>NZ_JALKFS010000005.1 GCF_023051145.1 Williamsia sp. DF01-3
CTGATTCTGAGATACGTGTGACTACGCCACCATTGTGATCGGCTGTCCCAATGTTGTTGTCTCAGTGTTGTTGTCTTGGAGGGGGTGTGGTGATGGCTGTTGTTGATCTGGTTGATGAGGTCGTCGGGGTGGAGTTTCCGGATGATCCGGCCGGGGTGGTGGCGGTGGTGAAAGATCTGATCACTGTGCGTAATGCTGTGGAGGCGCGGTTGGCGGCCGGCGCAGCGGTCATCGACCGCCTGGCTGTGGCCAAACGTCTGGGGTCGACCACGTCGAAGGTGTTGCAGGCCAACGGTGCCGCGCCGGGCGCGGCGGCTCGGTGGCTACGCATCGGCACCGGCCTGGAGGGGTTGGACCGTACAGTCGGATACTTTAGGGACGGGTTCCTGTCCGCCGAGCACGTCGATGCAATAGTTCGGGGTGTCGGCCATGTTCGCAGCCGCATCCCCGGTGAGGTGAGTGACGACTTCCGGTGGGAGGTCGAGGGAAAACTCCTGGCTCATGCGGTCTCTGGTGCACCACCCGCCGAGATCGGCCGGATCGCCCGGGCGATGGGTAATGAGGTCGCCGGAGAGCAGGGTGGGGTGCCGGCCGCCAACGACGCCTCTTTGAACACTGTGGACTACGTGATCACTGACGATGGCCGATTGTCGGGCAGGTTTGATGTTGATGCGGTGACCGGAGAAAAATTTATGTCCGCGCTGGACGTGTGGTCCAGGCCGCGTCCTGAACCGGACGGGAGCGCAGATACCCGCACACCGACGCAACGACGCAACGACGCAACGACGAGCTGATGCCCTGCACCAACTGCTTGATTGTGGCGGCGGTGGGCAGGGTTTCGTCTCGGCGCCGAGAACCGAGGTCATGGTGACGGTTCCGGCTGATCATCCCGACCTTGCGTCACTGCGGTGGATGGGTCCGGTCACCGAAGCAACCGCAGCGGCGTTGGCGTGTGATGCCAGCATTACCTCGATCACCCTGGACGGGCAGCAGGTGCCGATTGATTTGAGTCCGCCCAAGCGTTTGTTCACCGGAGCTGTGCGTAAAGCGATATTGCTTCGCGATACCTGCTGCATCAAGTGCGGGGCGCCGGCGACCTGGTCGGACTGTCATCACATCGTGCACTGGGCTGACGGAGGGCCGACGACCCTGGGCAATGGGTGCTTGCTGTGCCGGACGTGTCATCGGGCCGTGCACCACACCGACTGGGACATCGTCATGGGACTCGACGGGCACCCTTGGCTGATCCCACCCGCCGATATCGACCCCACCCGACAACCACTACCGGCCTACAACCGCCGAACCCGTACTCTCGCAGCCTGACTCAGGTTGCGTGACTCACGCAAACCAGCACAACACCGCACCCGCCACATCGCCGGGACCGCGGACGCACCCTGACAACTCCATAGTGTGAAACCGCGTTCAAGGGCTGTCGCCTGCCCGACTGGCACAGGTCAGGCGACAGCCCTACCAACACGGGCCGGCTCAGGAGCGAGATCAGGGCCACATGCGTTGGCGACTTCGAGACGTGAAAAGTGCTGTCGCTGAATGGTTGTTCTGTGCAGGTAGACCGAACTCCATCCTGCCACCACAACCCACGTGATCAGCAGTAGCGCGAACAACGCTGCAGCAATGACGCGCAAGGGTGTCGACCCCACCGCAACGGCAAGTGATGCCGAACCAGTCACGCACGTTCCGATCGGAAAGGTGAAGCTCCACCAGGTGGGCGTGAAGGTCAGTCCCCGTCGGACGTTGTGCACGGTGATCAGCGCCGCGAGGACAAATACGAACCCTGCAAACCCCGACATGACCAATCCGTAGCCGATACCGAAGATGCGCAGACCGTTTGCGATCGAGGCTTGCTCGCCGTCGAACACGAGGTGGGCACTCGACCCGAGTAACACTGCGGCTGCGATGGATTGGCCGATCATCCCGAGCATGATCCATACCGTCGGTGCAACCTGCACAGACGGCAGTCCGCGATGGATGAGACGCGAGTAGATCATCGTCATCGTCAAGAACCCGACAATCAACGTCAGCCCGAACAGCGCGTAACACGTTGCGAGAAGTCCTGATCGGATGTCGCCGGGCGGCAGGTGCGGGAGGAGCAACGGTCCGGTGGCTGCCGACACCATCGGCGGAACCACCGGCATCAACCAACTCGGCATGGCACCGTCCGCCGAACTCTGCGTACCGGTGATCGTCCGAAATGGAACCCACACGGTTGTGAACACGCCTGCGGCGGTACCCACCGCCCACAACGCACCGCCGACCCACACTGCGACCGAGTCGCCAAAGAACTGCGGTCCGAGTTCAACCGTCCCGGCCCCGACCGTGAGCAAGGCCATGGCTGGGGCGCCGTAGAAGTGAGCCATACCGGGATCCGCGGCGTGATCGGCGGGCCCCTTTCCGAGGAACAGGCACGACGCGACCACAAGGCCGGCCAGCGCGATCACCCAGAAAGAGGTGGTGAGAACTCCCATCGCCGGCCAGGCCGAGTGCAACGCCACACCCGACGTGGCCACGATGCCCGTGCCCATCACTGCAGAGAACCAGTTCGGCGTCATGGATTCATGGTCACCTCGTCTCGTCGAGACAGGTAGAGGACTTGTTGTTGTCCGGGTACAAGTCGGGCTTGTAACCTCGACAGATGGTGTTGCCCGCCCGAGTCCCCGACCTCTCCGCCCTCGACGTTGTCGTGTCAGTGGCTCGGCAGGGCAGTATGAGCGCCGCCGCCCGCGAGCAGAACCTCAGCCAGCAGGCCATCAGCGCACGCGTCCATGCCGTGGAACGCGAACTGGGTGTGGTGCTCTTCCGCCGGTCGCCGTCGGGCACTGAGCTGACGCCTGAAGGCGTCGCAGTGCTGGAGTGGGCATCGGGTCTGCTCGACGCGGCGGAACGGTTCTCGGCCGGGATCGACTCGTTGCTGGGCAGCAAGCGCGCCACGGTCACGGTCGCGGCCTCGATGACGGTTGCCGAGTATCTGATTCCGTCCTGGGCCCTGGCCCTCCGGCGCCTCCACCCCGAAACACGGATACGGGTGCAGCCGATGAACTCCGCCGATGTCATCCGGGATGTGTTGGCAGGATCCGTCGACGTGGGGTTTGTCGAAGGGCCACACACCGATTCGCGTCTGGATCACCGGGCTGTCGCGCACGACGAGCTGGTGGTGATCACCCGGCCGGATCATCCCTGGGCACGAGCCGGCCGCGCCATCTCTCCTGCCGAGTTGATGCGAACGCCGCTGGTTCAACGTGAGCTCGGCTCGGGCACGCGGGTCACCTTCGAGGCGGCGCTCGGTGAGGCCGCGGATCCGTTGCTCGAGCTGACGTCGGTAGCTGCCGTCAAGGCCGCGGTCCTCAGTTCCGACGCACCTGCCGTGCTTTCCAGTCTGTCCGTCGCGCCCGAACTGGCGGACGGCAAGTTGGTCCGCATCGAGGTGTCCGGCGTCGCGATGCCTCGGGTGTTGCGCGCAGTATGGGATCGAAATCGCGGGTTGCGCGGGCCAGCAAGGGATTTGGTCGACCTCGCGATCACCCGGTCTTCCGCTTCGCCCTGACTGAGGTGCTGTCGGGCAATACCATCGGCTGAGGCAGTGGATGCTGCCGAAAGGAGCCATCATGAAGTTCAAAGTCCGCCACATCCCCACCCGGGTCGCCACCGGCGCATTCATCCTCAGTTCGGGTCTGGCCAAGCGACAGGCCGATGAGGAGACCGCCACGCAGCTTCACGGCCTCACCGCCGGGACATATCCACTGGCAACCAAGCTCAGCCCACCTGCGTTCATCCGGTTTGTCTCGACCGGCGAGATCGCACTCGGTGCCGCGTTGTTGCTCCCCATCGTCCCCACCGCGGTTGCCGGCGCGGGTCTGACCGCCTTCTCGGCGGGTCTCCTCGGCCTCTACCTGAACACCCCCGGCATGCGGGAACCAGGCACTCTGGCCCCCACCCAGCAGGGCACTGCGCTTGCCAAGGATGTCTGGATGCTGGGCATCGGTGTGGGACTGATGGTTGACGCCCTCGGCGAGAAGGTCCGGTCGAAATAGCGGCGGCCTGCCGGTGAGCGGCCTGCCTGCATTCGTCCACACCACCGCGGTCGGGGACGCCGAACTCGCCTGGACAGAGTCGGGCCACGCCGTTAGGCCCGGCCGGACCGCCATCTGGGCGCATGGGCTGACGTCCAGCGCCACCGCACAAGAGACCGTCGGCATGTTCGATTGGTCGCCGGTCACCCGCGATCACCGGCTGATCCGGTATGACGCCCGCGGCCACGGCCGATCGACGGGCGGTGCCGATCCGGAGCAGTACACCTGGCCGAATCTCGGCCGTGACCTGCTCGGCCTCCTCGACTCGATGAGCCCCGACGAGCCGGTCGCAGGGATCGGCTCGTCCATGGGGACAGCCACACTGCTGTGGGCAGCGGTCGCCGAACCCCATCGGTTCCACCACCTCGTGTTGACCACCCCACCGACCGCCGGACAGGTCCGGGCCGCACACGTTGTCGCCTACCGGGCAGGCGCCGACCTCATCGAACGCAGTGGGCTGGCCGCCTATGAAGCAGCTTCCGCAGGGCCACCGCCTGCGGTGTTGTCGGGTCTCGCCGAGGCCCGAACTCCGATCGCTGTGCCCGAGTCCCTCCTGCCATCGGTCCTGCGGGGCGCCGCGCGGTCGGATCTGCCGGCGGACGTGGAGCTGCGTGCACTGCGTATACCCACCCTGGTCCTCGCGTGGTCGGGAGACCCGGGCCATCCACTGTCCACCGCACGTCGGTTGGCAACCGTGATCCCGGGCGCGCAGTTGTGCGTCGCCGACACCCCGGGTCAGCTCCGCGAGTGGCCCCAAGGGGTCGCAGACTTCCTGGCGGGGTGAGTCTGCCAACCGGTTGAAGTTGAAAGTTCGGGTACCCGAACTCTAAGGTGAGAGGATGCGAACTCGGTCCAGGGTAGTGCGGGTGACCTCGGTGTTCGTCATCGCCCTGAGCGTTTTGGCCCTCAGTGCGTGCGTCGGCAAACGCGAGCGCAACGATGGCCGGCTCACGGTGCTCACCACCTTCACCGTGCTCCAAGACATCGTTGCCAACATCGCGGGGCCAGATGTCCGGGTCGAGTCGGTGACCAAAGCCGGTGCGGAGATCCACGGCTACGAACCGACACCGGGCGACCTGCGACGGGCAGCGGAAGCGGACCTCATCATCGACAACGGCCTGCACCTGGAAGCCTGGTTCGAGCAGTTCGTCGACCGGCTCGATGTGGATCACGTGGTCGCCAGCAAGGGTGTCGAACCCATCCCGATCAGCGATGACGCCGGAGCCGGTACCGCGAACCCCCACGCCTGGATGTCTCCCTTGAATGTCCAGACGTATGCCGACAACATCGCATCGGCACTCGCCGAACTCGATCCCGACCATGCTTCCGAGTACCTCCAGAACGCCGCCACCTACAAGGCGCAGCTGCAGGAGGTCCACGACCGGATGGTCACCGAATTGGCCAAATTGCCACCGCAGAGCAGAGCGCTGGTCAGTTGCGAAGGCGCCTTCTCATACCTAGCCCGCGACACCGGTATGCAGGAGAAATACGTATGGCCTGTGAACGCAGAACAGCAGGGCACATCGAAGCAACTGCAGTCCACGATCGACTTCGTCCGCGCGAACAACATCCGTGCGGTGTTCTGTGAGTCCACCGTGAGTGATTCGGTGATGCGCCAGGTCGAACGTGCCACCGACGCCGACTTCGGGGGCGTCCTCTACGTCGACTCGCTGTCCGAGTCCGATGGCCCGGTGCCGACGTATCTCGACCTCATCCGCCACGATTCCGACACGATCGTCAACGCACTGACCCGAGGTGGATCCCAATGACCACTCTTCCTTCCCAGCCTCAGCCGGGCCGCACCCCTCACGACGGCCCCCCGCCATCGCGATCAACGGGGTCAGCGTGTTCTACGGCGACGTGCACGCCCTCGACAACGTCTCCATCAACATTGCGCCGGGGCGCATCTGCGGACTGATCGGGATGAACGGATCCGGCAAGTCGACACTGTTCAAGACCATCATGGGGCTGGTGAAACCCGACTCCGGATCGGTGGAGATCGCCGGAGGTACACCGGCAGAGGCGCGCGCCAACGGTCTCATCTCCTACGTCCCGCAGTCCGAAGACGTCGACTGGACATTCCCCATCTCGGTCCGCGAAGTCGCGATGACCGGGCGGTATGGCCGTCAGGGATTCACCCGCAGGCCACGTCGAGCCGACAAAGAGGCGGTCGACCACGCCCTCGCCCAGGTCGAGCTGACCGACTTGGCCGGCCGTCAGATCGGGCGATTGTCCGGTGGGCAACGCAAGCGGGCATTCGTCGCCCGCGGGATCGCCCAAGAGGCGGACGTCCTGCTGCTCGACGAACCCTTCGCAGGCGTCGACAAGAAGTCGGAAGCCACGATCATCGCCCTGTTGAGGTCCCTGGCCGCACAGGGAAAGACGATCCTCATCTCCACCCACGACCTCGGCTCGCTCGAGACCTTCTGCGACGAGGCGGTACTGCTGATGCGCACGGTCCTGATGCACGACGAGCCCGACGTCGTACTGAGGCCGGAGAGCCTTGCCCTGGCCTTCGGTATGGATGTGCTGGGACGGGGGGTGCGGTCATGATCATCGACTGGTGGCTCGATCCTCTCGCCGAGGACTTCATGGTGAACATGCTTCTCGCGACCACGGTCGCGGCTGCGGTGTGCGCCATGATCAGTTGCTGGATCGTTCTGATCGGCTGGTCGCTGATGGGAGATGCCGTGTCCCACGCGGTTCTGCCCGGTGTGGTGCTCGCGTACATCTTCGGCGCGCCGTTTGCGGTGGGTGCGTTGATCTTCGGCCTCGGTGCCGTCCTGCTGATCGGCGTGGTCCGCGACACCAGCCGGGTCAAGGAAGACGCCGCGATCGGCATCGTCTTCAGCACACTGTTCGCCCTGGGCCTGGTACTCATCTCGATCACGCCGAGTCAGACCGACCTCAACCACATCCTTTTCGGCAACGTTCTCGGGGTCTCGCAATCGGACCTGTGGCAGATCCTCGGACTGGCCGTGGTCGCCGTGGTGGTCCTGACGCTCAAACGACGAGACCTCACCCTGTTCGCCTTCGACCCCACCCACGCTCATGCGATCGGTTTGTCCCCTCGTCGCCTCGGCGCACTGCTGCTCGGACTGCTCGCCCTCACATGTGTTGTGGCACTGCAGATCGTCGGCGTTGTTCTTGTGGTCGCGATGCTGATCATCCCGGGTGCGTCCGCTTACCTGCTCACCGATCGATTCAACCGGATGCTGATCATCGCACCGATCTTGGCCTGTTCCTGCGCAGTCCTGGGGATCTACTATGCGTACTACCTGGACGTGGCACCCGGCGCGATGGTGGTACTCGCCCAGGGACTGGCGTTTGCGGTCATCTATCTGTTCGCACCTCGCCAGGGCGTGTTGATCAAGGCGATCAACCGGGCGCAGCGACGACGCTCCACGGCTCTCGCGGCGTCCTGACGCAGGGCCGGCTCTTCAGGGCCGTCCTGATCGGCGAGAGGATGGCGAGTGATGGGGCTGTACGCGGAGGCTTTTGCGCAGAGTGTGGACGACCCGGACGAGTTCTGGCTTCATGCGGCCAAAGCTGTTGATTGGTACACCGCGCCAACCGTCGCTCTCGGACGACGGAGCGAAACGCGGTACCAGTGGTTTCCCGGAGCAACCCTCAACACGAGTTTCAACGCGCTCGATCGGCATGTGGACGCCGGCCACGGCGATCGGCCGGCCCTGATCTGGGATTCGGCGATGACCGGTGTCTCACGCACCTTCTCCTACTCCGACCTGCTGGCCGAGGTCTCCACATTCGCAGGCGCGCTGCGTGAGCGCGGCGTCACCGCCGGTGACCGCGTCATCATCTACATGCCGATGATCCCGGAGGCCGCCATCGCCATGCTTGCGTGCGCACGGATCGGCGCCGTGCACTCGGTGGTGTTCGGCGGGTTCGCCGGAAAAGAACTCGCCACCCGCATCGACGACGCCCGCCCGGTTGCGCTCATCACCGCTTCGGGTGGACTCGAGCCGGGGCGCACCGTGGAGTACTTACCGATGGTGACCACAGCACTCGAACTGTCCGATCACCCACCCAGCACGGTGATCGTCAAGAATCGCGAGCAGGTCGCCGGGAGCGCGGCAGACCACGACGGCTGGTTCGACTGGGATGAGCTGACTGCCGAAGCGCCTGCCGCAGAACCTGTTCCGGTCGCGGCCACCGACCCGCTCTACATCCTGTACACCTCCGGGACCACCGGTAAACCCAAGGGCGTCGTCCGCGACAACGGCGGTCACGCCGTGGCACTGACGTGGTCGATGCGCAACATCTACGACATAGCGCCAGGCGACGTGTGGTGGACGGCATCCGACGTCGGCTGGGTGGTGGGCCATTCGTACATCGTCTACGGCCCACTCCTGGCGGGCGCCACGTCCGTGATGTACGAGGGCAAGCCGGTGGGCACGCCGGACGCGGGCGCTTTCTGGCGGGTCATCAACGACTACGGCGTGCGGGCGCTGTTCACCGCACCTACCGCCATCCGCGCCGTCCGGAAGCAGGATCCGGAGGCGAAACTCATTGCGCAGTACGATGTCTCGTCGCTTCGGACACTCTTCGCCGCCGGCGAACGACTCGATCCGGACACATACGAGTGGTCGACGAAGGTGCTCGCCGTCCCGGTGGTCGACCACTGGTGGCAGACCGAGACCGGCTGGGCGATCGCGGCCAATCTCCGCGGCCTCGAACCCATGCCACTCAAGGCCGGGTCGCCCACCGTGCCGGTGCCGGGATTCCGGGTGCAGGTGGTCGACGCCGAAGGGAAAGTCGTTCCGGCAGGCGGCGAAGGCAACATCGTCATCGAACTCCCGCTTCCGCCGGGAACTCTCACCGGTCTGTGGAATGACGAAGCGCGCTATAACGATTCGTATCTCAAGGCATTCCCCGGTTTCTACCTCACCGGCGACTCGGGATACATCGACTCCGACGGCTACGTGTTTGTCCTCGGACGTTCCGACGACGTGATCAATGTCGCCGGCCACCGGCTGTCCACCGGGAGTATCGAGGCCGTGGTCGCGGCACATCCGGCGGTCGCCGAATGCGCGGTGATCGGCATACAGGACGAACTCAAGGGTCAGCGGCCCAGCGGATATGTGGTTCTCAAAGAAGGGGTCGACATCGATCCGGAGAGTCTCCGTTCCGAACTGGTCGCCATGGTGCGCGAGCAGATCGGCGCAGTCGCGACCTTCCGCGATGTCACCGTCGTCAATGCGCTCCCCAAGACGAGGTCGGGCAAGATCCTGCGCAAGACGATGCGTCAGATCGCCGACCGCGAATCCTTCACGGTGCCATCGACAATCGAGGACCCGGCTGTTCTCGAGGCGCTGAAGAGCCAACTCGAATGATCGTGGTCACGGGACGTGTCGGTGGCCACCCGTAGATTTGCACCATGCCATTCGCCGACGAACTCCTGGGCGCCTCCGCGGTGGAGGGCTTGACGACGTGCCTGATGCTCGCCGGCTACGACACCGCCCGCACGTCGGCAACCGTCACCGAGTTCGACGGCATGGCGCTCAAGAACCGATCAGACCTCGTCCGCGATGCCCTGATCGATGATCTGCCCGAGCCGTTCACCGGATTTGTCAGCGCGGTGAACAAACTCATCGACCAGCCTGGCTGCACCGGGTGGATGGTCTGGCCGATCACCGAAGCAGTGGCCTTGCGTGCCACCGCACAAGGGACAACCGGAGCCTTCGACATCGGCCTGGCGTTGCTCGCCGAGCTCACTCCCCGACTCACATCCGAGTTCGCCTTGCGCACCATGCTTCTGGCCGATCTCGACCGCACCCTTGCCGCGGCGCGCGCATGGGCGGAATCACCGGACCACCACGTGCGGCGGCTCGCGAGCGAAGGAACCCGGCAATACCTGCCGTGGGCACGCCGGATACCCGAATTGCTTCGGCATCCAGCGGCAACGCTCCCGATCGTCGATGCGCTCTACCGCGACCCCAGCGAGTACGTTCGACGGTCCGTGGCCAATCACGTCAACGACCTCAGCCGCCACCACCCCGACCTGGTGGTCTCCACTGCGGCCCGCTGGCAGAATGCACCCGACGCCAACACCGGCAAGCTGGTGCGGCACGCGTTGCGGACGCTGGTGAAGAAAGGCGACCCGGACGCGCTGGCGCTGCTGGGCTTCGATGCGCCGACCGGCCTCTACCTCACCGAGCTGATCGTCGACCCAACCGTTGACACCGGGGACAAACTCGCGTTCGCGATAACTCTCGCGCACTCTGGCGAGTCGCCGGTGAACGTGGTCGTCGACTACAGCATCGGATTCCGCAAGGCCAACGGCGCCATCACCCACAAGGTGTTCAAGTTGGCCACGAAGACGATGAGACCGGGTGAACACCTACGTTTGACCAAGTCACATTCGTTTGTCCCCATCACCACCCGCCGGTACCACCCCGGCCGCCATGAACTCGCCGTGCAGGTGAACGGCCGGCGCATGGGTGTTGCCGAATTCGATCTTCTCGGCGCCGCAGAGCCCACTGTCTTGCGCTGACCATAGTCAGGCCGTACCTTCTGACTATGCTTATTAGTAGCCAGTCTGCCGCGCCGGCGACCGGCAGCGACAACACCCGGTGGTTTGCGCTGGCAGCGGTGTGCTTCGGCATGATGCTGACCTTCCTGAACATCACGGCCACCATTTCGGCCGTGCCCGCCATCCAATCCGATCTCGATGCCGACAGTGCCACGATGGTGTGGATCCCGAGCATCTTCGCGTTGGTGGTTGCCAGCCTGGTGCTCTCTGCGGGCACCGTCGGTGATGTCATCGGCAGGCGAACCGCGTTCATCGCCGGCTCCGCGATCATGTCGATCGGCAGCCTCTCATCGTTCCTCTCGCACAGCAGCGGCATGATCCTTGCCGCTCAGGCGATCACCGGTGTGGGAGCCGCGCTGGTATTGCCCAACAGTCTGGCCATCATCAGCAACGGCTTCCCCGACCCGAAGGAGCGGACCGAGGCGATCAGCATCTGGGCTGCTTGCTCCGGCCTCGGCCTCGCGATCGGACCCCTGTCAGCCGGAGCGGTACTCGGGGCATTCTCCTGGAATGCCGTCTACCTCGTCAACGCCATCGCTGCCCTCGTGGTCGTGGCCGTCGCCCCGATTGTTGTGCCACGCAGTAAGGTTCAGGGAGCCAGACTCGACGTTCCCGGTCTCCTGTCCGCCACCACAGCCATCGCCGCGCTCACCTACTGGGTCATCGACGGATCACGCAGTGGCTTCACGTCCACCCACGCGATCATCGCGATCATCCTATTTGCCTGCGCCTTGGCCTTTTTCATCGTCTATGAGCGGTCGACGAACGCACCGATGCTTGATCTGCGACTCTTTCGGTCAGCGTCCTTCTCCACCGTCATGATGGTCAGCGCGACGGTGCTCTTCGGTTTCACCGGACTGTCCCTGATCTCGGTGTTGTTTCTCGAAAGGATAGGAAAGCTGAGCGCCTGGAGCACCGGGCTGCATTTGTTGGCCGTGATGGGCACCTACGTTGTCGTCAGCGCGATCGCGCCACGGTTGTTGCCGCGCATCGGTTTCAAGGTCATGCTCACCACCGGATTGATCATCACAGCGCTCGGATCATTACTGCTGCTGCGAGTCCATCCGCATGAGGGTTGGACAAACCTGACAGTGGCACTGGTGGTCTTGGGAGTCGGCTTCGGTTCACTGATCGCGCCGGCCACCGCTGCCGCCATGAACAGTGTGGCGCCTGCCCAGGCAGGGATGGCCAGCGGCACGGTCAACATGTTCCGCCAGCTGGGTGGTGTACTCGGCACAAGCGTGCTCGGGTCGATACTCACCTCGCAGCTCGCTTCAGGTTTGCTGACCCACCCCGCCGACGAAGCGTTTGAGTCGGCATTCCACACCTGCGCACTGGTAGCCGCCGCAGTGTTCGCCGTGGTGGCCATCCCGACCGCTGTGTTCGTCCGAAGCAGGCCCTCACATGGGTGACGCACTCGCATCCACACAGTGGGGTGAGCCCCGATCACGGACCGTCACATGGCACGACCCGTCGAAACCCGCTGCCTTGTCGCAGACGATGTCAGGGTTGGACTACCTCCAGGCTCTCGCGGCCGGAACGATCCCCGCGCCGCCCATCGTCGGTTTGATCGACGCCCAGTTGGCATCGGTGGACTCGGGCACGGCCGTATTCACCCTCGAGCCCAACGAGTCTCACTTCAACCCGATCGGCGCGGTTCACGGTGGCATCATCTGCACACTGCTCGATTCGGCCGCGGGATGCGCCGTGCACTCCACCTTGCCGCGCGGCACCGGCTACACATCCATCGAGATCAAGGTCAATTTCATGCGGGGAGTCACCCTCGAATCCGGCCGGCTCACAGCACGCGGCTGGGTGAAGAAGCCAGGGCGGCGGGTGGCGTTTGCCGAGGCCGAGATCACCGATGAGAGCGGCAAGACTGTCGCGACCGCATCGAGTGCACTGCTCGTCTTCGACATACCGTCCTGACCACACGATCGCGAGCAATCAGACGTTCGTAGTAAGAACCCACTCATTCTGGCTTGCAGCGACTTCCGCTCAGTGAGACTCTCCAGTTACCTGTGCGCTGGGTCACTGCATCATTGCGTCATGCGCTCTCGGCTCAGCTCCCGCGTCTCGCGGACTGTCGGTGACTGGATGATGTCCACCGTGGCGGTCACCTACATCAGTGACGGTCAGGGCACCGGGCGGTGGTTCACTTCTTCACCTTGGACAGAGGTCACCGAGCTGCGGTTGTCGGCGGATACTGTCGGCACTCTGCTGCAGATGACGAGCCCTGTCATCATCGCTGGCCGATGTGGTTCATCCCCAACGTGATTGACCACCGTCGAGTGGAATGGTCGCTCCGGTGAGATACCCGGCATCTGGCCCCACCAGGAAGACGATGGCCCGGCCGATGTCGCTCTCGGGGTCACCTACACGGCCGAGCGGGATACCCGCCACAAACGCAGCTGCTTCTTCGGGATTCTTCTCCATCCACCGGTCGAGGGCGGGCGAGGCGGCGTGCGGGGCGACCGACAGGACTCTGATTCCGTCACCACCCCACTCGCACGCTGCCGCCCGCGTGAGCGACCGCATGCCTTCTTTGATCGACCCGTAGGCGCCGTAATTGCTTGCGTCCCAGCGCACTGCCGCTGAGGTCACGAGATTGATGATGACGCCGCCGCCACGTGCCTTCATGTGGGGATGGCATAGCTGCATCATCCGTAGGGTCGCGAGCGGCCCGGTGGCAAACGACCGTTCGTAGTCCTCGTCGACGATCGACAGGATCGGGCCCGGCTTGCAGTCGTTGGCGTTGTTCACCAGGATGTCGACCGACCCGAGAGCGGCCACCGTGCCATCGACCGCGCGCGCGATGTCCTCGCGATCGCTCACGTCGCAGACGATCGGTTCAGCACGCGCGCCCAGATCGGTCAGCATCGCACAGGTGTCGAGCAGCTTGGACGCCGTCCGGCCGGCCACGGCAATCGCCGCGCCCTCCTTGGCCAAGGCGAGTGCGATGCCCTGTCCGATCCCCTGACCTGCTCCGGTTATCAGCGCCACCTTGCCGTCGAGTGTTCCCATGCTGCACTTCCTTTCAAGGTTCTGTCAGATCTGTTCACGTGCTGCGCGGGCAGGGGCGCGGGATCTCACGGGCCAGGACGGTAATGGCCGAGCTCGGCCGGGAGTCCTGCACTCCCGTTCACCGAGACCCTGCTCAGATCCCGCTGGGCGGGACTGCGACCAACCACGGCCACCGCAGCATCTAGCGTCCGTGGCAGGCGCCGGACAGCGCACCGACTGGGAAGGGATGCTGATGGATCCGCGTACCGACTGGGACTTCTCAGGCAGAAGTGTTGTCGTGACGGGCGGCACCAAAGGCATCGGATTCGTCGTGGCAACGGCGTTCCTAGAGGCCGGTGCCGACGTGATGGTCTGTGGTCGGCACACCCCCGCCACGCTGCCGCACCACTCCGGCCGAACGGCATCGTTCCGCGCCACCGATGTCCGGGATCCCTCGGACGCAGCCGGCTTGATCGACGACACCGTCGCGGCACACGGCGGGCTCGACGTTCTGGTGAACAATGCCGGCGGTTCCCCCGATGCCGATGCCGCCACCGTCTCGCCGCGATTTGTCGAGAAGATACTCGCACTCAATCTCCTCGCGCCCTTTTACGCCGCCCAAGCCGCGAACTCGGTGATGCAAACCAATCCCGAGGGCGGTTCCATCATCAACATCGGCAGTGTCTCGGCCCACGACCCCCAGCCGGGCACTGCCGCATACAGCGCCGCCAAGGCCGGCCTGCTCGTCCTCACCAGAGCCCTGGCTCTGGAATGGGCGCCTGCCGTACGCATCAATCACATCACCACGGGTCTCATTCGCACCGAGAGCGCGGCCTCGGTATACGGCGACGACGGCGGGGCAGCCGTCATCAACACGCTCCCGATGGGCCGGATGGCCGTCCCAGACGACATCGCCAACGCCTGCCTGTTCCTCGCGAGCCGATCGGCGTCATATGTCAACGGTGCAGACCTCGCCGTCCACGGCGGTGGTGAGTACCCCGCTCGGTATGTCGCCACCCACAGCGGTGTCAGCCAGCGCTCGGTGGCACGGGAAGGTGTGCGCTGACCGCCATGCGTATCGGGATCACATCACCCATCGTCGTCCAGCACCCGGCCGCCGCATCCGCATGGGAGCGTGACGCCGGGCCCGCAGAGCTGATCCGTATCGCCCAGACGGCCGATCGACTCGGCTACCACCACCTCACGTGCAGCGAGCATGTCGCTGTCCCCATCGACGTCGCCGCCGAACGCGGAGGTACCTACTGGGACCCGCTCGCCACCTTCGGTTTCGTTGCGGCGCACACGTCTCGGATCAAACTCGCCACCCAGGTGCTGGTCCTCGGCTATCACCATCCCCTCGAGATCGCCAAGCGGTACGGCACCCTCGATCTGGTCAGCGGCGGCCGCCTCGTGCTGGGACTCGGCGTGGGCAGCCTGAGAGAAGAGTTCGACACACTCGGTGCAGAATTCGCCGGCCGGGGTCGCATCGCCGACGACGCCCTCGCCGCGCTGCGTGCTTCGCTCTCTCGTCCCGACCCCGTCTACCACGGCCCTCATTACGACTTCGGCAACGTTGTCGTCGAGCCCCACGCAGTACAGCCGCGCGTTCCGATGTGGATCGGCGGACGCACTCCCCGTTCTCTGCGCCGTGCCGTCACGCTCGGAGACGGATGGGTTCCGTTCGGCCTGCCGCTGCTGGACCTCGAGCGGCTCCTCGACGCCGCCGAACTGCCCCACGACTTCACGGTGGTCCTCCCCGCGAGTCACATCGACCCACTCGGCAACCGGTCGGGTGCCCTCAGATCGCTGGAGCGGCGCAGGGAGATGGGGGCCACCATCGTGAGCGTCAGTATCTCGGCCACCGGCGTGTCCCACTACTGCGACCAGCTCGAGGCGTTGCAGGAGGCCTGCATCGCGCTCGACATCGACTTCACTTCGGAGGACTGACCATGAAACTGCAGGGAAAGACGGCGATTGTCACGGGCGGCGCGGGCGGGATCGGCAGTGCCATCACCCGCGTGTTCGTCGAGCAGGGCGCTAACGTCGTGTTTGCCGACATCGACGACAAGCGCGGCCACGAATTGGAACGCGACCTCGGCCCGTCAGCACGCTTCCTGAATGTGGACATCTCGAAACCACAAGCTGCGGTGACCATTCGCGACACCGCCGTGTCGCACTTCGGTTCGGTCGACATCTTGGTCAACAACGCCCATGCGTCGCGCCAGGCGTCGCTGGTCGACCACACCGCTGAGATGTTCGAGTTGTCCTTCAACACCGGGTTCTATCCGATGGTGCACCTCATGCAAGCCTGCTACGAACAGCTGAGGGCTGCCTCGGGTTCGGTGATCAACTTCGCTTCCGGGTCGGGTCTGGAAGGAATGCCGACCCAGACGTCCTATGCCGCAGCCAAAGAAGCCATTCGGGGCGTGAGCCGGGTCGCCGCCAACGAGTGGGCGGCCGACGGTATCCGAGTGAACGTGATCTGCCCGTTTGCGGCCACCGAGGGTGTCATGGCATGGCAGAAGGCGTTCCCCGAGCGGGCCGCCGAATCGGCTGCCAAGGTGCCCCTCGGACGTATCGGGGACCCTGAGACCGATATCGCACCCATCGTCGTCTTTCTTGCTTCCGAGGATTCCAAGTACATGACCGGGCAGACTCTGATGGCAGACGGCGGCATCATCAAACTGCGGTAGGCCCGGAAACCACTGCGTCAGCTTTCGAACAACAAGGAGTCAGCACATGACAGAGCGTTTCGACGGGCAGGTCGCCCTGATCACCGGCGGCGCCCGCGGCCAGGGCCGTAGCCACGCCATCGCCTTCGCCGAACGCGGCGCAGACGTCGTCATCTGTGACCGCTGTGAGGACAGCGCTTCCGTCGCGTACCCGCTGGCCACCGAAGCCGACCTCGACGAGACCGTGCGTCTTGTGAAAGCCACCGGGCGACAGTGCATCGCGGTCAAAGCCGACACAGCCGATCGCCCGGCGATGGACGCTCTGGTCGGCCGGGCCGAAGCAGAGCTGGGACGGATCGACATCGCGGTGGCCAACGCCGGCGTCTCGGTCGCCGCGCCCGTCCAGTCGATGACCGAGCAGCAGTGGTCAGAAGTCATCTCGTCCAACCTCACCGGCGTCTTCAACACCGTCGGCGCCGTGTCGCCGGGGATGATCAAGCGCGGCTACGGTCGAATCGTGACGATCTCCTCCATGCTCGGCCGAGCGGGGAACGTCAGCATGGTCGGCTACGCCGCGTCCAAGTGGGGCGTCATCGGCCTGACGAAGAGCGCTGCCCTCGATCTCGCGTCGCATGGCATCACGGTGAATGCAATTGCCCCGGGCAACATCTCGACTCCGATGATTCACAACGACGCCCTGTACGCGATGATGCGACCCGACCTGGACCATCCGACCGACAAGGACGTCGAACCCGTCTTCGCATCACTGCACGCCCAGCCGGTGCCGTGGCTCGATGCCGACGAGATCACCCGGGTGGTGCTGTTCCTCACCGACAAGGCCAGTGCGCACATCAGCGGTACGGTCATTCCGGTCGACGCCGGGAATGCCGCACGCGTCACCGGTTGACGAGGAGCTGCGTCAGAACTCGATGGTGAGGTGCTCACTGAGCGGCCGGGCCTGACAAGCCAGGATGTAGCCGTCCGCGATGTCCTCATCATCGAGGATCGACGTTTCACCCATTTCGACCTCGCCGTCGACAAGAGTGCATGCACAGGAACCACATTCGCCTTCGCGGCACGAGTACGGCACATCCAGTCCCTTGGACAGCAGAACGTCGACCAGCGTGGCCGACCGCGGCCAGCTCAGCTCGTGCGCTTCACCGTCGAGACTCACCGAGACCGTCGGCGCATCGCTGTGGTCACCCTCGGACGGCTGCGGCACCTCGATCTCGGCAAAGGGATCGCCGGACAATGACGTGAAGACCTCGGCGTGCACCCGGCCCCGGGCGATGCCCGATCGCGCGGTTGCCTTGTGCACCATGTCCATGAACGGTTTGGGACCACACATGAACACCCGGTGGTTCCCGAATGCCGAACAGAGGGGCACAAGCTGGTCGACGGTCGGCCGGCCCTGCACACTCTCCAGCCAGTGCAGCACCAACAGCCTGTCGGCGAACCGGGTTGCGAGATCTCGTAGTTCTTGTCGGAAGATGATCGCGTTCTCGTCGCGATTGGCGTAGACCAGAACAACTTTTCCGGCACCTCCGCTCAGCGCGGTCTTGAGAATGGAGATCACCGGCGTCACCCCACTGCCCGCGGCGAACAGCAGCAAGTCGTCGTCCAGATTCGCCGGGGTGAAGACGCCGGACGGGGGCAGCACTTCGAGGACATCACCGACATTGACGTTGTCGCACAGCCAGTGCGAACCGTATCCACCGTCGGTGCGCTTGACGGTGACCTTCGGTCGGTCGTCGGTCAGCGGCGAACTGGCCAGTGAATAGCACCGGGCAACCGACCCCGTCCGGTCGCTGGGGATTCGCAGGGTGAGGAACTGCCCTGGCTTGTATCTGAAGTCGTCGCTGCGGTCGACGGGCACGTCGAACACCAGCGATCGCGCGTCAGCCGTCTCCTCGACCACGGCCGCAACGGTCACCATCACTGACCGCGAATTACGCTGAGCTACAGCATTTGTCATCGCCGGTGTTACCTCTCCCTGCGTGGACACGACTCGCCGAAACTAGATGAACGGGCGCTTCGGTGCGCCGCCGCTCCCGCTCAACGGGACGAGATCGAAACCCCTGCCGTGGTGGCAAACGACACCCTGCCTCCCGAGATCGCCGGCCTGCCGTCTTTGACGAGTTCGAACGTGAGATCCGAGGCATCGCCCCAGGCCCGTAACACCGGGGACTCACCGGGATGGAGTGCCGCTGCGAATCGGCCGTCGAGACTCACCAGGTCTGCCGGATGTGCGCCGGTCAGACGGGCGCATTCCAGCGCTCCGGCGGCCAGGGTGCACAGTCCGTGCATGATCGGCCGCGGCTGACCGATCCGCTCCGACGCGTCGGGGTCGATGTGGATGTGGTGCCGGTCGCCGGTGAGTCGATAGAGTGCCGCTTGATTCTCACGCGTGTGCAACACGGATTCGAATGACGGATCACTCTGCGCATCAACCGGTCTCGCCGGTCCTCGCTCGCCACCGAAACCTCCTGCGCCCGGTGCGAACAACGACCATGTCGCGATGAAGTACTCACTGCGCACCTCGACCTCGAAGACCGCTGCCGCGCCCTTGTCCCACACATTGCCGACCGACGCCGACAGCGTCACCTCGCCGCTGCGTGGCAAAGGTGCCAGTACCGTCAGCTGTTGTGACCCGTGCAGTGCCGTGCGGGTATCGAACGCACCCCGCGACCCGAGCTCGTCCGGGGCCCACTGCGCGAGTGTCAGCGCGAACGTCGGCAATACCCTCAGCCGGTCCTCGAACACCAGGTCCAGCTCGGTTGCTTTGGCGCCCACGGCCAACGCGTAGATGATCGCATCGCGTTCGTCGTAGGACACGGTGCGTGTGCCGAGATCGACTCCTCGCCACCGGCCCGCGTTCTCCCAGCTCCTCACTACGCCACCCCGAGAACGAGACCACTGGTCGGAACCGCGGTGCCGGCGGTGACGATGATGTTCTCGGCCGCGTCGGGCTGATTGGTCGAGGTGCCCCGGATCAGACGGACCGCTTCCGCTATCCCGTTGACGCCGTGCAGATACGCCTCTCCGATCTGTCCGCCGTGAGTGTTGGAGGGCAACAGTCCGCCGACCTCCAGGTTGCCGTCGGCGATGAAGTCCTTCGCTTCGCCCCGGGCGCAGAATCCGAGCTCTTCGAGCTGAGGTAGCACAAGCGGCGTGAAGTGGTCGTACAGGATCGCAGCGTCGATGTCTTCGGGCCCCAGCCCACTCTGGGCGTAGAGCTGGCGGCCCACAAGACCCATCTCCGGAATGCCGGTGATGTCGGGACGGTAGTAGCTGGTCATCATGTGTTGGTCCCTGCCGCTGCCCTGTGCCGCGCCTTTGATGATCGCCGGCGTGTTGTCGAGGGTCGCGGCCCGCTCGGCCGAGACGACGACGAGTGCCTGGCCCCCATCGGTTTCCTGACAGCAATCCAGCAGATGTAGGGGTTCGGCGATCCAGCGCGAGTTCTGATGGTCGTCGAGGGTGATGGGCCGGCCGTAGAACCATGCCTCGGGGTTGTTCGCGGCGTGCTTGCGGGCCACCACCGCAACCCGCCCGAAATCCTCACTGGTGGCGCCGTGCTCATGCATGTACCGCCGAGCGAACATCGCGACCCACTGCGCCGGCGTCGACAGTCCCTGCGGCGTCATCCACGCGTAGGCGGCGCGATCTGCAGTGCTGTCCATGGGGCGATCGTGTTGGCCCAGCCCATATCGGACTCCTGATCGCTCGTTGAAAGCGCGGTAACAGACCACCACGTCTGCGACGCCTGCTGTCACCGCCATCGCAGCCTGCTGCACGGTGGCACATGCGGCTCCCCCGCCATACCCGATGCGGGAGAAGAATTTCAGCTCCCCCAGCCCGCAGTTGCGGGCCACGAGCACCTCACCGTTTGTCTCGGCGGTGTACGTCGACAGGCCGTCGACTTCAGATGGGTCGATGCCTGCGTCGGCCAGAGCGGCCACGATCGCCTCACACGCGAGCTGCAGTTCGCTACGGCCCGAGTTCTTGGAGAACTCAGTGGCGCCGATCCCGACGATGGCCGCCGACCCGGACAGTGGACTGGGCATCAACTGCCTCCTTTGCTGACGGTGACCGTCACAGTGCCGGTGACATGCGCGCCGATGCTGTTGACACCGCGCACGTGGACCGACGCCACACCGTCCTCGTTCGCGATCACCTTCCCGGTAAGGGTCATGGTGTCGCCGGGGTAGTTGGGCGCACCGAGTCGGATCGCGACCTTACGCAGTGATGCACCGGGACCCGCCCAGTCTGTGATGTACCGGCCGACAAGACCATTGGTGGTGAGGATGTTCATGAAGACGTCTGGGGATCCACGCTCGACTGCCAGCGCCGGATCATGGTGGACATCCTGGTAGTCGCGACTGGCGATGGCCGTCGCCACGATCAACGTGCGAGTGATCGGGACAACGAGTTCGGGCAGTTCGTGACCCACGGCCATATCGGTGATCACGAGGCCACGCCCAGCGCAAGCTGCGCTCCGAGCCGCGCGAGGTCGGCACTCGACCCACCCAGTGACGCCGCGATCTGTTTGCCCCACAGAAGGTGCCGATGCACCGGGTAATCGGTGTCGACCCCGATTCCGCCGTGGACGTGCTGGGTTCGGTGCACCACACGTTGACCGGCGTCGGTCGCCCACCACTTGGCGACCAGCACGGCGGTACCCGGAGCAGCTCCGTTCGTCAGCATCCAGGCCGCCTGCCACAACGTGACACGCATGGCCTCGAGATCGATGTAGCAGTCCGCCAACTGGTGGCTCACCGCCTGGAACGTCGCCAGCGGACGACCGAACTGTTCGCGGCCGTTCAGATAGGTCACCGCCTGCTCGACCGCCCCGGCACCCACTCCGACTTGCAGTGCGGCCAGCGCGACCTCGACCCGATCGACGAGCCAATTGACCGCATCGCCTCTTGCCAGCAGCTGCGCCTTCGCGGCGTCGAAAGTCAAGTTGGCCGCGATCGCGCGGGTGGTCGTCTCGTTGTTCTGCACGTGTACCGCGGGATCGGCCGGGTCGACAAGGAAGAGACCCGTTCCTGCCGGGGTCACGGCCGAGACCACAACGCCGGCGGCGACGTGCGCTGACGGCACAACCGCTTTCGCGCCGTGCAACGTCCACGACCCGGCCGCGCCTTCGCGGGCACTCATCGTCGGCTCGGTCGGATCGTGGGGTCCGAACTCCTCGATGCCGACGGTGAGGAAGATTTCGCCGGCGGCGGCCGGGGCCACGAACATCCGTTTCTGCTCCGCAGTACCGAATTGCGCGATGGCCGCAGCGGCGAGCGCCGTTTCCCAGAGCGGAACCGGTGCCACGTATCGTCCCTGCTGTTCGAGCACCACGCAGAGTTCACTGAAACCCATGGCACCACCACCGAATTCGTCGGGCAGGGCGATTCCCACGAGTCCTGCCTGTGCCAGCTCTCGCCAGAGGTCGCGGTCGATTCGCTCGTCGGAGGCCTCGACAGCCTTGACGCGGTCGATGCCTGACCTCTGCGAGAAGATGTTCGCAGCCAGGTCGCCGATCGCGGTTTGCTCTTCGTTGAAGGTGAAGTCCATCAGTTCTCCTCGGGTACAGACGGCCGGAAACCTGGAAGCGTCAGGTCCGGATCGGCGTCGATCCACTCCAGCTCCACCGGCATGTCGATGGTCACTTCGTCCGGGGCCACTCCGACCATGTTGGCGATCAGCCGGGTGCCCTCTTCCAGTTCGATCACCGCGACGATGAGCGGGTAGTCGAAGGCTTCGATCTTCGGGTGGTGGTTGACCACGAAGCTGTAGACGGTGCCCTTGCCGGACGCATCGATGGTGTCCCACTCCAGCGACCGGCACTGCCCGCACATGGGCCCGGTCGGGTGACGCAGGGTGAGACAATTCGAACATCGCTGGATCACCAGGCGGTGCTCCTTGGCGGCTTGGAACCAGAAGGCGTTGTCCTGGTTGAGCGCCGGTCGAGGCCGTGGCGGTCGTGGTTTCGGTTTCTCCGCGGGCCGGAACCGCAATGTTCGCCACCGCTGCGTGGCAACAACCTCGCCGTCGTCGTCGCGGTAGGTCTTGAGCGTGGTCACGAAATGTCCGACGCCCAGCCCGGTCTTCTTCTCCGGGGAGATCGACTCGATCACCTCGGTGACATTGATCCGGGTACCAGGTCGGAGTTCGGTGAAGAACTCCTGCTCGGAATCTGTTGCCACCACGGAGGTGAAGCCCGCATCTGCGAGGACGCCGAGCAGCTGGGTGGCAGTATCCGACACCGAGCCACCGGAGACGGTCGCCGCGTAACCCCGCATCGTCCACGCCTGGATCATGCTGGGCGGGGCGATGATCCCGGCACGACCGGTGTCGCGGGCGGCGGCGTCATCGAGGTAGATCGGGTTGGTGTCTCCCATCGCCTCTACCCAGTGCCGAATCATGGGGACGTTCACCGGGTCCTGTGCCCACGCAGTCGGGACCAGTTCCCGCCCGACGAACTCGTCGAGCACTCGGGTCTCGATCATTTGTCCCGTCCGAGTTTCGCGGTGCCCAGGCCAATGGTGGCGACCATGTCGCGGAGCACCTCGTTCACACCTCCGCCGAACGTGTTGACCACTCCCTGCCGGGAGATCTGCTCGATCTGCCCTGCCAGGATGGCACCCGGATTGTCGGGGCGGATTCTCCCCGCAGCGCCGAGGATGCCCAGCAGCGTGCGGTACACGTCGACGTGGGTTTCGGTGCCGAACACCTTGGCCGCTCCTGCGTCAGCACCAGAGAGCGTGTCGGTCGCCACCGCAGCCGTCATCTTCCAGTTCATCAGCCGCATCGCCACCAGTTTGGCGTGGGTACGCGCGAATTCTTGCTGTACCCATGGAATCTCGATGGCACCAGACTCCCGCGCCCAGTCGATCACCTGCGTCCACAGTCCTTCCGTCCGTCCACCGAGCGCTGCCAGTCCGATCCGCTCGTGGTTAAGCTGGGCCGTGATCAAGCGCCAGCCGCCGTTGAGATCCCCCACCAGCGCGTCCACACCGACCCGGATTCCGCTGTAGTAGGTCGAGGTGACCATCAGTCCCCCGACCGTCGGGATCGGTGACCACGAGAAACCGGGGTCGTCGGTGGGAATGATGAGGATCGAAATACCCTTGTGCTTGGGCGCTTCGGGGTCGGTGCGACAAGCGAGCCACACGTAGTCGGCGGTGTTGGCACCGGAGGTGAAGATCTTGTTGCCGTCCACCACCCACTCATCGCCGTCGCGCACTGCCCGGGTCTTGAGGGACGCGAGGTCGGTGCCCGCGTCGGGTTCGGTGTATCCGATCGCGAAAACGATGTCTCCCGAGAGGATTCCGGGCAGGTAACGTGCCTTCTGCTCCTCGGTCCCGTACTTCTGTAGCGTCGGCCCCACGGTGTTGACGGTGACAAAAGGAAAAGGCAATCCCGCGCGCTGCACCTCATCGAAGAAGACGAACTGATCCTCGATCGACCGACCCTGGCCTCCGAACTCCGTCGGCCAGCCGATGCCCAGCCAGCCGTCCTCTCCGAGCATCTTGACGATCTCCCGGAATCTCGGACCGCCCACGCCCTGTTCTCCGGCAGCGCGGCGCTCGTCTTCGGGGAGCAGCGTGGAAAAGTAGGCTCGCAGCTCCTTCCTGAGCTGCTGCTGCTCAGGCGATTCGGTCAGATCCATCGTTGGTTCTCCTCGAGAAGTTCAGGGGCACAGAGTCGAGTCGGGCGTGGAATCAGAGGAAGCGAGCGCGACCGTGGTCGCGGAAGTCCTGCTCGAGCGCTCGGCGATCGGCGTCGGTCATCAGCGTGTACCGCGGCGTTCCTCGACCCACCCAGTGGAACACCGGCTCCTCACACCGCCAGCCCTCGGACTGCAGTGCACGCTTGAGCACCTTGTTCGATCCGGTGACCGGGAGATCGGTCGAGATCCGGACGAACCGGGGTGCCGCCTTGGTTCCGAGATCGGCTTGCGCCGAGAGGTATTCGGCGAACTCGTCGGGATCGAAGTCGGACAGGTCGGCCACTTCGACGGCAGCCATCACCTGGTCACCGGACCGGGGGTCCGGGACTGCGAACACACCGGTGGCGATCACCTTCGGGTGGCGACGCAGGATGTGCTCGATCATCAGGGCAGAGGTGTTCTCCCCGTCGACCCGGATCCAATCACCCTTGCGACCGGCAAAGTAGAGAAAGCCGGCTTCGTCGACATACCCGAGATCACCGGTCCAGTACCAGCCGTGGCGAATTCGCTCGGCGACCGCCGATTCGTTCTTGTAGTAACCCTCGAATCGCGCGGCACCGGCCTTGTCGATCATCTCCCCGATGGCCACGTCGGGGTTGACGACATGGCCGTGCTCGTCCAGCACTGCGCGCGGACACTCCTGGAGTGTCTCCGGGTCTACGATGACAACATTGTCGTTGGCCGGCCGGCCCAGTGCTCCGGCGGGCGCATCGGGATCGAGCTTCACCGAGCCTGCGCCCTCGCTCGAGCCGTACGCCTCGTACAGCTTCGCCCCGAAGCGGCGGACGAACTCGGCCTTGTCACCGGGGGACGCCTCCGTCCCGAACCCGTGGGTCAACGTGTTCACGTGGTCATCGGGCGATTCCTCGGTGGACATCAGGTAACCGAGCGCCTTGCCCACGTACGTGAAATACGTTGCCCCGTAATAACGAACGTCCGACATGAACCCCGAGGCCGTGAACTTCGGCACCAGCGCCACCGTGGCGCCCTGAGACAGGGCCGGTGCCCACAGACCCATCAACGCGTTGCCGTGGAACAGCGGCATGCAGCAATAGCAGACGTCGTCCCTGTCGATGTCGTACTTCGCGCAGTTCGAGTAGGCCAGCCGAGTGATCCGACCCTGACTGCACCGCACGGCTTGACATCCCGGTGGTGCCGGAGGTGAACAGCAGCAGAAACAGCGTGGTGGCGTCGACGTCGTCTGCCACAGAGGGTTCGGTGGCGTGCTCGGACACCGTGTTGATGTACGAATCGGCGTCGACCATGACAAATCTGTCGTCGGTGAGGCCCAGGTCCAGGCCGGCCAGCTTCTCTCGTCCTTTGTGGTCTGTGACGATCAGCTGGCAGTCGACGTAGCGGACCTCGGCCTCGAGTTCTCTACCCCGGCGGGTCGGGTTGATGCCGACGATCGTGGCCCCGGTCAAGGCCGCTGCGCCCAGCCAGAACACGAACTCGGGAGTGTTCTCCAGCAGGACCCCGATGTGGAAGGGACCGGGCCGTCGCAGCGACTGTGCCAGCGCGCCGCGTGCCGCGCTCTCCCGCACCACCTCATCCCATGTCCAGTCCCGGGCGCGGGTACGCAATCCGAGGTGCTGGTCGCCTACCCGCTCCATGAGCATCCGGGCGACGTCGGGGTGGTGGGTTGTCGATGAGGCTGCTGTCGTGCCGGCGTCGGTGGTGGTCGGGTTCAAGACATCAGTCCTCATCGTGGACGCAGCACACAGTGTGTGCCGCCGTAGATCGCCGTCATGCATTTGTTGTTGTGATTACACAGGCCTGGCGAGTGGGTGTCAGCGGAAATGCGGTTCACGAGGTCGGGCTCACGGAGCAGCGCCCTGGCGACGGCCACGAACTGGAACCCCTCCCTCATCGCGAGGTCCATGGTTTCGCGGCCGGTGATCCCACCGAGCAGGACCAGGGGCATCTTGACCGCTTCGCGGATCTGGCGGGCGTCGTCGAGGAGATACGCGTCCTTGTACGGGTACTCCTTCAGAAAGTGTTTGCCCACCAGCTGGATTCCCAGTTTGGTCGGCTGCGGCATCACTGCGGCGAAGTCACGCAGAGGCGCGTCACCCTTGAACAGATACATCGGGTTGAGCAGTGAACTGCCCGCGGTGAGTTCGAGCGCGTCCAGGGATCCGTCCTGCTCGAGCCACTGCGCAACCTGGATGGCTTCATCGACCCAGAATCCCCCGGGCACACCGTCGTCCATGTTCAGCTTGGCCAGGATCGCGATCCTGTCCCCGACGGCGTCGCGCACCGCGCGAGCGACCTCACGGGCAAAACGCGCCCGGTTCTTCAGGGACCCGCCATAGTCGTCTTTGCGCTTGTTCACCCGTGGGCTCAGGAATGAGCTGACCAGGTAGTTGTGACCGAAGTGGAGCTCGACGGCGTCGAAACCGGTCTCGATGGCGCGGCGTGCGGCATCGGCGTGCGCCTCCACGATCCGTGCGATGTCCGCCGTGGAGGCCGGCTTGGAGAAGTTCTGTGTGGTCATCCGGAAGGCCCGGGAGGGGCCCAGAGCCGGCGTACCAAGGTATTTCGAGCCTGCCACCGGGCCGGCATGACCGATCTGCGCCGACACCGCCGCTCCCTCGTCGTGAATGGCGTCGGTGAGCCTGCGCAGACCTGGCATGGCCTCGTCACGCCAGTAGATCTGGGCCGGCGAGGTCCGGCCCTCGTACGACACCGCGCAGTAAGCAACGGTTGTCATCCCGACGCCACCAGCGGCCGGTCGGCGATGGAATTCGATCAGTTCGTCGGAGACGAGCCCTTTAGGGGTCAGACCCTCAAAGGTGGCGGCCTTGATGACCCGGTTACGTAGGGAGATCGGCCCCAATTTTGCCGGTGCAAGCGGGTCGGCGTGCACCGGGGGAAACCCGAGTTCTGTGGTCATGATGATATTCCTCCAGCTGCGAGACTGGGCCGAACCGTATCGCCGCCCACCGATACCGAACAGGCAAGTCTCGGTGAGTGGTAACGGTCACCATGAATACGTGGCGCCATGACATTTTGTGACCAGAATCCCAGTCCCGTTGAGCAGCCCGAGCGTGGCGAGCACAGCAGTACTACCGAAAGGCCTCCGCATGACTGCGTCCACCGATCTCCAGCACCATCTTGATCAAGTGGTGGCCCGCCTGGTCGGCCCGGGTGGGCCGTTCGAGCTGGTCGACGAAGAGATCCTCGGCGCCAGCATGTCGGTGATGAAACACCGCAGGCGCGCCGTGGCCGAACTGCTCCCGTTGTCGGCGACATGGGGGACAAACGATTACCTTGTCACCACCGACCGGCGGATCTCGTACGCCGACCATCTTTCTGCAGTTGCCGCACTGGCAGCTGGGTTCGCCGAGAGGTACGGGGTGGGCAAGGGTGACCGGGTCGCAATCCTGGCGGCGAACACCCCGGAGTGGGTCATGACCTTCTGGGCCACACAGGCGCTCGGGGCCATCACCGTTGGCCTGAACGGCTGGTGGGTACCTCGCGAGGTCACCTACGGGATCGAGCACAGTCGGCCGAAGGTACTGGTGGTCGACGCCAAAAGGGCTGCCGCCCTACCGGAACTGCCGGACACCGTCACCGTCCTGACCATGGAAGACGACCTCCCCGCGCTGATCGCGGAGTTCAGCGGCGTCGACCTTCCGAGCGTCGACATCGACGAAGACGACCCTTCGGTGATCCTCTACACCAGCGGCACCAGCGGGCGCCCCAAGGGCGCTCTGCACTCGCAGCGCAACCTGCTCGCGGTCGTGGACTACCAGCGGTTCGCCGAGGCGTTCACGGCCGAGCTACGCGGACAGACTCCTGACCCGTCTGCGCCCAGTTCTGCACGCCACCTGCTGACCTCGCCGCTCTTCCACATCGCGAGCCTGCACAACCTCGTGGTCCCGCGCCTGGCGACCGGCAGCGCGGTCGTGATGAATCAGGGGGCTTTCGACGCCGACACCGTCCTGGCGCTCATCGAGCGTGAACGGGTCACCAATTGGGGTGCCGTGCCCACCATGGCCACCAGGCTCCTCGAGCACGACAACGTCGAGAAGTACGACCTCTCGTCCCTGACGTCGTTTGCGTTGGCTTCCGCGCCGTCATCGGTGGCGTTCAAAGAACGCTTGCAGGAGAAGTTCCCCTTCGCCCGCGGCGCGCTGGTCGACAGCTACGGCCTCACCGAGTGCAGCACTGCCATCGCCGTCGCGACCCCAGCCGACATCGAAGCCTTCCCCGGAACACTCGGAAGGCCGATCATCACCGTCAGCATGGAGATCCGCGATGCGTCGGGAGACCCGGTGCCCGACGGGACCGAGGGAGAGGTCTGCGTGCGCAGCCCGTTCGTGATGCTCGGCTACTGGGAAGACGAGCAGGCCACAGCTGCCGCCATCGCCCCCGGGCGCTGGCTTCGCACAGGCGATTTCGGCTTGATCGACAACGGCAGGCTCCGGCTCACCGGTCGCCGATCGGACCTGATCCTGCGCGGCGGCGAGAATGTCTACCCGACAGAGATCGAACAGTGCCTCGACGAACATCCGGACGTGGCCGAGTGCGCGGTGGTCGGCGTACCGCATCCGGACCTCGGCCAGGAGGTGGCCGCAGTGGTGGTGACCCGCCCCGGATCGACCACCACCGAGGACCGATTGCGCGCCTTCGCAGCCGAACGACTCTCGTACTACAAGGTCCCGACGCAGTGGCGGATCACCGATCAGCCGTTGCCGCGCAACGCAACCGGGAAGATGATGCGTAGGCAG
The DNA here is from genome assembly GCF_023051145.1 of Williamsia sp. DF01-3. NCBI lineage: Bacteria > Bacillati > Actinomycetota > Actinomycetes > Mycobacteriales > Nocardiaceae > Williamsia > Williamsia sp. DF01-3. The sequence goes on from NZ_JALKFS010000005.1 coordinate 28,779, forward strand.
ATCGCGTTGTGAGTTCTCCGGCGCCGGTGGTCAACCGCCGGCGCCGGACCTCGCGGGTCCAGCTGCACACAAGATGCCCCGCAGCGTCACATCCGGCCGGACGACCCCGACTTGTGTGCAACCAGGCTCTGCCAGAGGGCAGCGCCTAGTCGACAGCCGGCGCCCACTGCACGCCGTTGATGTGCGCGCCGCCGTCGACGAACAGTGTGTTTCCCGTCAGGTACCGGCGCCGGCGCCCACGGCCACCCGTCCGTTCAGTGTGGCCATGAAAGCACCCCTTCATCGGCCCGCACCTATCGAGGGCGCGGCACCGTCTTGTCGATGAACAGTGCCTCGACCGAGACACATACGGTGCCGTCGGCAGTGCGGATGTCGCCGACGGTATTGATCTTGATCCCCTCTTCGGCGACCATCCGGCCGCTCACGGTCAGCGGTTCGAACAGAGGAGTAGGACGGTGGTAGCGGACGTTGAGTTGTGCTGTGGCACCGCTACGGCCCGCCCAGGCATTCGCCACACCGAGGGTGTGGTCGAGAAGCAGTGCTGCCACGCCGCCATGAAGGTGTCCGGGTGGTCCCTGGTAAGGAAAAGTCAGTGTCACTTCACCTTCTACTGAACCGTCCTCGCGGCCGGCCAGTGTCAGCGGCGGCGCAATCGCATTCTCTGGTCCGGTGACCGGGTCGTGGCGGGTGACGCCCTCGCCGTGCCACATGTCGATCAGCCGCTCGGCGATCTCCGGCGAGTGTTCTTCGAGGTGCTCGGCGATGTTGTCCAGCTCCTCGGCGACCCGTTGCAGATTGGCATTCGTCCGGTCTGTGCGCAACAGGGCGTCCACGACCCGACGCGCCGCAGCCGTGGCGCGGTCGACGGGCCGGTCCTGAGGCGCCGAGGTGAGCACGGTTCCGTCAGGCGCATTACCGACGGTGGGGTGAAGGGTCATCGGATCTCCATGTGGGCGTGGGTCAATACCGCCTGACCATCACGGTCCGGGCAGACAGAGTGCAGGATGAGTCGGTTGTTCTCGCGCCACACCGATGTCTCGATGGCCTCACCGGGATAGATCGATCCGGCGAACCGCGCCGAAAACGTCTGGACAGCTGCGGTATCACCGCCGAGGATGCCATCGACGACGGCCTTGCAGACCACGCCGTAGGATGCCAGGCCGTGCAGGATGGGACGATCGAAACCGGCGTGCGCGGCGAAATCCGGATCCGCGTGCAGAGGGTTCATGTCGCCGCTGAGACGGTAGACAAGGGCTTGGCGGGCGGTGGTCTGCGATCTCAGTACCTTGTCCGGCGCACGGTCCGGGGCAACTGCGGACGTCTCGGGGCCCGCGGGGCCTCCGAATCCGCCCTCACCCCTGGCCCAGATCTGCATCTCGCTGGTCCACAACGGGCTCCCGTCCACGTCGGCGGCCGCCTGCTCCAAGACGATGACCGCCGCCTTGCCCTTGTCCCAGACATCAGCGACGCGGGACGACAGCAACGCTGACCCCGAGGCAGGGATCGGGCCGTGCATCGTGAGCGACTGACCGCCGTGCAGGATCTTGCGGAGGTCGATGTCGATTCCCGGCAGGGTCATCCCAGGCGGCGCAATTTCTCCCGCCGAAACACCCTGTCCGGCAACCACGGCGAAAGTCGGGAGCACGCTGATGTTCTTCTCGTACACCCAGCGCAATTCCGCCGGATCGACGGGATCGGCGCCCGCGCCGATCCCGAGTTGATACAGCAACACGTCCCGCTCGGTCCAGGACACCTCTCGAACGGAGGGCTCAGCGGCCAGTGCTGCGAGACGATCGATACCCACGGTCAGGGCTCCTTTGTGGTGCGAACGGGTTGCCTCACTTGCCGGGCGCGGGGTCACGAGGTAGACCGAGGATCCGCTCAGCGATGATGTTCAGCTGGACGTTGGTGGTACCACCGGCGATCGACAGACACTGCGAGTTCAGGAACTGCTGCGTGGGCGACCACCGGTCCTGTTCTCCGAGTAGCGCATCAGGTCCGGTCCACTCCATCGCCACCTCCCAGATCTGCTGGATGTGCTCGACGCCCAGCAGCTTGGCGATGGACGACTCGGCACCGGGTTGTCCTCCGGCGAGCGAGCGCAGTGTGGTCCGGAGCGCCATCAAACCGCCGGACTGTGCGTCGCACAGCACTTTTCCGAGAACGGTCAGTTGTTCATCGTCGAGACCGCCGGGCAACGACGCGGCCAGGTTCAGCAGCGTTTCGCCACCCGATCCCAACGACGAGTCGTTCGACAGTGAGACCCGTTCGTTCGCCAGCGTGGTGCGCGCGAGCTTCCAGCCTTCGCCGGGCTCGCCGACGAGGCAGTCGTCGGGGACGAACACGTCGTCGAGGAACACCTCGTTGAATAGTGACTCGCCGGTGATCTCCCGCAGTGGCCTGATGTCGAGGCCAGGACTGTTCTGGATGTCGACCAGGAAGTACGACAGACCTTTGTGTTTCGCGACGTAGCCGTCCGTGCGGGCCAGGCAGATGCCCCAGTGGGCGTCGCGCGCGCCGGACGTCCACACCTTCTGCCCCTGCAGTCTCCACCCGCCGTCGACCTTGGTGGCCTTGGTGCTGAGCCCGGCGAGATCCGACCCGGCTCCTGGTTCGGAGAACAATTGACACCAGACGATGTCGCCCCGCAGCGACGGCCGCACAAAACGCTGCAGCTGCTGGTGGTTGCCGTGGGCGATGAGTGTAGGGACCACCCAGTTGCCGATGATCATGTCGTGCGGCTCCAGAGCCGCCGCGCCCAATTCCTCGGCGATGACCAACTGCGTCACGGCGTCCGCCCCCTTACCCCAGGGCGCAGCGAAATGTGGTGCGGTATACCCCTTGTCGGCCAGGTAGCGCGACCGCCGACCCGCTTCCAGCGCGGTGGCACCGGCCAGCTCCGCACGGATATCGGCGCGGATCTGCTCTGCCTCCGCAGGCAAGTCGATGCCGAGCACACGACGGACTCCGTTGATCGTCAGGCTCGCCACCCGTCGTTGCCAGGTGGCGGTGGATCCGAGCAGGATCCGGAGGGATTGGGCGCGCCGCATGTACAGGTGAGCGTCGTGTTCCCAGGTGTACCCGATGCCGCCGAGGATCTGGATGCAGTCCTTGGTGACGGTGAAGGCAGCCTCCGGGGCCACGGCCCCTGCGACAGCGGCGGCCAACGACGCCTCGGATCGATTTGTCGACGGCGCCATAGCGCGGGCGGCGTCCCACGCGGTCACCCGGGCCTGTTCGGTGGAGGCGAGCATCCGCGCGGCCTTGTGCTTGACACCCTGGAACTGACCGATGACTCGGCCGAATTGCTGTCGTATCCGGGCATATTCGGCCGCTGTGTCGGTGGCCCAGCCGGCCAGACCTGCGGCTTCGGCAGAGAACAGTGTCGACGCGAGGTCGAGTACCCGCTGCGGATCGAGATCGAGGACGTCTTCGGGGGAGAGTTCCACGTTCTCGGCCTCGATCTGCGCGTTTCGTCGGACGAGATCGTGACTGGGCAGTTCGGTGACCGAGATCTGGTCGCGCCGGACGACCACGTACCCACGGGTGCCGTTGTCCTCAGCGGCCACCAAGAACAGGTCTGCAACCTGACCACCGAGAACGTGACCGGATCTTCCGGCCAGTGTCACGGTGTCGCCGTCGCGGATCAGTCGCAGTGAGCCCGGTTGCAGCGCAACGGCTCCGAACATGGAGCCGTCCACAAGAGATGCCAGATCAGCGGTACGTCCGGCCTCGTGCAGGACAGCCGAGACGATGACGGTCGGCAAGAACGGCCCGGGCACCATCGAACGACCAAGCTCTTCGGTCACTATGGCCAGCTCCACGAATCCGGCTCCCGCTCCGCCGAATTCTTCCGGCAGGTGCAGGCCCAGCATGCCGAGCTCCGCCAGCGAGTTCCAGAACACGGGTCGCGCTTCGGATTTGGCTTCGACGGCGTCGCGTATCACCGCGGCGGTCACGTGGCGCTCCGCCCACCCCCGCACCGAATCGCGCAGGTCGCGGTGGTCGTCGCTCAGTTCAATTCCCATAATGCTTCAAATTCCTGTCGTGCGCGGTGTACGCCGGGCACCCGGCGAGTTGTCAGATGCGTTCGATGATGGTCGCGGTCGAGAGCGCTCCGCCGGCGCACATCGTGATCAGCGCGGTGGCCTTGTTGCTGCGTTCGAGTTCGTGCAGAGCAGTGGTGATCAACCGCGATCCGGTGGATCCGACCGGATGGCCCAGCGCGATGGCTCCGCCGTTCACGTTGACCTTGGCCATGTCGGCCTCGTGCACCTGCGCCCACGAGAGCACCACCGAGGCGAACGCTTCGTTGATCTCGACGATGTCGATGTCGCCCAACGACATTCCCGACTTCTCGAGTACAGCCCGGGTGGAGTCGACCGGTCCATCGAGGTGGTAGTACGGATCGGCGCCGACCATGGTGGACGCGACGATACGGGCCCGTGGCCGCAGGCCCGACCGTGCCGCCTTGTCCTCGCTCATGAGCATCACGGCTGCGGCGCCGTCGCTGACCTGAGACGAGTTACCCGCGGTGTGCATACCGTTCTCGATGACCGGCTTGAGAGCCGCAAGCCCCTCGGCGGTGGTCTCGCGCAGGCCACCATCGTGGGTGACCGTGGCGATCTCGCCGCTCGGGGTGCCTTGCTTGTCGACGACGGGCGCCTCGACCGGCACGATCTCCCGCTCGAATCGGCCCTCGGCCCAGGCGGCAGCGGCGCGCTGTTGCGAGAGGAGGCCGAGTGCGTCGACATCCCCGCGTTTGATGCCACGTCGTTCGGCGATGCGCTCGGCCGAGGTGAACTGATCGCGCATGTCGATTGCCCAGTCATCGGGGTACGGGTTGCCCGTTTCGGGAGTGTTGGCCTGCCCGAGGAAGACCCGACTCATCACCTCGACGCCACAGGCGATCCCCGCGTCGATCTGGCCGGAGGCGATCAGTCCGGCGACGATGTGTACGGCCTGCTGCGAGGAGCTGCACGCGCAATCGATCGTGGTCGCGGCTGTGGTGTACGGCAGGCCGGCGTGCAGCCACGCCTGACGGGTGACGTTGTTGGACTGTTCCCCGGCCTGGGTGACGCAGCCGCCGACCAACTGGCCGATGTCGCCGGCGGGCAGGCCGGTCCGGTCGAGCACCGCCTGTTGAGCTGCGCCCAGCAAGACGGCCGGGTGCACCCCCGACAACGCTCCGCGGCGTCGGCCGATCGGCGTGCGGGCTGCTTCCACGATGACAACGTTGCTCATTCTGGCTCCTTCGACTGGCCTGAGCCGAACGAGCGGCGTCAGATTTCTAGAATGTATTCTAGTTCTGACGATTCAGCAATGCACGCAAAGGCCTGCGTCCCTGGCGTGCTTCCTACCGCGAAGCGCGGCGGTCAAGAATGTATTTCAGTACAGGTTCGTGGACAACCGCGTGAGCAGGAGGTCGCACGCGGTACGAATGTCCGACTCGGCATCCGGGATGGAGATGCGGCCGTTGAGGCACGACTGGATGACACCCAGCCAGAGCTGCATCATCAACCGGACCGCGGTGGAATCGTCCTCGGACGGATTCTCGATGCCCGCGGCCTCGAGCAGGATCTGGTGGAATACGCGGTCCACCTTCCCCGCGTCCGGCACGGTGGCGGCGTTGGCCGTGCTGTTCGACTGGATCATCGCAGTGGAGAGCGCGGGGCGGCGAAGCAGCGCACGGGTCGCTCGGACCAGTACCTCGTAGATCGCATCCGGACCCTGACCCGCAGGTGGCCGCCTGTCGAGGTTGTCCCTGATCTGATCGATCTGCTCGACCATGACGGCGACGAACAGATGCGTCTTGGACGGAAAATACCGGTAGAGCGTGCCGATCGCGACACCCGCACGCTTGGCCACCTCGTGCATCTGAACCCGCGCCAGCTCCTTCTCGGTCGCGAGTTCGGCCGCGGCCTCGAGCATCCGCACATGACGGGCCCGCTGATCGTCGGAACTGGGTTCCGCCGCGTCCCTCGCCTCGCCAATTCTCGGCAACGTCCATCTCCCGTCGTGCGACACCAACATCATGTGGTGAATGACTCTCTCATCACCGTAGGAAATTGCGCACTTTTCCCGGTGAGTGGGACCTGCGGAGCAATGCCCCGCGTATTGGGATTGCGTGAAACGAACGACAGACCCGATGGAGGCAATGACGATGCAGGACTGGACCATCCGATGCGACGTACTGGTCGTCGGTTCCGGCGGCGGCGCCCTGACCGGCGCATACACGGCGGCGGCACAAGGCCTCGACACGGTCGTCCTGGAGAAGACCAGCCTGTTCGGTGGCACATCTGCCTATTCGGGCGCCGCTGTGTGGCTGCCGGCAACGGCCGTGCAGGAACGGGCCGGGATCGGCGACACCCCGGAGAAAGCGCGCACCTATCTGCGCGCCGTGGTCGGAGACAACGAGGTCGATCGCCAGGAGGCCTACCTGTCCACTGCCCCCGTTGTCGTGGACTTCCTCGAACGTGATCCGAACATCGAGTTCGAGTGGCGCGCGTTCCCCGACTACTACCGCGCCCCGGGCAGGATGGACGCCGGCCGGGCGATCAATCCACTGGATCTGCCGAGCTCTGAGATCGGCGACCTACGTGAACTGATCCGGCCCGAACCCGGTGTCGATCGGGCCGGCCGATCACATCCCGACGAAACCCTGATCGGTGGACGTGCACTCATCGGCCGTCTGCTCCTGGCGTTGCGGGGGACCGGCAACGCCGATCTCCGTACCGGCACCGCAGCCCGCCGCCTCATCACCGAAGACGGCCGGGTGGCAGGTGTCGAGGCCGTCACCGCCAGCGGCGAGACCTTCTCCATCCGCGCCAACCGCGGCGTCCTCCTCGCTGCCGGCGGCATCGAGAGCAATGCGGAATTGCGAGCGGCCAACGGCACACCCGGCCGCGCCGCATGGACGATGGGCCCCAACGGTGCCAACACGGGTGACCTCATCCGGGCGGCAGTGGACACGGGCGCCGACACCGCCCTCCTCGACGAGGCGTGGTGGTGCCCGGGCATCGAGATGCCAGACGGCTCCGGCGCTTTCATGGTCGGCGTGCGCGGCGGCATCCTGGTCGACGGATCGGGCGAACGGTACCTCAACGAGTCGCTCCCCTACGACCAATTCGGTCGGGCCATGATCGCCCGGGGCACCGACTCCGCCATCCCCTCGTATCTCGTCTTCGACTCCGCCGAAGGTGGCCCGGTGCTGCCGGCCATCTCCATCCCACAGGCTTCAGCCGCTGAACATCTCGACGCCGGCACGTGGGTGCAGGCGGACACGATCGAGGCGCTCGCAGACAAGATCGGCGTCCCCTCCGGCACACTGCGCCGCACGGTCGAGAAGTTCAACGGCTACGCCGAGGCCGGGGTCGACGAGGAGTTCCGACGCGGCGAAGACCCCTACGACACGTTCTTCTGCCGGCCGAGCAAGGCTGCAGATGCACCCAACGCGGCCTTGCGGCCGATCTCCGCCGGACCCTTCTATGCGGCCCGGATCATCCTCAGCGACCTCGGCACCAAGGGTGGTGTGCGAACCGATGTCGACGGCCGCGCGCTGCGTCAGGATGGCTCTGCCATCGACGGTCTCTACGCGGCCGGTAACACGAGTGCTTCACTCAGCGGCCGGTTCTATCCGGGACCCGGTGTACCTCTCGGGACCGCGATGGCGTTCGCCTATCGGGCCGTCCAGCACATGATCCGATAGCCGATCCCACGCGGGCGTCAGACGAGATTGTCCTCGACGGGCAGCCCAAATGCGCCGCGGCCATATAGTGCCAGTGCACGTTCGGGTTCGTTGGCGACGTGGACGCTGCCCGCATGGGCGTCCCGCCATGCTCGCTCGATGGGGTTGCCGCGGGTCAGCGAATTGCCTCCCGCGGTCTTGAACAGCAGGTCGATCGCCTCGAGCGCCCGCTCGGTGGCGCGCACCTGATCGCGGCGAGCCCGCAGTCGCATCCACATCGGCAGATCCTCCCCGGCGCGCGCGAGGTCCCACATCTCGCGGACGTTGCGATCCATCTGCAGTGTCGCAGCGTCGATCTCGGATGCGGCGCGGGCCACCGACACCTGGGCGACGTGGTCTTCGGTGAATCGTCCGCCGCCGAGACTGAGCCGCACCCGCTCACGCATCACGCTCACGTAGGACTCGTGGCACCCCGTGACCACACCCACGATCGGCGCCGCGACGGCGGAGGTGAAGATCGTGGCAAACGGCAGCCGGTACAGCGGACCTGAGTTGATCTTCTGGCCGGGGCCACGCAGTTGGGCCGTCTCGTAGTTGCGGATCGTCCGATGTTCGGGCACAAAGGCTTTGGTCACGGTGATCTCGTTGCTCGCGGTGCCCCGCATTCCAACCACGTCCCAGACGTCGTGGATGGTGTAGTCGGCGCGTGGAACGAGCACGGTCATGAAGTCGACCGGCCGGCCCTCTGCCCCGAACTGCAGAGCACCGAGCAGCGCCCACGATGCATGGTCACATCCCGACGAGAACTTCCAGGTACCCGAAAGCTCGTATCCACCCTCCACCGGCAGCAATTGGCCCATCGGCGCGTAGGCCGACGACACGAGTTCGAGTCGGTTGCGGCCCCACACGTCCTCCTGTGCGCGTTGGTCGAACAGGGCCAGGTGCCACGGGTGCACACCCAGTACCGACACGATCCAGCCCGTGGAACCACAGGCCCCCGAAATGGCGCGCACCACTTCGTAGAACTCGACCGGATCGATCTCCAATCCGCCATACCGCCTGGGCTGCAACATCCTCAGCACACCGGTGTTCTGCAGATCCTCGATCACGTCGTCGGACACCCGGCGTGTCTCGTCGACCACCTGCGCTTGCTCGGCGATCCCGGGCAGCAGGTCACGGACCGAGCGCAGCGTCTCATTTGTCATCTTCGAACTCCATCGATGCAGCGCAGTGATTTCGCGATGGTAGGCCGACGGGCCCGGCCACCGCAGCGACCAGGTCTCGGTTAGTGAGACCTCCGCCGTGAATGTGGCCGTGGTCACCTAGCGTTCGGTTCACAACTGTTCTGCCGCAACTCCTCAAGAAAGGACGGACGCATCGTGACCACCTCGCAGTCCGAAACAGGTGAGATCCGTGAGATCGACACGGGGGCCCCACCCACGCGATTCGCCCGCGGCTGGCACTGCCTCGGCCTCTCCGAATCCTTCAAGGATGGTCAGCCCCATTCCGTCCAGGCATTTGGCACCAAACTCGTGGTATTCGCCGACAGCTCAGGGAAATTGGCCGTCCTCGACGGATACTGCCGGCACATGGGTGGTGACCTGAGTCAGGGCACCATCAAGGGTGACGAGGTGGCGTGCCCGTTCCACGACTGGCGATGGGGTGCGGGCGGTCGGTGCAAGAAGATCCCGTACGCGCGCCGCGTGCCCCCGATCGCGAAGACGCGCAGCTGGAAGGCGCTCGACCAAGACGGCATGCTGTTCGTCTGGAACGATCCCGAAGGCAAGCCACCGCCTGCAGATGTCACCATTCCCCGAATCGAGGGAGCGCTCAGCGACGAATGGTCGGATTGGGTCTGGTACCAGGTCACCGTCGACACCAACTGCCGCGAGGTGGTCGACAACATCGTCGACATGGCCCACTTTTTCTACGTCCACTACTCGTTCCCCACCTACTTCAAGAACGTTTTCGAGGGGCATGTGGCCAGCCAGTTCATGCGTGGCGAGGCCCGTGAGGACATGCGTCCCCACGCCTCCGGACAACCGAAGATGCTCGGGAGTCGTTCGGATGCCACGTACTTCGGCCCGTCATTCATGATCGACGACCTCGTGTACCAGTACGAGGACCATGACGTGGAGTCCATCCTGATCAACTGCCATTACCCGGTGAGTGCAAACCAGTTCGTGCTGCAGTACGGAATGATCGTCAAGAAGTCCAAGCGGCTCGAAGGAGCTGCCGCAGACGAGATGGCCAAGAACTTCGGGGTGTTCATCGCCAAGGGCTTCGAGCAGGACATCGAGATCTGGAAGAACAAGACGCGCATCGAGAACCCGCTTCTGTGCGAGGAGGACGGTCCCGTCTACCAACTACGGCGCTGGTACGAGCAGTTCTATGTCGATGTCGCGGACGTGACCCCGGAGATGACCGAACGCTTCGAGTTCGAACTCGACACCACCCGTCCGGTGGAGTCGTGGAAGAAGGAAGTGGAAGCCAACGTCGCCCGAAAGGCCATCGGTTCCGATGCAGCCATTGCAGTGCACTGAGTGTGAGGCAGCGGTTCTCGTCCAGAAGAACAGCTGGGAACACACCTCGGTGCAGTGGAACGACCATGCCCGCGCGGCATGCCGAGAACTCACCGGTGGTGCTGCCCGCCGCGTGGGGGCGCCGTTGGAGCGATGCCAGACGCTGACCGACGTGATCGAGAACGCCGCCCGCTCCGGTTCCGTCCCGGTGGCCGATGACACGCCGGTTCGGCCTCTGTCGCAATCACATTGACAGTCCGTTCCACACTCTCGTCCGCATCATCCCGAAGGAGTACGTCCTTGATCGACAAGAACCACTACGGTCCGTGGGCGGTGATCGCCGGCGGGTCCGAAGGCGTCGGCGCCTCGTTCGCCGATCTCCTGAGCACTGCAGGTTTCAATTTGGTGCTCATCGCGCGTAAGCCGGGCCCCCTCGCGGAGACCGCGGAGCGAGCGCGCGGCAATGGGGCCGAGGTCAGGACTCTTGCGCTTGACCTGCTCTCGCCCGACGCGTTCGACCAGATCCGGGCGGCCACCGACGACATCGAGGTGGGCCTGCTGATCTTCAACGCCGGGGCCAACAGCTACGGGCACGAGTTCGTCACCGGTGACCTCGCCGGGTTCCAAGGTGTCATCGACCTGAACATCACGTCTCAGCTCACCCTGTCCCACCACTTCGGGGCCAAGATGAAAGAACGCGGGCGTGGCGGCATCATGTTGCTCGGATCCCTGGCCGGCTACATGGGCTCAGAAGATCAGAGCATCTACGCCGCATCCAAGGCGTTCGGCCGTATCTTCGCCGAGAGTCTGTGGTTGGAGCTCGAGCCGTTCGGCGTGCACGTGGTCGAGTTGGTGCTCGGGGTGACACGCACCCCGGCGATGATCCGGGCCGGACTGAACTTCGATGTGCCCGGCATGAACGTTGCCGAGCCCGAAGATGTTGCCCGCGAGGGGATCGAGCATCTCACCGACGGCCCGGTGTGGGTTGCCGGCGGCAACTACGAGGCAGCACAGAAGCGCAACGGGTTTCCCCGCGACAAACTCGTCAAAGGTGCGGCCGAGAGTATGCGCAAGTTACTCGGCCGACGCTGATCCACGACTGACAAAGCCTCCCGTTTCGGTCACATCCTCCGGTTGCAACTGGAGGATGTGAACGAAGCGGGAGGCTTTGTCTTGGTCAGACGTGGGCAGGTGGTCAGATGTCGACCGGTGGCGCAAAGGCGGCAAGGGGTTCGGAGCCCGACCAATCGTGACCCCAGTAGCTGTCGGCGGTGATTTCTTCGGCGGTGTAATGGCTTTCGTCGACCAGCATGCCCTCGGTGCCGAACTCGAGGTCCCAGCCGCCGGGTGCGCGCACATAGAACGACACCATCTTGTCGTTGGTGTGGCGGCCCAGTGTCGAGGAGAGGCTGAACCCCAACTTGTTCACACGATCGAGGGCCTGCCCGACGGCGTCGAGAGTGTCGACCTCCACCATCAGGTGCACCATGCCGGGGTCCTGACTCGCCGGCGCCGGACACAGCGCGAGGCTGTGGTGACGCTGATTGACTCCGAGGAACCGCACTCTCCGGGCCGGGGCGGGGGCATCGGGACCGCCGAGGCGGATGGCGCCTCGCGGGAGGAAGCCGAGCACCTCGGTGTAGAAGGCGTACGTCTCGTCGAATGCCGAGGTCGGGAGCACAGCATGACCGAGTCCCTCTGTGCCGGTGACGAACCGGCCGCCGTGGGGGGTGACGACCGGGCTGTGGTCGAGTACCGGACCGAAGAAGATCTCCGTCCTGGTACCGGACGGGTCGTCGAAGGCGATGACCTGCTCGGCATCGCGATACAGCGATTCCTTCTCGGACAACACGTCCACCGTGATGCCCGCCTTCTCGATCGCCTCGCGAACACGCTGCAGGGCAAATTGGTCGCGTACCTCCCAGCCGATGGCCAGCGCCTTGTCCGACTCGCCGGGCAAGACGACGATGCGGGAACGCCGCTCGTCGAGGCGGAGGTAGAGACCGTCGGCTTCCGGACCCGAACCCGTCGACATGCCCAATCCGTCGACTGTCAGTTCGCGCCAGCGGTCGACGTCCCGGGTCTGGACCCGCAGGTATCCGAGTGCTCGTATGTCGGTCATGGTGAACCTTTCGTTTCCGGTCTAGATCATCGAGCGATGCGGGCCCTGGGGCTCGCCGCCCATCTGGGTGAGCGCAGAGGCGTGAAAGATCGACCCCGGCACGTGGATTGCGTGCGCCAAGCCCGCGTGGGCGTCGCGCCAAAACCGTTGCATCGGGGTCTTGAGCTGCAACGCGCCGCCGCCCGACCGTGCAAAGACCTCGTCGACCGCCCGCACCACACGCCATGCTGCAGCGGTTTGAGTTCGCCTGCCGATGGCACGCAGCTCGAACGACACCTCCTGGCCCTTTTCCGTCATGTCCCAGAATCGGTCGACCGTCTCGAGGATCGCCGCCCTTGATGCAGCGATCTCCGCCGCTGCCTCACCGATTGCGAACAGAACGTAGGGGTCTTCTTTGATCGCCGTGCCCGACACCGTGACCCGATCGCGCTGAGTGTTGATGTGACACGCGAGCGCGCCCTCGGCGATACCGATCAGGGACGAGGTGATCCCGAGCGGGAAGATGCACGAGAACGGGAAGTTGTAGAGGGTCTGGGTGCGGCCGAACTCCTTGGCTGCGGTTCCGTCGAACACCTTGCCTGCGGCGAGAGTTCGATACGTGGGGATGAAGGCGTCCTTGACGATGAGGTCTTTGCTGCCGGTACCGCGCAGCCCCACGACATTCCAGCTGTCCGGGTCGATGTCGTAGTCCGAGCGCGGGAGCAACACGTGCAGGTTCTGCGGCGGCATCAGCCGGTTGCCGTCTTTGTCGCCGACGGCGGCGCCGATCATGATCCACCCGCAATGGTCGGTACCTGAGGAGAACGACCAGCGCCCGTTGAGGATGTAGCCGCCCTCTACAGGCTTCGCCACACCCATGGGGGCATAGGGGGAGGCCATCCACATGTCGGGGTCCTCACCCCAGATCTCGTCCTGCGCCTTGCGATCGAAGAAGGCGAGTTCCCACGGGTGCACACCGACGATGCCGCTCACCCAGCCGGCCGCGCCGTCGATGGCTCCAATACCCATTGCGGTCTCCGCGAACTCGCGAGGATGTGCCTCGTATCCGCCGTATTCCTTCGGCTGCAGCATGCGGATGACCCCGGAGTCTCGCAATCGTTTCGCCGAGGTGTCCGACAGCCGCATGAGCTTGTCACCTTCCACGCCCTCCGCGCGGATCTCCTCGGCGAATTGCTGAATGTTGTCCAGAACCTGGCCCATGATGTTCTCGGCTTTCTGATAGGTACCCGGCGAACGCCTAGGCAGAGGTTGTTTCCGCGAGACCGATCGCGATCTCGATCAGCTGGTCTTCTTGTCCGCCCACGAGCTTGCGTCGACCGGCCTCGATGAGGATTTCCGCGCCGGAGACCCCATAGCGTTCGCCCTGTTTGTCGGCGTGCTTGAGGAAACTCGAGTAGACGCCTGCGTATCCCATCGTCAGCGACATCCGATCCAGGAGGCACTCGCCGTCCATGATCGGCCGTACGACGTCCTCGGCGGCGTCGAACATCCTGAGTGTGTCGATACCCGTTCGGATGCCGAGCTTCTCGGTCACCGCGGCGAATGCCTCTACCGGGGTGTTGCCCGCCCCGGCCCCGAATCGGCGAGTGGAACCGTCGATCTGGAGTGCACCGGCCTTCACCGCGAGGACGGAGTTCGCAACGCCTAGTCCGAGGTTCTCGTGTCCGTGGAAACCGACCTGAGCGTCCTCCCCGAGTTCTGATACCAGAGCAGACACTCGATCGCTGACGTCGTCGAGTACCAGTGCGCCGGCTGAATCCACCACGTACACACACTGACAACCCGCGTCAGCCATGATCCGCGCCTGCTTCGCGAGCACCTCGGGCGGTTGACTGTGCGACATCATCAAGAACCCCACGGTCTCGAGCCCCAACTCACGCGCCAACCCGAAATGCTGAATCGACACATCGGCCTCGGTGCAATGCGTCGCGATACGACAGATCTGCGCACCGTTGTCCTGGGCCGCCCGGATATCGTCCTTGATCCCCAGACCAGGCAACATCAAGAACGCGATCTTCGCCGTCGTCGCCGTCTCGACCGCCGCCCGGATCAACTGCTGCTCAGGAGTCTTCGAGAACCCATAGTTGAACGACGACCCACCCAGACCATCACCATGGGTCACCTCGATAACCGGAACACCCGCACCATCGAGGGCGGCGACGACCGCCTTGACGTGCTCAACGGTGAATTGGTGGCGCTTTGCGTGGGACCCGTCGCGCAACGACGAGTCGGTGATCCGGATGTCGAGATCAGGACTGTAGGGCATGAGTGTTCCTTAGGAAGATCAGTTCGGGCGGTTCAGACGGCGCCGGCGAGCAGGTTCGAAGCGAAACCTCGCCGACTTTGGTCGCGGCGGCGGTCATGATGTCGAGGTTGCCCGAGTAGGGCGGCAAATAGTCGCCGGCGCCTTCCACCTCGAGAAAGATCTCGACGCGCGCCAGTCCGCCGCTCACCGCGCTGGGTTCGTCGAATTGCGGTTCGGTCCGCAACCGGTAGCCGGGCACGTACTGCTGCACCGAGCCCGCCATCTCGTAGATCGACGCCGCGATGGCATCACGATCGGCGTCGGCCGGGATGGAACAGAAGACCGTGTCCCGCATGAACATCGGCGGCTCGGCGGGGTTCAGGATGATGATCGCCTTGCCCCGCTTTGCCCCACCTATGGTCTCGATTCCGCGACTGGTGGTGATGGTGAACTCGTCGATGTTGCCTCGGGTTCCAGGCCCCGCAGACGGTGACGCGACACTCGCGACGATCTCGGCGTAGGCGACCTCAGCAACACGAGACACCGCGTGCACCATGGGGATCGTGGCCTGGCCACCACAGGTGATGAGATTGACGTTGGGCGCGTCGAGGTGTTCGCCCATGTTCACCGACGGGATCACCGCCGGACCGAGCGCCGCGGGCGTCAGATCGACGGCGGTGATACCGAGTTCGGCGTACCGAGGCGCGTTTGCACGGTGAACATAGGCCGAGGTCGCCTCGAAGACGAGGTCGGGCTTCTCGTCCTGCGAGAGAAGCCAATCGACGCCTTCCGAACTGGTCGCCATGCCGGCGTCGGTCGCGCGCCGAAGCCCTTCACTCTGGGGATCGACTCCGATCATCCACCGCGGCTCGATGATGTCCGAGCGCAGCAACTTGTACATCAGATCGGTGCCGATGTTGCCGGATCCGACGATGGCGGCCTTCGCCTTGGTCATGGGTTCTTCCTCACTTGAATTGCGCTGTCACGGAGCCGATGCCGCTGAAGTCGGCCCGGAAGGTCGAGCCTGCATGCACGTCGATCGCCCGGGTACACGAGCCGGGCAGGATGACGTGACCGGCCTCGAGGCGTACCCCGAAGCCCGCGACCGTGCGTGCCAGCCACGCAACGGCCTTCGTCGGATTCCCGAGAACTGCGCTCGCCTCTCCGTGAGCGATCTCCACGCCGTCCTCGAAGAGCACCGCTGAGATGCCTCCGATGTCGATGTCCGACGGCCGGACTCTCCCCGCACCGAGGATGACCCCTGCGGACGAAGCATTGTCGGCGATGGTGTCGACCAGACCGATCTTCCAATTCCTGATCCGTGAATCGATCAGCTCGATACTCGGAACGATGTATTCGGTGGCAGCGAGCACGTCTTCTTCGGTGCAGCCCTCGCCAGGAAGGGTCTCGCCCAGCACGTAGCCGATCTCGACTTCGATACGGGGGTAACAGAATTGCGCGGTGTCGATCGGGGCGTCCTCGGAATACACCATCGACGACAGGAGATGTCCGTAGTCGGGCTCGTCGACACCCATCATCGCCTGCATCACCTCGGAAGACAGGCCGACCTTGTGGCCGTACACGGTCTCGCCGGCAGCCAGGCGCCTGCCGATGTTGATCAGCGCGATCTCGTACGCGTCGACCACATCGATCTGCTCGAATGTCGTACTCAGAGGATCGATCGGCGAGCGGTGTGCTTCGGCGTACCACAGGAGGTCGGCGGCCGACAGGCGTTCGTCATCGATCAGCATCAGGCTGTGGCCGAATCGAGCGTTGCGCCCCGTTCGGTCGCCGACACATGCCGGGCCGCGATGTAGCCGAACACCATCGACGGTCCGATCGTCGCTCCTGCGCCGGCATATTCGTTGCCCATCACCGACGCCGACGTGTTGCCGGTGGCGTACAGGCCGTCGATGACCGTTCCGTCCTCGCGCAGCACTCGACTGTCTGCGTCGCACACCAAACCACCCTTGGTTCCCAGGTCACCTGCCTCACAACGGATTGCGTAGAAGGGCCCCTTGACGATCTCGTCGAGGTTGGGGTTCTTCATCGTCGGATCTCCGTAGTAACGGTCGTATGCGCTCTCGCCGCGACCGAAGTCCTCGTCCACACCTGAGCGCGCGAAGCCGTTGAAACGGTCGATCGTCTCCACCAGCGCGTCGGCTGGGACACCGATCGCTTCGGCCAGCTCACGCAGCGTGTCGGCTTTATGCACGACGCCGGAGTCGTAGAACCCCTGAGGGAAGGGAACGTTCGGAAGTACTTGCGCGAACGGGTACCGATTCTTGGCCTTGGTGTCCATGATGAACCATGCCGGGATGTGCCCGCCCTCCAGCTGTTCGTGCACGAAGTTCACGTAGGGAGCCGACTCATTGGTGAAACGCTTTCCGGCGCTGTTCACGATCACCGATGGCGGGATACACCGCTCAGAAACCAACGGGATGACTGCACCCATGGGATGAAGGACCGATGGCATCCACCACGCGTCGTCCATGAGGTCTACTGCCGCCCCGAGACGCTGTCCCGCAACGATCCCGTCGCCGACGTTCTCTCGGGCACCCGAACTGACGTCGGCCACACCGTGTCGGGGCAGGTACTGTGCCCGCATCTCTTTGTTGTGGTCGAAACCGCCGGTCGCCAGCAACACGCCGCGGCGCGCACCGATACGAATGGTTGTGCCATCACGTTCGGCCACCACACCGATGACCGTTCCGCGGTCGTCGGTGATCAGTTCGGTCATCGACGTCTTCAGCCATAGGGGGACGCCTGCGTCCTTGAGGACCATGCGCATCCGTGCGACCAGGGCACGGCCGCCGGTCGCCATGTGCCGGCGTCGGATCACGTTGGAGGACACCCGCCACGCTGCGACCAGCGAGGCCCTGCGCCCCTTCCACGTTCTCTTGACCATGGCGAGGTCGTGGTAGTCCTTCGATGTGACCCAGAGTCCCAGTGGACCTTTCATGCTGTTCGGGCGCTGGAACTTCTCGTCTTCCTTCAGCGCGCGGGTGTCGAAGGGCTTGCACTCGATGGTGCGGCCCAGCGCGCTCCCACCTTCGAACTCGGGGTGATAGTCCGAGTACCCCTTGACCCAGTAGAGCTTCATGTGCGGGCTCTTGTCGAGCAGTTCCATGAGCGCGGGCCCGTTGTCGACAAAAGCGTCGAGGCGATCCGCGGGCACCTTGCCGTCGGTGATGACGTCGAGGTAGCGACGAATTGAACTGCGCTTGTCGACTACACCCTTTGCCCGGAGTGTGGGCGCGTTGGGAATCCAGATGCCGCCGCCGGAGATGGCGGTGGATCCACCGTAGGTGGCGCCCTTGTCGATGATGAGTGTGTCGAGTCCGCTGTGCGCGGCGGTGATTCCGGCCGCCATGCCACCGCCGCCGCTCCCCACGATCAGGAAGTCGACGACTGTCTCGAACTGTCGGGTGTCGAACCGGTTGTTGTCGGTCATGTCTACGTCCTGTCCTTGCGGGTGAGGAAGGCCAGCACCGCCGAGACCCAGGCGTCGCGGGCCTCGATCATCGTCCAGTGCCCGCACTTCGGGAAAACGTGGAGTTCGCTGTTCGGGATGTCTCGCATCGGCAGGATCGCCATGTCGACCGGACTCACCCGGTCGTCGCGCCCCCAGGTCAGGAGCGTCGGAGCTTTGATTTTGCCGAGCTGCGACCAATACGGCGGCGCCTCTGAGCGCGCTGCCGCGACCATGGTGGCGGCAAAGGCCTTGCTGCTGTACATCCGTCGGGCGATCTCGAGGGTTGTCGGCTCGGTCGCCAGCTCCCAGCGCTCGTCGATCAGTTCAGGGGTGATCACGGCCGGGTCATAGACCATCGACCGGAGCCAGCGGACCAATCCTTCGCGGGTGGGGTTGTCGGTGAACTCCATCAGGAGCTTGATTCCCTCGCTGGGCCCCGGAGAAAAGGCGGCCTTGCCCATTCCACCGATGGTGACCAACTTGTCGACCCTGCTGGGTTCATCGATCGCGACCTTGGTGGCGACGATCCCGCCCATCGAGTTCCCGATCATGTGCGCGGTATCGATCTCGAGACCATCGAGAAAGAGTCCGACGGCGGACTGCGCCATCGACATCGGGTGGCCGTCACCGGGATCACTTACCCCGAAACCAGGGAATTCGAGTATCAGGCAACGGAAATGCTCGGCCAGTTCGGGAAGCACTCCCCGATAGTTCCTCCACCCGGTCACCCCGGGCCCGGAGCCGTGGAGCAGCAGCAGTGGTGGGCCCTCGCCTGCCTCATGGAACCGGAGCACCCCGAGATCGGTGTTCAACTCCCGCAGACTGCGCTCGTAGCTCACGTCTGTCGTCATGGGCCGAACGTTGCCAGCCCGGCGCCCCGTCCACAGCCCAGGTCTCGTTGAGCGAGATCCCCAGCACGCCAGGGCCAGCCGGATTCTGGCGCTTCCGCTGAGCGAGACCTGGTATGGCTTCCGAGGCCGGCCGCAATAGCCTCACCTCATCATCGACCACACAACGGAACCGGAGGTGTTCGGATGTCGATCGAAACGATGTCGCAGACCGACATGCGAAAGGCACTGGGTCAGTTCGCAAGCGGTGTCACCGTGGTCGCCGGTATGGACGACGAGGGACCTATCGGTTTCGCCTGCCAGTCGTTCGCCTCGGTGTCGCTTGAGCCTCCCCTGATCCTGTTCTGCGCCGACCACCGCGGGAGGTCTTGGCCCCGTATCCGGAACACGGGCCGCTTCAGCATCAACGTGCTGCACGAGAACCAAACCGATCTGTGTTCCCGATTCGGATCGAGCAACGGGCGCAAGTACGAGGGGCTCGACTGGGATCTGAGCAAGTGGGCGACGCCGTCGCTCCCAGGTGTGCTGATGCGGGTACATGCCGAGATCCACGACGTGCACACCGCAGGCGATCACGACGTGGTGATCGGCCGAATCCTGGAGTTGGAGTCGGTCACCGAGGAGCGTCCGATGATCTTCTTCCGCGGCGGATTCGGCCTCGACACCGCTTCAAAGCTCCTGCGTGCCTAAGGCATCGACTGGGTCATCGCGCGTGGCGAATCGACTACAGCCACTGTCCGGACTGCACGGCGAGCAGTCGATCCAAGGCCTCTGCCGACCATGTGTTGTCCGGCATCGGAGGGGTTTTGCGCCCCCGGCGAGCGGTACCGGCCTCGGGATACAGGGTGCGCGTGACTTCTCGGACCGCCCGCACGACCAGGGGGGCAACCCGTTTGAGCTGAGCGGTCCGTGCGTCTCCGCAGAGGGAGATCGCCGCAACCGGGCCGTCGTATCCGCGGACCGCCACTCCGACGCACGCGGCGCCGCGCACGGACTCACCGCGCTCGAATGCCAATCCGCTGCGCTGTCGGATGCGGTTGAGTTCCTGATGGAGGGTCGGCAGATCAGGGATCGTGTGGTCGGTGCACCGATTCAGACGCTGTTGATAGATCGCGTCGACGCGCTCCGGATCGAGCCAGGCGAGCATCGACTTTCCGCCGGCGGTGGAATACGCCGCCCGCGTCCACCGACTCGTGAAGGCAGCGATGCAGCGAACCGTCCACCGACCTTGTCGAGGTAGATGCTCTCGCCCCCGTCGAGGACCGACAGATGGACCACCATGCCGGTCTGCATGTGCAGATCGTGCAACAGAGGCGCGGCCGCCGCACGCACCTGTGCATGACCACCGTCCCCTCCGCCGAGACCCATCGACCGCCGGCCGAGTCGGTAGCCGAAAGAGGCGTGTTCCACCCAGTTCAACCGGACGAGTTGGTCGAGGATGCGGTGCACCGTCGAACGCGGCAGCTGCGTGCGCCCGGCCACTTCTTCGAGAGTCAGCCGCGACGCCGGGCCGCCGAATGAATCGAGGATGAGCGTCATTCGTTCGAGCATCGAGGGCGGCAGATCCCGCTTACCGGCAGAGCGGGGGTGTGCAGCACCGGAATCAATGACCGTCATCGAGCCTCCATAACCTGGTCGAATGCGAGATCCAGGACAAAACTGAAATGAATTCTTGTAATACTAACAGCAGTCCCGGTGACTGGGAAGCGTGCCGCGGCAGCCGCTGTCGGCGGCGCAGCCAATCCCCGCCCTCTCCGGCCAACACAACGAAAGGCCTATCCATGACCGGCACCACCCCTGACGTGGCCCTTCTCATCCACACCCTCACCGAACGCGTCACCCTACTCGAGGACAAACTGGCGATCACCGAGTTGATGACGGCCTACGGCCCGGCCGTCGACAGCGGTTCGGCCGAGGCCGTGGCCCGCCTGTGGACCGAAGATGGCGTCTACGACGTGGACACCGGTGTCATGCGCGGACATGCCGAGATCACGGCGATGGTGAGATCGCAGGCCCACCAGGCGTGGATCGACGGTGGCTGCGGGCACATATTGGAGCCGGGTCACATCATCGTCGATGGTGACACAGCAGTCGCAACATGTAAGTCGCAGTTGATCATTCGCGATGGTGACCACTTCACGGTCCTGCGGGTGACCGCGACCCGCTGGGAGCTGCAGAAGATCGACGGCACCTGGAAGGTGACATACCGGACCGGGCGCCTGCTCGACGGCCGCCCCGACGCACGCGCGTTGCTGGCCGAGGGGGTCCGAGCCGAGCATGAAGGTTGACCACTTGCGCCGAAACTAGAATGAATACTAGTTTTCTTGCAGTAGCCAACACACTGAGGAGCTCAACATGGTGGACACACTCGATCTGGCCGGCCGCGTCGCCGTGGTCACGGGCGCGGGCGCGGGTCTCGGACGCGCGGAAGCCCTGGCGCTGGCCGAGGCGGGCGCCGCCGTGGTCGTCAACGACATGGGTGACAACGCGCATCTGGTGGTCGACGAGATCACGTCCGCCGGTGGTCGAGCTGTCGCGCTCACCGGTGACGTCTCGGACTGGTCGATGGGCGAGCGCCTTGTCCAGGAGGCGGTCACCCGATTCGGGTCATTCGACATCCTGGTCAACAACGCCGGGATTCTCCGGGACAAGATGATCTTCAATCTGACCGAGTCCGATTGGGACGACGTGATCCGGGTGCACCTCAAAGGCCACGCCGCCACCTCGCGCGCCGCCGCCGTCCACTGGCGCGAAGCGAGCAAGAGTGCAGGTGAACCTGTCTTCGGGCGTGTCATCAACACGTCGTCAGAGGCTTTTCTGTTCGGCTCGGCCGGACAGCCGAACTACTCGGCGGCAAAGGCGGGCATCACCGCGTTGACACTCTCGACCGCACAGGGTTTGTCACGCTATGGGGTGCGCGCCAACGCCATCTGCCCGCGGGCACGCACCGCGATGACCGCCGATGCCTTCGGCGCGAACACCGTTGCCGCAGAGAGCGATCCGCTTTCGCCCGAGCGGGTGGCCACCCTGGTTCGGTATCTCGCCTCCCCCGCGTCCGACGAGATCAATGGTCAGGTGTTTGTCGTGTACGGCAAGATGGTCGCGCTGATGCACGCCCCTGAGGTGGAGAATCGTTTCGACGCAGCCGGTTCCGCGTTCTCCGCCGAGGAGCTCGCAAGCCTGCTGACGCCGTACTTCTCGGGCCGCGGAGAGTACGAGACGTACGCCGCCTACGGGGTGGCCGAGCTGGAGAAGCCCGCCCTGGCCACCAACGAAGGCACTCTGCGGTGACCTCTGTCCTGCCCGCCCGCGTCGGGCGGACGGGCAGGGTTGTCGGTCAGCAGCCGTCGGCTGCCGGGCCCCCGGTTTCCACCGCAGAGACGAAAGACTGGATGTCGCTCAACGAGGCGCCGATGGTCTGGCGGTGGTCGGCGCCCTCGTACAGTCGGTAGTCGATCTGGTTGCCTCGAGCACACAGGGTGTCGACCAGGACATCGGTGCCGGATTTCGGCACCACCGCGTCGGTGGAGCTTTGAGCGATCATCGTCGGCACAACCACTTTCACCGCCGCGGGCTCTTGTTTCGTCATGTAGTCCGTCAACGGACCGAGGTCGGCATCGGCCCGGAACACCTGGCCGCCCACCACCGGTGGCACGCGGCGGATGTCGTCCAGACAGCCGGTCCTGGCGGAGTCGAGGAGCGGACGAGCCTGTTCGGTCAGCAGGTCCTCGGGACGAATCGACGGATCGGCTGCTTGTGCACCGAGGAGAATCAGCGGGAGAAACGACTGTGCCGCAGCGATTCCGGGCACACCCGATTTGAAGTACTCCGGCAGTCGATCGAGTCCACTCCCGGGCGCGATGGCCGCTGCAGCTCGCAGATCGAGCTCCGGTGCACGTTCGGGAGCGTTTGCGGCGGCGAACAATGCGGCCTGGCCTCCTTGACTGTGGCCGACCGCGTACCAGTCTGTGCCGATCGACTGGTCGAGGTCACGTGCTGCCCGCACGATGTCGGTGAGCGCGTTCACCTCCGAGTCGGCGTTGACATAGGGATGGACCCCCGGAGTACCCAGACCTTCGTAGTCGGTGCGAACGACGGCAAAGCCCTTGCTCAGCCAATCATTCAATGCGGCATCGACTTCGGTGAGATAAGCCTGGGTCGGACCGCCTTCGAAAGCCGCGGACGGTGCGCACGCATCTGCCACGCCGGTGGTTCCATGCGCCCAGCTGATCACCGGGTAACCCCAGCCGGGGCGGGAGTTCTCGGTACCGCAACCGTTCCGGACACCACGATGGCGTTCCCGCTCGCGTCTTCCGACGAGTACGTGATCAAGGTGGTCTGGGCCGCATCTCGCAGAGCAACCGGTCCCCCGACCACGGCCGCGGACAAAACTCGGCCTGCTTTCACCGGCGCCGTATCACCTTTCGTTCCATCGTCTGTGCCGGACGAGCAGGAAACCACTGCCGAGGTGACCACTGCAGCGGCGGCCAGCGCCGACCATCGGACGGGTACCGCCTTCCGGCGATGTCGTGCGGCAGGGTTTTCACTCATTTGTGCGCCTCTTTTCATGCAGGCACTGTGACAGCGCCCACCCTTTGGGATCAGAACAGTCCCGGTGAGCGAGACCTGCCTGTATCGGACGTACCCGCATCACACATCGCCCGGCTCGGCGACTCATCTGTCTCCTCCAAGCCGCCGCGGCGACGACTCGTAGCGCCGAGCAACATCCGATTCCGGCCAGTGGGACTGAGCAGTTTGTGTGCGCTGCGTCACTGTAGCTTTTGGCTCACCGCGGCGGAGGCAGCCCGTCTTCGCCCGATCGAATCCACATGTACTGCGCCACAGACCTATACGCCGCAGTCGGCGACAGCCGCGTTCGTCACACATGATCACGTCTACCTGGAGGACATCCATGACAACAATCCCCGACCCGACGGCACCGGCAAAGCCGTTGCCCGAACGCGGACGCTTCAACCGTCGACGCTCCACCGGGGTGATCATCGGCATCCTGGTCCTGGTCGAGATCATCAGCGCTTTCGAGACCTCGATGGTGTTCGCCGCGATCCCGACCATCATCGCCGACTTCAACAGCGACGCTGCGACGGTCGGTTGGGCGGTGACAGCCTTTCTGCTGGTCGCCGCGGCCTCTGCGGCCGTCTGCGGTCGGCTCGGCGACATGTACGGGCGCGAGCGAGTTCTGGTGTTCATCCTCGCCGCCGCCACCATCGGGTCACTGATCAGTGCCCTCGGCGACAGCATCAGTGCCATCATCATCGGCCGTGCGATCCAGGGCGTCGCCGGCGCCATCCTGCCGCTGTGCATCGGTTTGGCCCGCGAACACCTGCCCAATGTGAAGGTCCCGGTGGCTGTCGCCCTGATCTCCGGGACGGCGGTGGCCGCCGGCGCAGCGTCCGCCTACGTTGCCGGTTTGATGATCGATCACGCCAGCTGGCACATGATCTTCATCGTCGCGGCCGTCTACGCCGCATTCACCTTGCTGCTTGTGCTGTTCGTGCTGCCCTGGCGCCGGCCGGTCGGTACCAGCCAGAAGGTGGACTTCCTCGGCACCATCGCCTTCGCCCCGGCAATCGCGGCAATCCTGCTTGCCATCAACAAGTCCGGCGCCTGGGGATGGAGTGATGCCAAGACACTCGGCCTGCTCATCGGTGGTGCGGTGGTGCTGGCGCTCTGGGTGGTGTGGGAGTTGCGGGTCACCGATCCGATCGCAAACGTGCGACTCCTGGCTCACCGCAAGGTCGCGTTGACGATGCTCGCGACGCTGACGCTGGCCGCCGGTCCCTTCGGTATCAGCAACATGATCGTTCCCCTCGTGCTGCAGACGCCCACGAGCGCGCCCTTCGGCCTGGGCATGACCCCGACCGACGCCGGACTGCTGGCATTCGTCGCAGCACTCCTCGGGTTCGCGTTCACCCCGTTGAGTGGCCGGATCACGCGCACCATGGGATCGCGGGTCTCGCTCCTGATCGGCGGCCTGGTGTACGGGGTGTCGGGCGTGATGCTGATGATGTTCCACGATTCCAAGGTCGGGATGTTTGTCATGGTGGTCACCGTGTCCATCGCGACATCGTTTGCCTACACGGCCCTGCCGAACCTGATCGTGGAGGAGGTTCCGGTCGAGAACACCAGCGAGGCAACCGGTCTCAACACCGTTGTGCGCACTGCCGGGCAGGGCGTCGGCACGTCGATCGCCACGACCATCCTGGCGTCGTCCGCTGTTGCCGGTAGCGTCGCGCCCACCGTCAGCGGGCTCAACACCGTCGCCATCGTGATCCTTGTCGGCACCGGATTGACCGTTGGCCTCACCTTGATGCTCCGCCGCGGGACGGTCTACGCCGACGCCTGACTCCATCTGATCCCGATGATGTGCCCTTCTGGCGGACCCCACCTGGGGATATCTTCGCCACAAGGGCACATCATCGGTTGTGGGTCAGGCCTCGACCACCACTTTGCCGATCATCTTGCCACTCTCGACGGCACGATGAGCCTCGCGGATGTTCCGCGCGTCCAGGGGCGAGAAATGCTGCGTGGCAGTGGTTCTTACGACACCACGATCGACCAGATCGGCAACCCGGTTGAGCAGGTGGTGCTGGCTGAGGTCATCCGGCGCGTGCAGGGGCACGGTGAACATCAGCTCCCACTGCCACGATTGACTCTTGGACTTGAGCGGTAGCAGGTCCAGACCCTCGGGCTCGTCGATCGCCACGACAGCACCTCTCACAGCCATGATCTCGGCGTACGTTTCGACGTTTCCCGCGGAGAACGGTGAGAAGATCCAGTTGATCCCCTCCGGTGCAACAGCTTTCGCCTCCTCTCGCAAGTGGTGATGGTTGATGACGTGGTGCGCACCCATGGCCTCGGCCCATTTCACCGACTCGGGCCGCGACGCTGTCGCGAGCACTTTGACGCCCGTCAAAGCCCGCGCGAGCTGGATCATCACCGACCCGACACCACCCGCGCCACCCATCACCAACAAGGTGCCGGTGGATTCGGTGGTCAGACGCATCTCGGTGAACAGTGCCTCCCACGCGGTGATCGACGTAAGAGGCAACGCCGCCGCGTCCCCGTAGCTCAGCGACGACGGCTTTCGGCCGACAACACGCGCGTCGACAACGTGGCACTCGGTGTTGGTCCCGGGCCGCGCGATTGATCCCGCATAGAACACGTCATCACCTACGGCGAACAGTGTCACGTCGGTGCCGACGGCCACCACGGTGCCGGCCGCGTCGTATCCGAGAACCTTCGGCTCCCCCTGCTCTTGGTTGCCGGCACGCTGCTTCACGTCCACCGGATTCACGGACACCGCTTTCACCGCGACCAGGAGGTCGTGCGGTCCGATTTCGCCGATCGGCAGGTCGACTTCGACAAAAGAGTCTGCGGCGTCGATGGGGCCGGCCGACAGTGTGGCGACCGATCTGGATGTGGACGGGACGAACGACTGTGTAGTGGACATGGGGCAACGGTATGCAATACCCCCTAGTTACCCGCAAGGCATACTAGTATCCATTGGTAACCAGACCGCGAAAAGGCACAGGAGCTCCGATGACCGCGACACGAGACCATGGCGATGTGTACTCAGCCACCTGCCCGTGCCGGCCGATTCTGGATCTGCTCGCAGACAAGTGGAGCGCGCTGATCATCGGGGCACTCGAAGACGGCCCCCTGCGGTTCGGCGAACTGAAGGTGCGCCTGCAGGGCGTCAGTCCCAAGGTGCTGACCGCCGCGCTCCGCCGGCTGGAAAGCGGTGGCTTCCTCACCCGAACCGTTTTGCCCGAGGTGCCCCTGCACGTCGAGTACGAGCTCACCGATCTGGGTCGCGGCGCCAGTGAACCGCTTGCATCCCTGCGGACATGGGTGGAAGAAAACCTCGAACATTTCGGCTCACATACATCGTGATCGACCCTTCCGGGCAGTAAATCGTGCCTTAGGAATCGACAGCGCCGCAGGTGATGCAAGGTCGCTCGCAAAGCTCACAATCGCCGACGCCATCAGCGACGATGCCAGGCGTGCGCACAGCGGAAGGCCCTGTTATTTTGCTGTTACCTTCCCCGCCGGGCCGCATGCGGCACCGGGGAGAGCACCGGTCCGGATCGGGCCATTCACTGGCACCACGTACAAAAGGAAACTGATGCGCGCAAAGCACGCCTGGCGAAAGTTCGTCGCCGGAGCCCTTGCCCTTGTGGCCGGAGTGGCAGTCTCGGTGACTGCGGCGCCCGGCACTGCGTCGGCAGCCCCTCAGACGGTCTACGTCTACTCCGCCGCGATGAACAAGAACATCCCAGTTCGCGTTCTCCCCGCGTCGGGCGGTGGCAGCCACGCCACCCTCTACCTGCTCGACGGCTTGCGTGCACCCAACAACAACAGCGGCTGGCTCATCGAGACCGATGTGCAGCAGTTCTTCGCGGGCAAGAACGTGAATGTGGCGATCCCCTTCGGCGGCGGCGGGAGTTTCTACACCGACTGGCAGCGCGACGACCCGACCCTGGGCCGGCAGAAATGGGAAACCTTCCTCACCCGGGAGCTGCCCGCCTACCTGAAGTCGGCGTTCAACAGCGACAACCGCCGCAACGCCATTGCCGGACTCTCGATGAGCGGCACCTCCGCATTGAACCTTGCTTCCAAGCACCCCAACTTCTACCGGGGCGTCGCGTCGTACAGCGGCTACCCCACGGTCAGCACCCCCGGGTTTGCACAAGGCATCGCCGCATCCGTCCTCGAGATGGGCGGCAACCCGGTGAACATGTGGGGCCTGTGGCCGGCCGGAGCCTGGACGGCGAACGATCCCTCGCTGCACACCGGAAACCTGCGTGGCAAACGTGTATACGTGTCCTCAGGTGCGGGTTCGCCTCGGACAAACCCGATCTTCAACCCGGCGAGCCCGTCATTCGACCCGATCAAGTTCTCCCAGATGGTGCCGCTGGAGACGGCGGCGTCGATCAGCAGCCAGCTCTACATCGCGAGCCTTCGTGTCGCCGGCGTCAACCCGCAGGTCCACATCACGCCGGAGGGTGTGCACTGGTGGACCCACTGGGAGGACCGCCTCAAGGAATCCTGGTACGGAACGCTCGCTCCTTCGCTGGGCGTTTAGCCCCCACACCAGTTCGTCGGCCGCGACCCAGCTTCCTGGGTCGCGGCCGACGTCGTTGTTCTGTGTTCAGGAGACCAGGTCTCGGTTCAGTACGTTCGGGCTCCCCGTCGTCCGGACGTGCCGTCGGTGGCGTTAACGTCGCTTCATGGATCAGTTCTCAGCCCTGGTGGCGCGGCAGACCGACGACGGTATCGAGACGGCGATCGAGACCGTGGACGCATCGTTCTTGCCCGAAGGTGGCACTCCCACCGCGGATACGGGAGACGTCACCATCCGCGTGTTGTACTCCAGTGTCAACTACAAGGACGCACTCGCTCTGACGCCGAAAGGCGGTGTGGTACGCGACTATCCGATCGTTCCCGGCATCGACCTCACCGGCGAGGTCGTGGAATCGAAGTCACCCGACTTCGCGGTCGGCGATCTGGTTCTCGCCCACGGCTACGAAATCGGCACCGGCCGCCACGGCGGCTACGCCGAGTACGCACGCGTTCCGGCCGACTGGGTGGTTGCCCTCGGGGAACTCTCGCCACGCGACGGTGCCGCGATCGGGACCGCCGGGTTCACCGCGGCGATGAGCGTGCAAGCACTGCTCGATCGCGGGATTTCCCCCGCCGACGGCCCGGTACTGGTGACCGGCGCAACCGGCGGCGTCGGTTCGGTCAGCGTCGACATCCTTGCGGGTCAGGGCTTCGAGGTGGTCGCGTCCACGGGTAAGACAGACGCTGGCGATCGCCTGCGACAACTCGGTGCCGCCGACGTCATCGGCCGACTGCCACTGGACCTGGATGCCAAACCCCGCCCGCTCGGCAAGGCCCAGTGGGCGGGCGCCGTCGACTGTGTCGGCGGCAAGACGCTCGCCCACGTGCTGAGCGGCATCAAGTACGGCGGCGCCGTGGCGGCCAGCGGCCTGACCGGAGGACCCGCGTTGGCCACCACCGTGCTGCCGTTCATCCTGCGCGGTGTCGCCCTGCTCGGCATGGACTCGGTGCAGATGCCAATCGAGCCTCGACGAACCATCTGGGCTGCACTTGCCGGACCGCTTGCCCCCAAGCACCTCGCGCACATCGTGTCGGAGGTCGACGTCAAAGACGTGGTCGGCGTGATCGACCAGGTTCGCGCGGGAGAGTTCTCAGGCCGGGCCGTGGTGCGGGTGGCCGGCGGGTTCTGAGGACTCAGCTCGCAGGGTCAACAGCAATGTCGACCCGGTCGGGATAGAAGGCGAGGTGCCCGACGATCGGCGCGACCGCATCGTAGGGCTCCTCGTACGTCCAGGCCGCATCTTTGATGACGCCTTCGTCGGTGACGACATCGAAGTAGGAGGCACTGCCCTTGAACGGGCAGTAACTCTCGGTGTCGCTGCGTTGCAGCACTTTTGGATCGACCGCAGCCAGCGGCACGTACGCCACCGGCGGGTAGGACGCCTCACGCAGGGTGAGCGTCTTGTCGGTGTCGGCGACGAGCGTGCCGCCTGCGGTCACGGTCACCGAGTCGGTGCTCGGTTCCACCGTGATCGGATGGTCGGGGCCAGGGATCAATTGCGTTCTCGACATGGTTCGCCTCTTTCTCTCCCTCGATGCCAACGCTCACCGCAGCCGTGCATTCCCCGCGTCACCGATCAGCGAAGTCGCAGGAACTCCGCCGTCTTGTCGTCGGCCGGATAGAAGCTCTCGACGCTGAGTTCGTCGACCGTCACGTCGAGCGGGGTACCGAACGTGGTGACGGTGCTGAAGAACGACAGCTCACCCTGGTCGCTGCGCAGCCTCAGGTAGATCGCAACATCGCCGGAGAGTGCGGCATCTGCGTCGGCATCCTCGTCGCTGTCGGGGACCGGGTACCGCTGGAGGCGGGCCAGCAGTGCTTTCAGTTCCGGGTCGCCGGTCACCCTGATCTGCCGGTCGAGTCGTTCGAACAAGTGCCTGCGCCACTGCCGATGGTTGATGATCCTGGACCCGAGCCCCCGCGGGTCGAGGCTGAACTCGAGCACGTTGAACGGAGGTTCCAGCAGGTCGTCGGGAGCACCGTCGGTGAAGGCGGCAACCGCTGCGTTGGCGTCCACGAGATTCCAGTGCCGGTCCACCGCCAAGGCCGGGTACGGTTCGGTCGCGGCCAGCACCTGACGTAAAGCGCTCCGCACCATGGTCAT
This sequence comes from Williamsia sp. DF01-3, assembly GCF_023051145.1. Taxonomy (NCBI): domain Bacteria; kingdom Bacillati; phylum Actinomycetota; class Actinomycetes; order Mycobacteriales; family Nocardiaceae; genus Williamsia; species Williamsia sp. DF01-3. The sequence continues at coordinate 58,927 of NZ_JALKFS010000005.1, forward strand.
TCGGGAACCGTCGAGCGGCGTCTCACCGTAGGACGGGGCGTATCCGGCGGCGAGCAACATCTGGTTGCGCTCACGCAGCGGCACATCGAGATGTTCGGCCAGTCTGAGCACCATGGCGCGGCTCGGCACCGATCGGCCGGTCTCCAGGAAACTCAGATGCCTCGCGGAGACGTCGGCCGCTGACGCGAGATCCAGTTGCGGCACCTTGCGGGTGGTGCGCCACTGCCGCAGCAGGTCACCGAAAAGGTAACGCTGTTCTTCGGTCATGTACTGATCTCCCGGGTTGATCTGTCAGCATTATGGACTGCGGGTTTTGCACCGAGCTCAAGTTCGACTGCTGCCCGTGGGTGGGTGTTCGACGATCGAAGAGGAGTTCTCATGACCGTGCTCGACCGCTTTCGGCTCGATGACCGGGTGGTGATCGTCACCGGCGCCTCGTCCGGCTTGGGGGTTGCCTTCGCCAAGGGGTTCGCTGAGGCCGGAGCCCGCGTGGTGCTCGCCGCCCGCCGCGCCGACAAGCTCGAAAAGACAGCAGCGTTGGTCGAATCCGTGGGAGGCACCTCCCTGTCGGTGGTCACCGACATCACGCAGGTCGAGCAGGCCACCGCGATGGTCGAGGCTGCGATGACCGAGTTCGGCCAGGTGGATGTCTTGATCAACAACGCCGGAGTGGGAACGGCCGTGCCGGCCACCCGGGAGACTCCCGAGCAATTCCGGTCGGTGATCGACATCAACCTCAACGGTTCCTACTGGGCCGCGCAGGCCTGCGGCCGGGTGATGAAGCCGGGAAGCTCGATCGTCAACATCTCGAGCGTCCTCGGCATCACCACTGCAGGCCTTCCGCAGGCCGCATACTCCGCGAGCAAGGCCGCCATCTCGGGTCTCACCCGCGACCTCGCGCAGCAGTGGGGATCGCGAAAAGGTATCCGGGTGAACGCGATCGCCCCTGGGTTCTTCGAGTCCGAGATGACCGCCCAGTACCCCGACGGCTATCTGCAACAGATGGCTGCGCGGCAGGTACTGCCCCGCAGTGGCGACCCCGAAGAACTTGCGGCCACCGCGGTCTGGCTCGCCTCACCGGCCGGCGGGTATGTCACCGGTCAGACCATCGTCGTCGACGGCGGCCTCACCATCACATAGCGGTCTGACCCGGCATCTTGTCGATGAACCCGTAGACGCTGGTGATCTTCTCGTCGTTCACCGCGACCACATCGAAGCCGATCACCACTGCCTCTCCTCCGCTCGCCGGTACCAGTTCCCAGGTGAAACGAGCGACGTTGTGGTGCGTCTCGAACACGTCACCCCGAACGAACCGCATCCCCGCGAATTGTTGCTGAGCCCCGGCGAGCACCTGATCGATCGCTTCGGTGCCCGCCACCGAAGCGAGCGGATCGGTGTAGACACCCTCGGGATCCCAGACCTTCTCGACGATCGCCCGCCGTGCGCCTGGATCGGTTTCGTTCCAGGCGTTCAGGTAGTCGTCAACCAGGGCAGTCATCTCGGTCATCGCGTCTCCTTCGTCTTGCGTTGGTGTTGTGATGACCATGCTGCTGCGCGGCGGTGGGTTGGAGCGATGACCTCCGGGGTAATAGTTTTCGGTCCGCGGCCCACCCCTTCCGTACGGTGGTCACCACAGAACGACGTGTCACCGATGAGAGGACCCCATGACCTTTCCGCATGAAAACGAAGAGCCCGTCGGCGAAACCGACGAGACAGCCGAGCAGAAGAAGACGTACGAGGCAGGCGAAGAAGGCACCGGGGAAGAACGCGACCATGCGCTCGGTGGCAGCGAGGGCACGTCCGACGGTCAGTAGATGACCGCGGCGCGGACTCGAGGACGTTGATGCCGCCGACACTGCCGACATAGGGTTCGAAGCGAGCCGGGCACTGTTTCCAGCGATCCGCTGGCCTCGATCATCCGGTTCACCGGACCGAGGATGTGAGATGAACACCGACGCCAGCAACGCACCGGCCATCGTCGTGGGGATCGATGGCTCCGAGGCCGCACTCGGCGCCGCCCGATGGGCGGCGGACTATGCCGCAGCAAGCCATTCGCCTCTGTCCCTCTTCCACGCGATACCTCGGATCGACTGGTACTTCGCCAACGCGATGGTGTTCACGCCCGAGGCCTTGGCCACCGAACTCGCCGAGGAGGGCCGCAAGAAGATCGACGAGGCGGAATCCGCCATCCGGGCGGTGCATCCTGATCTGACCGTCGAGCGGCACATCGTGAACGAGGCCGTCGGTCCGGCGTTCGAAAAGGTCTCGGCCACTGCGAGGTTGGTGGTCATCGGATCTCACTGGACCAGCGCTGCAAGCGATCTCATCCTCGGCGGCCATGTGATCCGGATCGTCAACAACTCGCGCTGCCCGGTCTTGGTGTGGCGCAGGACGGCCTGCCCCGACACCGACGAGGCGCTACCCGTTGTTGTCGGAGTGGACGAGTCGGAGAACTCGACGCGCGCGCTGGAGTCGGCGTTCGAAGTCGCCGACACGCTGCACGCACCGGTGACGGTTGCGCACATGTGGGAGACCGGCGCCGCGGTCGGGCTCGGCTACGGCGAGGGGCCGGTCGACTGGAACCTGCTGCACCTCTTGCAATCCAACCAGGAACAGAAGTTGGACGAATTGGTCGCACCGTTGCGCGCGCGTTTCCCCGGGGCCCACGTCAACAAGGTCTACACCGACACCGGGCGGCCAAGGGGCTCAAGGAACTCTCCCGATCCGCACAACTCGTGGTCGTGGGCAGCCGTGGGCACGGCAAACTCGCCGGGGCCGTGCTGGGTTCGGTCAGCCAGAGCCTGATCCACCATGCTGATTGTTCGGTGCTCGTGGTGCACTGACGGGAACTCGCCGCTCAACTGGGCGGGCGGGTGCCGGGCGCGGCGACGGCCGACCTCTTGGTCGATGTATTGATCAGGTGAGGTCGACCACGGGTCGATCGCATTGTCTGTGAGGGCATTTCACCCAACAGTTCCCGGTACTGCTGCGCGAAACGACCCAGGTGGACGAAGCCCCATTTTCGGGCTACCGCTGCCACCGTTGTCGATTCGGCGGCTTCATCACTCAGTTCTGCAAGAACGCGATGAAGTCGTAATTCCCGGAGATAAGTCATGGGGGAGGGTTGATCGGAGTCGGCGAACGCCTGTTGCAACGTCCTCCCGCTGACACCCACCTCGCCTGCCAGTTCGCCAGTGGTCCACGCCCGTTCCGGTTGAGCGTGCATGAAATCGATTGCTTGCTTCGTCGCCTTCCCGCCCGCACTGCTCGCTCTCCGACCCACCATTTCGTCGGCAAATGTATGTGGCTGCGTGAGAAGCAGACCCTGGATCAGAAGATGCTGCACATTTGCTACTGCAAGACGGTGACCAAAGACTCCGTCGGGCCGCACTCCGTCCTGTGCCAACACCTTGACCAGGGCCAACCAGGTGAATGCGGTTGGTGTAGATACGTTCAACAGCGATGGGAACACCAGGCTCGATCGAACCGGTCGATCAAGCATCATCTCCAACTCGCGATGAAGCGTTCCAGGTCGAATCTTGAGGTAGAGCTGGCTGCAGTCCCGCGACCAGGCGATGGCACCCGCCGACCCAGGAGCGAACACCGCAGCAAAACCCGGCCGCGTGATGATTGCCCCCGCACCCCCATCCCAAGTGTTCACCGCACGGCCGGCCAGCACGATGTTGATGTAGTAGTCGGCGATCTCCCTTACCTCGGTTCTGACCGCGGCCCCGAAAGAGAGGCGTCCCAACGTCAGCGCCGGCAGCTCCAGCGCCTGCAGGTGGGCATCGAGTACCCCCGCCCGGAGGACGGTGAGCTCAGTTGCCAGATAGATGCGCTCCATAGTCTCACGCGCCTCATCAACGTCACCGGTGCGCACAGCAGACAGTCCGTCCCTTGGGCCGAAAGTGCCGGCGGCAGATGCTTTTATTTCGCGACTATCCATTAAACGATAATAGTGTGGCCGCAAAACGAATACAAGCAAATGCGAATATCGGTCCAATTTGATCTTGTCGGCCACACGAAATGCGCAAAATCGGAGACATATTTGCGATATTTAGGAAGCCTGGCCCGCGCTGCGACGCCTTGACCTGCCCATTTAGCGGGTGAAAAAATATCCGTAACGGAAAGCTCAAAAATGCGACATACTAGATGAGCGCTGGGTGATGTACCTGTTTCGAGGTACTTGTTTCGGGCCAGTCGGCGCTGAGGGCGAAATGAATTCGTCCGACCTCTCGAGTTTCATTTCGGGTTTTCGAGGTTGAGCCGCGTCCATCGTTCCATCTCAGCGGGTCCAAGCGGGCCCACTACAGGAAGATTGACCATGAAGAAGCAAACCAAAGCAGCAGTTGCCGCCGGCGCGGGAGCCATCCTTCTACTCGGCGGTGCCGGCAGCCTTGCCTACTGGAATGACGAGGGCACCTCTCCTGGCGGGGAGATCAGTTCCGGCCAGCTGTCGCTCGAGGACTGCACCGACGGCGGAACCTGGACCGATGTCAACAACGGCACCCCGATCGCGAGCATCACCGATTTCCGCATCGTCCCCGGCGACCAGGTTTCGTACACCTGCGAGACCGCCGTCAACGCCACCGGAGACAACCTCACTGCAACTCTGTCCGTCGACCTCGGCGACGTCACCGGAGATACAGCGCTGGAGGCGGCGCTGAACCCGGTGGTGTCGGCAACCTCAAACGGCGTCACACTCCCGGGCGGCCCCACGGGAGTACAGATTGTTCCCACAGGAGCAGCTCAGCCCATCGTCGTCACGGTGACAATGACATTCGACCCAGGCACCTTGGGTACGACCGCGCAGAACGAGACGATCAATCTCTCTGCCACGACGCTCACCCTGGTCCAGAACACCAATCCAGTTACTCCCTAATTAGGTGAAGAAGCTCTGGTTGGGGGCTGCGGCCGCCGTGACGATCACCGTGCTGGTTTTGCTGTCAACGCAGCAAACCAGCGCGACCTGGCGTGGCCAGGATCAGATCGGCGCCGCAACCCTCACATCAGGCGAGTTGAGGATTCTCGCCGGCGGCTCGAACACGTACCCGTGGACGGCCTTCGGCGGGATCAACCTCAGCCCGGGCTCGGTGGTTCAACGCCCACTGACCATTTCGGTGGTGGGCAATACCAAGGTCAGCTACCGACTCCAGTCGATCTCGCCGACCACGTCCGGGGTTCCACTGACCTTCTCCGCCTGGGTCGTCGGCAGCATCGCCGGTTGCCCGACCAGTGGAAATCCGACAAACATCGTGGCCGGACCGTGGACTGCATTCCCGTCTGCTGCCCGAACTGTCCCCATCAACACCTCCGAGGTCTGGTGCTTACGGGCAACTGTCGGCAATGGGGCACCACAGAACAGCACGAGCTCCGTTACTCTCAATTTCCGAGCGGATCAACAGCTATGACCGATTCAGAATCCGCAGACGAGCACACCGGGCCCCTATGGTGGATACGTTCCGCACTGAGCTGGGCGTTGCTGCTGTCGATGTCGGCGGTCCTGGTGGTCACCATTGTGATCCCGGTCGCGGCCGGTGCCGACCGGTTCACAGTGCTGACGGGGTCCATGCAGCCGACGTATCCGCCGGGAACGTTGATCATCGTCAAACCCGTAGATTCCAAAGACCTTCGGCTCGGTGACGCGATCACGTACCAACTGCGGCCAGGTGAGCCCGCGGTCGTCACGCACCGCATCGTCGCCAGCTCTCAAAACGCCAGGGGTGAGCGGACATACACCACGCAGGGTGACGCAAACGACACCCCCGACACCGAACCCGTTGTGGCCGAACAGGTCAATGGAAAGGTCTGGTACAGCATTCCCTATCTCGGTTATGTCAACAACTGGCTCACCGGACAGCAGCGCGCCTGGACCATCGGCGCACTGGTGATCGGATTGTTCTCCTACGCCCTCCTGCTGACTGTCGGCAGCGTTCGCGACGCACGACGCTCACGTCGGCAGGAGCCCGGATCAGAAGAGACGTCACATCATGTCGCACAGCTTTGACTCGACCCGTTTCCGGGAGGCGCTCACCGGGCCACTCGGTGTCCGACTGCGAGCAATGCTGGCCATCGGCATCGTCCTGGGACTCGGCGCCGTCGGGACGATGGCATTGTGGAGCAATTCCGTGGCGGCAACGTCGGGAGACTTCAAGACCGGCGTGGTCGACCTCCGCGTCAACGCAGTCAAGGAGTACTCGTATACCGGCGCAACGGGTCTCACCATGACCAACATGCTCCCGGGCGAGAGCAGAGCGGCAACACTGCAGGTGCAAAACAGCCTTTCAACACTTCCGGTCAGCTACACGATGGCAGCAAGTACCCCGGTGGGTAGCCCTGCACTCGCCAACAATCTTCGGATGACGGTCTTCGCGAGTGCCTCACCCACCAACGGAACCGCCAACGGCCTGACCACCGGAAGCTGCACCGGCACCCAGATCGGCACAGCCGTTCTGCGGGCTGGCAACTCAGTGTCCGTCGTCACCACCGCGCAGACGCTGAGCGCGACCGCGGGCACCAATACAAGAGCGCTGTGTTTTGTTGTGGCACTCGTGCCGGCCGCTCCCCTCAGCGTCCAGAGTCAGACACTCTCGTCCATCACCGCCACGTTCACTGCGACATCAACATGACGCACACAATTGCCCATCCGACCGAGCATCGAAGTCGCGCCAGGATCCTTCGCGAGATCGCGCTGACGGCCGGTGCCGCCCTCGGCCTGCTCTGCATCATCGCGGCAGCGGCAGCCATGTTCCTCGGCATCACGCCGCTGATCGTTCGGTCCGGCTCGATGGAGCCCACCATCCCCACAGGTGCGCTGGCCATCGCAAAAGACGTGTCCGCCACCGACATCAGTGCTGGTGATGTCATCAGCGTCAACAACGCTCAGCGAATCCGAATCACTCACCGCGTGGTGTCGGTCGACTCCACCGCAGGCGACGCTGTGGCACTGACCCTGCAAGGCGACGCCAACAACGTGCCAGATGCCCTCCCCTACGTGGTCGACTCCGCCGACAGGGTGTTGTTCCACGTCAACGGCCTGGGCTACGTGGCCGCGTGGCTGGACACACCCGCCGCGAAAGTCATCGGCGGCCTGTTTGTGGTCGGCCTTCTCTGGTTGGTGGTCTTTCCCACGGGCCGTAATCGAAAAGACAGCGCCGGCAAGACGCCACGCGCCGACAAACCCAAACATGCGGCCACTGCTGCGCCGCCTCTCATCGCCCTGGGACTGGCAGCGGCCATGCTGGTCACTCTCGCAAATTCCGAAGGTACGGCTGCCGTATATAGCAGTTCCGCCACCGCGACCACCGGGTCATTCGCATCTCGAGCCGAGTTTGCCCCGCGGATCGACACATATGTTTCGGGGTTGAACTACGTCACCTGCGCCACCAGCGGCCCATCGAACCTACGCGTGGTCACTCTCAACTGGGCGCACATTGGGCAGCCCTATCAGTACCGCGTCATCTTGCGGGATCTCGATGGCAATATTTGGCGAACCGTGGACGTCACTCCCCCGGCCTCGAGTACTACAGGGTCAATAATTTCGACGACGTTCGGCGCGAGCGGGTTTCCGTATCGCGGTGGCGTTATTTGGCAGTACAACGCTGAGATTCACACCATGCTCCCCGGTGGAGCCGTCTCCTCGACCTGGCGCGGCTTCCGTGTGTATCAGGATTCGACATTGGCGTGGCGCGAGAACCTGACGTGCAGCGGGGGCGGGGAGCAGTCCGGGATCGGCACCTACGTCCCCCCTCCTGCGTCCGTCAGTTGCATTACCAACAGTGGCTCTCGGACCACGGCCACCGTGTCGTGGCCTCACCTGTCCGGTTACACCTACCGGGTGATCGTTCGGGATCCGGCGACTGGGAACGTCATCAACGCCGTGGATGTGTCCGCACCGACTGGCACCGCCGCGGGTCAGCCGGTGAGTAGAACTGTCTCCGTATTCGAGGTCAGTGGTCTCTCCGGCACAGCTGCGAACGTCGAAGTCCGTACCCGCGTGGACAACGCACACCAGTCCACGGAATTTGTGACGCAAGGAATTACCTCAACCTCGACCGGTGTCGCCTGCGCTGTGGCCGCGCCGAGCGGCCTCCGCATGGCTCCCTCGACGACAGCGACCACGACTACAACCAGCCCCCCGCCGACAACGACCGCCGCACCCACAACCACCACCACAACCGCCGCACCCACCACAACAACGGCCACCGCCGCACCCACCACAACAACAACGACCACCGCCGCACCCACCACGACGACGACAACCACCACAACCGCGACGGAACAACCCATCTCAGCGGCAACCACCTCGTCATCGGGCAGCTACTCAGCACAGTTGATGCAGACCGCCACCGGCCCCGCGGTGGTCATCCGAAACGCGAGCAATGTGGAGGAATTCCGCACACCCGCAGCAGCCGATGACACCCTGCAATGGGTCACCGGTTCCGACGAACTGCGGGTCACCGGCGTATCGGGGACGACCTCCATCAGCCGTGAAACCGGAACATGGCTCTCCTCGCCCTATCTGGAGCCCACCGGCTCCGGGTAACCAGCACCCGCACGCAGCGGCTCGACAGAACGCCACGAGGCAATTCGACCTGTTCGACGGTTGATCCTGTCTCGTCGACGCCTCGGGCGGTACTGTCCGATCGTGGACTACACCGATGCACTCGTAGAACAGAACCGGCTCCTCGGCGAGGCGATCCGGGATGCCGACTTCACGCAGCCCGTGCCCACTTGCCCCGAGTGGACGATCCAGCAGTTGTTCCGGCACGTCGGACGTGGAGATCGCTGGGCGGCGCAGATCGTGGGCGAAAAACGTGACAGCCCGGCCGATCCGCGTCAGGTTCCGAATGGCAAACCGCCGGAAGACATCGACGGGGCAATCGAGTGGTTCAACGGCGGGGTGCAGACGCTCCTCGACGCAGTCGCACAGACCGGTGCCCACACCCCGGTGTGGACGTTCACCGGGCCCCAGCCGGCCGCCTGGTGGATTCGACGACGTTTGCATGAGACCACCGTGCACCGTGCGGATGCCGAACTGGCGCTTGGTGTTCGGTTCGATCTCTCTGCCGATCTCGCCGCCGACGGAATTTCCGAATGGCTGGGTCTAATGGCGGCGCGACCGGCAGACCCGGCCTCTCCGCTGAACGACGGGGCCACGCTGCACCTGCACGCTGCCGAGGCCGATCTCGGCTCAGCCGGTGAGTGGTTCATCCGCGGCGACGAAGGAGCGGTGGTGTGGGACCACCGCCACGCGAAAGCAGACACAGCCGTGCGGGGACAGGCAACGAACCTACTGCTGGCGATCAGCCGCAGGAAGACGGCGGAGGAAGCGGACATCGAGATCCTCGGCGACCGTCAGGTGTGGGACACCTGGCTCGAACGTACCCAGTTCTGACCGGCAGTTCTGAGTCAGCCGATCATCAAGGCAGTGTCCAGAACACCACGGTGACAAGGTAGAACACCACGGTCCACAGAGCCATCACCCCGAGGATCACAGCGAACCCCCGCAAGTTCGTTTGTCTCTTGGGAGTGTTCGGTGACGGGTACAACCAGTGACCGAGGATCTTGTTGACGTAGAACGGCATCGTGAAAAACGTCATCACGAAGCTCGACAGCAGGTTGCCGATCAAAAGCCCCAGCCACAGCGGCATTCCCAGGGGCGAAAGGGCGAGCGACAGCAGCACCACGGTCGGGTAGAGACCTACCCAGACGGCAGTGGACATCTTCGTGTCCGACGGTATCGGCGCACGGTGACCGTCTTGGTCGAACGCGAACCAGCTACCGAATGAGTTGTCGATGGTGCGCAACTCGAACTCGTTGAACTTCTTGCCCTCCTCGAGCAGGACCTGCCGCTCACGGGAGGTGAGCCACGCATCCAGGTCGGCGGCACTGTCGAAGCGGTACAACGCCGTCCACTCGTTCTGCAGGCCCTCGATGGGACGGAACAATTCGGTACCGCGAAAGCCCTTGAACCCGGACTCGGCCTCGCGCATACGGCCCTGCCATTCGAGGAAGTCGTCGGTGTGTTCCGGCGAGACGCGGTGAGTCACCACCACGGTGACAAGCGGATCCACCGGGGCCGCGCCACCGGTGATGACCTGTTGCGTCGCGGGGCCGTCGAAGTACTCCCGGCCCCTGTCGAGATGTTCTTGCCGTGTGGCGCTGTTGATCCAGGCCTGCACGTGAGCCACCGAGTCGAAGCGATACACCACCACCCAGTCGGGCTGCACGTCTGTCGGTTGAGCCGTCTCGGCGGCGATGAATCCCGGGTAGCGGGCGGCCGCGGCATTCATGTCGTCCTGCCAGATGGCGAATGCACGTTCGGTTCCGGGGTTGACCTTCTGACCGATGATCACCGTTGCGGCGTTGTTTGTTGTCGTTGCTTCGGCGGTCATCGCCGGCTCCTACTCGTCGTCACGCGGTGGAATCACGGGCAGGCCGGCTCGGGCCACACCTCGACGTGACTCGAAGCGCGTCGTCTCGACTTCCTGGCGGCGCAATCGTACGTGAGCCGACGGCGTTTCACCGGCCGTGTGGAGAAATCGCCCATCGGCACCACCTCGGTGCAACCGAAGGAGGCACCGACCGCGTGTCACGAAAACCCGCTCGCCCGAGCACCATTGACGCCTCAGACGCTGAAGGCGGTCGGAAATCGTCGGCGAAGTGCATCGATCTGTCGACGGACCTCGTACAGCTCGAACCGTTTGCGCGAGTGAGTCTCCGCCGACACCTTGTTGTTGGTCAGCTCGTCCTCGATCTGTGTTGCCCACAACTCGAGCTGGGCGGCGAAATACGTTGCCTGCGCCTCGTTCGAGTCCTGCTCCCACTGCCCGGAGGTCATGGCGCAAAATTGTAGCCGCTCTATAGTTCCTGACCGACCAAGATGGGAAGCCCAGGTCACACCCGAAGAGTCATGCGAGGCGGCGGGTGCACACCTGACGGATCGCGGTCACCACAGATTGGTCGTGGCCACCGGCCTGATCGGTGTCGAGCACATCGGTGAGGCGTTCGAAGTAGTCCCGCTCCCCGATGCCGAACTCCACCAGGATGTCGTCGGCCGACCCTCCGCCGTACGGGTACCACCGCCGCGCGAAGTCGAGCATTCGCTCCACCTCGTCCGGAGGGATGTTGCTCAGAGTGGTCATGGTCCAATTATCGATCCTGCGACCGAATTTCGCATCCGACAGAGGACCCGGCCGGTCGCCCTGAGAAGATCGCGGGGACCAGAAAGCGAGGGGCAGTGCGTCATCGACTGTCGACGTTGGTCGAGGTCCTCGACCGCCGGCAGGTGATCGTCTACGTGGCGGCCATCGGTGCCGGCATCGTTCTCGGCCTCGTCGCGCCGGGCGCCGGCGAGTCGCTGGACTGGGCCATCAACCCGGCTCTCGGCGCGCTCCTCTACGTGACGTTTCTGCAGATCCCCACCCGTGACCTCGCCCGGTCTCTGCGAGACCGCCGGTTCCTGGTCGCTGTCGGTGTACTCAACTTCGCCATCGTTCCGTTGGTGGTCGCGGCGATGTTCGTCTTCTTGCCGGACGACCAGGCAGTCCGGTTCGGGGTGCTGCTCGTGCTGCTCAGTCCCTGTATCGATTACGTGATCGTGTTCTCTGGGCTCGCAGGGGGCAGCGCACATCGGTTGCTGGCTGCGACGCCGCTGCTGCTGTTGGCCCAGATGCTGTTGTTACCGGTCTACCTCGCCGTGTTCCTGGGCTCGGACCTCGCCCAGATCATCGCGGTAGGACCTCTCGTCGAGGCTTTTGTGATCCTCATCGTGGTGCCACTGCTGCTCGCGTGGGCCACCCAGACGCTCGCGGTGCGTTTCCTGCTCGCGCGTCGAGTTCGTTCAGGCGCAACAGCCACCATGGTGCCGCTGATGGTCATCGTGCTGCTCGTTGTTGTCGCGTCGCAGATACCGAAGGTGTCCGGCAGCCTCGGTGACGTCGTCGCGGTTGTGCCGTTCTATGTTCTCTTCCTGGTCGTGATGGCTTTTGTAGGTCGCTGGGTGGCATCGAAATTCGCGTTCGACAACCCCGGTCGCCGCGCACTGGTCTTCAGCGGCGCCACCCGCAACTCACTCGTGGTGCTCCCCCTGGCCCTCGCCCTACCGGCGGGCTACGAACTGGCAGCGGCCGTGGTGGTCACGCAGACCCTGGTCGAAGTGGTCGGCATGGTCGTCTACGTCCGGGTGATCCCGTACCTGATCCCTTCCCGTTGACATCGCCAGCGCAATTGTCCGAAACGTTCACGAGACCGTGGCCGCCCTCACCTAGCGTGAGAAGGGTGCAACTCGACCAGCAGATCCACTTCCTGACCTTCGCCACCGCCGACCTCGACGCCGCACGGCAGTTCTATGTGAACGGACTCGCATGGAAACCGCTGATGGACGTGGAGAACGAGATCATCTTCTTCCAGATCGCGCCCGGCGTTGTCCTCGGGTTCTTCGAGGCCGGTAAGTTCGCCGAAGACATCGGCGTGGCTGATGCCCCATCGATATCCGGTGCAACAGTTGCCCACAACGTCGACAGTCGGGATGCTGTCCGGGCGGTCGCCGACGCCATGGTCGCGGCCGGCGCGTCCGTGCTCAAACCGCCACAACCGGGCGCTTTCGGTGGCATCTTCCACGCACAGGTGCGTGATCCCAACGGCCTCATCTGGGAGATCGCGCACAACCCCGGCTGGCACGTCGAGGCCGACGGAACAGTGGTCCTCGCCTGACTCGGTCCTTCGAATGCTTTTCGGTCGGCAACAGGAGGTCGCGACGTACGGTGGGATCAGCACGTGACCATCACCAGCGAGGATCGATGACCTTTCCATTCGAAGACGAAGAGCCCATCGGTGAGACCGATGAGCTCCGCAGACAAGCCGCGGTCTACGAGGCCGGCGAACACGGCCACGAGATCAACCGCGGTCATGCTCTGGGTGGAACCGAAGGTTCCACGGACGGGCAGTAACTCACGTGGTCACCGACATCGGCGGTCGACGCCTGACCTTCTCCGAGGAGTTCGACAACCACGAGTTGGACCCGGCCGTGTGGTCCCCGCACTACTTGCCCGCCTGGAGTTCGCGGGCGCACACCGCGGCCACCTACAGGATCTCCGACTCCTGTCTGCATCTGTCCATCCCGCCGGAGCAGCCGCTGTGGCTGGCAGGCGAGCACTCCGCGCTGCGGGTCTCGGGTATCCAGTCGGGCAACGGATCCGGAGCAGTCGGCAGCACTCTGGGACAGCAACCGCCTTTCGACGGGGCCGTGGTGCGAGAGCACCAACCGGAGTTTCGCGGCTGGACACCGGCGGGCGGCTACCTGGAGATCCGGATGCGTGCCACCGTCTCGCCCAGATCCATGTTCGCCTGGTGGATGGTGGGTCTTGAAGACGTTCCCGAGCGCAGCGCCGAGATCTGTGTGGCCGAGATCTTCGGTGACACCATCACCTCGTCGACCTCCGCCGCGGTGGGTACCGGTCTGCATCCGTTTCGCGATCCGTCGGTGGTCGACGATTTCACGACGACGGTGCTGCCCATCGATGTGAGCGACTTCCATGACTACGCGGTCGAGTGGACCCCCGATGCAGTCGAGTTCTACGTCGACGGCACGTTTGTACGGCGATGCATCAATCCCCCGACCTATCCCATGCAGATGATGCTGGCCGTCTTCGACTTCCCGGAGCGATCCAACGGCGCCGACGATGATCTGGTGCCAGAAATGGTGGTCGATCATCTTCGCGGCTACGCCTGACCGGGCGGTCATCCGCCGAACAGCAGGTACAGACCGAGGAAGGTGTACGCAACCATCGTCAGCAACAGCGCCAACTGCCCGGTGCGCTGATGACGTGCCGGAAGAAGTCGCAACGACGCATCGTGCGCGGCTATGACTGCGGCGATGTGACCGCCGAGGACAAACCCGACCTTGAGCGTGGCCGCCACGGTCGGGTGTTGTGAGAGAACATAACCGGGGTGGGCGTCCTGGAGCCACAGCACATTCCACCCTCGGCCGAGCGGATCGCCGAGAGCCAGGAACGTCTCCTGCCCCTTCTCCACCAGGTATTGCAAATAGTGGGCCAGGACGTACCCGATCACGATGGGGATCAGCGTATGTGCGAGTTGACCCGGAAGCGCTTGTCGCTGCGCCGAACTCACGCCACCGGTGGCGCGGGTGGCGAGCGTGAAGGTTCCGAACACCACCGCGATGAAAACGACAAGGGCAAGGGTGTGTGCCGCCGAGGAGCCCACATCTCCGCCGCCGATCGACTCCACATAGTCCTTCCACTGGGGGAAGTCGGAGAAGCTGTCGAAAGCGGTGGAGCCGAGCAGCACCGACAGCAGAACCACCGTGCCGGGCAGAATCGGGAGCGTGGTCAGGTGGTTCATCGGGTTCCCGACGACGATCCGCCCGGTTGCCCGGTCACGGCCGAATACCGAAAGACGGGAAGCCACAACGCTGTAGACGTCAAATGGGTCGGACCTGGTGAGCCAGCGGTCTCCCCAGACGGCAGCGCCTGCGACCATCAGCACCACGTAGCAGAGCAGCCAGATCCGGATGACCGGGACCGAATCCGGCTCTGGTGAGGCGAGTTCGAGCCAGACGAAAGCGAACAACCCGATGGCTGCGGGCCAGTAACCCCATGTCGTGGGGTAGACGCGCGTGCGGTCGGATCGCGATCGGCCGACAATCCGGCTACCGAATCCATAGACGGTGCGGATCGGCGAGAGGACACGCCACACGGGGCCGACCAACACGGACAGAACAACAAGCCCCACCCAGAGAAGAACGTAAAAGCTTCCCGCGAAGGGGTTGTCGTCCGAATCCGGCCCGAAGACCCCGGCCATCATCACCCACACCGCGAACACCAGAGCCAGTACCGCCGCCACGGTGCGCGTGCCCGGAGAATCGACGAGGCGGCCAATCCACAGCGGTGCCGGCCGCCCTGGTTTGTCCGGGCCGAACCTCGGTGTACGCCATGCGAAAACCACCACCGCGAACGAGAACGTCAGGGCCCATGCCCCACCGATGAGCACAGACGTGTACGGGATGGGCAGGTCTTCGGATCCGCCCAGGCCATGCGCAACGATCATCCCCGGGCGTCTCCGGCGTTTCCGTCGTCGCGAACGTATTCGTCGCCGTCTTGCTCGATGGAGTCGCGTTCGACGTCACCTTCGAGACCGGAGCCATCATCGTCGCCGCGCCGTCGATCCCGGACGGCGATGACCACGATGACGATCACCAGGATGAGCGCCGGGAAGAACGCCGGCGCGGCCAACAGCAGCGAGTGGCCGGCCAGATACTGTACGTTGTTGTCGCCCATCAGGTCTGCGGTTGCACTGTCGGTCGCGTGTCCGTACGGGCCCCGGTCTCCTGCTGCTTGTTGTTGATCCGGCCGGCACCCCACGACAACGCTGCGATCAAGATCAACGAGCACGCCAACACCACCAGGCCGGCGACCGTGAACAGCCAGCTCGGGTAGTCGAAGCTGCGCTCCCGCTGCAAGATCTTGATCTCTGGCATGAACTCACGTGTCATCGTCGATTCCGCAGCCACCTCAGGGGCGCCGATGCCCGGGTCGGCGGGCAAGAAGATCGGCACGGCGGTCATCGTTGTGCCATCCTGCACGCGCAGAAGCGTTTTCCACGTCCCCGACACCGGCACCGGCTCGGTGGAGCGGTAGATTCCGGCACCGACGCGTTCGAGCGGATCGATGAAGAGACCGCGGTCGTTCTCGATGCCGCCCTGCCACGAGAGGATCGACACCCATTCTGGGTCGTCACTGACCAGCCCCGGCGGGTCGATTGTCACCTCGGCCGTCACCATGCGACCGTCAGTGCTCGGCACATCGGTCAGTGTGATTGTGGCGCTGGCATTCTCAGGCACCTCGGTGCGCAACCCGTTGGCAACGGCACCACCGACGATCAGGACCGTGAGCACCACTGCCACAGCACTGAGGCGGGGACGCGGCAGCGGCTCGCCTCGCAAGATGACGGCCAACAGAGCGCCGCACACACCGGTGGCGATGCTGACCGGGATCGCCATGGCCAAGGCTTCTGCCCACATCCCGGTCGGCCATGGGTAGTGGTACACCGCATCGATCCACCACGACTCGATCCAGAGACCGAGGGTGGCCACGCCGAGTCCGGAGACAGCCCCGAACAGCACCGGTCGTCTCACCAAGGGCGTCAGGGCCAGCAGTTCGACCACCACTGCCGGGCCGAGGTACAGCGCGAAGAAGTTGATCGGTGCTCCGAGTGCGGGACCGACGATCAGTGCGACGATCCCCCTGATGGCCACCGCGAAAAGCGCTGCGGCGATGGCCGATCCGGGTCCGAGCGTCATCCGGACCGCGACCAGGGCAAACGCTGCCGCGCCGGCGATCATCATGGGCTGCAGGACAAGCCGGAACTGCTCGACGCCGAAGTCGTATTCGATCTGGAAGACCGACAGCCCGATGACAAGTCCGCCGAACGCCATACACCGGGTGAGCCAGTTGCCCCACCCGTCGGCCGGCGCGTTCTCGCCCATCGCGGCGCGACCCTCACGGTCGAGCAGCACCACTGCGATCAGCGACAACCCCGCGCCACCGATCAACATCAGGTGGGTGGGGCCCCACAGGGTGACGTCTTGGCCGAACATGCGGTGCCAGATGTCGTCGAGGGGGAAACCGACCAGGGCGTAGAAGCCGCAGCCGGCCAGCAGGATGCCACCGACGGGTGCGTACCAGGTGCGGGTGATCCGAACGGCTGCCGGACCGGGCTTGTCGTACGGCAGGAAGACGGCCAGCATTCCCGCGATGAAGAGAAGGAACAGCCCCACCAGGATGAAGTAGTGCGCCGGGTTTGCCAACGGACCCTCGTCGCGACCTTTGCCGATGTGCAGACTGACGTCCCAGATGAACCCGAACAGGGCGCAGATGATGGTGCTGGTGAACAGAAAGATGGGCAGTGCCGCCCATGGTGGTCGGTTCAGGCGGCGACCGGCCCACTCGGCCGTAGACGCGAGCCAGGTGATCTTCCGGGCGCGGTGGAGATAACCCACCCAGAGCAGGATCACCGACACCACCCCGGCGGCCGCACTCATGCCGAAGACTTGATCCAGTGCCGCTCCGCCGCCCTCGGACGCCGCCAGCACGTTCTCACCTTGTGTCAACATCGACTCCCCGCCACCTCACACCGCTCTGGGCCGAATCCACCGAACTGAAGATTCTCAGCAAAAATACAGTAAACGCACGTGCACCCACAAGGGGTCTAGCCTTCCGCTGCCTGCAAAAATGCGGGAGCAATGCCGAGTTATTTCAGTGCACAGACGTACACTGAACGTTGAGGAGGCCGTCAGGCTCCGCCGTCTGTAACCATGCGTTCACCTGACTTTGTACGTTACAACGCCGGGTGTCAAGATCCATTGGGCTTCGAACTCAGACCACCAGGTCATTCAGGTGGATCGACGAACGGCCCGGACAACCTCAAAGGGCCGAGACGAGCCTGGCCACGATGGATTGAGCCGTACCGGAGGTGGCATTACGAAAGTCTGTACCGGCCCAGAGGTTGGTGGCGTGCGGATCACCCGCAGCGACCGCAGCCTTCCGCAGGGGCCCGGTCAGATGGTGGATCTGCGGGTACGCGAACGGCGCGGAAGCATCGTGTTCGTGCATGAACCGGTTGTGAAGACCCCTCGCGTAGCGGCCCGAGAACGCTCGCGTGACTCCCGTCGTCGTGAACTCGGGATCCACCAGGGCGGCGCGGTGCACGGCGTTGGTCCCCGCCTCGTCGGCGAGCAGGAACGCCGTGCCCACCTGGACCGCCCGTGCGCCGAGGGCGAGTACCCGACTTACTTCCGCAGAAGTCGTGATCCCCCCGGTCGCGACCACATCAACTCCCCGCCCGACCACATCGGCGAGGAGCTCATCGAGGCTGCCCGGTGCGGGTTCCGCGGTGGGGTCGAAGGTCCCGCGATGCCCACCGGCGCCCGGGCCCTGCGCCACCAGCGCGTCGACTCCACGGCCGAGTGCGATGTCCGCCTCGGTCGCCGTGGTCACGGTGCCGAGCGTGAAGATGCCCGCATCGGCCAGTCGCCGGATCTCGTCGGCCGTGGCACATCCGAAGGTGAAGGACACCGCGTCGGGCTTGAGGTCGAGCAACACCTCGATCTTCTCCGCCCAGGCGTCGTCGTCGTATCGCGGCTCACCGAGCGAAGCACCGAACTTGTCTGCCAGTGGCGCGAGTTCTGCTGCGTAAGCCTCGATCTGCGCCGGATCACCAGCATTTGGTTGCGGGACAAAGAGATTGACCCCCAACGGCCCCGACGTCAGAGACCTCGCCTCCTCGATGTCCGCTGCCAGCTTCTCGCCGTTCAACAGGGCTCCCGCCAGAAAACCCATACCCCCAGCGTTTGTCACCGCAGCCGCAAGCGCCGGCGTGCTGGGCCCACCGGCCATCGGGGCGCCGATCACGGGGGCGTCCAGGTCACGAAGGTCGAAGGTGGGCACGTGCTACCTCCCGGGGATCTGAGCCTGCGGTCACCGGCTCGGGTGTGCGGCAGCCGGGCTGCTGCATTCGGTCTCGACGCGACGGTAGCCTCTTCGCCATGGCCGACGACATCGACATGGCGACTCCGATCGAGATCTCGACCGACGGAGCATGCCTCGGCAATCCCGGGCCGGGCGGGTGGGGCGCGGTGCTGCGGTACAAGAACCACGAGAAACAGTTGTCGGGTGCCGATCCTGCGACCACGAACAACAAGATGGAATTGACCGGGGCCATCAAGGGACTCGAGGCGCTCAAGAAGCCATCGAAGGTCATCCTCTATACCGACAGCACCTACGTGCGCAACGGGATCATGAAGTGGGCGACCGGCTGGCAGAACAACGGCTGGCTCACCAAGGACAAGAAGCCGGTCAAGAACAGCGAGCTCTGGCGTGAACTGATCGCCCAGTGCGCTCGCCATGATGTGGAGTGGCGCTGGGTCAAGGGTCACGCCGGCGACCACTACAACGAGATCGCCGACCAACTCGCCACCACCGCTGCTCGGGCACTGCGCGACGGCGGCCCGACGGGCCAGGTGGCCGGATGAACGCCCCCATCCCGGTGGCTCTGCTGCCCCATTCCGATCCCCACCTCGCCGAAGCCATCGCGTCCGCCGGTGGCACCCTCGCCGACCTCGCCGAGGCGCGTGCCCTCGTGTGGATCGGCAACGTCGACGGTTTCCCCGATCCGCTGCCCGACACCATCGAGTGGGTGCAGCTGCGGCTGGCGGGCATCGAGTCATTCCTGCGCGCGGGGTTGCTCGACGATCGGCGGATCTGGACCAATGCGTCGGGGTTCTACGCCGAGAACGTCGCCGAGCACGCCCTCGCGCTCTTGCTGGCCGGCCTTCGCCAGATCAACGTCGCCGTCCTACGGCACTGGGATGAGAAGGCCATCGACCCGGCTGTGCGGTCGCTACACGGTTCCACGGTCGGGATCATCGGTGCCGGTGGCATCGCCCGGTCGCTGATCCCCCGGTTGAACGCCTGCGGAGCCCAGGTGATCGCGGTCAACAGATCCGGCCGGCCCGTCGAGGGCGCGTCGACGACGCTGCCCGCGAGCAGGATCGACGAAGTCTGGGGCCTGGTCGACCACGTGGTCCTCGCGGCTCCGGCCACCGACGAGACCCGTCTTCTCATCAACGCACGCACGCTTGCCGCGCTGCCCCGACATGCCTGGTTGATCAATGTGGCGCGCGGTCCACTCGTCGACGAAGTCGCCCTCCGAGACGCATTGGTGGCCGGAGAGATCGCAGGCGCCGCCCTCGACGTGACCGATCCGGAGCCGCCCGACGCCGACGACCCGCTGTGGGATCTGCCGAATGTGATCATCACCCCGCACGTGGCCAATCCGTCCGCGGGTCTGACCCGCACGATGGCGCCGTGGCTCGCCGAGAATCTACGCCGCTTTGCGGCAGGCGGCGACATGCTCGCGGTGGTCCGGCCCGGTGCCGACTACTAGTTGCAGCGCTGGAGTGCGGCGGCGCCGACGACCGGCAGCGAAGTATGCGGCGCGCTGATGGAATCTCCCGCGCCGTAATGGTTGCGTTGTCTCACCGGCATGGCAAGGCTGAGACAGTCGGCATCTCCCGGTGTCGAGGCTGAGCCACAGCCGGATCCGCCCTTCAACAGAATCGAGAAGTATGAGCGACAACGTGTATCGGGTCACCGAGATCGTCGGTTCCTCGACGACCAGCTCTGACGACGCGATCAAGACCGCACTTTCCCGCGCCGCTGAAACCCTGAAGAACATCGACTGGTTCCAGGTGGTCGAAACCCGTGGCCATGTGGAGAACGGCGAGATCGCCCACTTCCAGGTGACTGTGAAGGTCGGTTTCAAGCTGGCCGACTGACCTGCGCGGACAGGTCGGCGGCGCGGCGTCCGGGTACCGTTTTCTAGCGGACTCGAACGGAAAGTGCACGCCCGCCGCCGGCATCGTCGCGTGCGACCGGCCAAACGCCACCGACCGGGAGACGCTCATGACACACAGACTCGCCGCGTTGGTACTCGCGGGCGCCGTGCTCTTCGTCGGATGCAGCGCCTCTGACAACGACGGACCCGCGCAGTCGGCCGGTTCCTCTGAGTCTTCCGGGTCAGTCGATTCGAGTCAGACGTCGGCGAGTATCGCTCCTGCGGACGAACCCGCAGATGTCGTCACCGGGCTCGACGCGCCGTGGTCGATCGTCTTCGCCGGAGATGCACCGCTCATCAGCGAACGCGACTCCGGCAACATCCTCGAAGTCGTCGGCGACCGCACCCGGGTGGTGGGCGCGGTGGCCGATGTCGCACCCGCAGGCGAGGGCGGGTTGCTCGGTCTCGCCGTGCGGGAGGAGTTCCTGTACGTCTACTTCACCAGCGACGACGGCGACAACCGCGTCGTGCGATATCGCCTGACCGGAATAACCGGGAGTCTCGGAATCGGCCCCGTCGAACCCGTTCTTGCAGGTATACCGGGCGGACGAACCCACAACGGCGGCCGTATCGCATTCGGTCCGGACGGCATGCTCTACATCTCCACCGGCGACGCGCAGGACCGGCCGAAAGCGCAGGACCCCGCCAGCCTCTCCGGCAAGATCCTGCGGATCACCCCGGATGGAGATGTGCCCGCTGACAATCCGACGGCCGGCAGCCCGATGTGGTCGCTCGGACATCGAAATGTTCAGGGAATCGCCTGGGCAGACGACGGCACGATGTTCTCATCCGAGTACGGCCAGGACACCTGGGACGAGCTCAACGTCATCAGAAAGGGCGGCAACTACGGTTGGCCGCGCGTGGAGGGCAAGAGCGAACAGTTCGACAGCATCTACATCGATCCTGTTCAGCAATGGAGTCCCGACGATGCGAGTCCGAGCGGGATGACAATCGCCGGCGACACGATCTACATCGCCAATCTGCGGGGTGAACGCATCCGCGCCGTTCCGGTGGCCGCCCCCGAGACCGGGCGCGACCTCTTCGTCGGCGAATTCGGGCGGGTGCGAGATGTCACCGATGCGCGCGACGGGTCGCTCTGGTTGCTCACCAACAACACCGACGGTCGTGGGGACGCCCGAGTCGGCGACGACCGGATAAAACGGGTGACAGTGCAGTCTGTCTGACGCCCGAAGAAACCGCCTTCCGAAAGCACTGCAATGCAGCGCTTTCGGCCATGTTTGACCGTCCGCACTCGCGGTTATTCGCTATGGGTGTCTGACACAGACACGGATTTAATCACGGCGCAATCGGGCACGGCGTCCGTAGTCGCACATGTTGAGTCCTGCGGGAAGGGAGACCGATGGGCAGCTGGCAGAGTCGCGGCAATGACACCCCCGCTGGACGCGGTTCGGTCTCCACTGGTCTGGCCCCCTGTGCGAGCGGCTCGTAGATGCCGCAGGTGTCGATGGCGCCGCCCTGACACTGTTGACCACCTCCAGCCGAGTCCGCGACCTGGTGTACGCCACGGATTCGGTGGCTCAACGGTTGGACGACCTCCAGTTCACGCTGGGCGAAGGCCCCTGCTTGGATGCCTACGAGAACGATGACGCCCGCCTGCTCGCCGACCTGGACAATCACAGCGGCAGCAGGTGGCCAACCTTCATCGGGGAGGCGATCGGACTGGGCGCACGGGCGCTGTTCGCCTTCCCGGTAGCCGCAGGCGGCACCCCCTTGCTGTGCTCGAGCTGTACCGGCGGACCGCCGGCGAGCTCAGTCCCGATCAGCACGAGGCCGCGACCACTGCAGCCGCCGCTGCCGGGTACACGGTGACCCGCAATTGGCACGATTACCTCGCCACCCAGGGCGACTACGACGATCGGGTTGCCACGGCTGCAGCCGACATGAGTCATGCACAAGACCACACGACGGACAGGTTCTCCCGGTCAGACGTCTACCTCGCATCCGGCATGGTGGCCGCCCAACTGGCTGTGTCCGCCGATGAGGGGCTAGCCAGGTTGCGCGCGTTCTCGTTCCGCCACGATCGCCCACTCAAGGACGTCGCCGACGATGTGGTCGCCCGACGGATGAACCTGCGCACCCTCGACCTGGAAGACCACTGAGCACGCGCTCAGGAGTTGAGTTCGATCAGGCCGACCACCCCGAGCACTCCGCCCAGCAGCCCCGACATCGAGAGCAACATCGTCAGGTCGCTGCCTGTGATCGAGATGCGCGGAGTCTCGCGGCGCGCGTCGTTGCGGGTCGCGCGCGTGACAGAAGGCCGCGTCGGCAGGTGGCCCCCGGCAGTGGGGTCCCACAGCACCCCGGTCATCTCGCGAGGCACCGTCTGCCGCGCGTCACGACGGACCACCACTGGCCGGACCCGGGAATGGCGACTCGGCCGCTCTAGAAAAGTCACCCTGTACATTCTGCCGCTTATCGCAAACTTGCGTCGCCTATCGCGGAATGTTCATCTGTTCGACTCATGAGCCTCACCCAGAGGCGGGCGTGTCGGCGCGACAGCCTCACCGACGACCGTCACGCCCCGATGATCGACAGCACATTCCCTGACGGATCCCGAAACCATGCGATATCCGGCCCCTGGTCGCTTCGAGATCCACGAAAGACCCCATGCTCGTCTTGGTCGAAGTCGTCGTAGCGCGCGAACTCGACCCCTCGTTCGGTCAGCGCGGTGACCGCAGCGTCGATGTCGGGGACCTCGAAGTTGAGAATGGTGAACGCAGCCGGTTCGTGGTCGGGCTTGGGATACACCAGCACGTTGGTGCTGCCGGTCAGGTGCAGGTTGAGCAACCCCATCGGACCGTCCTCGACATCGAGGCCGAGTGTCTCGGCGTAGAAACTCCGGGCCTCCTCGATGTCCTTGACCGCGAACCCACTGAACGCGTTGTTGATGTCGAGCATGTCGATCCTCCTTCGCCGACGGTCACCGCCGATGGTCATCGCCTTGCCAATACCGACCACCGGTGTGCCCTCAACTCATCGGTCGATCCCGGCGTTCTTCGGCGGCAGATCATGTTCGACGGCGGGTGGCGCGAACGTCACCGCATCCCCGCCACCCTTCTTCGACTGGTACATCGCGGCGTCAGCCGACGGCGCGAGTGCACTCAGCAGAGCGATGGTCGGTCGAAGACGTCCGGACTTGGTCATGCAGTGCGCCGCCACGGCAACCCCGACGCTCACCGTGATCGGGTAGGCATCATGCGGGTTGCGCAGCACGATCCGGAGCCGTTCGGCCAGGTCGACCAGCTGCTCGGGCGAGCCCGTGACAGCAACCGCGAACTCCTCGCCACCCACCCTTGCCACCAGCGCCGCCGGACCCGCCGTCGCGGAAAGTCTGGAGGCGGCGAGTTCGAGGACGGTGTCTCCCGCCTGGTGCCCGTGCTGATCGTTCACAGTCTTGAACTCGTCGATGTCCAGCATCAGCACGGCCAGCAAGGTCCGAGGACCGTCGAAGCGCAGCTGGGGGAAGTCCACTTCCAGGCCGCGACGATTGCGGAGCTGCGTCAGGTGATCGCGAAACGCATCGCTGGCGTCGTGGCCGAGGTTCAGCAGGCCGGACTGCATCATGATCGGCGCCGACAACAGAACCGACAGCAAGACGGCAAGCAGAGCGGATGCGATGAACAGATCCTGCCCGGGCGTGACCAGCACCTTGAGGTACAACGCGACCGTGGTCGACGTCGCGAACACCAGGTGCGCGGCCAGCCATCGTGGGCTGTGGAATGCGCTGATATGGGCGGCGGTCACCGCGAACAACACGCAGCCGGTCATCGCGATGAACGGGTCGGCGAACGTGAACAGCACCACCGCAACACCCACGTCGGAGTAGACCAGGAACAGCTGCGCACCTCGTCTGGACGGCCACGGGCCCCGGAGCCAAGCCAGGCCGACGACCATGCTGCTGACCGCAGCAACCGAGACCGCACCTTGGGCAGCGATGGTCTCGCGTGGACCGGCCGGCGACCCCAGCGACAGCAGCGCGGCCACCCCGTAGAAGAACGACCACATCCCGACGGCCTGGCGATTGATGACCAGGGATCCGCGTGAGCGGTGGTAATTCAGCGTCCACTGGTAATCGAACGGTTGCCGCCACCACCTCCGGATGAAGTGCATGCGGTCTCTCCAAGAAGTTAGTGGGCGGTACGAACCAATAGGTGAACGGGCCGCGTAAATGTCACTCTGTCGATTCGGCATCGAAGCGCCGCGGGATTGCTCGGTGAGATGCAGGCCACATCAAAACGGGCGGCGTCGGTTCGGGCGTCCAGCATGTGGGAACTGATGGAATGGCTGCTCGGACGGGCGTAGTTGTAGGAACCATGACTGATCTCGCAAGCAAGGCAACCACTCTGCTCGAACTCCACCAGCCAGGAAATCCAGTGATCCTCCCAACGGTGTGGGATGCGTGGTCGGCGAATCTCGCCGTGTCCGCCGGTTTCACGGCCCTGACCGTGGGCAGTCACCCGGTATCGGATTCGATCGGCAAGGCCGACAACGAGGGCATCACCTTCGACGAGTTGATCACCCGCATCAAGCAGATCACCGAGGCTGTGGATGTACCGATCTCGGTCGACATCGAGTCCGGCTACGGCGAAGACCCCAAGCGCCTGATCGATGGCCTGCTCAGCGTCGGCGCCGTCGGTCTCAACATCGAGGACACAGTGCACAGCGAAGGTGGCCGTCTGCGTGAGGCACAGGAGCATGCCGACTTCGTCGGAGCACTGCGTGCAGCATCGGACGCCACCGACACGCACGTGGTGATCAACGCCCGCACCGACCTGTTCGTCAAACAGGTCGGCGATGAGAACGACCGCGTCGACCGCGCCATCGACCGATTGAAACTGGCGGCCGCCGCCGGTGCCGACGTGCTCTACCCCGTCGGCTTCCACTCCGACGACGTCCACAAGCGCCTCACCGCCGAGCTTCCTCTCCCG
Organism: Williamsia sp. DF01-3; assembly: GCF_023051145.1. Classification (NCBI taxonomy): domain Bacteria; kingdom Bacillati; phylum Actinomycetota; class Actinomycetes; order Mycobacteriales; family Nocardiaceae; genus Williamsia; species Williamsia sp. DF01-3. Next base: position 84,294 of record NZ_JALKFS010000005.1, read on the forward strand.
GTCAACGCGATCGGTCACCCCGCCAACGACGACAAGGCGGCCCTGGCCGCGCTCGGCGTCGCCCGGGTCAGCTTCGGTCCGATCCTGCAGATGGTCTTGGCCGAACGCGCAGGCGAGGTACTCGCACGCTGGAAGTGATCGGCGGCCCGCTCGGCGTCGCCTGTCGCACCGGCGTGCCACCATGTTGACGTGGTTGCGACAGCGGCGGCGCACGCTTTGTGGCGCTCAGGGGTGGGGTTGTCGCTGTGGTTCACCGACGCAGACGGCCAACCGTGCACCGGTTACGTGCCCGACGGGCTACCGGAGCCGATCGCCACAGCAGTGTCGGGACGGTCACTGCGGCGCACCATCACCGTTGCCGGCCCCGGGCCCACCCGTCGCGACGTCTCATCGCTGACGTTGGGCCCGGCGGCCTCTTGCGACCTGCTGCGGTCGGTCAACGATGACCCTGCCGTCGGTGGCGAATTACGTTATTACCGTTTCCTTTTGGAATCCACCGAGCGTTTCGTCAGCGCCGGGGCCGTCGCTCCGGCGGTGAATCGGGTCGCCGGCGAGTGGGCAGTACGCTGGGCTCCGCTCACCACGGCGGGCTGGCGGGCGTGGCTCTCCACGGCCATCGCGTCCGCGCCACCGGTGATCCTGGAGAACGGCGATTCCACCGCCATCATGGACTTCTGCGGCGAGATGACCGACCACCTCTGCCGCATCCGCTGCTCCGACATCGCCCCCAATTCAGTGCGGTCCAGCCTGGTCCGAGGCCTGCTGCCGGACACCGACTCACCGGAGATGTCGGCGGAACGGGCCGCGTCCGCCGCGGCTGCGTGGGCCAATTGGGCCGACGGCCTCCGGCAGGGCGAGTCCGCGCTGGTACTGCGGCTGTGCGAGCCCGAGGAAGACGACAACGACGACTCTGACCTGGTGACCCGGTGGCGCCTGCAGGTGTGCCGGCGAACCATGGACCGCCCGGATCAACCCGTGGAGCTTCGTCGGCTGGATCCGCATCAGATCGATGAGATCACCACCGAAGTCGCCGGAGCCGTTCGCGCTTTTCCCGACCTCAAGGCCGCCCACCACGACCACCATTCCCTGGATTTCCTGCTCTCCACCGACACGGTGCTGGCTCTGCTCGACACCGGAGTCGCCGCGTTGGCGGACGCCGGGTTCGAGGTACTGCTCCCCCGGTCCATCGCCCATGTGAGGCCGACCCTGACGCTGCGGGGCAAGCCCGAAGGTGGGCCGCGTTCTCGCGCTGTCATGGTGGGGCTCGGCGAGATCCGGGACTTCCAATGGCAATTGGCCTTGGGCGACGACATTCTCGACGCGTCCGAACTCGAGGCACTGGCGCGCCAGAAAGGTGATCTGGTCAGGATCCGCGGCAAGTGGGTGCGCGCCGACAACGCGGCCTTGTCGAGGTCGGCAGCGTTCATCCAGACTCAGCAGGCATTAGCCGAGTCAGGTCAGCCGGCCGACATGGGTGAGCTCTTCAACCTCGTCACCGACGGAGACGACCGGCTGCCGCTACCGGTCGGGCGGGTGGAAGGTCTGTCATGGCTCGACGACATCAAGCGCGGTGGGCAACTGGCCCCACCGCGTCTCGAGGCTCCCGCATCGTTGCGTGCCGAACTCAGGCCCTACCAACACCGTGGGATGGAGTGGCTGAGGCATCTGAGTTCGCTCGGCATCGGCGCGGTGCTCGCCGACGACATGGGCCTGGGTAAGACCATCCAGGTACTCGCGCTGATCTGCGGCGAGAGAGCACCAGATGATGCCGGTTCGCGCACAACGCTTTTGGTGTGCCCGATGTCGGTGGTGGGTAACTGGGAACGAGAGATCACCAAGTTCGCACCCCACCTCACAGTGCTGGTCCATCACGGCCCAGGACGTCTGACCCAGGGGCACTTCGAACCAGCGGCGGCAAAGGTGGATGTTGTCATCACGACGTTTGCGATCGCTTCGCGCGACCGGGCGCTGCTGGGTGCGGTGAAGTGGGACCGCCTCGTGGTGGACGAAGCCCAGCACATCAAGAACGTGAACACCGCCCAGTCCAAAGCGGTGCGGGCGATGTCGGCCCGGCACCGTGTCGCCCTCACGGGCACCCCGGTGGAGAACCGGCTCGAGGATCTTCGTTCGGTCATCGACCTGGTCAACCCCGGACTGCTGGGAACCGCGTCGGTGTTCAAGAACCGCTACGCCGAACCCATTGAGCGTGAACGTGATCGGGATGCGGTACGCAGGCTGTCGGCGGTCACCTCGCCGTTCATCTTGCGGCGGGTCAAAACCGATCCCAGCGTGATCTCCGATCTACCGGAGAAGACCGAGCTGACCGTTCGGGCGAACCTCACCGTCGAGCAGGCCGGGCTCTACCGCGCCGTCATCGACGACCTGATGGATGCGCTCGGAAAGGGCGAGAGCCGACAGCCCGGTAGTGAGCGACGCCGAACAGTGTTCGCAGCCCTGACACGGCTCAAACAGATCTGCAACCATCCCGCGCACTACCTCGGCGACGGCTCCCCCATCCTTCGCCGGAACGAACACCGCTCGGGCAAGGTCGAATTGCTGGCGGACATGCTCGACAACATCGTCGCCGACGGCGAGCGGGCCCTGGTCTTCACCCAGTTCACCGCATTCGGCACCATGCTCGAACCATGGTTGTCCGACCGACTGGGCCATCCCCTGTCGTTCCTGTACGGGGGCCTCAGCCGCCCGGCGCGTGACAAACTGGTCGCCGAGTTCGGCGAGGCGGACGGGCCACCTGTGATGATCGCGTCGCTCAAGGCCGGGGGCACCGGTCTCAATCTCACCGCCGCCAATCATGTTGTGCACTTTGATCGTTGGTGGAATCCCGCTGTCGAGAACCAAGCCACCGACCGCGTGTACCGAATCGGCCAGGAGCGCCGTGTGGAGGTACGCAAGTTCGTCTGCGTCGGAACCCTGGAGGAGCGCATCGACCAGCTCATCTCCGACAAACGTGAGCTGTCGGAGCTGACCGTGGCCACCGGCGAGAACTGGCTCGCCAACACCGGCGACGATGAGCTCTATGAGCTGATGCGTTTGCACGACGAGGCGGTGAGCGAATGAGCCGCAAGAAAAAGGCACCTGAACGCGGTTACGGCCTCACGCCGTGGTCCAAGGCCTTCCTCCTGGTCGTCGAGCCGTCTGCCGAACAGCGAAAGATCGTGAAGGCGCGCAGCTACTTTCGGGACCGCAACGTCATCGACCTGGTGATGCGGTCGAGCCGGGTCAGCGCCCTGGTCCAGGGTAGCCAGCTCGACCCCTTCGAGGTGGAGATCAACACGCTCGCGGCCGATCCGGCGACTGTCGTCTCCATGCTGCGTCATGAAGGCAAGACGGATGATCTTGTCGCCCTGACGCGCGGCAAGCAACCGCAGTTGCTCGGTTCGCTCGTGATCCCGACGGAGGCGTCGGATCTGCGAGTCGACTGCACGTGCCCCGACGACAGTGACCGCTGTATCCACGTGTTGTCGGTGTGTTTCGAGATCGCGGCGTCGATCGACAAGGAGCCCAGCACCCTGCTCACCGTGATGGGGGTTGAACTCGGCGTCTTGCTGGCCCACCTGCGGGACGCACCATCAGCCGATTCGGCCGAGCCTGACGAAGCCCCTGCACCACCGGTCGATATCGACTTCTACGGCGACGGGCGACAAATGCCCGGACTGCCACATCCACCGCCGATCGACGTGTTGTCCGAGTTGGACACCACTGCCCTCACGGCGGCTCTACGCCGATCGGGTTCTGCGGCGATGGATGTGGCGCAGGCAGTGGACGAGCTGGCTGACCTCTACGCCCGAATCATCCGCTGAGCGACTCTGTGGTGGAGCTCAGTTGAGAACCGACCTGATGACCTCGGAGACCGGGGTCGACTCCCGCCCGATGAGTGCTTGCAGGTCACCACTTGCCGTGTCCAGCTCGCCGCGCGAGATACCGGCGTCCGCGTCGGCAAGCATGGCGGCGACCGGACCCGGCAGGCCGGCCTGCTCCAGTGCGGCGGCGTAGTCGGCCTGCGGGAGGTCCTGGTAGGTCACTTCTGCGCCGGAGATCTCGCTGATGGCCTTGGCGAACTCGGCGTAGGTCAGGCGTTCGCCACCTCCGAGTTCGTAGGTTTTGCCGCCCTGATCGTCGAGCGTCAGAACTGCGGCTGCGGCGGCGGCGAAGTCGCCCCGGGTCGCAGCGGCGAGGCGTCCTTCGCCCGCGGCGCCGTACAGTTTCCCGGACTCGACCGCCTGAGGGATGGCTGCGGCATAGTTCTCCCAGTACCAACCGTTCCGCAGCAGCACGGTGGGCACCGACGACTCGGCAAGGCGAGCCTCGGTGGCCTGGTGCTCAGGGGCGAGGGAGATGCTGCTCCGGTTAGCGTTCAGCAGACTGGTGTACGCGATCAGCTGGACGCCGGATTGTTCGGCCGCATCGATGACGTTGATGTGCTGAGCAACCCGTCGGCCGACCTCCGAGCCCGACACGAGGAGCAGTTTGTCCACTCCCGTCAGCGCCGCCCGTAGCGCCGCCGGATCGTCGTAGTCGGCGGATCGAACTTCGACGCCCTTGTCCTGCAGGGCCGCGGCCTTCGAGGCGTCTCGCACCACTGCCACGATCTCGGTCGATGGCACACCTCGATCGAGAAGGATGTCGATGACAAGTGTTCCCAGTTGGCCGGTGGCACCGGTGACCGCTGTTGGCATTTCAAATCCTCCGTCTCCAAGCGCCGTTCTCAGCGCTACCGTTTCAGTATGCACTTACTTTAAGTAAGCGCAAGCCGATGAGTAACCATCCTGGTCACAGCTGAGTTATCGTGGAGCAATGGCCGACCAGGTGGACAACTCTCTCGAAGCAGACGTCTTCGCGCGCGATTGTTCATCCCGCGAGACGCTCCAGGACGTCACCGGTCGCTGGGGGTTGCTGGTTCTTGCGGCACTCGCCGAGGGCAGTTATCGATTCAACGCGCTCCGTCGGCGAGTCGACGGAGTCAGCGAACGGATGCTGTCGCAGACTCTGCAAAATCTCGAACGCGACGGCATGCTAACCCGCACGGTGCTCGAGGCCATCCCGCCCAAGGTCGAATACGAGCTGACGCCGTTGGGCCGGGAGATCGCCGAACGGCTGCACGGCCTGATCGAACTGGTGCAATCGAACATGGACGTCGTCTATGCCGCCCGCGCCGCCTACGACAACCAGTGACCGTCCCACCGGTCGGGAACTCCTGCGAGATTCACCGATCCCGACTCCCCGCCTGAACTGCCGGTTATCCTCGAAGCGTAGCTAACCAGTTGCGATGGGCAGTGGGAGCAGAATGCAACGAGCGAAGATCGCCGGGGTGATCGCTGCTCTCGTGTTGACCCTGGGGACCGTGTTCGGGACCGGTCCGGTGGCGGCGAGGGATCCATTGCCCGTCGACTACAACTTCTTCGCCGGTATTCCCAGCGAACTCACTCGGCCCGGCGGCTCATTGCCAGGATCCAACGACTGGAACTGCAAGCCGACTCCCGAGCATCCGCGGCCCGTCGTTCTCGTGCACGGTACGGGCGGGGGTGCGCAGACCAACTGGGGCACCTATGCACCGTTGCTGGCGAACAACGGCTACTGCGTCTTCGCGTTGACCTATGGCGCCATCCCGTGGGCGCCGTGGCCGATCAGCGCGCTCGGCGGCTTTGCATCCATCGACAAGAGTGCCGCCGAATTGGCCGCCTTTGTCGACAGGGTGCGCGCATCGACCGGCGCGGCCAAGGTCGACATCGTGGGGCATTCGCAGGGCACGTTGATGCCCACCTACTGGATCAAGTTCCTGGGTGGAGCCGACAAGGTCGACAAGTACATCTCCCTGGCGCCGTTGTGGAACGGCACCAACGTTGCCGCGGCCGGTGAGATCGCAGCCTATGCCAAAGCGCTTGGGATAGACCAGGTTCAGCAGCAGACCATCGGGGCCATCTGCGCGGCGTGCCTGCAGATGACCAAGGGTTCGGACATGCTCAAGAAGCTGCAGCGTGATGGCCTCTATGACCCCGACATCACCTACACCAACATCATGACCCGCTTCGACGAACTCGTTGTTCCGTACACGAGCGGCGAGCTGCGGGCCGAGAACGCCACGAACATCGTTGTGCAAGATGGATGTTCACTGGACTACTCCGAGCACACCGGCATCGCAGGATCTCGCCGTGCGGCGCAGTTCGTCCTGAACGCGCTGGACCCGGCACACCCCCAGGCAGTGGGATGCGAGTTCGTCCCACCCTTCACCGGCTGAGTCTCCGACCCCGGTCGGGTAGGACTTCATCGGTGGTTGACGGGCGGGATGTCGCGCCGGACCAGCCGAACCCGATCGCAGTCGACCACACCGGGGAAGAAGTAGTACCCCTGAGGTGACTCGACCAGAGAATCGGCGTCAACGCCACTCACCTCCCACACGTCAACAGGCCCACCGGTGTTGTTCATTCGAACAAACCAGTCGCACTCGTACTCATTGGCAGCGAGGAAGCACCCTTCTTGCTCCGGCCGATCCGAACCGGCAATTCCACGTGCGGCGCCCATGAGGCGCCAGTCCAACCCGCTTCGAGAGATGGACGCACGATTCTTTGCGGACGTGACGTGAAACCGAGCTGGGCACTGGCGCTCCGACACTTCTGATTGCATCCGGCCATTGTGCTGCTCCGGGAGCCGAAAGCTAAGTCATTTTCCGACGGGCCACGCCTGATCGCGTCTGATTGCGGCCGCACCGGCGCTGCTCCCGGCGATTACTTCTGTGTTCCGGCACGGTCTCACTTCACAAGACCGACAAACCGCCACAACCCCAGGAGCGCATCATGACCGCCATCGCCGACAACCCAGCCACCTCCACCCAGACCACGTCCCCCATCAGCCGGAGGTCTCAGATCGCCGGCCGAGTGGTGACCGGACTCGTCAGCATCTTGCTGCTTGTCGACGCGATCTCGCACCTGGCATTGCCGGAAGAGGTGACGAAGGCGTCGTACGAGCTCGGCTTCACCGACGGCGACATCGTTGCCATGGGCGTGGTGATGCTGGGGTGCCTTGCGTTGTACTTGTACCCGCGGACCGCGATTCTCGGTGCGGTACTTCTGACCGGTTACTTCGGCGGCGCGACCACCTCCCACATGATCGATGAAAAGTCGCTCAGTGCAAGCATTTTCCTGCCTATCGCCGTCGGCATCGCAGTGTGGGCCGGGTTGTGGCTGCGCAGCGCAACGGTTCGTTCGATCATGCCGTTGGTGCGTTGACCACAACGATGGCACCCGACACCTGGACCCGGCGAGATCACCTCGCCGGGTCCACTGGGCTCACCGGACAACCGGTGGGCCGACGTATCGGGCGCTCGGCCGAATGATCTTGCGGTCCTCGGCCTGCTCGAGAATATTGGCGCACCAGCCCACCATCCGGCTCACCGCGAAGGTGGGTGTGAACATCTGTCGGGGCACTCCGCAACTGTCCATGACGACCCCGGCATAGAACTCGACGTTCGCGTAGAGAGGACGATCCGGATAGGCCTCGGCCAATACCGCGACCACATCCTTCTCCACGTCGATGGCGAACTCGGCCAGCGGTCCGCCGAGTCGGGACGCGATGTCGCGCAACAGGTCCGACCTCGGGTCGTTGGTGCGGTATACCGCGTGACCGAAACCCATGATGCGGCTACGCCCCGCCAGCTGGGCTTTGGCCCAGGCGGTCGCATCGCCGGTCTCGGCGATCTCGTCGAGCGCATCGAGTGCCCTATCCGGCGCGCCGCCGTGTAGGGGTCCGGAGAATGCGCCGAGTGCCCCACACACCGCGCTGAAGACATCGGCGCCGGTCGACGCGATCACCCGGGCGGTGAACGTCGATGCATTGAATCCGTGGTCGACGGTGGCGATCAGGTACTGCTCGATCGCTCGTGCGCGCTCCGGCTCGGGTTGCTTGCCGGTCAATCCGTACAGCCAGTTCTCTGCGGTCGAAAGGTCGTCGCGCGGTGGTAGCGGATCCTCACCCGCTCGAATCCTGTGCAAAGCGGCAAGGATGGTCGGCGTCATCGCCGTGGCGGCCAGTGAGTCGGCAATCCTTTGATCCGGACCGGCATCCCACAGCGGTACAACCGATGTGGTTGCCGCGGCCGCCGACAACACGGTGCGTAGTCGCGCGAGCATCTGCCGTTCGTTGCCGGCCAGGGCGATCGTGCGTAACAGCGAGGACAGTTCCGCTGGAATCGTGCGAAGGGCCCGGGTCGTGACGACAAACGCGTCCAGCTCGTCGGGGTCAGGAAGGCGACCGTAGACGAACAAGAACCACACTTCTTCGAACGTCTTCGTCCTGGCCAGGTCGATCGCCGAGTACTGGCGATACTGATAGAAGCCCTCGTCACCACGTACATCACCGATCGCGGTATTCGCGACCACGACGTTGCTCAACCCCGGCGGGGCGACCATCACCGACATGTGAATCTCCGATCCATAAGTGTGGTTGTCTGGCAATCACATTCGACCGACAGTTGCTATGTGTCAATGTTGATCGAATCAATGTGAAGGGACCTCGAGATGGCAGATCGATCGACCGACCACGTGGCCCATCACCGTCGGCGCCGGCCCACACCGCTGCGACACGATGGACGCGACTACCTCACCACCGCGCAAGTCGCCCGGGTGCTCGGCGTCAAAACGCAAACCGTGTACGCCTACGTGAGTAGGGGGCTGTTGACCAGCGCTGCCGTCGACGGGGTCCGGGGCAGCGTGTTCGCCGTCGACGAGGTGGACGCACTGACCCGGCGTTCTGCCGGCCGACCTCCGGCCGGCGTGGTCGAACGTATCCGAACCCAGATCACACTGCTCGACGATGATCACCTCTACTACCGTGGCCAGGACGCTGCCGTGCTCTCCACCTCGGTGGACTTCGAGGCAGTTGCCGCAATGCTGTGGCAGAGCGGACCAGACTGGGGTCGAAACATGCTGCCCCGCAGTGTGATCAAGCAGTTGAGGGCCCTTGGCAACCCCGCCGGTCGCCGTGTCGACATGGTCAGAATGGTCATCGACGTACTCGGATCCCGCGACAACCTCCGCCACCAACTCACCCACGATGTGGTGACCCGCAAGGCCGCCGGCATCTTCGACACGGTGGTCGATTGTCTACCTGTCGCCTCGGGTCAGGACGCGATCGGGCCATCACTCGCGGCGAGGCTGTGGCCGCGGCTCACCTCGATCCCGGCCAATCGCGGCCGTGTCCGCTTGCTGAACGCCGCGCTGGTCTTGCTGGCCGACCACGACCTGACTGCGAGCACGGTCGCGGCGAGGGTGGCCGCGAGCGCCCGCGGCAGCATCTATTCCGTGGTCACCGCGGGACTCGGTGCGCTCGATGGGCCGTTGCACGGAGGTGCCGCCACCAGGGCGTCACGGTTCCTGGCCGATGCCCTGGAGAACCCTTCGAGCGCATTGGCGCTGTGGTCGGGGCCAGACCAGGCCACACCCGGATTCGGCCACGTGGTGTATCGGGACCACGATCCGCGCGCCGAGGCCCTGTTCGCATTGATGGCAACCACCACCGGCGGCAACCGAAAAGTCATCCGAACCATCGAAGAGTTGCGGGGTTTGGCCGGCCAGACCGATGCCGCGTTCCTCAATTCGGATATGGCTCTGGCCGCAATCGCGGTGCGCTTCGACATGGCGCCTGACGCAGCCGAGACGATCTTTGCGATCGCACGAATCGCAGGATGGGTTGCTCACGCCATCGAGGAGTACGAGGAGCCGAGACTGCGGTTCCGGCCGCAGGGTGTCTACGTCGGCGTGCGACCACCTACCCCGTGAGAAAAATGCGTGCCGTCGTCGCTGACGCATCGTTTCGATCTCCGCGCACCGGTTCAAACCCGGGCGCGGTGCACGAGACGGTGCGTGGGCGACCTCCTGCGGGCTTCAGTCCTGTGCGTCGAGGCGGGCCGCCACGTCTTCCGGAAATCCACCGGTGGCAATGGGACTCCAGCGTGACGGGGTGATCCGGATCAGCGACTTACCTTGCAGACGCATCGCCTTGCGGTAGTCGTCCCAGTCGGGGTGCTCACCCGAGATGCTGCGGAAGTAGTCGACAAGCGCATCTTCGGCCTCCGGCATGTCGAGCACCTCGGCGGTCCCATCGATCTGAACCCAGGCACCGTTCCATTCGTCGGACACCACGCACACACTCACCGAGCTGTTGCGGCGGACATTGGCTGTCTTGGCGCGGCCGGGGTATGTCGAGATGACGATGCGGCCTTCCTCGTCGACTCCTCCGGTGACCGGTGACAACTGCGGACTGCCATCGGATCGGACCGTACTGAGCAGCATGTGGTGGCGCGGCCGGACGAAGTCCAGCAGCGCTTCGCGTTCAACGTCTGTGGTGGTCGCAACTGTTCTGGCCATGGGTTGCAGTCTAGTCCTGCAATCCGCTGCGCAGTTCTCGCTTGAGCAGCTTCCCGCTCTGGTTCCGTGGCAGTTCCTCCACGAACACAACGCGTTTCGGCACCTTGAAAGGAGCAATCTGCTTCTTGACATGGGCGATCAGTCCATCGGGCGACACGTCGCCCGCGTCCGGACGCAGCACCACCACCGCGGTGATGGCTTCGATCCACTTCTCATCCGGTGTACCGATCACTGCGACCTCCGCGACACCGGGATGGGTGTACAGCGCATCTTCGACCTCGCGGGACGCGACCAGGATCCCGCCGGTGTTGATGACGTCCTTGATCCGGTCGACCACGGTGATGTAGCCCTGCGCATCGCGGGTGACCAGGTCACCGGAATGGAACCAGCCATCCCGGAAGGCCTCTTCGGTGGCCGCCGGGTTGTCCCAATAGCCCTGGCAGAGTTGCGGAGAGCGATAGAGCACCTCACCGGGGGTGCCGTCGGCAACGTCGTTGCCGTCGGTGTCCACCACTCGCGTCTCGACAAAGAACACAGGTCGGCCACACGATGCCGGCCGATCTGCGTGCTCTTCGGGTTGCAGAACCGTTGCCAGCGGGCCGATTTCGGACTGGCCGAAGCAGTTGTAGAAGGCGATGTCGGGATAGCGTTCGCGTAGCCGATTGAGCACGGTCACCGGCATGATGGAGGCACCGTACTGCGCCTTGCGCAGGGTCGAGAGATCGCGGGTCTCGAGATCGGGATGACCGGCCAGCGGAACCCACACGGTCGGCGCAAGGAACAGCGACCCGATCTTCTCGGCTTCGATGCGCCGCAGGATCTCCGGGATGTCCGGGGTCTCCATGAGGCTGATCGTTGCTCCCACCGATAGGTACGGGAGCATGAACACGTGCATGCCCGCCGAGTGGTAGAGCGGCATGCAGATGAGCGGATTGTCCGACTCGGTGAAGGCGAGCGCCATCACCGAAGACACGTATTCGTGGACCATTGCGCCGTGGGTCATCATCGCGCCCTTGGGTTTCGACGTGGTTCCCGAGGTGTAGAGCAATTGCACGAGGCTGGTCTCGTCGACCGGGTCGTCGATGTCCGGGATTTCTCCCGAACTGCATCGCGCCAGTAGCGAATCCGTATCGTCGCGTAAAGGAATGACGTGCTCGACTCCCAGCGATTCGGCGACAGGCGTGAGGACGGGCTGAAGGGCCGGGTCCACCAGCACCGCACGACTTCCCGACTGGCCGACGAGGTATTCGAGCTCGCCACCCTTCAGCGCATAGTTGACGGGTACATGGACCAATCCGGCGCGGGCACAGGCCAAGAACCCGATGAGGTAGGCGTCGGAGTTGGTGCCGTACGCCGCGACCCGATCACCTCCGCTCAGGCCGATCGACCGGAGGTGTCCCGCGGCCCTGCTGACAGCGGCATCGAGATCGCGATAGGACCACGAGCGATCGGCGAACCGGAGTGCGATCCGATCAGGGAATTGGCCGCGCTCCGCCGGAGGATGCCGTCGACGGTACTGGCACGAAACATTGTGCTCATGGGAACAAACTTTATAGGAAGTCCAAGTATCTCGACCGCATATCTGTCGTGAGAAGCTGGGCGCCATGACCGTCTCATCCACTCTGATCCGCAGTGCGCGATTGGTTCCGGTCGGCCGACCAACCCCCACAGATCTCCCCGTCGACATCCGGATCGACGGCGCAACGGTGACCGAGATCGCTCCCGGGCTTCGCCCGACCGGCGCGGAGACGGTGATCGACGCCGACGGCCGCTGGGCCATCCCCGGACTCTGGGACCAGCACGCTCACCTGACCTGGTGGGCCCAAAGCCGTTCCAAACTGGACGTATCCGGCACATCAGGTCCTGGCGACGTGCTGCGTATCGTCGCCGACCACGTGGCGTCACTGCCCCACCCCTGGCGGTCCGGCGCGATCATCGGCTACGGATTCCGAACGGCCACCTGGCCCGAACAGCCAACCGCTGCCATGCTCGACACCGTCAGCGGATCCCATCCGGTCATCCTGGCCAGCGGCGACGGTCACACCGGCTGGCTGAACACCAAAGCTCTTGCACTTCTGGGGGTTCCGCTTCGCGACGGGCCACTTCTCGAGTCCGAGTGGTTCGACCTGCAACACCATGTCAGTGCCCTGACCGCCGTATCGGAGAACATCGACGACCTGCTGCGCGCGACCATCTCGGACGCAGCGAGCAAAGGTGTTGTCGGTGTCGTCGACTTCGAGATGGCTGCGGGCTACCTGGAGTGGCCGGAGCGATTTGCCCGCGGGATCGACCAGATCCGCATCCGGCCGGTCACGTACCCCGACAGACTCGACGATGTCCTAGCGGCAGGTCTGCGAACGGGCAGCGAACTCGCCGACGGACGAGGGTTGCTGACCATGGGCCCGTTGAAGATCTTCTCGGACGGGTCACTGAACACCCGCACCGCGTTCTGCTGCGAGCCCTATACCGACACCGAACACCACACACTCGGCCACCAGGCGTACCACCAAAAGTCCCTCGTGGAGTTGCTCACCCGTGGACACCGCGGCGGCATGGACATCGCTTTGCACGCCATCGGTGATGCTGCGGTGGATCAGGCACTGAGCGCGTTCGAGGCAACCGGCGCACGCGGCGGCATCGAACACATGCAACTCATCCGCCACGACGACATCCGGCGGATGCGAGCTCTGGGCGTACGGGCGAGTGTCCAGCCGGCCCATCTGATCGACGACCGGGAGGTGGCCCGGCAATGCTGGTCCGACCGCACCGACCGTTGTTTCGCCCTTCGTTCGATGCTGCGGGGCGGTGTCACACTCGCGCTCGGCTCCGATGCACCGGTTGCCCCGCTCGATCCGAGAATCGCGATGGCAGCAGCCGTCGATCGGGGCGCCGACGCGACAACCGAGCCATGGAACGCCGATGAGGCGCTCACCCCGGCGCAAGCCCTCTCGGCCAGTACTGACGGGCAGACCACGGTGGCAGTGGGCAGTCGGGGCGATGTGGTGCTGCTCGACGACAATCCGATCGCATCAGGTACGTCGACAGAGATGGGCGCTCGTCTGCGCGCACTCGGAGTCGCCGCCACCATCGTCCGCGGCCGCCCCGTTCACCTGGCCCTGTAACGGCGAACGCGCCAGCACGACTTGGGGCAAACCTCTCGTTACGGTAGGTTTGCGGGCGTTCCGACCACGTCTGCCGGCCACCACACCCGACTGCCCACATCAGCTCGAAAGGACGCGCGTGCCCAGCACGAACTCCGTCACCCATTCTCAGAACCCGCCGGCGACGGTGCGCGCGCTCATGAGTTCACCACGCGATCTCCGGCGGGAGGTGCTGGCAGGTCTGGTGGTGGCGCTCGCGCTTATCCCCGAGGCCATCTCGTTCTCGATCATCGCCGGGGTCGACCCGCGTGTGGGGCTGTTCGCGTCGTTCACCATGGCCGTCACCATCGCCGTGGTCGGAGGCCGGCCGGCGATGATCTCCGCCGCCACCGGCGCTGTTGCGCTTGTCGTGGCGCCGATCGTCGACGACTACGGACTCGACTACCTCATCGCCACGGTCATCCTCGCCGGCATCTTCCAGATCGCGCTCAGCGTGATCGGTATCGCCAAGTTGATGCGCTTCATCCCCCGCAGCGTGATGACCGGGTTCGTCAACGCGTTGGCCATTCTCATCTTCGGAGCCCAGCTGCCGCATCTCATCGGTGACGACATCCCTTGGCTCGTCTATCCCCTGGTGGCAACGGGTTTGGCGATCATCGTGCTGTTGCCCCGGCTCACCACGGCCATTCCCTCGCCACTTGTGGCGATCGTGGGTTTGACGGTGGTGGTCACCGCGTTCGGCTGGGATGTCCCATCGGTGGAAGACGAAGGCGCATTGCCCGATTCGCTACCGTCCCTGTTGATCCCCGATGTGCCGTTCACGATGCACACCCTGTCGGTCATCGCGCCTTACGCACTGGCGATGGCCCTCGTGGGACTGATGGAGTCGCTGATGACAGCCAAGCTGGTCGACGACATCACTGACACACACTCCGACAAGACCCGCGAAGGGTGGGGCCAAGGAGTGGCCAACGTCGTCACCGGGTTCTTCGGCGGCATGGGTGGCTGCGCGATGATCGGTCAGACAATGATCAACGTCAAGCAATCGGGCGCCCGCACCAGACTGTCGACGTTCCTCGCGGGGTTGTTCCTGTTGATCCTTGTCGTGGTTCTCGGCGACATCGTCGGTGTCATCCCGATGGCCGCCCTGGTCGCCGTGATGATCATGGTGTCGGTCGGTACGTTCGACTGGCACAGCGTCCATCCCCGAATCCTGCGGATGATGCCGTTTCCGGAAACCCTTGTCATGCTGGTCACCGTTGTCGCAACGGTTCTCACCAGTAATCTCGCAATCGGCGTCGTTCTCGGCGTGCTCACCGCGATGGTGTTGTTCGCCCGCCGGGTCGCACATCTCACCACGGTCACGCCTGTCACCGAAACCGACCCCGAGAGTGCCGATTTCGCCGAGATGCGTCGCTACCGGGTCACCGGACAGTTGTTTTTCGCGTCGAGCAACGACCTCGTCTACCAGTTCGACTATGCGGGCGATCCCGACAGGGTCATCATCGACCTGAGCGATGCCGACGTCTGGGATGCGTCGACGGTCGCCAGTCTCGATGCCGTACTGGGCAAGTACCGGGCGCGAGGCAAACAGGCCACGATCGTCGGGCTAGAGGGCGCGGGGCTCGCGCGCCTGGAACGGTTGTCGGGCCGACTCGGCGCATCCGGCTGATGGCCGGCGACCGCATGAAGGTGGGCGAGGTTGCCGACCGGCTCGGCCTGTCGGTCCGGACCCTTCGCCACTACGAAGACATCGATCTGGTGGCGCCGACAGCCCGCACCGAAGGCAATTTCCGGCTCTACACCGAAGACGATGTGCGACGGCTGCTGATCATCCGGCGGATGAAACCCTTGGGCTACAGCCTCGACGAGATGCGCACGTTCTTACGCGCCGTGGATGCATTGCACGGTTCCGACAATCCGGATCCCGCTGCCCGCATCGTCATCGACGAGGTGAGAGCCGACGCCCGAAACCGCTACGAACGCCTGCTCACCCACGTCGAGTACGCCACCGAGTTCATCGGCATACTCGACGACCTCGACTGATGACGGACCTCCTCAGTCCTCCAGTTTGAAACCGACCTTCAGGGTGACCTGGAAGTGCGCGAGCTCTCCGTTCTCCACGTGCCCTCGGGTCTCGACCACCTCGAACCAATCCACGTTGCGCAGCGACTTGTTGGCCCGGGCTATCGCGGTCTTGATCGCATCGTCGGTACTTGTTGTCGACGACCCGACGATCTCGGTGACGCGGTAGACGTTGTCGCTCATGCGAATCTCCATTCTCGTTCTGCTCGGTGCGGACTTCTGATCTCTCGCCCAACCCACGTTAGGCGATCGCGGCGCCGCACGACATCGATCTCGACGTCGGTCGCCGTTGCCCCGTGGGATCGAACGCCTGCCGTTACCATCACGCCATGGGCCTGCCCGTCCCGCGTCGACTGCGCTCACTGCCTGCGGCCGTGCGTTCGCGCGACCACGGTTTCGATGCGTTGCGGAGGGCGGTACGCACCGCGATCATCGTCCCGATCGTGGCTGCACTCGCCGTGCATGTCGGCGGCCCCCAGACTCCGTTGTTCGCCATCTTCGGCACCATCGCGCTACTGGTGCTGGTCGACTTCCCGGGCAACCGCACTCGACGTGCCGTCAGCTTAGCCGGTCTCGCTGTGGTGGGGTACGTATTCATCACCGTCGGAACGGTTCTGGCGACGCCTGCTTGGGTGGGCGTGATCTCGATGCTGGTGGTCGGGGTGGTGGTGTCCTACCTGGCCATTCTCAGTTCCAGTTTCGCCGCGGGCCAGCGCGCTGCTCTCCTCGCGTTTGTCCTGCCCGTGGCAGTTCCCGATGTCGGCCCGATCTCCGACCGACTGTTGGGTTGGACTCTGGCACTGGTGTTCTGCGTCCCGGCTGCGCTATATTTCCTGCCCCCCGATCACCACGATGCGCTGCGCCGCCGGGTCCGGGAAGTCTGTGAGACTCTTGCCGAATACATCGCCATGAGCGACACCGACACCGCGTCCACCGCGCGAGTCATGGACGCGATGAGCAACCTACGTCAGGCGTACCTGGGTACCGACAGCCGACCTACGGGGCTCACGGCCGGCAGTCGAGCTCTCGCGCGCGTGGTGGACGACCTCGAATGGCTTGCCGCTCAGACCACTCACGGCCAGACCCGGTTACCCGAAGAAGTTCGAGACCCTGCCTCGGCGGTCCTGCGTCGTTGCGTCGAGGTGCTCCGCGAAGGCAGGTCACCAGACGACGATGACCTGTACCGGCAACGACTCGTCTCCACAGCAACGGACCTGACCTCGGTATTGCGAAACCGATTCGGTCACAACGTCGAACAGATCGTGGCCGAGGCTAGCGAGCCCGAGGCGGAGGCCACTGGCGCCCGGTTGCTCACGGTTCACACCGTCGGCACAACAGTGGCTCTCGTCGGGCGGACCATCGCGTGGTCGTCTGCTGCGGATGCGCGGCCGATGATCGCCAAGGTGCTGGGCAGGCAGTTGCCACCGACCGGCGCAGCAGATCTCGTGCTGTCCGAACTCGAGGCCACCCGAAAAGCCGCGTCACCGGTCGTCATCGCCCGGTCGGTGATTGCCCGCAACGCCATGCGCACCGGTGTGGGCCTCGCTGCCGCAGTGGCCCTCATTCAGATGGTGCCGGTGCAGCACGGGTTCTGGGTGGTGCTGGGCGCGATGTCGGTTCTGCGCAGCAGTGCCCTCACCACGGGCTCGAAAGTCGTACGGGCAGTTGCGGGAACCACCGCGGGGTTTGTCATCGGCGGAGCCATCGTCGTCGTGTTGGGTACCAACGGCACCCTGTTGTGGATTCTGCTTCCCTTTGCAGCTTTCGGAGCCGCCTACATTCCCAAGGTATTCTCCTTCGCCGCCGGTCAAGCCGCGTTCACGGTGCTGGTGATCACCATGTTCAACATTCTCAAGCCCAGCGGTTGGCACGTGGGCCTGATTCGCGTAGAGGATGTTGCCATCGGATGCGCAGTGGCAGTGGTGGTCTCGTTTCTCCTCTGGCCACGGGGTGTCGCAGCGACGGCACGCGCGGCCATCGACAGCGCAACCGGCCAGTACCTGCAGTACCTCGATGTTGTGGTCGGCCGGTTACTCCGGGGCACCGAGCGCTCGGCGAGCGCCGACGTCACCAACCACCGCAACCTGAGTGTCATTGCCTATCGCACTGCCGATGACGCGGCGCGCCAATATCTTTCAGAAAGTGGTGGGCCCACGGACGAGCGAACGCCCATGCTCCGAGCTTTCGGGCAAGCCACTCGCCTCCGCGTAGTCGCCGATTCGATCGCCGACCTCCCGCTGCCGCCCGACCCGGACGGCCATCCCCGACTTCGGGCGGTGGTCAGGCGCCACACCGACAAGATCCGGGCCGGCCATGCGACGCACACCGACGTCGGAGTCGGGATCGCCGAGGATGCCGTGTCGGCTCTGCGCGCGGACACCGCCGATCGCCCACTGGACATGGCCACTGCGCGACCACTGATCGGCACGTGTGCGTATCTCGGCGAACTCGAGCTGATGTACGGCGCTGCTGAGCCGTTCGCTGAGTCCCCGCTCGGACGGCCGAGCACCTAGCCGCCTGTCCCTCGAACGGTCTACTCCGAGCGGCTCACGCACGGAAAATCGGTTGCCCCGCGCCGCCTGAACCGCCAACACTGTCCTGGCCTGCACAAACACTGTCGAGCGATCGCTTGGCAGGATATTTGCCAATACTGTCAATTCAGACACTGTTGGCGCGATGTATTCGAACGGATAGTTGCTGCCATGGACATTGTGGTGATCTTGGGGCCGGCCGTGGTTGCCGGATTGATTGCGACGTATCAAAATCGCACGTCGCCGCGGGCGTCTTTCGACGCCGGATCTGGGATGAGCCGGGCACGCACCGAGCTCGAACTCGACCTGCTCGATCGAGGTAGCAAGGGGCGCAATGGCGGCTGAGGCGGTCTGGTGGGCCTGCGCGGTGGGCGCGACCCGCGGTGGACAAGATGCGCAAACGATCGAACACTGATCTTGTGGTCGAGTAACGATCGATGAGCGAGAGGGCCCGGAATGACAACTCCAGACATCAACCCGTCGGTGCCACCCAGCGGTTCCGGTTGCGTCGAATGCGACCAGACGGGTAGCTGGTGGTTCCATCTACGCCGGTGCGCAACGTGCGGTCACGTTGGCTGCTGCGATGATTCGCTGTCCCGGCACGCCTCACACCATGCCGCCGACACGGGTCATGCTGTCATCCAGTCGTTCGAACCTGGTGAGGATTGGTTCTGGAACTACGCCACCAATGACTACTACCGCGGCCCCGAACTCGCTCCGCCGCACGCGCACCCCGTCGATCAGGCGACGCCGGGTCCGAGTGATCGCGTGCCTGCCGACTGGATGAGCCGGCTGAAAAACCGGACCGACTGACCGGGTTTGGGCTCTCGTGGCGGCCCGGAACGGTGGCGGCCCGATGTCTCGGGCCCGTAGCCTTCACATCACCATCGATGTGGAAGGGGCACCATGGCTTCGGAGTTCGACCTCCT
The DNA here is from genome assembly GCF_023051145.1 of Williamsia sp. DF01-3. Taxonomy (NCBI): domain Bacteria; kingdom Bacillati; phylum Actinomycetota; class Actinomycetes; order Mycobacteriales; family Nocardiaceae; genus Williamsia; species Williamsia sp. DF01-3. The sequence goes on from NZ_JALKFS010000005.1 coordinate 103,319, forward strand.
GACCGAGAACGCTGCCGAACTGGATATCGATCTAGATCGCATCCCCGAGGTGACCCGCATCGACACCGATGTGGACGGCAACGTGGTCAGCAGCGTGCAGTGGACCGCCGAGTCCCCCCGCATCGTCTTCCTCCATGGTGGCGGACAGAACGCTCACACCTGGGACAGCGTGATCCTGGCGCTGGGCCTACCGGCGCTCGCCGTCGATCTGCCGGGGCACGGCCACTCCGGCTGGCGAGAAGACCACGACTACCGTCCGCAACCGAATGCCGTCGCCGTCGCTCCGGTCATCCGTGACCTCGCCCCCGACGCCGAACTGGTTGTCGGTATGTCGTTGGGCGGACTCACCACCATCGCCATCACCGCGCTCGATCCCCGCCTCATTCGACGGGCCCTGATCGTCGACGTGAGCCCCGAATCACCGAAACGGGTAGAGCAACTGAGCGGAGCCGATCGAGGCACGGTCGCGCTGGTCAGCGGACCCGACACGTACGACAGCCGGGACGAACTGATCGAGCTCACCGCCGCAGCCGCACCCGGACGCAGCAGGTCGTCGATTCGTCGCGGGGTCATCCACAACACCCGCGAACTCGACGACGGCCGTGTGCAGTGGCGCTACGACAAGATGCGCGAGAGCATCGAACCCGGGCCGCTCTGGGATGCCCTGTCGGCCAGCACCATTCCTCTCACCCTGGTCCGCGGCGGTGCGTCGGCTTTTGTCACCGACACCGATGCCGCCGAGATCGTCCGTCGACGGCCGGGCTCCGAAGTGATCTCGGTACCCGGAGCGGGGCACTCGGTGCAGAGCGACGCCCCACTGGAGTTGGCCGCGATCATCCGATCGACGCTGGGGTTGTGATCGCAGGCGGTTTCGCTGGGTTGCGTTCGATGAACACAGCCCGAAGACTGCGGAACAGTTCGACGATCAAACCCTGAGCTGCGCGCTCGGTCGCGGGATACTCTTTGCGCACCCTGTTGTTTTCATGTGGAAGTTCGTTCGATCACCATCGAGTCAAATTGCTTGTCTGGTGCCCAGCACCGACGAAGGGAGCCACCCTTGACGGCCACCGTGACACCGGAAGCACCACCACGCGCGAAGGTGGTGCTGGGCACCCTGATACTCGTCGCCGGGGTGGCCAACATCAACCTGGCGGTCGCCAACGTCGCACTTCCCGACATCGGTAGAGCCTTCGACGCGGGCGCCACCGGACTGAACCTTGTCGCAGTGGGATATTCACTGGGATTGGCCGCGTCCGTGCTGTACTTCGGCGCTCTCGGCGACCGGCACGGCCGTAAACGGATGCTCGTCTTCGGCATGATGTTGTCGATCCCGGCTTCGTTGGTGGCCGGCTTCGCACCGTCGATCGAGGTTTTGTTCGCTGCGCGTCTGGTGGGCGGAATCGCTGCCGGACTGGCCTTTCCGACCACCCTGGCGGTCATCACCGCTCTCTGGTCGGGCCCGAGTCGCACTCGCGCCATCGCCGCGTGGTCAGCGCTTGGCGGCGCGATCTCCTCACTGGGGCCGATCGTTTCAGGTGCATTGCTCGAGGTGTTCAGCTGGCACTCGGTGTTCCTCGTGACACTGCCGCTCGCCGTCGTGGCACTGGTGGCCGCGATATTCCTCGTACCATCCGATTCCGGCGATGCATCCGAGTCGGTGGACAATCTCGGCGGCGTGCTGTCCATCGTGTTCGTGGGCGCAATGATCCTGGCCCTCAACTTCATCCCGATGTCGGGCGCCGGATCGGCGGTGGGTGTACTGGCCGCGATCTCTCTCGCCGCCGGTATCGCGTTCTTCGTGCGGCAACGTCATGCCCCCACACCGTTGTTCGATCTCTCGATTGCCAGTCGCCGCACCTTCTGGGTGGCCGCGTTCGGTGGTGTGGTCGTGTTCGGCACGCTGATGGGTGTGATGTTCATCGGCCAGCAGTATCTGCAGAACGTGCTGGAGTACTCGACGTTGGAGGCCGGCACCACCATCGTTCCCGCCGCGATCGGAATGGTGCTCTTCGCGCCGTTGTCCGCCCGGATGGTCGAGGCGCGTGGTTCACGCATCACCCTGCTGGTGGGATTCGTGTTCATCCTCGCCGGTCTCGTTGCGGCGTTGACGATGTGGACCGAGGATGCACACTACTGGCAGATCGCGGTGGCGTACGCCTTGGTCGGAATCGGAGTCGGCTTCGCCGGCACACCGGCATCGCGGTCGCTGACCGGATCGGTGCCACGCTCGCGCGCAGGTATGGCCTCCAGCATGTCCGACCTGCAGCGCGATCTCGGCGGGGCCATCATGCAGTCCATCCTGGGTGCAATTCTGACCGCCGGATACGCACGCGACTTCACCAAGTCGATCTCGGATTCGCCCGACGCGGCCAAGGTCACCGACGAGACGGAAGCTGCTCTGACGAAGTCGTTTTCGAGTGCCGAGGTGCTGGCCGAGCGCTATCCCGAGTACGGCAAGGAGATCATCGCCGGCGCCCGCGATGCGTTTGTTCACGGCGACCACCTGGCCTACGCCGCGGCGATCGCCGTGGTGCTGGGCGGCGCACTGGTGGTGTTCTTCGGCTATCCGAAGGTCGATGACGAACGCCGACTCATGAAAGAGTATGCGCGCGAGGGGTCTTAGCTTTCCTTCTTGTTGCGCCAGATCCTCTCGAACGGCAGACGCCAGGCGTGGGGCGCGATGAGTTGATGAATGGCGTTGGGGCCCCACGACCCCTGGTCGTAACTGCGCACCGGCGGCGGATTCTCGAGCAACGGCGCCGATACCTCCCACAGACGCTCGATGCCTTCAGCGGTTGTGTAGAGCGTCCGATCGCCTTTCATCGCGTCGAGAATGAGGCGCTCGTACGCTTCCAGCACCATGCCCACCTGATCGGTCTCCTGCATGGCGAACTGCAGACTCAGCTTGTCGAGTTTCATACCCGGCCCCGGTCGTTTGCCGTAGAACGACAGCGACACCTTGAACGCGTCAGCGAGATCGAATGTGAGGTGGTCCGGACCCTGCTGTCCCACACCAGAACCCGGCGGGAACATGCTCTTGGGGGGCTCGTGGAAGGCGATGGAGATGATGCGCTGGCCTTCACCGAGGCTCTTGCCAGTACGTAGGTAGAACGGCACACCGGCCCAACGCCAGTTGTCGATCTCGGCCTTCAGCGCCACAAACGTCTCGGTCTCGGACTCCGGCGCCACACCTGGCTCGTCGCGGTAGCCGGCGTACTGGCCGCGCACCACATTGCGTGGATCGAGCGGTCGCATGGATCGGAATACCTTGTTCTTCTCTTCGCCGATCGGTCCTGGCGCCAGGGCCGTCGGTGGTTCCATCGCGACGAACGCCAGGATCTGGAAGAGGTGCGTCACCACCATGTCCCGGAACGCGCCAGTGGACTCGTAGAAGTGCGAGCGGCCCTCCAGTGACAGCTTCTCTGGCACATCGATCTGGATGTAGTGGATGAAATTGCGGTTCCAGATCGGTTCGAACAATCCGTTGGCGAACCGGAAGGCCAAGATGTTCTGCGCCGACTCCTTGCCGAGGAAGTGGTCGATACGAAAGACCTGCTCTTCCTTGAACCACCGGTGAATGGAGGCGTTGAGAGTGACCGCACTCTCGTGGTCGGTACCGAAGGGTTTTTCCATGATGACGCGGGATCGCTTGACGAGGTCGGCCGCATGCAGCATCTCCAGCACCGCCATCGCCGCCTTGGGCGGGACGCTGAGATAGTGCAACATGCGGGCTTCACTGCCGAGCGCATCGAGTTGCACGCGCACACCCGCCGCGAGCGCCTCCGCGCCTTCACCCTGCGGCACATAGGTCAGGTGCTCGGCGAACTCGGCGGCAGCCTCGGGGGTGAACATCCGGCTGGAGAACTCGCTGCAGGCCTTGATCGCGACCTCGCGGAACCCCTCGGTGTCGAGGTCGTCCAGCGACGTTCCGACGATCCGCAACTCAGGTGCCAGCTTCGACAAGAACAGGTGGAACAAACCCGGCAGCAGTTTTCGCCGGGCCAGGTCACCTGTGGCGCCGAACAGTACAACGACGTGGGGGGCGAGGTCCCGCTTCTCTCTGCTGCCGCGGGCCTCGATCAGTTCGGTCACACCAGTGATGGTCCCACCTCAGGGGCATTTGGGCGCGTCAACTGTCAGTTGGGCCGGGGGAGCATCGAATTGAATGAACCATGCGGTCTCGGCGCGCTCTAGTCCTCCAGATATCCGGTATCGGGGTCGATCGAGCTGAGAAAGTCTCGAATGGAGCTGCGGTAGTGACCGAGTGTGTCGACTCGCCGCGGCGGCGGCCGATCGGTGGCCTGGTCTGCCGGAACTCCAGCGGTGCCCAGCGCACCTTCCGAGAATCCGTAGCCGGGGTTGGGGCCGTTGTCCCAGTTGTAGTCGTGCCCGCCGTCGCGTTCCGTGATGGTAAAGGTCTGACCGTCGACCGTGAGGGTGATCGGCAGTGGAGGGACGGTGTCGTCGGGGGCCGCAGGATCAATCAGAACAGGTGGGCCGACGTTTGATGGTGTGACGACCTGCCGTACTTCGGAGGCGTTGGGAAACTCCGTGTCAGAATCGCTGGGTGTGCAGGCGGCGAGTATGCATGCGGCAACGGTGAGCGCGGCGACACCTGCTGTTCTCATGTGGTCCCCCTGATGACGTGGCTACGAGGAAGTATGCAGCATTGCCTCGCGGTGGCTGGGAAGGAGGGGCGCGCACAACCTATTTCACTAAACCCGCAGCCGCAGCCGCAGCCGCATGAAGGCAATTCTTAACGACCTGGGTCTACAAATCTGCGTCCCACCGGTGACCCCAACACCCTGCATTTCAGCTAGTTACGACGACGATAAACTGCGGCCCACCGGGGCAGACGTAGACACACTTTGGGCACGTGATGCAACTAGGCCCACGGCGGCATAGGTCGCGGTGAGAACGATCATGAGGGTGGCAGGTCGGCGCGAACTCGGTTGTCGGAACGCCTGACTGATGCCCGCGATGGTGTCGGAGATGTCGATGGCAAGCGATAGCTTGGCCCAGCGTGCCCGCTCGTGTGGAGTGGCGGTGAGGTAGCCGGTTCCCATTGCAACTGCTCGGGCGCCGTAGACGCGCGTCATGTATGACAGTTCGTCGCTGGGGGATACAACTCCGACGGCAGTGGCGAACGCTCGTGGCGCGACCAGAGACGTCACGCCGAGAATGATCCGTCCGGCGGCAAGGGCTTTCATCATCGATGGCGCGTGCATGATTCCTCCTGCTGGTTCCGGTTTTTGACGAGGCGTTGTTCGGGTTTTCACGCGCTCGCAGGCCTGTGCACTGCACGCCATGCCTTCGCCTGGTTGCGCATACGTGTGGTTGACACCCGCCGGCTTCGCAGATGTGTAGTTCCGTCAGTGGCGATGAGTGCAACGTCGCTGGGTAGTCGTCGAGCCAGACGACGTACCAATCGGCTCGGACTCTGCCCGGACATACCGGCGATGATGGTCGGACTTTGATACCGCTCGGCGGTGCTGAGCAGCACGCGGACGGGATCGCCGTGGAGGTAGAGCGCGGCGAGGGGCCGCAGACCGGCTACAAGTGCCACCTCAGTACTTCGGCGCAGGACTTCATCGACAGTTGCCCGGTCGGTGAGCAGGTATGCCTCCGCCTTTAAAGCGTCGTGCAGTCGGGTCGGGCGCGGCGGTGGGGAGGGCGCTCTGATCGCGCACACGAGAATGACGTCCGCGGGCCCACCCGCCAATCGGCTTGCTGCTGTGATTGCTCGAATCGATGCCTCTGAACCGTTGCAGCCGAGAACAATTGGTCCGTCCTGGCGGGTTGTCGTGTGGGCCACGAACTGGCCTCGATAGAAGTGGGACAGCATCTTGTCGGCCATGGCCAATCGCCTCACAGTGTCAGGGGTCCTGGGTTTGCGTGAAGCCCGAGGGGGCGCCAATGGTTGACGTTGCCTCGCGGGCCGTCGTGCTGATTCGACTCTTACATAAGATTTAGAAGTGCACAAGTAACAAATTGAAGTCTTCACTTTTGTAACCACTGTCCTGGGGTACGGTGGTGGCCATGGCGCGACGTAGCTACGACCAGTTCTGTGGGCTTTCTCGTGCGCTCGATGTGGTCGGCGAGCGGTGGACGTTGCTGATCGTGCGCGAGCTGATGTCGGGGCCGAAGCGGTACTCCGACCTTTCGGAAGTGCTGACCGGCATCGGCACCAGCTTGTTGGCGTCGCGGCTCAAACAACTCGAGGTCGACGGGATTGTCCGGCGGCGGTACCTGAGCCCGCCTGCCGCTTCGACCGTCTATGAACTGACCGACCCCGGCCAAGAACTCGCTGACGCGATGGTGCCGTTGGCGTTGTGGGGGGCTCGTCATCACACCAGCGAAGATCCAAAGTCTGATGAGAGCTTTCACGCCGAGTGGTCACTGCTGTTCCTCGCGCGCATGCTCGACAAGGATTCTCTTCGAGGAGTGACTACGAGGTTCGAGTTCAACGTCGGTAACAGCGTTGCGACACTACAACTTCAAGATGGGTCTCCCAACGTTCAAGCGGGGCCGCCCGAAACGCCCGCGGACGCGGTCATTTGGACGGAGCCGCCGACAATGGCTGCCATCGCCGGCAATCGAATGACCGTGACCGAAGCCATCGAAAACGGACTCGTCAAGATCGATGGCGACCCCGACGCTTTGCAATCGCTCCTCGAGATGCTGGAGGCCAGCCTCGCGCAAAGGTCGGGTTCCTGATCGGATCCGTCAGGCGCTATCAATCGCATCGGGCGCGTAGACCCCACGCCCACGGAAGTGCGCCACGCACCTGCCCAAACACGGGCGTGACACACCTGCGCGGGCGCCGCAACATGCAGGCTGTCGGCGACGGAACCACGTGACCTTTCGTCAGCGACACGAAAGTTATGGTGCCGCAATCCGTTACGTGAATCAACGAATGTTACGTTGCTACCGTGTGGGTACACCAAGTCCACAAGGGTGCCGCCTGACATCTTCGCCATTTCACCGTTGTTGCGTTCGCAGTGCGGCGTACAGTCCGGGTTCAGAGCGTAGTGACAGGCCAAGGGGGCGAATCCATGCGTATGAATACAACTGTTCGGACAATCGGCGTTGGGGCCGTTGCAGCCGGAGCTGCGGCATTGGTGATCGGTGTCGGCCCCGCCGCTGCCGCACCGGATACCGGATCAGCGAGTGGGGGCAGCGCTGACCTTTCTGTGACAATTTCCTCGAGCTTCGACACCTGCCATCTGACGGTCACAAACCGCGGCCCCGACACCGCCTACAACGTCATCGCTGGGCCCAGCAGCCTGGTCGCGCTGCTGGCAGGTGGGCCGCCGCGGTATCTCGGCAACATTGCCGCCGGCCAGTCACTGACCGAATACTTTGGAGGTTGCGGCTTTATCGCCGGGGCGCCCCTGACGTACTTCGCGCTGTCCACCACCGGCGACCCCGCCCCAGCGAACAACACCGTCACGTACAACATCAATTAGACGCCTGGGTTCAGCAGCAGGTCGGTGTGCGGCATCTGAGACGTCTCCAGCTCAAGATTGGGCTTGCAACATCCGCTCGACTGCGGTGACCACCGCTTGCCGGCGAGCAGCGTCTCCATCTCCATCGTTCTCGTATTCGTCAAGTCCGGTAAGCCCTTTGGGTGACAGCTGCCAGGCTTGCGCGATGGCGTAGATGAAGACCAGGACGTCGACGGCCGACAGTGGTTGGGCCGCATCCGTCGCGACAGCGAGCGCCTTGTTCCGATAGATATCGCTGGGCTCAGCAGTTGCTTCTGGCCGCTCGAGCTGAGCCCACATGCTCAGCCGAAGCACTTCGGGGAACCGCTGATGATGGTCGAACACGTCACCAGCCCAACCGGCAAGGTCTTCAGGACGCGGCGGGACGTTCTCGGCCATCCGACGTAGCGCCGCCGCGAGGGTCGCATCGAACAAGCCGCTTTTGCCGCCGTAGTACGCGTAGATCATCCGAACGTTGCTCTGCGCTTTGGCAGCGATCCGCTCTACCCGCCCGCCCGCAAATCCGTGCGCGGAGAACTCGTCGGTTGCCGCAGCGAGAATCCGCTCTTTGGTGGCTTCGGCGTCGCGGGCCATGGTTCACTCCCTCCTTCGTGTTGACGGGCATTCCAACACGATCTACCTTACAAGTAAGTATTCATTTACTTATCTACAGGAGATGACATGACCCGAATTGCCCTCGTGACCGGCGCCAACCGTGGACTCGGACGAGCGACCGCGCTCGCTCTGGCCAGAAACAAGATCAAGGTTGTCGCGGCCTCGCGGGGCGGTGGGAGCGAGGTCGTGGATGAAATCGCCGATTTGGGCGGCGAAGCCATCGCGGTCCACCTTGATGTTGCGGACCTCGCCTCCATCGAGGCGGCACGTGTCGCTGCGCTCGCCGGCATCGAGCGCGAGTGGAACGCCGGCACCTTCGACGTGCTGGTCAACAACGCCGGGGTGGGCCTGTTCGCGCCGCTTGGCGCCATTACGGCCGATCACTTCGACGCCACCTTCGCCGTCAACGTCCGCGGTCCGCTCTTTGTCACCCAGGCTTTCCTGCCCCACCTATCGGAAGGGGCAAGCATCGTGAACGTATCGAGTTCACTCAGCCGACACGTCAGCCCGGCAACCTCTGTCTACGCGGCGTCAAAGAAGGCCCTCGAAGCGCTTACCCGCAGCCTCGCTGCCGAACTCGGCCGTCGGGGCATCCGGATCAACTCGATCGCGCCCGGCCCCACCGCAACCGACTTCAACGGCGGAGCCATGCGCGACGACGAAGCGATGCGCGCGGGATTGTCCGGGCAAACCGCGCTCGGACGAGTGGGCGACCCAGCTGAAATCGCCGACGCGATCTCAGCCCTGGTGTCCCGCGAGTTCCGCTGGGTGACAGGTGAACGCATCGAAGTATCCGGCGGCGTGTTGCTGTGACCGGACCGCGAGCCCTCTAGCTCGTCGATCGATTCATACGACGAGTGTGTTCTGCCGACGCCAAATCGCCCAACGGCCCTCGCGACGGACAAAGACATACAACGCGTTCATCTCCGGTGGCCTGCCGGCGCCGGCGTCCTCCGAGGTGGACCACGCGTTCTTGCGAGCGACAATGACGTCGTGGGCCAACAGCGTGACATCGGCCAATTCGTAGTAAGCAGTCGCGTCTCTCAGAAACCCTGACGCCAGGCCATCTTTCGTGGACTCCTCGATTGCCCGGCGACCTTCGAGGACCACCCCACGGGCGTTCACGACGACCGCGTCGTCGGCAAGGTGCGAGTTCATCTGAACAGGGTCGTTGTTGTTGAACCCCTCTTGAACACCGATGATGATTCTTCGGATTGCGTTGAGATCAGCGGTCTCTGGCGCGACGATGCGGTCTGATTGTTGAGTCATGACACGACGCTAAGACTTCAAGTGAGCATGAAGTCAATACTGCGCACGTGCAGATGTTCCACCTACCGCGATCTACTGCTCTGTGGGCCGCATCTTGGCGGACGAAGCTCCCCCATTCATTGTCTCGCGCGCAGCACGGTTGTCTCGATCGTCGCAGCCAGATGCCGTTGGGCGCTCGACGACGTCAACCGTCCCAACCGCACACCGTCAGCACTACCGACCATCAACCAGGTCAGCATCGTCAGAACCCACTCAGGGTCGACCTCTACCCTGAAATCGCCGGCCTCTTGCCCTCTGCGGATCAACTGACGCAGTCGCTCCTCGGCGTTCGAAATCTGTTCGAGCAGAGTCGATTCGACGTGTTCATCGAGAGGCTGTAGGCCCAGGAGGCCGACTACGGGCGCGAGGCGAGCCAGCCCGGACACAACTCGACGCAGGGCCGCCGAAGGTGAATCGCCCTCTGGTTCCGCGGCATTGACGACACCGACGAATGCTCGCACCGCTGCTTCGCACAATTGGGCCACCAGCACCTCCCTCGAGGGGAATCTACGAAACAACGTCGCGCGGGAGACACCGGCCGCGGCGGCCAGTTCTTGCATGGAGGCAGCGGGGGACAAAGCAAGGTGCTGCGCGACCGCTGCCGAAACGGCGTCCTCGAAGACTTCAGATGTCCCGGGCGGTGTCACGTATTGATTGCTGGCCACAGGCATATCGTACACGTATGAGACGTGTGAGTCTCATATGAGATACGGTTGCCTCATGTTCACCGCGGAATTGCTCGGGACGATCGCGGGACTCGCTGCGGCAGACTCCCTCAACCCGGCCACCATTGCCGGCGTGACCTTGATTCTTCTTGCCCCGATACGCCGGCCTGGCGTCACTGCCGCGGCTTACGTCGCCGGCGCCTACGCAGTCGTGTTGACCGTTGGCGCCGGACTGTACGTCGGCTCCGATGCGCTCGGTGGTGTAATCGAATCGAGCGCCACCTGGATTCGCAGGGCCGCCTTGCTTCTCGCGGCCGGAATTCTGCTGGTCAGTGCGATCCGGCGGCTTCGTCCGCGAGTACGTGCCGCAGTGATCCTGCCGTCGTGGTTTGGTCCGTGGACTGCGGCACCTTTGGGTATCGCCGCGACGGGTGCAGATCTTCCCAACGCGTTTCCCTACCTGATCGCGATCGAGAGATTGAGCGCCGCCGATGTGCCGATCGGTGCAGGTATCGGGGTCCTAAGCCTCTACGCGCTTGTCTATTGCACGCCCTGCCTGGCCCTGCTCGCCATGGGCTTGCTCTGGCGCGAGCGAATCACCGTTCGGTTGCAACGCGTTTATGAACGGCTCGGCGGTGAGCGACCTCAACCGCGCTCCATTCCGATCGCCGCCGGCCTCGCGCTCCTCTCAGCCGCAGTCGCCGGTGTTGCTTTCATTCTTTAATCCATCCGGTCCAATGCTCACGGCCCGGTCGGCCGCGCGGCTTAACTGGCCGCAACACAGCGGATTTTTGTCCACGACCGGTTCGATCGCTGCCCGCAGACCTCGCTACTCCCCTGACACGTCGGCAGCTTCGACCTCCACAACCGCACCTGCCACTGCGGTCAGAGAGGCAAACACCTTCGCGTAGCGAGCAACAGCTTCGGCGATGAACTCGTCGAGTCGGGGCAGGTCGTCGATCACGAAGTACAGCCCGCGGCCCGGCACCACCGCACCCAGTTCGGCGAGCAGCGGCAACAGTGTGGTCTGGGGAGCGAGCGAATGCGTGAGATCGCCGCCGGTGAAGACCGGGATCGCGACCACACCCTGCAGTCCGTCGGTTCCGTAGCGGTCGAGGAACGCTTTGAGTAGACCCGTATAGGACGCCTTGTAAGTGGGCGTCGCAAAGATCACCAGGTCACTGTCGGCGACAACGGTGGTCACCGCCTTCAGTCGCTCTGACGACCACTCGAACAACTCCGATGCGTAGTCGGCGAGTTCGATCACCTCGAGGTCGTAGCTGCCCGGAGTCAGCAGCGCCGGCACCAGCGCCTCCGCCACAGTGCGGGTCCGCGACTGCGGTTTGGGGTTTCCGACGACTACAGAGACTTTCACGTGACTCACTCCAGACATGACGGCGCCGGTCGGGATCGACCGCCGGTGACCTTACGACACGAACGGCCCGTTGCCACGGGTTTGTCTCAGCAAGAGTTTTGTTCTGGCGCGTCGAGCGAGAACCGTTGCTCCCTCACATCTGCCGTGTACGAGAACACCGAGGGAGTATTGCCCTCGGAAGGCCGCTATCCGACAGTTTTCAGTGGAAGATCGAGACCCCTTGACTTCACCCGTACTTGAAGTTGGACCATTCTTGCCATGAGCACACTTCCGGCACCCACGGTCACGGACTCATCCGGCCTCGACATCGACGCCTACTTTCGGCGCATCCATCACACCGGGCCGTCGACACCGACGATCGAAACACTGCACGCGCTGGTTGCAGCGCACACCCGGACCATCCCGTTCGAGAACATCGATCCCCTACTCGGCGTGCCCGTCGCCGACCTCAGCGCCGCGGCGTTGACCGACAAGCTGGTCCACCGGGGGCGCGGGGGATACTGCTATGAACACAACGGCATGATGCGATACGCACTGTCGGAGTTGGGCTTTGAGGTTGACGCATTGACCGGGCGCGTGGTGTGGATGCAGGCCGACGACCACCTACCGGCGCGGACTCACCAGGTCTGCGCAGTCACCATTCCCGGTGTCGCCGACAGGTACCTCGTCGACGTCGGCTTCGGGGGCCAGACGTTGTCATCACCCATCCAGATGGTCACCGACGAAGTGCAGTCGACTCGTCACGAGCCCTACCGGATCCGACGCCGCGATCAGGAGTTGGTGCTCGAAGCGCTGATCCGCGACGAATGGCAGCCGCTGTACCGGTTCACCGAGGATCCGCAGCCGCAGATCGATCTGGAAGTGGGAAGCTGGTACGTCTCAACACATCCGGAGTCGATATTCGTGGTCGGATTGAGTGCGGCCAGGGTCACCGACGACGCGCGCTGGAATCTACGCGGCCGCAACTTGGCGGTACACGGACGCGATGGCTTGTCGACCCGTACCCGGCTCGGGTCGGCCGATGAGGTGATCGAGGTGCTGCAACGCGACTTCGGTATCAACCTCGACGGCGTGAACGGCCTCCGAGACCGGGTCGAGGAGGTTCTGGACACCTAGTCACAAGTCAAGGGCCACAGCGGTATCGAGCGCTACCTCGATACTGCGCATCCAACCGTCCTTGAGTGCGGAGTCCTTCTTGTCATACACACTCACGCCCTCGAGAAGATTGCTCGAGCAGGCGCAGACCATCCCAGCACGCAGACCGCGCAGTTTCGCCACCACGAACAGCGCGGAGCTCTCCATCTCTACGTTGAGAATCCCCATCGCGGTCAGTTGCGCTATCCACTCGGGACCTTCGGCGTAGAAGGCGTCGTCGGTGGCGTTGATACCCGAATAGACGCCGAATCCGCCGCGCTGCTGACTCATTGACTCGGCGGTTCGACGCAGTTCGGCTGCGATCCCGATATCGGGGACCGCGGGAAACCCCGGGTTCACGTACGCGGCAGTGGTTCCGTCATTGCGGAGCGATCCTTCGCTCACAAGAAGATCACCCGGCTCGATACCCGACTGCAGAGCGGCCGAGCTGCCCACCCGGATCATGGATGTGACGCCCACGCGGGCCAGTTCTTCCACCGCAATCGCCGTGGAAGGACAACCCATTCCGGTGGAGGTCGCGGTGATCATCTTCCCGCGATACATGCCCGTCATGGTCCGATGTTCGCGGTTGTGTGCGACCTCGGTGACGTCGGTGAGGAACTCCGCCACAAACGGCACCCGAAATGGATCCCCTGGCAGCAGCGCCACGCTTCCGACCTCGCCGGGCGCTATCCCGATGTGGTACTGCCGGGCACCGCGTCCCGCGGCAGCCTTGTCCACGATTTGCTCTGACACTGTCTTCCATCCCGTCCTCAGGAGCGTTCACGCTCCCACAGGGCAAGGGGCCTCGCCACTCGAAGCGGGTCTCGACAGCTCGGCCGGCAGATGAAACCACTAGCGATCGCGAAACCCGAAACAAAGGGCGCTAGCGTAAGGGGATGCCCGCCCCCGAAACGCTCACCGGCCGCTATGAACTGCGCGGTCTGCTCGGCCACGGCGGCATGGGTGACGTGTACGACGGGTGGGATCTGCGACTCGGACGTCCGGTCGCGGTGAAAGTGCTGCGCTCGGATCTGGCCGCAGCCGCCGATATCCGGCTGCGATTCGAGAGCGAAGCCCGTACCGCTGCCACCATCAATCATCCCAATGTGGTGGCCGTGTACGACAGCGGCGAGGACGGTGGACGCCCGTTCATCGTCATGGAGCGACTACCGGGACGCACCCTGGCCGACGAGATCGCCGAGGCTCCCGTGGGCCCGGACCGGGTCCGGGTGGTGCTCGCCGACGTCCTGGCCGCCCTCGGCGCCGCGCACGCAGCCGGAATCCTGCACCGCGACATCAAACCGGGGAATGTGCTGTTCAGTACAGCGGGCGCTGTGAAGGTCACCGACTTCGGCATCGCAAAAACGGCTGAGTCGAACCAGACCGCGACCGGTGAAGTGCTGGGAACAGTGGCCTATCTGAGTCCTGATCGGATCGAGGGCAAACCGGCCGGTGTCACCGACGATCTGTACGCGGTCGGCGTCATGGGCTACGAGATGGTTGCCGGGTTCCGTCCGTTCGCCGGGGACAACATCTTGTCGGTGGCGCGGGCCATCTTGCAGCACGACGCGACTCCGCTTCGCGCGCTGTCGCCTTCTGCCGATCCGATGCTCGTCGGGACGATCGAACGAGCGATGGCACCTGACCCCGTTGCACGTTTCCCCGATGCCGAGAGCATGCGGCGAGCACTGCTGGTTCAACCAGTGCATCCCCCGCTGCGCCCCCGGTGCCCGCGGGCGTTCCGCTGGCGACCCGGGCGTTCACCTCGCCCATCCCGCCGTCCGCTGCCTACGCAGCACAACCAGTACCCGCGTCGCGGTCGCGGCGTCGGCCGCTGGTGGTAGCAGCGATCGTCGCTGCCGCGATTTTCGCGGTGGTGGCCGGGATTCTGGCGGTGTCACTCGGGTCCGATTCGTCCGATGCCCCGGCGACCACACCAAGCACCACCAACACCTCCACCTCGGGCGTCCCGCCGCTCGCGCCGGCACCGGCGACCACGGCGACGGTGCCCACCACCACGACCACCGCAGCCGCACCTGCACCGAGAGAGCCGGCTCCCCCTGTCGTCGAGGTGCCCACCGACACCGGAAACGAAAAGCAGAAAGAGAAAGAGAAGAAACCGGGCAACGGGAACGGCAACGGCGAGAAGAAGAACGACAACTGAGCGCGCCCCACGCAGCCAGGCCTCTGCGCTCATCCGCCGGTGCCAGCTCATTCGCGGTATAACCCAACTACCCAAATGGAGAGAGGCCGCCATGTCGCTGGAAGTACTCGGTATCAGTTTCGATGCGCAAAACGCCGCGGCCCTAGCCGGCTTCTGGTCGCGCGTACTCGAACGCGACCTGGGCGACGACGCCACGGAGGAGTTCGCCTCGATCGCGCCGAGCAAAGGCGATTCGGGCCCCCTGCTCATGTTTCACAAGGTCCCCGAAGGAAAGACGGTCAAGAATCGGGTCCACTTCGACCTGAAGGCGGATGACGTGCACGCCGAGACCCGCCGTCTGATCGCGCTCGGTGCGCGTGAACTGCGCTCATTCGGCCAGAACAACAATCAGTGGGTCAGCTTTGCCGATCCCGAGGGCAACGAATTCGACCTCGTTCCCGCCTGATCGCGCCTCACAGGTCAATAGCCGTCTACAGCAGTCCACGCCCGTCTTGCGGCGCAGGACCGGTTCAGTGTCTTTGACACGCGAGGACGGCGTCGCTTTCGGGACACCGGTGCCGATGTGCTGTCCGGCTGGCTGGGTTCCCTGAAGGCCGCATCTATCCCGGCGTGCACGGGTAGCATCAACGCTGAAGTCGGCCATCCGAACCGTCCTGCTACGGGGGGTTGTCAAGTGCGCCAACTCCTCCTGTGGTGGCGGCAGCCAGACCACTTTGACTGGCTCTCTGACTATTTGGCCGCCCGCAGCCTGACGTCGGCGACCAGATACGTCCTTGCGGCGATCTTGTCGATGCTGGCGATGGCGACATTCTTGATGATGTTGAGCCCCTCGGGTCCACAGAACACGTCCCAGACAGTCGTGTCCATCGCCGTCATAGTCGGTCTATCCGCAATCGCCGCCGGTTACGCATGGCGTTGGCCGAACCGCAGACAGTCGCAACTCGCTTCCGTCGCAGGAACCCTTTTCATCGCGGCGGCCTGCCTGGCTGACTCCGATCCGCGTGCAGGCATGCTCGGATGCACGGCGTTCATCGGTCTTGCGGGCTATATCGGCTTCTTCCACTGTGCTCGCTACCTGTCGCTCACGCTGATCATCTCGCTGGTGACCGCCATCATCTGTGCTGTCCGCATCGCGGTCGCCGGCGATCCGGCCATGGCGCTGTCGAAGCTATTGGTGATGGGCGGCGGCATCCTTGCGGTGCCATTCTGCGGTCAGGTAGTCGTTCACTGGCTGTCCGTTGACGCGCTGAGGTCGTCCACCGATGCTCTGACCGGACTGCGCAACCGTCGCGGTTTCCACCGTGCCGCGTCCGATCTCATCATTAACGCTGCCGGCGACCCCGAGAGAAGTATCACCGTCGTGATGATCGACCTCGACGCCTTCAAGGCGGTCAACGACGCCTACGGCCACGCCGTCGGTGACATGACCCTCATCGCCGTCGCCGACAGCTTGCGTAGGGCCAGTCCCGAGGACGCGGTCGTGGGCCGAATCGGCGGCGAGGAGTTCCTGGTAGCCGAGATCACGCCGGGCGGCAAAGCTGACGACACCGCCGAACGCCTCCGCGCAGCCATCGCCACGATGTCGTGGAATGTGACAGCCAGCCTCGGCGTCACGAGTATCAGCCTTGTCGAGGTCACCGGTGACACCCGTGAACTCATCAGCGGTCTGGTCGCCGCAGCTGACGCCGCGATGTACAAGGCAAAACGCGCCGGGGGCAACCAGATCAGTCACGCCGACGCACCGATTCACTGACAACCTGGATACCCGTGCCGGCCTCTCGCCAGGGGCTGAACTCGCTCATCACTTGCCCTTCGGTCAGCGTGTGCTGATGTCCCCGCAAGCGACCATGTCACCGACCTCGACCTCCCAGAACTCCCGTTGACGAATCCTGGCCACCGACTCCTCGGACGGGGCCCTGTTGTGGGCCAACGCGCTGGCCGCGTCCACCCCTGCCGCGAACTCTTTGACAGCTCGCCAAAATCGTTGCACCACAGTCACGTTCTGTTTGTCCATGTACCAAGGGTCGCGGACAGGGCCGATAACGAAAAGTGGCACTGACGCCGATCTTCGTTAAGATAGTGCCATGTCTTCGCAGCGATCCCGTCCGGGGTCAGCACGCACGGTGGCCATCCTTGCCTACGACGGGATGACCGCTTTCGAAATGGGCATCGCCGCCGAGATATTCGGCCTCGCCGAGCTGTCCGAAGCATTCTGGCCGGGCATGGTGCGGCCCTGGTACTCGGTGCAACTGTGCACGGAAACGGCCGATCCGGTGAGAGTTGTCGGCGGGGCGACCCTGAAGGCGGCCTTCGGACTCGATGAGCTGGCTGCCGCACACACGGTCATCATCCCCAGCATCCGCGACATACATGCCCCCATCTCCCCCGATGTCATCTCCGCGGTCAGACACGCCGCGGGGCGTGGGGCACGTCTGGTCTCCATCTGTTCGGGTGCCTTCGTGCTGGCCGCGGCCGGGGTGTTGGACGGGCGACGGGCGACCACCCACTGGCGATATGCAGAGCAGCTCCAGCAGCGGCATCCGGACATCGAGGTGGATCGCCTACCCCTCTACATCGACGAGGGCGATGTACTCACCAGTGCCGGTTGCTCGGCCGGGCTCGATCTGTGTCTGCACATCGTGCGCAACGACCACGGCCCGTCCGTGGCGAACGAGGTGGCGCGAAGCCTGGTGATAGCGCCGCATCGTTCCGGCGGCCAGGCCCAGTTCATCGAGAATCCCCTTCCCGCCGTCGAGGAGGACACCTCCATCACCGACAGCATGGCCTGGGCGCTCGCACACATCGACCGTCCGCTGAGCCTGGACGACCTTGCAGCCCAGTCGAAGATGTCGAGGCGCAGCTATCTGCGCCAGTTCACCAAGACCACCGGCACCACACCCATAAAGTGGTTGATCGCTCGCCGGATCGATGTGAGCCTGGAACTGCTGGAGACATCATCCGAACCGGTGGAACGCGTTGCGGCGCTGGTGGGATTCGCATCTGTTGTGACATTTCGACATCACTTCACCCGGTTGATGAACACCACGCCAAGCCAGTACCGGGCGACCTTCCGCGCCGGGTGACCATCGCAGCCACCCTCAGGTGCGCGCCGCGACATGCTCGACAACCGCCAGAGCGCCGCACCGCTCGAATACCTCGCGTTGCTGCATCGCACCGTTCCCATTGCGGAACAGACTGTTCAGCGCATCCTCGACTGCCACACGCTCATCCAGGGCGTCGAGCGCGGGACCGATGTAGGCGAGCATCCTGTCCACGGCGGTGCGCGTCGAGACCATCCTCCCCGAGAGCAGGTCCGGACACTCACCGGTCAGGCCGTCGCGTGCTGCCCGCCATTTTGCCAGGCGAACGTCGTCCGAACTGATCGCACTCCCGGCCGCGGTGGGGCCTTCGGCAAGCGCCGTCATCACCAGCGCTCGCACCAGGGTGGCGTAGAGCACCGTCTCACCCACCGTGGCGGGAACGTCGCCTACGCGGACCTCGATGGTCGGAAAGTTGCTGGACGGCCGCACATCCCAATAGATCATGCCTGCGTCCAGCGCAGCGCCCACCTCGAGGAGCCGAGCGATGGCGGCGTCGTACTCCTCCTCCGAGGCGAGATGAGGAGGAGCGCCCGCGCTCGGCCATCGCGACCAGAGCATGGTCCGCCAGCTGCTGTACCCACTGTCCGATGATCGGTGGATGGCCGAATTGGCGGTCAGCGCAACCAGAACGGGTAACCACGGTCGCAACGAGTTGCTCACCTCGATTGCCCGTGCGCGGTCGGGCACCGCCACATGCACGTGGCATCCACACACGCCTTGCTCGGCAGCGATGATGCCGAAGTTCTGCGCGATGCGCTGGTAGCGGTCGGTTTTCGATACCGGCTGACGGTCTCCGACGATCGGCGGCACACCTGCCGCGAGCACTTGTCCGCCCATCTCCCGAGCCGCGACACCGGCTTTGCCTCGACTCTCCACGAGGTGCCCCCTCAGGTCAGCCATGGAGTCGAGTATCGGCGTGGCGGTCTCGATCTGGCACGGCGTCAATTCGAGATCCAGGTCGAGTCCCAGGGTTTTCGCGACGTGGGCAACCGCAGCGCTTTCCATGAACGGTTCACCCGTTGACTCTTCGACGAGCAGCAACTCCTCCTCGACCCCGAAGGTCGGGACATCCATTCCTGTACTCGCCACCGCGCACCTCCTCAGGCCCCTCCACCCCGACGGCGCCCGCTCACGAGACTCGACCGGCACCTCACTGAGAGGTACCTCCGCGTCAATCGCGGCAAACGGCCAGCAGGGGGTGTTTCGGGCGGCGCCGCGCCGGGTACCCGGCATCCGAAGGACTGGCGTCAACTTGGAGGACGACATGGATCAGCGCACGAAAGACGAAACTCGTAACAAACTGTCTTTGCCAGTCGGCTGGTCGGGATTTGTGGCCCTCGCGGGTGGCGCGGCCTGTGTCGCAATGGCGATCTTGACACTTGCCGGCGGCCACATGATCGCTGCCGTCATCCTTGCGGTGGGCGCAGTCGTGTTGTTCGGGTGGGCATATTTCGCATTCCGCGCAACTGACAGTCTCAAAGACAATCACGTGTCTGAGCTCAAGGCACGCCGTGACCGGGTGCGCTATCGCGCAAAGTACCCGCGAAAGAACCGCTGACCATTCAGGGACCCGAGGCTTGTCGATGACCGATGACGTCGAAAAGCGCTGGAATGACCGAACGGCCTACCGCGCTGCCGTCCTTTATGACCTTGCGGTGATCGCTGCGGCATTCGGCTGGCTGATCATCTACCTGGTGACCGACCCGGACAGTTCGGTGTGGGCGATCGGAGTGCCGGCAATCTTGCTCCTGGGCGGCTTGGGTGCGTTCATCCAGACCTACCGCGTATGGAAGCGCGGGGGCGGATGGCCCGTGTGGCAAGGAGCTGGGTGGTTCTTGTTCGTTCTGATGCTGCTGACCCTCAGCTTGCCCGTCACCGCCGATTGATATTGTGCACTGACGAGTTCTCACGCATGTGCCCCCGGCCAAATGACCGGGGGCACAAGCGTGTTGCACTATTTCGAGGTTGTCATGACATTCGCCCACCAGTCGTTCAACGGACTGGGCTCGGGCCAGATCACGGTTTCATCCAACTCCACAGCATCACCCCTCTTTCGCGGTCGACCAATTGCGATGTCAGTCAGTGGTTCTCAGGAGGAACTCGTCTCGATCGACTTCTGCGAGTCCGTGTGGTTGATCGAGATGCGGCGAGGCTTGGCCTTCTCGGCTACCGGAATCGTCACCGACAGCACACCGTTCTCGTAGCTCGCCGTGATGCCCGCTGCGTCGATTCCGTCGCCCAGCGTCAGCTGGCGGCGATATGTGCCGTAAAACCGTTCACTCGACATCCACTGCACGGAATCTTCCGACCGTGCCGTCCGATGGGCGGTCAGGGTCAGCGTGCCGTTGTCCACACTGACATCCACCGAGCCGGGGTCCACGCCCGGTAGGTCGGCGGTGAGAACGTAATGGTCCTCGACCTTGTAGAGGTCCATCGGCATGAACCTCGGCGTTCGAGATGACCCCACCGCCTGGCCGGTCAACAGTCCCCGCGTCAACGTGTCCACATCACTGAAAGGATCAAACCGAAGCACAGCAACCCACCTCCTGCTCGACACTTCGGCCCGCCACCCTGGCGGGCAGCCAATCACTGTGCACTACTTTTTTAGCACTCATCACCGGGGAGTGCCAAGTACTTTTTCCGACGAGTTGTGCACTCGCACACCATCTCCCGGATCGGCGCCGATCAGCCCGTCGGATCCCGCCACCACAGGTCGGTGGGGGCAACCGGAACGGTGCGCTTGTGTCTGGTCTTGACGAAGGCCTGCTCGATGGTCTTGGCCGCCTCGTCGGAGACGGCCTCTCCGGTCAGGTACGCATCGATTTCGCGGTAGGTGACGCCCAGGGCTTCCTCGTCCGGGATGGCGGGCCGGTCGTCTTCCAGATCGGCGGTAGGCACCTTGGTCCACAGACTGTCGGGTGCCCCCAGATGTTCCAGGAGCCGCGCTCCCTGCCCCTTCGTCAATCCCGAGAGGGGAACCACGTCAGCGCCGCCATCTCCGTACTTGGTGAAGAATCCGGTCACTGCCTCGGCGGCATGGTCGGTGCCCACGACGATGAGGTTCAACTGGCCGGCCACGGCATACTGCACGATCATCCGCTCCCGAGCCTTGACGTTGCCACGGACCAGGTCCGTGAGCTCATCGATACCCAGCGCAGCGGCGGTGGCCTTTGCCGCGGCATCGGCGGTGTCCTTGATGTTCACGCTGATCGTGCGGCTCGGCTTGATGTAGTCGATAGCGGTGTCGACGTCGGCCTGGTCAGCCTGTACGCCATACGGAAGCAAGACCGCCACGAACTCGGCTGAACCTCCCGATTGGTTGATCCGGTCGACTGCCAACTGACACAGGCGGCCGGCCAGCGAACTGTCCTGCCCACCACTGATACCCAAGACGAAACCGTTTGCTCCGGCGTTCTGCGCGTAGTCGACCAGGAACTGCACCCGGTTCTCGACCTCCGCGGCGACATCGATGTCGGCGCGGACATCCAACTCGTTTCGGATTGTGTCTTTGAGGGAATACATAGCTCAACCGTAACCGGGGCAGACCACTCCCGCGAACCGAATGGCAACTGTTGCAATATGTTTGCAACGGCCATCCACCATGCTCGAGGAGAGTGAAGAAACATGATTTCCGACCCAGACGACCGCGTCCCCACCGAGGACGAGGTGCAGGAGATGTGCGAGCAACTGGCGAAGCTGGCCGGCGAGAAGGAGCTGACCATTGCCACCGCGGAATCGTTGACGGCGGGCAACCTGGCATCGCAGCTCGGGCGGGCAACAGATTCCGGCGACTGGTATTGCGGTGGCGTGATCGCCTATCGCAAGGAGGTCAAGTACTCGCTGCTGAAGGTGCCCGAGGGGCCGGTCGTCAGTGAAGAAGCGGCTCTGGCGATGGCACGGAGTACGGCAGAGCTGATGGGTGCCAACCTCGCAGTTGCGGTCACCGGAGAGGCCGGACCCGAACCGCAGGAGGACAAGGAACCCGGTACGGTCTGGTTCGGCGTCTTCGACCACGGCTCCGTGGAGGCCACAAAGCGGGTGTTCGAAGGCGACCCGCCCGACGTTCTGGCCGCCACAGTTGCTGCGTCGGTGCGCATACTCGTCGATCGGGCGAAGTCGTCCGGCGAGTAGCCGCCCGACCGGCCGTCTCCATGTTTTGGGTACGTCGGCGATGGCTATCCCAGAGCAATGTCTGAACTGAGTGCCCTCGCCCTGATCTGCAGCCTCAAGCCGTCACCGGCGCCGTCGAGTACGGAGTTGCTCGCCGGACAGGTGCTCGCCCAACTCGAGACCCATGGGGTGTCGGGTTCGAAGATTCGCGTGGTGGACCACGACGTGAAGCCCGGAGTGGAAGGCGACATGGGCGACGGCGATGAGTGGCCGGTCATCCGCGACGCGATCCGGAAAGCCGACATCCTCGTGGTGGCGACCCCGACCTGGGTCGGTCACATGTCGAGTGTCGCCCAACGTGTCCTCGAGCGCCTGGACGCAGAACTGTCGGAAACCGACGATCAGGGGCGGCCGGCCATGGTGGGCAAGGTCGCGGTGACGGCGGTGGTCGGCAACGAAGACGGCGCACACAAGATCACAGCAGATCTCTTCCAGGGGCTGAACGACATCGGTTTCACGATTCCGGCGCAGGGCGGAACCTATTGGAACGGTGAGGCGATGCAGGGGACGGACTACAACGACCTGGATGACACACCTGAGCCCGTGGCCACCACCACTGCCACCGTGGCGAGGAACGCGGCCCATCTGGCCGCGCAGCTGAGGTCAGCACAATACCCGCCCTACTGACCGCCCGCCAAACGGCTTTCAAAGATCAGCGGGTGTACCGCAGATAGAGAAAATCGTTGTGCGAGAGCACATGTGCCAGTTTCATCCGCCGAGGTCCATCCAGAGTGGTCCCCGGCCTCGGTGATCCACCCTGCGCGCCGGCAATCATGGGTGACACAGTCACGCACATCTCATCGATCAGGTCGTGCTCTGCCAGGGTATGCAGCAGCGACGGCCCACCCTCACACAGGATCCGCCGAAATCCACGCTCCCGCAGAGCATCTATCGCCTGCGGAAGATCCACTCGGTCGTGGCCGGCGACGATCGTCTCCTGAGCGTCATCAGGCGCACCCTCCTGGGCGGCCACCGCGGTCGTGATGAGCAACGGCCGGGGCTCGACACCGAACAACCGAGATTCCTTCGGCAGTCGCCCTTTGGAGGTGACCACCGCAACCGGTGGCCGGCCGGTGAGACCCAGCTTGGCTTGGCGGAGCTCTATCTGTCTCTCCGTCAGGATCACTCGACCGTACGACTCCGCACGCACTGTCCCCGCTCCGACGAGCAACACATCAGCGAAAGCACGTAGATCCAGGAGCAATTGGTGGTCGGTCGGATCGGAGATCGCGGCGACGCGGCCGTCGAATGCCGCCTCGTTGTCCAGCGTGTTCACCATGTTGACGCGCACACCGTCCGGCGGATCGCTGTAGAAGTCGATCGGCGCCACCGTGTCTGTCGCCGTCAGTACGGTGACCTCAGTGTTGCTGCTCATCTCACGCGATCCGACCGGCCCGTCATGTATACGGTTTACGAGCCGTCTCGGGATCGCCATAGGTGATCGCGCGTTCACGTCTCGATCCGGTCGCCAGCGTGGCCGCCCAGTTCATCAGGGTGCCGGTGCGATTGCGCGCACCGGAGAGGAACGCGATGTGGATGACTCCCCACGAGAGCCAGCCCATCATCCCGGACATGTGGAGCGGACCGGCCTGCACCAGCGCGTGATGCCGTGCGATGTACGCCGCGTTGCCCAGGTCTCGGTACTTGAACGGCCGCCTCTTCTTGGTCTTGCCCTCCACCGCGGCGGCGATCACCGCCCCGGCGTGCCGCCCACCCTGCATGGCAACCTCGGCGACGCCGGGAAGTTTGTTGCGCGACATCATGTCTCCGACAACAAACACGTTGGGGTGGCCCGGAACGGACAGGTCCGCCTCGACTGCGATTCGCCCTGACCGGTCCTGCTCGGCGCCCAAGGCGGTGGCCAGCGTCCGTGCGAACGGTACCGCTTCCACGCCTGCCGTCCACAACACCGTTCGGGTGTCGAACCGGGTCTTGGTCTTCGGTTCGGCCTTGGTGGTGATCTCCACGTCCGTCGCGGTCACGTCGGTGACGTGCACGCCGAGGTGAGTCTCGACGCCCACCTTGTCGAGTGTGCGCAACGCGCTGTCGCTGAGTTTGCTGTCGAACGACTCCAGGACTCGCTCACCACCGTGCAGGAGTAGCACTCGCGCCTCACCCGGGTCGATCGACCGGAACTCGTGTGTCAGTGCGCGCGTGGCCAATTCGCGGATCTGCCCGGCGAGCTCGACACCGGTCGGCCCCCCGCCCGCGACAGCGAACGTCAGCCAGGGTTTACGTTCTTCAGGCGTGGGCAGCGATTCGGCCATCTCGAAGGCGGCCACCAACTTTCGGCGGATGGTCAGCGCGTCGTCGAGAGTTTTCATACCCGGCGCCCACTGGATGTACTCCTCGTGACCGTGGTACGCCTGCTGCATTCCTGCAGCGACCACGAGGTAGTCGTACTTCAGCTCGAAGGTCGATCCGTCGAAGCGGCTCGCTGTGAGCACTCGCGCCTCGGTGTCGATGGCGTTCGCCTCGCCGAGCGCAACGTGTGCGTTGTCCTGATTGCGCAGCAGGTGCCGCAGAGGACTTGCGATGGAGCCTTCCGACAACAGGCCGGTGGCGCACTGGTACAGCAGCGGCTGGAACACGTGACTGGTGCCGCGCTCGACAACGGTCACCGCGACATCGGCGCGCTTGAGGCGCTTTGCCGCGTAGAGACCTCCGAATCCTCCACCCACGATCAACACATGGGGCCGGCCGGGTGCAGTCATTCGGTGTCAACTCCTTTCGCTGCAAGACGGCGCAGCGATACCCGCTTGTTCACAACTCGAATCATGTTATGCGGTTCGGGTCATGACCGGGCCTGACTCATGGCCGCGCGCGGCGTCACGTCAGATAGCCGCCACCGCGTGGGAAGAAGTCTTTGCCCGCATGCTCCACACCGTCTTCGGTCCGCAGTCGTTCCACGACCAGTCCGTGGTTCTTTCCGCGGTATGCGTCGGCTCCGGCCACGATCACCATGCCGTCCCCCTCGTGGATGAACACCCGGCCGGGGGTGCCGCCGTAGATGCCTGCCGAGACCGAGGCCTTGGTGATCCGGATGCGCTCGCCACGGAAGTGCGTGAAGGCGTTGGGGTAGGGATCCGATTGGGCGCGGACGAGGCGATCGATGTCCTCGGCGGGCCAGTTCCAGTTGATCTGGCTGTCGATGTCCGCGCGCTTGTGGAAGAAGGTGCGGTCGGCGAGGTTCTGCTGCTTCCAGACGGCTTCACCCGACTCGATGAGGTCGAGGGCCTCGATCAGGACCTCGGGGATGATGTCGATGGTTGCGCGCACGAGATCGGTGGCCGTGTCACGAGGCCCGATCGGCACGGCCCGCTGCACCACCACATCACCGGTGTCGAGGTCGTCATCCATGCGGTGGGCGGTCAGGCCCACCTCCTTCTCCCCGCTGATCAGCGCCCAGATGACCGGCGAGAAACCGGTGAACTTGGGCAGCAATGAGTCATGCAGGTTAAGGGTGCCGTGCGGCGGTAGATCGAAGAGTTCACGCGGTAGCCAGGTGCGCCAGTTGTTCGCGACGATGATGTCGGGCTCGGCGTGCTTGACCTGCTCGATCAGTTCGCTGTCGGGTCGTTGCGCGAGGTGGACGGGGATGTTGTTGGCCCGGGCCAGTTCCTCGACGGAGTCCGACCAGATGGACTCGTACGAGTGCTCACTCGGCGGGTGGGTGACGGCCAGGACCACCTCGTGATCCGACTCGATGAGTGCTTCGAGAGTCTTGTGTCCCCAGGTCTGGTAGCCAAAGGTCGCTACTCGCATGAAACTGGCCTCTTCAGTCGTCGGAAGTACGTGGCGCCCGCGAGTGCACCACAAATGTGCGTTCAGCTTGACCGACAGAGATAGGTTATGCAAACCTACATTCACCATTGAAGTTAGTGCAGCATTCCCTAAACTCACCCAGCGATGCAACGGGGCCTCGCCGAGTGGGTCAGCGCGCTCCGGACAGAAGAGATCCTCAGGTGGATTCCGCACATACCTTGACCGGGAACCCCACCCCCTCGGCGCCTTCCCCGACCACTCCAGCTGCCGGATCGGCACCGTTTGCGCTGACCGCAGCCCAACGCGGTATCTGGTTCGCCCAGCACCTGATGCCCCACACGCCCATCGTCATCGCGAACTACGCGGAGATCCATGGCCCACTCGACGTTGATCTGCTCGATGACGTGGTCCGCGCCTGCATGCACGAGATCGACTGCGGGATGCTCCGCCTCGTCGAGATCGACGGTGAGCCGTTCCAGGTGGTCGACCAGACCCTCTCGGATCGATTCGAGCGAATCGACCTGCGCGGCGAGGACGATCCCGAACTGGCCGCGCAGGAATGGATTCACGCGAACTACTCGGCGCCGATCGATCTGCTCTCCGATCGGCTGATCAAGGGTGCGGTGCTCCGCGTCGGCGACGAGCACTACCTCTGGTACTCCTGCATCCACCACATCGTCATCGACGGCTACGGCGCCATCCTGTTCATCAATCGTGCCGCCGAGATGTACACCGCAAAGCTGGCCGGACGCGAGGCCGACACCCAGGCTGTCCCTCCACTGCAGGCGCTGATCACCTCCGAGAACGACTACCGGTCGTCCAGCCGTTTCCAGCGCGACCGCGACTACTGGCTGGCCAAGGCCGCGAATCTCCCCGAGCCGCAATCGTTGTCGCCGTTCGAATCGGCGCCCGACGTCAGACCACGGCGAGTCGGTGAGCTCCTCTCAACCGAGGTCACCCGGCAACTCGAGGCCGCTTCGACGAGATTGAAGACCTTCGAGACACCACTCTTGATCGCAACCCTCGCCGTGTACATCGCCCGAACCACCGGTTCGGCGGACGTGGTCCTGAGCCTGCCGGTGTCGGGCCGGACCAACGCGGTGCTTCGCAAGTCCGGCGGGATGGTGTCCAACATCGTGCCCATCCGCGCGTCGATCACGCCGACGACAACAGTCGGGGACCTCGTCTCGCACATCCAGCTCGAGCTCACCGGGGCCCTGCGCCATCAGCGCTATCGGGCCGAGGATCTGCGACGCGACCTCGGTGCAGGTGAGGACTCCCGCGGCTTCTACGGGCCGGTCATCAACATCATGAACTTCCCGTCGGACATCCGTCTGGGGCCGGTCACCGGGCGGTTCCAGATCCTGTCGACCGGTCCGGTCCACGACTTGTCGGTGAACCTCTACCCGAGTGCCGACGGCAACACCCGCGTCGACTTCGAGGCCAACCGGCACGCTTACGGAAACGATGAGCTGCGCGCACACCACCGCCGGTTCGTCACGCTCCTGCAGACGATGGCCACAGCCCCACCCGACGCTGCCGTCGACGGCTTCGATGTCTTGACAGCCGACGATCGCCGCGCGCTTGTGCCATCTCGTGGCCCGGCGGCCGTGCCTCCGGCAACGTTGAACGAAATGACAAGGGCCGCAGTGCTGACCGGCCCGGATGCCGTCGCCTTGGAGATGCACACGACGCTTACCTATCGCCAGGTGGACGCCTGGTCCGATCAACTGGCCCAAGAGCTACACGATGCCGGCGCATCCACCGAGCAGTTTGTTGCCATCGCTATGCCCCGGTCGCTCGACTCGGTGCGCAGCATGTGGGCGGTTGCCAAGACCGGTGCGGCGTTTGTCCCGGTAGATCCGCACTATCCGGCCGACCGCATCGCACACATGCTCACCGACTCGGGGGCCCGACTGGGCATCACCACCAGCGAGTTCCGCTCACAGCTACCCGACACGGTGCAGTGGCTGGTGATCGACGAACTGGAGATCGACAGCGAGGTAACCGCGTCGACGACCGGCGCAATGGACGTCGAGGTCTCGCTGGACCATCCCGCGTACATGATCTACACCTCCGGCTCCACCGGAACCCCCAAAGGGGTTGTCATCACCCACCGCGGACTGGCAAACCTCGCCGCCGAAAGAAAACACAACTACCTCGTCGAACCCCACTCGAGATTCCTCCACAACACCTCACCCAGCTTCGACATGGCCATCGGCGAACAAATCGCCGCACTCTCCGCAGGCGCCACCCTCGTCATCTCACCCCCTGACCTGAGCCCTTCAGAGCTGACCGATTGGATTGTCGCCAAACGGATCACCCACGCGTTGATCACCCCGACCATGCTGTCGGCGCTCGATCCGGACGCGCTGGTCTCCCTCGAGGTGCTCGGGGTCGGAGGCGAGTCGGTGACCGGTGACCTGGTGGACCGCTGGGCCGTCGGACGACAGATGCGCAACGGATACGGACCGACCGAAGCCACCGACATCGCCACCGTCTCCATCCTGCGGGCAGACAAACCGGTGTCGATCGGTACCGCCGTGCACGGTTTCGAACTGTTGGTACTGAACGCCCGCCTACAACCTGTGCCTGCCGGTGTACCCGGCGAGCTGTATCTCGCCGGACCCGGCCTCGGCCGTGGTTACCACCGGCGACATGCGTTGACCGCAGAACGGTTCGTAGCCAATCCGTTCGGCAGCCCCGGCGATCGCATGTACCGGACCGGGGACGTCGTCAGCTGGGCTGCCGACCACCAGCTCCGCTATCACGGACGAGCCGACAGCCAGGTGAAGATTCGTGGGCATCGAATAGAACTGGGCGAGATCGACGCGGTGCTCCGGTCCTCTCCGGATGTCCGGCACGTCCGGACAGCGGTACGCGAACTCGCCGACGGCCATCTGGCTTTGGTGTCGTATGTGGTGGGTGACCCGCGCTCGGCAGACCGTCTTCGTGAGTTGGCCGCGCGCAACCTCCCCCGCCACATGCAACCGGCGGCGGTCGTGCTGATCGACGCGCTACCACTGACCCCCACCGGCAAGTTGGACGAACGGGCGTTACCTCTACCCGAACTCACCCGTAGCGCCTACCGTGCGCCGGGTTCCGACGCCGAACGTGTTGTCGCAGCAGCGTTTGCCGAGGTGCTGAACATCGGCCAGGAGGACGTAGGGGCTGACGACAGCTTCTTCGACCTGCACGGCAACTCACTGTCCGCGATGGGGGTGGTCTCCCGCGTCAATGCAGAGTTGGGCACCGGGTTGACCGTTCGCACGGTCTTCGAGAGTCCGACTGTGTCCGGCATCGCCGCGGCGGCGGGAACCACCGGGCAGACAGCGCGTCCGCCTCTGCGACGGGGCGATCGCCCCGCCCGCTTACCCTTGTCCCCGGCGCAGCAGCGCATGTGGATCCTCAACCAGTTCGACACTGCGGCTGCAACATATAATCTTCCGTTGGCCGTCCGACTGACCGGAGAACTCGATACGAGTGCCCTCACGGCAGCTGTCGATGACGTGATCCGCCGCCACGAGTCGCTGCGCACCACATTCCCGAGTGACGACGGAGGACCCAGGCAGGTGGTTCTGCCACCGACTGCGGTGTCGCTCGACCTCACCCCGCAACCGATCGAGGCCGACCATATCGCCGCGGCCGTGCTGACGCTCGCCCGTGACGGTTTCGATGTCGCGGCGGGGGTCGCCATCCGGAGCCGGTTGCTTCGCAGCGCCGCCGACGACCACACGCTGGTACTGGTGATCCACCACATCCTCGCCGACGGCGTCTCCATGGGACCACTCGCTCGCGACGTCATGCTCGCCTACAACGCACGCACCGAAGGGCTTACGCCGAGCTGGCCCGAGCTGCCCGTCCAGTACGTGGATTTCACGCTGTGGCAACATCGTGTCCTCGGCTCGGAAAACGATCCCGATTCTGTTGCCGCACAGCAGGTCCGATACTGGCTACAAACACTCGAAGGCCTGCCCGCGGTGCTCGATCTGCCCACCGACCGCCCACGGCCCGCCGTCGCCTCACACCGCGGAGCGTCCGTCGACTTCGAGATCAGCGGCTCGACCGGCGCCGCGCTGCGTGAACTCGCGCGACAACGTGGTGCATCCATGTTCATGGTCGTCCACGCCGCACTGGCCACCCTCCTCGCAAGGCTGTCCGGTACCGAGGACATCGCGATCGGCACGCCGATCGCAGGTCGTGGCGAGGAACAGCTCGACGACGTCATCGGCATGTTCGTGAACACGCTTGTCCTGCGGACACAGGTGGACCTCGAAACCGGTTTTGCCGACCTTCTCACCCAGACCCGAGCCGTTGACCTCGGTGCGTACGCCCACGGTGATGTCGCATTCGAGCGTCTCGTCGACATCTTGCAACCGCCGCGCACCCAGGCGTATTCGCCGCTGTTCCAAGTGGTTCTGAACTTCGAACCCGGGCTACCCGACAGCTTCGAGCTCCCGGGCCTCACTGTGACTCCCGTCCCCCTCGACCCAGGTATCGCCCAGTTCGAACTCGCGTTCTCCATCACCGAGCCGGCCCCGGATGACAACTGCCTGCGTGGGTCCCTGCGCTACGCAACCGACCTCTTCGATCGCCGCTCGGCACAAGATTTCGCCGACCGTCTTGTTCAGATCCTCGATGCGGTGGCCATTGACGCCGCCGCGCCCCTGGCAGACCTGCCGCTGTTGACCGCCGAGGAGAACGCGAAGCTGGTACCCGTACGCGGCCCGGCATCTGTACCGGCAGCGTCGATGGCCCAACTGATCGACACGGCCGTGCGGCAACGCCCCGACGACGACGCGGTCATCTGGGATGGCCGTGCGCACAGTTATCAAGAGGCCGACGCCTGGGCCGACAGCTGCGCCCGAGTCCTGCAGGAACATGGTGCCGCACCAGAACGTTTCGTCGCCATCGCACTTCCCCGGTCTGCGGACTCGGTGCGCAGTATGTGGGCGGTTGCCAAGACCGGTGCGGCGTTTGTCCCGGTGGATCCGCACTATCCGGCCGACCGCATCGCACACATGCTCACCGACTCGGGCGCCCGACTGGGCATCACCACCAGCGAGTTCCGCTCACAGCTACCCGACACGGTGCAGTGGCTGGTGATCGACAAACAGCTCGCCGCCCCCGGCGATGGCATCCCATTCGGGCCGAAACCCCAGGTCTCACCGGACCATCCCGCGTACATGATCTACACCTCCGGCTCCACCGGGACCCCCAAAGGTGTTGTCATCACCCACCGCGGACTGGCAAACCTCGCCGCCGAAAGAAAACACAACTACCTCGTCGAACCCCACTCGAGATTCCTCCACAACACCTCACCCAGCTTCGACATGGCCATCGGCGAACAAATCGCCGCACTCTCCGCAGGCGCCACCCTCGTCATCTCACCCCCGCACCTGTCACCGGCTTCGCTCGGCGACTTCATCCGGTCGGAGCGAGTGACCCACGCCCTGATGACACCCACGATGCTTGCCGCGCTCGCTTCCGACGACCTTCCCGATGTCAGGGTGCTGGGTGTCGGCGGTGAGGCAGTGTCCGCAGCGCTGGTCGACCGGTGGGCTGCCGGCCGACAGATGCGCAACGGATACGGGCCGACCGAAACCACCGACATAGCCACCGTCGGCAATCTGCGGCCGGGCGAACCGGTCACCATCGGCGCTGCAGTGCACGGATTCACGCTCCTCGTGCTCGACGGCCGCCTCAATCCGGTCCCGGTCGGGGTGCCCGGCGAGCTCTATCTCACCGGCCCCGGCCTGGCCCGCGGCTACCACCGCAGATTCGGCCTGACAGCAGAACGGTTTGTCGCCAATCCATGTGGTGCACCGGGCGACCGGATGTACCGCACCGGCGATACGGTCGCCTGGACTGCAGAACTGGAATTGCGCTATCACGGACGCACCGACAGCCAGGTCAAGATCCGCGGACACCGCATCGAACTCGACGAGATCAACGCGGTTCTGCTGAAACATCCGGCGGTCGGACAAGCCGTCACCGTCGGCACCGCCACCCCCACCGGCGAGCCGGCCCTGGTCTCGTATGTGGTGCCATCGACACACTCCAACCCGCCGGACACCGAGCACCTCGTGGGGTTTGTCAGCGAGTTCCTTCCCCGGCACATGGTGCCTGCCGCAATAGTCGCGGTGGCCGCCATCCCGGTCACACCGACCGGAAAGCTCGACGAACAACGCCTGCCCGCAGCAACTTTCGAATCTCGGACTCCGTACCGAGCTCCGAACACACATACCGAAGTCGTCGTCGCGGCTGCCTTCGCTCGATCACTCGAACGACAGCAAGTCGGCGTGCACGATGACTTCTTCGCACTCGGCGGCAACTCCCTGTCGGCCATCGCCATGGTCGGCGCGATCGGTGAGCAACTGGGCCGACGAGTCCAGCTGCAGTGGCTGTTCGCCGACCCCACCCCGATGGCGTTGGCCAGACGGATCGACCTGACCGATCCCGTTCAGGACGACGCCGCCCTCGACGTGGTGCTGCCGATCCGCCGCACCGGCTCGGCAGCACCGCTCTTCTGCATACACCCGATCATCGGATTGTCCTGGTGTTATCGACCTCTGGTGCAGCATCTGCCATTGGATCGGCCGATCTACGGCATCCAGGTACCCGGGACCGACGACACCGAGCCACCACGGTCCATAGAGGCGACGGCCGCACGCTACGTCGCGGAGATCCGGCGTATACAGCCCGACGGCCCTTACCATCTGCTCGGCTGGTCCCTCGGCGGCGTCCTCGCGCATGCGATGGCTGTGCTGATCGAAGAACAGGGTGGCCAAGTGGCCAGCTTGGTGATGCTGGACAGTTTTGCATCACCACCGGTGCCCGCAGCCGACGAATCCGTCCACGCGGGAGATCTGCTGGCGGGACTCGGATTCGGCGGTGCCGTACTGGAGCAACTGGGAGCAACGTCCGCAGATTCCCTCAACGACGTACTCGCGGTGATCGAGGATCTGCCACACGGCATCGAGCGTCATCAGGTTCAGCGCCTGGTCGACTTCGCCGAGCACAACAGCACACTGCTGCGGGAGCATTCACCGGGCATCTACACCGGAGACCTGTTCTTCGTCACTGCTGACGGTGATTCGCCGGGGTCCACGGCTGCTGCCGACTCGTGGCTGTCGCATGTGAAAGGTGAGATCTCCACGCTTGCCATCCCGTTCACCCATTGGCAGATGTGCAGCCCCGCCGCGCTTCGTCTCGCCGGCCCCTTCATCGCACGTCATCTCGCCCGCCGGTCCGACGTGACACTCGTCGGCGGAGAACACTGACATGAGGCCTCGGCACACACGGTCCGGTGCAACCATTCTCCGCGACAGTGTGCGAAGCAACGCCCCGCTGCTGGCCGGCGCAGCACTTCTGCTGTGCCTCCATCAGGCCTGTGAGGTTGCGGTCCCCGTGCTGATCGGCGTGATCATCGACCGGGCGGTGACCAACGGCGATCTTGGTTCTCTCGCCACCGGAATCACCTGGCTCGCCGCGGTGTTCGTGGCGCTGACGATCTGCTACCGACTGGGCGCACGGCTCGCGATGCGTGCCGCCCTCGATCAGGCGCATCGGCTACGTGTTCAGGCCACCCGCCGTGTGCTCGACCGCGCGATGCTGGACACCGATCTGCGTAGCGGGGAACTGATGGCGGTGGCGGGCACCGATACAGACGAAACCGCGGCACTGCTCCGGTACCTGCCACAGGCAGCGGGTGCCCTGGCCGCCGTCGCGGTGTGCGGCGGCGCGCTGCTGGTCATCGACATCCCACTCGGACTGGCCGTGTTCGTCGGCGTTCCGGTGCTGCTGCTCGGATTACAGCTCACCGCACCAGGTTTGACGCGACAGATGATCACTCAGCAACAGGGCGTGGCCGAGACGTCGGGATCAGCGGCAGACCTCATCGCCGGCCTGAGACCGCTGCGCGGTATCGGGGCCGAGGAAGCGGCCGCGTCGCGCTACCAGACGTCGAGCCAAGATGCGCTGGTTGCGATGCGGCGCGCAGCGCGTGGGCAGGGCATGTTCATGGGGGCGGCCGCAGGAATCAGCGCGATCCTCGCGGTGGGCGTCGCCACGGCTGCCGGATGGTTCGCGCTCAGTGGCCGGATCAGCGTCGGCGAGCTCGTGACCGTGCTGGGGATCGCGCAGTTCTTCCTCGAGCCCCTCGCCGTGCTCTCGATGTTGCCAGGAAAGGTGTCGACCGCCCGCGCATCAGCCGAACGACTCGCGCTCATCTCAGACGCCGACGTGGTGAAGTCCCGGGCGACCATGCCGCTCGGACCCGGACCCCACGGCATCGAGTTCCGGGGCGTCGAGTACGACAGCCTGCGCGGCCTCGACCTCATCGTGAAACCCGGTGAATGCGTGGGCATCGTCGCCACCAGCGCCCACGACGCCCACGCGATACTCGCCCTGATGTCCGGCGTTGCCACACGGTCGGCGGGTGGCGTTTGGGTGTCGAACGTGCCCGCCGAATGCACCGACACATCCGAACGGCCGCGACCGCTGCTGATCGCTCCGCATGCGACTGACCTCTTCACAGGATCCGTCATGGACAACCTCCGCGCCGGTGACGACAACCTCCACCCCAGCGCGGTCGCCGAGGTGTTACGGGCGGTGGCCGGTGAAGACGTGGCCGCCGCCCACACGAACGGTCTCGATCACGTGGTCGCGGACCGTGGTTACTCCCTGTCGGGAGGGCAGCGACAGCGATTGGCACTTGTCCGCGCGCTGCTCGCCGACCCCGCTGTACTGGTCTTGCACGACCCCACCACATCGATCGACGCCGTCACCGAACGCACTGTGGCGCACCATGTCCATCGTCTTCGGCATCAGCGACGGGCCGACCGCACCACTGTTGTGATCACCAGCAGCCCAACCCTGCTGTCGGTGATGGACCGTGTTGTGCTCGTCGACGGAGGCCGGGCCGAACGCGACGGCGCGCACGCCGATCTGACCGCCATGGACAACCGGTACCGCGAGGCGGTCCTGCGATGACTCCTGAGTTGCACGAGGAAACTCGGGTCCTCCCGGTCGCTACCGGACGACAGACCAGGTCGTGGCTCGCCGCTGCCCTGGCCCACCATCGCGCGGCGGTGGCCCGTGTCATCGCCGTATCCGCCCTTGCCGCAATCGCATCGGTGACTCCGGCGTTGGCCCTGGGAGTGCTGGTCGATCGTGTGGTCGCCGGTGCCGGTACCTCCGTCCTGTTGTCCATCGCCGCGGTTGCCGCTGCCGCCGCGCTGGTCGGCGGAGTGGCTGCGGGACTGTCGGTCTACTCCGTGGCCTCTCTGGGGGCCGGACTGCTTGCCGACCTCCGTGAGAGCGTGGTCCGGCGGGCGCTCCGCATGCCCACCCGGGTGATCGAAGAAACCGGGCGGGGCGACCTGCTGTCGCGCGTCACCAATGACGTTGCGGCCGTAACCAAAGCCGTGATCACCGTGCTGCCCACCGTGGTGATCGCGACCATCCTCACCGCGGTGAGCATCGCCACGATGGTGGGTCTCGACTGGCGCCTCGGCCTCGCGGGTGCTGCCGCCTTGCCGCTCTACGGGCTGGCTCTGCACTGGTACCTGCCTCGGTCGTCCCCGCGCTACGCTGCCGAACGGCGTGCAGTCGGCGAGCGCTCCCAGGCCA
Source organism: Williamsia sp. DF01-3 (assembly GCF_023051145.1). NCBI lineage: Bacteria > Bacillati > Actinomycetota > Actinomycetes > Mycobacteriales > Nocardiaceae > Williamsia > Williamsia sp. DF01-3. Next base: position 138,739 of record NZ_JALKFS010000005.1, read on the forward strand.
TGGTGGAAAGTTTCACCGGCCTTCGCACCGTGCACGCGTACGGACTCGAGGCATCGCAGGCGAGCATCGTCGAGACCAAGTCCGCTGCGGCCCGCGACATCTCCATTGCCGCATTCACGGTGTTCACCCGCATGGTCGGCCGGGTCAACCGTGCCGAGTTCGTCGGTCTGGCAGCAGTTCTGGTGGTGGGCTTCATGCTCGTCGAGGACGGTGCCGTGTCGGTGGGTGCAACGACAGCCGCCGCGCTGCTGTTCCATCGCCTCTTCAATCCGATCGGCATGATCCTGTACAGCTTCGCCGACCTCCAGCTCGCAGCGGCCGGCCTGTCCCGGCTGATCGGCGTGGCCATCTCGACCGACGTCGATTCCGACGCCCCCGCCGACACCCAGATCGACAACACGCTGATCGGCGGCGCGACACCTCGGGAAGGCACCGTCGAAGTGCGCGCCGTTCATTTCGGCTACGACGCACGCCGGCCCGTTCTTCGGGGGATCGATCTTCGCATCGAGGCGGGCACCCGAGTGGCGCTGATCGGAGCGAGTGGCGCGGGCAAGTCGACGCTGGCGGCCATGGTCGCCGGAAACCTCACCCCGACATCGGGATCGGTGATGATCGGCGGCGTCCCGTTGGACACGTTGCCTACCGACGTCGTCCGGCAACACGTGGCCACCGTCAGTCAAGAGGTCCATGTCTTCGCCGGACCACTGATCGACGATCTCCGTCTGGCCAGGCCGTCGGCCGGCACGGCCGAGGTCTGTGCCGCGCTCGACACCATCGGGGCACTCGAGTGGGTCCGCGAGCTGCCCGGTGGTCTGGACACAGTGGTTGGCGAGGGCGGCCATCAGCTCACCGATGCGCAGGCTCAGCAGATAGCACTCGCCCGGCTGGTCCTGGTGGACCCGCCGATCGCCGTACTCGATGAGGCCACCGCCGAGGCGGGCAGTCTCGGCGCACGAGATCTGGAGCGCTCGGCGGCTGCTGCCACGGCCGGACGAACGACGTTGGTGGTGGCGCACCGGCTCAGTCAGGCGATGCAGTGCGACGAGGTGGTCGTGCTCGATCGCGGCACGGTCATCGAACAGGGAACGCCGGCTCAACTGCTGGCTTCTGAAGGACTTTTCGCCCGGATGTGGGCGGCATGGACGATCCAAGGACACGGAAGGGACGCGGAGCAATGAATGACCACAACACGGAGGTCGTCGACGTCCTCGGAATCGGTTTCGGTCCGTCGAACCTCGCACTCGCCATTGCAGTGGAGGAACTGAACTCCGGACTGGACCCAGACCAGCGGATCACCGCCCGATTCGTGGAGGGCAAAGAACAGTTCCGCTGGCACCCCGGAATGCTGTTGCCTCGCACGACGATGCAGGTGTCATTCCTCAAAGACCTGGCGACACAACGCAACGTTCGCAGCGAGTACACCTTCCTGAACTATCTCGCGGAGGTGAACAGGCTCACGGAGTTCGTCAACTTCCAGACCTTCTTTCCTACCCGTCACGAGTTCCACGACTACCTGGAATGGGCGGCTCGCAAGGTCGATGCCGACGTCTCGTACGGCACCCGGGCTGTGCTCATCGAGAACTCCGGAGACTGCTTCGAGATCCACGTGGAAGGGCGGCACGCGGGGATCGTCAGGGCCCGCAACATCGTTGTCGCAGCCGGGTTGGTGGCCAGGCTCCCCCTCGGGATCACAGCGTCGCAGCGGGTCTTCCACAACCACCAACTACTGCCACACCTCGCCGAGTTGCCCGAGCCCACCGCCAACAGTTTCCTGGTGATCGGCGCCGGCCAAAGCGCAGCCGAGGTCGCGGAGTACCTGCACACCAACTATCCCGGTGCGGAAGTACACGCGGTGTTCGCCAAGTACGGATACACGCCCGCCGACGACAGTCCCTATGCGAACCGGATCTTTGATCCCAACGCGGTCAACGACTTCCACTCGTCGGCTCCCGAGTTCCGCCGTCGGCTGCAGAACTATCACCGCAGCACCAACTACTCAGCGGTGGACCTCCCGCTCATCGAGGAGTTGTACGCCCGCGAATACGACGAACGAGTGCGCGGCCAACGGCGCCTGTTCGTCCACGGCGCCTCCGAGGTGACCCAGGTGGTCGAATCGGACACCGACGTGACGGTGACCGTTCGTCACGAGCCGACAGGCCTCACCGAGGACATCGTCTGTGATGCGGTGGTGTGCGCCACCGGTTTCGATCCGCTCGACCTCAAGGAGATCTTGGGGGATCTGACGGACAGCGTGGCCTACGACGCTGCCGGCCCCCAGGTCGCTCGCGATTACCGCCTCATCACCACCTCACCCCTGCCCGGCGGGATCTTCTTGCAGGGCGGAACCGAACACACGCACGGCATCTCGTCGTCACTGCTGTCGAACATCGCCGTTCGCACCGGGGAGATCGTGAAGTCCGTGGCCCGCGACCGCAAAGGCGAGGCGGTGTCGACACTTTCGCGCGGGAGGCTGGGCTAGGTCTGGTCAGGCAGGGGCCGGGCAGCCACCGCCTCGACCTCGAACAGGATGTCCGGCATTGCAAGTCCTGCAACTCCGATGACCGTTTGCGTGGGCGGTGCGGCGCCGCTGCCCTGCACTGCCTGGCCTATCACCCCGAGTTTCTCGAAGTCGGGATCCACCACATAGGTCCTGAGTTGGACAACGTTGCCGAGATCGAGTCCGTGGGCGGCGAGAGCGACACCGAGGTTGCTGAAGGCCTGCTTCACCTGTCCGGCGAAGTCTGGCGAGGTGACCATGCCGTCCGGGCCCGATCCGTATTGGCCCGCGACGAACACCAGCTCTGCGCCGGACGGAACGCTCGCAGTGTGGCTGTACCCGAACGGAACCGGGTCATGCAGCCCCTCGGGGTTGACGATGGTGTGGGACATGACTTCACCTGTTTCTCATCGAGACGTCCTTCAGACGTCGGTCGGGTTGTGCTCTGTTGTGTTGAGGGCGAATGCAAGTTGAGCGAGAACCACCTCGCGGTAGTCAGCGTCCGTTGGTGACAGATGTTCGAGCACAACCGGATACAACAGACCGACGATGTTCGCCACCACCACCTCGATGATGGCGTCCGCGCCGAAGCGGGGGCGGAAGTCACCCGCATCGATCCCGCGCCGGACAGCATCGGCGAAGGGCTTGCGGTACTGCTCTGCGAGCGTGGCGGCATGTTGCTGCAGTTCGACATCGTGCGCGGCAGCGGTCCAGAATTCCATCAGCATTCGCCAGGTGGCAACGTCCGTGGCCAGGCCGCGGTCGACCATCGCTACGAGCTGCTCCCACGGATCGTCGAATCGTGCCGCGAACTCGTTCATTGCTTCCACCGCAATGGAAGTGGCACGATCGAAGGCTTCGATCAGCATGTCCTCACGGGAGCCGAAATAGCCCTGCAGCGTGCTCACCGCCACACCCGACGCGACGGCGACGTCGGTGTAGCGGGTACCGCCGTACCCGCGGTCCGCGAGTGTCGCGATCACCTGGTCGAGCACGGCCGTGCGCCTCGAACCGCCCGCTCGGCGGCTGCGACCCGGTTTAGTTTCACTCATGTTCGTACCGTATCACCATACGGTACGAAGATTCCAGAGCGCCTCGTCCGCCGACCTGGCCGAACAGTCTCGCCGGCACGGTAGCGATGCGTCAGACTGTCACCATGACCGTGACCGTCGATTGCCTGGTCATCGGCGCAGGTGTGGTCGGCTTGGCTGTCGCGAGGCGCCTGGCCCTGGGCGGGCGGGACGTGGTGCTGATCGACGAGGCGGATGCGATCGGCACACAGACGAGCTCGCGCAATTCCGAGGTGATCCACGCCGGCATCTATTACCCGCGGGGCAGCGCCAAAGCCCGGCACTGTGTGGTCGGTCGGCAGATGTTGTACCGCTACTGCAACGACCGGGGCATCGATCACCGGCGGATCGGCAAGCTCATCGTCGCCACTGATTCCGACCAGCTCGCCCGCCTCGACGCGATCGCGGCTGCGGCGGCCGTAAACGGGGTCGACGACCTTCGGCTACTGAGTGGGGACGACCTGGCCTCGATCGAACCCGGGCTCGACTGTGCGGGCGCGCTCCACTCCCCGTCGACAGGCATCATCGACAGCCACGGACTGATGAGGGCCCTGCATCGCGATGCCGAAGACGCCGGTGCGACAACCGCTCTGCGCACCAAGATGACGCGCGGGCACATCGGGCGCGGGCAGCTCGCCATCGAGCTAGACGGCACAGCGATCAGCTGCAGAAACGTGGTGAACGCCGCCGGGCTCGGCGCCTGGGATGTCGCACGAGGCATCGAAGGTCTACCACCAGAGACCATCCCGAGGCGATTTCTGGCGAAGGGCAACTACTTTGTTCTCGACAGCGGCCGAGTTCCGTTCTCGCAGTTGGTCTATCCCGTACCTGTCGGCGGCGGTCTCGGCGTACACCTCACACTGGACCTCACCGGCCAGGCACGGTTCGGCCCGGACGTCCAGTGGACCGACCACATCGACTACCACGTCGACGCCGCCAGAGCAGATCAGTTCTACGCAGCGATCCGGCGTTACTGGCCCGGCCTGCCGGACGACTCACTGGTACCCGCCTACTGCGGAATCAGGCCCAAATTGTCTGGCCCAGGCGACGGGGACAGCGACTTCCTCATCCAAGGCCCCGCCGCACACGGGACGCCCGGACTGGTGAATCTGTTCGGCATCGAATCACCCGGCCTGACGTCCTGCCTGTCGATCGCAGAGGCTGTGGCGTCGATCGTGGATGATCGCTAGAGAATTCGGTCGTTGTCCGGATCGTCGGGATTTTCCGGTTCCTCGGGCGGGGGTTCGACCGGACGGCGCAGGTTCGCGATCGTCGCGTCGATATCGGCGAGCGCCTTCGTCTTCGACGCGTAGAAGATCTCGCCGGGAAGCAACTCGAGCCAGCGCACCGACCACCCGATGTCGCGCAACGTGTCGCTGCTCTTCTCCGGCATCGCCGCGGCAGCGATGAGTCGGTCATCGAGCTCGAACACCGCATCGTCGAGGCGTCCTCGTGCGGCCAGGAGTTCGTCGTCACTGCGCAGCGAAGGGTTCTCGTACACCAGGCCCATCGCGTAGCGGATACGTCGGTGCAGGACAGCCTCTGGCACCGTGGCTGTGGTCCATTCGGCGGGCGCCCGCCCAGGCTTGCCCGGGACCAGGTCGGTGGAGCGGGCAAACCGTCGCACCCGCTTGTTGGAGTCGTAGGCGAACCACAGGCCCCCGAGCAGCATCAGCACGGCGACGACCACCGCGGCGACGACGATCAGCCACGCCACATCCATCACCCCCTCGACCCAACGATCACAACCTTCTGGCCCACGTTAGTTCAGGCACGGGCGTGGCCGGGGACCGCCCGTCCGCGTCATCGCACGCCGGCCACATCTACGCGAGGCCGCCACCAACCCGCTTCGACGCCCGTGGCACGGTGAAGCAATGTCTGTCTGGGAAGTGGTCGCGATCCTGATCGCCGGCGTGGGCGCCGGAGCGATCAACGCGGTGGTCGGCAGCGGAACACTCATCACGTTCCCCACCCTGGTTGCGTTCGGGTTCGCCCCGGTGACCGCGACGATGACCAACGCCGTGGGGTTGGTGGCCGGTGGCGTATCGGGGACGTGGGGCTACCGGCGTGAACTGCGCGGACAGTGGCCGCGGCTGCGGTGGCAGATCCCCGCCTCGTTCGTCGGAGCACTCATCGGCAGCTGGCTGCTGCTGCACCTACCGGAAAAGGCATTCGAGACGATTGTCCCGGTGCTCCTCGTCCTCGCCCTGGCACTGGTGATCTTTCAGCCCAGGATCCAGCGTTGGACAGCCTCTCGGATGGCCTCGGCACCCGTCGACGACAACAACGACACTGTGCTCAGTCCCACGCGCCTGGCGCTGGTCACCGGGGCGACACTGCTCGTCGGTGTCTATGGCGGTTACTTCACTGCGGCACAAGGCATTTTGTTGATGGGCGCGATGGGCGTACTCGTCTCCGACAACCTGCAACGCCTCAATGCCGCCAAGAACCTGCTCTCCCTCATCGTGAATGTCGTCGCCGCGGTCACCTACACCATCGTTGCGTTCGACCGAATCAACTGGGCCGCTGCCGGTCTCATCGCCATCGGCTCGCTCCTCGGTGGAGTGATCGGCGCCAAGTACGGCCGGAAGTTGTCACCGTCGGCGTTGCGGGGCGTGATCGTCCTGGTCGGCCTGATCGGTTTGTGGCGACTGCTCGTCTGACCTGTAGTTGGTTGCTCCGGGCCCGAGGCCACGAGCGCACAGCTGCAGCGCTCAGGGCAGTACCGCGGTGGCCTCCACCTCGACCAGCAGATCAGGCTCGCCCAGGGACGCAACACCCAGGAGCGTGATGGGTTTGGTGGGGTCCACCCCCAGCTTCGCCGCCGCGCGGCCAACGCCTTCACCCAGGAGCGGGAACTTCTCTTCGCTCCAATCCACTACGTAGACAGTCAGTTTGGCGACGTCGTCGAAGGTGCCACCCACTGCGGCCAGTCCCGTGGCGATGTTGAGGTACGCCTGCTCCACCTGTGCGGCGAGGTCGCCCTCCCCCACAGGTTTGCCATCGGCATCGCGAGCGACCTGCCCCGCGAGGAACACCATCCGGGATCCGGTGGCAACCGAGAGTTGCCGATACACATCGGGTTTCGGCAAGCCATCAGGGTTCATCAGTGTCACGGGCATGGCAATCTCCTTCTCGAGGTCCTGCGGTCCCTCAAACCATAGCAGTGTTATGTATTGTGGAGAAGTGGTCAGAAGAAGAGATCCGGCAGTACGTGCCCTGTTGGTCGAGCGCGCAGCGGTGATGTTGGGTCAGCGCGAATCCATCACCCTGCGCGCGCTCGTCGACGGGACAGGTGTTTCGACGATGGCGGTGTACACCTACTTCGGCGGGATGGACGGCCTGCGGATGGCAGTGCGGCAGGAGGGGTTCACCCGGCTGGAGGCACTTCTGCAAGAGGTCCCGGTCACCCGCGACCCGGTCAAAGACCTTGTGGCACTGTCTGCGGCGTACGTCACCAATGCGGCACACAACCCCGACCTCTACCGGGTGATGTTCGAAGACGGCATCGCACTGGAAGATCCCGCTGCCGCCGACAACACCTTGGAGCATCTCGTGCAGGCCGTGGCGCGATCCCGACAGCATGGACGGGTGCGTGATGACGTCGACCCACTCGATCTTGCGACGCAATGCTGGATGGTTGGGCACGGACTGGTGTCGCTGGTGGTCACCGGACCGCTGCCGCCGCAGGCAATCCATCACGGTGCGGCGATGCTCACCTCGCTGCTGACCGGTGCAGGCGACGCAGCGGACACGTGCAAGCGGTCGGTGCGACTGGGATGGAAACCCAACATCCCCGGCATCTGACCAACACGGCGCACACTCTCCGACTCCAGCGACTTCCTCCGACTGCAACCGGAGGAACTGACCGCAATCGGAGGAACTGCCCCCACGGCCACACAACCTCCGACTGCAACCGGAGCCTGAGCGCTGGGTAGCGCACACCCTCCGGTTCCGGCGACAACCTCCGACTGCAACCGGAGCATCTGACCGCAATCGGAGGAACTACCCCCACGGCCACACAACCTCCGACTGCAACCGGAGCCTGCGGACAAACCAACTCGGCCCCACCATTTCTGTATTGGTGGGGCCGAGTCTTTCGGAGGATGTGGCCGCGGTTGTTCTGGACTGCCGACGAGCGAGCGCAGCGATGTGAGGAGAAGGGAAGAACTACCGCCTGATGGCCACGTCCGACAAAGCGAGCGGAGCGAGCAGAAGGATCAGTGCGACACTGCCTTCTCGACGCCCACTCCGGTCAGCGATCGAACTTCCATCTCGGCCTGCTTGGCAGCGTTCTCCTTGCGACGGCCGCCGATGTAGGTGCCGATCACCGCGAGCAGGAAGCCGGCCGGGATCGACACGATGCCCGGGTTCGACATCGGGAAGAGGTCGAAGTTGGCGTCGGGGAACATCGAGGTCGGCTTGCCCGACACCGCAGGTGAGATCACGATGAGCGCGATGCAGGTGAGAAGACCGCCGTAGATGCTGAACAGTGCGCCGGTGGTGTTGAACCGCTTCCAGAACAGCGAGAACAGCAACGTCGGCAGGTTGGCCGACGCGGCGACCGCGAAAGCGAGAGCCACCAGGAAGGCGATGTTCTGCCCCATGGCCGCGATACCCAGGACGATGGAGACCACGCCGATCACGACCACGGTGATTCGTGAGACACGGACCTGTTGTTCCTCGGTGGCGTTGCCGCGCTTGATGACACTGGCGTAGATGTCGTGGGCAAACGATGCCGACGCAGTGATCGCCAGGCCGGCCACCACGGCGAGGATCGTCGCGAAGGCGACCGCCGAGATCACCGCCAGGAAGATGGTTCCGCCGAGTTCGAACGCCAGCAACGGTGCCGCCGAGTTCTCCTTGCCCGGCGCCGCGAGGATCTTGTCCGGTCCCACCGACTTGGCGGCTCCGTAACCCAGCACCAGGGTGAACAGGTAGAACGCGCCGATCAGGGCGATTGCCCAGGTGACCGAGCGACGAGCTTCCTTGGCGGTCGGCACTGTGTAGAAACGCATCAACACGTGGGGCAAGCCTGCGGTACCGAGGACCAGGGCGATGCCCAACGAGATGAAGTCGAGCTTGGACATGTCACTGATGCCGTACTTGGCGCCCGGCGCGGCGATGTCACGACCGGCGACGGCTTCGCTTGCCGAACCACTCACGGTGGCTTGGGCATCGGCGATCAACTGCGAGAAGTTGCCCTTCACGGCGAACAGCACCAGGAAGAACATCACGCCGGCGCCGGCGATCAACAGCACCGCCTTGACCATCTGGACGTAGGTGGTGCCTTTCATGCCGCCGATGAGGACGTAGGCGATCATCAGCACACCGACGACTGCGACGACGACGCCCTGGCCGAACTTGCCGTCGATGTTGAGCAGCAGCGCCACGAGTCCACCGGCACCGGCCATTTGGGCGAGCAGGTAGAACAACGAGACAGTCAGCGTCGACAGTGCGGCAGCCATCCGCACGGGGCGCTCCTGAAGCCGGAAACTCAACACGTCGGCCATCGTGAAACGGCCTGTGTTGCGGAGCAATTCGGCAACGAGAAGCAGAGCGACCAGCCACGCGACGAGGAAGCCCACCGAGTAGAGGAAGCCGTCATAGCCGTAAACCGCGATGGCACCGGCGATCCCGAGGAACGACGCGGCCGACAGATAGTCACCGGCGATCGCGAAGCCGTTCTGCGGTCCGGAGAACTGGCCGCCACCGGTGTAGAAGTCAGAAGCCTTCTTGGTGGTCTTGCTTGCGCGGATCACGATCGTCATGGTGATGACAACAAACGCCACGAAGATGGCGATGTTCAGCGCGGGGTTGCCGACAGAGGCGGCGCCTGCAGCGAGCGAGGTCATTTGAGCGGCCCTTCCAGCTCGTCGCGGATCGCGGCAGCGCGGGGATCGAGGTCACGGTTGGCGAACCGGACGTAGATGGCAGTGATCACAAACGTCGACACGAACTGACCCAGACCGAGGATGATGCCCAGGTTGATGTTCCCCCAGACCTTGGTGGCCATGAAGTCGCTCGCGTATGTCGCGAGCAGGACATAGAGCATGTACCAGGCGAGGAAAAAGGCCGTCAGCGGGAAGACGAAGACGCGTAGGCGGCGACGCAGGTCCTGGAACTCAGGGCTGGCCTGCATGTCGATGAATGCCTGCGCGTCCGGCGCGGGTCGCTGTGGCGACGCCTCCGGGCTCAGGTCGGATGTGGTCATGACGACTCCTGGGGTGAAGGGAAAAGCTCGTATCGGACATTAGTGAGATGCCGGTCACAGCAGAAGGATGTGGCCGCAGTCACACGGCGAGCTGTCGAACTGTGCGATGAACGGTCGGTTGAGCGCGACGAACGGCACCTACTCCGGCCGCAGATTCGCCTCTCGGTCCTTCCCGACACCAAGGCGTTCGGGCGCATGGAGCCTGGTGAGCAGTCGGCCGACATCGGCTGGGATCTGGTGCGGGGTGAGCTTGCTGAACAGCACCATCGAAGCGAACGCGAGGGGCACACTCACCGCTGCGGGATAGCCGATGATCGTGGCGATCCAGCCTTCCTGCAGGACATCGGCCATGCCCGTGATCGACGTGGCCAGCGCCGCACCCCCGGCGACCACCCCGCCGACGATCAGCCCCGCTGCGGCGCCTGCCGCCGTCAGGCCACGCCACCAGATGCCGAGAACCAGCAGTGGACACAGGGTCGACGCGGCCACTGCGAACACCAGGCCCACCGTGCGCGACAGATCGATCGACGTCACGGCCACCGCGAGGAGCAACGGCACCAATCCGGCGAGCAGCGAGGCGATCCGGAAGTCCCGTACCCGACCACGCAAGACATCGGTACTCAGCACGCCGGCCACACTCACCAGCAGCCCCGACGAGGTGGACAAGAACGCCGCGATCGCTCCCGCGGCCACCAGCGCGGCCAGGAGTTGTCCGCCCAGCCCGGACACCACCGATCCAGGAAGGAGCAGCACCGCGGCGTCGGATGCACCGGTGATCAGCAGTTGCGGCACCCACAGCCGAGCGAATGCGCCGAGCAGGGTGGGGAACAGATAGAACACCGCCAGTAGGCCCACCACCGCCAGTGAGGTCGCGCGGGCGGCCCGCCCATCGGGGTTTGTGTAGAAGCGGACCAGGACATGCGGCAATCCCATGGTGCCGAGGAAGATGCCGATGATCAGTGAATACACCTGATACATCGGGTGGTCGCCCCCGAATCCCCATCCGGGAGTGGCCCATTGATCGTGCGTGGCCGGCGCACCCGACACCACCGGTACGGCCGCACCCGGCGCCAGCACCAATGACGTACCGGCACTGACGTCATGGTCGCCGGCGGTCAGCCTGATCGGGCCGCTCACCTCCCCACCGTCGACCGTGCCGTGCGCGGTGACCCAGAGGTCGCTGTTGACCTGCACCACCACGTCGGTGGTGACGTCGACGGTGGTCTGTTCGGCGACGGTGGGAGGGGCGGCCGACCCCAATTCCTGGTCTTCTCCGTAGAAGTGGATCGCCAGCACGATCGCAGGTATCGCGATGGCCGTGAGTTTGAGCCAGTACTGAAATGCCTGGACGAAGGTGATCGACCGCATCCCGCCGCCGATCACGTTGGCGATCACGATGACCCCGACCAGCACTGCCCCCACCCACGGCGACGTACCGAGCAAGATGTTCAGGGTCAGCCCGGCACCCTGGAGCTGAGGGACCATGTAGAGGATGCAGATCAACACCACCACGCCGGTTGCGAGCTTGCGCAACAGTGTTGATCCGAGCCGGAATTCGGCGAAGTCGGGGACGGTGTAGGCCCCTGATCGCCGCAGTGGTGCCGCGACGAACAACAGCAGTCCGACGTAGCCTGCGGTGAATCCGATCGGATACCACAGTGCGTCGGTTCCGTACTTCGCGATCAGGCCCGCCACACCCAGAAAGGATGCAGCCGAGAGGTATTCACCGGAGATCGCGGCGGCGTTCCAGTTCGGCCCGACACTGCGGGAGGCAACCAGGAAGTCAGAAGTGGTGCGGGCCAGCCGTACTCCGTACGTCCCGATCGCCACGGTCGCCACCGCCGCGGCGATCAGCGCCAGCAAGGTCGCAGTCGGTACCGATTGTCCGGTGATGGTCTCCATGGCGGACGGTCAATCGTCGACCAGGTCGGCGAACTCTTGTTCGTTGCGGTCGGCGAGCCGGTTGTACATCCACGAGACCCCGAGCAGCACCGGGTAGACACCCACTCCCAGAACCAGCCAGGGCAGCCGGATCCCCCACACGGTCACCTCGGACAGATCGGGAAAAACCGCCCACAGCAACGGGATCGCACACAACATCGCCACAGTGAACCCGGCGAGCCGCAAAGCCAGTCCCAGCTGCGCCCGCATCAACCCGCGGATGAGGGCGTCACCGACCTCGGTCTGCTCTTGCACCTCCACCCGGGACCGGACCCGGCGGGCTCCGCGCCGCTTGGCGAGTACCACCCGCTCACGGGGCCGCGGCTGCCCCTCGGCGGGCGACGTCACGGCGCGTTCCGGGTCTGCCGGGGAATCCGGACCAGACGGTCCTTCAGCTCGCGGGTGTGCCGACGACTGACGGGGAGTTCGACCGGCCGCCCGTCCCGGACCGAACGCAGGCACACCACGGTCCCGGACCCCACCGTGCGGATGCCGGTGACCAGAGGCAAGGCCACGAGATAGGACCGGTGGACACGCAGGAATCCGGCGTCGCGCCAACGATCCTCGAGAGTGGAGATGGGGATGCGGACCAGGTGCGAACCGGTGGCGGTGTGCAACCGGGCGTAGTCGCCGTCGGCCTCCACCCAGTTCACCGTCGATCGGGGCACCAGCGTGGTGGTCCCGCCCATCTCGACCGGGATCACCTCATCGGTGTCGCCGTTCGCCGCAGAGTCCGGCCGGGAAGCTGCGGGGGTCGATGGCCCACGCTGCTCCCTGTGCTCGAGCACCCGGCGGACGGCCTCCGCCAGCCGCTGCGCGCGCAGTGGTTTGAGCAGATAGTCGACGGCCCCGAGATCGAACGCCCGGACGGCGCGGTCCTCGTGAGCGGTCACGAACACCACGGCCGGCGGGTGCGCGAACGCGGCCAGCACACCCGCTAGCTCTAGTCCGTCGAGTCCGGGCATGTTGATGTCGAGAAACACCGCGTCGATCGCTCCCGGTCGATCCTTGATCAATCTCAGGGCAGTGGTGGCATCGCCCGCTGTCAGCACTTCCCCGACGGCCTCCTGGGCACGCAAGAGGTAGCTGAGCTCGTCGAGCGCGGGCCATTCGTCGTCCACGGCGAGCACGGTCAGCGCATGCCGGCCCGGTCGTCCTGAACTGTTCGGTGTCTGCGTCACAACGCATCCATCGTGCCACGCACACCGGTCCGCGCGGCTCTTCTCACGCGGAGATGCCCGGCCGGAATTTCGGCACCCTCATGCTCACCTTGGTTCCCGCTCCCGGCGCGGTCTCGACCACCAGACCGTAATCGTTGCCGAATGCTGCCCGTAGCCGGTCATCGACGTTGGCCAAACCCACGTGTGCGGACTCGGTCGCGGTCGCGGTGGCACCGGACACGATGGCGTCGAGGTCACCCGATCGCAGCAGATCCGGGTCCATTCCCACCCCATTGTCCTCGACACTGATCACGCAGTCGGTGCCTTCGTCGGCGGCGACGATGATCACCGTGCCACCGTCGGGTTTGCTCGAGATACCGTGCCGTACAGCGTTTTCCACCAGCGGTTGCAGGGCAAGGAAGGGCAGCACCACGTTGAGCACCTCGGGGGCCACCTGGAGGCGGACCTGCAGTGCGCTGCCGAAACGAGCCCGCTCCAGGGTGAGGTAGCGATCGATGTTCCGGAGTTCGTCGGCGAGCACGGTGTATTCACCTGCCGACCGGAAGGAGTACCGGGTGAAGTCCGCGAACTCGAGGATCAGCTCGCGCGCCTGATCGGGATCGGTGCGCACGAAGGACGCGACCGTGTTCAGTGCGTTGTAGATGAAGTGTGGACTGATCTGTGCGCGCAGAGCCCGCACCTCGGCGCGGTCGAGCCGGGCCCGCGAGGCGTCGAGTTCGGCCAGTTCGATCTGGCTCCCCGCATATCGGGCGACCTCCGTGATCGCCGACAACATGCCCGGCCCCGGCTGGATGCGCGTCACCACCCCCATCACCCCCACCGACGCGGAATCCTCCAGCAGCAGCGGCTGCACGATGAGCGCGCGCACCCCGGGCTCGTCGAGGTCGGGAGCTTTGATGAGGATGCGGCGACCTTCGTCGGCGGCGCGCACCGCAGCCTGGGCAAAGGTGTCGGTCAGCGCTTCATGTGGTCCCGTCCAGGCCAGGAGCGTTCCGTCTGCGTCGGCGAGACCGAGGGCATCCGCAGACGTCAGCTCCCGTAGATGCGGCGCAGCTTCGGCCGCCGAATCGGCGCCCAGGCCGCGGCGTAACGGGACAGCCGCGAGTGAAGCCGTGTGAAGTGTCGCGTGAACGACGCGTTCGGCGGGAGTGGTCAGCGTCGGCCGGGTGCGCACGCGCAGGGCCAGTACTGCCACCACGACGAGCAGGACGGCGATGACCGCGAGGGTGAGCGCGATGCCGGACATCAGCGGGTCATCACGCTCGCGACCCGACTAGCGGTCGCCGAGGGCGTATGCGGCAGCGGAGGTTGCCGCCGTGACGGTCAGCACCGACGGCCACGCGCCGATCTTCTTGGCGAGAGGATGGGAGGCCCCGAATGCGAACAGATAGCCACCGAGAAGCGGGGCCGCCACGGCAGGTCCCTTGGTCTGCCACCACTGGGCGGTGCTCCAGGCGCCGGCCGCGGCCAGGACGACCCCGCCGAGTTCGCGGCGTCCTGAGTACCTGGCGGCGGCAAAGCCACCGATGAGTCCGGCAGCGACAACAGGTGCGGTGTAGGTGGAAGTCACACCAGCGACTCTAACTGCTGAGCGACTGGGTTCCGATGACACCGAGAAGGTCCAGTCGCTCCCTGGCCTCGGTGCCGGGCTGTGGGAAGTAGACCAGCAAATGCTGGTCCTCCTTCTGCGTCACGAGCGTCTCGCACAACAGCGCGATCTCGCCGACCTCCGGGTGGATGAACCGTTTGAGAGCACTGGTCCGCGTGGCCACGTGGTGCTCGGACCACAAAGCCGCGAACTCGTCACTGGCTGTGTGAAGGGCGCCGACCAGCTCGGTGACGGTGGCGTCGTCGCCACGTTTGGCCGCGATCGCTCGCAGATCGCTGACGTGTTTGTGGCTCATCCGAGCCCAGTCCTCGGAATTGAACCGCTCCCTCGTCGCGGGGTCGGTGAACCAGCGCCAGGTGTGGAAGCGGTCCAGACCCGTGACCGTCGACTGATCGCCGACCAGCAGCAGGTTCATCCGGTTCTGGGCCAGCGTCTCGCCGAGGTCGGAGATCACGCACGCCGGGATGTCGTCGAGTTTGTCGAGGAGGTGCAGCAGGCCCGGACCCACGTGGGAGTCGCCGCCGATACGCGGGGGCGGAGCATGCCCGCACAACAGATAGAGATGGTCGCGTTCGTCATCGGTGAGCCGCAGCGCCCGAGCCATCGAGGCGACGATCTGGGTTGAAGGATGTGGACCACGAGATTGCTCGAGCCGGGTGTAGTAGTCGGTGGACATCCCGGCCAGCACGGCGACCTCGTCGCGACGCAGGCCTGGCGTGCGGCGGCGCACGCCCTCGGGCAACCCGACATCGCGCGGCACCAGGGCGGCGCGTCGTCGGCGCAGGAAGTCGGCCAGCTCGGCGCGATCCATTCGTTGACTCACATCCACCACTGTGCCGTTCGCGCGCCACCTGAACCAGGGATCGGCCGTCCCCCGATGACCGGTCTCTGCCGCCGGGTCGGCAACCGGCCGAAGGTGAATGCATGAACATTCAACAGGTAACCCTTGGAAAAACTGGTCCCACGGTCTCGCGCATCGGCCTCGGTGCGATGGGCATGTCCGGCGTCTACGGCCCCAGCGATGACGCCGAGTCGATCGCCACCATCCATGCCGCCATCGACGCCGGCGTCAACCTCATCGACACGGGCGACTTCTACGGCATGGGGCACAACGAGATGCTGATCGGCCGGGCACTGCGAGACCGTAGCCGCGACGACGTGCAGCTCAGCGTGAAGTTCGGCGCACTTCGCTCCCCCGACAACGGGTGGGGTGGCTTCGACGGACGACCGGAGGCGGTGAAGAACTTCCTCGCCTACACATTGACGCGCCTCGGGGTCGACCACATCGACATCTACCGCCCGGCCCGGCTTGATCCCGCGGTGCCGATCGAGGACACGGTCGGCGCCATCGCCGAGATGGTGCAGGCCGGGTACGTGCGGCACATCGGGTTGTCGGAGCTGGGCAGCGAGACGATCCGTCGCGCGGCAGCCGTGCATCCGATCGCCGATCTGCAGATCGAATACGCGCTCGTCTCCCGGGGTATCGAAGCCGACATCCTGCCGACCGCGCGCGAGCTCGGGATCGGGATCACGGCATACGGAGTGTTGTCGCGGGGCCTGCTCAGTGACAGCGTCTCGTCGGCGAGCACCTTCGCCGCCGACGACTTCCGTGCGCACAGCCCGCGGTTCCAAGGTGACAACCTCGCGAGAAACCTGACGCTGGTCGACACCCTGGGCACCATCGCAAAGGAACGTGGGGTGACGGTGGCGCAGCTCGCCATCGCATGGGTGCTTGCCCAGGGCGACGACATCGTGCCGGTCATCGGGGCCCGAAAAGTGGTTCGGCTACACGAGACCGTTGCGGCTCTCGACATCCATCTCACTGCCGACGAACTGGCCACCATCGAATCGGCGGTTCCGCCCGATGCGGTCGCCGGCGATCGGTATGCCGAGGCACAGATGGCCATGCTCGACAGCGAGCGCTGATCTCGCGACCTCACCGATCCATGCAGGTTTTGTGTTTGCCCGCAGGCACTGCAACGCCGGCATTCGAACACAAAGCCTGCATGGGTAGCGCAGAAGGGTCGTTGACCGGCGCCGACGCCATCGCGGAGACTGACCACCCTCACAACCCTCGCGCCGCTGGTCAGCGCCGCCGAATGGATGAGTCCAACGGGACCATGTACTTTTAGCATCGCTATTCATCGAAGAAGTCGAGGACTCAGTGACCGAAGACAGCCGCGTGCTGGTTCCCGGCGACACCTGCTGGCAGATCGCTCGAGCCGATCGCCTCGCTTGCATCATCGATGCCGCCGACTATTTCTTTCACGCCAAGTCAGCGATGCTCGAGGCGCGCCATCGGATCATTCTGATCGGCTGGGATTTCGACACCCGCATCAAGCTCGAGCCGGGCGGCCAAACCCTCGAAGGCCCCAATCGTCTGGGCGACTTTCTCAAGTGGTTGCCGAAGCACCGGCCCGGCCTCGACATCCACCTGCTGAAGTGGAATCTCGGCGCCCTGACCGCGATGACCCGGGGAATGGCCCCGATCTTCATCGAGAACTGGCTGACCGACGAAAGCCTGCACTTCGAACTCGACGGTGCGCACCCCGTGGGGGCCGCACATCACCAGAAGATATTGGTGATCGACGACCAGCTGGCGTTCTGCGGCGGCATCGACATGACGGTCGACCGGTGGGACACCTCAGACCACAAGGACAGCAACGACTTCCGGACCAAACCCAGCGGAAAGTCCTACGGCCCATGGCATGACGCGACCACTGCCGTCGATGGGGATGCCGCACGAGCGATCGGCGAGATGGCCCGCGACCGGTGGAAGGCCGCGACCGGGACAACGCTCGAGCAGATAGCCGGTGATTCCGAGGGTGACCAGTGGCCCAAGGGGCTGGTCCCCACGCTGGAGTCGGTGGACGTGGCCGTTGCACGCACACTGCCGGAGATCCCGGGCCGCGACGAGGTGCGGGAGATCGAGGCGCTCTACCTGGCGGCCATCGCGAGCGCGCGGCGTTATCTCTATATCGAGAGCCAGTATCTGGCATCACGGACCATCGCCGAAGCGATGGCCGAGCGTCTCGGCGAGTCCGACGGACCCGAGATCATGGTGGTGCTGCCGCGCAACGCCGAAGGCTGGCTCGGACAGCAGACCATGGACGGCGCCCGCCACCGACTGCTCAAGCTCCTGTGGAATGCGGACGTGCACAACCGTTTCCGTGCGTTCCATCCCGTGACCACCGGCGGTGAGCCGATCTACGTCCACGCCAAGATCCTGATCATGGACGACAGCATCCTGCGGGTCGGCTCGTCCAACCTCAACAACCGCTCGCTCGGTTTCGACAGTGAATGCGACCTCGCCGTCGAGATCCGCGATGACGATGCCACCGCCGATGAACACCGGGCAAGCATTCGACACGTTCGCGATCGCCTCCTCGGCGAGCACCTGGACGTCGGGACCGAGGGCTTCATGGACGCGCTCGGGAAACACAAATCGCTGGTGGCCACCGTCGATGCGCTTCGCGGAGAAGGCAAGACGCTGGTGGAGTTCGACCGGGAGGCCATCGACGGCGAGGAGCACCCCCTCGCCGAGAACGAGCTGATGGATCCAGAGCAGGCACCCTCGTCCCTGTTCCAGCGAACGTACCGGGAACTCGCCCGCAGACGCTCGGCTCGACGCCAATCTGCTCACGGCTGAACGGCTTACGCGTCCGACAGGTAATTCACAGGGCGTACGTGCGCATCACACCCTTGCTGATGATGGTCTTCTGGATCTCGCTGGTGCCTTCACCGATGAGCAGGAACGGCGCCTCTCGCATCAGACGCTCGATCTCGTATTCCTTCGAGTAGCCGTACCCGCCGTGGATACGGAAACTGGCCTGGGTCACCTCGGAGCAGTACTCACTCGTCAGGTACTTGGCCATACCGGCCGCGACGTCGTTGCGTTCTCCCGAGTCCTTGAGCCGCGCAGCGTTGGTCATCATCAGGTGCGCTGCCTCGACCTTGGTGGCCATCTCCGCCAGCGAGAACGCGATGGCTTGATGCTGCGCGATGGGTTTGCCGAAAGTACTGCGTTCCTGGGCGTAGCGCGCGGCGAGTTCAAACGCGCGTAACGCGACACCGCATGCGCGGGCAGACACGTTGACGCGACCGACCTCTATGCCGTCCATCATGTGCCGGAAACCCTGGCCGGGGCTGCCGCCGAGGACCATGTCCGACGAGATCCGGTAGTCGTCGAAGAAGAGCTCGGTGGTGTCGATGCCCCGATAGCCCATCTTCTCGATCTTCCCGGGGATCGTGAGTCCCGGCGCCACCTCGCCGAATCCTACGGGCTTTTCGACCAGGAACGTGGTGAGGTTCTCGTGCGCCTTCGCCGACCCTTCGTCGGTGCGCACCAGAACCGCGACGAGGGTAGAACTTCCACCGTTGGTGAGCCACATCTTCTGTCCGTTGACCAGATAGTCGTCGCCGTCGCGTGTGGCGCGGGTTCGGATTGCAGCCACGTCCGACCCCAGTTCGGGCTCTGACATCGAAAAGGCGCCGCGCACTTGCCCTGTCGCCATCCGCGGCAGAAAGTGCGACTTCTGTTCGGCAGTGCCGTGCTGCCGGATCATGTACGCCACGATGAAGTGGGTGTTGAGCACACCCGACACACTCATCCACCCGCGCGCCAGCTCTTCGACACACAGGGCGTAGGTCAGCAGCGACTCACCGAGTCCCCCGTACTCCTCGGGGATCATCAACCCGAACAGTCCCATGTCGCTCATCGTGTCGACCAGAGCCTGAGGGTAGGTGTCGGAGTGTTCGAGTTCCTGGGCGTTCGGGATCACCTCCTTCTCCACGAAACCGCGCACCGTGGAAAGGATTTCCTTCTGCACGTCGGTGAGGCCTGGGGTTTGCGCGAGTCGGGTCATTCGGTGTCCTTCGTGGTCGGTCGAGTGGTTGCGCGCACCACGCCGCGGTTGTGGAGGTCGTCGATCTGCGCGTCGGTGAGGTTCAGGTACTCCGACAGCACGTGTGCCGTATCGTCGCCGTTGGCCGGTGCGGGACGGGCGGGTGGATGTGCGCCCTCGAACGTCATCGGCGTGGTGGGTGCCAGATAGCTGCCGATGCGCGGCTGCTCGACCAGGCCGAACATGGGGTTGTCCATTACCTTTGGGTCGCAGGCAACCTGCGCGAAGGTGCGGTAGCGCTCGTACACCACCGACGTCTCCGCCAGGGCTGCTTCCGCTTCGTCGGCGTGCCGTTCGGCGAACCACACCCCGAACAAACCGTCGAGTACCCGGCGATGACGGTAGCGGTCGCCATCTTTCGTGAAGTCCACGCGCAGTGCAGTTTCCACCGCTCTGACCGCATCGGCAGTTCCGGTGACCTCGGCGAGGTCGCGGAAGTGCCGCGGCGTGATGGCAACCACCATGAGCCGCTCACCATCGGCTGTCGAGAAGTCGCAACCGTACGTGCCATAGATCCCGTTACCCACCCTTGGTCGATCGTCGCCGCCGAGCTGCGCCTCGGCCAGGTATCCGAGATGCCCAGTGGTGGCCAACGCGACATCCTCCAGCGGCAGCACCACCCGTGCACCGGCACCGGTCTCGGATCGACGGATCACCGCCGCGGTCACCGACAGCGCCGCGTACAGACCGCATGCCACATCCCATGCCGGCAACACGTGGTTCACCGGGCCCGCCGTGGTCGATGGGCCGGTGACAAGCGGAAAACCCGTGGCCGCGTTGACCGTGTAGTCGAGGGCACCCGAACCGTCGGCGCGGCCGAGGACCTGAACGTGGATGAGATCAGGACGGATCGCGGCGAGGGAATCGTAGTCGAGCCAATCTCGTCCGGCCGCATTCGTCACGAGCACACCGGCTTCGGTGATGAGATCACGGATCAGTGCGACCGCCTCGGGGTCGCGGAAGTCGACCGCGACCGATCGTTTGCCCTTGTTCAGATTCGCCCAGTAGATGGACTCGCCTTCGTCGGTGACCGGCCAACGATGGTAGTCGGCAGCGCCGCCGATCGGGTCGACTCGGATGACCTCGGCGCCAAGTGCTTCCAGTGTCATTCCCGCGAGAGGGGCGGCGACGAAGCTGGACACCTCCACGATCCGCAGCCCCTTCAGTGGCGAGGTCGGCACGTCGGTCACCGCAGGCGGTCCACGGGATGCAGGCAAATGGTCATGGGAACACCCTGCCCGGCATCGGCCCGAACGTCCATATGCACCGACCCACCATGTTTTCGGCCTTCAGCGTGCATGATGGATCCGCTGAGAGGAGCCGGTGTGCGCGATGTGGTGATCTGTGAACCGATTCGGACCCCGATCGGTCGGTATGGCGGAATGTTCAAGTCGCTGACCGCCGTCGATCTCGGTGTTGCCGCCATGACCGGCCTGATCCATCGCACCGGCATCGCACCCGACCTGATCGAAGACGTGATCCTGGGCCACTGCAACGGCAACAGTGAAGCCCCTGCAATCGGCCGCGTGGTGGCCCTCGACGCCGGCCTACCGGTGACCGTGCCGGGAATGCACGTCGACCGCCGGTGCGGATCAGGTCTGCAGGCCGTCATCCAGGCTGCTTTCCAGGTGGGCAACGGCGACAACGAACTCGTGGTCGCCGGTGGCACCGAATCGATGAGCAACGCATCGTTCTACTCGGTCGACATGCGCTGGGGCGCCGCGCGAACGGGCGTCCGGATGCACGACAGTCTCGTCCGCGCCCGGTCCACGGCTGGTGGCAGGCACCACCCGGTGCCCGGCGGCATGATTGAAACTGCCGAGAATCTGCGCCGCAGGTACGGCATCAGCCGCATCGAACAGGACCAGCTCGCGGTGACTTCTCATGCACGCGCCGTGGCGGCACAGCAGGACGGCGTCCTGGCCGAAGAGATCATCCCGGTCGGTGTCTCGGTTCGCGGCGGCGGCGAGAAGGTGATCGACACCGACGAACATCCACGTGCCGACGTCACCATGGAGAAGCTCGGTGCATTGCGTCCGATCATGGCTGCTGACGACCCCGATGCCACCGTCACCGCAGGCAACGCCAGCGGACAGAACGATGCGGCTTCGCTCTGCGTGGTGACCACTCCCGAGAAGGCGGCCGCGCTCGGCCTCGATCCGCTGGTCCGGCTGGTGTCGTGGGGAATTGCCGGCGTGGCGCCGGAAGTGATGGGCATCGGTCCCGTCCCGGCGACCGAGAAGGCGCTGGCCAAGGCGGGATTGACGATGTCCGACATCGATCTGATCGAACTCAACGAGGCTTTCGCGGCCCAGGCCCTCGCCGTGATGCGGGAGTGGGGGTTTGGTGCCGGTGACCTCGACCGCACCAACGTTCACGGCTCCGGGATCTCGCTCGGTCACCCGGTCGGCGCGACGGGCGGGCGGATGCTTGCCTCCCTCGCCCGGGAGATGCGCCGCAGAGGCGCGCGATACGGGCTGGAGACCATGTGCATCGGCGGCGGTCAGGGTTTGGCCGCGGTGTTCGAGATTGTTCGCTGAGGTCGTTCCGCACGACGCCCGAGTCACAAGTTGCTGCCGGCCACCCAGCCCTCCTCCGCCAGCACCCTCGACAAGGCGACGGTTGCGCAAGGAGGCTCGGTGACGCCGAATCGTGGGCAGCGGGCTCGCAATTCGTTGTGCAAGTGCTGTTGTGGTGTCACCCCGAACGGTTCCTCGCCCGGTGGTGCGATCACACCCCACAGCGAGACGTACACCTCGGCGGTACCGACTCTGAGCCCGGCGATGTCGCACTCGATCTCGACGCGGCGGTAGTTGGGCTCGGTGCGGTCGACGGCGCTCAGCTGCTCCGGCGTCAACATCGTCATCACCACCGAGATCGGTGGGCCGGGGCGACCGAACGGGGCCGCGGGGATGAATCCGGCGACGCTGCGGTGAGCACTGTGGCCGACCGAGATGTCGCTGACGGCGCCACGGAGAAAGGGAACACACCCATCGACCTCCGCAAGCTTTCGCCTCATCACTGCCGCACAGGCATTTGAACCCACCGCGACCACCGGCCGGCGTTGCGACAGTTCAGGTTTCGCCGCCCTGCGCAGTTCGCGCTCGGTGTCCTCGACCGTGGCAAGCTGTCGGTACTCGTCGCCTACGAGCACGCCGGTGCCGGCGACAGCTCGGCCGGGGTACTCCATGGGCCGGGCCGTCAGATCGTCGTCACCCTCGGGCACCGGCACATGATACCGACGCCCAAACGCAGGTCAGCGATTACGCCGCCAGATCGCGGCCGACAGAACCGTGGCGAAAGCGCACCACGCGGCGTATGGAACCAGCGCCGCTGAAGCAATCGGCGACCCTGGCTGCGCGCGCCGAACGAGGTCAACACAGCTCAGCGTGAGGGCAGCTGCGGTCGCGGTCGCAGCGTCGAGACGGTGCGCTTTGAAGAAGACCCAGGTCCAGGATCCGTTGAGGACAAGATTCAGGTACAGCGCTCGTTCGAAGGCAGCCGCGTCGATGTGCCGACCCTGCTCATGTAGCCGGTCGACCACCACCGCCGAGCTGATGGCGACATCGCTGTAGAGCGCGGTCCATACGATCGGGAACGCGACGGACGGTGGCTGGAACGGTGGCTTCGACAGCTTGCGGTACCAGCGGGTGTTCACATCTTGCGACGCCAGCGCGCCGATGCCGGCTGCCAGACCTGCGGCGGCGGATGTCTTGACCAGTGAGCGCATATCGGGCCCCTCTTCGACGACTCTGCCAACGGTACGTCCCCGGTTCGCAGGTCCGAAGGGTTTCGCGTGACCGGAACGGGCTGTCAGCGCTCCTCGCGCCGACGGCGCCGCCATTCCAGATCGGCGTCCCGCCGCTGCTGTTCAGCTCGTTCGCGGCAGCGCTGCAAGAACTCCGCGTCCGCGACGGGGTCTTGCGGGACGAACCGGCCCTTGCGGTCATATTCAGGAAACAATGACCCGGCACCGCGGTCGGCGGGCCGGCGACGATTGCGGGCGCGGGGGCGACCGCTGAGAAACCACACCACGGGTCCGACAAACGGAAGGATGATCACCAACAGCAGCCAGCCCCACCGCGGCATGCCTTTCGGCTCACCTTCACCGCCGACGATGTCGACAAGCGAGGCGATCATCAAGATCAGCACGATGAGTGTCACGTAGGGCATGTACGGCCCCCACCAATACATCCCCCACCAGTACGGGTAGTACAACGGCACACTCGCCCCCTCGGTCACATGGTCGGCGCAACTCTCTCACGATGGTCGGAGCGCGGATAGACACTGAGCGATGGACATCTCCGGCGATAAGCAATTTCTGTCGATCGATAGGCTGGTCGGGTAACACAGCCCGTCCGACGCCTCGACAAGAAACGCAGAGGGAGCACTGTTCCACGTGATCGATGAGAAGCTGCATGACCTGTATGAGGACATCGTCGCCCGCAACCCCGCCGAAGGTGAGTTCCACCAGGCCGTGCGCGAGGTCTTCGACAGTCTCGGTCCGGTCGTGGCCAAACACCCTCACTACACGGACGCTGCGATCATCCGTCGCCTCTGCGAACCGGAACGGCAGATCATCTTCCGAGTGCCGTGGACCGACGACGACGGTGGCGTACAGGTCAACCGCGGCTTCCGGGTGGAGTTCAACTCTGCACTCGGCCCCTACAAGGGCGGTCTGCGCTTTCACCCCAGCGTGTATCTCGGCATCGTCAAGTTCCTCGGCTTCGAGCAGATATTCAAGAACGCCCTCACCGGCTTGCCGATCGGTGGCGGCAAAGGCGGGGCGGATTTCGATCCGAAGGGCCGCTCCGACAACGAGGTGATGAGGTTCTGTCAGTCGTTCATGACCGAGCTCTACCGGCATATCGGCGAGCACACCGATGTCCCCGCCGGTGATATCGGTGTCGGTGGACGGGAGATCGGATATCTGTTCGGACAGTACAAACGCATCACCAACCGCTACGAGTCCGGCGTGCTGACCGGGAAAGGCTTGTCGTGGGGAGGTTCGCAGGTCCGTACCGAAGCCACCGGATACGGCACGGTGTACTTCGTGAGCGAGATGCTCGCCGCCATGGGCGACTCCTTCGACGGCAAACGTGTCGCAGTGTCCGGCTCGGGCAACGTTGCCATCTATGCCATCGAGAAGATCCAGCAACTCGGCGGGATCGCGGTGGCCTGCTCTGACTCGAGCGGATACGTGGTGGACAACAACGGCATCGACCTGGAGCTTCTCAAAGACGTCAAGATCGATCAGCGCGGGCGGATCGCAGATTACGTGCAGGCACGAGGCCGGGGTGCCGAGCTCGGCACGGCCGGGAGTATCTGGCACGTTCCGGTCGACATCGCGCTGCCCTGCGCCACGCAGAACGAACTCGACGCCGATGACGCGAAAGCGCTCATCGCCAACGACTGCCGCATCGTGGCCGAGGGCGCGAACATGCCCACCACACCTGAGGCCATCAAGCTGTTCTCTGACGCCGGTGTGCGCTTCGCGCCCGGCAAGGCAGCCAATGCCGGCGGGGTGGCGACGAGCGCTCTCGAGATGCAGCAGAATGCGTCCCGGGATTCGTGGTCGTTCGACCACACCGAGGAACGGCTCGCCGAGATCATGCGTTCGATCCACGATCGGTGCCTGCACACCGCAGAGGCCTACGGCTTTCCCGGCAACTACACCGCGGGAGCAAACATCAGCGCCTTCACCCACGTTGCCGACGCCATGCTCGCGCAGGGACTGATCTGAAGATCGGCGAAACCGGCACCCCGCCCGGGGTGATCATGGAGGATCAGGTTCGTGCAGGTCGGAATGACGTTGCCGGTGATGGAACCGGATCTCGATGCAACTGTTCTCAAGCAATGGGCGAAAGCCGTTGACGATGGGCCTTTTTCGTCCATCTGTTGGGGCGAGCGCATGGCTTTCGACAACCCCGACAGTCTCACGATGCTCGGTGCGGTTGCGGCGTGGACCGACCGGGTGCAACTGGTCACCACGGTGATCGTGCCCCAGCTCCACGACCCGGTCATGCTGGCGAAGGCGCTCGCAACGGGCGACATGCTCTCCGGCGGGCGGTTGACGGTCGGACTCGGGGTAGGCGGACGGCACGAGGACTATCGAGCAGTCGGCGCCGACCCGAAGAGTCAGACCATCCGCGGCATGGCCGACCGCGTCGCGATCATGAAACGGGTGTGGGCCGGCGAACGGATCACCGATTCGGTACTCCCCGTTGGCCCCTCACCCGAGCAGGACGGTGGACCTCGGCTGATGGTGGGAACCATCGGCCCGAAAACGGTTCGCTCTGCGGCGCATTGGGCCGAGGGCTTGGCCGGGACCACGCTTGACCTGGACGTCGACAAGCAGACAGAGTTGTTCGACGTCGCCACCACCTCGTGGGCGGAGGCAGGCAAAAAACCACCGCATCTGGCGACATCCTTCTGGTTCGCACTCGGCGACCCCGAACCCGCCCGTGCGCAGATCCACCATCACCTACGTCGGTACATGAACTGGATACCTGCCGACTTCGTCGACGCCATCGCTCCCACCACAGGCTTGGCGGGCGACGAGAATCAGCTTGCCGAGGTTCTGGCGAAGTTCGCTGCCATCGGCACCGACGAAATCCACCTCATCCCGACCAGTTCAGACCTCAGCCAACTCAGGCGGGTTGCGGACGTGGTCGAGACATTTCGCGGTTAGCCCGATCCGGGAAGCTCGCCCACACGGCTCGATCGAACAGACGTCATTCACTTGGACCACCTTTGTTCGGTCGGTAACACGGCGGCCGGGATTCTTCGATAAAGACAAAACAATCGCATTGCATTTCCGCTTTTGCGATTGTTCGACGAAATCAAGATCCGTTTGAAAATCCCGAACAGCGTGGAGGTCAGAAATGCGATTTGTAAAACAATGTGTGGCAGCAGCAGGGGCCGCGACGACAGCGCTTGCCATCTCGGTGGCGACCGCGCCGGCCGCAGGTGCCGCTCCAATCGGACCGACGCTCACCGCAGCGCCGGTCACCGTCTACCAGATTCCGGCAATCGGGTTGCAGATCAGTGGCCTTCTCACCGGCGGCCCTCTCCTGGCATCGGTCCAGGCAAGTGCACAAGCCCCCGGACTCACCACATTCTCCGCCCCTGCGAGCCCGGTGACATGTTCGACCACTGCAGCAGGCGCACTCGTACAGATCAACTACATCAATCTCTCCACCGGCATTCGCGGGAGCAGCACGGTCAAACCCTGCCGCTACTTCCTTGATCCCGCCCCCACGCACCAGACGGTGAACACCGGATCGGGGCCGGTTGCCTTCACGGTTTCGTTGAAGGGATCGTCCGCTTACCCGAATGCGGGCCAACCCTCCCTGCCGGGCGGTGGCGGATTCGTCGCGCCGTGACCGATTGAGACCGGCAGAGGTGCGCGCCGGCGCCGCGGTTGCACATCCGGGGCGCACCTCGACCGCCGTTACCTGTCCGTTACCGTTCGTCACGATTGCGCGCCGAAGCTCGTTGCGCATTGCTTGGGTGAGCGCAACTTTCTAGTGTTCAGACAGAGCCACCAACCTGACGCCCGAGTTTGCGTGGATTCGGCGTATCGAACGAGAAAGGCAGAACAATGAGCACAGATTTCCTGGCAACCGAGTTCTCCGACCACGAATGGCCGTTCGAGATCAGTGTCGAATCGTTCACCGACGCTCACGCAGTCGTCCGGGTGAGTGGCAACGCCGACATGGTCACCTCTCCGCAGTTGTTGGCGGTGATCAATGCAGCAATGACCAATTACTCAGAGGTGGTACTCGACCTGTCTCAGGTGAACTTCTTTTCCTCTGCCGCCATCGATGTGGTGCTCGATGCGTACGCTCGCCGGCCCGACAGCTTCAGGGTCTTCGCACCGGTTCGGCCGGCCCGTCAGGTGCTCGAGCTGTTCGCCGACGAGCGCCTCCTCACCGAAGCACCCGCTCCGGTCGTCGACATCCGCCGCGCCCCCGGCCTACAGGACGCGTCCTGATCGCTGCGGGTTCACAGCTTGAAACGGCCCGCCATGCCCCGCAAGGGCATGTCGGCGCTCGTGAGGATTCCTGGCCGCGCTTTGACCACCGAACGGATCGAGTTCAGCGCAGGCAAACCTGTGACGGTCATGCCGATGGATGCGAAATCCTCGGGGTTGTCAAGCCGCACTCCCGGTTTCGGAAAGATCATGTGCTTGCTGTAGATGTTCGGGTCGCCCTGGATATGGGTGATGTAGCAACCCTTGATATCCCAGCTGGGCGCGGTGTGCGGTGTCATCTGCCATTCCAGGTGTGACTCCACTCGCGGCACACCGTCCACCATGCCCTGGTACTTGATGTAATTGGCGCCCAGCGAACCCTTCGGCATCTGATACCACCCCAGGTCCACGTCTTTGGTGCACGCACCGAGCTCATAGGAGAACTTGACCTCGTCCAGCTTCAGATCAAAACAGTCGGCCATCATGTAGACGCTGTCGGAGAACACTCTCGTGTACTTCTCCAGTGATCCGGGGATCGACGGGTCGTCGATGGGACGTCCGTACCCGACCTCTTTCCACGTCTCCACCGAGTGGTGGCACGACACATCCACGGATTCGATGACCGTCACGTTTTCGATGTCTGCCACATCGGCGGAGTGCACGACTCCGAGGATCTGGCACAGTCCCGGGTTCATACCGGTGCCATAGAAGGTGGAACCTCCACGCTGACAGGCGGCTTCGAGCACTTCGGTGGTCTTCTTACCGGACGGGTGCGGATGGTTCTGATTTCTGTGGTGCCCCGTGATCCAGTCGGCCGTGGTGACGATGTTGATGCCGGCTTCGAGCACACGCTCGTATAGCTCTTCGTCCGGGAACACCCCGTGAAAGGTCAACACATCCGGCTTCACAGCGATGATGTCGTCCACCGACCCGGTGGCGATGACCCCGTTTGGCGCCAGGCCCGCTATCTCGCCCGCGTCCCGGCCCACCTTCTCCGGGGTGTAGCAGTGCAAGCCGATCAGCTCGAGGTCGGGATGACTTGCGATCCGCTTGATCATCTCGGTTCCCACATTTCCTGTGGCCACCTGGAATACGCGAATCTTCTCAGCAGTACTCATGTGTTGTCTCCCTGTTGATCTCGGCTTTTGTACCGATCTTCGGACCGGCGGTTCGACCACCGATCACGATGTGGCCTCGACTGTCGACGTGTGAGTGTGGGTGCGGTTCTGCTCATCTGGATAGAACTGCGCGGCCCAGGCGCGCAGGGCTCGAAAGCCCTCGAACTCCCTGCGCGAGAGGGCCGGTGGGTCGGAGTACCGCTGGTGCGCCCAGATGTTGATGTCGGCCGCGAACTGTTCGATGATGTAGTTCGCCATCGTCTTCGCGTAATCGTTCATCTCGGCGGACTGGTCACCGGGCTTGCGCCCGATCCACACCGTGAACCGGACATCGGACGTGCTGTCGTCGACGGGCGTCACCGCGGACAGAGTGCGGTTGTCGACCATGCCCCAGCTCTTGGTGACCGCCACGCCGAGTCCCCCGTTGATGGCCTCCACCCCGCTGCTGACATCGTCTTCGGAGACCGCATCGTCGAAGGCCACCGTGAAGTCGACATACGAGACCGGCTCGTCGAAATCCTGCCGGGTGAACTCCGGGATGAACGGCGTTTTGTGCACGAACTTGAAATGGGCGAAGTCCACGCCGTTTTCCATGATGTATTGCGGATGCAGTTCGAGCCGCTCGCGGTAGAGGACACCGACGGGGAACGATGGGTAATAGTCGTCCGCGCTCTTGCCGTCGTCGAAGTCGGCGAACACATCCGGAACATCGAAGTAAGGGGCTCGACCCTCCACGTCGTGCCAGATCCAGATGGATTCGTTGCGCTCTACGACGGGGTAACTGCGGATCCGCCGGCCCTTGTTCGGATGGTTCTCGTAGGGAATGCAGACGTTCCGGCCTTCGGAGTTCCATTCCCATCCGTGAAACGGGCAGACCAGGTTCTCGCCCTCCACATGTCCGCCGTAGCCGAGGTGGGCGCCGAGATGTTCGCAGTACGCGTCGAAGACCGCCACCTGGCCCGACGTAGTTCGCCATGCCACCATCTCGCGGCCGAAATACGTCATCCGGTGGACTTCGCGCACGGTGACCTCAGCCGACCAAGCCACCTGAAACCAGCCGGTGGGCTTCATGGACAGTGTGGGTTTGGCCACTCCGAACCTCCGCGTTTTCTCAATTACGTTGTGCCGCAGTCGACGCCGAGTAGCCACTCGGATGGACCACGCACCCTGCGGCGGCCGCGCTGACCACAACCGTAGAACCATCTGTGAAACTTGTAAAGAGGGTTCTTTGAAAGTGGGCGTCGCGGCTGACACCGACTACCATCAGCTGTCATGACCGAAGTGGCGGCGCCGAGCAGGCGGGCGAACAAGCGAGGAATCGCCACCCGCGAGAGCATGATCAAGTCCGCGATCACCGCGTTGGCAACGGGCGACCCCGGCGCCGTGTCGGGAAACCGGATCGCCCGCGACATCGGGGCCACCTGGGGCGTGGTGAAGTACCAGTTCGGCGACATCGACGGGTTGTGGGCCGCCGTACTCCGCTACACCGCCGAGCAACGTGGCGATCTGCCCGCGAACGTCAAACCGGGAGGAACCCTCGAAGAACGGGTGACCGGGTTGGTGGAGGCAATGTACGTCGGGCTGCGATCGCCGGAATCGCTGGCGATCGAGACACTGCGCGCGGCCCTGCCCCGCGAACGCACCGAACTCGAGCGCGACTTCCCCCTCACCGCAGCCGAGCTCGCCTCGTGGAAACCGCGCTGGGACAACGCTTGTGAGCGTGCGTTCGCGGACCTGGGTGTGGATCCGGTGCGGATCCGGCAGATGGCCGCGCTGATCCCGGCAGCCATGCGCGGCATCACCTCGGAGCGAACCCTGGGAACGTACGGCGACCTCGACGATGCCCGCGACGGCTTGGTCAACGCCATCATCGCCTATCTGGATTCGCAGTAGCCGCTGAAAACCTCTCTAGCGAATGGCTTTCCCAAACACGGAATGAATGATCGTTATTTCGTTGCAGTGCATCATGTTTCGTGAACAGTCGTCGAACTCACTCCGCGGTCGCGGGACCGGTGTTTTAATATCACCATGTCATTTGGTGGTCGGACTCTTGCCCTGCGTGTCGTCGCCGCAGTAGGTCTCCTCGTCGGATCGTTGGCGCTGTCGGGCATCCCTGCCGCGCAGGCGGATCCGGGGCCCGGGTCCCCGCTTCCGTCGGCCGACCCCTTCTACAGCTACGACGGGTCGCTCACCGACATCACGCCGGGCACGGTACTGCGGAGCCGACCGATGACTTTTCGGACGCCCACGCTCGACACCCCGATCACCGGTAGCCAGGTCCTCTACCGCACAACCGATCAGCAAGGCAGAGGTGCTGTCACCGTCGCAACAGTGCTGCGGCCGCTGGTGCCCGGACCGACGAAGCTGATCTCGTACCACATGGCGTACGACGCCCTCGGTTCTCAGTGCGATCCGTCGTACACACTCAGCGGCGGGTCATCCAGTCCCATCGCCGAGGCGGAGCAAGCAGTGATCGCCGGATACCTGGCCGCCGGATACACCGTGGTCGCCCCCGACTACGAGGGTGAAAATCTGGAGTGGACCATCGGACGCCAGTCCGGCTATGCCGCGCTCGACGGTGTCCGGGCTGCTGAGGCTTTCTTGAAGCTGCCGGTCTCCACCCCGGTGGGCCTGCTCGGGTACTCGGGCGGTTCGGTACCCACCCAGTGGGGTGCCGAGGTGGCACCGAAGTACGCGCCCGAACTGAACATCATCGGCGTTGCGGCAGGCGGATTGCCCGTCGACCTCGCCCACAACCTCCCCTACATCAGTGGTGGCACCCAGTGGGCGGGCGTGATCCCCGCGCTGATCGTCGCCTACCAGCGCGCCTACGACCTCGACACCAGCAAGTTCATCTCCGACTACGGCCAGCAGCTGATGCAAACGGTCAGTTCGGAATGCATCGCCAACTTCGCCGGAGACTATCCCGGTCTGACGGACGCCCAGATGGTGAAGGCTCCCTACACTTCGCTGCTCCAGGTGCCGCAGGTCGTCGGCGCGATCGACGACAACATCATGGGTAGCCAGGGAACCCCGAAGGCGCCATTGTTCCTGGCTGTCGGGCATGCCGACCCCATCGGCGACACCATCATGGTCACCGACGACGTGGTCGGACTGGCACACGAATACTGCGGCCGCGGAGTCGATGTCACCTACGCGCAGTACAACGGCCTCACGCACCAGGAATCGTTCCCACCGTTCGAGGCACAGGGCTTCGAGTACCTGACCGAGCGGTTTGCGGGTATCCCAACCCGTAGCAACTGCGCCAGCATTCCCCCGGTAACAGCCTCGCGCCCACACCGATTCCCTGACCACTCCATCCGGCTCAGTCCAGCAGCTCTGGCGAGACGGGTTTGAATCCGCGGTGTTCTGGCTACGTCCTACCCATGCGCTTGGGTTTCCGACATCGAATGCCGACTGTGGAACTCGCCATGTCGTTGCCGTCGGATGCGGTGTGGGACGTCCTGGTGGACTTGACGTCGTGGCCGAAGTGGGGCCCGACGGTTGCCGGTGCTGAACTCGATGAGCCCGGGCCGCTGAAGCTGGGGGCCCGCGGCAAGGTGTGGACACCGGTTGGCGTGCCGCTCCCCTTCGAGATCAACGAGTTCATCGACGGCCGTGTATGGGCTTGGCGGGTGGCAGGTGTGCCCGCCACCCGGCACGAGGTGATCCCGACACGGGGCGGCTGCGTGCTCAGCATGGCTGTGCCGGTGTGGGCGCCGGCCTACTTGAGCATCATGGCGATCGCGGTGCCTCGGATCGAGCGTCTCGCCGCCGAGCGCCTCGTCTGACGCACACATCCACAGCCGTTGGGACACGCTCTGTTTCGCTGCCGTTCACACGGGTGCAGATCGGATCATCCGGCACTAGTTTTCGTCCTCGTGCGCTGAGAAGACAACTTCTGCCCACCCGATGTGGTCACGGTACGTTTCCTGAGTGAGTAACTCGTTCCTGGCGGTCGTGTGCGCGATCGGCGCCGCTCTGTGTATCGCGGTGGGCACGGTGATCCGACAGCGATCGGCGTCGGTGATCAGCGATGAAGACGTGGGCGCGCTCGGGCCGATCACCACACTCGTTCGCAGACCGGAGTGGTGGCTGGGCACATTGGTCGGGTTCGGTGGTTACGGCCTCCAGGCGGTTGCTCTGGGGCTCGGATCGCTTCTACTTGTGCAGCCCCTTCTCGTATTGTCGTTGCTGTTCGCCCTACCACTGGGGGCGAGATTCTCCGGTCGTACCGTCCGGCCACTGGACTGGGCCTGGGCAGCGGCGTTGACCCTGTCCGTCGCCGTACTCGTTGTCGTGGGCGACCCACGCCCCGGTGTCGAACGCGCCGAGACGCAGCACTGGATCATCATCTGCGCCATCGGTTTACCGTTTGTCGCCGCGTGTGTCCTGCTGTCGCGAACCGGATCCAGGTCACGGCGTGCGCTACTTCTGGGACTCGCCGGAGGCTGCACTCTTCGGCGTTGCAGCAGTGCTGACCAAAGGGGTTGTCCATCTCGTCGGGCGCGGCCCCGTTGCGCTGCTCACGTCCGTGGAGCCCTACGCGCTGATCGTTGTGGCGGTGATCGCTATTTCACTGCAGCAGTCGGCTTTTCAGGTCGGCGCATTGCAGGCCTCGCTCCCGGCCACCACGGTGATGGAACCGATGGTCGCCTCACTGCTGGGCTTTGTTGTGCTCGGTGAGTACCTGCATGCCGACAAGGCAGTGGCCGCGATCCTGGCGATCGCGCTCGTCGCCACGGTCGCCGCTGCAATTGCATTGGCCCGAAGTGCCGCCGACAGTGAGGAGATGGTCGTCGCAAAGTAGAGAGACTGATTCGAGTCGGCTAGGTCCGACGTGATCGTGCAGATGAAACTCAGGACAGAGGAGCACTATGTCGAAATCACCCACCACCAATGACATCTGGCGGCGCCGATCTCTCATGGTCACGTTCGTTGCGGCCTTGGTGACCCAGAACGCCATCGCAATTCCCTACGTCCGCGAGAACGGCCCGAAGTCGGTACTGGACTTCTTCATCGGAGACATCCACAAGACAACGCCGGGCCGCTTCGCAATGGTCGACCTCATGTACGTGGTCGTCGGATTCCATATCTGGGCATTCTCGGAAGCGAAGAAGCTCCACATCATCCGATGGTGGGTCGCTTCATTTGTCCTCACCTTCGGGGTGGGCATCGCGACTGCGATCCCCTTCTTCCTGCTCGCACGGGATCGCGCTGTCGAGCGCCGCGGATCCGACCACCAGGTCGTAAGCGCCATGTAGTGCAAGCGGCCCTGTAGCCATCTGGGCAAGATGGCCCGCGTGCTGGCCTTATCGCCATGGCTGCCGTAGCGTCCGCAACGGGGAGGAAGTGGATGAACGAGCAGGAATCGTCACGCGCGAAGCAGGCATGGACCTACGCGTTGATCATGTTGTCCGTCGTAGCGCTGGTGATCGCGGTGGCCGGCCTTCTGAGGCCATCGCCGGATCCAGAGTTGACCACGGTGCCAACAACATCGACTCCGGAGCCCGATCCGGGTGCGCCTGTGGACGTCGACATCGTGGAAGAACCCGTGGACCCGACCGCACCTATACCTGGATGCGAGACGGTCGAAGAACCAGGCGAGGCTGAGTACACCTCGAGCTTCTCGATCGTTGAAGACAGCTACGACAACCCCAAATTCCCCTGGTTCAACGGCCCGAAGGCGACCGCGATGTCGAACGCTGCGGTCGCGTCGCTGCCCCCAACTGCCGAAATTGAGTTCGCGAGCCCGGAGCGATCGCTTGTGTTCCAGCCGATATCTGACTTCGGTGACGCGCAACCAGAGCCGAAAGGCTATACCTACGCTTCTGCCGCGTTGGTCAACGGCGACGCCAAAGGCAGCGTCTTCCTACAGGTGCAGAAGAACTCCGACCCGATTCCCGCATGTGTGGCGGGCTATCTCGATGAGCGTCGCACCACGGCTGAGGGCGTCGTGGTCGATGTGCAAGACACGTGGCGCGAAGTGGACAAGGTTCGAACGTTGACAAGATCCGCACACGCGTACGTGTCCGACCAATCATGGATTCACGCAGCCGCCTATGACAATTCCGGCGACGGACAATTCGAGCAAACCGGCAAGGTTCCCCTGACGATCGACGACCTGGTGCGAATCGTCACCGACCCTCGACTTCGCGTCAGTACCCCCGCACCACCGGGCACACCTCCGCCGCCAGAAGGTTGTCGCCACTCCTTTGGCTCGGACGGTGACGTGAACGCCCCACGTATTGATCGCGAGCAGGCGCAGAGGCTGGATTCTGTGCTCGCCACCATCGATCTCGCTGGGCCGCGCCTGAACCCGTTGCAACCGGGCGGGTCCGCAGATGATGTTCTGTGCTCGGACAACCCGGACGCGAAGGACGGTGCAGGGCTCTATATCTCGATCACCGGCGGCCAGCCACTTCCCACTCCCGAACGCCCCGTTCCCGGGTCCAGTGGCCAGCGAGAGATGCGGACGCTTCCCGACGGGACCGTCGTGCAGACGCAGCAGTCCTCCGGTTCGGTCTCGACGACGAGCAGTCCCGACAACTCGCAGAGGGAGACGACCAACTCCGTCGAAGTGACGCGTCCCGGCGGAACTCAAATCTCCGTCAGTTCCAGCGCCGCCGTACCCAATTCGCCGCTCTCCTTGGAAGAGCTCGAATCGATCGCACTCACAGACGGATTGGAGCTGTAGCCGTGCCCAACAGGAGTACCCGGGCGCTTATCGCGGCCGCCGCAGCCGCCGTCGTGACAGTCACCGCAGCGGCGACCGTGGTGGCCAACCAGGGTCCGACGTCGGTCAAGAAGATCACCGGAACAAACGAGCAGGCGCCAGGGCTCGCGTGGTCCCTCGATGCCGCCGAGTACCTCGGCCGTCCGTTCGCAGACTTCTCTGACCCGCGCGGGGGATCGTCGTACATGTCCGGCACTCCCGGATTCATCCTGGCAGCAGACACTCTCGTGACCATTGTCGGCATTCCGACCGACAGGTACGTCCTCGACGAGGCCGTGATGATCGGTGTCGACCCCGAAAACGGTTCTGTCCGCTGGCAATCTCCCGCCGCGGATCTCGAGCAATGCAGCGCGCAGCCGATCAAGGGAAAGATCTACTGCTACGCACAAACCGATGGCCACTCGATCGTCACGTACGACGTCAAGTCGGGTGCCTCAGAGAGGCGTTCCGGCGAGGAATACGTATTCGGTCTCACGACCACCGCCGACACCCTGTACATCATCGAAGGCAGCCCCGAAGACGGCGAGGTCCGGGTCCATTCGGGCAACTTCGACGACGTCTCTGCCAACTGGACGCAGAAATTTGACGTCAGCGGCGGATGGGAGGAGGTGTACCAGTCGGGCGTACTGACCGTGGCCGACGAGGTCGGGCTCGTGCGGATGGGTGTCTCTATGGCGCAGTTCGACGCCGATTCCGGCAACCTGTTGTGGGGCAGCGGCGAGAGCTGCGTCTCCAGCGCGACCCTCGAGTCCGGAGGTGTTGTGGTGCAATCGAACAGCGGGTGTGGGTCCGGCGACACCGAGTCCGAGCAGGTTCTGCGGGGCCCGGACGGCAAGGTGCTCGCGACGGCACAGAGTCCGGAAGCGCAGCGTCCGACATACGATCACGCCGTCGACGCCGAAGCCCCCGTCCTGCTCGGTGATTCCGCGTACGACCGCACCACCGGCGAACGCCTCTGGACCAACCCGGATCTCATCGCTGGGCAGTCGGGAATCATCTC
Organism: Williamsia sp. DF01-3; assembly: GCF_023051145.1. Classification (NCBI taxonomy): domain Bacteria; kingdom Bacillati; phylum Actinomycetota; class Actinomycetes; order Mycobacteriales; family Nocardiaceae; genus Williamsia; species Williamsia sp. DF01-3. Next base: position 174,984 of record NZ_JALKFS010000005.1, read on the forward strand.
TGCGGTTGTCGGGAACATGGCCTACCTGAGCGATTCGGCGAGTTCGAGCGCGATGGGCGTCGACCTGCGAACAGGAAAGCAGATGTGGCGCACCCCAACCGACGGTTCTTTCACCCCGCTCTCGGCCGGCGGCGGGCTGCTCCTTGGGTCCGGCTTGGTCGCCGGGGCCGAGGCGCTGGTGGCGGTCGACATCGGTACCGGCGAGATGGTGTGGACAGCGCCATTTGTGGCCATCGACGCAGATCCCGAGACGTTCCGTTCGGGCCGTGCCATGACACCGTACGACAACGGGTGGATCTATTCCTCGGACCGCCGGATGATCGGTCTCACTCCGCTCTGACGCGAAGTATGACTATTGTGGCCGTCGCACTTGTTGACGGTGCGAGCACGCAACGTGGCAGGCTGGTGCTGTGGCTGAACTCCTGTTGGTGAGCCGATGGTTGTCGGCGGTACCGGGCTTCCTGACGGCCCGAACCGGTCCTGGCGCCACAATCGGGTTTGTACCGACCGCATCGTCGATCTACGTCGACCGCGCCTGGGTGGACTTCGATCGAACAACTCTCCACGAACAGGGCTGGCATACAGTCGAACTCGACATCGAGGCCATGACAGCTATCGACCTCGCGAAGTCTCTGGAGACGGTTGATGCGGTCTTCGTCTCCGGCGGCAACGTCTTCCACTTGCTCGAGGTGTTGCGGCGCACGGGTTTCGCGGACGTTCTCACCGAACACGTCGAGGCCGGTCTCCCCTACATCGGAGCCAGTGCAGGTGCGTGCGTCATCGGCGCAGATATCGAGCCGCTTGCCCTCCTCGACGACCCAGCCGAGGCGCGCAGTCTTGACTCCACAACCGGGCTCGGCTGGATTGACGAAGTCATCGTGCCCCACGCCGACGGCATTGTGTCGGGTCGGGCGATCATCGACGAACTCAGACACCGATTCGGTGGGCAGTTCACACTGCGACTACTCGCCGACGACCAGGCCTTGCTGGTCTCGGGCAGTTCCCGCTCCGTGGTTCCATCCTGACGGCGCAGCTTTCGCGCCAGCTTCCGCCGGATATACAAACGAGGGAAGTGACGCGGTTCTCCGCATCACTCCCCTCGTGTACCCCTGCAGCGGTGAGGCTTTCAGGTCGCTTGTTTGGCCGTGGGAATCAACTGGTCCCAGCCAGAACAGCGTCATCTACGCCGATCGTGTTCGCGGCGGTGATCGAATAGTCCGGCAAGACAACCGTGTCGAGTTGCTTGACGTACTGCGTGGCGAAACCGGGGTACATGGTGGCGTTGAAGCCGTCTTCGGTGAGATACCAGCTCGAGCAGCCCGAGTTCCACGTGGTCTTGGTCAACCGTTGTTGCAGCTCCTCGTTGTACTGCGCCTGCACGTCTGCGCGGACGTCGAGGACGAAGTTCTGGTTCACTGCGGTGGCGATGGCGTCGACGATGTAGTCGATCTGGGCTTCCATATACACCAGTGCCGAGCTGTGTCCCGGGCCGGAGTTCGGTCCGAAGGTGAAGTACATGTTCGGGTATCCCGAGACGGCCACGGACTTGTAGGCGTATGCCCCTGCGCTCCATTCCTCAGCAAGGACGCGGCCGCCGCGTCCGGTGATCGGAATGGGTGTGCCCGCCTTGGATACATCGAATCCGGTCGCGAAAACGATTGCGTCGAACTGGTGCTCGATCCCCTCGACGGTGCGGATCCCCTTCTCGGAGATACTGGCGATCGGCCAGGTCACCAAGGTGCAGTTGTCCTTCTGCAGAGCCGGGTAGTACTGACTGGTCATCAGCAACCGCTTGCATCCGGCCCGGAACTCGGGCGTGAGCTGACGGCGCATCCATGGATCACGCACCTGGGTGCGCAGGTGCAGCTTGGACACTCCCTCGACAACGCGGGTCAACGGCGACTTCCACACCACACCCAAGGCGACGGATTCGTGGCCCCAGAACCAGGCTTTGCGGGCCAGCGACTGCGTGAACGGCAGGCGCCGATACACCTCGCGGGTCACCGGCCGTGTGCTGAGGTTGGTGCGCGGAAGAACCCACCCGGGTGTGCGCTGAAAGACCTTGACCGAGTCCGCCACACGGACCAGTTCCGGTACGATCTGCACCCCGCTCGCGCCGGTGCCCACCACGGCAACCTTCTTGCCCGCGAAGTCGTAGTCATGATTCCACCGGGCGCTGTGGATCTTCTCGCCCTCGTAAGTTTCGATACCGCGGATCTTCGGGAGACTCACGTTGGCAAGGGGACCCGACGCCATGACTACCGCGCGAGCGAAGACCGGCTCGCGGTCATCGATGGTGACCTCCCACAGCGACGAGTCCTCGTGCCAGGTCAGGTCGGCCACGTTGTGTTCGAACCGGAAATACTGGCCCAGCTCGAACTTGTCGATCATCGAATCGACGTAGGCGAGGATCTCTTCGCTGCCGGAGTAGGTGTGCGACCAGTCCGGATTCGGCGCGAAACTGTAGGAGTACAGGCGTGATGGAATGTCGCACGCTGCACCGGGATACGTGTTGTCGCGCCACGTGCCCCCTGGGCGCGTACCACGCTCGAAGATGGCGATGTCTGTGATCCCGCGTTGCTTGAGCCGGATCGCCGCGCCGACGCCGGCGAACCCGCCGCCGATGACGGCAACGGACAACACTTCACGGCCGCTCATGCGACGGGCTCGTAGGTCAGTTCCTTCGACCAGGTGGGCTGGGCGCGGAGCAGGCGTTTGGGGTACTTGGCGGTCAGGGTGACCATCGAATCGGCGAAACGGTGGTACGGGTGGTCGCGGTTGATCACGACCGATCCGTGCCAGCTGATGAAGCGGTACATCGGCAGGCGATTGGGGAAGGGGGTGCGCTCACCGACCTTCTTGAATCGCTTCATGGCGGTGTAGAGACGCTCCTCGTCGACACCCATCGCAACGATGTTGTCGCGCATCTTGTTCAGCAACGGGATGTAACGCAGGGTGCCGATGATCAGCGACGGGTGCATCCAGGCGCCGACGGTCTCGACGATGATCTTGCGCATCTTCGCATGACCCAGAAGCTCGATGACCTCGAAATCAACTGCGAGATGCCGTGACTCGTCAGCATTGATGCGTTTGAACACCTCTTGGCAGACCGGGTCGTCGATCTCGTCGACGATGAACTTCACCAGCGCACCGTCGAGAGCCACCTCGAGCATGGGAATCACTGTGCCGAGCACGGCCAGTGGGGTCTGGTCGGAGTACTTGTCCAGCCAGTCGATGATGAGTTTGACGTTGACGTTCGGCTGAGGGATCTCATCGTTCTCGAGCATCCCCCACCGGCGCATCAGCGCGAGTTCGGCGTTGGCGTGCTTTTGTTCCTCAGCATGAAAGTGGCGGTAGATGTCTCGGAGGGTCTCGGTCGGGGCCTTGCGCGCCATGGCCGCGAAGCCGCGGGCACCGACGTTCTCGATCCACATCAGATCCGACATGAACGGCTTGAGTTTGGCGTGCAATTCAGGGCTGATCAACTCCGCGCCCGGTGCGTCCCAGTCGATGTCGGCGAGGGCCCACTGACGGTCTTTGATCTTGTCCAGCATGGCATCGAAATCGAAGTTCGTTGTCATCGTCACTTTCCTGTCGTTGAAACGGATTGAAGCTCACTGTGCGGCGCCGGCTCGTTCGGGATAAGTCGATTGAGCAGCCCCGCACCGCGGGCATAGAGGGCTGGAGTGAGTCGCTTGGCCAGCCAGATCGCTTTGGCATCAAGCTGTGGAACGACGTAGAGGCGGCCCTTGTCGAAGGCGTCGAGCGTGCCGACGGCGACACGCTCGGGCGAGAACCCGGTCCACCGCATCAGGTTCTGCGCAAGTTGCGACGACTTCGCGGTGATACGGCCGTCCACGGCGACGTTGGTCTTGACGAAGGTCGGGCACAAAACGCTCACGCGCACACCAGTTCCCGACAACTCCGCCGCCAAGGTTTCCGACAGCGACATGACACCGGCCTTGCCGACGCTGTAGGGGCCCATGGTCGGCGCGGCGGCGAACCCCGCAGCGGAGGCGACGTTGATGACACCTCCACGTCCGGCCGCGCGCAGTTGCGGAATGAACGTTTCACACCCGTGGATGACACCCCACAGATTGATGCTCAACGCCCAATTCCAGTTGTCCAAACCGATGCTGCCCACCGGTTGCCCGCCGATGCCGACGCCGGCGTTGTTGATCACCACCGTTGGGGCACCACCGAATTCGAGTTCGGCGAACAGGGCGAGATCCTCCACCTGCGATCGATCGGCAACGTCGCACTGCACTGCGTAGCCGCGGCCGGCAAGGAGGCGAACGGTTTCCTCGGCCCGTTCGAGTGAGATGTCGGCGCACACGACGCGGCCTCCGCGCCGGGCGAGCTCGATGGCAAAGGCGCGGCCGATACCGCTTCCCGCGCCGGTCACCACGGCATCGGCGCCGTAGGACGGTGGCGGGGTCGAACGGAATCCGAACATGATTTCTCGATTTCTGTTAGTGGGCGGAACGGTCTTTGGAGGCTGCGCTGTGGCTGAGCTCGGTACGGAGGAACTGTGCTGCCCGCCGCAACGCCGGCGCCGCCTCCGGAGACACGCGATCAAGCGCTTGGAAGACATGCATCTGATCGGGCCAGATCTCAAGCGTGCATGTACCCGCGTTGGCTTCGACGAGATCACGCAGATATTCGGCGTCAGCGACCAACATCTCGGCGCCGCCCGCCTGCACCAGGAAGGGCGGCAGCACTGTTCCGGCCTCCACCGCCAGTCGCAGACGCGGGATATCGGGTTCCTGACCGGTTGTGTAGAGCGTGGTGAGGGCCCGCGCACCGGCGGCCGAGATCATCGGATCGCGCCGTACGCGCTCGCGGCGCTCGGCCAAATCGAAGGTCAGGTCGATCAAGGGGGAGAACAGCACCACCGCGGCAGGCTGGGGTACAGAGCGCCGCGCGTTGTCGATGACCAGGTCCAACGCGAGGTGCCCGCCCGCGGAGTCTCCCGCGACGACGATGTTGCCGGGGTCGTAGCCACGCTCCAGCAGCCACCGATACGCCCGCTCGATGTCGTCCGCGGCAGACGGAAACGGATGCTCGGGTGCGAGTCGGTACTCCACCACGAACACCGGCAGGCCCGCTTCACGCGAAAGTCGCGATGCCAGGCCACGGTGCGTGCGCGCCGAACAGATCGCATAGGCGCTGCCGTGCAGATACAACACCACCCCGGCGGCCTCGCCCGCGTCATTCTCGTCCGGCAACCCGGGTTTCGTGGCATCCACCCACTCCCCGACGACACCGTCGTCGCTGACCGCTGTGACCCTGGTTCCGCGCAACCGGCTGCCGCACAAACGCATTGCAACTTCGACGAGAACCCGCGCGACCTGCACGCCACCCTTGTCGTACGGAAGCCGCGACGCGACCGGACGCAGCGTCGCCGCCGTCAACCGGGCAGCACACCGGGACCGCAGGGATCCTCGCAATGGCACGACCGCGCCTCTCGTTGTCATAACGACAGCATCATCGGAAACTGTGCCATTTGTCAATGGTACGGTTTGTTCACGCAGTTCGAACGCACTTCGCTCCACGGAACAGGCCTGCCAGGGTCGGCCGAGTGCAGACAGTCCACGAAAGGATGACTCTTGACGATCGATTCGGCCGGCGACACGGCCACCAGCGCACGAACCCTTCGTCTGCAAGTCGAGAACGTCATCGAGGAAACATCCGACGCCGTGACCCTCGTCTTCTCCACTCCCGACACCGACCGTCTTGGGCCGTTCGACTATCGGCCCGGACAATTCCTCACCCTGGAGATCCCGCATGAGGAGGACCGCTCCGTCGCGCGTTGTTACTCGCTGTCGAGCAGCCCCGACTGCGACGATCGGCCGGCAATCTCGGTCAAACGCACCCCGGGCGGTTACGCGTCCAATTGGCTCTGCGACAACGCCACAGTCGGCATGACCCTGTCGGCGCTGAGGCCTGCGGGGTCTTTTGTGCCGTCACGGTGGGACAGGCCACTCGTTCTCGTCGCGGCCGGCAGTGGCATCACCCCGGTGCTGTCCATCCTCAAAACCGCGCTGGAAGTCCACCGGGCGCGGGTTGTGCTGGTCTACGCGAACAGATCGACAGAATCGGTGATGTTCGCGAGCACCCTGGCCGACCTACTCCAGCGTTATCCGACGCGCCTAGAGGTGATCCACTGGTTCGAGTCCGACCACGGTTTGCCGACCGCCGCCGGGCTGCGCAACCTGGTAACCCCATCGCCCGATTCGGATGCATACCTCTGCGGCCCTGCGGTATTCATGGATCTCGCGCATGAAGCCCTCGTCGCCGCGGGACTCTCCCCCGATGCCATTCGTCGAGAGGTCTTCACCTCCATCCAGGCCAACCCGTTCCATACCTCGGTCGCCGATCCCCCGTCCGCGACGGACGTGGGTACGCCTGTCACCGCAGAGGTCGAAGGGGAGGACTACACGTTCCGCTGCCCGCCCGACACCGTTCTCCTCGACGCGATGCTCGACAACGGTATCGACGCCCCCTTCGTGTGCCGCGAAGGAAACTGCGGCGCATGCGCTTTCACCCTCAAAGCCGGCGAAGTCGAGATGCGTGTCAACGACACGCTCGACGATTACGAGATAGGCAAAGGCATGCGGCTTGCATGCCAGTCCGTGCCTGTTTCCGACAGTCTCGACATCGTCATCGAGTAGGCAGTTCGACACTCATCGAATCTCGTACTCGGGGTACTGCAGGTCGTAAGCCTGTGTGGCATGGGCGATGCCGACTCGGTGGTCGAGTGATTAGCCGGCCGACGCCTTGACTAGGTGGGTCAGGCTCTGAACTTCGCAGAGAACAACATGCACGTGCGCAATGCAGTTCCACAGGAACGATTCCACCGATCCAACACGTGCGAAATCGGTCCGCGCTAGCTCGTTTGGCAGTAGTTGCTTATCGCGTCGGGTTGTCCACCCCTCCTCTTCGATCCGGAATAGTCACCAACTATCAGCCCGAGGTGGAACTACCTCAAAACCGTCCACGACCGATCGTCGCGACACGATTGTCCCGGCCGACCAGCCAGACGATCACGTCGAAGCAACGGATGACGCTGATATCTGATCCGATGTCCGCACGCTCACGAATGGTCTCGATGTGGCGGTGCAAAGCGTGTCCGTCGGCGGCGAGCTGATGGCGCAGGGTCCGGTAGAAGTCGCCGCGGTGAGGGTGGGTGAGCACGTCTTTGACCACCGTGTCGATGACTGGCAGTAGCCGGGGGCGTTTGCGGGCGAGGAGTTTGCTCGTTGTTACTGGCCCCACGCCAGCGGTCCGGATCAGTTTCCACAGTTGCTCACCGTGCCGCAGGTGCTCGTCGTCGAGGTTGACCAGGTCCAGGTCGTGTGGCAGAGCAGCTAGTACGTCGTTGAGGTGGTGCTGGCCGGGATGGAGGATGCGCAGTGCGGCCGCGGCGGGGACGTCGACGCTGAGCATGCTGACGGCGACCATATCGGCGGCGGTGAAGCGGTCTACGACATGCGGTGCATCTCCCCCACCGTCGAATCGTTCGAACATCGAACCAGTGAAGTTTGGCTGCCCCTCGGTGCCGATGTCAAAGTAGCGGCGCAGCAGGGCGGCCGCCTGATCGCTGCGCTGTCCCTGGAGCACCTCGGGAATCGCCCATGCTGCAATTGTCCTGCGCCACAGCGTAACCACTGCGCCGAGATCGCCGGGGTTCTTTGGCTCTCCCCGCAAAGAAACAGGACCGTCCACGCGATAAGCCGCCCTTGTTTCAGGTGGCTGCCTCTGACGGCGATCAGGGAATTCACGCTGGTACCGCTGTCGTGATCTGCGATAAAGCTGGTCAGTGCAGCACCTTGAGGGCGTTGACGTAATTGCCGGCCGGCTGAAGTCATGCCGACCAATCAAATTGAAACCGCCAGGTTCACATTGTTGATCGAGGCCGGTCGAGCAGGGCCTCGACGAAGATTTGTGCGTAACACAGGGCAGTCGGTCGTCGAGCGATGTTGTAAAGGCGGAAGCTCCGGCGCAAAGATCGTCAAAGACCCAAGACCAACGGAGGTCATCCGTCTGTGCTGCCCGGTCAGGCAGGCGTAGCGGCAGGCCCACGCCACGCCGTGACGGCCACCGTCGGTGTGTGACACCTATCCGCACAGGTTCCATGCTTGTCGGCCGTTAATCAAAAGTTTGCGGTAGGCCGTTGCACCGTCGCAGTCACCGACGTCGGTCGCGGTGAGCTGGACCGGGCCTCCGCTCTCGGGCGAGCCAGCAGGCGCGCACATCTGTCCCTGCCCTGTCGCTTCCATGCCACCCCAAGTGGACCAGGTTATGTTGCTGATTGTGTTGGCACACAGCGAGTTCAACGAGACTGTAGTGGGCCTAGCCGTGCCGTACCCGACGGAGTATTGGTTGTCGGAGCTCCCGAGCACGACGTTGTCACTATTGACGGTGGTAGGGGTTTGGCTGGTCGGTGTGTTTCGCGTCTGATTGGTGATGGTCCACGTTGCCGTGGTGGGGGTTTTACCGACCACCTCACCTATGTAGGCGCCGAACGCGACCCCGGTCTTACCAATGACCAGGCGTATCACTGCGGCGCCGAGCCCTTGAGCGCATGAGACCAGATCTGCTCCTAGGCGGTCTACACCGGCGTCTGATCGGGTGCCGGCGCACTTAATGAGCTCGCGACCTATGTCCAATCCTTTGAAAACGTTCTTCAGCGGGCCTTGTTGCAGCGCTTCCTCGTAGGCCCAGGCGCTCAGGGCGATCGCGTCCATTTTCGGGTTTCGGGTCAAAGTGCCGGTGCGAGGGCCTCGCTCGTACTGGCCGAAATCCATCCGGACGGTGTCCCCTGGACCGGCGACGTCGGTGGTGTTGACGGACTCGTCGTAGAAGTCTCGCAAATACTCGTTTGCCGAACCAGTTTCCGTGAATACGAGGTTCAGCGGGCGGGGGTCGGCGGAGAGTCGCCAGGCATACGGCGAGTTGATGGTGATTTCAACACTTGTGCTCGGTTCCATTGCATTCGACCCCGGGGTGTTCGAGATGCACGTCCACGCGATGTCGCCTTCCACCGCGGTGACGGTCTTGATCAGGTTGGGGTACGTCAACGGTTTACCGACGCAGTTTGGTTTCGGTGAACCCGTTCCCAAGATGGGTTTCACAAACTCGGTGAGCTGCTTATTCAGCTTGTCTGGCTTCAACCAGGCAAACATGTCCCAGCTCAGGTGACCGAGATCGGCTACGACAGTGTCGCCCTCGACACGGGCTTCAACCATGTCGACACTGCCGTCTGCACTGCGCGACACAACCACTGGCACTGCGCCCTCGGGGCGATCCGCGTCCTCCGGCAGCCGGTAGGTCAGCTGCAGCGGTGCGCCCGGCTGGCGCTCACCGTCTAGGGCAATCTGCACGGTAGGTGACAAGGGGTCGAGCCACGACACCCCTTCCGGCAGGACCACCTGCTCAGAAGGAACATCGTCGACCACACTCAGTTTTGAGCCTTGCCCAACCCCGGGCGGACCTGCAACCGTGAAATCGTTCAGGACAATCTCGACACCATCGCCGTTCACCGACGCTTCTAGCCGGTGAGCGGACGACTCACCGCCACTGCTCGAACAACCCACAATCAGACCGGCAACGACGGTAAAGATCGCGACAGCGCCGCCAGACATTCGCATGGCAGATTCTCTCACGCGCGACGAGCATGTACTGCAAGACAGGAAGATTCATGTGTTCGGCCGACGGCACCCAAATGTCAACCAAATCTTTTCGCTGCTGCTCTCAACTAGGTTTGTCCAACCATAGTCTTTCCACGCCGCAGCGGCGTGTGGTCGTGCCATCCGACCGCTGCACCCAGCACGGTAGCTGGCGAAGGTCTGTCTCGCCCGCCTACCCGCCGGCCGGAGCAGCTGAGCTACCCGCCGATGAAGACGCTACATTCGTTCGGAATGTGTCTCGCAGCTCATCGAGTTCGGGCGCTTTCGTCGACTGAAACGCGTAGATCGTTTCGAGCGTCTCGAGATTCTCCTGGGAGCACGCTGGATCAAGAACCCCGTCAAGGTTCGTCTCGATAGCTCTGTGGTTTCCGACTATGGTATAGCTTCCGGCGTCAAGTTCTTTGCCGCCCTCGGCAACCAGAATAAAGTGCGCTCCGAGCACGTACGGCGTGTTATAGAAAGTTTCGATATCGGGGCCGATTGTGAGCGCCATCCGATCCACAGCCCCCGGTTTCGTCTCAAATCGAACGTCGTGGTCGTGTTTTCCAAGTATCACTTGGCCGGTGGTGGGATCTGTGGGAATCCTGAATGTGTACTCGGCAGTGATCCCAGCAGGCCCGGCACCAGACCGAGTGCAGTCTCGCAAGACCTCAAAGTGCTTGACGTCCGCAATTACCTTGGTGATAAGAGATGGCTGTCCGCCACTATTCTTGAGCGTTAGGTCGATCGGGTTGGCCTTAAATTCCCCAACGGGTATGTCCAGGTTTACCTTCTTGGCCGCGCGATCGTAACCAACCGCTCTTACTTGTTCCGGGCCGCCTATGGAGGTCATTGCGACCTCGAGATCAGCGGCAGCGCTCTGCGTGGATTGATAGATCTGGAAGCCGGAGATCACTACGCCAACAACGCCAATTAAAGCTCCGAGCGTTGTCCACAGTGGATGCTTGACGAATGTCGATGTCGCACGCCGGATGCCTCGCGATGGTTGCGGCTCAGGCGGCTGCCAACCACCGAAGTCCCAGCCATCGGGAGCGGGGCCCCATTCAGGTAAGGGCGTCCAGTCCGGCCCCGGCGTCCAGCCAGAAGGCGGGGTGGGCCAGTTGGGAGGTGCGTTAAATGACATAGCAACCCTCTCCGGGTGGGGACGCGCCTATTCTTGCATGCAGTTCCATATGATCGCTGGGTTCACCGCTCGAATGCCAGTTAATCGAACCCCCTAGGCCTCGCTTCATACGTTTGGTTGATGCGCGCTGACGGTCGACTAGTTTCGCTAACATTCGATCTCGATCGTAATGAAGGGCTAACGCGCTAGCACCCGGAGGAGGGCGAGGTCGCCGACCTCAATTAAGTGGACACGTCCACCCGAAAGATGGGCCGCGTCGAGCACTTTTGCGACACAGCATGGCAACGCTGGTGAAGGGCGTCGCAGCCCGCGCTAAACCGGTTCTAGCAGCATCCGACCGACTTTGAACGTTTCGACAGACCTTACTGTCGGGTCCACGCAACCACCGACAAGCCGCCGTTGTGTCAGGTCGAGCGCTGGCCCCCTCGGCTGCGGCCGCCAGGGCTTTCAGCGGCTATTCGCGGACCGCTTCTGCCAGTGCTGCGGCGATCTCGTCTACCGTCATGATTGCAGTATTAAGTGCGAGGATGCCGGCAAGCAGGGGCGAGTGCCGCATCACCTCGTCCTTTGACACGTGGTGCCACACGGGGAGAACAAGGTTTTCACCTGTACCCATTTTCTTGCCGAAGAGCGCATCCAACTCTGCATTCGTCCACTGTTTGGCGAAGAAGTCGGGCGAGATGATCACTACTCCGAAGCGGGAGTTGGAAATCCCCTCTTCGATGCTTTGCCGGATCGAATGCCCAACCTTGATCCGGATCTCGTCGAACCACACATTAAGGTCAAGCGCTTCCAAGGCGTCCTTGAGCGGACGCGCGATCTCGTCCTTGTCCTCGCTCGCATGGGAGAGAAACACATCGTGCTCCGGGCGCTGGTTCCGAATCAACGGAGTAGTGGCGCCGACACGGCTCGGTAGTGGGGTTGCGAATTGCGTGGCGGCAAGGTCAGTCGTGCGAGCGAGTTCTTGCAACTTGCGCTCCCGCGATCGTTCCCGAACCGCTCGTTCCTTCTCGACCTTCCCTAGAGCGGCGTTAACCTTGACCTCTGTGGCCGCGAGTTTCTTTTCCAGATCGGCGCGTTTCTTCTCCGCGTCGTTGGCTGCTTTTGTCAGGCGCTCAGCATCGGCGCGTTTACTCTTCTGCGTCGCGGGGCTTTTGGACTTGTCTGCTGCCTGTCCGGCGGCAAGTGCCTTCTTCCGCTTGTCGGCGACGGTGCTCGACGCTGCGCCGATGTCTTTCCTGAGGCGTTCGGCATCTGCTCTGTACCGCTTGAGATCTGACTCCGCGCTCATGTGAGGACCTCGTATCTGATCGAACTAGCTGCGTCGCCTCGACGGAGTATGAGGTTACAGCGCGCCTACGACGTGAAGTGACACCAACGTTCGATTGCCCGAGAACGCACGGCTGTAACGTACATAACCTGTGGGTATCAACCCGCAGTGATTGACCGCGGATCGAGCCGTACGGACTCGACCAAGCATGCGAACCGACATCGCTGGCCCAGGAGCACCTCCCCCGACACCAACCGCTCAGCCGCGCGCCATATCCACGAACCGGCTCAAATGCAGTTGGTGCGCAACGGTAATCGTCGACGTGGGACCGTTACGGTGCTTACCCAGGATGATGTCGGCTTCGCCGGCTCGAGGGTCATCGCGCTCGAATGCGTCGGGGCGGTGCAGCAGGATGACCATGTCGGCGTCCTGCTCCAGCGAACCGGACTCACGGAGGTCGGACACCTGTGGGCGCTTGTCGGTACGTTGCTCGGGACCACGGTTCAGCTGACTGATGGCGACCACCGGAACCTCGAGCTCCTTGGCGAGCAGCTTGATGCTTCGCGAGAACTCGGAGACTTCCTGCTGGCGCGATTCGACCTTCTTGCCGGACGACATCAGCTGCATGTAGTCGATGACCACGAGTTTGAGATCATGACGCTGCTTCAAACGCCTTGCCTTGGCACGGATTTCCATCATCGTGAGGTTGGGCGAGTCGTCGATGAACAACGGCGCCTCGGAGATTTCACCCATACGGCGAGCCAAGCGGGTCCAGTCGTCATCGCTCATCCGACCCGAGCGCATGTCGCCGAGTTTGATCTTCGCTTCGGCCGAGAGCAACCGCATCACGATCTCGGTTTTGCTCATTTCCAAAGAGAACATGGCGCTGGTCATTTGGTGCTTGATGGAGCACGACCGCAAAAAATCCATAGCAAGGGTACTTTTTCCAACTCCAGGCCGCGCCGCAACAATGATCATCTGACCCGGGTGCAAACCGTTGGTCACTTCATCGAGATCGTGGAAACCCGTTGGCACACCAAGGGATAGACCACCACGCGACGCGATGGAGTCGATCTCGTCCATCGTGGGCTGAAGCAATTCTTCAAGCGCCACATAGTCTTCGGCGGTACGGCGCTCGGTGACCTCGTAGACCTCGGCCTGCGCGCGGTCGACGACCTCGGCGACATCCTGGCCGTCGGCCCCGGCGTAGCCGTACTGGACGATACGGGTGCCGGCTTCCACCAGGCGCCGCAGGATTGCCTTCTCGGCGACGATCTCCGCGTAGAAGCCGGCATTGGCCGCGGTCGGCACGGTCGAGATCAGCGTATGGAGGTACGGCGCCCCTCCGATACGTCGAAGCTCGCCCGCGCGGTCGAGCTGCCCGGCAACGGTCACAGCATCGGCAGGTTCCCCCTTGCCGTACAGGTCGAGAATTGCGTCGTAGACCGCCTGGTGCGCGGGCCGGTAGAAGTCACCGGGACGAAGCTTCTCCAGCACGTCGGCGATGGCGTCCTTGGACAGCATCATGCCGCCCAGAACAGATTGCTCGGCGGCCATGTCCTGCGGGGGCTGGCGGCCGAAGTCTTCGCTCGGGGGCACCTGCTCACGCGGAGTTGTATGCCCACGATCGTCAACTACGGCCAACGTGCCACCCCTTTCGCTTCAGGTTGTCTGGACCACTATTTCAAGAGGGTCTGACAACCCAATCGCCTCAGATCGCCGCCGATCTGCTTGCGCACCCGCCAGACACTAAGGGCTCAAGGCGATCCGGCCAAACGGAGCTGTGGACCATCCTGTGCACCAACTGTGGACGGTGTGCGGATAGTTGTTAGCGCCCTGTTGGCTACCTGTGGATAAGAGACGTGAATAGACGCATCACCGCAGCTCAGACGCGGTCGCTCACTTTTTCTTACTGTGGATACCCATTCACACGGCGTGTCTCTGCAAGTGCGGTTTCGGGCGTGTTCGGTTTGACAAATCGAGTTGTACTACAAACGCACGAACTTCCATCTCTTGCCCTAAAGTGACCGTGACGTGCACAGATTTGTGCTCACCGAACCGGTCACACGAGCCGCCAACAGTGGTGCAATGATCGGGCACGAACGAATGATCTGGGGAGGCGTTCATGAGGAAGATCATCGGGGTGATCGCCGCGGTTGCGGCCACTGTCGGACTGCTGTCGGCAGGATCCCCGGCCTCGGCGGTACCGGGTCCCACGTACACGCAGGTCCCCGACCTCGCCGGCTACGTGCCCGTGGACCCCTACGGCTACCGATCCCCCGACTTCGCCGACAACGGCAAGACCTTCTTCGTCACTCCCAGCGGCCGGGTCTGCGCCTTGGGCCCCGGCTACGCCTACGCAGCGTGCACCGGCCACCCGTCCACCGCGCCCCCAGGAATCGTCGGTGCGGCCATCTCTGCGGGCCAGACGGGCCCCTACTGGGTACCTCCGAACACCTCGTACACGGTGCGTCCGCGGGGCTGGTTCCAACCACCCCTGCTGCAGATCGGTGAGTCGATCACCGTCGACGGATCGAGCTGCGCGGTGAGCCCCACCGGCGTGACATGCGTGGCCGGTCCGAGAGCGTTCACCTTGACCCAGTCCTGGTACAGGTTCGTGACGCCGGCCGGCGACCAGTACCACGACGCGAACCGCTCCCCCGAGTTCCTTCCCCCAGATCAGCGCTGACCCAATCGTCTTGAGCGACAAACCCTCCGACTGTCGTCACATGCTCCGACTGCAACCGGAGGAACTCGCCGAAGTCGGAGGGTCCGGGGGCCGCACACCGAGCCCACGAGTCACCGCCCGGGCGCCGCCCCACCGGGATTGCCGAGTTCGTCTTCGTACGTGTGCATCGCGGAGATCAACGCCGTGAACACCCGATGGGCCGCGGCAAGATCTTCGTCGGGAAGGTCCACCATCGCATCGTGGGTGTGCTTGCCCAGTGGCGCGAAGAACGCCCTCGCCACGGCCATCCCGTGTTCGTCGTAGCGCAGGATGACTTTTCGGCGGTCGCGCTCGTCGGTCTCCCGCCGGATGTGTCCAGAACCGATCATGCGTTCCACGAGATGCGTCACAGCCCCGCCCGACACCTGCAACCGCTTGCCGAGTGCACCGGACGTCAATGGCGCACCCGAGGCATCGGCAACCATCACGTGGAGCAAGGCTCGAAAGTCGTTTGCACTGAGGTCATTCAGCGTGGCGAACACGCGCGTGATCTGGTCGGACTCGGCGTTGAGCGCCCGAACATCCGACGAGATCTGGGACTCCAGCGCCGCGCGGTTGTCCTGCGCCGGCTGATTGTCGGGCATGGGTACCTCCTGCCAGGACTATAAGGCCTGGAGATAGTTTAGTTGCTCAATATTTTAAAATGTGAGATTGTTGGGAACATGGCGACCTCGAACACGTCGACTCATTCTCCCACCTGGTGGGATCGCTGTGCTGCCGCAGTGAGCGGCCGTAGATCGTGGTGGATCGCTCTGGCGGTCATCCTGATCTCCGGCGCCGCCATGGGGCTCATCGGTGAGAACGACTCGGGAGATCAAGCGCCGGATTCGCTTCCGCCATCGGCTGATTCGGCACAGGTCAACGAATTGCTGGACAGCTTCCCGGATTCGGACGTATCTGCAGCCGTACTCGTCACCGTTCGCAGCGACGGCGCTCCGCTGTCCGACGAGGACAAGGCTGCGGTCGGGCAAGCGCAACAGCGCATGCTGGCTGTTGACCGCTCGGTGCCCGCCACCGCATCGGCCGGTCCGGGCGCTGTCGTCTCTCCGGATGGCATCGCGGCCATCTCAGTCGTCCCTGTCAGCGCCGAGCTCAACGGCTTCAAGCTCACCGACCTCGTCGACGAGTTGCGAGACGCCGCCGACGACGGCCTACCGAGCGGACTGACCACCTACGTGACCGGTGGCCCGGCGTTCGGCGCCGACACCGCAAACTCGTTCTCCGGTGCCAACGTCACACTGTTGGCAGTGACGGCACTCGTTGTCGCCCTGTTGCTGATCGTCACGTATCGCTCGCCGGTTCTGTGGCTGGTTCCGTTGCTGGTCATCGGGTTTGCCGATCGGTTGGCGAGTTCGGTCGGCACCGGGCTGGCCGAGCTGACCGGCCTCTCGTTTGACGGATCCACCTCGGGCATCACCAGTGTGCTGGTGTTCGGCGCAGGCACCAACTATGCACTGCTGCTGATCTCGCGGTATCGGGAAGAGCTGCGCAAAGAGCAAGACCACCGGATTGCGTTGCAGCACGCAGTCCGTCATGCCGGCCCGGCCATCCTCGCTTCGAACGCGACAGTGGTACTGGCACTGCTCACACTCCTGCTTGCTGCACTGCCGAGTACCCGCAGTCTCGGTGCACTGGCGGCTGCGGGTCTTGTTGTCGCAGTGATCTTCGCCCTGGTGGTGTTGCCACCCCTGTTGGCGCTGTTCGGAACTCGACTCTTCTGGCCGTTCATCCCCAAGGTGGGCGATCCGGTGCCAACCGAGGGCGGTAACTGGTTCAAGATCGCCAACGCCGTCTCCCGGCACCCGGTTCGCGTTCTCGCGGTTGCCCTCACGGCATTGGTCGCATGTTCGTTGGGCCTGCTCGGCGCAAACATCGGCCTCTCACAGACCGAGCAGTTCCGGGTGAGCGCGGACTCCGTCGAAGGTTTTGACGCACTCGCCGAGCACTTCCCCGCCGGGCAGTCCGACCCCACAACCGTCATCGCGGACACCGCTGCAGCCGAAGAGATCCAGTCCGTCCTGGACAACACGGACGGAGTGATCTCGGCGACCGAAACGGGGAGGTCCGACAACGGTCTCACCAAGTGGTCCGTGGTCATCGACGCCGACCCAGCATCCGAGCGAGCGTTCGACATCATCGATCAATTACGCGCCGCCACGGGCGACGTTCCCGACGCGCAGGCACTCGTCGGCGGGTCCGATGCCAAAGCCCTCGACATCGCAAACGCGTCCGACCGTGACCGGCTCCTGATCATCCCGCTGATCCTCGCCGTGGTGTTCGTCATCCTGATCGTGTTCCTACGCGCTCTGGTGGCACCGGTGGTGCTGGTCGCGACAACAGTGCTGAGCACCATCGCCGCCATCGGGATCGGCAGTCTCATCAGCGAACACATCTTTGGCTTCCCTGCTCTGGACAACAACGTTCCGCTCTACTCCTTTCTCTTCTTGGTTGCCCTGGGAATCGACTACACGATGTTCTTGGTGATCCGCGCGAGGGAAGAGACACCCGACCACGGCACGCGAGACGCCATCGTGCGCGCGGTGGCCTCTACAGGTGCCGTGATCACCAGTGCGGGAATCGTATTGGCCGCAGTCTTCTGCGTGCTCGGCATCCTCCCGCTCATCACACTGACCCAGCTGGGCATCATCGTCGGGCTCGGAATCCTCCTCGACACGTTCCTGGTTCGGACCGTGGTGATCCCCGCACTCTTCAGCGTGATCGGGCCCCGCATCTGGTGGCCAGGCACTTTGGACCAAAAAGGGCGTCCACAACCGGAGTTACAACAACAGAAGTAGGAGATGACACCATGGCGTTCTCACCTCGCCGACTCAGTCGCATCGTGATCGGCGGTCTTGCAATCGCTTTCGCTCTTGCCTGTGCGGCTCCCGCTTCGGCGGACACCAGCTCTCTACCCCAGCCACTGAAGCCGGTGGCCAAGCTGGACACCCAGCGCTACCTCGGTGACTGGAATCAGATCGCCGCCATCCCACAGCCGTTCAACCTCATCTGCGCGCGCGACACGATGGCGAACTACCAGTTGATCGACCCGACGAACATCCGGGTGGAGAACACCTGCACCACCTGGACCAACCAAGAGAACCGGATCGTCGGCAACGCTCGGGTCAACGACAAGGTCACCGGCGCCCAACTCCACGTCAGCTTCCCAGGCGTTCCGACGCAGGAATCCAAGGACGGGCCCACCAACTATGTGGTCACCTACATCGCCGATGACTACTCCTGGGCCTTTGTCGGAAGTCCTGAGCGCACATCAGCATTCGTCTTGTCGCGTGAGCCGGCCGTGAGCACCGACCAGTGGAAACAGATCCGCAAGGTCGCCGAAGACCGCGGCTACAACGCCTGCCTGCTCCTCACCTCTCCGACCACCGGCGGTTCAAACGAGATCCGTCCGCTCTGCACCGTCTGATCAAACGCAGATACAACAAACCCCCGACCACATGTGGCCGGGGGTTTGTAGCGTGTTGAACCTGGTGACTACTTGCCGGCAGTCACGGTGAGGTTGAACTGCGCAACAACGTCGCTGTGCAGGTTCACCAAGACCGGGTAGGTACCGGTGGCCTTGATGTGGCCCTTGGGCAGCTCGATGTTGCGCTTGTCGACAGCAGGTCCGCCGGCACTCTTGATGGCGCTGACCACGTCAGCGGCCGAGACCGAACCGAACAGCTTGCCCGAGTCGTGGGTCTTGACACCCAACGTGACCTCGGCGAGCCCTTCGATGGCCTGCTTGAGCTCGTTGGCGTGCTCGAGACCGCGCACTGCGCGAGCGTCCTGTGCACGACGAATTCCTTCGACCTGCTTCTCTGCTCCGCGGGTGGCGACGATGGCCAGCCCACGAGGCAGCAAGAAGTTCCGGCCGTAGCCGTCTTTGACCTCGACGGTGTCGCCGGGGACGCCCAACTTCTCGACCTCTGCGGTGAGGATCAGTTTCATGTTCTTGGTCCTTTCCGCTTATCGAGAGGTGGAGGTGAAGGGCAGCAAGGCAACTTCGCGCGAGTTCTTCACCGCGATGGCCACGTCCCGCTGATGCTGGACGCAGTTACCGGTGACCCGACGCGAGCGGATCTTGCCACGGTCAGACAAGAAACGACGCAGGAGCGCGGTGTCCTTGTAATCGATCAGCAGGTTCTTCTCTTTGCAGAAAGTGCAGGCCTTGGCCTTGACGATCTTTTCTGCGCCACGGACCTTCCGTCCGCCTTTAGCTTTTCCAGCCATGTGTTGTCACTCCAAAAGTGTTGAGGTGCACAGCTACCTGTGCAGACTCAGATGTTCGTCAGAACGGTGGTTCGTCGTCCCCGCCACCGAACGAGCCGCTGGCAGGCGCACTGCCCCACGGATCGTCGTTCTGTGCGGCCGCACCCGAGTTCGCAGCAGCGCCGCGGTTTCCACCGCCGCTTCCGCCGGAACCAAAGTTGCCGCCGCCTCCGCCACCGCCGCCGCGCGAGGCCCGATTGACCTTTGCGGTGGCGTAGCGGAGCGAGGGACCGATCTCGTCGACCTCGAGCTCCACCACGGTGCGCTTCTCACCCTCGCGGGTTTCGTACGACCGCTGCTTGAGCCGGCCGGACACGATCACTCGTGAACCCTTGGTGAGAGATTCGGCAACATTCTCGGCGGCATCGCGCCAGATGTTGCACCGCATGAACAGCGCTTCGCCGTCTTTCCATTCGTTGGACTGCCGATCGAACGTGCGTGGCGTGGATGCCACGGTGAAGTTCGCGACGGCTGCACCGGACGGCGTGAACCGGAGTTCCGGATCTGCCGTCAGGTTTCCGACAACGGTGATGACGGTATCGCCTGCCATGTGTATCTCCCGAGTTCAGTTGCGGTTGCGCAGTGGTGTGGGTCGATGTGCACCGAGCCTAGAGCTCGGCACCGACACGCATTGGACGTTCGAGCGAGCCCGTTCGGACCACTCGAACATCACGAGCTACTTGGCCGGCTTGGCCGCAGCCTTGGCAGCGTGCTTCGCAGCAACCTTGGCGCGACGTACCTTGGCACGCTCGTCAACGCGCATCACCTTGGTGCGCAGCACGGACTCGTTCAGCTTCAGCTGGCGATCGAGCTCGGTGACCGTCTTGGGCTCGGCATTGAGATCGACGACTGCGTAGATCCCCTCAGTGTGCTTGAGGATTTCGTAAGCAAGACGGCGCTTGCCCCAGACATCGACGCCCGCAACATTTCCGCCATCCTGGCGAATCACATTGAGGAAGGTATCCAACGATGGAGCTACAGTTCGCTCATCCAGGTTGGGGTCAAGAATGACCATCAATTCGTAGTGACGCATAAGACCTCATCACCTCCTATGGACTAGGTCGGCCACGGACGATCCGTGGCAGGAGGGTCGCCTGCGTCGGCAACCGGTCCAGGCTACCCCAACAGTGCTTGACCAGCGAAATCCTGGCCTCCACGCCACAGCCACCCGCAGACCGGGCGGGCCGAGGCGTATCGACACCCCCTACCCTGTAGGCCATGCCTTCGCCGTCCCCCACCTCCACCTGGGAAATGACGACGACACCGCGACCGGGCTGGCGGGCGCGTATCAGCGCCGGCCGCGGCGAGCTCCTGCTCATCCTGACCCTCGCGCTGTTGATCAGTTCACTGTTCATGTGGCTCGGCTACCTAGGCAAGGCCACCTGCGGCGGCCCGCCGTTCGACGAGTCCGGCCGCAGTGCGCTCTGGCCGGTCGGTTCGAGCGAGATCATCATGCCCTGCTACTCCGACCTGCAGTTCCTGTGGATCGGCCGCGACATCAACAACCACGTGTTCCCTTATATCCATGGGGGCATCACTGACAACGGGGTGCTCTTCGGTGGCGTGGTCGAGTATCCGGTGCTGTCGGGACTGCTCATGTACTTCGGCGCCAGCGGCGCCCACACCGACACCGAGTTCCTGACCCAGTCCGCGCTCCTGCTCGTGCCCTTCGGGATCCTGATCGTCATCCTGCTCGCCCTGCTGGCCCGCTGGTACGTGATGCTCTGGGCAGCCACTCCCCCGCTGATCCTCTACGCGTTCCACAATTGGGAGCTGCCGGTGGTCGCGACGTCGGTGGGCGCCATCGCGGTGATGATCCTCGGCGCACGGATCAATCCGCGGACCGGCAGGCCGTGGTTGTCGTTGCGGACCAGTGCGCTCTGGGCGTCCTTCATCCTCTCGATCGGCTTCTGTCTCAAGATCTACCCCGGCTTGTTCGTGCTGCCGTTGGCCATTTTTGTGCTGACCCGCGCGATGGTGCCGGACTCCGAGGCGAGTGGGTCCGCATCGTTGCGCACCCGGCTGACCCGCCGGTCCCTGGATTGGACCGGAGCCGCCGGCGTCGTCGCTGTCGCGGTCATCACGGTGATCGCCGTGCAACTGCCGTTCATGATCGCCGGGTTCAAGGGCTGGCAGGCTTCGCTGTCGTTCCAGGGCAAACGCAAGGCCGACGTCGACACCAACACCATCTGGTACTGGGGACTGCGGCATGTCACCGGCGACGGGCCGAGCGATGCGAACAGCGTCTACAACTCGATCGTCGGGGTCGCCTCACCACTGCTGATCATCGTCTCGCTGGGCGTGGCGGTGTGGCTGGGACTCAGACACTGGCAGCGCGGCAACGTCTTTCCGTGGATCGGCGTGAGCGCGGCCATGCTGGCCGGGTTCATGCTGTTCCACAAGGTCCATTCGCCGCAGTACACACTGTGGATACTTCCGTTCTTCGTGCTCCTCAAGGTCGACTGGCGCCTGGTCACGCTGTACCTCGTCGGCGATCTGGCGCTCGACCTCACCATCTTCCGCATGTTCGGCATCCTCACGCGAGGTGACGAGATGGAGTGGTGGGTGATGGGCGGTGTTCAACTGGGCGTGTGGTCGCACGCGCTGTGCCTGGCGATCCTGATCTACCACTTCGTCGGCCGGCCCCTGCGGGTGCCACCGGAAAAGGTCTCGCCCCCGGCTTCGACGGCGGCTACCGTACCGGCATGACCTGGTACACCGCTCCCACGCTCTCCGGCTCCCGAATCATGTTGCGCGAGTTGGTACCCGACGATGCACCCGCCCTCGCTGCCGCGGTGGACCGACCGGAGGCATTCCGATGGACAACGGTGCCCGGCGACGTTGTCGCCGCCGAGCGGTACATCCAGATCGCCCTCGACACCCCCGACCGCGTCGCCTTCGCGGTGGTCGAACAAGACAGTGGTCGTGTGGTGGGCTCCACGAGCTACTACGACATCACTCCGGACTACCGCGCGCTGGCCATCGGCCACACCTGGTACTCCGCAGCCGTCCACGGCACCGCGGTGAATCCCGAGGCCAAGCTGCTGCTTCTTCTCCGCGCATTCGAAGACCTGTCAGCCGTCAGAGTGGTGTGGCATACCGATGAACGCAACGCCCAATCGCGGGCGGGCATCGCCAAACTCGGCGCCACGTTCGAAGGTCTGCTGCGCAAGCACCGTCCACTTCCCGACGGAACATGGCGCACCACAGCGCAATACGCGATGACGGACGACGACTGGCCCGCGACGAGAGAAGCCCTCTCCAAGAGGTTGGGGCGATAAGAACGGCCTGAAGGGCCGCCTCAGCCCACCCCGTTCAGGTGCTGCAGGTCACGTGCGCGAGGAGACCGCCATCGAGTCGGTGGTCGGATCCTCTGGCGCCGGACGGGTTCTCACCTTGCTCCGCCTCGGCCACGGCAACCGGTCGGGAGCCCTGTCGAGCACCCCGCCGCCGGGGTCGTCCACGGCCAGGCTCTGCCATCCGGTGCCGCGTCGCACCAGATCGTCGGTCGGGTGATAAATCTGCCAGATCACCAACGCGCACAGTGCCAGAACTGCGAAGTCCCGGACCACGACTGCGGACAGGAACCACTGCTCAGGTAAGCCGTCGTCCGTCTCCTGGAACAGGTACCACATCATGCGCGGCACCCAGACGAGAGCGTCGATCAGCATCCACGCCAACAGGATTCGCGTGTGCGGCAGGGCCAGAACCGCGAGAGGCACCAGCCACAGCGAGTACTGCGGACTCCACACCTTGTTGACCAGCAAGAACCCGGCGACGGTCAGGAAGGCCAACTGGGCCAACCGCGGCCGAAGCGGTGCATGGAAGCCGATGAACGCGATGCCGATACAGACCACCACGAACAACGCCATGCTCACCGCGTTCAGCAGAGACGGCGGCTGCCCGGGTTGGTTGCCCCACTGGTAGTCGGTGACAGCCGACACCACGTTGTAGATCGTGTCGGGATCGGTACCCCGAGAAGAGTTGTGGCGAAAGAACTCGGTCCAGCCGCGAAAGTGCAGGACCATGATCGGCAGGTTGATGATCAACCAGGTCGCGGCGGTCATCAGAGCGGTGACGGCGAAGTCTCGGACCTTGCCCGCACGGAGACAGAGCACCAGCAACGGGACCAACAGCAATCCGGGGTAGAGCTTGGCCGCGATGCCGATTCCGAGGAACACCCCGGTCATCCACGGGTTTCGTCTGGCCCACGCCAGCATCGCCAGGGCGAGCGCCGCAGTCGCGATGGCATCGAAGTTGGTGAAGATGTGGACCACGACCAGAGGAGAGAGCGCTGCGAGCGTCACGGCCCACACCCTGCGCCCTGCGGTGAGCGCGGTGGCCCAGATGGTCACCAGCCAGCACAATGCCAGTCCCAGCGCCACGAGGTTGAAGAAGACCACCACGTCCAGCGCGCTGGGCAGGCCCCAATTGTCGTGTGCCCATTGCCAGGCCTCGGTGGACTGAGCCGCGGCGTACATGAACATCCCGGTCAGTACCGGGTACTCCATGAACCGCTGCTTCTGTCCTCCGGCGCCGTTGTCCTCGTACCAGAACGTCTTGTACGGGAGCGCGCCTTCGTTGAGTCGCTCGGCGCTGTAGAGCGGGATGGTGTCGGCGTAACACATCGCGGTGTACTGGCGGTGGTCCGACCAATCGAGTGTCTGCTCGCCGGTCGTCTTGTCCGGAGCCTGTTGCAGGCAACCGGCTTTCGCGTACCAGCCCAACGCCATGAACACGAGGGCGATCAGGAGCATCACCCGGATCGGCGTCCAACCGGGACTGCGCCCGACCACCGCGTGCAGACCGACCGGGCCACCGATCACCATGCTGCCCGGAGAAGCGATCGGATCGGTACGGCTCGGCAGGACGCGTGTGGTCGCCTCCCGACGATCGGCCGCAGGCAACGCAGGCGACTCGAATGCGTTCAGGTGTTCCGTCGCAGCCGAACCGTCATCGTCGCGCACTTCGTGCGACGTCGATTCGGTCGCTTCCCCGTCGGTCATCACCCCACTCGCTCAGCGGGTACCTGTGGACGGTCCACCCTCTTCGGGCGGGAGTACCGGCTCTGTCTCCGTCTCGGTGTCAGGATCTGGCCCTCCACCCGGAAGCGGGATCACCACACCGGGACCGATCGTCACACCCGGCCGCGTGGTGGTGGTCGGTGGTGTCGTGGTCGTCGGCACAGTGCGAGTGGGGGTGTAGGTCTGCGGCGGCGGCTCATAGGGAACGCCCGCGACCCCACCGATCTCGCCCGGCTCCGGGAACTCCTCGATCGGCTTGCCATCGAGAGCCCGGTTCATCGCTGTTCGCCAGATCTGCGCCGGCAGGCCTGACCCGTAGATCGTTGCGCCGGTGTAGTTCTTGAGCGCGGTGCCCTTGTCGGTACCAACCCACACTGCCGTCGACAGCTGCGGCGTGTACCCCACCATCCAGGCGTCCTTGTTCAGCCCGGTGTCGCCGAGCTGGGTGGTGCCTGTCTTGGCGGCGGATGGCCGCTCGCCCCCGTCGAGCGCGTTGCCGTTCGAGTACGAGGCGATCGGTTCCAATGCAGCCGTGGTGTTGTCGGCCACCTCGGCCGGCAGCCGGCGTTCACCCGCATTGTCGGTGCGCTCGTAGAGCACCTGGCCCTGCGAGTTCTCGACCTTCTGGACGAAGTGCGGAGCGTGGTACATGCCCGACGCCGCGAGCGTGGCGTACGACGACGCCATGTCGATGACGCGAGATGCGTACTGGCCGAGCACAACACCACCCTCGACTCCGCCGTCGGGGTTCTGCAGTGTCTTGGCGCCGTCGGCCGCGACCTCGGGGATGCCCGCGCGGTGAGCCGCATCGGCGACCGCGGTGGGTCCACCGTTGAGGTCCATCATCAGGCGGTAGTAAACGGTGTTCAGCGACATCTTCATGGCCGTCGCCAGGTTGCACGACCCGCAGGATTCGCCGTCCGAGTTGGTGACGGTGAGGCCGCCGGGTCCCTCGAACGGCGCCGAGCTGTAGGTCTTCGACAGCGGGATGCCCTGTTCGAGTGCTGCCACCAGCGCGAACACCTTGAACGACGAGCCGGTCTGCAGATTGGCCTGTGCGTAGTCGTACCCGTTGCCGTCGTTGCCCCCGAAGTAGCCCCGGACCGCGCCGGTCCGTGGATCGATCGACACCACAGATGTTCGCAGCTCGGGCGGCTCACCCTCGCGGAGGTCGTTCGCCGCGGTGAAGTTCGCCCGCTGTACCTGGGGATCGATGGTGGTGGTGATGCGAAGACCGCCGGTCCGGATCTCCTCCTCGGAGATGTTGAGTGTGCCGAGCTCGGCCAGTACCTGCTGCTTGATCAGTCCGTTGGGTCCGTCGCTCGCCGGGTCGCCGGCAACGGCCTGGGTATCGACGACCTTCGGGTACTGCTGCGCGTCGGCCTCTTCCCTGTTGATCGCGCCGATCGTGACCATGCCGTCGAGGACGTACTCCCAGCGCCCTTCGGCAGCCTGGAGGTTGGTTGCCGGGTCGTAGTAGGAGGGAGAGCGGATCGACGACGCGAGCACAGCCGCCTCCGACAGGGTGATGTCGGCGAGGTTTTTGTTGAAGTACGCCTTGGCCGCTGCCGAGACACCGTAGGCGCCGCGACCGAAGTAGATGGTGTTGAGGTACGCCGCGAGGATCTCTTCTTTGGTCCACTCGCTGGACATCTTGGTGGAGATCGCGAGTTCACGGAACTTGCGCTGGTAGCTGGCCTCGTCGCCGGTCAGCACGTTCTTCACGTACTGCTGGGTGATGGTCGAGCCACCACCCGCGTCCTCGCGACCGGTCACCTTGCCCCACGCCGCGCGGGAGTAGCCGCGGATCGAGAAGCCCGAGTTGCTCGCGAACTCGCGGTCCTCGGCTGCGATCACGGCCTGCTGCAGCACCTGCGGGATCTCGGTGATCGGCACATCGGTGCGGTTGCCCTCCGGTGGCACGATTCGCGCGAGTTCGCCGCCCCGGGTGTCGACCACCGTGGCGATCTGACTCTGCTTGATGTCGCCGGGTGCGGGCACCTCGGCGCCGGCGTAGGTCACCAGGAACACCGCTGCCATCACCAGGGCGAAAGCGGGGAGCAGCGCACCGCCGAGACCGACGATCCAGGCGACTGCCTTCTGCCACCGTCGCTTCTTCTCGACCGGGCTGCTGCTGGAGGGAGCGCGGCCGCCGCCGCCATGCTCCGAGGTCCAACCGGACCGGTTGGGTCCGTCAGGGCCATTGCTCACAAGTACTTCTCCATACCTTCTGTGCCGATCCCTTTTGAGCCCATTCCTTCTGGGCCACCGCCGGCACCCACGTCAGTGGCTGCATCGGCTGAACTGTTCGCCAGTCGACCCCCCGCTACCCGCCGGGTCCGCCGTACCCGTGGACGCGGAGGCAAGCCGGAAACGTACGACTGGACCAGGTGGTTCCAGCTGCAGGTCCGGCACACCTCGACCACATGTACCGAGAACTCCTCCTGGCTCACGGCCAGACGGAGGATCTCCTCGGTGGTGCGCGCCGACCCCGACACCTGCCCGAGCTTGTCGCCGAAGACCCAGGACACGATGGTGACCTGCTCTTTCCGGCAGATCGGGCATCGCACCGAACTGGGACGGCCGTGAAACTTCGCAGCACGCAGCAGATAGGGGCTGGCATCGCACACCTCGGCAACCCCGGTACGTCCGGAGTAGACCTCGGCCAGCCGGGACTTGCGCTGTAACGCGTAGTCCACCACCTGTCGCTGCAATCGCACGAATCAAGAGTACGTGCCGCCGCCTCGGAAGATTTGGCGGTTCGGCCCCGCCAGGACCATGTCAGGGCTCTGATCGTGGCAGTTGGCGGCCTGATTTTTGCGGCACCGATCGTTCTCAGCGCGTGCACGCTGCGGATAAGCCCAGTTCAGGCGCAGTTTCCATCCCGGTTATATCGGCCCGATACATATGTGTGTAGCATCTGCGGTACAGGTTTCTGCAACACGTTGAACGGAGGTGCGATCGGAGATGCTCGAACTCGCGGTACTCGGTTTGCTCCTCGAATCCCCGATGCATGGCTATGAGCTGCGTAAACGGCTCACCGGACTGCTCGGGGCGTTCCGCGCGTTTTCGTATGGATCGCTGTACCCGTCCCTGCGCCGCATGCAGGCCGACGGTTTGATCGCTGAGGATTCGGGCCCTCCGGGAACGCTCAAACGACGTGCTCGTCGCGTCTATGCGCTCACCCCGAAGGGACGCGAACGGTTCGCCGAACTGGTCGCCGACACCGGACCGCAGAACTACACCGACGACGGCTTCGGAGTGCATCTCGCATTCTTCAGCCGGACTCCCGCGGAAGCGCGCATGCGCATCCTCGAGGGTCGTCGCCGGCAGGTGGAAGAGCGGCGCGAGGGTCTCCGAGAGGCCGTCGGACGTTCGAACCGCACAGTGGATCGCTACACCAAGCAACTCCATCAGCTGAGTCTCGAATCCAGCGAGCGTGAAGTTCGCTGGCTCAACGAACTCATCGCCGCCGAGAGTTCGGAATGGGCCGGGGATTCGACCAAGACGTCGAGGAATCCCGGACCGTTGCCCACCGAGGCGGTTACGACAGAACCCGAAACAACTTCGGTTACACCACATAAAGAAGGGGAACCCGACCATGGGTGACAACACAGTACGCGTGGCAATTGTTGGCGTGGGTAACTGCGCCTCATCCCTGGTCCAGGGCGTGCAGTACTACAAGGATGCCGACGAGAACGCTTCCGTTCCGGGCCTCATGCACGTGAAGTTCGGCGAGTACCACGTCCGCGACGTCGAGTTCGTCGCCGCATTCGACGTGGACGCCAAGAAGGTCGGCTTCGACCTCTCGGATGCCATCTTCTCCAGTGAGAACAACACCATCAAGATCGCCGACGTGCCGCCCACCGGCGTCACCGTGCAGCGGGGCCACACCCTCGACGGACTCGGCAAGTACTACCGCGAGACCATCACCGAGGCCGACGGCGAGGGCGGCGACGTCGTCCAGGCACTGAAGGACGCCAAGGTCGACGTGCTCGTGTCCTACCTGCCCGTCGGTTCCGAGCAGGCCGACAAGTTCTACGCACAGTGCGCCATCGACGCGAACGTCGCGTTTGTCAACGCCCTCCCGGTCTTCATCGCCAGCGACCCCGTGTGGGCCAAGAAGTTCTCCGACGCCGGTGTGCCGATCGTGGGCGACGACATCAAGAGCCAGGTCGGTGCCACCATCACCCACCGCGTGATGGCAAAGCTGTTCGAGGACCGCGGTGTCACGCTGGACCGCACGTACCAGTTGAACGTCGGCGGCAACATGGACTTCAAGAACATGCTCGAGCGTGAGCGTCTCGAATCCAAGAAGGTCTCGAAGACCCAGGCCGTCACCTCGAACCTCACCGGTTCGCTGGCGGGCAAGATCGACGACAAGAACGTTCACATCGGGCCGTCCGACCACGTTGCGTGGCTGGATGACCGCAAGTGGGCCTACGTCCGCCTCGAAGGTCGAGCCTTCGGCGACGTGCCGCTGAGCCTCGAGTACAAGCTCGAGGTCTGGGACTCCCCCAACTCGGCCGGCATCATCATCGACGCCGTGCGTGCGGCGAAGATCGCCAAGGACCGCGGCATCGGAGGACCCATCCTCCCGGCCTCGGCCTACCTCATGAAGAGCCCGCCCGAGCAGCTCGCCGACGACGTCGCGCGCAAGCAGCTCGAAGCCTTCATCATCGGTGCCGACGCCTGATCTGATCTGACAAGCTCCACCCGAGAGCCGCACGCCTTCTAGAAGGTGTGCGGCTCTTGGCATTTCCGGTGCAAAACGGTCCATCATCGCCAAAGATGTCGACTATGACGAAATTGGCCACTTCTCGCCGGTTGCAGCTCGCCGTCGCAGCACTCTCGGCAGTTCTCATGATCTCCGCATGCGGGGACGACAGCGAATCGTCGAGCCCGGAAGGCGACTTCTCAGGTCCGCCGCCGGCGAATTCGGCTGTGGCGGTGAGCGAGCAGCAGATCGATGACGCCATCGACCGGGTGCCCGAGCTCGCCGAGGGCATCATGTCGAAGACGAAGATCCCCGGCCTCGCGGTGGCAGTTGTCCGCGGCGGGGACGTGGCCTTCGCCGAAGGTTTCGGGGTCAGAGAGGTCGGCAAGAACAGCAAAGTGGACGCCGACACCGTCTTTCAGATCGCGTCGCTGTCCAAGTCGGTCGGAGCCACCGTGATCGCCGAGCAGGTCGGCAAAGGTGTTGTGCAATGGGACACCCCCGTGCGTCAGAACCTGCCGTCGTTCACGATGAGCGATCCGTGGATCAGTGACCACGTGACCATCGCCGACATGTACACCCACCGGTCGGGGCTGCCGCTTCACGCGGGAGACATCCTCGAAGACCTCGGCTACGGACAGCAAGAAATCCTCAGCAAGCTGGCGCAGGAGCCCATCGAGGCGGCCGATTTCCGGGTCCACGATGCGTACACCAACTTCGGCATCACTGCGGCCGCCGAATCCGTCTCCACCGCAGCCGGAACCGATTGGGCGACCCTGAGCCAGAACTCGCTCTACGGCCCGTTGGGCATGACCAACACCAGTTCTCGCTTCGCTGACTACATGGCGCACACCGACCGCGCCATTCCCCACACGCTGGTCGGCGACAAGTACCAGCCCAAGTTTCAGCGCGACCCCGATGCCCAGACCCCTGCCGGCGGCGTCTCGTCGACGGTCAACGACCTCGCGAAGTGGATGAATCTGGTTCTCGCAGGTGGGGTACACAACGGGCAGCCGTTGGTCGAGAAGGAGCCGCTGGTCGCGGCGTTCACCAGTGAATCCGCACACGGCCCCGGCCAGGACACGTCGTTCCGGTCGGGCACGTCCGGGTACGGCGTGAACGTCAGCACCACATCGTCCGGACGCGTGATCAACAGCCACTCCGGTGCATTCAACATGGGAGCTGCGACCAACTACGTGATGATCCCGTCCCTGAACGTGGGCATCGTTGCGCTGAGCAACGCCGGACCGATCGGTGCCGTCGAGGCGCTGACCGCCGAGTTCGTCGACCTCGTCCAATACGGGAAGATCACCCGGGATTGGGTTGCGGGCTACGCACAGCTCACCGCCGAACCGGCCGAGGGTGAACTCGCCGGCAAGCAACGACCCGCCGACGCCGCTCCGCCAGGACCGCTGCCGCGATACGCGGGCACGTACGCCAACCCGTACTGGGGCGAGGCGACCGTGGCACCGATGCCCGACGGCAACCTGCAACTGATCATCGGGCCGGATCGGGTGCGATACACGTTGACGCCCTGGAGTGGAGACACCTGGACGTTCATCCCCACCGGCGAGATGCCGAACCCGGGCACGGTGTCGCAGGCGACGTTCAACGGCAGCACGGTGGTACTCGAGTACTTTGACGACAACGGTCTGGGAACGTTCACGAAGTCCTGAACCGCGCAGCTGTCAGAGCGAACGACAAAGTTGGATCGGGGAGTCTGTGGATCAGCCGACCACCGTGGTGTCGTAGTAACCGTCGCCATCGGTGTCGACGTGCACGGTGTCGATGTAGCCGTCGTTGTTCGCGTCCTCATGCATCTCGTCGGCGAATCCGTCACCGTCGGTGTCGTACTCCTCGTAGTTGGCGATGCCGTCACCGTCGGTGTCGGTGAGAGCGGTGTCGATGATGCCGTCGGCGTTGGTGTCGTAGTACTCGGTGGCCATGATGTCTCCTGTGACTCGGTGGTGCTGATCTCTGTCTCGGTGAAGCAGTCAGAGATAGGAGACGTCGCGGCGCGGGAATGTTCCCGCGGATTTCGATAGATGCGGCGCTACATCTGCCAGTGCACCGGCCGCGAGATGATCTCGTTCAATCGGCGCCGGTAGTACTTGGCCGTTTCTTCCACGAACGCACTCATCGCGGTGGCGGACGCGTCCTGGTCGCGCTCGCGCATGGCGTCGAGAACGTCCTGCTGCATCTCGACCGCAGCAAGCCGGGTCGCCATCGGGTGCTCGCTGGGTTCGGCGTCGCGCACCAGCAGCCACAGTGTTTCCATCACGATGCGCAGAGCTGGATTCCCGGCGGCTTCGTACACCCCTCGCTGGAACACCGCGTTGTTCTCCTGGAAGTTGGCGTAATCGCCGGGGTCCTCGCGCATGCGGTCGAGCGCCAGTTGCATGGTCTCGAGCTGATCGTCGGTGACGTTCGCCGCGGCCTGACGGGCGACGATGGGCTCCATCATCAGCCGCACGTCGATGACGTCGCTGATGTTGGCGCCGTTGATCTGCAGGAACAGCTTCATCGTGTTGCCGAGCGACTCCAGCTCCGGCCGCTTTGCCACTGGGCCGCCACCGATGCCGGACTTGATCGTCACGAGATCGCGGCTTTCGAGCAGACGCAGCGCCTCGCGGACGGTCGTACGCGCCACCCCGTGCTCGGCGACCATTTCCTTCTCTGTGGGTAGCCGTTGTCCGACGACGATTCCGCCTCCGAGGATCTGATCCGCGATCACGTTGGCCACTCGCGCCGAGATCTTGGGCGCGCGCGCCCGCGGAACGCTTTCCTCGATGGTCATGTGTTTCTCCCCCGCCTCCAAGTTCGTCTCGCAGTGCTAACCATACCTACGGACAGTGTGATGTGCGCCAAGTCTGTACATAGTTAGCGGGATTAGATACTGTAGTCCGTGTCAGAAAAGTACTCACGGGGGCGAGGAGGTGGTCATGTATCCCACACGGCCACCGAATGCTGCTCTGACGCAGAGCTATAGGAATGCCGGGCACTGGAGCGATCAGCCCGTCGCCCACTTCCTCGAGCGTGCCTGCGCTCGATCCCCAGACGCTGTTGCGGTGATCGACGGTGCGCGTCGCATCACCTTCGGCGAGCTCGACGACGCGTCGGCACGGCTCGCGGCAGCACTGCGAGGTCGCGGTGTGCGATCCGGCGACGTCGTGGCGTTCCAGCTGCCCAATTGCGCCGAGGCGGTCATCGCGTTTCAAGCCATCATGAAGCTCGGCGCGATCGCCAACCCGATCGTTCCCATCTACCGAGCCCGGGAACTCCGCTTCATCCTCGGACAGGCTCGCGCAAAGGTGGTGCTCATCCCGGGAACGCACCGTGGGTTCGATTTCGGGGCAATGTACCGGGACCTGGTGACGGACCTTCCCGATCTGCAGCTCGTCGTCTCCATCGAAGGAAACCCCGTCGACGCGGCGGTCGGCACCACGTTCGATGAATTGACGGATTCGGCTACCCCGCAAGCCATTTCGACTGTGCGTAATCTGCCACCGGCCGACCCCGACAGCATCTGCCTGTTGCTGTACACCTCTGGTACCACCGCTGACCCAAAAGGCGTTCTGCACAGCCACAACACTCTTGTCTACGAGAACCGGTCGATGATCACCTGGTTCGGATTGAACGAGCGCGACGTCATCTTCAACCCATCACCGGTCACCCATGTGACCGGGGTGAACTGCGCGCTGACGCTACCGTGTCTACTCGGCACAACGGTTGTGCTGCAGGACATCTGGGATGCCGAAGCAGCCTTGGATCTCATCCGGTCCGAGCGCGCCAGCTTCATGATCTTCTCGACGCCCTTCCTCCGGGGCCTGCTCGACGCAGCCACCGCAGCGGAGCTCGATACCCCTTCTATCCGCTACATCGCTTGTGGCGGAGCCGATATCCCCGACTCGTTGACCTCCACCGCCACCGAGCGGCTGGGTACGGTCACGAGGATGTACGGCGCCACCGAGGGCCCGTCTGTGACGGCGTCCGACCGATGGGACCCCATCTACCTGCGCACCAAGACCGATGGTCGGCCGATCTCACCCACGGAGGTGATCGTCGCCGACGACGACGGCACGCCCGTTGCCACAGGCGCGGTGGGCGAGATCCTCTGGCGTGGACCGGACACCTTTCTCGGGTACCTCGATGAGCGCCTGAACGAGAACGCCTTCACCGACGACGGTTTCTTCCGTACCGGTGACCTGGGTCGCTTCGACAGCAGCGGCGGCATCCACATCGTCGGACGTATCAAAGATGTCATCAATCGCTCGGGCGAGAAGATCAGCGCACACGACGTCGAAAACCAACTCAGCGAGCATCCGGCTGTTGTCGAGGTGGCCGTTGTCGCCGGGCCTGATGCCCGGACCGGTGAACGCGGGTGTGCGTTTGTGGTGACCCGAGATCAGCGCGATCTCACGCTGCCCGAGGTGCACCGGTTTCTTCTCGAGCGAGAGATCGCGGTGCAGAAGATCCCGGAAAGCGTGTTTGTCGTCGATTCCCTGCCCAAGACCGCCAGCGGAAAAGTGCAGAAGTTCGCACTCAGAGACTGGACCAGAGACCGGACCGAGCTGCCGCCGCAGATGCAGAAGATGACTTTCGCCGCGGCACACGAGAAATAGGTACCTACATGTCTGTACAACCAGCGGGGGTCGAACACGTCACGGTGACCGAGCCCGAGCCGGGGATCGCCGTTGTCGAACTCGCGCGTGGCAAGGTCAACGCCCTCAACACCCAGATGTACACCGAGATCGCCACCGTCTTCGACGGGTTGTCGGAGAACCCCGGCGTTCGGGTGGTAGTCCTCACCGGGCGTGGCCGAATCTTCTGTGCCGGCAACGACTTGGCGAACTTTCGAACCATGGACGGCGACAACGGAGACATCGAGATGCGCACGGTGCGACGAGCGATCTTCAGCGTCCTGGACTGCCGGCTACCTGTGGTCGGGGCCATCAACGGACCCGCGCTGGGCAGCGGTTTCGGACTCACCTCTGTCTGTGACCTGGTTGTCGCCTCTGAACGGGCCACTTTTGGACTGCCCGAGATGAACGTGGGAGTGCTCGGCGGTGGCCGATTCACTGCGCGTATGTTGCCCCAGCAGGCGATGCGGCGGATGTTCTTCACCGCTGAAGCCGTTGACGCTCAGACACTCCGCACGTGGGGAGCACCGATCGAGGTCGCAGCCCACGATGACTTTCTTGCGATCGCGATGGCGCGGGCACGATCTATCGCCGCCAAGAGCCGCCATGCGATCGTGCTGGCCAAGCAATCGCTCAACGGCTGCGAAGATCTCGACCTCAAACGCGGCTACGAACTCGAACAGACCTTCACCGTGCGACTGTCCGAGCACCCCGACTCCAAGAAGGCAGTCGAGGCCCGTATCGCCGAGATGTCGAAAGGAAAGAAGCCATGACCCCGAACCCGGGAGCAAGCGGATCCGTCGACGCACAGGTGATCGACGTCGACGCATTCTCCGAAAAATGCGTTGCGTGGCTCGACGAGCACCTCGACCGGCGGGAGACGGGGCCGGCGGTTGCGGCAGACCCGAACTACGCAATCTTCCACAACCACACCCACGACGAGGAACGCGCCCTGATCGACGCTGCCCGGGACTGGCAGCGGAAGAGGGTCGATGCCGGCTTCGGTGCCATCACCTGGGGTTCGGAATGGGGTGGCGCAGGACTGACTGCCAGCCACGAACGCGTGTACGTCGGCCTCGAGCGGCAGTACACCACTCCGGACCGTCACGAGACCGTGCTCGTCACAGTCGAATTGGTGGCGCCCACACTTCATGCGCTCGGCACCGAGGAGCAGCGACAGCGGTTCGTCCGGCCATTCCTTCGCACCGACGAACTGTGCTGCCAGCTCTTCTCCGAGCCCGGCGCCGGTTCCGATCTGGCCGGGCTGTCCACCAAAGCTGCGGCCACCGGCGACGGTTGGCGCATCAACGGGCAGAAGGTGTGGAGCTCGGGTGCACAATTCTCCGAGTGGGGCCTGCTCATCGCCCGCACCGACACCACCGTGGCCAAACACCGTGGCATGACGGCGTTCATGGTTCCGATGGACGCGCCCGGCGTTGATGTACGACCCATTCGGCAGAGTTCCGGTGGATCCACGTTCAACGAGGTCTTCCTCACCGACGTCGAAATCCCTGACTCGCTGCGCATCGGTGCCGAAGGTGACGGTTGGAAGGTCGCGCTCACCACGCTTGGCTTCGAACGCAATTCGAGCGCGGGTATCGTCAGCGCCGGCGGTAACAGCGCCGATCTGGTGCGTCTGGCAAAGAGTCTGGGCATCACCGACGATCCCCTGGTACGCCAGCAATTGGCAGACGCTGCGATCTACGAGCGCGCCTCGGCACTGATGGTGGCTCGCTACGCCGAACGTGAGCAATCCGGAGCCGTTCCAGGAGTGGAGGGTTCGATCGGCAAACTCGTCTGGACCCAGAACCTCAAGCGGATCGGCGACGCCGCCGCATCGTTCCTCGGCCCGAAGATCCTCGCCGACACCGGAGAACCGAACACGTTCGCCTGGACCGAACACCTCCTGGGCGCACCCGGCTATCGCATTGCGGGCGGCTCCGACGAGATCCAGCGAAACATCATCGGCGAACGCGGGCTCGGACTGCCCCGCGAACCACGTTAGGAGATCGGCAATGCCTCTCGAATTGACGGTCGAACAACGCGATCTCGAATCAAGCCTCCGGTCGTCGCTGGCCCGTACCGCGGCCGGCGAAGACGTCTGGGACTCGCTGCTGGAGATGGGCCTGACCGAGGTCCCGTTCCCGGAGAACTACGGCGGAGCAGGGTTCACCCTGAAGGACACCGCTGTCGTGATGGCCGAACTGGGCCGGTCACTCGGCGCCGCTCCATACTTTTCCTCGGTCATCCTGGCAGGTTTCACGCTGCTGCACGCAGGCTCGGATGCCGCCAAAACACAACATCTTCCGACCATCGCGGATGGCAGCGTGACCGCCGCACTCGTGACCGGATACCCGTTTGCGTCCACGTCGATCACCGCGTCCGGAGGTGACAACAACACAATCGTTCTCGACGGCGCTCAGGAGGCCGTGGTCGCCGGAGCCGATGCTGATCTGCTTGTCGTCGTCGCCGAGGGACCCTCGGGTCCTGAGTTGGCGGTCATCGGTGGTGACGCCGCCGGCGTAGTCCGCACTGCGCGTGAGTCACTCGACTTCACCAGACCACTCGCGCGGATCGAGTTCACCGGGGCGTCAGCACAGCGCGTCGGCGGCAACGACCTCGTAGCGGGTCTCGACAGGGCGCAGGCCATCGCCATCACGGCTCTCGCCGCCGAACAGGTGGGGGCTGCACGCGCCTGCCTGGAGATGTCTGTCGACTACGCCAAGACCCGTCAACAGTTCGGACGTGCCATCGGGTCTTTTCAGTCGATCAAACATCGACTCACCGACATGCTGGTGGCAATCGAACTGGCCGAGGCAGCTGTACTCGATGCCGCCGACGCCGACTCCCGCAGTAGCGGCGAGTTATTCGTCGCTGCCGCGACGGCCCGAGTACTTGCCTCCCGAGCCGCGACCTTCGCGGCCGAGGAGTCCGTGCAGATCCACGGCGGCATCGGATTCACCTGGGAGCACCCGTTGCACAGGTACTTCCGCCGGGCCAAGACCAGTGAGTTGCTGTTCGGCGACCCCACCGTTCACCTGGAGGCCGTTGCTTCAGCTCTCATCTAGAGCAACCCGCCTTGCCGGGCAGCGCCTGAGTTCGGCAAGGCCTTCTGGCTATGCGTACTCGTCGGGTGATGGCACCTACTCGAGGTGTTCGGACGAATCATCGTGGTCTGCGTGATCGCCCACCGCCGGTGAAGGAGCGTCGAGTTGTCGTGATTTCATCCGTTCCTCGCGTTCATCGAGTGCGGCCTGTCGTTCGTTGATCACGCGTTGCCAGGTGGCTTCGACGGTGACATCGACGTGGTGGGCGCGGTTGATCCTGGGTTGTTGATCGGGGTCGATGTATTTCGGTGGGATCCACGCCACGCGTCCGGCGTCGGGACCATCGGTGACCATGACTGTTTGCCATTGATCGTCGCCGGGTCCGATCATCGCGTGGTGCGGGATGCACGCTGGGGCCAGTTCGTCGATGTCAGTAAAGCCGCCATCGGCCCAGGCGGTGGTGTGATGGATTTCGGTCCAGGAGATCGGGTTACGACAACCCGGACTCGTACAGCCCCGGTCTTTGGCGAACAACGCCATCCGCTGGCCTTGCTGGGCAGTGCGTTTGGCCCGAGCGAAGTAGAGAACGTCCGCGGAGTGGTTGGCGAACACCGCCAACGACCACTCCGCCCGCGCCGCCAACTCCAACGCATCCTTCACGGGTACATCTACCCCGGAGGCGGTGTGGGCGATCCCCGCAGCCTCATCAAGCTGCTGCTTGGTCATCGTGACAATCACCTGCACCGGCAGGCCACGATGCGAAGTACCCAACAACCTGTACTCCAGAATCGTCTTCAAGATCGCCTTGACCGCATCATGCTGACGCTGCGCACGCGAACGGGTGTCACGCCCCGCGGCAGCCTCGAGGATTGCTGGGTCCATGCTCGGGTCGTCTGCGGCGCCGGTGGGTGAGTTCGGGTCATCAGGGTTGTTCATCCCTGGTGCTGCCCACACATCCATCACGGTTCGAAACAACGCCAATGTTGCCGGGTCCAGGTTGCCGGTAATTTTGGCCATCATGTCCAAGCCCTGGCCGCCATCAGACAAGCCCCGGTTACGTCTGCGGTCAGCGTCATCAGTGAGCGACCCGTCCGGATCCACCCGCGCCAACACTTCCCGCCCACACACCTCGAGCTCAGTCGGAGTCAACGTGCGCGCGTTGTCGGTCAGCCACGCATCGACCACGTCATACACCTCCGGCGCTGACTTGTGCGGAATCTTGTCGCGGACTTTGAGCATGACATCCATGTGCGCCAACCCAATCGCGCCCTCGGCCAACGCTTCCGCAGCGGCCGGACATTTCGGCGGCAGCACTTCGCCCTGCATCGACAACAACACACCGGCCGCATCAAGTGCTTTCAACCGCGAGGAGGCATCACCACGAGAGACCCGCAGCTCACTCATCACAAACCGATGCAACGTCGAATGACCAGCCTTACGAAACAAACCCCGATCATTCACCTCCTGCAACCGCCGAAGGCCCTGAAACGACAGTGCCCGAACAACTCTCTCGTTCACCCGCACCAACTCAGCAACCTGCACATCATCAACATCAGCCGACGACGCCCCAGCAATCCGCTGCAGCACCGCATCAAGATCGCGATACAACCCCACCAACAACGGAACCGACGGTGGATCAACCGTCACCGAACCACTCATGAAGCCCCCCAGCCCCGATGAACTACTTTCTCAAAGTCTACCGGTCAAACCCCAGATTGTCGAACGTCTGTTCGAGTAAAAGTGGCCACGTCGACTACCACCGCTACGCGGCCGGCACTCCCTCCGCCGCGAGTTGTGCTCCCGCACATACGTTCTTACGGTCCTTCGTCACCCGATCACCAGAAGCAGGTCGCCACCATCGACCTGTGCTGCACCACTGATGGGCACTCGGCTGACGGTGCCGGAGCGGGGCGCGGTGATCGCGGCCTCCATCTTCATCGCCTCGATGCTTCCCACCAATTCACCCTGCTCGATGGCGTCGCCCTCTTTGACCGACAACGTGACCACACCGGTAAACGGCGCCGGCACCTGTCCCGGATCGGTGCGATCGGCCTTTTCGGCTTCGCGAGTGGTCGTCTCGACGCTGCGGTCACGTACCTGTACCGGACGGAGCTGACCGTTGAGGATGCACAGCACGTTTCGCATGCCCTGGGCATCGGGTTCGGAGATGGCTTCCAGACCGATCAGCAACTCCACGCCGGGTTCGAGTTGCACCCGGTGCTCCTCACCTTGCCGCAGGCCGTAGAAGTATTGATTGGTCGACAACTGCGCGGTGTCTCCGAAGTTGTCGCGGTGGGTTTCGAATTCCGTTGTCGGACCGGGGAACAGCAGCCGGTTCAACGTCTCCCGCTTGACTTCGCTCGGCCCCGACAGTCCCGCAAGCTGTTGTTCCGTGAGGGGTGTGACCGCTCTTGGCTCGGCCCGACCGGCCAGCGCCCGGGACCGCAGCGGTTCTGGCCAGCCACCGGCGGGGTCGCCGAGGTCGCCGCGGAGGAAGTCGATGACCGACGACGGGATGTCATAAGAGGACGGTTCGGCTGCGAAGTCGTCCGCTGTCGCATCGGCGCCGACAAGCGCCAACGCGAGGTCGCCGACGACCTTCGACGACGGGGTCACCTTGACCAATCGGCCCAGAATCCGGTCGGCGCCGGCATAGGCCGACTCGATGTCCTCGAACCGATCGGCCAGGCCGAGCGCCGAGGCCTGCTGGCGCAGGTTGGACAGCTGCCCGCCCGGGATCTCGTGGGTGTACACGCGGCCGGTGGGAGCGGGGAGTCCTGACTCGAATGGCGCATAGTTCGAACGGATTGCGGCCCAGTAGGGTTCGAGGTCGCACACGGCGCTGAGATCGAGCCCGGTGTCACGTGTTGTGTGCTCGGTCGCGGCCACGATCGCCGACAGCGCCGGCTGACTGGTGGTGCCGGCCAACGCGGCGCTGGCGCCGTCGACGGCGTCGACACCGGCGTCCCAGGCCGCGAGGTACGTGGCCAACTGGCCGCCCGGGGTGTCATGGGTGTGGAGATGAACCGGTAGATCAAAACGTGAACGCAGTGCTGCGACAAGGGTTGCGGCGGCCGGGGGACGCAGCAGACCGGCCATGTCCTTGATCGCGAGAATGTGTGCGCCGGCCTCCACCAGTTGTTCGGCGAGCCGCAAATAGTAGTCGAGCGTGTACAGGTCCTCGTCTGGATCGGTCAGATCGCCGGTGTACGACATCGCCACTTCGGCAACAGCTGTGCCCGTGTCGCGAACCGCATCGATGGCCGGACGCATCTGATCGACGTTGTTGAGCGCATCGAAGATCCTGAAGATGTCGACACCCGTGTCTGCCGCCTCGCGAACGAACGCATGGGTCACCTCGTCGGGGTACGGCGTGTATCCCACCGTGTTCCGGCCTCGCAGCAGCATCTGTATGCAGATGTTCGGCATCGCCTCACGTAGCGCGGACAATCGCTCCCACGGGTCCTCGTGCAGAAAGCGCAGCGCCACATCATATGTCGCGCCTCCCCATGCCTCCACCGACAGCAGCTGCGGGGTCATCCGGGCGACGTAGGGCGCAACGGCGACGAGATCACGGGTTCGTACGCGCGTTGCCAGTAAGGACTGATGGGCATCTCGGAATGTGGTGTCTGTGACGGCCAGAGCCGTTGAGCGACGGAGGTCTGCGGCGAACCCCGTCGGTCCGAGGCGGAGCAGCCGATCCCGCGATCCGGCCGGAGGTGGGTTGCCGACGTCCACCGCCGGCAGCTTGTCCACGGCATATACGGTGGACGGACGCTCGCCGTGTGGCCGGTTGACGGTGATCTCTGCCAGGTAGCGGAGGATGCGAGTGCCTCGGTCCGCGGAGACGTTCTGGGTCAACAGTTCCGGGTGGTTCTCGATGAAGGACGTGTCGACCCTCCAGGCCAGGAAGTCGGGATTGTCCAGGACTGCCTGCAGGAAAGGAATGTTGGTCGCCACACCACGGACACGGAACTCGGCGATCGCCCGCCGGGCGCGGGCCGCTGCGGTGACGAAGTCGCGTCCGCGGCAGGTGAGTTTGACCAGCATCGAGTCGAAATGCGAACCGATCTCCGATCCGAGTCCGACACTGCCGTCCAATCGGACGCCTGAGCCGCCCGGTGTGCGATAGGCCGTGACCCGGCCGGTGTCGGGGCGGAATCCGTCGGTGGGATCCTCGGTTGTGATTCGGCACTGCATGGCGGCGCCGCGGATCTCGATGGAGTCCTGCGTCAGACCCAGGTCGGTCAGCAACTCACCCGACGCGATACGCAGTTGCGCCGCAACCAGATCGACATCGGTGATCTCCTCGGTGACGGTGTGCTCCACCTGGATACGCGGGTTCATCTCGATGAAGACGTGATTGCCGTATGGGTCCAGAAGGAACTCCACGGTGCCTGCGCAGGTGTATCCGATGTGCCGAGCGAACTTCACCGCGTCGGCGCAGATACGTTCGCGCAGTTCGGGATCGAGGCCTGGCGCGGGAGCCACCTCGACAACCTTCTGGTGTCGCCGCTGCAACGAGCAGTCTCGCTCGAAGAGGTGGATGACCTCGCCGCTGCTGTCACCCAGGATCTGGACCTCGATGTGCCGGGGGTTGACCACCGCCTGTTCGAGGAAGACGGTCCCGTCACCGAACGCCGTGTGCGCCTCTCTCGATGCAGCCTCGATGGAAGACCGGAGTGATTCCGGGTCGGCGACACGTCGCATTCCTCGGCCGCCGCCGCCGGCAACCGCCTTGACGAATACAGGGAAGCGCATTCCCTCCGCTGCGGCGACCAGCTCGTCGACATCATCGGATGGCGCACAGGAGGCCAGCACCGGCAGCCCGGCGGCTCGGGCGGCGGCAACAGCGTGCGACTTGTCCCCGGTCAGCCGGAGTATGTCGGCGGACGGGCCGACGAAGGTGATCCCCGCAGCTGCACAGGCAGCGGCCAGATCCGGATTCTCGGAGAGGAACCCGTATCCGGGGTAGATCGCGTCGGCA
Source organism: Williamsia sp. DF01-3 (assembly GCF_023051145.1). Taxonomy (NCBI): domain Bacteria; kingdom Bacillati; phylum Actinomycetota; class Actinomycetes; order Mycobacteriales; family Nocardiaceae; genus Williamsia; species Williamsia sp. DF01-3. The sequence continues at coordinate 216,481 of NZ_JALKFS010000005.1, forward strand.
CCAGCACGTTGTGCGGCCGAGATGATCTCGTCGACAGAGAGGTAGGCGCGAACGGGATGGCCCGGTTCACCGATTTGATACGCCTCGAACCCTTTGGCGCGATGGGCCGAGTTGCGGTCTTCGTAGGGGTAGACGGCAACCGTCGACGCACCCAGTTCAACGGCGGCACGAAATGCGCGGACCGCGATCTCGCCACGGTTGGCGACCAGGACCTTTGTGAACATGGGCGTTCCTCTCTTGTCGGGACGATGCCGGGAACGGCGAATCACACCGCACGGGCAGGCACGGTGTGGCGAGGTATGTGAGCTGAGTCTCTCATGTTTTAGCATCACTTACTAGATGGGCAGTCAAGTTAGTCAGATTCGGCTGTCGCCTGAGAATGTTGCTCAACTTGCTGCGCAATATCTCTGTACATGTTTCTATTTGGGCGACGTTTCTATAGTGTGACTTGAAATACAGTCCGTCAGCCGCCTTCAGGAGGACTCGATGAGCAACGCGCCACGCGCCGACCACTGGATCACCGATTGGGAGTTCAGTGAGCGCTACCCCGTCTACACGCGGGCCAACGCGGGAGAGGTCCTGCCCGACCCGTCGAGTCCGCTGAACGTGACACTCGTGTGGAACAAGGGTCTCAACATCGGGTGGCGCGAAGGCTACGTCGAGCACCTCGGAACCCACCTGGCCTCCGAGATCGACGAGACGATGCCCGAGATCATCGGCAACTTCGGCGGCTACCACTACACCAACTTCTCGATGACCGAGCTCAACGGCGCTCGCCTACCTGGCCTGACCGTGCCGGTGTGGAACCGCCTCTGGGTGGGCGACCACCCCGACCTACCTGAGTACGAGCCGAAGCCGGGCCACGAGAACGCTGAACTGACCGCGGGTCTTGCCGAGAAGACCGCGTGGGCATTGACCACCGATACGTATCCCGAAGCCGAAGAGACCAAGCGCCGCGCCGACCTCGCGCGCGAGCAGCGTCCTGACCTCAGCGCCCTGAGCGATCAGGAATTGGTCGACCACGCACGATCATTCGTTCCCGACCTGGTCTTCTGCTACGCCTACCACCCGGTCACCACCACACTGTCCACGATGGGACCGGCAGTGGCCGGCGCCCTGCTCGAGTCCATCGGTGAGAGCGACAAACTCGGCGATCTGCTGAGCGGATTGGGCGGTGTCGACTCGGCCGCTCCGTCTTTCGCAATGTGGAAGATGGGCCGCCTTGTCGCTGCCTCAGACGAACTGACCACCATCTTCGACGGTGGTCTCGCCACTGTGCTCGACGCGGTCGACGCCAGTGATTCCCCCGATGCCAAGCAGTTCCGCATCGACTTCGACGACTTCCTGTACAAGTACGGTTCCCGGGCACCGAACGAATGGGACATCCGTTCGGACAGCTGGGAGACCAAACCTGTTCTCGCACTGATGGCGATCAACGGCATGCGTCTGAGCCCCGACGATGCCGATCCAGAGCTGATCCTCGAGCGCAACCAGGCCAAGCGCATCGCGCTCACGGCCGAGCTCGCCGACAAGATGCCCGATGCAGACACCCGCCAGAGCTTCCTCGACGCAGCCAAGTCGATCACCAAGTTCATGCCATGGCGCGAACGGACCAAGACATCGTGCGTCAAGGTGATGGGTGAGATGAGAGCGGCCCTTTACGAATTGGGGCACCGCATGGTCGCTCGCGGGGTGATGGACGACCACCACGACATCACCATGCTGCTCGACACCGAGCTCGACGACTTCGCTGCCGACCCCGAGTCGTTCTCGGCCACCATCGCCGAGCGCCGCGAGCAATACCTGCAGTTGTTCGACCTGGAACCGCCGTTCTTCCTGTTCGAGCCGCTCCCCTTGTCACAGTGGCCGCGCCGGACCGAACACAAATCGGAACCCGCCCTGCCGGGTGACACTCTGAGCGGCGTGGGTGGCGCTCCGGGCGTGAGCCGGGGCCGAGCTCGAGTACTTCACGACCCCTATGACGCAGGCGATCTAGCAGAGGGCGACATCATCGTCGCACCGCAGACGGACCCGGCCTGGACCCCGTTGTTCGTCTTTGCCGGTGGCGTGGTGGTGAACGTCGGGGCCACCATCACCCACTCGTCGATCGTCTGTCGCGAACTGGGCATTCCCTGTGCGGTCTCGGTCCAGGATGCGACCGCACGCATCCCCGACGGCGCGATGATCGAGGTGGACGGCAACACCGGGACAGTGACCGTACTGTGACCCTGAAGGTCGGTCTCACCCTCCCCCAGCTCGGAGAACACGTCGACGCGACGGCGGTGCGCGACTTCGCCGTTGCCGCAGAGGAACTGGGGTTCAGCAGCCTGTGGGTTCAGGAGCACCTGTTCTACCCAGAGCAGAACGAATCGATCTACGGCGGCAGGCACACCACCACCGTCCACCCGGCCTACCGCTCGGTGCTCGGCGCCACCGAGCTCATGGCGTTTGTTGCCGCGTGCACGCAGAAGGCGATGATCGGCAGCAGCATCCTGGTGGCCGGGTATCACCGACCCATCGAATTGGCTCAGCGTCTTTCGACGCTCGACGTGCTGTCCGGCGGTCGACTGGTCGCCGGGCTCGGCGCGGGCTGGTCAGACGAAGAGCACGGACAGATGGATGTGGATCCGCGCACACGCGGACGACGGATGAGCGAGTTGGTCGCGGCCGTCCAGGCATGTTGGGGCCCCGACCCTGTCGAGTTCTCAGGCGACTTCTTCAACATCCCCAGGTCGGTGGTTCGGCCCAAGCCGGTGCAGCAGCCACACCCCCGCTGTTGTCCGGGCTGCGTTCGGCCGCCGGATTGGCCCGTACCGCAGCAATGTTCGACATCTGGAATCCCAGCAGCGGCACCGCAGAGGCGTTGCTCGATCGACTGCAGACCATGCGCGAGGTACGGCCGGATCAGGTCGCCCCCGTACGCCTCTTCTTGCGCTCGTACCTGCAGCGGCCGACCGATGCGGTCGGTTCCGGTGGCCAGGGTGTCGACGGCGTCCGCCGCGACATCCGGACGGCAGTCGCTGCCGGAGCCGAACAATTCATCGTCGAGATCAATTTCTGGGACGAGATGCGGTCCACCCGAGACTGGGCACAGGCACCCGCCCGGCTGGCCACCTTGCTCGAGTCCGCCGAAGAAGAGTCGGCAGCAGCACAATTGGCGAAGGAGAGTGTGTAAGTGAAGGCAGCGGTGTGGGCCGGCGATGGCCCCGACCTCACGATTGAAGACATCCCCCGACCCGAGCCACGCCGTGGCGAGATCCTTCTCAAGGTCACCGCCTGCGGCGTGTGCCACACCGACCTGCACGTGCTCAAGTCGGAGGTGAAGTTCCCGGCACCCGCCGTACTCGGGCACGAGGTCTCCGGCGTGGTGGAGCAGATCGGCGATGGCGTGGACAACGTCGCTGTCGGCGACCGGGTTGTCTGCAGCTTCATCATGCCCTGTGGCGACTGTCGGCACTGCGTGCGCGGACTGGAGGACCTGTGCGAGAAGTTCTTTGCGCACAACCGACTGAACGGCACTCTTTACGACGGCGAGACCCGGCTGGCGCGCGAGGACGGTACGTCACTTGCGATGTACTCGATGGGCGGTTTGGCGGAGTTCTGCGTGGTCCCGGCTTCTGACGCCTTCAAGGTGCCGGATGGTGTGGGCCTCGGTGAGGTGTCGATTCTGGGATGCAGCTCGTTCACCGCGCTGGGTGCGGTCAACAATGCAGAGCTCGAACTCGGCGACCGCATCGCAGTGATCGCTGCCGGAGGAGTGGGGTCGTCGATCGTACAGTTCGCGGCGGCCGCCGGAGTGGCGCAGATCATCGCCATCGACGTCAGCGACGAGAAGCTCAAAGCCGTTGCCGCACTTGGTGCCACCCATACCATCAATTCCAGCACCACCGACGTGGTCGCCGAGGTTCGGGCGCTGACCGACGGCCACGGTGTTGACGTGGCCTTCGAGGCGTTGGGCAACAAACACACGTTCGCCACGGCAATGGAGATCCTCGACGACGGTGGTCGCGCCGTGGTGGTCGGCATCGCCCCCGCCGGCTCCGCAGGAGAGATCGACCTCGCCCGACTGGTTCGCCGCAAGCTGGAGATCCACGGTTCGTATGGAGCCAAGGCACGGCGGGACATGCCGGCCCTGCTTCGGATGGTCTCGGGCGGCATCGTCGAGCCCGAGCGCGTCATCACCCGTCGGTACACGCTCGAGCAGGCGGACGAAGCGTACAAAGCTCTCGCGCGCGGTGAGATCGTGGGACGAGCAATCATCGAGATGCCGTCATGACCGAAGCCGAGAACGGTTCGGTTGCAACCGGACTCGTCGCGGTTGTGACAGGCGCTGCCTCCGGCATCGGCCGGGCCGCCGCCGAGCTGATCCTCGAACGCGGCGGTCGCGTGGTCGCGTTCGACCGGTCTGCCGACAGCCTGGACTGGCTCAGCGACAACGACCACGCAGTGCCCTTCGTCGGCGACGTCACGCTGAGCGTCGACAACCGCGACGCGATGTCGGTGGCCGTCGAATCGTTCGGGACCCTCGATGCGCTGATCCTGAATGCCGGAGTTCCGGCGTCGGGTTCGATCGAGACCCTCGACATGGATGTCTTCGACCGGTCGATCGACGTCAATCTCCGAGCGGTGGCCCTCGGTATCCGCGAATCGATCCCCTTCTTCCGCCGGGCAGGCGGCGGCTCCGTGGTGATCACCTCGTCCGCCACCGCCATGGGCGGAGAGCCCAACCGGTGGCCCTATGCAGCGGCCAAGGCGGGCGTCGTCAATCTCGCCAAGTCACTGGCGCTGGACCTGGCCAACGACTCGATCCGGATCAATTGCGTCTGTCCGGGGCCCATCAGCACGGGCATGACCAAACGCATCGAAGAGAACACGCCGGAGCGGTACGAGTCGCTCAAAGCCATGGTGCCGCTGCACCGTTGGGGTACCGCACGCGAGGTCGCCGAGGTGATCGCGTTCCTCGCCTCACCGCTGGCGTCGTTCGTGACGGGAACCGCGATCCCGGTCGACGGCGGCGCCACCTGCGGGAGCGGCCAGACCGTTCCGATCCCCGCTCGCTGACCTCAGTTGCCTGGTGACGGCGTGGTCGGCATGCTCGTTGAACTCGGAGCCACCGCGGAGGACGGTGCCGCTGCCGGGTCGGCCCCCGGCACCGATCCCTCGCCGTAGAACACCGGCATGATGGCCTTGAGAATCGTCAGCGCCGAACCCTCGCCGGTGGGCACAGTGGCAAGATTGGTGCCGATAGTGATCGTCAGTCCACTGCTCGGGTCGTGGCCCATGAATGTCATGAACCCTGGGATCTGCCCGTCGTGTCCGGTCAGCTCGGGACCGAACCGGGCGATGCCCAGCCCGTAACCGGCAGCGGCAGGGTTGTCCGGAACGGTCGGGGTGATACTGGACAGCCGAATCTGCTGCATCTGCTGATCGAGCAGACCCCCACCCACCAACGCACGAACGTAGGTGGACAGATCGCGCATGGTCGAGATCGCTCCACCCGCCGTCCACGCCCACGACGGGTTCGCGTCGGTTTCATTGTTGGGCTTGAGTGTTCCGTTCAGCGCCAAAGGCTGCTCGGCAGCGGGCAGTTCGTAGGTGTTGATCGTCGACACATTGGTCCCGAAGGAGTAGCCGTTGGGGTGTGGGTCCGGGATGGCGGCATCCGCGGGTGGCGGCAACGAGGTGTTCTTCAGTCCCAGCGGCTCAAAGATCCTCTCGGAGAACGCCGCCGATGCGGTCTTCCCGGTGAGCTGCTCGATCAGCAACCCCAGAAGGACGATGTTGGTGTTGCAGTAGTCGAACCGTGCCCCCGGTTCGAACTGCACCTCGTGAGAGAAGGCGATGTCGAGGAGTTCCTGAGGTTGCCACACCTTGCCGGGATCAGCGTCGAGCGTTGCGTTGAAGCCGGGGTCGAGGGTGTAGCTGTACAGCCCACTACGCATCTCGGACAGCTGGGCCACGGTGATGCGATCGCCCATCGGGACCCCGGGAATGTACTTTCCGATCGGATCGTCGAGAGCAAGCTTGCCTTCCTGCACCAGTTGCAGGATCACCGTCGACGTCATCGTCTTGGTGTTGCTCCCGACCCGGAAATGGTCGTCGACGGTCATCGGATCGTTCGCTCCGATGGTGCGTGTTCCGAAGGCTTGGGCCCAGTCACCGTGTCCAGGCCAACTGACCGTCACCACGGAACCAGGAATGACGTTGTCTGCCATGGTCTTCTCGATCAGCGGCGTCAGCTCGGCGGCGAACGCCGGCGCAGCCGAACTCGGACTCGTGGCCGCCGCCGAACCGGCGGGCGGCGATGTCGACGACTGCGAATTGCTGTCGGAGGACGTACACGCTGTGGCGATGACACACACCGCGGCGAGTGAAGTTCCCATGAGCTTGCCGGTACGAATCATCTGCGTCTCTCATCCAGGTCGAATCATCGGGAGACTACCTGGTGTTCAACGATTCCACTACGAAACCCTGGGTGAATTCGCCTGCGCTCACCGTCGCGAGGGATATTACCTCTTGGGGTCCACCAGAACTTTTGCGTGACGACTCTTTCCCGAATCCAGTTCGGCGAACATGGGTACCAGCTCATCGAGGCCGATGGTGCCCGTGTGCAGGGAGCGCACATCCACCCGGCCGGCGGCGATGAGTGTCATGGCGCCGAGGAAGTCCTCGTGCGAATACGCCAGGGAACCGATCACCGTCAGCTCGCGACTCTGCCAGTCTCCGTAGCTCACCGAAGAATTGGTACCCGGGTAGCCCAGCAATGCGAGAGTTCCGCCTCGACGGACCAGTTCGGCCGAGGGCTGGAGCAATTCGGCCACGCCTGTGCATTCGAAGAGCACATCCGCGCCCAGTCCATCGGTGGCCTCCGCGAGCAGCGCCTTCAGATCGCCCGGCTCGACCACCTCGGTGAACCCCAGATCGACGGCCGCCGAGCGCCGAGCGGGCGAAGGCTCGCTCACGATGATCCTGCCGGCACCCGCCACCCTCGCATGCTGGGCGGTGAGCAGACCGATCGGTCCCGCTCCCTGCACCACCACGGCGGCACCGAGGCGAATACCGGCGCGCTTGACCGCGTGGAAGGTGACGGTGGCCGGCTCCATCAGGGCCGCCTCCTCGTCGGAGATCGTGTCCGGGATCGGAATGGCCCTGCGCGCAGACACTTTGAGCCTGGTCGCGAACCCGCCGTGCACAGGGGCATCGTCGGTGATCCCGTTGGCTTCGGCGAACGCGAGGTCGCAGTGAGCCGCATGCCCGGCGCGACATTGAGCGCACTGGCCACACGCCGGCCCGACACCGGCGACCACACGTTGTCCGACCGAGAGTCCGGTGACCTCCTCACCGACCGCGCTGATCGTGCCCATCCACTCGTGTCCGAAGACGGCAGGCGGCAGGCCGGCGGATGCGTAGCCGTGGGTATCGGTGGCGCAGATGCCGCAATAGCCGATGTCCACGACCACGCCGTTCGGCGCTGGGACCGGGTCGGACTCCAGCGCGGTTTCTGCTGTCTGCGGCGCCACCATGTGTACGTACTTGTTCTGTCCGTCGGTAACCATGCTTTTCACTTCCCGCTCATGCGCTCGACCACGGGCGCAAACTGTTCGTAGGCCCTATCGCCGATCGTAAAGTAGGAGAATCCGAACTCCTCGCGACGTTGTTCGAGCTGCTCGCAGATGTCATCGACGGACCCGACGAGAGCATGCGGAAATGCCCGGAGCTCGGGTCGGCTGAAGCCGGTTCGATCGATCAGGGCGTCTTCGGTGATGTCGGTCTTGCCCTCGATCGCCACGAAATAAGCGCCGGTCTCGATCTCGATGTCTCCGAACCGATCGCCGGCGCCGTCCCGAACCCAGCCCATCTTCTTGTGGGTCTCTTCGACGGTGGAGGTGAGCACACTGTCCGAACCCAGGACACCCGAACGGTTGTTGAAGTTGATGCTAACGATGTCGGCGGTCCTACCGGCGAGCGTCAGGACCCGGCGAGCGCCGCCTCCGACCATGATCGGGGGCGCGGTCTCGGGTACGGGGAGCGGAGCGAACCCCGCGGCCTTGACGATCTTGCCGTCCACGTCGATCTGTTCGCCGCGAAACTGCTGGGCGATGAGTTCGATCGTCTCCTCGAGACGGTCCACCCGAGATCCCGCCGAAGGGAAATCGATACCCATGGCTTCGTATTCGGCCCCGAGCCATCCCGCTCCCAACCCGATCTCGATCCGGTCGGGCGCGAACATCGCAAGCGTTGCAGCCTCTTTGGCCAGCACAACCGGTTCGTGGTAGCTGGTGCAGAACATTCGGCACCCCACCTTCAGGGTCTCGGTCACCTCGGCCGCGACAGCCATGCTCGTGATCGGGGCCATCGTCACCGGCCGATGGCCGGTGGGGTCCAGGGCAGCGCCCGGTCCGATGTAGTGATCTGAGACGTGTAGCGCCGAATAGCCCATGTCCTCGACCTTGTGGGCCACGTCGCGCCACTCTTTGCCGGTGTTCGCGCGGTAGACCTGCGCAGCGAATCGAAACGGGCGGGTCTGGTGTGTCATGACTTCCACTTTCGTCCTGTTGTGTGTTTCTGTCGTCCAGATGGGCCGATGGGCTTGTTGGTCTGGTGGCCTGAACGGTCCGGGGTCGGTTCGGGTCAGTGACCCGCAGCTGCCGTTCGGTCACGGTCCAGGTACTCGAAGAGTTCACGAGCAGCGGCACCCAGCTCGGCCGCCCACCCACGGGGATCGGCGGAGCCGCGGTCAGACGGCGCCTCGACACTGATCGCGGCCGTCGGCGGCAATGCGCGGACCAGATCGGCCAACGGCAGCACCCCCTGACCGGGCGCCAGCCGGTGCTGGCGCGCTTCGGTGATCGCTGCGTTCTCATCCGTGGCCGGTTCGGCCGAAAGTGCGTCGCACAACTGGCAATAGGGGAACAGGTCCGGCGACTGCCTTGCGATGTCGTCGATCGGCGTGCCGGCCCGGGCAACGTGCAACGCGTCGAGCAGGATGCCCGAGCCGCCGTCACCCGCGTCGGCCAGGAAGCGAGCCGCGGCATCCATGTCGCGGACGGCACTGAAGATCATCGGTTCGAGGCAGCACCGCAGACCATGATCGGCGGCGGCAGCCGCGAGTTCACCGAACAGCGTGGTCGCCCGCTGGTAGTCGTCGTCGAGAACGGTCACGAGCAAGTACGACGCCGACAAGGCCTGTCCGGCCTCGAGCACATGCATCCAGTCCTCGCGCGAGCTGCCCGGGTGCAGTTTGATCACCTCGGCATCGAGGACGCGCATTCCGTTGTCGTGCAACGCCTGCCTGGTGTCGCGGAGAAGAGCCGAACCCTCCAGCAACTGGAACCCGCGGTCTCGTGGTGTCTGTGCCACCCGGAGTCCGACTGCGTTGAAGCCCGCCGCCGCGGCGTTCTCGATGAACTGGGGCGGCGGCACCTGAATCGCCGAGAGGTGTGACAACGACAGGATTCGTTGCTGTGGAGGCTGTTCCATACGGGTTCCGATCGTTCGGGCGTCTCACCGGTCGCGCGGAAGTGCCCGGGGCATGGTGCTCGCCCCGGGCAGTTCCTCACCTACACAGAGATCACTTCTTCCAGAGGGCCTTGAACTGGTCCTGGTAGTCGGCGACTCCGACATAGAAGCCGGTCTTGTCGTCGATCACCGCCGATCCGATGTTGTCCTTGTTGAGGAGCTGGGTCGGCAGGAACGCATCGTCGGCGGGCTTCAGGTCGTCGCCGTTGAACGAGCGGGCCAGCATGTCCAGTACGCGCCATCCGAGGATCTGCACGGGGAAACCGACCCACACGCTGTTGTCACCGTCTTCGAGCGACTTCAGGTTGTCCGGTGTGGGGGTCTGACCGGCAAAGGTCACCTGGTCTTGCAGGCCGGCACCGCGCAGTGCAGCGTCCACACCGAGCACGAGGTCACCGAACGAGAAGACCGCGTAGTTGATGTTCGGGTCTCTCTGCAGCGTGCTGACCACGCTCTGAGGGGTCTTGGTACCGAGGTCGGTGACCTGCTGATTGACCATCTCCACCTTGCAGCCCGGGCACTGCGCCTTCATCTGCGCGGTGAAGGCATCGGTGAAGACGTTGAGGATCGGGTAATCGGTGATCGTGAAGACCGCGACGTTCGCATCGCCTTCACTGTCGACGACAACCTGGCTGGCCACCATCTTTCCCCACTCCTGCACCTGCGCAGTTCCATCCAAGGATGTGGAGATCACGCCGGGGATCGGCTCGTCACCGACACTGTCGGCGATCACGGTGATCCCGGCCGCCTTCGCGGACTCGATCTGCTTGCTCAGCATCGACACCGGGGTGCCGGAGAAGTGGATGGCATCCGGCTTCAGCGCAATGGCCTGATCCATCGCCTTGGGTGCGGCCTCTGCGTCGGTTCCCATGATGATCCGCTGGTACCGCCAGCCGAGCAGATCGGCAGCCTGCTGGATGGCGTCGTCCTTGGCACTCGAGATCGGTTGCGGGGTCTCGATGCTGATGACGTACTTGCCCGCTTCGGGGGCTTTGCTCAGCGGGGTGTCGAGCACGAGGTTGGTCGGCGCGGCCTCGTACTGATCGGTCACCGCCTGCGCGGCGGCGATGTCTGCCGGCTGGCTGGAGCCGCCGTCGTCGCTGCTGCTACACGCGGTGGCGAGCAGACTCGCGGAGACAACGGCAACGAACGCCTTTGTCCAGGTTGTCGTTTTCACATGCATTCCTTTCGAGGGGTGGCCGATAGGCCGGGTGGAGAAGACGTTCGGAGACCGGGCCGTCAGGCGCGACGGGCGGTACGGGCCGCCAGGGCGACGGCGACGATGAGGGCGAGACCGTTGAAGAGGTCGTTGACGTAGCTGGGCGCACCTGCGAGCTGCAACCCCTTGACGCCCGTCGCCAGGAGGTAGATGGCGATCAGCGTGCCGAGCACGTTGACTCTTCCGGCCCGGATCTGAGTGGAACCGAGGAACACCGCGGAGAACGCCGGCAACAGATAGGAGGGTCCGATGTCAGGTGCGGCGGTCCCCAGTTTGGCAGCCAGGATGACACCGGTGAGGGCCGCGACGGTCGCCGAGGTGACCAACGCGCCGAACATGATTCGTTCCACCCGTAGTCCGGCGAGCCTGGCCGCCTGGCGATTGCCACCGGTGGCGTACAGGTACCGGCCGAGGGGAGTCTTTTCCAAGATCACGTACATCACGGCGGCGACGGCGATCATGTAGAAGAACGGAAGGGGCAGTCCGAGAAAGGGCTTGCTGCCCAGATCGAGGAAGCCGTCGGTGAAGCCCTCGGTGATCTGCTTTCCGTCGGTGACCCAATATGTGCCTGCCAGAAGGATGCTGGACATACCAAGGGTCGCGATGAAGGAGTCGACGTGGAGTTTGACCACCACGAACCCGTTGACCGCACCGATCAGGGCCCCGCAGAGCAAGGTGGTGATGATCGCGATCGGTGCACTGATCCCCTTGGACAACTGGTACGAGACCATCGCCACCGAGAAGCCCATCACGCCGGCGATCGAGAGGTCGAAGACTCCCGCCGCCAGGGGAACGATCAATCCGATCGCCAACATAGCGGTGATCGCCTGGTCGCCGGCGATGATCCGGAAGTTGCCCTCGGTCATGAACGTGTCGGGGATCCAGATCGCGAACAGCACGATGATGGCAACCCACACATAGATTCCGCTGAACCGGTCGAGACCGAGGTTGATCTTGCGCTTGCCGCGCCCGGCTTGATGACCGCCCGTGGGCGGTGGACCCTTGGTGATGTCGCCGTCTCTTCAGGGGATTGTGTTGTCATGGTGTTCCTTTCACCGACGTGGTGCCCGGAGGTAGAGGAGGTGTCGCTGCGGCGGATCGGGCATCGGGTCCGCTGCGATGCCGCGAGACGGCGGCCGCGGAGGGCTCAGGACTCGGCGAGTGCGGGCTTCTTGAGAGTGGAGGCGGTCAGTCGATCGGGTTCGATGCGCGGCCGGCGCAGATCGTCCACGACCCGTCCGGCGGACAGGACGATCACGCGGTCGCACAGCCTCGTCAATTCACCGTGGTCGGTGGAGACCACCAGGACGGCGGCACCCTTCTCCGCGGCGTCGTCGATCAGCGCATGGATGTCGGCTTTGGCGCCGATGTCGACCCCTTGGGTGGGCTCGTCGAGTAGGAGTACACGCGGATTGCGCCGCAGCCAGCGTGCCAGCATGACCTTCTGCTGGTTGCCACCGCTGAGGGTGCCGAGGGCCCGCTCGGTGTCACCGGTTGGGCGTACCCCGAGGCGTTCGAGCCACGTTGCGACATCGGACTTCTCACGTCCTGCACGGAGCCAGCCACCGCTGGTGTACGCCCACGGGTCGGCCACGGACACGTTCTCGCGCAACGATGCGGTCGCGAACGCGGCGTTGCTGAGACGTTCGGCGGGAACACAGCCCATCCCTGCCGACATCGCGAGATCGGGACGGCCCTGCTCGATGACCTTGCCATCGACAGTCACCGCGCCTGCGCGGCTCTCGCCGCCGAACAGCGCCGGGACGATGTGTTCGCGGCCCGAACCGGTGATCCCGGCGATTCCGAGGACCTCTCCGGGATGGATCGCAAAGCTGAGCTCGTGTGCGGCACCACAGGTGAGTGCATCGACCTCGAGCGCAGGCGCTCCGGCATGTGTTGTCTCTTCGGGCTCGGCGAGGAACTCCTCGACTCGGCGGCCGATCATCAGTTCCACCAGACCGGGTTCATCGAGCCCCTCGAGGGGGCGTGTGGTGACGACTTTGCCATCGCGCATCACGGTGACGCTGTCGCACAGCGAGAACACCTCTCCGAGGTGGTGCGAGACGAACAGTACGGCCACACCGCGGTCGCGGATCTTTCGGACCAGGTCGAACAATCGAACCGCCTCGGCCGCAGGCAGATTGGCGGTCGGTTCGTCGAGCACGAGAATGTGGGTGTCGCCGCTGCGGCCCTGGACCGCGCGTGCGACGGCCAGCATGGTCCGCTCGCTCATGGTGAGCGCACCGGCCAGTTTCTTGAGGTTCAGGTCGAACCCGAGTTCTGCGAGCGCTTCCTTGGCCTGGGCCCGTTCTGCGCGGTTGTCGATGGTACCGACCGCAGTGCGCTTGTAACCGTGGCCCAGAGCGAGGTTGTCGACGACATCCAGACTCTCGACGAGGCCCAGTTCTTGGTGCACAAAACGCAGCCCGGCCGCCTCCCCACCACCGGGGACTCCGAGGTGCAGCTCATTTCCCGCCACGGTGATCTTCGCACCGTGGTCCGGATCATGGTATCCGGCAAGAACTTTGATCAGTGTCGACTTGCCGCACCCGTTTTGCCCCACCAGTCCACGGATTTCGCCGGGGGCAAGCGAGAGATCGACACCATCGAGGGCTCGTTGGCCGCCGAAAGTCTTCGAGAGGCCGCTGATGCTGAGCGCGTCTGTCATGTTGGCCTACCTACGTGAGGAGAGTTACTTGAACATCACTTGTGTTACCTGGATCATAGTGAAGTATGTACATGGATATGTCCAGCGTTTGCGCAATTTGTTATTTTCGGCTCTGACCGGCAGATTCATGCACACTGCGGCGGTTGTCCCGCGCCACCGCCGTCAACCCGATGTCATCGAGACAACATGTATCTACAGTCAGATAGAAGTTACCGAGCGGTAGAGGAGAGGTGACCTTCTATATGGACGTCCAACTGGGGACCGTCGTGCAAATCGCCTACATGGTGGACGATGTCGCGTCCGCTGCCGAGGACTTCGCGGCGCGGCTCGGCGCAGGGCCCTTTTTCGTGCGTCGCAACCGCATCACCGGCGCCCTGGGCCCCGACGGCGCGCCGGGCGCTTTCGACCACTCATCCGCCTACGGCCAGTGGGGTCGCCTACAGATCGAACTGGTGCAGACCCACACCGCGGAGCCCGCGGCGTTCGCGGCCACCACCTCCGTCCGGAACAGCATCCACCACGTCGCGGTCATGGTGGAGTCGTTCGCCGAGCAACAGCGCGTGTACGCCGAATCAGGTTGGCCGGCACTACTTTCTGCAACCACCCCGAACGGCAACGACTTCGCGTTTCACGATGCCCGTCCGCAACTGGGCCACCTGGTGGAGATCTACGAACCCAGACCGTCCATCCTGCGCCTGTATCGGACGGTCGCCGATGCCGCCGTGAACTGGGACGGCACCGACCCCGTGCGCCAGATGTGATCAGGCGGCCGCCAGCAGTTCGGCTGCCCGATCCCGGGCGAGGGCGAGAACCTGCGGATTGCCCGAGTTCCACAGCACCGTGAGCCGTTTGCTCCGGATCTTCCACTCTCCGCCAACCCGCACCACCCCGTCGGTGTAGTAGCCGCCGATGGTGAACATCGAGTCTCCGGAGGTGTTGGGCAGGACGTGCTCGGCCCGTACGTAGGAGGTCACGGTGCCCTCCTCGCCGTCGATGTCGATGTCGAGGTTCGACAGGAAGTGCTGGGATGCAGCGAGTCCCGGGAACAGCATTCGTCCGCGCTGCACCCAGTCCTCGGCGCGAAAGCGGCCTTCGTTCCCGGCGCGATAGCTCGTGTAGTCGATGTCGATCTCATCGGTGAACACAGAGCGGTACAAATCCCAGTCCCGCAGGTCGATACCCCGCGCGAACCTTGCCATCAAGCGGGTGATCTCCACATGGGCTGTCTCGGTCATGGTCGGTTCCTTGTCCACATGTTCGTTGAGGTGAGCGGGTTCGTTCAGGGCAGCGGGTCAGCTACGCAGCTGGAGCGAGATCTTCTCGAAATACTCCTCGAGTCCATCGGGGCCGAGTTCACGTCCGATGCCCGATTTCTTCATGCCACCGAACGGGGCCATGGCGTTGAACCGGCCTCCGTTGATCGAGACCTGTCCGGTACGCAGACGCCTGGCGATTGCGATGGCCGCGTCGTCGTCCGCCGCGAACACCGCACCTGACAATCCGTACTCCGAATCGTTGGTGATCGCGACGGCGTCGTCGATGTCTTGATAGGTGAGGACGGCAAGCACCGGGCCGAACACTTCGTCCCTCGCGATAGGGGTGTTGTTGTCCACGCGACTGACCACCGTCGGACGCACGAAGTAGCCCGACCGCAGTCGTTCATCGAGCCCGTCCACGTCGCCGGGGCCGCCCACCAGGAACGTCGCGTCCGCCGGCACGTCCGCGAGATGTTTGAGCACCGACTGCTGCTGGTCCTGTGAGGCCATCGGTCCCACATCGACCGTTTCGTCGAGTGGGTCGCCGATCGTCTGAGAGCCGACCAGTTCCACCAGTCGCCGCTCCACCTCGTCGAGCCGATCGGCCGGGACGAGCAACCGGGTGGTGGCCGTACAGGTCTGGCCGTTGTTGACATAGCAGCTACGAACAGCGGCGTTCAGCGCCGCGTCCATGTCCGCATCAGGGGCCACGATGAACGCCGATTTCCCTCCCAACTCGAGTGTCACTTTCTTGATTCCAGCTGCAGCCAGCTGACCGACTCGAGCTCCTGCAGATGTCGACCCGGTGAGACTCACCAGATCGACGTCCGGGTGCCCGGCGAGCCGTTCGCCGACGCGGCCACCAGAACCCGACACCACGTTGAGGACGCCGCGTGGCAATCCGATGGCGTCAGCGATGTCGGCGACCACAAAGGCAGCAAGCGGAGCAACGCTGCTGGGCTTGACCACGGTGGTGCACCCAGCCGCGATCGCCGGCGCGACCTTGGCCGCCAGTTGGTACAGGGGGTAGTTCCACGGAGTGATCGCACCGACCACACCTGCGGGAACCTTGAGGATCAACGACGTTCCGCGCCGTTCTTCCATCGGGAGTGTCTCGAGGACGTCGGCCATCGATCGGAAGATCGTCACGCCCAGGCCCACCTGCACGCTCCGTGACCGTGCGATCGGTGTTCCGACCTCTCGCGCCATCGTCTCGGCCAACTCGTCCTCGCGCTGCTGGAGTTCGTCGGCGAAGCGTCGGAGCAGCGCAACGCGGTCGGCCACCGGCGATTGCGACCACGACGGGAACGCCCTTTTTGCCGCTGCCACCGCAGCGTCGACATCAGCTTCTGTGCCTGCAGGGACGCGGGCCAACAGGCCGCCGGTGGCAGCCTCGAAGACGTCGATCGTGCCTCCACCGTCCGACGGCACCCACGTGCCGTCGATATAGAGCTCGGTGCGATCGTCCATTCTGGGCGCCTCCACTTCGTCGTGCGATGAACACCGAGTGGCGACCATCACAGCCAGCGTAAACTACTTTGCGGATTCGGTGTCAAGTAACTCTTCAGTTTCAAGTCTGTACATAGTTTCTGCGTTCTTTCTTGACTTCCACTACTATTTGGGTACGTTATGAGCACGGTCACAGTCTCCGAGCGCGAGGCACCGACCACTCTCGCCATCCGCCGTCCCGCAGCCGGGACCCGTTCGAGGAGCACCATGAACGACCTCGCGATCAACAACTCTGCACCGGCCACCGCGTCAGCCGAGCTGGTCAATCTTGTTGTGAAGGGCATGTCCCGTGGGCCGATCGCCCCTGAGCTCCAGATAGTTGTCGACGCCGGGCATGCCATCGCGAAGGGTCCGATGGTGATGCCGACCCCCGCGGGTATTGCCGAGGCAGGCCGTCTGGTCCGTCTGCCGGAGGGCAGTGCGCAGGAGCAGGCCGTGCGGGACTTCCTCCACGCCTTTCTCCCCGTCAACCGGCAGCTGCGTGAACTGTGCACTGCGTGGCAGTGCCGACCGGACGGCTCGGCCAACGACCACTCGGACGCCCAGTACGACGCCTCCATCCGGGATCGTCTCGACGACATCCACTCGGCGGTCTCGAAGATGCTGCGGCGGGCAGGCAAACAGGCCCCCGAACTCACCGAATACCGCGACCGTCTCGGGGTCGCGCTCGAACGCTTCGACGACGGCGACACCGCATCCCTCACCTCGCCCCTCACCGACGGCTACCACACCGTCTGGATGTGGCTGCACCAGCACGTTCTGATGATGCTCGGTGTCACCCGCGCCGAGGACGAGGCACTCGAGGAGGAGCTCGTTTCGGGTTCGTCCCGATGACGTTGTCGGAGAACACATTCCCGGCAACGACCCGCGCCGCCGTTCCTTACGGCCAGGGACGTGCCCGCGGACTCGGCGCAGACGTGCTCGGGGTACACGGCGTCGAGATGGACAACCTCGTCGCCCTCGGCCTGCCCGTCGTCCCAGGATTGACGGTGCCGATCGGCGCCGGATCCGGCCTACAGGATCACCAAACCGCCACCACGGCGATCGATCTGCTCGAAAAGCTCGCAGTCCGAGGCATCTGGCCGGCTGTGCGTACAGAGCGGCGGCCGATGCTCATGCATCTGCGCTGCAGCGCACCCGTACCCGTGTCGGCTCTACCGCCCGCCATCTCGGTCATCGGCTTGTCCAGCCGGAACATCGACGCGCTGGTGGAAGTGATCGGACGCGAACGCGACATCTACGACTCGTGGGCCGCGAATCTGCGGTTCGTCGCCGAGAACGCTCTCGAAGTCGATGTTGATGACCTCGACGACCTCGCGGACGACCATCCCGACAGCAGGGCCCAGGTGCCCGCGCTGCTCGAACTGATCGAAGAGTCGACAGGCTCACCCTTTCCCGCCGACCCGGCCGAACAACTAGGCCTGGCGGCCAAAGCGATGCTGGCGCGGTGGGCGTCACCTCGAGGCCAGCGGGCCCGCAGAGCGCTGTCGCTTCCCGATGATCTCGGTATCGCCCTGCATGTCCGAGCGCTGCGTCTGGGCTCGTGGAACGAGTCCGGGTACGGATCGGCCATCAGCCGCGACCTCGAGACCGGCCGTTTCGCACCCCACGGCGTCTTCCATCTCGGCGTTCGCCGGGCCGACCCGAATCCGGGCCCCGGCGACCCCCTTGACCAGACACCGGGCGGTGTCCAGATCCTGGACCAGATCTTCGCAACCCTCGAGCCGCATCTGCGTGGAGTCGCAGAGGTCGAGTTCGAGGTGCGAGACCGCCAGCTGGCGTTGCTGAGTGCCCAGGCGGTCGAACACCCCGGACCACGTGCGATCACACACCTCGCGGTGGATCTCGCGACCGCAGGCTCGATCAATCGCAGCGAAGCCGTTCGTATGCTCGAACCAGACCTGATGCAAGACCTCCTGCACGCCCAGCTCAAACTGACCGGGTCTGAACAATTGCTCGCACGCGGGCTACCGGCCTCTCCCGGCGCTGCGATCGGCGAGATCGCCCTGTCGAGCGACCGCGCGATCCAGCTCGCAGGCCAGGGCAAGAACGTCATCCTCGTGGCGTCCGAGACGAGCCCGGCGGACGTGCCGGCTCTACTCGCGGCCACCGCGGTGGTCACATCGAACGGCGGGCTGGCATCGCATGCCGCGGTCGTCGCACGGGGGGCCGGACGCCCGGCTGTCTGCGGAGCGACGACGCTGCGCATCGACGCGAACGCCGGCACCGTCACCGCCGGTGACGTGACACTCCGTGAAGGCGACACCGTGTCGGTCAACGGGCGCACCGGAGACGTGTATTGCGGCACCGTGACGATCCGCCCCGCCGAGCCATCGGCCGAACTCGAGGTCCTGCTCGGGTGGGCCGACGAAATCCGGCGCCTGAGGGTGCGCACCAATGCAGACAACGCCGAGGACGCCGCAACGGCGTTTCGGCTCGGTGCCGAGGGAATCGGCCTCTGCCGCACCGAACATCAGTTCCTCGGCGATCAACTTCCTCTTGTGCAGCGCCTTGTGCTCGCAGAATCAGAGGCTGAAGAAATCGAGGCGATCGCCGCTCTCACCACCGCCCAGCAGAGCGACTTCACCGACCTGCTGCGAGTGGTCGGGAACCGCCCGATCACGGTTCGCCTTCTCGACGCCCCACTCCACGAGTTCCTGCCTGCCGACGGCGAATACCGCGACGAGGCGCAGGCCCAGCGCGCCGCCGACACCCATGAATCGAATCCGATGCTCGGATTGCGGGGTGTGCGGTTCGCGATGGTGCAACAGAAGCTGTATCCGGCACAGGCCGAGGCGCTGTTCAGGGCATGGGTGACCGTGAACGGCGAAGGGCTGCAACCACAACTCGAGGTTATGATCCCGCTGGTGTCACTGCCCGGCGAGCTGTCCAAAGCGATCAAGCAGGTGCGTTCGGCCGCAGCGGATGTCGAGCGAGACACCGGCGTGACGATTCCGTATCTCGTGGGCAGCATGGTCGAGACACCCCGCGCCGCCTTGCTGGCCGACTCCTTGGCCGAAGACGCGCAATTCCTCTCGTTCGGCACCAACGATCTGACGCAGCTGACCTATGGGTTCTCGCGGGACGACGTCGAGAAGACCATGCTCACCCACTATCTCGAACACGGGCTGCTCGACGACAGTCCTTTCGCCGTACTGGACACCGATGGCGTCGGGGCGTTGATCTCGATGGCCGTCCGCAGTGCGCAGCAGGCACGGCCCGCGGTGAAGCTCGGTGTGTGCGGCGAACATGGCGGCGATCCTGCGTCAATCGCCTTCCTTGATTCTGTTGGACTGCACTATGTTTCGTGTTCACCACGTCGTGTCCCGGTGGCCCGGCTGGCTGCTGCGCACGCGGCACTCGAAAGCAGGTGATGGGCGGTGAGTACCGAACTCGATGACCTGCGTACTGCAGTCCGTGATGCCGCTGCCGACCTCGGCGGGCCGGCGCTGTGCCGTCGTCTGGATGCCGACGGCCCTGGCTGGGATGCCAGAGCGTGGTCGGTGCTGGCCGAGCAGATCGGCATCGGCGCACTGGGCTTGCCCGAAGACCTGGGAGGTCTCGGTGGTCTCCCCGAACTGGCAGTGGTGGCCGAAGAGCTCGGAGCCGCACTGCTGCCGGTCCCCTTTCTCTCCACCGTCATCGCCGGCCAGGTCCTACTGGGCGTACCCACGCCTCCCGACGACGTCCTGACGGAGATCGCCGAGGGAGCGCCTGCGGCATTCGCAGGTCTCGACCGACGGGGGTGGTGGTCGACTGACGAATTTCTCTTCGCTGCAACCGAAGTCGACGGCGGCTGGGTGATCGACGGACACGCCCCGGCCGTGCTCGGCGCCGCAGGAGCGACATGGATTGTCGTCGCCGCGAACACCGCAGACGGTCCCGACATCTTTGTCGTCGCGGCGACCACAGACGGCGTCGGCGTCCATCCCGTCGAAACCCTCGACCTCACGCGCGCCCAGGCCTCGGTCCACCTCGCTGCCGTCCCGGCGATCCGGCTCACCACCGGTGGGAGTGCCTCTGCTGCAGTGCTTCCGGCCCTCGATACAGCATGCATCGTGCTGGCAGCCGAGCAACTCGGCGGTTCTCAGGCCAGCCTCGATCACACGGTCGACTATGTGAAAGAGCGCCGGCAGTTCGGTCGGGCCATCGGCAGCTTCCAAGCCGTCAAACACACCCTCGCGGATCTGCTTGTCCTCGTCGAGTCGAGTCGCTCGGCAGTGAGCCGCGCAGTCGAGTCCGATGACCGGACCGAGGCCGGGGCCGTCGCACGGGCCTGGTGTTCGGACGCCTACCGGACAGTGAGTGCCGAAGCCGTGCAGTTACACGGCGGCATCGGGTTCACGTGGGAACACCACTGCCATCTTTATTTTCGGCGAGCGCGCGCCGACGCCCAACTGCTCGGCGGCAGTGCCATGCATCGCGAGCGACTGGCCACGGCCCTGGCCTGGTGAGCGCCTGACCGCACGGAGAGGCGCGGCCGAGGCGTTCGCCCGATGTTCATTTGGCGCACTGCATCGACACCTGTCAATATAGATCGGTGTCGAATCAAAGTCCGAACCCGTCCGGCGATGAAACCTGTTGCTCGCCCTTGGTCAACGAACCGCTCAGCATGGACCGCACCGTCCAGCTGGCGCGCATGTTCAAGGCGTTGGGAGACCCGGTACGGCTGCGACTGTTGAGCCTGATTGCCAGTCACCTCGGCGGTGAAGCATGCGTCTGCGACATATCGGACTCGTTCGACCTGTCCCAGCCGACGATCTCCCATCATCTGAAGGTGCTACGCCAGGCCGGCTTGCTCGGCTGTGAGCGCCGCGGGACCTGGGTCTACTACCGGGTGATACCCGCAACGCTGCAACAGCTCTCGGCGACACTCGACATGTCCGATCTTTCGCACACCGTCGACGAAGCCCTGGTGACCTCGTGAGCACGGCGACAAACGCGGCCGACAGACCGGCGGTCGTCGCGAAGCTGTCCACACTCGACCGATTCCTGCCGGTGTGGATCGGCGTCGCGATGGTCGTCGGCCTGGCGCTCGGCCGGCTGATCCCCGGACTGAACAAGGCGCTGTCAGCGATTTCGGTCGACGGCGTCTCGCTGCCCATCGCCATCGGGTTGCTGATCATGATGTACCCGGTGCTCGCCAAGGTCCGCTACGACCGTCTCGACTCCGTGACCGGGGACAAACGGCTGCTGGTGGCCTCGTTGGTGCTGAACTGGCTGATCGGCCCCGCATTGATGTTCGCCCTGGCGTGGCTGTTCCTCCCAGACCTGCCCGAGTACCGGACCGGCCTCATCATCGTCGGGCTGGCACGGTGCATCGCGATGGTGATCATCTGGAACGACCTCGCGTGCGGTGATCGCGAAGCTGCCGCAGTGCTTGTCGCGATCAACTCGGTGTTCCAAGTGGTCATGTTCGCCGTGCTCGGATGGTTCTACCTCTCGGTACTCCCGGGGTGGCTGGGTCTGGAACAGACCACCATCGAGGCGTCACCCTGGCAGATCGCGCAATCTGTGCTGATCTTCCTGGGAATCCCGCTCATCGCCGGTTTCCTATCCCGTTATCTCGGCGAGAAGCGCAAAGGCCGAGAGTGGTACGAGACAACTTTCCTATCGCGAATCGGCCCCTGGGCGCTGTACGGACTGCTGTTCACGATCGTCATTCTCTTTGCGCTGCAGGGTGATCAGATCACGTCGCAGCCTCTCGACGTGATCCGGATCGCCCTCCCGCTGCTGGTGTACTTCGCGGTCATGTGGGGTGGCGGATATGCGTTCGGGGCAGCGATGGGGCTGGGGTACGCACGCACCACCACACTCGCGTTCACCGCGGCGGGCAACAATTTCGAACTCGCCATCGCCGTCGCCATCGCGACCTACGGCGCCACGTCGGGGCAAGCGCTCGCCGGTGTTGTCGGGCCCTTGATCGAGGTACCTGTCCTCGTCGCCCTGGTGTACGTGTCGCTCGCACTGCGTCGACGCTTCACCCCGCAACCGTCGTCCACCCAGGCAACGGATGTGACGCGCAATGTCTGACGAAATGCCAACGGTCAACAGGGTTCCCAGCGTGCTGTTCGTATGCGTGAGCAACAGGGGCAAGTCGGTGATGGCGCAGGGCCTCGCCCAGAAGATCGCCGGCGATGCCGTGGCCGCAGGCTCAGCAGGCACCGAAGCGAAGGTCGATGGCCGGGTGAACGAACTGTCCGCCCAGACTCTCGCCGAGGTCGGGGTGGATGTCTCCGATCACCGGCCCCGCCAGCTCACCGACGACCTGATGCGCGCCGCTGACGTGACCGTGGTCGTCGGGTCAGCCGCGCAGGTGAACCCTCCCGAGGGAACCACACTCGAGGTGTGGGACACCGATGAACCATCACTGCGGGGGATCGAGGGCATCGACCGGATGCGCGTGATCCGAGACGACATCGCAACCCGGGTCACCGACCTGATCGCCCGGTTGACCTGAGCTGATCGAGCGGGCTCGGTGGGCAGCTCACAAAACTTGGAGAAGCTCGCACCACAGACCGAGCAACGGCGAGAACACCGCGCGGGGTTGGTGGCCAGCGCGCAGAACTCGCGAACGCTCGCGCTACAGACCGAGCAACAACCAGCACACCGAGCGGGGCGGACCAGGAGCGAACCAACTAGCAGCAGGACTTGCTGAGATCTTCCCCTACACCCGAACCGCAGCACACCGAACCACTCGAACCCATCTCGGTATCGCTCTCCGACAACAACTTCGGACTGGTGCCAAACGTGTCTGACTCCGCGAGGACGGTGTACACCTCCCACTTCTCACCCGCCGGGCCGGTCACCCACACCTTGTCCTGGGTGGCGAAGCAGCAGGTCGAGTTGATCTCTTCTTCGGTGAAGAGTCCCTCGCCGCTGAGTCGGGCGATCTCGCCGTGAACCTTTTCGCTCGACTCCACCTCGACCCCGAGATGGTTGATCGTTCCGCCCTTGCCTGGGTTCTCCAGCAGGACCAACTTCAGTGGCGGTTCCGTCACCGCGAAGTTCGCATATCCGGGCTTGAGTTTGGCCGGCGGGACGTCGAACAATTTCGAGTAGAACGCGACCGCCTGATCCAAGTCGTCGACATTGAGTGCCAGCTGCATACGGGACATGGCCTAACCTCCACCTGTGAGACATACGTCGAATTACTTGCCACACCCACACTGGCTACCTTTTCGACATATGTCAAGAGAGTCGGTAGAGTTCAGGCATGCCCAAGACACTTCCGGTGATCGACATGACGGCACCCATCTGCTGCGCGCCGGTCTCGGCGTCACCGATGGACGATGCCGCCGCACTGGAAGTTGCGTTGCGGCTCAAGGCACTTGCCGACCCTGTGCGGATCAAGCTCATGTCGATTCTCCTCACGGCAGAGTCGGGTGAGGTGTGCACCTGCGACCTCGCCGCGGCGGTGAAGTTGTCCGAGCCGACGGTCAGTCACCATCTCGGACAGCTCAAGAAGGCGGGCATGGTGCGGCCGGAGCGACGCGGCATGAACGTCTACTACCGCGCCCACACCGACGCGTTGCAGGCCCTGCGGCAGGTTCTCGACCCCTCCTGCTGCCGCTGAGTGCGTCGCCCGGCCGCACACGCGCCGTTCAATTCGACATCTGCGCGAACATGCCTGGCTCGTAGGCGCCTGCCGGCGTTCTCACGATCACGTTGATCCGGTTTGCCGCGTTGATCAATGCGATGAGGCAGATCAGGGCGCCAACCTGATCGTCGTCATGGTGTTTGCGCACCTCCGCCCAGGTTTCATCGCGGACGCCACGGTGATGATCGGCGAGTCGGGTGGCTTCTTCGGTGAGGGTCAACGCAGCACGCTCGGCGTCTGTGAACACGGTTGCCTCACGCCACACGGCAATCAGATTGAGCCGCGTCGATGTTTCCCCGGCTGCGGCCGCCTCCTTGGTGTGCATGTCCGTGCAGAATCCACACCCATTGATCTGACTGGCGCGAATCTTGACCAGTTCCTGGGTCGATCTCGGCAGTGGCGAATCGTCGATCACCAGGCCGGCGTTGAGGAACCGCTTGCTGAACTTCGCGGCAACGTCATTGTCGAGCATGTCGAATCGGGCAACCATTGGTCATGTCCTCACTTGAGATGGTGTCTGTCGCGGAATGCGACAACCACGAGATGTCGGGGAGCCTCCGGTTGTGACACCCCAACCAGGTGTCACACATTCGCCGACACGGACGTCTCATGGGGAACAAGCGACCAACGCAAGGAAGGCACCGATGACCGACGAGCCCCTGACCGCAGCCGACACCCCCGGCGGTCATTCTGATGCCGCGACCGACGTGTTCCTCGCTCATCGCAATCTGCTATTCACGATTGCCTACGAGATCCTCGGTTCTGCTGCCGACGCCGAGGATGCGTTGCAAGAGACCTGGATGCGCTGGGCGGGAGTCGACCTCGACGACGTCCGCAACGAGCGCGCGTATCTGGTCACAATCGCCACCCACCAGGCACTGTCACGGCTGCGAACGCTGGGACGTCAACGCGAGTCCTATGTCGGCCCATGGCTGCCGGAACCGTTGCTGACAGCACCCGATGTGGCGGATGACGTCGAGCTGGCCGAGAGCGTGTCGATGGCGATGCTGCTCGTGATGGAGACTCTCGCACCCACCGAGAGAGCGGTGTTCGTATTGCGGGAGGTGTTCGACCTTCCGTATGACGAGATCGCGATCGCCGTCGACAAGACCTCCGCCGCCGTCAGACAGATTGCTCACCGAGCCCGCGCACATGTTGCCGCTCGCCGACCGCGAGGCACTGTGAGTCCCGACGAATCACGGGTTGCCCTGCAAGCCTTTCAGCACGCCGTCGAAACGGGCGATCTGCAAGAGCTGGTCGACCTCCTCGCACCTGATGTGGTGCTCCTCGGCGACGGAGGCGGAGTCAAGAAGGCCGTGGTGCGCCCCATCGTCGGGTCCGACCGCGTGGCACGACTCCTCGCCGGCGGCCTGCCCCGAATCGAGGGATCGGTGTCCACCGAGCGAGTCCTGATCAACGGCTCCCCCGCTCTCATCGTCAGCATCGATGGACAGATCGACAATGCGGTGTCGTTCAGGTTCGACGAGGGCAAGATCACGGGTCTCTACATCGTGCGCAATCCCGACAAGCTCTCCCGTCTTGCCCAAGAGGTTTCACTTGATCGGTGAGTTCTTCCCCACCGAACATTCCGAAATCCGGTTCGCCCGATAAGAACGCGGAGTACATTCACTGCTCGAACACGCCGAAGGTGCGACTCCTGAGGAGGGCGTATGAGCACCTCGCAAGAACGCGCAGAGCAACTCGACCTGATCGCCCGACTGCAGTCGTCCTATCCCGAACTCCCTGACGCACCGACACCCGACCTTCTCGACCACAAACGGTTTGTCGCGTACATGAAGCCTGTTCACGACGTCGGCGGCGAACCCGATGCGCCGCTGAAGTACGAGAACAAGGCGTACGAGTACTGGGAGCACATGACATACGTGATGTGCGAGGTTCTCGCGTGGCGGGGAATCTGGCTGTCCGAAGAACGCCGGCGCATCGGCAACGTCGACGTCGGCCGGGCGGTGTACCTCGGGATACCGTATTACGGCCGTTGGCTTTACGCCGTTGCCCGGATACTCGTGGAGAAGCACCACATCGGGCTCGGAGAACTCGCCGAGAGAATGTTAGAAGTCCAGAACCGCTACCCGGACGGGCTGTCCGGCAACCGACTCGAGGCCACACCACGCCACGAGGGCGACGGGTCCGGGGTCTCACGCAACACCCATCACCGGCACGCGGTGGGAATCGGAGATCCGCAGATCTACGCGGGGCAGGCCGGCGAGCCCGCGTTCGCAGTTGGCGATCGCGTTCTCGTCCGCGAACTCCCGGTGCTGCTCTACACCCGCACACCCGAGTATGTGCGCGGAGCCCATGGACGGATCGAGTCCGTCGCCTACGAGAGTCCCGCACCCGAAGACGAGACATGGGGTCGCGAGGACGCGAAACCGGAGTGGTTCTACGTCGTCGGGTTCGAGATGGCGGAGCTGTGGGAGGGCTATACCGGCACACCAGATGACATCCTGCGGACCGAGATACCGCAACGTTGGCTTGCATCGGCGTAGGGGAAGGACAGGGGGAATGACCGAGCACAACCACGATCACGACCATGACCATGACCACGAGCGGACTGTCGCCCCGATGGTCGACGAGGTGACCGATTTCGAGGTGCTTGAGATCGCGTTACGCGAACTCTGCATCGAGAAAGGGCTTTTCACCGCAGAAGAGCACCGGCTCTTCACCGAATTCGCGGAGCAGATCGGGCCGACGCCCGCGGCGCGCCTCGTTGCTCGCGCCTGGCTCGATCCCGAGTTCAAACAACTCGCCCTGAGTGATCCGATGGCGGCAAGCAAGGAGGTCGGTGTCGACTGGCTTGAACCCACCGGCTTCGGAACCCCCAGCGATTTCACCGCCTTCTCCATTCTTGAAGACACCCCCACCGTTCACAACGTCATCGTCTGCGCGCTGTGCTCCTGCTATCCGCGACCCATTCTCGGCAACTCGCCTGAGTGGTACCGCACCCCCAATTACCGGCGCCGCATGGTTCGGTGGCCCCGCCAGGTACTCGCCGAATTCGGCCTCTACCTTCCCGACAATGTTGCTGTGCGGGTCCAAGATTCGAATCAGAAGCACCGATTCATGGTGATGCCCATGCAACCGCCTGGCACCGAGGGTTGGAGCGAAGACGAGCTCGCCGAGATCATCACCCGCGACAGCCTCATCGGGGTGGCGCTGCCGAAACCCAGCGTGACCACCAATGTCATCACCGAGACACGGGCCGCAATCCACCCCGCACAGGACAATTGACATGGGAGACAGCACTTCCGGGAGCACGAGCGACTACGCACCGCTCGCCGAGATCGTCGAACGGGGGCAGGTGTGGCCGACGATGGCGCAAAAATACGGCGTCGAAAACCCGGTACCGCCGTGGAAGACCAGTCTTGATGGCGTCTGTGACGCTCTCGACAAAGCCGATTCTGCACAAGCGCCGAGTGTCACCGACCGTAGGGATGACGAGGACCGCTTGTCATCGACGATTTATGCGGATGTTCCCTACCCCGAGAGCCAGTTGATCTCGCTTGCGCACTCCCTCCTGGATCGTGGCGTGATCGACGAGGCCGAGCTACGTCAGCGGCTCTCCGCCGTCCGTGCCCGACTCGAGGCCTGACGCGTCGCCGTACCGGTGTGCGATCCAGGTCCCGAGCGCGCCTAACCTGTCGTTCAGTGCGGGCGGCTCCAGCACATCGAAGTCGAAGTTCTGGTAGACCAGCCAGCGCGCAGCCCAATCCAGGTCGTCGGCACCAAGCGTCAGTACGCAATCGTCACCGTCGTCGGTGACCGAGCCGACCACCGGACGCACTATTCGTCTTGCTTCGTCGCCCGACATGTACAGCCGCACCCGGATGTGGTGCCGCCAGCCGTGAGCGAAGGCGTCTGCCACGAAGGCCGCGGCATCGGGAGGTGGGGGCGGGGTACCGAACCTCGTGCCCAGCGGCCTCACATCGCTGATCCGGTCAAGGGCGTAGGTCAGCCACTGCTGCGATCCGCGCTCGTTGCCCACCAGGTACCACCGCCCGCTTGCGCGAACAAGACTCAGTGGCTGGATATCTCGTGCTTCACCACGGCGATCTGTGCGTCGGCGATGCCGGAAGCGGACGGCCTCCTCTGATCGGCACGCAAGCGCCAAGGTGACGAGCACACCCGCGTCTGCAGACACCATCTCGCCACCCTCGAGCGCCTCGGCTGCGGCCACCGCCTCGAACCGCCCGCGCAGGCGCGACGGGATGGTCTCGGTCAACTTGGCGAGTGCGGTGACCGCGGCGGGAGCCAATCCCCCGACCCCCACCGACCCGTGCAGCCCGAGGGCGACCGCCAGTGCCTCGTCGGCGTCGAGGACGAGAGGTGGGGTCACCGATCCCGCGGCGAGTGTGTACCCCCGAAACGGCCAGGTTCGGCGTCGATCCGATAGCCGAGATCTCGGAGATGTTCCACATCGCGTCGCGCCGTGCGCTCGGTG
This sequence comes from Williamsia sp. DF01-3, assembly GCF_023051145.1. NCBI lineage: Bacteria > Bacillati > Actinomycetota > Actinomycetes > Mycobacteriales > Nocardiaceae > Williamsia > Williamsia sp. DF01-3. The sequence goes on from NZ_JALKFS010000005.1 coordinate 244,711, forward strand.
ACATCGAGGCGATCGGCCAGCCGGCCCGCGCTGATACCCGGGTTCGACTGCAAGATCGCCAGCATCTGCAGGCGACGACCGGTCGGTGTGGACATTACGTGGATAATGATGCCAAACCCTGACAGTTCTTGGCAGGGTATTGGTCTAGCTTCACCTCCATGGACACAATCACATTGCTCAGACCCGAAGGGCTGGTACACAGTCCGGCGTTCAGTCACGTTGCCGTTGTCCCGCCTGGCGCCACCACCATCTACATCGGCGGCCAGAACGCGGTCGATGCCACCGGGGCAATCGTCGGTGGCGACGATGTCGGAGCCCAGACCGCACAGGTCATGAAGAACCTGCAGACCGCGTTGGCCGCCGCCGGGGCGACGATGTCGGATGTGGTGAGCATGACGCTGTTCGCCGTCGACGGCATCGACCTCACCGCCGGTTATGCCGTTGCCGCACAAGCTCTCGACCCGACAGGCGATCCGCCCTTGATCGCGGCGGCGATGGTCGCGTCGCTGGCGGTCCCCGGCGCACTTGTCGAGCTGTCCGCGATCGCCGCCGTCATGCGATGAGCTCGCGCGAAACCGGTCACACCAAAGACGCGGGATGGCAGATCGGCGTCTCGAAGACGGTGGATTGTCCGCTCGACGTCGTCTGGGATTTCCTCACGTCGGCTGAGGGGACAGCATTGTGGCTCGGGCATGGGGTGTCGGTGCTGGACGCAAAGGGTCGGGCATATCAGACCCGAAACGGAGTCGTCGGCGAGACAAGGACTTTCCACCGGCGTGACCGGATCCGACTGACGTGGCAGCCACCCCACTGGGACCACGACAGCACCGTGCAGCTCGCGGTGAGGGCAGGCGGACCGGGCAAGACGATGATTCGCTTCCACCAGGAGCGCCTGCTCGATGCAGGCGAGCGAGAGCAACAGCGCGCCCACTGGCGTGCTGTCATGGCCTCTGTTGTCGCGGCACTGGACACCCGCGACGTTTGACCACCAGGCCGCAATCTTTTTTGACTGATTCCAGAAAAACCTTCCCATCGGGCGGGCTCTGTGCTTATCGTGGTAGCCATGGCCACCACACCGGACAACGCGGAACGGCTACGCGCCGCAGACCTCCGCGTCACCCAGCCCAGGGTGGCCGTTCTGGAAGCCGTGGACAGTCACCCACACGCCGACACCGACACCGTTTTCGGTCTCGTGCGCGCAGCGCTGCCGTCCGTCTCGCGCCAAGCCGTCTATGACGTGCTGGGCGCGCTGACAACTGCACGGCTCGTGCGCCGGATACAACCGGCCGGCCACGTCGCACGGTACGAATCCCGGGTTGGCGACAACCACCACCATGTGGTGTGCCGCGCGTGCGGTGTGATCGCTGATGCCGATTGCGCGGTCGGAGAAGCGCCGTGTCTCAACCCTTCCGACTCGCACGGATTCCTGCTCGACGAAGCCGAGGTCACCTATTGGGGTCTGTGCCCCGATTGTGCCGATGCGACCAGAGTTTGATCACAGCCCGTGATCACAGCCCGATCAACCTAACCGCGAAAGGAACGCTGTGACCTCCGATAGCCGCCCGCCTCATTCAGACGCCGGAACCGATAGCGCCAGTGAGAGCGAGAACCCGGCGATACCGTCGCCGAAGCCGAAGGGGCATGCCCCGCTCACCAACAAGGACTGGTGGCCGGAGCAGATCGACTTGTCGATCCTGCACGCACACACCTCCAAGTCGAACCCGCTCGGCGAGGACTTCGACTACGCGGCAGAGTTCGCGAAGCTCGACGTGGAGGCACTCAAGGCCGACGTGATCGACCTGATGACCACGTCGCAGGACTGGTGGCCGGCCGACTACGGCCACTACGGCGGCCTGTTCATCCGCATGAGCTGGCACTCGGCAGGCACCTACCGTGTCTTCGACGGCCGCGGTGGCGGCGGTCAGGGCGCACAGCGTTTCGCCCCGCTCAACAGCTGGCCCGACAACGCCAACCTCGACAAGGCCCGCCGACTGCTGTGGCCGATCAAGCAGAAGTACGGCAGCAAGATCTCGTGGGCCGACCTCCTGGTGTTCGCAGGCAACTGCGCACTGGAGTCGATGGGTTTCCAGACCTTCGGCTTCGCGTTCGGCCGAGCAGACATCTGGGAGCCCGAAGAGGTGTTCTGGGGTCCTGAGGACCAATGGCTGGGCACCGACAAGCGTTACGAGGGCGAACGCGAGCTGAACGAGCAGCTCGGCGCCACCACCATGGGCCTGATCTACGTCAATCCCGAAGGGCCCGAAGGCGAGCCCGACCCCATCGCAGCAGCCAAGGACATCCGCGAGACGTTCGGCCGCATGGCCATGAACGACGAGGAAACCGCTGCGCTGATCATCGGTGGTCACAGCTTCGGAAAGACCCACGGCGCCCACAACGCAGACAAGATCGGTCCCGAGCCCGAAGGCGCCCCGAAGGAGCAGCAGGGTCTGGGCTGGAAGAACGGCTACGGCAAGGGCAACGCCGGGGACACCGTCACCAGCGGCCTTGAGGTCGTGTGGACCTCCACCCCCACCCAGTGGGGCAATGGGTTCCTGCAGAACCTCTACGGCTTCGAGTGGGAACTGACCAAGAGTCCCGCCGGCGCGTGGCAGTTCGTCGCCAAAGACGGTGCCGGAGCGGGCACCATCCCAGATCCGTTCGATGGACCGGGCCGGGCCCCCACCATGCTGGTCACCGACGTCGCGCTGCGCGAGGACCCCATCTACGGCGAGATCACCCGCCGCTGGCTGGACCACCCCGAGCAGCTCGCCGAAGCCTTTGCCAAGGCTTGGTACAAGCTCCTGCATCGCGACATGGGGCCCGTCACCCGCTTCCTGGGCCCCTGGGTCCCCGAGGCACAGCTGTGGCAGGACCCGGTTCCGGCAGTCGACCACGAACTGGTTGACGACCAGGACATCGCTTCGCTCAAGAGCAAGGTGCTCGAGTCCGGTCTGTCGGTAGCCCAGCTGGTCAACACTGCATGGTCGTCGGCCAGTAGCTTCCGCAGCACCGACATGCGCGGTGGAGCCAACGGTGCGCGTATTCGCCTTGAGCCGCAGAAGAACTGGGAGGCCAACGAGCCTGCCGAGTTGGCAAAGGTGCTCACCGTTCTCGAGCAGATCCAGCAGGACTTCAACGGCTCGGGCGGCAAGAAGATCTCGCTGGCCGACCTGATCGTGCTCGCCGGATCCGCCGCTGTGGAGAAGGCTGCCCAGGACGCCGGCCACGGCGTCACGGTGCCGTTCACGCCCGGTCGCACCGATGCCTCGCAGGAGGAGACCGATGCGGAGTCGTTCAAGGTGCTCGAACTGCGGGCCGACGGATTCCGCAACTTCGTTCGCACCGGAGAGAAGACACCGGCGGAGGTGCTGCTGCTCGACCGCGCCTACATGCTGGACGTGACCGCACCCGAGCTGACCGCTCTTGTCGGTGGTCTGCGCGCCCTGGGTGCAAACCATGGCGGGACCAAGCACGGCGTCTTCACCGACCGCCCGGGCACACTGACGAACGACTTCTTCGTCAACCTGCTCGACATCGGCACCGAGTGGAAGGCAGCCGACTCCGATGCCGGCATCTACCAGGGCACCGATCGGTCGACGGGTGCTCCCAAGTGGACCGCGACGGATGTCGATCTGGTGTTCGGATCGCACTCCCAGCTGCGTGCGCTCGTGGAGGTCTACGCGCAGGACGACGCCAAGGACAAGTTCGTCAACGACTTCGTCGCCGCATGGGTGAAGGTCATGAACAATGATCGCTTCGACCTGAAGTGATCGTTTGATCAACTGACAGAACAGATTACGCCGATGCCGGTCCCGTTCAGGGGGCCGGCATCGCCGTGTGTCACGGCTTGTCTGAAGTACCGATCCCCGGGCCCGGGGCAAACCGGCGGGCCCACACCTCCCGCACAGCGACTGCGACCAGCACCACACCCAGGGTCTGCATCGTTCCGAACTGAATGCTGTCGAGGACGCCGGGAGTTGCCGACAACAGCAACCCGAAGGCGACGCACGGCGCCGCAACAGTCACGATCCCCGGCACCACCTGACGCGATGCGATTGCCTCGATCACAGCAGCGAGGAGCACCACTGCGAATGCAGTCACCGACAGCACTTCGAGCTGGGTCCACGGATCGTGTTCGAACGACGACGCACCCGTAAAGTTGGCGATGGCCACCGGAGCTGTGATCTCGCTGTAGGCCTGCCGATTTCCCGACCACCCCGTGCCGGACGTGGGGCCGAGGTACTCGCTGGCCCCCGTCCAGGTGATGCCACCTGCGAACAACGTCACCACCACGAACACCCACCAGGCAACATGGCCGGTGATGCGGGCGAGCGGGAATACGCGGTGCCAGGTCATCGGCATAGTCTTACATCACCGAACGTCCGCTTTACCGACTTTCTACAGCTGTGCGCAGTGCTTCAAGCGTTTTCGCGATGTTTCGGCGCTGGAACTCCGGGAATGTCATTCCGCGGGTGACAATCCGGTCGAACACACCTGCCACCGCATCGGGCCACTTGATCCGATCGTCGAACCAGGTCTCGGTGACTCGGGTGCGACCGTCCTCGGTAACTGCGAACCGGTACTCCCAGGATGCATTTGCACCTTTGAGGCGTGGGGTCTTCGGTCCGATCGCATGGACTCGAAACGCGAAGTGCGCACCGGGCTCGGCTGCGGTCACCGTGCAACGGGTGACCCACTTGGTGCGCCCACGCCTGTTGCGACCGTCGAACACCATCCCCACAAAAGCTGCGCCGTCGGCCGCCGGGTTCACCACGGTTGCACCGAGGTTCTCCGGGCTCCATTCACCCATCCGGGTCGGGTCACTGACCATCTCGTACAGACGACCGGGGTCCGCAGCGATGTCGATGCTGTCGGATACCTGCATGAGGCGCTTGGCTGTGGGCATCTCTCGACAGTAGTGGTGGGCAGGCCGCGGCGGATACCTCGCGTCAGCGAACGTGCAATCCGTCCATGAGCATTCCGACCATGCGTCTTGCGTCGTAGGTCGAGGTGTCACCCGATCCGATGCACAAGTTGCCGACGCCCCTCATCAGCTCCAATGCGGCGACGTCTGAACGGGTTTCACCGGCGGCCGCGCCGGCTTCGAGTAGGGAAGCACATACGGGGACCAGCCGGTCGAGGAAGTAGCTGTGCAGGGTCTGGAACCTGGCGTCGTCCGACTGCAGGGCCTCGGCCAGACCGTGCTTTGTCACCAGGAAGTCGACAAAAAGATTGATCCACTGGGTCAGCGCAGCGTGCGGGGACGTCACGGACGTCAGGAGCGCCGGGCCGGCCTGCGCGCATTCTTCGACCTGGTGACGGTAGACGGCGACGATCAGGTCGGCCCGCGTCGGGAAGTGCCGATAGATGGTGCCGACGCCCACCCCCGCTTTCGCGGCGATGGCGCGCACGGGCACTTCGACTCCGGAAGTGACGAACGCGGCGGCCGCTGCATCCAGCAGGGTCTTCTCGTTCCGTCGCGCATCTGACCGCTTCCGAGCCGGGGGCGTGCCCATATCCTTTTCCGCCACGTGAGGGCTGGGTGTTTCCGACGTGCGTTTGGCCATCACAGTGCCGCGTCACCCCTTCCGCTTGGCAAACGGAACATTGTTCCGTATCGTTCATATCGGAACGCAGTTCCGTTTCGATCAGTATGCCAGAGCCGCACAAGCTCTCGCGTCACACTGTCAGAGGAGACACCATGAAGTACCGCACCCTGGGTCGTACCGGCGTCCAGGTCAGCACCTTGGCGCTCGGAGCGATGAACTTCGGCGCCATCGGTCGCACCACCCAAGAGGAAGCGACCGCCATCGTCGATGCCGCTCTTGACGCTGGGATCAATGTCATCGACACAGCCGACATGTACGGCCAGGGAGAGTCCGAAGAGATGGTCGGCCGTGCGATCTCCGGTCGCCGCGACAACCTCATCCTGGCGACGAAGGCCAACATGCCGATGGGCGAAGAATTGAATCATCAAGGCAGTTCCCGCCGTTGGCTCACCATGGAGCTCGACAACAGCCTCCGCCGGCTCGGGGTAGACCATGTCGATTTGTACCAGATCCACCGGTGGGACCCGACCACCAGCGACGAGGAGACTCTCTCTGCACTCACAGATCTGCAGCGGGCGGGCAAGATACGCTATTTCGGCTCCTCGACGTTCCCCGCATACCGAGTTGTTCAGGCACAGTGGGCGTCCCGTGAATACCGCCTCAGCAGATATGTGACCGAACAGCCCAGCTACTCGATCCTGCAACGGGGCATCGAGACCCATGTGTTGCCGGTCACGCAGGAGTACGGAATGGGTGTATTGGCGTGGAGCCCACTGGCGTCGGGTTGGCTGTCTGGCGCGATCCGCGAAGGTCGTGAGATCGCAACCAGCCGTTCTGGTCTGATGCCGGCCCGGTTCGACACCACAATCCCGGTGAACCGCGCCAAGATGGAGGCAGTGGAGCAGTTGGCGGGTCTCGCCGACCAGGCGGGCCTGACCCTGATCCAACTCGCGCTCGGCTTCGTCACCGCTCATCCCGGCGTGACCAGCGCCATCATCGGCCCCCGCACGCTGCAACATCTGCACTCCCAGACTGCGGCCGCCGACACGGTGCTCTCGTCAGACATCCTCGATGCCATCGACGCCATTGTCGCTCCAGGTACGGATCTCGCTCCGGACGAGAAGGTCGACACTCCACCCGCCCTTCTCGACCCATCGCTGCGGCGTCGCTGACCCACCGATCCGACCAACTTCTCAGGTCTTGCAAAAGCTCTCAAAGGAAGATTCATGCCCACCTCTGCACCAAGCTTCGGCATCCTCACCGCCCAACAACAAGTCGACTACCGCGACGTCCTCCGCGTGTGGCTCGAGGCGGACGCGATCCCCGAGATCGAACATGCCTGGCTGTTCGACCACCTCATGCCGATCGGTGGCGACCCCAACGGGCCCATCTTCGAAGGCTGGACGCTGCTCTCGGCTCTCGCCGCAGAGACCGAGCGTCTACGCCTCGGCCTCCTGGTCACCAGCAACCGCTTTCGACCGCCGGCGATGCTCGCGAAGATCGCCACCACCGTCGACATCATCTCCGACGGTCGGCTGGACTTCGGGATCGGAGCGGGCTCGCGGCCGAACCCTCCGGAAGCTCGACGCGAATACCCGCGCACGGCTTGCCGTTCCATGATGTCGCTCATGCGGTGGGCAGTCTCGCCGAGGCCTGCGTCGTGATCAAACGCCTGTGGACCGAGGACTCACCGTTCGACTTCGACGGCGAGTACGTGCAACTGACCGGGGCGTTGCAGAATCCGAAACCTGTTCAGCGTCAACATCCGCCACTGTTGATCGCCGGGCGTTCGTCCGCAGTGCTGCGCATCGTGGCCGAGCACGCAGACATCTGGAACATTCCCGGGGGCGACATCGACGACGTCATCGCGCGCAGCACCCTGCTCGATCGCTTCTGCACCGAGATCGGTCGCGACCCTGCTTCGATCACCCGCTCGATCCATGTGCCGGTCTCCTATGAAGAGCCGGAGCGCACCCGGGACGCGATCGGCCAAGTGGTCGATGCCGGGTTCGGCCACATCGTGCTGGGTCTGCCCGCTCCGTACCCGGTCGGCGTGGCCCGCTGGGTGGCCGATGAACTCATCGGCACATTCGCTCACGCACACGCTTGACCACTTGTGGCAGCCTGATTGCATGGCCAAGGAAGTCGAACACACCGATGATGGTCGCTACATCGTGGTGGGCGGGCGCCGCTGGCGCGCCACGGATCCTGCGATTCCAGAAGATCGAAGTGCCGAGTTACGCTCGATACTGATGGCCTGGCGTCGAGAGGTGAAACGGACCAGCGGCGCGCCGGAGTCACGAGCAGGTGTCCAGGCCACGAAAGTGGCTCTCGGCGAACGCGGTACACCGTGGTGGGAACAGACGGACGACGAACGGCGCGCACGCTGGGAGGCCGACGTACCTCGTCCGGGCCAGGAACGGTCGTGACTGCCCGCGCGTCAGCCGGTCAGCGTCTGTCGCGCTGCGACCACGGCTTGTCGCGGTCTTCACGCGGCTCAGGCGGAAGGCCGAGTACCCGCTCGCCGATGATGTTGCGCTGGATCTGGTCGGTGCCACCCGCCAGCCGGTAGCCCGGACTGCCCAGGAGATGCTCCGTCCAGGCGAACTGATCAGGGTCCACGGCTGCAGTGATGTTGTTGCCCAACAGGTCTGCAGCGATCTCACCGATACGTCCGAGCACGTCGGAAGCCATCAGCTTGCCCACCGAGGCAGCTGGGCCGGGCGACCGGCCGGCCGCGGCGGCACGAGCGACGCGGTCGGCGGTTGCGGCACGGAGTTCCGAGCGTATGTAGGCGTCCGCCAGATCTTGGCGTACCAGGGGATCGTCCACAACACCCAGTGATTTGGCCAACGCAACGAGTTCGGCGACCGAACCGCCCTTTTTCCGGGTGACCGATCCGGACGCCGTACGTTCGAATGCCAATGTGGCACTGGCGACCTTCCAGCCCTGGCCGACCGCACCGAGTCGCATGCTGTCCGACACCCGAACGTTCTGGAGGAACACCTCGTTGAATGAGGCGCCACCACTCATCTGCCGAATCGGCCGGATGTCGACGCCCTCTGCATCAAGAGGGATCAGGAACGCGGTGATTCCCTTGTGTTTTGGTGCGTCGGGGTCGGTTCTGGCCAGCAACATGCCCAGATCGGCGAATCTGGCACCCGACGACCACACCTTCTGGCCGTTGAAGATCCAGTCGTCGCCCTCCCGAACACCTCGACAACTCAGAGCCGCCAGATCCGAACCGGCGCCAGGCTCACTGAACAGTTGGCACGCCAGAAGATCGGTACGCAGCAACGGGTTCGCGTAATCTGCCCGTTGCTCGTCAGTTCCGAACATGGCAACGGCGGGACCGACAAGTCCGGTGGTGACGCTGATCAGCTCAGTGGACGGTGGGACGTCGAACTCACGCTCGGCCTGTGCGATCGCCGATGCGAAAGAGGCAGGCAGTCCACGGCCTCCGTGTTCGACGGCGAGCGTGACGGCGCCATAGCCGGCGTCGAAACGCTGTCGGCGATACGCCCGGACGGCGTCGAGCAAATTGAGTTCGTCTTCGTCGGACAGGTTACGGAACACCGCGAGGTCGGGCTTGTCCGTCGGAGTCGGCGCCGGCCGCGGGTCCACGATGGACGCCAGCCAGCGGCGTACCTCCTCCTGGAAGTCGGCGAGAGCCGGCACGGTGTCGAGAGTTTTGGTCACGATGGTCCTTTCGTGCTCAGACGGTCAAGACCGTGCATGCCGACAGGCCCGGGGCACCGTAGACGTGGGTGAAACCGATCTCCGGCTGATCTGGCACCTGGTGGCCTTCGGCGCGCCCCTGCAACTGGCGGACCACCTCGTGTACCTGGCGTAATCCGGACGCCCCGATGGGCTCGCCGCCGGCCAGACAGCCGCCGTCGGTGTTGATGGGTAGTTCTCCGTCATGACGAGTGGCACCCGAGTCGAGCAGTTTGGCTTGCTCGCCGTGCCGGCACAGGCCGGTCTCGGCCATATGGATCAACTCTGAGCCAGAGTCGGTGTCCTGCAACTGCGCAACGCCGACATCAGCCGGGTGCACGCCTGCAGCATCGAACGCGGCTGCAGCGGCGTCGATGCTGGGGCTGTTCACCGGGTCGGTGTGCAGCCAGGGTGAGAACACCTCGAAGGAACCGAATCGCCGGGTTCGGACCTCGACGGCCGCGAGCCGAATCGGCGTGTCGCACAGGTCATGAGCACGGTCGCCGCGGGCGAGGATCAACGCCACGCCGCCTTCGCCGGGCGAGCAGAACATGTACTGGGTCAGCGGGTCGTTGACCGTTGCGGCATCGAGCACCTGCTGCGCGGTGAGCGGTGTGCGACGCCACGCCATCGGATGCTTTGCGCCGTTGGCGAAAGCGCGTTCGGCCACTGCCGCCAGCGCTGTCCTGTCGATGCCGTGCTGATGCAGATACCGCTGGGTCTTCATCGCGAAATACTGGGTGGTGACCATCATCCCACTCCGGGCATACCACTGACCGAGCCCGTAGGCAGCGGGATCCGAACCGAACGCCCCTCGCTCGTGCTTGTCGAATCCGACAACCGCAACCACATCCGCGCGTCCGGCGGTGAGCATGTCGGCCGCGGTGGACAATGCCACTCCGCCTGTTGCACAGCCGTTCTTGACGGTGGTGAACGGTATGCCGGTCAAACCGAGCCGCGACACAAGCGAATCCGGCTTGCCGGACACATTGCTCCCACCGACGGCGGCGTCGATGTCGGACCATTCGAGTCCTGCATCGACGAGAGCGGCCCGCAATGCGTGCTCACCCATGTCCATACCGGTCACCCCGGGGTGCCGACCGAAGGCGTGCATGCCTGCACCCACGATGTAGACGTCCCTGGCGCTCATTCGGCGATCTTCCCGAACGCAAAGGAGATGTCGCCGCCGGCCAATGGGAGAAGACGTAGCTCCACCTCGTCGCCGATAACCACCGGTCCGAGAATTCTCGATTCCACCAGTAACGGCCCCAGATCGACGTAGCCGACCACAAACGGCTCGAAACCCGACTCAGGTATCTCGTACGGCGGCTTCGGCGCGAACGACTGCGATGTCCAGGTCCACACCCTGCCGCGGGTCGGGAGTGACCGTTGCTCCATCGCTGCGCTCGCACATGCCGGGCACCGGGCCGCAAACGGGAACACCACCACGCCGCACGCCGCGCAACCCGACCCGGCCAGCACGGGCGGATCGAGTTGGGCGAACAAGGTTTCGTCTACGACGGTTTCTTCCATGCCGAAGCCCCGACTAACGCCCGGCCAACAGCGACAGGGGCCGGCCCAGGATTGCACTCAGCGTCTTCAGGTACTCGGCGGCCGGCGCCCCGTCGACGGCGCGGTGGTCGAAGGTCAAGCTCAACGTCAACACCTGCGTGCGGACCGGAGTCTCACCCTCCCAACGGAAGCCGTCTTTCACTCGGCCGACGCCCAGGATCGCGACGTTGCCCGGGTTGATGACGGGGGTGAAGAAATCGACACCGTACGCGCCGAGCGTGCTCACCGAGAACGTCGCGCCCTCCATGTCCGACAGGCCCAGTTTGCCGGTCCGCGCCCCGGACGCAAGCGTTCGAGTGCGGTCGGCGACCTCGGCCACCGAGAGACTGTCTGCGTCGCGCACCACGGGCACGATCAGACCGCCGTCTACCGCAACCGCCACACCGACGTTGATCTCCTCGAACAGCGTGATCTTGTCGTCCGCGATGCCCGCGTTGAGCAGCGGGTGCTCACGCAGCGCGAGAGCCGCTGCCTTGACGACGAAGTCGTTGAGACTGGGCGCCTTTGAATCGGACTGCGCTGCCTCGGCCTTGAGCTGCTCGCGGACATCTACCAATGCGGTGACGTCCACCTCGTAGCCATGGGTCAACTGCGCCATCGTCTGCAGGCTGTCGATCATGTTGCGTGCGATGGCACCTCGCATGCCTGTCAACGGAATCACCGCACCCGCTTGGGGACCCGTTGTCGGCGAGCCGCCACCGAGGGCCGCCGGAGCTGCCACCGTGCCCGCTGCCGCCTCGACATCTGCCTTGGTGATGCGGCCTCCGGTGCCCGATCCCACGACCTGCGCGAGATCGACGCCCAGTTCATCCGCTTTCCGCCGCACGAGTGGGCCGACGAATTGGTCCGCGGCGCCGCCGGTCTGGACGGCCTTGCCTGCGGCCGGAACCGCTGCGGTCGGTTCGGGTGCCTTGGCGGGAAATGCGGCGAGATGTTCCTCGACATCCTCGGACACGATCCGACCGCCGGGCCCCGTGCCACGGATGGTCGTGAGGTCCACGTTCGCCGCACCGGCGACTCGTCGCGCGTTCGGTGAGGACTTGATACGTCCTCCGTCGTCGGGGCCGCCCACGACCACCGAGGCAGGAGCGGTATGCGTTTCAGCGACTGGTTCTTGTTGCGCGACAGCAGCCGTGCCGTCGGGCGCCGACTCGCCCTCGCCCAGGAGCCAGCCGATCACCGCCCCGACCGGCAGTACGTCGCCGGCCGATGCGCCGGTGGCGAGGATGCCCTCGGCCTCGGCCTCCACGTCCACCTCGACCTTGTCGGTCTCGAGCCGCAGCAACAGGTCGCCCACCGCGATGTGCTGGCCTTCGCCGGCCAGCCACTCACCGATGACGCCCTCCTGCATCGTGAGCCCCAACTTCGGCAGCACGATCTGCTGAGCCACGGTCAGTTCCTTTCGAGCAGTCGGCGTGCGCCTGCGACGATGCGGTCCGCGTCTGGGACATACGCCTTTTCGAGCGGGGTGCTGAACGGCACCGGCGTGAACGGCGCCCCGATGCGCAGGACCGGGGCATCGAGGTAGTCGAATGCCTCTTCCTGGATCTGGGCGGCCACTTCCGCACCGATCCCACCAAAGGTCACTGCCTCGTGGACCACCAGGATGCGGTTCGTCTTGGATGCGGACTTCACGATGGTGGCGGTGTCGAGCGGCTGGACCGATCGGGGGTCGACCACCTCCACGGAAACACCGGACTGCTCGAGGATGTCGGCTGCCTTGAGTGCTTCGGCCACCATTCGGCCGAACGCGACGATGGTGACGTCGTCACCTTCGCGCGGTATGGCGGCCTCGCCGAGCGGGATCTCGTAGATCTCTTCGGGTACCTCGCCGCGTGCGCCGAGAAGCACCTTGTTCAGCATGAAGACCACGGGGTTGTCGTCGCGCACCGCAGACACCATGAGGCCCTTGGCGTCGTACGCGTTGGACGGCATGACCACCTTCAGACCCGGGGTGTGCGCCAGCCAGCTCTCAAGACTCTGCGAGTGCTGCGCGCCCGCGCTCACACCGGCGCCGTAGGCCACCGCGATCACCATGGGAACTTTGACCTCGCCGCCGTACATGAACTTCATCTTGGCTGCCTGGTTCACCACCTGGTCGAGCGCAACCGCGAGGAAGTCCATGAACATGATGTCGACGATGGGACGGAGACCCCGCGCAGCGGCGCCGACGCCGAGCCCGATGAGGCCCATCTCCGCGATGGGGGTGTCGACCATCCGCCGGTCACCGAACTCGGCGAGCAAGCCGTCGTACATGTGGAAGACGCCGCCGTATGCCGCGACGTCCTCGCCGATGACAAAGACGTCCTCGTCTTCGCGCATGATCTGCGCGATGGCCTCGTTGTAGGCCTTGACGTAGGTTGTCTGACGCGCGGCCGGAGACGTCTCGGTCGCCGTCAATTCTGTTGCAGTAGACATGTGTTCAGCCTTCTCGGGTTCAGTCGCTGTAGACGTTCAGGGCGAAGTCGGCCAGGTCCGGGAATGGGCTGTTCTCGGCGAACTTCACGGATTCGGCGATGTCGGCGTCCACCTCGGCCCAGATCTGTGCGAACTCGGCCTCGGTGACAACACCTTCGGAGACCGCGCGGGCCTCGAGCAGCTTGATGGCGTCCCGTTCTTTCCAGGCCTCGACCTCTTCGACGGTCCGGTAGGTTTTGCGCAGGCCCTTGACACCCTGGTGGTCGTAGTACCGATACGTCTTGGCCTCGACCAGCGTCGGACCGCCGCCATTTCGAGCTCGTTCAACGGCGCGACCCACCGCGGCACGCACGGCGATGGCATCCATGCCGTCGCAGATCTCGCTGGGGAAACCGTACGCGGGTGCGCGGTCGGCCACGTTCTCGAGCTTCATGTGGTCGCGCAGTGCGGTGAACTCCGCGTAGCCGTTGTTCTCGCAGACGAACACCACCGGGAGGTTCAGGATCCCGGCCATGTTGGCCGCTTCATGGAAGGCGCCGATGTTGCTTGCACCGTCACCGAAGAACGGGATGGCAACGGTGTCCTCGCCGCGGTACTTGGCCGCGAACGCAGCCCCGACGGCGATCGGGATTCCGCCTCCGACAATGCCGTTGGCGCCGAGCATGCCGATGGAGAGGTCGTTGATGTGCATCGAGCCGCCGCGGCCCTTGCAGTAGCCGTCGACCCGGCCGAACAGTTCGGCGAACATCTGCCGGAACTGCGCGCCCTTGGCCACGGCGTGACCGTGCCCGCGGTGGGTCGAGGAGATCTGATCGGTGTCACGCAGATTGCTCATGGCGCCGGCGGCCACCGCTTCCTGGCCGACGTACAGATGCAGGAAGCCTGGAAGCTTGCCGCCCTCCATGAGGCGACCCGCCTCGGTCTCGAACTGCCGAATCCGGACCATACGGCGGTGCAGGTCGAGCAGCACTTCTTTGCTCGGGGTGGGGTCATTGGATCCGACGGGCTCAATGGCCTCGCGGGTTGCGTTGGTCGCGGTCGAAGTCACCACGAGCACCTCTTCTCTCGTTTCGAACCTTGCAGTCATGGACGCCGGGGGCGACTTTGTTTACTTCTTCTGCAGTATCGACCACTACTGTAGCCGAATGTAAGTAGAATCACTATAAAGTTACTGCAGCAGATCCCCGGCCCAGCGTCTTACTTGACTTGGTATCCAGTAAATCGCACGATGGGCGCCTACACGGACGTATTGGAAGGACTGAGTCGATGCTCGACCGAATCCGCGATCGGGCGATGACCGATCCCACCGGCACAGCCCTGGTGGACGACCGCACCATCACGACATGGCACGAGGTTCTGGGCATTCTCGAGTCCCTCGGCGAGCGGCTCATCGGTGTGGCCGGCGATCCTGACGAGCGCATTGCGGTGATCGGCGAGAACAACGTGGAAACCCTGCTCGCGCACGCCGCAGCCATCGGCCGCGGCGTAGGGCCGGTGGCGGTATCCCGCCAGCTCAAGGCGGGTGAGATGGCCGACCAGTTGATCGACTCCGGATCCGTCGCGGTGGTCACCGGACCTCTCGGCTTGCAATCGGCGACCGAAGCCGCCGGCAAGGCGAACTTGCGCGCCGTGATCGCACACAACGCACCCGCCGCTGACGGCGTTGTCACCTGGGCTGACTTTCTGGACTCTCCCACCACCTCGGGCGCCACAACCGCTCCCGATCAGCGACCCGCCCGGCCCCCGTTGGTCTACACATCGGGCACAACCGGGCGTGCTCGCGGAACCGAGGTGCACTGGCTGCCCGCGCCCGCGGCGAACGCCGCCGACTTCGCGTCGGCAGTCGCAGGCCGATCGGGATACCCGACGGGCACCCATCTGGTGGTCGGGCCCTTGCAACACAACGGACCGTTGACGTCGATTCGCCATCTGCTCTCCGGCCAACCGGTGGTGATCCTCGGCCGTTTCGATCCCGAGCGGACCTTGGAGTTGATCGAGACCCATCGGGTCACCTCCACGTTGATGGTGCCCACACACTTCCAGCGCCTGCTGGCCTTGCCCGAAGCCGTGCGAGATCGGTACGACGTCTCGAGCTTGCAGTATGTGGCGCATACGGGTTCGGCCTGTCCACCTGACGTGAAGCGCGCGATGATCGACTGGTTCGGGCCAGTACTCATCGAGTCGTACGGCGGCAGCGAGATCGGGACAGTGTGCAAGATCGACTCGGCGGAATGGCTGGAGCATCCACGCTCCGTCGGCCGGGCCGTGCCGCCGTTCGAAGCTGTTGTCGTGGGCGACGAGGGCACCGAACTCGAGCGCGGCACCGTCGGCGTACTGGGATTTCGTACCCCACCCGAACGCGGTGTGGTCTACCACGCTGACCCTGAAAAGACTGCTGCCGCTTACATTTTGCCCGGGGTCGCGACGCTTGGGGACGTCGGCTACGTGGACGACGACGGGTACGTCTTCATCACCGACCGGGTGGCCGACATGGTGGTGTCCGGCGGAGTGAACCTGTACCCGGCCGAGAGTGAGCGAGTGCTGCTGACCCATCCGGACGTCGCCGAGGTCGCCGTGATCGGTGTGCCGGACGGTGATCTCGGCGAGGCGCTCCTTGCGCTTGTTGTTCCCGTACAGGGTATTTCGCTGGACGTCGAGGCCCTCGCCGCGTTCGCCAAGGAGTCGATGGCCTCGTACAAGTGCCCCAAAAAATACGTGGTCGTCGACGAGCTGGCACGAAACGCGATGGGCAAACTCGACAAGAAGGCCCTGCGCGCCCCCTATTGGGCCACCGGCCGCACGATAGCGGGCTGAGTCACCTGTTCCTCCGTACGACCTTGATGCTCTTCGAAAGGCACCGATGATCGAGATCCTGTTCGTCCGGCATGGCCAACCCGTGTCGGGGGTTCGTGATCCCGTCCTGGCGCCCGAGGAGATCGCCGATGCCGGCAAACTCGCCGAATGGTTGCGACACGAGACGGTCGATGCGATCGTCTCCAGTCCTCTGGCCCGCGCGCGTGAAACCGCTGACACCATCGCAGCCGGGTTGGGCCGCGAGGTGGACCTTGTCCTCGAGGATCTTCGTGAGTGGGACGACGACATCAGCCCTGAAGACTATGTCGCCCTCGAAGACATGGAACCGGACGATCCCCGGCTACTCGCCGTGGCGGCCGGCCGGTTCGAAGACTATGTGCCGCAACTCGATCTGCCGAAGTTCCGTGCCCGCGCCAGGAGTGCGATGGAGCAGGTGATCGACCATTATGGATCGGGACGGGTTGTGGTGGTCGCCCACGGCGGCATCCTCAACGCAGCGATCGCGGACGTACTGGAGATGTCGAAGACGTTCTGGCACAACCCCGCCTACACCTCCGTGGCCCGGCTGCGCCGACTCGATTCCGGTGTCACCGTTGTTGATGCCATCAACGACACCGCCCACCTGCGTGGCACGGTGAACCCATGACACAGGTCGACAACACGGTCACCGCCGCCGCAGACACCACCGCCCCCGACACCATCGCCACAGCCAGCCAGATCATCCTGGTCCGCCATGGACTACCCGGAGGCCCCGCGGTGGCCGACCCCTCACTGGGCGCCGAGGGTGTCGCCCAAGCCCGGCGTCTCGCCGAATGGCTGAGGGCGGAGCCGGTGGCCCAGTTCGTCTCCAGCCACTACGCCCGAGCACACGAAACCGCACTGCTGGCAGCGCAGCCGCACGCACTGGAAGTGCACGTGGACAAGCGGCTTCGCGAATGGGACAGCGATCGCACCACATACGCCACGCCCGAGGCCATCGCGGCCACGCCACGGGGGAAAGCCTTCGCGGAGGGCCGATATGACGAGTTCATCCCCGACTACGACAAAGTCGCGACAGCGGCCCGCATGCGAGCGGCGGTGACCGAGGCAGCAGAGCGGGCACCAGGCCAGCTGACCGTCATCGTGTCCCACGGCGGCGTGATCAACACTCTGCTGACCGACATCCTGCAGGCCCCTTCACCGTTCTTCTTCAACCCCGGCTACACCTCGATGACCCGCGTCGCGGTGCTGCGGTCGGGCAGGTTTGTCATCCAATCCGTGAATGAGACCGCGCACCTGCGGGTTTAGCAGGTCAGCTGCGCCTGAGAACTCCGGCGAGCCCAACTCGGCGGGGATTGTCAGACCCCTCCGATACACTCGAACACATGTTCGGGGGGACAAAATCAGAGCAAGAACGGGCAACCGGAATCGTGGCCGCGGCGGTGTTGCGGCCCAATGAGCTGCTGCGTAACGCCGAGGCAGCGGTTGCAGGCCAGGCCTACTTGGAGTGGGCGCGTTACGACGCTGCCGCACAGATGCATCGGCAACTCGTCGAGCCACATGAGGACACGGCGGTTGCGCTGAGGGCGCTCGACCCATTCGCCGTCTGCGCGGCTCGCTTGGCAGCTGCGCAGCAGATCACACAGCAGGGTGCCGAGCACCACCTGTCGCGAGCATTGGCTCTGCGAGACCGGCTACCGGCAGTCAACGAACAACTGCGGCAAGGACGGGTTGCAGCGCATCACATCGCGACGATCGTCTCGAGGACCGACCTGATCGACGGGTCAGCGTTCATGGCCGGCATCGACCACGAGATAGCCGGCCACCTGCAACGACCCGGATCGTGGTCGAAGAACCGCATGCGAGACATGGTCGACGCCACGATATTTCGCCGTGACCCTGACCTCGTCCGGCACGATCGGGAAGACGCGAAGAACAAGCGCGGCGTGTGGTCGAACAACATCGAGCACGGAATGTCCGCCATCGACGCGGTCGCGAGCGCCGAAGAGACCGCCATGATCATGGCGCGCCTCGAGAAGCTGGCGATGTCGGTCTGCAAGGCCGATCCACGGCGCAAGTCCGACCGGATGGCCGACGCTCTGTTCGCAGTGGTGATGGCCCGCGAGTTCTACTGCCAGTGCCCCAACGACCCGAAGCACCCCTGCACAGCCAACATTCGTACGGTCCCGACCCACGAGGCGGTGGCTTCTGGGATCGACGTGAAGATCATTCTTCACGTGATCGCTGATCAAGCAACCGTCGACGGCAGCGCAGACAGCCCCGGATACCTCGCCGGACATGGAGTGATCAGTGGGGACCATGTACGCGACATCGCCACCAGACCTGAAATCGTCGCACGTCCTATGGGGAACGAGTACCGGGAGGTCGATCAGGCAGAAGCATCGGCCGATGTCGCTCACAATCAGGATGTCGACGATCCTCGTCTTGACGACGACACCTGGTTGGGTCGCGACCGCGAAACTCCCGATTTGATGGCCGACAAGCACGCAGTCCCGAACGCATTCGTGCCCGAACGCACGGACGCTGTGCCACGCGAGGCCGATGGCGAGTCGTCTGCGGGATCAGCCATGCCCCCTCCCCGCTCGGCACCACAATCTCCCGCATCTGCAGATGACCTCACCCCGCGGACGTTGTATCGCCGGGCGCCACACAGCATTCCGAGCGTCGACGTCGGAGGTACGCCGGACGCCGTCGAACCGCCTTATGTGCAGGCCGTTCCACTGCCTGTCGTACAACCAGGCGACTCGTACAGGCCATCCGCAGTCGCAGACAGCTACATACGCATCCGCGACTGCTATTGCACGTGGCCTGGCTGCGACCGCAAGGCCTGGGGTGCCGACCTCGACCACACGCACGAGTACAACCACGACAATCCAGTTGCCGGAGGGACCACCCACCCAGCTCACATGAAGGTCCTCTGCCGTTTCCACCATCTGCTCAAGACCTATTCAGACTGGCTCGACGACCAGCACCCGGACACGCGCAACGGTCGCACCCGGCTCGTCTTCACCACGCCTGAAGGGCGCACCTATCGCGGCCCAGCCTGGACCGGCGAAGACCTGTTCCCGGTGCTCGCGCGTCTCGTCTGGGACGCCGGCCCTGTGCCCCGCAGGCACCCATCGTCTCTGTCGCCACCATTCACGGACAGCCGACAGAAGACGCGTACCGCTGCCAAACATGCACGCCGTCAACAGGAGAGGGAACGAAACCGCCGTCGAAGTCAGGGGGCGGACGAGCTCGCTCCACCACCCTTCTGAGTTACTTGACAACGCCACCTGTTTGTTGGTTGACTGTCGATATTGAGACGCGCGTCACAGCGTGTGCGTCGTTCGCCAAGGGAGTCCCCCATGAGCACAGCCGGTTTGGTCGCGAGCAAGAAACTCGCCGAAAGGTACGCGGACGTTGTCCGCAGCCTCACGGCCGCCGAGTGGGATGCACCAAGCCGATGTGCCGGATGGTCAGTGAAAGACCTGGTGGCACACACGGGTTCGAACTTCAAGGTGATGGTGGATCCCCCGGCCGAGGACCCCGGAGCACCGACGCCATCCACCGCCGAGGAGATGCAGGAACTACTCGTGGCGCAACGCCGCGACTGGACCAGCATCCAGGTCGCCGACGAGTTCCTGAGCAACGCCGACGGCGCCATGGGCGTGCTGGAAATGATGCAACAAGACGGTGTGGCAAGTACCCCGATGACCATGACAGACCTGGGAACGTATCAGAGCCACCAACTTTCGGACGCCTTTGCGTTCGACATGTGGTGCCACATGTACGTGGATCTGCTGGCACCCGAAGGCCCGGTCACTCGCCCGGTCGCCGAAGCCGACAACGAGGTGCTGAGCGCTGCGATCGGCTGGATGTGGGACGGGCTGCCGCAGATGTGCAAGCCGGTCAGTTCGGTGCTCGACCGCCCGCTGGGCGTCCGTCTTTCCGGCCCGGGCGGCGGCGAGTGGACCCTTCGACCAGGTTCCGACCTGCTCGTCGTCGAGACCGGAATTGCCGACGCAGACACCGTGATCGCATCTACCGCAACGTCTTTTGTGATGTGGGGCACAACTCGCACACCCTGGCGTGACCACGTATCCATCGACGGTGACTCGGATTTCGCTGCGACCGTACTGGACACAGTCAACATCGTGTGACGTGCGACCCCCTGGGGTCCGAAACGGTTTGCCCGTGCGCAACGATGGGTACAGCGAGCGTGATCAACCGGGTTCTGCCCATGTGCCCGGTGATCTGACCCCGCTGCTGTCACTCACCCACCACTTTTAGGGCTCGCACATGGGATCCATCCGGAAACGCCGCTTCGCTGCGTGCACTTTTGTCGGCCTCGTCGGCGCAACACTCATCGGTGGAGGTATCGCCAACGGCGATCTGCCCATGAACCTGTCGATCTCTGGCCAGTCGTCGCTGGCGACGATCTCGTCGGGCACCGCACAGAACGTCACCCTGTTCGCCCGGGAGGTGGACACCACCACCGAGGGAAATCTGCCCAGCGCCGCCATCAGCATGGAGTCCGCGCAACTGACCGACGTGTGCCTCTCGACTGTGGCACACGGCCTTCCATTTATCGGTGACGTGACCATGTACATCCGGGTTCCGGGCAACAACACAACCGTGGACAACCTGGTTGTCGATGCCTCCTCCGTGGGAGGGTCCGTGAAGGCGGGACCGGCGCAGCTCGGACTCGACGTCTCCGCGACGGGTCAGGCCGAGGGCGTGATAACAGCCGGGAAGACGGCGGCGAACGCGACGATGACGCAAGCCCGCATCGACGTCATCTCCCTGAACGCCCGCGCGGTGTCGATGAAGAACTTCACCATCGACGTCGACAAGGGATCCACGACTTGCTGACCACGGAAAGTACTCAGACCCGACGCGCGCGATTCCGAACCTGGCGGACACAACGACCGTTCTGGGGCGCTACCTTGCTCATCCTGTCAGGTCTGTGCCTGCTGCTACCCGCCTACACGACCATCCACGTCGGCGACGTCCTTGTCACCATCAGCACCATCTCCGGGGTATCCACCCTGTTGCTCGGCGCGCTGATGTTGCTGTGCGGAGTGGCTTCGTTGTTGCGTCCGAGCGTGAAGTTGCCCGCGGGTGTCAGCGCCATGATCATCGCGCTGGTGGCACTACCGGCAGCCAACTTCGGCGGATTCATCATCGGAACGTTGCTGGGCATCGTGGGTGCGAGCCTGTTGTTGGCGTGGGCTAATGCCCCACGTTCACCGGTCTCGGCAGAAAGCGCGACCGACCGCCACGCGTAGGGCCGATCGTCGTCGGTTGTGGTCCTTCGGGCTGTCGTCACCGGTTGCGGTGTAGACGATGGCATTCTGCGCCCAGGTACTCGCCAGCGCGATAAGCATGGACCACAAGTCTTCCGCACCTACATCGTCGACGAGGATCCCGCGAGTCTGGCTTTCCGAGATCGCTTGGAGCACATCGGCATCACGGTTCGGTAGGTGTGCGAAGAGGGCGCCGGTGGGCGTGCGCTCCAACCTTGCCCATGACAACAACCGAACAAGATACGGGTCCTCGAGATACATGTCGTAAAGACGTACGGCGTACCCCGGGAGATCGTCCGCGTCAAACGGCACGGTGTCCACATCGGCATCAACACGCGCAGCAAAGACGGCGTCGAACAACTTGTCCTTGCTACCGAAGTAGCTGTAGATCTGCGACTTGTTGATCGGGGTGGTGGCAGCGATCCGGTCGACCCGGGCGCCGGCGATCCCGTAGGCCGCGAACTCCGCGGTGGCCGCAGCCAGTATTCGCCGCCTGGTCTCTGATGCGTCGCCCATGAACGCCCACTCTACCCAAAACCAACTCGTTGGTTGCCACGACGCAGGCGACCGCCTACTGTCGGATCCAACTGGTTGGTTGGTTATTGAGATGAGGACACATGCGAACAGTCACGGGCTATCGAGCGAGCACGACAACGTCAGGTCTCGAACCCTTCCGCTTCGAGAGGCGAGAGCTCAGGGATGACGATGTCGCGGTACAGGTCACGTTCTGCGGGGTCTGTCATACCGACCTGCACGCGGTGCGCAACTCTGCGCCCGACCGGGACTCGTCCCCCGTGGTCCCCGGTCACGAGTTCGTCGGGACAGTCACCGCGGTGGGAGGGGCGGTCACCGCATTCGAAGTGGGCGATGGGGTTGCGGTGGGCAACATCGTCGACTCGTGCGGAGACTGCGACATGTGCGGGGTGGGTCAGGAGAACTTCTGCCGAAACTATCCGACCTTGACCTATGGGGGCACCGACCGACGTGACGGTTCGACAACCTTGGGTGCGTACTCCACCGAGTACGTTGTGCGCGACCGCTTTGTCTACCACCGTCCTTCGCTCCTCGACCCCGCAGCAGTGGCGCCTCTGATGTGCGCGGGTATCACGGTGTGGGAACCGTTGCGCAGCAACTCTGTCGGTCCGGGCATGTCGGTCGGTGTGGTGGGAGCCGGCGGCCTCGGCCACATGGCCGTCAAGTTGGCGAATGCGCTCGGCGCCGAGGTCACGGTGTTCACGACGTCAACCGGAAAGGCCGAGGACGCTTCTCGGCTCGGCGCCCACCGCGTGGTGATCTCGACCGATTCCGCCTCGATGGCGGAGATGACCGGGAAGCTCGACCTCATCATCGACTGCGTGCCGGTGGAGCACGACCCGGCCCCGTATCTCCGCTGCCTCGCTCTGGACGGAACCCTCTGCGTGGTGGGGCATCTCGGGCCGATGACGGTTGACACCGTCGACCTACTGATCGGCCGCAAGAGCCTCTCCTCTGCGGGCAGCGGCGGCCGCAGACACACGCAGGACCTGCTCGACTTCTGCGGTGAGTACAACATCACCGCAGATGTCGAAGTGCTGCCTTCACGCCAGGTGAACGAGGCATTGGAGCGGTTGTCTCGCAACGATGTGCGTTACCGATTTGTCCTCGACATGGCCGATACCGCCGAATTCAGCCGAGGCTGACCAACATCTTGCCGACGTTTCCGCCGCCGAGCATCGACAGGAAAGCGCCCACGGCGTTGTCCAGACCGGCGTAGATGGTGGATTCGGCGACCAGTTCGCCCGCCGCAAGCCAGCCGACAACCCGATCCTCGAACTCGGCCCTCAGATCTTCGTGGTCACGGACGATGAAGCCACGCAGGGTGATTCGCTTCAGGATGGCGTTCATCAACACGTCGATGGCCGGACGGTCCGGACCTCCGTTGGAGATCATCCCGCACAACGCAACTCGGCCTCCGACCTTCAGAGACGACAGTGCGGCGACAAGATGGTCTCCACCGACGTTGTCGAAGTAGAGGTCGATGCCATCGGGAGCCGCGGCCCCCAGAGCCGAACCGACCGGCTCTCTGCGATAGTCGATGCCCGCGTCGAAGCCGAGATCCTCTGTGAGCCTCGTCGCTTTCGCCGGGCCTCCCGCGCTGCCGATCACGGTGCGCGCACCCATCAATCGGGCGAACTGCCCGGCTGTGCTGCCGACCGCACCGGCGGCAGCCGAGACGAAGACGTCGTCGCCCGGACGTAACTCGCCCGCGCGGACCAAACCTGCGTAAGCGGTGAAACCTGTTTGCCCCAGCGCCCCGAGCCAGTGGTGCAGTTCGACCCCCCGGGGTTCGATGACCGCCGCGGCGGAAGCGTCGACCACGGCGTGTTCGCGCCAGCCCAACCGGTGGCGAACGTACGACCCGTTCGGGATCAGGCTGTTCCCGGCAACCACCACACCCAGCGCCGAGCCGTCCAGCGGGGCATCGACCTGGAAGTTGGTGGTGTAGTGCATCTCCGAAGTCCCCAGACGGCCCCGCATCGACGGGTCGACACTCATGAACAGGTTCTGCACCAGCACCTGATCGCCCGAGATCTCGGGTACCGCCGTCTCACGAACCTCAAAATGCTCTGGACGGGGCTCCCCGTCTGCCGGCCGCTCCTTCAAGAAGACCGCCCGCGTGGTGGTGATGACACCGCTGCTCACGGCAGCTCCAGGATTGTTACCGTGCCCTTGGAGCCATCGACCTCGACCAGCGCGCCGTCCGGGATCCGTCGGGTGGCAGCGGGAACGCCCGCTGTGCAGGCGATTCCGAGCTCGCGGCTGACGATCATGGCGTGCGAACCCATGGCACCCACGTCGGTGATCGCACCGGCCGACACCATGAAGAGCGGAGTCCACGACGGATCGGTCTGCGGCGCGACGAGGATCTCGCCGACCTCGAACGTATCGAGTGCGTCCATCGAGGTGATGACGCGGGTGCGCCCGGTGGTGATGCCCGGAGAAGCACCCGAACCCTGCAGCACGTCACCCACTTTCACACCCTCGACGACCGATTCGCCCTTGCGCTTGAGACCCGACAACGGGGGCATCGGCTCCCGGGTGTCAAGGAACGTCGGCAGTTCCAGTCCGAACAGCTCGCGCCATTGCCGGTGCCGGCCGGCCAGTGTTCGTGTCATCGACTCCGGCGCGCTGGCCAGGGCGTCGAGCTCGTCGTCGACTGCCATGAAGACGTGGTCGGGCGACTCGAGATGACCCTGCGCGTGCAGACGTCGACCCAACTCGACCAGCGGGACACGTGCCTCGTGCAACACCTTGATGCAGTTGGTCTTTGCCCGTTCACGCCACGCTGCGAACCGCCGGGCCGATGCGACCGCAGCGTCGAGAGTCGCGAGTGCCTCGGCGTCGTCACCCACGATGGCCCGGGCACGCGCCAACGCGTCGTCGGTGGCGGACGCATGTTCCGACAGCCGGGCGGCGGGTGATGCCGAATCGTCTTGCAGCCGGAGGCGATCGATCAGTGAGAAGACCAGGTCGGGCTTGGTCTCCCAGGAGACCGAACCGAGGTCCCACTCGTTCGGTCCTCGGTATCCGAAGTCGAGGAGGAACTGCTCGAGCGACGCGTCGAACTTCGGATCGATGCCGGCGATCCGCGCACCCACCCCGGCGACGCCGCCGTCGAAGGCCGCCATCAGCTGCTCGTCGGCGCGGACGAGGCGGCCGAGCTCCCACAACGCATACGACGGCAGGGCCGAATCGACGTCGCCGGCCGAACCGACAAGCGTCACGATGAGGTCCTGATGATCGGCACCCAGCAGTTGGCCGAGCACGGCGGGGCCGACAGCGGCGCAGTTGGTGGCCACCACCTCGCCACGCCAGGCGACCCGCTCCAGCGGCATCACCGAACGTGCTCGCGCGACGAGGGCCGCGGGGGTCAGCGACGCGAGATCGGGCCGCTCGGTGCGCAGTCGGTCCGCGAGCGTTCGATCTTCCTCCAATTCCGGGAAGGTTTCTGTAGAGAGCGCCCAGGCATTGCGGTCGGCCAGACGGCGGCTGGCGTCTGCGTTCTCGTCGTCCGGATGTCCGACGTAGGCGGGGATGTCGGGGTCGCCGCCGTACCAGAGCTGGTCTACCAACTCCACCGGCAGTCCACCGCGGATCCCGACGAGCCGCGACATCGAGAGGTTGATGTACAGGTGGCCGTAGAAGATGCCGGATGACGCGGCCACATCAGGCTTCTCTGCCAGTGAATAGCTGCCCAAGCTGGCGTAACCGAAGTTCCAACCGGGCAAGATGTTCTGGATCCATCCGAGATCGGCGCCCAGCGGGGTGATCGGATCGGACAGCACGTCGCTGGCGTTCAGCCGGGTGTACACGGGCAGGCGGTTGCTGGGATCGGTATCGACCAGCCAACGTTCTTCGGTCATCTCATCTCGACTCTTAGATAGTTTCTATATTTTGGATGCAGTACGGTGTGTGACATGTAACACTGTACTGAGACTGTAGACGAATACAAGTAACTTGTCTGCACTCAACCGACCGTTGGTTCAAGGGAGATTTGATGAAGCTGCAAGACAAGGTCGTCGCCATCACCGGCGGTACTCAGGGCATTGGACGAGGGATCGCCGAGGCGGCTCTCGCCGAGGGCGCCAAGGTGGCGCTCAACGGACGGTCGGCCGAGAAGGGCGAGAAGGCACTGGCCGATCTCGGAGTCGGCGAGCGAGCCGCGTTCTTCCCCGGCGACGTGACCGTACAGGCGGACGTCGAGGACTTCATCGAGCAGACGGTCGCCACGTTCGGACGCATCGACGTGCTGGTCAACAATGCCGGTGGCGCCAAAGATCTTCAGCCCACCGCCAAGCTCACCGATGACGAGTGGAACCTGGTGATGAACTGGAACCTCAACGCCAACTTCTGGGCCACCCGCCGCGCGCTGCAGCACATGCTCCCGGCCAAGTACGGACGCATCATCAACATCTCGTCGGTGGAGGGCAAGCAGGGTAAGCCTGTGTTCACCGCCTACGTCGCCGCCAAGCACGCGATCAACGGGATGACCAAATCGATCGCTCGGGAGGTGGGCACCGAAGGCATCACCGTGAACGCGATCTGCCCGGGCCTTGTGATCACCGACATCATCAAGGACAACGGCCCCGCCACCGCCGAAGCGATGGGTATGTCGTTCGAAGAGATGGTTGCCCTGTTCGCCGAGGAGTCGGCGATCAAGCGGCCCAATACAGTCGAGGAAGTTGCCGCGATGGCGATGCTGCTCGCCTCGGACGCGGGTGCCGGAATCACCGGGGCGCTGCTCAGCGTCGACGGCGGCACCGCGTCCTACTGACTTCACCGGACTTCGCCGGACTTCTCCGACCACGGAGGAGAGACAACCCACCGGTCGAGCCGCACATCGACCGGTGGGTTCACTGTCCGATAGACCCGCGCCACCTCTGCGGTGTGACCTACGATTGCTCATCATGGACACACCCACGGCGCCTGTCGGCCACCGATGATCGGCCGCATCCGAAACCGCGCCGAGTTCCATCCCGACCTGCGCTTGGCATCGATGCTGTTGCCGCCTCGACTGGTCAGCCGTCGGACCTTGCCGGTCATGCGGAAATTGAGGACCATCCTCCCCTCGGCGGAAGATGTGGAAGTTCACCAGCTCGAGTCAGGCGCCTCTGCGCGGGTGTTCAGGCATCCGGGTACCGGCGCACCATCGCCTGCACTTCTGTGGATACACGGTGGCGGATACGTCATCGGTGCAGCCGCGCAGGACGACGGCCTCTGCCGTGCCTTCGCCGAGAAGCTCGCCGCGACAGTGGTTTCCGTGGACTATCGGCTGGCTCCGGACAATCCGTATCCTGCCGCACTCGACGACTGCGACGCCACCCTGGAATGGATGGCCACTCAGCCGGACATCGACCCTGCCAACATCGCAATCGGTGGGGCCAGCGCAGGAGGTGGGCTGGCGGCGGCACTGGCGTTGCGTGCTGCCGACCGCGGCGGGATCAGCCCGGTGCTGCAGCTCCTGTCGTATCCAATGCTCGACGACCGCTCCGAGACACCTGATCGACATCATCGGCTGTGGGACGCGCAGAGCAATCGTTTCGGCTGGCAGAGCTACCTCGGCGACGCCGATCCGGTGACGGCGGTGCCGGCACGTCGCGAGAACCTCAGCGGCGTCGCGCCGGCATGGATCGGGGTCGGCACACTCGATCTGTTCTTCGACGAGGACAAGAGGTACGCCGAGCGCCTTGAGGAAGCCGGCGTGCCGTGTGAGTTCGTCACCGTACCGGGCGCCTTCCACGGGTTCGATCTGGTGGCGCGGCGCGCAGAGGTGTCCAGGACGTACTTCGGATCGCAATGTGATGCTCTGAGAAGAGCTTTCGCAGGTTAGGCAGGCTCCGGGCTGATCAGCCCGGTGATGGCCCATTCGAGGCACCGCGCCAGGATGGTGTCGAATTGGGGTACCACCCAGCTGCCCCGGTCCACCTTGCCGAGGTCGTCGATGCCCAGGTCCTGTACGTCGAATCGTCCCCGGCAGTGACCGAGAGTGAAGTAGCAGACCGTTCCATCGCCGTGGTCCTTGAGGTACAAGACGGGCCGGGGCTCGTCCACACTGGTGTGCCCTTCCTCGAAACCCGTTGATGCACCGACGAACCGGGTGTGCGCCAGCACCTGAATGGGTGGGTGCAGTTCGCTGATGTACAACTCGTCGGTCACCTCGAACGGTTCTACGTCGGCCACGAACGGGTGGTCAGGATCGGTGATCTCGACGAGGTACGGCGCGATCGGCGGGTGTCCCAGGAACTGACTGCCGATCACAGCCGGCAGGTCACCCATCGACCTGGGGGTCACGTACTTACTCGGACTTCCCGGCGCCGTCGGCTCGATCGCCGCGTTGGTCCCGTGCAGGGCGAGCCATCTCCCGCCGCGTCCGACGAAGTCGATCAGTGCTTGTTGCTGGCCGACGTCGGGAACCACGTTGCACGTATAGGTGATCAGCAGGTCCGCCGAGTCGATCGCTTCGAGACAGTCGTAGTTCTCGAAGACGCGGGTACGCACGTGCTCGTAGTCCGCCAAGGCCGAAAGCAGTTGCAGGCGAGCATAGTCGAAGTCGTGCCATTGGCCACCACACACCAGTACCGCGTCGATACGGCCCGAGGGTCCGGACATGTGTTCCTCTTTCCGCGTGAACCGGTACAAGGTTCAGCCGTGTGCGTGCAGTGCCTTGCCCGCCAACGCGAGATGGGCCTCACCGAGCGCTTCGGCCTGTGTGGGATGCGCGTGGATCAACTGGGCGACATCGCCGGCCGTCGCTTCCCAGTTGTAGATGAGTTGCGCTTCACCGATGAGCTCCCCGACGCGGGCACCAACCATGTGGATACCGACAACCGGTCCGTTCTCGCCGGCGCGCACGAGCTTGATCCCACCTGTCGTGCGCAGGATCCGGCTCTTGCCGTTGCCACCGAGATCGTAGACGGCCGTGAAGACCTCACCGTATTTCTCGGCTGCCTCCGACTCCGTCAGGCCTACCGATGCCACTTCCGGGTTCGAGTACGTCACCCGGGGAATTCCCTTGTCCGCGATGGGCATCGCGTCCAGTCCGGCGAGTTGCTCGGCCACCATGATGCCCTGGGCAAAGCCGCGATGCGCCAACTGCGGCCCGGGCACGATGTCCCCCACCGCGAACACACCTGGCACGCCGGTCTGCAACAACTCATCGGTGATCACCCACCCGCGGTCGACTTCGATGCCGGCCTCTTCGAACCCCAGCCCGGCAGTCCGTGGACCCCGTCCCACCGACACCAGCAGCAGATCCGCGCTGACGTGCCTGCCGTCGGCCAACTCGACGTCGACGCCGCCGTCGGCGTCCGTGGTCACGGATGCAAAAGCGGTACCCGTCAGGCTCTTGATGCCTCGTTTGCGAAATGCGCGCTCGACCTGCTTCGAGCTCCACTCGTCTTCGGTGGGCAGCAGGCGCGGAGCAGCTTCCACGATGGTCATCTCGGTGCCCAGAGATGCCCAGACACTGGCGAACTCGCATCCGATGACACCACCGCCGAGAACCACCACCCGGTCGGGAACGGAGTCGAGTTCGAGTGCCCGGTCACTGGTCATCACGGGCCCTCCGAGCTCGAGTCCGGGCAGGCTCCTGGCCTGCGAACCTGTCGCGAGCACCAGTGCCTCTCCGCGGTATCGGGCACGCCCACCCGCGGCGAGTTCGACTTCGACCGTACGGTCGGCGACCACTCGGCCGTAGCCGGCGACAACCTCGATACCACGCGAGGCGACCAAGCCCTGGAGCCCGCGATAGAGGCCGGCGATGACATCGTTCTTGTAGCCGTTGACGGCACTCATGTCGATGCCGTCGAGGGTGGCCTTGATGCCGAAGTCGTGGGCTTCGCGCACCGAGTCGGCCACCTCGGCCGCGTGCAGCAACGCCTTGGTGGGGATGCACCCGTTGTGAAGGCATGTGCCGCCGAGTTTTCCGGCTTCGACGAGTACCACCGACATGCCCAGCTGCGCCGCACGCAGGGCGCACGCATAGCCGCCGGATCCGCCACCGAGGATGACCACGTCGGCCGGCTGGTCATTGTTGTCACTACTGGTCATGTCGTTTTCCGCTCGCCGAGATGTCGATCAGAAGTCGAAGCGGTTCGTGAATCCGCCGTCGACGACCAGGTTGGTTCCGGTGATGTGGCCGGCAGCGGGGGATGCCAAGAACACCACAGCGTTCGCGACGTCCTCGGCCGAACCGAGTTTGCCCATCGCCGCGGCCTCGAGCGCACCCTCATAGAGAGCCGGGCGACTGGCCTTGATGGTGTCCCACGCGCCGCCTTCGAAGAAGATCGGCCCCGGCGACACCGAGTTGACGCGGATACCCTTGGGACCGAGTGCTTTTGCCTGTGCTGAAGCATGCTGCAAGGCGGCCGCCTTCAGTGCGCCGTAACTGTTGGCCGTGGTGATCGGGCCGGCCTCGAGAGCCGAGGTGGTCGCGATGGCGACCACGGCGGCCGCCTCGCTGTCCTCCAGATGACCGGAGGTCGATTCGATGAAGTTGACCAGGCTCATCAGGTCCACGTTGAAGCTGTTCACCCACGCCTGCGGGCCTTTGCCGGTGGCGGCAGAGGCGTTGACGATCACGATGTCGATGCCGCCGAGGGCTTCTGCGGATGCATCGACAAACGACTTGACCGACTCACTGTCACCGACGTCGACCGCCTTGTGGAAAACCGTTCCGTACTCGGACAATTCGGCCGCGACCTCATCGAGGTGTTCCTGACCGCGCGCACAGATTCCGACGGAGGCGCCCTCGTTCAGCAGGGTCCGGGTGATGGCCAGGCCGATGCCGCGGCTCGCACCACTGACGATTGCGCGCTTGCCCTTGAGGTTCAGATCCATTGTTACTCCTTGTGATGGCGGAGGCGGGTGACCCCCTGGAAGGTCAGAGATTCATTGCTCCCACGTGTGTCTGGAAAGACAGCACGTGTGAGAAGTCGTTGATGGACTGCACCGCGCGGCGCGTGTCCGCCCCCCGCAGAACCGAGATGGATGTGTGGTGCACCCGCACCGGCATGTCGAATCCACTGCCCAGTGCGTCGGCGAGCGCGGCGTTGATGACGCCGCCGTGAGCGGTGACGACCACCCGCTGACCGAGATGCGCGTCGATGATGCGCGACAGCTCGCCGAGCACACGTGCCCGGAATGCGGCCCCGTCCTCGGCGTACGGAAACGCCTCGTACCGCCTGGTGCGGATGTGTTCGCGGAAGATGGTCGAGATCTCTTCGTGAGGCAGCACCTCGAACGGCGACTGATCTGCGGGGAAGTTCTGCCACGGCTCGAACTCGGTGAGAGTGTCGCGCACCTCGGGGGTCAAACCGTGCCGGGCGCCGATCTCGGTACCGGTACGCAGCGCCCGTTGCAACGGCGAGCTGTACACGGCGTCGACCCGGGTGGCTGCCAGGCGGTCGGCAACCGACTGCACCTGGCGTTCACCGGTCTCCGACAGCGGCGGGTCCACAGTCTCGCCGGCGCTCAACTCCTTGGTGAGCTGCTGCTCACCGTGACGCACCAACACGAGCTCGCACAAGCCGTCCAATGGCGCGAACGGATTGTCGAGGTCTATGGAGCGGGCACGCGGCTGACTGAGCACTCTGCCAGTGAACCACAAACTGTCGTCGGTCTAAAGATACGTTGTCGAATTGCCAGCTAGATGGCGTGAGAGTCCTTCAGAAGTGCGGTCCGAGACCAGCGATGTGCATCACACACTGCAGATGTCCGCTGCCAACTCTCGGACCTCGTCGGAGAACTTTCGGCGGCCGAGGTTGGCCAGCACAGCGTCTTCGGTGAGCCATGACGCGGCTGAGACCTCCAGCAGACTCGACAGCGCGGTTGCGGCGGCAGCCTGCTTCGCCTTCGACGCGACACGGTTGCGCGTTCGCAGCTCGGCCGAGAACACCGCGAGCATCTCGAGGCGCACCTCTCGGCGGAGTGCCTCGATCGACAGACTCCAGCCGGGCGAGCGGACGAAATAGACCAGCGACGCCGACCGCTGGCTGTCGGTCCATTCCAGCAATCGCACGATGATGTCGCCGAGCGGTGCATCCGGATCCTCGGCCACTTTGCCCCGCAGCTCATCGAGCAGTTGCTCTGCGAAAAGCCGCAGGCCACCGAGCAGCACCTCGTCTTTGGACGGGTAGTGGTAGTAGACCGCGGCCGATGTCATGTGCGCTTCGGCAGCGATGTCGGCGACGGTGACGTCTTCGATCGACCGGACGGAGTACAGGTGCATCGCCGCTTCGACCACCACTTCGCGCCGCGAGGGCCTGTGTGCTGCTCTTTTGGTCCCCTTGCCCACCGGGGTGGCGGCAGCAGACGTACCCGTGCCGGACCTCCCTGGCTCCCCACCCTTGCTTGTCATGCACTAGATGATGACAGGCGGAACAAGTTCTCGAGGCTGTGACATCCTGATGTGGTAACTCAAGGGGCAATGCAGTCATCCGGGGCGAGGAGGAACGACTGTGGCACGGCGGAAGACAACCACACCGGCATCGAACGGTGAACGCACCACCGACAGCCGGACGCTGGACACCGACGAGAACTGGCTGGGCTGGGATTCGCTGCCTGCGGCGGATGACCAACCGGGCGGTGGCCTCGGGTCGCCGACCCCCGAGCAGGCAGACGACTCCGAACCTGACGAACCCGTGAAGAAGACCGCACCGGCAAAGGGCTCGGCGCACCGGCCGTCACGGCGCCACCTGATCGTGAAGGCAGCGGTCAGAGTGTTTTCCAAGAAAGGCTTCGCCGAGGCCTCGATCCAGGAGATCGCCGAGGAAGCCGGCATGGTCCCCACCGCCGTCTACTACCACTTCGCCAGCAAGGAAGAGTTGTTCGAGAGCGCTCTGGGATATGCGATGGACGCCAGCTCCAAGGCGGCGTACTCGGCCCGACCCGATGACGTCTCTGCAGATGCCGACTCGTTCAAAGAGGTCGTCTCGGCCGTGTGGGACTGGACCGCGGAGCACCCGAACTCGGCCCGCATGCTGTTCCTTCAAATGGCAGGCGGCGCGACTCCCGGAACACGCCTGCTCACCAAGGAGTACGAGGAACGGCACATCCGCCGCGCATTCGACTATTTCCCGGTCACCGATGTGCCTCCCAACAAGCGCGCCGCCGCGGCACAACACGCAGCCCGCTCGCTTCGGGTGCGCACGATGATCGCGATGACCATCGCCATCCAGCCACTCCGTATCGAGGGTGGGCCGCTCGCCGACATCCCCGTCCCCAGGCTGCGGACTGCGACCACCGAGGTCTGCTCGAGGATGATCGAAGGTCGCTGACCCGCCCCTCCACGCCACTCCGTCGAGTAACTTGACAGCAATACCAGTTGAGTTCGACGAAGTGGAGCGTTTCGATGCGAGTTCTGGCTGTCACGGGTGGGCATTCCTTCGACCGGGAGGCCTTCGCCGAGTTCCTCGACTCCCTGCCTGCGGACATCACGTGGCGTGAGCATCCGGATGCAGACATCTCCGCTGCAGAACTCGCCGAGTTCGACGCATCACTCCACTACGACATGCCCGGGACCCTTCCGGAGCCGACCGATCCCCCAGAATCGATCCGTGAGGCCATCCGATCAGCGCCCGACACGGGCCATGGGTACGTGGTGCTGCACCACGCGCTCGCATCCTGGGCGCGCTGGGATGAATGGGCGGAGTTCGTCGGCGGTCGCTACCTCTACCAGCCAGGTGTGGTCCGCGGCGTCACCTGCCCGGATTCGGGTTACCGACACGCAGTACCAGAGACGATCTCGGTGGTCGACGCGGCTCACCCGGTGGTCTCGCAGGTGCCCGCAGAGTTCGGACTGACCGACGAGACGTACCTGTGCGAGGTCTTCGAAGACGACGTCGAGCCACTGCTGCGCACCGATGCCGAGATGACCGACGCCGTCCACTGGTCGACGTCGCTGGCCATGGCGGGCCGTCGCGACAACCGGGAGGGCTGGCGACATCGCGAGGGTTCCCCCCTGGCCGGGTGGACAAAGACCAATGGCCGTAGCCGGCTGGTCTACCTGCAACCCGGAGACAAGGCCCCCACATTGCGCGACGCGAACTACCGAGCCCTGGTGTCGGGCGCACTCGAATGGGTGAGTCGTCGCCGCTGACGTACTTTTTGGTGACAACCTAAAGAAATTTGTGCTCGCGATCACTCTTCGCTGCTACAGTTAGTGCATTCGGTACCAAGTAAGGCAGCGAGTCTCAGAAGAGGGAGCACGCGATGCGTCAGATCAAGCATCCGATGAGCCGGGCGATCTACGAATTCGATGAGGATTTCAACGTCCGGGTCACCACCAAAGACGGCAAGACCGGCACTTTCGACCCCGAGGGTCGGTACCTGCACGGTGAGGTGAAGGCTGTGGACCCCGAACTGGCCCGGTGGGTGGGTCTCGGACCGCGCGAACCTGTGCCGATCACCCAGAACAGGCGTTTCATGGGCGCAGCCAAACTGCTCGAGAAGATGCAGGCCGACAAAGTGGCGGCAGACGCCCTCGCCGTCAGCCTTGAACAAGGAGGCAAATTGTGACAAATATCGACGAGCGTGCGGCCGGTCGATCCACAGACGGCGGTTTCATCGAGAACGGAACCGCGTACCAGCGACTGCTCGACACCGACACCCATCCGGTGCCCGACATCCTGCGCGGGGAGTCGTACGAGAAGTACGAAGACCAGAACTTCGTGCCGGTCTCCCGCTACATCAGCCGCAAGTACCACGAGCTCGAGCGCGACCGCATGTGGTACAAGGTCTGGCAGATGGCATGCCGCGAGGAAGAGATCCCAGAACCGGGTGACACCCTCGTCTACGAGATCTGCGAGAAGTCGATCCTGATCGTGCGGGGCAAGGACATGGGCATCCGCGCGTTCTACAACTCGTGCCTGCACCGTGGCCGCACGCTGCGCGAAGAGGACGGGCCAGCAGGTAACGAGATCCGTTGTCCTTTCCACGGATTCGCCTGGAACTTCGACGGATCACTCAAATCCATGACCTGCGCCTGGGACTTCCCTCAGGTCGACCAGGGCAAGATGGATCTGCCACAGGTCAAGGTCGACACCTGGGGTGGTTTCGTCTTCATCAACATGGACCCGGCCTCCGAATCGCTCGCGAGTTTCCTCGGCGACCTCGGAAAGCACTTCGAGGCTTGGCCTTTGGAGGACCGCTACATCCAGGCCCATGTCGCCCAGGTCATCCAGGCCAACTGGAAGATCGCGCAGGAGGCCTTCTCCGAGGCATTCCACGTCATCACCACCCACCCGCAGCGAGTGGTGGGCACCGGCGACTCGAACAGTCAGTACGACAGCTGGGGAAACTTCAACCGCGGCATCACCGCGAACGGTGTACCCAGCCCGCACATCAAGTTCGTCCCGTCCGAGCAGGAGATGTTCGACTCGATGGTCGACGCCCGCATCGACGAGGACCCGATGGTGACACTGCCCGAGGGCGTGACCGCCCGCGAGATGTCCGGGATGCTGGCCCGCGAGGGCCTGCGGGACATCATCGGAGATGTCAAGGCAGACAACATGTCCGATGCCGAGTCGCTCGACAGCATCTACTACACCGTGTTCCCCAACTTCCACCCATGGGGCGCCTACCAGCGCATCGTCTACCGGTTCCGGCCAAACGGCGACGACCACGAGACGTCGATCATGGACGTCTACTTGCTCGGCCCCTTCAAAGGCGAGCGGCCCAAGCCGGCAAAAACCCAATGGCTCGAACCTGATCAGTCGTGGATCGAGGCGACCGTTCTGGGTAGCTCTGCGCGGGTGTTCGACCAGGACGCGTACAACATGCCCAAGGTGCACAAGGGTCTGAAGTCGGCACAGTCGAAGCACCTGCCATTGGCCCGGTACCAAGAGGTGAAGATCCGCCACATTCATCATCTGCTCTCGCAGTGGATCGGCGAGGACGTCGACTGACCGTGTCCGCGACCATGAAAGCTCTGCAGTACCGCGAGTTCGGGGCGCGCCCGGAGGTCGTCACGGTTGACAAACCGGTGCCGGGGCCCGGCGAGGTGCTGCTGAAGATGACCGCTTCGGGCGCCTGCCACTCCGATGAGTTCATCATGTCGACGCCAGCCGACCAGTATGTGTTCGCGCCGCTGCCGTTGACTCTCGGGCACGAGGGCGCAGGCGTCGTCGAGGAACTCGGTCCGGGCACCACCGGCATCGAGGTCGGCCAAGCGGTGCTGGTGTACGGACCGTGGGGCTGCGGGATGTGCCATTCCTGCTCGCAGGGCAGTGAGAACAATTGTGTTCACGGGATCAGCGCACCCGGAATCCACCGGCCGGGCACCATGGCCGAGTACATGATCGTCGACAGTCCAAGGCATCTCGTGCCGCTGGGTGATCTCGACCCGGTCGCGAGCGTTTCACTGACCGACGCCGGACTCACGCCGTATCACGCCATCAAGCCCTCGCTGTCGCGTCTGTCCCCCGGCACCACCGCACTCGTGATCGGGGTCGGCGGTCTGGGTCACGTGGGTGTTCAATTGCTCCGTGCGCTGACTCAGGCAACTGTCATCGCTGTTGATCTCGATCGATCGCGGGTCGATCAGGCACTCGAACTGGGCGCGCACCACTCTTTCATCTCCGATTCCGATGCGGGAGAACGCATCAGGGAGCTCACCGGTGGTCGCGGTGTCGATGCGGTCTTCGACTTCGTCGGTGCGCAGAGCACAGCCGACCTGGCGCAATCGTTGGTGGCCGTGGCCGGCGAGATCGTCCTGATCGGTGTCGGCACAGGCACCGTGGGAGCCGGGTACCTCACCCTGCCGTTCGATGTGTCTGTGCGCGTGGTCAACTGGGGCTCGCGTAGCGAACTGATGGAGGTCATCGAACTCGCCCGACGCGGTGCGATCAGCGTGACGGTGTCCGAGTTCTCGATGGACGATGCGCCGACGGCCTACGAACAACTCCACGCGGGCAAGGTCCGGGGTCGGGCCGTGGTGGTTCCCACCCGCTAGTACCGAACCCGTCGACGGCGGTAGGGGCCCGGCCGGCGGGGTCAGTAGATGGCTTCGCGGTGCGGATCGAAGTAGTGGCCGATCCGCCGGGCGGAGAGCTGACGGAAGATCTCGCCTGCGGCCGTCGGCCACGCGGAGGTGGTGACTGCCTCGCTCGCTCGTAAGAGCGTCACCGAGACCAGGGCGACGCGGCCGAGCGGGGTGTCGAAACCACCCGGGGCGCCCCAACCCTTGTTGCTCAGAAGTACACCCACAGTGCTACCGACCGCCCACTCCCGGGGCGCCCGCACTCCGGCAAGCTCCACGTACACCGGGTCGACAGAAGCGGTGATGGTGCGTACGAAGTCTTGCCCACCGGAGGCGGCATGGGCCGCGACCGCGGCGATGATCGTGAAAAGCCAATGTTCGCGCGCACTTTCGTCGGCACGCAGCTCGGGGTCGATGGACTCGACGAAGAACTCCGCGCCCACACCGACCATCGATCCGTTCAGCGCACCGACGAGACTCGGCGCCGACAGACCATCGGTGGCCACCACGGTGGTCCGTTCGCGCGCCACCACCCGAAAGCCCCTCGTACCGCCTGGCCACAACACCTCGTTGTCGGGTAGCGGTGCGAGTATCTGCTCGTACATCCGTCCGACGCCCCGCCAGATGTTGTCGCGTGCCGTCTGCGCCTCACGTGCGCCGGGAACATCCTGTGTCGACTCCTGGGGGCCGCGAATCGCAACGCCCGCCCCTCCGCCGTGCTGCACCGGAGTCGGAGTCGGCACCTGCGAACGGGCATGTGCCCGTTCGAACGCACGCTGGGTGAAGGCCATCTCGTTGGACTCGGGAGTCATTGCAGGCGAGGGGATCTCGACCACCGCGTCGTCGGCTACGAGAAACACCAAACGCATGCGGCCGCCTGATCGCGCCGGGTCGGCTGGTGTCTGTGTGAAAACCCGCCAGCCCGCCTGAATCCGTTGCGCTGCCAGGGAGTACAGATTGTGCCCCGCGTGGTCGATCCGGTGGTTGCGGATGAAGTCCAGCGTGATGGTCACCGCTGCAGCGGCATCGGTGGCTCGGGCGGGCACCGACCCTGCGGATGGGAACGGGAAGTAGGAGCCCGACAGCAGGTGTGCGAGGGGAACGCCGCCGACGTAGTCGACCAACCATCGCGGGGCGTCCCGCGGATACCTCAGCAAATCGTCGCGGTAGGCCTCGGCGTCGAACATCAGCGCCGGATCGATCGGCCCGTGCTCACCGTGGTCGAACCGGACAACCGGGGCGCCGGGCCCCAGCACGATCTCGAGCAGCAGACACGCATCCGCCCCGGATTGATACCGCCCCACCCTCAGGTCTCTGGCTACTTCGAGCGCAGGCGGCGGCATCGGGATGGGCGTCGGTGGCACCGGCCCGAAGTAGGTCAGGGCGTAGCGGGTGGCGGTACCGGCAAAACTGAATGCGGCTTTGGCTCCGGTGGCACCGAGGGGCGCGACCGATTGGATGAGCCTGGCGATGGTCGAGATGAACTCGGGCTCAGCCATCAGGCGGGCTTGCGTCGAGGACCAATACGTCATCGCGCAGTCACCTCCCCACCTGCGGCCTTCTGATCCGTCACGTGTCGCGATCTCGTGATCGGCGTGCGATCGAAGCCATTATCGCGCATGTGGGGAGGTGCGCGCCTACCTATCCGTTCCGGCGGTCACGCCACTTGCACAGTTCGGTGGCCAGCGAGATGTCGTAGTCGGGGCCGTTGACACCGACCGTGAACAGGGAAACGCCCTCGTCGGCGAGACTGTCGGCGAGCTTCACGGCTTCGTCGAGACCGCCTGCCTGCGACAGCTCCGCCGAGTGGGCGATCTCACCGGGGTCGCGACCGACAGTTGCGCAGTGGTCGGCCAGTACCTGCGACTTGTGCCGGTAGGTCTCCAGGTCGACGAACGAGTGCCAGTAGTGAGCGTGCTGGGCGACGAACTTGAGCGTCTTTTTCTCGCCGCCACCACCGATCAGGATCGGGATCTCGCGAACGGGCGCCGGGTTGAGCTTCGCGAACCGGTTCTTGATCCGGGGCAGTGCCTCACCGAGGGCGTCCAAGCGGCTTCCCTTGGTCCCGAAGTCGTACCCGTACTCGGTGTAGTCGCGTTCGAACCAACCCGAGCCGATACCGAGGATCAGCCGGCCACCCGAGATGTGGTCGACGGTGCGGGACATGTCGGCCAGCAGATCCGGGTTGCGGTAGCTGTTGCAGGTGACCAGAGCGCCGAGCTGGATGCGCGAGGTCTGCTCGGCCCACGCCGCGAGCATCGTCCAGCATTCGAAGTGTGCACCGTCCGGCTCACCGTAGAGCGGGTAGAAGTGGTCCCAGTTGAACGCGACATCGACACCGGCGTCTTCGGCGCGGCGAACCGCGTCACGAATGTTGTTGTAGTCGGCCGCGTGCTGTGGCTGTAGCTGGACTGCGATCTGAATTGGTGTGCTCATGAGTTCCAGTGTGCATCAACCGTGCCGACGAATCGCGGCCTGCGCGGCATGCATGCCACACATTCCGTGGACGCCGCCACCGGGAGGGGTGGACGACGAGCACAGATAGACCCCGTCCACGGGGGTTTCGTACGGCACGCGCGCAACCACGGGTCGCGTGAACAATTGCCGCAAATCGGACACACCCGAATTGATGTCGCCGCCTACGTAGTTCGGGTTGTAGACCGAGAGCTGCTTGGCCGTCATGCTGTGCCTGGCGATGATCACGTCCTTGAACCCTGGGGCGCAGCGTTCGATCTGCGCTTCCACCGCTTCGGTCATGTCGACGTCAGAGCCATGAGGCACATGGCAATACGCCCAGGCGACGTGTTTGCCGTCCGGAGCACGTGATGGGTCGATCACGCTGGGCGTCCCGCCGATGAGATTGGGACGCTCCGGATGGCGTCCTGCCTTCACGTCCTCTTCGTTCTGCCTGATCTGCTGGTCGTCCGAGGCGATATGGAAGGTCGCCGACTTCACGGTGTAGGGGTCGTTCCACGGGATCGGTTCACTCAGTGCGTAGTCGATCTTGAACGACCCTGGGCCATAACGGTATTTGGCCAGGCGGCTGCGGTACCGGGTCGGCAGACGGTCGCCCATGATCCTGCTGAACTGGGTCGGGTCGATGTCGAAGAACTTCAGGCGGGTGTCGGGCATGTCGTCGAAACTCCGCACCGGATGATCGGTTCGGATCTCGCCACCGTGAGCTTTGAGCGCGCCGGCAAGGGCATCGGCGATCGACTGACTCCCGCCTCGCGCGATCGGCCATCCGCCCGCGTGCGCGAGCATCCCGAGTATCAACCCGAACGACGCCGTGGCCACCCCGCTGGTGGGCCGGACCACGTGAGTTGCGATGGCCGCGAACAACGTACGGGTGCGTGGGTCGCGGAACATGATCTTGTTGAACGCGTCTGCACTCAGCAGCGCCTGCGGTCCGAACCTGGCCGCCACCAACAGGTGGCGCGGGATCCGGAACGGTCCGAAGAAGTCGCTGATCAGGTCCTGCGAATGTTTCGCGGCAAACCCGAGGGTCGCGCCCCATGCGGCGGCGTCACGGCCGAGCGTCTCCTGGGTACGCGCGAGATCCCGGAACAGCGGCAGGGCGGTGCCGTCTCCGAACACCTGCGACAGCTGTACCTCGGGGTCGAGCCATTCCAGCCCATACCGGCCCAGATCCATCGAATTGAATGCCGGCGAGGCCAATCCGGTCGGGTGCACCACCGAACACATGTCGTGCCAGAAACCGGGTTCGGTCAGTTCGCTCGTCCGGGTTCCCCCACCGATCGTCGGATGAGATTCGAGTACCAGAACCTTGTGGCCGGCCTTGGCGAGTGTGACCGCTGCCGACAAACCGTTGGGTCCTGATCCGACCACCACCGCGTCGTAACCATCCGCCCTCACAAACACCAACCTTAATCGCGTAGCCGCGAGTCTTTACCGCTGATTCATGTTCAGGTTCCCGCCGGTTTCACTGCGATGCCTACCGTTCGACAAGTTGGTCGAAGCCCGCGACCTCGTCAGCCCATCACTTTCGTCAGCACAGGGAGTCACCACGGTGAGAGTTCCACTTGCCATTTTTGATAAACACGCAGGCGCCTCGAAGCGCTCCCGCGTGACGTGCCACTACAAATGTGGCGACGCATGCTGGCATGAACCTCCCAATACCAGCGACAACGAGTACTTCCGGGACATCGCCCGTAACGCGGTCTCACGCCGCTCGGTACTGCGTGGTTCGGCCGCCGCAGTGGTCGCGGTGGGAGCCACCTCGGCCCTCGCCGCATGCGGTGACGACAGCAAGTCGACGGCACAACCGTCGAGTGCGGTGGAGGTCACCGGCACCGGCAACGGCAACGGGATGAACTTCGTCCCGGTCGCGCCGAACACCGAGGACGCGCTGGTCATCCCCGATGGGTATGAGCAGGCCGTGGTGATCATGTGGGGCGACCCGGTGGTCCCCGGGGCACCCGCGTTCGATTTCGACAACCAGACCCCTGAAGCGCAGGAAAAGCAGTTCGGGTTCAACAACGACTTCGCCGGACTGATCCCCATCGAGGGACAGGCGGGGCACTACTACCTGGTGGTCAACCAGGAGTACACCAGCGAAGAGTTCATGTTCAAGGGTTACAAGCCGAAGGAACCGACCGAGCAGCAAGCGCGGATCGCCATGGCTGCGCACGGCATCACCGTTGTCGAGGTGAAGAGCGAAGACGGGTCGGGTAAGTTGACTCCCGTTGTCGGCGAACGGAATCGACGCCTCACGGCGATGAGTCCGTTCACCCTGACCGGCCCGGCGGCAGGCAGTGAGTTCGTGAAGACCAACGCCGATCCCCAGGGGACCACGGTGCTCGGCACCATCGGCAACTGCTCCGGTGGTCTCACACCGTGGGGAACCATGATCTCCGGCGAAGAGAACTTCAACGGTTACTTCACCGGCGCGTCAACCGTCACCGACTCCACGGCGAAAGAGCGCCTCGAGCGGTACAGCTTCGACGATGAAGACGACTTCCATCAGTGGGGCAAGTACGAGACCCGGTTCGATCTGGCGAAAGAACCCAACGAGGCCAACCGATTCGGCTACGTCGTCGAGGTCAATCCACACGACCCCAACTCCACTCCGGTCAAGCATTCCTCGATGGGTCGCCTCAAGCACGAAGGCGCCAACATCTTTGTCACCGACGACGGCACCGTGGTCGCCTACACCGGTGACGACGAGCGCTTCGAGTACATCTACAAGTTCGTGTCCAGCAAGAAGATTCAGCCAGGCGTGGGTGCGGCAGCCATGCAGCACAACATGACAATCCTGTCGAACGGCACCCTGTACGTGGCCCAGTTGACCGGCAACCAGCCCGATCAGATCGACGGCAGCGGCAAGCTTCCTTCCTCGGGATCGTTTGCCGGAACGGGCAAATGGTTCCCGCTGCTCACCGTCACCGACGACGGCGCCGAGTCCAAGGTGGAGGGCATGACGGCCCAGGAGGTGGCAGTGTTCACCCGCCTGGCTGCCGACAAGGTCGGTGCCACCAAGATGGACCGTCCCGAAGACATCGAGCCACACCCCAAGACCGGCAAGGTCTACTGCGCGCTGACCAACAACGACAAGCGCGGCACGGCGGGCAAGGCCGGCGTCGACGAGGCCAATCCCCGGAACGAGAACAAGAACGGACAGGTCATCGAGTTCACCGATGACCATGCCGGTACGGAGTTCACCTGGGACCTGTTGCTGGTGTGTGGTGATCCGGCCGCCGCCGACACCTACTACGGCGGGTTCGACAAGACCAAGGTCAGCCCCATCTCGTGCCCGGACAACGTGGCCTTCGATCCACACGGGAACCTGTGGATCTCCACCGACGGCAACGCGCTGAAGAACAACGACGGACTGTTCGCCGTGGCACTCGAGGGCGACAACCGCGGCGAGACGAAGCAGTTCCTCACCGTGCCGAGAGGTGCCGAGACCTGCGGGCCGATCATCGACACCGACCGGATCATCGTGTGCGTACAACACCCCGGCGAAGAGGACGAGTACTCGGCCGACAAGCCGTACTCGAACTGGCCCGAAGGGGGCGATTCGCAGCCTCGCCCGTCGGTGGTCTCGGTGTGGAAGTCGGGCGGTCAGATCGGCGTCTGACTCACTCCCTGCCAGATTCGCTCCGCTTACCGACGTCTGCTCCCGGTGCAACGGGCGCAAACGCGCGTAAGTGGAGCGGATCTGTCTGTGAGGTCAGGGTTTGGCTGTCATCGCGACGATGATGGCGGCGACCTGCGCGGCCAGGGCGTCGGCGGAACCCTGGTCGCCGGTGAACCACCGGAAGAGTGCTTGCTGGAACAGGCCGTCGAAGATCGCGTAGGCCACCGGCGGACTCAACACCGGGGGTCGACCGGTGAACTCGGAATGGCGTGTGACCATTCGCCAGATCATCGCTTCCAGACCCTGTTCGATCTCGCCGACAGCGGGCCGGAAGACCTCGTCGAAATAGCTCTGGGCCCGCATGTCGTACCAGAGACGGTGCATCGGAGCCTCGTCCGTCAGGCTCGTCGCCATGGCAGCGGAGAATCGTTTGGCGAGGTCATCGACGTTTTCGGAGCCGTCGATAGCGGCGTCGTACCTGGTGACACACTCGGCTTTGTACTCGCGGACGCCGAAGATGATGAGTTCGTTCTTGTCGGCGAAGTAGTAGTGGAGCACCCCGTGGGTGAAGTCGGAGTTGCTGGCGATGTCGCGAAGACTGGTGTTCGCATAACCCCGTTCCGCCAGAGTGGCCAGCGCCGACCGGGCAAGCTCTCGCTGCCGTTCGCCGAACTTGTCCACGCGACTCTCTGCGCGCGTCCTCCGGGTTGAGGTGCTCATCACCGAGCAGTTTAGATCCGGGGCACGGCCGGAACAATGGCGAACGGACTGTTTTTGCAGTTACCCGGTCACGCCAGGAACTCGATGATCAGGTCGCCGACCACCTCGGGTTGTTCGAGATGCAGGAAATGCCCGGCGGCCTCGACAACGCGGACGTCGCTGCCGGCAGGCAGAACCGCACCCGCCCGTTCGGCGAAGCCGGCCTGCATACATCCGTCGTCGGCACCGTGCAGGTAGAGGGTGGGTGTGCGCGCTTCGCCTGTCATCGCCCTCTGCATCGACCGGTACCGCTCTGCGGGCCGGGTGGGTCGCAGCGTAGCCCGGTAGTAGGCCAAGACCGCGGTGCGATGCGCTGCGGTGGGCAACGAGGCGAAGACGTACCGCAGGTCCTCGGTGGCGTCGAATCCCGGTGACCATCTCCGCCAGAGCAGCGGGATGAGC
The DNA here is from genome assembly GCF_023051145.1 of Williamsia sp. DF01-3. NCBI lineage: Bacteria > Bacillati > Actinomycetota > Actinomycetes > Mycobacteriales > Nocardiaceae > Williamsia > Williamsia sp. DF01-3. The sequence continues at coordinate 288,847 of NZ_JALKFS010000005.1, forward strand.
TTGTCCAATGTCCGCTCAGACAGGCGCGGCAATTGGACGAACATGGTGTACCAGCTCAGAAAGGCTTGCCGTGCATACAATTTCGCCATCGCAGCGGGGTCGGATCGCACCTGGGTGAATGCCCCGATCGGAGGTACCGCCATTGACACCACAGTGCGGAACGGTGAGCCTTCGAAGGCCGCAAGCCCATTCGAGGTGAGTGCACCCCAGTCGTGCCCGACCACCACGGCCTGATCATCGGCGCGCAGGCATCGGTGGATCTCCACGGCGTCGTACATCAGTGCGCCCACGTGGTAATCGCCGTCGCGGGCCAGTCCGGAAGGCGCGTATCCCCTGCCGAACGGAGCGATCACCCGGTAGCCCTGCTCGGCCAGCCGCGGTCCGAGGTGCCGCCATGTGTACGCGGTATCAGGGAACCCGTGCAGGCACAGCGCCAGTGTTCCGTCTACCGGCCCCCAGGCGAACGCCTGCAGATCCACGGTCGGCAACGTCAGTGAGATCGACTCGGCTCCGGCAGGTGGCTCATGCATGTACTGATCCAATCAGTTCAGCTAGTCCAGCCAGTCCAAAACGGCTGCAGCGGTCCAGGATTGCTGCATGCTACCCAGCGGCTCTCCGGTGAACGGCTCATAATATTCGGCGAACGACCCGTCTTGCGCCTGCCTCAGCCCTTCTTCGCGCAACCGCGCCGAACGTTCCGACCATCCGCGACGGGCAAATGCCCACGAGAACAGCCAGGTCATCACCGGCCATACGGGCCCGCGCCAGTACTCCCGTGATTTGAAGTCCGCCGAGATCGGTGAGGTCGACGGCGGCACCGCGTACTTGAGGTCGGGGTGACCACAGAAGCGAGGACCTTCGAAGAGCTTGAGCAGTGCACGCTCACGATCGCGCGGCAGGCCACCACACAACAGCGGTGCAAACATCGCGATGGTCTCGGTGTTGATCCAGCGGCCCGCACGCAAATCGAAGTCGCGAGCGGCCCCGTTGCGTTCCGAGGACGCCGCCGCGACGCCGGCACGGTATCGATCCGCCCAGGCCCGCAGGTCACGGACATCCGAGCGAGGTTTCGAATAGTCCTCGCCGATCGTCGCGAGCACGTCACACGCCACCGCGAAGATCGCGCTGACGAAGACGTCTTCGATGGCAAAGCTCATCACCTCGGGCAGCACCGCATCGTCGTAGTTCGCCATCTTCATCTCGTGGACCAGCCACAGATAGCGGTCGTACTCGACGTCGGATGGGCGCATCGAGGCGTCGGCGCCGTGAGAGAGGTCGGCACGGGTGTACGGCGGCAGATCGGCCCCGGGCTTCACGTTCTCGTAGGCGGCATCCCAGCGGGGCGAGTTGTCCATCCCCGATTCCCAGCCGTGGTACAGCGTGATGCGACCGCGACCCTGCGGATCCCGGGCATGCGCAAGCCATCGGTGCCACCGGACGAGGTCGCCCCATCTGCGGTCGAGGAACTCCTCGGCGACCGAGCGTGTGGTGCGGCCCTGGCGGCGGGAATGGTCGAGGATGCGTTGCACCGCAATGGCGTGGACGGGCGGCTGGGTGATGCCCGAGGTGTGCGGCGCCCGCGGTGCGTTGAACGCGAGCTGTGAACACTCCCATCGCGCCGGACCCGGGAAGTACCCGTCGCGGCCGTTCGCGAAGACGATGTGCGGGATCATGCCGTTGCCCCACTGCGCCGAGAGCAGGGTGTCCATCTCGACCACCGCTCGTTCCACACTGAGCGGCGCGAGGCCGACCGTGACGAAAGCCGCATCCCAGCTCCACATGTGCGGATACAGACGCGGCGCCGCACTGGTCATGGTGCCCAGATCATTGCCACGCAGCAGATAGGCCGCGCGCGCCGACAGTTGCGTGTTGGTGAAGCCGACGTATCCCACGGTCACATTCTGGCCCCGCGGGCGCGATCGTGCCCATCTCGCTGTCCAGACCCTCTTGCAGCCCAGAGTGCTGACTAGGGTGGCGACCATGCCAACCGCGTTGATCACCGGGGCCAGTCGTGGTCTGGGCGCTTCCATCGCCCGTCTGCTCGCGCCCACTCACGACCTGTTGCTCGGCGGTCGCCCGTCGACCGAATTGGACAACATCGCACTGCAACTCGACGGGGCCACCACCTGGCCTGTCGAACTCACCGACGCCGACGAGCTCGCGGCCGCCACCGAGGCGATCAGCGAACTCGACGTCTTGGTGCACAACGCCGGTGTGATCAGCTGGGGTTCGATCGAAGACACACCGGCCGATGAATGGCGTCGCGTGCTCGAGGTCAACCTGATCGCCGCCGCCGAGTTGACCCGGCTCCTGCTGCCTGCGCTCCGTGCCGCGCGGGGGCACGTCGTGTTCATCAACTCGGGTGCCGGCCGACACGCCAATCCGGGGTGGGGCGTCTATGCCGCGAGCAAGTTCGGCCTACGCGCGCTGGCCGATGTGATTCGGGCTGAAGAACCATCGCTGCGGGTCACGTCGATCTTTCCCGGGCGCATCGACACCGACATGCAGCAGGAGTTGGTGGCGATGGAGGGCGGCGAGTACGACGCCACCCAGTTCTTGCTGCCCGACACGGTGGCGTCGGCGGTGGTGGCAGCCATCCACACGCCGGCCGACGCCCATCCCCATGAGGTGGTGCTCAAACCGACAGGTCGTCGCTGAAACGTCTGACCTCGACGATGCAGCCGGGTTCGGTGTCAACGGCCCGCAGCCGGATTCTCGAACCGTAGGGTGAGGGTCATCGGGCACACCGCGCAATCGGCAGTTGGGGAGAACATGACGTTGAAGTATTCAGAATCCGATCGGGCACTTGCCCGGGCGGCGTACGAGACCCTCGAACCGTTTCACGTCGTCGCCTACTTCAGCCCCGACATCAAAGCCGCTTGCGCCGACACCGGACTGGACTTCCACGGCTGGTATGTGGGCGCTCGGGGTGCTCCGCTGGGGCCATGCGACGCCTCGGTTGTCGCTGCGGCGTTCTTCAACTTCAGCCCCGCGGTGGTCGGTCCCGGGTGGGATGCCGCCAAGGCCGTGGGCCTGGACGTGGTGAACGACCGCCGTTACCAAATGCTCGACGAGACGTTGGGCCGCGCACTCGGTGATCACGTCGGAAATCCGGTACTCGACGAGTTGGCGGATCGCTACGCCCAGAAGGCCGCAGACCTGCCCATGGGCGGGCGCCCGCTTGCCGCGGCGTGGGCCAACTCGCAGCCGCCGACCCAACCGCACGTTCGGCTGTGGCATTCCATCGCAATCGTCCGCGAGTGGCGGGGTGACGCCCACATCGCCGCGTTGGTCACCGCGGGCCTGGACCGGCTCGAAGCCCTGGTGCTTCACGAGGCACAGCATCCCGACCCCACGGTGCGGCGCCGTCTGCTCGGTAAGAAGCTGGTGATGGTGACCCGCGGCTGGTCCGAGGACGACTGGAGTGCGGCCGCGGACAACCTGCGGGTGCGGGGGTTGATCGATCAGACGGAGTCGGGCGAGATCCTCACTGCAGCCGGCGCCGACCTCTACAACCACATCGAGGAACTCACCGACGATGCAGCCGCGGCTGCCTGGTGCACAGACGGCGACACCGAGCAATTGCTCACGGCGACAAAGCCATTCGTCAAATCGGTGATCGACGCGGGAATCCTCCCAGGGACCAAGAAGAAGTAACCGGTTCGGTCAGCTGGCGAGCCAGAGCCGGCGTCGGATCACTCCGCGCATCCGTTCGACATCGTGCGGATTGAGCGACGACGGCGGTTCTTCGTCGACGATGTTGTTCAATTCGGCGAAGAAGTCCCGGACGGGCATGCCGAACCGCTCACGGATCTGATCGGACGGGCCACCGCCGAACTGGTACCAGTGCGACTCGAACTCCACCATTTGCTGCTGCTGGGGTTTCAGCGACATCGCAAACACACCTCCCCAATCGACGAAAGAAGAATCACGGCTGACCGACGGTTTCTGCGTCGGGCCATCAATTCTTGATACCGCAAACTTCGGTGCGATGCGAGATTTAGATCACACATGATCGGAAGTACGCGCTCACCGCCAGATGACACCGATCCCGGCGGCCAAGAGGGACAACACCCCCACCGCGAAAAAGAGCGGCCGCGGGACGGGACGGCCCGTGCGTCGCTGCTTCGCGTTCCCCGCACCGAGAACCCCACCCAGGACGACGAGGATGGCGAGTTTGAGGCCTACCTTCGGCCAATTGGTCTCCACACCGGCAGGCCAGGGTAAAGCCAGCACGACCCCGCTGATCAAGGAGACCAGCAAGCCGTAGTCCATCGCCGCGGTGGTCCTGAAACGGCGTGCCAGCGCCTCCGCCGCCCAGCCACCGAAGGTCACGGCGAACCCGATCAGATGAAACCAGATCACGACGTTACGAAGTACGTCCACGCTCACCCCTTGCCTCGGCCGCCACAGGGCAGACCTCGTCTGGCGCCCACTGGTTGCGGCAGTTTCAGTCAGACTGTAACCGAGGATGCTCGCATGTCAAACCGTCGGATCGGCGCCTCATTCTCGGCCGCACTCACCCCCCACGGTGGTCTACTGTTGGTCGGAATCGACGAGTGAGGAATGTCAACGTGCCGGAGGACGATCGGAGTGCCGAGGTGACTCCGACCGCCGCCGAGGGTGGCATCGCGCCCTCGAGTGCAGCCTTCGTCCTGATAGCCCTGGGCAACCGGATGCGCGCGCGGGTGGAGTCCCGCTTGGCGGCCGAAGGTATTGCCATTCGCCATTTGTCGGCTCTGGGCCACCTGTCACGGAGGCCCGGGATCTCCTACAGCGAGCTCGCACGCCGTGCGTCTGTGACCCCGCAAAGCATGCAGGCGACCTTGAACAAGCTGGAGGCGATCGGCGCCGTGGAGAGGACGACGACTGGCGGAAGGGGCCGCACAGCAACGCTCTTCGTGACCGAGGAAGGCAAAAGACTACTGGCCGTGGGCTACTCGTGGTACGCGGAGTTGGATGCCCTGCTCGCAGAACACCTCGACATGGAGACGTTGAACGACATGATGTTGCCGTTCATGAAACTCCTGCGGAGTCTCGACTCCGGGTGACGTCGACCGCAACCTCTCCGCCTTGTCGGGTATCAGGAGTTGGTGGCGTATGCGACGGCGGAACCCGTCGGCGGCACCCGAACTGCGCGCCCGACCGACGACATCGCCGCAGTGTGGATCTCGATGGTCCCGTCTGCGCGCTGGAGAAGCGTGGTCACCGTGCCGTCGTCGCCAACCAACTCGATACTCCTGACGCCTGTCTCCGCATCGCCCCGACTCCTCATCGAGTCACCTGAAGAACGCGCCTCGTCATCGACTGTTCGCACGCTGCTTGCCATGTCCGCCGCCTTCTGGAGTGTGTACATGGGAAGTTCGTCGCCGACGATGCGGCGGATTGGTTCACACTGCACCCTCGAGAACTCCCTCAGGTGCAGCCCACAGCTGGAACACCGTCCTGCACCGACCTCGCGAAGCCGATCAACGCCGCGGTCACCTCGTCTGCCCGCTCCATCTGGATGAAGTGGCCGGCACCGTCGAAGGTGCGGACTGCCTGAAGCCTGGGCATCGTCTCGCGCATCCGGCCGATGGCTTTGCGACCTGCCATCGTGATCACCGGGTCCTCGCCGCCGGCGAGAAAACAGGCCGGGACGTCGATCACACGACCGTCGACGGCTCTCTCCCAGTTGAGGTCCGCGGCGCGGTACCAGTTCAGACCACCGGTGAATCCGGTTCTGCGGAAGGCGGTCTCGTACTCGTCGAGGTCGCCTTCCGACAACCACGACCACGGCAACTGCGGGGCTGCGGGCAGCACATCGAGGTATCCCAGTCGGCGGCCGTCGCGGTGGCTCGGATGCTGCCAGATGTCGAGATAGCGAAAGTTCCCCGACAAGGCGTGGAACAACCGCATGAGGAACTCCCGCGGTTTCGCGTTCAGTTCGGCCTCGGCGAGGTCTGGCTGCATGAAGTACTCGAAATGAAAAAATGTTGCTGTGCCAGAGCCGAATAGGCGTCGGACGGTCTGATCGGCAGCCGGTCTGGGGCGTAAGGCATGGCGAGCAGCACCAGACCGGCCACCCGGTCGCGATGCTCGAGGGCAATGGTCCATGCTGTCGGGGCACCGAAGTCGTGGCCCACAACGGTTGCCTGTTGCACCTCAAGGGAGTCGAGCAGCGCGACCACACGATCGGCGACTGCGGCGAAGGTGTACTCGGCAACGCCGCCGGGCGAATCGGTGGCCCCGTAGCCGGGCATGTCCGGCGCGATGACACGGAAGCCGGCCGCCACCAGGGGCTCAACCTGGTGACGCCAGCTGTAGGCGAGCCCAGGAAACCCGTGGAGCAACAGCACGGCCGGACCGTGTCCGTCGTCCACGAGGTTCCACGTGAATCCGTCGACCGTCAGTGTTCGGTAGGGCACCGACTAGACCTGCTGGAGGTCTTCCTGGCTCCACACCGCACGCATGCTGGTGATCTTGCAGTTGTCATCGAAGACCATGATGTCCACGGGCGTGATCTTGAATGCGGAGCCGCCGGCCTCGGTGATGAGGGTGAACTCGAAGACTGCCGTGTCGCCGGCGATCTTGGACCAATGCAGCTCAGCGGTGGTCTTGTCCATCGCAGCGATCACGCCATAGAACTCCACGATCGATTCGCGCGTGCTGCGCACGTCGGCGCCGATCGGGTCTTCGACCGTCGCGCCCTCTGCGTACAGATCGGCGACCTGCTCTGGCTTGCCGTTCGCCACCAGGTCCACGTAGGACTCGACGACCTTCTTGATTTCCTCGACACTCGGCATTTCGCATCTCCCTCATCGACTAGAACATGTTCTAGTTCGAGGACGTTACCCGTGATGGCCGGCTGAGTCCCGGAAAGGTTCAAACCCCCACCAACGCCACGAGGTGCCCACCCGCAATGGGTGAGCACCTCGAGATGACTTAGATGGTTGTCGTGAGCGGTCAGCGACTCTGGTCGGCGGCGCCCTGCTCAGTGCTTGCGCCGGCGTTGGCCAGCTCTCCCGAAGCGTTCTCGAGGTGCGCACGGACGAACCACTGGAACTTCTCCAGTTCAGCGGTCTGGCCGATCAGGATGTCTTCGGTGACCGGGTCGATCTCACCCGCAACGGCAATGGCCTCACGCTGCGAGGTGATCACACCGACGTAGACGAGGTCGAGGGCACCGAGGTGGGCCTGTACCGTGTCGCGACCGACCGAGTAGTCGTTCCAGGACCGATCCTCTTCGATCGCCTTGGCGGTGCCCTTCGGTGAGCCACCCAGGGTCGCGATGCGCTCGGCGAGCGTGTCGGCGTAACCGCGGGCGAGTTCGACCTGGGGATCGATCATTTCGTGAACGCCGATGAAGTTGGCACCGACAACGTTCCAGTGGATGTGCTTCAGAGTCAGATGGAGGTCGTTGAACGCGCTGAGACGTTCCTGCAGGACAGTGACCAGTTTCTTTGTGGCGTCATCAGAGAGGCCAGGCGCGGTAAAAGTCATGACCGCAGTTTGCCCTGCCGACCCAGATCTCAAACCCGACCGTGCCGCCGAGACCGAACTGCGACCTTGCCATAACAGTTCGGTAACGGGCGGGCGTACACCTGGGCCTACCGTGTGGTTGGCTGGGTTGATGATCGAACGCAAGTGCTTGACAGTGGCAACCGGTGACCTCGACCTCTGAGTCGGACGAGATCTTCGAGGGACTCGAACTCGTACCGCATTACGCACCCATTCGCCGGCTCGCCGACGATGCGCTGGTCGCTGTGGAACTACAGGTCCGTGGACGCGGGGACACGGCCCTGAACACCCCGAAATCGCTGCGCCGCGCTGCGCGGATGATGCAGCAGACCGACGTCGTCGACGGTCGCAAGCTTTCCTTCTTCAACGCGGCCCCAGCGACGACCACCGTGCCCACCTTTGCGACTGTTGATCTGCTGTCGCCCGTTCACCTCACGTTCGCGGCGCCGCCCGAGGGCCATCTGCTTCTTTCCGTAGACCCCGGCGAGACCTTCCGCCGGCCCCGCTCGGTGTTGGACGAGGTCGCCGCGGCCCGTGCCGCGGGTCGTCTGATCTGCGTGGACCGATTGGGACTCGATGATCGCGCGTTGACGCTGCTGTGGTTGATCGAACCCGACGTGATCTTCACCCCTGCAGAGTTACTGGCTCGTACCCGCGATCCAGAGATCGCCGGGCTGGCCCACGCACTGGCCGCCCATGCGGAACGGACCGGGGCTCTGGTCATCGCCGAAGGTGTCGACAGCGAGGCGCTGCGGGTGGCCGCGCAGACGGTCGGCGCCACCCACGGAATGGGTGCCCTGTTCCCGACCGCCCACAGCCCGGCACTTTTCGCCGGCGAGCCGTTGGCTGCGCTTCCGCCGCGTGACACCGCGGCCGGCCCCGCAGACGATGATTCGGCGACCACCCCGTACGCCATCGTCAGTGCGAGTCACGTTCCCCGCCCCGGCGACAAACGCCTGCTGATCGAGATGAGCAAGGCCCTGGCGACGCAGGCTGCGGCCGCCGGCCCGGGAACCCTGGTGCTGGGCACCTTTCAGGAGGCTCGGCAGTTCACGCCGGCGACGGCACGGCGTTGGCGTTCCCTGGCGGACAAAGCCGGTTTCGCCGGTGTGTACGGCGTCGGCCTGCCGCAGATGCTCGACGGAAACGTTCAGCACGCCCCGCTCGACCCGGATGATGACCTCGTCAACGAGTGGACGGTGGTGGTTCTCGGCCCGCACGCCTCGGCACTCCTGTCCGCGCGAGACCGGCACGAACCGGTCCCCGACCTCGATCGCACCTTCGACGTGGTCCAGAGTTACAACCGTGACCTCGCATCCCGTGCGGCGCACGCCATCCTCGCCCGATTCACCACCCCGCGAGTGGCTGACTGATTCGACGGAGGGCGCCGGCATGGCCAGACAGACGATCGACTTGCGCCGGTTCGTGCGCGCAGATGATGTCCTCGAGCAAGGACGTCGATTGCGCGAGGACCTTGCACCCGGTGCTCACGCCCACAGCGCCGCGGCCAGGGATCGACCCGGCGTGCTCGAATACATCGCTGCCAGCAACGAAGGCCGGATGCCCGACCTCATTCCGCTGCGCATCGGGCGGATGACCGCGTCCCCTTTCTCTTTTTCCGCGGTGCGGCCGGTCTGATGGCGGCCGACCTGGCCGGTACACCCGACAGCGGGCTGCCTGCACAATTGTGCGGCGATGCGCATGCCGCCAATTTCGGGTTGTACGGGACCCCCGACGGCAAGATCGTGATGGACATCAACGACTTCGACGAGACCATCCCGGGGCCGTGGGAGTGGGACCTCAAGCGCCTTTCGGCGAGTCTGGTGCTCGCGGGCCGGCAGGGCGGGGTCTCGGAATCCGGCTGTCGCGAAGCCGCGGAGGACGCCGTGAAGTCGTATCGCAAAACGATGAAGAAGCTCGCCGACGCGCCTTTTCTGCGGTCGTGGTCAGTGATCCCTGACGTCTCGGTTCTGGATCAGGTCAAAGCCGACTCTCTGCTGGACAGCTTCGAGGCTGCCGCAGACAAGGCGATGAGGAACACGAGCGAGAAGGTGGTGGCGAAGTGGACGCAACAGGTCGACGACCCTGCCACCGGAATCCTGCGGCACCGGTTCGTCGCCGATCCACCGAACCTCACCCGGGTGGACGCCGCTACCGCTGATGCGGTCATCGACGGCCTGACGGACTACGTCGACACGCTGCGCGAGTCGCGACGGAACCTGATCGCCCGATTCGCGGTGTCCGATGTGGCCTTCCGGATAGTGGGTACCGGCAGCGTGGGCCTTCGGAACTACGTGGCCTTGCTGCACGGGAATCGCTCGGAAGACCTTGTGATGCAGGTGAAACAGGCAAAGCCATCGGCGTTGGCCCCCTACGTTGCAGCCGACACTCCCCGGCACGAGGGCCGGCGCATAGTCAACGGCGCACGGATGGTTCAGGCCGAGACCGATATCCTGCTCGGCTGGACGACGATCGGTGGGATCCCGTTCATCGTCCGACAGTTCCGAAACCTCAAAGGCGACATCGACCCCACCACCCTCAAGGGCAGTCTGCTCGATGACTACGGGCGCCTGGCGGGCGGATTGCTGGCGCGAGCTCACTCGCGGTCGGTCGACCCGCGCCTGCTGGCCGGCTACTTCGGCGGTGGCAAGGTGATCGACAAGGACATCGCGGCGTTCGCGGTGAACTACGCCGACCAGACCGAACGCGACCACGCTGAACTGGTCGCCGCTGTCGCTGCGGGAACGATTGAGGCACAGCTCGGCTAACACCACGCGTATTACTTGACACCGCACCTACATACGGGCTTTGGTCAGAACAGTGTGCACAATCGACCAGCCGCACCGACGTAGGAGCAGGCCATGACCGAGTACCCACCGCGCGAGAACGAACCCAACGTCCCCCTCGGGAAGGGTTCGGGTCAGCCAGAGCCACCGGCCGGGCAGTACCCCCCACCCGGCGGCCAGAACTATCCACCGCCCGGCCAGGGCTTTCCGCCTCAAGGCGGCTTCCCGCCACCACCTCCTCCGATGGATCAGTACTCCGCTCAGGGTGGCTACCCCGGGCCTGCCGGCTTCGGACCACCGCAACTATCGGTCGGCTCGGCTCTGAGTTACGGATGGTCCAAATACAAGGCAAATGCCGGCGCCTGGATCGCGATCTGCCTGCTGTCCCTGGTGGCCAGCTGGTTTGTCCAGTTCGCGTTCTCCGGCTTTGATTTCCAGAATGAGTTGTCCGGTGGTGGGGCCGCGCTCAGTGTGATCGGGACGGTGCTGTCGTTCATCGTCAGCACGTTGTTCCGTGCCGCGTTCACCAACGGCGCTCTCGCCGAGCTCGACGGTAACCGGCCCCCGATCGGCGCGTTCTTCAACTTCCGCAATCTCAGCGCGGTGTTCATCATCGCGGTCCTGGTGGGCGTAGCAACCGTCGTCGGGTTCATCCTGCTGATCATCCCCGGCCTCATAGTCTTGTATTTGACCTGGTACGCACTGACTTTCGCGATCGATCGTGATCAGGACGCCTTCACCGCGATCAAGTCGAGCTTCGAACTGACATCGAAGAACATCGGGTCACTGCTCCTGTTGGCGCTGGCCTGCTTCGGGCTCAACGTCCTCGGCGCGATCCTTTGCTTGGTCGGCCTGCTGGTGACCATTCCGGTCACGCTCATCGCAAGCACTTACGCGTACCGCGTGCTCACCGGCGGTCCGGTGTCGCCAGTCGTGTGAGTGCACCCGGAGCCCACTGATCAGGTCGGATGACCTTGCAGCTCAGTGGGTTCCGGGTCTTCGACGGGTTCGGGTCGCTGGCCCACATGGATCAGGTTGCCGTCAGGGTCGGTCACGTCTGCAACCCGCTCGCCCCAGGGCATGTCAGTGGGCCGACTGACAACCGTGGCACCCGCAGACACCAGCGCGTCGAACCCGTCCTCACAGCTCTCTGCGTACAGCCACAGCGCTCCCCGGCTGGGTGTCTCCGGTGCTGAGGAATCTGATCCGATTCCGAAAGACGACTTCCCGATCTGCAGACTCGCATAAACCGCGGGCCCTTCTTCCGGAAACCGGTAGACCAGTTGGGCATCGCATGCCTGTTGATAAAAGGCGACGAGGCGATCGAGATCTCGGCTGGACAGGATGGGGAACAACTCGGTGAACACGATTGAAGCCTCCTTGCAGCCATGACATCGGTGTTGTCGCCCAGACTAGTCGCGTATCCGTTTGCTTCTCAGCCTGTTTCGATTCCGGGAGCCGGGTCCGACAGATTTGTGCAGCGTGGGGCGATAATGTCGGATATGCGGTCGCGGCACAAGATCCTCGAAGCCACTCGTGCACTCATCGCCGAGCAGGGGTTCGACGGCGTCAACATCGCTGCTGCCGCACACGCCGCGGGGGTGTCGCGGCAGACGGTCTACTCCATCTTCGGGTCCCGCGAGGAACTGGTCTCTTCGGCGATCGCCGATCTCACCGTCCACGTGCTGGGAGACATCCACGCCCGGGTGGACACCATCGACACCTCGATCGCCTATGTTGTCGAACTCATCGTGGCCGGACGATCTGCGGTGCGCGCTGACCCCGTACTCGCTCTGCTGCTACGAGCACAGCAGGGCAACCCCGTGTTCGACACCGGCATGATGTCGCGAGCGAAACCGGTTGCCCGCGAGTTCCTCTCGCCTTTGGCAGCTCGAGATCCCCACGTCGCGGAAAACCTCGACAACATCGTCGAGATCGCTCTGCGCCTCGGCTTGTCGGTGGTGCTGTTCGACAGCGACGCCGTACACACCGACGATGATCTACGCCAATTCCTCACCCTGTGGCTTCGGCCTGCGCTGGAACCCACTTGATGGCCCGGATGTAATTATTGACACATTGGCCGATTACTGTCTAGTTTTGACCACGCCTGCAGAACGGTCACCACTCGCGTCGGCCAGGGCATTCGGGGTTTGTCCAGTTCGTGATTCGGGGGATCTATGTCCGCGTTCGACCGCCGTTCCTTTCTGACCGGCGCTGCCGTGGTCGGAGCCGCCATCGCGAGTCCGGCCATCGCCCGCGGAAATCCCACACCGCGAAAGCGCACCCCGGTTGTCCGTGAAGACCATCGGGCGATCGTCATCGGCTCGGGATTCGGTGGCGGTGTCGCCGCACTCCGTCTGGCTGAAGCGGGTGTGCCGGTAACGGTGCTCGAACGCGGAAGGCGCTGGGCGACAGGTCCGAACTCGGAGACATTCCCCAGAGCCACCACGCCCGACAAGCGCATTCTTTGGTACCGGTCTGCGCCTCAACTGTTCGGCAAACCCGCCGTGTTCGAGCCCTACGTCGGACTGCTCGAGGCGGTCCCCGGCGAGAACATGACCGCGCTGTGTGCGGCCGGGGTCGGCGGTGGGTCGCTGGTCTATCAAGGCATGACGCTGCAACCCGAAGAATCGGTGTTCAACACACATTTCCCCCAGGAACTCGACTGGGCGACCATGAATCGTGTCCACTACCCCCGTGTCGCCAAGATGCTCCGGCTCGCGGAAGCACCCGACGAGCTGATCGGCACCCCGAACTACCGGGCCGCGCGGGTGTTCGCCCAAAGCGTTCGCGAAGCGGGCCTGCCGGTGTCGAAGATCCCGATGCCGATCGACTGGAACTTTGCCCTCGACGAGCTGCGCGGGAAGATGAAACCCTCGTACACCAACGGCGACGGCGCACTCGGCGTGAACAACGGCGGAAAACACTCGGTCGACGTCACCTATATCGCTGCGGCCGAAGCGACCGGGCGGGTTGCCGTGCACACGCAGCACCACGTCACCGATGTCGAGCGGACACCCGAAGGCCGTTGGCGGGTCTATGTGGACCGGATCGATTCGGCCGGAAACGTTCTCGAGAACAAGATCTTGACCACCAACGCACTCGTGATGGCCGCCGGCAGTATGAACACCTCCAAGTTGCTGATGCGCGCCGCGGCAAAGGGACAGATACCCGACATGCCCGACGACCTCGGCGGCAACTGGGGCAGCAACGCCGACCGCATCTACGTGTGGACCAATCTGGAGACCGAGTTCGGGGCGCCGCAAGGTGGGCCGGTCATCTACGGCAGCAAGAACTGGTCCGACCCGAACGCCGCGCACACCGTGATCCAGGCGTCGGTGCCGCCGCTGTCATTTGATGCCCGCAGCACGATGATGGTGGGTTACGGAGTGAGCACAGGACGCGGCCGCTTCCACTACGACTCCGACCGTGACGACGCGATCCTGCGGTGGCCCACCGACAGTGACGCAGAGATCCAGAACCGCCATATCGGCCCCACGGTGCGCAAGATCGCGGGACCGGGCGGCATCCTCACCGACACCAACGAGTTCTTCCCTTCCACCTGGCATCCGCTCGGTGGTGCCAGCATGGGCTCGGTGTGCGACCTCGAGGGTCGCGTGCGTGGGCAACGCGGTCTCTACGTTCTCGACGGCGCGCTGATGCCCGGCAACTCGGCAGCGTGCAACCCGTCGATGACCATCGCCGCTGTGGCTGAACGGGCACTCGATCATCTCGTCACCACCGATGTCGGTACGGTCATCTGAGTCCACGATCACCAGCGGTCGGCGAATCCCTTTCATAGTCAGGAATCACGTTGCTACACAACCTCTCCATGCGCAGCGGAGCCACCAGGCGGGTTCGCTTCGCGATTCTGGCGCTGAGTGTCTCGGTGGTGACGGCTGCCGCCGTAGGCGCGGCTCCGTCTGCGTCGGCTGCCCCGTCCTCGGACTTCTACAGCACGCCCGCCGAGTATTCGACCACTCCGGGTTCGGTGATCCGAACCGAGTCGATGCCCCTGCTGGTGTCGATCCCGGGTGTGAACGGCCCGTGGCCGGGTTCAGCAAGCCGCGTCCTCTACACCTCGCGTCTGGAGAACGGTGAGCCGACGCCGGTCAGCGGCACCTTCATCGACTCGACCCAGCCGTGGCAAGGCGAGGGCGAGCGGCCGACCGTCATCATCGGCCCGGGCACCATGGGTCAAGGCGATCAATGCGCACCGTCGCGAGCATTCGCCACCGGGTTGATCGCACAAACCGACCCTCTTTCCTTCTCCGCGAATCAAGAAGCGTTGTCGGCGGCACGCTGGAATGCCCTGGGCGCGAGGGTGTTCGTCACCGATTACGTCGGGCTGGGCACACCGGGCATCCACACATACGTCAACCGCGTCGAGGAAGCCCACGCGATGATCGATGCTGCCCGAGCGGCAAACACACTCAGCGGTACCGGTTCTCGCACGCCGATAGCTTTCTGGGGGTACTCCCAAGGTGGTGGGGCATCGGCGTCCGCGGCCGAACTACAGCCGACCGACGCCCCCGAGCTCAACCTCAAGGGCACCTGGGCAGGCGCGCCCCCGGCGGATCTCCTCGACGTACTGGCAAAGGTCGACGGCAATCTGATCGGGGGTGTCATCGGCTACGCAATCAACGGCTTCGTCGCACGCCATCCCGCGCTCAAGAAGCCCCTCGCCGAACGCACAACGCCTGCGGGACAGGCGATGCTGGATCGCCTGGGCACCGAGTGCATCGGTGATGTGATCTTCCAGCAACCGTTCTTGCGCACCAGCTCGCTCACCAGGGACGGCAAGTCTCTACTCGAGAACCTCGACACCATTCCCGAAGCTGCTCCCATCTTCGAGGAACAACGCATCGGCACCCTGACACCGGCGAGTCCGGTGTTCGTGACCAGCGGCATCAACGACGACACCATCCCGTACGAGCAGGCGCGGCAGCTCGCAGGCGAGTGGTGTGAGAAGGGCGCCGACGTCACGTTCCGCACCAACCAGCTGCCGCCCATCACCCCGGGCTTGGTGTTGCCCAACCACTTCGGACCCGATCTCATCGACGGTCTAGGAACGGGTGGCGCCGTCGACTACCTCATGGATCGGTTTGCAAACAAGCCCGTCGCCGGCTGCACCTTCGACTGACCAGACCGGCCCTCTCGCGGCCACCAGTGACCGGATCGATTCACAGATCAGGGCCGAGGTGATCACGACGTTGCGAGGTGCGCTCGGTACGTCCGATTCGCTGGACTGACGCCGATGACGCCGACTCCGTCACACAGCCGTCAGTACTTTCGAGTAGAGACTGACACCCTTCGCGTCACGCAGATTCACCGTGAAGGTGCGATCTTCGGGGTTGATGGTCACCTCACCGAAGTGCTGAAAGCCCTCGGCCGGTGAAACGTTCGCTTCCGTCGGCGCGTGCACGAACTCATACCGGGCACCGAACGTTCCATCGAGCGGGCTTTCCGGGAACGCGCCGGCGTTCAGTGGACCCGACACGAACTCCCAGAACGGCGCAAAGTCGGTGAACCCGGCTCGGCTCGGGTCATACGAGATGGCGGCGGTGTAGTGCACGTCGGCGGTCAGATAGACAATGTTGGGGACGTTCTTGGTCTGGGACAGGACTCTGGAGAACGCGATCTCGCGGCCGAGCGGTTGGCCGTTGTCTCCCTGGGCAACACCTTCCATCGATTTCGGGCCTTCGACGGGGTCCGTAGCTTTGTCAGGCACGACGATCGACAGGGGTAGGTCGTTCGCCACGACCTTCCACGTCGCCGACGACATCTTCAATCCGTCGATGAGCCACTGCGTCTGCTTGGCCCCGAGGACACCCTCCGGGCTGTTCGGGCTCCAAGCATCCGGGTTCGGATCTTTGTAGCTACGCATGTCGAGGACAAAGAGGTCCAAGTCCGGGCCATAGGCAATCTTGCGGTACAGACGTCCGTCGACGGCTTCACTGGGTTGGACGGGCTGCCACTCCTGCCAGGCTTGCGCGGCGAAACCAGCGAGTTTGTCCACATCGGTTTCGGTGTAGCCCTTGCGATCCTGCCCGGCGAGGGACTCCCCGGGGAACCAGTTGTTGACCACCTCGTGGTCGTCCCACTGAACAATCTGCGGGACGTTAGCGGCGAACCTACGGTAGTGGGTGTCGGTCAGGTTGTAGGCGTAGTTGCCGCGGAAATCGTCCAGCGTCTCGGCCACATGCGATTTCGCGTCCGATGTCACGTTGACATACGTGCCACCGTTGTTCTGCTGCTGCGACTCCGCGACCGGGCCATCTGCATAGATTGCATCACCGGAGTGCAGGAAGAAGTCGGGCTTCAGATCAGCGATCGCGCCGAAGATCGCCATACCTCCCAGGCTTTCGTTGATGCCCCAACCCTGCCCCACAACATCTCCCGACCAAGCGAAGCGCATCTCTTTTGGTCGCGCCGGCACCGTGTTGAATACACCGGTCAGGGGCTCGGACCGAGCGCCGTTTTCTCCCTCGAGGATCACGCGGTAGTGGATTGTCTGGCCGGGCTCGAGGCCGGTGAGTCGCACACGTCCGGTTCCGTCCGATGCCGGCGTGAGCATCGGGCCGCTAAATTGCCCTGTATTAGTGAAAGACTCGGTTGCGGATGTCTCGACGAACATGGTCGCCGGGGTGTCGGAGCGCGCCCAGATGAGGGCACCATCGGCGCGCGGATCTCCGCTTGCGACTCCGTGGGTGAGCCGCGGGCGTGGCACCGCCAGTCCGCTCGACGATGGTGACGTTGCCGACCCGGACCCGCCACATGCCGCAAGTGCACTTCCGGCCGGGATGAGCAGAGCGCCGATGGCGCCGGCGCGCAGCAGCGTACGGCGGTTCAACATGGGATTCGTCTCAGGCATACCCCACAGGTTGTCGACCCCGAAAGACGCGAATCGAAACAGAACACCCACGGCCGGCGAACGTAAGGTTTCGTCGGGGTCAACTCCACTCCTTGAAATCGACCCGGGTGGATCGCCCGCTACCGCGTATCGCTGGTTCGCCGATCATCCGACTGCTCGCGAGACATCGGCCTGACGTTTTGGATGGCTGTGACCACAGCCGCAGCAATGAGCCAGACAAATACTCGGTTGCCTGTGCGACGATCACAGAATGGGGAGTCAGCCGAACGCGACCAGCGATCGGTTGCTGACCACCATGTTCCTCGTCGTCATGGTCGCTTTGGGTGGTCCGGCATTCATCGGGACTGCAGCGTCTGATGGGTCCCCGTGGGATTGGTTTCTGCTGACCGTATGGGTGTGCACGGTCCTTGGGGCCGCATGGTCGACCAGAAGGGCGTGGCGCACCCGGCGCACCCCCGATGCGGCTTTGCCGGATGTGGATGTAACCGCCACTGATGTGGATCAGGCCGTGTACGGACACAACCGCCTCGACGCAGTCAAGGCACTACGCGAGACCTACCCCGCCCTAGGCCTTACCGACGCGGTGCATTTGGTCGACGCAGTACGCGAGGCGAACGGAATCGGTGCCAATTCCACCGAGAAGCGGCAACAGTCCACGAATTGGCTTCGTATGGTGTGGATCTCTTCCCTCTTTTTGGCAACCCTGGCCGGTGGCTATGTTGGCGCAGTCACTTCGACGACGATCGTGGGCGCCATCGTCGGGGCAATGATGGCGGTGCCGGCTGGGGCGATCGCGGCCCTGATCATCGTTGGCACTGGCGCACTCTTCCTCAGAGCCTCCGGCGGCGGTGAGCGGAGGGTGTCACGACACAGATGGTTCCGAGTTGTGTTCAGTGCCTACGTCAGTGCAGTCATCGGGATGCTGCTCTTCATCGTCTTCTTTGTTCTGGCTGGCGGAGACTCGGCACAAGTGCCGTACGTCGCGGTTGTCTGCCTCACCGGCTTGGTGGCTGCGATGGGTTTCTGCTTTCCACCAAAATGACTGAACAGCCAGTCGCTGACAACAACCTCCGCACGCCGAGCTCGAAGGATCAGTCTTCTAGGACATCTCGAATTTGCAGAGAGCCGAAGTCGACGGTGTGGCCGCCGCCCTTGTTGCGGGCGACGTACATCGCAGTGTCGGCGGAGCTGACGATCTCCTCTGGGCTGCGTTCGTCGTGTGGCGATATGTGGGTGATTCCCACACTGGCGCGCAACCGGACAGCAGTCTCTTCGATGACCACCGGTTCGGTCAACGCCAGGTGGATGGAATCGGAGACGTCGTCGACGAAGTCCTGATCCACTCCTTGGAGAACTGCGATGAACTCTGCACCGACGACCCGACCCAGCAGATGGGGCTGGGGAAGGCAGTCACGTAGGCGTTGCGCGGTCTCGGCGAGGGCCTCGTCGCCACGTAGGTGGCCCAAAGAGGCGTTGAGTTCTCTCAGCTTGTCAAAATTGATGACCATCACAACGTTGCTGCGGCCGACATCGTCGGGCGGAGACTCGAGCAGCGAGGCGAGGTGCTCAAGGACGGCGGGCAGCCTGGGAAGTCCGGTCAACTGATCGTTCACGTCGCCGGCGAACAAACGTTTCCGCGAGAGATGAAGTTCCGTGATGTCGCGGAACGACAGCAACACCGAGCAATCAGGATCGTCGATCCGTAGGTTAGCTCGGGACATTTCGAGCCACACCTTCTGACCATTGAGGCCATCGAAAGAGACTGTCGCAGTGTCTATTTTGTCGTCATGATCGGCTGGATTAGATAAAATACTTTGCGACTCAACGAGTTCTCCCTGGGAGTCGTGGAACAATATCCCGAATCCCTTCGGAAACGACATATCGTCGACCTGGCGTTCGTCGAGCTCGAACAAGCTGCTTGCCACGTCATTGGCGAGTTGCAGGAGCCCATTCTGTGACAGAACAATCGCACCGATCGGCAGCGCATCGATGACGGCCGCAACGCCCTGCCAGTCCGCGTTGGTAGGCACGCTGTGCAGGCCGCCTGGGCGGTTGTTTCGGGTCATCGTTGGCCCTTCTCATCGAAGACTCACCAGTGAGCATGTCCAGTCACGTCGTGACACCAACGTAGAGGGATGCACGCTGCTCATGCGCAACGACCGATCAAAACTCCTCGAGCTGCGCACGTTTTTCGCGTTCCATCTCACGGATTGCCTTGCGACGAGTGGTCAATATTCCGGTGACGGCGATCAGCCAGACGGCATATTGCACCGTCCATGCAACACGGAACGAGTCGAACGAGTAGCCCCCCATCGCACCGATGATGATGCCCATCACCTGCATAACGATCAGCGACACCAGGAAGCCACCCATGTTGACCATGCCCTGTGCGGTTCCGAGGCTCTTGCTGGGATTGAAGGTACGCGCGAAGTCGAAACCGACCACCGATCCCGGCCCGCCCACGGAGATGACCACCACGAGGATCACCAGTAGCCACGTGGGTGCGGGTGCCGGCAATGCCAGCACCACAGTCCAGATGGCCGCATTGCTACCCATGATTCCCAGCACGAGCCAGGAGCGTCGAGCCGGGAAGCGGCCGGTGAGCAAACCGATGATGATCCCGGCACCGATGATCGACACCACCGAAGCACTCAGCAGAGCGCCCGCCGCACCCGCCGATAAGTTCTGCCCCGCTGTCAGATACGGGATACCCCACATCAACGCGAAGACGGTGATGGAGAACTGAGTGCCCATATGGCTGAAGAACCCGAGCCTGGTTCCCGGCCGCGACCACACAATCTTGATGCTGCGCAGTGTCTCGCTCACCGATACCGACTCGGAGGGAGACTCGGTGCCGGGGGGCGCGTCACGCACAAGAGCCAGTGCCAGTGCGGCGGTGAGAAGGCCGAGCGCGACAGCCGAGGAGTACGCGGCCGTCCAGCCCGGCCCGTTCAGCAGGGCAAGGAACGGCACCGCCGACAGCACCTGGCCGAGTTGACCGAGGATGCCGGTCAACTGGGTCACCAGAGGTACCCGCTTGGGCGTGAACCACCGTGGCACCAGCCGCAGGGCAGAGATGAAGGTGAAGGCGTCGCCGGCTCCGACCAAAGCACGGGCGACGATGGCTGCAGGAAGGGCTTCGGTGAGCGCCAGGGTCATCTGGCCGACGGCCATGATCAGGGCGCCCGTCACGATGAGCGCCCGGCTGCCGAATCGATCGAGCAGCAGACCGGCCGGGATCTGCATACTCGCGTACACGATCACCTGCAGCACCACGAAGGTGGAGAGCACACTCGGACTCGCTGAGAACCGGTCAGCGGCGTCGAGTCCGGACACTCCGAGAGTTGTCCGGTCCAGAACGGCGACGACATACGCCAGCA
Source organism: Williamsia sp. DF01-3 (assembly GCF_023051145.1). Lineage (NCBI taxonomy): Bacteria > Bacillati > Actinomycetota > Actinomycetes > Mycobacteriales > Nocardiaceae > Williamsia > Williamsia sp. DF01-3. Next base: position 309,387 of record NZ_JALKFS010000005.1, read on the forward strand.
CTCCGACGGACCAGACCACCCAAGCGCGCACCGTTCCTCCTTCGCTGTACTCGCTCATCCCGCGACCCGCCGCCACCGCGATGCCCTCAGTCCACACCGGTCGCGTGCGCACAGCCATTCAGGGGTACGCAATCGGTAGCCTAGGTAACAACCGAGGACCGCTGATGCGCCACTGGCGTCGGAGGAACACCAGGGACACACTTGGTGTTGTCATACCCGAGTGACACCTCCGTCCCGCAGCCAGCGGAGACGAATCCCCCGAGGAGGACAACGTGTCGCATGAATATCGCAAAGACCCTGACGCCGTCGCCCGGTTGAACCCGGCGCAGTTCGCCGTCACCCAGAAGTCGGCCACCGAGCCGGCCTTCCGGAACGAATTCTGGGACAACCACGAGGCCGGCTTGTACGTCGACATCGTGTCCGGTGAGCCCCTGTTCACGTCGACCAAAAAGTTCGACAGCGGATGCGGATGGCCCAGCTTCACCACGCCGATCGAACCGGCGAACGTGGTCGAGAAGACGGACAGCACTCACGGCATGGTGCGCACCGAAGTCCGGTCCACCCATGGCGACAGCCACCTGGGGCACGTCTTCAACGACGGCCCGATCGACGAGGGTGGCCTGCGTTACTGCATCAACTCGGCCGCACTTCGCTTCATCCCCGTCGCCGAGATGGAAAGCGCCGGCTACGGCGAGTACCTGCATCTGTTCAACAGCGAGGAGGCCACACGATGACCGAAAAGGCGATACTGGCGGGCGGATGTTTCTGGGGTGTCCAGGAACTGGTTCGTCGGCAGCCGGGCGTCATCGCTACCCGGGTCGGCTACACCGGCGGCGACGTCCCCAACGCGACCTACCGCAACCACGGCACGCACGCCGAGGCCATCGAGATCGAGTTCGACCCCGAACAGACGAGTTACCGCGATCTACTGGAGTTCTTCTTCCAGATCCACGACCCGTCGACCAAGAACCGGCAGGGCAACGACATCGGGATGAGCTACCGCTCGGCGATCTTCTACACCGACGACGAGCAGAAGCGCGTCGCTCTTGACACCATCGCCGATGTCGACGCGTCCGGCCTGTGGCCGGGCAAGGTCGTCACCGAAGTGGTTCCTGCGGGACCGTTCTGGGAGGCCGAGCCCGAGCATCAGGACTACCTGCAGCGGATTCCGAACGGGTACACGTGCCACTTCGTGCGTCCGGGCTGGAAGCTGCCACGGCGGGAGAACGCCAGCGCATGATCACCGCGCCGGTGATCGCGGTCTGATCACCGGCACATGACACATCAGGGCGACGCGCACAATGCGCGTCGCCCTGATTCGTGTCTAGACCTTTGCTCAGCCGGCGAGGTTCTGACCACCCGTGGGCCTGTCAGAACGACGGCGGATCAGCAGCACGATGCCCGCGATCAGCGAGATGCCGCCGATCGTTCCCACAATCGCCGGGATGATGACACCACCCCATCGGAGCTGATCGACATAGCCGGAGGCTTTGTCCGACTGCCGGTCCTCGGTTGCCGAATCCCAGGCCATCGTCGCCTTGAAGACGTCCATCCGGAAGTCGCGGACGGGCTGGGCGAGACCCGGATCTTCCCAACCCGGCGACTTGAAGTACTGGTGCTGCTCTTCGAGTCCGCGCAAGACGGTTCCCGTCTTCGGTTCCACCCACACATGCCGCGTGGCAGTCGCAAAGCGGTCCATCACGATCTTCTCGTCGGCAGGCACACCTTCGATGCCCCACCAGCTCGCAGGCATCTCGAGTGACGTCCCTGGTGCGGGTTCGCCGCTGGGGGTCTCGAGCTGCACCTGATCGATCTCGGGCACCTCGCTCACGAACTCGTACGCGGTGAGTCCGTTGATCTTCGTCTCGCCGACGAACTTGGCCGGGACGTCCTGGCGGGTGTTGACGTCGTAGTACGGGTACTCCGACTTCTCGACATCGAAGCCGAACTTGTACTGGAAGCCCTCTCGCGGCGCCTCCACGAAGTTGCTCTCGTCCTCGATGGTTCGAACGCCGGCCGGCGCCTGCACAGTGTGCAGGCGGTGGATCTCGCCGTTCGGCTTGCTCGTCTCCCGGTTGATCGAGACGACATCGATGTTGCCGGTGAGCACACCGTCGGAACACGTGCGGGCGCTGTCGACAGCAGCAACATCCGGCTCGACGATCTCGTCGCCGTCGCGGATGCGGTCGATCCGCACGGTCTGCCCGGACTGAACGGTCACCTGATCGGCGTCAGACGGTTCGATGACCACGGTGCGGCGCTGCTGGGTGAGGTGCGCGTCGAACACCTCGGCGCGTGGACCGGACACCGAACAGCGGTCGAAGACCTTTGCCGGCAGTTCGTCGTCGTCGGTGATTCCGGCCGGCTGCGACACCGCCACGGTGGTGATGTCGAGATCAAGCGGCACCACCTTGAGCTGGGGGACCAACCAGACCGGGACGGCAATGGCAGCGGTCACGGCCGCGACGCCGAAAAAGATCAGCGCGGGCGCCAGAAACCTGTTGATTGTGAGCTCCCTTCGGATGCCGAGGTGGCCCGACAAGTATGGCAAGCGGACATGACGGGCCGACGCCGCACCTCATCGACGGCCATCACCGCGGGGTCGACGGCCATCACAGCGGGTAGGTACCGAAGACTCCGGCGGGGTCGATCTGGTCTCGCAGCCCGCGCAGGCGCTCGAGGTTCCCACCGAACGCGGCATCGATCTCGGCTTCTGTCTCGGCGAATCCGGGACGGACTTCCACGCTGTAGACACCGGTGATGTGCCCGGACAGGGCGGCCAGCGTTTCGTTCGCCCAGGACAGACATGCTTGTTCGTCAGACGGATCCGACCAGATCGCGTTGAGCGGGATGTTCCATTCTGCTGACCGCCCCCAGAAGGCTGTGTCGGTGTCACCGACATCGGCGAGAGCGCCCCCGGTCTGCTGGAAGTCGATACGGCAGGCCGGTGTAGGTGCGGCGGCAATCTGTGTTGCGAGCGCGTCCGCGACCGACGCATCGAGTGTGGGGCCGGTGAACACGGCCTTGCCGAAGAACGATCCCCTGGCGTCGGCGGGTTCGGGCAGCGAGAGCGGCGACGGTTCGGCACCGCCCGCACCAGGCGGGGTGTATTCGGGCAGGCCCGAGAGGTAGCGGCCCGACATCTCCGAACGGTAGTGCACCTGTTTCGACGCATCCATGACAGCCGTTGCTGCCCTTCGTGACTCGTCGATGTCGGCGGTGTCTTGACTGGCGCACGTGGTGAACAGCAGCATCACCGGTTCTCCCGGCGTCAGGTCGGTGTAGCCGAGCACTGCACCCATCATCGTGTGCCTCGGCACCTCTGGTGCGACGCGGAAATACGCGGCGAGAGCGTCCAGACCCACCACAGTTCGGTGCACCCACATCGGGCCCGCGTGATGCGAGTTCAGGGTGGCCGAGGTGACGACGCCGAACGGTGGCGCGCACCCCCGAACCGCCCACCAGAGGTCTGCGTTCCGGCCGGTACTGGTCTCGGACAGCTGCACCACCTCGCCGGAGGGCAGGACCAGCTCCACGGCGACGAGATGGTCGAGGGTCAGCCCGAGGCTGCGGGTGTAATAGCCGACCCCACCGCGTGTGACCAACCCGAACCCGGCGTGCTGTGAGATCCCGACCGGGACGATGCGTCCAGGGGCGAGAGCATCGAGCATGGTGCCCACGCTCGCTCCCCCACCGACGATGACCGTGTCGCCGTGAGTTTGCGCACCGTTCATATGGGCCGACAGATCGATCATGATCGACTGATCGGCGACGCAGTTCGAACTCAGTCCGCCGCCTCGCACGGTGACCGTATTGCCCGACCGTTCGGCGATGGTGACGGCCGCGGCCACCTCGCTCACGGAGGTCGGCTGCACCACGCACAGCGGGTGACGCCGGGCTGCATCCGGAAAGAAGATCCGTCCCAGCGCGCCGCGGTAAGCGTCCGTTCCAGGTTCGTGCACCCGGCCTGGCAACGCCGCATTCAGCTCGCGGATCGCATCGGCGCCCTGAGCCGCCACGGTGGCCCCCATTCCTGGTTTTTCATACGCGGTGCCGCACAGGCCTACCGACGCGATCGAGTCTCTCAGACCACACGGGTACTCACAGCGGAACGCGTGACGGCTCTCGATCACGACCCTGCTGCGCCGCACCGAATGCCGTTCGGCGCCTTGCCAACCCGTCACAAAGATCGTGAGTAAAACTATCCATCTGCCGGGTAGCGTGCCCGTGACGATCACTTTCTCCTGTAACCACCCGCGAACCAACGTCTTCACCGCACCACGGGCCGCAGGGTGTGGTAAGCCTCTCGTATATCACGCGGATGCGGACGTGATGGTCGGGTGGAAGCCAAGGGGTATCGAATGGGTCACCTACGTCTGGGTGCCGTACTGGCCGCATCTGTTTCGGTACTCGTGTTGGCCTTTTTGGTGCCTGTCCCGGCGTACGCCGCGCCTACCGAGGAGTCGACCCTCCCCGGCGTCAACCAGTTCACCTCGTGCACGCCGGCACCCGAACATCAACGACCCGTGGTCTTGGTCCACGGCAACGGGTCCGGTATGGCCGCGACCTGGCGGACGTTGTCGAAGCGGCTCTCCGACTCCGGCTTCTGCGTGTTTGCGCTCGACTACGGACGTCATCAGCCCGGTAGCGATGAGAACCTCCTTGACCTCGCCGGCGGAAGCGACATCGGGGAGTCAGCGGACGTGCTTGCCGCGTTCATCAGCAAGGTGCGATCGGCGACGGCGGCCGACAAGGTCGACGTGGTCGCCCATTCGATGGGCGCACTCACTGCACGCCACTACCTCAAGTTCGTGGAGCGCAACACCATTCACACTGTGGTGAGCGTCGGCGGCACCAACCACGGATCGACCTTCGAATCGAACACGGACCTGCCCCTTGGTTCCAACTCGGAGATACGCAGGCAGGCCGTCGCCGCCGGACTGCCCGCCGACGAGGTGCTCGCCGCGACCGTCGGTCCCGCGTACGCCCAGCAAATGGCCGGGTCGTCTTTCCTCACGCAGCTGAACGCCGGGGGCGACACCGTACCCGGGGTGGATTACGTGGCGGTGGCAACCCGCGGCGACAGGGTGGTCACCCCGCCGGAGTCGGCGTTCCTGACCGCCGGCCCCGACGCCACGGTGCGCAACGTGTGGGTTCAGGACGGTTGCCCCGGCTTGGCCGTCGACCACATGGGTCTGACCACCCACCCGCGCTCCTTGTGGCTGATCCACACCGCTCTCGACCCAGACCATGCCGACACGAACCCTGCACCCTGCCCCTGATCTCTCTCCTTCGACCCATCACATGTTCATGCTCGCGACGTCACTAGGGACACCATGAGAAACCCCGTCACACAGCTCCGCCGGAATTCCCGTCTGCTCGTCGCTGCGGCAGTCGCGGGATTAGCGGTGGCGTTGGCGCCTGCCGCCACGTCCTCCGCCGACCCCATCCTCGACCGCGCGATCGCGGCGCCCGACGGCTCCTATCTCGTGAGTCTTGTACGCGGAGAAGGACGCGAGGCCACCGCCGAGGTGTACTCCGCCGCGATGGACAAGAATATCGGGCTCAAGTTGCTGATCGCGCCCGGAGACGAGCCGCGACCGACCGTGTATGTGCTCGACGGGGTCGGTGGGGCCGGCGAGGAGAACGGCCTGCTCAGCTGGGGCGATGCAGCGTCGTTCTACAAGACGAAAGACGTCAACGTCGTCGCCACGCTCGGTGGAGACTCGAGCTACTACACCGATTGGCAGCGCGACGATCCCGAACTCGGGCGCAACAAGTGGACCACCTTCCTCACCGACGAACTCCCACCCATCGTCGACTCGGCCCTGAACACCACAGGCAAGAACGCGATCGTGGGTGTCTCGATGTCCGCCACCTCGGTGCTCGCGCTGTCCATCCAGAAACCCGACCTCTATGAAGGCGTGGCCTCGTTCAGCGGCTGCGCACAGACCAGCGATCCTCTCGGGCGTGCGTACGTCTACATCACGGTGTCGAACTTCGGTGGCAACCCCGTCAACATGTGGGGTGAGCCGGACGACCCCGCCTGGCAGGCGAACGATCCGTATGTCCACGCCGCGGGGCTGCGTGGGACCGCGCTGTACATCTCCACCGGCTCAGGACTGCCGGGTGAGCACGACAACCTCGAGGCCCCCAACGTCGACGGCAAAACCAGCCAGCTGGTGGCGCAATTGACTGCCGGCGGGGTGATCGAAGCCGCGACGAATCAGTGCACTCACAACTTGCGGGGCCGGCTCGACGCGCTCGGAATCCCGGCCACCTACAACTTCAAGGACAAGGGAACGCATTCCTGGGACTACTGGCGCGACGACGTGCACGACTCGTGGCCGGTGCTCTATGAGTCGATTCGCTGAGGCACCCGACCTCAAAAACCGAGACCCATCCAGTCGGTTCCCACAAAGTCGGCCTCCAGTTTGGCGGCCTCGATGCGCACGTCGTCGGGGTCCGGATCGAGACCATCTGCGGCGATTGCGCGTAGTGCCGCGGTGACGCCTGCCTCGTAGGTTTCGTAGCCGCCGATGATCTCGCTGTCCGCACGCCACCACACCAATAGGTGGGTGCCATTCGGCGACGGACAGAAGCCGACCACCTGGCCGTCGCGGGACAGGGTGGGGCAGCCGTCCGGGTAGCCGTCGTCGTCGCTCATAGCCGCACTCTAGACATCGTCGCCGACATCCCTGTTCGCTGTGTCTCTGGCTCGTCCGCTGCGGACCAGCGACCTTGCACAGATCTCATTCCGGTATCGAGATCACAAATTGGCCGCTTGCAGTCGCTTGACCGGCGGAGTCTTGTGTTTGAGACCACAAATCCCTGGGTAGTCCGGGAGGAAATCGTCTCGTCAGGAGTCAACGTGGATACCGTCGTCTGGATCGTCATTGCAGTAGTGGTGGTGCTGGCCCTCATCGCGCTCGCACTGTTCTTGGCACGTAAGCGCAAGGAAAGCCGTCGGGTGCAAGCCGGACAGATCCGGGAGCAGGCGTCCGAACGCGTCGCCGGCGTCCGTAAGCGTGAGGCCATCGCCGAAGAGCATGCAGCCAACGCCCGACGGGCTCAGGCGGAAGCCGACGCCAAGGCCGCTGAGGCCAAGCGCTTGGCCGCAGAAGCGAGCACCCATCAGGGCACGGCCGCCAGCAAGCGCCAAGAACTCGACGCCGAGTTCCAGCGCGCCGACAAGCTCGACCCGGATGTCGGCCGGAACGGACGCGACGACAACCGCCAGGACAACGGCAATCGTATGGATCCGCGCCAGGCCGGAACCGGCCCCGGCAACGGTCCCGGCAACGGCCTCGATCCTCGCCACACCGGAAACGGTCCGGGCCACAATCTGGACCCCCGCCAGGCAGGGAACGGCCCCGGCGACAACGGAAGCCACGTCCCCAGGCACAACCGCTAAACCTCTTTGCAAGCCGAGAGTCTCGCCGCTACGTGCGGCGGGGCTCTCGTGCGTTTGGTGTCGGTTGTGAGAACACCTGCTTAGCAACTTGATTCACCTGAATGAACACAAACTGGCGGCGGGCTTGATTCTTCGCTCTCCCAGCCACTTTCGAAGGCGAATTTCTCCACACTCCTCTGTGGATAACCCCACGATTTGTGGATAACTCTCAATATGCCTTTGATGCATCGCGTTTCGCGATGGTGTCGCCCCCCGCGGCTACAGTGAGCCCATGCGATACGGAATCTCCATCCTGCCCGATCAGTCGTGGCACGACGCGCGGCCGGAATGGGAACGAGCCGAGGAGATCGGGTTCGACCACGCCTGGGTGTTCGACCATCTGGTGTGGGGCGGGCTGCCCGACGCTCGTTGGTTCTCCAGCGTTCCGACGATGACTGCTCTCTCCATGGTGACCTCCACGATCAAGATCGGCTCGTTTGTGGTGTCGCCCAATTTCCGCCATCCCGTGTCTTTTTCGCGCGAGGTCGAGACCTTGCTCGACATCGCCGGCGACCGCGTGTTGCTGGGGCTGGGCGCCGGAGGCACACCAGACGACGGACTGCAGGGCGCCCCGGCGATGACACCGCGCCAGAAGGTCGACCGTTTCCAGGAGTTCACCCTCTTACTCGACCGATTGCTCACCGACGACCATGTCTCGGCCGACGGCGAGTATTACCAGGCTCGCGACATGCGTCTGGTCGGCGGCTCGGTCCGGCACCGGGTCCCGTTCATCCTGGCCGGCAACGGGCCCCGTTCGATCCGCTTCGCCGTCCGCCACGGTGATGCCTGGATGACAACCGGGCAGAAGGCCGAGACGCTCGATGAGTGGTTCGACGGGGTCAAGCGTGGGTGCGACCACCTCGATGAGGCGCTGGCCGATGAAGGTCGTTCCCCTGATGGCTTCGATCGCTACCTGAATCTCGACGCATCGCCGCAGTTCTCGCTGACGAGTCTGGCGACGTTCGATGACATGGTCGGCCGGGCCGGGGAACTCGGCTTCACCGACGTGATCATCCACTGGCCGCGAGACGGTGACCCGTTCCGTGGCTCTGAGCGTGTGCTGGATGCGCTCGCAGAACGCGGGTTCGCGCCACCGGTCTGACCTACCGCGGATGTACTGACTACCGTCGCAGGCATGAGCACACCGTCGTGGGTGGAGTTGGCCGGTCGCAATGCGGCCGCCGAGACCGTATACGTGTCCGGGTCGATGCGAACAACCGCCAGAGGAAGCAGCGAGACGCCCGGGCTCGTATTCGACTTCTGGCACGGACCTCATGATCGGTGGCGGATCGAGCGTGAAGGCGATGCCGTCTACATCCAGGCCGCGGGCGAAAAGCCCCTGGTCCGCATCGACGGCGAGATGCGGCGTCTCGGCGGTGACTTCGGCATCGTCAATCTGGGTTCGCGGGCCAGCCCTCTCGACCTGTTGGGTGAGAACTCACTGCTGCGGCGGATGAGCAAGAACATGCGCGTAGCCGCACCTTCGGCGCCCATCGACAGAGCAGGCCGGGCTGCGTGGAGAACCACTCTGCTGTCCCGGTCTGACGATTCGGTGGAGATCACCTTCGACGACATCACCGGAATCATCGTGGGAGTCGGCAATCCCGAACGCGGCGACCTGTTCGAGGTGTACAACGTCAGCGAGCACGACGACCTACCTGCTGATCTCTTCGTCTGGACCGGACCCGTCGTGGACGCCGAGCCCCGCGGGCGCCCGGGCGGCCGGCCCACGGACCCACGCGAACGACATGAGCAGACCCTCGAGGTGATGGCGGCGACGGTGGCAGCTCTGGATCGGCCGCGAGACGTCCTCGAAGCCATCGCCGGCGCCGACAACGGCGCCGCCGCACGAGCCGCCATCATCGAAGTGCTCGGTGTCTCCGAACGTGGTGCCGAGGCGGTGGCGGCAATGCAGTTGTCGCAGTTCCGATCTGACGTCGCGAGGATGGCCCGTGCCGGGCTCATCGAGTTGCGGCGGACGCCCCCGCCTGCCTGATGGGGGCACACAGTCCGGTCGAGTTGTGCCCGCCATCGGCGAACTCGCCACGTGAGCACGGCGGTTTTCGGCACTATGTATTCATGGACACCACGGTTGTGGCCTCTGGCGAGCCTGGTGGGCGTCGGGTAGGCCTGTGGGATGAGTTGCGGACCAAGTACGCCGACGTCGGGTTCACCAGCGCCGTAGGCGAATTGCGCTCAGTGACCACCATCGGCGGTGAGGTGACCGCGGCCACCGCCAGTTTCACGATCATGCCCGGCGACCGCTGGCACGTCAGCGATGACCACGGAGAGGTACACATCCAGCAAGGAGACCGGTGTTGGATACGGGGCGGTCGAGGCCGCCTCGAACCTGTTTCAGGCGGCTCGGCAATGTCGGCTGCGGCCAAGTGGCGGCACGTACATCCGTACCGTTTGCTGGGCGACCCGGGCGATTGGCTCTTCGCCGACCCGCGCAACTACCACTCCCCGCTCCCGATCCCGTCGCGACCACGGTCGCAGGCCGGCCTGCTTGGCAGTTCCTTCTTGATCCACCGCGCGGGAAGATCAATCCATTGCACGCCACCCTTGATGAGCACACCGGAGCATGCCTACGCGTCTACGAGCACTCGGACGGCGACGCGCACCTCATGGAGATCACTAACATCGAGTTCAACGTCGCCGTGGATCCTCGCCGATTCCTTCCCTCGGAGCCCGTGGTGGAACCCGATTTCGCCGAGCAATCGCACGGGCAGCTGCAGGCCGACCGGGATCGTTTCGCAGGCTACCTCAGGGCCTTGGACCATGCTCCCGAGCTCATCGACATCGTGCAGCACAGTGCAGATCCGTCGGTTGCGACGGCTGAAGTGGCTGAGCTGCTGGAGGTTTCAGATCTGACAGCCCGTGCGATCCTCAATCAACCCCTGCATCGATTCACCGCGCTCTACCGTCAGCGGTTCGTGGAACAGTTGAACAGGGTGAGGGAGGTTCTGGGTTCGTGATGTGGACCCTCGGGTAAATAAGAGGCCAGTCAGTCAAGCGCGCGCAGTCAGCTTGTCGCTGCACTGATCGCAGCGTCAATCGCCACTGGTTCGAGTATGGCTTTGTGGTGGTTGCGGTTCGGCGGTGCGGCTAACACCTCGGCCGTTCGATTCGTCAGAGCGGCACGGTCGATGGCTCCACCAGTGGCCATGACTGCCTCCAGTGCGCTGACCCAGTGTTCGTAGTAGGACCACGACTCGTCGGAGGTGACGGAGCGGGTTGACTCCCAGTCCTTGATGGCGTCGATGAGCGCGCCCTGGAACAGTTGCCAATCGAACTCGCCTGCGGTGTGCGCCGCCACTGCCAGCGCGAAAGCTCTGATCTCCCAGGGGTGATCGAATGACATTTCTCCGGGACGCCCGCCGGGTAGGTTGCGGACCAGATCATCCACCGCTCGGCGGTCCGCATCTGGTGCGTTGGCGGGCACGTCGTTCATGATGCGGCCTTGACCGGGCCGACGCCGATCATCGAATCCCGTGTGACCAGTGCAGCGAGTTGTTCTTCACTCCAGCCGTCGGTACCGGTGGGTCGCTGCGGCAGCACCCAATAACGCATCTCCGAACTCGAGTCCCAGATCCGGATCTCGACGGAGTCGGCGATGGCGAATCCGAAGTCGTCGGCCAGGACCTTGCGCGGCTCACGCACGATTCGGGCCCGATACTGCGGGTCTTTGTACCAATTGGGAGGCAACCCGAGAACGGGCCACGGGTAGCACGAGCACAATGTGCACACGATGGCGTGGTGCACCTCTTCGGTGTCCTCGAGGACCACCATGTCTTCGCCCTGCAGGCCACCGATGCCCAGTTCTCGGCAGGCTTCGGCGGCGTTGTCGAGGAGACGCTGCCGAAAGTCGTTGTCAACCCATGCCTTCGCGACCACTTTCGCTCCCAGCTGCGGTCCGACCTGATTCTCATAGATGTCGACGATGCGGTCGACCATCGAGCTCGTCACCACCCCCTTTTCGATGAGCATCGACTCCAGCGCCTTGACGCGGGCGGCCGTTTCTTCATGATTTGAGGCCCCTTCACTCATGCGCGTGCTCCGTTCTGTTCATCGACCAGTTCGACGTAGGGGTCCCACACGTCGAAACACACCGACGCGTTCGGATCGCCAAAGCCTTTGCCTCACAACTCTTCGCTGGTGAACTTGATGGTGTAGACGTGCTCCGGTGCGTCGCCGAGCCCGTTCCCTGCGGAATCGGGGTAGATGAACGACCCGCGGTGAGCGACAACTACAGCCTGTTTGCCTCGGATGTACCGGGCCAACCGGGTGTGTCCGAACTGGCTGACGTGCGCCGTGCGGACCTTGTCGCCGACAGTGAACCGCGGCTGCTTGCTGGTTCTTCGAGCAGCCGAAGCGCCCGCCGATACCGCGACATCAACGAAGTCGAGCAGCTCTTGGCGTTGGCTGTGTGAAGGGAGTGGGGCCTCGGGGTTGTCGAGATAGTGGCGGGTGCGGCGGGCGAGTTCATCCGCCTCGACAGCGCCCGCCGCGATGACGTGGGCCTCGATGGAGTGGAGCCAGTGCTGGTAATAAGGCGAGCTGAGGTAAGTCGCCGGGTCCATCCTCTCGACGCCGTGCCGGAACTGGTCGATACCGAAGTACCCGGCGCCAACGCAGGCCGGGTACATGGCGAACACGGCCTTCTCCCACTCGGCCCTGAAGACCGGTTCACTGTCCGGAGGATCGACCGGACCGAGACCATCGGTCCCTCCGAGATCGAATACGCCGTTCACATGGTGCTCCCAACTCCGGCGTGATCTGTTGCTGCAGATGTCCAAGAACTCTCGGAGTCGCAACCCTGAGGCAACCCACCCTCAAAGTGACCTACGTCACATATCCTCCCCAGCGCGCTCTCTGAGATGTCAACCGACGCCCACCGGCAGTACCGCCGCAGTGTCGCCGCGCGCAACATTCTCAGGAGCCGGCGGCCCGCTGGGAACGAGAAGCTGAATGGACGATCGAAGACATTGCGGCAGCGTCGTTTCCGGATGCGACACCCAGTATTCATGGCCGGTCATGATGGCGGCCGTGGTGGAATGGGCGAAGGCGATTGCGAACAATTCGTCGCTGCGCCAGAGACCGCGACGGCGGATGAAATCAGCGACTGCTTCGCGCCACTGCCGGTACAGCACCGATGCGTAGGACTGCACTGCGGGCACGGTCAGGACCAACTGGGCACGGTGACGTGCCCATTCCTCGTCCTCCGGGCGAAAGGCGAGGGCAGAGACTATCGCGGCCTCGATGACGTCGCGCGGAGCGGCGGTACCGTCATCGGCGGCCAGAAACGCCGTGAGGCGGGCGAACTCGGTGTCAGACTCGACCCACAGCACGTCGGCCTTCGTCGCAAAGTAGCGAAAGAACGTGCGGCGACTGACCCCGACCGCCTTCGCGATGTCCTCGACGCTGGTCTGCTCGAAGCCGTGCTCTATGAACAACTTCTGGGCCGCAGCTGCCAGCTCGTGCGCGCTGGTCGCGGCAGGACGGCCGCCTCGATCAACTGTGTCGGTCACCGCGGCGCGGACCTCCCCGTCTGCCATCTGACCATCGTCTCACCTCCGTCCGTCGCTGTGCACGTCCGCGGGAAGTCCATGCTGGCGTTCTGGCACTAGGTGACATAACCTCGATGTGAGAGCTGGGTCACAACAGAACGGAAGTGGTTGACATGGGCAAACTCGAAGGCAAGGTCGCCTTCATCACCGGCGCCGCACGAGGTCAAGGGCGCAGCCACGCAATCCGCCTTGCGCAAGAGGGCGCGGACATCATCGCGGTGGACACCGCCAAACAAGTCGCCACTGTCCCCTACGACACCGCCACCGCGGCGGATCTGGAACAGACTGTCAAGGACGTCGAGGCGCTCGATCGCAGGATCGTCGCGTCGGAGGTCGATGTCCGCGACCTCGCGGCCCTGAAGAAGGCCGCCGACGACGGGGTGGCAGCCCTTGGTCGCCTCGACATCGTGATCGCGAACGCGGGGATCAACAGTATGGCGCCCGCGCTCGAGATGGATGAAGAGATGTGGCAGACCATGATCGACATCAACCTCACCGGCGTGTGGAAGACGATCCGTGCGGCAGGCCCACACATCGTTGCCGGCGGCCGTGGTGGTTCCATCGTCATCACCAGTTCCCTGGCGTCTATCAGCGTCAACGAGAACATTGCCCACTACTCGGCGGCCAAGTCTGGACTGGTCGGTCTCATGAGCGTGCTGGCGAAAGAACTGGGACCGCAGAGCATTCGAGTCAACAGCATTCATCCGACAACGGTCGCGACACCGATGATTCTCAACGAGCCGACCTACAAGCTGTTCCGGCCTGACCTGGAGAAGCCGACCCGGGCCGACTTCGATGAAGCCGCTGCCCAGATGAACCGGCTTCCCGTGACGATGGTGGAACCCGTGGACATCTCTGAAGCGGTCCTCTATCTGGTGTCTGATTCCGGTCGATACGTAACCGGGACCACCCATGTTGTCGACGCCGGTGGAAGACTCTAGGGCGTGCAGAACAACGTCTCGGTGGTCGAAGCGGCGTCACTGGCGGACGTGCGGTCGCGTATCGCGCACAAGGTGGTCGGCCGCGAGCGGGAGACCGACCTCCTGCTCGCCGCGGTCGCCGCCGGCCGTGACCTGATGCTCGAGGGTCCGCCGGGTACGTCCAAGTCGACGCTGCTCGGCGCCATCACCTCCGAATGGGACATCCCGCTGGTGTTCGTGGAGGGTAACGCGGATCTGACACCGAGCCGTCTTGTGGGCCACCACAATCCGGCCCGAGTACTCCGGGAGGATTACACGGCGGACAACTTCGTCGAGGGGCCATTGATCGAGGCGATGCGCACCGGTGGCTTTCTCTACATCGAGGAGTTCAACCGAGCACCCGAGGATACGTTGAACACGCTCCTGACTGCGATGGCCGAGCGGGTGATCACTGTGCCACGGGTGGGTAGTGTCACCGCGCTTCCGACGTTCCGCATCGTGGCGTCGATGAATCCGTACGACAACATCGGCACCACGAGGTTGTCGACGTCCGTGCACGACCGGATGTGCCGACTCGTCATCACCTACCAGGATGCGGCGGCCGAACGTGAGATCGTCCGCCTCCGAACCGGAGTCGAGTCGGCCCGCGTCGTGGCCGATGCCGTCGCGGTGACCAGGGCGACGCGAGAGCGCGACGACATCCGTCAGGGAAGTAGCGTCCGGGGTGCCATCGACGTCGCGCTGATGGTGGCGCAGCTCGCCCTGATGCGAGGCGTGGAGTTGCCTGCCGCCGATTCGCTGGAGCCGCCGCGCGGATTACCCGAGGACTACACGGCCGTGGTGCTCGACGCCATGATGGTGGCACTGTCCGGTCGAATACATCTCGACGACACGGCATTCGAGACACCCGAAGCAGTATTGCACCAGATCTGGCAGGACCACTTCGTCCTCCTCCCCGCCGCTGCCGAACCCGGTTGAAGAGCAGTTCCGGCCGACAGCCCTGTGTCGAGACCGAGAAAGGGTGCCGGACACGATCGCGCCCGCATGAAGCCGTTGCGACGCAAGCCGAAGCAGCTCGACGACGAACCAGAACTGCTCAAGCCTGCGGCCGGTGGTCGTGGCGGATTCACGCTGATCCCCAACCGAGGTCCCTCGGGGAAGCCGATGCAATTGCCGGGGTCGTCGGCACCGGGAGAAACGAACGACGAAGGTGAGCTCTCGGCATCGGGCGGGGCCATGGTCATCGATGAGGCCGGTCGCCGGCGCGCGAGGCAGATCGCGCGCAGACTCGCACTCGCGCAACCGATGCGGCAGCGTCGTGCGCGGCGGGCCAGCGCAGGCACCCTCACGACCATGCGGTGGCGCGGTGGGACCGACGAACTCGATCTCGACGCAACCCTGGAAGCGATTGCCGGTAACCCGTTGCCGACCGACGACGACATTCTCGTCCGAGAGCGGGTCCGCAACCGACGGTCCATCGTCCTTGTCGTCGACATCTCCGGCTCGACCAAGGGCGAGCAAGTGCGGACCGCATCAGCCACCGTCGGCGCAATGATTGGTGAACTGGCTCGCGATGACGTTGCAGTGGTGGCCTTTTGGTCAGATGCCGCGCTTCTGGTTCGGCTGGGGGAACGAGTGGGTCCCGAGACCGTGCTCGACCAACTGCTGACCCTGCCGACGCAAGGACTGACCAACGTCGCGTTCGCACTCGAGGTCGCGGTGCGCGAACTGGCCGGCGTTCCACCCGCCGATGCGAGGGTGCTGCTGCTCAGTGATTGCGTACACAACGCCGGACCGGATCCCCGCGGTGTCGCAGCACGGTTGCCGCGACTCGATGTATTGCTGGACACCTCAGGTGAGCACGACCTGGACCTCGGCCGGGATCTTGCAATCGTCGGCCGCGGCCGCTGCCGAGTGATCCGCGACCACCACGACGTGGCGCCCGCGCTGACCTCGATCTTCGGGTGACTAGTTTGGTAGTGTTACAACGACTTCGGGCGCCCAACCCATTTCGTCACGGACTACCAGAAGGTGCCTCGGACATGTAGCCGGTCTCAGGATCTATCTCCGCTAGAAACTCACTGATACATGTGCGGTGATAGCGAACGGTCGGTAGCGGGATCGGGAGTGGCGCCGGTGGAAGCCGATCGCCAGTCCTCCATGCAACGCTCGGGGCGCCGGACTGGAACCCGTAGCCAGGATTGGGGCCGCTCACCCAGGTGTATCGGCTACCGCCGTCTGGGGCGATCGCTACCTGGAACAGTTCTCCACCCACAACAAGGTCGATTGGGCTGTCCGCGGCCGCTGGGCGCCAATCCTCAGGTACTTCATCGGGTTCCACAGTTTCATCGTCGCTGAACGCCGCGCTGATCGCGAATGATTATCGCTGACAAAAGGAGGTGCTGACTTCCGCGGTTGATCGCGCTCAGGGGCCTCGGCGCACCAAGAGACGTGCGGGCCTGGTGAGCCACAGACCCGCCAGTAGCGCGGCACCCCACACCACAAACAGCGGATCCCATATGAAGGCGTGCCCGATCATGGTGGTCCGGTTGTAACCATTGCTGGGCGAGACGAGGCCGGCGAGCACCGCGCACGCCGACAACGACGAGACCCCACCCCACACGACCAAAACGACACCGCCTGACCACCCACACCATCGAATCAATCGATAGAACCGGCTCTTTCGTCGCTCGTTGACCATCGGCACGACAGCTGCGACCGCTTTTACCAGCGCGATGAGACCCAGGGCCAGACCGATTTTGACCGGGCTCTCGCGCGCGAGCTCGACGGCCCACTCTCCCACTGACTCGAGTTGCCAACGGCCGCCGACGGCCCAGCACAAACTCGCCACCGCGTGCAGTAGACCGGCTGCCGCAGCGATGCCGAAGGCTACCGAGGCGACGGCGGTCTGTGCCGTCGACGTGTGTGTTCGCATGAAAACAGCCTACGAACGGTGAGCTGCAAGCACATCCAGGTTTACCCTCATCCTGCCCCCGAGAAAGTCCTCGCAATCAGAGCGTTTTACCCGGCGAATCCGGGTTGCGAAGAGACCCCTCGTAGTTCGCGCTTCACTCCCCCGACGCTTGCTCGCCCGGCGGGGTTTGGCCGAGCGAGGGGGAATGGTTCGCATGTGGTCACGGACTTTGGTGAGTACGCGGGCGAGGTCGTCGATGTCGTCCTGATCAAGAGCGTCGAAGAGTAGTTGCCGGACGATCCCGATGTGCCCTGGGAACACGGCCGCGAGTACTCGACGGCCGGCCTCGGTCACGGTGACGGTGATTCCGCGTTCATCTTCCTCAGAAGGGCTGCGGGTCACCAGCCCCGCGCGTTCGAGAAGACCCACTTGATAGGTGAGTCCGCTCCTGCTGTAGACCACGCCGTCGGCCAGTTCCGTCATCCGGCGACTGCCCGTAGGTGCGTCGCCAAGCGATGCGAGCAGCTGAAACTGCACGTAGCTGAGGTTGCCCGCCTCCTGCAACTGCTGCTCAACCGCATGCCGCACCAGGCTGCTTGTCTCGATCAGCGCGAGGTACGCGCCGAGTTCGACGGCGCTCAGACCTTGTTGTTCTCTGCGTTCGGTCACGTCGACAGTTTACCTGTTGCTTCGACTTCAAAGCACTGCTATGTTGGCCAAGTGCTTCCGATTCGAAGCATCTAGCTGAAGGAGTCACCATGAAGGCAGTACAGTTCCACGAGGTCGGGGGCCCCGAAGTCCTCCACTACGGAGATGTCGAGCAGCCGACGCCGGCCGCCGGACAGGTCCGCGTGCGTGTGGCAGCGTCGGCGTACAACGCCGCCGACAACGGCATGCGGGCTGGATTCTTGCCCATCCCAATTGTGTTGCCGCACATCCCCGGATATGACATTTCGGGAACCGTGGATGCGCTGGGCGAGGACGTGGACGACCTCGCAGTCGGCGACAATGTCATCGGGTTCCTGCCGATGGAACACGACGGTGGCGCAGCCGAGTACGTCACCGCCCCAGCCCAGGCACTGGTGCATGCCCCCACCACAGTCCCGTTGGACGACGCCGCGGCCCTACCGTCTGTCGCCCTGACTGCATGGCAGGCGCTGTTCGACGACGGACAGCTGACCAGCGGACAGAGCGTGCTGATCGTCGGCGCCGGAGGCGTGGTCGGCAAGTACGCCATCCAACTGGCCAAACGCGCTGGCGTGCACGTCATCGCAACCGCCAGCCCACGCAGTATCGACGCAGTCCGCGCCGCGGGCGCCGACCACATCATCGATCACACCAACACCGCCGTACTCGATGCCCTCGACGGGCATGTAGACGTATTGCTCAACCTCGCCCCCATCGAACCCGAGCAGTTCGCCACCCTCGTCACTGCCGTTCGAGACGGCGGCGCCGTTGTCAGCACCACCGCGTTCATGGCGACGCCCGACGACAAAGCACGAAATGTGCGGGCAGCCACCGTGTTCGTTCAACCGAACCGCACACGCCTCACCGAGATCGTGTCCCTGGTCGACGCCGGCGCACTCACCATCGAGGTCACGCGGCGGATACCCCTCACCGAACTGCCCGCCCTCCACAAGGAAGCAGCCGGCGGACGGATCGCAGGGAAGATCATCGTGCTGCCCTGAATGCTCGGTTCGCATGTGGCAGCGCGCTGAATGGTTGATGTGGTACTGACTGAGGCCCGGCGAGCTCCTGCCGGCGCAGTCGCACGGGGCCAAGTCGCTTGGTCGAAATGCGTTCGGAGCCAGCTTTCGAACCCGAGCCATCACTATTTGCATAGCCAAGATCTTCTCACCGTGAGTGGTCGGGTATCGTGCGTGTCGACCGTAATCTGTTGGCGCTGTGTGTACTTCATGGTGTCGCCCAGGCCACCATTGCGGTAGTGTGCTCATGCTACCGGTCCGCGAGTTGCACCCAGTAGCTTAGATGGCTCAGCAGCCGGTACCGATCCCGAGGAGACTTCGTTTAATCCCTGAGCGCGTCTACCCAGTAGCCGTCTTCGGCTGGCGGCGAACCCAGCCGATCGCAATGAGCACAAGACCAAGTGCAGCAAGGACTATGGGGGCCGCGGTGCCAATGAGTGTGAGCTGCTGGCTTGCCGCTTGCGCTTTTTCTGCTGCGTCCTTGGTGGACTCCGGTGTCATTGAGGCGTTGACAGACGTGACGGTCAGCAGAGGTATCTCATGGTCGGCAATCGTCACGTTCGCGATCACCTTCTGCGACGTCGTTGCGGCAATCGGCGCCCCCGTGACTGCATCTGCAGAGAATGCGAGGTCCGTGTCGGCGGTGTATGTCAGTGGGACGGGGTCAGCGAAAACGGCAAGCGCGCTGCTGATTTCGTTCTGGATGTCTTGAGGCAAGGTAGGCAACAAAGCAGTGATCAACGCCTTCGGCAACGCCGGCGGGAGCGAAGAGGCCACGGCTGGGTCTCTCACCGACCCCTCGGCGTCAACTCGGTAGTTGTAGATCTCGCGGTTCGCGACGGTGCCGTCGTCGACGTAGACCAGCGGAACGCTCGTCCGCGTAGTGGCGTCAAGGAAGTTGAGCTCTGACGACTTGGGAGGATGCAGGGGCAGTGACACAGTCAACCCACTTTGCTCGTTCGTCGTCGGATCTCTCGGCAGGAGAGTGCTGTTGAGTGTGGTGCGGTCCATCTCGTAGCTCAGGTTGCTCTGTACCGGCCCGGCGGGGGTGTTGAGTGTCGAGTCGTCGTTGACAGTAGCTTTGTCACCATCGGTGTCGGTTACGTAGATTCGACGGTCAAGGGTGATGGGAACACCGCGGGTGATGAGATTGTCAATGTCGCCGTTCTGCAGTGCTGCTGGGTCCAAGAAGTCCGCGGTGCCCTCGTAGTGAGCAGTGCTGTCGAGATCGCCGGGTAGTTGGGTCGCGTACGGCACAAGGACCAAGCGTATGACGGCGGCTGCAGCGATGAGTAGGCCGCCGAGAACGACGAAGACGGCCGAGGACCTTCGAAAATGCATGGGTTCTCCTTGGGAAGCATCAAACGATGAAGCGAGCTCCGACCTTCTCTTGCTACGAAGTCGATCGTGCGGGTCGAGCCGGTGTGAGATGTGGGCGGCGCTCGCTGGGTGCGTGAGCGCTGCAGTTTGCGATCAGACTCGGTACGGCTGCCGCGGCCAAACGCTGCCGCCCGGGTGGGGATGCACCTGACCGGTCGTGCACAGAATGCGTTGTCTCGCAAAGGAGGCGGTGAGGACCGGCGCGTCTGTCTAGATGCGTTCGATGATGGTGGCGTTTGCCATTCCACCGCCCTCACAGATGGTCAGAAGCCCGTAACGCAGTTCGCTGCGGTGTAGTTCATGGACGAGGTCGGTGAGCATGCGTGCGCCGGTCGAGCCGATCGGGTGGCCGATAGCGATGGAGCCACCGTTGACGTTGACGCGTTCAGCGTCCAATCCCAGCTCGCGCATGTACATCAGCGGTACGCAGGCGAAAGCTTCGTTGACTTCGAACCGGTCGATGTCGTCGAGGGTGAGTCCAGCTTGCGCGAGTGCCATAAGCGTTGCCGGGACGACTGCGGTCAGCTGTAGAACTGGATCATCTGCAATTACTGCCATCGCTCGTATGACCGCTTTGGGTCGCAGTCCTGCATCGGCAGCGACTGCATGATCAGCGACTAGCACGGCGGCCGCTCCGTCGCTGATTTGCGAGGAGTTCGCGGCCGTGATCACACCGTGCGGATCGAATACTGGTGCCAAACTGGCGACCTTGTCCGGGTCGATGTTCCTTCTGATGCCTTCGTCGGTGGCCGATATCTGCGGCTCGGAGCGGCTCTCGTTGCCTTCCATCGCCAGTGGTACGAGCTGGGAGTCAAAGGCGTGTGCGTCGGTGGCTGCTGCTGCGCGCCGGTGACTTTCAATGCTGTACGCGTCGAGGTCCGCTCGAGTCAGCCCCCACTTGGCGGCAACCAACTCCGCAGAGGGGCCCTGGGCCGGAACGGCTCCGTCGTATCGGTCCAGGGCTCTGATTCCGAACCATGTTCCCGGGCCGCGGGACGGATCGAACAGGGGGCCCAGGTCAA
The DNA here is from genome assembly GCF_023051145.1 of Williamsia sp. DF01-3. NCBI lineage: Bacteria > Bacillati > Actinomycetota > Actinomycetes > Mycobacteriales > Nocardiaceae > Williamsia > Williamsia sp. DF01-3. Next base: position 330,352 of record NZ_JALKFS010000005.1, read on the forward strand.
CCCGGCTCATCGATTCGACGCCGCAACCGATAGCAAAGCCATATTCACCGCTACGCACGGCCTGTGCCGCGAAATGTACGGCTTGTTGCCCAGACCCACACTGCCGATCAATGGTGGTAGCGGGAAGTTTTTCTGGTAGTCCCGCGCCCAACGCGGCCCAGCGACCGATGTTGTGGGCCTGCTCTCCGTTTTGCGCGCCGCAGCCGGTGATGACGTCAGATAGCCGTGACGGATCAACCCCCGACCGTTCGGTGAGGTAGCTCAGAGTGTGAGCCAGGAGGTCTGCGGGATGAATATGAGCCAACTTCCCGCGCCTGCGGCCCACTGGCGTGCGCACGGCATCCACAATGACGACGTCGTTTCCAGCAACTGATGAGTTCAACCTCTGTCCTCTCTTCGCCCCCTACCGATCCGGCTGGGCTTGCTCACTGACTTCGATTGGCATCCACAGCGAAGCGTCAGCTGAGGAGATATGTGAATCACCGTAAAGTTGAATGGAACGTACGTCAAGGCCACGATGGCGTGACCAGGTGCTCTTGCCAATACGTGAATATCGGTTAATCTGAAGCCACGGTCTGTGATGGTGGTTACATTCGTCGACCAGTGAAGCGTCCATGACCGACGGCCGTGGTGTCACACCACATGTCAGACCAGGAGAATCCATGAACTTGATCGACTACATCGACCGCGGAGTGCGGATCCGCCCGAACGCGCCGTGCATGGTGAGATCCGACGGATCTGAGATCTACACCCATGCCTCGTTCAGCCGGCTCACGGAGCAGATCGCAGCCGCCCTGCACACTGATGGACTCGCCCCCGGGGAGCGAGTAGCGATATACAGCCCGAACGACGCGGACGCCTTCGCGTGTGTCATTGGCGTCATACGAGCCGGCGGCATATGGACAGCCGTCAACGCGGCGAGCCGCCCCATCGAGATCGCAGCGTTCTTGAACCTGGTCGGGTGCAACCGTCTGATCTACCACGCCGATCTCTCCGAGCACATCGACGAACTGCTGCAACACGTTCCGACCATCACGTCGGTCATTTCGATTGGCTCAGGGCAACGAGACGACCTGGCTCTCGACACATGGATCGCCTCGGCCGACGAGTATCGGCCACCACACGGGCGCAACCCCGAAGACATCGCTGTTCTCGCACCGACCGGCGGAACCACAGGAACTCCGAAGGCCGTCCCCGCCAGTCACCGCCAACTGGTCTTGATGTGCTTGGCACACAACACACACTTAGCCGAGCCCGAACCGCCGCGGTACGTGTGTGCGACGCCGATGACACACGCAGCAGGCATGGCAGCCTTTCCGGTGCTGGCCGAAGGAGGTCAGGTGATCATCCACCGCGGCGTCAACGCGCCCGAGATATTCGGCTCCATCGAACGCAATCGCGCCACTCGCATATTCCTCCCCCCACCGCGCTCTACGCACTGCTCGCACACCCGGACGTACTACACACGAACTTTTCGTCTTTGCGTCATTTCCTGCTTGCGGCTGCCCCCGTCGCTCCAGAGCGCCTCGCTGAAGCTGTCAACATCTTTGGCCCTGTGATGACCCAAGTATTCGGACAGGCCGAGGCGCCATTCGTCTGTACCATCCTCACCGCAGAAGAGATTGCCGACGCCACCAAAGACGCCAGTCTCCGCCATCGGCTCGCATCCTGTGGCAGGCCGAGTGTCGTTGCGCGCGTTGAGATCATGGGCGAAGACGGGCATCTACTCGGCGTCAACGAACAGGGTGAGATCGTGATCAGGTCCGATCTCGTGTTCAGCGGGTACTGGAACAACCCCAACGCGTCCGCCGAGACCCGCCGCGCCGGCGACTGGCACGGGACCGGCGACATCGGGTACCGAGACAAAGACGGGTTCATCTACATTCTCGACCGCAAGAAGGACCTCATCATCACCGGAGGATTCAACGTGTATCCCTCCGAAGTCGAGGCCGTCCTGCACACTCTGCCGTCAATCAACGACTGCGCGGTGATCGGAATACCCGATGACAAATGGGGAGAAGCTGTCACCGCTTTCGTCGAAGTGAAAGACGGTCACGACATCGATCCGGACGAGGTCATTGCCGCCTGCAAGAAGGCTCTTGGCTCAGTCAAAGCCCCCAAGGCTGTACACATCCAGGACGACCTGCCCCGATCCCCCGTCGGCAAAGTACTGCGCCGCGAACTGCGCGAGAAGTATTGGAACCATCTCGAGCGCAAGGTCTAACGCGCCGCGAACCCCTCTTCCGACTACAACCACCAATCAAGGACCGCACATGGATACCAACGACATTGCCAGGCTTGATGCCACCGAACAGGCCGCGCTCGTCCGACGCGGCGACCTCACCCCTCTTGACTTGGTCGACGCCGCCATCACTCGAATCCAACAACTCAACCCCACACTCAACGCTGCGGTCTACGAACGTTTCGACCAAGCACGACAGGAAGCCGCCGACCCCGGGTCGCTACCCCGCGGGCCGTTGACGGGTGTGCCGTTCCTCCTCAAGGACCTCGGCCAAATGGTGGAAGGCGAACCACACACCATCGGGTGGAGCGTCCTCAAGGAGATCGACTATCGCGCCCCCGTGACCTCCTACGTCGCGCAGAAGCTGATCAACTCAGGGCTGATTCGCCTTGGTCATTCCGCAGTGCCGGAACTGGGCGCCTCAGCCGTGTCGGTCGAAACCCCAGCATGGGGACAGACCCGCAATCCGTGGGACCCGACGCGGGTGGTGGGGGCCTCCAGCGGCGGAGCAGCAGCAGCTGTCGCATCCGGAATGGTCCCCATCGCGCACGGCAACGATGCGGGCGGGTCAATTCGGATACCGGCTGCCTTCTGCGGTCTCGTCGGACTCAAACCCTCCCGCGGCCGAACCTCACTCGGTCCCCTCCAGGGCGAGGGCCTAGGACTCTCACAGGAAGAAGGGGTCCTCGCACGTTCGGTCCGAGACGCCGCCCTCGGGATAGACATCGTCTCAGGCAATATGCCCGGCGACCCCTTCAACGCCCCGCCCCCAGCCCGGCCGTTCTCCGACGAAGTCGGCCGGGATCCGGGCACACTGCGAGTCGGAGTCGTTCGCGCCGCACCTGCCGATATGGCTCCCTTCAGTTCCGACGCCATTGCCGCCCTCGAAACAGGAATCACACACCTCACCGCTCTGGGACACGTCGTCGAAGACTCCTATCCAGACATGCTCAACGACGAGAACATCTTCGTTCCCTACGCCCGAACCTTTGCGAGCCACTTCGCAGCCGCGGTCGAACCCATCGAACACCAACTCGGACGACCACTAAGACCCGATGACTTCGCGCCATTCACCTGGGCCCTGATCGAACAGGGTCGGACCCATACCGCTACGCACTACATTCAGTACGCCGACTGGCGTAACGACGTGTCGCGGAGATCGGGCGCGTGGTGGGCACAGGGTTATGACGTCCTGATCCTGCCGACCGTGAGCTCCGTCGCCCCTCGTCTCGGCGAGTGGCAAATCCGGCCCGGCGAACGAGTTGACGACGCAGTCCGGCGCACGTTCGATTTCGTTCCCTTCACCCACATCTGGAACGCAACCGGCCAACCAGCGATCTCCCTTCCACTCCACATCACCCCCGAGGGCTTGCCACTCGGCGTGCAGCTTGTCGCCGGATATGGCCGCGAAGACCTACTACTGCGCCTGGCCTCCCAAATCGAATCGGCCTACCCCTGGAACGTACAACCACTGCACGCTGCTAGTTAGGTCCTCGTAATTTAACGAATAGTCCACGACAACGACGCATGTGGAATCACAAGCGTCACCTTTCAATCCCAAAGGACATACACGATGGACCTGAACGCCACTCAATGGATGGACGCCACCGATCAGGCCGCGGCCATCAGCGACGGTGAATGCACCCCTCTCGAGCTCGTGGACGCGGCCATCGCCCGAATCGAACGGATGAACCCCACCCTCAACGCGGTCATCCACCAACGATTCGAGGCCGCGCGTGCGGAAGCGGCACGTCCTGCCGATCTACCCAACGGTCCGCTGCACGGCGTTCCGTTCCTTCTCAAGGACCTCATCCAAACCGTGGCCGGCGAGCCACACTCCATGGGCTGGAAAGTGTTGAAAGACATCGAGTACAGAGCGACAACGACCAGCTACGTCGCCCAGAAGTTCGATGACGCCGGCCTAATCCGAGTCGGCCAAACCACGGTTCCAGAGTGGGGAGCCACCCTATCGGCTGAAACGGCCGCCTGGGGTATCACCCGCAACCCGTGGGATACCAACCGGGCGGCAGGAGGATCAAGCACCGGATCGGCAGTAGCGGTCGCTTCGGGAATGGTGCCACTGGCGCACGGCAACGACGCCGGCGGCTCCATCCGAATCCCAGCAGCATTCTGCGGACTTGTAGGCCTCAAAGCCACCAGAGGGCGTTCATCGCTGGGTCCCTTGCATGGCGACTACCTCAGTGCACAGTCCGAGGAGGGCGTCCTGGCGCGGTCAGTGCGAGACGCAGCGCTCGGACTGGACATCATCACCGGGAGCATGCCCGGTGATCCCTTTCCCGCACCCGCGCCGAGCCGCCCCTACTCCGACGAGATCGGCATCGACCCCGGGAACCTGCGCATCGGGTATCTCGACCGCACCCCACCAGACGTAGCCGACTTCAGCAACGACGCGCTGACCGCCCTCACAAACGCGCTTACCCTGCTCACGTCGTTAGGTCACCGTGTCCAGGACTCCCACCCAGCGGTACTGGAGAACGACGGTCTCACCGACGCCTTCTTGAATATCGTTGCCTGCCAAGAAGCCGCGGGCGCTGCGACCATGCAACACCAACTCGGCCGTGAACTCACTGCCGATGACTTCGAGCAGTGGACGTGGGCACTGATCGAGCGCGGCAAGCAGACTCCAGCAACGGCCTATCTCGCCTACCCCGACTGGCGCAACTCTGTTTCACGGGGAATCGCCCAATGGTGGGAACAGGGGTACGACGTACTGGTGATGCCAACAGTCTCACGGTGCGCTCCGCTGATCGGCGAGCTCGCGATGGGTCCGGCAGATACACTCGAAGACTTAGCCCACCAATACTTCTCGTACGTTCCATTCACCCACATCTTCAATGCGACCGGGCAACCCGCCCTCACCTTGCCTCTGCACGTCACACCCCAGGGACTTCCTCTAGGTGTCATGTTCGTCGCGGCCCGCGGCCGCGAGGACGTCTTGCTGCAGCTGGCATCCCAACTCGAGTATGCAGCTCCATGGAAAAACGTCCATCCTTCGGGTCTGGCGCCCACGCCCATCTGACCATCACTCGACCCACCACTGAGATGGTCTGCGCATCAGGGAATACTGGTTACCCACACATGGGCACAGTGCCATCGACCCTTAGAGAGCTGGCGTGACAATCGACGGGAAGCACAACGCGATCGAACGGCGCCCTCGCGATCGAAAACAGCGCATTCTCGCTGCCGCCGAGCACCAATTCGCCACGATGGGTTTCAGCCAGGTCTCGATGGCCGCCATTGCAGCAGATGTCGGCGTCGGCGCCAGCGCCGTTTACCGCCACTACCGCGGCAAACAAGACCTTTTCGCCGCAGTCCTGGATCGCACTCTTTCAGATATTGAGGTAGCGATCGCCGACCCACAGTGCACCCTTGCCGAGTCGATCAACACGGTCGCGCGCATCGGTATCAGTAACCGGAACTTCGGCGTGCTGTGGATGCGCGACTTACCCTCACTCCCTGAGAGCGACCACAAGCTACTGGCTGGCCGGATGGAGTCGATCACCCGTCGGCTCGGCGATCGCATCCACGCCGATCACCCCTCAACTGACGGCCAAACGTGCGCTCAAGCGCTGCTCGCAATGATGCTCAGCCCCTCGCGGCACACCATCGATTTGGGCCCCGACAAGGCCGTTGGCGTAATCACCCAGTTGGCCGCTCGTCTCCTCGACGCAGCCACCACGACCACGCAGCAACCGGTTTCCGTGTCCTACGCCCCCATCGGAATGGCGCCGCAGGTTCCAATCACCAAGCGCGAGGCCATTCTCGCCGCCGCAACCCGATTGTTCGACCAGCGAGGTTATGCCGCAGTCGGCCTTAACGACATCGGCGCCGCGGCGAAAATCACCGGACCGGCGATCTACCATCACTTCCCGAGCAAGATCGATATCCTCGACGCGATTCTTGTACGTGGCAACGAGTCACTGTGGTTGTCGTTGAGCCACGCGCTCAACGCTGCCAACAGCGTCGACGACGCCCTCGATAGGGTTATCGACAGTTATGCCCAGTTCGTCTACCGCAACCCGTCGACGTTGGCTGTCCTGACGGCCGAGGTGGTCAATCTGCCAGAATCACTCCGCGAGATCTACCGACTGAACCAGCACAACTATATCGATGAGTGGGTTCAACTCCTAGGACAATGCGATCCGCGAATCAGTCAGGCAGAAGGCAGATTTCGCGTTCATGCGGCCATCGCCGTGATCAACAAACTCACCCGAGACGTCCACAGCAAGGGGCCAAGTCTCCTTGCTCAGACCACCCGACTTGCCCGAGCCCTCCTCACTGACCCGGCCAATTCTGGTACTTGACCACCGCCCAGCAGGGCGGGTTCACTTTTTCCGATTCCGTGGATGACACATCCATCAAACAAATCGAATAGCTGGCCAGCATCGCCGATCGGAGCGTCAAAGATGACGTACTCACGCCGTGACCAGTCTGTTGGGGCGGGGAGTCGGTGCGGAGATCATGGGCCGCCGCGCATTGGACGAGGGCCATCGACCGTGCGGCGGTTCCGGGAAGCCGATCTCATCGACTTCTTGCATCTCGCGATCGAGACATGACTTCACCCAGCGGGCCATCAACCAGTGCTGGAGCAAAGCCCGCCACGCTTGAACCCTGTCCAGGCCGGGACTAGACGCGTGCAGCCCTGGCAGTGCGCTGCCCCTGAGGAGGGAGCCCGGGCCTGAGCGGCAAGACTCTTCAAGAACGGCCCCCAGTGGACTGTCTCATCATGCTCGCCGGGACGTTACCGACCCCTTCTGTCACCACCCGATAAACTGGGCTCATCTTTGTTCGAAGGATGCGTGCGTCCGTGACCGAGGTGAGGACGCATATGACCGAAGACATCCCCGACGCGGCTACGGCGCACGGTGACCCCCGCCCTGAACTCGGGATGGACCCCGACGAACTCTTCGGCGACGACGTCGATGACCTCCGTAACAGTCTGAGTTCGCTGTCACAGCTGGCGATGACGTCACTGACACTTCCCCAAACCCTCACGCACATAGCCGAATTCGCTGTCAACGCCATTCCCGGTGCCGATGGTGCCGGGTTGACGTTGCTCGACGGCGATCGCCGCAACACGGTCGTCGCCAGCGACGACTTCGTGGTCGCGGTGGACAGCATCCAGTATTCGCTCGGCGAGGGTCCGTGCATCACTGCCGCCGAGCGCGCGCAGACCGTGCGCTCGGGCTCGCTCGGGGGGGACGCTCAGTGGCCGCGTTTCGGGCCCCGGGTCGGCAGACTCGGCGTACACAGTGTTCTGTCGCTACCGCTCAAGACGGAGGGCGGGGTGCTCGGCGCGATGAACGTATATGCCCGCGCCAAGAATGCATTCGATGACCGCGCAGTCGCGCTGGGCGAGCTGTTCGCCGTTCCCGCAGCGGTTTCGGTGCAAAATGCCCAGGCGCTTGCCAACGCGTTGACGCTGTCCGAACAACTGCAGAAAGCGCTGACCAATCGAAAGGTGATCGACCACGCGATCGGCATCGTGGTGAGCCGCAGTGGATGCACAAGCGCGGAGGCATTCGCGAAACTGCGCGAGATGAGCCAGAAGGACCACAGGAAGTTGGCCGACGTCGCCCAATCGATATTCGATGACGCCAAGCGCCGGGCACAGGCTCGCCGCTCCGGATCCTGAAAACAGCACAGGTTTCGGTTCGCTGGTCAGCGGCGGGTAAAGCTCAGGATGCACCCCTCGAGTTCGAACCACCATTGACCTCACCACGCTGCAAGAAGGGCTGATCGACCCAACTGTTGACCTCGCTGCGCTGATGACGGAAATGGTGGCGATCCTGATCGAGTCGGCCGACGCTGCACGCGTGGTGATCGCTGACGCTGTCAAACCTCAACCGCGCAGATTGTGACCGCGCTCGGCACGCGCGACTCGCAATCGTCAGCGCATGGCCGCCAACTGTTCACGGTGTGACCGACCGTCGTCAGTCGTACATTGACAGTTCGGCAAAATGCGCGGAACGTAGACAGTGCTGAGAAACCCAGCCGGCCCGGGGCCGGTTTCGCCGCCACCGGCCGCGCAACTGCCACACACGTTCGCTGCCCGGAAACTTTGTGTCAGACGAGTTCGACCTCTATCAGTGAGGGTCGTGTACGTCTGAACATCACCGATGAACCTTCTCGACAGAAGGCTCGCCGGAGCGGAGCGCACCCCGTGGCCATCACCGACATAGCTCGATACGCCCATCTCACCGACGTCGACATCGACTCGCTCAGCCGCGAACTCGACGCCATCCGACGCGACATCGAAGATCAACGCGGTGAGCGCGATTGGCGGTACATACATCGCGTCATCGCCCTGCAACGTGGGCTCGAGATAGGGGCCCGCGTCGTACTCATGGGATCCCGGCGAAGGCCGGTGTGGATTCTGGGGACATCGATGTTGGCCTGCTCGAAGGTTCTCGAGAACATGGAACTCGGTCACAACATCAGCCATGGGCAGTGGGACTGGATGAACGACCCCGAGATCCACTCCAACTCGTGGGAATGGGACCAGGTCGGCCCGTCGTCTCAGTGGAAGCGGGCCCACAACTACTCGCACCACCTCTACACCAACATCGTCGGCATGGATGACGACATCGGGTTCGGCATCCTCAGGATGACTCGCGACGTCGCTTGGCGCCCGGTCAATCTGATTCAGCCGTTGGCCAATGTTGTCCTCGCGACCACATTCGAATGGGGTATCGCGCGCCACGATCTGGACGCGCAAAAGCGAATGGACGTCGAGCGTGATCCAGGCACAGACGTCAGCCGGATCGGCAAGTCCGAAGCCAGTCGCACCTTCTGGCGAAAAATCGGCAAGCAGATGGGCAAGGATTTTGTCCTCTTTCCTGCTCTGACCGGACGGGCGTGGAAGACCACGCTGACGGCCAACGCGTCGGCGAACCTGATCCGCAACCTCTGGGCGTATGCGGTGATCTTCTGCGGTCATTTCCCCGACGGCGCAGAGAAATTCACGATGGCCGAGTACGAGTCAGAGACACGGCAGCAGTGGTATCTGCGACAGATGCTCGGCAGCGCCAACTTCAGGGCCGGTCCGTTGATGGCGCTGATGAGTGGGAACCTCTGCTATCAGATCGAGCATCATCTGTTCCCAGATCTGCCCAGCAATCGGTATGCGGAGATCGCCGAACGGGTCGAGGCCCTCTGCGAGAAGTTTGATCTCCCGTACACGACAGGGTCCTTGCCGCGGCAGTACTGGCTGGCCTTGCGCACCATCCACAAACTCGCCCTTCCCGACAGCTTCCTTTCGCGGTCGTCCGATGACGCGCCAGAGACCAGCAGCGAGCACCGCTTCGGAATCACCGACCCGCGCGCGACGAACGTGGAAACGGTGAGCCCACGCCGTGGACTGAAAGCTGCCATCGGAGCCCTGCGCGCCACGCATCGGTGAACACGTGACGGGGAGCTGCGGTACACAAGCGTGCACCCACGCCGGTGGCTCAGCGAAGCGACCAGGTCAGCTCTCCGTCAACAACGTCGGTAGTCCACCCATCGAACTCGCTGCCGGTCGCGATCGCCCCAATGAGATCGTCGAGCACAGATGCGACGCTGGGCCATCTGGTGGTGCCGTCGTCGGCATCGATCTTGTCGTAGCGCAGCACTTCGCCCCATTGGCTGCCGGTTCGTAGGTCAGCGACCAGCAAGTACCCGTCACGGTCGGCGAATGGGAAGTATTCCGGGACAAAGCCGTACGCGGGAAAGCCTGCGTAACTAGGGTATCCGCTTCTGGCGCCAGCCACCTCGAGCATCATCGCACGCACACTGATCATGTCCCGCAACGACAGGAGATCCACGTCGGGGAACACACGCGTCCAACGCCCCTCAAGGAACCCATTGACGCACTGAAACAAGTCGAGGATCTGCCCACGTACGGCCCCTGGAGCGAACCCGGCTTCCTCGAGGATCCGCTCGGCTTGGTCGTACGTCAGGCCCGGAGCAAACGACTCAACGGTGCGATGCGCACCGCGCTCGGACAGCGCGGCCAATAGTCGATCCCACCGCGGCCGCAGTGGCCCGTACTGGTCGCTGAACACCCGATCGTCGGTCATCTCGAACGCCCCCTTTGACCGTCACAGCTACGGCCGAGTCTAAAACAACCATGCGAGTTGCCCCTCTGCTAAAGGTTCTCTCGTCGTCGAGTATCGAACTCCTGCTCATCGTCACCTCGCCACGATCGTTTGATTTCGCTCTCGAAGAACATGGACTACCTGAGGAACAAAGGCCATCACCAGAAAGTTGAGCCCGAAGTACTTAACTTTGGAGGAAACATGAGCGAACTGAATCGCTTGCCGGTGTTGTTCCTGACCGACCCCGTCTTGCTCCCCGGCATGGTGGTCCCGGTCGAACTGGACGATGCCGCACGCGCCGCCGTCGACGCCGCGAAGGCCTCGGAGGCGGGCAAACTCTTGGTCGCCCCTCGATTGGACGACCGTTATCCCGCCTACGGCGTCGTCGCGTCGATCGTGCAGCTCGGCCGCCTCGCCGGTGGCGAATCGGCGGCGGTCCTCAAGGGCGAATCCCGCGCTCACATCGGATCGGGAACCACCGGGCCCGGCGCGGCGCTGTGGGTCGAGGTCGAAGCGGTGTCCGAACCCGCGGTCACCGACGAGGTGCGCGAACTGGCCGCCGAGTACAAGAAGCTCGTACTGGCCATGCTGCAACGTCGCGAGGCCTGGCAGGTCATCGACTCGGTCAACAAACTGAGCGATCCGTCGGCACTGGCCGACACCGCCGGTTACGCGTCGTACCTCACTGATGTCCAGAAGCGACAGATGCTCGAAACTCCCGACGTGGCAGAGCGTTTGACCACCCTGATCACGTGGACCCGCGACCACCTGGCCGAGGTCGAGGTGAACGACAAGATCGCCGGCGAGGTCCGCGACGGCATGGAGAAGACGCAGAAGGAGTTCCTGCTGCGTCAGCAACTGGCCGCGATTCGTAAGGAACTGGGCGAGGACGAACCCGACGGCAGCGACGACTACCGCGCCCGCGTCGAGGCGGCGGAGCTGCCCGACAACGTGCGCGAAGCTGCGATGCGCGAGGTCGGCAAACTGGAGCGCGCCAGCGACCAGAGCCCCGAGACCGGCTGGATCCGAACCTGGCTGGATACGGTGCTGGACCTGCCGTGGAATGTGACCACCACCGACTCCACCGACATCAAGGGTGCCCGGGCCATCCTCGACGCCGACCACCACGGGTTGGACGACGTGAAGGACCGCATCGTCGAATACTTGGCCGTCCGGGCTCGCCGCGCCGAACGCGGCCTGCAGGTCGTCGGTGGTCGCGGGTCGGGTGCGGTGATGGTGCTGGCCGGACCTCCCGGAGTCGGCAAGACGTCGTTGGGTGAGAGCGTTGCCCGCGCCCTCGGTCGAAAGTTCGTCCGCGTCGCCCTCGGTGGCGTCCGCGACGAGGCCGAGATACGTGGACACCGGCGTACCTACGTCGGCGCGCTGCCCGGACGTATCGTGCGTGCCATCGGCGAAGCGGGATCGATGAATCCCGTTGTGCTGCTGGACGAGATCGACAAGGTCGGCGCCGACTACCGCGGCGACCCCAGTGCGGCACTGCTCGAGGTGCTCGACCCGGCCCAGAACCACACCTTCCGCGACCACTACCTGGACCTGGACCTCAACCTGTCGGATGTGGTGTTCCTGGCGACCGCCAACGTGATCGAGCAGATCCCGTCGGCACTGCTCGACCGTATGGAACTGGTGACCATCGACGGCTACACCGAAGACGACAAGGTTGCCATTGCACGCAACTACCTACTGCCTCGGCAGCAGGAACGGGCGGCGATCACCGACGACGAGGTGGAGGTGACGGACGCTGCGCTCCGCAAGATCGCGGCCGACTACACCCGTGAACCCGGTGTGCGACAGTTCGAACGGCTCCTGGCCAAACTGCTGCGCAAGGTGACCACGGCACTGGCCGGCACCGAAAGCACAGACGGTTCCGTCAAGGTGCGTGTCGACGAGCCCGACCTGGTCGGGTACCTGGGCCGCCCACGCTTCACACCTGATGCCGAAGAGCGGACGGCCGTGCCGGGTGTGGCAACCGGGCTGGCGGTCACCGGGCTGGGCGGCGATGTGCTCTACATCGAAGCCGGGTCCACCGATGGCGAAGGACTGGTCCTCACCGGGCAGCTCGGGGACGTGATGAAGGAGTCTGCACAGATCGCGCTGAGCTACGTGCGTTCCCACGCAGCCGATTTCAGCATCGACCCCAAGTCGCTGGAACGCAGCATCCACGTGCACGTCCCGGCCGGCGCAACTCCCAAGGACGGTCCGTCCGCGGGTGTCACAATGGTGACCGCGCTGGTGTCGATGGCAACCGGACGCAAGGTGCGGGCCGACGTCGCGATGACCGGCGAGGTCACCCTCAACGGACGGGTGCTGCCCATCGGTGGCGTGAAGCAGAAGCTGCTGGCGGCCGCGCGGTCGGGAATGACGACGGTCTTCATCCCGCAACGCAACGAGCCCGATCTGGATGACGTGCCTGCCGAGGTGTTGGAGGCACTGACCGTGCTGCCGATGACCGACGTCGCCGACATCATCGCCCAGGCGCTCGAGCCCGCTGCGGATCAAAAGGCAACCGTCGCAGCCTGATCGACATCTCTGCCCACCTGTTCTCATATCGCTCCCCCGCCCCCTGGCGGGGTGGGTACCCGAGAATGGGTGGGCGGAGTTCTGTCACGGACAGGTTGTACAAGGTTTCGGCACGGGTGGATCGAGGTAGAGCTCAGTATTGATCTCGAAGTCCGAGGGAAGGACCGCCCGATGAGTGCACAGACCAACGATGCCGTGGCCGAAGTGTGGGATGGCTGGCAGGAAGCAGTCAACATGACGGCCGGTGAACTCGAGTCCTTCCTCGACACCCCCGAATCGAAAGACGTGGGAGACAAGAGCTCGGGCGGCGAATCCACTGGCCACAAGTCAGGCCGGCGAATCGTGGACATCCTGCGTGCCAACAAGAGCGACCTGACCGATGACGATGCCGCACACATGCACAAGGTCGTCGGCTACGTCCATCGACATCTGGCTCAGCGTTCCCTCCGGTGACGTTTCCGACACCGCCTGGAGATACTCACTGATGAATTGGGGGCACGACCCCACAAAATGAAGTCGGTTGCCGCACACTTGATCCATGGCCTATGACACGCATCTGGCGGACCGCGTTCGGGAACTCATGGGTCCAGAGGCGGGCGTCTCGGAAAAGCGGATGTTCGGTGGTCTGGCCTTCCTGATCGACGGTCACATGGCCGTGGCGGTCAGCGGGCAAGGCGGGCTGATGGTCCGGGTCGACCCGGCCCAATCGAAAACTCTGCTCGGCCGCGCCCACGTGTCGCCGATGGTGATGCGCGGGAAGGAGCTTGCCGGGTGGATCCGGGTGGCCACGGACGGCGTCAAGACCAGAAAGCAACTCCAGACGTGGGTGGACCGCGGCGTCGCGCGAGCGCGGCTGGCGTAGCCGGCGGTCAGGGCGCCTGGCGCCACCATGCGATGACGTACAGCGACATCGCGGTCACCAACCCGGCGACCACCCAGAGAACAACCGAGTAGTCCACCCAGGAACCGAACGGTGGCGACCCCGGAAAAATGTTTCGCAGAGGGAGCACCGCGAACAGCATCACCGCGAACCACGTGACCATCGGCGGCTGAAAAGCCTTGCGCCGCCGCACGGTCTGGATCGACACGAACAGGGCACACACGGGGAGGACGATCAGTACCGCACAGAGCGCGAGATCGAAGACGAGCGATCCGGCCGTCCGGTCCGCGTAGATCGTGAACGCTTGTCCCCCACCGGCATCCTGATCATCGGACGTCACGTCCCAGCCTGTCAGTGAGTCGGTCACCACCACATCTGTCGGCAACGGGAACGAGACGGTGCCGGCCTCCGGCGACGACGCCTGGCTGAAGGCGCGCACCACCACGTTGTCGGACTGATATTCGTCGAAAGGCCACTCGCGGATGTCGCCGTTCGCATAGAGCTTGACCGGCAGCGGTCCCACCCTGGTCCCACTGTTGAACACCAGCCGCCCATCTGCGGCGATGGGTGAGACATCCACCACCAGTTCGTTCTTCAGATATCCGTTGTCACCCACCAGGTTTTTACCCGGATACACCGAGACATTCGCCGCGATGGAGAAATCACTCCCGCTGACGGCGTCGATGTCGAGGTAGACCAGCACGCTGTTGTCGGCGGCCACCCGGCCGTCCTCTCCGGAGTCGCCGTCACCGGACGCATAACCGAGGAGAACCGCCACGTAGACCACCACGACGCCCAGCACGATCAGCAGACCACGCCACCACGGACCTCGTTTGACAGTCTCCCGACCGTCCGCCGACACGTTGTCCACCTTTGACGCCACCCGTGGCCTCCCGCCCTCGATACACCGCTTCACGATGCCGACGGATCGGCCTCGGCTCGAAGTGAGTGTATCGGCCGAGGCGGGTCAACCTGCGGCTTCGCTCAGGATCGCTCCGTGCGACAACGGCCGGCTCTGCTGCAGCCGGCCGAAGTCGAGCTTGACCAGCTGGTCTGCGACGTCGAAGTAGCGGTCGTCATGGGTGATCACCACAACCGTCTTCCCGGCCCTCTTGAGGTCGGCGAGGATGTTGCGGTAGAACACTTCTCGGAACTGCGGTTCCTGATCAGCGGCCCATTCGTCGAACACGTATATCGGCCGGTCCTCGAGAAGTGCGGTCACCAACGTGAGCCGTTTACGTTGCCCCTGCGACAACGCAAGCGTGGACAATCGGCCGTCGTGGACCGACACCTTGTGCGAAATCTGCATCTGGTCGAGGTAGCGCCGCACTTCGTCGTCGATGCCGGGCCGCCGGAACCCGAGGTAGTCCTCGAAGAGGTGGAAGTCGGTGAAGACCGCTGATGCATTCTGCCGGAACCACTCGACGTTGCCGTGGGTGATCAGCTCACCGTTGAGCGTGAGCCTGCCGGAGTGCGGGGCATAGAGCCCCGTGATCAGTTTCGCCAGCGTCGATTTCCCACTGCCGTTGCCGCCCACGATGAAGGTGACCTGGCCGGGGTCGAGCACCAGATCGATGGGTCCGAGATGGAAGCCCGCCGCCGGGGGGCGGCCGGGTGGGGTGCGCCAGGCGGTGGCGGCGGACCGGCCATCTGTTCCCCGCGATAGGTGTAGCCGATCCCCGACAGTTCGAGCCGCGCATGCTTGGCCAGCGGCCGGTCGGTGAACGGGAGACTCGACTCGTCGTGCATCGACGACATCGACAGGTCCATCTCTTGGATCTTCTTCAGGGCCACATCGCCGCGCAACAGGTCGGGGATCAGATGCATGATGTTCTGCATCGGCATGGCGAGGAACGTGGTGATGAGGACGTACCCGACCATCACCTCGCGCGGCAGTTCGAGGATGACCGCCAGTCCGAACAGGATGAACGCCATGGTGCCGAGTTGACACAGCTGTCCGAATCCCTGGGCCACGGAGAACTTGGTGCCGGCTTCGACGTTCCTGGCACGCAACGCTTCCGCGGTCCCCAGGAGGTGACGGTCCATGAAGTCACGTCGACGGCCCCGGTGCAGTTTCAGCTCCTTGATACCGAGCGTCACCGATTGGAATGATCTGAGCAGGTCGTCCTCGTTCTCGCGGGCATTCCGGTAGATCTTGCGGACACGCTTGAGCACGGTTTCCACGCAGGCGATGGCGGCAAGGGTGGAGCCGACGGTGATGGCGAAGATGACTCCCGACACCACCGACAGGTACACCAGACAACCCACGATGGTCGCGGCGTCGATGCAGATGCTCGGGATCGCCGACACTGCCTGCGACAACGCACGTACGTCCTCGGTGAGCGTTGCCATCAACCTGTGCATGCCAAGACGTTCGAGATGCTCGAGGGGCGCCGACACCACGCCGGTGCTGAGCTTGGCCCGCAAACGGTAGATCGCGTTCTGCGCCAGATGGATCAGCAGGATCTGGGACAGCAGACCGGTGACCAGGACGACGGTGGCGGTGAGCAAGAACAGCTCGACGGTATGACCGGGATGCTTGTCCGGCGAGATGATGCTGTTGATCTGGGTGACCAGGTACGCGTTGGCTGCACCACCGATCAGGCCGGCCAATACGGCAATCGCGATGCCCTTCCACGACACCGACACGAGAAAGCGGATGAGTTGCATGGTGATTGCCTGCTACTTCCGGACGATGTCGAAGAGAAGGCCTTCGAGCGTGACCCCGGGGGCAAAAGAGAAGGCGATGCCCGTGCTGACCTTGTTGTCGTCGGAGGTTCGCTTGGCCATCTGCTCGAGAACGAAGATGAGCGAGACGCTGAGCATGTTTCCGTAGCGCGCCAGGATGTCCCAGCTCGCTTTGGCACAGGCCGGGTCGAGGCCGAGGGAATGCGCCGATTCATCGATGATCTTCGGTCCGCCGGGGTGGATTGCCCACAGGTCGATGTCGGACTTACCGAGTCCGTGGGACCGGAGAATCGCGCTGATCACCGGATCGACACCCCGATAGATGTAACCCGGGAGATCCTCGGCCAGTTCGCAGGTGATCCCGTTGTGGTTGACGCCCAACACGATTCCGTCCTCGGCGCCGTCCAGCAGGTGGCTGAACGTCTCGCGGATGACGATGTTCCCGGCCGGGATCGGGTGGCGGACCTCGCTGGCACCGACCACCACCGCGCCGCAGCCATCGCCGAACAGACTGTGGGTGATGACCTCGTTGATGTCGTCGGCGAATACGGCGTTGACCGACGAGATCTCCAGGCAGATGACAAGGGCCTTCTTGTCAGGATTGGCTCGCACGTAGTCCGTCGCCATCCGGATACCGTTCATCGCTGCAGCGCAGCCCATGAAGTTGACCACCACACGACTGGTCGTGCGGGGCAGGCCCAGTTCCTTGATCACAGCCACATCCACCCCGGGAGCGATGAATCCGGTGCTCGTGACGAATACCAAGAGGCCGACCTGGACCTCACCGGGAACGGCACCGAGCGCACGACGCGCGACGTCGACTGCCAACGGCGCGGCGTGTTCGAGGTACAAGCTCATGCGCTCGCGGATGGTCGCGCGTTTCTGACTGAAGGCCCTGAACTCGGGATCGGTCGGGTTGATTGCCAGGTGTCGCTCGTTGATCCGCGTCTTGTCGTACACCCGCCAGATGCGCTCGCGCTGCTTCGGATCGTCGAACAGTGCGGCGACCTCATCGGCGGCTTCGCGCTGGGTGAAGACCTGGTCGGGTGCGCCGGTGGCGATTCCTTCGATGACCGCAACCGTGGTCGGCGGAGCAGGCGGAAATGTCGGCCGGGCCACCGGGTGGCGGCCCACATAGGTGGAGTGTGGTCCGGTGAGCGGGTGCTCTGGGATGACGGTCATGGGAGTTCCTTTCAGGTGCAATGATGTTGTGATGCAATATGTTCGGGTTCAAACCGTTCCGAGGCCGGTGAATCCCTTGATGGTGTAGTCGGCACAGGTCTTGAGCGCCGCAGGTGAGAAGTGTTCGCGGAAGAACCCCCAGCCGTGTTCTTGGGCCGGCCGCGACCGCGATCCCAGGTAGACACGGCACTGTTTGGGCAATCGGTCGGTGACGAAGCTCTTGGCGGGCAGCCACTCGACCCCGAACGCCGCGGACTCCTCGCGCACCACGTCCTCGGTGGCGATGTTGGCGAAACCGCTGCGCTGGAACGGGAGTACGTGGTGGACGCGGTGCGAGCTCAGGCCGGCAGACAGGAAGCAGTCGATGTAACGGTTGCCGACGATTTTCAAGTCGTAGGCCTTCTCGAGCTGATCCACCGCCCAGTCGTCGGTGTCGATGTCGGGATGTTCGTGTGCGTCGGTGTCGAAATCATGGCTGGCGACGATGAGGAATGTGCTGAACCACAGTGTTGCGACGAACTGCAGAACCCAGGCCCACACATCACCCATCGCGATGAAGACCACGAGTTCGGAGATCAACAGAGCCCTGACACCGAAGGCACCGATGAAGTGGGGCAGGCCGCCCTTCCACGACCCATACATGTCGGCGATGCCGACCTGCCGGGTGAGTTTGCAGATTTCCAGCAACCGAACCACCATGCCCGTCGCGGTATGGCCGAACTTGTGGACGGTGTGGATGGGCACCCGGAACCACCTGGGCAGATCCATCATGAAGGTGAAGACGTTCTTCTTGATGTCCACTTCGCTCTGCGTGTGCGGATGATGTAGCAGTGCATGGCCATCCGCGGTGACAAACGACAGCGCGACGTAGTTGACGTCGAAGGCGCTGACAAACGCCTTTGTCAGCCCTTTCTGGGGACGATGGATCGCATAGTGTCCGTAGCCGGCGATGCCGCAGCGCAGCACCACCATTGCAATCACGAAGGCGGGCAACGGCATCCAGCTGGCATCGAACAGCCGGAGTGCCTGTACCGCGAAGTAGGCGACCACCAGGCCGATCACCACAACGTTGAACACCGTGTCCATCCGCTTCAGACGGGCGGCCAGCTCGGGTTCCTTGAGCCTGGCCTTGATCCTGTGGAGGAGATCGTTCTTGTCGTCGAAGCGAAAGTGCGGGGTGTCGCGCCAGCTGTCGAAGTTCTCCTTGAAGAGGAAGTCGGGGGCATTGGCCTTCGGGTGGATGTCCTCGACGACGGCGTCACGATCCAGCGCATACTTCTGGAGCATCCGCTCGATCTTCTCCGGATCACGGTGGTACGAACCGATGATGGAGGTGATGTCACGGTTCTTGGTACGTCCGATGAAGAACTCGCCACCGGGATGCTTGGAGATCCAGTCGGTCAGGTCGTAGGCGCGCCCTCGATAGACCCAGACGTTCGCGAGCCGAGGCCCGCCGTCGGGACCGGGCATCCTGCCGAGATCATGATCCTCCGCCGGCTGGTCGAGGTCGGTGGCCTCATCCCCGACATGGGTGTCAGTCATGCGCTGTCCTTCGTGTGTCACACCGTCCGTTTGGGGACGGCCTCTGCCTCAGTCGGGGATAGGAGGCAGGGCCATGCCGGAATGTTCCCGAGCCGTGCACCGACGTGAATTCAAATGACCGACTTCCGGGGTCGCCGGCGGTCCACTAGCGTCCGTCACCATGCCGAATCAACCCAGCCCAGCGCGGACCGTCCGTTCGCGAACCACCCTCGTCGCGGCCGCCGCCGCCCTGTCGCTCTCTGCCGTGTTGCTCACCGCATGCGGTGGTGGGTCGAACTCCGATCCCACTACTACACAGTCGATTCCGCCCGTTTTGGAGAGTTCACGGGAGGCCCCGCCGTCGGTGGCGGTGTCCGATCCCACCGCGGTCGTCGAGCAGAGTTCTCAGACGACACGAATGATGAACTCGGTACACATCGTGCTGGATGTCAGCGATTCGATCGACAGTCTGCCGATCCAGAATCTGAACGGCGACGTGACCAACCGCCCCGCTGTCGCAGCGCAGGGTGACGGCGAGTTCCGGATCAACAACAACCTGTCGCAGTCGGAGTTCATCGTCTCCGAGGGCAACCTCTACACCAAGGGTGACGGCGGCACCGAGTACACGAACATGGGACCGGCGAACCGTATCTACGACCCCGCGGTGATCCTCGACAAAGACCTCGGGTTGGCGAATGTGATTGCCAAGGTGCAGGATCCGACCTCTGCCGGCACCGAGGAGATCAACGGAGTCAAGGCAATCAAGGTGGAGGGCACCATTGCCAGTGCCGAGCTCAAGCCGATCCTCCCCGAGATCGACAAGACACAACCCACCCTGCCGATCACCCTGTGGGTGGCCGCCGAGGCGCCGTACAACCTCGTCCAGGCGACCATCACCGTCGATGACGGAAAGGTGGACATCATCACCTCTGATTGGCAGAAGCCGTTCACCATCGCCAGCCCACAGCAGTGACGAGTGGTGAGATGACCGCGCCCACACGGACCGAGCTGCAGGTGTGGGTCGACGGTGTGCCCCGCTCGGTACGACCGGCCCCGCAGCTGGCCATCGGCCGGGTACCCGAATGCGACATCACCGTCGACCATCCGCTCATCTCTCGGCGCCACGCGATGGTGAGCTGGCAGGGCGGCTGGATCGTGACCGACGAGGGCAGCACCAACGGTCTCTATCTCGACGGCCGGCGTGTGCAATCCGTGCCGGTGGGCCGTGGTCAGCAGATTCGCCTCGGTGACCCCCACAACGGCCCGCTCCTCCAGATCCGGGTGGTCGAGAGCATCGCGCCCGCGAATATGCCGCACCTGCAGGCCATTGCGCAGAACCAGTCGCCGCCACCGCAGCGCGAGGCCATGGACATCGCCCGTGGTTCCACGGTTCGCATCGGGCGCACACCCGACAACGACATCGTGGTCAGCGATGTGCTCGCCTCGCGTCGTCACGCCCAGATGATCAGCGGACCTCAGGGGCTGCTGATCGAAGACCTACGCAGTGTCAACGGGACCTACGTCAATGGTCGCCGCGTGATGCGACACCAGCTGACCGACGGCGACGTGGTGACCATCGGCAACAGCGACTTCGTGGTCACCGAGGGCAAACTCGTCCGCGGGCAGGACCAGTCGGTGGTCGCCGGCGGTGTCCACGTCAGCTCGGTCAGCCTCACGGTCGACCGCAAACAACTCATCAGCGACATCGAGTTCAGCGCTGCGCCAGGTACTCTCACCGCAATCATCGGACCGTCGGGCGCCGGGAAGTCCACCGTCTCCCGAATAGTGTCCGGTGCCGGACATCCCACCGCCGGCCAGGTCACCTTCGAAGGTCGGAGCGTCCACGAGGAGTACGAAGCCCTGCGAACGCGCATCGGCATGGTCCCGCAGGACGACGTGCTGCACGGACGACTGACCCTGCGCCAGGCCCTGCGCTACGCCGCGCAGTTGCGACTGCCACCGGACATGTCCCGTGCCGACCGCGACGCCGTGATCGACGGGGTGCTCGCCGAGTTGCAACTGACCGAGCACACCGGCACCCGCATCGACAAACTGTCAGGGGGACAACGTAAACGGGCATCGGTGGCGATGGAGCTGCTGACCGGTCCTGCGCTTCTCATCCTCGACGAACCGACCTCTGGCCTCGACCCGGCGCTCGACCGCCAGGTGATGCAGACCTTGCGCCGACTCGCCGACGCAGGCCGGGTTGTCATAGTGGTCACCCACTCCGTGGCGCATCTTTCGATCTGCGATCAGGTCCTGCTGTTGGCCCCCGGCGGTAAGACAGCATTCTGTGGTCCGCCGGAGTCGGTGAATGCCGCGATGGGGACCGGTGATTGGGCGGAGATATTCGCGTATGTCGCGGCACGACCCGATGAAGCGGCGACCCGATACCGGTCGACGGCGCTGCGCCGCCGACCACCGCAACCCCCACCGCCATCAACGCCGCGGCCACGACCCCGCCAGACCAGCGCCTTCCGGCAGGTCAGTACGATCGCACGTCGTCAGATACGCCTGATCTTCGCCGACAGAGGCTATCTGATGTTCCTGATCTTGCTTCCCGTTGTCCTGGGGGCACTCACCCTGGTGATCCCGGGGTCGGCAGGTTTCGGTCTGAACGCTCCCGGCACCACCGAGACACTGCAGATCCTGGTGGTGCTGTCGATCGGCGCCACATTCATGGGCTCGGCGCTCACGGTGCGCGACCTCGTCGGCGAGCGGTCCATCTTCGAGCGAGAACGTGCCGTCGGCTTACGGCCAGGTGCGTACCTCACCGCCAAGGTGATCGTGTTCGCCTTCGCCGCCATCGCACAGACGGTGATCATGCTCGTCATCACCTATGCCGGTCGGGGCACACCGGGCAAGGGCGTATACCTGCCTGGTGCAATCGAACTCGGCATCGACCTCGCACTGCTCACCTGCATCGGGGCGCTCATCGGCCTGGCGATCTCGGCGACGGTCCGCACCCCGGAACAGACGATGCCGCCGCTTGTGGTGGTGGTGATGGTGCAGTTGGTCTTCTGCGGCGGGCTCTTCGCCCTCCACGATCGGATGGGCCTCGAGCAGCTTGCCTGGCTTGTCCCCGCCCGGTGGGGTTTTGCCGCCGCGGCGTCCACCGTGGAGGTCCAATGGACGACCCCTGGTGCCGCCACCGAGGACGAACCGATGTGGAAACACGATATGGCAACCCTCGGCCTGAGTTACGGCGTCCTCGGGGTCATCGCGCTGCTGCTACTGGTGTTCATCTACAGCCGTCTGCGACTCAAGCGATCAGCCTGAAGCCACGACCCGTCGCTCCGGGATGCGGTCGCGATAAGGTGCAGAAAGCCGTGGCCCAGTGGAGGGTCCGCGAATCGCAGACGATTGGTGGGGTTGTTCATGGGAGTTGTCCGACACAGTTCCGAGGTGAAGGCGACGCGAGAACGAGCCTTTGCCTATGTCAACGACCACCGGCACGTCCCGGATTGGATGTTCGGTGTCAAGAAGTTCGAACCGGTGTCGGAGACCATCTACGGGCTCGGAGCCACGTTCGACGTCGTCATGAACGTCGGCCCCAAGGCCCTCAAGGCCACCCTCGAGGTCACCGAGTTCGTGGAGAACGAGATCGTTCGCCTGGAGTCGATCAATGGCTTCTCCGCCGCCACAGTGTGGCGTTTCGAGGACTCCGGTGCCGGCACGGCCGTCGAGGCGGAGCTGTCGTACGACCTCCCTGGGGGCATCGCCGGTCGCGCTCTGGGCGCGATCATCGAGCCCGTCGTGGGACAGGCTGTACGCCACACCGACTCAGCGTTGCGGTCCCAGTTGGACAAGCCCGCCTGACGAAAGGGCGGGCTTGTCGCCTGGGTCCACGTCAGGTCAAGGGATGATGTTGACCATTCGGCCGGGCACCACGATCACCTTGCGCGGCTCGCCGTCGAGCAACGGCGCGATCTTCTCATCTGCCAATGCCGTTGCCCGCAGCGTGGCTTCGTCTGCGTCGGCGGCCACCGTCATCCGGCTGCGGACCTTGCCCTTGACCTGGATCGGGATCTCAATGGTGTCTTCGACCAGCCACTGCGGATCCGGGGTCGGGAACGGCCCGTGGGCCAGCGATCCCTTGCCGCCCAGCCTGCCCCACAGCTCTTCGGCGATATGCGGCGCGACCGGTGCGAGCATCAACACCAACGGTGATACGGCCTCTCGCGGAGCACCTTTCGGATACTGCTTGGTGAGGTGGTTGGTGAGCTCGATCAGCTTGGCCACCGCGGTGTTGTCGCGCAGGTTCGCGTAGTCCTCCCGAACGCCCTCGATGGTCTTGTTGAGCAGACGATTGGTTTCATCCGCCAGCGGTTCTTCGGTGACCCGCATGTCGCCGGTTGCCTCATCGACCACCAGGCGCCACGCCCTTTGAAGGAATCGTTGGGCGCCCACCACGTCTTTGGTCGCCCAGGCGCGGGAGGTGTCGAGCGGACCCATCGACATCTCGTAAACACGCAGGGTGTCGGCGCCGTACTCGCGGCAGATGTCATCGGGCGCAACGGAATTCTTGAGCGACTTGCCCATTTTCCCGTACTCGCGGTTGACTTCCTGACCCTGGTAGAAGAACTTGCCACCTTCTTCGGTGACCTCCTCGGCCGGGACGTAGATGCCCCGCGAATCGGTGAACGCGTACGCCTGGATCATTCCCTGGTTGTAGAGACGGCGGTACGGTTCTGCCGAGGTGACATGTCCGAGGTCGAACAGCACCTTGTGCCAGAAGCGTGAGTACAGCAGGTGCAGCACGGCGTGCTCCACGCCGCCGACGTAGAGGTCGAGGCCACCGGGGTCCTGCGGTCCGTGCAACTCGGGACGCGGGCCCATCCAGTAGGCCTCGTTCTCCTTGGCGCACAACTCTTCCGAGTTCTCCGGATCGATGTAGCGCAACTGATACCAGGAGCTGCCCGCCCACTGCGGCATCACGTTGGTGTCCCGTGTGTAGTCCTTGAGACCATCCCCGAGATCGAGTTCGACATGCACCCAATCGGTGGCCTTGGCCAGCGGCGGCGACGGCTCACTGTCAGCATCGTCAGGATCGAAAGAGACTGGCGCATAATCGATCACGTCGGGCAGCTCGACCGGCAACATCGAATCCGGGATCGAATGCGGTGCGCCGTTCTCGTCGTAGACGATGGGGAAGGGCTCGCCCCAGTAGCGCTGCCGGGCGAACAGCCAATCGCGCAGTTTGTACTGGATCGTCCCGCTGCCGGCACCATCGGACTCGAGCCGCTCGATGATCGCCGCCTTGGCGTCCTCCACCGTCATCCCGTCGAGGAATCCGGAGTTCACCAGCGTTCCGTCACCCGTGTACGCCTGCTCGGCGACACCTTGTTCCGAACCGATAACCTCGATGATCTCCAGACCGAACGACGTCGCGAACTCGTGGTCGCGGGGGTCGTGGGCCGGCACCGCCATGATGGCGCCGGTGCCGTAACCGATGAGCACGTAGTCGGCGATGAAGATCGGGATCTGTTGTCCGTTGACCGGATTCGTCGCGTAGCTGCCGGTGAAGACACCGGTCTTCTCTTTGTTCTCCTGGCGCTCCAGGTCGGATTTGGCCGCGATGGTCTCCCGGTACTTCGCGATCGCGGCTGCGGGAGTCGGGGCACCGAAGGTCCACAGCGAGTTGACGTCTGCAGGCCAGGCAGCAGTGGTGAGCTCGTCGACCAGCTTGTGTTCGGGCGCGAGCACCATGTACGTGGCTCCGAAAAGCGTGTCGGGCCGGGTGGTGAACACCTCGATCTCGTGATCGGTGCCGGGCACACCGAACGACACCTGAGCACCGCGCGAACGGCCGATCCAGTTGCGCTGCATGGTCTTGACCTTCTCGGGCCAGTCCAGCAGCTCGAGGTCGTCGAGGAGGCGATCGCTGTAGGCGGTGATGCGCATCATCCACTGGCGCAGGCGTTTACGGAAGACCGGGAAGTTGCCGCGGTCGCTGCGACCGTCCGCGGTGACCTCTTCGTTCGCGAGCACAGTTCCCAGCCCGGGACACCAGTTGACGAGTGAATCGCTCTGGTAGACCAGCCGGTACTCGTCGATCACGTCGTTGCGGGCGGCCTGGTCCAGCTCCGACCAGGTGCGGCCGTCCGCCAGGGTGCGGGCGCCCGATTCCAGCTCGGCGATCAGTTCGGGGATACGCCGCGCCTTACCCTGCTCTGCGTCGTACCAGGCGCCGTAGATCTGCAAGAAGATCCACTGCGTCCAGTGGTAGAACTCTACGTCGGTGGTGGCCACACGGCGCCGCTCGTCGTGACCGAGGCCCAGCCGGCGGATCTGCTCGAGGTACCGCTCGATGTTGGCCTCGGTGGTGGTGCGCGGATGCGTGCCGGTCTGCACGGCGTACTGCTCTGCGGGCAATCCGAAGGAGTCGAAGCCCATCGTGTGTAGGACGTTGTAGCCGTTCATCCGGTGATAGCGCGCGTACACATCGGTGGCGATGAAGCCCAGCGGGTGACCGACGTGCAGCCCCGAACCCGACGGGTACGGGAACATGTCCTGGACGAACAGCTTGGCGTCCGGTCCGCTGAACGACGAGAGGTCGCCGGCCAGTTCACCGGTCGGATTGGGGGCCTCGAAGGTACGGCCTTCGGTCCAATTCCGCTGCCAGCGCTCCTCGATCTGCCCGGCCAGGTCCGCGGTATAGCGGTGCTGCAGGGTGTCGTCAGGGCCAGGGGTCGTCGAACCAGTCACTTGACCAGCGTAAAGCGTTGCTCGCAGCCGCCGTACGCAGGCCTTCCGACGGGCGATTTGCACAGCAATCGTATGGTGGTGGGGTGACCATCACCGCCTTCATCCTCGCCGCTATCACGCTGGTGCTGGCGCTGATCTTCCTCACGGTGGGTGCCCTCGGCACCACTCGCAAGCTGCCTCGCAACCGGTGGTTCGGTGTCCGGTCAGCAGAGACCATGCGCAATGACGACGCGTTTGTCGTCGCGAACCGCGTGGCCGGCCCGGGGTTGATCTGCGCCGGCGCCATCCTCGCGATGGGTGCCATCCTCGCCTTCGCGCTCGGCGGCGGAGCGGGTGTCCTCCTCGCGTTCGCCGCGATCGTGGTGGGTGTGGTCATCGCCGGCGTCATCGGGTCGTTCGGCATCCGCGCGGCGACCACCGTCGAAGAGCCGGCGTCGGACTGTGGCCAGAGCGGTGGCTGCGCCAGCTGCTCACTGCAGAAGGTGTGCACCAACTAGCCACCGGCGCAAACTGTCAGCAGCATCGCGCCCAAGTCAGGGTGCTGGTATCGACACCGGGATGCTCAGGAAGCTCGGGGCATTCGGATCGAGCTGGATGTGTTCCGGTTTGAGCTCCGACTCGTTCAGCAGCGGCCGAAGCGGCAGCCCCTTCGGGAAGTTCATGGCGAACACGTCCACCCGTAGCCGGTGGCCGGGTTTGATCAACGCGTCCGTCGCGAGCAGACCCACGTCGAGCTGGACTGCCTTGCCCGGCTGCACCGGTTGCCGGGTTTCCAGCGTCAACGTGTTGACCGGGTCCACCACGTCGCCGTTGGGTGCGTAACCCGTCTTGTCCGCGTCGAGGGCACGCAGGGACGCCATCACCTGGCCCGACGTCAGGACGGTCGACGTGCCGTCAGGCGCGACATCGTTGAGCGTTGCCGTCCAGTACCCATCGGTTGCGTCCATCACCGTGTTGAGGTGCAGGTTCACCGGCCCGCTGATGGTTGTCGGAACCTGGACCGGCGCACTGGTGAACGCCAGGGCCGTGGACTCCGAGATCCGCGCGTCGTCGGCACAGAACGGGAAGATTCCCACCAAGCCCGCGGTCTGCTGGGCCGCATCGCGGGAACACAGGGTGGCCAGGCCGGGGGCAACGGTCATCCGGCCCCGACTCGGTGAGGGCTCCGTCGACAGCGAGCCGTCGCGGACGGCGTGCGGCGCGGTACCGCTCGAGCGGTCGGACAGGTACATCCGCTGGTAGTTCATCCCCGGGCGCGGGAAGTCCGACGCCGTGGTCCAGCCGTTGCCCAACTGGTACAGCGTGGCAGGCCCGTAGTTCTCGATGCCGTTGTCGATGCCCTTGAGCCACTTGTCGAACCACGCCTTCTGCAGCACGTCGAGCCGCGGTGGGCTGCCGGGATCACCGAAGCCGGCGCCACCGGTGATGTGGTAGGTGGGGCCCATGATCAGCTGCTTCTTGCCGCCGGAGAGCGGGATCTTGTTGTACATCCGCCACTCGCTGTTGGTGAACAGGTCGAACCAGCCGCCGTAGAGCATCGTCGGCACCTCGATGTTCTCGGCAAGGTCACGCCAGCCCACGCGTTCGGCGGACGCGCTGTCGAGCAGGTTCATCGTGCGCGGCGGGATCGACTCGATGGTCGGCGACAAGAGCGCATCGAACAGCTGCGGCGCGAACACCGCCGGATCGGTGAGCCTGTCCGACAACCACTTCCAGTCGAAGGAGCCGTTGAGCATCGACTGGACGTCGGGGACGAACTTCAACCCGTTGACCAACGCGAGCCACGCCGGCAGGAAGCCGACGCCGAGGGCGCCGCCCGGCGCCACGATGTCGCGGATGAGGTCGCCGCCCGGCTCCACCGGGAAGATCGCCTTGAGCGGCTCCGGGTTCTTGTTGGCAGCCTGGATCTGGTTGATCCCCGAATAGGAGACACCGCTCATCCCGACGTTGCCGTCCGACCATCCCTGCGCTGCCGCCCAGTTGATCACCTCGACGGTGTCCTTCTGCTCGCGCTCACGGAAGACGTCCCAGACACCCTGGGAGAAGCCGGTTCCGCGCACATCGACCACCACCTGGGTGTAACCGCTGCGGACCAGCTTCTGGTCGACGGAGAAGGTACGGGCGAAGCCACCGCGGATCGTGCCCGCGAAGTCGTTGATGCCATCGATCGGAGTACCCGACAGATTGATCATCCCCGCGAGCTGGTCGGCCAGCGGACCTAGCACCGGGTTCGACAACGCCGCATCGGCCACCGCCGACACCAGCTTGGTGTACGGGGTCATGTTCACGATCACGGGCGTCTTGGTGGCGACGGGGTTCCGGCCGGCATCCGCCGGACGGTAGACGTTGGCCTTGAGGACCGTGCCGTCGCTCATCGTGATCGGCACGTCCCACTGGACGTTGACGTCCGGGTACCGCAGGCCCTGATCGTGTCCGGCAGTCCATTGCTGCCCGTTTACTCCTGCGGTCGGATCAGCTTGCGCCGCAATCGGATTGATCAATCCGGCCATCAGTGCCACCGTGGTGACACCGGCCATCACCGTGACCTTGCCGAAACCGCTTCTCCGAACCCACCCTGACATTGGACCCCTCCAACTCCCCACACCCGGCGACGCTCGTCTTGCGCCGTCACCGATTCCGAATCGAACCGTAACAGTTCGGTGACCCGGCCAGGACGGGTTGTCAGTTTCGTTCGATTTCGATCGGGTGAGTGGACAACAACGGCAGCGGCCACGGCTGACGACGCAGCACCTGTGCCCAGAGATCGACATCCGCGGGCACCAGGACGTCGTCGGCCAGCGACGGCGCGACGATCCAGCTGCCCTGGCGGAGTTCGTCACCCAGTTGCCCGATACCCCAGCCCGCGTATCCGGCGAAGATCCGGACACCGGTCAGCACCGACCCGAGATCATCGGCGTCGGCATCGAGGTCCACCAGCACCACGCGGCCTTCGACGGGACGAAGGGCGGGAAGGTGGTCGATGGGCATACCCGGCTTGACGACGCCGAGACACAGAGCGGAGTCCTGCTTGACCGGCCCGCCGACGAAGATCGCCTTCGGCCGGGCGGCCGTGTCGGTCCATGCCGGCAGAAGATTGTGCACGGCAGTCTGACTCATCCGGTTCAGGACCACCCCGAGCGTGCCCGCGTCATTGTGTTCGATGACGTAGATCACCGTGCGGCGAAACGTGGGCTCGGCGAGATCGGCTGAGGCCATCAGCAGACTGCCGGCAGACACCTGGGCGGTACTCGGTGACACGCGTTCATCATCGCACGCCACCGGCTAGGTGTTTGTACGCTGGACATGGTGAACGTCGAACCCACCACGGCGGCAACCGTGCCGCCCTCCCCCATCGGTGACCAGCGGTTACCTCTGCGGGACTTCATCAGGTCATTTCGTTGTTCACCGGGTCTTTCGCGGTTGCTCGCGGTCCGTCTGGGCAGCCAGTTCACCGACGGCCTCTTCCAGGCCGCCCTGGGCGGCGCGATCCTGTTCAATCCCGAACGGCACGCCGACCCCATGGCCGTCGCCGCCGGAATGGCCGTACTACTTCTCCCCTACTCGGTGATCGGCCCCTTCGCCGGCGCCCTCCTCGACCACTGGGATCGGCGCACCGTGCTCGTGTGGGCGAATGTCCTGCGCGCGGTATTGGTGAGTCTCGTGGCGATCGTGATCGCCACCGGAACCGGCGACACCGGCGTCCTCATCGCCGCCCTGGCGGTGACCGGCGCGAGTCGTTTCGTGGCGTCCGGGCTCTCGGCGGGACTGCCACACGTGGCCGCGCGCGAGCACCTCGTCGGAATGAACTCCTTCTTCACGACCATCGGTGCGGGCGCTCTGGCCGCCGGAGCCGGCGGAGCTCTCGTCCTGCGCGAGATCTTCGGTTCCGACAACACCGGAAGCGCCGCGACCACGATGGGTGCAGTGGTGGTCGCTCTGATCGCCGCCTTCGTAGCCCACCGCTTCGAACCACTTCAGCTCGGACCCGACCACCCCGACATCGTCGGCGGATCGCGGGCACGAAATCCGGCCGGTTCGGCACTACGTGCGGTCGCAGTGGGTCTGGGCCACGGAGCCCGGGCCGTCTGGAAGGTGCCGTCGGTGGCCGCGGCCCTCTCGGCGGTCGGCGCCCACCGGCTGGTCTTCGGGGTCAACACCTTGGTGCTGTTGGTGCTGACCAAACACTCGTCGCTCGGTGGCGGGCTGACCGGCTTCGGCCTGGTGGCCGGGATGATCGCGGTCGGGATGTTCCTGGCCGCGGTGATCACGCCGTTCCTCGTCGCCCGCATCGGCAGAACACGGGCGGTGGTCTCGGCGTTGGCGGTCGGAGCCCTTGCCCAGATCGCTCTCTGCACGTTCAACGGGATCGTCATCTGTGTTGCCGCCGTGGTGCTCGGACTGATCGGCCAGGTCTGCAAGCTGTGCGCCGATGCCGCGATGCAGATGGACGTCGACGACGCCCGTCGCGGGCAGGCATTTTCATTCCAGGACGCGCTCTTCAACTTCGCATTCGTCGGTGCGGTGTTCGTGGCGGCCTTGACGATTGCGGACAACGGCATGTCACCCGATCTGATCATCGCGGGCTCCGTGGTCTACGTGGTGGCGATCTTTGTCGTACGTGTGATCAACAATCGGACATCACCGGAGAAGATCACCATCTGACCAGGAGGCGGCGTGCAGTACGGAATCGTGTTCCCGAAGGGCGCCGGCATGGAGTTCGCCGATTTGGCGGTCGCGGCGGAAGCGGCCGGTTGGGACGCCGTCTTCGGCTGGGAGGCACTATGGGGCAACGACCCCTGGATCTCGCTGACCGCCGCGGCGATGCGCACCGAGCGCATCCGCCTGGGCACGATGCTCACCCCACTACCCCGCCGCAAACCGTGGGATCTGGCGTCCACGACCACCACGCTCGACCGGCTGAGCAACGGCCGCGTGATCCTCGGAGTCGGGATGGGCGCCCTGCATCCCGGGTGGCTGGCCTTCGAGCGCGACCAGGGCCGTAGAACCCGCGCCGAGCTGTTCGACGAGGGGCTCGACGTGCTCTTCGGTCTCTGGGCCGGGCAGCCGTTCGCCTACGACGGCAAGCACTATCAGGTGCAGCCGACGGACTTCGAGCTGCCACTGCCGCCGGTCCAGCAGCCGCGGATCACCACCTGGTGTGTCGGTCTGCAAGGCGCCCGTAAGTCGATGGCCCGGGCGGCCCGGTGCGACGGGCTCCTACCGAACTTCCCTCGTGACCCCGGAATCGAAGGCGTGGTGCCGGTTCCGGTGGAGCGCTGGGCGGATGTGGCCAGGGAGATCCGCGAGTTGCGAGCCGAACTTGGTTTCACGGGAAACTACGACATCGTCTACGAAGGCACTGCCGACCTGTCTGACCCGGCCGCCGAGCGCGAACAGGCAACCGAGCTCGCCGCTGCGGGCATCACCTGGTGGCTCGACTCCGATTGGGAATCCGCCCCTGCCGACCCCATCGCCTATCAACTCGAACGGATCGAGGCCGGCCCACCTAGACCCTGACGCTCAGTCGCGGAACGGGGTCGAATAGACGTAGCGGCTCGTGGGCACGGTGTCGATGTTCTGGTCGGCACCGAAGGCCCCGGTGCTGGCCAGCATCCGGCCCATCCTGTCCGCCAGGTCGTTGTCGTCGGCGGCACCGAAGAAGGCGTGCACATCGCTGACCGCCTCGATCGGGAACAGTTCTTCGACGATGGCGGTGACGGAAGGCGAGGCCGCCGTGAGCGGCCTGACCACCGCGTTCTGTACGTAGCCGAACGTCGACTGGGTCTCGATGGCCACGCTGGTGTGGTCGAGATGCCACCGTCGCAGCCACGTCTGTTCGTCGATGTGTTCTGGCCTACGCAGAAACGCCATGTTCGCCAACCCGGGCGTTCGGGTGCCGGGTTCGACCACAGGCACCGGGAGCGGAATTGATTCGGTGACGAGATAGGCGGCGATGTTTCCGTGATCAGAATTTTGATATTCGCGCTCGAGAGTGTTGATCAATTCCGAGACACCGCGACCGTAGCTTTGCTGTGTCCAAACGCTGATGACGGCCACAATCGGAGGGTCCAGCGTGGTCAGAGTCATGATGGAGTCGGTCACAGGCGAATCCCGGACATTTATGGTGACCCCCGAGAAATCCGCTGTCGCGGTCAATTCCACGACACGTTTTCGCAGTTCAGAGCACCATTTGTCGTCGGGAACGGGGGCACGAACGGACATCATGACTTTTTCCATGCTCGACCTCGACTGCAGACTGTGGCGACAAAGTGGTATTGGACCTGGCATTATTACCGCATGCGCAATCGTGATGAGGTGTCGGAGTTCGCAATCGAGCTCAATAAGCTCTGTGCCATTCGGTGGCCGGGTGGGTCTCGTACCGCGAACGCCGAGATCGCTGATTGGGTCACGGCAGAAACCGGCCGCAACATCGACCGGCAGTTCGTGTGGCGGATCCGCAAGGGTCGCGTGATGAAGGTCGACGGCGCTGTTCGCGACGCCATCTGCTCCTTCTTCGGGGTCTCCAAAGACCACTTTTCGAGCAACCCCCGCACTCTAGGTGAAGAGGTGCAGGCGGCGATCGAAGAAACGGGACTACAGGTGGCCGGACTTCGCGCCGACCAGCTGTCGTCGACCGGGCGAGCCGAACTGGCAACGTTGCTCCGCGAGGTGAGCCGGGTACTGGAAGCAGAGAAGAGCGTCGGACAATGATGACCCGACAGAAGATGTTCCGCCTGGCCGCAGCGATCACCCCCGAAGGTGATTGGTCCTGGGAGGACTTCGAACACCGCCTCACCCGCCAACTCGATTGCGCGGTTCGCTGCATCACCTCGGACAGCCTGACCTCAGGCGAACTGACGGGGGCGGCGTTGCGTACCGCAAATGGCACCGCGATCATCGTCATCCCGGGCAACGTCTCCACTGCCCATCGCATCCACATCGCCGCGCACGAGGCCTGGCACCTGCTGGCAGGCCACGACGGTTGCGATCAGAACTCACGCCGGGAGGCCAAGGCCGAGGCCTTTGCCACCACAGTGGGCACGCTCGCCGAAGGCCGCGGCAACGAGCCCCGGACCAATCGCGCCCTGACCGCTGCATTCGGAGCTGTTGGCATCGTGGCATGAACACCCTTCTCGGGGCCCTGGCTTGGACAGGGGTGGCCCTGGGAATTCTGATCGCCCTCCGAGGCGGTTGGTATCGCCGTGCCACGACAATCGTCTTCGGTGTGTGCATCACGTTTTACTGCCTCACCGGAGAGAACTACCTAGCGCTCGTACCCGAAGACGGGGTGCGACATCTGATGACCACTGCCGAGCGCATGTGGGGCGCAACGTCAGCGGTGCTTGCCGGTTGTGCGCTGGTCGGTGCGTTGATCGCGATCCGGAGAAACAGCCTGGATCCCGATGGCGACGAATGGACCGATCCCGAACTGCATCAACGGGTGATGATCCTGGTGCTCGGTGCCGCAGCGTCCGTCGCGGTGATCAACATGACCCTCGTGCACGCGGACTTCCCGCCGTCGGCCAATTTCCTCACCGAATACGGTGACCACTTCAACGTTGTTCTGTACGAGGCCGTGTTCGCCATCTGGATCGGCCTTCCGGCGGGCTTTCTCGGCTGGACGGTAGTGCGCTCCGAACTCGGCCCGCTGCGTTACCTCGTCGGCCTGGGCGGTCTCTTCGGTGTTGGCTGGGCGGCGTGGAAGTTCGTCGGAACTGCGCTCATCTGGATCGCGGACATCCCGATAGCCGAGACAAGCCCGGTCAGCGTCACACTGGGACTGCTGGCGCTCGGTTTCTGCGTTGCCGGGTCGCTGCTTCTCAGTGTCGAGGCCGCGTTCCAGGTGTGGCGGGCCGGCCGCACCTACCGGACCGCGCGAGCCCTCGAAGACCGGCGACTGCGTCGGCACAATCCGGCCGCCTGAAACGACTTGGGCAACCACCTCACAGCTTGAACTTGTAGACCTTGCCGCTGTCGTCGCGCGGGAGATGGTCGAGCACCTCGATGATCCGTGGCAGCTTGTACGACGCCAGGCGCTCGCTGAGTGCATCGAGCAGCTGGGTCGGCTGGACGTCGTAGCCGGGTCTCGCCACCACATACAGGGCCACCTGCTCCCCCAGGTCACCTTCGTGTTGTCGGCCGACTGCGGCAGCGTCTTCGACGTACACCAGTTCCATCGCTGCGGCCTCTATCTCGGCGGGATAGATGTTGACCCCGCCGGAGATGATCACCTCGGTGCTGCGGCCCGTCAGGTACAGGTACCCGTCGTCGTCGACGTAGCCGACATCACCCACATCCAAAGGGAACCGAGCAGGTGTCGGACTGCGCAGGTAGGTGAAGGCCGGCCAGTCAGGCGGAGGCTGGATCTGCACACGTCCCGGCGTTCCGGCCGGCACCGGCCGACCCGCGTCGTCCACGATCCTCACCGAAGAACCGTCCACCGGACGGCCGACCGATCCTGGCCGCTCCGACCACTCCTGCGCGTCGATCCAGGTGATGATCCCGCCTTCGGTGCAGCCGAAGAACTCCTTGACCGCGTCACCGAACCACTCGATGGAAGCGCGTTTGATGGCCGGTGGACACGGCGCTGCCGAATGGACGAGATGCGTCAAAGAGGACACGTCGTATGCGGTCCGAACCTCGGGTGGCAGCGACAGCAACCGGGAGAGCATCGTGGGGACGACCTTGGCCTGCTCGATACGCCTGGTGTGGATCAACTCGAGGAAATCTTCGGCGTCCCACCTCGGCATGAGGGTCACGTTCGAGCCGACCCGCAGGCCCAGGAGAGCAAACGCATTGGGACTTGCGTGATACAGCGGTCCGGCGACGAGCAGTTGGCCGCCTTGCCGAAGTCCCATGTGTTCGGCCGTGGCCGCAGCCACGGTGAACAGCTGATCGGCGCTCATACGTTCGCGCACAACTCCTTTGGGCCGTCCGGTGGTACCCGAGGTGTAGATCAGGCCGAGCGAGGCCGCCATGGCCCCCTCCCGGTACTCGAGCCCGTCGGACCGACTTGCGATGAGTGCTTCATGCGAATTGCGGCGGTTGACCCCGTCGTCGGTCACCTCCACGATCTGCACAGTCGAACGTGCCGCGGCAACGGCCTGGCGGGCGGTGCGCATGTGCATCGTGTCGCAGAAGAGGATCCGCAGCTCGCAGTCGTCGAGGATGTAGGTGATCTCTGGTGCGGTCCAGTGCCAGTTGATGGGTACCGGATTGCCTCCCGCAGAGGCGATGGCGATGGAGATCTCGAGGAAGTCGACGCTGTTGAATGCGAGGAGTCCGACCCTCTCACCGAACTCGACCCCGCAGTCGACCAGCGCTGATGCCAGCCGACCCGCCCGGTCGAAACACTCCCGATGGGTGCGGGCGGTGGACCCGCACAGCACCAGAGGCTCGACGTCGTCCTGGGCCGCCCCGAAGTCTTGCACTGCATCTGCCCTCATGGTTGACTGAGCCTTACTTCCATTTCTGATCGTAACGGTCATTCAAGTGGAGCGAGGGGTGGCTCTCAGGGTGGCTGCTGACAGGGGCGGCAACCGCCCTGAGACTCGTCGCCTCATCCGAGCAGCCGTCTGTGCGAACTATCCGGCAATTCTTCGATGAAGTCGATAGCAGTGGACTGTTAGCGGAGCTACCCATAGCGGTCGAACGTCAAACCCTCCGGCCCGGGATGCGCCCGCGAATCGGCGATACCATTCAGATCGGAGTCGATCAGGACCTGATCGAACTTCCCGTCGCCGTCGGTGTCGATGTAGAGCCGCCCGCCGGTGCGCGACACCGCGATGTCGTCCTGTCCATCGGCGTTGCTGTCGAACGTACGATCGCCTGATGGTGCAAGCGGCTCTTGCGGGTCGGCCGGCGAGGGCGAACGGGGCGGATCAGGCGGCACGTCCGGTCCGGCACCGGCAAGGCCCTCGGACCGCTTTCCCCACACCCCTGAACCATCGTCGGTGAACCAGGCGTCGACGGTGCCGTCGTCGTCGAGGTCGAGTGCGCTGCAGTCGGCCCGTCCGTCATGGTCGCGATCCCACAACGCATCGTCGGACAGTCCGTCGCCGTCGAAGTCGAGCCGAACCGCATCCGGGGCACCTCCTCCGAGGGTCAGATCTGCCGACGAGGTCCAGGTGCTGGTCCGCCCGTCACCGGCCCCGAAGACATACTCGATCGTCGGTTCCATGGGTACTTGGACGGCGCTGGTGGGTGACGGGTTCCACCGTGCCCCTTCGCGGTAGCGTATGAGCGACCCCAGTGCCCGGCGCCACCCAGCATGACCTGCGAGGAGGACCTTCGGATGTACGTCAGCGAGCTCGGTGACCTATGGCATCGGGCCCGAACAGAGCCCGTCAGCATCCACCTCGATTCCGCCGCGGCATCGCGAGCTTCGAATCAGGTCATCGAAACCATCACCGCTCACCTGTGGCGTGAAGCCGAGCGCGGCGCCTACGTGGCCCAGGAACAGATCACCGAGTCGCTGGACCGGTGCCGTCGTGACATCGCCACGCTCGTCGGGCGCCAGGCGCATGAGCTCGCGTTCCGCGAGTCGGCGAAGGCCGCACTCCGAGCGCTGCTGACCTTCTGGAACCTGCCGATCTCGGCATCGGTGTGGGTGGCCAAGAACGAGTTCGGACCCAACCTCGACGAGTTCGAGCGCCGCGGGTACGCCGTGCACACCATCCCGTCCGCCGACGTGTACGGACACGTCGACACCGATGCGCTCGAGAACATGCTGCAGTTCGAGCAGCCCGACTTCATCCACGTGTGCCACATCGGCTCTCACAGTGGAGTCGTGCAGCCGGTCGAGAAGATCGTCGAGCTGGCGCGCACCGCCGGGGTACCGGTGGTGGTCGATGTCGCCCAGTCGTTCGGTCAACGAGACTGCGCTTCCGGTGCCGACGTGGTCTACGGAACGAGCCGCAAGTGGCTGGCCGGTCCTCGCGGCGTCGGCTTCCTCGCCGTGCGCGGCGACTCGGTACGGCCCGCGGAGATCGAGAGTTCCGAAGCGTTTGTCGCCGGACGTCTCGGTCTGGGTGTGGCTATCCAGGAGCTACAGAGCTTCGGCCCCGAACGCGTCAGCCGCGAATTGGCGGCCATCGGGCAATTCACCCGGGATCGGTTGCACGGCATCGGCAGCTGGGAGGTGATCGAACCGATCAACGAGCCCTCGGCGATCGTCACCCTCGCACCTCCCCGGGCTGGGGGCCGTCGGACGTCCTGGCAGCACGAGACAAGTTGCGGTCCATCGGCATCCTGGTCACCTGCGCCGACAGCTGGCGTGCGCCGCTCAGTGCCGAGCAGTCGGTGTTGCGGATCAGCCCGCACCTCGACGTGCAGCGGTCGCACCTGGACCAGCTCGCGAACGAACTACGCGGGATGGGTTACTGAGTCCTCTTCTTCTCCGCTCGCACCAGGCCTGAGCCGATGATCAGCCGCTGTATCTCACTGGTGCCCTCGTACAACCGCAGGAGTCGCGCGTCTCGGTAAATGCGTTCCACCACAACACCTCTGATGTACCCACTGCCCCCGTGAACCTGAACCGCGAGATCGGCGACCTTGCCCAGCATCTCGGTGCAATAGAGCTTTGCCACCGAGGGTGCGATGCGCCGGTCCTCGCCGCTGACCCATTTGCGCGCCGCTTCGGCCACCAGCGCCCGGCCGGCCATCACACCGGTTTGCTGGTCGGCGAGCATTGCCTGCACCAACTGGAAGTCGCCGATCGTGGTGCCTCCCTGCGTCGTCAGCGCGGCGTACTGCACCGATTCGTCCAATGCACGTTGCGCCTGCCCCACTGCGACTGCCGCGATGTGGATGCGGCCACGGGCGAGAATGGTCATGGCCGCCCGGTATCCAACCTCTGGATCGCCGCCGACAAGTGACGCACCAGGTACCCGGACGTCGTCGAAGAACACCTGGGCAGTCACCGACCCCTGTTGGCCCATCTTCGAATCCTTCGGGCCCACAATCACTCCGGGGGTATCGGCAGGCACCAGGAAGACCGCGATGCCCGGACCGGTCTCGTCGGCCGGCCGGTAGCGCGCGAACACCACGAACAGATCAGCCCACGGCGCGTTGGTGATGTAGCGCTTCTCGCCGCTGATCACCCAATCGTCCTCATCGGCAACGGCTTTCGTTCGCAGGCCGGCCGGATTCGAACCGGCCCCATCCTCGGTGAGCGCAAAAGACGCCACCACTTCGCCCGACGCGATCCGGCTCAGCCAGGCTTCTTTCTGTTCATCGGTTCCGAACTCCACCAGCACCTGACCGGCGATGCCGTTGTTGGTGCCGAGGCTCGACCGGAAGGCCAGACTCGTGTAGCCCAATTCCTGTGCGAGTCGGACATCCTGTTCGAGATCCAGGCCGAGACCACCCCACTGCTGCGGGATCGCGAACCCGAACAAGCCCATGCCCTTGGCCGCCTGCAGGAGGTCGGCAGGGATCGCGTCGGAGTCGGCGATCTCCTGCTCGCGCGGAACCACCTGCTCACGCACAAAACTCCGGGTTGCCGCCAGGATGTCGGCCAGGTCGTCCTCGGTGACTTCGCTCATCGCACCAGGATAGGGTCAAGCGCTCGCAGACACGGTCGCCTTGACGATCTCGGTGACTGCCGGGCGTGCCGCGTCGGCATCGCTGGGCACCAACGCAATTCGGGTACGTCTGGCCAGGATGTCATCAACGGTCAGCGCGCCTTCGGCGGTCAGCGCGTACTGCACTTCGGCCCGGGTGACGTCGATGTCCTCGGCTATTCGACCGTCCGGGTCGCTCACCGTGGCCATCTCGAGGACACGCCCGGCCTCGGCACCGAACCGCGCCACCAGCGACTCCGGCAATGTGCTGTCGCCTGGCCGCCCGACAGCGCCCACCAGCGCCAGTGACTCGGTCTCGCAGGATGCCGCGCGTATGCCGCCGCGCTGGACGGCCTCGTCGACGGCGTCCTGGGCCATCTGGCGGTAGGTCGTCAGCTTCCCGCCGACCACCGTGATCACACCTGTGGGACTGACCCGGACCAGATGGTTACGCGACAGGTCCGCGGTGGCCCGCTCCCCCGCGCCGCCGTCGTCGATCAGCGGTCGCAGTCCCGAGTAGGTACCGCGGATGTCCGACCGGGTGAGCTCCCGGCTGAGTGCCTGGTTGATCGTGTTGAGCAGCAGATCGATCTCGTTCTTGGACGGGGTGGGCTCGTCCGGGATGCCGCCTGGTGCGTCCTCGTCGGTGAGCCCGATGTACACCCGGCCCAGCTGCTGCGGCAGCGCGAAGACGAACCGGCTGATGCTGCCCGCCATCGGAACGGTGAGGGCTGCAGTCGGATTCCCCACAGCAGCGGCGTTGACCACGAGATGCGTTCCGCGACTTGGTCGTAGGCGTATCGAGTCGTCGACCTGTCCCGACCACACCCCGGTTGCGTTGATCACCGACCGGGCTGCGATCGGGAAGCTGTTGCCCGTCCGGGTGTCGGTGAGCACAGCGCCGTGTCCGGTGACGTCGGAGGCGCGGGTGTAGGTACAGATACTGGCGCCGAGGCCCGCCGCGGTACGCGCGAGGGCGACCACCAGACGGGCATCGTCGATGAGCTGCCCGTCGTGTCCCAGGACCGCCGACCGCAACCCATCGGTCCGGATCCCCGGACACAGTTCGCCCGCCCGCTGCGCCGAGATCCGGCGTGAACGCGGTAGTACGGTGGCAGGGGTCGCGGCGTTGTGCCGCAGCACATCTCCGGCAAGCATGCCGGCGCGGGCCGCGACCTTGGCGACAAACGGGGTGTCGGAGTAGACAGGCAGCAGCTGCCCGACCGGTCGTACGAGATGCGGTGCGATCACCGTCATCACCCGATGACGTTCGAGCGCGGACTCGCGTGCGATCGAGATGTTGCCGGTCGCGAGGTATCGCAGACCGCCATGGACGAGTTTGCTGCTCCATCGGCTGGTTCCGAAGGCCAGGTCATGCGCCTCCACCAGCACCACCGACAGCCCGCGGGCTGCTGCATCGAGGGCCGCCCCGGCCCCGGTGACACCCCCACCGATGACCAGTACGTCGACCGGATCGGTGCGCGAAGCGAGTTGTGCGAGTTCGCAGGTGCGGCGGTCGGCGTTCAACGACGCGTCGGCAAAAGACAGGGGTCGGCCGGTCATGGCGCGCTCCTCAGATAGGACATGAGTGCGTGCCGCAGTTCTGGCGACCATCGCTCACCGAGAATGGGTTCGACGATCGCGTGGGATTGGATCGTGGACTGGCAGATCAGCAGAACCATGGTGGCCAGCTGGTCGGGATCGCCGTCGCGGATGTCGCCGCGGCGCTGACCGTCTGCGATCGTGCGGTTCAGAAGAGCGAGCACCGCTTGCTGACTCCGCCCGAACCTGACGAACACATACGGTGCCAGCGCTGCCGACGGCTCACTCCACAAGGCCGCGAACAGGTCGTTGTGCCGGATGGCGTCGGCTACGGCAACAATTCGGTCGACCTTGTCCCCCAGCGATGTGCCTTGTGCCGGCTCGCCGGCGATGACCCGGCTCATTTCCCTCGTGACGAGGTCGGCGGTCACCGACTGCACGTCGGGCCAGCGTCGGTACACGGTCGGCCGACTCACTCCGGCCAGTCGCGCGACCTCGGCGAGGGTGATCTTGCCGCCTTCTGCGCGCACGAGACATATCCGCGCCGCGTCGAGTACGCGGTCGGCGACAGAGGGATCACCCACTGCGGCGATCTTGGCGTGACGGATTGACATATTGTGTAAAACTGTAACGCATGACGGTGAACTACCCACAACACGCACTTCCGCTTCCCCCGATGAAGTGGGATGCGTGGGGAGCGGAAGCCGCGGCCACCCACCTCTCCGCCGACATCAAGAACCTTCTTGTCGGCGTCTTGGGCATCTCCGGCGATCCGATCGATGCACCGACCGCCGATCAGGTGCGCCTGTCCCCCACCCGCCTGACCGACGCCGACCCCGACGCATTGCGCGCGATCGTGGACGCCGTCTCGACCGCCGACGGTGATCGGCTGATCCGATCCGGCGGCAAATCGACCCTGGACCTGTTGCGACGCAAGCAGATAGAGCAGGCCGCGCCAGACGGTGTGGCGATCCCCGCGTCCGACGACGAGGTGCACGCCCTGCTGCAGTGGTGCGCGCTCTCCGAGGTGGCCGTGGTGCCCTTCGGCGGCGGCACCAGCGTGGTCGGTGGCCTCGATCCCGACAGCGGCGAGCACCGCGCGACGCTGTCGGTCGACCTGCGCCGTTTCGACGAATTGATCGCGATCGACACCGTGTCGGGGCAGGCCACCCTCGGCGCAGGGGTGACCGGACCGGCCGCCGAACAACTTCTCGCCGAGCACGGCTTCACACTCGGGCACTTTCCGCAGAGCTTTCAGTTCGCCACCATCGGCGGATTCGCCGCCACCCGGTCGTCGGGGCAGGCATCAGCCGGGTACGGGCGCTTCGACGACATGGTGACCGGCCTGCGAGTGATCACGCCCGTTGGCACCCTCGACCTGGGCGGCGCGCCGAAAACCGCTGCGGGACCGGACCTTCGGCAATTGTTCCTCGGTTCGGAAGGCACATTCGGGATCATCACGCAGGTCACCGTGCGGGTTCGCCGCATCCCCCAGGTGACCGTCGGCGAAGCGTGGCACTTTCCCGACTTCGCCTCCGGCGCGGATGCGTTGCGTGCCGTGGCACAGCAAGGCGGTGGTCCTACGGTGATGCGGTTGTCGGATGAGGCCGAGACCGGGGTGAACCTGGCGAGTCCTGCCGAGATCGGCGCAGGTGATCAGGGCGGCGACCGGTCAGGCGGCTGCCTGGCGATCACCACCTTCGAGGGCACAGACGATGTCGCCGCCGCGCGCCGCGACCTCACCGCCGCCCTGTTCTCGGCTGCCGGCGCCACATCGATGGGCGCCGAACCAGCAGACGCCTGGGCGCACGGCAGGTTCAACGCCCCATACCTACGTGATGCGCTGCTCGCGATCGGCGTCGGTTGCGAAACCCTCGAGACCGCGACCACGTGGGCCGAGCTGGCAGACACGAAGGCTGCCGTGGCCACAGCCCTGACCACCGCCATCGAGGAATCCGGGTCCCCCGCCCTCGTCCTCTGCCACATTTCCCATACCTACCCCACCGGGGCTTCGTTGTACTTCACGGTGGTCTACCGGGCCACAGATGATCCCATCGGGCAGTGGATGCTTGCCAAAAGCGCTGCATCACAGGCGATGATCGATTCCGGTGCGACGATCACCCACCATCACGCCGTCGGCGCCGACCACCGGCCGTGGCTGGCCGACGAGGTCGGCGACGTGGGACTGCGGGTGCTGCGCGCGGTGAAATCCGCGCTCGACCCCACCGGCATCCTCAACCCGGGCAAACTCATCCCATGAGCACTGCGATCACCAGGGTGTCCGCTCTGATCAATCCCGCTGCCCGTCATGGCCTCGGCGTGCGAGCCGCAGCCACCGCACTCGCCGCGCTACGTGACCGCGGTGTGGAGGTGACCGAACTGGTCGGCCGCGACCCAGACGAAGCCCTCGAACTCGCGCGCACGGCGGCCGCATCCGACATCGACGCCCTGGTGGTGGTCGGCGGCGACGGCAGCGTTCGCCTGGCCCTGGAGGCCATGGGCGACACCGGTGTCCCGCTGGGTCTCATCCCGGCCGGGACCGGCAACGACCACGCGCGCGCTCTGGGGATCCCCACCGACGACCCTGCTGCTGCTGCCGCCATCATCGTCGCCGGGCGTCGCCGACCGTTCGACATCGCGGTCATCACGCCGGCCGACGGGCCACGTGCGATCTTCGGAACGGTCGCGGCCACCGGGCTCGATGCACTGGTCACCGAGCGCGCGAACAACATGTCCTGGCCAAAGGGACAATTGCGCTATCCACTGGCGGCGGTCGCCGAACTGGCGCGGATGAAGCCGTTTCACTATCGGATCACGGTGGATGACAACACATTCGAACGCGACCTCATCCTGGCGGCGGTGGGCAACACACCTTCATACGGCGGCGGGATGAAGATCACGCCGTCGGCGGTCATCGACGACGGTCTGCTCGACCTCACGCTGATCTCTCACGGACCACGTCTGAAGATGTTCGGGTTGTTCCCGACGATGTACAGCGGCAAGCACATCGAGCACAAAGAGGTCGAGCAGTTCCGTGGTTCACGCATTGTGCTGGACTGCGTACCCACCGCGCCGATCTATGCCGATGGCGACCGGATCGGGCGTTTGCCGGCAACCATCGAGGTACGACCGGGTGCGGTAACGTTCCTGGCGTAGCCGCCGTCGTCGTCGGGCACCCATGTAAGCCGCACGGGGCTCTTCCCTTCACGCCGAGTCCCGTCTCTGCCGAGTCCCGTTCTGTCGAGGAGTTCCTGTGCTCAAACGTGATGTATCCGCCCATCTCGACGTCGACATCACCGGCGAGACCGATCTGGAGTTCCAGATCACCGTTGCCCCGCATCCCGGGGCCGAGGTCACCGAGTCGCTGTCCTTTGTACTGGACGGAAAACCCCTGTCCGCCAAGGAGATCAGCGGTACGCACGGAAGCCGCATCCACATGCTGCACGCCGGGGTGGGCAATCTGCAGGTGGAGTACACCGCCACCGTCCTCGGTTCCGCCGACCCGGCACCGGTGTCCGACCACGACCTGTCGATGTACCTGCGGCCGAGCCGATACGCCGAGGCCGACAAGTTCTTCGGTTTCGCCGCAAAGCAATTCGGCGACCTGACCGACCCCGCGGAGCTGCTCGAAAAGGTCGCTTCGTGGGTGGGTACGCATCTGGACTACGTCCCGGGTTCCAGTGACCCCATCGACGGTGCCGCCGACACCCTGCTGGCCGGCGCCGGCGTCTGCCGCGATTACGCACACCTGGTGGTCGCGATCCTGCGGGCGGTGAACGTCCCGGCTCGACTTGTCGCCGTGTACGCGCCCGGTTGCGATCCGATGGACTTCCACGCCGTCGCCGAGGCATTCGTCGACGGCCGGTGGCGAGTTGTCGATGCCACCTGCCTGGCGCCTCGCCAGACATTGGTCCGTATCTCGACCGGCCGTGACGCCGCGGACACCGCCTTCCTCGACAACCACAGGGGTGCGATCACCCTGAACAAGGCAACGGTGACCGCTGTGGTCGACGGTCCGTTCCCGAACGACGACATCTGCGAGATGGTGTCACTCAGCTAGCCGAGGAACAGCCGGGTCAGCTCTGCTGCTCGGCGGCCCACCATTGCCGCAACGACTCTTCGGCCTCCTCGCGCGACATGGGTCCGCGATCGAGCCGCAATTCCTTGAGATACCGCCAGGCCTTGCCGACCATCGGGCCGGGGGGCAGATCGAGCAACTCCATGATGGTGTTGCCGTCGAGGTCGGGCCGGACCTTCGCCAGGTCTTCCTGTTCGGCGATCCTGGCGATGCGCTGCTCGAGGTTGTCATAGTTCTGCTGCAACTTGCGCGCCCGGCGCTTGTTGCGAGTGGTGCAGTCGGCCCGCACCAGTTTGTGCAGCCTCGGCAGCAGGGGACCGGCATCGGTCACGTAGCGTCGCACCGCCGAGTCGGTCCATTGATTGTCGCCGTAGCCGTGGAACCTCAGATGCAGGAACACCAGGTTCGCGACGTCCTCGATGACCGCCTTCGGATACTTCAGAGCTCGCAGGCGTTTACGGACCATCTTGGCGCCGACCACTTCGTGGTGATGAAAACTCACCCCACCGTTCGGTTCATGACGCCTGGTTGCCGGCTTGCCGATGTCGTGCAGGATCGCCGCCCACCGCAAGACCAGATCGGGATCGCCGTCCTCGAGGTCCATCGCCTGGGCGAGCACGGTGAGGGAGTGGGTGTAGACATCCTTGTGCTGATGGTGTTCGTCGATGGCCAGCTTCATCCCGGGTATCTCGGGGATGATCAGCTCGGCCAGGCCGGTCTCACACAGCGTCTCGACTCCCTCGACCGCATGTTCGCCGAGGATCAGCTTGTCGAGTTCGGCTGCAATCCGCTCCACGGTGATCCGTTCGATCTGGCCTGCCATCTCCACCGTGGCCGCGAACACCCGTGGTGACAGCGAGAACCCGAGCTGCGAGACGAACCGCACACCACGCAACATGCGCAGCGGATCGTCGTTGAACGAATCCTCGGGCGCGGCGGGCGTGTCGATCACCCC
The DNA here is from genome assembly GCF_023051145.1 of Williamsia sp. DF01-3. Taxonomy (NCBI): domain Bacteria; kingdom Bacillati; phylum Actinomycetota; class Actinomycetes; order Mycobacteriales; family Nocardiaceae; genus Williamsia; species Williamsia sp. DF01-3. Next base: position 375,348 of record NZ_JALKFS010000005.1, read on the forward strand.
GGCCAGCAACGCGTCCATCCCACCGAGAGGGTCGATGAACTCCTGGCTGCCGTCGGCACCGATCTTCACGGCCATCGCGTTCATGGAGAAGTCGCGGCGCACCAGATCGTCTTCGAGTCGATCACCGAACCGCACCTGCGGGTTGCGGCTCACCCGGTCATAGGAATCTGCCCGGAACGTGGTGATCTCGATCTGGATACCCGCCCGGACCGCGCTTATGGTGCCGAACTCGATTCCGGTGTCCCAGATGGCCTCGGCCCACCCGCGCAGCAACTCCTGCACCTGCTCGGGACGTGCGTCGGTGGTGAAGTCCAGGTCGCCGGTGCTGAGCCGGCCCAGCACCGCGTCGCGCACCGAGCCGCCCACGAGGAACAGCTCGTGTCCCGCTGCGGCAAATCGCGCGCCGAGGGGATCGAGGGTGTCCGAGAGTCCCCGCAACGACACCGCAGCGGCTGCGAGCAACCTGGTGCGTCGCTCATCGGCGGCCGAGGTGCCGGTGGAAGAAGGGGGAGTTGTCACGACTGGCCAGACTACCGACCGACCGGCGACGATCCGAACCCCGATCGCGCGGCATGACCAAACCGCAGCGGGTCCAGGGCGCCGCCATCGGCCCCGCTGGCAGAAACGGTGGGTTAACGGCGACTAGCATCGTGTGAGTGTCAGCCGAACCCACCGAGCCGAATAGGGACGTCCCTCGACGTCCGCGGCGCAGGCGCGGCAATCGGCGCGGCGGATCGACAGCCACCGGGATCGACAGCTCTCATCACAGTGGAGCAGAGCCCCGTCCCCAGCCGAGTCCTCAGCCAGGTCCGGAACCGCAACGCAGCGACGATTCGGCCGTCACCGACGCCACCGCGTCGGCCCCCGGATCGCGGCGATCGCGCCGCGGACGTCGCCGAAAGCCGTCACGCCCCGCCGACCACAGCGTCGAGGCCGCCCGTAGTGAATCCACCGGGGTCGCCGGAACCCATGTTGTCGAAGGTCGGACCGCGCAGGTCAAGCCGTCGGATGTGGGCAAGGTCAAAGCCCCTGCCAAGGTGCCTCCGAACCTGGCCAAACAACGACTTCGCACGGTGCGGGAGACCTCGGCCGGCGGGCTGATGGTGTCGGGCCTCGACGGCCCGCACGACCAGCGGTGCGCCGCACTCATCGGGAGGGTCGATCGCCGCGGCCGAATGATGTGGTCGCTGCCGAAAGGTCACATCGAGACGGGGGAGACCGCCGAACAGACGGCGATCCGTGAGGTCGCCGAAGAGACGGGCATCGAGGGCAACGTTGTGGCCCCCCTCGGAAAGATCGACTACTGGTTTGTCAGTGAGGGCAAACGGATCCACAAGACGGTGCACCATTACCTGATGCGCTTCACCGGTGGTGAACTCTCCGACGCCGACTACGAGGTGGCCGAGGTCGCCTGGGTTCCACTCGCCGAGCTCCCTCGTCGACTGACCTATTCGGACGAGCGACGATTGGCGCGCGTCGCCGAGGACGTCATCGCCGAGCTCGTCGCCGACCCCGACCGGATGGCCGAGTCTGAGGCCAAGGGGGCGCGCACCGAGCCGAACGCCTACGAGAAGGCCGCGGCCGCGCGGAACCAGAAGCGCAACGAGCCTCCGCCCGCACCGGCGAGGCCTCGCCGCAGACGCCGCCGGGGACGTCGCGGCGGCGGTGGCGGAACCGAGACCACATCCGAGAACAGCGGGGTCGGCAACAGCGGGGGACCGGCCGCCCATGCACCACCGCCGGAATCCGGCCCGCACGTCGCGACGTGAACGGCCGATCGATGCGGGCGCTGACGATCCTGGTCAGCGTTCTCGCCCTGGTGTTCGGGCCCCTCGCGGTGTCGGCGGTGGCCGCACCCGCCGACGACACCTCGCAGACCGGGGAGTTCCTGCGGATCTCGCTCGAGTCGATCGATCCCTCCACAGTCACCACCTCCAGTCCCGGCGTCGTCACCGCCAGCGGGACGCTGACCAACGTCGGGGACCGGCCGGTCCGCAACATCGCCATGCGCCTGCAGCGCGGGGCCGCCATCACCACCAGTGCCGGCCTCGGCGACTCCCTGTCCGCCGACGCGAACAGTTTCGAGACCGTCGGCGACTTCACCGATGTCAGTCAGCAGCTCGGACCCGGGCGGTCGATTCCCTTCTCGCTACGAATTGATCTGTCCGTCAATGCTTCTGGTGCGCCCAGCTTCCAGATCGACAAGCCCGGTGTCTATCCGGTGCTGGTCAACGTCAACGGCACCCCCGACTTCGGCAACCCGGCACGGCTCGACGACGCGCGAGTACTCCTGCCCGTGGTCGGCCTCCCGCCGAACCCGCTGCGCGCTCAATCCCAGGCCGACGACAATGCTTCAGGCGACCCTGTCGCCGCGCCCATCGGAGCCGACGGTTCGGTGGCGCCGGACATCTCACAACCGGTCGGCATGACCATGCTCTGGCCGATTGCCGCACCGGCGTCGCTCGCGCCGGGTGTCACCGGGGGAGGCGACGAAACGGTCCGGTTGATGGACAACGGTCTCGAGCAGTCACTGGCCGCCGGAGGACGTCTCGATCGACTCGTGGCGACCATGGAGCAGATCCGGACGCGAGATCTGGAGTCGCCGCTGGCGCGCAGTCTGTGTCTGGCGGTGGACCCCGATCTGCTGATCAGCGTGCAGGCGATGACCGGCAGTTATCTGGTCACCACCGACCCCGCCGATCCGACCGGTCCGGCTCGTGAGGGCACCGGGTCCGAGGTCGCGGCGGCCTGGCTCGCTCGGCTGCAGGCCCTGGCCACCGGGATGTGCGTGGTGGCCACCCCGTTCGCGCACGTCGACATCACCGCGCTGACCCAGGTCGCCGACTCCGACCTGTCCGACACCGCATTACGCGCACCCGCCGACATCGTCGACCGCATCCTCAACGTGAAGAGTGTGCGTGGCCTGGCGATTCCGGCCTCGGGGGTCCTGGACACCGCAGGCGCCGAACTGATCCGCGACAAGGGCGCGGTGGGCACCGTCGTCGCAGCGTCGAGCGTCAGAAACCTCACCCCCACCTCGACAAACGGCGAATACCCCCTGGGCGAGGACCTCGCCGTCCAGACCTATGACCCGGCGGTGGCAAGCGGCCTGTCGGCACTCGGTCCGGGTCCGCGGTCGGCCCAGGTCACCCCGACAGCCCAGCGAGCCGGCTGGCTGGCCGGCACCGAACAGGTCCGCCGCCAGAACGCGGTCGCGGCGATGATGTTCTCTGCGCTCGCACCGTCCACACTCGCCGACGACTCCGGGACCGCCGACACGGGCACGCAATCGTCGGACGCGCAGGCCGTGGCCGACCCGATCGCCGAACGCATCGGGCGCGGCGCGGTGCTGGTGCCCCCGCCCACGTGGTCGGCGTCCGAGGATGACACCCGTGCGGTGTTGTCGGCGATGTCGCTGCTGCTCGGTTCAGACCTCGCGATTCCCCGGCCGCTGGCGGGGGTGGCGACTGATCTCACCGCCACCTCGGGTGCGCCCGCGGGTGCAGAACTGGTGGCCCCACCCGAGGCCGCCGTCACCGGTCCCGATCCCCGGGTCATCGCCTCGGTACGCGCCGACCTTCAGCAGACGCGTGACCTGCAGGACTCGATGACGCGCCGCGCGGACGTGCCGATCACCCCGGGTGCCTACCTGGCGCCGCTGCGCGAGGACATGCTGCGGGCAATGGCGTCCGTGGCGCCGCAGGATCAGCAGGCCGCGGCGCGGTCGGCGTCGATGCGCACATCTGCGGTCGCGACCACGCTGACGAACATCCGCAACGGTGTGGGCATCCTCGACCCCGGTGGGCGGTTCACCCTGGCCTCCGAACGCAGCCCGCTGCTCCTGGTGATCCGCAACGATCTGCCCGTGGCGATGCGAACTCGATTGAACGTCTCGGCACCGAGCGGCATGACCGTCGGAGACATGGGTGTGTTGGAGATCCCGCCCAGGGGCACCCGTCAGATCCAGGTCCCGACCCGCGCCGACCGGTCCCGTTCGATCACGGTGGAGATCGGTCTGGTGACCACAGGCGGAGTCCCGTTGGGCGACTCGATCAACCTGTCAGTACATTCCAATGCATATGGTAAACCGCTATTCATCATCACAATCTGTGCCGGCGCACTCCTGGTGTTCTTGTCGGGCAGACGGTTGTGGCATCGATTCCGTGGGGAACCCGATCCCGCCGACCTCGACCGGCCCGAACCCGACGAACGCGATCGTCTGATGGCGGACAGCCGCGCGTTGCACAGTCCACCCGAGCGCGAGCACCACCTCGGCCGACATCACCCTGATCACGACACCGGCGGCGACAGGTCATGACCAACGGTGGAATGCAGCCGCCACCTCCGCGCCGACGGCCCCCGCCCCGGTCTGTGGGGGTCCCGCCCGGTGCACCACGCGACCCCGCACCCGGACCACGCCTGACAGCCGGTGAACTGGCGTCGGCTGCGTCCGGCAAGATGACGACGTCCACGGCGATCGACCCCGGTGCTCGCGTCCGCGAACAGCCGTCCGACGACAGCGTCCTGCGCACCAGCGGATCCATCGCGCTGGCCACCCTTGTCTCACGCATCACCGGATTCGTACGCACGGTCCTGGTGCTGGCTCTGCTCGGCGCCGCGGTCGCTTCCTCGTTCCAGGCCGCCTACGTACTGCCCAACATGGTCGCCGAGGTGGTCCTCGGTGCCGTCCTGACCGCCATCGTGATCCCGGTCCTGGTACGCGCCGAATCCGAAGACGCGGACGGGGGAGTGGGATTCATCAACCGAATCTTCACCCTCGCGGTGACCGTGCTGGGGGTGGCCACCCTCGCGGCCCTGATCGCTGCTCCCGCGCTAACGATGCTCAACCTCGGTGACGGCAAGGTCAACCGCGACCTCGCCACCGCACTCGCGTTCCTGCTGTTGCCCGCGGTGCTGTTCTACGGATTGTCGGCGCTGTTCATCGCCATCCTGAACATGAAGGGCTTCTTCAAGCCCGGCGCCTGGGCACCCGTGCTCAACAACGTCGTACAGATAGTCACCCTGATCGCCTATGCGGTCGCCCCGGGTGACATCTCGCTGAACCCGGTCAGCATGGGCGACACCAAGCTCCTGATCCTGGGCGTCGGCACCACCCTCGGTGTGGTCGCCCAGACCGCGATCCTGCTCCCCGCCATCCGGCGCAGCGGGGTGAAGCTGAAACTGCAGTGGGGTCTGGACGACAGGTTGCGCAAGTTCGGCAACATGGCGCTCGCCATCGTTCTGTACGTCGCGGTTCTGCAGGTCGGTCTGATCGTCACCTATCGCATCGCCTCGAGCGCAGCCGAATCCGGCGTCAGCGTCTACGCGACACACTGGCAGCTCCTGCAGCTGCCCTACGGCGTTCTCGGCGTGACCATCCTGACCGCGATCATGCCCCGCCTCTCCCGCAACGCCGCCGCGGACGACACCCACTCGGTGGTCGATGATCTCTCCCTGGCCACCCGGTTGACGATGGTCTCGCTGGTGCCGGTCATCGCGTTCATGACGTTCTTCGGACCGGCCATCGGTATCGCGGTGTTCAACTTCGGCAAGTTCGACGCCGAGACCGCCTCACAGCTCGGCAGCGTGCTCTCGTGGGGCGCGTTCACGATGATCCCGTACGCGATGACGCTGGTGCAGCTCCGCGTGTTCTACGCCCGCGAGGACGCCTGGACCCCGACCTACATGGTCATCGGGATCACCGCGGTGAAGGTGGCGGCGTCCTATCTCGGCCCGGTCCTGTTCGACGACCCCGACGCGATCGTCCGGTGGCTGGCCCTGTCCAACGGTCTCGGCTACCTCGTCGGTGCGGTGGTCGGCCACTATCTGCTGCGCAGCCGGCTCGGTGGCGCCCGCATGACCAACGTCGGCCGCACGGTCATCTGGACCATCGTGGTGTCGGTGGCGTGCAGCGCCCTGGTGTGGGCGCTGGCCGAGGTGTCCGGACTCCACAACCTCAGCACCGACCACGGCAAGGTCGGCTCCCTCGCCTATCTCTTGCTCGTCGCGGTTGTCTCCATCGGCCTCACCTACACGGTCCTGACCCTGCTGCGTGTTCCCGACGTACTCGCAGTGGTTGTTGCGGTCCGGCGGGTCATCGGCCGGTTCATCCCCGCTGTCGCCCCGGCCCCCGAACCCGCTACCGACGGTGCTGCCACCATGACCGTTCAATTCCCGCGGATCTCTGGCGACGAATCGGTTCCGTATTCTGGTCAGGTCGAGGTCATTCAGCGCTTCGACCGGGGAACATCGAGTTGGCAGGCGTATTCGGTCACCAGTGGTGGTGCCGCCGGAATGGGCGTCCGCCAACCCCAAGATCTTCGCTATCGGAGGAGAGGAGCAGGTGTCTTGAACAAACCAGAGCCCGACAGCAAACCGGCCGGGCCGCCCACGCCTGCTGCCGGTTCCACCGCCGTCTCGCCAGAAGACACTCCCGCCACCAAGGCGATGCCCAGTCAGGCCGGCGCCCGTCAACCCGCTCGCGAGCAACCGCCGGCCGACCGACCAGCATCAGGTTTACCCGGACCTCGCCCACCCGCGGCGGCTGGCGACGGAGCCCCGCGTCCTCCCGAGGCGCCATTGCCGGGCCCACGGCCACGACGCGGTCCCCGGCTGGTCCCGGGCGCTGCCGTCGCCGGGGGCCGCTACCGTCTGCTGCAGCACCACGGTGGCGCGCGCGGACTCCAGTTCTGGCAGGCCCGTGACATCAACTTGGACCGCGACGTCGCCCTGACGTTCGTCGACGCACAGCAGCTCGCACCACCACCAGACCCCGGCGCGCGTATCGATCCGCGCGACGAGGGTCCACAGGCGGTGCTCTCGCGCACCCTGCGACTGGGACGCATCAACTCGCCCGGGATCGCTCGGGTACTCGACGTGGTGCGCGGATCGTCCGGCGGAATCGTTGTCGCCGAATGGGTTCCGAGCTCGTCACTGGCCGATGTCGCCAAGACCAGCCCGTCTCCGGTCGGTGCGGCCCGCGCCGTCCGGGCTCTCGCAGCCGCGGCCGAATCGGCACACCGCAACGGCGGCGCGCTGTCCATCGACCATCCCGAACGCATCCGGATCAGCCAGGACGGCAACGCGTTCGTCGCGTTCCCCGGCACGCTGGCCGACTCCGACAAGTCCACCGACGTCCGTGGTCTCGGTGCCGTCCTGTACGCATTGCTGCTGGCCCGTTGGCCACTCGACGCCGACACGGGTAGGGAACTGGCGACCAACCGGACATCGAACGAGCCCGTCGGGGGACTGCTCCCGGCATCACCCGGGGCCGGCGACCTGCCCCGCGAGCCGCGCGCCGAGCGTCCCGACGTCCCGTTCGAGATCTCGGCGGTCGCCGCCCGGGCTCTTGAGGGGAACAGCGGGATACGTACCGCGGCAACGGTTCAGCACGTTCTCGACCAGGCAACCGTGCTGGATCAGAAGACCGATCTCATCGCCCAGGTCCGCGACGACGACGGGCCCGGTTCGTCGTCGCGCGCGACACCGCGCATGCTCGGCACCGGGGGTGACGGTAAGAAGCCACGGTCGGTGCGGATGATGGCGCTGATCGCCGGGGCCGTGCTGCTCACGTTGTTCCTCATCATCGCGATGGTGGTCTGGATCTCGAACTCGGTCGGGGGCAGCAACGAGACCCCCGACATCGACAAGATCTTCTCGTCCTCGGCCGGCGCCCCGTCCCCCGGTGCACCCGCGCCTGCCGTCGGGTCGGCTCCGCTTGCCTTGACCGGCGTGACGATGCTCGACTACTCCGACCAGGAGCCGGACAGCCGGACGAATCTGAACAACGTCATCTCGGGCCAGGCCCCGGCATGGCAGACAGACGAGTACCGCGGCGGACCGCGGTTCGGGAACCTCAAACCCGGTCTGGGTCTGATGTTCACACTGGACCGCGACGCCACGCTGACCGAGGCCGTCATCCGGACCCCCACACCGGGCCTCCAGGTCCAGATCCGCACCGCCGACGACCCACGCGCCCCGTTCGAGGCCACCACACAGGTCGGCGCAGCGACCCTGGACAACGAGACCACCACCATCCCGATCGCCGGCGCCGGCCCCTCGCGGTACGTCATGGTGTGGCTGACGTCGTTGCCCCGCAACGACAGCGGCCGCTACCAGGGGTCGGTCGCCCAAGTCACGCTCACCGGTTCCTAGGCCGACGAAGCGGTGACAACCGACGGACTGCCCGCGGGTGCAGTGCGGTGTGAGGACGGGCTCATCCGTCCGCTGTGGGCCGCACAGACCGGCCTGATGCGCGATTACTACGACAACGAGTGGGGCATGCCGGTCTCCGGCGAGAACGCCCACTTCGAAAGACTTGTGCTGGAAGGCTTTCAGGCCGGCCTGTCATGGGCGACCATCCTGCGCAAGCGACCCGCCTTCCGTGAGGTCTTCCGCGATTTCGACGTCAACACCGTCGCCGCGTTCGGCGACCGCGAAATCGAAGCGATGCTGGCCGACGCGCGCATCATCCGCCATCGCGGAAAGATCGAGGCCGCCATCGGGAATGCCAGAGCCACACAGCAATTGCGCGCCGATGGTGGCCTGGTCGACTTCCTGTGGTCGTTCAAACCCGATCGCACCCCTGAGCCCGAAGAGATGGCCGACGTACCGACCACCTCGGCTGAATCCATCGCGATGTCGAAGGCCCTGCGCGCACGCGGCTTCCGGTTTGTCGGGCCCACCACGATGTTCGCCTTGATGGAGGCCATCGGCATCGTCGACACCCATCTGCTGAGCTCCCACCGCCGCGGCAGTTCCGGTATCTGGCCCTGATAGGCGAACGCCCAGGAGTTTGTCCGTGCCGGGCACTTCCGTAGGGGACGGGCGTCGGTCAGCCGGTGGGACGGCCCAGGTGCCGTCGGACCAGATCCGCAAGATTGCCCGGGTAGATCATCTCGTCACTCGACTCGATCTCTTCGGGCTTCCACCACCGATGGCCGAGTATCGAGCTGCGCTCCAAATCCGTCCAGCCCGCCGAGTGGGGCTCGAACGTTCCCACATGCGCCACGAAGAAGGTCTCCACCTGATGGATCGGCTCGCCCCCGAAGACGATGTCGAACTCACGGGCATAGACGGGCGCCGACATCTCGGTGACCTGCAAGCCGGTCTCCTCGTACACCTCACGGCGCGCCGCCTGCTCATCGGTCTCGTCGCCTTCTCGGCCGCCGCCAGGGGTGAACCACCACGGCCCGGCCGACGGGTTCTGTGGATCCACACCCCGGAACAGCAGCGTGCGGCCCTCCTCGTCGATGAGGATGATGCGGGCGGCGCGACGCAGCCGGCGAACGATCTTCACAGCTCTCCACCTCTCAGGCGGCTCCCAGCGTGCCAGACCGGTCCTGGTGCCGCGACATCCGCACGACCGCAGCTGTTCACCCTGCCGCGGCGGCACGGGCCCCGGCTGGCAGTTTCAGACTGTTTGGCTACTGTGGACACCGCGGCGGTCACCTGATCACCGCACCACTCCACGCCAGCAGTCTCCTCCAGCGCCAATCCGATCGGAAGCGAGAGACCGATGATGGCTCGGACGGCCGAGTATCCCCGGCCCAACCACTGCATCGTGCACGTCAGCGACACCCACCTCATCGACGGCGACGGCGATCTCTACGGGGAGTGGACAGCACCTCACGCCTTCGTCAGATACTCACCGAACTCACCGGTTCCGGTTCGAGGATCGATGCTCTGGTCTTCACCGGCGACCTCGCCGACAAGGGTGATCCACGCGCCTACGAGACCCTCCGGACGATGGTCCAGCCTGTCGCCGACGACCTCGGAGCCCAGTTGATCTGGGCGATGGGCAATCACGACGACCGCGCGAACTTCCGGGTGAAGCTGCTCGACCAGGAGCCATCGACCACAGCGGTCGACGCGGTGTACGACATCGATGGTCTGCGGATCGTCACCCTCGACACCACGGTGCCCGGGCTCCACCACGGCGAGATCGCCGACGAGCAACTCGACTGGCTGGCAGGGGTTCTCGCCACTCCCGCCGACTTCGGGACCATCCTCGCCATGCACCACCCTCCGGTGCCCTGTGTGCTGGACCTGGCTGTCCTGGTCGAACTACACGACCAGAACCGTCTCGCAGACGTGTTGCGCGGCACCGACGTACGATCCATCATCGCCGGACACCTGCACTACTCCACCACCGCCACATTCGCCGGCATCCCGGTGTCGGTGGCCGCAGCCACCTGCTACAACCAAGATCTCAATGTCCCTGCCGGCGCCATGCGTGGCCGCGACGGAGGCCAGGGTTACAACCTGGTGCATGTCTACGACACCACCATCGTCCACTCAGCGGTGCCGATCGGTACGTATGAGACTGTCGGAGAGTATGTTTCGCCGGCCGAGAGCGCGCGCCGACTGGCCGAGGCCGGCATCGTCATCGCCGACGGGCGCAGAACCGATTCGGTCAGTCGCGTCTGAGCGGAGACGTGGCCGCCTACGCGGAGGACGCTACCGTCGCAGCGGTCTCCCATGGGGCGACGATGGGGAAGTAGCGGTCGAGGAAGCTCGTGACCGTCTGCGTCCGCAGTTCGAGGTCGACCTCCGGAACGCTGCCGTCGTTGAGACAGAAGAAATCCACCGCACGCTTGGGAAGCATCTTCTCCATGTCCTTGAGCCCGGCGTACTCGGTGGTGTCGATGTAGCGCACCTTCGCGTCTTTCTGCACCACCGCGCGCCCGGTCATCAACGCGTAATAGTGGTAGAGCGAGTTGGTCACCGAGATGTTGCTGCTCGACCGGAACGCGCTCGCCGCGGTGGCGGCGAACTCCGCGGGGAACTCCCTCTCCATCTCTTCGAGCACACTCTTGCGTAGCGGGGTGGCGGCATGTTCGAGGTGCCGAGTTGTCATGAGCCCGAACCGATCCTGCAACAGCCGACGGTTCACTCTCGCCGCATTCTCGAACCCGCTGCGGTCCTGGTCGCTGTATCCGAGCCCGATGCGCGTGGTGGCCTCGATGAACATGCTCACGCCGCCGGAGGAGAAGAACGCCTCAGGGCTGACCGGCCGACCGAAGAACATGTCGTCGTTCGAGTACAGGAAGTGTTCCGACAACCCCGGGATACGGTGTAGCTGACATTCCACGGCCTGCGAATTGTGTGTCGGCAGAACCGATGTGTCGGCAAAGAACTCCTCGCTCGGCACGAAGGTGACCCGCGGGTCGTCGGCCAGCCAGGACGGCCGCTCGGAATCGGTGGCCACGAAGATACGGCGTATCCAGGGTGCGTACATGTACACCGACCGCAGCGCATACTTCAGCTCGTCGATCTGCCGGTACCGCGCAGCCGACGCATCCCCTTCTCCGACAACGTAATTCTGCATCCGCTTGGCGCGCTGGGCCTGGAACTCGGCCGACGAACCGTCGACCCAGGAGAAGACGATGTCGATGTCGAAGTTGATGTCGGAGGCATGACCGGCAAACATGTTCTCGATGGTCGGCCACGTCTTGCCGAACTTGTCCACCGTGCCGCGCACCGCCTCTTCTTTGCGGATCGTGCGACGGGTGAGTGAATTCTCGATCGGGAGAATGATCTCCGTCGGCGTGAACGACCACAGCTCCACCTGGACAGCCGTGGATGCGCCGTAATGCAGGCCGCTGACCGGCTCCACCCGCGGCCGGTACAGCCGGAAGATCCGCGCCTTGGACGACGCCGAGAGGCGGCCGTCACCGACAAAGACGGCTTTACCACGTTCTGCGTCAACGGTTTTCGAGTAGAAAGGTTCGCGTTCGCAGGCATCCGCGAGAGCTCGTGTCATCGCTTTGCGGTCGGTCCATGCCACTGCGATCACCGGACGTTCGTCGTTCCCACGTACAAGCAGGTATTCGATCTGCGCTCCGTCGAGGACATCCCGGATGAACAGCAGATCGTCGACCATCGCCTGGTGAGGTGTGGTCGAGGTGATGGTCAGCGCGTATCGACCCTCGAACCCGACGACGTCGGGCCGCTCCCGGAGCCGCGCGACCGAAGCCGGTGATTCACGAAGAACGGCCTCCGGTTTGTCGAGCTCCGGAGGAACGAGGTAGATCTCATGTGGCGCAGACGACAGAGTGATGTGGTGATCCTTCCGGGGAGCACAGCCGAGAATTCCCCGCCGATCGGTCAAGTCTAATGCTCTCCCCGGTCTACCCCGTCCGCTGCTCGGTACGGTGGGCCCATCGGTGCCGGTCAAGGCCTTTTTCGACGTGTTGTCATACAAACAGATGCACTTGCATCTGGTCTCGCACGAGACATTGGGGTCCATTAGTCTCACTCCCATGGCCAAATGGGGGAGGGCCGGCGGTGACGTGCGGACCGATGGGGAATTGCTTGCAGCGCATGTGCAGGGGGACAGGGATGCGTTTGCGGTTCTGATCACCCGCCATCAGAGCTATCTGTGGGCAGTCGCCCGCCGCACCTCGCATTCCGACGAAGACGCCGCCGACGCACTTCAGGAAGCCCTCCTCAACGCCCACCGCATGGCCCATCGGTTCCGCGCCGACGCCAAGGTCACGTCGTGGCTGCATCGTATCGTCGTCAACGCATGCCTGGATCGGATCCGCCGCAACAAATCTCGGCAGACAGTTCCTCTACCCGAGTTCGACATCGCACAACTCGCAGACCCCCATGACCGCACCGGCACCGTCGACCTGTCCATGTCGATCGGGCGTGCGCTCGACTCTCTGCCCCCTGAGCAGCGAGCGGCGATCGTTGCCATCGATGTCGAGGGTTACTCGGTGGCGGAGGCGGCCGAGCTCCTCGGCGTTCCCTCCGGGACCATCAAGAGTCGCTGCGCCCGCGGCCGCGCGAAGCTTGCGGTACTGCTGGGACACCTGCGTGACACTGCCGACGAGGCCCAGGGATAGCCACCCTCCACCACTTCAGGCCACGGCTTCACGCTGAGCTGATCCGGACCGTCTGTGGAATCCGCGCGAGACCGTGCGGTCTACTGGTTCGATGGGCTTCACACGCGCCGAACTCGAGTCGTATCGCGATGCCGTCGTCCCCGATCTCATCGGGCCCGACTGCAGATTGTTGTTCGTCGGGATCAATCCCGGACTGTGGACGGCGGCGACCGGCGCACACTTCGCCCGGCGCGGCAATCGCTTCTATCCCGCTCTGTGGCGAGCCGGGATCGTCGATCGATTGATCGACGCGTCGGCGGGTATGAGCGATGACGATCAGGCCCTGTTGCTCGACCGGGGGATAGGCATCACCAACGTGGTCCCGAGGGCGTCTGCACGGGCCGACGAATTGACCACCGAAGAATTGGTCGAGGGCGGCCGCAAGCTGATCGAGACGGTCACCCGCGTGCACCCGAAGGTCATCGCGGTCGCGGGAATCACGGCCTACCGCACGGCTTTTGGGGACCGGAAGGCAACTGCCGGACGTCAGGACCGTACGATCGGCGACACGGTGGTGTGGGTTGTTCCCAACCCGAGTGGTCTCAACGCACACCACACCGTCGACACCCTTGCGGAGGCGTATCGGGCCGCGGCGATCGAGGCGGGCGTGGTCCAGGAAAGTCGGCAATAAAAGACAGTGTGTCGAGGGAACCGTTGCGAAGAAACTGGCGTCCTAGCTGTCACATCAAGAAAACGAGGGAAACTGGGGTTCGAACGATGTTCGGAATCGGCAATCGGCACCACACTGACCGCGAGCTGCCAGATCCGCCGTACCCGCTGGACATGATCGCTGACCTCCACGCCGGCGTCTATCCCGACGAGGTGGCCGATGCCCTGCGCGCAAAGGTGTTCGACGACCCGGATTCGATGGCCATCTGGAAAGCGCTGGACGCAACCGCCGGCGAACTAGCTTCTGCGCCGGTCGTGGAGGAGCCATTGCCCGCCTACGCGCAGCACAAGCTCGACCAGGCGCTTCACATGATGGCCGCTGACCATCACGATGCACCTACAGAGGCTGTCACCCCACTGAGGCGGCATCGGGGTGTAATTCTGTTATCTGCTGTCGCCGCGGCGGCAGCAGTGGCTGCGATCGCGGTCGCGACCACCTTTGCCTTCAGCGGACGCTCCGAGCCCGCAATCGCCGAACAGAACGCTCCCACCCCCACTTCCATTGCCGTGCCTTCGGATGCCACCCTGCTCAGCGCGCTCGGCCAGTCGGCCGACACCGCGTTCGGCGACCTCGCCCGCCGCGACCGATGTCTGGCGGCCAATGAGATAGAACCGGCCACTCCTGTGTTGGGTACGAGCTCAATTCAGGCCGGTGGCGGCCCTGCGGTGGTGATATTGCTCAGCACGGGTATGGCGGGACGGTTCGATGCGCTGGTGGTCGGAGCCGACTGCGACACGGCCAATCCGGCGACGCTCAGTCGCACCACCATCGGCAACAAGTGACGCCACGGCAGCTGCCGCGATGAGTCCCACCGGCAGCACCGCCACATGCCCCGTTCCCACCGACCACACCACCGGTCCCGTCGCTGCTGCGGCTGCTGTCCAGACTCCCGCCCGCACGCCTGACACTGTGCGACCGCCGAGTTCGTAGGTATGTCGCCGGGTCGGCGGCACCAGATGCATCAGGGCCGTCGCAAGCAGGATCGACCCGATCAGGTCGCTCGGCCGGTGCCATCCCCAGACCATCAGGTCCTGACCGACAAGCGTCAACCATCCGACTCCGAGGACGGCCAATACCGGGGCCACCCGTCTCGGAGCCGCTCGTACGATGGCCGCCACACATCCGGCAGCTGCGGCGGCGTGCCCGCTCGGGAAGGTGTTCGACAGCCAGGCGTCTCCGACGAAGTCGGGGCGCAGCAGCACCTCGTCCCGCAGGAATTGAGCCAGCAGGATCCCGGCGATCGGCAACAGCAGCAAAGGCAGCAGACTCCAGCGCCGCCCCGCGACAAAGCCCAGACCGATGATCAGGGCCGCTGCAACCGTCCACAGTCGGTAGTCGGTGATGGACCCCAGACCGACCATGTGGGGCAGGTCAGCACTCGCCCCGGTGCCGAGGAGGGTCAGGTAGGCCTGCTGGTCGAGATATTGACCCCACTGGGTACGGACAGCCAGTAGGTATACGGCGCCCATGGCAGTTGTCAGCGTCGCCACACCGGCCAGCGGAGGCCACGTGGAGAGTCGCGAGGGTCGCAGGAGCATGGATCCATCGTGCCGAACATTTCTGTGAGCTCTCACAGGGTCTGCGCACCTGTTCCGGGAACAGATCCCTTTAGGCTGGTGTTGTCCATCGCGGGTGAAGAAAACGTCAAGGCTTCGCTGACAGCGGAGCCCACCGCCTCGCCCCGACAGGCCACGAGCCCAGGTTGAACCACCGTAAGGAAGTAGAGCACCGATGACCTCAGCAGGTACCGAGACCGTCCACGACGTGATCATCATCGGATCCGGACCGGCCGGATACACAGCAGCCGTGTATGCCGCACGTGCCGAACTCTCTCCGGTGGTCTTCGAGGGCACCCAGTTCGGTGGTGCGTTGATGACCACCACCGAGGTGGAGAACTTCCCGGGATTCCAAAAGGGGATCCAGGGTCCCGAACTCATGGACGAGATGCGTGAGCAGGCCATTCGGTTCGGTGCTGATCTGCGCATGGAAGACGTGGATGCGGTCCGCCTCACCGGCGAGATCAAAGAGGTCGACGCCGGCGGCGAGACCCACCGGGCAAAGGCCGTCATCCTCGCCATGGGCGCCGCAGCCCGCTACCTCGACATTCCCGGCGAGCAGGATCTGCTCGGCCGAGGTGTGTCGGCGTGTGCCACCTGCGACGGCTTCTTCTTCCGTGACCAGGACATCGCCGTCATCGGCGGCGGTGACTCCGCCATGGAGGAGGCGACCTTCCTCACCAAGTTCGCACGCAGCGTCACCGTCATCCATCGCCGCGAGGAGTTCCGTGCCTCACGGATCATGCTCGAGCGGGCCCGCGCGAACGACAAGATCCGCTTCGTGACCAACGCGACCATCGGCCGCGTTCTCGGCGAGACGTCGGTCACCGGCCTGGAGCTGGTGGACACCGTCACCGGCGCCACCTCGCAGATCGATGCCACCGGCATGTTCGTGGCCATCGGCCACGACCCGCGCAGCGCGCTGGTCAAGGACCAGGTCGACCTCGATCCCGACGGCTACGTGCGGGTTCAGGGCCGTACCACGTATACCTCGCTGCCCGGCGTATTCGCTGCCGGTGACCTGGTGGACCACACCTACCGGCAGGCCATCACGGCCGCCGGCTCCGGTTGTGCCGCCGCCATCGACGCCGAGCGTTGGCTGGCCGACCAGAACGACATCAGCCCGCTCGAGGTTCCCGAGGCAGCCGGCGTTCAGGCCTGACCGCTCGAACCGACCGGTTCGACCGAACCGGCCCCCACAAACGAACCAAAGGAGATCAAAATGGGTGCAAACACCGTTGCAGTGACAGATGCCACATTCAAGGAGGAAGTGCTCGGTGCCGGCAAGCCGGTGCTGGTCGACTTCTGGGCCACCTGGTGCGGACCATGCAAGATGGTCGCTCCGGTGCTCGAGGAGATCGCCGGGGAGAACTCCGACAAGCTCACCGTCGCCAAGCTCGACGTTGACCAGAACCCAAATGTCGCAAGGGATTTCCAGATCATGTCGATCCCCACGATGATCCTCTTCGAAGATGGCAAGCCCACCAAGACCATCGTCGGGGCCAAGGGCAAGGCAGCGCTCCTCCGCGAACTCGACGGGGTTCTCGGCAAGTAGTCGTCCCTGATCAGCAGCCCCCTCGCCAGCGGTCACGTACCAGTACTGAGATGATTACGGTCATCAAATTGGTACGTGACCGTATTGGCTCTGACGGTCGATTGCTGAGACACTCGTAGCTGACTCGGAGCCCTGCGCTCCGAAAACCACGCCGAGCGCGGTACCGCTGTGCCGCCGACGCCCGAGTTGACGCCAGAAGGGAAGGCCCCGTGACGCCGTTGTTCCGGTTGGGAGATCACGGCTCGGCTGTGGCCGAAATTCGTGGCATTCTCACCGGACAAGGTCTGCTGAACGACGCCCCCTCACCGGCCGGCCGGCTGGTCGATCCGAACGGCTGGGCACAACCCGAAGCCGTCTTCGACCTCGCAACCGACCACGCGGTCCGGGCATTTCAGCAGCAACGTGGTCTGATCGTCGACGGTGTTGTCGGGCCCGCGACATTCCGTGCCCTCCGCGAGGCGTCGTACCGCCTCGGTGCACGAGTGCTCTCGTACCAACTCTCCGCTCCCATGCACGGCGACGACGTCGCCACTCTGCAGGCGCGCCTGCAGAACCTCGGCTACTACACCGGATTGGTCGACGGGTTCTTCGGTGCGGACACGTACAACGCGCTGTGCAGCTACCAGTCCGAGTTCGGGCTCAGTTCAGACGGCATCTGCGGGCCTGCGACCCTTCGTTCCCTCGAACTGCTGGGTACACGTGTCACCGGTGGATCACCGCACGCGATCCGCGAAGAAGAACACGTCCGCCGACTCGGTCCCCAACTCTCCGGCAAGCGGATCGTCATCGACCCGGGTTCCGGCGGATCTCACCCCGGCACCGACCCGGCAACGGCAAAGATCGAAGAAGAGATCCTGTGGGACCTCGCCCGCAGGCTCGAAGGCAGAATGATCGCCGCCGGCATGGAGACCTTCTTCTCGCGCGCCCAAGGCGAGGACCCCACCGATGAGGAGCGCGCCGAGACCGCCAACGCGATCGGTGCCGATCTACTTCTCGCGCTACGGTGCGCCCACTATCCGAACGACCGCGCCAGTGGCGTCGCGACGTTCTATTTCGGTACGCCACACGGCTCTTCGTCCACCATTGGCCGATCGCTCGCCGGGTTCATCCAGCGTGAGATCGTCGCCCGCACCCATCTGCGCGACTGCCGGTGGCACGAGCGCACGTGGGACATCATGCGGCGCACACGAATGCCTGCCGTGCAGCTCGACGTCGGCTATATCAGCAACCTCCACGATGCGACCGAGCTGAGTGACCCGGCGGTACGCGACACCATCGCCGAGGCCATCTTGGTCGCCGTGAAGCGGTTGTACCTACTTGGGCGCGATGATCAGCCGACCGGCACCTACACCTTCGCCGAGTTGCTCGCCTCAGAGGAACTCGCCCGCTGACCGCTCGCCGGTGACCGCGTCTGGCGGTTGAACGCACGACGTCGCCTGGTTCGGATACCTCGCACGCACCCCTGACTGGCTACTGCTCGGTCCCCCGTCGCAGTCCGGCCTTCTGACCGACCGGTACTGCCGTCCGCTCGCGCCCCGCAACGTCAATGGCTGCCATCACGACAAGTTTCTCGAGCGCACTTTCCACGCCGGCCTTCCAGCCGAGATCGTCATCGAGTTCCAAACGCAGTCGCGGGTATCGGTGGTGAGCCGACACGACGTCGAACCCTGCACCTTTGAGGAAGTGCGCGTCGATCATGCAATGCGGACAGATCGATTCTTGATCGGGTTCCTCCACCGATGTGGTGTGCGCCGACCGGACGATTCCGAACGACTCGATCGCCCGGACGCCACGACGGGTGAGATCGCCGACGACGGCGGTGGCCAATTCGTCGGCCGTGCCGTCAAAGCCCGGGTCGACCCAGAGCGACGTCAGGATCACTGCGTCAGCCGACACCGGGGAAGTGGGGAACATCAACGAACGCGGCACGCTGCGTGGGGGACCGTAGAAGGCCGCCCCGACCACTTTGCCGGTATGGGTGTTGATCGCGAGTTGTCCGCACGTGCCCCACTCGAGGAGCATCATCGACACCCAGGCTTCTTTGTCGAACTCGCTGTCGAACTCTCCGCCGCCTGGATTCGCGGGAATGAGCTCTGGATCCATCTCCCAGAAGACACACCGACGAGTGTGCGTGGACAGTGACTCGAATCCGTCCATGGTGAGCGGCGTTATCGTTACCGACACGGCCCCGCCGCCTCCTGAACACACCTGATTGGAACGAATTCTGCCCTGAACGCTTTCCAGTTTAAGTGATGATCGGTGATCGGTTGAGATGAGCCGCGCAGATTCCGAAAGACCATGTGCAACAGCGAGTTCCACGTTCTCCGAGCACCTCGTGACGGGGCTACGTCACAGTGACGTTTCATCCCGACACTGGGGTACTCGGAAATTCGCGGCTCAAATCTCATCTTTGCGCGATGATCTCCACGAGTCGTTCGAGGTCGCCGACCGACCCGAATTCGACGGTGATCTTGCCTTTGCGCTTGCCCATCGCGACCGTCACGCGCGTATCCAACTTGTCTGACAGGCGCTCGGCGACGTCTTGGAGCCCGGGCATCTGCATCGGTTTGCGTTTCTGCTGAGCTGGAGCAGCCGGTCCATCGCCTCGGTTGGCAAGATGCACCGCCTCCTCGGTGGCTCGCACCGACATACCCTCGGCCACGATTCGTGCGGCGAGTGCTTCCTGTGCGGCTGAATCCGCTTCAAGCGCGAGTAGTGCACGTGCGTGTCCGGCCGACAGAACGCCGGCTGCGACACGTCGTTGCACGGGAATCGGCAGCCGCAGCAAACGGATCATGTTCGTGACCACAGGACGCGACCGACCGAGACGAGTTGCCAGCTCCTCGTGTGTCACCCCGAACTCCTCGAGCAGCTGCTGGTACGCGGCCGCTTCTTCCAACGGATTGAGCTGCACCCGGTGGATGTTCTCCAGGAGCGCATCGCGCAACATGTCACCGTCGGCGGTCTCGCGAACGATCGCGGGAATCGTCTCGAGCCCGGCTTCCTGACTCGCTCGCCAGCGACGCTCGCCCATGACGAGTTGGTACTCGGCACCGCCATCTGGTTCCGTCAGGCGGCGTACGACGATGGGCTGCATCAATCCGAATTCGCGGATCGAGTGCACGAGTTCGGCGAGCGCCTCTTCGTCGAACGCTGTACGCGGCTGCTGCGGGTTCGGCTGAATCAGAGCCGGGGGGATCTCGCGGTAGATGGCACCCACCGTGTCATCCACACCACGCGGATCCGTCACGGTCGGGGGAGTGGGTACCGGAGAAGTGGCGGATTCCGACGAGGTGATGGATTCCTTCGACGGGCCGAACACGGCGTCCGACGCCGCGGAACCCATCCGGGGGCCCTCGGTGGGCCCGGTCGGGATGAGTGCCGCCAGGCCTCGCCCGAGGCCACCCTTGCGCTGTGGTGCCTTTGGCTTGCCGCCCGCGGTCTTGGCCGGAGTTTTCGAAGGGCCGATGGCCTGCTCTGACTCGGTCACTACCGGTTCTCCTCTTCTCGATCTGACCGCAACGCCAACTCGCGGCCAGCATCCAAATAACTCATGGCTCCACGTGAACCCGGGTCGTACTCGATGATGGTGGTGCCGTAGCCCGGCGCTTCAGAGACCTTGACGCTGCGTGGAATGACCGTGTTGAGCACACGGTCGCCGAAGTGCTCACGCACGCTCTCGGCGACCTGGTCGGCCAGCTTCGTGCGGCCGTCGTACATCGTCAGCACCACGGTGGACACATGGAGGTTCGGGTTGAGGTGCGCCTGCACGAGGTTGATGTTCGACAACAACTGGCTCACACCCTCGAGGGCGTAGTACTCACACTGGATCGGGATCATCACTTCTCTCGCCGCGACCATCGCATTGATGGTCAACAGTCCCAGTGATGGCGGGCAATCGATCAGCACGAAGTCGAAGTCGTACCGGTCGAGAGTTTCTTGATCGAGTGCGTTCCGCAGCCGGTTCTCCCGCGCGACCATCGACACCAGTTCGATCTCGGCGCCGGCCAGATCGAGTGTTGCCGGCACACAGAACAGCCGCTCGTTCGAAGAGCTCTGGACAATCGTGTCGGCAAAACTCACTTCACCGATGAGGAGTTCGTACACGGACGGGATCCCCGACCGGTGGTCGACACCGAGGGCTGTACTCGCGTTGCCCTGAGGGTCGAGGTCGATCACGAGGACGCGAAGCTGATGCACCGCCAGTGCCGCGGCCATGTTCACGGCGGTGGTCGTCTTGCCCACTCCACCCTTTTGATTGGCGATAGTGATGATCCGGGTGTGCTTGGGCCGGGGGAGTGCACCCGAGCCTCCGGGCGTCAATACGCGGCTGGCTCGTTCAGCAGCAGCCGCAATCGGGGTGTCCAGCGGGGACTCCTTGCGGAATGTGGATGTGGTCTCGTACGCGCTGGTTTCACGTGAAACTGTTTCACGTGAAACGTGCGATTCGTTGGACACGCTTGGGCTCCTTCGGCTACGCCTGCTGAACATTCTGCGCTCTGTCACCGACGACCACCAACCCGCGCGCCAGAGACGACCGTCGTGGGGGTGGGGAGTAGTCCTGTCCCGCACACCTCTACCCGCAGTCTCGCGAGACCGATGCGGTTCAGGGTGCCTTGGTGGGTGGCGATTTCGTCGGCGGCGGAAGATCCCTTGACAGCCAAGAGCCGGCCGCCGGGACGGAGCAGGGGAGTGCACCACTTGCCGAGACGATCCAGCGGGGCTACGGCGCGCGAAGTCGCAACGTCGGAATCACCCACCGCCTTGCGCACCAACTTCTCCTCGGCCCGTCCGCGAACAACCTTCACGTCCAGTTCCAGCGCTGCGACAACCTCGTCGAGGAATGTCGCCCGGCGCAGCAGCGGTTCTACGAGGGTCACTCGCAGCGACGGTTTGGCGATGGCAATAGCGATGCCGGGTAGACCCGCGCCACTGCCAATGTCGACCACTGTCTCCCCATCGGCAATCAGCTGTGCAACCACAGCACAGTTCAGAATGTGGCGCGCCCAGAGTCGGTCAACTTCGCGGGGCCCGATCAGTCCACGTTCAACCCCGGCGTTCGCCAGCATGTCCCAGTAGGTCTCTGCCTTACCCAGTTGGTCGCCGAACACCGTTGCTGCGGCTCGCTGCAACTGCTCGCCGTTCTCGGCAGAAAATTCTGCGGTCACCCGCGCCTCCGTTTCACGTGAAACAACTTCCCCACACATCCTCTCGCGCCACCTACGAACCGACCAAACGACATCGGTGTAATTCGGACCCGAGAAAGCAGTGGGCCCCCGGCGGATTCGCCGGGGGCCCACTTCTAGGTTTCGATCAGGACTTCAAGACAACAACCCGACGATTGGGTTCAGCCCCTTCGCTCTCGGAGTAGACGCCACTGACAGCGGCAACCGCATCGTGAACGATCTTGCGCTCGAACGGAGACATCGGGTCGAGCGTCTCGCGCTCGCCGGTTTCCAGCACACGTTCAGCGACCTCGCCACCGAGCCGAGCAAGACGCTCCCGGCGATCAGCCCGCCACCGTGCGACATCAAGCATGAGACGGCTACGGTCACCCGTGGTGCGCTGCACCGCCAGACGGGTCAACTCCTGCAACGCGTCGAGAATCTCGCCGTTCTTTCCGACGAGCTTCACCAGATCCGCTCCACCGTCGATGCTCACCACTGCGCGGTCACCGTCTACGTCCAGATCGATGTCGCCATCGAAGTCGAGAACATCGAGCAACTGCTCGAGGTAGTCGCCCGCGATCTCGCCCTCTTCGACCAGACGCTCTTCGTCAGTCATGTCTGAATCTCTGGTGGTGTCGTCATCGGACACCGACTCTTCCGACACGGGATCTTCGGACACGGACTCCTCGGACACATGGTCCTCGGACGCCGGCTGATCGACCAGATCGTCGACAGCAACGTCCTTCGTCTCTGCACTCATCGAACTACCCTCGCTTTGCACTCTTTCGGGAACCGACCGCTCATGGGTCAGCGCCTCTTTTTACGACGTTGTTGGTTGCCACCGCGTTGACCGCCCGGCCCGGAGGCCGGCCGTCCCGACGCCGGCTTCTTCGCACCGTTTGATCCGGGGGAGCCGCCGGCGTTCGGGGTACCGCCCTTGGGTGAACCGCTCTTGGTCTTGTCCGCACCCGAAGCGGTCGCACCGTTGGACGAGGTCTTCGACAGGTCCACCTCATCGTCGGTCGACGCGTCCTTCGACATGCTCACGGCTGCGCCTTTATCGCCTGCGGCGTCGGTCTTCGACTTGCCTGCCGGCTTCGCACCGGGCTTCGGCTTGGACGACACCGCCGGCTTCGCACCGGGCTTGGGTGCGTTGTTCGACCGCTTCTCGAGCTTGGCAGCCTTTTCGGCTTCCTCTTCCTTCTCGATGTTGCCGAACACAACGTGCTGCTGAACGTAGGTCCACAAGTTGTTCGAGACCCAGTACAGAAGAATGGCGACCGGGAAGAATGCGCCCGACACCAGGATGCCCAGCGGGAAGACGTAGAGCGCGAGGTTGTTCATGATGCGCGTCTGTGGATTCTCCATCGCCGCCGCACTCTGTCGGGCGACTGACGCACGAGAGTTCATGTGCGTCGCAATGGAGGAGATGATCACCAGAGGGATCACCAAGATGATGATGTTCAGACGCGTGAAGTCGATGGACCCGTCAGCGCTGAACGCCACCCATTCCGAGGTGGGCTGAATGATGTACGACGAGAGCGGCACACCGAACAACCGCGCGTCGAGGAAATTCTGGACCTGGTCGACGTTGAAGATGTAGTTGCCGTACGACCGTGTCTCCTCGGCCGTCATGCCCAGCTGGCCGAAGCCCGTGCCCATCCGGTTGAACGAACGCAGCACGTGGAACAGACCGATGAACACCGGGATCTGCGCCAGCATCGGCAGACATCCGAGCAGGGGATTGAACCCGTGCTCCTTCTGGAG
The DNA here is from genome assembly GCF_023051145.1 of Williamsia sp. DF01-3. NCBI lineage: Bacteria > Bacillati > Actinomycetota > Actinomycetes > Mycobacteriales > Nocardiaceae > Williamsia > Williamsia sp. DF01-3. The sequence goes on from NZ_JALKFS010000005.1 coordinate 398,954, forward strand.
CTTCTGCATCTCCTCGGTCATCTTGACCCGGTCTTTGCCGTACTTCTTGCGGATCGCCTGCATCTGCGGCTGGATCTCTTGCATCTTCCGCGTGGTGCGAATCTGCTTCACAAACGGCTTGTAGAGGATCGCGCGCAAGGTGAAGACAAGGAAGACAACCGACAGGGCCCAGGCGATGCCGGACCCGCCTGGGGAGTCGGGGAGAACGTGGCTGAACAGCCAGTACCACACCCACATGATCGCCGAGACCGGCCAATAGATGAAATCGAGCACGTCGTCAGTTCCTCACTGTTACAGCAGATTCCGGCTCACAGGCCGAGGGTTCATCAGGATTGGGTTCCGTCGGCGACGACATATGGCCGCGCCGCTCGGGAATCGGGTCGTAACCCGGCTTGTGCCAGGGACCGCATTTGAGCAGCCGGACCACCGACAGCCAGCCGCCGTACAGCACCCCGTATTCGGTGAGCGCCTCGACCGCATACGTACTGCAGGAGGGCTCGAACCGGCACGTCGGCATCCGCATGGGGGAGATCCACGTGCGGTAGAGCTCGATCAAGAAGATGACGGCGCGTCGTGGCCAGGTCCGCGCGCCCATACCTGAGCGGACTTCCTGATCGGACGACACCGACTGTGACATCACACGGTCGATTCGAGACGACGCTCGGCTTTGGCGACGGCCGCCGTGAGCTGTCGTTCCAGTTCCGGTTCGAGGCACGTGGCGCTACCGGGTAGCGCACGCACGACCACCATCGTGCTCGGATCGCATCGATCCACCAGAGGACGGGCAGCCGCACGAAGCCGTCGGGCAACCGCATGACGAACCACCGAGTTGCCCACCGACTTGCCGACGATCAGACCGATCCGTGGACCACCGTGGGTGACGAAGTCAGGAGACTCGGGTACCAGCACGTGCGCGACCACATCACGCCGACCAACCCGCACCCCATTTTTCAGAGTGCGGGTGAAGTCCGATCGCCGGGTGATCCGGTTAGGTGGGGCCAACACGTGTGTTGCGGCCGGCTGCGCGGGCTGCGGTACCGTGTCGGCTCAGGCCGTCAGGCTCGAGCGTCCCTTGCGACGACGGGTGTTGACGATCGCGCGACCCGCACGGGTACGCATACGCAACCGGAATCCGTGCACGCGTGCACGACGACGGTTGTTCGGCTGAAAGGTCCGCTTGCCCTTGGCCACGGTGAAACTCCTCGTGTGACGGGCTCGCGTCCATGATTGAGCCCAGCTTGTTAATAGGTGGTCTGGTCGCTACCCCGATGCTTCGGCTCCCGAACCACTCGCGAGTGGTTCACCTCAGCCGGAATCGACGTTCGGCGACCGTTCGAGACTACTGACTCGCCAACGGCCGGTCAAACCGCCTCCGTACCACGAAGCGGGCCGCGACCTGCGGTATCGGCGGACGACACGCCTCGATCGGCCAGATTCTTGCCTTTACCTGCAACATGTGGTGATCAGTTGTGAGCCCCGGCCAATGTCTGTTAACTTCACCCAAGCTATCCACCCGGGGCGGAATCGCGACAACCCTTTCTGGGGTTCGCTGTGTCTCGCTGTTCCTCCACACCTGTGGATAACGGTGTGGACAATTGGTGACGAACCACAAAGAGGGATGACCATGCCAGCCGATTCGGATCACGATTCGTTCAGTGTGATCTGGCGCAAGGTGGTCACAGAACTCAACGACGACACATCTCCCGGTAGCTACCCCCTCTCCAAACAGCAGAAGGCGTGGCTCTCGCTCGTCCGCCCGCTGACACTCGCCGAAGGCTTCGCGCTCCTCACCGTCCCGACCCCCGGGTCCAGGAACAGATCGAACGCGGTTTGCGGGAACCGATCGTGTCCGCCCTCAGTCGTCACCTCGGCCATTCGGTGGATCTCGCGGTGCGCATCGATCCGATCGCAGCCGACGCCTACGAGCCTGATCCTCCCGCCGAGCCCGAGGCGGTCGTGGCAAACGGCCGGCCCCACCGCATAGACGACATCGGGGGTGGCCCCCGGATGAACGGGGACTCCCGCATCGACGCCGGACCACGGCTCGACGGCGATTCCCGGAACGTCCATTCGATGGCATCGCCGCCGCCGGAGACCTTCGCCGACCGCGACCGCGACATCAACGGCGGCTCCGGTGGAGACTGGCCGAGCTACTTCAACACCGACTCCGGTTCGAGGCGCCACGTCGACTCGTCGCGGAGCAGCACGTCGGGCAATTCCAGCGGCGACTCCAGTCTGAACTCCAAGTACACCTTCGAGACGTTTGTCATCGGTGCCTCGAACCGCTTTGCGCACGCCGCTGCCGTTGCCATCTCCGAGGCACCTGCCCGGGCCTACAACCCGCTGTTCATCTGGGGAGAATCCGGCCTCGGAAAAACCCACCTGCTCCACGCGGCGGGCCATTACGCGCAGCGGCTGTTCCCCGGCATGCGGGTGAAGTACGTGTCGACCGAAGAGTTCACCAACGACTTCATCAACTCCCTTCGCGACGACAGGCGAGTGGCGTTCAAGCGCCGCTACCGTGACATGGACGTGTTGCTCGTCGACGACATCCAGTTCCTCGAGGGCAAAGAAGGCATCCAGGAAGAGTTCTTCCACACCTTCAACACCCTGCACAACGCGAACAAGCAGATCGTGGTGTCGTCCGATCGGCCTCCGAAACAACTTGCGACACTTGAAGATCGGCTACGAACCCGGTTCGAGTGGGGTCTCATCACAGATGTCCAGCCGCCCGAGCTGGAAACCCGCATCGCCATCCTGCGCAAGAAAGCGCAGATGGACGACATCCGTGTGCCCGACGACGTCCTCGAGCTCATCGCGTCGAAGATCGAGCGGAACATCCGCGAACTCGAAGGTGCGCTGATCCGCGTGACCGCTTTCGCGTCCCTCAACCACTCCGAGCTCGACACCGCCCTGGCGGATGTGGTGCTGCAAGCGCTGCTACCCGATTCGGCCAGCCTGGAGATCACCGCGGCGACCATCCTCGCGGTCAATGCCGAGTACTTCGACATCAGCATCGAAGAGCTGCGTGGGCCCGGCAAGACCCGCTCGATCGCCCAGGCGCGGCAGATCGCGATGTATCTCTGTCGCGAACTCACCGACCTGTCCCTGCCGAAGATCGGCGAGACATTCGACCGTGATCACACCACGGTGATGTACGCAGACAAGAAGATTCGCAAAGAGATGACCGAGCGTCGGCGCGTGTACGACCAGGTCCAGGAACTCACCGCCAGGATCAAGCAGCGCTCACGCCGCTGACGCCTGCCGTCTCACACCCTTCTGTTCTTCTCCTACACGCCGTTCTTCTCCCGCGCCCAGAGCGCTTCTGCGTGGTCCGGTGCTGCGTCCTGGCTGATACCTGCGTCCTGACTCACCCTCCATGATCACAATGCGTCGCTGATACCTACCTCCGCGCCGGCGCCGCGGCCCCTGGAGAGCGTGCCTCGGGGAGCCGCATCCCACCCGGCGTCCCGCAGAAAACGACAAGTCTCGACCACTCCCGCAGACTTTCCAGACTTGTCATCCCATTCCCTGGTGATCTGCGTGACTCGATCTGCCTGTGTACAAGCCCGTGGATAACTACCGAAATCTGTGGATAGACAGTGGACCGTTCCCGCGGCGCCGGGTTGTGTTCACATGTACTTCAACTTCACGCGACATCGGCCAACGTTTCGCCCCCAGGCCCGCAGACCGGCCACCAGCCAACAAGACCTGTCATCCACAGATTTCACAGGACCTATTACTAAGAAGAATTTCTCTCTTAACAAGACTCTTTAAAAGAAGGTGTGTGCACAACCCTCGTCCACAGGTCTCACAAGACATCCGGGGACGTCGGGGCGAGCGCACCCCATCGCCACCGAATACTTGTCATCCGCTTTAGAGTGGAGACCCTGACGCCTGCGCTCCGAGGAGTTCACCGCCCGCCGGCGACCTCTTGCGCAATGGAACGATCAACCAGAAGGAAACTGAAGACGATGAAGTTTCGGGTGACTCGCGACGAGTTCGCAGATTCGGTCGCGTGGGTTGCACGCAGCCTGCCCAGCCGGCCACCGGTTCCGGTCCTCGGCGGTGTCTTGCTGACCGTGACCGAGACCGGACTGTCAGTCTCGGGTTTCGACTTCGAGGTCTCGGCACAGGTGAACGTCTCAGCCGAGGTCGCCGACGAAGGTCAGGTCCTGGTGTCGGGCAAGTTGTTGGCCGACATCACGCGCGCCCTCCCTGCCAAGCCCGTCGACGTGCAACTCGACGGAACCCGCGTCGCGATCGTCTGCGGTAGCGCGAAGTTCTCGCTGCCGACGATGCCGGTCGAGGACTACCCGCAGCTTCCCGAGGTGCCCGACAACACCGGGTCCATCCCGGCCGATGTCTTCGCCGAGGCGATCACCCAGGTTGCGGTGGCCGCCGGCCGCGACGACACCTTGCCGATGCTCACCGGTATCCGCCTGGAGATCGACAACGAGACCGTGGTGCTCGCCGCGACCGACCGTTTCCGGTTGGCAGTTCGTGAACTCACCTGGAAACCGGAAGTCGCAGGCACCACGTCCGCTGTGCTCGTCCCGGCGAAGACACTTGCCGAAGCGGCTCGCACAGCCGGATCCGACGGAACCTCGGCCGTCGGCCTGGCCTTTGGATCTGGCGGGAGCATCGGTGCGGACGGACTGCTCGGCATCCTGGGATCTGGCCGTCGCACCACCACCAGACTGCTCGATGCGGAGTTCCCGAAGTTCCGTCAGCTGCTGCCCCCCACCCACACATCGGTGGCCAACATCGAGATCGCACCGCTGACCGAGGCGATCAAACGTGTGGCTCTGGTCGCCGAGCGCGGTGCGCAGGTGCGGCTCGAGTTCGGCGAGGACACCGTGCTGCTCACCGCCGGCGGCGACGATGCAGGTCGCGCTGAGGAACAGCTGGATGTGAAGTTCTACGGCGACCCACTGACCATCGCGTTCAACCCGGGTTACCTGCTCGACGGACTCACGTCGCTGCATTCGTCCACCGTTGACTTCGGGTTCACCACACCGTCGAGGCCGGCAGTGCTGCGGCCGGGCGCCGAGACCGAACCGGTCACCGACGAGAACGGCGCGTACGCCGCACCCAACAGCGAGTACACCTACCTGCTGATGCCGGTTCGGCTGCCGGGCTGATCTGTCGACGACACCGCGTCAGATGACCAGGTCGGCCGGAAAGGTCAGCGCACCGAGCCACACTGACCGAGAATGAGTGCGGTGATCAGCGACTGACGCAGGTTGCCCGAGCGTTGATCCGACTCGAATCGATTCGCGGCCATTTGACCGCGAGGACCGTGACTGGCAAAGGACTGGTGGAACGATGCAGCTGGGTTTGGTGGGACTGGGAAAGATGGGCGGGTTCATGCGGACCCGGGTCAAGAACGCCGGAATCGAGGTCATCGGATACGACCCGCGTCCGGAGGTCACCGACGTCGGATCGCTCGCCGAACTCGCCTCCGCGCTCGAGGCCCCGAGGATCATCTGGGTGATGGTGCCCTCGGGTGAACCGACCCGGTCCACCGTGCGGACTCTCTCGGACATCCTTTCGCCCGGAGACCTCGTCATCGATGGCGGGAACTCCAAGTACACCGACGACGCGATCAACGCAGAATTGTTGAGCGCCAAGGGAATCAGTTACGTCGACTGCGGGGTGTCGGGTGGTATCTGGGGCCTGGAGAACGGATACGGCCTGATGTGCGGGGGTGCGAAAGACGACGTCGAACGAGCGATGCCCATCTTCGACGCGCTGCGGCCTCCCGGCGAGCGGGCCGATGGATTTGTCCACGCCGGGCAGGTCGGCGCCGGCCACTACGCCAAGATGGTCCACAACGGCATCGAATACGGACTGATGCACGCCTACGGCGAGGGCTACGAGATCCTCGATGCCGAACCCCTCATCGAAGACGTCACCGGCACCCTGCGGGCCTGGACAAACGGCACCGTAGTGCGGTCATGGCTCCTCGAGCTGCTGGTCAAGGCACTGCAGGAAGATCCGGGCCTTGCCGAGATCTCCGACTACACCACCGATTCCGGCGAGGGCCGCTGGACAGTCGAAGAAGCCATCAGGCATTCGGTACCCGCCAATGTCATCTCCGCGGCACTTTTTGCACGCTTCGCCTCGCGCCAAGAAGGTGGCTCACCTGCGCTCAAAGCCGTGTCGGCATTGCGCAACCAGTTCGGCGGACACTCGGTGGTTCCGAAGTCGTCGGGCGACTGATCGGGAGTTGATCTGAGCAGGTGTACGTCCGCAATCTGTCGCTGCGCGACTTCCGTTCCTGGGATGAGGTCTCGATCGAACTCAGCCCGGGCACAACACTTTTCGTGGGGAGGAACGGTTTCGGCAAGACCAACTTGCTCGAGGCGCTCTACTACGTCGCCGGCTTGCGGTCGCATCGGGTGAGTACTGATCAGCCACTGATCCGTACCGGGGCAGACCAGGCCCGGGTCACCGCGACGGTGGAGAACGACGGACGTGAACTGACGGTGGATTTGGTGATCGGCGGAGCTCGAAGCAACAAGGCGGCCATCAACGGTGCGCCGTGCCGCAGGCCACGCGATGTGCTGGGGATCCTGCGGGCGGTGATGTTCGCCCCCGAGGACCTGTCGCTGGTGCGTGGCGATCCGGGGGAGCGACGTCGTTTCGTCGATGAACTGGTCGCCATGCGTGGTCCTCGGTGGGCCGCCGCCAAGTCCGACTACGACCGGGTGTTGCGTCAGCGGGCCGCACTGCTCAAGACGGCGGCGGCCGCCCTACGCAGGGGCGGCAGCGACGCCGAGTCGGTGATCAGCACGCTGGACGTGTGGGACGCCCAGCTCGCCGCCTACGGTGCCCAGGTGAGCGCCGCGCGGATCGACTTGGTGAACGAACTGGAACCACATGTGGCACAGGCATATTCGACGATCGCGCCGCATTCTCGGCCGGCGAACATGCGCTACCGGTCGTCGGCGTCGATCGATGTGATCCCGGCGGACGGGGAGAAGGCCGATGTGGACTACATCGAAGCGGCCCTGCTCAGCGACCTCGCGGCGCTGCGTCAGAAAGAGATAGACCGCGGTGTGACGCTGGTCGGCCCCCACCGAGACGACGTCGATCTCTTGCTCGGCACCGAACCGGCGAAGGGTTTCGCCAGTCACGGCGAGTCTTGGTCAATGGCCCTGTCACTGCGCCTGGGCTCTGTGGAGTTGGTGCGTGCCGACGGCGTCGAACCGGTACTGATGCTCGATGACGTGTTCGCCGAACTCGATGCCAAGCGCCGCGAGAAGCTTGCCGACGTCGCGGCCGGAGCCGAACAGGTGCTCATCACCGCGGCGGTGGCCGACGACATCCCCTCTCAGATCGGCGGCAGGACCGTCGCGGTGAATATCATCGAGTCGGCAGGCGTTCGAACGTCGGAATTGGTGGTCGGGTGATGACCGAGGAACCCAGCAAGGGGCAAGAGCCGGGCACAGGAAACGAGTCCGGAGGCGGCGGCAGGTCCGAGGGCAGCGGCTACGACATGGCGCGCAAAGCTCTCGAAGACGCCCGCGCTGCTGCCCGCGCGGCCGGTAAATCGGTCGGTCAGGGCCGTGCGTCTCCTGGCAGACGGACGGCGGCACCGCGCAAGGTCACCCGTCGATCGTGGACAGGTGCTCACCCCGACGCCTACGACCCACAACCTCTCGGTCGTGTCGCCGGAGGTCTCGCCGGCCGGCGCGGCTGGAACGCCAAGCTCAGTGAGGGCACCGTCTTCGGTGCGTGGGACCGGATCGTCGGCGCCGAGATCGCGGCGCACGCGCAGCCCAAAGCATTGCGCGACAAGGTTTTACACGTCACGGCGGAGTCGACCGCCTGGGCCACCCAACTACGGCTGATCCAGAGCCAGATCCTGGCCAAGATCGCGGCCTCGGCCGGCCACGGGGTTGTCACGAGCCTGCGGATCACCGGTCCGCAGAGCCCGTCCTGGCGCAAAGGTGAACGTCATGTCCGTGGCCGAGGACCCCGCGACACCTACGGCTAGACGCGGATTTTGGCGAACCGGCCACGAATCCCGTCAGAACGTGGACGACGTACCCGCTGTGTCGGTCGGACTAGGGCTCATCCGAGAAAATCCGTCTGCGGACAAGTCAGGGGTGTTGCAGGGCCATTCCTTGTCGCCTTACCCAGTAGTATGTAGAGAGTTGCCCCGAACCGGGGTAGACCGCCGCATGGGAACCCCGAAGCAGAACAGCGATGGCTGCCGGGCGCGTACCGCGTGGTGTGACTCAATGGCGATGTAAGGAGCGGACGCACTCGTGGCCGACAGCACCGAACCCCAGAATCCGGAACAGCCGGAACAGCCGGAACCGACCAAGAAGGCCCCGGCCAAGAAAAAGGGCAGCGACTACGGTGCGGATTCGATCAGCATCCTCGAAGGCCTCGAGGCGGTTCGGAAGCGTCCCGGTATGTACATCGGTTCCACAGGTGAGCGCGGTCTGCACCACCTGATCTGGGAGGTCGTCGACAACTCGGTCGACGAGGCGATGGCGGGTTATGCCTCACGGGTGGATGTCACACTGCGCGCGGACGGTGCCGTGCAGGTGGTCGACGACGGCCGTGGAATACCGACCGGCATGCACAAGACCGGCATCCCGACCGTCGAGGTCGTCATGACCCAGCTGCACGCGGGTGGAAAGTTCGACTCTGATTCATACGCCGTGTCGGGCGGATTGCACGGTGTCGGCATCTCGGTGGTCAACGCACTGTCGAAGACCGTGGAGCTCGAGATCAATCACGCGGGCTACTCGTGGCAGCAGACCTACACGAACGCGGTCCCCGGTGAGCTCAAAAAGGGTGCACCGACGAAGAAGACCGGCACCACCGTGCGTTACTGGGCCGACGAGAAGATCTTCGAGACCACCGATTACAAGTTCGAGATCATCGCACGCCGACTGCAGGAGATGGCTTTCCTCAACAAGGGCCTCACCATCACGTTGACCGATGAGCGGCCCGCGACCATTGCGGCGGGCGACGCCGAAGACGTCGAGGTGGCCGAGGCACCCAAGTCCGAGGACGAGCTTTCCGAAGAAGCCGACAACACCGAGCTCTCCGAGGAATCGGTTGTCGACTCGGAGGGCAAGCCAGAAGGATCGAAGAACAAGAGCCGTACTCGCATCTACCACTACCCCGGTGGTCTCGAGGACTTCGTCCGTCACCTGAACATCCGCAAGACCGCCATCCACAATTCCGTGGTCAGCTTCACCGCGAAGGGCACCGGGCACGAGCTCGAGGTCGCGATGCAGTGGAACAGCGGGTACGCCGAGTCGGTGCACACGTTTGCCAACACCATCAACACCCACGAGGGTGGCACTCACGAAGAGGGTTTTCGTGCCGCATTGACGGCGACGGTGAACAAGTACGCCGCCGAGAAGAACCTGATCAAGGGCAAGGATGAGAAGCTCGCCGGCGAAGACATCCGCGAAGGACTGGCTGCGGTCATCTCGGTGAAGGTCGCCGACCCGCAGTTCGAGGGTCAGACCAAGACCAAACTCGGCAACACCGAGGTGAAGAGCTTCGTGCAGAAGGTGAGCAACGAACACCTCAGCCATTGGTTGGAGTCGAATCCGGCGGAGGCGAAGATCATCATCCGTAAGGCTGTCGAATCCGCCAATGCGCGCATCGCGGCCCGTAACGCCCGCGCGCTGGTGCGCCGCAAAAGCGCCAACGATATCGGTGGACTGCCGGGCAAGCTCGCCGACTGCCGCAGCAAGGATCCCAGCAAGTGTGAGGTCTACATCGTGGAGGGCGACTCGGCCGGCGGTAGCGCCAAGTCGGGGCGCGACTCGATGTACCAGGCGATCCTGCCGATCCGCGGAAAGATCATCAACGTCGAGAAGGCACGAATCGACCGGGTACTCAAGAACACCGAGGTCCAGTCCATCATCACCGCCTTCGGCACCGGTATCCACGACGAGTTCGACATCTCCAAGCTGCGGTACCACAAGATCGTCCTGATGGCCGACGCAGACGTTGACGGACAACACATTTCGACCTTGCTGATGACGTTGCTGTTCCGGTTCATGCGGCCACTCGTCGAGCACGGTCACGTGTACCTCGCTCAGCCGCCGCTGTACAAGCTCAAGTGGCAGAAGGGCGCTGCACCGGAGTTCGCATACTCCGATCGCGAACGCGACGGTCTGCTCGAGGCCGGTGCCCAGGCCGGCAAAAAGATCAACAAGGACGACGGCATCCAGCGTTACAAGGGTCTCGGCGAGATGAATGCCAAGGAGCTGTGGGAGACCACGATGGATCCCTCGGTGCGCGTCCTGCGTCAGGTGACGCTCGACGACGCCGCTGCCGCCGACGAGCTGTTCAGTGTGTTGATGGGGGAGGACGTGGTGGCCCGGCGGAGCTTCATCGCACGCAACGCCAAAGACGTTCGCTTCCTGGATGTCTGACGGACTCCGCTTCCATCTGCTACGACCTGACACGACGAAAGTGAACTGATGACCGACACCTTGCCACCGGACAGTGGCGCCGGAGACCGCGTCGAACCGGTAGACATCCAGCAGGAAATGCAGCGCAGCTACATCGATTACGCGATGAGCGTCATCGTCGGCCGCGCGTTGCCCGAGGTCCGCGACGGACTCAAGCCGGTGCACCGCCGACTGCTCTACGCGATGAACGACGCCGGGTTCCGGCCCGACCGCAGTTACGTCAAGTCGGCCAAGCCGGTCGCCGAGACCATGGGTAACTACCACCCGCACGGCGACACCGCGATCTACGACGCGCTGGTGCGATTGGCGCAGCCGTGGTCGATGCGGTACCCGCTGGTCGACGGCCAGGGCAACTTCGGTTCCCGCGGCAACGACGGCGCGGCCGCGATGCGGTATACCGAGGCCCGGCTGACGCCGCTCGCCATGGAGATGTTGCGTGACATCGGCGAGGAGACAGTCGATTTCACTCCCAACTACGACGGCAAGACCCAGGAACCGACGGTCCTGCCCTCACGTGTACCGAACCTCCTCATCAACGGGTCGAGCGGCATCGCGGTGGGTATGGCCACCAACATCCCGCCGCACAATCTCGGTGAGGTCGCCGACGCCATCTTCTGGGCACTCGACAACTACGAGGCCGACGAGGAGAGCACCCTCGAAGCCTGCATGGAACGCATCAAGGGACCCGACTTCCCAACCGCCGGACTGATTGTCGGCGGCCAGGGCATCCGCGACGCGTACACCACCGGCCGGGGCAGCATCCGTATGCGAGGCGTGGTGCGGATCGAAGAGAACAAGGGTGCCACCACCCTCGTCATCACCGAGCTGCCGTACCAGGTGAATCCCGACAACATGATCCTGTCGATCGCCGAACAGGTGAACGAGGGAAAGCTCAAGGGCATCAGCAGGATCGACGACGAGTCGTCGGACCGTGTCGGCATGCAGATCGTGGTCACGCTGCGCCGCGACGCCGTGGCCAAGGTGGTGCTGAACAACCTCTACAAGCACAGCCAGCTGCAGACCAGTTTCGGCGTGAACATGCTCTCGATCGTGGACGGTGTTCCGCGAACGTTGCGCCTGGACAAGATGATCCGCCTGTACGTCGAGCATCAGATCGACGTCATCATCCGGCGCACCCGCTACCGGCTGCGGAAGGCCGAAGAGCGTGCGCACATCCTGCGCGGTCTGGTCAAAGCCCTTGACGCACTTGACGAGGTCATCGCGCTGATCCGCCGGTCCCAGACCGTCGACCTGGCGCGTACCGGTTTGATCGAGCTGCTCGACGTCGACGAGATCCAGGCCGACGCCATCCTGGCGATGCAGCTGCGCAGGCTCGCGGCGCTGGAACGGCAGAAGATCGTCGACGAGTTGGCGGAGATCGAGATCGAGATCGCCGACTACAAGGACATTCTCGCCAAGCCGGAGCGTCAGCGCGCCATCGTGCGCGACGAGCTGGCCGAGATCGTCGAGAAGTTCGCGGACGAGCGACGCACGAAAATCATTGCCGCAGACGGGGATGTATCCGACGAGGACCTCATCGCGCGCGAAGACGTGGTGGTCACCATCACCGAAACCGGCTATGCCAAGCGGACGAAGACCGATCTCTACCGCAGCCAGAAGCGCGGCGGTAAAGGTGTGCAGGGTGCCGGTCTCAAACAGGACGACATCGTCCGGCACTTCTTCGTGTGCTCCACGCACGACTGGATCCTGTTCTTCACCACCAAGGGCCGGGTGTACCGGGCGAAGGCGTACGAACTGCCGGAGGCCAACCGCACCGCCCGTGGCCAGCACGTCGCCAACCTGCTGGCGTTCCAGCCCGAGGAGCGCATCGCCCAGGTCATCCAGATCAAGAGTTACGAAGATGCGCCGTATCTGGTGCTCGCGACCCTCAACGGACTGGTGAAGAAGTCGCGTTTGGTGGACTTCGACTCCAATCGCTCCGGCGGAATCTTCGCGATCAACCTGCGCGGTGAGGACGAGTTGGTGGGCGCACAGTTGTGCAGCGCCGACGACGACCTGCTGCTCGTGTCGACGAAGGGACAATCGATCCGTTTCTCGGCCACCGACGACGTCTTGCGTCCGATGGGACGGCAGACCTCCGGTGTCCAGGGCATGCGTTTCAACGACGATGACCAGTTGTTGTCGCTGAATGTGGTCCGTGAGGACACCTACCTGTTGGTCGCGACATCGGGTGGCTACGCCAAGCGCACCGCGATGAGCGATTACCCCGTGCAGGGTCGCGGAGGCAAGGGCGTCCTGACGATCCAGTACGACAAACGCCGCGGCGCGTTGGTGGGCGCAGTGATCGTCGACGACGACAGTGAGCTCTATGCGATCACCTCCGGGGGCGGCGTCATCCGCACCGGTGCGCGGCAGGTTCGCAAGGCCGGACGCCAAACCAAGGGCGTCCGCCTGATGAACCTGGGCGAAGGAACTACGCTCTTGGCTATTGCCCGCAATGCCGATGAGCCGGACGAACCGGCTGACACGCAGAACGGGCCGGCCGGCAAGAAGTAGCTGAGGCGAACGCAAAGGAACGCATGAGCACAACTGACGAGCCCAACGAACCCAAGGTCGCGGGCGAACCGAACGGCACCAGTGGGCCGCCGAAAGGTCCGCAGGGATCGTCGGGCAGCGGTGGTGAGCAGGACACGGCGGCTTCGGCCGCGGCGAACTCCTCGGCCAACGGCGCACGTCCTTCGGTGTCAGTGCAGGATCAGGCCCCGCGCCCGGACGCCGGTCAGGGTCAGGCTCCGGCCCAGGGTCGGCCTCCCGGCAACGGGACCGGCCCCGGTGGTGTGCCTCCTTGGCAGCGCGCCGGTGCACAGGGCGGTCAGGGTCAGCCCACCGGTCCCGGGCAGCCGTCGGCATCGGCTACCGGTCCACAGCCGCAGATCAAGCAGCCGCCCCAGCAGCCACCTCAGCAGGGGTCGGGTAGGGGTCCGGCCGGCCCACCTCCGGGCCGTCAGCCCGGTCAGGGTGCGCCGGCGCCGACCACCAAACGCCCGGTGATCACCGGCACCGCGGCACCCAAGTTGCCGGGCTCGGAGACCGACGCGAACAGCCGGTCCCCGCTGTCGAAGCCGATCGACGGCCCGACCCGCAACATCGACCGGCGCGACCTTCCGCAGGAAGATCTACCCGACCTCGATGCCATCCATCATCCGGAGGCCTCGCAGCCGGCCAATCGGTCGTTCGAGGCGATGCCTTCGCCGAGTGCCATGGGTGCGTTGCGCGCTGCTGTCCAGATCCGTCGAATCGATCCATGGTCGGCGTTCAAGGTGTCTGCGGTCCTGTCGGTCGCCTCGTTCTTCATCTGGATGATCGCGGTGGGTGTGCTGTATCTCATCCTCGACGGCATGGGCGTCTGGGATCAGCTGAACAACTCCTTCGGCACGCTGGTGTCCAGTGACACCACGGCGGAATCCTCGTTCGAGATCAGCGCCGGAGGTGTGTTCGGTATCGCGGCTCTGATCGGCGCGGTCAACGTCGTGCTGTTCACCGCTCTGGCGACCGTCGGATCGTTCATCTACAACCTGTCGTCCGACCTCGTGGGTGGTGTGGAGGTAACCCTCGCCGACCGCGACTGAGGGGCTTTTGACCAGCCGTTTTGTCGCGGAGGCACGCAGTCGGGTAATCTCTGACTTCGGTTCACGGGCCTATAGCTCAGGCGGTTAGAGCGCTTCGCTGATAACGAAGAGGTCGGAGGTTCAAGTCCTCCTAGGCCCACTGTGACGACGAACCGAACCAAGGGACCACCACCCAAGGGGATGAGCGGATGAAGGCAGTTGCACTGGCGATCGCCGCAGTCGCACTCGTCGTCGCGGGCCTGCTCACGGAATCTCGGCGCAACATCGAGGTGTGGCATGGTCTACCCGAAGGTCAGAGAGATCTGACAGCCGGTTGATCCGGCAAACGGGGCCTTAGCTCAGTTGGTAGAGCGCTGCCTTTGCAAGGCAGATGTCAGGAGTTCGAATCTCCTAGGCTCCACAAAGAACGAACTGCACCACCCTGATTCGGCCGTCAGGCCCCCGAGGTGGCGAATGCGATCAAAGCCCGTAAGAGTGGCTGTATGGATTTGCGAATATTTGTCGAACCCCAGCAAGGCGCCACCTACGACGACCAGCTTGCGGTCGCCAGAACCGCGGAGGCAGGCGGTTTCGGGGCGTTCTTCCGTTCCGACCACTACTTGGCCATGAATGTCGAGGGCTTGCCGGGCCCCACCGATGCATGGACCACGCTGGCCGGACTCGCCCGCGAGACCAGCACCATCCGGCTGGGCACCCTCGTGTCCTCGGCCACCTTCCGCCATCCGGGCCCGCTCGCGGTGACCGTCGCCCAGGTGGATCAGATGTCGGGCGGTCGGGTGGACTTCGGGCTCGGCGCCGGTTGGTATGCCGCTGAACACGAGGCCTATGCGATCCCGTTCCCGGATCTTCGCGAACGGTTCGACCGACTCACCGAGCAGCTCGCCGTCATCTCCGGATTGTGGACTACGCCGGTCGGGGAGAAGTTCTCGTATTCGGGCGATCACTACTCCGTGACCGACTCTCCGGCACTGCCCAAGCCCGTTCAGTCGCCCGCACCGCCCATCGTCATCGGTGGCGCCGGGAAGAAGCGCTCGGCAGCTCTGGCGGCGCAGTACGCCGCAGAGTTCAACGTGCCCTTTGCACCCGTCGAGGACGTCGAGGCGGCGTTCGGACGAGTCCGGGCCGCCTGTACCGACCGGGGCCGCCCGGCCGACGACCTGACGTACTCAGCGGCGCTGGTGGTGTGCGCCGGTCGTTCCGACGCCGAGCTGGCCCGCCGCGCCGACAACATCGGGCGCGGGCTCGACGATCTGCGCCGAGATGGGCTGGCGGGATCACCGGACGAGATCGTGGACAAGATCGGCACCTACGCGGCCATCGGCGCCACGAGGATCTACTTACAGGTGCTCGACATGTCGGACCTCGAGCACGTCGAGTTCATCGCCGAGACTGTGATCCCGCAACTCTGATCTCGCAGCGCTTTGACCGTGTGAGCGTCGCTCAGTAGCCGAACTCCCGACGTCGGCGTGACTCGATCTCGCGCCGACGCCGGAGTTCGGCCTGATCGAGGTGCCCGGTGTCGTCGTAGTCAGCTTCGTCACCGCCTGCTTGGCCGGACCAGATGCGGATACCGCCGAGGACAAGCGGGAAGACGATGAACACCAGCCAGGCGTTTGGGACGTCGAAAACCACTTGCAGCAGAAGAAAGAGCAGCAGGGTGCCGCCACCGGCGAACAGGTTGAGCGTTTGTATCAGCTTCTTGCCCGGCGCGTTCTGGACGCTGTTGCGAGGTGCCTGCGCAGGGGAAGAATCACGCGCGAGGGCAGGCGCCGACGACCCCGAGCCGAACGGGGTGGGTTCGGGTAGATCGCCGAAGAGCTTGTCGAGCTCGGAGCGGGTGTGCGCGGCCGCGGCCAGCTGAACGCGTTCTTCGTACTCGGTGTGGTCGAGTCGACCACTGGTGAAATGCTCACCGAGTGCGTCGAGTGCGCGACCCCGCTCATCGTTGCCGATCCGGATGTCGCGGGTTTTGTCATCGTCCATGGAGCAATTCGATCACGCGCCGGCGGTCCGTGCCCTGTGGTTGGAAGGCTCTGCGGTTGGAAGGCTCTGTGGTCGAGAGGCTCAGTTGCCTTGGCCGACGATGTACAGATATCCGGCGAGGACCAAGATGCCCGCTGCCAGATAGAGATACCCGACCCACAGGGCAGCCACGGCGAACGGCATACCCTGCTCGCCGGTCCGCCGGATCTGCGACCGCGCAACGTGGCCGCAGACGATCCCGATCACCGAGGTGACTCCCAGCACCGACAGGATCAAGGCGATGATGGCGGTGACATTGGTCTTGTTGGATCGCGACGCGGGCGCAGGACTCATCTCGGCTCCGGACTCCTGATCTGCTGGGTTGTCGCCCTGCGGACCGTCATATCGGGTTTCTGCCGGATCGGACGTCTGCGAGTACGGCACTGCTCAACGGCGCGGGTGAGGCACCGAGACCAGCCGCGGGGCCGCTCAGTGGTGCCGGAGAGGAGGGAGGCGCCTGACGGCGCCGAGGATCTTCTCGCGGGCGGCCGACCGGGCCGGGATCGAAAGGCGGTGGTCCGCTGGGACCAGGCCGTGGGGCATAACCACGACCCGGCTCGGGCGGAAGGCCACCGTGAGGTGCCGGAGCCTGCGGGGGACCGGGCCGGTAACCCGGCGGTGGGCCCTCGGCAGGCCCGGTGCGCGGTTGCCATGCCGGGATGGGCTCGCCATGGCGGCGTCGGTTGCCCTCGCCGTTCTCAACACTCACCCGTCACACCGTACCTGCCGCAGCGACCTCAACTGCCGCGCGAACCTCAATTGGCGGATTGCCCGTTCGTGGACTGGCCGGCGGGGTCGACGGACTCGGCTTCGGTCTCGACAACCGGTACGTCGGCCAGACGCGGGGGCGCAGCGGCCACCGATGGCGGCTGCGGACGCGTGCGACGACTGATCGTGAATGCGGCCGCACCTGCGCCCACCAGCCCGACCACGATGAGGGCGATCCTGAGGCGACGACGAGACGGCGACTTCGTGGTCACCAGCTGGTTGGGGAGGGCATCGACGAGACCGGCGCGTTCGAGCGCATCGATGACGGTGGGGTTGCTGATCGTCACCGGGAGCACGTCGGCGGCCCGGTCGCGGTACGCAGCGGTGAGTTCGCGAGCCTCGGCGGCGAGCTCGGACTCCTTCGAACGCGCCTGGGCCGCGACCTTCTTGGCGCCGGCGAGTGCGACATTGCCGGCCCCTCGGGTGGCCACGGAGGCACCGAGCAGCGACTTGCGCGCGCCGGCGACGCTCAACCCGGCGGACCCACGGGTGAGGTTCGACAACCCGGCCAGGGTCTGTCGACCGCCGAGCTTCACCCGCTGCCCGGCGCTGCGGGCAGCGGCACGTTGACGGACCGCTTTCAGTTCGGATTCGAGTTTGCTCATGAAACCTCCTCGGTGAAACCAGACTCTTGACCACCCTAGTGCGCGGGGCGGGGTCAGGGGTTCACCCGGTGGGGAGCGGGGACTGCCCCTGATACGCCTGCACACACCACAACGCCGCACCTTCGGCGAACCCATGCCGGGGGCTACAAGGTGCGGCGTTGTGGAGGGTGGATCTAAGCCATCTGGACGACTATCGCGACCGCCGCGGCGACGAACAACAGCACCAGGATGATCAGCCCGATGACCATGGCGATGCCGGTGGGTGGGAACCGATTACTGGTTCTCGGTTCGGAGTCCGACAGGCCTGAGGTCTGTGGTGCATCAGGTGGCGTCGATCCCGGCGCCACCCCGCCCCCAGCCTCGAGTCCTGGTGTGTTCGCCGGATCCGGGTTGGTCTCGCTGTGGACCGGGCCTGAGTTCTGGGTCATCGATCCTCGAGTTGTTCGGCAGATGCCCCCGCGTATCCCGAGCTGTTGTCCCAATTGTCGGGTAGATCGCTGCCGTCTTTCGGGAGTTCGGTTGCGTCCGGAGCGGTGGTTCCGTCGAGGGCTGTCTCTGGCTCCTGCGGTGCCTCGTCGACTCCCGGGGTGGTGCCGGAAACGTCCTTCTTTGCGTCGGTCATCGTCTCTCACTTTCGTCTCGACTCGTCACCAGCGAGGATCTCGAAGGTGGAGGGGCCACGGACTACTGCCGGGCTCCCGTGAGGTGGGTAGTACCCGCGGTGGCGATGGCAAAACCTGGCATGCTCGTCGGCTGACGTCTGCGCCGACGGCGTTCAGTGGCACCATGGAGGCCGTGACCACAGCATTGAAAACCGCAACCGCGACCCTGCACACCAATCACGGTGACATCAGAATCGCCCTGTTCGGTAACCACGCGCCCAAGACCGTCGCCAACTTCACCGGCCTCGCCGAGGGGTCGAAGGAGTACTCCAAGCCCAACGCTTCCGGCGGCGACGCCGGACCGTTCTACGACGGCGCGGTGTTCCACCGCATCATCTCGGGCTTCATGCTCCAGGGCGGCGATCCCACCGGGACCGGTATGGGCGGACCGGGCTACCAGTTCGAGGACGAGTTCCACCCGGAACTCACGTTCAACCAGCCGTATTTGCTGGCCATGGCAAACGCCGGACCCGGCACCAATGGGTCGCAGTTCTTCATCACCGTCGGCCCGACCCCTCACCTGAACCGCAAGCACACCATCTTCGGTGTGGTCGAGGACGAGGAGTCCCAGAAGGTCGTCAACGCGATCGAGGCCGTCCCGACCGACCGTCGTGACCGTCCGCTGGACGACGTGATCATCGAAAAGGTCACCATCGAGTCCTGACAGACCGCCATTCGGTCGTGCCGAGTTCTGCTCAGATGAGGACTGTGTGACATTCCAGAATCCGCCGTCGCCGCCCACCCAGGTGTGCGTCCGGCATCCTGACCGGCCGACGGGTCTGGCATGCAGCCGGTGCGGCCGTCGGGCATGTCCACAATGTCTCACCCCGGCCGCAGTCGGCCAGCACTGTGTCGACTGCGTCCGGGCATCCGGGCGGGACACCCCACGGGCAACCGTGGCCGGACCTCGGGGCATCGGGTCGAAGACCCCGTGGGCGACGTATGTCCTGCTCGCCGTCAACATCGCGGTGTTCGTGGCCACGGTGGCGCAGGCCGGTAGCTTCACCGAAGTCCGCGGCTCGCGAATCTTCTACGAGGGCGCGCTCTTCGGGCCCTTCCTCGCCGATGGCGAGTACTGGCGCCTGCTCACCGCCGGCTTCTTACACTTCTCGTTGATTCATGTCGCGGTCAACATGTTCTCGCTGTACATCCTGGGCCGTGACGTCGAAATCACTTTGGGCACAGCACGTTTCGTAGGCATCTACCTGGCGTCGCTGCTCGGTGGCAGCGCGATGGTCATGCTGTTCGAGAACCCGAACGCCATCAACGCGGGCGCTTCCGGAGCCATCTTCGGGTTGATGGGGGCCACGCTGGTGGTGGTGCTGCGGGCCAAGGTTCCGGCGGGGTTCGTACTCGGTGTGATCGGGCTGAACATCGTTCTCTCGCTGACCATCCCCAACATCTCCCTGTGGGCCCACCTCGGGGGACTGGTCTTCGGCGCCGCCGCGGCCGCAGGGGTCCTCTACGGCCCCGGTCTTCTACCCGCTAGTTCGCGTACCGCCCGCAACGTCGCCGCCGTCGGGTGGGCTTCGATTGCCGGGCTGATCGTGCTGGCCTTGCTGATCGGCGTGGTGCGCGCAGCAACTCTCACCGCCTGATCCAGCCGATCGCAAGACGCGAGCGGCAGCTACTTTCTCGTCTCCACGGGCAATCCGGCCCCGCGTAGTGCATCTGCCACATCCAGCGGGTTGGTCCCGAGATCCCACCGGCCGAGGATCACCAATCTCTCCCCTTCGCGGGCCGCGGTGTCGTCGAGGTCGAACTCGAGATGCGGCACCTGGCGGCCGTAGCGCGAGTAGGTGAGCACCTGGGCGCGGCGCACCGCATCGAATGGATATCTGCGCGCGCCGGTCACCGTGCGGATCTGGATCAGGTGTCCGTCGATGACGGCGAGCCTGGGCCGCACCACCAGCGCGATCACGCCGAGCACCACCAACAACAGTGCTGCGATCGACATCAGCACAAGGCCGGCCGGGTCAGGAGCAGAGAATGCTGCGGCGCCGCCGAGGAGTATGCCGCCGACTACCATGACCGCGCCCATCGAAGCCGGGGTGGACCACGCGAGAGAAGGCTGTGCCGAGTTATCCACAGGCCTTATCCACAGTGGGGATGAATTACACACATGTTGTTCAAGACTGTGGATGAACCATAACGCCTGGTCAGCGCCATTTCATGGTCATCAGGAGTCCGGCCACCATGAAACCGAAACCGATCAGGAAGTTCCAGGGTCCCAACTCGTACATCCAGTTGAGGATCTTGCCGTCGGCGCCGAGCGACTCCGGGGTGGCAACCAGATAGAAGACGATCAGCCAGAGCAGTCCCAGCACCATCAGGCCGAGCATGGTGGAGACGTACACCGGGCTCGACGGTCCGGTCTTCACCTTGACCGGAGTGCGGCTGGCGGGGTTGATCGTGTAATCGGTCTTCTTGCGGACCTTCGACTTGGGCATGGTTTCCTCGGTTCGCGGGCAAAAACGTCTCCCTATAACCTAGCCCACCTGGGATCGACGATGGGAGGCCCTCGCGCGCACCCAGGTATTGTTGACCACTGTGAATGAGCCACAGCCCGCGCGAATACTCGTGGTGGACAACTACGACAGCTTTGTCTACAACCTGGTCCAGTATCTGGGCCAGTTGGGTGTGCATGCGCAGGTGTGGCGCAACGACGATGCTCGGCTCGCCGAGCCGGACGGTGCGATCAAGGATTTCGACGGTGTTCTGCTGTCGCCGGGTCCGGGCACCCCTCAGCGTGCCGGCGCCACCATGCCCTTGGTGAAAGCTGCGGCCGACCAGGGCACCCCTTTGCTCGGGGTCTGTCTGGGCCACCAGGCGATCGGCGCGGCCTTCGGTGCCACCGTGGACCGCGCGCCCGAACTACTGCACGGCAAGACGTCGTTGGTCACCCATGACGACGACGCAGATGGCGTCCTGGCGGGCCTGCCCAACCCGTTCACGGCAACCAGGTACCACTCACTCACCGTGCTACCCGAGACGATTCCGGCCGAGATCCAGGTGACCGCGCACACCGAGAGCGGCATCGTGATGGCCATGAAGCACCGCGAACTCCCCATCCACGGTGTGCAGTTCCATCCGGAGAGCGTGCTGACCCAGGGCGGGCACCGGATGCTGGCGAACTGGCTGACCGTGTGCGGCATGACCGTCCCCGATGGACAGGTCAGCACCCTCGAAGCGCAGGTGGCCGCAGCGCTCGGCTGAGGACCACCGGACCGCTCCCCATTGCCGGACGGATTGGTGTGACTGCTGTCCTCCCCGCAGTCAGGGAAGTAGCGGTCAGGGAAGTAGGCTCGCCCGTCCGACCGTGATCGACACCGCCGCGTCCTTACGGAGAAGACTGCCGGCCACGGGAGCCTGTTCGAGGACCTTCTCGTCGTCGGGACTGCCCAGCGGCACGTTGCGCTGCACGGTGGTGAGGGTGGTTCGTTCCCACCCTGCCGACGTCAGGATCGACTGGGCCTGCGCCGCCGTCCGGCCGCGCAGGTCGGGCACCACGAACATGTTGCCGCGGCTGATGGTCACCTGCACGACACTGCGCTCGTCGACCACCTCGCCGGCGTTCGGCGATGAGCTGATCACCGTGCCCGACGGCAATTCCGAGTCGGTGGCAACCACAGCGATATCGAGGTTGAGCTGGTCGAGATTGGTTCGCGCCTGCGCCTCGCGCTGCCCGGTGAGGTCGGGGACGGTGACCTTGCGTGGACCGGTACCGACCTGGATGGTGATGAGCTCGGTGACCGCTTGCGTACTACGCGCGGCAGGTGCGGTGGCGACCACTTTGTCCTTCAGGTCGGCGGTGGAGGACACCTCGATCGACCGGGTGTTGGTGAATCCCAGATTCCCGAGCTCCGCCGTCGCCTGCGCCAACGTCCGACCACGCAGATCCGGGACCTGTTGGCGCAGTGGACCGGTGGAGACGTACAAGGTGACCGTGGCCCCCTTGTCCACCTTCACGCCTTCACCCGGGGTGGTCCGGGTGGGCGCACCAACCGCGACGGTCGGGCTCGGCTCGTCGCGCTGGTTCACGCGGAAGCCCATCCGTTCGAGTTCGGCCTTTGCGTCCACGGCGGACATGTCGGTGACCCGCGGAATCGACACTTGCGGCGTCACATCCGACGCCCAGGGACGCAGCAGCAACAGGCTCACAGCAGCGATCACCAAGGCCGCGAGCACACCGAATCCGGCGAACTTGAGGGCCTTGCGTCGCGTCTGTGAGTCATCGTCGTCATCGTCGCGACGGTGGCTGGTGCCGCTCGGCCCGACCCGGGAGACCCGCGCGCGAGGACCGGTGTCGATCAGCGCGGTGCGGTCCTCGTCCGACATCACGATCGGGGCACTGGGTTTGCCGCCGGCGAGCACCTTCATCAGATCCGACCGCATCTCGGAGGCCGATTGGTAGCGGTTGGCCGGGTTCTTGCTCATGGCCTTGAGAACCACGGAATCCAGCTCGTGCGGCACTCCCTCGCGTACCGACGACGGGGTAGGGGGATCTTCACGTACGTGCTGGTAGGCGACGGCCACCGGCGAGTCGCCGGTGAACGGCGGTTCTCCGGTCAGCAGCTCGAACAGCACACAGCCGAGTGAGTAGACGTCGCTGCGGGCATCGACGCTCTCGCCGCGGGCCTGTTCGGGCGACAGGTACTGCGCGGTGCCGATGACGGCCGCGGTCTGGGTCACGGAGTTGCCGGTGTCGGCCAGCACGCGGGCGATGCCGAAGTCCATCACCTTCACCGCGCCGGACTTGTCGATCATCACGTTCGCCGGCTTCACGTCTCGATGAACGATGCCGTTCTGATGTGAGAAGTGCAGTGCCGCAGCCACGTCAGCGATCCACGTCATCGCCTGCCGAGGCTTGATGTACCCCTCGGCGCGCAGGACGTCACGCAAGGTTTCGCCGTCGACGAACTCCATCACGATGTATGGCAGCGGCCCCTCGGGGGTGGTCGCCTCGCCGGTGTCGAAGACCTGGACGATCGTCGGGTGGTTGAGGGCCGCCGCATTCTGCGCCTCACGCCGGAAGCGCAGGTAGAACGTGGGGTCGCGGGCCAGATCGGCGCGCAGCACCTTGATGGCCACATCGCGGTGCAGGAGCAGGTCACGCGCGAGGTGGACCTCGGACATGCCGCCGAAACCGAGGGTCTCGCCCAGTTCGTATCGATCAGAGATCTGCCGGGGGTCGGCCATCAACCACCATCCTGCGGTTCGGGCTGCGCACTCGTACTGGCGTCTTCGTCGCCCTGGCCGAGCTGGTCATCGCTCTCCCGGGCCGGCAGGCCGGGGATCTGAATGCTCGGCAAGGTGAACCCACCGGTCGTCGACTCGGTGGTCGTCGTCGTTTCTTCAGTGGTTGTCGTGGTCGTACGCGTCGTTGTGGTCGTGGTTTCTTCGGTGGTGGTTTCTTCGGTGGTCGTCGGCGGAGGCGTGGTGGTCCTCGTTGTTGTCGTCGTGGTCGGTGTCGTCGACCTCGTCGGGACGTCGCCGGTGGTGTCGTCGGAGTTGAGGATCAAGAAGCCGACCAGGACCAGCGCACCGAGCAGCAGGAGTACGGCTGCGGCGGCGAGCGCCTTCTGCCCTGTGGACCAACCGTCTTGGCGGTCCACCGGCACCGGTGCGACCGCGGCACGGTGCTGCGGCGGTGGGGTGGGACGGGTAGCGCCCGTCATCGGGGCCATCATCGCGGTGGCCGGCCGCGCTCCCGCTGCGGCGGCGGTACCCGGCAACGGTGCCCGACGGCCCGCGCGCACCGCAGCCACCGCATCGGCGAACTCTCCGCCATCGGCGTACCGCTGTGTGGGGTCCTTTGCGATGGTGATCTCGATCAGCTCCCGGACGTTGACCGGGAGGTCGGTCGGCAGCGGTGGTGCCTCTTCGCGAATGTGTTTCATCGCCACGGTGATGGCGCCGTCACCGAGGAATGGACGACGGCCTGCGATCGCCTCGTAGCCGACGATGCCGAGTGAGTACACATCGGACGCCGCAGTCGCGTCTTCGCCGAGCGCCTGCTCGGGTGAGATGTATTGCGCTGTGCCCATGACCATTCCGGTCTGGGTGACCGGCGCCGCATCCACTGCCTTGGCAATACCGAAGTCGGTGATCTTCACCCGGCCGGTGGGCGTGATGAGGATGTTGCCGGGCTTGACGTCGCGGTGCACCAGACCGGCGTCGTGGGCGGCCTTGAGCGCCCGGCCGGTCTGCTCGAGCATGTCGAGGGAGTTGTTCAATGACAGCCGGCCGACACGGGACAGCACGGCGTTGAGCGGCTCCCCGTTGACCAGTTCCATCACCAGATAGGCCACCGAACCCGCACCCGGATCCTGCGCCTCGCCGTAGTCGAAGACGTTGGCGATTCCGGGGTGGTTCAGTTGGGCGGTGGTCCGGGCCTCGGTGCGGAACCGTTCCAAGAACTCGGGGTCGTCGGAGAACTCGGCCTTGAGGACCTTGACGGCCACGCGCCGATCGAGCCTGGTGTCCATGGTTTCCCACACCTGGCCCATGCCTCCGGTCGCGATCAACCGCATCAGCCGATACCGGCCTGCGATGGTCGTGCCACCCTGCAAACTCACCCGGTCACCTCTCACCTGCGAGCGCGTTGATCACGGCACGCCCGATAGGGGCGGCTGACGAGCCGCCCGTTGCCTGTAGTCCGCCGTCGCCGTTCTCGACGATCACCGCCACCGCCACCTTGGCATTGCTGGACGGACCGAACGCGATGTACCAGGCGTAGGGGGTCTCATCGGTGCCTTGGGTGTTGGAGTGCTCGGCGGTGCCGGTCTTTGATGCGATCGACACCGGCCCGCCGGATCCGCGGGTGTTGCGTTCGGAGTCGATCATCATCTCGGTCAGGGTCGCGGCGGTCTGAGCACTGATCGGCTCGTTGAGCGAATTCGGCCGGGTGGTGTTCAGGGTCTTGAGGTCCGGACCCTGCAACTTGTCCACCAGGTACGGCTGCATGCGAACCCCACCGTTGGCGATGGTCGCGGCGATCATCGCGTTCTGTAGTGGGGTGAACCGCACATCACGTTGGCCGATGGAGCTCTGGCCGAGAGCGGCGAGGTCAGGGATCGGGCCGACCGACGATTCGGAGACGGGCAGCGGGGTGTCGGGTAGTTCGGTGTCGACACCGAAAGCGTTGGCCTGGTTCTTGACCGCTTCGATCGGGTTCTGCAGCTTCTCGGTGGACAGTTGCACAAACGCTGTGTTGCACGAGTATTCGAGGGCCTGATGCATCGTCACCTGGCCACCGCTGGAGTCGGGGCAGGTCTGACCGCCGTAGTTGGTCAGCCCGGTCTCGGTCTGCGGCAGCGTGTAACTGCTTGCCGCCGTGAGGCGTTCGTCTTGGCCGATGCCCTGCTCGAGCGCTGCGGCAGCGGTGATCACCTTGAACGTCGAACCAGGTGGGTAGGTCTCGTTGAGGGCCCGGTTCAGCATCGGCTGGAACCCGGTTGAATCCTCGGTGGGATTCCAGGCGGCCCAGGCGTCTTCACGGACGGTGGTGTCGTGGCTGGCCAGCAGGTTGGGGTCGTAACTGGGTGTGGACACCATCGCCAGGATCGCGCCGGTGTTCGGTGCGAGCGCCACCACGGCTCCGCGGCAGCCCCCGTTGCATCCCTTGTTCATCTCGTCGAAGGCGATCTGCTGCGCCCGCGGGTCGATGGTGGTGATCACGTTGCCGCCGCGAGGATCACGACCGGAGAACATGTCGGCGAAGCGCTGTCCGAACAGTCGGTCGTCGTTGCCGTTGAGGATGGAATCCTCGGCCTGCTCGAGTCCCGAACTTGCGTACTGGAACGAGTAGTAGCCGGTGACCGGTGCGAAGGCCGGCGCCCACGGTCCCGGATAGGTGCGCAGGTACTTGAGCCGGTCGTCGGTCGGCACCGACTGGGCGATCACGTCCTGTCCGGCGGTGATCTGGCCACGCTGACGCGAGTACTCGTCGAGGAGCACCCGCTGATTGCGGGGGTCGGCCCGTAGTTTGTCGGCCTTGAACACCTGCACGTAGGTGGCGTTTGCGAGCAGCACGAGGATGATCACCATGACCGCGATGACCACGCGGCGAATGGGAATGTTCATGAGCGCTTGACCATCTCGGTGGGCGCCTCGGCGATGGGCGTCGACTTCTTCTTGGTCGGATCGGGCTCACGTGCGGCGTTGGACACGCGGATGAGCAACGCGACCAGGATGTAGTTCGCCAGCAGCGATGAGCCGCCGTAGGACATGAACGGTGTGGTCAGGCCGGTCAGCGGGATCAGCTTGGTCACACCGCCGACCACCACGAAGATCTGCACGGCGATCGTGAACGACAACCCGGTGGCGAGGAGCTTGCCGAAGCTGTCACGAACGGCGATGCCGGTGCGCAGACCGCGCACGATCAACACCAGATACAGCAGCAGGATCGCCGCGAGTCCCACCAGGCCGAGCTCTTCACCGATGGTGGCGATGATGAAGTCGGTGTTGGCGAACGGCACGATGTTGGGTCGGCCAGAACCCAGACCGGTGCCGAAGAGACCGCCGGTGGCCAGACCGAACAGACTCTGGCCGACCTGGTAGCCCTGGCCGTAGAAGTCGCTGAACGGGTCCTGCCACACCGCGACACGCACCTGCAGATGCGAGAACAGCTGGTAGGCCACCAGTGCGCCCAGGGCGAACAGGCTGACGCCGATGATGAGCCAGCTCACCCGCTCGGTCGCCACGTACAGCATCACCAGCATGGTCGAGAAGATGAGAAGTGAGGTGCCGAGGTCGGCCTCGAACGCCAGGACGCCGATGGAGATGATCCACGCGGCGAGCAGCGGGCCGAGGTCGCGAGCGCGGGGCAGGTCCATACCGAGGAAATGCTTGCCCGCGGTGGTGAACAGATCACGCTTGGACACCAGCAGCGACGCGGTGAAGATGATGATCAGGATTTTCGAGAACTCACCTGGCTGGATGTTGAACAGCGGGGTGCGGATCCAGATCTTGGAACCGTTGATCTCCGACATCGACGACGGCAGGATCGCCGGGATGGCCAGGAAGATCAGACCGCTCAGGCCCAGTAGGTAGCTGTACCGCGACAGCGTCCGGTGGTCGCGGATCAGGATCAGGATGGCCGCGAACGCGATGATGCCGAGAACGGCCCACAGAACCTGCTGATCGGCGTCGTTGGTGCGGTCGATGGGGTTGGCGGTCTCACCGTTCTGACCGGTCCCGAGGTCGAGTCGATGGATCAGGACGAGCCCGAGACCGTTGATGGTGGCCACCAGCGGCAGGATCAGCGGATCGGCGTAGGGCGCGAATCGCCGCACGACGAGGTGGGCGAAACCGTAGAGCAGGACGTAGGCGGCCATGTACTTGGCCAGTTCCCAGGTGATGCTCTGGGACTGCGCAGCCTCGACCAGGATGAGCGCGGTGAAGACGATGATGGTCGACAGGCCGAGCAACACCAGTTCGGAGTTGCGGCCTGTGTAGTTGCGGATCGGCCCGGAAGCCGGTGTCTGTGTGACGGCGGCCTGTGACATCAGCGCCCCCGACAGTTTTCCGGGGCCGTGACGGGCGGCGTGGTGGTGGACGTCAGCGGAGGCTGCGTGCTGGCACTGCCCGACTGTGGGAGCACCGGAGCGGGCTGTCCCGGTGTGGCCGGCGGCGGTGCGGGACTCTCGGTACCCGGGGCAAGGGGCTGGGCCGGGCCCGGGGTGACGCCCTCGGCCGAGGCGGACTCTTCCTCGGGGCACAGCGGCACGAGGTTGTCCATCAGGTTTCGGACCTGTTCCTCGGCATCGTCGAGAGGCACCGGGTCGCGGCCGTCGAGTGACGCGGGCGCCGTGCCGGTGAGGTCGGACACCTTCAGCGGTACACAGTTCTCGGGACGGTTGTCGTAGTCGGCGATGGTGACCGTCGGCCTGTCGGTGTCCATGGCTCCGGTGCAGGTGATCTTGCTCAGCTCGTGCAGGCTCAGGCCCAGGAATGACCCTTGCAATCCGCGGTAGAGCACCACCTCGCCGTTGTCGGCGCTGACGTAGTAATTCGACCTGACGATCGCGCGGCCCACGAAGACACCGGCGATGAGTACGGCGATCACGGCGAGAGCGATGCCGCCGAGAATCCATTTGCGCCGCGGGTGTGCTTGCGGCGGTTCGGGTTCGGGGGTTCCGATGGTCGGCCGCCGGGGCGACTGGGCAGGCGGGCGCAGCGCCGCCGCACGACCGGCCGAGGTCCGCGGATCGGGGACGTACTCCTGATCGTCGCCTCCGGCCGCTCCGCCGACGATTGGCTGGCTGTCGCCGTAATCCACATCGACGACGTCGGCGACCACGACGGTGACGTTGTCGGGCCCACCGCCACGCAGGGCCAGCTCGATGAGCCGGTCGGCGCAGTCACGGTAGTTCTCCACCGACGTCATGGTGTCGGCGATGGTCTCTTCGCTGACCACGTCGGACAGGCCGTCGCTGCACAGAAGGTAGCGGTCGCCGGCGCGGGCCTCGCGCACCGTGAGCGTGGGCTCGACCTCGGTGCCGGTGAGCGCACGCATGATCAACGACCGTTGCGGATGTGTGTGTGCTTCTTCGGCCGTGATCCGACCTTCTTCGACAAGGGTCTGAACGAACGTGTCGTCGCGGGTGATCTGGGTGAGCTGGCCGTCGCGCAACAGATAGCCGCGCGAGTCGCCGATGTGGCACAGACCCAGGCGCGAGCCCGCGAAGAGGATGGCGGTGAGGGTGGTGCCCATGCCATCGAGTTCGGGGGCCTCGGCTACCTGGTCGGCGATCGCCTCGTTGCCATGGCGAGTGGCCTCTTCGAGTTTCGCGAGGAGGTCGCCGCCGGGCTCGTCGTCGTCGAGGGGACGTAGTGCCTGGATGACCAGCTGGCTGGCCACCTCACCGGCTGCGTGGCCGCCCATGCCGTCGGCAAGGGCCAGCAGTCGGGCACCGGCGTACACGGAGTCTTCGTTGTTCGCACGGACCAAGCCGCGGTCGCTACGCGCGATATAGCGCAACACCAGGGTCACGGGCGCAACTCAATCACGGTTTTGCCCACCCTGACCGGAGTTGCGAGCGGCACGCGCACAGCGGTGGTGACCTTCGCACGGTCGAGGTAGGTGCCGTTGGTGGAGCCGAGGTCTTCGACGTACCAGTCATCTCCCCGGCGGATGAGCCGTGCGTGGCGCTCGGAGGCGTACTCGTCGGTGAGCACCAGGGTCGAGTCGTCGGCGCGCCCCAGCAACACCGGTTGCGTGCCGAGGGTGATCCTCGTGTTGGCCAGGGCGCCATGGGTGACCACGAGGTATCTGGCCCCGCCTTTGACCTTGGCAGGGGAGCCACCGCGATTGCGGCGTTCGTAGCGTGTCATGGGTCGCTGGCCGGTGGCGGCGTACACATCGGTGCGGATGACCCGTAGTACTGCCCACACCAGGAGCCACAGCAGCAACAAGAAGCCGACACGCGTCAGTTGCAGCACTATGCCCTGCACGCTTTTCCACCTCCTGGGCCAGCCATCAACGTCCAGTGCATCTTATGGCCCAGTGTCGCTCCATCACGCATTCGGATGTCTCACTTGTGCATCGAGCAGCTGTGAGCCACGCGAATCGAGGGAGCGCGCTACTGGGTAGTGACGGTTTGTGCGGGCGTCACTGGAAACGGACGGTGATGTCGGAATGCCCCACGCGGATCCGGTCACCATCCGCGAGCTCCCAGCTGCTGACCTGGACATCGTTGACCGTGGTGCCGTTCGTGGAGTTGAGGTCGTTGAGAAGGGCGCTCGAACCGTCCCAGCGGATCTCGACGTGGCGACGCGAAACACCGGTGTCGGGCAGGCGGAACTGGGCGTCCTGGCCGCGGCCGATGACATTCGATCCGTTGCGCAGCTGGAACGTGCGGTTGCTGCCGTCTTCGAGCAGTAGCGTGATCGCCGTCGGTGCGTAAGCGGCGGGAGCGCCGTAGCCGGGAGCCTGGGCGTAACCGGCCTGCTGGTCGTAGCCACCCTGCTGGTCGTACCCGCCCTGTTGCGGATATCCCTGGGCGTAGCCGCCCTGCTGGTTGTAGGCGCCCTGCTGGTCGTACTCGTTCTGGCTGTACCCGGGCTGTTGGTAGCCGCCCTGGTCGTAACCTTGCTGGTCGTATCCGGGCTGCTGGTAGCCACCCTGGTCGTAGTTCTGCTGGTAGTTGCGCGGGTCGAAGCCCTGCTCCTGATTAGCCGGCGGCTGGGCGTAGCCGCCCTGGCTGTAACCCTGCTGGTCATGGCCGCCCTGCTGGTAGGCACCCTGGTCGTACCCGGCCTGGTCGTAACCACCGTGCTGGTCATAACCGCGTTGGTCATAGCCACGCTGGTCGTAGCCCTGCTGGTCGTAGCCGGCCTGGTTGTAGCCCTGTTGGTCGTAGCCACCCTGCTGGCTGTACGCCTGCGCCCCGTCGCCGGAGTTGTCCTGGCCCTGCTCGTAGGGCTGCTGGCTGTAGGCCGCCTGCGGTGGGTAGGAGCCCTGTTCGTAACCTCCGCGGGGGTCGTATCCGGAGTTCTGCGTCATGGGAGTGGCTCCTACTTGTGGGTTTCGGTTTGGCGCCGCGGGCGGCGGGTGGGGCAACGGCGGCCCTGATTGATCTGGAGGACGATGGCCTGCTTGTTGCACAGGCATCGGCCGGACGTCCGGATTGACCGTGCCCCGCGCCCGGAATTGACCGGTGTGCAGGGTGGGTGAGTGGGAGAACTCGACCACCACGTCACCGTATGTCTGCCATCCGTTGTCACGGATGAAATTCTCGAGATGCTTGGAGAAGGTCTTCCGGTTGAGCTCGTACTCGGCAACCATCTCGCGGTGGTCGGTGGAGCTGACCACCAGGTTGTAGGCGTTCGGGGCGAGCTTGCCACCATCGCCGAGGTCTTCCAAGTTGTCTTCGGCTTCGCGTTGCAGAGCGTTCTCGACCTCTTGCGGGGCGACCTTGCCGCCGAAGACGCGGGCGAAGCCGTCATCTACCGCACCTTCGAGTTTGCGTTCGATTCTTTGCAGAATCCCCACTACCGACGACCTCCCTTCGAGTTCTCAGCGTGTCGGCGTGCCAATCGTGCTGTTTGATGATAGCGACTCACACCCCGCGTTGGACACTCCAGGCGGAACTTCTGCACCGTCCGCCACAGATGTCCCAGTAGACGCCTGGTGTCCGTTTCGGCCGTATACGTGGGATGATCGGCGGGGATAGGCCATGCAAAAGATGTGCGAGAAGTGACGTACAACTCATCGGGTCGCACGTGCCCCTGACGCGCCGCGTGTTCGACCTGTCACCCTCGCGGTCCAGAGCTGGCCGATTTCTGACGCAGGGCCGGCCCATGTTACCGTTTTCCAGTTCGTTTGAAGACCGACGAGCAGCCACGGGCGAGTGGCGGAATGGCAGACGCGCTGGCTTCAGGTGCCAGTGTCCTTCGGGACGTGGGGGTTCAAGTCCCCCTTCGCCCACAGAGTGAGATCAGGCCGGGAACCAAGAGTTCCTGGCCTGTTCTTTTGTGGCCTCGACTTCTTTTGTGGCCTCGACGGGTTCATGCCGGAACAGCGGGTGGTCTCTGCCGAGTGGTCAGCAACCACGCACCCACCGCGACAACGGCGAACACCGCTGCCATGGTCACGAGCGTCCAGACGAACCCCTGTTGCCCGCCGCCGTACACGGCCATCAACGTCACGCTGACCGCGCTTCCCACCGAGAAGCCGAGATAGCGCAGCACCATGTTGAACGCCATCGCGCTACCGGTTTCCTCCTGCGGAACGTGCGGGACGATGAGCACGGCCAGCGACGAGAACGTGAAGCCGCTGCCCAGTCCGCCGACGGCCATCCAGCCCAGAGCCCAGTAGACGTTGCTGTGCACGAAGGCCAGACCGAGAGTGGAACCCATGAACACGACCGAGCCCAGCGGCAGCAGGATGTCGGGGCCGTACTTGGCGCCGGCCGCCAGCGCGAGTCTGCTGCCGACAACACTCGTCAGCGAGTAGGGCACCAGCATCAGCCCGGCGACGGTGACCGAATGATCAAGCCCCCAGCCAGGATCCGAACTCTGGACCAGCACGATGGTCAACGTCAGCAACGTGTACATACCGATGCCGCCGCCGAAGGCCACCAGATTCGGTGCCGCGATTCCGGAGCGAGTGGCCAGGCGGAGATCGACCAGCGGGTGATCGCGTCGCAAACTCCATCGCCCCCACACGACGAGGAACGTGAGTCCCACCAGCGCAAGGACAACGGTGCGAAGCGACGTCCAGCCCCATGTCTCACCCCTGCTGACCGCCAGGAGTGTGGACCCGGTACCGGCGGACAGCATCACCGCGCCTGCCCAGTCCACAGGTGCGCGGATCACCGACTGGGCCCGCGGAACAAAACTCAGCGCCATCAGCAGGGTGCAGGCACTGAGCACGGCGCCCATCCAGTAAGCGGCAGCCAAGCCCCAGGTCTGGGCCACC
The DNA here is from genome assembly GCF_023051145.1 of Williamsia sp. DF01-3. Lineage (NCBI taxonomy): Bacteria > Bacillati > Actinomycetota > Actinomycetes > Mycobacteriales > Nocardiaceae > Williamsia > Williamsia sp. DF01-3. The sequence continues at coordinate 431,486 of NZ_JALKFS010000005.1, forward strand.
ACGGCCGTCAGCGGGTATCCGAGGCCGGTACCGGCGACAGCTGTCACCGACAACATCGCGATGACGGCCGAGATCCTGGGTGGTCTGATGACGTCGCGAGCAACGGCCATCGCAAGGGGGACCAGCGCGAGTCCGACGCCCTGCATCGCCCGGCCGATCAACAGCGGGGCAAAGCCCCAGGGAAGTGCGGCCAGCATCGAACCCAGGGTGACGATGACCAGACCGGTGATGATCGTCGGCCGACGCATCTGTCCGGCTCCGAGCCTTCCGATGATCGGTGTCGCCACCGCCGCGGTGAGCAGGGTGGCGGTCAGAGCCCACTGCGCTTCGGTGAGCGTCACGTTGTGTTCGTCGGCGATGGCCGGGATCAGCGGGGCCCCGAGGCTGCTGACGATCGCGGTGATGGTGGTCAGCAGACCCAGGGTCAGCAACAAGGTGCGGTATCGCGGCGCGCCGCCATCCTCCGTTGGCATCAGTGGTGGAGCACCGCCATCGCCGTCGGCGCGGCGTTGGATGTCACTGAGCCGAATCCCAGTGCGCAAGAATGGTTCTCAATGTGGCAACCAATGGCAGAGGCTGATCCATCATCGGGTGGTGCCCGGCCTCGGCCAATTCGACCACGGTGGCCCGCGGGACGAACAGCCCGGCGATCTCCTGGGCGGTCTCCGAAGGAACGATGCCGTTCTGGCAGCGGATGTAAGTCGCCCGCGTGCTCACCTGCGCCAGGAAGTCCCGTACCTTGACGCGCTGGCCGCCTTCGTGCCGTTTGCGGAACATGTCGGGGTCGAACTTCCACATCCAGCCGGCCTCGGTGTCTCGCACCGATTCGCCGGCGACATGCTCGGCCACGTAGGGCAGCAACAGTTCTTGTGCCGGTTCGGTACGGAAGCGGGCCACGATCTCGGGCTTGGACGGATACGCCCGCGACTTGCGGCTGAGCTGCCGGATGATCACTTCCTCGGGCGGTTCGTCGAGTAGGGGCGAGTCGATCACCACGATGCCCGCCACGGAGTCGCCGTGCAGGGCGCCGACTGCCGATGTCACCCAGCCGCCCATGCTGTGCCCCACCACGTACGGCTTGCCCGCGATGTCGCCGGCTTCGGCGGCGGCCAGAACCTCGGCGGCCCAGATCTCCAGCGGATAGTCGGGGCGTGCATCGCTGTCGCCGTGACCGGTCATGTCCAGGGCGACCACTCGGTGGGAAACAGCCAGAAGTGGCGCGACATGATCCCACCAACCCGAGTGCGCGGAGCCGCCGTGTACCAGGACAACACCGGGCGTGCCGGGCTCGCCCCAGCAACGCAGATGTACCGACGCACCCTCGACCTCGACGTCGCGATGGTCGGGCGACTGCTCGATGGCGGCGGTGAACCACGCGGGTGTTGCTGTTCCGGACCGACCCGTTGCCATTGCCTGCTCCTTCGCCACGGTGAAACCTCTCGGCTGACCATATCCACCGCGTTTCGGCAGGCACTTGCCAGTGCGAAGGAAGGAGTCGACCATTGGCAGATGAGCGACGAGACGATCGACGACGACTGGCTGCGCAGGGAGCGCAACGAGAGTCCCACACAGCGTCTCGACCGCAACTGGGCGAGTTTGCTGCAGGAGCTCCGGGTGGTGCAGACCGGCGTTCAGCTACTCACCGGATTCCTGTTGACGGTGCCGTTCCAGGACCGCTTCTACGAGCAGGACGGTCTGTTCCAGAACGTGTATCTCGTGACGGTGACCGCCTCGGTCGGTGCAACGGTGTTGCTGCTCGCGCCGGTGGCCATGCACCGGCTGCTGTTCCGGAGGCATCGTCTCGAAGAGCTGGTGAACTCGGCCCAGCGATTCGCCCTCGGTGGGATCGTCTTGCTCGGAGTGGCGCTGACCGGCGTCATGACGTTGGTGTTCGAGTTGGTGGTCAGCAAGTCGGTGGGGTGGGTCGCGGGTCTGGTCGCTTTGCTCACCTTCGCGTTCTTCTGGTTCGCCTATCCCTGGCGCTATCGCCGGCGCGATAGCTGATCGTCCAGACATGGGCCTGGCGGTCCCTTACAGTCGGAGCATCTGGGAAAGGCGGATCATGGCGCAATCTCGCAGCGGTGAAAATCTGATCGCGGCAGCCGAAGCCATCGCAGACCGCGCGCATCACGGGCAGGTCGACAAGGTCGGTGGCGAGTACATCGTGCATCCTCGTTCGGTCGCGACGAGGGTCACGCCTCAGTCGGCCGAGTACATCGCAACCGCCTTGCTGCACGACGTGATCGAGGACTCCGACATCACCGCCTCGGATCTGCTGGCAGAGGGCATCCCGGGAACCGTGGTGGATGCGGTGACGCTGCTGACCCGAACCGAAGATGTTGCGCCGCAGGAGTATTACGCACGTATCCGAACGAACCGGATGGCTCTGGCCGTCAAACTCGCCGACCTCGCCGACAACACCGATCCGGCTCGGCTGAACCGCCTGCCCGATGACATCCAGGCACGGCTGCGCATCAAGTACCGCAGCGCCTACCGGTGTCTCGGGGTCGAGTCTCTCGCTGACGCCCTGTAGTCGGCAACGCCTGCCGGTCGCGGATCCATTGGGTCGGGCGTCGCAGAACCATGGCTGATCTGCGCGCGCAATGGCATTGTCGAGCCCATGGCCATCGAATTGTCCACAGCGCGTCGTCTGTGGCGACTGCTCGAACCGATCCACGCCGTCACCTACTTCTCGGACGAGACGCGAGAGGCACTGGCAGCGGCCGGTTATCGCGGTTTTTGGATGGGGTACTTCGCGGGTCGTGCCGCGCCCTTGGGCGAGGTGGGTCCCGAGATCGTGACCGCGCTGTTCTACAACTTCGCGCCCGACCATGTCGCCCGCGCCATCCCGGACGCCTGGCGGTTCGCTCCGCCGGAGACGGCGATCGATGTGCGCCGACAGGCCGCGGTGGCCACTCTGCAGCGGATGCTGGGTTCGGCGGGGAACGACGAGGTGGTCGATCGGGTGGTGGCGCTGCTGAGGCCGGCAGCGCAGAACGCAGACCTGGGTGGTCGGGCGCTGTTCGCGGCGAACGCCGCGCTGCCGTGGCCGGAGGATCGATACGGGGCACTCTGGCATGCCGCGACCCTGCTGCGCGAACATCGCGGTGACGGCCACGTGGCCGCCCTGACGACCGCCGGTGTCACCGGTCGCGAGGCGGGGGTGCTGCATTCGAGTGCCGCTGCCATCCCACGGTCGGTTCTCGAGACCAGCCGAAAGTACACACCCGACGAATGGTCTGCGCTCACAGAACGTTTGGCCGAGCGCGGCCTGCTCGACCACTCAGGGGCGATCACGCCGTCCGGGAGAGCACTCAAGGGTGACATCGAGACCACCACCGATCGGCTGGCCGCACCTGCGTACAACATCCTGTCCGAAGTCGAGGTCGATGAACTCACCTCGGCATTGATGACGTTGACGAAGACAGTGGTCGCGAGCGGCGACATCCCGTCGGTCACTCCGATGGGTCTCGATCTCGACGATGTCGGGTGATGAGCGCCTAGACTTTTCGCCATGGGCTTCAACGACGAGATCATCAAAGAGTTCCGCGCCAATCACGGCAAGGTCGGTGGCAATTTCGAGGGTGCGCCGCTTCTGTTGCTGCATCACAAGGGGATCAAGAGCGGTAAGCAGTACGTGACGCCGCTGGTCTATCTGCCCAAGGACGGCGTCTCGTACATCTTCGCGAGCGCTGCGGGCGCCGACGAGGACCCCCAGTGGTACCGGAATCTGCTCGCCGATCCGGCGACCGAGGTGGAAATCGGCGACGACACCGTCCCGGTGACCGTTTCCGAGGTCACCGGCGCCGACCGCGACCGGATCTACGCCGAGCAGGCCGGTCTGATGCCGGGCTTCGCGGATTACGAGAAGAAGACCAGCCGCACGATTCCGGTGCTGGCGTTGTCTCGAGCCTGAGGTCGGGCGGGCGCGCGATCAGTATGTGCGCTGGCGGGGCGGGGGAGCGGTGATGACACCGACCTCGTCCGAATCGACGATCTCCGCGCCCAGCGGCAGCAGCGATACCGGGACCATCTTGAAGCTCGCGATGCCTAGCGGGATGCCGATGATGGTGAGGCACAAAGCGATTCCGGTGACGATGTGGCCGATGGCAAGCCAGATACCGGCGAAGATCAACCAGATCACGTTGCCGATGGCCGAGCCGACCCCGGCTGTGGGTTTGCGAACCACGGTTCGGCCGAACGGCCACAGGGCGTACGCGGCGATCCGAAACGATGCGATCCCGAAGGGGATGGTGATGATGAGGATGCAGCAGATGATTCCGGCGGCGACGTAGCCCAACGCCATCCAGAATCCACAGAGCACGAGCCAGATGACATTCAGAATGGTCTTCATCAGTTCAGTCTGCCAAATGTGACCGACTCCGCATGGATGAACGCAGCTACCCTGTGCGTTCTTCTGAGAAGCTGACGGGACTTTCGCTTCTGAGGAGTCTGATGAGATCTGGGCTTCGAGAGCTCGTGTGGTCGTTGGGGATGATCATGATCCTGCTGGTCCGGATCGTCACCACCCTCACCACGGCGTTGCTGATCATCGGCTGGGTTGTGGTGGCGTTTCGGTCGGACCTGCTCAACAACTGGTTCTGGCCGGCCGCTGTCTCGGGCATCCTGCTGGCCGGCAGCACCTTTCTCTACAACGTGATCCGCGGCTGAGGTCAGACCCCGAGATAGGCGAGCACCGCCAGGACCCGCCGATTGTCGTCGGCCGACACCGGCAGATCGAGTTTTGTGAAGATGCTGTTCGAGTGCTTGCTGACCGCTTTCTCGGAGAAGTACATGGCCTCGGCGATGGCTGCGTTCGAGCGGCCCTCCGCCATCAACGCCAGTACTTCGCGTTCCCGCACCGTCAAACGTTCCAGTGGCCCGTCGGCCCGCTGACCGGTGAGCAACTGCGACACCACCTCCGGGTCGAGGACGGTGCCGCCCGCGGCAACCTGCCGTACGGCGTCGATGAACCCGGCCACGTTGGCGACCCGGTCTTTGAGGAGATAGCCGACCGCGCCTTCGCCGCTCTCCAGCAGCTCCCTCGCGTACAGCTGTTCTACGTACTGAGAGAGCACCAGGACCGGGAAGCCGGGGCGGGAGGCCCGGATCTTGATGGCAGCGCGCAGACCTTCGTCCGTGAAGGTGGGTGGCATCCGAACGTCCAGCACCGCAACGTCGATGGAGTCGTCGCCGAGCGCGACGTCGAGCTCGGTGGCGTTGTCGACGGCGGACACCACGTCCATGCTGTGGGCCTGAAGGATCCGGGTGAGCCCGTCCCGCAGCAGGGCGTGGTCTTCGCCGATCACGACGCGCATGGCACCTCCATCGACACGATGGTCGGGCCACCGATCGGACTGTGCACGAAGAGCCTTCCGTCCAGTGCTGTCAGTCGCTGGGTGACACCGTGCAGTCCCGAACCCGAGGGCGCAGCGCCGCCCACTCCATCGTCGCCGACCTCCACGCGCAGCACACCGTCGAAGATACCCATGGCGATCCACGCGTTACGTGCACGGGCGTGTTTTCCGATGTTGGCCAGCGCCTCGGCAACCGCGAAGTACACAGCGTTCTCCGTGGCGACGGGAAGACGTTCGTGCACACCGAGATTGAGTGTGATGGGCAGGGGCATGTCGAGGGCCAGCGCTTCGACTGCCGGTCCGACGCCGCGATCGGCCAGCACCGGGGGATGGATGCCGCGGACCACTGATCGCAGATCGCCGAGGGCCGAGGTGGCCGACGCCCGCGCTTCGGCCATCAGTTGTCGGGCCCCTTCCGGGTCGGTGGCGATCTGACTCTCGGCCAGGCCGATCGTCATACCGAGGGCGGCCAGCCGCGCCTGAGCCCCGTCGTGGAGGTCCCGCTCCACCCGGCGCAGCTCGGCTGCCGCGGAATCAACTGTCGCAGCCCGTGACTCGGTCACCTCGTGTACGCGTGCCTCGAGGACTTCGTTGCGGCTGCGGCCCAGCGCCCACAGGTCCATCACGGCACGGGTTTTCATCAATGGCTCCACGAAGGGCAGCAGGATGAGGGTCGCCGTGAAGATCACCCCCACCAGGGAGATGACAAATCCGACCGTCGACGCGATCACCAGCCAGCCGAGGTCGCGCCAGCGCAGGGAATCGGTACTCCACACGGACAACAGATGGAAGATCCCTCGATTGTTCGTGGGCCGGTAATCACCCGGCTGCCACGGCCGGTCGAGAACGCCTGCCGCCATCCGCCGATGAAGGTCACAGAACGCGCCGGTGATCGGCACCTTGACCCACAGCACCAGGGCGCCGACGGAGACCAGGACCAGTGGGATCGCGACCACCTGGACGACGAACAGCACCAGTGCGACCGGCGCGAGCAGAGTGGTGACAACGGCATACATGGCCGCCCTCAGCCACCGAACAATCGGCCTCGGTTCTTCGTCGGATCTCACAGCGGTCCTTCCACTCTTCAGGTCTCCATCGTGACCGAAGCGGGCAGTAGATGACAGTAGACCTGGGCCTACCCCAGGGGTGGGATATTCCGCCCTCACCTGGGGGATTGACGCTCCTGACCGGGCTCCGGGAAGCGAGCAGTCTCAGGTGGTGCTCGGTGTTCGCCGGGCCACCCGTCGAGGCGCACCGCCTCACGCATCAGGAGCTGACATGGGAAAGATGACCCGAGGGCCACAGGCAGTGGCGCGGTGGAGTGCGCACAACCCTTGGCGCGCAATAGGACTCTGGCTTGCGCTTGTGGTGCTGGCCGTGGGATTGAGCGCGTTGATCCCCACCCAGACGACCGACGACGCCGATTACCGGGTCGGTCAGTCGGGGACTGCCGACCAGATGATCCACGAAGCCGGTCTCGCCGCACCGGAAACCGAGTACGTCGTCGTCACCGGCGACCGCGACGCGGCGCTGCTCGCCGCAAACGAGCTGCGCGAGGCACTGGCCGGCTCGGATCAAGTGCAAGAGGTCGTGGCGCCGGTGTGGAGTCCTGATGGCACGACGCTGTTGACGGCGATCTCGCTACGTGCCCCACCGGGCGACGAGGACGCGTCGATCACCGATATCAAGACCGCCGTCGCGGCGGTTGGTTCGAATCACCCGGAACTGACGTTCGGTCAGACCGGCGATGTCTCGCTCGACGAGTCGATCAACGAGCGGGTGGCCGACGACCTGGTCTCGGCCGAGATCATCAGCATCCCCATCACGTTCGGCATCATGCTCGTTGCCTTCGGTGCGCTGATAGCCGCCGGCATCCCGGTGTTGCTGGCGATCACCTCAGTGGTCGCCACCATCGGAATCTACGCTCCCATCTCCTACCTCGTTCCTTCCGAGTCGACTGCGTCGTCGATGGTGATGCTCATCGGAATGGCTGTCGGAGTGGACTATTCGCTCTTCTACCTCAAACGTGAACGCGAGGAGCGGCGTAAGGGTCACAGCACGATCGATGCGGTGGAGATAGCGGCAGCCACCTCCGGGCACTCGATCATCGTGTCCGGTGTTGCGGTGATCGCCTCACTCGCCGGCGTTTATGCGCTGGGCAGTGCGACGTTCAACTCGCTCGCCACGTCGGCGATCATCGTGGTGTCGGTGGCGGTGATCGGTTCCCTCACCGTGCTGCCGGCGTTGCTGGCCAAGCTCGGCAAATGGGTGGATCGTCCCGGGGTGCCGCTGCTCTGGCGCGTCAACAACCGGATCGGTCAGGGCGGGATCAGCTCGCGGATCATCGGACCCGTCATCCGTAGGCCCATCACCGCGCTGCTGGTGGGGCTGGTCGTGATGCTCGCCCTGGCAGTGCCCGCGTTGTCGATGACGATGCGCAGCGCCAACCTCGACACGCTGCCACAGGATCTACCTCCGGTGCAGGTCGCGCAGACGATGAACACGCAGTTCCCGTCAGAGGGCCCTTCGGCCAAGGTTGTTGTACAGGGCGGCAATGCTGCCGAAGTTGCTGTTGCACTGGACAACATCGGCAAACAGGCCGAGAGCTCAGGCGAGTGGACGGTCACCGGAGAGCCGACGATCTCGCCGTCCGGCAGCACCAGCGTCCTCGAACTCGCCAGTACCTACCCGCCGGACGACGCGAAAGGTGATGACGCCCTGGTGGCACTTCGGACAAGCGTGGTGCCCGATCAGATCGACCCTGTGGACGGCGCGCGGTTTGCTGTCGGTGGCGACCTCGCCGAACAGTACGACTCGGCGAACAACCAGTCCGATGGTCTGCCGGTGGTCATCGCGGTGATCCTGACTCTCACCATGCTGATGCTGATCGCGACGTTCCGGAGCCCGGTGATCGCAGTGGTGTCCACGCTGCTCAACCTGATGTCGGTGGGTGCCGCGTTCGGGGTGCTGGCCCTGGTGTTCCAGCATTCGTGGGCCGAGAGCATTCTCGACTTCAACTCGAACGGGACCGTGGTGGAGTGGATACCGCTGTTCATGCTGGCTGTGCTCGTCGGGTTGTCGATGGACTATCACGTGTTCGTCCTGAGCCGCATTCGTGAAGGTATCGACATGGGATTGACGCCTAAGGCCGCGGTGCGCGCCGGCGTCACCCAGACCGCCGGGGTCGTCACAAGCGCGGCGCTGGTCATGGTCTCGGTGTTCGCGTTGTTCGCGGCGCAGAGCATGGTGGAGATGAAGCAGATGGGGGTGGGGCTGGCAGCAGCGATCCTGATCGACGCGACCATCGTGCGCTTGCTCCTGTTGCCGTCCATCCTGGTACTCCTCGGTGACCGGGCGTGGTGGCCACGGCGTGACCGCGCTGTCCGGCGTCAGGCTCCGGATCCTCGGGTCGCACCTGTCCGGGTGTGAGGTAGTGCACAATTGAGGGCAGGCTCACGGCCGCGCCGTGACAGACGCCGAGAACAGATCGGAGGACGCGATGAGTGAGACAACGTCACCGGCCCGCGACTTCTGGACTGCTCTCACCCCCGGCGAAGACCCGGCTGCCCGGCTCGAACAGGTACGCCGCGCCCACGAGCTCTTTGTGCAGACGGGCACACTTGCCCCGGCCACCGGCCCCACCTCGGTGCGGTCGGTGGTCCGGGACTCGTGGCTGCGCTCGGTCAAGGGCGGCGTCAACCCGTCGGGAATGATCGACGCGGGAGGGATGTCGTGGAACGACTTCCTCGAGTACCGCGCCGGACACCCGATGGCAGCCGCCTACCCTCTGGTCCGCTCGCTGATGCTCGACGAGGTGTCCGACTCAGGTGTGGTGGTAGCTCTCACCGATGACGTGGGTCGGCTGTTGTGGGTAGAGGGCGACCACAAAGCCCGAGACCAGGCCGGCGGCATCAATTTTGTCGAAGGAGCGGTGTGGGCGGAGCGCGTTGCCGGCACCAATGCCCCCGGCCTGGCTCTCGAGGTCGACCACGGTGTGCAGATCTTCGGCGCCGAGCACTTCTCGGTACCTGTCCAGGAGTGGAATTGCGTGGCGGCTCCGGTGCACGATCCCGTGACCGGCGCCGTGATCGGCGTGATCGATGTGACGGGCGGCGAGCGGGTGGCTGCGCCCTTTGCCCTGTCGATGGTGAAATCGGTTGTCGCGGCGGTGGAGAGCGAGCTGCGGGTGCGCACCCTGACCGGCAATGCGCCTGCGGTGGCGCCGGCGACGGGCCCGGAATTGCTTGTGCTGGACGGCGATCGGTACTTCTGGCGGACCGGTTCGGCGCCTGCGCTCCGACTGTCCCGCCGTCACGCGGAGATCTTGGTTTTGCTGGGTGAGTACCCGGATGGTCTCGGTACCGAGGAGATCGCCACCATGCTCGCCGAGGACGGGATCGACCCGGTGACCGTACGTGCCGAGATCTCCCGGCTCCGACGCGACCTGGGTGCGGACCTGGTGGCGTCGCGACCGTATCGCCTCACGGTGCCCGTCGAGTCGGACATCGAGCAGGTGCGTCGCTTGCTGCGCGGAGGTGATGTCGCCGGCGCCCTCGAGAAGTTCGGTCGCGGTGGGTTGCTCGCCGCGTCACTGGCCCCTGGGATAGCCGATGTCTTCGAGGAGCTGAAGGAAGACATGCGTTCGACGGTCCTCGCGGCACGCGACCCCGAGCTGCTGCGCGTGTGGACCGGCTCGGTGCACGGGCGCGAAGACCTGACGGCGTGGCGTCGCTGGGCACAGACGCTGCCCCCAGGTCATCGCGACGAAGCCCTCGTCCGCGGCAGGGTCCGGTTGCTCGATCGGCGTTTCGGGATCTGATCGTCGCACCATTTTCATCCCCGCTTGTGAAGTCCGAGGGTGAATAGCCCTCAACAATTACTCACGGGGACGATGTACGTGCCCCCACAATTGGTACCTATCGGCACCGACCTCCAGCTGATAGGCATATCAGGGCCGAACATCTGTCGCGAGCGGCGCCGTGGTCGGCCGGCCGATGTATACACGCGAAGAATGAGGCGGACATGACCCGATGGATCCGAGCAGCAGCATCGGCGGTGGCCGTCATCGGCGCTGCCACTCTTACCGCCCCCGTTGTGGCGGCACAACCCGTCGGTTCAGAGGAGGGCTACGTCGTCAGACTCGATCCTCTGACCACCAAGCTGTTCGCGACCGATCAGGCAGGGGCTCTGGCTGAGGCTGTCTGGGCCACCCCGCTGCCCGACGGCTTCCTGCTGGGGTCGAACTTGCTGTGGGCGAACAGGATCGCGCAAGTGGCGGCGCGCTACCCCGCAGGCTGCGTGGAGATGCACATACGGCTGGACCGCACCTCGTCCTACTCGAGTGGGGTCGGTTCGGCGATAGAGAATTGCCAGTGGCTGGTGCCGTCGGTAGCTCGTGAGGAGCCCACCAAGGGTGGGTGGTCCCGCGGGTAGCGCGGGTCTTCGTTCAACGCCCGTCCGATTGCTCCCGGTAGGCGGCAGTGATCTGTTGGCTGATGCGTCCGCGATCGCCGATGTCATAGCCTTGCTCACGGGCCCATTGCCGAATGGATGTCCGTTCGTCGGCGCCGACAACAGGCCCCTGGCGGCCGTTGGTGTGGTGCTTGGGTGCGCTTGACCGCCTACGGCCACCTACGCGGGCCGACTTGCTCAGCAATGTCGAGACCGGAACTCTGCCGTTCTCTATCTTCTCCAAATTCGTTGCACTGGTGTCGATTACGTAGTCCACTCCCAGCCACGACCACTCGATCGTGTGCAACTGATCAATGTGAACCGGCTTGCCATCCAAGTCGTCGACATATTCAACGACGGTCTTTTTCGCCATGCGGCTAAAGATAGCCAAGTTGGTGTCGGTACGCGGGCTAAAAAGACAATCCGTCCGCAAAACGTCTCGCGGACGATGTGATTCGTCGTCCGAACAGATGAATGGCTCGGCTGGCAAGAATGTTCTGGCCACTTCTGACCGCTCGGCCGAAGGGTTGTGCCCGCTGGGGCGAACCTCGGGTGATCGGTTCTCCGAGCCCTCGCCGTTGTTGCAAGTGGTCTCTCGACATTCGGGGCAGTATCGGCAGCGATCGGTGACGCTTCATCTCTGACGGTAAAGATCACCGTGTAGGTCTTATCGACCTCGCGATTACAACTCCGGCGTGGCAAGATAAGCCGGATGGGGGGTTATGAAGTGTACAAATCAGAGCTGGTCGGTATTTCGTGAACGATTACAACGAATCAATGGAAATCAAGGATGATTCATCGATGCCGCAGGATGCGTCAGTTGTCGATGCAGACCGGGTGCCGCCGGCAAAACAGACCTTGATCGGGGGCGATCTGATCAAGGTCCTTGCCCTCACTGCGCTTTTAGGCCTGGTCATAGGCGTGATCGTGCTCATCGAACTGGCCAATTGACGACAGCGTAGCAACCGCTGACTCATTGTCGTCGGGGCATTAATGAAACTGTTCGTCCGCCGTGGACACTCGTCTAATAATTGACCCGCAGGACACGCACAGTCCAAAGCTTCGTTTACGCGAATTGGCTGGAGTGAATGGTGGGCCCATTGATGTCACGATCAATCGGTCCCGATAGAAACATCGCTCGGGACGGACGTGTTTAATGTCGTGGATGAATCTGCTTCTCCATTGCCGCCGACGTATGCGGTCCGATACGAGACCGCTGGGGTGTCGCCGGTGAGCAGGTCACGGCGGCGTACGGAGGCGTCAATCTCCATGCCGCTCTGCGCGTCGGGTGATGCGAACAGTGGCCGCCGGCGGTTCGGTGCCCTTGACTCGTTGGCAGACGAGATCCAGCGTGTGCCAGCGCGCGTCGTCGCCCCACAGCCGAAGCGTTACCGAGAGTTCAGCCTCGCGTTCGAGTATTTCCGCCCAACGGTGCGGGAGTCCGTGATCGTCGGGATGAACACGGGCGCGCCCGGTATCTGGGTCCACATAGATGCCATCGAGCACCTTCTGGCCCTGCCAGCGGGCCACCATGATGGGGAAGCGGTCACCATGCGTTTGTGACCGATCCAGCTTCCAGTAGACGATCGCGGTCCACCCGGCCATTTCTTGTGCCAGAAGGTTGTTGGCAGCGTGGAGGGGATTTTCGCGAGGCGGGTCGAACGGGGTCACGTCCCAGGTCACCCCGCGCCAGAAGCACCCGGTATCTGTCTTGACCACCTCGGTGGCCGCCCGTAGCGACCTGGGGTCTGAACTGCCGTTGGGGCCATCTGATGGGCGATCGATCCGGACGGTCATCGGGTAACGGGTGCCGTCTGCGCGACTCGCAAGCACTTCGGCAGCCGCCACCATGTCCGCTTCGGAGAAAGTGTCGACCGTGTTGTGCAGTGGATACGGCTTCCCGATCGCCCAATCGCGCCCATAGATATCGGGTATGCCAGGGCCGTAGATCACGGTCAGGCTCTCCAGGTCCCATTCCCAAGCGCCGGTGCTGACATGCGGATACACCGGTTCGGCTGCACCGCCGACCCATACCCAGACCGCGTGAACGTTCCCCGAACCAGAGGTCACCGGCTCGGCGTACGCGTGCAGTCGGTCCCCTCGAAGGAATAGCTCCCTGCGAACAGGAGCCTGCGACGCCACCGCGACCTCGACGGCCGGCTTGACGAGTTTCGAGATGACGGGCAGCGGAAGGTCGACTCGCTTGAGCTGCTGGAACCCATCGGCACCGGGGGGCACCGCAGGATTGTCGCCCTTGGCCACCACGCCCGCGATGGAACCGCGAAAGGTCGCGATCAGCAACCACGTGCCGGGTGAAACAGTCATCTGCCCCCCATGTCGCCGCCTCCCGCGGGTGACATCTCGATCCCTACGGAAACCCCCATCATTCCAAGCCCCATTGTGCGGTGTGCGCCGACGTCTCAACAATCGCGTGCCGGCCTACGGGGCAGCAGCCGGGCATCGCACGATTTCAGTTCTGGACGCGTGGCTATTTACTTGCAAAGACGGCCGACCGGAAATGTTTCGACGGACCTGCAATTCCACTGAATATCACCCGGGTCTTTCTGATCGGTCTCCACACGGCGACAACTCCAAAACAACCTCATCCAGGTTGGTGGATTCTCACAGCACGGTCTCAGGGGTCGCATGCTGTACTTGATCGAGAGGGGGACAGCCGTGCGATGAGCGACAACAACAGAGACGTGATCAGCGGAAAGGCCATCGGGGCCGTTGAGGACGCGTCCGAGCAGCGTGCGTTGCGGGAGCACGAGCACTATCAAACTCTCGTCGAGCACAACCCCCATCCGATTGCCGTCCACTCCGGCGGCGTCATCGTCTATGTCAACCGCGCGGCGATCGTGGAGATCGGCGCCACTTCGCTTGACGACTTGGTCGGCCGGCCGATCACCGACTTCATGCATCCTGACTCGATCCGCGAGATCACCACGAAGTTGGTCTCGCTCACGACGGACGGCGACTTCACCGACGCAGTCGAGGTCCGGATGGTCCGATTCGACGGCTCGGTCATCGACATGGAGATCGTGTCTGTCCGCACCAAGTGGCGAGGTGCGCTTGCCTACCAGGTCATCTTCCGGGACCTGACGGCGACCAAGGCCGCGGAGCAGGCGATCCGTCATCAGGTCGCGCTGGTGGCCACCGTCAGCGACGCCATCATCGCCACCGATTCCGCCGGAACAGTGGTCAGCTGGAATCCTGCCGCACAGTCCATCTACGGCTCCACCGCGGTCGAGGCGATCGGCTGTCCGGTTGCCGAGGTACTGGGGGCGCCGATGAACCTCCGTCGCCGTGTCGGCAAACCCGCCGAAAGCGTTGTGCACTATGCAAAAGATGGCACTCCCAGGATGATGCGTCTGGCTGTCTCCGAGATGGACGGCGGATATGTGGTGGTCTGTTCGGACAACACCGCACAGATCGAAGCCGAGACCAAGTTCACCTCGGTCGTCAATTCACTCCAAGAGGGCGTGCTGCTCATCTCTCAAGACGGACTGATCGAATCCGCCAACCCCGCTGCTCGGCGAATGTTCGAGAGCGAACAGCGCAGGGCCGCAGGCTCCACCGCGGAGCGCATCACCATCGTGGACCTGAATGGCATACCCATTCCGCCGCAGAACTGGCCGTCGCAGATCGTGACTGCCACGCACAAGCCGGTCATCGATGCGATAGTCGGTTTCGACCGCCTCGATGGCAGCAGAGTGTGGCTGTCGTGCAATGGTTTTGTCCTGAGCCCCAACGACCCCGACCACTCGTCGGTGGTGATCTCGTTCACCGACGTCACCGAGAGTCGGGCGCGTGCAGCACGACTCGAGTACGCCGCCGACCACGACATGATGACCGATCTGCCCAACCGTTCCTATGTGCTGCGTCGCCTCACCACAATGTTGGAGAACCGTGCCGCACAACATGATTCGGGCAGCATCGACGTGGTGATGTACATCGACCTCGACAAACTGAAGCACGTCAACGACTCTCACGGACATCGCGCCGGCGACCGCGCCCTCATAGCGGTGAGCCGGAGGCTGCGTGCGGCGTTGCCCGCACCGCATTTCGTGGGGCGTGTCGGCGGCGACGAGTTCGTAGCTGTGCTGATCGGGGCCGACGAAGAGGACATGGAAGACATCTCCGACGACATCCACCTGCTGCTCCTCGATCCGATCGAGATCAACGGGGAGGAGTTCCGGATGCGCACGAGTGTAGGCATCGTCCGGATTCGCGACGGAGAGAAGCGCACCGCCCAGGACATCATCAGCGATGCAGACACGGCCATGTACCAGGCCAAACTCCGCGGTGGCGGCCATACGGTGGAGCACGACAAGGCACACCCGAGTCGGGAATTCACCCCGGCGGCAATCAAATTGGTGCGCTGAGCTCGGTCAGGATCGGGCTTCGCGGGCGTCAGGCGTGGGCGTACAGCCCGCGACCGGTCACCAGCGGCAGATCAAGCGTGGTGTGGATGCCCGGCGCCGCTGCGATGACCTCAGGGATCGCGTTGACGATGCGGCCTGCCGCGGCGACGATCGCGGCATGATTGTGGTCGCCCTTCTCGCTGGTGGGGCAGATGTCGACCGTGTAGCTGGGTTCGCCGGTGATCTCCACGCGGTACGAACCCCCTTCCTGGGCCGGGCGGGCCCAATCGGGCCGAAGGTCGTCGCGTAGTCGGGTGACGTGTTCGACCACGATCGCCGAGTGGCCGTTGACCTTCCCATGGATCTCGAAACGCATGGCCGCGACAGTGCCCTTCTCGATTCGTCCGACAGCGACGTCGAACGAATCCGGCGCGGGTTCGAGCTCGAAGCTCTCGGTGATCTCGTCCACCTCGATGCCGAGGCCGGCAGCGAGCTGACGGATCGTTGTGCCCCAGGTGAACCCGAGGATGCCGGGCTGGAAGAGGATGGGGAGTTCGTCGAGCGGTTTGCCGAAGCCCATCACGTCGAACATCACGATGGCGCCGTCATAGGTGGCGTAGTCGGCGATCTCCATGACGCGGACCTGCTCAATGCGTTGGCACGTCCCGGCCAGCGCGAGCGGGATGAGGTCGTTGGCGAAACCGGGGTCGACTCCGGTGATGAAAATGCTGGCATCACCCTGCTTCGCCGACGCCTCGACCCTGGCAATGTTCTTGTCGGGTAACAGCTGCCATGGGTACTGCAGGATCACGGGAGACGACCCGACGACGTTGACGCCGGCTTCCAGGATCTTCTGGCAGTCCCGGAGTGCATCACCGGTCCGGGTGTCTCCCATCGCGCAGTAGACGACGCAGTCGGGTTCGGTCGCGAGCACCGCGTCGATGTCGCCGACCGCGGTGATCCCGGTGACGACGTCCAGGCCCGCGAGTTCACCCGCGTCGCGGCCGATCTTGGACTCTGTGGAGACGCCGACAGCGGTCAGTTCGTAGTCCGCGCTGGTGATGAGTTGGGTCAAGGCCAAACTCCCCACGTTCCCGGTTCCGATGTGAGCGACGCGAATCGCCATGGGTGTCTCCTCGTGAAATGTTGTGCGAGTTGCGATCAGAGTTCGAGTGCTGCCAGGTGTGCCCTACATGGACTTGTGCGGCACGTCGGTGACCAACCCGCCGTCGACCACGAACTCGGTACCCGTCGCGTACGACGACTCGTCACTTGCCAGGAACAACACAAACGTGGAGACCTCGCTGGAGTTACCCGGGCGGCCAAGGGGGATCGTCACCAAATCGTCAGGGAACTTTTCGGTCATGGGTGTGCGGATCAAACCCGGATGCAGTGAATTGACCCGGATGTTGTGGGGGGCGAGTTCGAGTGCCACCGACTTCGCGAGCCCGCGGACGGCCCATTTCGTGGCGACATACCCGTGGGCCCAGGGTGCTCCGCGAAGTCCTTCGATCGACGACACATTGATGATCGAACCGCCGCCGGCCGCGATCATCGGATCCGTCGAGGCTTGGATTCCGTAGAACGTGCCCGTGAGATTGACGTCGATGATCTTCTGCCACTTGTCGTGCTTGAACGCCTGAATGGAACTGCCATTGGCGATGCCGGCGTTGTTCACCAGAACGTTGAGTTTGCCGAACTCACCGACGGCAATGCCCACAGCCTCTTGCCACTGATCCGCCTGGGCCACGTCGAGGTGCACATAGCGTGCGGCGTCACCGAGCTCGTCGGCAAGCGCTTTGCCCTCGTCGTCCAAGATGTCGCCGATCACGACCTTGGCGCCTTCGGCGACGAGTAACCGCGCATGCGATGCGCCCATTCCTCGCGCACCGCCGCTGATGATTGCCACTTTTCCGTCCACGCGTCCCATGGGGCGTCACGGTACCTGCAAATCCAGACATGTGTCCAGACCCGTGTCGCGCAATTGGTCCAACGCCCACGGACGCTGCAGTCTGGCAACTGGAGAGCGAGTCAGTCGGCCTCGCGCTCACGTCGACGGCGGTCGAGTTCACCCTGACGTCGTTGCTGTTCCGCGCGTTCGCGGCATCGACGCAAGAACTCCGCATCTGCCTCGGGGTCTTGCGGTTCGAATCGTCCCGGTACGTCGTATTCGGGGTAGCCGAGTGCGGAGGCGCGACCTGAACCGCTGACCCGGCCCGAGATGCCGGAGACCGGACGGCCCGCGAGGAACCACACAATAGAGCCGACCAACGGCAGGATGATCACCAGCAGAAGCCACGCCCAGCGGGGAGGCCCCGAATGCCGGCGGCGTCACTGCCGATGATGTCGACCAGCGCGGCGATCATGACAACGAGCACGATCAGACTCAAATACGGCACGCGAACCCCCGGGATCGGCAATGAGCAAACTTTGCGACCCTCATTGATATCTCGTGACGGCAGGTGTGCGCGTCCCCGGAACGAATGAGTCCGTGCGGTTCGTCGGGGGAGCCGAATACGCCGCTCGGCGGCGGAGTGTCACCCTCACATTCAGCTGGGTGCGATGCGCGTTGTACCGATTTAATTACTGACGCTACAAAAATCTATTGTGTTTTGATGCGCTCTTTGTTCCACGATAAATTCATTCATCCCGGACTATCTTTTTCTCAGAAAGAATCCGAAATCGAGATCAATGGGGTGGGTTGGATGAGGAGCATCCTTGGTTCATTGGCGTGTGTAATGGCCTTGGCGGGAGGGTGGGCTGCCGCGGCGCCCGCTACTGCGGCACCGGGGTACACGGACGTGGCGCTGTCCTGGGGCACCGGTTTCGGCTGTCCTGTGAACGTGACGAACACCGGGACCGCGGCGGCCGACAACGTCTTTGTCGTACCGACGACGCCGGCGCCAGTCGCTCCTCGGTGGGTGGGAACGATCGCGCCAGGTGAGACCAAGACGTTGAACTACGGCGATTGCTACTTCTATGACCTCTCGTGGCCGCAGCGAATCTTCGCAGCGACCACTTCATGGGACGTCAACTGGGACAACAACAATTTCACATTGGTTGACTGACGACCTCAGGGAGTGACGCCGCAGGCGGCCGCGACACGGGATGCCACGTCAGTGGTGACTGTTGCGGTGTCGGGCGCATCCGAGGGCACGTAGTGGTCGGAGGCGACGTCGTAGGCCGCTCCGGCGATCGAACCGTGATCGGCGTCGAGTTCGACGAGTTCGACCGGCCAGTCGCTGCGCTGAAGGGTGGCGGCGAAACCTTGACTGGAGCTGATCGGTACGACGTCGTCGGATCGGCCGTGCAGCAACGTGAACGGCGGTCGCTGACCGGTCGACGTCAGTTCCTCGGGGAGCTTCTCACCGGTGAGCGGATTGGTCGCCGTGAAGGCTCCGGCGAGGCACACGGCGTGATGGATACGGACTCCGAGTGCGTCGGCGTCGATGGTGAGTCCGGCCGCTGCGAGGCCACCGAGTGACCACCCGACGATGACAAATCCGCTCGAAGATTCGGTCCGGTCCATTGCGACCTGCGCTGATCGGAGCAGATCTGCTCGACCGCCATCGGCGGAGTGCGAATCCCAGTCCGGAGCAATCACGTTCACCCCGTGTGCGGCGATGCGTTCTGCGAGCGGGCGAACAGCTGCACGTGCATCGGTCTGCATCCCGTGCCAGAGCAACACGGTGGGATGTGCTGGGTCGCCGAAGAGGTCTGCCTGTCGTCCGGGTGCGTAATCGATGGTCTCCATACCCTGAGTTTGCCTGAGATCAAGCGATGGCGAGATTGGTCGAGAGCGATACGCACGAACCGATGGCCGGGATGAGTGAGGGCTCGTCCTGTCGACCCGGAACCGCGACGGACGGCATTGCCGATTTTTATCGATGAGAGAGGAGTTCACATGACACAGATTGCGCTGGTTGTGTACCCGGGTTTCACAGCGCTCGATGTCGTAGGGCCGTACGAGGTGTTTCGCATGTTGCCCGATGCAGACGTCCGCTTCGTCTGGCACGAGACTGGTCCCGTTGTGGCCGATTCGGGGGTGTTGATCCTTGGTGCAACCCACACACTGGACGAAACGCCGTCGCCCGATGTGGTCCTCGTTCCTGGGGGCAACGCCTCGGTGATGAATCAGGCCCGGGACGCGCAGTTACTGCAGTGGCTGAGATCCGTCCACACCTCGAGCACCTGGACCACCTCAGTGTGTGCCGGATCAGTGGTGCTCGCTGCTGCCGGCGTGCTCGACGGTCAGCGGGCAACGTCACATTGGCAGACCTTGAGTGCCCTGAAGTTGTTCGGTGTCACGCCGGTGGGGGACCAGCGAATCGTGCACGAGGGAAAGATCGCGACCAGCGCAGGGGTGTCGGCCGGTATCGACCTGGCCCTGTGGCTGGCTGCTCAGATCGCCGATGACAAGCGAGCCAGAGCGATCCAGCTGGCCATCGAGTACGACCCGCAACCACCCTTCAATTCGGGGCACCAGAGCAAAGCCGATATGGGAACCAAGGCGCTCGCGACAGCAATACTCGCCAAAGAGAGTCTCAACAAGGCTCAGATCTCCGCCGCGTCGAAACTGCTGTGGGAGCAGGTGATCTCCGCGGCGCGGGTCAAGATGAGCAGGCATCAGAACCGGCAGTGAGAGATTCGACGGCGGTGCCTGATTTCACCCTCCATGGCCCGACCGCAGCACGTTCTTCTGGATCTTCCCAGTCGAGGTCTTCGGCAGGTTGCTGAACACGATCTCTTTGGGGACCTTGAACCGGGCGAGTCTGGTTCGGGCGAACTCGATCAGGTCGGCTGCAGTGAGGTCGTGGCCTGACCGGACGGTGACATAGGCGACCGGCACCTCACCCCAGCGTTCGTCGGGACGGCCGACGACAGCCGACTCCACAACATCTGGATGCGCGTCGAGGACACGTTCGACCTCGACCGAGGCGATGTTCTCGCCGCCGGAGATGATGACGTCCTTGCTGCGGTCTTTGAGTTCCACGTAACCGTCGGGATGCATCACTGCCAGGTCGCCGGTGCGCAGCCACCCGTCCATGGTCGCGGCCCGGGTGGCGTCGGGATCGCGGTAGTAGCCCAGCATCACGTTGTTGCCGCTGACCACCAGCTCCCCGAGCGTCACGGCGTCGGCCGGCACGTCGTCGCCGTCGGGTGAAACGACCCGCACTGGCCCGGCGGTGATGTTCCCGATGCCCTGACGCGCCTTCTTCTCGGCCACGTCATCGGGGGTGGCTGCGTCCCACTCGGGTTGCCATTGATTGACAACGATGGGGCCGAAGGTCTCGGTCATCCCGTACAGGTGGGTCACTTCGACGTTGAGTGCGGCCATCCGGGCGCACAGGGCGGGCGACGGCGGAGCACCGCCGGTGGACACCTGGATCGGGGCGTCGAGCGGTGAGGCAGAACGATCCTCGGCGATCATCGTCAACACTGTCGGCGCAGCGCAGAAGTGGGTGATGCCGGTGTCGCGGACCAGGCGCCAGATCTCGGCCGTGTCGATCGCCCGCAAACAGACATGAGTTCCGCCTGCCGCGGTGACGGCCCAGGTGAAACACCAACCGTCGCAATGGAACATCGGGAGGGTCCACAGGTAGTTCGAGCCCGGGTCGAGACGCGACTGGTAGGCCATCGAAACGGCCTGCAGGTATGCGCCCCGGTGGTGGTACATAACGCCTTTGGGCCGCCCGGTTGTCCCAGAGGTGTAGTTGATGGCCAACAGACCACGTTCGCTGGGTTGGCGCTGTACCGCGCCGGGAGACTGAGAGAGCAACTGTTCGTACTCGTCGTCGGGTCCTCCTGCCACGATCAGCCGAATACCCACTGCAGTGGCGACTTTCGCAGCAACGTCGGCGAACTCGGCTGTTGCCACAAGGACCCTCGCTCCACTGTGGTCGAGGATGTACTCGATCTCGGGCGCAGAGAGGCGAATGTTGAGGGGCACCAGAACCGAACCGTGCAGAGGGATGGCACTGTGCAGTTCGAGCATCACGTGGCTGTTGGCACACAGAGCCGCCACCCTGTCGCCCTCACCGATCCCCAGGTCTTCGAGCACGCCGGTGAGGGCAAGCGCGCGTCGGTGGTAGTCGGCGTAAGTGAAAGTGAGATCGCCGTCGACGATGGCGGTTCGGTGCGCGAAGGCCTGCGCCGCACGCGTCAGAAATGCCGCCGGGGTCAGTGGGGCGAAGGTGAAGTCGCCCGGATCGGGGTCGGCTGCTCGTGCTGCTGGCATCGTCATAGCTCCCTCGTACAAATCGCGATCCTGCAATCGTATGCTCCGCGTCTGGTTGCATTCACCCCAAAGGGATGATGCACGTCCGCGTGGCAGGACGAAGAGTTACAAGGGCAGCAGGTCGTCTGCGGTCGGACGCCTTTCTCGACGATGTGGGGCAAACATGATGGCTACCAGGGCCGATCAACCTCTCGATCGTGCCGAGCGAGCCGAGCTCGATCGTTTGCGCCGACAGGTTGCAGAGAGCCGGCGCGACCAACTCGACGGAGGTGCCGGCTCCGGTATCCCCACCGATCGCCGGGCACTGCGATGGACGGCAACCATTCTGCTCCTCATCATCGTTGCCGCACTGGCAATCTCGGGAGTGCTTGCCCGCTTCGCGCGCAGCGAGGTGTTGGATACCGATCGATACGTCGAGACCGTGTCCCCGCTGGCCCGTAACACCGCACTCCAGAACGAACTCTCAACCCAGATCACCGCAGTCATCATGGAGCGAGCAAAGATCGCAGAGGTGACGCGAGAGGCGCTGTCCGCGCTCACACAGAATGCGCCCAACGTGCCCCCGACGGTCGTCGGGCTGGCCCCGGTGCTGACCGAACAGGCGAAATCGTTCATCGACCAAACCGTGAGATCACTCTTGGGCTCCGAAGAGTTCGAGGAGCTTTGGGTAGAGGCCAACAAACAGGCGCACGAGGCCCTGGTGAAACTTCTGACCGGTGAGGCGCGGGCGGCAATCGTCGTGGACGACTCGGGCACCGTGAGCATCGCACTCGAGCCGATAGTCGCGAAAGTTCGCGACCGGCTCAAGGATCGTGGGTTTGCCTTCGCGGACAACATCCCGGACATCGACACAACGTTTGTGATTTTCCGGTCGCCGGACCTGGTCAAGGCGCAGAACGCAGTCTCCGCGCTCGACAGGGCGTCCGCGATCCTTCCCTGGCTGACCTTGCTTGTGGCAGTGGCCGCGGTCTGGGCTGCGCCCAGGGGATCTCGGCGACGTGCGATGTCATTGGTCGGTGTCTCGATCGCGCTGGCCATGGTGGTCCTGGCCATCGGGCTGAGCATCGGCCGGTCGGTGTACCTCGACGCGGTTCCGGCCGACGTGCTGTCGCGCGGGTCGGCGGAGGCCCTCATCGATGCGGTGTTGGTACCTCTGCGCTCCATGCTTCGTGCCCTCGCCGTCGTTGCTGTAGTGGTGGCGCTGGCCGGGTATCTGAGCGGGTCCTCACGTTCTGCAGGCGCTGTTCGCGGTGCATATTCGAATGCGGTGGAATCCCTGCGCGGCAGGGGTACGCGTGCGCCCCATCCCGTCGAGACGTTCGCCGCGAGGTATCGGATACCGTTGCGTCTCAGCATCATTGCCGTCGCGATTGCCGTCCTGGTGTTCTGGGACTACCCCTCCGGGCTCGTGGTCACGGCCACCGTTCTCGTGACGGTGATCGCCATGGTGGTCGTGGAACTCGTTGCCCGGCCAGCAGTTGTGCAGAACGCACCTGAGTCAGGCAGTTGAATCCGTCCCTGACGCTTTACCGGACGTCGGTGCACCTACGGGTACGCGAGGTAGGCCGCCGGTGAAGAACAAAGCGACGATCGCCAGTAATGCCGCCAATCCGAAAGCGACGCGCAACGCTTTGAGCCGAGACTCCGAGTTCAGTGACACAACGGATTCTGCCTGGGTCTCAGGGACGGAGGCGTCTTCCAAAGCGTCTTCGAGTTGTGTGTCCGAGATGAACGGAACACCGGCGACGAGCTCAGACGTGGCCCGTTCTTTGACGGCTGTCGGTACACCCGGATTGTCTTCGATCCCTGTGATGACCGAGGTGGTCAAGGTTGCGATCAACACGGATCCGATCAACGCGGTCCCCAGTGATGCCCCGAGATTCGTGGCGGTGTTCTGTAACCCACCCACTTCGGCGCTCTGGGAATCGGGGACCGCCGACACCGTCACCGCGCCCAGTTGCGAAGCCAAAGCGCCCAATCCCAGCCCCATCAGCAGCATGGGAACAGCGACGATTCCCGCGTTGGCGGCGGGATCGAGGCCGCCGACCAGGATGAGGATTCCGATGATCATCGAGCCCAGGCCGAGACGGACCACGCGGCGGGGATCGGCTTGCGGCCGAAACTTGGGTATTCCGGCCGCGGCCAGCAGTAGCGCTATCGACAACGGGATCAGCCGGATGCCGGTGTCGAGTGCGTTGAGCTCGAGCACGACGGAAAGGAAGAGCGGAACCGCGAAGAAGACACCTGCCTGCACTGTGAACTGAGCGAAGAACATCGTCAGCCCGCCTGCGAGTTGCCGATTACGCAGAAGTTGAGGGTCGATCAGCGGCTCGCCACCAGTGGCAGCGAGATGACTTTGCCATCGGAGAAAGACGTACAAGACCCCGAGTCCGGCGACCAGGAGCCAGATCACCGGCGACAGTCCCAGGATCTGTGTGGCACCGGGTTTGGCGATGATCCATCCCCATTGGCTTGAACGCAGCACCCCGAACACGATCATGCCGAGACTCGTCACCGACAGGGCTGAGCCGACGAGGTCGAGGCGGACCTTCGCAGGCGGTGTCTCTTTTATGCGCCCCAGCACGAGCAGGATCACAACTACCAGGACAACCTCGCCGGCGAAGACGTAACGCCAGGATGCAAAGGTGGTCACTGCGCCGCCGATCAGTGGACCCGCTGCGACGGCCATCGCACCCGAGGCCGCGACCAGACCGTATGCCGCAGCACGTTTGGCAGCAACGAAGTTGGCGGCAACCAGAGCGACGATCGCCGGCATTATCAGGGCGGCGCCGACCC
Source organism: Williamsia sp. DF01-3 (assembly GCF_023051145.1). NCBI lineage: Bacteria > Bacillati > Actinomycetota > Actinomycetes > Mycobacteriales > Nocardiaceae > Williamsia > Williamsia sp. DF01-3. Next base: position 455,692 of record NZ_JALKFS010000005.1, read on the forward strand.
CCTCCAGCAACGACCAGCCGATGAGCAGGACAGGCAGATTCGGAGCCAATGCGGTGGTCAGCGAACCCGCTCCGTAGATCATCAAGCCGATCGCAAAAGCCTTTCGACGACCGATGATTGTTCCGATCTTGCCGCCGGAGATCATCAGCGTCGCCATCACCAACGTGTACAGGGTGATCGCGGTCTGAATGCCGGTGATCGTGGTGTCCAGATCGTTCGCGACCGTTGACATGGACACGTTCATCACCGAACTGTCCAGCGTCATGAGGAACTGTCCGGCCGCCAGAACCGTGAGTACCAGTCCTGAGCCACCCGCCACCTCGGAGTGGTGTCCATCTGGCCGAGCGGACACAGACATCGTCACTCCCTTCCACTCGCCGGAGCCTGCCTGGCGCCTCTGGTGCCGATGTGCCACTGTGGCACGCGTCCGAAGCTGTCGAGTCACCCGAATCGGGTGATCCTCCGGCTGCCTCGCAACGTGCCATTCCACCGGCAACGTGGGTTTCAGTGAGTCGACGGGGTTGGTGCCGGCTCGCCAAGACGAATCGTCCGACCCAACGACCCGTCAGTTTTTGGACGTTCGAAACACACTGAGCTGCAACAGATGAATCCACTCTGAGGCCCTGTCCGTTCCGGTCACCGCGCGATCAGCACAAGCATGGTGACATCGACCGCGGCGATGACGATCGCACCATAGAACGGGGTCCGGCCAGGAGCGCGCATCGTCGCCAATGCGATGACAACCACCGCGCCGAGTCCCGCCCACAGCCACGGCATATGGGCGTTGGCGATCACTGCGATTGCCGTGGCGCCCACGAGCAGTCCTGCTGCGACATAGGGGATTCTTCGAGCGCCCAACAGATGCGGCAATCCTTCGATGCCGGTGGCGGCATCGTCTCCGAGGTCGGGCACCACGTTGAGCAGGTGTGCGCCCACCCCGAGCAGTCCACTGACCGCGACCATCCACAGCGGCGGCAGATGACTCGGCTCGGCGGTCAGCATCACAACCACAGGTAGCGAACCGAACGCGACGAAGTAGGGAACCCAGGAGAACACCGTCGATTTGAGAACTGCGTTGTAGGCCAGCGCAGAACCGACGCCCAGAACCAGGTGGACCAGTCCCGGTGCCACTCCGCACGCCAGCGATGCGACCACACACACCACGGCAGCGATGACAACCGAAACGGTCACCGTCCTGGAGCTGAGGTGGCCGGCGGCCAGCGGTTTGTCGGTCCGGCCGACCTGCCGGTCCCGGTCCCGGTCGATGAGATCGTTTGTCCAGCCGACGATCAGCTGACCGCTGAAGACGGCGACCATCAACACGAAGACCAACCGGGCCTCGACGTCGGCGGCGAAGGCGACAGCCGCGGTCAGCGCGGTGACAGCGAGGGCCGGGATCACGTGGGCCGCGCCCACCAACGCAACTGCCGGCCGGAGCGTCAGCACGCTACGTCGATCACCATGGGGCCGGTGGCGGCACGTCGAGTGGTCCGTATTGCCTTCACCGAACCAACGGTACGGCGAACTCGTTCCGAACAGCCTGCTCGAACACAAACAGGTCAGCGGGTGCCCCGCAGAACGATGGCCGGGACCAACTGCTCTGCCGAGTCCCAGGCTCCGTGCTGCCCGACGAGCTGGGACTCGAGTGGTTCGACGACGGAGCGCACCATCGCGGTCGCTCCGCGGGCCGCCGCGATCACATCACCGATCCTGACCTTGTGCCGCTCGGTCACTGCCGACCCGAACCAGCCGGCATCGATGGCCTCTTCCCGGGTGACCACGGTCGCGCGGTCGCCCAGCGTCTCCTGCCAGACGCTCCGTACATCGGACGCTGCTGCCGGTTCGGTGTAGATGTGCCGTACCCGTGCCTCACCGGCGACCGCAGTGGTACCGATCGTCAGCTCGTGGTGGGTGTCGATGTCGAATCGGCCGGTCGAGGTATCGACCATCCCGTGGTCACCTGTCACGACGATCTGCATGCCCGCTGGTAGTTCATCGGCAAGTGCGCCGACCATCTCGTCGATGAGGCGCAACTGTTCGCGCCAGGACTCCGATCCCGGCCCCTCGAGGTGCCCGGCGAGGTCGAGGCCCCCGTAATAGGCATATGCCAGGGTCGGTTCGCGCCCGGTCATCTCGGCGAGGATCGCCACGCGCAGTTCATCGAGCTTCTCGGCGGCGATCACCTGTCCGGCCCCGCGGAAGGCTGCGCGCGAGAGACCCGATCCGATGTGGTGTCCCGGGACGATCTGACGGGTGACAAATCCTTGTGCGCGGCAGCGCTCGAAAATCGTTGTCCCCGATTGGATGTCCTCGGGTACCGCCACATGCATCAGGTCGTGGTCGTGATCTCCGTGCACGCACCATCGCAGTGTGTTCAGGATCGGCGACTGGGGGACCAGCCCATCGGCACCGGCCCTGAACGTGTAGCCGACCATCCCGTGTTGTCCCACCGTGCGCCCGGTACTCAAGCTGGTCAGGCTCACCGACGTGGTGGCCGGGAAGCCGGCGGCGACCACCGTCGAATGGTCCAGACTCGCGGCATTGAGATTCGGGGCATCAGTCGGATGGGCGGCCACCAGTTCCGCACCCAGACCGTCGATGAGTAGGACTGTTGCCGAGTGGGCCGGGACAAGGTGCAGCCGGTTGTCGAAGTCGGCCGCACCGAGCGATGCGGCGACCGACTCGAGCACCGACGACAACGGTGGCAGGGTGCTGTGGGGATCCAATTCGCTCATCGGCTACGACGCTAACCTGCGACCGCCTGTCCCGCAGGCGCTTTCTTGCGGGGGAGACTCAGGAGGGAGGCAGCCAGGAAGCAGAGGGCGCCGGTGAAGGTGCCGCCCTGATCGAGGAGCGGGGCGATCGGGGAGCCAGCGCTGTCGACGTAGGCACCGGCCGCAGAGAAGCCGAAGGCAACGGAGCCGACCGTGTTGAGGACGGTCGCGGGCCATGCGGGCGCATCGGGCTCGTCACGTCGTCGATACAGGTCGGTGGCGAAGACGGCGAGCGCAGAACTCACCAGAAACGCGATGGACCCGTAGACGTCGGGGCGCCAGCTGTATCGATCCTGATCCACTATCGAGTGCACGATGAGCGCGGCACCGGTGCTGATGTTGAAGGCGATGGTGCCGAAGAACTGGATGAGACCCGACAGCCATTCGGAAACGTGGACTTCTCGTCCCACCTTGAGTGATCCCGTGATGGCGGAGGCGGCCCCGAGGTGCCCGGACAGCCGGAACTGAAGCAATGCCGCGGCAGTGAAGAACCACGAGCCGCCGAAGAAGGCGATGTTGGAGGCGGTGGAACCGGCAGCGCCTGCGAATCCAGGCGCCGAACCCACGGCGAAGGCCGCCGATCCGATGGCAAAGCCCCAGCACTCAGTGCGTACGGGGTGCCGGATCACCCCCGCAGGTTAGCGCGCGGCTTGCCCGACAGATCCGAAACCACAGGGCATCAGGTGCAGCGGAGCGGATCGAGGACGTCGGTGCGGAACCGCGCCATGTCCTCGATCTTCTGCTCGGTGGTGGCGTCGGGCCCGCTGTAGAACATCCAGGGCATCGTCAGCACGTGGGTGATGCCTGTGTGCGCTGCCTGGCGATAGTCATCTGGAGTGATCGCATCGATCAGCGGGGCGATGATGGTGAACGCCGTCTCCGCCCGGCCCACGTCGCTACGCAGGGAATGCAACCGCTCGGCCACGTCGGCCGCTCCGGCAGTGGTGATGAGATCGCCGACCCATCCGTCGTAGCGCGCCGCACGTTTGAGGGCACGGTCGGTGAGGCCGCCGACGAAGACCGGGATGTGCGGTGGAGTCGGTGACATCTCGACCGGCGGGGTCGGGTAGTCGTCGCCGTCGAATGTGGTCCACCCAGGAGTCCACAGGTCTCGCATCAGGCTGATCATCTCGTCGGTTCTCTTACCCCGGCCGGCGAATCGCGCACCGAGCAAGTCGAATTCGTCCTTGCTCCATCCCACTCCGATCCCGAGTTCTAGGCGCCCGCCGCTGAGTGTCGACGCTGTCCCGATGGCCTTGGCGGCTGTGAACGGGTCGCGCAGTGCTGGGATGTACACGGTCGTGACAAAGCGGAGCGTGCTGGTGCACTGCGCGAGACCGCCGATGAGCACCCACGGATCGGGCCAATCGGTGAACGGCTCCCAGCGGGTCTTGCCATCACGCGTGTACGGGTAAGGGGTTGTCAGTTCGGCGAAGTCCACGACGTGGTCAGGGATGCCGAGGCCGTCGAACCCCAACCGGTCGGCTGCCTTCGCGATCGCGAAGGTCTCGGCGATCGGGAGGTAAGCGGTGCTGATGTAGAAGTTCAGGTCGGCGCCGTCGATGTGCGGCGCGGCGCGCTCAGCCATTGTCGGCACCGGACAGAACGAACTCCGAAGCCCGGATCAGCCGCTGCGCCATCGTCTCGTAGGAGATGTAGCCCATACCCGAATGCATCATCGCGCCCGCCACGGCGATGTTCAGCGCGTCGAGTCTGGCAGGCGTGTACATGTCGTCCAGAGCGTGGGCGAGTCGCTCGGCGATCAATTCTCCTGCGCTGGTTCGCAATCGGCTCACATCGGGGTCGTCGCTGAGCATGGCGGCCATCGCCGCGACGCTCAACGCGGGCTCGTCGGACAGAAAGGTCGCGAGGCCGGTGAAGGTTCGCTCGAGCCGTGTCGTCGCCCCTGCCCCGACGAGTGGCTCGGCGCACCACTGCTGGAGTCTGCGGTGGAACGCCTCCGACACCAGATGCGGTTTGGAGGCGAAATAGCCGTAGGCGGTCGCGTGGGTGACACCGGCCCGGCGGCATACGTCTCGCATCGCGAGGTGGTCGTAGCCGACCTCCTGGAGCGCCTCGACGGCGGCGTTCACGAGCCGGTCGGCGGTCTCACTTGGTCTGCCGGCCAGTGATCGGCGTCCCGACCTGGATTGTTCGAGCATCGTGCTCCTCGAGGATGGGTGAAATCAGCTTGTGGAGAGGGTCCGGATCGCGACGGCGACCGTCTTGCGTACCTTACACGTGTAAATACACCTGTAAAGCAAGACGCTGAAGATTGATCCTCGCTGGTGAGAGGGCTGATTTCTCGTTGCAACTCGGATGCAACGGCACCGGTCATAGTGTGTGCCTTACGTCACACGTGGCCGCCCTGCGGGGGCGGGTCACCAGGGCCACCACAGGTAACAGAGGAGCATCATGACCGTTTACGCCAATCCCGGAACATCCGACGCAGTGATGAGTTTTGAGTCGCGCTACGAGAACTGGATCGGTGGCCAATGGACAGCACCGGTCAAGGGCCAGTACTTCGAGAACCCGTCGCCCGTCAACGGCAAGACGTTCTGCGAGGTCGCCCGATCCACGTCCGAGGACATCGATCTGGCCCTCGACGCAGCCCACAAGGCCGCCCCGATGTGGGGTCGTACCTCGGTCGCCGAGCGGTCACTGACGCTGCTGCGGATCGCAGACCGGATGGAGGAGAACCTCGAGAAGCTGGCCGTCGCCGAGTCGTGGGACAACGGCAAGGCCGTTCGCGAAACCTTGGCCGCTGACATCCCGCTGGCGATCGACCACATCCGCTATTTCGCTGGAGCACTTCGCGCCCAGCAGGGATCGATCTCCGAGATCGACGAAGACACGGTGGCCTACCACTTCCACGAGCCCCTCGGCGTTGTCGGCCAGATCATCCCGTGGAACTTCCCGATCCTGATGGCCGTCTGGAAGCTCGCTCCTGCGCTGGCCGCCGGAAATGCGGTGGTGCTCAAGCCCGCCGAGCAGACACCGGCATCGATCCTCTACTTGATGAGCTTGATCGCCGACCTGCTCCCGGCCGGCGTGCTGAACATCGTCAACGGATTCGGTGTCGAAGCGGGCAAGCCGTTGGCCTCGAGCAACCGGATCCGCAAGATCGCGTTCACCGGCGAGACCACCACGGGCCGGCTGATCATGCAGTACGCGTCGGAGAACATCATCCCGGTGACCCTCGAACTCGGCGGCAAGAGCCCGAACATCTTCTTCGCCGACGTCATGGCGCAGGACGACGGCTTCCGGAACCGCGCTCTCGAAGGCTTCACGATGTTCGCCCTGAACCAGGGTGAGGTGTGCACGTGCCCGAGCCGTGCGCTGATCCAGGACTCGATCTACGACGACTTCATCGATCTCGCGGTGGAGCGCACGAAGAAGATCAAGCAGGGCAACCCGCTCGACACCGACAGCATGATGGGCGCCCAGGCGTCCAACGACCAGTTCGAGAAGATCACCTCATACCTGTCGATCGGTAAAGAGGAGGGGGCCAAGGTTCTCACCGGCGGCGAGCCGCTCGAATTGGACGGCGATCTTGCCGGCGGTTACTACATCAAGCCCACGATCTTCGCCGGCACGAACCGGATGCGCATCTTCCAGGAGGAGATCTTCGGACCGGTCCTGGCCGTCACCAAGTTCTCCGACTATGCCGACGCCATGCAGATCGCGAACGACACCCTGTACGGACTCGGTGCCGGGGTGTGGACCCGCGACGGTGCCACCGCCTACCGCGCAGGCCGTGAGATCCAGGCCGGCCGGGTGTGGACCAACACCTACCACGACTACCCGGCTCACGCCGCCTTCGGCGGCTACAAGCAGTCCGGCATCGGTCGCGAGAACCATCTGATGATGCTCGAGCACTACCAGCAGACCAAGAACCTGCTGGTGGGTTACGCTCAAGAGGCCAAGGGCTTCTTCTGATCGAAGCTTTTCCTCAAGCGTGACAAGAGATTTCATCAGGAAGTGAGTGTGTGATGACTGCACCGGAACGGGTCGTCGCAACTGACTCCGCCGTGGAGCTCCTGACCAAGCTGTCGGAGCTCCACGGCGGCCTCATGATCCACCAGTCCGGTGGATGCTGCGACGGATCGGCCCCGATGTGTTACCCCGCCGGAGAATTCCGCGTCGGGAGCCGTGACGTGCTGGTGGGAACGCTCGACCTGCCCGAACCCCTACCCGCGGTGCGGGTATGGATCAACGGCGATCAGTTCGAACTGTGGAAGCACACTCAGCTGATCCTCGATGTCGTCCCCGGGCGTGGTGCCGGGTTCAGCCTCGAGGCGCCCGAGGGTGTCCGGTTCCTCTCGCGTTCACGAGCATTCACTGTTGACGAGAACTCCGATCTCGACGCCGCTCCACCCCTGCGCGGCGCAGAGGTCGGCTGACCCGACCAGGGTCACCCACCCGCTCCGGACATCTCCAACGGCCGCCACTGACGGAGATGACCGGGGCGGGTGTCTCGCCGTTCCGGCGGGCCGCAGATGGCACCGGCGCTACGCTACCGACATGGCCGACATCCAGGCACCCCAATTGCATCCCGCGGATCTGACCGAATGGGGCAGGTGGCTGGTAGACAACCACGCCACGTCTTCGGGCGTATGGCTCGTGTTCTGGCGCAAGGGATCCGGGCACGAACCACTGGACTACGACGAAGCCGTGCGCGAAGCACTCTGTTGGGGATGGATCGACGGCCATACCCGGGCGATCGACGACCACCGCCGTGGCATGTGGTTCACGCGCCGGGGCCGCGACAGTGCGTGGGCGGCGTCGAACAAGGCGCGGGTTGCCGACCTGATCGCGCAGGGTCGGATGCGACCTGCGGGGCAAGCGGTCATCGACGACGCCAAAAGCCGCGGCCTGTGGAATTTGCTCGACGATGCCGAGGCGTTGGTCGAATCACCCGAATTGGCAACAGCTCTCGATGCCGATCCCATTGCGCGCCAGAACTGGGATGCGTTTCCGCCGAGTGCTCGTAAGTTCGGGCTCTCGCAGATCGCCTTTGCCAAGCGCCCGGAGACCAAGTCCAAGCGCATCGCCGCGATCGTCCAGAAAGCCGCTCGGAACGAACGGCCGTGACAAGGCTACGCCGCCATTCCATTGAGAATGGCGGCGTGAGCCGGACTGCTAGTGCTTCTTGCCGTCTTCGTCGATTTCGACGCGCTCTTTGCGAACCTCGTCCGTGACCGTCGCCTCGTCGGACACCGTCTCGGTGTTCAGCCGGACACGTTCGACAGCTTCGACGTCCTTCTCCACCACAGGCACCTCGCTGTGAAGGACGACCTCGTGCTCTTCTTCGCTGATGGCAGGGCCGTCATGGGCGGCACCGCGGTTGGCGTCGGTGATCGGCTCGCGCTCGATGCGCACCTCTTCGTGACTGACCGGCACCGTCTTGGTGACGTTCTCGGTGACGACGTACTTGCGCAGTCGCGCACGGCCGGTCTCCTGCTGGGTGGTCCCGACCCGCACCTTCTCCTCGGAGACGGTCATCGCATCGTCCGTGGTGGGACCCGAAGTATCATGTCCGACAACTCCTTTGCCGGAATCACCCGTACCGGTTGTGTCGGCTGCGGTACCGACGTGGCCCGCATCGACGCCGCCGCCAGTTCCTGCGAGACCGTAGTACTCGTAGAGCCGGTCCTCTTCGGCCGGCGACAGGCTCCCGTCAGGATCGACCCGCGGCGCGTCCTTGATCTTGTCTTTGTCGTAGTTGATGGCGATGTCGTTGCCCTGCACGGTCGCATCGGCGAGAGGTGCGAACGACTCGGATGTGCCGAACAGGCCCGTCTTGACGGTCACCCACGTGGGGTCGTCGGTCTGGTTGTCGAGGTAGATCTGACCGATGCTGCCGATCTTGCCGCCGCTTGCGGACACGACGTTTCCGCCGCCGCTGGAAAGTTTGCTCACTTGGTTGCTGGAAATGGTCACGGTGTCTCCTAGTAGTGCTCGGAATGAACGGCGATTTGCAGTCGCAAATGCTGCTCTACCGAACGTATGCCCGTGATCATCAACACCAAAACATCTGAGATTAAAGATAATTAGACAGTATGTCCGATCTATCCGGCACGTTCCATGGACCCACCTCACCGTGCGCCACGTCCCATCGAGGCCGTGGGGCGGCCCGCTGCGGCCGACTCAGATGACGCCGGTGGCGTCGTACATCCACGACATGTCGGCGGTACTGAAGTTCTCCACCCAGTTGGGCGGCGCGTGATTGGCGAGGCCGCCGAAGTCCCAGTAGTCCTTCCACAGGGTGATGCGTCCATCGACAACCTTGTGCACGGTCACAAAAGCCAGGGTCGCGGTTTCGCCGGTGGGCCAGGTCCAGGTCTCGGTGTGTTCGTACATCACGTCCTGACCGTTCTCCACCAGTAGACCGTCATGGTTGACATAATCGGCCAGGCTCTCCAGGCCGATCTTCAGGCGCTTGACGATGTCCTCCGGCCCTCGCGCGGCAGCTGCAGGACCCACCGGCATGTCGACGTATATGCAGTCGTCGGACACGAAACCCTTGATGGCCTCCCAGTCGCGTCGGCTCAGAGCGGCCCACAGGCCGAGAACTACGGATTCATTGGTGCTCGTCACTCATACCCCTTGAGGTGTTGGATGGGCGGATCGATCATGCGGCGATGGAGCCGGGCTGTCACCGGTTCGGGTGCGAAGAAAGCGCCCGACCCGTCGTTTGCCGAGAACTGGTGTGGGGGCGCCGTTTTCGAACATCAGCTCGCCGTTGACCATCACGGCGCAGACGGTCTCGTCGTTGCGGTTCACCATTCGCGACAGACCGCCGAACTGCTCGAGCCTTGATTCGCTATAGGCATCGAGTTGCTCGTCGAGGTGGTCGGGATCGAGAACGAGGAGGTCTGCCCGGTCGCCGATGCGCAAGTGCCCGGCATCGATGTCGTACCAGTCGGCGAGCTCACCGGTGAGCCGGTGCACCGCGTGTTCGATCGTCATGAACGGCGTACCGGCCTCTGCCGCCGAATGAACATGGCGCAACAGCCGAAGTCCGAAGTTGTAGAACGCCATGTTGCGCAGATGGGCGCCGGCATCAGAGAAACCCAGCTGAACGCCCGGTTCCACCGCGAGCTTCTTGAGGAGTTCGGGACGGTGGTTCGAAATGGTTGTGCGCCAACGGAGTTTGTTGCCGTGCTCGACGACGAGATCAAGGAACGCGTCGACGGGGTGTAGTCCACCACGGTCGACACCGACCTGGCCGAACGACTTGCCGACCACCGAGGTGTCGGGGCAATCGACGATCTCGGCGTCGAAGAAGTCGCGATGCCACACCCGGGGGCCGTACTTGCGTCCGTAGTCCTTGCGGAACGCGCGCCGGTAGTCCTCGTCTTGCATGAGCTCGTTGCGGTCGACCTCGGTCTGCAGATGCAGAGCTGCCGCGCCCGAGCCGAACTCCTCGAACACCGCCAGGTCGATTCCGTCCGCATAGACCTCGAAAGGGACCGGAAGGTGTTGCCAGCGAAAGTTCCCGCCGAGCCTGTTGATGAACCGCGCGATCGGCCCCATCGCGTGGATCACCTCGGGGCGAGCCTTGATGTCCGCCGCCGAGAGCAGGCTGGTCTTGAGGTGGCGACGTCGCCAGAGGCCCAGGGAGCCGAACGCCTGGGAGAGCACGTTCCACGGCCGCGAGATGTCGGGTCCGGTCTGCAAGACCCGATTGCGGGTGCGCAGTATGGCACCCAACCGGCGGAGTTCTGGCGCCCTGGCGTAGGTGGAAGGCAGCGTGCGAGAACGGCACACCTCTCCGTCGAGCTTGTCGAAAAGGAGCTGCTGCGACGACATTCCGACAAAGCCGGCGTCCAGCGCCTCGTTGAGCATCTTCTCCATGCGGAGGAGCTCTTCGGGTTCGGGGGTCACCTCTTTGCGGGTCGCCCGGTCGAGGCCCATCGTTGCCGCCCGCATGTCCGAGTGTCCGATGAACGCGGCGAGGTTGGGCCCCAGGGGGAGCGATTCGAGCGCGTCTACGTATTCGGCGGCACTGCGCCAGTTCTTGCGGCTGTCGACGTTGGCGATCACATGTCGCCGCGGGATGGCCTCGACGCGGCCGAAGAGATCGCCGGCCACCTCGGCTCCGATGTGGATCGTCGACAGTGAACACGAACCCAGCAGAACGGTGGTCACACCGTGCCGCAACGACTCGCTCAACGCAGGCCCACCGAGAACCTCGACGTCGTAGTGGGTGTGGATGTCGACCATGCCGGGCAGCACCCACCGGCCGGTCGCGTCGATCACGGTGGGGCAGTCGGCCGGATCCAGCGGCTGCGCGCTGACAGCGACAATCCGGCCGTCACGGATGCCGATATCGGCGATGGATGAAGGGGCGCCGGTGCCATCGAACCACCGACCACGGCGAATCAGTGTGTCGTAGGTCATAGTCGGATGTAACCCCACCGATCAAGGCGCGTCAACAGTGGGCCTTCTACCGCCGAATGCCGTTGGCATAGTGCAAATGCGCCTGCGGAACCAAGGTTCGATTCCACCGCAGGATGGTGGAGTGGCACGCGTCAGTCGGAGATCCACCCACAGGGTCCGACGAGTTGGTCGGCAGCATCAGGACCTGCTGACCCAGGGGAATAAGACTGTGGCACAGGAGGATTGTCGAGAACCGGGGCCGCGACCTCCCAGACGTGTGCCAGACCGTCCGGCCTGGTGAACAGGGAGCGATCACCGCGTAAGACGTCGAGGATCAGCCGTGAGTACGGGGCGAGGCCGTCGGCGACGCTGTCGAGGGGCAGCGACATGTGTCCGACGGACAAGGAGGTGCCCGAGCCCGGTTCCTTCACGGTCATCGCCATGTCGATCGACCCGTCGCCCTTGAGATCGAAGGTGAGCACCGTGCCCTCTGGTGGGAGATCCTTGATCGGCCCGTCAGGTCGACGGAACACAAGGCTCACCCGCTGGGTACTGCGGTTGAGCATCTTGCCCGTGCGCATCACGAACGGCACGTCACGCCAGCGGTCGGTGTCGACCCACATGCGCGCCGCCACAAATGTCTCTGTCTGTGAATCGTCGGCAATTCCTTCGGTGTCCCGGAAACCCTCGTATTGGCCGTAGACCACCTCGGCCGGGTCAAGCGGGCGGAAGGCGGCGATCACCGACTCGCGGGCGCCCTGCAGATCGTCGGCGTCGAGGCTCAGCGGCGGCTCCATCGCCACCTCCGCGGCGACCTGGAACAGATGGGTCACCACCATGTCGAGGAACGCGCCGGTGGCGTCATAGAAGACCGCCCGGTCATCGATGTCCAACGTCTCGGGGACGTCGATCTGGACCTGCTCGACGTGCTCCCGGTTCCACACGCCGGACACCATGCCGTTGGCGAACCGGAGTACATGCAGGTTCTGGGTGCTCTCCTTACCCAGGAAGTGGTCGATCCGGTAGACCTGCTTCTCATCGAACACGTCGTGTACGGCGACATCGAGCTTCCGGAAGTCGTCCGGTGAAGTGCCGAAGGGCTTTTCGTAGACCACGCGCGCGCCGTCGGCGAGACCGTGTACCCCGAGGGCGGCGGTGTAATCGGAAAAGGTGGTGGGCGGCAGCGCGATGTAGTGGACCAACTGAATGTCGTCGCCGAGTTGTCCGCGGAGGTCGTCGATGACTTTTGGCAGATCGCCCGGGTCGTCGACGGAGAAGCCACCTCCGGCGAATCGGACGTTCTTCGCGAAATCGGCCCACTGGGTCTCGTCGGGTGCCGCATCGAATGTCGTGACCGACTGCCGGACGTGGTCGCGGAACTCGTCGTCGGAGCGGTGCCCCCGCCCGTTGCCGATCAGCGCCCACGTGTCGGGGAGCAACCCCTCGCGGGCCAGTTCGTAGAAGGACGGCAGCACCATGCGTTTGGCGAGATCACCTGTGGCACCGAATAGAACGAATACAACCGCGCTGCTCTCATCGGGCATGTGGGTGAGCTCCTAGGGCGACGTTTTTCCGATGGCTTACCCGAGTCTAGGTCAGCTCTCGATGGGCTCAGGCAATTTCGGGGTCGCCGCAGGCCGGCTGATCGATCGCAGCAAGACGGCGGTGAGGCCCACCCCGGCGATCAGAAACGCTGCCACGTAACCGGCCAGGCCGATCCAGCCTCCCACCGCGAACGCGACCCCACCGCAGGCCCCGACGATCGAACTCCCGAGGTAGTAGCCGAGCAGATAGAGCGAGGATGCCTCGGCTCGGTGATCGGTGGCCCGGGCACTGACCCACCCGCTGGCCACCGAATGGGCCGCGAAGAAACCGGCGGTGAAGAAGAAGATGCCGGCCAGAACCGTTGGCAGCCAATCGGGAACGCTGAGCGCCAACCCGGCGACCATCACACACATCGCGGTCACGAGCACGCGTTCACGTCCCCAGGAATCCGACAACCTGCCCGCCACAGCTGAGGATGCGGTTCCGGCGAGATACAGCAGGAAGACCGTTCCGGCCAGAACTGCAGGCAGATCGAACGGGTCGGCGAGCAGGCGGTACCCGAGAAAGTTGTACACCGTGACGAACCCACCCATCAGCACAAACGCGAGCCCGAACAAACACAGGAGCGGGACGTCGCGCAGGTGGATGGCGAGGTTCTGCATTGTCCGCTTCGTCGAGATCGCATGTGGCCGAAAGTGTTTGGATGGCGGGACCAGGCGCGAGAACATCGCTGCGAAGATGAGCGCCACCGCGGACACAACCTCCAGCGCCCACTGCCACGCCGTGAAGTCGACCACGAGGGTGGGGATCAGGCGGCCGGTCAGGCCTCCGATCGTGGTGCCGGAGACGTAGATCCCCATCGCCGTGCCCAGCGATCGGGCGTCGATCTCCTCGGCGAGGTAGGCCATGGCCACTGCGGGGACTCCTGCGCAGAGGATTCCCTGGACTGCGCGTCCCGCCAGCAGCAGTTCGAACGTCGGACTCCACGGCAGCACCACGCCCAGCGCAGCGGCCGACACCGCCGAGATGGTCATCACCCGGACTCTGCCGAACCGCTCCGACAACACGCTGGCGGGCACGATCGCCACGGCGAGAAGACCTGTGGTGACGGAGACGGCCAGTGCCGAGACGGCCGGCGTAACCCCGTAGTGGTCCGAGAACATCGGCAGCAGACCCTGCACGTAGTACAGCGTCATGAATGTCGCCATCCCCGCGGTGAACAGCGCGAACGCAGTTCTGCGGTAGCCACGCTCGCCGGTCCGATATCCGGCGCGGGGCGGGATCGGGCGCGGAGGGCTGATCGGCGAGCGGGTCACCGAACCCAGGGTTCCACTCGTGGGCCACGAGTGGAAATGAATCATTTGATGCGTTGTAATGCATCAACAGCATAAGGAGGCTTGCAATGGCCGACGCCTGGTTCATCACCCTCGCGGAACTCGAGAACACGTCCGCGGCCGCTCGCAAGCTGCATCTGACGCAACCCACGTTGTCGCGGATGCTCGGCAGGCTCGAACGAGAGCTCGGGGTGGAATTGTTCGACCGACACGCCAAGCGGCTCCGGCTCAACGCCTATGGGCAGATCTACCTCGGGCATCTGCGCCGGGCCGTCGCCGAGATGGATGCCGCCCGCCACGAGATCGCCGACCGAGCCGGTCCGGTGGAAGGGTCGATCGACCTGGGCTTCCTGCACTCTTTCGGGGTCTGGCTGGTGCCGACCCTGATCGGGGAGTTCCGGCGCCAGATGTCGCCCCGGGTCGGCTTCACCCTCACCCAGGGTGCTGCTGAATCCATCCTCGACCGGGTGGTCGCGGGGCCGGCGGACCTCGCCATAGTGTCGCCGCGACCACGGAGCAACGATGTGGGGTGGGCGCCGATCATGCGTCAGCGCCTGGCCCTCGCCGTACCCGCCGACCATCCGTTTGCGGTCCGCGACGAGATCACCATGACCGAGGCGCGCGACGAGTCGTTTGTCGCGATGGGGCCGACGTTCGGCATGCGACGGATCCTGGAGGAGTTGTGCGCTGAGGCGGACTTCCGGCCGCAGATCACCTTCGAGGCCACCGAGCTGGGGACGGTCGCGGGCTTCGTGGCCGCGGGCCTCGGGGTTGCGGTGATACCGGTCGAGGACAACCCGCAGCTGCCCACGGGCCTCACCCTGCTCCCACTGACCGGTGACCGCAGTTCGCGCGACGTCGGGCTGATCTGGCATCGCGACCGCGCGATGACGCCGGTTGCCAGACGATTCCGCGACTACGTGACCGAATGGGCGGCCGAGCGGCGGTGACCTGTCGCTTCATCCGCGCGCCCTGAGGCGGTTCGAGAAAATTCCGGCCAAGGGTTTTTTCGGACCATCGACTGGGTAGGGGAATTCCATGACCGAGATCGGAGAGCCAAGCGATATCCAGCCAGTCGAAGATGTGCTCGAGCAGCAGCAGGACGTGGATCCGGACCAGGCCGATGTCGCCGAAGACGCCGGTGGCAGTGGGCCGCTCGACGCGGACCCGGCCGACGTCCGAGAACAGGAGCAGGTGGTCACCGCACCGCTGGAAGACGAGTACCGCGAGGACTGACCGGATCGGCGGAGCGCCCGCGCCGAGCGAATGGGGATGGCGGGCAGCGCGTGCGCTGCCCGCCATCGGTCAATCGGCGCTGGTTGTTGCCCCGAGGAGATCACGTACCCGGTTGGCGACCGCGATGAACTCGGGTCGTTCCATGGTCGCGCTGTAGTCGCGCTCCGCCGGAAGGTCGACGTCGAGGATCTCCACGATGCGACCGGGCCGCGGACTCATCACCACCACTCGATTCGCGAGATACACCGCTTCGGCGACCGAGTGGGTCACAAGCATCACGGTGGTGCCGGTCTCTCGCCAGATCCGATGGAGTTCGACGTTCATCCGCTCACGAGTGAGCGCATCCAACGCACCGAAGGGTTCGTCCATCAGCAGCACCTCGGGCTCGTGCAACAGCGCCCGGCACAGCGAGACGCGTTGTTGCATACCACCGGACAATTCATGGGGGAGCGCACCCTCGAAACCGGTGAGTCCGGTCATCTCGATCAGCTGATCGGCTTTCGCGGCGGCAGCGCGTTTGTTCATGCCGCGCATCTCGGCCTGGATCAAGATGTTCTTGCGAACGGTCCGCCACTCGAGAAGGGCCGCTCGCTGGAAGACATAGCCGATGCCCCTCTGCGGGCCTTTGACCTCGCTGCCGCGCAGCCGCACACTGCCGTGAGATGCGTTGGTAAGTCCCGCAACCACCTTCAGCAACGTTGACTTTCCGCAACCGGACGGTCCGGCGATCGTGACGAACTCGCCTTCACGCACGTGCAACTGCACGTCGTCGAGCGCGGTGACCTCACCGCGCTTGGAGGAGAAGTGCACGCTCAGGTTCTCGACGGACACCGCCGAATCTGTCACGGTGTTCGGGGGTTCGATAGTCGTGGCATTCATCGTCGCTCACTCACTTGGTATCGGTGGGGGTGAAGGCCGAATCCCAGTACTGCGAGGGTTCGCCGGCGTTCTCGAGCAGACCGGAGTCGCTCAGCACCGCGATCGTCGCGGCCCAGTCTTCGTCGGTGTTGACTCCGGGTGCCTCACCTTTGGTGCCGGCGGTCGAGAGCAGCGGAATGGTTTCCGTCCACTGCTGCAGCAGAACTTCCTTTGGCGGCATCTGGGGATCCTTGCCCTCCATCGCGGCCACTGCTGCCTCGGGGTTGGCTGCGGCGGCGGTGAAGGCTTCGCTGGTGGCGTCGACCATTGCCTGCACCAGTTCGGGTGAGCTCTCGATCATTCCGTTGTTGGCGATCAGGCCGTTGCTGTAAAAGTTCAGTCCCACATCGGAATAGCGGAGGTAACGCATGTCGCGCCCGCTCTTGTTGGCGATGGTCGGGCCCTGGTCATGTGCGAATCCGATGAGCCCGTCGACCTTTCCTGACAACATGGCCGCGACCTTGCCGGCGGCGTCGAGGCTCTGTTGCTTCACCTGGTCGGCGGGCACACCGGCCTTCTCCAGGTAGATCGGGAACGTCGTGGTCGGGGCGTCGCCTGCCGAGACTGCAATGGTCTTGCCGGCCAGGTCGGCCGGTTTCGTGATGCCGGAATCGGCGTAGACCTGCACCGCCGATGGCGTTGTCTGCAAGAACACCCCGACGCTCTTGATCTTGACGCCCTTGCCGATATTGCTCACCACGGCAGGGGTGTCGGCCCAGCCGAAGTCGGTCTGGTTCGAACCGGCGGCCTGCGCGGTCTTGGTCGATCCCTGCCCGGCCTTGATCGTGAGGTCGATTCCGTGTTTGGCGAAAATGCCCTCCTGCACCCCGTAATAGAACGGAGCGTGCTCGCCGTAGGGGTACCAGTTGAGCATCAGCGATGTCGCGGTGGCCTGGCCGTCGGCGCCGGGCTTCTTCTCCGCGGCTCCACCACCGCAGCCGGCGAGTGCGAGTGTCGTCGCAATGGCCGCGACCACAAGAGTTTTCAGTTTCATGTTCAATCTCCGTTGAGTGAGGTTCGAGTGTTTCAGACGGCCGATGCGCCGACAGACGCGGTGGATCGGCGCGAGGCATGCCATGGGATGAGCAGCTTCTCGGCGAGCTCGATGATCATGAACAGGATGATCCCGAGCAGGGACATGATGATCAGCGCCGCGAACAGCATTGCGGTGTCAATGTTTCCGTTGGCCTGCAGGATCACGTAGCCCAGACCCTCGTTGGCCCCCACGAACTCGCCGACCACGGCACCGGTGACGGCGAGCGTCGCAGCGATCTTCAGTCCGGACAGGAGCTGCGGAAGAGAGGCAGGAAAGCGCACCTTGGCGAAGGTCTTCCAGCGTCCGGCGCCCATCGTGGAGGTGAGCTCGACGATCTCCGGATCCACCGAGCGCAGACCGGCCATCCCGGAGATGACGATGGGGAAGAACGCCATCAGCACGGCGACAAGGATTTTGGGGCTGGGTCCGAAGCCGAGCCACACCACGAACAGTGGCGCGATCGCGATCTTCGGGATGACCTGTGCGAACAGGATCAACGGGTACATCGTCTTCTCGACGCTCGGCGAGTAGAGCATCATCACCGCGACTGCTTCGCCGATCACGGCGGCGATGAGGAAGCCGGCGACGGTTTCGTAGGTGGTGACCCAGGTGTGGGTGGTGAGGTACGAAGCGTTGTCCACCATCGTCTGCCAGGTGTCGCCCGGTGACGGAAGGATGTACGGCGCAACCAGTTCGAACTTGGTCACCGCCCACCAGGCGGCGACGAGCACCGCTACCAGGGCGAGCGGCCGCCAAAGGCCGGACCAAGTATTTCGGAACGAGGGAAACCGTCGGTGACGCGTCGGCGTGAGGGGTGACGCCTGCAACGCAGCAGAACGGATCTCGACCGACGTTGTTACCGCCATGAGGAGTCCTAAAGCTAGTAGTGATGCAGACCGAGGTCCGCGGGAATGCGCTTTCCGAAGCTGAGGCCAACGTAATGTGATCGCGACCACACTGTCAATAGGCTGGGAGGAATCAGCTGTTCAAGGCGCTGCTGTGACGCAAGATCACGGTGCCCGGAACGAACTCGTGGGCACACTGCCCAGCGGCTGCTTCGTCGAGGGCCAGATCCACTGCACGCCGGCCGATGTCGACCAACGACAGGGCGACTGTGGACAGGCTGGGGACATGATCGCGCAGGGTGGGGATGTCGTCGAAACCGGCCACGCAGACATGTTCGGGCACACTGAGTCCCAGCTCGCGCCATGCGGCGATGGCACCTATCGCCATCACGTCGGTGACCGCGAAAACGCAGGGTGGCCGGCCTCGAGGACTCTGCGGACTCAACTCCAGCGCCGCGGCGAGTCGTCGTGCCGCGCTGTATCCCCCGTCCCGTGAGAAGTCCCCGGAAACCTCGATGATGGGGCTGAGCCCGTGCCTGCTCAGGGTATCCACGAATCCGTTTCGGCGGTCGACGGACGTGCGGATGTTGCCCGGTCCGCCGATGATCGCGAATGTGCGGTGTCCATGCTGGTAGAGGGCTTCGGCCAATTGTCCTGAGGCCGACCAGTTCTCCGGCTCAACGGCGGCTCCGAACGACAGGGGCTGGCCGATGACGACCACCTTGCCGCCGTTCTCGCGATAGACCGCGAACTCCTGCTCGAGGTCGCGGTCGAGGTCTCCGCTCTGGCGGGACCCGGCCAAGATGATGGCGTCTGCCCGGTGGGAGATGAATGTGCTGACCGACTGACGCTCGACATCGAAATCGCGTTCGGTGCTGGCGAGCAACACCAGCTTCCCCGCTGCCCGGGCCTGCGCCTGAACGCCTCGGACGATGGAGGAGAAGTACGGGTCGGCCACATCGTGCACCACCAGGCCGATCAGTCCGGTCGACGACCGCGCCAACGCCTGGGCCTGCGCATTCGGGACGTACCCCAGCTCGGCGGCGGCAGCGCGAACACGGTCGGCAACACCCACGCCGGGAACGCGTGAAGACCCGTTGAGCACCCGCGAAGCGGTTGCCTGCGAGACGCCCGCGGCCGCCGCGACGTCCTGCAATCTCACCGCCGCCATCTCAACGACCTTCCGCCTCTGCGTGGCTCGATGTGCCTATTGACCAATCGATGAGAGCAGCATAGCTTGGAAAGCGCATTCCGAAGCTGAGTTGTGAATTCCACTCGGGTGACCTTTCCCGCCCGTGTGTTCCCGTCCATCCCTTTCAGCTCTGCCGCGCTCCGGGCGGCCGCCGATCGAGCATCGGCTGTTCAAAGAAAAGGCATTCTCATGTCCCCCTCGACTCGTACCCTGCGCATCGCCATGAATGGCGTCACCGGCCGCATGGGCTACCGCCAGCACCTCATGCGATCGATACTTCCCATTCGTGACTCCGGCGGCCTGCTCCTGGCCGACGGTAGCCGTGTCCAGCTCGAACCGATCCTCGTCGGGCGCAACGAGGCAAAACTGCAGGAACTGTGTTCTCTGCACGGCATCACCGAATACAGCACCGACGCATCGGCGGTCATCCACGATCCGAGCACCGACATCTACTTCGACGCCCAGGTGACGTCGCGGCGGGCAGAGGCGCTGGCCGCTGCGATGAAGGCGGGCAAGCACATCTACACCGAGAAGCCGACCGCCGAGACGCTCGCGCAGGCTGTCGAACTCGCCCGTATCGGGGAGAACGCCGGGGTCACCACCGGTGTCGTCCACGACAAGCTCTATCTCCCAGGTCTGGTCAAACTGCGTCGCCTTGTCGATGAGGGATTCTTCGGACGGATCCTCTCTCTCCGCGGCGAGTTCGGCTACTGGGTGTTCGAGGGCGACGGTCAACCGGCGCAGCGCCCCAGTTGGAACTACCGTGCCGAAGACGGCGGCGGCATCGTCGTGGACATGTTCTGCCACTGGAACTACGTGCTCGAGAACATCCTCGGAAAAGTCGAGTCGGTGACCGCCAGAGCTGTTACCCACATCCCTACCCGTTGGGACGAAGACGGCAACGAATATCCCGCCACCGCAGACGATTCCGCGTACGGCATTTTCGAGATGGAGAACGGCGTCGTGGCACAGATCAATTCCTCGTGGACCGTGCGGGTTCATCGCGATGAACTGGTGGAGTTCCAGGTCGACGGTACCCACGGCTCAGCTGTGGCCGGACTGCGTAACTGTGTGGCCCAGCACCGGTCTCACACACCCAAACCCGTCTGGAACCCCGACCTGCCGGTGACTGAACCATTCCGGGACCAATGGCTCGACGTGCCTGCAAACGCCGACCTCGACAACGGCTTCAAACTGCAGTGGGAGGAGTTCTTACGAGACGTCATCGCCGAGCGTCCACATCGGTATGGACTGTTGTCGGCGGCCCGCGGTGTGCAACTGGCCGAACTCGGCCTGCGGAGCTCGGCCGAGGGCCGCCGTCTCGCCGTGCCGGAGATCACGCTGTGACCGTCACAGATGCGCACCTGTCCATTGCTCTGCCGGCCAGGGGCAACCATGTGCTCGTCGAACCCGGGGAATGGACGAAGCCGTCATCGCCCATCACCTCTCGCAAGGTGTACGCGGCAGCCCATGTGATCCCACGCGCGACGGCAGACAACACGCCCGGTGCACCCGCCGACATCGACTGGGAGGCCACGCTGGCCTACCGGCACGAACTGTGGTCGTACGGGCTAGGGGTCGCCGATGCAATGGACACCGCCCAACGGGGTATGGGCCTCGACTGGGCGGCGACCGCCGAGTTGATCCGACGATCGGGAGCCGAGGCGGCAACCGTCGGGGGGATGCTCGCGTGCGGCGCGGGCACCGACCAGCTCGACATCGACACTCTCCCATCGGGAGCCGCCGGTCTCACCGCAGTCCTGGACGCCTACCGCGAACAAATCGCAGTGGTCGGTGAGTCGGGCGCCACGATCATCATCATGGCGTCTCGAGCGCTGGCTCGTGTGGCACGGTCGCCCGACGACTATGTGGCCGTGTACTCCACTTTGCTGGCCGAGGTGGATCGACCGGTGATACTTCACTGGCTCGGGACAATGTTCGATCCTGCACTGGAGGGCTATTGGGGCAGCGATGACCTCGAGCGCGCGACGGCAGTGTTCCGCGAACTGATCGAGGCCAACAGCTCCAAGGTCGATGGTGTGAAGGTCTCCCTGCTCGACGCACAGCACGAGATCGCGCTTCGACGCGCGCTGCCGCCGAAAGTGCGGATGTACACCGGTGACGACTTCAACTATCCCGAGTTGATCATCGGGGATGAACGCGGCCATTCCGACGCGCTGCTCGGTATCTTCGCGGGTATCTACCCGGCGGCGTCCACGGCCCTGCAGGAGCTCGACCGCGGGAATGTCGCACGTGCGGAACAGATCTTGCAGTCCACCCAGGAACTCGGCCGCCACATTTTCGCCGCCCCCACCTACTACTACAAGACCGGAATCGCGTTCTTGTCATGGCTACGCGGCAGACAGTCGGGGTTTTCCATGGTGGGCGGGCTCGCGTCCGGCAGGAGTGTGGAGCATCTGACGACCTTGTTCGTCCTGGCCGACAAGGCGGGATTGCTCACCGACCCGGAGCTGGCAATTCATCGTATGGGTCTGTACCTCGAACTGAACGGAGTCCGATCGTGACGACCACAGCTGTACGGACATCTCCCTACGACCTCGACAATCCCTACGCGACACTGTCTCTGAACACCAAGACAGTCAACTCGTGGACTTTGGCAGAAGCTGTGGACGGGGCGGCCAGTGCCGGTCTCGGCGCAGTCGGTCTGTGGCGAGATCGGGTACAAGAGACCGGCGTCGCTTATGCGGCAAAACAAGTGGCGGATGCAGGTCTGCGAGTGTCGAGTCTGTGCAGGGGCGGATTCATGACCGGTGTGCACGATGACGGTCTCGACGACAATCGTCGCGCACTCGATGAGGCTGCCGAACTCGGGGCTCCCGAGCTGGTGATGGTGATGGGCGGTCTGCCGGACCGCGATCTCATCGGGGCACGCACGCGGGTGGAAGACCGTCTGGCGCAGCTGGTTCCCTATGCGATCGACCGTGGTGTCCGCATCGCGCTCGAGCCGCTGCATCCCATGTTTGCTGCCGATCGGGCGGTGATCTCCACCCTGGGACAGGCGTTGTCAATGGCATCACCGCACCCCGTCGAAGCCGTGGGAGTTGTTGTGGACACCTTCCACGTCTGGTGGGATCCGGAGCTGTACAACAAGATTCGGCAGGCCGGGAAAGAGGGCAGGATCAGCTCCTACCAGGTATGTGACTGGTTGGTGCCGATGGAAGCCGACCCCTTGCTCTCGCGCGGAATGATGGGTGACGGAGTCATCGATTTCGACACCATCGGAACGTGGGTGCGAGCGGCCGGCTACCAGGGCGATGTCGAAGTGGAGATCTTCAACGAGAAAGTGTGGTCAACCGACGGCCACCAGGTGATCGAGGACATGAAACAGCGGTACCGCGATCTCGTCTTGCCGCCGCTGGCCGGATGAGAGTTCTGGTCGCGCCCGACTCGTTCAAGGGATCGCTTGGCGCGGTGGACGTCGCGCACGCCTTGAGCAGAGGCTGGGCCCGGGCACGCCCGGGTGACGAACTCGTCCTCATGCCACAGGCTGACGGCGGTGAGGGAACGCTGGCGGTGATTGCCCAGGCGATCGGAGATGCCACGTGGTCCGCCCACGACACCGCAACCGGTCCCCACGGGCGTCCGGTGTCAGCCCGCTGGCTGAACATGCCTGACGGTCGCGCTGTGGTGGAGCTCGCCGAGTCGTCGGGAATCGCCTACCTCGATCGGCTCGACCCACTCGGCGCGACGTCTCGCGGACTCGGCGAGGTGATCCGACGCACCGACTGTTCGAGACTGACTGTGGCGCTGGGCGGCTCCGCCTCGACGGACGGAGGATTGGGTGCTCTACGTGCGCTTGGCCTCGAAGTCTTCGACCGGGAAGGCAGGCCGGTTCCCGAAGGCGGGGCGGGTCTCCTCGTCGCCGAGCGTGTCGACACGTCCTCGTTACTCAGTCCACCGGCCGACGTCGAGCTGCTTGCCGACACCTCCGCCGTGCTGTTCGGTCCGGCGGGAGCGGCGAGCGTGTTCGGGCCACAGAAAGGCGCCGATGCACAGATCGTTGAAGAGCTGGACAGGGGACTGCGTCGATGGGTGGATCTGTTGGCCGACGCCGGTCTCGCTGCCGATCCCTCGATGCCCGGAATGGGCGCGGCGGGTGGCGTCGCATTCGGCCTGGCGGCGGCGTGGCGAGCACGGATCACCCCAGGTGCAGCGCGGGTGTGCGGCCTGACCGGTCTCACGTCGGCCGCGCCGAAAGCGGATCTGATCATCACCGGCGAGGGCAGGTTCGACCACACATCGCTGACCGGCAAGATCGTTGGGCACATCGTCTCCCTCGCCGCTGAAAGCCACGTCTCGGTGGTAGTGGTTGCCGGCCAGGTCGACGCGGGCATGGACGTGCCGACCTATTCGCTGACGGAAATGGCAGGGTCCACAACGCAAGCGATGAAGGCCCCGTCGTACTGGCTGACCGAGATCGGCCGACGAGCAGCTCAACGCGCAGACGAACTCGTGCACCAGGCGTGACCCGACTCGACGAGACTCACTCGCTCACCGTCGCGCCACGAGCACACCCCGCGCGACCAGTTCGGTGGTCGCCACCATCGCGCACGAGCTCACCGCCAGGATGGAGATGAGCACGAAGAGCTGCATCACAGCGGCGTCGGTGGTGGACGCGCCGCCCAGCACCATTCCCACGAACGCACCGGGAATGGTGACCAACCCGACCGTCCGGGTCTGGTCGAGGGCGGGGATCAGGGCCGTGGACGCAGCGGTGCGGCAAATCTCCATCCGAGCCTGATGATTCGACAGCCCGAGCGACATCGCGGCCTCCACCTCACCGCGTCGCGACGTCAGTTCGTCGAGGGCGCGACGACCCGTCAACGAGGTGGTGTTCATCGCGCCGCCGATCATGATGCCGGCGCTGGGTATCAGCGCGAGACCGGTTGCGGGTAACACGCCTACGACGATCAATGCGCTCACCACAACAACTGAAGGTGCGGCGACCGGCAGCAGTAATCGAGCGGTCTCGGACACCGTCGGACGACGGCCGATCACCCGGCCCGCCGCCGTCCAGGCGGCCACCAGAGCCATCAGCACCACGAACCCTGCGGACAACCAGATGTGGCGGACAAGTAGTCCCAGCACCACCGCCAGCAGACCGAGCTGAACGGCCGCACGCATCGACGACCAGGCCACGGCGCGTTCGTGCCCGGTGCGGCCCAGATGAGTGACCGCGACCGCCACGACGGCCAGCAGCACCACAGCGACGGCCAGCGCCGGCCCGATTCGGACGACCGTGTCGGACAACGGGATCGACCTCCTGCCCAGATGACATCTGTCATGCCGATCTCGTGACATTAGCCGTGGGTGACGGACCACCGTGGCACGCAGGCTGTAAACCATGAACACAACGGCGCTCGAACTGAGCGGATTGACAAAGACATTCGACTCGGCGGCCGGGCCTGTGCGCGCCGTGGACGGCATCGATCTCCGTATCGCGGCGGGCGAGATGGTCGCGTTTCTGGGGCCCAATGGCGCAGGTAAGACCACAACCATCGACATGATGCTGGGACTCTCGACACCCGACTCGGGAACGGTCAGCATCTTCGGCCAGAACCCGGTGACGGCCGCCGGCGGTGGACGGATTGCTGCGGTGCTGCAGACAGGCGGGTTGCTTCCCGACTTCACCGTCGCCGAGACCGTCCGCATCGTCGCGGGAACGTTCGGTGACGCTGCCGCTGCCGCGGAGGTCATCGAGCGCGCACAGCTGACCGGGATCGCGGACCGCAAGGTCTCGAAATGCTCTGGCGGCGAACAGCAACGACTCAAGTTCGCGCTGGCCCTGTTGCCCGACCCGGACCTCATCGTGCTGGACGAACCGACGGCAGGCATGGACGTGGAGTCTCGACGATCCTTCTGGGCGACGATGCGTGCTGATGCCCGTCGGGGCCGCACCGTGGTGTTCGCCACGCATTACCTCGAGGAAGCGGATGCTTTCGCCGACCGCATCGTGATGGTGGCCAACGGGCGCATAGTCGCCGACGGTTCCGTTGCGAGTATTCGCGCGCAGGCCAGTGGACGCAGCGTCTCGGCGTTGATGTCGCCGAGCGATGTCGCCCGGACGCAGGCCGCGTTCGCAGATCTCGCCGAGGTCAGCGAGCGGGGCGGACGGACCATTCTTCGCACTGACGAGTCAGATGACCTGGCGCGCTTCCTTCTCACGCAGACAGGTGCGCGCGATGTCGAAATCGGCTCGCGCAACCTCGAAGACGCATTTGTCGCACTCACCTCCGACCACGACCGGACCCCCGAAAGGATCACCCTGTGACCACCCTGACCGGCACTCACACCGCGTCGCCCCTCCGGGGCTTTTCGACCACGTACATACGCCTCGACCTGCGGCGGGTGCTGCGCAACCGGCGGGCGATGATCTTCACCCTGGCCATCCCGACGCTGATGTACGTGATCTTCGGAGCCACCACCGACTACGGCAGCGACCGGATCGGCAGTGCCGACACCGCGGCCTACGTCATGGTGCACATGGGAATCTATGGCGCGATCCTCGCGACAACCACCACCGCGGCCTCGGTGGCCTCCGAGCAGCAAGCCGGGTGGACGAGGACGCTGCGGATGACGCCGCTGACACCGCTGGGATACGTGATGTCGAAGGTGACGGTGGCCCTTGCGGTCGCGGCGATGCCTTTGGTCTTGCTCTCTGCGGTCGGCCTGGCCACCGGAGCCAGCGCACCGGCAGGCCAGTGGGTGTTGTGTGTCGTGCTGGGGTGGCTGGGCTCCGGGGTGTTCGCGGCATTCGGCCTGGCAGTCGGCAGTGCGCTTCGATCGGACGGGGCGACTCAGGTGCTCGGCGGTGTGCTGACGCTGCTGGCTTTCGCCGGCAACCTTTTTGTGCCGCTCAAGGGCGCGATGCTGACGTTCTCGATGTTCACCCCGATGTTCGGCGTGAGCACGCTGGCGGGCTACCCGATGACCGGCGGCGACACCGCCTACGGCGAGCACATCTCGCTGTGGGTCTGTGTGCTGAACGTCGTGGTCTGGGCAGCTGTCTTCGGGCTCGCCGCAGTTCGCTGTTATCGGCGGAGCACTGCGCGCCGGTGAGTAGTTTGATCAGGACACCATCAGTGCACAGAAATCGGAGACCACGATGTCGTTGACCGCCCTGCTCGAAGTGACCTTCAAGCCCGAAGCCCTGTCAGACGCCAAGAAGCTCATGACAAAGGTTCTCGCCGACACGCGTGCGTTCGAGGGGTGCGAGGGCGTCGAGGTGCTGGTCGACAGTGCTGATCCGAATCACTGGATGATCGTGGAGCGTTGGGAATCGGAGAAGCACGACGCGGCCTACCGGGAGTTCCGGGCAGGTCCGGGTGCGATCACCGAGCTCGGCCCACTGCTTGCCGGCGCTCCCAGCCTGACGAAGTACGAGACCGACACCAGCGTGTAGCCAGGCGGCGCCGATCGATGGTGGACATCGAAAACGGAAACGTGTTCTAGTTCTCCGATGGTGCAATTTCTGCAGGAACATCTGAGCGACGACGAGATCGCGCGGTTGCGCGGGGTCTTCGAGCCGCTCGCGGTGGCCGTACGAGACCTCGTGGACGCGACGATCCGTACGACGGTCGACGAGGAGACCGTACGCACGGTTCAGTCGCAGATCGAGCAGGCCACCGCCCAGCTGAGGGCCCAGCAGATAGACGGTTCCTACGGTGTTCGGATAACGCCCTCGGGATTGTCGATGCCGTGGGGGAACGCCGTCGTCGGAGTCCGCAATGCCCTGGCGCCGCCCTTGAAGATCCACCACGACCGGGAGGGCGAGGCCTGGTCTGAGTTCCACCTCGGCGCCGCATATGAGGGCCCGCCGGGAATGGTGCATGGCGGCGTGTGCGCCATGGTTCTCGACCACATACTGGGAGAGACCTCGAGCCACGGCAAGCGGACGAAGTTCACGGGCACCATCGAGGTGAAGTACCTGCGGGCGACCCCGCTGGGTCCGGTGCGTGCCGACGCCTGGATCGATCGGATCGAGGGAATCAAGACCTACGTCGTGGGCACCCTGTCCGACCAGGACGGTGTCACCGCCGAGGCACGGGGGTGTTCATCGTCCCGAAGTGGGCTCGCGAGCCCGGTGAGTAGACACATCGAGTAGAACGGGAGCGCGTTGTCCGCCATCTCCAGCCGGCTCACCGCATGGCGTGATCTGCGCTGGGCCTTCGCCGCTGTGTGGTTGCTCTTCCTGGCCTATCCCGTTCTGACCGTGGTCAAGTCGAACACCATGAGCACGGCGGAGCGGGTCTACAGCCTGGTCCTGCTCGGCGGTTTCGCAGTCGGGTATCTCCTGACATGCGTCTACGTGCTGTTCGGGACGTCCCGGCATTCGGACCGGAGACGGGCAGCGCCGGTGGCGTTCGTCGCGCTCGCCGTGGTGGCCGCGGCGACAACGGTCACGCTCGACCAAGAGGCTTTCGCGCTGGCCCCCTATCTGATGGCCGTCGCCGCACTGTCATTCGGAATACCGGTGGCAGTGGCCATCTTCGTGCTCCTCACCGGTTCCGCGGTGGTGATGCCGGAGATCGTCGACGGCTGGGAGCTCGACACGGGCATCGTGGTGATGCTGCTGGTCGTCGGCCCGACCGTGCTCGCGGTGAGGATCTTGCGCGCCCGCGAAGAGCTGCGTGAGGAGTCCGAAGCGGCGAAACGCAGCCTCGACGAGCAATTGGCCATCGTCGCCGAGCGAGAGCGCGTTGCTCGAGACGTCCATGACATCCTCGGGCATTCACTGACGGTGATGACGGTCAAGTCCGAGCTCGCCGGCCGGTTGATGGACGTCGATCCGACCGCGGCGAGAGCCGAACTCGCCGACCTGCACCGCATTTCGCGCGAAGCCCTCGCCGAGGTCCGCACCACCGTGGGAGGCCTGCGATCGCCGGATCTGGCGACCGAACTGCTGGCCGCCGACACGGCCCTCACCGCCACCCGGATCGCTGCCGATCTACCTGCCGACGCCACCGTCGCCGCACCGGAGAACCGGGTGTTGTTCGCATGGGTACTGCGTGAGGCGATCACCAACGTCGTACGTCATTCCGGAGCGACGACCTGCCGGGTGCGCTTGCAGCCCAACGCGATCGACATCGTCGACGACGGCGTCGGGCTCGACGGCTCGCTGTCGGGCAACGGGCTCCGCGGCCTGCGTGAACGGGTCCAGGCCGCGGGCGGGACCCTGACCCTCGGCGGCGACCACGGCACCGAACTGCGAGTGTTGGTCCCATGACCGAGATCCGGCTGCTGCTCGCGGACGATCAGGCGCTCGTGAGAGGTGCCCTGGCGGCCCTGCTCGACCTCGAATCCGACCTGCGGGTGGTCGCTCAGGTGGGGCGCGGTGACGAGGTCGTGGAACACGCACGCGACGCCGAGGTCGATGTCTGCCTGCTCGACATCGAGATGCCCGGGGCCGACGGCATCGAGGCGGCCGAAGCGCTGCGCCGCGAACTCCCGCACGTGCGCAGTCTGATCGTCACCACGTTCGGCCGACCCGGATATCTGCGCCGCGCGATCGAAGCGGGAGCTTCGGGATTTGTCGTGAAGGACACACCGGCGGCCGAACTCGCCGATGCGGTGCGGAGGGTTCACGCCGGCCTCCGCGTGATCGACCCCACCCTGGCCACCGAGAGCCTCGCCACCGGACAGAACCCGCTCACCGAGCGTGAGCAGGACGTCCTCCGCTGTGCACTCGGCGGAGCGACGGTCGCGGTCATCGCCTCCCAGGTACATCTGTCCCAGGGCACGGTCCGCAACTACCTGTCGAGCGCGATCGGCAAGACAGGAGCGGGTACGCGAGCCGAAGCCGCTCAGATCGCCCAGCGACACGGATGGTTGTAACGCCTGTTCAGAGAGGGTTTGACGGTCATCTCGAAGTCGTGGCACACTCGCGATTTCAATACGGCGCGGGTGGCGTGAGAAAATGATCTGATGCCTGAAGCAGGAGTGATCCTCCATGCGGTGGGCAAACACGATCCGCGGTCAGCAATGGCGCTGGCCTCGGTGCACGGAAATGCTGCTCAGCAGCGCTGTATGCGCAGGTGAGCGCGGTGCGGTCGTCCTGACAAGGGCTGCCACAACCCGTGCGCCGTAACCTACAGCTGAAACGGTGCGCTCGCACGGCGAACGCGATGTTAAGGGCGAAAAGTATGAAGCACGCTCCCGGCCCGATAGGGCTCTATGACCCGCAGAACGAGCACGACTCCTGCGGCGTTGCCTTTGTTGTCGACATGCATGGACGACGCAGTCGCGACATCGTCGACAAGGCCATCGCGGCCCTGGTGAACCTCGAACACCGAGGTGCGGCAGGAGCCGAGCCGAACACCGGCGACGGTGCCGGAATCATGATCCAGGTACCGGACAAGTTCTTCCGTGCCGTGGTCGATTTCGAGCTGCCACCGGAAGGCTCCTACGCCACCGGTATCGCGTTTCTCCCGCAGGGTTCCGGCGACGCCAAGACCGCGGTCGACGGTGTCGAGAAGATCGTGGAGGCCGAAGGTCTCACGGTTCTCGGCTGGCGTGACGTGCCCACCGACGAGAGCTCGCTCGGTGCCCTGGCCCGTGACGCGATGCCGACGTTCCGGCAGATCTTCATCGCCGGTGACTGCAGCGGTGAAGACCTCGAACGGCGTTCCTACGTGGTGCGCAAACGGGTCGAGACCGAGCTGGGCAACAAGGGCGCCGGCCAGGATGGTCCGGGACGCGAAACCGTGTACTTCCCCAGCCTTTCCGGCCGCACCTTCGTCTACAAGGGCATGCTCACCACCCCGCAGCTGCGTGGCTTCTACGTCGACCTGCAGGACGACCGGGTCGAGAGCGCGCTCGGACTGGTGCACTCACGCTTCTCCACCAACACGTTCCCGAGCTGGCCGCTGGCCCACCCGTTCCGGCGGGTTGCGCACAACGGCGAGATCAACACCGCCACCGGCAACGAGAACTGGATGCGTGCCCGCGAGGCGCTCATCGACACCAGCGTCTTCGGTGAGGGCACCGCGGACAAGATCTTCCCGGTTGTCACCCACGGCGCTTCGGACACCGCACGTTTCGACGAGGTGCTCGAACTCCTGCATCTCGGCGGCCGTAGCCTTCCGCACGCGGTCCTGATGATGATCCCCGAGGCGTGGGAACGCCACGAGTCGATGAAACCCGAACACCGGGCGTTCTACGAGTACCACTCCACGTTGATGGAGGCCTGGGACGGACCGGCGTCGGTGTGCTTCACCGACGGCACCGTGATCGGCGCGGTGCTCGACCGTAACGGTCTGCGCCCCAGCCGTATCTGGGTCACCAAGGACGGACTCGTCGTGATGGCGTCGGAGGTGGGTGTCCTCGACATCGACCATTCCGACGTGGTGCAGAAGTTGCGTCTGCAGCCGGGTCGGATGTTCTTGGTGGACACCGCAGCCGGCCGCATCGTCGACGACGCGGAGATCAAGGACGAGCTCGCCGCCGAACACCCGTACCAGCAGTGGCTGGACGAGGGCATGCTGCACCTCGACAAGCTGCCCGGACGGCCGCACACCCACATGCCACACGACCGGGTCCGGCTGCGCCAGCAGGTCTTCGGGTACACCACCGAAGAAGTGGACCTGCTGGTCTCACCGATGGCCACCACCGGTGCCGAGCCCATCGGCTCGATGGGTACCGACACCCCGCTCGCGGTGCTCTCGCAGCGCCCACGCATGCTGTTCGACTACTTCCAGCAGATGTTCGCGCAGGTCACCAACCCGCCGCTGGACGCCATCCGTGAAGAGGTGGTCACCAGTATCGGCGTGAGCATCGGCCGTGAGGCCGACCTGCTGAATCCCGGGCCCGAGTCGTGCCGCCAGATCGTGCTGCCCCAGCCGATCCTGGACAACGACGACCTCGCCAAGCTCGTGCACCTCGGTGACAACGAGCAGTACGCCGACTACCGCAGTGTGCAGATCCGCGGTCTCTACCCGGTCGCCGAGGGCGGCGACGGACTGCGCAAGGCGCTCGACAACGTGCGTACCCAGGTGTCCGAGGCCATCGCGGACGGCGTCCGACTGGTTGTCCTGTCCGACCGCGAGTCGGACGAGACCCTGGCGCCCATCCCGTCGCTGCTGCTGGTCTCCGCGGTGCACCACCACCTGGTGCGGGAAAAGACCCGTACCCAGGTCGGCCTGCTGGTGGAGGCCGGTGACGCCCGCGAGGTGCACCACATGGCCGCGCTCGTGGGCTTCGGTGCCGCGGCGATCAACCCCTACATGGCCTTCGAGACCATCGAGGACATGTCGGTGCGTGGCGCCCTGGGCGACCTCGACTACGAGACCGCGCGCAAGAACTACATCAAGGCTGCCGGCAAGGGCGTTCTCAAGGTGATGTCGAAGATGGGCATCTCGACGCTGGCGTCCTACACCGGCGCGCAGCTGTTCCAGGTCATCGGCATCAATCAGGACACCGTCGACGAGTACTTCACCGGGTTGCGGTCGCACCTCGGTGGTATCGGTCTCGACGACATCGCTGCCGACGTCACCGCACGCCATCAACTGGCGTTCAATCACCGGCCCGAGGAGCGCGCACACCGCGAGCTCGAGGTCGGTGGCGAATACCAGTGGCGTCGCGAGGGCGAGTACCACCTGTTCAACCCCGACACGGTGTTCAAGCTGCAGCATTCCACCCGCACCGGGCAGTACTCGGTGTTCAAGGAATACACCAAGCTGATCGACGACCAGTCGAAGAAGATGGCGTCGTTGCGTGGGTTGTTCGAGTTCAATTTCGACGACCGCGACCCGATCCCCATCGACAAGGTCGAGCCGGCCAGCGAGATCGTCAAGCGGTTCTCTACCGGCGCGATGAGCTTCGGCTCCATCTCGGCCGAGGCCCACGAAACCCTCGCGATCGCGATGAACCGACTCGGCGGGCGCTCGAACTCCGGTGAGGGCGGCGAGAATCCGAGCCGTTTCGAACCCGACGAGAACGGCGACTGGCGTCGTAGTGCCATCAAGCAGGTGGCCTCGGGCCGTTTCGGCGTGACCGCGCACTACCTCACCAACTGCACCGACATCCAGATCAAGATGGCGCAGGGCGCCAAGCCCGGTGAAGGTGGACAGCTCCCGCCGCACAAGGTGTACCCGTGGGTCGCCGAGGTGCGCGGCTCCACACCCGGCGTCGGCCTCATCTCGCCACCGCCCCACCATGACATCTATTCGATCGAGGATCTCGCCCAGCTGATCCACGACCTGAAGAACGCGAATCCGTCGGCAAGGATTCACGTGAAACTTGTGTCGGAAGTGGGTGTCGGCACCGTCGCGGCGGGCGTCTCGAAGGCGCACGCGGACGTGGTGCTGATCTCCGGTCACGACGGTGGTACCGGCGCTACACCGCTCACCTCGGTCAAGCACGCCGGTGGTCCCTGGGAACTCGGCCTGGCCGAGACCCAGCAGACGTTGCTGCTCAACGGCCTTCGCGACCGCATCGTGGTCCAGGTCGACGGCCAGCTCAAGACCGGCCGCGATGTGGTCGTCGCCGCACTGCTCGGTGGCGAGGAGTTCGGATTCGCGACTGCGCCGCTGGTCGTCTCGGGTTGCATCATGATGCGCGTCTGCCATCTCGACACCTGCCCGGTGGGCGTCGCGACCCAGAACCCCGTGCTGCGTGAGCGTTTCACCGGCAAGCCCGAGTTCGTCGAGAACTTCTTCATGTACATCGCCGAAGAAGTGCGCGAACTGCTGGCCCGCCTCGGCTTCCGCACGCTGCAGGAGGCCGTCGGCCAGGTGCAGATGCTTGACACCACGAAGGCGCTGCAACACTGGAAGTCGGCCAAGGCAGGAAAGCTCGACCTGTCGGCGATCCTCACCCAGACCGATTCGCCGTTCATGAATCAGGACCTGTATTGCTCTGGCAGCCAGGACCATTCGCTGGACAAGGCGCTCGATCAACAGCTGATCACCCAGGCTCGGGCGGCCATCGATTCGGGTGAGCGCGTGTCGTTCACCTCTGAGATCGCCAACGTGAACCGCACCGTGGGCACCATGCTCGGGCACGAGATCACCAAGGCGTACGGCGCCAACGGCTTGCCCGACGGCACGGTCATCATCGATTTCCACGGCTCCGCCGGAAACAGTTTCGGTGCATTTGTGCCCAAGGGTGTGACGCTGCGACTCAAGGGCGACGCCAACGACTTCGTGGGCAAGGGCCTCTCGGGTGGCCGGATCGTGATCGCTCCGGCGGACAACGCACCGGAAGGCTTTGTCGCCGAGGAGAACATCATCGCCGGCAACGTCATCGGCTTCGGTGCCACCTCCGGTGAGATCCTGCTCCGGGGTGTGGTCGGCGAGCGTTTCTGCGTCCGCAACTCGGGCGTCACCGCTGTCGTCGAAGGCGTGGGTGACCACGGCTGCGAGTACATGACGGGCGGACGCGTGATCGTGCTCGGACCGACCGGCCGCAACTTCGCCGCCGGTATGTCCGGTGGTATCGCGTACGTCTACGACCCCGACGGCGTACTGGAGAGCAATCTCAACACCGAACTGGTGCAACCGGAGCCGCTCGAGGACGAAGACCTCGAGTTCCTGGAAGGCATCGTGAACAAGCACCGCAACGAAACCGGTTCGCCGGTGGCCGCTCGTATCCTCGAAGACTGGGAGAGCAACGTCGGCCGATTCGTGAAGGTGATGCCGCGCGATTACAAGCGAGTCCTGCTCGCTATCGCCTCAGCCGAGAAGGACGGGCGCAACGTGGACGAAGCAGTGATGGAGGCCGCACGTGGCTGACCAGAAGGGCTTTCTCAAGCACCCCGAACGTGAATTGCCGCAACGGCGGCCGGTCCCGCTGCGACTCATGGACTGGAAAGAGGTCTACGAGGACTTCGATCGCGACAAGCTCCGCGTCCAGGCCAGCCGGTGCATGGACTGCGGGATCCCGTTCTGTCACAACGGTTGTCCTCTCGGAAACCTGATTCCTGAGTGGAACGACCTCGTGTACAAGGACCGTTGGGCAGACGGCATCGACCGTCTGCACGCCACCAACAACTTCCCGGAGTTCACCGGTCGGTTGTGCCCGGCCCCCTGTGAGGCGTCGTGCGTGCTGGGCATCAACCAGCCTGCCGTCACCATCAAGCAGGTCGAGGTCGAGCTCATCGACAACGCCTTCGATGAAGGCTGGGTCACGCCGGTGCTGCCGACCGAGAAGACCGGCAAGTCGGTTGCGATCGTCGGGTCAGGACCTGCCGGTCTCGCTGCGGCGCAGCAGCTCACGCGCGCCGGCCACGATGTCACCGTGTTCGAGCGGGCCGATCGGATCGGTGGTCTGCTCCGCTACGGCATCCCCGAGTTCAAGATGGAGAAGCACCACATCGACCGCCGTCTGGAGCAGATGGCCGCCGAGGGCACCCAGTTCCGTGCGGGTGTCAACGTCGGTGTTGATGTGACCGTCGAACAGCTCCAGGCCGACTTCGATGCGGTGGTGCTGTGCAACGGCTCCACCAAGGGTCGCGACCTGCCGATCCCGGGCCGTGAACTCGATGGCATCCATCAGGCGATGGAGTTCCTGCCGTGGGCCAACCGGGTTCAAGAGGGCGACGACGTCGTCGACGGTGACGGCATGCCGCCGATCAACGCCAAGGGCAAGAAGGTGATCATCATCGGTGGTGGTGACACCGGCGCGGACTGCCTCGGCACATCGCTGCGTCAGGGCGCCGAGATCGTCCACCAGTTCGAGATCATGCCGCGCCCGCCGGACGAGCGCGCCGACTCCACCCCGTGGCCCACGTACCCCCTGATGTACCGGGTGTCCTCGGCCCATGAAGAGGGCGGTGAACGCGTATTCTCGGTGAACACTGAGCAGTTCATCGGTGAAGACGGCAAGGTCACCGGTTTGCGCGCGCACGAAGTCGTGATGAACGCCGGCCGTTTCGAGAAGGTCGAAGGCAGTGACTTCGAGCTCGAGGCCGACCTGGTTCTACTGGCCATGGGCTTCGTCGGACCCGAGCGCGAGGACTTCCTCGACAAGCTCGGCGTGGAGTACAACGAACGCGGAAACGTCAAGCGCGACGACAACTTTCAGTCGACGGTCCCCGGCGTGTTCGTGGCCGGCGATGCCGGTCGCGGCCAGTCGTTGATCGTGTGGGCGATCGCCGAAGGACGGTCTGCGGCTGCCGCTGCGGACAAGTTCCTCACCGGCGCCACCCTGCTCCCCGCACCCATCGTTCCCACCCTGGCACCGCAGCGCTGAAGGTGCGGGATCGCTCCCGACCTGTCAAGATGAATCGGAACACACCTGTGTTCTGATTGGTATCGAGCTGTGATCAGCAGTTTTGCTCGGGAGGAAAGTTCATGCGGGTGGGCACTGTTCTTGGTTGGCGGCGACAGCGTGGACGCCGTACACGCGCGATGACGAGTGTGTTGGCAGCAGCTGTGGTGACGGTCGGGGCATTGAGTGCGGTGTCGGCACCCACCGCATCGGCTGATCCCGCGAGCTGTCCAGAGCTCTACGTGTTGGCCATTCCCGGAACCTGGGAGAAGTCGGCCGACGCCCAGATCCGCGGAATGCTCGCCTACCCCACGACTGGCCTCGGCGGCGAGACCCAGACTCAGCTGGTCGGGTACAACGCCACCGCCTTCCCCTGGGAGAACGGTGGTGCCGTCTACGGCGAGTCGAAAGCGCAGGCCGTGGCCAACGCCGAAGGCCTGGCCATCACGATGACCAAACGGTGCCCGGGTACGAAGATCGCACTGATCGGCTACAGCCAGGGTGCTGACGCAGCCGGCGACCTCGCCGCTGACATCGGGACCGGGCGGGGAGCCATCGCGCCCGCCAAGTTCGCCGGCGCGGTGCTGATCTCCGACCCGCGCCGCTCGAAGCAGGATGCGCTCATCGGACCGGCGCTGTCGGGCGAGGGCAACGGCGGACCACGTCAGGGCGGGTTCGGATGGGTGAAGAACCGCACCTTTACCATCTGCGATCCGGGCGACCAGTACTGCAACATCCCCCGGGACTACTACGTCTCCCGCGTGGTCGGGTACCTGGCCGAGAACAGTAACCCCAATCCCGACATGTTCGCCCAGTACCAGGCCGAGGCCGCTGCGATCTTCAGCGAACTGGTCACCCGCGGCGGACCCGGTGCCGTACTGAACGAACTCAGCAACGAAAAGGCCCGTTCGCAGATCATCGCGTTCAATCGCTTCATCGAATCGGGCTCGCACACCAACTACGGCAACTTCCAGGTGCAGCCAGGCGTCACCGCGCTGCAGTGGGCCCAGAACTACCTGGCAGGCCTGGCCTGACGTACTTCCTCCGGTTTCGACCACTTCCTCCGGTTGCAACAGGAGGGTCTGACTGGAGTCGGAGGGTTTGGCGAGGGGCGGTGTACTTCCTCCGGTTTCGGCCACTTCCTCCGGTTGCAGTCGGAGGAACTCACCGGAATCGGAGGGTTTGGCGACATCTCCGCCCCCGCCGTGTTACCCCTGGGGAAGATGTGACTCGCCCGCGTGGCAACCCGAATTCGGACATCTCTGGGCGTAGCGTGACGTTCACCACATTGTGGCAGCAACAACCCTGGTGAGGCCTGTGCAGAGGTAACGACGCGGCGGGCCATCACGACACACAACGCGAAGGTACGGATGTCCAAGGGTTTCGGCTCTGGACGATCGCGGTACCCAGAAAGTTATCCGCTGCACCAAACAGGACGTGATCAGTCGTGAAACTGGCGAAGTCGCACAACAGCCGCCGCACCCCATTACTCGGACGACACCCGCACATCTTCGGTTCGGATGGGCTGATCGCGCATCGACGACTCGCCCGGATGCTGCCCGAAGAAGGCGAACGACTGGTGACGGTCGCCGACCTGCGGAACTTCAACCTCTGATCGCTCCCGGCTGGGGACTACCTGCCGGCGATCGCGCGTGCGGCAAAATCCTCGATCAGCCCGGCAGCGACATCGGGCTGCTGGACGATGAAGAAGTGGCGCGCGGGAACGACGGGCGTGTAGTCGGCGCCGAGGAATCGGGCGTACCGGGCCTGCTTCCAGTTCCAGAACAGTCGGACCGGTGTACGCCGCCCGGGCAGGGCAGAGACAACCAGAGTCGGCGCCGGGAGGGGCATGGTACGTCGCATGGCCACCAGCTCTGAGTTGAGAACTCCGAATGCGGCCTGCTCGACGAGAAGTGCTCGTGGATAACGATTTCCACCCAGCACCTCCGCTATCCAGTGGCGCTGCTCTGCTGTGTACCCACCCGGTGGCCCGGGCGACGTCGCGATCGCATGGCCGCGGATGCCGGCCGACCGGGGAAGCCGCAGAGCCTTGATGAGGTGTGCGGTGAGGTGCGCCAACCGGTTGCTGAGGCCTGGCGGCACCATCTGCAGCGGCAGCATCACGTAGGAGCCGTCGAGCATGATGGCTGCGGCCACCCGCTCCGGACGGCCGCGGGCGAATCCCTCCGCGTAGAGCGACGCCAGCGAATGCCCCGCGACCACAACGGGTTCGGTGACCCCGAGCGCGTCCAGCAGCTCGTCTATCCGCCGGTTCTCGTCGTCGATCGACGGGATCTGGCCGGGAGGGAGTGGATCGGACAAGCCGTAGCCGGGCCGGTCGTATCGGATCACCGTCCACCGGTCGCGGAGCAGTTCGGCCAGGTGGTCGAAGTCGAACCAGTTGCCGCCGAGAGCGGCCAGGAGAAGCAGTGGTGGACCCTGGCCCTCCACGACCACATGGGTGCGCAGGCCGCAGATGTTGAAGAACGCGCCGGGCGGCTGCAGCTGCATCGAGCCATTCTATGCCGGGCTCACCACTTGGCACTGCCGGCGGACACTGGTCAGGTGGGTGGCTGCGGCCGAAACGGTCGTTGTTCGTCCGGACCTTTCTGCACGATGAGAGCGCTGGACGGCGGCACCTCGTGCCACAGCCCGGGAAGCGTGACCAGCGGTTCGGACACCACCACGCGGGCTTCTTCGGAGAAGTGCGCAAGTCGTTCGTTCTCCGGATACAGCTTGCGGACCGACTCGACGTCGCCGCTGACGTACAACGTGTTGACCACCGGGCCGCTCGCGTAGCGAACAGCGTAGAGCCGCTCACCGTCGGTGAGCCCGATCGTCATCTGGACAGGCTCGGATATGTCCTGCGATGCCGCCAACGCTTCGATGTGACCGGCCATCCGCTCCAGACCGCCGAGTGGATCGTCCTCCAGCCCGAAGGTCAGCGCGAGGTAGAACATCACCTCCGAATCCGTCGATCCTCCGATGCTCTCGAACAGGTCCGGTCGCACGGCGAGGATGAGGTCGCGTCGGAGACGTCGGAAGTCGGCGATGAAGCCGTTGTGCACGAACATCCACCGTCCATACCGAAATGGATGGCAATTCGTTTGTTGCACTGGGGTACCGGTGGCCGCCCGCACATGTGCAACGAACAACGACGATCGCACCGTCGCCGACAGCTCGCGAAGGTTTTCGTCACCCCACGCGGGGGCGGCGCTACGGAACAGCGTGGGACGGCCCGCCTCGCTGTACCAGCCCAGTCCGTGACCGTCGGCGTTTGCGGTGGGAACATCGGGCGCAGCAAGGCGACTCTGCTGGATCAGCGAGTGCTCGGGGTCGTAGAGAAGTTCCTGGGGGTTGATCGGATTCCCGTAGTAGCCGAGCCAGCGACACATGGGTCATCTCGTTCTCTGAGCGCCGGAGATGGGTGCGGCGGTCAGGGCGTTCGCTGTTCGCGACCGCCGACGAGATCACGCATCCGGTCACGACGACCGACGTACAGCTCGAACCGGCGCTCGGCGCGCTCGAGCTTGCGTTCAGAGTAGAACCTGCGCGCCCAGTACGAGGTCGGATGGGCCAGCCGCAATGCGCCGATCAACCCGAGTAGCGGCACCGGCAGCCCGATCAGTCCTGTCGCGAGCTTGCCCTTGAGCAGACAGATGACCGAGTAGGCGACGTGCACGAGCACGATCAACGCTGTGATGGCCACGCTGGTGCTGGACGGATTGCCCTCGTCGATTCCGCCGAGGGGAGTGGTGCCGACCAGCATCGCAACACCGAACACCGTCGCGATCATCACCGCGTCGATCGACTTGCGCCCTTCTTCAGACCAGTACACGTCTTCCAGATGCAGCCATAGCGCGAACTCGTCGAGCGCGAGGGCGGCGCCGATCCCGAACGCCGCGGCCAACACCTCGCGCCACGGCGGGTCGGGTTGGAACCGGAACTCGAGCAGCCCGGTGGTG
This sequence comes from Williamsia sp. DF01-3, assembly GCF_023051145.1. Classification (NCBI taxonomy): domain Bacteria; kingdom Bacillati; phylum Actinomycetota; class Actinomycetes; order Mycobacteriales; family Nocardiaceae; genus Williamsia; species Williamsia sp. DF01-3. The sequence continues at coordinate 495,149 of NZ_JALKFS010000005.1, forward strand.
AGGATCAGCAAGATGCCCCACACCTGGTGGTGGATGTGTACTCCACCGATGTAGATGTCGTTGACTGGTCCGCCTGACGCGGCCTCAGCATCGTTCGGCGTGTTCTCACTCCGAGCCCGGATGGATCGGGTGATCCAACGCGTGATGCCGTAGGTCACGATGAAACCGACCAGGGCGAACACGGCCGCAGACCGGCCTGTCTCGACCACGTGGGTCATGTACCAGTTCAAGCGTCAACCTTCAGAGCGGTCACTTCGGCTTCGCGAGTGGGAACGCGAGCGTCTCCCGGATCGACTGTCCGGTGAGCAACATGACGATGCGGTCCACTCCGATGCCGAGCCCGCCGGTGGGGAACATGCCGTGCTCGAGGGCCTGCAGGAAGTCCTCGTCGAGTTCCATCGCCTCCGGGTCGCCGCCCGCGGCGAGCAACGACTGTTCGGTGAGCCGCCGGCGCTGCTCCACCGGGTCGGTCAATTCGGTGTAGGCCGTACCCAATTCGACACCCCACGCGACCAGATCCCAGCGTTCGGTGACACCGGGGATGGTGCGGTGCTGACGCGTCAGCGGCGACACCGACGTCGGGAAGTCCTTGTAGAACGTCGGGAACGTGGTCTGGTCTTCCACCAGGTGCTCGTACATCTCCAACGCGACCTGCCCGGCATCCCAGTCGTTGCGGTAGGGGATCTCGTGCTTGTCGCACAATTCCTTGAGGTACTCCACCTCCGAGTACGGGGTGACCTCTTCGCCGATCGCCTCCGACACCGCGCCGTGCAGTGTCTTCACCGGCCACTCACCGGAGATGTCGACCTTCTCGATCTCCCCGTCCTTGCCCTCGATGTAGACCACCTGCTCGCCGTGCGCGGCGACCGCGGCGTTCTGGATCATCTCGCGGGTGAGGTGCAGCATGCGGTCGTAGTCGCTGTGCGCCTCATACGCTTCCAGGCTGGTGAACTCCGGGTTGTGCTTGAAGTCCACACCTTCGTTGCGGAAGTTGCGGCCCATCTCGAACACGCGCTCCATGCCGCCGACACACAGCCGTTTGAGGTAGAGCTCGGGAGCGATCCGCAGATACAGGTCGAGGTCGTAGGCATTGATGTGTGTGCGGAACGGGGCCGCGTTCGCGCCGCCGTGGATCTGCTGCAGGATCGGCGTCTCCACCTCGAGGTAGTCGCGGCCGGAGAGGTGGTCGCGCATCGACTTCACGATGGCGCTGTGCACTCTCATGAGTTCGCGGGCTCGGGGATTGATGGTCAGGTCCACGTACCGCTGACGCACTCGCGCCTCGGGGTCGGTGAGCCCACTCCACTTGTCCGGCAACGGGTGCAGACACTTGCCGAGCATCCGCCAGTCCTTGGCCAGCAGCGACAACTCGCCCTTGCGGCTGCGCCCCACCACTCCGCTGACCTCGATGAGGTCGCCGAGGTCGACGGTGCCTGCCAGGTCAAGGGTTTCCGGCTTCAGCGCGCTCGCATCCACGAGTACCTGCACGTCCCCGCTCCAGTCGCGCACATCGCAGAACACGACCTTGCCGAAGTCACGCATGCGGATGACGCGGCCCGCCACCCGGGCGGTGGTCCCTTCAGGCGCGCTGACGGCCTGCGCGATGGTGTGGGTGGGCGGATAGGCAGGCGGATAGGGATCGACGCCGGCCGCGGTCAGCTGCTCCAGTTTGGCCAGACGGACGCGGACCTGCTCGGGACGCCGCGGTCCGCGATGCTCGGCCTTTTCCTCGCTGGCGATCTCCGCGGCGATCGCGTCGATGTCGACACCCGGCGGCACCGAGGAGGCATCGCCGGTGAAGTCGTTGCCCTGCCCGAACTTCGGCAGCTTCACAAATCCCTCGTTGACCACGGCGGCCAGGCCGACCCGCGGAATCGTGCGGCCGTCCTCGAAACACAGGAACCGGGGAACCCACTCGGGGTGGTATTTGGCGTTCGACTTGTACAGCGATTCCATCTGCACGAACTTCGACGCGAAGGTGAGGGCGCCGTACATCGCCCGCATGATCGGGCCTGCGCCGATCTGGCCGCCTTCTTCGAACACCACACGGAAGGCTGCGAAGTTCATCGAGATGTCGAGGATGCCGAAGGCCTCGGCGTTCTCGGCGAACTCGGTCACCATCGTCTCGACCAGTCCGTTGATCGAGTCCCGGTCGCGGCGCATCACATCGAGGGATGCGCCGGTCTGGCCCCAAGGGACAAACGAGAGCATGCCGACGACCTTCTCGTTCGCGGTGCCCGCGTCCTGCACGGCTTCCACGAGGATGGACCGTCCGTCCGCGGGGTCACCCAGACGTCCCAGAGCCATCGAGAAGCCACGTTCTTGGTCGGTGTCGCGCCATTCGTCGGCGCGCGCGATCACCGCGGCCATCTGTTCGGGGGACAGATCCTCGTGGCGGGCGATACGCACGGTGATGCCGGCGCGCTTGGTGCGGGCCACCGACTGCCGGACGGCCTTCATCTCCGGCCCGTTGAGGTTGTAACCGCGGGTGTGGACGATCGCCTCGTCGCCGATGTTGAGTGTGGTGAATCCGGCAGCGTCCCACGCTTCCGCGCCGGTGGCACTCACGCCGATGGCGCCCGGATGCCAGCCGTACCGGTCGCAGATCTTGAGGAACTCCGCGATCGCGTCGGGCCAGTAGCGCTTGTCGCCCACGGGGTCTCCACCGGCCATCGCGGTGCCGACCTCAACCCGGTAGGTGATCGCGGCCATGCCGTTGGGAGCGAAGACAACCGCTTTGTCGTGGCGGGTGGAGAAATACGCAAGTGAGTCGTCGCCGCTGAAGCCATCGATGAGCAGCCGCAGCAACCTCTCGTCGGTCGCGGTCATCGAGTTGTTCGACCGCTGCGAACGGAACAGGATCAACGCTGCGGCGATGAGCGCCAGAGCGCCGAGCAGGCCCAAGAACGTCTCGACGGGCGCATAGGAATGGTGCTCGTCGAAGTCGGTCGACAGGTCGACGGACCCGAACGTCACCACATGATTGATCGCGTACGGCAGTCGCTGGGAGGCGGTGAGGGTGTGGGGGAAGATCTCGACGAGGGCCCAACCGATCAGCGAACCGATGACCAGGCCGGCGACCAGCACGCCGGCAGCGCGCCAGAGAGCGCCACGGCGCACACGGGTATAGAACTGCCGATAACTCGCGATCAAATACATCAGCGCAAACACGTGCAGGACGACACCGATGCAGATATTGATCCGCACCACGGTGTTCACACCGTTCTCCGACGACAACGGCTCGAATAGGTAGAGCGCATTTCCGATGGCATAGACGGCGACGTACGCCACCGTGATCCACCACGCGATCCGCTTGCGGGATGCGAGTGCAAAGGCGAGCAGTGCCAAGACGAACGCCCAGGCGAAGCTGGTGTCGGGTGCGGAGATCAGATAATTGTCGACGTAGTCGCGCGGCACCTCGGTGAGGCGCCGGAACTGCAGGGAGATGCTGCTGAGCAGCGAGATGGCGGCGAGGACGCCCGCAACCCAACTGACGTACCGCGGCGCGTTCTTGAACCATCCCGCAGGCGGGACCAGGCGAGTCGGCCGACGGGGCGCAGGAGTTGCCTCCCTGCTCACATCGATTGAGTCGACCGTGGTTTCGGGTGAATCGACGCTCACAGGTGTTGCCTTTCCGCAGCTGGTCCGCAGTAACGTTATCTCTCAGATGGGAGGATTGAACGGTGAGCCGAGAAACAGTTCCGATCCGAGACAATTCCATCCGACTGGGCCAATTCCTGAAGCTGGCGAATCTCATCGAATCCGGGGCCGAGGCAAAAGAAGTCATCGCGGACGGATTGGTCAGCGTGAACGGTGAGACCGAGACGCGGCGCGGCCGACAACTGGTCACCGGCGACGTCGTGGAGATCGGCGGCACCGAGGCCGTGGTCGGCGGACCAGACGATGGTGTGCTCCCGGACTGATGTCCGCGGCCGCGTTCAGCTGCCTCGGATGCGGGCCGGTCAGCGGTGGTTACCGGTCGGTAAGTAAGAGTCGTTAGGCTGAGGTGCATGAGTGAGATCACCTTCGTAGCCACCGCCGACCTCGTGGACGAGATCGGCGAGGAGGTACGCAGCTGCGACCTCCAGTTCACGCAGTTCGGGAAGCGCAGGGAGTTCGTCGGCCGGGTCACCACGGTTCGGTGCCTCCAGGACAACGCCCTGCTCAAGCAGGTGCTCGGCGAACCCGGCAACGGTGGGGTGCTCGTCGTCGACGGTGCCGGGTCGGTGCACACCGCCCTTGTGGGCGACGTGATCGCCGAACTCGGCCGGTCCAACGGCTGGAGCGGGATCATCGTGAACGGTGCGGTCCGCGACTCGAAGCTGCTCGCCGGCATCGACATCGGTATCAAGGCGCTTGGCACCAACCCGCGCAAGTCCACCAAGTCCGGAGCCGGAGAGCGGGACGTCCCTGTTGAACTGGGCGGTCTGACCTTCAATCCCGGCGACCTTGCATACAGCGACGACGACGGCATCGTGCTCGTCGCGGCCGAATAGGAGACAGATCATGGGCAAGCCAGATACAGCCACGTTCGACCGTTTGCGAGGGCTCATCGCCATCGATGATCCGGACGCCCGTTCTACGCGCCCGGTTCTCGAGGCGTTCACGGGCGAGGAGATGACCACAATTCCGGTCGGCACCGCCGACGACGTGCAGGCCGCGTTCGAGCGGGCGCGCGCCGCACAGGTCGAGTGGGCGAAACTCTGGCCGCGTGACCGTGCCAAGATCCTGATCGATTTCGCGGCCCTGGTGCTCAAGAACAGGGATGCGTTGGCGGACATGGCACAGGCCGAGACCGGCAAAGCGCGCGCCTACGCCCAGGAGGAAGTGCTGGACGTGGCCATGACTGCCCGGCACTACGCCAAGACCGGCCCGCGGCTCCTGGCGGCGAGCAAGGTCAAAGGGATGCTGCCCCTGGCCACCGACGCCCGCGTTCGGTATCAGCCCAAGGGTGTCGTCGGCGTGATCTCGCCGTGGAACTACCCGATGACCCTGGCTGCCTCGGACGGGGTCGCCGCTCTGATGGCCGGTAATGCGGTGGTGCTCAAGCCCGACAGCCAGACGCCGTACTGCGCCCTCGCCGTGGTCGAGTTGCTCTACCAGGCAGGTCTCCCGAAGGATCTGTTCGCCGTCGTGCCCGGACCGGGCTCTGTTGTGGGACAAGAGATCTTGGCTCAGGCCGACTACCTCATGTTCACCGGGTCCTCGGAAACCGGCGCGCAGCTCGCCGAGCAGGCCGGCCGTCGTCTGATCGGTTTCTCGGCCGAACTCGGTGGCAAGAACCCGATGATCATCACCAAGACCGCCGACATCGACAACGCTGTCGAAGGCGCAGTGCGCGCCTGCTTCTCGAACTCCGGACAACTTTGCATCTCGATCGAGCGGATCTACGTCGAGAAGCCGATCGCCGATGAGTTCTCCGCCAAGTTCGCGCAGCGGGTGTCGGCGATGAAGGTGGGCAAGTCCTACGACTTCTCCACGGAGATGGGGTCGTTGGCCTCGGCGGACCAGGTCGACACCGCCGAACGGCACGTCGAGGACGCCAAGTCCAAGGGCGCCGTGGTTCTCGCCGGCGGACACCGCCGTCCCGAACTCGGACCTTTCTTCTTCGAGCCGACCGTTCTGTCCGGGGTTGCCGACGGGATGGAATCGTTCGCCGGCGAGACCTTCGGACCGGTTGTCGCCATCTACCCGGTGGATTCCGTGGACGAGGCCATCACAGAGGCCAACAACACCGAATACGGCCTCAACGCAAGCGTTTTCGCCGGGTCGTCGGAAGAAGGCCGCAAGATTGCCGCAGAACTGCGCGCCGGCACGGTGAACCTGAACGAGGGCTACGCGGCCGCATGGGGTTCCACTGCGGCTCCGATGGGCGGTATGGGCAAGTCGGGCGTAGGCCGCCGCCACGGCGCCGAAGGGCTTCTCAAATACACCGAGCCCCAGACGATTGCCGAGCAGCGGGTGATCGGTCTTGGCGGCATCAAGGGCGTGCCGCAGGGGCTCTTCCTGCGGACCGTTCCGGCGTTCGTGAAGTCGCTGAAGTTCCTGCCCGGTCGGTGACCGACGATGCCGGCCGTGTGTTCCGCGCGGCCGGCATCACTCAGCGCGTGTCCTGGACCTGTCGCTCCGCACACGCGATGACCGCGTCCAGATCGAGTCCGTACGGCGTCGCATCGACCAGGCTGTAACGCAGGAGTCGGCCCGCCCCGCGCTCGACGAGACGCGCTGCGCCCCTGGGATTTCCGCGTAGGTGATGCGTCAGGCCGACGCAGATCTGAGCCAGCCCCTGCCACAGCTCCCGTTCGTCGGGCGGGCATGTCTTCCAGCGGACCTCGAAGACCTCGTGGGCTGCGAACGGACGTCCGGCGTCGATGAGTTGACGTGCCAGCGCGATGGTTTCGGCGGGTGGTAACGGTTCCTCGGAGACCGGTTCGACACCCTCGGCGCCGTACGGCAGCGGCCTGCCCAGCTCGTCTCGCGGCCGGGCCTGCCGTGCGCGGCCGTCGGGGTCGCGGTCGCGACGCTCAGGCATCGTCCACCTCGTTGCCCGTCCTGTCGCCCAGCCAGGCGAGGACCGCGGGATCAGTCGATTGCAGGCGCTGTACTTCTTCGCCACCGTCGCAGGTGTACATGGAGATGGTCACGGCAGAAGCGGTCCGGGACGTCACGCGCCATACCGCACCTGAATCCGTCCACCGGATCAGCGATTCGATCACGTTCTCGTCCACGATTCCTCCCTTCCGACGGTCGGTGTCAAAACTATCCCGTCACATACCAACTGTGGGACGTCCAGGGAGGATATGGCCAGGACCATTCCCAGCCAGATGAAGACGCTGGCTGTCGCGATGGTTTGTGCTGTGGTCATGCTGCGGGGTCCCATCGTCCGGAGTCGTTCGCAGTGTCATCATCGAGGACAACGTGCCGCACTGACAGCACGTGCTCGGCGCAGCGAGTCCACGACGACGGGAGAATCCGGTGACCCGACATCCATCCATCGCGGTCACGGGAGCTACCGGCAATGTCGGGGGATTGGTTGCGCGCGCCTTGTCGGAGGCCGGGACAGCTCTCCGGTTGGTGGTGCGTTCGCGCGGGCGCGCGCCAGTGCTGCCCGGGGCAGCGGTCGCGGAGACGAGCTACGGCGACCACGACGCCGCGGTCGCCGCACTCGCGGACGTCGACACCTTGTTCATGGTGTCGGCCTCGGAGAGCGAAGACCGGTTGGACCAACACCGGACCTTCGTCGATGCGGCTGTCCGGGCCGGTGTGCAACACATCGTCTACACGTCGTTCCTGAATGCGGCACCCGACGCGACTTTCACTCTCGCGCGCGATCATTGGGCAACGGAGGAGCACATCCGCGCGTCGGGAGTGCAGTTCACGTTCTTGCGCGACAGCTTCTACGTCGATTTCCTGCCGAGCCTCGCCGGCACCGACGGCGTGATCCGTGGCCCGGCCGGAGACGGCGCGGTGGGTGCGGTGGCGCGCGCCGACGTCGCGCGAGTGGCGACCGCGGTTCTCGCCGATCCGGCATCACACCGGGGTGAGACGTACGACCTCACCGGCCGCGAATCACTCACTTTCAACGAGGTGGCGCGGATTCTCACCGAAACCAGCGGTCGCACAGTCACATTCCACAACGAGACGATCGACGAAGCCTACGAGTCGCGGAAATCCTATGGGGCGCCGGACTGGCAAGTGGACGCCTGGGTGTCCACCTACACCGCGATTGCTGCGGGTGAACTGGCAGCGGTGACAGACAATGTGGAGACCATCACTGGCCGGCCGCCGATGACATTGCGCGACTTCATCGTCGGCTCGGCGTGATCGTGCACGATCGCTGAGGATCCGGAGGGAGCGCTCGTCAGCCCCCTGTGGTTTGCCGAGGTTTCCGATTGTCGCTCGCAGGCTATGCCTACCTGGATACGAACGCTGTATGAACAGCTGGTCCTCGGGCTACGTCGACCAGCACATTCTCGGTTGCACCAGGAGATGCGAATGACGGCTGATGCCGAAGCGGGAACACAGGCAACAGGGGATGAGCCCGCATCCAAACTGAAGCGGAAGATAACCGGTCCGCTGCTGTTCTTGTTCATCTTGGGCGACGTGCTCGGAGCCGGTATCTATGCCCTGATGGGAGTGCTGTCCGAGGAGGTGGGAGGGGCACTCTGGGCGCCGCTGATCGTCGCGCTTCTGCTGGCCCTGCTCACCGCCGGCTCCTATGCCGAGTTGGTCACCAAGTATCCGCAGGCCGGCGGTGCAGCGATACTCGCCGAGCGGGCCTTCAAGCAACCGATCGTCTCGTTCCTCGTAGGTTTCTGCATGCTGGCCGCAGGAGTCACGAGCGCAGCCGGACTCGCGCTGGCCTTCTCCGGCGAATACCTCAAGACCTTCATCGATGTGCCGACCGTCCCGGCCGCGCTGGTGTTCCTGGCACTGGTGGCCTGCCTGAACGCACGCGGCATCAGTGAGTCGGTGAAGAGCAACGTGGTCATGACGATCATCGAGGTCAGCGGACTGGTCATCGTCATCGCGGTGGTCGGGGTGATGCTCGGCGAAGGCCGAGGTGACGTGTCCCGGGTGACCGAGTTCCCGGACGGCTCGACCCCCGCGATGGCCATCCTCAGCGGTGCCATCATCGCCTACTACTCCTTTGTCGGATTCGAGACCTCGGCCAACGTCGCCGAAGAGATCCGCAATCCCAGTCGCGTGTATCCCTTGGCCCTCTTCGGGTCGTTGGCAACGGCCGGACTCGTCTACGTGCTCGTGGGGCTCGCAAGCTCGATTGCCCTGCCCGCGAGCACATTGTCCGAGTCGTCGGGACCGCTGCTGGCCGTTGTCGGGGAGTCCGGTGTCGGCATCCCCGACTGGGTCTTCAGTCTCATCGCGCTGGTGGCCGTGGCCAATGGCGCTCTGCTCACGATGATCATGGCCAGCCGCCTCACCTTCGGTATGGCCGAGCACAGGCTGCTGCCGAGCGCACTGGGAAAGGTGCTGCCCAAGCGGCGTACCCCGTGGGCGGCGATTGTGGCGACGACGTTGGTGGCCATGCTGCTCACACTCAACGGCGAACTGTCGACATTGGCCGAGACGGTGGTGCTGTTGCTGCTGTTCGTCTTCATCTCGACAAATGTCGCTGTGTTGGTTCTTCGTCGGGATCCCGTCGAGCATAAGCATTTTCGGGTACCGACAATCATCCCGATTCTCGGTGTCGCCTCGTGCGTGCTGCTGCTGACCCAGCAGAGCGGTGAGGTCTGGATGTATGGCGGGCTTCTTCTCGCAGTGGGTATCGTGCTGCATTTTGCTGCGGTGTGGGTGCGTCGACGTGCCGCGTGACGCTCTCGTCTCGTGGTGTGGACAGCGCCGACGTGGTCGCGAAGCAGCCCGCAGGCAAACCCTGGTGGGTAGTCTCCACAGATGAGCAAACCACCTGTCCGACCTATGGATTCGCATACCGCGGGTCGTTTGCGGGCGGCGGACTTCACCTATCCGGAGGTCGGCGCGACCAAGACCGGTATGCCGTCCGGTTACCACCACCTGCGACGAGAAAGAGTCGTGGGATCCGGTGCTGCAGTGTTTCGTGAACTCGGCGACGCTGTTCTGAGGTGGCAGGTGCAGCTCGGCGCCGGCCTGACGGTGACCAGTCCCGACGTGACAGTCAGCGAGGGAAGCGTCGGGCTGGTCGGGCTCGGCGTGGGTACGGCCAGACTGAAGGCGCCGGTGCGAGTTGTGTACGTGCTCGACGAGCCCGATCGCTGTGGTTTCGCCTACGGCACCTTGCCCGGCCACCCAGAGGCAGGTGAGGAGCTGTTCTGTATCGAGCACCGAGCCGACGACAGTGTGGTGCTGGTGGTCGCAGCCTTCTCGCGGCCACGCTCAATTCTCGCCAGGGCGGGGGGACCGCTCGGGAGAGTCGGTCAACGCCTGGTGACGAAGCGTTATCTTCGTGCGCTGGACGCTCCAGAGAGCTGATCGGGCGACCGCGACGCCTGCATGGCATCGCGCACATGCGTTCGTAGCTCGGAGATCCCGGCTCTCTGTGCCCGAAGACGACGCATCGCGTCGGCCAGCTGGCGTTCGCGGTCGTCGAGTTGACGTAGTGCTTCACGGCGTTCCTCGTCGGTCGCCTCGTCGGGATCGGCGCACGCAACGCGAAGGATGAAAGCGGACTCCGACAACGACAGTCCAGACGCCAAGAGGCAGCGGATGTCCTCGACGGTCTGCACGTCTTCTTTCCGGTACCGCCGATAGCCGTTCGGATCACGCGTCGGCGTCAGCAGGCCTGCCTTTTCGTAGTGCCTGAGCATGCGGGAACTGGCGCCGGTGATGTCACTCAAGTCGCTGATGTACATCGATGCCTCTTCTCGAGATGGACCTTGCCTTGACACTGATGTCATAGTTTACCGTCGCCGGTATGAGCAACGCAGATGAGCACCCCGATGTCATCCTGGTGGTTGTCCACCCCGACACCCAATCGGTCACCTGGAATGTGGCCCGAGCGATGAAGAAGAGCATCGCCGCCGAAAACCTCACTGCCGCAACGTACGACCTGGCGGCGTCGGGATTCGACCCCGCCTTCAACAGTGACGATCTCGCCCACTTCCGGGGGCTCGCCGGGGTCCCCGTGGACGTCGCGGAGCAACAGCAGATGTTGCGATCTGCCTCAGCGGTGGTGTTGGTTTTCCCGGTCTATTGGTGGTCGCTGCCGGCACTCGCCAAGGGTTGGATCGACCGCGTCTTCACCCGCGGCTTCGCCTATGACGATCGAGTCGCCGACGCCCCGAGCGCCATCAAAGGCTTGCATCTGGTGGCGATCGGCGGAATAGACGAAGGGACTCATCAGCGTCACGGATACAAGGAGGCGATGACGCTGCAGATGATCCATGGGATCGCGGACTACTCGCGCATCGAGGCTTCGTCGCTCGAATTCCTCTACGACGCAGATTCCGACGACCCGGCCGTCCGGCGTGAACTGATCGCTCAGGCAGAGGTCATCGGCGCCAAGATAGCGGAGAGTGTGGTCGGGCAACGCGAACTGGCATCCTCACAACAGCTTTCGTCTCTCGGGCTATCGACGTAGCCGCCGCACGGCCAGGAAGATGAGCGCCAATAAAACCACGGCGCTGCCGATTTTGACCACCGGGCCTGTTGTCGCCGGCTCAGGCAGAGGCAGAGGCAGAGGTTCCGTGCGCTTGAGAGCTGTGAACCGGGCCTGCTGATCCTCGGCCGGAGCAGGCGCCGACGGTTCCGGGTGTGTGGGTTCCGGTGTCGCGGCCGGGGCGGGAGCGGTCTTGGGAGACGGGGGAGCCGCCGACTGTGCCGGGGTCGACTTGGGTGGAGCCGTGTTGCCCGGCTTGCCAGGACCCTTGCGTACCGGGGGCTTCTTCGCGGGTGCCTTCTGCGATACGACGTGTTCGGCGTTGGCGTGATCGGGCGTGCCGGCGTCAGAGCTTCTCCGCGCAGACGCCTTTGTGGGTGGAGTGTTGCCGGGCCCAGCCTTCTTCGCCGGGGCCTTTTTGGCGGCAGTCTTCTTCGCAACCTCCTTCTTGGGGGCTGCTTTTTCGCCGCCTTCTTGGCAGCGGTCTTCTTCGCCGCGGCCTTCTTCTCGGGAGCCTTTTTGGCAGCCGACTTCTTGGCCGGCGGGACGGGGCGCTCGCCCGAGTGATCGGAGTCGGGCTGGGAGTCCGGGTCGGCCATACGGCTCAGCTCCTTCGAAGACGGGCGGACTGATCACCGCGTCTCGATTCGGCCCGGAGGTACTGATCCAGACCTGCACTGAGACGGGGGCGATGTCACATGTACGTGGCTGCGCCGTCGTCAATCATGCCCGGTTCCGGCGGGTCCGGCTCAGCTGGGTGCGGTGGTCCCGAGCCCGGCGGCCAGTCCGATGACAACCGCCATCAGCAGCACCTCGACGATCGCGCGTCGCAGCGATGCCTGCTCGGAACTGCGGTGGGTGTGGGCCGAAGGCAGCCACCGCCGTCGTTGGTCGGCAGCCACTGCGAGCAACGCCACCATGCCCACCGACTTTGCAAGCAGGATCCGGCCGTAACCGGTGGACCAGACCTCGCTGAGCGAATCCAACTCCAGCAGGGCAGCGATCACACCGCTGACGATCAATGCCAGGACCAGCCATTGCGCGTACCGCGAGAACACGGGCAGCACGGTTGCCCAGCCCTTTCGGCCGCGGACGGTGAGGGCGAGAGCCGCGAGAGAACCGCACCACCAGCTCGCCGCGAGTACATGCACGGCGATGAGCAGTGCTCCGCCGGTCAGCTGACCCAGATGCCCGGTGACGGGTCCGATCAACAGACCCAGCGCGGCGAGGGCGCCGACGGCTTCGGGCGCGATCAGACTCGGATACCGGATCCAGACCGCGCAGAACAAGGTGACCGCCAGCGCGCACATTGCCGCGATCAGACCCGCGGTGGTGCCGTTGACCCGGAAGAAGTCGTTGATGCCCACCTCGTGCGGGGCGAGCCCCGTCCGTTCGGCGGCACCCAGCCATGCACCCACCAGCAGCGACACCGCCCATACCGCAGCGAGCACCGATGCCAGACGCAGCACCGGCGGGGTGAGCTCTTCGCCGCCGAGGAGCTTGACGGTGGAGAGCCCGAGCACGGTCATCCCGGCGAGCAGGGCGACGGCCCCCGCGATCGATTCGGCTTCGGGGCCGGCGGGACGGGCGAGCGCCCAGGCCAGCAACAAGCCCAGCCAGACCGCGGGCACGGCGACGAGCAACCACTCGCGCCGAACCGCGCCCGCGGTCGTCACTGTGCTACTTCTTCCGCTGGGGACGCAATGCAAACGCCAGGCCGGCACCGAACACCACGACGCCGCCCACGATGAACGGCCACACCGGGATTCCTGATGACGAGGAATCGTCGGCGTCCACCGCAGGGCCCGGAGTTCCCGAGCCCGCGACGGTGAGCTCGAAGTCGAGCTGACCTTCCACCGGATGGCCGTCGGCAGACGTGATCCGGTAGTTGATCAGGTACGTGCCGGCCGGCCCCAACTCGCGCACCGGGACGGTGACCGTACGGCCGGTGACCGTCGGTTCGCCGTCCTGCCAGTAGTGCTCGTCCGGCCCGACCACCTTCAGCACGGCGTAGTTCTTCTGCACCGGCTCGTTGAAGGTGAGTGTGACCGCTGCGGGCCCGGCCGCCAGCGGCGCGCCATCGGCCGGATCAGACCGGATCAGCGCCGAATGAGCCGACGCGGTCGGGGCCCAGACCACAGTCGCGAGAACGGTCATCATCAGCGCGACGATCGAGAAGGTCAGACGCCTCATGAAATCTCGCCTCACCGGCGTTTGCGCGCGAGGGCGCCGATCGCGACGCCGATCCCCAACGCGCCCAGCAAGATTCCGGCCCCGGCCAACCAGCGGGCGGTGTCGTCGGTGCTGTCGGTGTCTGAGGACGCGGAGTTCTCAGAGGCGGTCTCGGTGTCCTCCTCGTGAGTCGCCGTGTGGGCGTGACCGTCGGCGGTTGCGGCGCCGAGCGTCACTGTCGGCGCGGGCTTGTCGGGCTCGGGCTGACCCTCGACGGTCGGCTGGTCCCAGCGGACCACCTCGCCGTCGGAGTACGTCTGCGTCGCGGGCATGGTGACCGTCTCCTGCTCCGGCAGGGGCCCACCGGACACCCGGAATTGAAGGAACTCGCCGGGGCGGATGCCGGGGTTGCCGTCGGCGACCTTCCACGTCACCTCCGTGGCCTCTTCGGTGGCCGGGTCCTTCTTCACCTCGGCGGTCCAGCCAGGCAGCGGCTCGGTGCGGGCGGAGGTCAGGTTGGGCAGGGCGACGGTCAGCTCCACCGTGCTGGCGGTGTCCGACTCGTTGGGGACCCGGAAGGTGATGACGCCGTAGCCGCCCTGCGTGAGACCGTCGCCGGCCGCGGTGACGTGAGCCGAGGCCGAACCGGCGCCCAGCAGACTCAGGCCACCGACCATCGTGACGGCTGCGAGTGACGCACCGAGCAGACGGAAGCGTCGCTTGAACAAAGACATGGATGTTTCCTAACGGAGATGGGTGAAAACCCACCCGGGTGACCGTGTCGATCCACGGGCTCGGGCGGATGAAGGGTGTGGGCGAAGATCAATTCGCCGGTGGACCCCGAACCCCTGTCCCGCCAGGAGCGAACACCCCGACCAGAGGTCGTAGATGTGGTGAAGAAGGAAGATGTGAACTCGCGAGTTCGGCAACCGGGCCGCTCAGGAGGCGGCGCACGACGGCCAGGACCGACGTGATCACCCCGTACAGCGAGGTACCGCCGGCGATGAGCAACGCGCACACCGGGATCGCGATCAGGTGGGTCACCAACATCAGCGTCTGCGACCCGTGCGCATGGGCCATCGGGTCTGCGGTGGCCGAGAGGAGCACGTGCCCGGAGATCTGGGCGCCGGTCAGCACCGCGAGCAGGGCGAGCGGGGAGTTCAGCCGACGACACAGGGTGGCCGCGACGACTCCGACCAGCAGGAGCAGCAGCATCCCCGCGGAGTCAGGAAAAACGCCTGAAGCCGCCCCGTGGGCAGCAATTGCCAGCGCCGGGGCGGTCAGGAGGATGGACAGAGCGGTCAGGGACGCACTCCGAGGCGTGCGAGCAGGTCGGCGTCGATGGCGGCCAGCTCACGGCTGATGGCGGCGTGCGCACTGCGGCGCCGTGCGGCCGGCATGTGTTCGGCTGCCGCAACAGCGGTGGACAGGTCGGACAGCCGCTGGTTCATCGTCGACGCGAAGGTCTTGGTCTCGGCGTCCGACGGATGCTTGGCGGTGAGGGTCTGCAAGGAGGAGTTCGCACCGGCGATGCGTGCCGACAGAGCGGCGCCATGGCCGCTGTACTTGTTCAGCTCGGCAACAGGGACACCTGCGCGATCGGCCTGGATTCGGCTGATCTGCTCGCGGGCGGCAGTGCTGGCGCGGTAGGCGATCGGCACCAGGATCGGCGACAGCACCTTTGCGACCTGCAGATAGCGCTTGACCCGAGCGGGCGAGAGCACCTTGCCATCGGCGACCGCCTTGGCGTTGGCCTGCGCGATCTTGACGCTCGCCGAGTTCGTCTTGTCAGCGATCTTCAGTGCACTCTTGTCCGACTTGGCCTGCGCCTTGCGCGCTTTCTTGGCGAGCTTGCGCTGCTGCTTGAGCTCTTCCTTGGCGAACTTGCGCCCGGACTTGTCTTCGAGGCGGGCTTCGAGCTTGGCCTTCGCCTTGAGGGCCTTGGCCTCAGCTTTGCGCTGCGCCCGGCCCTTGCGTCCGGAACTGAACAAACCCATGCGTTGGGGACCTCTCGTTAGCGTGGTCGAGCATCGCCGTCGGCGGTTGACGAAATTGTCCTGCAGTTGCGGTACAAGCATTACATAGCGGGGGTACGGCAGGTGCCCCAGATCGGTGAGGAGAGGATGGTGTGGATGGCAACTCGTTCATCGGTGCCATCCGGCCCGACAAGACCGCCGCTGCTCAGTCCCAGGGATCTGAGCGGTTGCGAACATCGGCTTGCCCTCGATTCCCGATTCCCCGGCTCAGAGAAGGTCGCCGAAGACCCCGCGGTGACGCTGCGCAAAGAAGCGGCGGCCGAGCATCGTGAGCGCGTGCGCGACATGCTCCATGCGGTCCATTCGATCGAACTCAGCGGTTGGGCCGACGTGGGCAGCGGCGGCGGCAGCCGGCAGCGGGCCGAGCGGACCATGGCGGCCATCAGCTCGGGTGCTCGATGGATCTGGGGCGCGTCCCTGCCCGACGACGAGGCCGGTGGCCGCCGCGGGTGGGCGGAGCTGCTGATCCGCATGGACGATCCGCATCGAAAGCCGGGTTACGTGCCCGTCATCGTGGTGAATCACAAGGCTTCCGACCCCGGATCGGGCGCGGTGACCAGCCCGGTGTGGAGTTGGCAGCCGATGCTCGACGAAACGCGGAAGGTTCGCGGCAATTCGCGGGACACCGTTCGGCTGGCGCAGCTGTACCGGATGCTCGAGGCGCTCGACGTCGCAGGGGTCGACCCGGGGACGGGCAAACCGGTCGGCGCGGTGATCGGCCTCGACACCGACTGCATGGTGGTCCTCGACCTCACCGACACGCTGGTCAGATACGACGCGCTGCTGGAGCGCCGGGCCGGCATCGCCGCGGGCCGGGTATCGACGGCGCCCTCACGGATCGGGGAGTGTCGCAACTGCGCGTGGTGGTCCAAGTGCGGTCCGGAACTGCGCGAGGCACGCGATGTGAGCCTGGTGGTCAACGGCAATCTGACCCAGCTGCTCGCGACGGTGGGCGTTCGCACGGTGGACGAACTCGCCGCATACGACGGTCCTGTGCCCGACGGCTGGCCGGGCAACAGCCTCGATGACTCGATCCTGTTGGCGCGTGCCTGGCTGGCTCAGGTGACGCTGATCCGGCGAATGCCCGAGGTGCAGGTGGCGCGGGCCGACGTGGAGGTCGACGTGGACATGGAGAGCTACCAGGACGACGGCGCCTACCTGTGGGGCACGTTGCTCACCGACAACACCGATCCCTCCCGGGCGGTCAGATACCGCCCCTTCGTCACCTGGCAACCCCTGCCCACCCAGGACGAGGCCCGCTCCTTCGCCGAGTTCTGGCAGTGGCTGATCGGTGAACGTGACAAGGCCCTGAGTGAGGGTAAAACCTTTGCGGCCTACTGCTATTCGCAACAAGCCGAGAATCGTTGGCTGCTCGGGTCGGCTGACAGGTTCGCGGGATCGCCGGGTGTGCCGAGCCGTGAAACCGTGCAGGAGTTCATCAACTCACCGCACTGGGTAGACATCTATGAAGCCGTCAGCGTGAACTTCCTCAGCCCCGAGGGCAAGGGACTCAAGAAGGTGGCGCCCCACGCGGGCTTCCACTGGCGCGACGACGAAGCCGGTGGTGAGGCGTCGATGCAGTGGTATCGGCGGGCAGTGGGCCGCGACGGCGAAGACGTGGATCAATCCCAGCGGGTCAGATTGCTCGAATACAACGAGGACGACGTGCGTGCCACGAAGGCGTTGCGCGAATGGATGACAACCACCGCAGCTCAACAGGTACCGCTGGGTTCGGATCTACCTCGCCCTGCTGCCGTGCCCGTGCACGATGAGGTGCGTCCCGGCCAGGATTGATTGCGCCGTCTGCTCGAGAAGTGAGAGAAGTCAGCCGCGGCCGTTGCGCAGCGACTCGAGGAATGCGCCGCTGCCGAACAAGGCGACCGAACCCAGGACGAGCAGTCCGGCAGGCGACAGATCACGAGCCACCTCGGCGCCCGCGCAGCCGCCATCGGTCCCGGCGCCCATCAGGCAGTTCGACGCGGTTGGTGTGGCAGCGGGCGGGGTGGGCGGGTCAGACAGCGGGTCACCCTGTGGGACAGTCGGTTCGGACTCATCTTGGGGGAGATCGGGCGCGCCGGTGCCCGGTGTCGGGGAACCAGTGGTCGGGGAGCCCGGTGCCGGGGGAGTTGATGCGTCTGGACCCGGCATGCCGGGTATCGGCAGGCCTGGGATCGGGAGGTTCGGAAGCGTGATGGCCGGCAACTCGATTCCGGGTGGTACGGCGGTCGGGGCGGTGGTCAGCCCGCCCTCTTCGTTGCCGTCGTCCTCATTGCCGCCGCCCTGGTTACCGTTGTTGCCACTGTTCCCGGGGATGCCGTTGTTGCCATTTCCGTTCCCGTTGTTGCCGTTGCCGCTGTTGCCGTCACCTTGACCGTGGTCAGGTGTCGGCCCGGTGATCGATCGAGCCGGCATTCGTGACGTCTCGGTACTGTCCACCCCCGGACTGTCGTCGGCGTTGCCGTTGTCCGAGTTCGGCGGCGGGGTCGTGTCGGAGCCGGGCCGCGACGTCACGGTGACCTCTGACGGGGCTGCGGGATCAGCAGCTGCGGAGGGCGAGGTCAGGGCCAGGAGAATGCCACCGACCACCAACCCCAGTGACGCGACGAGCACCGAGAACCACGCCGTGATCGGGCGCTTCACGCGATGCTTCGGCATCGAGTCCTCCAGTCCGGAAATCACCAGGGGCGGGTTATTGAATTTTCGGCATCTTCACGGTTTATTCAGGTGGGCTCGATCAGCGTTGAACGAGCCCGGAAGTGAAGTACCGAAGACCGACTCCGCGCAGCATGAAGCTGTTTGGCTGCCTCAGGGCTGTAAGCTACCATATGGCAAACACGGCGTGCGGAGTAGTGAATTTCATACTTCTGGCTGGTCCCCGCTCGGTGATCGGCCCTCACTGGGAGGCACACGGAGAATGCGCGTGGAGCGTGGCATGACCGACAACATGGACCAAGCAGACACCGAGAACGCGTTTGATCCCGGACTCTTCGCGCGACGTCTGGAAGAGCTGTTCCGAACGGTCCCGGGCCCCAATGGTCGTGCTTACAGCGCCAAAGCCATCGCCAATCGTTCCACTGAACTGGGCTTTCGTCTCGGGGAGTCCTACTTGAGCCAGCTCCGGTCGGGGAAGGCCAAGTCGCCGTCGTTCCGCACGGTCGAGGGCATCTCGGCGGCATTCGGCGTCGACGTTCACTACTTCCTGGAAGATCGGGCCGCCCAGCGCACTCGCGACCAGATCGACCTGATGCGGCTACAGGCCGACAGCAACGTTCAACTCGCCGCGTTCCGTCTCGCCGGCCTGTCGAGTGACTCGGTCACCGTGGTCAACGAACTCATCAAGGTCCTCCGGGTTCAGCAGGGTCTGCCCGCCGACCCGCCCGACCTGCTGAAGTCGGCCGAACCTGAGTTGGGGCATGGTCATTCAGGACTTCGAGTGGTCGAAAGGCACGAAGCCGCAGACTGATCACGGGGGCACCGTCTTAAGATGGAGCATGCGATCCGAGCGCGAACTACGGGCACTGTGCCGCCGCGAACTCGGCGGTCTCGACCTGGATCTGCCTCTCGACGCTGAACAACTCTGCGATCTTTACGGCGCCCGGCGTGGTAGGCCGATCAAGATCGTTGCGCACCCGATGCCGGCCGGGATGCCGAACGGCGTCTGGTTGGTGGCCGCCGATGCAGACTATTTCTTTTGTCAGGCTGCCACGACCAAGCTCCACCGCGATCAAATCATCATCCACGAGTTCGGCCACCTCATCGCAGGTCACCAGTTGCTCGAACAGGTGGAGAACCGGCTGATCGGGAGTCCGGCAGGCGACGAGGACACCGACGATGCACTGAGTCGGACGTGTTATTCGGATGAACGTGAATGGGAAGCGGAGTTTTTGGCAACACTGATAGGAGAATGGGCGGCAAAAGCCGTCCAGGGCGTCGGAAAGACGGCCGGCCATGATGGATTACGGGGAATCCAGAGCATCCTCGGGGGGCACAACGGATGGTTGTAGGGGTAGTCAACGCCATCGCGTTGGCGTTGTTCGCCCTCGCTCTGTGCTGGCGTATCGACCGCCTCCGCAGGGAAGCCACCGGGTTGCAGCCTGTGGCCATGACCGTCGCGATCTCAGCGACGACTCTGGCTTTTGTTGTAGGTAACCCCCGCGTCCGGCAATGGCTCAACGACTACTTTTTCCCGGGCGCAGACAGATTGTCGATCTATTGCCTGCTCGCGATGGGTGTCGCCGCACTCGTAGTCGTCTTTTTCTACGGGACAACCGAGGAGCAGCGGCAGCGGCGAGCCGGCGTGGAAGCAATTCCATTGGTGGTAACACTGATCGGCCTCAACATCGCGATGCTGGCGACGCCCGTGCCGGTCCGTACCGAGCACATGTCGGACTGGACCGTGCACCATGTTGGTTACGCGCTGTTCTTCGTGATCGCCGACTGCTACGTGGCGTATGGGATGGCGGCCTGCGTGGTGTCGATCGGCCGATACGTACGTCACGCCGAGGGATATCTGCGCCACTCCCTGATCATCCTGTCGACCGGATTGGGGTTGCTGGGTGTCGCGGCCCTGATCCAGACGTTGTACGTCGTCACCGCCGGACTGCACGTGGCGCACCTCGACGTGTTGCTGAACGTCGCGGCCGTCCTCGCCGTCCTGGGGGCGGTGCTGTTCCTCGCCGGCATCTGCTACCCGCTGGTGCGAGCGCGAGTGATGTCGCTGCACCACGACCGCCGGCACCGCAGCCAGTACCGCGAACTCGAGCCGCTGTGGGCTCTGACCACCTCGGCACTTCCGGGGGTGGTGTTGCCGTCGCCACCTCAGGGTGCATTCGACGGTTCGATCATCTGGCTCTTCCAGCGGCGGGTGGTCGAGATCCGCGATGCGTTGCTGCAGCTGAGCCCCTATCTACCCGACGACTTCGATGAGCTCGAATCGGCGGCCCAGGCCACCGCGCTCCGCGATGCCGTGCAGACCTACGTCGACCTCGGTGGATCAGCCGGAGCGGTCCGGCAGGTCCTGGCGGGCGCCGGCGACGACCTCGACAGCGACGCCGCACCGCTTCTCCGGATCTCCCGTGAACTGGCGCGCGGTTCCGGTTCGTCGCGGCAGAACCCGGTGACGTCGCGGCAGAAACAGAACCGGACCGGCTGAAGGCCGGTCCGGTCTGAGTGTTCAGTTGCTGGTGACGTCAGTGGTCAGCGCGGAGCCATCCGCAGCGCACCGTCCATGCGGATCGTCTCGCCGTTGAGGTAATCGTGGTCGACGATGAACGCGGCCAGCTTGGCGTAGTCGCTCGGATCGCCCAAGCGCTTGGGGAACGGGATGCCGGCTTCGAGTGTCTTCTTGAACTCCGGGGTGATCCCGTCGAGCATCGGGGTGTTGATGGTGCCCGGAGCGATCGTGTTGACCCGCACGCCCACCTGCGCGAGGTCGCGGGCAGCGGTGATGGTCATGGCGTGCACGCCGCCCTTGGATGCGGTGTAAGCGATCTGCCCGATCTGGCCCTCGAATGCCGCGACCGACGCGGTGTTGATGATGACGCCGCGCTGGTCGTTCTCGTCCACCGCTTCCTGGCTCTGCATCCTGTTCGCGGCCAAACGCATCACGTTGAATGTGCCGACCAGGTTGATCTCGATGATCTTTCTGAACAGGTCGAGCTCGTGGGGGCCCTTCTTCGTCAAGATGCGGCTGGCCCAGCCGACACCGGCGCAGTTCACGGCGACGCGGAGCGGGGCACCGGATTCGGCGATGGTGTCCAGCGCTGCCTCGACATCGGCTTCGCTTGTCACGTCAGCTGCCAGGAGGGTGACGCCGTCCACCGCGGTTGCCTTGTCGATCGAAGGCTGCAGGTCGAGCCCGAACACAACCGCCCCGGCATCGGCGAAGCGCTTTGCTGTTGCCGCGCCCAGTCCCGATGCTCCGCCGGTGACCAATACCGCTGATCCTGAGATCTCCACTGATGCCGTCCCTTCTACAAAGTGTCCGCGGGGGTTGTTCAGCCCGCTGGGATCACCCTAGTCAGTGGCTGTGGCGACAGGTCGCTCGGCTACGAGGCCGGCGGGATGCTCACCGGGAAGGCCGGCTTCCGGTTCTGGCTCGGCGAGGAGTCGTTCGCGTTCGGCTGCCCGGTTCTGCTCACGGTGGCTGTGGACGTACCAGGTGCCGGCGCTGACGATCATGGCGACGGCGGTGATGGTGGCCATCGTGACGATGAAGTTGTTGGCGGTCACCAGGCCGTCGGTGGTGAGCCACGCGGCGAAGACGAAGAAGAGTGCAGCCGCGCCGTATGCGATCGCCTTCTCGGGGAGTTTGCGGCCGAGGACTGCGCCGACGGCGATGGCCAGGGCGTCGGCGGCGACCATGCCAACGGTCGATCCGATCCAGACACCGGCCCAGTTGTGGTCGGTGGCCAGGGTGATGGTGGCGAGCATTGTCTTGTCGCCGAGTTCGGCGAGGAAGAACGATCCGATGACCGCGAACAGCACCGACTTCTTCACCCGATCGGCCTTGTCGGATTCGTCGGTGTCGAGACTGTCGCCACGAAGGGTCCAGAAGCCGAACAGCAACATCGCCAGTCCGCCGACGATTGTCATCAGGTCGGTGGGGATCGAGAGACCGAGTACGTGGCCGAAGAGAACGGAGACCGCATGCACGGCGGTGGTGGCCACCGTGATGCCGAGCAGGACAACCCACCAGCGGTAGCGGATGGCGTACGTCATTGCCATCAGCTGGGACTTGTCGCCGAGTTCGGCCACGAAGATCACGCCGAAGCTGACCAGGAGTGCGGATATCACCACACCAACGTAAGCGCCGCTCACGACTGTTTGCAACTGATCGAATGGCCGCATTTATGCAGGTAGGGAGCCCTTTTTCAAAAGTTTGGGTACCCGAACATTAGGGTTCCCTTACCCGGTGATTCGCGGGAGGTTCGCCGCGACGCTGTGACGTGCGGACATGGGTGGTCGGGGGCTGGTTCGGCGCTCGCATGTCTGGGCTTTGCGCGGTTTGCAGACCGAGCGTCGGCGGGTTATGCAAGCGTGCCCGGCTGGTGGCTCGGGTGGCTGGGATGGGCGCGGTCTGCAGACCGAGCGTCGGCGGGTTTCCCGAGCGGGCCAGGCCTACCGCCCGTGGAACTTGGGTTTGCTCGGTCTACGGGCCGAGCGTCCCCCGGTTTCCCGAGCGGGTCGGACCTTCCGCTCGTACTACCCGGGTTTGCTCGCCCCGCAGAGCGAGCGTCGGCCAGTTTCCCAACCGGTGCCACTACTCAAGCAGCGAGGAGCATCGCCAGGACGGCGGTATCGGGATCGGTTCCCAGATCCAGACCTACCTGATTGCGCAGGGTCACCACGGTGCCGTCGGCTTCGGCCTCGGCCCATCCTGCGCGGTGTTCGAGGCCGAGTTCGGGAAGTCCTGGCAGCAGTACGCACCCCGAGGCCACGTCTGCACACTCGGGCAGGGACGGTCGAGTCTCGGACGGGGGATGGAGCATGAACAACGCGGGCGGCGGCGTGTAAAAAGGGCCCGCCTCGGTGAAGTTGTTGTCGATCACGCTGCCGACGGCGAGCATCAACCCCACGGTGTCGGGGTCGCACACCTCTGGTTTGTCCTCGATGACGCTGAACACGGTGGTGGTGCGGAGAAATCCCGGCCGGCAGGCGATGCGCACCGATGCTACGAGCGTCTGCGTCCACTCCAGGGTGGTGTCGGGCCAGCGGCCCGAGATCAGGATTCCGCGTAGCTCGCCGTGGCGGTGGAACGGGGTCAGCCCGATGGGTATCGACCCGGACCGCGACTTTTCATGGCCGGTGGCGTCCTCGCTCATGGTTACCTCCTGTTGCCGGAAGTTCCTCTGCTCAGGTCGCCTTTGACCAGGTGTCGAACTCTATTCGCAGCATGCCCGGTAAACGATTGGCACACAACCCGACTCGAGTGCTAATCGCGGCGGTTAACAGGAAGTTTCCCTCTGGGGGCGAAGACGCCGACGGCGGCCACCCGAGTGGGGTGACCGCCGCCTGCGAAAGGGTTGTACGAAAGTGCTTATGCGGGCACGATCAAGCCGGAGCCCTGCGCCTGTGCCTTGGCAAAACGCTCCGCGGCGTCTGCCCAGTTGACGACATTCCACCAAGCCTTGACGTAGTCAGGCTTGACGTTCTGGTAGTCGAGGTAGAAGGCGTGCTCCCACATGTCCAGCATGACCACGGGGATCAGGCCCACCGAGGTGTTGCCGTGCTGGTCGGTGAGCTGCTGGATGACGAGCTTGCCCTCGATGGTGTCGTATCCGAGGATCGCCCAGCCGCTGCCCTGCAAAGTGGTTGCCGCAGCGGTGAAGTGCGCCTGGAACTTGTCGAATCCGCCGAACTGGTCATCGATTGCCGCTGCCAGTTCGCCTTCGGGCTTGTCGCCACCGTTGGGCGACAGGTTCTTCCAGAAGATCGAGTGGTTCGTGTGGCCGCCGAGGTGGAAGGCCAGGTTGGCCGACAGCTGGAAGACCTTGTCGGCGATCGTGCCGTCTTCGCGCGCAGCCGCCAACTTCTCCAGTGCGGTGTTCACGCCCTTCACATAGGTGGCGTGGTGCTTGCTGTGGTGCAGCTCCATGATCCTGCCGGAGATGTGCGGCTCGAGAGCTGCGTAGTCGTAGTCCAGATCCGGCAAGGTGTATTCAGACACATTGTTCCTCTCACTATGTGGGGACACGCGTGCCCCCTTATTGATGTCCTCTGGGATCTATCCCTCGAGTGCAACTTCCACCCTTGCTCAGGAGATTGGGTTGTGCAATAGGACGTGAGCAATGCGCCTCAAGCCCAGTTGAGGTTTGCGGGGGTTGCGCTGGGGTGTTTCACAGGTGCCGGTGTGCCGCATTCGCGGTCGACCACAGTCGGATCGACTAGCCGCTAAGCGACAAAAATCAAAGCGAGCAAAAGGAGGAACAGAGCGAGCACGCTGATGCCGGTGGTGATGCATCGTGCCCCGACGTTGATGGGCTCGGCGCCAGGCCATGAACGGGGCCGGCGGTCGAAAACCGGTACGCCGCTGCCGCTGTCGGTCGAGGCTGCCACCCGATCTCCCCTCGTCAACTCGTGGTCCCGCGGATCATCAGTGATAACGATCACATACCCCGGTGATGCACAGCTAAACACGTATGGGCGCAGTACTCAAGCTGTGGCCGATGGGGAACGGGCACCGAGCTAGCGTCGGGTCCCTGAGGGCAGATGTGGGTCGTTCGACCAGGTCCGACGGGCCGCTGTCGGCGATCTCCGGGTCGGGATGGACGTCGCCGCAATAGGGTGGTCGTACAAGAGGGTGTCGAGGTCCGCGCTTTGCAGTGGGTGACGGAACACCCCGTGGCGAAAGGATTCAGCCATTGGTCAGCACAGTCGGTCTACCGCGCGAGATGCGGATCGGGGCGGGCGCACTCGATCAGCTGGTCGACGTGGTGACCGGATTGGCGTCGCGGCGTCCGATGGTCATCACCGACAGCTACCTGGCGGGCAGTGGGAGGGTTGATCAGCTGATCAGCGCACTGACTGAGGCCGGCCTCGATGCGGTGTATTTCGACGGAACAGTGCCCGACCCCACGACGGCCTCGCTTGACGCCGGGCTTCGTGCGGTGCGCGACCACGGTGCCGATCTCCTTGTCGGATTCGGTGGGGGCAGTCCGATGGACACCGCGAAAGCCCTGGCTCTGCTCGCCGTCGAAGGCGGCTCGATGCGCGACTACAAGGCGCCCGCGCGCAATGACCGCGCGGGCCTACCGGTGGTCGCCGTGCCAACCACGGCAGGCAGTGGTTCGGAGGCCACCCAGTTCACGATCATCACCGACAGCGAGAGCGACGAGAAGATGTTGTGCATCGGTCGGGCGTTTCTGCCGGTGGCCGCGATCGTCGACTTCGAGCTCACCATGACGATGCCGCCGCGTCTCACCGCCGACACGGGTATCGATGCGCTGACCCACGCGGTGGAGGCCTACGTCAGCCGGAAGAACAACCCGTTTTCCGACGGGTTCAGTCTTTCGGCGATCACGACCATCGGCCGGAATCTGCGCAGGGCCTACACCGACGGCTCCGATCGTGAGGCCCGGGAAGCGATGATGCTGGCCTCCACGCAGGCGGGGATCGCATTCTCGAACTCCAGCGTGGCCCTGGTCCACGGGATGAGCCGGCCCATCGGGGCGCACTTCCATCTCGCACACGGACTGTCGAATGCCATGCTGTTCCCCGCGGTCACCCGGTTCTCCTTGTCGGCGGCGACCTCCCGGTACGCCGACTGTGCTCGCGCGTTCGGGTGCGCGGACCCGAACACCTCTGATGAGGTGGCCGCCGAACAACTGGTCGACGCCATCGTCGATCTGTGCCGCGACCTCGCCGTCCCGACTCCGAGCGAATGTGGCATCGCCCGTGACCGCTGGTTCGGACTGGCCGCACTGATGGCCGAGCAGGCACTGGAGTCGGGGTCGCCCGCCAACAACCCACGGGTTCCGAACGCGGGAGAGATCGAAGCCATCTACGCCGAGATCTACCGCTGATCGACACCGGGTCGGCACGACCGCGGACCGACAGTGCGGCGTCGGCCAACTATCATCGCTGCGGGCAACCAGATGGGCCTTGCCGCCCGTCATGAGCGCCGAGCTGCGGGCAGCAGGTCGGTGGGTGAGCTCGCCATGGCAGGAAAAAGTGAGGTGGTCCGATGGCACGCCCGACAGCGGCGCAGCTCTACGCCGCCTACGGGGACAACGCGGACAGCGATGTCACCCTGCAACTGCTGAGGTCCCGGAACGCGGTGCCCTATCTCGCGATCATGGCCGCGCGTCTGGCCGACGGTCAGGTGGACGGCGACCATCTCGCGGCGGGTATCGACCGCGACCTGGCGGAGTTGGCCGCGCACTGGACCGAGCGAGGCTGGGAACTGCCCACGGCCGACGACTTGTTGGACCGCTGGGTGCGGGCGGGTTATCTCGCCCGAACCCTGCACGCCGACTCCCAGCGAGAGCGGTACCAGCTCACCCGCGGCGCCACGCAGGCCATCGCGCAGGTTCAGGCCGTACGCCGTAACCGCACGGTGGCCACCGAGACCGTGCTCGAACTGGTGATGTCGCGGCTGTCGAACATCGCTGTGTCGATCAACCCGGATCCCGGCGAGCACATCCGCGACATCGATCAGAAGATCGCCGAGCTCACCAGACGGCGGGAAGAACTAGCAGCCGGCGCCATCCCGGCGGTCGATTCGCGACGGGTGCTCGACGACATCCGCATGGTCACGTCGCTGGCCGAGCGGATGCCCGCCGACATCATCGGATACGGCGAGAAGATGCGTGAGAACTCCCGCGCCCTGCTCACCAGTGGCCTCGACGCCGAGCACGGTTCGCATGCCGACGTGCTCAACCGGATGTTCGACGGCCACGACGCGCTGGCGGACTCCGACGAGGGCAAGGCCTTCGACACGTTCTACACACTGATCGCGGATCACCGCTTACGCGACGATCTCGAGTCGAGCATCCGGCAGATCGCCGAGGGGATCCCGAATCTCCCGCACGACATCCTCGACACACTCACCGGTTTCATCGACCGGATGTGGGATGAGGTGCAGTCGGTGGACGAGGTGCGTGGTCAGGTCTACCGGCGCATCAACACCTTCGTCAAAGACGGCGACTTCCTCCACTATCGCGCGTTGCGCAGCCAGATCGCCGACGCGCAGCGCGCCGCGGCCGCTGCGTTCGTGCACGCGGGGCCAGGTAAAGACCTTGGTATCGCGGTACCGATGAGCGCCGCTGTGTCCAATTCGGTCGGCGCGTTGATCTTTCACGACGGGATCGTGGATTCGCCTGGGGCGGTTGCCGACACCGTGGGTGAGATCAACATCGACCCCGCCGACCTGGTGGGCGCCGAATCGATCGATTGGCATGCATTGACCGACGCGGTGAACGAGGCCGTGGCCGACGGTCCCGCCGAGATCGACGATGTGCTGGCGTTGTTGCCCACGGCCCGTACCGGTGACGTGATCGGCATCTGGTCGCTGGCGCAGCGCCATGGCGCCGCAGAACACGGCCAGGACGAGGTCACCGTGCTCGCCCACACCGCTCGCGGTATGCGCGAGATCCGTTTGCCCGCAGTCCGATTCACACACAAGCTGCCCGATCCGATAACCGCTCAGCCACACGAGGTGATGCATTTGCTCGATGAACCAGCCGAGCCTGTCCGAGGTGCCACCCGGTGAGCACGCCAGAAGATGATGTGGTGGTCCAGGAGGGCGACGATCTTTTTGTCGACTCACCCGAAGCGATCAGTGAACCATCGGTTGACCTGTCACACTTCGCATTCGACGGATCCGAGCCGGTCGGAACGATCAGTGAGGCGCGGATCGACGCCCGCTTCGACGGCGATACCTCGGCTCTGCCTGCGCCGGTCTGTTACGCGCTGCAGGAGTTGGTCGCCGCCGCACACGTGTCGGCGCGGTCTCGCAACTGGAAGACCATCGAGGTGCACGAGGAGATCATTCGGTCTCGCCTGTCGGAGCTGAATCTCCAGCTGGAGATCAACCGCGAGCACAAGTACGCGTTCACCCGCCAGGTGTCCGAGAACGACCCGCGGCAGCGGAACATCTTGCGAGCGCAGACACTCACCCTGGCAGCGTCGGTCCTTGCACTGTTCCTGCGACAGAAGTACTTGACCAGCGCCGATGAATCGGTGGTGACCGAACGCGGCGAGATCATCGACCACATGCTCACCTACAAGCCGGTGTCCGACACCGACGAGGCGGGCTTCATCAAGCGGATCGATGCCGCCATCAATCAGCTCGAATCGCGAAAGATCATTCGAGCGTTGCCGGGAACGGACCGGTTTGTGGTGCACGGGGTGATCGCTTCGCTCCTCGGGCCCGAACAGGTGGCTGCCTACACAGAGGCCTACCGCAGGCTTGCCGGTGAGCACACCGAAGAGGGCACCGACCTCACCGAACTCGATGACCAGGAGCGCACGTCATGACCGAGATCCTGGAAGTGGACGCAGCCGGCGGATCCGGGCCGGTTGACCGCGATACGCCATCGCCACTGGCCGCCCCGGCGGGCAAGCGCACCCTCAACATCGGCCAATTCCGTTTGACCAGGCTGCAACTGGTCAACTGGGGAACCTTCGACGGGTACAAGGACTATCCGATCGACGAGCGGGGCGTGATGCTCACCGGGCCGTCCGGGTCGGGCAAGTCATCGATGATGGACGGTCATTCGGTGGTGTTGCTGCCCACCTACGATCAGGTGTTCAACGCGTCGGCCGATCTGTCCGCGAAGGGCGCGAAGAAGGCGGCCCGATCGATGGCCGACTACGTGCGCGGCGCGTGGGCGGAGAACGACGACCGGTACAACCAGTCGCAGGTGCAGTACCTGAGGGCGGATGGCGCCACCTGGTCGGCGATCGCGGCGACCTACGACAACGGCGCAGGATCTGCCACCACTGCGGTGGCGATCAAGTGGTTCCCGGGGTCGGGCACCGACGGCAGTTCACTGCGGTCGTGGTACCAGCTGCATGACGGGCATTTCGACCTACTCGGCCTGAACAGATGGGCACAGAACGGATTTGACATCCGCCGGTACCGGTCGGCCAATCCGACTGTGGAATGCTTCGATGTGCAGAGCGCCTACCAGGAGGCGCTGAGGCGACGTGTGGGAATCGGCCAGTCGTCGGCAGCCTTGTCTTTGATGGGCAAGGCGAAGGCCATGAAAAACGTCGGTGATCTCAACCTGTTCATCCGGACGTACATGCTCGATCGACCCGACACCTACGCCAAAGCCGAACGGCTGGTGGAGAACTTCACTCAACTCGACGAGGCGTATCAGGCCGCGGCCCGCGCCAACGCGCAGGAACAGGTCCTCCGACCGATCCCGGCGGCCTGGGAAACATATTGCAGCGCTGAAGAATCCACGACCCGAGCGGGCACGCTGCTGGGTCCGCCGATGAGGGCGTTCATGCGCGAGCACCGGCTGACGCTCCTGCAACAGCGTCTGGATCAGATCGACGCCGACCGGATGCGGTTGGACAACGAGGTGGCCAACTGGGAGAACCTCGCAGACGAACGCGAGGAGCGCCACAGCTCGCTGCGCGACCAATTGACCGCCGAGAAGGGCGAGCTCACCACACTGGAATCGGAGCTCAAATCCTTCGAGGCGCAGGTGACGGCCCGGAACCGCGCCTACGAACGGTATGCGACGTTGGTGGGCGGACTGGGGGAGCAGACCCCCGAGACCCAGGACGAGTTCGCCGCCCTGCGGATGCGAGCCCCGGAGATCGCCAGGGCGGCAAGAGAAGCCGCCGACAGGTTGGCCACCACGGCACACAGCTTCTTCGCCGCCGAGACCGATGCGCGGCGAGAGTTCGAGGCGGTCGTGGAAGAGCTGGCGAGCCTGAACACCCGGCGGTCGCTGCTGCCACGCGAAGTGCTGGCACAACGCGACGGCATCGCGCAGGCCACCGGGGTCCCGCCCGCCGAATTGCCGTTCGCCGCCGAACTCATCGACGTCGACCCCGCCGCCAAGGACCGTTGGGCCGGGGCCGCCGAGAGAGTGCTGCGCGGACTGGGCATGACCATGCTGGTGCCGGCTCGGCACCGCACCACCATCGGCGAGTTCGTCAACCGGACCAACATCGGCGGGGTACTCGAATACCGCGTCTATCAGGAGGACTCAGCGGTTGCTGCCGACCCTGTTCGCGGTTCGCTCGCCGAGAAACTGATCGTAGACCGGAAACACCCCGCCGGAGCGTGGCTGGCCACAGTTGTCGCCCACAGCGCCGAGCACATCTGTGTGGATCTGCCGTCTCAGCTCGATGAGCACACGCTGGCGGTCACTCCGCAGGGTCTGGTGAAGTCCGGTCGTGACCGTTTCCGCAAAGACGACCGGCGTTCGGTGTCCGACCGCACACAGTGGATCCTCGGCTCCAACACCGACGGTAAGCGCTCGGCTCTCGAGGAGCTCAAGGCCGAGCTCGAACTTCGGTACCAGCAGGCGCGGCAGGCGGCTCAGGACAAGCGGGACCTGTTGGAGCAAAACCGCGAACGCGCGAAGAACGCCGATGCCCTGACCGGGTACGCGTCGTGGGCCGAGCTGAACTGGTGGTCGTCGCGGCGAGATGCCGACGAACTCAACGCCCGCATCGATCGCGTTCGCGAAAACCGGGTGGATCTCGCCGAACTCGAGGAGCAGGTGGAGATCGCCCGGGCCGACTGGCGAGAGGCCGTCGCTCGGGTGGGTGCGCTGGGCGATCAACTGGGACACATCGGCTCGGACTGGGATCGATGGTTCGCCGAGTTCGAGCAGGTCAAGAACGAGGGCACCAAACTCGAGGATTCCGACCGGGAGTATCTCGCCGAGGTGCTCGCCGAGACGCTCGCCGATGGCGGCAAGACACTGACCCTGGACAACTACGGCGAGGTGCGGTCTGATCTGCGCAATTCGCTCGAAGCCGTTGTGGGCAAGGCGAATGCCGAACGTGACGGTGCCGAGAACCGAATTGTCCGCGCCGCCGAGGCCTTCCTGCGGGAGTGGCCGGAGGCCGCAGCGAATCTGAGCGCCACGGTGGAGTACGCGTCGGATCTGGTGTCGATTCACCAGAGCCTGGTCGAGCACGGTCTGGCGTCGACACAGCAACGGTTCCGGCAGCTCATCACCACCGACATCAGCCACTCGGTCTCCAACTTGTACAAGGAGATCGGCGACACCAACAAGCGCATCACACAGGGCATTGCCGAGGTCAACACAGGCCTGCGCAGGGTCGACTTCAACGAGGGCACCTACCTGCAGATCGCGCAATTGCACAATCCCACTGACGAGTCGCGGGAGTTCGGCAAGATCGTCGACGCGATGATCCGCGACGCGCCTGCGGCGAAGTCGGGTGACGGCGCGGTGTTGGCGCGGCAGTTCTACCGGATCCGCGGGCTCGTAGCCCGGCTCACCGGTACCGACGCAGAGAACCGCCGCTGGTGCGACAACGTGCTCGACGTCCGCAACAGCTACACCTTTTACGGCAAAGAGCTGAGTCTCGATGCCGCACCGGACGATCCGCCCGTGCACACCTACCGCAACACCGCATCCAACTCCGGTGGCGAGCAGGAGAAGCTGGTGGCGTTCTGTCTGGCTGCGGCCCTGAGCTTTTCGCTGAGCCACGGCGAGGACCATCGTCCGGGGTTTGCGCCACTCATGCTCGACGAGGCCTTCAGCAAGTCCGACGAGACCTTCAGTTCGCAGTCACTCCGCGCATTTGAACAGTTCGGGTTCCAGCTGATCATCGCCGCCCCGATTCGCATGGTGGGGATCGTGGAACCGTTCATCGGTCAGGTCATCCTGGTGGACAAGCAGATCGGCGATACGGGTGCCCGCTCGGATGCACGCGCAGCCACGTTCGGCGAATTGGCGCAGGCGCGGGCGTCGTCAGGCCGACGCGAATCATGACCGCGACGTTGTCGATGCGGCAGTGGAACCGGACCCTGCTGCAGCGCCAGCATCTGCTCGAAAGGGTGGACGAAGACGTCCTCGAGGTGCTCGACCGTTGCGTCGGTCTCCAGTCGCAAGACCCGAAGTCGGCGTTCTACGGTCTGTGGTCACGCATTGCGGACTTCGACCCCGCCGACCTCGATCAGCTGATCGATGGACGCGAGGTGGTGCGGATCGCATTGCTGCGCAGCACCGTGTTTCTCATCGACAGTGAAGATGCGCGATGGATCCGGCCGCTCACCCAGCCTCTGATGGACAAGGTGTTGCGGTCGAACCACTACAAGCTGATCGGCGATGCTGATCCTGCTGAGGTGGTGGACTACGGGCGAGAGTTGTTGCGTGACAATCAGATGACTGTCAAAGACCTCAAGACGGTGTTGTCGGAGCGCTGGCCGGCAGCAGACGCGTCGTCCCTGGTGACGGTGGTGCGCTGCCTGGAGTCATTGGTTCAGGTGCCTCCGCGGGGCACATGGCGTGGTTCTGCGACCACGACCTATCAATTGTTCGACGACTGGTGCGGCGCGGGCGAACCTGCCGTGACCGGGGATGAGGCCATCGCCGATCTGGTCCGGCTCTACCTGCGTGGGTTCGGCCCGGCGTCGATCAACGGCATTCAGACATGGTCGGGCATCACCGGTCTGCGCCCGATCGTCGAGGCGATGGAAGCGGACTGGGAGCTCGCGAAGCTGCAGGGGCCCGACGGCGAGGAACTCTTCGACATCGAAGGCCTGGCGCCGGCCGACGAGGGGGTCGACGCCCCCGCCCGTCTGATTGCGCCCTTCGACAACATCGTGCTGGCTCAGGGCGCCGATCGGCGACGGGTCATCGACGACGAGGTGTTCAAGAAGACGACGACCCCCAACGGCCGTTCCCCCGGATTTGTTCTCGTCGACGGCCGAGTGGCGGGTATATGGAATCCCCGCAAGGACGGCAAGCGAATCACGGTGGAGGTCGAGTACCTGCTGAAGGTGTCCGCAGCGGATCGCCGCGCAGTCGACCGCGAGCGCGATCAGTTGATCGAGTTCTGCAACTCATGAACGCCTCACGCCGCACCGGCGGTCACCCTCGCTCAGATCTGCACCTGGCCCGGCTGCCATGACGATCCAGGATCTGCCGCCCGGTACGGCGAAGGGACGTCAGCGCACCGACGCCCCGGTTGCGGAAGCGGTTGACAAACGAATGCTCCCGGTCTACGAAGCGGGCGCGATCGATGTCCCGTTTGTGATCGCGGGCAACTACGAGGTGATGGCGCGTAACACCTTCTGGGAGGAGCACTCCCATCCCACGCACGAGCTGCTCTGGACGGAGCGCGGCGCGTCGACGGCCACCATCGGGTCGCGGATCTGGGCGATCACGCCGTCTGTGGGTCTGTGGGTGCCGGCGGGCGTACGGCATTCGGGATGGACACCGGAGGGCATCACCTTGCGGGCCGCGCAGTTCAGTTTCCGTGCGGCTCCGTCGATCTCGGCCGAGCCGGTGGCGGTGGAGATGTCCACGTTGCTGCTGTTGCTGCTCGATCGGCTGACGGTCGACGGGCTCGACCCGCGTCGCGGACGGCGACAGAGGCCATGGTGCTCGACGTGCTCGCCCCCGCGAGGCACGAGGTGTCGCTGCGAGTGCCGACGGCGGCGCTGCTGTCGCCGATCGTCGCGGCGATTCGGGCGGATCCCAGCGACTCGACCACGTTGGCGCAGTGGGCGGTTCGACTCGGTGTCAGCACCCGCACCATCACCAGGGTCTTCCACGCCGAGACCGGTGTCGGGTTCAGTCGATGGATCGCGACGGCGCGAGCCCAGCACGCCATCGAGTTGCTGGCGCGAGGTGAGGCGATCGACGAGGTCGCCTATTGCGTCGGCTACCGGTCGGCGAGTGCATTCGGCACGGCCTTTCGGCGGGTCACCGGGATGAGTCCTGGACGATTTCGCGCCCACTGACACCGGCTCATATCAATAACCTGGGGAGCCGAACGGAAGACTGTTCCCGTTACACGGGAGGTGGGTGCGTCGGCCGTCGGTGGCACGGTCGGCAGCGCGCCACCATCAATTCATTGACTGAGAGTCAATCAGTGACTACTCTGAGGGCATCGACGTCGTATTGCGACCGTGCACGAAGTTCTCCGGTCCCGATGTTTGTCTACTCAGTAGGAGATGACCTTGGCTGCTCGTCCTGCTCACAATGGTGTGGAAGCCGGTCGCATCGCTCCTGCCGCGATCGCGCATTGGGTGGTCAAATCCACGCGGCGAACTGAACTCATCGACTGGTACGGACGGGTTTTCGGTGCGCGCGTAGTCCACGACGACGGGCAGGTGACCTTCCTGACCTGGGATGACGAGTCGCACAGACTCGCCATCGTCTCGGTTCCCACGGTGGTCAGGTACCTGTTCCCGCTCGCCAAACTGCGACGCAAATTGTTTGGTCTCGACCACATCGCCTTCACCGTCCCCACCCTCGACGGCCTGTTGGAGGACTACGTCCGGCTCAAAGAGCATGGGATTCGGCCTGTTTGGGCTATCAATCACGGCCCCACGATCTCGTTGTACTACGAGGATCCCGACGGAACGCGTCTGGAGTTTCAGGTCGAGAACTTTCCGACGCCGGAAGAGACGGCCAATTACTTCTCCAGCGAAGAGTTCGCCGACAACCCGATCGGGGTGAACATCGACCCCGACTACCTGCTCACCCAGTTGCGCAACGGCGTACCGCACTCGTGGTTGAGACGTCGTGAGGCTGGTGTACGCCCCGGAGGCAAAGTTGTCGCGAACAAGAAGACCTTGAATTTCAAGACACTGTGATGAGGCCAATGGCAGCGGAGGGCATATTTCGTTGAGCACCAGCATAATTCGCACTGCAACGGACTGGTGGCGGATTGAAGGCGACGTTGCGACTCGTGTGGACACCGCCGCAACCACCACAGGCGAGTTACTTGCCGACCGCCCGGCGATCGCGGCTGCGGTAGGCGGTGACACTCCCGTAGACACGTTGGCGCCGTTGTCTCCGGTCACCACGCCGTGCCGTGTTGTTGCTCAGTTGCTGAACTATCGATCACATGCCGTCGACGCAGGCGCCGACGTGGATAACTTGCAGCCGACGTTCTTTCGGAAGTCGTCTGCATCGCTCAGCGGTCCCACCGATCCGATCCGGAGACCGCCCGAGGTCGGATTGCTCGACTATGAGATCGAATTGGGGCTTGTCATCGGCGCGCACGTTCCAATCGACCAGGTGGTGACCCCTGAGTCGCTGGGCGACTTCGTGGCCGGCCTCGTCGTGACGAATGATGTGTCCGCTCGCGAGATCCAGTTGACGAAGGTGCAGGTGTACGAGAGCAAGTCGTATCCGACGTTCACCCCTGTCGGTCCACGACTCGTGCTGCTGGAACCGAGTGAGTTCGCTCGGATCCGGGAACTCCGGTTGACGCTCTCGGTCAACGGTGACGTGCGTCAGGATCAGCTGATCGGTGATGACCTTCTCACCCCGCCCGCGGCCGCGCTGACCCGGCTCGCCCGTTTTCAGACATTGGCGCCCGGTGACCTGCTGCTCACGGGAACGCCGGTCGGGACGGCGATCTCGGCGCCTCCCGCATTCGTGCAGAAGATGGGCGAACTGCTGCCCGCTGCGTTGAAGTGGAAACTGTTCTTCTCCCGCCAGGCACGCAATCCGAAGTACCTGTCGACAGATGACGTGGTCACTGCTCGCATTGCAACCGCAGATGGCGAGATCGATCTCGGAACGCAAACGAATGTCGTCTGCTGATTCGAAGCCCCAGAATGCCGATGCCCTGGGCGGAAACAGGATTCCGGCCGTTGTGGTCGGACCCCGGCGCCTCGCCGCGACCATCGCGGTCGAGTAGATCTCGATACTGCTACACAGGCGTCAACACTTCACGAAGCAGACCTGCGGTGCCTGCAGTCATGTGTGGCACCCTCGCGGCTTTCGTCGCCGGCGGCTCGCTTGTCGTCTGACCGATCGGCCGATGTCCTCCCGCGACATGGCACCTCGTTCCCCGAACGATTCAGGAGGTAGATGTGAACGTCCGTACTGCTTTGGTGACCGGGGCATCCTCGGGTATCGGTCAGGCCACCGCTGAACGGTTGGTCGTCGAAGGTTTTCGGGTGTACGGCACCAGCCGGAATCCCGCTGCCATCCCTGATAGCGCACGCGTTGAGGGCGTGCGTTACGTGCCTCTCGAGTTGGGGAGCGCCGAAAGTGCGGAGCGGTGCATCGCAGAGGTGGGTGCGGTGGACGTGCTGATCAACAACGCCGGTGAAAGTCAGAACGGTCCGCTCGAAGACCTACCGATGGACGCCATCGAGCGCCTGTTCACCATCAACGTGCTTGCGCCAGTACGGCTGACGCAACTCGTGCTACCCGGGATGCGGCACCGCGGGTACGGGCGGGTGGTCATGGTCGGGTCGATGTTGGGAAGTTTTCCGCTGGCGTACCGGTCGTCGTACGTGGCGTCCAAGGCCGCGCTGAAGGCCTTCTCGACGGCGGCGAGGGGTGAGGTCACTTCGTTCGGCGTCAGACTCATCACGGTGGAGCCCGGTTCGATCAACACGGGGATCAGCGAGCGGCGCACCAAGTACATCGCCGACAACTCGGTGTACGGACCAGACTTTCAGCAGGTGCTTGATGCTCTGGATCGGAACGAAAAGCGGGGGATCTCAGCCGAACGAGTTGCGCAGACAATAGTTTCGGCAGTTCAGCACCGGCGCCCTTGATCGTTCTACGCAGTCGGGAGCCGTGCGCCATTGGTATTTGCGGCCCGTAGAACATTGACCGATGGCGGCATCAACAGGCTCAGTAATCTGTCACACGGCCTTCGCCGCTGATTCGCCCCTCGGGTCCTCGGTGGCGCCGATATACGCCCTCGAGACTGCCGGTAGCGCAGGGCGATCGGCCGTAAGCTTTCTGGATGGATATCGTGCCGAGGCATCTGGTCAAACTGACTGTGGGTGTTGCACGTCGCTACCACCGAATGGAGGTCGATCAGCGCTGCCACACGCCAAAGGGGCCAGTGCTGTTCGTAGCCAATCACGGATTCGGCGGAGTATTCGATCTCAACTTGCTTGCCTTCGCCGCGGCGTATCAACAGGTCGGCGATCGTCGGCGAGTCTCGGTCCTGACCCATGCCATCGCCTGGAAGCTCGGTGTCGGCAGGCTGGTCAACATGTTCGATGGGATACCGGCCGACCACGACACGGCTTTGCGCGCGCTGGACTCGGGTGATCACGTTCTCGTGTTCCCTGGTGGTGACATCGATGGGTTCAAGTCATGGCAGGACCGCAACAAGATCATGTTCGACGGCCGGACCGGTTTCGCGCGGTTGGCCATCGACGCCGGCGTTCCCATTGTTCCGGTGGTCACCGCCGGCGCCGGGGAGTCGTTGTTCGTCTTGAGTAGCGGTAGAGGCGCTGCGCGGAGATTGGGTCTCGACAGGGTGTTGCGGCTGAAGACTTTCCCCGTCTCGTTCTCGGCGCCGTGGGGCTTCAATGTCGGGTTGGTCGGTTTACTGCCGTATCTGCCGTTGCCCACGAAGATCACAACCACGGTGCTACCCGCGATGCAAGCTGAGGAAGGGGAGACCGCCGAAGACTTCGGCCGACGGGTTCATGCGGTGATGGATCGCAAGCTCTCAGCAATGACGGCCAAGCGGATCCCGTTGCTCGGATAGCGATTAGGGCGGCGGGACGCCCGGAAACCGGTGGGAGACGTCGACGACCGACGGCCGTCGTGGACGGGACTGCCCGGTAGGATCAGGTTCGTCTGCGACGAGGATGCGACGGCAATGATGGGCCACGCTGCGGACGTGACAGCGAGGATGAAGCTGACTCTCACGGGAGAACTGACGGAGGTTATGTGGTGTCCCAGCCTTCCGATGTCAAGCTCGGTAAGCGCGCGGCTCAGAAGGCGGAGACCAAACGGCGGCTGATCTCGATCGCGGTGGAGGTGTTCGCCGAGAACGATTATGACCAGGTGACGGTGGCCGATATTGCTGAGCGGGCAGGGGTTGCCCATGGATTGCTCTTTCATTATTTCAAAAGCAAACGCGGCATTTATCTGGAGGCTGTACGGGCTTCAGCGGAGCAGATGAACGCCGCTTTTGCTGCTGTCACCGGTGCTTCTGCGGGTGAGTTGCTGCGATCGGCGCTCGAACAGCACCTGCTTTATTTGCGGGACCACCGTGGTCTGGCTCTGCGTCTTGTGCTGGGCGGCCGCGGCGCGGACCCTCAAGCGTGGGAGATCTATGAGGCCGCTCGTTGGGATGTGCTCGGCGGACTCGCGACACTGCTCGGCCTCGATCAGAACAACCGGGCCCTGCGACTTGTTGGGCGTGTGACCGTCGGGGCGATTGACGAGGCAAGCATCCAGTGGCTGAACAACCCCGACGATTTCGAACTCACGCAGTTGGTGGGTTGGATGGAATCGTTGATCGTCGCGTGCCTGTCGTCGGCGAGCGTGCTCGACCCCGACGCGGACATCGCGGCCGCGCTGGCGTCGTTGAAGTAGTCGCCGCGGGCGACCTGCCGGTGCGCCCTACTGGTGTGACTTCATGGTTGTCGGCCGCCCCAGATCCACGGGAAGTGTCGACCAGCCGTGCAGAACTCGGGTGTCACGGCGCACTGCGTCACCTGCTGAGGTGATGTGGGGGAATCGTTCGAACAGGGTTTTCAGGCCTACTTCTGTCTCCGCTTTGGCCAGCGATGCGCCGAGACAGTAGTGGCGGCCGCCTGAGAACGACAGGTGTTTGTTGGCGTTCTCGCGGGTGACGTCGAAGCGGTATGGATCGTCGAACACTTCGGGGTCGCGGTTGGCGCCGGCGAGAATGAGCACGACATGGTCGCCTTGCGCCAGAGATCGGCCTTCGAGCGTCAGATCATGTTTCGCCCTGCGGGCGGTCAGTTGTACCGGGGATTCCAGACGGAGCATCTCCTCGACCGCGTTCGGCCACAGTGCAGGATCTTGCTGCAGGATGTCGAGCTGATCGGGATTGTCGAGGAGGAGGCGAATGCCGTTTCCGAGCAGGTTGACCGTGGTCTCGAATCCGGCGGCCAGAACCAGCCCCGCGGTCGCCCGCAGTTCGTCGTTGGTCAGTCCGACGCCCTCGTCGGTGGCCATGATCAATTCGCTCATC
This sequence comes from Williamsia sp. DF01-3, assembly GCF_023051145.1. NCBI lineage: Bacteria > Bacillati > Actinomycetota > Actinomycetes > Mycobacteriales > Nocardiaceae > Williamsia > Williamsia sp. DF01-3. Next base: position 534,059 of record NZ_JALKFS010000005.1, read on the forward strand.
AGATCGTCGCCAGGGTTGCGGCGCAGTTCATCGAGGTGGTTGGCCAACCATGCGTCGAAGCGCTCCAGGACGTCCTCGACACGCCGGAATTGATCCCAGGACAATCCGATGTCAAGGCTGGGAGCTGCCTGTTCCCCGAATTCCAGTACACGCTGACGTTCGTTGTCTGGGACGCCCAGAATGGTGCTGATCACGGCGACCGGGAGCTGCGCGCAGTACTTGTCGATAATGTCGATTTCGCCCGCGCCGGAACTCATCTCGTCCAGGAGGCTGTCTGCCTTTCCTTGCACCATCTCGCGCATCCTGGCAACCGCTCGTGGGGTGAACACCGAGGAGACCAATTTGCGGTACCGGGTGTGCTCGGGTGGTTCGACTGCCAGCAGCGACGAAGGTTTGAGCGGGTGAAGCGCCGTCGAGCGGGTCCTTCTCTCGGCCCATCGCAGCGGTCCTGGCAGATTGGCGCCGAGCTCGGTAACCCGGAAGTTGTCTGACCGCAGGAGGTCGTGTGCGACACGGTGAGATACCGAGATGTGGTTGATCCGTGTTTTGACCAGTGGCCCTGACGCTCTGATTGTTTCGAAAACCTGTTGTGGATCTGCCCGGGCGGATGGGTCGGCAAGCAGCATCGCCTGCAAGTCGCCGCCGCGAGCCGCTCGGGTCAACATGTGGCGCACAATGCCGTGCGCTGCGATCCACCTGAATCGGGTCTTCATGGCAGCGTCCATTTCGTTAGGGCGGGGCATCCGTGCCCGCGAACTCTTCAGCTGTTTGGCTATTCGACCAGTTCGCTGAGCTTGTCCAGCGACTTCTCGAGCTGTTTGCCGAACGCCTTCTGGATGATCTTGCCGAGAGGACCGAACAGGATGGAGCTGTCGAAAACAATGTGCAGAGTTGCGACGCAGGCATCGTCACCGCCGGGATCGACAGTGAAATCGAGCTGCACCGTCGATCCGGTGCTCCCAGACCCTTCCAGTTGCACATAGCGCGGTGCGTCATAGGCGGACGTGGTGAAGTCGATGGTGTCCACGACGCCTTTGATGGTGACCACCTCCACGATTTTGGTACCGAGGGCCAGTTCTGTGGGTGGCTCGGCGCCCCACCGGGTGTGCAGCGTGTTCCATTCCTCGAATCGGGATGGGTCAGAGATCACCGCCCAGGCCTTTTCTTGGCTGGTGCGAAGTGGTCTGCGGGTGGTGATCTCGGGCATCGCTACTCCAAAATATCTGGAACTGATGGATGATGACGTGGCTGGCGGCGGGGAGATCCGCGCACGACGGACTGTGTCAGATGATGGCGGTGATGTGGTCGCGTTGGCCGAGCAGTGCTTTGCCGTAGGTCTCCATCGACACCTGCGGCAGCATCACCGCATGGCGCGCGGCGACGTTCGAATCGCGCCAGATACGTTGCATGGCGTTGACATCGGCGAAACTCCCGGCGCCTGACGCATCGAGGAGCGTGTTGATGGCGCTGTTGATGCTGCGCAACGCGACAGCGGAATCCGCGCGCATTCTGGCCCTGGCGGTGAAATCGGGGTAGACGTTCTGCTCGGCGAAGCTCTGCACCTCAGCGGTCGCCCGATATGCGTGAAGGTGGGCGGTATCGATCTTCGTGGCAGCATCGGCGATGAGCAGTTGAAACGCCACCGATTCCGCTTGGCGTTCAATATTGGTGTAGGCCAACGTCTTGGTGGCCGCCTTGGTCACCGCGAGATCGAGCGCAGCGCGACCCAGGCCCAGCTGCGGCCCGACCAGCACGAGCACCAGCATCGGGCCAAACGCAGACCGGTAGAACGCAGAGTCGGGATGGTCGGCCATGTACGTACCCGACATCACCGGGAGCATAGAGACCAATCGATGGTCAGGCACGAATACGTCCTCGGCCACAATGGTGTTGCTACCCGAGGCGCGCATGCCGGCGACATACCAAGTGTCCTCAACCCGAACATCGGCGCGGGGGACCAGGATCATTGCCTGGTCTTCCTCGTCACCGTCGTCGTCGAGCACCCACACTCCACCGCCCATCCACTCGGCATGCAAGCTCGCGGATGCGTACGGCCACTGGCCGGTGACACGGTAACCACCCTCGACCCGGCGCGCGGTACCACCTGGCGAGACCACGCCGCACAGGATCCTGTCCGGTCCGTCAGCGTAGATCTCGTCGACCGCCTGGCGGGGATACAGACACGTAGACCATGACTGGATGTTCGATAGCGTTGTGACCCAAGATGTTCCGCCGTCGGCTTCGGCGATCAGCGCTGACAGTTCGAGCATGGAGGTGAGCCCGGCCTCGAGGCCACCGTGACGTCGCGGCGCGGCCAGCCGGAATGCGCCCGCGTCTCGGAGGGCTTCGATGACCAAGGGATTCACCCGTCGGTCCCGCTCGTTGGCCGCCGAATGCTGTTTGATCAGCGGCAGCAGTTCTTTGACGTTGGCGAGTACGTCACCAGCCGAGGTGATCTGAGGCAATTGCGTTGCGGTCACGGGTGGAATCCTCCTATGGTTCGCGAAATCGTTTGTAGGACTGAAGTTTCGCTACCGGGTGGGCACGCCATGGCGACAGGTAGCCGGTTCGGCAGGTGAGGCGTAGGGATCGGTGACGTCCATGGCACGACGCTATAGTTTCATTGACTGAAAGTCAACGAAAATCCGCCTACGCCTTCTCGGGGGAGCGGGATTTGTTGTGCGGCAGAGTGGCCGCAATGAAGCCCGGCCGGCAGCCGGGCTCCACTCCGGGTCGTTCAGTGTGCTTGGGCCAGCGCAACCGCGTCGGGGCCGGCGGGGAAGCGCAGGGTGCCTGTGGTGTCGTGGACAGCGCGCCAGACTGTCTCGGCGACGTCGAGAGGCGTGGTGACATTGCCTTGCACGCTGAAGGCCTCCAAGATCGGGCCGGCGAAGTCGGCGTACGTGTCGGGGAGGAATCCGCTGATGTCTCCACCGTTGGCCGTGAATTGAGTTGTGGGACAGTAGCCTGGCTGGACGAGTTTGGCCTGGACATCGAACGCCGCGAGTTCGAGTGCCAGCGACGCTGTGAAGCCCTCGACGGCCATTTTGCTCGCCTTGTACATCGCTGTGAGCGGCATCGCGCCCAGTACGACGCTGGAGCTCACGTTGACCACAACGCCCGAGCGTCGTCGGCGGAACTGGGGGATGACTGCTTTGGTCGTGGCCATGACGGCGAAGGCGTTCGTCTCGAACAACTCGCGGGCTTTGTCCACCGGAGTGGCCTCGACCACGCCGATAGATCCGATTCCGGCGTTGTTGACCAGGACGTCGATGGGGCCCGCCTCGGCGAACGCGGCGTCGATGCTGTCGGCGTCCGTCACGTCGAGCGGCAGGATGTTGATGCGGTCGGATGCGGGAAGGATGTTCTCGCGGGGTGTGCGCATCGTGGCGATGACATTCCACCCGTTCGAGTGGAAGTAGCGGGCGGTCTCGAGGCCGTATCCGGAGGAGGCCCCGGTGATCAGGATTGTTTGCATGTCTACGACACTAGTGTTGCTAAACAGGACCATCTATAGTTCACGGTCCGTAGTTATTTACTGATAGTCCGGTTTCTCACGAGAGACCGCAGCCTCATGGGAGTCCCGATGACCGATCCTCTATCCGAAGTGGTGCAGATGCTGCGGCCGCAGGGGGTGTTCTCCAAGCGCATCTCCGGGGCCGGCGCGTGGGGCGTCCGCTACACCGCATTCGGTCAGCCCGGGTTCTGCGTCGTTCTGGAGGGCAGCTGCCGGCTCGCAGTGGCCACCGAGCCCGAGATCGTCCTCGAGCAAGGGGATTTTGTTCTGCTGCCGACCACTCCAGCGTTCGACCTCACGGGATTTCATGACGTGGAGCCCGTCCTGATGGACCCGCGCGAGATGACCGGCGACGACTTGGATGTGGACTACTCAGACGGCCAGGAGCCCGAAGTGCGGATTCTAGGGGGCAGCTTCGTATTCGACTCGCCGGACGCGACTCTCTTGAGTTCTTTGCTCCCCGCGGTCGTGCACGTGCGTGGAGTCGAACGGTTTGAGCCGCTGGTCTCGCTGGTGGCCGACGAGGCCCTGCACGAGCGACCGGGGCGTGAGCTGGTGCTGTCTCGGCTCGTCGAGGTACTTCTCGTCGAAGCACTGCGGACGACGGTCACCTCACAGACGCCCCCTGGACTGCTCCGCGGCCTGGCTGACCGCAAACTCGCCCCCGCCGTCCACCAGATGCATGAGCACGTCGACAGGCCGTGGACGGTCGCTCAACTGAGCAAGGTCGCCACCCTGTCGCGATCTGCGTTCTTCGACAGGTTCACCCGACATGTAGGCATGCCTCCCATGGAGTACTTGATGGCATGGAGGATGGCGGTGGCCCGCGATCTCTTGCGTCATGATGACCTGGGAATAGACGAGGTAGGTCGTCGGGTCGGCTACGGCTCAGCCAGCGCGTTCAGCACCGCATTCAGCAGGTACACCGGCGAATCTCCAAGTAGCTACGCGCGCAGATCCTTTCGCAGCAAGCCAGTAGCGAGATTGAACGCGGGCTGAGCTTGTCGCCTACTCGGGACTCGCTGTTGGAGGGGCGGTGAGGACGGGACGGCTTTGGCCTGGATTCACGCTTCCTTCCGAGGTCGTCGGCCGATGTGGTGTCATGGGCTTGTGGTGCTGAACCCGTGCGCGACCCCAGGCCCAGCTGGTTGGATCGTCAACTCCGACCTCGATTGGTACGACCTCGCCGTGTTCGGACCGGCAGGATTCGATGCGTATGCTCGCTTGCGGTTCATGCCTGATCCGATCGACGACGACGATGACACCGACGACCAACCTGATGGGCCCTCAAACGACCAGGCCAAAGTCGGAAGACTCTGCGAACTCATGAATTCTGCGACCAGCACCCCAGACGACTGCTACTACGCGATCTGGGACGGGTGGCCAAACTCCTCCGACCTCATGCGGCAGAGCGCCCGGATGCACATTCCCAACCGGACCTACTACCTACTCCACGGTCCTCTGGCTGACTTCGGGCAGTGGGGCGTCCGCGAAACCGGACACAACCCGGCAGCATTCGTCTGGCCAGCCGATCACGCCTGGTGCATTGCATCGGACGTCGACCAGCATTGGGCCGGAATCGGAGCTAGCAGCAATGCGATCAATCGACTGCTTGCGCAACAGGACTTAGACATCGTCACTGCCAACCCCGACGCTGGCGCTCCCGCCCAGTACTCCAGGCGGTGATAGCCGCCCGGATGATCGGGCTTTCGTTCTTGTGGCGAATACGTTGCAGGGCAACGGGTAGAAGCAACACTGTTTCTTATGTCAATCAACGTGACTGGACGCTGGTGGGCCATCGTTCTGCAGTTGTGAAGGCGGAAGTGGACATTACGCGTTATGTTGCAGTATTTCTCTACGGGTCTGGCCCGTAGAGGGGTGCAGGTCACATTCGGCACGAGCGGTTACGTGCCCATCCCGCCACCTGAAGACCCTCCAATCCGCGTCCGCGAGTCAACTGATTTTCCGAAACTGCGGGCAGAGTGAATAGAGCGCGGCCAGTTGGATTGCGGCGGTGTCAGGATCGGGTGTGTTGGACTCGACTAGGTAAGAGATGTCGACCGTGCCGTACATGGACCGAAACCCGTTGCAGGACGAGTACCCGGCGTAAAGCAGTAGACCAATTGGGGCATTCGCAGGCCCCGACCTGAGGTACGGAGGGCACGCAGCCTGAACATAATCTCGTTGCCCACTCGGCGGTGTCTCGTAGAACAGTCTTGCGATCGCACCATTCATCAGCAGTTCCTCGCGGGTGAACGTGCCGTACCGGCTGAGGAGGGCGCTGGTAAGCATTGAATCGACGAACTGATCAGGAGTCACGTTGCCGGTCACCTCGGCTGTGCCGCAATCGGTATCTGCCGGGTACACCCAGAGAGGTTTTGCTGTTGCCTTGATCGTCTTGTCCGGCGTCGATGCGGGACTGGCGCCTGGCTCGCTGGCCGGGGTGCAGCTAACGACCCCCAGACATCCCATAGCGAACAGACCTACCAGCGATAGGGTAAACCCCACCATCGTGTGCCCACCCATGAACCTCACCCCAAGCCTCCCACCCAATGTTCCGGCCATCGGAGCCGTGCCCGGCCGTGCACTCAAGTCATCAATCGAGGCTAGTTGTCCTGTCGCCACAGGGAAATTTCTGCGCCGGTGGTGAGCAGGATGTCGCCGCCGGCATCTGAGATAGTTGCAGACCGTGGGTCTGCACCCGATGGAAGAGGGAGGGACCAGACTATCGCCCCGTCGGCGACCCGAAGCGAATGTAGCCCGGTGTAATCAGTGAACGCGTAATACTCACCGTCGGTGATTCCACCGTGTATCCAGTAGGCGTCGGTCCACGGTGTGCGCCAAAGCTGTTGTCCGGATTGCTGATCGAGCCCGATCAGCGATTGAGTGTCGGCGGACGCTACGATGACTGTCGCACCCGCCAATGCCCGAGCGGTGCTGACCCAGTCGGAACCATAGGTCAACATCCGTGGATCGCGCCACAGTTGTAGGCCGCTAGAGGGGTCGTACGCGCCGTCGCCGAGTAGTACCGGTGGCGGGCCAATTGTTGCGGTGGGCAGAGTCTCGTGTGTGTATGCCGGTACGGGCGCGGTGAGGATGGGGGACCCCGCGCGGGAGATGAGTTGTTGTATCCCAAGGGGGTTCAAATCTGAAGGCTGTGTCGCCAGGAAGAGTCCATCACCCACAACGCGCAGCGTGTTACTACCGATGGTGAAGCGTGGAGTTCCGCTGTCGAGGTGATACACGGTCGATTGGTAGATCGGGTTCTCGCCAGTCTGGGTCGTGAGGACAAGCGTGTTTTGAGACGGCACTATTTCGTCAACCGCCGTCAGAGGCCCAGCGATGTCGAAGGAGCGATGATAGGAAGCAGACGGGTCCGTGGGCGTTCCGCTTGTCAGTTCGAGCTTGTGTCTAGATCCGTTCGTTTGAACACCAGAGACGAACGCGGTGCCGGCGATGACCTGGCCCTGCCCTACGGTGAAATCAGGTTCATTCTCGGACAGCAGTTTCCCGGTGGCGGTATCAACGAAAACGATGCGCTTGCTGTCCCAGCACGCGATGATCCCCGAATCGAGTTGATCAGCGCACTGGGTGACGGCTCCGATGGGGCGTCTCCACTGAGCGGTCCCATCATCGCGGCTGATGCCAACCAAGGTGACGGCGTCGACACGTTGGCTGCCGCTGGCGTCTTTGGCAGTGGGTGTACCGATCGCGCCCACGAGCATGGTCGGAGCGTCGAGAACTGCTCCATACCCATAGTACGAGTCCAGTGTTTGCGGCAGTGTCAACAGAACGCCAGCTGAGTTCCCGGCTATCGCAGCTACATCGAGAGTCCAAGCCCTTGAGGGCAGTACGCCAAGATCGTGGGTCCGCGCCCGTGGCTCGTCACGAGACAGATTGCCGGCCACGAAGTAGGCGCACACCGTTGCAGCAGCCAGCAACGCTGCCAACGCTAGGACGAGAAACTTCCACTGTCCCTGGAACCCCCGCCACCCCATCGAAAGAACATATCCCGCAACATGAGCGTCACGTCAAGGAGTGACCGAGAGCGTGACCGGTCAGGTGCGCCAGGAGTCATTACTTTTCGACCTCGACACAACGAGCTAGTCGGTCAGGCCGCCCTTTCCGGATAGCTGCGGCAGCCGATCGAATCCGCCGCTAGACATAAGATCGACGAGACTCGGCAGACGTAGGCAGAGTTTGCGCTCGAGTGTCGTTGTCGCGAGAAGCCGCCGCCTACCCTGAGATTGGCAAAGTGTGAGCGTGTATCCGCGCGCTAGCTATTGATCTGCGGTGCAACGTTGCCGGGCGCAGCTTGGATTCGGTTCAGGTATGGCGAGCTTTGTTCCAGAATTGATGGGTGAGCCCGCTTGGTGAAGTGACGGTCTCGACCATGAAACCGTCTTCGACACCAAGTAGGCCGTCCAAGAGAGATACGCCCCGCCCAAGCGTGATGGGCACGATCGCCAGGTGCATGAAGTCAACAAGGTCGGCTTCCAGGAACTGCCGCACGGTTGACGGCCCTCCACCAAGACGGATGTCCCTGCCGTTGGCCGCTTCCCGGGCCATGCGAAGCACTTCTTGGGGTGGCGCATCGACGAAGTGGAAGGCGGTGCCGTTGGAAAACTCGATGCTCGGGCGTGAATGGTGGGTCATGACGAACACTGGGGTCTGAAAGGGTGGTTCATCGCCCCACCAACCCCGCCACCCGTCGTCAGGCCAGTCGCCGGTTTGGGGGCCGAACTTGCGACGGCCCATGATTTCCGCGCCGATGCCCTGGCCCCACAGACTGGTCACGGCCCGGTCCAGGGTGATTGGGTCGTCTACGTCGTCGATCCCGTGGATGACGCGTCCGTCGAACCAATCGAATAGCTGGCCAGCATCGCCGATCGGGGCGTCAAAGGTGACGTACTCGCCCGCGGCATAGCCGTCCAGCGAGACGTTCATGTTGTGGACTCGGGTGCGGGACAAGGGGGACTCCTGGATGATCGGATCGACTGGCACAGGTAGATAGACCGCACAGGATGGCGAAACTAATCGCAGCCAAACAGGTTGTGTTGATGGTGGTCAGTTTGGGTTGGCGTGGCGAGACTTGGCGATGTTGGATGTGGCCTTGAGAATTGTGTCGGTCGGACTCGCTGATCGTGCGGATGGGTCGCTGGGCCAGAGAAGCAGTTGGTAGGTGTCGATGTGGTTGCCGGTGTCGGCGCCGTGGGCTTGGTCCATGTGTCGTGCGCTGAATCGCATTCGATAGTGGCCCAGCGGAATTGCGAGGGCTGTACCGCCGGAGAAGCCTGCCAGCATTGTGGTGGGCGTTTCGACGTGGTAGTCGAGTTCGACCACCTCATCCCAGCGGTCGCTGTCGACGGGTGGTCGGGTGGGCGAGAGGATCACTTCGACGTCAACGGCGCCGGTGTGCAGGCCGGTGCGGACGTGCGCCAGGGGTGCGGCGGCGGTCCCGCACAGGCCGTTTGATTGGCCGGCGAATGGTTCGGCATCGGGGTCGGGGACGGGAGCGTCAGGAAAGGCGGTCAGGGTGAAGAAGCCGTAGTGCACATGCACTGGACCGGTGTAGAGGACCTGTTCAGCGTGAATGTCCGCGGCAGCGGTGATGGCCGCCGCAGCGCGGCGGGCCTCTTCCTGCATTCTGGCCGGAGGAACAACCGTCGGGATTAACCGCTGTATCTGCCGTGCTTCAGAGTCGGGAAGGGGCTGCTCGGTATCGATCGCATAGGTCCAGTGGTCGTCGGACCATGAATGAGTATGCGGGTGGCGCGTTGCGACATAAAACGGCCGGCGAGTGCCGATCGGCCACCGCGACAGTGCGCCGTCGAAACCCGTTGAATCGAAGAGCATCATATGCAGCGCCCACGTGTCCGGGTCGCCCTTCTCCAGGAACGTTTGCAGATCGGGGCGGGGCCATGTTGTCGGAATGAAGGGCGGGATCTGTTCGAGAACAGATTGGTGGGCGGCAATCTCTGCTTGCCGCTGCTCCTCGAGAGCATCAGCATCGATGTACTCCCCGTCCCACTCGAACACAGTGGGGTCGATGGGTTCGTCGAGTGCCAGGTCGGAGACTTCGACGGTGTCGTAGGGCTGGCCCGCGTTGCGGCCGATGACAACACCTGTCTCAGCGTCGAAGGTGAGGGTCACCGGCACGGGATGCTGGGTAACCCTGGGCATGACACACGGGACTGTCCACCCGGCGCGGCCGCGCACCATTACTGCTTCAGCAGGACCAGTGGGCTCGAACATCGGAGGCCTCTCGGCACCGCGGTATTCACCTGTCATCGGGACCAACCCTGAACGTCCGACTTTCACATCAACGGGGCTAGCCGCGGTATTCGCCGGCTGCGGCGCGGGCGGTTGCGGGGCGGGCCATCGCCGATGGGCCACGAACAGCTCGCTTGGTGGTTCCAAACGCGCATAGACAGGACGATCAGGTGTCCACCCTGGAATGCGGCGGCGGCGCAATGAGGAGTCGACGCGCCGATAGTCGAACTCATCGTTCGAGATCCGCTGCACTACTCCGTCAACACCTTCGACTCGCCACCGATCCGGTGGCGCGAACCAGATCCGTTGCGATGTCCAACCCATCGCGGCATTGCCGGCGTAGTGCACAACTGCTCGAATCGGTCGCCCCGCGGTCGCACGATTTACTTCGATCAACTCATCCCAGGAAGGAACCACAGCCACGATCGCACCACAGACAGCCATGCTCGGTGTCGGAACGGGCTCCCCCGACGCGGCGGCTCTGCAACTGTATGGGTATGCCACTCGACGATCTGAAGGGTGCTGCTTGTGGCCGCAGTAGCTGCGGACGGGCTTGTCAGAGTGAATCGCGTTGCCGCGACACCCTTTACGAGTCCTTCTTGCCCCAGCGTCCTAGCGCATCGATCGCTTCGCGCAATGCCAGCCCGCGATCGGTCAGCGCGTAGGCCCGGGTGTTGTGTCGGAGGGGCAGGCGGGTCAGTACGCCGGCCGCTTCGAGCTCACGCAGGCGGGTCGCGAGCATGTTCGTCGGAACGCCGAGGTCGCGCTGCAGATCGCCGTACCGCTGTGGCCCGTCGAGCAGTCGCTCAACGATGAGCAGGGCCCACCGTGCTCCGACGATGTCGAGGGCAGCGGCAAGGTCGCTCACGTGGTCGGTTCGGCGTCCGGCTTCATCCAGAACGGCGAATAGTGGTAGCCGTCGAGATCGTCGAACTGGCGCTGGTACATGAAGGGGTAGTCATCGGTGTCACCGATTCGCCCGCCGGCCGCGGCGGCGCGCTCGACGAGGTCGTCGACCGCCTGGCGGCTGTCGAGGTCGAACGAAACCGTGACCTTCGAGGGGGTCTGAGGTCCGCCGACCAGCTCCTCGACGCCGCCGACGCTCGCGTACATCTCGCGACTGCCGAGCATTACGTACTGATCGGGAGCAATCGCGAAACACGACACGTTGTGGTCGGACATTTCGGCGTTCAGGGTCCATCCGAGGGCTGTGTAGAAGGCGGTCGTGCGTTCGACGTTCTCGACGGGGCAGGTGATGAAGAGGCTCATAAGAACCATACTTGCAAAATGCAAGTGAGCCGTCAAGGGCCCGGAATGCGTTCCAGCCGAGCAGTGTTGGTGAAGTGCTTACGTGTTGGCTGAGTGAACCTCTAACGGTGACGGGCTCACCCACGACACTTGCGGAGATTGCAGTCGGTAGGACGCCGCGGTGGTTGTGGCCAGAAGACATGGTCGGCTCGTGGGGTGTGGTGGGTTGTGGTTGGGACGCCGCGAGTAACGGAGCAACGACCGATGCCAGGCGAGCGCGCCGCCATCTGTGCATGGATTCGCGACCCCGCGGCCCATCTCGGCGTGCACTACGCATAACCGGTGGCCTACTGGGTACCGTTCGGATTGTTAGCCGACGAAGGAGTACGTGTTGTCGAATGGTCCGTCTGTTCCGGGTCAATTACCGACCGGTGTGGTGCGCGTGGCCACTGCGCCGCAGCGGGTGGCGATTGTGTGGGCGTCGCGCACCGTCGACACGGTGATCGATGTCCTGACCGACAGTGGTTATCTCCCGGTCCGGCTCGCGGTGAGTGACACCGAGGGCTTTGTATCTTCCTCTGGGGCACCGGCGGTAATGCTCATCGACAGCGCGGCCCTTGATGACAGGGCGGTTGCTGTGGTCGGCGCATTGAGGCGTGGTCGGCAGATTCGGGTCTGCGTGCTGGCTGGCTCGGATGCGGCTGCGGCGGGGTTGCTGGTGGCGCTGCGTGCGGGGTTCACCGAGGTCGTGGATCCTGACGACCATGACGCACTCGTCGGCGCTTTGGCGCCGACTGCAGCCGAGGGCGCCGAGCGCGTCTTGGCGGTCGGTGCTCACCCTGATGATGTGGAGATCGGTTGCGGGGCAACCCTGTTGCGACACAGCTTGTTGGGTCACCCGGTCACCGTGTTGACGCTCAGTGGCGGCGCGGTGGGTGGGCCTGCCCAGGCCCGGCGGGCCGAGGCCGCCGCTGCGGCCATGGCCATGTCGGCCCAACTGTTGATGGCAGATTTGCCGGACACAAGATTAGGGGAGGCGGGTGAGATGACCACGATCATCGAGCAGGTCATCGCCGCGGTCCGGCCCACGACGGTCTATGTGCATTCAGCGGCCGACAGCCATCAAGACCACCGGGCGGTACACGAGAAGGCGTTGATCGCCGCGCGACGGGTGCAGCAGGTGTTTTGCTATCAATCGCCGTCCTCGCGGAACGGGTTCGCGCCCACCAAGTTCGTTCCCGTCGAAGACACGGTTGATGCGAAAGTTGCTGTGTTGAAGCAGTATCGGTCGCAATCGACCCGGCACTACCTCGATCCCGAGCTCGTCGTGACCACTGCTCGCTACTGGGCGCGTCAATTACCCCATACCCGATACGCCGAACCGTTCGAGGTCATTCGCGCCACCGAACCAGCACCACAGTCGTAGCCTCGATCAGGTGAAGCGCTCGGCCCTGGCACTGCTGGTTACAACCATCGCCGCGATTGGTTGCACCCGATCACGCAACCTTCGCCGGCCGAGCAACCATCGAACTTGAATGGGCACTTGCTCTACTAGGGAAGCGCAAACCGTGTGCGCATGTTCTTGGCGATGATGCGGGACTGTGCGTCGCTCACGGGTTCATAGTCGCCGGAGAAACGAGTCTTCGCAGCTGCGGTTGGCTGCCACCGCCACTGGTCTGCTCTCGGCTGGTATTGCTCGCCGTCGCCGCTGATCGGATCGATGCGGATCAGGCCGTTGCTGTCGCCATCGGCGTAGAACTTGAACCCCATGCTGACTCTCCACCTTTACGCAGAAGCGATACCTCCGCGCCACTGTCTACGATACTGACGTCTGCTGAGAAGCATGCGATGACATAGCGGGTGGTGTGGCATCTTGCAGAACACTGACAACTCATGCCGGAGGAACCGTATGTGCGATCTGCCCGACGCAGCCTGAGACTGATCAGACACAAGATCCTTCCGATTGCTGACGAAATTTGTCTGCTAGCAGCGAGATTCGGAACCTGCGAGAAGCCTGAGGCAGATATACCTGGGGCTTCATGCGTACATGATGTCTATGCCGGCATTCCGGCCTCCTGAGCGGCTCTTTGCGCTGGCGCGGTCTGATGGAACGGCTCAAGACCAACGACCGGCCGGTTCCACTCATAAGCGATCTTCGTCAAATTGACCCGCACCAGTGTTCAAGGGTTCACACTCGATGGCATATTCATGGGGAGAGCCGAGGTCAGAAGCTGTGCGAACATTCATTCCTAGACTGCTAGCCAGCGCAGCCCTTGCAGCGGCGGCCTGGGGCGTCACGGCACCAGTCGCCGGGGCCGCGCCAGGAGACGTCACCATGTCGACCCCGTCAGTAACCGGCAACACTGTAACTGCGACGATCACCAACAACTCTTCTGACGCGATCGTCTGTGCCAGCCTGGGCGCCGATGCGGGCAACCCAAACCCCGCCACGACGCTGTCGGCGAGGCTGTTTTTCGAAACGCCAGAGATCCCTGCTGGGACGACCGGGACCTACACCTATTTGATCTATGACGGCGATGCTGGAACGAACGCTGGTATCACCGAAATTCCCGACGGCTCCTACGATATCTATTGGACTTGTACAGCAGCTTCGCCCGGGGCTGAAAGTTGGGGAACGCCGCCGTTTCTGACCGCGGATGAAGCGACCGCAACCCCCTACCGCAATATCCAGGTCGGCGCACCCGAGCCCGAACCTGAACCTACATGCTTCGGCAGCGTATGCCTGCCTTAGCCTGACCCAATTCGGGTCAAGTGTTCTGGGCATATCGTCGAAAATGGCTTGGGGCGGCAATGAACTGTCGAACACACACTGACTCCGACGGCGACTACCGACTGAGTGCCAGCGGATGGCGGACGCCGACCCGGTCGTACTGAGTGCTGCTCTCTTGAAGTCAAGAACAGAGTATCTTCGTCACTGGCAACGAAAAGGCATTGCCGCACAGATACGTGCGTCGACAACCTAGATTTCGTCTGGCCGCGGCCTATTCGTGCTCGGTTGTGGGTAGAGTCGCGTGCGAAATTACTAGCGAGCGCGTTACAAGTGGGCCTACATCACTGCAGGGCCCCTGCAGTACGTGCCTCCACGAGTGAGAGAGTCTTGAATCTATCTGTCCCACAGCGTCTCTTGGCGAACATCGGAACTTCGTTTCCGGTTTGGATAGAGCGGCTGCCATTCATCGTGGCAGATATCGAGGATCGGTGGGACGTGACCGCCGGGGCGCCCTTCGACCCGGGTGGGGAGGCATCGTGGGTGGCTCCTGCTCGCGATAGCTCCGGTCGCGACCTCGTACTCAAGATTGCGCCGACACTGCCGGAGAACCGCGACGAAGGGCTCGGACTGAAGCTGCTGCAGTCTGCCGGCGCCGCTCGCGTCTACCGAAGTGAATGGGTGGGGCCTGCAGTGACTGAAAACGATGGCCCAGATGCAGGAACCGTCTCCCTGCTTCTCGAACGCATACGACCCGGGAACACCCTACGGTCGTTGCTCGCGGAACCTGACCATGACGAAGTGGTCGCCGAACTGCTGCGGTCGGTATGGGAGACCAATGTGGACGATGTTTCCTTACGACCGCTCAATGAGCTCACCGCGTTGTGGGCCGCAGACTTCGAGACCGACGTCGCTGCGATCGCTGATCGAATCGATGCTGAGGTTGCCCGCGATGGCGTCACGATGTTCCGCACGTTGGCGAGCCAGTCAGACGACCGCGCATTCTTGTTCACCGATTTACATGCCGAGAACGTACTGGCCGGGCCGTCCGGGTGGCGCTTGGTCGATCCAAAGCCCTATGTCGGCGACCGCTGCTACGACGTGCTGCAGCACCTGTTCAACTGTCGACGTTTCGAGGACGATCCCCTGACGATGATCGGGCGGATGGCCGACCTCACGTCCACCGATCGCGATCGTCTACTTGCCTGGGCCTTCGCTCGGGCCGTCATCGAATCGTCCTGGGATCCTCGGTGGATAGCGACGGCGCATCGCCTGCATTCTTGAGTCCACGCGGGTGCCAGGCGTTGGCACATTCCGAGAGGCGACCTTGACGACTTGGCTGGGTTGAGATTGCGGACTCGCGGCTGTAAACATGGCCCGGTCTCTCGCCGACCCGCTCTCATGGCCGAAACTCTTCCAGACCAAGTACTCGACCGAGCCCACTTGTCCGTTTCGCGACATTCGGTGTCCCATTTGCTCGATTGCAAACCTGCACAGCGGACCCTAACGTTACTTAGGCAAACCTAATCCGTTCTCCGATCAGGGTCCCGCTGCTGTCACAGATGAAGACGCGCGGACGTTCGGTGACCGATCCTCGGCGCCGCCGCGGTCGGTGGAATGGGGTATCACGATCGAAAGGGAACCATGCCTCGCGCATCACGATTGGTCGCATTGACTGCGGCCGCGCTTCTGGCCACCGGGCTCGCAGCGTGCTCGTCGTCGTCCGACGAGAACGGATCGGGGGACGGCGACTGGACGCCGATCACCATCCAACACGCCCTCGGGACCACGACGATCGACGAAAAGCCCGAACGCGTCGCGACGGTGAACTGGGCCAACCACGAGGTGCCTTTGGCCCTCGGAGTGGTGCCGGTTGGTATGGCGGCGGCCAACTTCGGTGATGACGACGGTGATGGCGTGCTCCCGTGGGTGGAGGAGAAGCTCCAGGAACTCAAGGCGCCCACACCGGTGCTGTTCGACGAGACCGACGGCGTCGACTTCGAAGCTGTCGCCAACACCCAGCCCGACGTCATCCTCGCCGGCTACTCGGGTCTGACGCAGGAGGACTACAACACCCTCAGCGAGATCGCTCCCGTGGTCGCATACCCGGTGACCGCCTGGGGCACACCGTGGCGCGAGACGATCGAGCTGAACAGCAAGGCGATCGGCAAGGAAAACGAGGGCAAAGAACTCGTCTCCCAGCTCGAGAAGGAGATCGCCGACGCAGCTGCCGAGCATCCCCAGATCGCCGGTAAGAACGTCATGTTCCTCACCCACGTCGACACCACCGACCTCAGCGAGGTCAGCTTCTACACAACGCATGACACCCGCGCCGCGTTCTTCGAAGACCTCGGAATGGCGACCCCGCCGAGCATCGCGACCGCATCGGCCGGCACCGAGAAGTTCTCGCTGTCGCAGAGCGCCGAACAGGTGGACGCCCTGAACGACGTGGACGTCATCGTCACCTATGGTGGCGCCGATCTCGTCAACGCCCTCAAGGCAGACCCGCTGCTGTCGAAGATGCCGGCTGTCGCCTCCGACGCGATCGTCACCCTGCCGAGCAGCGACCCTCTGGGCACTGCCGCCAACCCGACGCCACTGTCGATCTCATGGGTCCTCGACGACTACCTGTCGATGCTCGCGCAGGCTTCAGACAAGGTTCAGTGACTCACAAGTCGTGACGACGGACAAGCAGGCGACACCTAGCCGACTGCGCAAGGCTGAACCCTCCCCAGCCCTCTCGGGCGCCGCCGCAGTGCGGCGCCCGAGAAGGGTTCGAGCGCTGTGGCTGCTGATCGCGGTCGCAGTGCTCGTGGTTTTGGCCATCCTGTCGGTCAAGGTGGGTTCACGGTTTGTCGGCTGGGCTGATGTGATGGGCGCGCTCGACGGCACTGACGGGAGCATCGAGCAGGCTGCTGTCGAAAAACGCATTCCGCGAACACTGTTGGCGATGATCGTCGGCGGCGCCCTCGGCGTGTCTGGCGCGGTCATGCAGGGCGTGACCAGAAACCCCATCGCAGATCCGGGCATTCTGGGCGTCAACATGGGGGCCTCGCTTGCCGTGGTCATCGGTCTTTCGTACTTCGGTCTCACGTCGTCGACCAGCTTCATCTGGGTGGCCATCGTCGGTGCTGCGCTCGCTGCGATCTTCGTCTACACCGTGGGATCACTCGGGCGCGGCGGGACCACCCCGCTCAAGCTCGCGTTGGCGGGCGCCGCGACATCTGCGGCTCTGCTCTCCCTGGTCACCGCACTTGTGCTGGGCCGCAACGACACTGCCGATGTAGCGCAATCGTGGCGGGTGGGCGGTGTCGGCGGCGGCACGTTCGACAGCATCGAACGTGTGCTGCCGTTCCTCGCCGTCGGTTTCTTGATCTGCTTGTTGTCGGCGCGTGGTCTCAACTCGTTGGCTTTGGGAGACGATCTGGCCGCCGGGCTCGGTGAGCGTGTTGCCCTGGTTCGTGGCGGTGCGGCGTTGGGTGCGGTGATCCTTTGTGGCGCTTCGACTGCCGTGACCGGTCCGATCGCGTTCGTCGGACTGCTGGTGCCCCACGCGTGCCGACTGATCGTCGGTGTTGACCATCGCTGGCTGCTGCCGTTCTCGGCGATCACCGGCGCTGCGCTGTTGACCGGCGCCGATGTGCTCGGCCGAATCATCGCGCGCCCCGCCGAAATCGACGTGGCGATTCTGACGTCCCTGATCGGTGCACCGTTCTTCATCTACATCGTGCGACGCCAGAAGGTGGGCACGTTGTGAGTGTGCTTGTCGTGACAGCAGAGTCGATCGCCGAGAGCCGGCAGAACCGTGGTCGTCGGCGTCAAGCCGTGATCGCCATGCTCGCCGTGCTGATCGCAATCGGATTCGCTGTCAGCCTGATGGTGGGGCACACGTACTACCCACCCGGCGACGTCCTGAAAGTCATTCTGGGCGAACAGGTGCAGGGTGCGACATTCACTGTCGGACGATTGCGTCTGCCTCGCGCTGTGCTCGCGGTCGCCGCGGGTCTGTGTTTCGGCTTCTCCGGCATCGCCTTTCAGACCATGTTGCGCAACCCGCTGGCCAGTCCGGACATCATCGGTATCAGCGCCGGTGCAAGCGCCGCGGCCACCTTTGCAATCGTGACCTTGTCACTTGGGGCCACCCAGGTGTCGATTTTTGCGATCGTCTCCAGCCTCGCGGTCGCGGTGCTCATCTATGTCCTGTCGTTCAAGAGCGGCGTGGTGGGCACTCGGCTGATCCTCATCGGAATCGGTTTTGCCGCAATGCTGCTCAGCATCACCGACTATCTCCTGGACCAGGCTGCCGAGTGGGATCTGCAGGAGGCGACGCGTTGGCTGACCGGGAGTTTGAATGGAACGTCGTGGACAGAGACGATTCCGGTCCTCGTCGCCCTGGTAGTGCTCACCCCGATCCTGCTGAGCCAGACTCGCAATCTCGCCATGACTCAGCTCGGCGATGACGCCGCGTCGGCACTCGGGGTGCGGGTCAACCGCACCCGACTCATCGTCATCGTCTCCGCAGTCGGGCTCATCGCGTTCGCCACGGCAGCCGCTGGCCCGATCGCATTTGTCGCCTTCCTCTCCGGTCCGATCGCGGCCAGGCTGGTGGGTCCGAACGGTTCGCTCCTCATCCCGTCCGCGCTCGTCGGTTCGTTGCTAGTACTGGTGGCGGATTTCGTCGGTCAATTCGCGTTTGATACGCGATACCCGGTGGGAGTCATCACCGGTGTGATGGGCGCCCCCTATCTCATCTACCTCATCATCCGCACCAACCGCGGAGGCGGCTCACTGTGACCACCACACACTCGCTGACCATCGAGAATCTGACACTCGGGTACGGCAACAAGAACGTCATCGAAAAGCTCGACCTGGCAATCCCTCCGGGGCAGGTCACGGCGATCGTCGGGGCAAATGCGTGCGGCAAATCGACTCTGTTGCGGTCGATGTCGCGTTTGCTGGCGCCCCGCACCGGCCGCGTGGTCCTCGATGGCAAAGAGGTACATCGGACTCCCGCCAAGCAGTTGGCCCGCACGCTCGGGCTGTTGCCGCAATCGCCGATCGCGCCCGAAGGCATCACGGTCGCGGACCTGGTGGGACGTGGTCGCCACCCACATCAGGGCATGTTCGCGAGGTGGAGCAAAGAGGACGATTCTGCGGTCGCAGAGGCCCTTGATGCCACCGAAACAGCCGCTCTCGCCGATCGGCCTGTCGACGAACTCTCCGGTGGACAACGCCAAAGGGTGTGGATCGCAATGGCCCTGGCACAGCACACCGATCTGCTGCTGCTCGATGAACCCACGACGTTTCTCGATGTCAGCCACCAGATCGAGGTCCTCGATCTCCTGACCGACCTCAACCAGCAACGGGGCACCACCATCGTCATGGTCTTGCACGACCTGAACATGGCGGCCCGTTACTCCGACCACTTGATCGCGCTCGCCGACGGAACACTTCATGCCGCTGGGAAACCCGCAGAGGTTCTCACCGAGGACACCGTCCGCGCGGTGTTCGGTCTGGAGAGTCAGGTCATCACCGATCCCACATCAGGGAAGCCGTTGATGTTGCCGCTGGGTCGGCATCACACGATCACCGTCTGAGTCGCGCCGTTCGGTCGCTGCCAGAGTTGTCGCGAGTTCCCGGGTCTGCACCTGGCGTCGCCTACTGGCAGCCGCCCGTGTCGCGGGCACCGGACTCGCTTCCGCGATAACGTCGTCCTGGCGGGAACGAACCGAACAGGCTGGGGGTCATCGTGAACCGTTTCGCTCTCGTGTCCGGATCAGCCGGTCAGATGTTGCGCGAACAGAAGGTCCGCGTACTCCGCATCTACCTGGCCGCCACTACGTTCTTGTACTTCGTCGGGGTGTTCCTCAACCGGATCTCACCGAGGAGTGACGAGCTCGCGAACCCCACCGGCGGCATGATCGCTGTTGTCTTGGGAGTAGGCGCACTGATTTACGTGGCGTTCGCTCACGCAAGGCTGGCTCCCGCGCTTGTCGCGGCGATGATCGCGACGCCGGTGGTCATCGCATTCCACAACTCGATCATCTACGACTTCCCCTGCCTGATCGCGGTGATGTTCCTGGCCATGTACATTCGGGCGTTCTATCCGCCCAAGCGTGCGTGGATGATGGTCATCTTCCTCACCGCCGCGACGTGCGTGGCCCTGGCGATCGGGCCGGCGCACAAGCTCGGGATCACCTACGTCGTCTTCGCAGTCGCGATCGTCGGAGCGGCAGAGTCTTTCGGGCTGGTGACACGGTCACTCGTCACCATCGCGTGCACCGATCCATTGACGGGCGTGCTGAACAGGGCCGGTTGGGAGATCGCGACCACCGAACAACTCGCGCGCGCACGGTCAGCTCACGCCACCATCACGGTCGCGGTCTTCGACATCGACGATTTCAAGAACGTGAACGACTCTCTGGGACACCAGGTGGGCGATCAACGACTGATCGAGTACGCCCAGCGGTGGAGTTCGGTGGTCCCGAGAGGCGCTGTTCTCGCCCGCCTCGGCGGCGACGAGTTCGCTCTTCTCATCGCCGGTACCGGACAGACATCTGCATCGGACGTCATCGATGAGCTCCGGTCTGTGGTTCCCGAGGCGAGTGTCGGTGTTGCCACCGAGGATGCCGGTGCCACAACCATTTCCGACCTCCTCGACCAGGCAGACGCTGCGCTGTACGACGCGAAACGAGGACGTTGAGACTGCCGGGTCCCGCCCCGAGGACGGCGCCCATTCTCAGACAACGAGCCCTCGTCTCCGGTCACCCCGCGCCGGGCCGCCTCTACTGATCGGTTGTCTTGGACGTCATCACGCCGTTGAGTGCTGCCCACTGAAGCAACATGATCGTCTTGGCGTCTGCGATCCGGCCGTCGGCGGTCATGGCCAGCGCATCGGTGAATGGGATCTCAAGCCGTTCGATGTCTTCGCCCTCGCCAGCGACACCTCCACCGGGGCCGTCCACGTCGGACGTGGTGTAGGGCGCGGCGTAGAAATGAATGCGCTCGGTGACCGACCCTGGGCTCATGAACACATCAAACACGTGGTGAAGTGGGCCGACCCTCACCCCGAGCTCCTCGTGGGCTTCGCGTCGGATGGCGGTGGCCGGGTCGTCGTCGTCCAGCAGTCCGGCCGCCGTCTCGATCAGCATGCCGTCCGGGTGGCCGTTGACATACACCGGAAATCTGAACTGCCTCGTCAACAGCACCACACCCCGTGCGTTGTCGTAGAGCAAGATGGTTGCGCCGTTGCCCCGGTCGTAGGTTTCCCGTTGTTGGGTGACCCACTCGCCGTCGTGGCGCTGGTAATCAAAAGTCGTGCGTCGCAGCACATGCCAACCCTGCGAAGACAGCTCAACGTCGCGGACCACAACACGCTTGTTGCTGGTGAGGTCGCGACCTGCTTGGTCGAGCCCCGTTCTTCCCCGGTGGTCGGGCAGATCGATACCGGGAGTTCCTTGGGCGGACGGCGTGGACATGGTTTCCTCTCCCTTGTCAGGGTTGCTGTGCGTCGCTGACTGAACCTGTGTCTGAACCAACGGTGCGACGCAAGTGCAGAAGGGGGAACGGGCGGCCGTCCGAATCAAGCGGCGAACGGCCGATCTGCTCGAACCCTCGTCGTTCGTAGAAGGCGACTGCGTCCGGGTTCTGTTCGTTCACATCGACATCGATGGTGCCCTGTGCCTGAACGGCTCGATACAGCAGCGCTGTACCCACTCCGCGGCCGTGTGTTGTGGGATCGACGAACAACATCTCGAGCCGACCGTCCGTGGTGCCGCTGAAACCGACTACGCGGCCGCCCAATTCGGCGACCACGAGTTCGACCGTCGGAAAGAACTCTGCTGCCAGACGCTCTGAGTACCCGTCGACATCCGAGGGGGTGAGGAAGTGGTGGGTTGCCTCTACTGCGGCGCGCCAGACCTCGACCAGCCGAACTGTATCCCGCTCTTCGGCTCGCCTGAGTGCCAGTTCAGGCATGGCTCGTCCTGTCCATGACTGAGCACAGTAGTTTGGGCAAATGCCGACGGGCAAGGACTTATAGGGCCCGTGTATGGCGAGCGAACGACCAAGCCGCCAAACGCATCGGTGTTGCGAATGGCGGCTCCGAAGAAATTTCAAGAAGCATTGTGGCGTCGACGTACGCCCGAGGTCAGCTGTAGAAGTAGACCGTCTTGGTCTCGGTGGTGCCTTTCTCGCCCCAGTAACCACGGATCACGGCCTTGTACTGGGTGTCCTCGTACGCGGTGGCCAGGCTGCGGCAGGTGTTGCCCGCGCCGCCGCCGGCGTAGGTGTTTCGCTCGGTGAAGTCGTGTCCGGGACCCGAGCGGCTGATCGCGGTCAGTGTCACCCGTACAGTCCGTACCCCTTCGGTATTCCAGGCGAACGCGCAGAACTGATCGTCACCGTCGTTGTAACTGGCGGTTCCACCCTGCGTGCTGGTGGAGAACGAATTGGCCGACGCAGCAGGAGCTCCCAGTACGCTGAGCACACCGGCCGCAGCTACGGTGATAGCCGCCAAAGAAGCTTTTGTCATGGTTTTTTCATGAACCTGACCCTAGGTTCGTCGACTTGGCCCCCGGGAGTCATCAACGCCGACTTCACCAGCTCTTCACTCCCCGTTGCGGTGAAGGTGGGATCCGTTTGTTGCGAGATTCGTGGAGTTAAGCGACGCTGAAACAACATGATTCGGCATAGCATGGGCTATGCCTACTCAGGAGTTGGTGGACTCTCACTACGGTCTGATCCTGTTGGATCGTGATGACAATGGCCAGGTTGTGGTCAGTGGCGAGTCGATTCCCACCGCGTCGACCGACCTCTCCATCGACGGCGACGCCGGCCGCAACAACCTGACCCTTGACGAGGTTCGATATGAACTATCGGTGTCCGAGGGGTCCTGGCGTCGAGCGCATCGGATCGAGATCTCCGGCCCTCCTGGGCGTTGGATATTTGCGCCGGCGACCCGAAGAAGTCATCGCCTGATACGCGGGCACCGGGACGTCGAATCCACAGAGGTCGGCAAGTTGTTGCGGAACGACAACGAGTAACCGCCCACTGGGGAAGCGGCTCCGACTCGAAACCATCACCGGGGGAGTGCGCGATGGGATACCTGCTCGCCGCGACGTACGGGACAGGGAAGCCGTTGACGCTCATGGCGATTTTCCAGGGAACTGTCAACGTGCTCGTCCCCGGTTGACCGAGATCACGGCCGCTAGTCGTACAGGACTGCATCTCCGCGGCGTCGCAGCGCGTCCAGGCCGGCGCGAAATTGACGAAGGTACTCAGGGGAATGCCCCACCCAGTCGGTCATCTCGCCGATGACCTTCACCGGCTGGGCGCTCCGATAGGAGTGAGTTGGATTCCCGGGGAACTTCTTGTCGGTGACGTTGGGGTCGTCCTCGACGTCGTCGGCGGGCTCCACGATGTAGACGCGGCAGGGCCCATCGCCCACGGCCATTTCCGCTGCCAGGACCGCGCCGTCCAACACCTTCGTCATGTAGACGTAGTTCGAGATGTGGTCGTCGCGGTAGTTCGAGCGATGACCGGGCACGAGGTACTCCCCAACCCGCAGGTCGGCTTTGGTGCCGTGAAAGTAGGCCCCGGACTCGTGCACCACAAAACGTTCCGGCGTATCCGCCATATCTGCCATCGAGAACCCCTCCGCGTGTCGGTTGCCGGGCGATTGTGCACGACAAACAGGGTCTTGCCGCAAGCCCCCGTCTCCGCGTTACGATGAAAGGGGAAGTGATAGCACGGACGATCGAGCCAGGCGGCGCGCCATGGGACTGTTCAGTTGAGTGAGAAACCACCTTCCTCCGAGAATCGCCGTAGGGTCGCGGGAACCGGTGCCCTCGTTGCGCTCGTGATTGTGATCGCAGTGCTTGTAATCCTCTTCGCAGTCCCCTTTTTCATCGTCTTCGCCTATCTCGTCGCGCTCTGAGCGGGCATGTTGCTCCCCGCAAACCGGCCCTGGCCGAGAACCAACCAGACGCGCCGCCAGATCGGATCGCTCGCTACACAGTGGGAGACTCGAGCAGCCGTGTAGGTCAGTGACGCTGAGGCTTCTTGACTTCCCAGACGGCCGAGGCGATACCGATGACGCCCAAGATCAGCAGGACGATACCCAGCGGCTGGCCACGAAACCACCAGAACTCGCTGTCGCGAAAGAAGAGCAGAAGCACAAGTCCCACGATCATGAGTGCCGCATCGGCTACGAGGTTCATAGTCAACTTGTTGGTGAGCATGCCAATAGTGTGACCGTGACCAGCCTTCCTCGCGTCCGGCATAGTGATGACTTTGCGCATGAGATGCGTGGGCCTCCCAGACAGATCGAGTGGACGCTCGATGTCGAAGCGCATCCCCGACTCAGGCGCTGAGTTCAGCGCTCACATGTTCTCCGGGTTGATCGCCTGCCTGAATCACGCAGTTGCCGTTGGCATCCCAGATGGCCGACCCGCCACATGTCTGTGGGTATCCGCCGCCAATCGGACCGGCGAAACCCGCGAACACCACTGGAACCGAGCCCAGGGCGCAGATACGGCGCGCGCGGACATCGAACTCACCTACTTCGTGTGGTCTGTGCACGAGACCGGCGGCGTACAAGTCGATCGCCGAGGCAATGGTGGCGCTGGTGTGATCGTCGATGCGGGTGTCTTTGCAGATCCCGATGCCGACACGCCATCCCGAAACCTCCACCACAGCCACCGCCGTTCCCGGTACGTACACCCCGATCTCGGGGCCTCCGAGGTGCACTTTGCGGTACACGATCTCGGCACCGGTTCCCGCCACCGACAGGACGCCGATGGCCCGTCCGGACAAGTGGGGAACAGCCGCGCCCGCCAGCGCGATCGAGCCCGTCTCCCCGCATGCGTCCACCAGTGGATCCAAACTCGGGTCATCGACGTCGACGGCCTGCGCTTCCATGCTGTACCCGGTCAGAGACATCTCCGGGAACACAACAAGTCGTGCACGGCACCGCCGGACGGCGTCGGCGTGGGCTTGGGCGTTCGCGCGGAGGTCGTCGGTCTTGGTGACGGGTTGCGCCGCAGCTACCCGCAGAGTCGGGCTCTTCGTCGTCATCGGTCTTTATCGCCGTCCTGGCCTTTAGGCGTAGCGCCCAACCGCCCAGCCCGAGCCGCGTCAGGGCGTATCGCCTCGACCCCAACACCATCCTGGAACAAGCCTGTTTGCAGCACGGTTCCGGCTTCGATCGCCTCGCGCCACGCACGGATGGGCCCCTCGCCCCACGGCTTGTGCGGGAGCAGATCGTCGAAGATGAGCACGGTGCCCTCGTGGGCCAGGCGCTTCATGTTGGAGATGTCGGCGGAGGCAACCTCGTACGTGTGCCCACCGTCGATGAAGATCAAATCGAAGGTGCCGTTGGTCTCCGAGTCGGCGAACAGCGGAATCGTCTGGCGCGAATCGCCGGCGATCAGCGTGTGCCGCTCCGGGAACTCCGCGTCGATGTGTTCCTTGGCCATTGACACGTACTCGTGTTCGGCCAGATCGAATGATGTGACATGAACGAGGGGGCCGGCACTGAGAAACGCGTAGCTCGAGAACCCTGCATTGAAACCGATCTCGCCGATTCGGCTTATCCCATCCCTGGCGGCGAGAGTCTTGAGGAAGGCAAGCTGCTCGGCGTTCGCGGACCCCTCGACAAACCACCCATGACCACGGGCTTCGTTGACGATTACTTCCAGGCGATCAAAGCTCATGTGCCACTTCCTCTGACGGTGAGGCAGGTCGCAGCCTCGGACACCTCATTTTAAGAGCAGCCGGGTACAAGAGTGCGCATACCATTGCCGACCGTGCGTGTCCGAACTCGCCTGTGAGGATCGAGGCAGTGCGGCACGGGAAAGTCGTTGTCCATGTGTTGTGGGCGCACTGCTCAGGGGTCCTACTCCGGCTTGCCCCAAATGATCGCGTAGCGCCACAGCGGTAAGCGGCGCCAGATCATGCCAGGTAGTACGCCTGTGGCGATGCCTTTGACCTGTGTGTAGGTGTGCGGGAAGTCCATCTGCACCGGAGCGTTGTGTTGCCAGTAGCCGCGCCTGCGAGACAGCACTTGGTGCTGTACTGCGCCCACGAGTTCCAAGGCGTAGTCCTGCGCGATCGAACTGCGTGCGCAGCCAATGACTACCAGGGTGCCACCCGGGGCTGTGAGGCGCGCGAGCCGTTCGAGGCCTGTCGCGAGGTCCGGGAAATGATGGACAGTTGCTACTGCGGTGACGAGGTCGTAGTGCGCTTCGGGGAGTGGATACATCAGTACGTCTCCAGCAATCCACGCGATGTCGGCGGACATGTTCTTTTGCGCGTTCGTCAGCGTTTCATTGTCAGAATCGATACCGGTGACCTCATCAACATTCTCCGCGAGGCGGGCGGCGAGGAGTCCGTCGCCGGTTCCGACATCGAGTGCCTTTCTGGCCATCGGCGCCGCCGCCAATGCGATGTCGTAGTAGTGAATGTTGTGGTTCCATCGGCCGTCTAGCTTCTTGTCCACTCCACCACTGTGGCATGCGGCGCCGACATGGGACACTTCCAACGTGCGTTCAGAGCAGCAGCTCGTTGCGGCGGTCGATGCATCGGCGACGCGGGCCGGGTTCACTCTGGACGCCGCCCAGCGGCGACTTCTTGACCGACTCGCTTGTGTTGCAGCAACAGCCGACAAGAAGCAGAGGCGCCAATCGACGCCTCGTGGCCTGTACATCTATGGCGACGCCGGCAGGGGTAAGTCGTGGCTGACCGACGCGCTCTATGCAGCAGTTCCTACGACCCAGAAGACCCGTATTCACTTCCACCGCTTCTTCGACGAGCTCCATCGCAACATCCATGATCATCGCACCGAGCGGGAAGCTGTGGACCGGGCAATCGACGAAGTGACTGGCGCGGGCAGGTTGCTGTTCTTCGACGAGTTGCACGTCCATGATTCCGGCGACGCACGTTTGCTAACACGGTTGCTCGAGAACGCGTTCCGCCGTGGAATGACTGTGCTCGCAACCTCCAACTATGCACCAAGAGACTTGTTGCCGAACCCGGTGTGGCATCACACCTTCGAGACCGGAATCGAACTGATCGAGACGAATATGGAGCTCTTCCATCTAGAGGGCCCTGCCGACTATCGGTCGCGTCGGGTTGATCACGCAGTCGGCTTCGCGGCCGGCACCTGGACTACGCGAACGCCAGTAGAGCTTCCACCACGCAGCGAGGCCACAACGGCGGAAGTTCGCGGCCGCCACTTCCCGGTCCTTGCGATACGCCCCGCTCACCTGTGGGCTTCTTTCAGCCAGATCTGCGATTCCCCGACATCGACAATCGAATACCTGGAATGGACGCGGGCATTCACCACCTGGACGATTACCGACGTCCCCTTGCTTCGTGATGCCGATCTCGAGGCTCAGCAACGTTTCATCAATCTGGTCGATGTGCTTGTCGATGCCGATGTGTGCGTCCACTTCGTGTCCACCCACGAACTCGCGAGCTTCCTCGAGGGCGCCACTCGACGGCCCGATGCGTTTCGGCTGGCCAGTCGCATGCAACTGCTACGTCGAGGTCCAGCCTGACGTTCGGCCGCGACGTGCTGGTCGGTATCTCGATCCCTTGACTGGTCCACGCTGTATCGGGTGATGGGTTCGAGCTGGTCAGCCTTGTGACGTCACACGTTGGGCCCACTGAACGATTCGCGGATCCGCGAGCGATGTTGCGACATAGTCACCGTCGAGTTGCTTGCCAGGTTGGGAGGGCACGGTGATGAGGTACGTGCCGGCCGCCTGGGCGGAGGCAACACCGGTGGCCGAGTCTTCCAGCGCCACTCCAGCCTGTGGTGCGGCCGAGAGCGCTTGAAAGGCTCGTAGATACAGCTCTGGGTGCGGTTTGGGCTGTGCGACTTCGTCGGAGGCCACCGACACGTCGAAGTAGTGCTGCATGTTCGCCGACCGCAGTGCCGCGGCGAGTAGGTGGCGTGGGCTGTTCGTTGCGACTCCGAGCGGCACTTTCCCGTGCAACAGTTCGAGCAACTCGCGAGCGCCGGGCATCGCCTCGACGGTTGCCGACAGCTCGGCTTCCACCCGCGGGAGCAATTCGGCGTGTAGCTCAGGTCCTGTTCCCGGCCGACCGATGTACTCCGCCATGTTGGCGCACGCCGCCTCCAAGGTCCGTCCGATCAGCAGATCCTTCTCCGCGGCGCCGAAACCAAATCCGTGGTCGGCGAAGAGCGAAGCCTCAGCCCGCGACCAACACGTTTCGGTATCCAGAAGCAGGCCATCGCAATCAAACACAACCGCGCTCACCACAGAAGGAATCGCCACCAAGCGACCATAGCGGGAGAAGGCTGGTGCCTCGCGATAATTCACCTGGTCGCGGCCAACACTGCTGCGAGCCCTTGCTGTAGGTCTTTGATGTAGTAGTCAGGAACTTCTAGTGATGGGAAGTGCCCGCCCACTTCTGGTGTCCGCCATCGGACGATCTGCCGAAACCGCTCCTGAGCCCAAGCGCGGGGGTACTTTTCGATATCACCCGGGTACGTGGTGATCGCTGCGGGAACGTCCACTCGCAGTTCGGGATCAAGAGAGTTGTGGCTTTCGTAGTAGATGCGGGCCGCAGAGGCGCCGGTGCGAGTCAGCCAGTACAGGGTGACGTTGTCGAGAACGCTGTCGATGGACACTCTTTCGAACGGGCTGTCTTCGGTGTCAGTCCATTCGGCGAACTTGTCGAGAATCCAGGCGAGCAGGCCGGCCGGCGAGTCGACGAGCGAATAGCCGATGGACTGTGGGCGGGTGGCCTGCTGTTTGGCATACGCCGTGCGGTGGGCCCAGAAGTTCCGGGTCTCCGCGGTCCATGACCGTTCGGCCGTCGTCAGCCCCTCGGTTGTCAGTCCGGGCGGTGCTTGGGCGAGCGTCGTGTGGATGCCGAGAACCTGCTCGGGGAACCGACCGCCGAGGATGGTCGTGATCACACCTCCCCAGTCGCCGCCGTGCGCGAGGAACTTGCCATAACCGAGCCGACCCATCAGTTCCCCCCAAGCGGCTGCAATCTTTTCGGTTCCCCATCCGGTGGTGGTGGGCCTGTCGCTGTAGCCAAAGCCCGGCAGCGAAGGCACCACGACGTGGAATGCCGGAGCGCCTGCATCTTTCGGATCCGCAAGCTCGTCCACCACGCCGATGAACTCACTAATACTGCCCGGCCAACCGTGGGTCACGATGAGGGGAGTGGCGTCGGCGCGCGTGGACCTGCGGTGCAGAAAGTGAATTCCCAGACCGTCAATTGTCGTGCGGAACTGGCCGATCTGGTTGAGCCGGGTTTCGAACGATCGCCAGTTGTACTGGGTGCGCCAGTAATTCAGGACATCGGTGAGGTCGGCGAGGGGCACACCTTGATCCCATCGGCGGGGATTCGGCGCGGGGGAGTGAACCGTCTCGGTTTCCGGGAGCCGAGTGGCAGATATGCGGGTGCGGAGATCATCGAGCTCCGCGTCAGCTGCATGGGCCCGGAAGTCGTGTACTCCGTCGGTGTGCATCAGTTCTCCATTTGTCGGGAACCGTCTAAGACGGTTCTGGAACCACCTAAGACAGTTCTAACAGTCGGGGCCGGCCGTCCGCAACCGGCTAAGGTGGTTCCATGTCCGTTGGTTTTCCTGACTTCCGCCTCGGGAGTGTGCTGGCAACCAGCTTCACCGGAACGTTGTCGGAGCGACATGGTGAAGCCGTCGAACGCATACCGACGCCGCACCGGCTGGTCGACTGGTTACAGATCAACGGTCTGAATGTTGAGTCATGCACCGCAGCGCAGCTCGAGCGCGCTCGGGAACTGCGCGAAGCCATTCACGCCGTAGCGGCGGCTGCCGCGGTGGGAAGTGACCTTCCGAAATCCACCGTCCGGATCATCAACGACTGCAGCATCGAGGGCAGGGCCGCGGCGATTTTGATGCCCGACGGCAATCGCCTCTGGCGACTCAGTTCGCCCTCTCGTGTCGAAGATGCCCTGGGCGTGATCGCCGCCGACGCGATCAGCATCATCGCAGGTGAACGCGACGGGAGGTTGGCCTTGTGCGCCTCACCAACCTGTCAGGCGGCTTTCTTCGACACCAGTCAAAGTCGAACTCGCAGATGGTGCGACATGAACACGTGTGGGAATCGGCAGAAGAAAGCTCGATTGAAGGCCGCCCAGAGCAGAAGCGTCGAGACATCGAGTCAGTGGACCTGCGCAATGATCAAGGCACACCGCGGAACTCGGTGAAGAGGCTGGGTAAGAACGCAGCCAAGTGGTTCATCTCTTCGGCACAGTGGCGGAGAAGATCCCGAGCGAGCTGTGCGCTGGTGCGTCTACGCCCGACCGTGGCGACCACAGGCGCAAGTGCTCGGTGACCCACCGGATTTGCGAGCAACCGGGTGCTCATGGGTCGTGATGTGGAATTCGCTGGTAAATCCAGGATTTCGGCGCGTCCGAGAAAGAAGCGGGATCTCATCTCACTACCGCGATCGGTGGGGCGGACCTGGTGAACAAGCCACCCAGCAACCACCGGAAAGTCGCTTGTACCGATGCGGGCGCAGATGTGGGTGGTACCTGCGCTGGGGGCAAAACCCAGCGCGCTCGGTTCGACGAACCTGATTGCGAAGTGCGACAGGGTGGATCCGATATATTCATCGACGTATGACACGTTCTCGATGTAGCGCTCCGTGTCCGTCAGGTGCGGCTGGGAACTGCGGTCATCTCCCCAGGCCGCGAAGACATGGGCGCGTGGGTGCCACAATTTGTAACGTGCGCTGTCGGAGCCATGCCATCCGAACCACCAGTCCCACATGCCGGCCGTGACATCGGGCATGTCGGTCAGGCACGACACCACCAGTGTTCCCGCCGAAGTTCGGGTCCATCCGGTTTCCATCGATGTGTATCCCGGCGCCGACAGATACTCAGCGACGTCGTCGACCTCGTAGCCTCCAGCCGAGGGTTCCGGGCCGGTTCTCAGCGCCTTGTCGACGTGCGGCGGAAGAGGCAGCATCGTCGAGTCCAGGTAGTGCGCAAATGGTTTCGTGAGATCGTCGTCGCGGTAGCCGAGGTGGCGCGGCTCGGTTCGGTACGACTGCGGCAACGGGCGACGGTCGGCGTCAGTGACCCGGTAGTCGGCGAAGGTCACGATTCCTCCAGCCCACGCCATGCGCCCTGCGCGGCCCACTTCTCGGCCCGCGCGGTGATCTGCTCGATGAGGGGCCCCTTGGCCGAGGCGTAGGCGTTCATGTCCTGCCAATCACGCTGAGCCAGGGACTGTTTGAGTACGGCATATGCTTGGCGGTCGCGCGCGTCGTGGCGCAACCAATCTCGGAAGAGGAGGTGCCGACGTTCCCAGTCGCTTCCACTGCGACAGATGTGTACGTGAACGTCGCGGTTTGCCGTGCGCACCATTCGGTGTCCGGGTTCACGCACGCGAAGTCGGTAGCCGGCTGACTCGAGGGCCGGCAGGTAGCCGGCCTCGTCATCGGGGTCGGCGACGCTCACGTCGATGTCGATGACGGGCTTTGCGACCAGACCTGGAATCGAAGTCGATCCGATGTGATCGATCCGAATGGCGACCTCACCGAGCGCGGATGCGATGCGGCGACGCTCTCGCTCGAAAGCATGGGGCCAGGCATCGTCGTACGGAACCAGGACTATCGTTCGCTTCTCGATTCCGCCGATCAATTCGAAGGCCACCAGGCAAGACTAAAACGCCCCGACCGCGACGCCCGGGAGGTCTCATCGCCGTGTGGCGAGCATGTGGACATCGGCGAATCGGTGCTGATCGTCGGGTTGGCTCACCGCCCGCCACACCTCGTCGAATCCGGCGTCGGACAGGGCCGCTGCCAAGCGATCGGGATGCCATCGCCAGGCGGACGCCACTTTGTGGTCGAACTGCTCAACTTGTCCGGTGTGCGAACTGATCTGGCACGCCACCAGGACGGGCGCGCCCGCAGAAGTCCGGGAGGCCCAGCAGCGCAGCACATCCGGGACATCCTCGGGCGGTATGTGGATCAGACTGAAACGCGCCAGGATGGCAGCGATCGGCAGGTCGCCACCGAGCTGAGCGAGCGTGGCATCACCTCGGACGAAATCGAGCTGTGGGAACTCGCGCGTCGCCCGTGCGAGCATCTGCTCACTGGGGTCGACGCCGATCGACGCCAGCCCCCGTTCGGCCAGAAATGCGGTGACCTGGCCCAGCCCGCACCCGACATCCACAACAGGTCCATCGGCGCCACGGTCTCGGACCGTGTCGGCGAACGCCTCGACCGCGTGTTTTTCGAGGGGAGTCAGGAACGGATGAGGGAACGTTTCGGCATACAGGTCCGCCAGTGCGTCGTACCCCGGTTGCTCCACGGTGCGCGTCTCCTTTCGTCGTCCTCTGGACTCGGCCGGCGGCTAGTGGGTCAGGTCGCCTGACCGCGGGTTGCGATGGGTGATGCAGTAGCGGCGGCCGATCGGGTCCGACATCACGGTCCAGAACCGGTGGTGCTGCTCCACTTTGGCGCCCCACCCCTCGTGTCGAGCGACCTCCTCGTCGGGGTGGGTGCTGGCGAGATCAAGATGACCACCGATCGTGGACGATCCGATCCGTTGGAGCAGCACCCGTAGCGGCATCTCCTTCGGACGTCGCAGATTACGGAATTCGGGCATCACGCCCTGACGCCACGGCCAGCCGGTGAGCGTGGCCCAGAAGTCGCATTCGGCGTCATACAGTTTCGCCGGTATGTCGATGCAGAGCTGATCGATGATGCTGATGGTGTCACCGGGCCACCGGATGGGCCGGGAACGTTCGTGTTCGCCGTTCCAGGGCACCAGGCAGAACCCGAATCCGGCGGGCGAGGTCAGCACCACCAAGTCGCTTGCTGCAGAGACGATGTGGGCGCCGAGAGACTTGGCGTGCGCAGTGGCCGGCTTGATGTCGTCGACATGCAGATCGAGATGGACGCCGCCGGGCCCGTCTTTCACCCGTTGAACACGCAGGTGCGGGTCGCCGTTGAAAGGCTCCAGAGATGCGAACTGGCGGTCCGGTCCTCGGGCGGGCGACACCGTACTCCCGGCGATCGCCCGCCAGAACGTCACCTCGTTGCTGAAGCTGTCGGCAGGAAAGTCGAGAAAGGCGCTGAGCCAGCGGATCGTCATCGATCACTCACTCCGAAGCGGTGTCCCATGACGACAGTCTGACATCGACTGCCGTGAGTCCGGCAGCGGTCACGCGCCTTTGTCGTTGCGGCTGAGTCGATGTTCGGCTGCCACCGGCGTACACGCGCATATTGTTGAGGGATGGGTCCGATCAAGCAGCTCGCCAAGAAGATGGCCAAGGCACACGCCGACAAGGTTGCAGTGGTGCGCCTGGAGGGTCCGATCGGCTCGGTCGGCATGGCACGTGGCGGCTTGACCGCCGACAACCTCGAACCGAAACTCAGGCGCGCATTCGAGACCGAACGGCTCAAAGCTGTCGTTCTGGTCATCAATTCCCCAGGTGGTTCGCCTGCACAGTCGGAGTACATCGCTGAACGCATCCGCCAATTGTCCTCGGAGAAGGGCATTCGGGTCATCGCGTTCTGCGAGGACGCGGCAGCATCCGGCGGCTACTGGATCGCTTGTGCGGCCGACGAGATCTACGCCGCGCACACGTCGATCGTCGGTTCGATCGGTGTGGTGTCGTCGGGTTTCGGTGCTCCGGAGCTGTTGGGCAGGGTCGGGGTGGAACGCCGGGTCTACACCGCTGGTGAGAACAAGTCGCGCCTTGATCCCTTCTCGGCGGAGAAGCCCGAAGACGTCGCCTGGCTCCACGGTCTCCAGAACGACTTGCACGCCGCCTTCATCACCTGGGTGCGTCAGCGCCGTGGCGCCAAACTCGTCGGGTCCGACGCCGAGCTGTTCAGCGGCGACGTCTGGGTGGGCCGCGCCGCTGCCGACGTGGGCCTCGTCGACGGCATCGGAGTGCTGCGGTCGGTACTGGCAGAACGCTTCCCTGACGCCGAACTCGAGATCATCGCCTCACCGAAGCCGCTGCTGACCCGGCTGACCGGTGGTGTGTCGCGCAGCGAAGGTCGTGTGTCGGCAATGGCCGCTGAGACCTTCGATGGCGTGGTCACCGGTGTGTTGGCGGCTGCCGAGCGTCGAGCGCACTGGATGCGAATCGGCCTCTAGACGCCGATCGGGTGGTCCTGACGGCACGGGACCTGTCCGAATTGGATAGGTTCATCGCATGGAGTCGCTGCTGATCATCATCGTCGCGATACTGGCCGTCATCGCGGTGATCATGCTGTTCAACACAATCGCGAAACGTCGCGAGCGCCAGGCAGCCGAGACCAAGGCGGTTCGCGACCGCACATACGCTCCGCGGGATCCGTTCTCGTCCGCCGACGACGACGCCGTCCGTGGAGATCCTCGTGCGCTCAAGCCCGGCGACATGGTGGACATCCGCGGGGAGATGTTCGCGGTCCGAGGCACCCTGACCCTCTCGCAGAGCGGCTTTTCGTGGACCGAGAACTTCCTCGACACCGGAACCGGCCGCAAGGCGTGGGTGTCGGTGGAGGAAGATCCCGACCTCGAGGTGGTGCTGTGGGAGGAACTCAAGGGTGTCGCCGTTTCCCCCGGGCCCGAGTCGATCGAGGTCGACGGCCGACGGTATTCGTCGGACGAAACCGGGTCGGCGAGGTTCACCAGCGCTGGAACCACCGGCCTGGCCACCGGAAACATGTCGTATCACGACTATTCGGCCGGCGACGCCCGGTTGTCCTTCGAGGACTTCGGGTCGGGATGGGAATGCGCGCGGGGGCAGGTCCTGGCTCGCGCCGAGTACCGCATCTTTCCCGCAGACACCGGTCCGAGCTGAACATGCAGGCGATTCTTGCGGTGCCGTACTCGGACACCAGCGCCGACCAGCTGGCCCTGTCCTTCGATGAGCCGTTGTTGCCCGCTCTGTCCACCGTCCGTTGCCGATTCGACAACGCAGACCTCACATTGCGGTTATTGGGCGCAAGCCACCAGGTCAGTGCGGTGACCGCCCTCGGCGAGACCGTCGAAACCCTGGCGTGCCTCCCTGGACAGCACCGGAAACTGCCGTCGACGTTGCAGACGCCCACCGTCTCGTTCCAGGCGCGAACCGAACGCCACAGCGCACGGTCCCTCTCCGTGCTCGGCGCCCAGATCTCGGATCGGGCGACAGGACCGCATGCGCTGATCGGGCACTATCCCGGCAGTCCCGATGCCTTCACCGCGATCATCGCCGCGGACCTCGGAGACCGGATCCGCTGGGACACCTGGCACGCCTACCCCCAGACAGGTGACGTCGTCATCACCTCGAGCCTCGTGCAGGTGCGTTGATGACCTACGACGGCGACGCCGGCGGGTACAACCGCAAGCCCCTCAACCGCATCCGTAACGGCATCATCGCCGCCATCATCTTGGTTGCTGTTGCGCTGCTTGCTTTCTCATGTGTGTCCGGCGGGGTGGCTTCCACCAGCGCGCGCAGCTACATCCAACAGAATTACGACCGGACGCCGAATCTGGACGAAGGATCGGTGGATGCGTACATCGCCGACGGCACCCCCGAGCAGGTCGCCGGCCAGATCCGCGGTGCCCAGAGACCGGCCGATCAACGTCAGGCGACCCAGACCGTCGCAGGGGTGCCCACGAGTGGGTTGTTCATGCAGTACCCCGACTACCTCGTGGGCCTCTTTCCCTATGAAAACAACAACACCCGCGTGATGCTCAGCGACGACTACGAATCCGGGTACCGCCATTACGGCGGGTTCATCGGTGGGTTCTGGGTCTCACGTCCCAATTTTTCCGGTGGCGGCTCCGACTATCGGGGTGGCGGCGGCGGTTCCGGCAAGTAGCGCAGAAAACAACAGGTGGGAGACAAAGTGGAGTGGGAGATCTTGCGCGACAACGTCGTATCGGCTGCGGCGTACAGCTGCGTAGGCGTGTTGCTGATGATCCTCGGGTTCGTCGCTGTTGACCTGGTGACGCCGGGCAAGCTGCGACAGCAGGTCTGGGTGGACCGCAACCGGAACGCCTGCATCTTGGTGGCGAGCAACACCCTGGCGGTGGCGATCATCATCGTGGCGGCGATCACCGCCAGCCAAGGCGACCTCGGTGAAGGACTGCTGTACACCCTGATCTACACGGTGATCGGGATCTTCGTGATGGCGTTGGGCTTCATCCTGGTCGACGCCCTCTCACCCGGCGACCTGGGCGAGGTGTTGATGGATGATCGACCGCACCCCGCCGTCTGGGTCTCGGCGACGGTGCACGTGGGTGCCGGACTGATCATCGCCGCGTCGCTGCTGTAACCGCTCCCTTGGCCACATCCACCGCCTCACCTGACACCAACGCGCCGCCGCCGCCGCTACGCCGGGCGGCACGGTCAGCGCTGCTGGCGGTGGTGTTCATCTGCGCCGCCTGCGGACTGGTCTACGAGCTCGCGCTCGTCACGCTGGGGTCGTACCTGATCGGGAACACGGCCACGCAGGCCGCAATCGTGTTGTCGGTGATGGTGTTTGCGATGGGCATCGGATCGCTTGCCGCAAAACCTCTGCAGAACCGGGCCGCCGTCAGCTTCGCGGTCATCGAACTGGTGCTGGCTCTGCTGGGTGGTCTCTCGGTGCTGGCGCTGTACGGGGCGTTCGCCTATCTGTCGCTGTACACACAGTCGCTCGTGGTGGTTGCCTTCGTGCTCGGAATGCTGATCGGCGCCGAGATACCCCTGCTGATGGTGTTGCTCCAACACATCAGGAAGCAGTCGGCAGGGTCTGCGGTGGCCGATCTGTTTGCTGCCGACTACGTGGGCGCGTTGCTCGGTGGCCTGGCGTTCCCGTTCCTGTTGCTGCCGCTGCTCGGCCAGATCCGCGGTGCGCTCGTGGTCGGCATGATCAACGCCGTTGCCGGAGCCGCCCTTGTACTCATCGTGTTCCGCAGGGACCTCGGTCGTGCCCGCATGCTGGCATTGGGCGCCGGCTCGGTCGGTGTGGTCGCGGTGTTGGTGGCGGCGATGTTCTATGCCGACACCTTCGAGGTCAACGCACGGCAGGCGCTGTATCGCGACCCGATCGTGCTGGCCGACCGAACCCCGATCCAGGACATCGTGATCACCAATCGCGGCCTCCCCGACGGCGAGGACACCCGGCTGTTCCTCAACGGCGATCTGCAGTTCTCCAGTGTGGACGAGTACCGATACCACGAGTCGCTGGTGCACCCGGCGCTGGCGCAGAAGCGCGACAACGTCCTGATCCTGGGCGGTGGCGACGGTCTGGCACTACGCGAGGTGCTGAAGTACCGCGATGTGCAATCGGTGCACCTCGTCGAACTCGACCCCCGGATGATCGATTTGGCGCGCACAGATCCGAGACTCACCGAACTCAACGGCAACGCCTTCGCCGACGACCGGGTTTCCGTGGTGACAGCCGACGCGTTCAACTGGTTGCGTGAGGACTCGGGGCTGTTCGACGCCGTCATCGTCGACATGCCGGACCCGGACGAGACAGCAACCGCCAAGCTGTACTCGGTGGAGTTCTACGGGCTGATCCGCGGGCACCTGGCGCCGGGTGCCCGAATGGTCGTCCAGGCGGGCTCGCCCTACTTCGCGCCCCGCTCGTTCTGGTGCATCGGCCGGAGCATCGCCGAGGCAGGGGTGACGACCGCGGCCTATCACGTCGACGTGCCGTCGTTCGGCGACTGGGGTTTCTTTCTGGGGGCAGTGGGTGACGTCGCGCCGGCGTTGACGGTGGACCCTGCGGTGGACCGTCGCTTCTTGTCGGCGGACGAGCTGGATGCCGCCCGTACGTTCCCACCCGACCGCCCACCCTTGGAGATGCCCTCGTCCACCCTGATGCAGCCGCGGATCCTCGAGTACTCGCAGTCGGAGTGGTCGGTGTACTGACCGTGCCGGCGATGCACCGAAGGGGTGTCGGCCGCAAACCGGACCCTGTGAGTTGTCGTCTCCGGTTGACGTGAAGTTATCCACAGGCGTCGCCTAACGCGCTGGTTCAGAGCTTGCCAGCAAACACTCAACCTGTGGATGAGGCTGTGGAAACTGTGGAGAACTCAGCGTTTTGAGTGAATTGTTAGTGAACCTCGTCACAAAACAAGTTGCTGCTCGAAGGATTATCTTTCGGATTGTTAATTATTCCGATATTTGGGCGACACTGAGTGGAACGCGGGGCCCTGTGGATAACCTGTTGAAAACTGTGGGGTGGCGGCGCACGCCGAGGCAGCGTGCCACCATGGACGGGTGACTATGTCGGATGTTCCGTCGGTGCCCGTCACCGACCTACCGGTCGATTTCACGGCAGAGACGAACAGGATCCTGCTGGACGTTCGAGAAGACGACGAGTGGGCGAACGGGCACGTTCCCGGAGCCCTCCACATCCCTCTCGCCGAAGTGCCCGCTCGGGTCGACGAGATCGACCCTGACGCCGAGCTGTTTGTCATCTGTCACTCAGGTGGCCGCTCGGCCCGCGTGCTCGGGTACCTGTCGCAGCGCGGGTACGAAGGCGCGAACGTCGGGGGCGGAATCCTGGCGTGGGCGCAGGCCGGCAGGCCCCTGGAGACAGGCGCAGGTGGATCCGGGGGAGCGGCGTCCTCGGAGTCCGGGCGGTGACAGTTCCGCCTTCTGGCCCGGTCCGGGATTACTGCCCGCACTGCCGGATCGCTGGACCGCACGATCCCCGTCGACCACGCTGCCCACGTTGCTCGGGTCCGCTGACCCCGCTCGACGCCTACGGTCGCGCCGTGGTGTTCCGTCCGCCACCGCAGCAAAGGCCCGTGCCGCCCGCGGGAACTGTTCCCGCACCCCCTCCTCCTGGCCCGCAGTCGCGGCCGAACAACATGTACGTCCCGCCGCGCAGCCAGCGTCATCAATCGGTGTCCAGCGGTGCGCCGCGTCAGATGTCGCCGACAGCACGGCGGATGGTGCGCTGGGTGGCGCTGCGTCCGCCCGAGGCCCGTCCGCGTCCGCGGGCCCGGGTCGAGCGGCACGACACACCCACGCCTCGCTACCGAAGCGTCCCGCAGTGGGGTCTGCAGGACAGCCCGGCAACCGAACCCGAGACGCGTGAGCAGAACCTGATCGAACAGGCGACAGCCCGGCTTCCGCAGCTGTTGCTGATCGCAGCGGGCGTACTCGTCGCGGCGGCCGCCGCCGAGGCGTGGATCTACGCATTGCTCGTGGTCAACCTGGAAGAACCGGTCAGCCGCGGTATGCAGGTCGCTGCCGAGGCCGCGGTGTGGATCACCGGCCTGGCGTCGGTGGCGATGATGCTCGCGTGCCTGGCGGGCGCTGCCGGATGGTTGATCGAGGAGCGGCGGAGGTCATACGGCGAGCACGGCCAATACGACCCGCGAACCCGACGGGAGATCTTCATCGGGTGCTGGGTCCCGGTGATCAACATCTTCCGGCCGGTGGCCTGCATGCGCGAGGTACTCGAACTCCGCGACGACCTGCCGCGCGACCACATCCGTAAGCGACTGTGGTGGTTGTGGGCCGGCTGGGTACTGGTGAACCTGCTGGTGGTCGGGTGCATCGTGCTGCGGATCTTCGCCGAGTCCCTGCTGTGGCAGTCAAATGCGGTGCTCCTTGTCATCGTGTCCGACCTGGCCAGCGCCGGGTTCGCGGTTGCGGTGTGGTGGACGATCACGCGGCTGCTCGACCGGGAGGCCGAGACGGCGACCCCCACTCGATGGCTGGTCGCGGTATGACCGACACCCATCGGGTGCTGCGCACGGAAACGCCTGCGGTGGTGGCTCACCGGGGGGCGTCGGGTCACAAACCCGAACACACGCTGATGGCGTACGAGCTCGCCCTCGAGCAGGGCGCAGACGGACTCGAGTGCGACGTCCGGCTCACCGCGGACCACGAGCTGGTGTGTGTCCACGACCGCACGATCGACCGAACCTCCGACGGCAGCGGTGCGGTCAGTGAACTCACCCTCGCTCAGCTCCGCGAGTTCGACTTCGCGAGTTGGCATACTTCCGGTCTCACCTCGAAGGTCCTCACGTTGCGCGAACTGATGGAGCTGACGCTGGACTGGAAACGTCCGGTGCGCCTGTTCATCGAGACCAAGCACCCCGTCCGATTCGGTGGTCTGGTGGAGCAGCTGCTCCTCGCCGAATTGCAGCGGTTCGGTGTCGCGACGCCGGCGTCGGCAGATCACAGCCGCGCCGTGGTGATCTCGTTCTCCACCGCCGGTGTGTGGCGCATCCGACGCAACGCGCCGATGCTGCCCACCGTGCTACTCGGCGACACCGCCCGGTTCCTCGGGGGAAGCGCCGCCACCGCCGTGGGGGCCACGGCCATCGGACCCTCGATCTTCAGTCTGCGGGAGCATCCTGATGCGGTGGATCGTGCTGCGGCCGCAGGTCGGGCCACGTACTGCTGGACGGTCGACGAGCGGCGCGACGCGACATACTGTGCCGATCTCGGCGTCGGCTGGATCGCCACCAACTACCCCGACCGGGTGCGGGGCTGGCTCGCTGCGTAAGTTCTTCTCACGTGGCTAAGAAGAGTAAACGTGGCAGCGGACCCCGACCCGGAAGCAATCGCGCCGAACGGGTGGCGGCACGTAAGGAACGGCAGGCCCAGGCAACGGCGCCGCTCTTCCGGCCGTTCGCCGGGATCGCCGCCGAATGCGACCTCGTGGCCCTGAGGGCCTTCGTCGCCTCGGCCACCGCCGAGTTGCCGCTGACCACACCGGGCACCAACCCCGTGCGACTGGTGACGGTCCTGCCCGGTGCCGGACCGGCACTGGTGCGTGAGGAGTCCGGCGCAGCTGTGGGTCTGGTTGCACTGCAGACCCAGCCCGAGCACGAAGAGCCCGGTGCCGCATTGGCTGCCGCGATTCGGTGGGCAACCGAAAGCGCTGCGGGAGAGACGCTTTCAGAGGTCGACATCGCCGAGGCCGGTGCACTCGAGGACGTGCTC
Source organism: Williamsia sp. DF01-3 (assembly GCF_023051145.1). NCBI lineage: Bacteria > Bacillati > Actinomycetota > Actinomycetes > Mycobacteriales > Nocardiaceae > Williamsia > Williamsia sp. DF01-3. The sequence goes on from NZ_JALKFS010000005.1 coordinate 574,742, forward strand.
GATCCCACCGCTGCGCTCGACATCACCGTCCACAACGACTTCAACTGGTGGATCGAGGGCCAGGACAGCCCCGCCCCTCAGATCACCGCGATGATCGAGCAGGCCAACGCGGCCATCATGCCGACCGCGCGGTTGGCAGGCGACTTCGTCGGTGCACCTTGGTGGGTAGATGCCGGCGAGCGTGCACATCTGCGGTGGATACGCCCCGAGCCCGAAGACGACGTGATGGCGGCGCTGGCGCGCGTACATGCATCGGGTGGGCTGACACTCGGCGAGGGATCGCGTTTCGCGGGTTCATTCCGTACACACGGGCTACTGGTCCCGGTGTTCGACCTGGACCGCGAGCTGCACCCCACCGAGTGGACTGGGGGCGTGGAGACGTTCAACAACCGGCTCAACGAGGCGCTGGCCTCGGACGCCGAGCTGACCAGCGACGAGCGGCGCTCGCGCGACGGCATCCGAGCCCGGCAGGTCACCCTGCGCTGAGGTGACGGGCAGTTCGCCCGAACAGACACGACAACAAAGGGCGCGGCCGGAGAGATCCGGCCGCGCCCTTTGTGCGTGTTGACGTGCTGTCGAGCGGGTTTCTACAGGCTGCCGCCGGCGACACCGGGTGCGGTGGCATCCGTCTTGGCCGCGGTGCCGACCTCACGGGCGACGAAGTTCTCGAGGTCGAAGAGATTGCCTTCGCACCGATCGGCAACGGTCTGCAGGGTGCGCATCACCGCAACCTCTTCGATCTGCTCCTTGAGGAACCACTGCATGAACTGCTCGCCCAGGTAGTCACCTTCGTCGCGGGCCGTCTTGGCCAATTCGACGATCTGGTCGGTGACGCGCTGCTCTTGGGAGAGTGCCACCTTGATCGGGGCGCGGTAGTCGGCGAACGAGTTCTCCGGCTGGTCGATGCCCGGGGTGTGCACCACCATGTCGCGGTCGAGGAAGTACTGCACGATCATCATCGCGTGGTTGCGCTCTTCGACAGCCTGGGCGTAGAAGTGCTTGGCCAACTGTGGCAGGTCTTCGTTGTCGTAGTAGGCCGCAATGGCGATGTACTGCTGTGACGCAGAGAATTCTTGACGAATCTGGTCGTGCAGGAGCTCATGGAAGCGGGTTCGAATTGTGCTCATGACGACCAGGTTAGGGCCAGGTGAAAGCCGTTGTCATCCAAGCTCATCCTTACTAAGGGTGGCATTGCCGAACCCGTCTCAGGGAAGGTTTACCTTGGCTGACAACAACTTCAGAGCTCTATACGTGTGATCGGCGTGGTGCGCGCTGCCGGTGCCTCACGCTGCATCGTCAAGCCGGCGACGCGCGATCCGGTCGGCGGCGACACCGGCCGTGATGTTCTCTCGGGCCGCGGTCTGGAGAATGAATGTCATTGTGTCGAAGACGGATTCGACGCGCTTGCGTACCTCTTCGCGGGTACGCCCGCGGAGCTCGCCCTCGACCTGGATGAGCCCACCGGAGTTGGCCACATAATCCGGTACCCACACGATTCCGCGGTTGACGAGTGTCCTCTCGGCCTCCGGGGTGAGCAACTGGTTGTTGGCGGCGCCGCAGACGATGGATGTGTTCAGCGTCTCACTGGTGGCTATGTCCAACGTGCCACCGAGCGCACACGGGGCATAGACGTCGAGGCGTTCGGCGCGGACGTCGGCCGCCACCTTGGTGCGGGGGAAGGCATGCAGCACGCGGTCGAGTGAGGGCTGATAGACATCGGAGACCAGCACCTCCGCGCCGGCTTCTGTCAGGAGCGACACCAGTTCGAAGCCCACCTTTCCCGCACCCTCCACGCCCACCGTGCGTCCGGCGAGTTCGCGTTCCCCCCAAACCTGCACTGCCGCTGCACGCATGGCCTGGAACACTCCGAGGGCGGTGTTGGGCCCGCTGTCACCCGATCCGCCGGCAGCCGTGTTGCGGCCGACGACGTGTGCGGTCGATTCGCCGATGATGTCCAGGTCGTCGCTGTTCGTGCCCACATCGCCGGCCGTGACGTACAGACCGTCGAGTCTTTCCACGAATCGGCCGTAGGCGCGCAGCAACTCGGGCGTCTTGATGGTCCGCGGATCACCGAGGATGACGGCCTTGCCTCCGCCGAGGTCGAGTCCGGCTGCCGCAGCCTTGTACGTCATCCCGCGTGATAGTCGCAAAACATCTGTGAGCGCGGCACTTTCGTCAACGTAGGAATGAAAACGGGTGCCGCCGAGGGCAGGTCCCAGCGAGGTGGAGTGCAAGGCGATGATGGCCTGCAGACCGCTTGCGCTGTCCTGGCAGAACACCACCTGCTCGTGCGCGGGCTCGTCGATGGGGAAGTCTGATCGACCGAACACGTGGCTTGTGGCCGACTCTGCGGGCAGAGGGGTGACGGTGACGGACATGGAAACCTCCGGGTAGGTGGTCGAGGATTGAGTGTGCAACTAGCTGCACGAATGTTGTCCCGGAGCGGCGAAGTGGTCAACAGCGACCCAGATAATTGCGCAATGTGCACATTATGCTGCGTGTACCCGCTGTCACGTTGCTCAGATTGCGGCCTCTGTGACCACGCGGCCTGGCCTCACCGACCGTGCGCGAGCCGCTCGAGCAGGGGGCGGGTCCGGTAAGGGATCGCATCGCGCATGGCCACCGACATGGTGGTCCGTTCGACACCGGGTACCGCCAGGATCAGCCCGGCCACGCGGTAGAGGTCGTCGGCGTCGAGGGCAGCGACCGCGATGAGAAGGTCTGCGTCCCCGGAGATTCCGATCACCTCGATCACCTCCGGGATGTCGCCGAAGAGGGCGATGATCGGTTCGAGTCGGTGCTGGTCGACGACCGCGCTGATGTAGGCGCGCAGCGTGTATCCGAGGTCTCGCGTGGAGATCAGTCGGTCCATCGGCGCCAGAACACGCCGCTCTTCCCATCGGGCCAACCGGGATTGAACGGTGTTCCTGGCCATCTGGAGGGCGGTCGCCAACTGCACCCCGGTGGCGCGTGGGGTCTCGCAGAGGGCGAGCAGAAGGCGGGCGTCAGAGCGGTCGAACTTCGTCATGTCGCACAGTGTCGCACGTCTCATCACCGGGAAGTTGGTCAAATTGCGCAAGTTCGTCCACAGCTCTTGTGCAGTGTGGCGCTCGCTGGTTGCCTGACGTGCACCGAATGAACCGTGGGCGAATGCCCACGTCAGCCCTGGCGAGTGGAGGCCCCGGTGATCGACAACGACGATCTGGTCCAACTGATCAGCCCGACGGGCGAGCGACTCGAGAACCCCGAGTACTCCGACCTCGTCTCCGACATCGACGTGGACGCGTTGCTGCGCCTCTACGAGGACCTGGTGGTGGTGCGGCGCATCGACGCCGAGGCAACCGCTCTGCAGCGCCAGGGAGAGCTCGGCCTGTGGGCGCCGCTGCTCGGTCAGGAGGCCGCGCAGGTCGGCTCGGCGCGGGCGCTCGATCCCCAGGACTTCGTCTTCGCCAGTTACCGCGAGCACGCGGTCGCCTACTGCCGTGACGTGGACCCGGCCCACATGCTCCGGTTCTGGCGAGGATCCACCCATTCGGGCTGGAACCCCTATGAGTACCGGATGACCACACCGGCGATCATCGTGGGCGCGCAGGCGTTGCACGCCACGGGATACGCGCTCGGCATGCAGTTCGACGGCGTGGACGGCGCCGCGATCACCTACTTCGGTGACGGGGCCACCAGCCAGGGCGACATCTCCGAAGCCCTCGGTTTCGCCGCGAGTTTCCATGCGCCCGTTGTCTTCTTCTGCCAGAACAACCAGTGGGCGATCTCCGAGCCGGTCTCGTTGCAGTCGCGTGTGACCATCGCCGAACGCGGGCGGGGTTTCGGGGTTCCGAGTGTGCGGGTCGACGGCAACGACGTTCTTGCCGTCATCGCGGTCACCCGCGCGGCGTTGGCGCGGGCCCGAGAAGGCAGTGGCCCGACACTGATCGAGGCGGTGACCTATCGGATGGGACCACACACCACGTCCGACGATCCAACGCGATATCGGTCCGCGGCGCTGGACGACGAATGGCGGGCCAAGGACCCTCTCGACCGGGTGCGGGCGCTGCTCGACGCGGCAGGCGTCCTCACCGACGATGTCCTCGAACGGATCCGGAACCAATCGGACACAACCGCAGCCGAGCTACGACGCGGCTGCCTCGAGACCGTGGAACCGGCCCCGCTGTCGATGTTCGACGAGGTCTATGCCGAACCACACCCCTGATCGACGAGGAACGACGCGAGTTCGCCTCGTACCTCGAAGGATTCGAAGGAGACGTTCGATGAGCGCCCCGGCCATCACCCCCGCGGTCATGCCGATTGGCAAGGCCATCAACTCCGGTCTGCGCACAGCGATGGAGAAGGATCCGAAGGTGGTGCTCCTCGGCGAGGACATCGGCAAGCTCGGAGGTGTGTTCCGGGTGACCGATGGTCTGCAGAAGGACTTCGGACCGCAGCGGGTCATCGACACACCCCTGGCCGAATCCGGGATCATCGGCACGGCAGTGGGTCTGGCGATGCGCGGCTACCGGCCTGTCTGTGAGATCCAGTTCGACGGATTCATCTATCCGGCGTTCGACCAGATCGTCTCGCAGGTCGCCAAGCTGCACTACCGCACCGGCGGCAACGTGAAGATGCCCATCACGATCCGGGTTCCCTACGGCGGCGGAATCGGCGCGATCGAGCACCACTCGGAGTCGCCCGAGGGTTACTTCGCTGCGACCGCTGGTCTGCGTGTGGTCACTTGCGGTACCTCCGCAGACGCCCACCAGATGATCCAGCAGGCAATCGAGTCCGACGACCCGGTGCTGTTCTTCGAACCCAAGCGCCGGTACTGGGAGAAGGGGCCGCTCGCCGAGGCCGGGGATGCCTACCCGCTGCACAAGGCCCGGGTCGTCACGCCAGGCTCGGATGTCACCCTGGTCGCCTACGGCCCCCTCGTCACCACCGCGGTGCAGGCGGCGAAGATCGCAGCAGGAGAGGGCCGTTCGATCGAGGTGATCGACCTACGCTCGATCTCCCCGCTTGATGTCGACACCGTTGCGGACTCGGTCCGCCGCACCGGGCGCCTGGTGATCACCCATGAGGCCCCGGTGTTCCTGGGTATCGGCGCGGAACTCGCGGCGCGCATCGGTGAGCGCTGCTTCTTCCATCTCGAGGCCCCGATCGCTCGCGTGGGCGGATTCACCCTGCCGTATCCGCCGGCCAAGCTCGAAGAACACTTCCTTCCCGACGTCGACCGCATCCTCGACGCCGTCGACCGCACGTTCGCATCGTAGGAGCCAGCTCATGCCGACAACCCAGACCTTCTTGCTCCCCGACCTCGGCGAGGGGCTCACCGAGGCCGAACTACTCACCTGGCTCGTGACGGTCGGCGACACCGTCGAACTCAATCAGAACATCGCCGAGGTCGAGACGGCCAAGGCTTCGGTGGAGCTGCCCTCTCCCTATGCGGGAACTGTTGTGGCGCTGTACGCAGACGAGGGAGCCACCATCGAGGTGGGCCGGCCGTTCATCGACATAGCTGTCGAGGGCGCCTCCACTGACGACACACCTACCGCCCCTGCGCCATCACAAACACCGCCCGTGAGCAAGGAACGCACGCCGGTTCTCGTCGGGTACGGCGTCGCCGAGGAGAGCACGGGACGGCGTCGTCGGCGGACGAACGCGGCCACCGCGTCGGCGGTCGATGCTGTTGTGACAGAGCAGGAGCGCCCGCTGGCCGCGCCGCCGGTCCGGTTCGCAGCCAAGCAGAACGGTATCGATCTGGCCGAGGTGCCCGCCACCGGCGATCGGGGGCAGGTCACCCGCGACGACCTCGAGCAGTACCTGGCTCGGTCGGCTGCCGACCCGGTGCCCGAGCCCGGGGCCGCTTCGGGTGAATCCGCCCGCCCTGGCGCGGCGGTGCTGGACGAAGAACGCACCCCGATCAAGGGGGTCCGCAAACACACCGCCGACGCCATGGTCCGCAGTGCCTTCACCGCACCGCATGTCACCGAGTTCGTCACCGTGGACGTCACCCCGGCCGTCGATCTGCTTGCACAACTCAAGGAGTCCAAGCATTTCCGGTCGGTACGCATCACGCCGCTGGCGTTGGTGGCCAAGGCTCTGCTCGTGGCACTGCGGTCCAATCCGTCCCTCAACTCCGCGTGGGACGAGGCAAATCAGGAGATCGTCACCAAGCGCTACGTCAACCTGGGAATCGCTGCGGCGACCCCGCGCGGCCTCATGGTGCCGAACATCAAGAACGCCCACACGTTGAGCCTGCGCGACCTCGCCGAAGCGCTCACCACGTTGACGACAACGGCGAAAGAAGGGCGCACCGGTCCACAAGACCTGTCCGCGGGCACCATCACTATCACCAATGTCGGTGTGTTCGGGGTGGATTCGGGTACCCCGATCCTCAACCCCGGCGAGGCGGCGATCCTGTGCTTCGGCGCAATCCGCCGACAGCCATGGGAATACCGAGGTGAGATCGCCCTGCGATCGGTGACCACGCTCAGTCTCTCGTTCGACCACCGGCTGGTCGACGGCGAGCAGGGATCTCGTTTTCTCGCAACCATTGCCGACATCCTGTCCGATCCCGTCACCCTGATCGCGCTGAGCTGAGCGCACCCGGAGGAAACCATGACCGACATCCCCGACGTCCTGATCTTGGGAGGCGGGTCGGGTGGGTACGCTGCGGCATTCCGCGCCGCCCAACTCGGCAAGACCGTCACCCTCATCGAAGAAGACAAGGTGGGAGGGACCTGTTTGCATCGCGGCTGTATCCCGACCAAGGCGTTGCTCCACGCAGCCGAGGTCGCCGACACGGTTGCCCACGCATCCAAGGTCGGGATCGGCGCCGAGCTCACGAAGGTCGACGTGGCGGGAATCCACACGTACAAGAACTCGGTGGTAGACCGCTTGTACCGCGGCCTGCAAGGGCTGGCGAAGGCCCACCGGGTCGACATCGTGAACGGCACCGGTCGCTATGTCGGGGGACGCAGCGTCGAGGTCGGGGGGACCACGTTCACCGGACGATCACTGGTGCTCGCGACGGGTTCGGCGGCCCGGACCCTGCCGGGTGTCGACTGCGGTGGACGAGTCCTGACGAGCGATGACGCGCTCGAACTGCCCACGCTTCCCGAGCGGGTGGTGATTCTCGGCGGCGGTGTGATCGGCGTCGAGTTCGCCAGCGTCTGGGCATCTTTGGGGGCTCAGGTCATCATCGTCGAAGCGCTGCCACGATTGATCGCCACCGAGGACGAGTGGTCTTCCAAACAACTCACCAGGGCTCTCAAGAAGCGCGGCGTGACCGTCAGGACAGATGCGCGGTGCGAGGCTGTCACGCAGCGGGCCGACGGGGTGACCGTGGTACTGGCAGGCGGCGATCTTCTCGAGGCGGATGTTGTGCTCGTGTCGGTGGGCCGTGGGCCGCGGACGTCTGGGAATGGATTGGCAGAAGGCGGCATCGAGCTCGACGAGCGTGGATTCGTGCGCGTGGACGGTGCGCTGCGTACATCTCAGGACGGGGTATATGCGGTGGGTGACATCGTCGCGGGACCACAACTCGCCCATCGCGGTTTTGCGCATGGCATCCACGTGGCCGAGGTGATCGCCGGACGCGGTCGGGTTCTCGCCGAGGACTCCTCCATCCCACGAGTCGCGTACTGCAATCCGGAAGTCGCATCGGTCGGGCTCACCGAGGTGCAGGCGCGTCAGAAGTACGGTGAGGTGTCAACGGTGGTCTACGATCTGGCCGGAAACGGGAAGAGTCAGATACTCGGGACAAGCGGCGGAATCAAAGTGATTCGCGCGCAGAAGGATTCGGGACAGGTCGTCGGCATCCACATGGTGGGTGAACGCGTCGGCGAACTGATCGGCGAGGCACAACTGACCGTGGGGTGGGGCGCCTACCCCGACGACGTCGCCGCGCTTGTCCATGCGCACCCGACCCAGTCCGAAGCGCTGGGTGAGGCGCACATGGCGTTGGCGGGGCTGCCGTTGCACAGTCACGGCTGAGCCCCGCCTGCTTCGCTATACGGTGGCACTTCTCCCGTCGAGTGCGGAGGCCACCAGGTTGCTCGCCGCAAGCGGTTCGCCCTTGTCGACTGCTGCAGCCCACTGCTCGGTTGTCGCCACGGCCGCGAAGTTGGAGTTCAGCAGAACCATGATCGTCTCGTGTAGCTGCTGGGCAGATACTCTCCCGGCCTCGTTCGACAACGCTATGGCTCCGGTGGCGTCGGAGAGCACCTCGGTTGTGAACCCGAGCGACTCGGCGTGGGCGGCGGTTGCGATGGCGCAGTTGTTGGTCATGAAGCCGACGATGGAGATGGTGTCGATACCGTTGTCGCGCAACCACTCTGCAGCATCGGTGCCCGCGGGTACGCTTCCGTACACCTTCTCGACACGCTTCCACTCGGGTTGGACCAGTTCGGCCACCGCGGGGTGCAGTTCACTGCCCGGCGAGCCGGAAGCGAACACGGGTGCACCCGCCGGCAGGAGATGCTGAACGACCACGACGGGAATCGACTGCGTTGTGGCGACTTCGATCGCCCGTACGACGTTGGTCAGCGAGTCCTCGCGAGGTGGGTACTGGATCTCCAGAGGGCCGTCGAAGTACTCCTGCTGGACGTCGATGACGATGAGTGCGCGTCGAGGGGACGACATGGATGACTGCTTCTGGGTCAGCCCGAGGCGCTTCCCCCCAACGGTGCCATTGTGGAAGTCCAGCACTGGGCACTCGAGCACCTCGATGAACCGCTCGGTGTTGATCGCCTGGCTACACACGCCAGGATGAGCCGGCGCAGTTTCATCCGGAAGATGAACAGAACCGCGGGCAGGACAGCCGCGAGCCGGTCAGCGCGCGGCGTTGATCGCGAACCGCTGGTTGCGTGCCCGCAGTTCGGACTCGGTGGCCGGAACCATGAAGTCGCGGGCTTCGTGAACACCTTCCTGCGCGGTTGAAACCCGCGGGCGCAGCAACTGCTCGTAGCGGGTGAAGGCGATGTCGTGGGCGGCGCCGGCTTTTGTCATCTCCGACACCAGAGTGTGGGCACCGATCATCGCCAGTGAGGTGCCTCGTCCGGAAAAGAGTGATGCGGCGTGCGCGGCATCGCCGATCAGGACCACCCGCCCGCTCGACCACCGGGGCATGTGCACCTGGCTGACCGAATCGAAGTACAGCCTGTCGGCCTCGGCGACAGCCTGCAGCAAGAACGGGGACTCCCAGCCCTGCTCACCCTTCATCAGGTCGATCAGCACCCGCTTCTGGTCGCCGAGGTCACGGTTGTCGTAGTCGACCTCGGGGGTACGAGCGGCCATGAATCCGATTGTGCGCGAGCCGAAGTCCGTGATGCAGAACATGCGGCCAGGGGTGTTGTAGGTGACGCTCTCGCCCGGGGTTCCCGAACCCAGGGGAAGGTCGACAAAAGCGGTATAGGTGTCGAGATGCCGGCGGAAGGTGATCTCGGGTCCGAACACGGCTTCTCGGACCGTCGAATGGATACCGTCGGCGCCGATGACGAAGTCGAAGGCGCCTGTGCGGCCGGACGCCAGCGCGACATCGACGGCAGCGCCGTTGTCGGTCACGTCGACGATCGAGTCGTCGTAGACGAACTCGGCATTCGTGCCGATGGCGCCGTGCAGGATTCCGATCAAGCTGTCCCTGGCGATCTCGACGTCATCGGCCGAATCGGTTGCGAACTCGTTGGGGAGCACGGCAATCGGGTGGCCCTGATCGTCGACCCAGGTGGTGAAGGCCTCACGGCCGGACGTCGGCACCCTGCTGTCGCGGATGTCGCCGAGGATTCCCATCGCGTCAGCGACCGCGAGTGCGTCGCCACGGATGTCGATCGGTGACCCTGCCACCCGCAGTGCTGGTGCGCGCTCGACCACTGTGACCTCGTGACCGGCCTTCTCGAGCCAGAATGCAACCGAGAGACCGGCGATGCTCGCTCCCGAAACCAATACAGCCATGGTGGCCTCCTTCAGATCTGAGCCCGCATCCGATCGTATGCAATTCGGCTACAATAGGATCCAATCTAGCATTGTGTGCGTGTTCGCGCACTCGATTGCGACGATGTTTTCCTCCCATCGAGAAAGAAGATCGACATGTCAGACATCGTGGTCACGCTCCGAGACGGTAGATCGGTGCCATGCGTCGTAAAAGGTTCTGGCGCACCGCTGTTGCTGATCCACGGGGCCGAGAGTGATCGGACGCAGTTCGCAGACCTGATGACAAGGCTCCCATCCGGCCTGCAGGCAGTCGCCTACGATCAGCGCGACACCGGCGACCAGGTCAGCCCAGATGACCACTACACGATGGACGCCATGGTAGACGACGCCACCGAGGTGATCGAGGCACTGCAATGGTCGAACGTGCACGTCCTCGGGACCTCGTACGGAGGCGTGGTCGCCCAGTTGCTGGCGATCCGGCATCCGGAGCGGGTCAGGACACTGTCGTTGGTGTCGACCACCGGTGCGTACTCATGGATGAGCGGATTCGCGGAGAAGTCGAAGAAGATGTCGGCCGCAGCAAGGGCCCAGACCATGCTCGACGCCGCCGTCAGCCCAGACGCGCGAGCGGCCGATCCATCGCTTGTGGACCGTATCCGGGCGGCCTTGGTGAACCGGACAGCCGAGCAGCATGCCCGGCGGATGAACGCACTGAAAGACCACGACTCGAGGCAGCAGCTTCACCGGATCGCTGTGCCCACTCTTGTTGCGCACGGCGCCGACGACCCGGTGATCCCGATCGCGGCAGGTCGGGAGTTGGCCGATCACATTCCTGGATCCGCATTCTGGGAGATCCCGAAGGCGCGGCACGCCACCGCGTTCGAGTACGGCGACGAGTTGTCCGCGAAGGTGGCGACTTTGGTCGAAGGCCGATGATGATCGAGCCGTGATCCGGGTTGGTCAAGTCACACAAAGGGGTGCCTCCGAGCGGAGGCACCCCCTTCTGCCGTGGCCGATCTCAATCGGTGAGGTGCTCCTCCAGGTCGTGGCCGTGGCCACGGCGCCGGTAGATGACGGCCCCGTAGATCGCGCCGATGACGGGGATCGCCGGCATGGCGGCGACGATCCAGGAATCGCTGCCGGTGACGTCCTGGTAGTTGATCACGACGATGACCCCGATGGCGGTGAGCAGCAGGCCGGAGATGGCCGGTGCAATCTTCGACGACCACGCGGTCTCTCCGTCGAGTCGACCACGCATCGAGGCCACGACAACGCTGAGGGAGCAACCGATCATCAGCCCGATGATCGACAGTGACGTGATGCCTGAGACCGCCGGGAAGAGATTGATGATGGGGTCGGACTTGGCGATGACAAACGGTACGAGAACGATCAGGGAGATGGCGATCTGAACGGCACACGACACCTGTGGCGTGCCGAAACGGGGATGGACGTCAGCGCATCGCTCCGGCAACAGACGGGACCTGCCGAGCGCGAACATGTAGCGCGCGGCCATGTTGTGGAAGGCAACCGCTGCGGCCAGGAAGCTGAAAGCGACGAGCAGGCTGAGCATCTCATCGGACCATCCACCGAGGTATTCGCTGGCGGTGGCGAAGATCAGGCTTCCTGGATCCTCGGCGGCCACGGTCTGGACGTCAGGAAAGGCTGCCACGATCGACCACGTCGAACCCATGAAGACCAGAACAAGAAGCGCCAGAGCGCAGTACGTCGCAACCTTGATGCTGCGTCGCGGTGCGCGAGCCTCCTCGCCGTAGATCGCGGTGGCCTCGAAGCCTGCAAATGACAGCACGCAGAACACCAGCGACAGCGCGAGGTTGCCTTCGAACATCCGGTCCGGGGCAAACACATTGAGGGAGAAACCCTCCGGGCGCTGGACAAGAATTGCAATGCCGAGCCAGATGATGATGCCGAACTGGGCGATGGAGACCAATGAGGTCACCTGTTTCGTGATCTCCACACCCACCAGTCCGAGGACCGCGGTGATCACCAGTGCGATTGCGCCGTAGACGTACCACGGCAGGTCGATGTCGGTCATCGTGCTCACTGCGATGTCTGCGAAATAGCCGGTGGCAGCGATCATTCCAGCGGCAGCGAGGTTGTAGGCGACCGTCGCCACGAACGCCGAACCGGCCCCGGACGCCTTGCCGAGACCGTAGCCGATGAATGCGTAGTAGGCGCCGGCGTTGATGACCCGCCGACTGAGCACCACGTAACCGGCCGTGAAGATGGCGAGCAGTATGCCGACCAGGACAAGCAGTCCGACAAGTCCCTCACCGACTCCGAAGGCCAGGCCGATCGAGAGGTTCGACGCCATCGCGGTCAGGGGAGCGGTCGCGGCGACGACCATGAACACCATGCCGGCGACGCCGATGGTGTTCTTTTTGAGTTGATGTGTTTCTACTGGGCTCGTGAGCTCGTCGTTGGGGACGGCCATGTCTTCTTCTCCTGGTGAGGGATCTGTCTGTTGGGGATCAGGGCGCACGGAATCGCAGTCGGGCATCGCCGCCCCGTGGTGGTGTTGTGCGGTGGCGCCGCTGGGGCGCCGATGTTCAGATGGTGAACGACTCAGCGATCAGCGGGTGTGGTGAACGACCCGCGATCGTTGTGCTGCCAAGGCAATTCGGTCTCGCTGGGCGAGGTCTCGAGCAGTTCTACGACGTAGTGGGTGACGGTCTCGTTACCCAGGTTGCGGATGCGGTGAGGATTGAGGGGCTTCGCCGATCCCACGGTCTTGTAGAGGACAAAGCCGGGCTCCGCGTGCTGCGTGATGCCCCATTCGTCGTCACCCAGCTCCTGCCCCTGGGCGTTGCCCGCTGCCGGCCAGATGACGACGTGATCATGGTGGTGCTGATGGAAATCGAACATCCCCCCGGGTTCGAGCGTCATCGACCACACGCGCACTCGATCGTTTTCGAAGATGAGGGTGTCGCCGGGCGTCGGGGGAATGGCGGTGCCGGGACGGGTCGGGGTGTCGGCCATGTGGGTTGCTCCTAGCGGGTGGTGAAGTGCTGTATCCAGTGTCGCTGATCTGAACGCAGTTCGTAGTTGGATCCAAGAAATTGAAACAGGATGCAACGGCGACCTTGCCACTTCGCGAACAACCCGTCAATAGGTACGCCAAGTATCGACGCAGGTAGAAGATGTTTCAGAGACGTTACGCCGAATGATTCGCGGTGTGCGGTGCTCGGATGGCCGTCGCGAGTCGACGGCGTAGTGAGCACAGTTCGGGTCCTGTATGGCTACTATTCGTGTGGATAGGATCCAATAACGAGTGCCAGCGAGGTTGACGATGCCCTTCACGCCCCCGAGTGAGTTCCTCACCCGCCCCGATCTCAAGGGAACCTTCGGGATGTCGGCTTCGACGCATTGGCTGGCGTCGGGTGCGGCACAGTCGGTGCTGGAACGCGGTGGTAACGCCTTCGACGCAGCCACGGCTGCCGCGTTTGTGTTGCACGTTGTCGAACCGCATCTGAACGGCCCGGGTGGCGACATGGTCGGCATCGTCTCCCCGGTGGGCAGGCCGCCGCAGGTGCTGATGGGCCAGGGCCCGGCGCCGGCCGCAGCCTCCATCGCTCACATGCGTCGACTCGGTCTGGACATGGTGCCGGCGTCTGGTGCACTCGCCGCCGCGGTGCCGGGTGCGGTGGACGCGTGGTTGCTGCTCCTGCGTGACCATGGCACCTGGGAGCTGAGCGACATCCTCGACTACGCGATCGGCTACGCGGACAACGGCCACTGCCTGTCAGGACGAGCGTGCGCGGTGATCGGCGCCGTCGCCGACCTCTTCTTCGAACACTGGCCGACATCGGCAGCACTGTGGATGCCCGACGGTCGCGTGCCACTCACCGACCAGCTGTTCGAGAATCCGGCGTACGCGGAGACTCTTCGACGGCTGGTCGCCGCCGGCCGGGACCGACGTTCACGATCGGAGCGGATAGAAGCCGCGCGCACGGAGTGGGGCTCGGGGTCGATAGCGGCTGAGATCGATGCGTTTGTGCGACAACCGCATCGGCATTCATCCGGACGGGACCATCGAGGGGTCCTGACGCTCGCTGACATGGCGGCGTTCAGCGCCTGCTGGGAGCGTCCGGTGGCCTTCGAGTTCCGCGGATCGACCATCCTGAAATCCGATGCCTGGGGGCAGGGGCCGGTGTTGCTGCAGGCGCTGGCCATCCTCGACGAACTGCCCGAGGAGGAGGTCGATCCGTCGACCGCTGTCGGCGCACACAACGTCCTCGAGGCGCTCAAGCTGGCCATGGCCGATCGAGAGGCGTACTACGGCGACGGCCTCGACCGGTCGCAGCTCGAGGTGTTGCTGTCACGGGAGTACGCCGCCGTTCGCCGCAAAGAGATTGCGTGGCATGCGTCCACTGAGTTCCGGCCCGGGGTGTGCGGCATCGATCCGTACGTGCCCCCGCTGGTGGAAGCGGCCGGCCAGGCATCGGGCGGCGCGACCGGCGAACCGACCGTCACCGTCACCGGCGAGACGCGCGGCGACACCTGCCACATCGACGTCATCGACCGGTGGGGCAACGCGATCTCGGCGACTCCTTCGGGCGGGTGGCTGCAGTCGTCGCCGACCATTCCCTCGTTGGGTTTTGCTCTGGGAACACGACTTCAGATGTCGTGGCTCGACCCGGCCAGCCCGTCTGCCCTTCGCCCCGGGAAGAGGCCGCGGACCACGCTGACCCCCACCATGGTGATGCGCGATGGATGGGCGGTTGCGGCGCTGGGCACGCCCGGTGGCGATCAGCAAGACCAGTGGCAACTCAGTTATCTCCTGCGAACGCTCATCGGTGGCTACACACCTCAGCAAGCGATCGATGCCCCGACCTTGCACACCACGTCGATGCCGGGCTCGTTCTGGCCACGCACCTGGGAGCCGGGAGGAGCAGTGGTCGAGGATCGGCTGGGGGAGGGGGTGATCGGGGAACTCGTCGCTCGTGGGCACCGCATCACCCGCGCCGGTGATTGGTCACTGGGCCGACTGAGTGTGGTCACCCGCGACCCGTCTTCCGGCGTACTCGGGTCGGCTGCCAATCCCCGTGGGGCACAGGGTTATGCAGTCGGACGATGATCGGCGCGGACGATGGGATCTGTGACGGTCAGGGTGTGAAGGTCTCTTGTGATCGGCTGGTGATGAGTTCGCGTGCCCGGCGGGAGTGTTCGATCATCAGGTCCCGGGCAGCGTTGCCATCGCGGCGGTCGATGGCCTCGACGATGCGTGCGTGCGCGTCGGCGTTCTCGGCCAGCAAGCGTGGGTCGGCATCAAGTGCCGTCCATGTGAGGTTGCGGGGGATCCGGTGATGCAGCGACGACACCGTCGCGGTGAGCTGAGTGTTCCCGCCCGCGTCCAGGATCGTGTCGTGAAAGGTGGAGTTGGCCTTGACCCAGCGCTTGCGAAGCTCTGCCGGCGTGGACTCCCCGTCGAGGGCAGCCTGCACGACGGCACGGAAATCATCGACGGCCGCGTAGAGAACCTGCAGTTGAGAGTGGGTGATCAACCGGGCTGCCTCATGGGCGGCGTGCCCCTCGAGCAACGCCCTGACCTCGAACACCTCGGTCAACTCGCGCAGCGACGGCTGACGGGGCCGGGCGCCGCGGTTGGGGACGATCTCGACGACGCCCAGAGCCTGCAGTTGGCCGAGCGCTTCGCGGATCGGCATCCGGCTCACGCCGAGTTCTCTGGCAAGCGACTCCTGGCGTATCCAGGTCCCGAAGTTGTACTCGCCGCGGCTGATTCGCTCCGCGATCGTGTCCACGAGCTGCTGGACCAGCGGCGAGGTGGCTCCGGCAGGCTCACCGCCGCCGTTCTGTGCCATCGATTTCCTTCCGCAGACGTCTCGAAGATTGGATCCAGATGAATGCTACTGACTCGGCCGGTGCAGTGTGGGCAATGGTACCCACGCCCTTCACACCAGGCGGCAAACGTATCTGCGAGCAGTCCCTCCGCGCGCTGACCCGCGAAATGCTCGAGCGAGGATGCACGGGATCGATCGCGCTCGGGGTCATCGCCGAACCGGCCTCGCTCTCGCTCGACGAGAAGATGACGGTGCTCGACGTCGTGATCAGCGCATCGGAAGGCGCTCCCGTCATCGCCACGGTCATGTCACTGGATCCGACCGTCGCGGCGAACGACGTGACAGCGCTCGCCACACGGTTCGGGACGTCGCTGGCAGGAGTGATGATCCCCGTTCGATCAAGCGACGCCGATGTCGTCAGACGTTCGATTGTTGATACCCGCGGCCTCAGCAATCTGCCGGTGATGGTGCAGGATCTACCGTCGGCCACCGGTGTCCGCATCGACATCGACGACCTGGTCGGTGCACTCTCAGGTCTGGGATCGTCGTTGATGGCGGTCAAAGCCGAAGCGTCTCCGACATTCTCGAGAATTCGCCGACTCCGGGAAGACGTCGGCACGGTGGTTGTATCCGGCAACGGCGGGATCGGCGTGGTCGATGACTTCCTGGCCGGAGCCCGGTGGGCTGCTGCCGGGATCTCGCGTCCCGAGGTACTGGTGCAGGCAGTCAGGCGCATCGAGTCGGGCGACCTCGTGGGTGCACAGCGAATGATCGACCCCGTGGCCTCGTTGATTTCCTACGAGACCCAACCGGGCACGAGCATCGCGATCCGCAAGGAGCATTGGCGACGGCAAGGTGTCATCGGCGACTCGGCTGTCAGGCGACCTACGATGTCGTACGACCCGGCATTCGACGTCCACAGCGAGCGAATGGGTTTCGCCGCCGGCTGAGCCCACACCGCCCGTTACCGAACTCAGCCCGCCCCTACCAGTTGGAGCACCCGATGACATCCCCGAAAGAACCGGCACTTCTCGACCGCGTCGAAAGGCGGGGCCTGGTCCTGATGTTGGTACTGACGTTTGTCACAGGGGTGGTCGATGCGGTCGGCTACCTGGGGCTGGACCGAGTCTTCGTGGGGAACATGACGGGAAACATCGTCATCCTCGGAATGGGTGTCGCCGGCGCCGACGATCTCCCCGTCCTCGGACCCGCCATTGCGCTCGGCACCTTTGTGATCGGAGCATTCGTCGCGGGAATGGTATTGCGGCGCAGGCCGAAGGGGTGGACAACGGCCGTGACAGGTTGCCTTGCTGCAGGTTCGGTGATTCTCGCCGCCGCGGCGACAGCTGCCGCCCTCACCGACACCGAACACTCCGTGTCGGCCCAGATCTGTGTTGCCGCGGCAACGGCGGCCGCTATGGGCATCCAGGCGTGCGTGGCACGCAAGGTTGCCATCGCAGACATGACGACGGTGGTGGTGACTTCCACCCTGACGTCGCTGGCCGCCGAGACATGGACGCGTGGTGGACGAACCGCTCTGTGGAACCGCCGATTCGGCGCCATTGCAACGATATTCGTCGGGGCTCTGATCGGTGCGTTGCTACTGTCGGTGAGCGCGGTGGGTGTTGCTCTGGCCGTTGCCGCCGGGTTGTCCGTCCTGGTGACCGTGATCGGGCACATTCACATGCGAGCGTCGGCCTGAAGAAGTTCTGATCCGCTGTGCAGCGAGGGTGCACTCCCGAGCGTCACTGCTCTTGAGTGTGCGGTGCGGGCGGTATGCGGAAGCCTCGGAATGTGACCTCTTCGCGTATGCGGAAACCGAGTCGTTCATAGAGTGAGACCGCAGCGGTATTCGACTTGATCACGTGCAGGAACGGTCGATCACCACGGGCCATGATGCTGGTGACAAGTGCGGTGACCAGTAGAGAAGCGTAACCGCGTCCCTGAGCCCCGGGGGTGGTGCAGACCGCACTGATCTCAGTCCAACCCGGCGGCCGCAGCCGTTCGCCGGCCATCGCCACCAACGCGCCGTTCTCACGGATTCCGATGTACGTGCCCATGTCTGGGGTCTGCGAGAAGAACGGACCGGGGCGGGTCAGCGCGACGAGGTCGAGCATGTCGGGCACGTCTTTCGAACCCAGCTCGACCACGTCGACGCTTGTGTGACCCCTCGGGTCGTCTTCCGCGTAGATCATCTGAAAGCCGTCGAGATCGAACACCGGTTCCCAATCGGTCGGTGGCTCGGCGGTGGAGCTGAACATATCGGCGAGCTCACCTGGGCCCACCAACTGTGCGAGATCGTCCCATCTTCGCGGATCTTGGTCACTGTCCACGGCCGCAAAAGTGGCGACGCCGGAACGGTATGCGCTGGCCCGGCCGAATCTGCGGCCGAGATGGGCATGACGATGTCGCAGTGATTCACCGACTGGGTCCGCCAGGGGGCCGATGTCGCTCACCGGTGTGGAGCTTGTGCTCTTCTCAATGCCTGCCACCTCGCGAGTATGCACGACTCCCACCGTGGAGTTCAGTGCACACCATGGCGCCGATCGCCGAGAATCCTGGTGGTCACCGCTGCCTCGATCTCCCGTGAGAACGACGCCGCCCTGGCCTTGACCGCTGCCTGCGCATCGCTGGAGATGAGGTCGAAGTTGATGGCGGCAGCGGCCTTCATCCCACCGGCGGCCGACGACCCAACCGTTGCCGAGAGGTCGGTGACATTGCCTGCAGCCCAGACACCTTCGATGTCGGTTCGACCCATCTCGTCGGTGGCCACGTAGAGGCCGCCGGACATGTGGTCGGACAGCTTGCCGCCGAGCAACTCGTAGACGTCGGCTCGTGCGACCATCCGCGGCATGACCGTCACGGCCTCGACATCAAAACGTCGTCCGCCGGCGACCTCCACTCCGCGCAGCGTGCCGTCCTCGATGACAAGCTGTGTGATTCTCCCTTGCACCACAGACACATTCAAGGCAGCGAGCTGCAACCATTCGCTCTCGCTCGGTTCGGGCATCTCGTGCAAGAACAAGGTGACATTGTCGCTGAGCTGGCGGAACAGTAGCGTCTGGTGCACGCTCATGGCTCCGGTGCCGAGCACGCCGAGTTTGCGTCCGCGCACCTCCCAGCCGTGGCAGTACGGGCAGTGCAGCACACTCGATCCCCACAACTCGGCCACGCCGGGAATGTCGGGGAGTTCGTCGATGAGGCCCGTCGCCAGCACGAGCCGGCGGCAGTTGACGGTGTGGCCGTCGGTGAAGTCGACCTCGAAACCGTCGGTGTCGCGTCGGACCGCTGCGACGCTGCCGGATTTGATCTGCGCACCGTAGTGCTCTGCTTCGCGTCGCCCCTTGGCCAGCAACTCGAGTGGCGAGATGCCTTCGTTGCCGAGCAGATTGTGCGCCCCGTCGGCCTTGGCGTTGCGCGGTTCGCCGCCGTCGATGACCAGAACCGTGCGGAGAGACCGCGCCAGCGTCGTCGCTGCGCCCAGCCCAGCCGGTCCGCCGCCGATGATGACCACGTCGTAGAAGTTGTCAGTCGAGTTCATGAATCCTCCTTGAGGTGCTCATCGCCTATCAATGGGCACGGTTCGAGGGTGACTCAGAGTCTGGAGATTCGGCAAGTAATTTTGCTGGATTGGCAACTCGCGGCTGTCGCGGGAGTGGTGTCAGTGCCGCGAGCGAGCCTTCAAACCCGCTCAGGAAACCGGGCGTTGCGTCGTCTGCAGGGCGAGCTTGGGCCCGTTTCGCGAGCGGAGCGCGAGGCCAGCTCGCGAAACTCGCTCTCGCTCGGTCTGCAGGCCGAGCGTCGACCAGTACCGCGAGCGCTCCCGGCAGCCCGGTCACGAAACTCGCCCGTGCGCTGCCTGCAGACCGAGCGTCGACCAGCACCGCGAGCGAAGTTCTGGGCCCGGTCGTGAACTCGTGTACGCGCGGCCTGCAGTCCGAGCGTTGACCAGTACCGCGAGCGCGCCTTCAAACCCGCTCAGGAAACCGGGCGTTGCGTCGTCCGTAGAACCAAGCTTGGGCCGGTTTGGCGGGCGGGGCTTGGGGCTCGATCGCAAAACTCGCTCTCGCGTCGTCTGCAGTTCGAGCGTGTGCCGATTTGGCGAGCGAAGCTCTGGGTCCGGTCATGAAACTCGCGCGCGCTCGGTCTACGGCTGAGCGTTGCCCGGTTTGGCGGGCGGGGCTTGGGGCTCGGTCGCGAAACTCGCTCTCGCTCGGTCTGCAGTCCGAGCGTCGACCAGTACCGCGAGCACACCCCCACCCAACGACAAAGGCGACGCGGTGAACACCGCGTCGCCTCTGCTTTGTCGTGCTGGTTACTTGGTCTTCGGGTCGTCCGCTGCAGCGATCTCGACTTCGGCTGTGGCCTGGATCAGCGCCAGCAGTTCCTTGTCGAGGCCGGGTGCGAACTCTTCCTTACGTTCCGGCGCGATGGTCATCGGGAAACCTTCGGGCATCACGGCAGTCGACAATTCGGTGCCGTCATTCGAGGGTGACGCTCCGCGGTAGAGCTTCGCAGCTTCACTCTGGTCGTCAGCGCTGAACGTGTACTGGATGCTCTGCAAACCCTTGTCGAGGAGCTTCTTCACCTCGGGGAACGACTCCGCGTTCGTCTTCGGGATCGGCAGCACCTTGCCCCAGTTCACGCCGAGACTTTCCAGTGCTTTTGCGAAAGCGTTCTCGTGAGCCTGATCGCGGACGATCAGGTAAGAAATCGTCGACCGTGCCGCCTTGTTGTCGGTCATCTCATAGATGCGGCATTTCTGCAGTCGACCGGTGGATTCCAACATCAAGTTGTACAGCAGGTCCAGTACGAGGTTGCCACTGTTGTAGACGTACGACCCGAGCCACGGATTGCCCGCAGCGTCGACGGGCAACGCTCCCTGCGCACCGACCAGGTAATGGTGGATGTTGCTGGTGTCTAGGGCAATCTTCAACGGCGTGGCACCCTTGGCACCCGGCTTGTCGACCGGGTCGGTCTTCTTGCCGTTGTATTCCGGTGACCCGTCCAGAAGGCGGGAAATGGTGGTTCCGATGAGTTCCACGTGGCTGATCTCTTCAGTGCCCACGCCCTGCAGGAGATCCTTGTACGCCTTGGAGGAAGCGTCGCCGCGGAAGTTCATGGACTGGAACAGGTATTGCATCATCGTGCGCATCTCGCCGAACTGACCACCCAGACCCTCCTGCAGCGCATTCGCGGCTGCGGGATCAGGCTCGTCGATGGCGATTTCATTGATCAACTGTTGTGTGTGCAAGTACACGATTTCTCCTCAAGATCTTTTCGGTGAAACGACCGGAAATCAGGAACTGAATGCATTGGTCCACCGATTCAAGGCGAGTGCAGGCAAAAACTGCCATTCACTCACCGCATTCGGAGCAACCGGTCAAAGCTGTAGTACCCAAGCAGTTGGCAAACAAACCCGCCCTGGTGAATTGCCTTGGACATGACGGCGAACAGGCCGCAAATACCGCGGACTCCAGGATCGTCATCAAAAACATTTCGTACGTCGAAACAGGCACCCGAGGTGCCAAAGTTTCGGACCCAGTTGATCGTGCAGCCCGCCTCATCAGGTCCACAGGTGTCACGTTCTCATCCTCGGGTCGTGGGACGGGTCCGGATACATTGCGGGGCAACCCGTTTCGATCGCATCGAGACGTAACTCGAAGTGCCATGGCTCGTTCTGATAGATCCGGCACAGCCCGTATCGTGCACCGTGCGTGGACAGCCATGCGGCTGCCCGCGGGGGTCCGATGTCGATGGCGTCTCCGGATACATGCGCCGACCTGGCCGGCGTGGCGACCCACCGCGACGCCTGCGCGTGGGAGCCGAACTTCAAGACCGCGTCCTGAAGGAGTTGGGCCTGATAGGCCGGAGAACGCCATCCGCTGTTGACCTGGAAATCGACGCCCTCGGCTGCGGCGTCAATGGCCGCGCGGTGAACGGCACGGAGGAGGTCGCGGTGGACGTTGGCCACACCCGGGAGGTGGTCATCGAATACTGAGGTGGCTGGGGGAAGGACTCCGTCATCCTCGGACAGGACGCGGTGGCCGGTCAGGCCGATAGCTAGCGGTGCGGTTCGGGTCATGTTCCCAGTGAAGGAAGTGCCGTGTTGCCAGCGTGTATGTGCTTTTCGGTATGTCTACGATATGCGACGGCTCGTAGCATCAACGAATGCGTGTTTTGGTGGTCGAGGACGAACCGTTGATGGCTGAGGCCATCAGGGATGGGCTGCGCCTGGAGGCGATTGCCGCCGATACCGCCGGTGATGGCGACACCGCTCTCGAACTGTTGAGCATCAACTCCTATGACATCGCTGTACTCGACCGCGATATCCCCGGGCCGTCCGGCGATGAGATCGCCGAGAGCATCGTCGCTTCCGGCAGCGGGATGCCGATACTGATGCTGACGGCAGCTGACAGGCTCGACGACAAGACAACCGGTTTCGAACTGGGTGCCGACGACTACCTCACCAAGCCGTTCGAACTGAAAGAGCTCGTACTCCGGCTCCGTGCGCTCGACCGCAGGAGGACACGCAACAGGCCGCCCGTACGGGAGATCGCGGGGTTGCGCGTGGACGCATTCCGCCGTGAGGTCTACCGGGACGGTCAGTATGTGGCATTGACCCGCAAGCAGTTTGCTGTGCTCGAAGTCCTCGTGACTGCTGAAGGAGGTGTGGTCAGCGCCGAAGAGCTTCTGGAGCGGGCATGGGACGAGAATGCCGACCCCTTCACCAATGCGGTGCGGATCACGGTCTCGGGACTACGGAAACGGCTTGGCGAGCCCTGGCTCGTCGCCACCGTGCCTGGAGTCGGGTATCGGATAGACACGGCGGCCGGCACGGACCACGTAGGAGAAGGACGTGGATAGGAAGCCCGGGTTGAGTGTCCGACTCAAACTCACTCTCAGCTATGCGGGGTTCCTCATGCTCGCGGGAGTTCTGCTGCTCGGAGCAGTGTGGGTGTTCCTGCTGCGTTACGTACCGGAGGTGACCGGGGCGAATCCGGGCGGCATGCCGAGAATGCCGGGGTCTGGCCCCGATCGCTCCGATCTGGAGGACGCCTTCACGCCCAAAGCGGCCGCGGCAATGGCGTTCCTTCTTGTGTTCGGTCTCGTGGGAGGCTGGATTCTCGCCGGACACATGTTGGCCCCGCTGACGCGGATCACCACCGCCACCCGGCTGGCCGCGGGTGGGTCACTGTCCCACCGGGTTGCGCTCGAGGGCCGCAGCGACGAGTTTCGCGAACTCGCCGACAGCTTCGACGCAATGCTCGCCCGACTCGAAGCGCACGTCGCGGAACAACAACGGTTCGCCGCCAACGCTTCTCATGAGCTGCGCACTCCACTGGCGATCACACAGACCCTGCTCGATGTGGCACGCAGCGACCCGAACCGCGACACCGGAGAACTGATCGACCGCCTCTATTTTGTCAACTCGAGGGCGATAGATCTCACCGAAGCGCTCCTCCTGCTGAGCCGCGCCGACCAGCGCGTGTTCAGCCGGGACCACGTCGACTTGTCCCTCATCGCCGAGGAAGCCGCCGAAACCCTTCTCCCACTTGCAGAAGAACGTGGGCTGACCGTCGAGACCGTCGGCGACATCGCTCCCATCACCGGTTCACACGCACTTCTGCTCCAGATGGTGACCAACCTGGTTCACAACGCGATCGTTCACAACCTGTCCGAATCGGGCACGGTGTGGGTCAGCACGAGTGTGGGGCCTGACGCCGTTGTTCTCACGGTGGACAACACCGGCGACAAGCTCACCGCCCAAGCGGTTGCAACGATCACCGAGCCATTCCAGCGGGGTACCGCCCGTGTTCGGGACGGCCACGCGGGTGTGGGCCTCGGTCTGGCCATCGTCAAGAGCATCGCGCACGCACACGACGGAACGCTGACCCTCACGCCGCGGCCGGCCGGAGGCCTGCGCGTCATTGTCCGATTGCCCGCAGCAGGTGAGCGCATCGTCAGGTGAAGTCGGCCCTTACGCCATCGATGTGCGTCGGTCGGCGACAACATTCAGTACATGACGGGCGAGCACCACGTCGGCATCCGGTACGCCGGATGCCGACGCCCGTGCCGACATCGCCTTGAGCCGCCTCAAATCCGTGAGCAGCGGGATCAGCGTGGTCTCGATCCAGGCCGCGTCGAGGGCCGCGTCGTCGACCTCTATCGCGCCGCCGCCGCCACAGCCGGCGCGGCGTTCAACCGCGTGCTCGCCCCCGCGCAACGGCAGCGGTACGTACGCTGCCGGTAGGCCGACGGCGCCGAGTTCTGCGCACGTCATGGCGCCTGAACGGCAGATTGCGAAATCGGCTGCAGCGTAGACATATTGCATGTCGTCGACATACGGGACAACGACATAGGGTGCACCCTCGAAGTCGCCACCGGGAACATCGACCCGGCGCTGAGGTCCCGTGATGTGCAGTACCTGCACACCGTGTGCCCGCAGTGACGGGGCCGCACGGGAGACCGCCGCATTGATGGTTCCGGCACCTTGGGATCCACCTGTCACCATCAGGACCGGCAGGTCGGTTCGCAGGCCGAATCGGCGGCGGGCCGTGTCGCGCAGATTGAGGCGATCGAGCTGAGATATGGCCGGGCGCAGAGGTATTCCGATGACCTTGGCCTGTGGTAGGCGAACACCGGGCGCTGCGGTGAACACATGTGTCGTGAGGTGGGCGCCCAACCGGTTGGCCATGCCGGGCTGGGCGTTTGCCTCGTGCACGACGATCGCGAGACCACGCATGCGTGCGGCCAGATACGCCGGGGCGGAGACGTATCCGCCGAAACCCACAAGAACCTCCGCGTGGACCTTGTCGAGGACCGCACCCGCAGACCGTACCGAAACGCACAGCCTTGTCGGCAGGTTCAGCAGCGCACGGTTCATTCGGCGGGGTAGCGGAACCGGCGGGATGAGTTCAAGCGGGTATCCGCGCGACGGGATCAGGGTGGTGTCGAGTCCGCGAGTGGTACCGAGCGAGGTGATGACGGCAGTGGGTTCCAGGCGGCGGAGCGCGTCGGCGAAGTTCAACATCGGCTCGATGTGGCCGGCCGAATGTCCCCCGGCCACAACCACACGCGGTGCCGGTACCTGGCCGGCCGTCACGTGATCGGGAAGTCGAAGTAGGTGTCGGGGTAGGGTTCGTCCCTCAGTGTGTAGTGCCACCACTCACTGTCGTAGGAGGCGAAGTCGCAGGCCGCCATGAGGGAGCGCAAACACTCGCGATTCCTGGCCGCGGCGGCTGTGGTCCCGGGCGCGCCATGGTGCGAGATGGGATCCATCAGGTCATGCCCGCCACCCATCGCAGCCAGTTCACCGGTGTTCAGGTGGTACAGCGTCAGGTCGGTGGTGCTACCGCGGCTGTGGCCCGATTTGTAAGCCACATAACCGTTGTCGAACATCTCGGTTCGGCTGATGTTGGGGTGGTACCGCGATTTCGTCTCCGCCTCATCGGGCTGCTGTGCCCAGCGGACGAAGCAGTCGACGGCGCATTGAGGGCGGTAGCCGTCCCAGAGCAGCAGGCCGAACCCGAGTGATGCGGCCTTGTCCCTCACCTGCTCGAGGGCTGAGCACAGGGCTCGCGTGCCGACTATCCGATTGGCGAGGTACCCGTCCACGGGTTTGCCGGTGAAGTTGTCCCACGTTGCGTATTTGGCGTCCCAGCGTATGCCGGACACGAACTCATCGACGTAGACGAAATCGGCATTCATGAGGACGCACCGGCCATCGTCATGGAGACCATGTGGTCGATCACGTCGGACAACGGCATGCCCGCAGCGGCCATCATTCTCGGGTAGCGGCTGTATGAGGTCAGTCCTGGCAGGGTGTTGACCTCGTTGAGGATCACCTGCCCTTCCTCGGTGAGGAACATGTCGACGCGGGACAGCCCGCGGCAGCCCATAGCGCGGTAGATTGACTTCGCTGTCTCTTGCACATGTGCTCGCGACTCGGCGGATATGTTCGCGGGAACGGTGACCGTCGAGTTCTCCGAACCACTTTCCGGATTCGCCTCCTGGTGAATTCGAAAGAATCCGTCGGACAACATGATCTGGTCGACCTCACCGACGATGACGTCGCTGCCGGTACCCAGCATGGCGCAGCCGACTTCGCTGCCGAGAACAGCCTCCTCGATGAGAGTCTTCGAATCATATTGGCGTGAGGCGGCAATGGCATCTGCGAGCTCGCCCGGAACTCGTACCTTGCTGACGCCGAACGACGACCCGGAGCGTGCCGGTTTGACGAAGACCGGGTAGGGGAGTTGATCGGCGTCGACGTCTCCCTGCACACCGACAACCCAGAAGTTCGGCGTGGCGATCCCCGCGCTTCTGGCGACGGTGTACGCGAGTGACTTGTCCATACAGAGGGCTGAGCTCTGGATGTCGCAGCCGAGGTAGGGAATGCCGGATAGTTCCAGCAGTCCCTGGACGGCCCCGTCCTCACCGAGGGTGCCGTGCAGAATGGGAATTACGAGATCCAGACGCTCGACCTCGTAGCGTCCGTGGTCCAGGACCAGCAACCCGTGGACGCTTCGGTCGGGAGACAGCAGCGCCGGTCGGGAATCTCCTTTTTCCCAACCGTATTCAGGGTTGGTGCACAGCCGCCAGGCTCCACTTCTGGTGATGCCGATGTAGAAGGGCTCGTACTTCGCGAGGTCCACGTGCTTGGCCACCTCCTGCGCGGACTTGACCGAGACGGGGTGTTCCTCGGAACTTCCGCCGAAGATGATCCCGATGCGCAACCTAGCCACGTTGTTCCCTCTCGAATCTCAAGCAGTTGACGATGGAGTTCTCGACCGTGTCGCGCAGTGCGTGGTCGGTGTAGAAAGCGGTGTGTGGACTGACGATCACGTTCGGCATCTGTTGCAAACGCGTCAGCATCGTGCCCCCGAGCGATCGAGTCCTGCAGTCCGCGTAGAAGATCCCCTCCTCACCCTCCACCACATCGAGGGCCGCGCCACCGAGGTCGCCCCTCTCCAGCGCACCGACGAGGGCCTCGGTGTCGATGAGCGAACCCCGGCCGGTGTTCACGATGTACGCGCCGCGCTTCATCCGGCCGAGTCGTTCGCGATCGAGGAGGTGGTGTGTTCCCGCGTCGAGCGGTGTGTGCAAGGTGATGATGTCGCTTTGCTCGACCAGTTCGTCGAGGTCGACGTAATTGATGCCAATCGTGGTGTGGGTGTCGTAGGCCAGGATGCGGCTACCGAAGCCTCGCAGCCGATTCATGACGGCGGTGCCGATGCGGCCGGTGCCGATCACTCCCACGGTCATGTCGCGAAGCTCTCGACCGCGAACCTCGCTCAACCGGTAGTCGCTGACGTCTGTGCGTCTGATGACTGACTTCGCATCTCGCACAGACATCAACATCAGCATCACGGCGTAGTCCGCGACGCTGTCGGGGGAGTAGCTGACATTCCCGACCGAGATGCCCAACCGCCGAGCATATTCGACGTCCAGATGGTTGTAACCGATGCTCCTGGTAGAGATGTACTCCACACCAGCCCGGCTGAGTGCCACCAAGGTGGGGTTCGACACCGGTGTCTTGTGCCCGATGCTGACGCAGCGATTTCCCTCTGCCAGCGCTGCATTGGAGGAGGAAGCGGTTGCTGCCGTGACGGTCACCGCCACACCCAATTCGAGCGCCCTCTCCTCGAAGAGGCGGGCTTCGTCGTGCTCACAGCCGTACACCGTGATTCCCACGAAAGGTGCCGGCGTTGCGGAGGAACGGACAGGCTTCGGCCGGTGGGCCGCCTGGTGTACCGATGTGCTGTAGGGCATGCCGACAGTCAAGACAGGCGAGTGTTGCCAGGGCGTATGAGGAAACCGATACGCCGACGATAGGTGCCGCTGCGGGTTGCACTCACGGCCTCACGCCACGTGAAGGGTCACTCCTGGCGCGGGGCGCCCCGGTCGCCGCCTGCCATGTCGCCCGTCCCTGGAGTTCCGTCCGCGAGTTCATAGCGCAGATAGACGGTGCCGCGAGGCCCCGCTGCCGGTGGTTCGACGAGGGTGAGGTTGGTGGGAACAGCTCCGCCGTCGAAAATCTTCTTCCCGACTCCGAGCATGATGGGGTGAAGCCACAGATCGATCCGGTCGAACAGCTTGTCGCGCAACAGGGTCTGTACCAGGTTCAGACTTCCGACGACCTTGATGTTCTCGTGGCGATCACGGATCTCGTTCACCGCGTCGGACAGATTGGGCCCGAGTTGAGAAGATCCTGCCCACGAGAGGTCCGGCTTGCCGCGTGAGGCGACGTACTTGGGGATGCGATTGAAGAGCGTGGCGATCTCGTTGTCGGGGCCTTCCTCCTGATGAGGCCAGTGTGCAGCGAAGATGTCGTAGGTTCGTCGGCCGAGAAGAAGGGCGTCGGTGCCCTCGTAGGCAGCGCCGACCTGTCCCCCTGCGACCTCGTCGAACAGTGGCGCCTGCCAGCCACCGAACGGGAACCCGATCGGGTCCTCGTCGGGTGCGCCGGGGGCCTGCCCGACGAGGTCGAGGGTTGCGAACAGTTCCAGGTATATCTTGCCCATGGTGTACTCCCGATGAAGTGATCTGGCCGTCGAAGAGTGGACCAGGCAACTCGTCGGAACTCATCGGTGACAAGGCCGGGACGTCAGTACAGGGTCTGGTAGGCGACCTCGATGTCCTCGTCGATGCGGTGCGCGGTGGCCTCATCACGCTGCAACTGAGCGGCCATGATCTCGCCAGTGGTCGGTACCTCTCCCGGCGACGCAAGACTCGCGGGGTCCCACAGCTTGGATCGCAGAATGGCCCTGCCACAGTGCAGATATGCCTCGTCGACCTCGACGATGAGAGCGAGTTCGGGTGTTTTGTCTCTGGCCGCGAGTTGGGGCAGGAGGTCGGGATCCTCGGTCAGGTAGCCATTCCCGTTGATACGCAGGGTCTCGCGATGACCGGGCACAAGAAAGATGAGACCGATGCCGGGGCGCGACAAGATGTTCTCGAAAGAATCGATCCGCTTGTTGCCGATGCGGTCGGGGATGGCGATGGTGGTGTCGTCGAGAACCTTCACGAATCCTGGCTGGTCGCCGCGCGGAGAGCAGTCGGCGGACCCGTCGTCGTTGGAGGTGGCCATGCACAGGAACGGCGAACGCGCGATGAACCGGCGGAAGTTGGGGTCGATGGTGCGCTGCACTTTTGTCACCGCCAGCCCGGCGGGCTCACCGATCAACTCCCTGACCCGGTCATGCGACATACGGCGCGGACGTCCCGTGGCGGCGGACCCACCTGATGTCGATGTCATGGCAGAAAAGCCCTTTCGATGGTCGGATTGATCCGTGTCGAGTATCAGCCTGTCTGGATCAGTTCGGGCGGAACCTCTTTGCCGTCTGCGATGGCCGCAAAGAACGCCGTCGTGTTGTCGCCCCAGGCAAGTGAGTCACCGGCATCGGTTAAGATCGACCCGCCGTTGGGTGTGGTCACCGTGACCGGGTCGCTGCGCAGCGCCCACGCGAGGCGTGCGAGATGCCATATGTGGTCGCCGTTGTCGACCGTCAGGGAGCTCACGGTCCCGTTCACCAGGGGCCAGAAGCGGAACGGGTTCAGGATTGTCGAGGCGCTGGTGGCCTTCTTCATCAGCGCTGCCATGAACTTTCGCTGGTTCACCACACGCTCGAGGTCGGCGTTCGCGAATGCGCGGGTGCGGACAAACCCCAGGGCCTCGCGGCCGTTCAGGGTCTGGCAACCGGCCTTGAGGTCGATTCCGGCGAGCGGGTCGTTGATCGGGGCGTCGAGACACATCTCGATACCACCGACCGCGTCGACCATCTTGTCGAATCCGCCGAAACCGATCTCGGCATAGTGGTCGATCCGCAGGCCGGTGTTGGTCTCGATGGTCTGTACCAACAACTTCGGGCCGCCCAAACTGAAGGCGGCGTTCACCTTGTGTGAACCCTGACCAGGGATGTCGACGTAGAGGTCCCGCGGGATGGAGATGATCATCGGCTTACCCCCGGAGCCGAAGTGGACCAGCATGATCGTGTCTGTCCGAGAGCCCTCGCTGTCACCTGTCGAAAGGGCTTGGCGCTCGGCCTCACTGAGGTCGGCGCGGGAATCAGAGCCGACCAGCAGCCAATTGGTGCCGGCGCTGCTCGCGACCCGGCCCTCATAGTTGGACAGGGCATCGACGCGGTTGAGTTTGCTGTCGAAGTAGACGAGCAGACCGATGGTGCCGAGCACCATCACCAGCAGCAGGATCAGGACGGTGCGCACGACCGGCAGCCGTCTGCGGCGCCGTGGCGGTGGTGGCGGGACCGCGCGGTCGGTGCGGCGATGCCCCGGGTCGCGCGGAGGTTGCCGTGGCGGCCGGTTGTAGGCAACCACCGGGGGTGGTCCCTGAGCAGGTCGAGACGTTCGGGTCTCGGGGGCGCCGGACTCCGACCACGCGCGGGCGGGTTGGTAGCTGTCCTGTGGGCGTTGGGGCGGCGGACCCTGAGGCGACCGCGGTGGTCCGGCGGGAGGTGGGGCCTGACGCGGCGGACCCTGGCCGGGAACACGTCCGCGGAATGGGTCCTGTTGTGGTGGGCGCCCGGGAACCGGTCCAGGCCTTCCGTTGGGTTGGCCACCACCGGGGCCGGGGACCATCCGCCGCGTCGGCCCCCGGGCTGGGGCGGTTGTCCCTGACGGGGACGTCCCGCGCCGCCTGGGCGGCGGATGAACGGCTCGTCCTGGTCAGTCATTGCACAGACTCTACTGAAGAACGCCCGGTCGTAAGCTCGCCTGTTTGTAGTCCCTGAAGGCTGTCGGTTGTGCTGGCGCCGAGGGAACCATCCCCTCGGCGCACTCGTATTCGACAGATTTCAGGGCGGGATGCGACTCAATTGGCTTCCAGCCACCGTAGGTGGTCCTTCAACAGCGCGTACCCGACAAAGGCGACGGTATCGATGAGTGCATGCCCGATGACCAGCGGCCACACTCGATTGGTCCGCTGGAAAACGCGGCCATAGACGAGGCCCATGACGACGTTGCCGAGTCCGCCGCCGACACCTTGATAGAGGTGATAGCTACCGCGGAGCACGGCAGAGAACAGGAGGCTGCGGTTCTCGCTCCATCCGAGTTGTCGCAGCCTGGTGATGATGTAGGCCACCACGAGGAACTCTTCGGCTGCCGCGTTGCCGATCGCCGCGAACACCAACATCGGCAATCTCCAGAATGTCTCGTCGAGATTCGACGGGAGAACCTGGACGTTGAGATCCAAAGCCCTTGCGACAACATAGAGACCGAGGCCGGGTATCCCGATCAGTGCGGCCAGCCCGATCCCCAAGGGAAGATCGAACCGCGCTTTTACGCGCGGAAACCCGATGCGTGCCAAAGGAACTCCGGCACGCCAGATCAGGTACACCGCCAGTGCGGCGATGCCGAACAATCTGCAGGCATCGAGGAGTTGGTAGAAGAAGTCGATGAGACCGAGATCGGATGCGCTGTTGTTCAGGGCGACCGCGCTGCCGCCCACCCCGCGCTCGGACATTGCGGTCTCGATGATCGAGAGCAGAGATCTTGCTCCCGACAACCCGAAGGTGAGGACGAGCACGATCGTGATCTCGATACCGATCGCGCGTCGCTGACGGGGATCGGTGATCACCTCCGGCTGCGCCGGTCGTGTCGGTTGTAGCCACGGGCGCAGGTTCACCCGGTCGAGGTTACTGGCGCTCTCTGCGCAGCGACGTCAGCTCTGGCCGGGCAGGCTGTTGATGTAGGGGCAGCCTGCCAAGGCGCGCAGAGCACGCGACAACTCGAAGACGTCGTGAACCGGTCGTGGGAACGACAGTCGAACATCGGAATCGCTCTCGGGTCCCTCGATGCGGAGCCGCACGCCGAAGCGGTCGATGCCCAACGGGCGCACCTGGCCTTCGCGCAGTTCTGCCGGCAGCCGGCCGCTCAGCGCCGCGACGAGATCGGCGTGATCCTCGTCGAGGTGGGCGACCCAGTCAGCCTCCAGCTCCCAGAAGGGGTCGGGTGCGGCTGCGGACAACTCGGGCGTGGACACCGAGGCGGCTCCGGATGAATTGGCAAGAACCGCGGAGCTCAGGTTCAGGCGGAGCAGCGAGTAGCCGTGACCGATGTCGAGCAGGCCCGCCGACGGGTGGTCGGTGGCGATCTCGCAGGCCAGATCCCGTTCGAGATCCGAGGGCACCGAATGGAGTGCCCCGTTGAGCCAGATCAGGGAACGGACCTGTTCCCGTAGCTCGATGGGGGCGAGGTCGGTCACCTCGACCATCGCCGGCAGTCCGGCCGAACCGGCCTGCCAGGCGAGAGCGCACGCGGCGGAGTCGGAGGGTACGAGGACAAACGCCTGCGAGTCGTACAGGTGCACCATCGTCACCGGCGAGGGTTCGCTGCCCTCGATGGCGAGCATTGCTTCGGTGACGCGCATGCAGGCGGTACGGATCAGCTCGGCGTCTGATGGTCGTGCGGTGGCGATTTTCGACATCTGCTGTCCTCGATGGTCGGCGGAAGGGTGTCACCCTGTCTGCTCGGTGTAGGTAACCCTAACCTAATCACGGGTTGTCTCGTCCCGCAAGCTTTCCGGCGACTCCCGTTCACTGCCGTAATCTTCAAATCGTGCCTGCGATCGCCTACTTCGGACCCTCCGGAACGTTCACCGAGATGGCTCTGGAGCAACTGCTCACCGAGAATCCGTCGTTCGGGGACGACGGCGATGTCGAACGAGTCAGTGCCACGAGCCCGGGCCGGGTGATTGATCTCGTACGTCGAGGTGAGGTCGCCTACGGATGCGTCCCGATCGAGAGCTCGGTGGAAGGCTCTGTGCCGGCGACCCTGGACGCGCTGATCAAGGGCTCCAGGGTGCAGATCTTTGCCGAAACAGTCCTGGACATCGCCTTCACGCTGGCCACCCGCGGGCCGATGGCCTCCTCGGACATCACGACGATCGCCGCCTACCCGGTGGCCTCGGCACAGGTTCGCGAGACGCTCGAGCGCGACTATCCGCGGGCGCAACTCGTCACCAGCGGGTCCAATTCGGCGGCCGCGCAGGACGTGGTGGAAGGCCGGGCGGATGCCGCGATCACCACGCCGCTGTCGGTCCGGCTCTACGGCCTTCACGCACTGGCGACGGGCGTCGCCGATTCCGACGAAGCCAACACCCGCTTCGTATTGGTGGGCAGGCCCGGTCCCGTCCCCGCCCGCACCGGCCGAGACCGCACGTCGGTGACCCTGGATCTTCCCAACGTCCCGGGTTCGCTGATGGCTGCCATGTACGAGTTCGCGACGCGCGGCATCGACCTGACGCGTATCGAGTCACGACCCAGACGGGAGCCGGGCGGCTTCTTCTTCAATCTCGATGTGGTGGGGCATCTCGACGATCCGCCCATCGCCGAAGCGCTCGGTGCCCTCCACCGACGGGCCACGGCGATGCACTTTCTCGGCTCGTGGCCGTCGGCCCGGCCCAACGGCACCCCGCCGCCCAGCCATCAACAGAGCGATCAGTGGCTCGAATCGATCAGGCAGGGTCTGGACCGATGAGCTCATTGCATCTCGTCCGGCACGGCGAGACCACCTCGAACGTGCTCCAACGACTCGACACCGCATTGCCGGGCGCGGGTCTCACCGACTTCGGCGCACGCCAGGCCGCCAGGTATGCACTCGAACGACCTGACGTAACGGACCCGGTGCTGTTCTCGTCGCGGGCCCGGCGAGCTCGTCAGACGGCCGACCTGATCGGTTCGGTGTGGGACGTGGAGAACCAGGTACTCGATGGCTTGCACGAGGTTCAGGTCGGCGACCTCGAGGACCAGACGTCAGAAGACGCGCACAAGGTGTTCTCCACCACGGTCCGCAGCTGGTTCGCCGGTGACCTCGGTGCTCGATTGCCCGGCGGAGAATCACTGAACGACGTCTACGAGCGGTTCCTGCCCGTCATCGAGGACATCGCCGACCGGTACCTGCAAGCCGACGGCTCCGGTCCCGACGTGCACCTGGTGAGTCACGGCGCAGCCATCCGGCTCGTCGCAGCCCGCCTGGTGAACATGCCGACCGAGTTCGCGCTCGCCCACCACCTGGGGAACACAGGATCCATCGAACTGACCCGGACCGAAGACGGATGGACGTGCCTGCGGTGGGGCAGTGAACTACCGCCGTTCCGGCGTGACGACGAACCTGAGCTCGCCCGCGACCCGATGGGCTAGTCGGGGCGGTTGGGCTGGTCGGGGCGGTGCGCTCCGGTCTCAACCCCACCCGTTGGCGTGGAGCCAGTCGTCGGAGATCCCGAAGTGATGTGCGATCTCATGGACCACCGTGATGGCGACCTCTGAGATCACCTCGTCCTCGCTGTCGCACATGTCGAGGATGGGCTCGCGATAGATGGTGATGGTGTCCGGAAGGGTGCCGCCGTAGTGGCTGTCGCGTTCGGTCAGTGCGATTCCGTAGTACAGCCCGAGCAGGTCTGGTTCCTCGGGATGGTGCGGCTCGACGAGGACCACCACGTTGTTCATCGCAGCAGCGAGTTCTTCGGGGATGGTGTCGAGCGCATCGGACACCAGTTCGTCGAACGCTTTGTCCGACATGACAACCGGCATCGGTCAGCCACCACCGCCGCCGGCCGGCGCCGGGGTCTCGATCGGATTGGGTTCGATACCGGGGGGCAGTGGCACCGGTGATGGGATGAGGCGTCCAGGAGGCTCGACGGGCGGCGGGGTCGGCACCTTGCCGTTGATGAGCAGGTTTCCGGCCGCGGCGTCGCCGACCAGCGTGGCGAATCCACCTTGATCGGGTAAGCCGATGTAACACACCACTTTTCGGCTACCGGCCAGCCAACTCGGCTCGGCGAGTGTGGACCACTGCAGGTTGAGGGTGGTCTGCGTCAGCTTGTCGGGGCCGCCGAGGAACTGGCTGGTGACGTCGGGGCAGGTGGTCTTGAGGTAGTTGTCCTGTTCGGCCACAGGGGGATACGGCGCACCGGCCCCCGTGGGGTCGAACCTCGCCGAGAGGTCGACCACAGATGTGACCTGAAAAGCGTGCGGCTCAGCGCAATCCACCGGATCGGTGGGCTTGCGGGTGGCCGGGTCGATCCCGATGCAGGTGCCCTCGGGCCACTGCTGCGACTGGTCCTGGTCCCGCACCAGACCGGCGAACGGCTTCAATGTGCCGGTGGTGCCCGACAACTGCAGCCCACAGCGCAAACTGCGTTCCCCGTCCGTCCATTGCTGTTGGGAGGGGTACATCAGTCCGACCGAGAACCGACCGGCCGGATCGAGCTGGCCGCCCAGATAGTTGTTCACCACCACCGGGCAGTGTTCGTCGCGGATTGCGGTGAACTGCTCGGCGGTGGGCCACGGCGCATCCTCGCCGAACTGGACACCCGGGTAAGCCGCAGTGTCCACAGATCCGGCGACCTCGAACATGTGCTCGGCGGTGCAGTCGACCTTGGACTGTTTGGCCGGTAGGTCCACCGGCCAGGTCAGGCAGTCGCCGGCGACCGACTCCGAGAACGGGCTCGACCGCGCCGACGTCTTGGCGTCGCCGATCTCTTCTCCGTCGACCTTGCCGGGATCGTCGAATCCACCCAGCACTGCCACCACGCCTGCGCAGATCACCGCGCCCACGAGGATGGCGGCAAGCAGCACCCTGACCGGGTGTCGAAGCACGTGACCCAGTCGATCCCGTCGGCCGTCTCTGTCAACCATCGTGTCCATCATGCACTGAGGTCTGTGGCCGCGAGACGAAACCCTCTGGTGCATGGCCCGCGTTGTGCACTGAGGTCTGTGGCCGCGAGACGAAACCCTCGGGTGCATGGCCCGCGTTATCGTCGGAGGATGGAATCAGACGCGCGAGGCGATGACTCTGACGCCGTGACGCCGAGCGAGGATGTCGCCGAGCTGGCCGGACGGCTGTTCGACATGGCACGGTCCGGTGACACGGCCGTACTCGGATATGTGAAAGCCGGTGTGCCGGTCAATCTGACGAACGGTGCGGGCGACACCCTGCTGATGCTGGCGGCCTACCACGGGCACCACGACGTGGTGTCCGGGCTGATCGAATCTGGTGCAGACGTCAACCGCGTCAACGACAAGGGGCAGACGCCGCTCGCCGGCGCTGTCTTCAAATCGCATGACGATGTGGTGCGAGCGCTCATCGCCGCGGGGGCCGATCCGGACACTGGGCACCCCACCGCGCGTGATGCCGTTTCGATGTTCGGGCGCGAAGATTACCTGGGGCTGCTCGACCAGTAGGGTTTCCAGAGTGATCGACCTGAAGATTTTGCGCGACAACCCCGACCTCGTCCGGGCATCTCAACGCACCCGCGGTGAGGATCCCGGCCTCGTGGATGTGCTGCTCGCCGCCGACTCCGAGCGTCGGGCCGCCATCGCCGAGGCCGATCAGCTGCGCTCGGAACAGAAGGACCTCGGCAAGCTCATCGGGAAGGCGCCCGCCGAGGAGAAGCAGGAACTGCTCGCTCGGGGCAAGCACCTCGCGGACCAGGTCAAAGCCGCTCACGCCCGCGAGTCTGCGGCCGACGAGAAGATGGCTGCCGCTCATCGCGCCATCAACAACATCGTGACGCCGGAGGCACCTGCCGGTGGCGAAGAGGACTTCGTCCTCGTGGAGACCGTGGGCGAGCCCACCCCGATCGAGGACCCCAAGGATCACCTGGAACTCGGCGAGAGCCTCGGTCTGCTGGACATGGAGCGCGGCGCGAAGGTCTCGGGCTCACGCTTTTACTTCCTGACCGGGCCGGGAGCCATGCTGCAGCTCGGACTGTTGCAGCTCGCGGCACAGAAGGCGACGGCCAACGGCTTCACCGTGATGATCCCTCCGGTACTGGTTCGACCGGAGGTGATGGACGGCACCGGATTCCTCGGGGCCCACTCGGCCGAGGTGTACCACCTCGCCGAAGATGATCTGTATCTCGTCGGTACGTCCGAGGTCCCACTCGCCGGCTACCACATGGGTGAGATCCTCGACCTGTCCGCCGGACCCAAGCGGTATGCGGGTTGGTCGAGCTGCTTCCGTCGTGAGGCGGGTAGCTACGGCAAGGACACCCGCGGCATCATCCGGGTGCATCAGTTCGACAAGGTCGAGGCCTTCATCTACTGCAAGCCCGAAGACGCCAAGACCGAGCACGAAAAGCTCCTCGGCTGGCAGAAGGACATGCTGGCGGCGATCGATGTGCCGTACCGCGTCATCGACGTTGCCGGCGGCGACCTCGGTTCGTCGGCGGCCCGCAAATCTGACTGTGAGGCATGGGTTCCGACGCAGAACACCTACCGCGAACTCACCTCGACATCCAACTGCACGACGTATCAGGCCAGAAGGCTCCAGGTGCGGTACCGCGGGGACAACGGCAAGCCGCAGGTGGCCGCGACCCTGAACGGCACCCTGGCCACCACCCGCTGGATCGTGGCGATCCTGGAGAACCACCAGCAGCCGGACGGCAGCGTGCGGGTGCCGGAGGCGCTGGTGCCTTTTGTCGGCACCGACGTCCTCAATCCCCGCTGAGCGCGCGAATCATCGTGCGGGCTGTGGCAATTCGCCCGTGACCTGGAAGATGATCCGTCGTCCGACCAGTACTGCGTGGTCGGCGAAGCGTTCGTAATAGCGGCCGAGCAGAGTGATGTCGACGGCGGCGGACACTCCATGCGACCAGCTGGGATCGGTGAGGGTTGCGGTCAATCGTGCGTGTAGGTCGTCCATGACGTCGTCATCGTCGTTCAGTCGGCGCGCTTCGGCGGGGTCATGGGTGAGCAGTACATCTCCGACCGTGTGTGCCATCGTCTCGGCGACACGCGCCATCTGTGCAAAATGCGGTGTGATCTCGGCAGGCAGAACGCACATGGGATGACGCCGCCTGGCTGCTTCGGCAATGTGTACGGCCAATCCGCCCATGCGGTCGAGATCGGCGATGATGTGGGTGGAGGCGACAATCGTACGAAGATCGCACGCCACCGGTGCCTGCCGGGCCAACAGGGTGAAGGCCTGCGACTCCGCCCTGGCCGATAGGGACCGCAGCTCGTCGTGTGAACTGACCACGCGTTCCGCGCCGGCCAGATCCGCGTGTTCGACGGCCAGCCCCGCTTGCTGCATGGCATCTCCGGCGAACGTCGCCATCGCGCTCAGCGTGGCATTGAGTACCCGGAGCTGTTCGTTGAATGTGACACGCATGTTGTCCCCTGTGTCGTCGGTGACCAGGCTGTCGAAGCCCAGAATGCAACCCCCGCTGCATGGAACCTGCACTGGTTGGACAGATAGCGAGATGGCGCACCCGAAAGTGCGCGCCGTCACAAGACTACCTCCGGGTGACGTGGCCGGCACCGTGCTCGCTCACGACAAAAGCCGCGGCCCTCGATCGAGGTCCGCGGCTTGTGCCGAAGCAGGGACGATGCTCGCCAGTGCGCCTCTCGGCAAGTGGTTGCTCGCAGCAACTTTGGGGTGGTACCCGGGGCAGTGATACGAACACCGTCGTTTTCTACAACAGGCGGTTGCGCCGCACTATTCCGCGTTCGGAAGGCGCGTTCATGCGCGGAAGTGGTCGGGCCCCGACATAATCCCCTCATGATCATCGGGATTCTCGCGGCGCTGTTCGCGTGCATCGCATACGGGGTGTCGTCCGTCATGCAGGCCTACGGCGCACGCTCGGCGAGGCAAGCGGCTGCCGCGCGCGGCGAGAGCGGTTTCGAAACCGACAAGGGCGCACCGACCATGCGGTCGACGATGGCCGCGGTCTTGACGACCGCGTTCATCGTCGGAACCGTTCTCGATGTTGTCGGGTTCGGCGGCAGCGCGGTGTCGGCACGTCTCATCCCGCTCTTCCTGTCGCAGACGATCGTCAGTGCGAACCTGGTGGTGACAGCGATCCTCGGCATCTTCGTGCTCGGCATCAACCTGCACAAAAGGGACTGGCTGGCGATCGCCGTCGTGATCGTGGCGCTGTTCGCGCTGGGTATCTCGGCGGACTCCGAAGGGCACGGCCACGATGCCGCCTGGTTCCATTGGGGGCTACTTGCCGTCACGCTTGCGTTGTTTGCCGGTTCGATCGGGTTGATCCGGTGGCTGGGCTCCCGGGCGGCGATTGCCGCTGGCCTGTGTGCGGGCGCAATGTTCGGCGCTGTTGCCATTGCGGTGCGCATCCTGCACGGCATCTCGGACTTCGACGTGGTCGACATCCTCACCGACCCTGCCGCCTACGCGCTTGCGGTCGCCGGAATAGGTGGCTACTACCTGCACACCGTCGCGCTGCAGCTGGGCTCGGTCAACGGCGCGACCGCAGCGCTCGTGGTGGGCGAGACGGTGGTGCCCGGTCTGGTCGGCATCATCTGGCTGGGCGACAACGCACTCCCGGGCCGGACGTGGTTGGCTGTTCTCGGCTTCATCTTCGCGGTCGTCGGCGCGGTCACTGTGGCGTGGTCGGGCGCGGTGGAAGCCAGCGCACAGGCCGAGTCCGGAGCAGAGAAGGCACCAGCATGAGCACCACGATGTACAAGCGGTCCACCCGAATGGTCCGTTTCGACGAACTGTCCATGGAAATGACGGCAGCTCTGGCAGAACATGCACAAAGCCATCAATTGGTTCTCAGCGATGACATGCCGGCCTGGCTCACCTCCAGCCAGAATCTGCCCTCGAACTCACTTCTGGGAAAGGTGTTCCGCCGCAAGGCGAACTGGACCGATCCGGATGCGGCACACGAGGTGCTCGTGGTCATCCACTCCACTCACCTGATCGTGGTGACGGCGGGCGAGAAGCGGGGCACCGCCGTGCTGTCGGTGCCGATGTCGCAGGCGTCGGCCCGGGTGGGCAGCGCGCTCGAAGACACCTTTGCGGCGGTGGAGGACTCGGGGATCACCCTGGGCGGCTTCCCGGGAGAGCACGGACAAGCCGGTACCTTCTACATCGGGCTCGGCCCCGAACCTGCGGGAGCCGAATGCGCGGAGGCGATCCGTGAGGCGATCACCGAGGCAAAGAACCCGTAGTCGGTTGTCCTGCCCGGCCCGCCGACCTCAGCCGGGCAGCGTTTCGCCGCCGATCGGAGCCAGCACCTCGCCGCTGTAGTACGACGACATGGTCTGCGATGCGAAGAACACGTAGGACGGTGCGATCTCGTCCGGCTGTGCTGCGCGGCCCATGGGCACCTGCTTGCCGAAGTCCGCGACCTTGTCAGCCGGCATTGTCGCGGGGATCAACGGTGTCCAGACCGGTCCCGGCGCAACGCAATTCACCCGGATTCCGCGGTCGACGAGACTCTGCGCGAGCGAGTAGGTGAGCGCGATGACAGCGCCCTTGGTGGCCGAATAGTCGATCAGTGACGCGTTGCCGCGCAGCCCGTTGATGGAGCCGGTGTTGATGATTGCCGAACCCTCGCCGAGGTGCTCGAGGGCAGCGTGGGTCACATGGAAGAAGCTGTGGATGTTCACGTCGAACGTTCGTTTCCACTGCTCGGGAGTGATCTCGGAGAAGTCCTCGACAACGTGTTGGTAGGCAACATTGTTCACGAGGATGTCGAGACCGCCCAAGTCGTCGACCGTGCGGCCCACGATCTGGCGGCAGTGTGTGGGATCGGCCAGATCCCCTGCGTACGTGGTGCATCGGCGCCCTTCTGCTTCGACGAGCCCCTTGGTGTGGGCGGCATCGTCGGACTCGTCGAGGTACGCGATGGCGACGTCTGCGCCCTCTTTGGCGTACGCGACGGCAACTGCCCGTCCGATGCCCGAGTCGCCGCCGGTGATGAGAGCCTTCTTGCCCTGCAGGAGTCCGCGGCCCTGGTACGAACGCATTTCGTCGTGTGGTTGCTCGCTCATGTCCCCGGTGCGGCCCGGGTATTCGATGTTCTCGGCTGGATGTTCGCTCATGATGTGCACCTTTCTCTTCACCGCTGCTTACCCGGCGCTGACCGGGTGAAACCTCGAGTTTGACGGTCCTGTTGACGGGTAACCTCCAGGACCGATCGAACTCTCGAGAAGGAGGAAGCACATGCCGAAGACAGCAAAATCGGGTGCGCCGAAGAAGAGTGAGCTGCCCAGTACGTTGATCAAATCGGGCAAGAAGGCACAACGCACGTTCACCAAGACCTACGACTCGGCGATGGACGAATACGGCGACGAGAAACGAGCGCACCGCACAGCCTTCTCCGCTCTCAAGCACAGCTTCGAAAAGGTCGGCGACCGTTGGGAACCCAAGAAGAAGAAGGGTCCCTCTGACAGCCGGGCCAAGAGTGGTGGCCCCAATCCATCGGGTAAGTCTGCCGAGGGAGTGGACGCCAACGCCAGCAAGGATCACCTGGTCAAGGTGGCGAAGCGACTCGACATCAAGGGCCGCTCTTCTATGAAGAAGAAGGAATTGGTCACCGCCATCAAGAAGGCGAACAGAAAGAAGACTGCCAAGAACCGGTGAGGGTTCTCGAGCAGTCTTCTCCGATGTGCGGTGAGGCCCTCGGTCCTCAGGGACGGAGCAGGACCTTGACCGCGCCGTCCTGCTTCTTGGAGAAGATCTCGTAGGCGTGCGGGGCCTCTTCGAGACTGACTTCGTGCGTGGCGAAGGTGTCCACGCCCAGCGGGTCGTCGTCGGTGAGGAGCGGCATGATGTCGTCCACCCAATGCTTGACGTTGGCCTGCCCCATCCGCACATTGATCTGCTTGTCGAACATGGTGCCCAAAGGCAGCGGGTCTGCCTCGCCGCCGTAGACACCGATGAGAGACACCGTGCCGCCGCGCCGGACAGCGTCGATGGCGGTGTAGACAGCCGTGAGCCGGTCCACGCCGGCGGTCTTGAACACCGGCTGAGCCACCGCATCGGGAAGTAGGCCGGCGACCGTCTGGACTAGCTTCGCCACGGGCGCACCGTGGGCCTCCATGCCCACTGCATCGATGACGGAGTCGGTTCCGCGCCCTGAGGTGCGGTCCCGGATGACCTCTCCGATGTTCTTGTTCGAGCGCATGTCGATGGTGTCGATACCACGCGCCGTGGCCCGATCCAGACGTTCCGGCACCATGTCCACCGCGACGACGTCGTACCCACGGTGTGCAGCGATGCGCGCACACATGTCGCCGATCGGACCGAGGCCGAGAACGGTCACCGTTCCACCGTCGGGCACGTTGGCGTACTCCACGGCCTGCCAGGCTGTCGGGAGAACGTCGGAGAGGTAGACGAATCGCGAGTCGGGCGGCCCCTCGGGCACCTTGATGTGGGTGAAGTCGGCCAGAGGGACTCGAAGGTACTCGGCCTGACCGCCGGGAACCTGGCCGTAGAGCTGGGAGAACCCGAACAGGGCCGCGCCGCGACCCTCCGATGTGACCTGCGTGGTCTCGCATTGGGTGTGAAGCCCTCTGTCGCACATGAAACAACTGCCACAACAGATCTGGAACGGAATGACCACACGGTCACCCACGGCCAGGTTCTTCACGTCAGCCCCGATCTCGACCACCCGTCCCATCGGTTCGTGACCCAGGATGTCGCCGGCATTCATGAACGGCCCGAGCACCTCGTAAAGGTGGAGGTCCGAGCCGCAGATGTTCGTGGTCGTCAGCTCGATGATGGCATCGGTAGGCTCCTGGATCTTCGGGTCCGGTACCGTTTCGACACGCACGTCCCGCTTGCCCTGCCACGTCACTGCTCTCATGAGTCCTCCTGGTCTGGTTCGCCCGTTTTGTATCTCGGGCACGCGGGTCGGATACCCACGGATTGCCGTGGTGAACCCAAGCGCTGCTCGAGAACAGGGCCGCATGAAAGGGTGGTTGAAGACGAACTCGACGGGGTAACCCAGACGAGTTGAACCAGCGAGCGTAGATGGGACCGTGTTGGAGCGAACTCAACCGAAGGCGCGGGTCTCAGACGACTATGCCGATGTCGTGGATCTGATCGCGCGTCTACGGGAGAAAGAGAAGGGCACGCCCGCTGCGGACCGTCTTCGAGACCAGGTCATCACCCGCTGCCTCCCTCTCGCCGAGAACATCGCCCGTCGCTTCAGTGGTCGCGGCGAAAACCACGACGACCTCGTCCAGGTTGCCCGCCTCGGTCTCGTCAATGCGGTGGACCGGTTCGATCCCCAGCACGGTTCGGAGTTCGTCTCTTTTGCAGTGCCCACGATCATGGGCGAAGTGCGCCGGCACTTTCGGGATGCGGCTTGGGCCACCCGGGTACCCCGCCGGCTGAAGGAACTCCACAAGTCGATCAGCGACGCCTCGGAAAACCTGTCCCAGCGGCTCGGGCGGGCACCGTCGGCCAGCGAGATAGCCGCCGAACTCGACCTCAGCGTCGCGGAGGTGACCGAAGGCCTCTTGGCGCGTGGGGCGTACCAGGCGCTGTCGACCGATTCCGGTGCAGCCGACGACGAGCTCGGCGCACCGTTGTTGGAAACGCTGGGTTCGGAAGATCCCGAGTACGAGCACGTCGAAAGCTACGTCGCGATCCGGCCGGCCCTCGCCAAGCTCTCCGAGCGAGAGCGACGAATCCTGGTGCTGCGATTCTTCGGATCTCAAACCCAAACCGAGATCGCGAAACAGCTCGGGATCTCTCAGATGCACGTCTCACGCATCCTCTCCAGCACCCTTGCCAAGTTGCGCGACGAGCTCGGCACTGACGAAGAAGGTGCACTGGGTGGGTCGAATTCCTTCCTGAATTGAAGAATGAATTGTAGATTGTTAATCAGGTTGGGAAGGCAGCCGGGCTTTCTGGACTGGCCTGCTCAGCGGGCGGCGAGTTCCAGGGGCAGTCATCGCCAGACGGCCGGAGGTTTTCATGTCGCCATCGGAGACCAATTTCTATCCTGAACTACGAGACATCGGCTCCATGACCGAGCTCGGGCACACATGCACCAGAAAGATCACGTTCTCCTGCACCCGTGCGCATCCCGTCGTCGTCCGGGTCGATGGTGAGATGGACCGCGACACCGTTGTGCTCCTCCAGGACTATCTCGGTCATCTGCTCAGTGGAACCAGGGCACTGATCGTCGACCTGTCCGACGTCGACTTCGTACCGTCGTCGGGCCTGAAACTGCTCATCGACGTTGCCGAGACAGCCGCCACAGAGGATCGATGGTTCGCGGTGGCTTGCGGGCGGCCCGTGAGTCGGCCGTTGGGGCTTCTCGGGGACCTTGTCGAATGTTTCGACTCGTTGGAATCGGC
Source organism: Williamsia sp. DF01-3 (assembly GCF_023051145.1). Taxonomy (NCBI): domain Bacteria; kingdom Bacillati; phylum Actinomycetota; class Actinomycetes; order Mycobacteriales; family Nocardiaceae; genus Williamsia; species Williamsia sp. DF01-3. The sequence continues at coordinate 618,567 of NZ_JALKFS010000005.1, forward strand.
ACGCCAAGCCACTCCCGCGCAGTAGCTGCTCGACCCAGAACCGCTTCACTTTGCTCGCCGCACAACGGTGATGCGGCGCGTTCCCGGGCATCGGACTGTGAAATCGTGGGGCACTGTAGGCACCCTGACTATTTGTTGCTCTTCGAGTGCTTAGGGCAGGCATCGTCGGGGTATACGGGGTGAGACCGTAGTAGGAGTAGTGCAAATGTCGATCGTGATCAACGCCGTTGGCCGGGGTAACCTGCCCGGTAAAGGGGGATCGAAGTGGTAGTGGGTGACGTCATGCGTATCGACGAAACGGCAGTGGCACCGGTGAACATCCGGGTGCCCGCCGACAAGTCGCAGGTTGCGATGGTCCGGGCCATCGCCGAGACCTTGGCGGTGCTTGCCGATTTCTCGCTGGACGAGGTTGCCGACATCAAGCTGGCCGTCGACGAGGCCGCGATGACGATCATCGGGCACGCCGGACCTGGTGCCGAACTGACAGTCGCTTTCACCACAGCCGAGCACCATTTCAACGGTGTGGTCCAGTCGTGGCTCCCGAGTTCGAACTCGTTGCCACAGACCGGCTTTGGATGGCACGTGCTGCAAACGCTGACCGAATCTGTGACCGTTCACGAGGGCGAAGCAGACAACGATGGCCGTCTGGTCGCCATCGAACTGGTGAAGTAACACTTCCGCTCAAGCAGTAGATCCCACGACGGACCGACAGCAACGACCATATCGGCAGGGTCGAGCGTCAGAACTGGTCAGTCGAGCTTGGTGAGAGGCCGCGTGGCCGGTCCCTCCAGGACCGCTCCATCGGCAGCGAAACGTGATCCATGGAGCGGGCAATCCCACGACTTCTCGGCGTCGTTCCAATTGAGTACACCGGCAAGATGAGGGCACACCGCCGACACCTTGTGCGTCTGTCCTTCCACGGTGCACACGCCCATCGGCCTGGCACCATTGCGACGCAGCACTCCGCCGCCCTCAGGAACAGGCTCGTCGTTATCCGAGGCGTTGCCGGGTTTGATCGCCGCGCCCGCCCACCCCCTGGCCATGTGCAGCCCGACTTCAGCATTGATCACGGCGGCAGACGGGACCCCCACGACCTGCGCAGGGCGGGACGAATCCAGGTACTCAGCCCACAGCGGACTACCGCCGAGGAGTCGGCCGGCGAGCGCCAACGCTGCAGCGACCCCATTTGTCATGCCCCACTTGGCAAATCCGGTGGCCACGTAGGCACTGTCGTGCCCGGGAAGGATCGGCCCCACGTAAGGCAACTCGTCGATCGTGATGTAGTCCTGTGCCGACCACTGGTGGGTCAGCTCGGCGGTGGGGAAATACGTTGTGGTCCAGTCGATCAGCTCGTCAACGTGTTCCTGCTCTGACTTGGCCCGGCCCACGGGATGTCCACTTCCGCCGGTGAGGAGCAGTGGCTCGCCGCTGGGCCCCGGTGCCCACCGGACCGACCTCGACGGCTGGTCGGCCGCAAGGTACATACCCGCCATGATCGGCTCCGAGACCGAGAAGGCGGCAGCGTACGAACGTTCGGGATGAACGCGGGCAAAGAATCCACCGCGATCGAGAATTGGTGTGCCGGTGGCCAAAATGATCTTCTTGCCGCGAACGGTGAGGTCCTCTCCGGAGACGGGATCCACCTGGTCCGTGCGAAGTATCTGGTCGCCGTCTTTGCTGTGCGCAGAAACGACCCGGGTGTTCTCGTAGACCTGCACACCATGCCGCTGGGCTTCGGCCACGAGCGCTCCGAGGGCATCGAGTGGGTGGAACTGGGCCTGATCGTCGAGGGCCACTGCCGCCACCGACGGAAACGGGGTCCCGGGATCATCGACCCACCGGACGTCGAGGCCCGCCTTCTGGCCGGCTTGGAATTCCTTGCGGATGCTGTCGAGGCCCTTGTCCGACTGCGCGTACGTGTACGCCGTCTCGATCTCGAACGGCACGTCGTGTTGCCGGCAGAAGGCCAGCAGCCATTGCTGGGCTTCGACGTTGGCGTCGACATAACCCCGCAACGCTGCGGCCGAGTGCTTACCTGAGATGGAGGACAGTCGAGTGCCCTGGAGCACACTGACTTTCGCGGTGGTGTTGCCCGTGGCCACGGCACCGACGTGTCGGGCTTCGACCAGGGCGACGTCGGCACCGGACCGACCCAGGAGCAGGGCAGTGGTCACGCCGGTGATGCCACCGCCGACAACGACGTAGTCGAAGCGCGAATCGGCAATGTTCCGATTAGGCGCATCGACATGAACGCTCTTCATCCACAGTGAGGACACAGCGCTCTGATACCCGCGGTGTCTGCAGTTCAAACTGCTCTCGCGAACACTGTCCCGCCGGCATGAATTGACCCGGCGGAACGGAAATGGCGTGCGACGAAAGCAAGAAGTTTGAGGGGAGACTCGCTTTTCGAGTCTCCCACGCCGAAGGGAATGGTCACCTCAAACGCCGAGAAAATATAACTCCCGTACGGCTTGGAGGTCAACCGGTCTCCACAATGGGCGGGCTTCAGGAATCTGTTCGAGCGCTCCGCAATTCATGTCCCTTACTGGTGAGGCATCGGCCACTGGGCAGATCCCACGACCAGCCGTGCAGGTTGCAGGTCAACTTGTCGCCCTCGATGACACCGAACTTGGTCAGATCGGCTTTGAGGTGCGGGCAGCGGCGCTGCATTTTCCAGCCGTCCTTCTCGATGGAGGACGAGTCGTCGTGTGCCTCGGCGAACCACCCGTCGGCGTAAGCGATTCGCTCGTCGGTCAGACATTTGAAAAACGTGTACAGGAATTCGTTGTATCCACCGATGCGCCAGGTGGTGAAACGCGTCGAGAGAAAGATCGTGTTGACCCAGTCGGGTTCATTGTCACGTAGGACCGTTCTGACCAACTCAGGCGCAATCCGGAATCCGTACCGGTATTTGCCTTCTTTTTCCTTCGGTTCTCGGACTGTCCGGTTGGGGAAGTCGAGGACAACGGTCTCCTCGCCCATCACCAATCCGACCGGATACCCGATGCCGTCGCAGATCAGATCGCTCTGGGCCATGATCGGCTCGAAGAGCTCTTTGAGAGCGGGCAGCAAGGGGTCGCCTTCGGCGGGGGCCCACGTGTCCTTCTGCGCTGCGATCACCGGAGCGAACTTCTCGGCCATCCGATCGAGGTATGCGGCCTTGTTGGGGCCGAAGACCTGCTCCGGCGGATACGGATGCGACAACTCGTTGAGCTGTGAGCCCGTGATGTCGACGGTCGAGCCCGACACCATCATCAGGCCGCGGTGCTTCTCCCCGTCGTCGGTGCCCTTCTCCTTCATCTGGTCCAGGAACGTCTCCTGGTCCGGGAAGATGCTCGTGGGGTCGTTCTCGATGTCGTTGAGGTAGCGCAGATCCTCGTCGAGGAACATGGGCGGCCCGGCCGACGGGACAACCCAGGTGGCGCCGACCTGCTCGATGTACGACCTTGCCCTGTCCATACCGCGCTGGCGCTTCTGAGCAGCGAAGTTTGCCTTGGAACGTTTTGGGATGTCGTACACCATCGGGTACCAGATCGCGCCCGAGTACTGAAGCAGGTGCAGGTCGATGTGACCGAACTGGGCTGCGATCACGTCGAGATCCACAGGCCTTGCATCGTTCATGTTGAATACGGTGGTCTCACCATCGCTGACCACGAGCCCACTGTCGCCGATGGGACCGTCAGCCGGTGCCCGCAATGCGACGATCATCACGTCGAGACTGCCCTTGTCGTTCGTGACGGTGGTCTTCACCGAGTCCTCGGTCTCCACGAATTTCGTGAACCCGAGCTTCTCCAGTTCGCGGCGCAGGTCCGGCACCGGATAGTCCGGAAGCAGCACGGTCGCGTCCTTGCTGACGTTGTCGCGCAGGTTCTGCTCGTCGAAGTGGTCCCGATGGAGGTGGCTGACGTACAGGTAGTCGCAGTTCCCCAGCGCCTTCCAGTCCAGCTCACTGTTGTCGGGGAACGGCACCCATGAGGCGAAGTATGCGGGGTTCACCCATGGGTCGCACAAAATCGACCCGGCATCAGTCTGAATGTGGAACCCGGCGTGCCCAATGCTCGTGACCTGCACGTGCTGCCTCCAAAATCGTGGTTATTGCTTCAACTTCTGGTTCGTCGCAATGAGAACCAGAGTATCGACCAGTTCCGGGTGGCCCCTCTTCGGCCAACGCTATGCTCGCCGCATGGAACCGGTCTACGACACAGTCATCGCCATCGCCAGATCACTCTGGGCCGCCGAGGGCCTGAAGTTCACCGTGACCGGGGTCGAGAACGTACCGAAGACGGGCGGCGCGGTGGTGGCGATCAACCACACCGGATACCTCGACTTCACCTACGCCGGCTTGCCTGCGTTTCTGCAGGGTAAGCGCAAAGTACGGTTCATGGCCAAAAAGGAGGTCTTCGACCACCGGATCAGCGGCCCGATCATGCGCAGCCTCAAACACATCCCAGTGGACCGTTCGGCCGGCGCGGACAGCTACCGCGCCGCGGTGGAATATCTCCAGCGCGGAGAGCTCGTCGGTGTCTACCCCGAAGCGACGATCAGCCGGAGTTTCGAGATCAAGGACTTCAAGTCCGGTGCTGCACGGATGGCCCTCGAGGCGGGGGTGCCGATCCTGCCGACCGTCATCTGGGGCGCCCAGCGGGTCTGGACCAAAGGCCATCCCAAGCGGCTGGGCAGAACGAACATCCCCATCTCGATCGGTGTCGGAGAGCCGATCGCGCCGGATGGCGATCCGGCCTCGCTGACCGAGCGTCTACACAAGACGATGAGTGAGGAACTGCTGACCTTGCAGCAGAATTACGGTCCTCATCCACAAGGGGAGTTCTGGGTGCCAGCTCGACTGGGAGGATCGGCGCCCACGCTGGAAGAGGCCAATCGGATGGATGCCGAGGACTTGGCCGCCCGGGCGGCCAAGCGCGACGGCGGCATCTGACCTACTTGTTGTCGCGCTCGGCGCCGAGATTCCATTCCAGGTTCACCGTGGTGCCCTGGGGGCTGGGATTGATGCGCGGATGATCGGCCAGAGCTTGCATCAGGGGAATGCCGCGACCGCGTAACCGGTGAGTTGTCGGGTCTGGTTCTCGCCAGTTCCCGTGGTCCTGAACGGTGACGTTCAACTGCTGATCATGCGGGTGATAGGTGGCACGCAGACTCATCGTGCCCGGCTCACGCCCGGTGTATGCGTGCTCCACCGCGTTGGCAAGCGCCTCGTAGACCGCCAGCGTGATCGAGTCGGAGAGGTCACCGACATCGGGCACATGCTCGGCAAGCCATTCAGCCAGCAACTGGCGTAGCGAGGTCGCGGCCGCCGGTTCGGCGGCCACATCGGTATACATGAGCCGTACGCCCTCGGTCGGCGAGTTCGTCATGACTTGATCGGCACCCACAGCTCACTGTTACCCAAGCAGCACCGCTTTTAAGCGGTATAAGGATCGTTGCTCTCTTCGGCGAAGTCCGCAGCCGCGGCCTCGACGGTCGCATACATGAGAATCGTCTCGTCCAAACCGACGAGACGCATGGGCCGTTCGGTGGCCGGGCCGTCGGCGACAACGCCGAACTTGCCCGTCGGCGCAATGTTCTCGTGCGCTGTGACCAGAGCAGCCATACCTGCCGACGACAGGAAATCGACTGCGGTGATGTCGATGATCAATCCGGTCGGCACGCCACTCATCGCCTCGCGGACGGCGTCTGCCAGCTGCGGGACGGTGAGGATGTCGATACTCCCGCGCACGGTCAACACCACCAGCCCGCCTTTTCGGTCCGCGGCGATGGTCAGGCCGGTACCCGGCAACTCCTGACCCTCGCGGGCGACTTGCGCTTGCCCGTCGATCGATTCCATCGATTCCCCTTGCTCAATGGTGTGTTCTACCGTGCGCGCAATCCGGATGGTCGAGACAGCACGCACCCCCGGCTTCTCGCTGAACCGACCTAACCATGTTTGCACAAGTCGGCGACACGGTATCCGAATGGTCCGTCGGAACCGGCTTGCGAGGGCGATCCGACGGGTGCGATCGTCTGCGTTTGGGGGAAGGTTCGCATGGGTATTAGACCCCCTGCCTGTTGCGACGACCGGATTCGTGGTTTGTCGTACCCCCCAAGAAATGGATCGTGGGCCTCCTTCGAGCCGTTGTCGAGAGAGTCAGGAGCTTTGAGAGTCCATGAGCGGTGTTCGATTCGCGGCCGTGCACAGTGCCGTCACCGACCGAGTGTCTGAATGATGGCGGGCAAGAAACCACTGTCGATCGCGCTCATCGCATCGCACCGTTACCCGATCGCAGAACCGTTCGCAGGAGGGCTCGAAGCCCATGTGTGGCACCTGGCCAGAGCGTTGGCAAGGCGCGGTCACGATGTGGCGTTGTTCGCAGCCGCTGGATCGGACCTCGGAGTTGAGCACTCCTTGCTGAATGTCAGCGAGTTCAGACCGAGCCCGGCGGCTCAACGCGACACCTCGATGCCCGAACCGGGGTTCATGGCCGCACACCACGCCTATCTCGAACTGATGATGCGCCTCGGGCGCGACGACGAGTTCGACGTCATTCACAATCACAGCCTCCACTACTTGCCGATTGCTTTGGCCCGTACCGCGTCGGCGCCGGTGCTGACGACCTTGCACACCCCGCCCACGCCGTGGCTTGAATCAGCCATCGACGTGAATGCCGAGAACACCCGATTCGCGGCAGTCAGCGAATACACCGCCCGATCGTGGAGCCATGTCGCCCGCGACATCGAAGTGATCAGCAACGGGGTGGATGTGAGCCTCTGGCCGGCCGGCGCAGGCGGTGACGACTTGGTCTGGTTCGGCAGGTTCGTGCCGGAGAAGGGCGCGCATCTGGCCGCGCTCGCCGCCGAGCGTGCCGGTCTCGGACTGCGCCTCGCGGGGCCGATCAGCGATCGGGACTACTTCGATGGCGAGATCAGTCCACTGCTGACCGATCGCATTCGTTACGTGGGCCACCTCGATCAGAACGAACTGGCAACGGTGGTCGGCTCGTCGGCCGCCACTCTGGTGACTCCTCTGTGGGACGAGCCGTACGGGCTGGTGGTCGCGGAGTCGCTTGCCTGCGGAACCCCTGTGGCGGGGTTCCGGCGCGGCGGCATCCCGGAGATCGTCGGCGACGACGGCGGCGTGTTGGCAGACTCCGACGACGTCGATTCCTTGGCTGCTGCCGCGCGCCAGGCGATGAAACTCGACCGGCGGGTGGTACGGGCTCGAGCCGAGAGCCACTGTGCCGAAGGTGTGATGGTGGACCAGTATCTCTCGCTGTACAGGCGGCTGGCCGGCCGATCGCATCTCGCCGCATGATCGGCTACTACGTCCATCACCAAGGTCACGGCCACCGAAATCGTGCGGCATCCATTGCCAGGGCGATGCGAACTCCCGTCACAGCGTTGTCATCGGCACCGATCGAAGCGGGTGTGTTCCAGCGCGTTGTCGAGTTGGACCGCGACGACCTCGGGGAGCGTCGAGATGTGACCGCCAGCGGAATGGTCCACTGGGCCCCGATCCGAGATCCGGGGATGCGAGGTCGGATGGCTCAGCTGGCCGCCTGGGTGGAGGAGACGGACCCGGCTGCACTCGTCGTGGACGTGTCGGTGGAGATCGCGGTGTTCGCCCGGCTGCTCGGTGTTCCGGTGATCGTGGTGGCAATGCCCGGCACCCGCGACGATTCGCCACACCAGCTGGCCTATGGGCTCGCTGACGCAATCATCGCGCCGTGGCCGGGAGCGGTCCGTGCACCGGACTGGCTGCGACCGCACCTGCACAAGACCACCTTCACCGGTGGGATCAGCAGATTCGCCGGCAGGATCCGGTCCTCCGACGATGCCGAACGTTCCGATGTCCTGGTGATGACGGGTTCGGGCGGGACCCGCATCTCGGAAGAGGCAGTCGAGGCCTGCCGGTCTGCGTATCCGGACATGACGTGGCGTTTCGCCGGCGGACCAGATAGTTGGTTGCCCGATCCCTGGCCCGCGATGTGCAACGCGGGTGTGGTCGTGGGCAATTCGGGACAGAACACCGTCGCCGACCTGGCGGTTGCTGCCAGGCCGGCCATCGTCATCCCCGAAGATCGTCCCTTCGGAGAACAGCGGGCCGTCGCCGAGATGCAGCGGGTGCTGCAGTTGGCAACAGTGGCATCGGCGTGGCCCGAGACTGCGGCATGGCCGGCGTTGTGTGCGGCTGCCGCGCAGACCCCTCGCAGCGCTGGTCGCGGTGGGAAACAGAAGGGGCCGCTGAGCGCGCCGCAGATGTGATCGAGGACGTCGCCCTGAGGTGGACATGACCGTCGCCGTGCTCACGATCGTGAGTGGCCGCCACCGGCATCTCGAGGCCCAATTACGTGCTCTTGCAGCAGCTTCCGATCGGCCCGATGTCCACGTGGTGGTTGCCATGGATGATCCGGACATCGCCGAGCGGGTCGACCTGGGTGAGGCGGTGGTCGAACACGTCGCATGCGTCGGCGGCAGGCTGCCGCTCGCGCTCGCGCGAAACACCGCTGCGGCGATCGCCGTGGACCGCGGCGCCGACCTGCTGGTCTTCCTCGATGTCGATTGCATGCCCGCCCCCGACCTCGTGTCCCGATATAAGGCCGCCGTCCACCGTCGGGCGGGAGAACGCCTGCTGTTCTGTGGGCCGGTCACGTATCTCGATGAACGGGCTTCCGACGTGGCACGTGGCGGTGGAGACCTCGCGTCGCTGACAGCGCCCCATCGCGCGCGGCCGAACCCACCCGCCGGGTCTGTTGAGCTCGGCACCGACATGAATCTGTTCTGGTCGTTGTCCTTTGCTGTCACCGCAGCCGACTGGGCCCAGATCGGCGGCTTCTATGACGGGTACAGCGGGTACGGCGGGGAGGACACCGATTTCGCCCAGATGGCGGCGTCCCAGCAATTCGAGATCGCCTGGGTGGGCGGTGCCCACGCCTATCACCAGTTCCACCCCGTCTCGAACCCGCCGGTGGAGCACCTCGACGACATCTTGCTCAATGCCAATATCTTTCACGCTCGCTGGGGTTGGTGGCCGATGAGAGGATGGCTGGACGGCTTCGCCGAACGCGGACTGGTCGTGTTCGAGACCGAGCACAACCGTTGGGTGCGAAGATGAATGGTCCACGGACCGTGGAATGGTCCTCGTTTGTTTGGGCTCTTGGTGAGCGCCCCTAACAAGGCGAACTGGCATTCTTGCCCGGGCACCAGCTGCCGCTTGCCCCGGCGGTTTCACGTGCAATGGCCTCATCCAACGCGGTGGCCCACTCTTCGGCCTGGGCAATCATGGCCTCGTGGAAGCTGATTCCGCGTAAACCGGCCATCATGCGGACCGCTGCCAGATTCGGTGCTGCGATGGTCAGGGCGTCGAGTTCGGTGTAGGTATCGATGCCTCATGGGTGCTCCTTTTACTGTGCGAAGTGGCTGGGGTCGAGGACGGTGGCTACATGGGCCTCGGGGCTGTTAACCGCGAGGTCGAACAGGACGAACATGGTGTCGTCGTCGAGATCGGCGTAGGCCGGTCACCGGGCATTTCGTGTGGTTGTAGACGTGCTCCATCGCAACGAACGGGTCGTAGAACATTGCGTGCCTCCCTGGGTTGTCGTGTCCGCCAACTTTTTTGCCCTTCTGGCAAGGGAGATAAAGAAGGGCTCAGGATGCGGCGGACGACGTCGGTCACAATCGGACGGCCAGAAGGACAAAGGGTTTTCCGGCCGATAGGCCGGTGTGGCTGTGCGCCGCAGGCGTATCGGAGTAGGTGGCCGCGCAGCTGGCAAACAAAGGCCGGCCACCACAGGGGGAGTGTGGTGGACGGCCAGGGGAAGGGCCCAGTCGCAGGACGCTGGGAGGTGGTTGTGCGCGAGCTGCGCAGGTCGCGGTAGGGCGTGGTGCCGCGGCAGCTCACTTAGCGATCATCCAACGGGGCCCAGCTTCGACTGGTGTCTGCGCACCTCTAGCTGCGCCACGTCTCCCAATTGGCCGACCTAGTTGTAATGACCAGGGACGTTGTGAACGGTGTGGCACCAGTAAATAGGTGAGGACCTCCGGTATCGGTGTGGTTACCACAACTACAGCGACTACCAAGAGGTCCTCATGTCCCACGCTAATGCCTTGCTCGCTCCGAAGGGCAGATTGAAACTCGCAACAACTATCGTCGTAGACGGTTGGACGATCCGGCGAGCTGCCGAACGGTTTCAGTGCTCGCCCACCACCGCCAAGAAGTGGGCCGATCGGTACCGGGTCGGTGGCGAGAAGGCGATGGTCGACCGCTCCAGCCGCCCGCACCACAGCCCTGGACGTACCCCGAGCAAGACTGAACGGCGAATCATCAACCTGCGCTTCACACGCCGCTGGGGACCGCACCGCATCGCCTACCACCTGCACCTGCCCCGCAGCACCGTCGGCGCGGTCCTACGACGCTTCACGATGCCCTTGTTGCGGAATCTGGACCAGAACACCGGCCTGGCGGTCCGCCGACCGACACCGCGCCGATACGAGCACGACGCCCCGGGCGACCTGATCCACGTCGACATCAAAAAGCTGGGCAAGATTCCCCACGGCGGCGGACACCGCAAACTCGGACGCCAAGAAGGCAAGCGCAACAACAAACGACAGGGCCTGGGCTACGCATTCATCCACCACGCCGTCGACGACCACTCCCGGCTGGCCTACTCAGAGATCCTCGGCGACGAAAAGAAGGAGACCGCCTCAGCGTTTTGGATCCGCGCCAACGCCTACTTCAACCTTCACAACATCACCGTCAAACGAGTACTCACCGACAACGGATCCTGTTACCGCTCAACGCTATTCGCTCAAGCACTCGGCGAGACCATCAAGCACAAACGGACCCGCCCATACCGGCCGCAAACCAACGGTAAGGTTGAACGATTCAACCGAACACTCAACCAAGAATGGGCCTACGCCCACACCTACCTCTCCGACGAAGCCCGCGCCGCGACCTACCAACACTGGGTCCATGAATACAATCACCACAGACCACACACAGGCATCGACGGCAAATCACCCATCGACCGCATCACTGTGCACAACGTCCCCGGGAAGAACACCTAGTCACTTGGGGGCGCTCAGAGTCAGACATCGACAGTAAACGCGCGGGCGTAGTCGTCACTCCCAAGGTGTTCGTAAACGCATGTTGTCGCAACCCGATTCCAGTGGTGGCCCATAAGCACCGCGACACCAAGCGGGCCCACCAGGAACAAGTGCAGGGCGTCAGCCTGCGAGCGTCGGGCCAAGTCGCGGATGGATACCGCAAGACTGTTCGCCGCGACCGGGTTGGGTACGGACGTGGGGCCTACACCCGCTGCAGGCGTGGCAATCACAACCGTGCCAATGGGGAGTGCGGAACGTTCTATCCAATGGCTGACGTCTTGCGAGGCGTCGAACGAGACGTTCACGATCAGCGCGGCGTCACCTCCTCGATTGGGATGGTTCTCAGTGATAGTCATTGGGTAGTCGGCGGTCATCTCTTCGCTGCCCCAGATCTGGTCGCCCTGCCGCACTGCAACCTGAAAGCCTTGAACCCGCTGGCACTGCGCGCCGAGAAAGAACCCGGTCGCCTGCCGGAAGTGACCGCCGAGGAGGACGCGACGGGACCCGCCAAGTCGGCCTGGCACAGTGGCGAGATCTGCGGCCAACTCTTCCCAGGTATGCGGATGCTTAGGAGCAACCCGCAGCCGGGGCTTGTCGCCGGCGATTCGATCGACCCAATCGATGCTGACAGCTGCCTGGTCAGCGAGTTGGTCGTGTGCGATGGTCGCTATCGAGACAGTCGTCCATGGCGATCCGGCCTGCAGGTTCATCGCAGTCACAGCGGCGCGGATGTCTCCGAGGGTCATCCGGCGGTGACCGGCACGTACCTCGGCGGCAACCCAACTGGCACCTCGTTCAATGGCTGCTTCGTCAGACTTGAGGCCGTTGGCGGTCATCAGCCGACCGACGTCATTAGTAAGGCTCCACAATTCGTACGCAACGTCGAGATGGAAATCGGCGAAAAACCTCAGAAGAGTCGCCACGTCGACTCTGGCCGCAGATGCCCAGTCCGCCCGCACCTTTCCAAGTGCGGATCCGTCGCCGCCAATACCACCCCGCGGAAGTAGCCGACCGTCGCGGCCCTCCCGTTGTTGCATCATGAGGTCTTGAGGGTCATTAGTCCTGTTGGTGATGAGCCGGAGCTCAACGGGGGTGCCGTCGGCGGTCAGCTTGGCGTGCGCCGCAACCATTTTTCGTAGGATGCCCTCGGAGTCAAGGTATTCCAGCCCCACCGCAATTCTATTGTCCACGGCGTATTTCACCTGGGCGTAGACGTGCGGCGGGCGTTGCCGGTAGCGAACGACGTCGTCAACGTTGCCAGCCCCGGAAATTTCCACGCCGACAGCCTCGATCGGATTACTCGAGCTCGCCGTCACGTCGTCGTAGAGCGCCTCCATACACGCGCTCCATACGTGTAGCCACTGATAATGGTCGCCCGCGATCCGAACTCCAGTACTGCTGGGAATCTGGTTATCAATTGGCATTATGACGCTCCTTCCGAGGTCGGCGGCCGCAGTCGGTAATTAGAGGAAGCGGCATCGGTCGGGGGCGCTGGCGGCAGCGGGCCTGTCAGCTCAATCCGGCATGTGCGCGGCCTATAGGTGACGATGCGCCGGGCGTCCAGGTCGTAGCCATCTCCGGTTCGGCGGACCACGATCTGGGTCGGGTTCGGCACTCGCGGTGAGGTGAAGGAGATGCGCGCGAGGGAGGCGAGGTCGATAGAGCTCGGACCTACGTTTCGCGGATGGCTGTGCCAATCGCCGAGATAGCCCAGACGGTCGTCGCGTTCCCGCACGCGAAGGACTGCGGTTCGCGTTGCATCGGCGGGTATCCGATAGTGCGTACGTCCACGTTCGGGGGTAGAGATCTCCACGGCGACAATTACCCAGGGATGACCGTTGGTGAGTACACCAACCATGATTCCGCCCGTCTCGTCTGGGTGTGCCCGCGCCGCGGCCTCGGTCATGGTCGTCTCTGCGGTCTCGGTGGTCCATAGTCGCGGTGGACGCATCATCGACCGTCCACGGGTTCCAGGGCACCGATGCGGTCGAACGGTGAGGACATCGGACGCAGCACTGTAATGCGTTCGTCAGGTCGTTCTTGGCGCCCGGTCAGCACATCCACTGCTGCAGCAGCCGCGTCCGATGCCGCGGCGAGAACTGCGATCGGCGGGGCGTTGTTGACCGGAGCGGTACACCCCAGCTCAAGGAATCCAGGTGCGCCGGCCGCGTTGTCTGGTGGCAGCGCGTAGTACCGCGAATCTGCTGGCCGTGCCGCAATAGGGGTATCGCTGGCCTCCTGGCGTTGGACTCGCACCAATGCCCCGTGATGGAACACTGCGACCGTGACTAAAGGTGTATCCACACGGCGACAGATCTCGGCGACCGCGGCCGTCAATGGGGCGATGCCTGTGCAGTCGATTACCAAATGAGCTCCGTCGATCGCCTCTGACACGGCGTGGGGGGCATAGGACAAATGAGGATGGGGAATGAGGGTGGTCCAAGGTGCGTGCTGGTCGACTAACGCTTTCACCGCCGAGGTCTTGGGGAGACCGACAGAGTTTTTAGCAGCGACGTGGCGGACTAAATTGGCGCTCGTAAGGCGGTCGTCGTCGTGTAAGTCGATTTGTCCCACCCCGCTTGAGGCCAGCGCAACCGCGACATGGCCGCCGACGGAGCCTGCGCCTATGATCGTGATCTTTAAGTCAGCGAGAACAACTGCGTCGGGCCCGGCTCGACGGCGCAGCGCCTCCATGTCGTTGGGCGTGGCCGCGAGGGCGGACCACGTTGGTGAGTCCCCGCCGCCGTCAATATTGAGAACGACGGCGTCGTGGTCAGCGCCGTGGCGGGGCCATGCGACCGCGATAAAATCAAGCCCCCGCTTGAATGCGGGTATGAGGAACCGGCAGCGCGATCTGCCAGTCCTCGGCGAATCCTGTGGCGTTGTCGTCGTGATAACGCAGCATGGACGTCGTCGAAGGTGCGGGGTGGTTCGTCGAGGTGGTGACACAGGTGAAACAGCCCGCGTAAGGCTGGTTTACCGACATTGAGGTGCTCCGGGGTGTTTCCGCGGTTGATTATTAGCGCCGTCCCGCTGAGATGGCCGTAGACCTCGATCGTGCATCCGACGGTGCCCCGATCAATTAGTTCGCCGAGGGGGATCTCTGCACTGCCTCCGTTCTGGCGGTGGAAGAACCGGTGAGCGTCAAGGGCTCGATCGTCGTCGCCGAAACCTGCGCGTGCGGTCTCGGCCCATTCGTCGAGTCGATCAAACAAACCGTGCAGCGTACGGCCGTCGACCTGGGCGGGGTCGTCGTCAGCCCACAGGCAAATAAGACCCTGATCATCGTGCTCGGATCGCAGTCCGTCGACGACGACGTGTGCGTGGCGGAGGGGCCACCCGTCTCTGATGTCGATCCGCATCCGGGTGGCGTCCGTCAACGGCGCCAGGCTCGCTCGGATCGGTCCGGTCCAACAAGACTGATTGCCACCGCCGGAGGGAGAGAACCCTGCAAGGACCAGATCGGAGCAGAATCTGTCGAAAGCGGCGTCGTCGTAGGTCTCCACAGTCGAACGTCTCGCTAATGGTTAACGCGGAGCGCGAACCCGCGCGGCTTGTCACTACCGAGCGCGTTGACGGCGGAGACGGAACTGACCGGGAAACCTCCGGCATCACATCCTCCGGGGAGCGGAAGTACTTGTCCCCGTTCGTTCGTCCCCAAGATGTCGCGCCATATTTTCGCCGCTCGGCACCGCTCGGCGCCAAGGGCTTCCGCCGCCTCGTTAGCAAGGCGTTCCATCGTCTGACCAGCGGACCTCCACTGCCACGGTTCGAGGGCGGGTTCTAACGGTGTCAGCAGCACAGGATCGAGAAGTCCGTCGTCAGCACAATTGATCAGCTTCGCCGCCACGTGCTCGAACGTCGACGTGAGCAGCTCGGCCCAAGTATCACCTGTGACAAGGCGCTCCGACCACGCGTAGTATGCGGCGATCTCGAAGTAAAGGCCCCCCGGTCGGCCATGGATATGGACGTGGCGTGTCTGCCGAAGCAGCCGAACAATAGGGCGATAGGCATTTGCCCCGTCGACGCTGGGGCTCCATGTCGCGGTGGCCAGGGTGTTTGTGTCCGCCGCGAACTGGACGGGGTTGGTCTTGATCCACCGACGAGTGTCGCTGTCCCACTGGTCGCGGTTGTGGTTGGGAATTGCCCAATGTGTGTCCCATGGCACCGCAGGCACTGCGTCGATCGAAAAGGCATCGTCGGAGGGGTGACCGTCTGGTTCGGGGAAGTCAATCTTCAAAGATCGCGCCTGGGGGGTAACCCGTCCGCCAAGTGTCTGGTTCTTCTCACCGTACTTGGCAACTAGGACTCGGCGGACTGCCTCGTAGATCTTCTCAGGGCTGTGCCGCACGCTGAGGTTCACGAAACGCAGGAAGACATCGACGTCCTTACCCGGATAGCGGGCAGTCTGGCGAGCATAGGAACCGATCAACACCGAGCTGATGCCCCAGTTTCTGAGTTCGGTGTCAGCCTCGAGCAACTGCCGCACCTCAGTGTGCGCCTCGATCGCCCGATCGCGCTTGTCGCCAATGCTCACGTTGCGAACGGCGCGAGCGAACTCGTCATCGAGTGTGGGCATGGGTTCCGCCTCTCCTTAGTGGCACCGAGCATAGGTGAGGGGACCGACACTTCACCGAGAACCGAACGCGGACGGCTGAGGTTCAGCCGTCAGGACCGCCACGGGTAGTTGCCGACTGACTGCACCCGCCCGCAGTCGACCGCGGACGTCAACGCAACTGTGCGTCGACGAGCTGCGTTATTAGCGCCGCTGACGACGATCTCTGAGGCCACCGCCGAATGGAATATCTCAGCAGTTGCTGTTGCGGCTGGCCCGCAGTACGGCTGCCGCTGCGGTCACGACCTCGTGTTCCTGCACTCGGCGCGAGCAGCAGTCATCAGCATCAGATTCTCGGCATCACGGCGGGTAACGCGCAGGGGTCGTCCAGCGCCTTCGGCCCACACCATTGAGGCGTGGCGACATACCTCTGAGA
This sequence comes from Williamsia sp. DF01-3, assembly GCF_023051145.1. NCBI lineage: Bacteria > Bacillati > Actinomycetota > Actinomycetes > Mycobacteriales > Nocardiaceae > Williamsia > Williamsia sp. DF01-3. Next base: position 634,655 of record NZ_JALKFS010000005.1, read on the forward strand.
TCCAGTGAGGGCAAAACTGCCATTCACGGGACACGGATTTCACCTCCGTCCGGTGCCCGACGTGATCGACGTGTTACGCAGCAGCGGCCTCACAGTCGAACAGGGTCAGATCAGTGAAGACCCCAACGCACCGCACCTGCTGATCGCTGACGCCGTCACGTGAAACACCGCGAACGAGTGGCGGGACCTTCACTGTCCTCATTGACCTTTAAGGAACCGGTCAACCTGCGCACGCAGTTCCGGGGTGATCGACTGACCCGCCATCTCACTGATCCGCTTCTGCAACTCCAGAGTGATCGGCACACTCGCCATCTCGCATTGGTCGATGACCGCACGCGGTGTTCATGCCGAGTTCACTGGTGAGGCTCCCCCGGTGCCGGTTACCTCATTCGACGCGAGTGGATTGGTTGCTATACATGTCGCAACGGAGATCCAAGACCAGGCGTGACAGCTAATGAGGACTCTAGCACTGACGTAAACCATTGTCGCACAACATATTATGTCACCAGAGCGCAAACGTTATCCCCGCGACTGTTGCGAGACGGGTTCAGCTATGTGGCGCGTGAGGACGCTTGGGAACACCGCTCGGCGGCGCGGCGGGTGGCCACACTGAACGCCGCTGAGCCGAGGACGGCGAAGGTGACCACGATTGCGAACGGGACGGCAGTGACGAAGAGCCCGAATCCTGGCATGCACAGCTCGGCGTCACGCTGGAATTGGTCGCCGTACTCGCGGATCTGGGTTACGGAGAAGGCGAGCGTGATCGCCCACATGATCGCGAAGGGGACGGTCGCAGCAACACTGCGGCCGGACAGGCGCAGCCCCGTCATACTTAGCAACAGGGCACTTGCGGCGATTGCCGCGATCATGTGGAAGTCCGCAATAAGGCGGGCTTCGTCCGTAATTGTCTGCGTGTGCGAACAAAAATATTAAGCAACCAGCACCCAGGGAATCATGATGGTCGCGATGACGTGGAGAACCTGCCACACGCGCCGGAGCGTCCCCGGGCGCTCGCGGTGATGGTGCTCCATATGCGCATCCTGTCACGAGATTGCCCTTGCGATCGACCGAGCGTTCACGTCGTAGAACTAGTAGGACGGCTCTCCACCTGCACGTTGTCAAGTTTACTTGACATAAGGTATCTTATCGGCTCAAAACTCTCGGGAGTAGTGGTAGGTGCGGTTACTGCCGTCTACCTGGGATGATGGGGTTTGCGCTGGTGGGCGGCGGGGTTGGCTGGCGTGGTGTCGGCGCCGCGGATGTGATGCTTGTGCGTCGGTCCAGCGCCCTGTAGGTTTCTTGCATTAGATGCAGGTTTCCACGGGTCGGAGGTCGGCGTGGACGGTGTCCCGGGATTCGTTCCGCGGTTGTTGCGCGACGGTGAGGTCGGCCTGTTCCGTGCCGAGGACCGCGTGTTTGAAGCAATGGTCGAGGGTTGGCGGGCGCAGATGCTGGCGCGTGGGCTGACGAGAGCAACGATCGACGGGCGCTGCGGGGTGCTGCGCCGGTTCCAGGAGTTCGCCGGGACGTTCCCGTGGTCGTGGAGGCCGGTCGATCTGGATGACTACATGGCTGGGCGGCGCTCGGGTGAGAAGCCGGTGAGCTGGACGACGCTGCGTTCGGACAGCAATGCCATCGCGATGTTCTGTGCCTACGTCTCGAGCTCGAGTTACGGGTGGGGTGCGCTGTGCCAACGGGTCTTCGACGATGTTCCGGCGCAGATCGCGTTCGAGTGGAACACCCCGCGGCACACCTGCGAGGATGCTGTTCCGGCTGGCCGCCGGGCCTTCACGGCCACGGAGCTGCAGAGACTCTTTGATGACGTGGACGACCGGGTCGATCGTGAGTTCGCTGCTGGGAGTAAGCGCTGGCTTCCCCTGTTGCGGGACTCGATCGCGTTCAAGGTCTGCTACGCCTTTGGGCTTCGGCGTCGCGAGGTGGCGATGCTGGACGTGCAGGATTTCGGCCCCAACCCGCATGTGCCTGCGTACGGCGACTTCGGCGCGGTGACCGTCCGATGGGCCAAAGGCACCACCGGGTCGGGGCCGCGACGACGCACCGTGTTGACGGTCCCGGAGTTCGACTGGGTGGTTGACCTGCTCCGATTCTGGATCACCGAGCGTGGCCGGCGGCACTTCGCCACCGCTGACCGATCGGCGGCGCTATGGCCGAGCGAGCGCGCCGAGCGGATAAGAGTGGGTAGCTTGAGTGATGCCTTCGCTGCCGCCCGCGAGGGCGCCGACTTGCCGAAAGAGCTCGGACTGCACTGCCTGCGACACTCCTACGTCACGCACTTGATCGAGGCCGGCTACGACCCGGCGTTCGTGCAGACTCAAGTCGGTCATGCCTATGCGTCGGTCACCGGGCTGTACACCTCGGTCGGCAACGATTTCAAACAGAAAACCATCCAGCACATGATCGCTTCGCGGCTGGACGGCCACGGCAGGAAGCAGGACGGAGACGCTGATGGCTGAGCAACGACGCATCGGGTATCGCTGGAATCTGCGGACGCAGATGGCGCAGCGCAACCTGTGGAAGAGCACCGAACTGGTGCCGTTGTTGAGGGCTCGGGGCATCAACCTGTCCGAGAGTCAAGTCTACCGGCTGGTGACCGGCACACCAGAGCGGATCCCGGCACGCACGTTCGCCGCGCTCTGCGACATCCTCGACTGCGAACCCGGCGAGTTGTTCGAGCCGTTCGTGGAGATGCGGGCAGCGGCCACCGCCCAGGCGCCGAAGCGGCCGGAAGACCTGGGGGTGGCACCCGGCCAGCCGATCGCCCCCCGGGTGAGACTCGTCCGGGACGACAACGAGGACTGACCGATACCGATGGCCAGGCCCCGCAAACCCGACGACCCGGACCTACGTCGCGTGTGTCCGTGTGATCGCTGCGGCTTGGGCTACCCGCTGGTGGTCACCTGGGGCCCGGAGGATCAGATCTGCGGCTACTGCTACCAGCAGGCCAAACGCACCCGCGGCACCTGCGACTGCGGCCACATCGGCGTCTTACCGGGCCGAGTAGATGGGCGCCCGGCCTGCCGGGCGTGCGCCCAGATCACCCTCAACATCGATTGCGTGCGCTGCGGCGCCGAGGACGAGATCTACCGCGCCGGCCTGTGCTGGCCATGCGCACTGAGCGAGACCGTCGACGGACTGCTGACCAACCCGGACACCGGCACCATCGCCGAGAGGCTTATCCCCCTGGCTGAGGCGTTGAAATCGATGAAACGCGCCAACAGTGGACTGACCTGGATCCGCCAGCGGCACGTGACCGACTTCCTGAAACAGTTGGCCACCCTCCCGGAGCTCACGCACGAGGCGATCGATGCACTTCCACGCTCGCGCACCCGCGACTACGTGCGCGGGCTCCTAGTCGAGCACGGTGGCCTGCCCCGACGTGATGAGCTGCTTGTCCGCTACCAAGCCTGGGCGGACACAGCACTGGAGAGGCTGACCGAGGACACCAACCGGGCCGTCATTGACCGCTATATCCGCTGGCACCATCTACGGCGCATGAACAAGATGGACCCCGTCCCCCACGGCACCTTCCTGCGCAGCAAGCAGACCGTCACCGTCGCGATCAACTTCCTCAACTGGCTCGGCGAGCGCGACATCGCGCTCGCCGACGTCGGCCAGGGCGAGGTTGACGCCTGGATCGCCGGCGGGCCGACCACGCGACTGCTCGTCGATCGGTTCCTCGGCTGGGCCATGGACACCAAGAACGCCCCACAAGGGCTCACCGTGCCCCGCCATCGCCGCGGTAACAGCACCACACTCAGCGCCACCGACCAGGCCGCCGCCCTGGACCGAATAGTGGACGGCGACACCCTGACCGCACGAGACAAGGCCGCGGCGATTCTAGTCCTTGTCTTCGGCCAACAGATCCAAGATATTGCCGCGCTGAACTGGGACGACATCACCGTGACCGAGGACCTGGCGACCATTACGCTCGGCAGCGGCCCGATCGTGTTGCCCGCCCCGCTCGACGGGCCGTGGCGTGAACTCCTGGCTAACCCTGGCCACGATCAGACCGCCGCTCACCCGAGAAGCAACTGGGTCTTCAGAGGGCATTCCCCCGGCATGCACATCGATCCGATGCACCTACGCCTCCGGCTACGAGACCACCTCGTCAGCGCCCGCGCCGCCCGACTCGGCACACTGCATGAACTCAGCAAGACCGCCCCGGCCGCCATCATCGCCGATGTCCTGGGCTATCACCCATCGACCATTGAGCGCCACGCTGTTGACGCGGCAGGTACGTACGCCGAATACATCGCCGCCGTACGCGAGTACGGCCAGAGGTGATTCTGCGGCGAATTACCGAGCCATCGGTAACAGGGGAAATAGGTAACAGGGAACAAGTACTGTTACCGGCGTGGAGAGGGCCACAGAGTAATTCGCCGCTCGAGACACCGCGATCAGATCGCCTACTCCCGACTTACGAACACCCGCTCCTGCCAGCATGCCGTTGTTGTTCACACCATCTCGTCACCAGTGACGAAACGCAACTCGGATCTGCGGGCGCCGTTACCGCGACTCTGACGTGTCGCTCGCCGAGCTTGGGGCGCGTTCGCCCGATGACATCTGCCGCCACGCTCGGGGCGACAGGCCGTACATCGCCCTGAATCGCTTGCTGAAGTATGAGCTGTTGGTGAAACCACACCGCCGTGCAATGGTGGCAATGGGCAGATCACGCGTCTCAAAGCGCGACAACTCTTCGCGGGCTCGCTCCAGGCGTTCGGAGATTATCCATTGCTCAAGGCTGACGTCGGCTGTCGCGCAGACCCGGTAAAGCTGTCGTGGCGAGATGTCGTGGGCGTCAGCGATGACGTCAGCGTTGAGTGTGCTGTCGGCGAGGTGCTGTTTGACGAAGGCCCGAATTCGGGGCATCAGCAACTCATTTAGAGCATCTCGCGCGTAGTCGGTGTCATATGCCGAGACCAGGAGGGTGCGGGTGAGTTCGATGCTGGTTTCGCCCAGCACGGGTGCGGCTGGGCTGGTGGTTAGCGCGTCGGCTCTTGCTGTCATCTCCGACAGGTGAGTGGTGATCATGTCGTATAGGGGGCTGGCTCGTAGTCGCGACGCAGCGCTACGGATCATCTCGTGTCGAAGACCGAGCGAGTCGACCGGGACGTGCAGACATTGTGACGCGCCGCCACCCTCAAGTTCGTAGGTGTACGCGGAATTGAGGTCCATCACCATTAGTTCGTTGGGCAATACTTTGACTTGGGTCCCGAACTGCTCTTGTTTGCCAATGCACTTTTCGTGCATCGCGATCGCGAGCATGTCCCCTGGACCGGTGTCGATTTGACGGGGGGTCCGGATGAGCCGGAAACCGGTCATCTCCGCGCGGAAAAATTCTTGCGTCACCGAATTGCCACACCTGCATTCGCGACTCAACGCGAGCAGCGTCTTCCAACTCGACCGTCGATGGCACTGACTGCTCCTGCATCGCAACGCAGGTTGCCTCAACTTTGTCGGCGGGCGTAAGGCCCTCCGTACTGAAAACGACTACCACTTCTAACCTTCATTTGAGCGCGAGATTGTGAACTTGTCGATGTTCCATGTGACCCGCCCAAGTCAGGCCGGTCTCACGGGCTGAGGGCGCGAGTCACACCTCTATCGGCAGGCCGGGTGAACGTATCGCCGCCGGTCCTTGACATTGCCCATGTAACTGTAAGACAGGTGCCCCTGCGGGTGTGGTGGCATTGGCACCCACGGAACACTTTCGTGCGCTCCCAGTCAGACGGCGATCCTGGACCGTTGCCGACCTCCCGTACCGCATGACGCGCCTGCGCAGCGGTCACCTGCTGGTTGCCTGCGCGGCGGTGACGACGATGTCGGTGACTTCGGTGGGCCGGGATACCAGCGATGCGTGTGAGGCGTTGGTTTCGGTGGTGCGGCCGGGGGCTGCGCGTGAGGACATGAAGCGTTGCGAGGCCGGCGGGATTACGCGATCGTGCTGAGACAGTAGGTACCAGCTGGGTACGGTGCGCCATGACGGGGCGCCGGAGGGTTCGAGGTTGGCCACGAGTGCGGCAGACTTCTGGTGGGCGAACATATCGGCGGCGTCAGCGCTGCTGACGTCCTGGGCGAACACGTCGTGGAAGTAGGGCTGGCCGATGTAGCCGTCGATGTTTTTGCCGCCGATTCCGGTGGGATCGTCTACGACTTTGAGCTGCAACGCTGGTGGCAGGATTCGGCTGCCGGGGAAGGTCAGGGGGTTGAGTAGTCCTTGCACGAACTCGCCCTGTTCGGGTGCGAATGCTGCGATGTACACGTTGGCGACGACGTCGGGGTCGTGGGTGTTGGTGATGACGGCTCCACCGTAGGAGTGTCCGACGAGGACGATCGGTCCGGGGATCGCCGCGAGCTGTCGTTTGAGTTGGGTCGAATCGTGCCGCGGGCCACGCAGTGGGTTGTCGAAGGTCTGCACGGGATAGCCTCGCGCTGTCAGGTTTGCGGCAACATCGCGCCATCCTGATGAGTCGGCGAAAGCTCCGTGAACCAGGACAATCGTCGGCTTAGCTACCCCGGACGCTGTCGCCGGTATCGCCGTGAGAACCATTGTCGCAAGTACGAGTAGAAGTGCCGCAGCGAAGCGGCGAATGACCATGATGCAGGTACGGCCGGTGGCCGGTGTAGGAGGCATAGCAGGAGTCCCTTTCGGTCTGATGCCCAGGACCTTACGAGGCACTCACCGATCTGAACTGCTTCTGCGCGCACAGTTTTGTGCTGTTGACGTCGTGGGTCGCCGGGGTCAGGCCGCTTACCGATGTTCTACGGCGGCTTTGTCACACTAACCAACCGACGGAGTGCGCCCGGAATCGACGAATGGACCTTCATGAAAGCCACCGCAATTGCTATCCGTCACGTGCCGTTTGAGGATCTTGGTGTGCTTGGGCCGGTACTGACGAGCCGTGGATACCGGATCGAGTATCTCGATGCGGGTGTTGATGACCTTCGTCCCATCATCGACGCCGACCTCGTGGTGGTCCTCGGCGGACCCGTCGGGGTGTATGACACTGCCCGATACCCGTTCCTTCGCGAGGAGCTACGGTGCATCGAGCTGCGCCTGGCCAAACTCGCTCCCACCCTCGGGATATGCCTGGGCGCTCAGCTGATCGCGGCAGCATTGGGGGCCGCCGTTCACCCGACAGGTGGAGTCGAAATTGGCTACGGACCAATATCTTTGACGAGCACCGGGCAGGACAGTCCTCTGCGCGCCTTGGGCGATGTCCCCGTGCTGCATTGGCACGGTGACCAGTTCGATATACCGGACGGCGCCGACGATCTCGCCTACTCACGCAACTTCACCCACCAAGCGTTCGCGGTCGACCACCATGTGCTGGGTCTGCAGTTTCACCTGGAGGCAGACCACACGCACATCGAACGCTGGCTGATCGGCCACGCCCACGAACTGACCTCCCATCAGGTCGACCCGGCCGCTCTGCGCGCTGACGCGCAGCAGTTCGGCCCCCAACTGGCACAGCGGGCCTCGCAGGTGTTCGCCGACTGGATCGACGCGTCCAACACGGTCCATTGACCCAGTCTCAGACCCCGGATCGCCGGGGTTGTTGTGTGCAAGGGGGTTTGGGTTGGGGTGCCCGCGCTGACAGAGAACACAAGCGTGCACAAACAGACAGATCGGTAGGCGCGAGAAGACTTACGTTGTCTGTCATCAGAGGGCTTCGGTCACTTTGAGCAACAGCAATCACTCTTGCAAAAGGACGACATCATGCCGATGTTCTGCACGCTGGATGGCACCGACATTTACTACAAGGACTGGGGCGCTGGGCGTCCGGTCATCCTCAGCCACGGGTGGCCTCTGAACTCAGACAGTTGGGAAGCCCAGCAGCTGTTTCCACCGGGACACCGCCGGGGTTGTCCTCGGCGAGTGCCGTGGCGGCTCGCGGAGAACGCGGCGATACTCTCGTAGGCGTTGCGGGCTCCGGCTTGCAGACCCTGGCGCCAGAACGCATCTCGCATCCCTTGCAGATAGTGCTGGTCTCAGCGGTACCCCCGTTCATGATCAGGTGGTCCCCTTCGAGGTCGGTGGCAAAGCGTCCGCCGCCCGGATCAAGAACGCCGAACTCAAGGTGTATTCCGGTGCCCCACACGGGATTACTGACACTCACAAAGACGACCTCAACAACGACCTACTGACATTCCTCAGCACCTACACCGCCGCCTGAGCGGCGAGAACAGAGTACGCCATGACACGCTCGACCACCCCTGACACGATCGTCCTCATCCACGGGCTCTGGGTCACCCCACGCAGCTGGGAACACTGGGTCACCCACTACCAAAACAAGGGGTATCGCGTCATCACACCGGCCTACCCCGGCTTCGAGATCGAAGTGGAAGCGCTGCGCCAGAACCCGGACGTCATCGCCAAACTCACCGTCCCCGAGACCGTCAACCATCTCGCCGGCATCATCGAGAACCTGCCGGTGCCGCCCATCATCATGGGCCACTCCTTCGGGGGGATCATGACCCAACTGCTCGTCGACCGCGGCCTCGGAGCAGCCGCGGTGGTCATCGACTCCGCACCCACAGAAGGAGTCCGAGCCCAACCCCCTCTCAGGCCAAAGCCTTGCTGCCCATCCTCAAGCGATTGTCCAACCGCCACAAGGCCGCTGGCTTCACAGCCAAACAGTTCCACTACGCGTTCACCAACACCCTCGACGACGCCAGTGCCCAGGCCGCCTACGACCGCTACGCCATCGCCGCACCCGGGTCCTGGGTGTGGAAGTACGGCGTCTTCGCGAACTGGACCCCCGGCCATCAGGAAACCTGGGTGAACTACAAACGCGACGAACGAGCCCCGTTGCTGTTCATCGCCGGCGGCGCCGACCACATCATGCCGCCCGCGGTCAACCAGTCGAACGCACGCAAATACCGCAAATCGGCCGCCGTCACCGACTACTACGAGTTCCCCGGTAGATCACACTGGACGTGCGCTGAACCCGGCTGGGAAGCAGTAGCCGACTACGCCCTGGACTGGGCAGTCGCACGCACCTCGGACCGCACTCCCACTGCGCTTCCCCACCAACCGAACTGACACCCACCAGAAACAACCTGCGCACATTGGATACGCGGCACATCCGGCACGCTGCACCCGCCGAGTATCGGCCGCCCGCGAGGACCATGGCTCCGTGCCACCCCCGGCGGCCGGTACTCGACCAACGATGACGACCCCCCAGCCCCGCCTCACACTCAACAGCCCACTGACCGCATCTAGCTCACAAGCAAGGACTTGTCATGACCGCTAACACGTCAATTCCCGGATACACCTTCGACGACCCAGCACTGGCCCCGTCGCCGGTGACCATCTCCGAACTCGATGCGCTCCTGGACAGCGTGCTGTTTGGTCCCGATGACCAAGCAGCGCTACGTACTGCCGGCGAGGTGCTGACAGGACAGATCGAAGATGTGCTGGACGTCTGGTACGGCTTCGTCGGAGCCCACCCCCACCTCATCGCCTACTTCTCCACCCCTGCAGGCGACCCCATCCCCGAGTACCTGGCCAGAGTCCGCGCACGCTTCGGTCAGTGGATCCTGGACACCTGCTACCGCCCCCTCGACGCCAACTGGCTCGCCTACCAGCACGAAATCGCGCTGCGCCACACCAACATCAAGAAGAACCGCACCGACTCCGCCGACTCGGTCCCCGCGATCCCGCTGCGCTACTTGATTGCCTTCATCTACCCCATCACAGCCACCATGCGGCCATTCCTCGCGGCCGGCGGCCACAACGACTCCGAAGTGGACGCGATGCACCAAGCCTGGTTCAAAGCAGTCACCCTGCAAATCGCACTGTGGTCACAGCCCTACGCCGACACCGCCTGGTAACCCCTCGCCCGGCGGCCGCGACGCTACGCCCCGCCGTGCGAGGGCGGCATCTAGCTGATTGACAAGTGCACAGTCCTGTACTCACAACGCACACCCACCGCCATGGTCCTCAACGCGACGTATTTTGTCTGCATCACCCCGGCGTACGGTAAGGAGTCCGACATGGCCGTCGTCTTCGACAGCTCCACCTACCTGCACGCGAACAAGATAGACGCCGCCCGCACCACCTTCGACGAACTCTCAGCCCCAGCCACGGTCGAGTTCGACCCCGGCCGGAACATATCCGCAGTCATGGAATCGTGGGACTTCGGCCATGCCAACATGTTCCGAGCCTCCATGACCGCAAATCGGATGACGCGCACCCGTGAGAACATTGCTCGAGGCCCCGCCGGTGTCGTGGCCCTGGCTGTCCATGAATACGGGACCGGTCGATTCGAACAGCATGGTCGACAGCAGTTCGTCCACCCGGGCGACTTGATGATCGTTGACCTCGATTCCCCGTACGTTCTCGATTGGCCTACTCGAGGTCGTTCCCGGGCGATCCATGTCCCGTACGACCTCATCGGTATCACCCGCGAGGATTTCGCTCACGTCGCCCGCTACCTCGAGTCCAACCCGCTCTACGACATCACGAGGCGCCACATCATCGAACTGAACATCAACCGTGACCACGAGATCTCCGACAACTCGAGCCACGAGCTGGGTGAAGCCACCGTCTCCCTGACCCGCGCGCTCGTCACCGCCGGACTCATCGACCAACCCCAAGCGCAAGATCCCTATGCCGCGCTCATTCCCCGCATCCAGGCCCACATTCGCGACCGGCTACATGACCCCAGCCTTACCGAAGATTTGCTCGCCGACCACTACGGATTCACGACGCACGAGCTCAAGAAACGGGCCTGCGAGCAAGGCTTCGATATCGACCAATGGATTCTTGCCGAACGCCTGACGGCGGTCCGCGCAGAACTACTGGAGTCCACACAGCCCCCCGATGCACGCATCGCCCGGAGGTGGGGCTTCGCCGATAAACAACACCTTGAGCATGCGTTCGCAAACACCTACGGTATGAGCATCCAGCAGTGGTGGGAGATCCGCGATGAAGACTGACCCAATAGATGCCACCCCCGAACCGGGTACACGCGCGACCAAACCCCGGCAACTGTGTAGCCGGCGGTGAACCCTTATGGTGATCATCTACCAGCTGCCCGGCGCTTCCGCACCACGTACGGCCTGAGCCCCCGAGCCTGGCGCGACCTTGCGACAACGTAAACACCACCCCATGTCTGACACACCCACATGCGCGGGCGTCGCACCACACCTCACCATCTCGACCACCCACCGAGGTCTCGACAGCCGCACCACCAGCAGTTGGACACTCGGCAACGGGTCCACGCTCATGCATCTGCGCTACCACGCCCTCGCCGTCTCCAATGCCCGCCACCGCAACACAGACCCCCGGCACCGACTGCTCAGCATGGCCGTATTGGCCCCAGGCCACTGGACTCTGACCGGTACCACCACGCCGCCGCAGCAGAAGGACCGCCCGGCCCTGGTTATCCTCGACCAGTCCGATCCGTTTGACTTCCGGGACCATGGCAGCGGGTCGGCGACCATCCTTCACACCACTTACCCCCGGTTGACGCTGTCTCCCGAAACTGTTCACCGCGGACTTCACAAACTCACTGCGGATCTACCCCTTTACCCGCTGATGCTCAACCATCTTCAGCAACTCGGAGTCATCGCCACCACCGCAGGAAATGTGCTGCCTGACCTGTCTGCCTCCACCATGTCGCTCATGCGCTCGCTCCTACTCAGCGCAGCCGACAGCTCGCCCACCACCGACCCTACGGCCACTCTCGTTCTCACGATCACCAGCTACATCGACGAGCACCTCTACGCCCCAGAGCTCTCCGCCGATTCCATCGCCACCGCACACAACATCTCACCCCGCCAGCTCTACAAAATCTGGCCCGATACCCACGGATCGCTGTCCGGCTACATCATCAATCGCCGTCTCGAACAAGCCCGCAGCACACTACTCACTCACCCCAGCCTCAGCATCGCCGCTATCGCCCACCAACACGGCTTCGCCCAACCCACCCACTTCACACACCGATTCCGCAGAACGTACGGCGTAAGCCCCAGCCAATGGCGACGCCAACGCCTACCCCAACACGCGTCAACCGCCAGCTGACGTAATCCTTGTTATCGGCGTGCCACGTGGGGTCACAAAGCAACTGCCCCAGGCGTTTTCGCGTCAACTGTCGTCGGAAGGCCTGACCTGCGCCAGCTTTTGCTTGGCGGTGTTCTTCACCACCTGCCACGCGTCCTGGTCACCCTTGATGAGCGCGCTGCCCAGAGACTTCGCCTGCTCGAGCGTTGCGTGCGGCGGAATGGGCGGGACATTCGGGTCGCATCGGACGTCGAGCAGTGCCGGTCGGTCGGCCGCGAGGGCGGAGTCCCAGGCAGGCCCGATCTCCTCGGTGGTGTCGACATTGATGCCGAGAAGTCCGATGCCGCGGGCGAACTCGGCATAGTTCATGTCGGGCAGCGACTACGACTCGACGAACTTGGGGGTTCCCTCCATCGCGCGTTGTTCCCACGTGACCTGATTGAGGTCGTTGTTGTGCAGCACCACCACGATCAACCGCGGGTCGGTCCATTGCTTCCAGTACCGGGCGATGGTGAGCATCTCGGCGAGACCGTTCATCTGCATCGCGCCGTCGCCCTCGAATGCGATTCCGGGCCGGTCGGGGTGGGCCCATTTCGCCCCGATGACGTACGGCACCGCCGGGCCCATCGTTGCCAGCGTCCCCGACAGTGAGCCGCGTACCGAGCCGCGGAACTTGAGGTGCCGCGCATACCAATTGGCGGCGCTTCCCGAGTCGGCGGCGATGATCGCATTTTCCGGCATCCGCTCCGACAGCTCGTGAAACATCCTGATCGGATTGGTCGGTTCGGCGTCGGTGGTGGCCTGACTCACGGCCATCGTCCACCACTGGTCGACATTCGACTCGATGGTTTCCCGCCAGCCGCGGTCTTCTTTGCGATGTAGCAGCGGAATGAGTTGTCGCAGCGTGGTCTTCGCATCGCCGACGATGTTCAGCTCGTAGGGGTAACGCATGCCGATCCACTTTCCGGATCGGTCGATCTGAACGGCCCTGGCCTGGTCGAGTTCGGGCAGGAACTGGCTGTACGGAAAGTTCGACCCCACCGTCAGCAGCGTGTCGCAGTCCTTCATCATCTGGTAGCTGGCCGTGGTGCCCAGCAGTCCGACCGATCCGGTGACCCACGGAAGATCATCCGGCAGAACATCTTTCCCGAGCAGTGCCTTCGCGCACCCCGCGCCGAGGAGGTCGGCCACCTCGGTGAGTTCCCCGACGCAGCCGCGCGCGCCCTGTCCGACCAGGATGGCAACACGCTCGCCGGCGTTGAGGAGGTCCGCGGCCTGCTGGACCGCGGCCGGATCGGCGGCGGGCGCGCCAGGGAGAGCCCCAGGCTCGACGGCACGTGCTTGAACTCGTGTTTGGGTGGCGTGTGTTCGAGTTCGAACACATCCGACGGGAAGATCAGGGCCGTGGGTGCCTGCTCGGACAGGGCGATCCGGATCGCGCGGTCGATGAGATTGGGTATCTGCTCTGGCACGGTGCACATCTGGACGTACTCACTGCAGACGTCTTTGAACAGCGAGAGCATGTCGATCTCCTGCTGGTACGACCCGCCCATGGCGCTGCGCTCGGTCTGCCCGACCAGTGCCAGTACCGGCACGTGGTCGAGCTTGGCGTCGTAGAGCCCGTTGAGCAGGTGGATACCGCCGGGGCCGCTTGTGGCGGCGCACACTCCGATCTGTCCGGAGAACTTCGCGTAACCGACCGCCTGGAAAGCCGACATCTCCTCGTGGCGGGACTGAACGAACTGGGGAGAGTTGTCGGCGCGACCCCAGGCGGCCAGCAACCCGTTGATGCCGTCGCCCGGATAACCGAAGACCTGTCCGATGTTCCACTGCCGTAGACGTTCCAGGACGACATCGCCGACCGTTGCTGACATGGCTCTCCTTGTGGTGGGCGAATCACTCTCCGTGCCGGCCGCATACCCGCCAGGCAGCTCGCTCACACCCGTGTGCAGGGGTCGCCGCAGCCCTGGGTGACTACCCTGAGCGCATGGAACCGGTATTCCGGGCGCTCGAGATCACCGCCAAGACCCTGGTCAAGGTGCAGGGCCTCAAGCTCACGTTTCTTGATCTCGACAAGTTGCCCGCCGCCGGCGGAGTGGTTCTCGCGATCAACCACACCGCTTACGTGGACTTCCTGCCCGCAGCACTGGGCGTCCACCACCGGGGTCGCCGCGTGCGTTTCATGATCAAGTCGGAGATGCAGCAGATCGCGATCATGCGGTTCCTCATCAAACACACCAGGACGGTGCCGGTGGACCGGTCCGCAGGGGCGCAGGCGTACGAACTCGCAGTCCAGGCCTTGCGTGATGGGCAGGTGGTCGGTGTGTATCCGGAGGCGACGATCAGTCGGAGTTTCGAGATCAAGACCTTCAAGTCGGGCGTCGCACGCATGGCTATGGATGCCGAGGTGCCGATCGTGCCGGTCATCGTCTGGGGCGCTCAGCGGATCGCCACCAAGGGTGGACCGAGGAATCTCGGTCGTAGCCGCACGCCGATCATCGTGCAGTTCGGTGACCCGATCGCGCCGGGTGGAGGGGATGCGGACGAGGCCCGTCGACTGGCCGACCATCTGCGGTCGACGATGCAGAACATGCTCGCGGACGTCCAGGAACGCTACGGCGAACACCCCGCGGGGGCATATTGGGTGCCGGCCCGGCTCGGAGGCGGCGCGCCCACGATGGCCGAGGCGGACGCACTGGACGCAGCCGATTCGGCCGCCCGGCGCGACAAACGGCAAAATGGATGAAATGCCCCAATTGGATGAAACGCCGTCAGAGTTCGCCGGGCCTCCCACGCTGATCGCCAGCGACGTCGATGGAACCCTCATCGACAACCAGAACACTGTTCCCGAGCTCGTGCGAACGATGATCACCAAGGCGACGGCGGCGGGTGCGACGTTTGTGATCGCGACCGGCCGTCCGCCGCGATGGATAGCCGAGATCACCGACCAACTCGAGGTCGAGCCACTTGCCGTGTGTGCAAACGGGGCGATCGTCTATGACGTCGCCACCGATCAGGTGCTGCATTCGGCGACGCTCGGAGCTTCAGTGCTCGAGCAGCTGGCCGCGCTTGCCTATGAGCAGATCCCGGGGTGCGGTCTGGCGGTGGAGCGGGTGGGCACGAGTGCACACGATGCGGCGACGCCCCCGTTTGTCGCGACCGCGGGCTATCAGCACGCGTGGCTCAATCCGGACCACATCGAGATGAGTGAAGCCGACGTCTTGTCAGAGAACGCGGTGAAGATGTTGGTCCGGCGACCCGAACTCAGCAGCGACGAGATGGCGCGGCGTCTGGAGGCGGTGGTGGGCGACCTCGCCGACGTCACGTTCTCCACCGACAACGGGCTCATCGAACTCTCGGCACCCGGCGTCAGCAAGGCCAGCGGATTGCGGACGTTGGCCGAGCTGAAGGACCTACCGACCGGTGCGTCGATCGCGTTCGGAGACATGCCCAACGATGTCGAGATGTTGCGTTGGGTCACACGAGGTTTTGCGATGGCCGGTGGCCATCCTGCCGCCATCGCCGCGGCAGATGAGATCGCGCCCGACAACAACTCCGGCGGGGTGGGCCAGGTGCTGGCCCGGTGGTTCTAGCGGTTCACCGACCGCGCGCGGTCCCGAGCGCCGCGCACCGGTGTGAACCGTTGCGCGACAGCCAGAACCGTGCGTCGGGTGTCAGCCTGCCGGCGGTGCGGTCGGTACCGCGGCCGCCTCGCGCTGGGCGTCGTAGGTGTCGTTGAACGTGTCGATGTAGGTACGCAACACCCGCACGATGCCGGTGACCAGGTTCCACACCAACGTCCCGCCCTGGAAACTCTGCGTGACGCCGTCGGGTCCCGTTGTCTCCGATGACGTGGGCAGACCCAGCGGGCTGTTCTCGAAGCCCATGAGCGCCCACGCTTTTGCGATGGCGCCCTTGATGATCTGCGCCCCGGTGGACTCGGACCAGTAGATCTTGCCGTTCTCGAAGTCCACGAACTTGGCACTGCCATTCGGTGTGGTCTGCTCGGTGGTCACGGCGTTGCCGAGTTCGCCGGTGGGACCGCCGGTCGCCATCCACTGCTGGGCGATGGCGCCGGTGTCGGTGGGGGACAGCACCTGAGGGTTCTCGGTACCGGACACCGGACTCTGCACCGGCGCCGCGTCCACCGGGGCGGGGGCGGCGGGGGGCGCCACGACGGCAGCGCCCGAGGCGGCGATCTCGCGGATCTGTGGCAGCGCCTCGTAGGCGAGGTTGCCTGGGCATTCGGTGGAGTAGAAGTCGCGGTGCCCGCTGATGATCGGCAGCGTCGCCGTCTCACCGGCTGCGAACAAGGCCCCGTCGAAGCCCTGCGACACCACCGAGCCCGTGCCGCGGGGATCCAGGCCGGCCAGCCGGAGACGCCAGCCCAGGAAAGATCCTGCGGCAGCCAGCATCTCGGGTGAGGGAGCCATCTCGTTGAGATTGCCCATCAGCGACAGGCCCATCGTGTCCTTGTTGAAGCCGCCGGTGTGGGTGCCCTGGACGTTCTTGTCCAAACCGCCTGCGGTGCCTTCGAAGATCTGACCGTACTTGTCGACCAGCACGTTGTAGCCGATGTCGCACCAGCCCAGGGTCTGCGCGTGGTAGGCGTAGATGCCGCGCACGATCTCGGCGGACTGCTCGCGGGTGTAGTCGTTGGTCCCGGCAGTGTGGTGCACGACAGTCTCTTTGAGCGTGTCGTCGTAGGTCGGATCAGAGCACCGGATGGATTCGTCGGCGCCCCACTGCGCCCGGGTGATCACCTGCGGGGTTGCCGATGGTGTCGCCACGACGGGCGGTGCGGGCGCCGCTGCGGGCGCGGCAGGATCAGCCGCCAAGGGCTGCGATCCCAGGACCGCACCGGTGCCGGGCGTGATCAGTGCGGCGCTGATGGTCGAGATCGCCTGCTGCAGAGCATTTTGTCCGGGTGCACCGGTGGTGGTCAGCAGCGGTTCCTGCTTGGGCGTGAACGCCTGGGGAACCACCTCACCTGATGTGACGGTCGAAGTGGGGATGGAGGTGTCGGTGCGTTTGGGAACCGGGGGAGTGGTGAAGGTTGTGGTTGTCGTCGGCACCTCATCGGTGGGGCCGGTCGTGGTGGTTGGGGGTGTTCCACTGGTCGAACTCGTCGCCGACCCCTCGGTGGATCCGGTGCCGGTGCCAGGGGCGGCGACACCGTCGTCGGTGACCGCGATCTGCACCAGGTTGGTCTTGCCGACCCAAACGGGTTCGGTGCCTTGCTTGTTCGGGTCTTTTGTACTCACGCCGTCGACCCGATCGGCCGAGACCCAGGGGCCCCAGCTGCCGTCGATCTGTTTGGCGCGCACGTACGCGGTGGTGTTGGCGACGCCCTGCCACGTCAGCCCGACCATGGAGAACGGGTCGGATTGACCCACCTCTTTCACGATCGCGCCCTCGGGGACGTCCTCGCCGGTCGCCGGGACCGGGACACTGCTGGATGCCTCTGTCGACGACGGCGCCGACGGTGATGAAGGCGATGTGGTGATGGTCCCCGGCGCGGTGGTCGAGGGGAGCAGATCGGTCGGCAGGAGGCCAGGGGGGATCTGCAACGGGATGTCGGGCAGCTTTATCCCTGAGACATCGATCGGAGGCAAGGTCACGCCGGCGTCGGCGAGCCCGGACTTGACCAGGTTCAGCACGATCGTCGGAACCTCGTTGAGGTTGACCTGGTTGATTGTCGTCGCGGTGACGGCGGGTGGCTCGGTCGGGTCGACGGCGAAGTTCGGCGCGCTTCCCCCGACCAGGACTGCAACCGGGCTGGCCACAACGACGGCGGCCACCGTCCCCAGGACGATCGACGGCTTCGGTCGGCGGTAGCGCACGTGGTTCTCCCTTGATTGTCGTAACTGATCGACAGTCTTTTCACCGGCGCCGCCACGCACGCCAAACTGGCGTCTCGTGGGCGACGTCGACTTCCCCATCGACTTGCCAGACGGCCAAATCGTGTCTTCTACAGACACCGAAGTCCACGACCCTCTCGGCGTGGCGTGAAACTCGTGATGCTGTTGTTACTCGATGTTACTTTTGTGACCGCTGTTTCTTCACTACTGTCACATCAGTCCCACTAGTCACATGCTCGCGGCTGTCGCGTGCGCCTGACCGCGACCGTGGGCGAGTGACGAGAGGACATCTATGCCGCGCATTCCTGGGCTGTACACAACCCGCCCCATCGGGGGTCGTGATGTGTTCGGCACCGGTCTGCGGCGGACGGCTGCGGCCGGGATGTCGCTGTTGTTCGCCGCCGGCGTGACCATGTGGGCAGTGCCGCAGACGGTGAAATCGAACGTAGATCTCACCGTCGGTGGCGAGGTGACGCTGATCGGACACGGCAACGGCCACGGACGCGGGATGGGTCAGTGGGGTGCGTTCGGCTACGCCAAGCAAGGTTGGTCCTCGACTCAGATCTTGAGTCACTACTACGGCGGCACCACCGCGGGGAAGGTGGACAACGTCGACGTCTCGGTAATTCTCACAGGCGAGTCGTCGGTCAATGTCTTCGCGGATGCCGGCCTGAAGGTCGGTGAGGTGGCGGTGGCACCCGGGCAAGCGGTCAGTTTGTCCGGGTCCACCGCCACCATCACTGATGGATGCGGTGGCGGTGTGGTCCAGACGGTCGAGCTGCCTCGATCCCTGGTGTCGCCCATCACCGCGGGTCCAGGCCGTCCGGTGCCCGAACTGCTGAAAATGTGTGGTTCGAACGAAACCTTCCGGGGCTCACTCGGATTCGACGGGGACCGCGTGATCAACGTTGTGCCGCTGGACGACTACGTGAAGGGTGTCGTCCCCAAAGAGATCATCGTCAGCTGGGCGGACGAGGGCGGCGCTGAGGCGCTCAAGGCCCAGGCGGTGGCCGCCCGTACCTACGCCCTTGCGTCGATGGACATCAGCAAGCCCATCGATGACACCCAGAACTCACAGGTCTACGGCGGTTTCGGTGCCGAAGACCCACGAACGAACGTCGCTGTCGACGCCACCGCCGGCGTGGTCCTCATGAAGGACGGGAAGCCGGCATTCACCGAGTTCTCCTCTTCAACAGGTGGTGCCACCGACGGTCGGGACTTCTCGGCGGTGCTCGACGAAGGCGACACCATCTCCCCGTACCGCGACTGGACCGCCACGGTGAGCTCGGACAGCATCGCCTCCACCTTCGGCGTCGGGTCGCTCACCGGTTTCGAGGTGATCGAGGCCTACGGCATGGGCGCAGAGAACGGCCGCGCGGCAACGGTTCGGATCAGCGGCACCGGCGGCACGGTCGACGTCCCGGCGCAGGAGGTGCGCACCAAGCTGCAGCTACGTTCCTCGTTCTTCTCGGTCCAGGGTCAGACCACTCCGCCCGCGATCGTTGCTCCTCCCTCCGGCGTCGGTTCCACGCCCACAGGTGGCGTGCCGGCCATCCCGACGCCGGGCGGAACCCCGCTGCCCACCGCTGAACTGCCGGCAACGCCGGGCACCGGGACCGGAGCCGGAGATCTCGTCAGCGAACTGCTGGCACTCGCCGAGGCAGCCATCGGTGGCAAGTTCACCGAACTGGGCGGCAGCTCAGGTGTGCTCGGGGAAGCGCTGGGACCGGTTCTGCCGACCACATCGGGAACCGGAGCGGTTCAGCAGTTCCAGAATGGTTCGGTGTTCTTCGGTCCCGACACCGGTGCGCATGCTCTCGGCGGTCTGGCTCTGCTGAACTTTGCACTACAGGGCGGCGAGAGCGTGCTCGGGCTGCCGCTCGAGGACTCGTTGAGCACCCTGCTCGGCCCGGTCACCCAGGTTTTCCAAAGCAAGTTCGCCGGTGGCATTCTCGAAGTCGATCCCGCCACCGGCCAGGCCTCGCGCAAGTAGGCGTTCGCGCCCGCAGCGCTGCGTTTCGGCAGCCGCGCAAACGGGCATCCGGTGTCCATGAGTATTGAAGACGGTCCTGGCGACACCCTGAGCCCAAGCGAGAGCCTTGACTCCGACGACCTCAAGAACCACGGCGACGACGATGTCGTGGATCCCCCAGAGCATTGGGCGGAAGCGGACAAGTTCGGCACCACGCACAGCGAGGAACGTGAAGGCGAGTCCCTCGATGAGCGCATCGCCGAAGAGGTCCCGGACGTGCAGCCCGAGGAACAGCCGGAGATACCCGTCGCAGCCGCTCCCGACGACGAGCTGACCGAGAAGCTGGTCGACGAGGTGATCGATGATCAGGGACCCGACGACGATGTCCTCGCCGACGGAGTGCAGGAACTCGAGACCGACGACGGCCTGATCGTTCACGACGGCAGCTCGCGGGTGCAGAGCAGAGGTCAGCAGGGTGAATCATTCCCCGACGACGGCGATTCGCTGTTCCAGGAAGTCGACTGAACCCCACGTTTTTCTTCTCGAACAAGCAGTCCGCCCGCCGGCAATGCCGACGGGCGGACTGTTTTCTGTTGGCATGCTTTGGACTCGGTACCGGGCTCGAGCCGACTCAGCAGAGACAGATCCCGGCCGACTGCAGCCACGCGGTGAAAGCCGCCTGATCAGGACTGGTGGTCACCCACCAGGTCACCGTCGAGTTGGCCTCGGAGTACACGAAGTACCCGGTGCCGCCGTTGTCCATCGCGGCGAAGTACGCATATGTGGTGCCGCCCTCGAAAGGCCGGGAGAACATCTCCGAGGAGTTGCCTTCGGAGTACTCCTTGTCGGCTATCGCCTTGATGTTCTTGTCGGACGACTCGATGATGACGATGTTCTCGGCGCGTACCGCTCCGGTTCCGTCGGCCACGACGGCGGCCGCCGGCTCGCAGACGATCGCTGCCAACGCGTAGTCCGGCCGCGACTTCTCCCCGCATGTGGTGATGTCGACGAGATCGGTGTTCGCATCGGCCAGCGCCTGATCGTCGGTGTCGAGCGACGTTGCCGCAGTGGAGGTCTCGGTGGTCGGCTGGGTGCGCCGAGTGGTTGTTGTCGTTGTTGTCGTCGACGTCGTGGAGGACTGGCCCGGTTGTGCTTTCGGGTCGTCGTCGCCTCCCGAACTCGCCAGGGCCACACCGAGGATGACCACCACCAGGACAACAACCACGGCTGCGATGGCGGCGATGGCAATGTTCCGGTTGCGGTTGGGATTCGGCGGCGTGGCCGCCGTGGCCCCGCCGTACGGAGGCTGACCACCGCCGGATCCGTACAACGGACCCGAATTCTGCTGGCCGGCAGGACCGTACGGCGACCCCTGGCCGAACGAGGCCTGCCCGTATGCAGCTTCTTGGCCGTAGGTACCGGCCTGCCCGGCCGCGTAGGGGCCGGCTCCTGCACCGTCGTAGGGGTTCTGGGCGTAACCACCGGATTGCGCGGCCGGGGCGCCCCACGACGGCGGCGGTTCGATTCCCGAGGGAATCGGTGCCTGTTGGGTGGGTGGGAACTCCGGGGTGGACGGGGTCGATGGGGGAGGCTCAGGTGATTTCGACAGGGGGACCGGGACAACGGGCGGTATCGGTGCGCCGGACGAAGCTGAAGCCGCTCCCTCTTGTTGTCCGACAACGGATTCCAGGGCACCGAGGGCCACGACGGTCTTCGGGTTGTCGAGTGTGGCGACGGTGCCGAGCTCGCCGAGTCGTTGGTGCACCAGGGGCACCCGGGATGATCCGCCGGTGAGATAGATCCGGACGTCGCGGCCGGCTCCGGCCCGGGCCAGGGTGCGGGAGGTCAACTCCACCATGGCATCGACGTTCTGTGAGATGAGCTGTTCGAACTCGCCCCTGGTGAGTTCGAGGGTGGCGTCGTGGCCACCCGCGCTGATGTTGATGACGGCCCGAGGCGACTCCGAGAGCAATTCCTTGGCCCGTCGGATGTTGTCGTCGACCGCTCGCTTGGTGGACAGATTGGCACCCGTGCGCAGGTACTCCAGCAATTCGGGGTTCCGTGAGGTGAGTTGCTTGTCCACCCAACGCCGGATCATCGCATCGAGGTTCTTGCCACCCAGGCCGTTGTTGCCGTCGTGGGCAACGAGGTCGATGGGTCCGGCGCCGCCCGCGGCTCCCGCACCGAGCTTCACCACCGCCACATCGCATGTCCCGCCGCCGTAGTCGACGACCACAACCGTGGTCGAGCCTGCGTCGGCGGCATCGCCGATCGCACTGGTGTAGTGGGCGATGGCCGCGCGTGGCTCGGAGATCAGCGTGACCGCGGATCGATCGAAGCCGATCAATTCGGCAGCGCGGGTGAGGATGTCGATCTCCTCGGGTGACCACGCCACGGGGTGGGTGAGGATCAACCGCGCCGGCCTGGTGCCACCGCGCCTCTCCGACGCACGTGTCAGGGCCGAATTGAGCACGGCGGCAATGAGATTCTCCAACGGAAGATCCAGATTGCCGACCGGAACGGTTCCGGCGTTGATGTGCCGCTTGGGATGGGTGATGAAAGCGGCCGGGTTGTTGCCGGCCTGATTGACCGCGGCCTCGCC
This sequence comes from Williamsia sp. DF01-3, assembly GCF_023051145.1. NCBI lineage: Bacteria > Bacillati > Actinomycetota > Actinomycetes > Mycobacteriales > Nocardiaceae > Williamsia > Williamsia sp. DF01-3. Next base: position 657,118 of record NZ_JALKFS010000005.1, read on the forward strand.
GACCACGATGTTGCGGTAGGAGTCTGCGTAGACCGACGACGACATGATGTCGCTGTTGTGCGAGAGCGGCACCACCTGCGGCGCGCCGTGCCCGGGTTCGTAGGCGGCCGCCGCTGTGTTGGACGTGCCGAAGTCGATTGCCAGCCACCATTGGTTCGACATCGGTGATGGGTCCTTCCGGTTTCAGAATTCAGTGTGGGGAGTGACGATTGGGACAGCGGACTCGGCCACCGTCAACCTAGTTGATCACCGGGCTGACGGCGGCCGATTGTCCTGCTGTCGAATGACCGACGAATGCGGTCCGGGTTGAGGCGGGGCGTTGGGTGCTCGTCAGAGCACCGTGAACCCGTCGGGGATACCGTTTTGATCAGAGTCGGTGACCGACAGGTCGTGCACACCGTCTTGGTCCAGGTCGGCGAAGACGGTGTCCGCCGTCCCGTCCTGGTCGAGGTCGGACAGGCTCGTCTCGCTGAACCCGTCACCGTCGGTGTCGTACGCGATGGTCTCGGCCTCCCCGTCCTCGGTGAAGTCCTGGACGATCGTGTCGCCTACGTTGTCGCCGTCGGTGTCGAGCAGCGCGGACTCGGAGTAGCCGTTTCCGTCGAAGTCGGCTGTTTCGACGACGTAGGGCGGTTCGACGACGTCGGAGTGCCCGCTGTGCTCGGCCGGGGGATCCTTCGGGGACGGCTCGGGGTGGACCGAATCAGACATGGTTCACAACTCCTGTGATCGTTCGTGGATCTAAAGAGCGCTGGTGTCAGGCGTCTCGACGGTGGAGGGGTCCACCTCGGTCCACTCGTCGGTGGTGATGTCGTGGGTGTAGACGGCGTCCACCTCACCGTCCTGGTTCTCGTCGACAAAGGCCACGTCGTGGACACCGTCGACGTCCTCGTCGAGGAAGACCGTGTCGACCTCGCCATCCTCGTCGGTGTCGGAGACTGCGGTCTCGTGGTGCTTGTCGCCGTCGGTGTCGAAGGCGATGGTCTCCGGCTCGCCGTTCTGGTCGTAATCCTGGATGAGTGCGTCGCCGGAACCGTCGGCGTCTACATCGACCAGGGCGGACTCGACCACTCCGTCGCCGTCGATGTCGAAGACCTCGAGGACGGTGGCGTCTTCGGCGATTTCGGGGATGCTGTTGTCGGACATCGGGTTCTCCTTGTGTGCGGGGTGGGCGCAGGCCGTGGTGGCTTTGCTGTGTTGTGAATAGGAGAAACCCGGTGGCGTGAATGTTCCGGTTGTTCGGAGAAAATCTCAGGAAGATTTTGCTGCCCGGTGGATCGAGTCGCGAGAACTCAGTGCGGACCGCGCGAGAGGGCGAGGTCGGCGGCCGCCTCGATGCCATCTTTCCAGGGCTCGCCGTGTCCTGGCAGCACCACCGATGCGTGCGTATCGGCGAGTCTTTTGACCGAACCCAGGGCGCGACCACTGTCTGCCGTCGCGGCACCGGCAACGATCTGTGGTCCGGTCTGGGCGGTGTACGGATCGAGCGTGACGAGCGCGTCGCCGGCGATCAGGGCATCGCGGTCGGGGAAGTGCAGAGCGATGTGACCGACGGTGTGGCCCGGCGTCGGGATGACCACCGGAGCCCCGGGTAGCACCTGGTCGGTGGTGATCGCAGTCGGATTCAGTACTCCCCGAACCATCAGTGCCCCGGCCATGGTCATCCGCCCGAGCGGGGGATGGATGCCGGATACCGAAGCGGGTAGAGCAGCCGCGTCTTCTCGTGCTGGTAGCGGTAGGGATGCCGGGCGAGCCGTTCGTCGTCGGTGTGCACCCACACCGGCACATTCCATTCCTTCTGCGCCCGACGTGCGGTGCCCACGTGGTCGAAATGCGCATGGGTGAGCACAATTCCCTCGACCGAGTCGGGCGTGCGGCCCAGTTCGTCGAGGGCTGAGATCAGGTGCGGCCACACCCGGGGCAACCCGGAATCCACGATCAGCACCCGATCGTCGTACTCCACGAGGTACAGATTCGTGGAGGCGTAGGTCAACATGTGGATGCCCGGGGCGACATCTTTGCTCAGCACAGTGCTGCTCCGATCAGAAGTGGTTCTTCAGGGCGTCTCGCGCACGGTCGAGCATCGAGGCGAACGAACACCCGACAGGGAATCGATTGCCTCGTGGCCGTTTCCGATGTTCGAGGTCATGGTTCGGGCATCTCCTGCCGATGTGGGTCGGGCGGCTGTCGACGGGTTACCCGACCTGCCCAGCCCCAAACCGCGCGGGTCCGGCGAAGGCCTCTGTCCATCGGCTGCACCGAGGTCATCAGAGTTCACGTTTTGTTGAGTCCGCGTTCGATCGGCGGATGCATCAAGCTCTTCTGCTCGCGACACAGTCCGAGGATGCGAGTGGTGCAGGTCGCGAACTTCTACGGCCCCCGGTCCGGGGGCCTTCGGACTGCGGTGGATCAGCTCGGGGCCGGGTACTGCGCGGCAGGGCACGACGTGACGCTGATCGTTCCGGGACCACTGCACACCGAGGAGAAGTTGGCGACCGGAGTCGTGCGGATCACCGTCCCAGCTCCCAGGGTTGCGTTCACCGGGGGATATCGGGTGGCGCGGATGCGGCCCGTGGTCGATGTTGCCGCCGCCATGCGACCCGACGCCATCGAGGTGTCCGACCGGTTGACGCTGCGTGGGCTCGGGCAATGGGCTCGGCGCCGAGATGTCGCCAGCGCGATGATCTCCCACGAACGCCTCGACCGCATGCTCGGTCAGGTGATGCCTGCGCAGGCCGCGCGGAGGCTGGCCGACGTGGCAAACCGCCGCACCGCGCAGTCGTACGACACGGTGGTGTGCACCACCGAGTTCGCCCGCGAAGAGTTCGACCGGATCGGCGCGAGCAATGTCAGGCGAGTGCCGCTCGGCGTGGATCTGCGGACCTTTCATCCCAATCGGCGTGACGCCGGGACTCGCGCTCGGTGGGCGAGGACGGATCAGCCGCTCTTGGTCCACTGCGGCCGATTGTCGGTCGAGAAGCACGTGGACGGGAGCATCGACGCGCTTGCCGTGTTGCGCGACAACGGAGTCGACGCCCGGTTGGTGATAGCGGGGGACGGGCCGATGCGAGGTCGGCTCGAACGCCGCGCCGCCGGTCTGCCCGTCGAGTTCACGGGGTTCATCACCGACCAGCTGGCCCTCGCCCGGCTGCTGGCGTCCGCGGATGTGGCACTGGCCCCGGGACCGCACGAGACCTTCGGATTGTCGGCGCTCGAATCCCTTGCCTCGGGGACACCGGCAGTCGTCTCCGCCACGTCGGCCCTCGCCGAGGTCCTCGACCGAGAGTGCGGATTCGTGGCAGAGAACTCGCCCGAGGGTTTCGCCGACGGCATCGGTGATGTGTTGTCCCGGCCCGAGGTCCCCCGCCGAGAGGCCGCCCGGCGGCGTGCCGAAGACTTCGGGTGGCCGCGGGCGGTCCGCGAGATGCTTGCGGCGCTGGCGGCGTGACCGGGCGCTGACGGCGACGGTCGTCGCCGGTACGCAAACTCTCACGCGCGGTCCAGCGTAGTCCGTCTGAAGGGCCGATCAGATCGCGCGACGCATCATCGAGTAGGTGCGCAAGAGCACGGCCACCGCCTGCTCCTCGGCCGCGGACCCGCCCATGAGGCCCGCCTCGTGGACCTTGCGAAGGCGTCGATCCAGCTCGCCCGCAACGGTATTGCGATCAGCGGTGGGTGGCAGACCGATACGCCCCGCGATACCCGAGCCGATCAGGATCTGCCGTAACTCGCCGACCCAGGGTGACTCAGGGTCCGATCGGGTCAGGGCGTGCATCGCCTTGAACTCGGCCATGGTGTGTGCCTGGGGGGTCTGTCGAACCTGACGCAGGTACGACCGGATCTGCCCGCCTGCAGGATGCGTCAACGCCAGATGCTCGATCTCGGTGCACGCCCGCACAGCTCGCGTGATGAGCACCGACCGGGTGAGATCGAGTTCGATGTTCGCCCGGAGCTCGTCGACGCCCGAACGCTGCTGCAGCCATGAGTTGACCGCGTGGGCGCCGCGCGGGGCGAGTTTTCTGGCGTGCCGTAAGCCGTACTCACCCAGCAGGTCCAGCAGTCTGTCGCGTTCGGTGTCGGTGCCGATGGAGGGGGTCTCTGCTTCCAGCCAGAGCTCGAGCGCCGTGTCGGAGAGCCCGGCCAGTGCCGCCAGCGCGTCGGCATCGGCTTCGGTGAATTGGCCGGTCTGCGCCGTCTGCGCCAACAGTCCGGCGACGGGCTGCACCGTCAGCAGGCTCGCCGACATCGATTCGGCGATCACGGCGGACTGTGCTCGTGCCGCGTCGATGGGATCGACGTCGCCGAATGCGCCCTCGCCCAGGGTGTCCGCCTTGGCCAGGGCCCCGATCGTGTTGACCGCCGAGAAACCCAGCTCGCGCAAAAACTGCACTTCGTCGGCGCGCGGCGTCGCGTCGAACAGGAAGATCGCCGCGTCGGCGTTCACCGACGCGTCGCGGGTCTGCCCGAACCCGTCGATCAGTGCGCGGCGGGTGGCGTGCTCGTTGCCGGTGGTGATGGTCGCCAGTCCGGGGGTGTCGATCAGCACCATGTTGCGCAGCAGTCGGCTCGGCAGGAACCGGTCGAGATAGGCGACCTCATCTGTCGGACAACCCAATTCGGTGGGTCTGCCGTCGACCAGCCGGACGGTGTGCCGGGCGCCGCCGACCTTCACCGCCTCGGCGCGCGCCGGCGCACCGTCCTGGTACACCGCAACGACCTTGGTGCACTCGGTGGCCGCGGTGTCGGCCACCAGGTCGCCGATCAGGGCATTGACGAGTGTGGACTTGCCGGCCTTCACCCGCCCGGCGACCACCACACGCGGAGGCGCCCAGAGGGTGTCGCGGATCTGTGCGGTGCTGCGAGCCAGAGGACGGTCGATACGCGCGATCTCTGCCAGTGCCGCTGTGAGCTGATCACGGAGAGCATGCGGCCGGGTCCGTCGCCCTTCGTGGGGCCGGCTCACGGGGTGTCACCGATGGAGGCCGACTCTGTGCCGAGCACCGGGTCCTTCCCGAGAGCCACATGCTCGCCGAGGTCCACTTCGCTGCGTCGGGCATCGGCTTTGAGCCCGGTGATGGCGGCGTCCAATTGTTCGATGAGAGAGACGATCTCGGTGAGACGACGGGTCAGGCCGCGCACCCTCTTGTCGCGGGTTGCCTTGTCTTCCTTTGCCGCTTCGGCCCCGGCGTTGATCTGCTCGGTGATCTCATCGGTCTGGGCACGCAGGTGACGGCGGTAGGCCACCACGATCTCCGGGCGCGCGGTCGCGACGGTTCGGTCGATCACACGCAGAGTCGATTTGTTGGCGAGCGACAGTGTTTCGCGCAGCCAGGTGATGAGGTGCTGGCGTCCGTTGCGCATGGCGCGGTAGCCCAGGTTCACCGACAACCAGACACCTCCGGCCACGAGCCCGATCGGCAGCACGGCCGCCATCGCGAGGCTGCCGAAGATCGCGCCGCCGACCATTCCGCCGGTCAGCAGATTGGCCCCCATGAAGCCCATCATCATGGCGCTGGGATCCACGACGTCTTTCCACTTCCGTTGCACCTCTGGGGAATTGATGTCCTCGGCGACCAGCGCGCTCGCAACGGTGTCCATGATGTCCTCCCAGTGCTCGTCGTTGCCGAACAGCCGGGAGACGATGTCGTGTAGCGAGGTCGCGAAGGTGTCGAATGCCCGCGCCGACGCGGCTTGCAGGTCGGACATGATGGCGGCGGTGAACACCTGTGGTTGCTTGCGCAGGATGCGCCACCCCTCGCCGTTGATCCGTGCGCTCCAGTCCTCCTTGATCTTGTTGAAATCGGCGTCGAGTACGGCCACAGCCCGCTGACGCGCGAGGGTGATGTCGCGGGAGAGGTGCTGGTCCCACTCGGTGCCGTGCTCGCGAAGCGCCTTGAGCTGGGCCTTCTTCTCATTCAGGTCGTCGAGTGCGGTCGAATTGCCCTGCACCACAGCGATCTCGGTGTCGAGGCGGGTCTTCATCCGATGCATGCCGCTCAGGCAGACCTGCAGTCCGTCGAGTTGCGGCGCGATCTCGGCATTGTCCAGCAAGCCGGTGATGGCGTCCCGCAGCGCGGGTATGCCCGAGGCCGTGAGGATCTCCCCGCGGGTGCCCGCAGATTCGGTCAACGCAGCGAGCGCGCGCACCCCGGACACCCCGATCACCTGGACATCGCGACCGAGTTTGCTGCGGACTATCGCCCTGTTCTCCTCGGCGATGGTTCGCCAGTTGCGGCGGTTCTTGTCGATTTTCGTCATCGCCACCACGACCGAACCGGAGGTCTCGGTCGCGGTTCTGAGGAACTCGATCTCCGGTGCCGTCAGGGGAGCGGCGCTGTCACACACCATCACGATCGCCCCGGCACGGCGCGCGGCGGTCAGTGCCAGGCGCGCGTGCCGTGGGTCCAGCCCGCCGGCGCCGGGTGTGTCCACCAGGGTGAGACCGGGAAGGTGCAACGGGTCGACGGCAACCAAAGCTTCGGTGGGCAACGCCTCGATCGTGGGGTCGAGCACGTGGCGGCCACCCATCGTCACCCACTCCGCGAGCTGGTCGACCGGGATCACCTGGTCGGAATCGCCGTAGACCAGGCGGGCGGTGCCGGCCGCAAGTGTGTCGTCAGGTGGCGAGAACCACACGCTCGCGCTGGTGGTGATGTCGACACCGACGGGTGCGAGGTCGGCCCGGCCGATGAGCGAGTTCACCAGGGTGCTCTTGCCCCGCTTCACCTCACCGACGAAGACCACCGCAGCCGCCGAGTCCGCGGCGTGGAAGCGGGCCTGTGCCAACTCGGCGGCCTTCGTCTGTCCGTACTTGCGCAGCGTCTCGGTCGCAGCGGCCAGGGCTTCGGCCGCGTGGGCGGTGGCACCTGCGTTCACGGTCACTCCAGATTCGATCGAGTAAAAGGGTCAGTCGATGGATCGGTTTCGCTGCCGATAACTCTGCCGTATCCCGGGGTGTCTGCGACATTTATCAAGTGACCGACATGAGCGAGCGTGACCTGGTACTACGCAGTCAAGAAGGCGACCAGGCGGCTTTCGGTGAACTCGTCACCCGCAACCGCGACCAGATCTGGGCCGTCTGCCTACGGATCACCGCCAACCGACACGACGCCGAGGACGCCCTGCAGGACGCGCTGATCGCTGCCTGGCAGAACATCGGCAAGTTCCGCGGCGACTCGAAGTTCACCAGCTGGATGTACCGGATCGCCGCGAACGCCGCGCTCGCGGTGATCCGCAAGCGTCTCGACACCTCCGCAGACGGTCCACCGGAGTTCGAGTCGCCTGCGCCCCGGATCGATGCCCAGGTGACCGACGTCGACCGGGTCCGCACCGCGCTGGCCGCGTTGCCGCTGGAGTTCCGCGAGGCAATCGTGTTGCGCGAGTTCGGCGATCTCTCATATCAGGAAATAGCCGACCAGCAGGGGGTGGGCGTGCAGACTGTGAAGAGCCGGATCAACCGGGCTCGCGCCAAACTGCTGGAGATTCTGCAAGATGCCTGAGGCAATCCCCGCCACGATCGACACCATTCCCGCCACCGCCGACCCCGAGGATGCTCTCAACCGCTTCGCGTTCGGTCTCGACGCCGCCGACCGAGGTCTGCTCGAGTCGGCGTTCACCGACGACGTCTTGTTCGACGTCAGCCGGGTCGGCGACGAGGACAGTGGATTCCCCCCGATCGAGGGCCGCGAGGCGGTGGTCGGGATGTTGCTGATGTCGATGGGTCCTCTCGACACCATGCATGCGCTGTCGAATTTCCGGGTTCGCGTAGACGGTGACCGTGCCGTCCTGAACTGTTACGCGATGGCCCAACATTTCCGCCCAGGAGAAGGGCCATCACGGCACACCACCGATCAGGTGATGATGGGCAACAAATACGACGCCGAGCTCGTCCGTGACGGCGACATCTGGCGGATCAAGCGCCTGACCATCGTCACAGTGTGGTCGCAGGGCAACCCTGACGTCCTGATCGACCACCTGCGCTAGCCCGTCCCTTTCCGATGTTGTGCCCTTGTGGCGGGCTCGACCTGGGGTTTTGGTCGCCAGAAGGGCACAACATCGGGTTCACAGGGTCAGGTCGTCGCCCGCGGAGTAGTCGTCGGCGAGGTCGGGGCCGATGGAGAAGTCGGTCGCATCGCCGTTGATGTCGGCGTCGTCGGTCTGGAAGACGTCGTCATGGGAGTCGACATCGCCGCCATCGACACCGGCAACGAGATCGCCCTCGGTGGAGCTGTCGTCGTTGTCGGGCACGAGTTCGTCGAAACCGGAACCGTCGTGGTCGAAGGCGGCTTCGAGACTCTGGTCGAAGACCGCCGGGTCAACCGCGTCGTCGGCGGCGATCTGCGAAAAGATGTCGCTGAGCGGGTCGTTTGGGCTGGTCACGGTACTTCTCCTCGGTCGTGGGTGCCGCTGCGCGGGCGGCGCGCGGCATGTTGGTCGGAGATAGGAGGGCCGTGGACCCCGGAATGTTCCCCAGAACACCCGCTTTGTTGTCCGTGCGTCGCCCGTGGCGGGTCGGCGCTGCGGGGCCGGTCCGTTACGCTGAACACCCGTGACCCCCGACAGCTCCAGTTCCGATACCACCTCAGGCTACGACCTCATCATCGTCGGATCGGGCTTCTACGGACTGACCATCGCCGAGCGCGCCGCGACCCAGCTGGGCAAACGCGTCCTGGTTCTCGATCGTCGCTCGCACATCGGCGGCAACGCGTACTCCGAGCCCGAACCCACCACCGGTATCGAAATCCACAAATACGGTGCCCACCTGTTCCACACCTCGAACAAGAAGGTGTGGGACTACGTCAACAAGTTCACCGACTTCACCGGGTATCAGCACCGCGTCTTCGCGATGTACCAGGGGCAGGCCTACCAGTTCCCGATGGGTCTCGGCCTGGTGTCGCAGTTCTTCGGGCGGTACTTCACGCCGGACGAGGCGCGAGCCCTGATCGCCGAGCAGTCCAGCGAGATCGAGACCGAGAAGGCCGCGAATCTCGAAGAGAAGGCCATCAGCCTCATCGGCCGCCCGCTCTACGAAGCGTTCGTCAAGCACTACACGGCAAAGCAGTGGCAGACCGATCCCACCGAGCTGCCGGCGGCGAACATCGCGCGCTTGCCGGTGCGGTACACGTTCGACAACCGCTACTTCAACGACACCTACGAGGGACTTCCGGTCGACGGGTACACCGCGTGGCTCGAGAACATGGCCGCCGACGCCAACATCGAGGTCCGGCTGAACACGGACTGGTTCGATGTGCGCGACGAGCTGCGGGCACAGAGCCCCGACGCGCCTGTGGTGTACACCGGCCCGCTGGACCGCTACTTCGACTTCGTCGATGGCGAGCTGGGATGGCGCACACTCGATTTCGAGACCGAGGTCCTCGAGACCGGTGACTTCCAGGGCACCCCGGTGATGAACTACAACGATGCCGACGTGCCGTACACGCGGATCCATGAGTTCCGTCACTTCCACCCCGAACGTGAGTACCCGGCCGACAAGACGGTCATCATGCGGGAGTTCAGCCGGTTCGCCGAGAGTGGCGACGAGCCCTACTATCCGATCAACACCCCCGAGGACCGCGAGAAGCTGAACGCCTACCGGGCCCGGGCCAAACGCGAGACCGCGTCGAACAAGGTGCTGTTCGGTGGCCGGCTCGGCACCTACCAGTACCTGGACATGCACATGGCCATCGCGAGCGCACTGACGATGTACGAGAACACGTTGGCACCGCATCTCGAAACCGGTGCGCCGCTGGCGGAGACGCAGCCAGAGGCGGAGCCGGGCTCCACCAAGGCCGGCTCGACCCCACCGGAGAGGCGTAACTCTTGACAGTCACCACTGCAGCCGAGCAATCACAGAATCCGCAGACGTACGACGCAGCCAAGAACCTGCTGCAGCGTGTCATCCTGCCGCGCCAAGGCGAGCCACTCGACGTGCGTTCGCTGTACCTGGTGGAAGCCACGAGCAATGCGCGTCGGGCACACGCGCCCACCCGCACATCGGTGGTGCTCGGGGCCGAGACCGAGGTGAGCTTCGAGACCTACTTCAACGCCTTCGCCGCCTCGTACTGGCGTCGGTGGACTGTCCTGAAGTCGGTGGTGCTGCGGATCGAGCTCGTCGGCAAGTGCCGAGTGGACGTCTATCGCTCCAAGGTCGACGGTTCGCGTATCGCAGTCGACGGCAACCTGGTGCCCGTCGACGAGAACGGCAAGGGCGCCATCGAGTTCGAGGTCGGACTCGAGCCGTTCGAAGACGGTGGATGGATCTGGTTCGACGTCACCACGGACACCGACGTCGAGGTGACGTCGGCCGGCTGGTACGCACCGATCGATCCTCCCGTCGGCCCGGACACCAAGCGCGTCACGGTCGGTATCCCCACCTTCAACCGCCCCACCGATGCGGTCAATGCACTGCGGGCCCTGACCTCCGACCCGTTGGTCGACGAGGTCATCGATGCGGTGATGATGCCGGACCAGGGGACCAAACTCGTCACCGAAGAGGCCGGATTCGCCGAGGCCGCAGCAGCATTGGGCGACCGGCTCCACATGTTCAAGCAGGGAAATCTCGGTGGCTCGGGCGGCTACTCGCGCATCATGTACGAGGCCCTCAAACTGACCGACAGTCCGTACATCCTCTACATGGACGACGACATCAGCATCGAGCCCGACTCGATCCTGCGTGCTCTGGCGATGTCCCGATTCGCCAAGTCGCCCATGCTCGTCGGTGGACAGATGCTCAATCTGCAGGACCGCAGCCATCTGCACTGCATGGGTGAGGTGATCAACCACGACACCTTCATGTGGACCAGCGCGCCCTACGTCGAGTACGACCACGACTTCGCGCAATACCCGCTGCGCGACCGCAGGCACTCCAAGAACCTGCACCGTCCAACACACTGCAACGTACAGCTGATGATCCCTGGAGCGCCGCCAGGCGCCCCCCCCCCCCCCTCCCCCCCCCCCCCCCCCCCCCCCCCCCCCCCCCCCCCCCCCCCCCCCCCCCCCCCCCCCCCCCCCCCTCTCCCTTTCTCTTCCCCTCTTCTCTCTCCCCCCCCCCCCCTTCTTCTTTTTTTCTTTCTTTCTTCTCTTCTTTCTTTTTCCCTTTTTTTTTTTTATGGAGCAGTGCCAGTGTTGGAGCCACAGCATGGTTTTAAAATGGTCAGCAGGTTAGCAGAGCCATGTTAGCGCGACAGTGTGCTTAAGCTGTGGGTCAGGAGCATGTAAGGCTGGCTGGTGCAGCGGGTTTGCTGTTAGTCAGCAGGCATGGCAAGAGCTGGGTGCTACAGTAGCTGGAGCAGCAAGGAAGGAAGGAAGAGTTTTGTGATGTGTGCTTTAGGCAAGGTGGGAGCAGTGGCATGTGCTGCTGGGACAGTGTGGTGTAGCTATGTGTGCATGCTTCACCTTCTCTCTCCCCCCCCCAGTCATTTTTTTCCTTCTTTCTTTTTCTCTTTCTCTCTCTTTTTCTTCCCTTTTTTTTTTTTTTTTTTTTTTCCCCCCCCCCCCCCCCCCCCCCCCCCCCAATACACACCTGTAATCCCACTCAACCCAAGTACAATGATTCTGTTCATTTGAACTGCTACCATAACACGTCACCAATCAGTTCCGGCTTCATCCCTTGCCATCCATGCGCCTGCAGGCCGGCCCCATTCCGTTCATGCCGGTGAATCGCCAGAGTTCAGCTCTCAACGCGCCCGACGGGCCACCACGGTTCATCATCCCAGCATCGGCCGGAGGCGGCGCCCATCAAGCAACGTGACCGCGACAAGATGGTTGCGCTGGCAAAGGAATCAGCTGCCCTGGTTCGCGAGCTGAAGGCCCGGTTCCCCGAGATGCGGGAGACGTACCGATCCGCTCAGGCCGACCTGGTCAGCAAAGAGAGCTGGGAACGTGTCTTCGGAATCGACTGATACGTATCCCGCGGCGTTCGCGCCGGTGAGTGGCGAGACCAAAGTCCTTGTGGCCGTACAGAATGTGTTCGTGGACAAGCCGGGTGCCGTGGCTTCGGCACGTGCACTGTCGCATTTCGGTGAACACTCACTGGGCTGGCTTGCCGTCGCGGGCACAGGTGCTGCCATCGCGCAGTTCCGCGGCGACGAACGTGGTCGGAACCTGTGGGTGGCTGCGGGTGTCGGAGCCTTCGGTGCCCACGCCGCCTCGGTGGTACTCAAACGCATCGTCAGGCGCAAGCGCCCCGATCATGCCGACGTGAGGATCGGGGTCGGAACTCCCAGCAAGTTGAGCTTCCCGTCCAGCCACGCCACATCGACCACCGCCGCGGCCATCCTCATCGGTCGCGCCGCCGGATTACCTCCTGCCGCGCTACCCGCCGCGCTGGTCCCGCCGATGCTGTTGTCGCGGTTGGTGCTCGGCGTGCACTACCCGACCGACGTCATCGGGGGCGCGTTGATCGGTGCCGCCTGCGCCGCCGCGGTCGGTGCCGGTGAAAGACAGACGAGAACAGAGAGCCGAGGAATGTTGTGAGCGAGGAGCCGATCGAGCACGACGTGGTGCGCGGCCCGCCGAAGAATCTGGCGACCGGTCTGGTGAAGGCTGTCCGCCCACGGCAATGGGTCAAGAACGTCCTGGTCCTGGCTGCGCCGGTGGCAGCCGGAGCGGTCGACGAACCCGACATCCTGGGCCGGACGGCCATCGCCTTCGTCGCGTTCTGCCTGGTCGCCTCGTGCATCTACCTCGTCAACGACGCCCTGGACGTCGAGGCCGACCGCAATCACCCCACCAAGCGCTTCCGTCCGATCGCTGCCGGCGTGGTCCCGGTCAATCTGGCGTTTGTGCTCGCCATCGTGCTCGGTGTCGCGTCGATCGCGATCTCGTTCCTGGCAAACTGGCAGCTCGCGGTGGTCATCGGCATCTACATGGCCATTCAGCTCGCCTACTGCTTCGGCCTCAAACACGAACCCGTCATCGACATCTGCATCGTCTCGTCGGGCTTTCTGCTCCGTGCGGTCGCGGGTGGCGTGGCCGCCGATCTCCCCAACGGTCTGTCCAAGTGGTTCCTGCTGGTGATGACCTTCGGTTCGCTGTTCATGGCGGCAGGTAAGAGGTACGCCGAACTGCAGCTCGCCGAACGGACCGGCGCGAAGATCCGCAAGAGCCTCGAGTACTACACCACCACCTACCTGCGCTTCGTCTGGACATTGTCCGCAACCGCGGTGGTGCTCTGCTACGGCATGTGGGCCTTCGACACGGACGGCGGCCACGACGACAACGTCTGGTACGCCCTGTCCATGGTGCCTTTCACCATCGCCATCCTGCGGTACGCAGTGGACGTCGACGGTGGTCAAGCGGGCGAACCCGAAGAAATTGCGCTCGGCGATCGTGTTCTCCAGCTGCTGGCAATCGCGTGGATAGTATGCGTGGGTGTCGCGGTCTATGCCATCAGCTGAACGGCGGCCATCACCTGAACACCGGCCAGCAGTTGAGAATCGGCCGGTAGCTGACCCACGCGTGCTCGGCCGCACTGTCAATCCGGCCACCGTTTCGCTGTGGATCAGCGCTGTCGTGGTGGGTGCGATCTTCGGTTACGGCGCATGGCAGCGCCGGTGGATCGCCGACGACGGTCTCATCGTCTTGCGCACCGTCCGGAACCTGTTGGCCGGGAACGGACCCGTCTTCAACGAGGGGGAGCGTGTCGAGGCCAACACGTCGACGGTGTGGACGTACCTGATCTGGTTCTGGAGCTGGATCACCGACGCCCAGACCGAGTACGTCGTGTTGTGGATTGCCCTGGTCCTCTCCATATCGGCCGTCCCGATCGCCATGTACGGCACCGGACGGCTCTATCGCATCCGTAAGGGTTCCGGTCCGATCAACCCCGGCTGGACGTTGCTGCTGCCTCTCGGAGCGCTGGTCTACATCACGCTTCCGCCTGCGCGTGACTTCGCCACCAGCGGCCTCGAGGTTTCCCTCTGTATCTTCTGGGCCGCGGTGCTGTGGTGCCAGCTGATCGCCTGGAGTCAGCGGCCCACCCCAGATCGCGGCATCCTTCAGGTACGCAAACAGATGGTCACCACCCTGTTGCTCGGATTCAACGCCGGTCTGGCCCCCCTCATCAGGCCCGAACTGACCGTCGTCGGCGGATTGGCGTTGCTGCTGGTGGTGTGTGCTCCGATGACGTGGCGGATGCGCTTGGCGTTTGCCGCCGCTGCGGCGGTGGTTCCGGTGGGCTACCAGATCTTCCGCATGGGTTACTACGGACTTCTCGTTCCCAACACTGCCGTGGCCAAAGATGCCTCCGGCTCGAAGTACGAACAAGGCCTCAAGTACCTGGGCAACATGTTCAGTCCTTATGCACTGTTGCTGCCGCTGGTGGTCGCGGTGGTCGCGGCCGGTCTCGCCTGGTACCTGCAGGCCCATCGGGTCCAGGTGCCGGACTCCGGAACACGTTCGGGCAGAGTCGATCTGATGAAGGGATCGGCCGAGTCGGGCTGGCGTGAGCGCGCCACCGGCTGGAGTCGGCGGCTGCAGACCCCGACCGCGGTGGTCGCACTGATGCTCGTCTCCGGATTGCTCGAAAGTTTCTACTGGGTACGCCAGGGCGGCGACTTCATGCATGCCCGGGTGCTGCTGGTCCCGCTGTTTCTACTGATGCTCCCGGTGATGGTGATCCCGATCGCGCTGCCTGCAGGCCTCGGACGTGATCACCTCGCCGGTTGGGTCGGCACGGTGGTGATGGCCGGACTGTGGATCACCACGGTGGTCTGGGCGATTTCCACCTCGCAGGTGGCGGGGATGAAGAACGGCACCGAGATCGGTAGGCAGGGCATCGTCGACGAGCGACGCTTTTATATACAGAACATCGGGGTGGAGCACCCCGTCACGGCTGCCGACTACCTCAATTATCCGCGTATCCGCGCGATGGTCGAGGAGATCGCGGAGCACAGCGACACCGGCGGGGTGTTGCTGGCGTCGCCGAACTACGACGAGTGGTATTTCGACCCGCTACCCGTCCCGCCACCCCCCGGAGTCCCGAAACAGCTCACGGTCTTCTACCTGAACCTCGGTATGACGAGCATGAACGCGCCGCTCGATGTGCGGGTGACCGACCCGATGGGCCTGTCGTACCCGATCGCGGCGCACACGGACCGGCTTCCCGACGGCCGGATCGGACACGACAAAGACCTCGAGGACGAATGGGTGATCGCTGAGTCCGGTGCGTGGTCAAGGTATCCGGTGTTGCCGGCGAACCTCGATGCCGACGCCGTGCAGCAGGCGAAGGTCGCACTGACGTGCAAACCCACCCAGGACCTCATCGCCTCGTACTCTCAGCCGTGGTCGTTCGCCCGCTTCAAGCACAACCTGCGTCAGGCGGCCGGTTTCACCTCCTACCGAATCGATCGGATACCCGAGTACGAACTGCAGCGGTGCAAACTGCCCATCCCGCCACCGCTCTACCCCCGGTAGGAATCCCACATGCTGTGCAATCGCCCACATCAGTCTGAGAGTTTCCTGAGAAAGCGGGAGCAAGACGGCTGCTGGCGGACCGAGCCCGCGAAACCACAAAAGCCAAGGTCACGAATCTGTAACGCGGCGTTTCGCATGTCCGATAGACATGGAGAGCACAGATCTGGCCTGGTCAAGTGGCCAACCCAGGCCAGAGTGGAACCGGTCACAGGGTTTGTCAGCAGGCGATGCATCCAATAGGCTCCGTTCGGTTGCAGGACGGCATCGCCAGATGACCGCCCAGCTGTGTGGCACCTGAAAACTTTGGTGTTGATCAAGACCCTCGTGGCCGTGGTTCGAGATGGAACCAGACAAGGCCCCGCTGCTGGACAGAGAGAGAGTTGTATTCGATGCGCGTAAGCACACCGTCGAGGCGAGTGGGGATGGGCAGACGCCTCATCGCTGCTTTTGCCGCACTGGCGACCATTGCCGGAGTCGGGGTCGTTGCCGGCACCGGCACAGCCAACGCCTGGGGCACCGGAAACGGATTCCAGCAATGGAATGTCGATGGCTGTGGGATGCCGTCCGTGAAGGTTCGGTCCTGGTCGAAGCCCGGCAACTACAAGACGGTTGTGCTGCTGGACGGCCTGCGCGCGACGTACGACGTCAGCGGCTGGGAGCACGAGACCAATGTGCAGAACATGGTCAACAGCGGCGTCAACGTGGTCATGCCCGTCGGCGGACCCGCCAGCTTCTACAGCGACTGGAATGCGCCGAGCAACTTCAACCGCCAGCCGTACAAGTACATGTGGAACTGCGTCATCACCAACACCCTGGTCAAGGGCATGGACGCGCGTGGTCTCCGAGTCGGCCCCGGCGGCAAGTACGCCATCGCCGGCATCTCGATGGGCGGCAACGCCGCACTGGTCATCGGAGCCAACAACAAGCAGAACTACTCACACGCCTTCTCGATGTCGGGTTACCTCAACCTGTCCGCACCGGGCATGAAGTCGGCCATCCGCGTCGCCTTGCTCGATGCAAACGGCGGACCGTGGAACTCGGACAGCATGTGGGGCCCTCCGTGGAGCACTCGTTGGTACGACAACGACCCGTTTGTGCAGATCACCAAGATGCACGGACTGAAGGTTCGCGTCGGATCGGGTAGCGGTGTCCCGGGTGGCTACAACGTGGGCGACAACGCCGTCGGAATCGTCCAGGGCGTCCCGCTCGAGGTCTTGTCGCTGGCCCAGACCCGCGCGTTCGAGGTCCAGGCCTTCGTCAACCGCGTCAACCTCACCACCGACTACCCGGCCACCGGCACCCACAAGTGGGGCTACTGGCAGGACATGATGTGGCGAGCACTCCAGCAGGGCTGGTTCCGCGGATAACCACCGTGACATCCCTCTAGTCACAAAATTCACACCTGTCACAGGTGTGGCAACCTCAAAACAGAACGTCCTACGTGTAAGAAACACGTAGGACGTTCTGTTTTTGTCTGCCGGTCCGCCTTCATCCGGGCGCCGTCCGGTGACGAAGGGCTGCAGAGCTAGACCACAGTGGTGACGGTGACTTGAGGAGTAGAGGTACATGCGGCAGAGATTTGTGCGCGGCGCACTGGGACTGATGGCCGGCGCGGTATCCGTGTGCACAGTGCTGGGTATGTCCTCGACCGTTGCGGTCGCCGCCCCTGCGCCCCAGAGCCCTGCGGCACCTGCTGTGCAGGCGCCCGCCCTCCAGGCGCCGGCGCCGGTCCCAGGCGTCAAGATCACCAACACGTTCTGGTATTCCGACCGCCGGGTCGCCATGTGGGTGTACTCGCCCGCGATGGGCACCAACATCCAGGTGCAGTTGCTGCTCGCACGCGACTGGAACTATCGTCCGGCGAACAAGTTCCCGCAGATGTACATGCTCGACGGACTGCGGGCACAGGACGACCAGAACGGCTGGGTCCTCAACACCAACATCGAGGACTTCTACAAGGACAAGAACGTCAACGTTGTCCTGCCCGTCGGTGGTGAGTCGAGCTTCTACACAGACTGGGCCGAGCCGGACAACGGCAAGAACTACCAGTGGGAGACGTTCCTGACGAAGGAACTCCCACCGTTGCTGGAGAGCCAGTGGCGCTCCACCGACGTGCGTGGAGTCGAAGGGCTGTCGATGGGTGGCAGCGCCGCGATGATGCTCGCCGGCCGCAACCCGGGCTTCTTCAAGTTCGCCGCATCGTTCTCGGGCATCTTGCAGCTCAGTTCCTTCGGGATGCCGCAGGCGGTGCAGTTCGCGATGAACGACGCCGGTGGATACGACTCGAGCAAGATGTTCGGACCGCCGACCAACCCGGCGTGGAAGGAACACGACCCGTACCTGCTGGCCGACAAGCTCAAGGGCGTGAGCCTCTACGTCTCGTCCGGTAACGGCATGGTCGGTCAGTACGACACCCCATCGACCATCCCCTACCTCGCGACGAACTACGCGGGCGTGGGTCTCGAGGTGCTGTCGCGTGTCACCTCGCAGCAGTTCGCCAGCAAGCTGAACCAGCTCGGCGTCCCGGCCCAGGCGGTCTACCGCGCGTCGGGGACCCACACGTGGCCGTACTGGCAGTTCGAGATGCAGCAGGCGTGGCCGCAGGCCGCAGGTGCACTCGGACTCGGGGTCGACCGGCCGGCCTGCTCGACCGGTGGCGCGATCGCGCCCGTCTACAAGGCCAACAAGAAGGCACTCGAGGAGTGCCTGACCCCCGAATACGACGTGCCGGGCGGGCGGGCTCAGGACTTCCGCAACGGGCGGATCATCTGGTCGGCGAAGACCGGCGCCAAGGTGGTCGGCGGCGGAATCGGCGGCGCGTACGTGGCTGCCGGAGGACCGGGCGGGTGGCTCGGGTTCCCGACCAGTGACGAGCTCGCGACACCGGACCGGATCGGGCGCTTCAACCGCTTCCAGAACGGCAACATCTACTGGACCGCGAAGACCGGCGCACATGCCGTCGGCGGTGCGATCTTGGCCGACTGGGGCAAGGCCGGGTACGAACGTGGCCCGCTGAAGTACCCGACCGGGGACGAGATCGACACACCCAACAAGAAGGGTCGGGTGCAGGCGTTCCAGATCGGCGGCTACTACTGGACTCCGGCAAACGGTGCGCACTCGGTCCAGGGCAAGATCATGGACAAGTACGCCACGCTCGACTTCGAGGGCGGATGGCTCGGATTCCCGAAGACCAACGAGATCGGGTTGCGCGACGGCGGACGGTTCAACGCATTCGACGGCGGCAACATCTACTGGACGCCGGCCAAGGGTGCATTTGCCATCCCTCTCGGACCCATCTACGACGCGTGGGGCAAGGCCGGATTCGAGAACGGCAAGTTCGGCTATCCGGTCAGCGATCAGATGAACATCACCGGCGGTTACCGGGTGAACTTCGAACGCGGCGCCATCGAGGTCGTGAACGGGGTCGTCACCGCCAAGTGATTCCTCAGGTGCCTTCTGTAGCCTTGCGGAGGTATTCAGGGCGCAGAGCGCGAATCCCGGCGCGCAGCGCGGGGTGCCCGGGTCGGCCTGGCGGAGCGTTTTCGGTCCGTCGGCTCACCGGACCCCGCCGTGCCGCCCGGCGAGAAGACACAAGGAAGTGACATGACAGGCAACATCATTCGGGTTGTGACAGCGGGTGCGGCGCTGCTCATCACCGCAGCGCTCGCCACCGGTTGCGGCGACGATTCGACCGCGTCGGCGCCGACTGATTCGGTGAGCACCACCAGTAGTACGACGAGCGCCACCAGCAGCGCTGCGCCGTCGTCTGGCGCCTCGACGGCCACGTCGACCGAGGCGAGCAGCGACGGTCAGCCCGACGACACCCAGGGTCTTCCCGAGACGGGCCCGCCCTCAGCGAACGTGCCCGAGGGCGTCGACGAGAACGACAAGACCGAGGACTACCTCGCGGAGTTGAAGAAGCAGGGCGTCGAGTTCCCCAACGACCCCGACAACGCCATCGCGCTCAGTGCCGCCTCGGCGGTCTGCCAGGGCAAGGAACAGGGCGCCAGCCCGGCCGACATCAAGGTGATCGTGGTACCTCTGGTGGGCTCGGGCACCACCGACGAGGCCAAGGCACAGGCCAACGCCGACAAGGTGATCAAGGCCGCCGAAGCCAAGTACTGCTGACGGTCGCCGACATGACAACCACAAAGCGGCCGACATGACACGTAAGAAACGAAGTCGGGGACGCACGTTGCTGTTCGTGGTCCTCGGTCTGGGGATCCTCAGCGTCATCGCGGTGATCCTGGTGATCATCCTGGTCATCAACCTGCTTCGGCCCGACCCGGGGCAACCGGGTGGACCTTCCTCGTCACCGCCGTCGTCGGCTGCGCCGCGACCCACCGCGCAGCCCGCCGATTGCCCGGACGTCCAGGTGATCGTGGTGCCCGGTACATGGGAGTCGGCGTCGAACGATGACCCTTACAATCCGACCGCGAACCCGAACTCATTGATGCTCAAGGTGTCCGGGCCGCTCGCAGAGGAGTTCGACAGCTCGCGGGCCGACGTCTACACGGTGCCGTATGTGGCCCAGTTCCGGAATCCGACCGTGCTGACCGACCGCCAGATCGACTACAACACGTCACGGGCCGAGGGCACCAGCAAGGCCCGCGCCAAGATCACCGAGGTCAATCAGAAGTGTCCGCTCACGAGCTTCGTACTCATGGGCTTCTCGCAGGGAGCGGTCATCGCAGGGGACATCGCGGGTGAGATCGGTAACGGTCGGGGGCCGGTCGCTGCCGATCTCGTGGTGGGCGTCGGTCTGATCGCCGACGGTCGCCGTCAGCCGAATCAGGTGGAGACGGTGGGTCCCAACCCTCCCGGCGTCGGTGCGGAAATCGCTCTCGACATCCTGCCGATTCCCGGGATCGACCTGACCGGGCCACGCCCCGGCGGGTTCGGCGAACTCACCGACCGCACGTACTCCCTCTGTGCGCCAGGCGATCTGATCTGCGATGCACCCACCATCGCCAACCCGATCGAGGGCATCAGCAAGCTGATGGGTGCCGTCAACAACCCGGTACACGCGATGTACAACACCACGCGGTACTGGAATGACGATGGGCAGCCGGCCACGGAGTGGATGACGGGCTGGGCACGTGACGTGATCGACAAGGCGCCTTTCCCCAAGCACGAATGAGCCCGCCGGACCGGATCGAGCGCATTTTGCGCTGATCAGGTGCGGAAGTATCGTCTACTGCCGAGCCGGGCCCGTAAGGGTATGGGCGACGACCACCGGGCATGTTCGACAACCAGGAGACTTGCGATGACTTCAGCCGAGGCCGCACCGGGCCCCCGTAAGTTCCGGTTCGGAGCGGGTGGCGAGGGCAACCGTGACGAGGGTGGGGCGCGTAAGTTCGTCAAACTCGCGCAGACCGCCGAGGAGTACGGGTTCGACACGTTCGCCGTGCCCGACCATTTGGGCAACCAGGTGGGGCCGCTCGCGGCCCTCGGTGCACTCAGCCAAGCCACCGACCGGATCCGGCTTGCCACGTCGGTGCTGGCCAACGGTTACCGGCATCCGGCCCTGCTGGCCAAAGAGGCCACCACCATCGACGTGCTGTCCAAGGGCCGCCTGGAGCTGGGGATCGGCGCGGGCTGGATGAAGGAAGAGTTCGACAAGGCCGGTATCGAGTTCGAGTCGCCCGGCGTCCGGATCCGCAGGCTCGATGAGTCGCTGACCATCCTCGACGGACTCCTGCGCGGCGAGGAGGTCAACTTCTCCGGCGAGTTCTACAACATCAAGGGTCTGGTCGGCAGCCCCCGTCCGCGGCAGGGTCCCCGGCCTCCGATCGCGGTCGGCGGAGGTGGGCCGAAGATGCTGGCGCTCGCCGCCAAGCACGCCGACATCATCTCGGTCGCGACGGGCACCACGCCCGACGGCCGGCTGCGGTTGTCCGATATGACGATGGAGAAGACCATCGAGCGTGTGGACCGCATCAGGCAGGCCGCCGGCGACAGGTTCGACGAGATCGAACTCAACTGGACCATCGCCACGATCGTGATCACCGACGATCGCGAGGCGACCGCGGAGATGGCGCTGGCCGCACTCGACCAGGGTTATCCGCCGAATATCGCCATGGACGTCAAGTTGTCGGTCGACGACATCCTGGCCTCGCCGTACCTCGCTTTCGGGTCGTTCGAGCAGATCGCCGACCAGATCCGCGAGGTGCGCAGGCGAACGTCCATGTCGTATGTCGGGGTGTTCCCGACGCAGATGGATGCCTTCGCACCGATCATTCCGATACTCAAGGGCGAGTAGCCACATTCGTGGTCGCGAAAGCGTAGGTTGTCTCACGACCCGTACCCAAGGCGAGTGGTACTGGCCGGTAAGATGTGGAAGGTTTGGCTCGGGTCGGCGGCGACCGCGAGTCCTATTTGGCTTGACAAGAAAAGTAGGGAACGCTGTTGGAGACGAGGCGTGTGGCATCGATGGAGTACGTGGTGCCGCGCGCTGAGCTCGACCGTTCACAGGTGACGCAAGCCGAACACAAGGTGGATCACCCCGCGGGCGCACTGTCACGCAGGGCTGGTGACCAGATTTGTGTCAGGGGCGTCGAGGTCGCGATCAGGAGTACGAATGAACAACGAGTTTGACCAGTTCTTGGACGAGAACGGAAATCTGTTCTTCGACGACGACGTGACGCTGGTCGACTACGTGGAACGCAATGTCATCGAGCAGGCCGAGACGCTCGCGTACCGCTTCATGGACTACAGCCGCGAACGCGATGGCGAGCCGATCGACCTGACCTGGGCCGAGTTCGGCAAACGGCTTCGTGCCATCGCCGCGCGGCTGCAGCAGGTCACGCAGCCGGGCGACCGGGTGGCCATCCTGGCCCCGCAGTCGCTGGAGTACGTGATCGGCTTCTTCGGGTCGCTGTTCGCGGGCAACATCGCGGTTCCGCTGTTCTCGCCGGACGAGCCTGGTCACACCGACCGGCTCACCGCGGTGCTCGCCGACTGCAAGCCGAGTGTGATCCTCACCTCGACCAAATCGGCCGAGGCCGTCCGTGACTTCTTCAAGCCGTTGCCTGCCAAGGAACGCCCCCGTGTCATCGCCGTCGATGCCGTTCCCGATTCGGTCGGCGACACATGGGTCAAGCCGAAACCGGCCCTGCACGATGCGGCATATCTGCAGTACACCTCGGGTTCCACCCGGGTGCCTGCCGGCGTGGTCATCACCTATGAGTCGGTGGCCGCCAATGCACTGCAGATGATCGATGCGATCGAGTTCGACCACAACTCGCGCGGTGTCACGTGGCTGCCGATGTTCCACGACATGGGCCTGCTCACGGTCATCCTGCCCGCGCTGGGCGGCAAATACATCACCATCATGAGCCCGCAGGCGTTCGTCCGGCGGCCCGGCCGGTGGATCAAGGAACTGGCCGCCGTCGCCGATGGTGCCGACACGTTCGCCGCTGCCCCCAACTTCGCCTTCGAGCACGCCGCTGTGCGTGGCGTCCCGAAGCCCGGCGAGAAGCTCGACCTGAGCAACGTCATCGGCCTGATCAACGGCAGCGAGCCGGTGACCGTCAGCTCGATGAAAAAGTTCAACGAGGCCTTCGGTCCGTACGGACTCCCGAAGACCGCCATCAAGCCCTCGTATGGGATGGCAGAGGCCACGCTCTTCGTGTCGTCGACCAAACGCGAGAACGAGGCGAAGGTCATCTACGTCGATCGCACTGCCCTCAACGCGGGACAGTTCAAGCTGGTCGATCAGGATGCACCCGGCGCAGTGGCGCAGGTGTCGTGTGGACAGGTCTCGGTGAGCCAGTGGGCCGTGATCGTCGACTCCGAGACCGGTACCGAGCGTCCCGACGGCCACGTGGGTGAGATCTGGCTGCACGGGATGAACATCGGCCACGGATACTGGGGTCGTCCGGAGGAGACCGAGGAGACGTTCAACAACACCCTCACGGCGCCACTGCCCGAGGGCAGCCGGAGCATCGGCGCTCCCCAGGGCGCCAAGTGGATGAAGACCGGCGACTACGGCGTGTGGTTCGAGGACGAGCTGTACATCACCGGACGCGTCAAGGACCTGGTGATCGTCGACGGCCGCAACCACTACCCGCAGGACCTGGAGTTCTCGGCGCAGGAGGCCAGCCCGGCTCTGCGGCCCGGCTTCGTCGCCGCGTTCGCAGTACCTGCCAACGAACTGCCCGAGGTGGTGTTCCAGAACTCCGCCAGCGGCCTCAAGTTCGACGCGGACGACGCATCCGAGCAGTTGGTGATCGTCGCCGAGCGTGGACCGGGCAAGAAGGTCGACCCGCAAGAGGTGGCCGACACCGTGCGCGCCACGATCGCCCAGCGGCACGGTGTGATGGCACGGGACGTGCTGATGGTTCCGGCTGGCTCGATCCCACGTACCTCCAGCGGCAAGATCGCCCGGCGGGCATGTAAGGCGGCGTACATCGACGGAACTCTGCGCGGTGGTTACCAGCAGACGGCGTTCCCCGATGCGCCACACGAGAATCAATAGTCTGGACTACCCGATGCCTGAACTGAACAGTTCGACGAATGAGCCCCTGAACTCCGAGGACAAGCTGCCGGGGTCGAGTTTTGGTCCGGGAGACAGTAGTGGCGACGGCGAGTTGGATGTGTCACCGGTTGGTTCGTCGACCGATTCAGGCGAAGAACGGCAGAACGACGAGAAGGCCGGTGACCTGACGGTCTCGGAGCTTCGGGAGTGGCTGCGGCAGTGGGTCTCCGACACGACCGGACTGCCGGTCGACCAGGTCTCCGACGACCGGCCGATGGAAGAGTTCGGTCTGTCCTCGCGCGACGCGGTTGCGTTGTCGGGCGACATCGAGGACAAGACCGGCATCATCCTGACCGCCACCGTGGCGTACCAGCATCCGACGATCGCGTCGCTGGCCAAGCGCATCATCGAGGGCGACCCGGATGCGGGCCGCGAGGACGATGACGACGACGACCTGTACAACCGCACGCGGGGCCCGAACGACGACATCGCGATCGTCGGAGTGGCAACACGTTTCCCGAAGGCGGGCCACACCCCGGAATCCACGTGGGACCTGCTGATCAACGGTGGCGACGGCGTCAGCGACCTCCCCGAGGATCGCTGGACCGAGTTCAAGTCGGATCCGCGGATCGCCAAGGTGCTCGACGAGGCCAACCTCAAGGGCGGCTACCTCGACGACGTCAAGGGCTTCGACGCCGACTTCTTCCAGATGTCGCCGCGCGAGGTCGAGATGGTGGACCCGCAGCAACGCCTCGCACTCGAATTAACTTGGGAGGCACTCGAACACGCGCACATCCCGGCCAGCGACCTCAAGGGCGGCCAGGTCGGTGTGTTCATCGGCAGCTCCACCAACGACTACCAGATGCTGGCGGTCTCCGATCCCGAAGGCGCCGGCGAAACCGCCGCGTATGCTCTGACGGGTACCTCCACTTCCATTGTGGCGGGACGGGTTTCGTACTATTTCGATTTCCGCGGACCGTCCATCGCACTCGACACCGCATGCTCCTCGTCGCTGGTCGCGGTGCACCAGGCAGTGCGCAGCCTGCGCAGCGGCGAGTCCGATGTCGCTCTCGCAGGCGGTGTGAACATGCTGATCACCCCGGCCGCGACGCTGGGGTTCGACTCAGTGGGTGTGCAGTCCAAAGACGGTTACATCAAGGCGTTCTCGTCCGATGCCGACGGCATGATCCGCGCCGAGGGTGGCGGACTCGTTGTGCTGAAACGACTTTCCGATGCCCGCCGCGACGGTGACAACGTGCTCGCGGTGGTCGCGGGATCGGCCGTCAACTCCGACGGGCGCTCCAACGGCCTGCCTGCCCCGAATCCCGAGGCGCAGGTTCAGGTGCTGCGCAGCGCCTACATCGACGCTGCCATCAATCCGCGCGACGTCGACTACATCGAGGCGCACGGTACGGGGACCATTCTCGGCGACCCCATCGAGGCAGACGCACTCGGTCGTGTGGTCGGCAAGGGCCGCGATGCGGACAAGCCGACGCTGCTCGGCTCGGCGAAGACGAACTTCGGCCATCTCGAAGCCGGTGCTGGTGCCGCAGGCCTGATCAAGCTGATCCTTGCCCTCCAAGAGGACAAGCTCCCGCCGTCGCTGCACTACGCGGGCCCCAACCCCTACATCCAGTTCGACGCGTTGCGGCTCAGTGTGGTCACCGAGCCGGCTGATTGGCCCAGGTACTCGGGCCGCGCCATCGCGGGTGTCTCGGGATTCGGGTTCGGCGGCACCAACGCCCATGTGGTGGTCCGAGAGGTGACGCCAGAAGACCTGAGGGAACCCGTCGCCGAGGTCATCGACGAGCCGGTTGCCGCCCAGTCGACGGTCGCCGACTTCCTCGACGAAGACGACGACCTCGACGAGTTCCTCACCGAAGCCGAACGCGCCGCGCTGGGCCAGCTCGCGGCCACACCGGCGAAAACCGAAGAGCCCCAAGCCGAAGAGGACCCGGTAGAAGGATTCGCGCCGTGCCGGGCCGAGGGTTCGGTTGTCCCGCTGGTGGTCTCGGGATTCCTCCCGTCGCGTCGACGCAAGACCGCCGCCGACCTCGCCGACTGGCTCGAGACCGATGCTGCCAAGAACACGCCGCTCGTGGACATCGGGCGGGCCCTGGCACATCGAAACCATGGGCGTACCCGGTCGGTGGTGATGGCCCGCACGCACGAGGACGCGCTCAAGGGCATGCGGGCGGTCGCGGACAACAAGAACAGCCCGCTCGTGTTCAACTGTGACTCACCGGATTCGGCGTCGCCCGTGTGGCTGTTGTCGGGCTTCGGTTCGCAGCACCGCAAGATGGGCAAGCAGCTCTACACCGAGAACCCGGTGTTCGCCGCGGCGGTGGACAAGGTCGACAAGCTGATCGTCGACGAGCTCGGCTACTCGATCGTCGAGCAGTTCCTCGACGATTCGGTGGCCTACGAGATCGAGACGTCGCAGATCGGGATCTTCACCATCCAGATCGGCCTGGCCGAGTTGCTCCGCCACCACGGTGCGGATGCCGGTGTGGTGGTCGGACATTCGATGGGGGAGGCGGCAGGCGCCTACATCACCGGCGGTCTGTCCCTCGAGGACGCCGTCCGGGTCATCTGCCAGCGGTCGCGGCTGATGGGTGAGGCCGAGGCCCAGCTGACCGGCGATGACATCCGGCTGATGGCTCTGGTGGAGTACAGCGCCGACGACATCACCGGTGTGCTCGCCGACTACCCCGATCTCGAGATCTGTGTGTACGCAGCACCCACCCACACCGTCATCGGCGGTCCTGAACCGCAGGTCGACGCCATCGTGGCGCGGGCCGAGAGCGAGGGCAAGCTCGGGCGAAAACTCGCCACGAAGGGTGCCAGCCACACGTCCCAGACCGACCCGTTGCTGGGTGAACTCGCCTACGAGCTCACCGGTATCGAGCCGCAGTCGCCGAAGATCGGTTTCTACAGCTCGGTCGATCGCGAGACCTTCTACCGGCCGGGCAGCGAGCCGGTGCACGCCGTGGAGTACTGGACCAAGGGCCTCCGGCACAGCGTGTGGTTCTCCCAGGCTGTCGCCAAGGCCGTCGAGAACGGGCACACCACCTTCCTCGAACTGTCGCCGAACCCCGCGGTACTGATCTCGGTTGCCGCAGTGACCTTTTCCGTCGGCATCCACAACGCCGAGCTGATCGAGACGTTGCGCCGCAAGGAAGACGAGAGCCACGGCGTGATCAACGCGCTGATGAAGCTCTACGTGCACGGTCATGCGGTCGACGTCGGATCATTGTTCGGGAAGGGCGATTTCGCCGAGATCCCGCGGACCCGGTTCGAACGCAAGCCGTACTGGCTGACCGCGAACATCTCGGCCGGGTCGGGCGATTCCAGGATTCCGGGATCGCACGTGGCCCTCCCCGACGGCCGCCACGTCTGGCAGGTGGCCGCGTCGGCGGCATCGGACCTCACCGAACTCGTCAGAGTTGCCGCGTCGCAAGTGCTTTCCGATGTACAGGTGACGGCGGTGCTCCCGCACGGTGAGCCGGTGGGCGCCTCCACGCTGACCACCACCTTGGCACCTCACCCGGGTGGCGGGGCGCTGCAAGTGCATGCTGCCGAAGGCGATTCGTTCCGGTTGCTGCTCGACGCCGTGGTGGTCTCCGGTGGACCGGCGCCTGCCGCCGTTCAGACGGCGCCCGCCACCGCGCCTGTGACGGCCGAGCAGTCCGGGTTCGTCGACAACACGCTTGTGACCGAACCTGAGATCAGCGATGAGATCGGCGCCCGGTGGGATCCGGCCTCCGGTGAGACCATCGACGATCGACTGGCGCAGATCGTCGCAGAGTCGATGGGTTACGAGGCCGAGGATCTGCCTCGTGAGATCCCGCTGATCGAGCTGGGTCTGGATTCGTTGATGGCCATGCGCATCAAGAACCGTGCGGAGTGGGAGTTCGACATCCCGCAGCTGCAGCTGCAGGCGATGCGCGACGCCAACCTCCAAGACGTGGTCAAGTTCGTCACCTACGCAGTCGAGCACCGTGACGAGGTGGAGGCGCTGGCCGCCGATGCTGCGGGCAAGGGTGAATTGGACACCGCTGCACTGGCTGAGCTGATCAACTCCGCAGGAACCAAGACCGACGAACCCCAGCCTGCCGAGCCCCAGGCCGAAGCGCTTCTCGAAGCACCTGCACCCGAAGAGGCTGTCGCCGGAGCGGATTCGGCGCCTGTCCCGGCTCAGCGGGCACCGGCACAAGCCCCGGCCGACACGAAGGCCAACCTGCAGAACGCGGCAGCGGTCGCTGCCGCGGCCGGTGCTGACGTCCCACCGCGAGATGCCGCCGAGCGTCTCACCTTCGGCGTGTGGGCCGTGGTCACCGGAAAGTCTGCCGGCGGCATCTTCAACCCCTCCCGGTGCTCGACGACGAGACCGCGGAGAAGCTGACGGCGCGGTTGTCCGAACGTGCGGGCGGTGAGCTCGACATCGAGGACGTGATCGACGCCGACAACATCGAGACGATGTCGAACTACGTGCGTGAGCATCTCGAGGGTGGTCTGGTGGACGGCTTCGTCCGCTACCTCCGGACCCCCGAGAACTCAGACCGCACACCGGTGCTGGTGTTCCACCCGGCCGGTGGCTCCACCGCCGCGTACGAGCCGCTGCTCAAGCGACTGCCCGAGGACGTCCCGGTCATCGGATTCGACCGCGTCGAGGGGACCATCGAAGAACGGGTCCGCCAGTACTACCCGAAGCTGCGCGAGATCCAACCAACCGGCCCGTACGTGCTGGTGGGCTGGTCTCTCGGCGGCGCCCTGGCATACGGATGCGCGCAGGTACTCGTCGATGCCGGTGAAGAGGTCTCGTTTGTCGGCCTGATCGATGTGGTGCGCCCGGCCGAACCGGTCGAGGACACCCCGGAGACCAAGCGTGCCCGCCTCGAGCGGTACCTGGACTTCGCCAAGCGCACCTACGGTCTCGACGATGTGCCGATCCCGATGGACCGCCTGGTGGAGGCCGACGACGACGGCCAGTTCAAGATCATCATGGAGATGCTGGCGATGAGTGACGCCAAGATCCCTGGTGGCATCATCGAACATCAGCGCACCAGCTTCCTCGACAACCGTGCGCTGTCGACGGTGGAACCCTCGCGCTACGACGGCAAGGTGGTTCTCTACCGAGCCGACAAGATGCATGATGGCGCAATCGAACTCGAACCGCAGTGGGCAAAGATCGATGAAGACGGAAGGTGGGGAGAGGTGGTCGACGATCTCGAGATCATCCACGTCGGAGGCGACCACCTGGCGATCATCGACGAACCCTACATCGGAAAAATCGGTGCCGATCTGACCGCACGGTTGGAAGAGCTCGCAAGAAAGTGACCCAGATTGACTGACACCACCGCCGGCAAGCTCAAGGAACTTCGCGAGAAGCTCGAGGCGGCAAAAGAACCCGGCGGCGAGCGGGCGGTCGCGAAGAGGGCTGCCAAAGGCATCGCCTCGCCTCGCGAACGACTGGACATGTTGTTCGACCCCGGCACCTTTGTCGAATTCGGCCGACTCGCCAAGATGCCCGGCGCCGCGGACAGCGGCTACGGCGATGGTGTGGTGACCGGGCACGGCCTGGTGAACGGCCGCCCGGTCGCGGCGTTCTCGCACGACCAGACGGTGTTCGGCGGCACGGTCGGTGAGATGTTCGGCCGCAAGGTCTCGGCCATCATGGAGTGGGCAGGCAAGATCGGCTGCCCCATGGTCGGCATCAACGACTCCGCCGGCGCCCGTATCCAGGACGCGGTCACGTCGCTGGCCTGGTACGCCGAGATGGGCCGTCGCAACGACTTGTTGTCGGGTCTGGCGCCGCAGGTGTCGATCATCCTCGGCAAGTGTGCGGGAGGCGCGGTGTACACCCCCGCGAACACCGACATCCTCGTCGGCGTCAAGGACGAGAGCTACATGTTCGTCACCGGCCCGGACATCCTCCGGGAGGTGAACGGTGAAGACGTCACGGCCGAAGAACTCGGTGGCTCGTACAACCAGTCCAAGTGGGGCAACATCCACCACCTGGCCGACGACGAGAAGAGCGCATTCGAGTGGGTGCGTGACTATCTCGAGTACATGCCGTCCTCGTGCCACGAGAAGGCGCCGGTGATCAATCCCGGACTGGAGCCGGAGATCACCCCGAGTGACCTGTCCCTCGACACGTTCATGCCGAACAACGACAACACCGGCTACGACATGCGCGACATCATCCTGCGGGTCTTCGATGATGGCGCATTCCACGAGGTCGCCGAGTTGTTCGCTCCCAACATCATCACCGGTTATGCGCGGGTGGACGGTATCTCGGTGGGTGTGGTGGCCAATCAGCCGAGCGTGATGGCCGGTGTGCTCGACACCGACTCATCGGAGAAAGCCACTCGTTTCGTCCGAATCTGCAACGCGTACAACATCCCTCTGATCTTCCTGGTGGACACCCCGGGCATCCTCCCGGGCGTCGAGGAGGAGAAGAAGGGAACAATCCGGCGGTCGGGCAAGTTCCTGTTCGCGTACGTGGAGGCGGACGTCCCGAAGATCACCGTGGTGCTGCGCAAGGCATATGGCGGCGCCTACGCGGTGATGGGTTGCAAGCAGCTCGGTGCCGACATCAACTTCGCGTGGCCCACAGCCAAGATCGCGGTGATGGGTGCGGAGTCCGCGGCCACGATCCTGACCAAGAGGCAGACCGAGAATGCGACGCCGGAAGAGGCTTCGAAGATCCGGAAGGACTTCGTCGACTTCTACAACACCATGATGGCGACCCCGTACCTCGCCGCCGAGCGGGGCTACATCGACGCCGTGATCGATCCGTCGAGCACTCGGTTGCAGCTGCGAAAAGCGTTGGCACAGCTGAAGGACAAGCACATCCTGCGGTCGCCGCGTAAGCACTTCCTGATGCCGATTTAGATCCTCCGCATGTGGTGACATCCTCCGGTTGCAACCGGAGGATGCGGCTGCAGTCGGAGGGTGTGGGGGTTTCAGCTGTCGTCGTCGGGATGCCGGATGCCGCCCGCGAGCATCACGCCGATGGCAAACCCGGCCACCGGGAACGCATACGCCCACCCGAAGCCGATGTCGGGCAGCTGACCGTCTCCCGAGACGAGTACGGCCTTGTGAGGGACCAGCCGTATCGTCGCCAGGATGGCTGCGCCACCGAGCGTGCAGCCCGCGACCGTCGTCAGACTGAGCACCTCGCTGCGGGTGCTCGGACCGAGCCGCGCGGTGAAATGCTCGGTGGCCCAGCCGAGCAGACCCGCGCAGATCGCGAAGGCAGCGGGGATCAGCCAGACCCAGCCCGGCACGTGGAGGGCGAGGTCACGGCCGGACGGGACGCGCACCTTGGGTGACGACTCCGTGATCCCGGGAGTGATGAAATACCAGCCCAGGACTGCGACTAACCCGAAGCCCAGACCGATGACGGCGGCACGCAACCACGTTGTGCGCCACAGGCGTAGTACAGCTGGCGTGGACCGGACCGTTCCCATCCTCATACCGTTGCACACAGCCGCCCGCGACGCCGCAGATCCTCCCGCTGCAGTCACTTCCTCCGGCTCGCCAGTTCCTCCGACTCCTGCCTGTTCCTCCGGTTGCGGTCGGAGGATGTGACCGAAGTCGGAGGAAGTCGGCGGGGACTCGGGCTTTGGTGGACGCCGGCTCGCCAGTTCCTCCGACTCCTGCCTGTTCCTCCGATTGCAGTCGGAGGATGTGACCGGAGTCGGAGGGAATCGGGAACCGAGACTCAGTACCGGGCCGCTCGCATCGGCGCAGGCGACCACAGACCCGAGTGCGTGCTCGAGCCGATCGTCAGTTCGGCGGGCTTCGCGGGTGCGATCTCGCTGAACTGTTGCAGCGAACCCCAGTCGCGACCCCAGTCGTTCCGCAGGTACGACGGAATGATGGTGGCGCGCAACATCGACTGGGTGACACCCAACGGACCGCCGGCATCGGCGGACATCCACGTCTGGCTGTTCTGGCGAGTTGCCTGCGCGTCGGGGAGGATGCGCCACTGCGGAACCTCGACCACGCCGTACTTCACCGCCATCGGCTTCTGGCACGGGAACACCAGGGCCGGAAGCCAGTCGATCAGGACCGGATCGTCCTTGCCCACCAGGTCGTTGAGCGTGCGCATCGTGGTGATGCGCGGCGGCGTGATCGCCAGCCACTGATCTGGCGCCCCGGCGTTGTCCTTGGCCACCACCCGGACCACCGACGCGCCCGCGGGAGCATCGGAGAGCGGGAAGCGTAGGTTGCGCCAGATAGGTGGATCGCCGATGTCGATCGGGCTCATCTGTCCCATCGGGATGACCGTGTTCCCCGGTCCGGGCCTGCCGAACTCGACCACCAGTTGCTGTCCGGGCTGGGCGATGCCCTCACCGTCCACCGCGGCGATACGGCCGGCAGCCGACAGGGTCAGCAACGGCGCATCGGCCTGTCGCTGCGGCATCTGGTACCACGCCGAGGTGAGCGACGCGTTTTGCGAACCGTAGCTGCCCAGGACGGGGGTCTCGGCAGGGTCGAGTCCGAACGGCAACCGCACGGTGGACCCGTTGACGCCGAGGGCGCCCTGTCCGCCGCCGGTACCGGCCTCGTCCGCCTCTGTCGTGTCGCCCGACCCGGCCCCGGTCTGGGCGGTGTTCTGCGCCGTGGTGGTGTCGCTGGTCTCGGTGGCATCCACCGACAGATCGTTCGGCACACCGTTGGGGGTGAATCCCGCCATGCCCGTGCCGGCCAATGCGTCGCCGGGGGACAGATCGGCCTGCCCGGCCACCGTTGCCGGTGCCAGCAGGCCACGGTTCGGATCCGGTTCCACCAGAACGTCATTGGCGAGGGCGCAGATGTTGCCCTTCAGTGCGTCGACGTTCGAGTTCAGCCACGACCAGCTGTCCCGCTGCTCGTACGCAGCCTTGACAAACGAGAGCAGCATGAACAGGACCACCAGGCCGGCCAGCACCGGCATGGGTGAAAAGGCCAGTCTGTGCAGTGCTTTCGATCCCGACGCCCGCTGTTCGGCGTCCACGTAGTCGTCCCGGAAGTGCTGATAGAGGCCGACAAGCGTGGTGGCGACAGCGATCGCCAAGACGATCCAGGTGACCCGGATCCCGCCGATGGCCGGCGGCTGATCCCACCAGGGGATGCCGTAGCTCGCCACGAACCACCAGCCGTTGGTGCCGGCGAACGACAGCGCGACCACGTACAGCACCGCAGCGGCGAAGAAAGTGCGATTACGCCTGCGTCGCAACAGAGCAGGCGCCATCATCGCACCCGCTGCGGCGGCCAGTGCCGCACCGATACCGGCGTAGACACCGAGGTGGTGGGTCCACTTGGTGGGGGTGAAGGCCAAGAAGAACATGAAGCCGAAGACACCGGCGACCAGGCGCCAGGTGGGCCCCTTCGCGATACCCATCGGCTGGCGGCGGCGCAGCAACATGAGCAGCACCACCATCAGGCACAGGAACGCCATCAAGATGCCGAACCGCCTCGACAACGTGCCGTCGGCTGTGGGCAGCATGAGGTAGTAGTACCGAACCGGTTCCTGCCACCACTCGAGCGTCGGCCCCACCTCGGAGGCGACCTGCGACGACGTCAGGATCGTCGAGAGGGTCTGATCGGCAAAGATGTTGTACAGCACCGATGTTCCCGCGGCGAGGATGGGCATCAGTAGCGGTAGCAGCCCGTCGCGGTGCCTGCGTGCGACCACTCGTCGCAGCAGTGGGCGGATTCCGGCGAGCAGCAACGCGACGGCCATCAGGCCACCCGGTGCGAGCGCGAGGGTGAAGGCGGCAACGGCCGAACCGATCGCCAGCGGCAGCAACCGACCGGTGGCGATGGCGCGGTCGACGCAACACCAGGTGAGCAGCGCGCCGATCGCGAGCGCGGGTTCGGGGCGCAAGCCGTTGTTGAACGGCATCCAGATGGCCAGGAACACAAACGCTGCCGACCACAATGCCGGGGTGGAGTGACGGACAGTCCGGCCGAGGCGCGGGATCACCTCGCGCGAGATCAGCCACCATCCGAGAAGGCCCAGCAGGAACGCGGGCAGACGCATCCACGGCGCCGACAGGCTGACCTCGGTCATCGCCGAGATCACCTGGTAGTGCCAGCCAAATGGATCCTGGGGCACTCCAAAATAGCGGTAGTAGTTGTCGACGTACCCGGCTTCTCCGGCGATACGCCCGACGGTGAAGTTGTAGCCGTCGTCGGAGGTGTTCGACCCCATCAGCCACCAGAAACCGAGCACCGCGAACACCACGATGTCGGAGAATCGGATGGTCCACCAGTGGGTGGGCAGGATCCGCCGATGTCTGCGACCGTCCCGGGAGTCGAGGAGCGCGAGCGCCACCAGCGACACCACAGTCATTGCCACACCGATGACGAGGGCGGCGAACTTCAGGTTGGTGGGGGTGGTGACGAACCGGGTGTCGATGGTCGCGCTGAACTCCAACCCCTCAGGTGAGGTGCCCTGGGGGAGTTCGGTGAAGACGCCGACGATCTGCGGTCGGAGGTTGGGATCGCGGACGTCGAAGGACAACTGGCCCTCGGTTCCGCCGTTCTCGATGCGCCCTGCCGTACCTTCACCGTCGGCCTCGACGATGATGCGGCAGTTCGGATCCGCCTGGGCAACAGCCCGATCCGCGGTCAGCAACACCACGTCGCGGCCGGTCACCGTGATGCTGTCGGACGTGGCCCGGATGAACAGGCCCTTGGACGTGGCCTCCTGCCCGCCGGCGGGGATCGTCGAGAGCAGTACCCCACCGTCGGCGGGGAGGTCGGCAGCGGTGGAGCAGGGAACGGAGACCCGCATGTCGGTGGGGACAAACGACACCAGCGGCGCCGCCACGTTGGCCACCTGGTTGTCCTGCGGCCAGTTCAGCTGCGCCGTGGTCTGATTCACCGGCATCAGCGGACTCAGGCAGGCCAGCAGGAACCCGATGAGGCCGGAGACGACCGCCACGATCTTGACGTTGCGGTAGCCGGGTCCGACGTACCGGGCCAGGCGCCGCTTTCCGGTGGTGGGCCGTTCAGTGTCGATGGTGCTCGCCTTTTCACTCATTTTCTTGCGGCACCACCCTCAGTGAGCCGGTGCGTGACCATCCCCAGTTCTTCTCTGTCCCCGTGGTGATCTCGGCTGCCGGAGCATCGGGCACCAACGGGGTGTAACGCTCGAGCGACCCCCAGTCCCGATACCAGTCGTCGTCGAGGTAGGTCGCCACGGTGTTCGCCCGCGCCAGCGCCTCGGGCACGGCCAGCACACCACCGTCGTCCGCGGCCTGCCACGTCTTGGACTGCGACGCGGCGGTCACCCTGTCGGGCAGGATGCGCCACTGCGGGAGGTCGGCGACTCCATCGGTGATCGAAAACGGTTGCTGGCAAGGGAATTGAGATGCGACGCTCAGGTCGATCAACGTGGGGGAGTCCGATCCGACAACGTCCTGCAATGTCTTAAGCTGCGGTGCGCGGGGTGGGGTGACCGCAAGCCACTGTTTCGGGTTGACGTTGTTGTCCTTGGCCACGATTCGCATGGCGGTGGCATCCCGGGGGACCTGCGCCATCGGGACGCGCAGGTTGCGCCACGGCCGGTTCGGCTTGTCGGGCCCGGGGTCGATGGGCACGATCTGCGGGCCGAGGTCGGTGAACGACCCATCGGGGTTCGGGACACCGAACTGCACCTTCAGCTGCTGCCCGAAGGTTGCCACACCCTCTTCGTTGAACGTGAACACCGGTCCCGCCGCGCTGAACACGAGTAGCGGCGACGCATCGCGGGCGGGGAGGTTGTACCAACCGGTGGTCAGTGACGCCTCTCCTGAGTCGTAACCGTAGCTGCCGAGCACCGGCGTGGTGGCCGGGTCGAGGCCGAACGGCAGCGCCACGGTGGAACCGTTGACCGTTTCCGGCCCGGTTCCACCGGTGATGCCGGCGCCGGCACCCGAGACCACAAAGGGTTTGTTGAAGCTGGCCGACACGTTCATCTGACCGGGACGGGCGGAGCCCGCCTCGGGTGCCAGATCGCCGGCAACGCCGTTCGGGGTGAAGCCGACGGGATCTTGGCCGGCTAGGGCGTCCGACGCCGATGCGCCGTCGGCAGGGGTCAGCATCCCCCGGTTCGGGTCTTCCTCGACCAGCACCGCATCCGCCATCGCGCAGCTGTTCCCGCGAAGAGCATCGAAGTTCGCACCGAGCACCGTATAGGCGGGATACCGCGACAGCGCGGCCTTGGCGAAGACCGCCAGCATGCAGATCACCATGAAACCGGCGATCAGGGCGATGGGGGAGGAGGCGATGAACAGCCGGCGGCGGTCGGACCGCGCCTCGGCGGCCGACGCGTCAGGTCCGTGGGCTAGCCCCTTGTTGGTGACGTAGTCGAGGCGCAGGTGCTGCCATACCGCGACGGCGCCTGCCACCACGGCGAGAACCAGGAAGATGGTGGACACCTCGCGACCGGCGAGGACCGGTGCCTTGTCGAACCACGAGATGCCGAAGTTGTAGGCGAAGGGCCAGGCGTTCTCGCCGGCCATCGCCGCGGCGAGGGCGAAGAGCAGTCCCGCCACGAAGACCGAGAGGTTCCGCACGGACCGCGCTGCCGACTGGGCGACGGCGATGGTGGCCGTGGCGGCCAGCGCAGCGGCGAAACCGGCGAACACGCCGTAATGGATGGTCCACTTGGTGGGTGTGAACATCATCAGCAGCAAGGTGATGAGCGTGGCGCCGAGTACCCGCCAGGCCGGCCCCGGATCGACCGCACGAATCTTCTTGCGTCGCAACATCACCGCGAGTGTCACGAACACCGACGACAGCAACAGCAACAGCGGCACCCGACGGGTCAGGGCGCCATCGGGCGTGGTGACGGTGATGAAGTAGTACCGCAGGTACTCCTGCCACCACGAGATGGTCGGCCCGACGATGTAGCGCGTGCGCACGGCGTCGAACACCGATGCCAGGGTCTGATCACGGAAGACCACGAGCACGACCAGCGAGGCGGCCGCTATGGACGGTGCCACCACAGCGGCGAGGTTGAGCATCCGCACGCGGTTGCCGCGTTCGGGGTCGCGGCCGCGTTCGAGCAGCACCCGCAGCATGGGCCGAGCGCCCACGATCAGCACGGCGACTGCGATGACACCCTGCGGCGCCAGGGCGAGAGTGAGCCCGGCGCACATCGCCGCGAGGGCGGCCGGTAGCAACCGTCGCGTCGCGATGGCGTGCTCGACGGCCCACCAGGTCAGCAGGGACCCCAGGATGATGATCGATTCGCTGCGCAGTCCACTGGCGAACGGCAGCCAGAACGCGGTGAACACAGCCGCGGCCGCCCAGATGGCCCAGGCGCTGCGGCGGACTCCGGCACCGAGGCGGGGCAACAAGACCCGCGACAGGATGAACCACGACCCGAGGCCGGCGAGGAGCGATGGAATGCGCATCCACAGTCCCGAGGCCGATACCTCCGACCAGAGGGCCAGGAACGAGTAGTACCAGTCGAACGGTGCCTCGGCGATGCCGTAGAAGCGGTAGTAGTTGGCGAGGTAGCCCGCGCCCTCGGACGCGCGGCCCATGTTGAGGATGTAGCCGTCGTCGGGTGAGCCTGCGCCGAGGAAGTGCCAGATGAGCAGGACACCGATGACGGCCAGGTCGGTGACGCGCGGTCGCAGCACCTTGCTCCAGGCGGGGGTGCCGATCCGTCGGTGGTACCCGGCGATCCAGTCGAGCCGGCCGAGGCAGATCAGCGAGACGGCGATCGCGATGAGACCGACGATCAGCGCGAGCTGCTTGATCAGGGTCGGTGTGGAGGAGAAGCGCGTGTCGACCACTGTGGTGACTGAAAGTCCCTGCGCCTGGGCGGCTTTCACGTCGTCGGTGGGGATGTCGGTGAAGACGCCGTCGAACTGTGGTCGTTGATCGATGCCCAAGGTGCCGACCGGACCGAGACCGACGAACTGTGCGCCCACCCCTCCCGGGTTCGACCAGATCCGGAGATCACGGCACTGCGGCGATCCGACGGCGTCGCGGGGCGCCGTGGCAGCCAGCTCGTTTCGGAACACCACCGACACCGACGACGCGGAGGCGGAGACCACCAGGGCCTTCTGATTGAACTGCTGGGCGCTCGGTGGCATCGTCGCCAGCACCAGGCCCCGGTCGGTTCCGAGGCTGTCGATCAGGGAGCACGGAATGGTCGCATCGAGGGTCTGCGGCGTCTGCGCGATCAACGGTGCGGTGACCGACGCGGTCGTGCTGGAAAGCGACTGACCTGCGGGCCAATCGATCTTCGCGGTGGATTTGTCGACCGGCAGCAGAGGGGTGATCGCACACAGCACGATCCCGACCAGTCCCGCCACGATTGCGGTCCAACGGACAGTCCCCGCTCGGGGGATGTGAGAGGACACAGGCACGAGCAACGATGGTATTGCACTGACCTGAGAGCCCGAACCTGCCCCGAGCGGGGGATCGGTCCTGCGACCGCTGCGGTGACCTACGGCACAGTCAGTACCGGATGGGCGCGGGACTCCACAGTCCGGACCGAGTGGTCTCGCCCAGCTTCAGTTCCGCCAGATCCGCCGGCTCACCGTAGGGCTCGTAACGAACCAGCGAACCCCAGTCGCGACCGATGTCGCCCTCGAGATAGGAGGGCACCGTGGTCTTGTCCAGGGCCACCTCGATCCAGCCCAGTGGTCCACCACCGAAGGCGTCCTGCCACGCGCCGACCGCGGCGGACAGATCGGCACCGGGCGCGATCCGCCACTGCGGGATCTCGGCGACCCCGTCGCGATGGTCGAACGGGCGCTGGCACGGGAACGCGAGCCCGCTGGTCCAGTCGAGCTGCACGGGGTCGGTGCTGCCGACCATCGTCTGCAGTGTCTGCAGACGCGGTGACCTCGGAGGCGTCAGTGCGATGAAGCTGTCCTGCGCAAGGTTCTCGTCCTTGGCGACGATGCGGATCGCCGTGGTGTCGTTCGGGAACGAACTGCGGTAGGTCCGCAGGTCCCGCCACGAGGGTCGTGGACCCGGGTCGATCAGATCGACCTCACCCGCCACCTGGAAGTCCTCGTTCGAGTCGCCGGATCCGGTCGAGTACTCCATCTTGATGTTCTCGATGTCGAACTGACCGGCGACCGCCATCGTGATCAGCGGGGTGTCGGCGTTCCGTGCGGGAAGCCGATACCAGGACGAGGTGAGGTACGAGGGGAACTGGTCGTTTTGCGAATAGCTGCCGAGCACGGGTGTGACGGCCGGATCCAGCCCGAACGGCAGTTTTGCCGTACTGCCGTTGACGCCGGCCTGATCGGTTTCACCGCCGCCGGTCCCGCCCGCGTTCGAATTGAGCACATCCGGCGAGATGGCGACGTTGCCGCCGAGCACGCCGAGGCTGCCCGCGCTTGCGGTCGAGTCCAATGTCAGCGGTAGACCGTTTGCGGTGAATCCAGCGTTGGCAGGCGCACCTTCTGCCGGTTCGGACGAACCGTTCAGGCCGAGTGCGACGTTGCCGTCCACCGGCTCGAGGAGGTCGCCCGAGGGATCGGGTTCCACCAGGACCTTTTCGGCCATCGCGCAGATGTCCCCGCGCAGGGCATCGACGTTCGACGACGGAATGGAGAACGATCCACTCTGCTTCACGCCCGAGGCGACACCGGTGCCGATCTGGAAGACCACGAGGAAAGCACCCGCGACGGCCAGAGGTGCCGCGGCGAGTGTGCTGTACCACCGGCGAGGACGGGTGCCCGACGCCCGGGAGCCGCCGCGGCGCCGTCTTTGCGCCTATCGAACGGCTCGCGGAAGTGGAACCAGAACGCGACGAGCAGGGCGGCCGCGCAGAGGTACAGCATGACGCTGCCCAGAGCGACCCCGAAGCGAACGGGAAGCGCGCCCCACGGCATGCCCCAGTTCGAGTAGTAGAAGAAGGCGTTCGGTGCGGTGAACGACAGACCGGTGATGAACAGGACCAGTGCGATGAAGAGCATCCGGTTGCGCCTGGCATGCATGGCCTCGGCGCTCACCGCGATGGCCGCGATGGCTGCCAGTGCCGCCGCCAGGCCGGCGAACACACCGAACTGGTGGGTCCACTTGGTGGGGGTGAACATGAGGAAGATGAGCGAGGCGAAGGTGATCCCGACGATGCGACGGGACGGGCCCAGCGCCGTACCGGGTATGCGGCTCTTCCGGATGAGCATCGCGCCGGAGACCACCAGCCCGACGAGCATCGCCAGCACCGCGAACCGGCGGGACACCGAGCCGTTGGCCGAGAACTCGAACAACGCCGAGTACCGGTCGATCTCGTTGTACCAGTGCAGAGAGGGGCCCAGCGCAGTCTTCATGCTTGTCGACTGCGTGAATGCGGCGAGGGTCAGATCGGAGAAGACGACAAACATCACGAATACGCCGGCCGCGGCGACCGGAGCCACCATCGCCAGATAGCTCCTGAGGTCCCCGCCGATGGCCTTGGCTCGTTTGATCAGGGCCATCACCATGGGGCGGGCACCGGCGATCAACGCCGCGACCGCCATCAAGCCCGTGGGTCCGGCCGCGAGGCTGAATGCTCCGATCGTGCAGGCCACTGCCGCTGGAAGGATCCTGCCGGTCGCGATCGCACGTTCCACCGAGCACCACGTGAGCAGCGCGCCCAGGCAGATGATCGGCTCGGGTCGGAGACCGTTGTTGAACGGGAACCACGACGCGAGGAACACGAATGCCGCGGTCCACGGCACGATGCGGTTGGTGGTCGCCGCGCGGCCGAGGCGAGGGAGCACCTCGTGGGACAGGATCAGCCACACCAGGATTCCGCAGACCAGCGCGGGCAGGCGCATCCACGGGCTGGCGGTGGTGACGTGCGCCAGCCATCCGAACACCTGGTAGTACCAGCCGAACGGGGCCTCCGGCGCGCCGTACCAGCGGTAGTAGTTGGCGGTGTAGCCGGCGTGCTCGGCAACCCGCGACATCGTCAGGATGTATCCGTCGTCCGATGTGTTCGCGCCGACGATGTGCCAGATGACAAGCGCGCCGATCACCACGCCGTCGCGGGCGTTGAACGTCCACCATCGGGCGGGCAGGAACCGGCGGTGCTTGCGGCCATCGGTGGAGTCGAGCACGGCCAATGCGCCCAGAGAGATCAACGTGCAGAGCACCCCGACCGCGATAGCGAGCCACTTGAGGATGGTGGGGGCGGTGCTGTACCGATCGTCGATGGTGGCGTGCGCCGTCAGGCCGGGCAGCGACGTCGCAGCGCCGGTCAGGTCTGTGTAGATGCCGGTCATCTGGGGGCGCTGGTCGCCGTCGGTCGTCTCGCCGACGAGGGGTTCACCTTCGGCGTCGGTCATCCCGACGAACTCGGCCTTCACCGATTCAGCGGTGGCGGTCACCTTGATGCTCTCGCAACCCTGCGACCGGATGTCGGCGAGCGTCGCGAAGGCCACGGGGGTGTTGCGGACCACCAC
This sequence comes from Williamsia sp. DF01-3, assembly GCF_023051145.1. Lineage (NCBI taxonomy): Bacteria > Bacillati > Actinomycetota > Actinomycetes > Mycobacteriales > Nocardiaceae > Williamsia > Williamsia sp. DF01-3. Next base: position 698,413 of record NZ_JALKFS010000005.1, read on the forward strand.
CTCGACGGACTGCCGATCCAGTGCATCTGTCGCCTGGCCGGACTTGCGTATGAAAAGACCTCGGGCGACTGCCTTTTCGGCCTGTTTAGGGGTGGTCGAGACGAGCACGGTCTGGCCGGGCCCGGTGAGCTGGTCGACGGCGCTGCACGGCACCGTGGTGTCCAGGTCGATCGGTACATAGGAGACGAGCGGTGCGAGCACCGACTGCAATTTGTCCTGCTGCGGCCAGTTCACCTCGGCGGTGGTCTGATTGACGGGCAGCAGCGGCGTCGCCAGGGCAAGGAAGACGCCGAGCAGACCGGTGACGATCGCAGCGAGCTTGGCGATCCGCGCCCGGTCGTGGGTCGGTTTCACCGTCGGGGCGTCAGCAGGCACAAACGCAGATGGTAACCGCCTGGGCGTGTCGGATTCTCTTGCGGTGCCGCGCCGAGCCATACAGTTGCCCCATGATCGACAGCCGCGAATCCGGTGACCGTGCGCCCATCCTCTTGCTGAACGGGCCCAACCTGAACGCGCTCGGCACCCGGCAGCCTGATGTCTACGGCGCCGACACGCTTGAGGACGCGGTGGCGATCGCCACCGCGGCCGCGGCGGAGTCCGGTTTCACCGTGCACGCGCGCCAGACCAACCACGAGGGCGAGATGCTCGGAGTGGATCCACGGGGCACGTGGTCAAGCGTGCGGAATCGTCATCAATCCTGGCGGATGGACGCACACGTCGGTGGCGCTGCGGGACGCGCTGGTCATTCCCGAGGTGCCGATCTTCGAGGTGCATGTCAGCAACGTGCACGCGCGTGAGGAGTTCCGCCACCGGTCCTATGTGTCCGGCGTCGCCGAGGGTGTCATAGCGGGGTTCGGCATCCGTGGTTACGAGTTCGCGGTGCGCCGACTCGTCGAGCTGGTGATGGCTTCGACGGGTGTCGATCGAACGTAATCTGTGACGAGCATCACATTCGAAGCACTGTAAATGCGTGAATAAAAGACGAGCGACGGGCAAAGGGCCCTAGCTTTCGCCAGCTCAGGGCGCTCACCGGCCGCGTGTGGGAAGGTTGGAGGCCCTTCCTCGGTTATGATCCTGCAGAACCATTGCGCCCTCTCCGGTCAGCCATCGTAGCGAGATGTGTCGGACCTGTGACTTGTACGCGGTAGTTTCGCGTTCGATCCGCAAACTCGGGTCAGGCGGTACGAGGTCGAAGTAGGTAGTTGGAGGGTTATATGCGGGAGTTGATTTATGGCAACCCGTGATGCCCGATCGACCACCGCCCCGGAACTCGACTCGGCTGCAATAGACGCCTACGAATCCGAACTGCGGGAGACCGGCTTCCGTGCCGCGGTCACCCGGGTCAACCGATACCTCGCTCGCCCTCGATGGTGGGTCGAGATCCTCATGCTCGGCGCGTTGTACGCCATCTACTCGGCCATCCGCAACAGCGTGGGCGACGTCGCCGCGGCGGCATACCGCAACGCAGACGAGATCCTGAGGATCGAAGACAGCTGGAACTTCGCCCTCGAGCGGCCACTCAACGAACTGGTGCACACCACCACGTGGCTCGCCAATCTGGTTGCCCTCCAGTACGCCACCCTGCACTTCATCGTCACCCCTGTGGTGCTGATCTGGCTGTTGTTCCGGCGCAAACAGTATTACCGCCAGGTCAGCGGCGTGCTGGTCTTGACGACAGGCTTGGCCCTGATCGGTTTCTACTGGCTGCCCACCGCGCCGCCGCGCCTGCTCAAAGGCGAGGGATTTGTCGACGTCATGGCGCAAACCGCCTCATGGGGCTGGTGGCCTGAGTCGGGAGCGCCCGGCAGCGACGCCATCTCCAACCAGTTCGCCGCCATGCCTTCGCTGCACTGCGCGTGGGCCACCTGGTGCGGTGTGACGTTGTTCTTCCTGGCGAAGTGGAAGTGGCTGCGCATCCTCGGCCTCATCTACCCGTTCACCACATATTTTGTGGTCATGGGTTCGGGAAACCACTACATTCTTGATGTCATCGCAGGGGTCTGGCTCCTGGCGGTGGCGGCGCTGATCATCTACGCGCCGACCTTGACCCGATGGTGGCGCAACCGAGCGGTCCGCAGGCCGGAGAGTGCAGGGGTGTCGATCGGATGAGCTTCCCGGTGGCCTTGCCGGCACTGGGCCGGCGGCCGCTCCTCCCACTCCTGGTGGCGCTGATCGCCATCGTGGGCCTGTGGGTGGCGCATCCGACGGTCGGGGATCTGCAAGCGGCCATCGCGCGTGAGGAAGCTGCTCGATCCGGCGTCGGCCTCGGTTACTGGTTCGGGTGGTACGGCGGCGTGTCGCCCGGCAGCTATTCGCTGATCGTCCCGGCACTGTCGACACTCACCGGTTCCTTGCTTCTGCTGTGCCTTGCCACCGCTGCGATCGCTCTGCTGGCCGTCCCGCTGGCCAAAGGCGCCACGCACCAGACCGTGCTGGTCTGGGCCATCACCATCGCCGCGGTACTGAACATGCTCTCGGGCCGGGTGGCGTTCGCCGTGGGAGCGGCCATCGCCCTCGGGGCCATCGTCGTCGTGCGCCGCGGGTATCTGGCGCTGGGGGTCATCGGCCTGCTGGTCGCCGGCCTCGCGAGTCCGCTGGCCCCGGCGTTTGTCGGCCTGGCTGCGGTGCCCTTTGCGTTCGGTCGTGACGAGCAGGCCCGGACCTCCTGGTGGGTGCTGGGTGGGTCTGCCCTCGGGGTGGGCGTGCCGTTCTTGATGTTCGGCAGCCCCGGGGCTCAGGGGTTCCCCGCCACCACCCTGTTCTGGGTCGCCCTGATCGCCGTGGGCGGCGCCGCAGCGCTCACCATCCCGCCGCCCGGTGGATCGTGCCACTGGCGAGCGCCGCGGCCATCGTCATGTTTCTCGTGCCGACGGGCGTTGGCTCCAACCTCAGTCGGTTCTTCTGTCTGGTGCTGCCGTGTCTGTGTCTCTTCTACTCGAAGCGGTCGCTCAAGTTCCTGGCCATTGCGCTGGCCCCGGCCCTCATCTACGCGACGTTCGTGGCGACCGCAGACCAGGTGGTCGGAGCCGACTCCGGTGACAGCAACCGCGACTACATCCCTCTGCGCTCACAGCTGGTCGACCGGCCGGAGATCAACAACCACCGCGTGGAGCTGGTGGATGCCCAAACCCACGCGGGCGCACACAAACTCGGCATGACCATCAAGCTGGCGCGCGGCTGGGAGAACCAGTCGGACTCGCGGTTCAACCCGATCTTCTACGAAGAGAACGCGCTGACCCCCCAGTCGTACAGGCAGTGGCTGTCGGAGAACGCGGTTGCCTTTGTTGCGGTCTCTGCCGATCCGCTGCGTCAGATGAAGAACGAAGCCGCACTGGTGCAGTCGGGCCTGCCCTATCTCGAACGGGTCTGGGGCAACGACAAGTGGGACCTCTACAAGGTCGATGACCCCGCCCCGATCGTCCCGGCGCCGCTGACAGTTGTCGAGTCGTCGCCGGCGAAGCTCGTCCTGGACGTACCCGACACACAGGCGCACGCGATTCAGGTGCGCTACAACAAGTATCTCGTCGCGCGCAGCAGTGTGGACGAGAACCTCTACGCCTGCATCACCGAGACGCCGGACAGTTGGGTCACCTTGCAGGCCACCCTTCCGGGTCAGTACATCCTCGAGGGCCTTCTGTCGGTCCGGGGAGTCGTGGGCGCGCAGCCGCTCGATTGTGGCCCTGACCGGTAGAGAATTAGGACCCGGACCGGTAGAGCGCTAGTTGCGGACCACCAGGACGAAGGGCCCGATGTTGGTCACGGTGAACCGCGGATCCTCGAACACCGACCGGTTGAAGGTGACCGTGTACCGGCGGACGTTGGGGTCGTTGGGGTAGACGTCTTCGGCCAGGCGCAGGTCGTAACCTTCTGCGCTGTAACGGAACAGGAACACCGTCGGTGGTCGCCAGGGGAGGCGTCCAGTTGCTCGACGAGGCTGTCCGAGGTTTCGGCCATCGACCACTGTTCGATGGCCGCAGCGCGTTTGTCGAACTCCGCCAACGGGTTCGCGTAGTGCGACGTGAGTCCCTGGAACCCGTAGTACGGGTACACCGAGAGGAATCCGTAGTCGGCGGTGAGCACCACGGTGTCGTCGCGGGGCCGGCCCGTCTGGGTGGTGATGGCCGCGTCGATCTCGGGGAAGTAGGCACCGGCTCCCGGCGGCCGCTGATCTGCGCGCACACCGTTGCCGTCCGTGTCGGTGTAGGCGACGGTGATCTCGGTGGCGAGGTGACCCGGGATGCTCTGTGCCACGGCGATGGCTGCACCGGTGGCGAGTACCGCCACCAATGTGCGCACGTCACCGAATCGGCGGACTGCCACCGACGCCAACTCCGCGAAGCCGTACACGCCGGCAACACCGAGGACCACGATGAGCAACGGCTCCATCCGAAACGAGAGCAGGGTGGTCCCGGTGGCCGTGACCGCCATCGACAGCAGGCAGAACAGGTAGATCGAGACGACCGTGAGACCGAAGGTCAAAGCTGCGGTCCTGGTGCGGAACCGAAGGATGATCCAGATCAGACCGACCATGGTCAGCGCGCCGATCAGCGACCAGTGCAGCATCGGTGTCGGGAGCACGGCGCCCGATCCCGGCAGGTAGTGCTCGGCCGTACCGCCCGAGGCGGGCTCGTTGCGAAGCCTGTCGTAAAGGTATGGTGCCCAGACGATGAGCGCCACGAGGATGGCCACCGCGGCCATACCGGCCAGTCGCAACGCCAGGTGCAGCACGGCGCGTACCCGCTCGGTACGGATTCGAGACTTGTTGACCGCCTTGTTGTCCAAACCGAACCACGCCACTGCGGCGAGGTAGAGCGCCATCAGGACAGCCGTCATGGCGAACAGGCCGGTGTAGAGCGTGTAGAAGGTGGCGCTCAAACCGAGGAACAGTCCACCGGCCACGATCGCGGGCACGCTGCCCGACCGCAAGCCGTGCAGAATCGTCACCAGCATCGGAGCGCCGAGGAGCACCAGCACCGCCGCGTAGGGCTCGGGGCTCACGTACATCAGGGTGAGCACGGTGGAGGCCAGTGTTGCCGCGATCGCGAGGTCGGTGCGGATCATCCGCTGCCACAGGGCCATCGCCAACGCGGCAGCGATGGACATCGAGATGATCGCCCACGGTTTGTACGCTTCCCAGCCGGGCTGACCGGTGAGGGAGGCGTAACGTCCGCCCAGCCAGAACCACCCGGCCGGGTAGTACGGCGGCAGATCGGCGTAGGTCATGTCGGCCAGGGCGGGGCTGTTCGTCAGCCTGGTGAGGTACTCGGTGCGAAACTGCTGATCCACCGAGATGCCGAACAGATAGAGCTTGGTGGCTCCCAGCGGCATCGCCAGCGTGACCGCTGCCAGGGCCGAGATGCCCAGCCACGACAGGGGTTTGATCGCCCACGTCGCCTTGCCGGTTCGCGACAGCACGACGGCGACGATCATCAGGGCAACCGCGAGGACCTGACCGGTGGTGGTGAGGGCGGTCTCGACGTTGGACGAGTTGAACGCCGGCCAGTCCACGCGGCCGATCGCCGCCAGCGCAATGCTCGACACCACGAGCGCGACGACGGCCGCGCCGATCAGGTCTGCAACCGACAGCAGGTGTCTACCACCCCTTGAACCGTGCGCGACGCGATGCCCATCGTCGGCCCTCGACCACAGGTGTCGGCGCATGGATCAGATGGGAAGTTTGCGGAAGATCGGACGGGGGATGTGGCGAAGCACCATCATCACGAAACGGAACGGCGGGGGCGCCCAGACGAGTTCCTTGCCCTTGTCCGCTGCCGACACCGCCAGCTTGGCGACGTCTTCCTTCTCGACCGTCAGCGGTGCTTCCTTCACGTGCGCCGACAAGCGGGTGCGCACCATGCCCGGGCGGATGACGAGTACGCGGATGTTGTGTTCGCGCAACGCCTCACCGAGACCGAGGTAGAACCCGTCGAGGCCGGCCTTGGTGGATCCGTAGACGAAGTTGCTGCGCCGCACACGTTCTCCGGCGACCGAGCTCATCGCGATGATCTGGCCGTGGCCCTGTGCGCGCATCTTCTCGCCCAGGAGAACGCCCACCGATACCGCGGCGGTGTAGTTGATGTTGGCGGTGAACACTGCTTTTCGCTGGTCCTGCCAGACCTCTTCGTCCACACCCTGGACGCCGAACGCGACGATGGCCACGTCGATGTCGCCTCCGGCGAACGCCTGGTCGATCACCGCGGGATGGCTATCGGGGGTGAGGGCGTCGAAGTCGATGCGCTCCACCGACGAGGCGCCGGCGGCTTTCATCTTCTCGACAGCGGCCTCACCGGCGGGGTCGCCGGGCATGGTTGCCAGGACCACACGCATCGGCCCCTTCTTGAGGTATTCGGCGGTGATGGCCAGTCCGATCTCGGAGCTGCCACCGAGTACCAAGACGGACTGTGGGACGCCTACGGCGTTGATCATGAATGTTCCTGTCTAGTCGGCAGATCGGGGAGTGCGGGCTCGAACGAGTTGTTGCTCAGGCGAGTTCGAGGCGGCGGGCCATGTCGGACATGAACACCCCGGTCGGGTCGATCCTTCGGCGGGTGGCGATCCACGAGTCGATCTCGGGGTACATGGCGTGGAAGTTCTGCGCGGAGGTCCGCGAGTCCTTGGCCGTGTACAGGCGTCCGCCCATGGCCATCACGCGGCGATCGAGCTCGTTGAGGTATTCGCCGAGTCCCCGCTTGATCGGGAAGTCGAGACAGACGTTCCAGCCACGGAACGGAAAGCTCAGGGGCGCTTGGTTTCCGTCGCCGAAGAGCTTGATCACGTTGAGGAAGCTCACGTGTCCGGAGGCCTGGATGTCGGCGATGATCCGCTTGAACTCGTCCTCGTTGCCGGTGGGCACGATGAACTGGTACTGGGTGAATCCGCCGGTACGTCCGTAGGCCCGATTCCACTCTCCGAAGATGTCGAGGATGTGGTAGAACTGCGCCAAGTTCTTGACCTGGCCCTTTTTGTTCGACCCCATCCGGTAGTAGGCCTCGCCGACGATGGAGAAGTCGAACTTGTTGGCCAGCCCGTTCGGGAAGATGTCGGGGAAGGTCACCAGCGGTTTGCCGTTGAACTTCAGCGGATCCTTCTGCAGCTTCGGCGGCAGCTCGTCGAGTCTGGCCAGATTGCCGCGACTGAATGACCCGCGGCCGAGCTTCGGCGGCTTGCTGATCGAGTCGAACCAGCCCGATGCGTATTCGTAGCCGTCTTCGAATCCGTCTTCGAGATGGAGCGCGATGGTCTCGTCGAGACTGCTGGTGGTGGCGGTGTCGGCGATGAAGTAAGCACTCTCGGTCCGCTTGAGCTGGACCTTCGCCCGAAGGATGATGCCGGTGAGGCCGATTCCCGCGATCGTCGCCCAGAACAGCTCGCCCTGGGGGTCGTCGGGGCTGCCGGCGGGGGTCAGGGTGAGGATGCGTCCATCGGCCACCAGCAGCGTGATCTCGACAACGTGCTGGCCGAAGGTTCCGGCGCTGTGATGATTCTTGCCATGGATGTCGTGCGCGATGGCTCCACCGATGGTGACCTGCCTGGTGCCCGGCAACACCGGAACCCACAGACCGAACGGGAGGGCCACGGTCATCAGCTCATCGAGGGAGACTCCGGCGTCGAGGTCGACGATCCCGGTGGAGTCATCGATCGAGTGGACGCGCTTGAGCTGCGTCATGTCGACGGTCAGGCCACCGACGTTCTGCGCGGATTCGTTGTAGGAACGTCCCAGTCCGCGGGCGATCACGCCGCGACGCAGGTAGGACGGCTTGTCGGCGTTTGCATCGGCAACCTGCGCGACAGCCTTGGCGATCACCTCGACATCGGGTGTCGCCAGCACGTGACCCTCGATCGGCGTCGTGCGGCTCCAGCCGACGAGCTTGCGGGTTTCAATGGGCAATTCAGCGGTAGACATCGGAGCAGAGCCTACCGGGCGTGTCATCGGAACTAGCCATTCGACAATGTGCGGTGTAAGAATCCCGTATGCCTACACGATCGGTCTTCATCACCGGCGCTGCAGCCGGAATCGGACGTCACACCGCGCTGACGTTTGCACGCAAGGGATACGTCATCGGTGCGTACGACATCGACGAGGCGGGATTGGCCAGTCTTGTCGACGAGGTGAAGGCCGCGGGAAGTCGCGCGGTCACTGGCCACCTCGACGTCACCGACGCCGATGAGTTCGCCACCCGTATCGACGAGTTCGCCGAGGCAGCCGGTGGTCGGCTCGACGTGCTGATCAACAACGCGGGAATCTTGCTCGCGGGTCCGTTCGAGGAGATCCCGCTCGCCACCCAGCACAAGCAGATCGACATCAACGTCAAGGGTGTGACCAACGGGTGCCATGCCGGCTTCCGACATCTCAAGGCCACTCCGGGGTCTGTTCTGGTCAACATCGCGTCGGCATCGGCGATCTACGGCCAGGCCGAGCTGGCCAGCTACAGCGCCACCAAGATGTACGTCCGCGGCCTCACCGAGGCATTGGACATCGAGTGGGGCAAGCACGGCATCCGCGCCATCGCCATGTGGCCGCTCTACGTCCAGACAGCGATGACCAAGGACGTCCGTACGGGCACCACCGACTCGCTCGGGATTCGCCTCGGACCCCAAGACGTCGCCGATGCCATCCTCGCAGCCGTCGAGGAACCCAAGACCAGCAAGCTCATCCACCGGGTGCACTACGCCGTGGGGCTGCAGACCAAGGCTCTCTCGCTCGGTGCGCGCTTCTCACCGGCATGGCTGACCCGGGTGGTGAACAAGAAGCTCGCTCACTCCTGAGCCGGCTCCTCACGCCGATTTGTCGTCGTCGAGCTGTTCGAGGCGGGCTTCCTCGAGGTCGAGCAGGTTCTGCGCGTGGGTGAGTGATTGCGAGCTGTAGAGACCCAGCTTTTTGGCGTGCAGCAGTGCCTCGCGTTCGGCGGCGAGGACGGCGAACCGCAACCGGAAGTAGCGCCTGCGTCCCTCCGGGTTCTGGTCCGGGTCTGCGGTGGACTGCACGCGCCCGATGATGCTGTCGGACCGCACCATCTCGACCACGGTTGCGGTCACCTCGTCGTCGGGGACGTCCGCAGCGGCCGGGTCTGCGAGGGTGTCGGTCGCTGCGCGCTGCAGATCTTCGATGAGCTTCCCGTACTCCTCACGGAGCCTGTCGGGATCGTCTGACGTCACCTTGGCGGTCCTGATGACGGCAGGCAGGGTCAGGCCCTGAAGCAGCAGGGTCGTCGCAGCGACCACAAAAGCGATCAGGATGAGCTGAGGGCGGTGCGGCGTGGTCTGCGGCAGGGTCTGAGCTGCGGCCACGGTGATCGCTCCACGCATCCCGGCCCAGCCGAGCACCACCCCACCGCGCCAGCCGAGGGTCTCGTTGAGCTGGAAGGCCAGATCCGCCGACACCCGGGTGATGCGGGTCTGTGCGAATTGCAGACGTCGCCCGGTGAGGTGCCCCTCGGATTGGTGGGCGTGCAACTGTGCCTGTATCTCGCCGATCTTCGAGACCGCCTCATGGGCCCGCCGGGTGTCGCGGCGGAGCAGGGCCACGAGTGGGCCCACGAACGCGATGCGCAAGACGATCACGATGGCTGAGGCCACCAATCCGATCGCGATGGCGGTGATGGTGCTGAACTGGCTTTCCTCCACCTGTTCGATCGACTTCTTGAGTTCCATCCCCATGAAGAGGAACACCGCGCCCTCGAGCAGGAAGGCCAGGGTCCGCCAGTTGATCGTCTCCGCGATCCGGTCTTGGGCGCGCAAATACCGCGATCCCTGATGTCCGGTGATCAAACCCGCGACCACCACCGAGAGCACTCCTGAGGCGCCGATCTCCTCGGCTGGGAGATATGCGACAAACGGCACCACGAAGGAGATGGCCGTGGTCAGCACGGGGTCGTTCAGCCACCCACGGATGCGGATGTTGACGTAGCCGACCACCGACCCGACAACTACCGCAGCGGCAACCGCGAAGGCGAAGTCGCCGAGAACGCCCCAGATCGACACGGTTCCGGCGAGAGCCGCCACCGCCGACCGCAGGAGGACCAGGGCCGAGGCGTCGTTGACCAGACCCTCACCTTCGAGCACCGCGACCACCCGTCCGGGCAGACCCAGTTTCTTGCCCACCGATGTTGCGGCGACTGCGTCGGTGGGGCTGATGACGGCGCCGAGGGCGAATGCCGCGGGCCAGCCGAGGTCCGGGATCAGGGCATGGAAGAACCATGCCGTTCCCACCGTGGTGACCACCACGAGAAGGACCGCCAGCGCGGTGATCGGTTTGAAGTTTCGCCGGAAGTCCTGCGCGGGCATGTTCACGGCGGCCGAATACAGAAGGGGTGGAAGCACTCCGGCGAGGATCAGCTCGGGGGCGAACTCGAGCCGGGGAAAGCCCGGGATGAAGCTCAACCCGGTTCCGACGGCCACGAGCAACAGCGGTGCGGCCACCCCGAGGCGGGCGGAGAACACCGACACCGCGACGATGGCGAGCACCGCCACCACACCCGCCAGTGTCAGGGTCACATCATCTCCTCGTTCGGGTGGCCGTCGGCCGTCTCATGGTGCGTCATCAGGTCGGTGACGGAACGGACGGCGCCGCCGAAAAGTGTCAGGAACGCAGAACCAGCGCCGCGGCGTTGTGGCCCGGGATGCCGCTGACACCGCCGCCGCGCCGGGCGCCGGCCCCGGCGAGCAACACCCGCCGATGGCCGGTTTCCACACCCCATGTGCCGACGTCTGCGGGTGATTCCGCCCAAGGCCATTGCAGCGGCCGGTGGAAGATGTGGCCGCCGGGCAGTCCTACCGCCTTTTCGAGTTCGGGCGGGGTCTTCGCTTCGATGCAGGGTGCGCCGGTGCTGTCGGTGGCGATGACGTCGGCGATCGGTTCGTCGAGGACCGAGTCCAGGGCGGCCAGGGTGGCGGCCACGGCTTCGTCTTTCGCCCCTGGCCGGGTGAACAACTCCGGCGTCATGTGCAGTCCGAACAGCGTCAGGGTGTGCATACCGGTGAGAGCGGGGCCGAGAATGCTCGGGTCGGACAGGGTGTGGCAGTAGATCTCACTCGGCGGAGTCGTCGGGATCCGGCCGGCCGCGACCTCACGATGTGATCGCGCCAGCGCGTCGAAGCCCTCGTGGATGTGGAAGGTGCCCGAAAACGCCGCGCCCACCGGGACATCGGTATCCCGCAGCTTCGGCAGCCGCCGCAGCAGCACGTTGATCTTGAGTTGGGCCCCACGTGGTTTCGGTTGCAACGCAACATCATTCCCGACGAGTCGATCGAGAACAAAAGGGGCGCAGGCGGCGTGGATGAACTCGGCCCTGGCCGTGCCCTGGTCCCATTCCACGGTGCCGTCGCCCGGGTCGACAGCGGTCACCTCGGCTCCGGTGCGGATGTCGGCGCCGGCATCGACGGCTGCGGTGGCGAGGGCACCGGAGACCGCGCCCATGCCACCCACCGGGACGTCCCAGTCGCCGGTGCCACCGCCGATGAGGTGGTAGAGCAGGCAGATGTTCTGGGCCAGTGAGGGGTCGTCGAGATCGGCGAACGTGCCGATGAGCCCGTCGGTTGCGACGATGCCCCGGACCAGGTCGTCGCTGAACGTGTCGGTGATGATGGCGCCGGCCGGTTCGGTGGTGAGGCGTTCCCACATGTCCATGGCGGCGAGATCGCCACCCGCGATCATCGCCATCTCATCGGCGCTGACCAGCGGTCGCAGCATGGTCGGGAAAACACCCTGGGCGATGGTGGACATCGCGGCATAGAACTGTTTCCACGCGCGAAAGTCCGCGTCAGATCCCGTCACGGCTCGGAAGGATGCCGCTGTCGCCGCTTCATCGGCTGTGTCCACGAGAATCCCCTGGACGGGTCGGCCGGCAGCGGTGTGTACGAGGAGTACCTACGCCGGACGAGGGTGATGTCGAGTCCGAGATCGGCGATGATCTGCCGTGGCAGCAACGACACCAGGTACGAGTAGCGGGACAGTCGCGCATCCATGCCGGGGAACGGCCGGGCGGAGACGGTTGCGCCGCCGACGTGGGAGGCGCGCTCGAGCACGAGCACCTTGCGGCCAGCCCGGGCCAGGTAGGCGGCCGCGGTCAGGCCGTTGTGGCCGGCGCCGATGACGATGTCGTCGTAGATCTGCATGCCCGTCATGATGCTCCCGGCCCGCACCTCCGGCCACGCGAGCCACCACGGTCTCTCCACGTGAGGTGCCGATCGTCCGACCGGTGAATGTTGAATTGAAACAAAACACCTGATGCGAAAAATCACACCGGTCAATTCACGTATTGTTCAGGATGAGACCTCGAACACGCGGGGACAATGGGGTAACAATTCGCAGCGCGTATGCGACAAATATGTGAGACCAAACGTCCGAGTCGCGGTGGAGAGGTGTCGGCAATGCATATCTGGGGAACCGGTGTCTTCGACAACGCGCCTGCTGTCGAATGGGCTGATCAATTCGACCGTACGGCTGTCGTGAGACGCCCTGCGTTGATCAGGTCGGCGCTGGCATCAGCAGTACGTGCCGACGATCCCCGCGCATGGTTGGTAGCCCTCGGCGCAGCGACCACAGTGGCGGCCGCATTGCCCGGCGGTCCACTCCTCGCGGTGAACAGCGGCCCGAAATCACTGTCCGACAACCAATTTCAACCCTCCGCCGAGCTTTCTGCGGCCGCAGTGGAAACGCTGGAGCAGTGCATGTCGGGGCAGACCGAGTGGACACGTCTGTGGACACGTGCAGCGCTGCTCGACGACGCAGTCGCAGTTGTCGAAGCGGTGATCGAGGAATTGGAAGAGCGAACTGCACTGACTGTCAGAGTGCGCGAAGCTTCGTGAGCAAAGGCTCCGCTGCCTCGGCCAAGAACTGGTCTTGACTGTCGCCGCCTATTTGAACGAGTGCCACGTCCGTATAACCGGCCTCGATGAACGGCTTCACACTTTCGGCCAATTCATCCAGGTCCGGACCGCAGGCAATTGATGACGCGACATCCTCCGGCCTCACGAATTGAGTGGCGCCGCTGAACGAGGCAGTTGTTGGCAAATCGGCGTTCACCGACCAGCCGCCGGCGAACCAGCGGAATTGGTCGTGCGCGCGGGCGACGGCTGCGTCCTTGTCGGGATCCCAGCAAATCGGGATCTGTCCGATCTTCCGGGACTGCTCGGGGTGGTGCTGATCCCACGACTTCACCAGATCGCCCGAAGGTTCGGTGGAGATCATGTGGTCGCCGAGCGGCGCGAGATGTTCGATTGACCTGTCGCCGGAGACGGCAAGGCCGATCGGGACACCGCCGTCGGGCAGGTCCCAGATGCGTGAGGAGTCCACGCGGAAGTACTTGCCGTCGTAGGTGACGAGTTCGCCCGCGTGGAGTTCGCGGATGATCTTCACGGCCTCGGCCAGCATCTCTTGTCGCTGCTCGACGCCGGGCCAACCCTGACCGACCGTGTGCTCGTTGAGGCTCTCGCCTGATCCGAGGCCCAGGATGAATCGTCCGTCAGCCAGCAACTGCATGGTCGCTGCCTTCTGCGCCACCACGGCCGGGTGGTATCGCATGGTCGGTGCCGTGACGTACGTCGCCAGCTCGACGCGCTCGGTGGCGTGGGCGACCGCTCCCAAGACAGTCCACGCATAGGGCGCATGCCCCTGGGACACGAGCCAGGGAGAGTAGTGATCGCTGGAGACCTCGAAGTCGAATCCCGCGTTTTCGGCTGATACGGCGTAGCGCACCAGATCCTTCGGCCCACTCTGTTCGGTCATCAATGTGTATCCAAAGCGCATGACGCCTGAGTTCCCCCAGAGACGAGCAGTAAACCCCCGAGTACGGCGGGTGCGCGACCGCGCGAGCTTGTAACCTGTTTCACATTCGTGGACTTCGAGTCTCGAGCACACATGGAACCGACAGTCCAGGAGCGCACATGCCGTACATGCCGATCACCGAATCGATGTTCCTGCTGGCCGAATCCCGCGAGCATCCGATGCACGTCGGTGGTCTTCAGCTCTTCGAGCCGGCCGAAGGCAGTTCTGCCGAAGAACTCGGTGAGCAGATGTTCGAGATGCTGCAGGCACAGACCGACGTCTACCGACTTTTCCGGAAACGGCCCGCGTCACCCGTGGCGCTGATGGGTACGGTCCGGTGGACGTACGACAAGGAGATAGACCTCGAATACCACGTGCGCCGAACGGTTTTGCCGCGCCCGGGGCGGATCCGCGAGCTTCTCAAGTACGTCTCGGCAAACCACGGTGCGCTCCTTGACCGTTACCGGCCGATGTGGGAGGTGCATCTGATCGAGGGCCTCGCCGATGGCCGGGTCGCGATGTACACCAAGATCCACCATTCGCTGGTGGACGGTGTGAGCGCGTTGAAGTTGCTCGAGAAGACCCTCGACACCGACCCCGAGGCACGAAACGGGCGCGCCCCCTGGGACCCGGCACTGTTCGCGCGCAAATCCAAGGAATCGTCGGAGGATTCGGGTTCACAGCACGTGGTCGGGCAAGTACTCAGCGGTGGGGCCAAGATCGCCGGGGAACTCGCCGGGCTGGCTCCCGCCGGTGCCCGTCTGGGGCTTCGGGCCGTCCGTGACCGCAACCTGATCCTGCCGATGCAGGCGCCACGCACGATGTTCAACGTGCCGATCGGTGGCGCACGGCGATTCGCGGCCGATCAATGGTCGGCCACCCGGTTGCGTGAGGTGGCGGCGGGCCTCGACATCACGATCAACGACGTGGTCATGGCGATGTGTGCCGGAGCGCTCAGGTCGTACCTGATCGACCAGAACGAGCTGCCCGAACAGCCGCTGATCGCGATGATGCCGGTGTCGATGCACGCCGCGGGCAGCGACACCTCCGAGGGCAACGCGGTCACCGCCATCCTCGCGAATCTCGCCACGGATCAACCTGATCCGGAACGCCGGCTGGCCACTCTCGTGGAGTCGACGCGGTCGAGCAAGAACGTCATCCGCGACCTCAGCCCGCTGATGGCGCTGGGATACGGCGCGGCAGTGATGGCGCCGCTGGCCTTTTCGACGGTGCCCGGATTCGTGCGTTACACCCCGCCCCCGTTCAACATCATCATCTCCAATGTGCCGGGCCCGAAAAAGGACCTGTACTGGAACGGTGCGCGGCTCGACGGTGTCTATCCGGCGTCGATCGCCATGGACGGGCAGGCGTTGAACATCACCGTGGCGTCCAACGGCGACAACATCAATTTCGGCCTGACCGGTGCACGCGCGACGATCCCGAGTCTGCAGCGACTGCTGACCCATCTCGACACAGCACTCGAGGAACTCGAAAAACTCTGTGACATAGCCCGATAATCGTGTGGCGGACCGTTCGCCCGGGCCGCCTCACGATGATTGCCCCTGGCGTCAGCGGGGTAAGCGGATCGTCATGGACACCACGACCGATGGGCCCGACGCCTTCACCGAGTATCGGGGGACGCGGTCGCGGGAATGCCCAAAGCGCATGGTGTTCGGACCATGCGGTGGTGTGCGCGACGACGCCACTTGTGAGATGGACGCCCACATCTGTCCGTTTGCCGTTCTCACCGAACCCATTCCGTGGCCACAGCCGTTGACCAGTCCGGCGTCGCCAAGTGAGTTGATCAACACCTCCCGCACCCACCCGGTGGTGCTGTCCGACCTGTCGGTCCCGGCCTTCGACCGGGGAATCCTCGAACAGGTGGCATCCATTCTGGGTGAGAGCAGCGATGCCGTCCTCGTTGGCGAACACCAGAACCGGCCCGATTACCCGCCGACCGTGATGGCGCAGATCATCCGCGGTGTGGGCGGATGCCCGTGGGTGACGCTGACCTGTCGCGACCGCAACCGTGTGGTGCTCGAGCAGGAACTGATGGGCCTGGGCCAGGCCGGGGCCGACGGCGTCTTCTGCGTCACCGGCGACGGCCGGGCACAGGGTGTTCGACAAGATGTGACACAGGTTTTCGATCTGGACGGAACCCGGCTGGCGGCGCTGGCGGCGCAGGCCGATCTTGCCGTTGGTGTGCCGGAGGCGCCCGAAGCCGTGCCCACCGGCATCCGCCCGGCGCGTCTGCTCGAGAAGCAGAGGGCCGGCGCCCAGTTGGCGGTCCTGAATCATGTCAGCACACCGGAATCGCTCAGGGCGTTCATGTCCGCAGCGCGGGCGCAGGGTGTCACGATGCCGGTCATCGCAGGTGTGGCCGTCTACACCGATGAGCGGTCCGCTCAGGTGCTGGCGGCTTTTCCCGGTCTCCACCTCGACCACTCACAGATCACGAGGGTGCTGGCCGCTGATGACTCGGTCGAGGCGGGCATCGAGACCGCGGTAGACGAAGCAGTAGCCCTCTTGGACATCCCAGGGGTGGTGGGCGTCAACTTGTCGGGGTTGGCGTCGGCGGCCGGCGAGGTTCCGGCGGCGAAGGTCAAGGCAGAGATCGGGCGGCGGCTGCGTGAGCGCCTCGCCGGTGCGGAACAGTCAGTGAAGGCGGCACAGTGGTAGTCGATGCAGAAGCGATGAAAGACGAGTTCGACACGGTCCCGTCCTGGACCGTGCGGGCCGTCGAGACGCTTGGTCGCGAGTACGCTATACCCGCAGCATGTCGCGGCAGCGGCAGTCCCGAGGCACTCCGTTGGCTGGCGGGCAAGCTCGCTCTCGACCCTGAGACCAGCCTCGTCGATGTCGGCGCGGGCATGGGTGGGTCCGCAGAGTTCGTCGCGCGGGAGTTCGGCCCCGAGGTGGTGCTGGTCGAGCCGATGATGGGAGCCTGCCAGGCCGCGCAACGGTTGTTCGGCCGGGCCACCGTCGCGGCTGCCGGCGAGAACCTGCCGTTCGCGTCCGGGACATTCGACAGGGCGTGGTCGCTGGGGGTCGTGTGCACCAGTAGCGACCAGCCGAAGATGCTGCGAGAGCTCCGACGTGTTGTCCATGCCGACGGCCGAGTCGGAGTGCTCGTCTACATCAAGACGGTCGACGACCTGCCGAACCAGCCCGAGGGCAACAACTTTCCGACGCGTGGCGGATTGGACCGACTCGTCGAGGGCGCCGGTATGCGCATCGTCGATCGCGCCGATCTGGCCGACTTCGCTGCTGCCCCCGACTGGTGGCAGCAGCGGGTCACCGAATGCGACGACCTCGTTGCCGAGCGCCACCGCCACGATAGTCGCTGGGACAGTGCATCCGAGCAGGAATCGATCATCACCGGGTTGATCCGGGACGAACTGGTGATCGGCACGATCCTGATCCTGGAACCGACCGAATCGGGGAAGTCGCCGGCTGCCGTTTAGTGTGTTGGGGTGTCTGAGGAGCTAGCACCACGCGTAGGGGTCGACCTGAAGACCCAATTGGTCCGGTTTGTGATCACCGGGGCCGGGTCAGGTGTCCTCGATTTCGGGCTCACCCTGTTGCTCCAGTACGGGTTCGGCATGCCCGAGTGGTTCGCGAAAGCAGTCGGCTTCATCTGCGGCACCACCACGGCGTACCTGATCAACCGTCGGTGGACCTTCGCGGCTGAGCCCAGCGCGCTTCGCTTTGTCGCCGTCGCGGTCCTCTATCTGGTGACCTTCATAGTCCAGGTCGGCATCTACACCGGGCTGTCGAGGGTGTGGGAGGAGACTTTTGTCTACAGCCTCGTTGCCTTCATGATCGCTCAGGGCACCGCAACCGTCATCAACTTCGTTGTGCAGCGAACGGTCATTTTCAAGATCCGCTGACCCCGATCTTGGTGGGAAATGGTGAGGCCCACCTGGGCTTATGCTCGCCCGAACCCACCAAGATCGGGAAGTCGGGTCAGCCGTTGACCTTGCTGATCACCGAGTCGGCGAACATGTTGAGGTTGTCGATCTTCTTCTGGAGCGGTTCGGTGTCGTCGCCGGTGATGTACGGGATCCGGAAGCCGACGATGACGTCGGTGATGCCCTTGTCCTCGAGGCGTTTACAGCCGTCGGGTGTGTACGCGTCGTAGGAGATGACGTGGATCTCGAAGGGGTCGTTCAGCTTCCCTTCGGCCTTGCGGATGTCGTGAATCTTGGCGAGTAGGGCGTCGAGTTCCTCGGGCGGGCCGCCGCCGTGCATCCAGCCGTCACCGCGGATCACGGCGCGCTTGAGTGCCAGATCTGCGTGACCGCCCACGAGAAGCGGGATCGGTTTGGTGGGCGCCGGGTTCATCTTGATCTTCGGGATGTCGTAGAACTCCCCGTGGAACTCGAAGTACTCGCCGGTGCTGAGCCCGCGGATGATGTCCATGCACTCATTCATCCGTTTGCCACGACGCTTGTAGTCCACGCCCATGATGTCGTAGTCCTCGGCCCACGGGCTGGTGCCGACACCGAGCGCGAACCGGTTGTTCGTCAGCACCGCCACCGACATTGCCTGTTTCGCGACCAGAGCCGGCGGCCGGATCGGCAGCTTGAGCACAAACGGATTGAACCGGATCTTCTCGGTGACCGCCCCCATCGCTGCCGCCATCACGAAGGTCTCGATGAAGGCCTTGCCCTCGAGGAACTCCCGACTGCCGTCTTCGGTGTACGGATACGTCGAGTCCGACTCCTCCGGGTAGGCGATGGAGTCGGGGATGGTGAACCCCTCGTACCCGGCAGCCTCAGCCGCTTTCGCCAGCGGCAGGTAGTAGCTCGGATCCGTCATCGCCTCGGCGAATGTGAACCGCATGATCCTCCTAGATGTGTGCCCAGAGTCTGGTCGAGCCAGACCCGTCTCAGTTCAGTAGAACATGTTCTAGTTTGGCTCGGGAACGATTCGGCGAGCTGGCGGTCCCAGCCAGTTCCGACCTCCTGGGGATGACGGCCGTCACGCTGTCTCGTGGTTCGACCATCGACGGGCGTTCGATCGCCTGAGGGTTCGCGCCCACGTCTCGCGAAGTATGACGGCGAAGAAGACAACAAGCATGGCCCAGATCGGCTTCATCACATCGTCGGCGACCACGCCTGGTGAAGCCGCGAGGAACAACCCCCACACAACCATCGGTAGCCCGACTGTCACGATGCCCGACACCAGTCGGCCGTTCGCGACGCCTTCCACGATCGCGGCGAGGACCAGCACCGCAAAAGCAGCCATCGAGTAGAACGCGGTGTCGGTGAACCAGTGATCGGCGGCGAAGCCGGAGGTGGCGAGGGTACAGTCACCGCCTACCGATCCGCGGACGAAGGGGCAGTAGATCCGGACGTCATCGCTGAATCCGGCTGCCCACACGCGTTCGGTCCACCAATTGACTCCTCCGGCGATCAGGGATGCCACCACGAACAGCCACCAACTGATGTCGTTGACACGCGCGGCGACATGCGCGACGTGTGATCTACGGGTTTGTGTCGGGGTTGTCATCCCCGAAGATTCGCACACACCAACACACTTTCGGCAACCGTGTCTTGACCACCGGTACGTCGCCTCAAGCGAACGTCCTGCGACGCGTAGGACTGTCGGTCGACGTCGCCGTGAGTACCCTACGGTCTCAGGGTCGCGAGAACCGTTCCCGACGGCCCAGCGACTGCAAGCGCAACCATTCCCGGAAGCCGGCCAGATCCCGTTGCTGCACAAGGAAATACCAACCGAACCGGGCGTACTCCTGCACCAGCAGTTTGCGCATACCGGGCCTGCTCATCAGATAACCGCGATTGCGGTAGGTGAAGAACCGTTTGGTGTCGTTGTCGGGGTACTGGGTGTGCATCCGCCCACCCATGATCGGCCGGAACTCGTCGGTGCCGTCCGGATGGAGATATGCCGTGGTGAGGCAGGTGCCGAAGTCGAGACCAGACCGAACCAGTCGGCGGTGCATCTCCACCTCGTCGCCGCGGACGAACAGGCGCAGGTCGGGGACGCCGACAGCCTCGATGGCCGATGCGGAGAACAGGGCACCGTTCATCAGTGAGGCGATGCCGGGCAGGAGGTCTGAGGTCTCGTCCCCGGCGAACAGTTCGGATCGCTTACGCCGCCACACCAGTCCACGTCGCAGCGGGAATGCCAGCGTGTCGGGATCGCTGATGTTGCACACCACCGGCGACACCTCGGAAAGCCGATGCGTGACAGCGCATTCGAGCAGTGTGCCGAGAACGTCGCTGCCTTCGGGCCTGCCGTCGTCGTCTGCGCACCACACCCAGTCGGCGCCCAGTGACAGTGCGTGCAGCATGCCGAGCGCAAATCCACCGGCGCCGCCGAGATTGTGTTTCGACCCGATGTAGGTGGTGGGAATGCTCTGCGCGGCAACCAGTTCGGCGACCGCGAGTTCGTCGGCGTTGTCGACGACGATGAGGTGGTCGACGGGCCGACTCTGGGTGGTCAGCACTTCGAGCGATTGCCGCAGCAGTTCGAGGCGACGGTGGGTGACCACCACGCCGATCACGCGGTCCGCGGTCTGCGCGCCTCCGGAGGGGGCCGCGGCGGGCTCAGCCATCCTTTTCGACCTCGGCCAAGACTTCACGTACGTGGCGCGCGGCCTCCGGACCTTCGTAGGCGTGCACCACTTCCTCGATCCCGCCGTCCATCCGAATTGCGCCGTGGTCGATCCAGAGTGCGCGGTCGCAGAGTTGCGCGAGGAACTCGTTGGAGTGACTGGCGAACACCAGGATGCCGGACCGCTTGACCAGCTCCTGCAGGCGGATGCGTGCCTTCTTCATGAACTCCGCGTCGACGGCACCGATACCTTCGTCGAGAATGAGGATCTCGGGATCGATCGAGGTGACCACCCCGAGCGCCACGCGCACGCGCATACCGGTGGAGTAGGTGCGCAGCGGCATCGACAGGTAGTCACCCAGTTCGGTGAACTCGGCGATGTCGTCCATCTTCCGGAGCATCTCGCGGCGGCTCATGCCGAGGAACATGCCCCGGATGACGATGTTCTCGTAGCCCGAGATCTCGGGGTCCATTCCGACACCGAGGTCGAACACGGGTGCCACCCGACCCTTGATGCTGCATGCACCGCGAGTGGGTTCGTAGATCCCCGACAGCAGGCGGAGCAGGGTGGATTTGCCGGCACCGTTGTGCCCGACGAGTCCGATGCGATCACCGTGTTCGAGGTGCAGATTGATCTGCTTGAGTGCCTCGACCACAACGACGTTGGAGTCGTTG
The DNA here is from genome assembly GCF_023051145.1 of Williamsia sp. DF01-3. NCBI lineage: Bacteria > Bacillati > Actinomycetota > Actinomycetes > Mycobacteriales > Nocardiaceae > Williamsia > Williamsia sp. DF01-3. Next base: position 719,432 of record NZ_JALKFS010000005.1, read on the forward strand.
GCGCCGATCACGCCTCCGGCGCGGCCGAGCACCGACTTCTTGATGGACCGGGTCTTGGCGTCGAAAATCGGGAAATCGACGCAGGCGTCCCAGGTATCGACTCGAACTGAACTCATGACCTCACACCCAATACGCAACGCGAGCACGGTAATTACGCAGCACCATCAACGCCACTGCCCAGCCGCCGATCGTGCAGGCGATGACGATCAGCCAGTGGTAGAGCGCCACCGACTCGCCCAGCAGCGGACCGCGGGTGATCTCGAGGTAGTGGTACATCGGATTGATCTGGACCAGCTTGACGCGGCTGGAATCGGCCCCGACATTCTTCTCGAGATCGGTGGCACTCCAGATGATCGGCGTCATGAAGAAGACCAGTTGCACTGCGGTGGCCAGTAATTGGCCGATGTCGCGGAACCGCGTGGACAGAATGCCGAACACGATGGACACCCACACGGCGTTGAGTACCAGCAGTGCGATGCCGGGGATGACAAACACCACGGTCCAGGTCACCGGCTGCGGGAAGATGATCAGCAACACCGCATACAGCGGGATGTTGTGCGCGAAGATGATCAGCTGCCGCCAGGTGAGGCGGTACACGTGCACGCTCAGCGGGGCAGGGATCTGTTTGATCAGCCCCTCGTTGGTGGTGAAGAGCTCTGCACCTTCGAGGATCGATCCGGAGATGAAACCCCAGAATATGAACCCGAGCATGACGTACGGCAGGAAGGTATCGATCTCGTTGCCGAACAGCTGCGAGTAGAGAAGTCCCATGGCCACCGCCGTCACCGCTGTGGCGATGGTGATCCAGAGGGGGCCGAGGAGGGAGCGGCGGTATCTCTGTTTGATGTCCTGCCAGCCGAGGAGCAACCACAGCTCCGACTGGCGGAAGCCGGCTGCGAGGTCGCCGAATGCCCGGCGGAAGGACCGGGAATCGGACTCCGCTGAGGGCGGGCGCACCGGCTCGCGATCGACTGCTGTTGACACGAGAGACGAGCCTACCGTCAACGCCCGCCCGCCCCGGACGCCGCAGTTGTCGATCTCGGCAAACCGGGCACCGCAGGCCTACCGGCGGCAGGCGTCGGATCAGAGGTACTGACCGGTGCCCGCGACTCCGTGAGGCGGCCCACCGGGGCCACCCATCGGACCCGACGGCGGCAATTGCCCTTGACGCATCTGCTCGAGCTGGGCCCGCGCGGCCATCTGCTGGGCGAACAGTGCGGTCTGGATGCCGTGGAACAGTCCTTCGAGCCAGCCGACCAGCTGCGCCTGGGCGATCCGCAGTTCCGCGTCGGACGGCGTGTTGTCGTCGGAGAACGGCAGGGCCAGCCGTTCGAGCTCTTCGCGCAGCTCAGGGGCCAGGCCGTCTTCCAGCTCGCGAATCGACGACTGGTGGATCTCGCGCAGCCGAACCCGGCTGGCGTCGTCGAGAGGTGCCGCCCGCACTTCTTCGAGGAGTTGCTTGATCATCGTGCCGATCCGCATCACCTTCGCCGGCTGCTCGACCATGTCGGCGACACCCTGCTGTTCGTCACCTTTACCCTGGTCGGAGTTCGCCGACGGCACCACAACGATGCCGTCGTCGCTGTCGGACGGGGGTCCCTGGTTGAAAATGTCTTCGGCCATGTCCCCATTGTCCAGATGTCCCGATCTCGTGTTCGCAGCAGGCCCACAACTCAGGTGGCAGCGTCGGAAGGACGGTCTATGGTGACTGCCATGGCTTATGACGTCGCACGCGTACGGGGATTGTTCCCGTCGCTGGGAGACGGCTGGATCCATCTCGATCCCCAGGCAGGGATGCAGATCCCGGACTCGGTGGCGACCACGGTGTCCAAGGCGTTCCGTGGGCTGGTCTCCGAACCCGGTGGCATCTATCCCGCGGCGAAGAAGACGGCCGGCGTCGTCGACGCGGCACGGCAGGCCGTCGCGGATCTCGTCAACGGCGATCCGCGGGGAGTTGTGCTCGGTCCGTCGCGCGGGCAGTTGCTCAGCGTTCTGGCCGAATGCGTCAACACGCGGGTGTGGCTCGGTTCGGAAGTGGTGGTGAGCCGCCTCGACGACGAGGCCAATGTGGTGCCTTGGCTGCGCGCTGCTGATCGGTTCGGCGCCAAGGTCCGCTGGGCCGAGGTGGACATCGAGAACGGCGAACTGCCCGTCTGGCAATACGAAGGTCTGGTCAGTCGGTCCACGAGTGTGGTCGCCATGCCACTGGCGTCATCGACGCTGGGCACGGTGGCCGACGTGGCGGCCGCGGCGGTCACCGTTCACGCGATCGACGGTCTGCTGGTGGTGGACGCCACCAGCGCAGCGCCGTACATGCCGCTGGACATCGAGGTACTGGGCGCGGACGTGCTGGTGGTCAGTGCGAAGCGCTGGGGCGGCCCGTCCACCGCAGCGCTGGTGTTCCGTGACCCGGAGATGCTCACCCGCGTGCGGTCGATGTCGCTGAACCCGGATGCACAGGGGCCGGAACGGCTCGAGGTCGACGGACATCAGCACGCGTTGCTCGCCGGCCTGGTCGCTTCGATCGAACACCTTGCGGCGCTTGATGAATCGGCCACCGGAACCCGGCGCGAGCGGCTGGTCCAGTCGATGACGGGCCTGGCGGAGTACTCGCAACGACTGCTGCGCTACCTACTCAACTCGCTGCGGCAGCTGAACTTCGTGAACGTCATCGGTGATGCGCCGGTTCAGATTCCGGCGGTCAGCTTCACGGTCTCCGGGGTCACCGCGGACAAGGTGGTCCGGCGCCTGGCCGACAACGGCATCAGCGCGCTGGCCGATGTGAACAGTCGGGTGTTGTCCGGGATCGGGGTCAATGACGTCGGCGGTGCCGTCACTATCGGCCTCGGGCCGTACACCACGCCGTATGAGGTCGACCAGCTCGTTCGCACCCTCGGTTCTCTCGGCTGACGCCACCACAATCGTCCCGTTGAGGCGCCTTCCGAGGGCATAACTCCCTCGGTGCCCGCCCAGGGGGCCGATCTTGGTTGGGAACCCCGGGATCAGACGGTCAGCAACACCTTGCCGGTCACCTTCCCGGATTCGAGCAAGGCGTGTGCCTCGCCCGCCTTGTCCAGTGAAAATGTTGCTCCGACAACAGGTTTGACGCGACCATCGGCGATCATCGGCCAGGTGGTCGCGATGGTGTCAGCAACGATCGCCGCTTTGTCCGACTGCTCGCGACCCCGCAAGGCCGTCGCATGGATGGTGCCGCGTTTGGACAGCAGTGCACCCAGGTTGAGTTCGGCCTTGACGCCGCCCTGCATGCCGATCACCACCAGCCTTCCGTCCGAGGCCAACGCAGATACGTTGCGGCTCAAGTACTTTGCCCCGATGATGTCGAGGATGACGTCGGCGCCGCCGTGGGTCTTGAGCACCTCGACGAAGTCGTCGTCGTGGTAGTTGATGGTGATGTCGGCGCCGAGATCGCGGCACAGTTCCAGCTTTTCGGCTGAGCCGGCGGTCACGGCAACCGTGGCTCCGAGAGCCTTCGCCCACTGGATGCCGTGGGTGCCGATGCCGCTTGCCCCACCGTGGAGCAGCAGCAGTTCGCCGCGCTGCAGATGAGCGGTTCGTTTGAGGTTGGACAGCACCGTGCAGGCAACCTCGGGGAGGGCTGCGGCCTCGATCAGGTCGACCGAGTCGGGTACGGGCAACAAGTGCTCGGCGGCCACGGTCACGTATTCGGCGTAACCGCCGCCGGCGATCAACGCGCACACCTGTTGTCCGATTTCCCATCCCGTGACCTCGGTGCCGAGTTCGGCGACGGTGCCCGAGACCTCCATCCCGATGACGTCGCTCGCGCCCGGTGGAGGCGGGTAGTTTCCTTGGCGTTGCAGCAGGTCGGCGCGGTTCACGCCGGCGGCGGCCACTTTCACCAGAACCTCACCTGCAGCGGGGGACGGTCGTTCGACGTCGGTGATCACCAGGTTCTCCGGCGGTCCGAACTCGGTGACGGTCACTGCGCGCATGTTGCTCATGTCTCAACCAATACCCCAGTCCTGCCGTCGAAGTGCGGAACCGCATGGCCGGCTGGTGCGTCACTTCTATGGTGACCGCGTCTTGACGAGCGAAAACGTTCGGCGGATCACCGTATTGGTGCGGGGTAACCTGTGCTTCACATTGCTGATCGGTGACCGGGAATGGACCATGACAGAGGACGATGTGCCGTGGCTTGACGAGGCTGAGCAGATGGCGTGGCGTTCGTTCATGGACGGCACCCAACGTCTGTTCGACGCCATCAACGATGCCCTGGTCACCGCGTCGGGTCTCACCTTTGCCGACTACCGCATCCTGGTTCTTCTGTCCGAACACGACCACATGCGGATGAGTGACCTGGCAGATGGCGCGCTTGCCACCAAGAGCACCATCTCCCGCCGGGTGGACAGGCTGGTGGAGGCCGGATTCATCGAGCGGATGGCCAAAGACCAGGACCGGGACCTGCGCAACCGGGAATGCCGCATCACCGATCTGGGTCGAGAGAAATTGCACGAGGCGGCCAAGGGTCATGTGCTCGCGGTGCGCACCTACCTGCTCGACCACCTCGACGACCACGAGCGCGACGCGATGGCCACCACCTTCGCCAAGGTGGATACCTGGCTCCGTGAGAACGAACGACTCCGCGTCAAGTAGGCTCACTGACCGAAGGAAGCGTGGCAGAGCGGCCGAATGCACTCGCCTTGAAAGCGAGCGTGGGTAAAACCACCGGGGGTTCAAATCCCTCCGCTTCCGCTGCACGTCAGGGGCGGTTTCAATAAACCGCCTCTGACACCGAGGTTCCTCCTTTTATCCGGATCACCGCGCTCCACACCCTTCTTAAGTAACCGCACCCCCGGAAATGGGTCGTTTTGGCGGAGCCCACCTGGGCTTTCGTTCGCCAAGCCGACCCATTTCCGGAGGGCGGGCTCGTCACCGCCTCGGTTTACGTGGGCCCTTCCCGGGGGTCTTTCCGGCGGCTTCTCTGGAAGCGCGCTTGGCAGCGACCTTCTCTTTGGCCGACCGTTTCGGGGCAGGTTCGGACTGACTCCGCGACGACGTCGCCTTACGTCCGCGCACGATGCCGATGAACTCCTCGGCGAGCTCAGATGTCGGTGCCGGCCACAGTAGGCCCACCGATCCGGTTGGCGCGTCGGTCACCGGGCGATAGGCAAGGTCTTTGCGATGGTGCAGCCGGGCCAGCGACTGCGGGACCAGCAAGAGTCCGGTGCCCGCCGCGACGAGTTCGATTGCGTCGCTGGTGGTTTGCGGTCGATGTTCCACTGCCGTTCCCGGCCGTTGCCCGACCACCAGCGGTTCGTCGAGTGGCCACAGGAGTTGTTCGTCCGCCAGATCGTCGATGCCGATCTCATCGACTGCGGTGAAGACGTGGTCTTTCGGCACGACCACGACGGTCGTTTCCTGGTAGAGCTCGATGGTGTGGTGCGGCCCCGGGTCGTGGTGATCCAGGGCATCAGGCAGCCGGGTTATTGCCATCTGTATCCGCCCGTCGCGGATGGCATCGGCGCATGCGGCGACGTCGATCGGGACGAGTTCGAGTCGCACCTGCGGTAGGCGCTCACTCCAGGTCCGTGCCCATTTGCCGGGTGTCACGCCGGGCACAAACGCCAGCTGAAATGAGAAGGCATTACCTGGCGCGGTCACGCCCACAGGCTACCGGCCGATAGTCTCGGTTCATGAGTTCGCAGTCGATGAAGCCGCCACCGCCGCCAAGAAGTTGGACGTGTACCTGCCGGCGACGCCCGCCGAGTTCCAGGAGGGCGTCATCACCCGTGCCGAACTCGAAGCGCTGCAGGCGGACCCGCCGAGTTGGCTACGTGATCTGCGCATCAAGGGACCCCATCCGAAGAACCTGGTGGCGATGAAGCTCGGCGTTTCGAAGGGCGCGCTGGTGCGCCACGAGATCACCGAGGCGCTGACCACCGAGCAGATCAACGAACTCCTGTCCGAGATGCCCGATTGGCTCGAAGCCGAGCGCGCCACGCAGGTCGAGGTTCGCGCCGAAGCGGCCGCACCAAAGTCGATGCCTCCTGCCGAGCGGCCACGTTCACGCAAGCGGCGATGAACGCCCGAAATGGGTCCTTTTGGCGGAGCCCACCTGGGCTTGTGTTCGCCAAAAGGACCCATTTTCCGGAGGGGTGGGGTCTAGAAGCTGGCCCCCGCTGGGGCGGGTGGCAGGGTGACGACCTGGGCGGCGTAGCTCAGGCCGGCGCCGAATCCGAGGATCAGCGCGGTCTGGCCGCCCTTCGCCTTGCCGGATACCAGCATCTCCTCGATGGCCAGCGGGATCGACGCGGCGGACGTGCTGCTGGTGGTCTCGATGTCGTTGGCAACCGGGACATCGTCGGCCAGACCGAGATTGGCTTTCATCAGGGTGTTGATCCGGGCATTGGCCGGATGGGGCACAAAGACCTCGATGTCCTCGAGGGCCACACCTGACCGTTCGATGACACTCGACAGCGCCTTGGGCAGAGTGATTGCGGCCCAACGGAACACGCGGGTGCCCTGCATGGCGACGACCATGCGCCCGACCGGGTCGGGCTCCGAGTCTTTCGACGGGAACTCCTCGGTGCGGTCCATGTACTCGGGGATGTCGTAGTTCTGGGAGATCGCATCGCTGTTCTCACCGTCGCTGCCCCACACGGTGGGGGAGATGCCGTTGTCCGCGCTCGGTCCGACGACCATGGCGCCGGCCCCGTCGCCGAAGATGAATGCGGTGTTGCATCGTGTCTGTTGGACGATTTGGTTTTCGTCACACGAACCGGTCCGTTGAGTGCTTTGCTTGACGCGTGAAACATGTCTATCGCGGTCAAATCTTTCATGTCGCCGGGTCGGTGAAGGTCACCACGGCTGAAGAAGCGCTGGTCTTCGTCGCCGACGGGGCATTGGTGGTGGACAGCGAGGGCACCATCGAGTGGTGCGGCGAGTTCGCCGACCTACCCGCCGAGCACGAGCACGCGGCGATCGTCGACTACCGGCCCGGTTTCATCCTGCCGGGGTTCGTCGACACCCATATCCACTTCCCGCAGACCTACGCCGGTGACTCCTACGGCGGCGGGCAATTGCTCGAATGGCTCGAGAGGTGCATCTTCCCCTCCGAATCCAAGTTCGGTGACCGCGACTTCGGGCGGGCCGCGGCAGTGGAGTTCACCAATCAGCGGGTGCGGGCGGGTACCACCGCGGCGATGGTGTTCGGCTCGGCGTTCCCTGACGCGCAGGATGCGCTGTTCGAGGAGACGCAGCGCCGTGGACTGCGGGTCGTCAGTGGTCGCGGCATCCAGACACGAGGACCCGACTCGGCCGGCCCGCTGATCACCAGCGAGGAGAAGGCCATCGAACTGACCGCTGCGGAGGTGGACAAGTGGCACGCCGCCGACACCGGCGACGTCGCGACTGCGCTGCTGCATGTGGCTCTGGTGCCGAGGTTCTCGCTGTCGGTGACCCCGACGACGATGGCAGCGCTGGGCGAGCTCTACACCGACCTGCGGTCGAAGGGTGTCTACGTCCACACCCATCTCAACGAGAACAACCGTCCCGGCACCGGTGAGGTGGACGCCACCAAGGCCGACTACCAGGTGAACTCGTACCTCGACACCTACGACGGCAAGTTCCTGCCCGGCTCGAAGGTCGGTGGCGAATCGCTGCTCGGACCGCGCACAATCATGGCCCACTCGGTGCACTGTCAAGACGGTGAGCTCGCCCGGATGGCCGAGACCGGCACCTCCATCTCCCATTGCCCGGTGTCCCAGTTGTTCCTGGGGTCGGGCACGATGCCGTGGCTGCGGACAGTGGCATCAGGCGTCAACATCTCACTCGGCACCGACCACGGTGGCGGTGACGAATGGCTGATCTCGCGAGTTGCCAACGACGCCTTCAAAGTTCACATCACCGAGCCCGGCGATGCCGGTGTGTCCATGCACCCGGCCGAGATGTTGTTCGTCGCGACCCTCGGCGGGGCGCGGGCGCTGGACATGGAAAACCGGTTCGGCAACTTCGACACCGGCAAGGAGGCTGATTTCGTGGTGATCGATCCCGAGCGTTGGCCGTCGCTGGCCAACGCCATCGACAACGGCGCCCGCGCCGATGACGAGAAGATGGCACGCGACCAGATGCTGTTCGCCTTGCTGATGCAGCTCCGAGAGCCGGCGATCAGCGCCGTCTACGTCAAGGGCCGCAAGATCGACGACGTCTGACTCCGCTGTTGTGACCGAAAGATCGACTGAGGCAACGGTACTCGTTCCGTTCCACGATGTACCGGACGCCCAGTTCGAGTCATGGTTCGAGGAACTCGCCGCCCGTATCCAATCGGCGCCCGGTCATCTGTACACCCTGTCGGCGGAACACGCGCAACGGGCAGTGGCCCTGACGTTCGACACCGAGGAGTCGTTGCACCGCTGGCTGGATTCGGCAGAGTGGGCCGACGCGGTGAAAATGGCTGCCGAGAACGGTATCCGGCGGGAGTTCAGCGACCTCGTGATCGTCGAAGGCCAGGTGCCTCCCACCGGAGTGGCGTTGTTCCGTCACAAGGTCGATCAAGAGAACGTCGCCGGGTTCATCGACGCCCAGCGCACCTTGATGGACCTGAACGCCGCCGCCCCCGGCTATGAGTTCGCAGTTTTGTTCGGCCCCAGGGAGCTGGCTGACGGTACCGATGAATGGAGCGCCGTTCTCAAGTTCCGCAACGACGAGTCGCTCGCCGCCTGGGTTGACTCACCCGACCGTGCCGACGCCTTGACCCAGTTGCGGTCGCATCTGTCAGAGGAGTACTCGGCGTCGTTCGAACACAACACCTTCGGATCCATCATGCGGGTCACCGACGGAAAGCCAACCGTCACGCCCGAATGGAAGGTCGCGATGATGGTGCTGTTGGTGCTCTATCCGACCGTGATGACCCTGTCGCGATTTGTCGGACCGGTGCTCGATGGATGGGGCGCCGACCCCTGGCTGTCGATGTGGCTCAGTCAGATCCTGTCGGTGTCGCTGCTGACCTACGCGTTGATGCCACTGGCCACCTGGGCATTCAGTTTCTGGCTGGACCCTGCCCGGGGCTCTTCTGTGAAAGTCTCGGTGACCGGTGCAGTTGCCGTGTGCGTGCTGTACGCGCTCACGCTCACCGTGTTCGCCTCCGTGCGGTGGTTGCAGTTCTGGGACTACGCCTGAGCGTCCCGCAGCCCGAGGACGTCTTGTCGGCCTTCTTCGGCCCTCCTGCGAACGCCGGCTAGGGTCGGCGGGGCCGACCGTCGGGGTCGATGCGCCATCGCCCGACATCGCACTGTCCGTCGTCGTTGTTCCCCGTGGCCATGACCGAACCGTCGGCTCGTAACCCGAGGGTGTGGGTCGAGCCGGCCGCGACGGCGACGATATCCCGCCACGACCCGACGTCGCATTGTCCACGGGAGTTGTTGCCTGCGGCGCGGACTCGACCTCCTGCGTCGATCCCGAAAGTGTGATGACTGCCGGCGCAGACCGCCACGACGTCACGCCATCGGCACGCGTCCGCGATTCCTGCACCGCGGTCGCCGACTGCGAACACCCGGCCATCGGCATCGAGCGCGACGGTGTGCAAATAGTCCGCCGCGACGGCCCTCACCCGGCGCCACCCGGTGACCTCGCATTGAGCTCTACGGTTGTTGCCCACCGCAGCCACGGTGGCGTCCGCCCGGACCCCTACCGTGTGCCAATCCCCGGCGGCCACAGCAACCATCTCGCTCCACCCGTCGACATCACAGGCACCCTCGCGGTGACGTCCTCGCGCGCATGCTGATCCGTCCGCGAAGACGGCCACCGTACGCCGCCAACCAGCAGCAATGTCCGCTACGTTCACCCAGTCGGCGACCTCGCACTGCCCATCGTCGTTCCACCCGGTGGCGACGACGGTACCGTCGGTGCGCAATCCGACAGTGTGCGATCGACCCGTATTGGACGCCGTGTGCACGTTCCCAGCCGCGACAGCAGCTATGCCCCGCCAATCGCCCACCCAGGTCTCTGGAGCCAGCAGGTCGCCGGCGGCAACCACCGAGCCATCGGCGACCACACCGACCGAATGACGCCGTCCGGCAGCGATGAGTTTGCCCATCAGCAGGACCCTAGTCGGCAACAAAGACCCGAAGGTACTGCACGCCACTCGGTCAGGTCGGACGTATTCGAACTGCCAGTGTTCTGCGGTGCACCCTGCCTTGTCACAAATGACATGTCGCCGCGGTCTAACAGGTGGACCGAGTAAGACTGACTACAGGAAGAACTGTGCCGTGGAAACGATTTTGGTGACATCGTCGCGATCGCAGCATCGCAATACTCGCCGCATCGCCGACGCTCTCGGCGACGTACTCGAGGCCCGCGTGCTGACGCCCGCACAAGCTACTCCCGCCGTCCTCGAGCAAGCCGCTCTTGTGGGGTTCGGGTCAGGAATCTACTGGATGGGCTTTGACCAGCGGCTTGTGGACTGCATCCGGCCGCTTCCCGACATGTCGGGCCGTAACGCTTTCGTGTTCGCAACCAGCGGCCTGCCCGAGCCCCCGTTTCGGCGGTACACGCACCGGCTCGGGCTCATTCTCGAAGACCGCGGATTCCGGCTTGCGGGATCCTTCACGTGCCGTGGCCTCGACACATGGGGACCGTTCAAACTGGTTGGCGGAGTAAGTAAAGGGCGCCCCGATGCCGGTGACGTCGCGGCGGCGAAGAACTTTGCCGAAAGTATGCGTCTCATCGCAGAGGATGGGACTTAGGAGGTCTTGCGGTATCGATCGATGTCCGAGTGCACCCCGTAGTTGAGCACGACCGACACGGACAGGCCTGATCTGAACACCATCCCCGCTTTGTTGAAAACTCGTAGGACGATCGCGGGAGAAGCACATCGGGGAGAACCCTGAACCCCGGCCATGGTTCCGATTCCCCGGTGCTATTCGTCAGAGTCCGCGATTGCGAGCGCCTGGGCGAACATGACAAGAATCCCGCTCGGCCCACGCACGTAGGTGAGCTTGTAGATCCCCTGATAGTTGGCGACGCCGCGGAGCGGGTGGTGGCCGTGCCGTGCTGCGATCGCGAGGGCCTCATCGATGTCGTCGACGGAGAAGGCGATGCGGTGCATGCCGATCTCGTTGGGCAGCGTGGGTGGCGTATCGATCGCCTCGGGGTGGATGTATTCGAACAGTTCGATCTGTCCGTGTCCGTCCGGAGTCTGTAGGACGGCGATCTTCGCGTGGTTTCCGTCGAGGCCGACAGCGGTGTCGGCCCACTCACCGCTGACCGTGTCGCGGCCGAGAACCGTGAGTTCGAGATCTGAGAAGAAACTGATCGTGGCCTCGATGTCGCGTACGGCAATACCGATGTTCTCCAGCTTGATGGTCATCAGTGGGTCTCCTTGTTGTTGTGCGGGGTGGCGGTTCACGGTCAGTCCTCACCAGCAGACCGCCTTGCCATCGGCATTCAACCCGTAGACGGTTCTGATCTCTCCTTCGACATCCCCGCGCATCTAATTGCGGACCAGGCCCATCCACCCCGGTGCTCTGCACCGAATTGCATCAAGAGCCAGCGAACATCACATGGATTTTGAGGAGCGTCGTGGAAAACCCCGACATCGAACTCGATCTGACGGCCCGAATGGTCGCCGTGGCGGGCACCCTGCGGTCGAACAGCAACGGCGTCGACACGCTTGCGCAGGCCGTCACCAAGACGGCGGTGGACTGCATCCCGGGCACCGAGTGCGCAGGTGTCATCGCGTGCCTGGGGCCTCACGGTGAGCCGGTGGCGGGCAACGGGCTGGCAAGCCAGGCTGATCAGCTCCAGCACGAGCTACGCGAGGGCCCGGCCGTGCGCCCCAAGGCCGATCGCTCTACCGTGTGGATCGACGACTTCGACTCAGAGGACCGTTGGCCACGGTTCGCCGCACGCGCGCAGGAGCTGGGTATCGCCTCGATGGCGAGTTTTCGATTGTTCTCCGGCAAGGACGACCTGGGAACCCTCAATCTCTACAGTTCGACCAAAAAGGCGTTCGACGAACGCGCCCGCACACTCGGCGAGGTGTTCGCTGCACACACTGCCGTGGCGTTCTCGGTGCTTCGCGAGCGCGAGAACCTCTCCGTCGCGCTGACCAGCCGTGACCTGATCGGACAGGCCAAGGGAATGGTGATGGAGCGCTACGGCATCGGCGCCGATGAGGCGTTCGCGTTGTTGGCCAGGCTGTCCCAGGAGTCGAATACGAAGGTTGCCGAGATCGCGAAGCAGGTCGTGGAAGCCGGATCAGACCCGGTCTGATCCGACCTGAGCTAGCGCCTCTTCGTCGCTACAGCTCGAGCCGTGTAGCCGATGGCAGCCCCCGCCGCGATCCATGGTCCGCCCACCAGGATGGGATCGATCCATGCATGGTTCTTGTCCACTCGTTTGGTTCCGGTGCGCGATGCAAATCCGTTGTGGGTGAACTCGCTCCGGATGCCGGTCTGGGTGATCGGATTGTCCGGTCGCAAGGTGAGGAAGGACGCGAGGTGGGCCTCTACGGCGTTCACACGATCAGCGCCGAGAAGGAGCAGCCAGTGCGCCGCGCGACCTTCGCTGTAGCGATAGGCGACTTTGCGAATCACGCCCGACAACCCGGACGGGGGCGTCGACGTACCGAACACGGGTGTGAGAAAGCGATGTTCGATGGATCTCTCTCGCGGCCACTTCTCTGGTTGCCGTTCGGGGAAGTCCCAGTGAGCGCCGGTCGCGTCGGGGTCGAACCGTTGTTGAGGAACAGCAGGGCGGTCCTTCGGGTCCAGGTCCACGCCCCAACCGGGAATCCTCGCCCGCAGCTCGTCGCTCGATGGGGACGCGGGCCTCTTCGAGGTGTAGGTGGGCACCTGATCGGTCGGCTTCTTCGGGGCTGGTGATGTCATGACTCTCCTCAGGCCGCGTCGGTGACGATGATCGGTTTGATGCACTCGTCGAGCTTCGACGAGAAGATGTGGTAGCCCTCGGCGATGTGCTCGAGCGGGATGCGGTGCGTGACAATGTCATTCGGCTTGATGTGGCCGTTCCTGATGTGCTCGAACAGCCGTGGCCATTGCCGTTTGACGGGACACTGGTTCATCTGGAGGGTCAGTCCCTTGTTCATCGCGTCACCGAACTTGACGGCGCTGAACATCGGTCCGTATGCACCCATCACCGACACGGTTCCGCCTTTGCGGACCGAGTCGATGGCCCAGTTGAGGGCAACGGGAGAACCGCCCTGCAACTTGAACTTCGATGCCGCAACGTGCTGCAGAAAATTCCCGTCCGCTTCTGCGCCCACTGCATCGATGGCCACGTCTGCACCGAGATAGTCCGTGGACTTCTTCATCTGCACCACGATGTCGTCGTATTCCGCGAAGTTGAGGGTTTCGGCGTGCGCGAAAGTGCGGGCCTTGTCGAGGCGGTACTCGAGGTGATCGATCACGATCACCCGTCCGGCGCCCATGAACCACGATGAGAGGGCTGCGTAGAGACCCACCGGTCCCGCGCCGAAAACGGCCACCGTGTCGCCCTCTCGGATACTGCCGAGCTGTGCGCCGAAGTAGCCGGTGGCCAGCGCGTCGGTCAGCAGCAACGCGTCTTCGTCGTCCATCCACTCGGGGATGATCGCGGGGCCCACATCGGCGAACGGGACGCGGACGAACTCGGCCTGGCCTCCGTCGTATCCACCGCACGTGTGCGAGTAGCCATAGATGCCCCCGACCGCCGTGGCGTTCGGATTGACGTTGTGGCAGTTGGAATACAGTCCGCGGGCGCAGAAGTAACAGGAGCCGCAGTAGATGTTGAACGGCACCATCACCCGGTCGCCCGGCGACAAATTCTGGACTGACGAGCCCACCGATTCGACCACTCCGATGAACTCGTGACCAAACGTCATTCCGGGACGTGTATCGGGCATCATGCCGTGGTACAGATGCAGATCTGAGCCGCAGATCGCCGCGCGGGTCACCCTCACGATGGCGTCGTTGGGGTGTTCGATCGGAGGAATGTCTTTCTCCTCCACGCGCACTTTGTATGGACCTCGGTAAACCATTGCCTTCATGCTGTCCTCCGCGCCAGTTGTTGTTGATGTGGGCCTACCCCGCGTGCGGAACCGGGAAACTGTCGGCACAACGGGCGGTCGGAATTTTGTTTGAGCGACAGTGGCTTTCAGGGAGCGCCGCTATAAAGACAACCAGACTGGTTTTGGTGACCCATGGCAGGCTCGACGGCGGCAGTAAAGCTTCGGTTTAACTATGAAAACAACCTGGTTACGAGCGTTTAACCACTGGGTGGGCGGGTATTCGGCCGGCAAGGGACGGATGCGGGTGCAGCAGGTTCGGCCGCGTCGGAACCCTACAGAGGTCGGACGGGCGTTTTGCCCAGAGAAACATCTTCATCAATGTGAAGGGCTAGCACAATGAGTACACGGAGTACCCGCAACCCGCGCACCACCAAGCGTTCCCCGGTCCAATTGGCCGCACTTGCGGTAGGCGCAGTGTTCTTGCTGGTCGGAATCCTGGGCTTCATCCCGGGCATCACCACCGACTACGACACCATGTCCTTCGCCAGCCACCATTCAGACGCAAAGTTGCTCGGGATCTTCAACGTTTCAATTCTGCACAACCTCGTGCACGTGGCCTTTGGTGTCGCAGGAATCGTCCTCGCCCGGGCGGCAGCCACCGCGAAGTCGTATCTGATCGTCGGAGGCGTCATCTACCTGGCACTTTGGCTCTACGGTCTGGTCATCGACAAGGACTCGGCCGCCAACTTCGTCCCGGTGAACTCGGCAGATGACTGGCTGCACTTCGTCCTGGGCGTAGGCATGGTCGCTCTCGGGGTGCTGCTCGGACGCAACCGGCACACGTCTCGCGTGTGAACAACGAGATTTGGTCGCGGGGGTTTGATCGCCGGTCACGATAGCGCGTCCACCGGATAAGATACTGCCCGACAACCACATTCGGCTTCCCGATGCCCCTATTGAGGGTCGTCGGGAAGCCGCCTGTGGTTGTCGGGCTATTGCCATCGGTGCCCGATGTGACACTATGGAGAAGTCGGTTGAAGAGGAGCCGCCCTGCGCGGACCGGTGAATAAGCTCGCCGTAGCGCTTCTTGCCCGACAACTTTTAGGGGTCGATCGTGGCGCACATAGTTTCTAAATCAGATTTCATTTCCGATAGTGCTGAACTCGCCGGCGGAACACTCACCATCGCGACTGTGTCGCACGGAAGTATCGTTGCCCTCACTGTGTGGGGAAGCATCGATTTGTTGACGGTTCCCCAGCTCACCGAGGCGGTCGATGAAGCAGTCGCGGGGCGTCCCGAAGGCCTGATCATCGATCTGACCTACACCGACTTCCTTTCGTCGGTCGGCATGGCCGCGCTGGTCAACGCGCACGATGCGGTGCTCCCGTCTGGCGGACGGTTCGGCGTTGTCGCCGAGGGGTCGTCCACGGCTCGTCCCATCAAGCTCGTCGGACTCGACCAGACCATCAGCCTGTATGCGACCATTGAGGACGCACTGCAGGCACTGACCGAGGAGTTGTCCCCGGCAACTCGCCGCGCTTCGGCGTAGCAAGTTCGGGCGCGCGGTGCGCCTGCACGTCACAAAGCGTGCGAACCGAGTAGATGGAGCCGCGCGTGGTCGACAATCAGGGCAACGATATCCACATTGCAATCGCCAATCTGGCCCGCGGTATGCACAACTCATCGCTGGCCGGCAGCGATGTGGATTCGGTCCTGGAGTCGATCACCGCCGGAGCGGTCGAGCATGTGGATGGCACCATGTACGCGGGCATCCTGCTGGTGGAGAAGCGCAAGAAGAAGACGCAGTCCGTTGCGGCAAGCGATCCTGTTGTGGAGAAGCTCGACGCCATTCAGATGGACGTCGGCGAAGGCCCTTGCCTCGAGGCCGCTTGGGAGCACACCACCTTCCGCCTCGACGACTTCACCACCGAGAAGCGGTTCCCCAAGTTCGTCGCCGAGGCACTGGCCCAGACATCCGTCAAGTCCAGTCTGTCCTTCGAGCTCTACAGCAACGAGCAATCGATGGGCGCGCTCAACCTGTTCTCAGACCAGGCGAACGCCTTCTCGCTCGCCGCAGAGGAAACCGGCCTGGTGTACGCCACTCACGCCGCCCTTGCCTTGTACCGGGCGAAAGAGAAAGAACACTTCACCAGCGCGCTGGCCAGCCGCGACGTGATAGGGCAGGCCAAGGGCATGATCATGGAGCGTTTCAGCATCGACAGCCTCCAGGCCTTCGAGTTGCTCCGAAAGCTGAGCCAGGATTCCAACACCCCGATCGCCGACATCGCACGTCAGTTGGTCGAGACGGATCATCCTGCCCGTGACACGAGCGCCTGACCGGGGTTTGCGTACTACGACTTCCTGCTCGGTGCGGGCGACTTGCCCGTCGCCTGGAAGACCACCCGTTGACCGATGAGTACCGCGTGGTCTGCGAAGCGCTCGTAGTAGCGGCCGAGCAGGGTCACGTCCACCGCGCACGGCACCCCGTGTTGCCAGTTGCGGTCCAGCAGCACGGTGAAGAGATGCTCGTGCAAAGCGTCCATCGCGTCGTCGTCTTCGCGTAGCCGCATCGCGTCTTCAGGGTTCTGACTCTTGAGCGCCTCACTGGCGTTGTTGGCAAGGTTGACGGCCAGACGACCCATCTCGGCGAAGTAGCCGTGGACGTCTTCGGGCACAGCCTTGTCCGGGTGTCGGCGCCGGGCGACCTTGGCGACGTGCAGCGCAAGGGCGCCCATCCGGTCGACGTCGGCAACTATCTGGAATGTCGACACGATGGCGCGCAGATCACCGGCAACCGGAGCCTGCAGCGCCAGCAGTGCGAAGGCGCGCTCCTCAGCATCGGCCGACATCCGGACGATCTGCTCGTGGTCGGTGATGACCTCCTCCGCCACCGCGAGGTCGGCACGCAACAGCGCGTGCGTCGATCTCGCCATGGCCTCACCGGCCAGATCGCACATCTGGCCCAGCAGCTCGTGCAGGGCGCTCAGCTGAGCGAGGTAAACGCCCCGCATCAGCCGCAGCGTTTCGTGATCATGACGCCTCTACTCGCGATGTGTCTCGGCCCGGTCTCCCCTGGTGAGGAGCGGTAGGTGTTCGATGCGGCCGGCAGCGGCGGCCAGCGCTCCACTCACAGTACGCAGGCGTGCGGCGGTCGATCCGTGGGTTCGTCGAGATGCGCCGTCGAGTTGGTCGCGGCCCCTGTCGAGGATGGTCAAGGGGAGGGCTGCCAGCACGTTCCCCGGTGGGCGCCGGGCGACCACCGGGTGAGGCCGCGTGGGCGCGGTCCGGCGGACGACCTCCCACTGCATGCCGATTTGCCGCAACTGCTTCGGAGACACCCTGTCCTGCAGTTTGGGGAGCAACACGTCTTCCTCGTCCCGGACATCTTCCCGGAGCACTGCCGCGATGCGGTCGAACAGTTCACGATGTTCCGGGGTGTCGGGGCCGATCTGCTCGAGTTCGGTGAACAACTCGTTGATCTCCTGGTGCTCACGTTCGATCTGAAGGGTGAGTTCCTCACCATCGGGCAGTTCGGCACGAACGAGGGGCCACAGCACTGATTCCTCGGCGAACGCGTGGGGGAACACCAGCTTGCAGAGGCTGTTGATGAGGTCCTCACGGTCCGCTCCGGCGGAACCGTCGATGGCATACAGTAGTCGGTCGAGTTCGATGTGGTCGCGTTTCTGGCGCACCAGCACACTCCGGGACCCGCCCAATTGGGACTCGGTCTGATCGGCAATGGATCTGGTCATGGTCGCTCCTGGTCGGACATGGATTGTTCGCCCGCCGAGTACCCAGTGAATGCGCTCTCAATCAGTGAGACGAACCCGGTCCTAAAGCCCTGCTTCGCAGCGTAATCGACCAATCGGTGGTGTCATTGTTCGCCGGAACGTATGGTCGCCATAGTCCGCTGGTAGCGGACGGCAACGTGGCAGCCACACCCGACGTCGAGCCCAGGCAAGGGTGTCCTATGAGGCCCGTGATCGGGCCGGCCGAGGGGTCTTAAAAGTGCCGAGAATTGTTCGAGATAACCCCACATCGAAGACACTGCCGCACCGGTGCGGAGGCAGTAATGGCTGAGCGCGGTGCAACACCCAATGTGCCCACGTTGCGCAGGCGAGCCCTGCGCGCGATAAGTCATCTCTTCAGTCCGTTGGAACCCGACGACTACCTCGAGATGATCAATCCGCTGTGGACCACGAAAGAACTCCGTGGCCGCGTCGAGGAGGTACGTCCGGAAGGGGCCGAGGCCGCCACCGTCTGGATTCGTCCGGGCTATGACTGGCCGGGTCACCTGCCAGGTCAATATGTTCGGCTCGGACTTGTCATCGACGGTGTCTTCTATTGGCGTGCGTATTCGTTGACGTCTGATCCGGAGCCGCGTGACGGTTTGATCGGTGTGACGCCCAAGCTGGTGGAGAACGGCGTCGTCTCGCCGTACCTGGTTCAGAAGATCAGGCCGGGTGAGATCGTCCGGTTGGGCGAGATCGAGGGCGTGTTCACCCTTCCCGAGCCATTGCCCGAGAAGATGTTGTTCATCAGTGCCGGCAGTGGCATCACCCCCATCATGAGCATGCTGCGCAGCCTCGATCATCGCGATGAGGTGCGCGATGTGGTGGTGCTGCATTCCACCCGCACCGAAGAGCAGTGCATGTTCTACAAAGACCTCCAGGACATGGACGAGCGGCAGAACGGGTTGCGTCTGATCATCCGGCGTACCGGTGAAGAAGGCCGGATCAAGCCGGAGGACATGGATGATCTGGTTCCGGACTGGCGTGAGCGGGAGACGCTGGCCTCAGGGCCAGGCGAATTGCTGGATGCGTTGGTCGAGCACTGGGACCGCCACGACGCGTCCGACAAGATCCATCTGGAACGCTTCCAGCCGATCATCGGTGGAGCGGCGGGCGAAGGAGAGGGCGGCAACGTCACCTTCACCAAGAGTAAGAAGGAAGTCGAGTGTTCCCCGGGAACACCGATTTTGACTGCAGGCGAAGAAGCCGGACTGGAACTGAAGTTCGGATGCCGCATCGGAATCTGTCACACCTGTACGGGCACCCTGCGGTCCGGTCAGATCAGGGATCTGCGGACCGGGGATGTCAGCGAACCGATCAACTCGTCGGTGCGTATCTGCGTGAACACCGCCGAGGGCGACGTCGAAATCGAACTGTAGAACTTTTAGGAGTCACCATGACCATCAACGCCGAACGAATCCGTCCGATCACTCCGGACCCAGAGAACCCGCTGGCGCATCTGAGCGACGAGACCATCGAACAGCTGGGCAAAGAATTCGATGCGATCCATGACGAGGTCTACGGGGACCTCGGTGATCGCGACCGCGCCTACATCAAGAACGTCATCGCCACCCAGCGTCAGCTGGCCGTCGCCGGCCGCGTGCTGCTGCTCGGGTCGCGGTCGAAGGTGTCCTGGGTGGCAGGCACCGCGTGCCTCGGGATGGCCAAGATCCTCGAGAACATGGAGATCGGCCACAACGTGATGCACGGCCAGTGGGACTGGATGAACGACCCGGACATCCACTCGTCGGTGTGGGACTGGGATACCGCATCCACCGGTGAATCCTGGCGTCACTCGCACAACTACATCCACCACACGTTCACCAACATCCGCGGCAAAGACAAAGATCTCGGCTACGAGATCATGCGGATCGACCCGCACCAGCGCTGGAACCCTGTCTACCTTGCCCAGCCGTTCTACAACTTCCTGCTCACCGCGTTCTTCGAATGGGGTGTAGCACTGCATGATCTGGATCTGGAGGCGATCCGCAAGCGGGAGAAGTCGATGTCGGAGCTGTGGCACGACATCAAGGGCATCGGTGTGAAGGCGCGCCGCCAGGTGATCAAGGACTACATCGGCTGGCCGGCCATCAGCGCCGGCGCATTTGCGCTCACCCAGATCGCGTCCGGTGGGAGGATCGAGCAGCCGAAGACGTCGCGCCTCGCGCGCAGGCTGCGCCGCGTCCAGGGCGGCAAGGGTGCGGTGGGCAACGTTGCCAACGTGATGGACAAGGCCCTCCCGGGCGTCGAGCAGACCTTCATCGCGACGTTCGCGGCGGACTTCACGGCGAACATCATCCGCAACGTCTGGGCGCACGCCATCATCTTCTGCGGCCACTTCCCGGACCAGACGTACACGTTCAGTCAGAAGGAAACCGAGAACGAGACCCGTGGTGGTTGGTACGTCCGGCAGTTGCTCGGCGCGGCCAACATCGAGGGCAGCCCGCTGTTCCACGTGATCAGTGGAAACCTCGGCTACCAGGTGGAACATCACCTCTACCCGGATATGCCGAGCACGCGTTATTCAGAGGTTGCGCCGAAGGTCAAGGACATCTGTGAACGATACGGATTGCCGTACAACACAGGGCCTTTCGGACAGCAGTGGTTCCAGGTGCACCGTACGATCTTCCGTCTTGCACTGCCGGGTGGAAAGCCGCGTCCCAAGCCGGGTCCGTTCCAGCGGCCGCCGCACAGCGGATCCGGACAGGACCCCCGGCCGAGCGAAGCGGCCCGTTTCCGTAGTCGCGTCCCGGCATCACACCCCGACGCCGGACCGGAGCACGAATCCGGTGGCGTGCAGGTGTCGCCGCCGCCGCGCGACTGACCCGCGGGTCTGAACGCCGCACCACCGGTGCATGAGCTGAAGACGCTCATGCACCGGTGGTGTGCTCGGTAGGCTCGTTTGCATGGCACTCGATGACGCGACCACCGCCCTGCTCGCCGAGTTGGCCAAGGCCGGCGGACCACCCATCGCTGAACTGGTTCCGGCGCAGGCGCGGTCGGTCAGCACTGCGCTCGGAGACCTCAGCGGAGTCGGTCCACGGTTACATGCGGTGCGCGACGACACGATTGCGGCCGACGACGGTTATGACATCCCGGTGCGCGTCTACAGCGCTTCCGACAGCACTCGCGGCGTCATCGTCTTCTTTCATGGTGGCGGTTGGGTGATCGGTTCGGTGGACCAGTACGACGCCCTCTCACGCCGGTTGGCTCAGGCCACGAACTGTGTTGTGGTGGCCCCGGATTACCGTCTCGCACCCGAACATCGTTTTCCGTATGCGGTGCGCGATGCATGGGACGCGACGATGTGGGCGTCGTCGAGCTGGCCGGACGAGCCGCTCATCGTTGCCGGCGACAGCGCCGGCGGGAATCTGGCCGCAGTGGTGGCACAGCGGGCGGTGGCCGAATCGGGCCCGCCGCTCGCCCTGCAGATCCTGGTGTACCCCGTCACCGGTCACGATGTGGACACCGTGAGTTACCTCGACCCCGCGAATCAGTTGCTGCTGGGCCGCGACACGATGATCTGGTTCTGGGACCACTACGCCCCTGACCCCGCGACCCGGCTCAGCCCGGAAGCGTCACCGCTACAGGGAGACCCGGCCGGCACTCCGCCCGCATTGGTGCTGCTGGCCGAACACGATGTCCTCAGGGACGAGGGTGAGGCCTATGCAGCGTTGATGGCCGATCGGGGAGTGACCGTGCAGTTGACGATCTTCGAAGGACAGATGCACGGGTTCTTTCAACTGATCAACGTTCTCCCCGGCGCAGAGCAGGCGGTGCAGGCGATCGCCACCCACGTGAATACGGTGCTGGGAGCCTGACGCCGCTCGTCCGGCATGCGGCTCGTGGCCGGTTGACCTAGCATTGCCGCTGCAGCGGTTCACGTCCACAACTGACTTGATGTCGACACGTGTCCCGCGAGGAGACAGACATGTCAGGATCCGATTTTATTGTCCCCCTGGTGGATATCTCGCCCTACGTGCGGCGCGGAACCGATGAGGAACGTGCAGCGGTCGCCAGACAGATCGACAAGGCCTGCCGCGAGATCGGCTTCATCCAAATCCTCGGCCACGGAATCCCACCCGAGATCACCGACGCGTTCACCACGGCCATGGACCAGTTCTTCGCGCTTCCACTCGAGACGAAGAAGACCTATCGCACACCGCCTCGTATCAATCGCGGGTATGCGCCGCCCAAGACCGAGTCGTTGTCACTGAGTCTGGGGGTCGAAGCGGCTACTCGGATGAACGATTTTTTCGAAGCGTTCAACGTGGGCGTCGCGGCAGCGCAGTATCCCGATCACGATCTGCCGGCCGACGACTATGCCGACAACCTGTGGCCATCCGAAGCCCCGGAGTTCAAAGCCGGCGTCGAACCCTACTTCGCTGAGGCCGCCAGGGTGGCTCGCACGCTGACTCGGGTGTTCGCCGACGCGCTAGATCTTGAACCTGATTTCTTCGAACAATTCACCGACCACTCGCTGGATGTGTTGCGTATGAACAACTATGCGTTGCCACCCGGCGAAGTGGAGGTCGACGGCGAGTTGACCGGGATGGGGGAGCACACCGACTACGGCATCGTGACCGTGTTGTGGGCGGACCAGGTCAAAGGACTGCAGGTGCTAGCGCACGACGGGATATGGCACGACGTGTCGCCGGCGGATGGAGCGTTGCTGATCAACCTCGGCGATCTGATGGCCCGGTGGACCAACGAGCGGTGGATGTCGACGCTGCACCGGGTCAAGCCGCCGATCGTCGACGGCACGATCGAGCGTCGCCGGTCGGCTGCGTACTTCCACGACGGCAACATCGACGCCACGATCAGCACGTTGCCCTCGTGTGTGGGCGCCGGGAGTCGCTATTCGCCGGTGACCGTTGCCGACCACATCGCAGGCAAACTCGCGGGGTCGCGTGCCGGGGTGGCCAACGCTGCTGCCGTACGTGAAGCTGCCCGGCTCCGTTCGGCCGGCGCTCGCTGAACGAGTCAGAGCCAGTCGCGCTTCTTGAACAGGATGTACAGCGCCAGCACTGCCACGATGATCACCACGGTGCTGGAGATGAAACCGCTGTAGTGGTCGAACCCGGGGTAAGGGATGTTTTGTCCGTAGAAGCCGGTGACGGCGGTGGGCACCGCAATGATCGCCGCCCACCCGGTGAGCTTCTTCATCACCGTGTTCAGGCGCGCGTCCTGTAGTGACAAATTGGTCTCGAAAAGCGTTGTGACCATGTCCCGCAACGATTCCGTCCACTCCGTGACGCGCAGGACGTGGTCGTACAGATCCGAGAAATTCGGGTCGAGTTCGGTGGGTGCATTGTTCTCCAGACGACTCCGCTGGATCATGGCAACCACCTCCCGCATGGGCATCACCACCCGGCGTAACGAGACCAGATCCTTCCGCAGCTGATAAGTCTGCTGTTGGAGTACCCGACTGTTGTACTTGTCGTCGAACAGCAGGGTCTCGAGGTCTTCGATGCCATCGTCCAGGCGCTGGACCGCGGCGAAGTGCCCATCCACCACCACGTCCAGCAGGCCGTGGATGAGGGCACCGATTCCGTACTGCTGGCCGCCCATCTCGTCCCAGCGGTCGATCACCTCGGACATGTCGAAATGGTCGGACAGCCGCACGGTGATCAACACGTTGTGCTTGATGAACAGAGAAATCCGGTCGCTGTGCAGAGCGGCGCCTGCGCCGGACGTGGGATTGTCGTCGACGTGTACGGCGTACACCGTGACGAAACGGTGCGTGGGGTAAGCGGTGGCCTTCACCCGCTCAGCGTCGGCCAGAGCGTCTTCGACTGCCCAGGTGTTGAGGTCGATTTCCGCGGCCAGTTTGCTCAGTGCCTCATGTGTTGGATCGACGAGGTCAACCCACACCAGACGGCTCGTGTCGCCGAGGCAGTCCGATACCATCTCAAGGTCGAAATGCGGTTGCAGTTCACCGTGTACCCAGACCCGGCCATTCACTTTGTCGATCACGGACCCATCGTGCCAGTCGCTCCCGACCCGCGCGGGTTGTGACATGAGTCAACTGCACTGCAGTTCTAGTTACCCACGGCGTGTCCCGGGAGCCGGCATTCAGAACAATGATCTAGACGATCGCTGATGACCGGTTCGCGAGCTCTGATATCTGCCCAGAGTATGCCGACGCCGGGCGTTCGCGGACGCATTGTCTATTAGGACAGATTGTCTTTTGTCGGGAACTACGTCAACTGCTGGAATGGTCGAAAAATGCTTTTTTCCAACATGATTGGTGCATACCACGCGGCTCACATGTGTCGATTGTGGGCGATACCGCCGGCTTGGGTCGGGCCTCATTTGTTTGCGTAGAGCATCGTTCATAGGCCAATGATTGTTGTCAGCTTAAAGAACTCAAACGATCACTTTTGATTGACAAGCCAGCGAAACCGGCGTTCACTCAAGATCAAGCGGCTGGTGTTAATTGAGTTTCAGTATCGAGACTGAGTAACGCAGCCAGGCGAATCGTGGCGCGGGGCCCGTGGTTCAGCCAGGCGGACGCGAGTGGTGCCTGGCCGAAATTCGGTGCAGCCATCGATCTCCGAGACTCAAGAATGAGCTGAGCCAGACATGGGTAGTAACCCGCAATATAATTCTGCGCGTCCCCGACATCCACGTGTGAAAAAGGCGCTCTTGGCGGCGACATCTATCGTTGCCATGTCCCTCGCCGCCATTACGTTCACCTCCACCGCTGCGTCGGCTGCCGCGGTGGCTCCTCCATTGGGTACCGCCGAGGAGTTCGCGGTTCTGGCCTACTCCGGGATCACCAACACCAACACCACCACCATCACTGCCGGCGATATCGGGACCACCACATCGACCATCACCGGTGTCGGCCCCGGTGCAGATCAGATCGTCCCTTCGCCGACCGTTCGCAGCGTCCCGGATTCGGAGCTCGCGCGTGGGTCGGCAAACACGGCGTACAACAACCTTGCAGGTCAGGACGCGACCACACTCGGGGGCGTGGAACTCGGTGGACAGACTCTGTTCGGCGACACCTACGACACGGGCGGGGTACTGGGACTCACCGGCACGCTCACCCTGGACGGACAGGGTCGGAACGACTCGGTGTGGATTTTCCAGAGCACCTCCGCGCTCACCACCGCTGCGAACAGCAGTGTGGTACTGACCAATGGCGCGCAGGCATGCAATGTCTTCTGGCAGATCCCCTCTGCCGCAACGATTGGTACCGGCACGGAATTTGTCGGAACGGTCATCACGAACAGTGAAGCCATCACCTTGGGTCAGGGAGCCACGGTCGACGGACGCCTCATCTCGCTGAATGCCGCGGTGACGTTGAACAACAACACGATCTTCAATTCGGGGTGTGAGGACGAGCCGACGGAGACCACCACGACGACCACAACGACCACGACGGACGAGACGACGACCACGACGGACGAGACGACCACTACCACGGACGAGACGACGACTACCACGGACGGCACGACGACTACCACGGACGGTACGACGACCACCACGGACGGTACGACGACCACAACGGATGGCACGACGACCACAACAACGCTGCCAACCGCAGACACAACAACAACCATGCCGACGTTGCCGGCCATCCCGGGACTGCCGAATATCCCTGGCCTGCCAGGCCTTCCGGGAGCACCGGGCGGACCGGGTCAGCCAGGAGCGCCGGGGGCACCGGGTGGACCGGGTCAGCCAGGAGCGCCGGGAGCACCGGGCGGACCAGGACAGCCGGGTGGACCAGGACAACCGGGGACACCGGGTGGACCAGGGGCACCGGGACAGCCCGGAGCGCCGGGCTACAACCAGCCGGCACCGGAGTCGGGGGAGTACACCACACCCCAGGCGCCGTCACCGGGTCGTCAGGTTCCCAACGTGCCGCGTGGTTCGGTCAACACCGGCGACGGAAGCAGCGCAAGCGCCCTGAGTGTTCAGTGGCTCCAACAATTCAGCCGCGCAACGGCTTCCAGTGTCCAGGTCTCCTGATGATTCCGTCGGACGCGTCGACCGGAAACGGCGGTAGACGCACAACACCTCGCCTGTCGGCGGTGCTCGCGGCTCTGCTGCTGGCGATCACGGTGCTGGCCACGGGATGTGCCGGTCAGTCGTCGCCTGGTGGCGTCGACGTACCGACCAGGGATGCCGCCGTCAATCCTGCGGTCAACGCAGCGGGGCTGACCAAGTCGATTCCCACCCGCATCGAGGTTCCTTCGATCGGCGTCGACTCGTCGTTGATGGGACTCGGACTCGATGCACAAGGGGCGATGCAGGTTCCGGCAGAAGGCTTCCCAGCAGGCTGGTACACCGGGGCGCCGACACCGGGGGAGACGGGCCCGGCAGTCATTGCCGGACACGTGGACTGGGCCGGCGTTCCAGGCGTCTTCTTCGAGCTCGCCAACCTCGAGCCCGGTGCCGAGATCTCCGTGACCCGTGAAGACGGCAGCATCGCTCGATTCGAGGTCACCGAGGTGACGACGTTCCCCAAGGACGAGTTCCCGACGGACCTCGTCTACGGCACGCTCGACTTCGCGGGTCTTCGCCTCATCACCTGTGGCGGCGCGTTCGATGAGAGCGCGAGCAGCTACCAGGACAATGTTGTTGCATTCGCGAAACTGGTGGGAACCGGCTGACCGATCACACGATCGCTGGGGCGCGGGACACTTGACGGTGTTCCGCGCCTTATGCGGTGGTCTGTCAGTGTTCGGTGCTGAATCCGGCTCGCAGTGAGTGCCTTTCGCGGGCCAGCTCGACCAGCCTGTCGATCAGCGAGCTGTAGTCGAGCCCGGTGGCCTCCCACAGTTTCGGGTACATCGAGTGGGGTGTGAAGCCGGGGATCGTGTTGGCCTCGTTCAACAACCAGCCGCGCCCGCCCTCTTCGAAGAAGAAGTCGACCCGCGCCATCCCTGAGCATCGCAGCGCGCGGAACGATTGCACAGCCAGCTCACGAACGCGTTCGGCCTCGTTGGCCGGTAGCTCGGCCGGAATCATCAGTGCCGCAGCACCGTTGATGTACTTGTCTTCGTAGTCGTAGAACTCGGCACCCGGCCGCACCTCGCCCGGGACCGACGTCTCGGGCTCGTTGTTGCCCAGCACGGCCACTTCGATCTCGCGCCCGACAACGCCTTCTTCGATCACGACGACTTCGTCGTAGCGCAGCGCCAGCTCCACCGCAACAATGAGTTCGGCCTCGTCGTGCGCTTTCGAGATGCCCACGGAAGAACCGAGATTGGCAGGCTTGACGAACATCGGGAATCCGAGTTCGGCGACTGCGCGATCCACCAGCGTGCTGCGGTCCGACGCGCCCACCCGGTACTCGATCCACCGGCACTGCGGGATTCCGGCCTGCGCGGCAACGATTTTCGCGAGTGCCTTGTCCATGCAGACGGCCGACCCGAGAACACCCGCCCCGACGTACGGGATCCCGGCCAGCTCCAACATCCCCTGGACGGTTCCGTCTTCGCCGTGGGGGCCGTGCAGCAACGGCAACACGACGACGGGCAGCCCGTCCGGTGACGCGAGCAGTTCGGAGAGCGGATCGACTTCGGTGCCGGCGGGCTCGAGGGCGTCGGGCAGCGAGACGTCAGGGTCGGACAGGGCCGCGATGGCCTTGTCGTTGCGGAACCAGGTGCCGTCTTTGGTGATGCCCACCGGCACCAGGTCGTACTTGGACCGGTCGGCCGCTGCGAGGACGTGCGCTGCTGTCACGCAGGACACATCGTGTTCGGCGGAGACACCGCCGAACAACACAACCAGGCGCAGGCGATCGGACTGTACGGGCGAAGACATGGCAGACACAATACGGCCCGAAAGGGGTGGCAAACGACGCCCAGGTGCGGGAGGGGTCGTCTCGACACCCACGTTGCCGGTAGCGTCGACGCGTGCGATTCAAGGCGAGTGATGTGGCAGCGGCGACCGGTGGACGTCTGATCGGACCCGACACGACCATTGACGGTGCGAGCATCGATTCACGCAGCGTGCGTCCCGACCAGCTGTTCGTGCCGATCGTCGCCGACCGCGACGGCCACGACTTCATCGGCAAGGCGCGCGAGGCCGGGGTCACCACCTATCTGACCAGCCGGGGCGCCGGGCACGGCAGCGGAACAGCCATCGAGGTTCGCGATACCGCGCTGGCTCTCGCCGACCTCGGACGGGCCGCGCGCGGCCGCTTGACCGGGCCCGTTGTCGGTGTCACCGGCTCGGTGGGCAAGACGTCCACCAAGGACCTGCTGGCGTCGGTGCTGACCACGTCGTACGTCACCGCGGCCAACGAGCGTTCTTTCAACAATGAACTCGGATTACCGTTGACCTTGCTGGGCGCACGCGACGACACCGAGGCCGTGGTTGTGGAGATGGGTGCACGCGGCGTCGGGCACATCGCCCTGCTGTGCGACATCGCGCGGCCCACAGTCGGGATCGTGACCAGGGTCGAAGGTGTGCACCTCGAACTCTTCGGCGACATCGAGTCGGTGGCCAGGGCGAAGGGCGAGTTGATCGAGGCACTGCCCGACGACGGTCTGGCCGTACTGAACAACGACCATCCGCTGGTCGTGGCCATGGCCGACCGCACGTCGGCCACCGTGTTGCGTTACGGGTTCACCCCCGACGCTGACGTCTACGCCGACAACATCTCGCTGGACGACGAACTGCGAGGCAGTTTCACCCTGCACAGCCCCTGGGGAAGTACGGCCGTGACCCTTGCTGCCCGCGGGGAGCATCAGATTTCCAATGCGCTTGCGGCAGTGGCCGCTGCCGGCGGCATCGGCGTTCCGGTGGACAGGATCGCCGCAGGATTGGGACAGGCCGCGATCTCCGGCCTGCGTATGGAACTCACCCGCACCGAGGGTGGCGTGCTCATCCTCAACGACGCCTACAACGCCAACCCCACGTCGATGGCCGCAGCGCTGGACTCCCTGGCGACCCTGGCCGCGTCGCGCCGCGTCGCGGTACTCGGCGTGATGGCCGAACTCGGTGAGTCGGCGCCGGCAGAACATCTGACCATCACCGAGCGTGCCCGTGCACTGGGCGTCGAGGTGATCGCCGTCGATGCACCCGACTACGGCCCGCACGCGCGGCACGTGGCGACCGTGGACCAGGCTGCGGCAGCGTTGTCCGATCTCGCCTCGGGCGACGCGGTGCTCGTCAAGGGCAGTCGTGTCGCCGCACTGGAACGGGTGGCCGCGGCTCTGACCGCCGGCTGACCCGGCCGAACCGACCATGACCGACGCCCCGGCAGTACGGTCCGCACCCGCCGGTCGAGTCGACTCGCTCACCGGGATCCGTTCTGTCGCAGCGTTACTGGTGTGCGCCACCCATGCGGCGTTCTGGACCGGCAAGTACACGAACGACGTCGAGGGCTGGTTCTTCGCGCGGCTCGAAGTGGGCGTCGCGATCTTCTTTGTCCTGTCGGGGTACCTGCTCTTCACCCCCTGGGTCACTGCGCTGCGCAAGTCCGGAGCGGCCCCCGATGTCGGCCGGTACTTCTGGCACAGGACCCGTCGTATTCTTCCGGCGTACTGGCTCACCGTGCTCGGCGTCTATATCGTCTTCGTCTGGAAAGAGGACAACTCCACCCTCGGTCACGGAGCCGAGGGCCTGGTCCGCAACCTGACCCTCACCCAGACCTACGGCTTCGGCTACCTCCATTCCGGCCTCACGCACATGTGGAGCCTGGCCACCGAAGTCGTCTTCTATCTGTTGCTGCCCGTGTTCGGGTGGGTGATCTCCCGGCTGTGCGGCGGGCGGTGGCGTCCGGGCGTGATGATCGGCGCAGTGGTCGTGTTGATGCTGGTGTCGCCGGCCTGGGCAGTGGCCACTCATCACATCGCCGGGCTCGACGTCACAGCTCGGCTGTGGGCGCCGGCGTTCCTGATCTGGTTCGCCGGCGGGATGCTGCTGGCAATCCTGGGTCAGCTAATGCGGAGCTGGCACCCGCTGCTGTCGGTGCTGGTGGCGGTGCTCGCATTCCAGTTGTCGTGCACGTCGCTCGCGGGGGAGCCGACCATCACCCCGAACTCTCTCTCGGCGACCATCGTGAAGTCGGTGCTGTACCTCGTCATCGCGGTCGGACTGATCGCGCCGCTGGCCATCGGCTCACGGGACCACTGGTGGAACCGGGTGATGTCGCGGCCGGCGGTGGTGTGGTTCGGGGAGATCTCCTACGAGTTCTTCCTCGTCCATCTGATCGTTCTCGAACTGGTGATGGACATGCTCGGCTACCCGATCTTCTCCGGATCTGTTGTCGGGGTGTTCATCGTCACTGTGGTGCTGGCCACCCCCGTGGCCTGGGCGTTGCACCAGGTCACCGCCCCTTTGTGGCACAAGAAGAAGTCGGTGGTCGTGAGCGTCCGGTAATACTGGTTGAAAGCGCTTCACCGGGAGGTCACATGACCGACAGTTCTGCATTCACCGCCGACGGTGGTGCTGCCGCGGATATCCGCCGTTGGTGCGACCAGGCCAAGATCCCCGGTCGTCATCCGGATCTGTCGGACGCTGCCTCGATCTTGATCGCCGCGGGCTTCCTCTCCGATTCGGCACGGGCGGTGCTGGTGCGTCGCGCGACGGCCGGTATGCCGATTCCCGCGATCGGCGGTTTCGGTGACTTGCGCCGACTGCACCGCGAGCTGGACCAACTCGACGACTACCTCCGTAATCCCCGAATGCCCCGGGTCGGCGCGATGGTGCTGCGATCGCGGATCATGACCCTCACCCGTCGGCGAGAGACCGCCCGAAATCTTGTCACCGCCTCCAAGCCCGTGTTCGCCGGCACTGTGCGCGGCATCCGCCGGGAGCGTCGCGACGGTCTCTACCTCGACATTCCCGACCGCGAGCGGCTCTTCAACGCGCTGCTCTTCACCCCGACCCCCAACAGCCTCGACTCCGGTTATCTGCGCCGCGCAGGTGCGATGGCTGCGAACACCGCTGCCGGTGTGATCGGTCAGCTCACCGACGGGCGTTCACGTGCAGGCCAGTGGGTGGCGGAGAAGGCCGCGATCATCGAGGGCCCCGACGACGACAGTTCGTCGGCGGCACGGTTCGTCGACGGCTACGAGACGTTGCTCTACGTCGCGGGCAGTGCCTACGACCGGATCGTTCGGTCGCCCGTGTGGCGCAGCGACCACTTCTCGGTGCAGCGGACCCAGATCAATCTGCATGCCGAGCTGGCGGAGATCTCCGCCGACGTGATCAACCTCCGTACCGTCCGGATCGAGTTGGACCGGGTTCGTGTGGTGGCAGCATCCGATGAGCGTCTGGGTGAGCAGCTGCGTTCACGCGAGGCCGAGTTGCGTCCGGTGTGGTCGCAGCTGATCGCGCGGGTGGCCGCCCTCGCCGATGTCGCCGACGCGGTGGCTGCAGCGGCTCACGAACTGCGGATCCTCGAGCAGGTCAACTACGCCGGCACCATCGACCATCGCATCGATCAACTGATAGGCCGCTCCGGCGAGCGAGAGCTGTCGGCCGAGAACACCCGACGTCTCAGCGAGCAACTCGGTATGGGCCGCACACACCTTCGGGACTACCGGAACATATTGCAGGGCAACGTGACCGGTGTTCTGGGGCCGGCCTACGAGGAGCCGGTCGTGCCTGCGCCGAGTCGGGCGATCACCAACCCGCGTCTGCGAAAAGAGACGGACAGCTGAGGCATTCGGTCCTCAACGGTGCGACCACTCCTGAAGGTACGACTTCTCGGTATCGGTCAACCGTCGTAGTCGCTGCTTCTCGATGTCGACCACGGCCATCTGAGTGCTCGCAACGCAGGCGGGCTTGGAGTCCGGGCCGGCAGTCGCCGACCTCACCTCGTAACCGATCGTGAAGTCGACTGACCGGAATCCCTTGATCCACATTGCAATTCGCAGTGGACTGTCCTCATGGCGCAGTTGGGCCTGATACCGGATCTCGACGGTGACGATCATGGCGCTCTTGATCAGCGGCGCGTACTGCTCGCCGACGCTCAGCAGCCAGGCGACGCGCGCCTCCTCCATCAGGGTGATCATCCGGGCGTGATTGATGTGTCCGAAAGCATCCATGTCCGACCAGCGCACCGGCACATCTGCGACAAATGCGAAATCGCCTGTATCCCCACGCGTCTCGGTGCCCATAGTTCATATCCTCCATGTCGGTCGGCGCAGGCCGGCAAGCCGCCTGGTTGAGGGTAGCCGTCGCCACAGGCGGCGAATATGTGAGGCTTCTGTCATTTCGTTGCTCTCAGTACTGACGCTGGGTAGTCTTCGCGGGTCAAGAAGTCGGCTATCTGAAGGAGTGGTCCCGTGCCTCGCACCATGTCTGTGGTCCGCTTGTTCGGTGCATTGGCCACGTGCGGAGCGCTCCTGGCGTCGACGTCCGTCATTGCCAACGCCACCCCAGCCGCCGGTGAGGCGACGATCGAGAAGGTCGTCAAGGTCGGCGACCAGCGTGAAGACCTGACCATCACGTCACCGGCAATGGGCGGGGACGTTCACGTCACCGTGCTGTTGCCCCGCGATCCGTCGTCCTCGCGGGGAAGCCTGTACCTGCTCGATGGTGCCGGGAGTAAGTCGTCGACGGTCAGTGACTGGATCGAAAAGGGCGGTGCCGACAAGTATTTCGCTGACAAAGACGTGAACGTGGTCCTTCCCGCGGGGCGGGGTGCGTTCTACACCGACTGGCAGCGTCGCGATCCGGAGATGGGAAAGCCCAAGTGGGAGACGTTCCTGACAAAGGAACTGCCTCCGCTGATCGACGAGACCTACAACGGCAATGGCAACAATGCGGTCGCCGGGCTGTCGATGGGTGGCCAGTCGGCGTTCGCGCTCGCAACCCGTCATCCTTCGCTGTACACCGGCGTCGGATCCATGAGCGGCTGCCCGCCGGTGAGCGGCCCCATCAACGAGAGCTACGTTCGTGCAACCGTCGCCAAAGACGGCGGCGACGCCACCAACATGTGGGGACCGTGGGGTTCGCCCGGCTGGGCTGAACATGATCCTTCCGGACGCCTCGATGCCCTGCATGGCAAGCAGATCTACATCTCTGCCGGGTCCGGTGTTCCCGGGCCCCTAGATCGGCGCACTGTGCCCGACCCTGGCCTCACCAAAGACCAAGCAGTTGCCGTCGGCGGCTACCTCGAGATCGGCGCCTACCGGTGCTCGATCGAGTTCGCCGTTCGGATGCGCGCCGCCGGGATCCCCGCCACCGAGAACTTTCAGGTGATCGGTACACATTCCTGGGCGTACTGGGCCGAGGACCTCAAGACGCTGTGGCCGACCCTGTCGCCCGGCCTCTGATTAGCGCGGCAGTTCAGCGGGACGCGCGGTCGCGGGCGAAAGCCAGGAACCGGTCGTTCTCCGCGGCATGGGTGACGGTGATCCGCACGCCTTCGCCAGCAAACGGGCGAATGATCACACCGGCGTCCATCGCCTCCTGGGCGAAACGCGTGGAGTCGTCGGCGAGGTCGATCCACACGAAGTTCGCCTGACTCGACGGCACGCTGTATCCGGCGGCGCGGAGTTCGCTCGTGACCCGCTCGCGCTCGGAGACCACCGAATCGGTCCGGGCCAGGAGTTCGTTTTTGGCATGCAGGCTAGCGATTGCCGCTGACTGGGCCAAGGAGTTCACGCTGAAGGGCACATGCACCTTGAGCAACGCGTTGGTGACTGCCGGGTCGGCGATTGCATAACCGACCCGTAGCCCGGCCAGACCGTAGGCCTTGGAGAACGTGCGCAGCACAACGAGGTTCTTGTAGCGGCGGTGGAGTTCGATAGCGTCGTAGCGTTGGGCCTCGGTGGGCCTGACGTACTCGTAGTAGGCCTCGTCGAGCGCCACGAGCACATCGGACGGGACCCGTTCCATGAAGTCGTGCAGGGCAGCTGAGTCGACGACGGTGCCAGTGGGGTTGTTCGGGTTGCAGATGAACACCAGTCGGGTGCGGTCGGTGATGGCATCGGCCATCGCAGGCAGATCGTGCACTCGTCTCGCGGTCAATGGCACTTGGACCGGTGTCGCACCGGCAACCCGGGTTGCCAACGGGTACGTCTCGAACGACCGCCACGCGAAGAGCACCTCGTCTCCAGGCTGCGTGGCGATGGTGATCAGGTTCTGGCAGAGGGTGACCGACCCGCAGCCGGTCTGGATGTTCTCCGGAGCAACATCGAGGTGCTTGGCCAGCTCGCTGGTCAGCTCCACCGCACCGTTGTCGGGGTAGCGGTTGACGCCGGCCGCGGCCTGGGCAATCGCGGCGGCAACACCCGGTAGGGGGCCGTCGGTGGTCTCGTTGCTCGCGAGTTTGAGGGCACCGGGCACGTTCTTGCCGGGCACGTAGGCGGGGACGTCGGCGAGATCGGGGCGGATATGCGGGGTCACCCCAACCAATCTAGGGGAGGCCCGGGAATGCTCCCACCAGGGCCTCTTGCTGTCACGGAGGTGGCGCGACGAGGCGGTTTGCTCTGGCTGCCGCGGACTGTGTAATCTTTTGCTTCGGCAGTTCGAAAGGACTCCACCAGGAGGCGTGCCAGAGCGGCCGAATGGGACTCACTGCTAATGAGTTGTTCCGCTAAAACGGAACCGGAGGTTCAAATCCTCTCGCCTCCGCCAGTGCAACCAGACTGACGTACAACTGAACACAAGCACGCGCCCGTAGCTCAACGGATAGAGCACTTGACTACGGATCAAGAGGTTAGGGGTTCGAATCCCTTCGGGCGCACTACACGAAGGCCAGTACCAGCGGTGACGCTGTTACTGGCCTTCGTTGTTCGACGAGATCCGTTCCAAATCCATCACTTTGCCATCACTTTGCTCGAAAGCCAGTCCGTAAGTGGTGAGTGCTGCGCGAACGTCACGGGCGACACTGGCTCGCTCGATGTAGTGAGCCTCTGTGATAGCTGTACTGCCGTGCCCGAGTTGCTCCTGTGCGGCCTCGATGCCGTATTCGCGTTTTACCAAGGTCGCGACTGTCCGCCGACACGAGTGCGGTGTCACCCACGAAAGCTCCGGTCCCAGTGCCGCGCGCCACGAGCGGCGGAGGTTCGATGGGGATAGCCAGTTTCCGGTGCTCGTTACAAAGACGGCTCCGTGCGGGTTCGCGAAGGTGGGCTCGTTCATTCGGCGTTGCAACACTGCGGCAGCGAACTGCGGTAGCAAGACGGTGACATTGGGCGCTCCGCCTTTGCGGTGCGTCTGGCGATGGAGGGTCTCGCCCCGCTGTCGCGGAGTTACAAGCGTTCCGCATATCGTCAGCTGAGGGGGTGCGGTGTCTAAGTCCACGTCGTCATACTTGATCGCGAGCACTTCGCCGATTCTCGCCCCGGTCGCTAGCAAGAGGATTAGGGCGTCACGCAGGTCTGCCGACGGTCTTGGCCCGGGCCGTACGACGACTGAGCCGTCGGCTAATAGAGTCTCGCCGCGGGAGTACCGGTCTATCGCGCGTAGAACCTCAGCGAAGACAGCGTCCGAAACCGCTCGCGTTGGTTCACGCTTCGCTGACTTTAGACGGCCGACTTCAAGAGCTGGGCTCCGATTGATTATGTCCAGGCGGACGGCCTCGCCGAAGATGCCGCGACACAACACTTTTGCGTGGCGTGCGAAGCTTGGAGTCCGACCATGTATTTCGCGCAGCAATCCGTCAATCTTCCCCACCGTTACCTCAGAGATTGTGAGCTCACCAATCCGCGGCTCGCAAAGTCGCCGCCAAACGTCGAGGTAATGATTGTAGGTCTGCTGCGAAACATTAGGCGGCTTCTTGAGCTCGAACCAGTGCGCGGCTAGCTCTTTCACCATGGACTTCTGGGTGAGGGCAGCCGCCCCTGTGTCGACATAAACGCGCGACTGCAGTTTCGACTGAAGAGTCCGCCGCGCAGAGTCGGCAGACGGACCGTTCGCCTCGACGAGTCTGGAGATGTCCATCAAGGTCGCGAAGTCTCGCCCGTGCAATATGAACTCGGCCGCGCTTGTAGGTTAAGATTTTCCCCCACTCACCTGGTTTCAGGCGCTCTCTGCCCACGCGTCTACCCCCCAGTCGTTGTTCTCGAAACGAGCCCTATACCCCGGAATCGCCGTCGCCAGCTGGCATCCCAGCCGCTACCATCTCTTCGAACGCCCTTTCTGCTTGCTCCTTCGACGTCAGATAGACGTATTGGAGCGTCTCGACCTCGTCAGTACCAGCGCCTCGTGAGACCGCACGACGTAGTTGAGACTGCGCTGCGCGCATCGCGCGCAACGCGAGCAACCATTCACGAGTGGGCGAGACCCGATCGCGTTGAGATGCGAACACTTCTCGGACTTCAATCTGAACTGACCGCTCTGAGTCTGTCGATTCCTGCAAAGGACTGAACAACGCACTGACACCAGAGAACCATTGAAGCGCCTCATGGGATTCGACGAACCGTCCAGGCAGCACCTCGACGTCGCCTTTCGGCAAGTCCGGGTAGACCAGTTGGACGGGAGCGACCTGCAGTGCTTGTGCGAGGACAAGCAACTCGGCAACGTCAAGACTTTTCTTTCTCCCGATTTCGAGATCGGCGATCACTGAGCGTGAAATGGGATGTCCTAGCGCCGCTGTCCGATCGGCCAACCCCGCTGCACTCATCTTGGCGTGGTCTTTCCCTCGGAGCCGCCGAACCTCACGGCCGACCCGCTCCACAATCTCCTCCGACCACTGCTGCGTCACAAGAACGCAGTCTACCCGGATCTAAGCCCATATTGCGTTACTACAACGCCGAAGCTAGTCTGTGGTGCAGACCCGTGGACAACCCTGGATATCCATGTAAGTTGCGTTCCACGGCCGCAGAAATGGAGGCAATGTGACACGCAGGTTGTACACAGTTAAAGAAGCCGCGTTGATGACGGGGCTGAGCCGAGCCAGCATCTACAACAGGTTGAGCGCTGGCGACATCCGATCCGTCAAGGTTGGAAGCCGCCGATTGTTCCCTGATACAGCGATTGATGAGTTCATCGAGCGCTTAGAGGAACAAGCTGCTCGAGGTGGCAGCGGCGTCGCCTGACCTACAAATCCAACGTGAACGCCCCCGGCTGGAATGACTCGGTGTTACGAGCACCGGTCGTCGGGGGCGTTGAAACCTGCCAACCATGTGAACGGAGGTCTCTCCTCAAACGATAACGCGCCCTTTCGCGTAGAGCAACACATTTCCAGTTCTGACCGGGATGTGTCGAATTCCTCTGTGCTGCGCCCAGATTGCCGTCGTTTCTTCGCAAGGCCCGACGATAACCAGCCTGCCGCCGTTGCCTGTGCACCCTTTGTAATTCCTCGGTGACCGGCCCCGAGGCGCCACTGCTCTGACTGATCATCGGAGATGTGGTGATACCGATAGCCACGCGCCAAGTGAGGCGCGGGGCTAGAGGGCGTGGAGCGGACAACGTGGGTGCGGAAAATTGGGGTTGCCATGGGGGGTCCGGATCAGACCGCACGAAGTTCGATGTATTAGCCGGCAATCGGTACGCCCCGGTTACAACAGTCGCAAGTATCAGTCCGAAGTAGCCGCTTAGCGGCGAAGCACACGGAGGTTGGAAATGTCGGTCCATGTAGTGATGAATCAAAAAGGCGGAGTGGGAAAATCAACTCTCGCAATGAATCTGGCGGCCGTGAAAGCGGACGTAATGACGACCCCAGGGACGAACGATGGCGTCTCGCCCGTCTTGGCAGTATCGATCGACCCCCAAGGGTCGGCAGTTTGGTGGGCGGAGCGCGTCAGCGAGCTCCCCTTCCGCATCGCCCAGGCGCATGACAATGCAGATATCCTCCGCGGCCTAAGTGACCTGCCCGGGGTCGAGCATGTTGTCGTGGACACCCCGGGTTGGATCGGTGATACCCCAGGAAGCACCGAGAATGGCGCCTCGGGGGCTGCGCTTGACGCGGTGCTGTCCTCTGCTGACCTGGTTATCGTGCCGATCATTCCTGAGCCGCTGGCCTTTGATCCCACGGCCAGGACAATTCTGAAAGTCCTTCAGCCAAGGGGTATCCCGTTCATCGTCGTCATCAATGACTGGGATCCGCGTGACAGTAGGATCGATCTCGAGCAGACCCAAGCGTTCGTCAAATCTCAAGGTTGGCCGTTGGCGAACACGGTGGTGCGTCACTATAAAGTGCACTCTCGGGCCGCAGCAGAAGGCAAGGTCGTTACCGAGTACGCGGCGAATCGCGTAGGCCTCCAGGCTCGCGAAGACTTTCAGCGCCTCTGCTTGGAGCTCGAAGTAGGAACTCGGTGATGGCACGCAAGGGAGGGCGAGTCGACCTCGCAAGCCTGGCCACGTCAGTTGGGGATAGATCCCCTGTTGATGTCACTGTTGCCCCGTCCGATGGACATTTTCGCGCGAATGTCCCACTGACGCAGCTGGTAGCGAACCCGCGAAATCCTAGGGCGGCCATTCGTAATCTCGATGACCTGGAGTCGATCAAGTTTCGTCAGCTCCAGCCTGGAACTGTTGTCAGCCGGTCAGCCTGGCTCGCATTGTGGCCCGAGGATGAGCAGCACCTTGACCAAGCGCAGTGGGTGGTGGTCAACGGGTGTCGCCGGCTGGCTGCCGCGCGCAAGTTTGGCCGGGACGGCTTAGATGTGGTGATTCGCGACAGCCTTGCAGCAGATCGGGAAACGGTCCTGTGGGCGGCGGTCGTGGAGAACATCGACCGAGAAGACTTCGATGTACTCGAAGAGGCACATGCAGTCGAACTGATGGTCGCCGAGCTCGGGGGAGCAGGTATCGCTGCCAAGCGGCTCGGAAGGAGTGAAGGCTGGGTCTCGCAACGCCGTGCTCTACTCAAGCTCGCGCCCGAACTGCAAGAGTCGTTGCGGGCGGCGAACTCGCTTTGCGAGATGCCCGATCGCTGGCCACGGTGCCACAAGCAGACCAAGTCGCAGCCTGGCAAGCTGCCCAGGAGCGTGAGGAGCAACCGAAAGACGATAAGGCGGGCAAGCCCACTCCAGCGCCTGCCGACCCGCCGTCCCCGAAAGCTGCTGTTCGTGCGCTTCGGCGTTTACGCACAGATCCCGCGACGCTGGCGACAGCAGTTCGTGATGTGTTCTCACCCGAGCAGATTGAAGAGTTGGTGTCCGCTCTGTCACGTGACGAATGAGTAGGTGATGAAGCCTGGTGCGTCTTTACCGCGGTAAAGACGCACCAGCTTCGGGATGTATTGCACTAGCTCAACTGGCGTGTCCCCGGTAGATGAGTCCACGAGGTTTTAGAGTCTTTGTTGCCCCGACCTGGGGTTGGAAGGACGATGAACATCATGGCTGGACGGAAACGGCACTCCGCGGAGCAGATCGTGCGCAAGTTGCGCCAGGGCGACGAGCTGGAGGCGGCCGGAAAGACCTCTGAGGAGATCGCTGCCGAACTCGAGGTGTCGGTGGCAACGCTGTTCAACTGGCGCCGCCAGTACGGCGGTATGGACACCGACGCGGCCAAGGAGCTCAAAGAGCTCCGCGAGCAGAACAGCCGACTCAAACGTCTGCTCGCCGACGCCGAGCTCGAGAAGGACGCGCTGCGTGAGGTGGCCAAGGGAAAATTCTGAGCCCAGCTGCCAAACGCCGCGCCGTCGACATGCTCGTGGAAACACTGGGCGTGTCGAAGCGGTTGGCGTGCAAAGCTGTTGGGCTTGCCCGCTCTACCTACAGTCGTACCCCGATCGCGCAAACCACAGCCGACCCGGACGCCGAACTGCGTGGCTGGTTGCGCACATACGCCACCAAACACCCGCTGCACGGGTTCCGGCGGGCCTGGGCGGCGTTGCGCTTCGACGAGCACCGTGAGGTGAACAAGAAGAAAGTGCACCGCCTCTGGAAGGAAGAAGGCCTGCAGGTCCGCATCCACCATCCCCGCAAACGGGCCGGCCAATCCTCGGTTCCATTCGTGGACGCAGATGCACCGAAGGTGGTGTGGGCACTGGACTTTCAGTTCGATTCCACCATCGACGGCAAAGCGGTCAAGATCGCGTCGATGATCGACGAACACACCCGACTGTCGGTCCTGAACATCGTCGAGCGATCGATCACGAGCGACCGGTTGGTCGTCGAGCTGGGCAAAGCGTTCGCGCTGTGGGGTGGGCCGCCGCAAGTGCTGCGAATGGACAACGGACCGGAGTTCATTTCCCATGCGCTGCAACAGTTCTGCGACAAGAAGGTAGGTATCTCTTACATCCCTCCGGGCACGCCGTGGAACAACGGGCACATCGAATCGTTCAACAATCGCCTACGGAAGGAATGCCTGAACCGCAACCACTGGACCAACCTGCTCGAGGCACGCGTGGTCATCGAAGACTTCAAAGACGACCATAACCACCGACACCGGCACTCATCGCTCGGCTACCGAACACCGGCCGAGTATGCTGCCCAATGCACCCACCGGCATCATCCCGTGGAATGCGAGATCGACTAATTACCCGTGGCTCTACAACCACGTGGCCCGACTATCGGGGACCTGCCAGACGACCCAATTCTCGTTCACTCGGCGGAGCACGTGCGTGATCCCGCGCCCGAGGCGGTTCCCTTTGCGCTTCTTGCGCCGCTCAGGGGGTGTCGTTGAGGAGCACGTTCAGCTCACGAAGTGCCTCGGAAATGTTCGGGTCCTCGAAACGGTCGAGGTCCTCGAAGATGACGATGTCCTTCGGCTCTTGCGAGAAGTAGTGCACGATCTCATCGATGTACTTATCGAAGAACGTTTGCGGCTTCTCTGAGAGCGTGAGCGCGGCGCCACCGGCTGACACGTCCTCCACGTCGTAGCGACCATGAGTCAACAGCCGGACCACGGCCCCCAGTAACGTCACCAGCCCAACAGCAACGACCCAGGCAGCCACCCGTAGCCACGTATCATCGTGCGCCGTGGGCACTCCAATGGTGGCAGCAGGCCGAACACATACGCCAGGCCCACCAGCGTTAGTACGACTGCCGCGGACTGTATGAACGCCCGGCGCCGGCTCAGGACCGCGATCTTGTTGAACCGTGAGTTCTTCCCGACCTTCTCCGAGGCGCCATAGAGCAACTGCTTAACGGTCTCTTTCTGGCGAACCTGTTTAGTGCCAACCGAGAGTAGGTTGCCGTCATGGCGCGCCAGAGTGACCTGATCTCCTATTTCTTCGACGATGGTCTCGGAGGTGGTGGTGGTGACCCGGCCATACCGGGGCTCGCGACGATTGGCGACCGGGGCGATACCAATCATCGGGCCACGCACGACGAACGGTTCGACATGCTCTATGAGGTGGAGTGAGGTACCTCTGGGGGTTCCCAATGAGGCGAATGCCGTCCGCCACACCGCTGATCATGGACTTCATCGGGTGTCGATTCGATGTGCACTGTTGTTCTTGAACATTCACATCGCGCCTTCTAAATACGGTATTCACCTCGACAGAGTCCCGTCGGCGCGAATGTTCGACTGACGCCCAGATCATCGAGAGTCGGATGTCTTGCGCACACTCGTTGTGCGGGGCCACGACTGCAACTCGCATTCACTCATCTGTCCTCCTAAAGTGTTGGTCTCTTCCCCCCGCGGGGGATGCCTGCCTGCGATCGCGGACATACTGTGAGCCCTGTCACCCGAACCCTTCGAGGTGGACAGCACAGCCGGTTCTTTCAACGAGGTAGCAAGGAGACGTCATGGGAGGCATTCCATCTGAGGTGATGCAACACGAGCTGAGCCTGATTTGGCAG
Source organism: Williamsia sp. DF01-3 (assembly GCF_023051145.1). Classification (NCBI taxonomy): domain Bacteria; kingdom Bacillati; phylum Actinomycetota; class Actinomycetes; order Mycobacteriales; family Nocardiaceae; genus Williamsia; species Williamsia sp. DF01-3. Next base: position 760,825 of record NZ_JALKFS010000005.1, read on the forward strand.
GACGTCTTCACCTGGCTCAGCTGGAGCATTGTGGCTGTGATGTTGGTAATCGCCGGCCGGATGTGCATTCAGCAGCGGACACCGTTTTACGTCATTGCGTGTCTCGCTGCCGGGGTCGCTGCCTTCGGTGAGCCGTTATACGATGTTGCGTTCGACCTGTGGTTCTACGACGTTCATGACGGTAGGTCAGGCGCAATGTATTCGCATTTCTCAGCGTTCGGCATTGTTCAACCGAACTGGACTCACAGCGGTTACATCATCCTTTACGCGAGCGCGTGTCTCTACGCCGGCAGACGAATGTACGAAGGCCGGCTTGGCCGTAGGGGTATATTCCTCGTCTGGGCCGCCGAGATTGTCACCTCATGCGTGTTTGAAATAATAGGTACTGGCACGGGCGTTTACACATACTACGGGGAGCATGTGCTCAGAATATGGGAGTACCCGTTGGTGATCGGTGTTCTTGAAGGCACTCAGGTCGTGTTGTTCACCGTGTTGGCCGTGCAGCTCTGGCGGCGGGTCTCAACTGCGTGGGGGCTTCTGAGTCTCTTCGTGCTGTTCCCGATGACCATGTTCGGGGCAAACTTCGGGCTGGGCGCCCCGATCATCGTTGCCCTTCATCTCGACGGCGGTGCGACTGCCTGGATCGTGTGGACAGCAACATTGTTGACGGGAGCGCTATGTGTGATCGCGGTCAATGGTGCTGCCAAGTTCTTGCCAGATCCGCCAGGCGGGCACACAGCGGACCAAGCGTCCTCATCAGACTCGTCCGCCGATTCGATACCGGACAACGCAGAAGGTGTGATTGCCGTTGGTCGCGCCGCCGTATAGGGCGTATCTCGTGGGTCCGCCCCGTGGTCGTCTGGGTGACCGGGGTCGGCCTGCAGGCGGAGCGGGCAAGCCCAACAGCCGAGGGCGGATTTCGACATGAGGAGGCTTTCTCGATTCGCCGCAGCCGGTGATAGGAATCGACCACCGAATTGTGGTGTCGGAGAGCTGGTATTGGCCAAGGTTCGGGCCTTGTTTTCGAAGTCGCCGTTCACGATTTTGGTGGCACCTTTGAGCGCATGGCTGAGTCAACACGAGCCGATCCGGTGGGGTCGATCTGGATTATCCCTGTGCCACTTGCCGATCAGGTAGGGAACGATCGGAATCTTGTCACCGAGGATGAACGAGAGGCCGGCGGTGATGTGCGGCTCCAGACGGCGTTCTTTGGAGAATCCAGGTTCGCAGAAGCCGTCAGCGTTGTCGGTCTCGAAGTAGAGCGTGGCGACGCCGTAGAGGGCACAGCGTGGCCGGGCCAAGGCCGGCATGCGCTGCGTATGGCGCCGCGAGGTTTCCATCTGCCTCGCCCTGCGTGTCAGGGGAGTTGAGTCCAGCGGTTCATAACAACCCCGTCTGATGCGGGCGAGGTACGGAAGGCAACAGAGCTTGTGCTCATGTTGATCAGCGAATGGCGCAAGCACCGCGACGCGGGCGTTCTCGAGGGCAAAGGCTCACGCGCTCACGCGCTCTTGAAGAGTCTCTCCGAGAACGCGGATTCGGGCGACAAGAACAACAAACGATGGTCGTCGCCTACGATGACCTGCTTGGCGTCAGGGTCAGCACCCGGACCGCGAGCGTGTTGACCGGGATGGTTCGCTCGACCGCGGCACGACGCCACGTGGCCGCGGCTGCGCCACCGCCGCAGATTTACGCAGCGCACCGACCCAGTCAACTAACTCGACCTCACCGAACATCTACGTATCCTGCAGGTCCTCAACAGTGACCGGTTCGCTGATCAGGTGCCGTTGTAGATCTACGCCCAGCTCCTCGACGAAGGCACCTACCTGTGCTCGGTATCCACAATGTATCGGGTGCTGGGCGAGAACAAGCAGGTCAAAGACCGGCGACGACAAGCACGGCATCGAGCCAGAGCCTGCCCGGAGTTGGTTGGGACCGCCCCGCGGCAGGTGTACTCGTGGGACATCACCACACTTGCCGGCCCGGTCAAAGGCCAGTACTTCGACGCCTACGTCATGATCGACATCTACTCCCGCTACATCGTCGGAGTGCACGTCCACAACCACGAATCAGGGGTGCTGGCAGAGGAATTGATGGAACACATCTTCAACGTTCACGGCATCCCACAAGTTGTTCACGCCGACCGCGGGGCATCGATGACCAGCAACACCGTGGCAACGCTATGCGCTGACCTCGAGGTCACCCGAAGCCACTCACGGCCGAGGGTATCGAACGACAATCCGTATTCAGAATCACTGTTCAAGCCCTCAAATACGGTCCAACCTTCACAGAACGATTCCAATCACTGAGTCATGCAGGGGATTTCATGGACCAGTTCACGCAGTGGTACAACCACAAACACCGGCACAGCGGGATCGGCCTACATACCCCCGCCGATATCTACTACGGTTTGGCCGACGACAAAGCCGCACAGCGCCGAGCCGTGCTCGAAAACGCACGTGCCCAGCATCCATACCGATTCAGCACAGCCCGGGTAGCACCGAGAATTCTTGCGCTACCGGACGCCGCCTGGATCAATCAGCCCGCCGACCAACCTGACACCGACACGGAGACCATGACCGCCACCTAACACTAAACACCCGCTGGACTCGGACACCTTGACAAGTTCCGCCTGTCGCCGCCCAGTTGAGCAACGCTACAGCGACGTTCCCGGCTCTCCAGGCCCTAAGGCAAATCGAATTGGATCGACCAACGTGCTCGACGTACCGATGGTGCAGCCAGAGGACACCACCGATACGGTTTTCCTTGTCTCTGACCAGGCCAAGTGGATCACCGGTACCGAGACCAAAGCGGACGCCGGGTTCAGTCTTAAGTAGGCCGCGACTGCCAATCAGGCGCGGTTGCAGCTCGACTATCCCTATCGCGATGCACAATTACAATCTAGTTACCTATGTCGGTACTGTTCTTGCTAATGGCGTGTCCCCGGTAGATGAGTCCACGAGGTTTTAGAGTCTTTGTTGCCCCGACCTGGGGTTGGAAGGACGATGAACATCATGGCTGGACGGAAACGGCACTCCGCGGAGCAGATCGTGCGCAAGTTGCGCCAGGGCGACGAGCTGGAGGCGGCCGGAAAGACCTCTGAGGAGATCGCTGCCGAACTCGAGGTGTCGGTGGCAACGCTGTTCAACTGGCGCCGCCAGTACGGCGGTATGGACACCGACGCGGCCAAGGAGCTCAAAGAGCTCCGCGAGCAGAACAGCCGACTCAAACGTCTGCTCGCCGACGCCGAGCTCGAGAAGGACGCGCTGCGTGAGGTGGCCAAGGGAAAATTCTGAGCCCAGCTGCCAAACGCCGCGCCGTCGACATGCTCGTGGAAACACTGGGCGTGTCGAAGCGGTTGGCGTGCAAAGCTGTTGGGCTTGCCCGCTCTACCTACAGTCGTACCCCGATCGCGCAAACCACAGCCGACCCGGACGCCGAACTGCGTGGCTGGTTGCGCACATACGCCACCAAACACCCGCTGCACGGGTTCCGGCGGGCCTGGGCGGCGTTGCGCTTCGACGAGCACCGTGAGGTGAACAAGAAGAAAGTGCACCGCCTCTGGAAGGAAGAAGGCCTGCAGGTCCGCATCCACCATCCCCGCAAACGGGCCGGCCAATCCTCGGTTCCATTCGTGGACGCAGATGCACCGAAGGTGGTGTGGGCACTGGACTTTCAGTTCGATTCCACCATCGACGGCAAAGCGGTCAAGATCGCGTCGATGATCGACGAACACACCCGACTGTCGGTCCTGAACATCGTCGAGCGATCGATCACGAGCGACCGGTTGGTCGTCGAGCTGGGCAAAGCGTTCGCGCTGTGGGGTGGGCCGCCGCAAGTGCTGCGAATGGACAACGGACCGGAGTTCATTTCCCATGCGCTGCAACAGTTCTGCGACAAGAAGGTAGGTATCTCTTACATCCCTCCGGGCACGCCGTGGAACAACGGGCACATCGAATCGTTCAACAATCGCCTACGGAAGGAATGCCTGAACCGCAACCACTGGACCAACCTGCTCGAGGCACGCGTGGTCATCGAAGACTTCAAAGACGACCATAACCACCGACACCGGCACTCATCGCTCGGCTACCGAACACCGGCCGAGTATGCTGCCCAATGCACCCACCGGCATCATCCCGTGGAATGCGAGATCGACTAATTACCCGTGGCTCTACAACCACGTGGCCCGACTATCGGGGACCTGCCACTAACAGTGGCCGTCTCCCGACCGAATGGTCGCAATAAGACTGGCTCAGTTCCCGCAGATTGGACCGATTGATGAAAGCTCCGCGCTCTATGGCTCGAGACAGATCGGATAGTGCAGGTGTGGCCCTACTGCTCCGCGTCGCAGTGGGCGGAACAATGTTGGCGCACGGGCTGACGCACGCTAGGTCCCTCGCAGGAACGGCCGGCTGGTTCGAATCGATCGGTTTTCGGCAGCCCAGAGCGCAGGCCCGAGCCAGCGCAGTCGTCGAGATGGGCGCGGGTGCGGCGATTCTCGCCGGGGCTGCCACACCCGTGGCTGCGGCCGCTGTGGTCGGCACCATGGCGGTGGCCGCTCGTTCGGTTCACCTGTCGAACGGGTTCTTTATCACGGCAGAGGGATGGGAATATGTCGCGAATATGGCCGTCGGAGCGGTAGCGCTTGCGGGCGTAGGTCCCGGCCCCTGGAGCGTAGACAAAGCACTTGGGCTGGAACAAAAGTTCAGCGGCAACAGCGTGGCGACCCTGACGGCCGGTGTGGGGATCGCAGCTGCCGCTGGACAGTTGGCGCTGTTCTACCGACCTTCCAAATAAGCTCAGGTATGGCTAGTCGCGGAAGCAGAACATCGTGCCTGTTCTATTGCCGACGACGGGGACCGATATGTCAGGGGATTGACGATGGTCGATGTCACCGATCCGGCCGCTGTGGCAGCCGACGGGTGGTCGCCACCTGATCCCACAGCTGTCGTGGTTGAGGCGGCGTCCTCGGTACCGACAGCGCAGGCCGGTGGCTCGAGCGCGGGAGACCCTTTGGGTCCGCCCTTCTGATAATGAACGTCTTGCGTTCTGGGTCGGCCCCCGGTAGCACACCCCCGGTGGATTGATCACCGAGTCGCTGGCCTACTCGAGCTCGCCGGCCGAGGCCGAGTTCGGTAGGTGCCTGTTGGCCCAGGGCCCGCGGCGTCGTCACGAGCAGGATGATGCAGTGCTGTTGTCTCGCAATGGTTGAGCCTCGACATCTCGTCAACCGCCCGAACGTTACAACGCATTCAGTAATGCGCTGCGCGCCGAGTCAATTGATGTCTGACGGTGGCCCTGGCGGACCCGTCGGTCGAGTCGGTGAAACTGAATGGCCGGGGCCGGTCGTTTGTAGCGGTGGTGATATGTCGAAGTTCGGGACGTTCTCTGATCCGGCCGCCGCCCACCTCGCCTGTACGCGGCACAGCCCGGCCTTACTCCTTGACGCCCTGACTCGTCGATTGGGAGCGAGTTGCCGGACTGATGTTCATGGCGCTGTTCTGGGCAGTGGGATGGAGATGCGACCGACTTCCCCGACGGGTATGGCCCCGCCGCCTTGCTATCGTCAGATCTGCTACAGCACAGCGGATTTTATCTTAAGGTCGATGATTTGCTCCTCGGTGAGGCCAAGTTCGGTGAGGACGATGTCGGTGTGTTCGCCGTGGGTGGGGGCGCGGTGTACTTGCAGGGGTGTTTCATTGAATTGGACTGGGCTGGCGGCGAGGGCGAATTCGTTGTTGTTGGTGTCGGTGGTGCGGGGTAAGTAGCCGTTGGCGATTGCTTGGGGGTCGCTGTGGACCTCGAGGGGGGTGCGGAGAATGTCCCACACGCCATCGAAGCCGTCGAACGCCTCTTCCCAGTGTTTGAGTGGTTCGGATTCGAAGGCGCCGCGGAGTTCGGCGACACAGTCGGTCCGGTTCTGGAAGCGTGCTACGGCAGTGGCGTAGCGTTCGTCGTCGGTGAGGTCGGGGCGGCCGAGTCGGGTGCAGAACTCTGCCCAGAAGCGATCGGACTGGAGTAGCACAAAGCTGATGAACCGGCCGTCTTGGGTTTTGTAGATGTTGGCCACCGGGTTGGGCATGGAGCTGAGGTCGAATCTGGGGATGTCGGTGCCGAGGACGCCGGCACCGACGATGTCGGGCCCTAGTTGCCAGATAGCCGCGTTCAGAAGCGAGACGTCCACGACGGAACCCTCTCCGGTTCGGAAGCGTTTCACCAGCGCTGCGGCGATGCCGGCGGCGATGGCCAGGCCGCCGTAGGAGTCGCCGAAGGCGGGCCGTTGCACGGGGGGTAGTCGCCGTTGCCGGCTGCGTAGGCTTCGGCGATGCCGCCGCGGGACCAGTATGCAGCGAGGTCGAAGCCGCCTTGTTCGGCGAGGTCGCCTTTGGTGCCGTAGCCGTGGCCTCGGGCGTAGATTATCTGGGGGTTGCGGGCTCGTATTGCGTCGACGTCGACTCCCATGCGCGCGCGGGAGTCGGGAAGCAGGTTGGTGACGAAGACGTCTGCATTTTCGACCAGTTTCATCAGCACTTCGAGTCCTTCGGGCGTTGCGGTGTCGATGCCGACGCTACGTTTGCCGCGGTTGGGTTGTTCGATGAAATGATTGACTCCGCCGGCGCCGGTGACCACACCGGAACTGATCAGTCCGCGCTGGGGGTCTCCGGTTTCAGGGTGTTCGATCTTGATCACGTCGGCGCCCCAGTCGGCCAGCACTGCTCCGGCCGCGGGTACGAATGTCCAGGCGGCGAGTTCGACCACACGGATGCCTTCGAGAACGTCGTTCATGTCATTTCCTTTCGCGCCGTGGTTGTCCGGCGTATGTGTTTGGTATGGCCGTGTCCTGCCGGGGCCTCACTTGGCGCTCTGCGTCCGTTCCGATCTCTCATTGCGCAGGTCGGACGATCCGGCGCCGCCAGTGTATAGCCCGAACGTCATATTATTTAGCTGATTCCGTTAAATCGGACATTCTTCTGTTATCGGCAGTAGGGCCGGGTCGGCACCTTGCGAGGTCTGTCAGTAACGTCCGAGAAGTCATCACGGATCGGCTGATGGTGGTGAGTAGAGGGTCGTCCGGACGCGCGACCCCGGTGCGGATGCCAGTTACACGGTGGAGGGTTGATGAAGGACCCGAAGTCGGCGGTGATGCCCCATTCGGTGGAACGCAGGTTCGGGGTGGAGATCGTCCAGGCCGATCACGACACGGGAGACACGGTCCTGACGATGAACCTCGACGATCTCCTCGACCCGGTGACCGGAACACGCTCGCTGGGACCTGCGGCGCTGCTGCTCGACGGCTCCGGCGGCTTGAACAATCACCTGATCAGGCCTCCGGACATGTGGTCGCTGACCAGTGAGTTGTCGATGGACCTGGACCGCACGGCGATGACCGGCGACGGTGAAGTGGTTGCCTCGGCACGGTCGATCAGCCGCGATCCGAGGTAAGCGCTGTCGCTGACCACATTCCGCATCGCGCGACAGAAATCGGAACCGGGCTGGTCCGGTCCTTCTTCATCCCTGCAGACGGCGTCGACTCCGATCGCCCCCACGACCCCGTGCACATCACCCGAGGAGACAACGCTCATGGAACGGGTGTCGGTGCGACCGGAGGCCGATGCGGACGGCTGGACCCTGACACCTCTAGCGGACCCGATACTGAACAACGACTTGGCGATGGTGCACGGCGGTGTGGTCGCCCCTGCGACTAAAGTGGTCGCGCACGGGTCTTTGCATATGGCCCACCACGTTTCGGACTCCAAGTACACCGGCAGCATGCGAGTCAACTATCTGCGTCCGATGCGGGTCGGCGGGTCGACGCGATACACCGCGAGCCCTGTCCAGATCGGGCGCGGCACGGCGGTGATGGACAGCGTGGCCGTCGGCGACGATGGACGAACATCAGCGGTCGCCCGCGTCACCAGCTACCTCTGACCGATCGAGCGATCCGCAGTCAGCGCCACGCCGCTGTGAGCGGCAACGCGAGTACTACGATCGCAGGGCGAACGACCCGGCGGACCGATGGGCCAGCAGCGGGTGGCGTACCTGACAGATGATCCCGGCATGCCCGACTTCTCGCGTGCCCCGATTCTGCACCGGGCCGATGTATTGGCGACGAAGTTCGGCGTGGACGCCGAGGAGCTGATCGCCGGGCAATGCGGCCCTGTCTTCTCGACATTCCACGGAGAATCTCCCTCGTTCGGTTGACTAGTGGAGAATAACGTTCTCGGCATGAGTGGTCTACGTTCTCGATGCACATCGTCCAGATTCCTGCCGTTGTGCGCGCCGAGCGGGTTGTGACCTCGGCCGGCGGATGGGTCACTGTTCGCTGAATCCGTTGCGTACCAGCGTGAAGGCATCAACCAATAGTCGTTCTGGCCGGGGCTCGTCGGATGCGGCCCATACGGTCATCGCGGTCCAGCCCGCACTGAGAAGGCTCTGTGTCAGCAGCTTGGTGTACAGGCCATCGGCACCGTGCCGGGTGCGCTCGGTGATGAAGCGGGCGACCACCGACTCCCACGGGGCGAACCGCGCCGATCCGAGTGGCCAGCCCTCGGCGGATTCGCCGATGATCCTGACCTGGGTGCGCAAGAGGTCGACCTCGGAGTCGTCGTAGGCGAGCATTGCCGGAAGCTCGGTGCACAGGACGGACACGGCGTCGGCAGAGCCCGGAGCTTGCTGCAATCGTGCGGTAAGTGCCGACACCTCGTCGTCCGAACGATCCCAGACGATGTCCACCTTGGAGGCAAAGTATCGCAGCAGAGTGGTGCGGCCGATGTCGCAGGCATCGGCGATCTCGGCCATGGTGACTGCGTCGTAACCGCGTTCGGCGAAAAGGCGCAAGCCGACAGCCGCGATCGCGGTCTTGTCGGTTACGCGCGGCCGCCCACCCCGATTGCGTTGTCCCAAGTCAGGCATCTGTCCTTCCATGTGGTGGACGATACTATGAACGGGTGGTTGTGGACCTCAGTGCCAAAATGTAGCGTGAGTGGCGCGGAGCACAACCCGGCGGCATATCTAGGCGCGCGAGCGGAGGACGTAGATGTCGGCGGCGCAATCGATTCCGGCCGGTCACGTAGAGCCGATCACGAACCGATTCGGCGGTTGTTCCTCAGAGTTCGTTTGTCAAAAATCAGCGAGGAGAAGATCATGACGGGACGAGTTGAGGGCAAGGTTGCTTTCATCACCGGAGCGGCGCGTGGGCAGGGTCGCAGCCATGCGGTGCGGTTGGCTGAGGAGGGTGCCGACATCATTGCGGTGGACATCTGTGAGCAGATCGAGTCCAATCCGTATCCTCTTGCCTCTGAGGCGGATCTGGCGGAGACGGCTGCTTTGGTGGAGAAGTTGGATCGCCGGATCGTGACGGTGAAGGCTGATGTGCGGGATCGGGGTCAGCTCAGGTCTGCGTTGGATGAGGGGCTGGCGGCGTTGGGGCATGTGGATGTGGTGGTAGCCAATGCGGGGATTCTGCCGATGTCGATGGGTGATCCGCACGCGTCGGATTTCATCGATGCGGTGGATGTCGACCTTCTCGGAGTGATGAATGCGGTGGCGGTGGCCTTACCGCATTTGGGCCGTAATGGGTCGGTGATCATCACCGGATCGACTGCCGCGATGCTGCCGAACACGACGGACAACCCGAACATGGGGCCTGGGTCGGCTGGTTATGGCTGGGCGAAGAAGACGTTGATGGGGTACGCCGAGCAACTCGCTTTGCAGTTGGCTCCGGAGTTCATCCGAGTCAATGTGATACATCCGACCAATGTGAACACGCATTTGTTGCACAACGATGGTTTGTACAGTGTGTTCCGGCCGGATCTGGAGAATCCGACCCGTGAGGATGTTGAGCCGGCGTTCACGATGTTCCAGGCGATGCCGATCCCGTATGTCGAGCCTGTGGACATCTCCAATGCGGTGTTGTTCTTCGCCTCGGACGAGTCTAGGTATGTCACCGGGCAGCAGTTGCGGGTTGATGCCGGATCACTTCTGAAGGTGCCAGGCGGCCCAGCCTAGGCGGTCCCTGATATAGATGGCTGATCTGACCGATCAACAGGGACGGGTACCGCAGTGGAGGACCTGGCCGAGCAGGCGTCGCTGACGCAGATCCTCGACCTCGCGGAGTTGGGCGACAACACCTTCCGAGCGCGAGCGCGTTCGGGCCTGCGCGCTCACGTCTTTGGTGGCCAGCTCTTGGGTCAGTCGGTGGTCGCTGCCGGCCGCACCGTTGCGGCCGGTCAGCTGCCTCATTCCCTGCACGCCTATTTCGAACGGTCGGGTGGTTGGGCGCAACCGATCACCTACCACGTGGAAGTCACGCGAGACGGCCGGTCGAGTGCGCGGCGCCGAGTTGTGGCAGTTCAGGGGTCTGTTCGGCTGGCCACCGTAGAACTGTCATTCCATCTCGGTGGTGGGGTGTCGGGGACACCCGCTCGACCACAGGTCGATGCGAACGAGGCATCGTGGAGCCCCGACGCGGTCGGAGAAGAGCTGGCGGTGCAGCTGCGGTCGTGGCTCGCCGGGCTGACTCAGATGATGCGGCTGGAGGTCCGGTTTTTCGAGGAACCGGTCCGGTCACGCACTCTGCGCACCGGGTGGGCGCCGCCCGGTCAGCGCTTTCTGGTGAGGTCTGCCGACGCGCTACCCGATGATCCACTGATCCAGGCGGCGGCCGTGGCTTACCTGTCGGACTTGTTCTTGCTCGCAGGGTCGTTGGGGCCTCGGGGAATCGTGATGGGAGACAGTCGGCTTCGCGCGGTCAGTCTCGACCATGCGCTGTGGTTCTCCCCGGCTGCGCATGCTCGCACCTGGTTGCTGCACGAGACATCGACGGTCAGGTCGTCGGCCGATCGCGCGCTGTGTCGCGGCGCGATCTACGACCTGACCGGGACCCCGGTTGCCGACACAACGCAGGAAGGTCTGGTCCGGATCACCGATGACACACAGTGAGGTGCAGACGCCACCCCGATTCGGCATCTTCTGCCTCAGATCGGCCGTCGGTGTGACCGCACACATGGCCCGGCCGGCTTGCCGGTCTGCTGATCAGGTGCTCAACGCAGTGAACTTCCAGTCCAGTACCGGCACCGGGTCCGTGTCACCCCCGACGACCTCGGCGATCGACCGCAGCCTGAGCAATGTGCTTGCGCCGCCAAGGGATTCGGCCGACTCCACCCGCACTCGGCTGCTGATGGTGTCACCCTCGTACACCGGCCCGAGATGATCGCAGGCCTGCCAACCGAGCACGGTGACCAGGTTCGACAGGGCCCGGGTCGCCTGTGCCAGCGCGATGCCGATGGTGTGGCCGCCGTAGACGAGTCGGCGCCCCCGTTCACACGTGAATCATATTGGGTGGCAGCAATATTCAAGGTGAGTCGGCCCAGTTCGGGAGCGCTGGAGACCACGTCGGCGCTGGAGGCGAACGTGACCCCGGACAGACCGGCCGCGCTCGTGCCTCCCGATGGCAGCGCGGAGCGGTCCCAGCCCTACGGGACCGCGTACTCGGGTTCGTCCGCCGGTCCGATGGCCGCCAGGTCGTCCCGGGCGGGTGGGCGGTTGTCGTCCGCGGTACCGGAGAACGGGATCATCGCGCACCGGAGGAAGTCGAGGATCTTGCGGCCGTCCTGATCGGTGGTCTCCATCCGCAGCTCGGCGAGCCCGGTCGGACGGCGTCCGGGTTTGACCGAGTTGGCGTAGACGAACCACTTCCGTGTACGTGTACAGCGTTCCCCGATATGTGGAAACGTGTCGAACCTCAGTCCGCGGTAGAACAGGTTGGCCTTGACGTGATGGGTGGCCAGGGTGGACTGGCCGATGGCCACATCGCAGACCAGACCCGGATGGGCAACGGCCGCAGAGCGGTCGGTGACCTTGGCCGACAGGTGCGCGTCGAGCGGCAGCCGCAGGCGGTCACCGAGAATGGACTGGTGCAGGGCGGCCGACCGCTGGACAACGTAACGACGGAGCGGAGTCGAAGACCTGTCCCACCGAGAGTTCGTGGAAGTACGATCCGCCGACGGCAATTGACTCGCCCTGGAGTTCGGTCATCGTTTCACTGCTCCTCTGCCTGTGCCAGCACCCGGGGCGCCGACACCGCGATCGCCTCGTCGACCATCTGTCCGTCGAGCGCCGCGGCCCCGGCCCCGCGGGCCTCGGCGTCGGAAAAGGCGTCCAGGATTCGCTTGCCTGCGTCGCCGCGTCCTCGGTCGGGGTGAATCCCCGAATCGTGGTGGCGATCTGTGCGGGATGGATGACCCACTTGTCGACGAAGCCGTTTTTCCGGGCTCACCGGGCGGCAGTCTGGAACTCTTCGTGGTCGGAGAGGAGTACTGCTCACCCTGTTCGGTACCGACGAGCAGAAGAGCAAGTATCTGCCCCTGATGGCAACCGGGGAGCTGCGCGCCACGATGGCGCTGACGGAGCCGGGTGGCGGGTCGGATCTGCAGGCCATGGCCACCGTGGCCAAGACCGACGGTGACGACCTGGTCATCAACGGCGCCAAGACCTGGATCAGCAACGCCCGCCGGTCGGGTCTCATCGCACTGCTGTGCAAGACCGATCCCACCGCGACCCTGCGGCACAAGGGCATCTCCATCGTGCTGGTCGAGCACGGGCCCGGGCTGACCATCTCGCGCGATCTCCCGAAGCTCGGCTACAAGGGTGTGGAGTCCTGCGAGCTGTCGTTCGACAACTACCGCATCGCACCCTCGGCCATCCTGGGTGCAACCCCCGGCAAGGGATTCGGGCAGATGATGAAGGGTCTGGAGACCGGCCGAATCCAGGTCGCCTCGCGTGCCCTCGGTGTGGCGACGGCGGCGCTCGAAGACGCGCTGGCGTACGCGCAGCAGCGGGAGAGCTTCGGGCAACCGATCTGGAAGCACCAGTCCATCGGCAACTACCTCGCCGACATGGCCACCAAACTCACCGCCGCGCGCCAGTTGACGCGTTATGCGGCCGAGAAGTTCGACTCCGGCGAACGCTGTGACATAGAGGCCGGAATGGCCAAGCTGTTCGCCTCGGAGATAGCAATGGAGATCGCACTCAACGCGGTCCGGATCCATGGCGGTTACGGTTACTCGACCGAGTACGACGTGGAGCGCTACTTCCGCGACGCCCCGCTGATGATCGTCGGTGAGGGCACCAACGAGATCCAGCGCAACGTCATTGCCGCCCAACTCGTGTCACGGGGCGGGCTGTAGACACCGCGCCCTGCATCGTGGGAACCACGACCGGCAAGAAACGCGAGACCGAGCCCGCCTACCAGGCGCTGTCCAAGCAGTTGCGACACGAGATCGCCGCCGGTCTCTACGACAACGGGACACGGTTGCCCAACGAGTCGGAGCTGTCCGAGCGGTACGAGGTCAGCAGACAGACGGTGCGCCGGGCCTTTGTCGATCTTGTTGCCGCGGGCATCGTGTACCGGGTTCCCGGCCGTGGCACCTTTGTCAATGAATCGGGCGGCAGGTACCTGCGCCAGCAGGGTTCCATCCAGGACCTGATGAACCTGTCGTCGGATACGACCATGGAAGTCGTCAGCGCCCTGCAACGCCGGGTCGACGTCGAGGCGGCAAGCAGGCTCAGGCTCGAGAGCGATGTCGTCTACACGGTGATCTTCCGGCGTTTCCACGAAGGTGTTCCCTTTGTCCTCACCACGGTGCACCTACCCGAGGACACCGCGCGCCTGGTTCTGCAAGCACCGGAGGTGACCGCGGGTGCGGTCAGCACGTACACCATGATCGGACTTCTGGAACCACATCTGGAATCGCCGATATCCGAGGCGGCACAATCGATCACGGTTGATGCCGCAAGCGGGCTCGACGCCACCCATCTGGGTTGCCCGCAGGGCCACCCGATCCTGCGGATCGACCGTCTCTACAGTGACGAGTCCGGCGTTGCGCGTGAGCTGTCGGTGAGTCACTTCCTGCCCGAGCACTAGACCTATCGCGTGACCCTGCACCGGGTCTGAGGCTGATCGGGCCTGTACCGCCGAGGTGTGCGCTGAGTTCGGCCCGACTTCTCGGCAAACCGGCCCCGTCGTAGCACGATGAGAGCTAGTTTAAGGGGACTTTCATTTAGCTATTTGCTCTACTAGGGTGCGAAGAAACGTATACGGAGGTAGCGCGATTGAAGGTCGAAGAGCTCGTCGCAAGGGAACTCGTTCGTGATCGATATGCCCGATACAACCGCGCCGGCGACAAGGGTCGCCTGGACGAACTCGCGGCATGCTTCACCGAGGACGGAGCCTTGGAGGCTCGGAATTCGTTTGCCGCCAAGGGGCGTCCGGATATCGTCGACACGTTGACCGCGGTCTCTGCGGACCTGATCGCCCACGCGACCGCGCAGGCCGCGACGACACGGCCCATCGTCAGGCATTTCGTAGCCAGTCTCCGATTCGATTCGATCACGCCCGAACACATCGAATCATCGGCCTACTTCACCGTTTTCCACGCCGACGCCCCCGACCACTGGGGAACCTACCGCGACGTTCTGGTGCCCGTGGGCGACGAGTGGCTGTTCGAGCATCGCCTGGTTGTGATCGACGGAGCGCGGCCGGGGTCGTCGGCCCGGCCGTCGATCGGCTGAGGAGAGGATTCGACATGGATTTACAGCTGAAGGGCAAGCGTGCGCTGGTCACCGGGAGCAATGGCGGCATCGGCGCCGCGATTGCCCGGTCGCTCGCCGACGAAGGTGTCTCGGTGGTGCTCCACGGTCGAAACGAGGCCAAACTGGCCGAGGCAAAGGCCGATATCTCCGGGCGTGGTGGTGCTGTCGCGTCGGCGGCCGGTGACCTGTCGACCGATGAGGGCGCACACGACGTCGCCACCAAGGCGCTCGATGCGTTCGGCGGCATCGACATCCTGGTGAACAACGCCGGCGGCGCCTCGGAGTCCGGCAAGGGATCGTGGTTCGACCTACCGCCCGATGACTGGGCCGCGACCTACCAGAGCAACGTGATCTCGGCCGGGCGGCTGATCCACCGTGTCGTGCCGGGCATGAAGGCCGACGGCTGGGGGCGGATCATCCAGATCTCCAGTGCCGCAGGCATCATCCCGACATCTGGTCAGCCCGACTACGGTCCGTCCAAGGCGGCGTTGGTGAACATGTCGATGGGTCTGTCGAAAGCCCTTGCCGGAACGGGGATCACCGTGAACACGGTGTCGCCGGGCATGATCATGACTGACAAACTGGTCGAGTTCCTCCGCGAGTTCTCCGAGAAGCGTGGGTGGGGCGACGATGTCGATCGCGCAGCGGAATACGTACTCAAGGGCACCGGTCAAACCGTCACCCGAATCGGGCAGGTCGACGACATCGGGTATGCGGTGACCATGCTCGCAAGCCCCAATTCCGGCTTCATCAACGGGGTGAACCTTCATCTCGATGGCGGCGGTACCGGATCCATCTATTAGCGGTCGGAGACCCGATATGAAACTGAACTACCAATTCGCCACCGGCGCGGTCAAGCATTGGGAAACCTGGATCGGCGCGCACGAGTTCGCCGAGATCGCCGTGGCGGCGGAGGCGAATGGGTTCGATGTCGTGTCGACAACCGACCATCCGTTTCCCTCGGAGGACTGGCTGGTAGGAGGCGGACATCACTCGTTTGATCCTTTTGTGGCGCTGTCCTTCATGGCGGCAGCAACATCTCGGATCCGGCTGCTGACCTTCATTCTCGTTGCGGGATACCGGAACCCGTTCACAACCGCCAAGTCGGCCGCGTCATTGGACCTTCTGTCCGGCGGCCGGCTCGTCGTCGGGATGGGAGCGGGCTACCAGGCGAACGAGTTCGAGGTGCTGGGGGCGTCGTTCGACGATCGAGGCCCACGCTTCGACGAGGCCATCGTGGCGATGCAACAAGCGTGGACCGGCGAGGTGATCGATCGGGACGGACCGTTCTTCCCCGCCCATGGCCATCGGATGCTGCCGCGTCCGACGCAGCGTCCGGGCCCGCCGATCTGGATCGGCGGCAACAGCAAGGCGTCGATACGCCGCGTGGCCGAGGTCGCCGACGGATGGTTGCCGTTCGAGCAATCGGCGGCGATGTCGGCGATCACCAACACACCGCAGCTGCAGACCGGCCAGCTCGCCGAGCGAATCGCACAGATCCGGGACAGGAGGATTGCACTCGGTCGACCGGCGGACTTCGAGGTGTGTTTCACCCCGACCGCCCGGCGCGATGCCGACGAGATGGCCGACACCCTCGGGGAGCAGATCGGTCCGTTGTCCGAGGCGGGTGTCACCCACATCTCCGTGGAGTCGAAAACGCGCAGCATGGATGCCTGCCTGGCGGAGATCGAGCTGCTGGGAACCCGTTTGGCCGGTGTTGGAACCACTGGGTGACCCGCCACCGTCGCCCGCCTGGCGCCGCCAGAGTGACATATTTGTCATCCAGATCAGGAGAACAGTATGCCCATGTCACAACGTATTTTGTGCTCGACTACAAGATGGGTCTTGACGTTTTCGTCAAACTGATGCAAGCTGGTACGCAGACTCCAGCCCAGCACACAGAGAAGGCGGACCCATGGTCGACTTGAACGACATCCCGATTTTCGACGCCGATACGCACATGTACGAGACGCCCGACGCCCTGACCAAGTTCTTACCTGAGAAGTTCGCTCCGGCAGTGCAATTCGTGCAGGTCGGCAAGCGGACGCGGATCGCGATCCTGAACAAGATCACCGAGTTCATCCCCAACCCGACGTTCGAGAAGGTCGCGGCACCGGGAGCGCACGAGAAGTTCTACTCGGGCCAGAATGTCGAGGGTCTGACGCTGCGCGAAATGCAGGGAACGGCCATCGAGGCCCCGCCCGCGTCACGCGAGCCTCGCGCACGAATCGCAGAGATCGATCGTCAGGGCGTCGACGCTGCGCTCGTCTATCCGACGCTGGCCAACCTGGTCGAGCATTCTGCCGCCGAGGACCCGGAACTCACCGTGGCGATGATCCACGCGCTGAACCAGTGGATGCTGGAGACCTGGGGCTTCACCCACGAGAACCGGTTGTTCATGACGCCGGTCATCACCTGTGCGCTTGTCGATGAGGCACGTCGCGAGTTGGAGTACCTCATCGACAACGGTGCCAAGGTGGTGCTCATCAAGCCCGCGCCGGTCAACGGCTACAAGGGCTGGCGCTCGCCGGCACTCCCCGAGTTCGACCCGTTCTGGAAGGACGTCGAGGACGCCGGTATGCCGGTTGTGCTGCACGCCAGTCAGCCGCCACTCGACGAGTACGTGAACAAGTGGGAACCGCCGTCCACCAACAACTTCATGACGATGAGCTCGTTCCGTTGGCTTGCGCTGGGACATCGTGAGATCTCGGACATGCTGGGCTCGCTCATCTGCCACGGCACCTTGACCCGATTCCCGAAGCTGCGCATCGCCTCGGTGGAGAACGGCAGCGCCTGGATCCATCCGCTGTTCCACGACCTGGCGGACCTCAACAAGAAGATGCCCCAGAACTTCCCAGAGGATCCGCTCGAGGTCTTCCGCCGGAACGTGTGGGTGAGCCCGTTCTGGGAGGGTTCGGTTGCCGACGTCGTCGAGACGGTCGGCTGGGACAAGGTGATGTTCGGTTCGGACTACCCGCATCCCGAGGGGCTGACCGAGCCGAAGGGCTTCTACAAGTACGCCGAAGGTATGAACGAGCGGCGAGCCTACGACTTCATGGGCGACAATGCGCGCCGGTTCTTGGGGCTGCCGTTGCGCAATCCGAGCCCGGACGCCGCCCAGGCTCCTGCGGACTCGCTCTCGGTCTGACCGCACGCCGCCCCTGAGGCACTAGGGCCCGAGCACATTGTGCTCGGGCCCTGATCTCATCTCGGGAGTCCTCGCCGGCGTTTCGGGTCACTGTCGGGCATCAGACTGTAGGGAATGTTCACATCCGGATGTCGAACCCGACTCCAGCACTGGTGGCGACCGTTACGATGGCAGTCGACTGCCAAATTGGGGCAAGCCTTCGACCGCTGGAAAGGCTGGGGCATGATCGCTTCGATCAGATCAGTGCTGGGCACACCCGAAGACCTCGCTCCTGAGGTGGTGGGTTTGCGATTGCCACAACACAATCCGACGCGTTCCCCGTAGGGGGCTGCGACATGCGGGCCATCATGGCATCCGATCAGACGTACTCCGAGGCCACGGTGGCCGCGGTCCTGGCACGCTTCGCACGTGCGTACTCCGACCTGGACACGCGGCGGCTCTGATGACCAGATCGGCCGCGGCACGTCGGACGGGCCGGTTCGGCAGACGGCGGGACAGTCGGCGGTCAACCGTCGGCGGGTTCGTCCGGTGCTGGTCTGGGCAGGGATCGGAGCGATCTGCGTCGTCTTCGCTGCCTATGTGTATCTCTCCTGGATACTTTCGGGGAACGCGTCTGCGGTGGGTCCCGGTTCGGATCCGGTCCCCACCCGAGCGACCGTGGGCGCCTGGGTGTTTCAATGCGCAACCCCGGTCCTGGCTCTGAGCGCTTTGTTCTTCGTCGTCCGCAAGAGCCTCCTCGAACACAGGCTCTGCGCTGAAGCGATGGTGGTCATCGGTTCGATGATCGCGTGGTTGCACGACCTCCTCATCAACTGGCTACAGCCCGTGGTGTTCTACAACGCCACGCTTGTGAACTTCGGCGCCTGGACCGAGAACATCCCGGGATGGATCAGTCCGAATGGGCGATTCCTGGCTGAGCCGGTACTGATGATCGGCCTTCCCTACATCTGGATGCCGCTCTACCTCGGTCTGCTCGGCCGATGGGCGATGGGCCGAGCGCACACCGCGCGGCCCGCGCTGGGTGTGCCGGGCACGTTCGCCGCCGGTTGGGTGGCGGTGTTCGGCGTCGAGTTCTGTTGTGAACTCCTGGCGGTGCACACGGGACTGGTCGGTTACCCGGCCGGGATCCCGAACCTGACCCTCTGGTCCGGCAACACCCACCAGGTACCGATGTACGGACCGCTGATCTGGTCGACCGTACTGACCTGCTCGGGCGCGCTGCTCTTCTTCCGGGACACAAACGATCTCACCGTCGTCGAACGCGGAATGGAACGTGTGCGCTGGGCCGGCGACCGCACGCGGACGATGTTGAGCGTTCTGGCCATCACGGGATTCATCCACATCGTCGCCATCGTCGGCTACGACATCCCGATGAACCTCGAAGGACTGTATGCCGGATCGACTCAGACGTATCCGACCTACCTGCGGACCGAGCTCTGCGGTCCGGGGACGCCCGTAGGATGTCCGGACGGGACCGTGTTCAGGGGGAACTGACCCTGCGGATGCCCATCAGCTCACGAAGACTGGCGAACTCGGTGCGGACCACGTCCTCGGGTGGTGTACCGGCAGGCATGCGGATCCACCGGTCGATCGAGCGTTCGACGACAAGCATGCCAACCGATCCCAGCAGGAGGCATTCCTCGTCGGGTTCCCGGATCTGTCGCCGTAGAGCGATCGCCTCGGCGACCGTCCTGGCACTCGCGTCGTGGTTCTTGCGTTCTTGGCCGATCAGCTTGACCGACGAGGCGACGGCTTCGCGGTAGAGCGTGATCCGTTTGCGCATTCTGGCCAGACCTGGCGCGAGGGTGACAAACGCATTGGTCATCGCATCCAGTTCGGACACAGCGTCAGGCTGTGCCAGGTACACGCCGCTGAACGCCCGCACGAAGTCGTACTCGCCGAAGAAGAGGACGGACTCCTTCGTCGGGAAGTACCGAAAGAAGGTGCGGGGCGACACCCCGGCACCCTCAGCGATCTGATCCGTTGTGGTCTGATCGAAACCGTTGGTGCTGAACAGGTTCAGCGCCACGTCGACCAGTGCCAACCGCGTGTGGGTGGCACGATCTTGTCGCCGTGACCGGTCGCCGGATTGCATCGCTGTGGTGGCCCTTTCGCCGGTACGGATGTAGACGCGACTCTAACCGCCGGTGGCGGTCACCAGAGTGTTGACAAGGTCACGTGGTCACAACGATACTCGCCGGAGACAGTCAACTGTCATCTTGCTAGGCACGATCGACGTTGCCTACGCCACCGGACAAAGGATCTTCCCAGTGACCAACGAATTATCCGAGCGCGATGATGTCGACATCGACGCCCTGCCGCTGGCGCAGGACCGCGGCGTTGGATGGCAGGCACTGCGTGACGCCGGAGCAGTCTGTCCCGCGGGGGAATCGTTCATCCTCACCAGCGCTGATGCCGTGGACGAGGCGGCCAAGGCGCCGACGGTGTTCTCGTCTCGGCGTGCTTTCGATCGGCTGGGCAGCCCGCTGGCCCTGATCCCAATCGGCACGGACCCGCCCGACCACACTCGTTACCGACGGCTTCTCGACCCGTTCTTCAGTCCCAAGCGGATGGCGGAGCGTGAACCGCAGTTGCGGCAGTCCGCCGCCGAATTGATCGATGCGATCGCGGTACGCGGGCAGTGCGAGTTGATCACCGATCTGGCGACGCCGTATCCCTCGGATGTGTTCCTCGGCCTGTTCGGACTACCACTCCGAGACCGGGACCGACTCAACCAGTGGAAGGACTCGATCCTCGAGTTCACCAGTCCGTCGGCCACCAAGCCGTCACCGGAGGTGCTGACACATGCGTTGGAACTGTTCACCTATCTGTCTGAACACATCACCCGGCGTCGCCAGGACAACAGTGGCGACGATCTGCTCACGCGGTTGATCAAGACCAGGGACGAGGGGGGTCTGTCCGACGAGGACATCCTCGGGTTGTGTTTCCTCTTCGTGTTGGCCGGCCTCGACACCGTCACCGCCGCCCTGGGGTTCGCTTTCGGCCGATTGGCGCAGGATCCGTCGTTGAGGAGGCAATTGGCCGAGGACGAGAGCCTCATCCCGGCGTTCATCGAAGAGTTGCTCCGAACAGACGGCCCGGTCCCGTTCGCGCCGCGCGTCACCACCGAAGACGTCGAGGTCGACGGCATCTTGCTGCCCAAGGACACCACCGTGCTGATGAGTTATGGGTGCGCCAACCGCGATCCGGACCGCTACGACGACGCCGATGAACTCCATGTCGGTGAACGAGTGCCGCACTTCGCCTTCGGCAAGGGCCCGCATCGCTGCCTCGGGTCGCACTTGGCGCGCATGGAGCTACGCATCATCCTCGAGGAGTGGCACCGCCGAATTCCGGAGTACTCACTGGCAGACGGCTTCGAGCCGCAGGTGCTGTGGCCCAGCGGCACCCTCGGCCTGGACGCGGTCCCCCTCGTGTTCATGCCACCTTCGGAAATGACCTCGTCGGCCACCCAACGCAGGTGATCGAGGTAGGCGTCGAACCCCGACACAGGTGGTGGGGTGATCCATGTATCGGTGACTCCGAGATCGGCAAGCCGCGCGCACTGATCGATCACTTCAGCCGCATTCTGGCCGAATCGGGACGAGGTGTCGTCGAGGACAGCGTGTTCGGCACCCGCCGCCAGTGCGGCCAGGCTGTAGAACAACGAGAACGGCCGATCGTCGAAGCCCGGCTGCGACCGCAAGAAGTCCAGCCGGGCCGGGAGATCCTCGGGACGGGTGAGCCAGGGGGCCCAGCCGTCACCGAACCTGGCCGCGCGCCGCAACGTGGCGTCGGCGTCTCCGCCGACCCACAACTCCGGATGCGGTGAGCGAATCCCTTTGGGACCGAAGGCCACGTCATCGAATGAGACGAACTCGCCCGAGAAACTCGGGGTGTCGCTGTGCCACAATTCGAACATCGCGGCAAGGTACTCATCGGCCATCCCCCGCGTCGATGGAACGGCACTCCGAGTGCGTCGAATTCGGCTTTATGCCAGCCGACCCCGACGGTGGTCAGGGAACGGACGCCGCTGAGCCAGTCGAGGGTCGAGACAGCCTTGGCCAACAGTACGGGGTGGTGCAGCGGCAAGAGGGTGACCAACGAGCCCAATCTGATGCGCTCGGTCGCTCCGGCGACAAAGCCCTGCGCCGTGCTCGCGTGTAGGTAGTGATCGCCGGACAACTCGACATCTGCGGTCGGGATCAAGAAGTGCTCCGGCAGGAAGGTCGTCGAGTAGCCGAGTTCATCGGCCACACGTGCGACGGTCGCGATGTCGCGGCCGGTCAGCTCATGTTCCCACGGCTGAGTCAAGGCGCGGACGTGCATGCAGTGGGGGAGATAGACCGCGAACTTCATCGTTGTCTCCGATCGTGTCGCCGGGCGGGCACTGTGCTGGGCACATGCAGATGGTGGCAGTGAACTGACTGCCTGTGGGCCGACTGGATATTCTGCGAGCCTTCGCAGAACTCGAAAAGCGGGGCCATCGGCGGCATCGACAGGGAGTTCAGCATGGGTGACACGCTGCACTGTGGCAGTTCGCTGACAAATGTGGTTTGGCGATCCGGCGGTCCACGTATGCGGCCCTGCCGACGGCCTCGAAGACGACCGGTGGCAAATGAGTCGGTGCTACCGGGTCCGGCCTCGCGGTCACCACTCGGCCGGCGTGGGCCACGGTCCGTGTAGTGTCCGCGAGCCCAATGCTGCTCGCCTGTAACAAATTCAGTGCGGTCGAACCTGCGGTGAGGCGGCCCGATCGTGCCGGGCTGTCGGCAGTCGGGTGACACACCGTCGGCACCGTAGGATGGGCAACGTGCATCATCGTTGACGTGTGACAGTCAACTGCCATAACATCGAGCAAACGCATCAAGCGAAAGTGGGCGCCGCATGGCGGACAGTTATCTGTTTGTCTTCTCAAATCCAACGCAGGGCAACGACGACGAGTTCAACAGCTGGTATGAGACCAGGCACGTGCCCGATGTTCTCCAGGTCGACGGGGTGATCGCGGCACAGCGCTATGAATTGGCCCCGATGACCCCGCCGGAAGCCGACGGAATCGCCGCCCCTCCGGCGCCGGCGCACCGCTATCTCGCCGTCTACGAACTCGATGACGATCCCGACACCGTGATGGGATCGTTTCTCGAGCGAGTCGGTTCGGGACAGATGGCGCTGAGCGATTCTCTCGACCTCGCCGGGGTGTCGATGGCGGTGTGGCGACCGCGTGGTGAACGAAAAACCGCGGAAGCGCGTACGCGTGGGTGATCTCCAGACGATCCAGCGTACGCAGCGAGCGTGCCGCCGTTTCGATCCGGATCAGGCGGTGCAGGACAGCGACCTCCAGGAGATGCTCGAGGCGGCGGTGCATGCTCCGAGCGCCGAGAACACCCAGCCGTGGCGGTTCGTGGTGGTCCGAGATCCCCGGTCACGTGGCCTTCTGGCATCGTGGTGGTCCGAATCCTGGCGAGCCGACTATGTCCGTCAGAACGTTTCCGACGACGTGCTCTATAACGATCTCGAATTCGGTTTGGCGGGAGGCGGATTCGCCTCTGCCCCGGTCATCGTCGTGGTGTGCGCCGACGTAGGGCGGGTTCCGGAGGATTTCGCCCCGGCGTCGATCTTCCCGGCCGTACAGAACATGCTCCTGGCCGCCAACGACCTCGAGTACGGGTCGTGCCTGACGACCGGTCTGACAATCATGTATGCCGAGCAGGTCCGGCAGTTGCTCGGATTGCCCGACGAACTGCTGCCGATGGCTGCCGTCTACATCGGTAGACCGGCACGGACACTGGCGCCCCCGCGACGAACCCCTGCAGCTGCGGTCACCTTCCGCGAAAGGTATGGATCCCCATGGTGATCGGAGGACTGGCGATCGCGGAAGAACACCGTCAGCTGGCCGACGTCGCGCGCTCGATCGTCGCGAACAGGGTCGGCACGACAGGTGCCCGCCGGGTTCTCCTCGACGCCGACGACAGCATCCGATGGTGGGAGTCCGACGCTCTGTGGAAAGAGATCGTCAGCACGGGGTGGCTCGGACTGCACGTCGATGAGCGTTGTGGTGGGCAAGGTTTCGGCCTGGCAGAGCTCATCGTGGTTCTCGAGCAACTGGGACGGGCCGCAGTTGCCGGGCCCTTCCTGCCGTCGACCCTGGCCGCGGCGGTGATCGCAGACATCGGAACCGACGAGCAACGTGGCCGTTGGCTACCACGGCTGACGTCGGGAGACATGGTCGCGGCTGTCGTCGGAAAGGCGGCTGACGCCGAACGTGCCGACGCTGCGCTCACGGTGCCATCGTGCCCGGCGCTGGGGGAGACGTTGTCCGATGTTTTCCTCATCCCCGTCGGCGACGACCTCCTGCTGGAAGCTGGACCGACTCTCGAGACCTCCCGCAGCAACACCGCGGACCAGGTGGTGCGACCGGTCACCGTTGTCCGCTGCCACCAGACACCGATTGTGGAGGTGTTCGCCGACGGCGCGGCGGCGCTACAGAGGCTGACCAGACTGCTCTGCGCAGCCGAAGCGGCCGGCGGGCTGGCGGCCTGCACCGAGATGGCCACCACCTACGCCGCCGCACGTGAGCAGTTCGGCCGACCCATCGGCTCGTTCCAGGCGGTCAAACACCACTGCGCCAACATGCTGGTCGACACCGAGCTCGCAACTGCGGCGACCTGGGAGGCCATCCGCGCGAACCCCGGGACAAGCGAAGCGGAGCTGGCAGCGGCGATGGCCGCCGGGCAGGCGTTGGACAGCTACGTGAGTGCTGCGCTGCTCAACATCCAGATCCACGGGGGCATCGGATACACGTGGGAGCACGATGCGCATCTGTTTCTGCGCCGGGCACTTGTGCTCAGCTCCTTTGTCGGCACCCTGGAGGAACTTCGCGAACAAACCGCCCGCTGGCAGCTCGTCGGGGTGCGACGAGATCCATCTCTCGACCTCCCGGCCGAGGCGGACGAGTTCGCCGTTCAGGTTCGACAGTTCCGCGCCGAGCTGGCGGCGGCGAAACCCGAACACCGTCAAAAGCTCTATGCGCGTTCGGGGTATCTGGTCCCGCACTGGCCGCAGCCCTATGGTCGGGCGGCGGGAGCCGTTGAGCAATTGGTCATCGACCGCGAGCTCGATGGAATCGACCGGCCCAGTCTCGGCCTCGGCGAATGGGTACTGCCCACGATCTTGCAACACGGGACACCCGAGCAACTCGAACGGCTGATGCAGCCGAGTCTCGATGGCGACCTGCGCTGGTGCCAGCTGTTCAGTGAGCCCGGCACCGGGTCGGATGCGGCCGCGCTCTCCACCAAGGCCATTCGCGTCGAAGGAGGTTGGTCCGTGTCGGGCCAGAAGGTCTGGACAAGCGATGCGGTCAATTGTCAACGCGGTCTGGCGACTGTGCGCACCGACACCACGGTGGTCAAACACAAGGGCATCACCGCGATGATCATCAATCTCGGCGCGCCGGGGGTCGAGGTGAGGCCACTTCGTGAGCTGACAGGTGCGGCATTCTGCAACGAGGTCTTCTTTGACGACGTGTTTGTCCCCGACATCGATGTCGTGGGCCAGGTGAACAACGGATGGCGCGTCGCCATGGCCACATTCGGCAACGAGCGCCTGTCCATCGGCGGGGGTCGGTGACCATGAACGCCGACGACGCGTTGGACGTCTTCGACCGGCATCGTGCCGGCGACACCGGATTTCTCCGCGACGTCGGCGAGCTCCTCATTGAGGCATACGCACTCAAAGCGCTCAACCTCCGCATCGCGGCCCGCGCCGTGCAAGGGGGCGTGGCCGGAGTCGAGGGCAATGTCGCAAAGCTCGTCGGATCCGAACACGCCCAGAGGATCGCAGAACTGAGTGTGCGGATGGTGTCGCCGGCGATCCTTGTCGGCGCTGAGCCCGAGGTGATGCACGACCTGCTGTACAGCCGGTGCCTCACGATCGCGGGCGGAACGTCGGAGATCGTCCGAAACCTGTTGGCCGAGCGGATCCTCGGATTGCCTCGCGAACCGATGGCCAGTTGAACAAACAGATTGGAAATGACAGTCAGATGAATTGTGCAATCGCCGGGATCGGACGAACCGACTACTCGCGCCGATCGAACCGAACACCATTGGCGATGGCCATCGAGGCGTGCCGAGGTGCCATCGATGATGCGGGATTGAAACCTGCTGACGTGGACGGCATCTGCACCTTCATGGTGAACGACTCGGCCCAGCCGATCACGGTGGGTTGGGGATTGGGTATCGACGAGTTGTCGTGGGCCAACGCCATGTATGGCGGCGGGAACCTGGTGGCCGACCAGATCGCCACGGCAGCAGCGGTGATCGAGGCCGGAATGTGCCGGGCGGTGTTGATCTACCGGTCGCTGAACGGTCGGTCGGGACACCGCTTCGGAACCGTCGAGGGTCCACTGCTGGTCGATCAACAAGATCAGTTCGATGCCCCGTCCGGATTCCTGGTGCCACCACAGTGGTTTGCGATGTGGGCGCGACGGCATCAGCACGAATACGGGTCCACCGAAGAGGATCTCGGGCACATCGCGATCACCCAACGAGCGCACGCTGTACCCAACGAGCACGCGTTGCGACGCGAGCCGCTGACGATGGACGAATATCTTGCGGCCCGGTGGATCAATGAACCGTTCCGGGTGCTGGACTGTACCTCCGAGGTCGACGGCGCGGTGGCCATCCTGCTGGTGGCCGAAGACGTGGCTGCCGACGGGGCGCACGACCCGGTGTGGCTCGTCGGGTCGAGCAATTCGCAGAGCGGTTCGGGCTGGACGCAGTGGGATGATCCTGCGGCGATGTACTCGCGTTCGGCCGGGCCGAAGCTCTGGGAGCGTACCGGGCTCGGGCCGTCCGACATGGACGTCGCGTGCATGTACGACTGCTTCACGTACACGGTGATGGCAACGATGGAGGGATATGGATTTTGCGAAAAGGGTGAGGTGGGAGAGTTTTTCGCGACCGGAAGGGCATCCTACGGCGGGGACGTGGTGGTCAATCCGCACGGCGGACTGCTGTCGGAGGGATACATACACGGTCTCAACCATCACTTCGAGGCCGTGACACAGCTCCGGCACGCGGCGGGCGCCCGGCAGGTCGACAACGCAGAACTCGCCTTGGTCACCGCAGGCGGTGGCCCGTTCGGCGGAGCCAACATCTACAGCAGGGAACGCCCGTGACCGATTCACTCATGCTTGCCCCGTTGCCGGTTCCGGATCCCGACTCGGCGCCGTACTGGAACGCCCTCGCCGAGGGAAAACTCAAGATCTGCCGGTGCGTCGACACCGGAACGTGGATCCATCCGCCGCTAGAACGCAGCCGGATCACCGGTGGCCCGGTGCGGTTCGACGAAGTCAGTGGCTTCGGAACCATCTTCAGCTACATCGTGATCCGTCAGGTGACCGTGCCGGGTCACCAGCCGCCCTACGTGACGGCCATCATCGAACTGGACGAACAACCGGGGCTTCGCATGACCGGTGTGGTGGTCGCCGAACCCCAGGCCCTCCGGATCGGCCAACGAGTCAAGGCCCGGATCGTGGACATCGGTGAAAGTGGTGTGAAAGCGCCGGAATTCGTACTTGTCGACACCGACGAGGCCTGAACGGGATCTCATCGAAACGTCACCTCCAGCCCCTCGTGCGCTGTGGCTCGCACAGGACTCAAACGTGGCCCAGTCAACGTGTCCACCGAAGCGGCGGGCAGTGCGACCGATCTTCTCGCGGCGACCACCATCAATGCAGATAATCTCTCAGCGCGTCCGCGACTTTGAGGTCCGCGACCGCGGCATTGGCCCTGCGGAAGCCCTCGGTGACGGTTTCCTCTGACTGCATCCCTGGCCACGCAACACCGAATGCGATGGAATCCCACGCATCAAAGGCGAAGAACCGGTAGTCGGCCCATGCTTCTTGGTATGTCGGCGGCTTGGCAACCCCGCTGGCCGCCAGCCCTTCGAGATAGCGTGAGATCAGATGTGACTCGTGTTCGCGACGCAGTTCGGTGGGTACCGACCAGACCAGCGTGTAAGCGACCTCGCGCATCGACGGCGCGCGGTGAACCAGTTGCCAATCCAGCAAGCCGGCACGACCATCTGTGGTCTCGAATGTGTTGCCCAGGTGTGTATCACCGTGGATCAGTGTCAACGGACCCTGATCCCATCGTCGGTACAAGTCAGCGTCGTGCTGATTCACGAACTCGCACATGCGGTGCACCTCGACGGGGAGCGACAGGTCTGAACGTTCGGTGAGCGATACACGCATTTTCCGGAACTGCCACGCCAGGGCCTTGAAACCGACCCGGTGACTGAGCGGTGTCACCCATGACAAGTCGGTGCCGAATCGCGGGCTTTCCCAATGCTGCCCGTGCAAAGCGGCGAAAGTGTCCATCGGCCCTCCGCGAACGACAGTGTGCAATCCTCGGTCAGTTCGCACGGTCGTCCGCCATTGCTCCTGATGTCCTCCAGGATGATCAGATGTCGTGCCCTGCTCCGGATGCGGCGAAATAACACTCCGGCGCGGTGACCTTCGCGAGGCCAGGTCGGCAGCTCTTGTAGAAGGTCGTTTCCATGCGGCCGAGACCGGTGACCGCTGACATCAAGCGGTTCTTCAACATCGACGGCGTTGACCTCACGAAGATCGAGGTCGGCAGGGACTCGCTGGTACCGACGTCGTTCCAGCGGATCGTGACCTGCTGACGATCGGTGGTTCCGCTTGTGCCACTCCCGAGTTCAACGGACTCCACTCGCGCGTCGGCGGAGCAAGGAACGGACCGCTCAGCAGTTCAGGGTTTGCGTCTGTGATGCGATGAAGCGGGGCCTTTGGGACCCAGGGAGACAGTGCGGCTGCTGCCTCGCTCACCGACTTCAGGTTGGCTGTGATGGTCACTTGGTTGTCTCCCCGTATCGAGTGTTCGGGTTTCGGGGCACCCTGCGGCTGGACGTCTACGTGCAGCCGGGTGGCCGAGCGGCCGGTGCCAGTACCGGAGCCGCGTAGAGGTTCTATGTCTGGCAGATGCTCAGCGGCAGCTGATGATTCGGATGGGCGAATCGCCGCAGCGGACGCCGCCACCGGACTCGGAGCAGGCTCGATCGGCGGCACGGGGCGGCGGGATCTGCGTCGCAGCGTCGACTACAGCGCATCGCCGAGTGTCCGGCGTCACTCGCTCTGAATGTATACGGCGAGGCAACAACAAGCAATGGTCCGTGTCGTTTCTGCCGCCTCGCAGCGGCGCCCTCTGCGGTCCGAGGTGGCCACGGAGAGTTCTAGGACAGGATGGTTCGAATGAGCTAAATAGTTATATGAAAGAACTCTTCATACTTTTTCTAAAACGCTGTCAGGCCTGCTGGACCTGTCCTATGGTCGGTTGGTGATCGAAAGTCGACGGCGGTTCCACGGACCGGCACCGATGGTCGACGTCGGCTCTCGATCATGCAGCCCGCCCCAGTCATCAAGCAGATGTGCCGTTGGAAGCCCCGGATTCTGCGTCAGGGTCTTCGGTTCGACGGATGACCTGACCACCCGGATGCGACCCGACAGTTCTCGACCCACCCAAGCATCTCGATGACGGGCGGGGTCCAACCCAAAGGAGACAAAATGAAGTTCGACGGACGCCGACGGCGAATCGCTGCGGCGATGATCGCGGGGGTAATGGTGGCGAGTCTCGCCGCGTGTGGGTCAGATGACGACTCAGGCGGTTCTGCTGAGGCGAGTGTGGACGAATCGTCGCTGGGCACCCCCAACAAGGCGACCGGTACCCCCATCACCTTGGGCTTCATCAGTGAAGGCGCCGGCGCGACGATCAACAACGAAGACGAGATCAAGGGTGCACAGGCGGCAGCGTCGTACGTGAACGAGTACCTCGGTGGCCTAGGGGGGCACCCGATCACACTGAAGGTGTGCGAGACGCTGGGTGTGCCGGCGACGGCCACCGACTGTGCCAACCAGATGGTGGCCGCCAAGGTGCCGGCCGTGCTCGGCGGCACACTCGGAACGCTGGACTCGGTCATCACCGTCCTTGCTCCCACCGGTATCCCGCTGGTCATGTACATCGCGCCCACCCAGATGGGACTGACGACTCCCGGCGTCTTCTCCCTCTTCAACGGGTTGTCCTTCTTCGGTGGACCCGCCGCGTGGGCGCAGAAGCAGGGATTCAAGAAGGTCGACCAGGTGATCATCGGCGTTCCGGCGGCCGAGGGTGCGGCCAAGATCGCCGAGATATTCTTCAAGAACGCCGGACTCTCTGTCAGCACGACCTCGGTCCCGCCCGGCACGGCCGACATGACACCCCAGATCACCAGTGCGGCCGAAAACGATCCGGATTTCTACCACATCGCCGGCTCTGCTGACTTCTGCACCAGTGCCCTGAAGGCGATCAAGACCGTGGCACCGGACGCCAAAACAGTGATCATCGAGCGTTGCATAGAACCGGGGACGAGCTCTTCGATCCCGGGGGGCTATGAAGGTGTCGAGGTCGCGGCATCGGCCGACCTCAATCCCGATCTGGAATCGGTCAAACTGTTCACTGCGGCCCTGAGCAAGTGGGGTGACGGTGCCGGCGTCTCGACGACGACGAATACCGGCTACTCGCCGGTTGTCGGTTTCGCCAACGCGCTAAACGCAGCGAACATCACGGACACCTCGGCAGCGGGAATTCTGGCCGCCCTCAAGTCTGCGCCGCCGACAGAACTGCCGAACTCGGACGGAATCATGTTCCAGTGCAACGGCAAGCAGCTGTCGTTCTCGCCGAACACCTGCAGTGCAGACGGCATCCTTGCTACGGCCGACAAAGAAGGGAATCTGACGGAGTTCGAGCGTATGCCGGCCGACCCCGCGCTGTACTCGATGGGCGGCTGAACGGCTGAAGGAATGAGTTGATCGGATGAGCTGTGCGCACCGGCGTCGAATTGCCGGTGCGCACAGTTCTGTCTCGCTCAGGCCGGGTTTGCGTGCGTGCTCGCTCCGAACGCCTGGTGTCGTGCCCACCCGAGTCGCCACCGAGAACCGAATATGCTGCGGCTGAACGTCTTTTGTAAGCTTGCCTAGCGAGCAGAACTGAGTCGGTGCCGGCGCCACCCTCCTGGCGACCACACGTCCTGATCTTCACCCCACGCAATTTGTCCGTTGAGGTCCCACTCGATCAGACCGGTCCAGCAGATCATGCCCGGGTATCCCTCGAAGAGGTGTCGGTCGGTGGCTTTTCCGCTGACCGACAGTTCGCGACCCAGTTCGTCCCGGCCTGCTATCTCGACGTGAGTGACCTGGCCGGCATCGTTACGGCGCACCCGGCGTTCTCCGCTGACGACTGGCGACCACTTTCCATGACGCATGAAGAATCCGGTGGTCAACGTGTCGACGCCATCGCGGTGTATGCCGGCGGTGAGAAAGTACTCGTCCGCAGAAGCGGCACCCCACGAATAGTGAACGCGCGGCTGCCTGCCGTCCTGCCTGACCCCCCACGCCGCCCGATCTCGGATGGACAGGCAATCGACGGCGATGGTTTCCGAGTCCAGAGTCATGTGACCGGTGACGTGGCACATCTGGTCGACGTGGCCGGCTCCCAGAGGTGGTGTGGCCGACCGGGTCACGAGCGCAGGCCCTGCGGTTCGGACGGTCAGATCGAACTCCGTGTCGCGACCCGAATACTGAACTCGATACAGTTCGCCGGGCTTTTCCACCCGGATGGACAGGCCACTGGCCAGCGTCATGTCGCGCAGGTCCAGGTCTGGCGGGAGCGGTTGATGCCAGTCGAACGCATTCACCGGTTCTTCCCACGGCGAAACGGCTTTGTCCCCGAACACCACCACGCCACCGAATTGAATGCCGACGTTGGGCCGGAACACGGGGTAGACATAAGCGATCAGTCCGCGCTCCGGAACGATCCACGAGAACCAGACGGTTTCGGTCCACCACCGGCTGTCGTCGGGCGTGTGGAACGCGTCGTCCATGGGAGTCGAGGCTTCCGTCATGCGATCGTGCTCCTCTGTAAGCCCTCTCTGAACTGACGCCACTTCCGCGGATGCCAGGTGTCTTGATCCTCGCCCCAGCATCGTTCGCCGTCGACGGTCCACTCCACCAGGCTGTTCTAGCAGAGCATGGACGAATACACCGGCAGCACTTGCTGACTGACAACACGGCCGTGGACGACCAAAGATCGTCGGTCCTCGTCGACGGCATCGATGTGGATGGCGGTGGGCCGACCGTCGCCGTCCCGCTCGACCTCGCGGGTGCCCGACGTCAGACGATGCTGAGTCCCGTCGCGATGGAGGAAGCCGGTCGTGATCTCGCGAGCGTGGTCTTTGGACATCCCGACGGCCAAGAAGGCGGTGCCCCCGGGCAGGGCACCGTAGCTGTACCCGGCACGTGGCTGAGGTCCCTCCGGACGCGGGCCCCATGAACGGTCACGCATCGCGAGGCAATCGATGGGGAGAACCTCGCCATCGAGCACCATGGTGCCCGTGACATGACCGATCTGGTCCAGGTGGCCATGGATGAAGGGCGGCACCTGAAGACTCAGCAGCGGCGGACAGGTGGCGGTGTAGTGCATGTCCAGGCTCAGCCCACGGCGGTGCTCGTAGGTGAGGTGGTAGCGGGTGCCGGGTTCTTCGGCGATGATGCCCATGCCGTTCTCGAGTTCGGCATTCCTCAGGTCGAGCCCCTCGGGGATCGCCTGGTGCCAGTCCCAGTTGTGAAAAGGCAATTCCCACGGGAGTTCGGCTGATGCGTCGAAGACGGTGACCCCACCGGAATACACGCCGAGGTTGGGACGAAACGCCACGTAGTAGTAGCCGAGCAGTTGTCGCTCGGGGATCATCCAGGCGAACCACACCGTTTCGGTCCACCACGGATCGTTGTCGTCCTTCGGGAGATGGAAGGTGTCGTCGGCCGTCGTCAATACCGATGTCACGAGAGATATCCTCCTGCTCGGGCACGTTCGAGTACCCGGATCACTGTGCTGTTGGACTGGGCGGCCTTCTCGAATGCGGCCGACAGATCGGACAGCTCCGCGATCACCTCGTCGGCCTTGGGTGAGGAGACGTCGGCGTCGGCGAGAACACTCAACAGCAGTTCGGACAGCAGCGGCTGATAGGCGGCCGCGACAATTCGCGACGTCTGCACCACGAACGTCTCCCGCCCTCCGCCCTGACGCAGGGTGCGGTCCACGGCCACCAGGGACTTCCAGGTCACGTAGGCCTTGTACCAGGACAGTCTTGGCGCCACAACAGTACGGCCACTGGCCTTCTCGTAGCCGATGAGGCGTTGTTGCGG
Source organism: Williamsia sp. DF01-3 (assembly GCF_023051145.1). Classification (NCBI taxonomy): domain Bacteria; kingdom Bacillati; phylum Actinomycetota; class Actinomycetes; order Mycobacteriales; family Nocardiaceae; genus Williamsia; species Williamsia sp. DF01-3. The sequence goes on from NZ_JALKFS010000005.1 coordinate 793,821, forward strand.
TGAGCCGAACGGAGTGAAGACCATCCGCATGCAGACCCAGGCCACGTCCTCGTGGAAGTCACCGGTATGTGCCATCTCCCAGTCGATGAGGCCGGCGAGGTGACCGTCGGCAACCAGGAAATTGCCGGCACCGGCATCGCCGTGCAGGAAGACCGCCTGTGGGTCGGGTTCAGGCTTCGACAGACGGAGCGCGCGTAGAACGAGGTCCAGATAGGCCGAGGCATCGGCGCTGTCGTTGTTCAGTTCGGTCCACCAGTCCAGGTCGGCCTGTTGTGCTGCCGATCCGTCCAGCGGCGCGTCGGTGAGCACCCCGGTCGGATGGATCCGATGAATTCTGGCCAGTACGTCCAGGTATTCGGGCCCCACCTGCTCGGCCAGCTCCTTGTTCAGCTTCGTCTGGTCGGCAAGGAATTCCATGAGCAGTGCCGGCGGCTCGGCGTTCTGCCCAGCACGCCCGGCACCGGGATGGCGTTCGCACGCATGGTTGCGATCACCTTTGCCTCGCGGGCGAGTGTGAAGGAGGTGTTGCTCAGCCCGCCTCGCCCCTCGTCGACCCGTAGGAAGGCGATGGGGTCGTCGTCACCTTTTGATTGAACAAGGAACGATCCCCGGAAGGCGCCGCCAGGTAATCGCCGCAGCCGTACCGCATCGCGCCCGAGTCTGCGCGGCGAATCGCGCAACACGGTCGGTTGCGTCCGTGGTCCCAAGTGCTTCAGTCACAGGCTCACACAAGTTCGTAATTGATGGGCTGTCAAGTCCTCCCACCGGTATGGCAAATGATGGCAGACTGGGCGGGTGACCTGGTGGTTGAACAATGACTAATTCGGCCCGCACCAGCGCGGGAACGGCTGCCGGACGCAAGGGGCGCGAAACACGCCAGCGGATACTCGATGCCGTCGAGGAACGGTGCCTGCATGTCCACCATCGCGAGATCGCCGTGGGGGAGATCGCACGCTCGGCGAACGTGTCACCCGCTACCTTCTACACGTACTTCCCCGATCTGGTCTCGGCGACCGCCGAGATCGCCCAACGTCATCTGGACTTGTTCTCCCCGGTGGTCCATGCCGCCTCCAGGCTGTCGAATCCCGCTGTCGAAGAAAGGACTACCAAGAATTCGTCACCCTGTTCTATGAGTTCTGGAGTGGTCGGCGGGGATTGCTGGAGACGATCGTCGCTGCAGAGGTGGACGAGGACCCACGGTATTTCAGAGTGCTGCTGCGGTTGATGATGTCGGTGACGTATGCACTGGCGCCGGCTGTTCGAACCGGCCACGCGGTCGGCGTCGCCGGCTCGCTGGTGGTGATGCTGACCAGTTCCGCCGCCCGCGTCGACGGTTTCGCCCGCGACGGCGTGCCCTTCGACGACCTGGTCTCCGCCCAGGTCTTGATCCTGCGTGCCTCGCTGCAGTCCGCGATCGGCTGAACCCGCGGAATTATTCGTGCCGAATTGACGCTGCATCAGTTTTGAAGGTCACCCCCGTCATGACCTGTTCCGCTGTGAGGAGGGTTCCGTGGGCTCTGGCCGGAGCTGTTCAGAAGGCCGAGCGGTGGTGTGCCCCGTCGACACAGATGTAGTGGCCGTTCAGGTAGCCGGCCTGGTCTGAGCACAGGTAGGCGATGGTGGAGGCGATCTCTTCGGGATCTCCGGCACGGCCGGCCGGCACGCCGGCCTTCTCCATGAGCCATTGCTTACCTGCTGCGTCGTCGGTGAGCCCCTCGTGTGTCGAGAGATACCAGTTGGTGGTCTTGGTGGCGATCCAGCCCGGTGCCACGGTGTTGATGGTGATGCCGAACTGGGCGTATTCGTCTGCCACGCTCTTGAGAAGCCCGACCGTCGAGGGGCGGGTGGCGTTTGCGACCGTGTGCGGTGGAAGACTCTGGGGTTCTTTGGCCGTTCCTGACCCGATGTGGACGAATCGGCCCCAGCCGGCCTCACGCATGGAGGGCAGTACGGCGTGCAGCATGTGCACCTGACTGAGCGTGTAGGTGCGGTACGAGTCCACGTAGTCCTCGGCACGGGTGATCTCCTCGAAAAAACCACGCACATGGAAGTCGGCCTGCGTCACCACGATCAGCGGTGCGCCCAGTCGCTCGGTCACGGTCGCGACCGCCGACTCGATGCCTTCCTGCGAACTCATGTCCGCCGGGACGCCGATCGCATCCCCGCCGGCGGCCGTGATCTCTTCCACGGCGCGGTCGATGTGTTTTTGGGTACGGGCCACGATCGCGACTCTGCTGCCTTCGGCGGCGAGCATCTTGGCCGTTTCCTTGCCGATGCCCTTGCTGCCGCCGACGACAAGCGCCACACGTCCCTTGATCCGGTAATCCATGGAGGTTTCCTTTTTGATCGATGGTGGAGCTCGGCGGACGAGCCAGGGCCTGAGCGGCCGCCTATGACGTATATCACCATTGAGTTAGATGAATCAACGACTTGTGTGTTCCGAGGATTCGAGTTCTCATCGGTGGGGAGTTCGGAACCGGTTGCGGTGCAATGCGATTACCGAGAAAGCTTCGTTTTGACGCTTCCGGACCTGGCCATGTCTGGACAGCGGACGGTAGCCAGGCGTATCGTCGGGTTATCAATTTTTGACGCCTGCGCCAAAAAAGTGGCGGGCCCGGTTTCTCAGGAGGTTCTCGATGGGTCAGCTCAGCATGCACCCGACCGGATGGTTTCAGGTCGCCTGGTCGGCCGACCTGGCGATCGGCGATGTTGTCCCTCTCCACTACTTCAGTTCCGAACTGGTCGCCTTTCGCGGCAAGGACGGCCAGGTGCACGTGCTCGACGCACACTGCCAGCATCTCGGTGCCAATCTGGCCGTCGGTGGATGCGTCGTGGACGACGGGATCCAGTGCCCGTTTCACGGGTGGGTCTGGGATGGGCGGGGCCGGAACGTGCGAATCCCGTACGAGGCGAAGCCGAATCGCGCCCGCAAGGTGCGCAGTTGGCCGGTCAGCGAGCGAAACGACTCCGTCTACATCTGGCACGACGTCCTCGGCCGGGATCCGATGTGGGAGGTGCCCGACGCCCTGCGAAGTCTCGGCGACCACATCAGTGCCACGACGTTCCGGCCCGTCGATGCCAACGCACGCGCCCTGACCAAGAACGTGCGCGTTCACCCGCAGACCATCGCCGAGAATGCCGTCGACCCGCATCACTTCCGGTATGTGCACCACACGCCGATCAGCCCGGTGGTGTTGCGCGAGACCTCGGACAACGCCTCGTGGGCGGCCAAGGTCGGCTTCGGCAAGAAGTGGCAGCACGGAATCGACGACCCGCAGGACACCATCAATACACTCGAAATCCTGTGGAGTGGAGTCGGATTGAGCTTCAGTGGTGAGCACATGCGCAACGGCATCCGGGTCACCGGCATCTGCCCGACCCCGGTCGATGACCAGGTGAGTGACATCTTCGGCACCTACTGGATCGATGAGGGCAGCGAAGATCCCGAAGGATTCATCGCGAACGGCAAGGCCGCGCTCGTCGATGACGTCAACATCTGGAATCACCAGCGCTACATGGATCCTCCCGGGCTCTCACCATCGGAGGCGGCAGGCTTTCGTAAGCTGCGTACCTGGGCCCGTGACTTCTATCCGCCGGTCGAGGATGCGGACACCAAGAGCCTGTCGGTATCTGCCCGATAGGGCTTGTGCGTGAAACTGAGTGAGGCCAAGCTCCCGAAGTCGGCCGTGACCCGGCAAGCGTTCCTGGATGCAGCCCGGGATGTGTTCGAGCGCAAGGGATATTCCGGCACACAGGTGAAGGACATCACCGACCGACTCCAGGTTGCCCGTGGCAGTTTCTACTACTATTTTCGCGACAAGCGGCACATCTTCATCGAACTGGGCACCGTGACCACGCAGGAGACGGCCGCGGCGGTGCGATCGCTGGAACAAATCGAGATAGGCGCCGGCAAGGGAGAGTTCGAGGCGTGGGTTCGTCAGTTGTTCGACTACCTCGACCGTACCGGGGCGTTCTCGATCCGGTCGGTCGACGACTCGCCACCAGACGCCCGATTCCAAGCGGCGGTGGCAAAAGTCCACGCCGAGACCGCCGGTGTCATCGGCCGCGAACTCGAACGCTTGTCCGGGCGCACCATGCAGGACGCTGCCACCACGGGTGTGTGTGTCATGGCGATGATGGAACGGTCCTGGTTCCTGGTGCGCAACACCAAAGCTCGGTTGACGCGGGAAGGAACGATCGCCGCCCTCACCGACCTCATCTACTCGATGGTCGCTTCGCCGTCCACCGAATACCCACTGGAGGCAGCCCGTGCCATCGACTGACCAGGTCCGAGAACGCACTCTGGAAGAACCGGGGTCTGCTGTGAACGGCTCGGTCGCACTGACGGTCCGGGAGGTCATCACCGAGACCCCCGACGCCAAGACGATCGTTTTCGACCACCCGGGCGACGGGCTCAGATACCGGCCCGGGCAATTCCTCACGCTGCGGATCCCGAGTGAGCGCACCGGGTCGGTCGCACGATGCTATTCGCTCTCGAGCGCACCGGGGCACGACGACGCGCTCAGGGTGACGGTGAAGCGAACGGTCGACGGTTACGGGTCGAATTGGTTGTGCGACAACGTCGCCGCGGGCCATGTCATCGAGAGTCTGGTCTCTGCGGGCGCTTTCACACCGAAGGATCTCGACCGGGATCTGTTGCTGGTCGGCGCCGGCAGCGGAATCACCCCGTTGCTCTCCATCGTCAAGACGGCATTGTTCGATGGCACCGGTCGAGTGGTGCTCTTTTACGCCAATCGTGACCCCGCTTCGGTGATCTTCGCTGCCACCCTGCGTGAACTGTTCGCCGAACATCCCGACCGTCTGACCATCCTGCACTGGCTCGAGAACGTGCAGGGGTTGCCGACAACCGCAGCGCTGCAGTCGATGTTGCAGCCGTACGACGGTTTCGAGGCGTTCATCTGTGGGCCCAAGCCCTTCATGCGAGGTGCGCGACTGGCCCTCGAGCAGATCGGGTTGCCCCGCGGGCAGATTCACATCGAGAACTTCGTGTCGCTGTCGGAAGACCCGTTCACGCAACCGGCGACGATCGTCACCGCACGCGGCGACGAGGACGAGGCAGACTCGGCAGGCGTCACCGTTCTGCTCGACGGTGTGACTCATGAGTTCGATTGGCCCAGATCGAAAACGCTGATCGACGTGCTACTCGAACGAGGCGTCGACGCGCCCTACTCGTGCCGAGAAGGTGAATGCGGTTCGTGCCAGGCCACGGTGCTGTCCGGACAGATCGAGATGACGAGTGTGGGAGCACTCGACGAGGAGGACATCGCGGACGGGCTGATACTCGGCTGTCAGGCACGGCCGGTGTCGGACCAGGTGTCCATCGAATTCTGACCTGCCTCCGCGCGACACACGCGACCCGTATGAGTCGGGCAGACCCCTCGGACCGGGCGTGTTCTCCGCGCGGTCGATCTCTGCCCGACGCCGCGGGTAAGATGTTCGTCGCCGCGGTGACCGTTTGTGTGGTGATGACCGTCTTCATGAGTTTGCCCATCGGGCTGCGGGGTAGTTCGCTCCGATAGTGGAGTTGCTCGATGCGTTTGAAGGGTGCCAGCCCAGCGGCGACACATGTCTGGTTGAGTGCGTCTTTGGTGGGCGGGTGGGTGGCGTCGGCCGGGACGACGACTGCGCAGATGAGTTCGCCCTTGATGGGATGGGGTAGTCCGATGACGGCGACGTCGGCAACGCCGGGGTGGACGGCGAGAGCGGATTCGAGTTCGGCGGTGGAGATGTTCTCCCCGTTGCGAATGATGATCTCCTTGAGCCGGCCGGTGATGGTGACGTGGCCGTCGCTGTCTTCAATGGCCAGGTCGCCGGTCCGGACGTAACCGTCGGCGTCGTGGCTGGTGGCGGCGAGGGCGGGGTTGAGGAATCCGGTGAACATCTGCGGCCCGCGCAAGCGTAGTTCTCCTTGGGTGCCGGGTGGTAGGTCGTGGCCGTCGGGGTCGGTGATACGGACCGAGACGTCACGGCCGGGCAGGAATGCCGAGGCGTCGAGCATGGTGTTGTTGTCGTCCCAGCCGGGGTAGCCGACGATGGGGCATTCGGTGAGTCCATAGCCGTTGAAGATGCCGCGGCCGCCGAGTTCTTCTTGGAGTCGGGCGTTGAGGCCGGGTGGGATCGGGCCGCCGCCACCCATGCAGAAGCGCAGGTGCGGAAAGAGGGGCCCGGACCCGTGTTCCTGTTGGGCGTTGAGGTAGGCGATCATGAAAGGCGTGGCGCTGCCGAGGATGGTCGCGCCGTGGCGGGCCATCACGTAAGGGCTGGTGGCGGGGTCGAATTGGTCGATCAGGACCAGTGAGCAGCCGGTGCGCCAGGCGGCGGCAAGCCAGGAGATGCCGCCGATGTGGGCGATGGGGAAGGCCATGGGAAACACGTCGTCGGAGCCCAGTGGCATCTGTTCGACGGTGGCGTTGGAGGTGGCGGCGACAGAGGCGTCGGTGTGGGCGATGGCTTTGGGGGTGGCGGTGGAGCCGGAGGTGGTGTAAATCCAGCGCACCGGTCCGCCTGGTGCGGGCGGTGGCAGGGTGGCCGGGTCGCCTCGAGGCAGATCGATGGTCTCGCTGAGCGTGTGGTCGCACAGGACGACCTGAGCGTGGTGGCCGGCGGCGAGGGTACGTGCCATCTCGGCGTGGTCATGGCCGCGGAAGGAGGGGGGCACGATGATCAGATCGGGTGCGATGTCGGTGAACAGCGGTACCAGTTCGCCTTCGCGCAGGACCGGTATCAGGGGGTTCTGAATGAGGTCGGCGCGCGCCAGTGCGCCGATCAGGACCGCTGATTCCACGCTGGTCGGTAGTTGCCAGCTCACGGTCGACCCCGGGCTCAGTCCGAGATCGAGGAGTCCGGCGGCGACCGATTCGGCAACGTCACGGTACTGGGCGAACGTCAGTGTCCGCCCACGCTCATCGACGAGCATCGGGGCGTCGGGGGTGTCCTGGGCACGTGATTCGACCAGGGTCCAGATTTCTCCCATGGCACGACCAACTCCTCTGTCAAAAGTCTTGTGGAGTAACATATTTCGTACGTAGTGATTCTCACGCCGGATCGTGGCGCGGGTTGTCCGCGGGCTAGGTGAGTTCGGTGTAGTTGAACAACTGGCCGCGGATGAGCAGTTTCGCCGACCGCAGTGTGCTGTGATAATCGTCCGGCGAGGCGGTCGCAGCGGTTTCCACCAGTCCTCGCAGCAGTGCGTAGAGGACGTTCACGGTGCCGTCGACATCGGTGGTGAGAGCGTGCGGGCCACCACTGGTCACGATCTGCTCGAGCAGCCCTCGCATCGTCGTGAAGATCGAATTGCTGGCGACCTGGAGGTTGAGGTGCTGGGCTCCCTCGACGCGCACTGCCTGTTCGAATGCGGCGATGTGGGGGAACTCCCGCATCACCTGATCGGCTTCGTCAAGGACCGCTACGAGGTTGTCCAACAAGGTGTTGCCGGTCAACGCAGCTTCGGCCATTCTGGTGACCGCTGTCCCGGCGAACTCGTTGAAGGTGGTTCTGACGAGCTCGGACTTGTTCGGGAAGTAGTGGTACAGAGTGCCGCTGGTCATCTCGGCTTCGCGGGCGACCTCGCGGATCGTCGCTCGGGTGTATCCCACTTCTGCGACCAGGCGCATCGCCGCGAACATGATGCGTTTGCGAGTCTCCTCGCTGTTCGCGCCGATAGGGCGACCGAGCTGGTTTGCCGTCGTGGTCACGTGTTCCTCGAGGTCGATGATGGCCTGCACCGACATTATGGTCCACGTTACGTCTCGCTGGAAACGGAGGCCGGATGACGGGCGTCCTGTGCCGGTGAATCGCCGACCACCGAGAGCGCGGCGTGCTGACCTGCACGTTGGCCGGAGAACACACAGTCGGCCAGTGCCAGTCCGCTGACGTAGGACCTCGAACAGATCCCCACCGCGGTCCGTCCGGCTGCGTAGAGCCCCGCGATCGGCGAATCGTGGCGGTCGAGAACGAGACCACTCGTTCCGGCAACTCGCAAGCCCCCGAGGGTGAGGCCCGGGACAAAATATGCCAGCGACTCGCGCAGAGATATGTCGATGCCGTAGAACGGGCCCTCTTCGATCGGGGCACACATCTGTGCGGCCTTGTGCGCGGGATCTCCTGTCCCCGAAGCGATTGCGTCGTTGTACTCGGCGACACTGGCGGCCAGCCCGGAGGCGGAGATGCCGAGCTTGTCTGCCAGTTCAGACAGCGAGTTGGCTTTGCGGTGCCCGGTGGTGAACACCGAGGCGAGCTGGGCTCGCTGGAAAAGCAGTGTCTGCGTGCGTACTTGCGCTCGCGCGCGCCGCCAGATGGCCGAGTCCGCGATCAAGTAACCCTTGCCGCCGTGCTCGGTGACCATGATCTCGGCGTGGGTTGCTCCGTACAGGTCCTCGTTCGCGATTCGCTTGCCGTTGACCCCGACCGCGATTCCTTCGAGCATGGCCGCGGGCGGGGACAAGAATCGCCAGGCGGTGACACGTTCCATCTGTGCGGTGGTACCGCCGGCACTGACCCCCAGAGCGATGCCTTTGCCGTCGTCCCCCTCTGTGCCCAATGGTGAGATCAGGTTGTAGGCGGGGGCGAGTTCGCGCGTCATGTCACGGTTGAACACAAATCCGCCTGCCGAGAGGATCACGGTCGGCGACCGAACGGTCAGGACCTCGGCCGACGCCGCCCACTCACGTTCTGCGAGCCGGTTGAGGGACTTTCCGACGGCGGGTACCCAGTTGGTCAACTTGGCACCGAGATAGGCCAGCCTGCGATACCGGTGTGCCTCGTCGTTGTCGATGGGCATCGTCCGGCCGCGGATGCCTCGCACCTGGCCGTCCTCGATGATCAGTTCGTCGACCCGGGTCGCTGGTAGCACGGTGACGCCGAGCCCCAGTGCCGCGTCGCGCAGTCTCTCCCAGAGGACGCGGCCCGAATTCATTCCTTTGGCCACCTGCCGATGTCCGCGCGGTGCGGGCGTGGCGTACTGGTTGTAGGGGTACGCCTTCTCGTTACCCGAGTAGTAGAGGTAGTGGCGATCGGTCGGATACGACGTCTTGTATTCGCATAGTGATGAATCAAACTGTGCGCCGTGCTTTTCCAGCCAGCTCAGGCGTTCCACACTGCCGTCACAGAATTGGCGGAGGGTCTCGTCGTCCACCACACCCTGCACCTCTTGACGCAGGTACTCGAACATGTTCTCGGCATCGTCGGGACACCCGGCCTCCTGCTGATACCGAGTTCCCCCACCTGCGTACACCACACCTCCGGACAACGCCGACGCCCCACCACCGAGGGCGCGATCGACAACCAGGACCTTGGCGCCGCTCTCTGCCGCCGCGATGGCGGCACAGGCGCCGGCAGCGCCGAACCCGACGATCACAACGTCGTAGTCATAAGGGGTGTTCATCGTCTGGACTCCTTGTCCGTAGGTACTTGGGATCCGGCTTCGGTTGTCGCGGTGGTTGATTCCACGTTCTCGGTGACACGCACGCCGGGCTTGCGGATCGTCGCGTCGCCCGTCAGGAAGAGCTGGCACGCCAGTCGCACCCGCCGCGGATTGGCCCGCCGTTTGCGTCTGCCGAGGTCACCCAGCATGTGCTCCTCGGCTTCGGTTCGCGGCGAGAGGTTGTCGAGGCCGTCGAGAACCTCGCATTGACAGGCCGTACAGGTGCCCATCCCGTAGCAGAGTGTGGGCCATTGGTAGCCGGCCCGCCACGCAGCCTCGATGAGGGACTCACCCGCGCGAACCTCGATGTCGTGTTCACCGGGATCAACTCTCACGACCACCGCTGCGGTGGCAGGCTGCACCCGACGGTTGGGGGGTCGGCTCATTTCGACGCGATGTACCGGTCGATCTCGTTGTGCAGACTGTAGATCATTGGTTCGTACCGAGGTGACATCGTGGCCTCACCGAAGGCGTCGGACCGATATCCCACCTGCTGTCGGCTGATGTTCTCGACATCCTGGCGGAGAACGAACGGCCACTCCTCCACGGCGAGGGGGCCTTCCGGACGAGCCGGCGCATTGTCCACGTCGTCTTCCCTGGGTATCTGCATTGCCAGGGCCTCGAAGATGCACGAGTTGGGATCGGTCCCGTTCGGCCGCGCCCGGTAGAAGAGCATGTTGCCGGTGATTCCCAAGATCACCATGTTCGGAAAGAGGAAGCCGAATGTCGCGGCGTTGGGATCGGGATCGGGTAGTGGGATGTCGGCGTCCGCTGCGTATTTGTACAGTTCCTCGTAGTAGCGGGGGAAGAGCTGTTCGTCGGGCAGGTCCCGGATCCGGTCCGCGATGAACTCGTCACGTGCGGTGCTCACGGCATCCGTTCCCTCGAACAGGACGCGATTCTGCTCGATGAAGTAGCGGCCGAAACTCATTCCCTTGACGGGGGAGTTGGTCATCGCGAAGGTGCTTGTCGGATTCTCGGGGTCGAACGGGGGTGTGGTGTCGACATGGCCCATCCCGTGGTGGTAGAAGTTCAGACCGTCGATGTTGTAGTCGTCACCCGTGGCGCCGAGCGCCAGTTCCGGGTGGGCCTGCATGATGTGATATGCCTCCATGAACGCTTCGATGGCGACCTTCCAGTTCGACGGCAGCACAGCGTATTTCCACCACCGCACCCGCATTCTGTCCATACCCGTCGGTGCCAGGTGGTTGTCGTAGCTGCCGAAGAACTCCTCTAGTGAGGGCGCGTCATCGTCGAAGTTGAGCCAGACGAACCCGTATTTCACCACCGAGCGCACCTCGCGTAGGCCCATCTTGTCCGGATCGATTGTGCCGGAGACAAACCCGGTCTTGCCATAGATGTAAGACTGGGTACCGTCGGTGTTCCATCGCCAGCCATGGAAGGGACAGACGATCTGTCCGCCACCGAACGTTCCACACGATGTCGTGGGGACCAGCTGGGTCGCACGGTGCGGGCAGACGTTGTGGAATGCCTTGATGGTGTGTTCGTCGACCCGCACGATCATCACCGACTGCTCGATGATCGTGTATTCAATGTAGTCACCCGGCAGCGGGATGTCTTCTGGCCTCGCGGCCCACTGCCAGGTGTGCATCCACATCTTCTTGTTCTCGAGGTCGGCGAACTCCTTGTCGTAGTAGCGCTCGGAGCGTATGTGGATCCCGTCGGCCATCCGATGGGGAACACTCGACGTGTCGATCGCATCGTCGGGGATGCAGGGCTTCACCTGTGCCGCCGCGGTGTCCGGCGTTTCGGTGTGGGCTTCGGGACGGTTCAGTTGCGTTGTCATGGGCGGTTCTCCAAAGGAGTTGCGGGGCGGCAGACACTCTGCGCGCACCGGGATGTGGATCAGGTCAGAGGGCGGCGGTCACGCCTCGACGGACGCGACGACCGTGCCGACGGGGTAGGTCTCGTCGACCTCTCCGATGATCGTGATGATGCCGTTCACGGGAGATTCGATCTCGGACTCGGCTTTGTCGGTGGCAAGTGTGTAGATCACTTGACCGGGCTTGACGGTGTCACCGGTCTCGACATGCCATTCGACGATCGATCCTTCGTTCATGGCCACACCGAGTTTGGGAATCTTGAGCTTGTGCTTCATACGAAGTCGCCGTTCTCGTCGCGGTCAGCCGACCAGAGCCCGCACGGCTGCCTCGATGCGGCTGCCGGGGAGGAACTGCTGTTCCAGCGACGACGCGTAGGGTACGGGTGTGTTGGCTCCGCCCACCCGCCCCACCGGGCCGGCGAGGTCACCGAAGAGCTCACTGTGGATCTGGGCTGAGAGTTCCGCGCCGAAGCCGCCGCGGGTGACCGCTTCGTGGACCACAACGGCACGCCGGGTTTTGGCCACCGACTTGAAAATGGTGTCCGTATCGAGCGGCTGCAGGGACCGCAGATCGACCACCTCGAGTGAGATTCCCTCGCCGGCGAATTGTTCGGCAACCGCAAGCGATTCCACCACCTGGCGACCGTAGGTGATGATGCTCAGGTCGGTGCCTTCGCGGGCAATCCGGGCCGATCCGATCGGTACGCGGTAGTCGCCCTCGGGCACATTGTCTTTGGCCGAGAAGTAGAGGCTGTTCATCTCGATGAACACGCACGGGTCGTCATCGAAGATGCTGGACAGCAGAAGGCCTTTGGCGTCTGCGGCGGTACTGGGAACGATGACCTTGAGTCCCGGCGTGTGGATGAGCTGGGCCTCGAGCATGTCCGAATGCTGTGCACCGAACCCGGCGCCGGCGCCGGTGGTGGTGCGCACCGTGATCGGCACAGGTGTTCTGCCGCCGGACATGTAGCGCAATTTGGCGGCATGGTTGATCAACTGATCCGATGCCACGGTCAGGAAGTTCATCAGCATGATCTCGGCGACCGGTCGCATCCCTGCGATGGCTGCCCCGATGGCGGCGCCCATGATCGCCTGCTCGGTGATGGGTGTGCGGCGAACACGGTCGGACCCGTATTTGGTCTCGAGGCCTTTGTGGATACCGAATCCACCGCCTTTCGGATCTTGGATGTCCTCGCCGAGCTCGAACACCGAGCTGTCCAGACCCAAGGCCACGTCCAGCGCATCGTTGATCGCCGCGGCCATCATCAGTTTTCGGTCGGTGACGGTATCGACACTCATCGGGCGATCTCCTCTGCGTAAACATCCGTGGTCAGTTCGGAAATGTCGGGAAGGGGCTGTTCGAGTGCCCAGCCGGCAGCATCATCGACCTCGTCGCGAGCGGCCTGGTCGATTGCATCGAGTTCTGCTGCGCTGGCGATGGATTCGGCGATCAGCCGGGATCGGTACAGGGGTACTGGGTCGGCTTCGAGCGCCGCGGCGAACTCGTCTTCGGGAATGTACTCACCGTTGTCACCGAAGTTGTGCCCGCAGAACCGGTAGGTCACAGCTTCGAGCAGGGTAGGGCCCTCGCCGCGGCGTGCGCGATCGATGGCGTCCGCGGAGGCCTTGTACAGCGCGATCGGATCGTTTCCGTCCACTGTCACCCCGGGCATCGAGTACGCGACCGCGCGGTCGGCGACGTCGGTCACGGATGTCCCGCCGGCAAGGGGCGTGTATTCGGCCCACTTGTTGTTCTGACAGACGAACACCACCGGGAGTTTCCAGATGGTCGCCAGGTTCAGGCTCTCGTGGAATGCGCCGATGTTGCTGGCACCGTCACCGAAGTTGACCACTGTGACCTGGTCTGTTCCGCGCATCTGTGATGCCAGGGCCAACCCGTTTGCGATGGGCAGGCCCGATCCGACCACTCCGGTGGTCACCATCAGCCCGTGCTGAGGCGAGGTGACGTGCATCGGCCCGCCCTTGCCCCTGCAGGTACCGGTGGCCCGGCCGAGGTATTCGGCCCAGAGATCGCGCAGCGGAATGCCTTTGGCGACCTGATCGTGCAGGCCGCGGTAGGTGGTGACGACGTAATCGTCGGCACGCAGGTGTGCGGCGACGGACGCGGCCGCGAACTCTTGCCCGCGCGGCGAGTAGTACATGCCGCTGATCTCGCCGCTCAACATCAGCGAGCGATACTTCTCGTCGAACGCCAGGATCCGTACCGCCGTTCGGTACAGACCGATGGCCGTGTCGACGTCGACATCGACGCCGGATTCGGTCGTGGTCATAGTGCCTCCTGCTCAGATGGGCTGGGAACCACCGAGGCTCGGTCATGACCGAGCGGCCTTCGACGGGGTCTCACCGCGCCGAGAGCGCGGTTACCGGTCGGGATGCCGGCGGATCCAAGCAATCAATCAATCGATCGATTACATAGTGGAATCTATGTGACCCGGGTCATAGAAGTCAAGTACTCGTGACCGGCTCACTTGTCGCGGCCGGGCGAGTCCCATCGGTGATCGCGGTTGCGAAAGCGCGACGGGTTCGTGGGAGGCGCGGCGTGCCGGGCTCGCGCGATGGCCGGGCGCTCATCGGCAACCACTGTCGCTCAATGGTTCTACCCGAGCGCCGATCGCCTGGTGTTGATCGATCGTGGGCACACGTGTTGGACGGAAAGGGTCCCCAAGGTGCAATCATCTGATTCTTTGCCCTGTATTGCTGTCGTGCGCAGCGGGTCTTCTTTTTGACACTTTCGACAAAAAAATTTGACGAAAGTGTTTAAATCGATGATCAGTACACCGACTCAATGAAGGGCGTCCGCGATGGGACAGATACCGAGCATGCAACCGACTGGCTGGTTCCAGGTCGGCTGGAGTACTGACCTCGCTCCTGGCGAGGTGAAACCGCTGAACTACTTTGCCAGCGAATTGGTGGCGTTTCGCGACCTCGACGGGGTTGTGCACGTGTTGAACGCGCACTGCCAGCACCTCGGTGCGAACCTGGCGTTCGGCGGATGTGTTGTCGAAGACGGGATCCAGTGCCCATTCCACGGCTGGGTGTGGAACGGCAAGGGGCGTAACGTCCGAATCCCCTACGAGACGAAGCCCAACCGTGCACGAAAGGTTCGGTCGTGGCCGGTCACGGAGAAGAACGACTCGATCTACATCTGGCACGATGCGGCCGCCCGCCCGCCGATGTGGGAGCTACCGGAGTGGAAAGATGTGCTCGGAGACCACGTGAGAGAACGTTCCTACCATCCGCTCGACGACGCCGGCCGAACCCGATTCGAACGCGTTCGTGTCCATCCTCAGGTCATCGCCGAGAACGCGGTCGACCCCCATCACTTCCGCTTTGTCCACCACACACCGATCAGCCCGGTCGTACTGCGTGAAGAAACCGACGAGAGCACCTGGGCGGCCAAGGTCGGGTTCGGGCGACGGTGGGTTGTCGGCGAAGACCGTCCGGAGGACACCCTCAACACCATCGAGATCTACTGGTCGGGCATCGGTGTCAGCTTCAACGGCGAAGAGACCAAGGAAGGTGTCCGCGTCATCTCGATCTGCTCTACTCCGGTCGACGCATCCACCTCCGACATCTTCGCCACGTACTGGATCGACCGCGGAGGCGACTACGCCGAGCGAGTCGCCGTAGCCAAGATGGCCCTGCCGGACGACATCGCGATCTGGAATCACCAGGTCTACATGGATCCACCCGGGCTCGCACCGTCCGAAGCCGCCGGGTTCCGGCAGTTGCGCAGGTGGGCGAGTAGCTTCTACCCGGAACATGACGAGGTGGCGGACATGTCGGTGGCAGGCTCTTCCTGACCGGCACACCGCGAGTACAGGGGGTGAGAATGCGACAGGACAACGTGCGGGTTCGTAAATCAGACCTCACGCGGGAGGCCATCCTGAATGCGGGCCGCGCGTCTTTTGCGCGTAAAGGTTTCTCGGGCAGCAGTATCCGGGACATCACCACTCTCGCCGAGGTCACCCGCGGCAACTTCTACTACTACTTCCCCGACAAACAATCCTTGTTCATCGAACTCGGAACGGTGACGTACAAGGAGGGGATGACGATCGCCGAGTCGTTCGGTGACGGCGTGCCTGTTCGCGAGTGGGTGGTCCGCTACTTCGAGTACCTGGACCGCCATGGCGCGTTTGTGATCCGTTCGGTGGAGGATGCGCCCGCAGATCCGTCCTTTCGCCGGTCTGTGGCAAAACTTCAGCGACGCACCGCGGCAGCCCTCGGCGATCGAATGGCCAAAGATGCGCTCAGGCCGTTCCGGTCGTCTTCGGCGAGCATCGGGATGACAACGATGGCGATGTTGGAACGTTCGTGGTTGCTCATGCACAGCACCGACGCCCCGGTGGCCTCGGACGACGTGACCGTCGATGCGGTCGCCGAACTGATCGAGCGAATGCTGGGTGTGGAGTAGTTGTCGTCGGTGTTGTGCGGGCGAGCGGTCACCGATCTCGTTCTGGGACCTTACCTTCGCTGTTGAGGGCGAAGACCTTGCTCGCTTGATGGGTGTCGTTGAACTCCCACAGGCGCACAATGAGATCCCCGTCGAACTCGAACAGAAAGTGGTACATCTGAGCGTAGTCGGCGCCCTGCACCGTGGTCGCCGCACCCTCTGAGACGACTGCCACCCGGTTGGACTCCGCCGTGAACATGATCGTCCGCTGCTCGATGGGAGCGCGCAAGAGGTCGTCGTTCATGCGCTTCTCCTACAGTGAGATTTTCCTCTATTCTAACGAATGATCAAGTGATTCAATCGAAATCGAAGTGTTTGACAACTGTGCCGAATCCGGGTGTACGGTCGAATCGCCGACGTTCCGGGGCTGACTCGCCGGGAGCCGGGGAATTCAGAAAGGGCTGATCACATGTCGCAATTGCCGGCGATCGATCCACGTACCTCGGCGGTGGTGTGTATCGAATGCCAGCAGGGAATCTTGGGCGAGGGCTCGATACTGCCGGACTTGCAACGTGATTCGGCACATCTGATACCGGCGATCGGGCTGTTGCTCGATACCGCGAGACGGGCCGGCGCCACCGTGGTGCATGCCACCTTCGAAGGTCCACTGGGCGGGGAGCCGTCGGGCACGGCAGGGGTGTGGCGCAGCATGGGACCGGCAACGCGCGACTGGACACCAGGGGCGGAGCCCACTGTCGTCATCCCGGAACTGCACGGTGCCGGCGACCTCGTGATCCCGCGCCACCACGGGCTGTTCCCGACATCGGACTCCGAACTGATCCCGGTCCTGCGCGGGCGCGGTGTGCGGACCGTCGTCCTCGCCGGGGTGTCGCTGAACCTGGCGATTCCGCACACCGTCGGCGACCTGTCGCAGGCCGGCTTCGGCATCGTCGTGCCTCGCGACGCGGTGGCGGGGACCCCGCCGGAGTACGGAGAGCAGGTCTTGCGCAACACCGTTGCCCTGATGGGCAGGATCACCACCACCGGCGAGTTGATCGGACAGTGGGCCGGGACCGGCGCGCGCCTGTGACGGGCTGTGTCGCCCGTGTGCGTCAGGCGTTCCCGGTGACCGGGCTCAACTCCTGAATCAAGGTGCGACGTAAAATCTTTCCGGTCGCCGTGGTGGGGAGCGTGTCTCGGAAGATTACCCGGTCGGGGGTGCGGGAACCGCGGAGCGCTTTGCGTGTGAATGCCCGCAGTTCCTCGCCGTCCGGCTCGCTCCCGGGCTCGGGCACAACAACCGCGACGATGCTCTGACCCCACTGCGGGTCCTCGACGCCGATGACGACCACCTGGTGTACGTGCGGGTGCTCGACGAGCACGTCCTCCAATTCGGCAGGCGCGATGTTCTCACCGCCTCGGATGATGGTGTCGTCGGACCGACCGGTGATGAACAGATAGCCGTCGGCGTCGAGAGTTGCGATGTCCTTGGTGGGAAACCAACCCCGGTCGTCGAGCACCGACCCGATCTCGTCGTACTTGCCCGACACCTGCTCGCCACGGACGAACAACTCGCCCGGTTCGCCAGGCGCGGCGACCTCGCCGTCGGCGGTGCGGATCTCGAGTTCGATACCGGGTACCGGCCTGCCGACCGAACCCAGTCGCGCGACGACGGCAGGGTCGGACGATTCTAGGGCCGCTCGGTGGTCGTCCGGGGTCAGGACGGCGATGGTCGAACTCGTCTCGGTGAGACCGTATGCGTTGACGAAACCGACATCGGGAAGCAGTGAGAGCGCCTTGCGGACCAGTGGCAGGCCGACTTTCGCGCCACCGTAGGCGAGGTTGCGGAGTGTGGGCAGCTCCGCCGGGCGCTGTTCCAAGGCGCTGATGATCCGGTCGAGCATCGTGGGTACCACCGTGGCGGTGGTGACGCCCTCCTGCCGGACGAGACGAATCCATTCCTGGGGATCGAACCGGCGCAGGTACACCATCTTGCGTCCGCTGTAGATGTTCGACAGTGCCGCCCCGACCCCGGCGATGTGATAGGGCGGAACGGCGATCAGAACAGCGTCGTTCGGTGCAGCACTGTCGAACTCGACTGTCTGCATGACGTAGCTGGTGAGGTTGCTGTGAGAGAGCTGAACCGCTTTGGGACGCGATGTGGTGCCGGAGGTGAACAGCACCACCGCGAGGTCGTCCGGGTCGACAAACGTGCTGAACTGCTCGGCTGTGTGAGCACGGTCGAGCAACTCCTCGGAATCGAGCAGGCGTCCTGCGGGGACATCGACCATGTCTCGGTATTCGAGGTCCACCACGACCAGCGGGTCGGTCAGGCGCGCGATGAGGCTGTTGATGCCCTCGGCGCTCAACCGGTAGTTGAGCGGCGTGAACGGAATGCCGGCCTGCGCGGACGCGAACAGGAGAAACGGTAGGTGGGCGCCGCCGGTGCCCACGTACACGACATGCTGGGCGCCGGACTCCGTGATCACGCCGGCGCCACCGGCGGCGACCGTCGCCAGTTCGGACACGGTCAACCTCAACTCGTCGGCGACCACCGCGGTCCGATCCGGATTCGCGGACGTGGCCATTTCCAACAGGAGTGAGATCGACACGCTTGACCCTTTCGATGGCCCTTCGGATGTGCAGAGTCCGACGCTACACCAAAGAGCTAGACGATTAAACTGTTTGTCGCGAACCTGATACCGGACCGAAAGCCGGGGTCAGCCTCGTTCGTTGGACAAGATGGTCACGGCCGACACCGCGGTCGGTCCTCCGATGTTGTGGGCAAGTGCAATTCGAGCACCGTCGACCTGATTCTCCGATTCGCCACGCAGCTGGTTGAACAGCTCGTAGCACTGCGCCACACCGGTGGCGCCAGGCGGATGGCCCTTCGCCTTCAGTCCGCCGCTCGGGTTGATCGGGATCAATCCGCCCACATAGTGCTCGCGTGACTCGACCAGCTTGTACGCCTCGAAGCGGTTCGCGAAGCCGAGGTCCTCGTAACTGATCAACTCCACGCCGGTGAAGCAGTCGTGGACTTCGGCGACATCGATGTCGGCGGGGGTCACACCGGCCATCGTCATGGCGGCCTTGGCAGCCTTGACGGTGGGCGGGAAGGTGGTCATGTCCTTCTTGTGCTGGTGCATCACCCGGTCCATCCCCAGGCCGACGCCACGTACCCATACGGGGCGATCGGTGAACCGGTCCACGGCATCCTCGGAGGCCAGGATGACCGCCGCTGCGCCGTCGCTCTGCGGTGTGCAGTCGTAGAGCCCGAACGGCGCCACAACCGTGGGAGCCGCCAACGCTTGCTCGACCGTGATCTCGTAGCGCAGCTGAGCCTTCGGGTTGTTCACGGCGTGGAAATGGTTCTTGACCGCGACCATCGCCATGTGTTCTTTCGTGGCCGGTGATTCGTGGAGATACCGCGTCACGTGCAATGCGAAATTCGCCGGCGCCACCAGGCCGAGGGGGTAGTCCCACGCATTGTCGCGGGTCATGGCGGCCCATTCCCAGAACGTGGTGTTCGACGCCGTCTCGCGCACCTTGTCCGCGCCGACGACAAGCGCCACATCGTAGAGCCCTGACGCGATGGCGAGCGTGGCGTTGCGGATGGCGTCGTTTCCGGTGGCGCACGCGTTCTCCACGCGGGTCACCGGGATGTCGGTCAGGTCGAGGGTGTCGGCGAGGATGCCCGACGGGAAGCCGTCGGTGGTGGCGAGCTCACCGAACCAGGCAGCCTCGATGTCAGACTTGCTGAGCCCTTTGTCGACGTTGGACGCGGCCTCGGCGTACGCCATCGGGATGAGGTCTTTGATGCCGAGGTCGAAATGCTCGGCGAATGGCGTCATCCCGGCGCCGACGATCGCAACTTTCCTCATTGACGTGCTCCTTCGGTCGCGGCAGCCAGAGCCGCGGTTGTGGGTTCGGCGGACCTGCCGGGCCAGAAGGCGTATCCGTAGTCGGGGACGCCGCTGCGCATGGCGACGCGGCGCAGCACCACCGCGCCGGACTGGCCGATCTCGATGTCACCGGCGACTGCTGCGGTGACCTTCAGGAGCACGCGCACCGGACTGTCCGTGAGCTGAACCAATGCGATCGTGTACGGACTGGGCAGATCGGGCACCGGGATCTCGATGGTCGTGTGGGTGTACACCTCGCCCGTGCGGGGAAGTGGCTGCAGGGTGTACTCGGTCTGCAGCGTTCCCGCATCGTCGACCCGGTGACGCGGCGGGAAGACAGGTTCGTCGTCGCCGGGGAAGATCGCTGCTTCCCAACGCAGCTTCGGCTCGAAGGCACGCGAGTAGGCAGCCAGGGAGATCGGGATCCCGATCCCCGGGGCGACAATCGCCTTGGGCAATTCCCCGGAAAGGGTCTCGTCGCGCGTGACCACCGCTGTGGTGGCGCCCAGGTGCAGCGTGGCGCTGGCGGCAACCGACTGCTCGGTGGCCAGGATCAGGCCCGGCTGACCGGACTCGACAGCCTCCGCGAGTACCCGGATGGCAGCGCTCGCCCCGGCACTCGGATCGTTGATCGGGGCCTTCTTGTAGGCACCGCCGACATGTGCGGCCTTGACTCCGGCGACGGCGGCCACCACCAGGTCCTGTTGCCCGGTTGAGCTGAGCCGAGCGACCGTGGCCTTGACACCGACCTCACGCTGCAATCGCGGGTCTGCGTACTCGTGGCGTTCGCCTTGGTCGGTGCGGATCACCACCGGAAGGTTGCGGGTTTGCCCACCCACGGCAACCAGTCGGGTGCCCGCGGGTGAGGTCCCGGTCAGTACCGCTCCGGCGGCCGCTGTTGTCTGCGAATCGTCGGCGGCGATGATCAGCGTATGCGGATCAGCCGACGTCACCTGGTCGAGGACCGCAGGGGCACCTCCGAGAACCTCGGTGATCGGCACGTCGGGGTCGAGTGAGAGGCCGGCCAGCAGCACCGCGGCGTTACCGCCCTCGATGAGCGGCATGTTCCGGGACACGATGACAACGCGCTGCGCGTGGCGTGCGGGGTCGGCCGCGCGGCCGGCCGCGACGGCCATGGTGACCGCGTCCTCGTCCGGACCGCGAACCCGTTTCCCAGCTTTGGTCCACGGCGGCAGGTACGTCCCGATCGCTACGATCTCACTCAAGGTTTCGCCATTCATCCGATGTGCGCCAGTGTGGCCCAACGACTTTCTAATAGGGTATATAGTTAGCTGATTAGGGGCAACTGTGCGTTTGGTCCGCAGCGTATGGGCGTCGGTGCCCGGGAGGGATCCACATGAGCGGTTCGTTTGCCCTACTGGGTATGCATCACGAGGAGCTCGACGCCGTTCGCGGCCGGATCCGCGAGTTCCTCGCGGCAGACCGTGCGGAGTTCGGCTGGAAGCCCGCCGTCGACTCGTGGTTGTCGCGCTGGGATCCGGATTTCAGCGTCAGGCTCGGCGAGGCCGGCCTGCTGGGTCTGACGATTCCCGAGAACTACGGTGGCCGCGGCAGTGAACATCTGCACCGCTACGTCGTCACCGAAGAGCTGCTTGCCCAGGGCGCGCCGGTGGCGGCGCACTGGGTGGCCGACCGGCAGGTGGCGCCTACCCTGCTCCGATTCGGCACCGAAGAGCAGAAAACCCGGATCTTGCCCGAGATAGCAAGTGGCCGTTTCTATTCCGCGATCGGGATGAGCGAGCACGGTGCCGGTTCCGATCTGGCTGCGGTGAAAACCAAGGCCACCAGGGCCGAGGGTGGCTGGATCATCAACGGCACGAAAGTGTGGACGAGCGGCGCACATCACGCGCACATGGTGGTTGTCCTCGCCAGGACCACGCCGGTTGATCCCGAGGCGCGGCACAAGGGTTTCAGCCAGTTCCTGGTCCCGACCGACGCCGCGGGCGTCGACATCAGCCCGATCGAACTGATGTCGGGTGAGCACCACTTCAACGAGGTCGCGCTGACTGACGTGTTCGTTCCCGACTCGGAGGTTCTCGGTGAGGTCGGCAACGGATGGCACCAGGTGACCGCAGAATTGTCCTACGAGCGCAGCGGCCCGGAGCGATTCCTCTCCACGATGCCTCTCCTGCTGGCGGTGATCGGCTGGCTGAGCGCCGGGGATTTCTCGCCGTCGCCGTCGATCACCGCAGCAGTCGGAGATCTGGGGTCGCGGGTGATCGCCCTGCGGCAGTTGTCGACAGCTGTTGCGCGGGCGCTCGAGGCAGGCGACTCACCTGCGAACCAGGCCGCCCTCGTCAAGGATCTCGGTACGAGGTTCGAACAGGATTCGGTTGATCTCGTCTCCCGGCTCCTCGACGACGTCGAGGCCGACACCGGTCGTGCGCCGACGCCCGAGATCGCCGAGTTGCTGCGAGACGCGCGGTTGCATCAGGCGCTGTTCACGCTGCGTGGAGGGACCAACGAGGTACTGCGCGGTGTCATCGCCCGCGGTTTGGGCCTTCGGTAAAGGAGTGTGGACATGACCACGGTGGACACTGGAAGGGATGCGATGGCCGGGCTCGGCGACACATCATCGGAGGAGGCCGACGCAGATCTGAGGGAACTCGTCGCCGATCTCGGTGCCCGCTCGCGCGACCGACTCACCGGTCGGCGTGGTCGACCGGCCGGCATCGACAAAGTGCTCTGGGCGAACCTCGAAGAAACGGGTCTGAGCCGCTTGACGACCACGGCCGAGCTCGAGGCCGGGCCCGCACAGGCTGCCGTCGTTCTTCGAGAGCTCGCGGGCTTCGCCTGCCCGGTCCCGGTTGCCGAGACCGATCTGCTGGGGGCGTGGCTTGCGGCCGAGACCGCCCTGACGGTTCCCGAAACAGGGGCGTTGACAATCGGTTTCGGTGTTGCGATTGCCGAGGGTGACGTGCTGAGAGCTACCGTGGACGATGTGCCGTGGGCCGGGGATTGCGCGGCCGTGCTGGCGGTGCTCGACCACGACGGACGCCGATCGGTCGGGGTGATCGATCCATCCGCGCAACCGCTCACCACCACCGACAACCTGGCCGGTGAGCCACGCGGGCGCATCGAGGTCGCGATGAGCCGGGACGAAGGCGCAGCGTTGTCCGAATCGGCGTATTGCGAACTGATCCGCCGCGGTGCGTGGGCCCGGAGCGTACAGACGCTGGGAAGTCTGCAGTCGGCGATGCAACTGACTGTCTCCCACACCCGCGGCCGGGAGCAGTTCGGGCGCAGTCTGAGCAAGTTCCAATCGGTACAGCACCAACTGGCAGCGATGGCCGGGTCGCTCGACAAGGCCCGAGCCTCGGTGGCACTGGCGGTGGCAGCGGCCACCGATACGGGATTTGCAAGCGTGGAGACCGATTTCGCCGTCGCCGTCGCCAAGGTGACGCTGGGGCACTGCGTCGATGAGGTCGTCAACTCCGCCCATCAACTCCATGGCGCGATCGGGGTGACGGCCGAACACGAACTGTGGTTGCACACCACTCGGGCCCGTAGCGCGATCGCCGAGTTCGGGTCACCCCGCCGATGGTCTCAGAGGCTGGGGGAACTGCTCCTGGCGTCGGACGATCCGTGGGACGTACTGACCGCATCGGTCGGTCTCGACCCCGATGGCGCGTCGGAAGGCTTGCGCAATGGCTGACCACCAGTGGCAGGTCGACGATCACATCGGCACGTTGACGTTGGATCGGCCAGATCGGGGGAACTCCTTCACCTTCGCGATGGTCGATGCGATGACGGAGGTGATCCGGCGAGCCGGTACCGATGATGCCGTGCGCGTCATCGTGATCACAGGCAGTGGCGACCGGTCGTTCTGCTCGGGCATGGACACGCGTGAGTTCGCCGGTCTCGAATTGACCCCGCTGCAGCGCAAACATCAGCTGCACGAACACGTCCACGAGCTGATCAGGGCGATCGATTCGTGCGACAAGCCGATCATCGCGGCGATCAACGGACATGCCCAGGGTGCCGGACTCGACCTGGCCCTGGCGTGCGACATGCGAGTGATGTCGCGCAGTGCCCGGGTCTCGGAGGTGTACGTCTCGATCGGTCTGACCTCCGGTGCCGGGGGCGCCTACTTCCTCCCGCGGATCGTGGGCCGGGGCAAGGCGATGGAGATGCTGCTGACCGGCGCAGCGATCGACGCCGTCGAGGCAGAGAGGATCGGTCTGGTCAACAGCCTGGCCGACAGTGACAACCTGCCCGCGGCCGCACGTGCGCTGGCCGCGTCGATCGCCAAACACGCACCGACCACCGTGCGGGTGATGAAGCGTTCCATCGATCAGGCATCGCGGTCCGACCTCGACACCGCGCTTGATCTGCTGTCGTCGCACTACGCGGTCCTGGTGAGCACCGATGACGCCGCCGAGGCGATCGCGGCGATGCGGGACAAGCGCACCCCGAACTACACCGGGAACTGACGTCGGCGTCCCGGTCGGTCGGCCGTGGCCCAGATGGACCGGATCGATTCCTCCGGGACGGGCAGGGCCGGAGGCGGTGTCGGTGTTCGTGAGAAGCGCGGCGCCGCGGCGGCTGGGCCACCCCGGCGACCTCGACGATCGACTTGCGGTGCCGGAACTGGGGGTCGTCGGGTGCGTCGGCAAAACCGAGTACCGGCGTGACGCAGCAATCCACGGCCGCGAAGAACTGTGCCCAGTCGTCCTGTGTCCTGGCCGAGAACCGTTCGGCGATCATCGAGCGCAGAGCCGGCCACGCTGTCCGGTCGTCGTACGGAGGTGCGGTGGCCTCGTCGATGTCGAGCGCAGCCAGAAACCGTGAATAGAAGTGTGGCTCAAACGCTCCGACCGCCATGTAGCGCCCGTCGGCACACTCGTAGGTGTCCCAGAACGGGCAGCTGCCATCCACCATGTTGGTTCCCCGGGTATCGGACCAGTAGCCACTCGGACGAAGTGCCCACGCCTGCTGGCTCAGTACCAGCGCGCCTTCGGCCATTGCGATGTCGACCACCTGTCCCTGCCCCGATGAAGTGCGTTCCCACAGAGCGGACAGGATGCCGGTCACAGCAAACATCGATCCCCCGGCGAATCCGGTGATCAGGTTCAGCGGTGGGTCGGACGCGAATCGGCCGGTCCCATCGAGTGCAGTATGCCGGTGGGTGCAACAAAGTTGATGTCATGGCCGGCGGTCCTGCTGCGCGGTCCATCCTGCCCCCAGCCGGTCAGCCGGGCATAGATCAATTGCGGGTTGCGCGTGAGCAATTCGTCTGGCCCGAGACCAAGCCGTTCGGCCACCCCGGGCCGAAATCCCTCGATCAGGACGTCGGCCCGGGTGGCCAGTGCGCTGACGTCGTCGATCGCGAGCCGATCCTTGAGATCAGCGGTGAGGAGCCGGCGACCGCGAAGCATGTGCGTGGGCGTTCCGTCGCCCCCTGGACGCTGCACCCGCACGACGTCGGCACCGAGATCCGCGAGCACCATGGCCGCGTGCCCGGTGGGGCCGATGTTGGCCAGCTCCACCACTTTCAGGCCGGCGAGCGGACCGGTACCCGCCGCGCCGGTGGCGTGGTCGACGCCCACCGAGGCCGGTGTCAATGCGAATCCTTGCTCTGTGCCGCGGTCTTGTTCTGTGCGCGACCGTGTTCGATCACCGCTCTGGTGCTCTCGGCGAGGGCAAGCGCTTGCGCTGTCCAAGCCTTGTTGACCTGCGCTTCGCGTTCGACGGCCCGCGCGATCTGGTCCGCTGACACCGCATCGTAGAGTTGCCAGATCTCGGCGAGAGTGGCCGGGTCGGTGGCGGTGAACGACTCGGCCACAACGAGTCCACGTTCGCGCAAACCGGCCGATTCCACGACCTCGTTGACCAGGCCCCAGTCGAGTGCGGTTGCGGCGTCGATGTAGCGACCGGTGCCACTCATCTGTCTGGCGCGCCGGACACCGACCGCCTCGACGAGTCGGGCGGTGAGTCCGCCCCCGGGCACGATGCCGACCCGCGCATGGGTGTCGGCGAAACGTGCGTTTTCCGAGGCGATCAGCAGATCGCAGGCCAACGCGAGTTCGAAACCGCCGGTCACCGCGGGACCGTCGACCAGCCCGATCACCGGTGTGCGGCATCGGGAGACCCCCTCGATGCAATTCTCGACTTCGTCTGGGCCGGCGAACCCGTGTTCGGCCAGCTCCTTGAGGTCCATTCCTGCGCAGAACGCCCCTCCCGCGCCCGCCAGCAGGATGACCGCCGTCGAATCATCGGAGTCAGCTGCCGCCAAGGCGTCGACCAGCTCTCGATTCAGAGCCTGGGACAACGCATTTCGGGCCACAGGGCGATTGAGCGTGATGAGGCGGCTGGTGCCGATCTGCTCGACGAGAACCAGGTTCTCGGATGTCATGACTCTCCTGTCGACGAGGTGGATGGGATCCGGTGGGACGAGACCGATTGCCGGCGGCTCATGCCACGCAGGCGTCGACGGACGCTGCGGACCGCTGCGAGGGTATCGCCGGCTTCGAGGGCCTCGACCAGTTCGACGCTGTGTTGGTGTATCCACTGAAGTTCGCCCTCTGAAGGTCGGACGCCGTGGGTACGTGCCAGGTTGGTGCCGATGTGGATGAACAGCGACAGTACGGGGTTGCCCGACAGCCGCGCGAGTTCGGTGTAGACGGTCACCGGTTCGAACCGAAGGTCTCCCACGTTGACCTCCGCGGCCAGTATCTCCCGCATTCGAGTCAACCCGTCCGCATCAATGATCGCCGAAACCTGTTCGACTGCGGAAACTTCGAGTATCTCCATCATCTGGAACAGGTCGTCTGCGGCGAACCCGTCGTATTCCAGGAACAGCGAGGCCTGGTCGAGCACGGCCGATCGTTCGGGCGCGGTGACCACCAGCCCACCGCCGGGACCGCGGCGCGGCTTGGCGACGTGGCGGCTCTCGAGGATCCGGAACGCCTCGCGCACCACCGACCGGCCGACCTCGAATCGTTCCATGAAGGCGGTCTCGGATCCGAGGGCTGCACCCACCCGCCAACCGTCGGCGATCACCTCGTCTTCGATGCGCCGGGCGATCTCGGCGGCGCGGGTGCGCGATCGCACATTCTCGACGTTCATGATGCGGCGGTAGCGGTAGCGGTACCCGGTTCGGCGAGATCTATCAGGCGGGCGAGTGTGCGCTTGTGCGTCTGGGCATCGCCGAGCAGCACGGTGTCCGCGAACGCCCGCTTGAGGTACAGG
Organism: Williamsia sp. DF01-3; assembly: GCF_023051145.1. Classification (NCBI taxonomy): domain Bacteria; kingdom Bacillati; phylum Actinomycetota; class Actinomycetes; order Mycobacteriales; family Nocardiaceae; genus Williamsia; species Williamsia sp. DF01-3. Next base: position 820,634 of record NZ_JALKFS010000005.1, read on the forward strand.
TGCAGCGGATGGTCCCAGGTGAAACCGATCCCGCCATGCATCTGCAACGCATCCTCGACCAACTGCAACGCAATACCGCTGCAATAGGATTCGGCCAGCGCCGCGGCCACCGCATGGTCCGCGGTGGAGTCGGCCGCCGTGGAAGCCGCATAGATCGCCGCCGCCCGCGCATGATTGATATTGATCCACATCTGCGCGGCGCGATGCCGCAGCGACTGATAGGAACCGATCGGACGACCGAACTGATGGCGGACCGTGAGGTACTCGGTGACCTGCGAGAGAGCCCACTCGCCGATGCCGACCTGCTCGGACGCCAGGAGCGCCGCGCCGGTCTCCAGTGCGGATGTCACCGCGTCGTCGGCCGTCTCTCCCGTGGCGACGACCGTGGCGCGAACGCCGCTGAACACCAGGTCACTGGCGGGGCGAGTGCTGTCGATGCCGGTTCGCCGGGTGGTGGCGACGCTCGAGATGTCGGAGCCGACCACGGTCAGGACTCGCGCGTCACCGAGCCAGGCCGGCACGATGAAGGCACCTGCGCCGGCAATGCCGATGACCTGGGATACGTTGCCGGACAACTCAACCGGCCCGTCGGGCGACCCGGTTGCCTGCACGGTCGGCTGGGCAATGGCGCCGAACGACCGCGTGGCGGGGACCGCGAGGGCGGCGATCGCCCCGTCGGCGAGGTGGGCGGCCTGTTCTGCCGCGGCCGATGACCCCGAGCGTGCGCACCGCACAAGTGCGGTGGTCGCGATCACCGCACTCGAGAGGTACGGCACCGGTGCCAGCGAGCGACCGAGTTCGAGTAGGACCGCCGCACTCTCGCGAACCGATGCGCCCGCGCCGCCGAGGTCCTCGGGAACGAGCAGACCCGCCAAACCGAGATCCTGCGAGATCGCCGTCCACAGCGCCTCATCGAAATCGGCACCGCGGTTGACGAATTCGAGTCGGAACGCGGGTGTGCACCGAGCGTCCAGCAGCGAGCGGAGCGTGGCCCGGACATCCTGGGCGGTCGAGTCTTCGACCATCGGGACCGGAGGGGGAGTGGTGATGGTCATTTCGGGATGTCCTGCCAAGGGAGGTCTGGATCGAGCTTGAGCTCGCGAGGGAGGTCGAGGATGCGGTCGGCTATCTGACCGAGAAGGATTTCGCTCGTGCCACCCTCGATGGTGTTGGCCCGCGCCCGCACATAGTGGAAGGTCTCCGGCCGGACGGGAGCGTCGTGGTCGATCGACCAGTCGTCGTAGTCGAGGGCGGCGGACGGATCGAGCTGTGCGAGCAACCGAGTGACGAGCTGATTGTTGGTGGCGGCGGTGACCTTGGCGCCGGACCCCTCGACGCCGGGTTCGCCGGACACCATCAACTGGCGTGTCCGTTCGTTCGACAGCCGTGCGACCTCGGCGCGGATCCAGGCGTCGACCACCGCGCCGAATCGTTCGGCGGTCCGCAATTCCGGTCGGCTGCGCCACATCTCGGTGAGTCGGCCGATGTGACCGTCCTCGCGCCTGGGCTCGTTGCCGCCGATGATCGCCCGCTCGTTCACAAGAGTGGTGCGAGCGGTGGACCATCCGGCCCCCGGTTCGCTGATGCGGTAGGCATCGCTGATGCGGACGTCGTCCAGGAAGACCTCGTTGAAGTCGGCTTGCCCGGTCGCCTGGCGAAGGGGCCGCGCGCGGACGCCCGGGGTCGACATGTCGAGCAAGAAGTAGGTGAGGCCCTTGTGCTTGGGTGCGGCTGGATCGGTGCGCGCGAGCAGCATCGCCCATGCGGAGATGTGCGCGTACGTGGTCCAGACCTTCTGTCCGTTGATGATCCATTCGTCACCGTCGCGGACGGCCCGGGTTGCCAGACCCGCGAGGTCGGATCCGGCTCCCGGTTCGGAGAAGAGCTGACACCACATGTCTTCGCCGGTCCACAGCGGGCGCAGGAGCCGCTTTTTCAGTGCAGGTGAGGCGTGTGCCAGCACCGTCGGGGCCGCCATCCCCAGTCCGATCGGGTTACGCTTGATGTCGGCCGGCTCGGCGCCCGCGTCTTCCATCGCCTGTTCGACGTCGGCCTGCAGCCCGCGGTCCCAGCCGAGCCCACCAGAACCGACAGGTGCGTGAACCCAGGCCAGCCCCGCGTCGAAGCGGCGGCCGAGGAACTCGACCGGCGACATCGTGGTCGGGTCGTTGGCCGCGATGAAATCCTGCACGGTCTGTGCCACATCGTCGCGGTGCACCCCCGAAGCCGGTTGTCTTACGGTCATCCGTCAACTCCTCGCAAAGATCGATACAGGCAGCGAATTAGACTGTATATGCTGTTACATTCTGGGGGAAGAGATGCGAACTGCCCTATTTCGCCGACGTTTTTCCATGGGGAGCGCGATGTCACACGACGACAACACACCGGCCGCACTCGATGTCGCGGTTGATCCCGGCAGGGGTGCCATCGGGGCGATGGCGGCCGAAGTGGAGAGAAGCGGCTTCGGGGGGATGTTCCTCGGCGAGACCTCACACGATCCATTGCTGATGCTGGCAGCGGCGTCGCAGACCACGTCGACGTTGCGCCTGGGAACCAGCATCTACGTCGCCTTCGCCCGGAGTCCGATGGTGGCGGCCATCGCGGCCAACGATGTGCAGACTCTGTCGGCGGGCCGATTGACACTGGGTCTGGGCAGCCAGATCAAACCGCACATCACCCGCCGGTTCTCGATGCCGTGGTCGCAGCCGGCGGCCCGGATGCGCGAGTATGTGTCTGCGCTGCGCGCCATCTGGAGCAGTTGGGAGAACTCGACCCCGCTGCGATTCGACGGGCAGTTCTACACACACACCTTGATGACCCCGATGTTCGACCCTGGACCGAACCCCTACGGGAACCCACCGGTGATCGTGGCCGGGGTCGGCGAACAGATGACCCGGGTGGCCGGGGAGGTCGCCGACGGTCTGCTCGTGCATTCGTTTGTCACCGAACGATATCTGCGAGAAGTGCTGTTACCCAACGTCCACAGCGGACTTGCCGCCTGTGGGCGAAGGCGTGACGACTTCGAGGTGATCGTGTCTCCGATGTTCGCGACGGGTTCCACCGAGGCCGAGGTCGCCGAGGCGCGTGAGTTCGTCCGCGGCCAGATCGCCTTCTACGGTTCGACTCCGGCGTATCGAGGCGTTCTCGACCTGCACGGCTGGGGAGGCCTGCACGAGGAGCTCCATCGACTCTCCAAAGACGGTGAATGGAAGCAGATGTCGCAGACCGTGCCCGATGAGGTGGTCGACGAGTTCGCGGTGTCGGCTCCGGTCGGGCGCGCCGCAGCCGAGATCGGCCGGCGATGGGGTCCGATTGCCGACCGGATCTCGGTCACCGCGGCCACCGATACCGCTCTTTCGGCGTGGCGCGATGCGCCGAAGATGTACGGTGGCGCGAGATCGGCAGTGCTTGAACAGTAATCCGGCGACAACGATATGCGGAGGACGCAATGATTCGAGTGATCGTCGGATTCACCGGGGGAGTCGGAAGCGCGCTTGCACGCATGGTGATCTCCAATCCCGGTTACGAACTCGTCGGCGCGCTGGTGCACGCGGAAGACAAGGCGGGCAAGGACATCGGCGACATCGTCGGGGTCGCGCCGATCGGGGTCACGGCAACCCGGGATATCGATGAACTGGTGGCGCTGAACGCCGATGTGCTCAGTTGGCACGGCGTGAGGTGGGAGCCGGAGGTGATCGCGACGTTCCTGCGCGCCGGCACCAACGTGTATTCGGGGATCGGCGGCTGGTATCTCCCGAGCGAGCCGGAATTCGACCTCATCGAGCAGGCCGCTGCAGAAGGAGGTTCTTCGCTCATCGCGGGCGGGAACATCCCGGGTCTGATCAGTGACACTCTTCCCCTGTTCGCCTCCGGTTTTTCCGCCAACATCACCAAGGTGACCGCCCGGCAGTCGAATCACGTCCCGAACTATCCTTCCGCAGTGCAATTCTCGGCCGGTTTGGGCTTCGGCGCGCCGATACCCTCCGAGCCCCACGATCCGGATGCCCCATTGTCGGTGGTGGACGAACTGTGGACCTGGGGCATCAGGCAATCGGCACAGATCGTCGCGCAGGGTCTGGGTCTGCCCTTCCACGAGGTCAAGATCACCCGCAAGGATTATGCTGCCGCGCCGGACGACCTCGTCCTGGCACCGAGTGGTCTCGAGGTGAAACAGGGGACGGTTGCCGGAGTCAGATGGACGTTCACCGCCTTCTCCGGTGGAACGCCCTACTACGAACTGGTGAACCAACAAACATGCGTCTTGGGACTCGGCCCGGACTGGCGTCAGTCGGAGTCCGAACCGAACTGGAGGGTGACGATCGAGGGCACACCGAACATCGAAGTGGTCCTCGGGGTCGGTGATGTGGAAGGCCCCAGCCACGTCTCGGACCTCAATGCCGCTCGCGCGCTGAGCATGTTCGCCCGGCTGGTGGCGGCCGACCCGGGATGGCGCTCAGTCCTCGATGTGCCGGCTGCAGTTGGTGCGTGGTCAGCCAACCTGTGATCGGCCATTCGGGCGCGGGCGCATCTGCCGCTGCCTGGAACGAGGGCACACCTTCGGCGCAGCGCTTGATCGACGAGGTCGACATCTGCGCGAGATTTGCCGATTCCGTCATGAGCGCGTCGCGCGACATCATCACCGATCGGCTGCCGCCGATCGAGATCCGCCGGCCAGAATCTGTTCCGGACAACAACAACGGCGACCCGCACAGTGTGCGGATCGCCGTTCTGCCCGTTGCCGATTCGGGACCGACGTCTGGTGTCAGACGCGGGGGAAGTTGAGCATCCGCCGAGCGTTTGTCTCGGTGATCATCTCGACCTCGTTGTCGGGAACGTTGGCGAGTACCTCAGCCGCGCGCTTGCGGCTGTTGGGCCAGTTCGAATCCGAGTGCGGGTAGTCGATCTCGAGCATGATCCGATCGATGCCCGCCTTGTGACGATTCTCCACGCCGAACTCGTCATCGATGAAGCAGCCCCAGAAGTGCTTGAAGTACAGATCCGAGGGACGCGCGTCGAAGTCGATCGGCTGGTAGTAACGGTGACGTTCCCAGACGAAATCGGCGCGTTCGAGGATGTAAGGAATCCAGCCGATGCCGCCCTCGGCAAGCGAGAACTGCAGTTTCGGATGTCGCTGGAGCACGCCCGAGAAGATCAGGTCCACCAGCGACCACATCAAGTTTGTCGAGAAGACGGTGATCGCGACCGCAAACGGCGCGTCGGGCAGTACCACCTGGCCCGGGATGGCTTTGGTTCCGGAGAAAGAGAAGCCCGGAACGTAGGAACCGGAACCGAAGTGCAGGGACAAGACCTGGCCGGTCTCCTCGCAGGCGTCCCACACCGGTTCCCAGTAGGTCTTGTCGTGGAAGGACGGCAGGCCCAGGGGAACGGGAGCATCGGGGAAGCTGATGGTGCGTGAGCCCATGGCGGCGGTGCGACGGATCTCGGCGGCGGACAATTCGGGGTCCCACATCGGGATGAGCGACATCGGGATGAATCGGGTGGGCGCGGTGGCACACCACTCGTCGATGTAGAAGTCGTTCCATGCCTTGACGTTCAGGAGAGCGAGGTCTTTGTCCTTGGCGCGCTGGAACACGCCGCCGCCGAAGCCCGGGAGCGACGGGAAGCACAGCGCGGCCTCGACTCCGTCGACATCCATGTCCTTCACACGTGCCTTGGGGTCGTAGCAGCCAGGGATCATGTCCTCGTAACGCACCGGGTCGATACCCCACTCCTCGGGCGGCTTGCCGGCGACGGCGTTGAGGCCGACGGTGGGGAAGATGTCGCCGTCGTAATGCCAGACGTGCTTGTTGTTCTGTTCGATGATCCGCGGGCCGCGCTCTTTGAGTTTTTCGGGAAGGCGGTCTTGCCAGACCATGGGATGCTCGATGAGGTGGTCGTCGACCGAGACGATCTGGTGGTAGTCCTGCAATGGCATGTTACGTCTCCTTTGACGAGGTTCATTTGGCTGCTCGTCGTAAACCGAAGTGTCTAACTGATTGGCCTGTTTCGACCGCAGTTCAAGTGAACCAGATCACGCCCCGGGATGCGAGCTGTTGGGGGACTTTTCTTGCCGATTTTTGCCGAGGGCGCGGATGCGTCAGCAGAAAAATACCAGTTCAGCCCTGCGACCGTGTGGTTGCCCAAGTCCTAAAAGGGCATTTATTAACCTGATTATGTGCGGCCGAGTAGAGTGCTACCAGATACCCGTTCGAGACGATGGAGGTCGCGATGGCTGAGCAGGGTGAAAACGCCCCACAGCGTGACGACAAGGATGATCACGATCTGCTCACCTACAGCGAGGCCGCGGTGCGGCTGCACGAGGAGATCGAAGCTCTCAAGCAGCGGGTGAAGGACCTCGGTGCGGCCGGCGGATCCGAGGACCTGACGAAGGCGCAGGAGCGGCTCGCCATTCTCGAGAGCGCTCGCGACCGCAACAGCCGCCAGCCCATCAACGACGACAACTTCGAGAAGTTCTTCGGATACAAGGGCACCGCGAGACGGAACGTCTGAGTGCGGCGGTCCGCGGGGCGGGTCAAGGTCTACAGCGCTCCCATCGTCCACCGCCCCGAGCGTGACGGCAGCGTCGTCGAGAGTGCGCACGTCCCTTTCTTCCTCGCCATGGAGTATTCGGCGGCCGCGTGGCGTTCGTTGCTGGACGAGGCGTGCGCAGGTGTGCTGACCGCCGCCGAACTGGGCGTCGTGGACGTCTCCGCGCAGTTCTCGCGCGAGCTGTTCGTCGGCGAGGTGTATGCCGAGGTCGCCCTGGTTCGGCTCGGCACCAGCAGTCTCGGATTCGAGGTCGTCATACACCAGGACGAGATCGCCTGTGCGGTGATCACGAACGTGCTCGTGCGGCTGGCTCCGGGGCGTACGAAGTCGTTGCCGTTGACAGCCGAACAGCGAGCGATACTGGGTGCGATTCTCGTAGAGCATTGACATGCTGCCGGGACGCCGGCCGCCGCGGCGTGATCGGCAGAACAACCGAGTGTGAATCTCCAGGAGGACCGTTGGATACCGAAACAACCGGACATGCCCGTGTCGACCTACCCGGTTCGGGACTGACGCTGGCCGCCGACCGCTGGGCCGCTGAGGCCGGCCCGTACAAGGGGGTCGTGGTTCTCCTGCACGGCGGCGGTCAGACGCGTCACTCGTGGCGGGCGACGGGGGAGAGATTGGGCCGGCTCGGCTGGATCAGCTACGCCGTGGACCTGCGTGGTCATGGGGACAGCGAATGGTCCGAGCACGGCGAGTATGGTCTGTCGGCGCATCTGGGGGATCTCCTCGGTCTCGTCGCCGAGATCCGGCGTCGTGATCCCGGGCTTCCCCTGGCATTGGTCGGGGCGTCACTGGGCGGTGCGGTCTCGCTGCTCGCCACGGGTGAGAACCCGGACTTCGCGCAGGCTCTTGTGCTCGTCGACGTGGTGGTGAAAGTCGAGGAGACCGGGAGCGCTCGGGTCCGGGATTTCATGATGAGCGCCCCGGAAGGGTTCGAGAGTCTGGAAGAGGCGTCGGCCGCCATCGCGGCCTACAACCCGCACCGGCGGCGCAGTGGCAACCTCGAAGGGCTGAAGAAGAATCTACGGCTTCGCGGGGACCGCTGGCACTGGCACTGGGACCCTCGCAGCATGCAGCTCGAATACACACCATCCAATCCCGAGCTGCCCAATGGTGTGGTGGCATACGAGCGATCCAAGAAGGCCGCGCGCGCCATCGGCTGCCCGGTGCTGCTGGTCCGCGGCAAGATGTCCGATGTCGTGTCCGACGAAGGCGTCGCCGAGATGCGCGACCTGGTTCCTCAGACCCGCGTGGTGGACGTTCGAGAAGCCGGTCACATGGTTGCCGGAGACGACAACGACGTCTTCACCGCCGGATTGGTCGACTTCCTCGACAGCTCGATCGCCGGCACATCTCGCTAGAGGTCATCGTCTCCACATCGAGCCGGCCGCCGGTCAGACGAGAAGGCGCCGCGTGAGTTCCTCGACCTCGGCCAGACGGCGACGCTGTACCTTGCCGACACCGAGATCGCGGGGCAGTGCGTCGGTCTGGATCATCCACGTGGGTCGCATGAACTTGGGTAAGCCCTCGATGAGTCCCGACACCGCCGACAGGTCGGGGTCGCCCACGACGTACACGGCCAGCTCGGCGGTGTCCTGGGTTGTCCACGTCGAAGCTTCCTGAACGCCTTCGAGTTCGGCGAACACACCGTCGAGATACGACAGTGGCACGTACTCACCGCGCATTCGTACCGATTCCCCCATCCGCTCGATGAACACGAGCTCGTCACCCTCGGCGCGGCCGCGATCACCGGTACGGATCCACCCGTTGTCGTCGGACGGGGTGGGGTCCACCACGCCCGCCCGCAGGTAGCCGCTGAGGAAGAGACCGTCACGCTGTGCGCGCAGCTCGATCTCTCCGTCGGAGCCCAGGCGCCACTCGACACCGGGCCGGGCTCTGCCGGCCAGCGCGGTCATCCCCTCCGCGATGTCCACCCGCTCACCGTGCCGCCACAATCTGGTGTGCGTCAACCCACCGAACTCGGTCGAGCCGTAGCCGGTGACCCCGACGGGGATGCGGTAGCGGCGCAGGAATTCCTCGTTGGCAAAGAATGCGGCACGTACGGCGTGCGCACCGGACGGCCTCGGGTTCTTGAGCAGGATCTGAACCGGTGGTCCGTGCAGGATCAGCACCGTCACACGGTGATCGGTCACCGTGGGCCAGAACCGGGATGCCGAGAACCTGGGTGAGGTGACGAAGTCCGACAGCCCGCACAGCGCCCCCATGAGCCCGTAACCGAGGGGGTTGATGTGGAACAGCGGCAGCGGTGCGTAGACGACGTCGGCGGGCGACAGGCAGAACGTGTCGGCCACGTACTGACCCAGTTCGAGAAGATAACGGTGCGATTGCGCGCACAGCTTCGGTCGCCCCGACGTGCCCGAGGTGTACATCAGGGTGGCGATGTCGAGCGGATCGCGATCGGTGCCTGCGGCGGACCGGAGATCACCTGCGTGTGGCACCCCGTCGACGGTCATCGCGCCGGACAGCACGTCGGCGTAGTCGATGCGGTACCCGTCGCCGGGCGTGACCCACCCCTTGTCTGACGCCACGGCCCCGGCTCGCACCTCGCCGATGAGATCGGCCATCAGATCGGCCGGGTACTCGGGATTCATCACAACGGTCTGCAGACCGGCGAGCTGGGTGGCAAACCAGAACACCGTGTACTCGAGAGAATTGGTTCCGATCAGCACAAGGGTGGAGCCCGGGCGCAGGCCGAGGTCGGTCAGGATTGCCGAAATCTGCTGTGCAGCATCGATTGCGCCTGCGAGGGTGGTGGATGACTCGCCCACCTCGATCCTGAGATCGGGGCGTTCGGCGGCGGTGCGTAGCAGGCGCTCGGCCAGGTTCGACGCACTCATCGCAAGCCTCCGAGGTCATCGGACCGCAAGATCTGTTTGGCGATGAAGTTACGAAGTACCTCCCGGGATCCGCCGGCAGTCCGGAGAACCTTGATGTCGGCGAGCGTGCGCCAGAAGGGCTGGTCGTTGTAGAGGCCGTGGCCACCGACCAGACCGAACATTACCTTGCCGGTCAGTTCCGCGGCATCGATGGCGGCGGACTTCGCGAGTGAGGTGGCGAATGAAGGGTCCTCGCCGGATGCGATCACCGCGGCCGCTTCGTCCCGGAACCGCATCGCGGCCGAAATCGCCTGGTAGCAGTCGGTCAACTCCCATTGCAGCCCTTGAAAGTCGGTGACGACGTTCGCGCCGACCTCACGGGCGCTCGCGTAGTCGACCGCCTCGATGAATCCGCGGCGCGCCAATCCGATGAGTTCGCTGGCATTTCCGAGCCGGCTGGTGTTGAAGGTGCTCAAGAACGTCTTGAGGCCTTGCCCCGGGGAGCCGAGTACCGCGGACGACGGCACTCTCACATCGTCGAAATCGACGTCGGCCGTGGGGATCAGCCGCAGACCGATCGGATCGGTGCCCCGGGTGTGGACCCCGGCTGTGTCCATCGGCACCAGGAACGCGGTGAGGCCTTCGTCGGCGACCGCGTACACCACGGTGAGGCTGCTCTCGGCGCCCAGGTTGACGTGTGTCTTGCGCCCGTTGATGATCCACGCATCACCGTCGCGGGTGGCCGTTGTGGTCACCGAGCGCAACGCCGAGCCGACACCGGGTTCGGAGATCGATTCACTGAAGACGATCTCTCCGCTGGCCAGACCCGGAAGCAGATCGGCCTTCTGTAAGTCTGTACCCCAGTCGAGGAGCCAGAGTTCGCCCTGGATGGCCGTCTGTGGCGAGACGATGCCGAGCCGGCCGACCTCTTCGGCGATGACGCAGTACTCCCACACACCGCCTCCGCTGCCCCCGAACTCCGGCGGTGTCACCGAGCCGACCCAGCCCCGGCGACCCATCTCCCGATAGAGGTCGACCGGGAACCGGCCCCGGCGTTCGGCCTCGTCGAAGGTCTGGCGGTGCTCGGCGGCAAACGCGGCCAAATCCTTACGGAGAGCCGCGGTTCCGGTCTTGTCTGCGGGGTCGATCGTGTTCTGGGTGTCGACGTTGGACAACGGTGTACCGGATGTCATCTCTGATCGTTCCTCACTCTTCGAACCAGGCGGAATTGGGGGAGTGTGACTCCGTCGAGCGTGTCGTCGAAGTGGACTTCGACGCGTGCGCCGACGGTCACGTCGGCCGGTTCGCAATCGGATACGTTCGTGATGACGAACAACCTCGGCTGCTCGGCCAGCTCGATCATCGCCACCACGTGGGGCGCTCCGTTTCGGAAGCCTGGCAGCCTATTGCCGTGCACCGTGATGCTGCTGTAGATCGTTCCCCGCCCGGACACCTCACACCATCCGAGCGCGTCACCGCGGTGGCAGCGCGGACAGCGAACCATCGGCGCGTGGATGAGAAGGTCGCAGCGGCTGCACTTCTGGATGCTCAGTACTCCACGGGCGGCCGATTCCCAGTAGGGCCGGGTGATGTCGTCGACGACCGGTGTCATCTGGCCGCTGGGGGCCTGGGCGTCGCTCGTCATGCCGCCGAGCCCAGGATGAGCGCACTGCCGCGGCTGAAGCTGTACCCCGACACGAGGGCGAGATGGGCATCGGGCACCTGACGGTCCGCGGCGGACCCACGCAACTGGGCCACGGCTTCGGCAACGTTGTTGAGCCCGTGTATGTATCCCTCTGACAGGAGGCCACCGTTCGGATTGACCGGCAGTGAGCCGCCCGTCGCGATCGCTCCGGAACCGACGAACTCGCCGGCGAGGCCCTTGTCGCAGAATCCGAAGTCCTCGATCTGGCTCAGGACCGTGTAGGTGAACGCGTCGTACAAGCACGCCACGTCGATGTCGGCAGGTCCGACGCCGGCACGTTCGAACAGCTGCTCGCGCAACCAGATCGGGAACATCGTGGTGAGGTCCGGGTACTTCTCGTACGGGACCACCGAATGGGGTCCGGCGCCGTAGGCCCAGGACCGGATCTCGACGGCCGGCCTGGCGGTGGCGTCCGTCGCCGACGTGATGACGATCGCGACCGCGCCGTCGGTCTCGAGACAGCAATCGAGCAGGTGCAGTGGCTCGGCAATCGGGCGGCACGCGAGATAGTCGTCCATGGTCATCGGTCGTCCGTTCATCACCGCCGCCGGGTTGCGCTGGGCGTTCTCACGCATCGTCACCGCGATCGCACCGAGGTGCTCCCGGGTGGTCCCGTACTGCGCCATGTGGCGGGCGGCGGCCATCGCGGCCACCTCCACCGGCGTCGCGTAACCGTACGGGGCCATGAACTGCCGGTATCCGGCGGCCGAGCCGGTGCCGTAGTCGCCCATCCGGATCCCGCTGGCGCCGTTCATGGCGCGGTAGATCAGCACGTGCGAGGCGCGTCCGTCGGCCACGACGTCCGCTGCCGTGCCGATGAGGGCACACAACTCGGAGCCTCCGCCGACCACCGACTGCGACCAGGTCAACGGCCCGGTACCGAGATCGGAGGCCACCTCGGACGGAGAGGCCGTGTCGTTGTCGTGATAGGTGGCGATGGCATCGATGTCGTCTACCGCGATGGCGGCATCGGCGATCGCGCCCAGTGCTGCCTCCGTGGCCAGTTCCAGCACCGTACGGCCGGACCGGCGTGAGAACGCGGTCCGGCCGACACCGGCGATGACCGGTGTCACGGTCACCGCGTCGCCGCCGCGGCGAAGGACGCCGCGCTGGTTTGCACTAGAGACGCTCGAAAATGGTGGCGTTGGCGGTTCCTCCGCCCTCACACATCGACTGCAGGCCGTACCGACCCCCGGTGCGCTGCAGGTACGCCAGCAATGTTGTGGCCAACCGCGTGCCCGAGGCCCCGAGGGGGTGGCCGAGCGCGATGGCACCGCCGACGGGGTTGAGTTTGGCGTCGCGCGCGCCGGTCTCGATCTGCCATGCCAGCGGAACGGGTGCAAACGCCTCGTTGATCTCGAAGGCGTCGATCTCGTCGATGGTGAGGCCGGAGCGCTTGAGTGCCAGCGCGGTCGCTGGGATCGGTCCGGTGAGCATCTTGACCGGATCATCGCCGGTCACCACAGCGGTGTGCACGCGCGCGATCGGCGTCAGACCGAGCGAGGCGGCCTTCTCCGAGGTCATCACCAACACGGCCGAGGCCCCGTCGGAGATCTGCGACGCGTTGCCCGCGCTGATCACGCCGCCCTCGAGGAACGGGGTCTTGAGCGTTCCGAGCTTGTCGACGGTGGATCCGGGCCGGATGCCCTCGTCACGGCTCACCACGTCGTCGTCCACGGTGATCGGGACGATCTCCGTGTCGAACTCGCCGTTCTTCTGCGCGGCCGCAGCCCGTTCGTGGGAGCGCACCGAGTACTCGTCGACCTGCTGGCGGGACAGGTCCCAATCGCGGGCGATCTTCTCCGCGCCTGCACCTTGGTTGAACGAGCCGAAGAACCCGGGTGCGGTGAGTTCGTCGGCGTAGCGATCCACCGCCGGACCACCGGACTTGCCGGTACCTTCCACCGCGGTGGCGCCCATCGGGATCGATGACATCATCTCCACACCACCTGCGACGATGATGTCCGCCTGACCTGAGACGATTGTGGCGGCGGCAGTCGAGATCGCCTGCTGGGACGACCCACACTGGCGATCGATCGTGAATCCGGGAACGTGTTCGGGCCAGCCGGCCGCCAGTACGGCCATCCGGCCGACGTTGCCGGACTGCTGGCCCACGCTCAGCACGTTGCCCCAATGCACATCGTCCACCAGGTCCGCCGAGATGCCGGCGCGCTCGATCAGCGCGTTGAGGATCTGTGCCGACAACTCCACGGCATGAACACTCGACAGGCCGCCATTGCGTTTGCCGATGGGGGTACGTGCGGTCTCGACGATGACGGCATCACGCATGGTGGTTCCAATCTCTTGATCAGGGGTGCTTGCATTCGAGGCTATACCGCTAACTAAATTAGCGGTATAGCTTTGGAGAAGGTTACGGGTCGACAGTTACATCGGTCACTCGGTGCACGTGGTCCGAGGACGATGTGGTCCCGAAAGTTATTGACAACGACTATTATTGGAGCCGACACATGTCAGAGCAGCACGGAGACGGCACTACCGATCCACCGGCGGCCACTACTGACGGTACAGACGAACTGTCGAGATTGATCACTCTGATCGAGCTCGAGCCTCTCGATGTCGACCGCTTTCGAGCGGTCAACGACTCCGAGCTGACCCCGGTGCGGCTGTTCGGCGGCCTGATCGCCGCACAGGCTTTGCGTGCCGCGCAACGAACCGTGTCGGCAGAATTCGGCGTGCATTCGCTGCACACCGAGTTCCTCCGGTCCGGTCCGCCCGATGTTCCACTGACGTTGGTGGTGCACCGGTCCCGCGACGGCCGGTCGTTCGCCTCGAGGACGGTGACGGTGATCCAGTCCGACCAGGTGATCTGCACGTTGACGGCCTCATTTCACGTCGAGGAACCGAGCCCGGTCCACGAGGCTTTGATGCCGATCGTGCCGGGTCCCGACGAGGGCGAGTGGTCTCCGCCGCTCGATGCGGACTGGGGTCCCCAGCTGGCCTTCGAACACCGGGGACGACTGGAGAAGGTCGACGGCGCCGTCGTCCGGCGTTACTGGACCCGCCCGGTCGGTCCGGTACCCGACGATCCGGCGTTGCGCGCGTGTCTCTTCACCGTCTTGACCGACTTCTGGGCCATGCTGCCCGCAGTCGAATCAATCGGCCTCGATCCCATGGGCCCCACCCAGCACATCTCGCTGGACCACTCGATCTGGTTTCACCGGGACATCCCTCTCGACGAGTGGATTCTGGTCGAGCAGAGATCTGTCGCGACCGTCAACTCTCGCGGTCTGGTCTTCGGCTCGGTGTTCAGCGGCGACGGAGCGACGATCGCCAGCGTGGCCCAGGAAGCGCTGATTCGCGGCCCGCGGGGCAGCTAGTCGATGTCGGAGTAGGCGGCTCGAAGCGCCTTCTTGTCGATCTTCCCGTTGCTCAAGGTGGGAAGCTCCGACACGAAGAACACCTTGCGTGGGCTCTTGTACCCGGCCAGCCGGGTCCTGACGAAGTCCCGGATCTCGTCGGCGTCGATCTGCGAATCCGGTGCCCGGACGATCACCGCGGTCACCGCTTCTCCCCAGCGCGCATCAGGCGTTCCGATCACCGCGCACCGGTCGATCTCCGGGTGCCCGGTGAGGGCGTCCTCGACCTCGAGCGAATACACGTTCTCGCCACCCGAGATCACCACGTCCTTCTTGCGGTCGACCAGAAAGAGGAGCCCCTCGTCGATCAGGCCGATGTCACCGGTGTGACACCAACCGTCCCGCAGCACCTCGGCGGTGCGGACACCGTCGTTCCAGTAGCCACGGAACATGGCCTCACAGCGCACCGCGATCTCCCCGGGCCGGCCGGGCTCGGCGTCGTCTCCGTCGTCGGTCACGATCCGGACGCGGGTGCCCGGGAACGGATATCCGACCGACCGCAGACGCCGCGCATCGGTTTCGGTACCCGCGGACCGGTGCAGCTCTGGCGGCAGACCCGAGGTGATGACCTCGGTTTGGCCGTACAAGTTCATGAAGTTGACGTTGGGCATGGTCGCGAGGGCGTCGGCCAATCCGCTACTGGTGATCGGTGCGGCCGAATAGACCACGGTACGAACAGATTTCAGTGTGGTGCCGGTGTTTCGTGCGGCGCCGACGACGTCGGCCAGCATGGTCGGTGCGAGATGTAGGACGGTGATCTGCTCGTCGGCAACCGTCGCCAGGATCCGTGCGGGATCAAACGCCTCGTGCAGAACCGCGGTGCCGCCACGAGCATGGATTCCGAGCGCCATCGCCATCGCTCCGACGTGGAACAGCGGCATGCACAAGAGGATCCTGTCCGTCGACCCCGATCGCATCTCGCCGTTCATGGTCAGTGCCAGGCCGGCCATCTCGTGCTGACCAAGGATGCAGCCCTTGGGCTTCCCGGTTGTACCGCTGGTGTAGATGAGGCACGCGATGTCGTCGCCGCGCGCCTCGAAGGGCGGTGCGTCGGTGGGCTCGGCCAGGAAGGCATCGAGGTTCTCGACGCCCGCCGACGGCGAGCGGTCCGACGAACCCATCCGGACGAACAACTCCACGCTGGTCAGTTCGTCCCGGATGGTTGCGATGAGGTCGTCGTACTCGGCGCCGAAGAACAGCACCCGGGGTGCGGCATCGCCGATGATGGTCACGATCTCCGGTGGGGCGAGACGGAAATTGACGGTGGCCACCACGATCCCGGAGAGGTTGCCCGCGGCCAGCACCCGGGTGAAGTCGAGAGTGTTGCGATCGAGGAGCGCGATCCGATCCTGACGGCGGATGCCGCGGGCGGCCAGTGCGGTGGCGATGGTGGCGGCGTCGGTGCGGAGTCCGCCATGCGTGAGTACCGCATCGCCCGCGACGTATGCAGGTTCGCCGGGAAATCGGATTGCGTTGTCGCAGATGGTTTGTGCGAGTGTCAGATCGGGTGGCATGATGCTTCCTTCGTCGTTCCGCGCCCAGGAGGTCAGATGCGGTGTCGGTGGGCGGCGTGATCGGGAGAACACCCCGGTCGACGTGATGAGAGTTCCTTGACGAAACTGTCAAAAACCCCTAGCTTAAGTTAGCGCCGGGTATTGCTTCAGTCAACGGCGTGTGCCGGGCGCACGTGATCGCGGTTCACCAGCTGGTGGAGGCGAGTGGGTCGCCGGCACCGACCGTGGAGGAACAACCATGAGTTCGCGCAACGACTGGGATCTGTCGGGAACCGCAGTGGTCGCCATCGAATGCCAGAACGGGACGCTCGGCCAGGACGTGGCCATTCCGGCCTTGCGCGACGCCGCCGGAGACCTGGTCGATCGTGTCGATGACGTGCTGCGCGCGGCCCGGTCCCATGGCGTGCGGGTCGTGCACGCCGTGTACGAAGGAGCCCTTGGCGCAGGCAATCTCGGTACCGAGCCGTTGTGGCGGTTCATCGGTCCCGCCTCGGCGCAGTGGGGGCCCGGAACCGTACCGACGCAGGTCCTGCCCCGATTGCTCGACCCCACCGACATCGTCTCGCCCCGCCACCACGGTCTGTCGCCGGTGCAGGGCACCGAATTGCTCTCGCTGCTCAGGAATTTCGGCATCCACACGGTCGTACTGGTCGGCGTATCGGTCAACGTTGCGGTCCTGGTGACCGCAGCGGCGGCCGCAGGCGAAGGCTTCCACGTCGTGGTTGTCCGCGACGCGGTCCGTGGCGTGCCACCGGAGTACGGCGAGATGGTGCTCGAGAACTCGATCAGGCAGGTCGCGCGGTTGGCCCTGTCCGCCGATCTGGCCGCGCAGTGGCAGTCCGCCGCCGGGTGAGAACTCCCGCCCGGTCCCGAACATCAACAACGTCGAACTGAGGATGGCCGCACATGGCTTTGGATAGTCCCGTAGACCTGAGCGGCAAGACCGCCTTCATCACCGGCGCCAGCCGCGGAATCGGTGCCGCGATCGGGCGTGCCTTCGCCGAATCCGGTGCCGCGGTGGTCCTGTTCGCGAAATCCGGCTCAGCGCACGCGAGTCTGCCCGGCACGGTGTACAGCGTTGCCGAGGGCATCGAGAACACCGGTGGCCGGGCCCTGGCCATCCCGGGGGACCTGCGCAACGATACGGACGTCGAATCGGCGATCGCCAAGACGGTCGAGGTCTTCGGCGGCCTCGACATCGTTGTCAACAACGCAGCTGCTTTCGACACCACGCCCACCTCACGGGTGACGATGAAACGCTACGACCTCCTGCAGGCGATCAACGCCCGGGGCAGCTTCTCGGTGTCGCGTGCTGCCATTCCCCACCTCACGGCATCGTCGGCCGGGCACATCCTCTCGATATCCCCGCCTCTCGATCTCGACCCGAAATGGCTTGGCGCACATCTGGCTTACACGACGTCGAAGTATGCCGTCAGCCTTGCCACGCTCGGACTCGCGGCCGAACTCGCCGATTCCGGGGTCGCGGCGAACTCGCTGTGGCCGGCAACTGCGATCGCGACGGAGGCCATACGCTCGATCCTCGGCGAGGAGGTTGCCGAGCAACAGTCGCGATCGGTCGACATCATGGCGGATGCGGCGCTGGCCATCGTCGGTCGGAAGCCGGGGGACTGTTCTGGCAATCTGTTCACCGACGAACAGGCACTGGCCGCCGTGGGCGTGACCGATCTGACGCAGTACCGCATCGGCGCCGGCAACTTGTCCCGCAGCTATTTCGTGCCCGAAGATGTCGAGGTCGGCTCGTGAGCGCCGCTGCGAGCACCGCGGGGACGCCACGTGCCGAGCACGCCCATTCGGTGATGCACTGCAATCTCAACAGCGCCGACGTGGCCCGCTCGGAGAAATTCTATGGCGATCTGTTCAACGTGCGCGACCGGATGCGTTCACTGAGCCAGGACACCGACGGCCGGTTCATGGGTCTGTCCGAACACACCGCGAGCGAAACCGTGTTCATGTACGACGAGCGCGGTCCGCGGTCCGCGCCGGCTTTGGAACTGGTTCAGTGGCATGACCCTGCGCTGATCGCGCGGTCGGATCTCGATGCCGACGCACCGAGCTTCCGGGTGATCGGCTTCCGCATGGACTCCCTGACAGCCTTTCCCGGTTCGGGCAACGTGGAGTCGGTGGTGGTGCGTGGACGGTCTCGCAAGGCAATTCGGACCATCGATCCAGATGGGGTGACCGTCGAGACAGTGGAGATCGCGTCGGCGGACACCGATCCGGGATCGCCGATGCTGAGCCACGAGCGACTGGTGGTGAGCGACCTGGAGCGTTCGGTGGCGTGGTACTCGACCATCGGGTTCGTCGTTCGGCCCGACGACGACGACCTCACACGGTCGGTCCCGGGGGTTTCGCTGTACCTGCCCGAAGACCCCACGTTCTCGTTCGAACTCGAGTGCCCGCCGAACCAGGTGGAGATAGACCCCATTCGCCAATACGCAAGGGCTCTACCGGGTCGCCATTGCGGTCGAAGACGTCAAGGACGCCCGCGCCGCGTTGGTGCGGGACGAGCCTGCGACGCCAGAGCCGGGATTCGTGCCGATGCCCGACGTGCCGACCGGAGGCTTCACCGTTCTGTTCCTGTCCGATCCCGACGGGCTTGTCGTCGAGTTGGTCGACCGCCCGCGGACGACCGTCCGGCGGCCCCTGCAACCGGTGTGATGGTCAGGGGTACAAGATGATCGACATGTCGATCTCGGATCAGGTCGACCTCGAGTTGCTGCTGTCGCGATACACGGGGTTGGGTGACAGCGGGCGCGTGGACGAGTTCGCGGCCCTGTTCACCGGAGACGGTGTGCTCGATGTCGGCGGACGGCAGTTCGTCGGCCCCGCTGCCATCGCCGACTTCGCGAGACGGTCCGCAGTGGCGATGGGTGCGATCGAGGGCCTGCTGCCCGGCAACCACCATGTTTCGTCGCGGATGACCGATCGGGTCTCGGAGGACACCGCGCGTTCGCAGAGCGTGTTCTTGTTCATCGGTACAACCGGGCCCGATCATTGGGGTACCTACCGGGACCGCCTCGTGCGAACCGGCGATGGTTGGCGATTTGTCTCTCGCAGTGTGCGTTTCAGCGGATTCGCCGAGGCGTCGGGTGCGCGTGACTACGTCGAGTCGCTGACCCGGTCGGGCCCGGGGTCCGCTGGTGGGTGATCTGGGTCCGTTCAGGCGAATGGCCGCCACGGTCGCTCCGGTGCGGGCGCGTCCCGCGCGCCCGCACCGAAGGCGTTGCTACCGGGGTCCGGGTGTGGCGTCGTCCACGAGTTCGGGATCGTCGTCGTCATCCTCGGGTTCCGGATTTGTTGCGTCTGTCGCGGTCTTCTCGTCACCGAGTCCGGCCTCTTCGAGACTGCTGACGTCGGTCACCGGCTGACTGTTGTCCAAACCTGACATATCGACTCCTGTCGTGTTATGAATAGCTAACTATTTACACTCTATAGGTCCGCGCGCGGCAGTGGTCGTGGTTGGGCTTTCCGATCACGGCGAGCACTGTCCGCGAACTGGTCGACGATATCGTCAAGGGCATGGCCGTAGCATCGAAGTGCGCTTTGAAGTGCGAAGATGTTTGCAGCCATACGAGGTCGATCAGTCGATCGGCCAACATTTTGGGCGTCATTTGACGGTTTCGTTGACAATGCCGTCTCCGGGCTCTTACCGTGTACCCAGGCGGGATTTGCGGCGGGACCGCGGTGGCGCGTGTCGCGCGATCACTCTGCGAGGGAAAGGGACAGAACACATGACCGAACAAGTACCGCTGGCGGAGGGGCTGTTCACCTGGCCCGCCGAGGAGCCGGCACTGCTCGCAGGCAGATCATCAGACGGCAGGCTCGTGTTCCCGTACCGACGGCACAAGATCGTCGGCAAGGTTCGTGAAGAACTGGAGCAGGTCGAGCTCCCCAGGCGCGGAACCCTCTGGACATTCACCACGCAGAAGTTCCGGCCACCTCAGCCGCCCTACAACGGCAACGACGACGCGAAAACCTTTGCGCCCTTTGCTGTGGGGTACGTGGAACTCGAAGGCGCGTTGCGGGTCGAAGCCCGGTTGACCGAGGCAGATCCGGACAAGCTCACCATCGGCCAGGAGATGGAACTCAAGATCGTGCCCTTCGGCGTCGATGCCGAGGGCCGCGAAACAATGATCTACGCATTTGCGCCGGTCGAGAAAGGTCAGGACGATGTCGTCGAGTGACGTAGCGATCATCGGTGTCGGGTTGCACCCGTTCGGCCGGTATCCCGGGAAGTCCGCGCTGGAGATGGGTGAGGACGCCGTCTACGACGCGCTCACCGACGCGGGCATCGAATGGTCCGACGTGCAGGCGCTGTATGCGGGAAGCATGGAGGTCAAGAACCCGGAGGCGATCGTCGGTCTCCTGGGCCTGACCGGGGTCCCCGGGCGGGCGGTCTTCACCGGTTGCGCCACCGGAGCGACGTCGCTGGCGATGGCTGCCAACTCGATCAAGCTCGGTGAACACGACATCACCATCGCAGTCGGTCTGGACAAGCACGAGCGAGGTGCCTTCGCGGCACATCCTTCGGTGTCCGGACTGCCGGATTGGTACGGCGAGGCCGGCCTGTTCCTCACCACGCACTTCTTCGGCATGAAGATCAACCGGTACATGCACGATTTCGGGATCACCCCCGAGACACTGGCCAAGGTGTCGGCGAAGGCGATGCGCAACGGTGCGGGCAACCCGTTGGCCTGGCGCCGCAAAGCGTTGTCGGAGGAAGAGATCCTGAACTCTCAGATCCTCAACTACCCACTGACCCAGTACATGTACTGCGGTCCGGACGAGGGCGCTGCTGCCGTTGTGCTGTGCCGTGCCGACAAGGCGCATTTCTACACCGACAAGCCGGTGTACCTGAGGGCCAGCACCCTGCGCAGCCGACGTGAGGGAGCGTTCGAACTGCTCAGCCCGTCCCTGCCCCTGGACACCGTGCCAAGCCCGACCGTCGACGCCTCCAAGGAGGCGTACGAGATCGCCGGGATCGGGCCGTCGGACGTGGATGTCATCCAGCTGCAGGACACCGACGCCGGGTCGGAGATCATCCACATGGCGGAGAACGGCTTCTGCGCCGACGGTGAGCAGGAGAAGCTCATCGCCGCGGGTGAGACCGAGATCTCCGGACGATTGCCGATCAACACCGACGGCGGCTTGTTGGCCAACGGGGAGCCGGTCGGCGCCTCCGGCCTGCGTCAGATCTTCGAACTCGTCAATCAGCTGCGTGGGCGAGCGGGTGACCGCCAGATCAACGATGCCAAGGTTGGATATGCCCAGCTCTACGGCGCGCCCGGAACGGCAGCGGTCACCATACTGTCAACCTGATCGATCCGATCGTCCCTCGTCGACAAGAGCAGATCACAGACGATTCGCTCGTCGCGGCAGTCATCTGCCGTTGGCGAGCGAATCGTGTATCTGCTCCCCGAGCGTCCGGATCATGTCGTCGTCGTCCACCGGCAACCGCCACACGCGGCTGTAGAAGTACGACTGGTCGAGCATGGCCATCATCGTCAACCCGAGCGCCTCGGGTGCTTCATAACGCCGCTGCTGGCGGGCGACGAGATTGGTACCGAGGAGCCAGGCCACCCGCATCTGTGTCCGTTGCGAATTGCGGCGGAACTCGTCGTCGGTCGGCGCGGATTGGGTGGACGAGAAGATGAACGCGCCGTGCTGATCCATGAAGCTGAAGTACTGACGCACCCACGAGGTGACGTCGCCCAGCGAGGCCGGCGACGGCATGTCCGACCACAGCGACACCACCGCGACGATCTCCTTGTAGGTCTCTTCGCCGATCGTGTTGAAGACTTCTCGCTTGTCACGGAAGTACGTGTAGAAGCCCGCGCGGGAGATTCCGCACGCGTCGGTGATGTTGTTGATCCGAGTGCCTGCGTAACCACGCTCGAGGAACAGCCGCCGGGACGCGTCGATGATCGCTTCGCGCGTGCGGACCGCTCGTTCACCGAGTGCGATGCCGTTCTCCGGCGCTGCGAGTGAACTGCCGGTTGCGCTCGTGCTGCGAGGTGCGTCGTGTGATGTCATGTGTAGTGGTGCCCCGTGGTTCCTCCGGCGACCCATGTTCCGCCGGTTGACGTGCGAAGTCGACGGACCTGGTATTCCTCCTTGACGTGTGGGTCAACTATACGTGCCTCGCCGTCGAATACGGCAGCACAAACCCCCGATGTGGTGGCAGAAGACCACTGTGCAGTTACTTGACGTTGTTGTCAGCGGAGGCATAACGTGAGGCTTGAATCACAATCGGTGCAATCAGTTGTCCAATCTCCGTGCCGACTTCGGAACTCCAGGAGCCAGATGTGACCATCCCATACGTACGACCGGAGTTCCGGATGCTTCCGGCTCCGACGCCGCAATCGCAGGAGTACTGGACGGGAGGACGCAACGGAGAGTTGCTTGTCCACCGTTGTCATTCCTGCACCAACTTCTTTCTCCCCGGGGCGCCCGCGTGCTGGCGGTGCCAGAGCACGGATGTGGCACCGGAGCCGGTGTCCGGCCGCGGAACCGTGGCGGCGTTCACGGTGAACCGACAGACCTGGATCCCGGCGTTCCCGCCCCCGTACACCGTTGCGTTCATCGAATTGGCCGAGCAACCGGACACTCGCGTGGTCAGCAACGTGGTCGACATCGATCCGGAGGACGTGACGATCGGCCTCGAGGTCGAGGTCTTCTTCGAAGAGTGGGAAGACGTCTGGATTCCCCTGTTCCGCCCGGTGAAGGAGTCGAACTGATGGGTGAGCGCGGAGGCCCTTTCGAGGGCAAGGCCGTTGTGACGGGTGCCGGCAAGTCGCAGGTGGGACGGCGGCTCGGGCGAACCGGCCTCGACCTCACAATCGAGGCGTCGTTGCGCGCCATAGCCGACGCCGGGCTCTCGCCCGCCGACATCGACGGGGTGGCCAGCTATCCCGGTCCGGGCGTGCCCGATCCGGGCTTTTCCGGTGCCACCGTTCACGATCTGCGCAATGCACTGGGTCTGCGGAGCAACTGGTACATCAGCAGTTCGGAGACCGCGGGGCAGATCGGTCCGGTCATCGAGGCATGTATGGCGGTGGCCACCGGGCTGGCCGATCACGTACTCTGCTACCGGTCGGTCTGGGAGTCCACTGCGCAGGCATCCAAAGGTCGCGGTTCGGTGTTGATCGGTGAGGGACGGGCGAACCCGCATCACGAGTTCTTCGGGCCGTACGGTGCCATCTCGGCCGCGAACTGGCTGGCCATGCCCGCGCAGCGGTACATGCACGAGTTCGGTCTGACCCGTGAGCAGCTCGGCGCGATCGCCGTCAATGCGAGAACAAACGCCGCACTCAATCCGGACGCAATCTACCGCGATCCGATGTCGCTGCAGGACTATCTCGATTCGCGGATGATTTCTGACCCGTTCTGCCTCTACGACTGCGACGTGCCGTGTGACGGCGCCACCGCGGTCGTCATCTCGCGCCGGGATGCGGCGAAAGGGCTTCCGAGACAACCACTCACCGTGGAATCGGTCGGAACGGGGATGTTCGAGCGGGCCACCTGGGACCAGCGCAAAGACCTGACAACGATGGCCGCACACGACACTGCTGCCACCTTGTGGAACCGCACCGACCTGACCGTAGCGGACGTCGACTTCGCGCAGCTCTACGACGGTTTCAGCTTTCTGACGGTGCAGTGGCTCGAAGCGCTCGGCTTCTGTGAGCATGGCAAGGTGGGCCAGTACATCGAAGGCGGCGAACGCATCGCGCTGGACGGAGAACTCCCGGTCAACACCAGCGGGGGCAGCTCTCGGGTGGCCGCCTGCACGGCATGGGGTTCTTGCACGAGGCCTGTGTCCAGCTCTGGGGCGAGGGTGGCGAACGACAGATCCGTGCCGATACCGATGTCGCCGTCGTCGCCGTGGGCGGTGGCCCCGTGGCCGGGGCGATGTTGCTCAGTTCCAGGTGATCCGGGCCCATCGGCGTCGGCACCGTCCGGCATCAATCACATCCACAACGGAAAGGTAAGTTGCACATGGAGATCTACCGCGGAATCGCGGATCTCGAGGCGGCCGTCGGCAAAGAGCTGGGGCCGACCGAGTGGTTTGCAGTCGAACAGGACCGCGTCGACGGTTTCGCCGATGTCACCGAAGACCATCAGTGGATTCACGTCGACACCGAGAAGGCCGCGGGCGGGCCGTTCGGTGCGACGATTGCGCACGGGTTCCTGTCGCTGTCTCTGGTGCCGTATTTCGTGAGCCAGCTGCGCCGTATCGAGGGCGCCAAGATGGGAGTCAACTACGGACTCGACCGCGTCAGGTTTCCCTCGCCGGTCCGCGTCGGCAGCAGGATCCGCGCCCGCACCGTCGTCAAAACCGCCGACCGTATCGACGACAATTCGGTGCAGTTGGTCATGCGCACCACGATCGAGGTCGAAGGAAGCGAAAAGCCGGGCTGTGTGGCCGATTTAGTGAGCCGGCACTACTTCTGACCCATCGCCGGTCGGCCGGACACATGACGAGGCCCGCAGGTCATCGAGACCTGCGGGCCTTGTCCGGTTCGTGTGGCGATCAGCCCTCGATGACCCGATCAGACCTCGATGACCATGGCCGCACCCATACCGCCGCCGGCACACATCGCGATGACCCCGATTCCGCCGCCGATTCGGCGCAGTTCGTAGACCATGGTGGTGGCCATGCGGGCACCGGTGGCGGCAATGGGATGCCCGAGGCTGATACCCGAGCCGGACACATTGACCTTGTCCTCCTCCAATTCGAGCACCTTGGTGCAGGCGATGGCCTGCGCCGCGAACGCTTCGTTGATGTCGAAGAGACGAACGTCCTTGAGCGACAGGCCCGCTCGGGCGAGCGCCCGCGGGATGGCGATCGTCGGCCCGATGGCCGTCTTGTTCGGTTCGACACCCACCGCCGCCCACGAGCGGATGACACCGAGCGTCTCCAGTCCCTCTGCCTTCGCGAGTCCGTCCGAGACGACCGTGAGCGCGGCGGCCGCGTCGTTGATGCCCGAGGAATTGCCCGCGGTCACCGAGAAGCCCTCGATCTCCGGATGGATCACACGAAGATTCGACAGGACCTCGAGGCTCGTTCCGCGTCGTGGGTGTTCGTCGACGGCGAACTCCACGGTCTCGCCGGCCTTGTTCGTCACCGAGATCGGCACGATCTCGGAATCAAGCGGCCCTCGTCGATGGCTGCGATCGCGCGTTCGTGCGATCGTGCCGCCCACTCGTCCTGTTGCACGCGGCTCACGTCATACTGCACGGCTGCGTTCCAGCCCACGGTGATCGACATGTCCATGGACGGTGCGTCGGGAGTTCCGGGATGAGATGGGGAGTACCACGGGTCCGTCCAGTCGTCGGCGCTCTTGCCGGACGTTCCGGGAGTGCGGCGCCGTCCGACCGGTGCCAGGGACGCGGCCTCGGTTCCGCCTGCGATCACTGCGTCGCCCATGCCGGACATGATGGTCGCAGCGGCCGATGCGACGGCCGACAGGCCGGTGGCGCATTGCCGGTTGACGGCCAACCCGGGCACCGAGGTCAGGCCGTTTGCGGCCGCGACGTAGCGGGCGATGTCCCCGCCGCCCTGATAGACCTCGCCGAGTACCAGATCGTCGAAGACCTCCGGCGACAGTCCCGACCGTTTGACGACATTGGTGACCACATGACCGGCGAGATCCTCGGCAGTCGTCTCTGTCAGCGTGCCCTTGCGTGCGGTACCGATCGGCGTGCGGCAGGCCGCCGTGATCACCGCCCGGGGTTGTTCTGTTCCCACTGGTCCTCCTCGATGTTGCGGCCGACGTCGAGCGCCTGCCGGAGTGAGAGAGACTGCCGCGACCAAGGGCGACAATCAGTTATAAGATAAGTCCAATTTAACATGGAGTAGTGGCCGATCGGCCCGAATGCCGAGTCTGTCCGGATTGCCCGAACAGCCTTGCCTATTCTCCAAATCATTGTACTGTATGGCCTGTATCTCAGCCTCGGCGCTGCCGCGACGGTCGCGCGCGTGCGGATGGATCAACAGCCAGGAAAGGACGGTCTGTGGTGGCAACGACGTCGACCAGCGCCGAATACGGGTCTTTGGAAGATTTTGCGATGCGGCTGCAACCGGCCCGCACCTTCTCCGAACTCGTCGACGGGCGCGCGGAGGCTACGCCGGACGGAGTGCTGCTCATCGCCGAGGACGGGACGAAGGTCACCTTCGCCGAGTACCGTGATCGGTCGGAGCGGATTGCGGCGTGGCTGATCGAACAGGGGATCACCTCCGGTTCGAAGGTGGCCTGGCAACTTCCGACACGCATCGGGAGTGCGTTGCTGATCGCGGCGCTCGCGCGCATCGGAGCAGTGCAGGCGCCTGTCATACCGCTGTTCGGAGAACGCGAGACCGTTGCCGCGCTCGCAACGGGCGACGTCGACTTTGTCCTGGTTCCCGAACAGTGGCCAGGGTTCGCCTACGACAGTCTGCGCCAGTTGCGCCAGGATCGGCAGGGAGCGCCCGAGATCATCGTCGTCGAGCGCGATCCCGCCGAGTCCGACGCCGTGGATCAGTTGCCGCCGCGTCCAGAGGACCCTGAGGACATACGGTGGATCCATTTCACCTCGGGCACCAGCGGAACGCCGAAGGGGGTTCAGCACACGGATTCGTCGATCCTGGCCGCCGCCCGGGGTTTTGTGCTGAACGGCCGCCTTGGTGAGTCGCCCGACGAGGTGGGATCCATCCCGTTCCCGATCACCCACGTCGGCGGTGTCGTCTACCTCTCGTCGATGCTCCTGTCCGGTTTCGCCTCAGTTCTCATCGAGGCGTTTCGCCCGGACACTGCAACGGAGGCGTTCCGGCGCCACCGTGTGACGTTGTCCGGCGGCAGCACCGTCTTCTACACGATGCTGGTCGCGCAGCAGCGGGCCGCCCCGGCCGGTACCCGCGTGCTTCCCGACCTGCGATTGCTCAAAGGTGGTGGTGCGCCCTGTCCGCCGGCGGTGTTCGCCTCGGTCCGTGCTGAGCTCGGTGTCCCGGTCGCCCACGACTACGGGATGACCGAGTGCCCCATGATCTGTGTGGCGTCCCCACTCGATTCCGACGAGGATCTCGCCGAATCCGATGGCCGCCCGGTCCCCGGTGTCGAAGTGCGGATCGTCGAGAAGGGCACGCCCGTGCCGCCCGGGGCGGAGGGGGACGTCGAGGTCCGCGGCGCGACGGTCTGTCGCGGGTACACCGATCCCGAGTTGAACGCCGAGGTGTTCACGACCGACGGCTGGTACCGCACCGGTGATCGTGGCCGACTGCGGCCCAGCGGCTGCATCGAGGTCACCGGGCGACTCAAGGACGTCATCATCCGTAAGGGCGAGAACATCTCTCCGCTCGAGATCGAATCACTGCTGTCTCAGCACCAGGCCGTCGAGGAGGTCGCCGTGATCGGTCTGCCCGACGCTGAGCGGGGTGAACGCGTCTGCGCGGTCTTCACCGTGCGGGCGGGTGAGCAGCCCCCGACACTGTCGGACGTCGCCGAGTTCCTCACCGCGGCGGGAATCATGAGACAAAAGATCCCCGAACAAGTGGAGATCGTCGCCAGTATGCCTCGGTCAGGTGTCGGCAAACTCGCCAAACCCGCCCTGCGGCAGCAAATCCTCGCGCACATGGAAACCTCGAAGAGCTAGGAGTCCCAGCATGGGATTGCCCATCAGCACCGAACACATCGAACTCGCCGACTCGGTGCGCAAGGTCTTGTCCGAACGAGACGCCATCGGCGCGGCGAGGGCAACGACCAACACCGGCGACGTCACGGTGCCGTTCTGGAAAGATGTTGTCTCGCTCGGCTGGCTGGGTCTGCACCTCCCCGAGGAGCACGGCGGCCAGGGGTTCGGCACCGCGGAGATCGCGGTTGTCCTCGAAGAACTCGGCCGGGTTGTCGCGCCAGGTGACATTCTCCCGACGGTGATCGCATCCGAGGTGATCCGGCTCGCCGGCACCGACGATCAGCGCAGCACATTGCTCCCGGAACTCTCCGCGGGCGAGGTGACCGCCGCCGTCGGTCTCGGCGGAGATGTTTTCGTGGACTCGAACGGTGTGGTCACCGGTGTCGCCGGAGCGTTGCTCGGTGGTGGGTCGGCGGAGGTGTTCGTCCTGCGGTCCGGGGCCGACGTGGTGGTTGTCCGGCGGGGACAAGGCGTCGACGTCACGGTCGAGGTCGGGATCGACGGCACACGTCCGTCAGCGCGTTTGTCGATCGCGAACGCCTCTGCCATTGCTGTCCTGCCCGGGGCCTTCTCCACTCTGCGTGCTGTCGCGCAAGCCCTTGCCGCCGCCGAGGCGGCGGGAGGAGCTCGCGCCTGCACGGAGGCGGCGGTCGACTACGCCAAGACCAGGTCGCAGTTCGGGCGGACCATCGGGAGCTTCCAGGCTGTCAAGCATCTGTGCGCCAACATGTTCGTCGACACCGAGATCGCGACGGCCGCAGCCTGGGACGCCTCGCGCGCGGACCTCGGCACCGCTGAGGGCAGGTTCGCCGCCGCGGTCGCCGCGGACCAGGCGGTCGGCGCCTTCGTGCGGTCGGCCCAGCGCAACATCCAGGTGCACGGCGGTATCGGATTCACGTGGGAACACGACGCGCACCTGTTTCTCCGTCGGGCCTATCTGCTGCAGTCGGTCTTCGGTCACGATGCCGCCGCTCAGCTGGCCCGTCTGGCGATCGACGGGGTGGCACGCCCACCGAGCCTGGAGCTCCCGGAGGATGCAGACACGTTCCGGCGCTCCGCGCGGGCGTTCCGCGACCAATATCTGATCACCCCCTCGGACGAGCGCGCGGCGTTGCTCGCGCACTCGGGGTACGCATTCCCGCATTGGCCGACGCCGTATGGGCGTTCGGCGGGCCCGGTCGAGCAGCTTGTCATCGAGGAGGAGCTGGCGGTCATCCCGAAGCTCGATCTCGGCATCGGTAACTGGATCGTGCCGACGCTGTTGCAGCAGGGAACCGACCAACAGATCGACCGGTGGGTGTGGGCGTCGCTCGATGGTGCCATCAGGTGGTGCCAGCTGTTCAGCGAGCCGGGCGCGGGATCGGATGCGGCCGCGATCAGCACCCGTGGAGTCCGTACCGATGGCGGCTGGCTGGTCACCGGCCAGAAGGTCTGGACCAGTGACGCGCAGAACTGCAACCGCGGACTCGCGACGGTCCGGACCAACAAGGACGCTCCCAAGCATGCCGGCGTCTCGATGCTCGTCATCGACCTCGAGTCCGACGGCGTCGAGATCCGGCCGCTGCGAGACATCACCGGTGAGGCCACCTTCAACGAGGTCTTCCTCGACAACGTCTTCGTCCCGGACTCCGACGTGGTCGGCGCCGTCGACGAAGGCTGGAAGGTCGCCCGGGCCACGCTGGGGAACGAGCGTGTGACCATCGGTGGGGGCGTGGCGGAGTTCGTCGAACTCGACATAGCCGTGCGTGCCGCCGCCGACCCGGAAAAGGCCACTGACACCGATCTTCTGGGCAAGGTCGGACACCTGGTCGCCGAACGTCAGGCGATGCGCATGTTGGCCCTTCGTTTGGCTGCCCGAGCGGTATCGGGTGCTGGTCCCGGACCGGAGGGCAATGTGACCAAGTTGCTGTCGGGCGAACATCAGCAACGGGTTGCCGATCTGCTGGTGCAGGTGGGGGGCCCCGAATGGGGTCTTGCCGGCACCGCGGATCTGCATCACGGCGTGCTGTTCGTCCGTGGACTGACGATCGCCGGTGGTACGTCGGAGGTGGTCAGGAACCAGATCGCCGAACGGGTTCTCGGTCTGCCGCGCGAAAAGTTGTGATGTCGCCGGGGCGGCTTCTCCGCTCCGGTCCGAGAAGAAGGAAACTATCAACGATGGAGTGCCGGCAGTGAGTGTTCTGATCGACCAGCGTGACGCCGTCCTGGTGATCACGATCAACCGTCCCGAAGTGCGCAACGCCCTCGACGCCGAGACGATGGCCGGCATCGGGGAGGCACTCGTCGCGGCCGAGACCGACGACTCGGTGGGGGCGGTGGTCCTCACCGGTGCTGGAGATCGATCCTTCTGTGCTGGAATGGATTTGCGTGCGTTCGCCGCCGGCGGGGAGATGATCGACAAGTCAAGGCCGGGGTTGGAGGTCTTCACCGATCGGGTGTACCCCAAGCCGATAATCTGCGCCGCTGCGGGCACCGCGGTCGCCGGCGGATTCGAACTGCTGCTGGCCTGCGATCTCGCCGTCGTCGCCGACCATGCGAATTTCGGTCTACCCGAGGTGAAGCGAGGGTTGGTGGCCGCCGGTGGCGGCACCCGACTGCCACGCAGGATCCCGTTGGCGCTCGCGCTGGAACTCGCGCTCACAGGCGAGATCGTCTCCGCGCAACGGGTGTTCGAACTGGGACTGGTCAATCGGGTGGTGCCCGGACCCGAAGTGCTCGATCAGGCGGTCGCCCTCGCCGCCACCATTGCCGAAAACGGCCCGCTCGCGCTTCGGATCACCAAGCAGCTCATGGTCGCCGAGGCCGCGGGGATGTCGGCAGCGCAGATCGCCGAGGCATCGGCACCCGCCTTCACCAGTGCCGACGCCAAAGAAGGTGCGACGGCGTTCGCCGAGAAGCGCAAGCCCCGCTGGACCGGGAAGTAAACCCGAGTCCGTCGTCGGGCGGACGCGCGCAACACAGATTGTCAACAGACATAACGATTATCGCCGGAGGATGAAATGAAGCTCGAAGACAACGTAGCCATCGTGACCGGAGGAGCCGGAGGTCTCGGTGAGGCCACCGTGCGAGAGCTGGTGGGCGCCGGTGCCTCGGTGGTCATCGCGGACCTGGCCGACGACAAGGCGGAGAAGCTCGCCGAGGATCTGGGCCCCAAAGTCAAGTACGTACGCACCGACGTCACCTCCGAGGAGAGCGTTCTCGCGACCGTCGAGGCGGCGCAGGCACTCGGGACGCTGCGCTACGCAGTGGTCGCGCACGGCGGGTTCGGCGTCGCGGAGAAGGTCGTCCAGCGCGACGGCAGCCCCGCTGCTCTCGCGGGATTCACCAAGACGGTTGATCTCTATCTGACCGGTACATACAACGTTCTGCGGCTGGCCGCCGCCGCCATCGGACAGACCGAACCAGATTCCGACGGGCAACGCGGGGCGATCGTCACCACGGCCAGTATCGCGGCCTACGAAGGGCAGATCGGGCAATCTGCGTATGCGGCCGCGAAGGCCGGCGTTGTCGGTCTGACGCTTGTCGCCGCCCGCGACCTGAGCTCACTGGGGATCCGGGTTGTCACCGTCGCCCCAGGAACGATGCGCACACCGATCATGGAATCGGTCGGCGAAGAGGCGCTCGCGAAGTTCGCCGCGAACATTCCGAATCCTAAGCGTCTGGGGCTGCCTGCCGAGTTCGCCTCACTCGTGCACCACATCCTCGAGAACCCGTACCTCAACGGCGAGACCATTCGGCTCGACGGCGCTCAGCGGTTCACTCCGCGATAGCGGCGCCGGTTTTCGTGTTAGGTGAACAATCAGGAAATCATTGCTCTACTTGAGTAACCAGACATCACCGATTAATTAAGGAGAACATCATGGCACTGAAGGCCGGCGTGCGGCTGCGCAGTCAGGTGGACAGCACAGAGGTCATTGTCGTCAAACCGCCGACGGGTGAAGACGGGCTCGGCTGTGGTGGCCACCCGATGATCGAGGTGTCCCAGACCCCGGCCGAGGGGCTGATGCCCGAACCCGGTGAGGGAACTCAAATCGGCAAGCGTTACACCTCCGCGAGCGATGACCAACTCGAGGTTCTTGTCACCAAGGCCGGTACCGCCGACCTGAGCCTCGGTTCCACCACGCTGGCGAAAAAGGAGGCCAAACCGCTTCCGGCCAGTGACTGAATAACCGATCATCCGCCGGACGGCGTTCGCGCCGTCGACGGGTGGTCCCAATGACAATCGAGCGAGGGGCGGCACGTGGCGTCGACGAATGGACATATCGCCAGAAGCGCGGGTGCGGGTTCTGCCGTGACGGTCCGTGTACCGAAGATGGCGGAATTGGTTGTCGCGCAACTGCGTCGGCAGATCATCCGCGGCGAACTACAAGAAGGTGACGCCTTGCCGTCCGAATCGGAACTCATGGAACGGTACGGTGTCTCGCGACCCACCCTGCGAGAAGCGTTCCGGGTACTGGAATCGGAGTCGTTGATCAACATCCGGCGAGGTGCACACGGCGGCGCCCGGGTACAGACACCGACCCGCCGGGTTGCCGCAAAGTACGCGAGCTTCATGCTCGAATACCGCGGCGTCACCCTCCGGGATGTCTACGAGGCCCGTGTCGCCCTCGAGGTGCCGGCGGTAGGGGAGTTGACGCGCAACAGAACTCGCGCAGACCTCGCACGTCTTCGAGACAGCCTGGATCGACACACTACGGCGGAGAAACAGGATCAGGGTCTGGCGATCGGGCTGCATGGCGAGTTCCACATGCTGGTCATTCAACTCGCCGGGAACGGCACTCTACTGCTGCTCAGCGAGATGCTGCAGGACATCATCGATCTCGGCAACACGTCGCTCCACGCCGATACCGAGATCAGCGAAGAGCAGGCCAGCTCCGCCGCGGTGCGGACACACAAGCGGTTGTTCGAGCACATCGTGGACCGCAATGGCGTCGCAGCCGAATCACTGTGGAAGCGACACCTCGACGAATCGATGGTCTACCTGTTAGGTGACAACGCCGCGATGACGGTGTCAGACCTATTCGACTAGGACAGGACGTCCAACACCGCCTCGGTCGGATCAGTGATCATCAGTTCGCTGATCCGGTTGACGTGTTTGCGCCAGTGAATAATCGCTTTTTCGCTCTGCCTGTCGCGGATCAGCGCAGCCACCTTCTGATGCGACCGGAACGTGGTGCGAATTCCGGAATCGACACCGGCGTCGTCGCGATGTTGCTTGATGTAACTGGTGTTGTGGCTCTCGACAATCGAGAAGAGCATCTCGGACAACACTGCCATCGTCTGGTTTCCGGCGAGTTCCATCAGCAGCTGCGGGAATGCGAGGAGGTGACGTTCGGCGAACTCAACCGGATCGTTCAGCGACTGAGCACCCTCGGCCAGCGATGCGTCGATGCGCCGAAGGTCTGCGGCGGTGCGTTTGGTGGCGAGGATCCCGACACCGGCGGACTCCAGGCGCGCCCGCGCCTCGTAGACATCGGCGAGCGTGGTGCCGCGGTATTGCAGAAGGGTGCCGGCGTACCGGGCCGCCGCCGCGGGGTCGGGGACGAGGACATAGGCGCCGCCACGTGCGCCACGCCTGATCCGAATGATCTGCTCTGACTCCAGGATCCGGAAGGCTTCGCGCAACGTCGGCCGTGACACGCCGAACTGTTCCATCAGCGCGGTCTCCGGTGGGAGGCTCGCGCCCTCGGCAAGCTCGCCGGTGACTATCTGGCGACGGAGCTGAGTGGCCACCATCTCTCCGGCCTTCGGTACGCGGACCGTTTGTTGCGTGCCTACAAGCCTGGCTCTCTGCGTCGCGGCCATCGCTCCTCTTTGTTCGGTGTTCGGGTTAGCTCATAATACCTATTCGCAGCATTGTCGCCGACTGGCACTGGTTGTGTCCGGTTAACGACACATCTTTGTGCTAAGAAGAGTGACGACCGTCACCCGATGTCCGATTGTTGGTCCGCGACAGCAGAATCCCACAGAATGAAGTCATTACTAGTTAAATCAGTTATCTGATTGATAGTGTGTACTCACATGCCGACAGCGGGTTGGTGATGCAACGCAGGGCGTGTACGACATGCCATGGCCCGTGCCATGGCGAACTGACGAAACAGATAAGAGGCCAAATGTATTCGGACCTGGGACCAGAACTCCTGGTCGAGAGCGACGGCGGCGTACGTAAAGTGACGCTTAACAGGCCGGAGGCTCTCAATTCCGCCAACAAGGCACTGCACGGAGCATTGATTGCCGTGTGGGGTCGCATCGCACAAGATCCCGATGCCCGCTCGGTACTCCTGACCGGAGCCGGACGCGCGTTCAGCGCCGGCGGTGACATGCACCACCTCAAGTCGTTGCAGACCGACCCGGCCAAGCGGCGCGGTGAGATCGACGGTGCTCGTGCGTTGGTCACGGCCATGGTCGATTTCCCTCTTCCGGTGGTCGCTGCCGTCAACGGCCCCGCAGTCGGTCTCGGATGTAACCTCGCCGTGTGCAGTGACATCGTGCTGATCGGCAGCAGTGCCTTCCTCGCCGACCCGCACGTGGGCATCGGCCTGACCGCGGCAGACGGTGGAGCACCAACCTGGCCGCTGTTGATGGGGATGCTTCGGGCGAAGGAGTACCTGTACACGAGCGCCCGCATCCCCGCCGAGCAGGCCGTGTCGCTGGGTCTGGCGAATCGTGTGGTCGATGACGAAGATCTCCAGGTCGAGGCACTCGCGTTGGCCAAACAGTTGGCGGCGCAACCGCCCCAAGCCATCCAGTCGACCAAACGTGCCCTCAATCTGCACATCAAACGGGCTATCGCCGGGGTGCTCGACTACGCCCTGACCGAGGAGTACGTGTCCTTCGACCAGCCCGAACACCAGGCGATCGTCAACAAGTTCGTCGAGCGTAGTTCCGCGGCACCGGCCGAGAGCCGCGGCTGACCATCCTGCGGTCGGCTCGACCACCTCACCCACCATTGATCGACCTGCCGTCGCCATCAGAAGGAGCCACATGCGCGGGGTATTGACCGAGGAGCAGGAACAACTGGGAGCGGCAGTGCGCGCGCTGCTCGCCGAGAAGTCGTCCGAAGCCGCGGTACGCAAGAGTATCGAAACGGCCGAGGGTTACGACCGCGAGCTGTGGGCCATGATGGCTGACCAGATGGGGTTGCTGTCACTGGCAATCCCCGAACAGTTCGGTGGGGACGGCTACGGCAGCGAAGAGATCGGTGTGGTCATGCACGAGATGGGCCGTGCGCTCTACTGCGGCCCCTATCTCAGCAGCGTTGTCATGTTCGCGACCGCGTTGGCGGCCGCCGGTGACGACGACGCCAGTGCTCGGTACCTACCGGCGATCGCGTCCGGCAGCACGATCGGGACTGTGGCACTGACCGAGGACAAGGAGAGCTGGGGGCCCGAGGGCGTCACGTTGACCGCGCGCGCCGACGGATCCACATACACCCTGACCGGTTCCAAGACCCACGTCATCGACGGCCACATCGCCGAGATGGTCCTGGTTGTCGGCCGCACCGACGCCGGGGTCAGCCTTTTCCTCGTGGATGCGGGAGATCCCGGATTGACCAGGACGCCGTTGCCGACACTCGATCGCACGCGCCGCCAGGCGACTCTGGTGTTCGACGGCGCCCGCGGTCGGTTGGTCGGTTCGGACGGCGACGGTTGGGCGGCGGTCGCCCGCACGCTCGACGTGGCCACGATCGCGTTGGCGAACGAGCAGGTCGGCGGCATCGAGCGCGTGCTCGACATGACGGTGCAGTACGCCAAGGAACGTACCCAGTTCGGCCGTCCGATCGGCTCGTTCCAAGCGGTCAAGCACAAGTGCGCGGACATGCTGGTGGCGCTCGAATCGGCCAAGTCCACCGCACGGCTCGCCGCGGCGGCCGATGCGGGCGGCGATCCCGGGGTCTCTGCCCTGGCCGACCTCAGCAAAGCCGTGTGCTCCGAGGCGTACAGCAAAGCGACGAGCGAGACGATTCAGCTGCACGGCGGTATCGGTTTCACGTGGGAACACCCGGCGCACCTGTATTTCAAACGGGCGCGCAGCAGTGAGGTGCTGTTCGGCGGGCCATCGCATCACCGGCGTCTGCTCGGTGAAAGGGTCGGATTGTTGCCCGTCCGCTAGCGGACAGGCGAAGAAAGCCGAACAGGGCCGGAAGACTCGTTTGTCTTCCGGCCCTTGTTCGTTGCCCGGCGGGTTGCCGGGCACGTTGATCGTTTGCTAGCCAGTGCTGATCTCGGTCAGATGAGCGATGGGGTCGCCGGCCAGCACCGAGGAACCCAACTGCTCCACCAGGATCAAGTGCGGTGTGAGCAGCGCGTCCAGAACGGCTGCCCTCTCGACAAAACGGTGCATCGGGTGTTCGGCGGAGATCCCGACCGCCCCGCAGACCTGCAGCACCGTCCGCGTGGTGATCGCCTGTCCTCGGCCCGCCAATGCTTTGGCGACTGTCGCGGTGTCGGCGTCCAGGCTTGTCCAGGCCGCATCCAGCATTCCTTGAGCAGCAGCAATCGCCACGTGTGCCTCTGACAGACGATGGCGGACGGCCTGAAAACCGGAGATCGGCTGACCGAACTGATTGCGGGAGCTGGTGTGTTCGATGGCGAGTTGCAGCGCCGCGCCGCAGGCGCCGATGATCTCGGCGGCCAGCGCGCGCCGTCCCGCGGCCACCGCCCGATCCCAGGCAGCGGTTGCATCGGCGGTGACCGCGGGGACCCGGGTGCCCCGCACCCGCACCCAGGTGCTGTCGGATTCGATGCTGCCGACCGGCTCGGACTCCACGTCGGAGACTGCCACCAGGACGATGCCGGTGCCATTCGCGGTCGAGACCGGCACCACCAGTTCTTCGATATCCGTGACGCTGGTCAGCACCACTGCGTCGACGTGCTCCTCGCTGCTCGTCAGGCCCGCTGAAGGGGAGGGCAACGGGTAGGCGACGGCACGCGGGCCCTTCGGAGCCGGCAGGAGATCGGTCAGCTCGTGAAGGATGACCGCATCCAGCGAGCGCGAATGTGCCAGCGCGCGTCCGTGTTCGGCGAACAAGAGCTCGGTGGCGTCGGGGTACGAATCGATGACGTCGTCCCAGCCGAGTTCGGCGAGGGAGGCCTCGATGTCGGTCGACCCACCTTCGAACATCTCTTTGAGCGAGCCGGCGAGCAGCGTTCTTGTCTCGTTGTCCATCTGATTCCCTTTCACGGCAGCTTCAGCACACGGTCGGCGATGATCCCGCGCTGTACCTCTGCCGAACCGCCGAGGATCGTGGCAGCGCGGCTGTACCACCACTCGTCGCGCCAGGCGTCGAGGTCGGGGCCGGCGCCGACGTCGACGAGTGGACCGAGTAGGTCGCGGGCGGCGTCGTAGAGGGCTTGTTCGGCGGTGGCCAGCAGGATCTTGTCGGTACTGGCCTCGGGGCCGATCGTCTCGCCGGCGGCCAACCGCTGCACCGTGAGCGCGCTGCGCGACCGCAACGCGACGATGTCGAGGTACACGTTGCCCAGCCGGACCGCCGCACCATCGCGGTGAATTCCACGGTCGCGCAATTGGGTACGCAGATTGTCCAGGCCCTGGAGGAGCACCGTGGACGTGAGCCAGGCGTACATGCCGCGCTCGAACTGCAGCAGGTACATGGCCACTGCCCAGCCCTGGTCGTGTTCTCCGATGAGCCGGCTGGCCGGAACGCGTACGGAATCGAAGAAGACCTCGGCGAGCTCTTCACGCCCGCTCGCCAGTGCGATCGGCCTGACCTGCAGACCCGGAGTGTCCACGTCGATCAGGATCATGCTCAGGCCGCGGTGTCGGCTCTCGGCGGTGCCCGTGCGGACCAGGCACACGAGTCGGCGCGCAGTGGCCCCGTAGCTGGTCCACAGCTTCTGGCCGTTGATGATGTAGTCGTCGCCCTCTCGGGTGGCCCGGCAACGCAGAGACGCGAGGTCGCTGCCTGCCTCCGGTTCGGAGAACCCCTGACCCCACCACTCGCTCCCGTTCAGGAAGTTCACGAAAAGGGTGCTTGCGATCTCGGGAGCGAACCGGACGGTTGGCGGCCCGAGGGTCTCCATCACCAGGTGCTGCCCGGGGACCGGCAAGCCGTGCGCACTGAGCTCGTCGTAGAGGACTGCCCGATGTCGTTCGTCGCCGCCGAGACCGCCTGCCGATTCAGGCCAGCCATATCGGTTCCATCCGCCCGCGTAGAGCAGGTGCATCAACTCGGCATGGTGCTCGAGTTGTGCCGGTACGGTCGGATAATGGCGATCCCGCCACTCGTTGAGCGCGGTTTCGGATTCGAGGAATTCCCGCAGCGCTGCGCGATAGGCGGAGAGACTTTTCAGGTTGTCGCTCCGGGGTGCCGTTGTGCTAGTCATCTGTCCTCACCTGTCGGGGCAATCGGTCGTAGGCAATAGGGTTAATAGTTGTATTATTGTAGTATATTTGCAACACCCGATCTGGAGGACCACCGATGCGCCGCCAACATCTCGAAGACGAGCATGAACAGTTTCGCGCCACTGCGAGAACCTTTTTCGAAAAAGAATGCGTTCCGTACAGCGATCAGTGGGAACGCGAGGGGCGTGTCAGTCGCGAAGCCTGGCTGCGGGCGGGCGAACAGGGTCTGATCGGCTGGGAGGCGCCCGAGGAATACGGCGGTCTCGGCATCAAGGACTACCGGTACAACCAGATCCTCAGCGAGGAGATGTTCGGAACCGGCGCGGTGGGCATCGGCCTCGGCGTGCAGAACGACATCATGGCGTCCTACCTCGTCGGCCTGACCAATGACGAGCAGAAGCAGCGGTGGCTCCCGAAATACGTCTCCGGCGAGTACATCACGTCCATCGCGATGTCCGAACCTGCAGCCGGATCGGATGTCGCCGGTATCAAGACCACGGCCAAGCGGGTCGGGGACAGCTACATCATCAACGGCTCGAAGACGTTCATCAGCAACGGCCTGTCGTCCGACCTGATCATGGTGGCGTGTAAGACCGATCCCTCGGCCGGCCGTAAGGGGCTGAGCCTGATTGTCGTCGAGGCGACGCGAGAAGGGTTCTCGCGCGGGCGCAAACTCGACAAGATCGGTCAGCATTCGGCGGACACCGCGGAACTGTTCTTCGACAACGTCGAGGTTCCGGTGGAAAACCTGCTGGGTGAAGAGAATCGTGGCTTCTACCACCTGATGGGCAATCTGCCCGCCGAGCGGGTGGGCATAGCCACCTATGCCGTGCCGATGGCGCGGCGGGCGTTCGACCTGACCGTCGAATACGTGACGAACCGCAAGGCTTTCGGAACCGAGATCGGTAAATTCCAGGTCAATCGCCACTTCCTTGCCGAAATGAAGACGAAACTCAATGTGGCACAGAGCTATCTCGATCAGTGCGTGCTGGCGGCAAACGCCGGCGAGCTGACGGCCGAGGAAGCAGCGGGCCTCAAGTGGTGGAGCACCGAACTCCAGTGGGAGATCCTGGACCGATGCCTGCAGCTGCACGGCGGATACGGATACATCAACGAGTACGAGGTAGCGCGTCTGTGGCGCGACTCGCGCGTGCAGCGCCTCTACGGCGGCACCACCGAGATCATGAAGGACCTCATCGGCCGATCGATGGGCTTTTGAGAAACCGGCTCTCGAGACAACGGCAAGTCGAGTGGACAAGGGGATGGTCATGAGTTCGAAGTCGCCGCTGGGTCAGGACGGCGGAGAAGGCGAGGACTTTCGGCAGGAGGTGCAGTCCTGGCTCGCCTCGGCTCCGCGCCCCGACGGTTTGCGGGCATACGGGGGAACCCCGGACGCTGCCGACGTCGAACCGGGTCGGCAGTGGCATCGGACCCTCGCCGAAGCGGGTTATGCCTGCCTGCATTGGCCCACCGAGTTCGGGGGGCGTGCGGCCACGGCAATGGAACAGGCCATCTTCGCCGAGGAAGCCGCGAAAGCGGGTGTGCCAACACAACTCGGGATGGTCGGGCCAAACCTCGCCGGTCCGGTGATCATGCAGTTCGGCACGGCGGAACAGAAGGCGAAATACCTGCCGCCCATCATCTCCGGCGAGCATCTGTGGTGCCAGCTGTTCTCCGAGCCGGGAGCCGGGTCCGACCTCGCCTCGGTCAGGACACGGGTACGTCCCCTCGATGACGGCTGGGTCGTCGACGGTCAGAAGGTCTGGACCAGTGCCGCCAAGGCCGCGCAGTTCGGCTTGCTGCTCGCGCGTACCGGCGACGAGCGCTACAAGGGCCTCACCGCGTTCATCGTCCCGATGGACCTTCCCGGCATCTTGGTGCGGCCACTCGAACAGATGGACGGCGAGAAGAAGTTCAACGAAGTCTTCTTGTCGGACGTGGAGCTCGGTCCGGAACATCTTCTCGGGGAGGTCGGCGAAGGTTGGCGCGTCGCCACCGCAACCCTCGGCCGGGAGCGGCTGAGTCTGGGGTCGCAGGCTGTCGGCATGTTCGCCGCTCTAGACGACCTGATCGACGCAGCGACCGACAAGGGCCGACTCGACGACGTCTTGGCGGACAAGATCGTCGGGCTGTGGAGTCGTGTCTGGATTCTGCGTGCCACCTGGCTGCGGGCGATCTCCACCGGCGACGGAGCGAACTCACCGACGATGTCGGTTCTGAAACTGATGGCGTCCGAAGTCCATCGCGACCTCGGCGATGTGGCGACCGACGTTCTCGGCATGGATTCGACGGTCGACCCGGAATTGTCACCGATCGTTCATCGGATGCTGGTCGGGCGGGCGCAGACCATCCTGGGCGGAACCAGCGAGATCCAGCGAAACATATTGTCGGAGCGAGTACTAGGGCTGCCCCGAGAGCCCGCACGGTGACGCACTCACCCGGGGGCAACGGTGTCCTCGGGACGCTCGTACACGGCGGGTGCACCGTGGCCGTCGGCGACGGTTTCGGTACACCGCACACAGCGTTCGAAGAACTGTCCGACGCTGCCCGCGCCGTCGGCGGTGTTCGGCTGTTGCTGGGCTGGATGCCGAAAGAACCGGTCGGACTCGACTTCACGGCTTTCGCCGACGTACGAACTGTGATGCCGGGCTGGGGGCTGCGCAGAGCCGTGGCCGCCGGGCTGGCACACTTCGTCCCCATCCGGCTGTCCCAGGTACCTGCCCTGATCCACAACGTGATCCGGCCGGATGTTCTGGTCGCGAGCGTGGTGCCGACCGGCGATGGGTTCACCTTCTCCAACGAGATCTCGTGGCAGCAGGCCGCAGTGGACGCCGGAGCAGTGGTCGCGGCGGTCACATCGTCGGCGGCACCGACATGCGCTGCCGGCGCCCCGTTGCCCACCGATCAGGTGGTTGTCATCGGCAGTACCGACCAGCCGCCCGTAGACATGCCGGCCGCACGCATCGATCCGACCACCGAGCGACTGGCAGCGGGGGTGCTCCCGCAGATCCGGGAGGGCACCCGTCTGCAGGTTGGCCCCGGGGCGCTGGGTTCGTATCTGCTAACGAACCTGACGGTGCCGGTACGGATCGATTCCGGTCTGCTGCCGGATGAAGTTGTCGACCTCGACGGGCGGGGCCTGCTGCTCGGAGAACCCGTCACCACGTATCTGGCCGGTGGACAACGACTGCGGGACTGGGCAGATGGCCGTCCTGTCCTTCATCCGGTCGAATACACCCACGACGTCAGTCGCTTGTCCGCCGATCCTTTTGTCGCGGTCAACACCGCAGTCGAGATCGACGTGCACGGTCAGATCAACGTCGAGGGCACGGCGACCGCCGTCTTTGGTGGCATCGGTGGGCACGGGGACTACGCCGCGGCGGCGGCGAGCACAGCCGGCGGCGTCAGCATCATCGCGGTGGCGACCACCCACAACGACACCTCGACTCTTGTCTCCTCACTGTCGCGTCCGGTCAGCACTCCGGCGCATGACGTGGGAATCGTTGTCACCGAACGCGGTTCGGTTGATCTACGGGGGCTCGACCGGACCGAACGTACCGCGGCGCTGACACGGTTGTGGGGCGAGGCCGGCATTCGTCAACAGAAAATCGAAAGGTAGAACTCATGGGAGAAGTACACCTCGACGGCAAAGTCGCCATCGTCACCGGCGGTGGCCGCGGAATCGGACGGGCACACTGCCTGGAACTGGCCAGACACGGCGCCGCGATTGTCGTCAACGACCCCGGCGTCTCCCGCGACGGCACGGACTCGGGTGAGAGCCCCGCCGAGCAGGTCGCCCGGGAGATCGTCGAGGCCGGCGGAAAGGCGGTGGCCAACAAGGGCTCGGTCACCAGCTGGAGCGACGGCGCCGATCTGATCGCCCAGGCCATCGAGGAGTTCGGCCGCCTCGACATCGTGGTCAACAACGCGGGCATCGTTCGCGACAAGCTGATCACCAGGATGACCGAGGAGGACTGGGATGCTGTCATCGCGGTCCACCTCAAGGGCACGTTCTCGGTGACCAAACATGCGTGCGACCACTTCCGGAACGAATCGAAGGCCGGCGCCGACGTCCGCGGCCGGATCATCAACACCACATCGGGTGCAGGACTCAAAGGCAATGCGGGACAAGCGGCGTACAGCGCGGCAAAGGCTGCGATCGCCGGCCTGACGCTCACGACGGCATTGGAGATGGAGCGGTACAACGTCACGGCGAACGCGATCTCGCCGGTCGCGGCAACCCGGTTGTCCGCCGATGTCTTCACCGGCGACAAGGCCAACGATCCGAGCCTCGATCCCGGTCAGAGTTCACCTGTGGTGGCCTGGCTGGCCTCCGACGAGGCCGCCTGGCTGACCGGACAGGTCTTGCGGGTCGACGGGGATCTGTTGATCCGGATGATCGGCTGGACACAGAAGCCCGAGAGGTATCGCGCACGCGCGGATGGCAAGCTCGATGTCGCCGAACTGAGCCATGCAGCCCGCCTGCTATACGGCACGGCACCGGACGGCTTTGTCGCACAACTGGTCACCAACTGACACAGATCGATGTACCCGGCCGTTGGCCTCGGCCCCGGGTCAGAAGGGTTCAGCTCACACCGGTCACATCACCGCGGTCGAGGTCTTCACCGCGATGATCTGATCCCAGTCGTATCCCAGCTCGGGCCCGGAGGAGGAACGGGCAGTGTGGCTCCCGTGGGACGGAACACCGTGTCTGTTTCTCTCGCCATCGCCCGACGGTGATGGACGCATATCTGCAGTTCGCGGCCGTTGCACGGGCCTGCAGGCCAACGATGGCCATCCGGACTCTAAACAGTTAGATGAAATAGAGGTTCGTACTTTTTTAAAACACATGCACCGAGAGGATCCCTGACCTATCGTCAAGCGGTACTCGACCGATTTCGATGACAAGGATCGTCACCCAGATGACGCAACACCTCGTATTCCTCCTGCTCGGTCTCGGCAACGGGGCTGTGTTCGGTGCACTCGCCCTTGCTGTTGTGATGACCTACCGGAGCTCCGGCGTCCTCAACTTCGCCACCGGCTCGATCGCCCTCTACACCGCCTACGCCTACGCGTACCTGCGGCAGGGCGAACTGCTCATCCTGGTCCCGGGATTCCCCGTCACGGTCGAGGTCAGCGACCCGATGGGTCTGTGGCCGGCGATGCTGATTGCCCTCGTGATGGCGGCGATCCTCGGACTACTCCTCTACCTACTCGTCTTCCGGCCACTACGGACCGCGCCGCCGGTCGCCAAGGCTGTTGCAGCGCTCGGTATCTCGTTGCTGATCAGCGGACTGGTGGCCCAGATGATCGGTACCACGCCGATCGCTGTCGACCCGATCTTCCCCACCGAGGTGTGGTCGGCGGGCGACCTCCGTGTGTCGTCGGACCGCATCTACTTCGCCATCACCGTCGTGGTGGTTGCCGTGGTGCTGGCAGCGATCTTCCGGTTCACCAAGTTCGGTCTGGCGACCCGCGCGGCCGCCGAGAGCGAGCGGGGCGCGTATATCAGCGGAATCTCTCCGGACCGGGTCGCGGTGTACAACTGGATGATCAGCTCGGCCGTTGCCGGACTGGCGGGCATCCTGATCGCACCCATCGTCCCGCTGGTGCCGGTGGCCTACACACTGTTCATCGTCCCCGCTCTTGCCGCGGCGATCGCTGCCCGTTTTCAGTGGGTCGTCGTTGCTGCGGTGGGTGGTCTCGTCATCGGAATGCTGCAGTCCGAAGCCCAGAACCTGGCCACGAAGTTCGACTGGCTGCCGTCGGCGGGGCTGCCGGAACTGGTGCCACTGATCATCATCCTGCTGTTGCTCGTGGTACGGGCACAACCACTTCCCTCTCGCGGTGCTGTCATCGAACGCAACCTCGGCAGAGCTCCACGACCCGAACACGTGGTGTGGACCACCATCGCATTCGGGATCATCGCATTGCTGGGACTCATCCTCCTGGACGACCGGTTCCGGACCGGGTTGATCGTCAGTCTGATCATGGCGATCGTCGCTCTGTCCACGGTGGTAGTCACCGGATACGCCGGTCAGGTGTCGTTGGCGCAGTTGACCATCGCGGGAGTTGCGGGGTTCGCGGTCGGGCCGCTCACCTCCGATCTGCACATACCGTTCCCGATCGCGCCGCTGGTCGCGGCCCTGATCGCAGCTGTCCTCGGCGTGATCATCGGTCTGCCCGCCCTCCGGATACGAGGTCTCACCGTCGCTGTGGTGACACTGGCCATGGCCTACGCGGTCGAGGCGGTGTGGTTTCGCAACAGTGACTTCGTCGGTTCGGCCGGCCAGGCGGTGCCTTCGCCGAAGCTGTTCGGGTGGGACCTGGGAATCGGTGCGGGCC
Organism: Williamsia sp. DF01-3; assembly: GCF_023051145.1. Taxonomy (NCBI): domain Bacteria; kingdom Bacillati; phylum Actinomycetota; class Actinomycetes; order Mycobacteriales; family Nocardiaceae; genus Williamsia; species Williamsia sp. DF01-3. The sequence goes on from NZ_JALKFS010000005.1 coordinate 865,020, forward strand.
TGGAGTATCCGCGGCTGCGGTTCGGCGTTCTGTGCCTGATCGTTCTCATCGCGGTGGGCGTCGGGGTCGCCCTGCTCCGGCGCAGCAAACTCGGTGCCCAGATGTTGGCCGTACGCGCCAACGAGCGATCCGCTGCCGCTGCCGGCGTCAATGTCACGGTCATCAAGATCGCGGCGTTTGCGATCGCGGCATTCATCGCGGGGCTCGGCGGCTCGCTGCTGGCCTACCAGCAGCAGGCGGTGACCTTTGATTCGTTCTCCGCGCTCAACGGGCTGATCCTCTTCGGTGCGGTGTATCTCGCGGGCGCGACGTCGGTCTCCGGTGGCAACCTCGCCGGGATCACGGCTGCGGGCGGATTGCTGATCATCGTGATCGACGAGGCATTCACCGTCAGCGGCTGGTACCCGGTGGTTGCGAGTCTGCTGCTCGTCCTCACCGTGATTTTCAACCCGGAGGGCGTGGTGGGACCGGTACACACTCTGATCGCCAGGTGGCGGAGCAGGTCGAAGGCGCCCGACGACACGGCAACCGGTGCCGCTGCGGCAATCGAGGTGGCGGCCGTGAAGCGCCCGGCGCTCGATCCGGACGCGCCGCCGGTACTCGAACTGCGGAACGTGTCAGTGCGTTACGGCGGTGTTGTCGCCGTCGACGATGTGTCGTTCTCGGTCGCCAAGGGAACGGTGGTCGGACTGATCGGACCCAACGGTGCGGGCAAGACCACGCTGATCGACGCGATCAGCGGATTCGCCCCGCACACCGGAGACGTGGTGCTCGGTGGCAAGTCCATCGACAAACTGCTGCCACACAAACGAATCCGCGCCGGCCTCGGCCGGACATTCCAGGCCATCGAGTTGTACGACGACCTGAGTGTCATCGAGAACATCAAGGTCGGGCTCACGGCAGCGAGTTCGCCCGAGGGGCGGGTCTCGGACATGACCGACGAGGCGAGAGTCGACGCCATCTTCGGGCTGCTCGGCCTGGAACCGGTTCGAGACCGGCCCGCTTCCGAATTGTCCCAGGGCCAGCGTCAACTCGTCTCGATCGCACGGGCACTGGTCGGGTCACCGACCGCGCTGTTGCTGGACGAACCAGCCGGTGGTCTGGACACGTCGGAAAGTCGCTGGCTGGCAGAACAATTGCGGGCAGTACGTGACAGTGGCGTCAGCATCCTGCTCGTCGATCACGACATGGGATTTGTCCTGGGCCTGTGTGACCGCATCCACGTACTCAACTTCGGCAAGGTGATCGTGTCCGGGACGCCGGACGAGGTGCGCAACGACCGCACGGTCGCCGAGGCCTATCTGGGCAACGCCCACGCAGAGGAGATCACATCATGACCGACGCCATCACAGCCACATCGGACTACGCCCTGGAGTGCAAGGATCTGACCGTCGGTCACGGGTCGGTGGCCGTGCTCCGCGGTTTCGATCTGGCCTTGCGGCAAGGAGAGGTGCTGGCGTTGCTCGGCCCGAACGGCGCCGGCAAGACAACCTTGCTGGGGACGCTGGCCGGTCTGCTGCCTCGGCTCTCCGGCGGGGTGTCGGTGGCCGGTCGAGCGCTGCCGAACGGCAGGCCGGCCGCGGCCAACAAGTCGGGGCTGGTGTTGGTTCCGGACGATCGTGCACTGTTCACCACGTTGACGGTCAGAGAGAACATCACCATCGCCAACAAGTCAGGCGGCCTCGACCTCGACGGCGCCATGGAGTTGTTCCCGGCTCTGACAAAGAGACTCAAGGTCACTGCCGGTTCTCTGTCCGGCGGTGAGCAGCAGATGCTCGCGGTGGCGCGGGCGCTCGTCCAGAATCCCAGAGTCCTGTTGATCGACGAGATGAGCATGGGGTTGGCTCCGGTCATCGTCGAGAATCTGCTGCCGGTGGTTCGGCGCATCGCGGATGAGACGAACGCTGTGGTGGTGCTGGTCGAGCAACATGTCAGCCTGGCGCTCAGCGTTGCCGACGAGGCCATCGTCGTGGTGCACGGAGATGTGCATCTGCGAGGTAAAGCCGCCGAACTCGCGGCCGACCCGAACCGCTTGGAGGCGGCATATCTGGGGGAGACAGCCGCGGTCTGAAGCGGTCCGGCGCTTCACACCCGGTGAGTGCCGTGGTGACGGCTCGGTCTCGGGTGATGCGCTCAGGGTCGCGGGTCCAGCGCCGAATCGATGACCTGGTCGATGAACGAGCGATCGACGGACCGCCGCAGCACCGACACCTGCAGGACGATCGGACCGACGAGCTGGAGCAGCAGGGTTGACGGGTCGACCGCGTCGATCAGATCGCGCTGCTTCGAATGCTCCAATTTGGTCGCCAGAGTCTGGGTCATCCGTCGGTTGAGGTCACGGCAGAGGTCGGCGATTCGCTGATCACTGCCACCGCTCGCGACGATCGCGGCCAGGAATTGCCGCGACACAGGCTCACTCAGCACGTAGGCCATCCGGGTCAGTTCACGGCGCAACCATGGACGCAACGGTCCGGAGCCCAGACGCAGGAGCGGGTCGTCCACCGTTGTGAGTGCTTCCGACAGCAGATCCGTCGTGTCGGGCCAATGGCGGTAGATCGTGGCACGCCCCACTCCGGAATGTTTGGCGACGCGGTGATGGGTAAGGGACGCAGCGCCCTCCGCTTCGAACAACTCCCTGATCGTCTCGCGGACCGCGGCTCGAGTTCTGGACACTCTGGGATCCGGAGTCTTTGCCGCGTTCATATCAGCAGGATATGTAGTCGCATCGGTGCGAGCGACCCACCGACCGACGGACCCCAGCCGGGGCGCACGCCGTCGGTGGTCATCAGGCAGGAGGCAGTTGACCTCGGAGCAACCCCCACGCGATCAACTTCACCAGGTACTCAAGCGGGTCGACGAGATCGATAATCATTTAACTGTTTCCTTCCGTTCCGGTCTTGTCAGGCTAGTGGACGGGCTACGCTTGCGAGGCAAAATGCATCGAAGAGTTTGAGACAATCTGCATCAGAGTAAGAAAGTACAACCTGTCGAACTAATCGGCGAAATAGCTATACATTTAGCTGATTAAGTGAGTACGATCAGCGTGCCTGAGGTCGGGGATGACCAGCGGGAAGGAGTGCGCCATGTCTACGACAGCCAAACCGGACGCCGCCACGGCTCCGACGGAGCGCGTGTCGGACGCCAGGAGGCGCGCGGAGGCGGCGCGTGCCGCGCTAGACCTTGTAGAAGCGGAAGTGGCCGCGGCTGAAGCCGAAGCTACTGCGGCACAAGCGAGAACGCGGCTGTCCGAATTGCGGAATTCGTCCGCGCAGGGTGACGAAAAGCAATCCGGCGCAACGGTTGTTGTCGATGAATCGGTCAAAGACAAGGCCGTCAAGCCAGATTCGGACACCGCCCCTTCGCCCCGGCAGATTGTTCACGAGCCGGTTGACGTGTCTGATGGCGACCGCCCGCGACCGGGACGTCGCCCTGCGCGACTTCTCGCCGTCGGTGTGGGCAAGCTGCGGGCGTGGTGGCGGCCGTGGGCGGTGAGTGTGATCGTCCTGATCGTCGCGGCCGCGGCACTGGCCGTGGTGAGTATCGAACAGCGGTCCGATCATCGCGGAACGATCGCCACACGAGACCATGACCTCCAGATCGTCGACACCGCACGCGAAGGCGTGCGGGCCATGCTCAGTGTCGATCAGAATTCCGTTGACGCCGACGTCGAGAAGATCCTCGACGGCGCGACAGGTGAGTGGAAGGCCGACTTCAGCCAGCGTTCGGCCGCCTTCGCCACAGTGGTGCGCGACGCAAACGTCACCACCGTCGGAAAGATCGACAACGCGGGTATCGAGAAGCGCAACGCCGACGGGTCCTACTCGGTACTCGTTGCCGCGTCATCTCAGGTGACCAACGCTGCCGGCGCACAAGACGAGCCACGCAAATGGAGACTGAGAGTCACGGTCAAGCCCACAGCGCAAGGCGACAAGATCGCGAAGATGGAGTTCGTGCCATGACGGCGAGCCTGATCAAAGAGTCCGACGCAGACGCCGATCCGGCCGTCGACACCGCAGATGTGGCTCACACCCAGCCCATCGAGTCCGAGAACACCTCAGGGGTTCCTGCCGGCAGAAGGCGGCGAGCGGCGGCGCTGGGGGTCGACATCGTTGTACCCGTAGCGCTGATCGCAGCCGTCCTCCTCGGCACGAGGGGCCTCACGGCATCGGAAGGCGCGAGGACGGCTGCGATCGCGGCCGCCGGCACGATCGCCGTGTTGTCCCTGCTCAATCTGGTCGGATGGCAGGCGTGGCAGGGGCACACCCTGGGCAACGAGGCACTCGGATTCGTCACACGCCGGGTGGGTCGCACCTCCTGGCGGACACCCGAACGCGTCACACCTCGAAAGATCGCCCGGACCGTTGTGCTTGTCCTCCTGTGCATCTCGGTCATCGGACTCGCTGTGGGTGTGACCGCGCAAAGTGCTGGAGAAACGTCAGATGATCGTGCTGTCGCGCAGATGAGGAACACCGCCGCAGGTGAGGCCGGTACCATCGTCAAGAACCTGCTGACGTACAAATACGCCACGGTCGATGCCGAGATCGCCAGTGCGCAACAGCGATTGACCGGACAGTTTCTCGACTACTACCGCACGTACACCGAGCAGGTGGTGATTCCGACAGCTCGCGAAAAGCAGGTGACGACGGTCGCCGAGGTCACCGGCACGGCAGTCACGGAGGCCACTGCCGACGCGGCGTCGGTCCTGGTGTTCCTGAACCAGACGACGACGTCGACCGACGACCAGAATCCGGTCAGCACCGCCTCGACGGTTCTGGTACATCTCGTCCGATCCGAAGGCGTTCTCAAGGTCGACGAGTTGGTGCCCTCGTGATGGCGGTCCCTCACACCTCTTCGGTGCCCAAGATGCTCGCCAAACCGCTCTCCGGCGTCGGTCAGTTCTTCGCGATGTGCGGATTGACGGCACGGGCATCGCTCCGCGGACCGATCCAGTGGCGCGAGTTCATCGACCAATCGTGGTTCGTGGTCTCGGTGTCGTTGCTCCCGACGCTCCTGGTGGCCATGCCGTTCACCGTGCTGGTGGTGTTCACGCTCAACCTGCTCCTGGTGGAGTTCGGCGCCGCCGATCTGTCGGGCGCCGGCGCGGCACTGGGTGCGGTGACACAGGTCGGCCCGTTGGTGACAGTGCTGATCGTCGCCGGTGCCGGTGCGACCGCGATGTGTGCGGACCTGGGCGCCAGAACAATTCGCGAAGAGATCGACGCGATGCAGGTGCTCGGGATCGATCCACTGCACCGACTGGTTGTTCCGCGGATCGCAGCGCTGACCGTGGTGGCGTTCCTGCTCAACGGCCTGGTGATCTTGATCGGTCTCGTCGGCGGCTACATGTTCTCGGTGTACGTCCAGAACGTGACGCCGGGTGCCTACGTGTCCGGTCTGACTCTGGTCACCCACTTGCCGGAGCTGGTGATCTCCTGCGTCAAAGCACTCAGTTTCGGACTGATCGCCGGTCTGGTCGCGTGCTATCGCGGTCTTGTCGTCTCCGGTGGGCCCAAAGCGGTGGGCAACGCCGTCAACGAAACAGTTGTCTACGCATTCATGGCACTGTTCGCCGTCAACGTCGTGATCACCGCCGTCGGAGTGAAAGCGACACTGGGATAAGCAATGGCGACTCAGGTCAATCAAGAGATGGCGGTCTTGCGGTCGCGCTTCCACCGCCCTCGGGCAAGTCTGATCAAGCGTCTTTCCCCGTTGCTGAAACTGGGTGATGCCGGCAACTTCTACCTCCAGGCTTTCCGTGCTGTTCCCAGGGCACTGGCCAGCTACCCCAAGGAGATGCTGCGACTGGTCGCTGAACTGGGAATGGGAGCCGGTGCGCTCGCAGTGATCGGCGGAACCGTGGTGATCGTCGGGTTCTTGACGCTGTCTGCCGGTGCGCTCCTGGCCGTTCAAGGGTTCAACTCACTGGGCGACATCGGCGTGGAGGCTTTGACGGGGTTCTTCTCGGCGTTCATCAATGTGCGGATCGCGGCTCCGGTCACCGCTGGAATCGGTTTGGCGGCAACGATCGGCGCCGGAACCACCGCGCAGCTCGGAGCGATGCGGATCAGCGAGGAAATCGACGCGCTGGAAACCATGTCGGTCGATTCGGTTGCCTATCTCGTGGCCACCAGAATGATCGCCGGAACGTTTGTGGCGCTGCCTTTGTACGCGTTGGCGGTGATCATGGCGTTCATCTCGTCTCGGGTGGCGACCACCCTGTTCTACGGTCAGAGCGCCGGTGTCTACGACCACTATTTCGCCACCTTCCTGCGTCCGATCGACCTGGTCTGGTCCTTCCTCCAGGCCATCGTGATGGCCATCTCGGTCATGCTCATCCACACCTACTACGGCTACTCGGCCTCCGGTGGCCCGGCCGGGGTCGGCGAGGCCGTGGGACGTGCGGTCCGGTCGTCTCTGATCGCGGTGGTGATGGTGACATTGCTTGTGTCACTGGCGATCTACGGCACCGGCGGCAACTTCAACCTGGCCGGGTGAGATGATGACCGATCTACCGCTCTGGAGAAGACTCCTCGGAGCAGCGCTGATGCTGGTCGCGCTGGTCCTCGTGGTCACCTTGTGCCTGTTGTCGTTCACCGGTTCGTTCAAGAAGACGGTCGACATCGTGGTGACCTCGGAGCGCGCAGGCCTGATCCTCAATCCCGGTGCGAAGGTGAAGGTGGACGGCGTCGAAGTGGGCCGGGTCAAGGAATTGCAGTCGGAGGGCGGCAAGGCGCGTCTGGTATTGGCGATCGAGGAGAACCGTGCGTCGGGCATCCCGGCGAACTCGGGTGCAAACATCGCGGCGACAACGGTTTTCGGATCGAAGTTCGTCGAGCTGACACCACCGGTCGATGCGCCGCGTGGACGGCTGAGGGGTGGCGAGGTGATTTCCGCGTCGAATGTCACGACCGAGGTCAACACGGTCTTCCAGAACATCGTCGACGTGACGAACGCGGTGGACGTCGACAAGTTGAAGAGCGCACTCGGGGCACTGGCCGAGGGGCTTCGTGGACAGGGGGCCGAACTCGGCAACACCATCAACCAGTTCAACGAGATCCTGGTCAGATTCAACGCCGAGATGCCGACGTTCACCGACGATGTCCGCAGGAGTGCCCGGGTGGCCGAACTGTACGCCGATCTCGGTCCGCAACTGGTCACCTTGTTGGACACCGGCGCGACCACGTCGAACACGATCGTGCGGCACGCAGCGGACCTCGATCGCCTGCTGATGTCGGCCATCGGCTTCGGGAATGAGGGCTCGGCGGTTCTGGGAGAGAACAAAGAGGATGCGATCACGTTGATACACAACCTGGTTCCCACGACAGCCCTGCTGGAGAAGTATCAGGCCGTGCTCGGGTGCTTGCCCCACGAATCAGTGGTCGACCTGGCGCGCGTGGATCGGATGGGTGCGGGCAACACCGGCTATTCGCTTGATCTCGATGTCTCGCTCAATTTGGGCGACGACGCCTACAAGTACCCGGAGAACCTCCCGAAGGTCGCCGCCAAGGGTGGTCCGAACGGCGAGCCCGGCTGTTATCCGACCATCACCGAGAAGAACTTCCCGGCACCGTATCTGGTGATGAACACCGGTGCCATCCTGACCGGTACCGGAACGTACACACCCCGGATCGGCAACCCGATATTCGCGGACTACCTGTTCGGCAACGTCGGGGGTGGCCGATGAGATCGGCGGCGATCAAATTGGGTCTGTTCATGGCGGTGACCGTGTTGATTCTCGCGCTGCTGGTTGTGGTGTTCGGAGAGGTGAGGTTCCGGTCCAACGACGGATACAAGGCGGTGTTCACCGACTCGTCCGGACTCAAGACCGGCGATTTTGTCCGCATCGCCGGCGTCGAGGTCGGCAAGGTCGAATCGGTCGAGGTGTACAACAACACGTTGTCGCGAGTGACCTTCGACGTCGACGCGGCCAACCCCCTGACCACGCAGACCAGAGCACAGGTCCGGTACGCGAACCTCATCGGCGACCGGTATCTGGAACTCGCCGATCCTGGTGACGGAGGCGGCCGCCTGAACACCGGCGGGACGATCCCCGTCGAACGGACCAGCCCGGCCCTCGATCTCGACGCTCTACTCGGCGGATTCCAGCCGTTGTTCAAAACGCTCGATCCCGACACCGTGAACTCGATCAGCGAACAGATCGTGCACCTGGTGCAGGGCGAAGGTGGCAACATCGATCAGATACTGTCCCAGACAGCAGATTTCACCGACGCGATCGCCGATCGTGACGCTCTCATCGGGGCGGTGGTCACCAATGTCAACACGGTTCTGAAGTCCTTCGACAACAACCGGCAGTCACTGTCGAACGGCTTGGACCAATTGCAGCGGCTGGTCAGCGGTCTGGCCGGCGATGCCGAACCCCTCGCGCAGGCGGTCGCGAACATCAGCGATGCCTCCGGGGCGGTTGCCGCGCTCATGCAGCAGGTGCGTCCGGACATCCGCGAGGATCTCAACCAGATCAGCCGGGTGAGCAGCCTGATCAACGACGACCGGGAATATCTCGACGGCCTGCTGACCCGCCTGCCGGCCGACTATCGTCAGCTCTCACGCCTGGGGCTGTACGGCGACTTCTTCGGCTTCTACCTCTGCGACGTCACCCTCAAGGTCAATGGTCCCGACGGTGAACCGGTGTATCTCGAGCTGGCCAAACAAGGAACCGGGAGGTGCACGCCCTGATGATGGAGTTCCAGCAGGGAAACAGCGTGCGGGTCGGCCTCATCGGTTTGTCGCTGGTGGTGTTGGCGGTGTTGACCGGTATCCAATTCGACCGGCTGCCAATGGTATCCGCCGAGCCCGTCTACAAGGCGTACTTTGCCGAGGCCGCCGGGCTCAAGTCCGGAGACGACGTGGTTGTTGCCGGTGTCCGGGTCGGTCAGGTCGATTCGATCAGCGTCACCGACAGCAACAAGGTGCTCGTCGAGTTCACCGCGGCCGGTGTCGAGGTCGGCGACGACTCCAGAGCTGCCATCAAGAACCGCACCGTTCTGGGCAGTCGACAGTTGCTGCTCGAACCCGCGGGTGACGATCGGCTGAAAAGCGATCAGACCATCGCTCTCGATCACACGACGAGCCCGTACCTCCTCACCGAGAGCCTCGGGGAACTGACCACCACCATCAGCGGCATCAAAACCGACTCGGTCAATTCCGCCCTCGATGAACTGAGCACCACACTCACACAGACGGAGCCGAATCTCGGTGGGGCGCTGAGCGGTGTCGAGCGTCTCTCGACCACCATCAACAGCCGAGACGGACAACTGCGCGAGCTGTTCGACTCCGCGACGTCCCTGACCCAGATTCTCGATGAGCGCAGCGCACAGATCAACTCGATCATCTTGGACGGGAACACTCTCCTCAACAGTCTCGTCCAACGCCGTCGGGCGATCGACGATCTTCTCGTGAACATCGATGGTGTCACCCGCCAGTTGAGTGGATTCGTGGACGACAACACCGATCAGATCGGACCGGCACTCGACGAGCTCAATGCGGCGGTGGAATTGCTCAACAAACACCGCGACGACATCAACAACTCGATCAAGCCTCTGCAGCAATACGCCCAATCTCTCGGCGAATCGGTCGCCTCGGGGCCGTTTTTCAAGGCGTTTGTCACCAATCTGCTTCCAGGACAGTACTTGCAACCGTTCATCGACGCGGCGTACGGCGACTACCGATCGGAGAATCCGATTCCGGGTCCACCGACCGTCAGGCAGGGTCAGAACACCGAACCACCACCCGGAGGGTCACCGTGATCAGAGCGTTCACCACGGCGAATCACTCGGTGCGCACCGCCATTGCCGGTACCTCGCGTCGTACCTGGGTAGCACTCGGCGTGATCATTCTCGTACTGATCGGCGCGTATGCCGGTCATGCTGTCTACAAACAGGTTGTCAACAACAAGGTCACCGCCTACTTCACCGAGACCAAGGGAATCTACGAGGGCGATTCCGTGCTTTTCCTCGGGGTGAAAGTGGGCGCGATCGACTCCATCACCCCGGAACCGTCCCGGGTAAAGGTCACATTCCACTACAACTCGGAATACAAGGTCCCCGCCGGCGCAAAAGTGGTCGTGTTGTCCCCATCGTTGGTGACGGCCAGGGCAATTCAGATGACCCCGGGATATTCTGGTGGACCAACGCTGCCTGACGGTGCCGTTGTGGGCCTCGACCGCACAGCGGTCCCCGTGGAATGGGATGACTTCCGCAAGCAGCTGGAGCGCTTAGGTTCTGCGTTGTCACCGACGCCGGACAACCCGAATGGATCTCTGGGCAGGTTCATCGAAGACGCGGGCGAGGCGCTCGACGGCAAGGGTGAACAGATCAACAACACGCTTACCAAGCTCTCCGACGCGGTGCAGACCTTCGCCGGTAGTCGCGACGACATTTTCACGATCATCAAGGGATTGGAGAAGTTCGTCACCGCGCTCGCCTCCAGCGAACACCAGATCGTTGCGTTCAACGGCCGTCTGGCCAGCATCACCTCGGCGCTGGACAACAGTCACCTCGAGGTCTCGAATGCGCTCGGATCGGTGGATCAGGCCGTTGGGAAATTGACGACTTTCCTTGCCGACAACAAAGACCGTATCGGAACGTCGCTGCAGGACCTGAGCGGATTGTCGGAGACGCTCAAGCGCAGTCAGGGAGACATCGAAGCCCTGCTGCACACAGCGCCAACGGCTTTCGCCAATTTCGTCAACATCTATCAGCCCGCGCAGGGCGTGTTCACCGGCGCGCTGGCCTTCACCAACTTCCAGAATCCCATCCAGTTCATCTGCGGTGCCATCCAATCGGCAAGCCGGATGAACGCCCAAGACGCAGCTCGCCTATGTGTGGAGAAGCTCGGTCCGCTGCTCAGCATGGTGGCGATCAATTATCCGCCTGTCGGTGTCAACCCGATCGTCGGCGTTCAGACCAGGCCTGGTGAAGTGGACTACAGCGAAGAATGGCTGCGCCGGCTCACCACGTCCGACAAGACCCCGACGGGAGGGGGCAGCTGATGAGGCGGCGTACTCCTCGATCGACTCGCGCACTGTGGTCCGTTGTCCTCTCCGGATTGCTGGCAGTACTCGCCGGCTGCTCGAGTTGGGAAGGTCCGAACAGTTTGCCATTGCCCGGTGCGGAAGGCCATGGCGACAATTCCTATACGGTGCAGATCGAATTACCCAATGTCCTCGGTATTCAACAGAACTCGCGCATCTTGTTGAATGACGTGAACGTAGGGTCGATCACAGACGTCACGGTGACCGATTGGCACGCCATCGTCACGGCGACGATCAAGGCGGGCACGGTGATTCCGGGCAATACCATCGCAAAGGTCGGCCAGACGAGCCTGCTCGGTACCCTGCACGTCGAGTTCGATCTCCCGGACGGTGAAGAGCCCGAGGGGTCGCTGGCACCAGGGACCCGGATCCCACTCGATCGGGCCGGTGCCTACCCCTCCACCGAGGAGACACTGGCAGCGGTGTCGGTTGTGCTCAACGGGGGCGGTCTGTCCGAACTGGCCGAGGTGCAGCAGGAGATCGCCCTGGCGCTGCGGAGCAGCGAACCGAACAATCGAGAGATGATCGAGAACCTGGCCCGGTTCACCACATCGATTGCCGGGCAGACCGATTCGATCGTCGAGGCAATTGATGGCGTCAACCGACTGGCCGGACAGCTGGCGGCCGACAAGCCCGTGCTCGACCGTGCGCTACGCGACATTCCCGCTGCGATCGACGTGGTGGGGCAACGTCAGCAGCAGGTGGTCGACGCCATCAACGCCGTGGGCGGTCTCGCGGACAACACCAATCAGATCGTCAGCCGCGCGGGTGACGATCTCGATGCGAACCTCGAGAGTCTTGCGCCGGCACTTCGAGCTCTGGCCAACAGCGGACGCGATCTGACCCGTTCCCTGGGATTGCTCGCCACGTATCCATGGCCGGAGACCGGTGTCCAGAAGTTCATCCGGGGCGATTACGCCAACCTGTCGGCGGTCATCGACCTGACCCTCGGGCGCCTCGACTCATCGTTCCTCACGGGCACACCCTACGAGGGGTCGTGGGCAGCGCTGGAGATCGCAATGGGACGCAAGACCGGCATCATGCCGCGGCCGGGCGACACCAATCCGCTGGCGATTCCGACTTCCGGGGGGCGTTGATGGTATTGACAAGATTCGTCCGGTTCCAGCTGGTGGTCTTCACCGCGATCACAGTTGTTGCCCTGGTGGTGATGGCCACCATCTACATGCAGGCGCCGGCTGCGGTCGGTCTGGGCAAACAGACGCTGTACGTGCAGCTTCCGGAGACCGGCGGCATATACGGAACAGCCAATGTGACGTATCGGGGTGTGACGGTGGGCAAGGTGCAAGACGTCACGCTGCGGCCCGACGGGGTGCTGGTCAAGGCGCAGATCAACAGTGGCGAGCACATACCTGCCGACCTGACGGCGGAGGTTCACAGCCAGTCCGCGATCGGGGAGCAGTACATCGACCTCGTGCCACGAAGGGCGGGCGTGCCGTTCCTCTCGGACGGATACACCATCCCGGTCGATCAGGTGACCGTTCCGCAACAGATCGGCCCGATGATCGACCAGGTCGACACCGCGCTGGACACTCTGGAGCCGGGCGCGGTCACCAAGTTGATCGACGAATCACATCTCGCCCTGAACGGCACCGGGCCCGCGCTGGCCCAATTGCTGACCGGCAGTTCGGAGTTGGTCACCGATGCGCGCGGGAACCTCGACACCATGTCGCGGCTGGTGGCCAATGCGCAACCACTTCTGCGATCTCAGATCGATTCCGAGGAGGCGATCGCGGCGTGGGTGACCACCGCCGCCGACATCACCTCCCAAACGGCGCAGCGAGACGCCGAGTTCGAGCGGATCCTCGCCAACGGTCCGCGTGCCGCGGACGAAGCGAATGCCCTCTTTCAGAAGGTACGCCCGACGTTGCCGATCTTGCTGGCGAACATGGTGTCGCTAAGCCAGGTTGCGGTGACCTACAACGCGTCCCTCGAACAGTTGCTGGTGCTGCTGCCCCAGGGTGTCTCGGGAGAGCAGGCGATCACGGTGACCAACAACCACACCACCGGTCGGGGCACCTTCGCCTTCAACCTCAACCTGAACCTGCCCGAACCCTGCACGGTGGGATTCCTGCCTGCCGGAGAACGCCGGGATGGAACCGCCGTCGACGCGCCCCAACGCACCGATGCGCCGCTGTATTGTGCGATTCCGCAGGATGATCCGAATGCGGTCCGCGGTGCCAGGAATCTGCCCTGCATGGACAAACCCGGTAAACGCGCCCCGACGGTCGAGATCTGCAAGAGCGATCAGGAGTACGTCCCGCAGGGTGAGGGTTCGTGGATCGGTCCGCCGAGGCCCGTCAACTTCACCGAGGACGACGGCACGCCGGCCGTCGGTGTGCTCGACAGTGGGCAGTCAACCTACAATCCGCGGTCCGGCGAATACGTGGGGCCTGATGGGAAAACCTATGTGGTCGAGGGGAACTCGACCGCACAGCAGCGTCAGCTCGACACGCTCCTGTTGCCGGTCGGTTAGGGGCGGCGCCCCACCCGGTAGTGCCGCGCCGGAGGCGACGGCAGACAACCGGGCTCGAGACAACAAGAAACGAGACGCTCCGCGGCGTGCGCGGAGCGTCTCGTTTGTGATCAGACGCCGGTGGTCACCGGAAGCCGACCGACTTCGTCTGAAGGTACTGTTCGAATCCTTCGATGCCGCCCTGTCGCCCGTAACCGCTTTGCTTGTAACCGCCGAACGGAGCGTCGGGGCCGTAGAACATCGCACCGTTGACATTGAGTGAGCCGGTCCGGATTCCCCGCGTCACCTTGTCGAGACGCTCGGGCGAGGTGCCGAACAGGTAGCCGGACAATCCGTATGCGCTGTCGTTGGCAATGCGGATCGCGTCGTCGTCATCATCGAAACCGATGACTGCCAGAACCGGTCCGAAGATTTCTTCCTGGGCGATGGCCATCGAGTTGTCCACATCGGCGAAGACCGTGGGTTGGACGAAGTATCCGCGTTCGAGTTCCGGTGGTCGTTGTCCGCCGACAGTCACCCGGGCACCTTCCTGCTTGCCCTTCTCGATGTAACCGAGGACGCGCTCGTGCTGTTTCTTGTTCGCCTGCGGGCCCGAGAAGGTTCCCGGATTGGTCGGATCGCCATAGGCGATGGAGCCGAAGACCGCGGTGGCCAGCTCAACTGCCTCGTCATAACGGTTGCGCGGCACCAGCAAGCGACTCGGCAGTGCACAACCCTGACCGGCATGCATGGCGGCCACCATCGACATCTGCACCGCAGGTTCGAAATCGGCGTCGTCCAGGACGACGATGGCCGACTTGCCGCCGAGTTCGAGGAACGTCCGCTTGAGAGTCGGAGCGCCCAGTTCTGCGACCAGCCGGCCCACACCGGTGGAACCGGTGAACGACACCAGGTCGACTCGGGGATCGGTCAACAATTGCTGAGCCACCGAATTGTCCGACGTCGTCACCACGTTGAGCACGCCATCGGGGATGTCTGTCTTCTCGGCGACCAGTCGCCCGATTCGTGTTGCACTCCAGGGGGTGTCGGGGGCGGGCTTGAGCACAACGGTATTGCCGGTCGCCAGGGCCGGGGCGATCTTGTTCGCGGCCACCTCGAACGGGAAATTCCACGGCGTGATGGCGGCCACCACGCCGACGGCCTCTTTGTGAACGCGACGATTGTTGGTGCCGCCGAACAGTTCGGTGACCGGAAGATCTCTCTCCCAGGGGAATTCGCTGATCAGCTGTGCCGGGTGAGCAAACGCGTCAGCGAGCGGCCACTCGAGCTGAGCGAGATAGGTGACCGAGACCGGCGTTCCGGCCTCGGCGACGAGTTCTGCTCGCAGCTGCTCCTTCTCCTCATTCAGCGCGGTGTGGAGCTGTTCGAGGCAATGCTGCCGGAAGCTGTGGTTCGTGGACCAGTCGGTGGTGTCGAACGCCGTTCGCGCTGCGGCGATCGCTCGGTCCATGTCGGCAGCAGATGCGTCGGCAGTGGTTCCGATGACCTCTTCCGTGGCGGGGTTGATGTTGTCGTACCGGGCGCCCGAAGCCGCCTCCGACAGTGAGCCGTTGATCAGCATCCGTGGTTCGCCGTGTTCGACGCCCGCAGTGGTGGAACTTGTCATGGCCGTGCACTCTCCTTGGTGATGCTCATCAGTTGTCCTTCGAGAAAACCTTGTCCGCGAGGTGATCGGGCGACTCTGCGATCAGATCGAGTGGCCCGGAGGCGAGAACGGACCAGAGGAGTCCAAGGTCCGCCTTGCGTTCGGCCGCGGCAGTTGTGCACGCGGCGATGTCCTTGCGCAGGAACGGCGATGCAACCGACTCGAAGGTATCGAGACCACCGACCTGCCGTACACGCGAGGATGCGCTGCTTCCGCCACTGCAGACGGCCAATGCGTCCAGGAGAGCTCTGGGCTCGACACCGAGTTGTACACCCAATGATGTTGCAGCAGCAACGAGTTGTGAGTTCGCGGCGAACAGCACGTTGTTGATGAGCTTGATGTCGAGAGCAGTTCCCAGGGCGCCGGTCGCGATGATCGGATTGGCATATGCGCTGAGCACTGCCGAAGCCCGGTCGACTGCCGCTGAGGGTCCGCCGATGAGAACGGTGAGCGTGCCCGAGGCGATCTCGTCCGCGGTGCCACTGACGGGGGCGTCCAGGATGATCGGCGCCGCCGGATCGGCACCGAGTTCTTGAAGGGTTGCGACCGTGCCCGTCGTGTGCGACACGAAGATCGCACCTTGCCGAGCATTCGCGATGAAACCCTCTTCCCCAGAACCCAATTCTCGGAGCTGGGCATCGGAGAACAGGCACGAGATCAGCACGTCGCTTCGGCGGGCGAGGTCGGCAACCGACTTCGCGAGTTCGGCTCCCTGGGCGAGGAGCTGGTGCCTGACCTCGTCGCGACGCGCGAAGACGAGGACCCGGTGGCCTGCGCCGAGTAGGCGGGTCACCATCGGGCCGCCCAGTTGGCCGGCCCCGATGAAACCGATGGTGTCTGTCATGGTGTCCTTTCGAACGAGCAGCCGCCAGGGCGGCCTAGTCGGTGACCGCCAGTGCACGTTCGGGACAGGCGTTGGCGCCGGCAATAGCGCTCTGTCGCGCTTCAGCGCCGTCCACGTGGTCGGGGGGCGGAAGACAGTAACCGTCGTCATCGAGATCGTAGATCTCAGGGGCTGTTGCGCTGCACAGTGCGTGACCGACGCACCGTGCCTGATCGAGTTTGATGCTCGTCACCGGTAGTTTTCCGTCCTGTTGTGCGAAGCGTGTCTACTGTGGGGCCGTCGCCGCCCGGCGAGCACCAGGCGTGAAGCGGATGGGAAGATGCCGTACCGCGTGTACTTCACCGGCGTCCTCGAACAGTTCTGCCTCGCCGTCCAGTTCGAAATCGGGCAGGCGCTCCAGAATCTCGGAAATCATCTCCTGAAACATCATTCTGGCCAGGTGAGATCCGAGGCATCGATGTTGTCCGACACCAAAGGCCAGGTGTCGCTTGTTGTCTCGCCAGAAGTCGATGGTCTCAGGGCTTTCGAAGACGTCTGGGTCGTGATTGGCTGCAGCCCACATCAGGATGGCCCGGTCACCTGCCTGTAGGTTCTGGCCGTGGAAGTCCGTATCGCGGGAGACGGTGCGAGCCAGGCCCAATGTGGGACTCGAGTGCCGTAGAAATTCTTCGGTGGCGGGCTTGAGCATGTCCGGTTCGTCGATGAGTGTCTGGCGGAGTTCGGGTTGTTCGATCATCCGCAGCAGGGCATTGCCGGTCAGTCCGCTCGTGGTGTCCATGCCGCCGAGCATCATCAAGAACGTGTACATCGTGATCTGGATGTCGTCGAGCGGTACCCCGTCGACCTGACCGGACAAGATGCGGCCGAACAGGTCGTCGCCGAGCGCTCCCTCGCGCCGTTCCTGCATGTGTTTGCCGATCTCACCGAACAGTTCCATACCCGCCGCCGCGGCGGTGTCTTCGTCTTGGGTGCGGTCGTGCACAACCGTGTGCACCCACTTGACCCATTCGAGATATCGCGTCTCGTCGAAGCCGAGGACGTGCAACATCGTCTTGGCTGGCAGTGGCGTTGTCAGTTCGGCGACGATGTCACAGTGGCCCCGCTCGATGAATTCGTCCACCATGTCTTGGGCCATCTGGCGGACTTGGGGCCGAAGCTCCTCGGCAACCTGCGGTGAGAACTGCTTGAGTGTGATTGCCCTGAGTTGTTTGGTGAGCGGCGGATCGGATTCGATCGGCAAGATCGGGTACGGCATGCCGCTGGCGGGGACCCCGACGGACGGATAGCTGTTGAAGAGGTCGTCATCTCGTGCGGCGTCGAAGACGGAGTCGTAGTCCAGAAATGCCCAGAAGCCACCGTATTGGTCCGAACGCGCCATCGGACAGGCGGCGCGCAACTCTTTGAAGATTGCATACGGGTCCGCGCGGAACTCCGGCGAATGATGGTCCAGGGTAGCGCCGGTGAACGGGCAGGCGGATTGTTCGATCGTCATTGGCATCCTTTGCTCGGTTGGCGGCTCCCGCAGATCGCAAGCGACGGGACCGCGAGAGCGGGCGGCGGCGATCGGGAACCACATTCAGGGCTGAACTACAATTCTGCAAAGATGTAGTATGTACAACAGACTAGATCACATCGTTGGACACGTCAACGGGTCAAAGGTGCAAACATATGACTGATTCGATCGCCGACGGCGTGTCGTCAAGAGCGCCCGCATGGGGTGCGGATACGCCGGCAGGGGAGGCCGAGGCACGAGAACGACTGCTGGACGCGGCGGAGGCATGTTACGCCGCGCGCGGACCCCGCCGTACGTCGATGAGCAACATCGCAAGCATGGCAGGCGTGCACCGCACCACCGTTTACACCTACTTCCCGAACAAGGATGCGATGTTGGCGGCATGCTTTGTGCGGGCCACCGCCGGTGTGCTGAAGGCGGCCGACCCCGAGTTCGACTCGGAAGGGCCATTTCTCGAGAAGCTCGTGCGGGCGTGGATTGCGGGGATGAACGCGGCTCGCTCGTCATCGATTATTCGGCTCCTCGTCGATGATGAAGAAGTTGCTGGGACCTACCGAGCGGCTGAAGCATCTGAATTGTGGCGAGAAGCGGTGACATCCCAGCTCGAGGGACGAATGGTCGAGGCAATGCGCGCGGGCGAAGTCCGCGATGATCTTCCGGTCGAAACGTTGGCCCGCTGGGTGATCCGTTGTGTGTTCAGCTTCATCGCCGAGCCAGGTCACATCGATGACGGCGGTGACGAAGGATTGATGCGCGCCTTTGTGATTCCGTCTCTGGAACCACGACGCCCGCCGGGGAGATGACGCCCGACGGGAATGGCCCCGCCGCCTTGCCAATATCAGATCTGGTACAGCACAGCGGATTTGATTTGAGGTCGATGATTTGTTCTTCGGTGAGGCCGAGATCGGTCAGGACGGTGTCGGTGTGTTCGCGGTGGGTGGGGGCGCGGTGTACTCGCAGGGGTGTTTTGTTGAATTGGACTGGGCTGGCGGCGAGGCGAATCGTTGTAGTCGGTGCCGGTGCTACGGGTGTGGCTGCGGCGATGGCCAGACCGCCGTAGGAGCCGCCGAACGCGGCCGCTGCACGGGGAGATAGTCGCCGTTGCCAGCTGCGTAGGCTTCTGCGATCCCGCCGCGGAGATCTTCGCGGGGTGAGCACTCCAGTTTGAGTTGCGATCTCGCGGTGGTGGCGAAATCCGACGAGGAACAGCTGATCACGCCGACGAGATACCTTTCGTCAGCTCAATGCTCTGGCCTTGATGGGTCAATGTCACTGAGGAACCGGGGACGCGTTCACTGGAAACTCTCGACTACAAAGCCGGTCGGAGCAACCGAAATCGAGTCGACGTGACGCTCGGAGCCACTGCCTAGACCGGCGGACGCCATCCGTAGGGCAGTTGGGCACCCGCCATGAGGAAAGTATGGTGGGGGGCTTCTTGGAAGGGCGGTCCGAGGGGGCTGGAAGGCTGGGTGTAGACCGGTTCGACCTTCGCAACTGGCTCCCATGGAGTTACTTACAAACGAAAGCGTAAAGTCATCGTGCGGAGCTGACGCCAAATAGTAGATATACGTCAGTCCGGTCGGGGGATAGGTGCCCGTGCTACTAGGCTGTGGCAGTGCTTTCAGTCATTCGGTTGGGCTAACTGGGTGGGGTCAACTATCTGGGCAGGAATGCGAGGCGTCAGGCGCCGAAACTGAAGCTGCGATCAGGTGATGTGGAGAGGCCGGCACGTCACTCGCATCGCGAAGTTGTGAAAGATCCCACAATCACCGTAGATGTAATGAGTTTAACATTTACATCATTTTTCCGACCTATGTTTGTGGGGAGCGGCGTTGTTGAGTGAAAGCACCGATCGTCTAGCGGGAGGGCCTCTTCCGCCATCGAACGCCCCGTGGCTGGTGGAGATCGGCGGGTGGATCGCGTTTGTCGGCGTGGCGGGCTTGTTGCTCTACCGCTGGCGAAAGAACGGTCAACCTGACCTCGCGGCTCTGCTCTTCATCGGCTGCTTCACCATGTGGTGGCAGGAGTTCTACGCCGACTGGGGCGCCTACCTGTATTACAACCCTGATCTGGCCCAATTGCCTTGGGGCGCGTCACCATACACGACGCCGAACAAGCCGGTCTATGTCCTGGCAGGTTACGGCTGGTTCTATGCAGGCGGGTTCGCGGCGGTACTCACGCTGTTCCGCTGGTTCCGACGCAGCTACTCGTCCGTGAACTACGTTCTTGCCCTTGTGATCACGGTGTTCATACCGTTCATGCTGTGGAACTTTGTCACCGCTGACGGCGTGTCTTACGTGACGAACTGGTTTCAGTATCTGGAATCGATCGGACCGACTATCCACACCGACAAGGGTGGCCTGCAACTCATCTATCAGGGTATTTCGCTGTCGCTGTTCGCCGTTGCTGTTGTCGTCAGCCTCGATCGTCGAGACGCAGACGGGCGCCCCTGGTTCGAAAGGGTACTGGGTGTTCGGCCGGTGATCACCGGATGGAAACAGCGCGCTCACCAGATTGTCGCGTGGATCATCGGGATGAACATTCTTTACGGGGTGTTCCTGACGCTGCCTCTGGTGATCGCCCGAATCTTGTTCTTCCCCGACAACCCATGGGTACCCAACCCATAGTGATGACGAGTTGTCGTGAGGTGGACCGATCAGCACGATGTGCCCAGATCACACGTGAATCCGGATGGCCCGGCAACCTGGTTACGAAACCGAGCTCGCAAGAAGGGTCACCGCGCTGATTGCCCGCGGAGAGGCGGTGGCGACACCAGGGCACTCGAGTTGCGCGCTCCCCTGTGTCCGAGGGAGTCAGGTGCCAACAAGTCCCGTGATGATCCGAAACCCAAGAGTGGCCATGTGCATCCGCGGTTGCGGATGCACATGGCCACGGTGCCGACTCGTCGTGCTCGCGGCTAACTGCCCGGCATCTTGTAGAGCGCTGGATCAGCCGCGATCTTCTGATAGTCGGACAGGTTCCCGTCCTTGTCCGCAGTGGCGAGGATGCCGTCAGCGCTGCAGATGTTCGGAGCAAACGCGATCGGCTTGCTGTTGCACTGGAACAATATCCCTCCGCTGTTCGGGTATTCGGTCGGAGGCGCGGTTTTCAACGCTGCCAGCACGCCCGCAGGGGACGTATCGGTGATGTTCGCTGCATTGAGAGCGTTGACGGTGCCGAGCGCAGGAGCGTAACCGGCCGATGTCATCGACGAAATATCGGCACCATCACCGTATTTGGCGATGATCGCCGAGAACAGTTTGCCGTCTGGCGTTGTCGTGTCCAGATCAGCCGAGACCGCAACCTTCAGCCCCTCGTAACCACCTGGGATCGAGGCGGCGTTACCCGCAGCGATGCACCGCTCGATAATGGACATCTTCGCGTCAGGATCAACAGTCTTGACCGCCTTGATCGCACTCGTGCAGAAGTCGGCCGACCCGTTGATGTGGTACAGTCCGGGATTGTCGTTGGCAGCACTGGTGATCTGTGGGGTCATGTCGGCAACACCGGGCGCGATTGAAGTCGTGGTGACGCTCAATCCTGCGTTCTTGAACAGTGTCTCACCGATCTTGGCGGCGCCTTCCGCGGCTGGCACCGCAATGACAATCTGGTCAACACTCTTGATACCTTCGTCGGCAGCCCAGCCCGCCGGACCACCGAAGTAGGACAGCCCGTTGAACATCGAGAAGATCCCGGGCGTCGTCAGCCCGGCCTGGGTCGACTGAGTATGATTGATCATGGGGATTCCGGCCGGGGCCAGGACTGAAATCACTTGGTCGGCCTGACCATTGGATCCGCCCAGTACCGCTGAGACCTTCGCCGCAACCATTTGGCTCGCACAGTCGGTGGCACCGGTTGGTACACCGAGCGATTCACAGACCTTCAATGTGATCGGGTGCCCACCCAGTCCGCCGAGGTATTCGTTCGCATAATTGATAGCTGCGATCGCGCCCTTGGTCTCATCGACCGAGTTGATGGTCTGTCCGGCGCCCTCCCCGATGAACCCGAAGGTGACGGGGGTACCGGTGGCCTTGTTGGGAGCCCCCAGAGCCGACTCGTCTGCGGTTGCTTCAGCAGAACCGCCGTCGTCGGAGGAACTGCACGCAGCAAGACCGACAACGAGAACCCCGGCACAGAGCGCGGACGCGATACGCGTTCGACGTCGTTGACTTTTCATACTTCTCCTTGTGTTGGACCCGACGATCGGGGATTGTGACAAGCGTTCGAGAGCTGGCCCGAACGGAGTCTTGTTGTGGGCAGAGGGATATGGGGTCATCACCGACTCACTGATGACTCCGTCTCGGGGATGATCCTGTCCTGGGTGGAGGTTGAGTCAAGCCGAGAATAGGTCAACACCCAAAGATCGTGCGGCGTTTTGAAAAAGTACAAAACACCGTTTCATTAGACGGATTGAGCTGGCCCTCGAAGGAGGGCGGATCACGTCACTCGTCGTGGCTCTGAGGCCGTCGTATCGATGCCGGTCTTTGGTGGCGCAAGCGGTCCACGGTCTATTGGCGCACTTGCGGAACCGAAAGCCACCGACTCCCGCAAGACCATCGAATCACCGAGACATGTTACAGCGCAGTGCAATCAGGCCACCAGGTAGAAGGTCTGAGGACTCGCACAAGGAGCCCGGTTGCCGCCTTCGTTGGCGCCGCGGCGGGCCCGATAGGAACCCGCCAGTGGGCAGTTCGACCAAAGTCGTTGGCGGTCAACGAAGTTGTCTCGAACTCTAATCGAGCCAGCACCGGCAAGGTGGGCCCCTTTACAGCCCGTTGGTTGGTCAATACCCAGGATTGGGTCTGCGCTATGAGCCCAACGATCAGTGGTGTGTGAAAGGCTGGGGTTTGTGATGGGTGACCATCGCTGAACCGGCGGGGCCGAGCAGCATTTGAGCCCGCTGACAATGGCGGTTGAACAGATGCAGCAATTCCTTGTCGTGTGCTCCGTCATTCTTCAGGACAAACTCCTCGAGGGCGGCATCGCCCGCTTGCGGTGACGCCGGTCGTGAACCGAGCAGCTGCTCGAGATCATCGAGGTTCGCCTGATCCAGGATGGGGCCGATCTCGTTGACCCGCTGCAGGTGGCGGGCGAGCCGAAAGGCGAGGCGTGCTTCGTATTTGCTCTGCTCATCGCCTGCGGGAAAGTGGCGTAGTGATGCCACCAGATGTGCGTATGCTTCACGTGCAGGCGACTGCCCGTTCGTAGGAGTGGCAAGTGCTTCCAGACTGATTTCCCAGGCATCGGCGAAGGCCTCGACCATCATGACGTTTGTCTCGGCGCACCACTGCAGGTTTGTCATGTACGCCGACCCCAGGGGTGGCTCCGCCAATGCCTTGTGGAAGGCTAACTGGTTGGTGAGGCTGAATGCCATGTTGTAGTACTCGATCGCATCCAGATCTACCGGCTGGCCACCTTGCTCTTCGTACCGCCGGTAGAGCTCATCGAACTTCCCGTAATTCATCACGGTGTCGCGAGCCCGCCACGCAGCGAGGTCCATCATCGGGTCGCCGACGTGACCCAGCTCGACGTCGATGATTGCGTTGATCTTGCCGTCGCTGTGCATGAACTGCCCGGAATCCCAGACGACCGCAGTCTCGCGACCCTTGCTGTCCAGAGGATTGCGATCGAACCACGCAAGCCCCCACTCCATGAGTGGATCGGGTCGCACCTTCGATGCTCGGTACGAGTCGCCGAACGCCTTGATTCCTGGCCTGCTGGAATCAGAGGGATTGCCCGCGCGAGTGATACCGACATCGGAGAACCTGTCGACGTCGAGAGCATGGATTCTAGCCAGGATCCCCACGTACTCCTCGACCACCGCACGGCGCTCGGCGTCGGTCGATCTGGCGAAGTCGGCCTCTCCTGTGACTCGATCCATCGCGTAGAACTTGGGTTCCGAAGACCACCCGTACACCTTGGGTACCGGGATGTCCGCGTCCTGCAGTACGGACTGAAACTTCATCTCGTGCTCGAGAGGAAAGGCAGAAGCACTGTCGACACGCTCTCCACGAATACACAGTTCGAGCACTGTTCCATCGCGCTCCACATCGGCAAACCACACTGGCCGCCACCGCGCCTGACGACTGAGGAATGTGACCTCACCGAGAGTCTCGGTGAGCCACTTCTCGACGTCGTCGTCGGTGGGAACGGTCTCGTTGTGGCCAGTGGTTTGCATTCGCGCGGAACCTCTTTCATCACAGTTGTCAGGTCGATCTCGTGCCGCGGCCGTCTCTACGGGTTGGCGAATGGTCCGTGGAGCTCACGTATCCGACACTCTACATAAGGTGTCGGATGCAGGATAGGTGTTTTCGTGACAAACTCGGTAGGTGCCCGCCGACAGTGCTCCTCGACGATGGCGTGGATCGCCGCCGACAGATGCGCACGAGGCCCGAAGCCAGATCCTCGATGCCGTCGAGCGTTGTGTCCGCCGATTCGGGACGGCAAAGACCACCGTGCAGGATGTTGCGCGCGAGGCCGGCGTGCATCGGTCCACGGTGTACGAATACTTTCCGGGTCGCGACCCGCTGTTTGTCGCCGCATTCGCGCGCGAGAGTGCGGCGATATACGGCAAAGTCTCCCACCATCTGCGGCGCCGCCCGATGATTCCGGGCCTCATCGATGCGATCGCCGAAGGACTGGAGTTGGTGGAGGCGTCCGAGTTCGCGTCGTTGCTGCTCGGACGCGACGGAGTTGGCCCCACCGTGAGCGCGGCGGCCGCGTCGGAGGCCTGGGATCGTGCGATCCAGGCCGGACTGACCGGCCCTGTCACAGCTGCGGTCGACGGAGGTGAGGTGCGTTCGGATGTTCCGGTGGACGAAATCATCCGCTGGATCGTGCGAGTGGCCTTGTCGGTCACCTCCGAACCGCCGGCGGACCTGAGGCTGACTCTGCACAGATTTTTGGCGCCATCACTCGTGCCGCCGGCTCTGCGCGCAGGCGAGCAGGACAGCGGGACAGGACAATCGACAGAGGCAGGACCCAACGCCCATTCACGTGATGCCGCCGGCGAATAGTGTGTCGCGAAGGTGTCTCCGTCGGGCGAATGGGCTCGCATGGACCGGACGCGCCGACAGTCTCGGAAGTGCTGTCAGGCTAGACGTGCGCTTCAATGACGACGGTGACGATGTTGAGGTTGCGGTCATCGGTATCAAGGCACCCCGCGCAGAAGCGGCAGGCGTGGTCGGGCAGTGTCTCGGGGAGTCCTGAGGAATCTCGAGGGCTGATGGCACCTGAGCCTGGTCGGGAGAACAAGCCGATAGGATCGATCCACTACGCAGCCGTGGTCGTCCTGTGGCCAGTCCGTCACTGCTTCACCTCGTGGTCGCTTCCGCGCGTCGAGCGATCGAAACGGTGGTGCCTAGGTATATGAGAGTGGTCGATTACCTGGACACGCCTAAGGTTTCGGTACCCGTCGACCCACTACCTGGTGTGGTGGTCGGTGTCTGTCGAGAGCCGGTTGCGGCGGCGGTGTGTGATGACGTCTTGCGTGCCGGGGTCGGTCGCGCGGGCACGCTTGGCGGTGTGGTTGCCGAATCGTAGGCGTATTCGACGTTGCGGGTCGGTCCGGAGTTTGCGGAGTGGCTTGCTGGGCAGGGTCCGCGTGAGGTCCATCGCCAGGAGGATTCGGTGTTGTTGGACCGGGACGGCGCGTCGCTGTCGGTCACTGGGTCAGTGCCCATCCCGACACCGTCTTCGGCTTGCTCGAGCTGAGTTTAGGATTGATCCCCGGGTCCGGCGGAACCGTGAGCGTTCCGGGCCGAACCGGCTGGTGGCGCAACGCTTTTGGTGTTCAGTGGTCAGCGGAGCGACGCCGAAACCCGCGCTTGATTGGGGTTTGATCGACGACATCGCCGCTTGAGCAGGGGTTCTATGGTCAGCCGTTTGAGTAGATCACGCCGCCGATCACGGTGGCGGAGACCAGTTTGCGGTGAGTTCATCGAGGACGACGTTGGGGCTCGCGCCCAGCAGGGTCAGGTCGGCGCGAGCGCCGGCTGTCAGTGTCCGGAACCGGGTGGGGGCGTGGGGTTCGCCGAGGAACAAGTCGAGCGCTGCGCGGGCCGAGACCCGTTCGGACGGCGAGAGTTCGGTGCTTGATCGTGAGATCCGGTCGCCGGCCGCGCGCATACATTCCCAGGGGTCGAGGTCGCCGAATAGCGCATCGGTGCCTCCGGCGACTGCGACACCGGCTCGCTGCAGACTGGCGAGCCGCCACAATCGCGGAAGCTCGATCGCCGGGATGTCCTCGAGGTCAACCCCTAACCGGATCGTTCAGCGCACCACCCAACCGTCTCGAAGGGCTGCAACACCTAAGCCCTATCCGTCAAGAGTAACTACACCGGGCACGGCGGTCGGGATCAATCATCACACTTCGCTGGTCGATGAAAAGTGATCAACTGTGCGACCGCGGCGGAGAGGCCGAGACCTGCTGCTAGCCCGGCCTGTTGGCTCGCAGTGAATTTGCTGTCGAGTCCGAAGGCGCGGTCAAGGCTGAAGCGCCCCGGTCCGATCGCGGCGAGTGTTATCGCCGCCACCGACAGGTTGGCGACGTACTCCCACCCTTCGGAGGTGATGAAGAAACCGTTGGGGAGGTGGACCGAGCGGGCGGCAACCGTCATTGTCCCGACGACGGCGGCGCAGGCCAGGGGAGTCCCGGCCCCAGCGACTATTGCGATTCCTGAGCCGACCTCAACGACTGCGGAGGCCTGAGCCTGCAGTTTGGGTTGCTTGAAGCCGATGGTTCCAAACCAACGTGCGGTGCCGTCGATGCTGCGCCCGTGTTTGACACCGTGAGCGATCATCGTGCCGCCGATCGCTGCGCGCAGCAGCAACTGAATTGCAGTGTGATCGGATGTCGGCTTCCTGAACGCGAGTGTCATGTGAAAACCTTTCGCAAATTGTGTTGCTCACAACATATCCGTTTCGATAGATCTCAACACGTTTGGCCGAGAGTCACGAACCGCGGTACGACTGAGCACCTCAATTCCGAGAAGTAGTACCGCCACGTGAGCGCGAGCGTCGCGCAGGATATCCGGGGAGTACGCCTCCGCCTCGACGCTCCATGGTCCGGAGTGGACCGACGTGAGCGCCAGTCCGACCTCGGGGCGTTGTCCGAACAGACCCAGGATGCGCGGTCGACGTATTGCTCGGTCGGGCAAGCCGAAGCCCGCGGTCAGATCGGTGAGGGCGCTGACGAAACGCAGCCGAGCCACGCGAGCGCTCCGTTCCACGGTGTATGTCGATAGTGTCTCGGGGTCCACGAGACGTTGTCCAGCAATGGTTCTGACAGCACCCGCGCATCACGAAGGGTGATGCTGAGTCCTTGCGCGGTGACCGGGTTGCTCCATCCAGCGGCATCGCCGATCACGGCTCCTCCGGGCACGACTGGTGTGTCGGTCCACGCATCGTTCATCGGAAAGGTCGCGCAGGGCCCGATCGGCGTAGACTCGGCCAATTCATCGTGATCGGGGAAGATCGAGGTCCGGTAGGACTCGAGGAACTCTGAGATCGTCGACGGACCCTCCAGCGGTTCCGGATAGTCCACACTTTGTCCAACGTACAGACGCACGTTGTTCTCGGCGCGGGGAATCACGATGAACTGGGTGTTGTCGGCGACAAGCGATACTGCGCCAAAGCCGCCGAGCGAACGGCAGGCGGATGCCCGAATCGGGTTGGGGTATGCCAGTGATCGGAACACCGGAGAAGTTGGCGGCGACGTTCGCGTCTGAGGCCGACCGAGGGGGCGAGCTTGCGATCGTACGATTCCACGACCGCGCCGACCCGGACACGATCGACAGGTTCGGCCACGATGTCATCTCCGCTCTGTACGCCGGATGGCTGTCTGTTCCGCCTCTGCTTCAGAGTTGCTCGTCCGGAGTCAGATCGTTCAGTACAGAATCGAGCCGCGCTCGAGCCCCTGGCGCGACGCCGTCGCCGGCCACGATATGCACAGCCTCTGCTTCGATGCCGGTAGAGGTCACTTCTGCCAATTCGCCCGGGTCGAGGTCCGATCCGGCGATGCTTGCGGATTGCCGGTCGCCGCAGCGCCGGCCGACGACTCGAGAGCCCGGGAGTTCGTGCCGAGACCGGTGGCCAGACGGCCCGGACACGACACCGACGCGCCCACACGGGGGAGGGGGAAGGGGGCACCGCGCGCAGTTCGACATTGAGGGTTTCGGTCAGTCCCACCGCCGCGGGCATCGTCGCGTTGTAGGGCGTGATGGTCGGCAACGGCATCAAGCCGCCGGCGGACGCCGCGTTGAGGATGTGACCCGAGCCCTGTTCGATGAGCAGCGGCGCAATGCCGTCACCCGATGGACGACGCCCATCAGCTCGAACTATCGAACGGGTCGACTGCCTGTTTGTCGTCCGACGCACAAGCAGGCCGCATGACATCGAGTTCAGATTCACCCGGGACTGAATCCGTTACAGTTCGAGACCACCCTCGACCAACTACCGTGGCGCGCGCCCACTCCCAGTTGCTTTGTCAACGAAGCCCAATCCGGAAACAATTCACGGAACCTCCCGCTTCCGGTGCCACGCGATCGTTCCTTGACACCGGAGTTTGGGAAGGTCAAGAGCCCCCAAATGGCTTTCACCAATGCCGGATCAAGTCTGATCCGACAGCGTTGAAAACTCTCGACGACCGGTGGCGGCGCCCCGTGCTGCCGGGCAGACGCAGCGCGTCAACTACGATACCGGGGCATATCTGGCGGAGTATGGGAATTGCCAATACTCGTCCAGGTATCCACCATATCCCCGGTATAGGGGCTGGCCGTTCGGAGCCGGTCGGAGCAATCAAAACCGAGTCGACGTGACACACGTACCCACTTGTCAGT
This sequence comes from Williamsia sp. DF01-3, assembly GCF_023051145.1. Classification (NCBI taxonomy): domain Bacteria; kingdom Bacillati; phylum Actinomycetota; class Actinomycetes; order Mycobacteriales; family Nocardiaceae; genus Williamsia; species Williamsia sp. DF01-3. The sequence goes on from NZ_JALKFS010000005.1 coordinate 893,404, forward strand.
CCGGCGAGCGCCATCCATGGGGCATATGGGCATCCGTCATGGGGCAAATGTGGGGCGAAAATCTTGGATGTGGTGGTCTGAGGGGTCTGAACGGCCGGTTGTCGACCGGTCTGACCTGGGCAACCGGCTTCACCTGGTGTTACTTCCATCTGAAGAGCGGAAGGTCATCGCGAACCGAGCCGATAATCGGTAACTACGTCGGCTCGAGTGCATCGCGAGACACCCGATTTGAGGGAGCAGTTGTTGCTTAAACCAGTTAGCGGGGGACGAAGAATAATCACCGAGATCGGTGGTTACGAAGCAACGTAGCTCACCCATGTGAAGAGATCTGAGCCGCCTCTTCATCTCGGGTGAACAATCCCGTGCGACTTGTTTCTAATTGGCAGTACGCCGCAGTCTGAAGATTGGGTGGCACAGGTTTGGCGCGCTGGGCTGCCAGTCGCGGCGACAACCCGTCGGCCGCGCGGATGACACTAGTGTGCGGTGTAGAAATGTTTTGGTTACCAGCGCGCCATGGTCATCGAAGGGATCAGCGAGTGACTTTCTTGACTATTGTCGATCTCGCCGATCGGGCTGGCCCCACGGTGGTCGAGTGGTCGCTGCCTGGTGTGGTGGTGGGTGTGTGCCGGGGTGGCGTCCCGCGCTGCGACAGCGCGGACCGGTGGCTCGATCTGAGTACGTTCACTGTGACCGACACTGCGTCTGATGATCGACGGGTGGTGCAGGTCTCGGACATCGACGAGACCATCGCGTTGTTGTCCGACAGGGTTGCGGCGCGGCCGGTCGCGGCGGCCATCTGCGATGACGTTTTGCGGGCGGGGTCGGCCGCCGGTAGCACCGCCGGTGGTTTGATCACCGAGTCGCTGGCCTACTCGACCTTGCAGGCCGGGGCCGAGTTCGGTGGGTGGCTCGCGGCCCAGGGTCCGCGGCGTCGTCACGAGCAGGGTGATGCGGTGGTGTTGTCTCGCAATGGTTCAGGCATGGACATCACCTTCAATCGCCCGGATCGTCATAACGCGTTCAGCAATGCGCTGCGCGCTGGGTTGATCGATGGTTTGACGGTGGCGCTGGCGGACCCTTCGGTCGAGTCGGTGAGGTTGAGTGGCCGGGGCCGCTCTTTTTGCAGCGGTGGTGACCTCTCGGAGTTCGGAATGTTCTCCGATCCGGCCGACGCGCACCTCGCTCGTACGCGGCACAGCCCGGCATTGCTCTTGGATGCTCTGACTCGTCGATTGGGAGCGGGTTGCCGGGCTGATGTTCATGGCGCTGTTCTGGGGAGTGGGATGGAGATGGCGGCCTACTGCGGTGTTGTTGCCGCGCATCCGGATACGGTGTTCGGCCTACCGGAGTTGGACCTCGGTTTGGTTCCGGGTGCCGGTGGCACGGTGAGCATTCCTCGGCGGATCGGGCGTTGGCGTACCGCATATTTGGTCCTGACCGGGCGCCGGATCGACGCGGCCACCGCGCGGCGATGGGGCTTGGTCGATGAGGTGAGGGAGTGAGGGAGAGTTCTCGGCCGGTACCTCTGTCATAGGTCGATGCTGTGACGGATGTGTCCGTCGATGACCGTGGCCGCGACCAGTTCGGCGGAGAGTTCGGCCAGTACGGCGTCGGGTCCGGCGGACATGAGGCATAGATCGGCGCGTTCTCCCGCGACCAGGTCGCGTGGTCGTGCCGGCGTGTGTGGATCGCCGAGGAACATCGCCAGTGCTGTTGCCGCGGAGACACGTTCGTCGGGGGAGAGGAGAGTTCCTGATGTGGTGAGACGGTCTCTGGCTGCGCGCATGGCCGCCCACGGATCGAGCTCGCCGAAGGGCGCATCGGTACTTCCCGCGATCGGCACACCCGCTCGATACAGGCTTGCGACCCTCCACAACTCGTGCTGCTCGGCGGCGGGTACGTCGAGGACGTATTCTTCGCCCCGTTCGGCGACGAAATTGGGTTGTGTGACCACGGTGATTCCGAGACCGGCCAGATCGTCGAGCATGTCGCCTGGCACCATCGCCGCGTGCTCGATCCGATCGCCCGTACGTACACCTGCAGTTCGTAGGGCGGTGAGTGCGACGACGAGTTGCACGACTGTCACGCAGTGCAGAGCCACCGCGTGAGCGCTTGAGTGTTGGCGGGCCACCCACAGCGTCAGTTCGTCGAGGTCGAGCGAGCTGTCGTCGAGGATCCGTTTGATCGGCCCGAACTCGAGCCGCGAAAAGCGCTGTCCCTCAGCGCGTGAGAGCACCATCACTCGCTGTGGGAGTTGCCCCGTGTGCACGGCGGCGTCGAGGGCCTCGAGATCGGCGGCACCGAGATTCGGTGTGGCCTCGGTGATCCCTGTGACGCCGAACGCTGCCAGCGCAGAGCCGAGGGGGCTAAAATCCATCGATTCGCCGACTGTGGTCGCCGCGAACTCGGAGTCCTGTCGAAAGAACCGGCCGGTGGGGTGATCCGGCCGACCGAGAGCGATCAGGCCAGGTGTGTTCACGATCCACAGGGCGCCGCTGCGGTGTTGGATTCTCACCGGTGCACCGACGAACAACTCGTCGAGGCGGTGGCGGTCCAGCTCGCCGGCGACGCTGTCGTGATATCCGACCGCACGTATCCAGCCGTCGGTGCGAGGTGCACATCGCTGGAGTGTCTCGGCCAGCTGCCGAGGCGTCGTCACATGTGGCGGGCCGACTTTCACCGACTGCATCGCAGCCACCGCGGCCCTGGCGTGCACATGATGATCGTGTAGTCCGGGCAGCAGCGTGCCACCTCCGGCATCGAGCACCGGTTCGTCACCGGTCGCCGACAACTCGAAGGCCACGTCTGCCAATCGGCCGCCGGCGATACGAACCGCAATGGGTTCACCGGTGATGCGGCGTGCGCCGGTGATCAGCATGCCCGGCCCCGACGCTCGGCGACGATGTCGAGAACCGTTGTTTCGTCGATCCTTTCAAAGACAGGATCGGAGAACTGCGGGAGAGCCGGCGGCGAGATATCGATACCGGCGGGCTTGGTCCCCTCGACTGTCGGGAGGGCCGCGTACTCGGCAGCCACTGCGGCCATCGCCACATCGATGATCTCACCGCCACCGCGAGCCAGAGATGAAAGTACCGCCCCCGCAGCCTCCAGGCCCGTGAGCGGGTCGGCGATCGCGTCGCCGCAGAACACCGGGCCACGCCTACCGCGTCCGACGAGACCACCGGCGACAGCGGCGTCATCGCCGAAGGCGACGCGGTTGGTCATCCCGGCAGCCCGGCCGTAGCCGGTGATCCGCACCCACACACGCCCGTCCCGGGGCGATCTCGTCGGCGCATCGAGACCGGCCTGTTCGAGCGCGCGAGGGCGGGAGGCCTCGATGACCACGTCCGCGACGTCGAGCAAGCCGGTGAGTCCGACAGCGTGGTGACTCAGTTCTGATGTGTACAAGAGTTTGTGGCCGTTCATCCACGCGAAGAAGTCGCGGTTGCCGGCTCTGGCCCCGTCCGGCCGGTGCGGGCTCTCCACCTTGATCACGGTGGCGCCGAGCTTCTGCAGGAGATGGCCACACAGCGGTCCGGCCCACATGGCAGACAGGTCCACCACCAACAGATCCGAGAAATCGGGGGCCGGACGTGCCGGCCACGCCCTGGTGATCTCGACTGGGTCGGTGGTCACCGACCCCAGCACGGCGGCCGGGATCTCGAGCATCTGGGCACGATCAACGATCTGATCGGCAGACAGGTCAGGAAGCGTCTCGTTCAGCACATCCCACGGGTCCTCGATCGGATCGGCTGATTCGAGCAGCGCGGGGAGTGAGTCGATGTCGCCCGCGCGCGACAGAGTGATCGCCACCCATGTGTCGCGGCACCGAATCAGGCGCGTGCCGCCACCTGCAGCCTGGTGGCCAGCGCGGGATGTGCCCATGAGTGCCGCCCGGCCCGTCAACAGCTCGCCGGCATCCGCGCCGAACATCGCGGCGACGGTATCGGCCCGCTCCAGGATCTGCGCTCGGGAGTAGTCAGGGGTTTCAGGATCGCCGGTCAGGTAGGCCATGCCGCTCTGCGCCCATCGCCGCACAAACGTCTGCACGTCGCTTCCCGACCGGACTTCTCGCGCCATGACATCAAATGTGTCAGGTGCCGGCGACGGGCGCACGAACCGGTGCTCGATGTCGTGCGCTCACGCCGCTGACCGGCCGCGATCACGCGCACGTTTCGGTAACCGACGAGGCGGCACCGAGAGCCGTCGGCGACACCGATCGGGTCTGGTGGAAGCCCCTAGAGGCCGGCCGCTTGTGCCAGTCGTCCCAGCGAATGGTGCGGCTGACCGATCAGCTGAGCGGTCCCATGTGCGCGCTTGAAGTACAGATGCGCGTCGTGCTCCCACGTGATGCCGATTCCGCCATGGAGCTGAATGGTCTCGGCGGCAATGTGGTTGAACGCGTCCGAGCAGTACACCCGGGCAGCGTCGGCGAGCGCGAGCGCTTCGTCGGTTCCGTTGACGAGTGCGTCGACGGCTGCGTAGGAGATGGAATGCGCGGTCTCGGTGAGTGCGTACATGTCGGCCATCCGGTGCTTGAGTGCCTGGAATGAGCCGATGACCCGCCCGAACTGTTTGCGCGACTTGGTGTATTCGACGGTCAGGTCGAGCGCTGCGCGAGCTGCGCCCACCTGTTCGGCGCTGATCGCGACGAATGCGGTCGCTCGGAGGTTGTCCACCAGATTCTCGGCCGTGGGGATGGCGATGGCATCGACATCCTCGAAGGTGACGGTTGTCAGCGGCCGCGTGGGGTCCATGGTGGGACGGGCTACTCGAGTGATGCCGTCGGCGTTCGCATCCACCTGATGCAGCGTGACGTGCTCACCCGAGCGGGCCAGGACCAGCAACACGTCGGCATACTCGCCGTCGAGTACGTAGTGGCTGGTACCGGAGAGAATCCCGCTGCTCGCCTCCACTCCGGGTTCGTTCCAGCCCGATTCGCCTGCCCAGCACAGTGCGGCCACCTTCTCGCCCGATGCCAGGTCAGGAAGGGTACGCGCGCAGGCCTCGTCGTCTCTGCTGAGGAGCAGGGCCTGCGTGGCGAGAACCGCGGAACCGAGCATCGGAACCGGGGAGAGGTGTTTGCCCAGTTCTTCGAGGACCACATGGGTTTCGGTGAGCGTGGCGCCGACACCGTCGAACTGCTCCGGGATCGCCAGTGCGGCGACGCCGATCTGTTCGCACAGGGTGGACCACAGAGCCTGGTCGTGCCTGTTCTCCGACGACATCGCCGCTCGCACGCTTGCGGAGTCGCCACTGCGGCGTAGCAGCGCAGCAACCGAATCACGAAGCGCGGACTGCTCTTCGGTGTCGATTCCGGGGGAGTAGATGCTCATGCGCTGATCGACTCCAGGACGCGGGACCGGTGGACGGCCGGCGTACCCCATGCCGACAGCAGGGCTCGTGTCTTCGTCAGGAACAGCGACAGATCGTGCTCCTGGGTGTACCCGATGGCGCCGAGCACCTGAAGGCCGACCCGGGAGGCGAGGTAGGCGGCCTCTCCCGCGGCAACTTTCGCCGCTGACACATCGCGCGAGGCGAATTGTGGTTCGGGTACTTGTCCTTCCAGGGTGAGTGCTGCTCCGTGCACGAGTGGCCGTGCCATCTCGACGGCGATGGCCACATCGGCGAGATGGTGTTTGACAGCCTGGAATGAACCGATTTCCCTGCCGAACTGCTTCCGCGTTTTCGCGTACTCGCTGGTGAGGGTGAGCATGGTCTGCGCGAGGCCGATGAGCTGCGCCGCCGTCGCCAGGGCACCGAAGTCGAATGCGCGGGAGGCATCTACATTGGCCAGCCGTTCGCCGGCCTGCACTACCGAGAGCGTGCGGGCCAGATCCACCGACGGGCGCGGGCCCGTACCCACCCCGGTGCTCAATGTCGAGCCGTCGACGAGATAGGTCTGTTCGGCGACTTCCACATCGACTGCGAAAGGAACCTCGGGAGGCAAAGCCAGCGTGGCCAGTGCACCTTCTGCCAATGCGGCCAACGGTTCGGTCACTGCGGCGTCGGCAAGCAGAACCGGTACTGCAGCAACAGTTTCGGCAACGGGCCCGGGCACTCCGTAACGGCCGAGTGTCTCGACCGCGACGACCATCTCGACGGCGCCGGCGCCCATGCCGCCGTTGTCGTCGGAGATCAGCAGTGCGTTGACGCCGGTCTCGGCCAGCCTCGACCACACCTTGCGCCCTGGTTCGAGGTCCCCGGTGTTCCACGCGCGAATCACCGCGGGCACATCACTCTTGGCGAGCATGGCGTCGATCGACGACGCGAGATCGCGATGCTCGTCTTCCAGCAGAAATCTCATCTAGCGGTCCCCTCGCGGAAGTCCGAGCAGTCGTTCGGCAATCACGTTTCGCTGGATCTCGTTGGTACCGGCATAAATCGGCCCCGACAGTGAGAACAGGTACCCATCGGTCCAGTCGCCGGACGGGTGCCGAAGCGCAACTTCGGATTCCGGGCCCAACAGATCCAACGCTGTCTCGTGGGTTGCGATGTCCCACTGTGACCAGAACACCTTGTTGATCGAGGACTCCATGCCCAGCTGTCCGCCCTCTGCCAGTCTGCTGACGGTGGCAAACGTGGACAGCTCATACGCGCGGGCACCGATCCACGCATCGGCCACGCGGTCGCCGAGCCCGGCGCGCAGCTCGGGTGCGGTGTCACGCCACAGGTTCAGCAGCCGATCGGTGGTGGCAAGGAAACGGCCGGGGGAGCGGAGGGAGAGTCCACGTTCGTTGGCCGCGGTGCTCATGGCCACCTTCCAGCCGTTGTTCACCTCGCCGATCACTCCGGACTCGCCGGGCTGATCGGGATCGTCGGGAACAAAGACGTTCTCCAGGAACAGCTCTGCGAATCCTGGCTCGCCGTCGAGCTGATTGATGGGCCGGACGGTGACACCCTCTGCGCGCAGATCGAACATGAAGTAGGTGATCCCGCGGTGCCGAACCGAGTCGGGGTCGGAACGGAACAGGCCGAAACCCCAGTCCGCGAAGCTCGATCGTGAGCTCCAGGTCTTCTGACCGTTGAGCAGCCAGCCGCCTTCGGTACGAGTTGCGGTGGATCGCAGCGACGCGAGGTCGCTGCCGGCCTCGGGTTCGCTCCACGCCTGACCCCAGATGTCGTCGGCCCGTGCCATCCGCGGCATGATCCGTGTCAGCTGATCAGGGTGAGCATGTTCGAAAAGCGTTGGTGCCAAAAGAAAGATGCCGTTCTGGCTGACCCGGCCCGGAGCCCCGCTGCGGTAATACTCTTCTTCGAAGATCAGCCAGTGCAGCAGCGGTGCGTCGCGACCACCGAACTCTTCGGGCCAGCTGACCACCGACATGCGGGCATCGGCCATGGTGGCCTCCCACTGTCGGTGCTGTTCGAAGCCTTCGGCGCTGTCCATGGACCGCAGCGGCTTTTCCGGAACGTTCTCGGACAGCCAGCCCCGGACCTCGTCGCGAAAGGTGTTCGCCGCGTCGTCGAAGAGCAGATCCATCAGGACTCCTGCTTGGTAGCGCTGGACTTCATCGACTTGGCGTCCATGCCGCCCAAGGGGTCACCCTCGGGTGCTTCGGCATTGGCGCTGTGTGCGAAGTGGTGCCAGCCGAAGACCGAGTCCATCGCGTTTCGCATGCCCATCTGGTCTTCACAGATGTTGACGGCCTTTTGCACAACGCGAGTCCCAGCTGCGGCATCTCGGCGATGTTCCCGGCGATCTCGTCGACCTTCGCGGCCAGTTCGTCGCGGGGGACAACGTGGTTGACCATGCCCCAGTCGAGAGCTTCCTTGGCTCCGAACCGCTGGCCGGTGAAGAGGATCTCCTTGGCACGGCGTGGGCCGAGCACAAATGCGTGGGCGAAGTACTCGACCCCGGGGATGCCCATCCGAGCGACCGGGTCGGAGAAGAACGCGTCGTCCGAGGCGACGATGAAGTCGCAGATCCAGGCCAGCATCATGCCGCCGGCGATGCAGGCACCGTGCACCTGTGCGATCACGGGTTTGGGGATCTCCCGCCAGCGGCGGCACATCCCCATGTACACCTCGACTTCGCGGGCCAGGCGCTGGTCACCGCCGGTGCGGTCGGTGTGGTCCCAGTACAAGGTGGCGGTGTTCGGGTACTCGACGTGGAAGTCGCGTTCCGGCGTGCCGATGTCGTGACCGGCGGAGAAGTGTTTGCCCGCTGCACGCAGGACGATGACCTTGACGTCGGCATCGTTGACGGCGCGCACGAACGCCGCGTCGAGGGAGTACGTCATGACCGAGTTCTGCGCGTTGCGATAGTCGGGACGGTTCAACGTCACGTACGCGACGGCGCCCACGGTCTCGTACGCCACCGGGGTGGTGTCGACGCCAAGCTCGGAAGCGGTGAGAGGGCTCGGGATAGTCACCTCGACACCATACCTAGCAAGTGCTTGGTTGGTAAATGGCGTTGGCGAGTCGGTCATGCGGTGGCCGGCGTGGTCACTCTGCGAGGGCGATTCGGTCAGGAACTTCCACCACGAGTGCCGGGCTGGGCTGCTCACGGGATGGAGGTCACTCGGACAGTCGCCGGGGAAGCAACCAGTGGGCCACATTGCGGCGCGTGGCCATCAGCGATCTCAACGGGCCGCCAGTGGCCGGGTTGCCGTGGCTGTACATCTCTGGATCTCCGGTCTGCGACCGGGCCGGCGGCGGTGGCGGGGTGTTCACCGAGGCGGGTTCAATAGCGGAAGACATTGCCTGCCCTCGTAGTTCTGACGGCGGCCGCACCGCAGGTCGCCGTATATCTGTGGCGGCCTGCGATACGGGCATGCTCATCCGGCGCTTCCGGTTGCTACAGCCTGCGCGATAACGCCGAAAGTGTTTCCGATGACTTCGATGAGGTAAAAGAATGTTGACAGCATGTTTCTCCTTTCGTATTTGATACGGTTCTGGGCCGGGAACTCATGGCCTATGCGGGCCGTTGTATTCGGCTGGTGTGTTCCGGATCGGTACCTGCCCTCACGGCGTCGCCGCTGTCGAGAGCGGGATGCGAATCAGGTTGTGATGCAGTGTCTCCGGCCTTTTTGTCGTCGTTGTTCATCTCGCTGATCTCGCTCTTGAAAATGCGCATCGAGCGACCGAGTCCGCGTGCGGCGTCGGGTAGTTTTCGCGATCCGAAGAGAATCAGGAAAACAACAACGACGAGAACGATATGCCACGGTTGAAGAGCGTTCATTGATCCCCCTGTGTACTGACTATTTCTCGCGCCAGTGCGTAATTCTGTTAGTTGTGGACATGTTCTAATGCCACCCCGGCAGTCTCAGTGATACGCGAACTGTTTCTATGTAACATGAGTAGCACGTTGTGGCGGCAGTCACAAGAAATATTGAGAATCCTTTTAGCGGATTGCGACGAGTTGTCGCAGGCGGACTTGTCCTCGCCGCGGTCGGGTGGCTCGTCGTAAATCGGCGGCGGCGGGGAACGCGGCCGTAGTCTTCGGCAGGGCTAGCCTTTTGTCGCCGGCTCGATCGTCAAGGAACTGATCTGTTTTGCTTTGTCCACCGTGAATCGGTTCGCCAGGTCGATTCGGCCGCCTGGGAAGTTTCCTTCGATGCGGTTGATCACAACGAATGCGTCGGCACGCTCTTCGGTTCGCAACTGCGTTGTGGTGTACCTGAACGACTGCGCGACTTCTGTACGCCAGGAGGCGATCTCGTTGCGTCCCCGGTAGGTCTTCCCGTCGTCGACCACGATGGCGTCCTCGGCGAACAGGTTCGCGAGGGCCGCGGGATCGGCGTCCGGGGCGGCATGGAGGTACTCGGTTACGGCGGTCGGCAGGTCAGTGGTCTCGGATGTCATCTCGATGGTTCCTTTCGCGCGTGATGTTGGTTGCGGACCCCACCCTGACCGTTCCCCCCAGGGGAAGGTCAACACCCGGCGACGTCACCGCGAAGGTTGAGGTTCCCCTCAGGGGAAGGGGGAGACTGAAATGGTGCCCAGTTTGATGACCATCGGTGACTTCAGCCGCGCGACGCGCCTCAGTGCCAAGGCGCTCAGGTTCTACCACCGTGTGGGCCTGCTCGAACCCGCCGCCGTGGACCCGAACAACCAGTACCGCTACTACGGTCGGGGACAGATCGAGGATGCACGGGTCATTCACCATCTCCGCTCGCTCGACATGCCTGTCGAAGAAATCCACCGAGCGCTGCAGGCATCCGGCGAAGAAGCAAAGAACGCCATCATCGCCGACCATCTGCAGCGCATGGAAGAACGGCTGGCGCACACGCAGTCCGCGGTGGAGTCGCTTCGTCGATTGTTGACGGACCCAACACAGCGGGTGCAGATCGAACGACGGAACATCGCGAGCATGTCTGCGTTGGTCATCCGCGGCAGCATCGATCTGGCGGATCTGGGTGCTTGGTTCACAAATGCCAACGCGGGCCTCGATGACGCTGTCACGCGGTCGAGAATCACCACCGATGGGCCGCGCGGTGGACTGTGGTCGACCGAGTTGTTCCTGGACGAACACGGCGAATGCGCTCTCTTTCAACCGGTTGCGCCCTCGAGTGCACCGCCCGAAGGCGGCCGCGCCGTACTGGAATCACTGCCGGCCGCGACGCTGGCGGTGGCGACGCACCGGGGCAGCGATGCGACCATCGGCGAGGTGTACGCAGACCTCGGCGCTTACGTCAACGAACACGGTATCGGCGCACCCGGTCCGGTGCGAGAAACCTACCTCGAAGGCACTCCCGGACGAGACGGGACAACCGAGATCGGTTGGCCCATCACTGCTTCGAGCACAAGGAACTGACCACTCACACCGCGGCGACGGTGCCGCAGATGCCACATTGCTCGAACTGGCGCCGTTTCCAGCGCGCGATCGGGATGAAGAACAACGTGAATTGTTGGTACTGCCTGATCCGTGCCCACTGCGTGGTGTTGTTGCAGTGCGGGCATGTGCGGGTTTGCCCCGGGCCGAGGTGTTTCTGCTTCGTGCCGAAACCAAAGATGAAGAACACGAAGCCCAGCATATAGCTTCCTTCGAAGCCGGCCGGTTGTCTGCAGTGGTTGCAGGTCGATCGGGGTGCTGCTGATCAGATGGCGGCGTGGCGCGGCCGATGACTTCTGTGCTGCCCCACGGTCTACCCCTCTGGGTATCGACAGGCAGGAATGCATATGACAGGTGCAACGCGCTCGGGCATGACTTCCGTGCAGGCCAACGGTGTACAACTCGGCATCGAGAGATTCGGCCGCGAGGCAGACCCGCTGATCCTCCTGGTCGGCGGCACCACGATGTTGTCGTGGCCGGACGCACTGTGTGAACGCCTCGCAACAGGTGGTCGGCACGTGGTGTGCTACGACCTGCGTGACTCAGGGACGTCGACCACCCTCGACCCGAACAACCCTGCCTACGACCTCCGGTCAGTTCGTCGTCAACCCGGCCAAGGCCTTCCTCAGGGATGTCGCGCACTGGCGATTGCCGGTTTCGCTGCCCGGTACGACAACCATCCACCGAACCGGGTGATGTCCGTAGCGTCGGACAACGCCGCACGCTCACAACTGAATCCGATCATCGACCGTCCGCCTGCGAGCTGCACCGATCCCAGCATCATCGGCGCGGGCAACGTGGCGAGAAACGACGACAGTTCGGCCGGGGCCATCCGCCAGACGCCTCCGGTGATCGAACTGCCGCCGTCGATCGTGCGCACCAGTCCCGGTTTGGGTGGCGTGGTCGGCAGGGCATAGAGGCCGTAGTTGGGGGCGGTGTGATCGGCACCCACGAATCGCGCTCCGCGGCTTGTCATCTCGTGCTCGAGTGGTTGACCTGGTAGGTGTGCGCCGACGACGAACACGTCCGACCACGATGCGCCGATGGATTCGATCCACGGCGCCCCTTGTGACAACGGCGGTGTTGCACCCGCAGCTGCCACCGACTCTGGCGTCTCGACAACTCGGCGGGCCACATCGAGGGCGACAGCATCGTGGAAGGCGCCCGCCAGCACAGTGACCCCGAACTGGGCGGTCCCGGCGGTTCCCGCGGGAACGGCGACACCGCACATGTCGAACAGGTTCGCGAAGTTGGTGTAGGTGCCGAGCCACGAGTTCACGCCGATCGGGTCGTCCTCGACCGCTGCGATCGATGGATGTCCAGGGACGGTCGGAACCAGCAGCGCGTCGAAATCCGACAGCAACGCAACGCTTTCGGCGCGCAGACGCTCGAGCCGCTCCAGGTCGCGCGCCATCTGAGACGCCGTCACTGTTCCCGCAGCCGAGATCACGCGACCGACGGTGGGGTCCACTGCGTGCCGATGCGTGTCGACGAAGGCTCCGACAGCCGCGTGGCGTTCGGCGACAAGTCCACCCTCGTAGAGCAGGCGTGCTGCCTCGAGAAATGGTTCGAATGGAATTGCTTGTACAACAACACCGTCCGCGCGCAGTCGGTCCACGACTCGGTCAAAGGCTTCACTCCAGCCCGGGGACATCGCCGGCAACTCGCGCGGTATCGCAATGCGCGGAACGGGAGGCGCGGCCAGCGGTACGTCGTGGGGGAGAGCGCGTGTGCCCTCGCCTCCGGCCATGAAACCCATGGCCGTGTTGGCAGTCTCGATGTCTCGGGCCATGATGGTCACCGCATCCCACGATCGGCATGCGGGCACCAGCCCTCGCGTGGACACCAGACCCAGGGTGGGCTTGATCCCGACTACGCCTCCGAACGCTGCCGGCACCCGGCCCGAACCGGCCGTGTCGGTACCGATCGCGATGTCGGCGAGTCCGAGTGCGACGGCCACCGCCGATCCTGAACTCGAACCACCCGCGATGTGGTCTGGTCGTCGCGCGTCCCGGACACCTCCGTACGGGCTTCTCTGCCCGACCAATCCGGTGGCGAACTGGTCCATGTTCGTCGACCCCACGACGGTCGCCCCCGCGGCCCGTAGGCGTGCGACCGCGTCGGCGTCAACGCTCGCCGGCGCATCGGCGTATGAGGGGCATCCGGCGGTGGTCGGCAGTCCGGCGACATCGACGTTGTTCTTGACTGCCAACAGCATTCCGGCGAGCGGGCCCGTCGCTGCCGCGGCGGCCATGCGCACGTCCTCTCGGGCGAGAAGGTCGATCCAGATCTCGGACCGATCGAGTGTGTCCACTGCATCGAAGAACGCGTCAACTCGTTCGGTCATCATCGACTCCCAGCACTGTGCACATGAACCATGGGCTGTAACCCCTCGATCAGGGGAGAAAAGGCGTTGTCCAGGTGTGCGGCGTGAGAAGTGTCGGGCAGAACCCTTACTTCCAGGTCGAGGGCGACCGCCAGTGCATGGACGGACTCATGGCGCGCACGCGGTGAGTTGGCTCCGACGGTGAGGGTGACCGAAGACGAACTGTTGGTGAAGGGGCGAGGTTCGAATCGGCGGAACATGGCGAGTTCTCGGGCAACCGTCTCCCCGCTCGATGTGGTCATCGAAGGATCCCACCCGGGACCGTAGAGCTCGTGGCCGAAACCCGGCACCCCGTCTTCGTCGAACGCGGCGACGACGGGGTCCAGCAATCCCGGCATCAGAGACCCGGCCGCCGGTTCGTGCAGGACCGCCGCGGTCATCGTGACACCGCGGGCAGCCAACTCCAAGCCCAACGTCGCCCCGCCGCTGACGCCGAAGACAACCGCGCCGTCACACAACGGCGCCAGGAAATCGACCTCGGTCGCCAGGTTGCCGGAACGGGGCCGCTGCGGGATCACGACGTGAAAGCCTCTCTCGGACAACAACGTGGACGTCTGCTCCCATACAGGCGGGTCCACGGCCACGCCACACAGCAAGACGGCTCTCAACTGCATGGTCATGAGGCGACAAGCGGTACACTCGAGCCCAGCGCCGACAACAACTGGTCCGAAGTGGCAGTCGCGCCGAACACCCCACCCTGCATCGCGATCATGCTCAGCGCCGCCACATGGTGGCCGTGGTCGGTGGCGCCGGTGCAATCCGACAGCACCAGGCACTCGAAGCCACGATCATTGGCCTCCCGCATGGTGGTGTGGACGCAGACATCAGTGGTGATCCCGGTGAGGATGAGGTTCGTGATACCCGCACTGCGCAAGATCAGGTCCAGGTCGGTGGCGTAGAAGGCTCCCTTACCGGGTTTGTCGATGATCGGTTCACCGGGCAGCGGCGCGACCTCCGGGACGATCTCCCACCCGGGTTCGCCGCGCACAAGGATGCGTCCGCACGGTCCAACCGAACCGATCTCCGCGCCCGCGCGCTCCGAACGCCACCGCTTGTTCTGCGGAAGGTCGATCAAGTCGGGGCGGTGCCCTTCGCGGGTGTGGATCACCAGCATTCCTGCGTCGCGACACGCAGCGAGTACTCGGGCGGTCGGCGCGAGGCCCGCACGGGTCAGCGAGAGGTCGTAACCCATCGAATCGACGTATCCGCCGGGTCCGCAGAAGTCGACCTGCCAGTCGATGAGTAACAGCGCGGTGCGTCCGACATCGAGAACACCGTCGTAGGGCCAGGCGTAGGGATGAGCGTCAACGGCGTGGGTGGTCATCGAGCAATGCCTTCCGAAGTGGTGTTGTAAGGGGTGAATCGGGGTGGGTCGACTTCGTAGACGATGGTCACGCTGCCGCCCCCGGGTCGTCCCTGATGTTCGGCGCCTCCGGAGACATACACCGCCCCGTCGCCTTTGATGGCCGCAACAAGGGCGCCGACAGCAGCCCGTGCGTGGCGCGTCGCGTTGATGTCAGAGTCGGTGAGCATCGTGTGCCGCAGGTTGCGGATGGTTCCGGAGGGATCGGCTTCGGCCTTGACGAACAGCTGCCGGATTCGGCCGCCACGCTCGGACACCAGAGCGGCAGCGGAGAGAAGCGAATCGAGGTCGTAGGCGTCCTTCATCTCGGTGTGCAAGGCGCGCAACGAGTTCGCGGCTTTGTCGCTCTCGCCGACCACCAGCACGTGGCACGATTTCAGTTCGGCTCCGGCGCTTGCTGACGCCCGGTTCGACCAGGCGTGGCGCCGTCCCTCGAGTGCAGCCAGTGCGGTGTCGGTGTCGATCTCGTCGAGCGCCAGGGCGATTCCCAGCGAACTCGCTGCGCGTGAACGCGCCATCGACTCATAGGTGTCGTCGCTGACCGGCTCGACGCCCATGACACGCAGTCCGGCGATGTCGGTGGAGGTGAGCAGCGGACATTTGACGAGGACAAGGTGCACATCGTCGTCTGCGATGCCGAGTTCGGCGACCAGCTTGGCCACTGTGTCGCGGACCGACTCCATGTGCGCGACGCGCCCCAGCTCGGCCGGGGGGATCGCCGGGGTGGTTCCTGCGGCGGCGACCAGACCACGCTGATGACGGGGATCGACCCGATCGTCGGCCACCAGTAGGTTCACATGCGGTGCGATGACACCTTCGGTGCCTCCCGAGAACACGGTCACCGCAGCTTCTTTGAGGTGGGGTTCCCATACCGCAGAGGCAAGCGTGCGGCTGAAGTCGTTGACGCAACCGTTGCCCTCGGTCTTTCCGACCACGGCGAGCACATCATCGGTGCCGAATCCGTTGTCGGCCAACAGCTCGAGGGCGCTGATGTCGTCGGGCCCCGTGGTGGGCGCGGTGAGCAGGCGGACTCCGGTCATGCCACGACCTCCTTGTTCGTCGTCGGTTCAGCGGTCGGGGTGTCGTCGCCACGTCGTCGTGGCGGTAGGTGATGGAAGACGATGTTGAGGACAAATGCGGTGATCACAGCGCTGCTGATGGCGTTGCCGAAGATGATCTGCACCTCGGCGGGGAAGTCGGTGTAGATGTCCTTGGAGACCACCGGGATCATCCCTGCGCCCAACGCCAGCGAGACGATCATCAGGTTGTCGTTGTTGCTGTAGTCCACCTTCGACAGGGTGCTGATGCCGGTGCCCGCGACGAGTGCGAACATCACCAGACTGACCGATCCGATGACTGCCCCCGGCAGGCTCGCGATCGTCTCGCCGAGCTTGGGGATCAGCGCGAAGATGATCAGGAGCGCACCGGCGAACACCACGACCGCACGGCTCGCGATCTTGGTGATCCGGACGAGACTGACGTTCTGCGCAAAGATGGTGTCGGGGAACGAGGTCCATAGTCCCGCGAGTACTGCGGACGCACCGTCGGCGGCCAGACCGCGGGCAATACGCGGAGGGTCCGCGTCGATGCCGGTGGTCTCGGAGATCGCCATCATGTAGGCGGTCGACTCGATGAAGATCACGATCATCACGATGCTCATGGAGATGATCCCGGCAATGGGGAATGTCGGTGCGCCGAAGAAGAAGGGTTGCGGGATCCCGAACCACGCTGCGTCGCCCACACCGGAGAAGTCCGTCATCGACATCGCCGCAGCCGCGATGGTTCCGAGGATCAGAGCGGTGAGAACGGCTGCCTGCCTGATGAATCCACGTCCGTAGCGCATCAGGGCGACCACGACGATGATGATGCCCAAAGCCAACGGCAATCGTTCGCCGTCGGCCGGGCCGTCGTCGAAGATCATCGACACTGCTTTGCCGATGAGCGACAACCCGATCATCGTCACCGCTGCACCGCGCACGACCGGAGGAAAGAACCGCAACAGCTTGGAGAACGGCACCGCCATGAGGAGAGCGAAGATCCCGGCACCGATCATCGACCCGTACACCGCATTCAGGCCGTACTCCTGCCCGATGAGAATCATCGGGGTGACGGCTGTGAACGAGGCGCCTGCCACGACCGGCATCCGCGCACCCAGGATGTTGCCGATGCCGGCGGCTTGGATGATGGTGACGATGCCGGCGATCAGCAGGTCGGCGTTGACCAACAGTCCGATGGTGCGTTGGTCCAGCCCAAGGGCCGCACCGAAGACGAGGGGAACGGTGACGCACCCCGTGTACATGACGATCACATGCTGAGCGCCAAAGGCTCCCGTGCGCCATAGGCCGGACATGCTCGGCGTTCGCGTCGGGGTAGGAAGGAAGTTTCGCATGGACAATTCGTATACGTTCCGTGTGTCACAACCGTTATCAACCATTACGTTCGAGTTAACGGCCAAAGGTTCGTATACGAAGTTCTACCTGATCAATTGTCGGACCAGATCTTCGTCCTTCTTCACGTGCTCATCCATCAAGTAACCCGCCTGAAAGGAGGAGCCGTCGAGAACGGCACCGGCAATCGCCGTGTGGTCACGCCAGCATCCGTCGGCCCTGCTCTCCACGTCGCGGTCGAAGACCCACGCGATGCGCCGCAGCGTGTGTTCGAGAGTGCGGGCCAGTTCTCGGTTCCCGGAAGCCTCGGCGATCAGCGTGTGGAAACGAAGCACCAGAGGAGGGACCTGGTCGTGGTGCTTCAACCGCTCGGCCTGTGTTCCCGACTCGGTGACGAGGCGCAGTTCGGAAGCGAACTCACCACCGATGCGCTCGGCAGCCAGTCGGGCACCGAACACCTCCAGACCTCGGCGGACCTGCATCAACTCGATCGCGTCGGCCCGGGACGCGCCTGACACAGTTGCGCCCTTATAGCGCTCGAGGTTGACAAATCCCTCGCTCTGCAACTGCGACAGCGCCTCTCGGACCGGTACCCGCGACACCCCGAATCGTTCGGCGAGCATGGGTTCCGGGAGACGGTCGCCCGGTTGCAGCTTTCCGTCGAGGACGTCGTTGCGGATCGCTGCAGCGATCGCTTCCCGGGTCGCCGGCCCTCTTGTCATCGCAGCGGCGACATCCGAGTCGGGGTGCATCCGGTCAGGATAGTTGCAGCCGGGGGTTCGTGACCTGCTCGGTGAGGTCAGGAAGCAGTCGCTGCGGCCAGTCGCGCGAGGGTGTCGGCCAACTGGTCCTCGGTGACGAGCGGGAACTTCACCTGCTCGAGGAGCTTCTTGTCGGTGACCTTGGACCAGTCGTACGTGTGCCGGACCAGCGTCTCGTTGGGGCCCTGAGACTCCAACTCCCACAACCACTCCCAGCCGGGAGGTTCCGTACCGGCGGGCGCGGTCTTCCATGCCAGCAACTTGTCTTTCGCGTAACCGGAGACGTGGTTGTCGGTCTTGTACTCGCCGCCCATGTGATCGCCCTGCATGTTCATGGTGAACACCTCGCCGACCTGCTGGATCCGATCGGCGTGGTCCACGCCGCGGATGAACCCCGAACCATCGAGCTCCTGGTGCCGCTCAGGGTTGGAGAGAACGTCGAAAACTGCGTCGACGGGCGCATCGATGGTGCGTTCGACTGTGACCTTCGTGTTTTCGCTCATGCCCCAACACTGCCTAAGAATCGGTGACACGGCAAGGCCGCCCGCGTAGACCCACCCTGTCTGCCCACTCGAACCGATATGCATTTCGAGTGAACACGTGCACACTGAACGTATGACCCAACATCGTGCGCTCACAGTGGCGGACAACCCGTTGGCGCTGATCATGCTGGCTGAACTACCCGAAGAAATGTCAGCGGCCGCGTTCGGCGATCAGACGGGCAGCGTGACGCCGGAGATGCTCACCGAGTACATGGCCCTCATCGACCGGCACTGTCCGGCCTCGGCGACGGTGAGTTCGGCGACGTTGCATGCCGCAGTGAACGCACAGCTGGCTGCGTACGCACCGACGATGCCCGAGCTCTGCGCCAGTTACCTCAACAGCCACGGCGGGTTCGGGGCCAACATCTGGGTCAAAGCGGCGGTCCTGCAGCTTCGTGACGCGCTGGTGGACGGACGCACGAGCTAGCCCGTCGGGCCACCGTTCGGCATTCCGCCGGGTGGGACACCGCCCCCGGACATCTGGCCACCCGCGGGTTCGGTGGTGGCGTCGACCCCCACGGCCAGGGCAACTGTGTACCCGCCGGTGACGTCGCCGGTCACCGACGCCAGCTGTGCGGCCCCGGAATCGTCACCGAAGACGTTGTCACTGTCGAGGCCGACCCGGGCGAGGTTGGCCACGGAATCCTCGTACCCCGCGGTCGCGTAGACGGCGTCGCACGCATCCTGTGGAAGCGCGACCTGCGAGGTGGAGATGGCATTGGTGGAATCGGTGATGCTGTTCTGGTCGGGGTAGACCTCGAAATGGATGTGAGGCCAGCGTCCGCTGTAACAAGCGGGAAAGATGCTGGTGTACTCGACCTTTCCGTCGGCATCGGCAATCTGGACGCCGCGCAGGAAGTTCTGGTCGGTGACCCCGTCCGAGTACAGCGAATATCCACCGTCGCGCGTGCAGTGCCACACGTACACAGCCGCGCCCTCCAGTGGAACACCTCCGTTGGCGAGGTCGGAGACCGTCAGTTGCAAGGTCATCGGTACGCCGTCAGCGGTACCGCTGAACTCTCCGAAACTGGACCGGATGTCGGTGCGGACGATGCCGCTCTGTTCGAGGACGTCGGGTCCGTTGGACCCGTCCCCGGGATATGGGCCTGCGGTCTCGTCAGGAATTTCGGTCAGCGCCGTCGATGATGCAGTGCTTGTTGTGGACGATGCAGGCGTCGTCGCAGAGCTGGTGGCCGAGTTCGAGTTGCTCGACCCTCCGCACGCCGCCAATCCGACGGTGGCTGCACCCAATCCGAATGCTGCGAGCATCCTGCGTCGACTGAACAACGTATCCACGTCGAAAGCCAACCCCTGGTCGACCACCTCGTCGGCGGGCCGGGGCAGTCGGCGACCCTCGTAGGTCGGTGTCGAATCACGTTGCCTGCGCCGTGTCATGTTGCCTCCTCTGCTGATCCGGTTCGATCGTCAACCGGGTGACATCAGTCTTGATCGACAACCTGGCAATCAGCTGGACGGCCGCTGCGAAGAGCCCACCCACGGTGAGCGGCAGCCGCTGCGGGGTTGAGTGGGTACCGAGGAACGTGCGGCCACAACGGTTTCGAGTGGGCTGCTCAGCCGGCGGGCGGTGGCCCGAAGGTTCGTGGCGGTGTGCCGGGAACCAGTGAGAGATGAGTGTGTATCGCCTGCCACGGTTGGTCGACGTCTGATCGGGTCAGCAAGACCGTCGAGCGGCCCGGCCGTTCGAACGGCGTCCCGTTCTCGGCGTAGCCGGTAGAGGTCCACAGGCACAGCCCCCAGCCGGTGAGCTTGTCATCAGACGTCCCGGTCACCATCGAATCCAGGTCGAAATGGAACTCGGTGATACGGCCCCATATCGAACGCCATTGTTCGTTCTCCAACTCGTCGATGCCGCGGACCAGTCGCATGTAGGTCCCGAAGCCGACGACGTCGGGAGCGAACATCGTGCGGGCCTTGTCGTAGTCGACGTCGACGATCAGCTGACGCCAGCCCTCGAACCAATCCCGGATCGTGATGTCCTGCAAAGTAATCCTCTTCCGCCATGGGGGGCTAGTCTGATGCCGATGTCTGACACCACCGTAGCGCGGGTCGCGCTCGCCGCGATCATGCGAATTCCGCTGACACCGAGACGAATTCTGTTCTATGGTGCCCTTCACCGACGCCTGCCGCGTCTGCGGAATCCACAACGTTTCACCGACAAGGTCAACTGGCGAGTGCGCCACGACCGCCGCGAGTTGCTGGCCCCGACGTGCGACAAGTTGGCCATGAAAGAACTGGCGTCTGCCACCGCCGGAGATTCTGTGAGGGTTCCGCAGACCCTCTGGGCAGGAACCGATCTGCGGGACCTGGGCTCGGTCGATCTGCCCGATCGATGGATCCTGAAGCCGGCGCACCGGTTCGGCAAGATCATCGTGGGCCATGGGCAACCCGACATCGACGACCTGCTCGACCGGACCGACGGATGGCTCGACAACGAGAACTGGCAGCTCATGGGCGAGTGGGGTTACAGCCGGGCCACACCGCGGATCCTGGTCGAAGAGCGGATCGGTACATCCGATGCCCTACCCTCGGACTACAAGTTCTTCGTCTTCGCCGGCGTCGCCCGCTATGTGCTGGTGGTCTCCGATCGAGTTGCCGATCCGCGGGCTTCGTACTACGACACCTCGTGGAATCGGGTTGCGACACATCCCGGGGCAGAGGACCTCCCACTGGTGCCTGCGCCGCCCCACCTCTCGGAGATGATCGCGATCGCCGAACGCATCGCGCACGGATTCGACTTCCTCCGCGTCGATCTGTACGACGTCGACGGACACGTGTGGTTCGGCGAAACCACCGCCTATCCGATGAGTGGGCTCGGCAGGTACTCGCCGGATTCCTTTGATGAAGAACTCGGCAGCTGGTGGACGTTGCCCGACCTCAGAGCCGACCCTTGAGAATCAGGTTCCAGTACATCTGCGGCAGTCCGTAGCGGTCGAAGGCCCATGCCGATCGTCGTGGTTTGAGCGGGTCGACAAACGACGGTAACGATGACTGGACGGTGCCTGCCCGGTCGAACTCACCGGCGATCAGCCTGTGCCCGTCGATGGCGACGGGCGCGACCGTGTATCCGTCGTACTCCGCCAACGCTTTTCCCTCGCGGGCAGCGATCAGGTTGTCGACGAGGATTGCGATCTGCCGGCGCAGCGCACCGCCGGACGGGTCAGTGGCCACCGCGGCCCCGTCTCCTGCAGCCCAGATGTCGGGGTACGTGTGATGGCGGAACGTGTGGGGGTCGATGTCGACAAGACCGCGGGGATCGGAGCCGGAAAGTCCCGACAACTCGACCCACAGGGGCCCACGGAACGGCGGGACCAGGTGAAGCATGTCGTAGGGCAGTCGTTCGACCGACCCGGTGCCCTCCGTCACCGCTATCTGCCGACCCTCGGGATCGAGCTCGGTGACCGCTGTATTGCGCAACACCCTCACGTCGAGGTCGGCTAGCAGGCTGTACAGCCGGCCGTCGAGGTCGGGCACACCCAGCAACTCGGGACGGTCGACCACCAGGGTGATGTCGACCCCGGGCAGTCGGCCGGTCTTCTGCCAGTGGGCTGCAGCCAGGAAGAGTGGTTTGAGCGTGGTGCCGGTACAGCTCACCGGCGCGCGAGGCACGGTGAACAAGGCCCGTCCCCGCGCGGGCATGGTCTTGACCAACTCCCATGTCTCCTCGGCCCGGTCCACGTAATTGCTGGCAACAGCCGAGGATTCGAGGGCCGCGTCGACACCGGGTAGTGCGTCAGCATCCGGGACGAGGCCGGGCCCGAGAACCAGGTCTCGGTATCGGAAGGTACGGCCGGACGCGCACAACACCGACTGCGACGGCGCATCAACCGAGATCGCGGTGTCCTGAACCCATGTGCACTTCTCGGGGGTCACCGATCGCTGGGTTCGTTCGGCGTCGTTCAACGTCGCCTGCCCGCCGCCCACGTACGACAGCAGTGGCCGATAGGTGTGGACCCTCTGCGGCTCGATGACGGCGACGTCGGTGATGCCCTTCTTGATTAGCCGGGCCGCGGCACTGATCCCGGCGTTACCGCCGCCGATGACCAGGACGTCGAAGTACTGGTCCGCTGTGCTCGCTGCTGGGGTCATATCGGCCCTGTACCCAGAACCTTCGGTGACCACCCGTCGGCGAATCACGCACCGGTGTCGACCGCATCGCGTTGAACGAAGATGACCATCGGGTCGTCGGGCGCGATCATGATGCACGCATCGTCGGTCAGCGTGAGCATCACGGCGCGGGTGGTGTCGATGGACGCGTCGAGTTGGTCGAAGATCTCTGTGGCCAACTGACTCGGGATCTCGAAGCGGTGGTCGTCGAGGTGGACTGCAGTGACGGCCTCCGCGACTGCTTCGCCTGCGGACTCGTCGGCGTCCGACAGAGGGATGTCGGATGCAGTCGACTCCCGGCCCTTGTCGACCATCGGCATTCTCCTCAACGTGTGGTGATGAGTCAGCCTAAGAGATATTCGATGATCTGGCACCTGCGCCTGGGTGTTCAGTCGATTTCGGCCATGCGTCACCGTCTCCGGTCCCAGGTGATGCTGCGGGAACGGAGTTCGAGGATGACATCGGACCACCTCGTCGTGGTCCATGCCATGCTGCGAGGGTCAGCGGCGCAATGAACGGCGATCAGGCAACACATTCCTCACCGAGGCGATCGCACGGCCGGCTGCGGGTCAACTCATCACCAGGGCCTCCTGCACTGCGGCGTAGAACGCCTTACCCGGGTCGCCGAACACTTCGGTCTCCGGAAAGTACATGGCGGCCATGCCGCTGAGGAGTGACCCGCACGCGCCCGGACGGACCGCGACGGCAAACCACATGCCGATGGAGACACCTTGGATGGTGCGGGTCCAGTCGGCGCGCTCCTCGATGGCATTGGCGACACTCAGCATCAGCTTCGGATCCTTCATGCTCCGAACCCCCGTGCTGCGATACCGCTCTGCGTTTGGGTGGTGATC
The DNA here is from genome assembly GCF_023051145.1 of Williamsia sp. DF01-3. Lineage (NCBI taxonomy): Bacteria > Bacillati > Actinomycetota > Actinomycetes > Mycobacteriales > Nocardiaceae > Williamsia > Williamsia sp. DF01-3. The sequence goes on from NZ_JALKFS010000005.1 coordinate 916,599, forward strand.
GGCGGACATGTCGACAAATGCATTTTGTTCTCCCTGGATGGGTTGGACAGCTGGCCACTTGGCCAACTGCCCTGACCGTCGCACGAGAGACGCCTACTTGTCGCAGGTCAATGAGTAATTGCTGGTGAGTTAATAAAACAACATGCGAAATTAACGACCGAAGGTCGCAAAGAACTCGGGCCAATCACCGGGAGGGGATGGTGTCGGTCCCCGTCGACAATGACTCGATCGTCGCGAGAGGTGAAATCCCCCGAAGAAACTGTGACTCAGGACACAGCTATTTGCGCCCAAAAATCAGTGGGCGAAATGCTGGCTCTCCAAATGGCCGCCGGCCTGTATCTTGCGTAGTCCGTCCATCACCTCGACGAGGTGCTGGTGCAGGACGCGAGCCATGTCGCGCGAGAACCCCTCCCGCACCACGACTCGGAGAACGGCGACGTCCGTGGCGTCGTCGGGCATCGTGTAGGCGGGTACCTGCCAGCCGTACACCCGCAGGCCATGGGAGATGTCGAACACCGTGAACGGGCAAGGGTCGTTCAGCTTGAACGTCACGACCGGTATCGCCGAACCGTCTGTCAGGACGTCGATCTCTTCTTCCTCGGCGATCTGCCCGGCAAACCATTGGGCTGTGCTCGACAGCGCCTTCATGATGTCGGTGTAGCCGGCGCGCCCGAGTCGCAGGAAGTTGTAGTACTGGCCGATGACCTGATTGCCGGGACGCGAGAAGTTGAGAGTGAAGGTGGGCATGTCGCCGCCGAGGTAATTGACGCGGAACACCAAGTCCTCGGCGAGGTGCTCCTTGCCGCGCCAGACCACGAAACCGACTCCGGGATAGGTGAGTCCGTACTTGTGTCCGCTGACGTTGATCGAAACCACCCGCGGCACCCGGAAATCCCACTCGACATCGGGGTGCAGGAACGGAAGCACAAAACCGCCACTGGCCGCGTCGACGTGGATCGGGATGTCCGGGCCGCCATCGGCCGCGAGCTTGTCCAGAGCGGTGGCGACCTCTTTGACAGGTTCGAGTTCGCCTGTGTACGTGGTCCCGGCGATCACCACGACGCCGATCGTGTTCTCGTCCACCGCCTCGGTCACCTGCTCGGGGGTGATGACGTAGCGACCCGCCTCCATCGGCAGATAGCGCGGTTCGACCTCGAAATAGCGGCAGAACTTCTCCCAGACCACTTGAACGTTGCTGCCGAGGACGAGGTTCGGTGTGCCGCCCGTCTTCTTCTCGCGCCAGCGCCATTTGAGGGCGAGTCCGCCGAGCATCACGGCCTCCGATGAGCCGATGGTGGATGCGCCAGTAGCTGTCGATGCGTCCTCGGGGTCGAGTCCGGGAGCGTGGAACAGATCGGCGACCATGCTCACGCACCGGGATTCGATGGCGGCAGTCAACGGATATTCGTCTTTGTCGATCATGTTCTTGTCGAAGGTCTCGGCCATCAATCGCTCGGCCTGCGGATCCATCCAAGTGGTCACAAATGTAGCCAGATTGAGGCGCGAATTGCCGTCGAGCATCAATTCATCGTGGATGAAGCGGTACGCGATTTCCGGTTCCATCGAATCGTCCGGAATTCTCAGGGCCGGGACACCCTCGACAGCGAGCCGGCCGGTATATGCGGGAGCGATCAATCCACGTTCGTTCGACATTTGAACTCCATCGCGTTGGATGAGACGCGGTGCTTTTCGACGCCCGCGAAGCGTTTTGATCGTACCGTTTGCCGTGCCCGCGTACGGAGAAACTGTTTCTAGGCCTGCGTACGCCGCGCCGGTAGTGTTTGACTCCTGACGGCCGAGCTGAGGAGCAAAACGTATGGGGCCTGGATACGGGAACGATCCCAACAAGCCGGATGAACCGTACTGGGGCGGCCAGGATCCTCGGCAACCGCAACAGCCGTACTGGGGTCAGCCTTCGGACCAGCAGGGCCAGGGCCCCAGCGGCACCAGTCAGATGCCGGCGTACGGATCGGGCTCGACGCCCCAATACGGCGGTCCCCAGTACGGCGACCCCCAATACGGCGGTAACCAATACGGCGAACCGGCGTATGGCCCGCCCGCCTATGGGCCGCAAGGTCAGCCTGCTTATGGGGAGCCGTTCGACCCGAACAATCCGTACGGCAACAACCCTTACGGTGGCGGACCTCCATACGGAGAGCCTCCGTACGGAGGCGGCTACGGCGGTCCCCCGAACGGACCCGACGATGGGGGCAGCAAGAAAACCCTGCTGATTATCCTGGGCGCGGTGGTCGCACTGATCGTGGTCGCCGGCGGAGCATTTGCGGCCCTCGCCCTGATGGGAGGCTCCGACGACGACTCCCCGTCGGCGACGTCCACCTCGGCAACGTCGACCACCGACACGACAACCACCCGGGAAACCGACGACACCACCACCACCACGGAAACCACCACGACGGGTTCGACCGCGGGAACGGTCGAGTACGAGGTGACCGGCTCGGCGATGCTGATCCTGTACAGCGATCGTGACGGCGAGAAGACCGAATCCGATCCCCGCACGCCGTGGACCAAAACCATCGACCGCGCGCCGGACACGTTGCAGCTCAGTGCTTTCTCGATCGATGGCAATGACGTGACGTGCTCTATCAAGGTCGACGGGAAGGTCGTCGCCGACGAGAAGGGTGTGTTGGCGGTCTGCGTCCATCTCGGCTCATGAGCACGCCATGGGCTCGGGGTCGGTACCGAACGGTGGCGGATCACCTCGTCCCTCTCGCCGAAGATCTGGTGGCCGTGGCCGGCCGTCGGACTCCGCTGTCCGGTGCGGTCGTCTACGACCTCGCCTGTGGAACCGGCAGCGCGGCACTGCTCTGCGCCCGTGAAGGGGCTCAGGTCACCGGGGTGGACCTGACCACCGAGCTGCTCGAAGAAGCGGAGATGGAGGCGGCGCGTTCCGGCCTCGACATCCGCTGGGTGTGTGCGGACGCGAGCGCGACCGGACTGCCACCGGCCGACGTGGTGCTCTCCAGCGTGGGCATCATCTTCGTGCAGCCCGAACCTCAGATCACCGAGGTCCGCAGACTGTTGGAGCCCGGCGGGACATTCGCGTACACCGCGTGGGCGTCGGGGTCCGAGCAACCGCTGTTCGCTCCGATCGCCGACGTACTCGGCCCGTCGCCGGCGCCTCAGTTCGGTGACGTGTCGCCCGAATCGTGGGCCGACCCGGCCGTCATCGAGCAGAGGCTCGCCGATGGCTTCATCGATGTTGTGGTGGACGAGCGCGACCATCTGTGGCAGTTCGGTTCCGTGGACGAGGCGATGCATCTGGTGACCAGTGAGTCCCCGGTGCACGTCAACCTGTTGTCCATGATCGACGACGAACGAGGTCAGCGGGTTGTCAACGGTTTTCGGGATGTGTTCGGTGAACTGGCGCACGCCGACGGGTCGGTGACGTTCGCGGCCCCGTACGTGGTGGTGAGCGCAACCAGGGACAGGACGTAGTGGCAATGACCGACCCTCACAGGCAAGCGCGGATGGCAACGTCGTTCGGTCGCGAAGCAGCGTCGTACAGCAAGGGCCGGCCGGACTATCCGGAAGCTGCAATCGCCCATCTCGTTCCGTCCGAAGCCCGAGTGGTCGTCGACATCGGTGCCGGCACAGGCAAACTCACCGCGTCGCTCCTCTCGCCGGGACGGACGGTGATCGCGGTGGAGCCCGATCGGGTGATGCTCGACGCATTGTCCTCGGCCTTGCCGACGGTGCACTCGGTATCGGGCACTGCCGAGCAGACGACCCTCGACGACTCGGTGGCCGATGTCCTGACTTACGGGCAGGCCTGGCACTGGGTGCAGCCCGAGCCGGCGACCGCCGAAGCCGCCCGGGTACTGCAGCCCGGTGGACGGATCGGCCTGGTGTGGAACATCCGGGACGAGTCGGTTCCGTGGGTGGCCGCGCTCACCGGCATCATGTCCGCCAGCGCTGCCGAATTGTTCGTGGCCAGGGGCGGGCCCCGGTTACGAACGCACTTCGGTCCTTTGGAACACAAGGCCTTCGACTGGGAGCGTCGGTTGACATCGGAACAGCTCGTTGCGATGGCAGCGTCGCGCAGTCACGTCATCACCGCAGCCGATGCCGAACGCACCCGGATCCTGGCGGGGGTGCAGGAGCTGGCGGATGATGTGGCCGACAGCGACGGTGTCATCGTGTTGCCCTACCGGACGCACGTGTACCGCGCCCACCGACTCTGAGCGGTCGGCGAGTCGAGTTCGGCTCACCATGAACAAAATCGCCCGGCCATGCTGACGCCATCGCTGCAGTGGTGTTCTATGGAACAGATGCGAACGCTCCCTCGCCGGCGGACCTGGATCAGGGTCACCCTGGTGCCGTTGATCGTGATGCTGCTGGCGACCGTCGTCGCAGGATGCTTCGATCCGCTCAACCGTGCGGGATCTCGTGATCCCGATCCCCGGCACATCGTCGTCGGATCAGGGGGCGTGCTGGAAAGCCAGATCATCGGTCAGATCTACATCGACGTTCTCGAGGCCAACGGGTTCACGGCCGAGAACCAGCTCAATTCGGGTACCCGTGAGCGTTACCTTCCCGCCCTGCGTGCCGGCGACATCGACATCGCTCCCGACTACATCGGGAACCTGCTCCAGTATCTGGCAGCGGCCGCTCCCGGCCTGTCTGAGGAAGAGGTGACGAAGTACTCGTCGCTGACGTCGTTGCCCGACATCGAGAATGCGTTGCCCGCAGTACTCGGTGACGATCTGCTGACTTACACACCGGCTCCCGGCTCCAACTCGGACTCGGTGACCGTCACCCGACAGAGCGCAGAGAAATGGAACCTGGTGTCCATCGCAGACCTCGCGCGGGTGGCGCAGTCGGAGACCGTCAGCTTCATGGCCAACAGCGAGTTCGCCACCCGTGAGGTGGGGGTACCGGGCCTACGCCGAAACTATGGGCTGGACGTGGACTTCAAACCCAACAACGACAGCGGTGGCCAGGCCACCATCAACGAGCTGACCAGCGGACGGGTCACCGCCGCCGACATCTACACCACAACGCCCGCGATAGCCACGGAAAACCTTGTGGTGCTCGAAGATCCGAAACACAACTTCCCCGCCAACAACATCGTGCCGGTGCTGGCGAAGTCGAAGGACTCGCCGGAACTACGCAAGGTGCTTGACGCGGTGTCGGCACAACTGACCGTCGAGGAACTCCGAAGCCTGAACGAGATGGTCTCGGGCACACAGAAACTCGAAGTCGAAGATGCGGCAGAGCGCTGGGTGAAAGAGCACGGACTCAACAAGCAGCTGGGGTCATGAGATGACCGATGGAAGGAAGCCGATGATCACCTTCGATGCGGTGACCAAGACCTACCCTGACGGCACCACCGCGGTCGACAACCTGACCCTGGAGATCGAAGAAGGCAGTTTCACGGCCTTTGTCGGTCCGTCGGGATGTGGCAAGACCACCTCGATGCGCATGATCAACCGGATGATCGATCCGACGTCCGGCACCGTGAAGGTGGACGGACAAGACGTGAGTACCACCAACCCGGTGACGCTGCGACGCGGTATCGGTTACGTCATCCAGAGCGCCGGTCTGATGCCCCACCAGCGAGTGGTCGACAACGTGGCCACCGTCCCGGTGCTGGAGGGCGAGTCGCGCAAGGCGGCCAGGCGCGCGGCGCTCGAACTCCTCGAGCGGGTCGGTCTGGACTCGACCGTGGCCACCCGGTACCCGGGCCAGCTGTCGGGCGGACAGCAACAACGTGTCGGTGTGGCAAGGGCTTTGGCTGCAGATCCGGCCATCCTGCTGATGGACGAGCCGTTCAGTGCTGTCGATCCCGTTGTGCGCGAGGACCTGCAGAACGAGATGCTTCGACTGCAGGCCGAGCTGCGCAAGACCATCGTCTTCGTCACCCACGACATCGATGAGGCCGTCAAGCTCGCCGACCGGATCGCGATCTTCGGCAAGGGCGGTGTCCTACGCCAATTCGACACCCCGGCTCGACTGCTCGCCGCGCCCGCCGACGAGTTCGTGTCCTCGTTTGTCGGTCGCGACCGCGGTTACCGTCTGCTGCAGTTCAATTCGGGTCAGGACGTGAAGATCGAGCCGCTCGAACCGATCACCGAAGGGCAGATCGACGGGCTGGTCCTCGGCGCCGACGAGTGGCGGCTGGTGACGGTGGACGGAACCCCGTTCGGTTGGGTCGACGCCGATGGGGTGCGGGCGCATTCCGGTGGTGCGTCGCTGTACGACAGTTGCTCAGCCGGTGGGTCGCTGTTCAGTGAGTCCGGGTCGCTGCGCCAGGCACTCGATGCCGCATTGTCATCGCCCTCGGGAATCGGTGTGGTGGTGGACGGCCAAGGGACCGTGAGCGGAGGGGTCCGCGCCGCCGACGTCCTCGCTGCTCTGGAGCAGCAGCGTAAGTCGGCGTCATGAATTACCTGTTCGACCATTTCTCGAAGGTCTGGGAACTGACTCTCGAGCACATCAAACTATCGATGATTCCGCTGGCGGTGGCGCTGGTCATCGCTATTCCGCTGGGCCTGCTGGTGTACCGTTCACGGCCGGCGCGGCGGGCGACCATCGTGGTCGGCTCGATCATCTTCACCATCCCGTCCATCGCTCTGTTCATCGTGCTGCCCTCGCTGATCAACACGCGCATCCTCTCCGACGTCAACGTGATGGTTGCGCTGGCCTTGTATTCGACTGCGCTGCTTGTGCGTTCGGTTCCCGAGGCGCTCGACGCCGTGCCCCCCGCTGCAGTCGACGCCGCCACGGCCATTGGATACAAGCCGTGGCAGCGCGTACTGAAGATCGAACTCCCGCTGTCGATCCCGGTGCTCATCGCCACCATTCGCGTGGTGTCGGTGACCAACATCTCGATGGTGTCGGTAGGTGCGGTCATCGGTTTCGGCGGCCTGGGCCGGTTGTTCACCGAAGGCTATAGCCGCAACTACACCGACGAGATCGTGGCCGGCATCATCGCCGTGGTGGTTCTCGCGCTGGTGATCGACCTGGTCCTCGTGGTGATCGGCCGGGTGCTGACCCCGTGGGCACGCGTCGGCCGGGCGCCGGGCAGGTTGGCACGTAGCCGGATGAACCTGGCCAAGGAGGCGGCACCGGCATGAGCAACATCTTCAGCGACACCGTCAGCTACCTGACCACCGGAACGAACTGGACCGGTACCGAGGACTCCGAGGGATTGCTGGTCGAGATCGGCCAACACATCGGCTACACCTTCTACGCGGTGGCGGTCGCGGCGTTGATCGCGGTCCCGATCGGTCTGCTCATCGGTCACACCGGCAAGGGCGAGGTGGCCGTGGTGGGACTGGTGAACGTCCTGAGGTCGTTGCCGACCCTGGGTCTGCTGCTGCTCTTCATCTTGTGGATGGGTCTCGGACTCACCCCCACGATCATCGCGCTGATCCTCCTCGCGATCCCGCCGCTGCTGGCCGGCACCTATGCGGGGGTCGCCAACGTCGACAAGGCAGTGGTCGACGCATCCCGGGCCATGGGCTTGAGCCATCTACAGGTGCTGCTCAGAGTGGAGTTACCAAACGCACTTCCACTCATCTTGGGTGGCCTACGTAACGCCACTCTGCAGGTGGTGGCAACCGCAGCCATTGCGGCCTACGCCGGCTTGGGTGGCCTCGGACGCCCGATCTTCGACGGGCTCGCCACCTACGACTACCCGCCGATGATTGCAGGATCTTTGCTGGTCACGCTTCTGGCTCTGATTCTCGACGGGATCCTCGCGGGTCTGACCTGGGCGTCGGTACCCGGTACCGGGCGGTTGCGGCGCACTCCGGACCTGTCCACCGCCTGATCAAAGGGGTGGACCGGCCAATGTGTGCCATTGGTTCGGAAACATGGGGTCTGGTCGCCTACCTTGAAGGTGTGAATTCCCCAGACGTGTCCCAAGAGGCAACCGTGCTCCAGCCAGGGTCGGCCGGTGTCTCTGACAACAGCGACTTCAAGACAGTGATGACCTGGCGTGGGATAGGCGAGGATCGACTCGAGCAGGTGCGTGTCGCGGTCTCCGGGAATCGGGTGAAGGCGTATGGGCGGATCGTTGCCGCGGCAACCGCCGACCGAGAGGCCTTCAGCGCCTCGTACGACCTGGTCACCAACGATGCCGGTGTCACCAAGCGGTTGTCGCTGCACCTCGTGCGCGCGGGTGGGGACGCCCAGATCTCGATCACCCGTGACAACGAAGACACGTGGCTCGTGCAGACTGCCCGCGGCATGGAACGCAGCGACTTCGGCGGCGCACAAGACGTCGACCTGGCGCTGAGCCCCTTCTTCAACGCGCTGCCGATCCGCAGGCTGGGGCTGGGCAAACCCGCAGCCACGCCGGTCGCAGTCCCCGTTGCCTACCTCTACCTGCCCACGGGCGAGGTGAAGCCGGCGACGCTGCAGTACACACCCGGTGACGGTGGCATCGGAGTGGTCTCACCGGTGGCCGACACCACCCTCACCGTCGACGACAACGGTTTTGTCATCAACTACCCGGGGTTGGCCGAACGGGTCTGACCCGTCCACACCCCGCCGCGGCGGGCGGCGTCACGCAGGGCCGCCTCCCAGCCGTCGGAACCAATCACCACGTCGGTGACGGGCACGTCGGCGGAAGCGTTGATCTGCTCGTAGTGCTTGCGTGCGCGGTGACCGTCTTCGACGAGGATCTCCACCGAGCCCACGTCGCGCAGTTGGTCGCGGGCACGGGTGAGGCGGTCGATGGTCTCGCTGAGTGCATTGAGCAAGGCGATGTCGTTCGCCTCGAGCATGGCTCGCTGCGCAGAGGGTTTGGTGCCGGCCACGCGTGTCCCATCGCGGAACGAGCCCGCCGCGAGCCGCAAAGCGAGTTCACCTTCGCCGGCGCCCACCACAGCGGTCACGGCGGCCGTGAGGTGAGGTAGATGGGAAATGCCCGCGACAGCGCGATCGTGTTCATCGGACGCGGCGGGGATCACGCGGGACCCGACATCGAGGGCGAGTTGCGCAACGGTCCGCCACACGTGGGGATCGGCGCCGTCGTCGGTGGCCACCACCCAGACCGCGCCATCGAAAAGAGTGGGGTCGGTGGCCGCCCAGCCCGAGTCGGCCGAACCCGCCATCGGGTGGCCGCCCACGAAGTTGCTACTGAGCCCTTGCGCGTGAACCGCGTCGGCGACCGGCTGCTTCACGCTCACCACATCGGTCAGCGGACACCGGGGGGCGTGCTCGGCGACGGCCCCGACGATCGTGGCAACTGTGGGGGCCGGCGTCGCGATCACGATCAACGCCGACTGCTCCGCTGCGTGGGCGAGGGTCGCGACGAGGTCGGTCGACACGTCGAACCCGCTCTCGGCGGCAGCGGCGACGGTGGCCTCGGAGCGGTTGTAACCGAACGCCGGTCGACCGGTGGCGGCCAGTGCCCGCAGCAACGAACCGCCGATCAAACCCAGGCCCAGAACACAGACAGGGGGCCGGGGCTGTGGCGAGGTCGCGGTCACCCGATCAGATTGGCACATGCGGGCGGTGCGCAGGTCACGCGGCTGCTCGTAGAGAGTTGGGTTTACCCGCGCCGACCGCTACCGTGACCGCATGGCAGCTGCAGGTGCGGATGATGTAGATGGTTTCGCCATTGCGGTCGTCCGGGAGGACGGCAAGTGGACCCTCACCGCAATGGATCGCAGTGCACTGGCCGAACTCGGTGAAGCCGAGAATCGGCTGCGGGGCCTGCGCAGCGCCGGAGCGGTGTTCGGACTGCTCGACGTGGACGACGAGTTCTTCATAGTCGTCCGGCCGTCGCCGTCGGGAACAAAACTCTTGATCTCGGACGCCACAGCGGCAATCGACTACGACATCGCCGCCGATGTACTCGACGTGCTCAATGTCGAGATCCCCGACATCGATCCCGACGAAATCGATGATGTCGAACCGTGGGAAGAAGGCGATCTGGCCATTCTCGCCGACCTCGGTCTGCCGGATTCGGTGATGAGCATCATCGTCGGTGACACCGATTTGTATGCCGACGAACAGATCGGGATGATCGCCGCCCGACTCGGTTTCGCGGACGAGCTGTCGAAGACGCTCGAGAAGCTCGGTCACTGAGCACTTTTCGTGAGTCGGGTGGCATGGGTACCGATGAGCAGATGATCGAGGCGGCACTGGCGGCCGCCGCCGGAGCCGACCCCAGAGACGTGCCCGTGGGCGCGGTGGTCTTCGATTCCGGCGGCACTGCCATCGCGCAGGCCGCAAACGCACGCGAGGCGACCTCTGATCCCACCGCACACGCCGAGATCCTCGCCATTCGACAAGCGGTCGACGTGGTCGGCGACGGATGGCGGCTCACGGGCTGCACCATCGCCGTGACCCTCGAGCCGTGCACCATGTGCGCGGGCGCCATCACCCTGGCCAGACTCGATCGGCTGGTGTTCGGTGCGTGGGAGCCGAAGACAGGGGCCGTGGGTTCGTTGTGGGACGTGGTGCGCGACCGACGCAATGTCCACCGTCCTCAGGTGCGCGGCGGCGTACTCGCCGACCAGTGCGCGGCGGTCCTGCGCGAGTTCTTCGCTGGTCAACGACCCTCCTGAGGACAGGTCCGACGCGGTGATCTCGGAACTCCTGGGTATCCGATTGAGATCGAGCAGCAGTGGGTACCCAGGCATCACGCGACAGTCGCGTGTGAAGCACCTTGGTCACAGATCGAGTCAACTAGGAGGATCCATGGCTGTATCCGACGATGCCAAGAACAAGGCCGAAGATCTCAAGGGCCGCGGGAAAGAAGCCGCAGGAAGCCTGACCAACGACCACGACCTCAAGAACGAAGGCAAGGGCGATCAAGCCAGTGCCGGCGCGAAGCAGAAGGTGTCTGACGCTGCCGACGCCGTCAAGGGTGGCGTTGACAACCTCAAAGACAAGCTGACCGGCCACTAAGAGCCGCTCACACCGCCGAAGGCTGTCTGTACAGCCGGACTGACCAGCGGATTGTTGGCTCAGCCCGGCCCTGCGGTACAGTTTTCGGCGGTGGCGTGTCCGAGCGGCCGAAGGTGCAGCACTCGAAATGCTGTGTACGGTAACCCCGTACCGAGGGTTCAAATCCCTCCGCCACCGCCAGCGAACAGCCCCTCACCTGATCCAGGTGAGGGGCTGTTTCTGTGTTGTATCGAGTCCGATGGTTCCGCATGAGGTCGCACCTGGACGGTGGGGTGTAATCGGTAACCGGGGTATTCGTCGCAGCGGTGGTGCGGCATGACAGCGATTCTTGTGTGGGGGTGTTCATGGGTCACGGCTGGATTCTCATCGAGTGCATGGGCAATGGAGAGCCCACTCTCGTGTTCGACAGGGTGAGGCCGCGGCGCTATTCGTCGATCCGCCGGCGCGACAATCTGCGGAGTCCCCAGGTGACCGCGGCACTGTTCACGATGGTCGGCGACGTGGCCGAGTCGCGGAGCACCGTTCGCCGAGTGCTCTCCGCCGACAAGAACGAATCGCTGATGATGGTCGCGCACCCCGTCGAAGGACCCGCAGACAGTGTGTACGGCGTCCAGGTGTGGGTGGGCCTCGAGCACGAGCTGCCGCCACCCCGTCGGCTGGTCGGAGCGTTCCTCTGGGATCCGGCAACACAGCTGACCCATCATGGGCCGACCATCGAGACCGAGATCCTCGGGATCACCGATCCGCAGACGACGCGGGTGAGCCCCGAGGTGTTCAAGTACTTCGAGGCGTTCCCCCGGGAGGGCGAACTCGGCACGTATGTGGCTGACATCATGTCGGGGAGCATCACGGACGGCGAAGCATTCGACAGCGACATCACCATCCGCCGGGACGATGGTGATCTGACCCAGGTGTACATGACCATGCGTGCCGTCAAGAACCGCGACGACACCTGGGGGTTGCGGGGAATCGTCCACGACATCACCGACGTGCGCGAACCCAGCTCGGCCGCAGCCTACAACCGCCGGACGGCCCGGGTGGTCGCGCGGCTGGTGGAGGGGGAGTGGGGCATCGGGCACGTCGACTTCGCGACGGGCATCGTCACCGAGTGGCTGACCGAGCCGCCTGCCCCGCTGGATCAATGGGCCACGCAGAACGCGGAGTTCCATCCCGACGACATGTCCACAGTGATGGACGCCCAGATCGCGGTGGCGACCGAACGTGTACCCCGGGCCGAATACGTGGTCAGAGTGCGGTTTTCGGACGGGCCATGGCACGGCGCACGCATCACCCTCACTGCCGCGACCGCAGGGTCGAACGGGCACGGGCTCCTGCGGGTGGAGTCCGCGAGTCGAGAAGGGAAGGTGTGAGTCGGCCGCGGGCTCAACTCAGAAAGACCGCTGCCTGATCCACGAGGTCGAGGAGCGGTTGAGGAACGATGCCGAGGGCGATGGTCGCGACAGCGCCGAGACCGATGACAAAGGTGGTCGCGCTGTTCGGCACGACGACGGTGGGGGCGTTGTCGGCAGGTGGTTCGGAGAAGAACATCAGCACGATAACCCGGACGTAGAACACCACGGCGATTGCGCTGCTCAGCACCCCGACGATCACCAGCGGAACGGCGCCGCCGGACGCAGCCGCCGAAAACACCGCGAACTTGCTCACGAAGCCACTCGTCAGTGGGATGCCGGCGAACGCGAGTAGGAACAACGCGAAAGTCCCGGCCACCAACGGCGATCGCCGTCCCAGACCCGCCCACCGCGACATCTCGCCGACCTCGCCTGCCCGGTCCCGCACCAGGGTCACCACGGCAAAAGCGCCGACGGTACTGAAGCCGTAGGCGACGAGGTAGAACATCGTGGACGACAGTCCTGCACGGTTGATGGCGACAACACCGGTCAGGATGAAACCGGCGTGCGCCACAGAGGAATACGCGAGCATGCGCTTCATGTCGGTCTGGGTGATCGCAACGACGGAGGCGACGACCATCGTCAGGATCGCAACCGCCCACAACACCGGACGCCACTCGTCTTTCAAACCGGGCAAAGCCACGTAGAACAATCTCAACATCGCACCGAACGCGGCGATCTTGGTGGCTGCGGCCATGAAGGCGGTGATGGGCGTGGGCGCGCCCTGGTAGACGTCCGGGACCCAGTAGTGAAACGGCACCGCACCGATCTTGAACAGCAAGCCGATCGAGACCAGGCCCGCCCCGATCAAAGCCAGCGTCTTGTCACCGGCCTCGGCGTCGATGGCTGCGGCGATCTCCGGGAAGTCGACCGACCCGGCGTAGCCGTAGAGGAACGCCGCCCCGAAGAGGAAGAACGCCGATGAAAAGGCGCCCAGCAGAAAGTACTTCAAGGCCGCTTCCTGCGAGAGCAGCCGGCGACGACGCGCAAGACCGCACATCAGATACAACGGCAGCGACAGTACTTCGAGCGCCACGAACATTGTCAGCAGGTCGTCGGCCGCGGGGAACAACAGCATGCCGCCGACCGCGAACAGCATGAGGGGGAACACTTCCGTCTGCGCGAGTCCGGCAGTGGTCGCTCGTCGTTCCGGCTCGCTGCCCGGCACGGTGGACGCAGCAGATGTGAACGCGTCCAGCGACTTCACCCGGCCACCGGCTGCCGCGCCCACCCCGGCGCCGACGGTCACGCCCGCCATGGTGCGCTGGGCGATGAGGGGGATGGACAACGCCGACACCACCAAGATCGTGCCTTGCATGAACAGTGCCGGGCCGTCGACAGTCACGGCACCGACCGCCACCGATTCGCGGGTACCGGCCAGTGCGACAACAGCTGTGAATGCTGCCACCAGGCCACCGACGCTCAGGATGAGTTGCAACGCGTACCGGAATCGATCGGGTGCAAACGCCTCGACCAGTACCGCGGCCACCGCAACCGCGAACACGATCAACATCGGTGAGAGTTGTGCGTATTCGATCGACGGCGCAGGCAGCACGTCCTGGGCCGTATCCAGCGCCCAACCGTTCATCGGTCACCTCCATCGGGCTCGGCAACAGCCGGTGCGGGGTCACGCTCGTCGATGACGGTGAGGGTGTGGCCCACGGCTGGATCGATGACGTCGAGCACCGGTGCGGGATAGATGCCCAGCGCCAGCAGCAGCGCCAGAAGGGGTGCCACCACCAGCATTTCGCGGCCGTGCAGATCGGTGAGGCGCTCGGTGCTCTTGTTCACGGGACCGGTCATCACCCGCTGGTACATCCACAGCACGTATATCGCGGCAAGCACCAGAGCCACCGAGGCGCAGACGGCCGCCACCGGGTAGCGGGTGAAAGTGCCGATCAGGACCAGGAACTCGCTGACAAACGGACCCAGCCCGGGAAGCGACAGAGTCGCCAGTCCCGCCACCAGGAAAGTGCCGGCCAGCAGTGGTGCAACTTTCTGAACCCCACCGAAGTCGGCGATGGCCCGTGATCCGCGCCGCGACACCAGGAACCCGGCAATCAACATCAGTGCCGCGGTGGCGATGCCGTGATTCACCATGTAGAGCGTGGAACCGGACTGTCCCTGACTGGTGAGTGCAAAGATACCCAGGATGATGAAGCCGAAGTGGGAGATCGACGTGTAGGCGATCAGACGCATCAGGTCGGTCTGGCCGATCGCGAGGATGGAGCCATAGATGATCCCGATGACCGCCAGTGTGACGACCAACGGGGTGAAATATCTTGTGGCATCGGGGAACAACTGCACGCAGTACCGGAGCATCGCGAAGGTGCCCACCTTGTCCACCACGGCCATCATCAGCACGGCGCCGGCAGGGGTGGCCTGTACTGCCGCGTCCGGGAGCCATGTGTGCAGCGGCCACAGCGGCGCCTTCACCGCAAAGGCGAACATGAAGCCCAGGAACAGGGCTTTGCCGACAGTAGGGTCGATGTCCAGCGAGCCGGAGGAGACGGCCGAGACGATCTCGCGGAAGTCGAACGTACCGCCGCCCTGGTCGGCGGTCACCACGTACAGGCCGATCACCGCGGCCAGCATGACAAGGCCCCCGGCGAGGTTGTACAGCAAGAACTTCACCGCCGCCCGCGACCGCTGGCCCGGGGCTTGTTCTGCCGCACCGAAACCCGCGATGAGGAAGTACATCGGGATCAGCATGGCTTCGAAGAAGATGTAGAAGAGGAAGATGTCGAGCGCGGTGAACGACACCATCACCATGGCCTCGACCAGCAACATCAGTGCCATGTAGCGATGGGTCGCACGCCGTCGGTCGGCGTCGGCGTCATTCCACCCGGCCAGGAGCAGAAGGGGGAGCAGCACGGCGGTCAACACCACGAGCGCCAGCGCGATGCCGTCGATACCGAGCTCGTAGCGGGTCCCGAAAGCGGGTATCCACGAGCGTGATTCCACGAACTGGTATTGGTCGCCACCGGGATCGAAGCGGACCGCCAACACAAGCGCGAGGGCGAGCACCCCTACCGACGTTGCCAGCGCTACCCATTTGGCGACCACTCGTAGTCGAGGAGGCAGCATCAAGATGACAACCGCACCGATCGCCGGTACCACCCACAACAGTGTCAGCCAGGGGATTGCGTTCACCACACCCTCACCAACATCATCATCGCGACCAACAGGGCGCCTCCGGCGAACATCGACAACGCGTACGAGCGGACGTATCCGGTCTGCACTTTGCGGAACAGCGTGGATGTGGCGCCGACGGCGCCGGCGAGTCCGTTCACCAGGCCGTCAACGCCTTTCAAGTCCGCCGACCCCAGTGCTCCGGTCAGCTTCTGGCCGGGTCGCATGAACGCCGCCTCGTTGAATGCGTCGCCGTAGAGGTCGCGGCGGGCTGCGACGGTGAGCGCGCGTCCCTTCGGTGCGACAACGGGGATGTCGCGTCGGGCGTACTGCCGCCAGGCCACGGCGAAGCCGGCCAGTACCACCGCGAGTGTGCCGGCGGTGATCACCCAGATGGGAACGGGCAGCTCGTCGTGGTGCTCACCGACCACCGGTTCGAGCCAGTGCTGCAGTGAACCTCCGAATGCCAAGAACCCACCGGCAAAAACGGATCCGAGGGCCAGCAGGATCATCGGTCCGGTCATCAAGGCAGGCGACTCGTGTGGGTGCGCGGTCGCCCCGTGGGTGTCAGCCGGCCAGCGCTTCGTGCCGAAGAAGGTCATCAGCATCACGCGTGTCATGTAGAACGCGGTGATACCGGCGCCGAGCACAGTGACGACGCCCAGGATCACGCCTTTCACACCACCTGCTGCCCAGGCTGTTTCGATGATCTTGTCCTTGGAGAAGAAGCCTGCGAACGGCGGGATTCCGATGATGGCCAGATAGCCGAACCCAAAGGTGATGAAGGTGATCGGCATCAGCGCACGCAAGCCGCCGAAACGGCGCATGTCGGTCTCGTCGTTCATCGCATGCATCACCGACCCGGCGCCGAGGAACAGACCGGCCTTGAAGAAGCCGTGTGTGATGAGATGCATGATGGCGAAGGCATATCCGGCCGGTCCCAGTCCGGCGGCGAGCACCATGTAACCGATCTGGCTCATGGTGGAGGCGGCGAGGGCCTTTTGATGTCGTCCTTGGCGCAGCCGATGATCGCGCCGAACAAGAGCGTGACCGCGCCGACGACCACCACCGCGAGTTGCGCTCCGGGCGCCAGGTCGAAGATCGGGCCCGACCGGGTGATGAGGTAGACGCCGGCGGTCACCATGGTCGCGGCGTGGATGAGCGCGGACACCGGCGTGGGGCCCTCCATGGCATCCCCGAGCCAGGATTGCAGCGGCACCTGCGCAGATTTGCCGCACGCGGCGAGCAGCAACATCAGGCCGAGGAAGGTCAGTACTGTCTCACCGGCCTCGCCGGCTCCGGCGAACACCTCGGCGAAGCCCACCGACCCGAATGTCGCGAACATGATCATCATCCCGATGGCAAGACCCATGTCGCCGACGCGGTTGACCACAAAGGCCTTCTTCGCGGCTGCGGCCGCAGACGGACGCTGATGCCAGAAGCCGATCAGCAGGTAGGAGGCAAGTCCGACGCCCTCCCAGCCGAGGTAGAGGCCGAGATAGTTGTCGGCAAGGACCAGCAGAAGCATGGCTGCCAGAAAGAGGTTGAGGTAGGCGAAGAATCGCCGACGATCAGGGTCATCGGCCATGTAGCTGATCGAATAGATGTGGATGAGCGAGCCCACACCGGTGATCAGCAGGACAAAACACATCGACAACTGGTCAAGTTGCAGACCGAAGTCCACACGTAGCTCACCGACGGGCACCCAGGTGAAGAGGTTCTCGTGTACGGCGCGTTCGTCGCCGGGGCGTCCGAGCATGTCGGTGAAGAGCATCAACCCGTAGACGAAAGAGGCGAGCGCCATGAGGGAGCCGAGCAGATGACCCCACGGGTCGGTGCGCCTGCCTGCGAGCAGCAACACGATCGATCCGACGAGCGGGAGCGCCGGCAGGATCCAGACGGTTGTGTTCATCCGTGTCTCATAGCTTCAGCAGGTCGGCATCGTCGACCGAGGCCGAGTGGCGGGTCCGGAAGATGGTCATGATGATCGCCAGTCCCACAACAACTTCGGTGGCCGCGACGACCATGGTGAAGAAGGCGATGACCTGACCGTCGAGATTGCCGTGCATCCGGGCGAAGGTGACGAAGGTCAGGTTGCAGGCGTTGAGCATCAGTTCCACGCACATGAACACGACCACGGCATTGCGGCGGATCAGTACGCCGGATGCCCCGATCGTGAACAGCAGAGCCGAGACGTACAGGTAGTTCTCGGGATTCATGACCGCCGCCCACCGGCGCGATCCGACTTGGCCGACCCGAGGTTGGGGCCCGCCGGATCCCGGGGCTCGAGAACATCACTCACCGACAAATCGGAGAACGAGCCGTCGGGTAGCAGGGCCGGCATGTCGACGGCGTTGTGCCGGGCGTAGACACCGGGATTCGGCAGAGGGGTGCGGCGCCCGGCTTCGCGGAAGCGTCGGATGGAGAGCTCGCGCTGACTGTCCCGATCGCCGAGGCGTTCGCGGTGGGCCAGCACCATCGCTCCGATGGTCGCGGTGATGAGCAACGCGCCGGTGAGCTCGAACGCCCACAGGTACCGGACGAAGATCAGCTCGGCGAGTCCTTCGACGTTGCCTCCGGTCGCGGCCCCCGGTGAACGGTCCGACACCACCGTCGTCGAGTCGTCGACTCCGGCAAAGGCTGTGACCGTGGCACTTCCGATCCCCGCGATCAGCAAGATCCCGAATCCGAGCCCGGCGCAGATGGCGCCGAGTCGTTGTCCACGTAGTGTCTCGACCAGTGAATCGGACGAGTCCACCCCGACCAGCATGAGAACGAACAGGAACAGCATCATCACTGCGCCGGTGTAGACGACGATCTGGGCCACCCCAAGGAACAGTGCGCCCTGCGCGATGTAGAAGACCGCAACGATGATCATCGTCATGGCCAGGAACACTGCCGAGTACACAGCCTTGGTTGCGCACACCACACCCAGCGCGCCCAGGACGGCGACAGTGCCGAGTACCCAGAACTGGACCGCCTCACCTGTGGACGTACGGGTGAGCGACTCAGCTGCTAATGCCGGGTTCATTGCGGCACTTCGTTTGTGGCGATCACCGAGCCGCGGTAGTAGTCCTCGTCGGTGCTGCCCGGTTGCATCGGGTGGGGCGGTGACTCCATGCCCGGTTCGAGCGGGGCGAGGAGTTTGTCCTTGCCGTAGATGAGGTCGGCCCGGTTGTCGTCGGCCATCTCGTACTCGTTTGTCATGGTGAGGGCCCGGGTGGGGCACGCTTCGATGCACAGCCCGCATCCGATGCAGCGTAGGTAGTTGATCTGGTAGACGCTCCCGTACCGCTCACCGGGTGAGAAGCGTTGCTCTTCGGTGTTGTCCGCACCCTCGACGTAGATCGCGTCGGCAGGGCACGCCCAGGCGCACAGCTCGCAGCCGATGCACTTCTCGAGTCCATCGGCGTAGCGGTTGAGCTGGTGTCGCCCGTGATAACGCGCCGCCGTCGGAGCCTTCTCCTCCGGATACAACTCGGTGTTGTTCTTCTTGAACATCGACGAGAACGTGACCCCGAAGCCGGCAAGTGGTTCAAGCGGATTACGCATCGCTGCTCTCCTTCATCGGAACGGGTTGCGAGGCCTGTGTCGGCTCCGAACGTCTTGTGGCCGGTAATGCGGATCCGGTCTGTCCCCGCGATGTCTGGCCGGGCCGGCTCTGCCCGGTCAGTGGCGGCACCGGGAATCCTCCGGCCATGGGGTCGAACGGTGCGGAAAGGTCGGGGCCTGCGTTCGCCTCACCGGCTCGGCGTCGCTTGGAACGACTCATCGCCCAGAACACAGCCAGCAAGGCGATAGCAAAGACCACACCGGCGATGATGTCGACCACCGAACCGATGTCATGGCCCTCTACCCGCAGAGCACGGATGGTTGCGACGACCATGACCCATCCCAGTGACACCGGGATGAGGATCTTCCACCCCAGCGTCATGAACTGGTCGTAGCGCAGCCGCGGCAGCGTGGCCCGCAACCAGATGAAGAAGAAGAGGAAACCCCAGACCTTGGCGACAAACCAGATCAGCGGGACCCAGCCGGAGTTGGCGCCGTCCCAGATCGAAAGCGGCCACGGCGCATGCCATCCGCCGAGGAACATCGTTGCGGCGAGGGCCGATACCGTGGCCATGTTGATGTACTCCGCCAGCATGAACATGGCGAACCGCAGCGATGAGTACTCGGTATGGAAGCCGCCGACCAGTTCGCCTTCTGCCTCGGGGAGATCGAAGGGCGCCCGGTTGGTCTCGCCGACCATCGAGAACACATAGACGACAAACGAGGGCAGGAGGAGAAAGACGTACCAGGTGTCGAGTTGACCGTCGACTATCCCCGACGTGGACATGGTGCCGGCATGGAGGAAGACCGCCGCGAACGTCAAACCCATCGCGATCTCGTACGAGATGACCTGCGCCGTCGAACGCAACCCACCGAGGAGTGGATACGTTGAGCCGGAAGCCCATCCGGCGAGAACGATGCCGTACACACCCACCGAGGTGACGGCGAGGATGTACAGCACGGCCACCGGAAGATCGGTCAATTGAAGTGGGGTTCGGTGACCGAACACCGAGACCACCGGTCCGAACGGGACCACGGCAAACGCCATGATGGCCGGGATGACGGCGATGATCGGAGCGAGCAGATAGATCGGCTTGTCGATCCCGCGGGGAATGATGCCCTCTTTGAGGGCGAGCTTCACACCGTCAGCCAGGCTCTGGAGCAATCCCATGGGCCCCACACGGTTGGGTCCGACGCGGGTTTGCATCCACGCCATCACCTTTCGTTCAGCGAGAATGGCGACCAGCGTGGTCAGCAGCAGGAAGACGAAGACGATCAACGCCTTGGCGACGATGAGCCACCAGGGGTCGTGGCCGAACTCGGACAGGTCGTTCATGGCCGTACCCCTGCGTCCGCTCGGTACACCTTCACGATGCTGCCGATCGCCGGCCCGAGTTCGGCATAGACCTGGCTGCCCGGCGAATTGAGCGGCAGCCAGACCACCCGGTCGGGCATGTCGACCGTGTCCACCGGGAGAGTGATGGCCCCACGGCCCGTGCTGACCGTGACGAGATCGTCTGCCGCGAGGCCATTCTCGACAGCGGTGACCGCCGACATGCGTGCCACCGGTCGCCGAGCGGTACCCGCGAGGTGGGGCTCACCGTCTTGCAGACGACCGGAGTCGAGCAACAAGCGCCAGCCGGTCAGGATGGCCTCGCCACGCCGAGCTGTGGGCAGTTCTGCCGCAGAGGTGTCGGGAGCTGGGGCGCCGGCACCCGACCAGGCTCCGAGACCGGCCAGCTCAGCTCGGGCTCTACCGGGGTCGGGGAGCCCGAGATCCATACCCATCTGCCGCGCGATTGCATCGAGGACACGGAGATCGGGCATCGAGTCGGTGGCGGGAAGTGCGGTTGCGAACGATCTGGGGCGTCCCTCCCAGTCCACGAAAGTGCCGCTCTTCTCGACCACCGGTGCCACCGGAAACACCACGTCGGCGCGATCGGTGACGTCGCTGGTCCGCACTTCCAGACTCACGACAAAGGGCGCGGTGTCCAGTGCGGAGCGTGCGGCGTCAGGGTCGGGAAGGTCGTCGAGTTCGACACCGCCCACGAGCAGCGCCCCCAGTGACCCGGCACCCGCCGCCGCCAGGATCTGACCGGTGTCCAAGCCGGGTTCCTGCGGCAGATCGGGCCCCCACACGGATGCGAGCTCTGCGCGTGCCTCGGGGTCGGCCACGGGCCGCCCGCCCGGCAGAAGACCGGGCAGAGCACCGACTTCCAGTGCGCCACGGTCACCGGCTCTGCGGGGGATCCAGGCGAGTCTGGCGCCGGTCGCACGGGAAAGAGCGGCCGCCGCCGACAGTGCGCCGCGCACCGACGCGAGGCGTTCGCCGACCACGATGATGGAGCCGGGCCGGGCGAGGGGAGCCGAGTCGGTCAGCGCCGTGAGTGCGCCGGGTTCGTCGCCCGGTACCACCGGGATGACCCGGGCCGACAGCTTCTCCAGGCCGCGGCTGCGGTAGGGCGCGATGGCCTGCACCGCCATTCCCCTCGTGCGCACCGCTTTGCGCAGTCGGAGAAACACGATCGGCGATTCCTCTTCGGGTTCGAAGCCGGCGAGTAGTACCGAGGGCGCGTTCTCGAGGTCGGTGTAGGTGACGTCCAGGAGACGTCCGGCCACGTGGGCCGCCAGGAACTGTGCTTCCTCGACCGAATGGTCGCGGCTACGGAAATCGATGTTGTTGGTGTGCAGCCCTGTTCGAGCGAACTTGGCGTAGGCATACGCGTCCTCGACCGTTGCGCGTCCACCGACGAGAACCCCGGCCCGACCGCGGGCCGCCCGCAGTCCGCGTGCGGCGATGTCCAGCGCATGCGACCAGGATGCCGGCACCAACTCTCCGTCCGCGTCGCGGATGAGGGGTGTGGTGATGCGATCGCGAGCAGTGGCATAGGTGAATGCCCATCGGCCTTTGTCGCAGTTCCACTCTTCGTTCACCTCTGGGTCGTCCCCGGCCAGTCGGCGCATCACTTTGCCCCGCCGATGATCGGTGCGCTGTGCGCAACCGCTTGCGCAGTGCTCACAGACGCTGGGGCTGGAAACGAGGTCGAACGGCCGGGCGCGGAAGCGATACGCCGCACCCGTCAATGCCCCCACCGGACAGATCTGCACGGTGTTACCCGAGAAATAGGACTCGAATGGTTCGTCTGCCGCGATCCCCACCTGCTGCTGGGCTCCTCGTTCGAGGAGATCGATGAACGGGTCGCCGGCGACCTGTTCGGAAAACCGGGTGCACCGTGCGCACAGTACGCACCGCTCGCGGTCGAGCAGCACCTCGCTCGACAGTGGAATCGGTTTGGGGAAGGTACGTTTGACTCCCTCGAAGCGAGACTCCGCCCGCCCGGTGGACATCGCCTGGTTCTGTAGCGGGCACTCACCGCCCTTGTCGCACACCGGGCAGTCCAGCGGGTGGTTGATCAGGAGCAGTTCCATCACCCCACGCTGGGCCTTCTCCGCAATCGGCGAGGTGATCTGAGTGCGCACCACCATGCCCTCGGTTGCCGTGGTGGTGCAGGAGGCGAGGGGTTTGCGTTGACCCTCCACCTCCACCAGGCATTGCCTGCATGCCCCGACCGGTTCGAGCAGGGGATGGTCGCAGAACCTCGGGATCTGTACGCCGATCAGTTCAGCGGCGCGAATCACCAAGGTGCCCTTGGGCACACTGAGCTCGACGCCATCGATGGTGATCGTCACGAGATCGAGGGCCGCCGAGCCCCCCGACGCCGGGCTGTTGTCGACGGCCGTCATCGCGCACCTGCGTTCATGGGAGCACCTGCAGACGCGAACAGTGTTGCTCGCTCCGGATCGAACGGGCAGCCGCCGTGTTCGGCATGGGCCACGTACTCGTCACGGAAGTATTTGAGAGACGACATGATCGGGCTGGCTGCACCGTCACCGAGAGCGCAGAACGACTTGCCGAGAATGCTGTCGGAGATGTCGAGGAGTTTGTCGAGATCGGCTTCGGAACCGCTGCCGCTCTCCAGATCTCGGAGTATCTGCACCAGCCAATAGGTGCCCTCGCGGCAGGGAGTGCACTTTCCACACGACTCGTGGGCATAGAACTCGGTCCACCGCAAGACCGCGCGGACGATGCAGGTGGTCTCGTCGAAGATCTGTAAGGCCTTGGTGCCCAGCATCGATCCGGCTGCGCTGACGCCTTCGTAGTCCAGGGCGACGTCGAGGTGCTCGTCGGTGAAGATCGGGGTGGACGAGCCACCGGGGGTCCAGAACTTGAGTTGGTGTCCGGCGCGAACACCGCCTGCGTAGTCGAGCAGCTCGCGCAGCGTGATGCCCAACGGTGCCTCGTACTGTCCCGGTTGTGTCACATGGCCGGACAACGAGTACAGGGTGAACCCCGGCGACTTCTCACTCCCCATCGATCGGAACCACTCGTTGCCGTACTGGATGATCGGCGGCACGCTGGCGATGGACTCGACATTGTTGACCACGGTGGGGCTGGCGTAGAGGCCCGCGACGGCGGGGAAAGGTGGACGCAGACGCGGTTGTCCGCGGCGCCCTTCCAGCGAATCGAGCAGCGCGGTCTCCTCACCACAGATGTAGGCGCCGGCGCCGGCGTGCACCACCACGTCGAGATGGAAACCACTGCCGAGGATGTTGTCGCCGAGGTATCCGGCGGCGTATGCCTCGGCGACGGCGTTGTGCAATCGGCGTAATACCGGGACCACCTCGCCGCGCACGTAGATGAAAGCGTGTGCCGCACGAATGGCATACGCGGCGATGATGATCCCCTCGATCAGCACGTGTGGGGTGGCGAGGAGGAGCGGCATGTCCTTGCACGTGCCCGGTTCGGATTCGTCGGCGTTGACCACGAGGTAGTGGGGTTTGCCGTCGCCCTGGGGAATGAACGACCACTTCATCCCGGTGGGGAATCCGGCCCCTCCTCGTCCTCGCAACCCCGACTCCTTGATCGTCGCGATGACCGTGTCGGGTTCCATCGCCAGTGCCTTCGAAAGCGCTTGGTAGCCCTCGTGTTCGCGGTAGGTGTCGAGCGTCCAGGATTCGGGCTCGTCCCAGTAGCGGCTCAGAACCGGTGCCAGCGGCATCTCACACCTCCTTGCTGTCCGTGGTCGCAGTGTGATCGCGCGGTTGCGCATCCGGCGCCGGTGCCGGCTTGTCTGCGGCCGTCCGGGATGCTTCGGCTTCATCTGCCGCAGCGGTACGGCCCGCGTCGGGGGATGCATTGTTCGGAAGGTCTGGGCGACCGGTGGCGGGGGCCTGCATACCCCGGTCCCTGGCGATGAGGAGGCCGGCCAGGCTGGGATCACCGGCACTCCCGGCAGCATCCGAGCTACCAGGCCGGGCATCTGGGAAACCTGCCAGAATGCGGGCTGTTTCGCGAAAGGTGCACAGCGGCGCACCCCGTGTAGGGGTGACCTGTTCGCCTGAACGCAATGCGTCCACAAGCTCGCGGCCCGACTCCGGCGTCTGATTGTCGAAGAACTCCCAGTTCACCATCACCACGGGTGCGAAGTCGCACGCCGCATTGCACTCGAGATGTTCGAGCGTGATCGAGCCGTCCGCAGTGGTGCCTCCCGGCGACACCCCGAGATGGTCGATGAGGTCGGCAAGGATCGCATCACCGCCCATGACCGCGCACAAGGTGTTGGTGCAGACCCCGACCAGGAAATCCCCGGTAGGTTGCCGGCGGTACATCGAGTAGAACGTGGACACCGCGGTCACCTCCGCCGGCGTCAGCTCGAGAAGCCCTCCGCAGAAGGCGATCCCGGCCGGCGTGATGTATCCGTCCTCGCTCTGGACCAGGTGCAGCAGCGGCAGCAGTGCGGACCGCGCATCGGGATATCGGGCGATGATCTCGCGGGCATCCGGCTCGAGCCGGGCCACCACATCGGCGGGATAGCGCTGCTCCGGCGGCACCGGATCACCGAAGGTGAGGAAGACGGGCTCAGCAGTCATCGGTCCACTCCGCCCATCACGGGGTCGATGCTCGCGACCGCAGCGATCACGTCCGAGATCATCCCGCCCTCGCACATGGCAGCCACCGCTTGCAGATTGGTGAAGGAGGGGTCGCGGAAGTGCACCCGGTACGGTCGGGTCCCGCCGTCACTGACCATGTGCACACCCAGCTCCCCCGGGGCGATTCGACCGACACGTACACCTGGCCCGGCGGCACCCGCATGCCCTCCGTGACCAGTTTGAAATGGTGGATGAGCCCCTCCATCGACGAGCCCATGATCTCGGCGATGTGTTCGCGTGAATTGCCCAACCCGTCGCTGCCCACAACAAGATCGGCAGGCCATGCGATCTTCTTGTCCTCCACCATGATCGGGCCGGGACGCAATCGGTCGAGGCATTGCTCGACGATCTTCAGGGACTCTTTCATCTCCTTGACACGAATCAGGTAACGACCGTAGGAATCGCACGCCGCATCGGTGATCACGTCGAACTCATAGTTCTCGTAACCGCAGTACGGCGCAGACCGTCGGAGGTCGTGCGCCAGACCGGTCGCGCGGAGAATGGGGCCGGTGACCCCCAACGCCATACAGCCGGTGAGGTCCAGGTAGCCGATCCCCTGAGTGCGTGCCTTCCAGATGTAGTTCTCGCTCAACAGGTCTTCCATGTCCCGTAGTCGCCCGGGGAGCACCTCGAGAACTTCGCCGATCTTTTCCACCGCCCCGTCGGGCAGATCTTGAGCCAGACCACCCGGCCGGATGAAGGCGTGATTCATCCGCAATCCGGTGATCATCTCGAAGATGTCGAGGATCAGTTCGCGCTCACGAAAGCCGAACAGCATGGCGGTCACCGCGCCGAGTTCCATGCCGCCGGTCGCCAGCGCGACCAGATGCGAGGAGATGCGATTCAACTCCATCAGCAACACCCGGATCACGTTCACCCGTTCCGGTATCTGATCGGTGATGTCGAGGAGCTTCTCCACGCCCAGGCAGTAGGCGGTTTCGTTGAAGAACGGCGACAGGTAGTCCATCCGGGTCACGAACGTGACACCTTGCGTCCAGTTGCGGAACTCGAGATTCTTCTCGATGCCGGTGTGAAGGTAGCCGATGCCGCAGCGGGCCTCCGTGACCGTTTCCCCTTCGAGTACCAGGATCAACCGCAGCACACCGTGAGTCGAGGGATGCTGCGGCCCCATGTTCACCACGATGCGTTCCTCGCCGGACTCAGCGGCCGAACTCACGATGTGGTCCCAGTCCTGGCCTGTGGCAGTGAACAGGTTGCTGCCCGTGTCGATGTTGTCGCTCATCAGTTGTAGGACCTCCGCTGATCAGGCGGCGGTATGCGCGCGCCCTTGAACTCCACAGGAATTCCACCGAGGGGGTAGTCCTTGCGCTGTGGATGTCCCGCCCAGTCGTCCGGCATCTCGATCCGCGTCAGTGACGGATGGCCGTCGAAGACGATGCCGAAGAAGTCGTAGGTCTCGCGTTCATGCCAGTCGGTGGTGGGGTAGATCGCGTGCAGTGAAGGGATGTGCGGATCGGCGTCGGGAACGGCGACCTCGAGCCGGACTCGCCGGTTATGGGTGATCGACATGAGCGGATAGACCGCGTGGAGTTCGCGGCCGGTCTCGTCGGGGTAGTGAACTCCATTGACACCCAGGCACAGCTCGAAACGCAACTTCCGGTCGTCTCGCAGTGTCTGTGCGATCACCGGCAGATGCGCGGGAAAAACATGCAGGGTGAGTTCCTCGCGGTAGACCACGATCTTCTCGAGGGCGTCGTTGATCCCGACAGGTGTGTCGACCTCTTCCAGCGCCTGCCCGAGGGTGTCCACCACCTCGTCGAAGTAGCCACCGTACGGACGAGGAGTGCTGCCCGGCAGGGTGATCGGCCGGATGAGGCGACCGTAACCAGACGTGTCGCCGCTGCCGCGTACGCCGAACAGCCCCCGACGGACACCGATGACCTCGCCGGGAGCGTCGTCGCGGGTGGGCCGGTCATCTGGCGGCGTCATCGCAGCAACCCCTTCATCTCGATGGTGGGGGTGGCGGTGAGTGCTGCGGCCTCAGCGGCTTTGACGGCCTCCACCCGGTCGACCCCGAGCGGCATGTCCTGGATCTTCTCGTGCAGCTTGAGGATGGCGTGCAACAGCATCTCGGGCCGCGGCGGACAGCCGGGCAGGTAGATGTCGACCGGCACGACGTGGTCGACGCCCTGCACGATCGCGTAATTGTTGAACATGCCGCCCGATGAAGCGCAGACACCCATGGCCAGAACCCATTTGGGTTCAGCCATCTGGTCGTAGATCTGCCGTAGCACCGGTGCCATCTTCTGGCTGACCCGGCCGGCGACGATCATCAGGTCAGCCTGCCTCGGCGACGCCCGGAAGGCTTCCATGCCGAACCTGGCGATGTCGAAGCGCCCACCGCTGGTGGCCATCATCTCGATTGCGCAGCAGGCCAATCCGAAAGTGGCGGGCCACAGGGAGCCCTTGCGCATGTATCCGGCGAGACCTTCGACGGTGCTCAGCAGGAACCCGCTCGGCAGCTTCTCTTCGAGTCCCATGGTGGTTACTCTCTTTTCGAATGTGTCCAGCAGACAATCAATCCCAGCTCAGGCCGCCCCGCCTCCATTCGTACGCGTAGGCAACCGAAACGTTGAAGATGAACAGCGCCATGGCAATCAAGCCGAACAAGCCGAGCGAGTCGAAGTAGATCGCCCACGGGTACAGGAAGACGATCTCGATGTCGAAGATGATGAAGAGCATGGCTGTGAGGTAGTACTTGACGGGTATGCGCTGACCGGCAGATAGCCCGGCGCTCCCAGAGTCTTTGCCTCGCAGGGGGTTCGGAATGGGTTCTATCCCGCATTCATACGCTTCGAGTTTGGCACGGTTGTAGCGACGGGGCCCCACCGCCGAGGCGAGCATTGCCGAGAAGACCGCGAAGGCGGCGGCGATGGCACCGAGAACGAGGATCGGCACGTAGAGATTCATGGCACCGATTCCTCCTTTCCCGCGA
Organism: Williamsia sp. DF01-3; assembly: GCF_023051145.1. NCBI lineage: Bacteria > Bacillati > Actinomycetota > Actinomycetes > Mycobacteriales > Nocardiaceae > Williamsia > Williamsia sp. DF01-3. Next base: position 944,526 of record NZ_JALKFS010000005.1, read on the forward strand.
GTGGCGGTGGAGCGGCGGTCATCGACCGGGCGGACGGGCGCGCTGTCCGAGGGTGCGACCGCACATGGGCTGTGTGTGATCTGAGACACACGCTACTCGTGAGACCTCGGTGCCCGGCAGGGTTCTCGCGGTGACACGGGTTGTCGATTTGTCATCCCAGTTATCTCGATCGTGCATAAATGTGCACGGAGACAGCGGAGTCAGAGGGAGGGACGCAGGACTTCCACAACGGCCTGGGTGAGGGTGAACGGATCAAGAGGCCGAGGGACAACCGCCTCGGCCTGCGACCAGTTGGCAAGCCAACTGTCCTCGGCACGGCCGGTCAGAACGACCACGGGAGGGCAGCGGTCCACCTCGTCTTTGAGTTGTTTGGCGATACCCATGCCGCCCGCGGGAGACGCCTCACCATCGAGGATGACCAGATCGATGCCGCCCTCGTCCATCCTGGCTTGCACGGCGGGCTGAGTTGCCAACTCGACATAGGTGAACGGGGCGAGTCCGGAAGGGGGTGGTCGCCCAGGGCCTCGATGACCTGCCGGCGGGTGGCAGCGTCGCTGCTGTAGACCAGAACCCGCAGCACATCAAGGCGATTGGAACGCGACGGTGCCTCTGTCACCAGGCCGATGCTACGCGCCGGGCACTGTCAGGAGCGGGCAGTTGATGAATCTGCGGAGCCGCTGGCAGTCACGTCGCCATCGGGCCCCGAGGTGGTGACTCCTTCGGCCCGGCGGGCACGTCGTTCGCCGGCCACCAGAACGCCTTGCGCTGCAACACCGAGAGAGCAGGCACCAGCGTGGGTGCCATCACAAGCGATGCGAGCAGGACACCGATCGCGACTCCCGCGCCGAGCTCCTTCAGGTTGTCGAGTCCGGTGAGTGTGAGCGAGGCGAAGGTCAGCGCCAAGATGGTGCCCGCCGCCGCGACCGTCGGACCGTCGTTGGCGATCGCTATCCGCGCCGCGTCCGGAGGTGAATGGCCGTCGCGGAACTCCTCTCGCAACCGCTCGGCGAGCAGGATGTTGTAGTCGGTGCCGATTGCGACCACGAACAGATAGAGGACGATCGGCGTCGAGAAGTCGATACCTGCGAGGCCGGCGGCGTGCAGGAAGACGATGACAAGAGCGCCGAGTGTGGCGGCGAAAGTGAGCCCGACACAGATGAGCAGGTTGATCGGTGCGAGAACCGACATCAGGAGCAGTCCGAGGATCACACCGACGATCACCACGGCCACCGGGAACACCAGACCGGTGTCGGAACCGAGCTGTTTGCGCACGTCGACCAAGGTCGATGTCTGTCCGCCGACGTAGACCTCGGCCCCGGGGATCGAATCGTGTGCTGTCTGCCGCACAGGGCCTTCCACCGTGTCGAGAGCGTCGGTTGTGTACGGACTCTGGGTCAAGATGACGTTGATCAGGGCGGCCGTGCCGTCCTGACTGATCCTGGGTGGCTGCACCGACGCCACGCCGGGGACCTTCGCAAGGTCTGCCTCGAGCGTGGCCAACTGGTCCTGTGGGACCGGGCCAGGTGTCTTGACGTACACCTGGGTGGGGCTCAGGGCCCCTGGGGGCAATGAGTCGGCAAGCGTGTCGAACGCCTGCTGAGACGGTGTGTCCGAGGGCATCTCGGCCAGGGTGTCGTAGGTGGCCTTGTATCCGGTGCTGAAAACCGCCAGCACGATCAGGCCCGCCGCCACCGTGCCGACCACGATGATCGGTCGGCCGCCCACGAATCGGCCGATCCCGGCGAATGGCGAGCGTCTGGGGTCGTGGCCCGGTCCGAGGGGCCAGAAGAGGTGGCGATGCAGGATGGTGAAAATGGCGGGGATGAGCGTCAGCGCGGTCATCAACATGACTGCCACGGCGATGATCAGACCTGGTGCCAGCGAACTGAGTGAGCCCAGCTTGGCGAGGAACAGCGCGGAGAAGGCCCCGATCACCGTCAGTGCCGAGGACGCGACCACCCGGCCGACAACTCGAGTCGAGAGAATGATCGCCGGATTGTGAGAGTCGCCCTGCCGCAACTCCTCCCGGTAACGGAAGAGCAGGAAGACGATGTAGTCGGTGCCGACACCGAAGAGCACGACCACCAGGATCGCGTCGAGGGTGGTGCTCACCTCGAAGTCGAAAAGGCTTGCCGCCATGGCTGTCACACCACGAACAGCGATGAAGACCACACCGATCACGACGATGGGCAGGATCGCGATGATGGGACTGCGGAACACCAGCCCGAGTGTGAGCAGGATGATCACCACCGTCGCAATGGTGATGACCTGCTCGGCATCAGCGTAGGCAGCGTTGCTGTCGACAGATATCGCGGCGTTGCCGGTGAGACCCGCTGTGAGCCCGGTGCCTTCGAGGTCCTTGGTGGCGTCGTCGCGCACATCGGCCACCGCATCGTTCACCGTCTCGTCACCGGGCTGCCCGGCGAAGGTCACCTGGAGTGCGGCCACCTTGCCGTCCGGCGAGAACGATTGAGGACTGCCGACGACACTCGTGACGCCGGGAATCTTGGCGTCCTGCAACGTTGTTGCCAAACCCAGGGCGGTCTGTTGATCATCCGGTGTCAGCGGGGCACCGTCCGGACGAGATACCACCAGGCTGCCGGTGGCCCCGGCCGTGGCCGGAAAGTACTCGTCACCCAACTCCTGAGCGTGGACCGATTCGAACGACGATGGCAGGAAGTCTTGCTGATTGTTGCTCGTGCGGTCCTCGAGGTTGGGCGAGAACAGGATGATCAACACTGCGATGACCACCCAACCGGCGATGAACCGCCACGGATGAGCGACAACTGTGCGGGCGATGACAGCGAACATGGGTACTTCCGTCTGAGAGTCAGGGCACGTACATGCTCGCTCCGCGTCTCGCAATCTTGCGCGAGTGCGGTCGCAAGATGTCGCCCGGGTCGAAGCGGGAAAAGCATATCGCCTGGCGGCGGGCGAAGGGGGAGAATCCTTTGCATGACCAACCCCAACGATGTGACCGGGTCACATGAAGTCGTCGTCGCCCATACCGAGGACAGCATCACCACCTGGACGCTCAACATGCCCGAAGCGCGCAACCCCATCTCAGGCGACGAGGTCGTGTCCCGGATGGTGGACCTGGCCGCGGCCGCCAACGCAGACCGGAACGTACGAGTGGTGATCCTCACCGGAGCGGGGTCGGCGTTCTCGGCCGGTGGCAATGTCAAGGACATGGTGGACCGGGTCGGCATGTTCGGCGGCAGTCAGGCCGACATCCAGCACGGGTACACCAGCGGGATACAGCGGCTGACGCGGGCGATCTACGGTTGCGAGGCGCCGATCATCGCAGCGGTGAACGGACCTGCAGTGGGCGCCGGATGTGATCTGGCGTTGATGGCAGACATGCGAATCGCCTCGGAGAACGCCTTTTTCGCGGAGAGCTTTGTGAAGCTGGGCCTGATTCCAGGCGATGGTGGAGCATGGCTGCTGCCGCGTGCGGTGGGTGCGGCGCGCGCCGCGGAGATGGCCTTCACCGGAGACCGCGTGGATGCGGCGACCGCGCTGGAGTGGGGACTCGTGTCGCGGGTGGTGGCCGCCGACGCCCTCATGGACACCGCCCGACAGCTGGCCGCTCGCGTGGCCTCGAACCCACCGAATGCATTGCGTCTCACGAAGAAGCTGTTACGCGAAGCGGATACGCAACACCTCGGCGGCATCCTGGAGTTGTCGGCCGCCATGCAGGCGATCTCGCACGGCACGGCTGATCATCGCGAAGCGCTGTCCGCCTTTGTCGAACGTAGGCCCGGGCAGTTCACGGGAGACTGACGGGCCACCTCAAACCCGTTCACGCACAGAGCGGCTGCCCCCAGTGCGGTGGCAGCCGCCTGAGCGGATCGATCGGGTCAGAGCAATTCGAGGATGGTCGCGTTGGCCATGCCGCCGCCCTCGCACATCGACTGCAGTCCGTACTGGATGCCCTGCGCCCGCATCCGGTGGATCATCGTGGTCATCAGTCGTGCACCAGACCCGCCCAGCGGGTGGCCGAGCGCCATGGCTCCGCCGTCCGGATTGAGCAGCTTGTAGTCGGCGCCCGTGCTCTTCTGCCAGCCGAGGGACACCGACGCGAACGCCTCGTTGATCTCGAAGGTGCCGATCTGGTCGATGGACATTCCGGCGCGCTGCAACACCTTCGCGGTGGCCGGGATCGGGCCTTTCAGCATCGTGATCGGGTCGGCGCCCACCACCGCCACCGAATGCACGCGGGCGATGGGGGTCCATCCGTACACCGATGCAAGTTCGCTGGTGGTGACCAGCAGCGCGGCGGCGCCGTCGGAGATCTGAGAGGCGTTGCCGGCGGAGATCACCCCGTCTTCCTTGAACGGTGTCTTGAGTCCCGCCAGCTTCTCGAGTGTGCCGCCTCGGCGAACCCCCTCGTCGGTGGTGACCACGGTTGTGGTGCCGTCTTCGGCCGTGACGGTGATGGGTGCGATCTGATCGACGAAACGTCCTTCGTCGATGGCATTGCCCGCCCTTTCGTGGGAGTCGAGGGCGTGCTGGTCCAGATCTGTTCTGCTCAGCCGAATTCCTCGGCGATCATCTCCGCGCCGATACCCTGATTGAACACGAAGTTGTCGTAACGCTTGCGCACCATCGGCCCAAAGGGTTCGCCGTGTTCGCCACTGGCACGGGCCGCACCCATCACCACACGCGACATCGACTCCACACCGCCGGCAACGGCCACGTCATAGTGGCCCGCGACAACTCCGGCCGCAGCCAGATGTACTGCCTGCTGCGAAGATCCGCACTGGCGGTCCACGGTGAGCCCAGGCACCGACTCGGGCCAGCCGGCAGCCAGTACCGAATACCGGCCGATGCAGCCGGCCTGTTCACCGACCTGGGAAACGCATCCCCAGATCACGTCGTCCACCCGTTCGGGATCGAGGCCGTTACGGGCGGCGAGCGCCTGCAACACCTGGGCGGACAAATCGACCGGGTGAATACCGGACAGGCCGCCGTTACGTTTGCCGACTGGACTTCGAACGGCATCGACGATCACTGCATCACGCATTGTTTGTTCTCCTGCTGTTTCGGATCACTGAGATGGGACGGGCTTTCAGATGCCCAGGGATTTGGCGATGATGGTCTTCATGACTTCGCTTGTGCCACCGTAGATCCGCGACACACGCGTGTCCGCATAAAGACGGGCGATGGGGTATTCGGTGACGTACCCGTATCCGCCGTGCAGTTGCAGGCACTTGTCGATCACCCGCCCCGCACCCTCGGTGCAGAACAGCTTGACCTTGGCCGCATCGGCCACGGTGAGGTCACCCGAATCGTGGAGCTCGAGCGCGCGGTCGGCCATCAGCACGATGGCTTCGACGTCGGTGGCGCACTCGGCGAGTACGAACTTGGTGTTCTGGAAAGCCGCCAGCGGCTTACCGAAGATGTTGCGGTCCTTGACGTAGTCCAGCGCATGGCGCAACGCGGCCTGGGCGGCGGCCGACGACTGCAATGCGATCGTCAGGCGTTCCTGCGCGAGGTTGTGGGTGAGGTAGTTGAAGCCCTCGCCCTCCTCACCGAGGCGGTCTTCTACCGGGACGCGAACGTTGTCGAACGAGAGTTCGGCAGTATCAGAGGCCTTGAGCCCGATCTTCTGCAGCTTGCGTCCCACCGAGTATCCCTGCGATGTGGTGTCGACACACAGGATGCTCAGACCGCCGCGTCGGTTCTCGGGGGTGCTCGCCGCCGTTCGGCAGACCACCAGGACAAGATCGGCAAGCGCGCCGCCGGTGATGAAGGTCTTGGCACCGTTGAGGAGATAGTGGCTGCCGTCATCGGACAGCTTGGCAGTCGTTGCGATGTTGGCCAGGTCCGAGCCGGTGCCGGGTTCGGTCATCGCGATCGACGTCATGATGTCGCCAGAGATGAATCCGGGAAGCCAGCGCTTCTTCTGTTCGTCGGTTGCGTACTTCACCAGGTACGGCAGGATGAGGTTCGAGTGAACCGAGTAGGTGCCGAACGTGACACCTGCGCGTGCCGCCTCTTCGGTGACCACGGCACTGAACTTGAAGGTGTTCGCTCCACCTCCGCCGAACTCTTCGGGCGCCTCGATTCCGAGGATGCCCATCTCGCCGAGACGGCGATAGAAGTCGCGGGGCGGATGGCCCTGCTCCTCCCATTCGTGGTGCACCGGTGCGACTTCGCGTGCGATGAAGTCGCGCACCACCTTTCGGAAAGCTTCATGTTCTTCGTCGAACACCGTGCGGAGCATTGCTCCTCCATCTTCAAGTGCACCGATCGCGGTCGGTCCGCGACGCAAGGTTCACTTAGCAAACTAGAACACCAGGTGATGGAGGGTGAGTGCTATCGCCGGAATCGGGGCCCGAAACTCACATGGATGAGTCTCGGGCCCCAACCGGTCAGCCGAGTGGGATCTGGGTGGTGCCGTTGTTGAAGCAGCCGCTCCAGGTCTGGAAGTCCCCGGCGAAGCTGATCCCGTCAGTGCACTGGACCCGGTTCTGGCCGTCGACCACCACAGTCGCTCCCGGCCCCGCGATACCGATGGACAACCCCGGATTCACACCCTGCATCTCAACAACCGCCCCTGGTCCCAGCGCGATGGCAGCCGGACCTGAGAAGTTGTTGCCGGTGGACACGGCGACGCCGCCATCTGCGGTGATGGCGAGTGTCAGGCCGGTCGGACCCGAGGACGAGTAGCAGTTCGCACCTGCGCTGGTCTGGCCGGGCAGGCTCGGGCAGATCTCGGGAGCGGCGGTGGCGGTAGGTGCGGCGGCGAAGGTGAGGGCGGCGGCACCCGCGCCTGCTGCTGCGGCGGCGACGACGGACTTGCGAGTGAAACGAATCATTCTCGAGCTCCTTTTTCGATGCGGCATTTTGTGACGACTACCACACGTGTTCGGAGCCGAAACAAAGCTGGATTGCTTGGGTGTGAGAAAAGTCGAAAAAGGTGGTTCGGGGCTCGGGATTCTCGTCGTTGCGCGGTCTGTAGGGCGAGCGTTTGACGGTTAGCTGCGGCGCTGACGGCCTGCTCGCGAATCTCGCCGATGCTCGGTCTGCAGACCGAGCGTTTGCCGGTTGGCGGAGCGGCCCGAATGTTCGCCGACGCGCAGCCGTCAGTCACGCGACCCCATCTGCGACAGGACAGCCAGATCACTCGATGGCAAAACCGAATGCGTCAGATCCACGGGTGCATCGCGAGAGCACCCCGCGGGTTTGTGACGGGCCGCAATCCCATCCGCTGACCTGCTGCTGAGTTCCTGTCGCGATCTTCGGGCCGTACTCTCTGGCGACCGGCATCACTGCGGCGCAGTCCACGCCGCTGCCGGCGAAGATGACGACCTGTAGCGCGCCGTCGGGACCATTGACCGTCTCGCACCGGACGCCTTCGATGGCGGGAAGTCGCTTCGAGTCGGGAATCGAGGTGGCCGGCGGCAATGACGGGCCGGGTACGGCGGGTGCGTTCGAGTTCTCGGTCGACGGCGTGCGCGATGAGGTGGTGCCGGGCTCGGCCGGAGAACTCGAACCGATCGCGGCGCTGCCCGAACTCTTCGCGGCCGACGAATTGCCAGGCGCGGCCGAGTCGTCCCCGCCGCAGGCGGAAAGCGTGACGACCGCGCCCGTGACGATCACCAATGGTCCGGCAAGACGGAGAAGAGCGGTACGCATGGGGCAACCGTAGCGAACCGCATCCCGGCCCACATGACGGCGACGCATCCACCGCGTCAGGTGATGCCCGCCACTCCAGCCGCCCGGTGTGACGCGTTCTATCTTTTTGCACCCGACAGAAAAGTTGCAGAACTCTGCAAGTTCCGTACGGTGGAAGTCATGCAAGAAATGGGCTTACGCGAATCCAAGAAGGCAGCCACGCGGCTGGCTCTGGCGACTGCGGTGCTCCGTCATGCGTCGGACGGCGGCCTCGAGTCGGTGTCCGTGGAGACCGTCGCTGCCGAGGTCGGAGTATCCGCAAGAACTTTCCACAACTACTTTCCGAGCAAAGAAGATGCGCTGATCTATTTCGTCGGCGTCATGCTCGACCGCCTGGCCGATCTGATCGAGTCGCGACCCGGGGGAGAGGTGCTGTGGGACTCGGTCGAGTACGCCCTGACCGAGATCGCCTGCGACACCGAAGCCGATCCGGGGCAGTTCCTGACCCTGATCCGTCTGCTCGAGACCGAGCCGACACTGGCCGACCACAAACACAGTGACGGACTGGCCGCGGAACAGAAGGCCCGGTTCGAGTCGGTGGTCGGATGCCGCGGTGAATCCACCGACTTGGGCCGGTACGAGCGCGTGGTCTTCGGGAACGCGTTGGTGACCCTGCGTGTGGGGTTGGAGATGTGGAGCGAAGGGCTCGCCCCGCACACCGACCTCCGTGAATTCCTCGGCGAAGCATTCCGTCTCACCAAGTGCGGCTTGTCCCGCCCGATGTCGACACCAAATCCCTGACCTGACGCCTACCGGCGCACCCAAACCTCCCGAAGACCCACTGGAAGGACCAGCACATGGCCACTTATCTCTATCGAATAGGCAAATGGGCCTATTTGAACAAGTTCAAGATGATCGCGATCTGGCTACTCGTGCTGGTCGCGATGGGTGTGGCGGCCGCAACGCTGTCGAAGCCCAATTCCGAGAGCTTCTCGATTCCTGGCATTCCGTCGGAAAAAGCTCAGAATCAGATGGTCGAGGCCTTCCCGGAAAAGCCGAAGTTCTCCGAGGACACGTCGGTCAAGTACGTGGTGAAGGCCCCGGAGGGTTCGAATCTGAACACTCCGCAGAATCAGGCCACCATCAACGCCATGGTCGAGCAGATGAAGCAGTTCGACAAGGTCAAGCAGCCTGAGTCGATCGTCAACCCATTCGAGACCTACGGCACACCAGATCGTCCCGGGCCCGGCTGGAACGCGGTCACCGAGTTCCAGTCCCAGCAGTTCGGGAAGTCGCCCGTCGAAGCGGCGGCCGACGCGCAGGCCGGGTCACCGATCAACAAAGACCAGACCATGGCCCAGCTCGCTGCGTCCTTCGACGTCGAGGCCAGCGCGGATGTGAGCGCAAAGGCTCACGAACAGATGGAAGACGTTGCCGATCAAGCGCGCCAGGGAGGCCTCACGGTCGAGATGTCGGGTACGGCCCTGCCTCAACCCGCAATCGGTCTCACCTCTGAGCTCATCGGTATGGGCGTCGGTGCGATCGTCATGATCCTCACCTTCGCGTCGCTGGTCGCCTGGGGCATGCCGCTCATCACCGCAATCGTCGGTGTTGTGATCGGCATGATGGGAGTCACGGCAGCCACGTTCTTCTTCGATCTCAGCTCGGAGACCCCGATCCTCGCGACGATGATCGGTCTCGCGGTCGGCATCGACTACGCGCTGTTCATCCTCTCCCGCTACCGGCATGAGGTGCACACCTCCAAGTCTCGTGCCGAAGCAGCCGGAAAGGCCGTCGGCACAGCGGGTTCGGCCGTTGTCTTTGCCGGTGCGACCGTGTTCATCGCGCTCGCAGCCCTTTTCATCGTCAACATCCCGTTCCTCACGGCGATGGGCCTGGCCGCGGCCGGCACGGTGCTGGTAGCCGTCCTCGTCGCGCTCACGTTGCTGCCTGCGATCCTCGGTCTCTTCGGCGGCAAGGTGTTCGCCGGCCGGATCAAGGCCCTCAACGCACCTGATGTGACGCCCTCCGATCCGGCGCGCCGCCACAACGGACAGCGTTGGATCAACCAGGTGGTCAAGCGCCCCGCGCTCTTCGCGATCGCACCGATCATCCTGCTCGCGCTGATCGCACTTCCGATGGCCGGTCTGAAGTTGGCTCTGCCCAACGACGGCAGCGGAGACCCCAGCACCACACAGCGCAAGGCGTACGAGCTGGTGGCCGAGGGCTATGGTCCGGGCCAGAACAACCCGTTTGTGGTTGTTGTCGACGGCAGCGCCATCGCGGACGAGACGCAGCGGATCGACGCGTTCAACGGTCTGGTCAACCAGATCAAGGGCGTCGACGATGTCGCCACGGCGCTGATCAGCCCCGGCGACGTGAACGCGTCCGGCGACACCGCGATCATCTCGGTGCTCCCTGCGAGTTCGTCGGGAGAAGAGGCCACACAGCAGCTCGTGAAGGATCTGCGAGGCCTGGAATCGAGTGTCACCGAGTCGACCGGACTCACCTACGGTGTCACCGGGCAGACGGCGATCGAGATCGATGTGTCCGATCAGCTCAGCTCGGCTCTGATCCCGTACCTGATCGTGGTGGTCGGACTGGCGTTCATCTTGTTGATGATCGTGTTCCGCTCGATCCTGGTTCCGCTGACCGCCGCACTGGGCTTCCTGCTCAGCGTGGGCGCCACCTTCGGTGCCACGGTGGCGATCTTCACCAATGGTGACCTCGGGCTGATCGGTAATCCGCAGCCTCTGGTCAGCTTCTTGCCGATCATGCTGATCGGCGTGGTGTTCGGACTCGCGATGGATTACCAGGTGTTCCTGGTGACCCGGATGCGTGAGGCGTACGTCCACGGTTCGTCGGCCAAGGATGCGATCGTGTCGGGCTTCAGTCACAGTGCCCGCGTGGTGGCAGCCGCAGCCGCCATCATGATCTCGGTGTTCGCGGCGTTCATGTTGCAAGAGATGGTGTTCATCAAGGCGATGGGATTTGCGCTGGCGATCGCGGTGTTCTTCGACGCCTTCATCGTCCGCATGACGCTGATCCCGGCCGTGCTCGCCCTCCTGGGCGACAAGGCGTGGTCGCTGCCCAAGTGGCTGGACAAGATCCTGCCCAACGTCGACATCGAGGGCGAGAAGCTCAACAAGACGCTTGCCGCCGAGCAAGCGGAAATCGACAGGCGTGAACAAGTGTCCGTCTGATCGTCGTCGCGCACAACACTCACCCCACCAGCTCGCTGAGCTGGTGGGGTGAGTTCGTTTGTTGGAGAGTATCTCTCGGCTAGGGCCCAGCTATGGTGCTCAACTCGGCATAGTCAGCGTCGGACAGCTGCACGCCGGCGCCGGCAGCGTTGTCGCGCAGGTGGGTGACCGATGAGGTGCCAGGGATCAGCAGGATGTTCGGTGAACGCCGGAGGAGCCACGCCAGAGCAACCGACATCGGTGTCGCGTCGAGCCGAGTCGACACCGAGCTCAGCACCGCCGACTGCAACGGGCTGAAGCCGCCGAGGGGAAAGAACGGTACGTAGGCGATGCCATCGGTGTTCAACGAGTCGATCAGCTCGTCGTCATGTCGATTGGCCACGTTGTAGAAGTTCTGGACGCAGACGATCGGCGCGAGCGCGCGCGCCTCGGCGACCTGGTCAGGTGTCACATTGCTGAGCCCGAGGTGCCGGATCAGCCCGTTCTGCTGCAACTCCGCCAGGGTCGTAAAGGCCTCTTCGATGGATCCCGACTCCGGGCCCGCGGGACTTCCCACCCGCAGATTGACCACGTCGACCACGTCGAGTCCGAGATTCTCGAGATTGGAATGGACGCTGTCGCGCAGCTGCTGAGGCGATCGAGCCGGCGGCCAGCCGCCCTGGGCGTCACGATGCGCCGACCTTCGTGATGACGCGGAGCGAGTCTGGGTACGGGTGAAGTGCCTGTCTGATGAGCTGATTGGTGATGTAGGGCCCGTACGCGTCGCTGGTGTCGATGTGGGTGATGCCCAGCTCCACCACCTCGCGCAGGACGCTGACTGCAGCGCTGCGGTCGGCCGGAGGTCCCATCACGCCGGGGCCTGCCAGTTGCATTGCGCCGTAGCCGAAACGGGTGAGCTCGAGCTGATCGGTGAGCGGAAAGACCCCGCCGGGAAGTTGTGTTGCGTTTGTCATGTCCCCACCGTGCGAGACGCGACGAGACCGTGCCAGTGCCCCGGTCTTCCTGGGAGTGACAGGGACAGTCACGCCGAGCGCAAGTCTGAGTACGGTCGACGTATGGGCGGCAACGGACAACTCGGCGACTACCTTCGTGCCCGACGGGAGCTCGTTCGGCCGGAGGACGTCGGGCTGCCGGTGGTGGGGCAGCGCCGCGTGTCGGGGTTACGCCGCGAGGAGGTGGCGATGCTCGCCGGCATCAGCTCCGACTACTACCTCCGGCTGGAGCAAGGGCGCGACCACAACCCGTCGGTGCAGGTGCTCGAATCACTTGGCCGCGTACTGCAACTCGACGAGACGGCTACGTCCTATCTCATCGGACTCGCTGCGCCCCAGACACGCAAACGCACGCGACGTCACCGCCGCGAGACGGTGCCCGAGGGCATCCGCCAACTACTTGCCACCATCGGAATGCCTGCCTTCGTGGAGAGTCGACACTTCGACGTGCTCGCCGCCAACGACCTTGCCCGCGCCGTGTCACCTAATCTGCGTGTCGGTCAGAATCGCTTGAAAGCCTTGTTCCTCGACCCCGGCGAACAAGCACTCTGCCCGAATCATGAATTGGCCATGAGCCACCTCGTCGCGGGCTTCCGACAGTCGGTCGGCCCCGACGTCGATGATCCGCGTGTCGTGCAGATAGTGGGGGAGCTGTCCCTGGCGAGCGAGCAGTTCCGTCGACTGTGGGCTCGGCACGACGTGCAGGTCCGGGTGGGCACTCAGACCCCGATGTACCACCCGCAGGTCGGCGAGCTGATGCTCTACAAAGACCGGCTTGCCGTCGATGCATCCGAAGGCCTTGTCTTGGTCATCTATCACGCGGCGCCCGGAACCGACAGCGCAGACAAGCTCGCTCTGCTCGCATCGCTGGCCGCGCCGTCGGCGCCGGAGTTGTCGGCGCGTGCAGTGGACGTGACGGACGGCTGAACGCCGGGGCCTCTGGTCGAGAAGTCTCGCCGCCACACCCCGGCGTTTTGCCCGGTGGTGCGGCGCACTGGGAAGATGCATCGGTGAACGATCCCCAACAAGGCCCCGACCGCAGCTTCACCCTCGGGACCAGCCTGGCCGGCACGCTCGGACGAACCGGGACGATCAATACGCCGCACGGGCAGATCCAGACGCCGGCATTCGTTCCGGTCGGGACCAAGGCGACGGTGAAGACCGTGGTTCCCGAGGCGGTGCGCGACCTCGGCGCCCAGGCGGTCCTGGCCAACGCCTATCACCTGTATCTGCAGCCCGGTCCGCACATCATCGACGAGGCGGGTGGTCTCGGGAAGTTCATGAATTGGCCCGGCCCCACCTACACCGACAGTGGCGGCTTCCAGGTGATGTCACTCGGGGCCGGCTTCAAGAAGGTCATCGCGATGGACGTGACCGGGATGCAGAACGACGAGGTGATCGCCGAGGGCAAGGAACGATTGGCCCGCGTCGACGACGACGGGGTCACGTTCAAATCGCATCTGGATGGTTCGCCCCATCGGTTCACCCCTGAGGTGTCGATGCAGATTCAACACCAGTTGGGCGCCGACATCATCTTTGCGTTCGATGAACTCACCACGTTGATGAACACCCGTGAGTACCAGGAGACGTCGCTCGAGCGGACACGGCTCTGGGCGATCAGGTGCCTGGCCGAACACAACCGGCTGACCGCCGAACGCAGCCATCGACCGACCCAGTCGCTCTGGGGAGTGTTGCAGGGCGCGCAGTACGAAGACCTGCGGCGCAAGGCGGCGCGTGATCTGGTTGCGATGAGCGAACGCGACGTCGACAACGGCGGCCGCGGTTTCGGTGGCTACGGAATCGGGGGTGCACTGGAGAAACAGAACCTGGGCACCATCGTCCGGTGGGTGAACGAGGAACTGCCACAGGACAAAGCGCGACATCTCCTGGGGATCAGCGAACCGGACGACATCTTCACCGCGATCGAGAACGGGGTCGACACGTTCGACTGCGTGTCGCCGTCGCGGGTGGCGCGCAACGGGGCCATCTATTCACTCGATGGTCGCTACAACGTGACGAACAGCCGGTTCCGCAACGACTTCGGACCACTGGATCCCGCGATCGAGAACTACACAACGCAATACACCCGGGCGTACATCCACCACTTGTTCAAAGCCAAAGAAGGCCTGGCGGCCACACTCTGCACCATCCACAATGAGCACTTCATCGTGACGTTGGTGGAGCGGGCGCGCCAGGCCATCGAAGACGGGACCTACTTCGAGTTCCGGGACGAGTTCCTCGGCCGGTACTACGCGCAGGCGAAAACCTCGTGAACTAGCCGGTCTTGACGACCTTGGTGCCACCGGCGAACTTGTCGTGGATGCCCTGGTTGTTCGGGTCACTGTTGATGGTGACACCGATGGCGATCAGGATTCCGAGCGAGGCGAGGCTCAACAGGAACGGCAAGATCGGCACGAACGACAGCAGCGACGACAGGAAGCCGATCAGCATCCAGGAGTTCCGCTTGAGGGACTCTTCCTGGGTGGGCAGTCCGCCCGACACGCCCTGAACCTTCAGCTTCAGGAGCTGCTTGCCCAACGTTGCGCCCGAACGGGTTTCGAAGAACACGAAGTAAGCCAACCCGGCGAGGCTCAGGATTAGGGAGACGATCAGCGACACGATGAAGATGTCGACGACCAGCACGACGATCGTCGAAACGATGGCCAATACCACGCCGACGATGATGGCGTCGATGATCCTGGCGCCCAAGCGAATTCCGGCGCCTGCGGTCTGCCCGAATCCGGCGCCCGCCTGCGGCTGTCCGTAGCTGGACTGGTCGCCGAACTGGGGCGGCGGGGGATAGCTGCCCTGCGAGGGCGGAGGGTAGCTGCCCTGCGGCGGCGGGTACGAACCTGCCGACGGCGGGGTACCTGGCTGCTGGTAGGAACCGGGAGGCGGACCTGCCGGGCCGCCTTTACCCAGGTCCGGGTTCGGCGGGGGATTGTTGCCCGGGTAGTTGGGGTCGGGGCCTGGGTACTGCGGTCCGCTCATGACGTTCGTTTCCTCTCGCGGCGAAGGCACGCTTCGCACCTACCTGATGGTCGTGACGAGTCTAAACCGGACAAAGGTGGGTTGCCGGTTGTTTGGACCCCTGAGGGGTGTCTAGCCAGCGTTGATTCGAGTAAGCGATCATCGACCGCCGCTTGGTGTTTGAGCAGGTCAGTCGATTTTCGGCGTCGACCGGTTGCCCGCATCTGCGGCGCTCACCGGTTACCGGCAGCGTGAATCCAAGGCCGGATCGCTATTCCATTCGAATGATCGCTCGGCGTGCCGTCTGCCCGTGGACTTGTCATGGCGCGGCGTTCTGGTGCCGATCAGCAACTCAGCATTGCGCTCGGTTCGAGGACCCAGGGATCGCGCGGCAGATCGTCGGGATCGAATCGGGCGAGTAGCTGATCGATGGTCACCGGCTCGTTGGGGGCTGCCATTTTCAACGACGCGGCGATGAGTGACAGAACACGCTGTGTGTCAATGCCGCCCAGGGCCAGGTCCGACAACGTGACAGCGCCGTCGCGTTTGGCGAGCCTTGCGCCCAGCGTGTTGAGGACCAGTGGCACATGTGCGTAGACAGGTGGCGAAATGTGAAGCAGTGTGGCCAGATAACTCTGTCGAGGAGCTGAGCTGAGGAGGTCGTCGGCACGAACCACCTGATCCACTCCCTGGGCGTCGTCGTCGATGACCACGGCCAGGTTGTATGCCGGTATGCCATCGCCGCGGCGGAGGACGAAGTCGTCGACCATGCCGGTATGACTGCCGAGAAGTGTGTCGACGACGGTGAACTCGGCAACCTCCGCGCGAAGCCGGATGGCAGGCGGCCGGCCGGTATCGCGTTTGGCTTGTCGTTGCTTTTCGGTGAGGTCGCGGCAGGTCCCCGGGTAGGCGCCCGCCGGCGCATGCGGTGCGGACGGGGCCTCGAGGATTTCGCGTCGAGTGCAGAAGCACTCGTACGTCAGTGCCCGTCGTTGCAGATCGTTGATGGCGACGTCGTAGGAGAGTCGACGTTGCGACTGCCACATCATCGGAGGGTCCCAGGTGATCCCCAATGCCGCCAGATCGGCGAGCTGCCGGTCTGCTGCCCCCGGTGCCACCCGATCGAGGTCTTCCATTCGCATGACGAAGCGCCGGCCGGTCGAACGGGCAAACAACCAGGCGAGCAACGCGGTACGGAGATTGCCGATGTGCAGATCGCCCGACGGCGACGGCGCGTACCGTCCCGCACCGCTCGGGCGGCCCGGTTCGTCTCGGCGGCAATCGTTCACCCGAACGAGGGTACAAGTGCAAGGATGGGACATCATGGACCTTCCTGTGATGCCGCCGGTGGTACCGATGCTGGCCAAATCAGCTGCCAAGATCCCCGATGAGGCCGGCGCCGCGGTGTGGTCGCATGAGCCCAAATGGGACGGGTTTCGGGCCATCATCTTTCGCGATGGCGATGAGGTGGTCATTGGGTCGCGCGGTGGCAAGGACCTCGGACGGTACTTCCCCGAACTGATCGAGGCGGCCCGAGAAGAATTGCCGGACAGGGTGGTTGTCGACGGTGAGATCGGCGTACAAGCCGATCTCGGTGGGGTTCGCCGGCTCAGCTGGGACGCCCTGTCCATCCGGATCCATCCAGCGAAATCCCGGGTCACGATGCTCGCCGAACAGACCCCGGCGATGTTCATCGGGTTCGACGCACTGGCCACCGGCGACAGGGATCTCACCCGGGAGCCGTTCTCCACCCGCCGCGAGGTCCTCCTCGAATCGATCCCCGGAGCCGGGCGTTGCCGGGTGAGTCGGGTGACCACCGATGCCGACCTTGCGCAGAACTGGTTCTCCGAGTTCGAGGGCGCAGGTCTCGACGGCGTCGTCAGCAAGCGCCTCGACGGGATCTACCTGCCGGGCAAGCGGGAGATGATCAAGGTCAAGCACAAGCGCAGCGCCGACTGCGTCGTGATCGGGTACCGCGTCCACAAGAGTGGTACCGGTCTGGGTTCGATGTTGCTGGGGCTCTACAGAGACGGTGATCTCCGCATGGTCGGCGGAGCCGGCGCGTTCTCGGACGCGAAGCGAATCGAGTTGCAGGAGATGCTCGAACCAATGCGGCTCGACCCCGACAACGTCGCGGAGGGTGAACCGAGCCGCTGGAAAGAGAAGGGGTCGTCGCAGTGGATCCCCATCCGCCCGGAACTCGTCGTCGAGGTCGCCTACGACCAGATGGAGGGCGACAGGTTCCGGCACACCGTGCAATTCGTGCGGTGGCGTCCCGACCGTGAACCCGAGAGTTGTGGCTATGAACAACTCGAGGTCCCGCTCACCTACGACCTTTTCGACGTTCTGGAGGGACAAGACTGATGGCGAAAGCTCCGGCCGAAGAACTCGATGTCGACGGGACCGCGGTGCGGTTGTCCAACCCCGACAAGATCTACTTCACCCAGCTCGGCGAGAAGGGCGGCCGGAAAAGGGATTTGGTGGAGTACTACCGCACCGTGGCGCTGCAGGGTGCGATGTTGACGGCCCTGCGCGACCGACCGACCTTCTTGCAGCGTTTCCCCGACGGCATCGAAGGTGAAGAGATCTACCAGAAGCGCGTGGCGGCCAAACGCCCCGACTTCGTGGAGTCGACGTCGATCACCTTTCCCTCCGGTCGCAAGGCCGACGCCATCCGGACCACTAGCGCGCCGGTCATCGTGTGGGCGGCCAATCTGGGGACTGTCACATTTCATCCGTGGCCCACGATCGCCCCGGACAACGACCATCCCGACCAGCTGCGGATCGACCTCGATCCGCAGCCGGGCACGGACTTCGCCGACGCGCGCCGTGTTGCCATCGACGTGTTGCGGCCACTGCTCGACGAATTGGGTCTCGTCGGTTTCCCCAAGACCTCGGGCGGACGCGGTCTGCACGTGTTCGTGCCCATCGAGCCGCGCTGGGATTTCATCGAGACCCGGCGTGCGGTGATCGCCCTGGCGCGTGAGCTCGAACGCCGCGACAGTGCGTCGGTCACCACCTCGTGGTGGAAAGAAGAGCGCGGAGAGCGGCTCTTCATCGACTTCAATCAGAACGCCCGCGACCGCACGATGGCCGCCGGATATTCGGCGCGGCGCACCCCGACGGCGACGGTGTCGACGCCGGTGACCTGGGACGAGCTGGTCGACGTCGATCCCCTGGACTGCACCATCGCCACAGTCCCGGCGCTGCTGGAACGCCGGGTAGATCCCATGGCGGACATCGGCGATCATCCTGGGAGTCTCGAGCCGCTGCTCGAATGGGTGGCACGCGACGAGAAGGACGGGCTGGGCGACATGCCGTATCCGCCGAGCTACCCGAAGATGCCGGGTGAACCCAAGCGTGTTCAGCCGTCGCGGGCGCGTCACGACGACGAGTCGGAGTCCTGAGCCGTTCGTTTTGTCCCCGTGAGACCCGGCCGAGGGTGTGTTGCCCTCGGCGGCCCGTCACGGGGACGAGCTGTGCGGGAACCCCGGGCCGGTGAGTCCAGCAGATTCACATCGAGCAGACTCGGACATCACCTGACAGAATCCGGCCATGGAACTGCTGCTTCTGGTACTTCTCGGCGCGGTTGTCGTCACGGCCTTCGCGGATCGTCGCGGAATGCAGCCCGCGCTCATCATTCTGGTGGTCGGACTCCTGGTGTCGTTCATCCCCGGTCTGCCCCGGGTGGAGCTGGAGTCCGACATCCTGCTGACGGTGGTGTTGCCGCCATTGCTCTATTCGGCGGCGCTGAACTTCTCGTTCCCGAGCTTTCTGCGCAACATCAAACCGATCCTGGGTCTCGGCGTGGCGATGGTGGTGGTCACGGCGTTTGCGGTGGGAGCCGTTGCCACGGTCGCCATCCCGGAGTTCACATTCCTGCTCGCGCTGTTGCTCGGGGCCATCGTCGCGCCACCCGATGCCGTGACGGCCGTCGCGATCGGTCGCAAGTTGGGCCTGCCAAAACGGGTGATGGCAATCCTGACCGGCGAATCCCTCGTGAACGACGCAGCGGCGCTGTCGCTGTTCGCCATTGCGGTATCCCAGATCGCGCACACCCACGCGTTCATCGGGAATCCGTTGCTGCTCTTCAGCTACAGCGCGGTGCTCGGGCCCGTCGTCGGAATCGTCATCGGGTTCGGCACCCTGTGGATCCGGCGTCACCTGCAGAACCCCGCGCTGGAAACGGTTCTCGGCTTCACCGTCCCGTTCGCGGCTTTTGTTGCCGCCGAACACATCCATGCGTCCGGGGTGCTCGCGGTGGTGATCGCCGGATTCGTGGTCGGGTCGGGTTCGGTTCATGCCGGCTACCAGACTCGTCTGCAGGAGCGCTATGTGTGGAACTCGGTGGATGTGCTCCTGGAAGCATTTGTGTTCGCCTACATAGGTTTACAGCTCAGATTCATCATCGACGAGCTGCGCGAGGCGCGTGAGTCGCTCGTCGGTGTGGCGGTGGCCTCGGTTGTTGTCCTGCTCGTGGTGCTTGTCATCCGCCCGTTCGCCGTGTTCCTCATGTTCGGCCGGGGCTTGCTGCAACGGCACGTCGAGAAGACGGTCAGCTCGTCGCAGATCGCCGCGGGCCCTCGTGTTCCGCGACGGATCAGTGAGTCGGGCAGAGATCCAACCGCCAAGCGCGAGAAGAAGAGGCCGGCTGCCGTCAAACGCCTGACCGCCTCGATGGACAAGCGGACGCTGACCTTCCAGGAGAGTCTGGTGGTGTCGTGGACAGGTATGCGTGGTGTGGTGACGTTGGCCGCCGCGTCCGGTATCCCGGCGACCCTGGAATCGGGGGAGCCGTTCCCGGAGCGGGCTGCGATCCAGGCAATTGCCTTTGTGGTCGCGGTGGGCACCATCTTGATCCAGGGCACCAGCCTGCCCTGGCTCATCGCACGCTTGCACCTGCACTCCGAGGAGGAAGAACAGTACGCAGCTCGCGAGACGTCGAAAGCGGAGAGCATCGTGCACTTCGCCGGCGACGGGGTGATCGAGGACTTCGTGGCCGAACCACCCGCCACCCTGGATGCGAAGACGGTCGAGTTCATCCGGTCGACCGTCGCGCGGCAGGTGCGTGACGCCGAGGAGATGCCCGACCCCGAAGCGCACACCGAGCGTGCGGAGACGTTCGCCAAGCTCTATCGGGAGGTGCTGGCGGCGCAGCGTCATGCCTTGATCGCCAGTCGCGACGCCGGTGAGGTGGACGACGAGGCCGTCCGCGCGATGCTCGAACGTCTCGATCTGCAGGAAGCCGGCCTGTCGGCGAGGCTCGAAAGTCGCCTCTGACTTCCCGAAATGGTGGGTTCGGGTGAGGCTCACCTGGGCGAATGCTCACCCGAAGCCACCACTTTCGGAAGTTGGCGGAGGATAGGGGATTCGAACCCCTGAGGGCTGTTAACCCAACCCGCGTTCCAGGCGAGCGCCATAGGCCACTAGGCGAATCCTCCGTGGGGGAGCTTACCGGTCGCGAGGTGACCTGCCAAAAACGGGCTGGTGAGGTGACCAGTTTCAGGCACCGCGCACCGGGCGGCTACACTCGATCCCGGATCCCGCGCGGCGTGCATCCTGTGAACTCCCCCAGGGCCGGAAGGCAGCAAGGGTCAGCGGGCTCTCTCGGGTGCGCGGGGTCCCCTACTTTGTTCCCCAGCGAAGCGCGCGATGACAGTTCCGGGGCAGGTGTGGTTCCGGGCGAAAGGCCGACGTGAACTACCACTCGATGAGTGCCGACCAGCTGACCGCCACCAGGTCCGAGCTGCGCGATCAATATGAGCGCCTCGCCGAAGCGGGCCTGAACCTCGACCTCACCCGCGGCAAACCGTCACCGGAACAACTCGACCTCTCCGCGGATCTGTTGTCGTTGCCGGGAGCCGATGTCTACCGCGACGGCAAGGGCACCGACTGCCGCAACTACGGCGGTCTCACCGGATTGCCCGAGCTTCGTGCCATTTTCGGTGAACTGCTGGGGATCCCTACCGACAATCTGCTCGCGGGCGGCAACGCCAGCCTCGAATACATGCACGACCTGGTCATCTTCGGTCTGCTGCACGGCACGCCGGACTCGGAGGCAACCTGGGGGCAGGGCCCGATCAAGTTCTTGTGCCCGTCCCCGGGCTATGACCGGCATTTTGCGATCACCCAGTCCTACGGCATCGAGATGATCACCGTGCCGATGAACCCGGACGGCCCCGACGTCGAGGTGTGTGCAGAACTCGTGGCAGCAGATCCACAGATCAAGGGCATGTGGTGCGTACCGACGTACTCCAACCCCACCGGGGCCACCTACAGCGCCGAGGTGAGCAAGGCGCTGATGTCGATGCCGGCCGCGGCACCCGACTTCCGCATCTTCTGGGACAACGCGTACGTGGTACACACCCTGCAGGAGACGCCGCCCGAGCCGGTGGACGTGCTGGGACTGGCGGCGGCCGCGGGCAATCCAAACCGCCCCTACGTATTCGCCTCGACCTCCAAGATCACCTTTGCCGGTGCGGGCGTGGCCTTCTTCGGTAGTTCGGCCGACAACCTGGCCTGGTACCAGCGGCACGCGAGCATCAAGACGATCGGCCCGGACAAGCTCAACCAGCTCAGGCACCTGCGCTACTTCGGTGATGCCGACGGCGTGCGCCGACAGATGGCCAGGCACCGCGACCTGTTGCTGCCCAAGTTCGCGCTGGTGCTGCAGATCCTCGAGGATCGACTCGGCGCGGCGAAGGTCGCATCGTGGACCGAACCCGAAGGCGGCTACTTCATCAGCCTCGACGTTGTCGACGGCACCGCGACCAAGGTCATCGACCTGGCCAAGAAGGCCGGCATCTCGCTGACCGCGGCCGGGTCGACCTTCCCGTACAAGCGCGACCCCGACGACCGCAACATTCGTCTGGCCCCGACCTTTCCGGGGCTGGAAGAGCTGCGGTTGGCGATGGACGGGGTGGCCACCTGCGTGCTGCTCGCCGCAGCCGAGAAGTTGCTCGAAGACCACAGCTGACATCACGCAGGAACCCTCGCTCGGTGATCGAGAAGGGCCGATGCTCGAGAAAGGCGCATCCCGGTTGGGCATCGAGTCCGCTCCACACGTCCGTCCGCAGGAGCGCGCGGCAGTGACAAACGGCCCGGTGTTGCCGAGGCCTGCCGTTGTTGTCGCGGTGTCCCTCGCGCTCGGGCTGCTCGCGGTGTATCTGCACCATCTGGCCGTCCCGATCGACACCCCGTACTGGGGGGTCTTCGGTAATCAACTCGACCTGGCGGTGTATCGAGAAGGCGCGCAAGCGGTACTCGACGGTGACCGCCTGTACGAGGCCAAACTCGTGGGCGTCATGGATTACACCTATGCGCCGGTATCGGTGATCCTGTTCATGCCCTTCGCGGCGATGTCGCTTGAATTCGCGCGGATCGTCTGGATGGTCGGCATCTTCGTCGCCCTCTATCTCTGTATCACTCTGAGCTTCAAAAGCCTGCGGTACCAGATTAATTGGTCGGTTCGGATCTCTGCCGGTGCACTCGTCCTGGTGAGTGCGCTGATGGAGCCGGTCCGCACCACCATGTGGTACGGCCAGATCAACGTGTTCCTCATGCTGCTCATCCTCTGGGATCTGCTGCAGGGCAGGCACAGTCGGATCCGCGGTCTCGGGGTGGGGATCGCTGCCGGGATCAAGCTGACGCCCCTGATCTTCGTGTTCTATCTCCTGATCAATCGCAACTGGCGCGCGGTGTGGCTGGCGGGTGCGGGGTTCGCGGGCACAATCGCGCTCGGGTTCGCGGTGATGCCCCGTGATTCCTGGAAGTACTGGAGCGGGACGTTCATCGACTCCAAGCGGGTCGGTGCTCCCAACACCGTCGGCAATCAATCGATCAGGGGAGCGTTGGCGAACCTGTGGCAGACCGATGCTCCCAACCCGTTGGTGTGGATCACCTTGGCCGTTGCGGCGCTTGCGCTCGGGATGACGGCGGCCTCACTGGCTCATCGAGCCGGGCATGAGCTGCTCGCCGTCACCCTCGTCGGTATGACGGGGACCGCGGTGTCGCCGATGTCGTGGGGACACCACTGGGTGTGGTTCGTCCCGGCCCTCGTGATCGGAATCCACCTGACGCTGCAGGCACGGGGTGCGGTGTCCAAAGCGCTGGCGGCGACGGCGGTGGTCGCGTTGCTCGCGACGACGTTCATCTGGCGCACCTACCGTTCGTATCCGGTATTGCAGATCGAACGGGTCCTCCCGGACGGTTACTTCACCGGGCTGTATCACAAGGTCGGCATCCCTGAGCTGCGCTGGTTCACCTACGACCCTTACAACTGGGTGTTCGTGGTGACAGCGGTGGCTGCGATCGTGTGTCTCACCTGCAGGCGCCGCGTCGACGTTCCGGAGCCGGTCGCGGCGGGTTAGCATCCCTGGACACGGGGTGAGGAGTAATGGGTGACAGCGGATCAAGCGCGCGCTGAGACAACGGACGACACGAGTACACAGCAACGGTTTCCGAGTCACCCTCTTCTGCTGATCGCGTTCGTGGTGGGCGCGGCCATTGCGCTCCTCGTGCAAGTCCGGTTCATTCCTCTGGACGCCCCCATCTTCGGGTTGTTCAAGAACCAGGTCGACCTCGACGTGTACCGCGCCGGGGCTCAGCACCTGTTGCACGGCCGGCAGCTGTATGACTTGCCGATGCTCCGGAACGGCCTGCTGTACACCTACACCCCGTTCTCGACCATCGTCTTCCAACCTTTCGGCTGGATGAGCGCCGAGATGGCCGTGGACGTCTGGAGTGGCCTCATCTTCGTCACCCTGTACTGGGTGATCCTGGCCTCGTTCCGGAGTCTGGGCTACGAGATGAGCTGGTCGCTGGCCATCGTGGCCGCGGCGATGGTCTGTGCCGTCACCTTGATGGAGCCGGTCCGCACCACGATCTGGTACGGGCAGATCAACGTCTTCTTGATGGCGATCGTCTTGTGGGACCTGCTTCGGCCAGATGGCAGTCGGCTCAAGGGCATCGGTGTCGGTGTCGCGGCGGGCATCAAACTGACCCCCGCATTCTTTGTCGTCTACCTCGCCATCACGAGACGGTGGCGCGCGGTGCTCGTGGTGGTCGCGACCTTCGGCGCCACGATCCTGATCGGCTTTCCCGCGACGCCCCGGCAGTCGTGGAACTACTGGACCGACCGGGTGGTGAACTCCGACCGCGTCGGCCCCACAGACGCTCCCAGCAATCAGTCGATCAAGGGCGCCCTGGCCACGGTGTTCGACACGACCACGCCCAGCAATCTGCTGTGGCTTGTCTGTTCTGCATTTGCGGTGGTCCTGGGGATCGGAGCGGCCTGGCTGGCGCACCGCTCAGGCCAAGAGCTCCTTGCCCTGTGTCTGACCGGGATGACCACTGCCGCGGTGTCACCGTTCAGCTGGGGCCATCACTGGGTGTGGTTTGTACCCCTGCTCGTGTTCGCGGTGCACCTGCCCATCGCGGCGTGGCGCGCCGGCTCACGACCACTCGCCGGATTGTTGTGCCTCGCGCCGCCCGCGCTCTTCACCGCCGTGTTCATCTGGCGCAACTACCTCCCCGGCGGCGCCCTGGGCTTCAAGCCCTTCTACGGCACCGGCATGTTCATGACGCCGTTCCCGGATTGGCTCCGATGGTTCTCTGCCGAGCCCTACCTGTGGGTGTTCGGCGTGACCGCGGTGTTGTGCATCGCCGTCTGGGGCCCTGGCGAAGTGCGGGCCAGGGATTTTGCACGTCGCTCGAACGGTACGGCAGGTTCGCGGGCGGCCTGAACACGCCTGGATTGTTTCGTCTCCTCTCGAGATCGGGTGCATCGGAGCGGTCGGCATGCTGCGGACAAGTGTTGTGACGTAGCCATATTCGGGCTCGACGCCCGAATGGACGGCTCACAAATGCAGTCGAGAAGTCACTTCCATCCGCCGAGGTCCGATTGCCGTGAAATCGAGCGCGGCGGGCAGCCTGCTGTTGGAAGTCCGATCCTGGCCGCGCGGGCCGTGCGGCGCGCGACCGACGTCCACCGGGGGCCACGAACGTCGGACCGCGCCGGTAGGCTGCCACCGTGGCTCTCTACCGGACGTATCGACCCGCGACCTTTGCCGAGGTCGTCGGGCAGGAACATGTCACCGAGCCGCTCGGTCGCGCGCTCGACTCCGGCCGCATCAACCACGCGTATCTGTTCTCCGGTCCGCGTGGTTGCGGTAAGACCTCGTCGGCGCGCATCTTGGCCCGGTCGCTCAACTGTGAACAGGGGCCGACGTCCACCCCATGCGGGGTGTGTTCGTCATGTGTGGCCCTGGCCCCGGGTGGCCCCGGCAATCTCGACGTGATCGAACTCGACGCCGCCAGCCATGGCGGTGTCGAAGACACCCGCGAGCTACGCGATCAGGCCTTCTATGCGCCGGCGGAGTCCCGCTATCGGGTGTTCATCATCGACGAGGCGCACATGGTGAGCAACGCGGGATTCAACGCCCTGCTCAAGATCGTCGAGGAACCACCCGAGCACCTCATCTTCGTCTTCGCCACCACCGAGCCGGAGAAGGTGCTGCCCACCATCCGCTCGCGCACCCATCACTACCCGTTCCGTCTGTTGGCTCCGGCCGTGATGCGCACCCTGCTCGAACGCATCTGTGCCAGCGAGAAAGTCACGGTGGAGCCGCCGGTGTTCCCCCTGGTGATCCGTGCCGGGGGCGGCTCACCCCGTGATTCGCTCAGCGTGCTGGATCAACTGCTGGCCGGGGCATCGGCGGAAGGCGTCACGTACCAACGCGCACTGACCCTCCTCGGTGTCACCGATGTCGCGCTGATCGACGACGCCGTCAACGCCCTCGCAGACCATGACGGGGCGAAGCTGTTCGGAACCATCGAATCGGTTGTGGATGCCGGCCACGACCCGCGCCGATTCGCGGTCGACCTCCTCGAACGTCTCCGCGACCTGATCCTGATGGACGCGGTACCCGACGCCGCCGAGCGCGGGCTGGTGGAAGCGCCCGACGACCAGGTCGAGCGGATGACCGAGCAGGCGGCCAAGCTGGCGCCGGGAACGTTGGCGCGTTTCGCCGAGACCGTGCACGACGCGCTCGGTGAGATGCGGGGAACCACGTCGCCGCGGCTCCTGCTCGAGGTGATGTGTGCCCGGATGCTGCTTCCGGCGGCGTCCGACGCCGAGTCTGCGGTGCTGCAACGGATCGAGCGCATCGAGGCACAGCTGGCGGGAGGCGCGGCGATTCCGGCTGCTGCACCCCTCGGCTCGTCACCGGCTGGGGCGCCCGCGGAACCGCCTCCGAGCAAGTTCGTCCGCGCGTCACAGCGCAAGCAATCCGAGGGTGCGGCCGAATCGACCTCTCCCGCAACCGCTTCGGCGACGGTTCCCGCGTCCGCGCCGATCCCGGCCCCTGCGCCTGAACCCACTCCCACGCCGGAACCGGCGCCGAGTCCAGAACCCACGCCGGCACCCGAACCCACCCCGACTCCGGAACCGGCCCCGGCACCAGAGCCCACCCCGACTCCGGAACCGGCCCCGGCGCCCCAGCCGACCGCATCCGCGAAACCGGCCCCTGCTCCAGCCCCCGAGCCGGTCGTCCGCACGCCCGAGCCGTCTGCCGGCCCCGCGGCCGACTCGCCCGTCGACACAGCGGTGTCCGTCCCCGATGATGCGGACGTCCCACTACCGCCGGAACCCGACTACGAGCCCGAGCCGGAACCCGCTGTCGAGCCGGCAGCGGCGCCCGCCGCGCCTGCCGCAGCTCCCGCCGCCGGAGGTCCGGATCTCGCTGCGGTGCAGGCGAAGTGGCAGGAAGTGCGCACCGAGGTCCGTACCGCCAACAAGGTCACCGAGGTGATGCTGTCCGGCGCCACGGTTCGCGGCGTCAACGGCACCACGCTTGTGCTCAGTCACGACTCCGCGCCACTCGTGCAGCGGCTCAGCTCTCCGCATGCGGTCGAAGTGCTCACCGGAGCGATGAAGAAAGTCTTCGGTGGTAGCTGGGAGATCTCGGTGCACGCGGCGTCGTCGCTGCCCGCGGACACCGCCAAACCTCAGGCCTCCGCGCCTGGGAGCACCCGCAAGCCCGAGGCGAAGGCGCCGTACGTCCGCCCGAGCCGCGGCGCGGGAGCCGCGAGCGCCTCGGGTGACGCGCCTGAACCGGAGCCCGAACCGGAACCTGAGCCGGTACAAGCACCACCAGAGCCCGTTGACGACGAAGACCTCACCGATGCCGAACGCGACGAGATGATCGCCACGGCACGAGATTCCACACCGGATCCGCGGCAGGATCCCGAACAGGTGGCAATCGAACTCCTTGCCACCGAGCTGGGCGCCCGCCCGATCACCTGACCTTCGCTGCCGCGGGACGCGCGACACCGACCGGGTCCACAGATTCGCGCCATGTACCGGCGGACGCGCCGGTTGCAACTGGCGCGTGCGTCGGCAGCTGGCGCGAATTTTCTGGAGGCGGCGGGGAACCGCAGGTTCAGGTCAGATCAGGCGTTCCACCACGGGCGCAGCGGCAGATCGCCGTTGCCGCCCTTGTTGTCCAATTTCACCGCGAGAACCTGATGTAGCTGAATGATGTTGCGCTCGAATCCGATCCGGCATCCGGCCATGTACAGACCCCAGAGCCGCGCGGTGCCGATGCCCACTTCTTCGACTGCCTCGTCCCAGTGGTCGACCAGGTTCTTGTTCCAGTCGCGAAGGGTCATCGCGTAGTGCTCGCGCAAGTTCTCCTCGTGCACCACCTCCATCGCACCGATGTTCTGGATGGCCGAGATGATGGTGCCCGAGCCGGTCAACTCCCCGTCCGGGAACACATAGCGGTCGATGAACGGTCCGGCCTTGCCTCGGCTCACGTTGTTCGACCGGGTGATGCAGTGGTTCAGCAGGATTCCGCCATCACGCAGTTTGCTGCGGATGAACTTGAAGTACGACGGGTAGTTCTGGATCCCGATGTGCTCGGTCAATCCGATGGACGAGACCGCATCGAACTCGTCTTCGGTGACGTCGCGGTAATCGCTGTGCCGCACTTCGGCGAACTCGCTCAGACCCTCGTCGATGATTGCCTGCTGTGCCCACTGGGCCTGCTCGGCCGACAAGGTCACGCCGATGACGTGTACACCGCGGCGAGCCGCGTACCGCACCATCGAGCCCCAGCCGCAGCCGATGTCGAGCAGTCGATCGCCGGCCTTGAGCTTCAGCTTCTCGAACACGAGGCGATACTTGTTGTCCTGCGCCTCTTCCAGGCTCGCCTCATGATTCGGATAGCAGGCACACGTGTATGTCATCGACGGCCCGAGCACCCATTCGTAGAAGGTGTTCGAGACGTCGTAGTGATAGTGGATCGCTTCGGCATCACGAGTCTTGCTGTGCCGCAAACCCTCTGCGATGCGGCGCCACCGGGGGAGCTGCTCCTGGGGCGGGGGTGTGATGGGCTTGAAATGTTCGAGTCCGAGTGACCGGGTGATCTGTGCCAGCGTGCGGGCCGACGGCCTGGAGAACTGCACGTCCTCGGAGATCGCTCGCAATGCGGGGTAGGGGTCGCCCTCGTGGCACCCCTTCAGCGAAAGGTCCCCCGCGATGTAGGCGCGGGCCAACCCGAGGTCGCTGGGTGCGGTGGCCAGATAGCGGGTACCCCGAGGGGTGAGCAGTTCGAGCCCGTACTCGGCATCGGCCGGGCCGGCTGAACTGCCGTCGTAGGCGGTGACGCTGATCTGGAGATCGCCACCCGCGACGGCCTCCACCACCTCGGCCAGGCTGAGTTTCGGCCCGACCACCGACCCGGGCACCTCGTTGTTCTTCACAGTTGTCATTGCCGCTTCACCGCCTTTGAGTACAGGTCGAGTAACCGCGACCCGGGATCGTAACGTTTCTTGAGCAGGCGGTAGGGCTCACCGCCATAGAGCTGATCGAATTCCTCTTCGCCATAGAACGACTCGGAATACAGCGATTTGTGTCCGTCGAGTTCGGAGACCTTGATCTCGATCTGCCGGTTGGCGTAACCCTCCGGCTTGTCCTCGCGTTTGGGCACCGCAGACCAGAACCCCACGTTGACGTAGGTGCGGTGGGGCTCGAGCGGATACAGCGGCCACGGACGGTGTGTGTCGGCGCCGGCGGGGGAGGGGTCGCGAAGTCGCAGCGGGCACAACCAGATCGGCTCGATCGGAATGTTCTCCAAGAACCAGTGCACGAACTCGGAGGTGCGCTCGATCGGAACCTCGATGTCCTGGACCACCCGTTCACCGGGCGGTTGACCTTTGCGGGCATTGAGCTTGTCACCGATGTCGAACCGGTGGTCGAGCGCGATCAATTTCCAATAGAAGCTGCTGCGCAGCAGTGGCTTTGGCCACAGACGGCGGATGCGGGGGTTCTGCGCGCCGAACGCCCGCGAGCACCAGAACCAGTCGGTGTCCCAGCGCCACAGGTAGTCGGCGATGGTGAGCCGGTCGCGGATGGGAGTGGAATCGGCGCTGTGCTGGATCGACCGGTAGTAGATCTGATCGCCGGTGTAGTCGCTGACCGGGCCAGGAACGCTCGTCTGCGCGCCCAGAACGAGGTAGCTCTCGGTGGCGGAGAACACGACACCGTCGAGATAGTCGACGCGTTCGCCTGCGTAGGTGCCCTGCTCGACGATGTCGTTCATCGTGGACTGCAGGGTGTCGACGTCGGTGAACCGTACGTGGCGCAACTCGACGTAGGGCGCGACCTCCTCGAGCTCGATGCGTAGCCGCGTCGAATAGCCAAGCGTTCCATAGGAATTGGCGAACCCGAAGAACAGGTCTGAGTTCTCGCTGGTGGCCGAGGTGGTGACGATCTCGCCGGCTCCGGTCAAGATGTCGATCTCGAGTACCGATTCGTGGGGGAGACCGTTCCGGAAAGATGTCGACTCGATCCCGAGGCCGGTGACCGCGCCGCCCAAGGTGATCGTCTTGAGCTGGGGAACGACCTTGGGCGCCAGACCATATTTGAGCGTCGTCGCCACAAGTTCTTCGTACGTACACATTCCGGCCACGTCGGCCGTACGGGCCTGCGGGTCAACCGAGATCACCCGGTCCAGCCCGGAAACGTCCAATCCGGGATAAGGATTCTTCGCCCGCTTGCGGAACAGGTTCGACGTCTTCTTGGCCAGCCGGACACGGCCAGAGGTCGGGATGGCCCGGTAGCTGGCCAGCAACCTCTCGACGCCTTCGTCGAAAACCTCTCGCCCTGTTTCGGAACCCATTACCCGCGACACGCCTAAGAGCCTAGGACCCTCGTCCAGTAGTTGCCAGCTCACCCACCACATGACCGATTTGCCGTAGTTCGGTCCCGCACGGGCCGGCTGCGCCGCGCGAAGTCATCCGATGGCGTTCTGGCAGGCTCGACGTGACACCTACCAACAACCGAAAGGTGATATCTCGTGGCACAGGTAACCGCATCCCAGTCGATCGTCATCAATGCCGCGCCGGAGAAGGTGCTCGCGGCACTGTCCGACTACCAGACGGTGCGTCCCAGCATCCTCCCCGGCCAGTACCGCGACTACAAGATCGTCGAGGGTGGCGTCGGCGCAGGCACCGTCGCGTCCTGGACCCTCCAGGCAACAAAGAAGCGCTCGCGCAACGTCCAGGCCCGCGTGGGCGTGGTCGGCTCCACCGTCACCGAGACCGACGTCAATTCGTCGATGGTGACCACGTATCAGGTCGATGCCTCCGGGGCCAGCTCGAAGGTCACCACCACCACCACGTGGCAGGGAGCCGGTGGTATCGGCGGATTCTTCGAGAAGACGTTTGCACCCAAGGGACTGGCGAAGATCCAGGCCGAACTGCTCGGCAACCTCAAGTCGCACGTCGAACGCGTCTGAGCCGGATCGCGCCGAGAACAACGTCCAGAAGACGACCCGAGTGCGACACCGCAAACCTGCGCCGCTCCCATTGCGCGACGGTGTGGACCCCACTCGGGTCGTTCTGCGTTCCGCTGATCGCACGATCGGCGAGGCGATGCTGGCCGCACCGGCGTGTGAGGGCCTGACGCTCGACGATCTGCTGATGCGGGCCGAGCGCGGGGAGGTGCTCGGCATCGGTGGTGAAGCCGTCGATCTGACTGCACCGGCCCAGATCGGACGGCCGGTCTACTTCTACCGCGACCTGCCCGTGGAGACGGAGATACCGTTCGACCTGCCGATCATCCATCAGGACAACGATCTGGTGGTCGTGGACAAACCGCACTACCTGGCGACGATGCCTCGGGGAACGCACGTGGTGCAGACCGCGCTGGTCCGGTTGCGCCGAGAACTCGACAACCCTTCGATCAGCCCGGTGCACCGGCTGGACCGGCTCACGGCCGGAGTGCTCATGTTCACCGTGCGCCCGAAAGCGCGCGCCCCCTACCAACAGCTCTTCGCCGACCGTGCGGTGAACAAGGAATACCGCGCCCGCGCACCGATCCACCCCGGCCTGCAACTGCCGGTGACCGTTCGCAATCGCATCCTCAAAGACGCCGGCGACCTGCGAGCTCGGGTGGAACCCGGGGAGGTCAACGCTGTCTCGACCATCGATCTCCTGAGCGCCTCGCACGATCGGGGGGTCTACCGGCTGAGGCCGCAGACCGGTCGCACACATCAGCTCAGACTGCACATGGCGGGTTTGGGTGTCCCGATCGAGGGAGACCCGCTGTACCCGGAGGTTCGGCCCGAAGTGGCCGCAGCCCCGGACCGCGGTGATTTCTCCGATCCGCTTCGCCTTCTTGCCTACTCTGTCGAGTTCACCGACCCGTTCAGCGGCGAGCTGCGACGCTTCGTCAGTACCCGCGAACTGCTCTGAGAGGAGAACCGAGTGGCCATCATCGTCTCCTACGACCGCTACCCGGACCTGCGTTGCGAGGTGGTGCTCTTCCTCGACGACGAGAGTGGGGATTGTTTCCAGGTCCAGCGCGACCTCCCCGCCGGCGACAACGGCTACGAGATCAGTGCCGGGGTCGGGCCGCCGGTGCGAGGGGGTATCGCCGCGTGGCAACGGGTCGGCGACGAGTTCCAGTTCGCGCTGACACCCAAGGCGTCGATGATGTTCGGTGGCAACGCGCGACTGCGGTTCGAGGCCGAGTCGGCGGGCGGCGATACCATCGACAGCATTGCTGCTCATCTCGAACGCATGATGCGCCCGCAAAACAACCCGCCCGACGGCCCGATCGGGCCCGATGAGACAGAGGACAGCAGTGGAACCAGATAACCCGATGGCCGGACTCCTGCAGCAGGCTCAGCAGATGCAGCAGCAGTTGCTGGCCGCGCAGGAACAGATCGCCGCCGCCGAGGTCACCGGAACCGCCGGTGGAGGGCTCGTCACGGTCACCGGCAACGGCACCGGCGAGGTCACCGCGGTGACCATCGACCCCAAGGTCGTGGACGCCGACGACGTCGAGACCCTGCAAGACCTCATCGTCGGTGCTCTTGCCGATCTGAACAGCAAACGCGACGAGCTCACCCAGCAGAAGATGGGTCCGCTCGCCGGCGGACTCGGCGGCCTGGGCGGCGGGTTCCCCGGTCTGGGTGGATAGCTGACCCGTGTATGAAGGACCGATCCAGGATCTGATCGACGAGCTGGCGAAGCTGCCAGGGCTCGGTCCCAAGGGTGCCCAGAGGATCGCGTTCCATCTGCTGGCCGTTCCGGCAGGCGACATCGACCGGCTGACCGCCGCATTGGTGCACGTCCGCGACGACGTGGTCTTCTGCGAGGTCTGCGGCAACGTCTCGGCGCAGGTGCGTTGCAGGATCTGCCGTGATGCCCGGCGTGATGCCAGCAAGATATGTGTGGTCGAAGAGCCCAAGGACGTGCAGGCCATCGAGCGAACCAAGGAATTCACCGGCCGCTACCACGTTCTCGGTGGGGCCCTGGACCCGCTCGGCGGGGTCGGCCCGGACCAACTGCGGATCCGAGAGTTGTTGCGCCGCTTGGGTAACCAGGAAGACGGCGTGGACGTCAGCGAGGTGATCGTTGCCACCGACCCCAACACGGAGGGCGAGGCGACGGCGACCTACCTGCAACGGATGCTGCGGGACTTCCCCGGTCTGTCGGTGACCCGGCTCGCGTCGGGTCTGCCGATGGGCGGCGACCTCGAGTTCGCCGACGAATTGACGCTCGGCCGGGCGCTGTCCGGTCGCCGGATCCTGACGTAGCTCTCATGGTCGACGACGCGTGGATCGAACATTTCGCCCGGCAACTCAAGTCGGGCATCGTTGCCATCGACGGCCCGTCCGGCGCGGGCAAGTCGACGTTCGCGGACCGATTGATGGCCGTGCTCCACGATGTCGGTACCCCAGCTGTGCTGGTGCGTACCGACGACTTCGCGACATGGGACGACCCGGTCGGTTGGTGGCCCGAACTCGACGAAGAGGTGATCCGGTCGTACTGGCGTGGACATGACTTCCGCTACCACCCGCGTGTGTGGCGGGACGGCCGTCCCGAACACGGTCCTCGCGTCTGGGTGAGATGGGAGCCGTTGTTGGTGATCGAGGGTGTGTCCAGTGCTCGTGCGCCGGTTCGCAGGCAGCTCACCAGGGCGCTGTGGCTCGATGGCGGCGACGAATCGGAACGTCTGGAACGAGCGGTCGCCCGCGACGGTGAGGATGAGCGCGGGCACCTGGTCCGGTGGCAGAACTTCGAGCGCGGCTGGTTCGCTGTCGACCGCACCCGCGAGCACTGTGAAGTGGTGCCCGAGTTC
This sequence comes from Williamsia sp. DF01-3, assembly GCF_023051145.1. Taxonomy (NCBI): domain Bacteria; kingdom Bacillati; phylum Actinomycetota; class Actinomycetes; order Mycobacteriales; family Nocardiaceae; genus Williamsia; species Williamsia sp. DF01-3. Next base: position 977,966 of record NZ_JALKFS010000005.1, read on the forward strand.
GCGCCGGAATCGGTCTGACCTGTCAGTCTGCTTCGGTTGTCGGGGTGCGCAGCAGCTCCTGCACCTCGGAGTCGGACACCTGAGTGAAGTCGCGGTATGACCGCCCGACCGCCGTGAAGTCGTCAGGTAGTGCGCCGCAGACGATTTCGTCCGCGGCCCCGGTGAGCAGCGAACAGGTCGACTCCGGTGCGGTACCGGCGGCGACGATCACCTGTGCGGGCCGGCGGCTGCGCACCGCATCGACCGCCACACGCATGCTCGCTCCCGTCGCCAGTCCGTCGTCGACGAGGATGACAACCTTGCCGGTCACCTCGGCGGGTGGGCGCCCCTCCCGATAGACCTTCTCGCGGCGCATCAGCTCCCGGGTCTCGGCCTCCAGAACGCGCTGTACGTCGTCGCGGTTGATACCGAATTCCCGGATCATCCGGTGATTGAGCACCGGTTCGCCGCCCGAGGCCACCGCACCCATCGCGAGCTCCTCGCGTCCGGGTACCCCCAGTTTCCGGACCACCATCGCATCGAGTGGGGCATTGAGTGCGTAGGCGATCTCCCAGGCGACCGGCACACCCCCGCGAGCGAGTCCCAGGACGAGAACGTCCTGGCGGTCGGCGAGTTCCAACTCGCCGTACTTGAGCTGGTCACCGAGAGCTCGGCCTGCCGCACGTCGGTCCGGGAACTCCCGGGTCTCTTCGCGGCTTCGTCGCAGTCGCATCTGCCTGTCCACCTGCTCCCGTTCACGCTCGGTTTCGGCCGACATCTCCGCCGGCGCGGCGTTGCTAGAAGAACTGGGCGGTGGTGATGCACGGCCGGCCGGCTTCGTCGGCCACCTGATACACCGCCCGCGTCTTCTCCGAGATGTCACCTTGCTCCCACGAGAATGCCACGATCACCTCGGCTTGGGCAGAGGGCGCAGGGCGCGGCACCACCGCCATCGAATCGATGGTCAAGGTGCTCGACGAGTTACGCGTCTTGAGCTGGTCGGTGGACGTGATCAGGTCGGGCAACGTCTTCTTGGCGAACTCGCCACAGCTGTTCGCCTTGAACACCGCAACCTGCTCGTCCGCGGTCGCCGGGCCGACGTCGTACATGCTGCGCGTCACCGCGGTCGCGACGTCGCGGGCCTGCTGATCGGTGATCGCCGGGCCTGCCGGCGTCGTCGGTGACCGTGTCTCGCCGTCACCGTTGTCGGGAGCGGTGAGTGTCGCGACGACGGCGGTGAGGGCCACGAGCACGATCAGCACGCCGCCGAGGACCAGTAGCAGTCGGAGGCGGCGGTGTGACCCGGGCGGACGGGTCGGGCGCACATGTAGGTCTGTCATCACAGCACCTTCATCATGTTGACGCACAGGGGGATTGCGGAACGGCTCACGGTGAACTCGATGGCAGCGGGTTCGATGGGGGCCGGTTCGGCGTCGTCTTGACTCGCGGACACCTCGAAGACCGCCAGCACGGTCACCGACTCCGCGTCTTGCCGGGCGATGCCGTAGTGCGCGTTGCTGGTCACCAGGCTGCGGCCCGTGGTGGTGACAGTCTGCAGCAGCGAATCGGCGGTGTCGTTCCACTCCTGAAGGGCCGTTCCACAGAGCAGGGCCTGCGCGGACTTCATCGTCGATCTGATGGTGTCAGGAGTGAAGTTGTAGATCGATTCCGTAGTGGCGCGCACCGTGTCGAGGATGGTGTCTTCGTTCGACACGGCGGTAGACGCGGAGGGAGCGCTGGCAGGCGAATCGTCTTCGCCCACAACCGACCACGTGATCATCCACGTTGCGGTGACCACCACCGCGACCACCACCAGGGCGGCGGCGAACAACGCGGGGGCGGCGCGGCGTTGGCCGCCCGGATGTGGTGATGTGGGCGTCGACCGGGGAGATGTCATCGGTGTCGGGGTCTGGAGTTGTTCACCCTCGACGGCCCGCGGCAAGGCGCTCACGGCGCAGCAGATCGACCTCTGCCAACGGCAGTGGATCGAGTTGTTCGACGCCCAGTGCGCGGGCGAGCAGCATGTCGGCCAGCTCGGGATTGCGGGCCAGGGCAGGGCCGTGCATGTAGGTTCCGATCACCGAACCCTGCACCACGCCTTCCACCTTCTCGCCCGCGCCGTTGCCGACCCCGTGCTTCACCTTGCCCAGCGCATGGGCGTCCGGCCCGAGAGTGGTTCCACCGCGGTGGTTTTCGAATCCCGTCAGTGGGGTGGTGAGCCCGGAGGCCGGTGACGGTTCGGTGATCAGCTCACCGATGCTGCGTTTGTCCTGCGGTGTGGTGGTCACGTCGAGCATCGAGATCCCCTCGACGCGCTCACCGGAAGATGTCTCGTACCAGTGCCCGAGTACCTGGATGGCGGCACAGATGGCGAGAACGGGCCGACCTGCTTCTGCCGCGCGCTGCAGGCCCGGATATTTGGTCAGGTGTCGCGTGGCCAGCCGTTGTGCGTAGTCCTCGGCGCCGCCGAGGGTATAGACGTCTAGCGATTCGGGCACGGGATCGGTGAGGTTGATCTGGATGATCTCCGCCTCGATGCCTCGCATGCGTGCGCGCTGGCGCAACACCAGGGCGTTACCGCCGTCGCCGTAGGTGCCCATCACATCGGGGAGTACTAGTCCGATGCGCAATGTGGAGTCGGACATCAGCGAATTCCCTTCTGCGCGCGCGCCAATGCGTTGTTGAGGTCGCGAAAAGCGGTGTAGTTGGCGAGTACCTCCACCCGGCCGGGCGGGCAGGACTCGATGGCGGCCATCGGATCACCGATGGTGGTGTGCTCGGCGCCCGCATAGATCAACCGGACACCGAGGTCGGTGGCGCGTTCGCCGGAAGCGACCACCTGCATGTTCTCGAACGCTTCGAAACGGACGTCCCACAGCCACGAGAGGTCCTCGCCGTCCGGCACCTGGCCGTTGACGGCGATGACCAGGCCGTCGGCGTCCTGGTCGATCATCGCCATCGCTTCCTGCCATCCCGCAGGGTTTTTCGCCAGCAGCATGCGGACGCGATGTCGGCCGATCTGCTGTACCGAGTATCGGCCCGCGACCTCGCCGACGGTGCCCACCGCGGCAATGGCTTTCGCGGGGTCGGCGCCCATTGCCACTGCCGCGGCAACGGCCTGCGCCGCGTTACCGCGGTTGGCGTTGCCGGGCACTGCGAGCGTCATCGGGTGCTCGAAACCGTCTGGTCCGTAGAGGTTCTTGTCGTCGAACCACCAGTCGGGGGCCGGCCGCTCGAAATCGGTTCCGGTGGAATACCAGTGGGAACCGTCACGCAGAATCGGCTCACCCGAACGGGGACAGCTCACCGAATCGCCGGCCCATCCTGCGCCCGCAGCGACCCACACCACCTTCGGTGCGTCGTAGGCGGCGGAGGTCACCAGCACGTCATCGCAGTTGGCGATCACGGTGGTCTCCGGGTGCCGTGCGATCCCGTCACGCAACCGGCGCTCGATCATGTTGATCTCGCCGACCCGATCGAGCTGGTCTCGTGAGAGGTTCAGCAAGATAAGCGCTTCGGGGTTCACGGCGTCGCTCACGTGGGGGACGTGCAGTTCGTCTACTTCCAACGCAGCCCACTCGGCGGGCCGGTTCAACGACAGGGCGGCGACGATGCCCGCGTCCATGTTGGCGCCGTCGGCCTGCGAAGCCACCTCACCGAGATCGGCCAGCGCTGCCGCCGTCATACGGGTGGTGGTCGATTTTCCGTTCGTTCCGGTGACGACCACCGATCGCTTCCCGCGCGCGAGCGCAGCCATCAGGGTGGGGTCGATCTTGAGGGCCACCAGGCCGCCGATCATCGAGCCCTTCCCGCGACCGGTTTTCTGCGACGCCCATCGCGCCGTGGCAGCGGCTCGCAGGGCGAGTCGTGCCCGCATCGGCAAGCCTGTGGAACTCTTTCGGTCCTCGTCACGCATGGCTGCGAGTTTGTCATATGCCGCCCGGCGTCCGCCGTATGTGCAAGTCAGGGGACCGCCATCGGTTCGTCCGTGGACGAGGGTTCGACGTCCTTATCTTTGGCGGGTTTCGACTTGGCTCCGGTCACTCCCGCGAAGCAGCCGATGATCACCACTGCTCCGCCGACCAACTCCCAGACCGTCGGTGTCTCCCCGAGAATCGCCCAGGCCGCGCTGATGCCGACTATCGGGACGAGCAACGAGAACGGTGCGACCTTGGATGCCGGATGCCGTGTCATCAGGTATGCCCAGAGCCCTGCGCCGCCGATGGTGCCGAGAACCACGATGTAGGCCAGGCCACCGAGGGCCACGAGGCCTGTGTGCGTTCCCACTGTGGCGATCGACTCGAACCCGGCGGACGGTCCCTCGACAGCCAAGCTGAGGGCATAGAGCGGGATCGGTGGGATCACGGACATCCACAACGCCATGTAGAGGGCGTTGCGGGGGTGGGCAAGCCGTGACCCGATGTTGCCGAAGGCCCAGCCGAGCCCGGCGAGAAGTGTGAGCAGGACCGGGATCAATCCCGCAGAGGCCCCGTGTGCGGCGCGGTCCACGCCGATCACCACCATGCCGCCGACGGCCACGGTGATCCCGACCGTCTGCCGCAGCGACATCTTCTCGCCGAGCAGGAGGACACACAAGATGACCGTGAACGGAGCCGACGACTGCAGCACCAGGGACGCCAACCCGGTGGGCATGCCCTGGTCCATCGCGAGGAACAGGAAAGCGAATTGCAGCGTGCCGAAACCGAATCCGTAGAGCAGGAACCAGCGCAGGGGAACGTCGGGTCGCGGTACGAACAGGATCACCGGAATGGCCATCACGGCAAAACGCAACGCCGCGAAGAACAGTGGCGGGAAGTGTTCGAGCCCGGCGTGGATCGCGAGGAAGTTCAGGCCCCAGAACACCACGACGGTCAGTGCCAGCAGGCGATCGCGGAGTGTCATGGGGACAATTCTCGGGGCAACCAAAGGTTCAGTTCAATCGAATTAAAATGCATCGCTCGTGTAGTTGAACTTAATCTTTGGTGGCGATCGCCCCACACGGTTCATTCGGCCCGAACGCCAGCCAATCGGGCAGCGCCGCGGTGAACTCCGCACGGATGGCCGGATCGGCCATCGTCCGCCAGTCGACCTGCGTGTCCGCCTCGGGTTCGTACCTGTCCCATTCGACCCAGTTGACCATCTTCAGCAGGGGGAACTCGTTGGGCACCGTGGGCGCGAAGATCTGGGTCCACCACGACTTCTTGATCGCGAGGGCGCCGGGACCTTCGGGCTCGCCGGGATTGAACAGAGCTGCGGTCTCCGGGATCGCCACCGGCTTGTTCCGCTGGGTGCCGTATTCGTCGTAGAAGTCGGGCAACACGGCGTCGTCGCCATTTGCCCCGACATAGCTCCCCGTCAGTTGCTGTGCGAACTTGTTCGGTTCGGCGAGTTCGTTCTCGCTCCAGGGAAAACGGTTGCCCCAGTGATAGAGCGACATCCCGACCCAATCAACCGATTCATCGCCCGGGTAGAAGGCGGCGTAGGGGTCGTCTTCTCGCGTCAGCTGTCCGTTGCGATCACTGTCCAGGTCTGTGAACTCGGCTGTGCCGGGCGCCGGCGAGTATTCACCGTCAGCGAAGGGATATCCACCGGCATAGCTGGGAGCCCACATCATCGCCGAGCCGGGAGCGGCGGCGTGCACGGCTGCAGCGACGCGAGCGAAAGTCTCTCTGTAGAGCGCCGGTTGCTGACCCCACGGATACCAGGAACCGTTCATCTCGTGGGCGAAGCGGACGACAACCGGGACTCCGGATTCATTGAACTCTGCAAGATCGGCGGCAAAGGCCTCGGCGACCTCGGGGGTGACCGTGCGCAGACCACCCGACGGTTGCACTGTCAGCAACAAGACTTTCCCGTTTTCGCGGACGGTGTCGACGGTCTGTCTCAGGTCGGCTCGCGCGGCATCGTCGTAGGGGATCTCGGTGAAGAACACCGTCACCGCAGGATGGCTACCGAGGCTCTCCGAGTAGTCCGCGATCGTTGTCTTCTCCCAGTCGAAACTGGCGCCGTACCAGACCCCTGTGGACGGTGACACGGATTCTGCAACCGCTGCGGCGCAGTCTGTTGCCTTGCCGTCGGCTTCCGAGTCGGACGTCACGTACATGTTGCCGACTCCGATGATCAAGGCAATGAGCCCCGCGCCGATGGGCGCCCAGAACGTCCTGACGAAGTAGCCGAGCCGGCCGAAGAACCTTTTGAGATGACTCGTCACTCTGCTGACGATATCGAATGTGCGCGCACGCGGACCCATTCCAAGGTCAAAGTTGTGCCCGATGCTTCCTTCAAAAATGTCGGACGGTCACACAGGGCCCGGATGAGGGGAAGACCTCGACCACGGAATCGATTGCCAGCCGGCGGGCGCCACTGCCCACGGTCGGAGATGGTTACCGCCAGATGGTCGCTCGACGGCGCGTGACTGGCCTCGATCGTCATGGTTCCGGGTTCGGCCTCGCCTGCGTAGGCGTGTTCTGCAGCGTTGGCCAGTGCCTCGTACGACGCGAGAATGATCGCGTACATGTGCTCGTCCGAGATCGCGAAGTTGTCGCTGAGCCACTCGCCGAACTCGTGACGCAGGTGACCGGCTCCTGCCGCCGTCGCCGGCACGTCGGTGCGGCTGAACGCGGGGCCGTCGTACAAGTCTGCTACCGGTTGGAGGGACATCTCATTCGCCTACCCATCCGCAGTCGAAGTATTCGTAACTGCTGCGAGTACCCGGACTTTTGTGGCCTTCGTCACTGTCCAAGAGTTCACGGAGCAGCTGCGAAGAGTCTTTCGATAGCCGATCCGGCCGCTGAGTCGTTGGTACAGTCAGGTGATTTTTCGGTGGTGCGGGCGCAGAGCGCCGCTACACATCACGGCTGTCGGGGGGCGGCCAGTACGTCGATGCAGTAGTGACATGGGGGAGTCCATCACCGTGGAGTTTCTTCGTTCGTGGTGGCGGCAGCCGTTCGACTACCAGTGGACGGTCAACTACCACCGAGTGCGTGGAACGCTGGCAGTCAATCGCATATCCGTCGGGCTGTGGTGCTGCTGCTTCAGCGTCGGAGCCTTCTGTGCGCTGACGTCGCCTGCCGGTCCCCGGGGTGGCGTTGCGATCGACATCCTCGTCGGCGTACTCGCTGTCGCCTGTGCAGTCATCGGGGTCGTCTGGCTTGCCGGGCGTTGGCCCCGCCAGTGGATGACCCGGCTGTTCGTCGTCTACACCGATGTCGGCGTCGCGGTGGTGCTGTTCACCTTCGCGGACCTGTTCATCGCGATGATGGGGTGCTCGCTGTTCTCGGTGACCGGTGCGCACGTGACCGCTTTCCACAGTCCGCGGTGGCTGCTCGGGCACCTGAGTTTCGCGACGGCGGTGACGCTGGCCCTCTACGCGTGCGTGGTGTTGGGCTCGGATGCGGACAAGGGCATCGCCACGGCGCTGTTGATGGTGCTCCTGCCGGTCCTGCTGGCAGCGCCGATCATCATGCAGTCGGGCCTGCTGGATCTGCGCGAGGACGCCAATGGCGCATTCCGGGACCACCTGACCCAGCTACGCAATCGTCGTGGACTCGAGGCGGGATTCCATCAGCTCCAGTACAGCGGGATCCCGGTGGGGCTGGCCGTGCTGATGCTCGACATCGACGGCTTCAAACAGATCAACGACCAGCACGGACACAGCGGTGGAGACGCGGTACTCGAACTCGTCGCGGCCCGGCTGGTGGATGTCGCCGGTACTCACGCGCTGATCGCCCGAGTGGGCGGCGAGGAGTTCGCGATCACGCTCGTCGGCACCCCCGAGCAGGCGATCGCATTGGCGCATCGGGTGCGTTCGACGCTGCACAACACGGACGATCGACATCCGATCACGGTGAGCGTCGGGGTTGCGGTCGCCACCCACCAGCAGCTGCGGGCGAACAAGCGGCAGCCGAGCACCGCAACCCTGAGGGCGCTGATGAGGTCTGCGGACGTTGCCATGTATCAGGCGAAAAAGCTTGGTGGTAATGGTGTTTCGGTTGATTCCGATCTCGATGACGCGACCTGCTGATCGCGGGGATCAGTGGGGATCGGCCAATAGGTCGCGCGCCATCTGCTGGTATCCCTCGCGAACGCTCGGGTAACGGGGTTGCCAGTTCGCCGCATCCCGGAAGCGCGCGTTGGACGCCCGGATCGACCGGGTCATCGATGTCAGTCGATCCCCCAGGAGTAGGCCGAGGCGACCGGGACCCTTGATCCAGGCAGCGGCGCCCGTTGCGTCGGCACACGCCTGCGCGTGTTGGTCCTTGGTGAGAGGCTCGTCGTCGACAACGTTGTAGGTGCCGCCCGGACATGCCAGTGCGGCAGCAACGGCATCGCCCGCGTCAGCGACGTGTATCGACGACATGAAACTGCCCCGGGGGCCCGGTACAAAGCCGATGTGGTTTCGGGCGAGGGTCACGATCTGCTCACTGTGAGCTGCGCCGATGCCGTAGAACAGGCCGAAGCGCAGAACAACCGACCGGCCTCCGTCAGCAGCGAATCGGGCGGCGTTCGCCTCGGCGGCGTGGTTCCCCCTGGTGATCGGGTAGTGATCAACAGGATGGTCCTCGTCGATCCATTCGCTGCCGCCGTCCCGATAGAGCATGGCCACCGATTCCTGGATCAACTGCGGCACATCGGCGTCGAGGCAAGCCCGGACCACTGTTGCCGATCCCTCGGTGCGCACCCGTTCACACTCACGCCAGGCCGACTGGCGGACGAAGGAAGCGGTCGACGGTAACGCGGTGGCGAGATTGACCACGGCGTCGTGCCCGGCGATGGCAGCGGTCAGTCCCGGTCTGTCGAACAGTGACACCATCATCGGCCGGGCACCCTGGTCGGCGAGAGCCCGGGCCTTCTCCGAGCTGCGTGCCATCGCAGTGACGTCGTGCCCGGCTGCGACCATCGAGGGCACCGCGCGAGTGCCCACGGCACCCGTGCCCCCGGTTACGAAGACCCGCATGACCACCTCCCCGCCGAAGTCGAATCTGGCCATCACCCAACATAGTTCACCAATGATGAAGTTCCCGGGAAATTGAGCGACCGGCTCACCCCGGCGGGCGACACCCTCAGTCGTCGATCCATTCCAGTAGATCCCCGGGCTGGCATTCGAGTACTCGGCACATCGCTTCCAGGGTGCTGAATCGAACTGCCTTGGCACGGCCGTTCTTCAGCACCGCGACATTCGCGGTAGTGAGACCCACACGCTCGGCGAACTCGCCGACGCTCATCTTCCGCTTTGCCAACTCCACGTCGATACGCACGACGATCGACATCAGATCACCGCGTCCATGTCCGACCGCAGCGTGGTGGCCTGGCGCAGCAGTGCGCGCATCACGACCATCAACAGGCCCAAGACGGCCCCGCCCATCAGCATCAGGAAGAGGAGAAGCGGCAAGCCTGGATCGTTCGCATTGAATCCGACGAAGAGGAACACGCCGAGAAGTGTGAGCCAACCGGCGCCGATCGCCCAGACGATTGCCGTGACCCAGACGAGTGAGGCGTGGGTGAAGATTCGGTCGCTGCGCACCAGAGTGAGCAACTTCCAGGTGCAGATGATGACCACCTGGGCGCAGAGCACCCAGAACACGGTGACGGCTGTCGCCGGCCAACGCAGGTAGGCCTGGTCGGGTGCCTCCTCGGCCATGTGCGCGAATTGCCCTGGCAGGGACATGGTTTGGAACAAGACCAGTATTGCGAAGAGCGATACGAGGAAGACTCGCAGTGCGGTGACGACCCAGCGTTCATTGAACATGCATCGACTATCACGGCAAATCTATCGAATGTCAATAGATCGCTTGGAGCAACGAACACCGGGTCTGTCCGGTGTCGGCACTACGGGTGAGCTGTGAGACTCACCGAGGTGCGGGGAATAGTGTTGAAGCCAGGGTGATTTCCCCGTCGAGTTCGTTCACGAACTCCCCGGGACACCCACCGCTCAACGCGCTCGAGACGGCAGCGATCACGCGGTCGTCTGCGGGCTCGACCGCGTGCTCGAGGTGCGGAATCGGGGCGAGCCTGCACTGGCCGCCATCGAGCCGCCCATCGGCGAGCTCCTCGTTGCTTCTGATCGAGTAGTACTCGACGTCTCCGGGTGTGTCGTCGCCGTTGTTGAGTTCGGCGACGAACGGGGTCACCGGGCACCCATCGAAGCCGAATCCGGGCAATTGGACGCAGCCGCCGGGCGAGCCGTATTGGGGGTGCCGATCGCGATGTAGTCGTCGATGCGCTCGGAGCCGCCCAGCGCTTTCAGGTAATGGCGCGACGACAAACCCCCGTAGCTGTGCGCCACCAGCGACAGGCTCTCCACTTCGACTCCGGCCGTGGCACTTTCGATCGATTCCTGGATGGCCCGCGAGTCCGCGTAGAGGTCGAGGCCCTTCACGTCGACCGTGTCGACGGTGTACCCCTCGGCAGCCAACTCGTCCGCCATGTCTCCGAAGATGTCCATGCTCAAGGTTCCCGGGGCCGGTTGCTGGCCTGGTACCAGCAGCACGATGCGTTGAGGCTGACCCGGCGCCGACCCGGCCGATGCGGTGGCGGAGCCGATGAGTGTGGCCACCGAAGCAACCGCGAGCGCGCCCATGAGTGTTGTGAGGGCACCCTTAGTGGAAGTCATGGAGGGAAGGTACCTGCCGGGCGGCGTCAGAGCTAGGCCCCCTCCACAAACCTCCCGTCGGGATATTTGCGACCGAACCGCGACACGGCCTTTCCGAACAGCGAGCGCCGACCGGTCTCGGTGACACGAACCCCGAGGGTGTAGACATTTGCTCCCTGTTCACGCCACACGGTTGATTGGACAGTGTAGTGAACGCCGTCCTCGACCACTTCCCGGCTGGTCGTCGATTCGTTGTCGTCCGCCCATGCGAGTTCGGTGTAGTCCACGCGCCGGCCCCATTCGGCCAAGTGGGTGTCTGCGAGCCTGCCGGCCACATGTTTGTCCATGGGCAGCAATACTAGGCGGCGCCGAGGAGGCGCGACGTAGTACGCGAGCTACAAAAGAGCTGCCGGACAGATTATTTCGGCAATCGGCCGACATCGAGCATGGGTACCAGGAATTGCCATGCGATCGCGGCGAGTTGTTCGTCGTCATCGAGGTCGACGACATCGCTGCGGATCGTCAGGAACGACGCGGAGATGCGCACCATCATTTCCGCGATCAGGTCGATGTTCAACTGTCTGTCGACGTTGCCCGCCTGTTGCTCGCGACGGAGCTGACCCGCCACGAATTCACGGACCGCCGCGACCATGCGGCCGTCGTCGCCGATCATCGATCCGGCGACCAGGCCGGGTTCGGCGTCGATCAGCCCGCCGATCATCGGATTGCCGCGGATGGCGCGCAGGGAGCTCACGAATCCGAGAACAACTCGCTCGGCCGCGGTTTCAGCGGATTGGATGTCGGTGAGGAACCGCTCGAAGTACCGCCGGAACTCTCGAAAGATGACCTGCTCGATCAGGGCGTCCTTGGTGGCGAACCGGCGATAGACCGTGATGCGGGACATGTTGGCCCGCCTTGCGACGTCCTCCATGGACGTGCGCTGGACACCGGTGCGGCTGAACTGCTCGTAGGCGGCGTCGAGCAACCGGGTGCGGGTGGTGTCGTCGCCGGCGTCGGTCCGTCTGATCGCGTCTTTGTACGCGCGTTCGAGCATCGCTCGGGTGCTCGACGTCGCCATAGACGAAGACGGTACCGGTTCCCGGGGCTCAGTTCGTTCGAACAGGTGTGAGTCGCACGAGGAAACTGCAGCGCTTGTGACCGGCAACACTTTTGTGCTAACCATGTTACTAAGAAACGCTGACTGTTTCATTGCATCAGCGAATGAATTCATGGTCGGACGGGGAGTGAATAGCGTGGACAACTTCAGTAGGCGCAACGCGTTGAAGGCGGGCGGGGTGTTGGGTGCGGCCGGCGCTGCGGCGGTCATCGTTCCGGCGACCCCGTGGACATGGTCGCCGGCAGGTTCGGTACCGGGAACCGGTAGCGGGGCCGACCCCCGGGGCGTGTGGGACAACGAGGCCGATCCGGTGGTTGCGTCGTTGATCGACCGCGGCGAGGTGCCGCGCGTGAACGAGTTGTTGAAGCACTGGACCAAGAACGGCCAAGCGCTGCCGGCCGGCCTGCCGAATGACCTGCGGGACTTCATCGAGTACGCGCGGCAGATGCCGTCGTGGGCGGATCAGGGCAAGTTGGCCACAGCGGTCGAGTTCAACCAGAAGCGCGGGACCTATCTGGGTGTGCTGTACGGCTTCGCCAGCGGCATGATGAGCACCGTCATCCCCAAAGAGGCGCGGGCGGTGTACTACTCCAAGGGCGGCGCGGACATGAAGGACCGCATCACCAAGACCGCGAAACTCGGGTACGACATCGGTTCGCTCAATGCCTACCAACCTGACGGTGAAATGGTGATCACCTGCGTCAAGACCCGGCTCGCGCACGCGGCGGTTCGGCACCTGCTTCCGCAGTCGCCGCACTGGACGGGGTCTGCGCCAGAAGACATCCCGATCAGCCAGGCCGACATCATGGTCACCTGGCACAGCTTGCCCACCACCGTGATGCGGAACCTGAAGAAGTGGAACGTGCAGATCCCGGCCGCCGAGTCGGAGGGCTTCCTGCATTCCTGGCAACTGGCCGCACATCTGCTCGGTGTGAAAGACGAGTACATCCCGGCGTCCTGGGATCAGGCCGACTCGCAGGCCAAGCAGGTTCTCGACCCGATCCTCGCGCCCACACCCGAAGGCATCAAACTCGCCGACATCCTCTTGGGTCTGGGTATGAATCTGGATCTGACGTTGCTCAGCCGGCCCATTCTCGGTGCGTTGACCCGATTCATGCTCGGCGATCAGGTGGCCGAGTGGCTACGGATCCCGCGGGAGCCCGTCTGGACGCCGTTGCTCGAAACCGCATGGGGGCCGTACGTGGCTGTGCGCGAAGGGCTTCTCGATGTGGGCGTCCCGGAAGAGGCGTACTGGTTGTTCGACGAGTTCTTGCGCCAGTTCGTGTTGTTCTACACGTCGGAGCTTCGCATGCCGATCAACATCGAGATACCGGTGATCAACAATCCGAACTACAAGTGATGCCACGGCGCGCATAAACCGCCGGAGTCTTGGAGAAGGTGAACGTGGACAAGGTGTTGCTCGAGCGGAGCCTCATGTTGGTCGCCGACGACGACGTGGGGCTCACGACCGACTTCTATGACCGCTTGTTCGCCGAACATCCCTCGGCAAGAGCGCTTTTCAGCAGCGACATCCGCCCGCAAGCGCGAATGCTACAGGATGCGATCGTCGCCGTGCTCGACCACCTCGAGGACCCGACGTGGCTCCGTGCCTCGCTGGGGGCGCTGGGCCAGAGGCACGCATCGTGGGGCGTCACGCCTGAGATGTACAACTGGGTCGCGTCCACGATGATCGCCACCATGGCCGAACGCGGAGGTGCCGAGTGGACGGACGCCATGACGGATGCGTGGTCCGAGGCACTCGGAGCAGTCGCCGGCATGATGCTGGAGGCCTACCCCGTGCGCACGGATGGATTGGGCTGACCGGGAGACGGTAAACCAGACGTCGTAGTCCTACTGTGAGCGGACAGCTTTCAGGACCGTGTCATGTGTGTGGTGTGAGTTTCCGGGAGGGGCGGTCGTCCGGGGCTGGGTGCGGTCGATCAGCACCGTCCACTCGTTGCCGAGTAGCTCGGCGAAGTCGTGTGGGTCGTAGAAGTCCCGCGGGTCGATTCCCTTCCAGTTGTGGCCTTCTCGGATCTCGTGGCCCACGATGAGCAGCGTTCCGCCTGGCGCGACGGCGTTTGCGATCGCGCGGGCGGTCTGGCCGCCGTCGGACCGGGGAACGCTGTGGAGGTATTGCATCGACACGAGGTCGTAGGAGGTCGGCGACGGCGGGTCGGCGAGCGGATCACCACGCACCCACGTGATGGCGTCCGAGTCGCCCAGTTTCACGGCGCGGTCGATGGCGACCTGCGAGATGTCGACGGCCGTCACCTGCCATCCGCGTTCAGCGAGCCAGCGGGCATCGGCGCCCTCGCCGCATCCGAGGTCGAGCGCTCGTCCGGGTGGCAGGTCTGCCACCTCATCGACGAGGACGGGATTGGGGTTGTTGCTGAAGAGTTGTTCGGCGCTGCTGTAGTGCTCGTCCCAGAATTCTTGGCTCATGTCTCCACAATGGCCTCGGACCACTGTTTTCGACAACTATTCTTGCTGTTTCGGCAACTGCGTCCGGGGAACGTCCGGTCGCGGGCCCAGAAGGGCTATACAGGCCTCGACCATGGTCTCGGTCATCGACTTGATCGGTCTGCCGTCCTCGACCGCGACCGCTGTCAGTTCGCGTAGACCTCCCAGCAACAAGGTGGCCATCGACCGCGACACCGTCTCGACGCCTGTTGCCCGCATCTGAGGTGTGCTCGTCAACATGACGAGGGTGCGGATCAGTTCTTCCATCGCGTGCCGCTGAACCGGTCGGGCGCTGGTTCCCAGGGCGGGGAGTTCGCGAATCCAGCTCAGTGTGATGGCCGGATCCATCTCGATCGACTTCACGTATGCGCCGATGGCCTGCCTGATCTGCATGGTCCACCCGGCGTCCGGATCCACTGCGGCCACGATCTCATCGATCATCGAGGTGTTCGCGCGCCGCAGCAGCTCGATGAAGCAGTCTTCTTTTCCGGAGAATTCTTGGTAGAAGGTTCGCCGCGACGTCCGGGCGATGCTGACGATGTCGGCGATGGTGCTCGCCCGGTAGCCACGGACCTCGATCGAGGTGGCCAGCGCGTCGAGCAACCGAACCCGAAACGCTGACCCGCCGGCATCGGCAGGCTGCACTCGGTCGACTGACTGCGGGTTGATTGCCATCGATGCAACGATACGACCCCTTGTTCGACCGTGGTACCGGAGCGTACCGTCGCAGTGGTACGGCGTAGTACCAGGCGGCGCCGAGACGGGAGCGTTCGAACATGGGGCCAGCTCATACAGAAACGAAAGACGGTCGGCAGGCAGAGGCGGCGGTGCACCTGCCGCCTGGCCCACGACTGCATCGGCACGTGCAAGGACTCGCGTTCGTCGCCGCTCGTCGGCAGACGATGGAGGTGCTTGCCCGGCGCTACGGGCCGGCGTTCACTCTGAACATCCCGGTTTTCGGGACCACTGTGGTGGTATCGGACCCGCACTTGGCCAAGCAGCTGTTCACCACGCCGGCCGGGGTGCTGAGCAACGTGCAACCCAACCTCGGCCGAATCCTCGGCGACCACTCGATGTTCTCGCTCGAAGGTGATGACCATCGCCGCAGACGAAAGCTGCTCACGCCTCCGCTACACGGCAAGAGCGTGAAGGGCTACGAACGGATCATCGAAGAAGAGGTCCTGCGCGAGACCGCGACCTGGCCGGAAGATCGCGAGTTCGAGAGTCTGGCTCCGATGATGCGGATCACGCTCAATGCGATTCTGCGTGCGGTGTTCGGTGCCGACGGCGAGCAGCTCGATTCACTGCGACGGATCATTCCGCCAATGGTCGAATTGGGTTCGCGCCTCGCGACGTTGCCGACCACGACGATCAACCTCGGCAGGTTCGACCCCTGGGAACGCTTCCTGGCTCGCCGTCGCGAGTACGACTCGATCATCGAGGACCTGATCTCCACGGTGCGCAGCGACCCCGACTTCGCCGAACGTACCGACATCGTCTCGCTGATGCTGCGAAGTACCTACGACGACGGGTCGCCGATGTCGACCACGGAGATCGCCGACGAACTGGCGACGCTGCTCGCCGCGGGCCACGAGACCACCGCCACCACGCTGGCGTGGGCGTTCGAGCGATTGCGCCGCAACCCGGATGTGTTGGCCCGCTTGACCGCTGAGGTCGACGAGGGGGACACCGTGTTCCGCCAGGCGACGATCCTGGAAGTGCAGCGCAGCCGGCCCGTGATCGATCTCGCCGGGCGAACAGTGGTGGCTCCGGTGCTGGAGTTGGGCGAGTGGCGCATCCCGCAGGGGCACACGGTGCTTGTCAGCATCTCTCTGCTGCACGACGACAGTGAGCAGTTCGCGGATCCAGAACGATTCGACCCCAGTCGATTCCTCGATCACAAGCCGTCCGCGGCATGGCTCCCGTTCGGCGGTGGAACCCGCCGGTGCATCGGTGCGGCCTTCGCGAACATGGAAATGGATGTCACCCTGCGGACCGTGCTGGAGAAGTTCGAACTGCTCCCGACGACGAAACCGGCTGAGCGGTGGCACAGTCGCGGCGTTGCTTATGCTCCCCGCCGCAAAGGGCAGATTGCTGTTCGTCGCCGCAGTTGAAATGATGTGGCAGACCTGAAGGAAGGGCCGCCAACTGTGTAGCGTGACCACATGGACCTGCAGCGACTACGAATCCTGAGGCAGTTCGCAGACCGCGGCACCGTGGGAGCCGTGGCTCAGGCGATGAACATGACACCGTCAGCGGTGTCGCAACAACTGAAGGTACTGGGCCGCGAAGCCGGGATTGCGTTGCTCGAACAGGATGGCCGGCGGGTTCGTCTCACGGACGCCGGTCGCGCGTTGGTACTACGTGCCGACGAGGTCATCGCGGCTGTGCAGCGGGCCGAGGCGGAGATGGCCTCGTACCGCGATGACGCAGTCGGCGAAGTGCGCTTGGCGATGTTCCCCTCTGGAGCGGCACTTCTGCTACCGGGTGTCCTCAACCGGATGAGCGATCGTCGGATCCGGGTGATCGCCGGCGACGAAGACGTCAAATACGTTGACGCGCCTGCCTTGTTGGCCGACTTCGACGTTGTCCTGACCCATCGGGACGAGCGAGCGCCGCAGGTTGTCGAGGCGAGGGTGTCGGTGACAACCGTGATGCGTGAGCCCATCGACCTGGTGGTAGGGGGTGGTCATCGTCTGGCCGGCCGCAGCGAGGTGACACTGGCCGAACTCGAAGACGAGGACTGGATCAGCGTCCGCGGCGGGTTCCCGGTTGATGACGTGCTGCTCTCCCTCGCGGCGGCGACCGGGGTGGCGCCGCGAGTCACCCACCGCATCAACGACTTCCGTGTCATCGAGTCGATGGTGGCACGTGATCACGGAGTCGCACTCATGCCCCGGTTCTCCATCCGGGATCCGGACTGCAGCCGCCTTGTTCTCACCGGCGTGCGCGCCGCGCGGGTATACGAGGCCTTGAGCCGCCCGATGGGTGATCAGCGAGGTGCGGTGAGGCAACTTCTTGGAGCACTTGTCGCCGAGGGTGAATCGGCCGGAGCGTGATCATTCGGCAGAAACCGCCGGCCGACTACGCTATTGGTGCGCCGGAGGTCAGGATCTGCGCGACGTCATCTGGAATGGCTTGTGGCGCACCGGATTCGCCGGCGTGGACATACACGGTCTCGACGGTGCAGCATTCCCGATCTGCGACCTTGACGTCGAAGCACATCGTGAAACTGGTGCGTCCGACGCGTGGGCAGGTCACATAGACGTCGACCACCTCACCCCAGACCGCCGGCGCGTCCAGATGAGCGTCGACTTCTTGACGCGCAGCATCTCGCCGAAATCGAGGATTCCCCGTTGCCGGCAGAACTCCGTGCTGGCCTCGTCGCAGTACAGCAGATAGTGCGCGTTGAGAACCACGCCCTGCTGGTCGGCCTCGGCGTAACGCACCGGGGCCGACCAGGTGGGACGAGTTCCCTCGGAACCGACTACGGGGCCCACGTGCGTGGGGCCTGCTCGCCGGAATCGGCGTCCCCGCTGCCGTCGGCCACACGCACTGCCCGGTTCACCGCCGAGACCACTGCGCGCAGCGATGCCGTGGTGATCGACGGTGCTATTCCGCAGCCCCACACGGTTTCGCCCCGAACCTGAACCTCAACGTAGGCAGCGGCATTCGCGTCGTCGCCGGCGGTCAGCGCGTGCTCGGCGTAGTCGAGCACCTGCACGTCGTACCCGACGGTCGACAGCGCGTCGACAAAGGCGGCCAGCGGTCCGTTGCCAGAGCCGGTGATCTCTTTCTCTTTGCCGTCGACCTTCACGGTCGCCGTGATGCGGTCTTCGCCGCCGTCTTCCTCCGCGGCGTCAACGCGCTGGCGGATCCGTTCGAGCGGTTTGAGGGGCTGCAGGTACTCCTGAGCGAAGACGTCCCACATCTCCTTGGGAGACACTTCGCCGCCTTCACCGTCGGTGATCTTCTGGATCTCGCGGCTGAACTCGATCTGCAGACGGCGCGGCAGTGACAGTCCATGGTCGGCCTTCATGATGTAGGCGACGCCGCCCTTGCCCGACTGGCTGTTGACCCGGATCACGGCCTCGTAGTTGCGGCCGACGTCCTTGGGGTCGATCGGCAGGTACGGAACCTGCCACAGGATGTCGTCGATGTCCGAGTCGGCCTCGTCCGCAGAGATCTTCATCTGGTCGAGGCCCTTGTTGATGGCGTCCTGATGGCTACCGGAGAACGCGGTGTACACCAGATCGCCGCCGTACGGATGGCGCTCGTGCACACCGAGTTGGTTGCAGTACTCGACCGTGCGGCGGATCTCGTCGATGTCGGAGAAGTTGATCTGCGGATCGACCCCGCGACTGAACAGGTTCATGCCGAGCGTCACCAGGCAGACGTTGCCGGTGCGCTCGCCGTTGCCGAACAGACAACCCTCGATGCGGTCGGCGCCCGCCTGGTAGCCGAGTTCGGCAGCGGCGACAGCAGTTCCGCGATCGTTGTGCGGATGCAGGCTCAGGATCACCGAGTCGCGGCGGGCGAGGTTTCGGTGCATCCACTCGATCGAGTCGGCGTACACGTTGGGGGTGGCCATCTCCACGGTTGCCGGGAGGTTCAGGATGATCGGCTTTTCCGGTGTGGGGTCGATGATCTCGGTGACCGCGTCACACACCTCTTTGGCGTAGGACAGCTCGGTGCCCGTGTACGACTCCGGGGAGTATTCGTAACGCCAATTGGTGTCGGGGTACTTGACCTCTTCGGCGCGGACCTTGTGTGCAGCGTCGGTGGCGATCCTCTTGATGGCTGCCTTGTTGGCGCGGAAGACCACCCGGCGCTGGAGCACCGACGTCGAATTGTAGAAGTGCACAATGACATTCGCGGCGCCGCGACATGCGTCGAAGGTGCGTTCGATCAGCTCGTTACGGCATTGCGTCAGGACCTGGATGGTCACGTCCGACGGGATTGCGTCGTCTTCGATGATCTCGCGGACGAAGTCGTAGTCGGTCTGGCTGGCCGAGGGGAACCCGACCTCGATCTCCTTGTAACCCATGCGTACCAGCAGGTCGAACATGCGGCGTTTGCGTGCCGGGCTCATCGGGTCGATCAGAGCCTGGTTCCCGTCACGAAGGTCGACGGCGCACCACATGGGGGCGCGGTCGATCACCTTGTCGGGCCAGGTGCGGTCGGGGACTGCGACGTTCTCGACCTCATCGGCAAACGGGCGGTACCGGTGGGCAGGCATCGCGGAATTGCGCTGGGGGTTCCACGACGGTTGTCCGGAAGGAATTGGTCCAGCGGGTTCGGTGATCCGGCTGGAACTGGAAGTGAATGCATCGGCGGCAGGCATGAGGGTCAATCTCCGGGGTTGGGGGAATGAGACCGGCGCGTCAAAGATCCCGCGACGGGAAGCCGGTCTGGATCAGACCCCGCCGCGGCAACCGAGAAGGAGCACGCGCTGCATTTTTGTGACTGTACTCCCGAAGGCGCGTAAGTCCAAAGGTGGTTCACCGGTTCTCCGGAACCAACGGTCGTCCCCAGGTCTCGGCGAAGGCGATCTCCGACAACGGCAGGCGGGTGCGTTCGCGGCCATCACGCTCTCGGATGTCGGCGGGCAGAGTCGCGGCATCAGCGAGTCGGCCGATGGCCAGGACCAGTAGTGGTCGAATGGAGTGCGGAATGTCGAACTGCTGCACCAGGTCTGGCGCGCGGAACCCGCCCATGGGATGGGCGTTCCATCCGTCGGCCTGGGCTTGGACGATCATCTGACCGGCGGCGAGCCCCACGTCGAGCGTGGCGTAGTCGTGCATTTTCGGCTCGTCGGGGAGATCGTCGGTACACAGGACGATCAACGCTGCGGCGGCCGGTGCCCACGATTGGTTCCCACGTTTGAGTGCCTCGATGACCCCGGCGAATGTCGCGTCACCGCGGCGGCCGACGACAAAGCGGACCGGTTGGCGACCGCCACCCGTGGGCGCCCACCGGCCCGCCTCGAGGATCGACTGCAGATGCTCGTCGGACATGGTTGCGTCGGCGTCGTAGCCGCGTGCACTCCATCGGTCTGCGAGTAGCGGGTGCACGGGCAGCAGCTCCTTGGGCCGGGCGGGGACTAGTCGGTGACCGGCCGGCGTTCGCGGAGAACGATTGCCACCACTGCGGCCACCACCGCCAAGAGTGCCACGCTCACCAGCGACGTGATGTGCAAGCCGTCGACAAACGCGCTGCGTGCGGCGTCGGCGAGGGCACTTCCGGCGCCTGGGTCCAGGGTCTGTGCCTGGGTGAGTGTCTGCGAGAGGGTGTCTTCGACTCCGCTGCCCTCACCGGACCGGCGGAAGACCATGGTGGCCACCGAACCGAGAACGGCCAGTCCGAACGCTGTTCCCAACTCGAAGCTGGTCTCGGAGAGACCGGCCGCCGACCCACTGCGCTGGGCAGGCACCGACGACACGGCGACATCGGAGACCAGCGAGAAGATGACGCCGTATCCGACACCGGCCAGCGTGGAGCTGATCAGGTAGACCAGTACGCCCTGGTCGACGCCGAGACCGAGCATGCCTGCGTTGCCGACCGCAGCGGCCAGCAGCGAGAAGACAAACGCCCAGCGCACCGACATGACCGCGGCGATGCGGGAAGCGCTCATCGAGAAGATCGCCACGGCGATCGCCATCGGGATACCGAGTACTGCGGCCTCCAGCACATCGCGTCCGAGGACCGACTGCAGGTAGATGCCGCTGAGGTAGCTCAACGCGGCAAGGGTCATCATGCCCGTCAGTGCGCTGCCGATCGCAACCGAGAACCCAGGGCTCTTGAACAGCTTGAGGTCGATCAGCGGATGTTCTGTTCGGCGCTCGTGGGCGGCGAACAACGCCATTCCGACAATGCCGATGGCGGCGAAGACGGCTGTGGTGGTGTCGAACCCTTCGGCTGCGCCGTGCTTGATGGCGTAGACGAGCGGGAGGATGCCGATCAACGACAGCAGCACGCCGAGGACGTCGAAGGGGGCCGAGCTGGGCGACCGGTATTCCGGGACCAGACGGGGGCCGAAGACCAAGAGGATCAGCAGTACGGGCACGTTGATCAAGAAGACGGAGCCCCACCAGAACTGGTGGAGGAGGGCGCCACCGATCACCGGGCCGATGGCCGATCCGCCGGCGAACGCCGCCGTCCACATGCCGATGGCCTTCGCCCGGGCCATGGGGTCGGGGAACATGTTGCTGATCAGTGACAGGCTCGAGGGCAGGAGGGTTGCGCCACCGATGCCCATGATGGCGCGGGCAGCGATGAGCGCGCTCGCGTCGGGGGCGAATGCTGCGATCGCCGAGGCGACGCCGAAGAGGCTGGCTCCGACGAGCAACAGCTTGCGTCGACCGAACCGGTCGCCGAGATTGCCCATCGTGATCAACAGGCCGGCGATGAGGAAGCCGTAGATGTCGACGATCCACAACTGCTGTGTGGCAGAGGGGGCGAGTTCGGCGCTCAGTGTGGGGATCGCCAGGTACAAGACGGAGAAGTCCATGGACACCAGAAAGACCGGCAGCGTCAGTACTGCCAGTCCCAGCCAGGTCCGGCGGTCCGGGCGGCTGGTGCTCGCGTCGGATCGAGGATCGGTCTGCTTGTCGATGATGCTCACGGGGGTGCTCCAATCACGCTGCGAACACACGAGCGGACGCCGGCGTTGGCCGCGTTGAGGGCGCTACGTGTGTTCGGACGGCGATCGCCCGCTCGTGGCGCTCGATCAACCTGGGTACAACGTACGCATAAGAGTACGTTGTACGCAAAGCGTTTATTCCATCGTTCGGGCTTTGTTCATCGTCCCGGCCGTGAACACGGACAATGAACGCGGCGAAGGAGAGATGTGATGACAGCACAGGAGGGTGCGGTGAGCGGCGGCCTCGACCCGGCACCCGAGTCTGCGAAACTGACCCGCGGCGCGGTGGTCAACGCCGCGATCGAACTCGCGGATGCCGACGGGTTCAGCGCCCTCACCATGCGAAAGATCGCCGATCGTCTCGGCGTCGGCACGATGTCGCTGTACCGACACATCGCCGACAAGGACGCGCTGCTGCGGGAGATGTCGAATGAGATCGGCATCCGTTTCCCGTACCCGCCCGCCGACGATGCGACGTGGCGCGAGCGGGCGTTGATCGCGGCCGAGGTCGACTGGACCCTGTACCAGCGCCACCCCTGGGTACTGCTGGCCTTCGCATCTCCGCGCACCAGCATGGGCCCGCAGAGCCTGAACTGTCTCGACTGGCTCGTGGACGCCTTCCTTGATCTCGAGGTCAGCCCAGCGGTCGCCACCGAGATGGCGCTGACCCTGTGGAATCTCATCGCCGGCACGGTGCTCAGCACCGTCGCCGAACGACTACTGCTCGACCGGGCCGCCGATGAAGACGAAGGCCAGAGTGGACTGGCCCATCTTCTGGCAGGCAACCCCGAGAGCGAGCCCCCGCCCCATCTCGCAGCACTGGTCGGCACGCATCATTCAGAACTCACCGACCCCCGGCATCTACTCATCCAGGGCGTGGCCGCGCTCTGCGACGGTTTCGAATCGAGGGCGGCCAGATTGCGTGACAATCACTGACGCGCAGGTCACATGGCGTGCGGATAGACCGTCAACATGTGTGCGCCGAACCATGAGCTCAAGGCGACAACCGCGAGCGAGACCAGGATCTGTGTGGACCCGCGACGTTTGGCCAGGCCGATCGCGATCGGGATCAGCAAGACAAACGCCGGGAGCAGCAGTCGGGGGCGGCTCATCATGAGACCGCTCGAGGCGCCGATGGATACGACCACCAGCGCTCCGTACACCGCCACCGGCCACGGCACACGCTCGGCGAAACTCAGCAACGCCAGGGCGATGGTGATCAGCATGATCCAGGCCGTGGCCACCGGCGCGATTTCGCCGGAGTTCACAAGCGCGTAGTTGATGAACTCGTAGGCCGCCTGGCCGTAGTCGACCCGCGTGTCCCAGCCCTCGGTCTGGATCTTGAACCAGCCGAGCGGTTCGCCCGTCTTGTGCCAGACCACCGCCAGGTACCCCAGGTAGCCGAGCGGACTGAGGACGATGGCCGCCCACGCCCTCGGTCCGTCGCGGAATCGCAGCGCCGCAGCCACCACCACGACGACGATCAGGACCACCGCGGTCGGACGGCTCAGCCCGGCCAGCATCGTGCAGATCCCGGCCAGCAACCATCGTCGCTCCAGCACGCCGATCAGCGCCCACGCCGCAAGTGCGCAGAACAGCGCCTCGGTGTAGGCCATCGACAAGACGATGCCCATCGGCGCTGCGGCGAACAGAACGGCGAGCAGCAGCCCAGCCCGACGCGGATCGGCCTTGACGCGCACCACCTGGCCGTCGTCGTCCCGGTGGATGTCCTCGGCAAACCAAGCGGTGAAGCGTGCGGGCACGAGCCGGGACTTGTGTTCCCGGTTCTGCATCTGTGCGGCGCACAGCGTTCCGATCCGGGCGACACCCACCGCGGCCAGGCACCCGAGCACCACGTTCACGGTGAGGGCGGCACCCAGCGGACTGAAGCCGGGCACCTTGTCCAGCGCCCCGGCGAGCAGTGGATAGCCGGGGAAGAACGCGTAGGGCGTGTCGGAGTCACGCATGCCCTGCGCGTCGGTCTGGGTCAGCGGCACGCCCCCGTACCCGTGCTCAGCGATGGCGAGCATCCATTTGCCGTCCCACGCCGAGAGCGCCGCGCCGAGGCTGCTGTCGCGCAGCTGCGTGAACCGCTCCAGCACGAGCATGCCGACCAGACGGATGAGGAGGAAGGCGGCGATCGGCTCGACCCAGTCACGCCGTCGATACAGGAGGTCGCTGACGGATTCGATTCTTGCTCGGGTCAGCACCTGAGCGATCCTAGTGCCGATCGCTCGCTCGGGGCGGGCGCTGTCGGTCGCACGGCCGATCCGCCAGTTCCGAAGCACGCTAAAGCAATTGCCGCGTGCCCGCCCGAGCCCCGGTGGGCGGCGGTCTCCCGGCTCGACGGTGCAGCGACACGCTTGCACGTGGGGGAGTTGCGGGTGGCTATCCTTGCACGAGGCGGGAGGCAGTCTTGCACTGTTGCCCGCTCACTGATTTTGAAGGTTCGCAGCAGCTAGAGAAGGGAAACTCGGTGGCTCTGGTCGTGCAGAAGTACGGCGGCTCCTCAGTTGGCGACGCCGAACGGATCCGCAGAGTGGCCGAGCGCATCGTCGCGACCCGTAAGGCGGGCAACGACGTGGTGGTCGTGGTGTCGGCGATGGGCGACACCACCGACGAGCTGCTCGACCTCGCCGAGCAGGTCTGCCCGGCGCCGCCGCCCCGCGAGATGGACATGCTCCTCACCTCGGGTGAGCGCATCTCGAATGCGCTGGTCGCGATGGCCATCAGCTCCCTCGGCGCGGAAGCGCAGTCGTTCACCGGTTCGCAGGCGGGTGTGATCACCACCAGCAGCCATGGCAAGGCCAAGATCATCGACGTCACGCCCGGCCGAGTCCGGTCGGCGCTCGACGAGGGCAAGATCGTTCTCGTCGCGGGCTTCCAGGGTGTCTCGCAGGACACCAAGGACGTCACCACGCTGGGTCGTGGTGGGTCCGACACCACCGCTGTGGCACTCGCCGCGGCCCTCGACGCCGATGTCTGCGAGATCTACACCGACGTCGACGGCATTTACACCGCTGATCCGCGCATCGTCCCGAACGCCCGCCATCTGGCGACGGTTTCGTTCGAAGAGATGCTCGAGATGGCCGCATGTGGCGCGAAGGTGCTGATGCTGCGCTGCGTGGAATATGCCCGCCGTTACAACGTTCCCGTTCACGTGCGCTCGTCGTACTCAACAAAACCCGGCACCATGGTGTCCGGATCGATGGAGGACATTCCCGTGGAAGAAGCCATCCTCACCGGCGTTGCCCACGACCGCAGCGAAGCCAAGGTGACGGTTGTCGGCCTGGACGACAGGCCGGGCTACGCCGCCAAGGTCTTCCGTGCCGTTGCCGATGCCGAGATCAACATCGACATGGTGCTGCAGAACGTCTCGAAGGTCGAGACGGGCAAGACCGACATCACCTTCACGTGTCCCAAGGAACTCGGTCCGATCGCCGTGGAGAAGTTGTCGACGCTGAAGGAAGAAATCGGCTTCAGCTCGATCCTCTACGACGATCACATCGGCAAGGTGTCGCTGGTCGGTGCGGGCATGAAGTCGCATCCCGGCGTCACGGCCACATTCTGTGAGGCCCTCTCGGAGGCGGGCGTCAACATCGAGCTGATCTCCACGTCGGAGATCCGGATCTCGGTGCTGTGCCGCGACACCGAGCTGGACAGGGCTGTGCGCGTACTGCATGACGCGTTTGATCTCGGTGGCGAGGAAGAGGCCACCGTCTACGCCGGAACGGGGCGATAGCAATGGGTGTACGGGTAGGAGTTGTCGGCGCGACCGGCCAGGTCGGCGCCGTCATGCGGAAGCTGCTGGAAGAACGTAACTTTCCGGCTGACGAGATCCGGTTCTTCGCGTCGTCACGATCGGCGGGCAAGAAGCTGCCGTGGCGTGGTGGCGAGATCGAGGTCGAGGATGCATCGACCGCAGATCCCACCGGCCTCGACATCGCGCTGTTCTCGGCCGGCGCGACCATGTCTCGTGAGCAGGCGCCGCGTTTCGCCGCCGCCGGCGTCACCGTGATCGACAACTCGTCGGCCTGGCGCAAGGATCCCGATGTGCCGCTGGTTGTCTCAGAGGTCAACGGTGAGCAGGCGAAGAACCTGACCAAGGGCATCATCGCCAATCCGAACTGCACCACGATGGCTGCGATGCCGGTGCTCAAGCCGTTGCATGACGCGGCCGGGCTGCAGCGTCTGATCATCTCGTCGTACCAGGCGGTCTCCGGTAGTGGTCTCGCGGGCGTCGAAGAGCTCGCCACCCAGTTGCGGGCGGGCATCGATGATGCCGAGAAGCTGGTGCATGACGGATCGGCGGTGCCGCTGCCTGATCCTGTCAAATATGTTGCGCCCATTGCCTTCAACGTGCTCCCGCTGGCCGGTTCGCTCGTCGACGACGGTTCGGGTGAGACGGACGAAGACCAGAAGCTGCGCAACGAGTCCCGCAAGATCCTCGGCCTGCCCGATCTGCTGGTGAGCGGTACGTGTGTGCGGGTTCCCGTGTTCACCGGTCACTCGTTGTCGATCAACGCCGAGTTCGCGAACCCGTTGTCGGTCGAAGAGGCCACCAAGATCTTGGCTGACGCCGCGGGCGTCACGTTGACCGATGTGCCCACCCCGCTGGCTGCTGCCGGCAAGGACAACTCGTTGGTCGGCCGTATCCGGCAGGATCCGGGCGCACCCGAGGGACGCGGCCTGGCGCTGTTCGTCTCCGGCGACAACCTCCGTAAGGGCGCTGCCCTCAACACGATTCAGATCGCCGAACTGCTGGTCTAGTCGGTAGTCAACGGCTGAACCCTGAGAACTGTCGAAAACGCATGCACCGAGGGCACATGGCCCTCGGTGCATGGCTCTACGACAGTTTTCAGGGTGTGCGTCGGTGGCGGTCAGAACGGGTGATCGCCCTGATGTCGGCGAGCACCCCGTCCCAGCCGTAGAGCACGTCGTCGTATGTGATGCGCATCGTCAGCCAGCCGTCGACGAGTGCGCGGCGGTCGCGTCGGCGATCGTTGTGATAATTGTCCAGACCGGTGTGGTGAGTGATGCTGTCGCACTCCAGGATCAGTCGTCCAATACGTAGATCGGCCCGCCCTATGCCGGGGATCTGCGGTTGTACGACAACCGCGAATCCAGCGGATCGCAGCCTGACTCGGGTGATCGACTCGGTGCCGGATTGCGACCTGGGATCGCACTTGTCCAGAAGTGACGCCACCTTGCGGCTCGACGTACTCAGCTCAGAGGCCATCTCCCGCACGGTGAGGCCGGCAGTGTTCAACGCTGAATCGCATGCGGCGATCCAGTGCTCCGGGGTCATGCATCTGCCTGCGCTCAACAAGGCGACCGGGATTGGATCCACTGCGGTCAGCGCGGGCAGGTGATTCCCGAACCCCCTACACTCCCGAACGCCCCTTCCCGCGCCATGTCGCGTCGATCGGATGTGTACCTTTCCATAGCCAGGCGGAACCCAGAGATCATGCGCTCGCAGCGCAGATACGCAACCGAGCACGCCGCCGGCACGGACCGCAGCGACCACGGTGTCGTCGGCCGTGGGTGTTGCGTACCAGCCATGCCTCAATCCGATCAACAGTCCGGTGTTCACGCGATGGCGGATCTGCCACGAGGTCAGCCCGAGCTGATGCAGTTCCTTCGTCGAGTAGACACCAGAGTCCATAAGTTTCAGACGGATCGAGGCGTCGTCCAGCCTCAGAACCCCGGTTGTCGACCCGCTCGCACTGAAGTCTGCTCGTACGAAGGCATTCGAGGGCATATTTCCCTTCTGTGATTCATATTCGGCAGTTTTCGGGGTGGTCGTGCTTTCATGTGTGGATGTTGCGCGCCCCGGTGATCATTTCGATGCTCGTGACGCTGGTGATCGCAGCCCAGTCGGTTCCGGCTCAGGCCACACCGGGCATTCCCGATGTCGGGCCGCCGGGGACGTCGCTGATCCATGGGGACCTGGCGTCGACGGACACCACGCCGCATCCCGGGCCTGGCGTGGCCGGTCGCGTGGTCGCCTCGTCGTTGCCCGGTGGGGCATGCGCGGCGACCTTCATCGGTGGCGATGGCATGCCCGTCGCGCTGTGCACCGGATACGTGGGTGTCGACCCGCCCGGCGTCGCGGTGCCCACAGTGCAACTCTTCGATCCGGTCACCGCCGAGCCGATCGCGTCCATCCAGCTCACCAAAGGGGGTCTCCTGGGCGGCGTCTACGGATATCTCGACGGCAGCGACCGCGTGGTGATGGCCGACGGATCCGGCTCGGTGCTCAAGGTCGCGCATCGCAAAACCGCTGCCGGGCAATGGAACCTGTACGTCGCCGAGCGGATCGACGTGAGCGCTCACATTCCTGCAGGAGATGCCATCACCGGATTGGCACCCGACTATCAGCAGCGCATCTGGTTCGCGACCACCGGTGGAGTGGTCGGCACGATCTCCGCTGACGGTCACATCGCTTCGATGCACCTGCCACCGGGCGAGAGGCTCACCAACGGTTTGAGTATTCGGCGGGAGGGTGCTTCCGTCCTCACCGATCGTGCCCTCTACGAGATGCACGCCGACGACACCGGAACGCCCACCACCGTCTGGCGGCAGACGTACACCGCGGGGAGTGTCCGAAAGCCCGGACAGCTGGCTCCTGGATCCGGCACCACACCAACATATTTCGGGGTAGACGACGAGTTCGTGGCAATCGTCGACGACGCCGAGCGGCCCAATCTGATCGTCCACCGCAGCGACAACGGGTCGGTGGTGTGCGCAACGCCCGCCTTCGGCACCTCCGGGCAAGGCACCGAGAATTCGCCGATGGCGTGGGGCAATTCGCTTGTCATCCCCAGCACGTACGGGTTCGGCTATCCGCCGTTCGCGACGTCCGGGCCCAGTGACCCGCCGGCCGCGACGTTCGCCGGAGGAATGACCCGCATCGACGTCACCGACACCGGATGCCATCGCGTCTGGGAAACCCTCGATCGCATGGCGACTCTGCCGAAATTGTCGCGATCCGACGGCCTCATCTATGCGCTGGCGTATGCACCCTCGACCGAAGCGTTGGCGGGCAACGGGATTCAGCAGATCGGACCGGTCTACTTCGTGGCCGTCGATTTCGCGACGGGCACGCGGCGAGCCTTCACCGAGGTCGGAGCAGCCCCCGTCGACGAACCTTTGCAATTGACCGGGACCATCGGTGCCGACGGGTCGATGTGGCAGGCGACGGTGGGCCGGATGTTGAAGATCAGCTCGTGAAGCGCTGGATCAGTACAGCTTCTTCCCGTAGCTCTCGCCGTAATACTTCTGCAGCTCTTCGAGATTCGACCCTTTGTTCAACACGTGCGTGATCTCGGCGGGGCTGGGCAACACGTCTGGTTTCCACGTTTCCGGACGCCAGAGGTCGGCGCGCATGAACGCCTTTGCGCAATGGAAGAACACCTCCTCGACGGCGACCTCGAGGGCGAGGATAGGCCGTCGGCCGCGAATCGCCAGAGCGTCGAAGTAGTCCGCGTCCCTCAGAACAGTCGCGGTCCCGTTGATCCTCAGGGTGTCACCCCTGCCGGGGACCAGGAAGTTGGTGCCGACGTGTGGGTTGGACAGCACGTTCAGGTAACCGTCGACGCGCCGGTTTCCCGGCCGCTCGGGTATGGCGATCGTTCGCGAATCGATGACGTGCACAAAGCCAGGGGGATCGCCTTTCGGCGAGACATCCACGCGACCGTCGGCGTCGGTGGTGGCAACGAAAGCAAACGGCGACCGCGCCAACCATTCGAGATGTACCGGCAGCAGTTCGGGGCGGACCTTCTTCGCCACGCGATCGATCGGTTCGCCGACCAGGGCGCGCAATTCTTCGACGCTGGTGACCTCGACACGTGTGTTCATCCGACCATAGTTGTCGGGGACGGTGTCGGACGGCAACCTGGTGGAAAGACGAAAGGTGCGCACTCTGGTCCGGGCGCAGGTGGGCTAGTGGGACAATCGACGGTGTGACGCAGGACCCAGACAAGCAGCCGATGGACCCGGACCGCGATGGCCCCGACCTCGAGAAATCGAGTAGCGGCCCCGACGGCCCGGTAGAAGTGCCGTCCGACCTCTCCGGCATGCCGTCATTGGCCGAACTCGACGCGATGGATCTGGCGGCGATCGAGGCGGGGCGACAGTCCAAGGACAAAGACCACGCGGTGCTCGATGAGCCGACACCTCCTCCGGCCGCGCTGTACCACGCCTGGTTGTTGTGGCTGGGTGGTGCCGCTGCTGCGCTGGTCAGTGTGGTTTACGGGTTCGTGAACTCGGGGTCCATCAGCGATCTGCTCAATGAGCGCCTCCAGGCCGATGTCGCCCGTGATCCCGATGCGGCGGCGCCCGCGGACCGCATCGACTCGTTGGCGAACTTCTTCCCCCGGCAATGCTCGTGGCAACGCTCGTTTTGCTCGCCGTGCAGTATCCGCTCTTGGTGGCGACGTCTCGGCACCGCAGTCGGGGTGCCAGGAACGTCTACGTGACCGCTGTGCTGGTGATGCTGTTGTGCATCCCGATGGGTATCGATCTCCTCTTCGACTATCCGTCGATCTCCGGCGTCATCAAGTTCATGGGGTGGCTGCAGTTCGCGTTGCTGCTGTTGTCGGCGCTGTTCACTCTGCGTCGTGGCGTCAACCGATGGCTGCCGCCCTCGATGAGGATGAAGCCGACCCAGATCATCCGGCCGGGTAACCGCTAGTCCTGGTCGGGTTCGCGTACAGCGTCCGCGGCTTCGATGATGATCTCGCGCATGGCCCGCTCGGCATCCACGGGGTTGCGCAAGCGGATGGCTCGGGCGACCGCGTCGTGGAGGTCGATGGCCGCAGGGTTGGGGTTGGTCGGCATCATGCCGTGATGTGTACGACCGGCGAGCACCTCACCGACCACATCGCTCAGCGCGCGGAACATCTCGTTCCCGCTCGCCTCGAGCAGCGTGCGATGGAAGACCTTGTCCGCCAACAGATACTGGTCGAGGTCGCCCGACCGGCCGTGCATGACCATGTCCGAGACCGCGGCAGCGAGAATGCGGCACTGGTGCTCGTCCGCGCGCTCTGCAGCCAGGGCCGCAGCGACCGGTTCGAACCCTCGCCGCAGCTCTGACAGGGTCAGAAGGAAGTCGGTTCGCTCCCCGGCGTCGAGTCGCCACCGGATCAGCCGTGGGTCGAAGACATGCCAATGGCTACGGGGCTGAATGGTGATCCCGACGCGTCGGCGTGAGGCCACGAGGCCCATCGATTCCAAGACTCGGATGGCTTCGCGGGCGACGGTACGCGACACCCCGTACTGGACGCCGATGCTGTCGAGAGTGAGAACCTCGCCCTCACGGTGATGCCCGGAGACGATCTGCGTGCCCACGCCGGTGAGAACGCTGCCATGAAGTTCACCCACACTCGCGTCTGTTGCCACCGATTTATCTTCTCATTGTCGCCAAGCCTCTTCAAAAGAATGCTTTAAGTGATCAGGCTCTTGCAAAAGTATGATCATTGGGGCAATATCTGTGACCGGCAGCACAAGAGCGAGGAGTCAACAATGCGAGCACCGCTGGTCGTCATGGGAGTGTCGGGGTCCGGCAAGTCCACCGTCGGAGCCGCGCTGGCACAGCGCCTCCGGGTGCCTTTCGCTGATGCAGACGATTTCCACCCGCCGGCCAACATCGCCAAGATGTCCAGTGGACAGCCGCTCGACGACAACGATCGTCACCCGTGGCTGGAGGTGATCGGCCAGTGGCTGGCCGATCATGCCGATGGGGGTGTGATGAGTTGTTCGGCGCTCAAGCACAAATACCGCGACCAGCTCCGGAGGCATTGTCCCGAGGTGTGTTTTGTCCACCTCGACGGCACGCCTGAGGTGATCTCGAAACGTCAGGCAAGCCGGCCGGGGCACTTCATGCCGTCGTCGCTCTTGTCGTCGCAGTTCCACACTCTCGAACCACTCGCTGACGATGAGCGAGGAATGGTCATCGACATCGATCAGTCGATCGACGACATCGTCGAGTCCTACATCACCCGGACAGAACACAAGGAGAACTGATGAGCTCACTATCGGCGGTGCTGCTGGCGGCAGACACCGAACTACCGGAGCCGGTCGCCGCCGGGTGGCAGTTGATCCTCGCTGCACTCGTCGGCATCGCTGTCATCGTCGTGTTGATCACCATCGCCAAGGTGCACCCGTTCCTGGCGCTCGTGGGCGGCGGGCTCACAGTGGGAATCGTTGCCGGTGAGGCGGTTCCGGACGTGCTGGAGTCGTTCACCGACGGGTTCGGCAGCACCGCGGCCGGAGTCGGGATCCTGATCGCGCTCGGTTCGATGTTCGCAAAGCTCCTCGCGGACTCCGGTGGCGCCGATGAGATCGTCGACACCATCGTCGGACATGCTTCGCCCCGGATGTTGCCGTGGGCGATGGCCCTCGTCGGTGCCATCATCGGTCTGCCGATGTTCTTCGAGATCGGCCTGGTGCTGTTGATGCCGGTCATCTATCTGGTGGCGCGCCGGTCGGGCCTGTCGTTGATCACTGTCGGAATCCCTGCTCTCGCAGGCCTTTCGGCGATGCACGGCTTCGTGCCGCCCCATCCGGGACCGTTGGTCGCCATCGACGTGCTCGGTGCGGACCTCGGGACCACGCTGGCGCTCGGTGTCGCGGTTGCGGTGCCGACGATCATCGTGGCCGGACCTCTGTTCGGAAAGCTCGCGGGCCGCTGGGTGGTGCTGCCGGTTCCCACCACCTTCGAAGCCGATCCCGAAGACACGCTTGTCAAGACCAAGCGCCCGTCGTTCGCCATCACGATGTTCAGTGTCCTGCTGCCGGTGGTGTTGATGCTGGGCAAGGCCATTGCCGAGATCTTCATCAGCAATGACGATCAGATCGTGCGGCAGGTACTCGACGTGCTCGGAACCCCGATCATCGCCTTGCTGATCGCAGTGGTGGTCGCGATGTTCACCCTCGGCCGTGGGTCGGGGATGGATCGCGACACCATCTCCAAGACGACCGGCGCTGCCCTGCCCGCGATCGCCGGCATATTGCTCATCGTCGCTGCGGGTGGCGGCTTCAAACAGGTTCTCGTCGACAGCGGGATCGGCACGTTGCTCGCCGATTGGGCCAAAGAAGCGAACATCTCCGTGCTGCTGCTCGCCTGGGTGCTCGCCGCCCTGATCCGGCTGGCGACGGGGTCGGCCACCATTGCCACGATCACTGCGTCCTCGCTCATCCTGGGCCTGGTCGACGGGCTGAGCAGCGGCGAACTGTCGCTGGTGGTCCTGGCCATCGGTGCCGGCTCGGTCTTCTTCTCTCACGTCAACGACGCCGGCTTCTGGCTGGTGAAGGAGTACTTCGGCATGAGCGTCGGCCAGACGATCAAGACGTGGTCGATCATGGAGACCGTGTTGTCGGTGTCCGGCCTGATCGTTGTACTGCTTCTGGGCCTGGTGATCTGAGGCAACCCATCACAGAAACCGCTCACCCGCGATTCACCTTGGAAGGTGACTCTGCGGGTGGGCGGTTTCGGCGTGGGGCTGGCCTGTGTGCAAGGGGCTCAGGTCGGCGCCGCGGTTGGTGACCCAGGCGTCACTCCCCGGACAAGTCCGCAGACAGATCACGAGCACCGATGCCGGCCGGCACCTCGACCTCGACCACCGGCTCCTCGCGGTCGTCGAACTCGAGGCGCAAGGCGCGACAGATGGTGGCGTGCATGTCGTAAAGGCATGTGATGTAGGTCAGTTCGAGGATCTCGGGATCGCTGAGATCGGCCTTGAGGATGTCGACGACCGCGCCGGGCACCCGACCACCGTCGAACACCAGGCCATCGGTATACGCGAGCACGGCCCGTTCCAGTTCGGTGTAGCAGTCGGCGATCTGCCAGTGCGCTATGGCGGCGATCTTCTCTTCGGGCATCCCCAGCGAACGCATCTGTTTGGAGTGCTGGGAGAAGACGAATTGGCTGCCCCGCGCATATCCGGCCCGGCACTGGCCGAGCTCACGCAGCATCGGGTCGAGCGTCGCGTTGCGGTAGAGCGCGAATCCCCTTACCGCATGGTCGAATACGTTGGGCGACTGAGCGAAGACAGTCCACCAGTCGCCCGGAGTGCCGTGAACGGTTCCCCCGTCGACCGCCGGGTCTTTGTCGGGGCCGAAGAGCCTGTCGTAGAAGTACAGGATCTTCTCGTCGGTGACCTCCGCGCGGGGTACTTGGCGAAGACGTGGCACTACAGTTCCTCTCGTCGATGGTCTCGCGATCTCTGGCTACGGAGAGGTCGCCACGCGTCGGTCGGCAGCGGTCTTCGGCTCGTGAGCTACGTCGGCATCGGTGAATTCACGTGTCCAGCAGGCGAACTCGAGCAATACCCCGTCCGGGTCCTGGAAGTAGAACGACCGCACGAATGTGCCGGGATACACGTGGCGAGACACCCCGAAAGCGCTGTCATCGTGGTTCAGCACCTGGCTCACCTTGATGCCCTCGGACGTGAACCGGTCGTAGTATTCGTCGAACTTCTCTGGCGGCACTGCAAAGGCCACGTGGTTCATCGAGCCGACCGCGCTGGCGAGCTCGCCCTCGTCGGGGAGGCCCTTCGGCGCGGCGATTCCCGGTGCGGCGTCAGGCGAGTCCGCCAGCCAGAAGAACGCGATGGTGTTTCCGTTGCCGCAATCGAAGAAGAAGTGCTGACCCAGATCGGCCGGTAGCTCGATGGTCTTGATCA
Organism: Williamsia sp. DF01-3; assembly: GCF_023051145.1. Taxonomy (NCBI): domain Bacteria; kingdom Bacillati; phylum Actinomycetota; class Actinomycetes; order Mycobacteriales; family Nocardiaceae; genus Williamsia; species Williamsia sp. DF01-3. Next base: position 1,012,444 of record NZ_JALKFS010000005.1, read on the forward strand.
GAGGCATGCCCAGGGTGCCCGAGTAGAAGTCGATCGTCCGCTTCATGTCCGAGCACACCAAGGCCAAGTGGTTGATGCCGCCGAGTTCGTATTTGGTGTTCACTGCGCCCATGTCCGCTCCCCTCAAACATGACTTGACTGTCATGTCATGTTTGGACAGAGTGTGATCGTGATCACGCAACCTGTCAACACTGCGCTGCCGACGGTCGAGAGTTTGACCCCTCGAGGCCGGAAGACGCGGGATGCGTTGCTCGACGCCGCGCGCGTGGTGTTCGAGGAGGTCGGGTTCCTGGACACCAGGGTTGAGCACATCGCCCAGGCCGCGAACGTCTCCTACGGCACCTTCTATCGGTACTTCGAGTCGAAAGACGTCGTGTTCTGGGAACTGAGCACCCGACTGTTCGAGGGCATCCACCGCCGAGACGGCATGGACGACAACGCCTCACCGGCGCAGCGGCTCATCAACTCCAATCGTGCGTATTACCAGGCCTACCGCCGAAACGCGAAGCTGATGGCGATCGTCGAACAGGTCGCGACCTTCAACATCGACTTCCGACTCCTGCGCCATGAGCATCGCCGCCAACTCATCGAACGCAGCGCTCGCGCGATCGCCCGGTGGCAAGACGACGGTGAGGTGTCAGCCACGCTCGATCCGGAACTGGCGGCCCGCTCGCTGGCCGCGATGGTGGACCACACGCTCTATCTGTGGCTTGTGCAGGGGGAGGACGCCGACGAAAAGGCCCTCCTCGACACGCTCGACCAGATGTGCCTGGGTGCCCTCGGGCTGAACCGCCCCTGAGGTCAGCGTTCGCGGAGCACGCCGGCGCTTTGTGAGTAGGACAGATGGCCACCGAGTGCGCCGGCGACGCCACTGATCGCCAGCCCCGCGAGCGACCAACCGCCGCCGCGCAAAGCGAACCCGTTGTGGCGGTGCCACCAGGATCGCGCCAGGCAGCCGAGGCTGACGGTGTTCGCGGCCATGTGCACAACTGCGACCCGGCGCTGGGCCGTGTCGAGCGTTGTGTACTCGGCAAGCCCTGTGATCGAAGCCGGGAGTGCCGCGGCGATGCCGAACGCGACCAGCCGCTGGGCAGCGATGCGCTGGCCGGTGAGGTCCAGAACCGGCACTGCCATCCACGCGCCGATGGGCACTGTGACCAGTACGGGATGGAGGGGATGTCCGAGCCATCGACCACGCAGTACATCGAGGACCGCGGGCGGGATCGCGCCGTTCACCAGGTCGGCAAGTTGACCCGCCGGCGCATCGACCGCGGAGAGTTCCTCGACGGAGGCGAGGGCGTGGGCCACCGGGCGGGGGCCGTCCGGCCGGACCACGTCCGTCAGCGACGTGACGGTGTCCGGGTCTGGTCCGGCGTCCGTCTGTGCCGGAGTTGTCGCGCTGGGGTCGTTCGGTGATGTGGTCACGTGCAGGGGATTCCCGATTTCCGTCGCTTCAATCACGTCGGCACCGGGCGGTACTGCCGTACTGATCCGTGCGGGTCTCGACCATCTGATAGCCCACTCTTCACGTAGGCCAACAGATTGGATAGATTCCAGATTAGATCTGGACTCATTCCAGAAAAGAGGGTACGGTCGGAGACATGAGTTCGCGGCAACCAAACCCAGACACGCGAGAGCAGTTGCGTGCAGTGGGCCTTAGGGTGACCGCGCCGCGGGTGGCGGTCCTCGAGGTGCTGGAGCGGCATCCCCACTCCACTGCGGACTTTGTCGCCGCTCGCGTTCGCGAACAACTCGGCGGCGTGTCGACCCAGACGGTGTACGACGTACTTCGCGTCTGCTCCGAACGCGGTCTACTGCGGCACATCGAACCAGCAGGCTCGTCCGTCCGGTACGAGAGCCGGATCGGTGACAACCACCACCATCTCGTCTGCCGCCGGTGTGGAGCGATCCATGATGTCGACTGCGCGGTGGGGGAGGCTCCGTGTCTCGAACCGAGCGAAAAGCACGGGTTCGTGATCGACGAGGCCGAGGTGACCTACTGGGGCTTGTGCCCCGGCTGCCGGGCCGAGTCCACTGATGGCTCTGCGATCACCGGACTTCCGCGGGCCGTGACCTGACGGCCGGCCGACGGGTTCGACGTCACGAAAAGACTGCAATACAGCGTTTCAGGCCGCATCGGCAGTACCCGATGCGGGTATCAGGAGGCAACAGATGACCCCACGTACAACCACCAACCAGGGCATACCGGTATCGAGTGACAACGAGTCGCTCACCGCCGGCACGCAGGGACCCATCCTGCTACACGACCACTATCTGATCGAAAAACTCGCTCAGTTCAACCGCGAGCGTGTTCCCGAGCGAGTGGTGCACGCAAAAGGTGGCGGAGCATTCGGTGAGCTACGAATCACCGGCGACGTCTCCCGCTACACGAAGGCGAAGTTCCTTCAGCCGGGTAAGACAACCGAGTCGCTTGTCCGATTCTCCACTGTCGCAGGCGAACAGGGCAGCCCAGACACCTGGCGCGACCCACGCGGATTTGCCGTGAAGTTCTATACCGAGGACGGGAACTACGACCTCGTCGGCAACAACACCCCGGTCTTCTTCATCAAGGATCCGATCAAGTTCCCCGACTTCATCCGTAGTCAGAAGCGACTGCCCGGCTCGGGCCTGCGTGACCACAACATGCAGTGGGACTTCTGGACACTGAGGCCGGAGTCGGCGCACCAGGTGACGTGGCTGATGGGTGATCGTGGTATCCCGAAGACCTGGCGCCACATGGACGGATTCGGCTCGCATACCTACCAGTGGGTCAATGCTGCGGGCGAGCGCTTCTGGGTGAAGTACCACTTCAAGACCGATCAGGGCATCGAGTTCCTCACGCAGGCAGAGGCCGACACCCTTGCAGGTACTGACCCCGACCACCACCGTAAGGATCTGTACGAGTCCATCGAGAAGGGAAACTTTCCCAGTTGGACCCTGAAGGTCCAGGTGATGCCAGTGGCCGAAGCGGAGGGATATCGGTTCAACCCCTTCGATCTGACAAAGGTGTGGTCGCAGAAGGACTATCCGCTGATCGAGGTCGGCAAGTGGACACTCAACCGCAATCCGGAGAACTTCTTCTCCGAGATCGAGTTGTCATCGTTCGAGCCGTCGAATGTCGTTCCGGGCATCGGCTTCTCGCCCGACAAGATGCTGCTCGGCCGGGTCTTCAGCTACGCCGACGCGCACCGCTACCGAATCGGCGCCAATTACGCTCAGTTGCCGGTGAACTCGGCCAAGGCCGCAGTGGTCAACACGTACTCGAAAGAGGGTGCGATGGCGTACAACTTCAGCGGACCGCAGGTTCCTGTGTACGCACCGAATTCGTTCGACGGTCCACACGCCGATCCTGCAGCGGCCGGCGACGAAGGCCTGTGGGCCTTCGATGGCCAGGCGGTGCGGGCCGGGTACATCGAGCACGAGGAAGACGGCGACTTCACCCAAGCGGGCATTCTTTACCGGGAGGTCTTGAACGACGACGAGCGCGATCGTTTGGTGAGCAACATCGTCGGGCACGTCTCGGACGGAGTGCGTGAGCCTGTACTGTCACGCGTTTTCGACTACTGGAAGAACGTTGATCCCGAACTCGGCAAGAAGGTCGAGGAAGGTGTTCGAGGCGGAATCTGAAGTCGGACATGCGCCCAGGCAAGGCTGACCTCAGCGCTCACATGCCTGACCGGCCGTGACGGATTACGACGGCATCGGTCAAGATGGTGGTGCCGGATACCGGCCGCACCAATTACTTCAACAGAGAGGAAAGTGCAATGAGCAACCCCATCACAAGCACTCTGAACGACGACCAGCAGTCGATCGCCGGAAAGGCGCTGCAGGAGACCTTGGTTGACCTGATCGACCTGTCGCTGATCGCCAAGCAAGCTCATTGGAACGTTGTCGGCAAGCAGTTCCGGTCGGTGCATCTCGAGCTCGACGAGCTCGTCACCGCTGCTCGCGAGTTCACCGACGCCGCCGCCGAGCGGGCGACGGCCATCGGCGTAAGCCCGGACGGCCGGTCCGAGACCGTTGCAAAGACCGCGGGTACCAAGGGATTCGGCGAAGGCTGGACCAAGGACTCCGACGTCGTCGATGCGATTGTCGCGAACATCAAGACCGTTGTCGACGGTCTGCGCACGCGAATCAAGGCCACCGAAGAAGCTGATCCGGTCACCCAAGACCTCCTGATCAGCTTTGCGGCGCGGCTCGAGCAGCTGCACTGGATGTGGCAGGCGCAGGTCGCCTGACCGGATCGGTCAGCAAGTCCAGCGCGTCTCAGACGCGCTTGTAGAAGAGAGCCCCCACGGCACAGCCCCTCGGCCGTGGGGGCTTTCGCATGCCGTATGCGGTCGGCACCGTATCGAAGTACATTCACCTGGTGACGCGGCCCGATTCCCACCCCGAACTCCCCGGGGATCCCGACGTGATGGCTGCACGACCGTTGCACCTGCGTCCGGCCTCGCTCGCGATGGTCTTTGCGGGAGGCCTGCTGGGCACCGGTGCCCGCTACCTGATCGAGCAGGCCTACCCGTTTCACCCCCGCAGTGGCCGTGGGCCACCTTCCTGATCAATCTCGCCGGCGCCTTTGCGCTGGGCGTTGCCTTGGAAGCGCTCACCAGGATGGGGGATGACACCGGGCGCCGACAGCGGTTTCGCCTGTTCTTCGGTACCGGATTCTGCGGGTCTTTCACCACCTACAGTGCCTTTGCTCTCGAGGCTTCTCTGCTCGGCAGAGATGGCGATGTTGTTGTCGCCGTGGCCTATATGGCGACTTCTGTGATCCTCGGTGTGGTGATGGCCTGGGCGGGCATCGCTGTTGCCACAAAGGCACGCGTGAGTCGATCGGCGCCTCGCCGATGATAGTTCTGGTGATGTTGGCCGGCGCAGCCGGAGCGGTGACCCGTTTTCTGGTCGACTCGGAGGTCAAACGCCGCCGCCCCTCAGTGTTTCCGTGGGGGACGGTGTTGATCAACGTGTCGGGCTCTTTGCTGATCGGGCTGGTGGCCGGAGTGGTGTTGTTCCACGGCCAACCAAGTGCCTGGCAGACCATTGTCGGGACCGGATTCTGTGGCGGGTACACAACATTCAGTACGGCCAGTGTCGAGACGGTGCGCCTCGCTCAACAGGGGCGTCACGGGATGGCCCTTTCCAATGCTGTTATCCCGCTTGCTCTCTCGGTTGGCGCGTGCGCATTGGGGCTCTGGCTCGTTTATCTGGTGTGAGTTCGGTGCGCCACTCGTCGGACCGGCCTTGTGTGCCGCGCATAGGTTGCTCCCTTGACAAAACTAGAACACGTTCTAGTGTCGTTCCTAGGGGCCGGGAACGGGTCGAGTCAATCCTGAGGGGGATGGACAGTGGGGTATTTCGAGCATGGCGACGAGGGTTTTCATCCCTTGCCATTCGCCCAGAGTCAGTGGGCACCGAACTCGATCAACGGCTCGGCGTTGGCCGGGCTGATCGCGCATGCGCTCGAGAAAGACTGCGGTTCAGGCAGTTATCGAGCTGCGAGGTTCACCATGGACATCTTCCGGCAACCGGAGTTCGCTCCGATTCAAACCCGGGGCGCGGTGAAACGCGAAGGGCGCAGCATTCGAATCGCCGATGTCCACGTTTACCAAGGGGATCGAACAGTGGCGCGGGCTTCGATGGTGTCGGTCACGCCGACCCGGGAACCGGTGGGTGCCCGATGGCGTCCGGATAGCCCGTCGATGTCCTTGGACGAGCGGGTCGCAGAAGCGTTGCCGCAACCTGGCATCCTGTGGGGCAGTGACGAACACCCTGATGGGTGGAGTGTGCCGATGCCGGAGCATCAGAATGCCAGTCGGAAACGGCTCTGGTTCGACCAGCCCTCATTGTTTGACGACGTGGAGAACACGCCGCTGGTTCGCGCAGCCATGCTCGGCGAGCTGGCGAATACTCTTACGAGCTGGGGCGACCGGGGTGTCGGATTCATCAACCACGATGCGACCATCCTGCTGGCCCGTATGCCGATCGGGAACGTCGTGGGGATCGAAGCCGACAACCATCTGTCTGCCGATGGCATTGCCGCGGGCGCGGCCACCATGTGGGACTGTCAAGGTGCATTCGGAATGAGCATGGTGGGCGCGATTGCTCATTCGGCCGGCAGTCTGGACGCGTCGAGCGGACCGGATGATTGGCAGGAAACCGACAACTCTTACCAGGCTTCCTTCGATACCGACGACTAGCCGGGGGAGCGGCGCCCGGTTCTCGATTCGAGCCGACATGCCACCAAGATGACGGCCGCTGTTCATCTGAACAGATGACTATCGAATGTGTGTTCGATTCGATAGGTTGGTGGCAGCTGATCGTCCGCATGACCTGATTCTGAGATACGTGACTACGCCACCATTGTGATCGGCTGCCCCAATGTTGTTGTCTCAGTGTTGTTGTCTTGGAGGGGGTGTGGTGATGGCTGTTGTTGATCTGGTTGATGAGGTCATCGGGGTGGAGTTTCCGGATGATCCGGCCGGGGTGGTGGCTGTGGTGAAAGATCTGATCACTGTGCGTAATGCGGTGGAGTCTCGGTTGGCGGCCGGCGCAGCGGTCATCGACCGCCTGGGTGTGGCCAAACGTCTGGGGTCGACCACGTCGAAGGTGTTGCAGGCCAACGGTGCCGCGCCGGGCGCGGCGGCACGGTGGCTACGCATCGGCACCGGCCTGGCGGGGTTGGATCGTACGGCCGGATACTTTAGGGACGGATTTCTCTCCGCCGAGCATATCGATGCAATAGTCCGGGGTGTCGGCCATGTTCGCAGCCGCATCCCCGGTGAGGTGAGTGACGACTTCCGGTGTGAGGTCGAGGGAAAACTCCTGGCTCATGCGATCTCTGGTGCACCACCCGCAGAGATCGGCCGGATCGCCCGGACGGTGGGTAATGAGGTCGCCGGAGAACAGGGTGGGGTGCCGGCCGCCGAAGACGCCTCGTTGAACACGCTGGACTATGCGGCTACCCCAGACGGTCGACTGGCAGGCCGCTTTGATGTTGATGCGGTGACCGGAGAAAAATTTATGTCCGCACTGGACGCGTGGTCCCGACCGCGTCCCGAACCGGACGGGAGCGCCGATACCCGCACACCGACGCAACGACGGGCCGATGCATTACATCAGCTCCTCGACTGCGGTGGCGGTGGGCAGTCGCTGATATCGGCGCCGAGGACGGAGGTGGCCGTGACCGTTCCGGCTGATCATCCCGACCTTGCGTCACTGCGGTGGATGGGTCCGGTCACCGAAGCAACCGCAGCGGCGTTGGCGTGTGATGCCAGCATTACCTCGATCACCCTGGACGGGCAGCAGGTGCCGATTGATTTGAGTCCGCCCAAGCGTTTGTTCACCGGACCTGTGCGTAAAGCGATATTGCTTCGCGATACCTGCTGCATCAAGTGCGGGGCGTCGGCGACCTGGTCGGACTGTCACCACATCGTGCACTGGGCCGACGGCGGACCCACCACCCTGGGCAACGGATGCCTGCTGTGCCGCACCTGCCACCGGGCCGTGCACCACACCGACTGGGACATCACCATGGGCACCGACGGGCACCCCTGGCTGATCCCACCCGCCGACATCGACCCCACCCGACAACCACGACCGGCCTACAACCGCCGAACCCTCACCCTCGCAGCATAAGTCGACGAGCAGTTGCGCACCCGCGCCCTCGATGTGGTCGAGACCGCGCAAGCCCTTTGACAACTCCATAGTGTGAGCTCCGCGCGGGTGTTTCGCGACTCCCAGGCGTGTATGAGGTGCGATTGCCTGCCGTCAGTACTGCTGCTGGCCCGCCATCTGGGTCTGGATGCGTTGCTGCAGGCGTTGCAGTCCCATGGTCGACAACCCGGGGATCTGGCTCTCCAGCTGGCGAACGAGGTTGTGGTCGTTGATCACCTTCTCGCTCGACTGGATGAGAACCGTTCCGGCGCCGGTGAAGTCGAACTGCTGTTCCTCGCCACTGGCGGCGCCCATCATCGCTGCGCCGGCTGCCATGAAGCCCGTGATCCATCCCTGGTCATAGTGGTGGCTGGGGGAGGGGCAGTCGGCCCAGCCGACCAGCGCCTCGGGGTCGACACGCAGCGGCGGTTCGGCGAACATGACCGGCCCGTTCGAGGATGCCAGGAACTTTCCGGTGCCGATGAGTGTCAGGTACCCCGGCACGATCGACTGGTTCAGCTGCAACCCTGGTTCGAAAGCCAGTAGATTCGCCGCCCGAACCGTGAGGTTGCCGTCTTCGAGGTCGTACGAATTGATGTCGAAGCCGCGGTCGCCGATGATCAGCGTTCCCTGGCCCTGGGCGATCACGTAGTCGCCCATGTACAACGGCGCGCTAATGGTGCCGGCCAGCGACTGCATCATCGCTGTCTGCATGCCCTGGACCAGAGCCTGGAACTGCATCTGTCCGTAGTAGGCGATCATGGCGCCCTTGGACATGATCCAGGGCTTGGTCAGCTGCATGTAGTACGCGTACGTGTTGCCCGGAATGTTGTCGTCACCTTGCAGCATCGACGGATTCAAGATGTCGCTCATGGCTTTTCCCTCACAGCTTCTGTTCGGATGCTTGGACGAAAACGGTTCCTTGGCCCTGGCACTGCAACTGCATGGCCTCGCCGGCGCCGCGGCCGACCGCGTCGCGCCAGCCCATCGTCGATTTGAGCTGCGTTTGGACGTTGCCGAACGTGCCGACAAAGGCCTGTGGATCCACGATCACCGGATACTGGCCGCCGACCTGGATCTCCAACACCTCACCGTGAGCCAACAACACGACCGAGCCCATGCCCTGGAGTTGGGTGGTGAACATGCCGTCACCGGTCAATGCGCCGGTGGCAGCTCCGCGTAGAGCACCCATGATTCCGCCGCCTCGACCGCCGCCGCCCCCGCCGCCCTGCGAGGTCATCGAGACAATCGACGCCTGCAGACCCGACGTGTAGCCGAGCGTGCGCGATGCGTCAGCGGTGACCGTTCCTCCCTGGGGCATGTCGATGACGTGGACGGCGAGACCGGCAAACCCGTAGTGCACGTCGCCATTTCCCTGCGCAAGCATCGTGGCCTCGTGCTCGCCGCGCATCATCCGACCCGCCATGCCCGCGACGGCACCCATGCCGCCCATTCCCGGCATGCCACCCCCTCCTGCGCCGGGGATCTGATGCGGCGAGAACTGCACCTGACCGGTGTAGAAGAGCATCGCGCCCTTACGGGCGACCACGCCACCGGCGTGACCGACGTTGACCTTGACCACTTTCGAGTTCACTTTTTCGAAGACCATTGCACTCACCGTTCCGCCGGCTGGATGGACACAACACCCTGACCCTGCCACCGCAGCGAGAACGCCTCGCCGCCGTCCTGGCCAATCATCGACCGCCAGCTGACGTCGGTGACAAACGATTGCTGCAGTTGACCTTTGGCAGACACAAACGCATCCGGGTCGACCACCAGAGGCATGTTCGGGCTCACCTCGAGATGAATCAAAGGACCGCCGGCCGACAGCAGGGCCACCTGACCCGTGCCCGACACCGTCGTGGTGAAAAGACCTTGCCCGCTGGACATCCCGCCGAGTCCCGAGAACTGGACATTTGTTTGAAGATTACCGGCCATAGCCAGCAACTGCCGAGACTCCACCTGGATCGTCTCGTTGTTCAATTGCAACACCGTTGTGTACTGAGCGCCGATCGCGAGGTGGACCAGGCCATTGCCCGTGCACTCCATCAGCTTGAGCGATTCACCGGTGGCTTTCTGCTTGAGGCCGGCGAGCACACCCGCTCCGCCGCCGAATCCGGCTGCCTTGAACTCAACCTGTCCCTGGTACGAGACCATCGACCCGCTGACGGCTCTGATCGATGTGTTGTTGAGCCGTGCCTCGACCACGCGTTTGGTCAATCCGAATAACTCGGCCATGTTGTGCGTCCTCTGAGTTCAAGCGTGCTGAGCGATGACTGACATATCGTAGGCATCAGCAACCCAGGTGAACAGCCCGAATCCTCGGTTCGACTGACGTCCGCACACATGCTTCGTGGCGCTGCGCGCCGAGCGCAGCCGGAATGCCCGATGGGTTCGACCAGACGGACGTGAGCGCTGGTCGGCTGCCGTAACGTGACCGGCGTGAATGATGCGTCGTGGGGTGCGGTAGGTGTCGGGATTTTTCTCATCGCGGTGGTGTTGGGTATCGGCCTGTATGTCCGGTACAGGCAGAACGAGGCGGCTCGGCTGGACCGCGACGTCGATCTTGCGGTGAAACTGCGAACGACCGCAGGCCAGGACCCCGTTCGGGCGGCGGCGATCGACGAGTTCGAGGTGGCGATCTACGAGCGGTTGTTCTACGCATCCACGGTCGGGCCACGAGCGCGGGGCGCGGCGTGGGCCCTGCTGGGTGCCGTGCTCGCGGCGTTCGGTGCACTGTGGGTCCGCGACGGAGGTGGAGTCATCACGGACGTCGTGCATTACGGATTGGCCGCTGTGGCAGCCGGTTTCGCTCTGACCTTCTTGGTGTTTCTGGGGCTGACGCTGTACGCGGCAACCAGCATGCCGCGGATTTCGTTCGCGGACTCGTACGGCGACGAGCCCGAAAGCTCCACCGACTGAGGCGAACCCATTGTCGGCGAGGTCTGATCGGTGTTCGACAGACGTCAGTAGGGCTGGTAGCCGTACGTCGGCGCTTGCACAGGTTCCTTTCTGCGGCCCAACATGATGCCGGCGAGGCTTGTCCCGGTGACCAGCAGCAGGGTCAGGGTGGCGAGCACGGCGCCCGGACCTGTCGAGAAATTGTTGGTCGCCTCGAAGACCTCGGACTCGATGTCCGACTCGAACAAGATGCATATGCTCGGCGCTGCCAGAAAGATGATCGCCAGCAGCAGGTGCAGAACCGACAGAACGAAGACGGCGATCGAATTGCCGAAACGTCCTATGTTGCAGAGAATCAGCAGGCCCAGAACGGCGACCGGTAGTACAAAAAGCGGAAGGAACACCCCGGCATAGGGCGCTCCGCTCGCCCCCGATCCCAGATCAACCGATTCGCCTGCTTCGAACACCTGCCCCCATCCGTTGACCGAGGCTCGCGGGCCGCTGCTCATCTTCGGCTCGAAGGACGCCCAGGTCAGCCATCCGTAGGCAACCATGAGTAGAGCCCCGACGAGCGCTGCGGCACCGAACGCGCGCGTGAGCCCGACCGCAACCGGCTTAGGATCAAGGCCCGGCATCGACCCCCAGTACTGCGGTACCCCGACCTGCGGATTGCCGAACTGTGGGGTCCCGTATTGGGGGGTCTCGTACTGAGTGTTCCCGTACTGGGTGGGTTGCGAAAACTGCTGTGCGCTCGGCTGATACGGCGGTGGGTACGGCACGAACTGATCGGAGGCCTGGGCAGGCGGGTACGGATTGAAACCACTCTGGTCGACGTGACCGGGATGGTGAGAGTCGACGGGTGCGGCGAAGTGCTGCGTGGGTTGCGCGCCTTCGCCGGGCCGGCGGTCAGCCTTGGTCAGGTCGGGACGTGAGCCGGAAGCGTCGCCCGGATCGTTGGTCATGATGTCTGCAAACCCCCGCTGTCGATGTCCGTGTTGCCGGTGCACACATCGTAGACACGGACAGCGCGTGGTTCAGCTGGCGCAACCGAAGCGGACGCGAAACGCAGTGGGCGTGATACCGACGATGGCCGAGAAGTGGTGTCGCAGCAAGGTCGCCGAACTGAAACCGACCTGACGGGCCACTTCCTCGATGCCGCGATCGGTGGTTTCCAGCAGGCTCTGCGCGGCGAGAACCCGCTGCTCGGTGAGCCAGCGCAACGGGCTGGTGCCCACTTCGTCGGCGAACCTGCGGGCAAAGGTGCGTGGGGACATGTGTGCTTTGGCGGCCATGTCCGCGATCGAGATGTCCTGCTTCAGATTGCGCAGCATCCAGTTGAGCACACGACCGAATCCGTCCTCATCACATTCCGGCACAGGCGCTTTCACGAACTGCCTCTGCCCGCCTTCGCGTTGCGGAGGAACCACCATGCGGCGGGCGATCTTGTTCGCAATCGTCGGCCCGTGCTCGGTGCGGACCAGGTGCAGACTGGCGTCGATGCCGGCTGCTGTACCGGCACTGGTGATGATGTTGCCCTCCTGGACGTACAGCACATCGGTGTTCACGTCGACGTCCGGGAACAGCTCGGACATTTCCTTGCCGTACTTCCAGTGGGTGCTCGCGGAGCGGCCCTGGAGCAGGCCGGCGGCGGCGACGATGAACGAGCCCGTGCAAACCGACAAGATGTATGCGCCTCGAGCGTCGGCTGCCCGGAGTACATCGAGGACCGCTTCGGGGTAATCGCTGCGGATCTGCCCGGCCGGTATCGCCACCAGGTCCACATCGGCGCACGCCTCGAGCCCGTACTGCGGAATGACCTGGGCGCCCGTCGTGAAGTTCAGCGGTTTCCCCGGTTCGATTCCGCACACGCGGTAGTCGAACTTCGGTACACCCTCGTCGGTGCGGTCCACGCCGAATACCTCGCTGACCACGCCGTACTCGAAGGCGGCCACGGGCTCTTGCAGGATCACGGCAACGGAGCGGAGCATGACAACCAGTATGGCAGAAATTATGCGAAGACTGGCAAAACAGCCAGTGGTGGCACTATCTGTTCGCGCGCATAGTTTCAGACATGGAAATCGCAATCATCTTGATCCCAGTCCTCATCATCGCCTTCGTCGCGTTCTACGAGAACGCCAAGAAGACAGCTCACCTGCCGCGCGCCCCGTTCGGATTCGACGCCGAGTACGGCCCCGATTCCGCACGGGTGCGCGACGAGTTGGAAACCTTGACGCGCCGCTAGAGCGCGTCGGAGGTCGCTTGCCGAGAAAGCCGAGAGAATCAGACGACGTGGAACGCGGTGATGCCGCGCGCCGGCAGGTCGTCGAGGATCGGTTTGATGTTCGTGCCGGTCTCCGGCCCGATGCATCCGATGAAGTAGTAGGCGTTGACCATGCCGACGAGTCGGTCGCCGACCACCACCGGGCTACCCGAGTCCCCCTCGACCACGCAGATCTGGCTGGTGTGCGCTGAGCCGTCCGAGAACCACGTGATGCCACAGGTGTTGGCGGTGGTGCGTCCCTGTTTGCAGCCGATCTCCGGGAAAGTAGGGGCCTGCGTGCGGATGCCCCGGATGGTGACGCCGCCGACGCGCTGAACGGGGTTCACCTTCGCTGAATCGAACCGGACGATCGCGTAATCGAGATCCCGGTGGGTGAAGGTGACCTGGCCGACCGGTCCGAGTCCTTGGGCAGCTTCGACGAACACTGCCTTGCCTGCGGGGCCACAGTGACCTGCGGTGAGACCCACCAGGATGTTGTTCTGGTCGCGGCCGATGGCGGTCAGTGTGCAGGCGCTCGCCGTGCCCCTGTCCTTGTCCACCAAGATTCCGGTCCCACCGCCGACGTTGGCCTTTGCGGGCGCAGCTGAAGCGGTGGACACCCCCAGTGCTGTCAGTGCGACGAGCGCGCACAGAGTTGCAATGAGCGTGGTGGCCTTCTTGAACATCAATTCCTCACGGTAAATCTGCCGGGACAATGAGGAACCTACCAGCCGTGTCACGCATCACCGGCACCGTCGCACGGACTCGGGTCCCTACCGAACGTTCCGTCGTGAGCGACGGTCAAGGCGCCCAGAGTGGCGAAACGGGCGGGAGCGCAGTCGGATCCGGCTGTGCCTGACATCGCCAGCGCGCGATCAGCGGGTGTGAGAACCCCCGGGGTCTCGGGAGTCGATGTCCCCACACCCGCCGGAGATCACTTGGGCGGACGGGCCACGCACTGGGCCAGGTACAACTGGTCACCCAACGTGTTCATCAATTCGAGCTGCGTCTGCAGGTAGTCGACGTGGCCTTCCTCGTCGGCCAGGATCTTCTCGAGCAGGATCGCGCTCGTCGAGTCCTGCTTCTCACGGCACATCACGATCCCAGGCTTGAGGCGTGCGACCACGTCCAGTTCGATCTGAAGATCGCTTTCGAACTGCTCACGCAACGTCTGGCCGACCTTGAGTGAGAACAGCCGCTGGTAATTGGGTAGTCCGTCCAGCAACAGGATCCGGTCCGTGAGTGCCTCGGCGTGGTTCATCTCCTCGAACGACTCGGCACGAGTCTGAGCGGCGATCTCGGTGTATCCCCAGCTGTCCTGCATCTTCGAGTGCAGAAAGTACTGGTTGATCGCCGTCAGCTCGCTCGTCAGCTGCTCGTTGAGCAGTTTGAGAACTTCTGGATCTCCTTGCATGAAATCTCCTCACATCGAAGAGCACGTCGTGTCGCCAACGGGAGGGCTGGTCCCGGAGGGGCTGTGCAACACACGCGTCCGGAATCAATTTATCTCGGTACGATGCTGTTTTGGTGACAACGACCGGACCTCGGCGGCAGGATGGATCAATGACCCAGCACTCTCGAATCCTGGCCTCGGACTTCTCGCTCCCGAGTGACGAGGGAATCGTTGATGTTCTGTCTTCGAACAACGACTCGCTCGCGAAGCTGGGTGCCCATCACATGGTGGTCTACAGCGGGCTGGATGACCCGCGGCGCGTATTCGCCACGCTGGGGTTGCACGACCGGGGCTCCATCGACAAGCTGCTCCGCAATCCTGCGGTCATGGATTGGTTCGATGCGGCCGGCGTGGAGGAAATCCCTCCTCTGTTCGCGGGCGAGGTTGTGGAGAAGATCGATCTGGTCGACGAGCCGGCCGACCACACGGGCATCATCGTCGCTGCAATCGCTCCGATCGACAACGTGGATGTCCTGCTGGCGAAGGTTCGGGGCAGCCTGCGGAGGTTCATCGCTGCAGGAGTCCGGCGTGTCTGGATCTACCGGGCGTTCGATGACCGGAACGAGGTCATGATCTTGCAGGAGCTCGACACCGAAGAGCACGCGACCGCCTGGGTGGAACAGCCCGACGCTGCTGCCGAATGGATGTCGGGTGCGGGCGTCGGGGTGTATCCGCCTCTGTTCGTGGGCAAGTTGCAGCGGGTACTGGAACTGCAGTTACAAGCCTAGGTATCGGACGTCGTCATGTATGTGTGTCTGTGCCAAGGGGTTACGAGTCACGTCGTCGAGCAGGCCGTGGCCGACGGTGCGCGTACCTCCAAAGAGGTCGCCAACGCCTGCGGCGCCGGTCGTGACTGCGGCAGATGCCGACGCACCGTACGCGCGATCATCGAGGCCCACTTCGCGGACGTGCCCACGGCGGGCGTGCAGCCGTAGGCGACGTCCACCGAGCCTCAGGTCAGTGCGTTGAGTTGGTCCAGAGTTGTTGTGGCGTCGAGGTATTCCTGAACCCACCGTTCGATGACCGCGGCGGACTTCTCCACTTTGGTGAACTGCCCGACCACCTGGCCGACCGGATTGAAGGCGACGTCCACGGTTTGGTCCGGGTAGCGGTGCGTTGCGGCGACAGCCATCCCGGACACCATGTACTGCAACGGCATTCCGAGCGGTTCGGGGTTCTCCGGCTTTTCCCAGGCCTCGGTCCAGTCGTTGCGCAACATCCGGCAGGGCTTGCCCGTGAAGGATCGACTGCGAACGGTGTCACGGCTGCTGGCCGACACGTAGGCGGCCTGCTGAACGGCGGTGTTCTCCGACTCCTCGACCATCAGCCACTGCGAACCCGTCCAGGCTCCCTGGGTGCCGAGAGCGAGAGCGGCCGCGATCTGCTGGCCGCTGCCGATGCCGCCTGCGGCCAGAACCGGAATCGGCGCAACTTCTTTGACCACCTGCGGCCACAAGACGATGGATCCGACCTCGCCGCAATGGCCGCCGCCCTCACCGCCTTGGGCGATGATGATGTCCACGCCGGCGTCGGCATGCTTGCGGGCCTGCTTGGGTGACCCGCACAGCGCGGCGACCTTCCGGCCGGCCTCGTGGATGTGGGCGATCATGTCCGCGGGCGGTGTGCCGAGGGCATTTGCGATGAGGCTGACCTTGGGATGCTGGAGCGCGATCCCGACCTGAGGGGTCGCGGTGGCCTCGGTCCACCCCAGGAGCTGGAGCGAGTTCTCTTCGTCCTCGGGTAGCGGAACACCGTGGTCGAGGAGGATCTTGCGGCCGAAGTCGAGGGTTTCGGCCGGGACCATCGACTGCAACATGGACGTGAGTTCCTCGGCGGACAGGTTGGAGTCCATGCCCTCGTACTTGTTGGGGATCACGATGTCGACGCCATAGGGATGGTCACCGATGTGCTCATCGATCCAGTTGAGTTCGATCTCCAACTGTTCCGGGGTGAATCCGACCGCACCCAGCACCCCGAATCCGCCCGCCTTGCTCACGGCGACCACGACGTCGCGGCAGTGGGTGAACGCGAAGATGGGGAACTCGATGCCGAGATCGTCACAGATTGGGGTGTGCATGGTGTGCCTCGCAATGCCGGGTTTTCAACATGAACATGCTCCGAAATAGAACGTGTTCTAGTTGTGTACCCCGTCGCGCGACGGTTTACAACCCCAGGTTCCCGCGTCAGCTCAGATGCTCGGGCTGCGGTTGGGTCTTGTGACTCCAGTCCGATCCGGTCGAGTCCTGATCCGCGGCATTCTCGGCCGATCTGCCCTCGCCTGCGGGAACGAGCGAGACGATGATCGACTTCGAGGTGGGGCAGTTGCTCTGCAGCGCGGTCGAGTCCAGCGGGACAAGGGGATTGGTCTCGGGGTAGTACGCCGCAGCCGAACCCCGCGGCGTCGCGTACTCCACGATCCGGAACGAGGGCGCACACCGCACGTTGTCGTCGTCATCCCATTTGGTGACGATGTCGACGATGTCGCCGTCCCGGAATCCCAGCGCGGAGATGTCTTCGCGGTGCACGAACACAACACGGCGACCACCCTCGATGCCGCGGTAGCGGTCGCTGAAGCCGTAGATGGTGGTGTTGAACTGGTCGTGGCTTCGAAGTGTCTGCAGGATCAGGTGATTCGGCGGGACCTGGAGAACATCGATGGGGGAGACGGCGAACTCGCCGAGACCCGACTCGGTGTCGAAGGTCCGGGAATCGCGCGGTGGGTGGGGCAGGATGAACCCGCCGGGCCTGCGGACATTCACCTCGTAGCCTTCGCATCCGGGCACCACCTGCGCGATGTGCGCTCGGATGTTGCGGTAGTCGTCGCGCATGGCTTCCCAATTGATGCCATGCCGGTCGCCGATGGTGGCTTCGGCGATCGAGGTGATGATCGCGACCTCGGACTTGAGGTGCGGGCTCGCCGGAGGGAGTGGTCCACGCGAGGCGTGCACCGAGCAGGTCGAGTCCTCTACCGAGATGTACTGCTGCCCACTGGCCTGCACATCTTTTTCCGTGCGGCCGAGGGTCGGCAGGATCAGTGCGGTCTGGCCGCACACCAGGTGGCCGCGGTTGATCTTCGTGGAGATCTGCACGGTCATCCGAACCTTGCGAAGAGCGTCGAACGTGACGTCGCTGTCCGGGGTTGCCTGGGCGAAGTTGCCGCCCAGACCCAGGAAGAAGTGCGCCTTGCCGTCGCGCATCGCCCGGATCGAGTCGACGGTGTCGAGCCCGTGCTCGCGCGGGGGATCGAACCCGAACTCCTTCTGGATGGCGTCGAGGAAGTGCTGCGGGGGCCGTTCCCAGATGCCCATCGTGCGGTCGCCCTGCACGTTCGAATGCCCCCGCACGGGGAACAATCCCGCGCCCGGCTTGCCGATGTTGCCCTGTGCGAAAGCGAGGTTGGTGACCTCTTTGATGGTGGCGACCGCATTACGATGCTGCGTCAGTCCCATCGCCCAGCAGAACACCGTGGCCTTCGAATCCCGCAGGAGTTCGGCAGCTTCGGTGATCTGTGCGCGGGAGAGTCCGGTGGTGGAGGTGACGACGTCCCAGTCGACTGCACTGACATGCTCGCGCCACGCCTCGAAACCGGTGGTGTGCGCGGCGATGAAGTCGTGGTCCAGCGCGTCCCACTCCACGAGTAGGGATCCGAACGCCTGGAAGAGCGCGAGGTCGCCGTTCAAGGCGATCGGCAGGAACATGTCGGTCAGGTCGGTGCCCGGCCCGACCATGCCGCGGGGCGTCTGAGGATTCTTGAAGTTGACGAGTCCGGCTTCACGCAGCGGATTGATCGAGAGGATCTTCGCGCCGTTCTGCTTCGCCTTCTCCAGGGCGGAGAGCATCCGTGGGTGGTTGGTGCCCGGATTCTGGCCGGCGATGATGATCAGCTCGGCGTTGTAGACGTCGTCCAGGGTGACACTTGCCTTGCCGATCCCGATCGATTCCTGCAGTGCGATGGACGTGGACTCGTGGCACATGTTCGAGCAATCGGGCATGTTGTTGGTGCCGAAAGCGCGCGCGAACAGCTGGTAGACGAAGGCGGACTCGTTCGAGGCCCGGCCCGATGTGTAGAAGACGGCTTCGTCGGGTGAGGCGAGACCGTTGAGTTCGTCGCCGATGAGCGTGAAGGCGTCGTTCCAGTCGATGGGTTCGTAGTGGGTTCCGCCGGGACGCTTGATCATCGGATGAGTGATGCGCCCCTGCTGCCCCAGCCAGTGCTCGGTGCGTCCGGACAGATCCTCGATGCTGTGTGCGGCGAAGAACTCCGGAGTTGCCCGGTTCGTGGTTCCTTCCTCGGCCACGGCCTTCGCGCCGTTCTCGCAGAACTCGGCGGCGTGGCGATGGCCCGGGTCGGGGTCCGGCCACGCGCAGCTCATGCAATCGAAGCCCTCGGCCTGGTTCAATTTGAGCAGCGTCTTGGCGGTCCGAACCGCCCCCATGTGGCCGAGGGCGCGTTTCATCGAGACGGCTACGGCAGTGGCGCCCGCCGCATGCGACTTCGGCTTCTCGATCTCGAGCTGTGCGAGATCCCGCTCGTTCTGCTGTTTGTCCGCGTCCGGGTCCGGCATGTCCGCCTCCTACAACTCCGAGTCCACCGAGGAGTCCGGAAGTGGCCACCCCGATGCGGTGCCTGCGCGAAGCCTGTGGGTTCAGGCACACACAAGAACGATGACTTTCACGGTAGGGCGTCGCGCGTCATTTGACGAATGGGGATCCTGCGTCGTGCCGGCTTCGTGCGCAGGCCGTACTTTGTGACATGTCATCGGAAAACACACCGAACACAGGGAGCTACATGTCTGACGAAGTGACTGCGCTGATGGAAGCGAACCTGCTTGCGGTGTTCGGTGAATCCGATCCAGCGCGGCGCGCGAAAGCCATTGCGGAGACCTACACCGACGACGTCGTCTGGACGGACGAAGAAGGTGTCACGGTGGGCCGAGATGCGCTGGCCGCTAAGGCGCAAACGCTGCTCGATGGTATGCAAGGCCTGGTGTTCAGCAAGGTCGGCCATGTGCAGAAGGCTCAGAATTTCGGCCACCTGGCGTGGAAGCTGGGCCCTCCCGGACAAGACCCGGTGGCCACAGGCTTCGATGCGGCACTCGTGACCGACGGTCGGATCTCTGCGCTGTACACCGTCATCACCGGTCCTGAGAAGGAGTGAGGTGCCCTCGAGCGAGTGGTTGACCCCATCTCAGCAACGGACGTGGCTGAACTACATGAGGGTCTACCACCGGCTCGAGTACGAGATGAACAGCCATCTTCAGGCCGAACTGGGTATGTCGCTCGGTGACTACACCGTGATGAACGCGTTGTCGGCCGCGGACGATCACCGCATGCCGTTGACGAAGCTGGCAACCACGATCGGGTGGGAGCGCAGCCGCCTGTCGCACCACCTGCAGAGGATGAGTCGCCGCGGGATCGTCGAGCGGACCCAGTCCGTTGTCGATCGACGCGTCACCGACGTTGTGTTGACGGAGGCCGGCTGGGAACAGTTGAAGCATGCGGCCCCACGGCACGTGGCCCGGATCCGGCAACTCTTCTTCGCCGACCTCGATACCGCCAAGGAATCCGAGCTCGCCGACATCCTCGCATTGGTCTACGAGAACATTCTGCGCGAGGGCACGTTGCCGCGCCCGGACTAGATCTGCTCAGCGCCTCCGTCGACGAACACCTCGGACCCGGTCATGAAGCTGCTCTGGTCGGATGCGAGAAACAACACCGCTGCGGCGATCTCTTCGGGCTGACCGACGCGCTGCATCGGCACTGTTGCTGCCATCCCGTCGAGCAAGGCCTGTTCCTGGCCATCGGATGCGAGTCCCTTGAGTCCGGGGGTCTCTACCGGCCCCGGGATGATCGTGTTGACGCGAATCTTGCGGTCCACCAGTTCGGCCGCCCATGTTCGTCCGAGGGATCGGACGGCTGCCTTCGATGCCGCGTACGCGCCGAAGGCGGGGACTCCTGCTGACGCAGAAGTCGATCCGGCGAGCACGATCGAAGCACCCTCGTTCAGCAGTGGCAGCACCGACTGCACGGTGAAGACCGTTCCCCCTACGTTGCGATTGAGGGTGTCCGCGAGGTGCTCGGGTGTCTCGTCGGCGAGGGTGGCGAACTCGCCGCCGCCCGCATTGGCGAAGACGACATCGAGTCCTCGGCCGCGGTCGGCGATGGCTTGCGCGAGGGCCTGTAGGTCGGCGGCGTCGGTGACGTCGCTGCGAACCCCGGTCGCCTGCGTGCCGATCGTCGAGACCGCGTGGTCGACACCCGATTGACTGCGTCCGGTGACGAAGACGTGGGCCCCTTCTGTCGCGAGGCGCTGCGCGGTTGCGAGTCCGATTCCCGAGGTGCCGCCGGTGACGAGGGCTGTCTTACCCGTGAGCTGAGCCATGATGCGTTCCTAACTTCATGATGGGGGCTGTCTGCCCGCTCCATAGAACACATGACATGTCATGTTATTCCGCGTTTGCTCGGACGGGCAGGCACACTGGAGTCCTCACCGCACAACGGGAGTGATCAATGAGTACCAACGGACCGTTCGGCTTCGAGCCCGAGGATTTCGACCGCTTCGCCAGAGAGGCCGGCGAGGGATTCCGCGACATGCTGGGCCAGGTCGCCAAGGGAATGTCTCAATCCGGAGGCGAGAATCCCCTGGCGTCTTTACTTCGCGATTCGATGTTCAGCACGGCGTCGCAGCGCGCCAAGCCCGCGCCGCCGACGCGTGAGACCACGGGCGACACCGGAGACGGTGTCTGGGCCATCTACACCGTCGCCGAAGATGGTTCGGCTCGCATCGACCAGGTGTACGCCTCGGAACTCGATGCCCTGCGCGCGCACAAAGACAATGTGGACCCGCAACGGCGGGTCCGGTTCCTGCCCTACGGAGTCTCGGTCGGAGTTCTGGACGACAGCGGCTCATAGCCCGAAAGTGTGGTGTTGTTGCGGCGCCGACCTGGGCTTTCTGTCGCAACAACCACACATCATCGGGGAGTGGGCGGCTGAAAACGAGGAGACCCTGATCAAGGTTTCCCCTGATCAGGGTCTCTCATGTGTCTCAACCAACACAGTCGGGGTGGCGGGATTCGAACCCACGACCTCTTCGTCCCGAACGAAGCACGCTACCAAGCTGCGCCACACCCCGTGATCAATCAGCCTGCGATAGCTTACCTCAGCCGCGGTAGCGGATTAAATCGCCTGGTCACGACGGTCAATTGGCTTCGGCATTCACCGGAGGCAGTGACCCCTCCTGCTCGTAGTCGGCGTCGCCGGCCGATACGGGAGTGAGGGTGAGCAGCGTGGCCTCGGGCCGGCAGCAGAAGCGGGCCGGAACATACGGCGAGGTGCCCAGCCCGGCACTGACGTGAAGCTTCATCGCCGCACCCCATGCCGACACGCCTTTGACCCGTGACCGGTCGAGGTCGCAGTTGGTCACGATCGCGCCGACACCGGGCAGGCACAGCTGGCCTCCGTGAGTGTGTCCGGCCATCACGAGGTCATACCCGTCGTCGGCGAACCGGTCGAGCACACGCGGCTCAGGCGAGTGGGTCAGACCCAGGCGCAGATGTGCCAGAGGGTTGGGACGGCCCTCGATGGTCTCGTAGCGGTCGCGGCCGATGTGCGGATCGTCGACACCCGCAGCAGCCACCCGAACCCCGGCGACCTCGAGTTCACGCACCGAGTGGGTGGCGTCGAGCCAGCCACGCTCGGTGAAAGCCGCGCGCAGGTCCTGCCAAGGAAGTGGCTCCCCGTGGGTGCGTTTGTGGTCTTTCTTGAAGTACTTCAGCGGGTTCTTCGGAATGGGCGCGAAGTAGTCATTGGACCCGAACACGAAAAGCCCGGGAAGCGACAACAGATCGCCCAGCGCCTGGACCACGGCCGGTACCGACTGCGGGTGGGCCAAATTGTCGCCGGTGTTGATGACGAGGTCGGGCTGCAGCGCGGCCAGCTCCTGAACCCACGCTTGTTTGAGCCGCTGTCCCGGCATCATGTGGAGGTCGCTGATGTGCAGCACCCGCAGCGACGTGGAGCCGGGCTCGAGAACCGACAACGTCTCGTGTCGCAGCGCGAATGCGTTTCGCTCGATCAAGGTCGCATAGGCGAGGCCGGCGGCGCCCGCGGCCGCGACCCCCGCGATCGCGTGGACCGGGGTCAGTCCGGCGAGCTGATCTGTGCGACGAGTGATGCTTTGTCGTCCCTGAGGCATCTGGCCAGAATACGCCCGCAGGCGAAAAACGGATGCGGACCGTCGACCTCGGCGGCGTAGGTTTGACCACATGTCCACGATCAAAGAGCAGATCCGCACCGATCTGACCGCTGCCATGAAAGCCAAGAACACCACGGTCACCGGGACCCTGCGGATGGTCCTGGCTGCCATTCAGTCCGAAGAGGTGTCGGGCAAGGCTGCCCGCGAGTTGACCGATGAGGACGTGATGAAAGTGCTTGCGCGTGAAAGCAAGAAGCGTGCAGAGGCGGCCTCCGTGTTCGCGGAGAACAATCGCGAGGAACTGGCAGAGAAGGAACGCGCCGAGGGCGAGATCATCGCCGGGTACCTACCCACGCCACTGTCCGACGAGGAACTGACAGGCATTGTCGATCAAGCCGTTGCGGCCGTCGCCGAAGAGACCGGTGAGGCACCGGGCATGAGGCAGATGGGCCAGGTGATGGGGCACGCCACCAAGCTCGCCGCCGGTCGCGCCGACGGCAAGCGCCTCTCATCGGCGATTCGCGCGCGCCTGCAGTAGTCCGGCTGCCCGGCGGATCAGCCGCCCGGCACCGGGATGACGATCGGGCCGACCCCGGGGACGGTGATGGTGGTGGGTGGTGACGCCCGTCGGGTGGGGAGCTGGGACTGCCCGGTGCTCACGTAGATGGTCACGGTGCTTCCGGGGATTGCAGTGTCCTCGGGAGCGGTGAACACCACGGTGCCCGCTGCTTGCGCACTGTCGGTGTCGAGGCGCGCGACCCTGAAGCCCGCCTGCTCGATCCGCTTCGTCGCCTCGTCGGCGGTCATTCCCGCAACCGACGGAACAGCCTTGCCGCCCACACCGGCCACGTAGGTCGGGTCGTTCGGTGGCAGTGCTGTGGGCCCGAAGTTGTTGGCGATCGGCAACATCGCGGTGAACCATGTTCGTGCCGGTTCACTACCGCCGTAGAGGGTGCCGTATCCGCATTGCCGCAGCGGATTCGAGCACAGCTCCGAGGGGGTCGGTGAATCGTTGTACGTGTAGGTCGCGGCCGCCAGGTTGTTGGTGAACCCGAGGAAGGCCGACGAGCGGTGGGCCTCTGTGGTGCCCGTCTTGCCGGCCATCGGCAGGTTCCATCCGGTGGACCCGGCAGCGCCCGCAGCAGTTCCCGATCCGCGATCGTCCTGGCTCATCGCGTTGGCGAGGGTGTCGGCCAGGCCGGGTTCGACAACCTTCTCGCACTTCGGGCGCTCGAAGGCGACCTCCTGCACCGCAGGCCGTCCGTCGGTACCCAGAACCTGGTTCCCGTTGCGATCGCGCTTCGGCTGCGTGATGGATGCAATCGGGTTCGGCGGGCACCACACACCGTGCGACGACAGCGTGGCGGCAACGTTGGAGAGCTCGAGTGCGTTGATCGCGGTGGGCCCCAATGTGAACGAACCCAGATTGTTCTGCTTGAAGTAGTCGGCCAAGCTCTGCTCGCCCTGGCCGGAAGTACCCGGATTGGTGTACGAGCGCAGGCCGAGACGAACAGCGATGTCCACCGCAGGTCCCACCCCGACGTCTTGGAGGAGCTTGACGAATGCGGTGTTGGGGGACTGGGCCAGTGCCTGCGTCACCGACAACTGTGCGGGATACCGGCCGTCGTTGCGCACACAGTAGGTGTTCGCCGGGCAACCGTTGACACCGCCGCTGCTACCCATGCCCTGCGCCTGGAAGGTGGCAGGAACCTGAAGGGAGGACCCGGCACCCAGGCCCTTTTCCATCGCCGCGGCGACCGTGAAGATCTTGAACACCGACCCCGCACCGTCGCCGACCATCGAGAACGGCTGAGGCTGCACGGTTTGGTTCGCATTCTGGTCGAGTCCGTACTGGCGACTCGACGCCATCGACATGATGTCGTGGCTCTCTGTGCCCGGCCGGATCACGCTCATGACAGTCGCGACACCGTTGAGGTCAGGGTCGGTGATGTTCTGCACCCCGGTCAGCGTCGACCGCTGGACGGCGGGATCGAGCGTGGTGCGGATGGTGTATCCGCCGCGGGCGACCGTCTCGCGGCTCAGGCCGTTCTCGGCCAGGAACTTCAACGCATAGTCGCAGAAGAAACCGGCATCGGCGGCCGAGATGCAGCCGTTGGGCAAGGTGATCGGGGAGGGGACCACGCCGAGCGGGGTCTCCTTGGCGGCCTGGTACTCGGCCGCGCGATTCGGGAAGTTGGAGATCAGCGTGTCGAGAACCAAGTTGCGGCGTTCGAGCACACCATCGGGGTTGTTGTAGGGGTCGAGTGCCGAACTCGACTGCACCATGCCGGCGAGCATCGCCGACTCGGGGATCGTCAGATCCTTCGCGGCCTTGTTGAAGTAGGTGCGAGCTGCGGCCTCGATGCCGTAGGCGCCGTTACCGAACGGCACCACGTTCAGGTAGCGGGTGACGATTTCTTTTTTGGCCTCCTGCTTGGCCTGCTCGTCGCTCAGGTTCTTGTCCCGTTTGGCCTGCTGGGTGAGGTTCTCCTCCAGCGTGAGTGCCATGCGGACTTCTTTGAGCTTGCGCGCGGGCGTTGTCTCGGTGGCGGCGCGACGGTCGGCGTCGGTGCGAGCGAGAACCAGCAGCTGGTAGTTCTTCACATACTGCTGGTCGATGGTCGAAGCACCCTGCTGCACCTCGCCCGACGACGAGTTCTTGAGGAACGCGCGGATCGTGCCTTTCCAGTCCACCCCGTCGTGGTCGAGAAAACGCCGGTCTTCGATTGAGATGATGGAGCGGATCATCTCCGGCGAGATGTCGTTGTAGCCGACCTGTGTTCGTCGCTGGTCGTAGAGGAACGCGATCGGCTTGCCGGTGACGTCCGTCATCGTGGTGACCTCGGGGACCGTGCCTTCGAGCAGTTCCGACGACACGTTCTGGACCGTGTCCGCGGCCCGGCTCGACACCAGCCCGATTCCACCGGCCACCGGAAACAGCAGTCCGGCGACCAGAACACCGGCTAGGACGCAGCATCCCGCGAGCAGTGACAGGGACTTCGACTTTGGCACGCCAGCAAGGATACGTGGCGTCTGCCTTCTCAGGTGGCACCGAGCGGCGCAAAGGCCAGATCGTCGCACTCGGTTTGCACGCGAGTGCCACTTTTTTCATTCCAGGTCTTGACGGTGCGTAAGTGTGGTCCATACATTGGTCGTAATTGAATGTGACACACGTAACATTCAGTCTTAAATGTGGCGGCAGACGTCAATATTGTGCTTCAGACAGGGGATCGTAATGGCAAAAGCGGCAGCTGCGACGGTAGAGAACGAAGCAAGATTGGCCTGGGTGGCCAGGGCACGGTGCCGCGAGGTCGATCCTGACCAGCTGTTCGTCCGTGGAGCCGCCCAGCGCAAGGCTGCAACCATCTGCCGTCATTGCCCAGTCCAGCTCGAGTGTGGTGCAGATGCACTCGACAATCGCGTTGAGTTCGGGGTTTGGGGAGGCATGACCGAACGTCAGCGCCGAGCTTTGTTGCGCCAGCATCCCGAGGTCACCTCGTGGAGCACGTTCTTCGAGACGCAGCGTCGCAGGCAGGTCACCAGCGTGGGCTGAGTCTTCGCGAACATCCTGACGCCGTCGCCCTGCCGGGCGGCGGCGTCAGCCTTTGCTGGTGATCTCCTCGGCCACCGCGCGAAGTGCGGTCATGTCGGCGACCTCGAACGGTAGTGACGGCACCCCCACGATGGGGACCGCCGGATGCGACGTGGTGAAGCTGTGCAGCAGATGCAGTTCGCGTTTGCCGGTGGTCGCCCGTTCGGAGTGAATCGTGAGGACGGCCTTGGTCAGCGGGTCGTCGACATTGTTGGCCGCAGCCTCCGCGGTGCTCCCGCTGATCGCGGTGAGGTTGGGGTGGGTGCGGTTGAGGATCAGGCCGGCGAGCGGCATCTTCTCCTCGGAGAGTCGGTCGACGAAGAACGCGGCCTCACGCAGGGCGTCCGGTTCGGCCGCCGCAACCACGGCGAATTGGGTGCCGGGCTGTTTGAGCAGGTTGTAGGTCCGGTTCGCCCGGTCCCGGAAGCTTCCGAACATCGAGTCGAGCGACTGCACGAACACCGAGACGTCGCGCAACGTCTCGCCGCCGATGATGGTCGAGATGCCCTTCATGGCCAGTCCGACAACACCGGTGACGACCCGGCCCACGCCGCGACCGCCGCCCACGAGCATCTTCATCAGCCGGCCTTCGAGGAACGACCCGAGACGCTGGGGCGCGTCGAGAAAGTCGAGGGCATTGCGCGAGGGTGGGGTGTCCACCACCACGAGATCCCAATCATCCTGTGCCAGAAGCTGTCCCAGCTTCTCCATCGCCATGTACTCCTGCGTGCCGGAGAACGAGCTGGCAACCGTCTGATAGAAGTTGTTGTTCATGATCGCCTCGGCGCGTTCAGGCGTCGAGTACTGCGTCACCATCTCGTCGAAGGTGCGACGCATGTCGAGCATCATCGCGTCGAGGGTGCCCTCGCCGTCGATCTTGACCGGCTGCGGGCTGTTGGTCAGTTCGTCCATACCCAGCGACTGCGCGAGCCGTTTGGCGGGGTCGATCGTGAGGACAACCACCTTGCGTCCCCGTTCGGCGGCGTACACCGCCATTGCCGCAGCGGTGGTCGTCTTGCCGACTCCACCTGCGCCGCAACAGATCACGACCTTGGTTCCGAGGTCGGTCAGAATTGCGCCCATTTTCAGGTCGATCGGCATCAGGCACCAGCCTTCTGGAGGATTTCGGAGAGTTCGTACAGGCCGCCGAGGTCGACGCCGTCGTCGAACGCGGGCAGCTGCAGCTTGTCGAGTTCCATGGCATCGAGTTCGGCGCCGGCCTCGAGCTGCGCTTGCACCCGACTGGCGTGCTCGATGGTCTCGGTGAGCAGGCCCTCGAAGTCGGCCTCGGTGAACTTCAGGCCGGACTTGTCGAGCTGGGCGCGCAGTTCGGCGGCATCGATGACGCCGTCGGCGATGTCGCCGATCGACTCGGGTGGCAGATGATGCGGCGACACCCGATTGACGATCACCGACCCGATGGTGAGGTTCTTGCCCTCCAGCTCGCGGACCGCCTCGATGGTCTCCTGGATGGGCATCGCCTCGAGCAACGTCACCAGATGCACCACGGTCTGGTCCGAGTGCAGCAGCTTGACGACGCCGTCGCTCTGGTTGCGCAAGGGGCCGGTCTTGGTCAGATCGGCCATGGCCTTGGTGACGTCGAGGAAGTTGCCGATCCGGCCCGTCGGAGGTGCGTCGACCACCACCGCGTCGTAGATCCGGTTGCCGCGCTTGTCGGTTCGGACCACGGTCTCCTTGATCTTCCCCGTCACCAAGACGTCGCGAAGCCCCGGCGCGACGGTGGTGACGAAGTCGATGGCACCGATGCGGCGCATGGCGCGGCCGGCGAATCCGAGGTTGTAGAACATGTCGAGGTACTCGAGCAGTGCGTGTTCGATGTCGATCGCCAGTGCCCACACCTGTCCGCCGCCTTCTGCGGTGGCGACCTTGGTCTCGGTGGGGGCCAGGGGCGGAACATCGAAGATCTGCGCGATGCCCTGACGTCCCTCGCACTCGACGAGGAGGACCTTCTTGCCTTCGGCGGCCAGTGTCAGCGCGAGAGCGGCCGCGACAGTGGTTTTTCCGGTCCCGCCCTTACCGGAGACGAAGTGCAGGCGCGCCTTCGCAGCGGCCTCTGACCAGCGATAGCCCGTGGGCTGTTCTGTTGTCACGGGTTCACCATATCCACGTTGGTCATGGCCGAAGACCATACCGTGCAGTACGCGTATTTCACCCCTGTCATCAGGGGATGTCCGGGTCGGTGAACGTACGCGGCCCGAACACTTACCAGAGAGATAGGGTGTTCACATGAGCGAGCCAACTGCCTGGGAGTACGTCACCGTCCCCCTTCTGACCCACGCCACCAAACAAATCCTCGACCAGTGGGGTGCTGACGGCTGGGAGCTGGTCAGCGTCCTGCCGGGACCCACGGGCGAACAGCACGTCGCCTACCTGAAGCGCGCCAAGGGCTGATCCGTCATGACGTGGTCGCAGCGATTGACCGAACTGAACATCGTGCTGCCCAAGGTGGTGGCGCCACTGGCCGCGTACGTGCCGGCAGTCCAGACCGGCAACCTCGTCTACACCGCGGGCCAGTTGCCGTTGCTCGGTGGCGAATTGACCGTGCAGGGCAAGGTGTCCGAGGGCGCCGAAGGTGTTGTCCGGCCGGATGAGGCAACCGAGGCCGCACGTGTCTGCGCTCTGAACGCGCTTGCGGCAGTGGACAGTCTGGTCGGAATCGACTCGGTGAAGCGGATCGTCAAGGTTGTCGGCTTCGTGGCCTCGGCCCCGGGCTTCACCGGTCAACCCCAGGTCATCAACGGTGCATCCAACGTGCTGGGTGAAATCTTCGGAGAGGCCGGCGCCCACGCCAGGTCTGCGGTCGGAGTGGCCGAGCTGCCACTCGGGGCACCGGTGGAGATCGAGTTGATCGTCGAGGTCTGACCCTCGTCCTCAGCCTGCGCGACGCTCGACCAGTGCACGGACCCAACTGAACCACTCCGGTAGTCCCTCTCCGGTGCGTGCACTGACCGGGATGACCTGTGCGCGAGGGTTGGTCTGCGCGATGGTGTCGAGGAACGCCTGCAACTCGACGTCGAGGTGGGGCAGGAGGTCGATCTTGTTCAGCAGGATCACGTGCACCCGGCTGAACATCAGAGGATATTTGAGAGGTTTGTCCTCACCCTCGGTCACCGAATAGACCATTGCGCGGGCGTGCTCGCCGACATCGAACTCGGCGGGACACACCAGATTCCCGACGTTCTCGATGATCACCAGATCAAGCGTCTGCAGGTCGAGATCTTGCAACGCGCGGTTCACCATCGGGGCATCGAGATGGCATTCGCCGCCGAACCCGTTGGCAGTGTTGATCAGTGAGACCTGCGCGCCCTTGTCGGCGAGCCGTGCGGCATCGAGGTCGGTGGCGATGTCGCCTTCGACGACACCGACGCGCACGTCCGCCCGCATCGCGTCGAGGGTGGCCGACAAGATGGCGGTCTTGCCCGAGCCCGGTGAGCTCATCAGATTGATCGCGGGTACCCCGGCGCCGTCGAATGCGGCCCGGTTGAGGTCGGCACGCATGTCGTTCTCGGTGAAGATCGCCTCGAGCACATCGATGCGTTCGGCGCCGGTGTCGTAGCCACTGTGGTCGCCGTGGTCGGAATGGCCTGGGTTGGTGTGTTCGTGGCTGTGCGTTGTCCCGTCGGCGTGGGTGTGTGTCTCGTCGTGGCGGTGGAATCTACCCATCGTCTGCGCCTCGCCTCTGTGTAGCCGGTTCGTGCACCGTCAGCCGGTTCGTGTACCCGCAGCGAGCCGACAGAGTCGACCCTGCCTTCGCCAAGTGCAGGATATAGCCTGATCGTCATGAGTGAACCGCAGCATCCTGCGTACGGTGTCGTTCGTCCGGTGACCGATTTCGCGTCGGTTGTGCTGTGCCGCAACCCGGGGATGATGACACTCGACGGCACGAACACGTGGATCTTGCGGGCGCCCGGTCACAACGACTGTGTGGTGGTGGACCCCGGTCCCAAGGGTAAGAAAAAGCACGTCAAAAACGTTGTCGCGCAGGGCAATGTGGTTCTCGGTCTGGTCACTCACCGCCACCCCGACCACACCGGCGCGATCAAGTTCTTCCGTGAACTCACCGGCGCACCCGTTCGGGCACGGGTCGACAAGTACACCCGCGACGGCAGCCCACTCCAAGACCGGGAGGTGATCGAGGCCGCCGGACTCAAGATCACTGTGCTGCACACACCCGGGCACACCGGCGACTCGGTGAGTTTTCTCGTCGAGCACAACGGACGCAAGGCGATGCTGACCGGAGACACCATCCTCGGCGGTGGGACAACCGTGCTCGATCCCAAAGATGGCACCTTGCGCGACTACATGAACTCGCTCAACCGCATCATCGTCGAGGGTGACGACTGCGTGTTGCTGCCCGGGCATGGGCCCGATCACGCCGAGGTGATCCCGCTGGCCCGCCACTACAAGGCACACCGCGAAGAGCGGATCGATCAGGTACGTGCCGCGCTGGCCGAACTCGGGGTGAGTGCCGCAGAAGCCAAGCCGAAGAAAGTGGTCAAGAAGGTGTACGCCGACATCGACAAAAAGCTGTGGCCTGCGGCGACGATGTCGGTCAAGACTCAGCTGGCCTACCTGGCCGAGCAGTAGCAGGCGAGGCACCAGCCGAGGCGACAAAAAACCGCCCCGACCGCATCAGCGATCGGGGCGGTTTTTGCAAGTTGTTCTACCGCGCGCGGCGAGCCAGCCGCTCGGAGTCTGCGATCAGGACGCTCTTGCCTTCGAGTCGCAGCCATCCGCGCTGGGCGAAGTCGGCAAGCGCCTTGTTGACGGTTTCGCGGGAGGCGCCCACGAGCTGGGCGATCTCTTCCTGCGTGAGGTCGTGGGTGACTCGCAGAGCACCGGCTTCTTGGGTACCGAAACGCTGTGCCAGCTGCAGCAGCTGCTTGGCGACCCGGCCGGGCACGTCGGTGAAGATGAGGTCGGCGAGATTGTTGTTGGTGCGACGCAATCGGCGGGCCAGGACGCGCAGCAACTGTTCGGCGATCTCGGGCCGATCCGCGATCCACGAACGCAGAGCCTCGCGGTCCATCGACACGGCGCGTACCTCGGTGACCGTGGTCGCCGACGATGTGCGTGGTCCGGGGTCGAAGATGGAGAGCTCGCCGAACATGTCGGACGGACCCATGATCGTCAGCAGGTTCTCGCGGCCGTCGATGGAACGGCGACCGACCTTCACCTTGCCGGACAAGATGATGTAGAGCCGGTCACCCGGCTCACCTTCGTTGAAAATCACGTGGCCCCGTGGAAAATCAACCGGCTGAAGCTGATTGGTCAATGCCGCGACGGCCGTCGGTTCCACTCCCTGGAAGATGCCCGCCCGCGCCAGTACTTCCTCCACTTACGCCCCTTTCTAGGGTCCAGCCAGACCACGATCAAAACTTGGGGCCGGTCACACGGTCGATGTGTTGTGTTCGTCACCCGTCATCCAGTCTACGGGTATCGGGTGCGAAACAGGTTAATTACCCCTCATCGAGCGATCACGCCTGTCGCTCGCGGGTTTCGGTGGTCAGCTGGCGCGGATCGAATGCTCGGTCTCGACAGTGGTGGGGACTCTCCGATCACGGAACTCGTCGAGCGCCGCGGGAAAGCCCGACCGGGCCAGCGTGTCCATCTGCTCGGGCTGAGCCGACTCGAGGAACTCTTCGACATCGTTCGGTCGCACGTTGAGTCGTTCGAGCTGGTTCTCCAGACGCTCCATCGCCAACGCGAAGAGCATGAGAACTGCGGGGAACAGAAGTACGGCGAGTCCGTGCATGGGGAGTAGTTAACACAACGCAGGTCTCAGAAGAGACACGATCTGTATCTGAATGCACGTCGTTGACGCGACGCGGACCACGCGTCGCCACGCGAGGTCCGTCGGTCGACCACCGGATAGAGCCGTTCACAGAAGTCCGCCGTACCCTGATTTGGTGAGTGTGCGCGAGAACGGGGCGGCCCCGGCCAGGCGTGGCAAGACCGCAGCACAGCGCGGTACCGAGACCCGCACCGGTCTGGTCCGGCGGGCGCGGCGGATGGACCGAACGCTGCAGACGGCGTTCCCGCACGTCTACTGCGAACTCGATTTCACCAATCCGCTGGAGTTGTCGGTGGCGACGATCCTGTCGGCGCAGTGCACTGACGTGCGGGTGAACCTGACAACGCCTGCGTTGTTCCGGCGCTACCGGACGGCCGCCGACTACGCCGCCGCCGACCGCGCCGAACTGGAGGAGATGGTCCGGCCCACCGGTTTCTACCGGAACAAGGCCAACTCGCTCATCGGTCTCGGGCAGGCGCTCGTCGAGCGATTCGACGGTGAGGTCCCACAGACATTGCCCGAGTTGGTGTCGCTGCCCGGCTTCGGTCGCAAGACTGCGAACGTGGTTCTCGGTAACGCCTTCGGTGTGCCGGGAATCACCGTGGACACGCACTTCGGCAGGTTGGTGCAGCGCTGGAAATGGACGGCCGAAACCGATCCGGTGAAGATCGAGCAGGCCGTGGGTGAGCTCATCGAGCGCAAGAACTGGACCGACCTCTCGCACCGGGTGATCTTCCACGGTCGGCGCGTGTGTCACTCGCGCAAGCCGGCCTGCGGGGTATGCGTGCTGGCCGCGGACTGTCCGTCCTACGGCCTGGGGCCAACCGAGAAGGCGGAAGCGGCCAAGCTCGTGAAGGGACCCGAGACCGACCATCTCCTGAAGCTGGCAGGTCTGTAGTCGATGCCCGTGGACACCCAACCCGAGCGCCCACGCGCGCGGTTTCATCTCTCGACGTCCGCCCGCTGGACGATCGCCGTGCTGGTCGTGGTCCTGGCGTTGATCGTCGCGATCTGGCCACGTGACTCGTCCGATCCGGGTCCGTCCACGAATGGGATGCCGACAACGGGAAGCACCGCGCTTCCCGGGCTGGAGGCCGCGGTCACCGAGGACGACATGGCGAAGGGGCGCGAGAAGGCGGCGTTGCTGCCCTGCCCGGTCGCCACGGGCCCGACACCCTCCGGGTCGAAGCTGGCAGGTGTGACCGTGCCCTGCCTGGCCGACGGATCGACGGTCGACCTGGGCAGCGCAACGGCCGGTACCCCGATGCTCGTCAACGTGTGGGCCCACTGGTGCGGACCGTGCCGGGCCGAGCTGCCGGTGATCGACGAATACGCCAAGAGGGCGGGGGATCGCGTGCGGGTGCTCACCGTGCAGGGCAAGGAGGGCGCCGAGAATCCGTTTCTGTCGCTGACCTTGCTCGCCGAGATCGGCGTCCACCTGCCGACGGTGGTGGACACAGACGCCAAGATCGCTGCGGCGCTGGGCGTGCCGCGCGCCTACCCGTCGACCGTGCTCGTGCGCGCAGACGGCACGGTGGCAGCGGTGCTGCCGCGGGTGTTCGAGTCGCCCGACGAGGTGGCCGATGTTGTGCGCGAACATCTGGGCGTCGAGGCATGACCCGACTTCTGGTGCCGGACGAGAAGGTGCCGCCATGGCTTCGTGGGCTCACCGCGAACCTCGACGGGGTCACCCGGTCGGTCGAGGACCGCGGCGGCGTGACCGAGCGGCTGCTGCGATCGATGATGCGGAACCCGCGGTCGGCAGCGGTACTGGTCCTGTTCAGCGGCGACTGGAGTGGCGACCCCACCCACCACGGCGGCATCCCTGCCGACGCCGATGTCCTGCTGACCCAACGCGCTGCGACGTTGCGAAATCACAGTGGGCAGATCGCCTTTCCCGGTGGCGTCCGCGACGACGGTGACGAGTTCCCGGTGGGCACCGCCATGCGCGAGGCCGTCGAGGAGACCGGGCTGAACCCTGCCGGTGTCGACCTGCTCGCCACCCTCGACACGTTTCCCGTGCCGCCCTCCGGATTCGAGGTGTCGCCGGTGATCGGTTACTGGCACGACCCGTCGGAGGTGGGGGTCGTGGACCTCGCAGAGACCGCCCGGGTCGTCCGGGTGCCTCTGCGCGATGTGGTCAACCCCCGCAACCGCTTTCAGGTGCAGCGCCCCACCGGTATCCCGGGACGTCCTTACCGGGGGCCTGCCTTCGGCGTCGAGAAGATGCTGGTGTGGGGATTCACCGGGGGATTGCTCGCGGCCATCGTGGAGGCGGCCGGCTGGGAGATTGCCTGGGACAAGACGGATGTCCGCGATCTGGCGGATGAGCTGGCCAAGGTGGGGCAGGAGTGAGCGGAGCCGCGTGGGTTGACGTCCTGGTGATCTGCATCGCGCTGCTCGCCGCGGCCTCCGGGTACCGCCAAGGCGCGGTCTCGTCGGCGATGGCGTTTGTCGGGGTGCTCCTGGGTGCTGCCGCGGGGGTTCTCCTGGCGCCACACCTCATCCGGAACATCGAGGATCAGCGATGGCGGCTCGTCGCCGGCGTGCTCCTGCTCGTCGCGCTGGTCATCGTCGGGGAGATCTCCGGCATGGTGCTGGGACGGGCCGCGCGGAGCAGCATCCGCACCCTCTCGGTGCGACGCGTCGACTCGGTGATCGGGTCGTTGCTCCAGGCGGTCGCGGTCCTGCTCGCCGCATGGGTGCTCGCCACCCCGATCAGCACGTCGGCCCAGCCCCAGATCGCCGGCGCGGTGAGCGAATCGAAAG
Source organism: Williamsia sp. DF01-3 (assembly GCF_023051145.1). NCBI lineage: Bacteria > Bacillati > Actinomycetota > Actinomycetes > Mycobacteriales > Nocardiaceae > Williamsia > Williamsia sp. DF01-3. The sequence goes on from NZ_JALKFS010000005.1 coordinate 1,047,081, forward strand.
TCATCGATGAGGTCAATTCGCTTGCGCCGCAGTGGATGCAGCGACTGCCGCGCGAGTTCTGGGACATGTTCGAAGGTTCCGGGCTCAAGGAGGCCATCGGCCCGTTCGGTCGCACGCCCATCACAAGTGTCGAAGCCCCCGACCAGGGGCTGCTCGAGCAGCCCGTGATCGGTCGGGTCCGTCCCAGTGTGGTCAAGATCGAGGGCGTCGCCCCCAGCTGCAATCAGGCGCTGGAAGGCAGTGGATTCGTGGTCTCTCCGGAGCGGGTGATGACCAACGCGCATGTCGTCGCGGGGACGACCACCCTGCACGTGGTGGCCTCGGGCGACCAGTTCGACGCCACCGTCGTCTACTTCGACCCGAACACCGACATCGCGGTGCTCGACGTGCCGGGACTGCAGGCGCCGGCGCTGCGTTTCGCCGACGAACTCGCGAAGACCGGCGAAGACGCGATCGCCCTCGGCTTCCCCGAGGCAGGGCCGTTCAACGCCAGCGCCGAACGTGTCCGGGAGGTCATCCAGCTCCGCGGCCCGGGAATCTATCCCGGATCCGCTGTGACCCGGGAGGTGTACACGGTGCGCGGCTCGATCCGGCAGGGCAATTCCGGTGGACCGCTGATCAACTCGGACGGCGACGTCCTCGGCGTGGTCTTCGGGGCCGCCGAGGATCCGGCCAGCGAAACCGGATTCGTGCTCACGGCCGACCAGGTCAAGCCTGGCCTCGCCGAATCGGAAAGGTTGAGCACCGCGGTCGACACGCAGTCCTGCGTGCATTCGGGGTAGCCGCCGTCAGCGCCCGGCGAACTCGATCAGCAGTTCGTTGACCTCGTCGGGGTTTTCCTGATGTGCGTAGTGGCCGCTGCCGGTGACCTCGGTGAAGTCGAGCCGGTCGACCCATTTGGCGCTGCCCGCCATCGTGGACCGGAGGATGTAGCGATCGAGTTCGCCGTGCATGGCCAGCACCGGGATCTGGAGGCGCCGGTCCATCAGCTGGAGGAACTTGTAACCGTCCGGGCGGAATTGGGACCGAAAGGCCCAGCGCCGGTATTCCAGGCTGCAGTGCGCCACACCGGGGATCTGCACCGCCGATCGGTTGCGCTTGGCGGCGTCGGCGAAGTCGTCGGTGCGTGGCCACCCCGGCCCGGATCGACGTCGCATCAGTTCTTCGGCCATCGCGCCGTCGTCGCGGGTGAGGTCGCGCTCGGCGGTCCGTGGGATCTGGGCTCGGAGCAACCCACCCAGAAATGCCTTGCGTTGGGTCGACTCCCGCATGTTGGCGTTCTTCAGCGCCTGCGGATGCGGTGAGGAGACCACCGCCATCGAGCGGACCGACCGGGGATGCAGGGTCGCGGTCGCCCATCCGACGAGACCGCCGTCGGCATGTCCGACGATGGTGGCGTCGGAATGACCGAGCGCGCGGATCAGGCCGTCGGTGTCGCCGGCCAGTGTCCATCCGTCGTAGCCACGTGGCGGCTTGTCACTGTCGCCGTATCCGCGCAGATCAACGGCAACGGCCCGGAACCCGGCGTTGGTGAGCGCGGTGATCTGGTGACGCCAGCTCCACCAGAATTCCCCGAAGCCGTGCATGAGGAGCACCAGGGGCCGGTTGGTGGGTGTGTCCGCACATTCGACGACGTGCAGGCGCACGCCGTTCGCGCGGACATCATGGTGATGCCACGGTCCCGCGAATCGAACGGTCGACGGGTCCGGGGGCGCCAAATGTCAGCCTTTGAGGACCTTGTGCGAGCCGGACGGCTTGCTCAGGTCTGCACCGGGGTGGACTCCGTCGTGCCCGGAGGTGGGCAGCACTTCGGGCACCCGCTGAACCGATGCGATCGTTTTACTCGGACCGGTGATCCGTTTGAACACCCGATAACCGATGAATCCGGTGATGATCGCCAGGACCAGCAGGATGAGGAACACGATGCCGAACGCGGCCCAGCGCGGCAGCCACTCGTCCAGCAGTTCCCCGAGGAACCAGAAGAAGAACAGGCTCGCGTAGAGCAGCACGGTGAGGGCGACCAGGATGAGGCCCGAACCCACTGCGGCCTTCTTGGCCTCGGCGGTCAGTTCCGCCTTGGCCAGTGCGACCTCGGCGCGGAACAGCGTCGACAAGTGCGTGGTGGCGTCCTTGACCAGACCACCGACACTCGGGTCGCCGCCGGGGCGCACATTGGGGTCGGACAACGGAATCGACGAGACGTTCGGCGGAACATCTCCCGAAGGGCGGTCGTCCAGCGTCACTGCAACTCCTCCATCCTCGGACACCACGCCCGAGTCCATCCCGGACGTTCATCTCTGCATCGCCGGGGTTAGTAGGCCTTATGTTGCCATGCCCGACCCGATTGCAGGTTCATCGGACCTTTCTACGGGCGCGAGGCGCCGTAGATGCGTTAACTGTCGGGTGGTGCACCCGGGGCCGTCCGGTCGATCGGGTGGCACCACCGACCCACGATCACGAAGGACTGGCATGCCGACTTACCCCATGGAACCGTTCGAGCTGGACTTTTTCAGACCGCCCCGATCACCCACCGATTCAGTGTCAACCTCCCGGTGTCTCCTGAGCAGGCGTGGGCCGAACTGACCAGACAGAACACCCTGGACTGGTGTCGGGTGATCAAGTCGATCACGTTCACCTCTCCGGCGCCCTACGGCGTGGGGACCACCCGTAGGGCGCAGTTGGCGCCCGGGTACGCGCAACTGTCGGAGAGGTTCTTCTGCTGGGACGAAGACCGTGAGGCGGGCACCTACCGCAACGCGTTCTACGTGGAGCAGTCCAATGTGCCCAGTCTTCGTCGCTTCGGTGAGTTGAGTGAAGTGGAGCCGTCGGGAGGTGGCTGCCGCTTCACATGGTCGTTCGCGATCGAGATGGGTGGGGTGATGGCGAAGACCTCCAGGTTCGCGTTGCCCATCACGCAGAAGACGTTCGCAACCCTGGAAACCGATACCGTCAAGCACTTCTCGAAGCTGAGCTGACAGCAGCCACCACCCGGTACCCCTCGGGTTCAGTCGGCCTTGCGGCGGCGGATGTTGTCGAACACCGACGGGTCGACCAGTGTCGAGGTGTCACCGAGTTCGCGTCCCTCGGCGACGTCCTTGAGCAGCCGTCGCATGATCTTGCCGGAGCGGGTCTTGGGCAGTTCTGGCACCACGTAGATCTCACGTGGCTTGGCGATCGGCGAGATGTCCTTGGAGACCTGGTCTTTGAGTTCCTTGACCAGTTGGTCGCCGGTGTCCTCCTGGCCCTGCCGCAAGATCACGAACGCGACGATGCCCTGGCCGGTGGTGGCATCGGCGGCGCCGATGACGGCGGCCTCGGCGATGCTGTGGTGTCCGACGAGCGCGGATTCGACTTCGGCGGTGGAGATCCGGTGTCCGGAGATGTTCATGACATCGTCGATGCGGCCCAGGACCCACAGGGCGTGGTCGTCGTCGTAACGCGCGCCGTCGCCTGCGAAGTACCAACCCTGCTCGGCGAATCGCGACCAGTAGGTGTCGCGGAAACGTTCCTGGTCACCCCAGATGCCGCGCAGCATCGACGGCCACGGCTTGTCGAGCACGAGGAAGCCCTGTTCGCCCGCGCCGACCGGTTCGCCGTTGTCGTCGACGATGTTCGCGCTGATGCCGGGGAGCGGGGCCATCGCCGAACCCGGCTTGGTGGAGGTGATCCCGGGCAGCGGAGAGATCATGATCGCGCCGGTCTCGGTCTGCCACCAGGTGTCGACGATCGGGCAGCGCTCGCCGCCGATGACCTCGTGGTACCAGCGCCACGCCTCGGGGTTGATCGGCTCGCCGACGCTGCCGAGCAAACGCAGCGAACTCAGGTCGTGGGCGTCGGGAATCTCCCTGCCCCACTTCATGAAGGTGCGGATCAGGGTGGGGGCGATGTAGTAGGTGGTGACCTTGTACTGCTCGATGATCTCGAAGTGGCGATGTTCGGTGGGGGAGTTGGGCGTTCCCTCGTAGACCACCTCGGTGGCGCCGTTCGAGAGCGGCCCGTACACGAGGTAGCTGTGGCCGGTGACCCAGCCGATGTCGGCGCCGCACCAGAACACGTCCTTGCCCGGCTTGTGGTCGAAGACGTTGTGGAATGTGTAACTCACCTGCGTGAGGTAGCCGCCTGACGAGTGGACGATGCCCTTGGGCTTTCCCGTGGTGCCGGACGTGTACAGCAGGAACAAGGGGTGCTCGGCGTCGTGCGCCATTGCGGTGTGCACGTTCTCGGCCTTGGCGACGGTCTCGTGCCACCAGACGTCCCGGCCCGGGGTCCAGTCGATGTCTGAATCGGTGCGATTGACCACCAGGACGTGCTCGACGGATTTCGCTGCGTCGTCCCCGCTGCCGAGCGCCTCGTCGACCGCGGCCTTGAGCGGCGCAGGCTTGCCGCGGCGGTACTGGCCGTCGGTGGTGACGACCAACTTCGCCTCGGCGTCATCGACCCGCGATCGCAGCGCGCCGGCCGAGAATCCGGCGAAGACAACAGAATGCGTGAGTCCCAGACGTGCGCAGGCGAGCATCGTGACGATGGCCTCGGGAACCATCGGCATGTAGATGGCCACGCGATCGCCGGCGACCAGGCCGATCTCGACGAAGTAGTTCGCGGCCTGGCTCACCTCGGCGAGCAACTGGCTGTAGGTGAGGTCGCGGGAGTCGCCCGGCTCGCCGACCCAGTGGATCGCCACCCTGTCGCCGTTGCCCTCGAGGACATGACGGTCGACGCAGTTGTATGCGACGTTGAGTTTGCCTCCGACAAACCATTTGGCGAACGGTGCGCCGGACCAGTCGAGGACATCGGTGAAGTCGGTGTCCCAGTGCAGTCGGCGGGCCTGCTCGGCCCAGAACGCGAGCCTGTCGGCCTCGGCCGCTTCGGCCAATTCAGGTCCGGCGTTGGCCTGCTCGACAAACGCCGGGGGTGGGGGGTACGCCGCTTGCGCGGTTCCTTCACTCATTTTCTGCCCTTTCGTACTGGCTGCCCGACCTGCATGGGGCGAGCCCGATCCGGACACCGATTCACGTGCCGCTGTGTTCGGTCCCGTCACAGACGCGCGGTCGCTGTGTTGTACACCACATGATGGTTGCGGCATCATCGGAGGCAATAGCCCCGAAAGTGGATACTGCAGATGAGTCCAGACAACAGCGTGCTCCGTCCCAGTGATCGTGAACTGGTGCGCGCCACGAGTGCGCGTCTGCGCAAAACCGCCGGGATCCCGGTGGTCTTCGCAGGTCTGCGCGATCGGGACGTCATCCAGGTCACCGAGTCGGTGGGTCACCAGACTGCTGCCCTTCGAACCATCACGGTCACCCCCGAACGTGGGCTCGGTGGGCTGACGTGGCTGAACAAGCGGGCCAAGATGGTCAGGGATTACGGGTCGGCCAGCGAGATCACCCATGACTTCGACGACCAGATCCTCGGTGAGGGCATCACCGACCTGGCTGCGGCCCCCATTGTCGTCGACGGCGCGGTCAGAGGGCTGTTGTACGGCGGCTGGCGCGGTGGCGGAGGACTTCTCGGCGAGCACGCGATGGATGCACTCTCGCTCGAGGCCGGCCGGATCGGCACCGAACTGCGGATCCGCGACGAGGTGGACCGCCGGGTCGCCGCGATCGCAGCACGCGAGCAGGCTCAGCGGCCGATCCCCGACTGGATCCACGAGCTCCGCGACATCGCGACAGGTGCCGAGGATGAGCAGACCCGACGCCGGATCGGCCGACTCGTCGATCAGATCACCAGTGTCGATCGGTCCGGGGTCGAGCCGACGATCGCACTCACGCCACGCCAGCTACAGGTGCTGTCGCTGGTCGCGATGGGTTTTGGCAACCGGGTGGTCGCCGATCGTCTCGGCCTCACCGTGGACACCGTCAAGACCTACCTCCGGGCCGCCATGGTTCGTCTGGGTGCCCGCACCCGTCACGAAGCCGTGGTGAAAGCGCGCGCCGCCGGGCACGTCCTGGAATTGATCTGACTCCCCGGCCGTCCGCTCTCGCCGCGCATCCCGGCCGAGGCCGCCATCTCGGCCCAGTACGCTGGCCTCTCGTGACCGACCCCTTGGCTCCGATACTCGAACTGCCCGGCGTGATCGAGGCAGCCGACCGAGCGCGTGATGCCCTGGCCGCTGCTCACCGGCATCCGGTGAACCTGCGCGGGTGGGAGAAGACGGCAACGGAGGCGTCGTGGCGGGCCGGACGGTCGTCCGCTGCCATCGACGGTGGAAGTGTCGATCTGGTGCGCGACGGCGACTTCGATGATCCCGTGCTCTCGGGTGCCATGCGGGTGGCCCAGGCGCTCGACGGTGAATCGCTCCCGCAGTTCGTGTCGACCTGGACGCGTGCTCCGTTGCAGACGCTGGCGCGACTGCACGTTCTCGCCGCGAATGACCTCACCGACGATCCGCAACTACTGGGCCGTCCCCGCGCCGATCGCGACCTCGGCCAGCGTCTGGCTTTGCTCGCCCAGCTCATCACCGGCGCGACAAAAGCACCCGCCCCCATCGTGGCGGCGGTGGTGCATGCAGAACTGCTCTCCCTCGAACCCTTCACGTACGCGAACGGGATCGTCGCTCGCGCGGCGTCGCGGCTCGTCTGCACCAGCAGCGGACTCGATCCACACAACCTGGGCGTGCCCGAGGTGACATGGTTCCAGCGCGTGCGCGAGTACCGCGACAGTTCGACCGCCTTCGGTTCCGGAGACCCCGACCGTATCCGGGAATGGGTGCTGCTGTGCTGTGATGCCCTCGAAGCCGGTGCCGCAGAGGCGAACTCGATTGCCGAAGCCGCGCGATGAGCGTCGACCTGCTCTGAACGCGCTGACCTGCTCTGAACGCGCTGACCTGCTCTGAACGCGCCGACCTGCTCTGAACGCGCTGCGGGCGGCGTACCGGTTCGCCTCTGCGTTCCGATCGCCGCCCGCTAGCACGGATCCGAGTTACCAAGCGTGCTTTGGTGGTTGTGTGGGATGGCCTAGGCGTAGTGTTCCGCCGCCGCTTCGAAGCCGTTCCCACCCAAAGGAACTCACTCGAACTCGACGCCGGATCTCGCAGGCCCGCAACCTGGTGCCTCCCGCGGCGTGCTGCGCGTGGGTGCTCGGTATCCGTGCTGGGAGTGCGCGGTCAGGAGTCCGATCCTTCTCTTCCGGCCCGAACTTGGCTTTCCGCGCTTTCCGTAACTACTTTCTACACCGTGACCGCGGTCACATCAAGACCTCGGGCGCATCAATTCGAGATTGACTTTTCCCGTTGGGCGGAAACGTTTTTCGTGTTCGCGGTGGGCTCGGCGCGTCGCGCGTCAGTGGCGCTTGCGTGCCAGGATCGAATAGGTGAGGGCGCCGGCGACCACGGCGCCCAAACCGACTGCCGCCGAGGCGGTCACGGTGGGAGACGGCGTGTTGGGCAGGCGATCGCGAATCGAGATGGGCTTGGTGAACGACAACATCGGCCAGCCGAGAGCGGTGGCCTGCTTGCGCAGCGCGCGGTCGGGATTGATGACGGTGGGATGGCCGACCGCCTGCAGCATCGGCAGGTCGGTGATCGAGTCCGAGTAGGCGAAACACTGGGAGAGGTCGTAGCCGACGGATTCGGCGATCTCGTTCATCGCCGCGGCCTTCTCCTCGCCGTAACAGTAGAACTCGACCTCGCCCGCATACTTGCCGTCGATCACCTTCATCCGGCTGGCCATCGAATAGTCGGCGCCCAGCATCTCGCCGATCGGTTCGACGATCTCGGCCCCCGAGGCGGACACGATCACGACGTCATGACCCCGGGCCTTGTGGCCGGCGATGAGGTCCGCGGCTTCGGCGAACACCAGGGGGTTGACGATGTCGTGCAGCGTCTCGCGGACGATCGACGACACCTGGTCCACGTCCCACCCCGTGCACATCTCGGTGACATGTTTACGCATCCGCTCCACCTGATCGTGGTCGGCGGCTGATAGCAAGAACATGAATTGGGCGTACGACGACTTGAGTACCGAGCGACGGTTGATCAGCCCCTGGTCGAAGAACGGGCGAGAGAACGCCAGCGAACTCGACTTCGCGATGATGGTCTTGTCGAGGTCGAAGAAGGCGGCGATCCGCGAGCCGGAGATGGATTCCGGACCACCGTCCGCGGGCCGGGAATAAGTCACGTGTCGAGGGTACGTCGGGCGTCCATCCCGGGCGCAGATTCATCGGTTCGGACTACAGGGGAGGCCGTTAACGATGTCGGATCGGCATGACGAAAAACAAATGGTTGAACTTGCAATCAATCCGGAGTTTTTGTGTATAGTCGTTATTACCCGGACCTGATCCGGGGCTTTCAGCCCGACCCCCGGGGCTGAACGCGACGACCCTGGCCTCCTCCCCCCTGGCCGGGGTCGTCCCCATTTCCGGGGTGTTTCGGTCATCTGACCCGTACGATCATCCCTCGCATCTACCCTTCTGACCTGCTGTTTTGAGTTATGGGTGGTGTCTGCTCGACCGTCCGACGGATCGGGTTGTCCACAGACCGTCGGCCATCCACAGATGGAGGGTTCGGCCAGGTTCCCCGGTCGGTGGCGTACCCGATGCTGAGTCCATGCCCGAATCACCCAGCGTGCTCGTCATGGTCTCGTCCGAGGTCGCCGATGACGTTGCGCGTGTCGCAGCCGCCTCCGGTTATCAGGTGTGGCGTGCGGCACCTGACCGTTGTCGTCGGGAGTGGTCCGAGGCCACTGCGGTGCTCGTCGACGCGACCACCGTTGACGCCACTTTGTCGGCCGGCCTGCCCCGCCGACCCGGCGTCATGGTGGTCGGGCTGACGGGCAGTGGACCGGACATGTGGCGCACCGCGCTGGCTCTCGGAGCCGAGGACGGATTCGTCCTTCCCGAGGACGAGCACGCCGTCGTCTCTGCGCTGTCGCGCATCCGCACACCCACCGGCCCATCCGGTGTTGCGGTCGCTCTGCTGGCTGGGCACGGCGGCGCCGGAGCGTCGACCTTGGCCGCTGCTGTCGGGTTGCTGGCGACCGAACAGGGCGCCGGCGCTCTACTCCTGGATCTGGACGATCTGGGTGGAGGCCAGGACCTGATGCTCGGCATCGAGGACCAACCCGGCCTTCGATGGCAGGAACTGACTCTGGAGAGCGGCCAGGTGGCAGCCGACTCACTCCACGCCGCCCTGCCCCACGCGCGCGGTGGCCTGGCCGTCCTGACCAGCCGCCGAGGATCCGCGCAGCCTGTGCGTCCCGAGACGGCGCTCGCCGCGATCGACGCCTGCCGTGCACACGGTGATGTGGTGGTCGCCGACCTGCCGCGGCGAGATGACGAGCTGGCGGCGGCCGTGGTTGAGGCGGCTGACATCGTGGTGGTCGTCTGCTCGGCGACCATTCGGTCGTGCGCGGCCACCCGGGAGGTGGCGCGACGGATGGGCTCACGCAGCGGGCGACTGGAAGTGGTGGTCCGTGGCCCTGCCCCGGGGGTCTGCGGGCCCGGCAGGTCGCCGAGGTGATCGGTCTCCCGTTGCTCGGTGCGACGCGGTCGGATCCGAAGGTTCCCTGGCAGCTCGAGTCCGGCGGCCTTGTTCTCGGTCGGCGATCACCGCTGCGTCGGACCGCGGAAGCCGTGCTCCAGCGTGGCGTCGACTCACGTCGGGGGCGGAGATGACCACTCGGACCGATGTGGCCGGCACCACTCGAGCGGCTCTGCTGACCCGTGTCCGGGAACGGCTGGCCGCCACCGCACAAGACCCGACCCCCGAGGTGATGGCCGCGGTGGTGCGGGAGGAAGCCGGTGGGGTCCTCGGCGACACCGATCTCCTCGACGCGCTGCGGTTCCTGCACACCGAATTGGTGGGCGCCGGAAGGCTCGAGACCTTGCTGGCAGGACCGACGGTCAACGACATCCTGGTGGTCGGCCCGAAACAGGTGTGGGTCGACCAAGGCCACGGACTGCAGCCGGCGACGATCGAGTTCGAGGACGACGATGCCGTCCGGCGACTGGCCATGCGGCTGGCGCTCGCCGCGGGCAAACGCCTCGACGACGCGCAGCCTTGGGTGGACGGTCAACTCACCGATGTCGGCAGGCGGGGTTACAACGTGCGCCTGCACGCGGTCATCCCGCCCATCGCCGTCGACGGCACGTGTCTGTCGCTGCGAGTTCTCCGGCCGGCCACGCAGAACCTCGATGCGTTGGTCGCGTCGGGTGCGATCGTCGCGGAGGCGGCGACTCTGCTGGAGGCGATCATCGACGCCCGGCTGGCCTTCCTGGTTGTCGGGGGGACCGGTGCGGGAAAGACAACTCTGTTGTCGGCCCTGCTCGGCCGAGTTGATCCGGCCGAGCGCATTCTGTGCGTCGAGGACGCGGTTGAACTCGCCCCACGCCATCCTCATGTCGTGCGGCTGGTGGCCCGGACGCCCAATGTCGAAGGTGCGGGCGAGGTTCCGGTCCGCGCACTGGTTCGCCAAGCGCTGCGCATGCGCCCCGATCGGATTGTTGTCGGTGAGGTCCGCGGCGCCGAGGTGGTCGACCTCCTCACAGCGATGAACACAGGACACGACGGTGGCGCGGGAACACTGCACGCGAACTCCACGGCGGAGGTACCCGCGCGGATGGAGGCGCTTGCCGCGCTCGGTGGCATGGACCGCCCGGCTTTGCACAGTCAGCTGGCAGCAGCCATCTCCGTCGTGATCGGCGTCTTCCGCGACGCCTCGGGCGCCCGGGGCGTCGCCGAGATCGGCATGGTCCGCCGCAGCGACGATGGCCTTGTCAAGATCGAGCGGGTCTGGGATCGAGATGACGGATTCTCGGATGCGGCAACGGATCTTGCCGATCTCCTGAGCTCGAGGCTGCGCCGGTGAGCGCCGTCGTCGCCGCTGTTGCGGTCGCTCTGCTGATGTGGCCCCGGACCCCGCACCATCTGCGCGCAACCGGGCTGGCCGAGACAGCCCGCTCTCCTCGCCGAAGAATCGGTGATCCTGCAGCGTGTCTCACCGGTGCGGTACCGGTGGTCGCGTTCGCGGTATTCGGCCCGGCAGCCGCACTCGCGGCCGGCATGGCTTCGGCGATGACCTACCTCGCGGTGGTGGCGCGACGACGGGAGAGCGACGCGGCAGCCGAGATGGCCCGGCTGCTGGCAGCGCTCGAGGTCATGATCGCCGAGCTCCGCGTGGGTGCTCACCCGGCTCATGCGTGCCGGCAGGCCGCGCAGGACTGTGTCGATCGTGCGGCGACCTTCGCGATGTTGCAGATGATGGCCGGTCGGGCCGCTCTCGGGGGTGATGTCGCCGATGGCATCGAGCAGATCGAGAGCAATCAGCGCGCGTCATGGCGCAGGGTCGCGGTGGCGTGGCGCACGGCGGAGCAATACGGCCTGCCGATGGCCGAGCTGCTGACGTCCGTGCGATCGGACCTGATGGCTCGCAACCGGTTTCGTGAGCGAACCAGGGCTGCACTGGCCGGTGCGAAGGCCACCGCACTGGTACTCGCATTGTTGCCCGTCCTCGGAATCGTGTTGGGGCAGGCCATAGGGGCGGCTCCGCTGTCGGTGCTGCTCGGTGGTGGCCTCGGTGGCGTGCTGCTGGTGGTCGGAGTGGCGCTGGTGTGCTGTGGCCTGCTGTGGTCGCGCAGGATCGTGGGCAAGGTGACCGCCCTGTGACCCCGTGGGTGATCGCCGCCGTGGCCGGGGCGGGTGGATTGTGGCTGATACCAGGTCCGGTGTGGCGCACCTATCGCGTCGTCGGTCCGCCTGCTCGCACACCCCGTGATCGGGAGCCGCGTTGGCTGGGAAAGAAGAAGGGCGGCGATGAACCCTTCGCCGCGGCGGCGAGCTATGAACTGTTCGCGGTGTGCCTGCGGTCGGGACTCCCGGTTGGTACGGCGGCCCGCGTGGTGGCGGACTCGGCGCCACCAGCCCTGGGCAGAACCCTTGCCGAGGCCGCCGACCTCCTCTCGCTGGGCGCGGACCCGTTGCGTGCGTGGGCTGTTCCCGACGACGCCGATCCGGCCGCCCATGCTCTGGCTGCCATGGCGAGGCGTTCGGCGCGTGCCGGATCGTCACCGGTGCGTGGCCTCGGGGAGTTGGCCGACGGTCAGCGGGCCGAAGCGCAAGACCGCGCGGCCGCGGCAGCGGAGCGCGCCGGTGTCGCCATCAGCGGTCCGCTGGGTCTGTGTTTTCTGCCGGCCTTTGTCTGTCTGGGCATCGTGCCGGTGGTCATCGGATTGGCCGGGCCGGTGTTCGGCGGGGGATTGCTGTGAAGACTTGCCGCGGAATGACCGCGGCACGAAAAAGGGGAGAAACCATGATGAACAGAGTCTTTCGAGAAGCGCAGGCACGCGCGGCGCTGCTGATGACAGACGAGGACGGGATGTCGACCGCCGAGTATGCGATCGGGACGATTGCTGCCGCGGCTTTCGGGGCCATTTTGTACACCGTTGTCACCGGCGACAACATCGTGTCGGCGTTGACGGGGATCATCGACAAGGCGTTGCAGACGTCGGTCGGATGATTCGTCGTGGCCGGGCTCGTCTGGTGTCTGACGAGCGGGGGATGGTGACGGTGGAGGCGGCGATTGCGATCGCCTCGATTGTTGCTGCGGTGGTGATGGGGGTGGTGGGGGTCGTTGCGGTGGCGGCTCACGTGCGGTGTATCGATGCCGCTCGTGAGGCGGCGCGGATTGCGGCGCAGGGTGATTCGGGTCGGGCTGAAGAGGTTGCCGCGCAGGTCGGTCCACGGGGTGCGCAGGTGCAGATTCGGACTGAGGGTGATGTGGTGGTGGCGCGGGTGAGTGCGTCTGTGCCGTTGTTCCCGATGCTCGATGTGGGTGCTGATGCGGTCGCGGCGGTGGAGCCGGAGGGTGCGGACCCGTGAGGCTTGCTGCCGACGAGCGCGGGTCGGCGACGGTGGTGGGGGCGTGTGTGGTGGCGGCGCTGGCGGGATTAGTGGTGTTGGTTGTCTATGTGGGGGCGGCTGTTTCAGCCCGACATCAGGCGCAATCGGCTGCTGATCTCGGCGCGCTCGCCGCGGCGCAGGCGTTGGTGCTTGGTGGTGCCGACCCGTGCGGCCGGGCTGAGGTGATCGCTCGCCGGATGTCGGCGGGTGTGGTGTCGTGCACGGTCGACGGCAGTGATGTGGTGCTGACGGTGACCGTGGGGGTGGAGGTGGGTGCCTTCGGACAGCGGCAGGCCCGCGCGGTTGCCCGCGCGGGCCCGGCCGAGTAGGGGTGGCTACTTGCGTTTGACGATGCCCGCGATCCCGGCGATCACCAGACCGATTCCCGCGATGAGGGTGAGCCACAAACCGAAACCGACTTCGAGGAGGGGGCTGTAGTCGCTGATGTCGGCGATGTCGATCGCCGAGGTGAGCACGATCAGCAGACCGGCGATCAGCGCGATGATGCCTGCGACCAGGTGCAGTGGTGATCGCTTGGCGATCAGCGCGGAGACCACGCCGAAGATGGCCGCGACCAGTCCCAGGACCAGTGTGATCATGCCGTCTTTGACGCCGTAGTCGGAGTCGCCGAGGCCATTGACCTCCACGATGCCGGTGACCCAGGGCAAGAACGCCGCGATCACGGTCAGCAGGCCGAGCGCCGCGATCACCCCACCGATGATCTTGACCGCTTTCGACAGCGTGGTCGGTCCGGTGGCCGCCGCGTCGTAGGGTCCTGCGCCGTAAGGGCTACCGCCATAGGGATTCTGGCCGGCCTGGTACGGACTCTGCCCAGCCTGCGAGTATTGCGGTTGCTGCCCGTACTGCTGCGCGTTCTGGGGTTGAGCATTCGGGGGTTGTTGCCCGTACTGCTGGCCGTACTGCGGATGCTGGCCTTGCGGCTGCCCGTATTGCGGTTGTCCATACTGCGGCTGCTGCCCGTACTGGCCCTGGGATTGGCCGCCCGGCTGACCACTCTGCTGACCGCCCGGCTGCGAATACCCCTGCGGCGGACCACTGGGCGGTGGTGTGGACGTCGGACTGAACCGCGTCTGTTCGTACGGGTCGGGCTGCCCGGGGCTCTGAGACATCGTCAATCCTTCTGCTGAAACCTTCAACGAGTTTGGATATCCAACGGTAAGCCCAAACAAGCCCGTGAGAAACCGAATCCTTGTCCCACCCCGGCAAACGAAAGCTATTTCAGTCAGATGGTCGACACAATCTGGCGCAGGAGCCGCGCGACTGCGCGACGCAGGCAACGCGGGACCCCGAAACGTGACCTCAGCTGTCCGGCAATTCACGCAGGATCAGGTCGAGAACGCGAATGGCAGCCGCCTTGTCGAGCGGGTCATTGCCGTTTCCGCACTTCGGTGATTGGACACACGAGGGGCAGCCCGCCTCGCAACCGCAGTCCGACACCGCATCCCGGGTCGCTTTGATCCACATTTCGAACGCCTCATGTCCGCGGTCGGCGAACCCGGCGCCGCCGGGATATCCGTCGTAGACGAACACGGTGGGCAACCCCGTGTCGGGGTGCAGGTTGGTCGAGAGCCCTCCGATGTCCCATCGATCGCAGGTGGCCACCAGTGGGAGAAGACCGATTGCTGCGTGCTCGGCGGCGTGTAACGCGCCGGGGAAGTCCACCTCGGCGATCCCGATCGCATCGAGTGCCTCGGGCTCGATCGTGTACATCACCGCCCGCGTCGACAGCGTCTGGGGCGGCATGTCCAACTCCACCGAGTCCAGGACCTCACCGGTGAGCAACTTACGCAGGTAACCGATCACCTGATGGGTGACGTCGACGCGGACAAGGGAGACCTTCAACGGTCCGTGCCGCTGTTCCTGCATCACCTCGGTGATCTCCACGACTGTCGTCTCGCGGGCGCTGGTGGTCCAGTCCGGTTCTTCTGGGTGGACCAGCGCCAGCCCGTCCTCGAGGTCGAGTTCATCGACGACGTAGCTCTCACCCTGATGGATGTGGACGGCTCCGGGGTGGACGGTGGACATGGCCCGGCCGGTGTCCACGGTGCCCAGCAGTTGGGCGCTGGTCTCGTCAACGATCATCACCTGCCCGCCGATGCCGCCCCGGATGTCCACGGCGCCATGAGGATCTACGCCCGCCGCGACGTACCAGCCGGCCTTCCGGTGACGGATGAGCCCTTGCCGGGCGAGGTCCTCGAGCAGCTCCCGTGCGCCGAATGCGTCCACCTCGGCCTCTTTCAGAGGCATCTCCGCTGCCGCGCAGAGCAATTGAGGACCGAGTACATACGGGTTGGTGGGGTCGGTGACCGTTGCCTCGACGGGCTTGTCCAGCAACGCTTCCGGATGGTTCACCAGATAGGTGTCGAGGGGGTCGTCGCGGGCGACGAGCACCACCAGTGAACCCTCACCGCGGCGGCCGGCGCGGCCGGCCTGCTGCCAGAACGACGCGACAGTGCCCGGAAAACCCGCCACCACAATGGCATCGAGACCACTGATGTCGACGCCGAGCTCCAGCGCGTTGGTGGTCGCGACCCCCAGTAGTCGACCGTCGGCGAGGTCGCGCTCGAGCACTCTGCGGTCGTCGGCGAGGTAACCGGCGCGGTACGCGGCCACCCGTGACGACAACTCGGGGTCGACCTCGTCGAGAATGCGTTTGGCCGAGAGTGCGGCCAGCTCCACTCCTCGGCGGCTGCGTACAAAACAGAGTGTCCGGGCGCCTTCGAGTACCAGGTCGGCGAGGATGCGGGCGGCTTCGGCGCCGGCCTGTTTGCGCACCGGCGCTCCGTTCTCCCCGGTCATCTCGGGTACGAAGCCTGGTTCCCACAAAGCGACGGTGCGAGCACCGTGGGGCGACCCGTCGTCGGTGATCTCCTCGCAGGGGGCGCCGACGAGTCTGCTCAGAGCCGCACCCGGCGTTCCCGAGGTGGCGCTGGCCCCGATCACCACCGGATCGGCACCGACCGCGCGTGCCAATCGCAGCAGACGCCGCAACACCAGGGCGGTGTGTGACCCGAATACGCCGCGGTAGTGGTGACATTCGTCGACGACGATGAATTGCAGACCGCGCAGGAAATGCCGCCATCGACCGTGGGAGCCGAGTATTCCGATGTGCAGCATGTCGGGGTTGGTGAAGATCCACCTCGAATGTTCGCGTGCCCATTGCCGGACCGCAGGTTCGGTGTCTCCGTCGTACGCGCAAGGCTGTAGGTGCAGGAACTCCTTTCGCCCGGCCAAGAGCGAGCTGACGGAGCGGAGCTGGTCTGCACCGAGCGCTTTGGTGGGCGCGAGGTAGAGGGCGGTGGCCCGCGGGTCGGCGAGCATCCTGCTCAAGATGGGCACTTGATAGGCGAGCGATTTACCGGACGCGGTGCCTGTGGAAAGCACCACATGTCGACCGGCCCAGGCGTGTTCGGCGGCCGCCACCTGGTGCGACCACGGTCTGCGAACACCCGCCTCCACAAGCGCTTCCTTAACCGGACCGGCGACCCAGTTCGGCCACTCGGCGAAAGATGCTGTCCGGCTGGGAATTACCGACTTGTGAGTGAGTGGCGATTCATCAGGGGAGATTCCGGCCAATGTCCGCGCCAGTAGCGCGGAGCCGAAATCATCACTACTCATAATGCCAGTTCACCACGCCGTAATCGTACCGATTGCTGCCGACAATCACGGTTGTGGCCACGTTTGGAATCAGATTGAACTCTCGACTGTTGTGCACGCCCGGAACATGATTGACTGATCGCGGTCGCAGCTTCTGGGGGGCGGTTCAAGCATTTGGCCGATCTCTCGGGATCGTGTTGCGAGCGTGGTACTGAAGGCTGGGTGCGCGGGTTCGTCCCGCGAGCGGCGCCAGTAGGTATGGCGGTCGGAACCGGCCCGGCGGGGTAACTCCCCGCCGCACCCGGGTGAAAGAAAAGGAATGCAAGATGGCACAGGGGACTGTGAAGTGGTTCAACGCGGAGAAGGGCTTCGGCTTCATCGCGCCTGACGATGGACCGGACGACGTGTTTGTCCACTACTCGGAGATCCAGGGGAACGGATTCCGCACCCTCGAGGAGAACCAGCGGGTCGAGTTCGAGGTCGGTCAGGGCACCAAGGGCCCACAGGCCACCGGCGTTCGCGCGCTGTAGGTCGCTCCCCGAGGACCTTCGCACCACGCGAGGAACCTCCGTTTGATTTGGGCATTCTTAAGGTGCTCGACGATCTCACCCCCGGTCGCTGAATTCCGGTGTCCGGGGGTGAGCCGTTTTCCGGCCCACATACCGTACGGTTTCATCGTGGGTCAGCTGTCCATGTTCTCCGCGGAGACCGACGAACCGTCTGTGGACGATCTCGCCGGTCTGTTGGCGTCGGCCGGACAAACCACGATCGGATCTCGCGGCGCACGCGTCTCGGTGGTCGTGGCCGACGACTGGCGGGCCCAAGCGCTGGCAGACGAGATGGAACGGTGCGGACTCACTCCTGAGGTCTCGGTGTCGTCGGAGGGTTCGCCGCTTGTGGGTACCGCCACCACATGGGCACTCGAGCCGCTCCATCGCGCTTGGACAAAAGGCGCGATCAAGACGATGCCTGCGACGTGGGTGCCGAGCCCCCGGGCGCTGCGTCTGTGGGTGATCGCTGCCGGGCAGCGCGACGTCGACCGCTACCTGTTGGGACTCGACCCGCACACCCCTGAGTCCCATGGGGCTTTGGCCACCGCTGTGATGCGCGCAGGGGTGGCACCGACGCTGGTGGGCACGCGGGGCGCGGCCCCCGCCCTGCGGATCGCAGGCAAACGTCGCTTGACGCGTCTGATCGAATCAGTGGGTGAGGCTCCGGACATCCCCGGGGCGGCCGCATGCTGGCCATTCATTTGACGGGCGCGTCGATCGATCGCTGAACTGCGACGACACCCTGTCCGAGGGGGGTCCCAACACCGGGCCCCGACCGGTTTCGCGGGTGGCAGATCAGGTAGAGGTGTGTCAGTAGCGCTATACATAAGGTACAAACGGGCCAGAAGGCCCAGGGAAAGGTGCAGGCAAAGACGGTGGCGGATTCAGGTACAACAGCCCGCGGGACTGGCGGTGTCGTGCGCCGGCTCGTGATCGTCGAGTCTCCGACCAAGGCCCGCAAGATCTCCTCATATCTCGGCAACAACTACGTGGTGGAGTCGTCCCGCGGACACATCCGGGACCTCCCACGCGGCGCGGCGGACGTGCCCGCCAAGTACAAGGGTCAGCCCTGGGCGCGACTCGGTGTCGACGTCGAGCACGACTTCGAGCCCCTCTACGTGGTCTCGCCGGACAAGAAGTCCACCGTCACCGAGCTCAAGTCGCTGCTCAAGGACGTCGATGAGCTCTATCTCGCAACAGACGGTGACCGGGAGGGCGAGGCCATCGCCTGGCACCTGCTGGAGACCCTCAAGCCCAAGGTTCCGGTCAAGCGGATGGTCTTCCACGAGATCACCGAATCGGCCATCAGGGCTGCCGCAGAGAACCCCCGTGACCTCGACGAAGACCTGGTCGACGCCCAGGAGACCCGACGCATCCTCGACCGCCTGTACGGCTACGAGGTGTCGCCGGTGCTGTGGAAGAAGGTCATGCCGAAACTCTCGGCGGGCCGTGTGCAGTCGGTGGCCACCCGCATCATCGTCGAGCGCGAACGCGAGCGGATGGCGTTCCGGTCGGCAACGTATTGGGACATCGCCGCCACGCTCGACGCCGGCGCGGAAGCGACACCCCGCAGTTTCGGCGCGAGGCTCGTCAGTGTCGACGGCGACCGCGTGGCCAGTGGCCGCGACTTCGACTCCGCCGGTGCGCTGAAGAAGGCCGACGGGGTGACAGTGCTCGACGAGTCGCGCGCCGTGTCACTCGCGTCAGGGCTCCAAGGCGCCGCGATGACGGTCTCGTCGGTCGAGGAGAAGCCCTACACGCGCCGCCCGTACGCGCCGTTCATGACGTCGACCCTGCAGCAGGAGGCCGGCCGCAAACTCAGGTTCACCTCCGACCGCACCATGCGGGTGGCGCAACGGCTGTACGAGAACGGCTACATCACCTACATGCGTACCGACTCGACCACGCTGTCCGAGTCGGCCATCACAGCCGCCCGTAACCAGGCCCGTGATCTCTATGGGGCCAACTTCGTCCATCCGACGCCGCGGCAGTACACCCGCAAGGTGAAGAACGCGCAGGAGGCGCACGAGGCCATCCGGCCGGCGGGCGAGTCCTTCCGGACGCCGGGTCAGGTCGCCTCGGCGCTGCAGACCGACGAGTTCCGGTTGTACGAGCTGATCTGGCAGCGCACGGTCGCGTCGCAGATGGCCGACGCGCGCGGCACCACGATGAGTCTGCGGATCAGCGGCAAGGCGCAAACAGGTGAGACCTGTACCTTCGCCGCGTCCGGTCGCACCATCACCTTCCCGGGCTTCTTGTCGGCTTATGTGGAGACGGTGGACGAGCAGGCCGGCGGCACCGCCGACGACGCCGAGAGTCGCCTCCCGAATCTCGTCGAAGGCCAATCACTCACTGCAACCGAGCTGCGTCCTGACGGGCACACCACCAACCCGCCCGCCCGATACACCGAGGCTTCATTGGTGAAGACGTTGGAGGAGTTGGGGATCGGACGTCCGTCGACGTACGCGTCGATCATCGGCACCATCCAAGACCGCGGGTACGTACACAAGAAGGGGTCGGCCCTCGTGCCGTCCTGGATCGCGTTCGCGGTGGTGGGACTGCTCGAGGCGTACTTCAAACGCCTTGTCGACTACGACTTCACGGCCACCCTCGAAGACGATCTCGACCAGATCGCGCAAGGCGCCGAGAATCGCACCGCCTGGCTGACCCGTTTCTACTACGGGCAAGAGGGTGCAGAAGGACAGGCCGGCACCGGGCTCAAGAAGCTC
The DNA here is from genome assembly GCF_023051145.1 of Williamsia sp. DF01-3. Lineage (NCBI taxonomy): Bacteria > Bacillati > Actinomycetota > Actinomycetes > Mycobacteriales > Nocardiaceae > Williamsia > Williamsia sp. DF01-3. The sequence goes on from NZ_JALKFS010000005.1 coordinate 1,066,814, forward strand.
GTCGGCGTGAACCTCGAAGAGATCGATGCCCGTGAGGTCAACTCGATCCGGTTGTTCGACGACGACCAGGGTCGCCCGGTGTACGTGCGGGTCGGCCGATTCGGTCCGTATCTCGAACGCACGGTCACCCCTGAAGGTGGTGGCGAGCCGGAGTCGCAGCGCGCCAACCTGCCCGACGACATCACGCCTGACGAGCTCACGCTCGAATTGGCCGAAAAGCTTTTCAGCACACCGCAAGAGGGCCGCACCCTGGGTGTCGATCCGCTCACCGGTCACGAGATCGTCGCCAAGGAAGGGCGTTTCGGTCCGTACGTGACCGAGATCCTCCCGGATCCGGAAGACGAAGGCGACGACGGGAACTCGGTCCCGGCGCTGACTCCTCCGCCTGCGCCCACCCCGCTCGACGACGGCGCGACCCCACTGGACGCACCGACGGGCGGCGGCGGCACCGCAACCGCCACCAAGAAGGCGACTGCCAAGAAAGCCGCGAAGAAGGCGGCCAAGAAGGCCGGACCGAAACCGCGCACCGGATCACTGTTCAAGTCGATGGAGATCGGCTCGGTCACTCTCGACGACGCGTTGAAGTTGCTGTCGTTGCCACGGGTTGTGGGGCAGGATGCCGAAGGCCAGGAGATCACCGCACAGAACGGTCGCTATGGGCCATATCTGAAGCGCGGCACCGATTCTCGCTCGTTGACGTCCGAGGACCAGATCTTCGACATCACCTTGGACGAGGCGTTGAAGATCTATTCCGAGCCCAAGCGCCGCGGTCGGGCAGCAGCTGCTCCTCCGCTGCGTGAGCTGGGCAAGGACCCGGTCTCCGAGCAGCCGATGGTGATCAAGGACGGCCGTTTCGGTCCGTACGTGACCGATGGCGAGACCAACGCGAGCCTGCGAAAAGACGATGACGTCGCGTCGATCACCGACGAGCGTGCGTCGGAGTTGCTGGCGGACAGGCGAGCTCGTGGCCCGGCGAAGAAGTCGGCCAAGAAGGCGTCCAAGAAGGCTCCGGCAAAGAAGACCGCTGCCAAGAAGACAGCGGCGAAGAAGACCACCGCCAAGAAGACAGCTGCGAAGAAAGCTCCCGCGAAAAAGGCTGCTGCCAAGAAGAAGGCTGACTAGCACCACGATCGTCCCCGTCATCGGTGGCCGAGGACATAAGTCCCTCCGCCCCAGCCGACGGGGACGATACTGGTGGAGCTAGACCTCGACCTCGTATTTCGGCCTCGCCAAACGTGTCTCGATGCCCCGTCCACGTAGTTCGACACCTTCGCCGATGTCCCAGTGCTCGGCTTCCTCTGATGACGCCAGGTACACGGCGCGGGCGGAACCGAGTACGCGACTCGGCTCGAACTTCGCCAGGTCGGTCAGCCGGGCAGCCTCGTTGACCGGGTCGCCGATGACGGTGTACTCGAGGCGCTGTTGCGAACCGATGTGTCCGGCAATGGCTTTGCCCGCCGATACCCCGATGCCGACGTCGGTGTCGCCGAGCGCGGCATCGAGTTCCTGACGCAACGTCCGTGCCGCGGCGAGGGCCTGACCTGCGAAGTCCTCTTGATCCAAGGGGGCGCCGAAGATCGCGAGGGCGGCGTCGCCCTGGAACTTGTTGACGAAGCCCCCGTGGCGGCCGACGACGTCGACGATCACCCGGAAGAACTCGTTGAGCAGGTTGACGACGTCGCGGGGTGGTCGGTTGACGGCCAGTCGGGTTGATCCGACGATGTCGACGAACAGCACCCCGACGTAGCGTTCTTCGCCACCGAGTTCGGTGCCGATCTCGATGGCACGGCGCGCCACGTCTTCGCCGACGTAGCGGCCGAACAGGTTGCGGAGCTGTTGGCGCTCACGCACATCGGCCACCATCTCGTTGAATCCCGCCTGCAGGAGACCGAGGTCGCTGCCGTCGTAGATGCGCACGGAGGTGTCGAGGTTTCCCTCACGCACCTCGGCCTGCGCGAACCGGAGCTGTTTGATGGGGTCGGCGATGGCGGACACCACGCGCACGAGACCGATCGAACCGAAGGCGAGGGCGGCGATCGCCATCCACAGGACCGGGCGTTGCAGACCGGCGGCGTCGGTGTCGATCACGCCGATCTGCTGACCGATCACCAGCGCGATGATGACGCAGAGGGGAGCAGCCACGCTGATGATCCAGAACAGGATGATGCGCTGGGTGACGCTTGGGGCCGTGGCGCTCTCGGGGTTGTTGGCCATCGCGGCAACGGTGATGGGTCGGAGTACCTTCTCCGACTGCATGTAGCCCAGCACGCAGGTGATGAGGGCGCCGACGAACGAACCGAGTGCCACGACGATGGCTGTTTTTGCCGATTGCGAGAGGCTGAGGAGCGCGAAGATCGCGCCGCCGAGCAACCACAGGGCGCCATGCACCTGCACCAGCAGCACCGGGAGGCGGAGGGCGCGTCGGCGTGCGCTCTCGTTGTCGAGTCGGGATCGTCGGCGGGTCCATACGAGAACCGGGAGCGACAGGGCGATGGTGGCGTACGCACTCACCAGGCCGGCGATGAAGAGGTAGACCACGAACACCAGCTGGCTCAGGCCGCTGATCTCGGACAACTGGACCGACGTCTGCTGGGGGAGGCCGAACCGGAGGAATGCGAAAGTGAACAGGGCACCGACGACATTGGCCCGGAGCATGTCCAGAGCCAGCACCGGCCACGGTGTGCGCACCAGCCAGCGCAACAGGTGCCATCCCCGTTGTAAGCGTGACTGTCTTTCCACCACGTGACCACGGTAGCTGGCTGCTTGCAAGAGTTAAACACGACAGTCGGAGGCGCCCGATAGGCTTGACCTGTGACAACTGTGTTCGATCGACTTGTCGGCCAGCACGCGGTGGTGGGTGAACTCACATCGGCGGCGGTTGCCGCAGTTCGGCTTGCTGCCTCGCGCGACCTTCAAGCACACGGAAATGACCCGTTACCACTGCTTGCCGGGGACCCGGACTCCGGCTCTTCGGCGATGACACACGCGTGGCTGTTCACCGGTCCGCCTGGTTCTGGGCGGTCTGTGGCGGCTCAGTGTTTTGCCGCCTCGCTGCAATGTGAGGTGACCGACTCGCCCGGATGTGGGCGATGTCACGCGTGCACGACTGTGATGGCGGGCACACATTCGGATGTTCGGAGGATAGTCCCGGAGGGATTGTCGATTCCGGTGAAGGACATGCGAGCCATCGTCCAGACCGCCGCGCGCCGTCCCAGCGTGGGTCGTTGGCAGGTTGTGGTGATCGAGGATGCCGACCGGCTCACCGAAGGCGCCGCCAACGCGCTGCTGAAGGCGGTCGAGGAGCCGCCACCTCGCACGGTGTTCTTGCTGTGCGCCCCCAGCATCGATCCAGAGGACATCTCGGTGACGCTCCGGTCGCGGTGCCGGCACGTGGCGCTGACCATGCCGTCGGTGGCCTCGATCGCCGAGGTGCTCATCGAGTCCGACGGCATCGATCCGGAGATGGCCAAGTGGGCGGCGTCGGTGTGTGGCGGTCATGTCGGCCGGGCGCGACGGCTCGCCACCGATGACGAGGCCCGTGAGCAGCGCAAGCAGGCGCTGGCGGTCGCACGGGCAGCCACCAGGGACGCGACCGCGTACTCGGCAGCCGAGGCGCTTGTGAAGTCGGCCGACGCCGCTGCCAAGGCCATCAGCGCCAGACTCGACGAGGCCGAAACCGAAGAGATGCGTACGGCGCTCGGCGCCGGCGGCACGGGAAAAGGTGCGGTCGGGGCCATGCGGGGTTCGGCGGGAATCCTCAAGGACCTCGAACGTCGGCAGAAATCCCGGGAGACGCGCACCGGGCGCGACCTCCTCGATCGTGCGCTCGTGGATCTGGCGGCCCTGTTCCGGGACGCTCTGGCCGCGTCGTATGGGTCGTCGGTGACCGCGATGCACCCCGACATGTCCGAGCAGACCGTGGCGATGGCCGGCTACGCCCGCCGCGAGGAACTGCTGGCCTGTGTCGAGGCGGTTCTGGAATGCCGGGAGTCGTTAGGTTTCAACGTCAAACCGAAGTTCGCAGTCGATTCGATGGTCGCCAAGATCGGCTTGGCCCTGCGCCACTGAGTGCGGCGAACGCTCACCTTGCGGGTGCTTCCGAGGCGGCACCGAGTTCCTCGAGGCAGGTGCGGAACACCTCGTAGCGGTCCGCGCCGAGTCGGTCGGCCCAGACCCGTTCGACCTCGCCGATCGCTTCGCGCGTGCGCTCCACCGCGGCCAATCCACGGGGTGTCGGTGTGATCATCGTGGCTCGGCGGTCAGTCGGGTCGCGGACGGACTCGACGTATCCGTGCTCTTCGAGGTGTCCGATCAATTGGGAGATGCCCTGCCTCGTGATCGCGGTGCGCTCGGCAAGGGTGCTGGGTCGGGTTCCTTGCTCATCGACGGAATCGAGGATGCGCAGATGAGACGGTCGCAGCGGTCCCACGTCGCCGACCTGGGTGAGCAGATCCCGTCGGAATTGCGTGAATGCATCGTCCATCAGGGCCGCCAGGTGAGTCGGGAAAGACCGTTGCGCCATTTAGTAAAGTTCCTTTAGTATAAAGTCAGTTGATCAAGCTAGTTTACTACTCTGGCGGTGTTCACCATGATGAGATGCCGGTTCCTGCTGAAAGCACGTTGTCCACGGTGGCTCGCGCACTCGGTGTGACGGGGTCCGTCACCTACTCGGCCCGGCCTCTCGACTTCGAGATTGCTGCTCCGGGCACAGGTGGCCTCTGGCGTGTGCGCATCGCTGGGGCCAACGGTTCCGCCACCTCCGTGGTCAAGGCATTGCGGCACCCGAGCGGTTGGCCGATGCTCGCCCAGCTCTCCGACGCCGATCGGGCGATGTTTCTCGCGACGTTCCCGTGGTCGGGTGAGCCCGAGGTGCTGAACGAGCTCACCGCGGCGTGCCCGGTGGGCATGCGTGCGGTCGGACTCCTGGGATCGCAGTGGCACGGCGATCAGCTCCGGACGATGTGGATGGAGGACCTCGGAGAGGCATCTGCGCCGTTCACCGCCGAGCAGATAGCAAGCACGTCGCGCTTGCTCGGTGAACTGGCCGGCCGCCGAACTCTGGCCGGATCGGCGATGTCCGAGGCGTTCGAGGACGGCTTCGCTCTGACGATGATCGCGAGGGGTCGCGTGATGTCCGGTCTGCTACCGCTTCTCTCTGGGCCGATGGGGGATGCCGCAGGCGACCTCGTCTCACCGGAACTCGTCAGCGACCTGCTCTGGGTGGGCGAACATCTCGAGGACGTGCTCGGCGTTGTTCACGCTCTGCCCCAGACGCCCGTGCACGGTGACGCGGCGCCCGAGAACCTGCGCCAAGATCCCTGCGATGCCGGCATGATCGTCCTGATCGACACCGCGCAATTTCCTCGGCATGCGGTCGGCTATGACCTCGGGCAACTGCTGTTCGGTCGGGGCAGTCCGGCGATTGCCATGGGCGAAGACTTCATCGATGACGCCGTGGGCCAGTTCGTTCGGGGGCTGGCCAACGGGGGCCTTCCGACGGCGGCCGCAGATGTGTGGGCCGGGTTCGTCGGGTCGGCGTTGATCCGCAACGGGTTCGACGTCGTCACGCCCGGAGACGATGTGGCGGACCGGATCGCGACTACGCGGTATCTCATAGACAAAGCCGTGGAGCTGGGCCTTTTGCCGCATCGACCAGCTCACTGACCGAGCCGGTTTGGTTGCTGTCGGCTCCGGTCGATAGACTCGTCTGCGCTGCCTTGGCAGCACGCCGCCTTAGCTCAGTCGGTAGAGCGCTTCACTCGTAATGAAAAGGTCGCGAGTTCGATTCTCGCAGGCGGCTCCGAAGGAAAGTCCCCTTCACCTGGAACGACAGGTGAGGGGGATTTTTGGTTCAACGTCAGACCGGTTGATGTGGTCTCGAAGTGGTCTTATTCCGCGCCGAACGCTCGGATTGTGCCTCTGCGGCGGCCACGTCGAGGGCGGCCCCGAGGGCGTCTGCTGCGGCGTGTGCGGCCTCCGGTGTGAGGTGCCCGTAGAGATCGGCGGTAATTGATACCTGCGAGTGCCGAAGTGTCTTGGAGACCAGGGCTAGGGGTACGCCGTTGGTGAGCATGAGAGTCGCTGCAAGGTGTCTGAGGTCGTGCAGGCGGCAGGTTGGTAGGCCCGCCTCGGTGGAGAGCGTGCGGAAACGTTTCAGGACGCGTTCAGGCCGGAGCATGGCGCCATCCTCGCGAGCAAACACGAGGTCTTGGTCGTCGTACCCCTCTCCCCACTTCGCTCGGTCTTGCTGTTGCTGCTGGCGTTGGCGTTCTAGTGCCCTCACAACTCGTAACGACAGGCCAACGCCGGCTGTGCTGCCACTCGTTTTTGTGGTGCCAACGATGAGTTTCCCGCCGACATCGGAGACGGCGCGGTGGACGTACATCGTGCGGGTCTCCACGTTGATGTCCGACCACTGGAGTGCGAGTGCCTCTCCGCGCCGGAGGCCGGTTCCAATGATTGTCTCGAAGAGGTTCGCGAGCGGGTCAACCTGCCATGGCGGCGCCCCGGTGACGTGGTCAAGAAAAGCGACGGCCTGTTGAGCTGTCCATGGCTGAATCTCCGTGCGCTCGACCCGGCCGGGGTGGACATGTTCGGCGGGGTTATGGGACAAGCGTTTGGTGCGTTCGGCATCGCCGAGGGCGGATCGTAGAACCGCCAGGATGCGTTTGATTGTCGGTACGCCGCGGCCTTCCTCTTCGAGGTCGGTGACGAACTGGACCAGGTCTTCGTGCCGAAGTTGCTGGAGCCGGTGATTGCCCAGAGAGGGAATGATGCGTTTGTTGACGTACTCGCTGTAGCTGTAGTGGGTGAGTGGCTTGAGGGTCCGCTTCTTCTGGGCGAGCCATGATGTCAGGTACTGCTCGACAGTCTCCCGATCGTCGTTCTTCACGCTATTGGTGGCGCGCTCGTTAACCTTCTTTAGTTCCGCCGCGGCCGCACGTTTGGTCTGAAATCCGCTGCGCCGCAACAGCTTCCTCTCACCCTGGGCCGACGGTACATAGACGGCGAAGCCCCATACGCCGTGTTTGTCATCGACACCCAGCTTTGGACACGCTTTGCCATACTGCTTGCCGGTTCCAGGATTCCGACACGCGCAACGCCGGTAGACGCGCCCGCTCATTGATTCGACTCGCCGGGGTCTCGGTGGCGTTCCAGGCCGTCGACCAACTCCTGGATCTTGGCCCGCCCACGCTCGATGGCGGTTAGAAATCTCTGGCGCGTTACGGGGTCGTCGATGTCGTCGGCGGAAGGTTTCATCCCCAGCTCCTTCTGGCGCACGAGGTTCTCGTATAGCCGTTCCATCTGCCCGTCCAGCTCGCGGTCTAGTGTCATGATTTCTCGGTTGGCCAGTGCAGTCTCGGCGGCGAGCTGAGATTCTTCGTAAGTCCAAGCTCGTTGCTCTATGCCAGGGCTGCGTCGCAGCTCTTCTACGTCGGCGGCTTTCTTCATCGCCCACTCGCGGCGTGCTTGTTCTAGACGCTGGATATTGGAGCGGATTGTCTGTTCCTCGCGGGCAAGCCGAAGGTTGACCCCGCCCTCGTACTGGGCCCTCAGGTCGTCACCCCAGTAAGTCAGGTTCATTTTCCCGTCTGGATCTGGACCGTAGTGTTGGAACGGCTGCTCACCGGAAAACCATTGTGCAGCAGCAATAGCCAGCGTCCTTACCTCGGGGATCACCTCGACTACCTCGCCGGGCACCCCGGGGTAGAGCAGAAGTAGCGGCGGCACAGCAAGCGCCTTCGCGAGGATGACTAGTTCGGCGACGCTGAGAAGCGCTCCCCGATTGCCGCGCTCGATGTCGGAAATGCGGGAGCGGCTGATAGGGAACCCGAGTTCAGACGTTCGGTCGGCGAGCCACTGGACTGTGTTGTCACCGCGTAAGTGCCTTATTGCATCTGCTGCCTGCTGCGTCTGGTCGCGCCCCCAGGTCTTTTCGCTCGTCATTCTGCGAAGACTAGCAGGACTGTCGCGTATCGCTCGCACAGATACGCATCGGGACGACCTATTGCGTAAATCGACGCACGGTCGTAATCTGTAAGACAGCGAGAGAAACAGCTTGCAATCGTAAATCTACGAACAGGGAGTCATCATGCCAAGCCCAGCGCCCGCGCAGACGGTGCCGACAACCAGGCGCCCGACCTGGTTAGAAGAACTTGAGAAAGCGGGGCCAACTGTCTCGCTGTGGCCCACTGCGGGCAAGGCTGTTGGTGCATCAAAGTCGCACACGTATCAGATGGGTCGCGCTGGCACTTTCCCCGCGAAGGTAATCAAACTCGGTGCTTCTTATCGAGTGGTGACCGCCGACTTAATTCGCCTTCTCAGTGGCGATGGCCCGGCGGCCGCGTGATGCGCCAAACAACGAGCAACAAAGAAGCCCCCGACAGCGATCTTGGCGGATCTGTCGAGGGCCTCGAATCCAATCCCCATGAAGGAGATCGAACCAACATGTCCAATCTAGCACCAGCCAAAGACATCGTCACCGACCTGTCCAATGTCTGGATTGATACCGAGTACGAACCGGACACCGAAGACACCAATTTGGCCGGCAATGGCTACGCCGCCCGCAGCTTCGACGGCCCGGACGTGGAGCTCCGCGACGGCGTCAAGCTGTCCGCTTCAGTAATCGAGACAGTCGAACCCGGCAAGCCGGTGGACACGGACCTCTACTTGGAGTCACATCTCCTTGCTTCCAACCGGGTGATCGATCTTTCGTTGAATAGCACTATCGCTCTGCATAAGTCGGGCCATGCCGGAGAGCAGTTCCCCGCCCAGCAGGAACCGGACGCCGAATACGTTCTCAGAATCCGTGACATTGCAGGCGAGTACGGAACGGCGGCCATCGTCAACGCCCACCGCTGCTTGGAAAGTGATGGCACCCAGCACCGGGAAGTTGAGATCGCGGTGCGCGTCGACGGCGTTGAGCACGACTCGCTGCTCGACGTGAATCAGGCGCGGCAGTTCGCAGAGGGCCTGCTTCAGGCCATCGCCGCCCACGAGGCCGACGCTGCCCGGCAGCAGAAGGACGAACCGTCATGACACCCACCGTTCTGTACTACCGCGTGCCCGACAACCCCGACCTGCTTTTGCAGATGATGGATGGCGTCGAGGCGGATGGCGGACTTCCGTTGGCAGTCATGCCCGTTCGAGAGGAGTTGTGGCGCCGCGCCGGCCCGTCGGCCCGTTTGTCCGCTCGGCTCTCGCAGAACGTCGGCACCATGGCTGCGGAGGTCGGCCTGTGACTGACACCGTGGACGAGACAGTGGATTTCGAGCGGCAACAGTGTGCCTACTTTCTGGCCGCACTGTTGTCCTCGAACGCGCTTGACGTCTCCGCGGTATGTGCGACCGTCCGGCCGGATGACATTGCCCTGCTGGATGACCCGACCGCCACCATCTACCGGGTGGCGGTCGGGTTGGCCCGGCGGGGGGTCACTCCCGATCACACGCAGGTATGGGCAAAGCTGTTGCAGGACGGCGAGTTCGCCGGCCGCAAGGGTGAACTCGTACGGGATCGTATGCTCGCGGTTGTCTCGGTGAGAGCATACGCGGAGAGATTGTTCGAGACGGCCGCTCAATTGCTCAGCCTGGTCTTTCGCAACAGACTGGCCGCTGCAGGTGCCGCTATCGCCCAGGCCGCCGTCGACTTCTCCGAAGCGGACGCTTGGGCGTTGATGATCCGTGAGGGCGGCGAGACTCGCAAGATCTACGAGCGGATTGAACGCCTGCGGGGTGAAGCGGCATGAGCGATTCCTGGCGCGCCTCCACTATCCCGACGCCGTACGAACACCTCATTGAAGCCCTCGACGCTATCGAGTCGCGGGTACGCAGCGATGCGTTGACATGTGAGTACTGCGGTGAGCGCCAGTGGATTAAACGGCGGCGTCTCACTGAACACGACGTCGAAGAGTTGCGCTGGGATCGACTTCCGCTCACTGCAGCGTTCGTGCACGGTCGCCGCTGCCTCTCGACTTGCCCCTTGTTCGGCACTGCCGACAACTTTCCCAACAAAGGAGAACGACCGTGGATGTAGGCGTACTTCGCGCAGAGCTGGAGCTGGACGCAGCGACTTTCCGGCGTGATCTCGATCAGGCCGGGAACCAATTCCGTCAACTCGGACAGACCGCCGATCGAATGGCACAGCAGGTTGATACTGCATGGCGGTCCGCTGGACAGGGCGCGGAACGCTCAGCAGATGGAATCGGGGCAGCGTACCGCCAAGAGGCGACACGGGCCGAGCAATCGGCATCGGGGATCGGCGGGGCATTCCAGCAGGCCGGCTCCCGAGCTGAGGGGTCAGCGTCAGGCATCGGCAGCGCCTACCGGCAGGAAGCGGCACGAGCCGAGTCGGCAGCGAGCGGCGTAGGCAGTGCGTGGCGCAGCGCCGGCGAAGAAGGCGAGCAGTCGGCCTCGGGTATTGGTGACGCCTACCGCAACGCGATGGAACGCGCACAGGCATCCGCACAGGGCGCGGGCGAGACCAGCGGCGGTTCGTTCGTCGCTGCATTCGGTTCCCGCATAGCAGCTCTCGGCTCTCGTGGCGGCCCGATTGGCTTGGCGCTGGGTGCGACCGTGGGGGTTGGGGCACTCGCCGGCGCCAAGCTCGCCGACACAGTGTTCGACGGCTTCCACATTCAGGCTGAGCGTGACTTTTCGCAAGCGTCGTTCGGGTTTACAGACGAGCAGATGGAGCGCGTCGGGACCGCGGCCGGCGCATCCTTCGGTAACGCCTGGGGCGAGTCTGTCAACGCCAACATCAATACCGCAGGTATTGCGATGCAGTCGGGACTCTTAGACGGGGATGCGACGGCAGCGGAGATCCAACCGGTCATCGAGCAGCTTTCGTTCGTGTCCTCGATGATGGGTGAAGAAATCCCTGCGGTTGCACGTGCGGCCGGGCAGATGATCAAAACAAACCTCGTCGAAACCCCGCAGCAGGCGTTCGACCTCCTCACTGCTGCACAGCAGGGTGGATTGAACCTGTCACAAGACTTGCTCGACAGCATGAACGAGTATGGCGTGCAGTGGCAAAAGCTTGGCATGGATGGCGCGCAGGCCATGGGCACCATCTCGCAATTGATGCAGGGCGGCGCCCGCGATACGGACATCGCCGCGGACGTGTTCAAGGAGTTCTCGCTGCGTGTCATCGACGGGTCCGAGTCGACGGCCGAGGCATTCCAGTCGCTCAACCTGAACGCCGAAGAAACGTCGGCTGCGTTCGGTAAGGGTGGAGAAGCTGCCAACGAGATGGCCGACACAGTCATCGACCGACTGAATGCGATCGAAGATCCGGTCGAACGCAACCGGCTCGGTCTGGCGCTCTTCGGCACCCAATGGGAAGATCTCGGCGGAGCGATCAACAACCTCGACCTATCCGACGCCAAGAACGAGATGGCCGCCACCAACTCGACTCTCGATGCCATGGCAATTGCGGGCGGTGGAGCAGGGGCGTCGATCGAAGCGGCAAAGAACAAGATCTCCGTTGCTGCAGACGAGATGAAGGTCAAGCTTGCCGAGGCGTTCGCGCCGATGGCGGTCGACGCCGCCACCTGGGTCGGCGAGCACCAAAACGAAATCCTGGGATTCTTTGCCAGTGTCGGCACGGCGGCGCTCGACGTGTCGGCCGCGCTGCTCAACGTGGGCGCGGCCGGTATGTATTTGGGCTCGTACATGATGGAGGGGCTTGCGGGCGCGGCGCAGGGCTTCATTCCCTTCCTGTACGTCGTGGAGCAGATCGGCGCGGCGATGTCGCATCTTCCTGGCGATGCTGGGAAGGCCGGTGAGGCGATCCGGGATCAGGCTCGTGGCGCCATCGAAGGCGTTCGGGGGATGAACGACTACGGCAACAGCATGCGCGACGCCGCAGGCGTGATGAATGACCTTGCGGGGCAGTTGCGTGACGGCAAGATCACTCTCGAAGAGTTCGGGTCGCGGATGGCGCTCGCCACCACCATCTCGAACAACCTCGGCGGAGAGCTTGAGTTCGTACGTCAGGGAGTTCTCAACATCCCGGACAGCAAGTCGATCATCATCTCGGACAACAGTCCCGAGACAGAGAAGCGTCTTACTGATCTCGGCTTCAAGGTCGAGACCCTGCCGGATGGCACGGTCAAGGTCATCGCCGATGATGCTGAGGCGCAGGAGAAGCTACGGCTGATCACCGAGCCCCGGTCCAAGGTCATCAACATCGAGGTACGTGATCCAACCGGCCTCGTCTACAACCCCAACATCGGTGGGTCGACGGCAGCCCGCGAGTTCCACGCCAACGGCGCCATCCGTGAGTATGCAGACGGTGGGGTGAATGCGGCCGGACAGCATGTAGCCCGTGAGCCGATGATCGCCAGTGGTGGCGCCAACATCCTCTGGGGTGAGAAGGAGACGGGCTGGGAAGCCTACATCTCTGGGAAACCCTCAGAGTTGGAACGCAACAAGGCGATCTGGCTCGAGGCAGGCCAGCGTCTCGGGATCGTGCAGATGGCAGACGGCGGCGTGTTGGGATCGATCCAGGCTGTACAGCAACAGGCCGCGCCGACCCTGACTCTCACGTCCGGTGTCCGAAACGAGCCGGGTAGCTACCACAACACCGGCCAGGCTGGCGATTTCGGCCCTCCTGGTGGTGGCCGGGATACCGACGACATGCTGGCGTTCGCCAACTACATGGCGGACAACTACCGCGGACAGTTGGCTGAGCTGATCTACCACGACTCCCGCTTCTCCGGCCGCCAAGTCGGCGACGGCGCATTCGTCGACGACTCCTACTACGCCGGCGCAGGCGACCACCACGACCACGTACACGTCGCCGCAGAGCAACCGCTCACCCCACCCGCCGGGATGGCGATGGAGCCAGCCGAAATCGAAGTACCCGTGCTGTCAACAGACTCCTCCAAAGAGGATGTGGCGCGGGCGATCATCGCGCAGGGACGCAAACGCGGCTACACCGACGACGAGATCAAGGCGATTCTCGCAACCGGCATGCAGGAATCAGGCCTGAGCCCATCAGCGAATGGCGGTAACGGGGCATGGCACGGCGTCTTCCAGCAAGACGAATCCTATGCCGGCCGTGACGATCCCAACCAGAACATCGACGAGTTTTACAACCGCCTGGACGAGAAGCACAAGGGCCAAGCTGGCGGCGATATCTGGGAGGACATCTTCTGGTTGCAACAGCGACCGGGGGACACGTCGGGGGCGTCGGCTGTCGCGAATGGGCGGCAGGGATACCTCACTGAGATCCAGTCGCAGTCTGATGATGCGGGTGCGTTGTTTGATCAGGTGGCTCCTTCGGTCGGCACTGTGCCACCGGCGGATGGAGCGGGAGCGCCTGCGGGTGTGCAGCAGGTGTATGTGGTGGGTGGCCGGCTCGACGGGGCTTCACCCGCAGCTACCACGCCGAGCGCCCCTGCGCCGCCGTCAACTCCGGCAGCCCCGGAGATTGTCGGTCGCGGGCCGTTGCCCCTGGTTGCCTATGAGAATGGCGGGACCATCCCCGGTGTCGGCAACGAGGATTCCGAACTGCTCTTGGGAATGCCAGGCGAGGAGATCATCTCGAAGGGTCCAGCCGAGGAGTGGCGCCCCTTCTTAAAGGCGATCAACGCGGGCAAGATCCGCCGGTTCGCCTCAGGGGGGACGGTCGGTTTCGGCGGCTACTCCGACGACACCACGGACGCCATGAAGCCAAAGAACTGGTACGACTGGGCGGCTTTGACCGCGGGAGTCGGTTTTGCTGCGGCGTCGGTGGTCACCCCGTACGTGAACATGGCCATGAGTGGGCAAGTCAATCTCGGCTCGGTTCTGCCGACCATGGACACCTCCGCGAACTCGGTTGATGGCGTATCGGCCGAAGTTGGGAAGTTCGCCGATGCTGTGCTCAAGCAACTGGAAGAACTGATCCAGGCAACACGCGACGGTAAGAAGGTCCACCCTGTCGATCCGAACAGTGGTGCCGGCATGATCCTCTCGGCGGCGGGCCTGTGACCACCGCGTGACCGCTAAGCGCTAGACCAGCAAGAACAACCAACCCAGCGGACAACGAATCCGCAACTCAAAGAAGGAGAATCACATGACTTATCCCGAACCGCGGATCACTCCGCTCGAAGAGTCCGCCGGCTACGAAACGCACAAGGCGGGCGTGCCCTACAACGGCGACCCCGCCGACATCCTCGCAGACGGCGAGATCCAGATCGGCGCCAGAATCCGTGATGCCGCAGTCGATCCGCAGCCTGAGGACTTTCTGGCACCAGTGAACGCAGGCAAGGCCGACCCCCACGGCCCAGACGTTCGAGCGATTGAAGTCGACTCTTCGCTGTGGGAGGCCCACGTCGCCAAGAACCGCAAGGAACACCCCGAAATGCACGCACCGATCGTGCCGAAAGACGACCCCGGCGCCGGCTCAGTGGTCGACGCCAGCTACCTCGCCGAACTCAACGCCAACAACAACGACTGATCAGGAGAAAAACACCATGTCGAAGCTGACCCAGCTCACCGCAGAAATCAACCAGCTCGCCCGCGAAAAGCGTGAAGCCGTGCGCGGTGCATACACCTGGAACAGGAACATGTCCGACCAGTACAACCACGAAAAGAAGCTTGAAGCCGAGACCAAGGTGCGCGCCGAGTATGACCCGCGCCTCGACGCGTTGAAGGCCGAGGCTCGCGAGGTTGCCACGTCCGCTGCCACCGCGGGCGCGAAGCATCGGCCGACCCTCGACCGTTCGGACACGGCACAGGTTGCGAACGTTCGGATGGAGTGGGACAACCGGGTGTTGCCGCTTCTGCAAGCTGACAAGTCTCTCCGGTCGATTCTGGCTGAGGGTGACATTCACACCGTGTTGGCCGCCGAGCAGTACGCACCGGCCTGGTTTCGGGCGAACCGACCGAAGGTCACCGACCACGCTTTCATCAGCGACACAGTGACCAACAGGTTCGCCGAGCTTGCCCCCGACGACACGGCGGCCGCTGCAATCAGGGACGCACACAACGCCGCCAGTGAGCGCGCCGTGTTCAACGACGTCGTCGCATCAGCCGAATCCGATTCATCTGCAATGCATTTAGACGCAGCGGTGAAGGTTGCCTATGCGAATGGTGAAGTCAACACACGCCCCACTGCTGACCCCATGGCCGCAGACGTGGGCGCCGCCATGGCGCACAACGCCTGACCCCAATTCGTGGGGGTGGCCGGTCCTGAGAGGCGGAGCTGGCCACCCTCACCCCAACCCCCGGAAGGGGACACCATGCCCACACCAACCCGCGAACAGCGGAGCGACGCAACAGCCCTCGCGATGGACATCATCGCCAGCACCCTCGACAAACCCGATCAGCACATCAAACTCGAATCCCAGCAGGAGACCGGCGCTGTGATTGGCGCGCTCGCCACATACGCCGGCATCCTGTTGCTGCACACCGCCGCAGAGGACACGACCGCGCTCGATCTCGCTGAAGCGTTGCGTTCGGCGGCAACCCTCCTCCGCACGTCGTGAGCGACAACGTGCTCCCGTTCGAGAGCAAGGGACCAGGCCACGGCGGACCGGCCCGCGGCTACACGTGGGAACCGTTCCAGCCAGGGCACTTCAAAGCCCTCAAGCACGGCGCCCACAGCCCACGAATCATCGTGCCGATGGCCGCCGAGATCGCCAACGACCTCATGCAGCGCCACGAACGGCTACGCGACCCGCTCTACCGCGAACAACTACTCGAGTACTCGAAGCTCATGGCCCAGGTGAACCGGTTCGAGGTGTACCTGGACAAGGTGGGCGAGATCTTCGAGACAGGGGAGAAGGCGGGCCAGGTGCGGCCGGCCGCCGAGTACCTGCTTAAGGCGCGCAAGCAGGCATCGAACATCGCTGATCGTCTCGGGTTGACGCCGCTTGCGAACGCTCGCCTGGGCAAGGACACAGCCAGTGCCCAGGCCGATCTCGTCGCCGTCTACGCGCAGATGCTCGCCGAACAGAAGGACGATAATGACGACAGCGCGTGACGAACAGCTCAGAGCGGTAGCACGGCATGGCTTCTCCGACATCGGGACATTCGCCGAGAACATCGTCGGGCACCCGCTGTGGCCCCACCAACTCGAAATGGCGATGTGCCCGGCCAGGCGCCGGGCCGTGTGTGCCGGCCGTCAGGTTGGCAAGTCTGAGGAACAGGCAATCGAGGCACTGTGGCAGTCGGCCACCAAACCCGGATCGTTCACCCTCATCATCTCCGCGGGTGAGACAGCGGCGCTGCGACTGCTCGAACGCATCGCTGTCCTGGCCTCAAACTCGACGTTGTTGGCTTCATCGGTCGTGGACGACACCAAGACCGAGATCACCTTCTCGAACGGCTCACGTATCAAGTCCGTCCCCGCATCGCAGCAACAGATCCGCGGCTGGTCGGTCGATCTGCTCATCATCGACGAGGCAGGGTTTGTCAGTCCAGAGATCTGGCGAGCGGCCGAGCCGGCCATCATCGCCAGGCCGGGTTCGCGGATCATCCTGTCGTCTTCGCCGTGGGGCAGTATCGATCACTTTTTCCGCCAGCTCTGGAACCTCGGCATGGATACGCAGGATGAGAAGTACGCATCCTTCCATTGGCCCAGCAGCATCTCGCCCCTGATCTCCGAAACTGACCTCGAAGAGATCCGCCAACGCGAAGCGCCCCACTACTTTAACCGGGAGTACATGGCGGAGTGGACCGACGAATCAGGCGCCTATTTCACCACCGAAGAAATCGAAAACTCAGTGGCCGACTATCAACTCATTAGGCCTCAGGAGTCACGCGGCCGGTACACGGTGGTCGGCGGTATCGACTGGGGAATGTCACGTGACGCCAACGCAGTTGTCTATCTGGCTGCCAGCGGCGACACCGAACTGAACCGCGACAAGTTCGGTGACACACCAATGTTCTTCGTGCCCTGGCTCGAAGCGCACCATCGAATGCCGTACGCCGACTTCATCGATCGGCTGGTCGACAACGCCCGGTACTTCGGTGTGCATCGCTATGTCTCTGAGACAAACGGGGTGGGCCAATTCCCCACCCAGGCACTCCAGGACAAACTCCACAAGGAGTGGTACGGGGGTGGGGGATCTCTCCAGCAATTGACGTGGGTCAACGGAGTTCACACGGACACCAGCCGCAAATCCGGGGGCTTCGGGCGCATCAAGGGCCTGCTTCAGCAAGGCCGGCTGGTACTTCCGAGGCACCCGGACCTGTTGCGCCAACTTCACGCGCTCACATTCGAGCAGACTGAGAGCGGCCAATTCAAAATCTCCGTCCCTGACAACGTCGGCCACGACGACCTCGCCATGGCACTTCTACAAGCTTGCTCCAGCATCAACACGTGGGACGGCTGCTGGCCCAGCCACGATGGCCACTACGGCACCGGAGACACCCTCACCACCAACAACGGCACCCAGATTCGTACGCATCCCGCAACCCACCCGCAGGAAAGACTCCTGCAAGGCAGCCTGAAACGAGTCTAACCATGGCCCATCCGAACAAAACCAAAGGCGACCGCGCCGAACGTGCGGTACGAGACTATCTGCGTAGCAATGGATTTCCCCGCACTGAGCGTACCCGAGCCGGGTACACCCGCGATGCCGGCGACCTCCACCCCTGCCAAGGCCTCACAGTCCAGGTGAAGGATCGAGCAGCGTACGCCTGGCCCGAGTGGTTCCGCCAGCTTCGAGAGCAGCGCGCAGAAGCCAAGGCCGACCACGCAGTGCTGGTGCTCAAACGCCGCGGTCTCGGTGATCCAGGGGAGTGGCTGGCGGTCATGCCGCTCTCGGAGATGACACGCCTTCTCAAGGCTGCCGGCTATGGGTTGCTCCATGATTCGGCTGAGCTATGGCCCGACTCGCCAGGCGGAAAGTCGTTGAATGGCAGCGAAAACCATGAAATGATTGATCCGTTGAGAGCCGCACGGCACGAGACCTGAGACCCGCACGGGACCAGCGTTCACCACTTCCGCACCAGCCCGAAGGATCTCCCGTGCCCCTCAATCCCCGGACAGGACTATCTGTCGAGCCTCTCGCGATCAGCGAAGCTGCACAACGCATCCAACGCACACCGCGGACCGTTCACAACTACATCAAGCGCGGACTGCTGACCAAGTACCGTCTGGGCGGCCGGGTCTACGTCGACCGCAACGAAGTCGACACCCTCCTCACCGCAGTCACACCGGACACCGGTGATGCCGCATGAGAGCCCAAGAAATGGGAAAGGCCCCCGCTCCCAACGAGGGCCAATCCGAGACCAACAGCCACCACGCCGCGCAGTCTGACGTTGATTCTATCGCAGCCGTGGACCCGTACGCAGATTTGCCACACCCGGCGGACGTAGTCGCAGAGATCGACTACCAAGAACGACGCATCCGCGACGAAGTCCGCAGTCTTGAGATCCGCGAGGAAGCGCGGCGACGGGTGGCCGCGGCAAGCAACGCACACCTACTAGAGGCGATAACTCCACCCCAGCGGCTCGATGACTTCCTTGCGGTGCCAGATGAGCCCACCAAATACCGAATCGACGGCCTGTTCCCGATTGGGGGCCGCATCATGCTCTCCGCACAATACAAAGCGGGCAAGACCACCGCAGTCGGCAACCTGATCCGCTCGCTCGCAGATGGAGACCCGTTCCTCGGGAAGTTTGCCACGACGCCAGTCCGCAAAGTCACACTGCTGGACAACGAACTTGACGCACGAACCCTCCGCAGCTGGCTACGTGATCAGGGTGTCCAGAACACCACGGCAGCAGCGGTTGAGGCAATGCGCGGCAAAGTTGGAACCTTCAACATTATTGACCCTGAGATACGTGCGCGTTGGGCGGAAGTACTGCACGGCACAGACTTCCTAATACTTGACGTTCTCCGACCAGTCCTCGACGCCCTTGGTCTCGACGAGAACCGAGACGCCGGACGTTTCCTCGTAGCCTTCGATGCGCTACTTGCTGAAGCGGGCATCCCCGAAGGGGCGATCATTCACCACATGGGACACACCGGCGAACGCAGCCGCGGTGACTCAAGACTTCAAGACTGGCCTGACGCGATCTGGCGCCTTGTTCGCACCGACCCCGACGATCCCTCCTCGCCGCGCTACTTCTCCGCCTACGGCCGAGACGTCGAGGTGCCCGAAGGACAGGTCGCCTACGACATCCGAACCCGCAACCTGACATACGCCGCAGGCAGCCGAAAAGATGCCGCGTCCTCCGAGGCCGAGGGCCATATCAAGCGGCACCTCACCGAGAGCCCAGGCTCCAGTGGGCGCGAGATTGAGATAGCGCTGACTGCAAATCCAGGACTGACGCAGAAGGCCATTCGTGACGGCCTCAAAGCTGTCATCTCAAGCGGGGAGGTTCAGGTCATTCCCGGCGCGAAGCGGGCCAGACTCCACTATCTCGCCGAAACCAAGCTTGCTGGACAGCCAGCAGCCTAGTTGTGAGGCACCTCTAGGTGTTGAGTCCACTCCTGGCCGGCGGGATCAGTCCACTCCACCAGGATGTACGGAGGGTTGGCCTTCGCCCCGTATGCAGCCTTGAAAACCTTCTGTATGCCTCCGCCATTGGGCACAGCGTCGACGGTTTGCGTCCAGTCGCGTTGACCGAACATGCCCGACACCATGGGTCCGTGAGCTGAAAACCGGACACTCGTGACATCCTCACCAGTTCGGTTCACCAGGTCGTACAACGACCCGCTCCGCCACTCCAACGACCAGTCGCCACTCATCCCGAAAGTATCTCCCGCAGAGCCGGATGCAGCTCCAGTCGACACACCCAGTGCGTTAGTGCGTTGCAGTGCGTTGCCAGTGCGTTGACGAACACCCGCAGTCCAGTGCGTTAGTGCGTTAGTGCGTATATACAACGCACTACACGCACTCACTGCGAACGACCGACGACCAGCGATCGAGTGCGTTGCAGCACACCTGCGGACCAACGCCCAACACCAAGACAGGTAGGCATACTCAAACCATGACCGACCCACGGATCGAAGGCGGCAGCCTGTCGGCCTGGGCGTGTGAGCGTGCTGGGCAAAATGATGCGCGCACTTCAGGCTGTGCTTGGTACAAACGTTGGTGTCTCATTACTAAAGATCTGAGACGGAACAAGAAGCGGAGCAGCTCGACCTCGAATGCCCAGGTCGAACTGTCTCAGAAGTTGTAACAAAAGGTCTGTCTCGTATTGTGTCGCACAAGTACTTATGAGACGATGGTTGCATGACCACAGCAGAAGCCACCGCTACCGTCCTCGGCTACGCACGTGTATCGACCGCACATCAGACGCTTGATCAGCAGCAGGACGCTCTCACTGCCGCGGGGGTGCAGGTGGATCGGATCTACTCCGACAAGCTGTCAGGGACGCGCTCAGACCGTCCTGGCCTGGCCGCTCTGCTGGACTACGCCCGGCCCGGTGACGAGATCGTGGTGGTGGGTATCGACCGTCTCGGGCGTAACGCTGCCGAGGTCATGCTGACGATCCGGGATCTGATGGAGCGAGGGATTACGCTGCGGTCGCTGCGTGAGGGGGTGGACACCTCCACTGCGGCTGGCCGCATGCTGGCCGGGGTGCTGGCTTCGCTGGCTGAGCTGGAGCTTGAGCTGGGCCGTGAGCGTCGAGCCGCGTCCCGCGAGGCCAGGACGGCGCGGGGTGCGTCTAATGGGCGGCCGCCGAAGTTGTCGGCGGAGCAGGTGGCGTTGGCAAAGCGGATGCGGGATCAGGGGGAGCCCGTACCCACCATCGCTGAGACGTTCAGCATCAGCCGGGCCACCGCCTATCGGCTCATCGGTGGCTAAGGACAAACGCCGTCCGCACCGCCTCTTACACTGGCGAAGTGCCACATTCTGGGCTACTCATCGTGCGGTTCGGCCCTTGGTCGGCCACTAGGTGCCAAGAGACCGCCCTTGAGCAGTTTGCCGACGATGTGGCGGCGGGAAGGCGAGGTCGGTACGGAATCTCGGTTTTCGGTGATGTTGTCGGCGAGGGCGAGTCTGTTGAGGACGTGTTGAAGCGCATATGCGTTGAGGCACCGTGTCGCGGTAAGAAAGTTGCTGCGGTTTGGGCGCAGGACCTTCAGAATGCTGGTTGGGTGGTATCACCCGAGATGCCTCCGCGGTTGCACTACTTGCTGGGTCAGGGAGATTTCTCTCAGATCCCCGACGTAGACTCACTGGCGGTAATCTGGATGGAGCACAAACGTGACAACCCGGCCAATGGATAGGAGGTAGATTGATGAGTATTCGACGAATACAGATCGACCTCAACCGTAGGAATCGCGCTGGTCAGACGCCTGCACCCTACTTCGGCCCCACGCCGAGGGTGGGTGAGCGCGTCGTTGCATTCGAGCCTGAGGATGGCGTCGCTCTGGACGCCGCGGTTGCAGAGGTTGATATCGAGCGGTGCCGCGTCGTTCTAGATATCGACTGGGACTCTCTCCGGGATGATGTGGCTCCCCAGGCTGAGCTGTTTGTCCTCGGTATGACTGGCAGTTGCTCACAGTTTGTCGTCACGACCCCCAGCACACCGATGTCGCGGGGTTCAGGTGAGCGCGTTGCGCTCCGTCTTTCTGACCTGCTGCCGTCGTCGGTGGCGATCCGGTAGTGATGTGGAGCTGACTCTCCTTCTCGCGGACGCGGCTCAGGCCGACCAGCATGGGAAGGTCCACGCACTGGGGTTGGCGTGGACCAATGTGCCGACTCCCACGCCTCCGATGGCGGTGATCGTCCTAATCGACTTCGAGGCCGACGAGGTTCCAGCCTCGGTGTCCCTTCGGATCGAGTTGCAGACTGAGGCCGGCGAGGTTGTTGTCTTGGCTGGTGGCGAGCCGGTCAGGATCAATGCAGCGGCGACCGCCCACGCGCTGGATGAGGAGAAGGCGGGTGAGCAGATCCGGGTGCCTTTCAGTATTCAAATAGGCCCCGGCTTGCCCCTCCCTGTTGGTCTCTACCAGTTCGAGGCCACAGCGGTCCGTGACGATGACGACAATGCCCGAGCGGCCGCCTTCCAAAAGGTTCGGGTGTCCGAAGAGTAGGCAGACTCAGCAGACTCAGCGGGCTCGTCGGTCGTGGTACCGCCGAGATCCCGCAGTTAGCCCCCCAGGGTCGCCAGTCTGCCTGTACCTCGTGACGCTTGAGGATGGCTGCGATGTGGTCCTCGGTGTAGCGAATGTGGCGCCCGAACTTCTGGTGGGGGATGTTGCCCTTGCGTCGTTCGGTGGCGATCCAGGTGGGTGGAACGTTGAGGCGTTCTGCTGCTTCAGCTTCGGTGTAAATGCGGTCCGTGTCCATCAAAGGTTGGTCCATCGCACAGATTTCGGTTCCCAGGCCGGCGCATTGTCTGCATACGCCTCAAGGTCTGTGCGTTTGAACATGACTAGCTTCCCTTCGAGGTAGGCCGGGATGGCGCCGTCGTTGACGTGCCGGTCCAGGGTGCGTGTGCTGATGGCGAGGAAGTGTGCCGCCTCCGTCTTGGTGAAGCGATATTTGGTGGTCATGTCTTGGAGGGCGATGCGGATGAGCCGGAGCAATTCGGCTTCGCTGTAGGTCACGCGTGCGACAGTACCGAGTGGTCTTATTGTGGTCTCGCACCGCGTGGTCCGTCCTGGACGGTGCGCACTCGATGGACCTGGAACCGCCTGTGACCTGCACCTGAGGTACTGTCTGGACCGTGCGATACCGCCCGAGTGTCCCTCGTAATGAAAAGGTCGCGAGTTCGATTCTCGCAGGCGGCTCCACGTGAGAACCGGCACCGATCGGTGCCGGTTGGTGCATCCGGCAAACACTAGGTGGCGGTTGATTCATGGGTGTCCTCGTCTGCTTCCACGCTCATCCCGACGACGAGGTGTTCGGGACCGGCGGGATCATCCGGCTCTCCGCCGATGCCGGCCACAGGGTGGTACTCGTCACGGCCACCGACGGTGCTGCGGGTGAGGTCCCCGACGGACTGCTGGTCCCGGGCGAATCGCTTGCCGAGCGCCGGCGAACCGAACTGGAGAAGTCTGCCCGCATCCTGGGCGCGCACCGCCTGGTCATGCTCGGCTACGCCGACTCCGGGATGGCCGGCACGCCTGAGAACAACAGCCCGGACGCCTTCGCCAACGTCCCCGTCGAGCAGGCGGCCGAACGTCTGGCCGCTGTGCTCGGCGAGGAGAAGGCGGATGTCATCACGCTGTACGACAGCAACGGCGGTTACGGGCACCCCGACCACATTCAGGTGCACCGCGTAGGAATGCGCGCCGCGGAAATAGCCGGCGTGAAGAACGTGTACGAGAGCGTGATCAATCGGGATCAGATGCGCGAGATGATGATGTCGAATCCAGAATGGAACAACGACGACTCGCCGATCGATTTCGAATCGTTCGGCACCCCGGAAGCGGAGATCACCACAAGGGTCGACGTGGCCGCGGCCATTGCGGCCAAGCGTGCGGCCATGCAGGTGCACGAAACCCAGATCGGCGACTTCGGCCCTGTGCTGAAAATGGCGGACGAGGAATTGAAAGCTGCGTTCGGAACCGAGTGGTTCCGACGGGTTGGCTCAGAACCGGGCGGGGCGAAGGAGCTATCTCTGCCGTTGTAGTCGGCAGAGCAGAGTGGTTTTCGGGTTGACTTCAGGGCTCGAGCTGGCCGGAGGTGTCATCGGATACCGCCCAGGTCGCCACTTCGGAACCGCCTGCGAACGACAGGGCGACGATCGTCTCGCCAGGGGGTAGCAGAAACGCGACCGACCCCGTGGCCACGTCGTTCTGGGTGAGGGTTGTCGCTTCCAGTGGGTGCTCGAGTGCTGTTGCGACGGTTGTCAATTGGCTCCCGCCGGACGTGCGCGCAGTGAGCTCTGCGGGCTCGAGCAGTGCGGTGCCGCGCACCAATTGGACCGTGGCGTCCACGACGTGGAGCGAGCCGCCCGAACAGTCTGCTCCCTCTGCGCCCGTGCGCACGTTGTCCAGTGTGATCCGGAGTTCGGCGCCGCCGGTGTCGACCACCACGGCGTCACCCAGTTGGTGGGTCTGTGGTGCCCCCGCGATGAGCGATGCAACCGACCTGCTGTCGGCGACCGTGGGTGAACGGTTCTCCGGTGTCGCCTGAATGAGGGCAAGAGTAACGGCGGTTCCGCCACCGAGTATCAAGAGAACAAATGCATATGTGAGAACGGTTGCAATCACATTCCGTTCGTGTGGATCGTCTCGCACAATTCTCTTCTTTTCGGCAGGGCGTTCTTTGTTTGTCGCTGGTCGAACGCGTTCAGATGAGAGTACGGGCAGTCCGCAAACATTTCTCGATGGGGCCGGCAAAAGAAAGTGAAATACAGTTGGCGACGCCGCGAACATTCGTTGGCGTAACGACCGGACACAGCCACTCACATATGCTCGATACGTGACTGAACACCCGGCCGTCGATGCGCGGATCACTCGCACACGACAAGTGGTCATCGAAGCGATGCACCGCATTTTCGAGGAGGAAGGCGCCTCGGGGCTGACGCATCAGCGTGTCGCGCTCAAGGCGGGGGTGGGCCGCGCGACGATCTACCGGCACTGGCCGACCACGCTCGACCTGCTCGTCGACACCCTGCGCGACATCGATCAGTCGATGATGCAGCCCGGCGACGAACCGTTTGACGAGTGGTTGCGGAACCAGCTCGCGCATGCCGCTGTCGAATTGGCTCTGCCCACCAGCCGACAGTTCATCGCGTTGATGATTGCCGAGGCCGACAATCACAC
The DNA here is from genome assembly GCF_023051145.1 of Williamsia sp. DF01-3. Lineage (NCBI taxonomy): Bacteria > Bacillati > Actinomycetota > Actinomycetes > Mycobacteriales > Nocardiaceae > Williamsia > Williamsia sp. DF01-3. The sequence continues at coordinate 1,091,483 of NZ_JALKFS010000005.1, forward strand.
GGTGATCGCCGACCTCGGTGCCGAACTCATCGAGCGGACATACCGGGTGATGGAAGGGATGATCGACCAAGCCGTCGATCGTCGCGAACTCGATCAAAAACTCGATGAGACGGACGTGGTGGCAAAAACCCTGGGGCCGATCATCTATCGGACCGCGATGCAGCGTCTCGACGTGACGCCCGGTTTCATCGACGAGATCGTCGAATCCGTGGTCCGCCGCTGAGCAAACCGTACGCTGGACGAGGTGAGCGATTCTTTGGCGCCGCTGTGGTTGTTTGCCGACCAACTCGGTCCCCATATCCACTCCGCCGAGGGCCATCTCGGACGTGAGGTGGTCCTCATCGAGTCCACCGCGGCCTTGCGGAGGCGAGCGGGTCACCGGCAGAAGGCGCATCTGTTGCTGTCGGGGATGCGGCACCTGGCCGACGACCTCGGCGATCGCGCGCACCATCTGAAAGCGGACGGCTACCGCGACGCCCTCGTGGAGTTCGGCCGACCGGTGGTGGTGCACGAGCCGACCTCGTGGGCCGCTCACGACTTCGTGCATCGCCTCCAGGCGGAGGGACTCGTCGAGGAGGTGCTGCCGAACCCGTCGTTCGCTCTGCCCAGAAGTGACTTCGAACAGTGGGCGGGGAACAGTTCGCGCTTTCGCCTCGAGATGTTCTACCGCGATCAACGCACGCGTTTCGACATCCTCATGGACGGCGATCAACCCATGGGTGGTGCGTGGAACTACGACCACGACAACCGGAAGTCACCGCCCAAGACGCCGACCCTGGGCGTGCCCGACCCCTGGTGGCCAGAGGAGGACGGGATCGACGAGCAGGTGCGCGCCGACCTCGACGCACTCGACGCACCGTGGTCGGGTGTCGACGGGCCGCGGCTGTTCGCGGTGACGGCGGCGGAGGCGCAGTCTGCTCTCGAGACGTTCATCGACCATCGGCTGGCAGATTTCGGACCATACGAGGACGCGATGATGGGTGGGGACTGGTCGATGTCCCACTCGCTGTTGTCGGTGCCGCTGAATCTGTCGCTGCTGCACCCGCTTGATGCAGTTCATGCCGCCGAGGCCGCCGCCCGTGAAGGGTCGGTCCCGTTGGCCTCCGCCGAGGGGTTCATCCGGCAGATCCTGGGGTGGCGTGAGTTCGTCTGGCATCTGTACTGGCATTTCGGTCGCGACTATCGCACCGGAAACAACGAATTGAACGCGCATCGGCCGCTGCCCGACTGGTTCCGCGATCTCGATGCCGGTGCGGTGACGGCCAAGTGCCTCTCCGACGCTTTGGGTGGCGTCCACGACAGAGGATGGGTCCACCACATCCCGCGGTTGATGGTGCTGGGAAACCATGCACTGCAACAGGGTTACGACCCGGACGAGCTCACCCGCTGGTACACGGCCAACTTCGTGGACGGTTACGAATGGGTGATGCCGGTCAACGTGGTGGGCATGAGTCAGCACGCCGACGGCGGCAAGATGGCGACCAAGCCGTACAGCTCGGGCGGCGCCTACATCAACAAGATGTCCGACTTCTGCAAGGGCTGCGAGTTCGATCCCCGCAAGCGGTTAGGCGCGGACGCATGCCCGTTCACTGCCGGCTACTGGGCCTTCACCCATCGACACCGTGATCGGCTGGCGAAGAACATGCGAACGCGGCGGGCCGTGGCGTCGATGGAGCGACTGGCCGATCTCGACGCCGTCCTCGAACAGGAGCGCCACCGGGACCGATTCTGACCCACACAATCGCCGAAGGCTGTCAACGGTTGGAATCGTGGTGAATATCAGCCGTCGCGGCTGGGGAACCCACACGGTGTGATCTCTATATTCGAATCCATGGCTTCCGCTCCGAGCTCCTACCTCGTATGCGCTTCGCAACGCAGCGGTAGCACCCTCCTCGTCGAATCGTTGCGGGCCAGCAAGATTGCCGGTGAACCCGAGGAGTTCTTCCAGTACCTGCCGTCGACCTCTCTGCCGCCGCAACCGCGTCAGTGGTTCGCCGACGTCACCGATCCCGCCGTGCTCGCCCTGCTGGCCCCGCTGCGGGCGGGCACGCCGAGCATCGAGACCAGCGACCGATGGCGTGAGCGCATCGCGCGGGAGGCGCGCACCCCCAACGGAGTCTGGGGCGGCAAGCTGATGTGGAATCAGGTTCCGCTGGTGATCGACCGGGCCGAGGGCTTCACGGCCCGATCCGGTGGTGACCTCCGATCCGCCATCGCCGACGTCATCGGCGAGGAACCGCTGTACATCAAGGTGAATCGGCCGGACGTCGTGTCGCAGGCGGTGTCGTTCTGGCGTGCGGTGCAGACGCAGGTCTGGCGAGGACACGCAGAACCGGAGGTCGATGCGGCGGCGCAGTACAACGCGGACGGGATCGCGCACCTGGTCACGATCCTCCGCGAGCAGGAGCGCGGCTGGCGGACCTGGTTCGAGCAGGAGTCGATCACGCCGATCGAGGTCGACTACAGCGAGCTGGCGACGGACTCCACCGGTGTCACGGCGCGGATCCTCGCCGCCCTCGATCTGGACCCTGCCGCAGCGCCGCCGCCGGTGCTGGAACGTCAAGCGAACAACCGGTCCGGTGAATGGGTAGAGCGATACCGCGCCGAGGCCCGACAAAGGGGGTTGCCAGTATGACAACGCAGATCACCGCCGACGTGACCCACGTCGATGAGCTGCGGGTTCTCGAAGCCGAGGCGGTGCACATCATCCGTGAGGTGGTGGCCGAACTCGAGCGACCGGTCTTGCTCTTCTCGGCGGGTAAGGACTCGATCGTGCTGCTCCGGTTGGCAGAGAAGGCCTTTCGGCCGTCGCCACTGCCGTTTCCGGTGCTGCACGTCGACACCGGGCACAATTTCCCCGAGGTCATCGACTTCCGCGATCGGCGCCTCGCCGAGGGCGGGCACAAGCTGATCGTCGGTTCGGTGCAGGAGTCGATCGACTCCGGACGGGTGCAGGAGGTCGGCGGACCGGCCGGCTCGCGCAATCGCCTGCAAACGAGGACTCTGCTCGACGCACTGGAGGCCGGCAAGTTCGATGCAGCGTTCGGCGGCGCTCGGCGCGACGAGGAACGCGCTCGGGCGAAGGAGCGTGTGCTCAGCTTCCGCGACGAGTTCGGTCAATGGGACCCGCGTGCACAACGACCCGAACCATGGTCGCTCTACAACGGGCGCATCCGCAGGGGTGAACAGGTCCGGGTCTTCCCGCTGAGCAACTGGACCGAACTCGACATCTGGCGGTACATCGAGCTGGAAGGCCTCGAGTTGCCGCCGATCTACTTCGCCCATGAGCGCGAAGTGTTCGAGCGTGACGGAATCCTGCTCGCCACTTCGGAATTCACCAGGCCGGCCGAAGGGGAGTCGGCCTCCGTGGAATGGGTGCGCTATCGAACGGTCGGCGACCTGACCATCACCGGAGCGGTCCCGTCACGGGCCACCACGATCGCCGACGTGGTCACCGAGATCTCCGCATCCACCGTGTCCGAGCGCGGCGAGACCCGCGCAGACGACCGCACGTCCGCCGCGGCCATGGAAGACCGCAAACGGGAGGGGTACTTTTAGATGACACGCCAACTGCTCCGGCTCGCCACCGCCGGTTCGGTGGACGACGGTAAGAGCACATTGATCGGTCGGTTGCTCCACGACACCGACAGTCTGCCGCTCGATCACCTCGAATCGGTCACCGACACCGAAGGTGTTGCCGACCTCGCCGCCCTGTCCGACGGTCTGCGGGCCGAACGCGAGCAGGGCATCACCATCGACGTGGCCTACCGCTTCTTCTCCACGGCCACACGCAATTTCATCCTCGCCGACACCCCCGGTCACGAGGCGTACACCCGCAACATGTTCACCGGTGCGTCCAATGCGCACGTGGCGGTGCTGCTGGTGGACGCCCGTGCGGGCGTGGTACGTCAGACCCGTCGCCACGCCCGGATCGCCACGTTACTCCGGGTGCCCCACCTGGTCGCGGCGGTCAACAAGATCGACCTGGTCGACTACAGCGAAGAGCGTTTCGCCGATGTCGAAGCCGAATTGCACGTGCTCGCACAACGTTTGGGTGTCCAGAACCTCACCGTTGTTCCTCTGGCCGCCAAGCTCGGCGACAACGTCGTGACCCGTTCGACCAACACACCCTGGTACACCGGTCCGACGTTGCTGGAGTTCCTCGAGGCCGTCGAGTTGAAGGCGCCGGCCGCCGAACCGACCGAGGTGCGTCTTGCGGTGCAGTGGGTGTCGCGGCCGGCCGCCGGCGAGCGTCGTCGCTACACGGGCCGGTTGTCTGCGGGCACCCTGCAGGTCGGTGATCCGGTCGTGGTGCTGCCGTCGGGTTCGAAGAGCAGCGTCACCGCACTCGACACCCTCGACGACGACCGCAGCGTGGCCGTCGCGCCGTTGTCGGTGTCGGTGGAACTGGCCGACGAGATCGACGTTGGCCGCGGCGACATGATCGTCAGTGGGTCACCGGATGCGCACCTACCGGTCGCCGCCCGTGAGCTCGACGTCACGGTCTGCTGGTTCTCGGAGACGCCGCTTCGTGCGGGGGACCGGATCGCGCTGAAGCAGGCGACGCGCACGGTGCGCGCCACGGTCCAGGAGCTGCACAGCCGACTGGATCCCGAAACGCTGGGCGAGGATCCGCATCCCGTGGAACTCGCGCTGAACGACGTCGGCACGGTGACGTTGCGCACCAGTTCCATCGTGGTGGCCGATCCGTACGCGGACAATCGCGATGTCGGCGCGTTCATCCTGATCGACGAGAACTCCAACGACACGGTGGGCGCCGGCACCATCACCGAGCCCCGGGAGGTCAAGCCGGGCGCCCGGACACGCAACGACATCAAGTGGCATCCGTCCTCCCTTGAACGCACCCATCGGTGGAGTGCGGTCGGTCAGCGGGGAGCGGTCATCTGGCTCACCGGCCTGCCGGCGTCGGGCAAGTCGACCGTCGCGGTCGCACTCGAGCGTGCACTGGTGGAGTCGGGTCGGGTGGCCTATCTGCTCGACGGCGACAATGTGCGCCACGGGCTGTCGGACGACCTCGGGTTCTCGGCCGGGGACAGGGCCGAGAACATCCGCCGTGTCGGGCATCTGACCAGGCTCTTCGCCGATGCCGGGGTGGTCGCGATCGCATCGCTGGTGTCGCCGCTGCGCAGTGACCGGGAGATCCCCCGGGCACTGGCGGCTGCCGCTGACCTTCCGTTCATCGAAGTCCATGTGGCCACGCCGCTGGCCGAGTGCGAGCGTCGCGACCCGAAGGGGCTCTACGCGAAGGCACGGGCGGGCGAACTCAAGGGGCTCACCGGGATCGACACGCCGTACGAGGCGCCGGAGAACCCGGACCTGGTGATCGATACGACGGGCGCCGACGCCGACGAACTGGTGCGGCAGATCCTGGAGATCCTCGCCGATCGCGAACACGCCAGCGTCTGACCCCCGCCTGCGGGCGAGCTCAGGGTTTGGGGTTCAGGGCACCTCGTCGGTCTTCAGGAGACCGAAGACGACGAGGTCGTGCCTGCGACCGTTCTTTCCGGGCGCTGCCGATCGGAGAACACCTTCCTGGGTGAAACCGCACTTACGGGCTACGGCGCGTGACGCCTTGTTCTCCACATAGGCGTCCAGTTCCACCCGGACTGCCCCGATCTGCCAGGAGAACTCGATGAGCAGCCGGGTCGCCCTGGTGGCCACACCGGCGCCGCGTGCCCAGGGAGCCACCGCGTACCCGATCTCGGTCACCGCGTCGTCGTCCTTCGCCCGCAAACCGCACACACCGAGGAACGCGTCGTCGGGATCAACGATCGCGACGTCGAACCCCGGCCACACCTTGACCGACCGATCTTCGACGAAATCACGGGCGTCGGCCTCCGTGTACGGGCTCGGAACCACGGTGAACTCGGCCGTCGCATGGTCTTGGCTGGCCGCCAGTACGGCGCCGATGTCGTCGTGCACGAAGGGCCGGAGAGTGATCACCTGATCGGTCAGCGTGGGGATGTGCCGAGGCCAGTCCATGTGTTCCACGGTAGTGGTGAGTGGCGGGGGCGCGGCGCCTCACGCACCTCCACTAAGGTGCAGAAGCAACGTCCCCGGCCGTCTTGCCGGCCGCCCCAGCCAACGAAAAGGGAATGCATGCTTTTGGCCGCGTGGATCACGGTCGTCACCGCGGTGATCCTGATCGTGCCCGGGGCCCTGGTCGGACGGCGGATGTCATTGCCGTGGCCGGTGGCGGTCGCCGCGGGTGCGCCGCTCACGTTCGGCATGATCGGCATCTTCACCGTGCTCTACGGGGCGCTCTCCATCCCGTGGAACGTCGGGACGGCCGCGGTGATGGTGGGGGTGTCCTGGCTGGTGGCGTGGGGATGGGACCTCGGAACCCGCCGATGCGGGTCCCTGTCCCCGGCGGTCGCCGCCGAGGTACGCCCGATCAGCCGCCCGGCCCTGTTGACCATTGCCGCCGGTGTGCTGTTGGGCGCGCTGATCATCGTCCTGACGTCGATCCGGCGACTGATCGGCACCACATTCTTCGGACTGAACAACATCTCGCAGGTGTGGGATGCCCTGTGGCATGCCGATGCACTGCAGTGGATCCATGAGACCGGCGACGGGTCGTCGCTTCACATGGGCGAGCTGATGAACTACGACACGCACGGATTCAACTACTACCCGAACACGTGGCACGACCTGGGCGCTCTGCTCTACCCGTTGACCGGTGCCAACACCGTGGAGTTGTACAACATCTACTCCCCGGCATCGCTGGCGTTGACCTTGCCGATCAGTTTCGGGTCGCTCGCGTATTGGCTGGGCCGCAAGCGATTCGATCCGGACCGGAGCGCGGTCTTCGCAGCTCTTGCCGCCGCGGTCACGGCCGTTTTCCCGTCGTTGCCCTACGTGGAACTCGCGTTCACGGCAGTCCCCAATGCGGTCGGCGTCTCCTTGGCGCCGGTCACCGCGGTGCTCGTGATCAGTGCGGTCGGTGATCGTCGCCGCGTGCTCGCGGCTGTGCTCGCGATCGCCGGTACCGCAGCCACCCACCCGTCGGGGCTGGTGGTGATGGCGGTGATCGTCGGATCCTGGTGGCTACTGCAGGCAGTGTGGACGCCGGTACGTGGTCGGGGTGGTGATGTCGCGACGCTCGCAGCGATCGGTGCGGGCGCACTGGTGCTGATCAGCCCGGTGATCATCGGCACCCTGAAGATCTCGGAGAACAACGAGCTCTCCGGCTTCGACTTCCGCGATGAGAATGCCAGCGCCGCACAGGCGTTTGTGCGCGCCGCGTTCAACGGGACCGATCTGCTCGGCCATCAGTACCCGTTGCTGTACCTGCTGATCCCGGCCGCGATCGGGCTGGGCTGGCTCGTGTGGTCGCGCAACTGGGCTGTGGTCGCCGCCTGGCTGGCGTTCATCGTCACCACGGCCAACGCGGTCTACGATCTCGGCGGGTTGCCGTCGAAGTTGTTCGGCGCCTTGGGTGGATACTTCTACAACTCGCCTCATCGACTGACCTTCGTGGTGTCGATGTTCACCGCGGTCGCCGCGGGGATCGGGCTCGGGGTGCTGGTTCTCGGTGTCGCGCGGCTGCTGGCCCGGAAACCCGTCTGGCAGCGAAATCGGCTCGCGCTGCCTGCACTGACAGTGGTCGGCCTGCTCATCGTCGCCGGCGCGGGAGCCATACGGTACGCCGACAACGGGAAGATCGCCGTCCAGTACCGAAGCGGTGCGTATGTGGGTGTCGAGGACGTCGAGGCCTACCGGTGGCTGGCGCAGCAGCCGGAGGCGCGCAGCACCGTCATCCTCAACAACCTCGATCAGGGCAGTGGATGGATGTACCCGGTGGCGGATCTGACCCCGCTGTTCCCGTTCTACCGGGCAAATGACTTCAGCCAGCGCCAGTCTGATCTGTACTGGAACGCTGCCCGGATCGGCGCGGATCCGCGTATCGACCAGATAGTCCGGGACCTGAACATCAGGTACGTGATCGACGCGCCGCCGAGCTACTGGTGGTTCCAGAACGGCGCACCCAATCTCGCGGAGGGCCGGTTCGGTGACCCCTTCCTTCCGCTGCGAGAGAACGGTGCACCCGGTCTGCGCGAGGTCTATCGGCAGGGCAACGTGACGATCTATGAGGTCGCGGACGCAATACGGAAGGGCGAGAAGTGATGCGCACCTTGGTCACCGGCGGTGCCGGGTTCATCGGTTCGACACTCGTCGATCGGCTGCTGGCCGATGGCCACGAGGTTGTCGCTCTGGATGATTTCTCGCGGGGTAGCCGGGCCAACCTGGCCGGCGCCGTCGACCGCGGATGTCGGATCGTCGAGGGTGATCTCACCGTTGCTGACCTGGAAACAGTTGTGGCGCAAGCGCAACCCGAGGTGATCTTCCATCTCGCTGCCCAGATCGACGTGCGCGCCTCGGTGAGCGATCCGGTTGCCGATGCCCAGGTCAATGTCGTCGGGACCGTGCGGCTTGCCGAGGCGGCCCGACGAGCGGGAGTGCGCAAGATCGTGTTCACATCGTCCGGAGGATCCATCTACGGCTCGCCGGAGCACCTACCGGTGTCGGAATCAGCACCGGTTGCGCCGATGAGTCCCTACGCGGCTGCCAAGGTCAGCGGTGAGGTGTACCTGAACATGTACCGCTCGCTGTACGGAATGGACTGCACCCACATCGCCCCCGCAAATGTGTACGGGCCGCGGCAGGATCCACACGGTGAAGCCGGCGTGGTGGCCATCTTCGCGCGGAACCTGTTGTCGGGCAGCATTACCAAGCTGTTCGGTGACGGTGGCAACACCCGCGACTACGTCTATGTCGACGACGTCGTGCAGGCCTTTGTGCTGGCCGGCGGCGAACTCGGTGGCGGACAGCGCTTCAACGTCGGCACCGGGGCGGCAACATCAGACCGGGCGCTGCACACCCTGGTCGCCGAGGCCGCGCACGCTCCCGACGAACCGGTGTACGAACCGGCCCGCCTCGGTGACGTCCGGGACTCATCCATCGACGGTTCACTCGCCGGCGCCGTACTCGGCTGGTACCCGAAGGTGTCGCTGGCCGAGGGAGTTCGGCGCACCGTCGAGTACTTCCGCGCCGTCTAGCTCTCGGGGCGGGCCCCTCGGTCACCGGTGGGCGAGGTCAACCCACCACGCGTTCGGTGGTGGCGTACTTGCTCTCGGTGGCCCCTTTGAGGGGCTGCCACCAGTCGGTGTTGTCGCGGTACCACGCCACCGTGTCGGCGAGCCCGGACCGGAAGTCGGTGAACCGGGGCTGCCAGCCCAATTCGGTGCGCAGACGGGTGGAGTCGATGGCGTAACGCATGTCGTGGCCGGGCCGGTCGGTCACGAAATCGAATGCGTCCTTGGGCTGGTCGAGCAGTTCGAGGATCGTCTCGACGACGGTGCGGTTGTCGGCTTCACCGTCGGCGCCGATGAGGTAGGTCTCGCCGATCTGCCCCTTGTCGATGATGGTCCACACCGCGTCGTTGTGGTCGTTGACGTGGATCCAGTCCCGCACGTTGGTGCCCTGCCCGTAGAGCTTGGGGCGAATCCCGCTGAGCACGTTGGTGATCTGGCGAGGGATGAACTTCTCGATGTGCTGGTACGGGCCATAGTTGTTGGAGCAGTTGGAGATGGTGGCCTGCACTCCGAACGAGCGCACCCAGGCCCGGACCAGAAGGTCGCTGCCTGCCTTGGTCGACGAGTACGGGCTCGACGGGTTGTAGGGGGTCTGCTCGGTGAAGCGTGCGGGGTCGTCGAGTTCGAGATCGCCGTACACCTCGTCGGTGCTGATGTGGTGGTAACGCACGCCGTGCGCACGCACCGCTTCGAGTATCGAAAATGTGCCGACGAGATTGGTGTGCACAAAACTCGAAGGGTCGGCCAATGAGTTGTCATTGTGCGATTCGGCGGCGAAATGGACGACGAGGTCACTTTCGCCGACCAGTTGGTTCACCAAAGCGGAGTCGGCGACGTCTCCTTCGACCAATTCGATCTGATCGGACACCGATGCCAACGATTGCCTGTTCGCGGCGTACGTCATCGCGTCCAGAACCTTTACCTGTGCATCCGGCCTGGTCGCGAGGGTCCGGTGCACGAAGTTGGCGCCGATGAAACCGGCGCCACCGGTGATCAGTACCCGCATGTCAATCCTCCGTTCACTGCTGCAACCCTACCGATCGACAGCTCATCGGTTGGGCACAGTGCCTGGGGCCTAAGGTGTCACGTATGCGCGGAATCATCCTGGCGGGGGCACCGGAAGTCGGCTGCATCCCATCACGCAAGGTGTGAGCAAACAACTCGTCCCCGTTTACGACAAGCCGATGATCTACTACCCGCTGACCACGTTGATGCTGGCGGGTATCCGCGAGATCCTGGTGATCACCACGCCGCACGACTCGTCTGCGTTTCAGAACCTCCTGGGGGACGGCAGTCAATTCGGGATCTCGATCACGTACAAGGTGCAGGAGAGTCCGGACGGATTGGCACAGGCGTTTGTTCTGGGTGCTGATCACATCGGGTCGGAGTCGGTGGCGCTGGTCCTGGGCGACAACATCTTCTACGGACCCGGGCTGGGCTCGCAGCTCAACCGGTTCCACGACATCGAGGGTGGCGCGGTGTTCGCCTACTGGGTCCGCAATCCCGAGGCCTACGGGGTGGTGGATTTCAACAGCGATGGCAAGGCCATCGACCTGCAGGAAAAGCCCGAACATCCTCGGTCCAACTTCGCGATCCCGGGCCTGTACTTCTATGACAACAACGTCGTGGAGATCGCATCGGGGCTGCAGCCGAGTGCCCGTGGCGAGTACGAGATCACCGACGTCAACCGGGCGTACCTCGACAAGGGCCTGCTGCACGTCGAGGTGCTGCCCCGGGGCACAGCGTGGCTCGACACCGGAACCTTCGACTCACTGCTGGATGCGGGCAACTTCGTCCGCACCGTCGAAGAACGTCAAGGCCTGAAAATCGCTGTGCCGGAAGAGGTTGCCTGGCGACGCGGCTTCATCGACGACGAGCAGTTGCGGGCCCGCGCCCAGACCTTGCTCAAGTCGGGATACGGGACCTACCTGATCGACCTCCTCGAACGCGGCAAGGAACTGTAGAGAACATGCTGATCGAACCCCTGTCCATCGACGGCGCCTGGGAGATCACCCCGAAGAAGTTCGGCGACCCGCGTGGCCTTTTCATGGAGGCATTCCGCGGTGACCTGCTCGCGGAGGTGATCGGGCATCCCTTCGACCTCCAGCAGGCCAATCTCTCCGTGTCGGCCGCCGGCGTGCTGCGCGGGGTGCACTTCGCCGATGTGCCACCGGGACAGGCGAAGTACGTCAGCTGCCCCAGAGGTGCGATCTTCGACGTGGTGGTGGACATCCGCGTCGGGTCACCGACATTCGGTGCCTGGGACGGCGCACTGCTCGACGACGTCGACCGCAGAGCGCTCTACATCGGCGAGGGACTCGGGCACGCGTTTGTGGCGCTAGAGGACAACTCCGTTGTCACCTATCTGTGCTCGACCGGATACAACCCCGCCGGTGAACACGGCATCAACCCGTTGGACCCGGCCATCGGAATCGAGTTCCCCACCACGGCCCGCGACGGCTCGGATCTCACTTTCACCCTGTCGGACAAGGACACTGCCGCGCCGACGCTCGCCGAAGCCGAGGCGAGTGGCCTGCTTCCCGAGTACACCGACGTCATCGGCTACATCCGCAGTCTCACCACCTGAGTGGTTCAGGAGAAGCCGGGACCGGGCAACGTGGTGATCGTCGAGCACATCTGGTCGACCAGCGTGCGGTCGTGACTGACCAAAGCCATGCCAACGCCTTCTGCGGCAATCGATCTCAACAGCGACGCCACGTCGGCGGCGGCGATGGGGTCGAGCATGGCGGTGGGCTCGTCGCAGAGGAGATACGTCGGCTCCTGGACAAGCACCCTGGCAAGGCAGGCGCGTTGAAGCTGGCCGTCGCTGACCTGTGATGGGAAGCGGCCCAACAGCTCGGAGTCCAGCCCGGTGCGTGCGGCGTAGCTTTCCGGGTCGACCGGACGCCGCATGATGTCGGCGGGTTCGCGAATGATCTGCGACAACGTCCATCGGGGATTGCAGACCAACCGCGGGTGCTGATCGATCATCGCGACCGATCCGCGAGGCGCGCGGGCTGACCCGCCGAACCGCACCACGCCTGCATCGGGCGGTCGGATGCCGGCGAGAACCTGCAGCAGCGTGGTCTTCCCGCTGCCCGAGCGACCGATGATCCCGCTGACACGGCCGGGCGCAACGTCGAAGTCGATGTCGCTCAACACCGTGGTGCCGCCGAACCGCACCCCGATGGCACGGGCGGTGATCATCGGGGTACCCCCGTGAACAGTTTCTGCGTGCGTTCATCGGCTGCTTGCCGGACACGGTGTGGCGAGTTCTGCGCGACGATCCGTCCTCGCCGCATCACGGCGAGGGAGTCGCAGACGCCCGACGCGATCATCGATGCGATGTCGTGGGTGATGACCAGGACGGCGGCTCCGTCATCGGCGATGCTGCGCAGCAATGTCCACACCATCTCGGCGAGCTCGGTGTCGAGTGCGGATGTCGGCTCGTCGGCGAGCAGCACGGCCGGTCGGCCGGCGAGCGCAGCTGCAATCGCGGCGCGCTGCACCATCCCGCCCGACAATTGATGTGGGAACAGTTCGAGGGCGTCGTCGGGCAGCCCTGCCAGCGCAGCCAATTCGAGTGCACTGCGGTCACTGTCGAGTGCCTGGACCACTTCGGCAATCTGCGATCCGATGGTACGGACGGGGGTGAACGACGTCGCCGGAGACTGCGGGACCAGGCCGACGGCGTGTCCTCGGAGTTCCCGCCACGTCTTCTCGTCCGCGTCGGTCACCTCGTGGCCCGCCACGTGCAACCGTCCCCGAGTTGTGGACCCCGGTGGCAGCAGCCCGCACAGTGCAAGTACCACCAGCGATTTGCCGCATCCCGACTCGCCGACCAGGGCGGTCACCGCGCCGGCCGCGACGTCCAGGTCGACACCGTCGAGGCCGGTGACCGTCGCAGTCTCCCGCTCACGGGTTGCGATACGAACGCCGAATCCATCGAGGCGGGCAGCCATGTCGGTCACCACACCTGGCCTCCCGGTGGCTGGAGGCGTCGACGCAATCCGGAACCTCCGGCGGCGACCGCGAGGGCGGTGACAAGAAGTGCCGATGCGGGAACCACCAACGTCCACCACGCGCCCAGCATCACGTCACCGCGGGACTGGCCGAGCAGCGTGCCCAGGCTGGCGCGATCGGGCGAGAGTCCAACGCCGAGAAAGGAAAGCGTGGACTCGTGCCACACCGCATGGGGTAGCAACATCACCATTGCCACAGTGCTTGCCCGCCAACGGCGGGCAGGAGGTGGTGTCGTCCCACGAACCAGCGAGACGCCCCGGCGAGTCGAGCCGACCGTACCCACCCTGCGTTGGCCCCCGACCGTAATTCCGCCCGGACCACCCGCGCGACCGCGGGCCAGTGGGTCAAGCCGATCGAGGCGATGATCGCCAGTGGTTCGCCGCGCCACATCGCGGCGATCACGATGCCGATCACCAGATGCGGCAAAGCATTCACCCCGTCGACCACGCGCATCACGACGGCATCGATCCAGCCGCCGGCCGCCACCGAGCCCACCCCGATCAGCACGCCGAGCCCGGTGGCCACCACCGCACACACCGCTGCCATCGTCAGCGAGATGCGCAGGCCCTCGGCTGTGCGGGTGAGCAGGTCGTATCCCGAATGGTCGGTACCGCCCAGATGGCCGATGCCCGGCGCCCGCAACGCCTCACCGAAGTCCGCGACCGTTGAACTGGAGAGCAGGGGAATCACCACGGCCGACGTCGCGATGAGGATCAGCAACAACCACGGCCACTGTCGGCGTAGCGGTGTCGCGTAGGAGGCCATGCTCACGACGTCGCACCGATCCGTGGGTCGATGGCCGCCGCCGCGGCATCTGACGCTGCCGAACCCAGCAACACAGCAAACGCCGCGCCGACCGTCAACGCCGCCAGCAGCGGAAAGTCCAGCGCCACCGCGGAGTCCACGAGCACCGACGCCAGCCCCGGCCAGCCGAAGACGGTTTCCACGATGGCGGCTCCGGCGATCACCTCCGGTAGCCGGGTGCCGAGTAGGGCCAGGGTAGGTGCCACGGATGTCGGCAGGATGTGGCCGCGCAGCAGTGCCCAGCCGTGCAGACCCCGAGCCCTCGCCGCGCGCACCGCGTCCGATGACGATGCCGCGACCACGGCCGTTCGAGTGGTCAGCAGCAGCCATGGGATCTGCGAGATGGTGAGCGCCACAAAGGGAAGGAAGCCGTGGGTGAGGATTCCCCGGGCGGTGTACGGATCGCCGGGAGCGGCCGCCCCCGACGTGGGGAACCATCCCAACGACACCGCGACCACCGACACCAGTACCAGCGACACCACAAAGGGGGTACCGCAGCCAACGCCGCAGACAACGCTGAGCACGTCTGGTCGAGTGGTCCGCCGCGGCGCATCCCGGCAAGAGTGCCCACCACGATCCCTATCAGCGCGGAAGCAACCATCGCGGCGAGTGACAAGCCGACGGTGAACGGCAGTCGCTCGGTGAGAACGGTTGCCACCGGCAATGATTGGGTGGACGACCATCCGAGGTTGCCCTGGCACAGCTCGGTGAACCATCGCCACCAGGCGGCGTACCAGGAGCCGTCGGTGTTGTATGCCTCACGCACTGCGGTCCGCTGCGACAGGGTGGCGGATTGATATCCATCACCGAGGTAGACGGTCAGAGGGTCCAGGGGCGAGAGCGACGCGATGAAGAAGATCGTCGCCGACACGGCCAGGGTGACGGGCAGAGCAACCACCGTCCGTACGCCCAGAAGCCGAACTGCGGGTACGAGTCTCGATCGGGTGACAGCATTCATCGGGTCCACCCGGCGACATGCCACCAGGGGCCCCAGGAGACCCCGTGTGAATGTGGCTCGAGAATCGGTGCGGTCTGGTTCCAGCCGAGATCGCGGTAGGCGTAGGTGTGGTCGAGGAAGGCCAGGAACACATACGACGGCTCAGAGATGTACCGCTGCTGCACTTCTCGATATTTCGCGTCGGTGTCGGGCGACCGCCCGGCCGACCGCGCCTCGTCGAGCAATCGATCCACACCCGGGGGAGTGAGGTTGCCCGGGTTCGCGTACGGTGACGAGTCCGGAACCCGCGTGTGCAGCGTGTCGTACACCTGAGAGTCGATGCTGTAGGGGGTTTCGCCTCCGCCCAGGAGTACCGCCGCGGTGTCCAATCTGGTGTCGATCTCGTCCCAGCTCGTGCCTCGTGTTCGCACCTCGACGCCGAGCGGTGCCATTGCCGCGGCGAAAGCTGTCGAGAGATCACGGCGCAGGCTGTCCTGCGCGTTGTAGAGGAGATCGAAACGGGCTGTGCTGCCGTCTTTCTGCCGCACGCCGTCGGAGCCCATCCGCCAGCCCGCGCGGTCGAGCATGGCTGCGGCGCCGTCGACATCGTGGGGGAACTGAGCTCTGGGGTCGTAGGCGTCGCCGTACACCTCGGCGACGGGTGTGCTCGCAGGCCGACCGTGTCCTGCCAGTACGTCGTCGATCATGGTCTGCCGGTCGACGCCGACATTCATCGCAGTCCGCGCAACCGGGTCGGCGGTGAAAGAATTGTTGCGCGGCAGCGACACTCCGCGCCAGTCCGCCGATGCGACCCCGATGGTCGTGATTCCTTCGCGACCGGCGACCGCACTGAGCAACCCGGGCGGCAGGCTTGCACCGTCGACCTCGCCGGCGACGATGCGCTGGGCGCGGGTGTTGTCGTCGGGAGTATGGGTGAACACCAGCGAACGCACGTGTGGCCGAGGGCCCCAGTAGTCGTCGCGGGCGGTGAAGACGGCTTGGTCCGGGCGCAGGCTCGTCAGTTCGTAGGGGCCGGTACCGACGGGTTCGGTGTTCAGCGCCCAGTCGGCAACGGGTGCCTGCTCGATCCGTTCCGACGGCGCGATTCCCAGCAGCAGCTGAGGTGATGGATCGGCGTCGTTGGCCACCGTGACGACCACGGCGTCGGCACCGTCGGCGCGGATGTCGGTGATCGGACGGAAGTGGGTGGCGATTTCAGAGGCGACCAGTGGGTTGGCCACCGCTTTGTACGTAGCGACGACATCGGCGGAGTCCAGCAACGATCCGTCGGAGAATGTGACGCCTGGCCGCAGCTGCACTCGCCATTGCCGCTCGCCGAGGGGCGCCGGCGCCGCGACCGCCAGTGCCGGAACCAGATCGGGCAGCGTGGTGTCGGTGTCGGACGCTGGGCGCAGCAGGCCGTCGTACAGCGGGGACACACCGAGTTCGCCGTAGCCTGCGACGGGGTTGTATCCACCGAGTTCCTGGCTTTCGGCCAGCACGATGCGGTCTGAGCGATCTTCGCTCGGCGACCCACATCCGGCCGCGACCGATGCCACGCAGGCGAGAGCCAGGAACAAAGGCATTCGACGAATGCGTGGCACCGATCGACTCCCTCGCCCACGACATGTGTCTGCACAGACACATTTACGTGCCGTAGCCTAACACCGACGAGACCGGGCAGCAGCACGAGAGCGTGGGGGCGGACATGGGCGACCACGAGCACACCGATATCGACGGTTGGGCCAAACGCTTTGCGCTGCTGTCCGATTCCACGCGACTACGACTGATCACGCACATGCACGAACACCCGGACGCAACGGTCAGTGAACTCGCCGCGGCAGCCCGGATCACCGAGAACGCGGCCTCGCAGTCGTTGCGCGCCCTACGTGCACAGGGCTGGGTGACCACCACCAAAGCAGGTCGGACGGTGCATTACCGTGTGGTCGCCGATGCCATCGTCCACCGGATCCTGCACGACGTGATGGGCGCGCACCACCACTAGAACGGGTCGTCGCCGGGTTCGGCTTTCCGGTTCTCCAGCGCGGCATTCTGCAAAGCGATGGCCCGGGCGAGGCGCGCGTACTTCACTTCCAGTTCGCGAAACCGCAGATAGGTTCCGATGGTGGTGAACGCGAAAGCCACCACCAGGCAATAGAGCACCAGGTCGGTGCCACGGCCGACACCCACCCATCCGGCGATGACGGTGAGGTCGTCGGGCCGCAGCAAGGCGTACACACCAAAAGCCAGGAAGCCGACAAACGCGATCTTCACCCAGGCCGAGGCCTTGGCGTTGCCGCGCTGGGTGATGAAGTATCCGACCAGCGCGATGACAAACAGGATCAGGATGATCTGAATGGCCAGCATGATTACCGCCTCATCCGGCCGTGGAGCAGGCCATCGGTCAAGATGTTCACGCCGTTGAGCAGCGACTGACCTTTGGCCATGGAGTATTCGGTGTAGAGGATGGTGACCGGTTGTTCGGCAACCCGCCACTGATGATGGTCGATGAGTGCGACGAACTCCGACGCGTGGCTCATCCCGTTCATGATCAGGTCGAGTTGTGCGGCCACCGTGGCGTTGAAGACCCGAAGACCGTTGTGAGCGTCGGTCAGACCCAGTCGGCGGGTACGCGGGCTGAGAAACACTATGGTGCGCAGGGCCATCCGTTTGACCACCGGGACGCTCTTGCTCCGGTCGTCGGCGAATCGGGTGCCGATGACCATGTCCAAGGGCTCGGATCGCAGGCGGTCCAGCATGGCCACCACGTCGTCCACCTGATGTTGGCCATCGGCATCGAAGGTCACAAAATACCTGGCGCCCGGCTGAGAACGCGCGTACTCCACGCCGGTCTGAATGGCCGCGCCCTGACCGAGATTGACCGGATGTCGCACCAGATGGACTCCGGCAGCGAGTATTTCGTCGGCAGAGCCGTCTTTGCTGCCGTCATCGACACAGACGATGTTCGGGAAGGTCCGTTTTGCCGCGCCGGCCACCGAACGGATGACCGGAGCTTCATTGAAGACGGGAACGATCAGCCACACATCTGAATTGCCCACGGCAGTACCTGGCTCAGTGATCGTTCCACCTCCACGCCCACCTCGACTGCAAACCGGCCGCCTGGGAGTCTATCGGTTCGCCGCAGCGTATTCTTCCACCGTGCTGGTCGATGTCATGTTGCCTTTCTACGGGGACGTCGCCCTCTTCAAGACCGCCGTGCGCAGCGTCCTCGCCCAAACCCACGGCGACTTCCGCCTGGTGATGGTCGACGACCAATACCCGGACCCCGAACCCGCGCGCTGGCTGCAGGAATTGACGGACCCCCGGGTGCACTACCTGCGCAACAAGGAGAATCTCGGGGTCAACGGCAACTTCCGTCGATGTGTGGACCTGGTGCAGGCGCCCGCGTTCACCATCATGGGATGCGATGACGTGATGGCCCCCGACCACCTGGCGCGAGCGGTCGCCGCACTGGGGAGTCACCACGAGGCAGCGGTGGTGCAGCCCGGGGTCGACGTCATCGATTCCGCAGGTGAGGTCGTCCGCCCGCTGGGTGATCGGGTCAAGGCATCGATGGCCCCCACCTCGCCCACCACGCTGAGCGGCGAGTCGATGGCGCAGAGCCTCTACCGCGGGAACTGGACGTACTTCCCGTCACTGGTCTGGCGCACCGAGATCGCGGCTCCGATCGGTTTCCGGTCCGGTCTCGAGGTGGCCCTCGACCTGGGGTTGCTCACCGACATCGCCCGTGCGGGCGGATCGATGGTGTTCGACCCCCACGTCACCTTTTGCTACCGGCGCCATCAGCAGTCCGTCAGCTCGGTACGCGCGGTCGACGGCCGCCGGTTCGAGGAGGAACGCGCCTTCTTCGAGAACGAAGCATCGCGCTGCCGCGAGCGGGGATGGTCCAAAGCCGAACGGGCCGCTCGACGGCACGTCACCTCGAGGCTCAACGCGGCGACGCTCTTGCCGGGTGCGTTAGTCGGTCGACAATGGAGCGTCGCCCGGGCCTTGGGCCGGCACGTCGTGCGCTGATCCGCCGCGGGCTGCCAGCAGGTGTACGGCGATGCCCACCAGCGGTCCGATCATCAGGGCGATCGGGACGCGGACCGTCAGGTCGGCGGGGATGAACAGCAATCCCCCGCTCATTGCCGTCGCCAGCCACCATCCGGCGGCATAGAGCCGGTGTCGGCCGCCAGCCAGGGCCATCGCCCCGGTCAGGGTCAGCATCGCCATCGCCACGGCCCCGGCGGTCAGTGCGGCGACGGCGGCGCCCGACAGCTGGTAGTCGGCGCCGAAGACGGTCTCGAGCAGCCACGGTCCGGTCAGCCACGCAGCCAGGATCCCGACGATGCCGACCGCAAGAACCGCAGCGGCCGGTGACGCCACCGACCGCAGGAGGTGATCACGGCTGTCGACGAAGCGGCTGATCAGTACACCCTGAAAGCTGTTCAGCGGGACCAGGAGTGGCGCGCGGGTGAGCGTGACCGCAAGGATAACCGCGCCGGCCGACGCGTCGAGGCCGTCGCTGGAGATCGAGATGAGCACGGGGAACCCCATCACGAGAACAGCGCTCGCCATCGCCGCTGTCATCGCCGTGAGCATGTTGCGCGCCAGCTCACCAGATGGGATATCACCGCGTGCGCCGAGCACCCCCGCGCGCCGGCGAAGATGGCCAGGACGACCGCGGTGGAGACCGTGCCCGCGACCGTGATGACCAAAAAGGCCTGTAGGCCCCATCCGGCAGCCACCGCGACCACGGTCAGCAGCAGACGGATCAACGCATCGACGACGAGAAGGGCCGAGAAAACGCCCCACCGACCCAGCCCGGACAGCACGCCGCCCAGCCCCGCGTAGAGACCGAACGCCGCGACACCTGCCGTCAACAGCAGCACCGATTCGACACGGTTCGACTCGAACACCACCCCGGCCCAGGCAAGGGAGGTGACGGCGACGAGGCCGGCCAGGGCGAGGCCGAGAATCGCGTTCATCGGCATCGGCCGGGCACCGGTGCCGCGCCCTCGTTCACGCGCGCGCCGGACCGCGCGGGTGGTCTCCTGCAGCTGTCCGTTCTGGGTGCCGGTCACCAACCCGTACGCGGCCCAGAAGACGGCGAATGCCGCATACCCGTCGGCGCCCAGGGCACGTGCAGCCAGCAACAGCACGAGGTAACCCGACGCCGCAGCCACAACGGTGGCCACTGCCACCCGGCCCAGGGAGTCACGAGTACTCGGGGCCGCATTGCTCACCGGGCCTTCGCTCATCAGGGACCCGGGTAGGGCGGCAGCGCCTTCTGCTCGAGCCACTGGTGCCACAGGTCGTTCAGCGGCTGTGGGCTGTACCGCGCGGCGAGTCCGGTGAAGTCCTCGGTGCTGACCGAGCTGTAGCGGTACTCGCGAGTCCATTCGCGCAACAGGGCGAAGAAGTTGTTGTCGCCCAGGGACTTCCGCAATGCATGCAGCGTAAGAGCGCCCCGTTTGTACACCACGTCGTCGAACATGCGCTCCGGGCCGGGATCGCCGATCATCAGATCTTGCGACGATGAGAGGAGACGATCGTAGTACTTGCGCGCCTGTGCTTCGGTGCTGAGTCCGCCCGTGCGTTCGGACCAGAGCCACTCGCTGTAACAGGCAAACCCCTCGTGCAGCCAGATGTCTTTCCATCGCGACAAAGTCAGCGAATTGCCGAACCACTGATGCGCCAGCTCATGGGCGATGAGGCGCTCGGATCGTCCGGAACCGCTGCAGTGGTTGGCTCCGAAGATCGACAGGCCTTGTGCCTCGATCGGGATCTCCAGCTCGTCGTCGGTGACCACGACAGAGTATTCGGGGAACGGGTAGGGCCCGAACCACTCGATGAACGCCTCCATGATCCGCGCCTGATTGACGAACTCGATCTCGAAGTTCCTGCGCAGGCCCGGCGGGATCACGGCGTGGATCGGAACTGGTTTAGTCGTCAGGGTTTTTCGGATGTAATGGCCGATCTGAATGGTCGCCAGGTACGACGCCATCGGCTCCACCTGCTCGTACACCCAGGTCGTCTGGGCGGCCTTGGTCCGTTTGCGCTGCAGCGACCCGTTGGCCACGGCCATGAAAGGGCTGTCGGTGGTGATCGAGATACCGTATGCCGCTTTGGAGATCGGATGGTCGTCGCACGGAAACCACGACGCCGCGCCGTTCGGCTGGCTGGCCACGAGAGCGCCCTCGGTGAGTTCCTCCCAACCGACCTCGCCCCACCGCCCCCGTATCGGCCGCGGATTGCCCGAGTACTTCACCACCACGGTCATCACGCCGCCCGGTGGCAGTTCGTCTTCCATTGTCACCGTCAGCTTGTGGCTGCGGTGGCCGAAACGACTTGCCCGCACACCGTTGACCGTCACACGGTCGACCTTGAGGGCGCTGGAGAGATCCAGCGCGAATCGGCTCAGGGTGATGATCGTGGTGGCCGTGATGGTTGCGGTCCCGGCAAGCCTGTTGGTCGCCACCCGGTATTCGAGGTCGAGGTCGTAGCGGGACACCCGATAACCGAGGTTGCCGTTGGCGGGCAGATACGGATCGATGCCGTCCGAAGGATCGCCGAGAAGCGGTTGACCTGTCCCGGGGGAACGTCGGCCCGCTTTACCTGGCACTAATCCTCCTATTCGGCCCCACGTTTGGTCTTTCATGACGTTACATGGCTCCTAGGGCGATGGCGCTCTGAGACCCGTGGGGCCGCTCGCCCGGAATCACACCTATGTGCCAAACGACCTGAAGGATGGAAGTCATGGGTATCACGAGGAATCTCGCATCGTTTGTCGCCCGAGTGATTCTCGGCATCATCTTCATCTTCCACGGCTGGCAGAAGCTGAACAAAGACGGGATCGACGCCACCGAGGCGTACTTCAAGTCGTTGGACATCCCCCTGCCTGCGGCCGCTGCGTGGTACTCCGCGCTGGTCGAGTTCGGTGGTGGAATCCTGCTCATCCTCGGAGTTCTCACGCCGCTGGTGTCCTTGTTGCTGATCGCCGACATGATCGGGGCGATCTTCTACGCGCACATCGACAACGGATTCTGGAACGCCGATCAGGGCTACGAACTGCCGTTGGCGCTGATCGCAGGCCTCGTCGCCGTCGGCTTCGCAGACACCGGCCGGATCGGCGGCGACGGCTACCTGATGAATCGCCGGCGCCGCCGCCGCGACCTCAATCGCGACCGCGACGTCGCGTACTGACAACCGGCTCGTCACCCGCCCGAACCGGTCCTGGGCCCTCAATTCCAAGGCGCGATCGGATTGCCTTGCCAGCGGGTCGAATCGGGCACCACGTCGCCGCGCATCACCAGCGATGCCGGGCCGACGGTCGCCCCGTCGCCGAGACCTGAGGCAGGCAGCGCGACGCAGTGCGGTCCCAGGGTGGCCCCGGCGCCCAGGACGACTTCGTCCATGGCCATCACCCGATCATGGAACAGATGGGTCTGCACCACGCAGCCCCGGGATACGGTGGCGCCGTCACCGAGGCGGACCAGGTCGGCCTCCGGCAGCCAGTACGTCTCGCACCAGACGCCCTCACCGATGTGGGCCCCGAGCATTCTCAGCCACAGGTTGAGGATGGGTGTTCCGGTGGCGGCGTTGGCGAACCACGGGGCCGCGACCGTCTCGACGAACGCATCCGACAACTCGTTGCGCCAGACGAACGAGCTCCACAGCGGGTACTCGGTGGCCCGGATACGTCCCACCACAGCCCATTTGGCGGCGGCCGCGATGCAGCAGGCTGCGGCTCCGGCCACCAACAGCACCAGCCCGCTGACGGCTGCCGCAACGTAGATGTTCGATTCCTGCGAGATGTACTGCAGGCCGATCAGCACGAACAGCCCCAGGCCGAAGGTGATCATCACCGGGATGAGACGCAACGTCTCCACCGAAGCGCGGGCCACCTTCAACTTCATCGGCGGATCGAAGGTTCGGGAGGTGTCCGATTGCGCGGCCGCCCGGCGCAGTCGTACCGGTGGGCTGCCGAGCCAGCTCGACCCGGACTTGGCCTTGCTCGGGGTGGCGGATAGCACCGCCACCAGAGAGTTCTTCGGAACCTTCCGCCCTGGCCCGGTCATCCCGGAGTTGCCGAGGAAAGCGCGTTTGCCCACTTTCGCCTCGTCGATGTGCATCCATCCGCCACCCAGTTCGTACGAGGCGACCATGGTGTCGTCGGCGAGGAACGCCCCGTCACCGACCGTGGTGAACTTCGGGATCACCAGCGCGGTCGAGATCTCGGTGCCCTTGCCGATGTCGGCGCCGAGCAACCGGAACCACCACGGTGTCAGCAGTGATGCGTACAGCGGGAACAAGAAGGTGCGGGCAGAGTCCATCAGGCGTTCGGTGGCCCACACCTGCCAGCCGGTCCGCGACCGCACCGGGTGATAGCCCTCGCGCATCCCGAGGGAGAGCAGGCGCACCAGCACCACCGTGATGAACGCGAACACCAGCAGGCTCACCATGGTCGCCACCGGCAGGAGCGCGAGCGCGCGCAATGCCACCGACCGCAGCCGGTCCGCACTGCCGGCCCACGCGCCGATCACGGCGAGCCCGGCACACAGGGAGATGAGCGGAACGCCGGCCAGCGCGATGGACGACAGACCGAAGATCGGTACCCAGTAGCTGCGCCGTGGCGGGCGGTGGTGGGGCCATGGGCGCTGGGCCTTACCGGTTTTCACAGCGGGTGACCCGGCCCAGTGCTGGCCGCCCTTGACCCGGCCCATCACCGCCGAACCGGGGGCGATCTCGGCGTTGGCTCCGATGGTGGTGCCGGGCAACAAGGTCGAGCGCGATCCCACGCTCGCGCCGGCGCCCACCTCGATGTCGCCGATGCGGACCACGTCGCCGTCGATCCACCAGCCGGCCAGGTCCACCTCCGGCTCGACGGAGCAACCGTCGCCGAGGGTGATCAGGCCGGTGACCGGTGGGAGCGTGTGCATGTCCACGCCGTGGCCGATCTGAGCGCCCAGCGATCGGGCGAAGTAGATCATCCACGGGGCGCCGGCGAGGTTGGCTGCGCCGCTGGCCTCGGTGAGCCGCTCGGCGATCCACAATCGCAGGTGCACCGACCCGCCGCGCGGATAATCACCCGGCTCCACCCCGGCGAGCAGCAGGCGGATACCGCCCGCGGCAATGGCCATCCGGCCCAGCGGGGTGATGAAGACGATGAACGCCGCCAACACCACCCACCAGTTCACCGGTTGGATCCACGGTGCGTCGGTGAACCATGCGAGCACGTTGTTGATCACCGCGAGCCAGGTGACCCACTGCAGTCCCGTGAGAGTTGTCAGCGGCACCGACAACGCCACCTGCGCAAGACCGGTCCGGCGGGGGGTGGGCCGAACGATGCGTTTCTCGGTCACCGCTCCGGGGTTGATGTCATCGAGCATCTGCGCCAGCGAGCCGAGCCGCGGATGGTCGTAGAGGTCGGCGACCGTCACCGTCGGGAAGCGCTCACGCAGCGCGGTGACCAACTGTGCCGCCGCCAGCGAACCGCCTCCCTCGGAGAAGAAATCGGTCTCGGCGTCGGTGATCGACACCCCGAGTACCGCGGTCCAGCGATCGGCCACCCACGCCTCGGTGGAGTTCAGGTCGCCCGGCGTCTGGTCGTCGCCGGACGACGGCAGGGGCCAGGGCAGCGCGTTCCGGTCGACCTTGCCCGACGTGCGAGTCGGCAGTTCGTCCACCAGGACGAGCCGGGGGATCAGCGCGGAGGGCAACTGGTCGGAGAGCCGGTCGCGGGCGAGTGTGATGTCGAAGTCGGGATCGGTGGACACGAGATAACCCACGAGGACCGAGTTGCCCGCGGCGGACTTGCGCACCGCCGCGGCGGCGCCACCGACACCCGGCAGATGCTGCAGCGCGTTGTCCACCTCGCCGAGCTCGATCCGTCGGCCACCGACCTTCACCTGGTCGTCGGCGCGACCCATGAAGACCAGACCTTCGGGTTCAAAACGCACCAGGTCGCCACTGCGATAGGCGCGGTCCCAGCCGAGTGTGGCCATCGGCGAGTACTTCTCGGCGTCCTTGGCCGGGTCGAGATAGCGGGCCAGACCCACCCCGCCGATCACCAGCTCGCCGATCTCACCGGGCGCGACGGGCTGCCCGTCACCATCGACCACCGCGAGATCCCAGCCGGCCAGCGGCAAGCCGATGCGGACCGGCATGGTGCCGTCGAGCTGCGCGGCGCACGCCACCACAGTCGCCTCGGTGGGGCCGTAGGTGTTCCACACCTCGCGGCCGTCGACGGCAAGACGGGCACCCAGCTCGGGCGGGCAGGCCTCGCCGCCGAAGATCAGCAGTCGCACCGCTTCGAGGGCCTCCGGTGGCCACAGCGACGCCAGGGTGGGCACCGTCGAGACAACAGTGATGTCCCGTTGCACCAGCCACGGCCCGAGGTCCATACCCGACCTCACGAGGGCGCGTGGCGCAGGCACCAGGCATGCGCCGTAGCGCCAGGCGAGCCACATCTCTTCGCAGGACGCGTCGAACGCGACCGACAGGCCGGCCAGGACCCGATCGCCCGGACCCAGCGGCTCGTCCTGCAGGAACATCTCAGCCTCGGCATCGACGAACGCGGCGGCATTGCGGTGGGTCACCGCCACACCTTTCGGCGTTCCGGTGGAACCGGAGGTGAAGATGATCCAGGCGTCGTCCTCGACGGTCGGTCGCTGGGCATCGGCCGGCCGGTCGACGTCGCTGTCGATGTCACCCGAACGAGAGAGACCCAGGTCGGATGGCCACCGCAGACCGTCGGCTCCGAGTACCGCGGCCACCTTGGCCTCGCCGAAGACGAGTGTCGCCCGCTCGGGGGGATCGTCGGCGTCCACCGGGACGTACGCGGCGCCGGCCGCCAGCGTCGAGAGGATGGCCAGGTACAGCTCACGTGAGCCCGACGGCATACGGATCCCGATGCGGTCACCCCGGCCGATGCCGCGGCTGCCGAGCCACGCCGCGCCCTCGTCGATCAGGTCGATGACCTCGGAGTAGGTGAGAACCAACTCCCCGTCGTCGATGGCGGGTGCATCCGGATGAGCTGACGCGGTCTCGGTCAGGATGTCGATCAGGGTGCGTGCGGTCGGCGCCTGCGCTGATCTGCTGAACTGCGCGAGGGTCGGAGCTGTCACCGAGGTCCTTTCTCAAGTCAAAGAATGCTCATTGTCGCAGCAGGTACCGGGCCCGCGAAGCCAACCAGATCACAAATCACCGTGTCTATTCGTGCGCGCCCAGGTCGCGAGGGCGCATGATGGGGTGAACTTCACCAACGGTTCGCCTTGGGTTCACCCATCCGGGGTAGCCGCCGTGGTCGCCGAAACCGCCGCGCCGCACGACTGGACGCCTGGAGGTTCCTCATGACCGTCACCACACACAGACACCCGAGTCTGCGCTCGTACCCGATCTGGCTGGGCTCTCGGCTGTTCGTCAAACCGGCCCTCGCCCTGTGGCCGATCAGCGTGTTCGGGCTCCGGCCGCTGTTCATGATCGATGAACTGTTCGCACTGGCCCCGGGCCCCCGCGGCGTCGTCCGCGAGCAGATGACCCTCGCCGGTCGGCCCGTCGAACTGATGGTGCCGGCCGGCCCCAGCAAACGTGATGACGCCACCGCCGTGCTGTACCTGCACGGCGGGGCCCTGGTGGTGTGTGGGCTTGCCACGCATCGCGCGGTCGCGGCCCGCTTGTGCCTCGACATCGACCTGCCGCTCTACTCGGTGGCCTACCGGCAGCTCCCGGAAGCAGGGGTGGGCACCTCGGTCACCGACGCCTATCAGGCCTATCGCGAACTGGTGCTCGAGCGTGGTTTCAACCGCGTGATCGTGGCGGGGGATTCGGCAGGCGGGTTCCTCGCCGCCAAGGTGATCGAGTTCGCCCACCGCGACGGCTTGCCGCGCCCGGTGGCGTACGTCGCCTACTCGCCGCTCCTCGACCTCGACATGGCGAGCAATCCTGATCGCACCGACAGATCGGATGCTTACCTGCCGATGAACAAATTCGCCAAGCTCGCCCCGAAGTTCGACAAAGGCCCGATTGCGCTCACCGGTGCTCGTTCGGTGGTGGACATCGACAGCGAGGCCTTCCCGCCGACGATCGTGGTGACCGCCGAGGATGAGATGCTCGAACCCGATGCGGTGGCACTGGTGGAGAAGTTGATGGCCGACGGCGTGCAGGCCGACCTGCACAGCCATTCATGGCAGGTACACGCCTTCCCGGTTCTCGCCGGTCGTCTGCCCGATGCCCTGAGAGCAATCGCGCGGACCGCCGCATTTGCCACAGCAGCCGCGACCGGATCCGGCCGAAACGGCCGCGGACGATCACTACAAGGAGTGGGATAGCCCGGTGAACAATCCACAGCAACTATCGGAACTCTTCGCAACCGACTCACTGATCAGCGACGACGAGCGCGAGATCCGGGACACCGTCCGGGCGTTCGGATCGTCCCGATTGCGTCCACACATGGCCGAATGGTTCGAGGCAGGTCACTTGCCGGTACGAGAGCTCGCCACCGAACTGGGCGAGCTCGGTGTGCTCGGCATGCATTTGGACGGCTACGGCTGTGCCGGCATGTCGGCCACCACGTACGGCCTGGTTTGCACCGAACTCGAGGCCGTCGACAGCGGTCTGCGCAGCTTCGTATCGGTGCAGGGTTCGCTGTCGATGTTCGCAATCCACGCCTTCGGTTCGGAGGAACAGAAGCAACGGTGGCTACCGGAGATGTCGGCCGGACGTGCGCTGGGGTGTTTCGGCCTGACCGAGCCCGACTTCGGGTCCAATCCGGCGGGCATGCGCACCAACGCCAAGCGCGACGGCGACGACTGGGTGCTCAACGGCACCAAGATGTGGATCACCAACGGGTCCGTCGCCGATGTCGCGGTGGTCTGGGCCCGCACCGATCTCGCGACGGGTTCGAAGGGGATCCGTGGGTTCGTTGTTCCCACCGACACACCCGGGTTCAGCGCCCCGGAGATCAAACACAAGATGTCGCTGCGGGCGTCGGTCACCTCCGAACTCGTCCTGGAAGACGTGCGGCTGCCCGAGTCGGCGATGTTGCCGGGCGTCGAAGGTCTCAAGGGGCCACTCAGTTGTCTGAACGAGGCGCGATTCGGCATCGTGTTCGGTGCGCTCGGAGCGGCCCGGGACTGCCTGGAGACCGCAATCGCCTACGCCGGGGACCGCGAGGTGTTCGACAAGGCGCTGTCGGGATATCAGTTGACGCAGGCGAAGATCGCCGACATGTCGCTCGAATGGGGCAAAGGCATGCTGCTGGCCCTGCATCTCGGCCGGCTCAAGGATGCGGGAACGTTGCGACCGGAGCAGATCAGTCTCGGAAAACTGAACAATGTCCGCGAATCCATCGAGATCGCCCGAACCTGCCGGACGATATTGGGGGCCAACGGGATCACGCTGGAGTATCCGATCATCCGGCACGCCAACAACCTCGAGTCCGTACTCACCTATGAGGGCACGTCCGAGATGCATCAACTCGTGATCGGCAAGGCGCTCACCGGCCACGACGCCTTCCGGTAATCCGTTGTGATCAAGATTGTTTCGTTCGGGGTCGGCCTTTCGTTCAGGGCGCGCTGAACGGTTACCGAATCGCCTCGCCGCGAATAACTTCACTGCGAAGACACTCACAGCGAAGTTCCCGGAAGGCGGCTACCCAATGTCTGCACAGCTCGACGTGGTCAAGCTCGGATCGAATGTCGGCGCGCGTATCGATGGGGTGAAACTGTCGGGAGACCTTGCACCCGAATCGGTCTCGGCGATCAACGCCGCCCTGCTCGAGCACAAGGTGATCTTCTTCCGGGGGCAGGACCACCTCGACGACGACGGTCAACTGGCGTTCGCCCGAGCCCTCGGTATCCCGACCACCGCCCATCCGACGGTGACGTCGCGGGGTGACACGATCTTGCCGATCGACTCCGACTACGGCCGGGCCAACAGCTGGCACACCGACGTCACCTTCGTCGACCGCATTCCCAAGGCGTCCATCCTGCGTGCGGTGAACCTACCGAGCTACGGCGGTTCGACGGTGTGGGCGAACACGGTTGCCGCCTACGAACAGCTCCCGGCATCGCTCCGGGCACTCACCGAGAATCTGTGGGCGGTGCACAGCAACGTGTACGACTACGCGGCGAGCTCGGCTCAGTCGGTGGTGTCCCGGCACACCGAGGAGTACCGGGCCGAGTTCCAGTCCACCTACTACGAGACCGAACACCCGGTGGTGCGGGTACATCCGGAAACGGGTGAGCGGGCGCTGCTGCTCGGTCACTTCGTCAAGCGATTCGTCGATCTGGGCAGCGCGGAGTCGGCCGAGCTGTACAGCGTGCTGCAGGCACGGATCACCAAACTCGAGAACACCGTCCGTTGGAACTGGCAGCCCGGCGATCTGGCCATCTGGGACAACCGGGCCACCCAGCACTACGCCGTGGCCGACTACGACGACCAGTACCGCCGGCTGAACCGCATCACCCTCGCGGGCGACGTGCCGGTGAGCGTGGGCGGCGAATGCAGCAGGGTGGTGGCCGGCGACGCGTCGCACTATTCCGACATCGCCGATCCCCGCGAATCGGACCGTGCACTGGCGGTCTGAACGTCTGGGACGATTCCCCGGACGGGGTGTGCTGCCGCGAACGCAATCAATGGAACGGTCTGTGAAATGTGTTCCATTGGTGCTACCGTCACCCACATGACCGAGGCAATCGAAACATCGACCTCTGACGCAACCGAGGGCGAATCCGCACCCGATGAGCACTACGCACGTCCGGAAATCGTCGGCGCGCCGCTCGGCCCGGACTCGCTGACCTGGAAGTACTTCGGCGACAACCGCGTTTCGCTCCTGGGTCCGCGGCCCGGAGTGCTCGAGAACATGCTCCCCGAGCTCGGACAAGCCGTCCTGGAACACTCGGTGTTCTTCGATGACCCGTTCGCGCGCGTCAAGCGCTCGCTGCCGGGCATATATGGAACGGTTTACGCCCCTGAAGGCGACAGCACGGGCCCCACGGTTCGCGACTTCCACACCGACATCAAGGGCACGATGCCCGGCGGCGACCGGTACCACGCGCTGAACCCCGAGACCTACTACTGGGCCCACGCCACTTTCCTCGACATCGTGCTCACCGCCACCGACCGCTTCATCAAGAAGCTGACGGACGCGGAGAAAGAGCAGATCTACGCGGAGTCGGTCACTTGGTATCGGCGCTACGGCGTGAGCGATCGGCCGATGCCGGCCACCTACGCCGAGTTCGTGAAGTACTGGGATCACATGGTCGACGAGGTGCTTGTCCCGCACAAGACCGCGCGGTACGGCGTCGGATACGTGACCAAGGGCTATCCGTTGCCTCCGGGGATGAAGCCGATCGTCTGGAAACTGATCTCCCCGATCGTCAACCCGGTGGCGGCATTCATCACCACCGGTGGCCTGCCGGCTCGCTCCCGCGAGCAACTCGGCCTGCCCTGGAGTGACCGCAAACAGCGCAACTACGAGCGGTTCTGTGCCGCGGTCCGCGCACTCGATCCGATCTACCGACGGTTACCCGCCACGACCCGCTACAACAAGTACGCCCTCAAAGGGTTTGCAAAGGCCGGGGTGCGGCCCTGAGGGGTGGCCGTGTTCACTTGAACCATGCATGCTCTGAAGAAATTCGGCACCAGTCTGACGGTGATCGGTTCGCTGGTCCTGATGGTCTGTGTCGCGCTGCTGTCCGTGAGCTGGGCAAATGACGGCAGATGGGGCTGGTTCGCACTCGGGATGGTGATCATTGCCGTCAACATCGGCCTGATCGTCACCGAGTTGCGGCCCAAGCCCAAGCCGCTGCCGTGGACCTTGTCCGAGGTTCGCGAGGTCACCGACGGCATCGACAACGAGGTCAACGCCATCCGCAAACTCCGCCGGGCCGACCGCGGACTGAGCCTGGAGAAGGCTGCGAAGCTGGTCCGTCAGGCCCGGTCCGAGCCCAGCGGTGGCAGAGACGGCGTGGCCTGAGCCGACGAATCGGCAGGTTGATCGGTCTGGTCGGCGAACTGTGTTCGATACAGCTCTGAGTAGCGGCCGCCACGCGACAGCAGGTCGAGGTGGGTGCCGCGTTCGATGACGTGACCGTCTTCGAGCACCAGGATCTGGTCGGCCGCTCGGATGGTCGACAGGCGGTGGGCGATCACCACCGATGTGCGGCCGGCGAGCGCTTCGGCCAGCGCCTCTTGCACTGCTGCTTCCGACGTGGAGTCGAGGTGGGCGGTGGCCTCGTCGAGGATCACGACGGCAGGATGGGCGAGCAGCAGGCGGGCGATGGTCAGCCGCTGGCGCTCACCACCGGACAGGCGGTAGCCGCGTTCGCCGACCACGGTGTCGAGGCCGTCGGCCAGACTCGCGACCAGACCGTCGAGGCGTGCCCGCCGCAGCGCGTCCCAGATGTCCTGTTCGTCGGCAGCGGGATTGGCCAGCAACAGGTTCGATCGCACGGTGTCATGGAACAGGTGGCCGTCCTGGGTGACCAATCCGATGGCTCGATGCAGTTCTCCACTCTCGAGATCCCGAACGTCGTTACCGCCGAGGCGAACCGCGCCCGAGTCCACGTCGTAGAGCCTGGTGGCCAGTTGGGCGATGGTCGACTTACCGGCTCCGGAACTACCCACCAGCGCAACCATCTGGCCGGGTGGCACGGTGAACGACACGTCGTGGATGACCTCTTCGCCGCCCCGCTTGTCCAGCACCGCAACCTCTTCGAGCGACGCGAGCGACACCTTGTCCGCGGACGGGTAGCTGAAGCTGACGTGATCGAAGCTCAGCGACAGCGGGCCTTCGGGTACGGGCGTGGGGTCGGGTTTGTCGGCGATCAGTGGCTTGAGATCGAGCACCTCGAAGACGCGCTCGAAACTCACCAGGGCGCTCATGATCTCGACACGTGCGTTGGCCAGCGCCGTCAGCGGTGCGTACATGCGGGTGAGGAGCAAGGCCAGTGATACCACGGCACCGGCGTTGAGATGCCCGTTCACCGCGAGGTAGCCGCCCAGACCGTAGACGAGGGCCAGTGCCAGCGCGGAGACGAGGGTGAGGGAGGTGACGAAGATGCTCTGCGCCACCGACCGTCGAACTCCTATGTCACGCACTTTGTCTGCGCGCCAAGCGAACTCGTTCGACTCCTGGTGCGGTCGTCCGAACAGCTTGATCAGGGTGGCGCCCGGGGCGGAGAAGCGTTCGGTCATCTGGGTCGACATCAGAGAGTTGTATTCGGCCGCTTCCCGCGACAGTGCGGCCATGCGTTTGCCCATCCGCCTGGCCGGGATCACGAACAGTGGTAGCAGGACAAGTGCGAGAAGGGTGACCTGCCAGCTGATCGAGATCATCACGGCCAGGGTCAGGGACAAGGTGACGATGTTCGACACCACTCCCGAGAGCGTGTCGGAGAAGGCGCGCTGTGCGCCGATGACGTCGTTGTTGAGCCTGCTGACCAGAGCGCCGGTGCGGGTGCGGGTGAAGAAGGCGACGGGCATCTTCTGCACGTGGTCGAACACCGAGCGGCGTAGGTCGTAGATCAGACCCTCGCCGATGGTCGACGAGAGCCAGCTGACCACCAGGCCGGTGCCGGCTTCTGCGACCGCGATGATGGCGATGAGAATCGACAGCCAGACCACGGTGGATGCTGCGCCGCCGTCGACGATGTTGTTGACCACGCGGCCGGCCAAGACGGGAGTGAGGACGGTGAGCACGGCCACCACCACGCTGAGCACCATGAACACCGCCAACTTGCCGCGGTGCGGCCGCGCGAACTCGACGATCCGGCGCATCGATTCCCGGCGGTTCTCGCGTCTGCGTTCCTTGCTCAGGTCGGGTGCGTTCATCGACCGGTACAGCGTGTTCCTGGCAACCGACTCCATACTCATACAGCCACTGTAGGAGTTCAAGTTAACTTGAAGTCAATCGAATATGCGCACAGCTGAATCCGCCCGGCCTCCGGGGCGAAGCGGTTTTGTGGTGAACTGGAAAGACCTGTGCTGGACAGAGCTGGACGATGAGGAGATCACTGTGGCATTGCGACTCGGATACAAGGCTTCGGCAGAGCAGTTCAATCCGCGTGAGCTTGTCGAGATCGCGGTGGCGGCTGAGGCCCACGGTATGGATTCGGTTGCGGTGTCCGATCATTTTCAGCCGTGGCGTCACAACGGTGGGCATGCCCCGTTTTCGCTGGCGTGGATGGCGGCGGTGGGTGAGCGTACCGAGCGGGTGCAGATCGGTACCTCGGTGATGACGCCGACGTTCCGCTACAACCCGGCGGTCATCGCGCAGGCCTTCGCCTCGATGGCGTGTATGTATCCGGGGCGGATCATGCTCGGCGTCGGTACCGGTGAGGCACTCAACGAGTACGCGACCGGTTTTCAGGGGAGTGGCCCGAGTTCAAGGAACGCTTCGCGCGGCTGCGGGAAGCGGTCCGGTTGATGCGGGAGCTGTGGACCGGTGAGGAGGTGTCGTTCGAGGGCGAGTACTACCACACCCAGGGCGCCTACATGTATGACATTCCCGAGCAGCCGGTGCCGGTGTACATCGCTGCCGGTGGCCCGGTGGTCGCCCGCTACGCAGGTCGCGCTGGTGATGGTTTCATCTGTACCTCGGGCAAGGGTATGGACCTCTACACCGAGAAGTTGATCCCGTCGGTCAAGGAAGGCGCGGACAAGGCCGAACGCAACTTCGAGGACATCGACCGGATGATCGAGATCAAGATCTCCTACGATCCCGACCCTGAACTGGCGTTGGAGAACTGCCGCTTCTGGGCACCGTTGTCGTTGACCGCCGAGCAGAAGCACAGCGTGAACTCCTCCACCGAGATGGAACGCCTGGCCGACGAACTGCCGATCGAGCAGGTCGCCAAGCGCTGGATCGTCGCCTCCGACCCCGATGAGGCCGTGGAGAAGGTCAAGCAGTACACCGACGCCGGCCTCAACCACCTTGTCTTCCACGCCCCCGGGCATGACCAGCAGCGGTTCCTCGAGAACTTCCAGAAAGACCTCGAACCCCGCCTGCGCAAGCTTGGCTGACCCGAGCACCCCGGAATTGGTGGGTTTTGGCGAGCATTTCCCCAGGTGGGGCCCGCCAGAACCCACCATCATCGGGTCTGCTGCGGGAGTTACATGCGTGAGAAGCGGGCCATCGCGAAGCTGTAGACGCCGTAGGCCGCGATGCCGATGGCGGCGAGCACCAGTAGGAACTGACCGAAGGGCGCGTCTCCGAGCGTCTTGACCGCACCGTCGATGCCGGTTGCCTTGGACGGATCCGACTTAACCGATGCCACGATCACCAGGATCCCTGCGCCAGCCAGCACCAGGCCCTTGGCGGTGTACCCGACCACACCGAGGGGTGTCACAACCTTGCCGTCGGAGACCTTCAGGTCGTCGAGGAAGTTCTTCGTCACGCCTTTGTAGACGTGGTACGCGCCGACGGCGATGATGATCAGCCCGATGACAACGAGCAGCGTCTTGCCCGCCCCGTTCTCCATCAGGCGCGCTGACAAGCCCGCGTTCTGCTTACCGCTCGATTGGCCTGTGCCACGGGCGAATTGAACCGCCGAAAATGCGAAAGCAAAGTAGACGACCGCCAGGCTCAGGGCCTTCAGTCGGTCGAAGAGCGCGGACGCGTCCTTCTTTCCTTGGGAATCGCTCCCATCACCCGGCTCGGTGGCGTGTGGTCCGACGATGGTCTCGGCCAGACGCCACAACGCCATGGCCACGAAGGCCACTGCTGCAAGCCATAACACGAACTTGCCGCCCGGGTTCTTTGCGAGGGTTCCGAGTGCGCCGGACTGATCGGCGCTGCCACCGGAACCGAATGCCAGCCGGAAGATGATGTAGGCGATCAGCAGATGCAGCAGTCCGCTCACGACGTGCCCGGCTCGCGCCAGGCGTTCGAAGGCGGAGCTGTCCGTGGCCCGGTCGACGGCGCCGGATACTGATTTGTCGGTCATGGTGAACCCTTCAGCTGCAGAACACGCAGGCACGATGCTCGACCTGAGATCCACTCAACCCTAGTGCGAATGGTTGCGTCGATCACAAAGCGGCCGATTCGGTCGACAGCTCCGCGGTGGTTGTCTACGTTGGTGAACTTGTTCGGTTGCCGGATGTCACAGCCCGCCCGAACGAAGGCATCCAAGAAGTGAGTCACCGCCGACTCAGATGTGCCGGCCCGTCACCCGCTTACTTGAGGAGTTCCACCGTGCAGTTCTTTCCCCTGATCGTCATCACACAATCCATCGTCACCTCGGCGTGGGCCATCTACGGCATGGCCAGCATCATCGTGCGCGACGCGGACGCCGGGACTCAGGCCGCCTGAGGAAACCCCACGCGTTCGCGCAGCAGTTCCATGATCCGGTGCACGGCGGGGTTGTCGCGGACGGCGTCGCGGGTACGCACCGAGATCGTTCGCGTCGGCGTCGGATTCCGCAGCGGTCGTGCCACCACCGTGGGCGGCAGGTTCCCGGTGCCCAATTCGGGCAGCACCGTGACGCCCACGCCTGCCGCGACGAAGCTGATCGCCGTCGGGTAGTCGTGCGTCTCGATGTGAAACCCCGGGCTGAAACCCGCCACCGAGCAGGCATCCAGAATCGCCTGTCGGCACGGGCCGCGTGACACGTCGTTGTCCACCCAGCGCTCGTTGCGCAACGCCGACAACTCGACCTCGTCACGTGCCGCCAATGGGTGGTTTTCCGGGAGCACCACCACGTAGGGCTCGGTGAGCAGCCGCTCGATGTCGTATCCGCGCAGCGACGTAGATGCGGCGCCCTCCACGAAGATCTCCACATCGGGTTCGCCGGAGCTGTCGTGGACCAGTTCGATGAGACGTAAGTCGATGCGGAGGCGGGGAAACTCGTTGGTGATCGCGGCGATGACCGGGGGTATCCAGGCAGCCCCGGCGGAGGCGAAATAGCTCACCGACAGACTTCCGACCCGCCCCGACCGCAGGTCTGCGACAAGCGATTCCAGGTCGGCCAGGCGTTCGAGTACGTGGCCGGCCTCCGCGGCGATCGTGCGGCCCACCATGGTCGGCTCGATCCCGCGACCGCGTTTTTCGACCAGGACCAGCCCGGTCTCCTTCTGGAGGGCGGCCAGATGCTGGCTGACGGCAGACGGTGTGTAGCCCAGCGCGGCAGCTGCGCCGTTGATGGATCCGGCGGCGACCACTGCGCGGAACAAGCGGAGGCGGTGGGCGTCGAGCATGGTCGAACTGTACAGCTGCACTGAAGTGTTCTCAAGGAGAAATCGCTTGTGCTTATGTGTCGGATGAATCAGAGTGGTCGCTGTGAAGGTCTTGTCGAACAATCTCGCGGTGGTGGCCGCGATCGTGACGGTGCTGCTGTGGTCGTCGTCGTTTGTGGTCATCCGATTTGTCGGTGAGACGCTGTCGCCTGGTGCGATGGCGTTCACCCGCCTCGCTGCGGGCGCCGTGGTGCTTGTTGTCATTGCGCTGCGTTATCGCCGTCCGATTCCTCGCGGCCGAGCGCTGGGACTGGTGATCGGTTACGGCCTGCTCTGGTTTGCCGCGTACACCGTGCTGCTGAACTGGGCCGAGCAACACCTCGATGCCGGGACGGCCGCGCTGCTGGTCAATTTCGCGCCGATCCTGGTGGCGGTGTTCGCGGGTCTCTTCATGGGAGAAGGCTTCCCGAAACCACTGGTGATCGGAATCCTCATCGCCTTCGCGGGGGTGTTGCTCATTGCCCTTGGCGGTTCGGGCGGCAGCCACAACGACAAACTCGGCATCATCCTGGGACTGATCACCGCCGTGCTGTACGCGGCCGGCGTCTTGATGCAGAAGGTGGCGCTGCGCACCGTCGACGCCGTCACGGCAACGTGGGTTGGCTGCCTCGCCGGTCTGCTGGCCACGGTGCCGTTCGCGCCGCAGGCGATCGACGAACTCGCCGATGCCTCCGCAGGGGCCATCACAGGGGTCATCTTCCTGGGTGTGGGACCCACCGCGATCGCGTTCCTGACATGGGCGTATGCGCTGACCCGAACCGACGCGGGCAAGATGGCGGCCACAACTCTGGCCGTACCGGCGATTGCCATCGGCCTGTCCTGGCTCTTCCTCGGTGAGGTGCCCACCCCACTCGGCCTGGTCGGTGGCGCGATGGCCCTGACGGGTGTCGCGATCAGTCGGCGGCGCCCCCGGGCGACGGCCGATGTACCAGAACCGGTTGCCACCTCTTAATCTTCTTGCATGGATCGAGAGCGGATGGTCGACGCCGCCATCGCCGTCGTCGAACGGTTCGGTGCTCGCGCACTGAGCCTGACGTCGGTGGCGAGGCACGCGGGAGTGGGCCGGGCGACCGCTTACCGGATGTTCGGTGGCCGCGACCAGTTGGTGCAGGCGATCGTCGAACGCGAGGTGAAGAGGCTCGGTACCCTGATCGCCGAGTGGACCGCGTCCGAACCCGAGCCGGCAGACAAGGTTCGTGTCCTCGTGCTCAACGTGCTCGACTACATCCGCAATCACGAAGCGCTGCAGTACATCCTGAAGAACGAGCCGGAAGAGATCATCACCACGATCGTCGCCCGTGGTCCCGACCGCACCTCCGACGTCACCATCGTTGACCTCATCGTGGCGAACAGTGTCGGCAACTTCGCGAACGAGCCGGAACTCGAGGCTGCTCTGGTGCCGGATGCCGGCCGAGCCACTGAGATGATGATCCGAATCATATACTCTTACATGCTCATTCCACGCAGTGCGCTGTCCGACGATGACATCGCGGACATGGTGGTGCGTTCGACGATCCGGTGAGCTCGGTGTCCGGCAACTTCGCGGGCCGTGCGCAGGCCGGCCAACGATGACCCGAACAGCGACGACCAGGACAACTCTGCTGGACGCTGTCGATCAGCCGATCAGTCCGCTGATCCGGCTGACGTGGCCCGTTGTACGGCCGGCCCATAGCGCCCAGATTAGGGTGGGCGGTATGGGCGCTTCGTCATCGAGCAGCATCTATCTGGCCTCACCTGAAGGCGACACCGGCAAGTCGACAGTGGCGTTGGGGGTGTTGCACCTGCTGGCCGCCTCGGGCGGCCGGGTCGGGGTGTTCCGGCCGATCTCCAGAACCAAGTCCGACCGGCGTGACTACATCCTGGAGTTGCTGATCGAACACGATTCGACCGACCTGAGTTACGAGGATTGCATCGGCGTCACCTACGAGCAGGTACATGCCGACCCGGAAGCAGCGCTCGGGGAGATCGTCACCCGATTCCATGCGGTGGAGGAGCGATGCGATTCCGTACTGGTGATCGGGTCGGATTACACCGACATCGCCAGTCCATCCGAACTCAGCTTCAATGCCCGGATCGCCGCGAACCTGCAGACGCCGATGCTGTTGGCGCTCAAGGCAGCGGATCGCACCGACGCCGAGGTGGTCGGTCTTGCCGAGTTGTGTCTGCACGAGCTGGAGCAGAACCACGCTCAGGCGGTCGCGCTGATCGCCAACCGCTGTGACCCGGATCGCCTGGACTCGGTGAAGGACGCCCTGCAGGAGGCCACCGGACTGCCGACGTGGACGTTGCCGGAAGACCCGGTGCTGATCGCGCCGACGGTCGGGGAACTGATGGAAGAACTCGGCGGCGAGTTGTACAGCGGCGATCCCGAGCTGCTCAGCCGGGAGGCCATGCATGTGATGGTCGGCGGGATGACCATCGAGCACATCCTGGAACGACTCACCGAAGGCGTTGCCGTGATCGCGCCGGCCGACCGCTCCGATGTGCTGGTCTCGCTGGTGGCGGCCAACGCTGCGGAGGGGTTCCCCAAGCTCT
The DNA here is from genome assembly GCF_023051145.1 of Williamsia sp. DF01-3. Taxonomy (NCBI): domain Bacteria; kingdom Bacillati; phylum Actinomycetota; class Actinomycetes; order Mycobacteriales; family Nocardiaceae; genus Williamsia; species Williamsia sp. DF01-3. The sequence goes on from NZ_JALKFS010000005.1 coordinate 1,130,141, forward strand.
CCGGCATCATCCTCAACGGTGGCATCAAGCCCCACCCGAAGATCGCTGCGTTGATGGAGGGATTGCAGTCGCCTCTGCCGCTCATCTGCTGTGAACAGGGAACCTACGAAACAGCAAGGGCCGCAGCCCATGCCCGCGCGAGGATGAACATCAACTCGGTCCGCAAGATCGACGTGGCGCTGAACCTGATGGAGGAGCACGTCGACTCCGTGGCGATGCTCGAGAAGCTGAAGTTGCGTATCCCCGAGGTCGTGACCCCTCAGATGTTCGAGTATCAACTGATCGAACGGGCGCGCAAGATCCGCAAGCGCATCGTGCTCCCGGAGGGCGGCGACGACCGCATCCTGCGCGCCGCCGGACGACTGCTCCGACGCCAGGTGGCCGATCTCACCATCCTCGGAGACGAACGGGCAGTGCGGGATAGGGCCGCCGAACTCGATGTCGACCTGACCGGTGTGGACGTGATCGACCCGACGTCGTCGGAACTACTCGACGAGTTCGCCGAGGTCTACACCGAGCTGCGCAAGCACAAGGGGATGGACCTGCAGCGCGCCCGCAGCACGGTGCAGGACGTCTCGTATTTCGGAACCCTGATGGTGCAACTGGGCTACGCCGACGGCATGGTGTCGGGCGCCGTGCACACCACCGCGCACACGATCCGGCCTGCGTTCGAGATCATCAAGACGGCGCCCGGTGTGTCGACGGTGTCGAGCGTGTTCTTCATGTGCCTCGCCGACCACGTTCTGGCGTACGGCGATTGCGCCATCGTCCCCGACCCCACCGCCGAGCAGCTGGCCGACATCGCCATCTCCTCTGCCGCCACATCTGCTCAGTTCGGCATCGAGCCGCGGGTGGCCATGTTGTCGTACTCCACCGGCGAATCGGGCAGCGGCGCAGACGTGGACAAGGTGCGCACAGCTGCCGGACTCGTCCGGGAACGAGCGCCGGAGTTGCTGGTGGAGGGACCTATCCAATACGACGCCGCAGTCGATCCCTCGGTGGCCAAGTCGAAGATGCCCGATTCACCGGTCGCCGGCCAGGCGACGGTGCTGATCTTCCCTGATCTGAACACCGGCAACAACACCTATAAAGCCGTGCAGCGCAGTGCCGATGCGGTGGCCGTCGGTCCCGTGTTGCAAGGCCTGCGCAAACCCATCAACGACCTGTCGCGCGGGGCTCTCGTGTCCGACATCGTCAACACCGTCGCGATCACCGCGATCCAAGCCCAGGGGCAATCAGATGAGTGATGCAGGATCTGTCGACACCGTTTTCGTACTGAACGCCGGATCGTCATCGCTGAAATACCAGCTGGTGCAACCGGAATCAGGAACTGTGGTCGCGCACGGTGTGGTGGAACGCATCGGTGAATCCGAGGCGAAGGTCGTACTCGTCCGGGGTGATGACACCAAAGAGTTCATCGGAGAGATCGCCGATCACAGGGCCGGGCTGGCGAAAGCGCTGGAGCTGTCGAGGGTGCAAGATCGTGATCTGACGTCCGAAGGCATCACCGCCGTCGGCCACCGGGTCGTCCACGGCGGACCGAAGTTCTACAAACCGACCGTCATCGACGACGACGTGATCGAGGCCATCAACGAACTCGAAGACTTGGCGCCACTGCACAACCCGGTCAATGTGCTCGGCATCGAGGCGATCCGGGAGCTGCTCCCGGATGTCCCGTCCGTGGCGGTGTTCGACACCGCCTTCTTCCACGGCTTACCCGACCATGTCGCCACATATGCGATCGACCGCGAGTTGGCGAAGAAGCACGACATCCGGAGATATGGTTTTCACGGCACCTCGCACGAGTACGTGTCGGGCGTGACCGCCGAGTTCCTCGGTGCCGATCGCGAAAGTCTGAATCAGATTGTGCTGCACCTCGGTAACGGCGCGTCGGCGTCGGCGATCGAGGGTGGTCGCCCGGTGGAGACGTCGATGGGTCTGACCCCGCTCGAGGGCTTGGTGATGGGCACACGTAGCGGTGATGTGGACCCAGGCGTGGTGATGTATCTGCGACGCTCGGCGGACATGGACGTCGACCAGATCGACACGATGTTGAACCGTAAGGCCGGGCTGAAAGGTCTCGGTGGGGAGAACGACTTCCGTGCTCTCACGGAGAAGGTCGAGGAAGGCGACGCCGACGCCACGCTGGCCTACAAGGTGTATGTTCACCGGCTACGCAAGTACATCGGCGCCTACATGGTGACTCTGGGCCGTACCGACGCGATCGTCTTCACGGCGGGGGTCGGCGAGAACGCGCCGAAGTTGAGGGCCGACAGTCTCGCGGGTCTGGAGAGCTTCGGCATCCAGATCGACCCAGAACGCAACGCGGCCCGAAGCCGTGAACCACGGATCATCTCGACCGACGACTCCGCTGTCACCGTACTGGTGGTGCCGACCAACGAAGAACTCGCGATCGCGAGGCAGTCGGTGGCGGCGCTGCAGGGTTGAGGGGGCAGTCAGAACAACGTATGCGGCCGGATGAAGTTGGCGAGATCGACCAGCAAGAAGCGTTGGGTTCGGTTCATCGTGCCCCGCGCCAGTCGTCGCAGTGATTGCTCGCAGCCCACACGCAGGCCGTGGTCGTTGAACGGGTAGCCCAGGATGTCGCCGCGTTCAGATGCATCCGTGGGTGACTGGTCGGGCCGGCGATGGATCCAGCCGATCGCAATGCCGAGGACCAGGATCACCAGACGTTGTTTGCGAGGTTCGGTGTCGGACATGGCGTCCAGTCGGCGGGCCGCTTCGCGCAGCTGTTCTTCGGTGACCTCGGCGGGATCTCGGCCGTGGACGAGGGTGAGGATTGCCGTGCAACTCGCGGCGTTGTAGTGGCGGCTTGTCGGCGGGACGTCGTCGAGTGCCTTGACCGCGCCTTCGATGTCACCGCCGGCAAACCGCATGCGAGCGAGCCCGAAAGCTGCGGTGACGATCGCGCGGTCGGTCTGCCACAGCGTCCGATAGTGCTGCAGCGCAACGTCATGGTTGTTCATCAGCTCCGCGGTCGCCGCCACCGCGAGCTTGGGCGCCACTTCGCCGGGCATGGCGGCCAGCACGTCGTTGAACCGTGCGTGCGCCACCTCCACATCGTTCATCAGCAACGCGCACAACCCCAGGAACCACTCTGTGCGCCAGGACTTCCCGTGATGCTCCGTGGCCTGGTTGAGCAGGTCGAGAGCGGTCTGTGCGTCCCCGAGTTCGAGATAGGCACGTGCTTCGATCAGGTCGATCTCTCGGGACGGGTGGTCATCGGAGGGGTCGGTGCCGATCACCGATGACAGTCCACCCTCTCGGGCACTGCGGATCGAATCGAGCGTCTGGGTGGGTTCGGACAGCGCAGTCGAATTGAGCAGTCCGGCAGCCGGATCCGACTGATCGACCAGCGGCACTGGAAGGGCGGCGACGACATCGGTGGTGTCGAGCTTGATCTGTGCACGGACGGGTTCGAGGATTCCGTCCACGGGCGCGAGCATCATCTCGGTGCCGAACGTGGTGCGCTGTGGACTGAAGACCGTGGACAGTCCGGGTCGTGGCACACCGGAATGCGCCGCGACCAACTCCCGGAGCACGTTGAGCAGCTGACCTGCCATCTCGTCGGCACTGGCGAAACGTTTGGCTGGATCGGGATGGGTTGCGCGCTGCAGCAACCGATGGAACGAGGGGTTGTCGGCGAACACCTTCGCCTCGGATGGATCCGGCAGACCGTCGAGGTAGCGGCCCTTCTCCATCGGCATGTCGACTGTCAGGACGGCAAGGGTGCGGCCCAGGCTGTAGATGTCGGTGGCGATCTGGGGGCCGGTCTTGACGATCTCCGGGGCCTGGAAGCCAGGTGTTCCGTAGAGATGGCCGTAACCGTTGATGGGGGAGACGGCCCCGAGGTCGATCAGCTTCACATCCTCGCTGCCGACCATGATGTTCTCGGGCTTGATGTCGTTGTACACCAGCCCTACCGAGTGGAGATAGGTCACCGCGGGCAGCACCTCGAGGAGATACGCGATCGCCTGTTCGGGAGTGAGAAGCTTACGGCCGGGCCCACATTCGCCGTCAACGGCCGTGATGTCCTTGAGCGTGCTGCCGCCCACGTACTCCATCACGATGTACCCGAAGGTGTTGCCCACGGGATCGACGTGCTCGACGAAGTTGTAGATCTTGACGATGCCGGGGTGTGACACCGACGCGAGGAACTGTCGCTCGGCCAGTGCAACTGCTTGTGCCTGTGCATCTTTCGAGTTCAGCAGGCCCTTGAGCACAACGGGACGGTCGGACACATTGCGGTCGATGGCGAGGTAGATCCAGCCCAGGCCGCCATAGGCGATGGCGCCTGAGATCTCGTACTGGTCGGCGACCATCGTGCCCTTGGCCAGGCCAGGCACAAACGAATAGCGTGCCCCGCAGTGGTTGCAGATCCCGGTGAGTGGTCCGGCTCCCGGCCCTGACTGACGGCCGACGGGCCGTCCGCACTTCCAGCAGTTGCGCTTGCCCTCGGCCACCACCGCGTGGTCCATGACCGCGTCAGCGGGTTCGATGTCGTAGACGCGAGGGACATCGACCAGGCCGCCGCCCATCCGGCGGCGACTGCGCGAGCTGCGGCTGGTGGGGACCATGGGCGTCTGCGCGGACAGCACCGGGTTGGCGGGCCGGCCGGGCCGATCGTCGTGCTGGGTCCGTTCGGTCTGTTCGGTGAAGGCCATCTCCATCGGAACGGCTTGCGTTCCGATGTCCAGGTCCTCCATCGACACCGCCTGCGTCCCGACCTCGGTGTCGCCCGCGGCGGGGTCATCGTTGTTCACGAATCACCCCTAGTCCCGGTACGACGGTTGTGGTGGATAGTATTTCGGACCAAGGATCGACAGCCAGCGGTCGTAGATGTCGAACCAGGTGCCGTCTTCACGCATCTTCTGCAGCACGCCATTGGTGAAACGGACGAGGTCTTCGTCGTTCTTGTTGATACCGATGCCGTACGGCTCCTCGCCGAGGCCCTGCCCGACGACATGTACATACGGATCCTGCGCCGCCATGCCCGCCAGGATCGCATCGTCGGTGGAGACCGCATCCACCTGGCCCTGCTGCACCATCACCAGACAATCGGCCCATGTGGAGACGGTGTCGACGATGGCGTCGGGCACCCGCTGCTGAATCCGTGCGATGGACGTGGTGCCGCGGGCCGCGCACACGCGTTTGCCTGCCAAGTCGGCAACACTGTTGATGTCGGAGCTGCGCATGGTCAGGATACGTTGCGACGCTTCGTAATAGACGGTCGAGAATGCGATGTCGCGCAGTCTCTCGCAGGTGATGCTCATCGTCTTGACCACAACATCGACCGTACTGTCTTTCAATGCGTTCATCCGGTCGTCGGAGTTGAGGATGCGGAACTCGATCCGCTCGGGGTCACCGAAGATCGCCCGGGCCAACTCTTTGGCGACGTCTACGTCGAAGCCCTCGATGGTGCCGCTGATCGGGTCGCGGAACGACAGCAAATTCGACCCGATGTCCAGTCCCACCTTCAGCCAGCCCCGTTTGTAGATTGCCTCCATGGTGGTGCCCGGTGGCATCTTGCCGGGTTCGGGTAGTGGTCCCGGCGTCAGACTCGCCGTCGCGTCACACGACTCGGTGGCCGGGGCCGGCTCGATCGGCACGTCGAGGCTCACCCCTGCCGGTTGTGGCCAGGCCGCCGACGCCGACGGCGGAAGACTCTCGGGCGCTTCGGCATTGACGCAGCCGGCCACCATGGTTGTGGCGATCACCAGTGTGCCGGCCGCCACCAGGCCGCGGACTCCCGCTCGCCTGGTCATCGGTACTCCCGGATCCTGGGGAAGATCCCGACGAAGGCGGCGATGCCGGCCGCGATGCCCAAGAGCAAGATCCCGAGTCCGGCGTACCCGATGACCACCCGTGCGGTGTTGATGTCGTCGCGGAACGTGTTGCGGGTGTCGGTGATGCCATCGACAAGGGCGGTGTCGAGGCGGCTGTATGCCGCGGCCGACCCGTCGGGGTTGTCGCCCACCGCGATGGCGGTGGCGCCGTTGAAGTCGCCGGCGTTGGTGCGTTCGAGGATGGCGGCATGGGCATCACGCCACAGGGCGAGAGCGTCGACCGCGTCGGCCACCGAGTCCTCGGCGACGTCCTTGCGATCGTCCTCGCGGTAGTCGGTCAGCACGGTGTCGATCTGGGCGACCGCTTTGGCGTACCCCGACTCGAGCTCCTGCTGATCGCCTCGCCGAACGAGAGAGAGGGTTTCATCGGAGCGCGCCTGCTGGGTGAGGATGCGGGCCTGGGTCAGCTCGCGGAGCGGAACTGCGCCGCGGTTCTCGGCGTTGGCGGTGGAGTTGACCGACAGCAAGCCGCCGACGAGCAACCACAGCAAGCCGATCAGGACGCACCCGATGCCCACCAGCAATCCGAGGTTGAAGCGCCGGCGACTGCGCCTGGCGACGTACAGGTGCGCGGCAATCATCGCTGCCAGCAGCAACATCAGAGCCGTGTAGACGCCCCAGGGCGCGTTGGTGAAGTTGGTCCTCGAATCGCCGATGGCGTCGGCGCGCTCGGCGTACAGCCGTTCGGCTGCGGGCAGGATCATCTCCTGCATCATGTTCGATGCCTCGCCGAGATACGCCGAGCCCACCGGATTGCCGAGTCGGTTGTTGATCCGGGCCGACTCGATCAGACCGGTGTAGACGGGGATCTGGGCCGAGAGGGTGGTGAGGTCCTGCCGGATCTCGGTGTTGTCCATCGCGGCGCCGCTGACCGACTGGATGAGGGCGTGCGCTGCGGTGGCGACCGCATCGTTGTAACGCTCGCGGAGTTCGGGCGGTTCGAGGCCGCCGGAGATGAACGCCGAATTGGCGGCGGCGTCCGCGATGGACAGCGAGCTGTAGAGAACCTGCGAGGCCTCGGCTAGCGGCTCGGTCTGCACGATCATGTTCTCGAGCGTGGTGGTGCGGTCGTCCAGCGTGTCGGACGAATACCAGCCGACGACCACCGACGAGATCAGCAGCACCAGCGAGATGATCATCAGTTTGCCGGGGCTGGTCCAGGCCAGCTCGCGCATGTTGGTGAGCGGGTTCTGGGTGCGCTCACGGGTCAGACTCAGTACTTCGCGCCGGGTCAGGGGAGCGGGCCGATCGAACAGCGGCCGTCGGAAGCGGCCGCTGTACGGCTTCTCCGCATGCATGAGCCGGGTACGCAAAGAACTTGCGTTGCCGCCGGTCACGCGATCCCTTCTTCCTCCAGGCCCGCCGCGCAGGGCCAGGTCCTGATCGCAGATGAGTGGATGTGAAACCGACATTACTGCGAATTGCCGAGCCGGTTGCGACAGTGCGGCCCTGTGTCACCCCGGCGGGGCAAGTAGCGTTGCACCGAGGTAGGTCGGCTGGGCGAGGAGGTGTCGCGTGCGGGGCGACGGCGACGGTTGGGTTTTCGACGCGGACGGATCGCGATACTGGGGACGGCACGGCGCCGCGGGCCTGTTGCTGTACACCCCGAGCGAGACCAGTTCGGTCCTCGTTCTGCTGCAACATCGCGCTGTGTGGAGCCACCAGGGTGGCACGTGGGCACTGCCCGGTGGAGCCCGCGATTCACACGAGAGTGCGGTGGACACGGCCGTCCGTGAGGCCGATGAAGAAGCGGGAATCGCCGATGCCGAGCTCACGGTGCGTGACGAGCTGGTGACGCACCGGGCGCCGAGCGGCTGGACTTACACCACGGTGATCGCCGAGGTGGCCGCCCCACTGGCCACCACGGCCAACCTCGAGTCGGTGGAGCTGCGGTGGGTCAGCGCCGATGAGGTCGGCGATCTGGCACTCCATCCCGCGTTCGCCGTGAGCTGGCCCGAGCTGCGCAGCAAGCTCAGCGCGTTCTCCCAGTCCGACACCTGACCGCGGCGGGTCACCGCGCTGCGAGCGATGCCCGTCGCGCCAAGTCGGCGAAGGCGGCACCGAGTTCGGGCGGCCCCACCACCTCGATGTCGACGTCGAATCTGCACAGTGCGGCCGCCAGCGCCGCCCATGACCACGACCCCGACCGCAGTCGGCACCGCGAGGGTCCGAGTGACTCGACAACCCCATCGTGGGCGAATGGATGCACGTCCTTGGCGTCGGTGTGAAGGATCACGTCACCGATGCACGGCCAGCGGTCGGTGTTGTCGGCCGAACCCTTGAACCGGCTTTCGAGGAACGTGCCCACGTCACCCCCGGGGATTTCGCGACGGACGAACCGTGGTCCCGTCGGTGTCCTCGGAGTCATTCGGTCCGCTCGAAAGACCCGCCAATCATCAGAATCGGGATCCCACCCCATCACGTACCACCGGCCCAGCCGTGACACGAGGTGGTGTGGCTGCACCCTGCGGGTCGGACGCGCCGGCCCGGCGTCCTCACCATCGGTGTCCGTGTCGTCGGCACGGCGGTGGTCGAAACGGAGTTCTTCGCCGCGTCGGATCGCGTCGCCGATGGCGAGCAGCACGTCGGTTCCGGCTGTCGGTGGGTTGTTTCCCGCGAGGGGCGTGAGTTCGACCGCGTCGACTCTCGGCCGCAGACGGCTCGGCAGTACCTGCCTGACGGTGGTCAGTGCCCGAGCCGCAGATTCCCCGATGTCTGCGCCGGTGTTGGGTGCGGCCTGCAACGCGATCGCAATCGCGACGACCTGTTCGTCGTCGAACAGCATCGGGGGAACAATCGCGCCGGCGTCAAGCCGATAGCCGCCGTCGCGTCCCTTGGTGGCGCGGATCTCGTAGCCGAGCTCACGCAGCCGGTCCACATCGCGACGCAGGGTGCGCTCGCTGATGTCGAGGCGGTCGGCCAGGAGCCACCCCGGCCAGTCGCGTGGTGCCTGGAGCAGTGACAGCAGCGACAGCAGTCGGCGCGAGGTACTCGTGGCGGGTGTCAGCGGCATGCCTTCGATTCTGCCGGGATAAGCGGACGAACTCTGACCTATGAGGTGCGCACAGTGGGCACCGGACCGGAAAAACCGGTGTCCGAGCCTTACAAGGAGCAGATATGACCTACAACGCAGTCACCCACCTCAACTTCGACGGTGAGGCCCGGGCGGCCCTCGAGTTCTACCGATCGATCTTCGGCGGCGAGATGACCGTCGCGACCTATGGCGACTTCGGTATGCCAATAGATGCCCCTGGAGCCGATCGGGTTGTCTTCGGCCAGATCGTGGGGCAGTCCGGATTCGGCGTGATGGCCTACGACGCGCCCGCACCGGCCGAGCCGTCGCGCGCGGCCGCGCCCACGCCGGTCACCAGGCGCGAGAACGGGATGACCCTCACGAACTCGCCGTTCTTCGTGTCGGTGCGGGGTGAGAGCGTCGATGAGGTCCGTGCCCTGTGGGACGGGCTCGCCGACGGCGCCGACATCGTCGAAGAGTTCGGCCCCGCCCCATGGGCGCCGGCCTTCGGCATGCTCACCGATCGTTTCGGCGTCACATGGATCATCGACGTGGCAGCGCAGTACTGATCTGGCACGGGCCGTCGCCGATCTACCGGTGACCGACTCAGTAGAGCCGGTTGGCCGCCGCGATCAGGCCACTCAGTGCCGACTCCTGACCGGTGCGGCCGTTCCCCATCGCCCAGGTGCGCCGGTCGTCGCGCTCGCACAGCAGGAAAGTGGCCACGCCGCCGGTGAAGTCGTATTGGTGGAGGCTGACGATCTCGACGCCGGCGCCCAAGCGGTACAACATGTCGGTGAGCGCGCTGATCGGTCCGGTCGCGGTCGCCGAGAGCGATCGGATGACGTCGCCGGTGGCGATGGTCGCCCTACAGTGCAGGAGGTCTTGTGGGGCGGCCGACGCGGTCCAGTTGCCGAGCCGAATCGGTCCGGTCGTGGGCGCGTAGGTGTCGGCGAAAGCTGTCCACGTCATGCCGGCGGCCTCGGCCCGCAGCGGCGATGGCAGTGATCTGCCATAGCGGGAGGCAAAAGGATCGGGCGCGGTGGCCTGCGAATGTGGGGAGATCGGTGTATCTGGTGTGGTGAGAGTGTTCATCGACATGGTCTTCCGGAGAAAAGGATGACCAGCAGGTAGCGCTCACGGCCCGCAACGGGGGGCCGGTCGGATCAGACCCCGCTGCGGTGAACTACGAGAATGCGCTTCATGATTCGCCAACCATAGTCCTCAGGATTTTGTTCTTGCAACCAGTTTGTCCTTCAAACGGCGGGCAGCGTTACAGGGATCATCCGATGCAGTGATCGCGCGTACCACCACGATGCGGTCGGCCCCGGCGTCGAGTACCTCCGCGAGTCGCTGTTCGTCGATGCCGCCGATGGCGAACCACGGCCGCGGCGCTGCCAGTTCGGCGGTGGCACGCACGAGGTCGAGACCCGGTGCGAATCGGCCCGGTTTGGTCGGGGTGGGCCAGCAGGGTCCGGTGCAGAAGTAGTCGACCCCGGGCTGCTCGGCAGCGGACGTCGCCTGCCCGACATCATGTGTCGACCGGCCGATCACCACCTCGTCGCCCACGATGCGGCGAGCCAGATCCACCGGCAGGTCGTCCTGCCCCAGGTGCAGCACATCGGCGCCGCTCAACGCTGCGATGTCCGCTCGATCGTTCACGGCCAGCAGCGCGCCGTGGCGTGCGGTCACCTCGGCGAGCGCACCGAGGAGATCGAGTTCTTGCGCGGCTTCGAGTGGTCCGAACTCGCGTTCACCAGCCGACCCCTTGTCTCGCAACTGGATGACGTCCACGCCGCCGGCCAGTGCGGCGTCCGCGAACTCGACGAGATCGCCGCGTTCGCGCCGGGCGTCGGTGCAGAGGTAGAGCTGGGCGGTGGTCAGGCGATCGCGGGCATTCACGATCGCCGAATCTACCTTCTGCCGAACCATGGGCCGGCCTCCTGGCCGACCCGACGGACTGGCCTTCGGGTCGAACCGACGGAGTAGGCTGTCGGTCAGTACACACACGGGTGCCCGAGGGATGCGTCGGGCTGAGATCTGGGTCGCGAACCTGCCCATGACCGTTACACCTGATCCGGGTAATGCCGGCGAAGGAAGAAGGTGGGATGAAGTCTCTCGCAATCGTCGGTGGCGCCGTCATCGGTCTGGCATGTGCGGTCCGCGCCGCCGAATCAGGCTGGCAGGTAACCGTTTACGACCCGGGTCATCTCGAGCCGCAGCGCGGCGGGGGGCAACTGGTGTCCACCGCGGCATCGCGGGTGGCCGCCGGGATGTTGGGCATCGCGGGGGAGAGCCGCACCGGTGACGACGTCTACCTCGCCTTTGCCGAGCAGGCGATGTCGCGCTGGCCCGAGTTCGTCGACCGGCTGGGCGACGACCAGGTGGTCGCTGCCTCCTCGAGCCTGATGGTGGGCGTCGACAGCGCGGACGTCGGTGAGTTGGCCATGGTCGCAGAATGGCTGACCCGACGCGGGCATCCGATAGAACCGTTGACCGGCAGGGAGATCCGTGCACTCGAGCCCGCGGTGTCGGGGCGGGTTCGCAGCGGCTACCTGGCCGCGCGAGAGATGGCGGTGAACAATCGCCGCCTGCTGGCCGTGCTTGCCGACCGCGCGGCAACCTCGGGAGTACGGATCGAGACCACAACAGTGCACGACCTCGCGGAGGTCTCCGCCGACCAGGTGCTGCTCGCCGCAGGTGTCGGGTCGGCCGCGCTCTGGACCGGGCTCCCGGTCTACCCCTCCAAAGGCGAAGTTCTGCGGCTCGGATCCACGCCCGGCGCACTGCCTCCGCCGAAACACGTTGTGCGCGGCCGGGTCAACGGACGGGCGGTGTACGTGGTGCCTCGGCCCGACGGCGTTGTCGTCGGGGCCACCCAGTACGACAGCGGGTTCGACCGGCGTCCCGTGGCCGGTGGGGTGGCGGACCTGCTCACCGACGCCATCGAGCTCATGCCGTCGTTGCGCGAGTACCACCTCCTCAGCGCCGAGGCGGGACTGCGCCCTGCAACACCCGACGGGATGCCACTCATCGGCCGGCTCGACGAGCGGACGATCGCGGCGACGGGTCACGGCCGCAACGGGATCCTGATGTGCCCGCTCACCGCAGATCTGGTGACAGACATCCTCTCCGGCAAGGAGATCGACCAACCGGCAACAGAACCAGGGAGATTCGCATGGCAACCGATGTAAACGTCAACGGCGACGACGTTCGGCTACCCGATGGGGCGACCGTGCTGACGTTGCTCGACCAACTCGACCTCCCCCGTACCGGGGTCGCCGTTGCCGTCGACGGCGTGGTGCATCCACAGTCCCGCTGGGCGCAAGAGCTGGGGCCGTGTGAGCGGATCGAGATCCTCACGGCGGTGCAGGGTGGCTGAACCGCTCACGGCACCTGACGAACTGACTCAGGTGGGTACAGCTGCCGACGAATCCTTGGTGATCGCGGGCCGCGAGTTCACGTCCCGGCTCATCACGGGCACCGGTGGCGCCGCCAACTTGGCGGTTCTCGAAGACGCGCTGGTCGCCTCCGGCACCGAGATGACGACGGTGGCCATGCGCAGGGTCGATGCCGGCGGACGCACCGGAGTTCTGGATCTGTTGCGCCGCTTGCAGATCGAGGTGTTGCCCAACACCGCCGGCTGCCGGACCGCCGCCGAGGCCGTGCTCACGGCCCAACTGGCCCGGGAGGCACTCGACACCAACTGGGTCAAGGTCGAGGTGGTCGGCGACGAACGGACCCTTCTCCCGGACGGACCCGAGTTGATCGAAGCGGTCGATCGTCTGGTCCAGGACGGGTTCGTGGTCTTGCCGTACACCAACGACGACCCGATCCTCGCGCGACGACTCGAAGACGCCGGAGCCGCCGCCGTGATGCCTCTCGGTTCACCGATCGGAACAGGGCTGGGCATCAGCAACCCACACAACATCGAGATGATCATCGCGACTGCGGGCGTGCCGGTGATCCTGGATGCGGGCATCGGCACCGCGAGTGACGCGGCCCTGGCCATGGAGCTCGGTTGTGACGCGGTCTTGCTCGCTTCTGCGGTGACCAGGGCTGCCGATCCGGCCCGGATGGCTGCCGCGATGCGTTCGGCGGTGACAGCGGGCAGGCTCGCCCGCGGTGCCGGTCGGATCCCCAAGCGGTTCTGGGCCCAGGCGTCGTCGCCGCGGCTCGACTGCTGAGACCACCGGTGAAGATCAGTCACAAGGATGAGGTGGGCGGCGGTACTGCTCTGGCACACTGAGGGCCATGATCAGAGTTCAGGGCCTGACGAAGGTCTATGGCAAGAACCAGGTGGTCAGCAACCTCACGTTTGACGTGAAACCAGGTGTGGTGACCGGTTTTCTGGGTCCCAACGGTGCAGGCAAGTCCACCACCATGCGGATGATCCTGGGGCTCGACCGTCCCACGTCGGGTACCGCGACCATCAATGGGTTGCCGTACCGCGAGCTCAAGAGGCCGCTGACCCAGGTGGGCGCGCTGCTCGACGCCAAGTGGGTGCATCCGAACCGCACCGCCCGTAGCCACCTGCGCTGGATGGCGGCGTCCAACGGGATCCCGAACCACCGCGTCGACCAGGTGCTGGCCGATGTCGGTCTCACCGAGGTGGCGGGCAAGAAGGCCGGTGGCTTCTCACTCGGCATGTCCCAGCGCCTCGGATTGGCGGGTGCACTGCTCGGCGACCCAGGCGTCCTGCTGTTCGACGAGCCGGTCAACGGCCTCGATCCCGAAGGCATCGTCTGGATCCGAAAGTTCATGCGGGCTCTGGCCGACCAGGGTCGCACCGTGTTGGTGTCGAGCCATCTGCTCACCGAGATGTCGCTCACTGCAGAACATCTGGTGGTGATCGGCCGCGGTCAGCTGATCGCGGATGCCTCTGTCAAGGACTTCACCAGCAGCGCGCAGGTCACCGTCCGCGTGCGTAGTCCCAAACTCGGCGAACTGCAGGCTGCGCTCGCCGCGGCCGGGCTGCGTTCGGTGCCGATGGCCGACGACGGGGCAGGCCCGTCGTTGCGCCTGGAAAACGTCACCACCGACCAGGTGGGCGACATCGCTGCGGCCAACGGCATCGGTCTCCACGAGCTCTCGGGCAAGACTGCTTCGCTAGAGGAGGTCTTCATGTCGATGACCGCGGGCGCTGTCGAATATCACGGCAACGACGCGATGGCCTTTCCCGGACAACAACAGTCGGCAGCCTCCTATCCTGCTCAGCAAGGTCAATTCGCACCACCGCCGCCGGGGTGGGGTCCGCAACCAGGTGTGCAACCGCCTGCGGGCCAACCGGGTTACGCGCAACCGGGTCATCCGCAATCAGGTTGGGACGAATCGGGTCAGAATCAATCTGGGGGTAAAGCCTGATGCTCACCAACGCCGTAGCGGCAGAGCGCATCAAACTCGTCACCACCAAGTCGCCGTACTGGTGTGTCGGCATCGTCATCGTTCTCGGACTGGGACTGGCATTCCTCCTGGGGTGGGCCACCAATGCCGACAACACCTCGGACAGCGAGGTCAACGTCTCCGACTTCGTGGTCGGTACCACCGGATTCGGTGTCACGGTCCTCATGATCATGGCCGTGCTGGCGGTCACCAGTGAGTTCCGTTTCGGCACCATCCGGACGTCGTTCCAGGCGGTTCCTCAGCGGTACAACGTCCTGCTGGCGAAGGCCGCCGTATACGGCGGGCTGGCTGCGGCAGTCACGTTTGTGCTCACCCTCATCTCGGTTCCGATCGGCAAGGTGATGTCGGGTTCCGACGTCGATCTGCTCGGTTCCCACGCCATCCGGCTGTACTGGGGCGTTCCGCTCTACGCATTCCTGGCCGTGCTCATCGGGTTGGGTATCGGAGCACTGATCCGCCAGACGGCCGGTGCGATCGTCGTCCTGCTGGTCTGGAGCCTGGTGCTCGAGAACGTGCTGTCGGCGATCCCGAAGGTCCAGGACGTTGCCGGACCCCTCATGCCGTTCCTGAACGCCAACCACTTCATCGACGGCCGTGAACTCGGATTCGATTGGTACTGGAACGAATACGGGTCGCTGTTCTACTTCATCGTGATCACCGCATTGGTCTTCGGTGCGGCGATCTTCGTGACCGACCGCCGCGACGCCTGACCAGAGGACGCCGAGGTCTCGCTAGACCTCGAGCCGCCAGAGCGGGTTGACCGGTCCGTGGCCTGCCCCCAAGGGGTAGGCCACGGACAGAGACCTGGTGACCCACGACTTCGCGAATCGGACGGCATCGGGTACCGAATAGCCGTGTGCCAGTGCGCAGGTGATGGCCGCGGCCAACGTGTCTCCGGCGCCGTGGTCGTGGCCGGTGTCGATTCTCGGAGCGGTGAGCTCGATGAAGTCCGTACCGTCGAAGAGCAGGTCCGGACTGTTCGGGTCCGACCGCAGATGACCGCCTTTGACCAGGGCCCACTGAGCGCCCAGAGCGTGTAGCGCGCGTGCGGCCTTCTCCTGGGAGACCCGGTCGGCGACGTCGATTCCGGTGATGAGCCGCACCTCGTCCAGATTGGGCGTGATCAGTGTGGCGATCGGGATCAGTTTGCCGCGAAGCGAATCCAGCGCCTCGTCGGCCAGGAGCTGGTCACCGTGCATGGACGCGCAGACCGGGTCGACCACCAGGGGGATGGCCCGTCCGTGGCCCAGATCCAGCTCACCGGCCGCGCCCACCACCGCATCGATGATCTCGCCCGAAGCGAGCATGCCGGTCTTGGCCGCCCCTATCCCGATGTCGGTGATCACCGACCGCATCTGGTCGGCCACCACGGTCGGCGGAATCGGATGGAAACCGCTGACGCCCAGCGAATTCTGAACCGTCACCGCGGCGACGGCAACCGTGGCATGCACTCCGCACAGGGCCATCGTCCGCAGGTCGGCGTTGATGCCTGCGCCGCCGCCGGAGTCGGTGCCGGCGATGGTCATCACTCGAATGGGTGTCTGCCCAAGAGGTACCCGGGGTAGAAGCTGCACGGCGTCGCTCATGGTGTCGAAAGTACGGGACCCACACCGGCCGCGGGCGCTGAACCGGCCTCGGTGAGCGGCAGGTACACGGCCGCACCTTTCTCCACGAACTCGGCCGATTTGGCCGCCATGTCCGCGGCCAGCTTGCGGTCGATGTCGTCCTGGGTCACCAGGTTGTGCTCTTCGGCGTATGCCCGGACATCCGCGGAGATCCGCATCGAGCAGAACTTCGGGCCGCACATCGAACAGAAATGTGCCGTCTTCGCAGGCTCGGCGGGCATCGTCTCGTCGTGGTATTCGACGGCGGTGTCGGGGTCGAGGGCCAGGTTGAACTGGTCGTTCCAGCGGAACTCGAAACGTGCCCGCGAGAGGGCGTCGTCGCGTTCCTGCGCGCGCGGATGAGCCTTGGCCAGATCGGCTGCGTGCGCGGCGATCTTGTAGGTGATCACACCGACCTTCACATCGTCGCGATTGGGAAGTCCCAGATGCTCTTTCGGGGTCACGTAGCAGAGCATCGCAGTACCGGCCTGTGCGATCATCGCCGCGCCGATCGCCGACGTGATGTGGTCGTATGCGGGGGCTATGTCGGTGGCGAGTGGGCCCAGCGTGTAGAACGGCGCCTCCTCGCACAACTCTTCCTCGAGGCGGACGTTCTCGACGATCTTGTGCATGGGGATGTGCCCGGGCCCCTCGATCATCACCTGTACGCCATGCGATTTCGCGATCTTGGTGAGTTCGCCCAGCGTGCGCAGTTCGGCGAACTGGGCGGCGTCGTTGGCGTCGGCGATCGAGCCCGGTCGCAGACCGTCTCCGAGGGAGAACGTGATGTCGTAGCGGGCGAAGATCTCGCACAGCTCTTCGAAATGGGTGTAGAGGAAGGACTCCTCGTGGTGGGCCAGACACCAGGCAGCCATGATGGACCCCCCTCGCGACACGATGCCGGTGACCCGGTTCGCGGCGAGCGGCACGTAGCGCAGCAACACGCCGGCGTGGACCGTCATGTAGTCCACACCCTGTTCGGCCTGCTCGATCACGGTGTCGCGGTAGGCTTCCCACGTCAGCTTGACCGGGTCGCCGTTCACCTTCTCGAGGGCTTGGTAGATCGGCACCGTGCCCACCGGAACCGGCGAGTTGCGCATGATCCACTCGCGGGTGGCGTGGATGTCCTTGCCGGTGGAGAGGTCCATGATGGTGTCAGCACCCCACCGGGTGGCCCAGACCATCTTCTCCACCTCTTCGGCGATCGACGAGCTGACCGCCGAGTTGCCGATGTTCGCGTTGACCTTGACGGTGAACGCCTTGCCGATGATCATCGGCTCGCACTCCGGGTGGCGATGGTTGGCCGGGATGACTGCTCGGCCGATCGCGACCTCGGACCGCACGAACTCCGGATCCATCTGCTCACGTGCGGCGATGAAGCGCATCTCGTCTGTGATCAAACCTGCTCTCGCCCAGGCGAGTTGGGTGCTGGCGCCGTCCACCGGCCCGGGCCGGTTCCAGCTGTCGCGGATCTTGGGCAGACCGACTTCGAGGTCGAACTCGGGATTGTGCTCGGTGTACGGGCCGGAGGTGTCGTACAGGTCGAGGTGTTCACCGTTCGACAGGTGCACCCGCCGCCCGGGTACCCGCAGATGATCGATCTGCTGGTAGGTCTTGGAGCTTCCGCGGATCGGGCCCGTGGTCACAGAATTTACGGCGTCAACCATTTTTTCTCCCTACGCCGGCATTACCCGGTCAGGTTCATCCGGTCGACGGCCGCCTGCCGTCATCTCAGCCCTCGGATCGCGAGAGCCCCCGTGCTTTTCTATTGTCCAAGGGCAGCTTACGCCGCTCGTCAAGTCAGCTGCAGCAGCAATGCGCGTTTGTCGATCTTCCCGACCGCGGTCACCGGCAGACCGGCGACCACCTCGAGCTGGTCGGGCTGCTTGAACGTCGCCAGCCCGCGGTCGGCGAGGAACTGCCGGATGGTCGGGAGATCAGGCGCCGGGCCGTCGGCGACGATGACGGCGCAGATGCGTTCGCCGAGAGAGTCGTCGGGAACCCCGACAACCGCTGCCTGTCGAATGTTGTTGTGGGCGACAAGGTTCTCTTCCACATCGTCGGCCGCGACGTTCTCGCCGCCGCGGACGATGGTGTCCTTGATGCGGCCGGTGACGATGAGATGACCCGAGGCCAGTCTCCGCACACGATCACCGCTGCAGTAGAAGCCGTCGTCGGTGAACGACCGCCGCCCCTGCTCGCCGGCGCGGTAGTAGCCGCGGATGGTGTACGGACCGCGCACCAGCAATTCACCTTCCGTGCCGTCGGGGACTTCATCGCCGTTCTCGTCCACCACCCGCAATTCGTCGTGGTCGCTCATCGGGCGACCCTGGGTGCGGGTGACCGTCTGTTGGTCATCGGTGGACCGGGTGTAACAGATCAGGCCCTCTGCCATCCCGAACACCTGCTGCACCGCGCCGTCGAACGCCGCGTTCGCCGCAATCGCGTCGGATTCGGCGAGCTTGGCCCCGCCCACCTGCAGCAGCCGCAGTGACGAGACGTCGGCGGGTTCCCATTCGGTCGCGGCGGTCCAGACCTGGGCCAACGCGGGTACGAGAGCCACCGCGGTGACCCGGTACTTCTCGATCAGATCGAAGGTGTGGTCAGGAGAGGGGTTGTCGGTGAACACCGCGTGGCCGCCGACGGAGATGATGCCGAGCAACCCTGGGCAGGCCAGCGGGAAGTTGTGCGCGGCGGGAAGCGCCACGAGGTAGGTGTCGGAGGAGGTCCACCCGGCCATCTCGGCGCTGAGTTCGGCGTTGTACCGGTAGTCGTTGTGGGTACGTGGGATCAGTTTGGGCAGACCTGTGGTGCCACCGGACACCAGGAAAAGTGCGGGGCTGTCGGGATCGGGGGTGGGAACAACGTCGAGGCGGCTCGGGTCGCCCTGTGGCGGCGCGGCCTCGGAACCCTTGTCACCGTCGACGAAGACCGCGCGGATGGTGTCGACGCGCCCGCGCAGCTGGTGGGCCAGGTCGCGGTAGTCGTACCCGCCGGCGTGGCCGTGGCAGACATAGGCAACCGCCCCGGCGGTCTGAGTCAGATGGGCGATCTCGTTGATGCGGTGGGCGGGGAGAGTCATCACGGGGACGACACCCGCCCGCAGCAGGCCGAAGAAGTTGACCGCAAAGTCAACCGAGTTCTGGTTCTGCAGCACCACGCGTTCGCCGGGGCGCAACCCGGCCTCGACGAACCCGGCCGCACGCCGGGCCGACGACTCGGCGAGGTCGCGATAGCTCAGCGTGCGGGTGATGTCGGAGACGGCGGGCGCATCCGGTGTGGCATCGGCCTGGTCCCACAACATCCGCCAGAGGGGTGTCTCTCGCCACAGACCCAGTTCCCGGTACCGCGCCGCGGCCGTCGGGGGTGGGGTGTGAAACCGCTCGTGAGGTCGCTGTCGTCGTGCATCACAGACATGGTGGTGATCGTAGACTTGGCCCAGATCGGTTGGTTAGGCTAGCCTCAAGCGCGAGAGTTAGCCCATCCTAAGTCCGCGGTTGCTGGGATCATGGGGGCACGGACGAACTTTCGATCGAGAAGACGCCTGACAGGTCCGTGGGCCACCGGGGTCCACACGTGGTGCGGGTGAGTAGAGGATGCCATGAGCAGCAGAGCATTTGCCGGGGCGATCGCGTGACCGCGACCATCGACACCAACAGTGACAACAAGGGCGGCGACAACACGGGCGGCGACGAGTCCGGGGCGCTCCTCGGGGACCTCGGTGCCGCACAGATCTGTGCGGCCTGGGCGCAGGCGGACGTCGCCGACGACTACGTCGTGTACGAACGCGAGAATCGCTGGGTCTTTGCCGGGGGACGGCGGGCCAGCGTGGTGCTCACCACCGACGAGGTGGTCACGACGATCGGGACCGAGTCGACGTCACGAGCCTGGTCGGGCCTACCTGCCGGCGCGATCTCCGCAGCGCTCGCCGGGCTGCCCTTCCCGCACTGGCGTGTCTACGGATGGATCGCGTTCGACTTCTGCGCGCCGGGTCTCGGTGCCGGCGATCACCTCACCGCAGGCACCGTGCTCGCCCACCTCGTCGTGCCCGAGTTCGAGGCATGGGTGGAACCCGACGGCATTCGGGTGGAGGGTGGTGGCGACGAACTGGCCGAGAGACTGCGCGATATGGCGGCCCGTGCGCCGCATTCTCACCCGGTCTCACCCAGTCCCTTGCCGGTCGATGACGACCCGTCAGACTACCGGGGTCGCGTGGCGGAGGCGGTCGCGGAGATCCATCGCGGTGACTACGAGAAGGTGATCATCTCGCGAGGGGTCGATGTCCCCTTCGACGTCGACATCGCCGCCACCTACAGCGAAGGCCGGAAGAAGAACAACCCCGCTCGTTCGTTCCTGCTTCGGCTCGGTGGTCTCGAAGCTGCGGGTTTCAGTCCGGAGCTCGTCGGATCGGTTGATGCCAACCGCCGGATCGTCACCGAACCACTGGCGGGCACACGCGCATTCGGCCGGTCGCCCGAACTCGACGCAGCCGCTCGTGCCGAGCTGGAGTCGGATTCGAAAGAGATTGTGGAACACGCGGTTTCGGTCCGTACCTCGTTCACCGAGGTGCAGTCGGTGGCGCTGCCCGGCACCACCGCGGTGACCGAGTTCATGGTGGTCCGCGAACGGGGCAGTGTTCAGCACCTCGCTTCGACCGTGCAGGGAACGCTGGCGCCGGAGTTCGGACCCTGGGACGCGCTCGAGGTGCTCTTTCCGTCCGTCACCGCCTCTGGTATCCCGAAACCTGCTGCGGTGGATGCGATCTACCGCCTGGAGGACACCAGGCGCGGACTGTACTCGGGAGCGGTTCTGACCGCCTCGTCCGAAGGCGAGCTCGAGGCCGCACTGGCGTTGCGCACCGTCTTCCGGGAAGGTGGCCGGTCCTGGGTGCGCGCCGGCGCCGGCATCGTCGGTCAGTCGTCTCCCGAGCGGGAATTCATCGAGACGTGTGAGAAGTTGGGGAGTATCGCGCCCTATCTCGTCGAACGCACATCCGACGACCGCTGAGCCGTGTGATGAACGACGGTACCGAGACCGCGGACAAGGTCGGCCTCGATGAGATCCGCCGGCAGATCGCCGAGCAACTCGGGTGCTCTCCGGACACCATCGACGACGACGCCGACCTGATCGGACTGGGTCTCGACTCGATCCGGATGATGAAGATCGCGGGTGGCTGGCGCAAACGGGGCCACAACGTGAACTTCGCGCAGCTGGCCGAGGCCCCATCGGTGGCCGCCTGGGCGAACCTCATCGGGGGGCACCCGGAATCGGCGCGGTCACAGGCAGGCGGGGTGCCGATTCCTCAGTCGACGCAAGAACATTCGGCATCGCCGGACGCCCCGCACGAGGCGCTCGCCGAGTCGGGGCCCTTCCCGCTGGCGCCGATGCAGCATGCCTACTGGATCGGCCGCTCCGAAGGTCAGGACCTGGGCGGGGTCGCTGCCCATCTCTACGTCGAGTTCGACGGAACCGATGTGGACCCGTCACGGCTCCGAGATGCCGTTGCACATCTGGTCGCGGCGCATCCGATGCTTCGGGTACAGATCCTGTCCGACGGTACGCAGCGCGTGTTGGCCGAACCCGGCCGCGAGGTGTTCGGCGTCGTGGATCTCAGATCGGTCGGCGATGCGCAGGTCGAGCAGACTCTGAACGATCTGCGGCAGAACAAGTCTCACCAGATGTTGCCAATCGAAGAAGGTCAGGTCCTCGACATCACCCTGACCTTGTTGCCAGACGGCAGGACGCGACTTCACGTCGATGTCGACATGATCGCCGGTGACGCGATGAGTTACCGGACGATGCTGGCCGACCTGGCCGCGGCCTATCACGGCCGTTCACTACCTGCCGCCGAGTTCACCTACCGGGACTACCTCGCCTGGCGCGACGATCACCCGGACGTCAATCGTGATCGCGATCAGCAGTGGTGGGCGAATCGGCTCGATGAATTACCCTCGGCCCCAGCGCTTCCGCTGGTACCGAGGTCGCAGCGAACCGACGAACACCGGGTGGTGCGCCACCACCACTGGATCGATTCGGCGGCCAAGGAGTCCCTCATCGCGGCAGCGCACGAGCGTGGCGTGACGGTGGCCATGGCTCTGGCGTCGGTGTTCGCCGAGTCGATCGCGCGATGGTCGAGTGCGCCCCGATTCCTGCTGAATCTTCCCCTGTTCCAGCGTGAGGCCGTACATCCCGACACCGATCGGCTGATCGGCGACTTCACCACCTCGGTCCTGCTCGACGTCGACGCCTCTGCCCACTCATCCATTCTCGACCGCGCCCGCGCGTTGCAGAAAGTGATGCACGCGAACGGGTCTCATGCCTCGTACAGCGGGCTCGAGGTACTGCGTGACCTCGGTCGCCATCGCGGAGAACAAGTGCTCGCGCCGGTGGTGTACACCAGCGCACTCAATCTCGGTGAGCTGTTCGACGACGATGTGGTGCACACCTTCGGCGATCCCGAGTGGATCGTCTCGCAGGGCCCGCAGGTCCTGCTCGATGCGCAGGTCACCGAGGTGCGGGGCGGGCTGCTGCTGAACTGGGACGTGCGTGAATCGGCCTTCTCGCCGGGGGTCATCGACGCGATGTTCAACCAGTACCGTGTGGCGGTCGACAGGCTCACCCTCTCGAAGGCGGCATGGGAGGCCGACACCACCCCGCAGCTTCCCCTCGATCAGCGTGCGGTGCGCGACCGGGTCAACGCGACCGACCACCCGACCAGCGGACAGGTGCTGCACGAGGGCTTCTTCTCATGGGCGGCGACGACTCCGGAGGCTGCAGCCATCCGGTTCGGCACCGAGGGCCTGTTGACCTATCGTGAGGTCGGCGCAGCAGCTCTCGCTGTCGCGGGGGCGCTGCACCAGGCGGGTGTCAAGCCGGGTCAGGCTGTCGCGGTACAGCTTCCGAAAGGCCCCGAACAGATCATCGCCACCCTGGGCATCCTCGCGGCCGGTGCCTCGTACGTACCGGTGGGTCACGACCAACCCGCGGCGCGGCGAGCGCACATCCTTACTGCCGGACAGGTTGTCGCCTGGGTGGGTGCCACTCCCGATCCCCACCTGCCGACCGGCCTCACAGCGCTCACCTACACCGACGCGGCACAGTGTCCGGCCCCTCTTGCAGAGGCAGTGATCCCGGACCGCGAGTCCGTCGCGTACGTGTTGTTCACCTCCGGATCCACCGGGATCCCCAAAGGGGTCGAGGTGCCACACCGGGCGGTGATGAACACCATCGACGACCTGCATCACCGCTTCGGTGTGACTGCCGCCGACAGCGCCCTGCTGGTCTCCAACCTCGAGTTCGATCTGTCGATCTACGACATCTTCGGACTGTGGGGTGTCGGCGGCACAGTTGTCACGATGACGGACGCCGAGCGCACCGATCCCGACGTCTGGAAGGCACTGATCGAGCGTCATTCGATCACGCTGCTCGCATGCGTACCCAGCCTGCTCGACATGCTGCTCAACGCCACACCCGCCGGCAGCACCGCGCTCGCGTCGGTGCGCGCGGTGTTCCTCGGTGGCGATTGGGTCGGCGTCGACCTGCCCCGCCGCATGACGGCGCTGGCACCGGGCGTTCGGGTTGCCGGTCTCGGTGGTACCACCGAGACGGCCATCCACGCCACGATCTGCGAGACGGTGGACCCGCCTGATCATTGGGCCGCAGTGCCGTACGGAACACCGCTGAACAATGTGCAGTGCCGGGTTGTCGACGCCACGGGCAACGACTGCCCGGACTGGGTGGCAGGCGAACTGTGGATCGGTGGAGCCGGGGTCGCGCACGGATATCGCGGCGACCCCGAACGCACCGCCGACCGGTTTGTGCGCCACCACGGCCAGAACTGGTATCGCACCGGCGATCTGGCGCGCTACTGGCCCGACGGCTGCCTGGAGTTTCTCGGACGTGCCGACCATCAGGTGAAGATCCGCGGCTACCGGGTGGAACTGGGTGAGGTCGAGGGCGCGCTCCGCTTGCTGCCAGGGGTGCACCGTGCGGTGGCGTCGGTGCTCACGGGTGCAGCTCCCACGTTGGTGGCCGCCGTCTCGCCGGAGTTCGGTGCCTCGCTCGATCGCGAAGCCGTGCTGGACGGTCTTCGGGAGTTGCTGCCCGGGTACATGATCCCCGTACAGTTGCTCATCCTGGAAACGATGCCGATCACCGGCGTCGGGAAACTCGATCGCCGTGCGGTGCACATGATGTTCGACATCGAGGACACCAACTCGGAGTTCGAGCCTGCTCGGTCCGCACTCGAGCGCGCGCTCGCCCACATCGTCGGCGAGCTCATCGGGGCCGACCGGGTCGGGCGAGACGATGACTTCTTCGCTCTCGGTGGGGACTCGGTGCTCGCGACCACATTGGTCGCCCGTATCCGTGAGTGGCTGGACGCTCCGAATGCGGTTGTCGCCGACGTGTTCTCAGGACGGACGGTTGCGTCGATCGCCGAGAGGCTGTTGGCCTCCGACCCTGTCGTCGGCCGCCTCGAGCAGGTTGCGGACATGTACCTCGAGGTCACCGCCATGGGTGACGACGAACTCGCGGACCTGGTGACCGAATGAGCGGTGCGAACCGGCCGCCGGCGTCGGTGCAGACGCTCCTGGTCATCGGGGCCGGACCGAAAGCGCTTGCTGTCGCGGCCAAGGCGACGGTGATGCGGGAGCTCGGCCTGCCGGCGCCGCGTGTTCTGGCGGTGGAATCGCATGCCGTCGGCGCCAACTGGCAAGCCGGGGGTGGATGGACCGACGGTCGGCATCGACTGGGCACGAGCCCGGAAAAGGACATCGGTTTCCCGTACCGTTCCAACATCGCTCGCGGGCACAACCACGAGATCAACACGCGGATGATGGCCTACAGCTGGACGTCGTATCTCATCGATCGCGGCACCTACTCGGAATGGATCGATCGGGGCAGACCGGCACCTCCGCACAGCACATGGGCAAAGTACCTGCAGTGGGTGGCGAGCAAGGTCGACCTGGAGGTGGTGCTCGGAACGGCGCGCAAGATCTCGGCCGATGGCCCCGGCTGGAATGTCGAGGTGTCGGGAGTTGATGGCTCGATACAGGAGATCTCGGCCGAGGCGCTGATGATCTCCGGCCCGGGCCGCAGTGATCGAGCCCTGGCCCGGCACCCGCGGGTGCTGAGCATCGCCGAGTTCTGGAACCTGGCCGGCCGCAGGGAAATCCCCGCATCGTCTCGGGCCGCCGTGATCGGCGGTGGAGAGACCGCCGGGTCTGCACTGGACGAACTGGTTCGGCACGACGCGATGACGATCTCCGTCATCTCGCCGATGGCCACGATCTACACCCGCGGAGAGAGCTTCTTCGAGAACGCGTTGTTCAGCGACCCGTCGAAGTGGGCGGCGCTCAGCACTGCCGAGAGACGCGACGTAATCCGCCGCACCGACCGCGGTGTGTTCTCGGTTCGCGTGCAGGAAAACCTGATCAGCGACGCCCGAGTCCATCACCTGCAGGGGAGAGTGGTGCGGGTGGTGGAGCAGGGGCCGTCGGTGGCGGTGACGCTGCACAACGAACTGCGTTCGGACCAGGCGCACACCTTCGACCTCGTGGTGGATGCCACCGGTGGACAGCCCCTGTGGTTCATGGAGCTGTTCGACCCGGCCACCACAGACCTCATCGAACTCGCGATCGGCTGGCCCATCGATCAGGAACGTCTGGAACTGTCCATCGGCTACGACCTCTCGGTCACCGGTCTGCTCCCCAAGCTGTATCTGCCGAATCTGGCCGGATTCGCGCAGGGCCCCGGTTTTCCGAATCTCAGTTGCCTGGGGGAGCTGTCCAATCGTCTGTTGCGCGCTCCCGAGAAGGTGTCACCGGGCCGGCGAGCCCAGGCGGGCTACGGGCGTAGGTGACCGACCGGTCGACTTTCGGGGATCGGGGTCAGGGTCGGCTGAGCGAATGCAGCGCTATCCGGCGGCCGGGGCGCACGTCGAACTCGCCGAGATCCCGGTAGCCTTTCCTCGCCAGGGCCCTGCGCATGTGGGCGTTTCGGTGATCAGGGTCGACAAAAATTCTGTGACACAACGGGTCTGCGGTCCAGATCGCCTCCGCGAGTCGTTCCATCCAGGTCGACATCACACCTCGGCCGAGGAGGTCGGTCCGTGCGGTCGCGATGTGAAATCCCATGTCGCGGGGCGCAGCTGGATACACCTTGGCGTTCTCGTCGCGGGCCGGGCGGTACAGCTCCACGTACGCCACCTCGGTCATCGCTTCACCGGAGACTCCGAATGCGGCGAGATCGGCACTCACGATGCACGGCCGCGAGTAGTCGCCGGCAAGGCGTGCTGCGGCGTCGTCTCGCCACCGTGCAGCCGACCATGGCTGTTCCCAGGTCTCCACCAGGTGCGGCAGCGACATCCACGCGGCGAGCATCTCCGGGTCGGAGCCGTCGGGGTCGACGAGGCGCAGCGCGAACGGCGGGTCGAAGTCGGGCACCACCGGCGGTGGGGCTGCCCGGACATCGTCACCGACGTCGGTGAGTTCACGTTTGAGGACATGCGAGGTCACGTCGGTCGTGCTCCGTTCAGTTCAGCCGGACGCAAGTAGGGTAGCCTAACCAAGGAGTTCCGGCCTTCGGGTACCGGGAACCGGCCTCTGGCCGCCGGAAAAGGAGCGTTTCTGGCCGCCCGGGGTGTCGGCCCATGGCCGCCCAGAATGAAGGAGCAGTACCTAGATGTCACGCGACCTCGGATGGATCCGGCAGTTCCATCAGCCCACGTCTCCGGCGAATCCGCCTTTGTTGATCTTTCCTCACGCGGGCAGCGGGGCATCGACCTACCGGGCGTTCTCCAAAGAGCTCAGTGCCTCGTTCGACGTGATCGTCTTCCAATATCCGGGACGGCAAGACCGTGCACGGGAGGCGCCGGCCGAGACATTGCCCGATCTTGCTGCGGGTGCCTTTGCGGAGTTCGTCGGATCGAGATGGAACCGGCAGGCAGCGATCACCGTGTTCGGCCACAGCATGGGTGCTGTCACCGCGTTCGAGTTCGTCCGTCTGGCCGAAGCCCGCGGCATCGAGGTGCGGTTGCTCGGGGTGTCGGCGGCGGTGGCGCCATCACAGGTTGCGGACCTGCCTCCCCACCCGACGGGGGACGAGGAATTGCTCGAGCACCTCTCGGCGCTGAACGGCACCGGTGGTGACGTGCTGGCGAGTGCGGATGTGATGCGGATGGCGTTGCCTGTCATGAAGATCGACTACCGCGCCTTCGATGCCTACTCCTGCGGCACCGAGGTGACGGTCGCGGCGCCGATCCGCGCCATGGGGGGCGCGGAGGACCCCTTCATCACCCCGGGCCAACTGCACGGCTGGGGCACACACACCACCGGTTCGGTGGATGTGACCGTCTTCGACGGCGGGCACTTCTATCTCGATGAGAACCGTGACGATGTCGCCGAGTTGCTCGTCGCCGAACCCGCGGCAGCACAACAATCGATCCAGCGGTAGCGGAGCCGGCGAATGTCAGCCAACACGAACGATCCGATCGTCATCTCCGGGATGGCCGTGGAAGCGCCGGGAGGAATCGAGGACACCGGAGCCTTCTGGGAGGCACTCGTTGCCGGGCGTGAGCTGATCTGTCCTTTTCCCAGAGACCGCGACTGGCCGATCGAGGAGCTGTTCGCTCTGCACCGGCTCGACGGCTGGAGTGCCGTCGCCGATGCCGGAGGATTCCTCGACGGCGCATCGCATTTCGACCCGGGCTTCTTCGGGATCAGTCCACGCGAAGCGATCGCGATGGACCCTCAGCAGCGAGTCGCCATGCGAGTTGCCTGGCGCGCACTCGAGGACGCCGGTATCAACCCCGGTTCTTTGGAGGATGCCGAGGTCGGTTGCTACATGGGCGTGTCGATCAGTGAGTACGGCCCACGCGCGGCCGCTGTCAACGAGTTCAGCGGTCACCGCATCACCGGAACCGCGCTCGGCGCGGTTGCCGGCAGGATCTCACACAGCCTCGGACTCGTCGGTCCATCGATCAGTGTGGACACCGCCTGTGCTTCGTCGCTGACGGCACTGCACCTCGCTGCCGGAGCGGTCCGCGACGACGAATGTGATTGGGCGCTTGCCGGAGGCGTTTGCGTGATGGGTTCTCCTGCTGCGTTTTACGAGTTCTCCAAGAACAACGGGCTGGCATCGGACGGACACTGCCGGTCGTATGCGGCCGATGCCACCGGAACTCTGTGGGGTGAAGGGGCCGGTGTGGTTGTCGTCGAACGCGAATCCAGAGCGCGGGCTCTCGGACACCGGATCCACGGGCGCGTGCTGGCAACACGTATCAACCACAACGGCAAGGGAATGCCGATCGTGGTGCCGAGTGCGGCGGCGCAGGTTCGCCTGATCGAGAAGACATTGGCGGCAGCGGAGGTGGAGGCCGGCGACATCGGCCTGATCGAGGGGCATGGCACCGGGACACCGCTCGGCGACCCGATGGAGCTGACCGCGTTGCAGAACACCTACGGGCAGGGCAGCGCCGGGACGGTGAAGCTGGGATCGGTGAAGTCGAACGCCGGCCACGCCCAGGCCGCTTCGGGGATGCTCGGCCTGATCAAGATGCTGCTCTGCGGGGGCAACGGGCACATAGCGCCGACACTGCACGCCGATCGGCCCACCACGAAGGTCGACTGGGAAAGTTCGGCGCTCCGATTGGCCGAGGGCCTCGAATACTGGGAGCCGAAAGATGGTGTGCGCTACGGCGCCGTGTCGTCGTTCGGGGTCTCGGGCACCAATGCGCACGCGATCGTCGCGATGCCGGACAGTGCCGCGGCCGTCGGGACCGCGGGAGCCCGCCATGCCTGATCATCGCCTGCCGGATGGCCGGACCGCGGTTCTCCTGTCTGCTGATTCGCCAGAGCTTCTGGTGGCCGAGGCAGGCGCGTTGTCGGCGTATGTGCGTGACAACCCGACGGTGACCCCGAGTGCTGTCGCGGCGACGCTGATGCGCACCCGCGTGGTCCGCAGGCATCGGGCACTCGTGATGGCCTCCGACCGGGATCGCTTCGCTGCCGGCCTGCAGGCGCTCGCGGACGGTGGCGACCATCCGGACGTGGTGCGTGGCCGCGGCCCGGTGACCAGGCGGACAACGGCTTTCGTCTTTCCGGGGCAGGGCAGTCAGTACCCCGGTATGGGGAAGATGTTCTACGACGCGTCACCGGTATTCCGGGACGAGCTCGACAGAATGAACGACATCTTCATCGAGCTGTACGGCATCTCCCCCAGGGACTATCTGCTCGATCAGCAGGAGCGTTCGGTCGACGCGGACGGGCGTGTGCACGAGGACATCCGCGTGGTACAGCCCGCACTTCTGATGCAGATGATCGCCCTGGCGCAGATGTGGCGTTCGTTCGGCGTGGAACCGGTGCTGACGGTGGGGCACAGCCAGGGTGAGATCGCCGCGGCGTACATCTCGGGAGCGATGTCGTTGACGGACGTCATCCACGTGGTGGCTACCCGGGCAAATCTGGTCGTCGAGTTCTCGCCGACCGGCTATTCGATGGCGGTGGTCGCCATCAACCGTGACGAGTGCGAGGCGTTGCTGGCCGAACATTCCGGGTGGGCCGAGCTGTCGGTGGTCAATTCCCCGCACATCCTGTGCATCTCGGGTGACCGTTCGACGGTGCACGACATGGTCGGAACACTGACCGCAGCAGGGAAGTTCGCGAAAGAAATCCGGGTCGACTACCCGGCGCACACCTCCATCGTCAGCAGATTCCGAGACGAACTCGGCGAGGCGCTGGCCGACAAGCTCGAGAACTCGAGATTCACGGAGACGTCGACCCCATGCTTCGGTGGCACCCTGGGCAAGGCGATGTCGCCGTCACAACCGCTGTCGGACTACTGGTTCTGGAACCTTCGTAACCGTGTCCGGTTCGATCTCGCGGTCGGCGGCGCCGTGCGCAGCGGGGCGGACACCTTCATCGAGATCGCCGAGCATCCCACCCTGGCACTTGCCATCCAGGAGAACATCGCGACCGCAGCGCCTGACTCGTCGATGCCCGTGATCGGGACGTCGCGGCGCAGCGCAGAAGACCTGCGCGAGTTCACACACAATCTCGCCACCGTCGCCGTCAACGACTCCGGCTATCGGTGGGAGTCCCTCGCTGTCGCCGACGTGGAACCCGTACCCCCACTGCCCGATTTCCCGCACGTGCAGATGGCCCGGCGATCGCTGTGGGCCTCGCACCTGGCACCTGGGCAGGAACTGGAATCCAGAGTGCCCAAATCAGATCCGGCGCTGGTTCCCCGTCGCATCATCGAGACGTGGACGCGACTGACGCGCCGGACACTGGTGCCACCGCGTTCCATTCTGCTGGTCGACCACACCGGGCGGTGTGAGCAATGGGCCGCCGACCTGTGCGCCGCAGCGCCGGCCCACGGCGCCACCGCGAGCATGTACCGACAACAGGGACCGTTGGGGTCGGCGGAGTTCGATTCGGTGGTGATCCTGTTGCCGACTGGTTCCGGCGACACCGTGTCCGACGCGATCGCGGACCTCTCCGATTTTTCGGGAACCGGGGCTGGCTGCCGGCAGCGGTCACCGACGCCGCCGAATGCTGGCTCGTGACTGCAGCCGGCGAACACGTGGTGCCAGACGATCCGGTCCCGCATCTGTTCCATGCCGCTGCCAACGCCGGATTCCGTTGTCTGGCAGCCGAGTACCCGCGCACGACGTTCCGGCACCTCGATCTTCCCGCCGCCGGTACACCGTCGGCTTCCGCCGTCATCGGCGCTCTGCACATCGCTGCCGAGCCGGAGCTGGCCCTGCGCGGCGCCAAGGTCTACGCAAAACGCCTTGCCTACGTCGACGCTGTAGACGGACGCCCCGCACCCGTGCTCGAGGACGCCGCACCACTCGGGTTCGACGATCCGGCCATCGGTTCGGGTCCCGACGATCACGTGGTGATCATCGGTGGAACCGGCAAGCTGGGCCTGGAGTTCTGTGAGTACTTCGCCACGCGGGGCGCGAACAGGATCACACTTCTCAGCCGATCAGGTGAAACCGCTTCCATCGCAGGCCGATTGCGGCACATCCGGAGTCTGGGTGGCGCAAGGGTCGATGTCGTGGCGTGTGACGTCGGTGACGAGGCATCGGTTTTGCAGTTCGTCTACGATCACGTGACCGATCCGGTGGACGTGGTGGTACACGCTGCGGTGAACTATGTGGACGCCGAATCCGGCAGCATCACACCCGATCTCGTCGCGGCAGCAACACGGTCGAAGGTCGTCGGTCTCATGCATGTGCTGGCGGCGACACCGCTGGCGCCGCGATGTCGTGTCGTGCTGTGTTCATCGATCGCGGCAACCCTCGGAGGTCGCGGACAGATCCTGTACGCAGCCGGCAACCGGATGCTCGATGTGCTGGCGCGCACCCTGCGCGAACAGGGCATGCGGGCGGCATCGGTGCAGTGGGGGTTGTGGAACGTGCAGGGTCCGCTCGACACGGCCGGCGTCGATCGGGTCGAAGGGGCAGGTGTCATCCCCATGCGGCCCGCGGACGCGTTGTCTGTGGCCTTCACCGGCGCGACGACGGACACGATCGTCGCCGCGGCCGACTGGGCCGAGCTATACGACATCGTGTCCTTGTTCGGGCACGGACCCCTGATCGCCGGGCTGGTCCCCGAACGCCCGCCGGCTCAGTTGGCTTCCTCCGTGTTGCCGACGACGCCTTCGCCGGTGGCGGCCGGGTCGCCCACGGCGTCGGAACCGGCCACACCCGAGAGGCCCGCTGCGTCGGCGGACAGCGCGGTTTTTGCCGAATTGGTCGTCACCGAACTCAACCGGGTGATGGGCATCGACGGGGGTGACATCGACCGGACGGTGCCGTTGGTCGCGCTCGGGCTCGATTCGCTGCAGGCGCTCGATTTCCGTCGCCGGGTGAAATCCGAACTCGATCGGGACCTCCCGGTGGAGGCGATCCTGGGCGGCGCATCGTTCGACGAGGTGGTCAGGTTGATGGATGTGGGGTCTGAGACCGCCGTCGGCGGGTAACGGTCATCGCACGCCCGAATAGAGGTAAGGACAGGCTTACCATTTAAGCCCGTGTCGTGGTTCAATAGCGCGTACATGCGGGGAGATCATGAAGTGAACAGAAAGCAGATGTGGTGACCGAGAAATCGAACTCGAGTGTCAACGTGCCGACAGTGTTCGTGGCTGCCGGTGTGTCGGCGGTCATCTCTGCGCTCATAGTGTCCATCGGTGTGGTGGGGGTTTTGTTTGCCGTCGACACCGACAATTCGGCGTCGAATTCCGCCGAACCCACCGTGGTGAATCTCGGGGCCGCGGCGAACCCGCAGGGAACCGTGCAGGCCGGAGCCACGGCTCAGCCGACCACTGCTGCGCCTGCCGCTCCTGCGCCGACCACCGCGGCCGCTGCACCCGCACCCGCGGTCGGAGGCGGCACCACCTCAGGTGGCGGCTACGCACCGCAGGCCCCCGCGGCACCGGCGACAACCGAGGCGCCCGCAGCCGAAACCGCTGCGCCCGCGGCGTTGTCCGCAGGAGAACTGCAGAACAAACTGAAATTGGTGCTGAACGGCTCGAGTGCGCAGAAAGCCGATGAACTCGAGGCGGGCACCCGAGGCGTGCCGGTGGGCGAGGGGATCGGCAACACCCTGCGGACGTTCGAGCCCGCCGGTGTGAAGTGGCGGATCGCGGGCCCGGTGACCGTCAACGGAAACACCCTGTCCGCCAACCTCATCCTCTCGTCGCCGGGTTTCAACGACGCGACGATGGGCCTGACCTGGGTGTGGAAAGACAACAAGTGGAAGCTGTCCAACACCAGCGCCTGTGAGGTCGCCGGGTACGCGCAGGTTCCGTGCGCGCTGTAGCGCCGCCTGCATCTGCCGTCGGACCGTGATCGCTAGGGGCGTTCCATGCCAGAAAACCTGATAGCCCGCCGCAAAGAACTGCTTCGCCGAAAGCTCGTCGAGAGCGGCCTCGCATCCGACGTCTCCGCTCCGGTTCGCACTCGATCGGCCGGTGAGCGCTCACCGCTGCCGGCGGGGCAGCAGCGGCTGTGGTTCCTGCAGACCCGTGACCCTGATGACACCACCCTCAACGTCTGTGTGGCATACCGGTTGTCGGGCCGCTTGGATGTCGATCGGTTGCGGGCAGCGCTATCCGACGTGGTCGGACGCCACGAGATCCTGCGCACCTCCTACGGCGTGGGCGACGATGGGGTCCCGTACGAGTCTGCTGCCGAGCACGTCGAGGTGCCCTGGAGTGAACACGACCTGACCGATCTCGTGGAGCAGAGTCGCTCTCGCCGTCTCGAAGTGCTCGCACGACGTGAGTTCGGGCGGCCGTTCGACCTCGCCCGGGACGTGCTGATGCGGGCGACACTGGTTCGAACCGCCCGCGACGAGTGGGTGTTCATCTTTGTCGTCCACCACATCTGCTGGGACGACGACTCGTGGGCGGTCTTCTTCGACGACCTGAATGCGGCCTATCACGGGCGATCCGCACACCGGGAGCCGATCCAGTTCCTCGACGTGGCAACCGATCCGGTGGCCCCCGAAGTCGACGACCCAGCGATCGCATACTGGCGAGACTTGCTGAGCCCGGCTCCGGAATGGCTCGAACTGCCGGCGGAGACACCCGGTGTCGCGTCCAAGGATGCAGGCCGCGGTTCCAGGGCGATGTCCTCCGATGTGATCGAGGCGGTGAACGAGCTCGCTCGTGCGGCCTCGACAACGCCGTTCACAGTGCTGCTGGCAGCCTTCGGAGCGTTGATCCACCGGTACACCGGTGCGACGGACTTCTTGGTGGCCGTGCCCATCACCGACCGGCGCAAGCCTGGGGCCGACAGGGCGATCGGGTACTTCGGCAACACGGTGCTGGTGCGGACGACCATCGACCCCCGGGCCGCCTTCGCAGACCTCATCGCGGCCACTCGCGACACCGCTCTCGGTGCGTTCGGTCACCAGCATCTCGGTATCGACCGGGTGGTGCGCGAGCTGAACCCGGATCGGTCTGGTGGCGATGGTCTCGAACAAATTGTCCGACTGAGCTTTTCGACACGCAAGAGCGCGGTCGGGTTCGCGCTCGACGGTGTGACGGCCGAACAGCTCGACCTGGCCGCCTCGGTGACCCAGATGCCTCTCGGGCTGACGGTGGTGCGCGATGGCGATGACGCATCGGTGGAAGCCGAGTACTTCGCGGATGTGCTCGACCACGCGGTCGTGGACGACATGCTGGCCGCTTACGTTCGGTTGCTCCACGAGGCTGTCGCGTCGCCCAGCACACGAATCGTCGATCTCGACATCCTGGGGGAGGGGCGAGCGGAGATCATCGAGCGTTCGCACGGTGATCAGGTCTCCGCGACACCAGCCACGCTGCCGGAGATGTTCGAGAGTCGGGTCAGGGCACATCCGGACCAGCCCGCGATCATCGACGACAGCCACACCCTCACCTACGCCGAGCTCAACGCCCGGTCCAACCGTCTGGCCCGTTGGTTCATCTCACGCGACATCGGACCCGAAGACCTTGTGGCACTGAGTCTTGCTGCGTCGGTCGAGTTCGTCGTGGCGGCGGTCGCCGTGCTCAAGGCGGGCGGCGCGTACCTGCCGATCGATCCGTCCTACCCACAGGACCGGATCGACTTCCTCGTCGAGGACGCCAGGCCGCGAATCATGCTGTCCCAGGCCGATTTGGCCGCTGCTGAGCAGGCAGCCGAGGCCCTGCCCGTCGTCGATCCGGTGGACGCGGACCGGATCCGCCCTCTGCTCCCGGCTGGTCTGGCGTACGTCATCTACACCTCCGGCTCCACCGGCCGGCCCAAAGGTGTCCCGGTACCCCACGCGGCGATCGCGGACCATCTCGCCGGCTTCCATGCCCAATTCGGGATGACCGCCGAGGACCGGCTGGTTCAGACCTCGTCGGTCAGCTTCGATGCCTCGCTGTTCGAGGTGTTCTGCACGCTCACTCTCGGGGCCACGCTGGTGATCCCCAAAGCCGACGGCTTGCAGGATATCCCGTACATGGCAGACCTGTTGGTGCGCCAGGGCGTCACCGTCATGCACATGGTTCCCTCCATGCTGGGGATGTTCCTGTTGCTGCCGGGGGTCAACGAGTGGACCACCCTGCGCCAGATACCCGTGGGTGGAGAAGCGCTGCCCGGTGAGATCGCAGACAAGTTCGGCACGGTGTTCGACGCCCAGTTGCGCAACAACTACGGCCCCACCGAAGCGGTTGTCGCGGCCACCCACTACCCGGTCGACGGACCACAGGGTGTCCGGATCGTGCCGATCGGTGTGCCGAACCGCAATGTGACGGTGTACATCCTCGACGCCGCACTGCAACTCGTGCCGACCGGAGTGGTCGGCGAGATCTACATCGGCGGAGAGCAACTCGCACGTGGATACCTCGGCCGTCCAGCGCTGACCGCCGAGAGGTTCGTCGCCGATCCGATGTCGCCGGGTGGCCGGCTGTACCGGACGGGCGACCTCGCGCGCTGGAACGTCGACGGTGACATCGAGTTCGTCGGCCGGATCGATGAGCAGGTGAAGATACGCGGCTTCCGGATCGAACTCGGCGAGGTCGAGTCCGCGCTCGCCGGCCACCCTGCGGTCGCGCGTGCCCTGGTCATCGTCACCGACGATTCACGTGTGGGCGCATCGCTGGCGGCTTACCTTGTCGCCGAGCGTGATCAAACCATCGAGATCGGAGCTGTCCGGGACCACGCTGCGTCGGTGTTGCCGGAATACATGGTGCCGAGCGGCTTTGCCGTGATCGACGAGATACCCCTCACCGCACACGGGAAACTCGATCGCAGAGCGCTTCCGGAACCGGTGAGCAGCCGGCCCGCGGAGTCACGTGCACCCACCACCCCGACCGAGATCCGTGTTGCCGCACTGTTCGCGTCCCTGTTCGGCCGCGATGACATCGGCGCAGATGACTCCTTCTTCGAACTCGGCGGGCACTCGTTGCTGGCGGCGCGCTTGGTCACGCAGATCCGGACCGAGTTCGGAGTGGACATCGACGTCCGGGCACCGTTCGACACACCCACCGTTGCCGGCTTGGCGACATGGCTGGTGGCCCAGGTGCGCAGTGAGTTCGGCATCGACCTCGACGCGCATGACGATGACGAAGGCGGAGACTGGGATCTCAGCAGCAGTTCGATCCCGGAGG
Organism: Williamsia sp. DF01-3; assembly: GCF_023051145.1. NCBI lineage: Bacteria > Bacillati > Actinomycetota > Actinomycetes > Mycobacteriales > Nocardiaceae > Williamsia > Williamsia sp. DF01-3. Next base: position 1,166,158 of record NZ_JALKFS010000005.1, read on the forward strand.
CTGCGGCGTCATCGTCTCTGACCGGCGCACCGCGTCGGCCCGCGATCTCTGCTCGCACCGAGGCGCCAGAACACGTGCCCCTGTCGTACTCACAGCTCGCGATGTGGTTCGCCCGTAGCTTCGAAGGGCCCAGTGCGGTCGGGAACATCCCGATGGCGGTGCGGATCGATGGTCCGCTTGATGTGCCTGCCCTGACCGACGCACTGGGCGACGTGATCGCCCGCCACCCGGCTCTGCGGACAACGTTTGTCGAGCGAGAAGGTGTGCCGTATCAGGTTGTCGGACCCGTCGAGCCCGCGGTGTTGCCACTCACGGTGGTGAACGGCACGTCGATCGCCGAGAAGGAAGCGCAGCTGAGTGCAGAACTCGACCGGGTGGCCGGCCATACTTTCGCGATCGAATCCGAACGGCTGATCCGTACAGAGCTGTTCTCACTCGGTGAGAATTCGCATGTGCTGTCGATCTTGGTGCATCACATGGTGATCGACCACTGGTCGTTCAACGTGCTGCTGGCCGACGTGGTCACCGCCTACCGCCACCGCCTCGGTCATCGGTCGGCGCCGCCCTGGCTGCCTCTGCCGATCCAGTACAGCGATTACGCCTTGTGGCAACGCGACCTCTTCGAACCAGGCGCGGTGGCGCACGCCGTGGGTGATGCGCAGCTGGAGTACTGGCGGTTGACGTTGGCGGGCATTCCCGACCACATCACCGTCGCAGCGGACCGTCCTCGGCCCGCGGTGCTCGGAAAGACCGGCGAAATCGTGACTTTCGCGGTGCCGGCAGATCTGCGCACCAAGTTGCGTGCGGTGGCCGATCGCGCCGGCGTCAGCGAGTTCATGTTGCTGCACTCTGCGGTGGCGACCCTGCTGCACAAACTGGGCGGTGGCGACGACATCACCATCGGTACGCCGGTCGCGGGCCGGACCGACGATGCCACGGTCGGCATCGTGGGACTGTTCGCGAACATGGTGGTGTTACGCAACGACTTCAGCGGTAGCCCGACAGTGCACGACGTCCTCATCCGCGGGAGAGATGCAGCGCTGGGAGCGTACGCCAACCAGGACGTGCCCATCGAGCGACTCGTCGAAGCGCTCAACCCGCGCCGCACCCGGTCGCGTAATCCGCTGTTCCAAGTGATGATGCACTTTCGGGATGAGCACGGCCGGGATGAGTACGGCCGTGATGAGAGCGGCCGTGATGAGAGCGGTGGCTCCGGCGCATCGGCACTGACCGACGGAACCACGATCTCGCTGCTGCCGGTGGACTTCGAGACATCGTTCCTCGACCTGAACATCATCTTCGCCTCGCAAGCCGATGGCGGTCTGGCCGCACGCCTGGTTGCGTCGACGGATCTCTACGATCGCGACACCGCCGAAGAGATGGCCCGCCGAATGATCATCATGCTCGAGCACTTTGCCGACCACGTGGAGACCCCGGTGGAGAAGGCGGACGTGCTTCTTGCCGACGAACGCCACCGCCTTCTCGACCAGTGGTGCGATGGAGGACCGCTTGATGTCGAGGCCTTCCGAGCCAGGATGAATGCCCTTCCTGCCGGCAGCGACACAATTGCGATCCGGCGGGGCGACGATGTCCTCGACTACCGTTCCCTCGCCGACTGTCTGGCACGCAACGACAACGCGAGTGGCCCGCTGTCCGATGTCGTCACGGTTGTGCGCGGTGCGCTGCACGGACATCCGTGTCACCTTCCGGCTCCGAGCACCGATGCGATTCGGTTGATCGCTGCCCGTTCCGGCGACCCGGTGATGGTCTCGGAACTCCTCGCCGGATTGTCGGACGGGGCGACCGTGGTGCTGGCCACCGACTCCGAACGAACCGATCCGGCCGCCCTGGCCGCTGTGATCGCGGGGCAGTCGGCGCAGAGAGTGGTCGCCTCACCGGACATGCTCGGCATGCTCCCGCACTCGGGGGTGTCGATGATGCCGTCGGTGCGGACCTGGGTGGCTGCCTCGGTCAGCACCCAACCATCTCTGGGCGAGACGCTCGGGTCCCTGTCTGCGGGTTCGGTTGCTGAGTACCGTTACACGGCTGAGGATCTCGACGTAATCTTGGCGACGGGCGAGCTGTTCGGTTCCCACTCCGGACGTCCGGTCCCAGGATCGAAAGTACTGGTGCTGGACGCACAACTCGACCCGGTTCCGCCGGGGGTGGTGGGCGACGTCCACGTCCAGGTGGCGGGGTCGGGACCCGTGCGCACCGGTGACAGGGCGAGGTGGGACCGCACCGGTTCGCTTGTCTTCCAGATGCAGTCCGAGGCCACGGTGGCCGGTGGGGTCGTGGGCGTCGCCGGCGGTGGCGAAAAACCCCAGACCGACACCGAGCGCGCGATCTGCGATGTTCTCGCGGAGTTGCTGGACATCGACGGCGTGGGTCGCGATGACAACTTCTTTGCACTCGGTGGCGACAGCGTCATCTCCATCCAGCTCGCGGGAAAGCTTGCAGCCAAGAACATTCCGCTCACGCCACAGATGATCTTCGATCACCACACGATCGCCGAGGTGGCCGCCGCAGTCGACGAGGCCCGTGCCGCAGCTCACGGATCGGATGAAGACCCCGAAGTCGGCCGGCCCGATGCCCCCGCATCGACCCATGCGCCGATGTCTGTCTCCGGGTTGAGTGGCGACGCTCTTGCAGCCCTGACTGCCTCGTGGAAACCGGGTTCATGACCGAGGACGTGGTCAACCGCTCCGCACCCGCCATCGAGGATGTTCTGGCACTGAGTCCACTGCAGGAGGGCCTCTTCTCACTCGCCGAGATCGCGGGCGACAACCTCGATCTGTACACGATGCAATTCATCGTCGAGATCAGCGGCGATGTGAACACCGAGTTGTTGCGCCGAAGCGTCGAGGTGATCCTCGAGCGCCACCCGAACCTGCGGGTTTCCTTCTGGGACCGCGACACCCCCAAGCCCGTACAGATCGTTCCCACGTGGGTCGAACTGCCGTGGGCCGAGCGTTCCGCGACTCCGGAAGAGTTCGATTTCATCGCCGGATCCGAGCGGCGACGCAAGTTCGATCTGTCCCAGGGCCCCGCGCTGCGTGTGGTGCTGGTGAACTTGCCCGACGACCGCCGGCGACTGCTGATCACCGCGCACCACATCTTGATGGACGGATGGGCCGTCGCGATCTTCTTCCAGGAGATGTTGGCTGTGTACGAGGCGGGCGGCGATGGCAGGTCATTGCCTCTGCCGCGGCCATACCGCGACTACATCGGCTGGCTGGCAGCGCAGGATGATGACTCCGCGCTGGCGAGTTGGGTCGACCACCTCGCGCCGTTGCGTGGTCCGGTGATGCTCGCCGAAGGTCGAAGGGCCCAGCCGGATTCGGTCCCCCGGCGCACCAGAGTTCAGCTGAACCGGTCCGACACCACCAGGCTGACATCCTGGGCCCGGACCCAGGGTCTGACGGTGAACACCGTTGTCCAATACGCCTGGGCAGTGGTGTTGGGACGGCTGACCGATCGGCGTGACGTGGTGTTCGGCACCACCATCTCGGGTCGGCCGGACTCCCTGCCAGGCGTCGAGGGCATGATCGGTCTGTTCATCAACACTGTTCCCGCTGTGGTCGTCTTCGAACCCGGCACATCGGTGGCGGAAAGTCTTGCGGCACTGCAGCGAGACTCTGCACGGATGCGAGATCTCGGCTACCTCGGTCTGTCTGCGGTGCAGCGTGCCGCAGGGCACGGCAGTCTCTTCGACACCCTGTTCGTCTTTGAGAATGCCCCGATCGGTGCGGTGACCGACCCTCTCAGCACCAGCGATGGGACGCGGTTTCTGCCCGTGGCGATGGAGAGCCTCGCGCACTACCCACTCACCATCGCGGCATACCTGCAGAACGGTTCCTTGGTGGTGATGGCCGAGGTCATCGACGAGGCCCTTCCGCACCTGCCCGCCGCAGACATCGCCGAGCGGATCCTGCACGTGCTCAGGCAGATACCCGATTCTGGATCCGCCGGTCCCGACACTCTCGACGTGCTGCTGCCCGCCGAGCACACTGCCGTGGAACGCGGTGTCGCCGTCGATGACGTGCCCACCGGCACCATCGCTGCCGCGTTCCTCCGCCAGGCCGCGGTGACCCCGGACGCGCCCGCACTCACCACCACGACCACCCAGTTCACCTATGCCGAATTGCGCGACCGCACACTGCGTGTGGCCCAGGAACTCCGCCACCGCGGAGCCGGTCCGGAAGACGTGGTGGCGATCGCGCTGGAGCGGTCGGCCGATTCGGTGATCTCGATCCTCGGTGTGCTGGCCGCCGGTGCGGCATACGTCCCCGTGGATGTCGCGCTGCCGCCGGCGCGGATCGGATCGATTCTGCGACAGTCGAACTCCGCCTTCATGATCACCAAGTCAGATGTGCTGCCCGCGGAGCTCCGGGGCGGTGCCACCACCGTTCTGCGGCTCGACGACCCGGCGGTGATCGATTCGATCGCACGCCGAGAACCCGTGCCGCCATCGGTGCCGGAGGAGTCCCGCCTCAGCGCCTATCTCATCTTCACCTCCGGTTCGACCGGTGAACCCAAAGGTGTCATCGGTACCAATGGCGCCGTGCTGAGCTACTTCGCCGACCACCGGGACCGGGTGTACGTGCCCGCGAAGAATCGCCTCGGCCGCCCGTTGCGCATCGCTCACGCGTGGTCGCTCAGTTTCGACGCCTCGTGGCAACCACTGGTCGGTCTGCTCGACGGGCACAGCGTCCATCTGTTCGACTCCGAGGACATGCGTGATGCCGACGCCCTGGTCGAGGGGATCATCGCGCACGGAGTCGACATGATCGACACGTCCCCGTCGATGTTCGGGCAACTCTCGGGTGCCGGCCTGATCCCGGCGAACAGCACACGCACACCGCTGTCGGTGCTGGCGCTCGGCGGCGAGGCCATCAGCGCGGCACTGTGGAAACAGTTGCAAGAGTTCGACGATCTGGACGTCTACAACTGCTACGGGCCCACCGAGACCACTGTCGAAGCCGTGGTCGCAACGGTCAAGGATTCACCCACACCCACGGTCGGTCAGGCCGTGGACCGCATGACGGCGCACGTTCTGGATTCCGCTCTGCGGCCCGTTCCGCGTGGGGTAGCGGGGGAGCTGTATCTCGCCGGCGAGCAGGTCACCCGCGGTTACGCAGCACAGCCCGGGATGACCGCCGGCCGGTTTGTCGCAGACCCCACCGGTGCCGGCGACAGGATGTACCGAACCGGGGACCTCGTCCGGCATCTGCCCGACGGCAAGCTCACCTTTCTCGGCCGGGCTGACAGTCAGGTGAAGATCCGGGGATATCGCATCGAGATCGGCGAGATCGAGAGTGCCTTGCGCGGCGTGCCGGGTGTGACAACGGCTGCGGTGGTGGTGCTTCGACGTGCGGCCGGGGCCACGCTGGTCGGCTTTGTTGTCGGGACGTCCGTTTCGGATCAACAGATTCGCGCGTTTCTCGCCGAACGCCTGCCCACCCATATGCTTCCCGCCCGAGTGCTGACGCTCGAGTCCTTGCCGATGACATCAAACGGCAAGCTGGACAACGACATCCTGACGGATCTGGCGCGAGACGCACTGTCGGCCAGGACGGGAGCCGATGCGCTGCCGTCGACGGACACCGAGCGAGCCCTGTGCACGGCGTTCGCCGAATTGATCGGCGGGCCCCCACCAGGCGTCGACGAGGACTTCTTCGATCTCGGGTTGGACAGCATCGTCGCCATGTCGCTGGTGAACGCGCTCAGACGGTTCGGCGTGCACGTCAGTCCACGAGCGGTTCTCGAGAACCCCTCGGTGCGCTCTCTTGCCGCGGCCATCGATGCCGGTGAGGTGGCCGTGGTCGACGACGACGGTGAGCACGACGGTCCCGGCGAGGTGGTCGCACTGCCGATCGTCCGATGGATGTACGAGTACGGCCGTTTCCGCCGGTTCACCCAGACGACTTTGATCGCGTTGCCCGAGGGTGTGACGGACGGCGACGTGCAGTCGGTGCTGCAAGCGCTGCTCGACCGCCACGACATGCTGCGGTCGAAGCTGTACTCCGATCCGTCCGGCTACCGGCTCGTGACGCAAGAGATCGGGTCGGTGAGCGGGGCGGACGTCATCGAAACGGTTGTGGTCACCGACGACCTGGGCCGTGCAGTCGAGGGCGCCGCCCGGATCGCAGCGGGACGGATCGACCCCGAAGCAGGCGCCATGATGGCCGCTGTTCGCCTACAGAACCCGGCCGGTGGCGACGTGTTGCTCCTCGCCATCCACCATCTGGCGACAGATGCGGTGTCCTGGCAGATACTCTTCGGCGATCTCGTCGAGTGCGGACGCATGCTGAGCGAAGGATCGGTGCCCGTTCTGGGACGTGTGTCCACCTCCTATCGACGCTGGACGCACGTGCTCACCGAGCGGAGCGGATCCGAAGACGTCCTTGCGCAGCAGGATTATTGGATCGGTCAACTCGCCGGGCCCGACCCCGAGATCGGGGAGCGGCCGCCCGATCCGACCGTCGACGACTGGTCGTCGCTGCAGACCACCGACGCACACACCACCACCGAGATCACCGGCCGCGTGCTGGCGAAACTGGCGGGCCAGGACTCCGGGATGCGCGAATTCCTGCTGACTGCCCTCACGATTGCCGTGACGACATGGCGAACCGTCAACGGGCAGGACAACACCGGCGGCGCTCTGATCGCCCTCGAGGGACACGGCCGCGAAGACGTTGTGGTGGCAGGCGAAGTGGACACCTCAGAGACCGTCGGGTGGTTCACCAGTGTCTTCCCGGTCCGGCTCGGTGCGGGCAAGCCGGTCGACCTCGACGCGGTCACACGCGCACCGGAAGTCGCAGTTGCCCTGTTGGATTCGGTCACCTCGCATGTCGGCGCCATCCCGCGGCGCGGGATCGACTACGGCTTGCTGCGCCATGTCGAGCGGGTTTCGGGACTCGTGGATCTAGCCGACCCGCAGATCGAGTTCAACTACCTCGGCCGGTTCGATCTGAGTTCGGCCGGAGCGACCGACAACCCCCGACCGTGGTCGGCCATCACCGACCTCGAACTCAACGGCCATCTGCCCACCGCTCCAGAACCCGAGCTGCCGCTCCGGTACGCACTGGACGTGGTCGCAGTGGTCCGGGGCACGGCCGAGGGCCCGCAGTTGGTCACCAGCCTTCGCTGGAGTGAGTCGCTGATGAACGCCAGGCAAGCCGACGATCTCGCCGGTATCTGGCAGGAGTCCGTGGCCGCGCTCGCCCGCGCCCTCTGACGTCGGTTCTAGTCCGCGACTGGGCTGTTCGAGTCACCGACGCGGGGAGCCGAGTACCAAACTTCCCATGGCACATTCGGTCATCTCATCGACCCCGGCCAGTTCGGCGAATGCGGCGGTGTCGCAATAGCCCTGCGCCACCGACCCCAGGCCCATGTCGGTGGCCACCAGCGACATCGTCTGGGTCAGCACCCCGACATGCTTGAGCATGACTGCGTAAGGAATCTGCTCGTAGGTCCACATCACCCGTCCTACGCGTGCAGCGAAGACGAACAGGATCTGCGGCAGCTGTCCGTCGGCGAGAGTCAGCGACGACGGGGTGAGCAGCCGGCTGATCGCCGGATGGTCGATGGCCGTCACCGGACGCAACGCGTGATCGAATGCGTCGTAGTGGTACATCCCTGGAGCGAGTCCCTGCGCCTGTCGCACAACGGGATACACCTCCATCTCGTACAGACCCCCGCCCGACGGGAATGGCTTTGACGGGAACTCCTCGTCCCCGATTGCCCGCAGCGTCCGGTTCCGTGCCGTGCGAAAGAGGAACTCTCCGAGTTGGTCGATGGTGGGCGGGGACTGGGCCGCGAAGTCTCGGCACGAGGTGCGGTCCTCGATCGCGGCGGTGAGTGAGTCCCCGGCGACGCGCAGGCTGTCCAGGTCGGGGGAAGGCAGGGCGATCGGGTCTGTTGCATAGGCGGTCTTGCGCGCGGGCAGTGGCGGGAACGTGCCGGCAGCCCATTTGGTCGGTCCGAAGCGTCCCCAGTCGCGGGTGCGCACACCGAACGTGCTCCGGCGATGGAACCACAATTCGTGTGGACCCCAACTGCGGGTGGCGAAGTCGTCGTGCTCGGACTGCGGGTCGGTGACAAAGCCCGCCCAGCCCAGGTCGTCGGCCAACCTGGACAGGGCATCGGGAGAGATCTCCCCGGTGGCGGACATCCCTGCGATGGCCGCGAGCACCCGCCCGTCGTGTATCTCGATGTCACACCACGACATCGGATGTTCTGCCACACAACGATCGTCGTTCCGATGGATCACGGCGAACTTCGAGAGGGTGATCGGTAACCGGCCGGCCTCGGGAATCGTTCGCGGCGGCGGCGGCGCAAAAGGCAGCAGCGAGTACAGGTCCACTCCGCCCGACCGGACGGTGACCCTCAGCAGTCCGGCCGCGACGAGTCGATCGAGCAGAGGGCTGACACGGGTGTCGGCCGGGTCGAGTTGGGTGGGTTCTCGGCCCAGCGCTTTGAGCAGTCGGATCTGTTCGGGTGACAGCCCGGTGAGGCGCTGTTTGTCGGGCAACAACACCGCCACGCCGCCGGGTGCGGTCATGCAGGACGCCCCCGGCCGGAAGGCGTAGACGAACTGCAGGTCACCCACCGACGACGGGCTCGCCCCGGTCACTTGGCAGCGGCGTCGAATGCGGGCGTGATCTTGTCGAGGACGTACGGAAGTGACAGCGGCGACGGTTGATTGATGCCGCTGATCTCGGCGACACTGAGCCACGACACGGCTTTGTCCTTGACCGAGGTCAGGTTCTTGTATCCCGGCAGGCTTTCGAGGGCGCCCCGCATCTGCGGTGAATTGGCCGTCACCACCAGCAGATCGGAGTTCATCATCGGCACGTTCTCGGTGGAGATCGGGAAACGTGGTTCACCGTTCTTCTTGAACGTGTCGAGCAGGCTGGGGGCCATCGCCATACCGAGGGACGAGAACAGGGTTGCCGCACCGTCATTGGGGTCACCGAAGACCTGGATCTGGTCATTGGTGAACATGTACGCCAACGAGAACGTCTTGCCGTTCAGCCCGGGATGGTCCTGCTTGATCTGGTCGACCTTGGCGTGGACGCCATCGATGATCTCCTTGGCCTTGTCGGGCTGGCGCAGCACGGTGCCCATGAAGGTCACCATGTCCTCCCACGGATCGACCTGCTGGCCGGTGATCGACGGGATGGTGGGGGCGAGCTTGTTCAGCTTCTCGTAGGTCTCCTGCTGTTCGCCGAAGTTCGTCGACAGGATGAGCTGTGGATCGACGGACGCGACCTGACTGGCGACGTCGCGAGCAGGGTCCACCGACTGCGACGAGGCAAGGCGTTCGCCCACCCACGGCGTGGGTTCCTTGGTGAGCAATTCGACGTTGTCGAGGTAGGCCACCGGCGTCACACCGAACGCGAGGGCAACATCGGTCCACTGGGTACCGAGGGTGACGATCCGTTCCGGCGTGCCGTCGATGGTGACCTGACCCATCGAGGTGTTCACCTGGATGGGACCGCCTGCGGAATCGTCTTTCTCGTCGGGGGAACTGCAGGCGGAGATCAGCAGGATCAAGACGGCGAACACTGCGGTGAGGGCCGGGGCCCCGAGACGGGTGAAGCGGGTGGACATCTGCACTCTTTCGCTGACGGTCATTTCCAGTAGGCCTGAGACTTGATCGCGGACTTGGGGATCTTGTGTATCGCCTTGAGCGACTTGACGATGTCGCGCGTGGTGTGGAACTCGCAGGCAACCCATGCGTATGCTTCTGGGCCGCAACTCAACTCGCTCGCGGCCCTCCGCAGAGCCTGCCCCTTGTCTCCCCGGTCGAGCCACTGCACAGTTGTGCGGGGAGTGGAGCGCAGCGGTAGATCGCGGTCCGAGTCGTGCTGGCACTCGAGCCAGACGCGCACAGGCACGTCGCCGACGACGTCGAGCAGCGAGTTGATCGCAGGCAGGGACGCGGGGTCGCCGAACAGGAGGTACTCGGCTGGGGGCGGTGTCGGGATCTCGAACTTCGAACCCATCACCGACGCGTCGATCTCGTCGCCGGCCACCGCGGAAGTCGCCCAGTCCGATGCCGGGCCGGGGTGGAGCGCGAACTCGATGTCGAAGCGGTCGGCCGCCGGGTCGGGATCGACCAGGGTGTATCCCCGTTGCTGCACCTTGTCACCGTTCGGGATCCACAGTCGGATCCACTGGGTCGGGTGACTCGGGTGGTGTTCCAGCAACCCCCGGCTGCGAATCCGAGACGGATGTAGCGGTCGGTGATCTGCTGTTTGCCCGTCACCGTGAGTCGGTAGTCGTTCGCCCCGAACGCCTTGAGGGCCAAACCGGACAGTCCTCTGGTCATGGGGTGAGCTTAGCCTAAGCTCCCTATCAATCAGGTTGCCGTGTTGTAATGGGCAAATGCAGCCGCAAGACGACGATCCGACGCAGGAGATCCGGGCCGTCGAACCGGAATCAGGCGTCAACACGGCGACCGTTCTCGTGGCTGTCGGTGTCTCGGCCGTGGTCGCCGCACTGATCGTGACCAGCGGGCTCGTCTTGATCCTCATCCTCCACACCCGGTGAACCGCCGTCAGTTGCACAGGCTGTGTCGCCCTGGTGACGAGTTCGTGTGAGGGGTGGTCGGATGCCGTCGACGACCGTCATGATGGTCACTGCGCCAATGGCGTCCTCCGATGGCGCCAAGAGCTCAGTGAACGATGATCTCTCGAAGGCGCCGAGCACCGAACTGACAGGATCGAAGTCATGACTGGCCAGACCACCACCGCATCGTCGCTGTACCGCGATTTGACCAGGATCACCCGGGCACTGCGTCAGCGGACCGGCCAGCATTCGCAGCCGCTCAGTGCCTTGTCGGCGATGTGGGTCCTGATGGCGGCCGAGGCGCCGATCCGGCTCTCCGAGCTGGCCGAACGTGAAAACGTCACGGTGCCAACGATGTCGCGGATCGTGACCGCTCTCGAACGGGATGGTCTGGTGGCCAGGACCGCTGACCCCGCCGACGGCCGGGCGAGTCTGCTCGCCCTCAGTGACGCCGGCAACGAACTGGTGAACGGCAGCAGATCGCGTCGTATCCAGGCTTTGGAGAAGGCACTCGACGGACTCGATTCCGCCGAGCGCGAAGTGCTGGGCCGCACCCTGCGCGTGGTCGCCGACGAGTTGGTGGAAGACCGCGAGCAGTGACCCGCCGGTCCTAGCCGAGTTCGACGATCACGGGCGCGTGATCGCTGGCGCCCTTGCCCTTTCGTTCCTGGCGGTCGATCTCTGCACCGGTCACCCGCGCGGACAGCGCCGGTGAACAGAGTGCGAAGTCGATGCGCATCCCCTCTTTGCGTGGGAACCGCAACCGTGTGTAGTCCCAGTACGTGTACACCCCCGGGCCAGGTGTGTGGGGGCGCACCACATCGGAGAACCCGGCATCGACCACCGCACGGAACGCCTTGCGCTCGGGCTCGGATGTGTGTGTCTTGTCGGCGAAGAGTGCGGGGTCCCAGACGTCGTCGTCGGTGGGGGCGATGTTCCAGTCTCCGGTGAGCGCGATCTGCGCCGTCGGGTCGTCGGTGAGCCATCCCGCCGCGGTATCACGCAGCGCAGCAAGCCATTCCAGCTTGTAGGTGTAGTGGGGGTCGTCGAGGCTGCGGCCATTGGGCACGTAGAGACTCCACACCTGCACCCCGCCACAGGTGGCACCGATGGCCCGGGCCTCGACCGCGGGATCCACGTCGGCGTCTTTGCTGAACCCCGGCTGGTTGTCGAATGCGGTGCGGACGTCGGTCAGCCCGACCCGCGACGCGATGGCCACGCCGTTCCACTGGTTGTATCCGATCGTCGCGAGGTCATATCCCGCCGCCGCGAACCCCATGGCGGGGAACTGGTCGTCGTTGCACTTGGTCTCCTGCATGGCCAGCACATCGATGTCGGCCCGTTCGAGCCAATCGACGACCCGCTCACTCCGGGCCCGGATGGAGTTGACGTTCCAGGTGGCGATACGCATGCCTCCGAGCTTTTCATACCGGAGGGGTAGGCCGGCGATACCAGGACCTATCAGGTTCTCGGGTCAAGGGATCGCCACATGGCCAACAAATAGCCCCGTCAATGAATGTCAAAGAACTCCGTGCCACCCACCGGTCTGCCGAATTCCCGCATGGGGTGGAAGGGGCCGAAAGACGAAACACGTACGAAAACTCACGCTAACGGTGCGGTTTCAGTCGCCGGATACCTTGCGGCATGACTGAAACCGTTGCACAGTCGGAAAGCTCCGACTATCTCGAAAAGCGTCAACTACGCAAGGGCACGGCCGGCTGGGTGCTGCTGGCCGGGCTCGGCGTGAGTTATGTGATCTCCGGCGACTACGCCGGGTGGAATGCAGGGCTGCTCGAGGGTGGCTTCGGTGGTCTGCTCATCGCCTCGGTCATCATCGCGGCGATGTACCTGGCCATGGTTCTCGGCATGGCCGAGATGTCCTCTGCGTTGCCCGCGGCCGGAGGTGGCTACACCTTCGCCCGTCGGGCGATGGGCCCGTGGGGTGGTTTCGCCACGGGCACGGCCATCCTCATCGAGTACGCCATCGCGCCTGCGGCGATCGCCACCTTCATCGGGGGTTATGTCGAATCGCTCGACCTGTTCGGCATCTCCGATGGCTGGTGGGTCTACCTGGCCGTCTACGTGGTCTTCATCGGCATCCACCTGGTCGGGGCCGGCGAAGCACTCAAAGCGATGTTCGTGATCACCGCCGTCGCACTGGTCGGCCTGGTGATCTTCGGGATCGCTGCGCTCGGCAAGTTCGACGCGGGTCTGCTCACCGACATCGCCCCGGACCCCGACGCCGCGGGATCGTCGGATTTCATGCCGTTCGGATACCTGGGCATCTGGTCTGCGCTTCCCTTCGCCATCTGGTTCTTCCTCGCGATCGAGGGTGTTCCGCTCGCCGCGGAGGAAGCCGAGAACCCGGAAAAGAACGTGCCGCGGGGCATCATCGCCGCAATGGGCGTGTTGCTCCTGACCTGCGCGCTGGTGTTGTTCCTCGCCACCGGGGCCCTCGGGGCCCAGGGTGTGGGGGAGTCCGCCAACCCGCTGGTCGACGCGCTCGACGGCACCACCGCGACCGTCGTCAACTACATCGGGCTGGCCGGCCTGGTCGCCAGCTTCTTCTCGATCATGTACGCATACTCGCGCCAACTCTTCGCGCTGTCGCGTGCGGGCTACCTGCCGACCGTGCTGTCGGTGACCAACAGCCGCAAGGCGCCCACCTGGGCGCTGATCATCCCGGGTGTCATCGGGTTCGCCCTGACCTTCACCGGTGAGGGTGCGATCCTGCTCAACATGGCGGTCTTCGGGGCGGCGCTGAGCTACGTGTTGATGATGGTGAGCCACATCGTGCTACGCGTTCGCGAGCCCGAGATGGAACGGCCGTACAAGACGCCCGGAGGCATCGTCACGACCGGATTCGCGCTGGTCATCGCGGTGGCCTCGGTGATCGCCACCTTCCTGGTCGACACCACTGCGGCTTTATGGTGTCTGGCAGCGTTCGTCGCGTTCATGGCCTACTTTGGCCTGTACAGCCGCAAGCACCTGGTGGCGTCCTCGCCCGACGAGGAGTTCGCCCTGCTTGCCGAGGTCGACAAAGAAATGGAATGAGGGTGTGACCGTCTATCGACACACGCTTACCGGCACCACCTACGCCTTCGACGGCTTGGTCGAGCTGCTGGCAAAGGCCACTCCACGCCGAAGCGGCGACGAGTTGGCCGGGTGTGCTGCCGAGTCGGACACCGAGCGGGCGGCAGCGCAGTGGGCACTGGCCGACGTCCCGCTGACCGTGTTCCTGTCCGAGGCGGTGGTGCCGTACGAAACCGACGAGGTCACCCGACTGATCATGGATTCGCATGACAGCGAAGCCTTTTCGCCGGTCTCGTCGATGACCGTCGGTGGTCTTCGTGACTGGCTGCTCGAGGTCGCGGCCAGGCCCTCCGACGTCGCGGCGAGGACATTCCGGAACGTCGCGCCGGGTCTGACGCCGGAAATGGTTGCGGCGGTGAGCAAGTTGATGCGCAACCAGGACCTCATCGCGGTCGCCAAGGCGATTTCGGTGGTGACGGCGTTTCGTACCACCATCGGGCTTCCAGGCCGGCTGGCCACACGGTTGCAGCCCAATCATCCGACCGACGATCCAACCGGGATCGCCGCGGCCACCCTGGATGGTCTGCTGCTCGGATGCGGCGACGCGGTGATCGGGATCAATCCGGCCACCGATTCACCACACGCCACATCTGAACTGCTGTTGTTGCTCGATGACATCCGTCAGCGGTTCGAGATCCCCGTGCAGTCGTGCGTGCTGTCGCATGTCACCACCACCATCGGTTTGGTGGAAGCCGGTGCGCCGGTGGATCTGGTGTTCCAGTCGATCGCGGGAACCGAGGGGGCTAACAAGGGGTTCGGCGTGGATCTGGCGCTGTTGCGCGAGGGCAACGAAGCAGGCCGGTCGTTGTCACGCGGGACTGTCGGCGACAACGTGATGTACCTCGAAACCGGCCAGGGGTCGGCCCTCTCCGCAGGGGCACACCTCGGAACCGGTGGTAGGCCGGTGGATCAGCAGACTTTGGAGACGCGGGCGTACGCCGTTGCGCGAGAACTGGATCCGCTGTTGATCAACACGGTCGTCGGCTTCATCGGCCCCGAGTACCTCTACGACGGCAAGCAGATCGTGCGGGCCGGACTCGAAGATCACTTCTGCGGGAAGTTGCTGGGGCTGCCGATGGGTGTGGACGTCTGCTACACCAACCACGCCGAGGCCGATCAGGACGACATGGACGATCTGCTCACCCTGCTCGGGGTTGCCGGCGTGCCGTTTGTCATCACCGTCCCCGGAGCCGACGACGTGATGCTCGGCTACCAGAGCCTGTCGTTCCACGACGCGCTGTACGCGCGGCGGACGCTCGGACTCAAGCCGGCTCCAGAGTTCGAGGCGTGGCTCGACAAGGTGGGAATGCTGGGAGCCGACGGCCGGGTGCTCGACCTGGCCCCCGAGTCGTCGCCGCTGCGCAGCCTGACGGGGCCGGTGGCCTGATGAGCGACTTGTGGGACGGTCTGCGTTTACGGACCGCTGCTCGAATAGGGCTGGGGCGCACCGGCGATTCGCTGCCCACCAGCAGAGTGCTGGAGTTCGCCGCCGCCCATGCCGCCGCTCGCGACGCGGTGCATCAGCCACTGGATGTCGGGGGCCTCGCGGCCGCAGTGGCCGAGGTGGGTCTCGGCGAGCCCATCGTGGTCACCAGCAAGGCATCCGACCGCAGCGAATACCTGAGGCGTCCGGATCTGGGCCGCACACCTGACGACCTGACGTCAGTCTCGGACGTCGGCGCGGACATCGGCTTCGTCCTGGCGGACGGGCTGTCGCCGATTGCCCTGTCCGAACACGGAGTCGGATTGCTCTCGGCACTCAAAGACGTTCTCGCACCGCGTTACTCGCTCGCCCCGCCGGTCATCGCAACCCAGGCGCGGGTGGCCCTCGGCGACCACATCGGTGCGGCTCAAAGGGTCGGGACACTGATCGTCATCATCGGCGAGCGGCCGGGGCTGTCGGTGGCCGACAGTGTGGGCATCTACCTCACCCACCTCCCGAAGCCCGGTCGGGCGGATTCGATGCGCAATTGCATTTCGAACATCCATCCGCCCGGGGGCCTGGGGTACACCGACGCCGCACGCGTCTGCGCGGCGCTGGTCGACGGTGCCCGCAAGCTGGGGCGCAGCGGTGTGGACCTCAAGGACAACAGCCGGGCCCTCACCTGACCTGCCCCTCGCCCTCACCCCTCACCCCTCACCTAAAATCGCTCCACTTGCCTGCGTTCGATCCGGTTGCACCGGGCTCGAACGCAAGCAGGTGGAGCGAATTCGGCGGGTGGGTCAGAGCCCGGGGCCCTCGGCGCGCAGGTTGTCGACCTCGTCCATCGCCGTTCGGAGTTTGCCCAACCACTCGTCGGTATGCGCGCCGACCAGTTTGACCGACCACGCCAGCGCGTCGGCGCGGGAGCGGGCTACTCCGGCATCAACGAGAGTGTCGAGCACCTGACGTTCGGGCTGGCGGAGCCGGGTCATCACCGGAACGGCGATGTGGGTGAAGAGGATTCGCTGGTCACCGACCTTGACGCCCCAAGACACCTTGCGCGCATAACGGGCCTGTGCCTCGTCTGCGATGGCCATCCGTTCACCGCGGGTGTCCTCTCGGAAACGCGACGCCCGACCCTCTGCTGCTGCAGCCGCGTTGCCCTCCTCGCCGGTGTCCGGCGGTGTGAGTGTGCCGATCACGGTGATCTCGTCTCGGTCGACGGTGACCTCGACAGGCCCTGAGAACCAGCTGTCGGGAAGTCGTCCGGCGAACCAGGCGGCAGCGTCGCCGGCGTCGGGTAGTTCGGCCTGTTGCCAGCCGCCGCGGCGTCCGGCTCCCGGTCCGCGCGAGCCTCGGTGTTCGTTTTTCATGATGTCTCCTCGGTAGGTGATTACATGATTACATCGTTACAGACCGCCGTCGAGGTCGTTCGCTGTCGGCAGAGCGCTAGGCTCGCGGTATGCCCCTCACCTGGGAGAACTCTGAGTCAGGCCTCATGCGCCTGCCGTCGGGCCGAGTGATTCGCGGTCGCGGTCTGCGACACAACACGACCTCTGAATCAGTCCCTGACTTCGGGCTGTACCTGCTGGGGGCCAGGCCTCCCGCAATGACCTGGGAGAGTCGATGGGTGCGGTGGCGTGACTTCTGGCTGCCGGCTGACCCGGTGGACTTCCGGTCGGCGTTGCACGAGCTGTTGGATCGCGCCATGTCGGAGCGGGTCGAGATCGCCTGCGGCGGCGGATACGGACGCACCGGTACTGCGATGGCGTGCCTGGCGATCATCGACGGGGTGCCCGCAGCCGACGCAGTGGCGTACGTGCGGGCCACATACTCGCCGCGAGCGGTCGAGGTCCCGTGGCAGCGCCGGTTTGTGACGCGCTTCAAGTCCTGATCTCACGGTCGGCGGGGAAAGGACCCGCTCGGCGGGGGCGTCAGTAGTCGATGTACCCGTAACTGTGGTGCAGGCCAAAACCCAAGCGGCGGTACCACTCCCGTGCAGTGTTGTTTCCGGTCTCGACCTGCAGATAGATCGACGTGGCGCCCTGCGACTCACCCCACTGCTCCAGTGCGGTGAGGATCGACCGCCCGAGCCCGCGGCCCCGACTCTCGGGCGCGGTCCACAGTGCCGAGAGGCCCAGCCACCGATCGTCGCGGAGTCCGTCGGTCACCGCCCCTCGGCCGATCGCCACGAGTGCGCCGTCGGAGTCGTGAATGCCCGCGAACGCGAGGGTGCCGCCGTCGACCGCGGACACCACGGCAGCGGCCAGTGGGGCGTCCGAGTCACGATGCGCGGCGCAGTATTTCGCAGCCCATCGTTCGGTGGGGCTGTCAGTGATGTCGACCGGATGATCGGGGGACGATGCCAATACGCCGATCGGAGCGGTGAGTGCTTCGACCGTGATGACGTAGTCGTCAACCGGTACATGTGAACCCGGGATCAGCCGGGTCACCACAGCCAGCTTCAGTGGCAGATCGCGCTCGGCGTACCACTGCCGTAGAAGCTCGACCGTTTCGCCATCGACCTTCGCGCCCATCTCCAGCGGCACCGCCGAATTGGCACGGCGGCTGAACCCGCCGCCCGCCCGCGCGCGCCAGCCGCTGATCATCTCCCACTCGAGGCCGGGCCAGCCTCGGGCCGCGGCCACCTCGAGCGACCGGATCTCGGAGTTCCGGACCGGTTTGATCGACAGGACCTTGATGGCCTGCACCAACGAGGTGGGCACCCGGACCGACTCGTCACCGCGCCGGACCACCAGCACGGACGAATCGCTCGACTCCAGCACCCCGGTGACATCGCTCAACATGGCCGACTCGTCGGAGCGCCAGTCGGCCGGGGCGCCGGGACCCTTGTGGAAGCGGACCACCACCCGGTCCCCGGGTGACGGGGTGCTCACGCGCGGCGGCCGGTCACACGCCGACCCGGCCGATGCGGTCAGTCCTCGTCATCGTGTCCGAAGGGATCGGCGTCTTCGCCGGGTAGCCAGGAGAGCCCTGGCACCCCCCAGCCGTTGCGCTTGATCGTTTTCTTGGCCGCGCGTGCGTTGCGCCCCATCAGCACGTCGACGTACAGGAAGCCGTCGAGGTGGCCGGTCTCGTGCTGCAGCATCCGGGCGAAGAATCCTTTGCCCTCGATCTCCACCGGGTCGCCGTTGCGGTCCACCCCGGTGACCTTGGCCCAGTCGGCCCGGCCGGTCGGGAACTGTTCGCCTGGTACCGACAGGCACCCCTCGTCGTTGTCGTCGGGGTCGGGCATCGTCTCGGGAATCTCCGACGTCTCGAGGACGGGGTTGATCACCTCGCCGCGACGACGAGGACCCGTGCGGCCGTCGCCCTCGGGGCAGTCGTACACGAACATGCGCTTGGCGACACCGACCTGATTGGCCGCGAGTCCGACACCGTTGGCGGCATCCATCGTCTCGTACATGTCGTCGAGCAGCGCGGCCACGTCGGCGGGGGCCTTGCCCTCGGCGTCCAATGCGACGATTTCAGTCGGGTTGTGCAGCACCGGATCACCGACGATGCAGATGGGAAGAATTGCCATGGGGGTCAGATTACTCGGCACGCCATCGCGCGAATTCCTTTGGCGGCGTGGTTAGATGTACTGCGAACCACACTGTTGTAATTCACACCGTTGATAGCGACGAACTCCGGTGTGGCGACGGGGTGGAGCAGGACCGATTCTCAAGGGAGCGAGATGGACGGCGCAACCGCGCGAGACCAGCAATCCGGGCAGGCGGACAACTCACACCAAGGCCACGCAGAGCTCGGTCCGGGCGAGGTCGGGGCCGACGGATTGACTCGGCGTGAGCATGACATCTTGGCCTTCGAACGGCAGTGGTGGAAGTACGCCGGTGCCAAGGAAGAGGCCATCAAAGAACTATTCGGTCTGTCTGCGACCCGTTATTACCAGGTGCTCAATGCCCTGGTGGACCGGCCGGAGGCGCTGGCCGCAGATCCGATGCTCGTGAAGCGACTCCGTCGTCTGCGTGCGAGCCGGCAGAAGGCCCGGGCGGCTCGCCGGCTCGGGTTCGACGTCACCTGATGGGTGTGCCGACCCGCCGCGCGGGGTCGGGCCGCAAATTTTCGTAAGGTTGGCAAGTTTCGTAAGGTTGGTCCAATGACCACGTCCGACCGTCCAGACCAGCCCGGGGATGACCCGAGCGGGACCGGCACGAACAGTCCGGACTCGGGCACATCGGGCTCGCGTCGAGCGCGGCCCCCAGCGCCGGCCCGCTCCGAGGCGGCCCACCTGCCGTTACGTGCCGGAGCGATGCTGTTGCTGGCGATCGCAGTGGTGTTCATCGGACTCGGATGGCACTCGGCAGCCACCGGTGACTCCGATCCCGAGGCGGGCCTCGAGGCAGCTCAGAGCCGCCAGCCCACATCGTCGTCACCGGCGACCACCACTTCAAGCGGCGCCGAGACGTCTGCGAGCAGCAGCACATCGACGTCGGTGGACCCCGACCGGCCGCGCGTGTGCATCTTCAACGCAGGCACCGTCGGCGGGCTCGGGCAGACGTATCGCAAGCTCGTCGACGATGCGGGCTGGACCACGGCGACGCCGTCCAATCTTCAGTCGGCCAGCATCACCGAGAACACCATCTTCTACACCGCGACGCAGCAGGAGTACGCCGATCAGCTGGCCGAAGAACTCGGCGGCGACATCTCGGTGGATCCCCGTCCGGCCGCCTTCAGTCAATGTCAGGGTGGCCTCGTCCTGATCGTCGTGACGCGTTAGCCACTCAACCGGCGGCGAACCGTGTGCGGGGAACCGATATGATTTCGCTGACTACTACCAACGGTAGAACTGCACTCGACCGCCAACTGCAAGGGAGCTCAACCATGGCGCAGCGTTCGCTCAGGAACTTGACCGGCACCCGGCGAATCGCCGCGCTGGTGGCACCCGCCGCAGCCGTCGCGCTGCTGGTTGCGGGTTGCAGTCCGGACGAAGAGCCGACCGACGCCAAGGGAACCACTCCCAGTGTGCTCACCGGGAACCCGGCACCCGAGGATGTGGGCGCGATCGGTGCGCCCAGCGAAGGTGGCGAGGCCACTGCCGAACTCCAGACCCCCAGTGGCGAACCGGCAGGCGAGGCGACGTTCACCACAGCGGAGGGTTCGGTGATCGTGAGTGTGAAGGCCGAGAACCTCGCCCCGGGGTTCCACGGCATGCACCTGCACGCGGTCGGCAAGTGTGAAGCCAACTCGACGCCTCCCACCGGGGGCGCAGCCGGTGACTTCCTTTCCGCGGGTGGCCACCTGCAGGTCGAGGGCCACTCCGGTCATCCGGCCAGCGGCGACTTGGTCTCAATCTTCATCGACGAGGCCGGCAATGGCGAGACCACCACTGCCAGTGACGCTTTCAGCATCGAGGACATCATCGACACCTCGATCATGATCCACGAGAAGCCGGACAACTTCGGCAACATCCCCACCAAGTACGCCCCCGCCCCTGATGAGGAAACCCTCGCCACCGGAGACGCGGGCAAGCGCATCGCCTGCGGTGTCATCGAAAAGAGCTGAGAATAAACAACGTTCGCTCCATCGATTTCAACGCTTCCCCACGGCCCACGCTGGGCGTGGAGTGGGAGTTCGCGCTTGTCGACAAACAGACGCGAGATCTGTCGAACTCAGCGGCGCAGCTGTTCGAGCGTGTGAGCGAACTGGACAATCCCAGTTCCGGGGATCGGATCCACAAGGAACTGCTACGCAACACCGTTGAATTGGTGACGGGTATCTGCCGTACCACGGGTGAGGCAATCGCCGACCTCGAAGAGTCGCTGTCGGTGGTGCGCTTGATCGCCGACGATCTCGGTGTGGATCTGTTCGGCGCAGGTACCCACCCGTTTGCACTGTGGTCCACCCAGCAGTTGACCCCGTCGCCGCGGTACGCCGAGCTGATCGAGCGGACCCAGTGGTGGGGCCGGCAGATGCTGATCTGGGGTGTTCACGTTCACGTCGGGATCAACCACCGCGACAAGGTTTTGCCGATCGTGTCGTCGCTGCTGAACCAGTATCCCCATCTGCTGGCGCTGTCGGCGTCGTCGCCGATGTGGTCGGGGCAGGACACCGGGTACGCCAGCAACCGGGCGATGATGTTCCAGCAGTTGCCCACGGCCGGCCTGCCGTTCCAGTTCCAGCGGTGGAGTGAGTTCGAGAAGTTCGTCGGTGACCAGATGACCACGGGCATCATCGAGAACCTCAACGAGATCCGTTGGGACATCAGGCCTTCTCCGAACCTCGGTACCGTCGAGATCCGGGTGTGTGACGGCGTCTCGACCATTGCCGAATTGGCCGGGCTCGTGGCACTGATCCACTGCCTGGTGGTGGATCTCGATCGGCGCCTCGATGCCGGGGAGACACTGCCCGACATGGCCCCTTGGCTGGTGCAGGAAAACAAATGGCGTGCAGCCCGTTACGGACTCGACGCGATCATCATCACCGACTCGGACTGCAACGAGAGGTTGGTGACGGACGACCTCTACGACATGCTCGACCGTCTCACTCCGGTCGCCGTCGACCTCGGGTGCGCCGACGAGTTGGCGTCGGTCGCCGACATCCCCGGCCGCGGTGGCTCGTACCAGCGTCAGCGGCGCACATTCGCCGACACAGGAGACATGGTGGCCGTGGTCGATCAGGTTGTCTCCGAACTCAATCGCTGAACGTCCGCCGTCGCCACCACAGATCGATCTGACCCAGTTCGGTTTCGGGTTCGGCCCCCGTCAGCCATTCGGCTTCGATCCGACACCAGTTCGCCGTTGCCCGGAGTTGCCCGAGCATCGCGCAGGTGTAGAACTCGACGCGGCGCGCGATCAGATTGTCTTCGGGGAAATGTTGTTCTCGCGCCGCGCTGCCGTACTCGGTGGCCGGGTGCACCGCGGAGATCATGACGCCGTTGGCGATATCCGGGGTGATGGTCAGTTCGGCGTCGTCCGTGTGCCACCAGGTGGCGTCTCGAACGTAGGACAGCACGTCGGCGTCATCGATGGACTCCTCGCTGATCAACACATGTCCCTGGCGGAGGACTTGAGCCACCTCGGCAGCGTCCCCGGCGCGAGCGGCGATGACCGCACGACGTTCCAGGTCCCGGGCATTGGCCGACATGGTCTTGCAGGATCCGAAGTCGAGGAACGCCACCCGGCCGTCGTCGGCGAGCATCACGTTTCCCGGGTGTGGATCGCCGCAGAAGGTGGCGTCGGTATGGATACTGCCGCAGTAGAAGCGGTAGATCACCTCGCCGACCTGGTCTCGTGTGTCGGCGTCGAGGGTGGTGATCTCGTCGAACGGTATCCCGGTGATCAGCTCGGAGGTGAGGACCTTCGATGTGCACAGACTTTCGACGACATCGGGGATCTGGATGAACGGGTGCCCGGCGTAGCGGTCCGCGAGACGACGGTGATTGGCCGCCTCGGCCCGATAGTCCAGCTCTGACAACATGTCCCCGGAGATCTCCCGGACAAACGACTGGGGGTCCACCGTCGGCAGCAGGCCCTTGTAGAGGCGCAGGGCCATCGCGAGATTCTTCAGGTCTGCCCGGACCACCCGGTCGATACCCGGGTACTGCACCTTGATCGCCACGTCGCGCCCGTCCATCAATCTGGCCTGGTAGACCTGGCCGATGGAAGCGGCTGCAATCGGAGCCGGATCGATGAACTCGATGCGGGACATGTTCGAGCCGAGCTCATTACGGACAACCTCGAGCATCGTCTCCGAGGAGACCTGAGGGGCGTTGTCGCGCAAGATCGCCAGCTTGCGGTGGAAGCCGTCACGCGCGTGGGCAGGTACCATACCCAGGTCCATCATCGACAGGAACTGCCCGACCTTCATCGCTGCGCCCTTCATCGACCCGAGCACGGTGATGAGTTCGTCTGCGGCGGCGAGGGCATCGAGTTCGGCGCGCGAACGCCGTTCATCGGGTGTGGCACCCACCCCGGCGGCACGCGAGCGGACGCGGCGGGCAACCGAATGGGCGGCAACCTTTCCCAGTTCACTCCCGCGGCGTACACGAGAGGTGGGGGGAAGCTGATCGTCGCCCGTCATCAGTCGCTGCGGGGGGATTCGAGCTCGCTGCTGTCGATCAGGTCGTCTCGCACCCGTTGCTCCTGATACGCCAGTTTACCGACGCGGTGCGCGATCACCGGTGCGGTGATCAGCGCGAAAATCCCGGTCAGCACCAGCATCCCGAAGTCGACGGTGTCCCACAGACGGATCATCGCCGCGATCAGTACCAGCAACAAGCCGAGGGTTTGCGGTTTGGTGGCCGCGTGCATGCGGGTGAGCGTGTCGGGGAATCGCAAGATGCCCACCGATGCCGTGAACGCGAGAGTCGAACCGGACAGCACCAGCACGGCGACGAGGATGTCGGAGACCATCGTTAAACCTCGTTGTCCCGGACGCGGAATCGGGCGACTGCAACCGTGCCCACAAAACTCAGCAGCGACAAGGCGACGAGGCCGGACACCACTGTCGAATCCATCGAATATGCGGCCCACACGGCCAGCGAGCACATCGCCATCGCGACACCGGTGTCCAGGGCGACCAGGCGGTCGAGCGTGTTGGGGCCGATGAGGATCCGTGCGGTTGTGAGTACCGATGCTGCCAACAGCAGACCGGCGGCGATCATCCAGACCACGTTCATGACTGCGCTCCGCTCCGAAGATCTTGGCTGTCTTGGCCACCGACTTCATCGTCGATCCCATGGTAGGGACTGGCATGCCATTCGCTCTCACGCTCGAAGGCTTTGATGAACAGCCTTTCGATGGTGGCGACCTGCCCGTAGAACGCCTTCACCTTCTCCGGTGAGCTCGCGTCGATGAGGTGCACGTACAGCAGACGGCGACTGTGGTCGATCTCCACGACCATGGTGCCGGGCACCAGATTGAGGTAGTCGACCGCAAGGGTCAGCACCATGTCGGATTTGATGGCCAGGCGTGCCCGGACCACCGCGCTCAAGGGTGGCTTGCCCGGGCGCACCGACAGCCACGCCACCTGCAGGCTCGACCGGAACAGGTCGATCACCAGCCGGATCACCAGTTCGAGGATCGTCAGCGGATGGATCCGGCCCTCGACCGGTACGCGCGGCAAGGGCAATGCGATCAGCACGAGGAGTGCGATACCGAGACCACTGACCACCGTCGCGATGTCGTAGGTACCCCACAGCAGCACCCACACGAACGTCAACCACGCCATCGTCCACAGCCGGACGGCCACTTCGCGCGCATTTCCGCCGAACCAGCGCTTGATGTGGATGTGGGACTTGAGGAAGAGGAAAGTCTTCACCGAATACCACGCCAGGAAGATGACCGAATAACGCCAGGCGTTCACCAGGTGCGCCCGGATGGGGCCCCGGGGAGCCGGGGGTTGGGGCCGCTGTCCGGGGTCGGGTTTGTCGGTCATCGGGGACCTCCTGCGCCCAGGACGGCGTCGAGGTAGATGCTGGAGTCGATCAGGTCGGCAGCGGCCGATTCGGTGAACTCGAAGAACGGCCCGGCCCACAACGTCAACACGAGTCCGGCAGCCACCATGGCAATGGTCGGGACCACCATGCCGATCGGCATCCGGCCCACGTCGGCGCGGTCGTCGAACGACACGTCGGCCGAGCCCTCGAGAAGCGCTGCCGGTCCCGCATCGGCCATGTCACCGTCGGGAGCATCAGCGCGCGGCCGCCAGAACGCCTTGGTCCAGACGCGGGCGACGACGTAGAGGGTCAGCAGGCTGGTCACCACCGAGCCGGCCACCAGGATCCAGGCCAGCACGCTGCCCTCTTGTACACCCGCCTCGATCAGTGCGACCTTGCCGATGAAGCCCGAGAACGGCGGGATGCCGCCCAGATTGAGCGCTGGGATCAGGAACAAGGCAGCGAGCAGAGGACTGGCCGCCAGACCGCCAAGACGTCGTAGTGACGCCGAGCCTGCCTGTCGCTCGATCAGCCCCACCACGAGGAACAGAGTCGTCTGGACCAAAATGTGGTGCGCCACATAATAGATCGCGCCCGACAGCCCGAACTCGGTGGACAGAGCGATGCCGAAGATCATGTACCCGATGTGGCTGACCAGGGTGAACGACAACAGACGTTTGATGTCGGACTGCGCGATGGCGCCGAAGATCCCCACCAACATCGTGAGAAGTCCGGCCACCAACAGCACCCGGTCCATTGCGCCGCCGGGGAACAGCAGGGTGTGCGCGCGGATGATCGCGTACACACCGACTTTGGTGAGCAGGCCGGCGAAGACCGCAGTGACGGGGGCGGGGGCTGTGGGGTAGGAGTCTGGCAGCCACGTCGACAACGGGAAGACCGCGGCCTTGATGCCGAACGCCACCAGCAGCACCGCGTAGAGCGCACCTTTGGTCCCGTCGGGAACATCTTCGAGCCGGACCGCCATCTCCGCGAGATTCAGCGTGCCGGTGGCTGCATACGCAAACGCGATGCCTGCCAGGAAGATCAGTGACGACACCATCGAGACCATCACGTACGAGACGCCGGCGCGCACCCGGTCTGCGCTGGCACCAAGAGTGAGCAGCACAAAGCTCGCGGCGAGCAGCACCTCGAACGAGACGTACAGGTTGAACAGGTCGCCGGCGAGAAAGGCGTTGCAGACGCCGGTGCACAACAGCAGATAGGTCGGCAAGAAAATTGACACCGGCTGTTCGGTGGTGCCGTCGCGGATACCCTGCCCGACGGCGTAGAGCATGACGCAGAGCAGCACCGCGGTGGACACCACCAGCATCAACGCCGAGAGCTGGTCAGCCACAAGCGTGATACCCAGGGGGCCGAGGTCACCGCCCTTGGAATCCCAACCGCCGACGTGCAAGGCATACGTACCGTCGCGGTTCGTCAGATAGAGCAGGAGGCACGAGGCGACAAACGCGACCGCGATCGCCGCGACTGTGACCACACGCTGGAATCGGGGGTACCGCCCCATGATCAGGGTCAGCACCGCGCCCATCATCGGGGCGAGGACGGGCGCGACGATGAGCGTCGAGAACCACTCGTGCGACAAGGTCATCGGCCATCACCGTCACGGTCGGTCGGCTCGAAGTCATCACTGTCGTCGGCGCTGGGCAGCAGGTCGGTCTGATGCAACTCGGCACGGGCGCGCAGTTGTTCGTCGGTGAGTGGGTTGCCGTCATCGTCGAACAGGTCGCCCCGGAACGTGTCGAGACCGGTGATCGGGTCGTCGCTGCGGTCGCGGTCGGGTGCGGTGGCGCTCGACTGCGACTTCACCTTGAGGTCTTCGGGATCGTCGTCCACCTCGTCATCGGTGTTGATCATGAAGGAGCGGTAGGCCAACGACAGGACGAAGGCAGCGATGCCCATCGTGATGACGATGGCCGTGAGCACCATGCCCTGCGCCAGCGGATCGGCGTCTCCGGTGCGGCCCTCCGACGTGCGACCGATGATCGGCGGATTGCCCATGGCTCCTGAGACGGTGACGATCATCAGGTTGATCGCGTTGCCCACCAACAGGAGTCCGAGCAGCATGCGGATGAGACTGCGTTCGAGCAACAGGTAGACGCCGCAGGCGGCCATCAGAGCGACCACGATCATCAGGCCGAGGTTGATGGTCATCGTGCCGCCACCTCCTCGGGCTCGGACTGGTCGGCGTCGCGGCGCACCCGTGGATTGTCTTCGTCGAGCCGGGCGCCGAGACTGCGCAGTACGTCGAGCACCAGGCCCACCACGATGAGGTAGACACCCAGGTCGAAGAACAGGGCGGTCACCAGTTTGACGTCGCCGAAGATCGGCAGCGTGAACTCGAACGTCGCCGACGAGAGGGCAGGTGCGCCGAGCAGAATCGACGCGGCAGCGGTACCGGCAGACAGGCCGAGCCCGACGCCGAGAATGCGCCCCGCGTCGATCGGTAGCGCCTCGCCGAGTTCGTATCGGCCGCCGGCCAGGTAACGCAGAACCAGCGCCAGGCCCATCGTCAGACCACCTGCGAATCCGCCGCCCGGAGCGTTGTGACCCGCGTAGAAGAAGTAGAGCGACAACACGATCATCGTCGGGAAGAGCAGCCGTGTGGTGGCCTCGAGCACCATCGACCGATGGCGTGGATCGCGGAAGTCGCTGCCACGCAACCACGTGGTGCGTTCACCGAACAGCTGCTCGCCGTCGGTTTCAGGTCGGGGAGTGCGTGCCCTGGTCGCATCGGCCACACGTGGTGCGGCACCGAACCGGCGGTGGCGGAACACCATCGACGCGACACCGGTTGCGGCAACCATCAGGACCGACACCTCACCGAGGGTGTCCCATGCGCGGATGTCCACGAGCAGTACGTTGACCGCGTTGGAGCCGTTGCCATATTTGTATGCGGCGTAGGGGATCTCGGTGGACATCGGAATGGTGTTGCGGGCGGCGGCGGCGAACAGACCGACGACCACGAGTAGCGCGCCAAACGCCAGGCCGAGCAAGGCCCGCAACGGCTTGAACCCGGTGGCATGGCGGTTCTCCGCCTCGGCGGGGAGTTTTCGCAGGACCAGTACGAAGATGACCAGCGTCAGTGTCTCCACCAGGAACTGGGTGAGCGCGAGATCGGGTGCGCCGTGCAAGGCGAACAGCACGCCGCAGCTGTAGCCGGTGACCCCGACGACGAGGACGGCGGCGAGCCGGTTGCGCAGGACGGTGGCGGCGATCGCTGCGGCCACCATGATCCCGCCGATCACGAACTGGACGGGAGACTCGAAGCCGTTGATCTCCAGCCTGTTCCGTTGCCCGAGGAAGAGGACAATCGTGGGTAGGAGCACCAGCGTGATCACGATGACACCCTGGGTGAGTGGCAACGACCCCCGCTGGGTGTTGCGGGTGAGGTTGATCGAGATGGTGTCCGCGCCGCGCAGCACCGCGTCGTAGATCCTGTCGGCGTTACCGAGCGCGGGACGCACAAAACCCAGCCGGCCGAGTTCGCGCACCAGGAGGAACAGTGCAGTGCCTGCGACCACTGCGATGGCCGTGAAACCTAGGGCGAGGTTGAAGCCATGCCACAGCGAAAGGTGGGCTATGCCTTCGTCGTAGCTGGGAACCGTTTCTGCGTAGGGCTCCACGCGCTTGCCGATGAGTCCGGCGAGTGGACCGGAGACCACCCCGGCGACCGCGAGTATCGCCGCCGGCGCCTGGAACGCAGCGCTCGGACGGTGCATGCGCGCCACTGCTGGGCTGGGCTCGGCCTTGCGTTTGCGGCCGAAGGCGCCCCACAGGAATCGCAGCGAGTAGGCGACGGTCAGAGTGGATCCGAGTACCAGCACCAGGACCACCACCGGCCCCTGCCATTCGTTCAGGGCGCCCGTGTCCCAGATCTCGGCGAAGGCGGTCTCCTTGCCGACGAATCCCAGGGTGAGGGGGAGGCCCGCCATGCTGGCGGCCGCGAGTGCGGCGATGCCCGCCAACACAGGGGTGCTGTGACCGAGTCTGGCGAGTTTGCGCAGGTCGCGGGTGCCGGTGGAGTGGTCGATGATGCCGACCACCATGAACAGCGACGCTTTGAACAGCGCATGGGCCACCAGCATCGCCATCGCCGCCATCGCGACGTCCTCGTCACCGATGCCGACGAGCACCATCAGGAACCCCAACTGCGAGACCGTTCCGAAGGCGAGCACCAACTTGAGGTCGTATTCGCGCAGCGATCGGAATCCGCCGAGGACCATGGTGGCGCAGCCGAGCCCGACCACCAGGACGTCCCATGACACGAGGTCCGAGAAGCCCGGGGCGAGCCTGGCCACCAGGAAGATTCCGGCCTTGACCATGGCCGCGGCATGCAGATAGGCGCTGACCGGGGTGGGGGCCGCCATGGCACCGGGAAGCCAGAAGTGGAACGGGAAGATCGCCGACTTGCTGAGCGCACCGATCAGGATCAGGACGATGGCCACGGTGACCGTCCACCCGACCGGGGGGTCGGCCACGATGTCCGACAACAGGTAGGAGCCGGCTTTCTCGCCCAGCATCACGATGCCGACCAGCATCGCGAGTCCACCGGCCGTGGTCACGAGCAGGGCCTGGGTGGCGGCTCGGCGGCTCGTCGCGCGGACGGCGTAGAAACCGACCAGCAGGAATGACAGCACCGTGGTCAGTTCCCAGAAGATGTAGAGCACCAGCATGTTGTCGCTGATGACCAGCCCGAACATCGCGCCGGCGAACGCCACCATCTCGGCCGCGAAGCCGGCAACCCGACGACGCACCTCGCTGAAGTACTCGGCGCAGTAACAGAGCACCAGGGCTCCGACCCCGAGCACCAGAACAGACATGACGGCCGCGAGCGTGTCGAAGCGGAAGTCGATGTTCATCTGCAGGGCGGGGACCCAGCTGAAGGATTCCGTCCGGACGCCGTGTTCGTCGTCGGGCCAGTTGAGCACCACCCACACCAGGCCGCCCAGCGGTGCGAGCGCGAGGAGGTAGAAGCCACGCCTGCCCAGGGCGGTGATGATCGCAGGGGCCAGCACAGCCGTGATGGCCAAGGCGGCCAAGACTGCGATCAAGAGGCACTCCGTCGATCGAATGGGCGGGGTGTCGGGTGGGTCGTGACAACGGGGACAGGCACACCGAACAATGCCTGCGACCGTTCACCGAAGACGGATTAGCTCCGGTTTGTTGTCACCCAGTCTACCGTTGCTGCTGCTAGGTGCCGTATTCGGGGATGAGGCGGCCACCGAGGTCGCCTCTCGCCGCTGGTCACCGCAAAGCGGACAAGTTGGTGTTCCCGACAAGATCGCAGCCGATCGGGCACAACGGGACCCCACCCCCTACTCTGTTCGCATGAGTCGGGTGCGAGTGGTTCTGGTGCTGATGATCACGGGTCTTGCGCTGGTGTTGGGAGCGTGCGGCGGAGAGAGCGAGGACGCTGAATCGACCACGGTCGGGTCGGTGAATCTGCCGCAAGATTTCCCGGATCAGGTACCGCTGATCGAAGGTTCGATACTCGCCGCGGGCGGGACCGCGCAGGAGGGCTGGAACCTCACCGTCGCCGGCAAGCCCGACGCTGGGAATCCTTTCGACAACGCAGGCAAGGTCCTGACCGACGCGGGGTATTCCGAGGAGTTCCGGCGGCAGGAGGGTGGCCAGACCGTCGCCGGCTATGGCGCCGACAAAGACGGCAAGCGCTACACGGTGGTGATCGGGACCACGGCCGGCTCACCGAGCGGCCCGACATCGATCACCTATCTCGTGTCGCAACGCTGACACTGCTCATCGGTCGTCGCGCGCCCCGGTCCGGCGATCGCAGTAAATGGGCCGACGGCTGAAGGATCGGCGTGTGGCAATTCGCAACGCTCGGCCCGGTCTCGGCGAGTACGGTCGCATGGAATTGGGCTGGACGGGTCGGAGGAAGAATGCGGGCAGTACGAATCGTTGCGTCGTTCCTGGTGATGTCGTTGGCCGCGGTCGGTGCGGTGTTGGCGGGCCCAACAGCTCATGCGACGCCGGTAGGCCATGATCGAGTCGTCCAGCTGGTCAACACTATTGGTGACCGTCTGATCGTGGCCCATGAGGTCGCCCAGTCTAAGTGGCACTCCGGCAGCCCGATCAACGACCCTGTTCGTGCGGCTACGGTCATCCAGGCCGCGTCGGACTCGGCGGACGCTCACGGGCTGGATCGAGCGCGGGTGGCTGCGTTCTTCACCGATCAGGTTCAGGCGGCGACCGGTGTTCAATATGCGTATCACTCCACATGGACCCTCTCGGACCAAGCGCAGTTGTCCATCCCGAACCCGCCGCTGTCGGATCTACGGACCAAGCTCGACAGCATCTCGTCACGCCTCCTGACCGACCTTGCCGGAGTGAGGTCGGCGAACACCTCACCGCAGTTCTGCCAACTGTCGGTAGTCGCGGCAAGCGGTCCGACCGCTGCACGGGTCATCGCCGATGCCGGCGATCCCGCAATGATTCCTAGCATCGTGACGGCAATGCGGGTTGCAGTGCAACATATTTGCTGAGATAGGTGTGCGGTCGGATCGACCGTGTCGAGGTTGCTATTCGAGATGCGTTGCTTCGTCGTCTGATTCGGAACCCACATTTGGTGGAGCATTTCGTTGCTGTTGCATGCGTTCTTCGCGTTCGTTGAGTGCCGCTTGGCGTTCGGTGATGATTTCTTGCCATGCCGCCTCGATGGTGTGGTCGGTGTGGTGGGCCCGGTTGATCCGTGGTTGTTGATCAGGGTCGATGTATGTGGGTGGGATCCACGCCACTCGGCCGGCGTCGGGGCCGTCGCGGAGCATGATGGTTTGCCACTGGTCCTCGCCGGGTCCGATCATCGCGTGATGCGGGATGCACGCCGGGGCCAGCTCGTCGATGTCGGTGTGTCCGCCATCGGCCCAGGCGGTGGTGTGATGGATTTCGGTCCAGGAGATGGGGTTGCGGCAACCTGGGCTGGTGCAGCCTCGGTCTTTGGCGAACAACGCCATCCGCTGGCCTTGCTGGGCGGTGCGTTTGGCCCGGGCGAAGTAGAGAACGTCCGCGGAGTGGTTGGCGAACACCGCCAACGACCACTCCGAGCGGGCGGCCAACTCCAACGCATCTTTCACGGGTACATCAACTCCGGAGGCGGTATGGGCGATGCCCGCAGCCTCATCAAGCTGTTGTTTGCTCATCGTGATGATGACCTGCACCGGCAGGCCACGATGGGAAGTACCCAACAGCTTGTACTCGAGAATCGTCTTCAGGATCGCCTTGAATGCATCGTGTTGACGTTGGGCACGCGAACGGGTATCGCGCCCGGCCGCGGCCTCGATGACCGCTGGATCCATGGTCGGGTCGTGCACCGCCCCCACAGGTGAGTTGGGGTCGTCGGGGTTGTTCATTCCCGGTGCTGCCCACACGTCCATCACCGTGCGAAACAGCGCCAACGTAGCTGGGTCGAGGTTGCCACTGATTTTGGCCATCATGTCCAACCCCTGCGCACCGTCGGACAGACCCCGGTTGCGTTTGCGGTCGGCGTCATCGGTGAGTGTCCCGTCCGGATCGACCCGCGCAAGGACTTCCCGGCCGCAGACTTCGAGTTCAGTGGGCCCCAGGGTGCGGGCGTTGTCGGTCATCCAGGCATCGACCACGTCATACACTTCCGACGCTGATTTGTGCGGGATTTTGTCGCGCACTTTGAGCATCACATCCATGTGCGCCAACCCAATCGCCCCCTCGGCCAATGCTTCGGCCGCGGCCGGACATTTCGGGGGCAGCGCCTCACCTTGCATCGACAACAACTCACCGGCCGCATCGAGTGCTTTCAACCGCGAGGAGGCATCACCACGAGAGACCCGCAGTTCACTCATCACGAACCGGTGCAACGTGGAATGACCAGCCTTACGAAACAAGCCGCGGTCGTTCACCTCCTGCAACCGCCGAAGGCCTTGAAAGGTCAGTGCCCGAACCACTCTCTCGTTCACCCGCACCAACTCAGCAACCTGCACATCATCAACATCAGCCGACGACGCCCCAGCAATCCGCTGCAGCAGCGCATCAAGATCGCGATACAACCCCACCAACACCGGCATTGACGGTGGATCCACCGTCACCGAATCAGTCATCGACAAGCCCCCCAGCCCTCGAACCCCTTTCACCAAGTCTACCAACAGAATCGGGCATTGTCGAACATGTGTTCGGGTCTGACGGGTTCTAAATCCATGCAGGCTTTGTGTTCGTCTGCAGGTGCTGCAACACCTGCGGGCGAACAAAAGTCCTGCGTTTGATTGCGCTACACCGCGGCGGACCTTCACAGCTGCGAAAGGTGTTGCTCTACAACGGTTGTCGTCTCGAACTACCGCACGACATCGAAGATCTGCTTCTGGATGCCGTTGCCGTACACCTCGTGCTCGACCAGGTTGAGCTTGGTGGTGTCTTTGTCGGCCTCGCTGAACAACCGCTTCCCGGCTCCGAGTAGGAGGGGGAACACCAAGAGGTGGTAGCGATCGACAAGACCCGCGTCGGCGAGGCCGCGCCCGAGGGTTGCACTGCCGTGCACGGCGATCGGGCCACCTTCGGTGTCCTTAAGTGCTGCCACATCATCCACCGACCGCAGGATCGTGGCCGGCCAACGTGGGTCGTCCTTCTCGAGTGTTGTCGAGACGACGTATCGGGGCATCGCGTTGTACTCGGCGAACTCGTCCATGGTCGGCCAGATCGGAGCGAACGCCTCGTACGACGTGCGGCCCAGCAGTAGTGCTGTGGTCGCCTCCTGCTCGCGCCCCTTGATCTCGTAGGCAGCTTCGTCGAACTCGACATCTTTGAAGGTCCACCCCGAATTGCGATACCCGGGCTCGCCGCCCGGTCCTTCCATGACACCGTCCAGCGAGACGAATGCGGTGACGATCAATGTGCGCATGACAAACCTCCGTGATGGGTGCCTCGGCCCGTGCCGAAGCTGTTCTCATCCCTACGTCGAACGAGAGAACCGGAAATCGACACGAATTGCAGAGGAATCACGCGAGAAGAGACACGCGGCGCCGGTGCACCCCTTGTTCCGCCGCCGTGTTCGCCAGCGAATTAAGAATGCCTCGACAATACTGAGGTGGTGAAAGCGTCAAATCAGCCTGAGGTCGAGGTGTATCGGTTGTGGGACTGGGCCGGCTTGATCGGCTTGTGCGCCGGTGTGGTGGCGGCCGGCGCATGGTTTGTCACCGACAACGGGCACCAGCGTGCTCCGGTGCAGGCCCCAGGCCAGTACCAGTCGGTGGACACACCCGACGTGATCTGGTGGCTGCCCTACATCTTCGGGGCCACCTTCGGGCTGGCGGGATTGGCGGTACAGAGTCTTCTCGAGCGGGCGAACACGCTGGTGACCCCGCGAGTACGCGATGGTCTGCTCATCGCGGGGTGCACGGCCGGAGGCGCTGGGGCCGCGGGTGCGGTCTGGCTCATTCCCCAGCAGTTGGTGTTCCAGGACACCGCGGGCCATGGCACCACCCTCTCGCGGGGCGTGGTCTTCGTCGCGCTGCCGGTGCTCGGACTGCTCGTCGGTACCGCCCTGGCCGCGCGCCGGCATCGCACCGCATCTACGACGTCGCTGTCCAAGACGCCGTCGATGGCGCATTGAGAGGCGCAAAAGAGCTTCAGGCTCCACGCTTTTCGGCGTACTGACGCAGGTTCTCCACCTGGGCCGGATCGAGGGACGGCCGAACCTTGTCCTGCGCCACCCCGACGTCCTCGGCGGTGACGATGGCCGCGTCGATGTTCCGTCGCATCGCGGCCAGAGCAGCCTCTCGGAGCAGTGCGGCGCAGTCGGCGGCCGAGTATCCGTCCAGGCCTGCGGCCAGCTGGTCCAGGTCGATGTCTTCTGCCAGTGGTACCGACTTGCTCGACGTCCGCAGGATCGCAGCGCGGGCATCGGCATCAGGTGGCGGCACGAACACGAGCCGCTCCAGACGGCCGGGACGCAGCAGCGCTGGATCGATGAGATCGGGACGGTTGGTCGCGCCGAGTACCACCACATCCCGTAGCGGTTCGACCCCGTCGAGTTCGGTGAGCAGTGCCGCGACCACCCGATCGCCGACACCTGAGTTCGACGACTGACCGCGGCGTGGGGCCAGGGCGTCGATCTCGTCCAGGAAGATGAGCGATGGTGCCGACTCGCGTGCCCGGTCGAACAGGTCGCGGACCGCCTTCTCTGATGACCCGACCCATTTGTCCATCAGCTCAGCACCTTTGACGCTGTGCACGCTGAGTTGTCCGGACGCGGCGAGCGCGCGCACCACAAAGGTCTTGCCGCATCCGGGAGGACCGTAGAGCAGCACGCCGCGGGGTGGGTCGACGCCGAGCCGGGTGAAGGTGTCCGGGTGCTGTAGCGGCCAGAGCACGGCCTCGGTGAGTGCCTGTTTGGTCTCCACCATGTCGCCGACCTCGTCGAGCGTCAGGCTGCCGACCGCGACCTCGGGCGATGCCGACCGGGATACCGGCCGAATCACTTCCAGCGCGCCGAGCAGATCGGCCTCGATGAGCGTAGGTGGCTCGCCGTCGCGGGCGCTGCGGGCAGCTGCCCGCAGCGCGGCCTCGCGGGTGAGGGCGGCGAGGTCGGCGGCGACGAAACCGGGTGTGCGAGCGCTGATCGCGCCGAGGTCGATGGTTCCGGTGGGCACGGACTCCAGGAGCGCGCCGAGGAGACCTCGCCGGATCTTGTTGTCGGGCAATCCGATCGACAACTCGCGGTCGCAGAGATCGGGATCGCGGAGACGTTGGTCGAGGTTTTCGGGCGCCGAACTGGTGCAGATCAGAGCCACCCGGTCAGCCGTGATCGCCGTACGAAGTGCGTCGAGGATGAGCGCCGAGACCGGGTCTGCCTCGGCGGGCAGCAGTGCCTCGACATCGCTGATGAGCAACACCGCGCCCGTCTCGGACGCTGCCGACACCAGTTGACTGACTGCATCTTTGACAGCAGCGAGCCGCCCGGATGCCTCGAGCGCGCCGGTGACCGGGCCGTCGAGGTAGACCAGAGCTCGCCCGGCGCACACGGCCCGGGCGACAGTTGCCTTACCGACCCCGGGTGGGCCGGTGAGCACCACACCGAGTCGCGCTTGCGCGCCGAGGGCGGTGAGCAACTCCGGGTTGTCGAGGGCGAGGCCGAGCCATTCGGTCAGCTTGTCCACCTGTGCGTCGACGCCGACGAGTTCGTCGACGGTCCGAGCCGGGGGAGCAATACTGACGGTCGCCTTGGCCGGTGTGTGCCGGGTGGATGCACTGGTGGCCGCCTCGGCGGTCGTCGGCAGTCCGGCGCTCTTGTCAGCCCACAGCACCGCGGTGTTCGGTTGCACGCTCACCGGGCCGGATGGGTCGGCGTCCACCACGGTGAGCAGTTCGTTGGTCCAGGTGATGCCCACCGACGTCGCCAGCGAACGAGTGGCGTCGGACGTCGCGAAATCGGGACCGAGGTCGCGCGGCAAGAGCGACACCACATCTCCGGCCGACACCACCTTTCCGAGGAGTGCGCGCCGCAGGGTGGTCTCGTCCACCGAATCGGCGGTCAGCCGCGAACCGCGCACCATCACGCGGGTAGCGCCGTGCACCACGACGGGGTACAACACCACCGGGGCGTCGGACTTCAGGCCCGCGTTGGACAGCGTCAGCTCGTCGAGCAGCGCGATGCCGGTGGGCGCGGACGCATCGGTGGCGGCGATCACCGCGCCGGTGGTACGCGAGCCGATCACGGCCACCCCGTCCCACTCGCGCAGCGCCAACGCGGCGAGGACCTCCGGGTGCACCCTGACGATGCCGCGGCGCGCCTCGGCCGCCGAGAGGTTGAGCCGGGCGGTCAGCGTCAATTGCGGAGACGCGGCAGATGCGGGAGTCACAGGGCAAAACTACCGTCTGCGGCGATCGGCGCGGGCTGGTGCTCGCTACCCGTTACTGGTCGCCGGGGCGGCGCAGGCCGAGACGGGCCGACGATTTGGTCGGCCTGCCGCGCCGCACTTGCCGGATGGCGCGTCGTTCGGCCCGGCGTTCCCGGGGGTGGAAGTCCCAGGTCTCCGGTCGGCTGGCCACCCATCGCTTGGTTCTCCAGGCGAACGGGATGTGCAGCAGGTAGAGACCGATCGCCACCACCATGAGCAGATACGGGTAGGTCAGCAGCGCGGCGGCGAACAGGGCCACACCGATGAGCACCAGCACCAACGCGTTCGGCGGCACCGCGTACGACTTGAGGGACGCGGTCGGCAGACGACTGACGGCCAGCAGCGCAGTGATGGTCATCCATGTGCCGACGGTTGCATCCGAGGTCCACCAACCCATTCCGAATTGCTCTTCGAGGGCGATGGGCAACATCGCGATGAGAGCGGCGGCGGGAGCGGGCACACCCACGAAGAAGTCCTTGGTGTACTGCGGCGTGTCGTCTTCGTCGATCAGTGTGTTGAACCGCGCCAACCTCAAAACGATTGCGCAGCAATAGATCAGCGACAGCAGCCATCCCACGTCGTTGCCCTCGAGCAGGAGGACGTAGAGGGTCAGCGCGGGGGCCACCCCGAAGTTGATGGCGTCGGCGAGAGAATCCAGTTCGGCCCCGATACGCGTGGTCGCCCCCAGCAGGCGGGCCACCCGGCCGTCGAGGCCGTCGAGCAGTGCCGCAGCTGCGATCATCGCAACGCACAGGTGGATTCGGCCATCGAGAGCGAACTTGGTGGCCGACAGGCCGGCGCAGATGGCAAGGACGGTGAGCGCCGACGGAACGAGGAGCTTGCCGGTGTTCAGCGTTCCGGCGCGGCTCGGACGGCGCCGGCGCCGGGAACTCCCTGCCGGCACCACCCGGCTGCCGGACCGGCGGACCGGGTCCTTCCGGACGGGTTCCTTTCGGCCAGGATCCTTGCGAACGGACTCTTTCATCCCAGCTGCGCCAACACGGTCTCCGCGCCGACGGCGCGTTGGCCCACGGCGACGAGCGGGCGGGTGCCCTCGGGCAGGTAGACGTCCACGCGTGAACCGAACCGGATCAAGCCATAGGTGTCGCCGAGCGTCACCAGATCTCCGGGTCGGGCCTCACACACGATGCGCCTGGCGATGAGCCCGGCGATCTGCACCACCACCAACTCGGTGCCGTCGGCGGTGCGGATCAGCATGGAGTTGCGCTCGTTCTCGGCGCTTGCATCGGGGAGGTCGGCGCTGACGAACTTGCCCGGCCGGTACTCGACCGACTCGACCGTGCCGGCGATCGGGATCCGTTGCACGTGTACGTCGAAGATCGAGAGGAAGATCGACACGCGTGGTCGGGGGTGTCGCCCAGCCCGAGCTCGTGCGGTGGCGCGGCATGGTCCACCAACGCGACCTGTCCGTCGGCCGGCGCGACCACAACTCCGGCAGCGTTCGGAGGCACCCGGCTCGGGTGACGGAAGAACGCGGCGGTGGCAAGCGTGGCTGCGGTTGCCGGTGTCCGGATCCAGCCGTGACGTCGGCCGGCGAGGGCCACGGCGGCGCCCGCCGCCACGAACGGCACACCGGCTCGGTGGATCGGTGGCACGGTTTCCCGCACGAGGTCGGCAAAATGTGCCAGGCGGGTCACACTCTCGGGTTCAGTGGGTCTGGGTCGTCTGGCCATGGCCGCAATTGTCGCAGGTGCTCATCGGTCAGCTGTCCTCCAGGATCAGCACTTCGACGTCGGCGCCGGTCTCGACCCTGTCGGTGTCCGCAGCAATGTCGAGCAACGCGTTTGCCGATGCCATGAACGCCAGGTGATGTGAACCCGGTGGCCCGATGGGTCGCACCGAGGCGACACCGTCGGCGATCGTGAGTTCACCCCTGCGGAACTGGCGTTTGCCTCTGGGGGAGGTGATCGGTTCGGTGACCGACGCGGTGGTGGTGCGCCGCGAGGCGGGCAGGCCCATGGCTGCGCGCAGGGCCGGCCGGACGAACACCTCGAAGGACACCTGAGCGCTCACCGGATTGCCCGGCAGGGTGATGATCGGGACAGCCGTGCCCCCCGAACTCGTATAGGTGCCGCAACCCTGCGGCATGCCTGGCTGCATGGCCACCTTGGCGAACTCCACCCCGTGACCTACCAGCGCATCCTTGACGACCTCGTACGCGCCGGCACTGACGCCGCCCGAGGTGATGATGAGATCGACGGCGGTACCGTCCGCGCCGTCGACGTACTCGTCGAGTCGTGCCCGGAACTGGCCGACGTCATCGGGCACGAAGTGCACCTGTTCGGAGATCGCCCCCGCCTCGATGGCCGCGGCCGTCAGCATCGCGCCGTTGGACTCGTAGATCTGTCCGTACTGTAGCGGCGTCCCAGCGGGCACCAGCTCACTTCCGGTCGACAGGACCAGCACCCGCAGCGGCGCGAACACAGCGACCTCGGCGATACCGAGGGCGGCCAGCAAACCCAACTGCGGTGCGTGCAGAACGCGCCCGGACGAGAGGGCACGGGTCCCTGCGCCGATATCGGAACCGGCGGCGCGGATGGCGGCTCCGGCCGGGACCGGTGCGTTGATCCTCACCTCGGAGACGCCGCCGTCGGTGAGCTCCACCTGGATCACCGCGTCCGCTCCGGCAGGCACGGGGGCTCCGGTCATGATGCGGTGGGCCGTGCCGGGTGTCAGGGTGAGCTGATCGGTTCGCCCTGCCGGGATGTCTTCTGCGACAGGCAGGATGACGGGATCGGTCTCCGTCGCGTGCGCGATGTCCGAGGCGATGACGGCGTAGCCGTCCATCGCCGAGTTGTCGAAGCCGGGCAGCGTGACCCCGGCGACGACATCGTCGGCGAGCACCCTGCCGAGGGCGGCTGCGGCAGGCACGGTGACAGGCCGGGGCTCGGCGAACAAGGCTGCGACGATGGCCTGGTGTTCCTCGACCGTGCGCATCAGGCGTCCACCGTGTACGTGGCGAGGAACAGGGCAAGGGACAGTGCAGTTTTCGAGATCTCGTCCGGATCCACGCTCTCGTTCGGTGCATGGATCCGGCAATTCGGTTCCTCGACGCCGAGTAGTGCGATCTCGGCTCTGGGGCAGATTTCCGAGAGCACCGTGCACAGGGGTATCGATCCACCCTGACCGGAATGGACCACCTCGGCCCGGTATGCCTTGCCCATCGCCTCGGTGAGCGCCTTGTACCCAGGGCCCGAGGTGTCGGCAGCGAACGGCGCCCCGGTCATCACGGTGTCGACCTGCACCTTGGCGTGCCACGGAATGTGTTTGTGCAGATGACCTTCCAGTGCCAACGCTGCCACTCCGGGATTCACGCCGGGTGGCACACGCAGGTTGAGCATCGCCGAGGCGCGTGGATTGATGGCGGCCACGCAGTCGTCGGTGTTCGGTGCGTCCAAACCGATCACCGTCACCGCCGGCCGCGCCCACACCATCTCTGCCGGGGTGCCCGAGCCGAGGATGTCCACGCCGTCGAGCGTTGTGGAGTCGGAGCGGAACTGCAGGGGATCGTAGGTTGCGCCAGGCCAGGATTGACTGGCGGGCAGCCCGTCGATCGTGGTGTTGCCGTCGGCATCTCGCAGGGTCGCCAACCCGGCGATGAGTGCGGCAAGCGCGTCGGGGGCCGCGCCGCCGAACTGTCCCGCATGCACTTCCGATGCGAGGGTCTCGACCGAGACCTTCACGCCCGCGACCCCACGCAGGCTGGTGGTGAGCGTGGGTACACCCGGGGCCACGTTTCCGGTGTCGCAGATCAGGATCATGTCCGCATCGAAGAGGTCTGACTGACTGCGGGCGAGTTGATCCAGACCCTCGCCGCCGGCTTCTTCCGAGCCCTCGATCACCACTCGAATTCCCAACGCCGGCAGCGCCGCAAATGAGCGGAGCGCGGTGAGGATGGCGACGACGTTGCCCTTGCAGTCCGCCGCACCTCGCCCGAACCAGCGACCGTCGTGAGTGGTGAGTGCAAACGGCGGCGAGTTCCAGAGGTCTTCGGGGCCGGCCGGCTGCACGTCGTGGTGTGAGTACAGCAAGACGGTCGGGGATCCCGGCGGGCCGGGGCGATGACCGATCACGGCCTGACTGCCGTCGACGGTGTCGTACACCTGCGTCTCGATCCCGGCGTCGGCGAACGCGCCACGAACCCAGGCAGCGCTGGCCCGGCAGTCATCCCGTTTGTCGGGGTCGATGTGTACAGACGGCAGCGACACGAGGTCGGCGAGGTCGGCGTGAGCGCGCGACATCAGGCCGGTCACACGTTTGGACAGGGTCGAGTACTGCGTCGAGAGCTGGTCGGCCATGGTGCCAAGCATGCCGGAAGGACCACCACGACCGCCAGAAAAGTCGAGTTCGGCATGATCGGGCGGCGCTGTGAGAATTGTCGGACCTGCCGGCTCCCGCGTGCGATCGACCGTTGGCAGGACTAGGTTTCTCAGGTATGGCCGAAGGGTTGCTGCTCGACATCGACGGGGTGCTCGTCACCTCGTGGAAAGCCCTGCCCGGTGCCGTCGAAGCCCTCGAGGAGATCGCCGATACCGGTCTGCCGCGAATGTTCTTGACCAACACCACATCCAAGTCGCGAGCGCAGATCGCCGAGGCGCTCACCGACGTGGGATTCAAGGTGCGCGACGACGAGATCGTGACTGCCGCCGTGTTGACGGCCGAGTACCTGCGCACCAAACACCCCGGCAAGCGGGTTGTGGTGTTCAACGAGGGCGCGGTCAACGAGGACATGGCAGGGGTGAATCTCGTCGACGACGACCCCGAAGTGGTGGTTTTCGGGGGCGCGGGCCCGTCGTTCACCCACGAGCTGATGTCGAGAGCCCTGGGCTGGATGATCGAAGGCGTACCGACCGTCGCCATGCACCGGTCGCTCACGTGGTCGACCAGCAGCGGACCGAAGATCGACACCGGGGTGTACCTCGAAGGCCTCCAGAAGGCCACCGGAAAGAAGATCCGCGCGATCGGCAAGCCATCGCCGCTGGGCTTTCGTTCGGCCGTGGAGATGCTCGGCGTGGGTGATCCGGGCGGGGTGGTGATGGTGGGTGACGACATGTACAGCGATGTGCTGGGCGCCCAGAAGACCGCGATCACCGGCGTGTTGGTGCGGACCGGCAAGTTCCTGCCCGAACAACTCGACGCCCTCGTCAAGGACGAGTTCGGGCAGGTCCCCGATCACGTCATCGACTCGATCGCGGACCTGCCCGCACTGCTGAAGAAGCTGTGATGCGCTAGCGCACCGACGCCTTGATCTTGCCCAGCGTCTGCTGCATCCCGTCGGTGAGCTCGGCGTCGAACGACTTCTCGCCGCCGAATGCCAGGTTGATCAGCGTAGACGACACCTTGGTGGTGCCGTTGGGTGCCTCACGACGTTCGGTGAGCTCCACGCCGTCCTCGGTGGGGGTGATGGTGAAGCTCCACACGCTGTTGTTCTCGTTGATCTTGTACGCGATCTCTTTGTTCGGTTCGAACCGGACCACCTTTGCGGTGGTCGGCCAGACCAGCAGACCGCGTTTGTTCACGTTGACAGTCTTGGTGCCGAGGGTGACGGGACCGCCCCCGCGGACCACGACCTTGCGGCATTGTGGGCTCCACTCGCCCATCCGCTTCAGGTCGGACACCACTTTCCACACCTGCTCAGGTGTGGCCTTGATGTGAGTGGACGCTTCGAGCAGTGGGGCAGCCATGGAACTCCTGTCAATGAACGTTGTCACTATCCGATCAGGATCTTGTCATAGTCCGCGATCTGATTCGACAGTGTTCGGAGATGTTCGGACGCACCGCCGAGGGTGTGTTCGATGGCGAGCAGCCGGCTCACGTAGTGCCCGACCGGGTACTCGGCGGTGATGCCGATACCGCCGTGCATCTGGATGGCCTCCTGCCCGATCTTGCGGGCGGAGCGGCAGATCTGCAGTTTGGCCCGCGACGCGACGATCGGGTTCACGTCGCCGTCGGCGAGGGTGACCGTTGCGTAGAGACTCATGCTGCGGGCCTGCTCGAGAAGAACGTACATGTCGGCGGCACGCTGGGTCAGGGTCTGGAACTTCGCCAGTGGTACGCCGAACTGCTTGCGCTGCTTGAGGTATTCGGTGGTGAACCGCAGCGATTCTTCCATGGCGCCGACTGCCTCGGCGCACAGCGCGACCTGCGTGACCACTTCCGAGCGCACCAGCGCCGCGGCCACATCGCCCTCGGGCAGTCGGGTGGCGGGAGCGTCCTGCAGTTCCACCTGGGCACCACGCCGCATGTCGTGCGTACGGAACGCGGTGCGGGATACGCCGGTCGCGGTGGCGTCCACCAGGAACAGGCCGATCTCACCTTGCCCTTGGCCCTGGGCGTCGATGCGGGCGGTCACAACCAGGACGTCGGCGCAATCGCCGTGCAACACAGGGTTTTTACGGCCGGTGAGGACGTAGCCGTCTCCCGACGCCGTGGCGGTGGTACTGACAGCCGCGCTCGGCCACCGGTCGCCCGGTTCTGTGTGCGCGAATGCCGCGAGGAGTTCACCGGAGGCGAGTTGTGGCAGGTACTGGGCACGTTGTTCCGCGCTGCCGGTCTCGGCGATGAGTCCGCCGGGCACGTACACCGCGTCGAGCACGGGCTCTGGAGCAAGACTGCGGCCGATCTCGCCGAGTACGGCCGCGACCTCTTCGGGTCCGGCGCCCATGCCACCGTCGTCCTCGCTGAACGGCAGACCGAGAATGCCGATCTCCGCCAACGACTTCCACACGTCTCGGCTCCAGCCGAGGTCGGTGGCTGTGACTTCGCGAAGCTTCTCGATGTCGTAGAACTTGGTCAGGACGTCATGCGCGGTGTCGCGCAGCATCGTCTGTTCCTCGTTGAGTTCAAAATCCATGGTGAAGGCAGTCCTTCGTTAGTTGGTGCCGCGAGCGCTCGACGTCGGCATCAGGGATGAAGTCCGTAGATGGGGAGGTCGTGGTCAGAGGCCGAGGATGGAGGACGCGATGATGGTTCGCTGGACCTCGGACGAGCCGCTGTAGATCGAGACCTTGCGGTGATTGAGGTACGTAGGAACGGTCTCTTGCGCCCAGTGCGGGGACCCGATGTCTGCCGCGTCCACAGCCAGTGAGTCGACTCCCGCGAGGTCGGCCAGGATCTCGGTGGACGCCTGCTGTAGCTCGCTACCGCGGAGCTTCAAGACCGAGGAGACCGGATCGGGCTTGCCGTCTGCCGACGATGCCACCACCCGCAACTGTGTCAATTCCAGTGCGAGC
The DNA here is from genome assembly GCF_023051145.1 of Williamsia sp. DF01-3. Classification (NCBI taxonomy): domain Bacteria; kingdom Bacillati; phylum Actinomycetota; class Actinomycetes; order Mycobacteriales; family Nocardiaceae; genus Williamsia; species Williamsia sp. DF01-3. The sequence continues at coordinate 1,209,808 of NZ_JALKFS010000005.1, forward strand.
AACTCGTTTTCGAGTTCGGCCAGGCGCGCGGCGAACAGGGGATCTTCCAGCAGGGTGCCGTCGCCGACGGGTGTCTTCGCAGCCAGCTCCTTGGCCAGGGCGAGGCGGTTCTTGGTGATGCCCACCCGGGTGACACCCGTTCGCTCGTTGCCGAGCAGGAACTTCGCGTATCCCCAGCCCGCGTTCTCTTCGCCGACCAGGTTCTCCACCGGCACCCGGACGTTCTCGAAGAAGACCTCGTTCACCTCGAAGCCGCCGTCGACCAGCTGAATCGGCCTGACGGTGATGCCCTCGGTCTTCATGTCGATGAGCAGGAAGCTGATCCCCGCCTGGCGTTTCGGTGCATCGGGGTTGGTGCGCACCAGTGCGAAGATCCAGTCGGCGTACTGGGCCATGGTGGTCCAGGTCTTCTGACCGTTGACCACGTAGTGGTCGCCGTCGCGAACCGCACGGGTCTTGAGCGATGCCAGGTCGGATCCCGCCTCGGGCTCGGAGAACCCTTGGCACCACCAGATGTCGAGGTTGGCCGTGGCGGGGAGGAAGCGCTCTTTGATCTCCTGCGAGCCGAAATTGGCGATCACCGGGCCCACCATGTCGGTGTTGAACGCGAGGGGCTCGGGCACCGAGGCGAGGTTCATCTCGTTCTGCCAGATGTGTTTCTGCACGGGAGTCCAGTCGCGGCCGCCCCACTCGGAAGGCCACTTCGGCACCGCCAGACCGTGCTCGTTCAGGATCCGCTGAACCGTGATCATGTCGTCAGGGAAGTTCAACGTGCCCGCGGCGGTCCGCTCGCGGATCTCCTTGGGGATCTCGGTGGTGAAGAAGGTCCGCATTTCCTCGCGGAAGGCAACTTCGTCGTCGCTCAGTTTGAGGTGCATTGTTCCTTGATACTCCCGATCGTGTGCGTGCGTAAGGAACTCCGGCATGGTCCAACGCAATTTTTTCTCGCGGCGCCACAGAGTTTTACTCGTCGGTCAAACAAAGCCGATTCTAGCTGATGAACGGTGTCGTGCCAAGGGCGAAGCGCGAGGATGGGCGGGCGGGGCGGTGACGTAAAATCGCGACCATGGCCAAAGTTCGGCAACGATCGGGTGCTGCGCCGTCCCGTCGCAGCAACGGAAACCGGCCGAGCGATGACCTACTCCTCGACGCAGCGCGAGATGTGTTCCACGCCAACGGCTATCACGCAACCTCCATGGAGGCCATCGCGCAGCAGGCCGATGCCACCAAGCCGACGCTCTACTCCCACTTCGGCAGCAAGGATCAGCTCTACCGGGCGTGCCTGGTCCGGGAGGCAGACAAACTTCGCGAGTGGTTGTTCGCGGCGTACGAGTCCGCCTCTGGATTGTCGATGGAGGAGCAGGTCAAGGCTGACATGGTGGCCTTCTTCCGCTACGCGTCAGAGCATCCAGCCGGTTTCGGGCTGCTCTTCGGTGATGTCACCTCCGGGCCCAATGCCGAGATCCGCGACGAACTGGTGCTGAGCATCTCGGGGCAGATCGCCATGCGCATCCGTGCCTACTACACATTGCGGGCTCTGCCCGCGCCCGAGCAGAGCGCCGAACTCCTCGCCTCGATGCTGGCCGGCATCGCCATCCACGGCGGCCGGCAGGCCCTCGCCCTCGAGCTCCCGCCCCACGAAGTCGGACTCTTTGCCACTGCGCTTGCACACGCGGGCCTCAAACACCTCGCGCCTGTTCACATGGAGAACATCGACCGCACCGCGAGTGGTCTCCACGCGCAGTGACATCGCACGCACCGATGTGAACGGGTTGGCGGCATCACGGACGTGGGGATGCGTGCGGCAGCGGTGATTACCGGCTCGTTACAGCGGTGAGACTCCTGCAGCACAGTGTTATTCCCTGGATAACCACCGGGAAACAGGCGACTTCTGTACTGGAACACGTAGCCCACTTCGGCTCTCGCTCATCGGCAATGCGGCCGAGGCGGCATCTATCTTCGCCCTCCAGGAGGACCCGTGTCCGATATCGATCAGTTGATTGCCGAGAATATCAAGAAGTCTGTGGCTGAGATCCCGCATCCGTCGTTGCCGAAGGGCAGCAACATTTATGGGGGGACGAAGTTGTTCCCGGATTATCAGGCTGAGGGTGGGGAGTCGTATTTCACGTTGGTTCATGGGATTGCTCATGAGTCGTCGGTGAGTTTTGTGGCGGTGTTGCAGGCGACGCGGGCGTTGCGTAAGGGGTTTGAGTCGGCGTTGTATTTTTATGGTCCGGGTGCGATCAATTGCCTGGCCACGCGTGGTTTTCCGACGACGGGTGATTCGGGTTTTCCGGGGGAGCAGAACATCAATGATTCGTTGGGGACGTTCATCGGTGAGGGTGGGACGGTGTATTGCTGTCGGTTCGGGTTGGCGTTGCATGGTGGTCGTGAGGAGGATTTGATCGAGGGTGTGATTCCGGCTCATCCGTTGGATGTGCAGGATGCGTTGATTCATTACGCCCGTAAGGGTGCCATCATCAACTCCACCTACATGGTCTGAGGGCACTCCATATGCCGGATTCGGAGACGGAGCGCAGCGGAGCTCGACCGGAATCTCAGACGGAGCGCAGCGGAGCTCGACCGGAATCTCAGACGGAGCGCAGCGGAGCTCGACCGGGATCAGCGTTGTCGGCACGCGTGGATCTTGCGTTGCTCGGAGTCCGGGGTTCATTGCCGGTCAGGCGTTCGGCTGGTGCGGGTCCCAGCGACGACGGTCATCTCGTCATCAACGGGATCAACGCAGCGATTCCGCGGAACCCGTTGAGCCCGTACGTCCTCGAGGGTGACCAAATCCTTCTGGATGGTTCGTCCGAAAACCTGGGACTGGATGTGTCGGCCATCGATCGTCCGGCGTTCTACGACCTCCGCACCGACTCGGGCACGGAGTACGAGAAGATCGCCAAACTGCATGGCCGGGACGTCCTCGCGAGCACGGTCATGCAGACATGCATCCGCTACGACCCGGCGCAGCGGTGTCGCTTCTGCACCATCGAGGAATCACTGCGTGCGGGAGCAACCGTGGCCGTGAAGAAGCCGGCTGAACTCGCCGAGGTCGCCGAAGCGGCGGTGCGCCTGGACGGGGTGAAGCAGATGGTGATGACCACCGGTACGTCTGCGGCCGGAGACCGTGGTGCCAAGCACCTGGCACGGTGTGTGCGAGCGGTCAAAGCGGTTGTCCCACAACTACCCATCCAGGTGCAGTGCGAACCTCCGGGCGACCTGGCGACGCTCACGGAACTGCGTGAGGCAGGCGCGGAGTCGATCGGCATCCACATCGAGTCCCTCGACGACGACGTCCGCGCCCGATGGATGCCGGGCAAGGCCACGGTGTCCATCGGCGAGTACCGGGCCGCATGGGCCGAGGCGGTGCGGGTGTTCGGCCGAAATCAGGTGTCCACGTACCTCCTCATCGGACTGGGTGAAGATCCCGACGAGCTGGTCGACGGTGCACGCGAATTGGTCGAGATGGGCGTGTATCCCTTTGTGGTGCCGTTCCGTCCACACCCGGGTTCACTTGCGGTCGATGTGGACTTCGCGCGCGCTCCGCGGGCGGATGTGGTCGAGGCCGTCACCCGGCGGGTTGCGAAGGAACTGGCGGCTGCCGGCATGGCAGGTTCGGACCAGAAGGCGGGCTGTGCGGCCTGTGGCGCCTGCAGTGTTCTACAGAATGTGGGTGGTTGACGATGCGTACCGAAGCGAGGGATCTGTCTATTCTGACCGGTCCGCGGCGCGTCACCGCCCCCGGTGGGTTCATCATCCAACATGCCGACACGGCAGCACAATTGGCGTCGTACCGGGCTTTGCGTCACGACGCGTTCGTGCGTACGCAAGAACTCTTCACCCATACCGATCGCGATGACCTCGACGACGATCCGCGCACGGTGGTGTTGTGTGCGGTGGCCGACGACGGCACAGTGCTCGGCGGCGTGCGTTTGGCCCCGGCCACCGGCGAGGACATCGGCTGGTGGACGGGAAGCAGGCTGGTGGTACTTCCCACCGATCAGGCACGCGGGGTCGGGCCTGCGCTGGTACGCGCGGCGTGCGCCTACGCGGAGAATGCAGGCGTACTGCGGTTCGATGCGTCGGTGCAGGTGCGCTACCGCTCGATGTTCGTCTCTCTCGGGTGGGAGCACACCGGGGAGGTGGACGTCGCGGGTACCGCGCATGCGGCAATGCGCTGGCCGATCAACAAGATCGAGCGCCTGGTGGCCGGGACGAAGGCGATGCTCGCCGACGTGCTGGCGCCGTTGTCGGGTCATGCTTCCGGGCTGGGCCCCGCAGGCTTCCGAGGAGATGACGGCAGCCCTGTGCCCGGCACCGACATGATTGCCGCATGCGACGCCATCATCCCGTCGATGGTGGAGCGAGACCCCGAATGGGCCGGCTGGTGCGCAGTTCTCGTCAATCTCAATGATCTGTCGGCGATGGGTGCCACGCCCGTCGGATTGCTCGATGCGGTGGGGGCGCCGACCCGCTCGCAGCTGACGCGCATCATCCGGGGAATGGCGAAAGCCGCCGAGGCGTGGAATGTCCCGGTACTCGGTGGTCACACGCAGTCAGGGGTGCCGGCGTCATTGTCGGTGACCGCTCTGGGTCGGACCGGCTCGCCGGTGCCGGCCCGGCGGCGGGAGGGTGGGACACGCCCTACGTCTCACCACCGATGTGGGTGGCGGATGGCGCCGTGGTTACGCAGGGCAGCAATGGGATTCGACGTCAGTCCGTCGGCCGGACGAACTCGAGCGGATGGGCACCTTCGTCCGGCGAGCCGCGCCGGCCGCGGCCAAGGACGTCAGTATGGCGGGTCTGGTCGGCACCACGGGAATGCTCGCCGAGGCCAGCGGCACGGGAGCGATACTCGACGTCGCCGCCATACCGCGGCCGGCAGGTGTCACGGTGGGGGAATGGGTCACCGCGTTCCCCGGCTTCGCGATGATCACCGCCGATGATCCGGGTCGGTCGATACCCGATGCCGGACCGGCGATCTCGGCGACGTGTGGTCGATTGACCGACACCCCAGGTGTCGGGTTGCGCTGGCCGGACGGTGCCGTGACGAGCGCCGTACACAGCACTGTGACCGGGTTGGGAGCAGCATGAGTCAGAGTACGAACCACCGACACATCGAGCCGAGGTCCTGACCCATGCCTGAGATGACCTTCACCGTGCGCTGGCCGAACGGAACCGAACAGCAGTGCTATTCGCCGTCCTTGGTGATGCACGACCACCTCGAGGTGGGTGGGCGTTACCCCATACCGGAGTTCGTCAGCCTCACCACACGTGCCCTCACCGAGGCGAGTGACCGGGTACGTGCGAAGTTCGGGTTCGCATGCACGTCGGCTGCCGCGCAGATGTCGGAGATCCGAGCGGTGTCGCGCCGGATGCCCGAAGGTGCCGTCGAGGTGCTCGCGATGACCGGTGCTGATCTCATCGAGCCCAAGAGCGCCGGCCGATGACTTCGCCGAGCATTGCGCCCACATCTGCCGCGGTTCACTAGTCTTCTCCCATGCCACCCATTCGTGTTGCCGCACTGGCAGCCCACTTCGGTCGGGACGTCGAACGTGCGGTGAGCAAGATCGTCGGCATCATCGAAGCGGCCTCTCGAGACAACGTCGATCTGCTTGTGCTGCCCGACGCGTCACTCGGCGGCTACATCGGTGACCTCCGGGCGCCGGATGTGGATCACCTCCCTCCTGCGGTGGCCATCGATGGACCGGAGATGGCTCGAATCGCTGAGGCCGCAGGACCGATGACGGTGTGCGTCGGATACACCGAAGACGTTGACGGCCAACGCTACAACGCGGCCGCGTGCTTGTCCGGCGCCGGCGTACTCGGTGTGCACCGCAAAGTTCATCAGCCTGCGGGTGAATCGCTGGCCTACTCCGCAGGCGATCACTTCGGCGCGTTCGACACCCCCGTCGGCCGAATCGGGATGCTGATCGACTACGACAAGACGTTTCCCGAGGCCGCGCGCACCTTGGTGCTCGACGGCGCCCGGATCATCGCCGCGCTGTCGGCCTGGCCCGCCAGCGTGACCGACCGTGCCTCACGGCTTCCCAACGACCGGCAATCTCGTCTGTTCGATCTGTACGACGCAGCGCGCGCCGCCGAGAACCAGGTGGTGCTGGTCTCGTCGAATCAAACGGGAGTGATGGGTAAGTTGAGGTTCCTCGGCCAGGCCAAGGTTGTCGGCCCCGGCGGGGAAGTGCTCGCCAAGACGTGGGCGAAAGGCGGAATGGCGGTGTGCGACATCGACATCGATGCGGAGGTCGACCGGGCGCGCCGCGTGCTTCATCATCTCCGGGAACGTCGGGTCGACACCTACTGGCGGGACGAGTCGTGACGGCGGCACGGGCCGACGAGCGACCGCCGAGAATCTCCCTCGTGACCTACTCGACCAAGCCTCGCGGTGGTGTTGTGCACACCCTCAATCTCGCGGAGGCACTGGCGCATGCGGGCGCGGAGGTCACGGTCTGGTCATTGGCCAGGGGAGGCGATCCAGGGTTCTTCCGACCGGTGGATCCGGCTGTCACGGTTCGCCTGGCCCGCTTCACCGATCGCGACGGCGATACCGTGACCGACCGGATCGTGCGGTCGATCGAGGTGCTGCGGGCCGAATTCGACCGTGACGCAGCCGATATCGTGCACGCGCAGGACTGCATCAGCGCGAACGCGGTCGGTCGCTGTATCCGCACCATTCACCATCTCGACCAGTTCACCACCCCGGTTCTCGCGGCATGCCACGAAAAGGCGATCGTCGAACCCTATGCGCGGATCTGTGTGTCGGCAGCGGTTGCACAGGAGGTTCACGAAGGTTGGGGATACCAGCCGGTTGTCATCCCGAACGGGGTTCAGTCCGCCCGGTTCGCGGCGGCCGCGAGTGACTCGTCCGAAGCCGTGGCCGGGCGCGCCCGCTGGCGATCGCGGCTGGGCCGGTACGTGCTCGCGGTCGGGGGCATCGAGCCGCGCAAGGGCAGCATCGATCTCCTTGACGCCCATGCGCTGATGGTTCGCGAGCACCCCGATCTGAAACTCGTGTTCGCCGGCGGAGAGACCCTGTTCGACTACCGGGGTTACCGGGCGGAGTTCGACCAGCGGATGGCGGACCTGGGCACCTCGCCGATCGTGCTCGGCCCTGTCGACGACAACGAGTTGCCCGCACTGGTGGCCGAGGCGTCGGTCTTCGCCTTCCCATCCACCAAGGAAGGGTTCGGGCTGGCGGCGATGGAAGCGCTCGCGGCCGGGACCCCGGTGGTCACACGCGACCTACCCGTGCTTCACGAAGTGTTCGGCGACACGGTTCGCTACGCCGCTACCCCTGCCGACCTGGCATCGGAGCTGGGCGCCGCGCTCACACCCGACCGGAGCCGCGTGGCCCGTGGCCGCACCCTTGCGGACGGCTTGACCTGGGCGCATGCGGCCAGACAACACCTCGAGTTCTATCGGCAACACGTCGGCTGACCGTCGACCACGCGGGGCCGTTCTGCGGGGATCGGTGCCGGCCCGGGTCAGCGCCCGCCGAAGGAGAACCGACGTCGTCGGCGACTCCTCGGTGAGTCGGGAACGGTCATGGATTGGAAGTAGTCGACCATCGCGACCAGTGCCCGGCGTTCCTCGGCGTCGTTGTGGGTAGGCCCTTCGCCGACAGTGATCGCGACCGGCGTGCCGCGATGGATGTCGAGCTCGTCCCAGCACAGGGCCAGACAATTCGCATTCACCCGGCGGCGATCGACCACCAGCATGATCTTGGTGTCGAACTCCGAGGTCTTCCAGGAGATCTTCTCAGCAGCGTCGAATGTCAGCGTCCCGGCTGATTCGAAGTCCTGTAGATACATCGGGCACTTTCCGTGGCTGGCAGTTACCCCATCGAGGGTAACCACCGGCGGTCACAGTGTCCGGGAAAAGTAGACCCTCTCGAACCCGTCCACGGTGGCGCGGTGGGTCTCCCGGAAACCCCGCCGCGGGTAGTACTGCAGGTTCTCGGTCATTGCCACGTTCGTGTGGAGCCGCAATTCACCGAGTCCACACGAGTGCGCGTGGTCGGCGGCGAACTCCAGCAGCTGTGAACCGACACCCAGTCCGCGGGCCGACGGCGAGACGGCCAGGTTGTCGAGCAGCAGATGGTCGCCCTCATCTGTCAACGCGATGGTGCCGACGGCATCACCATCACGGTCGGCCACCCACACCGACCCAGATGCGATCAACGACGTGCAGTCGGTCGACATGGGCCCGGGTCGTGCGCCGATCCGCTCGATGTAGGGCTCGAAGGACACCGCGATCAATTGCGTCAACACGTCGGTATCGTCGGGCCGGGCCGGACGGATCATCGTCATGAGAACAGTGTGCCAACACCGGAAGGGCCGGAAAAGCAGTTGCGTCGCTCGCCTACATCCCGCACACTCGATCACGTTCTGTTCCCGGCAGTGAGGAATGCAGTGAAGACAGTCGACGGCCCCGCGTCCTAGCGCGCCGACCTGTCTCGACCGCTGCTATCAAGCGGTCATCGAGTTGGTGCGTCTCCACCACTCACCCTTGGGAGCCACATGCGCCCGAACACCGAATCAGCCATTGTCCTACGTGAGATCTCTTTCGACTGGCCCGACGGCACGCCCGCCCTCTCCGACGTCACGGCGACCTTCGGGCATGGCCGCACCGGACTCATCGGTGCCAACGGCAGCGGCAAGTCGACGTTGCTCGGGCTCATCGCCGGGCAGATGACACCCACGTCGGGATCAATCGACGTGGTCGGCGAAACCTCCTATCTGCCACAGACTCTGACACTGCAGGTGCGCAGTACGGTCGCCGATCTGCTGGGCATCGGTGCCCGGGTCGATGCACTCAGGGCGATCGAGGCCGGAGACACCTCCCCTGAACTCTTCGACGTCGTGGGCGATGCCTGGGACATCGACACCCGTGCCGAACATGCGCTGCGCCAAGCGGGCCTGCAAGGCATCGAACTGGGCCGCGAGGTGGGCACGTTGTCGGGCGGTGAGTCGATGCTCGTTGCCATCGCCGGTTTGTGGTTGGCGGCTGCACCCATCACTTTGTTGGACGAGCCGACCAACAACCTCGACCGTGATGCCCGCCGGCGTTTATACGACATGGCGCGCGCCTGGCCCGGCACGTTGTTGGTGGTCTCGCACGACCCGGCGTTGCTCGAGCTGATGGACACCACCGCTGAGCTGCGGGAGAACCGGATCACCCTTTTCGGCGGCCCGCTCAGTGAGTACCGCGAATACGTCCGACATCGACAGGAGGCGGCCCACCGGGATCTGCGGGTGGCCGAACAGAAGCTGAGAACCGAACAGCGACAACGGGTCGAAGCCGAAATCAAACTCGCCCGCCGGGCGCGGTCCGGCCGGAAAGACGCCACAGATGGGAACCTGCCGAAGATATTGTTGGGCAAACGCAAACGCGCTGCCGAGAACACCGCCGGCCGGGTTCGGACACAGGCCGCCGACAAGGTGCGCGAAGCCCGCGAAGCCATTGACGCGGCGAATGAGTCCATCCGCGATGATCGCCATATCCGCATCGAACTGCCTGATCCGGATGTGCCCGCCGGCCGGCGCCTGGCCGAGATCCGTTCGGCTACAGAGACTACTGTCATCCAAGGTCCTGAACGTGTAGCCATCACCGGGCCCAACGGCGCGGGCAAGACAACGCTGCTGCGGACGTTGTGGGGAGTCGAACCGGCCGTCGGCGATGCGCACATGGTGGCTCACACGGATCGGATCGGCTACCTGGCACAGCGTCTGGACGACCTCGACCCGTCCGAGAGCGTCCTCGACACGGTCAGCGCCGCCGTCCCGGGCGCCGATCCGGAAACGATCCGCGGGCGCCTCGCCCAATTCCTCCTCCGCGGGGACGCGGTGGAACGGCTGATCGGCGACCTGTCCGGGGGCGAGCGCTTCCGGGTTGCCCTGGCGCGGTTGTTCCTTGCGTCACCACCCATTCAATTGCTGGTGATGGACGAGCCGACCAACAATCTCGACATGGACAGCGTCGACCAGCTCGTCGAGGCGCTGTCGGGCTTTCGCGGGGGATTGCTCGTGGTCAGTCACGATGAGGATTTCCTGTCCCGGCTCGGGGTCACCCGGTCGTTGTCGTTGCGTTCGGGCGACGTCATCGAGGTCGGGGTGTGACCGGTCCTGGGCACGACGCCAAAGGGGTGTGGATCAGGCGAGCTACTGCCGGTACGCCCGAGGTCAGGTCCGCGGCGCCGGTTTGAGACTCACAGCGAGACGTTCAGGATCGGCCAAGTCGGGAACCCACTCGGTTCCTTCGTAGTCAAAGACGATGTCGATCGTGGCGGTTTCGCGATCGATTGTCACCAGACACTTCTTCCAGGGCAATGCGTCCGGCAGGCGCATGGCCTGTTGCAGCTTGTGTGCGGTCTCCAACGGTTCTATGCCGTCGGGGCTCGCGGCCTCCCAGTCCCCGGCCGAGTACACGTAGCCGAACATCTGCTTGCGGCGATCGAGGTTGATTACAAGCGCAAGCTGATCCCACGGTTCGGATCGGTAGAACTGATCACCCACGATGTCGTTCCCCAGTTGATGGACGAGGGCGTCGGCGGCGTCGGAACCAAAAGATCGGGCCATGCCGGCAGACTGCACCCTGGCACAGGCATTTTCAACACGTAGGTGAGGGAGTCACCGAGATTCCCCTGCCGTGCCCGAATCGCGGAACCCGCCGGATCATCGGGAGTTGCCTCTGCCGGTGCGACAGGCTGGGGGCTAAGGGAGCGATGTGGTGCTGAGGTGGGTGGCCGAGGGGCAATGGCCGGGCCGCCACCGCGGCCGTTAGTGGGTGAGTAGGCCCCGCAAGACGCGAGAACCGCTGTGATCGCGTCCTTTTCGGCTTGGGTCACCCACAGCCTTTAGAAGGCTTTGACCTCGACCTGGCGGGACGCATACGGGCCGAACAAAAATGCCAGCAAGAACGCCAACCCGACACTTTGGGGGCGGTGACCACCACGACCGGCGCTTGCGCCATGTTGAAGTTCATCGCCGGTCCTGCGGCGGGGTGGCCCATCTGCGGTGGCACCCACTGGTGTCCGTCCCACCACTGCGTCGCTCCGACCGCGTGGTTGGGGTACTAACCCGGTCCTGGCGGAGCTGGGGCCCATGGCTGCACCTGGCCGCGGTGAACAAACGGGTCCGTCAACGGCTGAGGATGCCATGAGGTGTTCGTCTCCTCGTGAGGATTAGTCATCGACGACCTTTCTCAGGTGTGCCCAAGTGCTGAGAAGGACACTACGTCCCGCGACCATCACCCGGGCGGGACCTACCGGCTGGTGGGAAGTGCCGCCTGGCTCTGGTGCAGAGATGGTCCTTATACGTTGTAGCGCTACCCATGCCGCCACTCGCCCGCCGGGATCGAGAGCAGGGTAGGCGGTTCGACCGACCTCATTCGTCGACGTCAAGCCCTGCAACACTTGTGGCCATGACCCGGCACCGCGTGTTCTCACTCGCCCGAACCACCGGCCACGCCGCGTGGTGGATCTTCATGGTGGCGACACTGTTTGCCGGCGGCATCACCTGGACGGGGATCGACCGAAGTTTCTTCGATACCGAGTTCAGCGCACGATCAGGGACGACCAATACCGGGGATCTCACCCTCTACTCCGCCTACTCGGATGAGGACGTATTCAGTGACTACTACGGTGACCTCGCATCAACGTCGCTTGACCGCTGGACCGAACTAGAACTCTGGTCAATGGCGGCGTTCGTAGTGGTGCTCCTAGCCGCCGTCGTCGAGGCGATTTCGGCTCGCCAAGTGCTACCGGGCGTCGTGACTGTCGCAGTTCCGTGCGCAGCGTTCGGCCTCCTGCTGCTCGCCACTCCCGGCGTCCTCGACACCGTCGAGTTCAACACCACGCTCACCGTGAGCGTGGTGTTGATCGCTGTCGCGGCGCGAGAGGTATGGGCTCGTCGATTCGCCCCGAAACTATGACATCGGCGGGCTGTTAGTCCGGGAGAAGGTCAGGGTCCTTCACGCCCAGATGGTCGGCCAGGCCGGTCATCCGTATTTTGACGCAGTCAGTCGTCCGAATCTTTCTGTAGCACAGTCGATCGCGCCGGCCGTGGAGATTCTGTCAAGTAAACTTGACGCGGCGCAGGTAGAGCCACCACGCGCCGGCCCCACCCAACGGAATCATCCACACGAGCAATAGCCAAAGCCACGAACGTGTGACGACCGGCGGTCCATTGAGGATGCTGGCAGTGGACACCATTGCCGCCGCGACCCACGCTGAAACGGGCACGAAGACAACGCAAACGACGAGTAGCGCCACTGTAACCATGTCCACCCTGGGCACCGTACCGAACGATCCACCGCTGGGCGTGGTTGTTGTGACTATGAAGTCGGGCTGCAGTCACTTAAACAACGATATCGGTGACGGAACATGGGACCGGCGCTATGGACACCTGAACGTTCACACTGACTACGACGGCGGCTACCGACTGATCATCGGCGAACCCAAATCGACTGCCGCAATGAAGCAAACGCTAACAATGACTATGTCAGGTAAACTTGACAATCTGCTGGTGGGGTTGGCTTTCGCCACCGCCGAGGAAGCCCCGTGCCATTCTTGCATCGCCTGTCACATTTCGCGGCTCTCGCCGGTCTGGCATGCATGACCATTCTCATTCGCCTGTGTTTGCTGATCCTCTTCGTTGTCGAACTGACGGTCGGAGTATGGAATCAGCTGTTCCCCGAGTCGTTCTACAACGACTTCCCGACCGTCGATCTCACGCCGGCCTTCAGCGAGCACTACGCCCGGGATTTCGGTGGCGCGACGCTTGGCATCGCCTTGCTGTTGGGCCTCGCCGTCATCCGCCCCAGGGCGGCTTTTGTCATCCCTGCGGCGGCCGCCTACAGCCTCTTTTCATTGCCACACTTTGTCTTTCATCTCGGTCACATGCACAACGCATCGACGCTGGAAGCGGTCACCCTCACCACTGCCAATGCCGTGGTCGCCGCACTTGGCCTCGCGGCCATCGCATTGACCCTGCTGCGCGACCGTGCGGCATCACCGCTCGCGGTCGACTCGAACCCCATGTAGTGACGCGTCTAATTGATGCGGACTGGGTTCTGGTGTGCGGAGAGTGCGAGCGCCACTTCGTTCGGTATTGTCCGCTTATGCGGAGATTGGGGGTCGGGCTCGTGGTCGGCGGGGCTCTGTTCCTGTGTGTCGGATGTTCCAACGACCCCGGCGATCCGACGCTCGTACTGGAGATCGGCGGCGACTACGAGTTCGCCACCTACAGCGATTCCTCCGGAATCCACGATTTCGAGCAAGGGCAGACCAAGGTCATCTTGACCGGAGACGAGATCCCGGAGAGCATCTTCCTCCAGGTGTTGCCATTCCTCGATGGACGAGCAGCCGAGACGTGGTGTAAGGCAACCCTGGACGGAGTGGTCCAGTATGAAGACGGTAGCAACCACGGAGCACTGTGCTCGGAGCTCCAATCGCTGGCGGGAACCAGTTAGATCCCACCGAGTGAGCATATCGGCAGCGCGGTTGGTGGTGAATACAACTGTCTTACAACGAATTACCTGTCTCAGGTATACGCCGATAATCAACGTTACGTCCGAATCTGTGGTCTAGGCGTTGTAGTGGGTCGCCGCGTTAAACTTCGGGCATGACCCAGCCGGATTGGCGCGCATACGAGTGGACGAAGAATGACTGGCTGGTCGGTGCGAGCTGCATTTCGGTTGTGGTGCCGGCTGAGGTCGATTCGCTCGTGTTCGAAATGGCGGACGTGGTCGACACCGAGCGATGTGATTTTGACCGGCTCGAGAAACTAAGCCATGGTGCGACGTCTGTTCGCGGTGAGCGAGGGTCGGCGGTGGGCCTGGTTCAGGTAGAGGGTGCTGTGCTCATGCTTGAGCCGTACGGGTACCTGGGTGAGACCTATGAGTTCATGCTCCCTCTGTCGAGGGGCCGAAACATCGTGAGCTACTACGTGGGCGGGCACGGGCGTGGCACTTTCCTTTGGTACCACGAAGGCCAGGTCAAGTGCGCTTTTGACCACCATATTCCGAGCGGCCGTCGAGGGACGGACCCGGACGCCGTACTGCCCTGGCTAGAAGAGATCGGCGGATTTGGGCCCCTCTCAGAGAAAGCAGAATTTCCGGCGACCGTACACACCGAAGCTGCCGTCATGGCGCTGATGGAGCGCGTTTCGGGTGTACAGGTGACGCACTCGTTGCTCCACGACTCGACGTTCCTGACTGCACTGGTGAGACCGACTCCGGGGTCTTCCTGACGGCCTTGTGGCCAGCGAACCGAGCGTGATTCCGGTTGCCTTTAGTCACTGGTGACGAAACACGTTGCAGCGCAATTGATTACGCCGATAATAGGTACTACCTCAGGGTGGTGTTTGTGACGTCGTGGTTTATCCCAGCCCGTAATCGGTCCACGCCCCGAGTAGTGCGATCAAGCCGGCCGTCGCTCCCACCGCGAGCGAGTACGCCGTGCCAGCCCAGCGGGTGGGTACCGGGACCATGAACGCGATCCCGGGAACGAGTAGCACCGCCCACGCCAGCAACCAAGGAACCCAGTACGTGGCGATGAACGGCCTGTCGACCCGTCCATCCAGAGGTACTGCGGTGGGTTCCGGCAACCCCAGCCAACCCCGTGTCAGATGGGCGAGCGGGATGACGACGAGTATCCCGACTACGAAGCCGACGATAGCGGCGGTGACGACCTGGACCTTGTCCGCACGCGTGGTGGTGACCATAGGCATACACACTGCACGATGACCTGATGAAGGCCACGCCAAGCCCACGAGGCAGCATTTGCGCGCGAGCAGTCGAACATCGCCTCGAACACGCGGTCCTCGAGCCGTAGTCGACCGGCGACACCGTTCGACAGAAGCCCCGAAGTCACTGTCAGCCTGGACGGTGTGACGTGCCGGGACCGCCGCGTTTAGACGAAGAGCACGGTAAGTTTCGTCACTGGTGACGAAATGTATTGTGGCACAATCTGTTGCGCCGATAAGATACCTCATGTCAAGTAAACTTGACATGCCGCAGGTAGGGACAGATCGCGGACTGCGGCGGCGTCTGGCAGGCTTGACCCATTGCCAATTCTGGGTTGGCTTGACGGCCACTGGAGTCGCTTCGATTAGTGAATCCGCTGCCAGGTCGGCATCGGTGAGGTCGACGCTCGCACGACACGAACTCGAGAGCGAGGATGGTTTCAATGGATCAGCATTCCGCCCCGGTTGGAACCGACGACGTGTACGCGGCTCTGCCAAGGGCGTTGGAACTGGCGACCGAATACCTGCAGGGACTGCCACACCGGCCGGTCGATGCGAGTACGAGCTATGACGAGGTCGTCGACGCACTGAGCGGGCCGTTGCCCGACCAAGGTACGAATGCGGTCGCGGTAGTCGAGCGATTGGCCGCCACTCTCGGTCCGGCAACCATTGCGTGCGCCGGCCCTCGCTACTTCGGCCTCGTCGTCGGAGGAACGCTACCCGCGGCCCTGGCTGCCGACTGGCTGGTATCGACCTGGGACCAGACCGCGTACAGCCGGATGTCGTCGCCGGCCGGCGCTGCGATCGATGCCGTCACCGAGCGCTGGGTTCTCGACGCTCTTGGGTTGCCCACGCGCGCGGCGGTCGGGTTCGTCACCGGAGCCACGGCGGGAAACGTCGTTGGGTTGCTTTCCGCACGGCACGTTCTCTTGGCGCGGCAAGGTTGGGACGTTGAGGCCGATGGGCTCGCCCAGGCGCCCCGTGTTCGCGTACTCGTGGGCGACGAGGTCCATCCCTCCGTACTGCAGGCGTTGCAGATGATCGGTCTTGGATCGCGCCGCGTCGAGCGCGTGGCGGTCGACGCACAAGGAGCGATGAGAGCCGACGCGCTCGCCGACGCGCTCGCCGCCGACTCCGACCCCGCCATCGTGTGCGCGCAGGTCGGCAACGTGAACTCCGGAGCGTGCGACCCAATGTCAGAGATCGTCGCGGCGACCCACAAGCACGGCGGCTGGGTTCACGTCGACGGCGCATTCGGACTTTGGGCTAGCGCATCGCCGCGACTGTCGGCACTCGTTCGAGGTGTCGAGTTGGCCGATTCGTGGTCGACCGACGCACACAAGTGGCTCAACGTCCCCTACGACTGCGGCCTGGCCATTGTCGCCGACCCCCAAGCTGCTCGCTCCGCACTAGGTGCCAACACCAGCTATCTGCCCACGAGTAGCGAGCGCGAGCCCGGCGTCCTGGTGCCCGAGATGTCCCGGCGTGCACGCGCGGTACCTGTCTACGCAGCGCTCGCCTCGCTAGGCAGGCTGGGGTTGCGACAACTGATCGAACGCTGCTGCGAGCATGCCCGCCGCCTGGCCGAGACGATGCAAGCCACCGACGGCTTCTCCGTATGCAACGACGTGGTGCTCAACCAGGTCCTGATCCGCGCTGACGACAGCGACGAGCGCACTTGGCGTGTGGCAGAACTCGTGCGCCGCAGCGGAGAGGCGTGGGTCGCGGGAACCGAATGGCACGGTCGAGCGGCGATACGCGTGTCCTTCTCCAATTGGACGACAGCGGATAACGACCTCGACCGTCTCGCTGAAGCGCTGCGGCAATCGCTGGCGGCGGCGCGCAAAACTCAACAGGCGTAAGGCCAAGGCTGCGGCTCAGCGGCGCCGCCAGCAGGGGACGGCATTCCTGGACGTTTGCGCAGAGAAGCGCCAAGTCTGAACTTGATCGTGCTTTCTCCGGCGGTCTCGGGTTCGTCGTCGTCGATGTTCTCCGGGTGCGGATTTCGCGTGGCTCCCGCTGTCGAGTCCCGGTCTCGTGTCGATCCCCCTGGCCTTTGTCCTGGGCGTCGTCGGCACGTTCGTCGGCCGAGGCAACCCAGAGGACCCGTGTACGCAGGCCGAGATAGAGGTCCGGTCACTCACCGTTGTCGGCGTCGAGACGGCCGTGACGCAAAGAACGCGCCGACGCGCAACAGAATCGCGAAACAATCTTCGCCGCGGCGGATCGCCATTTTGCATCCGCTCGTCGAGTCCGAAGACATCCGCACGCTGCGGGTCCCCGCCGACATGCGCGACGGTGTCCTGATCGCGAACTGGCGGCGGCCACAGGCCTACCTCGACCCCGCTGTCCGCGCCTGCTGCTCAGGCCTGGCCCAAATCGACCAGCACGCGGTCGACGCCGGGATCCGACGACTGAGAACTGACATCGCTGACGGAACATGGGACCGGCGCTATGGACACCTGAACACCCGCACTGACTACGACGGCGGCTACCGACTGATCATCGGCGAACCCAAATCGACTGCGCCGCAATGAAGCAACCGCTAATATAGATTATGTCAAGTAAACTTGACAACCCTGTCGGACGCCTGTCTTCAACTGCTTGCGGTCCGACGCCATCTCAATCGTTGGTGCCGAGCCAGGCTGTAACGTCTCGCAGCGTCAGTTCGCCCGTGCGTTCGCGTAGCTCATCACGAATCTGTTGCGCGGTGATGCTGCCGCGCTTCATTGCCCGATGGGCCACGAACAACGCGGCGGTATCGATCGCCAACCCGAGCGCGGCAACCAGTGCCTCGCGGTCGTCCTGCCGAAAAATTGTCTCGCCGCGGTCGGTCGGTTCCCGCGCGATCATCCGGTTGATGAACAGCCATTGACGCGGCCGAAAACCTGGTTGTTCCTCGCGCTCATAGGCGCCGGTGTAGGTACCCAGCGTCGTGATTTTTGCACCCTTGGCGCCTTTGGCTACGCCAGTCGCGTCACCGATGACGAGCCACTGATCCGTGCCGGGTTCAGTGATCCGGAAATCCTCTCGCGGTTCGCGCTCGTTGAACTTGCCGGAGGCGTCCATATCCTCGACGGTGTAACCGATCTCGCGCAGGACGTCGCGCACTGCGTCCTGCAACGGAAGTCCTGTACCGCTGAGCAACTGCTTAACCGGCGTATCGACGGCAGCCGCAGCACGGTCTCGTAGTTCCCGGATCCGCTCATGGTGAGCAAGCGTCTCGCCGGCGAAGCGCCGACGTTCAGTCTCGATGTCGTCCGCCACCTGTTGTTCGTCGTAGCTGAGCCATTTGTAGTTCTCGATCCACCCGGGTAGATCCGGGAATTTTACGGGATCGATGCTGTGCCAGTCTCGCAACACCGCTTGCCACCAGCCCGCGATATCACTCACGTCGTCGGGCAGGAACCACACGCCGACGTTGTCGCGGACGTAGCGCCCCGCCAACGCCAAGTGTTCGGGTCCCTCGGCGAGCGTCTGATACGTCGGCACTTCAGCGCCGTCGCTGTCACGGAACCGAACACCGAACGGGTACTGGCGTGTCTGGGCGGTGTCGACGAGTTGGTCGCGAAGTTCTTCGAGGCGGTCATCTAGCGGCATGGTGCCCGCACGAATTATTCGGCCCGGTTCGTACGCACTCGCCAGCACGCGCTGGTTTCCGGCAGTGTCGATAAGCACATCGACAGGCATCTCCCGCACCCCATCTGCTTCGCTGAAGATATGCAGCACGAACAGATGTGGGGGCAGGACCTGTCCTCGTGGTGCTTTGAGACGGCGTATCGAAGGCGCGGCCGAAGTTTGCGGGGGCGGCGGCCCCGCGATGGGCTCGGTTGTGATGATCGCATCCCACTCCGTGGAGTCGACTTGGGCCAGCGACGTGATGAACTGGTAGCTGCCAGGCAGGTGGGCCACTATCGGGTACCAGCGATGCATCAGTGGGGCGTCTTCTGCACGGGAGCCGACGTTGGGGTCGCCGTCAAGCAGGAGAAGGAGGCGGGGCCGAGGCTGCGGATTGAGAACGTGCGGGACCGGAGTGTTCATGTCCTCAGCATCGCAGGAGACACCGCTTAGGCCGCCATACACTCGCTCGTGACGACAATCATCGACGCTATCGAAGTTCCGCACGTTCCGGCGTTCGCACACTCAGACAGCCGGTCGCGGAACTCTCCCACGCGGTGTGCGTGGGAATCCGCAGCCGTCGCTGCAACCGGCTGAACGAGGGACGCCCGGCCACATCGAGTACGACGATCTCGCCATCGAGAATTGCCTGCCGGCCGCCCAATGCCGCTGGCACACCAGCAACGATCTCGGGGAAGTGGGAGGAAAAGTTGTTGCGGTGCCTACTCCACACATACGTTCTCGCAGAATCGGTTTCGACGAGCGCCCGAGCCCCGTCCCACTTGAATTCAAACGCCCATCCCTCCCCAGATGGGGCTTCGCCCAGGGTGGCGAGCATTGGATCCGGAACAGGCGGCACCCGTTCAGGATGCCCCGCAGGCAGGGACGGCACACGTACAGCGGCCCGGCCACGATCCCGCCGGCGGGGAAGGGCAACGACACGTACAGGTGCTGGCGCGACACCCGCAAACACGCCGGGTGCCTTGCCCTCGAATCAGTGCTGGGCACGACGCCATAGGGGTGTGGATCAGGGGTTGATGATGCCGATCCGGTCGTCGAACGCTCCTACGATGGTGACGGTGTCCCGAACCCGGTGCACCGAGCCGAACACAGGAGGTCATTTTCATGGGCGGAATAGCCGACAAGTTCGACAAGGCATACGAAGAAAAGCCGTCAGTGAGCTCGCTGACGCCCCCGTCGAGGCACTTCAGGGCGTGAGCCCGGGCGACGCCCAGCACCTCAAGGACGCCTTCAACATCAAGACCGTGCGCGATCTGGGCACCAACAAGTACTTCCTCTGGGCCCAGGCAGTCGCCAAACTCGCCGACTAGCTAGTCCACGACGTCGAAAGCCGCGGCCCTGCAACAGGGTCGCGGTTTTCCGCGTGTCAGAGACCGGAATGGTAAGGCCGAATCGAGTCGGGGTCAGGTTCCGCAGGCAACGCCGTCACTGTCGCGGTCGAGTTTGCTGCTGTACCCGGGTCTGCTTGTTTTGGACGGCGGTCAGGCAACTGGGCACCAGCTGCGCGTTTAGTCGAGGCAGCCCGTCAGTCGGTAGTCCACAGGTTGACCAACACGCGCCCGCGGCGAACCCGCGTGGGCGTGCTGCGGAACCGATAGGTTCATCCCAAACGAGTACTCGGCGGGAAGGGGAGGAGTCCTGTGTCGACCGAGCACAACGGGCAGGACTCGCGCTCAACGCTGGAGCGCGTGCATGCACGGTGGTTGGGGCCGATCTTTGTACTTGTAGGCGTGATCGCGGCGATCTTCGCCATAACGGCGGGTGTCCGGTCTTGCTCCTCTGCGGAAACGAGCCAGTATCCGGCTGATGCCAAACGATCTCGTCAGGGCGTATTTACGAGGATTCGCAAGTTGGTCGTGGCTCGGGACCTGAGCGACCTTTGTATGACCGCACCCAAGGTGCCCCAGTTGAGTCGTTAAACAGCATTCGCAACAACCCCAAGTGGGGCGATGAGCGCAACTTCACTCTATGTCGGTTGGCAGAAGATCCAGGCAGCAAGTACGTCAACGCGGTGTCGGCTTCAGATGGCGACGCCGTTGAGGAAATCATGTACTTAGACAATGCATCTGCGCGTCCGACGGCTGGTGTCGTCAACACTCGCTTGGAGTTCGTTGTCGACGCGACCGCTACCGATGACCCTGGTGTGCAGGTGGCGTTTACCGGTACGCGCCAGAGTCGCGGTACAGAGCAAACGCGTGTGGGATGGCTGCGGAGTGAACTCGAAAACTCCCTTGCGCTTAGTGCTCGTTCCGGGGTCGGGGACGATGACGACAGGGCAGGAGAACACAACATCTGGGGTGAGTGATTTCGTGCTCACCGGAGCGGCGCTCATCCCGCCAGTCCCCGGGGGTGTCAGCGGCGGGTGAGGTTCCGGGGAGTTCTGACGGATGGGGCTATTTTAGATTCCATCTGCTCGCCGTAGGTGGCGAAGTCTGATACCGAGACCGTAGACGTCGTGGTGCCCCCGTTGGGCCGGATCGCCGAGCCTGTTTCAGCGGCAAGCACTCGCGGTTACTCGCTGACTGTCCGCACCCGAGCGCTGACGATTACAGAATTGCGATAGTCTCCCCTGACGTCCCCGTCAGCCGTCGCGCTCCCCACAGTCGCGCCACTTGTCGCGACCCGATCGGGTAGGGAGACTCCGTCCGGGAAGCGATTGTTGAACTGCTGAGCAGATCCGGGGACAAGTTCCACTCTGAGTGTTTCGCGTGCTGTGAGTATCGCTGTGTCCCAGATCATCTGCGGGTACGCGGCCGGGGAAGTGATCACACCCTGCAGAGCGATGGCCGTACCTGCGCACGTGGGGAGCTCGAACCGAACATTGGTGTCGCGGGCGACATTCTCTTCTGTGTCGGCCGCTCCGTTATGGATGTAGGCGCGTAGCAGATACTCATTGTCAGGTACTACGTCGAGGGCATCGGTCCACCCGCCCGCGCCGGCGAAACTCGCTTCTTTCACGATCAGGAAGTTGCGTTCGTCACCGTAATTAGGGTTGTCGCGCTCCACATTGAAGCTGGGCTGAGGAGAGAACTGGGACGGCCCAACTGTCGGTCTATCTGGGCCCCAGCCTGATTTCAGGCTATCTACTTGCTCAGCGCATGCAGGTCGGTCAGATGAGGTCGAGACCGCCGATCCATTTTCAGAGTCTTGGTTCACCAACCACAGCATGTAGGCGCCCACAAGCGCAACCACTAGCGGGATTACAACCGGGATTACGACCCGACTCAGCCACCAGTGCCAGCCCTTCTCCGAAAACTCGTCTTCGACCATCATCACCACTACATCGAACCTGACTCGCCTACGAAACGCAGGAAATTCAGACGCGGCGCGGATCTTACTGACTCAATGCTGGACGCCACAGTCGTCATCATCGCCACCATCCCGCAACGGTCCCAAGACAAATTCGGCTGTGGACCCTTCTTATCTGTGGACGAGAGCGGCGAGATGGTGGCCAGCAGTAGGGGTCGTCATGGCGGCAGGGAGTGTTTCTTAATCGGTGTTTCGGCCCGACACGCTGGGTGAAAGCTCGGCGAGAAGGGTGCCGTGATGACGACACTGGATGATGTGACGAAGAAGAAATCGACACCACCGTCGGCCGAGGAGGCGGCGGCAGCGGAGCTCGTGCGCTTGGCGAAAGAGCAGGGCCTGTCGCTGACAGGCCCGGACGGGCTGCTCAAGCAGTTCACCAAAACAGTCCTGGAAACGGCGTTGAACGAAGAGATGACTGAGCATCTCGGGCACGACAAAAACCAAGCCAACCCGGATCGGGCATCAACGAATATCCGCAACGGCACTCGACCGAAAACAGTGCTGACCGAGTCCACCGGGCAGGTCCCGATCGAAGTCCCCCGAGACCGCGAAGGGACGTTCGAACCGCAGATCGTCAAGAAGCGGCAGCGTCGGCTCAACGGCGTTGATGAGATCGTTTTATCGTTGTACGCCAAAGGGTTAACGACTGGGGAGATCAGCGCGCACTTCGCTGAAATCTACGGTGCATCGGTCTCGAAGGAGACGATTTCTCGGATCACCGACAAGGTGATCGAGGAGATGCAGGATTGGTCTGCACGTCCGCTCGATGAGGTGTACGCCGCGATCTTCATCGATGCCATCGTGGTCAAGATCCGCGACGGCCAGGTCGCGAACAGGCCGATCTACGCGGCCATCGGGGTGAGCCTGGACGGGCGCCGCGACGTGCTTGGTTTGTGGGCCGGCACGGGCGGCGAGGGCGCCAAGTTCTGGATGAGCGTGCTCACTGGCATCCGTAACCGTGGCACCAAAGACGTTTTCTTTCTCGTCTGCGACGGTCTCAAGGGCCTGCCGGAGGTTGTCGAGCATGTGTGGCCGGCCACCACGGTCCAGACCTGTGTGGTGCACCTGATCCGCAACACCTTTCGGCTCTCGGCACGTCAGCACTGGGACGCACTCAAGCGGGAACTGAAGCCGATCTACACCGCGCCGAGTGAGGCAGCGGCGCGGGCTGCTTTCGACGACCTTGCCGAGAACTGGGGCAAGCGGTATCCGGCGATCATCCGGCTATGGGACAACGCGTGGGAGGAGTTCATCCCGTTCCTTGACTATGACACGGAGATACGTCGAGTCATATGCTCTACCAATGCTATTGAGTCGCTGAATGCGCGCTACCGGAGGGCGGTCAAAGCTCGCGGCCATTTCCCGAGCGAGCAAGCCGCGCTCAAGTGTTTGTACCTGGTGACCCGTTCGCTGGACCCGACCGGCAAAGGTCAGGCACGATGGATCACACGGTGGAAGCCCGCACTCAACGCCTTCGCGATCACCTTCGCGGACCGTTGGCCTGGATCAGAAACCTACTGATGAAAAACGGCCGAAACACCGTTAACGAGATAGTCCCTGGCGGCAGAATCGCACACCTATTTTTGTGGAAGCTGTGTCTGAGACGCCCGGTACTTTCGACAGTGTCGTGGTGACGCATCCGAGTGTCGGCCCAACGAGGGGAGCTGTTGTGGTCTCGTTTGAAGCGTTCCGTGTTTTGTGGTGGCTGGCCGTTGGGCCAGATTCGCCCCGACCACCGGAAGAGCTGTGCCCAGAACCAAATCAGCGGGCTGTTTATGACGAGCTGGCTCACGCCGGCCTCGTGCAAGACACCCTCACCGAGGGTGGCATCAACTTCAACTTCGTCCTGTCTGAGCGCGGGCAGGTTGAAGCTCGGAACGTTGCCGCGTTCTACAGGGTCGAACTCGCGCAACGTCGAGTTCTTGAGTGGTTGCGGACCAGCTCGGATCTCGATGGCCTGCTGGGCTCGGATTTGGCCGCTGACTACTCGGGCAGGCTGACTGAAGAGGAAATCAACGAGGCCGCGGAAGAACTCGAAGATCTACGCCTAGTGAAAGGCCGGAAACTGGCGGACGGGACCTTCTTTTTCGTCGAGACAACACCGGCCGGGAAGAGAGCGCTGCGAGGGCCTTCTCCCATCTCGGGGCGCCCACCTGGACCGATGAGTGTGACGACGACCAGCGTCGCTGCCAACAATTACGGGAACCAAACCATCGGGAACCAGAACATCGGGGGAGCGGGCGCCGTGATGTCGGCGGAGGTCACTCAGAACCAGGGCATTTCGCTGACCGAAGCCGTGGCTGTACTTGAGCAGCTGCGCTCGGCAATCCTTGCTGCCCCCGGTGTAGACCCCGCAGGCAGAGATGAAGTAGTCGCCGAGGTCGACGGAATGATCCGGAAGGCCAGCAAGTACGGGTTGAGCTGGCTGAAGAAGGCGGCAGTCGCTTTCTCTGATGAGGTAGCAGCAGTGTGCGGGCCGGCTATGGCCGATCAGTTCTTGCCCCAGATCACGGGTTGAGGGCAACCCACAGCGCTATGGGCGAGGACCAGCCGATGAGGTGGTTCAACCGTCACCTTGCCCGAAGAAGTAGCGCGCCGAAGGCGGGCGCGGCGCGGGACCACTGTCCTTCCGAATAGACGACAGCTTCACATCACGGAGTGGTCAGCCTTTTTGCTTTGGGATTGTTCTTAGTCGGTTTGCGGCGCAACTTCTTTCGGCTTCCCGATTCGACTATTGGCTCTGGTCCTGCGGTTCGCGCCCGTGGGGTGAGTTCGTAGACCTTGCGGCGGCGGCGGGTGTCGAAGGTGTTCGAGTAGCCGCTTTTCGCGAGGCTTTGCGACTCGACTCGGAGTAGACCGAGATCGATCAACTCCTGGGTGCCTGCGGCCCTCGTTTTGTGTGAGATGTTGTATCGCTTGGGAAACTCGGCGGTGCTGAACCAGACCTTTTCGCCCTCGCCTGCCTGTTCGGCCAACAGGATCAGCAGCATGACGAGTCCCGGTCCTTTGAGGTTCTGAATGTAACCGCGTGTCCACAGGCGTTTGGGTACTTTGAAGTACATGTCTTCAGCAAGAACGCTTTTCGGTTCTCCATTCTGCTTCGCCAACGTGTAAGCAGTTGAGGGCAGGCGATAGTCACGGCCGGTGCCGGCTTCGTCCAGGAGCCAGACAATGTTGGGGTACCCGGGATTTTCTTCGATCGCGATGAGGTTCGCCGCCTCGAGAGTCTTCATCGCACTTTTGATCCGTCGAGTGCCCTTGCCCTCGGGGTCGTCGAGGTTCAGCAGGGTCGCCCACGCTCGGGCTGGCTTGTCTGTCGAGAACGGGGGAGCTGAACACCGCCAGATGAGAGCCAAGTAGAGCTTGAGCGCTACTACTCCGCTCCGACCCCCGCTGTACACGCCCGCCATCGGCGCAACCGGATCGGCGTCTGCGGCCATAGGGCGAACAAATGACTTCCTGACCGGAGGGTCGACTCGTCGGCCGGCTGATCCAGCCATTTCGCGGACTGCAGAGCGAGCCGGTCGGGGGAGGGCAGGAGCGCGGCGGACAGGAAAGACAATCTTGAGGAATCGCTCGTCGCTCCCTTCCCCCGAGCCGGGTAGGAGCAGGGCGGACGATTTTCCCTCTACGCTCTCAGCGGTACTCATATCGCCCTCTCTTACTTCGCTCCAACAGCGACCCCGTGCCTGCACCACGAGCGTACCGCTTCCTCACCCAACAGCATATCTGTTTAATTACCACAAACGTATGGCGCGACATTATAGAAACAGATAGTATCGATGTCAAGAGAGAAGGGTTGCATGTGTTGGAACGCACTGCTACGATTCTTGTAGTCGCCAGGGAAGAACGGTCGATCGGGAAGGTCACTCCGAAGCCATCGGAGCGGACAGTGGCCCGGTTTACTTGACTTCGTCTCGCCTGTGCGGCGTGGGAGCGGTAGCTGAGGACAGAGCAAGCGGAATCCGAAGCGCAGGTTGCCGGTCGTGTCTGTGTCGACATCGCCGGGGCCTGAATCCGTGAACAGCAAGAGGGCGTCCACTTATGGGAGTGGGCGCCCTTCTTGCTGCTGCCCGCTGAAACCCGAGTCCCTGAACCGATTGCACGTAACCATAGACGGGAAACAACAGCACAATGACAACCCCCGAGCAACGGTGGAGTCTCCGCAATCGCGATCGAGTTGCCGAGCCACGCGACACGACGCTTTGGCTTGAATACGAAGTGGCCGGAACTTACAACATGGGAGCGGACTGGTCCGACGAGACCGCTGACGAATTGCTGCGCGAGTACCTCCGGACCTACTCACCCAGCGACCGTGAGATCCAGCTGCCGGCCGGTTACGTCCACATAACGTGGTCTGTACAGGGTGACCAGGCAGGGCCCGAGTTGGCGCCGTTCCAACGCAGCCACTACCCGGATAGGCCCGACCGGGAAAACTTCCTAACCTTCTTTGAATGGCCAAGGAACGTGCACACAGACGAGCGCCTCGACTTCAACACTCTCCCGGTCCGTCGCCTGCAGTGGAACGAAACCCACCATGACCCAGGGGGTTCGTAAGCGAAGCAACTGGGTGGCACCCCGCGCCGATGCAACCATGCCTCCATCTGGCCGGCCTGATCGCGGCCTACGACCATGAGGACCGCTTTACCCCGCTCGGCGAATAGAGGACCCCGCTGCAACTATCCGCCAGCAACCGCGACCCGGTCCACATCTACTCCATAGTCGATCCGCGCGGGATCTCCCACCGGCGGCAACGACCTCGAACGAGACGACCACCCGTCGAACTGCTCTGCGGAACGGTTGGTCAAACCCCGGACATGTTTGGGTATTCGTTACTGGAAGCGAAAGGCATTGCAGTGCAATGAGAACTTGCAACGAGACGTGTTCAGTGGGACGAATTGCCGGGCGCATGTTCGGGTGCCACTGATTGAGCGGTCGGGCCCGTTCGTTTTGGTGTGGCTCGTGGTGAGGTCCGCAGTGTTGCCGGTACCGTCGCTGTATGGCCTACACCGCCGAGCAGTTGCGTGGCCTCGTCGACGCCTGCGAACAGTTCCGCGGCTCCCGGGCGCCGTCGGGCTACCGCGAAGGCTTGGCCCTCTGTGTGATCGACTCGATCCAATCGACAGGGGTTAGGTATTCCAGTGTCGAGAAGGTCGTCACCCGCTATCGTGCGTACCGCCGCGAGCAGGGTGGTGACCCGAACCTCGACGGTGTCCTTGAGTTGCTGGCCACCTTCGATGAGCTAGATGGCCCGGAGGGGTGGGCATGCAAGATCGGCAACAACAATCGCACCTCAAGCCGCAGTGGGGTTCTCAAGTCCCAGGTGATCGGTGATGCAGCCAGCGTGCTCGACGAAGCGGGGATCCGTACCACCGCCGACCTTCGGGCGGCGGCCGAGGACGAGGCGCAGCTCGCAATTATCGAGGCGGCTTGGCGCGCGATGGCCGGTCAAAAAAGCGGGATCACCTGGCACTACATGCAGATGCTGGCCGGGATCCCGGGCGTGAAGCCAGATCGGATGATCTGCCGATTCATCGCCGACTCATTGGGACTCACTCGCCGCGGCGTCACGCCGCCGTTCGCGCTGAAGATCCTGACGGCCGCAGCGAAGGAGATGGGCATGTCGCCTACCGATCTGGACCACGCTGTGTGGCAATTTCAGCGAAGCCGTAAGTAGTGACCGCGCCCGGGATCCTGTCGCCTGTCACGCCCGGTATCAGGGTACCGTTACGTCACTGGTGACGAAACATATTGCTGCGCAATCGGTTACGCCGATAATATAGATTACGTCGGCAGGGACTAAAGAGTCGGTTAGTCACCAACGCTGGGTCCTGCTCCGGGGCGCGTGGTGCCGCGGGCGGCATCGATGAGATCGACCGCGTCTGTGAGTGTTAGGCCGGAATGGGACTCGCGCAATTCCTTGACGGCGCGGACCCTGTCGGGGACGCTCTGAACGATCCGCTGCACGTCCTGGGTGGGAACGTCGGTGGGCGACAGGTGGACTTTGGGTGGTGTGTGCCGAGTTCTCCATGTTGTCACTGCGGAATAGGCGTACCAGATGACCGCGACCACCCACAGGGCAGCAGTGAACCAGTTCCATGCCGACGCATCCGAGGTCACCGATTCGAGAACTGACGGACCGAACCCGACGAGAACAATCGAGCCAAGTAGATAGCGCCATCGTTCGAGTTGGGCGATTCTGTCACTGTCGTACCACCGACGTCGCATCCCTCGATCGTCCCACGCGAATCCAGCCCCCATGGTCTCAACGGTTGCGACGGCGGGCGACAAGTAGGTATGCGGCAACGGCAACAGCGAGGACTGAAGTCGCCACGGACGCAACCACCCACGGCAATCGTTCTGAGGATGTGTCGGCCTCATCAGATGACGCCTGCGAGAGTCTCAATCCCGGGCCCGCGGACGTTGATGGATCCCATGACGCCGGCCCAGGCCGTCGTGAGAGAAAGGAGAAGCTGCCGGAAATGGGGTCCCCACCGGTCAGAACGGCTTTGTAGCGCACTTCGTAGCGGTCTGCCGGTGCTTGCGGTGACGACACGGGTGATGTCACGAACGGGCGGCTCATTGTCCGGCCGGATCGGGTGACCGAGCCACTGGGGTGCTGCAGGATGCCGGGCCCATCGACCGTCAGAAAGAAGACATCTGGGCCAATGTCCTTGGAAAAAGTAACCGCCACCTCTGAGGGGGCGACGTCGATCGTGGCGCCGTTGGCAGGCGTCGTCGACACCACCACGGGGTACGGGCCCGCGGCTGCCGCTCCGGTACAGCCGAGCGTCAACACAAGTAGCGCGACAGTTGCCCATGTCATGACACGCCTGGTCACGCGATCCATCGGATATGTGCTGAACACGAAGGCATTTTGGCACACAGTGGGACGTCCGAGCAGGAGATCGACCCACGGTTTGTCGCGTTGACGGCCAAGACCAGACGCGTCATCAGCCTGGCCGCGCCCAGGACGTCGCAACTGCGATGGCGATCAGCGTGACAATCACACACGACATCTGAGGGCAAGGTCCATCGGACGTGCGACCTCATCCAACTCACTCATCACGCGTGTAGTGGATGCGGGGCTGCTGTACGCGCTGATTAGTGGTCGAAGGAAACACATTCGTTCGCGTTGTGTTTCGTCGCTGGTGACGAAAATGATCAGCATTGGCCTCGGCGCGTATGTTGTCGCGGTAGCTCTCGGCCGCCATCGGTACCGTCGCCACTGCGGCAGGGAGCGCGCGTTGTCACGGTTCCCACCTTCCCCGGGACTTAGCGTTCCGTTTGTCTGACCATGGCAAATCGGATGCGATCAATGATGCATTTCGTCACTGGTGACGAATGGCGTTGCAGCACAATCAGTTACGCGATAATGTACCTTATGTCGCCCCAGCCCAGAGTGCCTGGCGCTAACTGGGAGTGTCGTCGGCGACGTTTGTGGGCAAGCCCGTTCCGTATGGGTCGAGAACCGATGTCGTGCGGGCGCCCCAGCGTTCATGTGCCGACTGGCGGGACATCCCTGCTGCGCGGCCGATCACCGCCCATGTTGCACCCTGAACACGCAGAACAGTCACCGTCTCGAGACCGTCGAGTCCCGCTGCCAGCTGCACTCGTAATGAGACCAGCTGCCAGGCGATCGCCCGTTCGCCCAGCCTCTCCGTTGTCTGCTCGGCCTCCCATTCGGGGGTTCCCGGAAGTGGCCCCGTGCCGATTACGGCATCGGCGAACCGGCCCGATTCGATCGCTGCGCCGTCGATCACCGCACGAACGCCTCTGTCGATGTCGCATCGGCAAGCCTCCTCGATCAGAGACACATCAACCCCTTTCGTCAGGTATAGCCTGACGCTGGTTGTGAGTCTTGTCAAGCCTGGCCTGACGCAATGTGATGCGGCGTGATCTTGTTCAGCCGTTGCTGTTTCGTGTGCCTTCGGGGCGCTGTGCGATTGATTGGCCGAAGAGTAGGCCACGATGGAGACCATGATGCGTCGGACACTTGACTTCGGCACTCCACTGCCAGACGGCTGGAGGGAACTTACCAGTAGCGAAGACACCGCATACTGGGCGACCTTCACTGACAAGTTCGGCGAGTTGAGGCCAGGAGTAAACCCGGAAAGCTGGCCGGCGGTAGTCGAGTCGGTCCCATCGGTGACTTTCGATCTCGATGTTAGTGAGCCAGCGACTTGGGCAACGCAAATGGACGCGGTGAACGCCGAAGCTCTCCGGTGCTTCGTCACCAAGTTCACGGACGACACGGACTGGATCGTTCTGAACTGGCGACACCCAGGATATGCACTCGATGTCGGCGTCCACGCGCTCACGCCTGACACTGAGTGGAGGGTGCCTGTTCATCCGGACGGGGACTACTACATTTTCACACGGCCGGATCTCAGTGAAGGTACGTTCGGACATCCCTGGGAGCAGACGCTGTGTGTATTCGGACCAAGGCTGGTTGGAAGCTTGGGCCAAACGCTGGCAACGTGGCTTCCGATTAAGCGCCGCGACGGCAAACCGCCCGCTTAGAGGCGCAGGTGACGCCAGGCTAGGCGTCACTGGCAACGAAATATATTGCAGCGCAATCGATAGCGCCGGTAAGATATCTTAAGTCAGTTGTCCGAGTGTTGCCACGACCTCGCGAGTGCGGGGGCGGGTCCAAACCAGGGTTCCTTCGGCGTTTTCAAGGCGTAGTAAGCCGCCGTCGTCATCATGTGGCCACGCTACGTTGGTGTGGCCCGCTGCATCCTGTGTCAGCTGGGTGAGCCACTGGGTGACCTCAGTGGGTGATTGTTCGATTCGCCATGTCGTGCCGCCGCCTAGGCCGCCGGTCGTCTTGTCGAGGTAGATCCAGACGTAGACCGTGGTGTATCCGTCCGAGTCGGGCTCCCGGGCGATCTCCCAGGCCACGCGTCGTGCTTTATTGCTGAATTGACGGAGGTCGAGATCATGGCAGATTGCGCGCAAGGCCTCGGCCCACACTCCGGTGACGACGTCTCCGTCAGCCGTTGGTGCGCGATCGTCGGGCGTCCATTCGACTAGAAGCGGTTCCATGTGGCCTGTCATCTATTGAATGTAGCGTGCTTAGATGGGTGTAATACGCGTATGTTTTTGTGGCACAGCATGTTAAGACGACAACGACAGCCACGTCGGACTCGTTCCGGCGCTTCGGTGCGTGGCTTGCTGCTGTCTAATTGATGCGGACTAGTTCGGCTGTTGGGCAGTATCGCCATTGGCCGTTCTCGAGGACGAAATCAAACAGCGCGCGGGCTGGTTCTGACATCCCGGTGCGCACAACTGCGGTCAGGGTGCCTGAGCTTGCGCCTGTGACCTCAGGGTCGCCTCGACTGACGACCGAGATTGGAGAGAACGTCGCTCTGCTCGGTTGCGGCTCGTCGATGTGGTTTGCGCTCGAACAGAGGATGTCGGCGTAGGCGTTAGCGTCTCGAGTCTGTGAGATGGCAATGAGCCGGTCGAAGGCCGAGTTGACGCCGTTGACGATCTCCGCTGACGCAGTCGTCGACGGAGTCCTCGCCGGGGTGTGGCCATCATCGGTACAGCCACCAAGCGCGGCACAGGCTGCTAGGCCTACCGTTAGAACGGCGGCCAGCTGAGCTGGGTGGAATCCAGCCTGTATCTGAGCGCTCATCTTCGAAGATTAACCCCGAGTAAATTGAGACGGCCCACCGCGGCCGTGGGTGTTGCGCAACTCGGTGTGAATCCCGACTGTGTTTTGTCACTGGTGACGAAACACATTGCGCTCCAACAGGTCGCCGCCGAAAATCTATACTACGTCAGCTCGGTCACAGACAGTCGCCTCAGTAGAGAACCTTCGGACTCGACTTTGACCCTAGATCGGCACGATTATGTGGCTTCAGTCAGTCCGCACCGATCGCCGCCATCAGTGCAGCACAATGGCACTCATGATGTCGTGGCGTCCTCCAGTCAACGAAGTACCCGTGCGCGTGACCTCGATTAGCGGGTTCATCAACCGATCAGCCGACGTTGCGATCTGGCTCAATGAAACCCTGGTATATACCTCAGGCGTCGTATTCGCACTCGAAATCCGCAAACGCGTCGCCACCGGATTGCTCAATGTCACAGGCTTCGACCGCCCTTCCACAGATGAGCACGGCGGCCCATTGTTCGTTGGCTTCCACTGGTCTGACAACACCACATCGACAAACCTGCCCGAAGCGCACAACAACGCCGGCGGACTGAACCAACTTCGAGCAGGTGGGACCCCCGCAAGTGTCCGGGCGACCTACGCGCTCGATCACCACCCGCCGGGCGGGCCGTTCACGATCGTGACCGCCTGGCCCCACCTCGACCTTCCCGAACACACGGTGACATTCGATGCAGCCGACATTGCGACTGCCGCCTTGTCCGTCGAGACACTTTGGGAACCAGTAAGTCTGCCGACAACGTCAACCCAACGCAGGCCACCGACCCGCGTGCGCGTAGTCCCACCCGCCGGCGGCTGGTTCGCTGATCACTACGATCCGACCCCGCTACCACCAGCGGGATCACACGATGGCCCGTCCCGGCTCGTCCATCGGGTTGTGTCAGGACCTGCACAACCTGACCCTTCCGATTGGGTTGATGGAGCTCCCACCACAGGCCGAGACGAAACCTGTGTCTTCTGCGGCAGTGCGAACGTCACCTGGGTACACCCGTTTGACCGTTCAAAGACCCACTACCGCGCTCACGGCAAACCCCGCACACTCGCCAGCTACTGGATGCTCTGTCAGCTATGCGAACAGATCTACCAAACAGGCGACGACGATGCCGCGATCGAAGCAATGAAGAACCATTGGGTCTGGCATGACATCGACGAAAGCCTACGCAAACCACTGCAGACGTTCCGCCGCGCCGATCGAGGCGCACGAAAACTCGTCCTCTGATCACCTAGCCGTGGGGCCGTGACTGATCAGTGCATCGGCGTCCGACCGTCAACCTTTGTCGGTGCCTCTGGCGTGTCCCCGGTAGATGAGTCCACGAGGTTTTAGAGTCTTTGTTGCCCCGACCTGGGGTTGGAAGGACGATGAACATCATGGCTGGACGGAAACGGCACTCCGCGGAGCAGATCGTGCGCAAGTTGCGCCAGGGCGACGAGCTGGAGGCGGCCGGAAAGACCTCTGAGGAGATCGCTGCCGAACTCGAGGTGTCGGTGGCAACGCTGTTCAACTGGCGCCGCCAGTACGGCGGTATGGACACCGACGCGGCCAAGGAGCTCAAAGAGCTCCGCGAGCAGAACAGCCGACTCAAACGTCTGCTCGCCGACGCCGAGCTCGAGAAGGACGCGCTGCGTGAGGTGGCCAAGGGAAAATTCTGAGCCCAGCTGCCAAACGCCGCGCCGTCGACATGCTCGTGGAAACACTGGGCGTGTCGAAGCGGTTGGCGTGCAAAGCTGTTGGGCTTGCCCGCTCTACCTACAGTCGTACCCCGATCGCGCAAACCACAGCCGACCCGGACGCCGAACTGCGTGGCTGGTTGCGCACATACGCCACCAAACACCCGCTGCACGGGTTCCGGCGGGCCTGGGCGGCGTTGCGCTTCGACGAGCACCGTGAGGTGAACAAGAAGAAAGTGCACCGCCTCTGGAAGGAAGAAGGCCTGCAGGTCCGCATCCACCATCCCCGCAAACGGGCCGGCCAATCCTCGGTTCCATTCGTGGACGCAGATGCACCGAAGGTGGTGTGGGCACTGGACTTTCAGTTCGATTCCACCATCGACGGCAAAGCGGTCAAGATCGCGTCGATGATCGACGAACACACCCGACTGTCGGTCCTGAACATCGTCGAGCGATCGATCACGAGCGACCGGTTGGTCGTCGAGCTGGGCAAAGCGTTCGCGCTGTGGGGTGGGCCGCCGCAAGTGCTGCGAATGGACAACGGACCGGAGTTCATTTCCCATGCGCTGCAACAGTTCTGCGACAAGAAGGTAGGTATCTCTTACATCCCTCCGGGCACGCCGTGGAACAACGGGCACATCGAATCGTTCAACAATCGCCTACGGAAGGAATGCCTGAACCGCAACCACTGGACCAACCTGCTCGAGGCACGCGTGGTCATCGAAGACTTCAAAGACGACCATAACCACCGACACCGGCACTCATCGCTCGGCTACCGAACACCGGCCGAGTATGCTGCCCAATGCACCCACCGGCATCATCCCGTGGAATGCGAGATCGACTAATTACCCGTGGCTCTACAACCACGTGGCCCGACTATCGGGGACCTGCCACCTCGAACATCAACACCCCATTCCTGTTGCTCCCGGAGTTTCGACACCGCAAGCATGATCACTGGGTGGGTTTTGATGTTGCTACGGTGCATGAATGTCGGTTACCGAAGAATGGTCCGCCCTCCTAGAAGTGCTTGAGCACGCACCGTCAATGTCGCTGTCCTTTCGTCCTGCGCCGGCGAAAAGCGAAGTGGAGCGGGCCGAATCGTTGACCGCTGCGGTGTGGCCCGACCAATTGCGCGAGTTTCACACGTGTCACGGCGGACAGAGCGCGGATGACTTCGGCGTGCTGCTGCCGATGTCCGAGTTGTTCGGACTCGAGCGAATGCTTGAAGAGCACCGAATGATGGTCGAGATCAGCCAACAGTGGATCGAGCATGATCCGGAGTCCTATTCGCCGAACGGTGCCGCAGACCTGGCCGGAACCGAGGCTGGTGTGTTCCTGTCGGCATACATCCCCGTCGGCGGGGCAGACGGATGGCTGTTCTTCTGCGATACCCGGCCAGGACCGAACAACGGGTGCATTCGTTGGTGGGGCAAGTATGAAGCCGACCCCGCCGGGCTCAGTTGGCCCTCGATCGCGGACATGATTCGAGCGGTACGCGTCAGCATCGCCGGCGACTCGGCGTTGATCGAGTTTCCCGGCTCGGCCGGGTGGTGGCCAACCAACTTTGACGGCAACTTAACCTGGAACCCTGGCGGTCCACCCGATTCGGAAGAAGCTATCCCCACCGACAGCCCTTGATCGAACGCCGGAACGTTTGCCGATGAGCGAAAGTATCTGTACCACAACGGGTCTTTTTGCTATGCGTAATTGCGTCAGCTCTACGGTGCTGGTTGGGGATGGGGTATGTCGAGGCTGAGGTAGGTCGATTGACTTACCGCATTTCGTCGTGCGCTTTGACTGTCAACTACGAACGGGCGCTGCGCAGACCCACGGGGCAGCTCACGATGTAGTGGCCTCGGGCGACGTCACCTCGGTCGGGGGTCGCAACGTGCCGTAGACCACTAGTCCTGCGACAAGTGCCCAGAATGCCGAGCCGATACCCAGGACCGAAAAGCCCGCGGCCGCAACCACAAACGTCAGTACTGCCGCTGTTCGCGAGTTCTCGTCCCGGAGACTGGTCGCCAATGCGACGGCCAGGGTGTCCAGGAGCGCCAGTCCGGCAACGGTTTCCACCAATCCGGCAGGTGCCACGGCGACCAGCGCCGTGATGGCCGCGGAGCCGACGCCGAGAATCAGGTACATCGGGCTGCCGGTGGCGGCGGCGATCCAGCGCCGGCGGGGATCGGGATCTGCGCTCGGTGCGGCGGACAAAGCGGCGCTGATCGCCGCAAGATTGGCTGCGTGCGCGCCTGCTGGTGCGGCGACAGCGGTACCGATGCCTGTCGTGAGCATTGCCGCGCGCCAGGGAATCTTGTAGCCGAAGCTGGCCATCACCGCCGTGCCCGGGAGATTCTGGGAGGCCATGGTGACGATGTAGAGCGGTATCGCGATGCCGACGGCTGCCTGCCACGTCCATTCGGGCTGCACGAACTGCAATCGTGGGATGAGGGAGTCGGCCGACACCGACTTGTCGGAGGTCATCAAGACAACTGCGATCACCGCCGCGGCCGTCGCAAACGCGGCCGGCACGGCCCAACGCTTGGCGTACCGCGTGAGCACCAGCCACACCACCACCACGGGCGCGATCGCCAGGGGTTCGTCGGCGAACGCGCGCACGGGCTCCAGGCACAGGGGCAGCACGATGCCCGCGAGCATCGCTTGGGCAATGGACACCGGAATCGCCTGTACAAACGAGCCGAGCCGCGGCCACAGGCCGGTCGCCACCACCATCACCCCGACGAGGACGAAGGCCCCGATCGCCGCAGCGAAGCCTCCATCCGGGGCTGCCGTGCCGGCGAGCAGTGCAGCTCCGGGCGTCGACCATGCGAGCGTGATCGGCATCCGATATCGCAGGGACAAGAACGCGATCCCGATCGACATCACCAGGCACAGTGCGAACAACCCAGAGGCGGCTTGCTCGGAAGACGCACCGACCGCGCGCAATCCGGTGAGCACCACGGCAAACGAGCTGGTGAAACCGACAAGTGCGGTGACGACACCGGCGATCATCGGTTGTCCGTAGGACACGCGTGCCTCTCGATCCGGTGGGGACTGGGTAGGCCCATCGTAGGATGCGCAGCCTTGCGCGGCCGTTCACCCTGGCCCGACCGTGGGATGGGGTATCAATGGATTCATGCCCGAAGGTGACACCGTCCATCAGGCAGCCGGCCGGCTGCATCGCGCACTTGCCGGAAAAGTGTTGACGCGCTGCGATGTTCGGGTGCCGCGGTACGCAACCGTGGATCTCAGTGGCAGAACGGTGGATGAAGTGATCGCCCGCGGCAAACATCTGCTCATCCGTGTCGGTGACCGCACCGTACATTCACATCTGAAGATGGAGGGTCGCTGGGACATCTACGCCAAAGGTGCGCGCTGGCGCCGGCCCGGGTTCAAGGCGCGGATCATCCTCGAGACCGAGAAGGTGCAGGCCGTCGGTTTCGAACTGGGCAAACTGGAGATCTTGCGGCGCGATCACGAGGACGAGGCGGTTGGCCACCTGGGCCCCGACCTGCTGGGGCCCGATTGGAATGCGCAAACGGCCGTCGACAACCTGGCCGCCGACCTCAAGCGGCCGATTGGGCTGGCGCTGCTCGATCAGCGCAACCTGGCCGGCATCGGCAACGTCTTTCGCGTGGAGATGTGCTTTCTCAGGCGGGTACATCCGGCGGTTCCCACGGGCGAAGCAGGTGACTTGGCCGAGTGGGTCGACCTGGCCAAACAGCTACTCGAATACAACCGCACGCGGGCCAACCGGGTCACCAACGTCGATCGGAACGGCGAGCGATTCTGGGTCTACGGGCGCGCCGGCCGATCCTGCCGTCGCTGCGGCACCACGATCGAACGGGGAGATCTCGGTGGGAGCACCGACCTCGACCGCGTCATCTACTGGTGTCCGACGTGTCAGCCGCCGCCGTGACCAGTTCGGCGTCGATTGCAGGCGTAACAGGTGGGGACGTCCGTCGCTCGGCCCGTGCACGCCAGATCGCCGCGCCCGCAGCCAGAATCACCATCGCCAGGACGAAGAGGCCATAGGCGACGGCAGTGGGTCGCAGACCGATATGGATCACGGCGAACCCGGCGACGACGGCCGGAATGCTGAACCCTGTGTAACTCACGATGAACAGGGTGGAGAACACCTGACCGCGGGCGGCAGGATCGGTGACCGCGATCAGTGTCGCCATCACGCCGACAAACGTTGCGCCGAAACCGAACCCGGCGACTACCGAACCGATGGCATAGGCCGGAACGTTGGCCGTCAACGTCGCGACGAGGCTGACGATCAGTCCGGTACCGAGCGTGCTCAGACCGACGGCCAGTTTGCGGTGGGCGCCCCACCCCGATGCGACGGCCGAGCCGAGTGCTCCTGATCCGAAGAACGCCCCGATCATCAGGCCGGCAACCATGTGGTTCTCCAGACCAAGGATGCGCGCGACGATCGATGAACCCAGCGAAAGATACAGGCCCCCAAGGGACCATGTGGCGAACATGGCCGGGGTCGCTGCGAGAAACGCTCCGCGCACGGCAGGCGGCAGGCTCGCGTTGGGGCGCAGAACCCTCCACAGGTGGCGACGGGAGGCGAAGTCGGTGCGAGGTGACGTCTCCGGGACGAACACGACGACCGCTGCCACGAGCACAAACGTGGCGACCAACAAGAGGAACACCAGCTCGCGAGGCATCGGCGCGTATTGCACGAGAATCCCCGCCCCGACGGCGCCGAGGGCCAATCCGCCTGGAGGAGAAGCGGAGCTGGCGATCGAACCCGCCCGTGGGGTGGGCTGGAGATCAACCAGGGCAGCGCTCAGTGTGCCGGTGATGGCCCCGGCAGCAAGACCCTGCAGAACTCTGGCGGCGATCAACATCGGAACGCCGTCAGCAAAGGCGAACATCAGCATCGAACCGGTCAGGACCGCAAGCGCGCCGAGGATCACCGGTCGTCGGCCCACGTGATCGGACAGTGATCCGACTGTCAGCAGGCCCGCGAGCAGCGCAATGACGTAGACGGCGAAGATCACGGTGAGTGTGAACGACGAAAAGCCCCACAGCTCTTGGTAAACCGGATACAGCGGCGAGGGAGCGGCGGCACCGAACATCACGGCGACGGTGGTGACGATGATCAGCCGAAACGCTGCCTTCGAACCCAGGGTGGGTCGGTGCATGACATCTCCCAACGGTTAAAGCAACGATGTTTGCTTTTGGAGACGGTAGCACCATCCTGCGGATTAAAGCCATTCGATTTGCAATAATGGTCGCATGAGCGCACCCGCACGATCAACAGCTCCACGCCGCCCCGGCGGTCGGAGTGCTCGCGTGCAGTCCGCTGTCTACACCGCCGTCGGCGAACTCGTGAGCGAGGGATACCGCGAGACAATGACGATTCCCCAGGTCGCCGAACGCGCCGGGGTGAATCCCACGAGCATCTACCGGCGGTGGGGTGTGATGGACGCGTTGCTCGAAGAGGTCGCGGTTGCGGCGCTGACGAAGAACGAACCGCTCCCCGACACCGGCAGCATCGCCGGAGACCTGCGCGCCTGGGCGACGGTGATCGTCGACGACATCACCCGCCCCGAGCGGACCACCTACCTACGAGCGATGGTCGGTGCCCGCAAGGAGATCGGTACATGCCCCTGCTGGGACACTCGTGACGCCCAACTGCAGTCGATGATCGAACGCGCACGAAGCCGCGGGGAAAACGTGCCGTCGGCACGGCGGGCTCTCGACCACATCGTCGCTCCGCTCTACCACCACGTGGTCTTCGGTCTCCCGGCTGACCGCGCCTACGCCGATCGATTGGTCGAGGACGTGCTCGCGATGGGCGAGGCCTGAGGCGAGCGTGCCGCCTGCGCGCTGAAAACCGTGCTCAGGGCGCCTCATTGGCTTAGTGTTTGTTTTCCGAGGCACTGTGGCGGCGGGTTCTCTCGGTGACCGCGAGGCTGCGGCGAGTCCGACCCGCCCGATCGCTGGGGTGAGAGCGGCAACCGAACAGGTAGGGAAGCAACGTGGGATTTGTGATCGGGTTCGCGCCCTGGATTCTGTTCTGGGTTCTGGTGGGTAACGCCGGTTTCCTGACGGCGGTACTGATCGCCTTCGCGCTGACCATCGCAGGTCAGGTCTTCCAGCGGTGGCGTGGCGAGCCCTTCCGCTCTCTGGAGGTCGGCACGATCGTGGTCTTCGTGCTCCTGGTGATCGCCGCCCTCACCCTCGACGACGACGTCCTGGAGCGCTGGCTGCAGCCGCTGTCGAATCTCGGCCTGTTCCTCATCGCACTCGGAGGTGTCCTGCTCGGCCGGCCGTTTGTCCGTGAGTACGCCGAGGACTCGGTGGATGCGAAAACCGCCACCACCGACGGGTTTCGCTACATCACCAACGCCATGACGTGGATGTGGGTGGCCGCCTTCGGTGCGATGACCCTGCTCTCGATCATCCCGCCGCTCGTCGACGGCGACGCGACCATCAAGGATGACGGCGATGCACTGTCGATCATCTGTTACTGGGTGGCGCCCTTCACGTTGCTCGGCATCGCCGGGGTGGTGTCGTCGGTGTTCCCGAACTGGTTCGAGACGCGTTCGGTGGAGGTGTCCGCCCGGGACGCGGGTGCAGAGGCGATTGTCGATCAGCCGTCGCCAGCGCCCGACACCACGGACGGTCTGGTGATCACCGCGCCGAGTTCGTCCCGGCACGACGAGAGTTTTGGCGTGCAGCTCACCGGTGCCGAACCCGGCTCCCGCGTGGAGATCGAGGTCAGTGGGACCGACCTGTTCGGTCGTCGCTGGCGCGCACAGGCAGCCTTCACGTCATCGGCCGACGGAACGGTCGACGTCGCCCGGGTTGTCCCGGTCGAGGGGGACTGGTCGGTCGCCGATCCGGATGCACCGCTGTGGGCGATGCGGCCCGACATCTCCGACTCCACGGCGCCGGACCTGTTCGTCCCTCCGGTCGGTCCCTGGCATGTGACCATCGAGGCGACCTCCGCTGGAAGGTCGGCCCGGCGAACGGTGTCGAGATTCCCGTCCGAGGTCGGCGTCGACGTGCGCGAGCTACAGATCGGCGGGCGAACGGCGCTCTTGGCGACGCCGGGTGGAACCGTGCCCGACGCGGGCTGGCCCGCGGTCGCCTGCTTCGGGGGGTCGGAAGGCGGGGTCGACTCGCAGCGCGCGACCATTGCGACGCTGGCCTCCAACGGCTTCGCAGCGCTGGCCTACTCCTGGGTCGACGAGTCGACG
The DNA here is from genome assembly GCF_023051145.1 of Williamsia sp. DF01-3. Classification (NCBI taxonomy): domain Bacteria; kingdom Bacillati; phylum Actinomycetota; class Actinomycetes; order Mycobacteriales; family Nocardiaceae; genus Williamsia; species Williamsia sp. DF01-3. The sequence goes on from NZ_JALKFS010000005.1 coordinate 1,250,088, forward strand.
GCACACGCCGAGGCACCGCTGGCCCAGATCCCTCTCGAGCGGTTCGCCGACGCGGTCGTCACGTTGACGTCGCTGCCCGGGATCGACAGTGCGCGGATCACCGCGATGGGCATCTCGAGGGGTGCCGAAGGACTGCTCGCCGCGGCCACGGTCACGCAGCTGCCGGTGAGTGGCCTGGTGTTGATCAGCCCGAGTTCGGTGTCGTGGCAGGCCATCGGACCCGATGGCGAGATTCCTGACACCCCCACCTGGACATCAGGCGGGCAAACCGTCCCATGGGCACCGCTTCCGACCGGTTCCCTGATGCCTCAGTTGATCCGCAATGCGTGGCGCGTCCATCGCGACATCGCACACGGCCGCCCGAGTCTGCTGAAGCTGCACGACGCTTACACCGCAGGTCTCGACGAGCTCGGACCCACCACCAGCTCACCCGCCCGACTACGGAGTGAGGTCATCGACGTGCCCCTGCTCTGCATCTCCGGGACCGATGACCATCTATGGCCCTCCGAGCGAATGGCCGATGAATTGCTCGCCGCCCGCAACCATCCGCTGGACCAGCACGTGCGGCTCGAGAATGCGGGCCATCTGATTCGACTCGGGATGTTCCCCGGCACCGCGCAGTGGAGCGCGGGCATCGCCTTCGGAGGCACCGCAGCCGGTCAGGGGCAGGGGCAACGGGCAGCGACGACCGCTGTTCTCGGCTTCCTCAGTGGAGTCTTCGTTTAGCCCTGTACGCGGCGTAGAACCAGTCTCTGCAAAGGGTCGAGTTCCGCCTGTTCCAGCGGTCGAGCTCCGCCTCCGGCTCCGTCTCCCACCTTGCACTCGGCACCTGAGAGTGCTAAAACGGTGGCTGGCACTCGACAACCGTGAGTGCCAGGTTGGAACGGTGAGATCGGTCCTAATGACACGACCGATCGTCCGTCGCGGGCACCGGAACCAACCACCGAACTTCAGTGTCACCCCCTATCGGAGGATCACTTCGTAATGGCCAAGATCATCGCGTTTGACGAAGAGGCCCGTCGCGGCCTCGAGCGGGGCCTCAATGCCCTCGCCGACACCGTAAAGGTGACGTTGGGACCCAAGGGTCGCAACGTCGTGCTCGAAAAGAAGTGGGGCGCCCCCACCATCACGAACGACGGCGTCTCCATCGCCAAGGAGATCGAGCTCGAGGATCCCTACGAGAAGATCGGCGCAGAGCTGGTCAAAGAGGTCGCCAAGAAGACCGACGACGTCGCGGGCGACGGCACCACCACCGCCACCGTCCTGGCACAGGCACTCGTTCGTGAAGGTCTGCGCAACGTCGCTGCCGGCGCGAACCCGCTGGGCCTCAAGCGCGGCATCGAGAAGGCCGTCGAGGCTGTCACCGAGTCGCTGCTGAAGTCCGCCAAGGAGATCGACACCAAGGAGCAGATCGCTGCTACCGCTGGTATCTCCGCCGGTGACCCGGCCATCGGCGAGCTCATCGCCGAGGCCATGGACAAGGTCGGCAAAGAAGGCGTCATCACCGTCGAAGAGGCACAGACTTTCGGCCTGAGCCTCGAGCTCACCGAGGGCATGCGCTTCGACAAGGGCTACATCTCCGGCTACTTCGTGACCGACGCAGATCGCCAGGAAGCCGTTCTCGAGGATCCGTACATCCTGCTGGTCTCCGGCAAGGTGTCGACCGTCAAGGACCTGCTGCCGCTGCTGGAGAAGGTCATCCAGGCCGGCAAGCCGCTGCTGATCATCGCCGAGGACGTCGAGGGCGAAGCCCTCTCGACCCTGGTGGTCAACAAGATCCGTGGCACCTTCAAGTCTGTTGCCGTCAAGGCTCCGGGCTTCGGTGACCGTCGCAAGGCCATGCTGGCCGACATCGCCATCCTCACCGGTGGCGAGGTCATCAGCGAAGAGGTCGGCCTGTCGCTCGAGAGCGCCGGCGTCGAACTCCTCGGCACCGCCCGCAAGGTCGTTGTCACCAAGGACGAGACCACCATCGTCGAGGGCTCGGGCGACTCCGACGCCATCGCCGGTCGTGTGTCGCAGATCCGCGCCGAGATCGAGAACAGCGACTCCGATTACGACCGTGAGAAGCTGCAGGAACGTCTGGCCAAGCTGGCCGGTGGCGTTGCTGTGATCAAGGCCGGTGCTGCCACCGAGGTCGAGCTCAAGGAGCGCAAGCACCGCATCGAAGATGCCGTGCGCAACGCCAAGGCTGCTGTCGAAGAGGGCATCGTCGCCGGTGGTGGCGTGGCTCTGCTGCAGTCCGAGCCCGCCATCGACGGACTCTCCCTGGAAGGCGACGAGGCCACTGGCGCCAACATCGTCCGCGTCGCTCTGGAGGCTCCGGCCAAGCAGATCGCGATCAACGCAGGCCTCGAGCCCGGTGTTGTCGCCGACAAGGTCCGCAACAGCCCGCTGGGAACCGGCCTCAACGCCGCAACCGGTGTGTACGAGGACCTGCTGGCCCGTGGCATCAACGACCCGGTGAAGGTCACCCGCTCGGCGCTGCAGAACGCAGCCTCGATCGCGGCTCTGTTCCTCACCACCGAGGCCGTCGTTGCCGACAAGCCCGAGAAGAACGCTGCACCGGCCATGCCGGGCGGCGACGAGATGGGCGGCATGGGCTTCTAGTCCACGCTTCTCGCTCTACCGTTCACGCGAACCGGCCCACTCCCTCGGGAGTGGGCCGGTTTCGTTTGTGTGTGTTTGGGTGCACGCAAGTTGGTGTCCGGGGGCTGGATGTGACGTCAGCGGGGTACTTGTGCGCACTCAGCCCCATCGCGCGTGCCTGGTTGCACACAAGGCGGGACCTGAAGGCCGGATGTGACGTCAGGGACCGATCTGTGTGCACTCAGCCCCGCCTATACCACTGATGGCGAAGACACGTCACCGGCTATCCACAGGCTGTGGATAGCCGGATGCGCGAATTGTGTTTTGCGTCAACCATGATCGGATGGGGGAAGTACGAACACGTGCGCAGCTCTTAGCGGGCGGGATGACCAACCGCGAAGTCTCGCGTCTGAATCGACTATTGCCTGAGGTCTACTCGACGTCCGACCCGGGATACGTCGAACTCTGTGCGGCAGTCATCCTGTGGAAGCCGGCTGCCGTACTCAGTCACACCACCGCTGCTTGGTTGTGGGGATTGCTGGAGGACGAGCCCGAGATTGTCGAGGCCACCGTTTCGCCGAGCGTCTCGGTCCGCGGGCCGAGCTGGGTGCGCTTGCATCGGCGAACCGATGTACACGCGGTGCGCCGCAAAGGGCTGCCGGTGGTGCCAATCGAGCACTGCCTCATCGACGTCGCCACCACGCTTGACCAGCTGGCTCTCGAGGCTCTGTTCGACGCCGCAATCGGAACGCGGGTGAACTGGCGGGCAGTCGCTCGCCTCTGCGAGCGTTCACCAGGACGCCACGGAATCGTCGCCGTTCGCGAGCAACTACGCACGTGCTGCCCTCTCACCCGCTCAGAACCGGAGAGATTGGTTGCGCGTGCATTGAGTGCGCGAAACTTCCCGCTCGAGATCAACGCGAGAGTCGGCCGCTACTACGGCGACCTGGTGTGCCGTCGTGCAAGGGTCATCGTCGAAATCGACGGACGCGAATTCCACACCGACCCTGCAACTTTCAATAACGACAGAAAGCGCCAGAACGAACTCGTCGACGATGACTGGCGCATCCTTCGCTACTCGGCCGCGACGGCGATCGCCAGCCTCGACGAAGTCGTCGACGACATCATCCGCGTCGTGCGTAAACGTCGCCGAAGCAGGCGGGGCTGAGTGCACACAAGTAACCCGCCGACGTCACATCCAGCCCTCCTAGGGGACATGCGATGGGCCTGAGTGCACACAGGATGGTCCACGTCGTCACATCCGGCCGTCGGACAGCGACTCGTGTGCAGCCAGACCCGCCACCCCCACCACCCCACCGCATCAAATCGCCGCGAGGGGGTATGCGAACTCCATGCAGACCTTCTTGCCGTATCCGGACTTCGCGCGCTCGGCCGCCGTGCTGGACGTGCCGCGGTTGGGGAAGCAGCGGGTCGAAACACTGCAGATCCTGCGGGCGCTCGAATTGTTCGACTACGGGTGGGGGAGTCATCCGGCGGTGCAGATGTGGCGTGGACACACCCCTGCCTTGGTTTGCTACGGACTGACCTTCGTCGAGGTGTGGACCGCGGGCGGGCGGGCCGACACCACCGCGGGGCAGATCGCGGAGTTCGCACCGGAAGTGGTCGGGCGCCCCCAATCGGAGCTGGTGGCCGATGGCCTGATGCCCCCGTGGTGGGACGACGAACGCCTCTACCTCAGTCACCGCGCCGCATTGGTCCGGAAGGATCCGGAGTTCTACGTCCCCGTGTTCGGGGAGATGGATGGCGACATGCCGTACTTCTGGCCCGACCCTCCAGAAGTCCCGACGCAGCTGCGCACCGGTGACCGCACGGTCTGGGTGGTGCGGCCGTCATCTGCAGAGCAGTACGAAGAGTTCAGGCGCCACAGCATCGTCGGTTTCGGGACCGAGTCCGGTATCGATGTCATCGCGGCGGCAGGTGGCGATCTCCGCGCGCTGCTGAAGGAACGAGCTCCGGGACGTCGGCCGGGCAAGGACCTGCGAGTCCTGGCATCGTTTGTCGGTGACCTGTCCGTGGGCGACGAGATCGCGGTGCCGATTCCGGACACGTTGGATCTTCACGTAGGAAGGCTGACGGGAGAGTATCAATTCTCGCGCAGTGCAACGACTCTCGTTCCGCACCGCAGACGCGTGCAGTGGGAGGGGGTACTCGCCCGCAGCGACGTCATACCGCCCGCACTGTTGCAGAATCCGCGGGCGCTGTTCCCCGTGCCCGTCGCGCCTCGATAAACAGAACTCAATCTGTGTGATCACTGCTCACGGCGCCGGAGATGGACAAGCAAACGCGAATTGAGTAGTTTCACGCTGCCGTGGCCTTGGTGCGCGGTCCTACTCTCATCGTCATGACCTACGGTCCTCCCGCCATGACGTACCCGCGCCCCACCCCGGTTCCGGCGATTCCACCCCGCAGTCCGGGCCTGGTCGTCGACCTCATCGCGACGCTTTTCTTGCTGGCTCTGCAAGTCCTCGTCCTCGTGGGCAGCGTGTACATGAGTCTCTTCTTCGTCATGGCCACCGACAGCTGCTACGCCGATCGGTGTGACACGGACAATCTGCTGTGGGCGTACGTCGTCGCAGATGGTGGAGGTGTGGCGGTTGTGGTGGTGTCGATCATCGCCGCGTCAATCTTGATGGTGCGGCGCCGGGTGGCGTTCTGGGTTCCGGTGGTAGGCCTGATCCTGCAGATCTTCACCTTCGCGCTCGGAGCCGGATTGGCCGGCAGCGTCGTGCCGTCCTGACACGCCGGTCTACGTGACGCTGGGAATGCCGATCGGCACCAGGCTGTTGCACGTCACATGGCTTCGATCACCGTGGATATCTGGTCCGACATCGCGTGCCCGTGGTGTTACATCGGCAAACGCAAGTTCGAGGCCGGGCTCGCCGACTTCGCCGGCCGCGACGACGTCGAGGTGACCTACCACAGCTTCGAGCTGGCGCCAGATACCCCGGTGGACTTCGACGGCTCGGAGATCGACTTCCTCGTGCAGCACAAGGAGATGCCGGCCGGGCAGGTGCGCCAGATGCTCGACCAGGTCAGCGCCATCGCGGATGAGGTCGGACTGCGGTACAACTTCGATGCACTGCTGCACACCAACACCCGCAAGGCACACGAGCTGCTGCACTACGCCAAGCAGCATGGCAAGCAGCTGGAGATGGCAGAGCGACTGTTCGCCGCCTACTTCAGCGAGGGGCGGCACCTAGGGCGCGACGAGGAACTCGCCGAGCTGGGCGCCGATGTGGGTCTCGACCGCGGCGCCATCGAGAATGTCCTGGCGGCAGGCGATTACGTCTCAGCGGTTGACGCCGACATCGCGCAGGCACGTGAATACGGCATCAACGGGGTCCCGTTCTTCGTGATCGACGGCCGCTACGGGGTGTCCGGCGCCCAGGCTCCCGAAACCTTCACCTCGGTGCTCGAGCGTGCACGAGACGAAGTGAAGGACGTCACCGCCGATGTCTGAAAAGCCGCCTCGGACTCTCGAACTCGTAGGCGACGTTGATGCCGGGGCCTGCGTCGACGGTGTGTGCACACTCCCGGTGCCGGACGAGTCCGCCGCGCAGGCGCCGACCCAGGACGGCCGCGACACTCAGTGAACTGCCGACAAGCGGGCCCCTGCTCCGACCGAGGCGACGTGAACTCGCGCTCGAGGGAGCAAGGGCCCGCTCGTCTGATCCGAACCGCTATTGGGGCGTCACGGTCTTGGTGAGCAGGTTGGCCAACGTCTTGCTGAAGGCAGCCGGCTGCTTCGGGGTGCCACCTTCGGCCAGCAACGCTGCGCCATAGAGCAATTCGGCCGTCTGCCGAAGCGACTCGTCGTCGCCGCGAGCCGCGAAGGCCTCCTGGAGTCCCTTGGTGAGGGCGTGGTCGGGGTTGAGTTCGAGGATGCGCTTGCTGTCAGGCATCGGGTAGCCCGATTCCCGGTACATCCGTTCGAGGGCGGGCGAAAGACTCTGGGCCTCACCGACGATGCAGGCCGCCGAATCGGTGAGCCGGCTCGACAACCGCACCTGACTGACGTCGTCGATGAGGACGCCGGTCAACCAGGTGAGCAACTCGTCGAATTGCTTGTTGTCTTTGTCGTCATCTTCCTTGTCCGCTGTATCGGACAGATCGACTTCGCCCTTGGCCACGGACTGCAGGGGCTTACCCTCGAAATCGAAGATCTGGCCGACCCACATCTCGTCGATCGGGTCGGTGAGCAGCAGCACCTCGATACCCTTCTTCTTGAACGCCTCGAGATGCGGCGAGTTCTCCAGCTGCTCGCGTGATTCGCCTGTGGCGTAGAAGATCTGGCTCTGGTCGTCCTTCATCCGTTCGACGTACTCGGCCAGCGTTGTGGCGGTGTCGACCGAATGGGTGGAGCTGAACGAACAGATCGCCAGGAGCGCGTCCCGGTTGTCTGCGTCCTGCAGCAAGCCCTCTTTGAGGACCCGGCCGAACTGCGACCACACGGTGTCGTACTTCTCGCGGTCGTTGGCCCGCATGTCCTTGATCGTCGAGAGAACCTTCTTGGTCAACCTCCGGCGGATGGCCTTGATCTGCCGGTCCTGCTGCAGGATCTCGCGAGAGACGTTGAGAGACAGGTCTTGCGCGTCGACGAGCCCCTTGACGAAACGCAGATACTCGGGCATCAGCTCTTCGCAGTCGTCCATGATGAACACGCGCTTGACGTAGAGCTGGACGCCGGTGCGGCGTTCGCGCATGAACAGGTCGAACGGCGCCGTGGACGGGATGAAGAGCAGGGCCTGGTACTCGAAGGTGCCCTCGGCCTTCATCGGGATGATCTCGAGAGGCTCGTCCCATGCGTGGCTGATGTGCCGGTAGAAGTCCGCGTACTCCTCGTCGGTCACCTCCGACCGGGGTCGGGTCCACAGCGCCTTCTGCGAGTTGAGCACCTCCGTGGTGGTGGTCTCGGTCGGCTCGTCGGCGTCGGCGGCCGCGTCATCCGTGTCGTCGCCGGGGGCCTTCGGCGGCACGGGAGTGGTCACGTCCATGCGGATGGGCCACGAGATGAAGTCGGAGTACTTCTTGACCAGCTGACGGATCTTGGGCACCGAGGTGTAATCGTGCAGATCGTCCTCGGCGTCCTCGGGCTTGAGGTGCAGCGTCACCGAGGTGCCCTGCGGTGCCTCGGCGACGTCCTCGATCGTGTACGTGCCCGCGCCTGCCGATTCCCACCGCGTCGCGGAGGTCTCGCCGGCCTTGCGGGTCAGCAGGGTGACCTTGTCGGCGACCATGAACGTCGAGTAGAAACCGATGCCGAACTGGCCGATGAGCTCCTCGGCGGCGCCCGAGCCCGCAGCCTCGGCCTCTTTTGCCTCTTTCAGCTTGCGACGGACATCGGCCGTACCCGACTTCGCGAGCGTGCCGATGAGGTCGACGACCTCGTCGCGAGACATGCCGATCCCGTTGTCGGTGATGGTGAATGTCCGGGCGTCGGGATCCAGTGAGATCTCGATGTGGAGGTCGGAGGTGTCGACCTCGAGATCCTTGTTCCGGTACGACTCCAGGCGCAGCTTGTCGAGGGCATCGCTGGCGTTGGACACCAGCTCGCGGAGAAATGAATCCTTGTTCGAGTAGATCGAGTGGATCATCAGATCCAGGAGTTGCCGCGTCTCGGTGGCGAACTCCATCTCTTCGACTTGAGCGCTCACGTGATGCTCCTTCGGTTGTCGCAGGGTCTGTTGTTACAGGGTGTTGCTGGCAGTATTCGGTCGCGGGGTCCGACCAAACATTTTAGGCAGGCCGCTCGTAGTACATTCAGACCTCATGTCTGGTACGGGGAACGGTCGGTATCGGTGAGTTCGGTCATCCAGAATGTTCTCGGTCGGGAATTCGAGAACCTGCATCCCAACATGCAATGGCGGTATGGGATCGATTCCACCTCGCAACTGTCGCAGGTGGCCGGTGGGATGCTCGAGTCGGTCTACTGCTCGGCGATGCTGCCCGCGATGTTGTTCCACATGCGTAAACGCAACGCGATGCCCACCAAGACCAGCAGGCTCGTCCCGTTCACGATGCACAACTACTGCTATCAGGACGAGCTCGGGCGCGAATGCCTCGCGGTCCTTCGGTCGTTCGACTACACAACCGGCTCACATGGGCTGAACTCACTGCTTGTCGACGGCCGCGAGGGACTGGTCGACTACTTCGGCGACGGCCCGGAACTGCTGTGGCCGCTCGAGGCACACGCCGACGCCCGCGGTTCTCTGGTCTTCGAGAGTGGCCCGATGCGGCTGCTTGCCGGCCCGAAGGTCGGCATGCGCGGTCTTCTCGCTGCGCGGATGAGGTACATCGAGGGCTGGGACGAACGGCACAACCGGTTCCGGGTGGATGCCTCGGTGCGCAACCCGGTCCTCGGTGAGCTCATCCACTACCGCGGGTGGTTCACCGCCCGCGACGAGTCCTGCAACCTGCGTGACATCCCGGACGAGGCCTGGCCGTTGCGGCTCGAAGAACGCGAGCACTGACCAGCGCGGGTTTTTCGATCCAGGGCGGGGCAGACCGCTTGTCGGCCTGATCGGCGCGGACATTTGATCAACGTGATCCTAAACCTCGCGACGGGACGCGGTCGCGGGCTCAATGGTCGGGTAGCCGTTCATTGGAGCCTTGTCATGTCTTGTGTGTCGAAACTGTTGTCGCGCGTCGGTTCGGTTGGGCACAGGGGCGCTTCATGACTTCTGTGTCAGCGAATCCGGGTCGATGGGTAAGTGCGGCAACGCAAGCCGACGACAGGCAGGCGCGCTCGCTCCTGGCCGCGCGGGCTATCGAGTACAGCAGGCGTTACGGGGGAACATCATGCGGATGGTTCGCCCGTCTGCGTGAAGGTCTCGACTCCGTCGCAACCTGAGCGCTCACGGTAGGTCTGCATGACTGTCCGCCCTACCGATGTCAATGGTTCGGACTCGGTCGGCCACAACACTCCGCTCGGCGCTCGTCGTCATGAATGCTTGGCGGCGGAGAGCGATCAACCAAGGGGAGTGGATGGTGGGAGTGTTGGCGTTCGGCGCCGAATCGGGTGTGGGCGGCTGGGATTGGCGGGTGCGCGGGCGCTGCCGTGACCAGGGGATCGACTGGGAGATCTTCTTCGCACCGTCAGGACGAGAGCCTGCTGCAGTCCGACGGCGCCGCGAGGCCGAGGCCAAAGCGCTGTGCAACGGCTGCCCCGTGGTGCGGCAGTGCCGCGACCATGCCGTGGAGTTCGACGAGAAGCACGGCATCTGGGGAGGGATGACGGTCGACGAGATCGCGGCCGTCGCTCGTGACGCCCGTTCGGCGTGAGCCGGCCGCGATGTGGAACGGCCGTACCGCTGCTTCTCGTTACGCTGGTTCCATGACCACAAATGTTCCGACCATCGACCTCAACTCGGGGACGTCCATTCCGCAGCTGGGCCTGGGGGTGTGGCAGGCGTCCAACGAGGAGACCGAGCAGGCCGTGCGGTCTGCGATCGACGACGCCGGGTACCGCCACATCGACACCGCGGCCGCGTACGGGAACGAAGAAGGTGTCGGCCGTGCTCTCGCGGCCGCGTCCGTGGATCGTTCCGAACTGTTCGTCACCACAAAACTGTGGAACGCCGACCAGGGATTCGAGCCGGCGAAGAAGGCGTTCGATCAGAGCTTGTCGCGGCTCGGGCTGGACTACGTGGATCTCTACCTGATCCATTGGCCTCTGCTGGACGACGACCGATTGCTCAGGACGTGGGACGCGCTCGAGGAGATCGCGCAGAGCGGTCGAGCAAGGGCGATCGGCGTGTGCAATTTCGAACCCCGCCACCTCGAACTGTTGGTGAATCGGGGCGGAACGTTGCCGGCCGTCGATCAGGTGGAATTGCATCCGCATCTGCCGCAGCAGCAGATCCGCGACGTCGCGGACCGGCATGACATCGCCGTCGAATCGTGGAGCCCACTGGGAGGCACCAGCAATTCGGGCTGGGGCAAGGACTCCAAACCGAACACCCTGTTGACCGATCCGCTGATCTCCCGGATCGGTGAGCAGCACGGCAAGTCCCCAGCCCAGGTACTGATCCGCTGGCATCTGCAGAACGGTCTCGTTGTCATCCCCAAGTCGGTCAATCCCGACCGGATCGCCCAGAACATCGACGTGTTCGACTTCGAACTCACCGACGCCGATCTCGGCGACATCGCCACGCTGAACGATGGGGTACGCGTGGGTGCAGACCCCAACGAGTTCAACGTCGGTGCTCCTGAATGATGGTGTGACGCAACACTGAGCGGGATGACCCGGGTACCGAGATCGGCGTACTTGCGGCACCGAACGCGTGGGGCGATAGTCGAGGTATGCCCACCGACCGAGCTGCCCTGTCCGAGTTCATCACCGAACACACCCGTGGGACCCTGGCGACCATCCGGCGCAGCGGGGTCCCGCAACTGTCCACCGTCAGCTACTCCTTCGATCCACGAGAGCAGTGCGTACGCATCTCGGTCACCGCGGATCGGGCAAAGGTCGCCAACCTGCGTCGTGACCCGCGCGCCAGTATCCACGTGAGCAGCGCTGACGGCTGGAACTACGCGGTGGCCGAGGGGCGCGTGGAACTGAGCCCGGTGGCAGCCGCGACCACCGAGGACGACACCGTGTCGGAGTTGATCGACCTCTACCGCGACGTACTCGGCGAACATCCCGACTGGGACGACTTCGCCCGCGCCATGGTGGAGGACAAGCGATTGGTCATCCGGCTCTACGCCGAGCACCTGTACGGCCGTATCGGCTGACGGCCCGGGCTGTCAGCGCTGGCGGCGCTTGGCCTCCTCTTTGAGTCCCTTCTGCGCGGTGTTGAGCGCCGTCTTCTGAGCCTGTTTCACGATCAGCCCTGGCAGCTTCACCTTCAGTTCCACGTCGAGCACGAACTCGACATGGGTTTTGTCACCTTTGGGGGTGATCGTGTACTGGCCGTGCTGATAGCTCAGCTGATCGGCTTCGATCAGGTCCCAGGTGCAGGTGTTCTCGGTCCAGCTGTAGTCGAGGAGCTGGTGGTCGGTCAGGCCGACCGCCTGCAGTTCGAGTTTCACCTTCTTGGGTGCGCCGTCCTCGTGTTCTTCCAGGATCTCGACCTTTTTGTGGGGGCCGGACCACTGCGGCAGCGACTCCACGTCCATCAAGATCTCCATGACGACGGCGGGAGGGGCGTCGATGTCGAATTCGGTCTTCGCGTTGACAGGCATGGACCAAAAAGTACACCTGCCGGCGTGCCGTCCCCTCGCTTTCGCGCGGGGGAGTCGCGGCGACGTGGGCATTGTCGGCAACGGAGCTTTCGTGATCAGACCGATGCACAAGAACGGGGCCTGTGTCCGGTCCGGCCGGAGTATGGTCTGTTCGGTAAGGCCGACGTGGTACCACTGCACCGGCCGGCCATTGCCTTGACGGGGGGCACTGGATACGTGTTTTCGTTCGTGATGGGATCAATGTTGTTCAGTAGTAATGTCTTTCGTGTTCGTTCTCGTGGCTTGGTGCGGGCGGGGGTGGCCGGGCTGATCGGTACCGCGGCGCTCGCGCTGGCCGGTCTCACAGGGGCGGGTGGAGCATCGGCCGACCCGTTGACCTGCACTGCGGCCAACGGGCACAACGTGATTCGGACAGACGGGTACGGCGCGTGTGGAGCGAAGGCCGGCCCCGGCAGCTTTGCGCATGCCGAAGACCACAGTCGCAACGGCACCGCCGTCGCATCGTCGAACACCGGCGGAAACGCCAATGCGTACAACCTGCAACCGAATACGTCGGCTCTGTCCGGTGCGGTGACGGGTGGCACGGGATACTCGATCACCACCGGGCCCGGCGGGATGGCCGTCAGCCAGGCTCGTGCGGGTGGCACGTCGATAGCGGTTGCCGGCTGGGGTGGTTCGGCCTACTCGGGTCCCTACGGCACCACGTGTTCGGGCAGTTTCGCCGCGGCGGTCGACACCTCGACCGGACAGGCCTGCATCGGATCCGGCGGCATCTGGCTCTCCACCCCGCGGCCGGCCTCTTAGAACCCACACTGCGGGGGCGCACATCTACCCCCGCACCTCCATGCGAAGGGCGGCGCCGATCACGGTGTCGCCCTTTGCCCTGTCTTGGTGTCGGCGTCTGACCGGTGACGACCTCGAGCGTCTGCATCACCGCCAGTTCACCCTTCGGCCATGTAACAGCGGTGCGTCCGGTTTAACTTGGAGAGGTGAATGAAATTCTGCGCCTCTCGGATTTCGGGCCCGACCACCCCGACGTCGGTCCCGACTTCAGCGTCGTCGCCGGCCGCGAGGCCCTCCAAAAGATCGTCGACCTCGCCGACACCACCCAGTTCCTCGTCGACGACCGCGATGATGACGATCCCCGCCTCCTGACCCTTCCCGGGCGCAACGTCATCGACACCTGGCGTGAGGACTATCCGTACGACGAGCGCATGAGTCGCGACGAGTACGAGCTGGAGAAGCGGCTGCTGCAGATCGAGCTGCTGAAGTTCCAGAAGTGGAGCAAGCGCACGAGCAGCCGGCACGTATTCCTCTTCGAAGGGCGCGACGCGGCGGGCAAGGGCGGCACCATCAAACGATTCATGGAGCATCTGAACCCGCGCGGTGCCCGGGTCGTCGCGCTGGAGAAGCCATCCGAGCGCGAATCGACCCAGTGGTACTTCCAGCGATACGTGCAGCATCTGCCCGCCGCCGGGGAGATCGTCATGTTCGACCGCTCCTGGTACAACCGCACCGGTGTCGAGCGGGTGATGGGGTTCTGCACCGACGAACAACACGCCCAGTTCCTGCGGCAGGCACCACTCTTCGAGGCCATGCTGATCGACGACGGTATGGATCTGGTGAAGTTCTGGTTCTCGGTGTCCCCGCTCGAACAGCGCACCCGCTTCGCGATTCGTCAGGTTGACCCGGTGCGTCAGTGGAAGTTGTCGCCGATGGACATCGCGTCGCTGGACAAGTGGGACAAGTACACCGCGGCCAAAGAAGAGATGTTCGCGGAGACCGACACCGAAGAAGCGCCGTGGATCGTCGTCAAGAGCAATGACAAGAAGCGGGCCCGCATCAACGCGATGCGGTACGTGCTCAACCTGTTCGACTACGACGACAAGGACGCCAACATCGTCGGGGAGCCGGATCCGCTCATCGTCGGCCGGGCACGCGATCTGCTGGGAGAGTGAGAGCGTCGGTGGCACTCCCGAGTGGTCGTGTTACGACGTTGGCCTGCCTACCGCGGTTCATGCCGCCCGATCTGTAACCTGAGCCGGTGCGTTCCTTTCTTGCCGCAGTGCTGTGCCTGGTCGCCATCGTCGCGGCCGCCGTCGCCGTGCCCGCGTTCTTCGTGAACGAGCGGGTTGTCGATCGTGACGGATTCCGGGAGACCGTGGCGCCGCTGGCCGACAACACGACCGTGCAGCGGTACATCGCCGACGAGATCACCGCCCAGGTGTCGTCGCAGGCGCCCCTGGTTCCCGATGGCCTGATCGCTCCGCTCGCCGACGCCTATACCAAGAGCGACAACTTCGAGCAGGACTTCGCCGACGCGATGATCCAGCAGCACGATTGGTTGTTCAAGGAGGCCACGCCCGAGAACGAGGGCGAGGTGATGTCCCTCGACCTGACGGCGATGGTCAACCGTGTCATCGCGGACGTGGGTTTCGGTGGCATCGAGATCAAGGGGCCGATCCTGGTGCCGCTGAGCGATTCTGCCCAGTCGGGACTCGAGGCGGGTCGGTACCACAATCTGGGCAACCAGATCGGTCTGCTCGCGATCAGCTCGTTGGTCATCGCGGTGGTCGCCACGGTGCTCGCCCTCGTGGTCGCACGACGGCGGGGCTTTGTGCTCTTGGCCGTGGGCTTCGGGGTGATCCTCGGCGGGATCGCGACGTGGCTCCTCGGGGAAGGCGTGCAACGACGGGCCCTCGACGAGGTCTCCGGTGCCGATGACTCGGCCCGGGAGGTCGCCGACATCATCGTCGACAAGGTCGTCGGTGACATGCAGGAGGTGGGCCTGATCGCAGTCGGCGCCGGCGTCGCCCTCGGTGCGGTGGGCCTGCTGATCTCGGTTGCGCTGGAGCGTCGCCGCTACTGACTCGCGCGTCGGGGCAGGCACTCCACGAGTGGTGTCGGACCGGCATGCGAACATGTGTTCGTGTCCGAAGAGCCGCGGGAGCTGGCCAGCATCCTGCACGCCGACCTCGACTCCTTCTATGCCTCGGTCGAGCAGCGCGACCACCCCGAGCTGCGCGGCCGTCCGGTCATCGTGGGCGGTGGAGGCGTGGTCCTCGCGGCGAGCTACGAGGCCAAGGCCCGCGGGGTGCGCACTCCGATGAACGGCCGTGAGGCAGTCGCCCTGTGCCCGGACGCCGTGGTGATGCGGCCCCGTTTCGACAGCTACGTCGAGGCGAGCCAGGCAGTATTCGACATCTTCCGGGACACCACGCCACTGGTGGAGGGCATCTCGATCGACGAGGCGTTCCTCGATGTCGGCGGTCTCTACCGGGTGAGTGGGTCACCGGCCGAGATCGGCGCCCGATTACGCGAGCGGGTGAGGATCGAGGTCGGGCTGCCGATCACTGTCGGCATCGCGCGCACCAAGTTCCTTGCGAAGGTCGCGAGTGCGGTGGGAAAGCCGGACGGGCTGCTCGAGGTGCCGCCCGGTGGTGAACTCGAGTTCCTGCACCCGTTGCCGGTGGAACGGCTCTGGGGTGTCGGGGCGGTGACGTCGCGCAAGCTGCGCGACGCGGGTCTGTCCACCGTGGGCGACCTCGCGGCCGTTGGTCAGCCGACTCTTGCGTCGCTGCTCGGGCGCGGCGCCGGTTCGCACCTGTATGCGCTGGCGATGGCGCGCGATCCACGCCGGGTGGAGGTCGGGCGTCGCCGCCGGTCGATCGGGTCACAACGGGCGATGGGGCGGCGACCCAAAACCCAGGAGGACCTCGAGGCGTCCATGGTGGGCATCGTCGATCGGCTCGGTAAACGCCTGCGTAAAGCAGAACGCGTGTGCCGCACCGTGATCCTTCGGTTGCGGTTCGACGACTTCACCCGGGTGACGCGTTCACGAACTCTGTACGAACCCACCGACGGCACCCAGGTACTCATGACGGCCGCGCGTGCCCTCCTCGACGAAGCCATGCCGATGATCCGGGACAAGGGCTGCACGCTGATCGGGTTGTCGTTGACGAACCTCGACAGCAACGACTCCATCCAGCTCGCGCTGCCGTTCGACGAGCATCACCAGGAGAAATTGGACATCACCATCGACGGGCTCAGGGACCGTTTCGGGGCGGGCGCGGTGACCCGGGCAGTTCTCATCGGACGCGATCAGGGCATGGCCGCGCCGATGCTCCCCGACTGACACCAGCAAGGCGGGAGAGCTCGACGAATCGGGTCGGGAGCGTCAGCGCGAACACAGAATCTCGGGTTACGGTTGCTGAATGTCTTGGCAGGCAACCCATGGATGAGGTGACCGAGCTCCGCGGAACCGGCACTGCGACAGACGTGTCGTCGCGGCAGCCGGACAGACCGGCTCCCGATTCGTCGACCTCCGCCGTGGGGAGTGGTTCGGCGCGGACGCGACTCACCGATATTCTGATCGCGGTCCGCACGCCGCCGTGGATCTTGGCCCTCGCCACGTTCGCCGTGTTGGCGACGATCTACTGCCTGTATTCGATCCAGCGCCACGAGCGTTTCGGCTCCACCGGGTGGGACCTGGGAATCTTCACGCAGGCAGTGAAGGCCTACGGGCACTTCCGCGCCCCCGCCGTGCCGCTCGAAGGCACCGACGTCAACCTCCTCGGTGATCATTTCCAGCCGTGGATCGCTGTGATCGGACCGCTGTATCGGCTGTTCCCGACGCCGGTCACCTTGCTGGTCGTGCAGGGGCTGCTGTTCGCGCTCGCGGCGATACCGATCGTGCGGCTGGCCGCCACACGACTCGGCATGGCGGTCGGGGTCTTCATCGCGATCGCCTACGGGCTGGCATGGGGGATCGCCCAGGCACTGGCGTTCGACTTCCACGAGATCGCGCTCGCGGTGCCCCTGCTGGCGTTCAGCCTCGTCGCCGTGGTGGAAGAGCGCTGGCGGGCTGCCCTGCTGTACGCCCTGCCACTCGTCTTCTGCAAAGAGGATCTCGGCGTCACGGTTGTGGTGATCGCTGCCGTCGTCGCGTTGCGATTCGGCCGCGTGTCGTATCGATGGGCCGTCGGCACCGCGATCTGGGGCGCCGCCTGGACGCTGATCGCGGCCAAGGTGATCATCCCGGCGATGGGGAGCGGCGACTACACCTACGAATCGAAGTTCGCCGACTCGCCCGCCGAGGGTGTGCGCGGATTCATCATCGGGGTGTCGCAGGGTGACGCGCGTGCCTCCACCGCATTTCTCCTGCTGGTGATCACGTTGTTCCTGGCCGTTCGCTCACCGATCATCCTGGTGGCAGTGCCGACCCTCGCCTGGCGTTTCCTGAGCGTGAACCATCTGTACTGGGGCTTCGGCTTCCACTACAACGCGACGTTGATGCCCATCATGATCGTCGCGATGCTCGACGCCTTGATCAGATTGCGGGGGCGGTCGATGTCGCAACGCACCGTTGTCGGCTTCGCTGCAGCGGCTGCGGCGATCGCGGTCGTCCTCGCCTGGGCCGGGCCTTTGGACCGGCTGACCGAACGCGACTTCTATTCACGCGGCGACCAGGCGCAGGCCGTGGATGAGTTCGGCGCGATGATCCCCGACGGCCAATCCGTGGCCACCACCAACAACCTGGCACCGCATCTCGTCGCCGATCACGAGGTGACCCTGTTCCCGAAGCAGAAGCGTGATCGTTCCACCGCGCAGTGGATCATGGTGGATACCAACATCTCCGGCCTTTTCCCGGCGAACAAGGCCGACACCAACAACGCGCTCGAGAAGATCGAGGACAGCGGGCAGTACGTGCGCGTGGCGGCGGACGACGGTGTGGTGTTGCTCAGACTCCGCTGACCGACCGGCCTGACTCACCCGCCCAATTTCTCCCACAGGAACTCGTAGGCGAGGGCTGACTTGAACGCGGCCTGCTTGTTGTCGGCGGCGCCGCCGTGCCCGCCTTCGATGTTCTCGTAGTAGCTCACCGAATGGCCGAGCTCTTCCATGCGTGCGACGAACTTACGTGCGTGGCCTGGATGCACTCGGTCGTCACGGGTGGAGGTGGTCATCAGAAGCGCCGGGTACGTCGCATCGGCCCGCAACAACTGGTAGGGCGAGTACTTGGAGATGAACTCCCACTGCTCGGGGTCGTCGGGGTCGCCGTACTCGGCCACCCACGACGCTCCTGCCAGCAGCAGGTGGTAGCGCCGCATGTCGAGCAGCGGAACCTGGCAGACCAAGGCGCCGAACAGTTCTGGGTAACTGGTGAGCATCACTCCCATCAGCAGCCCGCCGTTGGAACCGCCCTGTGCCGCGAGCTTGTCCGCGGTGGTGAGTCCCCGGTCGACGAGATCCCTTGCCACAGACGCGAAGTCCTCGTACACCAGATGCCTGCCTGCGAGCTGGGCCTGAGTGTGCCAGGTGGGACCGTATTCGCCGCCGCCGCGAATGTTCGCGATCACGTAGATGCCGCCTCGGGCGATCCAGTTCCGACCCGATATCGCCCCGTACGCGGGTGTCATCGAGTTCTCGAAACCGCCGTATCCGTACAGCAGGGTGGGGGCCTGCGACACATCGTCCCGTTTGATCACGAAGTAGGGGATCTGCGTGCCGTCGTCCGACGTCGCGAAGTGTTGCGATGCGGACACCGTGGACGCGTCGAACAACTCGGGCGATTGCTTGATGGGGGCCACTCCGTCGGTGCTCGACCCGTGCAGCAGGCTCGGTGGGGTGGTGAAACTGCTTGCCGACAAGAACAATTCGTCGCTGTGGTCGGGGTCGGTGTCGAGTACGGAGATGGTGGCCAGTTCAGGTAGGCCGGACAGCTCGGACACCGACCAGTCGGTCACGCTCAGCAAACGGAGTTCGGTTTGCACATCGCGCAGGGTCACCAGGACCAGATGCGCGGAGGTGAACGAGAAGTTCTGCAGGCTGGTGTGGTCGTCGGGTGCAAAGAGCACTGTCCCTGTGCGGTCGCCCGCAAGGTACGACGGGTAGTCGAAGACGACCAAGGTGCCGGTGGCGTAGGTCGATTCACTCTGGTCGTGATTGTCGATCCCGGAATCGGCGAGGTTCCACGGCGATCGGGTGAACACGAGCAACCAGTTGCGGTGCACACTGGTGTGCGCATCGGTCGGGACGTCGATCAGGGTGGGCTCTCCGTCGGTGAGCTCGTAGAACTCCTGATTGAAGAAGTCTGTGGACCTGATCAGGAAGTGTCGGTCGAACCCGATCGTGTCGTCGTACATCGCTTGTACGGCAACATCACTCGTCGCGCCCGTGTACACCGTCTCGGCTTCCTCGAGTGAGGTGCCACGTGACCAGCGCTTCACCACCCGCGGATATCCCGAGTTGGTCAGGGACGACTCGCCGTCGGGCTGGTCGCCGAAGTCCGTGCCGACATAGACGGTGTCCTCGTCGATCCAGCTGATGTCGGATTTGTTCTCTGGGAGCTCGAAACCGCCGTGCTCGGCGGTGATCCAAGTGCGCGTCCGCAGATCGAACTCGCGGACGATCGACGCGTCGGCGCCCCCTCTGGACAGCAGGATCAGCGCCCGGCGATGGTCCGGCCGTAGGACGAGAGCGCCCTTCCACACCCAGTTCTCGCCCTCGTCGGCGGCGACCGTGTCGAGGTCGATGAGCACGTCCCACTCGGGTGAGTCGGTGCGGTATTCCTCGAGGGTCGTCCGGCGCCACAGCCCCCTCGGATTCGTCGCATCGCGCCAGAAGTTGTAGAGGTGCTCGCCACGGCGGCGTACGTAGGCGATGCGGTCGTCGGTGTCGAGCACCTCCAGCGCGGCGGCCTCCAGGTCGGCGAACCGACTGCTGGTGGTGAGGGCCTCGATCGTGGGCTGATTGTGCTCTCGCACCCACGTCAGAGCTTTCTCGCCGGTTACGTCTTCGAGCCATAGATAGGGATCGGTGTCGCTCACCGGACCCAGTCTGCCGCACATGCGGTCCGTGCCCCGCAACTGATCTGTCGATTCAGCCCCATCTCGATCGTCATCGCCCGGCTCAAATGACGATCAGGCCGGTGCCACGACGTCGCCGTGCGCAACCCGTTCACCGGTGCGGATGGGGCACCGGGTGTGGGAGTAGATGGTCGGCATACACAGATTGCAGTGGATGCACTGCGACACCGTCGACGGATCGGCTTCGATGCGCAGTGGCAGATCGGGTTCGCGGAGCAGCGCGCGCCCCATCGCCACGAACTCGAAGCCTTCCGCCATGGCCGTGTCCATCGAAGCGCGGTCGGTGATTCCGCCGAGCAGGATCAGCGGCATGGAGACGGCCTCACGCAGTTGTCGGGAGAGCGGCAGGAGATAACCGGGGTGGTAGTCGTACTCCTTGAGGAAGAAGGGGCCGACGGCCTTGAGCCCCCACCGCATCACGCCTTTGAACGAGGCAGCGAACTCCTTGCGGGGAGCATCGCCGTGGAACAGATACATCGGATTGAGAAGTGAACTGCCCGCGGTCGGTTCGAGGGCGTCGAGGTGCCCGTCGGATTCGAGGAGTCGGCCCACCTGGCAGGCCTCATCGACCTGCAGACTCCCGGGGAAGCCGTCGTACATGCTGAGCTTCGCCCACACCGCGGCCTCATCGCCGACCTCATCGCGTACCGCCTCGGCGATCTCGCGGCAGAACCTGGCGCGGTTCACCAGGGATCCGCCGTACTCGTCGTGGCGGCGGTTGAGAAGTGGGCTGAGGAAACTGCTGGCCAGGTAGTTGTGGCCGAAGTGGATCTCGAGGCCGTCGAAACCGCTGTCCACGGCGATACGGGCCGCACGGCGGAACTTCACGAGCATCGATGCGATGTCGTCGGTGGTGACCTTGCGGCACAGGGTCATGCCCATCGGCGCGGGAATCCGCGACGGCGCCAGGGCCTTGGCCTGATTGGAGATCGGGTTGGCCACGGGTCCCGCGTGACCCAATTGAGCTGCGGCGAGGGCACCTTCGGCGTGGATCGCGTCGGTCAGTTTCTGTAGCCCGGGTATTGCCTCCGGTCGCATCCAGATCTGGTGGCGGTCGGTTCGGCCCTCGGGCGACACGGCGCAGTAGGCGACCGTTGTCATCGCCACCCCGCCGGCTGCCACTTCCCGATGGAACTCGATCAATTCGGGCGTGACCAGCGCCTCGGGCGTGGCGCCCTCGAAGGTGGCACATTTGATCAGGCGATTCTTCAATCGCAGAGGACCTAGCGAGGCTGGTTCGAACGGTGTGGGCTGCACCCCTGGGACGGTAGCGCGGTTTGGGATCGCAAACAAGAACACGTTCTAGTTGGTTTGCCGGATGAATCCATCCGTGTGTGGCCGGGCGCCGAATCCTTGATGAGACGATTTCGTGGTGTCGGCGAATGGCCGTGGACGCGGGCGATGTGCCGCACGCGCACCCAGCAGGAGCATGCAGATGAGTTCACAGCGAGATCGAGGACAGCGCGGGCAGGACGGTCGGGACGACGAGCAACGCCGGTCGGTGACCGATCTCCCGTTCGACCCCGGCGTCGACGACGCGGTCGCGGACACCGATGACTCTGACATGCCCAAACGTCCTGACCGTTGGCTGTGGATCCCTACGTGCTGAACGCCCGCTGTGCCCGGGCTTGTTCGCTCTGAACGAAGACTGCTCCCACGAGGGGTATCCGTCAGCGCCCGCAGGTGCGGCGACGTAGGGTGGACGTCGTGGCTGAACACTTTGACACAGTTGTCCTCGGCGGAGGTCCGGGAGGTTACGTCGCCGCGATCCGGCTGGCGCAACTCGGACAGAAAACCGCAGTAATCGAAGAGAAATATTGGGGCGGGGTGTGCCTCAACGTCGGATGCATCCCATCCAAGGCGTTGCTGCGTAACGCAGAACTCGCGCACGTCTTCAATCATCAGGCCAAGACCTTCGGGATCTCCGGCGACGTCACCTTCGATTTCGGTGCTGCGTTCGACCGCAGCCGCCAGGTCGCGGACAAGATGGTCAAGGGCGTTCACTTCTTGATGAAGAAGAACAAGATCACCGAGATCGACGGTTTCGGTGAGTTCACCGACGCGAAGACCATAAAGGTCGGCGACCGTGAGATCACGTTCGACAATGTGATCATCTCGGTGGGCGCCACCGTGAAACTCCTTCCCGGCGTTGAGCTGTCGGAGAACGTGGTCACCTACGAAGACCAGATCCTCACGCGTGAGCTGCCCGACTCGATCGTCATCGTCGGCGCCGGCGCCATCGGTATGGAGTTCGGCTACGTTCTGGCGAACTACGGGGTCGACGTCACCATCGTCGAGTTCCTCGACCGCGTCCTGCCGAACGAGGACAAGGACTCGTCGAAAGAACTCGCGAAGGCGTACAAGAAACTCGGTGTCAAGATCCTCACCTCCACCCGGGTGCAGTCGATCGACGACCAGGGATCGCAGGTGGTCGTCAAGTACACCGACTCCAAGGACAAAGACGGAGAGCTCACCGTCGACAAGGTGCTGATGTCGGTGGGCTTCGCGCCGCGCGTCGACGGCTACGGCCTGGACAAGACCGGTGTCGAGGTGACCGACCGCGGAGCGATCGCGATCGACGACCACATGCGCACCAACGTCGACGGCATCTTCGCCATCGGTGACGTGACCGGGAAGCTGATGCTGGCGCACGTTGCCGAGGCGCAGGGTGTGGTGGCCGCAGAGACCATCGGCGGTGCCGAGACCATGATCATCGACGACTACCGGATGATGCCGCGCGCCACCTTCTGCCAGCCGCAGGTCGCCTCGTTCGGACTGACCGAGGACCAGGCGAAAGAAGAAGGTTACGACGTCAAGGTGTCCACCTTCCCGTTCACCGCGAACGGCAAGGCGCAGGGGCTCGGCGAGCCGACCGGTTTCGTCAAGCTCATCACCGACAACACCCACGGTGAGCTGATCGGCGGGCACCTCGTGGGCGACAACGTCTCGGAGATGCTGCCGGAGCTCACGCTGGCCCAGAAGTGGGATCTGACGGCAACCGAGCTGGCGCGGAACGTGCACACCCACCCGACGATGTCCGAGGCGATGCAGGAAACCTTCCACGGTGCCATCGGGCACATGATCAACCTCTAGACATCTCATGTCGATCGTAGGGCCCGGCGAGATCTCGCCGGGCCCCACGCATTTGTCCCGCGAGTGGATTCCGCAGGGGCCGTTGAACATTCGTGCGACGTTGAGTCTGCATCGTCGCGGTAGCGGTGATCCGTCGTTCAAATACGCACCGAACGGGTCGATCTGGCGGGCCATTCACACCCCCGACGGGCCCGGCACACTGGCCGTGTCGCGGCGGGGCGAGTCGGTGGTCGGCAGGGCGTGGGGGCCCGGCGCAGGGTGGTTGCTCGACCAGATGCCCCGGATGCTGGGCAGCGAGGACAACGCCGACGAGTTCGTCGCGCATCACGATGTGATCGCCGGGCTGGCACATCAGGGTCAGGGGCTGCGCATCGGCCGTACCGACCGGGTGTGGGAGGCGCTTGCGGCGGCCGTCCTGGAGCAGAAGGTGACCGGCCGCGAAGCCTGGCGGGCCTGGCGGTACATCGTGCGCAAGTACGGCGAACCCGCACCCGGCTCGCCGAGCATGAAGGTGCCGCCGCCGCAGCAGGTGTGGCGCGAGATCCCGCAGTGGGAGTGGCACGCCAGCGGTGCCGAACCGGCCCGGCGCAAGACCATCGTCCGGGCCGCGGGCTACGACGTCGAACGCAAGGCCGACAAACTCCACCTGCTCCGCGGGGTCGGGCCGTGGACGGCCGCCGAAACGAGGGTTCGCGCGGTCGGTGACGCAGACGCGGTACCGGTCGGGGACTATCACATCCCTTCCCAGGTGGGCCATACGCTGATCGGTGAGGCGATCGACGACGACCGCATGCTGGAACTACTCGAACCTTATGCGGGACATCGCTATCGGGTGATCCGGCTCATCGAGTTGTACATGCCGATGCCCGCCCGTCGCGGTCCGAGGATGTACACGCGGGACTACCGCAACATGTGAGGTGCCGGTGCTCGGGGTGCTGGTGTTTGCTCGGTCTGTAGGACGAGCGCGGGCGAGTTGGGTGAGCGGCCGCGGACCTCTCGTGCGGCATGGCACCGCGGATTCGCGCGGGGCGTTCCGCCGATGAAGACGATGTCGTAGAAGCAGGGCACGATGGGGCAATGACCACGGGAACCGGAACCACAGCCACGCGCGCGCAGGCCCAGGAGATCCTCGAGCAACTGGCAGGTCCGGCCGCCACGTTGCGCGACGACCAGTGGACCGCGATCGAGGCGCTCGTCGTGCAGCGGCGACGCGCACTGGTGGTGCAGCGTACGGGCTGGGGGAAATCCGCCGTCTACTTCATCGCGGCCAAACTCCTGCGCGCCGAGGGCCGCGGCGCCACGGTCATCGTCTCGCCGCTGCTCGCCCTGATGCGCAACCAGGTTGCGTCCGCAGAGCGGGCGGCGTCAAGGCCGCGACCATCAACTCGGGCAATGTGACCGAATGGGACGACATCCACCAGCGGGTGGCCGAAGGCGACCTCGACGTCCTCCTCGTCAGTCCGGAGCGCTTGAACAACCCGGACTTCCGCGACAACGTGCTCCCGTCTCTCGCCGCCGACGCAGGGCTCGTGGTGGTGGACGAGGCGCATTGTGTGTCGGACTGGGGCCACGACTTCCGGCCTGACTATCGGCGGATCCGCACCCTGGTTGCCGAACTGGGTACGGACGTGCCGGTGCTCGCCACCACCGCGACCGCCAACGACCGGGTGGTCGACGATGTGGCCGCTCAGCTCGGCGTGGGCGGCGGTGACACGCTGGTGCTGCGTGGTGGCCTCGATCGCGAGTCGCTGCACCTGTCGGTCGTGAAAGTCGCGACATCGGCCGAGCGGGTGGCTTGGCTTGCCGCACACATCGGTTCGATCGAAGGATCGGGCATCATCTACACACTCACCGTCTCGGCGGCCCGCGATGTGGCGACGCTGCTCACCGACATGGGGCATCAGGTCGCGGCCTACACGGGATCCACCGATGCGGCCGAGCGGGAACAGCTCGAGGCCGACCTCCTCGCCAATCGGGTGAAGGCTTTGGTGGCCACCTCGGCCCTCGGCATGGGCTTCGACAAGCCGGACCTCGGCTTTGTCATCCACCTCGGCGCACCGTCGTCGCCGATCGCCTACTACCAGCAGGTCGGCCGCGCGGGGCGCTCCACGGCGAGCGCCGAGGTGATCCTGCTGCCGGGCAGCGAAGATCAGGAGATCTGGCGCTACTTCGCGTCGGTGGCCTTTCCCCCGGAAGCGTTGGTGCGCAGGGTCATCGAGGCGCTCGACACCGAGCGACCACAATCGACACCGGCGTTGGAGCCGCTGGTCGACCTCGGGCGGTCGCGGCTGGAGATGGTGCTCAAGGTACTCGACGTCGACGGGGCCGTTCGACGGGTCAAGGGCGGATGGCTGGGTACCGGCCAGCCCTGGACGTACGACGAGGCGCGGTACGAGAAGCTCGAGCAGGCACGTCGCCGCGAACAGCAGGCAATGCTCGATTACCAGGGCACCGACGGGTGCAGGATGGCGTTTCTGCGCGAACAATTGGACGACCCCGAACTGGAGTCAGGCAGCAGGTGCGGACGGTGCGACAACTGTGCCGGACAACGCTATTCGGCCGACGTCGACCGGGCGGCACTGGATGCGGCCCGCGAACAATTGCAACGGCCGGGCGTCGAACTGGCCCCACGCAAGCAATGGCCTTCGGGAATGAAGAAGCTCGGTGTGGAGCTCTCCGGCAAGATCAAAGACGGCCCCGAGATGGGCCGGGTCATCGGCCGTCTCACCGACCTGGGCTGGGGCGCGCGCCTGCGCCGGCTGCTCGACGAGCCGGACGCTCCGGCCCCGGACGAGGTGATCAAGGCAGCTGTCGCAGTTCTGGCGGCCTGGCCGTGGCAGAACCGGCCCACAGCCATCATGGGGCTCGACTCTGACACCCACCCGATCCTGATCGGTTCGGTCACCGACCGCTTGTCGGAACTGGGCCGACTGACCAATCTCGGCACGCTGCGGTACGCGCCCGACCGTCGGCCGGTGACTGCCGCCAACTCCGCATATCGCGTTGCCGCACTTGCCGAGTCGTGGGTCGATCCAGACCCGGCAGTGCTCTCCGAAGTGGTGGGGCCGGTGCTGCTGGTCGACGACATCGCCGACACCGGATGGACCTTGACGATGGCCGCACGCCAGCTACGCCGGGCCGGTGCGAGCGAGGTGCTGCCGTTCGCGCTGGCAAGTGTGAGCTAGTCGCCCTTCGGGTTGCTGAGGTGGCTCAGCCGGTTGCCTGCACCTGGTCCTGGATACGGGCAAAGGGACGTGCTGCCTCGAGCTCGAACGCCAACTCCAGCAGGGTTCGTTCGTCACCATGTGCCGCCGAGAAGTGCACGCCGATGGGCAGGCCGCCGGTGGTGCGACCCAGCGGTAGCGACATCGCCGGTCCACCGGCGGCGTTGTTCAACGGGGTGAAACTCACGTAGTTGACCAAGCGCGGGAACATCACGTCGAATCCGGCTGCGGGGGACAGGTATCCGAGCTCCGGGGTGGTGTGCCCGAGAACCGGCGACAGCACGATGTCGAGGTCGGTGAATGCCTCGCGGTACTGGCGCTCGCTTCTCTTGAGGCCACGGATCGACAACGGCGTCAGCCATGGCCGGCGAACGAATTGCCGCGACAGGCCTTTGGTCAGCGAGTCCGTCTTCGACTTGTCGAACGGAGAGCCCGTCACCCGACCGCCGAAATGCTGGGTGGAGAAGGCCATCAGAGCCCAGTAGTGGATGAAGTCGCGGACAAAGGTCTGATCGGTGGGAATTGTGATGTCACGGATGTCGTGCCCCAGAGACGCCAACAACGCTGCTGTCTCGTCGACGGCCGATTTGGTCTCTGCGTCGGTGGGCTCGCCTGCGATGGAATCGGTGATCAATCCGATCCGCAGACGTCGCTCGGATGGGCCTTCCACCTTGCCCACGCGGGGCAACCTCGCGGCGGGCCGGAACCGTTCGATTGCTGCGACGAACGCAGCGGTGTCGCGCACGGTACGGGTCACCGCGTTGTTCGACACGATGTCGACCGGCATCTGCTTGCCCTGCAGCGACTGCACCTCGCGGCCGCGCGTCAACTTGAGGCCGACCAATCCGCAAGCGGCAGCCGGGATACGGATCGACCCGCCGCCGTCGTTGGCGTGAGCGATCGGCACCACGCCTGCAGCGACCAGGGCGGCCGACCCGCCGGATGAGGCACCGGCGGAATAGGCGGTGTTCCACGGATTCCGGGTGGGCGGCAGGTGCTGGAACTCGGTGGTCGCGTTGAAGCCGAACTCCGGCAGGGTGGTCTTGCCCAGCATCGTCATGCCTGAGGCGAGGTACTGCTCGGCGTACGGCTCCGTGGTGGCCTTGACCTTCGGGCGAACGGCTTCGGAGCCGTGGCCCGTCGGCAGGCCGGCGATGTCGGTGTTGTCCTTGATGAAGGTCGGTACCCCAGCGAACACCCCGCCGGCCGGCCGTTCAGAAGCAGTGCGGGCGCGGTCGTAGTCCGTCACCACAATTGCGTTGAGTTCGGGATTCACTTTCTCCGCGCGGGCGATGGCGGCGTCGGCTGCCTCGCGTGCGCTGATCTCACCTGCGGCGATCGCTGCGGCCAGTGACGTTGCGTCGTGTTCGCCGAGTGCGTCGTCGGTGAACGCGTGGACGTGGGTTCGGTCGGTCATGGACTCACGCTAGCTCACCGAAATTGGTAAGACCACTTGACCTATAGCCAGGTCGCTCCTATCGTCGGGGCATGCCGTTCGAACCGATCAAACATCGCAGCGTGCCCGAAGACGTGTTCGAGCAGATCGTCGACGGAGTGCTCAGCGGGGACCTGCCTGCGGGCCAGAACCTGCCCAGCGAGCGGGAGTTGGCCAGAGTGCTGGGAGTGTCGAGACCGGCGATTCGTGAGGCGATGAAACGTGTGGCCGCGGCAGGCCTGGTCAGCATCAAGCAGGGTGGGGGCACCACGGTCCAGGACGTCAGAAGGTTCGGCGGGCTCGATCTCCTTCCGCGACTGCTCTTTCGAGGAGGCGAACTCGATGTGTCCGTGGCCCGCTCGGTGGTGGAGGCCAGGGCGCACATCGGACCCAAAGTGGCCGAACTGGCTGCGCAGCGTGCAAACGATACCCAGATAGCCGCGGCGCGGTCGGCGGCGCAGAAGCTCGCCGACACCGCAGAGCCAGTGGCCCAACAGGTTGCGGCGCTCGATTTCTGGGACGCGGTGGTCGACGGTGCCGATTCGATCACCTTCCGGCTCTTGTACAACACCATGCGGGCCGCTTACGAACCGGCGTTGTCAGCGTTCGCGGTGGCGCTGGCCGACGAAGTCGGCAACGCCGACGGTTACCGCGCGATCGTCGAGGCGATCGCAGATCGCGATCCTGCGGCGGCCACCCAGGCGGCCGCCACCCTGCTCGCACCCGCCACATCTATCTTGATGTCGGCGTTCGGAGACATGGAGACCTTGCTGCGCGAGGGGACATCCGATTCGGAGGACACCGATGACATCTGACCGTCGAGCCCATGACCGGATTCGTAAAGACGAGCAGGGGCGATCGAGTACTCGTCGCGGACTGACCCTCGGTGCCGCGTTCGGCGAGTTCGTACGACATCCCACACCGTGGATGATCGCGGTGCTGCTGGCCGGGTCCGGTGCAGCTCGCGTCGTGGTGGCCGATTGGCACTGGACCGACGCGGTGGTACCGGCGGTGATGATCGCGTCGTTCCCGCTGGCGGAGTGGATCATTCACGTCGGTGTTCTCCACTGGCGCCCGAGATCTGTCGGTTCGCTGAAGGTCGATTCACTGCTCTCGCGCAAACACCGTGAACACCACCGGGATCCGCGGAACATACCGCTGATCTTCATCCCGTGGCGCGTGCTCTGCGTCGTGATCCCGGTTTCAGTCCTGATCGGCGTCTTCGGGTTCGGACGGCTCGGGCTGGGACTGACATTCCTGACCACGCTGGGTGCGCTGGGGCTCGTCTACGAGTGGACGCACTATCTGATCCATACCGACTACAAGCCGAAAAGCCGTCTGTACAAGGCGACGTGGCGCAACCACCGGTTTCATCACTACAAGAACGAGCACTATTGGTTCACCGTGACCACCTCCGGTACGGCCGATCGGCTGCTGGGGACGGACCCTGATCCCGAGTCGGTCGAGAAATCACCGACGGCGAAAAACCTTCACGCCCTGAGTTGACCCCGTTGTCCCGGCGCCCGAGGTGTTCAGCCGGGTTTGCGCGCAGTGACGTACTGGGCCTGGCCGGTGACGGTCTGTTCGATGTCGACAAGACCGGCTGCCCGCAGTCGGTCGATCACCTCGTTCCGCTCAAAGAGGTGGTAGCCGCTCCGGCCGGCGACCAACGACACACCCGGAAGCGATGTGAGTGGGGTCCGCAGTGAGGTGAAGACCGCGACCTCGCCCTGCGGCGCCGTCACCCTGGCGAGCTCATCGAGCACCACACCGGGGTCGGGAACGAGGTAAAGAGCGGCCAGGCAGCAGACGGTGTCGAAAGTGCCGTCGGGAAAAGGTATTTCGTGTGCGTCGGCGCGTATGTAGGCCACTCGCGGTCCGCTGTTGGTGCGCACCGCCCGTTCGATCATCGGAACCGAGAAGTCCAGACCCACGCACACCCCCTCCCCGGTCAGCTGATCGGACAGTGTGCGGGTGTAATTGCCAGGGCCGCATGCCACATCGAGGATGGTGCGGTCGCCGGCGCGGCCCAGACGCGCAACCAGTTGCCGGTCGAACTCCTTTGTGGACGTGCCGCCCAGGCTGAACAGTCGGGTGAACACCGGCCGCCATGCCCGCTCATAGATGGTGGCGAACACCGGGTTCTGCATGATCGACAAGCTGGTGCTCGCAGCGGGCTCGGGTGGTCCGAGGAGGTCGAGGTAACCCCGGCTGTCGTCGATGGGCACGGGCACCCGCCCCGGGTCGAGCATGTCGCGAACCTTGTCGGTGGCGGCGCTCAATGGTCACGCTCGATGCGCAACGTTCCGATCGTGGTGGCCAGCGAATCGTATTGACCGACGAGCAGGACGAACTCGATGAGTCGGCGGTCGTCGAGATGCGCCGACAGCTCTTTCCACGTCACGTCGCTCAGGTCCTTGGTACCCACCAGCTCGTCGACCGCGCGCAGCAACGCCAGTTCTTTGCCCGACCATCCCGCGTCCGGTCCCTGGAGGATCCGCGAGAACTCCGCCTCGTCGATGCCCGCGCGCTTCCCGAGACGCTTGTGATGGTCGAGTTCGTACTCGCAGGTGCGTAGATGAGCGGTTCTGATGATCACCAGTTCGGTGTCGTGCCGAGCGAGTGAGCCAAAAGGCATCATCTTCGCCGAATAGTGCAGCCATCCACGAAAAAGGCCCTTGCCGCGGCCCAGCGTGGAGAACAGGTGCATGTCCGACAGGCCGAGGGTGCGCGCGGCACCCTTGCTGATCACCCAGTTGAACGGTCCGAGCTGACGAAGGTTTCCGGGGTCGATCCGTTGTGAACTCACGACGCAAACCTATCCGAGTGCCGCCGCCCCCGAGCCGCTCAGAGTCATTTCGGATCTGCCGAAGCACTGTCGGCGTTTTCCCGGACCTGGATGGTCGCCAAGCGGGCCTTTCGGGCAGAGTTGAGCGAGGCGGCTGATGATCGAGGAGTGGAGCGACTTGTGCGTCGGATACTGATCATGGTCGGAGCCGCGCTTGCGGCCATGGCCGTTCTTGCCGGGTGCGGCGGTGACGATGTCGGTGGCTTTGCCGAACTCGAGAAATCAGGTGTGCTGCGGGTCGGGACGGAGGGCACGTATGCGCCCTTCAGCTACCACGACTCCCAGACCGGCGAACTGGTCGGCTACGACGTCGACGTCGCAAAGGCCGTGGGCGACAAGCTCGGTCTGCGGGTGGAGTTCGTCGAGGTGCCCTTCGACTCGATCTTCGCCGCCCTCGAGGCCGACCGCTTCGATGTGGTGGCCAATCAGGTCACCATCACCGACGAGCGCAAGGCGAAATACGACCTGTCGGAGCCCTACGCGATCGGAGAGGGTGTGATCGTCACCCAGGCCGACGACACGTCCATCACGTCGCTGGCCGACCTCCGGGGCAAGACCACCGCGCAGACGGAGACCAGCAACTGGGCCGGGGTGGCACGAGACGCCGGGGCAACCGTCGAGTCGGTGGACGGTTTCACCCCCGCGATCAAACTGCTCAACCAGGGCCGGGTGCAGGCCACGGTCAACGACAGTCTCTCGGTGCTCGCCTATCAGGCCACCACCGGCGACACCAGCATCAAGATCGCCGCGAACATCGGGGAGCGCTCCGAGCAGGCGTTTGCCGCCCGCAAGGACAGTGGACTGCTCGACAACATCAATGGCGCGCTGGACGAGCTCCGGGCGGACGGAACCCTCGAGGAGATCTCGCAGACCTATCTAGACGCCAACGCAGCCGGCACGTCCGAGGGAAAGACAGCACCGAGCACGTGGGAGCTCATCGCCGACAACCTCTGGCCGATGGCCAAGGCCACCATCACCGTCACCATCCCGCTGACGGCGATCAGCTTCTTCTTCGGACTGGTCATCGCGCTCGGCGTGGCACTGGCCAGGATGTCGAGGAACCGGGCCATCTCCTCGGTGGCCCGGATCTACATATCCCTGATCCGAGGCACCCCGTTGCTGGTGCAGCTCTTCATCATCTTCTACGCACTGCCCGAATTGAACATCCTCATCAATCCGTTCCCGGCCGCAGCAATCGCGTTCAGCCTCAACGTCGGTGGCTACGCTGCCGAGATCATCAGGGCGGCCATCGGCAGTATTCCCAAGGGCCAGTGGGAGGCCGCGGAGACGATCGGGATGGGCTACACCACCGCCCTCCGGCGCATCATCCTGCCTCAGGCTCTGCGCACGGCTGTTCCGCCGCTGTCGAACACCCTGATCTCATTGGTGAAAGACACATCGCTGGCCTCGACGATCCTGGTGACCGAGCTTCTACGGACCGCGCAGATCGCGGCAGCCCCCGCCTTCGAGTACTTCGCCCTCTACGGCACCGCCGCCCTGTATTACTGGATTGTGTGCCTTGCACTGTCCTTTGTGCAGGGACGCCTCGAGCTCCGACTGGACAGGTTTGTGGCCAAATGACCGATCTCCGTAAATCCCAGCCCACCGGCGACCTGGTGACCGTCAACGGTCTCTCCAAATCATTCGGCGACAACCACGTGCTCCGGGGCATCGACTTCACCGTTGCAACCGGATCGGTCACCACGCTGATCGGTCCTTCCGGATCAGGCAAGACAACCATCCTGCGCTCGCTCAACGCACTCGACATCCCCGACGGCGGCCAGGTCTCCATCGCCGACGTCGCCGTCGATTTCGACGCACCGGTCGCGAAGCCGCTGCTGGCCCGGTACCGGGCGCAGTCGGGCATGGTGTTCCAGGGACACAATCTGTTTCCGCACAAGACGGTGCTGGAGAACATCATCGAAGGCCCGACGATCGTGCAGAAGCGCCCGCGCGACGAGGTCATCACCGACGCCAAGGCATTGCTGGAGCAAGTCGGCCTTACCGACAAGCGCGACCAGTACCCGCATCAACTGTCCGGAGGCCAGCAGCAGCGTGTGGGGATCGCCCGAGCGCTCGCACTCAAGCCCAAACTGATGCTGTTCGACGAGCCCACGTCAGCTCTGGACCCCGAGCTGGTGGGGGAGGTGCTGGGGGTGATGAAAGACCTTGCCGCACAGGGTTGGACGATGATCGTGGTGACCCACGAGATCCACTTCGCGCAGAAGGTCGCCGACCAGGTGCTGTTCGCCGACGGCGGGGTGGTGTTGGAGAAGGGGCCACCTGCTGAGGTCATCGGTGCACCCAAACACCAACGGACCAAGCAGTTCCTGCGGCGTATCCTCGATCCGGTCTAGGTTTTGGCGGCTCGGGTTCAGCGCACCAGGTACGGCGAGACGGTGCTGCGGTGCTCGTCGATGTCGAGCTTGACGCCGAGCGCGGGGAAGGCTCGCTGCGGGCAATTGACCCGTTCACAGACCCGGCACCCGGCACCGATCGGGGTCACGTTGGCCTGTGGACCGATCTCGAGACCGTCGGAGTACACGAGCCGCGCCGCATGACGTTGCTCGCAACCCAACCCGATGGCAAAGGTCTTGCCGGGCTGGCCGAACCGCGCCGCCCGCCGCTCGACGGTGCGCGCCACCCAGAGGTAGTTGCGGCCGTCGGGCATCTGGGCGATCTGGATCTGGATCTTGCCTGGCGAGCCGAACGTCTCGTACACGTTCCACAGCGGGCACGTGCCGCCGCTGTTCGAGAAGTGGAAACCGGTGGCGGACTGTCGTTTCGACATGTTGCCGGCGCGGTCGACGCGCACGAACGTGAACGGCACACCGCGCAGGTTGGGGCGCTGCAGAGTGGACAGCCGATGGCAGATCGTCTCGTACGACACCGAGAAGAACGCCGAGAGTCGTTCGATGTCGTAGCGATAATCCTCTGCGGCACCGTGGAACTGAGAATAGGGCAGCACCGCGGCGGCGGCGTAGTAGTTCGCCATCCCGAGTAGGGCCAGCCGCCGGGCCTCGTCCGAGGTGAAGTTGCCCTCGTCGACCATCTGACGCATGAGGTCGCCGCACTCGAGGTGCCCGAGTTCGGCTGCCAGCTTGAACACCCGCTGTCCCTGGGAGAGGTGCCCCGAGATCTCCAGACGTCGCGTGTCGGGGTCGAATCGGTGCAGCACGGTGTCACCCAGGTCGACCCGTCGCACGATCTGTACCCCGTGCACCGTCTGCAGTCTGTCGGTGATCTCGTGCCGAACGTCGCCGGAGTGCATCCGCATGCGAGTGGTGAGCTCTTCGGCGGCGGTGTCGAGCTCGTGGAGGTAGTTGTGACGCTGATAGAAGTAGTCGCGCACCTCTTCGTGCGGTGCGCTGATCGAACCGCGCATGCTGCCGTCGCCCCGGTCGTCGGTTGCGGCTGCGAGTTGATCGGTGGCGATCCGATATCTGCGGTGCAGGTTCACCATGGCCTTGGCGAGTTCGGGATGGCTGGCGACCAGATCGGTGATCTCCTGAGCGTCGGCGCTGGCGCCCACGTCCTCGTCCATCACCACCTCACGCACCTCGGCGATCAGTCGCGCATTGTCCTGAGAATCGAAGAATGAGGTGTCGACGCCGAACACCTCGCTGATCTTGAGCAATACGGGAGCGGTCAGAGGTCGTGCGTCGTGCTCGATCTGATTGAGATACGACGGGGAGATGTCCAGTGACTGCGCCAGGGCAACCTGGGAGATGCCGCGCTCGGAGCGCAGCTGTCGCAGTCGGGCGCCGACGTAGGTCTTGGGCATCCTCCTAGCGTAGGCGGCTCGCGACCGACGCCAGATGTGTCGGAACGAGGTCGACCAGCGAGTTGTCCGGACGGATGCGCTGCGGCGGCTGTGCTGACGTGGTCGCCGGCGGGACTGTCTAACCTGTGTGGGTGTTGCGCAGACGAGTGGGTGCGGGGGTCATCGTGCTGACGGTGCTGGGCCTGATCAGTGCCGGATGCGGCGACGATTCGACAGACGATGGGCCCGCATCGTCGTCGTCGGAGGAGCCGACGAGTCTTTCGGAGAAGTTGCTGCCCGCCCGTGAGTTCCCGGACGGATACCAACCGACGGAGTTGGGGATCGTCGATCTCCGCGACCAGAATGCGGCCGCCCTGGCTGCGGCGCAGACCGCCGTGTTCGAACCGGCGCAGTGCCGGCCCACCGCCGACGCCGATCTCAACGAACAACTCGATGCGGGCAACGCGGCCGTATCGGCACGCCAGTCCCCGGTCGGGAACACGATCACCGAGCTCGTGACCACTGCGGTCCGAGACATCGACGCCGATGTCCGGACGAGCACCGGCGCGTGCGCCAGGGTCACCGTCACGATCACGCAGGGGAGCACTGCGGGCACCACGGTGGTGACCGACAACCAGCGGCTGAGCCCGCCGCCGTTGCCCACGTCAGTGTCGTTGCTGGTGAAGTCGACCGCGACGACGACGTATCCCGGTGGCCGAACCGACGTCCAGCAGACCTTGGCCGGCTACGCGGTCGTCGACGGGATCACGGTGCAAGTGGTGGCCATCTCGTCCGAGGGTGGGATGAGCGACCTCGGCTTCTCGGACTTGTTCAAGCGCGCGGTCCTTCGCGCAGCGGCCTGACCCTTCGGCATCGGCCGGACACAGCTCGTGTCCGATTCTGTGTGTGATTGTGATCACCGTATCGCCGTTGCTGCCGGTGGCCTACGCGGGTTGAGTGTTGCTCACGGTCACAGGAATCGAGTGGGAGGCCCCGCTGCAAAATCCCAGTACGCGCGTACTTTTTGCGTACTGGAGAGTAGTTAATTCAGGCCGGTTCACAGCCTGATCTTCGCAAAGTTTGCAAAACGGTGGGAAAAGCTGGCCCGAATTCACACGAGACAACCTGTGGACCTGCGGATTTGTGTGTGGCACTCTCGGTTAAGGCACCGCCTCGCCAGGGTGAAGAAGTTGTTAATTTGCCCCGATCAGGTTCGGCTGGGCTCCGGACCCACCGGAGCGGGCCACTACACCAGCAAGCTAACGAAAATGGAGTGCGAGATATGAGCACCGTCGGAAAACCAAGGACTGCCGAAGAGATCCAGCAGGACTGGGACACCAATCCTCGTTGGAAGGGCATCACCCGCGACTACAGCGCGGAGTCGGTCGCGAACCTCCAGGGTTCTGTGGTCGAAGAGCAGACCCTCGCGCGCCGTGGCGCCGAGATCCTCTGGGAGGGTGTCACCCAGGGTGACGGCAGCTACATCAACGCACTCGGTGCCCTGACCGGTAACCAGGCTGTGCAGCAGGTTCGCGCCGGCCTCAAGGCCGTGTACCTCTCCGGCTGGCAGGTCGCCGGCGACGCCAACCTCTCGGGCCACACGTACCCGGACCAGTCGCTGTACCCCGCGAACTCGGTTCCCTCGGTCGTCCGTCGCATCAACAACGCTCTGCTGCGCGCCGACGAGATCGCCCGCGTCGAGGGTGACAACTCGGTCGACAACTGGGTTGTCCCCATCGTCGCCGACGGTGAAGCCGGCTTCGGTGGCGCGCTGAACGTCTACGAGCTGCAGAAGGCCATGATCGCCGCAGGCGCCGCCGGCACCCACTGGGAAGACCAGCTGGCTTCGGAGAAGAAGTGCGGCCACCTCGGTGGCAAGGTGCTCATCCCGACCCAGCAGCACATCCGCACCCTGAGCGCGGCGCGCTTGGCTGCAGACGTCGCCAACGTTCCGACCGTGGTCATCGCCCGCACCGACGCCGAGGCCGCCACGCTGATCACCTCCGACGTCGACGATCGGGACAAGAAGTTCGTCACCGGTGAGCGCACCGCCGAGGGCTACTACCACGTCAAGAACGGCATCGAGCCGTGCATCGAGCGCGCCAAGTCCTACGCGCCGTACGCGGACATGATCTGGATGGAGACCGGCACCCCCGATCTCGAGCTCGCCCGCAAGTTCGCCGAGTCCGTCAAGAGCGAGTTCCCGGACCAGCTGCTGTCCTACAACTGCAGCCCGTCGTTCAACTGGAGCAAGCACCTCGACGACTCAACGATCGCGAAGTTCCAGAACGAGCTCGGCGCCATGGGATTCACGTTCCAGTTCATCACCCTGGCCGGCTTCCACTCGCTCAACTACGGCATGTTCGATCTCGCCTACGGTTACGCCCGCGAGCAGATGACGGCGTTCGTCGACCTGCAGAACCGCGAGTTCAAGGCCGCCGACGAGCGTGGCTTCACCGCCGTCAAGCACCAGCGTGAGGTCGGCGCCGGTTACTTCGACAACATCGCCACCACCGTCGATCCCACCAGCAGCACCACCGCGCTGGCAGGAAGCACCGAAGAAGGCCAATTCCACTAAGCCGCCACCCCGGGACTCTAGCGAACTAGTCAGGCGGCCCGCAGCTTCACGTTGCGGGCCGCCTGCTGGTTTCCGGGCAAGCTTTGGGCGTACCCCACAAGGGTTACCCTCTTCTCGCCATTTGGTGTCGGCTGTTTTGGTTCGAAGATCTCGGTTCCGTTTTTTTCGGTTCAAAGATGTTGTGCTCGTTGTTTTTTAGGAGCTTGTTGTGAGCGAGAAGATTTCGCGGGTCGGCGTGATCGGTGCCGGTCAGATGGGCGCAGGCATTGCCGAGGTCTGTGCCCGGGCGCACGCCGACGTGTTGGTGTACGAGACGACCCGCGAGCTCGCAGCCGCCGGAAGATCCCGCATCCTGCGATCCCTTGATCGCGGTGTGAGCAGCGGAAAGCTCACCGAACGCGAACGGGAGCAGGCCTCCGCGCGGCTGCGGTTCACCACCGATCTGGGCGACTTCGCTGACCGGCAGATGGTGTGTGAGGCAGTGATCGAAGACGAATCGATCAAGACCGAGATCTTCAAACAGCTCGACAAAGTGGTCACCGACCCGAATGCCGTGCTCGCTTCCAACACCTCCTCGATCCCGATCATGAAGCTGGGCATGGCCACAGCCAATGCCGACCGTGTGATCGGCATGCACTTCTTCAACCCGGTTCCGGTACTCCCACTCGTGGAACTGGTGACCACGTTGATGACCTCGCCCGAGGTGACCACGCGCGCAGAACAATTCGCCCGCGACATCCTGGGCAAAGAAGTGGTCCGATCGGCAGATCGCTCAGGGTTTGTTGTGAACGCACTCCTGGTTCCCTACCTTCTCTCCGCGATTCGCATGGTGGAGAGCGGATTTGCCACGGTGGAAGACATCGACAAGGCCATGGTGCTCGGCTGTGCCCATCCGATGGGCCCGCTCAAACTGAGTGACCTCGTCGGTCTCGACACGGTCAAGGCGATTGCCGACAAGATGTACGAAGAGTTCAAGGAACCGCTGTACGCCCCGCCCCCTGTGCTGCTGCGCATGGTGGAGGCGGGCCGGCTCGGCAAGAAGTCCGGCCACGGGTTCTACCAGTACGAGTCCACGAAGGCCGGCGTCAAGAACTGACGGGCCGACCTGGGAACCGGCACCGCCCGGCCCGCACCGGATGTATGCGTCGGTCAGGCGGGTGGGAACAGTGGTCCGCCACCGAACGGTTCGCGGTGGGATTTCGGTGGCGTCCCGTCGTTGTTCACCAGCCCGTACTGCGCGCCGAGTTCCGCGGTCACCAGGGTGTGGCCGTTGCGCTCGGGCAACGAGGGGTCCTGCCACAGACGGTCGATGACGCGGCCGACGAACTGTGGATGTTCCGCCTCGTCGAGCCGGAAACCGGCGAACTCCTCGATGCCCAGCGACATCAGCAGCTCGGTCTGAATCAGGCCCAGCCACAACGAGATCGCGGACACGCCGGTGCCGAAGAGTTCGTGGCCCATGTCGAATGCCATCTTGTCGAGGGCGGCTTTGCTCATGCCGTACAGCACCGAATGCAGGTGGCCGCGCGTCCCGAACGACGAGATGTTGACCATCAGGCCGCTGCCCTGCGGGACCATGATCTTCGCGGCCTCCACGCAGGCGACGTAGTGTGCCCGCAGACCGACCGTGATCAGGGTGTCCCAATCACCGACCGGCCGCTCCCAGAACTTGTCGCTGAATCCGCCGAACCCTTTCGGGGCCGCCCAGACATTGTTGACCAGCAGGTCGAGTCGGCCATGGTCGGCCGAGATCTGGTCGAACAAGGCGGAGACCGAGGCGTCGTCGGAGTGGTCGCAGCTCACGCCGACCGCGGCGCCGCCGGACGCGTTGATCTCCGACACCGTCTGTCCCAGTGGCTCATCCGGCGTCACACCGCCGCGTGCGGTCACGTAGACGGTCCAGCCGCAGGCCCCCAGCGCCGTCGCCACACCCTTGCCGACGCCACGGCTGGCGCCGGTCACCAGCGCCACACGTTCGGTCACCGGGTGTCCTCTCCGGTCGACGTCCCCGGGATGTGGATGTCGTCGCGATCGACGTCGTCGGGTAGCTGCGCGAACGGGGGAGCGGTGACGCCCGCGATGGTGAACCCGCCGAACAGGTCCACCGCGGACAGCTCACCCTCGCCCGCCCCTTCCGGAGTCTCGACGATGGCCCGGGTTCCGGCGGCTATCACCACGTCGGCGGGCAATGCCGGCGCGAGCCCGCGGATGCGTCCGGCCCAGACGTAACGACCTGCCAGCGGATCGAAATGCCCCGACAGCTCCACCTGAACCTGCGCGGGCTCGTGCCCGTCGATCGTCACCGTCGCCGGACCTGAGTAGGACCCGGCCCCGTCGTCCTCGTGCTCAGCCATGCCGACAAACCTATCCCGCGGCCACCTGCGCCCGACAACGATCGCCGACAGCGGTCACCCGGAGCGCCGGGCGCCTTCGGGAGGGGATGGTCCAGGGAGTTGAAGTACTCGGCCGAGCCCCCGGCTGCGGTGATGCCGGCAATCGAGGACCACACCATCATCGTGAGGTAGTCGATCAGCTGCTCTTTCCCCAGCCGGTGCTCGACCATCCACCAATGCACTGCGAGCTGGATGGCCCCGACAAGGCTGTAGGCCCAGGTCTCGACACCACCGGTTTGCGAGCCCTGCTCCACGAGCCGGTTGATCATGACAAACGTGAGCATCTGGGCGATCAGCTTCTGGGAGTCCGCCACCACCTCCGAGCCCGATCCGCCCGACATCACAAACGAGTAGATCTGCGGTTCGTCGGCAACGGTCTGCACGTAGACCGAGATGACCATCCGCGTCAGTTCGAACTCGCCGACGTCCTCGTTGATCGCACTGCCAAGGCGCGGCACCAGGACGGTCTCGATGAAACGCATCATCGCGGCAGTGGTGAGGTCGCTCTTGTCGGTGAAGTACCGGTAGAGGACGGTCTTGGAAACGCCTATCTCCTGGGCGATCTCATCCATCCCGGCATCGGCGCCGAGGGTGCGCACCGCAGCCAGGGTGCCGTCGACCAGTTCGCTGCGCCGGGCTTCCTTGTGACTTTCCCACCGGCGTTTGCGGCCGTCGGGTTTGACGTCGTCGGCGCCCACCTGGTGGCGGATCGCCTGAGGCAACGCAACACCTTTGCTGGCCGCGACAGCGGCGGCAGCAACAGCCGCGCGGGCGGCGGCGGCCGGGTTGGGACGTGGTGACATCGGTGCGGAGTCGATTCTGATCGTGGGTGGTCGCGTCCAGCTTATGTTCCCTGGCACTGCGCAACACCCAAAGAGAGCCGAGTCACCTTCGCCGGCGCGATTCTGTACCCCGAGTTTGGGTAACACTGGATGAATGAATCCGACTCAAGCGACGACGCCGGCCATCGACTCGGGTGGACGCCACCGGCTGCCCGGTGAGTTGCCGTCCGGCCGGCCCTCGTCCTTGCCGTCGGGTGAGGCCCCGAAACGGACCATCGCCGGGCTCAGCGGAGCCGACGCCGAACGCAAGGCCGCGCTTCGGCGGATGAAGATGGTGGCCACCGGGTTCCTGCTGTTCGCCGCTGCCGTCTACTTCTTCTGTCGCTGGATCGAGGATCGGGACGGCGACAACGTCGCTGCCTGGGTGGGTTACGTACGCGCGGCGTCCGAGGCCGGAATGGTGGGCGCGCTCGCCGACTGGTTCGCGGTGACGGCGCTGTTCAAACACCCACTGGGGATTCCGATTCCGCACACTGCGTTGATCCGGAAGAAGAAGGACCAGATCGGCGAACAGCTCGGCGACTTCATCGAGGACAACTTCATGACCCCCGAGGTCATCGAAGACAAGGTGTCGCAACTGGCATTGCCCACCCGGGTCTCGTCGTGGCTCGCCGATCCGAAGAACGCACCCCGGGTGGGTGCCGAAGCGGCGCGGGGTATCGCCTTCGCTGCCGAGATGCTCGACGACGAGGACATCGAGCAGCTGATCATGGCGGGAATGCGCTGGGCCGCCGAACCTGAATGGGGACCGCCCGCCGGGCGGGTGCTCGAACAGTTGATCGCGGAGAACCGGCTGGAGCCGGTGATCCAGATGGTTTGCGACCGCGCCCACGACTTCGCTTTGGGCAGCCAGGATCTGATCGACCGGGTGATCGACAAGGACGGGCCCGCGTGGGCTCCGAAGTTCGTGAACTCCCTGGTCGGCGACCGTCTCTACCGTGAGCTGGTGGAGTTCACCTTCAAGGTGAGGTCGGATCCGGATCATCAGGTGCGCCAGGCGATGACCGCCATGCTCGTCCAACTGGCGACCGACCTGCAGAACGATCCGGCGACCATCGCGAGACTCGAGGCGATCAAGACCGAGATGCTCGAACGTGACGAGGTCACCGGAGCGGCGTCGACCGCCTGGAATGCGGGCAAGGCACTCATCGAGCAGTTGTTGGCCGACCCCAACGGGACGCTGCGGGCCACGCTGACCGATTCGATCATCCAGGTGGCCGTCCGCATCCGTGACGACGAGGTGTTGCAGAACAAGATGAACCAGTGGATGGTGCGCGTGGCACGGCACGTCTCGCAGAACTACTCGCAGGAGATCATCTCGGTGATCACCGAGACGGTCCGTGGTTGGGACGCCGACGACACGAGCAAGAAGATCGAGCTGCAGGTGGGTCGCGACCTACAGTTCATCAGGATCAACGGCACCGTGGTGGGATCGCTGGCCGGCCTCACCATCTACACCGTGTCCGTGCTGCTCTTCCATTAGGCGGGCGAGACGGGACTGCAGGCGAGTGCGCCTCTGACCAGCCAACTGCTGTGGCTTTCATCACGAATTAGCAGATTGCTTGCAATTGCTAGCAGACATGGCAGTATGGGGAACCGAAGCCTGAAGGAGTAGCCGAATGGTTCCCACACCAGCTGAATCCGAAGACGATCCGGTGACGGCGGTTGTCGCGAACGCGGCACAGGACATCGGTGCCAACGTTGCCACCGCTGCCCAGGACATAGGTAGTTTCATCAGGTCTCAACGGATCGCCGCCGAGGTGTCATTGCGCCAGCTAGCTGAGCGCGCGGGGGTGAGTAATCCGTACCTCAGTCAGATCGAACGAGGGTTGCGCAAACCTTCTGCAGACGTACTGGCCCAGATCGCCAAGGGGCTGCGTGTGTCTGCCGAAGTGCTGTACGTGCGGGCCGGAATTCTGGAAGAACGGCCCGCGAGTCCGATGCGCGACGCACTGATGGCAGACACCGCCATCAGTGAACGCCAGAAACAAGTGTTGCTCGAGATCTACGAGTCCTTCTGTAAAGAGAACCGGGCTGCGGGCGAAAGCGACACGGACACAACAGAATCAGCACCAACCTCAGATACTGGAGACAAAACATGACCAAGTCAG
This sequence comes from Williamsia sp. DF01-3, assembly GCF_023051145.1. Taxonomy (NCBI): domain Bacteria; kingdom Bacillati; phylum Actinomycetota; class Actinomycetes; order Mycobacteriales; family Nocardiaceae; genus Williamsia; species Williamsia sp. DF01-3. Next base: position 1,292,036 of record NZ_JALKFS010000005.1, read on the forward strand.
ACCGCAATCTCGCCAATCCGATCTACGCCGCTGTCGGCGCCGGGGACCTCGCCCTCAAGCAGGTCAACGAAGTGATCGCCCAGTTGCGCGAGCGCACCGAAACCGCCACCGAGCAGGCTCAGGCGCGTTTCGAAGAGACCCGAACCACCGCTCAGAGTCGCATCGAGGAAACCCGCGAGCGCATCACGGCGCTGCCGGAAGAGGTTCCCTCGACCGTGGAAGAGCTGCGCACCAAGTTCACCCCTGAAGAGCTGCGCAAGGTCGCCGAGGCCTACATCGAGGTCGCGACCGGCATCTACAACTCCCTCGCCGAACGTGGCGAAGAGACCGTCGAGCGCCTGCGCACCGCTCCTGCTGTCGGAGAACAGCTCTCGCGCGCCGAGAAGGTCTACAACGACGCGGTTGACCTGACCGAGGACACCCTCGGCACCATCTCCTCGCAGACGCGGGCTGTGGGCCAGCGTGCGGCGAAGCTCGCCGGCCGCGCCTCGGCCAACATCGAAGAGGCCATCGAGGACGCCACCGACGAGGCCACCGACAAGCTCAACGGCACCGCAGGCAAGGTCGAGATCAAGGCGCGTGCTGCCAAGAACTCGCCGGCCAAGAAGATCGCCGAGGCCAAGGAAGCGGCTCAGAAGACGCCGGCCGCCAAGGAGCCGGCCCAGGCCAAGGCCCCCGCCAAGAAGGCCCCAGCGAAGGCTGCCACACCTGCCTCCGCAGCGAAGGCGCCCGCCAAGAAGGTTGCTCCGGCCAAGAAGGCTCCGGCCAAGAAGACCACCGGATAGTTCTCGACTGACGAGCCGTCAGGCTCACCGCCGCCGTGTTTCTTCGGCGCGACCGCCAACTTCGGCGAACCGGACAGTAGGCTGCCACCGTGGATGTCATCTCTTTCATGGGTTACGCGCAGAGCATTGTCCTGTTGCTGTTGACGGTCGCAGCCGGAGTCGCGGCGGCGGTGTCGTTGGTGCATGCCGCGCTTCAGCGGCAGGATGCCTTTCCGGCGGTCGACCGCCAGACGAAGGTGATCTGGGTGAGCATCCTCGCGGCTGCAACATTGATCATCTGGCTGTTCGGCGCGATCAGCTTCCTCGGGATCATCGCTGTGGTCGCTGCGATCGTCTACATCGTCGACGTGCGGCCCCGGGTCGATTCCATTCAGAATCAGTCCTGGTTTCGCAAACGATGACAACATTGATTGACGAATAACCTTGACAATGGGCGGTGTCGTATAGGACTGTGGTCCTAAGCACACATCGTCCTTTGGAAGGGAGTCCGCGATGACAATGACTGTCGAACCCGCGTCCAGACTCGACCGCGTGCACGACCGGCAGGACATCGCCAAGAGGTTGTTGAAGTCGGCCGCACGCAAGTCCTATGACCCGCTCATCGAGGTCGATTGGGATGCCGAGGTGGTCCCCGGTCTCTACGGCATGACCCCGGAGTGGTGCAGCCTCTACGGCACGGACCTGTGGGACCGGATGACCGAAGAGCAGCGCATCACCCTCACCAACCACGAGGCCGCGAGCATCAGCGCCACGGGTATCTGGTTCGAGCTCATCCTCATGCAGATGCTCATCCGCGACGCCTACCGCCAGGACCCGGCGAGCCCGCACTTCCAGTTCGCGCTCACCGAGATCGCCGATGAGTGCCGCCACTCGACCATGTTCGCCAAGGCGGCAGAGGTCTTCGGTATTCCCAACTACGAGCGGCCCCGGTGGGTCAACTTTCTCTCGCGGCCCTTCAAGGCGCTGGCGTCGGGATCCCTGGCCTTCGGTGGCACCCTTGCCGCCGAGGAGATCCTCGACATGATGCAACGCGATTTCATGAAAGACGATCGCGTACAACCAGTCACACGCACGGTGAGCAAGATCCACGTGCTCGAGGAAGCCCGTCACATCCGCTTCGCCCGCGAAGAAACGGTGCGCATCGCGGCCGAGATGACCCCCATGCGTCGTCGCATGACCCAGCTCTCGCTGGCCGTCACCGTGTACCTGGTGATGTACAGCCTCGTGAACCCGAAGGTGTACGAGGCCGCGGGCCTCGACAAGCGCGAGGCCAAGCGGGCTGCGCGGAACAATGTGCACTACCGCGACCGCACCACGGACGGCTTTGCCAAGACCATCCGCTTCCTCGACGAGTGCGGTCTGATCGGTGGCCCCGGCAAACTGCTGCTCAAGCGGGCCGCAATCATCTGACGACGACCGGCGATACCGGCCCGCCTCCGCCGTCAAGCATCACGACCCGACCTAGAATGAGCGGATGGCTGAATACCGGATCAACGAACTCGCGGATGTCTCCGGCGTCAGCGTTCGCAACATCAGGGTCTATCAGGACCGTGGGTTGTTGCCGCCGCCAAAGATAAAGGGGCGCACGGGCTGGTACTCGGCTGAACATCTGAGCCGGCTCAAGGTGATCTCGCAGATGCTCGAGCGCGGGTACACCTTCGCCACGATCAGCGAATTGTTGATGGCCGCCCGCTATGGGCTGAAGGTGGAACACGTCCTCGAGGGAGAGCCCAAGCGCGGTAGCCGGTGGAAGAACTTCCGTCGGATGGCCACCATCACGATCACCGAACTCCGCAAAGGGCTCGGGGCCACCGACAGCAACATTGCGCTCGGCCAGCGTCTCGGACTGCTGGTCAAAGAGGGTGCGGGCTATGCCGTGACCAACCCTGAGGTGCTGGCCGGCGCCGAGGTCCTGGTGAAGGCGGGCATCGATCTGGATGTTCTGCTCACGCGATGGGAGCGGGTCCAGCAAGATCTGCAGGACATCGCGGCAAGCTTTGTTTCGATCGTCACCGACAAGTACTTCGAGGACGGGTCGCCGCTCGAGCTCGAGGAGAGCGAAGTGATCCGGCTGGCCGAACTCGTGCACACCGTGCGGCCCATGGCGCACGAGATCGTCGAGGTCGCGTTCAGCAAGGCGATGGACACCGAGATCTCCAAGGCGCTCGATCGCGGTGCCGAACTGATGATGGCAACAGATGACGAGAAGGCCGGAGTCCAGGCGGAGTCCGGCTCCACATAGAGATGGGTAGATCGGACAGATGAACACACGATCAGTGGCTGTCGGCGGTGCCGCGGTAGGCGCAGGAGTGATCGCGGCCGGAGCGGCGATCACCGGCACCTTCCTCGGATCGATCGTGCGAGAGGCCCTGAAAGCACCTGACCCGATCGAAGACGAGCCCGACCCGCTGCTCGCCACACCGGCGCAGGACCCCGAGCACATCGAGGTGATCGCTGCTGACGGCACCCCGATCAACGTCGTTGCGTACGGTCCACCCGACGGCGAGCTGATGGTGCTGGTCCATGGCTGGACCTGCAACACCAAGTACTGGTATCCCCAGATCAACACCTTCTCCGACCGCTTCCGCGTGATCGCGTACGACCAGCGTGGGCACGGTGAGTCGCCTCGTGGCAAGACGAAGCTCAGTACCGACCTGCTCGGTCAGGATCTCCAGTCCGTCCTCACCTCCGTGGTGCCCGCAGGGCGCAAGGCGTTGATCGCCGGACACAGCATGGGTGGGATGACCATCCTGTCCTGGGCGCAGCAGTTCCCCGACACCGTGTCGGACGTGGCGCGTGCGGTGGTACTCACCTCGACGTGTTCCAACCATCTGCTGCCCAACCTCGGCCTGATCCCGCTCGATCTCCCGAAGGCACTCTCGCCGATGGAGTACCTGACGGGTCGGCTCGTCGCCGGCGCCACGATCCACCTGCCGCGGACGCAGATGTCGCGCAAGGTGACCCAGTACATCGCGCTGAACACCACGTCGCGCAAATCCCACGTCGACTTCTGTGACGACATGGTGGCCTCGTGCCCAGGTCGCTCCCGCGGGAAATGGGGGAACGCGATGGTGGACCTGAACGTGTCTGCCGGACTCGACGCCCTGGTGGTGCCCACGGTCGTTGTGGTCGGCTGCGACGACAAGCTCACTCCGCCGGTGCATTCGGAGCAGATGGCCAAGGTGCTACAGAGCCACGGCCACCTCGAAGAGCTGGTGATGTGGCCGGGCATCGGGCACATGAGCAGTATCGAGAACTCCGACGGGTACAACAAACTGATCACCGATCTGCTGCAACGCACCGCCTGATGGCCACCCGCGATCAGGCGGTCCTGCACGAGCCCCGACAACCGGTGGAACATCGGACCGTCGACAGGCCGGCGGGCGCCTCGATCGTGGTCAGCAGTTATGGTCCCGCCGGCGCTCCGGTGGTGGTGCTCGTCCACGGCTTCGCCGTCAACTCCAAATACTGGTATCCGCAGGTGAACGGACTCGCAGACCGCTACCGGGTGGTCATCTACGACCAGCGTGGCCACGGGCGTTCGGCCCTCGGGTCCGACCCCACGGTGAACGACCACCTCGGCCAAGACCTGGACGCTGTCCTGCGTGCGGTGGTATCCGACGGTGAGAGAGCGGTGATCGTCGGGCACAGCATGGGTGGCATGTCGGTCATGAGCTGGGCTGCACAGTTCCCGGCGAGCGTCCGAACGTACGCGCGAGCGATCATGCTCGCCGGGACCGCGGCCACGGCGCCGGTCACCAAAGCCGCCATGCGCTTTGCAGATCCGGCCACTCTCGCCCGCCGAGCCGAGTACGAGTTCGCGTGGCTCGCATTTCGGGCGATCCACTGGCCCGGAGGTGACCTGATGATGCGATCCGGTATGACGGTCGCCGGAGCGCTGTTCCCCGGGATCAGTCGCCCGCAGCTCAAGTTCCTCGACTCACTCTTACGTGAGACCGACTGGCGCACAAGGGCAAAGGTCGGCAGAGCGCTGGAAGATCTGCACGTCGAGCGCGGGTTGGCGAACATGCCGGTGCCCGTCGCAGTGGTGGTGGGGGACCGGGACAGGCTGACACCGCCCAGGCTGGCCGATCCGGTGGCCAATGCCCTGCGCTACGCGGGCTCGCTCGAACGATTCGAAACCTGGCGCGGCGCAACGCATCTGCTCAATTGGGAGCAGCCGGAGCGATTCAACCGGACGATCGAGGAGCTCTTCTCCGCCACGCCACGACCACGTTAATCGGGGAACCCGTCGAGCACTGCCCGGGACCCGGACAGACCGAGCCGGGTGGCACCGGCCGCGATCAGCTCGGCCGCGAGGTCGGCGGTACGGATGCCTCCGCTGGCCTTGACCCCCACCCCGGGGCCCACGGCCGCGGCCATGAGTCGCACCGCCTCGACAGTCGCACCTCCAGCAGGATGAAAACCGGTGGAGGTCTTCACCATCGATGCCCCACCTCGGACCGCGGCCTGGCACACCGCCGTGACGGTGTCGGGGCCGGCGAGCGACAACAGCGCTGCGGACTCGATGATGACCTTCAGCGTGATCGACGAGCCGATTCCCTCGCGGACGGTGAGGACGTCGGCGAAGATCTCGTCGAACCTGCCGTCCACGGCAGCGCCGACGTCGATCACCATGTCGATCTCCTGTGCGCCGGAATCAACCGCGAGCCGCGCTTCGGCCGCCTTGACCAGCGAATGATGCTTGCCGGAGGGGAATCCGGCGACCACACAGCTCCGCTGGGCGCCGGTGTCGATGGGCAGCATCGACGGGGAGAGGCAGACGGCGAGCACACCCAGATCGGCGGCTTCGGCGACCGTTGCCTCGGCATCGGCACGGGTCGCCTCGGGTTTGAGAAGTGTGTGATCCACCATCGCGGCGACCACACGCCGGGTGAGGCTCGAACCGGTCGGGGCAGGCAAGGTATCGGACATGAACCGAGCTTGGCACACTGGTTGGTTGTGACCACACTCTCGCCGGTCGATTCCGCCGGCCACCGCTATGTGCTGACTCTCGGCTGCCCCGACACCACGGGCATCGTTGCCCGGATCTCGGGATTCTTGGCCGAGATCGGCGGTTGGATCGTGGAGGCGGCCTACCACTCCGATCCCGACAACGGCTGGTTCTTCACCCGCCAGGCTGTGCGCGCGGACTCGGTGCAGATGGATGTCGACGAGCTGCGGGCCCGGTTCGAGTCCGAGGTGGTCGCCGGGCTGGGCCCGGAAACCGAATGGCGCGTGAGCGATTCGGCCGTGCCGAAGAAGACCGTGCTGCTGGTGAGCAAAGAAGGCCACTGCCTCGGCGACCTCCTGGGCCGCTCCTACCGAGGCGAGCTGCCCGCCGAGATCAACGCGGTCATCGGCAACCACCGGGCACTCGAGGACTTCACCGCGCGCATGGGCGTGCCGTTCCACCACGTTCCGTTCGGCGAGGACAAGGCCGCGGCCTTCGAGGAACTACGCGAACTCGTCGACGTCCACAACCCCGACGCGGTGGTGCTGGCGCGGTTCATGCAGATCCTGCCCGAGGAGTTGTGTGATCACTGGGCGCGCAAGGCGCTCAACATCCACCACAGCTTCCTCCCGTCCTTTGTCGGGGCGCGGCCCTACCACCAGGCGTTCACCCGAGGGGTGAAGCTGATCGGGGCCACCTGCCACTACGTCACCAGCGAGCTGGACGCGGGCCCCATCATCGAACAGGACGTGATCCGCATCGACCACTCCGACTCGGTGGCCGACATGGTGCGCCAGGGCCGCGACATCGAGAAGCTGGTGCTCGCACGCGGGCTCCGCTGGCATCTCGAGGACCGCGTGCTGGTGCACGGACGAAAGACCGTGGTGTTCAGCTGACGTCTTCCGGGTTCAGCCGGCCCGGTTCAGTCGACCGGCACTCAGACGACGCTGCAGGTGTCGCTCTCGCTGTTGCTGCTCGACTCGCTGCTCTGCGGGAGGGCGATGTCGGTTCCGGAGAACGCGAACTCGACTCCACGATCGGTGACCTTGAGCTGGTCGAAACTCACCTGATCGAACATCGGCGGGAACAGGCCGGCACTGACCTGGTCGACGAGAAGCTGCGCCCACGAGGTCGGGATGCCGAACGATGCCGCGCTGGCGTCGACGACCTCGAACGTCAGCTTGCCGTCCTTGGTGATCGGTTTGAGCTCCGCCTCGGCAGGCAGCGAGAACATCAGCAGCTGGAAGTTGCCGCCGATCGTGATGGTGCCCGCAGCTTCGTTGCCGGTGACCTTGTCCACCTTCAGCCCGCCACCCATGGCCGACAGGAGACCACCGAGACCACCGGAGCCCGGGTCGGACGTGTTCGGGTCCGTGGTGGTCGCCGGGTCCTGGGTCTGCTGGCTGAGCTCCATGATCCGGCTGAAGGGGACGTAGCCGTTGCCCTGTAGTTCGCCGACGGTGGCGTCTTTGTCGCCGCTGCTGATGTCGTCTGCGCGAGCATGCAGCTTCATGGCCGAGTCGCCCTCGTCGCTGGTGTCGACCTGGACGTACGGGATCTCTCCCGACATCCACTGCATCAACATGGGCTTTTTGCTCAGCGACACCGAGGTCGGTGCTCCGGTGAGTTCGCCGAAGGACTGTTCGAGGCAGTCCTTGGACTTGCTCCGGAGGTACAGCTCACTGCCGACCCCGAGGATCACCAGCAGCAGCACGAGGCTGAGCGACACCATTCCGACGATCAAGCCACGCCTGCGCTTTGGTCGCTGGGGCGTGACCCCACCGTCGTCGGGCCCGCCTGGACCGTAGGGAGGTCCGGCCGGGGGGATCGGGGGCTCTCCGGGTCCGTCGTAGGGCGCGAAACCGTCCGGCGGCACCTCGAGCTGGGTGGTGTCGTGGCGACCTTGCGACCACGCCGTGTCGGACTGCTGGCCGGCCCCGACCGGCGCGAACTTGTCGGTGGGCGGGTTCGGGTCATCCTGTGCATTGTCGGGCACGCCGTGCGTGCCTGCAGCATCAGTACCGGTTCCGTGACCTGGATCGGTCTGCGGGGTCTGGCCGGAATCGGGTCGGGGCGTCTGGGTTGTGTCGGCGAGATCGTTTCCCTCGGCTCGGTCGGCGGCATTGGGAGAGGGCTGCCCGGCCTGGGTCGATTCGGCGTCGTCGCGTTGATTCATCACGTCGATAATGCATGGTCAGAGGGCCAAACGGGGTAAGAGTTCGCTAAGTATCGCAATGCCGCAGGTCATGGCATGGAAATGGCAGGGTGATCATTCGATGGGACGGCGGTTCGCCAGCACTGCGATCGAGGCACGCGCACGGTCCACTTCGGTGAAGTCGAGGTCGATGACGGCGAATTCGGGGTCGTCGCCCAGTTCTGTGTGCACGTTCCCGAAGGGGCCCACCACAAGCGAGTGTCCGATTCCGGTCGGCGCCGACGACCCCGCGACATCGGGGTCGTCGGGTACGGCCTGCCCCAGCGCTACCACAAAACAACCGCTGTCGAGGGCGCGGGCAGCGGCCAGGGTGCGCCACTGTTCCAGCTTGCCGTCACCCGCACCCCAGGACGCAGGCACCACGATCAGTTGGGCACCACGATCGGCGAGCGCGGTGAACAACGCGGGGAAGCGGATGTCGTAACAGGTCGCGACACCGACCGCTGTCTCGTCGATGTCGAAGGTGACCACATCGTCACCTGCCTGTACCGTCCGCGATTCCTTGAAACCGAACGCGTCGTAGAGGTGGACCTTCTCGTAGCCGATGAGGTCGCCGTCCGGGTCGGCGATCACCAGCGTGTTCCGCACCCTGCCCTCGTCACCGGGCGTGAACATGCCGGCCACCACGGTGATCCCGTGGTCCCGGGCAATATCGCCGACCCCGCGCCCCCACGGGCCGTCCAGTGGTTCGGCCACCGGACCCAGCGGAACTCCGAAACGGCACATCGTGGCCTCGGGGAAGATCACCAGTTCCGCGCCGGCGTCCGTGGCCGCGGCGCTCTGCTCGGCCACCAGGGCCAGATTCGCGGACGGGTCGGTGCCGCTGGTGATCTGGGCCAGGGCGATACGCATGCGACCTACCCTACGACCGCCCGATGCCGCCCGCGGACGACGGGGTGAGGGCGCGGTCGGCGGGCGGGCTAGGTGGCGGGGGCGACGACATCCCAGGGGACCGTGACGACATTGTCGCGATGGCGACGGCGGTCGAGCAGGGGGTCGATCCCGTTGTCGGACAGCAACTCCAGGGTGCGACGCCAGCGCTGGCGAGGACCGAACGGAGCCATCGGAGCGGCAACATCCCAGCATCGGTCGAGGACGGTGAGCAGATGATGGATCCGCTCGCCGGGGACGTTGCGATGGATCAGAGCCTTGGGCAGGCGCTCGGCGAGATCCGACGGCCGGCCGCTGTGCGCCGGGTCCCAGGACAGGGTGAATGTCAACGGCCTCGTGTTGTCCAGCAGAATCCAGCAACACCGCCTGCCGAGTTCGTCGCACGTTCCCTCGACGATGTATCCGCCGGGTGCGAGCCCCCGCTGCATCCTCGACCACGCCGCAACGACCTCTGTTTCGTCGTACTGCCGCAACACGTTGAAGACCCGCACGAGATGGGGTCGCAGGCCGGCGAGTTCGAATCCGCCGACCGCGAATCGAACGCCGTCCTGGGCCGGGACCACCCGTCCGGGGTCGATCTCGAGACCGACGAGTTGGGTGCCCGCGACGACGGTGCGCAGTCGGGCTGCGAGTTCGAGAGCGGTGTCGGGACGTGCACCGTAGCCGAGATCGACTGCCAGGGGACTGTCGGCCGATGCCAGGGCCTCGACGATCAGGTCGTGATGGACGATCCAGCGGTCCACCCGCCGCAGCCGGTTGATCCCGGTGGTGCCCCTGGTGATGGCGCCGTCGGGTTTGGGGCTAGAGGTTGGCGTCGATCCATCCCGACGTGAACTCCGCTTCGCCGCGGAAGAGGTCCACCAGGTTCACCAGCATGAGCTGCTCGAGTTTGCCGTTGATGAACGGGATGTAGACCTTGACCTCGGTGGTCTTGCGGATGGTGCTGCCGGTCTCGGTGGGGAACAGCTCCTGCCAGCCCGTCAGGCTGCCGGGCCCGGCGGGGATCGAGGCGTCGTAGGTGCCCTTGGTGTTCTCCGGGTCGAACGGACCGAGGAACTCCTTGCGGGTGATGATCATGTCTTTTTCATCACCGTCTGGGCGATCGCCGGGAGCTCGCTGCGGGGAAGGACCTGCTTGAGGACCAGATCCACACCGTTGTCGTCCACCGTGAGCGACTCGATGTCGGATTGTGGCGTCAGCTTGCGGAACTCTTCCATCTGCGCGTCCCAGAACTCCCGGGAGGAGAGCGCCTCGTACACCGTTTTTGCAGGGTGGTGGTACCGGGCGGAGTAGGAGAGACGTCGTGCCATGAGGGAGAGCGTAACGCCGGTCAGTGGGTGTTGATCCATTCGGTGGTGTATTCGTGCTCGGCCTCGATGAGCTGCACCACGTTCTCGGCGATCGCCTTCTCGACCTTTCCGCCGACAAACGGAATGGACACCTCGACCGAACCATCGAACGAGATCTCGCAACCGGTGGACGTCGCGATCAGCCTCTGCGACCCTTTGACCTTGGCCGGCGCGCCCGAGACGACTGCGGTGAAAGCCCCTTCGGCGGCCTCACCTTTGGACCACACCACGGTGCGGGTGATCTCCAGGTCGCCAGGCCGGATCTTGGTCACCATCGACGGGAGGTTCTTCTCGGGAACCCGCTGTCGCAGCACCACGGTGACCTTGTCGCCCTCGTCGGTGAACGAATCCAGGTCGGAGAGGTCGGCGGCGACATTGGCCACCAGATCTTTCCAATACTGCTCGTCGGCCACTGCCGCGGCGAACTGAGCCGGGGGACAGGGGAAGTCGATGGAATGGTGCAACTTGGTCGCCATGAGTGCAGGCTACCGTTGCTGGGTGGCCACACAAACCGACAACCGTGTCCCTCTGGCAAAGATGACCACTCTGCGTGTGGGCGGTCCGGCCGGTGAGGTGATCACCTGCCCCGATGCCGACTCCCTGATCGAGACCGTCCGCGACCTCGACGAGGCCGGCATCCCGGTGCTGTTGGTGGGCGGCGGATCCAACCTGGTGGTCGGCGACGACGGGTTCGACGGCACGGTGGTGCGCATCGCCGGTACCGATTTGGACTGGGGCGACGATCAGGTGACCGCCGATGCCGGGGTGAACTGGGACGAGCTGGTGGCACAGAGCGTCGAGCGGGGATTCGGTGGGCTCGAGTGTCTGTCGGGTATTCCAGGGTCCGTCGGTGCGACCCCGGTGCAGAATGTCGGCGCCTATGGGGTCGAGGTGGGGGCGTTGATGCGTTCGGTGCAGCTTCTCGACCGCCAGACGGGTGCGGTGAACTGGGTGGACCCCGGCGACCTCGAACTGGCGTACCGCAGCAGCCGCCTCAAGCGCCGAAGCGACGAGGTGGTGATCCGAGTGTCATTCCGACTGAACGCAGATGGACTCAGCCAGCCGATCCGGTATGGCGAACTGGCCCGGACGCTGGGAGTCGAGGAAGACGAGCGGGCACCCGCCGCCGATGTGCGGGCGGCCGTGCTCGCGCTACGGGCGAGCAAAGGAATGGTTCTCGATCCGGACGACCACGACACCTGGAGCGTGGGGTCGTTCTTCACCAATCCCATCGTTCCCCAGGAGCACCTTCCGACGGTTCTGACGAGGATCGTCGACGAACTCGGCGACGATGCGAGGGTGCCTCAGTTCCCGGCTGAGGGCGGCGTCAAGATGTCGGCCGGATGGCTCATCGAACGGGCCGGTTTCGGCAGGGGTTTCCCCGGGACGGACGCGCCGGCCCGACTGTCGACAAAGCACTCGCTCGCGGTGACGAACCGGGGGAACGCGCGGACGTCGGACATCATCGACCTCGCACGGCAGGTACGTGACGGAGTTCACGACAGGTTCGGCCTCTGGCTCGAACCCGAGCCTGTCCTGGTTGGTTGCAGCCTCTGAATGACATCTGTCCTGGGCTGGGACGCTGACCAGGCCTGGTCGACGTTTGGGATCGTTGCCTGCAGGTATTGTCTGACGCATGACCGAACCCCGTGACCGCATGCTGCTCACCAGGCGCTCGGCTCTCACCGCACTTGCCGTCGGCGTCGCCGGCGTGACTGCCGCAGCCTGCTCGACCGACGACAAATCGGGTACCTCGGCCTCCGGCGAGAAGGGTCCCGCAGAGCCTGTTGCCGAGGTGTCGTACAGCCCTGCCCTCGATTCCACAGACGCTTCCCCGGTCGGCGAGATCTCGGTGACCGTGAAAGACGGCGTGCTGAACCCGGACGTCCAGCTCACGAACGCCAACGGGCGTGTGGTGGCGGGCACCATGTCCGAGGATCGCACGACTTTCTCCATTTCCGAGCCCCTGGGCTACGGCGGCCAGTACACGTGGGCGGGCTCGGCTACCGGCGACGACCGCCAGACGGTTCCCGTGGCCGCACCTTCACCACCGTTACCCCGCAGAACCAGATCGGCGTGGTCATCAACATCGCCGACGGCCAGGAAGTGGGTGTCGCTGCGCCTCTCATCATCAAGTTCGATGAGGTCGTGACCGACAAGAAAGCGGTCGAGCAGGCGCTGAAGGTCACCACCACACCAGAGACCGAGGGCAGCTGGGGCTGGCTCGGCGAAGACGGTGGGTCGCGGGTGCACTGGCGTACCAAGGACTACTACCAGCCCGGCACCAAGGTCTCGATGGTCGGAAAGCTCTACGGCCTCGACCACGGCGACGGTTACTACGGTGAGGCCGACGTCACCAGCGACTTCGTGATCGGGCGCAACCAGGTGGTGCTCGCGGACGCCGACTCGCATCAGATCGTCGTCCAGAACGACGGCAACACGTTGATGACGCTGCCCTGCAGCTACGGCGAGGGCGACCTCGACCGCAACGTGACGCGATCGGGCATCCACGTGGTGAGCGAGAAGCACGAAGACTTCTACATGAGCAACCCGGCGGCCGGGTACTTCAACGTCCGCGAGCGCTTCGCCGTACGCATCTCCAACAACGGTGAGTTCATCCACGCCAACCCCGACACCGTCGGAGTGCAGGGTTCGTCCAACGTCACCAACGGGTGCATCAACCTGTCGCTGGCGAACGCGGAGCAGTACTTCAACACCGCGATGTACGGAGACCCGGTGGAGGTCACCAACACCCGCATCCCGTTGTCCGAGGCCGACGGTGACATCTACGACTGGATCTACGACTGGCAGACCTGGAAGTCGATGTCCGCTCTCGGCGGGGATCCCGAGGTCAAGAACGCCCCGGCCACACCCACCGACGCCCCCGACGTCTCCGGCATCCCACCGACCCCGCAGAACACCGGCACACCCCCGCGGGCTGACCGGGGAAAGATCTAGCCGGTCTTGATGTTCCGGCGTGCGGATGCCTGATCCCGCGGTTTGAGCAGGATCGTGTCGAGATTGACGTGCGGGGGCCGGCTCGCCACGAAACCGACCACCTCGGCGACGTCGTCGGCGGTCAGCGGTGTCAGCCCCTCATAGATGGAATCGGCCTTGGCCTGGTCTCCGCCGAATCGGACGAGTGAGAACTCGGTCTCGACCATGCCGGGCTGGATCTCGGTCAGCCGAACCGGTTTACCCAGCAGCTCCGGGCGAAGCGTTCGATGCAGGAGGGCCTGGGCGTGCTTGGCCGAGGTGTATCCAGCGCCGTTGTCGTAGGCCTCGATCGCTGCGATGGACGTGATGGTGACGATGAGTCCGTCGCCAGATTCGATCAGCTTGGGCAGCAGAGCCTTCGTGATCCGCAGGGTGCCCAGCACGTTGGTCTCCCACATCCAGCGCCAGTCGTCGAGGTCCGCGTCGGCGACGGTGGCAAGCCCCTTGGCCCCACCGGCGTTGTTCACCAGAACCTCCACCGCAGGCACCTGGTCACAGAACTGCTGGACGGATGTGTCGTCGGTGACGTCGAGCGCGATGGCGGTTCCGCCGATGTCGGCGGCGAGGGCATCGATGCGGTCCACCCTGCGGGCGCCGACGACCACGTGATAGCCCTGAGCGGCAAGAACTCTGGCCGTTGCCTCCCCGATGCCTGAACTGGCACCGGTTACTACGGCGACCTTGCGTTCGCCAGGGTTGGAGTCTGGGCTGCCTGCAATTGTCATGGCCGACAGTCTAAGGCTGTGGTGCCCGGTAGATTTCTCCAGTATGGGACCAGGACGCGGTAGTCGACTGTGAACACCCGATCCCGAACCACGCGGACCGTGTCGTTCGAGCGCGGCGACGGCGCGGCGGCGGTGGTCCTGCGTGCGGTGCGCACCCAAGGCCCGGTGACGCGTGACCGTCTGCCCTCGGCGACCGGGCTTTCGGCAGCCACCGTCAACCGGCAGCTGCAGGCGCTCGAGCGGCTCGGACTGGTACGCGAACGACCGGATCTGATCGCGGCCGGGGCCATCGGCCGTCCGAAGATCCCGCTGACGATAGACCGAGATCGGTTCTGCGTGATCGCCATTCACATCGGTGCCCGGTCCACGCTCTTGGTGGTCGCCGACCTCGGTGGCCGATTGCTGCAGACCGCCGCGATGTCGACACCCACCGGACCCGTCGGGCCGGCCCTCACGTTGATCGCCCGCCGGGCTGCGCTGGAAGCGGCGTCGTTCACCCACCGGGTTCCGCTCTGGGCCGGTGCTGCCGTCGGCGGTGAGGTCTATGACGACGGCAGCGTCGACCATGCGCAGCTCGGATGGAGACGGGCCCCGGTGGGGCAGGTGCTCTCCGACGAGCTGGGTCTCCCGGTGTCGGTCAGCCCTCACGTGCAGGCCATGGCCGCGGCCGAGTTGCTCCTGGCCGGGTCAGGAGACAGTTCGGGCGTGGACCTGCTGTTCTACGTGCGTGAGACGGTGGGGCTGGCCACCACGATCGACGGCCGGGTGCAGCGGCGGCCTGGCAACATCGGCCACCTTCCGGTCGCGGCCCCGCTGCTGTCTGGTTCTGCGGACGCGAAACTGCAGGATGTGGTGGGTCGCAAGGTCTTCGACCAGGCTGTCGCCGCGGGGGCGAACGTGAACGACGTCCTCGACGAGCGCGCACGGGTGTTGGGCGAAGCGGTCGCCCTGGTGCGAGACCTGATCAATCCCGACCGGGTGGTTCTCGCGGGCCAGGTGTTCGCCGAACACCCGCACGGGCTGGCGCCGGTGCAGGCCGCTTTCGACGCCGCGAGCACGTTGCCGCCGATGGAGTTGTCGCCGCCGCGGTTCGGTGCGCGTGTGCAGGAGGGTGCCGCGATGGTGGTGTCGCTCGGTGCGATTTACGCTGATCCCATCGGAGCCTTGCAGGACGCGAGGGTATGACGCGACTCTCGGAAGGACCCTCCACCGCACATGGCCGACCTTGATCCCCAAGCCCAGCGCGATGTATCGATGTACCTCGACGTCGCCGTGAACGCCGCCACCGAGATAGAGCTACAAGTCGCGGTCGCCCGGATGCCCGGGCTCGATTTGTCCGACGAGTTGTCGATCACGCTGAACGGCAACACCATTGTTCCCGACGAGATCATCAGCGACAGCGGGAACAGGATTCACTGGATCCATTCCGAGCCGGGCAATCTCTACGTCCAGTACCGCGCCCGCGTGCTCGGGCAGGCTGATCCTGCTGGGGTCGGCCGCTTCGATCCGTCGCTGTACCTGCGGCCCAGTCGCTATGCGGAGGCGGACAAGTTCTTCGGGTTCGCGGCGGGGCAGTTCGACACCACCGCCTCTCCGTCTGATCAGCTGGTCGCGGTGACCGACTTCGTGCGACAACGCATTTCGTACATCTTCGGCGCCAGCGACCCGATCGACGGCGCTGCCGACACCCTGATGTCGGGGGCGGGTGTGTGTCGCGACTTCGCGCATCTCGTTGTCGCATTGTTGCGCGCCTTGGGAATTCCGGCCCGGCTGGTCGCGGTGTACGCACCGGGCCTGTCGCCGATGGACTTTCACGCGGTGGCCGAGGCGCTCATCGATGATCGCTGGGTGGTGGTGGACGCCACCGGACTGGCGCCGCGGCAATCGCTGGTGCGCATCGCGACCGGTCGCGACGCGGCCGACACCGCGTTCCTCGACAACCACGGGGGAGACGTCGTGCTGAACAGCTACCAGGTCAGCGCGGTCGTCTCGGGCGATCTGCCCCTCGACGACCATGCCGAGGAGGTTCAATTGCGCTGATCGCTGCCCAGCCGTCGATCACCGGGAGCGTGGTCTGACGTACGACCGCCACGACGGTGAGGTGCATCGGGTGAGGTGGCCGACGGGCGGCGTCGCCGACCCCGGGTTTTCCGGTGCCGGCAACGATGCCGGACAAGCCGGTGCGAATCGTCTGGTGTGCCGCGGTGCGTAGCTCATGCGACAACAGTGCGCGGCGGTGCTTGGTGATCACTTGGAACCGACTTGGCGCCGCCGACGCCGGACACCGGCGCTTGTCAGACCCCGAGCAGCCTCGCGCAACGAAGTAACCCGATATGGCTGTAGGCCTGCGGATGATTACCGAGGGACCGTTCCGCGACCGGGTCGTACTCTTCGGACAGCAATCCCGTCGGACCGGCGGCCTTGACCATCTGATCGAACAGTGCCTCGGCATCGTTGCGACGATCGATCAGCAGGTAGGACTCGATCAGCCAGGCGGCACACAGGTGGAAGCCGCCCTCGCCGCCGGGCAGGCCGTCGTCGTGGTGGTACCGGTACACCGTTGAGCCGCTGCGAAGTTCGGCCTCCGTCGCGTTCACCGTCGCGGTGAATCGCGGATCGGACGGATCGATCAGACCCGACAGCCCGATGTGCAGTGTGGCGGCGTCGAGATCGATGCCGTCGTACGCCGCGGTGTACGAGCGCGCGGTGGCGTTCCAGCCTTCGCGCAGTACCTGGCGGGCAATGGTGTCACGCAGGACGGGCCATCCGAGTTGCACCTGACGGCCGAACTCTTCGCCGAGCTTGAGAGCCCGGTCCACGGTCATCCAGCACATCACCTTGGAATAGACGTGGTGTCGTGGATTGCCGCGGATCTCCCAGATGCCGTGGTCTGGTTCGGTCCACCGGCGTTCGACGGCATAAACCATGTCGCGCACCAGATCCCAGTCCTCGTCCCTCAGGGGTTTCGGATCACCGGCTGCCTTGCGTGCGTGCGAGAGGGTGGAGATCAAATCGACGATCGGGCCGAACACATCGAGCTGCACCTGCTGGTTGGCGGCGTTGCCCACACGGACGGGACGCGATCCGGCGTACCCGGGCAAGGAGTCGATCACGGCTTCAGGGGGAGGCCGGTGCCGCCAATGTGTAGAGCGGGTGAAGCCACTCGGGGCCGGTGACCGTTCCGAGCACCTGGTGCAGCCAGCCGAGGTAGTCCTCGGCCTCGGTGTACGAACCGACCGAGACCAGCGCGGACGCGGTCAATGCGGCATCACGCAGCCAGCAGTAGCGGTAGTCCCAGTTGCGGACTCCACCGATCTCTTCGGGCAATGACGTGGTGGCCGCCGCCATGATCGAGCCGGTGTCGGCGTGCACCAGCCCACGCAGGGTGAGCGCCGAACGCTTCATCAGGTCGCGTTTGACGTTGGGCAGGTCCAGGGTCTTGGCCCAGTCGCTCCAGTAACTCTCGGCCGCGGCGCGACGTTCGGCTTCGGGCTGCGGATGGGCGTCGAGATCTTCGGTGCCGCAACGTAATTCGAGGACGATCTCGCCACCCGATGGATCGATCACCGCGGTGGCTGTCTGGTGGTTCCGCTCGCTCTCGATCTCCCAGGTGACTCCCGGCGACCGGAGGACCAGTGGTTCGTTGGAGCCGAGCACGCGAAGCCCCTCGTCGGACGTCTCGATGCGCACGGCCGCCTGCCCGAACTCGGGCCGGGGCGCGAAACGAACATGCACTGGGACATCGCCGCGGATGACCCGGGTGAGGTCGGTGCGGCCGACAGGGACATCGTGGGGCAGATAGTCGGTGACCTCGAGTCCCGCCCACCGGGTGCGGACCGTCATGGTGCTGTCGATGTAGCGCTGGCTGAGCGGCAAGGGTGCCGCCTTGCCCGGCTCGATGGGCGGCCCGACCGCGAACTCGCCGGCCTCATCGGTGCCCAGGAGGCTGCCGAACAGTGCGGCGGAGTCTGGTTCGGGGTGGCACATCCAGCAGATCTTGGCGTCGGGCGTGACGAGGGCGACGGTGCGCGGTGACGCGAGCATCGTGAGTCGCTCGATGGGGACCGCATTGCCGCCGCGGAGCCAGGTGCGTCGTTCCTCGACCAGGAAGGCCAACGCGGTGGCGACTTGCTCGGTGTCGTCCACGCGGTACGCGGCCAGCGAGTCGCCCTCACCGACCTTGACACCCAGATCGGGTCCGTGCAGTCGCAGGAACGCCTTCTCGTCGGTGACATCGTCGCCGAAGAAGACCGCGGCGCTGGCCCCGGCCTCGTGACGCAGGATGTCGAGCGCCTGACCTTTGTCGGTGATGATCACGGCCAGTTCGATGACCGACTTGCCCTCGGTGACCTGTACCCCGTCCCAGGTGGCCGGTCCGGTGCGGGCACGATGCAGCGCGGCGTCGGCGTCGGTCTTGGAGGCGTTGCGCACATGCAGCGCGGTGCTCGCCGGCTTGGCCTCTACCGTGACGCCCTCGTAGTCGGCCGCGATCGCACGGAACTCGACGACGAGGGTGTCGAGGAGTTCGTGGGCAGCCGGGGTGATCTCGTGCACGAAGCCGATGTCGAACTCACTGCCGTGACTACCGACCAGGTGCACCTCGGCAGGCAGCCGCGACAGGGTCGCGAGATCGCGGAGGGCGCGGCCGGAGATCACGGCTGCGGTGGTGCTGTCGAGCTCGGCCAGCGCACGCATGGCGCGCACCGAGTCGGTGTTGGGGCGGGCGTCCTCAGGCCTGGAGACGATCGGGGCCATGCAGCCGTCGTAGTCCGAGGCGACCAGCAGCCGGGGCATACGTGCGATGGTTTTGAGGGCGCGACGCAATTCCGGGTCGAGGTCTTGTGCACTCACTCAGCGAGTTTAAGACCGTCGACCCCTGTGGCGTCCAATCCGTCCTGCCATGGACCGATAAATGCTGCGTTCGTCACACTTCTTCGACCAGATCGATGCGACGGTCGCCGCTCGACATGGTCTCGGGGTCGGCACCGAGTGCTCCGAGGAAACTCTCGGCCCACCGCTGGACGTCATGTGCGAGCACCTGCCTGCGCAGCGCCCGCATCCGACGCCGACCCTCGTCCGGGTCTTGCTCGAGGGCGGCGACGATCGCGTTCTTGACACCTTCGGTGTCGTACGGATTGGCTTGGAACGCCTGACGCAATTCGGCTGCCGCGCCGGTGAACTCACTGAGCACCAGCGCCCCACCGAGGTCGCTGCGGCAGGCGACGTACTCCTTGGCGACCAGGTTCATGCCGTCGCGCAGCGGCGTGATCAGCATGACGTCGGCGGCCACGAAGAAGGCGATCAGGTCTTCGCGGGGAACCGGCTGGTGCAAGTACTGGATGACCGGGTGCCCCACACGTCCGTAGGTGCCGTTGATGTTGCCCACCAACTGTTCGATCTCGCCGCGCATCTTGATGTAGCTGTCGACCCGCTCGCGGCTGGGCGTCGCCAGCTGCAACATGGTGACCTCGTTGGGGTCGACCCGGCCTTCTTCGAAGAGTTCGGACAGCGCCTGCAGCCGGACGTCGATGCCCTTGGTGTAGTCGAGGCGGTCGACTCCGAGCAGTACCTTCTTCGGGCTGCCCAGCTCCTCCCGGATCTCGACGGCGCGTTTGCGGATCTCTTTGGTCTTGGCCTGGGTGTCGAGTTCGCCGGAGTCGATCGAGATGGGGAATGCACCCACCCGGACCGTGCGGAAACCGACCTGGACCACGCCGAACTTGGAGCGGACGCCGACCTGGCCCTTGGAAGTCGCCTGTCCGGCCAGCCGCCGCGCGAGGTACAAGAAGTTCTGCGCGCCGCCGGGAAGGTGGAACCCGATCAGGTCGGCGCCGAGCAGACCCTCGATGATCTCGGTGCGCCACGGCATCTGCATGAACAGTTCGACCGGCGGGAACGGGATGTGCAGGAAGAAGCCGATCCGGAGATCGGGACGCAGCATGCGCAGCATCTTCGGCACCAGTTGCAACTGGTAGTCCTGGATCCAGACCAACGCGCCCTCGGCGGCCGCCTCGGACGCTGCCTCGGCGAACCTGCGGTTGATGGCGACGTAGCTGTTCCACCAGGTGCGGTTGTACTCGGGTTTGACGATGACGTCGTGGTACAGCGGCCAGAGGGTGGCGTTGGAGAAACCCTCGTAGTAGTCGGCGATCTCCTGCGCGGTCAGTGATACGGCGTAGAGCTGAAGTCCTTCGACCTCGGGGTGTTCTGCGGCGTCGGCCACACCCGACCACCCGACCCACGCGCCCGTCTGCGACCGCAGGATCGGTTCCAGGGCGGTGACCAGACCACCCGGACTGCGCTTCCAGCGCACGGTGCCATCCGCGAGCGTCTCTTTGTCTACCGGCAGGCGATTCGCGACTACAACGAAATCGGCGCGGGTATCGGACTCATTCGATCGCTGCGGAGTCACGAATCAGGCTTCGCCCGGCGCGATTCCGAGCATTGCCAGCAACATCCGGCATTCGTCGGCGTCGGTGGCGTATGCCGCGACAACGCGTCGTGCGGAGTTGGCGGTCTCGTCGGCGACGGGCTCCAGATCCTCGTCTGCGAGGTCAGTCTTATCGCTGGTCTTGGCAGGCATGGCGACCATAATACCTGCTCAGTTTTGACGTTCGGTCATGCCGGGGCGCGCTTGGATCTGATGCATCGGCTCGGTGGCGGCGTCGGGATCGGGCTCTGGTTCTTCGGTCAGACGACCGGGCCGAATGGCCGAGCGGGCGGTCAACAGAACCCGTGTCGGTTTGGTGGGGATACGAGGCCGTCGCAGGGTGCGTGCGATGAACTCGCCGAGGGTCACGCCGGCCGCCAGACTCACGCCCGTACCCACCGCGGCCGCCAAGGCCGTGAAGCCGTCCACGGTCTGGTCGCCCAGGATTCCGTAGAGGCCGCGATAGATCGCCAGACCTGGGAGCAGCGGTGTGATGCCTGCGACCGCGACCACAAGCGGCGGGGTCACCGCTCGGCGGGCCAGCAGACCACCGACCAGCCCGACCAGGGCTGCGGCGAATCCGGCCGAGATGACCGAGCCGATGCTGAAGTGTTCGGCTGCCGCGACCACCGCGGCACCGAGGGCACCGCCGAAGAAGGCGGTGGAGAGTGCGCGGCGCTCGGCGTAACTGGCGAGCGCGAAAGCGGCCGCGGCCAGACCGCCTGCGACGACGCGCGTCGGAGTGGTGGCCAGGTCGAATGACGTGGAGGTGGTGATGGTCGGCAGGTAGATGCCCGTGCCTTCGAGGGCGCGGATCGCGATACCGACACCGCTGATGATGCCGCCGGTCATGATCATCAGTTCGAAGAACCGGGCGGCGCCGGTGATGGGCGCGCCGGTGATGGCGTCCTGCACCGAACCCACCAACGACAAACCGGACAGGAGCACGATGACGCCGGCCGCGATGACCTGGGACGGAGCGATGTCGACGCCGAGGGTGTCCTGATACTGGAACACCAGCGCAGCCGGGATCACCGCGATGAATCCGCCGGTGACCTGCTGGAAGAACAGCGGCGTGCCGATCTTGTTGAGCAGCCGATTGGTCCGGTCGATGACCGCGGTGGTGATGAAGGCGACCACGGCCACGAGCCAGCCACCTCCCAGGAGCACCGACAGCGACGCTGCCATCGATGACCAGGCCAGCGTTGCTATCCAGCGACGGTACGGGTGCGGCGCGGCGATGATCGAGTCGATGACCTCGTGCGCTTCGCCCGGATCGATGGCGCGACTGCGGATCTTGCGGACCAGGCGGTCGACCGCGGCCAGCCGGGTGAAGTCGAGTGAGCGGTAGTGCACCGTCCTCATCGCGGTCACGGGCGGCATCGATGCGCCGCGACGGGCACTGACCCAGATGGTGTTGTACGTGACGTCCACTTCGCAGTTCTCGACGCCGTACATGCTCGCGACGAACCGCACCTGGGTCTGGGTGTCGATCGCGCCGGTTCCGGAGTCGAGCAGCACCGCACCGACCTTGATCGCCAGATCCAGGACTTCGGTGACGGCGCCGTCGTCGGTGAGGTCGATCGGCCGACGTGGGGACACCGCCGGTTCGAACGGTTCGATGGTGTCGATCGTCGCTCGGTGGTTCCCGACGAGGCGGCCCGCAAGAGTCGCGATATACTCGCGCACGCAGTTTGCCTCCTTAGCTCAGTGGTAGAGCACTCGCCTTGTAAGCGAGCGGTCGTCAGTTCAATCCTGACAGGGGGCTCCAACGATGCGGGTGCCCCGACGGGGGCGCATCGACCTCCCGGAGACAGGGTAGGGCGACCACCTGAGGACCACCAAAGTCGCCAGATCTCCCGGTCTGACGATGTGGATGGAAGTGGTCTGGGTCACCCGAAATATGGCCCGCCTGAAGACGTTTCCCACGGAAATGTGGTCCGGCTGTTCGGCTGGCCTGCGTCAGATGTCGAGGCGTCGCGGTTCTGGCCTCATCTCCGACGAACCGCTGCGACCACCACGTCGTGGAGCTGAACATCTCGCCCGTCGGGCCCGGTGATCGATCGGTGGGTTTCGCGGGCGGTCGAGATCTCCCACTCGGTCGGGTTCAGCTGGGCAGTGATGTCGGCAGCGCGCACGGAGGCCGACTCCGGCGGCTGGCCATCTGCGTCGTGATGGCCGTGGCCGGCATCGTGCGAGGCGGCCCCGCCGTGGTGGTTGTGGTGGAGGTGCCCGACGATGAACAGCATGCCGCCGGGGGCGACCCAGTCGGCGATGCGGCGATAGAAGTCCAGCTGCGGTATCGCGGGGTGTGCGTAGTGCGTGGTGACCAGGTCGTAGCGGGCTTCGGGTTCCCAGGTGGACAGGTCGGCCTCGACCCATCGCATCCGATCGGCAACTCCCGCCCGCGTCGCCTTCTCGGCAGCGCGGGCCAGGGCCTCGACGGCGATGTCGGCGCCCGTCACCTGCCAGCCACGCGTTGCCAGCCACACTGCTTCGGTGCCGCCGCCACAGCCCGCGTCGAGAGCGGTCCCGGGCGTCAGGCCCGCAACCTCGTGTGTCAGGTGTGGGTTGGGCGTGCCGGCCGCCATCGCCGTGGCTCGGTCGCCTTGCCAGATCTCATCCCAGTACTTCTTGTCGAACGAGTGCGTCATTGTGCTCTTTTCTCGGGTTGCCGGTGCCGGTTGCGCGGTGGCACCGGATTGCTTGATGGTGCGATGGCGACGTTGTAATCGCAAGGTTCGTTGCCGAATGGCAAAGTGCATGAACATGGACCCTTCAACCGATCGCACTCTCGACGCCGTGGGGTCGCGGCTCAAGCAACTTCGGCAGCACCGCGACCTCACCCTGATCGATCTCGCCGAGGAGACGGGGATTTCGACGAGCACCTTGTCCAGACTCGAGGCCGGCTTGCGGCGGCCGACACTGGAGCAGCTGTTACCGCTGGCCCGGTCCTATGGGGTCACGTTGGACGAGCTCGTCGACGCACCACCGACCGGAGACCCGCGAGTCAACATGCGTCCGATCCCTACGAACGACGGTTCCACCGTGGTTCCGCTGACCCGCCGGCCAGGAGGCATCCAGGCGTACAAGTTCGTCCTGCCCGCCGGACGTGACGACGTCGAACCGGATCTGCGAAGCCATGAGGGTTACGACTGGGCATTTGTTCTCAACGGACGACTCCGACTCATACTCGGCGAGCACGACCTCATCCTCGAGCCCGGAGAGGCTGCCGAGTTCGACACCCGCACCCCGCATTGGTTCGGTGCGACGAGCTCCGGCCCGGTGGAGTTCCTCAGCCTCGTCGGCAAACAGGGGAGCGCGCGCACGTGCGTGCTGCGCCCAGACGCCAGGAACCCGACCGGGCGTGAACAGCCCGTGTGTGCGCTGTGTTCAAACAGGCGGTACAAGAAGTACAGTGCTCGAAGTTCCCTGGGAAGGCGCACATGACCGCAATGGATGGTGACGCTGCGCTGACTTCAGCGATCCGCCGGCGTCTGGGTGGGCGTCATCCGACCGTGGTAGTGGCTTCGGTCGGGCCCCACGGGCTGTCACTGGCCTCCACAGGGACCACCACCACAGCCGACCTGGAGATCGGCTCGATTTCCAAAGCGCTCACCGGATTGTTGTACGCGGAGGCATGCTCGCGCGGGGAGGTGACACCCGAGACAACACTGGGAACACTGCTTCCGTTGACGGACAAGGAGATCGGCGCGATCACGCTCGGATCGCTCAGTACACATCGATCTGGACTGCCTCGGCTGCCTGCGGGCATGAACCCGCTCGGTCGCACCGTGAAGATGTGGACGCAAGGTGCCTCGCCGTACGGTGAGACCCTCGAGGAGCTCCTCGCGCAGGTACGCGACACCACACTGAGGTCGCCGAAGGTGAGATACTCCAATCTTGGGTTTCAGCTACTCGGGCATTCGCTGGCACAGGCCGCCGGCCAGAGTTTCCAGACGTTGTTGGGTGATCGTCTTGCCCGGCCGCTCGGACTCGAGAACACCTACGCCCCATACACACCGGCCGAATTGACCTCGGACGCCGTGGTCGGCCGAAGCCGGTTCGGCCGGGTTCAGCAACCCTGGACGGGGGAGGCCATCGCACCCGCCGGCGGCGTCCGGGCGTCCATCGCGGACATGGGTCGCCTCGTGTGCGCTCTGCTCGACGAATCTTCCCCGGGCATGGCAGCGCTCGATCCGGTTGCCACGCTGATGGGTCCGGCGCGCATCGGTGCCGGCTGGATGACCCTCGACGTGAAGGGCCGAAAGATCACCTGGCACAACGGAGCAACGGGCGGTTTCGCAAGCTGGATCGGGGTGGACCGTGCCGCCGGGACAGGCGTGGTGATCGTGTCCGCAACCGCGGTGTCGGTGGACAAGCACGGGTTCGCCTTGCTCCGGGAACTCACCGACGATTCACCGCGCCGCTCGGACTGATCAACGTGTCACAGTGGTGACGTGGATCTTGTCAGGCATCTGAGGTTCTTTGTCGCCGTCGCCGAGGAGGGTCATTTCGGGCACGCTGCCGCTCGCCTGCAGATGACCCAGCCTCCCGTGTCGCAGGGCTTGCGTCGCCTGGAGAAGGAACTCGGGGTGGAACTCATCCGTCGGAGCACTCAGGGCGCCGAACTGACCAGTGCGGGCCGGGATCTGCTGCCGCGGGCGCGTGTCCTGGTTGATGACGCCGAACGGTTTGTCGGCGAGGCCCGTCGACTTCGGGGGCACCACGATGTCCTGAGATGCGGGTTGCCGAGCGACCTCGACCCTGCGATCGCGGCCGCGTGCGCTGTCTCCCTTGGCCGCCTGCGCCCCGACCATCATTTCCGGATGACCACCGCGTCCATCATCGACCTCGTCAAGGATGTCCGCGCCGGTCTCCTCGATTGCGCGGTGGTCGAACACCCTTCCGTGGTCGAAGGTCTCGATGCGGGACCGGCCACCCGGATACCGCGTTCCTTTCTCGTGCCTGCGGATCACCCGGTGGCCAAGGCGAAGAAGCCGACGGTGCGGATGCTCGATGGGCTGGCCTGTGCCCATGCTCCGCGGGCCACCAACCCGCCGGCCTTCGACTTGCTGATCGACACGCTGCACGTGCGCGGTCTCGATCCGGTTGTGCTGCCCACGCATTCGGCAGGTGAACTGGTGGCAGCAGTCGCCTGTGGGGAAGCCTTCGCTCTGGCAACGGGCACCTCACAGGTCCGCGGGGTCAAGCGCGTGGCGATGATCCCGGACGACGTGGCGTTGCGCCTGCGCACAGTTCGCCGCCCGGGCACGGCCCAGCCCGCGGTCGACGCAATCGAATCGGCTCTCTGGAAGCTCGCGCGGTGAGCGGCCCGGCTCCGGATGCGGACGCGTCGAGGCATCTGAGCGAGGTCTTCGCTGATGCCGGATGCGCCGGATGGGTACATGCCAGGACGATCGGCCGGGCGGTCGAGCGGGAATTCGGCTGGGCGGCAGACGATCCCGTCGTGATGGCATCGGTATACAAGCTGCCGCTCCTGCTTGCTCTGTGTGACCTGGCCGAGATCGGGCAGATCGACCTGACTGCCACGGTGGTGGTCGACCCGGCGGATTGGGCGGTGGGGCCCACGGGTATCGCGACCTTGCACGACCCGGTGACATTGAGCTGGCGTGACTTGGCCGTACAGATGATGGTGATCTCCGACAACGCGGCAGCCGACGTGATCCTCGACCGGGTGGGACTACCGCGGGTGCAGGAGAAACTCGATGCGCTCGGCCTGACCGAGACCAGGGTGGTCGGTGGCATGGCGGAACTGCAACAACAACTGGTCCGGGAAACGGGCACCAACACTGTGGTGGAGGCGTTCTCGGTGCTCGCCGACGCAGACCGGACGATGACCGTCACGGCCTACGACCCGGCGCTTGCCAGCGCGACGACGCCCCGCGACGCCACACGTCTGTTGCAACTCATCTGGACCGATCAGGCGGTATCGGCACAGATGAGCGAGTTCGTTCGGTCAACGATGCGTAAACAGGCCTGGCAACAACGTCTTTCGTCGGGGTTCCCGTTGGGCGTGGCAACCATCGCGGGTAAGACCGGCACACTCGGCGCCATCCGCAACGAGATCGCCGTTGTCGAATATCCCGGCGAACATCCGATCGCGGTTGCCGTCTTCACGCTGGCAGCCAGAGCGGAACTGTCACTGCCGACGGTGGAGGCAGCCGTCGGGCGAGCTGCGCGAATCGCGGTGACGGCAGTGCGGAGCCCGCTCTGACACGGTGATCGTCACGGGTTCTGCCACGCCCGATAGCGATTCGCTATCGGCTGCGGAGGCGATGCGACATTGCCGGGCCGCGGCCCGCCTGCTTGAGTCGGAGCGTGGACGAAAAACACCGGTCGCCCCTCTTGCGTCGAATCATTCCGTTGATCCTGTTTGCTCTTGTCGGTTCGAGCTGTACATGGCTGAGTGACGACCCCGAAGACACTTTTGGCGATTTCGCCTCAGCCCTCAGTGGGCGGCACGTCGGCGACGCCGCCGAACTGACCACCGATCCTGCTGCGGCAACCACTGCGATCAATGACATGTTCGAGGGGCTCGGCGACGGGGCGAAGGTGGTGGTCACCGCGGACGATGTGGAGTCCGATGGGAGCGACGGGCGCCTGACCATGGCATGGAACTTCGGGCCGGGGAAGGATCTCCGGTACGAGACTCGCGGCAGGACAGTCGAATCCGATGGCGATCGGAAGCTGGTCTGGGATCCGACGCTGCTGCACGACAACATGCTTCCCGGTTCGACATTCCGGTATTCGGACGACAAAGATCTGATGACGCCGGTGGTGGACCGCGGTGGAGCGGCGCTCCTCGAGTGGCAGACGGTCGGAGTGGTCACCGTGCGGCGCGACGCCGTTGATGCAGCATCCACCGCATTGGCCAGGGCGCTGCGCCGGTTCGATGCATCCATCACGGAGATGTCCATCCGGACGGCTGCGGAGCAGCAGCAGGGCGATGCCGTCACCGTCATCACGCTCCGGGAAGACGACGTCGAGGCCGTTCGTGCGCAGCTCGAACCGATCGAGGGCGTCACGATCGTGGATCAGGGGAAGCTGTTGACCACCGACCGCGCCTTGCGGTCGCCGGTTCTGGGCGACATCGAACGTACCTGGAACGACGTGATCACCGAACGCGCCGGATGGTCGGTGTCGTTGGTGGATGCCGAGGGCAACGCCATCGATCAGCTCACGGCGGTGCCACCCCGAGCAACCGAGCCGCTGCAGCTGTCCATCGATCGGCGTCTGCAGCTGCTCGCGCAACGGGCTGTGGCCACCCGATCCGAACCGACTGCGTTGGTGGCCATGTCGACAAACGCCGGAGGAATCCTCGCGGTCGCACAGAACGCCGCGGCTGATCGGGAAGGTGCGATTGCGCTCAGCGGACTGTATCCACCGGGTTCGACATTCAAGACGGTGACCACCGCGGCAGCGTTGTCCGAGGGGATCGCGACACCGCAGACACCGCTGCCGTGCCCGGGACGCGCCACCATCGAAGGCCGGACCATTCCGAACGAAGACGACTTCGATCTCGGGACGGTGCCACTGACCACTGCATTCGCCCGGTCGTGCAACACCACCATGGCGGGGCTCTCGAACCGCCTCGGGGCCGATGCGCTCCCGGCGACCGCCACCCGGTTCGGCATCGGCGTGGACTTCGTGGTCCCGGGGATCACCACGGTCACCGGCACGGTGCCACGTGCCGACAGCGCGGCTCTGCGGGTGGAGAACGGTATCGGTCAGGGCAAGGTCACCGCCTCGCCGTTCGGCATGGCTGTCGCCGAAGCGAGTCTCGGACATGGGTCGATGGTTCTCCCAACCCTCATCTCCGGTAGACCGACCACGGCCAGCGTGAAGCCGGAGCCATTGGATCCCGAGGTTGTCGAAGCCTTACGCGCGATGATGCGCCAGACCGTGTCGACGGGTACCGCCTCCCAGCTCAGCGACATCGACGGGTTGGGGGGCAAGACCGGTACCGCGGAGTACGGCGACAACACCCGTTCTCACGGGTGGTTCGCCGGGATCGTCGGCGACATCGCCTTTGCGTCCCTGGTCGTCGGTGGCAACAGCTCTGCCCCGGCCGTGGCGGTCGCCGGTGAATTCCTTCGACCTGCGGCCGGCCGGTGACGAACCGACCCGTCCTAGTCCAGGAATCTCGCGCGGACTTCTGGAGAGGGGAGCGGGCAGGTGTCGAGCTTTCCGAATACGCGGTATCGGATGGCCGCGAAGCCGTCATAGAGCCGGTCTCGCACGGGGCGGGGGATCGCCCGGGCGACCTTCAGCCACCGCCATGGCCGGTCGGCATGGGTGATCACGCGCAGAGCAGCGTCGGACCGCACCGCCACGCGCTCGTCACTCGTGCCCGGGTTGTCCACGTAGACAACCGAGTCGACCCCTGTCAGTTCCGGATGCCGTTCGATGACACCGCGCGCGAAGTCACCTTCCAGGGCGGCGAAGCGTAGTTCCCCTCGACGGTCGACGCGGAGGAGGAATTGCACTGCGTGGTTGCAGAATCCGCAGACCCCGTCGTACAGGACCACTGGTTGCTCAGGCATCGAGCCCTCCTTCGAGACGACACAGGCCGGCACAGTCGACCCTACTGAATCGGTTGCTTCTGTCGGTGGTCGGCCGCTCGGGGACGATTGCAAAAATTATGCGGCGCAGGTGAAGAGTGAGCGTGTCCGTCTTGGGCCGAAAAAAATACCTCTTGTCGCAACGTAAGGACGTGCTCCATGCTCTCTCGCTTCCGACGATTCGCCGCCATCCTTGTGGTGGGCGCAGCACTGTCGACCGGGGTGCTCGTGCCATCCGGCTCAGCGTCGGCGCACCCTGTTGCGCCGGGAGCGCAGTTCAAATACTTCAATATCCATATGCGCTCACCCGACGGAGGCGCAGGTGGCGTGCACTGCGTCAAGAACCAACCCTTTGGACGCGAGGGCAGTCGATGTGATGCACACGGCTATTACGACAACAGTCAAGCTGCGGGATTCGTGAACGTCGATGGTGGGGTTGTCTACGACAGCGACGGCCACGGCGGCACGTACCTCAAGTTCTATACCAAGGCCGGCGAAGTGATCGAGGGCAACATTCCGTCCCGCGGTTCCGCCGACTTCACGATCTCGAGTTTCAGCTCCCCGGCGTTCGGCGTCTTGGCCCGCACCGGCCAGAAGCTGTACCTAGATGTGAGAACCACCGACAACGGCCAGACCACCGGTGACCGGTGGGTCGACTTCTATCTTCATGGCGACCTCGTGATCAACACCCCGGTCGGTGGCGGCTACTTCGAGGGTCTCCTCGATGACTTCCTGGAGGGCGTCAGCGGCGCATTCGGTAGCAGCTGAGCGGTCCGTGGCGTCGGCCCTGCGGTCTCGTTCCCGACCAGATCAACGGTCGAGCCGGGACCGGCCTCAGTAGTCGAGGACGACCAGCGCCGGTGTCGGTCATGCTTGTTTGTCAACCACTTCCAGCAACTGCATCATGCCGTGGTCCTCGTGGAAGAGGATGTGGCAGTGCATGACGAACTGGCCCGTGAAGTCCTCGAATCGGTGGCGGATGGTGAGTGTTCCGAACGGCGGGAGCATGGCCGTGTCCCGGTAGTGCTGCTGATCGACCGGTTGGTCGTTGATCGCCACCACCTGAAAGTCGTTGACGTGGATGTGAACTGGGTGAGGCTCGTAGGTGCGGTTGATGAAATGCCACTCCTCGGTGTCGCCGAGAGTCATCGTTTCGTTGACCACATGGTGGTCGAACATTGCGCCGTTGATGTAGTACATGAAGTGTTCGGTGTCGCCGGTTCCGCGCGGTTCCATCTCCTCGAAGACGAACTCCCGTCGGCGGTCGATGGCAGCGTCACGCAGGTCGTCGAAGGGGAGCAGTGCGCCCGGTATGGGCTCCGGTGTCTGAGTGTCCCCCTGCGACACCAGGTTCAGCAGCGGCATCGGTGCGGGCACCATCGACGAGTAGAAGGGGCCGAACTCATCCCAGCTCAGTGACCGCATCTGATAGGTGCCGATGTTGGCGCCTTCGATGAGTACATCGGCGCGTCCACCCGGCACCACCTCGAGAACGTCGACGGTCGACACCGAGGTGCGGGCAGCGCCGTCGATCCCGATCACATGCATCGGATGTTCATCGAGCTGCAGACGCAGGAACAAGGAACTCGCGTTGATGATGCGCCACCGTTGCACTTCACCCGGTGCGATCTCGGTGGTGGGTTGGAAGGTGCCGTTGACCAGTGTCTGCTGCAGGCTGTTCGAGCTCTTGTCGCCCGGAACCATCTTGCCGTCTTGCATCTCGGTCTGACTCAGGACCAGGAGGCGTTCGGGGCGCCCCTTCACGCCGGGTAGTTCATCGAGCTCGCCGCGCACGATGAGGGCTCCGAACAGACCGCCGAAAACCTGTGTGTCACTGATGGTGTGCTGATGCGAGTGGTACCAGAACGTGCCCGCGGAATGGTCAGCGGGAAGGTCGTACGAGTAGTCGAAGGTCTCGCCGGGCTCAATGGCCATGAGGACGTCGTCGCTCGGCTGTTTCGGCGAGACGTGCCATCCGTGTGTGTGCAGGTTGGTGGGCTCGTCGATGTCGTTGATCAACGACACCTCGATGCGGTCACCCGGTCGCACGTCCAGCGTCGGCCCGGGGTAGCTGCTCTCGTAGGTGACCGCCGAGACCTTCCCGCCGCCCATGGCCACATCGCTGCGAGCGACCTTCAATTGTGTTTTAAGCGAACCGTTCTCGCTCGCCCGGACACTCGGCTCGAACCAGGTGACCCCGCCGGCGTTGTCTTTGCCCGAGGCGCATGCGGTGAGGATTGACCCGCCGAGCAGGGGAAGGCCGACGAGCGCTGCGGCTCCGGTGAGAAAACGTCGGCGGTTGACCGCTGGGACAGGCAATTTCGGCTCAGCCATCGGTGGGCTCCTTGGAGATGGTGACGGTGCGTGAGGTGGAGCCGATCCCGTTCGCGGTCCAGGTGACGTCGATCGTGTGTTGCGCCGGTCCGTCGCACGCGAAGACCACCGATGCCCCGATTCCGGTCGGTCCTCCGGCAGGCACCTGGAAAGGCATCTGGTCCTTGATGCCCACGGGGAGCAGTTGGCCGTCGAGGCGCAGTTCCACCCCGGTGGCCGATGGTGCGCGCCACCCGACGGTCACCACGGACCGCGGGGGAGTGTCCTTCAGGCACGTGAACGTGGGGAGGACGGTGAAGTCGTTCACCTGCAGTGCGCCGCCCGGATCTGTTGCCGGCACCACGGACGCCGTCGGTGGCGTGGTCCGTGTCGGAATCGGCGCCAGCCTGTCGCGGCTGTCCGACGAAGACGAATCGTCGTCATTGCATCCGCCGAGCACCAGCAGCAATGCTGCAGTTGTCACCAGCGCGCCCGTCACACCGGTCCGGGGTGGCAACCGCCACGAGGTACCGCTCATGACTTCGGTGCCGTCGCCGGCAGAGTTCTGGTGTGTTTCGCGCACATGGGGATACTTCACCGGCAAGGTGCATATTTTTCGCATAGGCACCCTCGTCGCTGAACGCCGGTACGTCGCCGGGAAGTGTCAGCGAGCCCGCACGGGAAAGACACGCTGTGACATGACGGGTGCGAACCACAATCGGGACAGATCCATGGTGCCGGTCCGCTTGGCGCTGCTGGGCACCAGGCCGTGCTCCACCCCGCCGGGTGACCAGTGGTCGTGCAGATCCTCGGCAGCAAAGATGAACGGCAGCCAGTCGGTCACCTCCTCGGGGCGGGTGAACCCGCCGGCGATGGCCCACAGCACGTCATCGGTGCGGTAGGTGAGGAAGTGTTCGCCGTAGGCGGGGCCGAGCCCGTCGCCGATCAGGGCGGTGAGCACAAACCACTCGGTGGCGGCCAGGACATGCTCGGAGGTGTTCGACCGAGCCAGCTCGTAGTGTTCGTCGACCGAGGCAACCGCATGGTCTTCGTCGAAGAACACCTGGGCCTGACTGATGTCGCGGCCGGCTCCGACTCGAGCATGGTCGGGCATCCCCAGGACAAAGTAGGCGCTCTGTGGTGTCACCTCATCTCCCATGGACGCATTGTGTCAGTGCTGCGGCCGCTGCGCCCGCAGGCGCGAGGGTGAGTGGTCACGGCGCCGTTCGCTCCACATGCGGCCACACGCTCCGCGTGCAACCGGCTCGTCTGCGAGCACGTGGAGCGGATCTGCGCGTAGGAGCGGACAGTTACGATGACGCCATGTCATCAGTGCAGATCAATGGGTCCTCGGGTGGACACACCAGCAGTGCAACCGTCTCGCCGGGGGCGTTGATCTTCACCGCCGGTGCCGCACCCATCGATGCCGATGGGGCAACGGTCGCGCCGGGTGACGTCACCCGGCAGGCTCACCAGTGCATGGCGAATCTGCGCGACGCCCTTGCCGATGCGGGCGCCGATCTGACCGACGTCGTGAAGGTCACGGTGTACGTCGCGGAGAAGCTGCAGGCCGATCTGGTGGTTGCGTGGGACGCGGTCACCGAGGAGTTCAGCGACCACAAGCCGGCGGGCACCCTCCTCGGGGTGACTGTTCTGGCCTACGACGACCAGCTCGTCGAGATCGAAGCCGTGGCGGTTCGCCCGGGATCATGACCCGGTTCGCGATCGGCACCGAGCAGCGTCGCGCGCGGTTGATGCGGCGACATCGGCTGCTCCCGGCTGTGCACGCCCGCTCGCCCGAGGAGGTCGCCGAAGCGGTGGTGGGTCTGCACGCGACCACACCGTCGACCGTCTACATCTCGACCTGGGCGCGGATGGCGCACTTCGACATCACCGACATGGAACGTGCGCTCTACGACGACCGCACGCTGGTCAAGCAACTGGCGATGCGCCGGACCCTTTTTGTGTTCCCGCGGCCGACACTGGCCGACGCAGTGAGCGCGGTGGGCACGAGGGTCGCGGCAAGCGAACGCACCAACATGCTCAGAGACCTGCGCCGCGACGAC
This sequence comes from Williamsia sp. DF01-3, assembly GCF_023051145.1. Lineage (NCBI taxonomy): Bacteria > Bacillati > Actinomycetota > Actinomycetes > Mycobacteriales > Nocardiaceae > Williamsia > Williamsia sp. DF01-3. Next base: position 1,325,346 of record NZ_JALKFS010000005.1, read on the forward strand.
AACTCCCCCGACCCCGAGGGGTGGATAGCCGAGGCCCGCGCGGCGGTACTGGGTGCCCTCACCGACGGACGGTCGGCCTCCTCGACTGAACTGCGCAACGAGTTGCCCGCACTCGCCGGCGCCATCCGGCACGGTGAAGGCAAATCGTGGGGCGGGGTATCCCAGATGGGGCCCCGCGTTCTCAGTCATCTGAGTGCGGCAGGCGACATCGTGCGCGGTCCCAATGACGGCAACTGGTTACGCTCCAAGCCTCGATGGATCTCGATGCAGGACTGGCTCGGTGAACGCCTGCCGATCGAAGACGCGGCGACCGGGCACCGCAACCTGATCCTGCGATGGTTGCGGCAATTCGGCCCTGGTACCGAAACCGACATCGTGTGGTGGCTGGGATCGACGAAGACTGCTGTCCGCAAGGCGCTGTCGGAGCTCGACGTGGTGGAGGTGGAGCTTGATGACGGCTCGACCGGGTTCGTGTTGGCCGACGACCTCGACGAGGTGGAACCTGCGCCACCGACTGCGGTGCTGCTACCCGAACTCGACCCCACCCTGATGGGCTGGAAGCAGCGCGACTGGTATCTCGGTCCGCATGCGGGGCACCTGTTCGACAGCAACGGCAACGGCGGGCAGACGGTGTGGTGGAATGGCCGCATCATCGGCGGTTGGCATCAGCGCCCCGACGGGTCGATCGGCTTGCATCTGCTCGAGAAGGTCGGTCGGGCCGCTGTCGACGCGGCAAGGGCGAGGGCACGCGACCTCGAGCTGTTCCTGGGGAGGCCCGCCCGAAGCCTGGGTATCCAGCGCCTTTTCACAAAACACTCAGTGGATGACGAGGTTGCCGGTGCCGTGGTTGCAGGTTCACAGGAACCTCCCAGCTAGCTGGCAGTTTCTCAAAAGTATGGGTCGGCAGAGTAGGTGCCATGAGTGATCAGGGTGCACGAGTGCTGGTGGTTGACGACGAACCGAACATTCTCGAACTGTTGTCGGTGTCTCTGAAGTTCCAGGGGTTCGACGTCCGGACAGCGCCGGACGGCCCTCGTGCCATCGACCGTGCCCGGACCTTTCGGCCCGATGCCCTCATCCTGGACGTCATGATGCCGGGGATGGACGGGTTCGGCCTGCTGCGTCGCCTCCGGGCCGACGGTGTGGAGGCGCCCGCGTTGTTTCTGACGGCCCGCGATTCCCTGGAAGACAAGGTCACCGGGCTGACCATCGGGGGAGACGACTACGTCACCAAGCCGTTCAGTCTCGAAGAGGTGGTGGCGCGTCTGCGAGTGTTGTTGCGGCGCGGAGGTTTCGGTGAGAAGCCGGCGCAGAATCCGCGAATCTCTTTTGCCGACATAGAGCTCGACGACGACACCCACGAGGTGTGGAAGAACGGGGAGCTGGTCTCCTTGTCGCCGACCGAGTTCACTCTGTTGCGCTACTTCATGATCAATGCCGGAACCGTCCTGTCGAAGCCGCGAATCCTCGACCATGTCTGGAATTACGACTTCGGAGGCGAGGTCAACGTCGTCGAATCGTATGTCTCCTACCTCCGCCGCAAAGTCGACACCGGCGACCGGCGGCTCATCCACACACTGCGCGGCGTGGGTTACGTGATGCGCGAGCCTCGGTGACCGGAACCGCCGTGACGGCCACAGTCCCACGCCGCGGGGTACCCCTGCGGGTGTCGCTGGTGGCGCTGACACTGGTGCTGGTCATGCTCGGACTGTTGGTGTCGGGTATCGCCGTGACGTCCGCGATGAAGAACAACCTGATGGACCGCACGGACAAGTCGCTGCGGGAGGCCTCGCAGACCTGGGCGAGGCCGAAGGAGTTGCCCCCGGATCTCCCGAAGCCCGAGGACGTCCAGATCGGCCGGCCTCCGACGCCGTACTTCGTGTTCGTGCAGCGCGCTGACGGAACAGTGCTGAAGATCAACGACTTCGGCGGTCAACCCGACATCACCGATCTGGGGAAGTTGGGGCCAGATCCCGTGACCGTCACGTCGGCCGGCGGCGGCGACCCCCATTGGCGGGTGATCATGACATCCTCACCGACCGGAACCGCCATCGTCGCCATCAAACTGACCGACGTCGACGATACGGTCACGCGGCTCATCTGGCTGCAGTTCGGGATCGGCGTCGGGGTGGTACTCCTGGTCGGAGCACTGGGATATCTGTTGGTGCGCAGCAGCTTACGGCCGTTGCAGCGGGTCGAGAACACGGCGATGGCGATCGCTGCCGGCGATCTCGACCAGCGAGTACCGCCGGCTGCACCCAACACCGAGGTCGGCAGACTCGGTGCATCGCTGAACACCATGCTGCACCAGATCCAGAATGCCTTTGCCGCCACCGCCGCGTCAGAGGAGCAGGCTCGTCGCTCCGAGGACAAGATGCGCCGATTCGTCGCCGACGCCAGCCACGAACTCCGCACACCTCTGACGTCGATCAAAGGGTTCTCCGAGCTCTACCGGCAGGGCGCGATGACCGACACGGCGCAGTTGATGTCGCGGATCGAAACCGAAGCCGGACGCATGGGACTGCTTGTCGAGGACCTGTTGATGCTCGCGCGTCTCGACGCGCATCGCCCGATCGAGCATGCGTCCGTGGACCTGCTCGCGCTCGCCTCCGACGTGGTGCACAGCGCGCGGGCCACAGCACCCGATCGGGACATCTCGGTGCAGGTGCTCGATGGCCCCGGCCTTCCGGAAGTGCAGGGCGACGCCGACCGCCTGGGTCAGGTGCTGAGCAATCTCATCGGCAACGCAATCCGGCACACCCCGCCGCAGGCCACCATCACCGTGCGGGTCGGCACCCGTGGTGATGACGCGGTTCTGGAGGTTGCCGACACCGGACGAGGCCTGCGTGACGAGGACAAAGCCCAGGTGTTCGAGCGCTTCTACCGGGCCGATGCCTCGCGCCACCGCACCGAGCACTCCTCGGGCAGCGGTCTCGGGCTGTCGATCGTCGCAGCCCTCGTTGCCGCGCATGGCGGAACTGTCGGGGTCGACGACACACCGGGCGGCGGTGCCACGTTCTGGGTCCGGTTGCCTCGCGAGCGCTGACTGACCCGGAGGTTCAGTCGGCTACGTGATCGGTATGACCGAGTTCGCGTAGCTTTGCCCGGATCTTGTCGGCAACCGCATCCAGGGCCGCGGGGTCGGGGTCCTTGTCGGCGGTGGCGAGGTCGAAGGTCTCGAGCTGCCAGGCCGGGAACACGTGGACGTGCAGGTGCGGAACCTCCAGGCCGGCGATGAGCAAACCCATCCGCGGCGCGTCGAACGCTTCCTTCACGGCCTGGCCGACGGTCTGTGCCACCGTGTTGATCTTTCCGAACAGCTCAGGATCAACGCTTTCCCAATGGTCGACCTCTTGGCGCGGCACCACCAGCAGGTGACCGTCGGTGACTGGGTTGATGGTCAAGAACGACACCACGTCGTCGTCCTTCCACACGAACCGTCCGGGGATGTCGCCGTTGATGATCATGCTGAAAACAGATGCCATGGGATGAGCATATTGGTACGTGCGATATCGCGACTCGCTACGGAGCCGAAGCGGAGCCGAAGGTGTGGCCGCGGTTGATCTGGACTGCCGACGAACGAGCGCAGCGAGCCAGATGAACACAGCTTCTTGACAGCTACGCCCGAGGTTTGCGGCAGGTCCGGATTCCAGAGTGTGTGCCATGACAGCAGACACCCTCGACGATGCGCCGATCGAGACCGCCGCAATCGTGTTCGACCACACGCCGCCAGGACCGGTTCTCGACATAGTTGTCCCGGTTTTCAATGAGGAACTCGACCTGGGCAGGTGCGTGCAACAGCTCGCCGAGTACCTGAACACCCAGATGCCCTACTCGGCCAGGATCACCATCGCGGACAACGCCAGCACCGACGCCACGTTGCAGATTGCCTGCCGCCTGGCTGCGGCGATCGATGACGGGCGGCGGGTGCGCGTGGCGCATCTCGACGCGAAGGGTCGGGGCCGGGCGCTCAAAGCGATGTGGCAGGACAGCGACGCACGTGTGGTCGCGTATATGGACGTCGACCTGTCGACCGACCTCAATGCGCTGCTGCCGTTGGTTGCGCCGCTGGTGTCGGGACATTCGGATCTGGCGATCGGCTCTCGACTGACCCGCTCGTCGCGGGTGGTTCGAGGACCGAAGCGAGAGTTCATCTCTCGTGGCTACAACCTGCTGCTCCGCACCACGATGGGGGCGAGTTTCTCGGACGCACAGTGCGGATTCAAGGCGATTCGCTCCGACGTGGCTCGGCGTCTGCTGCCGATGGTCGATGACACCGGCTGGTTCTTCGACACCGAGATGCTTGTCATCGCACAGCGGGCCGGGCTTCGGATCGCCGAGGTGCCGGTGGACTGGGTGGACGACCCGGCCAGCAAGGTCGACATCGTGAAGACGGCCACCGAGGACGTGAAGGGTTGTTGGCGTGTCGGACGGGCTCTCGCGAGTGGACGGCTGCCGGTGTCGGATCTGCGGGACAGCTTCGGCCGCAACGAACCCGGACCGCAGGTGACCGGGGTGCCGCGTGGGATGGTGGGTCAACTGGCCAGGTTCTGTGTGGTCGGGGTGGCCTCCACCATCGCCTACGCGGTGCTCTACCTGGCTCTGCATTCGATCGTCGGGGCACAGACGGCCAACTTCTTGTCGTTGCTGATCACGGCCGTGTTCAACACTGCCGCCAACCGCGCCTTCACCTTTCGGGTGCGCGGACGGGACAATGCCGCCAAGCATCATCTCCAGGGAATCGCAATCTTCGTGTTCGGTTGGGGTCTGACGGCCGGATCGCTTCTCGTGCTGCACATCTGGGCTCCGGAAACGTCCAAGAACGTCGAGTTGTTCGTGCTCGTGGTGGCCAACCTCGCTGCCACGATCCTGCGTTTTCTCGGTTTCCGCTGGGTGTTCGGCGCGTCGCATCGCACTGTGAAAGAGGTCTCGGCATGACTGTGCTCATCGATCGACCGCCGGCCGATCCGGCTCCCGATGCCCCCGATTCGACGTCCGGGGTGTCGACCCGCCCACGGTGGGAATGGCCCGCCTTCGCGATCCTTGTTGTCGCCACCGGCGTGCTCTACCTGTGGAACCTGAGCATCAATGGCTGGGCCAACTCGTTCTATTCGGCGGCCATCCAAGCGGGGTCCCAATCATGGAAAGCCTGGTTCTTCGGGTCCTCGGATGCCGCCAACTCGATCACGGTGGACAAGCCGCCGATGTCGTTGTGGATCCCGGGGATCTCCGTCCGCGTCTTCGGGTTGAACTCGTGGTCGATCATCGCTCCACAGGCACTCATGGGCGTCGCGTCGGTGGCGCTGCTGTACTGGATCGTGCGGAAGCGATTCGGCCCGGCGGGTGGGCTGATCGCCGGTGCGACGCTTGCGCTGACCCCTGTGGCGGCGTTGATGTTTCGATTCAACAATCCCGACGCGTTGCTGGTGTTGCTGATGATCGCCGCGGTGTGGGCGACACTCAAGGCCATCGACGACGGACGGATCCGCTGGATGATCCTGACGGGTGTGTTTGTCGGCTTCGGATTCCTCACCAAACAGATGCAGGTGTTCTTGGTGATACCGCCGCTCGCGCTGACCTACATCGCGTTCGGGCAGAAGACCTGGCTCAAGAGACTCGGCCATCTCTTCGCAGCACTCGGCGCCATGATCGTGTCGGCCGGATGGTGGGTGTTGGCCGTGGAATTGTGGCCGAAGGACTCGCGATCCTACATCGGTGGATCGCAGAACAACTCCATTCTCGAACTCACGTTGGGCTACAACGGTTTCGGACGTCTCAACGGAAACGAGACCGGTAGCGTGAGCCCGGGCGGAGGCGGCATGGCCGAACGGTTCGGTGCCCCGGCCGCGGGAGGCGTCAATGAACTCGCCGCGCCCGGTGGTGCGACGTTCACCGGCCCTGGCGGAGGTGGCGGGATGTGGGGTGAAACCGGCATCACCCGGATGTTCGAATCGGGCCAGGGTGGTCAGATCGCGTGGCTGATCCCGGCCGCACTCATCCTGGGAATCGCGGCGATCGGGTTGCGCGGCATGGGGTCCCGAACCGACAGTCGCCGCGCCCTGCTGGTCGTCTGGGGCCTGTGGCTGATCACGACGATGGCGGTCTTCAGTTTCATGGCGGGGATCTTCCACGCGTACTACACGGTGGCGCTTGCGCCGGCCGTTGCCGCTCTGGTGGGCGCCGGCGCGGTGGAGTGCTGGCGTCGACGCGAGAAGCGTTGGGTACCAGTAGTGCTCGCTGCGGCAGCATTGACGACCGGCATCATGTCTTTCGTGTTGCTCGATCGATCCGCCGGCTTCCTTCCGTGGCTGAGATATGTCGTCCTCGCCGGCTCGATCGTCGCTGCTGTGGGTCTGCTTCTGTCCAATCTGCGGAACACCGGCGCGCGGCGCGGCGCACTGGTCGCGGCTCTGGTCGCGGTCGTCCTGGGGCTCGCGGGGCCGGCCGCATACGCCGTCGACACGGTGAGCAGCGCACGCTCGGGATCGATCCCGAGCGCCGGCCCCTCCTCGCAAGGAGGGTTCGGTCCAGGTGGCGGTATGCGAATGGGCCGGGGTGCGGCAGGCGGCGGCATGCCTCCCGGCATGTCGAGCAATCAGGGCACCGTGCCGGGGATGCCCAACGGTCAGGGCCGCACCATGCCCCCCGGACAAGCGGGCGCCCAAGTGCCGCAGGACGGTACGTTCGAGCTGTTCGGCGGGCCGGGAGGTATGGGTGGTACCGGCGGCGGTCTACTGCAGGGTTCGCAACCGAGCGATGAGCTGGTGGCGTTGCTGAACACCGATGCCGACGACTACACGTGGGTCGCGGCCGCCATCGGATCGAACAGTGCCTCGGGCTACCAGCTCGCGACCGAGCGTTCGGTGATGCCGATCGGTGGCTTCAACGGCAGCGACCCGTCTCCGACGCTCGCGGAGTTCAAGAAGTACGTGCAGGACGGCGAGATCCACTACTTCATCGCCACGGGCGGCGGCATGATGGGCGGCGGCGGCACCGGATCGGACATCACCGAGTGGGTGGAGGCCAACTTCACCAGTACAACAGTGGATGGCGTGACGCTCTACGACCTCACCGCGCCCGCCTGATCAACGATCGGAGGCACCTTCTTCTAAGCTCTCAGTGCTGTTCGGCGAAAAAGGACAGCCTGACAGAGAAGGTGTCTCCGACATGAGCGAGCCCGAGAGCAACGTCCGTCCGGCCACCGCGGGGGTCGTCCAACTCAGGCACCGGGTGACCCGGATGCGCGGCCGCGACCCGCATGAGGACGGTCGCGCGGCTACCAGCCTCGAGTTGTTCTTCGATCTCACATTTGTGGTCGCCTTCGCGTTCGCCGGAAGCGAAGTTGCGCACTTCGTCGCCGAAGGGCACTACAAGACCGCCGTGATCGGGTTCGTGTTCTGCACGTTCGCGGCGGTGTGGGCCTGGATCAACTTCACCTGGTTCGCTTCGGCATTCGACACCGACGACTGGGTGTATCGCCTGACGACGATGCTGCAGATGGTCGGTGTCCTGATCCTGGCCCTGGGCATCGAGCCGCTGTTCGCGTCGGTGGACGAGGGCGGTGTTGTGGACAACCGCGTGCTCGTCCTCGGGTATGTGGTGATGCGCCTGGCCATGGTGCTCCAATGGGTCCGCGCCGCCCTGAGCAGCCCGGACTACCGCCGGACCTGCCTCACGTACGCAGCCGGAATCAGTGTTGTGCAGATTGCCTGGATTGCGGCCATCTTCCTCGACACCACCCTTCTGCAGACCCTGCTGGTGATCGGGGTGCTGGTCGTCTGCGAGATGGCGGTGCCGGCGATCGCCGAGAACATCGGCGATGAGGGCACGACGCCGTGGCACGCCCATCACATCGCCGAGCGGTACGGTCTGCTCGCGATCATCACCTTGGGCGAAGGCATCGTCGGCACCACCGTGGCGCTGCAGGCGGTGGTGCACTCGGCCGGATGGACTCTGGAGACGGCGATCCTCGGCCTCGCGGGAGTCGGCATCACGTTCGGCATGTGGTGGGTCTACTTCATCGTTCCGGCCGGCCACGCCTTGCACCTGCAGCGCGGCAAAGCGTTTGTCTTCGGGTACTTTCACATCATCGTCTTCATGTCGATCGCGATGATGGGGGCGGGACTTCACGTTGCGGCACTGTTCATCGAACACAAGGCGACGATCAGCGAAATGGCTGCGGTGGTGTCCGTGGTGCTGCCCGTCGGGGTCTTCATCGGGTCGGTCTTCCTGCTGTACGGATTCCTGCTGGGTTTCGATCGCACCAATGTGGGGTTGGCCGTCGGGTCGGGCGCCATCCTGGCGGTCGCGGTGGTGCTGGCAGCAAACGGGGTGTCGGTGGTGACGTGTCTTGTGGTGATCGCCCTGGCGCCGGCACTCTGCATCGTGGTCGACGAGCGACTTGGCAGTGAAGGACGAAAGAAGGCACTCGAGGCTTTGGTGGCCGGTTCGCGCTGATCGCGGCGGACGGTAAGGTCTGGCACGTGCGAGTACTCGTCATCGGATCGGGCGGCCGCGAACACGCCCTCGTATTGGGCCTGGACCGCGACCCCTCGGTCACCGATCTGCATGTTGCCCCCGGCAATCCCGGGACCGCAGCTGTGGCCACCAATCATGCGGTCGACATCGTCTCGTCGGACGCCGTGGTGGCGCTCGCCCAGGAGATCGAGGCAGACCTGGTGGTCATCGGCCCCGAGGTCCCCTTGGTGGTCGGCGTTGCGGATGCTCTGCGGGCAGCCGGATTCGCAACCTTCGGACCGGGTGAGCAGGCAGCAAAGATCGAGGGCTCCAAGGCCTTTGCCAAAGATGTGATGGCCGCTGCCGGGGTGCGTACGGCGCACAGCGAGATCGTCGACAGTCCGGCCCGGCTCGATGCTGCCCTCGACCGCTTCGGTCCCACCTGGGTTGTCAAGGACGACGGCCTTGCCGCAGGTAAGGGCGTGGTGGTCACCCCCGACCGCGTTGCCGCCCGCGCCCACGCGGCCGACCTTCTCGAGAGCGGCCACCCGGTGCTGCTGGAGTCGTTCCTCGACGGCCCCGAGGTGTCGCTCTTCTGCCTGGTCGACGGTGAGACGGTGGTTCCACTGTTGCCTGCTCAGGACCACAAGCGGGTCGGCGATGGCGACGCGGGGCCGAACACCGGTGGCATGGGCGCCTATACGCCGTTGCCGTGGCTGCCCGAGGAGATGACCACGCGCATCGTCGACGAGGTTGTCGCGCCGGTTGCGGCCGAGTTGGCCCGGCGCGGGATCCCGTTCTCGGGACTGCTCTATGCCGGTCTGGCGATCGGTGCAGACGGACCGGCAGTGGTCGAATTCAATTGTCGCTTCGGCGATCCCGAGACCCAAGCCGTTCTGGCTCTCCTCAGGTCGCCGCTGGGCGTCGCCCTCAACGCGACCGCGACAGGGCACCTGGACCAGCTGCCGCCTCTGGAGTGGGAGCCCGGGGCCGCCGTCACCGTGGTGCTGGCAGCCGAGAACTACCCGGGTCGACCCCGTACGGGCGATCCGATCACCGGTGCCGACGCGGAGGGCGTGTTGCACGCCGGTACCGCATCGGTTGATGGATCGGTGGTTTCCAGTGGCGGGCGTGTGCTCAGCGTCGTCGGTGTCGGAGAAGACCTGGCAGCCGCACGGGCACAGGCTTACGAGCGACTGTCGGGAGTCAAGCTCGCGGGTGCGCACTACCGCCGCGACATCGGCCTGGCCGCCGAAGAAGGCCGTATCTCGATCTGATTGCCGGCGGCAAACAGGTCAGGCAGCGAGGTTTCGGCCTAGAAACGCGATCTGTCCGGGCAGGACGCCGCGCCAGTATCGGTTGGTGTGTCCGCCGGGTGAGGTGCCGAAGGCCGGTGGTGGCCGCAGGCCCGCCATCCATTGCCGGGTGTAGGTGAAGAACTGGTCGCTGGATCCACACTCGATCAGCAGTGGGATCTTCATGAACGAATCCTGCTGCCCGAAAAGCGAATTGGCCTGGTAGTCGGCGAGACTGTCGAACGCTCGCGGGGGAAGGTCGCGGGGTCGCCCCACAGCGCGGGGGAGCTGACTGCGATGGCCGATACCCGTGGTGCGCCCAGCAGTGCACCCAGGCGCAGTGCGCCGTAGCCGCCCATGGACCAGCCGAAGAATCCGATGCGATCGGTGCGCAGCTGGAGTTCGGGGGTGCCGTCGAGCAGTGGCAGGAACTCGTCGAGCACCATCGCGCCGCCGTCGGTGCCATCGGCGCGGGGGTGATAGTAACTGCGCGCCGCATCCACGGCGGCGAGGGCAAACGGCGCATTGCCCTGGTTCACCCAGTCCTGCATCAGGTTCTGCATCTCCAGACCCCCGCCGAAAGCCGCCCTCTGGTCAGTGTTCAAGGCGTGCAGCACCACCACCACCGGCAACTCGCCGGTCACGCCGGCCGGCCGCGCGACGATCCAATTAGTTTGACGTCCAAGCATTTTCGCGGAGATGAAGCTGCCACTGAACATCTCGGCAGTCCCACTCTGCGGAACAGTCGGCACAGTGGAGGTGGTCTTCGGCTCGTCCGCGCGGGCCGGCTGAGGTGCCACGCGCTTCGACCCGTCACCCGACCCGCACGCTGCCAGCAGCCCCATGGCACCCAGTCCGGCACCGGCCGTGAGAAGGGAACGACGGGGTACCGCCAGATCGGCGAGTCCGGAAGTGCCGTCGTCGTTGCTTCCGGGTCGCTGGAAGCGGTTGCCTGTGGTAGTCATTGCGAGATACACGGTACCTGCGGCGCGGCGCCGAGCGACCGTTCGACCCTCTGACGCGATGTCGTTTACGGCAGGCGCTAACTTCGACAGATGCGGTCGCAATCGGACAGATCCCAGGTCGAGATGTTCCATGTGATGGACGTGCTGGCAGCGATCGCCAAACGACGTGCCCGCGGCCTCGACGTCGTGTCGTTGGCCGCCGGTCAGCCTTCGACCCCGGCTCCGGCGCCGGTTCTCGAGGCCACCGCGGCCGCCTTGCATGCCTCTCCGCTGGGCTACACCGAGTCGCTCGGTATCGCGCCGCTGCGCGAGGCGATCGCGGCGCATCACCGCGACACCTATGGAGTGGAGGTGAGTGCGGACGACGTCGTGATCACCACGGGCTCATCCGGTGCATTCACCCTCATCTTCCTCGCTGCTTTTGATGCAGGCGACACGGTGGCCATGGCCCGGCCGGGCTATCCGGCATACCGGAACACGCTTTCGGCGCTGGGTTGCCAGGTACTCGAACTCGATTGTGGTCCCGAAACGCGGTTTCAGCCAACGGTCGACATGCTCGAACAACTCGACCGGCCGCCGGCCGGATTGATCGTCGCCAGCCCGGCGAACCCCACCGGGACAATTCTCGCGCCCGAGGAACTCGCCGATCTCGCCGCCTGGTGCGACGCCCACGGCACGTTGCTCATCTCGGACGAGATCTATCACGGCATCAGTTACGGGCGGCCCACCTCATGCGCATGGGAGACGTCGCGCCAGTCGGTGGTGATGGGTTCGGTGTCGAAATACTTCTGTATGACCGGTTGGCGACTGGGCTGGATGTTGGTGCCCGAACCTCTGCGTCGGCCCGTCGAGCGACTCACGGCGAACATGACCATCTGTCCACCGACCTTCAGCCAGCACGCCGCGGTCGCAGCGTTCACCCCCGAGTCACGCTCCGAACTGGACGGGCACGTGCGGCGCTACGCGCGAAATCGTGAGTTGTTGGTGGGCGGCCTCGCCGCGCTCGGCATCACCGACGTGGCACCCCCGACGGTGCGTTCTATGTGTACGCCGATGTCGGTGCGATCACCGACGATTCGCTGGGCTGGTGTGAAGGCGTGCTCGAGCAGACCGGGGTCGCCATGGCGCCGGGTCTGGACTTCGACACCCGCAAGGGACACCGAACCGTGCGGATGAGTTTCGCCGGCGCGACCGACGAGATCGAGCGGGCGCTGCAACTCCTCCGTCCGGTTCTCAGCTGATCGAGCATCACTGAAATCCTTGCCGGGGGTCAGTTTTTTGCCGAAACGATCCCGCCGCCGCGTGCCCTTTGCCACCATGACGGGGTGAGAGCAGCAGCGACCCCCAAGGGGACGCGCCGAAGGGCGCGATTGATCGCCGCCGCCGGGGAATTGTTTCTGGAAGGCGGTTTTGACGCCGTCCGACATCGGGCGGTGGCCGACCGAGCGCAGCTTCCGCTTGCCTCCACGACGTATTACTTTGCCTCACTTGAGGATTTGGTTGCCGAGGCAGTGGCGTCCGCCTGTGCGAATGATTGCGATGCGATCATCGAGAGGGGCCGGGGGCTGACCCGGCGTCGCCGCGGGGCCGAGGCGACGGCCGAAGTACTTGCCGATGTCTTCATCGGGGAGGACACGTCGCGAGAGCGTCTGACCTGCCGGTTCGAGTCAGTTGTTCTCAGTGCGCGGGTGCCGCGACTGCAACAGGTTCTCATCGACCACCGAAACACGTTGCGTAACACTCATTTCGAGGTTCTCGAGAAGTCGGGCCGCAGCACCGATCCCAGTGGGATCGAGCAGTTGATGGCTGTCGAGGACGGTGTGGTGATCGGGGCCCTCGCCGACTCGGTGGAGGACGTGGTCAAGGTGACCCGCACCGCCCTGAGCGAGGTCATCGACCAACTCGCACCCGTCGCCGCGGTGTGATGCGCCGGTCGTGACCGCCATGTGCGGGGGCCATGGCGGACATGTCGCATAATGAGGCGTGTCTGAAACAAAATCGCCGACCGAGAAACCGCGGGTCTCGAACGTCCTGGCCGGTCGCTATGCGTCGGCAGATCTGGTGCGGTTGTGGTCCGCCGATCACAAGATCGTCCTGGAGCGGCAACTGTGGGTCGCAGTCCTCAAAGCGCAGCAGGAACTCGGCGTCGACGTACCCGACGAGGCCATCGCCGACTACGAACGTATGCTCGATCAGATCGACCTGGCCTCCATCGCCGACCGTGAACGGGTCACCCGCCACGACGTGAAGGCGCGCATCGAGGAGTTCAACGCCCTCGCCGGCCACGAGCACATCCACAAGGGGATGACCAGCCGCGACCTCACCGAGAACGTCGAGCAATTGCAGATCCTGCGGTCCCTCGAGCACGTACACGCACACGGTGTCGCCACCGCGGCACGCTTGGCCGACCGGGCCGCCCAGTACTCCACGCTGGTGATGGCCGGTCGCAGCCACAACGTCGCGGCGCAAGCCACCACCCTCGGCAAGCGATTCGCATCGGCGGCCGACGAACTGCTCATCGCGCTCACCCGCCTTCGCGAGCTGATCGACCGCTATCCGCTGCGCGGTATCAAGGGCCCGATGGGCACCAGCCAGGACATGCTCGACCTGCTCGACGGAGACGTCGACAAACTGTCCCAGCTGGAGTCGAAGGTGGCCGACCACCTCGGGTTCTCGAAGTCGTTGACGTCGGTGGGTCAGGTGTACCCGCGATCGCTCGACCACGACGTGGTCTCGGCGCTGGTCCAGGTGGCTGCCGGACCCTCGTCGTTGGCGCACACCATCCGCCTGATGGCAGGCCATGAGCTGGTCACCGAAGGTTTCCAGGCAGGGCAGGTCGGCAGTTCGGCGATGCCGCACAAGATGAACACCCGCAGCTGCGAGCGGGTGAACGGGCTCGCAGTGGTGCTCCGCGGCTACGGATCGATGGCTGCGGAACTTGCCGGCGCGCAGTGGAACGAGGGCGACGTGTTCTGCTCGGTCGTGCGCCGCGTGGCATTGCCCGACGCCTTCTTCGCCATCGACGGACTGCTCGAGACGTTCCTGACGGTGCTCGCCGAGTTCGGTGCCTACCCAGCGGTGATCGCAAAAGAACTCGACCGGTACCTGCCGTTCTTGGCGACCACCAAGGTCCTGATCGCTTCGGTTCGTGCAGGCGTCGGTCGCGAGGTCGCGCACGAGGCGATCAAGGAGAATGCCGTCGCCGTGGCCCTCGCCATGCGCGAAGACGGTCGCGATCCCGACCTGCTGGACCGACTGGCCGCCGACGACAGGATCCCACTCGACCGCGCCGGGCTCGACGACGCGCTGGCCGACAAATCGGCATTCATCGGCGCAGCAGAGCACCAGGTGGCCGACGTCGTCGCTCAGGTGGGCAAACTCGTCGATCAATATCCCGACGCCGCCGGTTATGCGCCGGCACCTATTCTCTGACCGTTTCGCCTGCCGGTTGTGCAAACCCTCCGACTTTGTCGACTTCCTCCGGTTGCAACCGGAGTTTCTGGCTGGAGTCGGAGGCTTTGGCGGGCCCGGGTTGCCGGTTAGGCAGACCCTCCGACTTCGTGGAGTTCCTCCGGTTGCAACCGGAGTTTCTGGCTGGAGTCGGAGGTCCTGCTGTGGGGCGTGAGCGGCGGGTCACGCAGACCCTCCGGTTTCGTGGACTTCCTCCGGTCGCAGTCGGAGTTCCTGTCCGCCTCGCTGGCACTAATCGGAGTCTGCCTTGTCGGCGTGCCCGAGGTTCCAGTCCGGCACCGCGATGTCGCGCACGAGTTTCTTCAGAGTGACGACGTCGGGAAACCCGTTGTCGCGCTTGCGCTCCCATACCAGTTGTCCGTCGACCTCGATGGTGAACACGCCGCCGGTACCTGGCACCAGGGTCACCGACCCCAGTTCGGTACCGAAGGTGTTCAGCAACCCGTTGCCATCCACGACGCCCGAAGTACCCAGTTGCACTGAGTGCAATAAGTGATGGTGACCGATGCAGCCGATGTGCTCACCGGTTCATTGTGGCAGTCTTCGCAGTCGGCGGATATTCGTGCCGACAGCGGTAGCGAAGACCACATGACTGCGGACGGGACGGCGACGTGACGGTAGTAGGCCTCGTATTCACCGCGATTGCGGCACTCATCCACGTGTACATCTTTGTGCTCGAATCGCTGCGGTGGACGGCACCGGCAACCCGCACGACCTTCGGAACCACAGCCGAGGAAGCCGAAGCGACCAAGGAGATGGCCTTCAATCAAGGGTTCTACAACCTGTTCCTGGCGATCGTCACCGCTGTCGGGATCGTGTTGACCCTTGTCGATCACGCCGATGCCGGAGCTGCGCTGGTGTTCGCCAGCGCTGGGTCGATGGTTGCCGCAGGTCTCGTTCTGCTGATCTCGTCGCCCGAAAAGGGGCGTTCGGCGCTGATCCAGCTGACGCCGCCGGCAATCGGCGTCGCGGCTCTTGTCGCCGGCCTGGTGTTCTAGCGCCACCCGCCCTGGACGTCGAAAGGCGTGCCGGCCCGACTAGCCTGAAAACCATGCGTCCGAGCCTGGAGTCCTACGAACATCTCGCGGCCGGAAAGGTACGTGACCTCTATTCGATCGACGAGCAGACGATGCTGATGGTGGCATCCGACCGCATCTCTGCCTTCGACCACATCCTGCCCACGCCCATCCCTGACAAGGGCCGGGTTCTCACTGCGATGAGCGTCTACTACTTCGGTGCGCTGGGCGTTCCCAACCACCTGGCGGGCGATCCGACCGACAGTCGCATCCCCGCCGAACTGGTGGGTCGAGCGCTCGTCGTGAAGAAACTCGACATGCTCCCCGTCGAGTGTGTCGCGCGCGGGTACCTGACCGGATCCGGCCTCCTCGACTACATCGCCACCGGCTCGGTCTGCGGTATCGCCCTCCCGGAGGGGCTCGAGGAGTCGAGCAGACTCCCCGAGCCGATCTTCACCCCCGCGACCAAGGCAGACATCGGCCAGCACGACGAGAACGTCAGCTTCGACGCAGTGGTCGCCACCGTCGGCGAAACGCTCGCGCAAAAGCTCAGAGACCTCACCCTCGACATCTACTCGCGGGGATCTGAGCTGGCGGCAGAGCGTGGAATCATCCTCGCCGACACCAAGTTCGAGTTCGGACTCGACGAAGAAGGCACCGTTGTCCTCGCCGATGAGGTCTTGACACCGGACAGTTCGCGCTACTGGGACGCGGCGAACTACCGGGCAGGCATGGTGCAGCCCAGTTTCGACAAACAGATCGTCCGCAACTGGCTCACCGGCCCCGACTCCGGGTGGGACCGCGATGCAGACAATCCGCCGCCTCCGTTGCCGGACGACGTCGCGCAGCGTACCCGTGACCGCTACATCGAAGCTTACGAACGTATTTCAGGTCTGTCATTTGATGACTGGCCGAAGGGAGAGCAGTGACCGACACCTCGCAGGACGCAGCAGCAGGCGCGCCGCCCGTCGCGAAGAAGATCCCGTTCGAACGCAAACACCACGGAGACACCGTGATCGACCACTACGAGTGGTTGCGCGACAAAGAGGATCCCGAGGTCATCGCATTCCTCGAACAACAGAACGAGTACACCACCGCGCACACCGCCGACCTCGCAGATCTCCGCGCGGACATCTACAGCGAGATCAAGGGCCGCACCCAGGAAACCGACATGTCGGTGCCGACGCGACGCGGTCAGTATTGGTATTACGCACGTACCGAAGAGGGCAGGCAGTACGCACTCAGGGCGCGGTGCCCGATCGCCGGCCCCGACGACTGGACGCCGCCGACGGTTGAGCCCGGTCAGAGTGTGCAGGGGGAGGACATCCTCCTCGACTCCAACGTCGAGGCCGAGGGCACCGACTTCTTCAGTCTCGGTGCGCTCTCGGTGAGCGAAGACGGCAATCTGCTGGCGTACAGCGTCGACACAGCTGGTGACGAGCGATACACCATGCGGTTCAAGGATCTTCGCACCGGCGAACTGCTCGCCGACGAGATCCGTGACACCGCGCCGGGCGCACTGTGGTCGCTCGATGGCAACCATGTCTTCTATCAGACCGTCGACGAGGCATGGCGGCCCGACACCGTCTGGCGTCACGACCTCGGTGCAGGTACGCCCGACGTCAAGGTGTTTTACGAGCCCGACGAGCAGTACTGGGTGGGGATCGGTGGAACCCGCAGCGACAAGTACCTGATGATCACGCTCGGTTCGAAGATCACCACCGAAGTCCGGATTCTCGACGCCACCGACCCGACCGGCGAGTTCACCGTGGTGTGGCCCCGTGAAGAGGGAGTCGAGTACGGCGTGGAGCACGCCGTGATCGACGGACGGGACCGCTTCCTGATCCTGCACAACAAGAACGCCGAGAACTTCGAGCTGCTCGATGCGCCCGTGGCCGATCCCACCGATACCCGGGTGATGGTCCCGCATGACCCGGAGGTCAGGATCGAGGATGTCGACGCATTCGCCGGCCAGCTGGTCCTGAGCTATCGGCGAGAAGCGTTGCCGCGGTTGTCCATCGCCCAGCTCAACGGAAGCGGCACGCCGGAGTTCGTCGAGGTCTCGTTCGACGAGGAGCTCTACTCTGCCGGACTCGGCGGCAACCCCGAATGGGCGGCGCCGCGGCTGCGCATCGGGTACACGAGCTTCATCAATCCCACAGAGGTGTTCGATCTCGACGTCGCGACCGGCGAACGGACACTGCTCAAGCGCCAGCAGGTGCTCGGTGACTTCGACCCGGCCGACTATGAGCAGTACCGTGACTGGGCCACGGCGAGCGACGGCACCAAGATCCCACTCTCGGTGATCCGGCGCCGTGAACACGCCGACGGGCCTGCGCCCACGTTGTTGTACGGATACGGCTCCTACGAATCGAGCAACGACCCAGGATTCTCGATCTCACGGTTGTCGCTGCTCGACCGCGGCGTCGTGTTTGTCATCGCCCACATCCGCGGTGGCGGTGAGATGGGCCGGCATTGGTACGAGACAGGTAAGACCCTCACCAAGAAGAACACCTTCACCGATTTTGTAGCCGCTGCACAACATCTGATCGACACCGGTGTCACCACCCCCAAGCAGCTGGTCGGTGAGGGCGGTAGCGCCGGCGGCCTGCTGATCGGCGCGGTCGCGAACCTGGCGCCCGAGCTGTTCAACGGCATACTCGCGGTGGTCCCGTTCGTGGATCCGCTGACGTCCATCCTCGATCCGTCGTTGCCACTCACCGTCATCGAGTGGGACGAGTGGGGAAACCCGTTGGCAGACAAGACGGTCTACGAGTACATGAAGTCGTACTCTCCGTATGAGAACGTCGATGCCAAGCCGTACCCGCAGATCCTGGCGGTCACCTCACTCAACGACACCCGCGTCCTCTACACCGAGGCGGCGAAATGGGTTGCCCGGCTGCAGGACAGCACAACCGGAGATGCGCCGATTCTGTTGAAGACCGAGATGAAGGCCGGACACGGTGGTGTCAGTGGCCGCTACAAGCAGTGGGAAGAAGTCGCCTTCGAGTACGCGTGGGTACTGCGTCAGACCGGCGCCGTCTGAGAACTGGACTGCAACAAAGCGGCGCGACCCGGCTGGTGCCGGGTCGCGCCGCTTGTTTGATCTGAACTGCTTGCCTCACCTGAACCTGCGTCCAGGTGATCAGTGCATGATCACCGGGGTCTTCGCCTCGATGTCGGCATCGACCGCGTCGTGCACTATCCGCTTGCGCGGCAAGAAGAACGCTGGGATCAGCGTCAGCACGATCAGCCCGACCGACACGATGAACGTGTCGCCGAAGGCTCCGGCAATGTCGCCGCCGCTCTCGACCGCGCCCTTGACGTTGTTGGCCAAGATCACCGAGATGACCGCGGTACCCACCGACCCCGCCGCCTGCTGCACAACGTTCATGAGAGTCGAACCGTCGGGAACCTGAGCCGGATTGAGTGTTGCCAGCGCGGCGGACATGATGGGCATCATCGTCATACCCATGCCGAGTCCCTGGACGAACAGAGCCGCGCCGAGGAGCCAGTACGAGGTGTCGGCGCCGATGAAGATGAAGACGCCGAGTCCGATCGCGATCAGGACGATGCCGGGGATCACCATCTTCCCGGGGCCGTGTTTGTCGGTCAGCCGACCGGCCATCGGCATGGTGAGCATCGCCCCGATGCCCTGAGGTGCGATGAGCAGTCCGGTCAAGAGCGTGGTCTCGCCGCGGACGCCGATGTAGTACTGCGGGAACAGCAACATCGCACCGAAGAACGCGATCATGAACAGCGACATGGTCACCACCGACCACGACAACTTGCTGTTGGTGAACAGCCGCAGGTCGAGTAGTGGGTTACGGGCCCGTAGCGCATGCACGATGAACCCGGCAACCAGGATTGCTCCGATCACGGCCGGTATCAGCACCTTTGCGGTCATGAAGGTGCCCTCTTCGGTACTCGAGGAGATGCCGTAGAGGAACAGCGCCAGACCGGGAGACAGCAGGAGCAGTCCGACGAAGTCGAATGTCGGGCGCGACGTCTCGTTGTCCTTGGGCAGGATCCAGTAGGAGTACGCGAAGGCGAGTGCACCGATCGGGACGTTGATCAGGAAGATCCAGTGCCAGCTGGCGTACTCGATCAGGGCGCCGCCGATGATCGGCCCGAGGATGGGGCCGAGGAGCATCGGGATGCCGAGCACTGCCATCACCGACCCGACCCGAGCCGGGCCTGCCGCCTTGGTCAGGATCATCATGCCGACCGGCATCAACATGCCGCCGCCGAAACCTTGCAGCACCCGGAAGATGACCAGGGTGCCGATGCTCCAGGCCAGTGCACACAGCACCGAGCCCAGGACGAACAGAACCAGCGACGTCAGATAGACCTTTTTGGTGCCGAAACGTGCGGCGGCCCAGCTCGACAGCGGGATGACCGCGGCCAGGGCCAGCGTGTAACCGGTCATCGTCCACGCCGAACCGGCCTGGTCGGTGCTGAACTCATCCTGGAATGTGTTCTGCGCCACGGACACAACCGTGGTGTCGAGAATCGACATGATCGCGCCGAGCACGACCACGGCCGCGATCTTGATCACTGCCGGATCGAGCTTGTCGCTCGCACTCGACGTAGTTGACGGTGAGGTCATGGGGTCACTTTCTCGATCGTGTTCGAATGTCTATCGGGTGGCGGCCGAGGTCGCGGCTGCCAAACCTTGTGTGGCAGAACCAGTGCGGACGTTGTCGGAGCACATCGGCGTGCTCAGATAGTCGCCGGCAAGGATGGGGAGCAGGGCACTGTTGAGATCAGCGCGCATGTCGCTCGGGAGTTTCGCGATCACATCACGCACCGAGTCTTCTCGGCGCCGGATGCTCAACGCAACTGCTTTTTCGCCACCTTCGGCCAGCGAGACCCTCTTGATCCGGCGGTCGTGCTCGTCCTCGCGTCTCGACACCATCGAAAGGCCGACCAGCTTGTCGACGGCACGTCCGGCGGCAGCGAGAGATAGGTGGAGCTCGTCCGCCAACTCGTTGACCGACAGCGCATTACCGTGCCGGTTGAGGATCAGCAGAGCCTTGTAGTGCGTGAAACCCAAGTCCGTCTCGATGAGGTCATCCATCGCGTCGGCGTCGAGCGCGCAGGACAACCGGGTCAGGAACTCGTGCACGGTTCGAAAGGTCTCTTCGACCCCGCCTGATTGTGACACTGGCTAACGGTAACGCCGACGCAACTATTGACACCAGCGCAACCAACTGTGTTTTCGGTTACATGGTCTGCGCCCGACTGCCGCCACCGGAAGCCGTCATCGTCGTAACCTGTGTCAATGACCACCGACATCAAGAACATTCCCCTGCGCACACTGTCCGGCGACTCGACCACTCTCGGAGAGTTCGGCGGCCCCGTCCTCGTGGTGAACGTCGCGAGCAAGTGTGGTCTGACGCCGCAGTACGCCGGCCTCGAGAAGTTGGCCGAGAACTACCGCGATCGTGGCCTGACGGTGGTGGGTGTGCCCTGCAACCAGTTCATGGGGCAGGAGCCCGGTACCCCCGAGGAGATCGCCACGTTCTGCTCGGCGACCTATGGGGTGACGTTCCCGCTCCTGGAGAAGACCGATGTGAACGGCGACGACCGCCACCCGCTGTACTCCGAACTCACCAAGGCGTCAGATGCTGATGGCGAAGCCGGTGACATCCAGTGGAACTTCGAGAAGTTCCTGCTCAGCGCGGACGGAGAGGTTGTCGGACGGTTCCGTCCGCGGACCGAGCCGGAGGCGACCGAAGTGGTCGAGGCGATCGAGCGCACGCTCGGATAGCGGTATCGGGCGTGGGCCGGGACGGTCGCGGGCGCTGATTTTGCGTGTTGTCCACCTGAGGGCAACCGGCTGACCACCTGCGCCCGCAATACTGGGCGCCGTGGCAGGACAACTGATCGTCTCGGTTTCCGGTATCCGTGACACCACCCTTGCGCAGGTCCAGGCCTTCGCCGATGAGGTGGCCACGCGAGACGTGCCGCTGTCGTTCCTCGCCGCGCCTCGTCTCAAGGGCGGCTACCGCCTGGCCGAGGATGCCGATACCTGCGCATGGCTACGCGAACGGCGCAGCGGCGACGACGCGGTCGTCTTGCACGGGTACAACCAGGTACCCAGCCGCCGCCGGCGAGCCGAGTTCGCCGAACTCGGAGCGCACGAGGCCGGTCTGCGACTGCTCGCCGCCGACCGGATGCTCGAGCAGATCGGGCTACGTACCCGGATCTTCGCCGCGCCCCGATGGAATGCGTCGCCAGGCGCCCGCTCTGCCCTCGCCGGTCGCGGATTCCGTACCAACCTGGGCTTCACCAGCATCGAAGACGTGATGACCGGGACGTCGACCAAAGCGCGAGTCCTCGGTATCGGCGACGGCTTCTCGGCCGAGTCATGGTGGTGCCGGCTCCTTGTCCGCAACACCGTCCGGGTGGCGCGCCGCGGCGGGGTGGTCCGGCTCTCGGTGGCGGCCAAACACCTCGGCGAGCCGGTGACGGGCAAGGCCGTTTTCGACTGCATCGACCTCGCCCTACTCCACGGCGCGCAGCCGGTGACGTACCGCAACCTGACGTCGACCGCGCTGCGACGCGCTGCCTGAGGTACGAAGTTGGGCCGAGAGTTTCGGTCTGGTTCGAGCCGGGAACCTCCGGGGCCGGTCCATCAAGCGATTGCCGGTAGAGTGACGGCTGAAAACAGCAGCTGAAGAGGAGCGCCCAAGTGGCTCGAGTGGTAGTTGACGTGATGCCCAAAGCCGAGATCCTGGATCCGCAGGGTCAGGCGATCAGCGGCGCGCTGGGCCGATTGGGGTTCGACGGCATCGCCGACGTGCGCCAGGGCAAGCGTTTCGAACTGGAAGTGGACGACACCGTGGATGACGAAGCGCTCGACCGCATCGCGGCAGAGTTGCTGGCCAACACCGTCATCGAGGACTACTCGGTGACCCGGGTGCAAGAGGCCGCATCGTGACGGCACGCGTCGGGGTCATCACGTTCCCGGGATCGCTCGACGACATCGATGCCGCGCGCGCGGTGCGCCTGGCCGGTGGTGAGCCGGTGGAACTGTGGCACGGCGATGGCGACCTGCAAGGCGTGGACGCCGTTGTGGTTCCCGGTGGCTTCTCATACGGCGACTACCTGCGCGCCGGCGCGATCGCCAGGTTTGCCCCCGTGATGGGTGCTCTGGTCGAGGCTGCAGGCAAGGGAATGCCGATTCTCGGAATCTGCAACGGCTTTCAGGTGCTGTGCGAAGCCGGGCTGTTGCCGGGGGCACTCACCCGCAACAACGGACTGCACTTCCTGTGTCGCGACCAATGGCTGAAGGTCGAATCGACCGCTTCGTCGTGGAGCAGCCGTTTCGAGCCGGGCGCAGAGATCCTCATCCCGCTCAAATCGGGTGAAGGCCGTTTCGTCGCGTCCGAGGCAGTGCTCGACGAACTCGAAGGTCAAGGCCGCGTGGTGTTCCGTTACGCCGGCGACAACCCGAACGGCTCGATGCGCGACATCGCCGGGATCGCCAGCGCCAACGGGCGCGTGGTGGGCCTGATGCCGCATCCCGAACACGCCACCGAAGCGTTGACAGGACCGAGTGACGACGGCCTCGGGTTGTTCTACTCCGCTCTTGACGCAGTGCTCACCACGGCCTGAGCAGAACCATGGTGACCACCTCGGCCGACGCGGCCGGACTGGGTAGGTTCGTCGACGCATCGCCATCGCCGTTCCATGTGTGTGAATCGGTGGCCAAGGCGCTCGAGGCGGCAGGTTTTCGCGAGCTGAGCGAAGAGCATCAGTGGCCGAGCAAACCCGGGCGGCACTACGTGATGCGCGGTGGCTCGATCGTCGCCTGGGACAGCAGCGGACCAGGACGCAGTTTCCGGATTGTCGGGGGTCATACCGACAGTCCCAACCTCCGGGTGAAGCAGAACCCCGGTCTCCACTCGGCCGGCCTGTCGATGGTGGGCTTGGAGAAGTACGGTGGCGCACTGCTCAATTCATGGCTCGACCGCGATCTGGGCATATCCGGCCGGCTGGCGATCCGGGACTCGAAAGGGCTCCGGCGCCGACTGATCAAGATCGACGAACCTGTTCTTCGCGTCCCGCAGCTCGCGATACATCTCTCCGAGGACCGGGCCGGTGTGACGCTCGATCCGCAGCGGCACGTCAACGGCATCTGGTCGGTGGGTGAGAGCGGTCCCGGCTTCATGGAATGGATTGCCGCACAAGCAGAGGTGAGCGTGGATCAGCTCCTCGGTTGGGAGTTGATGACCCACGACCTGGCGCCGAGCCGAGTGGTCGGGGTCAATGACGACCTGCTGAGCGCACCCCGCCTGGACAACCAGGGAACCTGCTACGCCGGTACCCGCGCGCTCGTCGATGTTGTCGAAGGTGGCGTCGGACAGTACATTCCGGTGCTCGCCTTGTTCGACCACGAAGAGGTCGGTAGTGGTTCGGATCGGGGCGCCGCGTCGGAATTGCTGCCCACGGTGCTCGAGCGAATCGTGTTGGCGGGCGGTGGTTCTCGTGAGGACTATCTGCGGTCGATGTCGATGAGTGCGTGCGCCTCCGGTGATATGGCCCATGCCACCCATCCCAATTACCCCGAGCGCCACGAACCGGCACATCAGATCTCCATCAACGGAGGACCGGTGCTGAAGGTCAATCAAAATCTGCGCTACGCGAGCGATGCCGAAGGCGAAGCGCTGTTCGCGGTCGCGGCGGAGCAGGCCGGGGTGCCACTGCAGCGCTACGTGCACCGCGCGGACCTGCCATGCGGGTCCACTATCGGCCCGATCACCGCCACCCGAACCGGTTTGACCACCGTTGATGTCGGTGCCCCGCAGCTCGCGATGCACAGCGCCCGCGAGCTGATGGGAACGGCCGACGTGGGAATGTACTCGGCTGTGCTGGCTGCGTTCCTGAACCCCTGACGCCCCGACCGGCCAGAACCTCCGACTCCGGCCAGATCCTCCGGTTGCAGTCGGAGGATGAGGTCGAAGTCGGAGGGTGTGTGACCGGCGAGGTCAGTATTGCGCCAACCAGAACGGGCTGCCCTGGTCGTCGAGGCATTCGGCGGAGATGGCGTAGGACTGTCGTGCGGGGCCTTCGATGACCATGCCCCCGGCCGTGCGAACTCGTTCGACGGCGGTGTCGATGTCATCGACCACCCACATCGGCACCGACAGCGAATGGTCCTGTCCGCCGGCGATGCCCGTCATCGGGTGGCCGTCCACCACTTCCCAGCCGTCGTCGATCGTGCCACCGGTGAAACTCCAGCCCAGCACCCGACCGTAGAAGTCGCGCCACCGAGAACTGTCCGGGGTGTAGTGGGTCATGTACGTCAGTTCGCCATGACCTGTGCCGTTCACCGGAGGACGCGGATCGTCGCCGTACGGCCGGTATACGGCAAAGGTGACTCCCTGGTTGTCGACGGCGTCGAGCAGTTCGCCGAAGGGGAGCTGTTGCACCTCGCCGGTGGAACCGCCGGCGGCGACGATGTCTGCCCGGGCCCTGTCCAGGTTGTCAACGGCGTACGCGCACAGCATCGTCGGATTCCCGGGAACAGAGAAGATGCCCAACCGTTGCGCGAGGTTGGTGACCTGACCCGTCTCCGAGTCGAACTCCCAGCCAAGGACCGAATTGTAGAAGCGAGCGGCCCGATCGACGTCGGCGGTCCACAGCGAGCAGTAGCCGAGATCGCCGCGTCGGATCCCCTCCACCGGGTTCCGTTCCGGGACAGGGAACGTGGAAGGACCCGTCAGCATCCAGCGGTGACCGAACGGGTCGATGATCGAACCGGTCCGTGATCCGTAGCCTTCGTACGGTTCGCGCTGCACGGTTGCACCGCCGTCGGCTGCCCTGCGTACCGCGACATCGGTGTCGGGCACCGGCAACATCAGCGACACCGAGACAGATTGTGGCGCAGGGGCCTTGAGGCCGACCTCGGCGAACTCGCCGGCAAGGTAGATGACCCCGCCGCCGATCAGGAGTTCGGCGTGGCCGATCTTCCCGTCGTCCATCACGATCGGCTCACCACGCAATTGCGCACCGAGATGCTCGGTGTACCACTCGATGGCGGCGCCGGGGTCGACGACGGTGAGATAGGGCAACGCGCCGGGACGCTCGACAACCGAGGGCTCTGTGGGACTGCGAGATTCAGCGACGCCGACTGACTCGGCGGCATCGAGGGGTTCGGGCACGACATCTGTGGACATGGTCACTCCTTCGGGTAGGTCCAGTCCCCGCTCGAGCCGCGTTCGCAGCCGGCGGGCGAAGGCGGGGTCGGGCGCGACCGGAACATCGTCTGCGGCCAGTGCGGTGAACGGGTCGAGGTCTGGGTTCATGACCGGCCTCCTCTCGGTCGCAGCGACGTGGGACTGGGATCGTTGGTGTCGGGATAGGCCGTGCGGAAGGCCCGCTTGGCCCGGGTGAGCAGCGCCTCGGTGGCCGCGACGGTGCGGCCCAACAGCTCCGCGCATTGACCGACCGTGCAGTCGTCGACGTACCGCAGGGTCAGCACCGCCCGGTGCGTGGTCGACAGCTGGGCAAGGGTGTACTCGGCCACCAACCGGTCCAGGTGGACGTCCCATTCGTCGTCGGCGGGGTCGTCGCGCACCTCGTCGACGGGTGTCGGGGTGCGTTGCATGCGACGCCAGTGGTCTGCCAGTTTGTGTCTGGCGATGCCGATGAGCCATGGGATGGAAGGTTCGGGAGCGTCCACACCACGTGCGCTGTCCATCGCGGCCAGAAACGTCTCCGAGGTGAGATCTTCGGCCACGCTGGTGTCACGTGTTCGCCGCAGCAGGTACCCGTACACGGCCGGCAGCGCCTCGTCGTACAGGTCGAGCAGAGTCCGCCCGGCCGACGGTGGTCCACCGTCCGCCCGATTCGACGTGCTGCCCGCTGTGCCGCTCACATCCTCATAGTCGTCCCGGCGGGGCGTTATCCGACGGCCTCTGGCGAAACTTTTTACGACGGCGCCAGGAGCGAGAGGGTGGTGCCCTCCTCGAGCACGAGATACCCGTCGACGATGGCGGCTTGCCCACCGACTATCGACCGCTGCCAGGCAACTGATCCGTCACCGATGTTGAACGCTGTGAGCTCGCCCGCGTTGCCGAACACGGCGGTGTCCTCGCCCTGGCCGACGCACGTGAGGTAGTCGATGTTGGTACCGGGCTGCCCCGGCTCGGGGCGCGGGACCTCGCCCACCTTCTCCCCGGTCCGCAGGTCGAGGATCGACCGACTTCCGTCCTTGCGGGCGAAAGCGACCACGGAGCCGCACGGCCGCGAGGCCACCTTCGACAGCTCGGGATCGGTGACCTGCCACAGTTTGTCCTTCTGAGCGGGGTCGAAGACCGAGTAGGCGCCCTGGGTCTGCATGACCTGCCCCGGGCCGGACCCGGTGGTCACAGCGAGGACTGCCGGTCCAGACACCAGCTGTTGTCCCTCGTTCACGGAGGTCCGGGTTCCGCCGCGCGTATAGAACTCGACACGAGGGGATCCGGCATCGGTGAACTGCAGGGCCACACCGGTGGGATAGATGCGCAGATCGCACGACGCGCAACCGAACTTGTCGGCCCCTGTCGCCGGATCGATGACGTGCTTGGAGCCATCCGACGCGCTGATCACCACGAGTTCGCCGTCGACCTCTGTCTTCGCCGCCGCCGCAAAAGAACGGGCCCAGAGCTGTGTGCCGTCGGGCTTGTTACGGGTGACCTGATAGCCGGACCCGTTGACCCGGAGGAAGTCCGGCCCCACACCCGCCACCGACTGAGTGTCGTTGTCGGGCGAGACATTCCGCAGTTCGCCGCTTGTCAGGTCTGCGAGATAGAACCCGTCTGGCTGGTCCGCCAGATTCAGGGCGCATCCCACCTCTCCGCTGCCGTTGATCGCGCAAGAACCCAGCCCGGCGTCGATCGGCGTATCCCACAACTGTTCACCGGTGCGGTGGTCGATTGCCGAATAGGTGTTGCCGAGCCCCGACGGATAGGCCACCAACCAGACGTCGCCAAATGTGCCCACCACTTCCGGGGTGTCACCCTCACCGTAGGTCTGCATACTGGTGAGGTCCAGGCTCCACCGCTCTTCTGGTGAGTTCGGGTACGGACGGAGCTGACCGTTGCCGTACGCCGTGGCGTCAGCGGTCGGGTTGACCGAGAACACCAGACCGACGGACACAACCATCGCGACGGACAGCAGGAACACAACGGATCCGATTCCGGGCATGGATCGGCGTTTGGGCATGTCGTCCATCCAATCACGACACCCATACCGACCAGGGTGAACATCGGCTCACGACACACCCCTTAACCTGGACACATGCCCAACAATGCGATCGGTCGCCTCCTGGGCGACGCGATGACGGTGCCGCTTCGCGTGGGTGGGATGCTCCGGGGCCGTGTGCAACCCAAGGCCGGCGCTCTGAACGGGCTCGCAGGCGTGCCGAATCCCGCCGCGGCCGACACTGCGCACGAACGCAAGGTCGCCTACAACTTCTTCTCCGGTATCCCGTACGAACTCCGAAATCCGGGCGGTCACCTTCCCGGTGCGAACGACTGGGACAAGCCGGTGAGCCGCGACCATCCGAATCCGGTGGTCCTGGTCCACGGCACCGGCGGTGGGGCGCAGACCAATTGGGGCACCTATGTGCCGCTGTTGCTCAACGAGGGTTTCTCGGTCTTTTCGCTGACCTACGGCGCGATCAAAGGTGTGCCGTGGCCGCTGTCGGCAATCGGCGGAATGGCGAGGATGGAGGACAGCGCGGCCGAGTTCGGAGAGTTCGTGGACAAGATCCTTGATGCCACCGGCGCCGACAAGGTCGACATCGTCGGACATTTACAGGGGACGCTGATGCCCAGCTACTGGGCGAAGTACCTCGGCGGACACCACAAGATTCGCAAGTACGTGTCCATTGCCCCGCTGTGGCAGGGCACGTCCGCCTTCCAAGGTGTGCTGCAACGAATCAATTTGCCGCTCGGCCTGGATCCGACAAAGGTCCTGCCCTGCTATTCGGCGCCGCAGATGATGGCGGGATCTGACTTCATCTCGAAGATCAACGCTGACGGCGGACCATATCTACCCGGTATCGACTACATCAACATCTCCACGAAGTACGACGAGTTCGTGGTGCCGTACATCAGCGGCCAGCTCCCTGGCGGTGACGATAGGTCGGTCACGAACATCGTTGTGCAAGAGAATTGTTCACATGACTACAGCGATCACCTTGCGATCTGCGGTTCGCAGCGGGCGGCGCTGTACGTCCTCAACTCGCTCGACGATCAAAAGGACGCGCGAGACGTTCCGTGTATGTTCGTGCCACCCTTCTTCGGATCCTGACAGACGCCGGAGTGATCACCCGGCAAGCGATCTGCGGTAGTCGCGCGGGCTCATTCCGCGGACGCGTTTGAACGCGGCACTCAGCGCAAAAGCACTGCCGTATCCCACCTCTCGGGCAACCGCCTCGAGAGTGTGATCGCCCGATGCCAGCAGATCGGCCGCCATGGACAGTCGCCACGTCGTCAGGTAGGTCATCGGTGGTTCCCCGACGAGGTCGTTGAACCGCCGTGCGAGCGCCGCGCGGGATACAGCGCATCGGCGGGCCAGGTCGGACACCGTCCAGGGATGCTCCGGATTGTGGTGGATCAAGGAGAGCGCTTGGCCCACCACCGGATCCGATTCCGCCGCGATCCAGGTCGGCCCCGCCGATTCAGGCCTCGAGAACCATGCTCGCAGGGTGTCGATGAGCAGGAGGTCGAGGAGGCGGTCCAGCATCACTTCTTGGCCCGGCGCTCGCCGCGTCATCTCGTCGGCGAGAAGCGCCGTCAGCGCGGCGTTGCCCTGCACCGTGATCAGCCGGGGGAGTGCGGCAAGTAGTCGAGCCGAGACCTCGCCCGTCGCGCCGTAAGTCCCGACGAGTGACACCGAATCGCCGGCCGCGTCATTGCCCCATGTGCGAACACCGAGATTCATCTCGTCGACCAGATCGGTACCGTCGGCGCGGACGCATCGCTGGCCCGGTTGGATGAACGCGGCCGGCGGCGCCTCCGCGTCGCCGTAGACGTACGGGTCGGGGCCGCGGAGGACCGCGACATCGCCCGGGTACATCGACGTGGTCTCGCCATCGTCGAAGCGCACCGCGGCGGTGCCGCTGACCGCCACCACCACGGTCAAAGGCGCCTCGTCTTCGATTCGCACCGACCACGGCGGTGTCATCACCACCCGCAACAGAAAGGCATTGGCGGCGCGAGGCCCGTTGAGCACACTTCCGAGCGCATCCATTGGACGATTACACATGAAAGTGAGCGTTCAGGCCATGGAAAGGCTCAACGTCGAGGGCTGTACTCGGATGTATGACAACCACAACGCACACCCGTCGTCCAGTTCTCATCATCGGCGCCACCGGCAAGACCGGCCGTCGGGTGGCCGGCCGCCTCGCCGGCCTCGGAGTAACGACCCGACTGGCGAGCCGCTCCGGTGCGACCAGATTCGACTGGGCCGACCGCACGACCTGGGGGCCGGCACTCGATGGCGCCGGTGCCGTGTACATCACCTACCAGCCGGACCTCATCGTCGAACGTTCTGCCGATGATCTCAGGGTGTTTGTCGAGGTCGCACGAGATGCGAACGTCGACAAGCTGGTCCTGCTGTCGGGCCGTGGAGAGCCCGAGGCCCGCGCATGCGAAGAGATCGTGCTGCACTCGGGCACGGCGTCAACGGTGTTGCGCTGCAGCTGGTTCGCACAGAACTTCTCCGAGTCGTTTCTGGCTGACGGGGTGCGTGAAGGAGCGGTGGTGCTGCCTGTGGATGCCGTGGGGGAGCCGTTCATCGATGCCGACGACATTGCCGACGCTGCGGTGACGGTGCTGACGAGGTCAGGTCACAACGGGAGGGTGTACGAGTTGACCGGCCCCAGGCTCCTGACATTCGCCGAGGCCACTGCCCAGATCGCGGCAGCTGCGAATCGTGAGATCGATTATGTGACAGTGTCTCTGGAAGACTACCGGGCGGGAATGGCAGAAGCTGGTGTGCCAGACGACTACGCCGACATGGTCATCTCGTTGTTCGGGACCCTCTTTGATGGGAGGAATGCACACACCACTGACGGGGTGCGTGAACTGCTGGGCCGTGCGCCCACGGATTTTGCCGACTTCATCGAGAAGTCGGTTGCCGAGGGCGCCTGGTTAGACGGAGCTCAGGCATGACTGCGATACGCGAGTCGCTCCTCATCGCAGCGGTCCTGGCCGTCGGTCTGATCGCAGGACTGTTCTGCGCCTTCGCTTATGCGGTGATGCCAGGCCTCGCTCAGACAGACGATCGGGTCTTCGTCTCCTCGATGCAACGCATCAACGTGGTGATCGTCAATCCACTGTTCCTGCTCCTCTTCTTCGGCGGTCTGGCGTTCACCGCGGCGGCGGCAGTATTCCACCGCGGTGAGCCGATCTTCTGGTGGATCGTCGCCGGGGCGGTGACCTACGTGGTCGGGTTGTTGATCACGATGGTGTTCAACATTCCCCTGAACAACGACTTGGCCGCCATCGGTGCATCTTCGAGCATCACCGATCCCGCAGCAGCCAGAGCGGCCTTCGAAAGTGCTTGGGTGCGTTGGAATCTCATTCGCGCGGTGGTGCACACGGTGGCGTTCGCCGTCCTCCTCGTCGGACTGGTCACCAGGTGAGGTTTGGCCCGCTTGTCGTCGCGCCGTCCCGGATCCACGCCTCCAGGCCGTGGATCAGGTGGGGGCCTCGGACTCGGAGGTTGCACTGACCTGGTTCAGGTAGCTCGCCCCCACTCGTTGAGTGCGCGGACCATCGGTGCCAGGGTCTTGCCGAGAGGAGTCAGCGAGTATTCGACTTTGGGGGGCACCTGGGAGTACACGGTGCGCAGCACGATGCCGTCGGCCTCCAACTCGCGAAGTTGACGGGCGAGCACGCGAGGGGTGACGGCGCCGACGGCCCTTCCCAATTCGCCGAACCGCAGGGTGCCCTCGGTCAGGTGCTTGACGATGGTCATCTTCCACGACCCTCCCAGAACGGCAACGGCCACTTCGACGGGGCAGACGTCCGCAGCCTTCTTGATCGCTTCACGCATGACGCTATCCATTCAGTCACTATGGACAAGATTGTGCGTACTGTTCGCTGCGCACCTTTGGCTGCACACTAAGTCCGTGGCAGACAACAACGCAACCAAAGTCCTGTGGGTCCACGGACATCCCGAGTCCGACTCGCTGAATCATCAGCTGATGGAAACCGCGTCCCGGAACCTGCGCTGCCGTGCGGAGGTCACCGTGGTCGACCTGTACGAACTCGGCTGGAATCCGGTCCTGGATTCGGGAGAGCACTCCGGGACCGGTGGCCCAGCGCCCGAAGTGGTTGCGCAGCAGCACCTCCTGCGCGAGTGCGATCTGCTCATCGTCCAGTTCCCGCTCTGGTGGCATGGGATGCCCGCCATCGTCAAGGGCTGGTTCGACCGCGTTTTCTCCCACGGGTTCGCGTACGGGATCAAACACCCCGAGACCGGTCGAACGTTGAAGTACGGCGACGGAGGACTGGCCGGACGCAGAGCGCTCACGATCGTCACCGCCGGTGATCGGCAATCGTCGTTCGACCCTCGGGGGATCAACGGCGACATCGAACTACTGTTGTTTCCGTTGCTTCACGGAACCCTGTGGTACTCAGGCATATCCGCGTTGAGGCCCCACCTCATCGCCGGAACGGACGTACCCGGCTGGAGTGGCGCCGACGACGAGTGCCGGCGGTTGCTCGACCGACTCGACACCGTCTTCGACGAGGAGCCGATTCGCTACCGGGCGTTGGAGTCTGGCGACTATTGCCCTGACAGGACGCTGGCGCCTGAGCATGCGTGGGAGTCGGACGGCCTCGCCATGCACATCCGTGCCGACTGAGTTCGTCGGCACGGAGTCAGCTGGACGATGGTGCCGATGCCGAGATCTTCTCCACCGCACGCACCACTGCGTCGGGTTGATCAAGGGATACGAACGTTCTGGCGCCCCGCACCTCGGTGAACGTCGCGTTGGGGAACTGCGCGGCGAGCCGCCGCCCGAGCGCTGGTTTGAAGCACTTGTCCTTCATGCCCCACACGACGGACACGGGCTTGTCGAATGCGCCGAGGCGGCGCGTCACCTGGTCGAGTTCGGCAGGCTTGATCGAGCGCGCCAAAGCGGCCAGATCGGTTCGCACCGCGTCGGATTCACGCGCTGGTGTCAGCCACGACCTGGTCAGTTCCGGGTCGGGGCGGGTCGCGAGGAGTCCGAATCCGATGGCGGAGTGCCGTATCGCAGTCGCTGAGAGTGCAACGGCGAAAGGTTTGAGGATCGGTTTGAACCTACCGAGTGCAAAGAGGGCATTGAATGGGAACGGCGGGAACGTGTCGAAGGCATCGCAATTGGTCAGTACGAGCCTGCCGACGAACTCGGGATGTGCGTCGATCGCGAACTGGCACAGCGCTCCACCGGTGTCGTTGCCGACGAGAGTGACGTCGTCGAGATGGAGGGCGGCAGCGAAGTCCCGGATCATCGTTGCGAGTCCGCGCGGGGACAGGTCGGCTGTGGGGCCTGCAGGTATCCGTTGAGAGCCCAGCGGCAGTGTCGGCAAGATGCAGCGGTATCCCCGCGCCGCGAGCGAATCGGCGACCGAATCCCAGAGGCGCCCGTCGACCAGCGCCCCATGAACGAACAGCACCGGCGGGTGGGATGAATCCACTGGACCGACGTCCCGGTATTCGAGTGTGCCGTGATTCAGCTCGATGGTCTCCATGGCGGTACCCTTCTGTGGCTATTTACGTACACCTAGCATGGAAGTTACATACAAGCTGCATGGAAGTCAATCGTCGTACTCAAGCCGAGCGCACCGCCACGACGCGGGCTGCGCTGACCTCGGCCGGGCGCACCCTGTTTGCCGAGCACGGATTCAGTGGGGTCGGCACGCAGGCGATCGTCGCCCAGGCCGGCGTAACCCGAGGTGCGCTCTATCACCAGTTCGCAGACAAGGACGAATTGTTCGTCGCGGTCTTCGAGCAGGTGGAGGAAGAGGTGATGGGCAAGGTCACCGAGGCCGTCGTCGCGGCTGGGGTCGATGGCCCACTCGAGGCGATGGAGGTGGGCGTCCGGGAATGGTTGGAATTGTGCGCCGACCCCGAGGTGCACCGGATTATCCTGCTCGAGGCCCCGGTGGTGCTCGGCTGGGAAGCGTGGCGTGAGGCGGGCGCCCGCTACGCGATGGGACTGATCGAGTCGCTGATCGAACAGGCGATCGCCGATGGCACTGCGCCGGCGCAACCGGTACGGCCTCTCGCGCATGCGATGATCGGCGCAATGGACGAGGCGGCGATGTATGTAGCGAGGTCTGCCGAGCCCGAAAAAGCCCGAGTCGAGATGCTCGATGTCGCCCGTAGACTGATTCGCGCCATCACGATCGAATGAGCGAACGCGTTCGCTGACGGCGTATCCCCAGCGCAAACACCCTTGCAAGCTGCGACGTTGACCAATTGTGACCCCCGATCAAGGGGTGCCATCCGAGGCCTCGGCGACACATCTGCGGTGCCGGTGACCTGCGGCCATTACAGTGGGAGCAAGGCTGTTGCAGGTGAGCTATCGGTTCATCGTCGACACTGCCAACCCTGGGAAGACCGGAGCCTGTCGACCAGACACACTGGGAGACGAAGCCGAAGGCCGAGCTCGACCCATAGAAACGTAAGGGAGAACAATGTTCGAACGGTTCACCGACCGCGCTCGCCGGGTTGTCGTCCTGGCCCAAGAAGAAGCGCGGATGCTCAATCACAACTACATCGGCACCGAGCACATCCTGCTGGGTCTGATCCACGAGGGTGAAGGCGTCGCCGCCAAGTCGCTCGAGTCGCTGGGTATCTCCCTCGAAGGCGTCCGCAGCCAGGTCGAGGAGATCATCGGCCAGGGCCAGCAGGCTCCCTCGGGCCACATCCCCTTCACCCCGCGCGCCAAGAAGGTCCTCGAGCTGTCGCTGCGCGAAGCACTGCAGCTGGGCCACAACTACATCGGCACCGAGCACATCCTGCTCGGCCTCATCCGCGAGGGTGAAGGCGTTGCTGCCCAGGTTCTGGTCAAGCTCGGCGCCGACCTCAACAGGGTCCGTCAGCAGGTCATCCAGCTGCTGTCGGGCTACCAGGGCAAGGAGCCGCAGGAAGCGGGCACCGGTGGCCGCAGCACCGAGGCGGGCACACCGTCCACCTCCCTGGTGCTCGACCAGTTCGGCCGCAACCTGACCGCCGCTGCCGCCGAGGCCAAACTCGACCCGGTGATCGGGCGCGAGAAGGAAATCGAGCGCGTGATGCAGGTGCTCAGCCGCCGCACCAAGAACAACCCGGTGCTCATCGGCGAGCCCGGTGTCGGTAAGACCGCCGTCGTCGAGGGCCTGGCACAGGCCATCGTCAACGGCAACGTCCCCGAGACCCTCAAGGACAAGCAGCTCTACACTCTCGACCTCGGGTCGCTGGTTGCCGGTAGCCGGTACCGCGGTGACTTCGAAGAGCGCCTGAAAAAGGTCCTCAAGGAGATCAACACCCGCGGCGACATCATCCTGTTCATCGATGAGCTGCACACCCTCGTCGGCGCGGGCGCCGCCGAAGGTGCCATCGACGCGGCCAGCATCCTCAAGCCGAAGCTGGCTCGCGGTGAGCTGCAGACGATCGGTGCCACCACCCTCGATGAGTACCGCAAGTACATCGAGAAGGATGCTGCCCTCGAACGCCGCTTCCAACCGGTCCAGGTCGGCGAGCCCAGCGTGGAGCACACCATCCAGATCCTCAAGGGTCTGCGTGACCGCTACGAGTCGCACCACCGCGTCTCGATCACCGACGGTGCGTTGGTCGCCGCCGCCACCCTGGCCGACCGGTACATCAACGACCGCTTCCTGCCGGACAAGGCGATCGACCTGATCGACGAGGCCGGCGCCCGGATGCGCATCCGCCGGATGACCGCACCGCCAGACCTGCGTGACTTCGACGACCGGATCGCCGACGCCCGCAAGGAGAAGGAATCTGCGATCGATGCGCAGGACTTCGAGAAGGCGGCAAGTCTGCGCGACAAGGAGAAGCAGCTCGTCACCGAGCGCGCCGAACGTGAAAAGCAGTGGCGCAGTGGCGACATGGACATCGTTGCCGAGGTCGATGACAACGAGATCGCCGAGGTTCTCGGCAACTGGACCGGCATCCCCGTGTTCAAGCTGACCGAGGAAGAGACCACCCGTCTGCTGCGGATGGAAGACGAGCTGCACAAGCGGATCATCGGCCAGACCGAGGCGGTCAAGGCGGTGTCCAAGGCGATCCGCCGTACCCGCGCCGGTCTGAAGGACCCCAAGCGCCCGTCCGGTTCGTTCATCTTCGCCGGCCCGTCCGGTGTCGGTAAGACCGAGCTCTCGAAGGCGCTGGCGAACTTCCTGTTCGGCGAGGACGACGCGCTCATCCAGATCGACATGGGCGAGTTCCACGACCGCTTCACCGCGTCGCGGCTCTTCGGTGCCCCTCCCGGTTATGTCGGCTACGAAGAGGGCGGCCAGCTCACCGAGAAGGTGCGCCGCAAGCCGTTCTCGGTGGTGCTGTTCGACGAGATCGAGAAGGCTCACCAGGAGATCTACAACACGCTCCTGCAGGTCCTCGAGGACGGCCGTCTCACCGACGGCCAGGGTCGTACGGTCGACTTCAAGAACACCGTGCTGATCTTCACCTCGAACCTCGGTACCGGCGACATCTCCAAGGCCGTGGGTCTGGGCTTCTCGCAGTCGAATGCCGAGGGCTCGAACTACGAGCGGATGAAGCAGAAGGTCAACGACGAGCTCAAGAAGCACTTCCGGCCTGAGTTCCTCAACCGTATCGACGACGTCATCGTGTTCCACCAGCTCACCCGCGACGAGATCATCAAGATGGTCGACCTGATGATCGCCCGCGTGGAGACCCAGCTGCGGAACAAGGACATGGCACTGGAGCTGACCGAGAAGGCCAAGAGCCTGCTCGCCAAGCGTGGATTCGATCCCGTGCTCGGTGCCCGTCCGCTGCGTCGCACGATCCAGCGCGAGATCGAGGACCAGCTCTCGGAGAAGATCCTCTTCAACGAGATCGGTGCCGGCGAGATCGTCCTGGTCGACGTGGAGAACTGGGACGGCGAAGGCGAGGGCGAAGACGCCAAGTTCACCTTCGTCGGATCGAAGAAGCCGATCGCTCTGCCGGACACCCCGGTCGAGCTGGCCAAGACCGGTGAGTCCACCGACAGCTAGTCACGACAGCCAAAAGGGGCGCAACCACGAAAGTGGTTGCGCCCCTTTGTGTGCTTATGCAGAGGGTGCGGGTCAGTCCCTGATCTCGGGGTCCTGATCGCGGCCGGCGAGCAGGAGCGTGATGGTGAGTTCCAGACGGTTGGTGACGTCGGTCGCGGACGCGCGGCGGGTCAGCCACTGCACCAGGTTCGACATCCACACGTCGGAGACCACACGGGCGATCTTGAGATCGAGATCGGTGGGCTCACCTTCGACCA
The DNA here is from genome assembly GCF_023051145.1 of Williamsia sp. DF01-3. Classification (NCBI taxonomy): domain Bacteria; kingdom Bacillati; phylum Actinomycetota; class Actinomycetes; order Mycobacteriales; family Nocardiaceae; genus Williamsia; species Williamsia sp. DF01-3. Next base: position 1,362,040 of record NZ_JALKFS010000005.1, read on the forward strand.
TCGCATTGGCCAGGAGGCGGTCGATGATGGTCGCCACCTTGTCGACTTCGGCGGCCGCTGAGGCGTCGGCGAACATGAACGCGCGGGTCATCGCCTCGGTCAGCAGCGGGTCGCGCTGCATCGCCATGGTGATCATGTCGAGCACGTGCCGCAGGCGTTCGAGTGACGTGGTGCCACGAAGGCGCGACTTGTCGGCGCGACTCTCGACTGCCTCGAACTCGCGGGCGAGTGCGGTCACCAGCAGGTGCACCTTGGAAGGGAAATAGCGGTAGAGAGTTCCCACGGCCACGTCGGCACGGTCGGCGACAGCTCGCATCTGTACGGCGTCGTAGCCGCCCTTGGAGGCCAGGGCCAGCGTGGCATCGAGGATGCGCCGACGTCGTTCGCGTTGTGCATTCGACCCGAGGTCGACCTCCGAGCCGACGGCGGCATTGCTCGCCGGGGTTCCGGTCGGGATCGGGCTTGCCATCGAGGTCCCACTTTCGTTCAGGTCGACTTCTCGCGTCGGTCTTGTCACGTAGGTCTTCTGGCAACGACACCTTTGAGATGTCGAAACCGACCAAGTACACGGTAATCGCTCATGCCGGAAAAGCGACTTCTCCGACTTTGCGACACGGGCCCCTTCATTCTGCCCCCTGGGACGTGCAATATTAGAACAGGTTCTACTACGCACCGACAATCCCGAGCAGGCAGGATCCGATCTCCGTGACCATTGCTTCCACCCCAGAACATACCGCCGTCGCCGACGCAATTGGTCAATGGTCCAAAAAGGTGTCGGTCATCACCTCGGTCAGGAGTGGCGACGCCGAGGCGAACGGCACCGGCGAAGCCTGGCCTGCGCTGTTCCCGGACTTGGCCGAGCTCGGTGTGTTCGGCGCTGCTGTCCCGGAGCACTGCGGCGGCATGGATGCCCAGTTCGCCGACCTCGCCGTGATGCTCGAGCAGACGGGCTACGACCTGGTGCCCGGACCTGTTGCGGCGACCGCAGTCAGCGCCCTGTTGTCGGCCGTGTCCGGGGCCCCGAACGAGAACGCGTTACTCGCCCAGCTGATCGCCGGTGAGGTGGGCGCCGCGGTGGCCACGTCGGTGCTGTCCGGCGGTCAGGCGCCCACTGCCCACGAACCCCGCCGGGGTGTCCTGTCGGCGAGCGGTGAGCTCGGGTTGGTCGCCGGATACGTCCCCGGGGCGGCGTTGCTCGCCCCGATCGACATCGCCGGAAGCCACCGCTGGGTGCTGCTCGAACCGGGAACCGACGGCATCATCGCCGATTCGGTTGACGCTCTGGACTTCTCGATGGAGCTGGCGAAGGTGCGATTGGACGAGGTGGTGATCCCCACGCGCGACGTGCTGCACCTGTCGGACACCTACGTGCGCGCCACCCTCATCGCAGCCATCGCCGCCCAGGCCTCAGGCGTCGCACGCTGGACTCTCGACACCGCGGTCGAGTACGCCAAGGTGCGCGAACAGTTCGGTGCGCCGATCGGCAGCTTTCAGGCGGTCAAGCACATCTGCGCCGAGATGCTCTGCCGCAGCGAACAGGTCAGTGCCGCCGCCTGGGATCTGGCCGGAGCGATCGACGACCTCACCGAAGCCGAGGGTGACGAGCGGACGAACGCCGTACAGCAGGTGGAGATCAGTGCGGCCGTGGCCGCGGCGACGATCTCTGATCTCACCGTCGACAACGCCAAGGACTGCATCCAGATCCTCGGTGGCATCGGATTCACCTTCGAGCACGACGCGCATCTGTACCTGCGCAGGGCTCTGGCGTGGCAGGCGCAGCTGGGCAGCGCGGCCACCTGGCGCGCACGGGTGGCCGAGTTGAACCGGCAAGGTGTCCGCCGGGTGCATCGGCTGGACCTCGGTGATGCCGAGAAGCGCCGGGCGCAGGTCCGCGCCGACGTCGACTCCATCGCTGCCGCCGACGACCAGCGGCATGCGCTCGCCGAATCCGGGTACCTCACGCCGCATTGGCCGGAGCCCTATGGACTGGCGGCAGAACCGGCACAGCAGGTGCTGATCGACCAAGAACTCGACCGCGCCGGCGTTCGCCGCCCAGATCTGGTGATCGCGGGATGGGCGATCCCGACCATCCTCCAGTACGGCACCGACGAGCAGCGTGAGCGATTCGTCCGCGCCACCCTCGACGGCGAGATCATCTGGTGCCAGCTGTTCTCCGAGCCCGGCGCGGGTTCGGACCTCGCGGCCCTGCGCACGAAGGCCACCAAGGTCGACGGCGGTTGGAAACTCCAAGGGCAGAAGGTCTGGACCTCTCACGCACACACGGCCGACTGGGCGATCTGTTTGGCGCGTACCGACCCGGATGCACCGAAGCACAAGGGCATCACCTATTTCCTCGTCGACATGAAGTCCGAGGGCATCGAAACCCGACCGCTCCGCGAGATCACCGGGCGCGCGCTGTTCAACGAGGTGTTCCTCGACGATGTGTTCGTGCCCGACGACTGCGTGGTGGGGGAACTGAACAACGGCTGGCGGCTGGCCCGCACCACCCTCGCCAACGAACGGGTTGCGATGGGCGGTTCGGCCCTCGGCAAGGAGATGGAGGCACTGCTCGCACAGATCGAGGGGCGCCGGCTCGACGCGGTCGAGTGTGCCGAACTGGGCGAGCTGATCGTGCAGGCCCAGCTGGGTCAGGTTCTCGATCTGCGCGCGGTGCTCGGGTCGATCAACGGCACCGACCCCGGAGCCGCCTCGAGCGTGCGCAAACTGATCGGTGTCCGGCACCGGCAGGCGGTGCCGGAGTTCGGCCAGCGACTGCGTGGGCTGGACGGTCTGGAGTACTCGGAGAGGGCTGACGAGTTCCTGCTCAACCGGTGCCTGTCGATCGCCGGCGGCACCACACAGATCCTTGCGACCGCGGCCGCCGAACGCCTGCTTGGACTGCCGCGCTGAGTGCTGGACCGGGTGTCGACAACACGTAGCTGACGCGCGCCCGACTCTGATACAACTAGAACAGGTTCTAATTCACTGAAGAGGTGCAAAACGGTGGACTTCACGCTCGATTCGACAGCCCAGACTGTGAGCGATGTCATCGCCTCCGTGCTGGAAAGGCACGAGTCGGTGTGGGACGCCTCACTGTCCGACGCCGGCGGCTTCGAGGGTTCGTTGTGGTCGGCCCTCGCCGACTCCGGACTGCTGGCCCTGCCGCTACCCGAGGCGCAGGGCGGTGACGACGTCGCAGTCGGGGGACTGACCCCGGTGCCGACCGCGCTCGGCCGTGCTGCCGCGATAACTCCCGCGATCGGAACGTTGCTGTCCGGACTTGCACCACTGGTGCAGCGTGCGCCCGACGTCGCGGCCGACCTGGGTGCCAAGGTGCAGGCGGGCGGCTGGCTCGCGGCCGCGATCAACGAACCCGGCGCCCCGATGACCTCCACCCCGCACACCGCCGTTTCTGGTGGCAAGCTCTCGGGCGTCAAGACCGGTGTGCTCCACGCCGAAGGCGCCACCGCGCTCCTCGTCGCCGCAGACGCGGGTGTTGTGGTCGTGTCACCCGGGGACGACGGCGTGAGGATCACCCGCACCACGTCGTCATCGGGCTGGGGTGAGTACACGGTCGAGTTCTCGGATGTGCCGGCCGACATCGTGATCGGTGGCGACCCGGTGTGGCTCACGCAGCACCACGCCCTGGGAATCGCGGCCTATGCGGACGGGCTGATCGCCGGCGCGATGAAGCTGACCGCCACCCATGTGTCCGAGCGCATCCAGTTCGACAAGCCGATCGGCACGTTCCAGGCCGTTCAGCAGCAACTCGCGGACATCTACGTGGTGGCCCGATCGATGACCCTGGCCACCACGTCGGCGGGATGGCGCCTGAGTGAAGGTCTCGACGCCGGAACGGACCTGGCTTTGTCCGGTTATTGGCTGGCACAGGAGATCCCGGCAGCCATGCGCACCATGATCCATCTGCACGGCGGTGTCGGTGTCGACCTGACCTACCCGTTGCACCGCTACTTTTCTCTGGCCAAAGACCTTGCCCGCCTGGTCGGTGGGCCCACTGACCGACTCGACGCACTCGCCGAGCAGGTCGAGGCAGGAGCGTGACAATGTTCATCGATCTCACCCCCGAGCAGCGCGCGCTGAAGATGGAATTGCGCGAGTATTTCTCGAACCTCATCTCGCCCGAGGATGCGGTCACCATGCTCACCGAACGGCACGGGCCCACGTACCGCAAGGTGATCCGTCAGATGGGCAAAGACGGGTGGCTCGGCGTCGGGTGGCCAAAAGAGTACGGCGGCAGGGGCTTCGGCCAGATAGAACAGCAGATCTTCGTCAACGAGGCCGCTCGGGCAGACGTGCCGTTGCCTGCGGTCACCTTGCAGACCGTCGGTCCGACACTCCAGGTGTACGGGACCGACGAGCAGAAGCAACGGTTTCTCCCCGACATCCTGGCCGGTGAGGTGCACTTCGCCATCGGCTACACCGAACCCGACGCCGGCACCGACCTGGCGTCGCTCAAGACCACAGCGGTGCTCCAGGGTGACGAGTACGTCATCAACGGCCAGAAGATCTTCACCACGGGCGGGCACGACGCCGACTATGTGTGGCTGGCATGCCGCACCGACAAGGATGCTCCCAAGCACAAGGGCATCTCGATGATCATCGTCGACACCAAGGACCCCGGCTACAGCTGGACCCCGATCATCACCGCCGACCACGCCCACCACGTGAACGCCACGTACTACTCCGATGTGCGCGCGCCCGCGAGCATGGTGGTCGGTGAGGTCAACGGCGGCTGGCGATTGATCACCACCCAGCTGAACCACGAACGGGTCATGTTGGGGCCGGCCGGACGGCTCGACGGTCTGCTGGCCCGCATCACCGACTGGGCCGGCCGGCCAGGGCCCGATGGCACGGTTCCCGGCAAACACACCGACGTCAAGCGGGCGCTGGCCGAGCTCCACGCCTACTACCGGATCAACGAACTGCTCAACTGGCAGGTCGCCTCGGGCGGCGACTCGATCTCCATGGCCGACGCCGCAGCCACCAAAGTCTTTGCCACCGAACGACTCCAGCGGGTCCACCGCTTGATCGACGAAGTGCTCGGCCGGCACGGCGACTTCTCGGATCCCGCGACCGCCGAGCTCGCCCAGTGGTTCGACGTTCAGTCCAAGCGCAACGTCGTCATCACCTTCGGTGGCGGCGTGAACGAGGTGATGCGGGAGATGATCGCGACCGCGGGTCTCGGACTGCCGCGTGGAAAGCGTTGAACACGATGGCATCTGATGCAGCCGCGATCATCGCGGCCACCGACGCGGTCCGCGCTGCCGGTACCAGTGCGCCCATCTCAGGTCGCGATCCGATCAACACCCCGATGATCAACAACTGGACCGAGGCGCTCGGCGACACCAACCCCATCTACTCCGACGACGCAGCAGCCCGTGCGGCAGGCCACGACGGCGTTGTCGCGCCTCCGGCAATGGCCCAGGTGTGGACGATGCGGGGCCTCGGAGGCGTGCGCGCCGAGGACGATCCACTCGGCCAGGTCACCGAGATACTCGATCAGGCGGGCTACTCGTCGGTGGTCGCGACCAACTGTGACTCGACCTACCATCGCTACACCAGTCCGGGTGAGCACGTCACCATCGAGGCTGCGCTGACCGACGTCGTCGGCCCCAAGCAGACCGCGCTGGGCGAAGGCTGGTTCTTCACCACCAAGAACATCTGGAAGGTCGGCGACGAGGTGGTGGCCGAGATGGATTTCCGGATCCTCAAGTTCCGCCCCGCCGAAAAGTCGCTGCCAGCAGAATCGCCGGCGCCCGAACAGGCTGCGGGCGAGGTCATCTCGTCTCTCGGGTCGAACACAGACGACTTCGAGCCGGCGAAGATGATGCGACCCACGCCATCCCTTGACACGCTGTTCTTCTGGGACGGCGTGCGTGCGCACGAACTCCGAATCCAGCAGCGTGCCGACGGATCGCTGCAGCACCCACCGGTGCCCGCATTGTGGAAGCCGACGGGCGAGACCACCGACTACGTGGTGTCGTCGGGCCGGGGCACCGTCTACAGCTACGTGGTCCACCATGCACCGCAGGTGCCCGGACGACGTGTGCCGTTTGTGATCGCTCTCGTCGAACTCGACGAGGGGGTGCGGATGCTCGGAGAGCTCCGTGGGGTCGACCCGGCGCAGGTCGAGGTGGGCTACCCGGTACAGGTGGAGTTCATCGACTTCCCGGCAGGTGAGGACGGAGACACCCAGGCATGGACGCTCTATGCCTGGCAGCCCGCGAAAGCAGGAGAACAGTCGTGAGTACACAAGTGGTACCGCCCGCCACGCCTCCCGACGTCAAGGAGGGGGACATGCTCCCCGAACTGACGATCGAGGCCACTCCGACCTTCGTGGTCTCGACCGCATTGGCCACCAGGGACTTTCAGGACGTGCACCACGATCGCGACCTCGCGCATCAGAAGGGGTCGAAAGACATCTTCGTCAACATCCTCACCGACACCGGTCTGGTGCAGCGATACATCACCGATTGGGCCGGTCAGCGAGCGCAGATCCGGTCGATCAAACTGCGTCTCGGCGTGCCCTGGTACGCCTACGACACCCTCACGCTGACCGGGACCGTCACCTCGGTCGCCGACGGTCTGGTGAACGTCGAGGTGGTCGGGACAGACAGCCTTGGAAAGCACATCACCTCGCAGGTGTCACTGGTGATGGATCGCACCGTCGCCGGCGCACTGCCTGAAACGAGTCGAGCGGGGGTTGCCGGATGAGCGGTCAATTGTCCGGCGCCGCAGCGATCGCCGGAATCGGCGCCACCGACTTCTCGAAGAACTCCGGTCGCAGCGAGTTGCGGCTCGCAGCCGAGGCGGTCACCGCGGCAATCGCCGACGCAGGTCTGACACCCTCCGACGTCGATGGCCTGGTCTCGTTCACCATGGACACCAACACCGAGATTGCGGTCGCGCGCTCTGCCGGGATCGGCGAGCTGAAGTATTTCTCGCGTATCCACTACGGCGGTGGTGCGGCTTGCTCCACGGTGCAGCAGGCAGCCATGGCCGTGGCCACCGGTGTCGCCGATGTCGTTGTCGCGTACCGGGCGTTCAACGAACGGTCGGGAATGCGGTTCGGTCAGGTGAACACCTCGCTGGTGGCCCAGGACAACTCCTCGGGCACCGACAACGCGTTCAGCTACCCGCACGGGTTGAGCACCCCTGCCGCGTTCGTCGCCATGGTCGCTCAGCGATACATGCACGAGTACGGCGCCACGAGTGAGGATTTCGGCCGGATCTCGGTGGTGGACCGCAAGCATGCAGCGGTCAATCCGAACGCGTTCTTCTATGGCAAGCCGATCACCCTTGAGGACCACCAGAACTCGCGGTACATCGCCGAGCCGCTGCATCTGCTCGACTGCTGTCAGGAATCCGACGGTGGCGTGGCGTTTGTCGTGGTCTCGGCCGAGCGGGCCAAGGATCTGCCCCATCCGCCGGCCGTCATCGCCGGTGCGGCATCGGGGAGTGGCAACGACCAATACATCATGACCAGCTATTACCGTGACGAGCTCGCCGGTCTTCCAGAGATGGGTCTGGTCGGCAGGCAGCTGTGGGAGCAGTCCGGACTCGGTCCGGACGACATGGATCTGGCGATCCTGTACGACCACTTCACGCCGTACACGTTGATGCAGCTCGAAGAACTGGGCTTCTGCGGCAGGGGAGAGGCAAAGGACTTCGTCCGCGAACCCGGCGCGCTCGAGGTCGGCGGACGGTTGCCACTCAACACCCACGGCGGCCAGCTCGGCGAGGCGTACATCCACGGGATGAACGGCATCGCCGAGGCCGTACGGCAGCTTCGCGAAAAGTCGGTCAATCAGGTTCCCGGTGCCAGTAAGGTCGTCGTCACCGCCGGAACTGGCGTTCCCACAAGTGGTTTGGTACTCACAGCTTAGGAGTTGCGCGATGGGGTTCAATCTGGCGGATGTCTTCGAGACCGTGGCGGACGCGGTTCCGGACACGGTGGCGCTCACCTACGAGGGCGTCGACCACAGCTACCGACAGCTCGAGGTCGAATCGAACAAGGTGGCCCACATGCTGACCGCAGCCGGTGTCGGTGCGGCCGAGCATGTCTCGTTGTTCCTCAAGAACAGCGTGGAACACGTGACCACCATCCTCGGCGTCATCAAGATCCGCGCCGTACCGATCAACATCAACTACCGATACACACCGGCAGAGCTGCTCTACATCTTCGAGAACTCCGATTCGGTTGCGATCGTGGTCGAGGAAGCCGAGCACCAGGACAATCTCGCCACGATCGTCGGCCAGATCCCGACGTTGCGAACGATCTTCGTGATCGGCGTGATCACCGAACAGCTGTCGGTGGCCGCCGCGGACGCGGGCGTCGACGTTCGGTTGTTCGATCCGTCGGGTCAGTCGGAGGCGCGTGACTTCGAGCCCAGGACCGGCGATGAGCTGTGGGTCCTCTACACGGGCGGAACAACGGGATATCCCAAAGGCGTCATGTGGCGACACGACGATTTCTTTCACAAGCCCCTGTCCGGCGGCAATCCCTACGAGGACAAACCCCGCAAGGACCTTGCCGAGATCGGCGCTGCAGCCAAGGAATTCCCCGGTCTGTCCTTCTTGATAGCGGCGCCACTCATGCACGGCGCAGCCCTGTATTCACTGTTCACCTTCCTCACCTTGGGCGCCAGACTGGTGCTGATGCGTGCTTTCGATCCGGAGAAGGTCGTGCGGTCGATCGAGGCCGACAAGGTCAATGTGGTGCTGATCGTCGGGGACGGCATGGGTTCCCCCTTGGCCGACGCGATGCAGAAACTCAAGGACGAGGTCGACATGTCGACGCTGTTCTCCATCACCTCCGGCGGTGCGATCTGGTCGGTGGGTGTGCGGGAGAAGATGCTGGCCGCCAAGCCGGACCTGTTGCTGCGCGACAACTTCGGAGCGTCGGAAACCGGCAACGACGGTGCCTTCGAAGTCCGCGAGGACGGCACGCTTGCGATGCCACCCACCTCGAAGATGACCGTGGTCGACGAGAAGCTGAACGTGATCGAACCCGGTACCGGAGACGTGGGCATGATCGCCCGCATCGGCAGGGTCCCGCTCGGCTATTACCGGGACGAGGAGAAGTCGGCACGTACGTTCCCGACACTGCCCGACGGGACGCGTCTGGCTGTGCTCGGCGACATGGGACAGGTGGAGGCCGACGGGACGATCGTGTTCCTGGGCCGCGGGTCGCAGTGCATCAACACCGGAGGCGAGAAGGTCTTCGCCGAGGAGGTGGAGGCGTGCCTCCACGCACACCCCTCTGTTGCGGACGCGCTTGTTGTTCCCGCACCCGATGAGCGGATGGGTCAGAAGGTGTCTGCGGTCGTCGCGATTCGTCCCGACGCTCTAGAGCCCGATCTCGACGAGATCCAGGCCCACTGCCGAACGATGCTCGCCGGGTACAAGATCCCGCGGCTGCTGGTGGTGGTGGACGAGATCAAGCGCACGCCGGCCGGCAAGGCGGACTACCGATGGGCCAAGCAGGCTGCGCTGGATGCGACGGGCACGCCGGTCTAGTCCTCAGCGGCGACGAGTGGCCCGTTAACCCGGGCCCGGTCAGTCGGTCGAGGTCTTGGCCGCAGCCGCGGTGGCGGGGTGCTCGGTGGGCAATTCGCCCACCGTGGCGTCCTGCCCGCCCATCGCCTTCGGGGTGAAGATGGCCAACAACACCGCACCGGCGATTCCGATCGCGCCGAGAACGATGCAGGCGGTGTTCATCGGTCCGACAAAGGCCTCTTTTGCACCCTCGGAGATCTGCGCCGCGAGTTCGGGTTGGCGCGGCGCGATGCCCTGAGCAACCTGCAGCGCTTCGGCGAGTGTGCGCGTGATGTGTTCGCCGATGGAACCGGCAGCAGAGGTGGCCTGTTGCGCCTGTTCCGCCTGGCCGGCCGCCTGCAATTGACTCGCGGCCTGGGTCAGCTGGTTCTGGGCCGAATCAGCGGTCGGCTGAACATCTCTCGTGTAGCCGGCGGCCAACAGGCTGCCGGCGATGGCGATTCCGAGCGCCGAGCCCAGTTCTCGAGCGGTGTCGTTGACCGCCGAGCCGACTCCCTGATTGTCGGCAGGGGTGTTCACCATGATCCCGGTGGTGGACGGCGCGGTCGCGATACCCAGACCCGCCGCCATGACAACCAGCGACACCGCGATCGTCCGGTACTCGGTGTGGTCGATGACGCCCAACATGATGACGCCCACGCCCATGAAGAAGGTGCCGACCGCCAGGATCGCACGCAGATTGATCTTCACCGCAACCCAGTTGCCCAGCAACGAGAAGATCATCACGACCACCACAAGGGGGAACATCGCGACGGCCGACTTCAACGGGGAGTAGCCGAACACCAACTGCAACCGCTGCAGCAGGACAAAGAACACACCGAAGGCGACCAGGAACTGGAGCATGATGCTGAAGGCGCCGGCTGAGAAGGCCCGGTTGCGGAACAGCGTGACGTCGAGGAGGGGCTGGGCCCGCCTCGTCTGAAGCATCCAGAAGACCCCGATCAGGGCGACACCGCCGACCAGTGCGGCGATGACAAGCGGGTTGACCCATCCGCGGTGCGGAGCCTCGATGAGACCGAACACGACAAGCGCGATGGCTGCCGCAGAGCTGATCGAGCCGATCAGATCGAAGCGTTTCGAGGTGGAGTCGCGAGATGTCGGGATGGTGCACGAGAGCACAGCGGTGGTTCCTGCTGCGACGGCGAACGCGATGAAGATCGAATGCCAGTCGAAGAACTCAAGCAATATCCCGGTGACGAAGAATCCGCCGATTGCCCCGATTCCGGCCACGCCGGCCCAGATGCTCACAGCCAGTGGTCGTTTGGACTCCGGCACCCCGGAGGTGATCAGCGACAGGGTCGCCGGCATCGCAAAGGCGGCACCCACACCGGTGAAACAGCGCGAGGCGATGAACAGGTTCGGATCATTGATCCACACCGGCAGGAGGGAGCCGATGGCGAAGATGATGAGACCACCGACCAGAGCCAGGCGGCGGCCATATCGGTCGCCCAGAGCGCCCGCCGGCAACAGCAGGGCGGCCAGGGTCAGCGTGTATCCGTCGATGAGCCAGGTCAGCTGGTTCGAAGTCGCCTCGATGTCCGGAGCGATCTCGGGAATCGCGGTGTTCAACGCGGCCATCGCAGCCACGACCATCGAGACGGCGGTGCACACCACAAAGATCAGCCAGACGGTTCGGAGTCCGAACTTCTCGTCTGCTCCCGAATCGCTCGGCGACGCCCCCACAGATGTCTTCATCCACTCAAAGTAGTCGAGTGGAACGTGTTCTAAACACACCTTCGTGTTGTGTAATCGTTATCACGATCCCACGGTGTGGCACACACGCATCGACTGTCTCTTATGTCACATTAACAACACTGGTAACTCGACAGTGAGCTTGCTGGTACCGACCGACCCAGCCGGGTCCGGCCACACCCACATGAGAGGGAATCCGATGGCCTCAACTCAGGTCAACGACGTCTCGGCGGTCAAGCTGCGCGCATGGCGTGTGCTCACGATGCTGGCGTCGCTCGTCGCCGTCATCGTCGGGCTCGTTGCCATCTTCATGAGCGCTGCCTGACAACGCTTTACAACTCTTGTTGCCGGTATAACCGAGCTGTCGGTGCTGGCCACCGATCGCGATGCGGACCTGTCCGGCAGTCCCGCCCGCGATCAGCAGATGGGCCGTCAGCGCCTCGTCAGCACCACGTTCCCCAGAGCCGGTGCCTCGTCGCGTTCGGCCACGGATGCGGAGATGAGAAGGCGAGATCCGTCTTCCCACACCTTGATTCGTAAAGTCTCACCCGGAAAGACGATACCGGCGAACTTCGCCGCATATCGCTCGATCTGGTCCACGTCTCCGCCGAGCATCGTGTCCGTGACAGCCCGGCACACTGTTCCGTACGTGCAGAGCCCGTGGAGTATCGGCCGGGGGAAGCCCGCCATCTCGGCGAACTCCGGACTCGAGTGCAACGGGTTGCGGTCGCCGCAGAGTCGGTAGAGAAGCGCCTGTTGCGGGAGCGTCTTCTCTTCGATCGTCCGGTCCGGTTCGCGGTCGGGATAGGCCACCTTGTCCGAGACCCCACGCTCGCCGCCGAATCCGCCTTCGCCCTTGGCGAAGATGGCCGAACGCGCAGTCCACAGCGGCTCACCGGCGTCGTCGATCGTCGTCGACTCCTGAACGATGACCGCGGCCGAGCCCTTGTCCTGGAGTTCGGCGATGGTGGTACGTGTGGTGGCCGAACCCGAAGGCGGGATGGGGCGGTGCACGGTCACCTCCTGCGAACCGTGAACCACTGCGGCAAGGTCGATCTCGATGCCGGGCATCGAGACCTTCGGTGGCTCGGTCTCGTGGAAGCTCGCGGCGACGGTGGCGAATGTGGGCAGCACTTTCGGTTCGGCGTCGTGCAGATACCGAAGGCTGTTCGCGTCCAGCGGGTCTGCTCCTGCGCCGACGCCCAGGTGATAGAGCGCGATGTCGGAGGCGTTCCAGCTGAATGTGGTCTGACCGACCTCGGCGCCGAGTGCGACCGACGGATCGATGGGCATCAGCTGGCCTTCTCTCCGGCGGCACGCGACCGCTGAGCATTGTCGGCGATGTCCAGTGCGGCAAGGTATCCGAAGACCATTGCGGGCCCGATGGTGGCGCCTGGTCCGGCATAGGTGTGGCCCATGACCGGCGAACTCGTGTTGCCCGCGGCGTAGAGCCCCTCGATGATCGACCCGTCGGCGCGCAGAGCGCGGCCTGCAGCGTCGGTGTTGATCCCGCCCTTGGTCCCGAGGTCGCCCGGCACCATCTTCACTGCGTAGAACGGCGCCTTCTTCAGGGGGCCCAGGCTGGGGTTGGGCTTGTTGGTGATGTCGCCGTAGTAGTGGTCGTACTGGCTCACCCCGCGCCCGAAGTCCTCGTCCTCGCCCTTCTTCGCGAACTCGTTGAACCGCTCGGTGGTTCGGGACAGACGGTCGGCGGGCACGCCGATCTTCTCCGCGAGTTCGGCCAGACTCCCGGCCTTGGTGATCACGCCGGACTTGAACCACTTGCCGGGCAACGGCTGACGGCCCGACACCGATGCGAACATGTACCGGTTGCGGTAGGTCTGGTCGAACACCAACCAGCACGGCAGGTTCTCTCCTGGCCCCTCGCCCTGGCCGAACTCGCCGCCGTACATGCGGTGCACTGCTTCCACGTAGGGCAGTGACTCGTTCATGAAACGTTCGCCGCGGTCGTTGACCATGAAGCTGCCCGGGAGTGCTCGCTCGGAGAGCGCGAACCACGGCCCGCGGGGGAGCGGGATCGTCGGACCCCACCAGGCGTCTTCCATGAAGCTCACGCCCGCACCGATTTTCAGGCCGGCGTTGATGCCGTCGCCGGTGTTGGACTCTGCGCCGGTGGTCCACTGCGATCCGATGGGTTCGCGCTGGTATTTATGGCGCATCTCCTCGTTGTGCTCGAAGCCGCCACACGCGAGCACCACGCCGTGCCGGGCACGGATGGTTCTCTGCTTGCCGTCGGTCTCCACCACCACACCGACGACGCGACCGTTCTCGGTGACCAGATCGACGAGTCCGGTGTTCAGGCGCAACGGGATACCGGCCTGCCGGACTCCGAGAAGCAGTTCCGCGGTGAGGGCGGCGCCCATCGCGATCAGTCGTTTGCCGGTCAGCTTGGCAACGGCGAACCGCGTGGCGACCTTGATCGCGCGCAGGGGTCCGCGCCAGTGACGCAGTCCTGTGCTCAGCCAGCGGTAGTCCGACTGCATCACCACCACGTTCAAGGGGGATTTGCTGTACGGGGGGTGCAGGGTCTTGATGTCGTCACCCAGTTTGCGGGAGTCGAACGGCTTGGGCTCACAGGAGCGTCCGCCCACTCGGCCGCCCGGTGCCTCCGGGTAGTAGTCGGAGTAGTTCTTGACCCACTCCAGTTCGAGGGGCGCGTGCTCGCTCAGGAAGTCGAGCGCCTCGGGGCCGCGGTCGATGTAGGCGTCGATGCGCTCGGGTGCCACACCGTCGCCCACGATGGCGCGGACATAGGTCCGTGCGGCCTCGGGATCGTCCTTGACGCCGTCACGCTTGAGCACCTGGTTGTTCGGGATCCAGACACCTCCACCCGACCGGGAGGTGGATCCACCCCAGTACGGCGACTTCTCGATGATCACTGTGTCGAGGCCATGAGCGGCGGCCGTGATGGCCGAACTCATACCGGCGCCACCGGCGCCGACGACGATCACATCGAAGATCTCGTCTCCAGGAATCTCTTCCGAACGGCTCATCATTGCCCCTTCGCGCATTGCCGAGCTCTACCCTCTAGGTAGAACACGTTATAAACTCACGTCCATGGCAGGCTATACCAGCCTGGAAGGCATTGGCGAGTGCCTGACAGCCCCAAAACAGAAACACGTTCCAGTGCCCAGCTCGTACTGCAGGAGGAGCCACCAGTGACCGTTTCCGACCAGGAACGTCAGCGTATCGCCGACGATCTGGCCCGGGCCGAGGCGACCGCGGTCGCCATCGATCCACCGGTGGTGAGCCAGCCGGATCTCGACGTCACCGACGCCTACGAGATCCAGCTGATCAACATCCGCAGGCGGCTCGACGCGGGTGCGTCGGTCGCCGGCCACAAGGTGGGCCTGGCGTCTGAGGCGATGCAGAAGATGATGGGTGTCGACGAGCCGGACTACGGTCACCTGCTCGACGTGATGCAGTATCACGAGCACACCCCGATCGATGCCACAAAGTTCTGCTATCCCCGCGTCGAGGTCGAGGTCGGTTTCATCCTCGGCGCTGATCTGCCCGGCGCGGGCTGCACCAACGAGGACGTGATCGCAGCGGTGGAGTGGGTGGTTCCCTCGATCGAACTGATCGACAGCCGCATCCGCGACTGGAAGATCTCTCTGCCCGACACCATTGCCGACAACGCGTCGTCGTGCGGTTGGGTGCTGGGCGAACAGCGCGTCCGCATCTCCGACATCGACACCGGCAACATCGACGCCACCCTGCACCGCAACGACGAGTTGATCGCCGAGGGCAACTCGAGCGCGGTGCTCGGTCATCCGCTCAATGCGGTGTCCTGGCTGGCGCGCAAGGTCGAGAGCTTCGGTGTTCGCCTGCGAAAGGGTGACGTCATCCTTCCGGGCACCGCCACCCGGGCGATCGACATCCGGTCGGGCGACCACTTCGTTGCACAGTTCGCCGGACTCGGCAGCGTCACCTTGGATTTCACGTAGCACCGCAGACATCACCACAAACTTTGGCAAGACCTGAGGTTAGGAGCACCACCCGTGGCACAGAAGGTCACTGCAGCAATCATCGGTTCGGGCAACATCGGGACCGACCTGATGTACAAGTTGGCGCGTTCGGAGGTGATCGAACCACGCTGGATGGTGGGCATCGACGCAGACTCCGAGGGCATGAAGCGTGCGGCCGACCACGGGCTCATCACGATGGCGGGCGGGGCTGACGAACTCCTGGCGTCAGAAGAGAAGCCCGACATCATCTTCGAGGCCACCTCGGCCTACGTACATCGTGAGTACGCCCCGAAGTACGAGGCGGCCGGCATCACCGCGGTGGACCTCACCCCGGCTGCCATCGGCCCCGCCGTGGTCCCCCGGCGAACCTGCGGGAGCATCTCGACGCGCCGAACACCAACATGATCACCTGCGGTGGCCAGGCGACCATCCCGATGGTCCACGCCGTCTCGTCCGTGGTGCCGGTGGTGTACGCCGAGATCGTGGCGTCTGTGTCGTCCGAGTCCGCCGGCCCGGGAACGCGCGCGAACATCGATGAGTTCACGCGTGCCACATCGCGGGGAATCGAGACGATCGGCGGCGCCGACCGGGGTAAGGCGATCATCATCCTCAACCCGGCCGATCCGCCGATGATCATGCGCGACACGATCTTCTGCGCGATTCCGGAGGATGCCGACACCGACGCCATCGCTCAGGCGATCTTGGATCGTGAGAAGGAAATCCAGCAATATGTGCCGGGTTACCGACTGCTGCAGGAGCCGCAGTTCGACCCGCCCAGCGTGGTCAACGGTGGGATGGCCCGGGTGTCGATCTTCGTGGAGGTCGAAGGCGCGGGTGACTTCCTGCCGCCGTACGCGGGCAACCTCGACATCATGACCGCCGCCGCCACGAAGGTGGGCGAAGAGATCGCAAAGAAGAAGCTTGCCGAGAAGGCAGAAAAGGTTGGTGTCTGACATGTTCGCTGATTCGGCAGATCTCATGGCAGGTGCTCGCAAGTACAGCGATGCCCTGGACATTCGCATCACGGATTCGTCGTTGCGTGACGGCAGCCATCACAAACGTCACCAGTTCACCGAGCAAGAGGTGCGGGACATCGTCGCCGCCCTCGACGGTGCGGGTGTTCCGGTGATCGAGGTGACCCATGGTGATGGTCTGGGTGGGTCGTCGTTCAACTATGGGTTCTCGAAGACTCCTGAGCAGCAGTTGATCCGGGCGGCGGTCGAGACGGCGACGACGGCGAAGATCGCGTTCTTGATGTTGCCTGGTCTGGGGATCAAGGACGATATCCGGGCGGCCCAGGACAACGGTGCGCAGATCTGTCGTATCGCGACGCATTGCACCGAGGCCGATGTGTCGATTCAGCATTTCGGGTTGGCGCGTGAGTTGGGGCTCGAGACCGTGGGGTTCTTGATGATGTCGCACAGTCAGCCTCCCGAGGTGCTCGCGAAGCAGGCGCGGATCATGACCGATGCGGGTTGTCAGTGTGTGTACGTGGTGGATTCAGCCGGTGCACTGGTACTCGAGCAGGTGTCGGATCGGGTGTCGGCATTGCGTGCCGAGCTGGGGGACGACGCTCAGATCGGCTTCCACGGACACGAGAACCTCGACATCGCGGTCGCCAATTCCATTGCGGCCGTTCGGGCAGGCGCTCAACAGATCGATGGGTCGGTCCGCCGCTTCGGTGCCGGCGCCGGCAACACGCCCGTGGAGGCGTTTGTCGGTGTCTGCGACAAGCTGGGCATCAGCACCGGCATCGACTTCATGAAGATCGCCGATGCCGCGCAGGACGTGGTGCGGCCTGTCATGCCCACCGAATGCCTGGTCGACCGGCCCGCGATGATGATGGGCTACGCCGGGTGTTACAGCTCGTTCCTCAAGCACGCCGAGGGCCACGCCGAGAAGTACGGTGTGTCCGCCGCAGCGATCTTGATCGAGGCGGGCAGTCGAAAGCTCGTCGGCGGCCAAGAAGACCAACTGATCGACATCGCCCTGGAGCTCAAGAAGAAGCAGGACGCGAACGCCGGCGTGTGAGAGTTCGCCGCCGACGTTGCCGCTGACTCGCGGACCCCGGTCTCCGGGAACACCGGACGCTACGATCGGGGTCCGAGCGTGCGTCCGCGCGTCGGTGATGCACTGATCAGGGGGAGAACATGACCTACGGTCCGCCATCCGGAAACAGCGGTGGGTTCCCGCCGCCGGGGGGTCCTGGTGGTCAGCCGCCCGGTGGCTATCAGCCGGGGGGATATCAGCCGGGGGGTTATCAACCTGGCCATCAACCGGGACCCGGCTATCCGCCGCAGCAATCCGGTTATCAGTCGGCCGTCGGTGCCGCCGGTCCGAGCCAGACGTCCGCCAAGGGTCGACTGCTCGCTCCCCGGTCGTCCAATTCCGCGGTGAGGTTCCCGGGCATCGCCTCGCCGTCGGCGGCTTACTGATCGTGCTGTTCAGCTTTTTCACCTGGGCGTCACAGGACTTCGGTGTGGGAAGCGTGTCGATCAGCGGCCTCGGTTCGGTGACCATCGACGCAGGCGACGACACGGCCGACTCGAGTGAGGTGGCCGACGCCGAGAGCGAGGCAGAGGCCGAAACCAGTGCGCCGGGCATCGCCACCATCATCATCGGGCTCTTGCTGGCCGGTGCCGCTGTTCCGTTGATCATCAACCGGTATCCCGCGATCGCGGCCATCGCCGGGACGGTTCTGGGACTGGTCGCGGTGATCGTGTCCCTTGTGTTCATCGCCGACCCGGGCAGTGTTGTCATCGACGGCGATGCCGGCGACACCTCTGAGGTGGACGCGGGATGGGCACTGTGGCTTGTGGTCCTCGGCGCGTTCATCACCTTGATCGCTGCCGGCGTCGCCACCTATCTGGCCTTGGCGGCGGGTAAGGGGAGTCGGCCCGGACCCGGAATGTCCGGTCCGCAGTCGCCACAGGGATACGGTCAGCCGCAAGGCTATGGTCAGCCACAGGGCTACGGTCAGCCGCAAGGTTACGGTCCACCGCAACAGTTCGGTACTCCCGGAGGACAGGGCGGAGGCTACGGACAAGCGCCCGGGCCGTACTTCGGCCCGCCCGGTTCGGGCAATCAGAGGCCCGGTCCGTACGGACAGTGAGGGTTACGACAAAGAACACCACTCGCGATCGATCGCGAGTGGTGTTCTTGTCTTTACGAGTTGCCCGGGTCAGTAGTAGCCGTCCGGGTCGACATCGGGTGATTCCTTGGGGATGATCCCTTCGCTCACACCGTGATCGATGCTGGCCGAGAGCCGGGGGCATGTCGGCAACATTGCGGGGTTTCCCCCTTCCGCCCGGATTCGGGTGAGTTCAGGACATTGCTCTCGCGCCTGCGCCGTCCACTGGACACTCGTGTGGTGGGGGCTGTACTTCTTGACCATCACGCAGGCGTGGCAGGTGCGGCATTCGATCTCCCGCAGCCCACCCCGTAGGTAGTGCTCTTTGTCTCTCGACGTCGCTTCCCGAACCGCTGGGCCGCGCTCCGGATCCTTGCTGAGATCCGGAGCCTTCGACCAACTGATGCTCATGACGGGGCGGCGATCACGTGGCCGAAGCCGTCTCGGGCGTCGAGGCATTCGCGGCTTCGCGCTCGGCCTTGAGGCGAATGTTCTCCTGGACCTCGATGTTCCAGTTCTCGACGGCCTTGGTGGTGTCGATCTCGTATTCGTAGCGCTGTGTCATCTCCTCGGTCACGTCGGCGACGTCGACGTAGAACTGTTCGTACCAGCGGCGCAGCTGGTAGACCGGACCGTCCTCTTCCACCAGCAGCGGATTGTCGATGCGGCTCTTGTGCTTCCAGATCTCGACGTCCTGCAGGAAGCCCACCTCGATACCGGCGGTGATCTTCGTCGCCATCTTGTCGGCCTGGTCGGCGGTGAGTCCCTCGGGGATCTTCGCGATGACGCCGTACATGAGGACAAACGAATTGTTGTCGATCGGGTAGTGGCAGTTGGTCAGGATCGTCTCGATCGCATAGCCGCCGTAGTACTGCACCATCGGGTTGAGCATGTAGGCAGGACCGTAGTAGGCGGCGATGGACTCGAGTTTGGTGTCACCGTAAGCCGTCATGATGTCGACGTCCGGACGCCCATGCGAGTTCATGTACTGCGCAGCGGTCTCGCCTTCGAAAACGTTCTTGAAGTAGTCCGGCAACGAGTAGTGAACGTAGAAGAAGTGCGCCATGTCGACGACGTTGTCGATGATCTCGCGGCAGTTCGAACCCTCGATGACGATCTTGTTCCACGTCCAGCCGGTCCACTGGTCGCTGTTCAATTCGTCGAGCTCGGGGATGATCACGTCATCGGGGGGCGGGTTGCCCTCGGGGTCGTTGTAGACGAAAATCTGCGCGTTGCGGATCATGCCCGGCCACGAACGGGTCTTGGCCAGTTTGGGTGCCCGCTTTGCATACGGGACGCCGGCGCAACGCCCGTTGGCCTTCCATCGCCAGTCGTGGAACGGGCAGGCGACGTTGCCGTCCTTGATCGAGCCCTGCGACAGATCGCCGCCCATGTGCCGGCAGTACGCGTCGAGGATCTTGAGCTCGCCGTCGGCGACCCAGACGACCAGTTTCGTGCCGAACACGGTGACCGGATGGGGTTTGCCGTCGTCGAAATCGGCAAGAAGGCCGAGGCAATGCCAACCGCGTGCGAATCGGGTCGGTGGCGTGCCGGTGTCGATCTCGCGTACCGCGCCACCGTCTGCGCTGGTGTCAACCGCTGTCAGGCGGGCCCCCTGCTCCAACTCCGACTCCGTACTCGTCATGTCTGCTCCCTAGTTCATCGATGCCGGCTGTGGGTCGGCATGTGCCGGGCCGCGTGGTTTAAGCGTTCCCGCTTACTAGAACATGTTACAAAACTTGCCAGGTACTCGCCAGGGAAGTGATCAAAACGGCATGAATCGGGGTAAACCTGCAGTACTCGACATAAATGAGAACGTGTTCTAATCTTGCCGGAGAAGACTTTGTGGAACGAGAGTTAGGAATCGCGCGATGAGCGACCGCAGCCAAGAGGGCGCGCAGGTACTGGACAAGATCAGCGCATTGCTGCCCGAGATCGAACAGCGGGCACAGGAAGCAGAGGATCTGCGTCAGATTCCCGACGAGACGATCGCGTCGCTCGAGGACATCGGGTTCTTCAAGCTCATGCAGCCCGAGCAGTGGGGCGGTTACCAGGTCGATCCGGTGACGTTCTACGAGGCAGTGCGTCGGCTCGGCTCGGCGTGTGGCTCCACCGGATGGGTCTCGGGCATCATCGGCATCCACAACTGGCACCTGGCTCTCTTCCCGCAGCAGGCGCAGGAGGACGTATGGGGCAAGGACACCTCAGTCCGTATCTCCTCGTCCTACGCCCCGATGGGTATGGGTGAAGTGGTCGAAGGCGGTTACAAGGTCAACGGTTCGTGGGCATGGTCCTCGGGTTCGGGCCACGCGAGCTGGGTTGTCCTCGGCGGACCGGTGATCAAGAACGGAAAACCCGTCGACTTCGTGAGCTTCCTGATCCCGCGCGAGGACTACGCCATTCGCGACGTGTGGAACGTGGTCGGGCTCAAGGGGACCGGGTCCAACACCATCGACGTCAAGGACGTGTTCGTACCGAGCCACCGGATGCTGAGCTTCCGGGCGATGAGCACCGGCGAGGCTCCGGGCCTGGAGAAGAACACCGCGCCGGTCTACAAGATGCCCTGGGGCACAATCCATCCGAGCACCATCTCGGCGCCGATCGTGGGAATGGCATACGGCGCCTACGCCGCACACGTCGAGCATCAGGGCAAGCGCGTGCGCGCCGCCTACGCCGGTGAGAAGGCGAAGGACGACCCATTCGCCAAGGTTCGCATCGCCGAGGCCGCCAGTGACATCGACGCGGCATGGACCCAGCTCTCGGGCAACCTGCAGGCCGAATACGATCTGCTGCTCGCGGGACAGGAAGTCCCGATGGAACTCCGGTTGAAGGCCCGTCGCGATCAGGTCCGCGCAACTGGCCGGGCCATCGCGTCGATCGACCGGCTTTTCGAGAACTCGGGAGCCCACGCCCTCGACAACGACACCCCCATCCAGCGGTTCTGGCGCGACGCCCATGCCGGCCGCGTCCACGCGGCCAACGATGCCGAACGGGCCTACGTCGCCTACGGCAACGGCGAATTCGGGATCCCTATCGGCGACACGATGGTCTGAGTTCACCACCGACATCTCGCAAAGGAGCAGATCGACGATGACCGAAACGCTTGGCCCGATCCGTTCACTCGGCTACATGCGTATCGAGGCCACCGACATGCCGGCCTGGCGTGACTACGGTCTCAAGGTGCTGGGTATGCCCGAGGGCAGTGGCCCCACGGAGGGCGCCCTGTACCTGCGCATGGACGACTTTCCCGCACGCCTCGTGATTACCCCAGGAGAGCACGACCGTCTGGTGTCGTCCGGCTGGGAATGTGCCAACGCTGCTGCACTGCAGGAAGTCCGGGATCGATTGTCGGCAGCCGGCGTGGTCTTCCGCGAAGGCAAGGACGAAGAACTGGCCGACCGTCAGGTCGTGGAGATGGTGGTCTTCGAGGACCCGAGCGGCAATGTCCTCGAAGCGTTCCATGGTGTGGCACTGCAACATCGCCGGGTGGTCAGCCCCTATGGCCACAAGTTCGTCACTGGCGAGCAGGGTCTGGGACACGTGGTGCTCACCACCGACGACGACGCGGCCTCGCTGCACTTCTACCGCGATGTGCTCGGCTTCCGTCTGCGTGACTCGATGCGGCTGCCGCCGGAACTGGTCGGGCGGGAACAGGGCGACGAGCCGCCATGGCTTCGGTTCTTCGGCTGCAACCCTCGTCACCACAGCCTGGCGTTCCTGCCGATCCCGAACGACACCGGCATCGTCCACCTGATGATCGAGGTGGAGAACACCGATGACGTGGGCCTCGCCCACGACCGGGCGTTGCGCAAGAAGGTCCCGATGTCGGCCACGCTGGGCCGTCACGTCAACGACCTGATGTACTCGTTCTACATGAAGACACCCGGCGGATTCGACGTCGAATTCGGCTGCGAGGGAAGGCAAGTCGACGACACCGACTGGGTGGCTCGCGAGAGCACGGCGGTCAGTCTCTGGGGGCACGACTTCTCCATCGGATTCAAGAACGCCTGACATGTCTCCTCATCCACGCGGTTCAGCTGATTTCGACCCGCGGCAGTTCCGGACGGCCATGGGTCAGTTCTGTACCGGGGTCACCGTGATCACCACGATGGCCACCGATGACGTCCCAGTGGGGTTCGCCTGCCAGTCGTTTGCAGCCCTGTCGCTCGATCCACCACTGGTGCTGTTCTGCCCGATGAAGACCTCCCGCAGCTGGAAGGTCATCGAGCAGAGCGGAAAGTTCTGTGTGAACGTGTTGTCGACCAACCAACAGGACGTCAGTGCTGCATTCGGCGCACCGGGTGATGACAAGTTCGCCGGGATCGACTGGGATCCCTCGCCTCTCGGCCTGCCCGTCATCCGGCACTCGTTGTCATGGGTGGATTGCACGCTGGAGCGCGTCGACGACGGCGGCGACCATTTCATCGCGATAGGCCGGGTGCAGACTTTGGGAGAAGTGCTGCAAGACAAGCCTTTGCTGTTCTACCGTGGTGGCTATCTGTCCACCGAACATCCGCGGGTCACTCCGGCCCAGGCGGAGCTCGAGAACTTCCTCACCTGGACCGGCGGGGACACCTGGCTGTAGTTCCGGCCATCACAAGGGAGTGAGATGACAACAACCGTCACGAACGATGTGACCGCCCCTTTCGCCGCGGCCATCGCCGACGCCGAGAAGCTGATCACCTCAGCCGATTTCATCCGCAACGAGCAGGATCTGGCCGAGGGATACGACTACCTCGGCGGCAGCATCCGCGCGAGCCTGCAGATGGCTTGGGCGTATGGCAAGACCCACCCGTTCTTCGTCACGTCCACGGGCCCCTACACGAAGATGGGGCTGGACAATCCCGATACGCTGTACTACCACGCCAACGTGCAGGCCGACGCAGAGTATCTGATCACCGGAAAGCGCGGCAACACAGCAGATCTCAGCTTTCAGGTTCTCAAGGGTGACTACACCGCCACCGACGTTCCCGGTGGCGACGACGCCTTCGACGACCGTCGACTGACGATCGAAGCGGACGGGACCTACACGCTCCGATTCGGACCGCCCAAGGCCGACCCGGGACCCAATTACTTCGTTCTCGGCGAGGGGTCGTCGATACTCGCGGTGCGCGAGGTGTACAGCGACTGGATGCAGGAAAAGGGACAGATCCGGATCGAGCGGGTCGACACAGTGGGCAGTGCGCCGGTGGAGCCCGACCTCGCTCAGATCACCCGCCGCTATCAGGTGGCCGGCAAGATGTTGCTGTCGCGGATCAACACCTGGTTCAACTTTCCGAAGTGGTTCTACCTGGACCTGCCGGTGAACACCTTGACCGCGCCCCGTCTGACGCCGGGTGGGCTGAGCACCCAGTACTCATCGGTGGGTCACTACGACCTCGCCGACGACGAGGCGATGGTGATCACGGTGCCGAAATCCGATGCGCCGTATCAGGGTTTCCAGCTGGGCAGTATGTGGTACATCTCGCTCGACTACGTCAATCACCAGACCAGCCTCAATTCTGCTCAGGCGCAGGTGGATCCGGATGGGATGATCCGCCTGGTGGTCAGCAGGCAGAATCCGGGCATCGCCAACTGGATCGAGACAACCGGTAAACAGCGGGGTATAGCGCAGTTCCGGTGGCAGCGGGTCGATCGCGAGCTGACCGAGTCCGATGGGCCCACCGTCGCGTTCGTCAACGTGGCCGACGTGCCCGACCACCTGCCGCACTTCGAGTCCAACACCATCGACGACGCAGGCTGGCGTGAGCGAATAGCCGCACGCCAGCGCGGATTCGCGCAGAGGATGCTGGGATGACCGCCACCGTGTCCACAGGTCTGCTCGAGGGCAAGGTCGTTGTGGTCGGGGGAGTAGGGCCGGGTCTCGGCCGTTCGATCAGCTTGCAGGCCGCTGCTGCGGGAGCCAAGGTGGTGCTCGCTGCCCGGACCGAGAGCCGGCTCGCCGAGGTGGCCAAGGAGATCGACGCCGCCGGCGGCGTCGCATTGCAGGTACCCACCGATATCACCGATGATTCGGCCGTCGAATCCCTCGTCGCGGCAACGGTTGCCGAGTACGGCAGGGTGGACGTCCTGGTGAACAACGCGTTCTCTCTGCCCTCGATGAAGTCGTTGGCACGCACCGACTTCGACCACATCCGGTCGAGTCTGGACCTGACTGTCCTCGGTGGTCTGCGTATGACCAAAGCCTTCACCGACGAATTGGCCAAGGTGTCCGGTTCTGTGGTGATGATCAATTCCATGGTCCTGCGGCACTCGGAGCCGCGTTACGGCAGCTACAAACTCGCCAAGGCGGCCCTGCTCGCCATGTCGCAGACACTCGCCACAGAGTTGGGCGACAAGGGCGTTCGTGTCAACAGCGTGCTACCCGGTTACATCTGGGACGACCAGCTGAAGTGGTACTTCGGTGAGGTCGCCAAGAAGTACGACATCACGCCGGAGGCCGTCTACGAACAGACCGCGTCCAAGTCCGACCTCAAACGTCTGCCCGAACCCGATGAGATCGCTCGGGCGGTGGTGTTCCTCGCCTCGGATTGGGCCAGCGCCATCACCGGCCAGACGCTGGACGTCAACTGCGGCGAGTACCACACCTGAGGAGCGAGATGACCATTCCGAGAACGAATGTGGGCACAGTCGAGGATCTGCATGCGTCGGCGACGAAGGCGTGTGGGCTCGACGAGTTCGGTCAGGACGACTACACCGAGGCGCTCGGTGTCCTGCTGGAGTCGTACGAGCGCGATGCGGGACTCACCGAGCTCGGCAGCAAGATGAACCGCTTCTTCCTTCGGGGTGCGCTGGTCGCCCGATTGCTCAGCGAGGCATCGTGGAAAACCAATCCCGAATACGTCTCCGCGCCGGTGGAACGCCCCATCTTCGTCACCGGGCTGCCCCGTACCGGCACCACCGCCCTACACCGGCTGCTCACCGCAGATCCGGGCCATCAGGGTCTGGAGATGTGGCTTGCCGAGTTCCCCCAGCCGCGGCCTCCGCGCGACACCTGGGAGTCGAACCCGGTCTTCCAGCAGATCCAGGCCGGACTCGAACAGCACCACGTGGAGAACCCGGAATTCATGGGGCTGCACTACATGAGTGCATCCGACGTCGAAGAATGCTGGCAGCTGCTGCGCCAGACCATGAAGTCGATTTCCTACGAATCCTTGTCGTACCTGCCGACCTACTCACAGTGGCTGCAGAAGCAGGACTGGACCAACGCCTACACGCGGCACAAGAAGAACCTCCAGTTGATCGGGCTGAATCAGCCAGAGCGTCGCTGGGTGCTGAAGAACCCCAGTCATCTCTTCGCGCTGGATGAATTGATGGCCGTCTATCCGGACGCGTTGATCATCCAGACCCACCGGCCACCCGCCACGATCATCCCGTCGATGTGCAGTCTTGCCGAGCATGCGGGCGAGGGATGGTCAACCGTCTTCACGGGCGAGCTGATCGGCAAGACGCAACTCGAGTTGTGGTCGCGAGGGCTGCACGCATTCAATGCGGCACGGTCCAAGTACAACCCGGATCAGTTCATCGACATCGACTTCCGCGACTTCCGCACCGATCCCATGGGCACGGTCGAAACGATCTATCGCACGTTCGGACTCGACCTCACCGATGATGCGGCGTCGGCGATGCGAGCACTCGACGAGGAGAGCAAGTCGGGCGACCGCAAACCCGTCCACAAGTACTCCCTGGAGGACTACGGCCTCACCGAGGCCGAGGTGAACGCGGCTTTCGACTGACCGGGCAGCCGCCTGTCGTGGACGGGTGACGGTGTCTCGCTGAGTGGATATCCGGAGTCTTGACTCCGCTTGTGGTGCTAACTTCAGAGCAGCATGCGGAGTGGTCTCTCCGGTTCGAGCTCAGGAGCTGTATGGACATCGCACCCAAGCGGACGCACTATCGGGTCACGTTCACCGTGATCACCGTGGGCGTGGCCGCGTTCGCGTTGCTGCAGTCCCTGGTGATTCCGGTACTGCCGACGATCCAGGTGTCCCTCGGCACGACGCAGACCGACGTGACCTGGGTGCTCACCGCCTATCTCCTCTCCGCGTCGGTGTTCACGCCCATCATGGGTCGCCTCGGGGACATGTACGGCAAGAAGCTGCTCTTCGTGGTTGCGCTGGCCGCGCTGGGAATCGGCTCGTTGCTGGCTGCATTGGCGGCGTCACTGTCGGTGATGGTGGTCGCGCGTGTGATCCAGGGTGTCGGTGGCGGCGTCCTGCCCTTGGCCTTCGGGATCATCCGTGACGAATTCCCCGAGAAAAAGGTGCCCGGCGCCGTCGGGATGGTCGCGGCCCTGACATCGCTGGGCGCCGGCCTGGGTGTTGTGCTGGCCGGGCCGATCGTGGATGTACTCACCTATCACTGGCTGTTCTGGATTCCGCTGATCATGACCACCATCGCGGGTGTGGCGGCCTACGTCTTCATCCCGGAGTCGAAGGGCCGGGCCCCGGGCAAGGTCAACTGGGTCACCGCGTTGTTGCTGTCAGCGTGGCTGGTGGCTCTGCTGCTCGGTGTCAGCCAGGCACCCAAGTGGGGCTGGACGTCACCCGAGGTCGTCGGATTGCTCGTGACCGCTGCGATCTTCCTGGTGGTGTGGGTCGTTGCCGAAGCGCGATCGGCCAATCCGCTCATCGACATGAAGATGATGCGGATGCGCACTGTCTGGGCCGCGAACCTGGTGGCTCTGATGATGGGTATCGGGATGTATGCCGGGTTCGGATTCCTCCCGCAGTTCGTGCAGACCCCGACATCGGCGGGATACGGATTCGGGGCATCGGTCAGTGAGTCGGGCTTGATGATGTTGCCCAGCTCGGTCTTCATGTTCATCCTCGGACTCGGTGCCGGGCGACTGTCTGCTCGTTTCGGCTCGAAGAACCTGTTGACGGTGGGGACACTGGTCAGCGCTGCCGGATACTTCCTCGTCGCGTTCCGTCACTCCAGCGAAGCGGACATCTTCGCCGCGATGTGCCTGTCGGGTATCGGTATGGGACTTGCGTTCTCCGCCATGGCAAACGTTGTCGTCGCGGCGGTGCCACCCCATCAGACCGGAGTCGCCAGCGGCATGAACGCCAACATCAGAACCATCGGCGGTTCGCTGGGCGCAGCATTCATGGGGACTGTGGTCACCGCGGGCGCCGCACCCTCGGGACTGCCCAAAGAATCGGGATACACCCACGGCTTCATCATGCTGGGGGTTGCCGTGTGCCTGGGAGCTGTTGCGACACTTTTCATCCCGTCGGTCAAACGGGGAGGGGCGGCATTGGACGAGACCGCAGACCTCGCACACGCCGAACTCGCGATGGTTGCCGGCGGTACCCTCGCCGGTGACAAGTCGGAATGAGGTCGGCCATGGGTGTGCAGGCCACCGCAGACGGTGGGAAAGTGCTGCGGCGTGACGCTGCGGAGAATCGGCGACGACTACTGGACGCCGCTGCAACGGTGTTCAGTGAACGCGGGCTCGATGCCGGGGTCGAGGAGATCGCCCGGGTGGCCGGCGTCGGGATGGGCACGCTGTACCGGCGATTCCCCACCAAGGACGCCTTGATCAGCGAACTCGTACGGCAGTTGCTCATCGATCTGGTGGCGATGGCCAGGGCCGCGCGTGACGTGACCGACGGTTCTGGTCTGGAACGATTGCTGTTCGACACCGGTGCCATTCAGGCATCGCACCGCGGCTGTGTGTCGCGGATGTGGAACGACGAGCACACGGCGTTGCTCAGGGACGAGTTCCGCACGATCCTGACCGAGCTGCTGGCCGTTGCTCAAGATGCCGGACGGATTCGTGCCGACGTCACCGTCACCGACCTCGACCTCGTGTTCTGGGCGGTCAGGGGTGTCGTCGAGAGCACGCGCGGCGTCAGTGACACGGCATGGCGGCGACATCTGGCGATGGTGATCGCCGGACTGCGGCCAGGGTGCGAGGAGCTGTCGGAGGCTCCGGTCGGCGAGCGTGAGGTGGCGTTGGCGAAGAAGCGGATACTCGCCGGCTGAACGGGCCCGTCATGAGGGCCGAGGGCCGCGACAGATGTATTCAGCGTGCGAGCGCGTGGGCGACGCGATCCGCGGCAGCCGCCACAGATGTGCCCAGATGCGCCATCTCGTCCGCACTCATCTCGCGGTTGGGGCACACGACGATCGACGCGATGACAGTGCCCTCGGAATCGATGATCGGGGCGCCGATCGTGACCACCGCGACAACTCCGACGGATTCCTCCGGCAGATAGTCGATGGTGGTCAGTTCGGCCAGCAACCCCGCCACCCGTGAGCGCACCGTGTCGGAGACCGGTGAATCACGCAGTGACGCAAGCGCGTCGATCATCTCGGCATGGTCACCGGTGAGGCGCTCCACCGCGTACCCGCGGTCGCAGATCACTTCCAGCACGTCGTGCAGTCGGTCGCGGGCACCCGGCGGTGCCGAGTCGATCCACCGCTGCCGTTCGGCTTCAGGCGCCCACGCGACGAACTCTCGGCACACGGGTGGGCGTAGTGCGATGCGCCGGCCGGGCCTGATCCACTGCATGTCCGGCACCCCGACGAGTTCGGTGACAGTGATCTGTTCACTCACGCGTTCGGCGAGGAACGCCGGCATGTCGAGGTCCGCAGCGAGTTCGTGGATCATCGGAGCTGCCAAGCGCCGCAATGGATAGCCACGTTCGGCCTGCCGCGCCAGGGCGACAAAGCCGGCACCGATCGCGAACTGGCCGTCTTCTCGCGATACCCAGCCGTCGATGGTGAGTTGGGTCAGCACCGCGTGGGCGGTGGCTCTGGAAAACCCTGTGCGGCGGACTATTTCCGCCAGTGTCAGGCGGCCGCCGGTCTGTTCGGCCAGCAGTTCGATCACCCGGACCACACGCTGCGTGGGTGGCGAGGGTTGACCCACAGGCATGCTGTCGCTTACCGTCACTGTCATATTTTCAAACACTAGTGTCGGATACTCGACAGGTCAAGTCCTGGCGAGGCGAACGACGCGAGAGGACTCTCACGGTGCTGACAACGGGGTACGAGCTCACCCATCTGGCCGCGCTCGAGGCGGAATCGGTCTACATCTTCCGAGAGGTCGCCGCGACGGCGCAGCGGCCGGTGCTGCTGTTCTCCGGCGGCAAGGACTCGGTGGTGATGTTCCACGTGGCGCGCAAGGCGTTCTGGCCTGCGCCCGTTCCCTTCCCGCTCATGCATGTGGACACCGGACACAATTTCGACGAGGTCATCGACTACCGGGATCGGGTTGTCGACAAAACCGGTGTCCGACTGGTGGTTTCGAGTGTGCAGGACGACATCGACGCCGGTCGGGTGGTGGAGCAGACCGGTCCCGGTGCCAGTCGTAACCGGCTGCAGACCACATCGCTGCTGCGCGGGATCCGGGAGAACAATTTCGACGCCGTCTTCGGTGGTGCGCGACGCGATGAGGAGAAGGCGCGCGCCAAGGAGCGGGTCTTCAGCTTCCGAGACGAGTTCGGCGCCTGGGATCCACGAGCGCAACGGCCCGAATTGTGGAACCTCTACAACGGCCGCCACAACAAAGGGGAGCACATCCGGGTGTTCCCCCTGAGCAACTGGACCGAACTCGACATCTGGCAATACATCGCCGCCGAAGAGATAGAACTGCCGAGCATCTACTACGCCCATCAGCGCGAAGTGGTGCCCCGGGACGGGATGCTGCTGGCCAAGACGCCGTACGTGGAACTCGCACCGGGCGAGACGGTGCACACCGAGCAGGTGCGGTTCCGGACGGTCGGCGACGCGACGTGCACCGGATGTGTGCTCAGTGACGCCGTCACGGTCGAGCAGGTCATCGATGAAGTGGCCGCCACCAGACTCACCGAACGCGGTGCAACCCGAGCCGACGACCGAATCTCGGAGTCCGGCATGGAAGATCGCAAGAAAGAAGGATACTTCTGATGACCGTCGACCAAGAACTGATCATCGGCGAGCCCGTGCGGCGTGGGCGGAAAGAGTTGCTGCGGTTGGCAACTGCGGGCAGTGTCGACGACGGTAAGTCCACACTGATCGGTCGGCTGTTGTACGACTCGAAGAGCATCTTCACCGACCAGATGGAGTCGATCGAGCGCACCAGCTCCGAACGCGGCGACGAATACGCCAACCTCGCACTGCTGACCGATGGCCTTCGTGCAGAGCGCGAACAGGGCATCACCATCGACGTGGCGTACCGGTACTTCGCAACACCCAAGCGCAAGTTCATCATCGCCGACACCCCCGGGCATGTGCAGTACACCCGCAACATGGTGACCGGGGCATCCACCGCCGACGTGGCACTCGTTCTCATCGACGCCCGCAAAGGTGTGCTCGAGCAGACCCGCAGGCACGCCTTCCTGTCGTCGTTGCTCGGCATCGCGCACATCGTCTTGTGTGTGAACAAGATGGACCTGGTGGACTGGTCGGAGGAACGATTCACCGAGATCAAGGACGAGTTCAGCGCATTCGCCAGCAAACTCAACGTGACCGACCTCAGCTTCATCCCGGTGTCGGCGCTGCTCGGGGACAACGTGGTCGACCCGTCGGTGCACATGCCCTGGTACCGGGGAACCTCGCTGCTGGGGCACCTCGAGGACGTACACATCGCCTCGGATCGCAACTTCATCGACGCCCGGTTGCCGGTGCAGTATGTGATCCGTCCTCAGGTCAGTGACGGATCGGACCATCGCAGCTACGCCGGAACCATCGCCAGCGGAACGTTCAAGCCCGGCGACGAAGTGGTGGTGCTACCCAGCGGATTCAGCACCACCGTGGCCGAGATCTGGGGCCCCGGCGGCAGCAAGCTCGACGAGGCATTCGCGCCGATGGCCGTGTCCGTCTCGCTCGCCGACGAGATCGACATCACCCGTGGAGAGATGCTCGCGCGTCCCAACAACCGGCCGTACGTCGGCCGCGACATCGATGCGATGGTGTGCTGGTTCTCCGAGGACACCGAGTTGAAGTCGGGTAACCGCTACACCATCCAGAGCTCGACCCGCGAGTCGAAGGCCGTGATCGGCGACCTCACCTATCGGCTCGACGTCAACTCCCTCCATCGTGAGGAGGGGCCACAGGAGTTGCGGCTCAACGAGATCGGGCGCGTCCGTCTGCGCACCCAGCAACCCATGATGTTCGACTCGTACCGCCAGCATCGCTTCACGGGTAGCTTCATCTTGATCGACGAGGCGACGAACAAGACCGTCGGCGCCGGGATGATCAACGGGCCGGTCAGCAACGACTCCCACGTGGTCTGGCACAGCTCGTCGGTGACCAGGGAGCAGCGGTCCCATCGTGGGGCGACCATCTGGTTGACCGGACTGTCCGGTTCCGGGAAGTCGTCGATCGCATCGGAACTGGAACGATCGATGGTGGCCGAAGGCCGTCCGGCCTACCTGATGGACGGTGACAACCTCCGCCATGGGCTGAATTCCGATCTGGGGTTCGGAGACGACGACCGCCGGGAGAACATCCGGCGCACCGCCGAGGTCGCGGCACTCTTCGCGGACTCGGGTGCGGTTGCGATCGTTTCGCTGATCAGCCCCTTCGCCGCCGAACGCGAGCGGGCGCGCGAGGTCCATGCCGAGCGCGGTCTGCCCTTCTTCGAGGTGTTCGTCGACACGCCGCTCGAGGTCTGCGAAGAACGCGATCCAAAGGGGCTGTACGCGAAGGCACGCCGCGGTGAGGTCGCACATTTCACCGGCGTCAGTTCGCCGTACGAACGACCGGAAGCGGCGGACGTCGTCATCACCCCCGGTGACGGTGCGCCTGCCGACGTCGCGGAGGCCATTCGCCGTAACCTGGGCGTGTGACTGTGACCTCATCCGATGCAGAGCTTGCCGGTCGTCTTGCCACCGAGGCCGGGAATCTGCTGGTCGAACTCCGATCAGACCCATCGCTGAACGGCAAAGAACTCGGCAAGGCCGGGGATCTGCGCTCCAACGAGTTCCTGCTCGACGCGCTCGCGCGTGAGCGGCCGGGCGATTCGGTGCTGTCCGAGGAATCGGCCGACGATCTGTCCCGGCTCGACGCCGACCGCGTGTGGATCGTCGACCCTGTGGACGGCACAAAGGAATACGGTCTTGACGACCACACCGATTGGGCTGTGCACGTTGCACTGTGGGAAAAGGGGTTGGGGCTGACGGTCGGCGCGGTGTCGCTGCCGGGGCTCGGCGTAACCTACGTCAACGATGGGGCGCCGGTGCCACCCACCACAGGTCTGGCGAGAACACCGCGGGGCGACAACCCGCGAGTGGTCATCAGCGGCTCGCGGCCTCCGGCTTTCGCCGAGTCGGTCGCCACGGCCATCGGTGGTGAGCTGCTCCCGATGGGATCGGCAGGCGCCAAGGCGATGGCAGTGGTTCGGGGTGAGGCCGACGCGTATGTGCACGCCGGTGGACAGTACGAGTGGGACTCGGCCGCGCCGGTGGCTGTGGCGAAGTCACAAGGGCTGTGGTGCAGTCGGATTGACGGACTGTCGCTGGAGTACAACCAGCGCGACGTCTACCTGCCCGATCTTGTCATCTGCAGGCCGGAACTCGCCGAACAGATCCTGGACGTGACCCGAGCTGCCGGCTGAGCGTTCGCGGGCCGCCTACCGGACCCCACCTTGTCCGCTCCGCAATCCGCCGAGCACACCGGCCAATGCGGCCTGCATGTCCGAGGCCTCGATGCGCATGAGTGCGTCGTCGTCGAGGTCGGCGAGTTCGATGGTGCCGGTTGTCAGGCGGTGTTCGCGTTCTTCCTCGGCGCTCTCGACCACGTTCCGGACGAAGCGGCCGTTGCCCGCCAGGTCGATCATGCGACGCTCACGGCCGAACTCGTCGAGCTCGACCTGATGACACAGGGGAGCGCACGCCATCTCGAGCTCACGAAGCGCTTCCGCCGACAGTAACGAATCACGTTTGCGGGCAAGAAGATCAGCGATCTGGGTGAGTTCGGTGGGACTGTAGGAGTCGAATCTGATGCGCTTGGAGAATCGTGACGACATTCCCTCGTTCGCGGCGAGCAGACGGTCGATCTCTGCGTCATAGCCCGCAATGATCACCACCAGCCGGTCGCGGTCGTCTTCCATCCGCGCGAGCAAGGTGTCGACGGCTTCGCGGCCGAACGCGTCGCCGCCGGAGAGGCCACTTTGCACCAGCGTGTAGGCCTCATCGATGAACAGCACGCCGTCCATCGCGCGGTCGATCACCTCCGATGTCTTGATGGCCGTGCTACCGAGGTGTTCGCCCACCAGATCACGACGTGAGACCTGTACCACCGCATCGGTTTTGATGAGACCGAGCCCGCAATAGATCTTGGCGACGATGCGCGAGATGGTGGTTTTGCCGGTGCCGGGTGGACCGGTGAACGCCAGGTGCAGACTGCGTGGGCCGGTCGCGAGACCCTTGTCCGATCGGATCTTCGCCAGGGTGGCTGCCGACTGCAGCTTGGTCACCTGGCTCTTGACCGATGCGAGGCCGATCTGCTCGGCGAGTTCGGCCTGTGCCGCCGCTAGCAGACTTCCCTCGGAGTCGTCCGGAGCAGACGCCGAGGCCGCGACCGTCTCTGCTGCAGTGGCCGGGTCCCAGCGGTCGCTACGAGAGTTGATCGTCTCGGCGGTGGTGATCACCAACCGGAAACGTTGATCCGAGAGGGCCTTGGAATTGGCCGCGAACGAAGGGTCGCGGGAATACACGGCCTCGAACTGTTCACGAGCCTGCGCCTCCATGCCCTGTTCGCGTAAGGCCAGGCCGTGGGTGAACATCGCCGCCGTCGCTGCCGCGGGGATGGGCCCATTCGCCGCGGCTTCGAGTCGCCGCACACCTTCGGTGAACAGACCCATCTGCACGCATGCCGATCCGGCCATCAGGTCGGCGCCGGCGTTCATGTACTCGTCCGTCCACGTATTCGACGGGGCCAGAGCGGTGAGCACGTCGGTCCAACGTTGGGTGCGGAAGTGCAGGCTGGCCCGTAGGTAGTCGACGATCGGCGGCCGGCCCCGGCCGGCACATTCGTCGGCCGCCTCGTCGAGGGCGTCCTCGGCTCCTTGGTAGTCGGCGCCGGCGATCAGCGTGGCCGCGTACGCCACGATGGCCTCGGTCCGGTCGGCCAACGGATAGTCGATGTACAGGCCGGTGGAGAAGCGGCCGGACAACGTTCGCGGTGGAAGCCCCAGCCGACGCTGTTCGGCGCCGATCGTCGCCCGGCTGCGGTACAGCTGGAGCACCACGGAGGCAGAGTTGTCGCCGGA
This sequence comes from Williamsia sp. DF01-3, assembly GCF_023051145.1. Lineage (NCBI taxonomy): Bacteria > Bacillati > Actinomycetota > Actinomycetes > Mycobacteriales > Nocardiaceae > Williamsia > Williamsia sp. DF01-3. The sequence goes on from NZ_JALKFS010000005.1 coordinate 1,396,634, forward strand.
CGCCACCCGCCCCAGCCACGCGTCGGCCATCATGGGCGCCCACTCGGTGGCCCGGGTGAAGGCGAGCGCGGCCTTGGCCGGATCGGCCGGATACTGCTCGCCGTCGATCGGTATCCCCGACGACCGGACCGCGAAGTCGAACAACTGGCGTGCCTTGGCGACAGACGAGCGCGACTGCCCTGTGTCGATCATGGTCGTTTCCCCCTGTATACCGACCAGCCGAACGACGAATCAGCTGGTCTGGCCCCCCGCGCACAGTTCCCACTCCCGCTGCGCTGCCCGAGACATTACCGCGAGGAGGACGAGATCACCTCGACTGTTGGGCTCCGCCTAGACTGTCACCGTGAGTGCAGACGTAGATACCGTTTCCGTCGCCGCCGATACCCCCGACCAGCCCCAGCCGTTTCGTGAGCTGGGCCTCAAGGACGACGAGTATCAGCGGATCCGTGAGATCTTGGGCCGCCGGCCGACCGCCGCCGAACTGGCCATGTATTCGGTGATGTGGTCCGAGCATTGCTCGTACAAGTCATCCAAGGTGCATCTGAGGTATTTCGGCGAGACCACCACCGACGAGATGCGCTCCTCGATGCTCGCGGGCATCGGTGAGAACGCCGGTGTGGTCGACATCGGCGACGGCTGGGCTGTCACCTTCAAGGTGGAATCGCACAACCATCCGTCGTATGTCGAGCCCTACCAGGGCGCGGCCACCGGAGTCGGCGGCATCGTCCGCGACATCATGGCCATGGGTGCACGCCCGATCGCAGTCATGGACCAGCTGCGGTTCGGAGCCGCCGACGCTCCGGACACCCGCCGGGTGGTCGACGGCGTGGTGCGTGGTGTCGGCGGTTACGGCAACTCCCTGGGTCTGCCGAACATCGGCGGTGAGACGGTGTTCGACGCGTCGTACGCCGGGAACCCGTTGGTGAATGCGCTCTGCGCGGGTGTCATGCGAGTCGAGGATCTGCACCTGGCTTTCGCCTCCGGTGCGGGCAACAAGATCATCCTGTTCGGTGCGCGCACCGGTCTCGACGGGATCGGCGGTGTGTCGGTGCTCGCGTCGGAGACCTTCGACGACAGCGCTGGTGGGCGTCCGAAGAAGCTGCCGGCGGTCCAGGTCGGCGATCCGTTCACCGAGAAGGTTCTGATCGAGTGTTGTCTTGATCTGTACAAGGCAGGCATCGTCATCGGCATCCAGGACCTCGGTGGTGCCGGATTATCGTGTGCGACATCCGAATTGGCTGCTGCCGGTGACGGCGGCATGCGCATCGAGCTGGAGAAGGTCCCGATGAGGGCCACCGGGATGACCCCGGCCGAGGTGCTCTCGAGCGAGTCGCAGGAACGCATGTGTGCCGTGGTGGCGCCGGAGAACGTCGACGCGTTCATGGAGGTCTGCGCCAAGTGGGATGTGCTGGCGACGGTCATCGGCGAGGTCACCGACGGTGAGCACCTCGAGATCACCTGGCACGGCGCGACCGTTGTCGACGTACCGCCCCGCACTGTGGCGCACGAGGGTCCGGTGTACAACCGCCCGCTCGCCCGGCCGGACTGGCAGGATGACGTGATCGCTTCCACCACAAAGGACTTGACGCGCCCGGCAACCGCCGACGAACTGCGCTCGACCTTGCTGCAGATGATCTCCTCGCCCGCGTTGTGCAGCCGCCGCTTCATCACCGAGCAGTACGACCGCTACGTGCGGGGCAACACCGTGCTGGCCGAACATGCGGACTCGGGGATGATCCGGATCGACGAGTCGTCGGGCCGCGGTATCGCGCTGTCCACCGATGCGTCGGGTCGCTACACCTACCTCGATCCCTATCGCGGCGCGCAGCTCGCGTTGGCCGAGGCATACCGCAACGTCGCGGTCAGCGGCGCGACCCCGAAGGCCGTCACCAACTGCCTGAACTTCGGGTCACCCGAGGATCCGGCCGTCATGTGGCAGTTCCAGCAGGCCGTGCGCGGATTGGCTGATGGCTGTGCGCAATTGGGCATCCCGGTCACCGGCGGGAACGTGAGTTTCTACAATCAGACCGGTGCGACACCCATCCTGCCGACGCCGGTCGTCGGGGTACTGGGTGTGATCGACGACGTGCGCCGTCGCATCCCGACCGGTTTCGGTACCGAGCCGGGGGAGACCTTGATCCTGCTCGGCGAGACCCACGACGAGTTCGACGGGTCGATCTGGTCGCAGGTGATGCACGACCACCTCGGTGGCACGCCGCCTGCTGTCGACCTCGAGCGTGAGCGTCTCCTGGCCGACATCCTCACCGCAGCGTCGCGCGATGGCCTGGTGTCCGCTGCGCACGACCTGTCCGAGGGTGGCCTCGCGCAGGCCGTCGTCGAGGGCGCACTCGCGGGCGAGACCGGTTGCCGGATCTTGCTCCCCGAAGGCGCTGACCCGTTCGTGTGGCTGTTCTCCGAGTCGTCGGGCCGAGTTCTGGTCGCGGTGCCGCGTACCGAGGAAACCCGGTTCACCGGCATGCTCGACGCGCGGCAGATGCCGTGGACTCGCATCGGCGTGGTGGATCAGGGAAGCGATTCGGTCGAGATCCAGGATCAGTTCTCGATCCCGCTGACCGAATTGCGCGAGACCTTCGAAGCGACGCTCCCAGCCCTCTTCGGCTAGCCCGGTTTTGGTGGGTTCTGGCGGCCGCGACCTGCGGTTTCGGTCGCCTTAACCCACCAAAATGGGGTAGTGGGGGTGCGGTTCTCCTTGATAGTTCGAGGTCCTAAGTATTACCCTTGCTAAGTGTTCGACACTGAGCTGACCAACCTGGCCGACGCCATCCGCCCGACGATGGCTCGGGTGTATCTGACGATCCGCCGGCGGTCACCGTTCGGCGAATACACCGCGGCGCAGGGCTCCACCCTGGCGACCCTGGCAGAGCACGGCCCGATGCGGATGGGAGAACTGGCCCGCCGCGAGGGAGTGCGGATGCCGACCGTGACAGCGGCCGTGGATGTGCTGGTCGGTCACGGCCTGCTTCGTCGCGACCCCGATCCCGATGACCGTCGGGCGGTGCAGGTGAGCATCACCGACGACGGGCGTCGCGAGATGGCGCAGCTGCAGTCGGCGCGCAATGAGGTGCTCGCCCGAGCGATGGCGGGCATGACCGACGACGAGTTGCGAGCCCTCCGGGCCGCTGTCCCCGCCTTGAGGTCGCTGCGCGCACAACTGGAGAGTCTCGATGAGTCGAGTGCCCTCACGATTTGAAGAAGAGGAGTGAACATGACAACAGGGCAAGCTGATTCGTCACAGGTTGCTGAACACCACGGATTTCTGGACGCAGTTCGCGGGCAGCCGGTTGCGGTGTGGGCCACGGCATTCGCCGCCGTCATCGCATTCATGGGTATCGGTCTCGTAGACCCGATCCTGCCGGAGATCGCCAAGCAACTCGATGCAGGCGCCGATCAGGTCACTCTGCTGTTCGCGGTGTACATGGGTGTGCAGGTGTTCGCGATGCTGATCACCGGATACAGCTCGTACCGCTTCGGACCCAAACGCACACTCATCGCCGGGCTCGCTTTCATCGTTGTCGCAGCGGGTGTTTCGGCAACCGCAAACGGAATCGGCGAGCTGATTGCCCTGCGGGTGGCGTGGGGGTTGGGCAACGCCCTGTTCATGGCGACAGCACTCGCCTTCATCGTGGGATCGGCCCGCGGCGGACAACACGGTGCGATCCTGCTCTACGAGGCCGCCCTCGGGGTCGGGCTTGCGGTCGGGCCGCTGCTCGGCGCGATTCTCGGCGAATGGACGTGGCGCGCCCCCTTTGCCGGTACGGCGGTGCTCATGGCGATCGGCGCCTTGCTCTGCGCGATGAAGCTGTCGAAGGATGGTCCGGCCACTGCGCGCCCCAAGGTGGGTATCGCAGACCCGTTGCGTGCGTTGCGAAATCGTAGGCTCCTGGTGACAGGTATCGGCTCGGCGTTTTATACGGCCGGATTCTTCACCGTGATCGCCTGGGCGCCGATCGTTTTGGACATGCGACCGATCTTCCTGGGGCTGGTGTTTGTCGGATGGGGCCTCTGCGTCGCGCTCAGCGGCGTGACGCTCGCACCCCGGGTGGTCGAGGCCCTCGGCGAACGGCTCGGCGTGATCACTGCTGTCGGTGTCTTCGGCATCGTGATGGCTGTTGCGGCCATCGGAACGGCCGGTGACCTGAAGCCGTTGGTGATGGCCGCCATCATCGTCTCGGGGATTCCGTCCGGTGTGCTGAACACTGCGCTGACCGGCATGGCGATGGCGGCCGGAACCGGTCCGCGGTCGGTGTCGAGTGCCGGATACAACTTCTTGCGCTGGATGGGTGCGGCGGTGTCGGCGCTGTTGGTGGCCCATCTCGCGGAGTGGTTCGGCACCAACGCGGCCCCGTACTGGTTTGCCGTGGGCTACAGCGTGATCGCGGTCGCCGCCATCGCAGTGGTGGGGACGCAGTCGGAGCCCGAGACCGCTGCCGCCACCGAACGCCGACTCGAGGAAGCCGCGCTGGTGGGCGCCGAAGAGATGTAGTCGTCTTCCACCCTCCGAAAGTGGTGGGTTTCGGCGACGACGACCAGCAGGTTTGCTCACCGAAACCCACCACTTTCGGGGTGGCCGAGGTCTAGGGTGAAACGTGTTCTAGTTTCTGTCCTGGAGGTCATGAAGTGGCGTTACGTGTAGTGGTCTGGTCAACCGGCACGATCGGGAAGCTGGCGATAGCGGGTGTGCTCGCCCGCCCCGAACTCGAACTCGTCGGGGTCTGGGTGTCGAACCCCGACAAGGTCGGCAAGGACGTCGGCGAGCTCGCCGGCCTGGGTCGTGAACTGGGAATCGCTGCCAGCGGAGACAAAGAAGAACTGCTGGCGCTGCGCCCCGACTGCATCGTGCACGGCGCCATGACCGACGACCGCATCATGGAATCGGTCGACGACCTGATCAGCTTCCTCGAAGCAGGGGTCAACGTGGTCTCGTCCGGACCGGTCGCGCTGGTCTATCCGGACGGCGTGTTCCCCGACGACTTCAACGAGCGCATACGCGCCGCAGCACGAGCGGGCAACGCCAGCCTCCACGTCAACGGCATCGATCCGGGTTTCGCCAACGACGTCCTGCCGCTGGCGATGACGTCGTTGTCCAAGCGGATAGACGAACTGCGAGTGGCCGAGATCGCCGACTACTCCACGTACTACCAGCCCATGACGATGACCGAGCTGTTCGGTTTCGGCAAACCCATGGACCACCAGTCGATGCTCTGGATGCCGGGGGTGCTGTCGTTGGCGTGGGGTCCCGTCGTGCGGCAACTGGCTGCCGGTCTCGACCTCACCCTCGATGAGCCCCTCGTGGAGCGGATCGACCGCCGACCTGCCGAAGAGGACTACGACATCGCGTCGTGCCACATCGCCAAGGGGACGATGGCTGCGGTGCGGTTCGAGGTCATCGGCACCGTCAACGGATCCGAGCGCATCATTCTCGAACACGTCACCCGGACCAGGGCCGATGCCCAACCCGAGTGGCCGATCCCCAGTCACGGCGACGGCTGCTACCGCATCGAGATCACCGGCGATCCGGTGATGACGGTCGACTTCGTGCACCACGGCGAGAACGGCGATCACAACGATTCCGGAATGCTGGTCACCGCAATGCGTTTGGTGAACGCCGTCCAGGCCGTGGTGGAGGCCCAGCCCGGTCTGCTGACCGCGTTGGACCTCCCGCAGATCACCGGTCGAGGATTGGTCACCAAGGACTGAGGTGACCGCCGGCGACCATCAGATGGCCGCCGGTGTGGCGCCGGTGTCGGCCGAAGCCTTGCTCCCGGCGACTTTGAGCTGCCCCTCCGCCACCATGAAGGTCACGAAGTCGCGCATCGTCTCGTCGACCGGCCTCGGCGAGTGACCGAGCTCGGTGCGGGCCTTGGTGCCATCGACCACCGGGGAGGCCTCGAGGGACCCGAGCGCCGCCTTCGACATCAGATCGGATTTGAAGAGTCGGCAAATGGGCTCGGCGACCGGCAGGATGGCCTTCACCATGCTCATCGGGAACGCGAATGCCGGTCCGCGACGCCCTGCTTCTCGGGCGACCATCTGGAACGCCTCGAGCATGGTGACCATCTGCCCGGTGAGCAGATAGTTCTCGCCGGTCCGGCCGTGCTCGGCCGCGGCGATCAGGCCGGCCGCGACATCGCGCACGTCGATGAGATCGAATCCTCCGGTGACCAGTGCGGGCACGCGGCCACGCGCCGAATCCAGCAGCATCCCGTTGATGCGTGAGAACGGGGTGTGGTCCACCGGGCCGATCACGGCGGTCGGGTTGCAGATCACGCCGTCCAGTCCGCGGTCGATGACCTTGCGCAGCTCTTGTTCACCTGCCCATTTCGACCTGTCGTAGACCGGCAGTTCGGTGTTATCCGATCGGCTTGATGTCTCGTCGATGACACCACCGCAGGTGTACTGGTCGTACGAGTGGATCGAACTGCAGTGCACCATGCGCCGGGCACCTACGGCCAGGGCTGCTTCTGCGACGTTGCGGACACCTTCGGTGTTGATCCGCCAGGCGTTGTCGTCGGTGTGGCGCAGCGTGATCACCGCGACCAGGTGGAACACCACGTCCACTCCGGTCAGTGCCTCGGTGATCGATTCGGGATCGAGGATGTCGGCGCTCACCCAGCTGACCGCACCGTGGTCGGCGACATCGACGGGGTGGTGTCTGTCGATGGCGACGACGGAATGACCGTCGGCGACGAGACGGTCGACGAGATTGCGGCCCACAAATCCTGCGGCTCCGGTGACTGCTGCTTTCATGACGATCACTTCCGTTGTGGCCGGGCTCGGCTTCAGGCCACTCCCCGGCGGTTCGGCACCACACTAGAACATGTTCTAGTTTTGATGAACCGTCCAGTTACGTCGCATGGGGAAGGGGGACTGGTCACGGGCTCGTATTAAGACCACGTGACAACTTCGACGACAGCACGCGCTCACCCTGAGAGAACTCCTGACCAGGGCTAACGTCTTGTGAATGACAATTGTGACCGCAGGCCCCGGCGTATACGGACCCGACGACGTCGAGGGGCTCCTCTGGTTCTACGACATGCACGGCTACGTCGTGTTGCGGGGATTGCTCGACGAAGCCGCGACGGCTGCGATCGAAGCGGAGTGTGTCGACGCCCAGCGCAAGGTGGTGTCCGGGGAACTCGACGACCGCTACGGCTCGACTGTGTTCCTCGATGAGGCGGCCAAGGCCGACAAGTTCGCCAACTACGTCGAGTACATCAGCGAGCTGTCGCCCGCGGTCGACGCCGCGATCACCCACCCCGTGCTGATCGACATCATGAAACAGCTCGTCGGCGAATCGTGTTGGATCCGGGCCCACGAACAGAACGGCGTGGTGTACCAAGATGCCCGGCCCGGAAGGGAATCTGGCTACACGCGTATCGGTTGGCACTCCGACTGGCAGGCGAGCCCCAGCCTCGATGTCTGGCCGAGCACTGCCTTCACCGTGCACATCGACGGCACCAGCCCGGCGAATGGATTCCTGCGCGTGGTGCCGGGAAGTCACCTGTGGGCGACCCCTGCGCCGTATCGCAATGCCAACGGGGTGTCGGTGCCGTCGACGGCGCGACCCTCGGGCGGCCGCACCGACCGCACACCACCGTTCGAGATGCCGCTCGGATTCGAGAAGATCCGCGGTGAGGTGGGCGTCTACGCCGAACGTGGCGACATCATCTTGCACGACGCCTACCTCTGGCATTCCGCAGCCCGGGCCACCGACGATGCCGCACTGCGCAGGCACGTGCGTGGCGGTTACTTCGGCGGCGTGAAACCTGCTGCCGGCGTCGAGGAATTCATCAAGAACGCGGCACGGTAGACAACGCGGCCGAGACTCGCGAGCCGGCCGCGACCGTTACAGATCCCAGGTGTGCACGGGAGCGCCGTCATGCATGCGTTCTATGTACTCGCGCAGCATTCCAGCCAGCGCCTCCTCGCGGCTGTCGCCGGCCTGCTCGCGTGCCTGCACCGAGGCACGTTGCCACACCGAGCCGGTCTGCCGATTGAGGGCACGTCCCTCGATGACCGAGAGGTAGCGGTCGCGGGCGTCGGAGCTCACGCCGAACGCCTGTAGCCCTTCGTCGGCCAGCGGCAACAACTTTCGCAGAACGAGCTCGTCGGGTCGTACCCAGCCGAGCGTCGGCCAATACAGTTGCGCGTCGATCCCGTCACGTGATGCAGCCTGCAGGTTCTCGGCCGCGGCATCAAACGACATCTGCGACCACAGTGGCCGTTCGGCGTCGACCAGGCCACGCAGCACGCCGTAATAGAACGAGGCATTGGCCATGATGTCGACAACGGTCGGTCCTGCAGGCAATACCCGGTTCTCGATGCGCAGATGCGCGTGACCGTCGACCACGTCGTACACCGGACGGTTCCAGCGGTAGACGGTGCCGTTGTGCATGCGCAACTCTGTCAGTTCGGGGATGGTCCCCGCCTCGAGCTGTTCGAGGGGGTCGTCGTCGGAGACCACCGGCAGCAGCGACGGGAAGTATCGGGTGTTCTCCTCGAAGAGGTCGAAAATCGTTGTGATCCAACGCTCTCCGAACCACACGCGCGGACGGACGCCCTGATTGATGAGTTCTTGTGGCCGGGTGTCGGTGGCCTGCTGGAACACCGGGATGCGGCTTTCATGCCAGAGTGCCCGGCCTGCCAGGAAAGGCGAATTGCCTGCCAGTGCCACCTGTACACCTGCGATCGCCTGTGCCGCGTTCCAGTGATCTGCGAAATCCTCAGGTGCCACCCGCAGATGCAGCTGCAGTGACGTACATGCCGCCTCGGGCAAGATCGAGTCGATCGAGGTGTGCAGCCGTTCGGATTCGGCGCCGGGGGTCAGTGGGACTCCGGTGATGTCGAGTTCGATGTCCTCGCCGCGGGCCGCGAAGATCTGCTGGTTCAGCAGATCGTACCGGGGATTGGCTGAAATCCATTGATGCGCAAAGTGTTCCTGGCGCAACGTCGGCAGCATACCGATCATCACCAGGTGGTTGTCGGTGCCGGCCGCGCGTTCCTCGGCGCGGTTGAGTGAATCACGCAGAGCCTGCTCCAACGACACGGTGTCGCCGCCGACGAATGGGCGGGGCGACACGTTGATCTCGATGTTGAACTGGCCCAACTCGGTTTGGTAGTCGGGGTCGGCGATCGCCTCGAGCACAGTGGCATTCGACATCGCCGGGTTCATCGCCCGATCGACGAGGTTGAGTTCGACCTCCATGCCGAGCAACGGCTGGGGTGGATTGCCCTGATCGGTGAAGAGCCCGTTCGCCAGCATTCGGGCGACAGCCTCGGTGCATCGCCCGACCTGTTCGCGGAACAGTCGGCGGTCCTCGCGGCTGAACTCTTGGGTGTTCACATCCGTGCCCATTGATTCATGGTGTCACGGACTTCCCGTGATGTTCTCGCCGACGGGGCCTGTGCAGACCTACCGTGACCTGCCGTCAGGCCAGAGTCTCCGACAACCGGCCTGCGTCCAGGCGCCATTTGCGTGTCGAGCGCACCCTGGCCAGCATCCGTCTGTCGTGCGTGACCAACAGGACTGTCCCGGAGAACGACTCGACTGCCTGCTCCAGCTGCTCTATGGCCGGCAGGTCCAGGTGGTTGGTCGGTTCGTCGAGTACCAGCAGGTTCACCCCGCGGGCCTGCAACAGCGCCAGGGCAGCGCGGGTGCGTTCACCGGGCGACAGCGAATCGGCCGGCCGCGTCACGTGGTGACCGCGCAGACCGAACTTGGCGAGCAGGGTGCGCACGTCGGCCTCGGTGAGATCGGGGACCTGCACGGCGAAAGCGTCGGCCAGTGGGGTCTCGCCGATGAACAATGCACGCGCCTGATCCACCTCGCCCACGAGGACTCCCGCGCCCAATGCAGCCGTGCCCTGGTCCGGGGTGACGGTGCCCAGGAGTAGCCCGAGAAGGGTTGATTTGCCAGAACCGTTGGCTCCGGTGATCACGATGCGGTCGCCGACGTTGACCTGTGTGCTGATGGGCCCGAGGGTGAAGCCGTCGCGGACGACGGCCGCGTCGTTGAGGGTGGCCACCACGGTGCCCGACCGTGGAGCGGTGGCGATCTCCATCCGCAGCTCCCACTCTTTCCTGGGTTCGGCCACCTCGTCGAGGCGCTCGATGCGGCGCTGCGTCTGCCTGGCCTTGGCCGCCTGCTTCTCGGTCGACTCCAACCGGACTGCGCGACCCATCTTGTCGTTGTCCTTGGACTTACGGCGCGCGTTGCGCACACCGTGCTCCATCCAGCCGCGCTGCATCTGTGCACGTTCGGTCAACGCGTTCTTGGTGTCGGCGTATTGGTCGTACGCGTCGCGCGCATGCTGACGGGCTACCTCGCGTTCGACGAGGAACGCTTCGTAGCCGCCGGAATAGACCGATACCTGCTGCTGGGCGAGGTCCAGTTCGATGATGCCCGTGACGGTCCGGGCCAGGAACTCCCTATCGTGGCTGACGATCACCAGCGGTGTGCGAGCACCGCGGACGAAGTTCTCGAGTTGATCGAGCCCGTCGAGGTCGAGGTCGTTGGTCGGTTCGTCGAGAAGGAGGATGTCGTAGCGGGACAACAACAACGCGGCCAGTCCGACCCTGGCCACCTGTCCACCCGACAGGGTGGTCATCGGTGCGTCCAGGTCGATCGTCAGGCCCAGCTCCGAGGTGACCTGTTCGGCGCGCTCGTCGAAGTCCGCCCCACCCAGGTGCAGCCAGCGTTCGAGTGCCGGCGAATACAGGTCGTCGCCGCCGTCCGCCAGTGCGGCGGCGGCCTCGTCCATCGCCGATTGCGCCTGCGCCACCCCCACCCTGCGGCACAGAAACTGCCGGACCGACTCCCCGGAGACGAACTCGGCCTCCTGGGCCAGGTAGCCGACCTCGGCATCCGGGGGACTGAGCGTGATCGTGCCGTCGAAGTCGGCCGTGCCCTGGCCGGCGAGCAGCGTGAGGAGCGTCGACTTGCCGGCACCGTTGGCGCCGACCAGCCCGAACACGTCGCCCTCCGCAACGGTCAGGTCCAGATCGGAGAACAACGTCCGCTCACCGTGACCTGCGGACAGTCCGGCGGCGTGCAGGGTGGCGCTGATGGTGGTGACGCTCCTTCTGGGGTTCTGGGCTGACCGCAGGATATCGCCTCGACGCGGCGGCCCGATTCTGCCGGTCGTGCCGTCACGAACCGGTGAGCACCACCAGTCGCTGCGTCGCGCGGGTCATCGCGACGTAGCGATCCACTGCGCCCTCGACACCGACACCGAACGACTCCGGGTCGATCAGGACGACCAGATCGAACTCGAGCCCCTTCGACAGCTGTGGCGTCAACCATCGGACGCGTGCAGGCTCCCCGAATCTGCTTGTGTCCACCTCGTCGTCGTCGATGACACAGACCGTGCCGTCCGGGTTCTCGGCCAGCCAGAGGTCAACGATTGGGCCGAGCTCGATGATGCGGTCGAGGTCGGTGACGGATCGGTGTTCCACCGGGAAGCCGCTGCTCCGGACCGACTTCGGCACGTTGGCATCGGGCACGACGGCCCGGATGACGGGTTCGGCCTCGGTCATCACCTCTTCGGGGGTGCGGTAGTTGATACCGAGCGTCGCGACATCGATGCGGTCGAGTCCGACGCGTTCGAGTCTTTCCCGCCAGGACTCCATCCGAATCTCGGACGATCCAGGGTCGGTCACCGTGAAGCCGTGCCGTGCCTGCGCGCGGTCGCCGACGATGGTGAAACTACGAGAAGGGCAACGTAGCAACAACATCTGCCATTCGGCGTCGGTCAACTCCTGTGCTTCGTCGACGACGATGTGGGCAAACGGGCCCGCGTGGGGATCGCTCGAGTCGTCCAGCCGGTCGGTGTCGTCGACCAGAGCCCGGCTCAGGTCGTGGCCGCGCAACATCGACATCACGCGCAGTTCGGAGTCGTCGGATGCGATGAGGTCGTCGACCACCCCGGATCTGCGTTCGTGTTCGGCCCGCAGGGCTGCACGTCGGCGGCGGATGCGTGAGGCGGCCTTCGGGTCGCCCAGTCGGTGTCGGGCGGCGTCGAGAAGAGGCAGGTCGGAGACAGTCCACGCCCGGGGGTCAGGACGGTGCAGTGCGGCGACCTCCTCGGCATCGAGCCAGGGCGCGCACATGCGGAGGTAGGCGGGAACAGACCACAGATCCCCGACGAGGTCGGCGGCGTCCACCATCGGCCAGGCCCGATTCAGCGCGGCGCGCAGATCGTCATTCTGCCGCAGCGACTTTCGAACCTGATCGGTTCCGACGTCACCCCGGTACCTGTCGATCAGGATCTCGATCAGTTCCTCCATGATCGCCTCGCGTGCCTCGTTGTGGGGTGTGCCGCGGTCCGGTGACCGGAAGGCCGCCGCCCAGTCCTCGGCGCTCAGCCAGATCTCGCTCCAGTCGGTCTCGACGGTCATGCCCTTTGCCGGCGGTTTCTCATAGAATCGGACGGCCACCTCGACGGCGTTCACCAGGTCCGCCGATGCCTTGAGTCGCGCCACCGCGGGGTCGGCTTCGACCTTCGCCTTCGCACCCTCCGGCACAAGGTCTCTCAAGGTGCATGTCCGCACTCCTTCTTCTCCGAGACTGGGAAGGACATCGGCGACGTAAGCCAGGTAGGGCTCGTGTGGGCCGACGAAGAGCACGCCGCCCCGTTGATGGCCCAGGCGCGGGTCAGAGTAGAGGAGGTAGGCGGTTCGGTGCAGTGCGACAACGGTTTTGCCGGTGCCCGGCCCGCCGTCGACGACGAGTGCGCCGCGCGATCCGCCGCGGATGATGGCGTCTTGATCCGCCGCGATCGTGCCCAGGACGTCGCGCATCTTGGCAGACCGGTTCTGTCCCAGACTTGCGATGAACGCCGACTGGTCATCGAGCGCTGCGCTGCGTTCGGAGTCTGCGACCACCTGACCTTCCATGGTGAAGACCTCATCCCAGTAGTCGGTGATCTTCTCGCTGGACCATCGGTAGCGACGGCGTCGGGTCAGGCCCATCGAATCGGCATGGGTGGCACCGAAAAACGGCTCGGCGACAGGGGAGCGCCAGTCGACCATCAGTTGCCGCCCAGAGCTGTCCGTCAGTCCCAATCGCCCGACATACACCGGTTCCGAACCGTCCGCGCCCACCATGTGCCCGAGACACAGGTCCACGCCGAACCGCCGCAGGGTGCGCAGACGTGCAGTGAGCCGGTGCACCTCCATGTCCCGATCCATGGCCGCCCGGCCCTCGCCTCCCGGCGCCTTCCGTTCAGCGTCGATGCGATCCCGCAGGTTCGATATCGACTCTTCCAAACTCCTCGCGACCTCGGTGAAATGGTGCTCATCGTGCGCGATCAGTACCGGGGCGGCTTTGCGTGCCAGGTGGTGGGGCAGGTCGAAAACACTGGTGGACAACGGTTTCAAGCGCTCATCTCCTCTGACGGCTCCGCATCGCGACGGCTTGCTGCCACCGCACGGAAGGGCCGAATGTTGGCCGTGGACAGTGAGTTTGCGCCCTCAACCGGGTCTTGCCGCAAGCCCCGGGGTGCGCTATAAATTAGAAGGGGCAAGGACACGTGCCCTCTCATCTCGCCCCAGAACCTTCACGCAGCACACGACCCGACGACCACGCGCCCATCGGTGCATCGGTTGGCGTGACACGATTGGGTGTGCCTTCTCGTAAGCCGGTCGACCCGGCAGCCATGCGTGCCGCGGTGGCGCTGATCGAACCGTGGCTGACCGATCCCGCCGCCGCCGAGCCGACACGGGCCGAACTGGCCGATGCCGTGCGAACCTCTGCCCGCACCCTCGCTCAGGTCGCACCTGGTTCGTCGGTCGAGGTGCGGGTTCCCCCGTTCGTCGCGGTGCAGTGCATCGAGGGACCTCGGCACACCCGGGGCACGCCGCCGAACGTGGTGGAAACAAATTCGCGCACGTGGCTGTTGTTGGTGACGGGACAGCTCGGACTCGTCGACGCAATCGACTCGGGGATGGTCACCGCATCGGGGAGTCGCGCCAGGGAGATCGATCACTGGCTACCGCTCGTCTAGATCCCGGTGCTGGTGAGACAGTTGTGACAGACACACACACTCCGGCGATTCGCTAACGCGTTTCGGCTGCCCGTAGACTTGAGCCCACGCCCTCCACCAGCCCACCTCATGGGAGTGCCAGTGACCGAGCTGTCGATCAACAGCAAGAACCTGTTAGACGCCGACGAGCCTGAGAACGAGCCACGCGAAGAATGTGGCGTGTTCGGTGTCTGGGCACCCGGTGAAGATGTTGCAAAGCTCACCTATTACGGCTTGTATGCCTTGCAACACAGAGGCCAGGAGGCTGCGGGCATCGCCGTGGCCGACGGCTCGCAGGTCTTGGTGTTCAAAGACCTGGGGCTCGTCTCGCAGGTGTTCGACGAGCAGACCCTCGGCGCCATGCAGGGCCACGTGGCCATCGGCCACTGCCGCTACAGCACCACCGGATCCACCACCTGGGAAAACTCCCAGCCCATCTTCCGTACCACCGCCGCAGGCACAGGCGTGGCGCTCGGTCACAACGGAAACCTCGTCAACACCTCCGACCTGGCAAGCAAGGCCCGTGATTTCGGGTTGATGGATTCGCGGCGCGCCGGCGGCGCCACCTCGGATTCGGACGTCGTCGGGGCGCTGCTGGCCCATGGCGCGGCGGACTCGACCATCGAGCAGGCCGCGATGGAGTTGCTCCCGACCCTTCGGGGTGCGTTCTGCCTGACCTTCATGGACGAGCACACGCTGTACGCGGCGCGCGATCCTCACGGCGTCCGGCCACTGTGCCTCGGTCGTCTCGACCGCGGATGGGTGGTGGCGTCCGAGACCGCAGCCCTCGACATCGTCGGCGCGTCCTACGTCCGTGAGATCGAGCCGGGCGAACTGCTCGCCATCGACGCCGACGGCGTCCGCAGCTCGCGCTTCGCCGAGGCCACGCCCAAGGGTTGCGTGTTCGAATACGTCTACCTCGCCCGGCCCGACAGTGTCATCAACGGACGCTCGGTGCACACCACCCGGGTGGAGATCGGTCGCCGGCTGGCGCGCGAGTTCCCGGCCGAGGGCGACCTCGTCATCCCCGTACCCGAATCGGGCACACCTGCCGCGGTCGGATACGCCCAGGAGTCGGGGATCCCCTACGGCCAGGGGCTGATGAAAAACGCCTACGTGGGTCGTACCTTCATCCAGCCGTCACAGACCATCCGTCAGCTGGGCATCCGGCTCAAACTCAACCCTCTCAAAGAGGTCATCCGCGGGAAGCGGCTTGTGGTCGTGGACGATTCGATCGTCCGCGGTAACACGCAGCGCGCGTTGATCCGAATGCTCCGCGAGGCAGGCGCGGCCGAGGTGCACGTGCGCATCGCATCGAGCCCCGTGCGCTGGCCATGCTTCTACGGCATCGACTTCGCATCGCCCGCCGAACTCATCGCCAACGGCACGGACTCCGAAGAACATCTCGTGGAAGGCGTCCGGCACGCCATCGGGGCAGACTCCCTCGGCTACATCAGTACCGACGAGATGATCGCCGCCACCGAGCAGTCCGCCGACAACCTCTGCGCCGCATGCTTCACCGGGGAGTACCCGATCGAGCTGCCCAAGGAGACATCCATGGGCAAGGCGGTTCTCGAGACGATGCTCAAGAATGCCGCGACGGGCACCGAGGTGCTCGCCGACAACGACAACGTGAGTGCGATCCGCCGGCCCTAGGCCACAGTCACCGTTTGCGGTTCCGAGTCACCCTGGCGTGGGGATGACTCGGTACCCCGTCGAGTGTCCGCCTTGCGCAGTTTCCGGTTGTTCGCCGATGTAGGCAATGCACGTCGCCAGAACTCATCGGGTGCACCTCGGGTAGCGTGAGACCGGATTATTCGCCACCACGGCAGCCCCGGCTGCCGGACTTCGAGAACGGGAACCACACGCCGATGACCGACAACGAGCCCAGCAACGCCTCATATGCTGCGGCGGGAGTGGACATCGATGCCGGTGAGCGAGCAGTGGAGCTGTTCGCCCCGCATGCAAAGCGCACGCTGCGTCCCGAGGTCATGGGTGGACTCGGAGGCTTTGCCGGCCTGTTCAAGCTCAAGGGCGGCTACCGCGAGCCGGTTCTCGCGTCGTCCACCGACGGTGTGGGAACAAAGATCGCCGTGGCACAGGCCATGGGCAAGCACGACACGCTCGGCCGCGACCTCGTGGCGATGGTGGTCGACGACCTCGTCGTCTGCGGTGCCGAACCGCTGTTCCTCCAGGACTACATCGCCGTCGGCAAGGTTGTCCCCGAGGTCGTCGCAGAGTTGGTCAAGGGAATCGCCGATGGTTGCGTCGAGGCCGGGTGCGCGCTGCTCGGCGGCGAGACGGCCGAACACCCGGGTTTGATGGCAGAGGGCGACTACGACCTGTCAGCCACCGGCGTGGGCATCGTCGAGGCCGACGCAGTGCTCTCGCCGGACCGCGTGCGGCCCGGTGACGTCGTGATCGCAATGGGCAGCAGCGGCCTGCACTCGAACGGATACTCGCTGGCGCGCAAGGTGTTGCTCGAGTGGGGCCACATGGACCTCGGCGGGCACGTCGAAGAGTTCGAGCGCACCCTCGGCGAAGAGTTGCTGGAGCCCACTCGTATCTACGCCAAGGACTGCCTTGCCCTGGCTGCGGAGACCGACGTCCGGACGTTCTCACACGTCACCGGGGGCGGATTGGCCGACAACCTGGCCCGGGTCATCCCCAGTGGCCTGGTCGCAGAACTCGACCGCGGCACCTGGTCGCCGGCACCGATCTTCCAGATGATCGCCCAGCGCGGACGCGTGGAACGTACCGAGATGGAACGGACCTTCAACATGGGCGTCGGGATGGTCGCCGTGGTGGCGCCCGAAGACACCGACCGCGCATTGGCCGTCCTGACTGCTCGCCACCTTGATTGCTGGGTGCTGGGATCGATCAAGAAGTCCCACACGACAAGCCCGGGGGATCACAAGAAGAAGACCGGGGTTGCCGAGCTGATGGGCGAACACCCGCGGTTCTAGACCGAAAGGAAGCGGCGGCCTGGTCGGGGTGTGCCCGATCAGGATTGCGACCCGATCACGGATATGCCGAGTGGCCCGCCCTGACCGGGAGTCGCCTCAGGGGGTTGTCAAGAGTGGTGGTTCGAACCAGATGGCCCGAACCCCCGGCTCGCCTTGTCAGGCTCGCCGCCAACTCTCCTCATCGGACCACCGATCGTCCGTGAACCCATCGTTCGGTTCAGCGGAATCGCCACCCGACAGCTCTCGCTGCAAGCTGTCGAAGTCGGTGTTCGGTGAGCTGTACTTAAGTTCACGAGCAACTTTAGTTTGCTTCGCCTTCGCCCGGCCGCGGCCCATAGGGGACCCCCTCGCGCAATGAAGGGGCGGCCAAACACGTGGCGGCCCCATTCTGTGTTTACAAATATGGTCGTGAAACACAGTCTAGCGTGCTCGCAAGCGTGATGCGGACCGGCTCGGCGGGGGCCCGCTGAATTTACCTGCTCTTCTTGCGAAGCCACCGCTCTGCGTCCCGCACGACCTTCGGCGGAAGACTGTCGGCGGCCAGCAGTTCTACCAAAGCATCACGGTCAGGGCCGGTGATCAGATGCCGGACCAGAACCCCGTGATCCGGCCGGGAAATGACCCTGACCACATCACCCGCTGTCACGGCACCCGGCTGGACCACGCGGAGATAACAGCCCACGTCGGCCTGGGCGTTGAAGCGCTTGATCCAGTTCTCCTCCTGCGCCCAGTCGGCGAAGGTGCGGCAGGGGGTACGCGCAATCGTGACCTCCAGTTCGAGAGTGTCACCGACCTTCCAGCGCTCTCCGATCACCGCATCGGTCGTGGCTACGCCTGCGATCCGGAGGTTCTCGCCGAACCATCCGTACGGCAGCTCTCGATCCAGTTCCGTTGCCCATCGCTGGGCCTCGTCTTCGCTGTAGGCGTAAACAGCCTGATCGAGTCCGCCGTGGTGTTTGATGTCGCGGACATGGTCGATGTCGAGGCCGTTCTCGTTCACGTCCACCGGACCGTCGATCGCCCGCTTGTCGATGGCGCTGATCCCGACACCACCCGCCAGGCGATGCTCCTCGTGCACGGCGCACACGGCCAGCACCGTGCCCTCGGCCAAGCTCACCTGCCCCTCAACTTCTCGGTGTGTCGGCCGGCCAAGTAGGTGCTCACCATCGTCATCTGCCCCTCAACTTCTCGATTGCAGCCCGTCCGGCCTGCACCCGGTCATCAGCCGGGACCGAAGAGGGATCGATGGCCGCGGTCGTCCCGCCGGTCTCGAGGGCTGTGTCGGCAGGCACACCCCGCTTGACCAAAGCGAGCGCGATCGGCCCGTACTCGAAGTGTTCGACAACGGTGCCGATCCGACCGACCGCGCGTCCACCCGCGGTGACGGGATCACCGGTGACTGGGCGGCTGTCGGCACTGCCGTCGAGGTGGAGCAGGAGCAGTTGCCGGGGAGGCTTGCCGAGATTGTGCACGCGGGCAACGGTCTCCTGCCCCCGGTAACACCCCTTGTTCAGGTGCACCGCACCCATCTCATCCGGCGACCCGATCCAGTTCACTTCATGAGGGATCGCGCGGTCATCGGTGTCGATGCCCAGTCGGGGTCGCAGAGCGGCGACCCGAAGAGCTTCGTGAGCCCACGAACCTGCAGGGCGCACGCCGACCGCGGTCAGGCTCGACCACCACGTGATCAGCTGGTCGGCCGGGATGACCAGGTCGATGGCCTCGACGGAGGCATGCTCACCGAGAGCCGGCATCACCCGCCAGAACCCGCCGTCGGCCAACGGCCCGGCGTCGTAGACCGATGCCGTCGGGGGTACGCCGAGCAACTGTGCGACGGCACCTGCACGGGTTTGCGGCCCCAGCAGGCTCAGTACCGCCATGTCCGGGCGCGTGGCGACCTCGACCTTTGCCCAGAAGATCATCTTCGTCAGGAACGCGGCCAACGGCTCGCCGCGATGCGCCTCGGTGTCGATCCACGTGGTGCCGTCGAGGTCGGTCTGGATGAAGTGATCTTCGATCCGGCCGTTCCCGTCGAGGCTGAGGTTCTCCGCGCTGCGTCCGTCCGCGAGGTCGGTGACGAACTGACTGGAGATGGTGTTGAGCCAGCTGAGCCGCTCGTCGCCGGTGAGGGCGATGACGCTGCGATGCGAACGGTCGATCACCACCGCCGAGGTGGTCGCAGCACGTTGCTCACCGAAAGGGTCACCGAAGTGCCACGCCACTGCTTCGTCTGGGGAATTTTCCGGGCCACCGACTGCGCCTGAGGCGCGTAATGAATCCAACAAAACAGTCACGTCATCATCGTACGAGCGTGCTCGCTACTCTTGCCGTCATGGCTCAACCGATCTTGGTGACTGTCGACGGCGCGGTACTCGACCCCGACGTGCCGATCCTGCATGCGGACGACCTTGCTGCGGTCCGAGGCGACGGGATCTTCGAAACCCTCCTCGTTCGTGATGGGCGGGCTCGCGTGGTCGATCTGCATCTGCAGCGGCTCTCGCGCAGCGCCAAGGCGCTCGATCTGCCTGCTCCCGACGAAGAGAAATGGGCCGAGGCGATCGCGACTGGTGCCAGGGTCTGGGCGGAGGCCAACGGCAACGCCGAGGGGCTCATGCGGCTGGTCTACTCACGCGGACGGGAGTCGGCGCCCGTCGACGCCGCGCCTCCGCGGGCCCGCGACGAGACCGGGCTCACCCGTGAGGCGAACGCGGCCACCGAATATCTGACAGTCGGGCCGGTCGCCGAACGGGCTGCGAAGGTCCGTGAGAACGGGGTGAAGGTCATCACCGCTCCCCGTGGATACTCGGTCGATCTCGCCGCGGTGGCCCCGTGGCAATTGCTCGGCGCCAAAACCCTCAGCTATGCCACGAACATGGCTGCGCTGCGGTACGCCGCCGAGCAAGGCGCCGACGACGTCATCTACACCAGCAGCGAGGGCTATGTGCTCGAGAGCCCGCGGTCGACGGTCATCGTGGTCGAGGGCAAACGGTTGATCACACCGCCACCCGAGATCGGCATCCTCGGCGGCACCACCCAGCAGGCCCTGTTCGCCCAAGGCGAGAAGGACGGTTGGGAGACTGAGGTTCACGCCCTGCGTCCGGCAGACCTCATCTGTGCCGACTCGGTGTGGTTGGTGTCCAGCATCACGTTGGCCACCCGCGTCATCGAGCTCAACGGTTACTCGATGGCGACTCCTGTTCGCCCACAGGACTTTTCAGCTTTGGTAGACCGAGCAATCGACTGATCTGACCCGCCGTTCGGCATCGGTGAAGGTGCCCGGCGCCACACCTGTTTTGCTTGTTCGCCGTCCGCGCCCGGGCGTACGCTGCATCTACTACCTCTCGTAGTAGCGACTCGGCGAATGAGGCAAAAATGGACGCTCTTGACGTCTCGCGGTGGCAGTTCGGGATCACCACCGTCTATCACTTCATCCTGGTACCGCTGACGATCGGACTCGCTCCGATGGTTGCGGTGATGCAGACCGTGTGGGTCGTCACCGGCCGCGAGCAGTGGTATCGCGCCACCAAGTTCTTCGGGAAGTTGCTGCTGATCAACTTCGCCCTCGGCGTCGCCACCGGCATCGTCCAGGAGTTCCAATTCGGGATGAACTGGAGCGAGTACAGCAGATTTGTCGGGGACGTGTTCGGCGGCCCGCTGGCGCTCGAAGGCCTCGTCGCCTTCTTCATGGAGTCGACCTTCCTGGGTCTCTGGATCTTCGGCTGGGATCGCCTGCCCAAGAAGATCCATCTGCTGACGATCTGGATGGTTGCCATCGGCGTCAACGCGTCCGCGTGGTTCATCGTCGCTGCGAACTCGTGGATGCAGCACCCGGTAGGGGCGCAGTGGAACGAGGAAAAGCAGCGTCCAGAGCTCAAGAGCCTGTGGGACGTGATGACCAACAGCACCACGTTGGCGGCTTTCCCGCACACCATCGCCGGCGCGTTCCTCACCGCCGGCACCTTCGTCGCGGGGATCGGCTGCTGGTGGATGGTGCGAAACATGCGGCAGGCCAAGCGGTCCGAAGGCGCCGAGGCGGGCCGACTGGAGGCCGATGCGCGGACGCTGTACCGCCCGGTGACCCGCTTGGCCCTGTGGGTGATGATCGTCAGCGGCGTGGCCCTCGCCATCACCGGTGACGCGCAGGCCAAGCTCATGTTCGAACAGCAACCGATGAAGATGGCGTCGGCCGAGTCGCTGTGCGAGACCGAAAGCGGTGCAAGCTTTTCCATCCTTGCCATCGGCACCCAGAACAACTGCGAGTCCGTCACGCATCTGATCGAGGTGCCCAAGGCGTTGTCCTTCCTGGCCGACTACGACTTCAACTCCACCCTGCAGGGTGTCGAAGACCTGCAGGCGCAGCACGAGGCGAACTTCGGTCCCGGCAACTACAAGCCGAATCTCTTTGTCACGTACTGGGCGTTCCGTGCCATGATCGGATGGGCCCTCGGCTCGGCGGCGCTGGCTCTTCTCGCGCTCTGGTTCACGCGCGGTGGCCGTATCCCCGACTCGAAGCGCTTCGGGACATTTGCCATCTGGATGATCCCGACCCCGTTCTTGGCCAACAGTTCTGGCTGGATCTTCACCGAGATGGGGCGTCAGCCCTGGATGGTGGCACCCAATCCGACGGGTCTGTCGCAGGTGCACCTGACCGTGCAAGAGGGCGTCAGCCGGCACTCGGGCTACCTCGTCCTCACGTCGTTGATCATCTTCACCCTCCTCTACGGAGTTCTCGGCCTTATCTGGTTCACGTTGTTGCGCAAGTACACCCGCGAGGGTCCACAACCGTCCGACTCCGGGCCCCCGGTCGGTGGGTCGGGCAACGACGGCGACGGCAGTGGTCGCGATGACGACGACGCCGATGACGTCAAACAACTCTCGTTCGCTTACTGAAAGGCCGAGGTGACGTGATGAGCCTTGCTGAGTTCTGGTTCGCACTCGTCGGAGTGCTGTTCCTCGGCTACTTCGTACTCGAGGGTTTCGACTTCGGGGTCGGGATGCTCATGCCATTTCTGGGCCGGGCGAAGGACGGGGTGTCCGGGGACACCAGGCGACGGGTCATGCTCAACACCATCGGCCCGGTGTGGGACGGCAACGAGGTGTGGTTGATCACCGGCGGTGGCGCTCTGTTCGCGGCCTTTCCTGCCTGGTACGCAACGATGTTCAGCACCTTCTATCTCCCGTTGCTGCTCATCCTCGTCGGGCTGATCACCCGGGTCGTCTCCATCGAGTGGCGTGGGAAGATCGACGACCCTCGGTGGCGTCGGTGGGCTGACGTCGGTATCGGGCTCGGCTCGTGGCTGCCGGCCGTTCTGTGGGGCGTCGCGTTCGCCAATCTGGTGCGCGGACTTCCCATCGACGGTGAGGAGCAGTTCACCGGCAACATCCTCGACCTGCTGTCTCCGTACGCGCTGCTCGGCGGCGCCGCCACCGCCTTGTTGTTCATCACCCACGGCGCGGTGTTCCTGGCACTCAAGACCGGTGGCGACATGCAGCGTGAATCCATGAGGACCGCAGCCTGGCTCGCCGTTCCGACCACCATCGTCACCGCGGTGTGGGGTGTGTGGACCCAGCTGGCCTACGGCAAGGGATGGACATGGGTGGCGCTGGCGGTTGCCGCGGTGGCCGTCGTCGCCGCCACGGCGCTGGCCTGGATGCGAAGGGAGGGATGGGCATTCGTTGCCACCTGTTTCGCCATCTTCGGTGTGGTGGTCCTGATCCTCGGGTCGATGTTCCCCAACGTCATCCCGTCCACAACCGACCCGGCCTTCCACATGACCATCGAGGGGAGTGCGTCGAGTCATCACACATTGGTGGTGATCACCTGGGCGGCAGCGTTCATCACCCCCGTCGTGCTCGCCTACCAGGGTTGGACGTATTGGGTGTTCCGCCAGCGCATCTCGACATCCCAGATTCCCCCGTCCATCGGGCTGGCACTACGCGATCGAAAAGCTGCCGAGGCACGGAGATGACCGAGCAGGGGCGGCGACGACGGGCCAGACCGCCGATCGATCCGCGCCTGTGGAGATACTCACGGACCTCGCGCCGCTACCTGGTGATCACGGTGTTCATGGCCGTGGTGTCGGTCGCGACCGTCATCGTCACCGCGGCGATGGTGGCCTCGATATTGTCGGAACTGATCGTCTCTCCGGGGCTGCGCAGCCTCGATGCACAAGCGTCCCATCTGGTCTGGCTGGCGGCGTCTGTTGTGGTGCGGGTGGCCGCGACCTATCTCCACGACCGCTACGCCCACCGCGCGGGCGCCCAGGTGATCGCCGAGCTGCGCGAGGCGGCCCTTGCCGTGGTGTCAGACCCAGCTCGTACCGCACCGCGTGAGCTGCTCACCCGTCGCGGGCGTCTTGCCACCATCCTCACCCGCGGGATCGAGGCGCTGGGTCCTTACCTGACCGGATACGTCCCCGCCCTTGTGCTTTCGGTGGTGGTGATCCCGGTGCTGATCGTGGTGATGGCAATCGCCGATATGACGTCGGCGATCATCGTGGTCATCACACTGCCGCTGATACCGATCTTCATGATCCTCATCGGGGTGATGACCCGCGATCGCACGGCTGACCGGCTGGCGGCGATGAGTCGACTCTCGTCCCAATTGCTCGACCTCATCGCCGGGATACCCACTCTGCGCGCACTGGGGCGCGAGTTGGAGCCGGCGGGTCGTATCGGTGAGTTGGGACAGGCTCATCGGCGCAGCACCATGAAGGCGCTTCGGATCGCCTTTCTGTCGGGTGCGGTGCTGGAGTTCCTCGCCACCCTGTGCGTGGCACTGGTCGCCGTGAGCATCGGACTGCGCCTGGTCTTCGGTGACATGGGGCTGTACGCGGGTGTCTTGGCCCTGGTGCTCGCACCGGAGATCTATCTGCCGCTACGGGCCGCGGGGGCTCAGTTCCACAACTCGGAGGCCGGGACGGCAAGCGCTGATGAGATATTCGACATCATCGAGGCGGAATCGGCCGCGCCGACAGCAGACGGTCGGTCGGTACCGGTCGTCGGAGCCGCCATCACCTTGTCCGGCGTCGGCGTCGAGGGCCGCGATGGCTGGGCCCCGGACGATGTGACGGCGACCATCCGGCCGGGACGCCTGACCGTGGTCGTCGGGCCCAACGGGACAGGGAAGTCGACTGTGCTGGCAGCGATCCTGGGTCTGCAAGATCTGGACGCCGGCTCGATCCTGATCGGCGACGTGCCGGTGGCCGATTTCGACCGGGAAGGGTTGTGGGAGCAGGTCTCCTGGCTACCCCAGCACCCGGTGCTGGTACCGGGCACCGTGGGGGACAACTTTCTCCTCGGCGGGCCGATCGCCGACGCGGATCGCGAGTCGGCATGCCGGGCAAGCGGTTTCGACGAGGTGGTCGCCGGCTTGCCGCAGGGGTGGGACACCCAGCTCGGGCACGGGGGAGTGGGGTTGTCGGCGGGGCAGCGGCAACGCCTGGCGCTTGCCCGTGTGCTGGCGTCGCCCGCGCCGCTGCTGTTGCTCGATGAACCGACCACTCACCTCGATGCGGTGGCCGAGGCCGAGGTGTGCCGGGTGTTGCAGGCCCGCGCCCGCGCCGGTGACACCGTTGTTGTCGTCGCTCACCGTCCGGCGTTGCTCGCGGCAGCCGACGACGTGGTCGAGATCGGAGCGCATGTCCATGTCCATCGTTGAGAACTGGTCGGAGGTGCGTGAGGATCCACTTTGGCGTGCGATGGGTCTGCTCGGCCTGCGGAGACAGTTGGTGGCGAAGTCGCTGCTGCTGGGAATGTTCGGTGCCGGTAGCGCACTCGCGCTCGCCGCGCTGTCGGCATGGTTGATCACCCGCGCCTGGCAGATGCCGCCGGTTCTCTATCTGTCGCTTGCCGTGACAGCTGTGAGAGCGCTCGGCATCTCGCGCGGATTGTTCCGCTACCTCGAGCGCCTGGCCACACACGATGTGGCGCTCGATGCGATGTCGACTGCGCGCCGCCGACTGTACGTCGCCCTCGCGGGTGGACCGTCCGGGTACTCGGTGGGATTGCGCCGCGGAGAGTTGTTGTCGCGCACGGGTGCCGATGTCGACGAGGTGGGCAATGCCTTGATTCGGGTCCTCATACCCATCGGGGTGTCGATGGTGGTGTCCGGCGCCGCGGTGGTGATCATGGCGTGTGTCTCGTTGTGGGCGGCTGCCGCGTTGGCCGGTTGTTTGCTGATCAGCGGCGCAGTTGCGCCGTGGGGTGCCGCACGCGGTTCTCGCCGTGCCGCAGTGGATGCTGCCGTGGCGCAGGCGCGCAGCGCCGAGGCGATGATGAATCTGCTCGATCACGGACCCGAGCTGGCTGTGACACGTCGTCGCGCAGAGGTGTTGAGCGACTTGGCATCTGCCGAGGCCGATGCCCGCAGCGCCACCGATCGTGGAGCCCGGCAGAGCGCATGGGCGGCGGCCGCCACACCACTTGCCGTCGGGGTCTCGGTGATGGTGGCGGGGCTGATCGGTATCGGCATGGCTGATTCGGTGTCCCCGATGACGCTGGGCGTTCTGATCCTCTTGCCCTTGAGTGCTTTCGACTCCACCAGCACCATGACCGACGCTGCGATGACACTGTCGCGCAGCCGCCTTGCGGCGCGGCGGATCATGACCCTCGTCGACCGCGCGCACGACTACCGAAACGCGCGCCCGAACCGGTCGACTGCGCTGCCCGCCGGACACCTGACGGTCCGTGGCTTGCGATGGGGGTGGCCCGGCGGCACGGTGTTCGGCGGGTCTGCCGGCCTGGACCTGGACGTGAGACCGGGGTCCAGGATCGCCCTCGTGGGTCCGAGTGGCTGTGGGAAATCTACCCTCTTGCTGACGTTGGCCGGGTTGCTGGAACCGGTGTCGGGGACCGTCACCGTCTCGAGTCAGAGTGATTCGGACCCAATATATTTCGCGGAGAACGGTCACGTGTTCACCACCAGTGTCCGCGAGAACCTGCTGGTATCGCGCGGTGACGCGACCGACGAGGTGCTGATGTCGGCGTTGGCATCCGTCGGCCTCGACACCTGGGTCGGGGGATTGCCGGATGGGCTCGACACGATCCTCGAAGGGGGTGCGGACGCGATCAGCGGGGGACAGCGGAGACGGCTGCTCGTGGCGCGCGCCCTGATCAACCCCTCGCCGGTGCTGATCATCGACGAACCCGGCGAAAATCTCGACCGTGCCGATGCGGACAGAGTGCAGGCCGGACTCCTCGATGTCGGTGGCGGACTCGTCGACCGTGGACGCGCGGTCGTTGTTGTCTCGCACCGACTACCGGCTTCTCATCGTGCCGACAGGGTGATCGATCTGGGACCGAATTCGCTACGAGAAAAAGCGGTTGCCGACCTATCGAACCGGGGGTAACTTCGTCCGTACACGAGGAAGGAGGTGGTCTGAAGTTGAATTCTTGGACACGTGAGGTGACCATCAGCTAACGGCCGTTTTGGTGGATTGGCCCGATCGGGATCGCACATCGGTTGCGTCCCAGCGGTCGTCAGCTGAATCCACAATGGTCACCGGACCCCCGCACCTCGGCCTTGTCCAGGCCGAGAGAGCCCGCTGAGAAGTGGGTGGTGCGGGGGTCTATCCATTTCCGGCTTTCCCGCTGCCGGGCGATCGGTGTCGGATCCGCCGCAATCGTGGCCGGCTCGGTGGGGAAGTCCGCCGATGCCCTGGCGATCGAACAGCGTGTGTCGCTGTCCCGAGGAACTGGCGAACGGCTATCGGGCAGCGAACGTCGGCATTTACCCGGCGTAGCGGCGCAGTTTGGCCGATGCGCGGGGAACGAGGTCGCCGTCCGCATCGACCCGTTCCTCGACGTAGGCGAGATCGCCGTCCTCGACGAGGCCGTACAGACGTTTGGCGCCTCCGGCACGAGGGCCCGACGCAGCTTTGATCACGACGTCGGTGGCCAATTCCCACGACGTCTGATTGAGCGGCTTGCCATAGAACAGTTCCACCCAGCCCTCGGCATGGGTGAGGAGGAGTTCGATGACGTCGTCATCGCCGATTCGCCAGAACCCGGCCTCGCGCTCACCGGGGCCGACGTAGTTGGCGTCCGCGTCGATGATCCAGGTGCGGGATTGCCAGACGAGGTAGTTGCCGCCGTCGTGGCTGATGATGACCTGTTGACCGAAGTGGTGGTCACCGTTCTCGGGGTCGTAACCTTCCCCTTCGCCGCGCCACACACCGACCATGGGTAGGAGCGCCAGCAGCCCGGGATGCAGGTCAGGGCCCTGACGCAGGTTGGCCGTGTCGTCCGGCAGCGGAAGATCGGGCAGCGACGGGACGTTACGCGCCGCGGTTTCCTGCGCGCGGATCGCCGCCTGATTGATCGCTTCGTCGCCCGAACGGGTCACGATTCGTCAGTGACCAGCCGGTAGAGGACGTACAGGCCAAACCAGGAAATCAGGATGGTTGCCAGCACCAGCAACGCTTCGAAGAATATGACCACCAGAGCATTCTAGCTCCCGATGATGGGCGGGTGCGTGTGGGGATTCCCTCAGTGTGGCCGCGTGCGCGAGTGCACACAGATCGGTCAGCACGGTCACATCTGGCCACGGTCACGCGAGTTGTGTGCACGGAGGCACACGGCAGTCGAGAAAGAAGCCCGGCCCGCCTCGAGAGGCGGGCCGGGCTCGTCGGATCCGACCTTCTACTTGCTGACGGTCACGTTCTGTTCGTGCACGCCGGGGCCCTCCGGGCTCACGGTGGCATCACCGTTGCCGATGGACGACAGCGCACGCAACGACCACGTGCCGGGCGCGGCGAAGAACCGGAAGTCACCGGTACCGCTGGCGACCACCTCTGCGGTGAACTCGCCGGTGTTGTCGAGAAGGCGGACGAACGCGCCGGCAACGGGGTTGCCGTCGGTGTCGACGACCTGACCTGTCAACACTGTTTCTTTTTCGGTATCGACACCGGCGGGCATCTTCTGTCCCTGTTTAGGCGCAGCACACATGATTACTTGCTCTCTCCCAGTTCGATCGGGGCGCCGACGAGTGAGCCGTATTCGACCCAGCTGCCGTCGTAGTTCTTGACGTTCTTCTTGCCGAGCAGCTGATCGAGCACGAACCAGGTGTGGCTCGAGCGCTCACCGATGCGGCAGTAGGCGATGGTCTCTTTGCTGTCGTCGAAACCCTTTTCGGCGTACAGCTTTTCGAGGTCATCGTCCGCCTTGAAGGTGCCGTCCTCGTTGGCGGTGGTGCTCCACGGGATGTTGATCGCGCCCGGGACATGGCCACGCTGCTGGGCCTGCTCCTGCGGCAGGTGTGCGGGAGCGAGGATCTTGCCCGAGAACTCGTCGGGGCTGCGCACGTCGACCAGGTTCTTGCTGCCGATGGCGTTGATGACCTCGTCGCGGAATGCGCGGATGCTCGTGTCCGGGGCAGATGCGGTGTACGTGGTGGCTGGGCGGGTGACCTCGTCGGTCGACAGCGGACGGCCGTCGAGCTCCCATTTCTTGCGGCCGCCGTCGATGAGCTTGACGTCCTTGTGGCCGTAGAGCTTGAAGTACCAGTAGGCGTAGGCAGCGAACCAGTTGTTGTTGCCGCCGTAGAGAACAACGGTGTCGTCGTTGGAGACGCCCTTGGCCGACAACAACTCCGAGAACTGCTCCTGGTTCAGGAAGTCGCGGCGAACGCCGTCCTGCAGGTCTTTGCGCCAGTCGAGGCGGATGGCGCCTTCGATGTGTCCGCCCTCGTAGGCGGTGGTGTCCTCGTCGACCTCGATGAAGACGGTCTTGTCTGCTTTCAGGTTCTGCTCAGCCCAGTCGGCGCTGACCAGGACGTCGGAGCGAGCCATGGTTTTCCTTTCGTGGTGGATGCGGCATCGAGAAGCGATCCGCAGTAGATACAACTGTGGTGGTGCTCGGAGGTTGGAGCTTGGGGGGTGGTGCTGGGGCGTGATGAATCGCTGGAGCGAAGAACGCGAACCAGGGGCACGCCGGACGTGCGGGACGCGGAAGATCTCGGAACGGCCCGCCGGTTACCGGCTCAGACAGCAACAATTGGCGATACGACAGAAGTCGATCGCCCGACGGCGGGTGAGCATCAACTCACAGCCCAGTTGCATGGCCGACAGCTTACCGCAGCGTGCGACCACTCCGAGATGGCCCTTCCCAGAAGTCCCGAGCGGTTGCGACCAACGGCGCGGGCTCGGCCTCGAGCACCACATCGCTGCCCTGTGAGGCCGCCTCCACCGCCGGCAACGACCACGGAAGTGGCAGTACCGGAAGCGTCTTGGTGAACTGGGCGAGCACCATCGACTCGGCCCCGGGCGGAACGTCGGACTCCACGTGCTCGGCGGGACCGGAGTAGAGGTTGCGGGCATCGATGTGAAGAGCACCTTCACGTACGGACAGATCAACCGCGACGCTCACCTTTTCGCGGCGTTGCCCGGAACTGTGACCGGAATTACGTGGATCGCTCACATTGACCGTCCCGGTCAGGATGACGCCGGTGCTGGTCGAGAGGATCCCGTCGCCCGGACCACCACCGCCGGCCTTGTCTTCGGGCGCCGGCGTGGTGACGGTGAGGTCGACGATGCCGAGGAATCGGCCGAGATTGACCGAGTCGATCTTCAGGGACGCGGTGGCCTTGGCCGCAGTCAGTTCGGTGTTCTGTCCGATGACCCATTTGCCCTCTGCTCGGCGCACGTCGGACAGCTTCGACCGCAGGTCGCCCCGGCGCCCATCACCCAGGTCAGCGCCCCGCGCAGTGATGCCGATCTGGTCGTAGGTGTCGCCGGCGGCCTGGTCGACGAAGGGAAAGCCGGAGATGGTGATCTCGGGGTCGAACTCCAGGTCGGAAGCCTCCCGCAACGCGGTGGAATAGCGGTACTCTGCGTAGGCCGCGGATGCGAAATCGGCGATCGTGGCGACCAAGAGGGTGATGAGCACACCGACTGCCAGCTTGCGCAACGATTCCCCTCTGTAATGGACTCAGTCCATCCGGCGACGCGGCCGGCGACCGCCGGTGGAGACTCCCGCTGGGGACTTGTTAACGGGTAACGACCGATATGACGCTATTCTGTCATCTATCTCGCACACGTTGGTAAGGCAGCGTACATATACGAATAATCGAGATCGGAGTGGTTTGTGGATCTCTTGTTACTGACAGCCGATCCCACCCCTGAGTCTGTATTGCCGTCGTTGTCACTGCTGGCTCATACCGTTCGAGTGGCGCCCACCGAGGTGTCCTCATTGATGGAAGCCGGAAACGCAGATGTAGCCATCGTTGATGCGCGTTCTGACCTTGCCGCCGCGCGCGGCCTGTGCCGACTGCTGGGGAGTACGGGTTCATCGGTCCCCGTGGTCGCGGTGCTGACCGAGGGCGGTCTGGTGGCCGTCAACTCCGAATGGGGCCTCGACGACTTCCTGCTGCCCGACACCGGTCCGGCCGAACTCGATGCGCGCCTGCGCCTTCTGGTCGTGCGCACCCGAGGCGTCACCGCCGAGGAGGCCAGTGGAAAGGTCACCCTCGGTGACCTGGTGATCGACGAGGGCACCTACACGGCACGGCTGCGTGGACGCCCGCTCGACCTGACCTACAAGGAGTTCGAACTCCTGAAGTACCTCGCGCAGAACGCCGGTCGCGTCTTCACCCGGGCTCAACTGCTTCAAGAGGTGTGGGGATACGACTTCTTCGGCGGCACCCGCACGGTCGACGTGCACGTCCGGCGTCTTCGCGCCAAACTCGGCAGCGAGTACGAGTCGTTGATCGGTACCGTCCGGAACGTCGGCTACAAGGCGGTGCGTCCGAGCCGGGGCGGTCGCGGTGGCGGCGAGACCTCCACCGACAACGGAGATCTCGACGATCTGGGTGGATCGGACGAGGTCGAGTTCCCGGACCAGGAACTGAGTTCGAGCGCCAATGGTGGCTGACGTCGGCCCTGTCCGCGACCTCTTGACTGCCGCCGCCCGCGCAGACGGTGTCGCGCCATTGGGCGAGCAGGCGGTGGCCGTCATCGGCCGTGAGGGCGTCAGGGAGTTCACCGTCTCATCCGGCGACACTGTTGTCGGGTATGCCAACGTCACCCCTGCCCGAGAGGGCGAACCGGCGATGATCGAGCTTGCGGTGCACCCCGAACACCGCCGACGCGGTCACGGGAAGCGGCTGCTGACAACAACTCTGGAGCAGGTGCCCGACAATCGTCGTGTGTGGGCGCATGGGAATCTGCCCGCCGCGCAGGCGCTGGCGGCGTCAGTGGGCCTCACTGCCCGGCGCGAGCTGCTGCAATTGCGACGGCCTCTGGCCGGGGCCGAACTCCCGTCGCTCACCGTGCCCGACGATCTTGTTCTGCGAACGTACGCGGGGCCGTCGGACGACGCGGAGATCTTGCGGGTCAACAACGTGGCCTTCGAGTGGCATCCGGAGCAGGGCGGTTGGAGCGACGACGAGATCGCCACGCGTACGGGCGCCGAGTGGTTTGACCCTGCGGGGTTGTTCCTCGTGTTCGATGCGTCTGATCCTCACACCTTGCTGGGCTTCCACTGGACAAAGGTGCACCCTGCCGAGGGTGACACCCCCGCACTGGGAGAGGTGTACATCGTCGGCGTGGACGCCACCGCCCAGGGACGAGGTCTGGGACGGTTGCTCACCCTGGCCGGCCTGCACCACCTCCAGCAGCGTGGCCTCGCGGAGGTCGAACTCTACGTCGAGGGCGACAACAAGGCTGCGCTCAACACCTACGCCAAGCTCGGGTTCACCCAGTACGCGATCGACGTCGCGTACGGCTGAGTGCCGTCCCGAGCGTCGGCCCGGGCAATGTCCGATTCGTCACCATGGCTGTTCACCTCTCGTTCACCTCTCCAGGGGTATCGCTTCACTCTCGCTCTGTAGCTTCCAAACCGCAGCAGGACGCGATGCGCTACGGCGTCGTGGCTGCCTGTGAATCATTGCGACCTGTGTCGAGCAGACTGCCGATGCACGAATCGAAGGACTTCTTCAGGTGAACTTGAAAAACAGTGGAGCAATCCTGGGCGTGTTTGCTGCCTCAACGCTGCTGATCTCGGCGTGTGGAAACTCCGCGTCAGACTCCGACACGGCCAAGAAGGTCGAAGGCGTCACATGTGAAGGCCAGGCGAATCTGAAGGCCAGTGGATCAAGTGCGCAGGCCAACGCCATGACCCTGTTCGCCAACTCCTACGCCACCACGTGCGAGGGCAAGACCATCGACTACAACTCCAACGGCTCCGGCGCCGGCGTCAAGGAGTTCACCGGCGGCCTCACCAACTTCGGTGGCAGCGACTCACCGCTGAAGGAAGACGAAGCCACCGCCGCGGCCACCACCTGCGGGTCCGAGGCCTGGAACCTCCCCCTCGTCTTCGGCCCCATCGCCGTCACCTACAACCTCGACGGCGTCGACGCCGTCAACCTGTCGGGCCCCACCCTCGGCAAGATCTTCAACGGCACCATCAAGAAGTGGAACGATCCGGCCATCGCCGCCGAGAACTCCGGCGTGTCCCTGCCCGACCAGGACATCATCGTGATCTTCCGCTCGGATGAGTCCGGCACCACCGACAACTTCCAGAAGTACCTGGAAGCCGCATCGGATGGCACCTGGACCCAGGGCGCGGGCAAGTCGTTCGCCGGCGGTGTCGGTGAGGGCGCGAAGGGCAACGAGGGCACCTCGGCCGCCATCAAGAACTCGCCCGGATCGATCACCTACAACGAGTGGTCCTACGCCACCAACCAGGGCCTGAGCATCGCCAACATCATCACCTCGGCCGGTCCTGAGGCCGTGCCGCTCTCGGTCGAGACCGTGGGCAAGACCATCGACGGCGCGACACTGAAGAACCCGGGCTCGAACAACCTGGTCCTCGACACCTCGAGCTTCTACAAGCCGTCCGTCGCAGGTGCCTACCCGATCGTGCTGGCCACCTACGAGATCGTCTGCAGCAACTACTCGGACGATGCCACCGGCCAGGCCGTGAAGTCGTTCCTCAAGGTCGCTGCGAGCACCGACGTGCAGAGCTCACTCGAGGCCGAGGGATACATCCCGATCCCCGAGGGCTTCAGCACCCAACTGAACACAGCCATCGATTCCATTCAGTGACTGATCTCTCTCATAAGTTAGGGCAGGAAAGCGATGACGGTGCATGACGCGGTCGGGCAATCTGACAAAGTAGGCGCGGTGAGCCCAAGCGCATCAGCTCCCGAGCCTTCGGACAGTCAATCGGATCTGAAGTCGAACTCCCGACAAAATCGGAGTCGGTTCTACGATCAGGCGTTCAAGGTGCTGGCTTTGACGGCCGGTGGCTTTGTCTGCCTGGTGATCCTGTTGATCGCACTGAACCTACTCTTCGAGGCCATCCCCTCATTGAGAGTGGACAACGTCAACTTCTTGACGAGTTCGGTGTGGGACACCACCAACGCTCTGAACCTCCGGTTCGGAATCCTCGACCTGCTCAAGGTCACGGTTCTGAGCTCGGTGTTCGCACTGGCGTTGGCGGTGCCCATCGCGATCGGTATCGCGACATTCCTTGTGTCGTATGCACCGGCGCGGTTGTCCCGACCGCTCGGCGCCGTCGTCGACCTGCTTGCCGCAGTGCCGTCGATCATCTTCGGCCTGTGGGGCATGGCGGTTCTCGGACCCAAGCTCCAGCCGGTCGCCGACTTCCTCAACAGCAACCTCGGATGGTTCTTCCTCTTCGCCGACGGCAACGTCTCGAGCGGAACGATCTTCACCGCCGGAATCGTGCTGGCGATCATGATCCTTCCGATCATCACGTCGATCTCCCGTGAGGTGCTGCAGCAGACCCCTGTGCTGCACAAGGAAGCGGCTCTGGCACTGGGCGCGACGAAGTGGGAGATGCTGCGGATGACCTCATTCCCCTACGCACGTAGTGGAATGATCGCGGCGTCGATGCTCGCGCTCGGTCGCGCACTCGGTGAGACGGTTGCCGTCCTCATCATCCTGCGGGCCGCGACATCGACGTCCGGGTTCAGCCTCTTCGATGGTGGATACACATTCGCCTCCAAGATCGCCTCTGGCGCAGGTGAGTTCAACCAGCCCCTGCCGACCGGCGCGTACATCGCCGCAGGTTTGGTGCTGTTCTTGCTGACCTTCGTGGTCAATGCCATCGCCCGGGTCCTCTCCGGCGGAAAGGTAAACGGATGAGCACCTCAACCATCGATGGCAGCAGCCCGGTCAAGGCCGGCAGTCTGTACAAGCCGGTCTCGCCCGGCCGGCGCCTCAAGAACCAGTCGGCCACGATCGTTTTCACCCTGTGCTTCGTGATCGCGATGATTCCCCTGGTGATGGTGCTCTTCACCGTCATCAGCAAGGGTTTCGAAGCCATCATCAAGCCGGAGTGGTGGTCGGGCGACCAGTTCCTGATCGGGCCGACTAGCTTCTCCGGCGGTGTCGGACACGCGATCCTGGGCACGATCCTCACGGCATTGATCGCCGCCGTGATCGCCGTGCCGATCGGCATCATGGCCGCGATCATGTTGGTGGAGTACCCGAACAGCAAGCTGGTCAAGCCCACCTCGTTCATGGTGGACATCCTCGCCGGCGTCCCGTCGATCGTCGCGGCGCTGTTCATCTTCACCGTGTGGGTGACCACGTTCGGTCTGCCTCAGAGCGGCTTCGCGGTCAGCCTGGCACTTGTGCTGCTGATGCTCCCGGTGGTTGTCCGCTCCACCGAGGAGATGCTCAAGCTCGTCCCCGACGAGTTGCGTGAGGCCTCGTACGCGCTGGGCATCAGCAAGTCCAAGACCATCGTGAAAATTGTTGTCCCGACGGCGATGTCGGGAATCATCTCCGGAGTGTTCCTCGCCACCGCGCGAATCATGGGTGAGACCGCCCCGGTGCTGATCCTGGTGGGTTATACCGCCTCGGTGAACTACGACCCTTTCCAGAACAACATGACATCGCTGCCGTTGTTCATCTACAACCAGTTGGCAAACCCCAATCCCGCCGGGGAATACCGCGTCTGGGGTGCAGCGCTGACCCTGGTCATCGTGATCGCGCTGGCGAATGCACTCGCGGCGCTGGCTTCTAAACTGCTCGCGCCGAAGACGAAATGAGATAAGGCAATGGCAAAGAGACTCGACCTCAAAGATCTGAACATCTACTACAGCGCCTTTCACGCCGTCAAGGACGTGAGCCTGGAAGTGCCGCCCCGCTGCGTCACGGCGTTCATCGGCCCTTCCGGCTGTGGTAAGTCCACCGTGCTGCGCACGCTCAACCGCATGCACGAGGTGACCCCCGGTGCTCGTGTCGAGGGCAAGGTCCTGCTCGACGGCGACGACATCTACGGCAAGGGCATCGACCCGGTGTCGGTCCGCTCCACGATCGGCATGGTGTTCCAGCGCCCCAACCCGTTCCCGACGATGTCCATCAAGGACAACGTGGTGGCCGGTCTGCGCCTGCAGGGTGTGCGCGACAAGAAGGTGCTCGACGAGACCGCCGAGCGCAGCCTGCGCGGAGCGAACCTGTGGGAAGAGGTCAAGGACCGGCTGAACAAGCCCGGCGGTGGCCTCTCCGGTGGTCAGCAGCAGCGTCTGTGTATCGCGCGTGCGATCGCGGTGTCGCCTGACGTGCTCCTGATGGACGAGCCGTGTTCGGCACTCGACCCCATCTCGACGCTCGCCATCGAGGACCTGATCACCGAACTCAAGAAGGACTACACGGTGGTGATCGTGACGCACAACATGCAGCAGGCTGCCCGCGTCAGCGACCAGACCGCGTTCTTCAACCTGGCGGCCGTCGGTCAGCCCGGACAGCTGGTCGAGCTCAGTGACACCGAGACGATGTTCTCCAACCCGACGCAGAAGGCGACGGAAGACTACATCTCCGGCCGTTTCGGCTGATCCTCGCAGGTACCCGAAGAAAACGGCCCCATGTTTCCGCATGGGGCCGTTTCCTTGCCAGAATGGTCCCCGTGACGGCAAAACATCCGGTGAGCGTGCTGCCTGGCCGCGGCATCGTGCTCCGCCGTGGACCGTCGCTCCTGCTCATCGACGCCGATCCGATCCGGAGCAGCGCAACGCTCACAGATCTGGCGCATCTCGCCACCGAGCCGCTCGAACAGGCCGGCCGCGTCGACGGGTCGCGGCTACGGTCGCTGACCAAGTGGTTGCTGGCCAACGAGGACAGCAGCCCGGATTTCGCGGTGGTCTCCACCGACCGGCACGGGGGTCTGGAGGTCTTCGTCTACGGTGCCGCGAGTGCGAGGATCTACGTCACCGAGTTCGCCACGCCGGAGGTCATCAGGGGAGCAGACGCCGGTTTCCTGGTACAGCGCAGCTATCCGAGCAGTGTGTTCGCGGTGGCCCTGACCATCGATGAGGACGACCCGCTGGGCGGTGGACCGATCGGATCGGGCGGTCTGGCCCCGTCCGAGATCTTCTCGCTCGAAAAAGGTGCGGCACCCGGCGCCGGCGTGGTGCTGTGGCCATCGGCCTCGCCTTCCACCGACAGTGCGGTATATGCCGTACCGGCAGTGACGCCGATGCCGTCGGCTGCCGACGAGCCCACAGGTGTCCCGGTGGTGGTGAGTCCCGAACTCGTCGACACCGCGATGGCGGTAACCGAAACGCCTTTGCTACCACCGGCACTCTCGGTGAGGCTGGACGACTTCGACAACCACACCGCAGCTGGGCGGGCACCGTTGCCGATCGTCGGTGGCCGGCGCAGAGCTGCCTCGGCTCGGCGGGGAATCGCCGAGCCGACACTGGTCCCGCCGCGTGACGTGGTCGGACCGGCCGATGCCGCACTGGCATCGGCGCCGACCGATGTCGCGAATCGTCCTGTGCGTCCATCTGATCCGAAGGTCTCGGCGCGCGAACAACAGGTGCAGATCCAGGGTCTGCTGTGCCAGAACGGTCACATCAACGATCCGCGGTCACCGGTCTGTACTCGATGCGGTATTCGGATCAACCGGATGACGGGGGCGATGGTGCAGGGTCCGCGACCGCCGCTGGGGCTACTCGTCATCGACGACGGCACCACCTACGTGGTGGCCGGCGATCTGATGATCGGACGTGATCCCGAGCCGATGGTCGCAGCCAGGGGTGGTGTCGCAAGTGCGGGTATCGGACCACTGGACCCCATTCGCATCAACGACACCTCGGGGTCGATGTCGCGCGCGCATTGTGAACTGCGACTGGTGGATTGGGATGTCCGGGTGGTGGATGCCGGCTCAGTGAACGGGACGTATGTCCGGCTGCCACGCGCGCCTGGCTGGATCACGTTGCGCCGCGGCCAGGAAGCGGTGTTGTATCCGGGATCCGAACTGCGGGTGGGAAGTCGCTCATTGCTGTTCGAGGCGCCGCACGGGAGGATCAGCGATGTTCGTTGACCCGACATCGGGTACCGACGCTCGCCGGCTGCCCCCGGCGATCGCCGACTACCGGACAGTCCGGGCGCTCGGTGCGGGCAGCCACGGTACGTGTTATCTGGCGGTGCCCCCGGCCCGGCTGCAGCTGAATGTCGAACACGTTGCGCTGAAGGTCTTTTCGAACCCCTGCGGTGAAGACGCCTTCCATCGCGGTGTGCTCGAACTCCGCAGTTTCGCCGCCGTACGGTCCCCACATCTGGTGCATCTGTACGAAGCGGCACTGGGTGACCTCTTCATGTACGCGATGGACTACTTCCCGGGTGGGTCGATGGCTGCCCCATCGATGCCGCTGCAGCGTGACCAGGCACTCGCCGTGCTCGAGTGCGCGGCCAGAGGGGCACACGACATGCACGAGGCCGGGTTGGTCCACTCCGACATCAAACCGGCAAACGTGTTGATTGCTGGAGGTGATCGCGCGGGTACCACGGCATCACCAGCCGGAGTACTGTCCGATCTCGGTCTGGCCCGGGTGATCACCGCGGCGACCGCGGTCAGCGGCATCGGGTCGTCCGCGTCACTCGAATATGCCGACCCCGACACCCTTGTCGGTCAAACACCCTCGCGTGCAACGGATATCTGGGCTCTGGGAGCGACGATCCACCGCACTCTGACCGGTGAAGGCCTCTACGGTGAACTGCCCGACATGCAGCCGCTGGTGGCGATCCGCACGGTGCAGTCCACCAAACCCAGGATCAGTACGACACTTTCACCGGCTGAACGCGACCTGGTGTCGGAATGCCTTGCCCCGCACAGCGATCGATTCAGGACGGCTGCAGAACTGGCCGACCGGATCTCCGAGGTGCGACGCACTGCACCCCGGTAGGAGCCGCTAGACCTCGGTGAACTGCTCCGGGGTCTGCCCCGTCGCCTGGAACACCACGCGACGTCCGATCAGCACAGCGTGGTCGGAAAAGCGCTCGTAATACCGGCCGAGCAACGTGACGTCCACTGCGGCAGCGACGCCGTGACGCCACTCGCGGTCCATCAACACCGTGAACAGGTGGCGGTGGAGGTCGTCCATCGCGTCGTCATCGTCCTGCAGCTTCAGCGCGTCCTCGGGGTTCTGGCTGTTGAGGACTTCACGCGCGTTGGTCGCCATGGTGATGGCGAGCCGGCCCATTTCGGCGAAGTAGCCGTTGACCTCTTCGGGCAGCGCCTTGGCGGGGTGGCGACGGCGGGCGACCTTGGCGACGTGCAGCGCTAGCGCACCCATGCGGTCGATGTCGGCGACGATCTGGAATCCACTCACGATCGAACGCAGATCGCCGGCGACCGGCGCCTGCAACGCGAGGAGGGCGAACGCCCGTTCCTCGGCTTGCGTCGACAGCTGGGTCAATTGCTCGTGGTCGCTGATCACCGACTCGGCGACCGCGAGGTCGGCTTGGAGCAGGGCTTGGGTGGATCGCTCCATCGCAATCCCGGCCAACGCACACATTTGTCCCAGAACTCCGTTGAGTTCGGCCATCTGCTCAATGTAGGCACTACGCATGAGCCAACGGTACTGCCACGATCGGTGGGAATGGTGGTCAGGTGGTGAACTGCGAATGAACGAGTGGCACAGGCTCGATGTCGGCGTAGCCGGCCCGACTCATGCGCAGGTTGTATCCCCGGCGTTCGTGACCGTGAGGTCGTTGGGCAACTCGTCTGTTCCCGACTCGCGTGGCAGTTCGGCAACGGTGATCTGGCTTCCGGCGAGAGCCGGCGACCCCGGGTTCCCGCTGTAGTCGCTGCCGACGATGACCTCGATACCCGACTGCACGGTGTTGTCCGCCTGGATGCTCGCCCCGGGGAACAACTGTGCAACGGTGGCCGCCGCAGCCTGTTGCCCTTCGCCGTACCTCACGACGGTGTCGGTGCGGTTCTCGGAGGCGTCGGCAACACCCTGGACGCCGAAACCCTGATTGGCCAGACTCTCGGCGATGCCGGTGGCAACTCCGGCGGAACCGGTGCCGTTGAGCACCCGCATGCTGACCGAATACGGATCCAGCGCGCTGACGGTGACGTCTGCCGGACGCGAGGGCGTCGAAGAAGTTGTTGTGCTGGTTGTTGTTCCGGCCGGTTTCTCTTCCTTCTCTCCGGGCAGCGGTTCGTCGTTGATGATCGCGTCGAAGATCGCACGGATGTCGGCATCACGGGGGATCTCGTTGCCCGAGCCGTCTTCGGCCGTGCCCGAGGTGGGGACGGTGAGGAAGGTGACGCGGCCGGCGTCGAGCCCTTGCATCGACTGGGCCAATTGGAGAAGGTCGTCGGTGTTCACCTGATCGACGAAGCTGTTCTGGATGAAGGTGTCGACGATGCCGTTCAGCGTCGCGGGATTGGACAAGACCTTGCTGGAGAGCGCTCCGCGCAGCAGCGACGAGAGGAACAGCTGCTGGCGTTTGATGCGCCCGTAGTCACCGTTGCCCTCGGTGTCGATGGTGCGGGCGCGTACGTAATTGAGGGCAGCTTTACCGCGGATCTTCTGCTTACCGGGCTTGGTGAGGATGGGGCCCAGCTCGAAATCGTTGAGCGGGACCGGCGAGCAGACCTCGACACCACCGATCTTGTTCACGACCTTCTCGAATCCCGAGAAGTCCATCGCGATGAAGTGGTTGATGTTCAGGCCGCTGATGGCGGTGAGTGTGTCGACGATGCACTTGGGGCCGCCGTCGCCATAGGCGGTGTTGAGCTTGGCGCCCGTCTCGGCGGGCACGATCTGGCCGGTGTATTCGCCCTTGTCGTTGTCCCACGTTGTGCACTCGGGACGGTTGATCTGCAGGTCCCGCGGGAAACTCACCGCGACCACGCGGCTGCGGTCGGCCGGGATGTTCACGAGGATCACCGTGTCCGACCTGGCACCGCCGGCGTCCTCGGTGGTACCGGCGCCGATCTGCCCGTTCTTTCCCGACCGGGTGTCGGTGCCGACGATCAGGTAGGTTTCGTCGCCGGTCTGCAGTTCTTTGCCGCGGATCTCGCTGTTGTCCGGGTTGACGGCATCGACGATGTTCCAGTTGCCGTCTTTGACCTTCTGGTAGCCCCATACCGCGCCCGTGCCCAGGAGTGTCATGACGCAGGCGAGAGCGAGGAGGACTCGGCCACCCATCCGGGCATTCCTGGTCAGCGCGGCTCGATCGCGGCCCTTGGGCGTCGCGGCATGTCTGCGGCCGCGGGCCGTACCCGCGCCGGATTCGGGAACCACCGCCGGCTGAACACGGTCGGCCACGCTGTCGTGCGACGGGTCCGGATCCGGCTCGGGATCGGCGGAGAGGTAGACGGGTGGGTCGTCCTTGGCGGCCGGGATGACCTCTGTCTGGGAGTCGTCGTCCCGTTGCGGAGGGTCGGTGCGCGCGAAGGGATGGCTCGGCGTGCCAGACGGGGAGGGCGGCCCACCGGCCGGACCGCGGCCGCCGCGTGGGTTGGGATCGGACGGGGGACCCGGATCCACCGCACGGCTGATGGTCTCGGTAGGGGCATCGGCGGGGCGGACGCGGCGTGGGCGCGGCGGCGGAACCGAAGGTCCGTCGGACGGAGGTGTCGAGGAACGGTCTGTCGAGGATCGGGGTTCGCCGGCCGGGGGCTGCGACGGCCCGTCGGAGGCGGCTCGAGACGAAGGGGATGGTGCGGCGCGTCCGGACGAGCCGGCGGCATTCATCCGATTGAGTAGTTCCTGAACCGTCAATCGGCCCGCGGCGTCACGAGGCAGTTCCCGAGCGGGGGTTCACGGAGTACCTCATCCGATGGCGCGCCGAGCTGGCGGCGAATCAGATCGCGGCGTTCCTCGGGTGTGCGTCCCCGGAGCTCGTCGTCGCTGCTCACTCATGTTCCTTCGGACTTCTGGGCACCGGGCTGTATCTCAGGCCCGTCGAAAAACATGTCGGCCGGGCAGGCGCGTTCACGATGATACTGGCCGAACCTGTATGTGCCTTGTTGCCGAGCGTTCGTCGGCCGTTGTTCTTGTGTACGAGTTCGGCAGCGTGAAACCGAGGTTTCCGGAACCGGTATTTCCATTGGTGGTGCTATCCGCCGGAATGCATGACCTCGGCGCCGTCGGGAACGCAGTCGTCGTCCGGGTCATCGAGCCAGCCGTGGGGGAGGGCCACGGCCGACGGCGACCCCTGCCGTCCGCGCGGACCATGGCCGTCGCGGGGAAAGGGCACGTCAGCGGGTAATTGGCCCACCATGTCGGCAAGTTGATCGACGGTCTCGACCAAGGCCATGTCGCGACGCAACTCCGAGCCGACGGGGAAACCGCGCAGATACCAGGCAACGTGTTTGCGGATTTCCCGCATGCCCTTGAACTCGCCGTGGTGATCGGCGAGCAGCTGTCCGTGCCGGACGATGATCTGCGCCACTTCGCCGAGCGTGGGGGCCGCCGGGGTGGGCAATCCGTTCAGTTCGGCGCTCAGTTCGGAGAACAGCCATGGCCGGCCGAGACATCCACGACCGATGACCACGCCGTCGCAGCCGGTCTGATTCATCATCCGGGTGGCGTCGGCGGGCTCGAAGATGTCGCCGTTGCCGAGGACGGGCACGTCGGTCACGTGCTCCTTGAGTCGTGCGATCTCGTCCCAGTCGGCGCTCCCGGAATAGCGTTGCGAGGCCGTACGAGCATGCAGCGCAACAGCTTTCGCGCCCTCGGCGGCAGCGATCCGACCGGCGTCGAGGTGAGTGTGGTGCTCGTCGTCGATTCCGATGCGGAACTTGACGGTTACGGGGATGTCGGTGCCCTCGGTGGCGTGGACGGCAGCGGCGACGATGTTGGCGAACAGGCGGCGCTTGTAGGGGATGGCCGAGCCGCCGCCCTTGCGTGTCACCTTTGGCACCGGGCAGCCGAAGTTCATGTCGATGTGGTCGGCGAGGTTCTCGTCGACGATCATCTTGGCCGCGGCATAGGTGTACTCGGGATCAACCGTGTAGAGCTGCATCGACCGCGGGTTCTCTTCCGGGGCGAACGTGGTCATGTGCATCGTGACCGGGTGGCGCTCCACAAGAGCGCGGGCCGTGACCATCTCACAGACGTAGAGACCGGCAACGGTCCCGGTCCGGGCGAGCTCGAGTTCACGGCACAACGTACGGAAGGCAACGTTGGTCACCCCGGCCATCGGAGCCAGGACCACCGGGCTGGAGAGCTCGATGGACCCGATGGACAGTGCCGGGGTGGTGCGCGTGTCTGGCAGCAGGGCGGTCAGGATGTGGCCTTTCCGAGAAGTCGCCGCTAGGAAGCGGCGCGGGCCTTTTCGCGCTTGGCCGCTTCGCGAGCGAGTGCGCGGTCACGCATCTCTTCGAACTTGATGGTGTCTGAGGCCAGCTTGTCGAGGAACGCGGCCAGCTCTTCGCGGGTCTTCTCGCCCTCCGCGCTGAAGTCCTCGCGCTCGAAGATGTTCCACTTGCGCAGGACGGGCTGGATGACCTCTTCGAGGTGCTGACGCAGGTCGTAGATGCCGTGCTTGGCCATGAGGACGCCGTTGCGACGGAAGTTCGGCATGCCGAGGCCGGGCATCTGGAAGTTGGAGACCACTTCGTAGATCGCTCGGATGGTCTGGTCGGGGGAGATGTCGAGGCCGGCACCGCAGATGTTGCGGTAGAACACCATGTGCAGGTTCTCGTCGGCGGCGATGCGCTGGAGCATGCGGTCGGCGATCGGGTCGTTGCAGGCCTTGCCGGTGTTGCGGTGCGAGACCCGCGTCGCGAGTTCCTGGAAGGTCACATACGCCACCGAACGCAGCAGTCCGGCGCTGGTCTCGCCGAGTTCTTCAGCTCGCTTACCCGCGGTCGCGAGTGAGGAGAAGCCGTTTGTCATATGGATCATGCGAGCTTCTTCGAGGGCGACGGGATCGACGCCGCGGGTGACCACCAGGTAGTCGCGCATCGCGATGCCGTGGCGGTTCTCTTCGGCGGTCCAGCGTCCGACCCAGTGGCCCCACGCGTCGTCCATCGAGAAGTTCTCCGCGATCTCGCGGTGATAGGACGGCAGGTTGTCCTCGGTCAGGAGGTTGGTGACCATCGCGGCCTTGGCCACGTCGTCGAGCCTCGACTGCTCCGGATCCCAGTCGACACCACCGAGAGCCGCGAAGTTCTGCCCTTCGTCCCAGGGGACGTAGTCATGCGGGTTCCAGTCCTTGGCAAGGCGCAGATGGCGATTGACGTTTTCCTCGGCCACCGGCTCCAGTTCTTTCAAGAGCTCCAGTTGAGTCAACTCGCGGGCCATTAGTTATTCCTCCAAGAACGGCTAGGCGTGATAAGGGTCCAGGCTACGGGAACGCACTACCGCCACCCAAGTTCTTCGCGCCGGCGCGAGGGTGTGTCGAACCCCTCGCGCCACTGGATCGCTGCTGGTCAGTCGTGGCTTGGTTACTGCTCGAACTGAGTGCCCCGATGGTCCCCGTGTGTGGTGCATCTTACTGACGTGATGCGAATCCGCCCAGAAAAACTGAACTACCAATCTATTGTTGGCAGCGAGCGATCCTTCAGAAGTACTTGCCCACCGTGTCGAGCCATCTACCGGCCTCGTCGGTCAGGTTCCCCAGCTCCTGTGCCCTATGACACCAGGCTTTGGCTGCCTGAGCAAACTCCATCGGGTTGTAGACGTCCTCTTCCTTGGACCAGAGCCCGTCGCCGGCGTACGTCAGGATCGTGATGTTGGTGGCCGTGAACAACGAACCGTCGCCGGGGTCGCGCAGGGGGTTGTCGATCTCGCAGATCACCCGGTCGGTCTCTTGGTCGATCACATGCCACAGTGCCGGGAAGGCGACCATGTGACTGCCCGGGAACCGGCCCATGGTCTTGATCACCCAGGTGCGGATCTCTTCGCGCCCCTTGAAGGTGCCCATGGCGTGTTCGACGTAGTCGGCATCGTCGGTGAACTGCTCGGCCCAGGGGTTCCAGTCGTGGGTTTCGGCAACCTGCTCGACCATCTTCTCGAACCGGGCGAACTCGCTCTCGAGTTCGGCGCGACTGAAGCGCCCCATCAGAATCCGTCACCGGGGGCGATGGTGATGGTCGCGTCGATGCGTTGGATCAGGCAATCGCCGTTGAACCGGAAGGTCTCGTCCACGGCGGCATCGGCCACATTGAGGTCGCCGACTCCATATTCGAGGTCGTAGATCACCCGGACCGAGTCGCCGCTGCCCGACCACTGTTCGTTGTCCAGCGAGGTGATGCCGCTGTATTGCAGATGTAGAGCGAGTTCGGCCTTCATCACGTCGCCGGAGAACCCGGTCTGCAG
This sequence comes from Williamsia sp. DF01-3, assembly GCF_023051145.1. Classification (NCBI taxonomy): domain Bacteria; kingdom Bacillati; phylum Actinomycetota; class Actinomycetes; order Mycobacteriales; family Nocardiaceae; genus Williamsia; species Williamsia sp. DF01-3. The sequence goes on from NZ_JALKFS010000005.1 coordinate 1,441,180, forward strand.
CCCGTTCTCGAATCGGACCACGTTGTCGGCAAGGGGGACGTCGTAGGCGTACGAGGGGTCGACGAGCGCATCGAGGTAGGTCTGGGCGCCGGCCACGCGATCGGCCGCAGTGCATGTACCGGCGGGGGAGGCGGAAGCGGCGCCCGCGCCTGCGGACACCGTGGCGCCCACCGCCGCGACACAGACCAGTACCCGGACAACGTCAGATTTCATGGCGCTGAGCGTATTTGCCGAACCGTGTCACGCGGGCTGTTTTGGCGTGATCGGTCAGACGGTGTAATCGGGCTCCGAGATCTGGTCTGCCCCAGTCTGTGGTGGCTACTATCTGCTCAGCTCACCGACCATGGGTGAGAGGTGGAAGGGCATGAGATGAGCGTGGCGATCGGTTCCTACATCGGTGGCTATCAAATTCTGGAGCTGCTCGGCCGCGGCGGGATGGGGGAGGTGTACAAGGCCCAGCACCCCCGGTTGCCGAGAGCCGATGCCATCAAGTTGCTGAACAACACCTACGGCAGCGACCCCGACACCCGGGCTCGGTTCGAGCGGGAAGCGGATCTGGTCGCCCCACTCAGTCACCCGAACCTGGTGAACGTGCTGGACCGAGGTACTCACGAGGGTCAGCTGTGGATTGCGATGGAGTTCGTGTCGGGTACCGACGCGGCACACATGTTGATCGACGGACCGTTGCATCCGCGACTTGCGGTGCAGATCATCTCCGAGGTCGCCGACGGACTGGACTACGCGCACCGCAAGGGGCTGTTGCACCGCGACGTCAAGCCCGGGAACATCCTGATCACGCCAGGTGCCGATCCGATGAACCCGGATGCGGTGAAACTCACCGACTTCGGCATCGCGCGGATGGCGCAAGAGACCGACAGCAGTCTCACGTCGGTGGGGATGACGGTGGGCACGCTGCGGTACAGCGCACCTGAACAGATCGGCGGCGAGGAGATCGACCACCGTGCCGACGTGTACGCGCTTGGTTGCACGCTCTACGAGTTGCTCACCGCGACAGCACCTTTCGACGCCCCCACCAGTCAAGGCCTGATGGCGGCGCACATGTTCAACGCCCCGCCCAACCCGGCGGCCGTCAATCCCGCGGTGCCGGCGGCGATGGCTTCGGTGATCGCCAGGGCTATGGCCAAGAAACCCGCTGACCGTTTCGACAGCGCCCGCGAGCTGGCCGATGCCGCACTGGAAGCGCTGCAAGGCGGTGGGGCGCCGCAGAGCACGCGCGCACAGAGCGCTTTTGTGCCCATACCGGTCAAACCCGTTGTGCCGCCGACGAATGCCCCGCGGTCGGCCGCTGCGGTGACCTTCCCTCCGGCCGCGACGCCCGGGCCCGTGCCGTCCAACCCGTACCAACCGGGACCGTATCCCTCCGCCCCCGGACAGTCCACTCCCGGACAGCCCGCGGCCCCGCACTCGTCACCGCAGCACTTCACTCCCCAGCATTCTTCGCCGGGTCAGTCGAACCCGTATCAGGGGGCGGGCCAGGGATACCCGGGGATGGCGTCGAGTGGACAACGTCCGGCCTACGCGGGCACCGGACCCGCGGCGCCCCCGACGCCGAACGGTCCGTGGTTCACCCGCCCTGCGGTGCTCGCCGGGCCGGTGGTGGTGCTCGCGGTGGTGCTCGGTGTGATTGCCGCCACGCTGATCACCGGCGGCGGCAGTGCGCTGGCTGCGCCGCAGAAGCCCGCCGTCGAACTGGCCGCAGAGTCCGTGGACATCAGTTGGTCCGCGGTGGACGGCGCGTCCGAGTACGTTCTGCGGCAAGGTGATTCGGTCATCTATGTCGGGGACAAAACCGAGTATGCACAACCCATGCCGTTGCCGGGTACGTACTCGTACACGGTGTCGGCGCGATCGGGCGACCGGGATGAATCGTCCTATAGCCCGGCGAGTGACGAGGTCGCGGTGGCGCAACGGTGGCACGGTCTGGAACAGATGGCGTCCACCTTCGGGGAGATCGTCGGCCCGAGCCCGTTGTCCACCGACACCTTCGGGCAAGAAGCGTGCTGGGGCGGCACGGGCAGTGTCGACCAGGAGATCCCGAAGACGGGCGTCATCTTCTGCCGCGACGCCGCTGCCACCTACACAGTGCAGCTGCGGCAGTTCCCGTCTCGCCAGGTCCGCGACGAGTATCTGGACAGTCTCAACTTGAAGACGTCGTCGGTGACCACCGATCAGGGCGCCGACGGCACCCTCTATCAGGGCAACGGCCCGACCAGTGACTGGGCGGGTACCGCGATCCTGGCCTTCGATGACACCGATCGTGAGGTGTACGACTTGAGCGTCACCATGGAGAGCGGCAAAGACGCCGACGCCGTGGCCCTGTTGGACAGGCTTCCGCTGTGAAGCGCTGGGGATGGCCCCTGCTGGTGGTCGCCGGGGTGGTGGCGCTGATTCTCGCGTTCACCATCACCTACTTCGTGCGGGGTGCCGGCAATTCGGTGTCGAGTCCGGGGACGGTCACGGCCAGTGCCGAGGGCCCTGTGGTGAATGTCAGCTGGAAGTCGGCGTCAGGAGCCGATTCCTATCTGCTCAGTCGGGGTGAGGCGGTGGTGTACTCGGGCCCGGCCACCGAGTTCACCGACATCTCGGCGGTGGCTCCTTCAGGCGGCGACCGGGTGGAGTACCGGGTGCGGGCGGTGGACGACAAGGGCCGCGTGTCCGAACCGAGCGCTTCGGCGTCGGTCGAGGTGGGCTCCGGGTGGGGGCTGTATGCGGAGTCGGCCCAACGGTTGCCCGAGCTGTTACCGGCGGGACCCGACGAGCAGGGCTACAACGGCATGCGATGCGAGACACGGATGGATGCCGTGCCGCCGGAGGAAGGTGACGGGCCAGACGGATCGGGCGAGCAGTTCATCAAGGCGGGATTCCGCTGTGTCCTGGACTCCGGTGGTGAGCAGTACGACCTGTGGACCGACTTCTATGTCACACCCGAGGCGCTCGAGAGCCGGATGGACGACATCCGCGGTTTCGACGGGGTGACCAGCACAACGTGGCAGAACGGGCGGGCGGTCAGCGGTGGCGGCGGGGACGAGCCACGATGGATGGCGCTGACGGTCGATGGTATGCCCGACGTGTACATCGAACTCTCCGCCGTGGACAAGGCCACCACGTCCGATCAGCTCGTCGATGCGGTGAACAGCCTGCCCGTGGGCTGACCACCACCGCGGAAAAATCCTGAAAGCGCACCTCGTCGCAGCCGAGCGGCGTTACGCTCCCGCGAAGCACGGCAATGAAGCCGGAGGGGGCTTGTTGTGGGCGCATGGGCGGGAAACAAGGGCGCGGTCCGGATCGCGGTGATCTTCGGTGCGGTCCTGGCGATGGCAACGGCGACGGTCGGTCCGGCTTCGGCGGCCGCGCCGCCCGGGTACAACGACCTGATCGACGTCTGGCCGACCGCGGTGGACGTGGCGGACTGTCGTCCGGGTGATCAGGTCGAGACCGGTATCCAGGGCGAGGTGCCCTTGGCGGACCGAAAGTCCGGGCGCAGCACCAAGGGTTACAACTGCAACATCGATCTGATCGGTCAGTATCAGGGGCAGGGCGCCGGCATCGTCAGTGCCACCTACGGTCACTGTTCGTACACGGGTTCTTCTTTCCCCACCAACTTCTTGGGACCCGATCCCGGGGTGCAGGTGATCGACGTCAGCGATCCGGCCAATCCACGGATGACGGATGTGCTGAGCGAACCTGCGATGGTGGGCGGCACCTGGGAGTCGTTGAAGGTCAACAAGGAACGTGGACTCCTGGTGGGCACGGGGGTGGGCATCCTCGAGGGCGCCGGTTACATCTCGGTGTACGACATCGCCACCGACTGCGCGCACCCGCGGCTGCTCAACACCGGCGCCGGGTCCCAGCTGTCGATGCCGATTCCGGTCACCACCCACGAGGGCGACTTCTCGCCTGACGGGAACACGTACTGGGCCACCGGCATTGCGCCCGGCTACGTCAGCGCCATCGACATCACCGATCCGCGTGATCCGATGGTGGTGTGGTCCGGGGTCACGGGTGTCGAGGCCCATGGTCTCGGGTTCTCGCCGGACGGCAACACCATGTATCTGTCGAATCTTCTGGGACTGACGATGATCGACGTCTCGGCGGTGCAGAACCGCACACCGAGAACGATTGTGCCCGAACTCATGCCGCACGTCGGTGAAAAGCTCTGGGCCGATGGTCAGATCACTCAACACAGCATCTACGTCACCTACGACGGGCAGCCGCACGTTTTCAGCGTCGACGAGGGCGGTTCGGGTGGCGTCAAGTTGTTCGATGCGGCGCGCTCGTCGAATCTCCAGCAGCGCAACGCGATCAAGTTGGCGATCAATCTGCCGGACAACGCCAACAGGTGGGCCCAGAGCACCACTGCCAACGGCGCGTTCGGTTACGACGCCCACTACTGCTCGGTGGATCGTCCGGTCGATCCGACCGCGATGGCATGCGGGTGGATCCAGTCGGGCGTCCGAGTGTTCGACATCAGCGACCCCGACCACTTCGAGGAGGTCGCGTACTTCAACCCACCCGCGCAGACGGGCAAGAACTGGCAGTTGAGCAACTCTCTGCACGCTCTGCTCGGCTCCATCGCGGCTCCGCCGATCATCGGCACGCTGGCGGTCGCCCGGGCAGTGCTGCAGGGCGACAGCCCCGTCGACGGGATAATCAATGATCAGAGTCGTCTCGTGGGAGGCGACCTCTCGGCCGACTGGTGTCTGTCACCACCGGAGTTCCACGGCGATCAGCTCTGGGTGACCTGCATGGACAACGGGTTCATGGCCCTGGCGCTCGATCCGGCGGTATACCCGATCCGATGAAAGCCATTGTCGGCCAACGGTTATGGTTGATCACTGCGGTTGTCGTGGCCTTGGTCGTCGGGCTGGGTGTCGGGTTGATGGTCGACCGCGGAGGTCCGGAGTCGAAGGTGGCCGGAGAGTCGGCGACCGCCGTGGACGTGGGCTTTGCACAAGACATGTCCGCACATCACCAGCAGGCCCTCATGATGTGCGACCTACTGGCGCCGACAGCGCAGCCGGATGTCCGGGCGCTCGCGGCCCAGATCGAGCAGGCGCAGTGGCGCGAGATCGGGCAGATGCAGGGCTGGCTACAGATGCTCGACGCACCGCTGCAGGCGACGCGTCCGATGAGCTGGATGGAAGCGGGTGGCCATCAGCACGCCGCGGGTGTGTCGACGATGCCGGGGATGGCCAGTGGCGACGAACTGACCCGGTTGTCGTCGGCCGACGATGTGCAGAGCGAGATCTTGTTCCTGCAGTTGATGATCCGGCACCACCAAGGGGCGATCGACATGGCCGCAGAAGCGGCCCGGAGCGCTGGAGAACCCGCCATTCGGCGTGCGGCAGTCGGGATGGTGAAGTCGCAGTCGGACGAGATATCAGTGATGACGGTGATGCTCGACCAACGAGGTGGGGACACCCTGCCGTACCCGGTGTGAGCTCGGCGGGTGCCCGATCACTCCGGTTTGGGTGCGCCTTCGGACTCGCCCGAGGTTGTCGTGTTCTCCGCTGCGTGGGCTTCGGGGTCACCGGCGCGACGATCCATCGGGTCGACTCCGTCGACGCCCTCGAGGACGGTGAACTCCTGCTCCGCGGACGCCACGAACTCCTTGGCTTCTTGTTTGATCTTGTGCACCCAGTCGGACATTCGGCACTCCTGTTCCGCTCGCGGACGCCCGGTCGGCGCCAGAGACCACCCTACGTCGTTCACCGTTTGCCGAGCGCGGTCTCCGAATCCCAGACCGCCATCAGCTCACCGAGGATGTCGACCGCCAAGCCCAGTCCGCCCAGATGGCTCTCACCGGGCATGGTGAACATCTTGGCGTCGGGCAGTAGATGCACCACGTGTTCGCCGTGCTTGTGCGGAATGATGTGGTCGTGGTCGCCGTGCCACCAGCGCACCGGGACGGTCACGTCGCCGACCGAGAATCCCCAATCGCGGGCGAAGACAACAACATCGGCGAACGGGGCCTCCATCTGACGGCGTCCGCCGTTGAGGAGATCGTCGAGGAACATCGCTTTGAACTCGGGGCGCTGGAGCAGTTCGCGGTCGGCAGCGGGGGACAGCCGTCCGTAGAGACCGATGGCCGGCCCGGCAACCGGTCGTGCCACTCGCACGACCGAACTGACAACCCGCCCGATCGGAGCCCCGGCCGTCTGCAGCAGGGGTGCGAGGAACTTGCCCAGTTCCATGGCGCCCCCACCGATCGCGTCGGGCCCGACCGCGGGTGCCACGCCGCCGAGTACGCCGGCGACGACCACTCGGTCGGGCATCGCATGGGCCACGCCCAGCGCGTAAGGGCCTCCGCCGGAGAGGCCGATGACCGCGAACTCGTCCACGCCGAGGGTGTCGGCGACGGTGGCGAGATCGTCGGCGAAGGCGAGCACGTTGGGGTAGCTGTACGGGGTCGAAGACCCGACGCCGGGCCGGTCGAGACCGATGATCCGGATGTTCTCCGCTTCGCCGAGATCGCGGACCTCGATCGGGATCTGCCGCCTGGCGCCAGGCGTGCCGTGGAGCCAGAACACAGCTCGGCCGGTCGCGGAACCGAACTCGGCGAACCCGATCCGGCGTCCCTCACCGACCGCCACGGAGCCTTCGATCTTGGGTCGTTCGATGTCGATCATCCATCCAGAATGGCACCGAACGCCGGCCGCGTGTGCAATTTGCTGGTGGAACGCCTGCCTCACTCGTGGGAGGACAACACCACCCGGCCGTGGTCGAGCGAAGGCCGCATGTGACCGGCGCGCATCAGCAGAAGTCCGCACCCCGCCACGGCGATCGCGCTGATCGCACCACCGACGATCAGTGGTGCACGCGGATCGGTCACCTGGGCGAGCCAGCCCAGCAAGGGGCTGCCGATCGGCGTGCCGCCGAGGAAACAGAGCATGTAGATGCCCATCACCCGGCCGCGCATCTGCGAATCGACCGACAGTTGCATGATGTTCATCGCCGAGGTGGTGAACATGATGTTGGCGACACCGACCGGGATGAGGACCACTGCCACCAGCCAGAAGGTCGGCATCACACCGACGACCACCTCGAAGACCCCGAACGCGAGTGCGCCGGCCAGAAAGTGCCGTAGCCGTGCCGGTTTTGTCCGGCGGGCTGCCACCAGTGCTCCGCTGAGTGTGCCCACGGCCAGCATCGTGGACAGCAGACCGTATCCGCCTGCAGTTCCCTCGAAGGTGTTCGCGGTCAGGAGCGCAAGCGAGAGTGGGAAGTTCAGGCCGAAGGTGGAGACGACGAACACCGTCGCGAGGACCACGACGAGGTGGCGGTTGCGGCGCACGTAGCGCACCCCACTTCGGATCGAGCGGTCCGTGGTGGCACGGGCGGAGCGGATCAGCTCCGAGGTGCGCATCGCGAACAATCCGGCCAACACCGCCAGTGAGGTGACCGCATTGATGAGGAAGACCGGGCCGGTGTCCACCAAGGTGATCAGGAGCCCGGCCACGGCAGGTCCGATGATCCGGGCGAGATTGAACGTCAGCGAGTTCAGTGCCACGGCGTTGGGCAACTGCTCCGCGCCCACCATCTCGATGGTGAACGACTGCCGGATCGGCGCATCGATCGCCGAGACGCACCCCAAGGCGAACGAGAGGATGTACACCCAGGCCAGAGTTGCCATCCCCGCCACATCGAGCACCCCGAGAATCAGGGCACACAAGGCGATGGTGGTCTGGGTGGCGATGAGGAGTTTGCGTTTGTCGAACCGGTCGGCCAGCGCTCCGGCGGGTAGCGACACGATGGCCGTGGGGCCGAATTGCAAGGCCATGACGATGCCGACCGCAACGCCGCTGCCTCCGGACAGTTCCAGTACCAGCCAGTCCTGGGCGATGCGCTGCATCCAGGTCCCGACGAGCGAGACCACCTGCCCACCGGCCCAGAGACGGTAGTTGCGTACCCCGAGAGACGAGAACATCACCGGGAGTTGCATCGGAAATAGTTTACCGCTGCCAACTAATTGGCCACGCGGACCGGCAGCGAGCTACCCGATGAGCGCTTCGATGGGTTCCTTGGCGAAGTACAGGGCGAACAGCGCGGCCACCAGCCAGAGCAAGGGGTGAATCGACCGGATCTTGCCCCGTGCGGACGCGAGCACCACCCAGGTGATGAAACCGACGCCGATGCCGTTGGCGATCGAGTAGGTGAAGGGCATCACCACGATGGTGAGGAAGCAGGGCAGCGCGTAGTCGAACCGCGTGAGGTCGACGGTGCGGATCTGCGCGATCATCAACGCGCCCACCACCACCAGGGCGGGTGCAGCGGCCTCGAGCGGCACCACCGAATACAGCGGCGTGAAGAACATGGCAACCAGGAACAGGACCCCGGTCACGACGTTCGCCAAACCGGTTCTGGCGCCCTCGGCGATGCCCGACGCCGATTCGACGAACACGGTGTTCGACGATGCCGACCCGGCGCCGCCGGCGATGGCCCCGGCACCTTCGACCACAAGGGCCTTGCCGATGCCGGGCAGATTGCCGTCCTTGTCCGCGAGCTCGGCTTCTTTGCCGAGACCGGTCATCGTGCCCATGGCGTCGAAGAAGTTCGAGAGGACCAGTGCGAACACGAGAACCGACGCCGAGAGCACGCCGATGCGGGTGAACGCGCCGAAGAGGTCGACGTCGCCCACGAGGTCGAGGTCGGGCATTCCTCCGACGGATGACGGCCAGTCGGGCACGTTGAGATTCCAGCCCTTGGTGTCGGTGACCGAGGGCCCCAGGTCGGCGAAGGTCTGCACGATCATCGCGACCGCAGTGGTGATCACGATGCCGATGAGCAGACCGCCCCGCACCTTGCGCACCACCAGGACACCCATGAGCAGCACACCGAAGACGAAGATCAGAGTGGGCCAGGTGGCCACGGAGTTGTCGATACCCAGGCTCACCGGCACGGTTGTGCCCGCCGCATCGGGGATGCGTTTGACGAACCCGGCATCCACCAGGCCGATGAACGCGATGAAACACCCGATGCCTGCAGCGATCGCGGCCTTCAGTTCGGAAGGGACGGCCCGGAACACCGCAGTCCGGAAACCGGTGACCGCGAGCGCCACGATGATGATGCCGTCGATGACGACGAGCCCCATCGCCTCGGCCCAGGTGACCTGCGGCGCGATCGACACCGCGAGCAGGCTGTTGATGCCCAGGCCGGCTGCGATCGCGAACGGATAGTTCGCCACCAGGCCGAAGATGATGGACATGATTCCGGCGACCAACGCGGTGACGGCCGCAACCTGTGCGAGGGGGGAGGACGTCACCGAGGACATCGGTGTTCTTGGAGTTGCCCGGTACCCCGCCGATGATGATCGGGTTGAGCACCACGATGTAGGCCATCGTGAAGAAGGTGACCAGGCCGCCGCGGATCTCCCGCGAGAGTGTCGAGTTGCGCTCGGTGATCTTGAAGAAGCGATCGAGTGCAGGGAGGCGGTGTTCCGAGGTGCCGGTCTTCTCCTGGTCCAACGACATGATCTTCGGCCCCTTCGCGACTCGACCGGACTGCCGTGCTCACCTCACCCTTCGGCGGCACGCCCTTTGCGGCTGTAACGATAGGCGAGCTTACGGGTACCTGATAACCAGTTCGGTTCGGGATCAACGTCTCTGGTGGTGTTCAGCGTGGGGTCGAAACCGATATTGGGGTAGTCGGCGTCGTCGGCAGGTTCGGAGAGCGTCAATCGGGCGAGCAGCTCGAAAGGTCCGGTGCCGTGGGCCTGCTCGATGTCGAAGACCAAACCGGCACCGTTGATCTGTGTGCGGAAGTTCTCCACCGAGACGCTGGCCTGCGGTGTCTGCGGCGCAACTCGTGCCCGAAGCCACCAGCTGCCGCTGTCGTGGTGCAGCGGCTGTAGAGAGGAGAGGACTGCGCTGCCGATCTCGCGAGCGGGGAAGGGGATGGTCCTGGCCACGAGGTTCGTGCCCGCGGCGCTGGCGAGCAGCACGTCCCACGGCGCGTGGTCGCCTGGGTGCGGCGGCATCCGCATGGCGAGGCCCAGCACATCGGGAACCGTTCCGGGCATACCGACACCTTTGGACACCCGGGCCACCACGTCGCAGTCCGCCATCGGCAACCCGACGCCGTCGGCGGCCACCCTGGTCAGGGTGCCTTTGGCCAGTACGCCGTCGGGATGGAAGAGGCGAGCGCCCCGAAGAGCGGCACCTGCCTGAATGGGCAGGCCGGCTATGTCGGCGACTCTCATCGCGCTCCTTCGTCACTCATCGGGAGGTGGAGCTGTCGCAGGGCAGATACCCGACGGTGGATGCAGGCAAACTCCCGCGTGACCCGGTGGCTGCGGGTCACCCCGGAACGGGACTGTCGAAACGTTCGGAGCAATATGCTCGGACGTCAAAGCGCACGGTGTGTTTACCGCCCAGAAATAGGGGGCATAAGGAACCCAATGGCGGCCACGGCGATCAGCGTCGGCGGCCTCGAGACCGCAAAGGCCCACAACATGACAATGCTGCCGGTTCGGGGTGTCCCGATGCTCGACAACTACGTGTCGGACCCTGTCGATGAGGCCCTGGCGGCCTTGGAGGCCATCGAGGTGCCGAACGGCGTGTACAAACCGCAAGAGGATTCGCGACTGCTGCTCGCGGCCATGGCCGGTCTCGGAATGGTGCAGGGGCGCCGGGTGCTCGATCTGTGCACGGGAAGTGGTGTGCTCGCCGTCGCGGCCGCACGGCTCGGTGCCGCGGAAGTGATTGCCTACGACATCTCGCCGAAGGCGGTGCAGTGCACCCTCGACAACGCGGAGGCACAGGGTCTTGTTGTCGACGCACGGCTCGGTTCGCTGGAGGAGGCGCTCGAAGCAGGTCCATTCGACCTCGTGGTCTCCAACCCGCCCTACGTACCAGCCGATCGTCTCTCGACAGCCAGCGTGGGCCTGACACATTCATGGCACGGTGGCCGCGATGGTCGCACATTGCTCGACCCGCTGTGTGTCGCGGCCCCGGAATTGCTTGCTGACGACGGCACGATCATGATCGTCCAGTCAGAGTTCGCCGACACCGAGAGCTCGCTCGTCGAGTTGCGTGCAGGTGGCCTGAACGCTGACGTCGTTGCCCGCGAACGCATTCCGTTCGGACCGGTACTGATGCAGAATGCGCGCTGGCTCGAGTCCCTGGGAATGCTCGAACCCGGTTGCCGCGAAGAAGAACTCGTGGTCGTCCGTGCACACAAGGCCGCCGGTGGGCGATGACCGTTCCTGACAAGGGAACCGTCCCTGACAAGGGAAGAGGCGGCGATCGCCGGGTGATCCGGGTGGTGCAGGGCGGCCCCATCATGGTTCAAGGACCGGTGAGCATCGAGATGCCCGACGGCAGCACCGTCAACTCCGATCGGTTCATGGTGGCTCTGTGCGCGTGCAAGCGCAGCAAGACATACCCGCTGTGCGACACCAGTCATCGTGGCCGTAAGAAGATCATGCGCCGCGAGGACCGGATCTGATCAGCTGATCGGTTCGAGCAGCGAGCACTTTCCTTCGGTCCAGCTCCTCATCAGCAACGCTGCGAGTTTCTCCTCGAGGAAGTCGAACGCGCGGATCCCGAAGACCACGTCGGATTCGAGTTCGGGCTCCCGTGCCAGCAGGTCACCCACCACCTCGTGGCGCAGCACCTGCTCGTGCACGGCGTCGGCCTCCACGTGTTCGCGGTAGAACCGGATGCACTCGTCTGGGGCGTCGAGACGCTCGAGGGCCTGCGCCAGTCGGCGTGAACCGGGCGAGGACGTGATCTCGGTGGCCGCGAAATGCCCGACCACCGCGCCCCGCAGCGATCGGTGCAGTCCGAGCAACGACATCAGGTTGACCAGCGCCAGGGACTCGCCGGGGACGATCTCCAGGTAAGCGAGGTAGTCGGAGTCGAGGCCGGCGGCATCGAGTAGGTCGGCGTACAGCTGCTGGTGCACGTTCTCACCGCGACCGCCACCGAACTCGTCGAATTCGACGGCAACAAACGACGCTTTGGCCTGGCCCGTGAGGCGGGGGATCGCCCACGCATGGGGATCGGCTTCTTTGAGGTGGTAGACCGAGCGGTGCACGAAGTACTCCTGCAGCTGATGCCACGTCCCGACGTCGCACAGGTAGTACGAAGGTCCGCTGCCGTCCGGGCTCTCGACGGAGAGCGCCTCGATCTCTGCGATGGCGTTGTCGCCCGGCTCCACGTCGGCGCGCAATGCGTTCATGAACTTCTTCTCCAGGCGGCCGCGCAGCCGGAGGAGTTCGGGGTTCCATTCCCAGGCGTCGTCGACGCCGATGAACCCGCGGTAGTGCAGTTCGTAGCAGACGTACAACGCCAGCTGGAGATCACGACCGTACGGTTCGGTGTCGTAGGCGGACTCGTCGAGTGAGAGCAGCGACGTGGATGTTTCAGGATCGCGAGACAGCTCCGAGACGACTGCGGCCGAGAGCGGACCGGCAGGCTTCGGCAGGTCCCGGATGATCGAACTGGACGATGAAGTCTTCAGCGGTGCGGTCACGGTGTTCGCCTACCCTTTCGCTGCTGTATGGAAACCTCATGGTGACGAGGGGTACAGCCGGTTCTGGGTAAGCGGATCAACGCCATGCGAACACCGGCTGCTCGAACCCGTCGACCCGGGTGTGGCGTCCTGCCAACACGACTTCGGCGAACTGGTAGATCACTGCGGCCGTGGGTGCGTGCACCAGCGATCCCACCAGGGGGAGCTGGATGACCGGCTTGTCCGACTCCGGGATGCTGATGAACCGCGGCGTCACCATCAGGTCGGACATCGGGATGAAGAACAGCTGGGCCACTTCGCCGGGGTTCGGATCGGTCTCGCGGTCGGGCCCAGCCCAGCACACGATGGGGGTCATCACGTACCCGGATCGGGTGGCGTAGTCGTCCAGGCGGCCCAGTACCTGCGTCTGATCAACGTGGACGCCGAGCTCTTCGTGCATCTCGCGTAACGCTGCATCGGCGTGGGTTTCGCCGGCCTCGAGACGTCCGCCGGGGAGCGCGAATTGGCTGGGGTGTTCACGCATCCGCGAAGGACGTTTGGTCAGCCAGATGCCGTACTCGCCGTCGCGACTGGTCACCGCGATCGCAACAGCGGCGGCGCGGACGCCCTCGGTGAGGTCGGCGGTGGTGTGGGCGAAACCATCGAGACGGTCGACGATGGTCTGGCGGACCGCGTCCGGGCTTCTTCCGAGGTCGCCGGCGCCCCTCGTGTTGTTCACGCTCATGGACTCACTGTGCCGTATCGGTCGGCCCGGTGTGTCGGCGCAGGGACCAAACCGAGCCCGCCGGTGGTGTCGCGAGATACGGTCGACGCCATGGCAACACAGTGGCTACCCGACCGGCTCGGTGTCGTGAAGGGCAAACGGGTGGTGGTCACCGGGGCGACGAATGGGGTCGGATTCGCCACCGCCCGAGCACTCGCAGGTGCCGGGGCGCGTGTGGTCCTGGCGGTCCGTGATCCCGAACTCGGTGCCCGGCGCGCGGTGGAGATCGGCGGCGACACCGAGGTGGTGCGACTCGACCTCGCCGACCTCTCATCGGTGCGCGACGCCGCGGCGAACCTCGACGGGCCGATCGACGTCCTGATCAACAACGCCGGAATGGTGCCGACGAGACGCGCTGACACCGGCGACGGATTCGAGACCGCCATCGGCACCAACTTCCTCGGACCGTTTGCCCTGACCAACCTGCTGCTGCCGCAAGTTCGTGAACGGATCGTCCTGGTGGCGTCCGATGCTCACCGCTCGGCGACCATCGACCCCGACGACCTGCATCTGCGCAGCGCACGGTGGTCGCCGCCCCGCGCTTACGCCCGGTCCAAGCTGGCCGTGATGTTGTGGGGCCTCGAACTCGACAAGAGGTTGCGACAGAGTGGTTCTCCCACCACGGCGATGCTCAGTCAGCCTGGTTGGGTGGCGTCCAACATCTCGAACAAGCCTCGGCTGGGTCCGGTACACAAGGTGGTCAAGGCCGCAGCGACCTTCGTCGCCAACGACATCGATGCCGGCGCAGCGTCCACGCTCTACTGCCTGACCGAACCGATTCCACCAGGGAGCTACGTGGGGATGGACGGGCTCTGGGCGCTGAAAGGGTCGCCGGTGCTGTCCGGGCGATCGTCCACCGCCTGCGACTACGACCTCGCCGGCGAACTGTGGCGTGCCGCAGAACGTGAGACCGGGACGAAATACCCGCTCTGAGAATGCGTTCGACGCGCATCGACCAGCGGTCGCGGCGTACGTTGGCGCCATGGCAGATGCAACTGTGACAACAATTGATTCCGGCCCCCGCAAGATCGCCCGGCAGGTGGTGGTGAAGGCACCCGTATCCGAGGTCTTCGCGCTGGTCGCCAACCCTCACCGGCACCCCGAACTCGACGGATCGGGCACAGTCCGCGACACGGCGGTCAAAGGACCCGATCGGCTGAGCCGGGGCGCGAAGTTCAGCGTCGGCATGAAGCAGTACGGACTTCCGTACAAGATCACCTCGACCGTGACCGGCTTCGAGGACGACAAGCTGGTGGAGTGGCAACATCCGCTGGGTCACAAGTGGCGGTGGGAGTTCACCTCGCTCGGCCCTGACACCACGCAGGTCACCGAGACGTTCGACTACAGCAGTGCGAAGTCGCCCAAGATGCTGGAGGTCTTCGGGTTCGAGAAGAAGAACGGCTCCGGAATCACCGGCACACTCGAAGCCCTCGCTGCCCGTTTCGCCTGACCGTCCCAGCAACTGACGTCACCGGTTCGGGGCGGTGCCCTCGGCTTCCTCGTATCGCTGGTGCAGGCGGGCCCGGATGTCGTCGGCCGTATAGGCGTTGCGCTGGCGGACGTCCCGCCGCACCAGGACTCCGCTTGCTGCGACACCCACGACACCGGCCAAACCGATCCACTTCCAGGCACTGCGCACCGGTAGAGCGTACCGGCGCCGTGGTGCTGCGGGGGTCGACGTGGCGCGTTTAGGCTCTGCGTGTGCATTCCCAGCGGCCTGCGGCCATCTCGCTCGATGAGGCGCTCGACTCCACCCGGACCGGAGATGTGTGGCTGTTTCGCGGGCGGTCGGGTCCCGACCGCGCCATCCAGACCCTCACCAACAGTCCGGTGAACCATGTGGCGATGGCGGTCGCACTCGACGACCTGCCGCCGTTGATGTGGCACGCCGAGTTGGGCAACAAACTCACCGACATGTGGACCGGCACCAACCATCGAGGCGTGCAACTCAACGACGCCCGTGAGGCCGCCGAGCAGTGGATGCAGAAGTACGGTCAGCGATGCTGGATCCGGCAGCTGACGCCGTATGCGGCCCGGGAACAAGAAGATCTGCTGCTCAAGGTGATCGCTCGAATGGACGGCACTGCGTTCCCGACGACTGCCCGGCTCGCGGGCCGATGGTTCAAGGGGCGCGTTCCGACGATGAGTGACGTCACCCGGGGTGTACCGGTGCTCGACGACAAGGTGCGGAGTTCGGCGGACCGCCGACGTGCCGCGAGACGTGGGACAAAACAATCGAAGGTCGGGCTGGAGTCGGCATACTGCGCCGAAGTGGTCGCAATGACCTACGAGGAGATGGGTTTGCTTGCCACCGAGAAAGAACCGAATTGGTTCGACCCCGGCCGGTTCTGGAGCGGCGACTCGCTGCCTTTGGCCCCCGGTTACGCGCTCGGTGCGGAAATCGCAGTCGTGCCGGCCACGCCGTAGACCAGGGTTGCCTATACCTAATCGGGATAAATCAGGAACAATGGCAGGTGCGTCTCGTCGGGGAAGGGGACGCCGCCCGCGAAACGTGTAGCCGTGCGCGGTGGGTGGTACTCATCGACAGGGGTGGTGAATGCGCTCGTCGCCGACGATTCAATTGACTGCGATGATCTGCAGTGTGCTGGTGGCATCCACCGGCCTGTTCGCATGTTCGAGCGATTCGCAATGCACGGTCGACACCACGTCTTTCGACAATTCTGCGGACACATGTCTGCGGTTCGGCGTCGGTACTCCCGGCGGTTTGTCGGCCGGTGAAGAGGTGGCCGCGGTGGCCCGCCTGGTCGGTGAACAGCCCAGCATCGTAGTGGCCTTCTCCGACTTCACAGCGGCTCCTCCGATCGGTGGTCTCGACGTGGTGCGCGGCGCAGGCGCCGACCCGATCGTGACCTGGGAACCCTGGAAGTATCTCGGCGGCGACAGCTACGACCGGTCTGCTTTCACGATGGATTCCATCATCTCGGGAGCCCACGACGACTACCTGTATCGATGGGCCGACGAACTGGCGGCCTGGGGGCAGCCGGTATACCTGCGCTTCGCCCACGAACCGAATGGCACCTGGTATCCGTGGAGCCCGGCCGGTGGCACCTCTCCACAAACCTATGTACAGGCGTGGCGCCATGTGCGAAACATCTTCGCGACGAAGAACGTGCAGAACGTCCGATGGATATGGGCGCCCAATGTTGTTCTCGCCGGCGAACAGTTGGCGGACTGGTATCCAGGTGACGATGTGGTCGACGTCATCGGGGTGGATGGATACAACTGGGGCACCTCGATCCCCGATGGAAAGTGGACCTCGCCAGAGGACCTGTTCGGCGAATCTTTGGACCAGATCCGAGACGTCGCCGACAAACCCATTCTGGTCACCGAGGTGGGCAGCGCGGAGCAAGGTGGTTCCAAGCCCGACTGGATCAAAGACCTCGTCGCCTATCTGGAAGGCGCAGCGGACGTTTCAGGATTTGTGTGGTTCGACTACAACAAAGAGGCCGACTGGAGGATCGAAAGTTCTCCCGGATCAGCAGCGGCGATGGCCGAGGCTCTGCAGAAAGCGTTGAATCGATGAGTATCGACACCGAGATCGCCGAGATCCAGCTGAAACTTCCCCCAGAGGACGAAGCCAAGCGGCTGCGTTCACTCGATCAACTCCAGATACTCGATTCGCCACCGGAGGATCGCTTCGAAAGGGTCACCCGGATGGCCCGGCTCATCTTCGACGTGCCGATGGCGTCGGTTGCGCTTCTCGATCGGGACCGGTTGTGGTTCAAGATGGTTGAAGGATTGCCGCTGACTCAGGTGCCGAGGGCCGAGACTGTGTGTCAGACAACGGTGGCACGTACGTATACCCAGCCGGCCGACCCGGCGCTCATCGTCGATGACCTCGAACGGGTACCGGAGTTCGCCGCCCTTCCCGGCGTCGGTGGCGACGGTGGCGTGCGGTTTTATGCGGGATATCCGCTGTACGGTCCGGGCCACCAACCGGTCGGGACGTTCTGCGTCTATGACACGAAGCCGCGAAGTTTCGACGAGTCTCAGTTGGCGACATTCCGTGAACTCGCTGCGTGGGCCCAGCGGGAGCTCGAGCGCGCCGACGACCTCGATCGGGCCGCCGAGGTGCAACGTCAGTTGCTGCCACCGCCACTCGAAGGCGTCGACGGCTACTCGGTCGTCTCGATGTGCAAACCGGCCTATGCGGTCGGTGGCGACTTCTACGATCACTACCTGCTCGACGGCGGTGCCATGTTCACGGTCGCCGATGTGATGGGTAAGGGTTTGGGTGCGGCGATCCTCACGGCAAGTGTGCGGGCGGCCCTGCGGGGAGCGTCCCAGGCTCTCGACGACGTGAACCCTGGGATCGGTCCCGACGAGGCAGTGACAATGGTTGCCGGTCACCTCGACCGCGACCTCGCCGAGACCGAGAGCTTCGTGACGCTGTTCCACGGCCGGTTGACCGCATCGACCGGTCAGGTCGAGTACATCGACGCCGGGCACGGCCTTGCACTGGTCGCCCGGGCCGATGGCAGCGTGGAGTCGTTGCCCGGATGTGGTCTGCCCCTCGGTGTGCTGCCCCGGGATTCGTGGAAATCCGACACCACGACTCTGCTACCGGGGGACACCCTTGTGATCGTCTCTGACGGGCTTCTCGACCTCCTGTCCGAAGACAGTGAGACCGAGACGGTGCAGGAATTCGTTCGGCAACACCCCGACTCCCGTTCGCTGTGTGCCGCGGTGACGGCCCTGGCCAACGCGAGCGCGCCGCTCGACGACGTCACGGTGGTGGCGGTGCGACGGGACGATGCCGGATGACGCATCGCCGCGTCGCGACCGAACCCGACCTCGGTACCACTCCATCACCCTGGTTGCGCCTGCTGATCGTTGTGACCGCCATCCTCGGCATCAACTATGTGGTGTGGCGGTGGCTGGCCTCGATCAACTGGGAGGCGTGGTGGATCGCCGTCCCGCTGGTGGTCGCCGAAACGTACAGCCTGATCGACTCGTTGCTGTTCGGTCTGACGATGTGGCGCCTGCGCAGGCGCGGCGATCCGGGCGACCCGCCCGAGGGGGCAACGGTCGACGTCTTCATCACCACCTACAACGAGCCGATCGAACTGGTGATGGACACGGCAAAAGCCGCTCTGCGCATCACCTATCCCCACACCACGTGGATTCTGGATGACGGCGACCGACCCGAGCTGGCGCACGAAGCCAAGGAGCACGGAATCGGTTATCTGACCCGCACCGAGAGCTGGGTCGACAAACCACGACATGCCAAGGCCGGCAACCTCAACAACGCGCTGTTGCAGACCGACGGCGAGTTCATCCTCATCCTCGACGCGGACCAGATCCCCGAGCCGCAGATCCTCGACCGAACCCTCGGCTACTTCAAGGACGAGAAGATGGCGTTGGTGCAGACGCCGCAGTACTTCGTCAACGTGCCGCCGAACGATCCGCTCGGCAGCCAGGCGCCCCTGTTCTACGGGCCGATTCAGCAGGGCAAAGACGGTTGGAATGCCGCATTCTTCTGCGGCTCCAACGCGGTGTTGCGTCGCGAGGCCCTGATGCAACTGGGCATCACCGGATATGTGCGCGCCATCGAAGAGGGCATCGAAGAATCGCTGCGCGCAGCCAAGGCGGTCCTGAAGAAGACCCGCAAACAGGTGCGGAACGACAACCCCGAGGCGATCGTCGCGCTGGACGCGGTGGACGAGGCCGTTCGGATCGCCCGGGCCGACCTGAAGGCGAAGAAGCCCCTCGCCGACGTCACCTACGACTTCCAACAGCGGGTGGACGCGGCAGCGAGGGGGCTGGTCGAGTCCGACATGGAGATGATGCGGGCCGACCTCGAAGCGATCGCCGCACTCAACGAACTGGCCGAGCAGGAGTCGGGTGCTGCGCCTCTCGATGAAGACGCCTTCGCAGCCTTGGCCGGCCGTGATTGGTCACCACTCGGCGCCCTGGAGTCCATTCGGGCGATGATCCGCGCGGTGGATGTCGGGCGCGACGACGAAGCGCAACCGATGCTGCCGCTGGCGACGATCTCGGTCACCGAAGACATGGCCACGTGCATGCGACTCCACGGGATGGGGTGGCGGTCGGCATATCACGACGAGGTGCTCGCGCTCGGACTCGCACCCGAGGACGCCAAGACGATGATCACTCAGCGACTTCGATGGGCGCAGGGCACGATTCAGGTGATGCTGCGGGAGAATCCGCTGATACAAAAAGGTTTGAGCATCCCACAGAGGCTCATGTACTGGGCCACGATGTGGAGCTACCTCGCGGGGTTCGCGGCCGTCGCATACATTGCCGCACCGGCGGTTTATCTGATCCTCGGCATACTCCCGGTGCAGGCGTTGAGCTTCGACTTCTTCGTCCGGCTGATCCCGTTCCTGGTGTTGAATCAGTTGTTGTTCTTCATCATCGGGCGTGGTAAGTCCACCTGGCGCGGCCAGCAGTACAGCCTGGCGTTGTTCCCGGTGTGGATCAAGTCCTGCACTACGGCTTTTCGTAATGTGTACTTCAAACGCCCACTCGGCTTCGCGGTGACGCCGAAGACCCGGCAGGACCAGGAGGCGGTGCCGTGGCACCTCATCAGGCCCCAGCTCGTCGCCATGACCGTGTTGGTGGTGGCGTCCCTGATCGGGATCGTGCAGCTCTACCGTGGTTCGATCTCGGTACTCGGCGTCAGTGTGAATCTCTTCTGGGTGCTGTTCGACCTCGTGGTACTCAGTGTTGTGATCCAAGCGGTCCGCTATCGCGGGTCGACCACAGAAGGAGAATGATGACCAGCTACGAAACGCGCACCACCACTGAGGGTGCCGTGGTACTCCGGCCGGAGGGTCGGCTCAACATGGTCGCTGCCCCTGCGATGCGCGAGCAGTTGCACAAGCTCGTGGAGTCTGGATCGACCAAGATCGTCATCGACTTGTCGGCAACCGATTTCATCGACTCGTCCGGTCTCGGTGCGCTCATCTCCGGTTTGAAGGTGGCTCGGCAGGCCGGCGGTGATCTCCGGATCGCAGCCCCATCTTCCCAGGTCGAGTCGGTCTTGTCGCTGACCAACCTCAACCGCGTGCTGCGCTCGCACCCGTCGGCGGACAGTGCATTCGATGCCGACTGACAATTCGCCCGGCGTGCGGGTGCTCGAGGAGTTCGCTCAACCGGACACGGTGGAACGGGTGCATCAGCTGTTGTCCGATCTGCTGACCGCCGAGCCGGTGGACGACATGGACGCAATGCAGTTCGAGTTGGCGCTGGCAGAGATCGCGGCCAACATCATCGAGCACGCCCAGAAGACCGATGGGGGGCAGGTATCTGTTCGCCTCGAACTGGAGGTCCGACCGGACAGCATTCACGCGAGGTTCTCCGATGACGGGGAGCAAGTCCGTGTCGACCTCAAAACGGTCGAGCTACCCGATGAGCTCTCCGAGCGCGGCCGGGGACTGGCCATCGCTCTCACCGTCCTCGACGAGCTGTCGTATCGGCGGGCAGACCACCGGAATCACTGGACGCTGGTTCGCAACCGGACCCTCTGACATCGGGTAGGAACAGACACCCAATCTTTTTCCGCTGTACTCCTTTTCGGCGGCCGACGGGTTACCGTCGTACTGCCAGTTGTCGTCGAAAGGCTTGTCAGCGATGCCGTCCCTGCCGTTCTCCGCTCACCCGCACGAGGCTTTCAACGCAGGTTTCTACCGAAATCCTGACCGCGACTTCGAGGTCAGGATCGTGCTCGGTCAGTCCGTGTACGGTGCAGCCGACATCGGTGAGGTGCTCTCGGCGATCGCGACGGTGGGGGAGAGTGCACATCAGGAGTGGTTTGATGCGTGGGTCGGGCTCGGCGACCGGATCACTGCCCTGGCCGAAGCCGGGCGTGCTGCCGGCCACGATCTGAGTGCCGCCCGTGCCTATCTGCGTGCCGCGACGTACTACGCCACGGCGGTCAACTCGGTTGATGAACTCGACTCCGAGGATGCGCTGCTGCCCACCTTCCGCAAGCACCGCGACTCCTGGGACGCTTTTGTCGACACCACCCCGCACAAGACCGAACGGGTGGACATACCGTACGAAGACACCACTCTGCCCGGATACTTTTTCCAGCCGCGGCATTCCGGCGACGGCCCCCGGCCGACTCTGATCCTGAACAACGGCAGCGATGGCCCGATCAGCAGTTTGTGGACCTGCGGCGGGGCAGGAGCGCTCGAGCGTGGATACAACGTGCTGTTCTTCGATGGGCCGGGCCAGCAGTCGATGTTGTTCGAACGGTCGGTGCCTTTTCGTCATGACTGGGAGGCGGTCATCACGCCGATCGTCGACTTCCTGGGTGCTCGTGCCGACGTCGACGAATCGAAGATCGCCCTCTACGGAATCAGTCAGGCTGGATACTGGTTCCGCGTGCGCTCGCATTCGAGCACCGGCTGGCCGCGGCGATCGCCGACCCTGGAGTGGTGGACGTGTCGGCGTCGTGGTTGGCGCACATGCCCAAGAGCATGATCAAGCTCATCGAGCAGGGCGACCGCGAGAAGTTCGACCGCAACATGGCCACCGGGATGAAGTTCTCCAAGAAGAACTCTCGGATGTGGAACTTCCGTGCGCGTCCCTACCAGAAGGACACCTACTTCGACACGCTGTCGGAGGTGCTCAAGTACCGGATCTCCGATGACGAGGCGGCAGCCATCACCACGCCGCTGTTCATCACAGACCCCGACGACGAACAGTTCTGGCCAGGACAGTCAAAGGCTTTGGCCGACAAGCTGAACGGCAAGGCTGTGTTGTCCCACTTCACCGCGGACGAGGGAGCCAACTTTCATTGTCAGCCGCTCGCCCGTGCGTTGACCGATCAACGCATGTTCGATTGGCTCGACGACATCATCGCGTGACGCGACTCGGGCTCAGCTGCGCGATTCGGCGGCCCACTCCAGCACCTCGTCGGCCGGCCAGGTCGTGACGATGCGTTCGGGCGGGATGCCGTGTTGCTCTGCCCGTTCGCAGCCGAGGGCCTTGAAGTCGAGTTGGCCTGGTGCGTGCGCGTCGGAGTCGATCGCGAACAGACAGCCGGCCTCCATCGCCAATTCGATGAGTTCGTCTGGGGGATCGACTCGTTCAGGACGCGAGTTGATCTCCACCGCGGTGTTGGATTCGGCGCATGCCTCGAACACCGCCCGAGCGTCGAACGCCGACCTGGCGCGTTTGCCCCGCCCCCCGGTGACAAGCTGCCCGGTGCAGTGGCCGAGCACGTTCACGTAGGGGTTGCGCACTGCGGCGACCATGCGCCGGGTCATCGGTCCGGCATCCATCTTCAACTTGGAATGCACCGACGCGGTGACGATGTCGAGTTCACCCAGCATCTCTTCGGTCTGATCGAGCGACCCGTCGTCAAGGATGTCGACCTCGATGCCGCGGAACAGGCGAAACCGTTCTCCGAGCGTGTCGTTGATGCCGTCGACAACGTGCAGTTGCTTGCATAAGCGCTCCACCGACAGACCGTTGGCGACGGTGAGCCGTGGCGAATGATCGGTCAGGGCCATCCAGTCCTGACCCAGGTCGATCGCGGTGAGCACCATCTCGTCGATCGGGGATCCGCCGTCGCTCCAGTCCGAATGGCTGTGCAGGTCGCCCTTGGTCATCGCGTAGAGGTCGGAGCCGCCGGTGGCGAGAGGTGCGGATTGCTCGTCCTGCAACGCTTTCAGATAATCCGGTACCTCGCCGGAGGCGGCCTGCGCGATGACGGCGGCGGTGGTCTTGCCGATGCCGGGCAGGTCGGTGAGTGTGCGCCGCCTGACCCTTTCGGCCAACTCGTCGTCGCTGAGTCCTGCCACCACCTTGAGCGCTTTGCGGAATGCTTCCACGCGGTAGGTGCGTTCGCGGGCCCGTTCGAGGAGCAGGGCGATTCGGCGCAGAGCCTCCGCAGGCGCCATCGGTGCGGTCAACGGATCTATGGATCTCACTTCACCAGTTTGCCCTCCGCGTCCGCGGGGGCGCTCGGGGTGGTGTCGCGAGAGCCGTCGTCGCCCGACCGGACATCGGGGATGTCATCGGTATGCGAACCGTCGACGCGGGGCAGCCAGCTCAACCAGGACGGGAACCACCAATTGGCCTTGCCGAGGATCTCCATGGTGGACGGCACCAGCAGCAGCCGGACGATGCTGGCATCGATGAAGACCGCGACAGCCAGTCCGACCCCGAGGATCTTCAAACTCCGGTCGGGCATGAAGGCCAGCGACAGGAACACGCAGACCATGATGAGAGCGGCGCAGGTGATCACGCGGGCCGTGCTGGCCAGCCCTTCGGCCACCGACGTGGTGGCGTCCCCGGTCCGCTCGAAGCGCTCTTTGATGCGCGAGACGAGGAACACCTCGTAGTCCATCGAGAGACCGATTGCCGTGACAAACAACATGATCGGTACCCAGGCATCGATGGGGCCTGCCCGACCGACCCCGAACAGTGACCCGGCCCAACCCCATTGGAAGATGGCGACGATCACTCCGTAGGCGGCCCCGAGCGAGAGCACGTTGACGATCACGGCCTTGACCGGGACCACGATCGACCGGAAGGCCAGCACCAGCAGGACAAATGCGGCCGCCAGCACAGCTGCGATCGTCCACGGGAGCAACTCGAGTGTGATGTCGGCATAGTCGATCGCGCCGGCGGTGATGCCGGTGACACTGACCGAGATGTCGGAGTCGGGTCCCAGGCTGTCGGGGATCACCTCGCTGCGCAGGCGTTCGATGAGTTCGGTGGTCGCCTCGTCCTGCGGCCCGGTGGCCGGGTTCACCGACATCACGGCGATCTGGTTGCCGTCGACCTGGCCCACAGGGATGGGGGGAGTGACCCCACCTTGTGCGACATCGGGATCCGCCTGGATCCGCTGCTGCAACGTTCCGAGGGCAGCCTGCGGGTCGGTTCCTTCGGGGTATTCGGCGACCAGCACGAGCGGGCCGTTGGCACCGACACCAAAGCCTTCGGTGACGTAGTCGTAGGCAACGCGGGTGGTCGCGTCGGTCGACCGGTTCCCCGCGTCGGAGAAACCGAGGCGCAGCGAGAACGCCGGGATCGACAGGATCACCAGGATGAGCACCGCGGTGGCCACGCCGACCCACGGTCGCTGTTGGATGCGCCGGCTCCACTTGCTCGCCCACACGCCTTCCAGCGCCTGGTCGGGGTCCTTGCCGCGACGCTTGCGCAACCAGTGCAGAGACAGGCTGTTGACCCGGGTACCGATCACCGACAGCAGCGCTGGCAGTAGCGACACCGACGCGATCAGGGTGCCGAGGATGCCTGCGATGGCCGCGAACGTCAGTGACGGTCCGAGGTCGCCGCCGGAGATCAGGATGCCGCACATGGCGATGATCACCGTGCAGCCTGCGAACACAACCGACCGTCCGGCTCGCAGCATCGCCGTCCGGACCGCCGCGTCGGTGTCGAGACCTTCGTGAAGCCCCGAGCGGAAGCGGGTGACGATGAGCAGTGCATAGTCGATGCCGACGCCGATGCCCAAGATCATCGTCACCGAGATCGCGAAGTTGGGAACATTCATGACGTTCTGGAAGAGGAACAGCACGGACGCGCCCACCCCCACGCCGAACAATGCCGAGAGGATCGGCAGGCCCGCGGCGATCACCGAGCCGAATGCGATCAGCAGGATGACGAGAGCCAGCAGTACGCCGATGCCTTCGGACGTTCCACTCGGCGGGACCTCGTCGAAGCGCGGATCACTGAATTCCACTGCCACGCCGGGGATGTCGGCGCTGTCGGCGATCTCCTTGATGGTGTCGACGCGGTCTTGCACCACCGAGTCGGTTCCGGTCCCCAGGTCCAGGGAGGTGATCGAGATGCGTCCGTCCGGTGAGATCTGTGCACCCTGCCCATAGGGGTCGCCGACCGTCACGTCCGAGGAGCTCGAACGGATCTCACCGACAAGGCCTTCCACGGCCTGGGTCACCTCTGCGTTGCGGACACCGCCCGGTATGTCGTTCGACGCGGCAATGACGATCTGACCGGCGGTCGCCTGGTCACCTTGGCCGGCGCGTTCGAGGAGTTCACCGGCCTTACCCGATTCCGTCCGGGTGTCGTTGGTGAACGCTGTGGTGGTGGGGCCGGCCCACATGGCCGCTGCGGCGATCGCGGCGATCAGCACCGCAATCCAGGTGCCGATCACAAGCCATCGGCGACGGATGATGAATGACGTGTAACGGTCCATGGCGGTCGGCCTCCGGGGCGAGATGGCGAGCGGGACGAATCCCATCCTTGCCCAGGGGCCGGGACGGATCCATCAGGAATGACCCTGAGATCTTCCCGAATTCATCGGTGTGACTGACGGAGGATCTACTTTTCTGCCGGCGCCGAACGCATCACCAGACGAAACGCGTGTTTCACCACCGCGTCGAGGTCGTCTCCGAGATGTCCTGCGAGCCAGTCCTGGGCGAGTTCGGCCATCGCGCCTGTGTACATCGCCGCGCCGACCCTGGTGGCCACGGGATCTGAATCAGGGAACACCTGCCCACTTTCGGTCAGCACCAGTTCGCGCAGAACGTCTTGTGCCACAGCGCGTCTCGCCGCCAGGACGGGATTCGCTCGGGCGTCGGTGAACAGCACGCGGCCGCGGCGTGGGTCGTCGGAGCTGAAGCCCAGGACCGCCCGGATGCCGGCGCGCGTGCGGTCCGGGACCGAATTGCCGGCGTCGGCCATCGCCTGTTCGACGGTCGTCGCCAGTGCGGTGGCGACCCGGTCGTACACAGCGCCGAGCAGTTCGTCGGTGTCGGCGAAGCTCTCGTAGAAGTAGCGGGTGTTCAACTCGCACTCGCGGCAGACCGAACGGACCGAGAGTGCGGCCTCGCCGCCCGACCCGAACAGTGCGAACCCGGCGTCGACGAGCAGTGTGCGGCGTTCGGCACGACGATCGGTCAGCGGAACGCCGGCCCATCGGGTGGGGGTCGACATGGGCAAAGCGTACTTCGAGCCCCTGTCGAATCAAAGAGAAGTCTGGTCACGACCGTAACCAAACTCTATTGTGGAGACACACGTCGCCAAACCGAGAGTGAAACGACCCCATGCTTGCTCTACTGCCGCACCAAGTAGCCGGCCAATGGCTCAACCAGCGCTTCGACAAGGACATCCGCAGCAAGTACTTCCGCGGCATGGAGTTCGCCGGTCCAGAAGGTGACCCGGGCTGGTTCGGCCCGGACAGTGCCACCTGGCACGTGCACTCGCACACGCCGGTGTTGATCTTCGGCCTGCAGTGCGCCTCGTACCTCGAACGGCTCGATCCCAGCATCTTCTGGATGGGTATGCACCATTCACGGCTGGTCCAGAAGGATGCTCGCGGTGAACCCACCGGACAGCTGGATCCTGCCGGACTCGCGGTACGGCTCGGGCATTCGGTTGCATTCTTCATCGGCACCGCCTACGGGTCCACGGTGACCGCCGAGCGTCTGGCCAAGACGGTGCGGTCGATGCACCACACCATCAAAGGTGTTCGGCCGGATGGTCTCTCGTACGATGCCGACGACCCGGAGTGGTTGCGGTGGAACTATGCGACGGTGGTGTGGGGGATTGCCACCGCACACGAGATCTACCATCCGAGCCGCTGCGCGGGGCAGACCTCGACGAGTACTACCGCGAGTTCGTCCGGGTGGGGCACGCCCTGGGCGGTACGGATCTGCCGACCACCAAGGCCGAGACGCTCGACTGCCTGAAGTCGTACCTGCCCCGATTGGCGATGACACACGGGAACGCGGTGGCCACCGGCGTCAACCTCGTCGACCCTGTCCCCGCGGCGGTCGACTGGGCCATCCGCGACACGATGCCGACCTGGGCGGCTCAGCTGGTGATGTACCACCCGCCCAATTCCCTCGAGCGCGCTGCGCGCCGAACCGCGGTCTGGAGTTCGCTCAATGGTCTACATCTGGCGATGGGAACCGCACCCGAGTTCGAGGAAGCCAAGGCGAGGGTTGCGGGCGGCACCACGTCGGCACACACGCTCCCGACGTATCAGTTGGGGACTGATGAGGTCCGCGATCGCGAGGCCATCGAAGCGAGCTTTGTCTGACGACGCGGTCTGACGGCCGTCCGTGGTGCGGCCAGTGAGGCAGCGGCGAGTACCCACAGCGCGATCGCGACCGACAGCCCGTACGCACTGTCGGGCAGCCAGATGCGCATCACTCGCCAATTGCTCCCCAAGTAGTCGGGCAGGAGCCACAACGCCCCGCAGAGGGCCACCGCCGCGCCGGCGAGGGTCCAGCGTAGGCCGCGGCGAATCGGGCGCCAGCGGCCCATCACTGCCATCACGAGGCCGACGACGGCGATCAACGCGACCGCCCAGGGGAGGGTGGTGAGCAGAGGGTCGCCAGGGGCAGACTCAGGCGCCTTGCCGTCGAGTGTCAGCAGCACGTTCTCGGCAACTGCGGCCAGCGCAGGCGCGCGAGCCTCGCTGTAGGCATTGGCGAGAACGACGACCGCACGATCGTCGCTGCCGAGCATGACGTGTGCGAAATAGCCAGGCGTGGCGCCGGTGTGGTGGGTGAGTGTCTCCCGCTCGGACGCTGTGATCCGCCAGCCGTACCCGTAGCGGTCGTTGCCGGAACCCACACGTGGTGTGTGCAACCGGTTCAGCATCGCCGGGCTCAGTACATCCGGGTCATGGCCGGCTTGAGCTCGTGCGTAGCGGGCGAGGTCGGCGAGCGTCGAGGTGACGTAGCCGAAAGGTGTTCCGGATTCATCGAACCCAGGTGAGTACTTCCGCGGCTGGCCCCACCAGTAACGGTGCCCGGCAGGCAGATCGGCCGCAGCTTCGGACGTGGTCGCGGTGTCTCTCATGTTGAGCGGTTCGAGTAGCTCGGTGCGCAGTATTTCAGCGAACGGTTTGTGCTCGAGCACTTCGACGAGGGCTCCGAGAATCAGGTAGTTCGCGTCGCTGTATTCGTACTGCCCTCGGGTGCCCGAGTATTCGAGATCCTCCGCTGCTCGTCGAATCGCGCCATCGGTGTTGTCGAAGCGCTCGGCGACGGCGAGTCCGTCGGCGGTTGAGTATCCGCTGCTGTGGGTCAGCAGCTGCTCGATGGTCGGTGCGGTTCCTGCCAACCAGGGGAGATGGTCGCCGATCGAATCCGCCAGCTGCAGCTCGTTGTCGTCGGCGCATTGAAGGACGAGTGTTGCGGTCATCGACTTGGCCAGAGACCCGATCAGGAACGGGGAGTCGCGGCCGATGGGTCGGCCGTTCCCGTCCTCGCCCTCGAGCCACTCGAACTCGGTGTCCTGGGGCGTCACCACGGCGACCGCCATGCCTGGGATGTGTTGTTCTGCAACAACATTGTTTAGGTAGGCGGCCGTGGCCGCCGTTACGGGCGCAGGCGTTGCAGCTGCGGGGGCGGTACCCGGCGCGAGCGACACCATCGCCGCAATGGATACACACCGAAGGATCGCGTTGATGGATCTGTGCATGCGTCTGCCTTTCCGATTCCAATACAAGCATATTGCAAGGTCAATATATCCATATTGTTTTCGAACGCAAGGGGGCTTAGGGTCGAGGTATGGCACGAACGGCGAATCACGATGAGCGGCGCGCACAGATCCTGGGTGGGGTGCGCACCGTTACGACCACCGCGGGCATCGGGCGGGTGACCATGGCTCGGACTGCAGAGGCGGCGGGTGTGTCGGTGGGTCTTGTGCAGCACTACTACGGGTCGAAGGAAGAACTCCTGATCGACGCGTTCGCCCAGGTGCGCGCCGATGTGCTGGCACGGATCGACGCCGAGATAGCGCGGGCGGAAAAGCGAGGGGCGCGCATCGAGGAGATGTTGATGGACGGTTTGAGCCAGCTCTTGCCGATCGGGACTCGGCGCCGTGACGAGGTGTACGTCGCACATGCATTCGCCGGTCTGGCGCTCGAGGATGAGTCTCTACGGGGAGCGCTGCGTTCGGCGCACGAACAATTACACGAGCGCGTCGCGACCGGGCTGACAAACGGTAAAGAGTGCGGCGAGGTCCGGCCCGGGGTCGATGTCGATGAAGCTTCTTACGGACTGGTCGCTCTCACCGACGGCATGGGCGGACGACTGTTGATCCATCAGGGGCAGGCCCAGCGCGCTTGGGCGATCTCGGGGCTGCACGAACGCGTCGCAGAACTGTGCCCGGGTGAGTGCGCGCATCGCAAGCGCAGATGAGCGGGTCCCGACGACGATGCGCGCCCGGGTGGTGCGTGGACACCCGGGCACGCGCGTCGGTGTCAGCTGCCGTTGGCGTAGAGCGCCAAGATGGGGCCGATGAATGCCAGCAGTGCGGTGAGGGCGAGTTCAGAAGACGACATGAAGATCCTTTCGGCGATGTTCGACATGGGCTGATCGCCGATGCGCACACTGCTCGGCGACCGGGATGACAATCGCATCCGGGGCGCCGTTTTGTCTGCGAAACAAACTGTCTTTCGTGCAGCAAATGTCGGGTTCACAAGGGTGGTGCCCCCTCTCGGGCTCGAACCGAGGACCTGCGGATTAAAAGTCCGTAGCTCTACCAACTGAGCTAAAGGGGCGTGCCCATTTGAGGGCGCAACGAAGTTTACAAGACGGCGGCGCGGGGTCGTGTAGTCGGGGCACGCGGTCGGTCGGTGTGCTGCCGCACGCGTTCGATCACGACGCACGTGTTTGAACACGGGCGTGGTGATCGATGCGGTGCGTCGTCGACCCGGGGTGGCAAACTGTTCAAATAATGCGGGCTGACCTGCTGATTTGGGATTCTCTGGGCCCGTGTCCTAAGCTGATTCAGCTCCCTTACGGAGAACACCGGCCCCCTTCGTCTAGCGGCCTAGGACGCCGCCCTTTCAAGGCGGTAGCGCGGGTTCGAATCCCGTAGGGGGTACGCGAGCCAGATGACACTGGCAAGCATGCAAGGCCCTGTGGCGCAGTTGGTTAGCGCGCCGCCCTGTCACGGCGGAGGTCGCGGGTTCGAGTCCCGTCAGGGTCGCTTTACATCTCCGGTTCGCCGGAGATCGCAACACCAAGTTCGATTGGCATTCGGTTCGGGTGCCGTCCGGCCAGGTAGCTCAGTTGGTACGAGCGTCCGCCTGAAAAGCGGAAGGTCGTCGGTTCGATCCCGACTCTGGCCACCATCAGTTTGACCAGGTCAGAGAGTTTTCTGACTCAATCCGGTCCTCTGTGGGGGGCCGGATTTTCGCGTTCCATGGGGCAATTATGGGGCAAAAACTCATGAGTATCCGCCGTCGGGCGGAAGGTCGAAGGCCTCTCGTCGAATCGGCCAAGGCGCTGTGACAGGGAAGGTGACCGTGCTGGTCGATCCTCACTCTAGGATGGTTCGTTTCGCTTCGTTTGCCGCGACGCCGGGCGATTCTCGGCAGGCCGTGCGGCTACTCCGCGATTGCAGGGGCGGTCGGCGGGGGAGCTCGTAGGGCACGCGGCGATGCAGGCACAACAGATCCACGATGTTTGCCGGAGCAGGCCAAGCGGACCCTCTGCGGAGCGATCTCCAGAGAGACGCCAACGTATGTCGCGAACGACCGACCAAAACATGAAAGTCTGACTTGCTGAGGGAGTCCCTGCGATGCGATCGACGGCCAATGTGGGCGAAAGAACTCCACGTTGGGCGAAATGCGGTGCGTCAACTGCTCGTCCGTGAAGCCGACGCTCTTTTTCAGCGGCGATCGGATGACTACAGGAGACGACCGGCTGCTTCAGCCGAGGGGCGTCGATCCGTACCCCCGCGCCGCGCTGCGGCCATTGGGTTGGGCCGCAAGCGGTACGAACATCCGCCAAGGCCCTGAGCGCCGTCAAGACTCGATCCAGGCCTTCATGGTCAGAAATCTCGTGCGGTCGCAAACATTTGACATTCTGATAGATGACGATCGATCAGGTGAAGCTGCAGATCTAGTTGGCATCCGGGTAGAGCGTGGAGACATCTTCGTGACACTCGTGCATTGCAGGTACTCCTCCCGTGCAGAACCAGGGGGTCGGTTAGCCGATCTATACGAAGTCTATGGTCAGGCAATGCGCGGCGCCCGCTGGCGCGATAACGGTGGGCTTGCGCTTCTCGAGCATCTTGACCGCCGAGTGCTGCCTACGGTCGCCCTCGACTTAGTTTCTGCGGTGTGCCGATGCTCTCGAGACTCGTGCAAGGGACAGCGCGCTCGGCAGTTGGGTCGGGCTCACGACGTCTAGTGTCTTAACTGTGGCGGTCGAGCAATGCGGTTTGTGTGAATGGCCCGCGCAAACTGTGGAACATGTCTTGCCGCGTTGGCTTCTGAAGAGGTGGGCCTCGGAGCCCAAGCCGTTCGTGGCATGGCGAAAGTCTGCGCCAATTTACTACACGCGCCGGAACCCCGTTCACAAGCCCCACGCCGTGGCCTGTCCTACTTCCAGTGTGCGTCAGTTGCAACTCGGCGCTCAACCGTCACTTCGAAGTAGGTGCGAAACCAGTTGTAAGACGGCTGCTTGATGAGGGTCTACCCCTCGGGTCATCTAGGGACGTGGGTTTAGTTGCAAAATGGGCGGTCAAAACTGTTGCGCTGATGGCCCATCCGGGGAGTCAGCATCAGATGCTCGCGAGTGTTCGCGATGAGTCCAAACGGTTCCGAAGCCAACCTTGGGATCCCTACCCATTTGAAATTGTCGAGGCCTCTCTGAAGGCCAGATTCATCCGGGACTCTCGCTTTGGGTCGCCGTCACTGCGGAGGCAGGTGGTCGTGCCGACCCGCCCTTCGATCCGGTTTACCTGCGGACTACGCATAGACGTGATGGAGCTGGAGGCCGAGGCGACTCCAGGATGCTAGGGCTGAGCTTCCCCGGCGGCCTTGTGAACTTCCAACTCGTGTTCCACCCCTTGCACGATCTTGTCCACCCGTTCGAGTCGGACGGCACGGTGAGGAGAGTCTGGCCTAACCCACCGGCACACCTCGATCTCAAGACGCTGCCACGGTTAAGAGGCGACTCGCGACTCGGTTCGGTCTTCCTCGAGAGCGGACTTGCCGTCGTGGCGTGTCCCCGGTAGATGAGTCCACGAGGTTTTAGAGTCTTTGTTGCCCCGACCTGGGGTTGGAAGGACGATGAACATCATGGCTGGACGGAAACGGCACTCCGCGGAGCAGATCGTGCGCAAGTTGCGCCAGGGCGACGAGCTGGAGGCGGCCGGAAAGACCTCTGAGGAGATCGCTGCCGAACTCGAGGTGTCGGTGGCAACGCTGTTCAACTGGCGCCGCCAGTACGGCGGTATGGACACCGACGCGGCCAAGGAGCTCAAAGAGCTCCGCGAGCAGAACAGCCGACTCAAACGTCTGCTCGCCGACGCCGAGCTCGAGAAGGACGCGCTGCGTGAGGTGGCCAAGGGAAAATTCTGAGCCCAGCTGCCAAACGCCGCGCCGTCGACATGCTCGTGGAAACACTGGGCGTGTCGAAGCGGTTGGCGTGCAAAGCTGTTGGGCTTGCCCGCTCTACCTACAGTCGTACCCCGATCGCGCAAACCACAGCCGACCCGGACGCCGAACTGCGTGGCTGGTTGCGCACATACGCCACCAAACACCCGCTGCACGGGTTCCGGCGGGCCTGGGCGGCGTTGCGCTTCGACGAGCACCGTGAGGTGAACAAGAAGAAAGTCCACCGCCTCTGGAAGGAAGAAGGCCTGCAGGTCCGCATCCACCATCCCCGCAAACGGGCCGGCCAATCCTCGGTTCCATTCGTGGACGCAGATGCACCGAAGGTGGTGTGGGCACTGGACTTTCAGTTCGATTCCACCATCGACGGCAAAGCGGTCAAGATCGCGTCGATGATCGACGAACACACCCGACTGTCGGTCCTGAACATCGTCGAGCGATCGATCACGAGCGACCGGTTGGTCGTCGAGCTGGGCAAAGCGTTCGCGCTGTGGGGTGGGCCGCCGCAAGTGCTGCGAATGGACAACGGACCGGAGTTCATTTCCCATGCGCTGCAACAGTTCTGCGACAAGAAGGTAGGTATCTCTTACATCCCTCCGGGCACGCCGTGGAACAACGGGCACATCGAATCGTTCAACAATCGCCTACGGAAGGAATGCCTGAACCGCAACCACTGGACCAACCTGCTCGAGGCACGCGTGGTCATCGAAGACTTCAAAGACGACCATAACCACCGACACCGGCACTCATCGCTCGGCTACCGAACACCGGCCGAGTATGCTGCCCAATGCACCCACCGGCATCATCCCGTGGAATGCGAGATTGACTAATTACCCGTGGCTCTACAACCACGTGGCCCGACTATCGGGACCTGCCAGTCGCGCTCGGGGCCGGAGAAATCGTCAAAGGCGGAGGTCTGGATTTCCCTGGCTTTGGTTGACCGACTCGGCAAAGTTCCGACGAAATCTTGAGGCTAACGGCTGCGAAGTGCTGCTGCGTCCTTACCCTGGGTCGAGTGAATCAAGCGCTGTAGCAATACTATCGAGCTCATCGTCGTAGAGGTCCGCGTACGTGTTCGCGGTGACGGTGATGGACGCATGGCCCATGGTCTTCTGCAGCAGCCTCAGATCCCCGCCGGCCATCCGCGCGAGTGAAGCGTAGGTGTGACGTAAGTCATGAACGCGCATGGTTGGACGCGAGATGGCAGCGATTGACTTCTTCCATTCGACGGCTCGCTTCCAATTCTCGATGTAGAGGCGGGAGCCTTTCGGCGACAGGATGGCCGGTTGTCCTGGTGGACGGCCGTGGACGCGCGCATTGAGCAGCGGCATGATCCGATCTGGGATCGGTACCGATCGCCTTCCGGCCCTGGACTTGGTGTTGCCCTCGACGAGCCTGCCACCTACTTGTGTGATCGAGCGGCGCACGCGAATGCGGCGGGCGATGAGATCGACGTCCTCGACGTTGAGTCCTGTGAGTTCGCCGAACCGTAAACCTGTGTACGCCAGGATGATTACGATGTCGCCTTGGACACCGCACTCTGCTGCGAGTTGGCTAACTTCGGACGTGGTCAGGTACGTGTGGGTGGTGTGCTTCATTGGAGGGAACTTCGTTCTGTTGGCGGGATTCTTGCCGATGAGCTTCCCGGAATCGATGGCGTGATCGAGGGTCATCTTCAGGACGCTGTGCGTCCAGCGGACCGAGCGCGGGCCCAGACCGGATTCGGTCATCGCGTTGGTCCAGGCTTGGATTGATTCGTGGTCTATTCGGGAGATGGGCCATTCGCCGAACTGCGGCTCAATTCTCAGACGCCAATTGTCGGTGTATCCACGACGGACCTTTGCGCTGAGATCGGGCCGTGAGGCGAGCCACGACTTGTAGACGAACGACAGCAGAGTTTTTCCCGAACGTGGGTCGGTGATGTCACCCGCTGCGCTGTTGACGGCGACCGTGGCTTCGAACCGGCGAGCCTCGCGTTCAGTGGGAAATGTCTTCTTACGCTTCGATCCGTCGGGCAGTCGCCACTGCACGTCGAAGCGAGCGCCGTTCTTCGTGTCGCGGCGATTGATTGGCACTACGCGCCTGCCTCTCGTGCCGCGGGGCTTGTGAATTGGTCGGACGAACCCGTTGGATTTCGGGCTGCTTGATGGCTGCACCTCGGGCAGAACGCTGCAGCGTCCGATCCGTCGGTCCGCGTGACTGTGATCGTGCGCGACCGCTCGTCTTCGCATTCACCGCACCACGGGAGAAGCGCCGTCCCGTTTGGTGCAAGTCCTCCCGGCGGCGCGGGGAGATCGGCGAGCCGCGTGACGAGCACGCGGACTGGATAGCGCACGCCGTTTGGATTGCGGGCGAGGTGCTTCGCGAGTTCGTCGACCGTCCAACCCGCAGCAAGAGCGGAAAAGACTGCGGGCGAAAGATGTCGACGATCGGCCCGACCGACCGTCCAAGGCGCAGGTAAGGCGTCGAAGACTCGTTCGGCGTCGTCCAGCGTGCTCGGTTCGGATGGGGTTTCAGTTGATGGGTTCAAGGGGTCTCGCTTTGGGTCTCCCGGGGGGTGTCGCTCTGACACCCGCCCGGTATGTCTTCGGGATGGGGGCCGTCCCGATTCGGGACGGGGGAGTGTCAATTCGGGACTGGGGTCAGAATCGACATGCGGAGCGTCGGGATGGTTCAAGAAGTAGCGGCTCGAGCGCTGGGCACCGGACTGGTGAAACTGGGCGCGGCGGGTCACATAGCCCTCTGCTTCAAGCCTTTGCAGCGCACGGAGGACGGTGCTTCTCCCCGCCCCCGATTCGGCCATCAAGGTCCGAACCGACGGGAAGCAGGAGAACTGTTCGTCAGCCTTGTTGGCGAGGAGGATCAGAATCAGTTTCAGGACTGGGGAACCTAGGTGGGCGTCGGTGGCCCAGTCGACGGCCTTCCAGCTCATTCCCTGTGGTCACACTCGAGTGGATTCGAGCCACTCGACTACATCTACTCTTGTCCACCGCCGGTGCCGGTCGCTGAGGCGAAGGTGATGGGGGCCGGGTGCATCAATCCCTCGCTCCCGTTTGGCCGCCCAATCGTGAAGCGTCGACACGGGAACTCCAGTGAGGTCTCGGACCTCGTTGGCGGTGAGCATGTCTCGATCGCTACCGGTAATGCGCATGGGGCTTTCCTTCCGTGGTGGTGTCGCCGGTCGGCGAGTCCGCCGGCAGTAGGTCGGGAAGCTGTGGCGTCCCGAGATCTGTGTCGGTCGCTTCTGCTGCTTTCGCGAGCATTCGGCCGACGGTCTTGTGGTGCACGCCTAGGTGGAGACCGATGCGCCGGTTGGACCACCCGGCGCTCTTCAAGGTCACCGCGAGGCTCGGGGCGCCGCTATCGGGTGGCGCGTGCTCTTCTTCGGTGTTTGCGGGTGGCGCGGAGTCCGCGGTGTCGCCGACTTCCAGTGGGACGGTCTCCGGTTTGGTGGCGACAGGCGCCGTATCGGCTGCTCCTGAGGTCTCCAGTGCATCGCCGTCCGGCGGGGCGTTGGGTACGCCGACGAGGAGCGCAAGGCCGTGGGTAGCTGCTAGCAAACTGACGGGTGCAACGGTGGCGACCGCAGCGCCGATCAGTGGCGCCAGTGTTCGACCGGTGGATACCGCAGCATGCAGGGCATTTCCCGCTACGGACACCGAGGCGGCGACTGTGAGTACCGCCCAGAAGAACCGGCGCGCGGGCTGTGCGCCACTGCGTGGCGCGAGCGCCACGACGCTAATCGTCGCCTGGAGGATGGCGCCGTCGACGATCACCGGCCAGATCCAGGCGAGTTCTTCTGGCTGGCCAGCTTGCACCGCGAGGTCGCTGAGCGCCGCGAACGAGAGTACGAATGCGCCGGCTGCGATAGCGATGGTGGTGCCGATGGCACTGTAGGTCGCCACGCGCAGCGGTCGTGATGCAGCACTGGCGATCACGCGCTTCGGGTCTGGCGACTTTGCCGGTGGTCTGCGCCGTCATGGTAGAGGTTGGCGACATAGTCCTGCGCCGACTGAAGCGAGTTCGCCAATGACTCGGCGTGATGGGCGGCTACGCTCAGCGCCGTCGCGGCCGCGTCCGCGCGTTCGACAGCGCACGCATGGTTGAGAGCGTCC
This sequence comes from Williamsia sp. DF01-3, assembly GCF_023051145.1. Classification (NCBI taxonomy): domain Bacteria; kingdom Bacillati; phylum Actinomycetota; class Actinomycetes; order Mycobacteriales; family Nocardiaceae; genus Williamsia; species Williamsia sp. DF01-3. Next base: position 1,477,901 of record NZ_JALKFS010000005.1, read on the forward strand.
TCGACGTCGCGGTAGTTGGTATCGCGCAGAGTGGGGTCTGCAGTCAACTGGGAGGCCCACTCCGCGATGCGCTTGTGCAGCTTCGAATGAAGCCGTGCCTCTTGCGACAGTGCGTCTAGAAGGGGAGGGGATTGCCCGCGGTCGCCCAAGGGCCGGCAGTCGCGGTGCCATCACGTGCGGTTTCCTCGAAATGCCTATCGAGATCGTCCGGTCCTCGGCCCGCATCGCCGCGGCGCTTGCTCCACACGCTCGGTGTCGCATAGTCGGTAAGTCTCTGGTTCCTCACGGTTGTCCCCGTCCTGCACTCGAGTCGAGTGCTCGCAGTCGTCTGGCGGTGACGTCGACTGGCGGGCTGTCGTCGATCGGGCCGGGTTGGGCTATCTGGACCGTTCGTCGGCGTCGGTTGAATCATCTGTCCAGGTAGCTGCATAGAAAAGGACGTAAAAGAGGACATGCATAGGACATAGCGAAGAAGCTGACGGTGACACGCGTCCGCAAAGCGCCTACCATCGAGCTATGACAACTCCAGGTAATGCGCGCCTTCGCGCCGCCCGCCAGAGTCTTGGTCTGCGGTCACAGGCCGCGTTGGCTGAGGCGGTGACGACTGCAGCGCGCGACGTTGGACTTCGCATAGCGGTGACAGCGCGGACGGTTCGTCGCTGGGAGTCGGCAACCCCGCCCTGGCCGCATCCCGAGCACGCGGCGGCCCTAGAAGCCGTGTTCCAACGGCCCATCACCGATTTGGGCTTTTCGCCGCCATGGTCAGGCGAAGCCGATGCCGGCTACGCGCCGCAGCGCACCCTCGATCCGACGGCGCGATCGTCGCATCCGCGGATCGGACACTCCGGGTCGATGCTGCCAGCATCGGCGGCCGCCGACTACATGTCGGTGACAGTCGCCCATCGGCGCCTGTATTGGTCTCTGCCGGCGGTGCGCCTCCACCGCGCCGTCGCCGAGCACGCACACCTGGGTGCCGACTTGATCGACCAGCTCGTAGGTGACCCCAAAACGCTTCTTGCGTCAGCAGTATCCGAATCTAGCCTGCTTGCAGGACGTCTCGAGTTCTTCGATCTGCAGAAACCTGAGGTAGCTCAACGCAGCTTCATACTCGCACTCCAGGCCGCGCACGAAGCGAACGACGCACTCCTCGGAGCGGCCGCGCTCGCACATATGTCGTTCGCGCCGGCGTTTTCGGGCGACAGCGGTCGAGCTGAGGAGGCTCGTGATCGGATTCGTGCAGCTCGAGCGTTCGCGCGGCGCGGCGACGCCAATTCGGCGATCGTTGCATGGCTTGATGCGGTGGAAGCCGAGGTCGAGACTCGGTTTGGAGATACCCGTCGGGCGCTGGGCCTCATTCACCATGCTGAGCAACAGTTCGCAGACGCAGACGGCCGGACTTCACCGGTGTGGTTCGACTGGTTCTCGGAGACTCGGCTCGCCGGATTCAAGGGGAACACCCAGATGGTCGCAGGTCAGGGCAGGGACGCTCGTAAGACGCTCGAAGGCGTGCTCGGGGACCTGCCGGATGAAGCGGTGAAGCAACGGTCGATCATCTTGGCCGACCTCGCGGCCGCGGCGGTTATAGAGAAGACGCCCGAGCGGGCGTGCGAGTACCTCGCGCAAGCACTGGATCAGCTTGGTCAAAACTGGTACGCGACGGCGATGGAACGAGTCAAAGCTGTTCGCCAGTCATTGCGGGAGTGGGAGTCGTTACCTGAAGTCCGCAGACTCGACGAGCGCCTCTATGACTGGCACACCACCGTCAACTCGCTTGTGGGCTAGTTCGATTTGCTGTTTTCTGCCGCGACGATGCCAGGCAGCTCATTGAGGCTGTGGATGCGCCAGTCGGAGAGCTCAGCGACCTCTGGGTTGTCCCGAAGGATCCATCCCCACGGACCTCGTTGGATGTAGGCGGTCTTGAGGCCGGCCTTCTTGGCCGGGGTGATGTCGTTGTCGATTCGATCGCCGACGTAAAGGATCTGGTCGGCTGGGACCTGCGCGGCGTCGATGACTCGCTCGAAGAACGCGACGTCCGGCTTCTGGACGCCCCAATCGTCGGACGTGGCGATGAAGTCCGTCGGCAGCTCAAGGCCGCGCAGCAGGCCGCCCGCGCGGACAGTTTGGTTGCCGGCGATGCCGACCCAGGTGCCGCTCTCACGCAGCTTGCTGAGTGCGGGGCGTACATCTGCGTATAGATCATCCTCGCCAAACCATTCAGGTTTACCGGCGTCGGCGCGCTCCTGGCGGGCTGTCTCTAAGTCGAATCCGGGCCTGAACACCTGGAACGTCTCGCGATAGTCCTTGCCGGAGGCAATGGTGGCGCCGAAGACGGAGACGAAGGTATGGCGGGGTACACCGAGCCAGTCGGCCCATGTCCCGTACTCACGGGTCTCGTCGACCAAGCACTCGCCGACGTCGAATACAACTGCTCTGATCACTTTGCCAGCCTACCTTCCGGATCCGGTAGAACGGGGACAGACAGGGGAAGCTTCAATATAACCAGCGTCGGATGAAAGGTGCCTTTGTACAACAAGTCTGGTCTGGTAGCCGCTGTACCGGCATAGGATAGTCGATAGTCGTGGTCAGTCGGGCGGCTAGGGAGTTCGTTGTCTTTGCATCTGCTCATTGAACTGTCGCAAAAGCCTAGTCTTCAGAGCACAGGATGGTCTCCCTGCTTATCCGATTTCGGCGATTGGGGTACCTAGTCCGAGCGAAGGGTCGAAGGGGTAAGGGAAAGGTCAGTCGACGATGCGACCAGATGTCCAGGTTTTAGGAGTCGTCCTCTGCGTCAATCGCGCTGCGATCAACGCGGCGATGTCTGCAAAGGCTTCTCGGCGACCGCGGGTGTAGTCGTCGTCGCCAGCCTTCGGTTCGCCTGCGGCGACTATCCAGTCCGTCACGTACTCAACAGCGTCGGAGAGGCTTGTGCAGTCCTCAGCGGTAAGAGCAGATCGGGCACTCCTGTCGCGAAGGTCTGAGGAGGTCGTCTTAAGGAGTTGGTAGTGAGCTCGTCAACCTGACTCACTGCGTTGCTGATAAAAATTGCAGCGCTGCCGTAGTCACCTCGCTCCGCGCGAAGCCATCCGTCGATACCAGCTACGTCGATGAGCACTCGGTGTTGGGCGTAGTCGAACGCATGGCCGGCAGGTACGCGGCCCGATGGAAGTGTCACGATTATTCCGTCGAGATGCTTTTGCGCCTCGCGAAGGTGATCGGGGGATATCTCGTATTTGGGCATTGGCTCATTCTTCCATCCGGTGGGTCCTTGAGTTCGCTGGCATTCTCCCAGTGAACTAGGATCTAAATCGCAGTCGAGGCTTCGTAATCGCGGTTGCTCAACCCTAAGGAGGTGGCGGAGTTGATTGCCTTCGATTGCCCGGGTCCGGGAATGCCATTGTTTGAAGAGGCGAAGGCACTTGGGGACTCGGAAGCGAGGTTCTTGGGACTGCTGCCGCACGCTGCGTGGGCCGACTACGCGCAACGCGGTCAGATTCTTGTTGCGGTTGATCCTAACCCTCGGGGACCCAATGGGCAGGGCAAGCTCGCCGGGTACGTCGCTTTTCGCTTGCCGCGGCAGGAAGTCGCGGTGGCTCACCTAGTGATCCACCCTGATTTTCGTGGTCGAGGCATCGCAAGGTTGTTGGTGGAGGAACTCCGCCACCGATACCCCGAACGTAGAGGACTCGCTCTCAATTGCCGTCGTGACTTCCCCGCGAGCAAGATGTGGCCAGTCCTTGGGTTTGTTTCAACTGGTGAAAGGCCAGGCCGTGGTCAAGGAGGGCTTCCTTTGACTCGGTGGTGGCTTGATAATGGGCATCCGGATTTGCTGACGTGGAATGGGCCGTCCGACTCCTTGCTATCGATCGTAATTGACACAAACGTGTTTATCGACATTCACGCGGGGGCAGATGGCGAAATTTCCGACCGAACGCGCGAAGTTCTCGATTCTCTCGGTGATCGTATAGAGGTGCTGGTGAGCCCGGAACTATTGAACGAGATAGAAAGGATAGACGACGCTGAGAAGCGACGAAGCCTGCGCGGGGCGGCACAAGCGTACTCGCGTCTGGTTGCCCCGCCGGATGAGATTCGCCGCCTTGAGGGTGAAATAGTTTCGGCCCTGTCCAAGAAGCCGGGGAGGATTCAGGACCGAAGCGATATCTTGCACATCGCTCATGCGGCCGCCGTGGGAGTGCGCGTAGTCGTGACTAGGGATCGGCCGGCCCTCAACAAACTGGCGGAAATCGTGGGTGACAAGTGCGGTGTTCTCCTTACAACTCCGTCAAACGTGGTGGCCCTTGTGGATGAGCTTGAAAATGAGTCAGCTTATGCACCAGTAGTTTTCATGCGTACTGACTACCAGTTGAATGAGATAGACTCCGGGAGTGTTCAAATGCTTCGGGGGTTCTTGAGCACGGGGACAGGTGAAAAGCTGGCGGCCTTTGAGCGTGAAACAGAGTTCTTGGCTGCAGCAAAACCCAGGTCGCGGCGGGTTGTTTGCCTATCGCCGACAGGGGAGCCGATTGCACTGGTTGGACTGGACTATTCGGGTTCGACCATTAATGTTAGACTCGCTCGAATGTGCCGCACGCCTATTGCGATCTCTTTGGCGGCCCAGATGACGGAGTATGTTAGACAAGTCGCAGCGTCGCTGAACTGTAGCCTCGTCAAGGTCACCGATTCGCACCTGCATTCAACTCTGCGAGATGCGTTTATTGCTGATGGGTATGCCGTTGGCAACTCGTCCGAACTTCTTGGACTGGTGCTTCCAACGGTTGCGCCTCGCACCGAGGCCGTAGACGCGATCTCAGAGGTTCTCGCCGCCGCCGGCGAGGCTGAACGGTTAGTTCTTCGTTCGCTTGTGCAGGAGGAGTCGTTCCACACTCCCAGCGGAGCAATGCGAGCAGAGCATGTCCTTCGCCCTTTCCGTCTGACTGACGCACCACTCCCGACGTGGCTCATCCCGATCAAGCCGCAATTCGCGGCTGACCTCTTCGGATGGCCGGAGCAGCTCTTCAACCGTCCTTCGTCTCTCGGAATGAGCCGGGAGCACGTCTACTACAAGGCGAGGAGTGCTGGGGAGTCGGCCCCGGGACGTACCCTCTGGTACGTAAGTGGCTACGGGCATCAGCAGATCATCGCGTGTAGCGGATTGGTCGATGTTGTTGATGGAGAACCAGATGTTCTCTATAGGAGATTTCAGCGGCTCGGGGTGTACACCCGCAGCCAGGTTCGTGCGACTGCCGGATCGCGACAACGAGTCCGTGCGCTGCACGTCACGGACACGGAGATCTTCCCCTACCCGGTGACACTGTCCAGACTGAAGCGTCTTGGCCACCAGCACGGTCAGAACGTTCAGCTAGTCTCGTCGACACGGATGATTGCCGGTTTGGCTGGCGAACTGTTGCGGGAGGGGCGTCTTGGCGGGGTTTGACAGACAAGATCTAGGTCATCGAGGTCTCATGTTGCTCTCGATACATCCAACTCACGTGGAGAAGATTCTGGCGGGCAGCAAGACGACTGAACTTAGAAGAACCCGCCCAGGTGTACTGCCAGGCCAGCCTGTTGCGATCTATTCAACAGCCCCTACGGGTGCGGTGGTTGCCACCTGCCGGGTGGAGCGCGTCGAACGCTCTTCGTTGCCTCGCCTTAGAAGGAATGCTTTGGGTAGCTCCTGCGTGTCGAGTCAGGAGTTTACGAGATACTTCGATGGTTGTGACTCTGGTACCGCCATACACATTTGTGATGTGCAAGCGCTCGCAGTTCCAGTCGCGCTGAGTCATCTGCGCGCGAACTCTAAGTACTCACCTCCTCAGACATGGCACTTTATCGATGAGCCGAAGCTGGCAGCGATGTTGGGCAACCATCCTTCGAGACGTCACTTTGATTCGATGTTCTGCGTGTAATCGAGGGACTGTCGGCTTCGGTTGAAGCTCGCGAGATGGTGTACCTGCCTATTTGCGCTGCGGCGTTGCTTTCTGAACTGGTGTGAACATCGATGCGAGGGGTGACTCAGACGTTGTTTAACGTCCGTGCTTTGCTCTAGACTGCTTGGTTGCTCCGCAACCGGTCGGAGCGCCTCCGGCGCACTGTGACCGGCCTCCGGCCGGCTAGATATTTTGCCCTTCTGGCCTTCCGATTCTGACCGGCGTCGACCGCCGCGCAAGTCCCGACTCCGCTGCGCTTCGGCCCTCCGGGCTCGCAAATTCTTAAACTTGCACTCGGCTTCGCCTCCCAGAAAAGTTTCCGCTCGAGTCTTGCGCTCTGTCCTCCTATGCTGGCCCAAATCTCCCTCGCCAGAAAGCAAAAAAATTGGCGGACAGCGGGTCTGCCGAACTAGGCCGGGAGGGTCACCATGAGCAAGGGCAGAGCGCGAGAGCTGTCCAACGACGAACGACGGATCGTAGGGAGCCGTCGCGAGCACACCCCCACGCCGTTGCCGTTGCGCACCAACGGTGTTGTCACGAACGTGAAACATCACTGCTTGCGGTGAGCAGCGCAGCCGGATCAAGGTGTTCGCAGCTGGCACCGGCGGCGCCATGTTGCAGGTCGAGTTTCCCGGCGTCACGATGCAGTTCACCAACTGCGAGCAGGTACAACTCGCGCTCGGACTGTTTGCGATCGCTCGTCAGGCGCGTATGGGCATGAGCAAGTTGTATGGGCTGCCCGGTGTCATGACGGAGACCAACGTCGAGGTGCAGACAACCATGATGTGGACACAGATGCCGATGGGAGCAGCGGCTCGTGATCAGTTCACGCACCCTGTCACCGGCAAGGTGTCGCCGTACGTGCGTCTCACAATCGCCCCGCTGACGTTCGCTTTGATGGACACGACCGCCATCGAAACGATGGTCGCTGCGATGAAGAAGGCCCACAAGTTGGCTGCGGCGACGTTCGACGACGGGGAGGAGTTCTCGCGGAACTCGGCCGCACCGAGGTGGCGGCCACGTGCGCAGCACAGCTACCGAATCACCGGGACGGGATGGCTGAAGACCGGACCACCGCAGAGAACAATCGCGACTAATCGGATTATCCCCAGGCTCGGAAGTTGTCCACAGCTCCGAGCCTGGGGAGGCGCTGGATGCCGCGCGGCCTGGGGGCCGCGCGGCATGCTTGTCGCTACCGAACCACTCGCGACCCGGCAAGGAAACCGTCATGATCTGCTGGAGTATCACTGCCCATGCCGCCTCGCATCCCGACGAGGGGATCCTCGATGCTGGTGCAAGCGACATGTTCACACATGCTCGTCGGTCTGCCGGCGCTGCCGCGTTTGCTGCGCTCATGGTGATCGCCGAGGAACACCCGCGGTCGTCACCGTCCGTAACCATCAGCGTCCACGACACTCCGCTCCTGCTCGCCTACGCAGGTCAAGATGCGGCAGGTCAAGTTGAACTGGGGCAGCTACTCGATGCGGTGATTCAGGTTGGCGAGACGGGAGTCGCGCACTCCACTTCTGTCTGGGGCACGGATGTCGGAACGTGGCCCGCGTGAGGTCGACTTCGTATCTGTCATCGATCCCCTAGTGGCCGCTCAAGACGATCCTCAGTGGACTGTTTGTGACAGAGGATCTCTGCTGGTCGTAACATTGTGTGCCTCCCATCTCGAGAGGGGCCACCATGGTGTCAGCAGGACAAAGCGGCCGGATAGTTTGCGTACGCATCCGCCGGGAGTCCGATGTGTGAGTGTTGCGACGCCGACGATGCGTCATCGGACGCCAGCGATCTTCCGGACATCGCGCTCGCAGCCATTTCGGCCGGGTTGGATCTGGTCCGATGGGATACAGAAATCGAGCCTGTGACCGTGTGCGAGGACGCCGAGCCGGGTTCCTCTAGGGAGCACTGACATACCTAAGCGCGGGTAGCGATTCGTTGTTGGAGCCCCGGGATCTCGCTTTGTGGTGCACCTACTTGAGATGGCGATAGAGGGTGGTCCGACCGACGCCGATCACTTCAGCGATCTCCGTGAGATGCATGCCGCTGTCGCGCATGCGTTTCGCTTGTTTGATTCTCGCCGGCGTCATCTTGGGTGGACGCCCGCCGACACGGCCACGCTCACGGGCCGCGGTGAGTCCGACTTGAGTCCGTTCACGGATGAGGTTGCGTTCGAACTCAGCGATCGCTCCAAAGATCGAGAAGATTAGCCGGCCGCCCGACGTCGTCGTGTCGATGGCCTCAGTGAGGGACTTGAACGCGACATCTTTTTCCCGGAACGATTCGACCGTTTGAAGAAGGTGCGGGAGCGATCGGCCGAGGCGGTCGAGTCGCCAGACGACAAGAGTGTCGCCAGGACGCAGATGCGTGAGCAGGTCGTCCAACTCGGGGCGCGACGTCGTTGCACCGCTCGCGGTGTCTATCCAGATCCGCGAGCAACCCGCGGCTCTGAGTGCGTCGCTCTGCGCGTCGACTGTCTGCTCGGCCGTCGACACCCTCGCATAGCCCAATAGTTCGCCCACGAGAGACGAGTGTTTCACAACCCATCCTGGTGTTGAATATTGAACCAGAGGTTTCTGACATGGGTTTCGACACTTCGTTTGTCGCTGGTCGGGCCCGTTTGGGCCCGACGTTCCATAAACGTTTGTTTTCGGGACACGTAGATTTTCTCAGTGGGGTTCGGAACTTGGGACTATCGACGGGGGCGGCGACTGCGGAGCAGACGGACAGTTGCGTGCGCGACGACTGTGTGAACCACCGTTACAGATGGACTTCTGTCCGGATTTTGCGTCAAGCAGTACAACGCAGCTCGACGTTCATGGGTTCCAGGGGAAGACGCTCGGGGATTTTAGCATCATGATTGAGTGCCCATCAGGACGAAGTCGTCTCAGAATTGGCCATCACTGCCGCGGCATATCGCTCGAAAAGGGCGGTGGACAGGTCGTAATCGTTGATAGAGGGGTCCAAGTTATACATTCGCAGCAGTTCGGCGTCTAGCTGAAGGTGACGCTCACGCAGTTTTGGGGGCATCCCGTCGCGGTCATACATCTGCGCGAGAGACATTCCGGGGAATTGAGCTCGCGCGTCCACAACCGCTGTTGCCATCTCGGTGATCAACGCACGCTGCGCCGTGTCTAACGAAAGGAAGGGGAATGTGTTGTAAACCGAGCCAGTGGAAATCTGGAAATCTGACTTCATCCTGCTTGATACGACGCTAATCCAGTTCGTGAATACTCTGCTCTGTAGGAATGCGAAGACAGCCATGTCGGCGGGAGCCACCCAGAATACAGAATTGTTGACGATGACGTCGCGCTCATATCTCGCTGAGGTGGGCCCTTCGTAGTGGTCCAGTTGTTGTGCGACTCTGTTGCCCGAGTGTTTGGGCAGGAAGAATCGACGACGACATGGCAGGTAGCAAGCGCCGGCGGCATACGCCGGATCAGATCATCCGCAAGCTGGCCGAGGGCAACAAGCTCCTCGGGACCGGGCAGGAGTTGGCTGAGGTGTGCCGGCATCTGGAGGTCACAGAGTCGACCTGGCATCGCTGGGTGGCCCAGTACGGGGGCATGAAGGCCAATGACGTCAAACGCCTCAAAGAACTCGAAGCTGAGAACGCTCGGCTCAAGAAGTTGGTCGCCAACCAGGCCCTCGATATCGACATGCTCAAGGAGATTTCGTCGGGAAACTTCTGACCCCGAACCGCAAGCGCAGCGCCGTGACGATGCTGCGTGAGCGGTTCGGGGTATCTGAGCGGCGAGCATGTGCTGTGGTGGGCATCCACCGCTCCACGATGCGACTGCACCCAGCGCCGATCACCGCGGAGGAAGCCGAGCTGCGGTCCTGGCTACGTGGGTTTTCCACCGACCGGCCCCGCTGGGGCTGGCGACGCGCCGCGATCGCCGCGCGCAAAGCGGGCTTCACGGTCAACAACAAACGCATCCGCCGCCTGTGGCGCGAGGAGGGGCTGCGAGTTCCCCAGCGCCGCAGGAAGAAACGGCTCACCGGAATCGGGACCGCGGTTGGGGCGATGTGCCCAATCCGGCCGAACGTGATCTGGGCGATGGACTTCCAATTCGACACCACCGCCGACGGCCGAACCATCAAAATGCTCAACGTGATCGACGAGTTCACCCGCGAAGCCCTGGCGATCCACGTCGACCGCGTCATCAACGCCGATGGCGTGGTTGACGTTCTCGACCGCCTGGCCCTGATACATGGTCCACCGTGCTACGTGCGGTTCGACAACGGACCGGAATTCGTCGCTCACGCCGTCAACGACTGGTGCCGATTCAACGGCACCGGATCACTATTCATCGACCCCGGCTCCCCGTGGCAGAACGCCTGGATCGAATCGTTCAACGGCCGCCTGCGCGACGAGCTGCTCAACTCCTGGCGCTTTGACTCCCTGCGCGAAGCCCGGGTCATCATCGAAGACTGGAGGATCGACTACAACGCCAACCGACCCCATTCGGCCCACCACGGACTCACCCCCGCCGAGTTCGCCCTACAGTGGACCACGACCCACCAACCCCAAGCCGCATAGCGACTGGACCATCGAATGGGTCGGGTCTGGTGCACGGATAGGTGACAGGGTTAGTCACGCGGCCTGAGGGGCCTCGTGGTTGATGATGGTCTCGAATTCAATGGGGGTCAATCTGCCGAGGCGGTCCTGTCGTCTGCGGCGGTGGTAGGTCCGTTCGATCCAGTGCACGATGGCGGCCCGGAGCTCGTCTCTGGTGGCCCAGGATCGACGGTCGAGGACGTTGTTCTGTAGCAGCGAGAAGAAGCTCTCCATCGCCGCGTTGTCACCACACGCACCGACCCTGCCCATCGACCCGAGCATGCCGTGCCGGGTGATGGCCTTCTGCATCTTCTTCGAACGAAATTGAGACCCTCTATCGCTGTGCAGAACGCAGCCGGCCACGTCCCCTCGCCTGGCGACAGCGCTGTTCAGGGCGGCCACGGCCAGGCGGGACTTCATTCTCGAGTCGATCGAGTACCCGACGATCCGGCCCGAGTAGACGTCCTTGATCGCGCACAGGTACAGCTTGCCCTCGGCCGTCCAGTGCTCGGTGATGTCGGTCAGCCACAGCTCGTTGGGGCCGGGCGCGGTGAAGTCTCTCTTGACGAGATCGTCGTGTACAGGCGGGCCGGCCTTGCGGTGCTTGCCGCGGCCTCTCTTGCTGATGGTGCTGGTCCAGCCGCCGGCGGAGCAGATCCGCCACGCCGTCCGCCGGCACATCTTCTCGCCTGCGGCTTCGGCCTCGTCGGCGAGGTAGCGGTAGCCGAACTCCGGGTCTTCGCGGTGGGCGTCGAACAGGGCGTTGGCCCGGTACGCCTCGGCGAGCTCGGCGTCGGTGATCGGGTTCTTGCGCCACCGGTAGTAGGGCTGGCGAGCGATCTTGAGTACCCGACACGCCACCGTGACGGGGATGCCGTCAGCGGCCAGCTCACTCACGAGCGGGTACCACCTTTTCCCGGCAGATTCGCTTGGGACAGGTACGCCGCCGCCCGGCGTAAGACCTCGTTCTCCTGTTCAAGCAGGCGCACACGCCGCTTGGCCTCGCGCAGCTCACGCGATTCGGCCGACGTGGTGCCGGGCTTGATCCCGGCCTCCACGTCGGCCTTGCGGATCCAGTTGTTCAGGGTCATCGGGTGGATACCGAAGTCGGCAGCGATCTGTTCGAGAGTCACACCGTCTTCACGGTTCTGGGCGACGCGGACAACGTCGTCGCGGAACTCCTGGGGATAGGGCTTGGGCACAGCTGGCATCCTTCCAGGCCGCCCGGCAGGGCAAGCCAGATCAGATGTCACCTACTCGTGCACCAGCCCCCGTGCGATTGTTCCGTATATGCGACGGACAGTTCGCCGTCATCGACCGTGACATCGATGGTGCCGCCCGGTTCGATTTCGCCGCGCAACAGCGCACGACCGATCTTGGTCTCGACCTCATGGGCGATATACCTGCGCAGGGGTCGTGCACCGTAGACCGGGTCGAAACCGTGTTCGGCGATGAGCCGGCGTGCTTCCGGCGTGATATTCAAGTGTATCTGTCTCTCCGACAACCTGTTCCGAAGATCGGCGAGCTGCAGCTCGACGATGTACTCGATCTGGGGCAGCGTGAGCGGTGTGAACAACACGATGTCGTCGACCCGGTTGAGGAACTCGGGACGGAAGTGCCCGCGCAGTTCCGCCAGCACCCGCGCCCGGGCGTCCGGCTTGATCTCGCCGTCCGCTGTGACTCCCTCGAGGAGATGCTGGGATCCGATGTTCGAGGTCATGATGATCACCGTGTTCCGGAAATCGACCTGCCTGCCTTGAGAATCGGTGATCCGGCCGTCATCGAGCACCTGCAGCAGGGTATTGAAGACGTCGGCATGGGCCTTCTCGATCTCGTCGAAGAGCACCACGGAGTACGGCTTGCGACGCACCGCCTCAGTGAGCTGACCCCCCTCGTCATACCCGACATACCCGGGGGCGCACCGATGAGCCTACTCACCGTGTGCCGCTCCTGGTACTCGCTCATATCCAGGCGCACCATGTTGTCTTCGCTGTCGAAGAGGGCACTGGCCAGCGTCTTTGCGAGCTCGGTCTTCCCCACACCTGTCGGTCCCAGGAAGATGAACGAACCGATCGGCCGGCGCGGATCACGGATACCCGACCTTGCTCTGATTACCGCGTCTGCGACCAGTTGTACCGCCTCGTCCTGACCGATGACCCTCTCGTGCAGGATCTCGTCGAGCTTCAACAGCTTCTCCCGCTCGCCTTCCTGCAGTCGAGCGACCGGGATACCCGTCCATGCGGCCACGATCTCTGCGATCTCGTCTTCGGTGACCACCTCGCGCAGCAACGGATTCCGGCCCTGCCTGGTAGCCAATTGCTCCTCCGCCGCCTCGAGCCTGCGTTCCAGCGCGGTGATCTCGCCGTACCGCAACTCGGCGGCCCGATTGAGGTCGTAATTGCGTTCGGCCTCCTCGGCCTCGTGGCGTAAGCGTTCCAGCTCTCCCCGCAGCTCCTGCACCCGACGGATCGCTTGGCGCTCCGCCTCCCACTGAGCGTGCCGGGCGTCGGCCTCGGCCCGCAGATCGGCCAGCTCCTTACGCAACTCCTCGAGGCGCGTCTTGCTGGCCGCGTCCGTTTCCTTGGACAGGGCGGCCTCTTCGATTTCCAGCCGGGTCACTTTCCGGGTGAGTTCGTCGAGTTCGGCGGGCATCGAGTCGATTTCGGTTCGTAGCCGGGCGCACGCTTCATCTACCAGGTCGATCGCCTTGTCCGGAAGGAAACGGTCGGTGATGTACCGGTGCGAGAGGGTCACGGCGGCCACCAGTGCGCCGTCCTGGATCTTCACGCCGTGAAACACCTCGAGGCGTTCTCGAAGTCCGCGCAGAATCGAGATTGCATCCTCGGCACTGGGCTCGTCGACGAGAACGGTCTGGAATCGACGCTCCAATGCTGCATCGGATTCGATGTGCTTGCGATACTCGTCGAGAGTGGTGGCACCGATCATGTGCAGTTCGCCGCGGGCGAGCATCGGTTTGAGCATGTTGCCGGCGTCGAGAGATCCCTCGCCGCCGACCGATCCTGCGCCGACGACGGTGTGTAACTCGTCGACGAACAACAGGATGCGCCCCTCGGCCGCTTTCACCTCGGACAGCACCGCCTGCAGCCGTTCCTCGAACTCGCCGCGGTACTTCGCGCCGGCCACCAGGGAACCCATGTCGAGCGAGAAGATCGTTTTGTCGCGTAGGCCCTCGGGCACGTCGCCGCGGACGATCCGCTGGGCGAGTCCCTCGACGATCGCGGTCTTGCCGACGCCGGGGTCGCCGATCAGCACCGGATTGTTCTTCGTTTTCCGGCTCAGGATCTGCGTTACCCTGCGGATTTCGGCGTCTCGCCCGATGACCGGATCGAGTTTGCCTGCTCGGCCCTCGGAGACGAGGTCGCGTCCGTACTTCTCCGAGCGCCTCGTACGCCCCCTCCGGGCTGGCCGAGGTGACGCGCTGGTTGCCGCGCACTGTGGTCAAGGCGGCGAGGAAGGTCTCTCGTGTGACCCCATGGCTGGTGAGAACCCGTCCGGCCGCACTGGTCGACCCCTCCTCGGAGAGGGCCATCACGAGATGCTCCACCGACACGTAGGAATCCTTGAGTCGCTTTGCCTCTCGTTCGGCGGCGTCGAGCAGTTTGGCCAGGCGCTGGGTGATCATCACCTGACCGGGCGTCGCACCGGGGCCTCTGACCTTCGGCCTACGCATGAGTGCCTGTTCCAGATCGGAGCGTAGGGCGTCGACGTTCGCACCGGCCTGCTCGAGCAGTCGCGGTACGAGCCCTTCCTGCTGATCGACCAACGCGAGCAGCAGGTGCTCTCCGTCGACCTCGGTGTGGCCCATTCTGGTCGCGATGTTCTGGGCCTCCTGCAGGGCTTCTCGTGACCTTTCAGTCAGACTGCCGGTGTCCATGGGGGTGTCTTCCTTCCGTGGGACGCTGCTTCGAGTTTCTCGATTCGATCCAGCAGATCGAGCACGAGCCCGATTGCCGAGTAGTTCAGGCCTAGACCCGTCCGTAACCGTTGGATGCGGGCAGCGTGGGCCACTGCTGACGGTTCGAACAATATTTCGCCGCCGGGGTCGCGGCGTGCGTCGATCAGGCCGAGAGCCACAAGCTTTCGTGCCAGGTCGGGGTGCAGCCCGGTACGTTCGGCGAAGACATCCAGCGACATTCCGGTACGGCGAACCAATATGTACTGGGTGCCCGGGGTCGGGGTGCTCATGGCTGTTTCCTCGGATCGAAGTTCGATTCGGCGGCCAACTGTTCGAACAGCTCGCGTTCACGTGCTGTCGGTTTCGGCGGCACCATCACCTTGATTTCGGCGTAGAGGTTGCCGTTGGCGCCCCGCGGATTGGGCATTCCTTCTCCGCGCAGGCGAAGCTTCCGTCCCGTCGACGAGCCCGGCACCACTTTGACTTTCGCCTCGCCACCCGGGGTGGGAACGACGACGGTCGACCCGAGGACCGCCTCCCATGGCGATACGGGCAGGTCGACGTAGATGTCCCGGCCCTGGACGCGGAACCGGGGATGCGGCTTGATCCGCACCACGAGGTACAGATCCCCGGGCGGCGCGTCGCCGTTGCCCCGGCCGCCTTGCCCGGCCAGCCGGATTCGCTGGCCGTCCAGGACACCGACCGGAATGTCGACGTCGTACTGCCGTCCGTCCAGACGGAGAGTGCGTTTGCCGCCCCGATACGCCTCTTCCAGGGTCAGTTCCAGTTCCGCTTCCTGATCGGCGCCGGGAATCGGCCCGTACCCGCCACCGCCGCCGAACATCTGCCCGAAGAGGTCCTCGAAGTCGACGCCGCCCTCGCCACCGACACCGCGACCGAAGTGCACCCTTCTGCCCCCGCCCCCACCGCCGTACCCGCCGCCGCCGAACCCGCCGCCGTACCCACCGGCGCTTGCCCGGACCCGTTCGTCGTAGTCCTCGGGCACACGCCGGAAGTCGTCACCGAATCGGTCGTAGCGTTTCCGGGTGTCCGGGTCGGACAACACCTGGTAGGCCTCGTTGGCCTCCTTGAACCTGTCCTCCGCAGTGGGGTCCTTGTTCACGTCGGGGTGATACTTGCGGGCCAACTTGCGGTAGGCCTGCTGGATTTCGTCGGTGCCGGCGCCCCGAGAAACCCCGAGCACTTCGTAGTAGTCACGCGCCATCGGTGCTCACCCCTCGGGGCGGCTGACGACCACCGCGGCGGGACGCAACTGCCGCCCGTCCTCTCCATAGCCCGGGCGCAAGACCTCGACCACGGTCCCGGAGGGAAGGTCGGGTTGGGCCACCACACTGACCACTTCATGGAGCTCCGGAGAGAACGGCACACCGACCTCGTCGTGGCGCTCGAAGCCGAACCGTGACAGCACCTGCACCGCCTGATCCCGGATCGCCTTCACACCCTCGACGACGGCCTGAGGATCGCTGCCCGCATGGGCCAGCGCAAGCTCCAAATTGTCCAGGACAGGCAGCCACGCCGCGGAAACCTTCGCCACCTCCGCGGCGCGTTCACGATCCAGATCCTTGGCATACCGCTTGCGCAGGTTGTCCAGATCTGCGAGGGCCCTGCGCCAGCGGTCCTCGAGTTGAGCCAACTCGGCCCCCGTGTCGGTGCGATCAGGCGCCGTCTCGGTCTGATCCCCGTCGGTACCGTCGGTAGCCGGCTCGGTCGTCGAATGATCAGCAGACCTCTCCATCAGGTGCCTCAGCTCCGATCGAACTCGGCGTCGATCACGTCGTCATCATCCGACGACGCAGCCTCTGCGCCGCCGCCTGGTGTCCGTCGCCGCCGCCGGCTTGGACCGGCGCGAGCCCGTAGAGCAGCTGCTGCAGCTCCGAGGTCAGGGGCTCTATCTCCGAGGGTGAAGCACCGTCTTTCACAGCCTTCCTGGCGTCGGCGATCAGCATCTCGGCACGCGCCTTGTCGTGCGGGGGCGCACTGTCACCGAGTTCGGCGAGTCGCCGTTCCACCTGGTAGGCAACCGAATCGAGCGCGTTGCGTGCGTCGACCGCCTTGCGCAGCTCCTCGTCCTCACCCCGGTTCCGTTCGGCCTCCGCAAGCATGCGCTCGACCTCACTCTGGTCCAGGTTGCCCTGCTCACTGATCGTGATGCTCTGCTCCTTGCCGGTGTCCTTGTCGCGGGCGGTGACGTTGAGGATGCCGTTAGCGTCGATATCGAAAGTGACTTCGACCTGGGCCTCGCCACGTGGCGCGGGGCGGATGTCTTCCAGCCGGAACCGGCCGAGGACCCGGTTGTCGGCGGCCCGTTCGCGTTCGCCCTGCAGCACCACGACGTCCACGGCGGACTGATTGTCTTCCGCCGTGGAGAACACTTCGCTGCGCCGGGCCGGGATCGTCGTATTGCGCTCGATGATCTTGGTCATCACCCCGCCCTGCGTCTCGACGCCGAGGGACAGCGGGGTGACGTCGAGCAACAGTACGTCGGAGACCTCACCTTTGAGCACGCCCGCCTGGACTGCGGCACCGAGCGCCACGACCTCGTCCGGGTTGACGCCCATGTGGGGGTCCTTACCGCCGGTGAGCCGGCGAACGAGTGCCTGTACCGCCGGAATGCGTGTCGAACCACCGACCAGGATCACCTCGTCGATGTCGTTGGCGGTGATCTTGGCGTCACTCATTGCCTGCTTTACCGGACCGAGGCAGCGTTCCACCAGATCTGCCGTCAGGTCCTCGAACTTCGATCGCATGATCGTGGTGGTGAGGTGTTTGGGACCGTTCGCGTCTGCGGTGACGAAGGGCAAGTTGACCTGGGCTTGAGTTACCGAGGACAACTCGACCTTGGCTTTCTCCGCGGCCTCGAAGAGGCGTTGCAATGCCTGCGCATCCTTGCGCAGATCGATGTTCTCCGCGCTCTGGAATTCGTCGGCAAGGTAGTCCACCAGGCGTCGGTCGAAGTCGTCTCCGCCGAGGTGGGAGTCGCCGGCCGTCGAGCGAACCTCGACTACTCCCTCGCCGACATCGAGCAGACTCACATCGAAGGTGCCGCCGCCGAGGTCGAAGACCAGTACGGTCTCGTGGGTCTGCTTGTCCATGCCGTACGCCAGTGCCGCCGCGGTCGGCTCGTTGATGATCCGCAGGACCTCGAGGCCCGCGATCCGGCCGGCGTCTTTGGTGGCGTTGCGCTGCGCGTCATTGAAATAGGCCGGAACGGTGATGACCGCTTCCTTCACCTTCTCACCGAGGAACTTGCTCGCGTCATCTAC
This sequence comes from Williamsia sp. DF01-3, assembly GCF_023051145.1. Taxonomy (NCBI): domain Bacteria; kingdom Bacillati; phylum Actinomycetota; class Actinomycetes; order Mycobacteriales; family Nocardiaceae; genus Williamsia; species Williamsia sp. DF01-3. The sequence continues at coordinate 1,495,589 of NZ_JALKFS010000005.1, forward strand.
GAGCTTGCGCAGCACGAGGGCACTGATCTCCTCCGGCGCGTACTTCTTTCCCCGCACGTCGAATCGTGCCTCACCGTTGTCACCCGGCACGACGTCGAAGCTGACCGCTTTGGCCTCCTCGGAGATCTCGTCGTAATGACGTCCGATGAAGCGTTTCGCCGAGTAGATCGTGCCCTTCGGATTCAAGATCGCCTGCCGTCGGGCCAGCTGACCCACCAGGCGCTCGCCGCTATCGGTGAACGCCACCACCGACGGCGTCGTCCGCGCACCCTCGACATTGGAGATCACCACCGGCTCGCCGCCTTGCCAGCTTGCGATGACCGAGTTGGTGGTGCCCAGGTCTATACCCACAGCAGTCGCCATGACTCATTCCTTTCGATCGGTCCGGCCGGTGAGCAAGCGGACGGCTTCGTCCGCGACCTCGACATCGGCGAGGACTTCGTAGTGACGTGGTTGTAATGACTGGATTGAGGTGAAGTCGCGCCGGCCGCCCTGCAGCGCATACATGAGCAGGCCGAGCAGAGCGCCGACAACGGCGCCGAATACCAACCCGTAGAAGGCGAGCGCGAGGCCCGTGAGCAGCGCGGCTGGACCCAATCGAGTAACCCGAAGATCCAGCCGAACAGCGCACCCGTCAGCGCGCCCGCGGCGGCGCCGCGCAGAGCGGCCCAGCCGTAGTTCAATCGGCCGACGATCTGCTCGACCAGCTCGATGTCGCGACCGACGATGGCCAGTTTGTCTACCGTGAAATGCTGGTCGGAGAGGTAGTCGACGGCGCTCTCGGCGTCGGCATAGGTGTCGAATGTCGCAATCACCTGGCGAGCAGGTGGGTGTGGACTTACGGCGGAGGTTCCGCCACTGGACTCTGACATCACGCCCCCTCGGCGTCGATGTTGTGGGGTTTCGCCGAGCCTGTGCGTACCGGTACGGCCCGGCCTTCGGACAACCGGTTGGGCTCACGAACGGCCCAACCGCAATGCGAGTTCTTCATCCGCCTTCGGGCGGTCAACACAATTCGCCTATCGACAGTCCTGGCTTGCAATCACTGAAATGACGCTAACCCTTGTCGGGGGCCGACGCAAATTCGCCTATCGGGCGTCGACAATAGAGGCGCAATGGCGTCCATACCTGCCCTGGGCATAGATGTCCGCCGGAACCCGCTCGAGGCGACCGGTACACGCAACTCCGGGTACCGGCCACTACTCCGGTGCGTCCACGAGTAGAACTCCCGATCCAGTCATCTTCGCAGCCGACGCGGTGAGTGGCAAGGCCCGCACAAGTCGAAAGCGGGAAGCGAATTCCGCAATGACAGTACAGTCGCTGACACGCTGGCAATAACCGTTCCTTCATGCTCACGTACAGGAGCAGGTGCTCGATGGCGGAACGACAAGTTCCTGGCGCCGAGAGAACCGGCGGGAGAAATCCATTTTCCAAACGGTCGGTTTATCCATCCACTGGAGCCATGCCCACCGGATTCCACTGGGCGGCAACCGAATCGGAGACGCTCCAGATTAGAATTGTATGAAAAAGTTGGTAGCGCAACAAGATAGGAAGCATCTTGGCTCTCAGTGGTGGAGCATGCGCGCTGCCGTTCGTCGATGCCGGTTGCCTGGGTGCATCGAAGCGGTTCGGTGACCGGTCTCGGGCGCCGCCGGGGGTATGTTGATCGGGTGGGCCCGCTCGCGGCAGGTGCAAGTAGGAGACCGATTCCTCACGGAGGCGGTGGCTGATGCGCGTACCGTCGACCGTACGTTCCTCGATCTGGGTGCCGCTGGTCGCGATCGTGGTCCTCCTCCTCGCGGGATGCGGCGCCTCGGCTCCCACCACCTCGACGCCCTCAGCGGGACCTGCCGTAGACCTGCCGGCACTGGTCCGGCAGGTGGAGGCCTCGGTCGTCACCGTGCTTACCGGGTCCGGCGTGGGCAGCGGCATCGTCTACAAGACCGACGGCACCGTCGTCACCAACGCCCACGTGGTCGAGGGTGCCCGGCAGGTGAGTGTGGCCTTCGCGGACGGGCAACAGGTGTCCGCGAACGTGCGGGCCGTCGATCGTGTGACCGACGTCGCGGTCCTTCAAGCGGACCGCACGGATCTGACTGCGGCGACGTTCGAGACAGCGTTGCCAGAGGTCGGCGCGCTCGCCGTAGTCGTGGGCAGTCCGCTGGGGTTCGAGGCCACGGTCACCTCGGGCATCATCTCAGGATTGCACCGTCAGATCCCCGGGTCGGCTTCCACCGGGGCGCCGCTGGTTGACCTGATCCAGACCGACGCCGCGATCTCGCCGGGTAACTCCGGGGGTGCCCTGATCGACGGACAAGGGCGGGTCGTGGGGATGAGCCAGGCCTACATTCCCCCGTCGGCGGGTGCGGTGGCTCTGGGCTTCGCCATCCCCGCGGCGAATGTCGTCGACGTCGCAGACCAACTGCTGGCCTCGGGAACTGCACAGCATGCGTACGTCGGCATTCAGCCCGGCACGCTGAGCCCGCAGATCGCCGAACAACTGGCAGTCGACCGCACCAGCGGTGCCGTCGTCCTCGAGGTCGTCCCGCTCGGTCCGGCTGCGACGGCGGGTATCCGGCCGGGCGATGTCATCACCGCGGTCAACGGCCACGACATCGAGTCGGCGGAGGACTTCATCGCGGCGCTCCGTGCCCTCGACCCGGGCGATCGAGTCGATTTGACCGTGCTCCGCGGTGGCGAGACCCAGCAGATCTCGGTCACAGTGACAGACCGCCCCGCCAGCTGAACGACTATTCCAAGAACGACCAAAACGGGGCGGGCGGGATCTGTGTTGCGGGCGGTCCGGCCCGCAGCGTTGCGGGTATCGCAGGCGTTGAGCAGCATTACCGTCCGCGTGTCCTTGGGACACAAAATTGGGAATACCAACTTCAACTTCGGGTCAGCCACGAACTGGGTGGACTGTCCTGTGCTCATCGGATTTGCTGACGCTCCTGATGGGCGCCGAGGGTGACGAGGGCCTCGATGCCGACTTTGTCGGCGGCGAGGTCGCAGAAGGCCTCGAATCGGGTCGTCGCGGCCGTCCTGTCGTATCGGGAGGTGGGATCGTCGATGTCGGTTGCCTCGGCCAGCGCGGTCAGATACCGCTGGGCCGTGCACAGGTCGTCGTTGGCCTCGATTACGGTGGCGTCGCGCAAGTCGTGCCGGCAGAACGGACGCACCTTCCGATCGGCGCTCTCGCGCGGACACCGTTGGGGGCAGTGCCATGGCGGGCCGTGCCTGCCGAGCCAGGTGGTGTCGGAGAATGGCACCTGCCCGCAACCGGGACACCGGGTCTGCAACCGCAGTCGGTGCCGCAGGCAGATCGGAAGCAACGGGTGCGCCCATTGCCTCTGCCAGATGCAGTCCGGCTCGGCGAGACACCGTGGACAAAACCGGGACCCGCTGAAGTGGTGCCGGATCCGCTTACGGGCCTCACGCAGTTCAGCGGACTCGGTCGCGCTCACACCAGGGCTGCGGCCCTCATCGATATCCGCGCGTCGCATCCACTTGTGCAACGTCATCGGATGCACACCGAAGTCCTTGGCGACCTGCTCGATCGTGACACCTTCGCCACGATCACGAGCCACCCGGACCACATCGTCACGGAACTCCTGGGGGTACGGCTTAGGCACAGCTACATCCTTCCCGACCGCCCGAAGGCAAGCCAGATCAGATGTCACCTATCCGTGCAGCAGTCCCCGACGACGTTGTCCGCGTCGCCCAGAACCGTGAAGACGGTGTGACTCTCGAACAGATCGCTGCCGACTTCGGTATCCACCCGATGACCCTGAACAACTGGATCCGCAAGGCCGACGTGGAGGCCGGGATCAAGCCCGGCACCACGTCGGCCGAATCGCGTGAGCTGCGCGAGGCCAAGCGGCGTGTGCGCCTGCTTGAACAGGAGAACGAGGTCTTACGCCGGGCGGCGGCGTACCTGTCCCAAGCGAATCTGCCGGGAAAAGGTGGTACCCGCTCGTGAGTGAGCTGGCCGCTGACGGCATCCCCGTCACGGTGGCGTGTCGGGTACTCAAGATCGCTCGCCAGCCCTACTACCGGTGGCGCAAGAACCCGATCACCGACGCCGAGCTCGCCGAGGCGTACCGGGCCAACGCCCTGTTCGACGCCCACCGCGAAGACCCGGAGTTCGGCTACCGCTACCTCGCCGACGAGGCCGAAGCCGCAGGCGAGAAGATGTGCCGGCGGACGGCGTGGCGGATCTGCTCCGCCGGCGGCTGGACCAGCACCATCAGCAAGAGAGGCCGCGGCAAGCACCGCAAGGCCGGCCCGCCTGTACACGACGATCTCGTCAAGAGAGACTTCACCGCGCCCGGCCCCAACGAGCTGTGGCTGACCGACATCACCGAGCACTGGACGGCCGAGGGCAAGCTGTACCTGTGCGCGATCAAGGACGTCTACTCGGGCCGGATCGTCGGGTACTCGATCGACTCGAGAATGAAGTCCCGCCTGGCCGTGGCCGCCCTGAACAGCGCTGTCGCCAGGCGAGGGGACGTGGCCGGCTGCGTTCTGCACAGCGATAGAGGGTCTCAATTTCGTTCGAAGAAGATGCAGAAGGCCATCACCCGGCACGGCATGCTCGGGTCGATGGGCAGGGTCGGTGCGTGTGGTGACAACGCGGCGATGGAGAGCTTCTTCTCGCTGCTACAGAACAACGTCCTCGACCGTCGATCCTGGGCCACCAGAGACGAGCTCCGGGCCGCCATCGTGCACTGGATCGAACGGACCTACCACCGCCGCAGACGACAGGACCGCCTCGGCAGATTGACCCCCATTGAATTCGAGACCATCATCAACCACGAGGCCCCTCAGGCCGCGTGACTAACCCTGTCACCTATCCGTGCACCAGACCCAGATATTCGATTGGTTCGACCAGGTCAAAGACCATTTGTTGCTTCCTTACGTTGATCTTCTAGCTATTGGGCCGAAACCCTATAAGTCCGGTGTTTTCAGTTGATTCGACGAGCCGTCCGAGTCGGGCCCTACAGCTTGTCGCCCAATGAGTCGAGCGCTGTTGCGACTTTTGGACCAGGGCTTGTCGAGGAAGCCCGAGAGGTCACGCCGATCTCGCATGGGGCACCTCCTGCGAAGCTCGAGACCCTGATCCTGACGCCATGTCGCGCTCGATGTAGGGCCAGGCCGAATCACCTCTGCCCTTTAGGCATTTTACTCCTAGTGGATGTCACAGTCGCTGGCTTCTTGCGGTCAAACCGCAATCTGCCGTCATCGGTTTGGTCAACGTCCTTTCCACTGCGGTGGTCGCTTTTCGGCGAATGCGACCGCGCCTTCTTTGGCGTCTTCAGAAGCGAAGACCGGCATGATGATCTTCATCTGCTCAGCGAACATCGTCTCGGGCGTCCAGCCCTTGGCTGCTGCGATCACCTGTTTGGTGGCCGCGACGGCAAGGGGGCCGTTGGCGGTTATTTTCTCGGCCAATATGAGCGCGCTCCTCAGCGCTTCGCCCGGGTCAGTCAAAACGTTGACCAATCCAAGTTCGTATGCTCGGGGAGCGGAGAGGTTGTCGCCAGTAAGCGCGAGTTCCATGGCAATCTGGTACGGAATTCGGGCGGGGAGTCTGAGGAGACCGCCGCCACCGGCGACGAGCCCTCGCTTGACCTCGGGTATGCCGAACACCGCATCTCGCGACGCGACGATGAGATCGGTCGCCAACGCCAGCTCGGTGCCGCCGCCAATGCGAACCCCTCCACCGCCGCTATCACCGGCTTGTTGGGGGTGCGCTCGGTGAAACCCATACCACGGCCTTCCACCACGACATTTTCGCCTTGTGCGAATGCTTTGAGATCCATTCCGGAACTGAATGTTCCGCCGGACCCGGTGAGCACTGCAACCGATAGGCCGGGGTCTGTGTCCAGTCGGTCCATAGCGGCCGCGAGCCCTTGGCTCACGGCGCCGTTGATCGCGTTGCGCGCTCTTGGCCGGTTGATGGTGATCACCAAGATCCGGTCGCGTTGGTCCAGCAGAACCTCGGATTCGTCAGCCATGTATCTCCAATCGTCGCGAGTGGTCATCGGATGCAAGTCGTGCGTTGAACGTCAGTGTCGGCCGTACAACAGCCAGCTTGGTGTGTCTGCTGGGATGCTGTCTTTGAAGACGACCGATACGATCACGAAAAGCGCTATGTAGAGCGCGTTGGAGAAGTTCGAGTACCCGATCACCGCGAGCACTCGCATGGTGCTTGCTCGTCTACCAGAAATCCCCGCGCTCTCGAGCCGCACGTCTAAGAAACTCTTTCCGTCCCGCATGTTGAGGTAGAGAACCCATCCAGTGGTCACCAAGGCGAGACCGAACAGCGGGAATTCATAGACAGGCATCTTGTAGAAATGGTCGCCCCACAGTGAAACGTTGCCGGGAGAGCTCAGCCAGACATCGACATGAATCAGTCGGGTTGCGATCAATTCGAGCGGGAATTGGAACAGGAGCGAGACACCGGCCCACCCGATGACGAAGAGGACAACATCGTTCAGGTTCGACCAGCGCTTGGCTACCCATCTGATCACGTATGCACTGAACAGGGCCCCCAGAGGCAAGACGACGAGGTATGCGGGCGGGGTGATCAGCAGTGGCTCGACGAACTGTGATCCGTTCTCGCTGGACCAGCCGGGAACCTGGTCGCACCAGCACCCCGCGTTCACGAGCTTGGAGTTGTAGGTGAAACCGCGCTCGGCCATAGACACCAGCGGATCCTGCCACCATGTGCACAACCAGCCGATCATCACCAACTGAAACAGGCTGAGGCACTCTCTATTCCACAACGTTCGCGCGATGTAGATGACACCGCCGATCCCCACCGCGATCATCGCTGTCTGGAAAACTATCAATCCATACCGCGGGAAGTCGGAAATAGGATCGGGACCCGCATTGGGGGCGGTGGGCCCAGCCGCGATCCAGCTCGCGAATATGTACATCTGCAACAGGATGGCCGCAGCTCCCACAGTCGGCCACGCGTAGGCCCAGAGCGATCTGGCGTTGGGTTCGAGTTGTGGCGACGTCGCTTCGGCCGTCGTCATTGCTGGACTCGTTCTATCGGATTGGATTCGCTGGCCCCAGCTTGTATACAGGTGATGGTCCCAGCGCCCCCGTCTACTTCAACCCACATACCGCTAAGTAAGCGTTTCGTCGCGTCCTGTGTCCCGACAACGCACGGGATCCCAAATTCGCGAGCGACGATGGCTGCGTGCGAAGCCATCGCTCCGATGTCGGTGATCACTGCTGAGGCGACTCCGAACAAGGGTGTCCACCCGGTGTCGGTGACGTGTGCGACCAAGATGTCGCCGGTGTCGAGGTCACCGTCGAAAGCGTCTTCGATCACCTGAATGCGGCCGCGGACGACGCCGACCGCTGCCGACTGCCCGGAGATCGATTCTCCGACTCTCAAGGTTGGTAGGGCATCGTCGGCAAGCGGTTCCCAGGACAGCTCGAACACTCCGGGAACACGAACGTTCCGGAGACGTGCACGTTCGGCGCGGCGGCGATCGACCAGTGCCGCTAAATTGGTCGGCGGAAGCAACGCTTCATCCAGGGTCAGGTGAAAGACATCCTGAACGTCGTCGAGTCGACCGGCAGCTACGAGTCGGCGGCCCCGTTCCCGTGCGAGAAGGCGAACGGCATGCAGAACCCTGACGGAGACATCCCGAGCGTACTCACGATTGCGGACCGATTGCCGTGCGAAGCGCACGGCGGCGCGAGCCTTCAGTTTCGGTTTATGCGTGATTTCCTCGGTGTGCACCCGGGTGACCACGGACAGGGCGGTGTCGAGGAGCTGTTGAGGTGCGTCACCGAAGGTCTTGTTGGCGAACTCGCCTTCGCCCGGTCCGCGGTGGCCGACGTCCTTGAGTACTGCGTCAAATACCTGGGCGAACGCCGGAGAGCAGGCGCGGAGATCGGCCAGCAGCGGCTTCTCGGGCCCGAGGATCCGGTCGGAGAGCTGCGGATCTGCCGTGATCGCCTCAGCGATCCGATAGACACCGCGAAGAGCACCGGCGCTGGTCAGACTGTCGGAACCGACTTTGAGCGAGTCCAAGTCGTCTTCTCCGACGGCCTTCCGTGCAGCTGCCATGGCGCTTCCCACCACGCTGAACGAGAACGCTGCGAGGTTCCAACCCTGCGCGGTCATGTCGCACGCAAGCCGCAATCGGGCTTCGAGCTCCGGATCGGTGAGTTCATCTGCGCGTGCTGCCTCATCCAGGAGAAAGTCGGCTTCGTGCCGCAGAAGGTCCGCTTCTTTCCTGATCCCGATGACGCGGGGAAGGAATCGTGAGGCAACAGTGAGCCCATTGCGGATCTCCGAGAGCGATGGCCGCGATGCGGTCTTTTCACCGGCGGGTTCGACACCCAGGTACTGTGCATCGATGTCCTCGGGTGACCAACCGGGCAGTTGCTTGGCCATCTCGCGAATGTTCGACACTCCGAGATACAGGCGGTGCGCGACCGGGATGACGGCTCGGCTGTTCATCTCGGCCTGTTGGCGTTCGTCGAGGTTGGTCAGGTACGAGGTCCAGTGCTGGGTAGCGCGAAGTGCGGTCGTCATGACGTCGAGCGAAAATGCTGTCATCGGGCCGGGGAACGCCTCGGACAGGTTCGACGATGTAAAAACCGGGAATGCAGGATCGATCGGTACGTCGAACTCCCCGCCAACTCCACTCGATGTCGTGGCGACCAACTCGTTACCGTCATAGGACGGCAGGTCGGACGGTACGTCGGTTGGCGAGAATGCCAACCGACGCCGGTAGTACTTCCGACTTCCACCCGAGATGTACTCGCGTGTCGCCGAGCGCGCAAGGTCGGTGAGCACGCCCGCTGTGTCCCAGCCGAATTGGAAATCAAATGCTTCTTGTAGCCGTGTCGTATCAATCGTCGGTGGCGCCTCGTGTGCGTCGCGGTCCGTGAAGCCCCGGTGCAGTGCGTCGGCAATATCGCGCACGGTGACGCTTCCGGGGGCCGCAAGGTTGACGACTCCGACCGTGGACGCGACGGCCGCCGTGCTGAGAAAGCGGGAGAGGTCCTCGTGGTGCACGAATTGCCACCGATAATCTCCTGTGCCGATTCCGGAGAGCTTTCGTTTGTACAACCTGCGTGTGAACGAATCTGTGCCGAGCCGGCCAGCGGTTGGTGCTGCCCGGACGACGAGTGATCCTGCGGAGAACTCGTGGGCTCGCGACTGCACGGCTACCTCTGCCGTCACGAAAGCGCGCGCTTCGGCGGTAGCTGGCGCCAGGTCGTGTTGCTCTGCGCGTGGACTGCTCGCCGATCCGTAGACGGTCGCTGACGACCTCAGGACAAATCGTCTGACGCCCGCCGAAGCGGCAGCGTCCACAATCTCGCGGGTTCGGGCCGGATCGCCGAGCGCAATCACCGTGTCGGTGTCGGCGAGAGCCTCGGTCAACCGCTCAAGGTCTTGGCCCGTACGATAGGAGTCGAGTCCGACGATCCTGACGTCAGTTCCAGCGCCCGCGAGCTCACGTACGACTCCGGTGAGTACGGGCGAACCGTAGGTCAGCGAAGTATCATTCGTTACAACAACTTTCACGTTCACTCCAGCCTAAGGTGGGGGTGTGGCGGCGTCACGTCGTTCCACCAGACGTCTGTTTTAGTAGAATTCATCTAATCGTAAGACTAAATGACGATCCGAGGGCTTGTTTACTCGATTCCTAGCCGCCGCAGGTCTTCTGTCAACTGTTGCGATGAAGTGAAATGTATTCCGAGCATGCCGATCTTCCGCGCGGCCTCCACGTTCGGCATCGTGTCATCGACGAACGCGACTTCGTGGGGTTCGAGTTCGAGGCGGTCGAGTAAGAGTTGATAGACAGCTGGATCGGGCTTGCGGACCCCAACTTCCGATGAATCGATCACCGTTTCGAACAATTCGATCGGAACCAGTGACTGCCATCGGTCGCGCATCTCAGCGATGTTGTTGGTCAGCACCGCAAGCCGGTACCGGCCAGCGAGCCCCGAAACAAGATCTATCACAGTGGCATTCGGCTCTCCTGCGGATCCGAGTGCACCGAACAACTGACGCGACCGAAGTCGAATGCCCCACTGCTCCTCGAAGGCGGCTCGCCACGTGGCGAAGCACTCCGCAACCGTGGTCTGGCCGAGCTCCGCCTCCGCGAAGGCATCGCCGGTTCTAAACGGCTCGACCAGAACGCCTGTATCAAGCCCGAGTTCCGCTTCCAACGCGATCAACGCGTCGAACGGTGGCAGGCTCAGAACCCCACCGTAGTCGAACGCTATCGCAGAAGGAGTCGAAGGCCTCCGCCCGCCTACGAGATCGGACGGGGGAGCGCGGCTCGTCGCATTTCAGCCTCCTAGACGTGTCAGGCGGTCATGGGGTTGCACTGTGACCCACATCATCACTATGTTCTAACAACATAGTCAACTAGCGGTCTGGGAGTATCCGAAACTCCAAATTCTCAATTGATCGCCCGAACTACCGAGGGAGCCCGGTTTCCAGTGTCCAACGCGCAGCCATCACCCCCATTGATCGCACTCGGGGACCTGCCGATGCGGGATGACCCCGCAGCGGCGTATTCCACACTCCGCAACGCCGGTCCGGTCGTTGATCTCGGTAATGGCGATGTCGCGATTACCGATGCTGACGAGATCAAACGTGCTCTACGGGAGCCGTATCCATTCTCGTCGGCTTTGGCTTTCAGCGGGCTGGCGAGTCCTATCCCGCTGATCCCGATCTCGATCGATCCGCCAGATCATGCGCGGTTTCGCAAGATGCTCGACCCGTTCTTCAACCCGAAAAAGCTCGCCGGCATCGAACCCGAACTCCGCGCACAGGTCGGAGACATCATCGACTCGTTTGTCGCGGACGGTCACGCCGATATCGTCGCGCAACTTGCGATCCCGTATCCGACGCAGGTCTTTCTCACGCTCTTCGGTTTGCCGCTCGAAGATCGCGACATGTTCTTGGGCTGGAAGGATGCGATCCTCGGTGCCGTTGACAACGAGGGTGCGGATCTCGACAAGGCCCGGCGTACCGCCGCTGGAGAGCTGTACAAGTACCTGGCGGGATACATCGAGCAGCGGCGCGGAAATTCCGACGGAGATGACCTTCTGACAAAACTTCTCGCCGAGCAGGATTCGGAGAACGGGATGACCGATCAGGAGATCATCGGAATGGGGTTCCTGCTTGTGATCGCCGGACTCGACACGGTGACCGCGGCCTTGTCGATGTCGTTCGCGCATTTCGCGCAACGGGAGGATCTGCGGCAGCAGATCCTTGATGACTTCTCCATCGTGCCTACCGCGGTCGAAGAGCTTCTCCGTGTCGAGGCGCCGATCTGGGAGGTCCCGCGGGTCACGTCCGATCACGTCGACATCATGGGAACGGCGTTGCCGGCAGGCTCGCGAGTCCGTGTTGTCCTCGGGGCGGCAAACCGCGATCCAGAGACCTACGAAGATGCCGATGAGATTCGTTTTGATCGCGGACGCCAGCCCCACTACACCTTCGGGGGAGGACCGCATCGGTGCCTGGGAAGCCACCTGGCACGGCTCGAGCTGAAGCTCGTGATCGAGGAGTTTCACAAGCGAATCCCCAATTATCGCTTGGCACCCGATACGGATCTGCGAATCGAGTGGCCGGCCGGTGTGCGTAAGATCAATTCGCTGCCGATCGAGTTCGAGACCGGTCAGCCGACCTGACGCATGTCAGCGCGTCAAGAGTAGGCACCCAGCGAGGGGGCCGCCACCGGCCGACGCGACCGCGACCTCAGGCCGGCGTTGGAGCTGGTGGCGGCCGGCAACTCCACGAAGCTGTCGGACTGCCTCGACCGCGAATCCGAGTCCATGGAGGCGCCCGCCGGATAACTGACCGCCCTGGGTGTTCAGCGGCAACGTACCATCGCGGGCGATCCGGAGCCCACCATCGACGAACCCACCGGCCTCGCCACGACCGCAGAAGCCCAGCGCCTCGAGCCACATTATTGTCAGAAAACTGAATCCGTCGTACAACTCGGCAACATCTACGTCGGTGGCCCGGAGGTCGGTGCGAGACCACATCATATCGGCGGCGTCGTGAGCGGCCATGGTGGACAGGTCAGTTCGTTGTTCCCACAGGGGGCTGTCGCGCTGCGCACTACCGACCGCAGCTATTTCGATCGGTGTACAAGCGAGATCGGCAACTGTGTCCCGATGGCTCACGATGAGCGCGGTCGCGCCGTCGACGGGCACGTCGCAGTCGAAGAGGCACAACGGGTCGGAGATGGTCCGGCTCTCCAAGTAATCGGACATGCTCAACGGATCGGTATAGACAGCGGAGTCGTTGAATCCGGCATTGGCCCGTGCGGTCAGCGCGACCTGAGCCAACTGTTCACGAGTGAGACCGAACTCTTCCATGTAGTGGCGTGCGTACAACGCGGTCCAGACCGAAGGGACTCCGGCACCGTAGGGCTGTTGCCACTGTCGCCATCCAGCGGCACGTCGTCGCGGCGACGTCCCGCGCGTGGTGGACCCTATAGGCCGGGATCGCGCAGATGCCTCCCATACGGTGCGAAAGCACACCACGTGATTGGCAAGGCCGGCACTGACTGCGGCCGCCGCGGTGACCACCTGCGACAACTGGCCGGGACCGTCTGGTCCGGCGAAGTACCACGATAGCTCCAATCCGAGCGCATCCTGGAGCTCAGTGGTGCCGACGCCTGAGAAACCTGGTGCCGACTCCATGGCGCCCGGCCACGTGCAGATGCCGTCTATATCCGTCCTGGACAGGCCCGCTTCGGCCGCGGCAGCCAGTACCGCTTGAAGTGTCAGCTCGAGCGGCGCAACGTTGAGTCGCCGACCCACCTGTGACTGGCCGACTCCGCTGATGACGACATCACGTTCGCCGAACCCGGTCACGAGAATGCACCAACCAGTCGTGCCTGGGGAAGCCAGACGCCCTCTCCGATGTTCTGGAAAACTACTGCTAGTCGTGTGCCTCTCGTCAGTGCCGCTTCGTCGGCATTGATGATGTTCATCAGAATCCGGATCCCTTCGTCCAGCACGATCAGAGCGACCCAGTAGGGCGGCTTCGGGTCTTCCTGCCAGGGTTGGTCGTTACGTGTCCAGGTGAGCAGTTTCCCGGTTCCGGCGACCTCGTCGTATCCCAGGTCGGCAGACCAACAAGACCGGCACCGCGGCGACGGTGGGAACGACCACTGATCGCATGCCCGGCAGCGCTGCACTTGGAGAATGCCCTGTTCACCCGACCGCCAGTACTGCTCGGCCCACGGGGATGGGTCGGGCAGAGCTCGGTTCGACGATGGCGGTTCGCCACCCGCCGGATGTGATTGGTCCGCAATCATTCGCCAGCAGCCTTGAACTCGGACCGGGCGCGCTCGACGAGTTCGACGGTGACACCGTCGGGGTCCTTCAAGAACTGCACAAATAACCCGCCGAGCGGGGTTCCGGGCATCTCGCACCAGATAGGTTCGTCGGCGGCACCGATGATGCTCGGATCCATCTCGGCGCGCGCAGCAGTGATCGTGTCGACGGACAGCGCCATGCGAAAGAGTCCACGGTGATTCGCTTCCTGGTATGCCTGACCATGTGCGTCGCCCTGGGGCCAACCGAGAAGTACAAGCGCGTAATCGTGATCGGGCAGCTGCATTTTCACCGCGATCACGGGCTGCTCCGGCGCGACTGCGGCCGCGTCGATGTCGGCGGCGGTGGTGTCGACTCGTTCGACCTCGTTGAACCCGATGGCCCGGTAGAACTGCACGGACCGTTCCAGATCCGAGCACGTCGCCGTGATGCGCGAACTGCGCGGGTCGGTGTCATGGGTGGGTACTTCAATCACTTCGATCCCGATTCCGTTAGGGTCTTCGGCTATCAGGACTCTCGTCGAATCCGGTTGCAGCACGGCTGGTCCAACCCGGTGGGAGCGAATCGTCGCGCCGGCGGCGACGAGTGCGCGCTCGGCATCTGTGGTCGAAGTTACGACAAAACCCAAACGGTGCAGGCCGACGTGATCGAGGTCAGGGTAGACCTCTCCGTACACTACGGGGTCGTACCAGTCGAGGAGTTCGATGGCGCAGATCCGCCGTGGCCCACGGTCGTCGTACAGAAACCAGGCGTCGTTATGGATTGTTTGATCCATTCCGAAGAGTGTCCCGGGACCCGGTTGGGCCTCGGTCCGCATCCTGCAGCTCAGGCCCAGGGCGTCGGCGTAGAATTCTGCCGCCGCTGCTGTGTCCGTGCAATTGAGGTTTGTGTGTAGAAAGCGCCGGGCCAGATCGTTGTTCGTCATCGGTTCTCCATACTCGTGAATGAAAGGTCAACCGCCGCTCAGATATCCGCGCTTGAGCATCATAAAGATGACATCGCGCACCTGTGTCCGGTCCAGCTCGGGGAGCTGGACGGCGAGGGTGTACGGAAACTCGACCAGCAAGGCCCACAGGAGAATGGTGCCGGGATGCGGCACCGCCGGATCCGGGTCGCCACGGCCAAAGGGCGAGCTGTCGATGAGGCTGTTCAATCGGGCGGCGACCAAGGCATACATCTGCTCGGCAGTGGGGCCCAACTCGGCATCTTCGACCACCTCGTGTGTCCAGATGTGCAACACCGCGCCGTGCTCGACGATCAAGTCCAGCCATTCGTCGATCCACGCCTGCCCGCCGGACTCGTTTTCGAATATTTCGCCCTGAAGGCCGTCGGCCAAGAGCTTCTCGATGGCGGTCGACGCATTGTAGGCAAGCGTTGAGAACAGCGCTCGTTGGTCGACCCAGTAGGTGTACACGGACGGCTTCGCGACCCGCGCCCGATCGGCGATCTGTTGAATGGTCGTACCCGCGTAGCTATTTTGGGCGAAAACCGCAGTGGCGGCGGTGAGTATCCGCTCGACGGTGGCGCGACTTCGCGTGGTGATCGGCTTGCGGAGGCCGGGCGGTCGGGGTAAGTCCGCGTCGGGTGTCAAGAAGTTGTTCGGTTGAGCTGACTGCCTGTGTGAGGGCTGCGCGTCCTCGATAAGGTGGTGCGGCGAGAGGATCCGGTGGAGAATCGTCGCGAGATATCGATCGAGTGCGCTCTGCGGCAATTGGGGCATTCGCGATCTGCGGGTGTATTCAGACCACTGGACGATAGACAAGACGGCGAAGGCGAAAGGCCGATACCCGCCGGCATATGCCGGCACCAGGGGTTCTAGCTGCGGCCGCACCTCTCGCGAGAAAGCCTCCAGAAAGTTCTCCGCCGGGCTGCGCAAGCGATGCTCGGCCTCTTCCGCCACCGGCCATTCGATGGCCGTGACACGGTGCTGTGCGAAAATCCGGGACAGCCCTGAGATGAACTCGTACATCACGATCTGTCCGTCGGCTCCGGTCAGGTCGCCCAGCGTTCGGGCGTGCGCGAGGAGTTCACCGCCGAGCTCATCGACGAATATGCGGAAGATCTCGCCCTTATTCTTGAAGTACTGGTACACCGATGGTCCGGACCGGCCCGCCCGCTCACCGATCATCTCCACGGTTACCGCGTGATAGCCGCGTTCCGAGAACAGGTGGCGGGCGGCCTCGACGATCTCCATCCGAGTGCGGTTCCCCAGGGCGCCCAATGTCGAATTGTTGCCGTAAGGGGAGCGCCTCGTGGGCGATTCGCGATCTGTCATACCGGTTGACGCTACCCACTGTCCGGTCGTATCCGAATACTCAGCTGACAGCGCCTTTATCCTTCATCGCGGAGATGTCATCCCAATCGACACCGAGTTCGAGCAGCAGGATCTCGGTGCTCTCGCCCAACTCGGGTCCGGGTGTCACCGCAGGGGTGTACTGGTCGAATTGAACCGGCGACGTCGCCACGGCAACTGTCTGCCCGCCGTGCAGCTCAACGTATTGGACATATCCGTTGGCCTGAGCCTGCGGGTCGGAGGCAGCTTCCTTGGGTGTCGCGACGACCGCCCACACGCCCCTTTGCGAACCCAGGGCCCGGGCGGCGGCGTCGAGAGTTAGTTCATTGAACATGTTGTCCAGTACCCTCACGCACTCGACGTTGTTGTCCTTCCGCGCGCCGGCGTCGACGAACCGGGGGTCGTCGGCTAGTTCGGGGCGTCCGAGTGCTGCCACCAACCCGGGCCAGAATCGGTCACTCTCCAACATCACCAGGGAAACGAATCGCCCGTCCGAGGTTCGGTAGGTGCTCGACAGCGGGTTGGAGGGCTTGGTGCGATCAGAAGCGGGAACCATGTCCATGCCGTACACGCTACTGGCGGAGATGTGGGGTCCCATCGACCAAATACCAGCGGCGAGCAGACTCACGTCGACAACTGGCGCCTCGCCCGTCCGTTCCCGCTGAAACAGCGCGCCGACAACTCCGCCGGCAGCGTATTGTCCCCCCTGGAGATCGCCGAAAGCCGGACCGGGCATCGGAAGTGGGTAGTCGAGCGACGCTGGCGTAGTCGCATGTGCGACCCCACTGCGAGCCCAGTAGGCGGCGAGATCGAATCCGCCGCTGTTTTTTTCGTCACCATCGGGTCCCAGCCCGCTCGCGCGAGCATAGACAAGGCGCGGATTGCGAGAACGGAGATCGTCCACGTCGATTCCGAGCTTCTCCCGGACGTCAGGTAGATAGTTCGTCAGGAACACGTCCGCGGTTTCGATTAACTTGAGGAAGGCTTCACGGGCTGCCGGTTGCTTGAGGTCGAGGCCGATGCTCCGCTTTCCGCGAGACGTCGCCTCCCACATGAAGTTCGCTTCGCTCGTGCCGCCCAGAGACAACAACCCGCCGGTGACGAGACCCCGCATGGGATCACCGTGCGCGGGGTGTTCAACCTTGATGACTTCCGCGCCCCAATCGCTGAGCACCACACCTGCCGACGGCATGAAACCCCAAGTGGCGAGTTCTACCACTCGGATGCCATTGAGAATCTGACTCACCTTGATCGTCTCCGCTCGGAATCGTTGACCGGCGTTCTTTCTGCTGTCACTGCTTCCACGGCACGGCCTTGACATACGCACCGGCATCGACATGCAGTTGTGCACCTGTGACATACCGTGATTCGTCAGACGACAGGTATAGGACGGCCTGCGAGATGTCGGTGGGCTCAACGTAGGGCACCGACATCGCCTGGAGCACGGGGAACGCAATTTCCGCATCCTCGCGTGTGGGATTTTCCAGGTCAGGGCGGAAGCTCCGGTACATCGGTTCGCTCTGCAGCATATCTGTGTTGCAATTTCCCGGATGTATGGCGTTGACCCGCATGCGGCGGGAGCCAACTGTAGGGCGAGATCGTTGACGTAGTGAGCAACCACGCGTTTGGCAAAGCTGTAACCGGCGCCGCCCGCGCCTTGATTGGAAGTTCCGCCGAGGAATCCGGCAAGCGAACCGGTGGCGACGATCGACGCGCCCGATTGCAGGTGCGGCAAAGCGGCGTGCACCGTGTTGAGCACCCCGACGAGGTCGACATCGACCGCGTCGGTGAACGCCATGGGGGGAGCCCTTTGGTCAATGGTGCGATACCGGCGTTTGCCACGACGATGTGCAGCCCGCCCAGGTCGGAGACCGCCTTGCTCAGAAATGACTCAATTGCCGCGCGGTCGCGCACATCGATGACCGCCGAGATGACCTTGCGCCCCTCCTTTTCTACCAGAAGGCGAGTTTCTTCGAGGTCCTCCGTGCTCGCCAGTGGGTACTTGTTGGACTCGATGTCCTCGCAGAGGTCGATGGCGATGATATCGGCACCCTCGGCCGCGAGCGTCACTGCGTGACTTCGCCCTTGGCCGCGGGCAGCCCCCGTTATGAAGGCGACCTTTCCGGCCACCCGTCCTTTGCTGTCAGTCATGCAGTTGACCTTCCTGGTGCGCAATCCACGCAATCGACTTCGTCTCGAGGTACTGCTCAAAGCCTTCGATGCCGTTCTGCCGGCCCACGCCGCTTGTCTTGTAGCCGCCGTAGGGGGAATCAGCGCCGTAATACAGCCCGCCGTTGATGGAGATTGAACCTGTTCTGATCCGGTGCGCCACCGCGAGCGCACGTTCGGTCGAGGCAGAGAAGATGCTGCCTGCCAATCCGTAGGGACTGTCGTTGGCGATCGCGATAGCGTCTTCCTCCGAGTCGTACGCGATGACCGTCATCACCGGTCCGAAGATCTCCTCACGCGCCGGTGTAGACGAATTGTCCAAGCCGGCAATGACGGTCGGAGAGACGAAGAACCCACCGGACAGGTGATCGGGCAGTTCGGGTGCGGACGTTCCACCGGTGGTCACTTGCCCACCCTCGCTGACGCCCTGGGCAATGTATCCGAGAATCGAATCGCGCTGACGGGCGCTGATCACCGGTCCGACGTAGACGCGGGGGTCTGCGGGGTCACCTATCGATAGTGATTGGAAGACATGGGTGACGAAGTCGACAGCCTCGGAATACCGGGCACGTGGAACGAGGAGCCGCGTCGACAGCGCGCAGCCCTGTCCCGCGTGGGTGCAGGCCTGCGCGGCATGCGGCAGCGCCGTCGCGAACTCCGCGTCGTCGAGCACGATCATCGCGGACTTGCCGCCGAGTTCGAGGAACGTCCGCTTCAGGTTGCCGGCAGATTTTTCGACGATCCGGCGTCCGACCCCGGTGGACCCGGTAAACGACACCATGTCTACCCGATCGTCGACCGACAGAATCTCGGTCACCGAGGCATCGGGCGTCGGCAGAACTTGCAGCACGCCCGGGGGTATATCAGTCTTCTCCGCGACGATTCGACCCAACCGTGTCGCATTCCAAGGGGTCAGCGACGCCGGCTTGAGGATCACCGAATTGCCCGCAGCAAGCGCGGGCCCCAGCTTGTTGATCACGATCTCGAACGGGAAGTTCCAGGGCGTAATCGCCGCGACGACGCCTACTGGCTCCTTCCGGACTGCACGTGAGCTCCGCACTCCGCGCAGCTCGGACGTTGGCAGGGTGCGTTCCCACTCGAAGTCCTTGATCATCTGCATCGGAAAGCGCAGGCCGTCGTCGAGCGGCCAGTCGAGCTGCGCGGTCCGGGTCATCATGTGGGGCGCTCCGGCCTCGGCGATCAACTCGTTTCGAAGGTCTTCGACCTCGGCGTCTAGAGCCTGCTGTAGTTGCTGAAGGCAGCGTGTCCTCAGATCGCGATCGGTCGACCAGGAAGACTCATCGAATGCGCGGCGGGCGCCCGCGATCGCCCGCTGCATGTCAGAGGCGGTGGCGGCCGACGTCGTTCCGAGCACCTCTCCGGTGGCGGGGCTCACGTTGTCAAATGACTCACCTGTCGAGCTCTCCGTCAGTTCGCCGTTGATGAGGAGCCGATGTTCGCCTTGTGCCGCAGCGAGCTTGTTGATCTCGGGGCTGCTGGACGGGGCCAGGGCCGGGTGTGAGTCAGCCGGCATGACCGGCCGCCGCTTCAACCGCCCGGGTCTTGCCGCTGACAGAGATCAGTTCCTCATGGAGCTCGAACCATAGGGTGTGATACGAGTCCAGAAGGGGACCCGAGATCCAGTTCTTGTCACCGGCAACGATATTCGTGATGGCGGCCTCGAATAGCAATCGGTAGTGAGCGAGTCGGGGTATCCGCTCGGCGATCTGATCGAATGTACGTGCTGCCCGCCCGTGGAATTGGACGAGCCGGGAGATGATCACAGCGTCGTACTCGTCGTCCCGGTGGTCGTTGGGCGTGTCTTCATCACGCATCTGCCACGAGGTGATGAGCGCCTTGAACTCGGTGTTCAGGACGCTGAAGTCGCCGTACGCCGCGTCGACGGCGGCGGGGTCGAGTGCATCTCTTTCGATGTTCAGCATCTCTTCGAGGTGGCCTCGGCCCTCGGACCCGAGCCGGACCTTGCCGGCCGGATTTGTTGTGATCAATTCGGCTACTTGCAGTTCGGAGACGGTATCGGTCAACACGTCGGCAGGTAGCGCCAGTCTCTCGACCAGGGCTTCGAGGTTCGTGCGTCCTTTGAGCCTGACTGTCTGTAACACCTGCAGTTTGCAAGCATCGTCGGAAGTGGGGTGCACTGTTCTCCTCCAAGATTGTGACATGCGGCACTTGTCGACTATGATGTTAGAAATTGGTGGGGTCGTCAAGCCCGGCCATGCGAGACGCCAAGGCCTGGCGCCCGCGAAAACTCACGTCGACGATCTCGAGGAGCACCGATGCCGCTACGCGACCACATGCAGCTGATTTCCACCGATGATCATCTGGTGGAGCCGCCGAATCTGTGGGTGGACCGATTGCCGGCAAAATACGCGGAACTCGGTCCGCACATCGTGGAAAAAGTTCTGCACGAGGGAAACCCGCCGGCGCAGGTCTGGCGTTACGACGGGACTGAACACCCGAACATCGGCTTGAACGCCGTCGCAGGTAAGCGACCTCAGGAATACGGGGCCGAACCGATAAGATTCGATGACATGTTGCCGGGCTGCTACCAGGCTGCGCCACGAATTCGGGATATGGATGTCGACGGTGTCGAGGCGGCACTGTGTTTCCCGTCCTTTCCGAGATTTGCCGGCACGCGGTTCGCCGGGGCCAAGGACAAGGACCTGGCGTTGCTTTGTGTCCAGGCGTGGAACGATTTTCAGACCGACGAATGGGCGGCAGCCGGTCCGGAGCGGATCATCCCCATGAACATCCTGCCTCTTTGGGATACTGACGCATGCGTCGCCGAGATCCATCGCACCGCGGCGAAGGGAGCTCGAGCGATCAGCTTCCCGGAAAACCCTGTGCCGCTAGGGTTGCCGTCCTTCTATACTGACCATTGGGACAAGGTGTTCAGTGCGGCCGAAGAGACGTCGATGCCGTTGTGCATGCATTTCGGTAGCTCGGGAAACCCACCTTTCACCTCCAAGGAAGCGCCGATGGCGGTGATGATCGCACTGTTCGGCTGCAACTCGATGTACGCGACCGCTGACCTGGTCTTCTCGCCGGTATTCCATCGACACCCGAACCTAAAGATCGCGATGTCCGAGGGTGGTATCGGATGGATTCCCTACATGCTCGAAAGACTTGACGAAACCTGGGAACGTCACCGCTGGTATCAGAACATCAGTCATGACGCGCGACCGTCGGATCTTTTCCGTAAGCACATCTATGGGTGCTTCATCTCGGACCATGGTGGCATCAAGAATCGGCATGAGGTCGGCATTGACAACATCACCTGGGAATGCGACTACCCGCATTCGGATTCGAACTGGCCCAACAGTCGCAAGGTGGTCGAGGAAATGATGCTCGAGGTCCCCGACGAGGAGGTTCACAAGATGGTGGAACTCAACGCGCGAAAGCTGTTCAATTTCCCACGAGTTCAGTAGGCGAGGACGTCCACATGGAACCAATTGATGCACCGGACTGGGTCGATCAGGACCTGCTCACCAGATCTGACGCGGCCGAAAGACTTGACGCCGAAATTGCCGATGACCGTGAACGTCTTGCGGGCCTCGAGGCGGCGCATGCGCAGCAGAGTGCATTGACGCTTGTCCAGCGCCGCATCGACGCGATGTCGGAAATGGCGGCCGAGCTTCGAGCGGACACCGACTGACAATCACCCATGCCAGCCCACCGACAGACGATTTTCCAGAATTGAGGTTGCCTCGAGTGAACCAGGTATCTCCCGCACAAACCGACGACGCCACGTACAGCCTGACCGATCGTGTTTCGGCCCCGCCGCGATTGGTGGATCTGGACAGGACTGTCCAGCTGGGGCGAAAGATACTCGGGGGCAAGGCCGCCGGCATCGTCGCAATGCACGAAATGGGTCTGCCGGTGCCGCCGGCCTTCGCGCTTACCACGCCCGTCTGCGCACGATTTCAGGAGTATGGACCCAAGATCGTTGATGAGCTGTGGTCCGAGGTCGAGGCCGCGATCGGTCGACTGGAGACGTCGACGGGCAGGGTGTTCGGCGGGGCAGACAAGCCACTGTTGGTGTCGGTCCGGAGTGGAGCACCCGTGAGCATGCCAGGGATGATGGATACGATTCTCAACCTGGGTATCAATGCCGACGTCGAGCGGGGGCTCGTCGCATTCGGTGGCGAGGAATACGCGTCTCGTACTCGGGAGGCTTTCGATCAGCAGTTCAACCGTATCGTCGGCGAGGCGCCGTCAGCCGACCCGTGGGATCAGCTTCGCACCGCGATCGTCGCAGTGTTTCGTTCGTGGCGTAGTGAACGCGCATTCGCCTATCGCCGCAGCCGCGGAATCGAAGATATCGGCGGGACCGCCGTTACCGTGCAGGCGATGGTCTTCGGGAACTTGAATGAGAAATCCGGTACGGGCGTTTTGTTCACCCGCAACCCCGCAACCGGTTCCGGCGAGCCGTACGGGGAGTGGCTGTCACGAGGCCAGGGTGAGGATGTCGTATCCGGTACGCACACGCCGGAACCCATCGATTCTCTGGAGGTCTCTATGCCGGCTGCGTATCAACAGTTGCTTGAACACGCCGCACGGCTCGAGGCAGCCACCGGTGACGTGCAAGATGTCGAATTTACGGTCGAAGACGGACGGCTGTGGCTGCTCCAGACCCGATCGGCGAAGAGGTCACCGTTCGCGGCGGTGCGAATAGCGGTCGGGATGCAGGAATCGGGGAGGATCGACAAGGATGGCGCGCTGCGTCTGGTGACACCCGAGCAGGTCCGTCAGGTACTGCTGCCGCAACTCGACCCTGTCGATGTGAAGAGTGCCGAGATATTGGCCTCAGGTCTTGCGGCGTGTCCGGGATTCGCCTCGGGGGTTGTGTTCGATGATCCGGATCTGGCCGAAGATGCTGCCGAGGAGGGTGTTTCGGTGATTCTGTGCCGGGAGACGACCAGTCCTGACGACGTTCACGGGATGATCGCCGCCAAAGCGCTTGTAACCGAACTGGGTGGCCGGACGTCTCATGCAGCGGTGGTCAGCCGGGATCTGGGGTTGCCGTGTGTGGTCGGGTGTGGGAGCGGAACGCTTCGTGGGTTGACGGGTTCGAAGATCACCGTCGACGGCAGCGCGGGGACGATCTACGCCGGCGAGTTAAAATTGTCCGCGCGATCGGAGTCCACCGATCCCGATCTCGCGAAACTGTTGACGTGGGCTCGCGAGCGCACATCGCTTCGGGTCTGGACTCCGGACGAGGCCCCGGCAGACGCCGTCGACGGAACCTCGTTGACGTCTGCCGTGGCGGTAGAGGCGGCACTGTCAACGGGTGTGACAGACGTTGTCTCCGACCATCCGTTGCCAATCCTGTTACACGCCATTGCGGTTGAGACGGATGCGACGGGGCGGGGTGAGGGTCGATGACTGTCTCGTTGTTGCTCGAGATGGCAGTTTCCGGTCACCCCGACCGCATCGCGCTCGTCGAGGGTGAGCGAACGATAACCTATGCGCAGCTTGCTGCGCAGGCCTCCGCGGGGGCGGATCTGCTGGCCGAGACCGGCCGACGAAGTGTCGCCTACCTCGGTGTGGGTGGCGCCGACTTCGTCATCGGGTTGTTTGCTGCCGCAGCAGCCGGGCTACCGTTCGCACCGATCAATTACCGGTTGTCAAACCAGCAGGTGTGTGCCTTGATCGCACGACTTGATGACCCGGTGATTCTGGCAGACCACGACTACCTCGATGTCGCGCGACAGGTTGGGACCGATGTGGTTGAGGTCACCGCGTTGAGGGACGGCGTCGATGCGGGTCATTCGCAGGTCGCGCAGCAGACGGCTTCGCCGACCGCGGTAGTTCTGTACACGAGCGGAACCACCTCGGCACCCAAAGCCGTTTCGCTCAGCCATGAAAATCTGACGAGCTACGTGATGCAGACGGTCGAATTCGGCCACGCCGCCGATGATGAAGGCGCCTTGATCTGTGTTCCGCCCTACCACGTGGCGGCATCGGGACGATTCTGACCAACGTCTACGCAGGGCGGCGGATGGTCTACCTGGCAGCATTCGATCCGGCAGGATGGTTGGATATCGCCGAGCGGGAACAGGTGACGTCGGCAATGGTCGTCCCGACCATGCTCGACTCGATCGTGAAGGAACTGGGTGATCGACAGGCGTCGGTCCCGTCCCTGCGCTCGCTGGCCTACGGCGGCGCGCGAATGCCCAGACCAATACTGGAATCGGCCCTGTCGGCGTTTCCTGATGTTGGCTTCGTCAACGCGTACGGATTGACCGAGACGAGTTCGACGATCGCGGTCCTCGGCCCCGATGACCACCGCCGGGCGCTGGAGTCCGACGACCCCGAGATTGCCGCGAGGCTGTCGTCGGTCGGACAACCGGTACCTGGCATCGAGATCAAGGTCACCCACGAGGACGGAAGCATCGTGCCCGACGGTGAAGTCGGTGAGCTCTGGGTTCGCGGTCCACAGGTGTCTGGTCACTATCTCGGGATCGGCTCCGTGCTTGATCCCGACGGGTGGTTTCCGACAAAAGACAGGGCCAGCGTGGACCTACACGGCTACCTCTACGTTCATGGCCGCAGTGACGACACCATCATCAGAGGCGGCG
The DNA here is from genome assembly GCF_023051145.1 of Williamsia sp. DF01-3. Classification (NCBI taxonomy): domain Bacteria; kingdom Bacillati; phylum Actinomycetota; class Actinomycetes; order Mycobacteriales; family Nocardiaceae; genus Williamsia; species Williamsia sp. DF01-3. The sequence goes on from NZ_JALKFS010000005.1 coordinate 1,519,997, forward strand.
AGAACATTGCGCCTGCCGAGATCGAGGACGTACTCGTCGAGCATCCCGACGTTCGCACCGCGATCGTAATCGGGGTCCCGGACGACCGCTGGGGAGAGCAGATCGTAGCGGTCGTCGTGCCCCAGACCGGCGCCATCCCGGACGCCGAGAGCCTTAAACGGTTCGTCCGATCGCGGTTACGAGGTTCTCGCACTCCGCAGCACGTATTCGTCCGGGCGGGACTACCCGCGACCGCAACCGGCAAGTTTCAGCGAGGGCTCATTCTCGCCGATGTGACACAAAACGAATTGATCACCCAGGAGTCTGAATGTTGAAAAGTGGTGCCCGACTACGCAGCCAGGTGTGTAGCACCGAGGTCATCGTGGTGCGGGCTGGATCTGTCGACCTCACCCTGACATGTGGCGGTCACCTGATGATCGCGTTGGGGGACGATCCCGACACGGGTCTGGTGCTCGACGGCGGATTCGCCTCGGGTGCCGCGATCGGGAAGCGCTACACGGATGGTTCGGGGTCTGCGGAGATACTGGTGACCAAAGCCGGCGCAGGCACTCTCGCAATCGGCGGTATACCACTGCAGTTGAAGGCGACAACACCACTACCATCGAGTGACTGAATGCCTCTCGAGGATGTGATGCGGCGCGGTCAGTCCGCCATTCGCTCCAACACCATTGCCATACCCTGGCCGCCACCCACACACATCGTCTCGACGCCCACGGATGCGTTGTGCCAACGCAGTGAATTGATCAGCGTTGTCGCGATTCTGGCGCCGGTCATGCCGAACGGGTGCCCGACCGCGATCGCTCCGCCATTGATGTTGACCTTGCCCATGTCGAGGTCCAGTCGACGGCAACTCGCGACCACTTGGGAGGCAAAGGCCTCGTTGATCTCGAAGAGGTCGACGTCTGCGATCGTCATACCTGCGCGGGAAAGAGCCTGCCGGGTGGCATCGACCGGTCCGAGGCCCATGATTTCGGGCGAGAGCGCGGTCAGGCCGGTGGACACGATTCTGGCAAGTGGGTCGATTCGGAGTTCTCTGGCTCGCTGATCGCTCATGATCACCAGTGCCGCCGCCCCATCATTCAGTGGACAGGCGTTCCCTGCAGTGACGGTTCCCTCGCTTCGGAAAACGGGTTTGAGTTCGCTCAGCTTCTCGACCGTGCTGTCGGGACGTGGGCAGTCGTCAGCGTCGACCGTCGATCCGTTCGGCAAGGTGTAGGGCGTGATCTCGCGGTGCCAGAAGCCTGAGGCGATGGCACGCCCGGTCCGCTGCTGGGATAACGCGGCGAACTCGTCCTGATCTTTGCGGGAGACGGCATCGATCTGTGCGACGTTCTCTGCGGTCTGGCCCATGGCTATGTAGACATCCGGCAACTCTCCGGACTCTCTTGGATCTGACCAGCTTTCGATGGCTCCGGCCGCGCGTGCCCGACTTCGGGACTGAGCCGCCGCGAACGCGGCGTTGACCCACGGGTTCGCAGCGCGGTCGCGTGGATCACGGTCCTCGGGCACCGGTGGACTGTCGCTCGTGCCACGTCGCGATCGACTGACAGTCTCCACTCCGGCGATGACGAACACGTCGCCCTCGCCGGCGCGGATCGCGTGCATGGCCATCCGAGCGGCCTGCAGACTTGACGCGCAGTATCTCGTCACAGTCGTCCCGGGGACCGAGTCCCAGCCGAGTAGCACTGCGACCACACGGGCCAGATTGAATCCTTGTTCTCCGCCGGGCGCTCCGCATCCCACGATCAAGTCGTTGATCTCAGTGGGGTCGAGTTGCGGTACCTGCTCCATCGCGCTCCGTATTGCCGCGGCGGACAAGTCGTCACCACGCGCTGCCGTCAGGGAGCCTTTGAACGCTCGTCCGATGGGTGTGCGTGCAGCTGCGACGATTACGGCTTCGGCCACGGAGGTACCACCTTTGAATTAGACTACGGATTCGACTATATTAGATCAATCCTACTAGCAAGCTTGGAGTTCGATGTCGGCCACTTTAGATCTTTTGATCGAGTTGCTCGACGTCAAGCAACTCGATGAGAACGTGTACGAGGGAATGACGCTTGACGGGTCGCTACCGCGCGTGTTCGGTGGTCTGGTAGCCGGACAAGCGCTCAATGCCGCCTCGAAAACGGTGTCGGCAGGGAAGATTCCCATCTCGATTCGCTCTGAGTTCTTACGACCGGGTAGGCCGGGTGAATCGATTCGGTATGAGATCGAACGATCCCGCGACAGTCGCGCCTTCTCGAATCGGAGGGTCAGCGCCTGCCAGGCAGGCAGGCTCATCTTCGAGATGCAGGCGTCATATCACCATCCGGAGGCAGGCCTGAGTCATCAGTACGATGCGCCGAGATCGATTGCGCCGTTGGATACACCACGGATCGCCACGTTGGCGGCGCTGAGTCCCGATGAGTGGCCGAGCCTTTACCGGGATTGGGAGTCCATGGAGATTCGCTATGTCCCAAAGAAACACATTGCCGGAGAGGCCACCGACACCGGCGTGGCGTCGCATTCCCAGGTGTGGCTTCGAACCAACGGCCCGGTTCACGGTGGTCAGGCGTTACACAGCAGCATTCTCGCCTGTGCGTCAGATCTCACGTTGCTGTCGGTTTCGCTTGTTCCGCACGGGGTGTCTCATGCACATCCTGGATTCCTGGTCGCGTCATTGGATCATTGCCTCTGGTTTCATCGGGAGTTCCGGATGGACGAGTGGCTCCTCTATGACCAGACTTCACCCTCGGCGCACGCGGGCCGAAGCATCTGCCACGGGCGATTCTTCACCGAGGGTGGACTTCACGTGGCCACCGTCATGCAGGAAGGCCTGGTACGGCGGGTGGGATGACGTGCGGGGCAGGCGCAGCAATGGGTTTTTCAGTGTAAACGGTAGAACGAGAAGGGTGTGATGATGAGCGTTCAAACAGTGCTCAAGATCGAGAATGACGGGCCGGTTCGGATCATCACAATGAACCGCCCCCGCGACTTCAACGCAGCAGACGCGCAGATGCACCGTGAACTGGCGAGTGTCTGGGACGAGGTTGCACTGGATGCGTCGGTGGGTGCGGTGGTGCTCACAGGCGCGGGGCGTGCGTTCAGCGCAGGCGGTGACTTCCCCAGGATGATTGCAACGCAGAATGACCCGAGCATTCAGGATGAAGTCTTCGGCGAGGCGCGGAGAACGGTTCTGGGTATGCTGAACCTGCCGCAGCCTCTGGTCGCCGCCGTGAACGGTCCCGCGGTGGGACTGGGGGCGAGCCTCGTGGCCCTCAGTGACCTGGCGGTCGCTGCCGATGACGCGTTTCTCTGCGATCCGCATCTGGAGGTGGGCCTGGTTCCTGCGGACGGTGCGGCGTTTTTGTGGCCGCTGATGGCAGGACTCTCCCGGGCGAAGGAGTTTGTCTTCCTCGGTGAGCGGATCAGTGCCGCCAGCGCGCTGGAGTTCGGACTGATCAACCGCGTTGTACCGCGAGACGAGACTCTACCGGTGGCCGTCGAGCTTGCACACCGGCTCGCTCAGGTGCCCCGACGTGCGATGCAAGACACCAAACGTCTGATGAATCAATCTGCTGCACAGATGGTTTCGACGTCCCTGGACTACGCAATCGCCGCTGAGCGACAGAGTGTCACCTCGCCCGAGCACGTCGCGAGGGTTGCAGCCCTCGTCGACGGCTCGAGGAAGCGGGCGAAGGGTTAGAAACCGAGACCTTTACCGACGATGTCAAGCATGATCTCGTTGGTGCCGCCGTAGATGCGCTGGACGCGTGCGTCCCGCCACAACCGTGCGATCTCGTATTCGTTGATGTAGCCGTAGCCACCATGCAATTGTAGGCAGCGATCTATTATCCGCCATTGGGTGTCTGTCGCCCACCACTTGGCACCCGCGGCTTCGTCGCCGGTCAGTGAATTGGCATTGACGGCCACGATGCACTGATCGATATAAGTCTGCATCACGTTCACTTCGGTGTGCATCTGTGCCAGGGCATGTCTGTTGACCTGAAATTCTCCGATTGGCTGGCCGAATGCTTTGCGTTCGTGGGCGTATTCGGTGGACAACTCGACCGCCCGCTTGGCCTGCGCCACGGCGTGAATGGCGATACCCAGACGCTCGGCCGGCAGATTGCGCATCAGGTGGTAGAAGCCGCGGTTCTCCTCGCCGATCAAGTTCTCGACCGGCACCCGGACGTTCTCGAAGAACAGTTCTGCGGTATCCGCGGCCCGCTGTCCGATCTTGTCGAGCTTGCGGCCTCGGGTGAAGCCCTCCATGCCGGTCTCGACGACGATGAGACTGATCCCCTTATGGGGCTTGGCTGCGTCGGGGTCTGTGCGACACACGACCACCACGAGGTCGGCCAGAAGGCCGTTGGAGATGAAGGTCTTCGACCCATTGACGATGTAATGATCACCATCGCGTTTGGCGGTCGTCTTGATGTTGGCCAGGTCAGATCCGGCGCCGGGTTCGGACATGGCGATGGCTGTGATGTATTCGCCCGAAACGTACTTCGGTAGCCATCGGTCCTTCTGTTCGTCTGTGGTGAGGTCGCGAAAATACCCGGATAGAATGTCATTTTGAACTCCCAGGCCGATGCCGACCGAACCCGTCGCGTGATACTCCTCGTTCAGGATTGCGTTGAACCGGAAGTCCTGAATGTCGGCTCCGCCGAACTTCTCGGGCATCTCCCATCCGATCAGGCCCAGCTTGCCGGCTTCAAGCCACGCACTTCGGTCGACATAGCCGCGGTCCTCCCACTCCTGGCTGTTCGGCGCACACACCGTTTCGAAAAACGACTTTGCGGTGGAACGAAACTCGTCATGCTCGGGCTCGAATATGTTTCTTCTCATGAGGGACCTCCTGGGGTTGGACAGCGCTCCGGCAACCGAGGCGGACATCACTTTCAATTAGTCCAACAGTACTACTGATTCGACTGGTGAAACAATCGAGTGTCATAGTATTGACGAACATGCATATCCGGTCCGGAAAGGAACACAGTGCCTTCTGCGCAGAAGTCCGCGATCGTCAAGATTCCAAAGGCGGGTGAGCTCGTCGCCACCGAGCTGCGGCGGAGAATCATCACCGGTGAGGTGGAAGCCGGTGCACCACTGCCGACCGAGCCGGTGCTGATGGAAGAGTTCGGCGTATCCCGGGCCACCATGCGCGAAGCGTTCCGAATTCTGGAATCAGAATCGATCATCACGGTCCTTCGTGGCGCTCGCGGGGAGCGCGGGTTTTAAAGCCAGATGCCTCGGTGGCGGCGCGCTACACGGGGTTGCTTCTGCAGTACGAGGGGACGCCGCTCAGCGACGTGTACGGCTCTCGAACTGAACTCGAGGTGTCCGCGGTCGGCATCATTGCTGGTCGGCGGGGTAACTCCAGTCTGAATGGGTTGGAGGACCTCGTGCGAGAGGGTGCAGCCTTGGTCGCCAACGAAAGCGAGTTCGCCAAGTACAGCCTCCGATTCCACCTCTCGGTGGTGGAGAGCGCTGGAAGTTCGACGTCAACAGTGCTGGCGAAGATCCTTTTCCACATCATCGAGGCTCACAATTCGATATTCATCGAACAACACCCCAGGGGATACGAGGTCACAGCCAACAGATCGGCCCAGCGCGCTTACGTCAAGCTGGTCAAGCTACTCCGAGAAGAAGACGTCGAAGGTGCGCAGCGCCATTGGCGCCGCCACCTCGAGGCGGTTGAGAAGTTCATGGTCGGCGACGGCGACACGACCTTGGTCGAGGTACTCAACTGAGTCATTAAATATGATGGCTCAGGTTGAGGCTCACGATCGGCCCCTGCTAGTTTCGAGGATGATGGCCTGTTCTGGACATGCCGCGGCACCGTCGCGGGCCAGCGGTTCGAGTCCGGGCGGCACCGGGGCGCGGTCGACAGTGCAATACCCGTCGTCGTCTATGTCGTAAATGTCGGCCGCCACGGCGAAGCACTGTGCATGACCTACACATTTCTCACGATCGACTGACACTCTCATAGTCGACTCCTTCCTTGTCGTCTGCGGATATGCGCCCCGACGTGATGAATTCCCAGATGCCGTTAGTTCCACTGTCGAGCACCATGTTGCCGAGGATCCGCTCCCACGCTCGCTGTCCCCCGAACTCTGACCGCCAGGCCAGGGCATGAGTGGTGAAATGTCTGAGTCGATGATCGAGGGTGAAGCCGATGGCGCCGTGGACCTGGTGCGAATTGCGACTGACGGTGGTCGCCGCGCGAGCCGCCTCGATCTTGGCTGCTGCGATTGCACACTTTGTCTCGGCGGCCTCGAAGCCGTTACGTGCGGCAGTGTCCACGGCGTACTCGCTCGCGGCCTTTGCCATCGCGACGGATCCCGCCGCCTCGGCGATCAGCCCCTGCACTGCCTGGAACCGCCCCAACGGGCGACCGAATTGAACTCTCTCGCCCGCATGGGTCACCGACAGGTCGAGCGCCCGTTGAAGCGCACCGCACGTTTGGAGGGATCGCGCGAGTGCGCCGCGCAACCAGAACTCTGTCTTGAGCTCTGAGGTCTGCTCGCGAATCTGTTCCTTGGGCAGTGTGTGATTCAGCACTACCCTGCCCGAAGGGTGTCCGCCGATGTCGTGTTGTGTCGTGACAGAGAGATCCAAGGCCGGAATGTACGCGACCACGCCGCTGCCGGCGATCACTAGCCCCGCGGCCGAGCTGATCCACGGAACGTGGGTGATCTCTCCTGTCACTCTGGACCCATTGACAACGACGTCGGCGGAAGCGCAGCTCAGCGGCCCCGACGGCACCGGAAGGCCGACCGACCGCAGCATCCATGACGCGAGCAGGTCGGTTTCTGCGATCGGGGCAGGTGCGCCGTGGTAGCCGCAACTCTCAAGAACGACCGCCAGCGCATACAACGACGCGGCGCTGCCGCCCTCTGTATCCGGAGTGGTCAGCAATGTGAGCCCTGAGCCCTCGAGGGTTCTCCACAGAGTCGGATCGAAATCGATTGAGACCTGTTGGACATCGAGGACGTCTTCGGTCGCCGTGCCGAATATGTCGTCGGCGACTTCCCGGAGTGCTGCCAGGTCGGACGGCTCTTCGCGTGGATTGTTCATCGCAGACCCATTCCACGTGCGACCACACCGCGCAGGATCTCACTGGTACCCCCGCGCAAGGTGAAGCCGGGGGTGTGCAGAATCCCTTCCGCCAACAATCTGGGGAAATCCTTGTCTGAGGAGATATCGGGTAACGCGTCGTCAAAAGTTGTAGCCGCAACCTCGACCACGGAGGCTTCGTACTGTGTGCCGAGGTCTTTGACAACAGCGGCTGCCAGGTCTGCGGGCTCCCCGACGGACAGGCACCCGGCAATCGATGCAGAAAGCTGACGCAGCGTCGATAGTCTGGATATCAGAGCGCCGAGTTCGGCTGTCGAGTCGTGAGCGTTCGGCCTGCGCCGCATCTCGTTGGCAAGCTCATCGATGAGTGGTGTCGTCGACAGTAGTCTTTCGGGGCCGCTGCGCTCAAAGCCCAATTCCGAGGTGACTTGGGCCCACCCCTGCCCAGGGTGCCCCAAGACCATGTCGTCGCCGACGAACACGCGGTCCAGTACCACTTCGTTGAAGTGATGTTGGCCGGTGAGAAGCCGGATCGGCCGAATCTCGATACCGGGTGCGTCGAGTTCGATAACGAACTGGCTCAGGCCGCGGTGCCGCTTGGTCGTGTCGAGTGGCTCCGTGCGGGCCAGGACGAAGAATGCATGCGCGTGGTGGGCGCCGGACGTCCACACCTTGGTACCCGAGACCTCCCATCCTCCGTCGACTTGGACTCCGCGGGTTTGTACGTTGGCGAGATCAGATCCGGATTCCGGTTCACTCATACCGATGGCGAAATAGCATTCACCACGTGAGATGGCGGGAAGGTAGCGCTCGCACTGGTAACGATTGCCGTACTTCGTCAATGCCGGCCCGACCTGGCGATCGGCGACCCAGTGGGCGGCCACCGGTGCGCCCGCGGCGAGTAGCTCTTCGGTTACGACGTATCGGTCGAGGTGGCTGCGACCGTGACCGCCGAACTTCTTCGGGATCGTCAAGCCGAGCCATCCCTGGTCGCCGAGTCGCCGGCTGAATGCCGGATCCCAGGACGCTATCCACGAGTCGACATGCGCCTGCCATCCAAACTCTGCCTGATCCTGGCGGATGAACTCCCGTACCTCTGCGCGCAGTTCTCGCGTGTGGGGGGAAGTGCGTTGTAGGGGGAACGATCCCGATGTTCACCGCGTTGCCTCTCGGCTCGTGGATGGTCACTCAGTAAGTCGAAGTGTTCTACTCTTTAGACCATATACCAATGGATTGGGATGCCGCAGACGGATCCGGGCGGAGGAAGAGGAGCTGATGAGCGCCACGTCATTTGGGCTACCGCCGTATGGTGCGCCCGAGCGGGATGATCGCGCATATCTGACAGCGATCACTCGAGAGGCACTGTGGGAAGGATCGGTGGCATCACTGCTACGACAGGTCGGGAGTGAACACGGAGACAATCGCGCACTGGCTTGGCTCGCGAATACCGGGGTGTCCGGTATGACCTGGTCTCAGGTGCTGGCCGAGTCACAGGCCGTGGCACGAAGACTGTTGCAACTGAATCCTTCTGGAATGAGGGTGGCGATCGCGGCGCCGAACAGCGTGCAATGGGTGACCGCTATGTTCGGCTGCGCTTTGTCCGGCATGGCGATTGTCCCGCTCAATGCCGGGTCCAGCCCGGCCGAGGCCGCACATGTCCTCCGACAATCCGAAGTCGGTGTTGTGCTGGCGGTTTCTGTGTTCGCGGGCGCTCCAGTGCGTGATGTCCTGGTGAAAATAGCCGAGGAGCTTCCACTGAAACCGCTTGTGCTCGATCTGATGAATCTTCTCGACACCGGTGAGGGCAGCGAGGTGCTTGCCCACGAGCGGATCGGCACCGACGAGTTCTTGATCCAGTACACGTCCGGGACAACCGGACATCCGAAGGCGGCGGTCCTGTCGCACACCGCAGCGGTCAATTCCGCGCGGTTCTACGCAGAGGGCGCGTTGGCCGAGGTCGGTGATGGCTGGTTCAATCCGTTGCCACTCCATCACGTCGGCGGAACTGTGGCCGGAGTGCTGTCGGCACTGTGGACCGCCGGAACCTACGTGGTCATGGAACGTTTCAGATCGCAGGACGCGATCCGGATCGTCAAAGAAATCCGGCCCGAGATCCTGGGGATGGTCCCGACAATGCTGATCGACCTGTTGGCGATGCACGAAGTCTCCGAAGCCGACTTCGCAAGTGTCAAGACTGTCGTGGGAGGAGCGACCTCCGTTGATCCGGACCTGATCGAGGAGATCGAGCGTCGCCTGAGCATTGTGTTCCTCGTCGGCTACGGGCAGAGTGAAGCACCTTGTCTCACGATGAGTATGGCGTCAGATCCGACGTTGATCAGGACCAGAACCCTAGGACACCCACTTCCTGGGCGGGACTATTGCATCGCAAGAAGTGACAACTCGATCGCCGAACCCGGAGAGGTCGGCGAGTTGTGCATGCGGGGTCCACTGATCATGTCCGGCTACCTGCAGGACGATGGCGAGGTCACGAACGTTTGCGACGAGAACGGTTGGATCCACAGCGGAGACCTCTGTTCGCTGGATCGTCGGGGTGTCTTGACCTTTGCGGGCAGACTTCGAGAGGTCATCGTCCGCGGCGGATCGAACATCTACCCCGCCGAGGTCGAAACTGTGATCTCGGAGCACTCGTCCGTGGCCGCGGTTGCCGTCTTCGGATTGCCTGATGCGCGACTCGGGGAGCGGGTGGCGGCCGCGGTTGTGCCCACCGTGAGCGGCTCCATCACGCCGGATGGCTTGCATAGCTTCACTTCCGAGCGCCTCAGCAAGCACAAGGTTCCGGTCGAATGGCACATCGTCGACGAACTCCCGGTTACGAGCACCGGGAAGGCGCGGAAGCACTTGTTGCAGAAGCAATTTTCGGAGTGAACGCGGAACGTAACTCTGGTTATCAGCTACGTCCCCCTCGGGGGACGCGCGCCTCCTTGCGTTTGTGTGACTTGGCCCATATGGTCTATCTAGTGACCTAATTGATTGCAAACCTGGTGTCCACACATTCGGTCGCCGGACGAGCCCCTTGATGGAGAATCAACATGCGTGATGCAGTTATCGTTTGTGCAGTACGCACCCCGGTCGGGAAGCGGAATGGTGGCCTGGCCGGTGTTCATGCCGCCGACCTGTCAGCCCTAGTCTTGCAGGAACTGGCCCGGCGGTCGGGCATTGATCCGGCGGTAGTCGACGACGTCCACTGGGGAAATGTTCTCAGCGTCGGCCAGCAGTCGGGGAACATCGGGCGGATGGCGGTTCTGGCTGCGGGCTGGCCAGAATCGGTCCCGGGATTCACGATCGACAGGCAGTGCGGTTCGTCCCAGCAGGCGATCTCGACCGCGGCAGCCGCGGTCGTCTCCGGTCAGGCGGACGTCGTCGTGGCCGGTGGCGTCGAAATGATGTCAGCGGTTCCCATGGGCGCGTCTTCGGTCGAAGGTACCGGTGAGCTCGGTGGTGAGGCAGTTGAACGGTACGCGGTGCAGTTGCGGCAGGCGGGGTTCAACGGTCGATTCAACCAGGGGGCCGGCGCCGAGCTGATCGCGCGCGAAAACCACCTCTCTCGTACCCAGCTCGATGAGTACTCGCTCAAGTCGCACGCCCTGGCGGCGGCCGCGGTGGACAGTGGAGCGTTCGACGACGAGATCGTGAGCGTCCCAGTTGGTGGGCAACGGATCAGCGCCGATGAGGGTATCCGTCGCGGATCGACGTTGGAAAAGCTGGCCACCCTGAAGGCTCCCTTTGTCGAGGACGGCGTAATCACCGCCGGCAATGCGTCGCAGATCTCCGACGGCGCCGCAGCCGTGCTTGTCACGACCAGCGAAAAGGCTGATCAGCTCGGGCTCACCCCGATGGCGCGGGTACACACGGCAGTGGTCACGGGCGACGATCCGGTGCGAATGCTGACGGGGCCGATCCCGGCGACGGCGCTGGCGCTGGCACGTTCGGGACTGACCATCGACGAGATCGACGCGTTCGAGGTGAACGAGGCATTTGCGTCGGTTCCGCTCGCCTGGCAGATGGCCACGGGTGCAAAGATCGATCGTCTCAATCCACTCGGCGGGGCGATTGCATTGGGGCACCCCCTGGGATGCTCCGGAGCGCGGCTGGCCACGACTCTCATCCATCATCTCGCGCGCACAGGCGGACGGTACGGCCTGCAGACCATGTGTGAGGGCGGTGGCACGGCCAACGCGACCATCTATGAGCGACTTTAAGAGAAGTTAACACAGCTAAGAAGTCCAATGGTTTTCCTAATTAACGTGAACTCTTACTCCGAGATCGATGCGCGGGAGGCTGGCGTGATGCGCGGTGGCCCGACCTCATGAGCGTCCGTTTCCAGCCGGTACTGGCAGCTGTCGGGGGTCTGTTCGCAATGACGTTCGAAACGTTCAAGGCTCTGGGCCGGCTGCCGTTTCAATGGCGCGAAGCGTTCATCCAGGGCTGGTTCCTTGTCACCGTCGCACTGGTGCCCACCCTGTTGGTGGCACTCCCCTTCACCGTGCTGGTGATCTTCACGCTCAATATTCTGCTCGTCGAGTTCGGGGCCGCGGATCTCTCGGGTGCTGGTGCAGCACTCGGGGCCGTGACCCAGATCGGTCCGCTGGTAACAGTTTTGATAGTCGCGGGCGCAGGCGCCACAGCCATCTGCGCGGATCTGGGCGCCCGCACGATCAGGGAAGAGATCGATGCGATGCGGGTACTCGGCATCGACCCGATCCATCGATTGGTGGTTCCCAGAGTGGTTGCCTCATGTGTCGTGGCGCTCTTGCTCAACGGGCTCGTCGTCGCCATTGGCCTTGTCGGTGGGTACTTCTTCTCGGTATACGTCCAGAACGTGACTCCGGGCGCGTATGTTTCGAGTTTGACACTGGTGACCGGGCTTCCGGAGGTGGTCTTGTCGGAACTGAAGGCGGCATCGTTCGGGTTGATCGCGGCTCTTGTCGCGTGTTACCGAGGACTGACGGTCAGTGGAGGTCCCAAGGGGGTTGGGACCGCGGTCAACGAGACAGTCGTGTACGCATTCGTGGCCTTATTCGCAGTGAACGTGGTTCTCACGGCTGTGGGCGTCAAGGTCACTGCAGGTTGAGACGGGTGGGATAGAACCGATGACGGACATCATCCAGACCAGATATCCGCGAACGTGGCGCAGAATTTCGGCTCCGACAAACGCGTTGCGGGGCTTGGGCAAGCAAGCGGTCTTCTATCGCGACGCGGTCCGGCAGATTCCGCATGCGCTGTCCAGGTACACCATGGAGACAGTTCGCCTCATCGCCGAAATCGGAATGGGGACCGGCGCTCTTGCGGTGGTGGGCGGCACAGTGGTGATCGTCGGTTTCATGACCTTCTCCGCGGGAACCCTGCTCGCCATACAGGGATTCGCCTCTCTCGGCGACATCGGCGTCGAGGCCTTGACCGGATTCTTCGCCGCGTACATAAACGTCCGGATCGCTGCACCGGTCACGGCCGGCATTGCGCTGGCGGCGACCATCGGCGCCGGAGCAACGGCGCAGCTCGGCGCCATGCGAATCTCCGAGGAGATCGACGCGCTCGAGGTGATGGCGATCAACTCGATGTCCTATCTCGTTGCCACCCGGATGATCAGTGGTGTCATCGCAATCATTCCGCTGTATTCGATCGCGGTGCTCATGTCGTTCCTGGCATCTCGCACTTACACCATTTTTGTCAACGGGCAATCTGCGGCGTCTATGACCACTACTTCGCGACGTTTTTGCGTCCCGCTGACCTCGCATGGTCATTCTTGCAGGCCGTTGTGATGGGCATCGTGGTGATGGGGATCCACAGTTATCACGGGTTCAACGCCTCAGGTGGCCCGGCGGGTGTGGGGGAGGCGGTGGGTCGTGCGGTGCGGTCATCGTTGATCGCTGTTGTGATGGTGTGCCTATTGGTGTCGTTGGCCATCTACGGCACCTCCGGCAATTTCAATCTGGCCGGGTGACGCGCGTGAAACCGTCTGTTGCGAGAAGAGTGCGCTCGCATCGTAGTGAGCCCAACTACCTCGCTGCCGGCGCGGTGCTGTTGGTCCTCATCGTGGCGCTGGTGGTGGTGGCAATCGCATCTTTCCGCGGTGACTTCAAGAAGGAAGAACATCTGACCATCGAGTCGGACCGGGCGGGCTTGGTGATGAACAAGGGCGCCAAGGTCAAGTTGCGCGGCGTCACCGTCGGGTCGGTCGACAGTGTGGAGATAGTCAACGGCACCGCTGCGCTGCAACTGAATATCGATCCGACCAGCTTCGGTGACATTCCTGCGAACGTCACCGCCGAGATCAAGGCATCGACGGCGTTCGGCGCAAAATATGTCTCGTTGATACCGCCGAAGAATCCGCACACCCAGAGCGTTCGGTCCGGCCAGCGAATCGTGTCGAACAACGTGACGACAGAGGTCAATACGTTGTTCGAAAATCTGAACGGGGTGATGAACAGCATCGATCCCGCGAAACTCAATTTGATTCTCGGTGCTGTGTCGGGTGCTCTGCGCGACCGCGGCGCCCAACTAGGGGAGACCATCACCGACGCCAACCGGTTCTTGTCCCAGACGAATCCGTCAATGGATGCGCTGCAAAACGACTTCAAGTTGTCCGCCGCCGTGACAAACACGTACGGCGATGCGGCATCGGACCTGATCTCGTTGCTCGACAACGCGACTGTCACATCGAATACGATTGTGGACGAGCAGACAAATCTCGATGCGATGCTGGTCTCGGCGATAGGTCTGGGGAATTCTGGGTCCAATCTGTTGCGCGCCTCCGGGACCTCATTCGTGGACGCCTCCCGGCTACTCGTGCCGACGACCGCATTGCTCGAAGAGTATTCGCCCGAGTACAAGTGCGTTGCCGACCAGGCAGCCTGGAATCTCGAGTACGGTATGGGCCGATTCGGTGGAAAGAACAACGGGTACTCGATTGACCTCGACGTCGCGTTGCTGGCGGGTGACAATGGATATACCTACCCCGGCAATCTCCCGAAGGTCGGAGCTCAAGGCGGTCCGCGCGGTGCCCCTGGGTGTTACTCGCAGATCAGCGCCACCAATTATCCGGCTCCGTACCTGGTGATGGACACCGGGGCCAGCATCGCCGATGCGACCACACTAGAGCCGGGTAGTCCACTGTTCATCCAGTACTTGTTCGGGGATGCGGTCGGAGGTGGATCGCGATGAAAATCGGTGGAACGATAGCGAAGTTCATGGCGTTCGCGACGGTGATGGTGCTCGTGCTGGCGATATTGGTCGTTGTCTTCGGGCAGTTTCGATTCGGTTCATCGAACAGTTACAGCGCGCGCTTCACGTCGGTGTCGGGTCTCAAGAGCGGCCAATTCGTTCGCATCGCCGGAGTGGACGTCGGGCGAGTGAAAGAGGTGAGGGTTGTCGACGGAACAGCGGCGCAGGTCGATTTCACTCTCGATTCGTCCGTAGATCTGACTCGCGCATCCCGGGCGGCGGTCCGTTATCAGAACCTCATCGGCGACCGGTACCTGGAAATAATGGAGGGCGCCGGCGATCCGCTGCGGTTGGCTCCCGGAGGCCAGATACCGATTGAACAGACTGCTCCAGCTCTCGATCTGGATGCCCTCATCGGTGGGTTTCGTCCCCTTCTGAAAGCGCTTGATCCGGACCAGGTCAACACAGTCTCGATGTCACTGGTCCAGGTGTTTCAGGGGCAGGGTGGCTCGATCGCAAGCATTCTTCGGCATACCGCAGAGGTGACGAACGCTCTGGCGGACAGGGACGCCCTGATCGGGTCGGTGATCAAGAACCTCAACGATCTGCTCGGCACGGTGTCACGGCACAACGAACAGTTCGACAACGGAATCGACAAACTGCAGCAACTCATCAGTGGGCTGTCCGAGCGTTCGGACCAGCTGACATCGGCTGTAGCCGGGATATCAAACGCCTCGGAGACGATCGCGTCGCTACTCGACAAAACGCGGCCCGACATCGCAAATGACGTCAGTCAGATCAACCGCGTGGCAACGACGGTCAACAATGATTATGACTACGTCGACAACCTGTTGACTGAACTCCCGCAGAGCTACAGAACGCTCAGTCGCCTCGGCCTGTACGGAAACTTCTTCACATTCTTCCTTTGCGATGCCACGTTGAAAGTCAATGGCCCCCAGGGTGATCCGGTGTACATCGATATTATTGGCCAACGAGCGGGGAGGTGTACGGCGTAAGTGAAAAATCTCCAAGTGGTCAACGCCCGGATGGGTACGTTGGGTATCCTGCTGACTTTGTTAGTTGTGCTCGCCGCGCAGAACTATGACAAAGTGCCCCTGGTTTCATCGCATCTGGTTTACAGCGGCTACTTCGGCGACACCGGAGGTCTGAAATCCGGGGATGGAGTGCAGGTCGCCGGCATCAAGGTCGGGACAGTTGCAGACGTCAGCATCTCTGGCGACAAGGTCAAGGTGGAGTTCTCGGCCGACGGGATGGAACTCGGGTCTCAGACCGAACTCGCGATCAAAACCGAAACCGTCCTGGGTACCAAGTTTCTGCAGATCAACTCACGCGGTATGGGCAAACTCGATCCGGGCCAGGTGGTCCCGCTGTCGCGAACGACCACCCCCTACCTGTTGACCGACTCTCTGGCAGATCTGACAAATACGATTTCCGATCTCGACACCGAACAGGTGACCACCGCGATGGAGACGCTGGGTGACACACTCCAGAAAACTGCTCCGAATCTCGAATCCGCCCTCGACGGCGTCAATCGGTTTTCCAATACGATCGGGTCTCGCGATGATTTGATACAGAGCCTGCTTTCGAACGCGGAGTCGGTCACAGGCGTTCTGTCAAGACGTTCGGAACAGGTCAACCGCATGATTCTTGATGGCGGAGTGTTGTTTTCGGCGCTTGACCAGCGGCGCCAGGCTATTGACGCACTCTTGGGCAACATTGTCGCCGTGACGCAGCAGGTGCAGGGGCTCATCGACGAGAATCAAGCGCAACTGCGCCCCAGTCTGGACCAACTCAACCGGGTCGTTGAACTGCTCGACCGTCATCGGGGCGATATTCAGGCTTCTTTGAAGCCGTTGCAGCAGTACGCGACGTCGCTCGGCGAGTCGGTCGCGTCCGGACCTTTCTTCAATGCGTATGTGATGAATCTGCTTCCGGGACAATTCCTGCAGCCGTTCATCGACGCCGCCTTCGAAGGTGAGGGTATCGACCCCAGCAAGCTCGGACAGACGACCTACCCGGTCCCCTGCGGTGACAACACCCCTCCCGGAACTATTCCTGCCGGCGGAGACGCACCGGCAACAGGCGACGGTTGTCCCCAGGGCATACCCCGTACAGGTGGAGGATAGCCAGTGAGTCGACTATCGGCTGATCGATTAGCTTTGAAGGCGCGCGGTTTCGCGAGCTCGAACAGGCGCGCGCTACTCGCTGCGTCGACCATCGTTATACTGTGCGCCGCCGCACTCCTGGGCTGGCATGTGTATTCGAAGGCAACCACCACCACGGTCACGGCATATTTTGCCAACACCAACGGGCTGTACGCGGGTGACACGGTGAAGATTATGGGTGTGGAGGTCGGCAAGGTCGGATCGATCACCGCAGCCGGCGACAAAATGAAGGTGGAGTTGCGTGTCGACAGCTCGCATCCGGTGCCTGGCGATGCGAAAGCAGTCATATTGTCACCGACTTTGGTGTCCGCCAGGTCAATTCAACTTGCTCCGGCGTACACCGGTGGCCCGAAGATGAAGTCTGGCGACAACATTCCGATCGAGCGGACAGCCGTTCCTGTGGAGTGGGACGACTTTCGAGCTCAGCTCGAACAACTGACCTCGGCGCTCAGTGATACGACAAACAACCCAGATGGGCCGCTGGGAGAGTTCGTCGATTCGGCCGCATCGGCGCTCGACGACAGAGGGAACCAGATCAACGACACACTCGGCAGTCTCTCCAAGGCGACCACAACCCTGTCAGACGGACGTGACGACCTCTTCGCGACTGTTCGAAACCTCCAGGTCTTCGTCAGCGCACTGGCGACCAGTGACCAGCAGATGGCTCAGTTCAACCAAGATCTGGCTTCGGTCACGTCAGTGCTGTCCAACAGCGATAACGAACTCGGTAACGCGATGAACAGTGTCAACGAAGTGCTCGGGGAGCTCGAGAAGTTCGTGGCAGACAATCGCGACCAACTGTCGACATCAGTTGAGCGTCTCTCGAGGGTGACCACGTCGCTACAGCAGAGTCAGCCTGATATCGAACAGCTACTGCATGTGGGCCCCACCGCCTTCTCGAACTTCTACAACATCTATCAACCGGCGCAGGGCACGTTGACCGGTGCGCTTGCGGTCACCCAGTTTCAGAATCCTATTCAGTTCATTTGCGGTGCAATACAGGCCGCGTCTGGCGAAGGAGCTGAAGTATCTGCGCAGCGCTGCGCGCAGCACCTCGGGCCGGTGTTGAAGAATCTCCAGTTCAACTATCCCCCGGTCGGCATCAATCCGATCAAAGGCGTCCAGCTCCGACCGGAGCAGATCGACTACAGCGAGGCGGGTTTGAAGCCGCCCGCGGGTCAGACAAACACATCGGTGCCCGGCGTCTTCGAGCCGGCGGACACACCGCGGTCGCAAGTCCAGGGTGGATCCGGACTCAGAGGGTTGATGCAACCTGCCGTTGTGGGCGGGCCACGATGACGGTAACTAAAGGTCTTATTATGCGCCGGCGCAGAGTATCCGCGGTTGTCACCGTCGTTTCCGCGTTGATATTTTTGTCGGCCTGTTCGGACTGGCGCGGCGCCAATTCACTGCCCCTCCCCGGTACAGAGGGGGGAGGCGACGGGTCCTATGAGGTACAGATCCAGATGCCCGATGTGAGCACTTTGGAGGAGAACTCTCAGGTGAAGGTCAACGATGTCAACGTCGGAACCGTCACGGGGGTCGAACGTCAAGGGTGGCACGCCCTGGTGACCGTCAGACTCGGTGAGGAGGTGTCGTTGCCGGCGAATGCGACTGCCAAACTCGGTCAGACGAGCCTGTTGGGTACCGTGCACGTCGAGTTGGCCGAGCCCCTGGGTGAACCCGCGCAAGGCCACCTCGACGCTGGTGGAGTGATTCAACTGGATCGCGCCGGCGAATATCCGTCGACGGAACAGACGCTTTCGTCAGTGTCGGTTGTCCTCAACGGGAGCGGACTGGCGCAACTGCAGCAGATAAACCAACAACTCAATGCTGCGCTTTCCGGCCATGAGTCAGATGCCCGCGGTTTGATCACGCAACTGGATACCTTCACTTCATCCATGGACGAACAGAAGCAGGACATCATTGCGGCCTCTGAGGGCCTGGACCGGCTGGCGGGGCAGCTCAATGCCCGCGCGGATGTACTGGACAACGCGCTTAACAGCATTCCGCCGGCACTGGATGTACTGGCCAAGGATCGCGACACCCTGCGGGATGCGATACTTGCCATCGGCAATTTCGCTACCAGAGCCGATGAGGTAATAGCGGCAAGCAGCACCAGCGTCACCGAGAATCTTGCGAGCATCGGGCCTGTACTGCAACAGCTCGCCGACGCCGGGCCCAACCTGACCAAATCGCTGGGACTTCTCGCAACGTTTCCCTGGCCGCAGGCCGGAATCAAACAGTTCATCCGTGGCGATGCGGCAAACCTGAGTGCCACAATCGATTTGACGCTGGGTAGGCTCGACAATTCGTTGCTGCAGATGACTCCGGCCGACGGGAAGCTCACTCAGTTGGAAACGATGCTGGGACGCACGGCCGGTCGACAACCGACACCACAGACCAAGAATCCGTTGACCGCGCCGATCTTGCGAGGAACGTCATGAGGATGACTCGGTTCGTCCGATGGCAGTTGCGGATTTTCGCGTTTCTCACCGTCGTGTCGCTGGTGATCATGGCCGTGTGGTTCATGAGGGTCCCGGCCTCGGTGGGTATCGGTCGATACACGTTGAAGGTCGAATTGGCTGACACCGGTGGGTTGTATACGAGTTCTAACGTGACCTACCGTGGGCAAACTGTCGGGCAGGTCACAAGTGTGCAGCTGGCCAACGGCGGCGTCGAGGCCGTCCTCAGCATGGACAGCGGAACCAAGGTGCCGAAGAGCAGCATCGCGGAAGTACACAGTCGGTCGGCGATCGGTGAGCAATACATCGACCTCGTTCCTCAATCGACAGCTGGGCCCTACTTCTCTGATGACAATGTGATTCCCGTCGAGCAGACAACTGTCCCGCAGGACATCGCACCTCTGATCGATACGGTGAACAAGAGCCTCCAGCAGATTCCGCAGGACAAACTGGACGTGCTGATCGACGAATCCTACGATGCCGTCAATGGATCCGAAGAGGATCTGCGACGGCTGCTCGATTCGGCGAACAAGCTGATCAGCGACGCAAACGGCAATGTCGCCGCCGTCAATACCCTGATCAAAGACCTCGGTCCGGTGCTTAACTCGCAGGTCGTCACGAGCGACTCGATCCGTACTTGGGCGAGCTCCCTGAGCTCACTAAGCGCCCAGGCCGCCGACAATGACGACGCGCTGCGGGGAATCTTGAAGAACACGCCCGACGCTGCAGGACAGGTCAATGCGCTGTTTCAACAGCTGCAGCCGACCTTACCCATATTGCTCTCGAATCTGGTCAGCCTGGGCCAGGTCGGGGTGACCTACAACGCCAGTCTCGAGCAGGTTTTGGTTATCATCCCGCAGGGGATGAGCGCGTTGGCGGCGATTGCGGTCCCGAACTTGGACGGGACCGATCGTGGCTTTCTGTCGTTCAACACGCCGACCCTGAACTCGTTGCCGCCCTGCACAACTGGCTTTCTTCCGGCGTCGGAGAGACGTGACGGTTCCGCAGTGGATTCGCCACCCCGCACCGATGAAGACCTCTACTGTTCAATTCCGCAGGATTCGACGAACTCGGTCCGTGGTGCGCGGAACCTTCCGTGCATGGACAAGCCTGGAAAACGTGCGCCGACCGTGACCATGTGCAAGAGCGACGAATCGTACGTTCCGCTCGGTGACAACCCCTGGATCGGCGACCCGACACCCACGGTGGACAATCCCGCGCTGGCCCAGCAGGGCGCGCCGTCCGGATTTCGGGACAGTGAGTCCGCAGGTCCGGTCGCAACCGCGAAATATGATCCGGACAGCGGCCAGTACATCGCACCGGATGGATCGGTCTATACGCAATCCGACCTCGCGGACAAGCAGCAAACAGAGGGTGGTGCAACATGGCAACAGATGATGGATCCGGCGAAGTAGTCGGGAGGTTCAAGGTGTCGAAGATGACAGCGCAAGACCGCGCTGATGCGGCACGTAAGGCCGCTGATGCCGCGGCTGTCGCCGCGGCCGCGGCCGAAACTGCGGCGAAGGCAGCCGAGCGCGCGCTTGCGGGAGAGGCCGAGGACGACGCGGACGAAGCCTCCCCTGGAGACGCGCTCGTGGACGGTGGAAGCCCTCCAGACGAGGTGCAGGAGGTTGGAGGTGTTTCACCCACCAAGAGCCGTCCTGCGCTACGACGACGAGGCCGCACGTCGAGGCGGTCGATAGCAAGAGACACTCTTGGTCCGAAACCACCGGATGGGTCGACACCCGTACGGAAGAAGCTTGTCGTGCTGTCGGCGCTGCTGCTAATTCTCGTGGTCGGCGTCGCCGTGATCAACGTACTACTCTTCACCGCAGATCGTGACCACTCCGCCGAGCAGGACGACCGTATCGCCTTTGTGCAGGCAGCGAAGCAAGGCGTGGTCAACATGACGTCAATTGATTTCAACAATGCACGACGCGATGTCCAGCGTGTCATCGACGGCTCAACGGGCGAGTTCCGCAAGGACTTCGAGGGACGATCCGCATCCTTCGTCGACGTAGTCACGAAGTCGAAGGTCTCGACCGAAGGTGAGATCCAGAACGCAGGGATCGAGAAGGTGAACAGCGACGGATCCGCTGTCGTGCTGATCGCGTCGACCTCCAAGGTGAACAACGAGGCCGGCGCGCAGAACGAACAACGAGCGTGGCGATTGCGGGTCACCGTCATGCCCTCAGAAGGTCAGCTGAAAATGTCGAAAGTGGAGTTCGTGCCATGAAGGCCAGCGTGAAAAGCAGCAGTATCGGCGATACCTCAGATAAATCTCCCGAGTCGGGGAGTGGAGATGATGCAGGGATCGAGGACGATGTCGTGCCCCACGAACTCACACAGGCGGCGGAAGTGGACGACGCGGCGGAAGAGGACGCGACCGCCAACAAATCGGGTGCGGCTGATGACACGCGAGAGAGCGCGGGGGCCAGCAAGCGCACACTCTCCCGAATACGCAGCCGTAAAGCTCGGTTGGCCATGGAAATCACCTTGCGCCAGATCAAGTTCGTCGTCGCAGCGGCAGTCGTGGTGCTCGCGGTGCTGCTGGGTCTCGCCGGCTACCAGTATTGGAGCGTCTACAACAACAACCAGCAGGTGGATCAGACACAAAGTGATGTCGGACGTGTCGCTGCCGACGGCGCGGTCGCCATCCTGTCATACAAGCACGACTCCATCGATCAAGACCTGCAACGCGCGCAGTCACTTCTGACCGGGGAGTTCGCTGACTATTACAAAGACTTCACGGCTGAGGTCGTTTCTCCGGCTGCCAAAGAGAAGAAAGTTGATACCCAGGCGACGATCGCCGGAACGGCAGTGGAGAGTGCCGAAGCCGATCACGCGGTCGCACTGGTATTCGTCAACCAATCGACGACAACTATCGACAATGTCAGTCCGACCTTGTCTGCGAGCAGTGTGCGGGTCGAGTTGAAAAAGGTTGACGGCAAGTGGCTTATCGAGAAGTTCGATCCGGTCTGATCATGTGTCCGTTGGTTGGAGCTTATGGCGCTGGAGCTTGCCACCGGGCGTCCGCGGTAATGCGGATACGAAATGGTATACGCGCGGGAGCTTGTAGGACGCGAGTCGGGTCGCCGCCCAAGTTGTGAGCGCGTCGGCGGATAGGTCTGCCGAGGCGCGAACGACAAACGCCACCGGTGCTTCCCCGGTCTTTCCATCAGGGTGTCCGACCACCCCGACATCGATCACATCTGGGTGCGCGAGGATCGCGTCTTCCACCTCTGTCGGTGACACTTGGAAGCCCGAGACCTTCAGCATCTCCTTGCGCCTTCCGACGATGTTCATCCGTCCGTCGGGATCGAAGGTGACCAGATCACCGGTTCGGAACCAGCCGTCGTCGAGAAACGAATCGGATGCGGTAGCCGCGTAACCGGTTGCGACGCTGACCCCCCGGACCTCCAGTTCGCCTCCCGATCCCAAGCGCACCTCAGTGCCGTGGGTCGGATACCCAGGCGATTCCAGTTTCCAATCGCTGGGCCGGTCGACCGGGTTGAACGCGACCATCATTGCCTCGGTCATTCCGTACGAACACAGGAATTGCACGCCGGTCCGGGCGGTGATGTCGCGTGCCAACTCGGGCGGGACCGACGACCCGCCCCACATGAAGTATCGAAGTGTCGCGAACGCCGATGGTTTGAGATCTGATCGTTGGGCCAATTTGTGGGCCACCGCCCCTGCCAGAGGCCAGATCGTGACCCCGGCCGACCGGACATGGGCCAGTGACGTGTCAAGATTGAAGCGCTGGAACAAGGTCATCTGCGCGCCGACACTGATTGCGGCTGCGCACATGGTCGCGCCGAAAACATGGCACAGGGGAAGTGAGATCTGGAGAACGTCCCTACTCGTCAACGCGAGGTGGCGGCGAAGCTGGTCAACACCTCCACACAGACTTGCGTCGGTGTGGACAACGCCTTTGGGGAGGCCGGTGGATCCAGATGAGAACGGGATGTACCGTGCGCTGTTCGAGTGCTGGGTAGACGGTGGTGATGGTGGTTGGTGGGGAGAAAATTTGAGCAACTCATCAACTGGTATGGAGTGGATGAACCGCTTCGTCAGCGCGGCGAACCGGGGTTCGTAGACAGCTGCGGTCGCTGCGGTCGCCGCAATCGCATTTTCAATCTCACTCGGGGTCCAGTATGGGTTGGGCGTCACGAACACCGCGCCGATATGAGAAAGCGCAAACTGCGCGATCAGATACTCGGGCCGGTTCTCCATGAGTAGGAGAACCCGTGTGTTCTCACCGATTCCCGCCTCGATCATCCGCGATGTGGCGATGGCCGCAGCCGAGGCGAGTTCGGAGTAAGTCCAGATCTCGTCGTGAAAACGCAAGGCAATCTGGTCCGGCCACCGCTCTCCCGCGCCTTGGAGAATCTCGGAGTAACAGACGAACGAGTTCTGTGGTCTCATGGAACATTTTTGCGTGCAGGCGAAGCCGGTCCCGCCGTTCGCCAGTCGGTGATGTCGGGACCAGGCTTGCCCGCAGGGAACTTGTCGTCGTTGATCGCCATCCAGTGTGCGTGGCCGAGTTGATGCAGATAAAAGCTGTGCTTGAGGGATTCGGAAAATCCCATTGCGTCGACCGTGTCGTTCACGGAGTCCTTGACGAGCAAGCTCGCGAAGGTCGGCCGTGCTGCGATCCTGCGCGCAAACTCGAGCGTATTGTCCGACAGAGTATCTCGCGTGAAAAGTTTGGATACCATGCCTAGTCGGTAGCCTTCTTCGGCATCAATCGAATCCCCGGTAAGCAATAACTCTTTGGCCTTGCGCGGTCCGAACTCCCAAGGATGTGCGAGGTACTCCACGCCGGGCATCCCAGTCTCGCGCCGACTACGTCGGAGAAAACGGTGTCATCGGCAGCGACGATCAGGTCGCAGCACCACATGAGCATGAGTCCTGCTGACACCACATTCCCGTGGACCTGCGCGATTGTGATCTTCCGCAGGTCACGCCACCGCCGGGTGTTGTCGAAATAGTGGCGCCACTCCTGAAGCGTCCGATTCTCGACGGGACTATCTCTGGTGCCGCCGTTGACCCCGAAGGTGGGATGTTGCCCTGGTCCTGGCTCGGCCTCTTCGATGGCCTCTCGGGACCCCATGTCGTGACCGGCTGAGAAGCTTGGTCCGTTGCCGGCAAGAATGATCACCCGCACCGCATCATCGGCTTCGGCACGCAGCAGGGCTTCGTCGAGTTCTACGAGGAGAGCTCGGTTCTGTGCGTTACGCGCTTGGGGCCGGTTCATTGTCACGCGCGCAATTCGACCGGAGTCGAACGTCTCGTACATGATGGTGGAAGTCATGTTGATTGTCCTACCTGACTTAGTTTCCCCAGAGGATGGCCGTCCCGCATCAAATAACTCCGCTGTGACGAAGTTGTTCGATCTGATCGGGTCTCCTCTCGAGGATTTCGCTGAGCAACTCGTCGGTGTGTTGCCCGAGAGTTGGCGGCGGTGAGTAGTTGTCGATCACGGATTCCGAGTAACGGATAGGGTTGCGAATGACATCGACCGATCCGGCCGGGTGCTTGATGGGTGTGCGCAACTCATGGTGGATTACTTGGGGGTTCGAGAAGACCCCATCCATGGTGTTCACGGGACTGACCGGTACGTCCGCATCCTCGAGGGCGGCGACCCAGTCAGAAGCGTCGCGCTGCAAGAAGATGTCTTCCAAGGTGTCGAGAACAAGGTCGCGGTTCGCAATTCGAGCCGACACCCCTGCAAACTCCTCCCTGTCGGCGAGTTCAGGCCTGCCCAGTGCAGTGGCCAGCGCCGAAAACTGTTTTGGTGTGCTGGCGACGACAAAGATCTCGGCGCCATCGGCGCACGTGAACGCTTGGGAAGGGATACCGCCGAAGCCGCCATTGCCGCGTCGTGGCGCGGCTACACCTGAAACGAGGTAGTTCTGGGCATAGTGAGAAAGCGCGGCGACACCGCAGTCGAGGAGTGCGAGATCGATGTATTGGCCGATGACGCCTTCAGAATCGCGGTGGTGGAGGGCGGCGAGGACCGCGTTCGATGCATAAAGACCGGTGAGGATGTCGACCATCGAGACGCCGACTTTCATCGGTCCCGCGCCGGGTTCACCGTCGGGTATCCCGGAGACGCTCATCATGCCGCTCATGGCTTGGAACACGCCGTCGTAGCCCGCGCGCATCGCATAGGGCCCGTCTTGGCCGAACCCGGTCACCGAGCAGTAGATGAGGTGCGGATTGGTGGCGTGCAAGCTGGCGTAGTCGAGCCCGTATTTCTCGAGTACTCCCGCACGATAGTTCTCGATGATCACATCGGACGTGTCGGCGAGCTCATGAATCAGTTCAGCCCCTTCTGGCAGTGAATGATCGATGGTGATCGATCGCTTGTTGCGATTGCAGCTCAGATAGAATCCGGACTCTGCGGGGTGATCGTCGAGAAACGGTGGCCCGTACTGTCGGGCGTCGTCGCCGACCAGGGGTCGCTCGACTTTGATCACCTCGGCGCCGAGGTCGCCGAGGAGTTGCGTGGCGAACGGGGCTGCCAGAATCCGGCTCAGATCAAGCACCCTGATCCCGTTCAGTGGTCCGCTCATCGGCCGGTTCCCTTGGGCTCGCGGGGCATTTTCAGGACCCTTTCGCTGATGATGTTCTTCTGGATCTCGCTGGAGCCGGCGTAGATCGTCTCCGCGCGGGCTCGGATGAACGACCGGCGCATCGTTTCGGCTGTGCTGTCCGGTCCCGTCCCCCAGTTGGTGCCGAGGAGCGCATCAGGCCCGAGCACATCCATGGCGACTTCCGTGAACTCTTGATGCCAACGAGACCAGTAGTACTTGCCGATGGAGGCCTCGGGGCCGAACTTGCCTTGTTGGAGCGCGGTAGTCAGCGACCGCAAGTTGTTGTAGGCCATGATTTCCAGACCGATGTACGAATCGACGATCCGGTCACGAAGGACGGGATCAGCGAGAGCGCCTCGGCTACGCGCCAGTGTTTGCAGGTATCCCATTTCGCGTGCGAACGAGAACTGGTAGTTGAGGACAGAGGTGGCGCGTTCGTGACCAAGTGTGGTCATAGCCGCACTCCACCCGTCGCCTTCCTGTCCGAGAACGTTCGTGGCCGAGGTGCGGGCGTGGTCGAAGAAAACCTCGTTGAATCCACTGTCGCCGAGCATGGTCCGGATGGGCACGACGCGGACGCCGGGCTGATCGAGCGGGATGAGCATGTACGAAAGGCCGTCATGACGTGCAGAACCGGCCTCAGTGCGAACGATTGCAAAGATCCAATCGGCATGATGGGCGAACGTGGTCCAGATCTTCTGGCCATTGATTACCCACACGTCGCCCTCTCGGACTGCTTTGGTGGAGATGTTGGCGAGATCCGAGCCGGCATCGGGCTCCGAATATCCTTGACACCACACCACTTCCGATCGGGACATTGGAAGGAGCAAGCGAGTTTTCTGCTCGTCCGTGCCATGTGCGAGAGCGGTCGGGGCCATCAGCGATTCCCCGTGGAATGCGGCACGTGGCGGTGCACCCGCTCGGGCGTATTCCATGGCGAAGACGATCTCCTGGGTCATGGACGCGCTACGGCCGCCGTACTCGAGGGGCCAGGACAGGCCCAGCCAGTTGCCGGCACCGAGTTCTCTCTCCCACTCCCGTCGGAGCTCCCAGTTGTCGTCATCATCAGGGCCGCCTCGGTCGGCCTGCCCAGCGAAATCACCGACAAGGTGTTCAGCGAGCCAGGTTTGCAACTCCTCGCGAAACTCTTGATCTGCCGATGAGAGGGGTAGTGCGGCGATACCGTCCAGCGAAACTGCCATGTGCGTATAGTACAACTAGTGGACGAATTAAAAAGCCGCCTGTGGGGTTCGATCGATGCGAACGAGCCCCTCGGGGTTGACGAGGAGACAGCGTGGATGAGCTGAATTGGTCCGTCGAAGATGGGGTGGGCACCATCACTCTCAATCGGCCAGAACAGCGAAACGCATTTACATTCCCGATGATTCGAGAATGGGAGCGTCTGCTACTGGAGGCCAGGCGAGACGGCGATGTTCGGGTGGTGGTGCTGACCGGCGCAGGTGACCGCGCGTTTTGCTCGGGAATAGACCTCGGGTCGATCTCGAATGCGAATCCCGATCTGACGCCGCTCGAACGCAAGCTCCAGTTGCATGACGAGGTGCACCGGGTGGCGCTGGCAATGAGTGACCTGGACAAACCAGTGATCGCGGCCATTAACGGTGTGGCAGTCGGTGCCGGACTTGATATGGCGCTGATGTGCGACCTGCGGATCATGTCGGCGCAGGCCCGCCTATCTGAGGGGTATGTACGGGTAGGCCTGACGCCGGGGGATGGTGGGGCATACTACCTGCCACGTATCGTTGGCACATCCAAAGCCCTTGAACTGCTTCTGACCGGCGAGTTCATCGACGCTAGCGAAGCGCTGCGCATCGGCCTCGTGAATCGGATCGCCGCCCCAATCGACTTCCGCGCCGAGACCGCCAGACTGGCGAAATCGATTGCGCAACATCCGCCGGTCACGGTACGGATGATCAAACGCGCGACATATCAGTCTTCGGAGACGGATCTCCGAACCGCACTCGACCTGATCTCATCTCACTTCGCCGTTGTCGCAGCGACGCAAGACTCTGCCGAGGCGCTGGCTGCGATGACCGAGAAACGCGCGCCACACTACACCGGCCGTTAGGAGTACTGAATGTCTGAATCGACGTGTACGCGCGTCTTCGACGCGTGGATCAATCTTCCGTACGCGGCGGGGGAGGTGACCCCTGACCCATCTGTGGTTGCGCGATTCAAGCGTGGGAACAGCGCATACGAAGGGGGCGAGACCATGGAAGACGTGGTTGCCGAGATGGATCGTCTCGACATCTTCGGTGGCGTCCTGTCGAAAGCGCCACGTGACATTACTCCGCCCTTCATTCACGGAACCAAGTCGGGTGAGGATGTTCTGCGACAGACCTGTGAGCGTCTTGCGGGATACCAGAAGAACTTTCCTGGACGGTTCGTCACGTCCGTCGGCATCGACCCGTGCCTCGGTTATGAGGCAGCGAAGCACGTGAGAATCGCAGTCCGCGAGTACGGCATCAAGTGTATTCGCATCATCCCCATGTTCACCGGCATAGCGATCGACGACAAACTGGCATTCCCCCTGTACACAGCGGCCTGCGATGAAGGTGCTGTCGTGTCCATCAATGTCGGGGTGCCCGGACCGATGAAGCCTGCCAAGCTCCAGCGCACGATTCTGGTGGACGAGGTGGCGTTGGCGTTTCCGGAGTTGAAGATCGTGATGAGTCACCTCGGTGATCCATGGATCTCGGAGACCATTGCCATGCTGTTGAAACATCCCAATGTGTATGCGATGACGGCGGGCTGGGCTCCGAAATATGTTCCAGCCGACATTGTTCGATTTGCCGAGCGGCGAAACACGAAGAAGCTCATGTGGGCATCGGACTATCCGATCCTGCCAATTGACCGCACCTTCAACGAGGGATCGGAACTGGGACTCAGCGGTCAGGCACGCTCGGGCTATCTCGGTGAGAACGCATTGTCGGTGTTCGGTGAACCGGTCTGACGACCAGAAGAAAGGGAGGAAGCCCAGATGGGACTTCATGACGGACGAGTAGTTGTCGTCACCGGTGCAGCAGGCGGAATCGGACGGGAGCATGCTCTCGAGTTCGCGCGCCAAGGCGGCAAGGTTGTCGTCAACGACGTGGGCCCCGCCCAGGGCGTTGTGGACGAGATACGGGAGATGGGTGGGGAAGCCGTGGCGAACTCCGACGACATCTCCGATTGGGAGGGCGCAGGCCGACTCATCGATACCGCGTTGGACACCTACGGCGATCTGCATGTTCTGGTCAACAACGCCGGTATCTTGCGCGACAAAATGTTTGTCAACATGGACATCGACATGTGGGACGCGGTGATGAAAGTGCACCTGCGAGGAACATTCGCACCGACCCGGCACGCTGTCGACTACTGGCGGCGAAAGTTCAAAGCGGGTGACCCGGTGTCGCACCCCCGTGTGGTCAACACCTCGTCGCCTTCAGGGTTGTACGGCAACGTCGGACAGGCAAATTACGGTGCTGCGAAAGCTGCTATCGCGTCGTTCACGGTGATTTTGGCCGATGAACTCGGCAGACTCGGCATCACGGTGAACGCTATTGCCCCCAGTGCGCTGACGCAGATGACCGAAGGACTGGACGCGTACGTCGCCAAGATGGCAGAGATCAAGAAGCGGACCGGATTCGATGCAGGGTCGCCGGCGAACATCTCGCCGCCGGTGGTATGGCTTGCTTCGGCGGAAGCGTCCGGGATCACCGGCCGGGTCTTCAACGTCAAAGGCGGGTCCATCTCGGTCGCGGAGACCTGGGTGGCCGGGCCGGGTGTCGATCGGGAATCACCATGGCAGGCCGGCGAACTCGGCGAGGTGATTCCTGGGCTGGTGGCGCGGGCTCGGTCGAACTCCGACGGCTCAGGTAAACCCCGTGTGTAGCGATGTGACACCTGAGCCGGTGGATGGGATCTCGGTGGAGCACCACGGTGATGTTGCCGTCGTTTGGCTGGATCGGCCCGAGCGTGGCAACGGGTTCATCGCGGCAATGCAGACAGAGCTTCACCGTCAACTGGGTCGCCTCGACGCAGACGATGCCGTCCGCGCGATCGTGGTGACCGGCCGCGGCCGGTTCTTCTCGACCGGCGCCGATCTGGAGCCGGGCGGTTCCAACTTCGCGTTCGACGAGGAGCAGCATAACCGGGCGAGGGAGGAGATGACCGCGCGTGGCCGTCCGTGGAAGATGCGGACGCCCATCATCGGTGCTCTCAACGGGTCGGCGGTTGGCCTCGGACTCACATTCCCGATGCAGTGGGACATCCGGGTGGTGGCAGAGGATGCCAAATACGGATTTGTTTTCACTCGCCGGGGCCTCATTCCGGAGCAGAACTCGCTGTGGATGCTCCCACGCCTGGTCGGCCTCGGCACAGCGTTGGAGCTGCTGTTGACCGGCAGGCTCTTCTCTGGGACCGACGCGGTGCGTTTCGGCCTTGCCAATGAGGCCGTTCCTGCCGGCTCCGTACTCCTCAGAGCCCTGGAGATCGCTGCCGATCTGGCGGCGACCACCGCTCCCGCGGCGGTGGGGATCACCAAACAACTGGCGTACGAGCTGCTCGGTGAGACCGATCGCGAAGCTGCCTTCGCACGGGAATGGGAAACATTTCGGTGGATGGGGTCTCACCCCGACTCGGCGGAGGGCGTTGCCTCTTTCGTGGAGAAGCGCCCCCGGAATTTGCACAACCGAAGAACGTCGAGGTGCCGGAGTTCCCGGCGGGCTGGAGGAATGGTGATGGCTGCGACAGTTCGTTACAACGCTGACGATTCAGGTGCGGTGCTGCTGACCCTGAGTCGTCCAGAGCGGCGCAACATGTGGACAGCTCAGATGGAACTCGAGTTCTACGACGCGCTGGACACCGCGGCGGCCGACGAAAGTGTACGTGCGATCGTGGTCACCGGAGAAGGCACGTCATTCGTGCCGGGTTTGGATCCGACAGTGCTCGACGAGCTGCGAGCGGGCTCAACCTACACGGCCAACCGTCGTCCGCAGACCTATGCCACGACGATCCCGAAACCGATCATCGGGGCGATCAACGGCACTTGTGCCGGCATCGGTTTGGCACAGGCCTTGAACTTCGACTATCGATTCGCCGCTCGCGGTGCGAAGTTCAGTACTGCGTTTTCCAAACGCGGTCTGCCTGCCGAGGATGCAAGTGCCTGGGTTCTCACCCGGCTGGTCGGTCCGGCACACGCATTCGACCTACTTGCCACCGGGCGCGTATTCCTGGCAGAAGAAGCTTTCGACCTCGGTGTGGTGCAGCAGCTTTCGGACCCCGAAGTTGTCGTCGCCGACGCGTTGTTGTTCGCTCACACCTTGGCAGAGAACGTCTCGCCTGTAGCGATGGCAATGATCAAGTCGCAGGTGTGGCGGGACAGCGAGAGCACGCTGGAAGCGGCGCGTGTGCGGGCACAGTATCTGCTGACCGTCGCTAAGAAGCAGACAGATTTCGACGAGGGTGTTCGGAGTCTGGTCGAACGTCGCCAACCGCAGTTCGATCCCTACACACCGCTTCACTTCTAGAAGAGACGAACCCATGGATTTTGACATTGCTCCCGACCTCGTCGAATTCCGCGACGAGATCCGCACCTGGCTCTCGGAGCACCTTGTCGGCGACTTTGCCGAACACCGTGGAGTCGGTAGCCCTACCGACGATACCGCCTGGGATGTGCGGGTCGCCTGGGAGAAAGAGCTCTCGGCAGGGCAGTGGCTCGGCATCAGCTGGCCGGAACAGTACGGTGGCAGGAACGCCTCGCTGGCCCACGAGATCGTCTTCGAGTATGAATATGCGCGGGCGGCGGCCCCTGCGCGGGTCAACACCCAGGCGCTCGAGTTGTTGGGTCCAACACTGCTGGCGTACGGGACCGATGAACAGAAAGACCGGTTCCTACCGCCGATTCTGGCGGTCGAGGAAATGTGGGGTCAGGGATTCAGCGAGCCAGGTGCCGGATCGGATCTGGCCTCGGTTCGGACGAAGGCCGTGCTCCGAGACAACGAATGGTGCGTTGACGGACAAAAGGTGTGGACCACCTTCGGAAGTCACGCCGATTGGCTATATGTGTTGTGCCGAACCGATCCCGACATCTCGCGCCGCCACAAGGGGTTGACGCTTCTTTTGGTCGCCGTAGATCAGCCCGGATTGCAAATCCATCCTATCGAAAATCTGGCAGGCTCCACCGAATTCAGTGAGTGCTTTTTCAACGGTGCGCTCACCCCAGCCGATCACGTCGTGGGGTCCGTCGACGGAGGGTGGGAAGTGGTGATGGCGACGCTGGGAATGGAACGTGGCAGTGCTCTCATGCCACTTCAGCTGTCGATGCAGCGTGAGGTCTCGGAACTGATCGACTCAGCGAAAATGTCTGGAGCTGTTGATGACCCTCAGATTCGCCACTCTTTGGTCGACGCCTACATCGGTGTCAACCTGATGCGGTCGACCAATCTACGTGTTGTCGGCGATCTCCTCGACACCCAATCGACGAATCCGGGCGTTGCCACCGCAGCTGCCGCCACGTGCAGCAAGTTGTTCGCTTCGGTGCAGCATCAGAAGATCGGTGAACTCGCGGTGGAACTATATGGAGCCGAGGCGTTGTTCGAGTCCGGACGCAGGGGTGCTGCCGCAGCGCGCAAGCTGTTCCTCAACTCCCGTGCGGAGACCATCTACGGGGGGACCTCCGAGATACAACGAAACATCATCGCCGAACGAGTGCTCGGACTGCCGCGTTGATCTAGTCGAACCAGTTGTGCAACAGAAACTTAAGAAAGGACCAGGATGAACATCTCAGAATCAGTTGCCATCGTCACCGGTGGTGCCGGAGGTCTCGGCGAAGCCGTCGTGCGTCGGCTGCATGCGGCCGGCGCTCACGTTGTCGTCGCGGATCTCGCAGAGGAGAAGGCACATTCGCTGGCCGAAGAGCTGGGTGAGCGAGTGGTGTACTCCGCCACCGATGTCACCGATGAGGACAGTGTCGCCGCGACGATTGCGCTCGCGAACGGGCTGGGTCACCTGCGCGCGGCCGTTATAGCGCACGGCGGTTGGGGTGTTGTCGAGAAAGTAGTGGGCCGGGACGGGAGCCCTGCAAGTCTGTCGGGGTTCACCAAGACCTTAGATCTGTATCTTACCGGAACGTACAACGTGTTGCGTTTGGTCGCAGCTCAGATGGCAACGTTGGACCCAGACGGCACCGGCGAGCGGGGAGCGGTTGTGGCCACCGCGTCGATCGCGGGTTATGAGGGACAAATTGGCCAAACTGCTTATGCAGCCGCCAAAGCCGGTGTCATCGGACTCACCATCGCTGCAGCCCGTGATCTGAGTTCTGTTGGTGTGCGGTTCAACACGATCGCACCCGGAACCATGCGCACGCCAACCATGGAGTCGGTGGGCGAAGAGGCTATTGCTAAGTTCGCCGCCAACGTTCCATTTCCGAAGAGGCTCGGTGAACCAGATGAGTTTGCCGACACGGCAATGTTCCTGCTTCAGAACGGCTACGCGAACGGAGAAGTCATACGTCTTGACGGTGCGCAACGTTTCGGACCTCGATAGAGCTTCATGACCAACCTCAAAAGGAGTTTCAGCCATGCGACGGATCACATCATGACTCGGCAACCGATTGCGGAGAATCTGTTTGTCGAAGATGGGGACGAGGTTCGGCTCTTGGTGTCCACGTCGTCGACGTCGCCTCATCTGGTCTTTCCTGCCGAGCCGGGGCGAGACGTGATTTCGCTGAATACCGAAGGACGGCTCTATACCTGGACCAGTCAGGAGTTTCGGCCGCCCGCGCCGCCGTACATAGGCCCCGAACAGTTCACCCGATTCGGAGTCGGGTACGTCGACTTTCCCGAGGGGGTCCGGGTAGAAGGTCGGTTGACCACTTGCGACCCGGCCGAGCTCGCCATCGGGCAACGGATGCGCACAGTGGTGATCCCGTTTGGTGAAGCTGTCACGTTCGCGTTCGAACCGGTCGAGGACTCGAACCAGGCGAGGAGTACTCGATGAGTGGCGTATCAATCATCGGGGTCGGGTTGCATCCTTTCGGCCGGTTCGCCGGGAAGCAGGCGCTCGATATGGGTGCCGAGGCAGCCAAACTCGCACTCGCAGATGCCGGCGTGGAATGGCCCCGCGTTCAGATCGGCTTCGCGGGCAGCCTTGAGGTCTCGAATCCGGATGCGGTGGTGGCGAAACTTGGTTTGACGGGGATTCCTGTCTATGGCGTCTTCAACGGGTGCGCCACGGGCAACACCTCGATCAGCATGGCGGCGAAAGCCATCGAGCACGGCGAAGCGGATGTGGCGATCGCGATGGGTTTCGACAAGCACCCCAAGGGCGCGTTCTCCGCCGATCCG
This sequence comes from Williamsia sp. DF01-3, assembly GCF_023051145.1. Classification (NCBI taxonomy): domain Bacteria; kingdom Bacillati; phylum Actinomycetota; class Actinomycetes; order Mycobacteriales; family Nocardiaceae; genus Williamsia; species Williamsia sp. DF01-3. The sequence continues at coordinate 1,553,836 of NZ_JALKFS010000005.1, forward strand.
GCGGTGCTGGGACTACCCGAGTGGTACGCCCAGACAGGATTGTTCCTCACTACGCACTACTTCGGCATGAAGATCAATCGCTACATGCAAGAGTTCGGCATCTCGCGCGAGACTCTTGCGCGCGTGGCTGCAAAGAACTTTCGCAACGGTGCCCGGAACGATAAGGCCTGGCGTCGGCGAGAGATGTCAGAGCAGCAGATACTGGATGCTCCATATCTGAACTACCCCTTGACGCAGTACATGTACTGCGCGCCAGACGAAGGTGCTGCGGCGGTGGTGCTGTGCCGTCGCGATCTGGCCGCCCAGTTCTCGAACGCACCGGTACATCTCGAGGCCAGCGTCCTACGCACCCGACGTGACGGGGCCTTCGAGATGCAAAGTCCTTCCCTGCCGACTGAAGCTGTGGCAAGTCCTTCCGTGGACGCCTCGCGCGCAGCTTTCGAAATTGCCGGGATTGGACCTTCCGACGTCGATGTCGCGCAACTACAGGACACAGATGCAGGTTCTGAGGTGATCCATATGGCAGAGAATGGTTTCTGCGGGGACGGGGAACAGGAGAGATTGATCGGCGAAGGCTACACGGAAATCGACGGCACTTTGCCGGTGAACACAGACGGTGGGCTGATGGCCAACGGCGAGCCGATTGGTGCATCGGGGCTGCGGCAGATCCACGAGATTGTTGTGCAACTTCGTGGCAGAGGCGGTGCCCGGCAGGTGCCGGGGGATCCAAGGGTCGGTTACACACATCTCTACGGTTCGCCGGGCACTGGAGCGGTCACGATTCTGACTCGGTGATCCACAACGGAGAACGGTCCAGAACCTTGAAGACACACGGCACTCACCTTTGCCGCTCAACGCAGCGGGCAGTACTACGTGGTGGTGAACACGCATCTGGCGCCTGCGAAGGCACAATACATTTCGGCAGATTCGGGCGCGAGTGTTCTGGTGACCTCAGAATCGTGCATAGCTCTGTTTCCTGAGGACGGCGTTGTCGATTATCGAATAATGCTGGACGAGTCAGCTACACCCGGGTGGGCGATCTTCGAGTACTCGTCCTGCCCCCGGCCTCGATGGCGGACCAATCGGAAGGGCTTTCTCCTCTACTCGTCAGGCACGACTGGACCCCAACGGGAAGTTGCGAAAGGTTGAGCTCGAGCTCTGACCAGCCACGTCTGTGCTAAGCACTCTGATATGGTACTTGAATTACACTATATAGATCTCGCGCCTACGTCGCGGGTCAGGAGAGAGATGGCACTCACAACGACCGCCGAGCAAGAGGCACTGCGCGACGTAATGCGTGCGTATCTTGCCAAATTCTCGAGTGAGGACGACGTTCGAAAAGTTATGGATGGCGACTTGGGCTACGACCCCAGGGCGTGGACCGCGCTCGCGGAGCAAATTGGTGTGCAAGCTTTGGCGATTCCCGAGCAGTACGGCGGCGGTGGCTTCGGGTTCGACGATCTCGCGGTAGTGATGGAAGAAGCCGGACGGACATTGTTTCCGGCTCCGTTGCTGTCCACAGTCGTGCTGTCTTCCAGTGCGCTCTTGCTTTCCGGCGATGAACAAGCTTGCGCGACCTTTCTGCCCCAGATCGCATCAGGCGAGTTGATATCGACTGTCGCTGTGGCAGAGAAGAAGGCGCAATGGCAAGAGGATGATATCCAGACTGTGGCGCGACGTTCGGGCGCCAGCTGGAGGCTGACAGGCGCAAAGCCGTATGTCCTCGACGGCTTCGAGGCCCGCCTGCTGATAGTCGCCGCCCGTACCGACGCCGGCGTCTCGCTGTTCGGCGTGAACGCGGACGCCGCAGGTGTCGGCGTAGATCGACACACCTCGATGGACATGACTCGGCGGCATTCGGCAGTCACCCTGGAAGACACACAGGCAGACCTCCTGGGCAAAGATGGCAACGGATGGCCCGTACTGAAAGAGCTGTACGACCGGGCTCTGGTGGCTCTTGCCGCAGAGCAGGTCGGCGGTGCTGCTGCCGTATTGGACTCGACAATCGACTATCTCCGGTTACGACACCAGTTCGGCCGCCCGATCGGCTCGTTTCAAGCGATAAAACACCGGTGCGCCGATTTGCTCGTTGAACTCGAGTCGGCCAGATCGGCGGCCGCGTACGCGATTGCCGCGATCAGTTCGGGTGCCGATGACGTAGCGGTTGCGGCTTCGATCGCCAAGACATATTGCTCGCGCACTTTCTATCACGTTGCAGCAGAGAGTATTCAGATGCACGGAGGTATTGGGTTCACCTGGGAACACCAGGCACACCTCTACTTCAAGCGTGCGAAGAGTTCCGATGTGCTATTTGGTTCTCCGGCGTTTCACCGGGAGCGGATTGCAAAAGCCATCGGGCTGTTCGAAGGCGGTGCTCTTGCGGGTGTTTAGTTCGGCCGACGATCTCAAGGCTGCGGTGGGCGAAACCTTGGGTGCCAGTGATTGGTTGGCGGTTACGCAGGAACGTGTGAACCAGTTCGGCGCAGCAACGGGTGACAACCAATGGATCCATGTGGACGTCGAAAGAGCTCAGGCCGAGAGTCCATTCGGTGGTCCTATCGTCCACGGATATTTGACCCTCTCGCTTTTGCCGATGTTCGGCGCGCAGGTCTACAGCATCGAGGGTGCCAAGATGGGCATCAACTATGGGTCCAACAGAGTGAGATTCCCGGCGCCCGTTCCCGTTGGAGCGCAAATCCGCCTGCTCTCGACGCTCACCGATGTCGCTGATATCAAGGACGGGTCGCTGCAACTGACCGTCGAGCAAATCGTAGAGATAAAGGATGCCCCGAAGCCCGCGCTCGTGGCCGAGATCTTGAGCAGGGTGGCATTCTAACATTTATCCAGTCGGCGGATGTGGGCTCACGGCGGCCGCCCGACTGCCGACCGTACCCAGACATCGGCGATGACCCCATTGTAGGCAGGCGGGATGATTGCTCCCGATGCTGATCCCGCGATCTCGAATTGGTGCTCGAAGCCTATGACCGAGTTCGGATCCCGCGTTCATCTTCGGGACAGGGTCGGAACACCAGGAGTTGTTGACTAGTTTGTTAGATTCATGCGACACTGGTGACAGAGACCTGAGTCACACCCTGGATGGAGAGGACGCCATGACCGAGAGTCACCTGAACGAGGCACCGATCTTCGACGCCGACACGCACATGTACGAGACGCCGGAAGCGCTGACGAAGTATTTGCCAGAGAAGTACAAGGAGGCTGTGCAGTTCGTGCAGGTCGGGAAGCGCACGCGCATCTCCATCATGAACAAGATCACCGAGTACATTCCGAACCCGACCTTCGACCGTGTCGCCGCTCCGGGGTCACACGAGAAGTTCTATGCCGGTGAGAATCACGAAGGACAGACGCTGCGCGAGATGACCGGCGAGGCTATCGACGCACCGCCCGCGTCGCGCAATCCGGTGGACCGGATCAAGGAGATTGATCGTCAGGGCGTGCAGGAGGCGCTCGTCTACCCGACGCTGGCGAATCTGGTGGAGCATTCCGCCGCCGAGGACCCAGAGCTCGTGGTCGCAATGATCCACGCGCTGAATCGGTGGATGCTCGAGCATTGGCAGTTCACCTACGAGGACCGGCTGTTCATGACTCCGGTCATCAGCTGTGCCCTCGTCGACGACGCTCGACGTGAACTCGAGTACCTCGTCGAGAACGGTGCGAAGGTGGTGCTGATCAAGCCGGCCCCGGTCAAGGGGCTGCGTGGGTGGCGTTCGCCCGCGCTACCCGAGTTCGACCCGTTCTGGAGTGATGTGCAGGACGCCAACATGCCGGTGGTGCTGCACGCCAGCCAGCCGCCACTCGATGAGTACATCAACAAGTGGGAGCCGCCGAACACCAATAACTTCATGGCGATGAGCTCCTTCCGCTGGCTCGCGCTCGGCCACCGCGAAATCGCCGACATGATCGGCAGCTTGATCTGTCACGGAACATTGACTCGATTCCCGAAGCTGCAGATCGCGAGTGTCGAGAACGGTTCTGCGTGGATCCATCCGCTCTTCCATGACCTCGAGGACGTCCACAAGAAGATGCCGCAGAACTTTCCCGAACATCCCCTTGACGTGTTCCGTCGCAACATCTGGGTCAGCCCCTTCTGGGAAGGCTCGGTCTCCGATGTGGTCAACACCGTCGGCTGGGACAAGGTCATGTTCGGCTCGGACTACCCGCACCCAGAGGGACTCACCGAGCCCAGGGGATTTGCGAAGTACGCCGAAGGAATGGACAAGCGTCGAACGTACGACTTCATGGGCGACAACGCCCGTCGATTCCTCAAGCTGCCGATCGCCAACCCAGACCCATCGGCGGCGGCCCCCCGGTATTGACAGGTGCCGACGCCTGATGGGCGGTCCTGGCCTGCGGTTCAGGTGTTGCGGCGCGGTGTGCCTTTATAGCCGAAGAACGACCTGGTCCTCAGGCGCACCTGTCGAGTCCAGGTCGTGAAGCAACTTCCGCTGATTCGTCACTTCTGTAAAAACACGCACCCCCGCCTCGCTGTAAGTCAGGAGATCGTGGTCGTCGGACTCCTCGCGGCGAGGCGCGGGATCGGAACTATGGTCTGCCATCGCATGTGCTCCTCATCTGAAGACCGTCTGACAAGAGTCAAACGGGATCTGTCCTTTATATCGAAGATCGCCGACGTAGACGAACATCGTCGGGAACACCGAGTAGATCGGAATTAGTTGTGCCGCTTCAGGATCACCACAAGATCGTCTCCGTGGACGACCATCTGATCGAACACCCCCGCGTCTGGCAGGATCGATTGCCGGAAACGTTCCGCGACCGCGGGCCGCGGATCGTCGAGGCGAACGGCAACCATGTCTGGAACTACGACGGCACCGCCTTTCCGACCGTGGGATTGAACGCAGTTGCCGGCAAGCCCCCAGAGGAGTGGGGTATGGATCCAGTCCGGTACGAAGACATGATTCCGGGTTGTTACGATCCATCTGCACGGCTAAAGGACATGGACGTCGACGGTGTCGAGGCCGCCTTGTGCTTCCCATCCTTCCCCGGCTTCGGTGGAGGAGTCTTTCAGCGCGCCCAGGACAAAGATCTGGCCCTCCTTTGTGTACGAGCGTGGAACGACTTCTATATCGACGAATGGTGCGCTACAGATCGGTCGCGGTTCGTCCCGCTGTCGATCGTCCCTACCTGGGATCCTCAACTCGCGGCCGCCGAAGTACGGCGCACTGCTGCGATGGGTTCCAGGACGATCTCGTTCCCGGACAGTCCGGTACCGCTGGGACTGCCGTCCTTCCACAACTCCCACTGGGACCCTTTTTGGCATGCGTGTGAAGAAACCGGCACTGTCATCTCACTCCACTTCGGTTCTGGTGGTTTCGTTCCCGGGTTCTCGTTTTCGGGGACCAAAGCGATAGCAGGGGAGATGGCGCTTCCTGACGCGCCATTCGCAGTTGCCATCGCGACCTTTTCCACGAACCTGATGTGGAGCACCATCGATCTTCTGTTCTCCGGCGTACTTCAGAAGCATCCGAAGCTTCAGTTCTCACTGGCAGAGGGTGGCATCGGGTGGATTCCCTACATCCTAGAGCGGACGGACTTCGTCTGGGAGCGACACCGCCATTATCAGGAGATTGATTTCGATACCCGCCCCTCGGACCTGTTTCGAGAGCACTTCTGGGGATGTTTCATAGATGACGACTTTGGGGTCGAGAACCGCCACAAAGTCGGAATTGATCGCATCATGCTCGAGATCGACTACCCGCATTCGGATTCAAACTGGCCCAACAGCCGGAAGCGTGCAGCAGAAGTCCTCGTTCATGTGCCGGATGACGAGTGCGAAAAGATCTGCGAGACGAACGCGCGGACCATGTTGAACTTTCCGGCACCGGTATAACTCGGAATCCCGAATCAGCGACTCACGACGAAAGGTAGAACGTTGTCAGGCTTGGACAACAGTCAGAACGTGACCGACCAGGTAAGTCTCGAGAATACAGTGATCCCAGCGAACCAGCGTCCGACAGAGACCACCCCTGACGCACGCGACGACGAGCACCGCGACGACCCGGACGATCTCGCAGATGCGACCCCCGGTCCACGGTAAGCGTTCGCGATGTGTTCCAGATGGCCGAGCCGCAGGGTGCGTCATGTCGGGCGGTACTTACTTTCGTCGGACATTTCTCGTGAATGAACGCCTGCGGCGGCTGGCCGACCAGTGGCGGCTGCGGGTGACGGCGAGATCGCTGTTTTGCAGAGAATGCGGTACCGAGCTGATCACGCGATTACCCTACTTACGTGGACTATGCAGCGAGGTCTGTGCAGATAGGCGATGGGACGAGCGGTGTGCGCGCGCGATGCTGTACGTCTAGCGCATCTCAGTTGTTCTAGCCCAGCGGTGACGGCTCGGCCATGCGACATCGCCTCGACCACGCGCTTGAGGACCTGATGGAGGTTCTTGGGCAGCTCGATTCGGTCGTGCTCGTCGACACCGACCAGGGCGTATGAGGCTGGGCGGTAGTCCCGCTGACCGTTCATGGGCTTGCAGGAAATTCGGCACCAGCGCAAGCTGCTCAGCACCTATCGGAATGTCCGTGAGACACGGCGGTACGACGCCATCGCTGCGACATCGGTACCCCATCAACGCCAAAGGCTCCCATCGCGGCCAGTGTCGATATGTTCAGGTCTTAAGTGATGGTTGAGCGCCGGACGCCGGCGCTGCGCTCGTTGAGCATTCGCTGGTCCAGAGGGTAATCAGGCCAAGTGGATCACCGGCACCGAGATCAAGGTGGATGCGGGGTTCAGTCTCAAGTAGGCCGACAAGTCGCGGATTCGCCGCGGGGTTGGCACTCGACATAAATACCGGGCACGTCTGACACCTAGTTTCCTACGTCAGTATGGTGTACGCAGACGTACCGACGTGACTGTGAGTAGCTGGTCACGAGTGAGGCGGGCGAGGTTCCGCAGATTGGACCATTTATGAAGGTTGTGCGCTCGATGGCTCGAGGCAGTTCAGATACCGCGGGTGCCGCCTTGCTGCTCCGCGTCGCAGTGGGCGGAACCATATTGGCGCACGGGCTGAAGCACGGCAGGTCCCTTGACGGTACTGCCGGTTGGTTCCAATCGATCGGCTTTCGGCACCCCACGTCGCAGGCCCGCGCCAGCGCGGTCGTCGAAGTGGGCGCGGGCGCGGCGATCCTCGCAGGTGCCGCCACACCTGTGGCCGCAGCCGCTGTTGTCGGCACTATGGCGGTGGCCGCTCGTTCGGTGCACCTGTCGAACGGGTTCTTCATCACGGCAGAGGGATGGGAGTATGTCGCGAACATGGCCGTCGGAGCGGTGGCTCTTGCGGGCATTGGTCCAGGCCCCTGGAGTGTTGACAAGGCTCTTGGACTCGAACCGAAGTTCAGCGGCAACTCCTCAGCGGCCCTGGCGGCTGGTGTGGGAATCGCCGCCGCCGCCGCGCAGTTGGCCCTGTTCTACCGCCCTTCCAAATGAGTCCAGTCATGGGCAGATAGAAAATGAGCACCGTGGTGCGGTAGCAGCGCCCCGGTAGTCTGACTGTCCGGCTGTTCGGCACTCGATCAGGGGAGGCCCAGTGTGACAGGTGATTTGACGGTCGTCGATCTCATCGATCCGGCTGTTCCCGCGGTGGGGGAGTGGTCGCTGCCCGGTGTGGTGGTGGGTGTGTGCCGAGGTGGCGTCCCGCGCTCCGACAGCGCAGACCGGTGGCTCGATGTGAGTACCTTCACTGTGACCGACACGGCGTCTGATGATCGACGGGTGGTGCCGGTCTCGGACCTCGACGAGACCATTACCTTGTTGTCCGACAGGGTCGCGGCGCGGCCGGTCGCGGCGGCCATCTGCGATGACGTCTTGCGGGCCGGGTCGCCTACCGGTAGCACCTCCGGTGGGTTGATCGCCGAGTCGCTGGCCTACTCGACCTTGCAGGCCGGCGCCGAGTTCGGTGGGTGGCTCGCAGCCCAGGGTCCGCGGCGTCGTCACGAGCAGAATGATGCGGTGGTGTTGTCTCGCAATGGTTCAGACATGGACATCACCTTCAATCGCTCGGATCGTCATAACGCCTTCAGCAATGCCCTGCGCGCCGGGTTAATCGATGGCTTGACGGTGGCACTGGCGGACCCTTCGGTCGAGTCGGTGAGGTTGAGTGGTCGGGGCCGCTCCTTCTGCAGCGGTGGTGACCTCTCGGAGTTCGGGATGTTCTCCGATCCCGCCGACGCCCACCTCGCCCGTACGCGGCACAGCCCGGCATTGCTCCTCGACGCCCTGACTCATCGATTGGGCGCACGTTGTCGGGCTAATGTTCATGGCGCTGTTCTGGGCAGTGGGATGGAGATGGCGGCCTACTGCGGTGTTGTTGCCGCGCATCCGGATACGGTGTTCGGCCTACCGGAGTTGAACCTGGGGTTGGTTCCGGGTGCCGGTGGCACGGTGAGCATTCCTCGGCGGATCGGCCGCTGGCGTACCGCTTACCTCGTCCTGACCGGGCGCCGGATCGACACGGCCACCGCGCTGCGATGGGGCTTGGTCGATGAGGTGAGTGAGAGTTCTCGGACGGTACCTCCGTCATAGGTCGACGCTGTGACGGACGCGTCCGTCGATGACCGTGGCCGCAACCAGTTCGGCGGAGAGTTCGGCGAGGACGGCGTCGGGCCCGGCGGACATGAGGCACAGATCGGCGCGTTCTCCCGCGACCAGGTCGCGCGGTCGTGCCGGAGTGTGCGGATCGCCGAGGAACACCGCCAATGCTGTTGCCGCGGAAACACGTTCGTCGGGCGAGAGGAGAGTTCCCGATGTGGTGAGCCGGTCTCTGGCCGCGCGCATGGACGCCCACGGATCCAGGTCGCCGAAGGGCGCATCGGTACTTCCCGCGACCGGCACACCCGCCCGATACAGGCTTGCGACCCTCCACAACTCGTGCTGCTCGGCGGCGGGTACGTCGACGACGTACTCCTCGCCCCGTTCGGCGACGAAATTGGGTTGTGTCACCACGGTGATTCCGAGACCGGCCAGATCGTCGAGCATGTCGCCCGGCACCATCGCCGCGTGCTCGATCCGATCGCCCGTACGTACACCTGCAGTTCGTAGGGCGGTGAGGGCGACGACGAGTTGCACGACCGTCACGCAGTGCAGGGCCACCGCGTGAGCGCTTGAGTGTTGCCGGGCCACCCACAGCGTCAGTTCGTCGAGGTCGAGTGAGTTGTCGTCGAGGATCCGTTTGGTCGGCCCGAACTCGAGCCGCGAAAAGCGCTGTCCCTCAGCGCGCGAGAGCACCATCACTCGCTGTGGAAGTTGCCCCGTGTGCACGGCGGCGTCGAGGGCCTCGAGCATGTGACGCGCTGGAGCCGAAAGGTGTTGTGGCGTGACGGAGTTACTGTCATCCGCTGCTCCTGGTCCGGCGCCTGATTTGGTGGTGTCGGCGGAGGTGCGGCGGCGGGTGGACACCTCGCTGCTCGATACCCGGGCACCGTCCACGCGCCGGAACTACACGCGGGCGTGGGCGGTGTTCGAAAAGTACTGCGACCAGCACGGGCATCGGGCGTTGCCGGCACATCCGCATGTGGTGGCCGATTACCTTCTCGCGCTGGAGAACACCGTGGACGCCCGCGGGAATGCGGCGTATTCGATGTCGGCGATCGAGGGCGCGGCAGCGGCGATCAAGTTCGTCCACAAAGCCCATGCGCCCCAACAACAATCGACGCCTGATGAGACACCGTTGTGGCTCAGTCCAGTGGTCGCGGGCACCTTGTCAGCAATCCGCCGCCGCGGCGCGGCGAGTGGGCGCCGGCCCCGCCAACCCGAAGACCCGCTGGATTTGGTGGATTTGCGGGCGATGGTGCACACCGCCCGCGCCTCGGCGACGACGTGGCGCACCAAGCTGCGGGAGCGCCGCGACACCGCCGCGTTGGTGCTGGGGTGGGCCGGTGCGATGCGCCGCTCAGAAATCGTCGGACTCGCAGTCGGGGATGTCCGGCGGACCCGCGACGGCTGGATCATCACCGTCCGCAAATCGAAAACCGACCAAGACGGCACCGGTCAACGCAAAGCCCTCCCGACCGGGGAACATTTGGAGACGTGCGGACCGTGCGCGTATGTGCGGTGGCTGCACTGCCACAATGCGTTTGACCGGTTAGGGCGGGCCGGGCTGATCCGACTGCTGGCTGCCGACCGCCCACACGACCACCATGTCTGCGCCGGCCCGCTTCCGGAGGTGCCGGCAGGGTCGGACCTGTTTCGGTCGGTGACCGCGGCCAGTGACCTCGCCGACACCGCACCGGTCGGGCAACTCATCCACACCCTGGTCCGCCGACGCCTGGCGGCGGCCCGCCCGGATCTGGACATCACCCGCTACGGCGCCCACAGTCTGCGTGCGGGGTTCGTGACCGAAGCGTTCCGCACCGGCCACGAACCGACCACGATCATGAAGCAGACCGGCCACAAATCCGTCGAGTCGCTGCTGAACTATGCCCGGGACAACAACATTCACGTCCAGAACGCCGCCACCACCATCGGCATGTAACTCCGATGACCAGCCACCAACCATCGCTCGCTGGGCCTGACAGCGAGCTGGCTTATCGGTTGCCGCGGTCCTACCGCGGGGATTGGCAGCTCTACATCGACTGGTGCACCGCCTTTGACCTTGACCCAATCGGGTCGTCGCCGATCACGACAGCCCGATACTTAGCTTTTGAGCCCGGGCTGTCGCGGGCCACGCTGCGCCGCCGGGTCTCGGCCATCAACACCGCCCACCGCCTCACCGGACGGACGCCGCCGGGCACGATCACCGCGGTGCGGGCTCTGCTGTCCACCCGAGAACGCCACCAACACAACGCAGTACAGGCGATAACGCGGTTGCCGACGCATGGGTGGCCGGCCGGGTTGTTCGGCCGCCGCGACGCCCTCATCCTCACCCTGGTCTGCCAGTTGGGTGTCCCAGTCGGGGAGGTGGGGGAGTTGCGGTGCGGAGACATCGCCGTCGACCCCGTCGACGGCACTGTGCACATTGGCCGACACCACCACATCACCGCCGCACCCAATCTCGATGATCGATATGGGCTGTACGCGGTCTGGACACGCTGGGCCCTGCTCCGAGACCTCACCCTCCGCCGACCCTCACCCTTGTCCTGGGCACCGGTTCTCCATCAGGCCCCCGCCCGACCACCCGCACCCAGCCTCGTCGCCTATGAACCTGCCGATTCCGACGCTGTGTTGTTGCCAGCGTTCGATCGGTGGGGCAACCCGACTGCACCCATCGGCGACACCACCACCGGCCTGTCACCGCGGGCGGTCTCGGCGATCCTGCACACCCACCTACGCGCGAGCGGCAGACCCGTCACCGACCGCGGACTGTGGGCACAAACACTGGCCGATCGCCACGCCACGCCCACCGAAAACGATAGCCCCGCAATGCCTGTCGTTGATCTGCCCGACACCTACGACGACGGGGTTTCCGCGCGCCACCGCGCTACAGCTGACCTGGGCGACCTCGACGACATCTTCACCGCCCTCGACCAGCAAACCGCTGAGCTCCTGGCGCGCACCGAACACCTCCTCTCCCAGATTGTCTGAAAGACAACACCATTGCGTGGACGCGGTGGGCGCTGCTACGAGTGAGGTGGTAGTGACGCCTGGGTGTGTGATGTCGCGCTTAGATTTTTCGCCTGCAGGGCATGGCTTTCCCTGTCTACGTGTTCAAAGGTGAATGCGCGCAAGTCGGGCTAGAGCCGTGTGAGGTTCGGGCGTCTCAGACGTGGCGTCCACGGAGAGGGATTGGCGTTGTCGTCGTCGGTGAGCTTTCAGTGGCGTGGGCTGTTGCGGGGATATAACGATGGTGACGCGCCGCTCACCGGTGTCGAGTTCGATATCGCCACAGGGCAATTGGCGCTCTAGCTATCTCGTGATGGCACCCGAGTCCCGCCACAAAGGGGCGCCACTAGCATGGCGGGAGAGTAAAGCCGCGTAGCACCATCGGCGGCATTTTTTGAACGAGTGCGCGGCTGTGGCGCCGCGGCCGGTATGTTCGGGAAAGGAAGAGACGTTCCGCCCACTCGGGAGTGGAGCGCGATTATCAAGACTTGAGGTAGGCATTGTGGCACGCACGACCATCGAACAGATCACCGACGATTTTGACGGTTCGGATCTCGACCCCGCCGAGGTGACGGTGGCAATGTTCACTGTCAATGGTGTGGACTACTCCCTCGACCTGGGCGCTAACTCGGCCGAGAAGTTCAACAAAGACATGGGTAAATGGATCGACAAGGCCACCAAGATCGGTGGCCGACAGAAACGTTCCACCAGCAGGCAGGCCGCTGCTGTCTCGGCGCCGCGTACCGACAAGGCGCAACTGGCAGCAATTCGGGAGTGGGCACGCGCCAACGGGTATGAAGTGTCAGACCGCGGCCGCATCCCGAACGCGATCGTCGACGCCTACAACGACGCTAGCTAAGCAGCCGGGCGCAAGCCGGCTGGGGCCAGGTGTTGTCGGTATGGGTTCAGCAAACGGGTTGTGGCGCTGACGATGTCGACGACGCGATGTTCTTCACACGTCGTCGCGAACGTCTAATGTGCTTGGCCGGGGCGCGTCGGGCGGCTGGTTAGGTGTGCGAGTCGAGGTTAGTGATGGTTTCGGCGACGGCGGTGGCGAGGTCGTCGTCGGTGGGGACGAGCTCGCGGACCGGGGCGGGCAGGGTGTCGTAGGTGTAGTCGGCCACTGCCAGTGGGGCGGTGGTTCCGGCCAGGGAGTACCGCACGACCTGGTCGTTGCGGCCGGCGCAGAGCAGGATCCCGATGGTGGGGGCGTGCTGGGTGTGGTCGCGCAGATTGTCATCCACCCAGGACACGTAGAAGCCGAGTTTCCCGAGGTATTCGGGTTCGAACTTGCCGACTTTGAGTTCGACGACGACGAATCGTGACTGGATCCAGTTGAAGAACAGCAGGTCGATATAGAAGTCGTCGCCGCCTGCGGTGAAGTGGTATTGGCGGCCGGCGAAGGCGAATCCGTGGCCGAGTTCGAGGAGGAAACGTTGGAGCCGGCTCATCAGTGCGGCTTCGAGTTCGCGTTCCGCGACGCGTTCATTGATGTCGAGGAAGTCGAACACGTACGGGTCGCGGACCAGTTGATGGGCCAGGTCCGAATCGCCTGGTGGTAGATGCTCGTTAAAGTTCGTTGGTGCCGCACCGACCCGGCGGTCGAGTTGGGTGCGGATCTGATGGGTCAACACTGCCCGGGACCAGCCATGATCGACCGCAGCAGCGGCATACCAATCCCGCAGGGCCGGGTCGTCGAGTTTGTCGATGAGGGTGGTGATGTGGCCCCACGGAAGTTGTCCAACAGGCTGTTGGACAAATGCCTCCCGCGACCAACTGCCGGCGGCGGTGCGCATGTAGTGCAGGTTGCTGCGGGAAAACCCCCGCATATCCGGGAACTCGGCCCGCAGGTCGGCGGCGAGGCGTTCGACCACTTTGGTGCCCCACCCCTGGGCGTCCTGGCGGTCGAGGATCGCACGGCCAATGTTCCAGTACAACACCAACAATTCGGTGTTGACCGCCCGAGTGGCCTTGAGGCGAGCACCACGCACGTGCGCTTTGAGCTGGGCAAGAAGATCGCCGTACCCATCCGGTGTCAGACCCGCCTCACTCACCTCCCCATCTTCTCCCATCCGCGCGACACGTCGACAGCCAGCCGACCTGACAATCATTTTCGGCACCCGGTGGATGACGGCCGTCGCTGGATATCGCCATCATTTCAGCGGGGGTTGCTGCCGCGTACGCCCGCGCGGCAATAGTTACGGGTCTGGTTGCGCGATGACAATTGGGGGTGGAGGCTGACTCGTACGGTGCGATACCGACACACGGAGGGGGACTGGGTCGTGGGGATTGCGGTAGGGGAATTGAGCTGTTCATGGGTCCACCGGTACTGGGTGGGCCCGACGATGTGGATGCGGTCATCCGGGAGTTCATTGCCGGGGCGAAGCACTCGCTGGCGATCGCGGTGCAGGAGTTGGATTCTCGCTCGATCGCCGAGGCAATAGTCGCCGCGAAAGCCGCTGGTGTGCGGGTCCGGGTCATCCTCGAAGGTGACTACCTGGTCGAGAAACCCCCACAGACCGATCCATGGACCGCCGGCGGCGGCAACGAGGACAACCGGGTGATCTATGCAGCGTTGCTGCGTGCCGGTATCGACGTCATCACCGATCTGAACCCGGAGATCTTCCACCAAAAGTTCGTGGTCCGCGACGCCGGGGAGGCCAGTGCTGCGGTCCTGACCGGGTCGACGAACTTCACCCTCACCGACACCGGCATGAACACTGAGAGCTCGGGGTCGGTGCGCGGCAACAACCTCAACCATGTGCTGATCTTGCGGGGCAAACGAGCCGCCGCGCAGTATGGGGTGGAGTTCGAACGGATGCGTGCGGGCACGTTCGGGGCGTTGCGGGAACGAGTCGAGCCGCGGCCGCAGGAGTTTACGCTCGGCACCGTGCGGGTCAAACCGTTGTTTGCCCCCGGCACGGGCCGGAAATGGAAATCATGAAACAGATGCTCAAAGCGGCGACCAGTGTCGACTTCGCGATGTTCACCTTCTCCCAGTCCTCAGGTATCGACGACACCATGATCCGGCTGGCACCAGAATTGACCCGGCTCCGCGGTGTCCTCGACCGCGGCCAAGGCGCCCAGGATTGGGCGGCGACCGGGCCGCTGGTGCAGGCCGGTGTGCAACTGCACCACAACCAGACCGGAACCGGCGTCACACAGATATAGCACCCAGAGAGCTATCCGTTACACGTTGTCTCAAACTTGGTCAGCCCTCGTTTTCCGATCGCGTGTGTAGCCCGTCGGTAGTGACGGCGTGGAGGTCTGCCAACCTCCGCAGCGCGGATCGGTAGCGGCTATGAGTCAAACGCGGCATACAACAGACTTGAGGGCTGCGCCAACGGGGCGAACGAAGTGTCTGAGGGGGTCCCGGAGATAGTTTGATTTCGCTAACTAAGCCGGTCGCGGCGTCGACGATCGAATACAGTTAGTCTCATCGTTGGATTCGGTCAGCGGAAGGCTCGAAGCGTGGGCAGTGATCACAGTGACGTGTATAAGCAGATCGCTGCGCTGGCACGGGAGATGAATGAACATCTGCCGGAGAGTTCGGTGACCGCTTTCGACGAACTGGTCTCCAACGCAGTCGTGCATATCGCCGGAGCTCAATACGCCGGAATCACCGTGGTGGCGCGCCGCGATGAGGTTGCCACCCCGGTCGCCACCCATGAGCATGCGCGCACGCTCGATTCCATCCAGGCAAAGCTCCGGCAGGGCCCTTGCTTTGATGCGGCGATCGGGCACGACAGTTATTTCGTCAGCAACCTGGTGACCGAGGCGCGGTGGCCGGACTTTCGTGTCGAGGCGCTGGCCCAGACTCCCATCCGTTCGATCGCCTCGTTTGAACTGTTCACCACCGGCGACTCAGTCGGCGCCCTGGTAGTCATGGCCGTCCAGCGTGGGCGATGGAACGCCCCGTGTTGACAGGCTCTCTGAATTTCATCATTGGTGACGAAATGTATTGTGCTGCTATCAATGCGCCGATTCATCGTCATGTCAGGCTGCGTCCTGGTTGATCGTTGGTAGCGGTTGTTCGAGTTGCTACGTAGCTAGTTCTGCTGATTCAGGCAGTTTGAGCCAGGCTGTAGAGACGGTTGACCACTCGGCAACCCCGGCAACGTTTGGTGGCAGGTTGGGCGGGTGCGCGGTCAGCAGGCCGGTGATGGTCAGGTAGACAGCGTCATACTTTCTGGCGGCGGCGGGCCAGTCGGGGACGATGGTGCCTGACAGCATGGCCGGGAACTCGTGCACAAGTGCTCCCCAGCTCCTGGGCGAATCGATCACTGCGACATTGACATCGGCTGCAGAGAAGTGGAACACATGGCGGTCGCCTAGGAGGAGATCACCTTCGTAGAGGCTCCAGGTGTCGGTGTCGTGGTCGATTACGTCTGCAGTCCAGAACGCTCCCCTGGGAAGTGATGTCGGGTGTTCGAGTGACGGCGGGTGAATTACAGGCGGACGCAGCTGGTCTACGTAACCGTGGTGAATCTGTGGAGAACTCAGCTGATGCTGGTCAACTTCGGCCAGGCGCGCGGCGAGGTGTGAGCAGAAGTCCTGGAAAGCGGGGCTATCTTCGATAGACGATGGCGCGGGCCCGTGGAGATATTGTAGGACTGCGTGTTGGGCGATTTCGACAGTGGTTCGTCGGGTGGTGCGTTTGAGGTACTGCTGCTGACTCTGGGTGTGCAGTTGTTGTGAGGCGACGTAATCGGCATAGAGCTGGTGGCAAAAATATTGGCCCGGTGCGGTTGCGTTTAGGCTCGTTGAGTAGGGCATCAGCACCTCGCAGCACCAGATTGGGTCACCAGGTTGCTGCGGGGCGCTGATTGCACGGCCTTGACTCTACGTGATGCTGCGGGCGGCCGTCACGGCATTTTGTCGCATTTGACCTCCCTTTTGTTTGACGTCAGCAGTCCGGTCGCTGTGCTCGGCTTCCATCCGGGAGTGGTGCGAATGGTGTAGGCAACAAATGCTTGGTATTGCCCAGGGACGCATTTTGTTCCCACATTGAACTTGGTGGTGCCAGAGGTGTTTCCTTGGACCGTTTTTGTTTGAGGGCTTGGTGAGACCACGCGGGTCCCATCTCGGAAAAGCTGGAAAGAAACGGTGTAGGTAAATCCGATGCTGTTCTCTTTAGGAGCGCAGGTGATGGTCATCTCTGCATTCGCGGTGCCTCTGCGGTGGCTGGAGTCATGAGGGTCGTGCGCTGTCAGATTGCATGCCACGGTTCTGGTTGCACGCTGAGCATCGGGCGCTCCTGGTTCGAGGGATTCTGCCGGCGGCTGTGGCGATGATGGAGCAACTGTGGTGTCAGATGTCGGCGGGTTGAGCGTCGTTGTTGTTGCTGCAGGTGACCGTGGCTGCATGACGCCCGACGTCGGCTCCTGGGGTTCGGAAGACTCAGCAGATGCCGGCGTTTGCGGGGTTGGTTGAGACGTGTCGCTCTGGCCGGGGGTTGTTGTTTCGGCGGGTGGAGGGGCCGTGCGTGCATCCACGTCGCTTGGCTCGAAACTGAGACTTTGGGTCACGCCTGTTGTGTCGTCGGTGAGTCCGTCCTCGACGTCCATTGCGTTCCAGCTGATGTGGCCGCCTTGAAAGTCCTGCCGTTTGCCTCCGTTGTAGTCGTATTCGTCGGACGTAGGGAATCCCAATGGGCCGGCTTCCCAGTCTGAGATCGCCCAGGAGTCTCGGATCTCGCCCCATACGGAATGGGCGCCGGTGGCAGTGGACCAGTACACCGACCCGCCTTGGAAGTGATTGAACCGTCCGGGCACTCGTGTCGGGCGCTCACGAGTGGTCGGGTATCCGAGCGATCCGCCTTCGTAGCCAAGCTCACCCCACTTATCGCGGATCAGTCCCCCAATCTGGTTCGCGTGGCCACCTGACACATCACGGTGCCAGTAGATAGAGCTGCCCTTTGCAAAGGGCTGCCACCGTCCACCGTTGAGGGCTGGTAGCTCGGTGTTCGTCGCGTTCCCGAAGAATCCGAGGCCTCCTGCCTGGTTGAACTCCTCGAGGATTTTGCCGCCGACGCAGTACCCATAAAAAGGATCGTTGTTTTGGCAGCGCGGATCGCCAGAGGCGGGTGCTGTCAATGCGGCTGACGCGACGAGTGCGGTCACCGTGGCTGCTATCGATCGGCTGACGTATTTCTTGAGACGAACGCTCATCAAAATCCCCCAAATGTCAGCTCTTGCGACGACAAGTGCCTTGTGCGTGCGTGAAGTGATACGACGACTTCCGTGGTCGTCTGAATTTGTATATCCATCACTTGAACCCCTCAATATCAGATGATGTCGGAGCTCTTAGCTGATCAAACTGGTGGGTAATAGGCCCCCGTTGCAAGGTGATTGTTACCTTAACGTTATCTGCGAATCGGTGTGTCTAGATGTATGTGAAAGGGGGTGTCCCCAGAAATGGGGTCACCCGCTTTAGGGGCGAGGTTTGCGCTGCCAATATCGGACAAACACGACCGCGGCCGAGGAATCTCGGAATTTGCCACCCCGCACATTCTCTTTGACCCAAAGTCGATCGCGTACGGACAACAAAGGACGGACGGTTGCCGGGTTAACGCTGCTAAGGTTGACTCCAACGTTGAGGTGTGGGCGGTTTTAGCTATTGCACATTTGTGGTTGGGATTCCTGGATTGTAGGGAAGACGTGGGCGTAAAGCGCATTTTAGTGTTTCTGGCAGTTGGCTTTCTGGTAAGCGGGTGCGCATCGTCGAGTCAGGGGGAACTGCGGCAGCAGCCGCAATCACCGGCGGCGTCGGGTGAGTGGGCTCGCATAGACCCAGACGCGCTGACGGTCTCGAAAGTGCTTTCAGGGGATGCGTTGCGTGTGACTGTCGACGGTGATGACGTTGAGGTTGCGATCATCGGTATAAAGGCGCCCCGCGTCGACGCGGTCGATGCGGTCGAGCAGTGTCTCGGGAGACTGTCGACTGCGCATCTTCGGGACAAGGAGGCAGGCGGCGGAGTTCGCCTCTTCTTCGACCCAAGTCAAGCGCGGACGGACGACAAAGGCAGGCGGTTTGCACACGTGCGGCTCCTGGCCACGGGCACGCAGGCGGGGGCGGAACAGTTGCGAGCGGGGTATGCCGAAACGATTCATCGCGGCGACTAACACGAACAGGAACTGAACTACGGCAGCGACGAAAACGAAGCGAAACAGAGCCACGTTGGGATATGGGACGAGCGCCTATGCAGATCCCCGGGCTGACCCAGGGATCTCGACAGCAAAGTGAGTGCTCAGTGCGATTACGTCGCCAGTCCGCGAAAACTGTTGGCATGCAATATATTTAGCGCGCCGATAATCTATATTACGTTAAGTTGGGGTGGTTGATTCTGTCGAGTACGTCGAATTCGAGTCCGTCGGCTTGTGCGATGTAGATGTCTTGGTTTATTTGGTTGCCGGTGAGGGTGGTTCGTCCGCGGGGGGATTCGAATACTCGGTCGTGTGGGGGGTTGTTGGGTGGGGTTTGTAGGGCGGCGAGGAGCATGATTGCTTCGTAGCAGGATTCGCCGATGCTGTTGAGTCGGGGGAGCGGTCGCCGTAGGTGTTTTGGTAGGTGGTGGCGAAGTCGAGGGCTTGGCTGGTGAGGAGGGTGTCGAAGTAGCCGGCGCTGGCGTAGAGGTTGTGGTTGCTGTTTGAGTCGGTGGCCAGGAGGACGTTTTCTTCGATGATGGGGCTGAATCTGGCTATGTCGCTGGTGAGTCCGGCGTTGGTGAATGCTCGGCTGAAGGACACTGAGTCTTGGCCGACGAGGAGCATGATGACTCCGTCGGGTGGGTTGGTGGTGAGGTCGTGGACGACGGTGTCGTAGTTGTCTGTTCCGAGGGGTACGTACTTTTCGCCGGTGATGGTGAGGTTGTTGGTTCGGGTGTAGTGGCGGACGTACTGGGCGGTGTTGTGGGGCCAGATGTAGTCGTTTCCGACGATGGCCCAGCGTTGAAGTCCCATTTCTGTGTGTAGCCAGTGGAGGGCGGGTCCGATTTGCATGGCGGGACTTTCGCCGGCGTAGACCACGTGTGGGCTTAGTGTCCCTCCTTCGTGGAGCGCGGCGTAGACGTAGGGGATGCGGCTTGCGGTGGTGCGTGCTACCTCGGCTCGTACGGTGGAGATGTGCCACCCGGTGATGGCGTCGATGGCGCCTTGTGTGATGAGGGTGTCGACGTGGTGGGCGACCTGGGGCGGGGTGAGGCCTCCGTCGATGGGTACCAGTTCGACTGGTCGTGAGCGTATTCCGTCGGTTGCGTTGAGTCTGTCGACGGCGAGTTGGCCGCAGGAGTGGCAGGAGGGGCCGTAGATGCCGGCCGGTCCTGATTGGGGGTAGATGTAGCCGATGCGATACGACTGGCCTGGGTGGTTGGGTCTCGAATGTGCCGATCCTCGGGTACGTTCAACAGGAGGGTGGTTCATGTGCGATCAGCCTCGGCAGTTGTTGGTTCGGACCAGTATCGGGGGAGGGCAGGCGTGAGTTCGGCGGTCAAGATCACCTCTGATCCTAGTTTGTTGCTGGTGCTTGCACAGTGTGAGCGCGCGCTTTTTGGGGCGCTGCGGTCCACCAGCGACGTTGAGGGTGTCTCGCCCGAGCAGTGGCGCATCGTGGGTGCGTTGCGCGAGCATGAGGTTCTGCCTATGACCGAGCTGGCGCAGATCGCTGCCCTGCCGGCGGCGTCGTTGACGAGAAATCTGGACCGGTTGGTGTCCTCGGGGGTCGTTATTCGCCAGATCGATCCCTTCGATCGGCGCAAGGTCGTGGCACTGTTGACCAAACCTGGCGCTGAGCTCGCTGCCCGTCTGCACTCGGCTGAAGCCCGCGTTCTCACGCAGCTCCCGCAGGCAGACACCCGGGCGGTGAGGGCTCTGGCCGAGTTACTCGCGTCAACGGTGCCCGCCTCCATCAGGTAGCAATTCGCGGCCCCGATTCCTGCGCATGAGTGGCAGGCAACCTTGGCATTCCGCAGTGCGGTAGCTGCTGTCGACCTCTGTGCGCCTGACGCGAAACACAGTATTTACCTCGTTCGTACCTTTCGGCAATCCAGCCTATGAAATGATTCCATCTGGTACTACTTCACCTGGAAGTAGTTGGGTGGTCGATAGTCGTATCGCCGCGTCGGAGTGTGTGTTGTTCGGAGCCTGCGGGTTTCGGGTGATGCGCCTGGTCGAAAGTGAGCTCAGGTATGCGCCATGGAGATATTTCGTCGAGCCCAGACACTGTGGGTGTGGCGGTAGTCAACTACAAGATGCCTCGGCTGCACACCAGGGCCGAGGTGTTGGCGAACGCCGAGAAGATCGCCGAGATGGTTCGCGGCATCAAACAGGGCATCCCCGGCATGGATCTCATTGTGTTCCCGGAGTACTCCACTCAGGGAATCATGTACGACACAGACGAGATGTACGACACCGCGGCCTCGATTCCGGGCCCCGAGACCCAGGTCTTCGCCCAGGCTTGCCGCGATGCCAAGACCTGGGGTGTCTTTTCGCTGACCGGTGAGCAGCACGAAGATCATCCCCATAAGCCGCCCTACAACACTCTCATTCTCATGAATGATCAGGGTGAGATCGTACAAAAGTACCGAAAGGTGCTGCCATGGACTCCTATCGAACCGTGGTACCCGGGGTCGGGCACCTACGTGTGCGATGGGCCGAAGGGGATGAAGGTCTCGCTGATCGTCTGCGATGACGGCAACTATCCCGAGATCTGGCGTGACTGCGCCATGAAGGGAGCAGAACTCATCGTTCGGGGGCAGGGGTACATGTACCCCGCCGCCGACCAGACCGTGATGATGGCCAAGGCGATGGCCTGGGCCAACAACGTCTACGTGGCGGTCGCCAACGCTGCCGGCTTCGACGGGGTCTACACCTATTTTGGGCACTCGGCGGTCATCGGTTTCGATGGCCGGACTCTCGGAGAGACCGGTGCTGAAGAGTACGGAATCCAGTACGCCCAGCTGTCAATTAACGAGATCCGCGACGCTCGTAAGAACGATCAGTCGCAGAACCATCTGTTCAAACTGCTGCACCGCGGATACACCGGCGTTCACGCCGCCGGCGACGGCGACAAAGGGATCGCTGACTGTCCCTTCGACTTTTACAAGACCTGGGTGACTGATGCGCAGAAGGCGCAGGAGAACGTCGAGGCGTTCACCCGGGACACCATCGGCGTCGCCGATTGCCCGGTGGGCGACCTGCCGGTGGAGAAGGTTCAGGAAGTCTGAGACTGCCGTGTCCACCACACCAGGAACCGAGATTCACCAGCCCGAGGACCCCCTTGCTGCCCATCTGGCAGCAACGGTGATCGGGCAACACGGTGCGGTCGATGCGGTGAGCCGAGCGGTGCGCATCGCACGCGCTGGCCTGGGCCACCACGACCGGCCCTTGTCGGTGCTGTTGTTCGCCGGCCCCACCGGTGTGGGCAAGACCTCGATGGTGCGGGCGCTGGCGGGCGCACTACGAGCAGGACCCGAAGACTACTGCCGGATCGACATGAGCGCGTTGGCTCAGGAGCACTATGCTGCGTCGTTTTCCGGTGCGCCCCCGGGATATTCCGGAAGCAAGGAGTCGACGACTCTTTTCGACAAGAGCAGGATTGAGGGCGATCCGTACACGCCGGGGTTAGTGCTCTTCGATGAGGTCGAGAAAGCGCATCCGGTCGTGATCAGGGCCTTGCTCCATGTGCTCGACAACGGTGTGCTGCGGCTCAGTTCGGGGGCCGGGACCATCGGATTCCGGAACTGTCACGTCATCTTGACCACCAACCTGGGAAGCCGCCGATCGGTGGCGCGCCGACCGTGGTGGAGCTTTCGTTCGCCCGACGATGCCATCGGGAAGGCGATCGAGAGCTTCTTCGACCCGGAGTTTTTCAATCGGATTGACGAGGTCGTCAGGTTTGCGGCGATCGACCGCGGAGCCGCGCGTCAGATCGTTGACCTCGAGCTTGGCCGCATCACCCAGGTGCTCGCTAGACGGTACGTGCACATCGACTTCGACGACAGCCTCGTCGGTTACCTCGTCGAGCAGGGCTTCGATCCGCGGTATGGCGCACGCGCATTGCGCAGATCGATACGTCGCCATCTACTGCCGGCGATCGCCGATGCTGTGGACGCGATTGCCGCGACACGACGCGACCCCGCCGCTCTACATGTGGTGGTCGACAGCGGCCAGATGATCGCATGCCGTCCATCACACTCTTGCTCCCCGACGACGGTGGGGCCGGAGCAGGCCGCCGAAGGATTTTTGGTTTCACCAATGGAAGGAAAATAATGTCTACCTCTGGACACGACCACGGCCACGACCACGGCCATTCCCACGATGCCTGCGACAGTGAGTCTTTGGGACTGACCACCGACCTGTCCCGGATTGAAGCGCTGGTGGGTCAGGGAGTTCACCGCATCGGCGACCACGAGGGCCCGTTCTCCCTGCACGTGTTGGGAATCGGGAAGACCGGCGCCAACGTGATCGAGAGCATGATCGCATCACATTCGGGTGGCGGTGTAGCGGCCGGCACGGATGTCGCCTTCGATGCCCTGGCCATCGACATCGGAGACGCCGAACTGACCTCGGTCACCGAGGCGCTGGCCGCTGCCCCGGACCGCGTCAGCGGACAGATCGTGAACATTCCCGCCCTGGACAACGCCACCTTGTTCAACGGGTTGCGCCGGTATCGCGAGTTCCTCAAGACCGAGTACCCCCGCTATTACTGGAACCCCAACTACGAGCCCTGGTTGCCGAACGACCTCGACATCCCCGCCGCCGGTTCACACTTCCCGCGAGCGGTGTCCAAAGCGTTGTACGGCGTCGACTATTACACCGGCGGGGACGTTTCGGTAGCTCTTGATGGGTTCGCGGACAAGGTCCTCGACAGCAAAGACACCCCGATCGTGTGCGTGGTGTTCTCGCTCGCCGGCGGCACCGGCAGCGGCATCGTCGTGGAGCTGGCTCGTCACCTGTCCAACATCCGCCTCGGTCGACGGGCTCTGGTGTTGGGCATCGGGGTCCTGCCGTCCGACGGCGATCCGGTCGAACTCAGCGACGGGCGTACCTTCATCACCATCAACGAACTCGACTGCATGGTCGACGCCGACAAGAACAAGGGCGTCATGACGGTGTGGGGCGACCTGTACAAGAACCCCTTCACAGCAGGCTTTTTCGCCGTGCCACAAAACGCGGTGTACGAGGAGACCGGCAGCGTCGAGCAAACTCACGCCCGGATCGATCAAGGTCTGAGCGATTTTGTGCTCCGCGACGGCGGCGTGCATCTGTATGAGTCCATCAAAGCGCTCAACTGGCTCAACGTCCCGGCCAACGCCTGGCACCCGGCGACCCGCGGTGACCAGACCGACAAGTGGATCAGCCTGCTCAGCGTCGGCGCCTCCGCGGGCACCCTGCTCAGCACCCAGGAGCTGACCGACACGGCGGTGCCCGAGTTCGCGGAGGTCCGTCTCTTCGGGGCGCAAGCCGACGATTCTGCGGCATCGGATGCCGCGCAGGGTGTCACCGCTGTCGTCTCGACTCTTGTCGGTCCGACCGGACTCGGATTCGCCACCTCCGGACCCGAGGCGGTGAGTCTGTACATCCCGCGACTGAGCAAGCTGGACCTGAAGTCCTTCGTCCCGAGCCGCGTGGCCTACGACAGCCTGGAATGGGAAGAGAAGCTCATGCGCCACTCCTGGCTGTTGGATCTGGGTGTGCTGCTCTGTGAGCCCTCGACACGGTTCGAAGGTGTCGGCGGTGAATGCCTGCTCGGATGCGCGTGCTGGGTCGTTGTCCCGCACGCGGCGATTCGCGGCGAACTCGATCTCGTGGCCGGCTGACAGATGGCCAGACTGGACGGCGACAAGCTCGACTGGGACATGATCGTCGCCAAATACGGGGACGGAGCCGAAGTCGACTCGTTGCCGGGAGGGGCGAAGATCTCGGTCAGCGGCGTCGACGACGAGCACATCCATGTCACACATCGACTGTGGAAAGCCTCCCTCACCCGCTCGAACCTGGAGCGGGCGATCGACATGGTCAACGCAGGCACCATGACCCGCGTCGCCAACGAGTTCATCGACCAATACCGCACCACCATTGCCGACGAGCGTCCGACGGTGACCGCCACTGTCCTCAAAGACCTCGGCTACCTGGACTAGAGAGAAAGCGAGACCACACCATGGCATTTTCTATGTACCACAGCGCCACCGGTAAACAATCCCCACACTGCATCAACATCGTCGGCATCGGAAAGGCAGGAGCGCAACTCATCGACGCGTTCTTGCGCACCGGCGAGATCGAAGACCTACTCGAAGATCCCCGTGCTCGATTCACCGCCTTGGCAGTGGACATCGGTGAAGGCGACATGCGCCAGCTGCGGCAGTACGCAGACTCCTTCCATTCACGCCTGGAGGAACGAGGCATTCCCTCCGAACGTGCGCAAATACGCACGGTCAGCCTCGATGTTCCCTCCGCCGACGAGCTAGCTGAGACCGTCAACCGGTTCCCTCAGTTCCTGGGCCGCGAGTTCCCGCGCTTTGACTGGAACGAGCCCGCGCCCGACACCTTCTCGTGGCTGCCGTCCACCGCGAACCTGCCCACAGGTGAGAAGAACTACGTCGCCCAGCTCGAAGTTCCCTCTGCCGATGAGCACATTCCGCGTTCACTGGCCAAGGCCATCTACGGCCGGGCGTACTACGACGGGGACCGCCCGCTGTACACCGAGATCCGCGATTTCGCGGACAGCATCGACAAGACGGGCCTGCCGTCGATGGTCTTGGTCGCGTTCGGCATCGGCGGTGGCACCGGCAGCGGCATGGTCGTGGACCTGGCCCGGCACTTGACCAACGGCGCCTTGGGCCGCCGGGTCCCGGTGATCGGCGCGGGTTTCCTGCCGTGCTCAGGCGATCCGCAATACCAACGCGGTGCATCGGTGTACACCACGCTCAATGAAATCGATTGCATGCTCGACGAACGCAAGAACGACAAGATCACCGCGATCTGGGGTGATATGTACAAGAACCCCTTCAACGGTGGATTCCTGGCCCTGCCCCAGGAGCAGTCGTGGGAGCGGTTGTTCCGGTACACGACGATCAAAAAGGGTGTCTTGCCCGAGGTTCGCCACCAGCAGGCTCTGCATGTCACGAACAAGTTCGTCGATGACTCATTCGCCCGGTATGTGGTCCATGACTACGGCAGGGAGATCTTCCGTGTCCTTCGCGCGGGGGGCTTTACCGGGGCGCCGCACGAACGCATCAGCTTCGGTCCCCGAAACTTCACCATCTTCAACGTCGCCAAGTTGATGCACCCTGGCGTGGAGGTGTTGCCGGGCGAGCCGATGAGCAAGTGGAGGGCCGCGATCAGCGATTGGATCGGCTATATGCCCAAGTGGATGGGCCTGCGGGAGGGATTCAAAACCGAATACCTGGAAGCGCATACCTATTCGGCACGGACCAAGTGGAATCCCACGCTCCAGCGCACACTCGAGGAAACCCTGAGCCGATACCTTCTTCCCGGCGAAGACGGATTCTTGCGGACCTCCGACCACGAGTTCTTCGACGAGCTGACGCTGTACACCAACATCATCATCCCGGGTGTTGCCAAAGCCGACCTCACCGCGTTCGCCGAGGCAAAGAAACTCTACGACGCCGTACCGACAGCCGAACGCATCGAACTGTCGTCCTGGCTGCTGGAACTGGGCATTGTTCTCTCAGAGCCCTCCGACCAGTTCGAAGGGATCATGGGACAAGCGTTGCCCGGATCGCCAGGGTGGAACACCCACCTCACTATCGAAGAGTTCGGCAACGCCGACGCTGACCTGCCCGCGACAGCGGTCGACTACACCACCGAAGTCATGACCGAGGTTGTCAAGACAGTGGTTCCCACACCCTGACCCGGCCTTGCGGCCGACCAGAGTTGCCAACGCCCGACGGCGATGGCAACTCGGTCCGCCGTTGCATCCGCTTCACCACCAACGATCGACCCAGATCCTTGGTGAAGACACCAACCTAGGAGATATCACGATGAGCACGGCTGCTGAACATGGCGCATTGCCACAGACCTTGACCAAGGGGCTGACCCTGGACACCCCGACAGTGTCGGCCATCAACGTGGCACTGATGCTGACCATGACCACTGTCCTGGCGCTATTGGCCTACTACTTCCTGGGCTATGACCAGGGGGCGGTATCGGTGTTCGGGAGCGACACTCACGTGCACGAGTTCGTCCACGATTCCCGTCACTTCCTCGGCTTCCCCTGCCACTGAACAGGACCCAGCATCATGGAATACAAGTTCATCCGCAGCGGCCTGCTCGCAGGCCTGCTGGCCGGGATCGCCGCATATGTGTTCGCCCGCATTGTCCTCGAACCCTTGGTGACGAAGGGGATCGATTATGAGGAGGCGCGCTCGCACGCCGAGTCGGCTATTACCGGTGAGCACGCCCACGAACATGAGGTGTTCAGCCGGTCGGTCCAGGAGAACATCGGTGCGGGGGTCGGTTCGATTGTCTTCGGGCTGGTCATGGGCGCCTTGTTCGCCGTCGCGTTCACCGTCGTGTGGGGCTACGTCGGTCGCCGCCACCGAGGAGCCGACCCGCGGCTGGTGGCTGCATTGCTGGCAGCGGCCGGATTTGTCGCGGTGTACCTCGTGCCCTTTGCTGCCTATCCAGCGAACCCGCCCGGTGTGGGAAACGACGAGACGATCGGGGAGCGCACCGGGGCGTATCTGACGATCACCCTGCTCTCGGTCGGGTTCGCGATCGCTGCAGCGGTACTCGGATTGTGGCTGGTGGGCAAACTCGGTGGGCTCCTGGCCGCCATCAGCGCCGGCGCGTTCTATGTGGTCGCGGTAGCAATCTCTATCGTAGTGCTCCCGTCCTACAACGACGTACCCACAGCACTCACTGACGGCAACGAAATTCTCTTTGATGGATTCCCCGCCGCCACCCTGGCTGATTTCCGGTTCTACTCCGTCATCAACCAAGTGGTCCTCTGGACGGTCCTGGGAATCGTGTTCACACTCGCACTCACACGAATCGCACGACGCGCCAACATCAGCACCCCGGAGTCGGCGTTGGTCAGCTGACCAGCTCACGCATTATCCCTGGTGGGGGAGGTCTAGTCGAGCGATAGGCGCCCCCACCAGGCTTGTGGAGTTCGTCCCGGCCCGGACTTGCTTGCAACGGCGGGGTACCTCCCTAAATGGTGGACACCTTGATCGAGGGGATTGCCCTCCATCCCGGTTGTATCAACCATGTTTCTCAGGTCGTACAGGGGAACAACACTCGTCTGTACGACTGCGCGATCGATAGAAGGAAGTTCCGGTGCCACATCAAGGGTGCGATTTCACACAAAAAGAGTTCCAACACTGGCTCGATCGCGTCCGCGACACTCATGACGCTGTCCGATTCACCGTCGGGCACCGCCTACATGGGGACTGGGAGCGTGCCGAGGCTGTGTCTATCCAGGTAGTCGTCGAAATGCTCGCCAAGCCCAGAGTATTTCGCTATCAAGGGCTGCCCTACTCAGGGCGCATCGGAGCTGTCGCAGAATCGATCCTCGCTGGCCCTGCAGAGCGAGCGGCCGAGCTACCAGACTGGCCCACACTGACCAGCTACCTCGAGCAGATGTCCCCGCAACTGCGGCCGGTACTCATCGGAGCATTCGTCGACGGCCTCGACGACGAACACATCAGCTCCCAGATCGGAATGCCCACCGCGATCGTCGTGACGATGCGCAAAGAAATCGAGCAGTACCTGTCCCAATCGGCAAGTGCTGGCAGATAGTTGAAACTGGTGCGGGGTGCAGTCGGCGGAGGTGTTCAGAGCCATCTCTTGTAGTTTCGTCACGAGTGACGAAAAGTTGTTGCACGCAGAGTATCTGGCGGTCCCCGGCCAGGCTTGAATCACCGCTAAATCTCTCATCCGGTGGACAGGCGGAAAATTGAGAGGCTAACCGTTTGACTGATCCGGGTCGAAAGTCGGATCACGTTCGATAGGTGGGGAAGTGGCCGCCGAACAGTTCATTGACCGCCTCTGCGGTGGGGATGAGGTCGGCAAGCTGCTCGGGACGGATGCCGGCGCGGATTGCCTGGTCGAGTAGCTGGGCGAGGCGTGGCAGTTCGGTGTCCTCGGCGATGTGGTCGAGAGTCACTCCGACCATTACGCCGTTTCCGCCGAGGTAGTGGCAGGCTGCTGCGAGGGGGAGCACGTTTGCGCGGTTGGCACCGCGCAGGGGGCGGGCAAGTTCGGTGAACACGGCGGCGGCGGCGCGAGTGTCGTAGGCGGCGGTGCGCAACAGGGCGTCTCGGTATACGACGTGGCGACCGTCATCGCGGCGACCTGGGCGGAGAGCTCGCGGGGGACGTCGGTGGGCCAGTGCACCATTGCCGAGACGATGGCCTTGGCGGCAAGTTCGGGTTGCAGCTCGATGCCTTCGGTGTCGATCTCGTCGGTGGTGTCGAGGCTTGCTCGCAGATCGTCACGGGTCTGCTGGATGGGTTGCCCGTCCAGGACTCGGTTCGCTGCGGCGAAACTGTCGCGGTAGTCGCTGCTGAGGCCGCCGGTTTCGCCTGTGATCAGGTCGCGGTAGGGGGCGGGCTGGTCGCAGCGGGCGACCACGGCGCGGTGGTCGGTCTCGATGCCGTAGCGCATGAGAGCATCGCTGACCATCCGGATCACGGACGCCAGAGGTTCCCCCGACGACTGGAGAATGCGGCGGACGAGGACGACCCTGCAAACGCCCAAGCCAGCCAGGACCACTGTGTTCACAACTCATGTCATGTGCTACCTGCATTTAGACGGGTGACGACCCGGGGCAAGAGTCACGGAAGCCGCAGCCCCGAAGACGAATACGGGAACTCAGGGTCATGGTGCTGCTACAGCGAGGCGGTAGGCTTCTAGCCTGGCGTCTGCGCACGCATGGCGAGCGCCAAGTCCTGTGGCCGCCGCGGGCGGCCGCTTGCTCTATGCGGGCTGCTTCTCCGCGACGACATCGAGCTGCTCGATCACGGGCTCCTCGAAGAGCTCACCCGTTTTCTCACCGAGCGCTTTCGCGACCTCACCCGACAGGTGCGCCTGGCGCCCGTCGTCGTCGGGAAATGCGTCAAAGATCCCGAACGACGAGGGTCCGAATTGTATCGCGAACCACCGGACGGTCTTGGGCTCACCCTCTACGATTGACAGCCCCTGGTTCAAGAAGTCGCGGACTTCGTCCTCCCTGCCGGGCAGTGCTTCGAGGCGCACCAGAAGCGCTTTGCTGACCTTTGTTGTTGCCATCTTGAATCTATCCTTTGCTCGGTTTTGCGTTCTCTGGGATGGATTAGAACGCCGCTACAGCTGCCTCGGCGACCGTCTGATCCTGCTCGCCGCTACCCCCGCTCACTCCTACCGCGCCGACGACCAGGCCGTCGCGGCGCAGTGGGATGCCGCCAGCGAAGACCATGACCCTGCCATGGTTCGAGCCCTGGATGCCGTAGAACTGCTCGCCGGGCTGAGCATTTTCGGCCAGGTCCTTGGTGGCGATGTCGAAGGCGCGCGCCGTAAAGGCCTTGTTGATCGAGATGTCGACGCTGCCCACCCACGCGTTGTCCATGCGAATGTGGGAAACTAAGTTAGCACCCGCGTCGACCACCGCAATGTTGCTCGGCGACCCGATCTCTTCCGCCTTAGCCTGAGCGGCGGCGATCACGCGCTGAGCGTCCTCGAGCGATACGGATTCGAGCCTGACGGTCATGAGTACCTCCTGGTTGTGTGCCAAATGCCAATCGCGTCGACCGATGGGCTAGGGCTGTCTCGCTTAAGTTCGACGTCATGCCGGTGTTTTCGCCGAGCGCTACCGCCACGGTTCCGGACAGGTGGGCATCACGTCCGGCGTCGTCCGGAAAGACGTCGAAGATACCGAACGAGGTCGGCCCGAGGCGGATCGCGAACCACGCGGTGGTGGCCTGCTATCCCTCGACAAGCCCACGGCCGCTGTCAAGGAAGTCCCTCACCTCGTCCTCCTTCCCGGGCAACGCGTCGAACCTGACCAGCAGTCCCTTTGTCACACTCATGACGACACCTCTTCCTGTACCGAAGTGCCCGCGATTTGGGACACGATCGCGTCGCAGAACGCCGACAGATCGTCGGGCGAGCGGCTGGTGATGAGATTCTTGTCGACCACCACGTCCTGGTCGACGACGTCGGCGCCGGCGTTGCGCAGGTCCGTGCGGATGCTCGGGAAGGACGTCAGGGTGCGACCAGTGACCACACCGGCCTCGATCAACGTCCAAGGCCCGTGACAGATCGCCGCCACTGGCTTACCGCTCTCGACGAAGTCGCGGACGAACGCGACAGCGTCTTGTTCGACCCGGAGCTTGTCGGGGTTCACCGTCCCGCCCGGAAGCACCAAGGCGTCGTAATCGGCCACCGAGGCCTCGGCCACCAGCCCGTCGACGCTGAACGTCCCCGCCGGATCCAGATCGTTATCGCGGGCCTGGATCTCGCCTTCGCCGACCGAGAGGACCTCTGTCCGGGCGCCGGCCCGGTCCAGTGCCTCGCGGGGTTGCTCGAGCTCGACGCGTTCGACCCCGTCCGCGGCGAGGATCGCGACTCTCCTGCCGTGCAGATCTGCTGCCACGTCAGTTCGCCTTCTTTCCGCTGGACATACCTGGCTTGATGACGACCTTGGTCCAGCCCTCGGACCTGGCGTCGAAGTTCCTGTAGGCGTCGGCGGCCTCTTCCAGCGAGATCTCGTGGGAGACGATCCAGGACGGCTTCGCCTTGTCAGCCGCGATGAGGTCCCGGAGCCGGCGGTTGTACTTCTTGACCGGGCACTGACCGTTGCCCATGGTCTGCCCCTTGAACCAGTGGGTGCCGAAGTCGATGGCCGCCTTGCCCTGCTTGGCCAAGTCGTCCTTGGCGCCTGGATCCTGGGGGACGAACACGCCGACGGTGCCGATCCCGCCGGTGAAGCGCACCGCGTTGATGAGCATGTTCAAGGTGGCAGCCGTGTCTTCGTTGCCCTGAGGATCATGGGCCTGATAGCCCACGCACTCGCAGCCACGGTCGGCTCCGAGCCCCATCGTCTCGTCCAGCACCGCCTGCACCGGGTCGGTCTTGGAGTCGTCGATGGCGATTGCTCCGATCTGCTCGGCCAGCGCGAGCCGGTCGGGGTGGCGGTCGACCACCATGACCTTCGCGGCCCCCTTGATCGTCGCGGACAGGGCAGCCATCAGGCCCACCGGTCCGGCCCCGGCGATCACGACGCTGTCGCCCGGGATCACGCCGGCCATCTCGGTGGCGTGGTAACCGGTGGGGAAGATGTCGGAGAGCATGACGTAGTCGTTCTCCTTCTCCTGCGCATCCTCACCCAGGCGCAGCGCGTTGTGGTCGCCGAAGGGGACCCGGAGCAGCTCCGCTTGGCCTCCGCCGTACGAGCCCATGTCTGCAAATCCGTATGCCGCACCGGCGGCCGACGGGTCAGGCTGCGTGGTCAGGCAGTAATTCGTGAGACCGCGCTCGCAGTTCTTGCAGAACCCGCACGAGATGTTGAAGGGCAGCACGACCCGGTCGCCCACCTTGACCTTCTCCACGCCCTGACCGACCTCCACCACCTCCCCCATGTTCTCGTGGCCGAACGTGCGGCCCTGCTCGAAGGAGGTCCGGCCCTCATACATGTGCAGGTCCGAGCCGCAGATATTGGTCGTTGTCATCTTGACTAGCACATCGGTGGGACGTTCGATCTTCGCGTCCGGAACATCTGTGACCGCGACATCTCTGGGCCCCTGATAGACGACAGCCTTCATGCGAGTCTCCAATGGTTGTGCTTGGTGAACCTCTGACTTCCTCACACTCACACTGGGACGACGCCGCGTCAAGTGAATGGAGGCCATCATCAGGCTACGCCTCACGCCGCCCAACAATCGCCACCACCGCAACCGCCCCCGACCAGCTACCCCAAGACTCACAGTGTGAACTGAACCGCCCCAGGTTTCCCGCCGCCTCCTTTTCGAGTCGAGGAGGATGGTTGTATGGCTCCCAGAGAAGCCATACGTTGAGCAGGGTTACGCCGCATGCGATCTACTGCGTGTCGGGCACTCGGAACAAGATGTGGCCAGGGATCTGGGGGAAAAGTACAGTAGCAAGTACGGAAAGGTGCCGGAGTCGGTGCTAGAACGACATCAACGGCAGATCGCGGGGGACTATCTCGTTAACGGTGTTTCGGCCGTTTTTCATCAGTAGGTTTCTGATCCAGGCCAACGGTCCGCGAAGGTGATCGCGAAGGCGTTGAGTGCGGGCTTCCACCGTGTGATCCATCGTGCCTGACCTTTGCCGGTCGGGTCCAGCGAACGGGTCACCAGGTACAAACACTTGAGCGCGGCTTGCTCGCTCGGGAAATGGCCGCGAGCTTTGACCGCCCTCCGGTAGCGCGCATTCAGCGACTCAATAGCATTGGTAGAGCATATGACTCGACGTATCTCCGTGTCATAGTCAAGGAACGGGATGAACTCCTCCCACGCGTTGTCCCATAGCCGGATGATCGCCGGATACCGCTTGCCCCAGTTCTCGGCAAGG
The DNA here is from genome assembly GCF_023051145.1 of Williamsia sp. DF01-3. Lineage (NCBI taxonomy): Bacteria > Bacillati > Actinomycetota > Actinomycetes > Mycobacteriales > Nocardiaceae > Williamsia > Williamsia sp. DF01-3. Next base: position 1,586,943 of record NZ_JALKFS010000005.1, read on the forward strand.
TCGTCGAAAGCAGCCCGCGCCGCTGCCTCACTCGGCGCGGTGTAGATCGGCTTCAGTTCCCGCTTGAGTGCGTCCCAGTGCTGACGTGCCGAGAGCCGAAAGGTGTTGCGGATCAGGTGCACCACACAGGTCTGGACCGTGGTGGCCGGCCACACATGCTCGACAACCTCCGGCAGGCCCTTGAGACCGTCGCAGACGAGAAAGAAAACGTCTTTGGTGCCACGGTTACGGATGTCAGTGAGCACGCTCATCCAGAACTTGGCGCCCTCGCCGCCCGTGCCGGCCCACAAACCAAGCACGTCGCGGCGCCCGTCCAGGCTCACCCCGATGGCCGCGTAGATCGGCCTGTTCGCGACCTGGCCGTCGCGGATCTTGACCACGATGGCATCGATGAAGATCGCGGCGTACACCTCATCGAGCGGACGTGCAGACCAATCCTGCATCTCCTCGATCACCTTGTCGGTGATCCGAGAAATCGTCTCCTTCGAGACCGATGCACCGTAGATTTCAGCGAAGTGCGCGCTGATCTCCCCAGTCGTTAACCCTTTGGCGTACAACGATAAAACGATCTCATCAACGCCGTTGAGCCGACGCTGCCGCTTCTTGACGATCTGCGGTTCGAACGTCCCTTCGCGGTCTCGGGGGACTTCGATCGGGACCTGCCCGGTGGACTCGGTCAGCACTGTTTTCGGTCGAGTGCCGTTGCGGATATTCGTTGATGCCCGATCCGGGTTGGCTTGGTTTTTGTCGTGCCCGAGATGCTCAGTCATCTCTTCGTTCAACGCCGTTTCCAGGACTGTTTTGGTGAACTGCTTGAGCAGCCCGTCCGGGCCTGTCAGCGACAGGCCCTGCTCTTTCGCCAAGCGCACGAGCTCCGCTGCCGCCGCCTCCTCGGCCGACGGTGGTGTCGATTTCTTCTTCGTCACATCATCCAGTGTCGTCATCACGGCACCCTTCTCGCCGAGCTTTCACCCAGCGTGTCGGGCCGAAACACCGATTAAGAAACACTCCCGATCGCGGCCGCCCGGAAGCATCTGTGCCCGGGTGTGTAGTTCAGATCGTCCGCAGGTCCCGATTGGAGCATTGGCTCCCGGTCTCTTCGGCCCTCGAAGTGCTCACGTTGTGACTTATCGAGGTGTGATCAGCGATCCCTTCAATTCAGTGATCGTGGCCCGCGGCTAGAGACAAAGAAAGCAGGGGCCGGGGCACTCTGAACCCGGCCCCCGCTATATCGGGTCTCAAGGGGCTAGCGGTCGATGTAGAGGCGTGCTGCGTGCCGTTTGGCGGCGGCTTGGTGCTCTTCGGCGGCGCGGAGTGTGTCGCGAAGGGATGCGAGGGCTTCGGTGATGCTCGCGATGGCTTCGGCGGGTGTCGTGGGTGCGCCGAGAGTGTCGACGGCTAGATCATCGCGTTGGGCGAGGTCACGGTAGTCGCGCTCGATGTTGACGAGGCTCAAGAAATATCCCCAGTGGTGCTCACCGAAATTCCCCACTCGTGAGGCGGTTCTACTGTAGCGGCCGGCGGATGGCTCCGGCAGCGGTCCGGTGGCTTTCTGATCGGGCGTGGTGGTCACGCAGGCGGTAGGAATCGCCGTCGAGTTTGAGGACCACCGAGCGATGCAGGAGCCTATCGAGCATGGCCGCGGCGACGGTGGTGTCGCCGAGGACTTCTCCCCATTCGGAGACGCTGCGGTTGGTGGTGATCACGATTGATGTCTTCAAATACCGTTGCGCCACAACCTGAAACAACGCGGAAGCAGCCTCAGCCGGCAACGGCAGGTACCCCAGCTCGTCGATCACCAGAAGTGTCGGTCCGGCATAAAATCGCATGCAGGTGGCCCACCGGCCCTCGATCGCAGCTTTGTGGCAGCGGGCCGCTAGATCCGCCGCGGTGGTGACGTACGTGCGGTACCCGGCGTGCACCGCAGCCCGGGCCAAGCCGACCGCCAGATGCGTCTTGCTGGTCCGGGCGGACCCATGAGCAGCACATTTGTCGCTGATTCGAGGTAGCCGCAGGTCCCGAGTTCGGCGATCAGCTGGCGATCCACACCGGGGGCAGCGTCGTAGTCGAACCCATCGAGCGTGGCTGGGGTGGGCAGGCTCGCGAACCGCAACCGGCCGGCCAGGCGCCGGGCCTGATTCTCCTCGACTTCCACGGCTAGGAGTTGTTCAAGGGTGCTGGTCATCGACCACCCCTCGCCGTGGGCCCGCTCAAGCATCCCTGGCAGAGCCTCGGCGGCCGCGTGGAGCTTGAGCACGGCGAGGTGGCGGCGCAGTTGCTGATAGACCGAGATCTCGGCCTGCGGCGCCGGCTCAGAGGCCGCGTTGGTGGTAGTCGTTTTGGTGCGGGTCATCGAAGGGTGGTCCTGTTCTGTGTGGCGCGCTCGTAGGCGCTCATGTCGATCACGGTGGCGGACTCTTCGGCCGCGGCTGCCGTACGGGAGTTGTTGTTCAGCAATAGATCTGCAGCTGCAAGTGCACTCTTACCCGGTGGGATGCGTTGTTTGCGGCGGTGCGGTGGGCCACCGGTATTGGCCGTGGCCATCGCCTCGGTATTGAGCGCGTGGACGTGGCCGTGGTCGCGGACCATCGCCCCCGACCCTTCGGCGGCGAGGCGGTGTCGGGCGATGACGATCCGCCCGCTGTGGTGGCGATATCGATGTGGGTGGCGCCACGAGTGCCCTGCGATCAGCTGTTGAGGAATGTCTCGGGGCGTGCGGCCTCTGAATGACCGATACTGTTTATGAAGCGACGTCGCCCGATCATCCATTTTGGAGCCAGGGGTGCTTAACGAAGGAGAGTGCGTGGCTGTCGCTGACGACATCACCAGAACGGGTGGCGGCGAGTTGCCGTCGGTCGGCAGGGTGGTCGTCGACCTCGCGCAGTCGGCGGTTACAGCGTGTCCGGTTGCGGACATGATGTTGGGTGAGCGGTTCGTGCAGGCCGTCGATAGGTACGTACATCACCCGGCCTCGGGCCAGGTCGAATTACGGCCTGAGGTGACTACGGTGTTGAGCGCGAAATACCCAACCCGTGTCGTGCTTAGCAAGGCCGATGGGCTCGCTCGCCAGCCGGTGGTGATGACGGTCCAACGGTCCGCGTCGCCGGACCTCATTATCTGTCACGTGGTCGATTACAGCGACAACGCTGTCTCGGGGGTCGACACTGCCGACCGGTTGGCGCATGCACGAGCCCGCGGCTCAGCTCGCATGATCACCGCGTTCGCCCGACGATTCGGAGTCGATGAGGTCACTGCGTACGCAATCTTGCAGTACGACGCCGACTGGCCGTTGTCCACGAAACGCTGACGCCGCATCGCGGTGGTGTAGCGGCAACAGACCTGAACTCTAGGAGGCAAGGTGTACCAGGTGGCGAACAAATCGGACGCAGCCGGGCTGTGCTGCTACGCGGCTTTACCCCTAGGTTTCTGCTGCTGCGTTGTTATTCGTCAGTGTCAGTGGTGAAGTCGGCTCGGTCGAGGAAGATGAGGGCACCGTTGTCGAGTGCCACCGCGTAGCGGCGAGGTCGAATGAGCGTGGTGCGGTCGAGTTTGACCGTGCCGTCGGGGAGTTCACCGAAATCTTCTGCGATAAAGCCGAAACCGCCGCCGGCGCTGGAGGACACGCGGACACGCGCTCCGACGGCGACAGGTGCCGTTCCCATGGGGCGGTCGTAGGTGGGCATCACACGATTAGATCAGACTGGATAAAGTTCGGCGATCGCTAGGCGGGCGGCCACTGGGTCAGCGGCGTTGGTTGTAGGCCGCAATCACCGATTCCGGTAATCGTCCGCGAACGTTGACGTCGTACCCGTTTGCTGTGGCCCAGGCGCTGATGGCGGCTGCGCCTGTGGCCGATGTAGCGGCAGGCCACCCGTTTGTCTTAGCGGTATTGTTCACCCGGCGTGAGGCGGTCAGGTATTTATCGATGGCCTTGCGAAATTGCGCAGCGTGCTCCGGTGAGGTGTCGAACTCGTAGTGCTTCCCGTCGAGCGCCCACCGAATGGTGACGAACTCCTCGAGCACCGCACCGTCGAGATCATCGATGAACTGCACGGTCTGCTTCTTCGCCATAGCTACTGCTGCCTCAGAACTTCGAGTTGGAAGACTAATGAATCGGCTGTGCCGACACGAAAGATCGTAACAACGCTCCATCGCTGCACGCCTATCTTCGTCCCGACCCCATGTGCCTGTGGTGGTGTGTGAACTCCGCACGACCGTGTGCCAATGGGAAGCGCCGCTAGTCGGCCCGCATCCACTTCGGCCGCTGATCAGGTCATTCAGGGCCTGATGAAGGCTGGTCGTAATCAGACGCCGCGAGCGGCTTCACCGAATCCCGGCCGTAGACGGCTGGGTAAGCGATCAGTTGAGAGGTCAGCACCCCGCCGGGTTGTCGTCTGTATCGGCGACAACCACGTTAACGGGATCGCTCGGAAAGACAGAGACAAGCAACACCTCAAACGGGCGGTCGGGCGACTGCCAGCACCACTCAAAGCTGGAATTGGGCTGTGCCTGCGCAGTGCGAAGCTGCAGCTCTTCGATCTGCTTTGGCGGAAGCCGATCTCCAATCCACTTCGTCGCGTCCTCGAACTGCCAGCCAGGCAGGTCGTACGCCGCCGTAGACGCCGTTGGCTCACCGATAGCGATCGCCTCAGGCGGCATGACAACGCCAGCTATGCCCGTATCCACTACGGCAGCCATCGGGACCTCATCTGAACCCACAACTGCCGGATCGGCCGCGTGCGTATCGCTGCCACATGCCACTAGCGATGCTGTACAGCACACACCGACTAACAATCGCTTCATAGAAGTTGAATATACTAATCAATTACTCCGCCCGTGCAGGTGGCCGGTTCGTTGCCGCCTCGATAGCCCGTGCAATGGGGCCTGCTGCGGGACACCAGGTCTTCTGCGAGGCCAAGCTGGTCCGATGCGGTCATTCCGCACGAGACCCGGCGATCGTGACAGGCCGTCAACGGGTGGTCAGTTTGGGCCGGCGAAGCCAACCCCAAAGCAAAGCTCTGGGCAGACATCGAACAGCACCCATCCCAACGCCTTACTGGCGCCGACCCCGGCGGCATCTACACCCAGATCCACAACGTGATGGCCGCCCGAGGCTGGACCATCACCCACCGCGAGCTCGACGGCCACACCAACGGCTACACTACCTGCGACGGCACCCGCCAGATCGTCATCGAAACCGCCCTAGAACCTGCCCAAACCGCGAAAACGATGATCCACGAAGCAGCCCACGCCCTGCTCCACGCCGAACTCACCCGCACCGACCGCCACCAGCTACACCGAGGCATCCGCGAAGTCGAAGCCGAATCAGTCGCCTACGTCCTGGCCGGCCTTCTCGGACTCGACACCAGCACCTACAGCATCGGCTACATAGCCGAATGGGCCGAAGCAGACACCGAGCTGGTGAGAGTGCTTCGTGCGGCGTGACTTTCGAGGTGGGGCAGGAATACCTGCTGTTCGTGACCGATGGACAAGGAATCGGTCGGGCCTTCGAAACCGGTCTGTGCCACAAACCAAGCCCCCATTGGGTGTCCGACATACGAGGGCAACTCGAACAAGTGCTGGGGCCACCCCATCCGCCTGACCTCAGCCCCGACCACAGACATCACGTGGTGGACACGGGCCACGGCCGCGGTGCCGGTGCCCCTGATGGGCCTGGCGAGTGTCGTGGTTCTCGGAGCGCTGTGGTGGACCGTCACGATCGTTCGACGACGACGCCGAACCAACCCGTAGGCCAGCATCCACTGCATGATCGTCGGTGCCATCGCGCCCGACGGCAAGGTTCATTTCGTCACTGGTTACGAAACACATTGTGCTGCAATAGGTATCAGCGACCCATGCGGGCGTCTCGTTCGCCGGCGAGCTGCAGGAGACCATGCCGGCAGCCAACACACCGATCGCGGCAACACCTACGATGATCTTGATGTGCTCATCCTTGTTGCGGATCAGCTCTTCGAACCCGCCCTCAACGACATCCTCGAGCGAAATCCTCGCGGTGACCATGCCGGCTGGCTTGATGCGACCGTCATCGAGAGCCGATAGAACACTGGGATGCACGCCCGCGAATCCTAGAGTCGACGCAAGCTTCTTTCCTCCCAGTACCAGCGAGTTCACGTCGAACGTGGCCGGCTTCTCCCAAATCGCCACATTGAACGCCGTCCCCTTCGGACGGATGCTCTCGACGGCCGTCTGCAGGGTGCTGTTTCGACTATCCCGCGCCAATCATCGAGGGCTGGGATCGAGGTACGGCAATCTGCCCTCATTGCCAGCACGAGATCCAGGTCGGACAGAGCGTGCATCACTGGCAGGATGCGCTCTGGCACACCAAACCCTGCCCATCAACCTTGTCTGATTAGGGGCAGTTTCATAGGGGCGAAGTCGACTTTCGCGATCGTCCCACGCGAACCCAGCCCGCATGGGCTCACTCGTTCGCGTTGTGTTTCGTCACTGGTGACGAAAATGATTGAGTCACAATGGGTTACGCCGATAATATAGATCAACTCGTCGTTGGCACCAAGAAGGCCAGTCGGCGGGATTTGAACCGTCCGGCCGGGGTCGACAAGGCCGGGGGAGAAGCTGGCACATCATCACGGTCCAACACCACAATACCCATTTGGGAAACTAGCGAGATTGCATATCTCCCAGGATGTTTGGTGGACGTGTCGAGTATCACCTAGGTATAGCACCCACAGCTGACATCGTGACACGTTCCGTCAGCAAGGCTTTGTTACGCTGGAGATACCTCGCTGGTTAATATGGGCTTCAGCATTTGCCGGCGGTGAAGTCGCGGACGGCTCGTTCGTAGGTGTCGAGGTGGTCGGGGGTGGCGGTGGGCCACCAGCTGGTGTGTTCTTGTGCGATGAGGAAGGCGCGGGTTTGATCGTCGGGGACGCTGGCCGCTGCTGCATCAGGTTTTCCGCCCCGATGTCTGCGGTATGCCCACTGTAGGGCCTGTCTTAGTCGTAACAGTGTCTTACAGGCCTCAGGCGTCTGGTTTAGCCCGTGAGCCAGGCGCCGCCCGCCACCGACGTATGCCGCGCGGCGGCAGTGCCGACAAGGTCTGCCGCCCCATCTCCTCTGACCAACACCAAGACAGTGCGGGGTCACTCCTGAAACACGTTGCGACGCAGCGATCACGGTCACGTACACGGGAGTCGACGTGGAAGCGGTGATGAGGTACCGGCCGTGCCTACATGGTGTTCAGGTGGTGGAGTCGGGTTTGCTCTGGGCCAGTTGTTGGGCGATCTGTGCAACGGAGACGTTGGTGTCTTGGGACAGGGTGGCCAGCAGAGCAAACGCGGCCTCGGCGTCGATGTTGAAGCGTTCCATGGTGATGCCTTTTGCTTGACCGATGGAGTCGCGTGAGGTGAGCGCGCGGTGGAACTGTTCGTATCTGCGTGCGGCGTCATACGCCAGTGCCGCGTGGGCGGCGAGGGCGTACCCGACCGATAGCGCGTCGTCGGTGATGGCGTGCGGGGCAGTGCAATACACCGTGAGCACACCCAAATTTTCGGTGTGGGTGAACAGCGGGTAGGACACCATTGCTCTGATGGGTGAGTGCGCGGCGGCGTCGGCGGCGAGGGTGGGCCACCGATCGTCGGTGCCCAGGTCGCTGACCTCGATGGTGTACTGGCCGGCGGCGGCATCAAGGCAGGGTCCTTGCCCGCTGCGCTGCTGCAGGTGATCGAACTGGGTAGCGTGTTCGTCGGTGGCTGCCAGGGTCTCGATGATGGTGCGGCCCTTGACTGTGGTGACTGCGGCCGAGGTGGCGCCGGGGATCAGCGTCAGCGCCGCGGCGACGGCGTCGTTGAGCACTGCGAGCGGCCCGGTCCGGGTTTTGGCGTGCAGGGCGCGGGCCAGGTCAGCAAGCGCAACGTGCGCCGCCTCGGTGCCGTGGTCGCCGCCGGCGGTGGGCACAACACCCTCACTCGTGGAGGCTGATGTCATGACGGTGTCCTTGTCGTTTTCGTCGCTCATCGGCGTAGCTGAGTAGCCCAAGTATGGATGTCTGCTAGCCTCGTGTGTACTAGTGATCCCCCCAGGGCGCGGGTCGCGGTTGACCCGGAAGCGGTTGCAGCACAGCACATTGTGGGGTACGCCCCGGAGCGAGGGGCCCGGAGAGGCTTGCGTGGTCGGGCGGGGTTTATGCCGCCGGGTCCTCGGTGGGGTAGGTGTCTGGTTCATGTTCATGTTTCTCGCGGCGCTGGCGTGCGCGGGCGAGGTGGACGGGCACCGGTAGTTCGAGATCGGCGGGGTTGTTTGTGGTCGCCTGTGTCTGCGCGGGGTCGCGGGCGGGTGGGGTGTGCGGCGGGGTGTTCTTCATGCGACGCGGCGGGCGGCGCCGGCGGAGGTGTCGATGCGCACGGTGGTGCGCGTGGCTAGGGTCGGGTCGCCGGTGGCGCGGGCGAGGTCGGCGCAGACCGCGTCGATGGCGTCGGTCAGCTCGGACAGGTTCTCCTCTGCGGCGACTGACACGGTCAGGTCCAGGGTGCGGGTGCCCCGGTCGATGACGGCTTTGCCTTTCGCGGAGCGGACATCTGGTCGCTGGGCGAGGGCGTAGGCGGCGGCGTCGACCACAGCTGTGAGGTCCACGGTGATGGTGCCGCGATCGTCCGCGTCGTGCAGCGGCAGGGGTTTGGTTTTGGCTGCCGGGGTGTGGGTGAGCAGCCATCGCACGCCGATGATCACGAGCAGGACTCCGGCGCCGGCCACGGCCCAGGGCCACCACGGTTGCGAGGTGGCGCTCATCAGCGGCGCGGCGGTGATGCGGTCAGGGAAGCCGGAGGACAGGGTGGTGTTCCAGATCAGGGCGCCGGCGCCGACCGCGATCACCAGCAGCCCGATCAGGGCGGCGGCAATGCGGTCCAGGGTGCTTGCTGTGCGGGTCACCGTTCGGCCTTTCGTACGCGGACAACAACGTTCGGTTCATTCGCCAGAACCTGAGCGACCGAGGTGCGCACGGCGTGTTGGGTCTGTGCGGCGATGTCGGGGTTGGCGGGATCGGTGGTGTGGGCGGTGATGACCAGGGTGCGGCGGGTGGCCCGCGAGGTTGCCTCGAGCACGCCGGGAACCCGGTGGGCGGTCGCCGAGGCGGCCCGGGCGAGATCGGCGGGTCTGATCCAGACCGCCGACCGGGCATCGAGTTGTAGCGCTGTGGTGCGACGCGGCCGCACCGCGCTGTACAGCATCCAAGCGCCCAGGAGCACCAGCGCGATACCGGCGGCGATCATCCAGCCGGTGAACTCGAGCCCATCGATCCAGTCGATGGCGGCGTCGATCCACAACGGGCCGCCCAGCCAGCCGGCGGCGATGCACGCATCGCGCATCGCTATGCATCCGGCGGCGATGAGCAGCACCGCGAGCAGCGCCCCGATGTATCCGGCGGCCGGCGGCGCCGCGGGCGCTCGCCCCGCAGCCGGCATGGTCTGCGAGTCGGTGGTGTCGGTACTCATTGCACCCGCCTAATCGGTGCTGTGTCGTCGACCGAGAGGACGCGGGTGATGGCCACATCGACGGCGTCGACGTGCAGACCGGCGAACTGTTCGAGGGCGTCGGCGACGTTGTCTTGCAGCCGGCGTGCGACCTCGGGCAGGGCGCACGGCCAGGCCGCGGCGACCTCGAGGTGGGCGCGGACCCGGTCTCCGGCGATGACCACCCGTACCCGCGGCAGGTCCCGGCCGGTGAGCTTGTCGAGTCCGCCGGCGTGGGCTTCGATGTCGGGACTGTCCAGGGCGGCGCGTTCGGCTACCCGTTGAGCGACTTTATCGCGCACCACCAGCCGGCCCCGCTGGCCTGGTTCGGTGGCCTGCGGCGCCGCGCCGGCGGGGGCGGTGCTCGCAGGTGCGGACTCGGGTTCGGGGTCGGTAAGGGTGGCGCCGCGGCTATCCACGGCCGCGCCCCCGCAGCAGAGCGGACAGGTCGAGTTCGCCGTCGCGCTGGCCGCCGAGGAGGTACCCGGCAACGCCCAGGACCAGGGCGATCAGAAAACCGGTGAAGCCGCCGGCTGCGGCGGCGACACCGAGCAGCAGCCCAGCAATCAGGCCGAGTGACGAGGTGGTCATAAAAACCTCCGTAAAAGGGATCGGTATGCGGCACCGGTGGGTGCGGCGAAGGGGTTGGGGTGAACCGTGTGGTCGGTCAGATGTCGACGTAGCGGCGCCGCCGGCGGGATCGAAGGCGGGTGCGGTGGATCCACCGGCGCAGCGGCCTGCGACGGCGGTGAAAAACGGTGACCGTCGATGCGGGTCGAGCGGCCCGGGAGGGCCCGAGGAGGGTGTCGATGTCGGCGAAGGCGGCTATCAGCTCGGCCGGGTCACCACCCCGATCGGGATGCGAACGGCGAGCGGCCGCCCGCCGGGCGGCAGCCCGACTGCTGTAGGTGGCCCACTCGCGCTCGGTCATCTCTTCGCGCCTTCACCCTCACCGACTGGGACGACATCTTCGACGGTCACATTCACCGCACCGTCGTGCACAGCGCTCACGGCCCGCCGTATCGCCGCGGCAGTGTCACGGATCGGCGCGCCGATCCGCACACTGACATGGACATCGATGGCGCCCGCGTCGGCAATCCGCACTCCGGGCACCCGGCGGCCGGGCAGGTAGGTCGCGACCTCACCGAACATTCCGGCGTGCAGCCCGGCAACACCAGGCACTGCGGTGACCACGGCGGCGATCTGATCGACCTGTGCCTCGGTGCTCGTCATGTGCCTGGGTCCTTGTGCCGGGTCACGCTGTTCGGCGATCTCAGGCGAGCCACCGAACGGGTGGGTGGGGCTCATTCCACGCGCGCGGGGGTATCAGCGCTGTCGCTGTCGTCGTCGAGGTGCACATCGTGGACGGTGATGTTGACCTCGGTGACCTCAAGGCCGGTCATCCGTTCGATGGCGGCGATGGTGTTGCGGCGGATACCTGCGGCGAGATCGGCGATGGAGACGCCGTAGTCGGCGACGATGTCGATGTCGATGGCGGCCTGCTTCTCACCGACTTCCACCGACACTCCCTGGGCGTGATTGACGCTCGCGCCGGGAATCCGTTCGCGCAGCGCGCCAACCGCCCGCGTCGCACCGCCGCCCAGGCTGTACACCCCGTTGACCTCGCGGGCGGAGATGCCGGCGATCTTCGAGACCACCGTGTCCGCGATCGATGTCTTGCCCTCGGAGGTCAGGAGCGCCGACTCACTATCGGGGGTCTTGACTGGACTGGTCGAGCTGGCTTGCTGCGTGCTGGTCATGGACTGCCTCTTTCTGGTGCGAATGTCTACGAACTGCAGTCGCGCCAGCTGCCAGAAACCGAACGTCTCAGATGGGTGATCTACGTCACATAACTGGGCGGTGGTGTGCCCGGTTTCGATTTGGGGCATGCCTGCTCGACGGGGATCGTTCGCGGCGGGACGGGAGTGGTGTGCACGTGTACGACCGGACCGACCTTGCACTCACCGATGCCGGTGATGACGTGTTGCGGCAGGCGGCCCGGCTCGGTGACCGCGAAGCGTTCGAGGTGCTGGTTCACCGCTACGGTCCGGCCCTGTACCGGTACGGGGTGCAGATGCTGGCCAACGACGCCGACGTCGCGGACGCTGTGCAGGAGACGTTCATCGCCGCCTGGCGACAGCTCGACACGTTCCGCGGCGAGTCTTCGCTCAAGACGTGGCTGTTTTCGATCTGCTCCCGCAAAATTGTCGACACCTATCGGCTCAAACATGCCGCACCGATCAACGACGAGCTGCTGGCCGCGGTCCCCGACACCGACGCCGCTCGTGACCCCTTCCTCGCGGCCGCGGGCGGGGAGTTCTTGCGCGCCCTGGACGCGGCCCTGACCGAACTGCCCGTGCGTCAACGCGCGGCATGGATAATGCATGAGGTCGAGGCAATGACGTTTCCCGAGATCGGCGCGGCGCTACGGCTCAGTCCGGACGCCGCGCGCGGGCAGCACCATCGAGCAACCAGCAACTTGAAAGTGCGACTGCGGAGGTGGCAATGACAAAACCCGACCCGATCCTCGACCGCGCCGCCGCCATCTTGCGATCCACACCCGACCCCGGGTGGGATGCGGCCAGCGAGAAGATCATCGCTGCCGTGCGCGCCGCCCCCCGCCACGGCTGGCCCCTGCGCAGCGCCACCCCACCAGGCCCGCCCGGCGAAGGCTCGGTCTACATCACCGACCACGTCCTGCGCTCGACGGTGGCCCGCGAACTGCGCCGCACCTACCTGTGCCAGCCCACCGCCATCGACATCGACTTCCACGGCACCGAACTACGCGCACTGACCATCCACGTCACTGGCAGCTACGGCGCACACCTACGCACCCTGGCCGAGCGCATCCGCGCCACCACCGCCGACATCATCACCGACCTCTACGCCCACCACGGCGCCACCGCACGCGCCCACATCGACATCATCATCACCGACGTCGCCGTCGGAGACCCCTGACCCCCGAGACACCACACAACTCAGCCAGGCAGACGAAATAAGCGCTGGTGCAGCATTTTCCGTTCGTTCACCCGTAGTAAACGCGCCATTCCGGCCCACCCACGTTCTGAAGGGGCCGCACAACGAGGCGAAGAAGAGCACACGCATGAGGCAGGGTCTGCACGGGGCGTGCGCGGTTCCGGACGCTGCCTCCCGCTCACGTACGCAGGCCTAAAAGTCTGAGCAACAACAGCTTTGAGTGGTCGTGCGGCGTCGTCAGGGGTGCTGGGCAGTTCTATGTCCGCATCTCAGGAAAGCATGTTTGCCCGCGTCAGACCGCGGGCACCCTGCACATGATGCGAATTGCTGTAACCCACGGCGCTCATCTTCACAGTCTTCATGGCAAGGAGCCCCTCATGAGCATCACCACCCAGCAAGCGAACGCCCTGACCTCCGCCGGTGGCAACGTCGTGTCCACCGGAGGCACCAAAATCGGCAACATCGGCCAGATCTACCTCGACTACGCCACCGATCAACCGTCCTGGGTCACCGTCAAAACCGGGCTGTTCGGCACCTCAGAATCATTCGTCCCCTTGGCCGCAGCCACCGTCGAGGGCGATGACATCTCCGTGGACTACGACAAGGACACCATCAAAGACGCCCCCGGGTAGAACCTGACGGCAACCTTTCACCGCAGGAAGAGAACCGTCTGTACGAGCACTACGGCCTGAGCGCACCCACCGCCGACCACACCGACACCTCGCAAGATGCAGGGGTCGTCGGACATGACACCTCCGGGCCCACCACCGACGACGCTATGACCGTCTCGGAGGAAAAGCTCCGGGTCGGAACCACCCAACAAGAAACCGGCCGAGCCCGGCTGCGCAAGTACGTCGTCACCGAAAACGTCACCACCACAGTCCCGGTCAGCCACGAAGAGGTTCGTATCGAACGCGAACCCATCACCGATGCCAACCGCGGCGCCGCCCATGACGGACCCGCCATCAGCGAAGAAGAACACGAAGTCGTCCTACACAGCGAAGTGCCCGTCGTCGCCAAAGACGTCGAAGCCGTCGAACGGGTCCGACTCAACACCGAAACAATCTCTGAGGAAGCCACCGTCACCGACGAAGTCCGCAAAGAACGCGTCGAACTCGACGACGACACCACAAAATAGTCCGACCACCGTTCGCTACAGCCAGCCGCCGCTCCCGCGCTCCACGCCGGGGCGGCGGCTCGCCGCGTACCGGGGTCAATCGCACACCACGCCAGGCCCAACAACGCGATGAACACTCGAGCCGCAGGGATTTCACACACCCGTTCCTTGCATCGAAAAACTAATCACGACTACCGGCTGCATCCCGCCCCAACAATGAACGACAACTGCGTGCCGGTCGCAGCGGTGCTTGCACCGAGCGGACCCCACCACTGCATCACAGAGCGACCGCCGCACGCCATCGATAAACTGACCGGTCCCCGGCAGGTGCCTCAGCGGATTGCGCTACCACTGACATCTGTTCGGCAACAACGTAACTGACGACCACAGCCCACGGCGCCGCCTAGTGGCCAGGCCCCCTCATGCATGGGTTCTACGAAGCGGGGTACTCGCCTGTCAGGTCGAAGCCACCGGCCTGCTGTCCGCGCGATCGCCGAATCCGAATGCGAGTTGTTCTCATGACCACTTCTAGTGGAGTTCCGTTCCCCGATCACAGCACGCCCCCACCCACTGCGCCGTCCAGCACGGGCGCCGATTCGTCGACCACCGGTGTCGCCAAGGAGCAGGCGGGTGCGGTTGCTGGTACCGCCACCGATGCCGGCAAGCATGTGGCGAACGTGGCCGGCGATCAGGCCCAGCAGGTGGCCGGCGAAGTGAAAACCCAGGCCCAGGATCTGATCGGCCAGACCCGTGAGGAACTGACCACCCAGGCCGCGGCGCAGCAACAACGCGTCGCCGGCGGCCTGCGGGCCTTGTCCGATGAGTTCAGCTCCATGGCCGATGGCTCCGAGAACCCCGGTATCGCCACCGATCTCACCCGCCAGGCCTCCCAGCACGCCCACACCGTCGCCTCCTGGCTCGAGGACCGCGAACCCGGCCAGGTCCTCGACGAGGTCACCCGCTTCGCCCGCCGCAAACCCGGCACCTTCTTAGCTTTGGCTGCCGGCGCCGGCCTGCTCGCCGGACGCCTGGGCCGCGGCCTCACCGCCGCCAACAGCGATGGCGACACCACCGGTTCGGGTCCGCGTGCTGTCGCTGCGCCGCCGCACGCTGAGGACACCCCGACTGCACCCCTGCCGCCGCTGCAGACCCCGGCCGCCGGGTATGCGGCACCACCGGCGGGATACGCCACCGGACAACACGCGACCGGGGCCGGAGGAACCGGCGGACCGGTGGACTCGCCGTACACGGTGCCGCCCGCCTCGACCCCGCAACCGGGATACCCGACCCATCCGGCCCCGGGCGCGGCGCGATGACCATCCCGCCCCCACCCCAGCCGCACACCCACAGCGAAAACGACCCCCCATCGCTGGGCGAGTTACTGTCCAATGTCAGCGAAGACCTGTCCGTTCTGGTCCGCCAGGAACTCGCCTTGGCCAAAGCCGAAGCCACCCAGACCGCCCGCCGCGTCGGCACCGGATCCGGCATGCTCGTCGGCGCCGCCGTCGCCGGCTATTTCGTGCTGCTGTTCCTCTCGGTCGCGCTGTGGGCCGCTCTGGGCAGCGCGATCGGGCACGGCTGGTCCGCACTGATCGTCGTACTCGTGTGGGCGATCATCGGCGCCGTCCTCGCTGTCCTGGGCCGCTCGGCGCTACGCACAGCTAAGGGTCTGCCCCAGACCACCGACACCGTCACCAAAATTCCCGGCGCTCTGGCGCCGCATCCTCAGGAGAAGCCATGACCACCAGTAGTTCCGATCCCGACCAGATCCGCGCCGACATCGAACGCACCCGCGCCACCTTGAGCTCGGACGTCAACACCCTGGCCTATGAAGCCAACCCGACGACGATGGCCAAACGCAAAGTCGGCCGCGCCGCCAGCACCCTCGGTAGCGTCCGCGACAAAGTGATGGGCTCAGCCACCGACACCGCCCAGAGCACCTCCGGCGCAACGAGTTCGGCGATGGCCTCGGTCTCCGAAACGGCCCAGTCCGCCAGCGACGCGGTGCAATCGGCGCCGGGCGCAGTCAAAGCCCAGACCCAGGGCAACCCGCTCGCCGCCGGGCTGATCGCGTTCGGCGCCGGGCTGCTCGTGTCGGCGCTGATCCCGGCCAGTGACCGCGAACAGCAGGCCGCTGCCGCTTTGCAGGACAAAGCGCAGCCGTTGACCGACGAAGTGACCGACATCGCCAAGCAAACCGCCCAGAAGCTGCAGCAACCGGCGCAGGAGGCGGCGGCCGCGATCAAGGACACCGCGACCGACGCCGCCGCAACGGTCAAGGACGAAGGAACCTCAGCGGCCCAGGACGTGCAAACCCACGCCCAGGACGCGACCACCACCGTCGCCGACCAGCAACGCTAACCACCCGGGGCTACGGCAACGACACCCGAACAAGGTGTCGTTGCCGCAGCTCGTCGGAACTTGCCCCGCTGCGGAAGGTGTTGATACTTCATGTGGTTCGCCGGGTCCGACTGGAAGCCGTCTATTCGGTGTTACCGGGCGTGGCGTCCGGCGGCGCGGGCAGGCCGGCGGCGACCGCGTCCGCTGCATTCAACTGCCGACAGGCATCCAAGATCACCGGGCGGTGCACGGGAAGGCGTTAAATGCTGCCCGCCGCGTGCAGCAGGTTTCTGCTACCAGTCGCCGTCCTCGCGGAACGAGACCGGCGCCCGCCGACCGCCTCGACACCTATGTTCGCGCGGTCCGCGACTACGCGGCCGGAAAATGCTGACCACTTGCACCGACCCTACTAAACAGCGGTGCGTCTCACTCCGATAGTCGTGTCGGAAACAGCCATAGCGACACCTGACGGCGCCGTGCCCTGCGCGGGTCGCGCCGCGAAAACGATATTGCGCGGCCGCACAGCGACCCCATGCGCGCGATCACGGCACCCACCGCCTCTCCATGGCCCTGCCCTCGGTCAGCACACCATGCTCGTTGATCGCCATATCCACCACGGGCCACCCGTGTGCAGACGGCATTAAGATGCAAGGACTACATCGTCTAGATGAATTCTGGACGATTGGCGCTGACGGGTACACAAACACCGGCATAATGAACAGCGTGATGTTTTTAGAATCGCCGAGGCGCCTGCACACGGGAACACCCAGGCGACGTGTGCGGCCGACGACGGCCTCGTCGCCGTTCACTCCCGTCGGCGGTGATCTGGCGATGTTGCTGACCCTCCCGGCACTCATGGGCACCATGGTCGGCCTCGCGATGCTGACCGAACTGCAATAAGTCGAACCCGGTTACTGTCCTTAGCTCAATCCTCTTGTCGGGCGACAGATGACTCGCCCGGCGATCTCCAGGCACGCGACGGGCCGGACCGTGCGCGCGAGGAATGTCATGTGGCGGATGTGGGCGCGGATAGGGCGGATAAGTCTGGTTATGGCTTCGGTGAGGCGGCCGCTGTGGCGGTGAGTGCTTCGTCCAGGGTCGGATAGAGGGCGAACGTGTGGTCAAGTCCGACCAGCTTGAGGGGGCGGGCGGTGGAGGGTCCGGCGGCGACGACACCAAAGGGTACTGGGGTGGTTGCCTCGTAGGCGGTGAACAGTGCAGTCATTCCGGCCGAGGCCAGAAACTCGGTGGCGGTGAGGTCGATGATCACACCGTGCGGTTGACTTTTAAGCGCGTCGCCTACCGCCGTGGTGAGGTGCGTGGCGGTGAGTAAGTCAAGGCTGCCGTGCACAGTGAGGATTGCGATGTTGTCGCGCTCGACGGTGAGGATCGACAACGCATCATTGCCCGTAGCGATGGCGCTGTCGGTGGTGGAAAGTCCGGCAGCTTTGTCTACATGCACGAGCTCTCCTTCTGTTTGCGTTCTACAGCGACCGTCATCGTACGGGGCGAATGTTCGGGAAGCGTGATGAGTGGCGGTAGCCCCGAATAGGCAACAAACCGCTGTCATTACCGGTTGGGACACGACCCGACAGTTTAGACGGAATGTCTTTTTGGTTGGGCGCGGTCGGCTGACATTGGCTATCTTTAGTTTATGGCGAAGAAGACGGTCGTGGAGTTCGTTGATGATCTCGATGGCAAGCCCATCGAGATTGATGATCTGAACACGATCGAGTGGTCATGGCGAGGCGTCGACTACGTCTTTGACACCAGCACAACCAATCTCGAGAAGATCGAGAACGGCAAGATGGCTGTCACGACGCTGCTGAGTAAGTCGACCCGGGTGGGCGGCCGGCGGCGGTCCGGGTCGGCCCCTCGCCGAGCCGCTGGCAGTAACGGTTCCGTCGACGATGCCGGCGACCGTCCGGTCATTCGTGCATGGGCCCGCGACCACGGATATGGCGGCATCGGCGACCGCGGACGCATCGCGAAACACATTGTGGCCGCCTACTACGAGCAGGCCGGCGACCGCTAGGCGCAGAGGTCCTCGCGGTCGCTGTCGGCGTGCAGCCCACGTAGCCGGACGAGCCCGTCTCGAAGGCGGCTTTTGAACGTCGGCACCGGAACGTTGAGTCGCTGTGCGCCCTGTGTGTGGGTGAGGCCAGCGAAGTACACCAGCGTGATGCTCTGCCGTTGCAGGGCGCTGAGCGCGGCTACGTGTCGGCGTACCTGACGGTGCTCCTCACGCACCAGCACCGGTTCGTCGGCTGCCGCGGCGTCTGCAGCACCGGCCGCCAGTACGCCATCGTTCACTCCGAACCAGGATGCATCCGGTACGTCATGCACGAGGCCGTCGACTCGACTGACTTCGTCTTCGTGGAAGAATGGGCGTCGGAGGACGCGTTAGAAACGCATATGAGCGCTCCGAGCTTGACGCGAATCGGTGCAGCACTCGATGGCAAACTCGCCAAACCGCTTGCCATTACGAGGCTGTTGGCCATCGAAGCTGGCGAGAAAGGATCTCTGCAGCTGTGACGCCCGGATGGAGCTGACTTCATTTGTCTTTGTGACGTAATGCACTGTGACAACTGATCGCTCCGAGAGCGTTGCTAGGCCTTGGTGGTGCAGCCATGCTGTCTCAGCCAGCACGCACAGACCCACCCGAAACAGCCTGGCAGCTCTACGTTCTGTTCGTCTGACCAAGGCCCATCGTATGCGAGCATGGATGTATTTCGTCACTGGTGACGAAATACATTGTGTCGCAATTTCTGCTGGCAGGAGCGGGTGTTCGTAAGTCGGGAGTAGGCGATCTGATCGCGGTGTCTCGAGCGGCGAATTACTCTGTGGCCCTCTCCACGCCGGTAACAGTACTTGTTCCCTGTTACCTATTTCCCCTGTTACCGATGGCTCGGTAATTCGCCGCAGAATCACCTCTGGCCGTACTCGCGTACGGCGGCGATGTATTCGGCGTACGTACCTGCCGCGTCAACAGCGTGGCGCTCAATGGTCGATGGGTGATAGCCCAGGACATCGGCGATGATGGCGGCCGGGGCGGTCTTGCTGAGTTCATGCAGTGTGCCGAGTCGGGCGGCGCGGGCGCTGACGAGGTGGTCTCGTAGCCGGAGGCGTAGGTGCATCGGATCGATGTGCATGCCGGGGGAATGCCCTCTGAAGACCCAGTTGCTTCTCGGGTGAGCGGCGGTCTGATCGTGGCCAGGGTTAGCCAGGAGTTCACGCCACGGCCCGTCGAGCGGGGCGGGCAACACGATCGGGCCGCTGCCGAGCGTAATGGTCGCCAGGTCCTCGGTCACGGTGATGTCGTCCCAGTTCAGCGCGGCAATATCTTGGATCTGTTGGCCGAAGACAAGGACTAGAATCGCCGCGGCCTTGTCTCGTGCGGTCAGGGTGTCGCCGTCCACTATTCGGTCCAGGGCGGCGGCCTGGTCGGTGGCGCTGAGTGTGGTGCTGTTACCGCGGCGATGGCGGGGCACGGTGAGCCCTTGTGGGGCGTTCTTGGTGTCCATGGCCCAGCCGAGGAACCGATCGACGAGCAGTCGCGTGGTCGGCCCGCCGGCGATCCAGGCGTCAACCTCGCCCTGGCCGACGTCGGCGAGCGCGATGTCGCGCTCGCCGAGCCAGTTGAGGAAGTTGATCGCGACGGTGACGGTCTGCTTGCTGCGCAGGAAGGTGCCGTGGGGGACGGGGTCCATCTTGTTCATGCGCCGTAGATGGTGCCAGCGGATATAGCGGTCAATGACGGCCCGGTTGGTGTCCTCGGTCAGCCTCTCCAGTGCTGTGTCCGCCCAGGCTTGGTAGCGGACAAGCAGCTCATCACGTCGGGGCAGGCCACCGTGCTCGACTAGGAGCCCGCGCACGTAGTCGCGGGTGCGCGAGCGTGGAAGTGCATCGATCGCCTCGTGCGTGAGCTCCGGGAGGGTGGCCAACTGTTTCAGGAAGTCGGTCACGTGCCGCTGGCGGATCCAGGTCAGTCCACTGTTGGCGCGTTTCATCGATTTCAACGCCTCAGCCAGGGGGATAAGCCTCTCGGCGATGGTGCCGGTGTCCGGGTTGGTCAGCAGTCCGTCGACGGTCTCGCTCAGTGCGCATGGCCAGCACAGGCCGGCGCGGTAGATCTCGTCCTCGGCGCCGCAGCGCACGCAATCGATGTTGAGGGTGATCTGGGCGCACGCCCGGCAGGCCGGGCGCCCATCTACTCGGCCCGGTAAGACGCCGATGTGGCCGCAGTCGCAGGTGCCGCGGGTGCGTTTGGCCTGCTGGTAGCAGTAGCCGCAGATCTGATCCTCCGGGCCCCAGGTGACCACCAGCGGGTAGCCCAAGCCGCAGCGATCACACGGACACACGCGACGTAGGTCCGGGTCGTCGGGTTTGCGGGGCCTGGCCATCGGTATCGGTCAGTCCTCGTTGTCGTCCCGGACGAGTCTCACCCGGGGGGCGATCGGCTGGCCGGGTGCCACCCCCAGGTCTTCCGGCCGCTTCGGCGCCTGGGCGGTGGCCGCTGCCCGCATCTCCACGAACGGCTCGAACAACTCGCCGGGTTCGCAGTCGAGGATGTCGCAGAGCGCGGCGAACGTGCGTGCCGGGATCCGCTCTGGTGTGCCGGTCACCAGCCGGTAGACTTGACTCTCGGACAGGTTGATGCCCCGAGCCCTCAACAACGGCACCAGTTCGGTGCTCTTCCACAGGTTGCGCTGCGCCATCTGCGTCCGCAGATTCCAGCGATACCCGATGCGTCGTTGCTCAGCCATCAGCGTCTCCGTCCTGCTTCCTGCCGTGGCCGTCCAGCCGCGAAGCGATCATGTGCTGGATGGTTTTCTGTTTGAAATCGTTGCCGACCGAGGTGTACAGCCCGGTGACCGACGCATAGGCATGACCGACTTGAGTCTGCACGAACGCCGGGTCGTAGCCGGCCTCGATCAAGTGCGTGACGTAGGAGTGTCGCAGGCAGTGCAGTCCGAGCTCTTTCGGCAAGCCGGCGCCCTCGCGGGCGGCAGCGAAGGCATCACTCAAGCTACCCACTCTTATCCGCTCGGCGCGCTCGCTCGGCCATAGCGCCGCCGATCGGTCAGCGGTGGCGAAGTGCCGCCGGCCACGCTCGGTGATCCAGAATCGGAGCAGGTCAACCACCCAGTCGAACTCCGGGACCGTCAACACGGTGCGTCGTCGCGGCCCCGACC
Source organism: Williamsia sp. DF01-3 (assembly GCF_023051145.1). NCBI lineage: Bacteria > Bacillati > Actinomycetota > Actinomycetes > Mycobacteriales > Nocardiaceae > Williamsia > Williamsia sp. DF01-3. The sequence continues at coordinate 1,608,059 of NZ_JALKFS010000005.1, forward strand.
CGGTGGTGCCTTTGGCCCATCGGACGGTCACCGCGCCGAAGTCGCCGTACGCAGGCACATGCGGGTTGGGGCCGAAATCCTGCACGTCCAGCATCGCCACCTCGCGACGCCGAAGCCCAAAGGCGTAGCAGACCTTGAACGCGATCGAGTCCCGCAACAGGGGAAGCCAGCGCTTACTCCCAGCAGCGAACTCACGATCGACCCGGTCGTCCACGTCATCAAAGAGTCTCTGCAGCTCCGTGGCCGTGAAGGCCCGGCGGCCAGCCGGAACAGCATCCTCGCAGGTGTGCCGCGGGGTGTTCCACTCGAACGCGATCTGCGCCGGAACATCGTCGAAGACCCGTTGGCACAGCGCACCCCACCCGTAACTCGAGCTCGAGACGTAGGCACAGAACATCGCGATGGCATTGCTGTCCGAACGCAGCGTCGTCCAGCTCACCGGCTTCTCACCCGAGCGCCGCCCAGCCATGTAGTCATCCAGATCGACCGGCCTCCACGACCACGGGAACGTCCCGGCGAACTCCTGGAACCGGCGCAGCACCCCGCAGCGCCCGTCGATCGTTGCTCTCGTCAGCCCACGCGCCAGCATCTGCGCCCGCCAACCCTCGACCATTGCTTCAAACACGCGGTCCTCGGCACGGAACAGGCCGACCTCACCGTCGCGCAACAACCGCGGAACGAATCCCGGGACACCGTCCACGCCGACCTCCGACCCGTGGAAACCTGCATCTAATGCAAGAAACCTACAGGGCGCTGGACCGACGCACAAGCATCACATCCGCGGCGCCGACACCACGCCAGCCAACCCCGCCGCCCACCAGCGCAAACCCCATCATCCCAGGTAGACGGCAGTAACCGCACCTACCACTACTCCCGAGAGTTTTACGCCGATAATATATATTACGTCGGCTCAAGGCTCTGGCCTTGACTGAGACGATGTCACCGGCGAACTCGGGGCGCCCAATACGGGAGACTCTCATTCGACGCCGGTGCCCTGCGCGGACCGAGCAGGCGCTGATCGTCAACTGCGGATATCTGGGGATGTCTGGTGGAGTATCTAGCTTTTCCCATACTTGCCCAGATATGTAGTTATTATTAGCGGAGGGCCGGCCGTTCGATGGCCGGTCGGAGCAACCCGAAAACTATTCGACGTTACGGACGGACCCCCTGGTCAGTCGGCGGACGGCTGTCCATGGGGCATATGGGGCACCCGTCATGGGGCAAATATGGGGCGAAAATCTTGGATGAAGTGGTCCGAGGGGTCTGAACGGGCGGGTCTAGACCGGTCTGACCTGGGACAACCGGTTTCACCTGGGGTTACTTCCATCTGAAAAGCGGAAGGTCGTCGGTTCGATCCCGACTCTGGCCACCGTAAGTTATTCCAGGTCACAGGCTCAAAGCCTTCGAGTTCGGTCTCTCCATGAGGTCCCGGATTTTGGCGCTCCATGAGGCAAACACTCGTGAGCGTCCGCTGCCGGGAAGAAAGTCATCTGGTACGAAGTGGCAGTCGTCGAACCGGGTCAGCATTGTCGGTCGACGGATGCCCACCTATTGAGGGACACCTGTCAACGGCTCATGAACGCGCCCCGAAGCAAGCACCTGTCGCTGGGTCCCCATGTAAACACGCTGGACGCTGATGCAATATGGGTCAGTGAGAGCTGCTAGCCTGGTTCAATGCGGAGCACGTTGGCTTTGAGCGCCAACTCCCCCAGGTCTCTCGTGGCAGTCTTACGCCGCTTCGGCATCTACTCTTGTGCCCTTCGGAACTGCTGATGACCAAACGCCGCAAGCAGCCCAGTCCGTTGTTGCCGGGTTCTTCAAAACGCTACATAACCCGTTCCGACGGTCGCCGAGTTCGGGTAACTGTCGCTACGTCAAGCGAGTCCCGGATCCCACGTCCTGCCTCAGCTGACGACATAGCCGCTTCGTCGGCTCAAGCAGGCCGGAAGCACAAGCAGAGCGTTTAGACGAGCAGTTCGAGAGAGAGCACGCAATGTGTGAGTCAATTGCGCTGCCCCCGGATGAGGAATCCTACGGTGCGTTGCGGAAGCTGTGTAGTAACAGTACTGACTGCACACTCGATTACTTAGATATAGACAAGCCGAGCCTAGTACCCGAAAATGGGGGCCCAGACCGGCTTGTGAACGGCGCTAGCATCGTTGCGACGGCCGTCTTCGATACTTTCAAGGCCGCAGAGGCGGCGTACATGATGGTAGAGGATGACTATTTCGACCTCGATTACAGAAGCGAGTACAGCGCGACGCACGAGATGATCTTCCGCGTAAGGGAACCATCTGCCGTCCGTTTGCATTTTTTCTCGCGTAGACGACCAGGGCGACTCTCGCTCAAGTACCAGAGTTTGAGTTCGTTCGGACAACAGTATCGATATCCGGACGGCCCGATTCCGTTGGCCAACCAGGGAGAGTACCTCGGGTACGTTATAATTAGGCCGCAATCCCCGGGAATCGTCGGTCGCTCGATGATTACGACAAATGTTTGGGTTAAGGATCTCGCTGAAGGCCGGCAAACGCTCTCGCCTCACATCCGAACAGCGGTGACTGAGCACGTGCAGGTGTTTGGTGTCTCGATTGTAGCGGTCGGGGTGCCTTTCATGGAGCAGGATGGACACCTTCTGCGATGCGCTCACGTTAGTGCGTGGCAGTGTCACTACTCCGCTGTCTTACGTGGTCTAGTTCAGCGTCGATCTACGGCAAGCTTTCATCGGGCCGCCCAGCAATTCGAGTCGTATGGCCGTTCGTATCCTTCTAATGGATTGTCGACAAACGTCATGTGCACGGCGCTTCGACGGTTTGATTTGCCTCCCGAAGTCATTGATAGAGCTCTGTTAATCAGTTCGAGACCTACCACTTGGGCTGACAGCGAGGAGTTCAAGAAGGAGTTGCACACTATCCTAGAGGGGCCCGAAGCGAAGAAACGCGCGGAGGAGTTCTGGACTCGGGCGAATATCGGGAGCTCGGTGTGTCGATACTTGAACTCTGGCATCCCTGTCATCATTTCGCGGGATGCAGTAGAGCATACCAAGGTAATCCTCGGGTACCTTCGAAAGGAGGATCTCAAAGAAGGGAGTGGAGCTAGGTCTCTGCACTCTGATGTTGCTGAGTTCATCGTGAGCGACGATCAAAAACAACCGTACGGATTCGAGAGTGTGAACGAATTAGTCTTGCAGACCCACGAACGACGGGACTTGACGTCAATAATAGTACCGCTTTCGCATGGGCTGATATTAGATGGCGCCACTGCAGAGCGAGCCGCAATCCGTATGATTACTGACTTGGTTAACGAGAGGATAACTGAGCAGTCAGACTGGTCGGAAATTGGAATCGGCGAGAGTGAGCATCAAACGTATTTTTCGGCGATGACATCGCTCGCCGAAGGAACTGCCTCGGCCGAATCAAATTCCGTCACAATTCGAACATACGCCATGCTCGGAAGGGACCTTAAAGATAATATGGCCGCCCGGGTTGACGATAAAAACCTAATCCGACGATTGAACTTGCTTCAACTTCCGAAGTATGTTTGGGTTGCAGAGGCCATAGATCGTAAACTTAGAGCAAATGACAAGCCACCAGTTGTGGCCACTATAGTTATGGACGCTAGTGACGTGACGGTAGGCTATCGCAAAGGTGTTAGCGTCAAGCCGCTCCTCGCGCAGCTACCGGGTCAAGCATCGGTGATACCTCCGGTTATTGGATGGAGTCTTGAGTTAGACGACAGTTGGTTCAAGACCTCGATCGCTCCATACCCGACGGGACGATACAGCCACACTCGGGTCGAAGTTATGTCGTCTGACCGCTTTGCTGGTCGAGCGAAATCGCTCGGCTCGTTCTGAAGTGACTTCATTGAGTTAAAAGAGCGACTGCCAGCGTCGCGACCAGCATAGCGCCTGCTAGGAAGAATGACGCGAACGCTGACACAGCAAAGAAAGCTTTCACTGAATTGCGCGCGGTAATATGCGCGAGCTGATCAATTCGTGCCTCCAAAATCTCGAAACTGTGGTCGATGTTTGATATCTGGGTCTCGGACAGCATTTTCTCGAGCGTAGCGACAGGGGAAAGTGGATACTTCATTGGGAGAGCGGCGGCCACTGCACAAACTAAAGCCACGAACGATGCAATCAACGAAGTGACGAACAGGCCCGCCACCCACCCTTGATAGTCGCTCGGTGAGAGTTTGAGTTGAGTTTGAAGAACGAAATAGAGGGATATTAAAGAAATTGTGGCCATGACGATCGAAAAGGATCGAGTTTCAAAAGAGCTTTTTCTAGCCCAAGCGTCCGATACTTCCTTATCGATGAAGTCGGATAGTATTTTGTAGTTGGCAGCGTCGGCGCCATGAACGTCGACCACGCTATTCATCTCCGCGTTTGCCAAACTTTTGGATCTGGCTGTCCTTGAGGCTTTCCCGGTAATCAGGCTCCGAGTCGTTAGCCTGCGCGTCACCGTTTTTTCCGTTGCCGATCGCTCCTTGCTGGTCGTTGGGGGTCGCCGTCACCTGACGGACCACTTTGTCCCGCATTCGAAGCATGAACTTGCGCATGACCGATTCTACCGCGTACCACGTCAGCTCCGTGGTTCATCGCTGAGTAGAACCGGTGTACGTCGATGCCGGCAAACTGGGACGCCGAGGCGAGGCAGCAGTCGTTCTTGCGTTCGCATGAGACCTGTAGGCCATCGGCAATCGATGGGGGCTCGTGCTGATAATCTACGGTCCAGCTTTCTGCAACTTTTTGATCGCGGCTCGAAGCCCGCCGCAACCGTTGCGAGAGCACTAATCGCATGTGCGCTCGCCTAACTAAACGAATCAAGCGCGATTGCAACGACGTCGAGTTCGTCGTATAGGTCAGCGTAGATGTTGGCTGTCACCGTGATCGAAGCGTGCCCCACGCCTTCTGTAGAACTGCGCGTCGCCCCGCCATTCTGAGTCGAGCTGACTCCCTGACCTTGACTGGCCAGCCGCTATGGCCGCGCACTCGAGAGCATCGGGAAAGCGTCTGCGGGCTGCGCGGGAGACCAGTGATAGCCCTGCCCATAGCGGGCCCCGACGACGCGCGCCTGGTGTGCCTGTTCAGCGGTCTCGATGCCCTCGATGACCAGGAACTGGCCGAGCTCGGCGGTGAGTGCGGTCAAGGCGCGGGCGATCGCACGTCCGGTCGGCGTGTGTAGCGACGACCCGACGGTGCGGTCGGCTTTGAGGCCGTTGACGCCGATCGCAAGCAGGTGTTCGGCAGGTAGCCACGGCCCACCGATGTCGTCGAAGACGACGAGGTAGCCGCGCTCCCGGAGATCATCGATCACGTGGGCATCGATGAGCGCCGTGGTGGGTACGGCGACGGATTCGGTGATCTCGAGGGTGACCGATCCGGGGGCCACGCCGGCCGCTGTGGTCACCTTGTCGATCCGGTCGGCGCAGTCGGGACGGTAGAAGTGGTGGGCGGAGAAGTTGACGGCGACGCCGACGTGGTCGGCATCGGTACGTTCGCTGCGCCACCGCTGCAGATCGGCGACTGCTCGGGCCAGCATGGTCAGGTCGAACTCGATGATGAGATCGGTGTTCTCGACCAGAGGGATGAAGGCGTCGGCGGCCAGTACCCTGCGCTCAGGGTGCAGCCACCGGGCCAACGCTTCGACGGCCGTCAGCTCGCCGGTCTGCAGGTCGACGATCGGCATGTACCACGGCACGATCTGGCCGTTGTCGATCGCCGCGGCAACCTCACCGATGCCGAGCGCGGCATCGCCGTGGTCACGGGGTGTCCGGGCGTCGGTGGCTATCCGACTGCTCAGTGACCGTGCCGCGTCGAGGGCCTCACCCGCCAAGACTGCGCAATGTTGCAGTGCCACCAGATCGAAGTCCTGTGCCGCGTGCGGCGTGGTGTCGAGGACGCACAGTGTGGCGACGGGCAGATTCTCACGGCTCAGCAGGGGAATGCCGGCGTATGCTCGAAACCCCAAGCGGCGCAATGAATCGGCGACGATCTCGTCAGCATCAGGGCTGGCTGCGTCGGGAATGACGACCGGTGTGCCCCGTGCGATCACGCCGGCACACGCGGACATGTCCAGCGGAACGACGATCCCGGTGTCGAATCCGTGAGCGGCCACAGTGTATTGGTGCGTCCCGTCGATCACGTTGATCAACGCGATCGGGCACCCGGTCACCTGCGCAGCGAGTGCGAGCACAGAAGTGAGTCCGCGAGAAGGTGTGATCCGCGTGTAGTGCGACGCCGACTGCGCGCGTCGGTCGTCTTCGGCCATGACCACACTCCTCGGGTTGGATGACAACTCAACCACCCCCACCGAATTCCCGCGCGGGCAACCTGCCCGGATCCATCTATCGGACAACTTGTCTCGCATCCGCGGTGCGAGGCCGCCGCTATTTCGACGGCCGATAACCCCTTAGTTGTATTCGGGCCGCAGTGGTCTCGGGTGCGTGTCGATCAAGACCGACGCGGCATCGAACAACGACACCTTCGACACAGTCGCGACCTGCGTCAGTCGCCGCGCTGCATCAGTGCGTCTGAGCTTGCATCGTTGCATCAGCATCCCGACGGCGATTGCGATGACGTGCCGCTCGATCAATACGCCGTCGAGCCCACTACTGGTGCCCATGCGGGGTTCCCTTGTTCGATGCGACACCGAAGGATGCCTGCGTGAAACTCCATTGTGCGCTTCTGGCTGCGTAGAAGGCGAACCACGATGATTTGACCGTCACGCGCTGACCGTAAAGATCACTATGACCATTGTCTGTTCGGCAGATTTTTCGGTACGACATACTTTCTCTGGTGTGGTGGTGGATCGGCGTCGGAGCCGTCGTCTGGGTGGTCTTGTCGATCGGCGTCGCAGTTGTTGTTGCGCGTGTGATCAGCCATGCCGATCTCGAAGACGAAGCCGAGGCCCTGCGCCGCCGCGAACACCACCGCGGGCTTCGCGATGTGTTCCGCCGCCGCTGAGGCGGCCGGACGACGTGTGTAGCTTCTACCCCGATGAGTATGTATATGCGCCCACCGGCACGGCTGTGCTCCGTGGCCGGTTGAGGACCGGGTATGAGACACGCGCGGTGGCGCGAACGCAGCATGCTTGTTCGATGGTGGCGGCTCACGCAGACACGGAAGCCGGGAACGTTCACCGAGAAAGTCCGTTACAAAATGCTGCGAGACCATCGCGAACTCGTGGTGACGTTCGCTGACAAGGTCGCTGTACGAGACCACGTCGCGACCACCGTTGGCACGGGGTACCTTCCGACGGTGTATGCGATCGTGGACGATCCGGAGCAGCTTCTCGCCGAAGCTTTGCCGCGACAATATGTCGTGAAGCCGTCCCACGGGAGCGGGGCTGTCGTGGTGGTCTCCGACGCTGCCGATCTCGGCGCACGTCTACCCGGTGTGGAGGCGTGCTGGTCCTACATCCATGTCCGCCCCGAGCACGCAGACCGTGGCCAGTTGACGGCGATCGCGCGCTACTGGGTACAGCAGTTGTACGGGCAGGGCCCGAACCGGGAGTGGGCATATGGCCATGTTCCTCGGCGGGTCATCGTCGAAGAACTGCTGATGAATGACCTCGGTAACGTACCCGACGACTACAAGTTCTTCGTCTTCCACGGCAGATGTGAGTTCATTCAGGTCGACACAGGGCGTTTTGGCAAGAGAACCCAGAACTTCTACCGAAGGCCCTGGACCCTTTTGCCGCTGAGTGGTGGTCCTCCGCCCGCTGAGCATCCCCAGGCGGCACCGGCGTGCTTGGACGAGATGATCATCGTGGCCGAGAAACTGGCCGCCTCCACCGATTTCGTCCGGGTCGACCTGTACGTCGTCGACGGGCGAGTGGTGTTCGGCGAGATGACGAACTACCCCGCCGGTGGGGAGAGTCCCTTCCACCCGGAGTCGTTCGATCGAGAGTTCGGTCGAACGTGGCGGGTTCCGAAGGCTTACGTCGACTGACGGAGCCTCGCCGCAGCACGATCGATTTCAGTGATGATGTTGTGACGCAGAGTCATTCCGATGGTGTATCCGTCGCATGAGGGCTCGGGCAGCGGTGGTCACAGTGGTCCGGTCGTGTGTGAGCGTGTACGCATACCGGCGGTCCGGGTCGTCAGGAGGGTCGCCGAGGTCGCGGGCGATGAGCGCTCCGAAGAAGTGCGGGCCGGTGACCGTGATCGTCCACTCGTTGACCAGGTCGTCGTCGATGCCTAGTGGGACCCCGATGACGCCGCGCGCCGGACGAGTCGGCATGCCGACGCCGAAGGCTGCAACAAAGGCATGGGAGTGGGTTGCGGCCAGGGCTGAGAATCGCGCTGCGACAACGGGTCCGAAGCTTGTGGCGTCTTGAAAGGTGGCCAGGACCGTGACCGGGGCCCGAAGTGTCGCGGCCATGTCCTCGAGGTGGCGGGACAGCGTGATGAGCAGGCTCTTGCGGCCGATGCGCGGTCTGATCGTCTTCAGGGCCTCCGACGGTGGGCTCGGCGGCGCGTTGCGCACGTCAGTGAGTGGGAGCATCCTGTTCGACACCGCTGGGAAGACGTGGGGCAGGGGTGCGGGATGTCCGAACAGCCAACCTTGGCCGTGTGTCGCGCCGAGCGCCAGAGCCTGTTCGAGGTCGGCCTCGGTTTCGATACCCTCCGCGATCAGCTCGGTGGCAGGGGTGGCTTCGATGTAGGCGGCGATGGCAGCGAGGGTCGCAGTGTGTATCGGGGTCGGGCGGCGAGTCCGGGTCAGTGGGCCGTCGATCTTGATGATCTCCGGTGCAACGAAGTCCAGCATGGTGAGGCAGTCCGGATTGGAGCCGACGTCGTCGAGGGCCACCCCCCATCCGAGCGCCCTGGCTTCGTCGGCGATTTCCAGAACACGACCGGGGTCGACAAGCAGCGCGCGCTCAGTGATCTCGATGACCACGCGGCCAGGCCACGCGTCACCGTTCGACGCCACGCCTGCGGTCGGCGACAGGCTCGACGATGTGTCGGCTTCGACGTTGATGAAGAGGGTGTACGAGCCGGGTAGCCCCGCATCGCACGCTCCGCGCAACGCAGCTCGCTGCGCCGCGCGATCAAGGGTTGCCAGTGTGCCGTCGTCCCGAGCAGAACCAAACACGTTGCCTGGGTTCAGGTCTGGTCGGCTGGGCCACCGTGCGAGTGCCTCGTACCCGGCTGTCTCCCCGTCGCGCAAGTCGACGATCGGCTGGTAGACGCATACGACGGGAACAGTGAGGATCCCCGACGGTGGATCTTCACTTCGGTCCGTCATGGGCGCGTATCTCCGCTGTCAGCAGGCCTGCCGAGCTGTCGTCGAAAGCCTAGCCGACGATCTCGTGGGGAGTGGGGCATGCGTGTGTCAGGACGTGGAGAGGTGAGTCCCTGCGCATCACTTGCTCTGGGCCTGCTGGAACGCAGCCGCGACCATACCCACGTCGTCACCTACCTGGAAGATCCCGCGGGGGAGATCAGGGAACACCGCGTTGCTGACCCCGACGACGAAGAGCAGTCGACGGCCGTCAGCGACTTCGAGATAGCCCGACAGCCCCTGGATCGTCATCACCAACCGTCCCGTGACGGGCTCGGCGTCGGCGGAGGTTCCCGTCTTACCGACGACCTTTCCCTTGGCGGGACTGTCGACCCCCACCCCACTGAGGGAGCCGCGCTCGCCCAGGATGGGTTGTCCCGCCCAGAAGGTGTCGGCCCACGGTCGTCCGTCCACCCACTTGAACCACTGTGTGATCGCGGTGGGCGTGGCCGACGACGGGTCGCTGCCCTGCCCGTCGACGATGACGAAGTCGGACGGCGAGATGCCGGCTTCGGTAGCGAGGTCCCGGATCGCGGGCAGGCCGTCGGAACAGTCCTTCGACCCTGCCTCGACCGCCAGCAGGCAGAGGAAATCGTTTGCGCCCGTGTTGTAGCTGGTGGCCAGGATCATCGAACCCATCTCTTGGAGCGGTACGGATTCGAGTTTCGCGAGGCGCAGATCGTCTCGATAGCTGTTCTCGGCCGGGAGTGCGGCCTGCTCGTTCACCTTGGCAGTCGATGAGACCGTTACGCCCTTGCGCTGCAGGGCTTCGATGAACAGCTGCCGCGCCCAGGTCGGAGCGTCGGTGATGCGGAAGACCGTCAGAGTCGACTTGCCCGCGGGTACCGATCCGGTCACCCGGATGAGGGTGGGATCGAGCTCGTCCGCGCTGACCGTCATGGTGGAGTCGCTGTCGGCCGCGCCCGTGGTGACTTGCGAGTCGAGTCTGAAAAGCCCGTTGCCAGGCAGCATCTGGATGGTCGCCGGCTGTCCGGGCTGCCCTGGTGTGGCTTGGATGTCGACCAGGTTGTCGTTGACGTAAATCGACGGGACCACCCCTTCGACCGTTGTGTAGCGCTCCCACAACCGCGGGTCGACGAGTACGTCACCGTCGACGCGGGTGACCCCGGATGCGACAACCTGGGCGGCGAGGTCATCGAGTCCGGCGAGTGGATCGCCGGGTGCCAGTACGGCACCCGGGATGGCATCGGCGTACACGTGGTCGATGCCGTCGGTGGCGAAGTCGAACCTGCCGTCGGGTGCATTGCGCCCGCCGAGCGCCAGATCGCCGGAACCCACCAGGACGAGGTCTCCACTGAGCGTTCCTCCCACAGGAGCTTCTGTTGCGTAGACAGGACTGGTCAGTCGCCGGTCTACGCCTAGATTCTGGTAGACCGTCCCGACGGTGAAATGCTTTGTCTGTGAGGCCATGAACATGAACTCGTCGGCCAAATTGCTGTAGACGACCTCGTCGGTCTCCGGGTCCACCACCAGATATGACCACCGCGCAGCCTTGTACTGTTCGGTCTCCATGATCGCCGTCGCGGCGGCAGGCAGCGCCTGACCTTGCCCACTAGGCGACTTCTTGTCGGATTCCGACGAGTCGCCTGAGCACGCGGCGGCGAAGAGCAGACCACCGACGGCGAATGCAGCCAGCGTCGTCCTTGCGCGATACGTCTTTGTTTGGGGTTCGACTGATGGCATGGTGGCGCACCACTTCCTGGGTCCGACTCGACACCCACTCCCGACGTGGGCGGTAATTACTGTAAATTACACCGTGCAAGTTGCATTTGATGCGATTATGGTCAGCACATTGGCTCGAAGCGTCCACGGCGGGGTGGATCGGCGCGTGCCGTATCGGGTTTCGACGGGTCGCCACGGCGGGCCGCCTTGTGTGACGGAGCGAAGAAATGACCACTCGGCCGGCCCTTCTCACCCGACCTGGGCAACGAAGACGGCCTCCGCTCACCTATTCGCTGGTGCTGGGAGTCTCGATCACACTTGTTCTCTCCGGGTGCAGTTCGTCGTCTGAGGGGTCGTCGAGGTCACTCGCAGAGTCGCCGACCAATGTTTCCGCACCACAGATCGATCGGGCAGCGGTGGATGCGGCGACCGATCAGATCGACGGGTTCGTGGGCGACATGATGTCCCGTACGGGGGCCCCGGGTATCGCCGTGGCGGTCGTCTACAAGAACGAGGTGGTCTACGCCAAGGGTTTCGGTGTCCGCAAAGTGGGTGAACCCGAACCGGTGGACACCAGCACGATGTTTCAGCTCGCATCGGTGTCAAAGCCTTTGGCTTCCAGCGTGATCGCCACACTCGTCGGCGATGGCAAGATTTCTTGGGATGAGCCGGTGAAGATGTACGAGCCAGGATTTGTCGTCGCAGACCCGTATGTCACGGAGAACGCCACCTTCACCGATCTGCTGTCGCATCGATCGGGTCTTCCCGACCACGGCGGCGACCTGCTCGAAGACCTCGGCTACGGCTACGAGGAGATAGTGTCGCGGCTCGATCAGCTTCCACTCGATCGTTTCCGGGACAACTACGCCTACTCGAACTATGGCTTCACCGTCGCCGGAGTTGCTGCTGCCAAATCCGAGAACACGACGTGGGCCGAGTTGTCGGAGCAGACGATCTACGAACCGCTGGGGATGTCGAACACGACATCGAGTACCGACGAGTGGCGAAACGCTCCGAACCACGCGTACAACCACGTGCTCACCGATCCCACAACCAACACGTGGGAGGCGAAGTACGTCAGCAATCCGGAAGCGCAATCACCGGCGGGCGGCGCGAGTTCGTCGGTCGACGACATGGCCGCCTGGATTCGCATGGAGCTCGCCGATGGGATGTTCGACGGTCGTCAGATAGTGGATCCCGAAGCGCTTCAGTACACACACCAGGCCCACTCGTTCTCCCGTCCGGCGACCGAACCCGGTGCACGAGAAAGCTTCTACGGCACCGGCTTCTCGATCAACACCGATGATCGAGGCCGCGTGCAGGTTGCTCACGCCGGCGCGTTCGCGCTGGGCGCCAGCACCGATGTCGAGTTGTTGTCGAGTGAAGATCTCGGGATCGTGGTGCTCGCCAACACCGCACCCATCGGGGTCTCGGAAGCGATTTCCGCTCAATTCATGGACTACGCAAAAAACGGCGAGCTGACCGTCGACTGGGTGCCACACGTGTCAGGCCAGTTCAAACAGCTCGTCGAACATGGTCGCTCCGAGACCGATTACACCAGCCCGCCGGCCGGTGCCATGCCGCCACAAGACGCCTCGGTGTACGTGGGCAAGTTCGTGAGCCCGTTCTATGGCGCCGCCGAAGTGGTGAACGAGGGTGGTGATCTCGTGTTGAGGCTGGGCCGAGATCAACAGCTGAGCTATCCGCTCATCCACTACGACGGTGATACCTACTGGTTCCAGACGTCGGGGGAGAACGCAGTCGGGCCCACGAGTATCCAGTTCGCCGCCGCTGACGGCACTGCCGCGTCATTCACCGTCGAGTATCTCGACGCGCAGGGCCTCGGTACCTTCACGAAGGTTCCGGCATGAACCACGAACACGCCACCGAAGATCTCTGCAGCCCTACCGAAGTCGACCGCCACACCAGGAGAGAGCACATGTCATCACCTTCTACTTTGATCCGCGTAGGCGGCGGCGCCGGAACCGAAAGGCCGCGGCCGTCGCCGTGATGCTCACAGCGGCTCTTGTCGCCACCGCATGCTCGTCCGACTCGAGTAGTTCGTCGACGTCGTCGTCGCCGAGCAGTGCCGCGCCAGGTGGTGCGCTGGTGCCTCTCGACCCTGCCGCGATGGACAAGCTGGTCGACGAGATGGCGACCGAGTTCCGCGAGATCGGCATGATGGTTTTGGTCCGGACGCCCGAGGGCGACTACACGAAGTCATGGGGCACCCTCGGAATCGGTTCCACCGAAGCGCCGACGGCCGATACGAAGGTACGAATCGGTTCGAACACCAAGACCTGGACCGGCACGGCCATCATGCAGATGGTCCAAGAGGGCAAGATCTCCGTGGACGACCCGGTCAGCAAATACCGGCCCGATGTCCCCAATGGGCAGAACATCACAATCGGCCAGCTGCTGGACATGCGCAGCGGACTCTACAACTACACCGCCACGCTGGAGCTCAACACAGCACTCGACACCGAGCCCCAAAAGGTTTGGACGCCTGAGCAATTGCTGGCTCTGGCGTTCGCGAACCCGCCCTTGGCGCCGCCCGGTACCGAGTACAACTACTCCAACACCAACACGGTGTTGCTGGGCCTCATCGCCGAGGAGCTCGACGGCAAGCCCCTTGCCCAGATCTTTCAGGACCGCTTCTTCTCCAAACTCGGAATGACCGGCACGTCCTTCCCGGCCAACACGGACACCTCCATTCCGGCGACCTACGTCAACGGTTACTCGTACAGCGGCAACGTCGAGACGTTGGGTGAAGGCAAGGAGTCGCTGTCGCCGGAGAGGCTGGCGGCGATCGAGGCGGGTACGGTCACACCGCGGACGACAACCAACGACAACCCGTCGTGGACATGGGCTGCAGGACAAGGCATTTCGACCGCCAACGACCTGGCCACCTGGGTCAAGGCGATCGGTAAGGGCGATCTGCTCGACGAGAAGACCCAGAAGCTGCGGATGGACAGCGTGCAACCGTCTGATCCCGAGGACCCATCGGGGAGTAGCTACGGCTACGGGATCGCCCAGATGGGACCGATGTACGGACACATCGGCGAGATGCCCGGCTACAACTCCTTCATGGGCTATGACCCGGTGAACGACGTCACCATCGTGGTGTGGGGCAATCTTGCTCCGACCGCAGAAGGGTTCCCGCCGGCCGCGATGGTTGCCAAGTCCTTGGTTCCCTTGATTTACGCCGGCCCGGCCACCGACACCGGTGAGGACATCGATGATGCGGCAGAGGACACAAGCGGCGGCTAGCAGCCGGCGGTCGCGGCGGCTCGCGGCAGCGTCTCGGTAGGATTGGCTCTCGCGGCCGTATCGAAACACGACGCTCCGCGGGAAGGAGATCAGTGGCCCAGGGCGACCTCAACACGACGTCGTATGTGATCTTGGGTCTCCTGACGGCCAAGGACAGATCGGCCTACGAAATCGCCGAGCAGGTCGGACGCGGGGTCTCCGCGCTGTGGCCGCGTGCCGACAGGCAGCGCTACAACGCACCGAAGCGACTCCTCGAACGTGGCCTCGTCACTGCGCGAACCGAACCGGCGGGTAAGCGCCGCAATCGGACGATCTACTCGATCACGCCACAGGGGCGTGCCGCGCTCACCGAATGGCTGGCCACCCAGTCGCAGCCGCCTGCTTTGGTTTTCGAGGGAATGATCCGGGTGTGCTTCGCGGAACAAGGGTCGATCGAGGATCTGCGGGCGAACCTGCGCAACATGCGTGATCAGGCCGAGGCGGCCCGGAACCTGTTCATCTCCAACGCCGAACGGATGTTGGAACCGGATCGGGGTTCACATCCTGAACGCCGCCATCTGCTGACCTTGGCCAACCGCTACATGGTCGGGCACTACGCCCACATCATCGAGTGGGCGGAGTGGGCATTGTCGGAGACCGATTCATGGCCCGACACCGTCAGTCCGGCCGATACATCGCGCGGCCGTACCGAGGAGATCCTCAAAGCCGTGGTGCGTCAGGGCAGGGAAGGGTGAATGACACCTGTCCTCACGTGCCGCAGAACGTCTGAAAGTTCTCGCTGAACACCAGCGGGGCGGGCCCGCTGTATTCGGACCACTCGTCGCGCCGCTCGAACGGATGCGTGACCACTTCCAGCAACCTCGCGAAGGGACCGAGATCGCCGTCCGTGGCGGCGCGCAACGCGGCGTCGAGGTGGTGATTGCGCGGAATGTAGATCGGGTTCACGCGGTCCATCGCATCCGCGGCTTCCGGCAGCTCCACCCCCGCGTCCGCCAGAGCGCCGCGCCATCGTTGTAACCACAAAGCGGTGCGCTCACGAGACAACAGATTGTCCAGGGGTGCGGAGTCCCCGCGGAGTTCATCGGAGAGGGCGCGGAAGGTGCTCGTCCAATCGACGCCGTGGTCGGCCAACAGAGCGAGGAAGTCGTCGATCAATTCTTGGTCGACGGCTGCGCCGGCCAAGCCGAGTTTTGCCGCCATGCCCGCCGAGTAGTGACTCGCGTAGCGCGCATCAAAAGTGTTCAGCACTTCGGTCACCGCGGCAATGGCGGCGTCTGGTTCAGAGTCGATCAGTGTCAGTAGGGTTTCTGCGAGGCGAGCCAGGTTCCACTTCACAACGGCAGGTTGGTTGCCGAACGCATACCGGCCACCGCGGTCGATGGAGCTGAAGACTGCGTTCGGGTCGAATGCGTCGAGAAAGGCGCAGGGGCCGTAGTCGATGGTCTCGCCCGAGATCGTCGTGTTGTCCGTATTCATCACGCCGTGCACAAAGCCTGCGAGCATCCACTGCGCAACCAGCGAGGCCTGCGCATCCACCACCGCATCGAAGAAGGCCAGGTATCGACTGTCTGCACCTTGCGCGGGCAGATCGGCCACTGCCGGGTAATGGCGGGCGATCGCGTAGTCGGCGAGTGGCTGCAGGATCTCGCCCTGTCGAACCGCGAACTCGAAGGTGCCCACGCGCAGGTGGCTTGACGCAACCCGCGCGAGGACGGCTCCTGGCTCGAGCCCGTTTCGGCGAACGGCTTGTCCGGTGGCAACCACCGACAATGAGCGGGTCGTGGGGATTGCGAGGGCGTGCATGGCCTCGCTGACGAGGTATTCGCGCAGCATCGGCCCGACCACGGCGAAGCCATCGCCGCCGCGGGAGAACGGTGTACGTCCTGAACCCTTGAGGTGCAGGTCGAGGCGGCGACCGTCGTCGGTCATCAGTTCGCCGAGGAGCAGTGCCCGACCGTCGCCGAGGAGCGGCGTGTATCCCCCGAACTGGTGGCCTGCGTACGCCATCGCGACGGGCTTTGCCCCGGGTGGCGCTGACGTCCCGGATAGGACGGCGACTCCGTCGGCGGTGCGCAACGTGTCTACATCGAGATGCAGCGACTCGGCGAGTTGCTCGTTCAGCACCAGCAGGGTGGGGTCGGGTGCGGGAGCGCCCTGCCATGGAACGGTGAGTGCGGTCAGCTCGTCGGCGAATGTGCTCTCGAGGTCGGCTATCGCGGCCTTTGTGTCCACTGGGGGATGCGGTGTTTCAGCCATCAGCCGAGGGTAGCGATCGACAGTGGCGGGACGCCGTTTGCTTCTTGTCGGACGCCGACATCAGAACAGGCCTACGACGCGAGCGATGAGACCGATCGCAATGAGGAGCACGATGAACGAGATCACGCCGATGGCGATGATCGGCCCGGTGCGGCCACGTTGAGGCGGCTCATGATTCGGGCCACCGACACCTGTTTCGGCGGGCGGGGTGTCACCGGGAGTGACGCTGCCCCCGGCTTCGAGCCCCGTGGTGTTGTTGGGTTCGGGGTTCTGTGGTTCGTACTTGGAGTTCTCAGGAGCGTCAGCAGGCATGGGTGACGAGTACCCGAATCGACGATTGTGAACCAGTGGTGGCAGCGGTCCGGACTTGACTGCTCTACTTACCCCGGTATTTCTGTTCGTACGCTTCGTAGAGATGGGCATCGCGCTTTCGGGCGATCGCGTTGACAAGGTCGGGATCCAACCCGTGTTGGGCCAGCCGGTGACGGCGGTACACGCGGTTCAGAGCGATCGAGAACATGACGTACGGCAAGAAGATGGGAACCGTCATGTTCAGGCGGACGTAGATCGACGCGTCCACGAAGAACATCGGCGCGAGTAGGAGGATGCAGGGTATCGCCCAGCGAGTGATCATCCGCCGGGTGGCGCCGGGGCCGGCCTGGTCGTTGGCCACCCACTCACTCATGCTGTCGGGCAATTTGGCTCCGTAGCAGTACTTCACGTACTGGAAAAAGGCCGGTCGATCTGCCTCGGATGTCACGCTCACTCCACTTCTAAGTCTCCGGCGTCGCCAGGTGGGACGGCGTCGGTCTGAGTTCGATCGGGCTGAACCGGACTCGCCACTGGTGCGCACCGGCAATATATAGTGCGCTATTTAATAGCACGCTACGCCGATGGCAGGGCGGGAGCCAGTGATGATGATAGAGGTCACAACGTCGAGTCAACGAGTGAATAAGGCGCGATTGAATCGCGTGCGATGCAGTAGATTGGGTGTCAATTCGGGTCATCATGCGCTGCAAGCGGTGCTGACCGTTCGATCGAGGAAGAGTTTCGTGAGCACAAGTTCGAAGCAAGAAGCAGACCATGTTGATCCCCTGGCTCTCGAACGGCAGGTCTGTTTCGCGTTGGCCGTCGCCAACCGCTCGGTGCTGGCTGTCTACCGGCCGTTGCTCGAACCGCTCAATCTGACCCACCCGCAATACCTTGTGATGCTCGCGCTGTGGGAGCAGTCGCCGCGCTCGGTCAAAGAGATCGGCCACGCCCTGCAACTCGACTCGGCCACGCTCTCGCCGCTCCTGAAAAGACTGGAGACAACCGGGTACCTGACCCGCCGCCGCGATCCGGCAGACGAGCGATTGGCCGTCATCGATCTCACCGCACAGGGTCTCCGAGTCCGCGAGAAAGCACTTCTCATTCCCGATGCGGTCGTCGAGGCTCTCGGCGTCGACCTGGACACGCTCGAGCGGCTGCATTCGGTTCTCACGACTGTGAACGCCGCCGCACGGCGCTGAGTGCGCAAGGCGAACCTCCTTTTCCGAACGACGCTTGCTTTATAGTTCTGTGACTTTTCGTTACCTTTCCGTTACTTGCGGTCCCATCATGTCGACACATCGGCTGTCCACACTCGAGTTGGTCTAGCAAAGGCATTGCTACCGAACGTTTTTCGAAAGGGACACGATGGCTGCCATTCTGTTCGGATCAATCAGCACTCTCGTCGACACCTCAGAGTTTCAGCGTCGTGCATTCAACGAAGCCTTCGCCGCACACGGTCTGGACTGGACGTGGGACCGCGAAGAATACCGATCGATGCTGTCCGGTAACGGCGGTGCGCAGCGGATCGCCGATTATGCCCAGCTCCGTGGCGAGCAGGTCGACGCCGATGGGATCCATGCCACGAAGTCGGAGATATTTCAGGAACTTCTGAAGAACACGCCGGTCTCGCCGCGACCGGGCGTCACGGACGTGATCACAGCCGCACAGGCCAACAACGTCAAGCTGGGCCTGGTCACCACGACATCGCCCGACAATGTCGCTGCGCTCCTCGGCGCACTCCCGGACGTCTCCCGCGAGGCATTCGACGTGGTGGTCGATTCGGCCAGCGTGGACGCGGGCAAGCCGGACCCTGCGTCCTACCTGTACGCACTCGATCAACTCGGGGAGGACGCGGGGTCGTGTATTGCGATCGAGGACAACGTCGGTGGGGTGAAGTCGGCCAATGCGGCTTCGGTCACGTGTGTGGCCTTCCCGAACGAGAACACCGCGGGCGGCGACTTTGCACAGGCAAGCGAAGTCGTCGACACCCTCGACGCCGACCACCTGCGCGCGCTGACCAGCCGCCGATAGTGCCCCTGATCTGCGAAAGAAAGGTATCTCCGTGAGCGCCATCGAAGCACACGTCACTGCCACCGACCGCGCCTTCCATGTCGAGGGTTACGAAAAGATCGAGTACGACCTGCTGTATGTCGACGGGGTCTTCTCCGTGGACCAGCCGGAACTGGCAGACAGCTATCGTCGGTACGGGCGCTGCCTGATGGTGATAGACGAGACGGTCTATTCGATCTATGGGCAGGACATCCACCGGTACTTCGACCATCACGGGTTGGACCTGGTGATCGTTCCGGTCGGAATCGCCGAAACTGCGAAGTCGCTCAGCACCTTTGAGACCATCGTGCAGAAGTTCGACGAGTTCGGGCTCGTCCGAACCGAGCCCGTGTTGGTGGTGGGCGGTGGGCTCACCACGGACGTTGCCGGTTTCGCGTGCGCCAGCTACCGCCGCAACACGCCCTATATTCGTATCCCGACCACGCTCATCGGGTTGATCGACGCGAGTGTGTCGATCAAGGTGGCGGTCAACCACGGCAAGCACAAGAACCGTCTGGGCGCCTACCACGCATCGCAGAAGGTGTTGTTGGACTTCGCTTTCCTACACAGCCTGCCCGAGGATCAGGTACGCAACGGCATGGCCGAGCTGATCAAGATCGCCACGGTCGGCAACGCCGAGATCTTCGACATGCTCGATGAGCACGGACCCGAACTGCTGCGCACACGGTTCGGCCATCTGGACGGCAGCGCCGAATTGCGCGCCGTGGCAGACCGTCTGACCTATCTGGCCATCGAGACCATGCTTGAGCTCGAGGCACCGAATCTGCATGAGCTCATGCTCGACCGTGTCATCGCGTTCGGTCACACCTGGAGTCCGACTCTGGAACTGACTCCGCCGGCGCCGTTCTTTCACGGCCATGCCATAAATATCGACATGGCGTTGTCCACAACACTCGCCGAACGGCGCGGCCTCATTTCGGTGAACGACCGCGACCGCGTGCTCGGTGTCATGAGCCGCCTCGGCCTGGCTTTGGACAGTCCTTATCTCACAACTGAGTTGCTGGTGTCGGCAACCGATTCCATTCTCAGGACTCGCGACGGTCTCCTTCGAGCTGCAGTTCCGAAGCCGATCGGTCGGTGCGAGTTCCTCAACGATGTCACCACCGATGAACTGGCCGACGTTCTCACCGCTCACCGGAAGATCTGCTCGGAGTTCGACCGCGAGGGTGCAGGGATCGAGATGTTCACCGGTGCGCAACTGGCCGACATCGATGGCTGAGGCCGTGGCCACCGTTCCACGGCCCGTCACGCCGTCGACGATCCTCGCGGCCGAGTTGACGGAATTGTCCCGATTGCTCAACAGCGCACCAGATCTGGACCCGGGACTCAAGGCACGGTTGCGCAAGGCCAGAGATCTCGCTGCCGGACTGGACCCCTACCTCGACGAGTGCACGACCCCGCAGTCTCCTGAGCTGGCAGCGCTTGCCGAACGGACGCGAGAGGTGGCATGGGACGAGCATGAACCGGTGTCCGGGTCGCGGTCCCTGGAGCAAGAGATGCTGTCCGGGCACGTGGAAGGCCAGCTGTTGAAGTTTCTCGTACACATCACGCGAGCTCGGCGGGTTCTCGACATCGGTATGTTCACGGGGTACTCGGCGCTCGCCATGGCTGAAGCGGTACCCGCTGACGGGGAGGTGGTGGCGTGCGAAGTGGACCCGTTCGCGGCCGACATCGCCCGGCAGGGCTTTGCCGAGTCGGTCGCGGGTGCGCGCATCATCGTTGAGATCGGCCCCGCACTCGACACCCTGCAGCGCCTCACCGGTCGATTCGACCTCGTCTTCATCGATGCCGACAAGGCGGGCTATCTCGAGTACTTTCATCAGATCGTCGACAGCGATCTGCTCGCGCCGAACGCCGTGATCGTCGTCGACAACACGTTGCTCCAGGGAGAGCCCTACGCGCCGAGCATGACCAGGTCGGTCAACGGACAGGCGATCGCCGACTTCAACTGGATCGTCGCCGACGACCCGCGGGTGGAGCAGGTGATGCTCCCGCTGCGTGATGGAGTGACGCTTATCCGGCGAAGCGGCACGGAGTAAATGCGATGAGCCTCAACTCGGCGACACGCACCCTCGGTGCACTGGCCGCATTGCTCGGCACGCTGCCGGTGGATGTTGCGATCGTCGCCTGTGCACTGATTCGCCGGCCCGCGCGTCCGCACGCCTCACGGGCGCCGAGGCGCCGGACGGTTCTGATCACCGGCGGGAAGATGACAAAGGCACTCACGCTCGCCCGTGCCTTTCACCTTGCCGGACATCGTGTGGTGCTGGTTGAGTCGCCGAAATACCGGTTCTCCGGTCACCGGTTCTCGAAAGCGGTCGACCGGTTCCACTGCATTCCCGAATCCACCTCGCCGCACTACGCCGACGCCCTGCTCGATGTGGTCAAGCGTGAAGAAGTCGACGTGTTCGTTCCGGTCTCCAGTCCCGCGTCCAGCGTTCACGATGCCGACGCCGGCGAGTTGCTGGCCGGGTTCTGCGAAGTGGTCCACGGCAACTCCCGAACTGTGCGCACCGTCGACGACAAGGCCCGGTTCTCTGAGATCTCGCGTTCCTATGGGGTCCGAGTGCCCGATTCGCGGCGGATCACCGACCCACAGCAGATCGCCGAGTTCGACTTCCCCGCAGGCCGTGAGTACATCCTCAAGAGGATCGCCTACAACCCTGTCGGTCGGATGGACCTGCGCAAGCTCTCGCGCGAGACGCCTGAGTGGAATGTGGAGTTCGCGCGGTCTCTGGACATCACCGAGGACGACCCGTGGATTCTGCAGCAGTATGTGGAGGGGCAGGAGTACTGCACACATGGAACGTCGCGCTCCGGACGCCTGCAGGCCTACGCGTGCTGCGAGTCATCGGCCTTCCAGGTCAACTACCAGATGGTCAGCAGACCCGAGATCTATTCGTGGGTCGAGGCATTCGTCGGGCAACTCGGCGCCACGGGCCAGTACTCGTTTGACTTCATCGAAGACGTGGACGGCCGGGTGTACGCAATCGAATGCAACCCGCGCACCCACTCCGCCATCACGATGTTCGCCGGCCACCCTGACCTCGCAGCGGCATACCTGGACGACGACCACCCCATGATCACCCCGGTTCCGGGTTCGCGGCCCACGTACTGGATCTATCACGAATTGTGGCGGCTGCTCACCGAACCCGGCAAGAAGCGATGCTTCGGTGTCCTCCGCCGGGGTCGCGACGCCATCTACGAATCGTGGGATCCGTTGCCGTATCTGATGGTTCATCACCTGCAGATACCCATCCTGCTCTTCAGGAGTCTGTACCAGGGAACCGAATGGTCGCGGATCGACTTCAACATCGGAAAGCTTGTCGAGATGGGCGGCGACTGATGGGACCGCTGAATGTCCTCGTGCTCGTGGGGTCACCGGTCGATGAATTCCGCGCCGACCTCAGTCGTGTCTATGCGCACGGGTTTCTTGCCACGTTCTCCGGGCATGTCGACTACCGGATCGAGATCGCTTATGTGTTACCGGACGGGGACTGGAGGTTTCCGTCCGGCCTGACTGACGCGGATATCGCTGCATCGCAACCTGTGTCGATTCCCGACGCGATGACGTATGTCTTCGACCGGGGTTACGACGTCATGGTTCCCGAGATGTTCTGTCTTCCAGGGATGACGTCCTATCGCTCGTTGTTCGATCTGTTGGGTGTGGCCCACCTCGGCAATCGTTCCGACCTGATGGCTCTGAGTGCTGACAAACGGCTGACCCGCGCAGTGGTTGCCGCAGCAGGCGTCGCGGTTCCGGCGGGTGAGGTGCTCCGGGAAGGAGAGAACTACAGCGGCCACCTGCCCGCAGTGGTGAAACCTGTTGATTCGGACAACTCGATGGGGGTGTCGCTGGTGCGGGAGGGGTCCGCGCTGAAGGCTGCGATCGGCGATGCGCTGGTGTACTCCACGTCTGCGCTCGTCGAGACGTATGTCCCACTGGGACGAGAAGTCCGCTGCGGCATCATTGTTCGGGACGGGGAACTTGTTTGCTTGCCTCTCGAGGAGTACTCGGTCGACGAGTACGATCATCCCATCCGCTCTCGGGCCGACAAATTGGAGCGCAACGCGGACGGGCAGTTGTATCTGGTGGCCAAGGACACCGCCAAAGCGTGGATTGTCGACGTCGACGACCCGGTCACCGAGGTGGTGTGGGATGCCGCCCGGCGATGCCATGCCGCGCTCGGATGTCGTCATTACAGTCTGTTCGACTTCCGTATCGACCCGGCGGGGACACCCTGGTTTCTCGAGGCGGGGTTGTACTGCTCGTACTCACCGAGCAGTGTGATCGCTGTGATGGCCTCCGCGGCTGGGATTTCCGTCGAGGAACTGTTCGCCGGCAGCCTTCGAGAACTGGAACGTGAGGGGCGTTGATGCACCAGCAGGTACTCGATCCGATCGGAGTCCGCGTCACGGGGGCACCGCTCGACAAGTGCGATCCGGCACTCGCTGAGGACATCCGGGGACTCCTCGCCGAACACGGGGTGGTCGTGTTCGATGGCCAGAACATCGACACCCCAACTTTCCTCGCCTTTCTGCAATCGTTCGGCGAGTTGATGTTCACCGCGGGCGAGACCCCCGTTCCGGACTTCCCAGATCTCAACGTCATCAGCAATGTCGGACGTACAACTGCTCCGAGGTCCACATTCCACGTCGACACCACCTACGTCTCGCATCCTCCGGCGTATACGGCTCTGCGTGCGGTTCGTGTACCCGCCGTCGGCGGGCACACGTTGTTCAGCAACCAGTACGCGGCTTACGATTCATTGCCGTCAGACCTTCGGAACGATCTCGAGGGGCGGTTGATGACGCATGTGGTCACCGGTGTCGACCCGGGTGCGGGTGCGGAGACCTGTGCCGAGCACCCGATTTTCCTCACGCACCCACTCTCGCGGCGCGTTGCGCTGTACCTGACGGCTCCGGCCAGGTGCCGGGCCATCAGTGGCAAGTCCGCGACGGAGACGGCGCGCATCGTGCACCTTCTCGTCGCGCATTCGACTGCGCCGGGCAATGTGCTGACACACACCTGGTCCGGGGGAGACGTCGTGATGTGGGACAACCGGGTTGTGATGCATCGTGCCGATCACAGCGGTGTCATCGGCGACCGGGTGATGTATCGCGGAATGGTCAGATGATGGTGCAGAGTTCGCTGAACATTCACGCCTTGTTCGTCTGACGTTCTCCGGCGCACCCGAATCCCCGCTCCATGCCGCGAATTCCCCGGTCGCGGTAGAGACTTGAGGTATGACCCCACGTATCCCGCCAGCGGATCATGCGCGTTTGGTTGAGTTCGCAGAGCGGTGGTACCCGTTCGGGGGAGGCTCGGCCGAGGACATCTTTGTCGAATTCGGGCTCACCGTGGACGCTTTCTTCGAACGGTTGTCCGATGCGCTCGACGTCGGTGCCGGTGGTTTGTCCCCCGAGGTGCACGAGGCTCTTCAAAGGATTTGTAATCAGCGGCTGCGTAGCGCATAGGATCTACGACCATGCCGTCAGTGTCCGATAGCGTCAGTCCCAGCGAAGAGCAAGCGCGGTACTTCGCAGACCAGCTCGAGCGGTGGGCGGACCAACTCGAGGCCGAGCTGTCGGGCCGAGCGGCGGTGCCGGTTGCCGTGCAGCACGCCAAGCGCCGCGAGTTGTACGACGTCCAGCGCCAGATCAAAGCCCTGCGAGATCGCTTCCCGAATGCCTTCGAACCCAGGCGGCGCTAGCTGCGATTGCTGGTCAGCGGAAGGCTGGGAGACCCGGCAGGCGGCGAGAGGTCGTGCATCCGGTCGACCTGCTCCAGACTGATCCCCGTCGTCTCGACCCGGAATCTCCAGGTGATCAGGGCGCCGAGCATTGAGGTGCCCGCCAGGATCAGGACGATGACGGCCGTGCCCCATTCTTCGAGAAGGATCGGGAACAGGAAGGCGGTGAGGACAGCGCCCACCTTTGCCACCGAGGCCGCCATGCCTGCGCCGGTGCCTCGCAGGTGGGTGGGGAACACCTCGCCTGCCAACAGGTATGTCATCGAGTTCGGGCCGAGATTGGTCATCAGGTTGAACAACATGAACCCGGCAAACACCAGGACGATCTGCAGGGTTCCCGTCATGACCGTCGACAGGGCTGCGATGAGGAGACCGACTGCGCAGCCGAGGAATCCAAAGACCTGCAGTCGGATGCGGCCGAACCTGTCCACCAGGATGACAGCGAGGACGATGCCGATCAACAAGAAGGCGTCGATCATCACGGCACCTTCGGTGCCCTGGAGGTCGGCGTCGACGACGGCGGTGACGGTCGACTCGTTCGCGGTGGCCGTGCCCACAGTCGCGGCGATGACGGTAGGTGTGAAGATACCGATGCCGTAGGTGCCGAGGTCTTGGAGAAACCAGGGAACACTCGCGAGAATGGTCGACCGTCGCCATGGTGCGCGCAGCAACATTCCGACGCCGGAACGGGAGGGTGCTCCAGTGGCCGGATCGCTGCGGTCCAACGTCACCGTGGCGGGATACACCGGCTCCCGGGCAAGCAGGCGCTGGAGCTCGGCTTCGGCCTCGTCGACTCGTCCGATGTGGAGCAGCCAGTGGGGGCTCTGCACGATGAACACGCGCCCGATCATCACCAGCAGCGATGGGATGACCACCACGGCGAACATCCAGCGCCAGTCGGACAGCTCGTCTCGATTGCCGAGGATGAGCACGCCGACCAGAGTGCCCGCCAGCGCTCCGACGGCTTGGAAGCCGAAGGCCGCCAACACCCCTCGGCCGCGCACGCTGGTCGGCATCGTCTCCGAGATCATGGTGTGGGCGGTGGGGTAGTCACAACCCAGCGCCAGACCCATACCGATCAGGCACACGACGAGGCTGCCGTACCCCGGGCTGACGGTGACGCCCACCAGGAAAACCGTGAACAGCGCCATCTCGGCTAGGAACATCTGGCGGCGTCCCCATCGGTCGGACAGACCGCCGAGGGCGCTCGCGCCGATCATGATGCCGAGCAGTGGTGCGGCCGTTGTCAATCCGGCCTGGGCGGAGGTCAGGTCGAACTCGGCGGTGATCAGCGGCAGCGCCACCCCGACCATGAAGACGATCATTCCCTCGAAGAACTTGCCTGCCGACGCCAACAGCCAGATGCGCTTCTGCATCGAGGTCATCGCCCCGGCGGTGGCCGGTGTGCCGTCGCGCCAGGCCGGCACCTCGTCGATGTACTGCTGCACCGTTGTCGGGCGGCCATCCCGATCAGTCGCTGTCATCGGCTCTCGCCACCGCCCGCCCCTGTACTCGGCTACCCAGACGGGGGCACCCTACAACGTCACGGTGAACCCGGGTTGTCCTGCACAAGAACGTAATCGGCAGCGGCCGCCGCTTGTCGCGCTACTGGTTGTATCCGCTGACCGGCTGCTTCAGTGCTTCGAACACCCCTGGATGCAGACCACGTTTGATGTCACCGAGTACCTCAGACCGGGTGCTGGCGTTGGAGCGAGCCCACTCGACCGCCGCGGTCAGCACGTCGGCCTCTTCCGCGACCTCGTCGACCAGCCCTGACCGAAGTGCCTCTTCTCCGCCGTATCGCCGGCCTGTCATCAATGCTTCATGTCCGGCACGTGCAGGCAGACGCGCAGCGGTCAGCGCCAGCACCCCGGGTGCGTAGGCTGCACCCAGGGTGATGCCGGGGAAGCAGAGATAACCGCGGTCGGCCCGCATCACCGAGTGGTCGTGGGCGATGGCGAGAAAGGCACCTGCGCCGAAAGCGTGACCTTGCATCGCCGCCACCGTCGGCATCGGAAACGCCAGGAAACGCGCGAGCAGAGCCTGGATCTCACTCAGGCACCGGTCGATTTGGTCCGGATTCTGCGCGCCCCAGCTCAGGTCTGCTCCGGTGGAGTAGTACTTGCCGTGGCCGGTTGTGACCAGCGCGCGCGGCCCGGCCTCGGCTTCCACCTCGTCGAGCAGAGCATGAACCGTCTTGAGCCAGTCCGGATTGAAACGGTTCTGGGGATCGGGGGAGTCGTGTCCGCCGAAATGGAGAACCGACACCTCGCCGTCTTTGTCCAAGTAGGGCACTGGTTCTCAGCCCTGCGAGAACTTCGCTGGAAGCGGCCGCGCGGTCGGCTTGGCGAGACTGAACTGCATGATGTCGATGTATCCCTTACGGAAGTAATCGGCGCAACCGGTCAAGTACTTTACGTAGGTGTTGTAGGTGTCCACCGAGGCGACCTCGATCGCCTCGTCGCGCCGCTTCTGCAACGTCTCCGCCCAGCAATCGAGCGTGCGCGCGTAATGCAACTGCAGCGGATGGACGCGCTCGACGTTGAAGCCGGCTCGATTCGCGCCGTCCACCACCCACTGTGGTTCGGGCAGTTGGCCACCGGGGAAGATCTCGAACTGGATGAACTTCCCGAACTCCATGATCTCCCGGTTGATCGGCAGGCCCTTGTCCCGGATCTGGTGACGGTTGAAGCCGACGATGGTGTGCAGCAACATCCGGCCGTCGTCGGGCAGAAGCGTAGTGCAGCGGTCGAAGAATGCGTCGTAGCGTTCGCGCCGGAAGTGCTCGAATGCGCCGATCGACACGATCCGGTCAACCGGTTGGTCAAAATCCTCCCAGCCTTGCAATCGCACCTCTGCAGTGCGATTTGTGGCGGTCCGGTTCTCCAGCAATTCGCTGGCGTAACGATGCTGATTGCGGCTGAGGGTGAGTCCGATGACGTTCACGTCGTACTTCTCTACTGCGTGGAGCAGGGTCGATCCCCACCCGCAGCCGACGTCGAGCAGTGTCATCCCCGGCTCCAGGTCGCATTTGCCCAGTGCCAGATCGATTTTGGCGATCTCTGCTTCCTCGAGTGTCATGTCGTCGCGCTCGAAATACGCGCAACTGTATGTGCGGGTGGGGTCGAGGAACAACGCGAAGAACTCGTCTGACAAGTCGTAGTGGGACTGCACGTCATCGTAGAACGGCGTCAATTCGGTCATCGAAGGCATTCCTTCCATGCCTGCGGCGGATGCCGCCCACACGGGTTTGGTTTGGTTTCGATTCACCAGCGCGGGGCACGAACATCGGCGCAGACAGATTCCGGTGTCTGGCGGCGACCCGCGTTCTTGGAGCCGGTGTGACGGCAGTCACTTTGCCATAGAACGCACCGATTTTCCATTCATGGATTGCGCGCGTCCGATGCCGGGTGTTGGTTCGAGACCGCGGTGCGGATCGGTGGCACCCGGAAACGACAAGGACGGATCACGGGAAACCTCAGGTCTCCCACGATCCGTCCATGTCAAAAGGGTTGCTGTTCAGACGATTTTGTCCGTCAGCGCTGCGGGCACGTCACTTCTGGACAGACTCCAGGGCCTCGTTGAAGGTCTTGCTCGGCCGCATGACGGCGGTCGCGAGCTCGGGGTCGGGCGCGTAGTACCCGCCGATGTCCGCTGGTTGTCCCTGGGCCTCGTTGAACTCCTTGACGATGGTGTCCTCGTTCTCGGCCAGCGTCTTGGCCAGCGGTGCGAAGTGCTTGCGCAGTTCCTCGTCCTCGGTTTGGTCGGCCAGCTCCTGAGCCCAGTACATCGCGAGATAGAACTGGCTGCCCCGGTTGTCGAGTTCGCCGGTGTTGCGCGAGGGCCCCTTGCTGTTCTCCAGCAGCTTTCCGGTTGCGGCATCGAGTGTCTTCGCCAGAATGGTCGACCGCTTGTCGCCGGTCTTGGTGCCGAGGTCCTCCAGGCTGACGGCGAGCGCCAGGTACTCGCCGAGCGAATCCCACCGCAGGTGGTTCTCTTCGAGCAGCTGCTTGACGTGCTTGGGTGCCGAACCGCCGGCGCCCGTCTCATACAGTCCGCCGCCGGCCATCAGCGGCACGATCGAGAGCATCTTGGCGCTCGTGCCCAGCTCGAGGATCGGGAACAGGTCGGTGAGGTAGTCGCGCAGGATGTTGCCGGTCGCGGAGATGGTGTCGAGACCGCGGACAAGCCGTTCCATCGTGTACCGGATGGCCCGCACCTGCGACATGATCTGGATGTCGAGTCCCTCGGTGTCGTGATCGGCGAGGTACGTCTTCACCTTCGTGATCAGTTCGTTCTCGTGCGGACGGTAGGGATCGAGCCAGAACACCACGGGCATCCCCGACTCACGTGAACGCCGAACGGCCAGCGCCACCCAGTCGCGGATCGGCGCGTCCTTGACGATGCAGAGGCGCCAGATGTCGCCTTCTTCCACGTTCTGGGTCAAGAGCACCTCGCCCGTGGCGAGGTCGGTGATGTTCGCGACGCCGCCTTCGGGAACCTCGAAGGTCTTGTCGTGTGAACCGTATTCCTCGGCCTTCTGTGCCATCAGGCCGACATTGGGGACGGTGCCCATCGTCGCCGGGTCGAACGCGCCGTTGGTCTTACAGAAGTTCACCATCTCCTGGTAGATGCGGGAGAAAGTGGATTCAGGGTTCACGGCCTTGGTGTCCTTGGGGCGGCCATCGGCGCCGTACATCTTGCCGCCGGCCCGGATCATCGCCGGCATGGAGGCATCGACGATCACGTCGCTCGGCGAATGGAAGTTCGAGATGCCACGGGCCGAATCCACCATGGCCAGCTCGGGACGGTGCTCGTGGCACTTGTGCAGGTCGTCGATGATCTCTTCTTTTTTCGACGCCGGGAGTGACTCGATCTTGTCGTACAGATCGGACAAGCCGTTGTTGACATTGACACCCAGCTCATCGAACAGCTCGCCGTGCTTGGCGAACGCGTCCTTGTAGAAGACCCGCACCGCGTGCCCGAAGACGATGGGATGCGACACCCGCATCATGGTCGCCTTGACGTGGAGCGAGAACATGACGCCCGTCTTGTAGGCGTCTTCCATCTGTTCTTCGTAGAACTGGATCAGGGCCTTCTTGCTCATGAACATGCTGTCGATCACGTCGCCGGCGTTGAGCGTCACCTTGGGCTTGAGCACAAGTGTCTGGCCGCTCTCGGTCAGCAGTTCCATCTTGACCTCGCGGTCACTGTCGACGGTCATCGACTTCTCGCCGTGGTAGAAATCGCCCTCGCGCATGTGTGCCACGTGGGTGCGTGACGCCATCGACCACTCGCCCATGCTGTGAGGGTGTTTGCGCGCGTACTCTTTTACTGCCTTGGGTGCGCGCCGGTCCGAATTGCCTTCGCGCAGAACGGGATTGACCGCACTGCCGAGGCACTTGACGTAGCGATCGTGGATCTCTTTTTCTTCGTCCGTCTTCGGGTTGCCCGGGTAGTCGGGGAGTTTGTACCCCTTGGACTTGAGCTCCTTGATCGCGGCGAGCAACTGCGGCACAGAGGCACTGATGTTGGGCAGCTTGATGATGTTGGTGTCGGGCAGTTGGGTGAGCCGGCCCAGCTCGCCCAGGTTGTCCGGAATGCGCTGATCTTCTGGCAGGTAATCGGGGAACTCGGCGAGGATGCGGCTCGCCACGGAGATGTCGGTTGATTCGACGTTGATGTCAGCCGCACCGGCGAAAGCACGGACCACCGGCAGGAATGCGTGGGTCGCAAGCATCGGCGCCTCGTCCGTCAGTGTGTAGATGATGGTGGGCTGCTTAGCGTTCATAATTTGCTTCGTCTCCGGTTTCCGTAGCGTTTTCAAGAGGGGTTTTGCCCCTAGTTACCAGTATCACGGCGAATGGGACATCATGCGAGCAAAGGGGTGGGTGGGTGCTGACCGCCCGCAAACCGGTGTGTGAACGGCGGGCGATCGCGGACCGTTCCTGTCCGCAATCGGCCATAACGTCATGGGCGTTCAGTTCCCTCCCCGAAAGGACCACACCATGGCGGCACATACACCCCCGTCACCCTCAGCGTCCCCGTCACCGGCGAGAAAGCCGACATCCTGACGCTGCTCGCCGATCAGCGAGCGCTGCTGAAGGTCACCGCACGCGGCCTCACCGACGCTCAGTCCCGCACGCGGTCGACGGTCAGTGGACTCACCATCGGCGGCTTGATCAAGCACCTCGCCCGTGGCGAACGCGAACATGCCGCGACCATCCGCGAGCGCGACGAGAACGCCGAGTTCGACATGAACGCGGCTGTGGACGCGTACGCCCTCAATGAGGGCGAGACGCTCGCGGATTGGCTGGACGAATACGACCGGGCCGCCGCGGACTACGACCGTGTGATCGCGGAGGTGGAGAGTCTCGACGATCTGATCCCCCAGCCGACCGCACCCTGGCAGCCCGAGCGGGAGTGGTGGTCGGTCCGCAAGATGGCGCTGCATCTGCTCCGTGAGACCGCGCACCACTGCGGCCATGCCGACATCATCCGCGAGGCGCTCGACGGTCAGAGCACCATGTCGGCCATCTCCGGCGACATGGATTGGGGTGACGGACTCGGCGAGTGACCGTGGCGTCCGCTCGACCGGGACTGTTGTCCGGCGGCCGGTTGTCAGAGGCCGTGTGTCAGAGGCCCGTGATAGATGTCGGCCGTGACCTCTCCGTCGTCTGCGCACCCCCACTCACCGCTGCTGCAGGTGCGCCGGATCTGGGCCGAGCCGGAGGCCCAAGCCGATCTGCGCGGCCAGCAGGTGCTCGCGCGATTCCCCGACGCCGAGATCATCGACGTCGAGTCGCACTGGCAGATCCCGTCGTTGCACGGCAACGAGGGCAATGTCGATCGATGGGTGAGGGTCAAGACCGAAGATCTTGTCCTCGGTGTGAAGAAGTCGCTGACGGCGCGACCCAACGGGAGGTCGGCTGACTGGATCGCGCCGTCGACGGCCAACGGGTGCGCCATGGCCTGCGCCTACTGCTACGTACCGCGGCGGAAGGGTTACGCCAACCCGGTCACCGTGTTCACCAACATCGACGCCATCATCGGCTATCTCGGCAGGCACATCCGGCGGCAGGGCGCCAAGCCCGCGCCCAATCAGTGCGACCCGATTGATTGGGTCTACGACATCGGCGAGAACAGCGACTGCAGCGTGGATGCGACCATCAGCGACAACGTCGCCGACCTCATCGCGTTCTTCGCCAGACAGGCCGGCGCCAAGGCCAGCTTTGCCACCAAGTACGTGAACCGGGACCTGCTCGACCTCGACCCGAGGCGGGGCACCCGCATCCGGTTCTCGCTGATGCCGGAGGCGGACTCGAGGTTGCTCGACATCCGTACGTCGACCATCGACGACCGCCTTGCGGTGTTGAACGACTTCGTCGACGCCGGGTACCAGGTGCACCTGAACTTCTCGCCGGTGGTCCTCTCGGCCGGATGGCGGGAGCGCTGGACGGAGCTGCTCCGCCGTCTGGACGATGCGACGGATGAACGCTTCAAACAGCAGGCGGCTGTCGAGATCATCACGCTCACCCACAACCGCGACCTGCACGAGGTGAACCTCGGCTGGCACCCCAAGGCCGAAGAGGTGTTGTGGACTCCGGGCATCCAGCAGACCAAGCGGTCGCAGACGGGCGGTATCAACGTGCGGTATCGCAACACCGTCAAAGCCGACGCCGTGCACACGATGGTCGAGCTGATCGCGACGCACGCCCCGTGGCTGACTGTCCGCTACGCGTTCTGACCAGTCGGATCCGGATCGTCGCCGAGGGGGAGATGGAACTCGAACACGGCGCCTCGAGGGAAGTTCTCGCGCGCCGACAGGGTGCCACCCTGGCGGGTGATGATCCGGTGGCTCAGGGCCAGCCCGATGCCGTGGCCGGTCGACTTGTCGGTGAACGCGCCGTCGAAAATGCGGCCGGAAGGCATGTGTGACAAGCCTTTCCCTTGATCGGTGACGGTGAAGACGCCGAAGTCGCGCTCCCGCCGCACCGCCACCGACACCACTCGTTGCTCCGCCGGCCACTCCGCCATCTCCTCGATGGCGTTGAAACACAGGTTGAGCACCACCTGCCCGGTCAGCACCCGCTCGCACACCACTTCGACCGGGTCTTCGGCTGGGGCGTACTGCACGATGACGCCGCGCTCCCGGGCGCGCAGGTCGATGAAATAGGCACACTCCGCGACGATGTCGTTGAGGTCGGTGTGCTGCTGTGACTCCTCGAGAGTGGTGACGTACTCCCGAAGGCTCCGCACGATGTTGTTGGCCCGATCGAGTTGTCTGCGTGCATGTTCGAGTCCGCGGTGGATGTCTTCCTGCCCCGACTGGCTGTCGCCGAGGCGGCTCTGTGTACCCGCCAGGTAGTTGGTGGCGGCAGCGAGCGGCTGGGCGAGTTCATGAGCGATGGCCATGGCCATGTCGCCCATCGCGTTGTACCGGGCCAGATGATTGAGGTACTGGGCGTCACGGCGATGCGCTTGCTCGGTGAGGACGTGCTCGGTCACGTCATGACACAGCAGAAGAGAACCGCTGAGGTCGTTCTCGATCTCGATGTGCTGACAACTACCCGAATGCCATCGCACACGTCCACTCGGCAGAGCCAGCTCATAGCGGATGCTCTCTGGTTCACCGTGGCGCGCTGTGCGCCCCAGCGCGGCCTGCACGCTCAGTCTGGATTCTCCCGGGCGGCAGAAGTTGATGAACTGTGCGCCGACCAGGTCGTCGACCGACGAGTCGAGCAACGCGGCCGCTGCCTCACTGGCGTACGTGATCAGGCCGTCGTCGTCGAGGACAAGAATGCCTTCGCTCATGCTCCGTAGAAAGGCCGCCAGACGTGCCTCGGTTCTGGTCAGGTCGGCCTCGGTGCGTACCAGGTTGCTACGCATCAGCGCTTCGTGCTCGATGTCGCGGAACTGGACCATCACCACCGGGCGGGCGGACAGCTCGACGCGAATGGCGATCGCCTCGGTGAGGATGACCCGGCCGCTCTTGGCCCGGTACGCCCATTCGGTGACCGCCACACCGTTGTCCGCGGCGTCCTGCAGCCATTGGCGGCCGACCGACCGCCGGTACCGGCGTTCGCGGGCACTCATGTCCGGTGCCTTGAGGGGACGCAGTTCTTCCACGCTGAACTCCAGGAGTTCGGCGGCCGCCGGGTTGGCCCACAGGATGTCTTTCGTCACCGCGTCGTGTACGAGGACGCAGTACCGCAATGACCTGACCAGGCGCTCGTAGTCGCTTGCCGTCAATTCGGGCACATCCGCCTCCTTTGCAGGCCTTCAGCATCGGGTGCCCGGGGCCGGGGTGCAAGTAAGGAATTGCTTAGTCGCCACGCGGGAAGTCCCGATACCGCGGAATCGGCCGCGTCCATAGCGTTTGCGGCAGAGCGATTTCGAACGAATGGGAGACAGCGATGACGACCGAGAGCGTGACGCAGAAGGTGTCCGCGGAACCGGCGGGTCCGGCACGAGACGCGGCTTTTGATCACGCACTCGAGGTGCTCCGAGCACGTCGCGACGAGTTCAACGAGCAGCGGTTTGTGCCGAAGGACTACATCGAACTCCTCAAGCGCGCCGGGATCTATCGGGCCTCCACGCCTGCCGCGTTCGGCGGTGAGCCCGTGCCGCCCGCCGACTTCATGCGACTGATCGAGCGCATCTCCGCTGTCGATCCGGCCACGGGATGGGTCTCGAGCTTCGGTTCGGCGCTGGTCTACTTCGCGGCTCTGCCCGTCGAGACCCAGGAGAAGATCTATGCCGAAGGGCCCGATGTCGCCTATGCCGGTGGTCTTTTCCCGATGCAGAAGGCCGAGAGGGTCGACGGTGGCTTCCTCTGCTCGGGCGTATGGCAGTTCGCCAGCGGATGCCGCGGCGCGGACATCCTGGGCATCGGACTCGTCGGTGGGCCGGACACCGGAGGCAAGCCACTGACCGCCCTCGTCCACCCCGACGATGTGGAGATCGTCGACAACTGGTCGGTGGCCGGGATGAAGGCCACCGGAAGCCACTCGATCCGCGCTGAGAGGCTGTTCGTCCCCGACGAGATGACCTTCGTCCGGGGCGGGGCCCCGCAGGTCGACGAACCCCTCACCCGGTATCCGTCGCTGGCCTACGCCGCGCAGGTGCTTGCGGTGGTGGCGCTGGGCGCGGCCAGGGGAGCTCTCGATCACGTCATCGAGGTGGGGGCGGCCAAGTCGTCCATCACCGGCGGAGAGGCGAAGGGCAATCGGCCCGCCTACAAGTCGGGAGTTGCCAAGGCCGAGGCGGAGTTGCGGTCGGCGCGCGCGTTCTTCTACGAGACCTCCGAGCAGGTATGGCGCAAAGCTGTTGCCGATGAGCCCATCTCGGACACGGACCGCGCGATGTTGAGGCTGTGTGCAACACACGCCGCGCATGTCGGGCGTGCTGTGGTGCTGCAGGCGTTCGACCTTGCGGGCACCGGCGCGATCTACGAGACCCACCCACTGCAGAGATATGTGCAGGACGCACTTGTTCCCGCACAGCACGCCATGCTGCAGACCCATACGTACGAGGCAGCCGGCGCGCTGATCCTCGGGCTGGACGCCGGGATTCCCAGCTTCCCCTGAACCCTGCCTTCCCCAGGCATTGTGCAGCAGCAACATTCACCTCGACCAAGGAGTAGGACATCATGGCCACCGAGCCGCTACGCACACTCTTCTGCATCGGCAACAACCAGAATTTCTTCGACCTGCCGAAGTCCGAGATCGGCCCCGTCTGGGTCGCCATCTCGACGATGCTGTCGAACCTCAAGAACATGGACGGCGTCGACATCATCGGCACGTTCGACGACGATTCGCACATGGTGGGACCGTCGGACGGTTGGCCCTGGACGTGTTACGTGCTGGCCGATGTGCGTGATCAGCCGACGGTCAAGGAAGCCTGCAACCTGCTTCGCACCACCATGATCGGCGAGTACGCCCTGTGGAAGTACTTCAAGATCGAGGCCCGGATGGGCCGCGAGTTGACTATTCGCGACGACGTCGCACTTGACTGACCACACGAGCGCCGACCACGAGGTGAATCGATGATGCGAGACGAGCACGCCACACAGACCGGGATCGCGGTGGTGACCGGGGCGGCAGGGGGGATGGGCCGTCACATCGCCAGCCGACTGCACGCGGACGGCCATCAAGTTCTCCTCACCGACATCGCGGTTGATGCGGCCGAGTCGTTCGCGGCCGAACTGTCACCCGATGGCACCACCGCACGTGCGGTGGCACTGGATGTGGCCCACCGAGCAGAGTTCGCCCGCGTGCTCGACGAGTGCCGCGAACTCTGGGGTGTACCAACCATTCTGGTGAACAACGCCGCAGTCACCCAGGCTGCCGACCTGATGACCCTCGGCGAAGAGGACTTCACGCGGGTGCTGACGACAAACGTCAACAGCATCTTCTTCGGTTGCCAGATATTCGGTGCGGCAATGGCCGCGGAGGGGTACGGCCGAATCGTCAACATGGCCTCGCTGGCCGGTCAGAACGGTGGGACCGCGACGGGTGGTCACTATGCGTCGTCGAAAGGCGCGATCCTCACGGCCACCAAGATCTTTGCCCGAGAGCTCGCAGCGCAGGGGGTGACGGTGAACGCCATAGCGCCTGGCCCACATGATCTTCCGGTGGTCCGCGCCACCGTACCGCCCGAGAAGCTGGATGCGGTGATCGCGGGTATCCCGGTCGGCAGGCTCGGCGACCCGGCGTTCATCGGTGACGTGGTCAGTTTGCTGACCTCCGTCGGCGCGAGTTTTGTCACGGGCGCATGCTGGGACGTCAACGGCGGTCTCTACCTTCGCTGACCTGCCGTGGGAAGGACGGCGGCGTGGGGGCTCTAGTCGTGGTCGACGGCGATGTCGACGTCGAAGCGCAGGACGTCACGCACCAGCGTGCTGATGCTGTCCGCGTCGGTCTTGCTCTTGATCCGCGCGCGGTGCACGTCGACCGTCTTGACACTCATCCCGAGACGACGGGCGATGTTCTGGCTGGGTAGCCCCTCGACCACCAGCGCGAGGATCTGGCGTTCTCGAGGTGTCAGCGACGCCACCTTGAGCTGCACCGCCTGCTGCAGACGGAACTGCCGGAACCTGCTGTCGGCCTTCTCGACGCCCGCCTGCACCGCGTCGAGCAAGCGCTGCGGTTCGTATGGTTTCTCGAGGAAGTCGAGTGCCCCGGCCTGCAGGGTACTCACCGACATCCGGATGTCGCCGTGGGCGGAGACGAAGATGATCGCCACGTGGGGCGCAAACGCAGTCAGCTTCTCCTGCAAGCGGGTTCCGCTGATCTGGGGCATCCGGACATCGAGCACGATGCACGCCGCGTGGTCGCCGTTGTACGCCGACAGGAACTCGTCGGCGCTGTGGAAGATCCGCGGAGTGATGCCGATGCTGTCGAGTAACCAAGCCACCGACTCGCAGAGTTCGGGGTCGTCATCGACAACGTAGACCGTTGCCGGTCGTGGGTCATCGGTTGGCTGATCGGACATTTCTCCTCGGATCTCCGCATCTCGAACCTGGCAATGGAGACGAGTCGACTCTACCCTCTCTGCTGCGCGTCAGCCCTGAACCGGCGGCAGAGACCGTAGGACGGCTTCGAGGGCAATCGCAACGTCGAAGAGCTCGCCCTCGTGGCCAGGATGGCCGATGAGTTGCAGTCCGAGTGGAAGCCCGGCGACAGTACGTGCACCGGGCACGGTCACCACCGGGGCCCCGAGTAACTGCCACGGCCGACTCAAGACAGGCGATCCGGTGGCAGCGAGGCCGGCGGGTGCCGGCCCGAGTGCGGCCGGGCCGACGATGATCGATCGCCCGATGCGGTCCACGAGTTGCTCTCGCAAACGCTCACGTCGGTCGAGGGCGGCATCACGGTCACCTTCTGATGTGTTCCGGCCGTCGTCGATCAGCTGTCGAAGAGGATCGCTCAGAGTCTGGGAGTGCTGGTTGTACACGGCGTCGAGCGTGATGGCCGCTTCATGGGCCATCACGGTGAGGTGATCTCGGGCGAGCTCACGCACCTGATCATCCCACTCCAAACGTGCAGTCGCACGGCCTGCTTCACGGAAGAGCGTGGGCGCCTGCTCGATCAATCGCGCCATCGGCGGTTCGATGTCCCCGAGTGCCGTTCCGTCCCAGACGAATACGGTGTTGGTGTCTGTGCTGCTCGGCTGCAGTTCCCGGCCGGTGAACGACGAGTACACGTACGCCAGGTCGGACACCGTACGGGTGAGCATCCCCAGCGAATCGAGCGATTCGCTCAATCCGCACACACCCGCCAGGTCGGTTGTGCCGTGCGCGAATACCATTCCTGCCGCGCCGCAGAACGACGCCGGACGGGTGAGTGACCCTGCGGTTTGGGTACCCAAGGCAAGCGGCACCGCGCCGGCTCCCACGGCAGCCGCGGAGCCGCTCGAAGAACCGCCAGGCGTGTGATCGATCGCGAAGGGGTTTCGCGTCGGACCTGGTGCGAAGTACCCGAATTCGGTTGTGACGGTTTTGCCCTGGACCACGGCGCCGAGCTCGCGCAGCCGGGCGACGCAGGGTGCGTCGGCGAGGACAGGGTCGGCCGACGTGGTCGACGATCCGGCGCGCGTAGGGATTCCGGCGACGTCGATGAGGTCCTTGACCCCCACGGAGACTCCGCGCAGTGGCAGTGAGCCGTTGTCCCGATCCCGGTCCCGGTCTCGTTCGCGTGCTTCGTCCACCGTCTCGGTCGACAGGTGAACCCAAGCCGCGATACGCGTTTCGGCGGCTTCGATCTCCTGGCGGACTGCTGAGGCGAGTTCCTCGGCGGTCACGTCACCGTTGCCGACGGCGGCCGCCTGATCCTCGATCGACCGTGTCAGGTGCTCAGCGATCACCATTGTCTCCTCCATCTCCGGTGCCGCCAGTGTGCCCGCCCGCGGCGACGGGGAACAGTAAAGATTTCTCTCCTACCGGTGTAGGGGAGGTGAGCAATACGTTGCTGCCAGCACAGTGTCCAGCTCGCATCCTGACCACAGGAAGGCAATCATGTCCCATCCCGCTACGGCTCCGGTGGACCCGCACGTGTTCCGAGAAGTGATGGGACACTACCCGACCGGCGTCGTGGTGGTGACCGGCCGCGACAGTGAAGGCGACATCCTCGCCATGGTCGTCGGCACGTTCAACTCGGTGTCTCTTGATCCGCCTCTGGTGTCGTTCATGCCGATGATGACCTCGCGCACTTTTGCGAAGATGCGTGAGTGCTCGTCGCTGTGCATCAACATCCTGGGAGGGGAACAGGAAGACATCGTGCTGACCATCGCGCAGCGTTGGGAGAACAAGCTCGATGGCATCGATTGGTTCCCCTCGCCGTCGGGCGACCCCGTGCTGTCGGAATCGATCGCATGGATCGACACGACCATCTGGAACACCGTTGAGGCAGGCGATCATTGGATCGTCCTGTGTCGGGTCAACGACATGGCGGTGGCGAATCCGGTGTCCCCCCTGATCTTCTTCCAGGGCGGCTACGGCAGTTTCGTATCCACGTCGTTGATGGCACGCATGGATCACGAGATCCTGCCTGCCATCCACGCCGCTCACGGTGCTCGTGCCGAGGTCGAGGCGCTGGCCAACTCGATCGGATGCGAGGTGTCGGTGTTCACCGCGGTCAGCTGCGACGAGATGGCCACCGTGCTGTCTGCCACCGGGGTAGGAGTCGACCGAGAAGAAGGGCTTGCCCACCGGGTGCCGATGGTCCCGCCGATCGGGGACAGCTACGTCTTCTCCCGGCCCATCGAGGAGCAGGAGCGCTGGGTCGACAAACTGCGCGAGGCAAGTGCAGAGATCAAGGACATGCATCGGATGCGGCTCGAGTTCGTGCGTGAGCATGGCTACCTGCTGTCGTTCCTGCCCGTGGAGGGGAGCGCGGCGTACGA
This sequence comes from Williamsia sp. DF01-3, assembly GCF_023051145.1. Taxonomy (NCBI): domain Bacteria; kingdom Bacillati; phylum Actinomycetota; class Actinomycetes; order Mycobacteriales; family Nocardiaceae; genus Williamsia; species Williamsia sp. DF01-3. The sequence goes on from NZ_JALKFS010000005.1 coordinate 1,647,593, forward strand.
CGAGATGCGGGACGCGACAAAACGTTACGAGAAGGGCCGGTTGACCCCATCGCAGGAGCGCAACATACGCGAATCGATCGGCCGGGCATCGGTCGACTATCGGGTCCGCGAGGTCGACGAGCAGCAGGTCTACGACGTCGGCTCGATCGTGTTGCCGGTGCGAGACCCTGCGGGTGAGTACTCATTGACGCTGCGCCTGGGCCAGCTGCCGCCCCAGAGCGCGGGGTCCACGATCAACACCTGGCTGGACGAGGCGCGGGCAGTCGTCCGCGTGCTGGAAGCCGGATGAGGAGGAACTGACGATGACGATGAACACGACCGACGCCGGTGGAGACGAAGCGTTGGCGGCCCTCGCCGCACGCGTCGAGGTACTCGAAGCAGAGGCCGAGATACGAAGACTGCAGGCACGTTACATGCTCTTGTGCGACACGCCCTGCCCTGACCCCGGCATAGTCGATGACGCCCAGCGCATCGAGGCGATCGTCGATCTCTACACCGCCGACGCCGTGTGGGAAGGCGTTGGCGAGTACTACAACGGTCAGTTCGGTCGCGCGGTGGGCCGCGATGCAATACGGGCCCACTTCCAGAACTTCTGGGGTGAGAAGCAAGATCCCGCCCTGCTGTTGAACGCGCACTACCTCACCTCGGAACAAGTCCACGTCGACGGTGACACGGCAGAGGGTCACTGGATTCACATGCAGCCGTGGTTGTTCTCCGACGGCAGGAGTCTGCTGCGGTCGAGTCGGTTGAACAACGCGTTCCGGAAAGAGTCCGGGACCTGGAAGATATCAAGGACCCGCACCGAGAACGTTTTCATCGCGCCGCTGCCCGAGGAGTTCGCCGAGAGCTACCCATCCACCTCCGTGGTCATGAAGCCCTGAGTCGTTCTCACGCAGGGCTTTCTGCCCGAAGAAACAAACGTTCCCGAAGAAACAAACGCCCCCGAGTCTCGACCGGATCCGGGGGCGTTGTTCGTGCGGGAGCGCCTATACGTCGTCGTCCGCCCAGACTGCATCGGCTTCCCAGTAGTCCATTCCGCCGGCGCTGACCTTGTGGCGCCAGTCAGACGTGCGCCGAAGGGTCGGCTCGACACGGGCGGTCACCGCGTCGGCGGCGTCGGGCCCGTCGGCCGGCACCGTCCAGTGGACCCAGTTCAGCTCCCGACCGGAAGCATCACGGGTGAAGAGATCGACGTGCCGCCATCCGTACCCAAAGGTGTCGTTGTAACAGGTGAGGGTCATCCGGTGCTCGCCGGCGACGGCAGTGCGGGCTGTTGAGGTCATTTCGATTCCGTGGATCTTTCCTCGCATGGGTTGTGGCATCTACGAGTTCGGCTCTGTCGCTGCCTGAGCGTGCGGCCGGCCACTGCCCGAGTCTACGGCGGAAGAGGCTCGTCCGGGCCCACTGCGGGGGTAAGGAAATCACCTACCCGCGGTTGTGTCTTTTCTGATTTCGCACCCGGCCGCGCCCCCGTACCGTGGGCGGGGAAGGTGCGAGAAGTCGCAAGATCGCGGTAGGTGTGCGCATCCGGTAACGCAGTGCCACAACCCGTTTCGTCTTGCGACGCACATAGTCTATCCACTGGAGCGATCACCGATGACCATCGACTTCTCCGCGGAGAAGGTCTTTGACCTCCCTCCCGCCGACCTGGTGCGCGAAGATCGCGTAGCGGGCCGTATGTACACCGACCCCGAGATCTTCGAGCTCGAGATGACAAAGATCTTCGAGAAGACATGGGTGTGGGTTGCACACGAGAGTGAGCTCCCCAAGGCCGGCAGCTTCAAGTCGACGCACGTCGGACGCCAGCCCGTCATCGTCAGCTGTGACCGCAAGGGCAACATCCACACGCTGCTCAACAGGTGCCGCCACCGCGGGGCCAGCGTGTGCGAGAAGCGTTCGGGCACCACCAATGGCTTCACCTGTCCCTACCACGCGTGGTCGTACGGACTGGACGGAACGCTACGCGGCATTCCTTACCCCGACGGTTACGAAGACGTCATGGGCAAGGAAGGCATGGGCCTGAAGAAGCTGCGGACCGAGTCGTACGCGGGCATGGTGTTCGCCACGCTCGACCACGATGCTGCGCCTCTCGAGGATTTCCTGGGCGATGCCAAACTCTGGATGGACAGATTCTTCAAGCAGGGTGGCGGTTACCCCGTCAAGGTCCTCGGCACACACCGGTTCAAGTTCCGGGGCAACTGGAAGATCCAGCTCGAGAACACCACCGACGGTTATCATTTCCCGATCGTCCACCGTTCGTGGATGGCCTCGGTCGACTCCGAGACCTCGGACATGATGAGCTTCATGACCGACCCGGCGGCCATCACCCACGACCTCGGCAACGGTCACTCGGTCATGCAGATGGTGCCCGAGCACTCCGATCTCGACATCGACGACGGCAGCGAGCCCCTGCAGGCGCGTTTCGACGGCCTGGTCTCCGAACTGAAGTCGGCCGGTCTCGACGACTCCGCGGTTCGAAAGCTGGTGCGGGCCATGCACGGAACAGGGTTCAACCTCAACCTGTTCCCGAATGTGTCGATGTCGATCTCGTTCTTCCGGGTCATCCGGCCGATCTCGGTGGACGAGACATGGATCGAACACGTCGCGCTCGGATCGGACGGCCCGGCCGACATCGTCGGCCCGGTCAACCGTGAGCGGCTCAGGGTGCACGAGCACTTCCAGGGCCCCTTCGGTTTCGGAACCCCTGACGATGCGGAGGGCTGGGACCGTGTGCAGCGGGGCGCGATCGGCGGACCCGAACTGCCGATCATGGTCAATCGTGGTCTCGGCCGGGAACAACTCTCACCCGAGGGCTGGCCCACCTCACACGTCACAGACGAAACCGGTATGCGCGCTGCATACGGCAAATGGAAGGAGATGATGAGCGATGACTGACACGGTCACCACCTCGAAGCCCAAGGCGAAACCCAGCCGGGGGCGTGGGCAGCCGCCACCGAGGGCCGCGATCTTCCTGTCTCCTTCGTGCCGACAACGGATCCCCGCATCGTGCGGGCCACCGACCTCATCGCGCGCGAGGCCGAACTACTGGACCAGAAATCGTACGAGCCCTGGCAGCAGCTCTACTCCGATGATGCCCTCTACGTCATCCCGATCGACCCGGACGAAGAAGACTTCGCCAACAGCCTGAACATGGTCTACGACGACGCCCGAATGCGTCAGTTGCGCGTGACGCGGATGACCGAGGGTTACGCGATCGCGGCGGTCGACTCGGCGACGACAGCGCGCACCGTCTCGCGCTTCGTCCCGGCCGGCGTTGTCGACACCGAGGACGGCTCCACCGTCGAGGTTCGCGCCGCGCAGGTCCTGATCGCGTACAAGCGTGGCAGGCATGACATCTGGGCAGCCAACGTCGACTACACGATTCGGGTGGCGGCGACTGCGCAGGAGGACAAGATCGTCCGTAAGGTGATTCGCCTCATCGACGGCAGGGACGAGGTCCCGGCGGCCGGATTCCTGCTATGAGCGTGCTCGTACGGGTGGCGGAGGTCGTCGAGGAGACGCCGGACATCCGCACTCTCCGGTTGACTCGCGAGGACGGCACCCCGTTCGTCCGGTATGAGGCGGGCGCCCACATCGACGTGGTCGGCCCCACCGGTGTGCTGCGGCAGTACTCGCTGTGCAGCCCGCCGAGCGACCCGTCGTCGTTGCTGATCGCCGTGAAGCGGGAAGCGAAGTCCCGTGGTGGATCGGTGGCGTTGCACGAGGTGAGCACCGGCGACCACATCAAGATCAGCGAGCCGCGAAATCTGCTCACGATCGCGAAGGGCGCCGACCGGCACATCTTGATTGCCGGAGGCATCGGTGTGACGCCGTTGCTTAGTATGGCCTACGAGATCTATTCGTGGGGAGAGGAATTCGAGCTTCACTACTTCGCCCGATCGCGTGATCAGGCGGCATTCGTGGACCTGCTGGAGAACCGGGTCGACTTCTCCGAGCGCGTGCACCTGCATTTCGGGACACCGCGGTCGGAGCAGCCCGGTGTGCTCGCCGACGTGGCGTCAACCGTGACAAGCGCGACCCACGTCTACACCTGTGGTCCGGACGGATTCATGGAGCAGGTCGCAGCCGTGTTTGCACCGGTGGTCGGAGAGGATCACGTTCACACCGAGCACTTCGTCGCGACGGTGATCGACTCGAGTGACGACAAAGCCTTTGCTGTGGAGCTGGACACCGGTGAAGAGTTCGAGATCCCGGCCGACCGGTCCATCCTCGAAGTCCTCGAGGACAACGGCATCGAGGTGTTCAAGTCCTGTGAGGAAGGCATCTGCGGTTCGTGTGTATCCGGTGTGCTCGAAGGGACGCCGGACCACCGCGACAACTGCCTGTCTGCGGCAGACAAGGCCGCGGGGAATCAGATGGCGCTCTGCGTGTCACGAGCGTTGTCGGAGAAACTGGTGATCGAGCTCTACTGAGCGAACAGGCACCCGATACGGGCACCACATCGTAGTGACGATGTGGTGCCCGTTCTTGTTGCGGGACTGAGTGCGGTGGCCATTCCCTCCGACTCCGGCGACTTCCTCCGGTTGCAACGGGAGGGTCTGCATGGAGTCGGAGGACCTGTGCCCGCCGGCCAAACCCTCCGACTGTGGCCATTTCCTCCGGTTGCAACCGGAGGATCTGCTTGAAGTCGGAGGGACTGCATGGGGTCGGAGGACCTGTGCCCGCCGGCCAAACCCTCCGACTGTGGCCATTTCCTCCGGTTGCAACCGGAGGATCTGCTTGAAGTCGGAGGGTTTGGGCTGGGCACAACACAAGACACCTCCCGCGGGCTGGGTGCCCGGCCGGGAGGTGCCTGGTGTCGAAAGGTCGGCGGCTGCCGCCCGGATCAGCTGACCTGGGCCGAATCCGGTGTCCGCACCACGGGCGGTTTGCCGGTGAGCGCGGTGATCCGCATGTCGTCGAACGTCTCGGTGGCGTCTTTCGCACGGTCTCCGCGCGGTGCCGTCATCAACGCGACCACGATGGAGACGATGAGCGCGATCGGCGCGACAACAAGAGCCGGGTTGGAGAAGCCGAGAGGCGCATCGGGGCCGTGGATGGCCGGGCTCGCGAGGATGATCGCGATCGACAACGTCAGTCCCACAACGATTCCGCTGATCACCGCAGATGCCGTCATCCGGCGCCAGTACATCGTCAACAACAATGCCGGCAGGTTGGCGCATGCCGCGATCGACATTCCGAGGGAGGCCAGGAACGCCACGTTCTGCTTCTCCGCCGCGAGTGCGATGAGGACGCCGATGGCGCATGTGGCCACAGTGGCGATGCGGGCGGCGCGATGCTGACCCACCTCGGACACCTTGCCGCGCCGGAACACCTGCGCATAGAGATCGTGGGCGATCGCGCCCGACGTGGCGATGACCAGACCGGAGAGTGCGGCGAGGATGGTGACGAAGGCGACTGCGGCCACGAAGGCGAGAAGCAGTGAGCCACCCAGTGATTCGGCCAGCTGAGCCACGGCCAGGTTTCCGCCCTTGTTCTCCTTGGCGATGTCCTCACGTCCGACGATGTTGGCGGCTCCGTAACCCAGGATCGGAATCATGAGATAGAACGCGAAGAACACCCAGATCGCCGTGTAGGCAGATGATCTGGCCTGCTTCGAATCCGGGACGGTGAGGAAGCGGATCATCACGTGCGGCAGACCGAGAACACCCAAAACCAGTCCGACGATCTGCGACAGCTGATCGAACGAGGCCATGTCCGACGACCGGGCCGGGCCGACAAACGACTTGCCGAACTCGCTGAGCGCCGACGAGAACGGGCCCAGGGGGTTGAAGTCGAACCGAAAGAGCACCAGCAGGAACATCGCGACCGCGCAGCAGATCAGAAGTCCCGTCTTGATGATCTGGATCCAGCTGGTCGCCAGCATGCCACCGATCATGGTGTACGCCGTGGTCAGCACGCCGATGATGAGTACGGCCACGTAGTACTTGATGTCGAACAGCAGCGACACGATGAGCGCGGCTCCGACGAGTTGCGCAACCAGGTAGACCACGCTGATCACAACGGTGCTGGTGGCCATGGCGGAGCGCACGGCCGACCCCTGAAAGCGCGTCGCGAGAACGTCGGCGAGGGTGAAGCGCCCGAGGTTGCGCAAGGGTTCGGCGACGATCAACATCGCGAGCAGGAAAGCGATCGGGACGAAGACAGCCAGATAGAACCCGTTGAATCCGGTGAGCGCGATGGCTCCGGTCACACCGAGAAATGATGCGGCCGAGATGAAGTCACCAGCGATCGCGACGCCGTTCTGTCTGCCGGAGAGTCGACCGCCGGCGACATAGTGGTCGGCGGCTGTCTTGTTCCGCTTGGACGCCCACCACGTGATGATCAGGGTGACCACCACAAGGGCGCCGAAGAGCAGTGCTGAGGAAAGTGTCATGAGCTGGTCTCTCCGGTGGTCAGGGCCGCGAGTCGCTGGTCGAACCGAGCCGACCAATGCGAATACCAGCGGGCGACGACGATTGCGACGACGAACTGGGCAAACGCATAGACCCAGGCGACGGTGAGTCCCTGGAAGAGCACCCCGTCGAGTACAGAGGTGAATCCACCGAGGATGGGCAGCGGCAGGAAGAAAGCCAACACTGCTGCGCTCAGGGTGAGTGTGAGTCGAGTGCGCTCTTTGCTCAACGCGTAGTAGTCCGCGCGATCGGCGCGGGGGTGTTCATGCACGGTCATGGGGTACCTCTGCCGTCGGCCGCGGACAGGCCGCGACTCCGGTGATCCAGGGGCTGGCATGCCCTTTGAGATAGTTCATCGAAACTCCAAGGTGGGGTACGCGATGCGTACATGGCTGACCTTCTGCGTACGTGATCGTGACTGCTGTCACAGATGCGAGGCAATTGGGAATTCCCTTAGCGAGACGCAGGGAGTATCGGGTCTGCCAATGGCCATGAGGGCAGGGCGATGCCGATCAAGGTCGAATACCATTGTGTTGCAGCACCACTCATCAACGGCTTAATAGGCGAACGATGTCCCCGTTCGTTGACTCCACCGTGATGGGCGAGCGCGCGGGTGCTTGACATCACGTGTGACTGGACGCACAGTGTACGTACGCACTGCGGCAGTCCTGTACGCATAGCGGTCACACCTCTTAACTATCTGCTGAGCAGGAGACACGACATGACGACCACCGAACACGAGAGCCCCACCGCGGTGGGATCTGGCACCGCCGCCACCGACAAGTTCAAGAACGAGCGGGTCAGTGCCGACACCTCCCCGGAACGAGTTGCTGCCATCGCGAGAGACGCGTTGAGCGCGCTGCACAAGGTGATCCTCGATCACAACGTCACGTATCCGGAATATCGTGTGCTCAAGCAGTGGCTCATCGATGTGGGCGAGGGCGGCGAGTGGCCGCTGTTCCTCGACGTGTTCATCGAGCACGCTGTGGAAGAAGTCCTTGCGCGCAGCCGCAAAGGCACCAAGGGCAGCATCGAGGGGCCGTACTACGTGGCCGACGCTCCCGAGTTGCCGTCGGTGTGCACGCTGCCGATGCGTGAGGTCGACACGAAGGAGACCCCTCTCGTCTTCTCCGGTCAGGTCACCGATCTGGACGGCAAAGGTATCGGCGGGGCGATCGTCGAGTTGTGGCACGCCGATGCCGATGGCTACTACTCGCAGTTCGCCGATCATCTGCCGGAGTGGAACCTGCGCGGAAAGATCATCACCGACGGTGAAGGCCGTTACCAGGTGACGACCATTCAGCCTGCGCCGTACCAGATCCCGACCGACGGCCCGACCGGTGCGTTCATCGCGGCCCAGAATGGTCATCCCTGGCGGCCGGCGCATCTGCACCTGATCGTGTCGGCACCGAAGCACGAATCGGTGACCACGCAGCTGTACTTCGACGGTGGGGAGTGGCTCGACAGCGATGTCGCCTCTGCCACCAAGCCCGAACTCGTCTTGCGACCGACCTCGGGTGACGACGGGGTCAACCGGGTGACCTACGACTTCGTACTCGACCCGGCAGCCGGGTAAGCGGGCTGTGCCGGATCTGAAGATCGTCGGCGTCGACACCCGCATCATCGACGTCCCGCTTGTTCGCCCGCACAAGTTCGCCACCACATCGATGGACGCCCAGCCGATCCTGCTGGTGTCGGTTCGTGTCGACGGTGGGGTCACCGGCGTGGGCGAGGGTGTTGTCCCCGGTGGGCCGTGGTGGGGCGGTGAGTCGGTCGAGACGATGAAAGTCCTCGTCGACCGCTACATCGCCCCGGTGCTGGTGGGCCGCACCGTAGACGACATCACCGGGATCATGCTCGACATCGAGCGAGTGGTCGCAGGTGCTCGCTTCGCGAAGGCCGCTGTCGAGATAGCGCTGCACGATGCGTGGGCGCGGTGTCTGGATGTGCCGGTACACACGTTGCTCGGTGGTGCATTTCGAAGCAGCATCGATGTCACGTGGGCGCTGGGGGCCGCGCCGGTCGAGGAGATCCTCGCCGAGGCTGCCGAGAAGCTCGACCGCAGAGAGCACTTCAGCTTCAAACTGAAGATGGGCGCCATCGAGCCGGCCGACGACACGGCGCGAGTCCTTGCCATCGCAGAAGGCCTCAAAGGCAGGGCCGGGGTACGGGTGGACATCAATGCCCGGTGGGATCGGTTCACCGCGCTGCGGTATCTACCGGCTCTGGCTGATGGTGGCGTCGAGTTGATCGAACAACCCACGCCCGGCGAGCAGATCGAGGTGCTGGCCGAGTTGAATCACCTGCTGCCGATCCCGGTGATGGCCGACGAGAGTGTGCAGACCCCACACGATGCACTCGATGTGGTGCGCCAAAGCGCGGCCGACGTAATCGCTGTCAAGACCACCAAATGTGGTGGTCTGCAACGCAGCAAGGAGATCGCCGCGATCGCCAAGGCGGCCGGTGTTGCGTGTCATGGTGCCACGTCCATCGAAGGCCCGATCGGGACCGCCGCGTCGATCCATTTCGCGTGTTCGGAGCCCGCGATCAACTATGGAAGCGAACTGTTCGGTCCGCTACTGTTCTCGGTCGAGTTGCTACAAGAGCCACTTCGGTATTCGAACGGTGCGGTCGCGCTCCCCGAAGGTCCCGGGCTGGGCATCGAGCTCGACATGGACGTCGTCAACTCGCTGACCCGCGAGTGACAACACTCGAACCGAAAGGACAAACCGTTGGCACTCTTCCATGTTAGTATGGATGTGAACATCCCGCGTGACCTCGACCCCGACCAGCGGGGCGAGACCATCGCGCGAGAAAAGGCCTACTCGCAGGACCTGCAGCGGCAGGGCAAGTGGGTTCACCTGTGGCGCATCGCGGGTCAGTACAGCAACATCAGCATCTTCGATGTCGCCGATCCCGACGAGCTCAACGACCTGCTCTGGGGATTGCCCTTGTTCCCGTACATGGACATCGTGGTCACCCCGTTGGCCAAGCACGGATCTTCGATCAAGTAGACAGCCCAAAGACATCCAGCCACATCGGCCGGTTCAACGCCGGCTGATGTGGCTGGAATGCGTTGTGCGAGGTGCTGGCCGCGGGACCACACCCTTACGCACTTCTCACACAACGCTGTCGACGAGGATCGTTGCCCCGGTCTTGCCGTGGACTTCGTCGATACCCACTCCGGGTGCCAGTTGCACCAAACGCAGTCCCTTGCCGGTGATGTCGAGGACGGCGAGGTCGGTGATGATGCGCTGAACACACGCCTTGCCCGTGAGGGGCAACGTGCAGTGCTCGAGGATCTTGGGGGCGCCTTTGCGGGTGACGTGCTCCATCATGACGATGACCTTGCGGGCACCGTGGACCAGGTCCATGGCGCCTCCCATCCCCTTGACCATCTGGCCCGGGACCATCCAGTTGGCGAGATCGCCGGTGGCGCTGACCTGCATTGCGCCGAGTACCGCGACATCGACGTGGCCTCCGCGGATCATGCCGAACGAGGCGGCGGAGTCGAAGTACGAGGCGCCGGGGTTGACGGTGATGGTCTCTTTGCCGGCGTTGATGAGTTCGGGGTCGAGTTCGTGCTCGGTGGGATAGGGGCCGACTCCGAGAACTCCGTTCTCCGAGTGCAATTCGACCGAGATGCCGGGTGAGATGTAGTTGGGGACCAACGTGGGCATGCCGATGCCGAGGTTGACGTATTGCCCGTTCTCGAGTTCGTCGGCGACGCGTGCAGCCATCTCTTCGCGTGTCCAGCTCATGGGCGTACCGTCCTTTTCTCGATGCCTACCTCGACCTTGCCGACGTGCACAACGCGTTGCACGTGGATGCCGGGGGTGTGTACCGCGTCGGGGTCGATCTCGCCGGGTTCGACGAGTTCTTCGACCTGGGCGATGGTGATCCGTCCTGCGGTCGCGGCGGGGGGATTGAAGTTGCGGGCGCTGCGGCGGTAGACCAGGTTGCCGTGGCGGTCGCCCTTCCATGCGTGCACCAGGGCGAAGTCGGTGACGATGCCGTGTTCGAGAACGTATGTGGTGCCGTCGAACTCGCGGGTTTCTTTCGGCGGGCTGGCTGTGAGGACGCCGCCGGTTCCGTCGTATCGCAGGGGAAGACCACCCTCGGCGACGGGCGTTCCGACTCCCGCGGGGGTGAAGAATGCGGGTATTCCTGCGCCGCCGGCGCGCATCCGCTCGGCCAGTGTGCCCTGTGGGGTCAATTCGACCTCCAGTTCACCGGACAGATACTGCCGGGCGAATTCCTCGTTCGACCCGACGTAGGAGGAGATGGTCCTGCGGATCCGGTGTTCGGCGAGCAGCATTCCCAAGCCGAATCCGTTTGTGCCGCAATTGTTGCTGACCGTTTCCAGGTTGGTCGCACCTTGATCGAGGACGGCGCGGATGAGTACCTCGGGTACGCCGACCAGGCCGAATCCACCGACGGCGATGGATGCGCCGTCGGGTATGTCGGCGACTGCGGCCGCTGCTGTGCTGATCACTTTGTCGAGCATGGCGCAAGAATAGCGTGGTGTACGCTACAAGTACAGTCGTACGCAGTACGTACAGACAAACGAACACTTCAACGAGGAGGGTTGTGCATGTCGATTGATCTCGCGCGCACGGTGGCCGGGGCACAGGACGGCCGGGACACGGTGGTGCTCCTCGGGTCGCTGGGCTCGAACCGCTCCATGTGGAACCCGCAGATCGAAGCGCTTGCCGATGGCGGGCTGCACGTGATCGCCTTTGAGCATCGCGGACACGGGGATTCACCGACTCCACCGGGGCCGTATTCGGTGGACGACCTTGCCACCGACGTGCTGTCGACCCTCGGTGCCCTCGGTGTCGAGCGGTTTCACCTGGTGGGGTTGTCGCTCGGCGGCGCTGTGGCGCAGCACATCTCGATATCGGCCGCAGACCGGGTCGCCACCTTGTCGCTGCTGTGTACCGCTGCAAAGTTCGGGGAGCCGGCGGGGTGGATAGAACGGGCGGCAACCGTGCGGGCACAGGGGACAGGTGCGATCACCGATGCTGTTGTCGGTCGGTGGTTCACGGCCGATTTTGCCGAGTCGCATCCAGGCGTTGTCGACGAGGCGGTCGCCATGGTGCGAGGTACCGACGACGAGGGGTACGCGGCATGCTGCGAAGCTCTCGCGGAGTGGGATTCGCGTGCCGATCTGACGGCGATCTCGGCCCGCACCCTGGCCATCGCGGGAGCGCAAGACCCTTCCACCCCACCCGACACGGTGCAAATCCTGGCCGATGGCATCACCGGGGCCCGGTTCGAAGTGCTCGACCCCGGCGCCCACCTGGTGAACCTGGAACGGGCAACAGAGGTCTCGGCTCTGCTCCGGGCTCATATCGTGGACGCATGACACCCACTCCTGGCGATCATGTCCAGTCACTGGCCCGAGGGCTGGCGGTGATCCGGGCATTCGATGCAGACCACCCGAGGCAGACGGTCAGCGAGGTCGCGGCAGCAACCGGACTGTCCCGGCCGGCGGCGCGGAGGTTTCTCCTCACGCTCGTCGACCTCGGCTATGTGCGCTCGGACGGTAACGCCTTCTGGCTCACACCACGCGTTCTCGACCTGGGGTACAGCTATCTGTCAAGTCTGTCCCTCCCGGAACTGGCGGGCCCGCACCTGGAGGCGCTCACCGCGAAAGTGCATGAGTCGGCGTCGGTGTCGATTCTCGACGGCGACGACATCGTCTACGTCGCACGTGTTCCGGTGAGTCGCATCATGGCGGTCTCCATCACCATCGGCACCCGGTTTCCGGCATACGCCACATCGATGGGGCGCGTGCTGCTGGCGGGTCTGAACGACCACGAGCTGGACGATCACCTCGCCAGGGTTTCGCCCGTGGCACTGACCGAACACACCAAAACCACTGTGCGCGAGCTCCGAGAGGAGATCGACCGGGTCCGCCACGACGGCTATTGCATCGTCGACGAGGAACTCGAACTGGGATTGCGCTCGCTCGCCGCGCCGGTGCACGGACGTGACGGAGCGGTGATCGCAGCGATCAACATATCGACCCAGTCGGCTCGATACAGCGTCGACGCCGTCCACGCTGATCTGCTCCCGCACTTACAGACGACGGCCGCGGAGATCACGGCCGACCTCGCCCGAACCCCGAACTCGCACTGAACGAATTCCCGCAAAACGATTCCCCGCAGACCGATTCAGGAGCCACCCATGCCAGACGCCGTCATCTGTGAACCGTTGCGTACACCCGTCGGGCGTTTTGGTGGTTTGTTGAAAGATGTTCCACCGCAGACGTTGGCGGCGACTCTCATCCGGGAGTTGCTGCAGCGTACCGGGATATCGGGCAATCAGATCGACGACGTGATCTTGGGTCAGGCGACGCCGGGTGGTGAGGCTCCGGCGATCGGCCGGGTCGCGGCTCTCGACGCCGGCCTGGGGATCTCGGTGCCGGGTATGCAGGTGGATCGACGGTGCGGATCGGGTCTGCAGGCAGTTCTTGTGGCGTGTATGCAGGTGATGACTGGGGCTGGTGAGGTGGTGATTGGCGGTGGTACCGAATCGATGAGTCAGGCGGAGTTCTATACCGATTCGATTCGGTGGGGTGTCAAGGGCGCCGGGGTGGAACTGGCCGATCGCCTCGCGCGGGCTCGCGTCACTGCCGGTGGCGTCAACTTCCCTGTCCCGGGCGGGATGATCGAGACCGCGGAGAACCTGCGGGCCGAGTTCGGCATCAGTCGCGCCGACCAGGATGCGTTGGCTGTCCAATCGCACCGTCGGTCCGTTGCGGCGCAGGACAACGGTGTGTTCGCAGAAGAGATTGTCGGTGTCGAGGTGCCGCAGCGGCGGGGCGCGGCGGTGTTGGTCGGTCGAGATGAGCATCCACGTGCGGACACCACGATCGAGTCGTTGGCGGCGTTGCGGCCGATCCGGAGTGCAGTTGATGCCGACTCGACGGTGACTGCGGGTAACGCCAGTGGTCAGAACGACGGTGCCGCAGCGTGTGTGGTGACGACCCCGGCGAAGGCGGCGGCGCTCGGACTGCGTCCGCTGGCCCGGTTGGCCGGGTGGGCGACAACCGGGGTGGAGCCGGGGCGGATGGGTTTGGGACCGGTGGGCGCGGTCGAGAAGGTGCTGGGTCGACTCGATCTCACGCTTGGGGACATGGACGTGATCGAGCTGAACGAGGCCTTTGCGGCGCAGGTGCTGGCCGTTGTGCAGGCATGGGGGATCGACGCCGGCGATGAGCGACTCAATCCGCACGGGTCAGGCATCTCGCTGGGTCATCCGGTCGGGGCCACGGGTGCGCGGATCCTGGCGACCCTGCTGCGCGAACTGGACCGTCGAGAAGGCCGGTACGCCCTGGAGACCATGTGTATCGGTGGCGGACAAGGTCTGGCCGCGGTCTTCGAACGCACAACCTGAGCGGCCACCAACTGCCCGCATTGCGTACGGTTGAACCGCGACTACCGAGGGGGCAATGGTGACCGAAGTCGGGGCCGAGCGGGATCGGGACCACATCCAGAGCATCGAGCGCGGCTTTGCGGTCCTTCTGGCCTTCAACGCTGATCGTCCCAACCCGACGTTGGCGGAATTGGCCGCAGCCACTTCGCTTTCTCGGCCCGCGGTACGTCGCATACTGCTGACACTGCAGCGGCTCGGTTACGTGTCCGGTGGCGACGGCCGCTGGTCGCTCACCCCGCGCGTCCTGAGCATCGGCCAGCACTACACCGCGTCGCATTCGCTTGCCGATACCGCGATGCCGCATCTGCTCAAGATCGTCGAGACCGTTCACGAGTCAGCATCGCTCGGCGTGCTCGACGGAGCCGAAGTGGTGTACGCAGCGCGCGTTCCGGTGCGCCGGATCATGAGCATCAACGTGTCGGTGGGAACCCGGATCCCTGCATACGCCACATCGATGGGCCGGGTTTTGCTTGCCTGGGCTCCGGCCGGTGTGGTCCGGTCGGTGATCGAGAACTCGGATTTTGCGCATGCTCTGACGCCTGCGACGGTGACGTCAGGTGAAGAGCTCCAACGCGAGCTGGCCAGGGTGCGAGAGCAGGGTTACGCACTGACCGAGCAGGAACTGGAGGTGGGCCTGATCTCACTGGCCGCGCCGGTTCGCGACGCCGGCGGATCGGTGGTCGGCGCATTGGCGTGCTCGACATCGTCGGCGCGTGCCACGGCGGAGTCGTTTGCCGCCGACACCGCCGGGTTCCTGGTATCGGTGGCGCAGGAGTTCAGTGCCGATCTGGGCAACGGATACCGCTGAGCGCGAGCGGAATTCAGGGCGCGACTGCCGAGTGTACGTGCACCGGTACGTCGTCGTCCCACGGCTGACGGGTCACCATGTCGGCCACCCGAACCTCGCCGCGCTCGAACTCTCCTGTGGCTGCGTCGACGAGCCGGTACTGCTGGGTTCCGCGGTGGATCGGCTGGGCTTCGAGCAGCACGATCCGTACCTCGCCGGGGTCGAAATGACACCTCTCCTGTAGCGCTGCGATGAGCTGTTCGCTGTGGAGGTGGCCGTCACCGAAGTTCCATCCGAGCGCCGTGCTGCAGATGCGTTCTCCGTCCGTGAGCAGGTAGTCCGACTCGTTGCGTCCGGTCATCGCTCGATGCGCCAGGGTGAACAGGGCGCGGCCGTGTGTGTTCATCGCGCGGAAGGCGTAGCCGAGATACAACGGGATCTCCAGGCGTTCCTTGCCGTAGACACGCTCGAGCTGGGCGGCGGGCATGCTGGCGATCGAGACGATGCCTGCTTCGATCTTGGCCGAGCCGGAGGGCGTGATGCACCACAGGGTGGTGTCCCAATTGCCTGCGTAGTAACGCATTGCCGGCAGGAACGAGATCTTGCCGGGAAAGAGGTTGCCCGCCACCACTACCGCCGCGCTCACACCGGTGAGTGCAAGAACAAGCCAGAGATGGTCGGCATCGGAGGGTGCGACGTCCGCGTGGCCGACAAACAGGAACAGCAGCCCGAAGATCATGAAGACGTTCCACTCCAGCGGCACGCCCATCGGGATGGCACTGAGAATGCCCAGATGGAAGACCACCATCACGGTGGCCGCGATGGCAGTGGGCCAGCCGCCGTGCGAGAAGAAGAGGATCAGGGGCACACCCATCTCGATCACTGTGGCACCGTGCGCCACCACACGTGAGAGGCGGCCTGGGCGCAGGTCATCGGGGAAGTGCTCGAAGAACTTTCGCTTGATCCTCTGTGGTCGCACGATCGGGTTGTTCGACATCATCGTGGACACCACAAACGGGAAGTGCTTGTTCAGTTTGGAGGTCGCCGCGCCCATCCAGATGATGACAAAGACGATCTTCGCGGCAAGGATCATGTCGGCGCCTGCGAGCAAGAAAGTCACCACGAGTGCGCCGTAGACCTCACCGCGAGCTGCGAGGAAGACCGTCTTGTCTCTCAGCCCGATCAGCGCGAGCGCGAGAAGCACAGCAATCGGGATCCAGATGGGAAGCGGGCCGACATCGCTGCCGAGATCGGGCGCCGGTCCGTCACCGCCCGAGAACAAAGCGAGCACGCACGTCACGAGGAGCGCAGCGTAGAGCAGTACATCGACGGGAGTTCGGTTGCTGCCCGCGGTGAATGGGATCACCCGAGGCCACGGCGGCAGTCGAATGGTGTTCGGTCGCAGCCAATAGAGGGCCGATCCCATCGGGGGCGAGTACCGGTTGTTGAGTGGGCCGAATCCGCAGCCGAGGCCGAGCACTTCGAAGAGCAGGGTGTAGATCACGATCTTCTGGAAGACGATGGGCTCGTCCCACCAACTGCTGATCTGCGTGACGCCGCCGAGGCCGGACGTCGACCCGGCGATCAGCCCACCCACCACGATGTACAGGAGGATCTTCACCACGTAGAAGAGGTGCAGCACAACAGGAGTGCCGAAGCCGATCTCCGCCCAATGCCGGGCCAACGGGCGGATCTTCTCCGCGCGGGTCCCGCGGCTCCACTCGTCCATCTCGAGACTGGGCAGAGTTGGCGTGGTGAATCCCATTGCACAATCACCTTCTTGACAAATCGCGGCCATCGTCTGTCGCGACCGTAAACGAAGTGGTTGTGTGCAGGCAGCAAAATGCGATTTGTCGCGGGGACGTGTGGTTCTCGGTGTTTTACTGGCCTACCGGTCGGACAGCGCGAAGTCGACGGCGGCCTGCGCGTGCAAGAGGGTTGTCGGGAACACAGGGACGGTGACGTCCTCCGGGCCGATCAGCAATTCGACCTCGGTGCACCCGAGAATGATCCCTTCGACGCCCTCGGCCAGCAATCGGCCGACCACCTCAAGGTAGAGCGCGCGCGACTCAGGACGTATGACGTTGTGGCAGAGCTCGTTGTAGATGATCGAACTGACCTGGTCGCGGTCTGCGGCGTCTGGCGTCAACACGTCGAGACCGTGAGAGGCGACGCGGTCACGGTAAAACGACGACTCCATCGTGAATGCGGTGGCCAGTAACCCCACGCGCGATGAACCCGCCGCGGTGATTGCCCTGGCTGTTGTATCGGCGATGTGGATGAACGGGATGGACACCGCATCCTCGATGGTCTCGGCCACGTAGTGCATCGTGTTGGTGCACAGCACGATCGCGTCTGCTCCATGCGACTCGAGCCGGGTGGCCGCCGCGGCGAGGTGGGCTCCGACGTCGGCCCATCGCCCGGCGAGTTTCAGCTTCTCGATCTCACCGAAGTCGACGGACTCCAGGATTATCTGCGCCGAATGAAGCCCGCCGAGCCGATCCGCGACGAGTTCGTTGATCATGCGGTAGTACTCGGCAGTGCTGACCCAGCTCATTCCACCGATCAGCCCCAACGTCTTCATGGCCCGCTCTCCTCGCCGTCTCTTCGATGCTCGATCTGCCGCGCCCAGTGTTGCGCGGCGGGGAGGGCCGGGCAATCAATTTTGCTCTCGACGCGTGATCGCAGACCGATATGCGGCCGACCGAATGACGTGTGCGTCGATCTGCCCCACGTCAACCTTGTTCTGATTGAGGTCAGGGTGTGCGCAGCACTTCCGCAAGCATGTGCATGGCAACTGTCGTGGACAGTGCCCGGACGCTCGTCCGGTCGCCGGGCAGGCGTCGAGTCCTCGTGACGGTCGGCTGACCCGTCACCGCGACGCCGAAGCACACCGTGCCCACCGGTTTGAGGTCGGATCCACCGCCGGGCCCGGCGATCCCGGTTGTGGACACCGCCACGTCAGCGCCGACCCGGCTCAGCGCACCCTCGGCCATCCGTGCGGCGACCTGTTCACTCACGGCGCCGTGCTCGGCGATCATCTCCGCGGGGACGTCGAGAAGGCCGGACTTCACCTCATTCGCGTACGAGACGACGCCGCCCATTACGTATGCCGATGATCCGGGCCGTTCGGTGAGTCGGGCCGCGACGAGGCCGCCAGTGCATGATTCTGCGGTCGCGATACGACGGCCGGCGAGCGCTGTCGCCACCAGATCGTCGATGGTCGACCCATCGGTCGAGAAGATCCGGTCGCCATGACGGGCGGTGACCTGCTCTGCCAATCGGGAGTACGCCCCCGCAGCAGACTCTGGGTAGCGAGTCACCATCTCGAGCTCGCCGAGCCGCAGGCAGGTGGTGATCTCCAGATCATCGAAGCCGCTGACCTCGTGCTCGATGGTCCGAAGCGTTGCTGCCAGATCTGCTTCGGACAAGCCGTACGCGAAGATCGTCGACTGATTGAACTCCGACCGACCCGCCAGAGCTTCGACCACCGGGGCGGTATCGAGCGCCGTCGGCCACATCGTCTGGAGTTCTCGGGGCGGCCCCGGCAACACCAGGATGGCGGGCCGAACCGGAACGGAATCGACCACCTCGGCGGCGATGGCCACTCCGGGGGCGGTGCCGGTAGGCGGAATGGATTCTGCGCCTTCGGGAACCATCGCCTGCTTGCGGATACCCTCACGCAGTGGCGCAGCGTCGGGCGCAGAAGTCATCCGTCCACGCCACCGTTGCACGATGGAATCGATGTGCTGCTCGAGTTCGGTGTCGAGGTGCAGTTCGCGACCGCAGAACGCGGCAACCGTTGCAACGGTCAGGTCGTCGGCGGTCGGGCCGAGACCACCCGTGGTGACGATGAGGTCCACGCGCTGGTCGGCCAGAAACTGGAGCTGTGCGGTGAGGTCATCCGGGCGGTCGCCGCACACGGTGATGTGCGCGACGTCGACACCGAGGTCGAGGAGATGCTGAGCGACCCACGGGCCGTTCTGGTCGGTGACCCGGCCGGTGAGGACTTCGGTACCGGTCACCACGATTCCTGCCCGCACTGTCATCTTGCCGAGCTTAGTGGTGGGTGCTGTCGGTGTCTGGTCACCCACGTCCAACAACGGCTACGCGTACGCAGACTCGACCGGGACCATCAGCGGTGACGGTCCCGCACCTTGCGCCGCAGCCGCAGGATGCCGCTACCGAGCAGCGCGATCAGGAATCCGACCACGGCGGCGAGGAGCAGGGCGACACCTTGCGCCATGTCGAGGTTGAGTCCGAAGAACTCGATATGTACTTGCTCGGTGTTCTGGACTACGAAGACGATCAGCGCGATCACCAGAAGCGCAGCGAGGATGAGCCCCAGAATCGTGGAGATCTTTCGGCCGCTGCCGGACGCGGGGGCAGTGGTGGTGGTCGTCGCGGGTGGGGCTGCATCGTAATTGGGGTTGCTCATGGCGTCCTTTCCGGTGCTGTCAGAGGCGAAGAGCCTTTACCCACCCGCAACGGTTCACAAACGGGCCGGTTGCGGAGGGCTTCAGCCCACTGCCTGCTGTAGTCCCGCCGATACGGCCGGGGCCGGAAACGCTTCCTTGCCGTCGACCGTGAACGTGTTGTCGCTGTTGGTCAGCACGATGATCGTGGTGTCGGACTCGTAGCTGTGGAACAACACGCTGTTGTATCCGGGGATGTCGCCGTCGTGGCCCCACCAGCCGCCCCGATCGCCGATCCCGATGCCGTACCCCGCCGTCGCGGTGTTCGGTGGGATGTCGCGGATGATCGAATCCCTCCGGAACTGTTGGCTCGATGCGTCCAGGACACCTTCGCCGGTGAACAGCGCGTGCCCCCATTTCTTCAGGTCGTCGAGAGTCGAGATGACCGCGCCCGCGGTGAAGGCGAACGATGGGTTCCAACGGGTGGAGTCGACGTTCTGCCCGGGCGGCTGGTTCTGGTCGGTCAAACCGTCCATGTGTGGATTGCCGATCTCGGTGGAGCCGCCGGGGAACGAGGTGTCGGCCATCCCCAGAGGGCCGAACAGTCGCTGTTCGAACACGTCGGCAATCGGCTGACCCAGCACCTTCTCGATCACCATGCCCAAGAGCACGTAATTGGTGTTCGAGTACTCCCACCCTTGGCCCGGAGCGAAGTCGGCCGGGAGTCCCTTGACGCCGTCCACCAGTTCCTGTGGAGGCCAGGCATATTCGGGATTCGCGAAGAACTTGTTCACGATCGCGTCGGACTTCGTGTAGCTCGGGATACCGCTGGTCATGTCGGACAGTTGCAGCAGAGTTGCGACGTCGCCGTTGGGCAAACCCGGCACGTACTTGTCGATGGTCTCATCGAGGGAAAGCTTGCCTTCTTGTACCAACTGCAGCAGGACCGTCGCGGTCATCGTCTTGGTCAAGGATCCGATCCGGGTCTTGTCGGTGACCGCGGGTGCCTGGGTCTTTCCCTGACCGATGGTTCCCGATGTGCCGGTCCAGGTTCCGTCAGGCGAGGCGACTTGCGCGATGACGCCGGGAAAACCTGCCTGGCTGCGGGTGTCGTCGAGAACCTTTTGAAATGCGGCGGCTTCGGAGGGGGCCACAGTCGTTGTGGGCGTTGTCGTCGACGATGCTGTCGACTCCTCTGATGAGGACGAGCAGCCGCTGAGTACCAATGAGACCAATGCCATCACGGTGATGGCTGAACCAAGTCGCTTGTGTGTTTTCATGTTGCCCTTGAGTCGTGTGAGCGCGTCAGAACCGTCTCATAATGCCCTCCGCGCGTACGACGTTCGACACGTTTGGGCGAACACGCACCAAAAAGTTGTCGGCGATCCGGTATAGACCGCGTGGCGTGCCGAGATCGACCAGCGTGGTGGGTGCGGGTACGGCCCTCGCGCCTCAGAGCTGAGGCTTTCTGACACACTGCGGCGTATGAGCTGCAGGCGCGAGACCAATACTGCTGCGCGCACATCGAGGATTCAGCATGGTGAATAGGGTGCTGGTCTCGGCCGCGGTCGCAGTGGGTGCGTTCATCTCCGTTGTGGTGCTCCTGACCCGTCTCGGTGGCGGAGAGTCGGTGTTCGAGTCAGATCCGTGGCGAGTGCTGTACCAGGGTGACGTCGCGTGTGTTGCGTTGTGTGCAGTGGTCGCGGTTGTTGTCAGTGTGTTGATGGATCGTTCTCTTGGGTTCTTCGTCGGCGGCGCCGGCTTGGTGGCCCTTGGTGCCGTGGCTGCCGTTGGCACCTCAACGAATTGGGCAAGCTACGCCAGCGCCGTGGCCGCGGGACTGTTGATCGCTGCGACGGGATCGTTGGCAGTACAAGGAGACAGCCGAGAGTTGTTGCAGAGTTGGCTCTTTGCTGGTGCCTTGGTCGGCGCTTGGTTGGCCCGGCCTCTCGAGCAGTACCGTTCATCGGTCACGTACTCCGGCGCCTACACCTCAACTGGCACGCCCCCGGACTGGCCGCTGGTTGTCGGTGTAGTTGCCGCACTCGTGCTGTTCGCTGCCGCCTGGTTCACGGCACCTCCACACTCCCGATTCCCCGACGAGAACGGCCGATCAGCTACGCAGCGATCTGCTCTGGGGCCCAGTTTTATGCTCGGCATCGGTGTGCCGGTCGTCGCGTTGTTGTCATGGTGGTGGTTCATCGCCACCCTGGCTTCCGGCGACGGCATCGAGGGCGGTACGTGGGCATATGGCATGGTCTTGCTGCCGGTGGTCATCGTCGGCGTGTGGTGGTTGCCGCACCGCAACGGTCTGGTGTTACTGGCGATGCTCGCGACGTTAACCGTCGCAGCTGGCCTACCCAAATGGCAAGGATCATGGCCGATGCTCCTTGTCTTCGTCCTTTGATCGCTGGTGGTCTGGTCTCCGGACGCCGCTGGACACACCCCATGATCGCCATGGGCGTGCTCCTGGCCTGCACACTCATGACCGCGATAGATGAATCGCCCTGGAACACCGCGGGGATTGTCGTCGCATTCATCGTTCCCGTAGCTGGAGCGCACGCGGTCGCAGCTTGCTTACCCACGACCGCACCTGTCAGCACGATCGCGGTCGCCGGGCCGGCCACTCTGTTCCCTGTCGCCGGCATTACGGTCGCCTACAGTTTCTCGAGCTCGTCGGGCTCATCGGGCTTCGACGGTTATCAGCCCACCACCACTGAAGTGATCCTGGCCGTAGTCACCGTTGCCGCGTGCGGAATGGCCGTTGCTTTCCTGACTCGCCGCCGACCGCCGAGCGACCTCGACGAGAACGGTCTGCTCGCATAGTCGAAGAGCGTTTGTTGATCGCGGTCGCAGTGGCAGTGGCAGTGGCAGTGGCGTCTGACGTCTAAGTCGCTGCGCGACAGCCATGTTCAGATCCAGCGCAAAGCGCCCGAGATCACAGGAAAGTGGGGGTTCTGGTGGCCGCTATTCTTCGACCTGTTCTACCGGGTCGTCGGCGGTGTCGTTTGCGTCCGCAATCAACTCGGCCGTGTTGTGTTGCTGGAGCTGCATGCGTTCTTCGCGTTCGTTGAGTGCCGCTTGGCGTTCGGTGATGATTCGCTGCCATGCCGCCTCGATGGTGTGGTCGGTGTGGTGGGCCCGGTTGATCCGGGGTTGTTGGTCGGGATCGATGTATTTCGGTGGGATCCACGCGACGCGGCCGGCGTCGGGGCCGTCGGTGACCATCTCCGTTTGCCATTGGTCGTCGCCGGGTCCGATCATCTTGTGGTGAGGCGGACACGCGGGTGCGAGCTCGTCGATGTCGGTGTGTCCGCCGTCGGCCCAGGCGGTGGTGTGGTGGATTTCGGTCCAGGAGATGGGGTTACGGCAGCCTGGGCTGGTGCACCCTCGGTCTTTGGCGAACAACGCCATCCGCTGACCTTGCTGGGCAGTGCGTTTAGCCCGAGCGAAGTAGAGAACGTCCGCGGAATGGTCGGCGAACACCGCCAACGACCACTCCGACCGCACCGCCAACTCCAGCGCATCCTTCACCGG
Source organism: Williamsia sp. DF01-3 (assembly GCF_023051145.1). NCBI lineage: Bacteria > Bacillati > Actinomycetota > Actinomycetes > Mycobacteriales > Nocardiaceae > Williamsia > Williamsia sp. DF01-3. The sequence goes on from NZ_JALKFS010000005.1 coordinate 1,670,191, forward strand.
TACATCCACCCCCGACGCGGTATGCGCGATACCCGCAGCCTCATCAAGCTGCTGCTTGGTCATCGTGACGATCACCTGCACCGGCAGGCCACGATGGGAAGTACCCAACAGCTTGTACTCGAGGATGGTCTTCAGGATCGCTTTGAACGCATCATGTTGACGTTGGGCACGCGAACGGGTGTCACGCCCGGCCGCGGCTTCGATGATCGCTGGATCCATGCTTGGGTCGTCGACGGCACCGGTCGGTGAGTTCGGGTCGTCAGGGTTGTTCATTCCCGGTGCTGCCCAAACATCCATCACCGTCCGAAACAGCGCCAACGTCGCCGGGTCAAGGTTTCCGGACAGCTTGGCTGTCATGTCCAACCCCTGCGCACCGTCCGATAGGCCGCGGTTGCGTTGGCGGTCGGTGTCGTCAGTGAGCGATCCGTCCGGGTCGACCCGGGCCAATACTTCCCGCCCGCATACTTCGAGTTCGGTGGGCCCCAGGGTGCGGGCGTTGTCGGTCATCCAGGCATCGACCACGTCATACACTTCCGGCGCTGACTTGTGCGGGATTTTGTCACGCACTTTGAGCATCACATCCATGTGCGCCAACCCAATCGCACCGTCGGCCAACGCTTCGGCCGCGGCCGGGCATTTCGCGGGCAGTGCCTCGCCCTGCATCGACAACAACTCACCGGCAGCATCAAGTGCTTTCAACCGCGAGGAGGCATCGCCACGAGAGACCCGCAGTTCATTCATCACAAACCGGTGCAACGTCGAATGACCAGCCTTACGGAACAAGCCGCGGTCGTTCACCTCCTGCAACCGCCGAAGGCCTGGAAGGTCAGTGCCCGAACCACTCTCTCGTTCACCCGCACCAACTCAGCAACCTGCACATCATCAACATCAGCCGATGACGCGCCAGCAATCCGCTGCAACAGCGCATCGAGATCGCGATACAACCCCACCAACACAGGCATTGACGGTGGATCCACCGTCACCGAATCAGTCATCGACAAGCCCCCCCAGCCCTCGAACCCCTTGCCTCAAGTCTACCAACAGAACTGGGTGTTGTCGAACATACATTCGAACAACGTGCAGGCGGGGAAGTCCGCAAATCGGCGGGTGGGGTCACCTCGGGTGGTCGAGAAAAGCCTCTGTCTGCGTTGAGCTTTCGTCCGCCCACGACCCGGATCGGGCCGTCGCCCTACCTCTACCAGTCCGCGATCACGGGAATGACGCGGTCACCGAGGATCTCCAGCGGCGTGATTTCGGCAACCCCCGGAACCCAGCCGTGAACGTGGGTGACACCCAGATCTGCCAGCGGTTTGAGTTGCCCGAGCAGCTCGTCGACGTTCGCGCCACCTGTCCCCGGGTCGAGAGGGAACATGACGGTTTTCTCGATCGCGTCATAGTCGGTGCCGAGTGACTCACAGTGCGAGCGAAGGACATTCAGCTTGTGTTCCACATCGGGTCCGCCGAACAGGTTGCACGCCTGCGCATACTGAGCGACCATCCGCAGGGTCTTCTTCTCTCCGCTGCCGCCGATCAGGATCGGCGGGTGGGGCCGGCGCAACGCTTGTGGCACATTGAGTGTGCTTCCAAGACGGTAGTGCTTGCCGTCGTAGGCCCCGTTGTCATCGCTCCACATCTGGAGGCAGATCTGCAAGGTCTCTTCGAGGCGCTCGAACCGCTCGGCCGTGCTCGGGAACGGCAGACCCAGGCCCACGCATTCTTCTTCGTTCCAGGCCGCGCCGATGCCCAGATAGGCCCGACCCTTGGACAGCACATCAAGAGTCGTGACTGCTTTGGCGAGCAGTCCGGGCTCGCGATAGACGGTGGCCGTCACCCAGGCGAGGAGGTCGACCTTCTCGGTCACGGCGGCCAGGTAGCCGAGCGCCGTGTAGGCCTCGAGCATGTCGGTGTCGACAGGGCCGACGGGGCCGATCTGCCAGAGGTGGTCCATCACGCTGAGCTTGGCGAATCCCTGCGCCTCAGCTGTCTGCGCGATGGTGACCAGATCGTCGGCCAGTCCGGACGGTCCGGCAGGGTAGGTGAAGTCCGCGATATGCAATCCGAGTTCCATGGTCGCCACGGTATCCGCGATCGTGGGACCTAGTCAGGGACTGGTAGTCCTACCCTTAGCCGTTGCTGACACCGGGGCGCTCGAAGCGGCACGTGAAGCCCCGCCCGGATGATAGAACCTGAAGATATGACTGAAGTGACTCAGGGCATGAGCCGCAACCTATTTGACGTCGCAGGCAAGACTGCGCTGGTCACCGGCGGTACCAGCGGTATAGGGGCGATGATCGCCCACGGACTGCACGATCACGGCGCACGCGTTGTCATCGCAGGACGAAAGCAGCCGGCGCTCGAAGCGGCCGAGGCCGACGGCTTGATGGCGATCCAGGCCGATCTCTCGACAACAGAAGGCTGTCGCGAACTGGCCGAGAAGGTTGCCGACCGGGTGGACGGTCTGGACATCCTGGTCAACAACGCCGGCGCCACGTGGGGTGCTCCGCTGGATGAATTCCCGGACTCGGCGTGGTCCCGCGTCCTGGATCTGAATGTTCGGGCGCCGTTTGTCCTGACGCAGGCCCTGCTCCCGATGCTGGAGCGAACGGCCACCGCAGACGATCCTTCGCGGGTGGTCATGATCGGCAGCATCGACGGAATCCGCGTGCCGCGCACAGCTTCCTACTCCTACTCGGCGAGCAAGGCCGCCGTACACCAGCTCACGCGCCACCTGGCCCGCGATCTCAGCGAGCGTCACGTGACCGTCAACGCCATAGCGCCAGGACCATTCGAGTCGCGGATGATGGCGCCCATCCTCAAAGACCTTCGCGCCGAGATCGAGGCTGCGTCGCCGTTGGGTCGGATCGGCCGTCCGGACGACATGGTCGGCGCTGTCATCTACCTGGCGAGCCGTGCGGGCTCCTATCTCACCGGCACAGTGATTCCGGTGGACGGCGGGATGGCGACAACGCTGTAGCGCGCTGATGCGGGGCCGGATCCTTCAGTTCGAACGGGCCGCACCGATGGTGCCGATGATGGTGTCGGCCACGAGAGCCGGGTCGTCGATCATCGGAACATGACCGACGCCGGTCAGCACCGTGAACGCGGCCTGCGGAATGCGATCTCGCGCGATGGCGCCGTTGACGTCGACAGGGAAGATCCGGTCGTGCTGCCCCCATGCGACAGTGATCGGGCACGGCAGGGGGTCGAGCGGTTCGAGGTGCTCGCGGGTACCGAGGAGATCGACGGTCACCGCGCACCCCAGAAGGTCATCTGCCGCAGTGAGAGCCGCGGCAGGTGTCAGTCGATCCGCGCGCCAGGCGATGTCGCGCATGGCAATTCGCCGCACGGCTGCGAGTTTCAGTGCCAGTGGGGCGATCGGCCTGCTGACCCTTGTCAGAGCGACCTCGCGACGTAGACGCGCAACCGCGTGATCCTGGCTTGCGCTCCCGATCGACCACATACCTGCCGGAGACAACGCACAAACGCTTGCAGCGCGACCGCGGCGTGCCAATTCGATGGACATCCAGCCACCCATCGAGTTGCCTGCCAGATGTGGTCGGTCGAGACCGAGATCGTCGAGGATGCGCTCGGCATCGTCGACCATGTCGCCGAGGGTGACAGGTCGGCGGTCCGGTGCCGGCGCGCCGCCTCGATGACCGAGTGCGGTGGGCGCATGTACTCGGTGAGCCTGCGACAACAGTGGGATCACGTCGGACCACGCCGATCCGGACATCGTCACGCCGTGGAGTAGGACCAGGTCGGGTTTGCTCTCGGTCATGCGCGAAGTCTGGCACGTCTCCGGCGGTGTTCGGGCGGCACCGTCCGGATGGCCGCGCACTCAGGTCGGTTGCGCCCGGCGCACCTGATCTGCGGCCCGGGAAGGATCCAGTTCCGTGTTGCATCGAATGATCGCGGGGCCAGTTGTGAGGATCCCGGAGGTCAGTGGCTGCGCACGCAACCCACCCCGGCCGATGAGCGCTTTTCTGGTGCCGTCGCCGGCCATCGAATCCATCCAGCTGCACGGATGTGCGGGCCGGCCGCCACGGAACCGAACCGGGCCGTCACCGGAGTCGATCTCGAACTCCTCAGCGCGCAGCGGATCGAGCTCGAGTCCGCGCACCATCACGTTGCGCCGGGCCACGGCGGGGTCGACACCACCAGCCGCGGCCTCCCACGCTTCGAGCGCCAGAAAGGTCACCGCTGCTTCGGTATGGGCACGGACGCCGAAGAAGCGGTCACCGCGAATACCCTTGTCTGCCACGATCTCGACGGAATCGGGTGTCTGGGTGGCAACGTGCGCCGCAGGTCCGTCTTTCGCTCGACCGAAGTACGCGTGGGCGGGGGAGACGAGAAACGACACCACGTCGAAGCGGTATTCGTAGAGCATGTGATCACCGTGGCATATCGCGAAGGGGTAGGTCAGGCGAGGCCGTGTCCGGAGTGCAACCGGGGGTGCGATCCGAGGACCCTCAGAGCTGGCGAACCCGTGCGCACACCTGGCGATAGATGGTCAGCAAGTCGGCGTCCGGCAGGCTCGGGGCGCACGAGTTGACCCACTCGTCGAAGGCACATTGCAGGGCCAACTGTGCGATCTCGAGGATCATCCGGATGTGGGAGCGCCGCCCGGGCGTACCGTCGTCGTCGATCAGTGTGAGTAGGTGATGCGATGAGTCCGCGCACCGGCCCATGGCCGCTTTGCTCAACGACGGATTGGCCGACACCAGTTTCTGAATTCGCAGGATCGTGGTTGCCAGTTCACCCTGCTCTTCGCGAATGCTCGCGATGACGCCCTCGAGGGCCCGCTCGACGTCCGCGAGTTCAAATCGTCCGGGTTCGGCGCCTGCGACGCAGGCTCGCAAGGCCTCGTCGAAGCCGTACATGTCGAACAGGACCGAGTCCTCTTTGGTGGCGAAATAGCGGAAGAAGGTCCGCGAGGACACGCCCGCAGAGGCCGCGATCTCGTCGACGGTGGTCACCTCGAAGCCCTGCTGCTCGAACAGGTCCAGCGCGGCCTGCTGAATCTGCAAGCGAGTCTCGGTGCGACGTCGCGTGCGCAGATCGGGCGCGGCGAGCGGCTGGGCTGTCATGGTGCGGAGCTTAGCTGTCAAATGGTTTTTCGTCACCCTCTGCCAATGTGGCAGTCACTGACAGTTGGTATATGCTGCACGAGTTGTGAAGGACTAGTGGGGGATGAAACCTGTGACCGAAAACGTGACCGTGGGCGCTGAGGCGCCACGGAAGAATGGCGGAAGTCCCGCGGGCAGCGTGCTTTTGATCAGCCTCCTGCTCGTGGCGACTTTCGTGGTGATCCTGAACGAGACGATCCTCAGCGTTGCACTACCGACCCTGATGGTGGATCTGGACATCAGTGCGCCCACGGCGCAGTGGTTGACCAGCGGCTTCTTGCTGACCATGGCGATCCTGATCCCGACCACCGGGTTCATCCTGCAGCGCTTCGCGCTCAGGTCCGTCTACATAGCGGCGATGGCCGCGTTCACCGTGGGAACGCTGGTCGCTGCGTTGGCGCCCGGTTTCGAGCTGTTGATGGTCGCTCGCGTCATCCAGGCCTCGGGCACCGCGCTCATGATCCCGCTACTGATGACCACCATCCTGACCGTCGTACCCGAGCACTCCCGTGGGCGGGTGATGGGCTTGGTGACCATCGTGATCTCGGTGGCACCGGCGATCGGACCCACCGTGTCCGGTTTGATCCTCCAGTCGCTGAGTTGGCGAGCGATGTTCTGGATCGTCCTGCCGATCGCCGTGGTGGTCACCATCATGGGCGGGATCTTCGTCCGCAATGTCACCGAGCCGCGGGCCGCGCACCTCGACGTGATCTCTGTTCCGTTGTCCGCCCTCGGATTCGGTGGAATCGTCTACGGGCTGAGCAGCATCGGCGAGTCTGCGTCCGGGCACGCACCGGTGCCACCGTGGCTGCCGCTGACCATCGGCGTGGTGTCGCTGGCACTGTTCGTCGCCCGCCAGCTCAAGCTCGTCCAGAAGGGCCGCGCGCTTCTCGATCTGCGCACCTTTGCGGTCGGGTCGTTCCGTCTGGCCGTGGGCCTGATGGGCGGATTCATGTTGACGTTGTTCGGCGCCCTCATCCTGTTGCCGCTGTACCTGCAGAACGTGCTCGACAAAGACGTACTGACAACCGGTTTGGTGTTGCTGCCCGGTGGTCTGGTGATGGGTCTGCTCGGACCTCTGGTGGGTGGTCTCTACGACAAATGGGGTGCCCGGCCACTGGTGCTCCCCGGCGCGATCGCGATGAGTGCGGGCACGTGGCTGCTGGCCACCCTCGACTCCGAATCCGAGCTGTACACCGTCATCATCGCGCATGTGATCCTGAGCGCGGGAATCGCTTTCGGGCTCACCCCGTTGATGACATCGGCGCTGGGATCGCTTCCGCCGGAGCTGTACTCGCACGGCAGCGCAACCGTGAGCACAGTGCAACAGGTCGCCGGAGCCGCGGGTACCGCCTTGTTCATCACATTGATGACGCGGGGAACGGAGTCGTCGTTCGACGACGGCAGCAATGCGGTCGTCGCGAACGCCGACGGTATCCACCTCGCGTTCCTCGTCGGTGGGATCATGTCGGTGGTCCTGGTCCTCGCGGCGACGATGGTGCGATCGGCGAAACGACCGGCGGCATCCGAAGCCGACGTCGAACCGGAGCATGCTGTCGCCGAGTAGATCCTCTGGCACCACCCGCAAAGAACCTCCGACATCTGTCTCATCCTCCGGTTGCAACCGGAGGATGAAGCAGGAGTCGGAGGTTCTTCTGCGTCGATGGTCTTCTTGTGTCAGAGGGGCGCTGCCTCACGGCGAGCTGACTGCCCCCGCGACGTCTATGTCCGGCGTGATCATCACCGATGTGTCCGTACGCTTGTCCATCCGGTCGAGGAACGGTGCCACCTTGGTGTCGATGGCAGCGTTGTAGATCCCCGGCTGCTGCTTGGGATTCGCGTGTCCGGTCCCGGCCATCCGCACCACGAGAAGCCGGGCGTCGGTGCCGGCGATGTCGTCGAGCAACACCTGCTGGCTGTAGTCGACGTCGACCACCGGGTCGTCTGCGCCGAATGCCGGACGCATGAAGATGATCGCCGGGGGAGTGCGGTCGCCCGACTCGGTGGTGAGGGTCTGCAGGTCATTCTGTGCACCCGAGGCAACTATTGCCTTGAATTGGGATTCGATCAACCCGTTGCTGGCCGTGTCGTCGGACAGCAATTTCTTGCGAAGCACTTCTTTCACCACGCCGGTGAGCTCTCCGGTATCCATCAGCGGATGCCCGTCGGACGGGCGGAAGAGGTATCGATCTCTACGCGCGACGGTCTCCACCACCAGGCGCAGAGCGCGGCTCTCCCGGGCACCCGGAACCCACCCCATCCAGCGCAGCATGTCCTCGCCTGCGTCTCGGCTCTCAGCGCGCACGGCGTGCAGGTCGATCGGCGTGCAGTCGAGTATCACGGCCCGGACTTCGAGGTCCCCGTCCTCGTAGAGGTGCTTGGCGACTTCCAAGGCGATGATGCCGCCCATGCTGTGGCCGGCGACAACGATCTTGCTGACGCCCGCCCGACGGGAATGCTGAGTGACCAGCCGGCTGATGACGGCCGTGTCCAGACCTGCATTGTCGTACTGCACCGCCCACACCTGGCCGATGGCCGTGAATGCCGGGAGGGACCGCGCCGTGTCACTGGCGTCGACATTGCCCAGTCCGACCAGGTCGACCACTGCTGTACCGCTGTCGAGTGGATCCCGAGCATCGTGGACGTGATGGAGGCGGGGATGGGTCAACGCCAGACGTTCGCGCTCGGGCTGCACATCCAGCGCGTAGTAGTGGGCGCACAGAATCGACAGCGCAACGAGCAAGAGCCCTACACGCAGAGCCCCGCGCCGCAGACGGCCGAACCGTCGCCAATTGCTGCCGAGCCGGGTCGATCGAAGGCGAGCCACGCGTCGGGCATCGCTCCAGTCGGTGACTGGATTAATGGAGTGACGCTCGACATTAATCATTTGCAACCAGTCTACGTGGCCACGGCCGACGTTCGGCCCGAGCGACGAGTCGTCGGTCCGGCTGCGGCCCGTGTCGGGCCCGCGGTTTTTGATGTCGTCGAGCCGCGGCCACGCGCGCAGCAGGCGCCTGTGGAGCTGGGATTCGGACGCCGATCAGCCCAGCAATTTGAATTAGCAAGAAAGTGATTCGGTAAGTCAATTCGGGATGAACCAGCCTCTCTCAATTGTAAAGAATACTTCGCACTTACCCGAAGTCATAAGGAATATGTGAGACGCCGGTCCGGTTGCCGCCGCTCGCGGTAAAGCCCTCGTGGATGCAATGTGAACAACTCCTTAATAGGCCCGTGTGGGCGTTATCGACGTTGAAGCCCGGGTAGTTCATCAATAACGTGGATCGCGGCGAGAACGAAGCAAGGCCTAGGTTGAACCGGCACTTCCGTCACGAGTCACCGCAGAGTGCAGCCGCCAACAATCGGTGTGAGAGAGGGTTTTTCGCATGTCTGGAGAAGATCTCTACCCCGCCCGGATCGCACAGATCTACGATCTGCTCTATCCGGACTTTTTCAATGACACCGCAACATTCTGTGAGTTCGTCAGGTCGCGGGCCAAGGGCAATCGAGTTCTCGAGTTCGGAGTGGGGACGGGCCGGATCGCAATGCCATTGGTAGAAAACGGGTTTGAGGTGACCGGCCTCGATGTCTCCAGCGAAATGCTGGCGAAGTTGAAGGAGAAAGACGTTGATGGGAGGGTCGAGGTGGTGGAGCAAGACTTCATCACCGAGAGGGTCGAAGGAACATTCGATGCCGTCCTGCTCATGATAAACACCCTGTTCGTCGCGAAGACCCTGGACGAGCAGGTCGCGGTATTCGCCAATGCCGCAGCCAATCTCACTGACGACGGGTTCTTCTTGGTGGAGACCTTCAATCCCAACCACTACCATGGTCTTCGCCAACCGGACGTGCAGATGCGCCAGCTCGACGCCTCCACCACCCAGCTGGAGCAGTACGTGGCCGAGCCGAGCCGGCAGTTGCTCATCGCCCAGAACCTCGTCTTCCGAGATGGCGAACAGTTCAATTACACGCACGTCCTCAGATACCTGTTCCCCTACGAGATGGACGCCGTTGCCCGCAACGCGGGTCTGACATTGGCCGAGCGCTGGGCTGATTGGGGCAGTACACCTTTCGGCCCCGACAGCCCACGCTGCCTGTCGCTGTACCGCAAAGACGTGCCGTCATGACAAAACCCGTGTTCCGGCGGCAAGAGAAGCAACTCCTCTCCTCGATCGCGCACGTGATCCCGCAGTTGGGCCGAGATGTCGATGAGATCACTGAGGTCAAACCCCTGCTCGGCCGCAACATCAGCGGCCAGATCACCTTCGAGGGCTCGCGCACCGTGTTCATCAAACGCATGACCGGACTGGGCGCGGTGGACCGGTACACCCGAAGTGTGTCCTTCCACGATGCGATCGATGTGTCCGACGCGCCCGCTCACACTGCGACGCCCGCACTTCTCGCTCGCGACAACGATAGTCACACGGTGGTGTACGAGTTCATCGACGACGCGGTCAGTGCGGGTCAACTGCTTCGAGACGACGACATCGACTTCGCAACCCTCGAACGTGTCGGCCGATGCGTCGCGGGACTGCATTGCCTGCCGGTGCGCGATGCCTCGGTGACCGACCACACCACACCGTTCTTCCCGCCACACGGACCGAACGCCATCTCCACCCAGATGTACTACGGGTCCACCATGGGCCAGCTCGACATGTGGCGAATAATCCAGTCCGATTCAGGTTTACGGGCAGCGCTCGACCAGCTCGCGACCACATCGACGCCGAAGGTGCCCATCCACGGAGATCTGCGCGGGGACCAGATCCTGCTGGCCGGCGAGACCAACTGGATCCTCGACTGGGAGGATTTCCGGCTCCAGGACGGCGCCCGCGACGTCGGCGCTCTGATGGGCGAGGTGTTCTACCATCGGATGCGAAAGAGCCTGGCCTCGTTTGCAGGCGGCGACGAAGAATCGGTCACCGACACCGAGATCATCGAGCGGGGTACGACTGCACTGGCCGAGGCGACGCCGGGTGCCCGTGCGGTATGGGACGCATACCGCGCGGTCCGGGCCGACGCGGCCGACCCCGAGTTCGTTGCGCGAAGTGTTCAGTACTTCGGCTGGCAACTGTTCGATCGGGCGCTTGCGGCCGGAACGTACTTCGGTCGGTTGTCTGCACTCGATCGCGCGCTGGCAGGCATCGGCCGCGAGGCCATTCTCGGCGGCGGCGACTACGCCGAGGCGCTCGGCATGACCGAGGGGAGGGTCGCGGCGTGACCACAGTGCAACGACATGAACAACTACGACATGAAGAACCGGCCGGCGGCACCTCACACGTCGAACTCGATCAGGCGGTTCGGTGGTTGATCGCGCGGACAAGTGCATTGAGGGTTGCTGAATCCGGTTCTTGCGAAGTGACTTTCGACGGAACCGAACTCAGTGCCGAGTCCCCGGCCGAGCTGCAGCGCGATCTCGGCGGGCACCTCTACCGCAACCTGCATGCGGGCATGTCCGCAGGCGCAGGTGACAGCGAGTTCATCCCTGCGCTTCTCGAGGATCCCGAACTCGAGTCGCGGTTGTACGAGGCGACGCCGGTCAAACATCGAGCTTCCACGATGACCCTCGTCGAACGCGCTCCCGGCGACTCCGGAGTTGTGTTGTCGATCAACGGTGTTCGGGTCTTCTTCGAATCGAACACCATTCTCTCAGAGGGCGAGCACACCGTTGTGGCCGCGGTGCCCTCGGTGGAGAGTCGACTGTCGTTGGGGTTCATGTTCTACACGTCCACGGCGGGTGCCGGGCACACGTCCCGTCTGCTCCGCCTGTACCGCCACCTCGGGGACGCCGAAGAAGCCGTCGAGGTGTGGGGATCGTTCACCAGATGGATCGAAGATCGACGCCTGCCGTTGCGTGTCAAGATCGTGTCGCGGCGCTCGGGGTTCCCGCGCAACGACGGGATGGTGGTGTACCTGCCGTCCGAGAGCTGGCACGCGGTCGACGAGATCGCGGACCATCTCCGCAGCGACCGGCCACACGCCCCGGGCTCACTGTTCTGCCATCAGGTGACCAACGGCGTATCGATGGCGTGGGAGCCTGCCGACATCTCGACCCCACGCGGTGGGACGAGCTTCGGAGAACACCGCAGCAACACCATTGCCAAAGCGATCGTGACCGAGGGGCTGACGGCCGCACCCGATCTCGCCAAAGCCGTTCGACGGCAGCTCATCACGGCCAACATCGACCCTGCCGCGGTGTACCGCAACCTCGACTCGCCGGCGCACTAGAAGAGTCGGCAACCCGAAGACTTGGCCACACGGCCAGGCGAGGGGCATCTGCTCCTCGACATCAGGAAATGACCGAACGAACGAAAGGAAGGACATCATGTCAGAGGCAGTTACGAAGTCCCTGGTGGCTGGATACCGCAGCTACGCGGCAGCACCGGAATTGACCGAGATGAGTGAAGCAGCTCCGTCCGCGACGCCCGGCATTCTGAGCTTCATCGGCACGTCGTCGACCGCGTGTGGAACCGCAGTGAGCGTCATCAGCTCCGGCGGTGTCGGAGCAACCATCACCTGGGGTTGCTGACCGCTCCACCACGCTCGACACGCCTGACCCTCTCGATCCGAGAATCAAAGACCAGACCATCCACTCTCGAAGGAGCATCATGACCAACTCCCAGTCACTCATCTCCGGATACGCCAACTACGTCCGCAGCGAAGAGCTCGCTCACGTCAACGCGGAATCGGCACCCGGCATCAGCCCGGTCTCGGCGTTCGTGTCGGCCTCCAGCCCCGAATGCGCGGCGTTCTCGGTCGGTGCCAGCGCCGGTGTTGTCACCAGCACCAGCATCACCGTCGGCGCAGGTTGCTGACGTAGCACTCCAGGCCTGCCACGGAGACGCGCTGTGCCGTCTCCGTGGCGGCGCCGGGTGATCGGGCGGCGACGAACACAGTCCAGTCGAACATCACGAAGGGACGGGCAGAAGCGTTGAACAGCAGTGGAGTTCAGACCATGCCGAGGCATGGCGTGTTCACGATGACCTGCCGGCGTCGGGGTCGGTGTCACATCACTGCGAGCCGGGTGCAGTCCGCGCACACGATGGGACTGAGTGTGGTGATCCCGGTGGGGACCGCCCACGAGCGACCCGGAGAGGCCGGCTTCGCCCATCTGAGTGAGCATCTGATGCATCAGCACGCTCGAGATCACCTGGGCGAGACAGTCGAAGACCAGATAGTCCGTGTCGGCGGCATCTCGAACGCGCAGACCTACCCGTTTCATACCGAATACAGCTTTGTCATCCCGGCGCCCGCCGAAGCCGAGATCCCGAACTGGATCGACCGGGCGATCGCACGGGTTGCACCACCGCGCATCACGTCAGTCGACATCGAATGCGAGGGCCGGATCATCCGGCAGGAGGTGGCACGCCGTATGTCGACCTCGCCGACGGCGGGATTTCCCTGGATCGACGCACTGGGCGTGTTGTCGACGGACTTCGGACTGCGCCACAACGGATTCTCGGATCTCGCCGACATCGAAGCGGCCACGCCGGAGGTAATCGAGAACTTCCTGGGTCGCACGTACTCGCCAGCACCGGTGGCCGTGGGTGTTGCCGGGCCGTGGAGTCCCGACCTCATGCTGGATCTCCTCGGTTGTGAAGAGGGTGAACCGGAAACAGCCGCGTCGGACGCCTACACCGCGGCTTTCGGTGACCTGATCGATGGTCCGCACCATCGGCAGAGTTCTGTTGCGACCCAGATTCCCATGTACTCGTCGATTCGATACGTACCCGACGCACACGGGGCCGCCCCGGAATCGGCACAAGCGCACTCCATGATCGCGGTCGAATGGGCCAACGCGGTTTCGCCCGGAACACACTGGCAAGCAGGGCTGTTCGGCGCAACGATGGGACCGGACCACCGTGTTCTCATCGGAAGTCGGCCTCACGGCGCCGACCTCGCGGTTCCGCAGTGGACCGATACGCCCTCGGATCTACGCTCCGAGCTTTTTGTGCACGCACAGCAGCGCGCGCTGGACAACATCGACAAGGAACTGTCGAGTACGGCAACCCACGCCGCGATGCTGGCTCGAGACAGCGCATTCGGCATACAGACGTGGGCACGCCGCTGCGCCGTCGCACACACAACACCTGAAGAGATCGATCAGTACCTCGGGCATGCGCGCGAGTGTGCGGCCGGGACGGTGAGTTCGGCGGCGCCGATAGGGGTGGGTCGATCGTGACGGGCCTGCTGACCGAGGACGTACTGGTGCGGGGCAACACCGACCTGATGTACATCTCGCTCGTGACAACACCGGCGGTGGGATGGGGTGCGCGGTCGCGTCTGGCCCGCACCCTCACCGAGGGACTTCACCGGGCCGGTATCGTTTCGGGTCGCGCCCACGCCGGCTCCGAAGGAATCTTTGTCACCGCGACGTGGCGAACGGATCCCCGCGCTGTCGATGAGCTGGTGTCCAGACTCCAAACGTGGCGAAATACGTTTGACGACAACATGATCGCACCAGCGTCTCCGCCGACCTCGCCGGCCGAACTGATCACCGCCCTGACCTTCGACGCCCACGACGAGACCGACCCCACCGAAGGTGAATTGACGTCCATCCTGACCACGCTGTCCTTCGAAGTGGTTGTCGGGGGCGGCGACTGCGAATCCGCGCTCCGCTCGGCCCGTGACCGAATCTGCGACGCGGCCAACACCGCGGTGGCGAACGGCGTGAAGCCGAAGCGGGAATCCGGGCGCCGAACACCTCGGCGGCCGGACGTGCCCACACGGCGTTGGGCCCAGGTCCCGGTCAGGTCATCGTGGGTGCGGTGGTATCGGTTCATCGACCCACCGACAGACCCCGGCGAGAGACTCGCGCGGAGCCTGGTGAATGTGGCATTCGGGGGCGTGTACGGCTCACACCTCGTCGATTGTGTTCGGCGACAGCGCGGTTTGAGCTACAGCCCTCAGTCCACGTTGTTGCAGCGCGACGGACGGCATCTGCTGGTCGTCGATGTACAGACCACGCCGGGCGATGAAAATGCCTGCGACGACGCCATCCGGACCGCTCTCGACCAGTTCGCGCATCGAAAGCTCACGCGGCACAGCATGGTGGACTCGGCGCGCTATCTGATCGGTCGCACGATCGTCGACCGTGATTCCTTGCAGTCGGCGGTGGACGAACGGGCGGCGTTATACGAAGGTTCTCTGGATTCGGCGCTGGACACCACCGGGTCGCCAGAGGATCTGGTCGCTCGCGCCGACGCCGACACACTCACGCGTACGGTCGAAACTCTCTACGCGCCAGATGGGTTCGGTGCTGTGGTGCTCTCACCTGACCGCTCCAATGGAAAGTGGGTTGAATTGTGAACTCGAACATCGGAATCATGTATCCGGAGATGCCTGTTGCCATCGGTCCGGTGGTGCCGTACGCGGAGGCGGCCCGCAGAGGCGGTCATCGTCTGTGGTTCGGGCACTCATCGACCGTCGATTCCCATCTCACGATGGCTGCGCTGGCCGGCCGGGGATATCCGCTCCAATTCGGCAGTGCTGTGGCGCTTTATCCCCTTTTTCAGCCTCACGGATTTGCTGTCCAATCCCAATCGGTGGGGCGGCTGACCGGCCAGACCTACGTGGCCGGGATCGGTCCGGGAAGTGCGCAGTTGCAGCAGAGCCTCTATGGCGCGCCGATGAAGGCGCCGGTCAGTTCGGCGCAAAAGTTCTTGGATCAGGTGAAAGAGATCATTCCCGGACCTCTGCAGACGGGTCCGGCTGACGGCCCGGAGCGGGTCGACAAGATGTTCGGCTCGGTCGAAACCGGGTTAGGAGTTCTTCGTCCGAGTATGGCCCGGTGTGCCGGGCGGGCCGCGGAATGGGCGATCACCTGGCTCACTCCAGCCGGGTACCTGGAGAATGTCCTGATCCCCGAGATGCGGCAGAGCGCAGCACAACACGACCGACCCGCGCCTCGAGTCGCCGCTGTTGTCCACATGGCCATCCGCCGTCCGGGGCGAGATCCGCAGAAGCTCGCACATGCCGCGGTCGGAGCTCACCTGAGCGCGCCGCACTACACCGACATGCTCCGACAGGGTGGTGTGGCCGTCGATCAATCCGATCCGTGGGCGGGCGCCGGTGAACTGGTCTCGTCCGGGACCTACTTGTACGGGTCTGCTGACGAACTCGTCGAGTCGGTCGCCGACCTGCACCGGAGTGGCGTGCACGAGGTTGTCCTGAACGTCTTCGGTGTCGCCAAACTCCATGGCGCCGGCCAGGCGGTCGAGGATCTCGAGGAGATCCTGGCTGCGCTCCACGCCAAATCATCTGCGCGCCTGACGATCCCCGAGTACGCGATCCCGCGGATGTCTGCCCGATCCACCGGGGTGGTTGCCTGATGGACGGCGCGGACCCACAGTCGTACCGGATCGACGGTCTCGCCGAACGCCGGATCGTGGTGATGGCTACGGGAGCGCTCGGCTCGGCCTTCCTGCACTCGTGGTTGGGATGGTTGCGCTCGACATCCCCGTCCACGCAGGTCCGGGTGGTTCTCACCCCCGCCGCCCTGCAGTTCGTCGGGCTGGGCACCATCCGAGGGTTTGGGTACGAACCGGTGATCGACAGCTGGCAGGACAACGAGCACCGGCCGATTCACGTGGATCTCACACAGTGGGCGCAGGGGTATCTCGTTCACCCGGCCACCATGAACTTCGTGTCCAGACTCTCTGCCGGACTCTGTGATTCGCCGGCGATGCTGGCCATTCAGGGCAGTACCTCCCCGGTGGTGGTGGCCGCCTCGGCGCCACCGGGTTTCACCCAGACACCGATATGGCATCGGCATCGCCGAGCCCTGGAGGATCGTCCCAACGTCGAGTTGCTGGCGCCGATGAAGGGCTTCAGCGTGAGCGATCCGGATCTGGAGGGCTTGCCGCCGGTGCTGTTTCCAATTGCAGCGCAGGCGTTGTCGTCCGCACTGGCCGATCAGTCCCAGCTGGAGGGCTCGGAATGAACGGCACAGGGATGGACAGTGCCGAATTGAACACTGCTGACTTGAACACTGCTGAATTGAACACTGCCACCACGGTCTGGGAGTTCGACACCGCGGCCTGGTACCAGCGGCTCTTGCACACCGGCTCGTCGTTTACACTGACCCGCCGCTTTCGGCAACAGTGTGGGACCGAACAACAATGGGACCAAGCCGTGCCCCCGTCTGTCGGACGCGCCGCGTTCGTTTGCGGGGTATGGGTGGATGACAGCGAGTTCCGGTTCGACCTGACTGTCGGCGACCAACTCGCCAACCAGCTGTGGCCTGTGGTGAGCCCGGCGTTCCTGACCGACAACGGATTGCAGAGCATGGCCGACCTCGGGCGACTCATAGCTCGCCTGCACGGCGCCGGTCCGCATCCGCCCGGAGATCTCGTGAGTCCCCACGTGCGACGACTGCGTTCCTACCTGTTGGCCACCGATGCGCAGGCGGACGTGTCGGCAGTGCACACAGCGCTACCAGAGCAGACGCTGGGCGCGCTCCGGTCGATCGCCCGGACGATCACCGACGGGCCGCACCTGACCTGCCACGGCGGTTTCAGCCTGGGGTCGGTGTTCACCGACGACGATCACAAGACCGTACAGGTCGCGATCGGGCCGGAGATGTGCAGTGGGCCTTCTGAACTCGATCTGGGTTGGATGATCGGTGAACTGACGGAGTTCGAATACACCGCCGCGAACTCGGGTAGGTCTCTCGGTGCCGCGCACTCGGCGCCGTTCGGACGAGCATCGCAGGCCCTGCTCGACGGCTACTCGGCTGAATCCGGTCGAGAGGTCGATCGACGACGCCTCGACGATGTGGTGGCTGCTCGCATCGCACTCCACATGTTCGACTTCGTGCGGACCACCGGCCGCACGGACCACCTTGCGGGCCTTGCCCCGTTTGTGACGTGGTTGACCCGACGACAACACATGCACGACAACACCGAACCCGACGATGGGACACGATCATGAGAAGTCAGACGTCCATGAACGTCCTCGATTCGAGTCGAACCGGATCGACGAGCGTTCGCGTAGACGGACTCACCATGCGTTATGGCACAACCGATGTGCTGAAAGACGTGGGGTTCGAGATCCCTTCCGGCCAAAAAGTCGCCGTACTGGGCCCCAACGGTGCTGGGAAGAGCACTCTGATCGAGATCCTCGAGGGTCTGCGAAAGCCGTCCGGGGGCAACGTATCCGTGCTGGGCCACCGCCCCGACGATGCGCCCGAGCAGTGGCGGTCGCGCCTCGGCGTGGTGCTGCAGGCGTGGCGGGATCACGGGACGTGGAAGATCGGTGACTTCCTGCGGTACATCAGTGCGGCCCATCGGGCAGCGGGTGTGGCGAATCTCTGGCCGGTGGACGAGTTGCTCGAAGCAGTCGAACTGGGCGACCGCGCGAATCAGCAGATCCGATCCCTCTCGGGAGGTCAACGCCGTCGGGTCGACGTCGCCGCCGCACTGATCAGCCGACCGGAACTGCTCTTTCTCGACGAGCCGACAACAGGTTTCGATCCGGAGATCCGGCAGTCGTTCTACGAACTGGTCCGAAGCCTGGCGCACTCCACGACGATCATCTGGGCCACACACAATCTGTACGAAGCCGAAGAGATGTGCGAGCGCATCATCATCCTGAATCACGGTCGGGTGGTGGCCGACGGGAGTCCGACCGAACTACGCGCCACGCTGGCCTCGACCAGCACCGTGTCGTGGATGTCAGAGCAGGGTCCACGGCGTCGTGTGGTCGCGGACTCCGATTCGCTGGTGCGCGAACTGGTCACGGGCCCCGAGCGGGCCTGGAATCTAGAGGTTCAGCGCGGCACCCTCGAGCAGGTGTACCTGTCGATCGTGCGCGAGAACAACACAGCCGAGGAGGTCTGACCATGACAACAATCGCTTCGCGAGCGGGCGCCGGCAGTCTCGGTGTGGTGAAGTTCGGGGCGTTGCAGGCCAAGGTGGAACTGGTCATCCGCTTCACCCGGCCGAGCGCACTGGGTCACCTGATCGTTCCGATCGCCTTGGTCCTGATCTTCACGAACGTGGACGTCAGCGATGTCCTGGGTGGGCAAGGCGCCGTCGGGATGCTCGCCGGGATCGCGGCCGCGTCGCTGTTCGTCGGTGGATTCGTCGGGATCTGCGGGGAGCTCGTCTCCGAACAGGACGACGGAACCATGCTCAGGGTCCGGACGCTGCCCTACGGGCTCGCAGGGCATCTGATCGGAAAGACGTTGAGTCTGTTGGTGACCGGTGTGGTGACCGCGTTGCTGATCCTCATCCCAGCCCACATTTTCGTCGCCCCGATCCTGCCCGGGACGGTCGCGGGATGGGTCGCGTTGGCCGGTGTCGCGGCGTTGACGTTGTTCGCGACCGTGCCCATCGGTGCCGTCGCCGGAAGCCTGGTGAAGTCGCCGCTGGCGATCTTCCCGATCTCGTTGGTGGCGTATGCCCTGATGTCGGTGTCGGGCATCTTCTTCTCCATCGGGGACCTCCCGGATTGGCTGACGGTTCCCATCAAGTTCTTCCCGGTCTACTGGCTGGGATTGTTGTCACGGGTGACGCTGGTCCCCGGCACCACGTTCGACGGTGTCGGACAGGTGGTGCTGGCGATCGGGGTACCCGTGGCGTGGGCGGTGCTGGGGCTTGTCCTGGCGCCGCGGGCGTTGCGGGTGATGACCCGCCGCCAGTCAGGTGCTCGCCTGGAAGCCCTCGCGCAGCGTCGTGCCGCGCGGGGCTACTGAACTCCGAGCACCCGTTGTAGTTCTGGCGTGCAAATCGCATGTCGGGGAACCGAAAGGAGAAACACGATGTCGTTCAAGGACTTGATCGTCGGTGACCATCGCAACCCCCGAGAAGAGATTGTCGCGATCTTCGGCGAACATCAAAGCACCGAGGACCCACAAGCGATCGCCCGCGCCACCACATGGGCGCAGGGTGTGCTGAACGCCGCTGGGATCCCGGCGGACAAGCAGGTCGAGGCGATCGCTGAAATCCGCAGGGCGGAGCCACGTCTGGGTCTCAAGTCGGCGACCCACCTGGCGTCGTTGCTCAAGAAGTAGAGTTCGCTCGGCGAAACGTCCGGCCCTGTACCGACGGTGCGGGGCCGGACGTTTGTGTGGGTGCTCGTCGCGAACGGGCAATATGCACCCGATGTCAGTGGAGATCCGTACCATCGCAGCATGAATCACGACCTCGATCGCAAGGCCCTGGTCGACGAACGCGCGGCGACGCTGGCGCTGATCGAGACCATGTCGGCGCGGCTGCGGTCGGTGGTGGAGGCCGGCGCCGATGCGAGTTCCGACGACGAACATGATCCGGAAGGTTCCACCCTCGCATTCGAACGCGGACAACTGGTTGCGCAGGTGGCCCGCTCGAAGGCACGGCTGACGGAGATCGATGCCGCGATGGCGCGGCTCGGACTGGGAACCTATGGCATCTGCGAACAGTGCGGGAACGAGATCGGCGAAGCCCGGCTCGAAGCCCTCCCCGCCGCCCGTCTGTGCATCACCTGCGCTTCGCGATCCCAATCGAGGCAATGGTGAATCAGGGCCGTCGCGGGTCGGGGTGATTACGGTGAGATCGGACAACATGGACCGATCGAGAAGAGGTACGGACGTGAACACATTCCAGAAGGTCGCCGGCGCGGTCAACAAAGTTGTCGTCGCGGCGATGAAGGCGCCCGGGGTCGACAAGGTCGCCGGCGGATCGATGCTGATGCTCACCTACACGGGCCGTAAGTCGGGAAAGACTTTCAGTCTGCCGGTGAGCTACAAGCAGCGGGGTGACGAGTTGCTCATCGGCGTTGCGCTCCCCGACAAGAAGAACTGGTGGCGGAACTTCTCCGGCGAGGGCGGCCCTGTGACGGTGACGCTTCACGGCGCGGAACGAACCGGGCACGCGATCAGTCGGCGGAACGATCGCGGCCAGGTCTCGGTGAAGGTGACGCTGGACGACAAAAGCGCCTGAACGACGTCGCCCCCGGGAGGCGGGGGTGGTCGCGTCTCCACCTAAACGGACCGGAGTATCGTTTCGGTGTCGTTAGGAGACAAAACAATGGCATCTGCACAAAAACGGTCCACCTTGGACATCGGTCTGTTGGCACTGCGAGTCGGCGTGGGCGGCACCCTGTTCGCCCACGGCACCCAGAAACTCTTCGGCTGGTTCGGCGGACACGGCCTCGACGCCACCGCCGGCGCGTTCGACGGGATGGGGTTCAAGCCGGCCAAGCCCTCTGCTGCCGTCGCGGGTATCAGCGAAGCCGGGGGAGCGCTCATCGCAATCGGAGCTGCCACTCCTGTGGCCGCCGCCGGTGCTGTCGGTGCGATGATCGGCGCGGCCGCGGTGCACAAGCCGGCCGGCTTCTTCGCGACCGCAGGTGGCTACGAATACCCGGCCACGCTGGGCCTTGCCGCCGCAGCGCTGGCTCTCACCGGACCGGGCAAGTACTCCGTCGACGCGGCTCTCGGGCATCGCCTCAACACCAGCCGAGTGGCCATCGGCGCCTTGGCGGCTGCGGGTGCCGGAGCAGGATATGTGGTGGCCCGGCGTCAGAAGGCCGTCGCGCAGGCGTCTGCTGCAGCGGACTCCACCGAGACCGCTTAGTCGCGTCCAGCTCGTCTCCGGGTCGTCTCGGTGTCGTCGGCGCCGGGTCTCGACGTCGACGACCCGGCCCCGCGCACGGCGGTACGCGGCACGTTTTCGGCACTTGCGTCACCACGACCCACGTGTCGGATGAGAAGATGTGGGACGTGGATGTGCGTGCCAAGAACAATGTGAAGATCGTCGGGCGGGACGGTGGCCCGACGATCGTGTTGGCACACGGTTTCGGATGCGATCAGAATCTGTGGCGGTTGGTCACCGAACGACTGGTCGCGGACTACCGCGTTGTGCTCTTCGACCATGTCGGAGCCGGCGCCTCGGACCCCTCGGCGTGGGACGCCGAGCGCTATTCCACACTCGATGCCTACGCCGAGGACGTTCTCGCCTTGGTCGAAGGTCTCGACCTGCGCGACGTCGTGTTCGTCGGCCACTCCGTCGCTTCGATGATCGGTGTCCTCGCCGTCGCGGCCGATCCGAGCAGGTTCGCCAAACTCGTGCTCCTCACTCCTTCGCCGCGGTATGTGGACGACGAGTCCGACGGCTACCGGGGCGGATTCACTCGGGCCGACATCGATGAACTGCTCGAGTCGCTGGAAGCCAACTACCTGGGGTGGTCGCAGACCATGGCCCCGAACATCATGGGCAATCCCGATCGGCCCCAGCTCGGCGGCGAACTGACCGAGAGTTTCTGCCGCACCGATCCGGCCAAGGCGCTTGTGTTCGCGCGCACCACCTTCCTGTCCGACAACCGTGAGGACCTCGCGCGGGTGAGCATTCCGACCCTCGTCATCGAGTGCGCCAGGGACTCGCTGGCCCCGCGCCACGTCGGCGCCTATGTTCACGAACGCATCGACGGGAGTGAACTGGTGACACTCGACGCGAGCGGCCACTGTCCTCAGCTCAGTGCGCCTGAGGCCACCACGGAGGCAATCACCGCGTTTGCCGGCCACCGCTGATGCAGCGGGATCCACGCGAACTCCGGCAACCAGGCGACCGTTCCATCGAGCACGCGGACATCCTCGAGGAGAACCTCGAAGATCTCTACGAGAACGCGCCCTGCGGGTACCTGTCGACATGGCCCGACGGCCGCATCGCTCGGATCAACGCCACGCTCGCTTCGTGGCTCGGATTCGAGCGGGACGCGTTGCTGGATGAGCCGTTCACCGATCTGCTCACCGCAGGCGGTCGAATCCACTACGAAACCCACTTCGCGCCCTTGCTGCAGCTCGAAGGCGAGCTCAGCGGGATCACCGTCGACCTTGTTGCGGCGCAGGGTGAACGACTTCCCGTCTTCGTCACCGCCAACGTCAAGACCGACGCCTCGGGGTCGGTGGTGCTGGTACGCATCACCCTTCAGGATGCCCGCGACCGCAGAGCGTACGAGAAACAACTGCTCGAAGAGCGGCGAATGGCAGAGCACGAACGGGCCCGTGTACAGGTACTCGCCTCGACCTTGCGACGATCGCTTCTGCCACCGTCGCTCACCCCGCCCGCCGGTATGGATGCGGCGGCCTACTACCACCCCGCGTCCACCGACGACGTCGGCGGCGACTTCTACGACCTGTTCGCCCTGTCCGACCACAAGTGGGGATTCTTCCTCGGAGATGTGTGCGGCAAGGGGGCAACGGCGGCGGCGGTCACATCGTTGACCCGGTACACGTTGCGGTCCGCTGCGGTGTTCGACGACGACCCCGTTGCCGTGCTGCACAACCTCGACGCGGTACTGCACTCGAACTATCACGGTGACGAACCACGTTTCTGCACAGTTGTTTTCGGTGTTCTGACCCGTCGCGACGACGGGTTCGACGTCCACCTCGCCAGCGGTGGGCATCCTCCGGCGCTGTTGCTCACCGCGGACGGGGAGGCGGAGTACATCAGCACCGCGGGGGCCAGTTCGTCGGCATCCTTCGCGACCCCAAGTTCGTCTCGAAACGGGTGCACCTGTCGGCCGGCGATACTCTTGTGCTCTACACGGACGGGTTGACCGAGGCCCGAATCGGGCCTGGTACAGAGCGATACGATGACGACGGTGCGCTGATCGAGTTCGCGGCAGCGCACGCACCGACCACCGCCGAAGCGATCGTCGATGACCTGCGTGAACTGTTGGCAAGCTTCGGAACCGGTCTGGAAGACGACACCGCGGTCATGGCGCTGGGCGTGGCACGAGAGAACACATCGACCTGATCTGTGGAATTTTCCACGACCTCGGCGTGAAGGTGAACATGCAGGATGTGCTGACGGATCTGATGACGATCTGGCGTTCGGGCGGGACGGCCGGTGTGGGAACCGTTGTGCGGACCTTTCGTTCGGCCCCGCGACCGCCAGGCGCATCGATGGTGGTCGCTTCGGACGGAACGGTGAGCGGTTCGGTGTCGGGTGGATGTGTGGAAGGCGCCGTCTACGAACTCGCAACCGACTCGACGCGCACCGGCATTCCTGTGCTGCAGCGTTACGGGATCACCGACGACGACGCATTTGCCGTGGGCCTGACGTGCGGCGGTGTGATCGACGTGTTCGCCGAGGCCGTTTCACAGCAAACGTTTCCCGAACTCGGCGACGTCGCCGACCATATCGAGCACCATCGGCCCGTGGCAGTCGCGACCGTGATCGACCACACCGACACCGACGAGGTGGGACGCCGGCTGATCATCACGCCGGAGAAGGTCAGCGGCACACTGGGGTCGGACCGGATGGACAGCGCTGTCGTCGACGACGCACGCGGGCTGCTTGTTGCCGGACGCAGTGAGGTCCTCACCTATGGCCCCGATGGCCAGCGCCGCGGCGAAGGTATGTCGGTGTTCGTCTCCAGCTTCGCGCCGCGGCCGAGGATGCTGGTGTTCGGCGCGATCGACTTCGCGGCGGCCGTCGCCGAGCAGGGTTCGTTCCTCGGATATCGCGTCACCGTCTGCGACGCGCGTTCGGTGTTCGCCACGTCCGCACGGTTTCCGACCGCGGACGAGGTGATCGTCGACTGGCCGCACCGGTATCTCGCCGGGCAGGTGGAGGCCGATGCACTCGATGCGCGCAGTGTCATCTGCGTTCTCACCCATGACCCGAAGTTCGATGTGCCGCTACTCGAAGTCGCTTTGCGCATACCGGATGTCGGGTACATCGGTGCCATGGGGTCACGCCGCACCCACGACGACCGGGTCGAGCGTTTGCGGGCAGCAGGCCTCACCGACGACGAACTGAGTCGGCTCGCCAGTCCCATCGGGCTCGATCTGGGAGCCCGCACCCCGGAAGAGACGGCGGTCTCGATCGCCGCCGAGATCATCGCCCGCCGCTGGGGCGGAGCCGGCCGGCCACTGTCGCAGACCGACGGCCGTATCCACCACGAGTGAGTCAGTCGGTGCTCGGTGGCGGGGTGAAACCTTCGGGCCACATGGTGGCACCGTCGTACTTGACCTCGTCGAAGTCGACGTCGGTGAGGTTGGCGCCGGTGAAGTCCACTCCGAAAAGCTCTGCGCCGGTGAACTTCGCGTGACTCAGGTCGTGGCCCGCGAAGCTGACATCCCACAGCACCGCCCCGCTGAAGTCGACCGCCTGTAGCGCGGCGCCGTCGAAACTGGTCAGCCGGCCTGCCTGCCCGGGCGCAGGATTGGCGGCCACCTCGTTGTCGATGGTGACGTCGGTGAACTCGGCGCCCACGAGGTTGGCATCACGCAGATCGACGCCCAGCAGAATGGTGTCCCCGAGCTTCGCGTAGGAGAGATTGGCCCCCTGCAGGTTGGTCGAGAGCAGATCGCACCCGTGCAGGTCGGCCTCACTGAAGTTCGCTCCCGGCAGGTCCAGGCCGGAGAGGCTCAGTCCGGCGAGGTCCAGTCCGTAGAACGGCCGCTCCACAGAGGGATCGGCATTGGAGCGACCGCGGATGAAGCGGAGATTCTCGAGGCGCTCGGCACGTTGACTCTGGCGGTCCGAGATCTCGTGGTCTCGGTCGGCGCGCACGTCGTCGATGATCTTCTGGCCGATCATCGTGGCGACACTGACGAAGACCGCGACGATCCCGGCCACGACCACATCTCTGACCCACCACCGGGGTCCTGAACCGTCAGCAAGGGATCGCGCGATCACCGCCTCATCATCGCCCACACAGGCCGTTTGGGCGGGACAACGCGAACGAGTCAGCTGAAGGTCTTCTTCAGGTGGTCCACCACCGCGCCGGCGTCGATGCCGTGCTGGGCGTATCCGAGGTACCCGTCGGGGCGGATGACGTACAGCGACCTGTCACCCGGACCGTATGCCGCAGCGAACAGTCCATCGGAATCTGTGATGACGGGCAGCAGGCTCTGCCCAGGATCGACGCCCGGGGCAACCACCAGGTAGGTGTCGAGAAGGTCGTGGGCTGCGTCGGCCGCGGTTGTCGCGACATCTTCCAGCTGTGTGAGGTCGTCGATGCCGGAGATGTTGTCCACGTAGAGGATTGCGGTGTGCCGAAGACGATCGAGCAGCGAGAACAGTCGAAAGGTCCCACTGACGGCCGGTCGGGTGAGGCCGGTGGCGTCGGGAGCCCGCAGCCCTGCCGCGACGAGCGCCCGGCCAGTCGGGGCGTTCCCGAGAATCGGACTGCCTGCGTAGTCGATGAGGAGCTGGGCCTCACGCTTCATGATGTGGGTCAGGTCGTCGGAGTCGGCACCGATGCCCTCGCGGGCACTGCGAACAGTTCTGCCCACCACCTCTTCCCCGACCGGACGACGCTCCGCGTCGTAGCTGGCGAGCAGGTCGGGCGACGCATGCCCGTCGACGGCCAAGGCGATCTTCCAGGCCAGATTGTGCGCGTCCTGGATACCGGTGTTCATGCCCTGCGCGCCGGTCGGGGGATGGATGTGCGCGGCGTCGCCCGCGACGAACACCCGCTGTGCGCCATAGGAATCGACGATGCGATGACTGATGCGGAACACCGACGACCACCGCAGGTTCGTCGCACGGGTGGGCTCGGGCGCAAGCCGGTCCAGCACGTCCTGGATGTGGTGGAGTTCGGGCTGCCGGCCCGCTTCGAATCCGTGCGCGACCGCACCGGAGTCGGTGGTCGTGCTCTTCGCCGTCAGTTCGTCGGGCACCAGCATCGACATGCGGTAGCGGCCGCGGCCAGGTAGCGGGATGCAGACCAGGACGTCGTCGGTGGCTCCGTCGGTCTGGTGCATGGAGCGGATTCCGAATCCGGCCGGCTGATCCCAATCGACCTCGACATCACCGAGCATGTACTGCTCCTCAAACGCCGCGCCCTCGAACGTCAGGCCCAGTGTCTTGCGGGTGATGCTGTGCGCGCCGTCGCAGCCGATGAGGTAGCGCGCTCGAACCGTCTGCTCGCCGTCGTCGCCGGCCAGAGTCGCCCGCACACCGTCGGCGTCCTGCTCGAAGCCGGTCAGCCGCAGACCTCGCTCGACGGGAAGGTCGAGGGTGGCCAGCCGGTCGCGCAGGATGCGTTCGGTGTCGTACTGGGGGATGGCTGTGAACCCGAAGGGGATGTCGTCGGGCAGTGTCAATTCGAGTTGGCTGACGCGCTCGCCGTTGACGTACACGATCTGGCCACGCATCTGGATGGCCGCGTCCAGGACCTGGCGCAGAACACCCATCCCCTCGAAGATCTCCAGGGTGCGCGGCTGGACACCCACAGCTTTTGCGTACTGCGGGGGTTGGAGCAACGGGTCGACGATGCGGCATCGCACGCCGTGCCGTCGTAGTTCGATTGCGGCGGTGAGGCCGATCGGTCCTGCGCCCGCGATGAGGACGTCCGTGTCGGCCATGCTTACCACCTGTTCTCGAGCCGTCTGAATGCACCGAATTATGCGGCAACTCCGACTCGGAGACTGTGGTTCCGGTCACATTTGCCGGACATAAGTGCAGATCAGTGAACCCCAGGCGCACTGGTTTGATGACTCGGGAATTATTCGGACCGAGGTCCGTTTACACTTCACGTAGGCGAAACCACAGCTCGACAAGGGAGACCACCACAATGAGCACTGCAGTAAACAACGCACTCGAGACCGGCACCTGGACCATCGACCCGGTTCACTCGGCCGTCAACTTCTCCGTACGTCACCTCATGGTGAGCAAGGTTCGCGGCAAGTTCGAGAACTTCTCCGGCGCCATCACGGTCGACGAGAACGGCAACCCCGCCGTCACCGCCGAGATCGACGTCAACTCGATCAACACCGGCAACGAACAGCGCGACGGACACATCAAGTCTGCTGACTTCTTCGAGGTCGAGAAGTACCCGACCGCCACCTTCACCTCCACCTCGGTCAAGCCCGACGGCGGCGACTACCTCCTCGAAGGTGATTTCACCCTTCACGGTGTCACCCGGCCCGTCACCCTCAAGCTCGAGTTCAACGGCGTGAACCCCGGCATGGGCAACGGTCCGGTCGCAGGCTTCGAGGCCTCGGTTGTGCTCAACCGCAAGGACTTCGGCATCGACATCGACATGCCCCTGGAAACCGGCGGCACCGTCGTCGGCGACAAGGTGACCATCACACTCGAGATCGAGGCCGGCAAAGCCGAAGCCTGATCTGGGCCCCCGGCCCTCCTGAGATTCGCGCCGCCTGTCGACGTACGCGCCCGTTACAACCGGAGCGTCCGTCGGTAGGCGGCGCGAATTTCATGTGGGGGAGCGGGTCCCGCCGAGTCCGGTCAGCAGCATGTCGACCAGTGAGGCCACGAAGTCGCCGGTCACAGGCTCGCGATTGAGCAACACCCGCGCGTAGATCGGCGCATGGATCACCTCGACTGCGATGGAATAGTCGGGCTGATTGTCCGCACTGAGCTCACCGCGGTCGACGGCCCGCGCGAAGACCGTCTTGAGTGCCTCGGTCCTGGCGTCGATGATGCGCCGCCGGGCGTCGCCGAGTGGGTCGATCTCCACCGGCATCGCAGACAACCTCAGCAGTGCCTTCATCTGTGGGCTGGTGAGCGACACGTTGAGATCGACACACATGGCGATCAGGTCGCCCCGCAGCGAACCGGTGTCGGGCGCGGGTATCGATGGGTCGAGGTGGTTGATCAGCGCGTCGGTGACCAGTTGCTCCTTGGTCTTCCATCGTCGGTAGACCGAGGTGACGTGCACGCCTGCGCGGTCGGCCACCTGCGCGATGGTGAGTCCGTCGAATCCCACATTGAGCAGCTCGTGGACCGCCGCCGACATGACCCCGTCGCGCACCGCCGCACCGCGACGATGGGAGCGCGCCGGCCGCTTCGGCGAACTGGACTGGGTCACTGATCGACTCTAACGCAACTCGAGTTGCGCTATGTATACTCAGCCGTGACTTCGATCGCGATCTGGCCACGTCCGGGGGCATGATCAGCGGCGAGAGAAGGCGGAATCCGACGATGGCGCACCCGATCGGCTGGCGATCGCTGCTCAGTGGTGTCTCCGGCAAGCGTGCCGCGGTGGCCAGGTTGTCGCGTCGCCGCCGCATCGCCCGGGCTCACGCCGCCTCCTCACCGCTTGTCGGCGCGTCACGGGCGGTTCGGCGAATCGACGAGTTCCTGATCGGCGTCCCCGATCCCAGTCAAGACGGCCCGGCCAGCCCGGCGGCACGTGGCCAATCGCTTCCTCATCCTCGCCGGTCTCGGCCTGGTGGCCAGTAACACCTTCGCGGCCATCGAGATGGTCGTCATGGTGCGGCTGGTGATGACCGGTGGCGAGTTGAGTGTGTGGGGGATGGTCGACACGTCGAATGTTCCGGTCATCATCGCCTCCGTGGTCGGCGCTCTTCTCATCGGTGGGAGCCTGAGCGCCTACCTGGTGTATCCGCAGTTGATGTGGTTCACCAAGGCCGTCGCGGCCTCACCCGCCCGGCGACGATCGATCCAGATGATGCCGTTGCAGCAGGCAAGTGCGGCAATGGTCACCTGGACAACCGGGGCCGCGATCTACATACCCTTCGGGCTGGGCGGTACCGCAGTCGAGTTCGTGGTGTTCGGCTCTGCGTTCCTGATGGCGGGAACATCTGCCGGTTGTCTCACGTACCTTCTCGTCGAACGTGTTTCGCGGCCGATCGTCGCCATCGCGATGCGTGATGGGGTTCTCGCTGGGTCGCTGCTCGGCGTCCGTGAACGGCTTCTCGCCGTGTGGATCGTGTTCTCCGCGGTGCCGTTGCTGGGCATCATCGCCATCAACGTGGGCCGCGCGACGGGTTGGCTGCCCGAAAATCGCTATGTACTGGACGCCCCCACCGTCGTGCTGGCGACGTTCTGCCTCCTCGGTGGTATCCGTGCCACCTTCCTGGTGTCGCGGTCCATCACCGACCCGCTGCGTGAGATCCGCGTGGGTATGGAGGAGGTGCAGGTGGCGCACACGTATCCCGTACTCGACGTCTACGATTCGTCCGAACTCGGCATCCTGCAGCAGGGATTCAACGACATGGTCAGCGGACTCGCCGAGCGCGAACAGATCCGCGAACTCTTCGAACGACATGTGGGCGACGGTGTCGCCAAGCTCGCGATGGAACGCGGCGATGGCTTCCACGGCGAGAACACCTTTGTCGGAGTCCTTTTCGTCGACATCCAGGGATCCACCCGACTCGCCGAACGCGAAGCCCCGGACACCGTGGCGGCCATCTTGAACAGCTTCTTCGCGATCGTCGCCGACGTCGTCGATCGGCACAGCGGCTTCATCAACAAGTTCGAGGGTGATGCGGCGCTGGCGATCTTCGGGGCGCCCAGCCCGGTGGACGACCCGGCGGGAGCTGCGCTCGCCGCGGCGCGCGATCTGCATTCCGAACTCCAAGTTCTGCGGCCACTGCGATTTTCGATCGGCGTCTCGGCAGGTGTGGTGTTTGCCGGCAACATCGGCGCGACCACGCGGTACGAGTACACCGTGGTGGGGGACGCCGTCAACGAATCGGCACGACTGTCGGAGGCCGCCAAGTCAGTGCGGTCTCATGTACTGGCCAGTGGTTCGGCGCTCGCGTCGTCCGAGGTCGAGGCCGGAGAGTGGAACTCGATCGGGTCCCTGGTGCTACGTGGTCGCGCCGAACCCACCAAGCTGTACACCGTTGCCGTGGCGAATGATTCGGAAGAGTGGAACCTCAGGACGCTGGTCGAGGGTGCACTGAAGATACCGGCGACGGTGTTGGGGCTGCGTCCTCGGCAATGAGATGTTTCGAACGAACCGAGCGGGATCCGAACGAAGGTAGGTTGTGAGCATGAGCTGGAACACATCGGATATTCCTGACCAAACCGGACGGACTTTTTCATCACCGGAGCGAACAGCGGGCTCGGTGAGCAGAGCGCACTCGCGTTGGGCGCCGCCGGCGCGCGGGTGATCCTCGCCTGCCGCAACGTCGCCAAGGCGGAGCCGGTCGCCGCGCGAATCGGCGACAACGCCACGATCACCGAACTCGACCTGGCGAGCCTGGACTCGGTTCGTGCATGCGCCGAACGAACGGGGCCGATCGACGTGCTGATCAACAACGCCGGCGTGATGGCGGTCCCGCAGGGGCGCACCGCAGATGGGTTCGAAATGCAGTTCGGCACAAATCATCTCGGGCACTTCGCGCTCACCGGTCTGCTCCTGCCCAAGGTGTCCGACCGGGTCGTGACGTTGTCGTCGTCCATGCACCAGATCGGCAAGATGAACCTCGAGGACCCCAACTACCGCCAGCGTCGGTACTCGCGGTGGCCCGCCTACGGTCAGTCCAAACTGGCCAACCTGCTGTTCGGGTATGAATTGGCCAAGCGCCTCACCGCGGTGGGTTCGCACGTGAAATCAATTGTGGCGCACCCCGGTTACGCATCGACGGAGCTTCAGTCGCACACCGAGTCGATCTGGGATCGCGTGATGGCGCTGGGTGGCTCCTACTTCGCCCAGTCCGCTGCCGACGGCGCACTTCCGCAGCTGTATGCGGCGACGTCCCCGCAGGCGCGTTCGGGTGCCTTCTATGGTCCGACCCAGTTGGGTGGGATGCGCGGGGCACCCGGACCCGCCAAGTCGAACAAGCGATCACACGATGAGCTGATGGCAGCCGGGCTGTGGGACCTGTCCGAATCACTCACCGGGGTCGAGTACTCGTTCGAGCAGGTATCGCGATAATCGAGCTCACAGCACGCCGCGCGGCCGGAACTGCACGCTGACGCGAGGCCCCACACCGGTGGTCTTGGGCACCGCGTGCTCCCACGTGCGCTGGCAGCTGCCGCCCATGACGAGCAGGTCGCCGTGGCCGACGGTGAACTTCAACGACGCGCCGCCGCCGACCGGACGTAACAGGAGTGGCCGGGGTGAGCCGAGGGACACGATGGCGACCATCGTGTCCTCGGTCTTGCCCCGGCCGATCTTGTCTCCATGCCACGCGACACTGTCGTTTCCATTGCGATACAGACAGAGTCCGGCAGTGGCGAACCCTTCGGGTAGCTCGCGGCGGTAGTGATGGCCGAGGGCCTCGCGACATCTGTCCAAGAGGGGATGCGGCAGTTGCGCATGTTCCCCGTAGTGGCACAGCAGACGGGGCACATCGAGTACTCGGTCGTACATCGTGCGTCGCTCGTCGCGCCAGGGCACGTCGGCGGACAGGCGGCTGAACAGTTCGTCCGCGCCGACTATCCAGCCGGGCCGCAGGTCCACCCAGGCGCCGTGCGTGAGCGGGCGCCTGACGACTGCGCTTCCCAGCTCCGACAGCGCCGGGTCCGTGGATGCTTCCTCGAACAGTGAGGCCTGGCGACCGGCATTCATGGTTCCAGGATAGCCGCTATCGAACACGCGTGCGAATAGAATGATTGACGAGACTGTCAGACCTTAGGTAAAGTAACTCTTTACCAACGACGGTTCGTCGCCGACGAACGCGCCATCTGCCAGAAAGAGTCATGTCGAGCGCATCGCGCCCATTCTTGTCCAGCATCACCAGTGAACAACCGCGAGCGGGGCTGACCCGACGTTGATTGTCCTGACCATCGCCCTCGGTGTCGGCGTCGTCCTGCTCATCACCGCGATGACCGGCTATTTTGTCGCCCAAGAGTTCGCTTTCATGTCGGTTGACCGATCCCGTCTCAAGGCGCGGGCCGAGGCAGGTGATGCGGGAGCCGCCCGCGCGCTCAAGGTCACCCGGCGCACATCGTTCATGTTGTCCGGGGCGCAGCTGGGGATCACCGTGACCGGCCTGCTGGTCGGCTATGTCGCCGAACCGCTCATCGGCCGGGGATTGGGGGAATTGCTCGGCGGAGTCGGCATCCCCACCGGCGTAGGTATCGCCGTCGGCGCTGTCATCGCGGTGGTGTTCTCGACCTTCGTCCAGATGCTCTTCGGCGAGCTGTTCCCGAAGAACCTCGCGATCGCGCGCCCCGAACCCGTCGCGCGCCGGCTCGCCCTGTCGACCACCATCTACCTCTCGCTCTTCGGCTGGCTGATCTGGTTGTTCGACCAGTCATCGAACCTGTTGCTGCGAGCCCTGCGCATCGAACCGGTGCACGACGTGGAGCACTCGGCGACCGCTCGCGATCTCGAGCACATCGTCGCCAGGTCTCGCGAAGTCGGCGAGTTGCCCGCGGAACTCTCCGCGCTGCTCGACCGGATCCTCGACTTCCCCGATCGCACCGCCGAACACGCGATGGTGCCGCGCGCCCGGGTGGACACCGTGAGTGCCGACGCCCCGGTGACGCAGGTGCTGACAACCATGGGGAGTGGCCACACGCGTTACCCCGTGGTCGGTACGACTTCCGATGATCTGCTGGGTGTGATCGATCTGCATGACCTGCTGTCGGTGCAGCCGGACGGTGCCGACGCTGCGTCCTGCATGCGTGAAGCGGTGATCGTACCCACCAGTCTTCCTCTGCCGCAGGTGGTCTCGCGATTGGTGGGCGCATCGGCGGAGATGGCACTCGTGGTGGACGAGTACGGCGGATTTGCCGGAGTCATCACCATCGAGGACATCGCTGAAGAGCTGGTGGGTGACATCGCCGATGAACACGACGACGGTCACGTCGCGATCAGCGGGTCGCGCGAGGACGGCTGGACGATCGCCGGGGATGTGCACCTCGACGAGGTGGAGCGACTGGTGGGACACCGGATACCGGAAGGCGATGTCGAAACGCTCTCGGGTCTGGTGGTTTCCAGGTTCGCCGACTTTCCCGCCGTGAACGACGTTGTCGCCATCCCTCTTTCGCCCGACCCGGCCGACCTGGTCGACGAGTCGACCCCGGCCCCGCGACTTCTGAAGGCACAGGTGCTGGCCATCGACAACCGGGTCCCGTCATCGCTCCTGGTGACGATCAGCGGTACGGAGATCCACTCATGAGTAATCCATGGATTGTCCTGGCCATCACGGTGGCGTTGATCGCTGCCAGTGCCTTCTTCGTCGCCGTCGAGTTCGCGCTGATAGCCGCACGCCGTCACCGACTCGAGGATGCCGCACCCGACAGCCGTGCGGCCCGCGCCGCCCTGCGCAGTGCTTCCGAACTGTCGGTGTTGCTGGCGGGTTCACAGTTGGGCATCACCGTCTGCACCCTGGCGCTCGGTGCGGTCACCAAACCCGCTGTGCACCACTGGCTCACCCCACTGTTCGATGACTGGGGCGCACCCTCATGGCTCGCGGACGTCGCCGGATTCGTTCTGGCCCTCATCATCGTCACCTTCCTGCACCTGGTTGTCGGTGAGATGGCACCGAAGTCGTGGGCCATTGCACATCCCGAACGATCGGCCACGCTGCTCGCCCTGCCGATGAGGGGTTTCATGGTGCTCACCCGGCCGATCTTGTTGGCGCTCAACCACATGGCGAACTGGTTCTTGGCCAAGGTGGGAGTCGAACCGGTCGACGAGCTCGAGTCCGGGCAGGACTCGGCAACGCTACGGCATCTCGTCGAGCACTCGGCGACGGTCGGCACACTCGACGAGCGCTACCACGGCCAGTTGATGGCCGCCCTGGAGTTGGAGAGTGTGACGATCGGGGAACTGCTGACGCCGGGCATCGAGCCGGTGAGTGTCCGAGCCGATGCGACCGTGGCGCAGGTTCGTGAAGCCGCCACCGGCAGTGGACATCTGCGGATCCTGGTCAGGGGTCGCCACACGGTGGAGGGAATGGTCCACGTGCGCGACACCATCGGGGTGCCGCAGAGCGGTCCTGCTCTGGAGCTGATGCGCCCGGTGCTGACCCTGCCCGGGACAACCCCGGTCTACGAGGCGCTGCAGCGGGCCAAGGCCGAGAGCAACCACGTGATGGTGGTCGTCGACGACAGCAACCGTGAGCCGGGAATCCTCACGGTGAACGATGTGCTGCTGCGGTTGCTGCCGGTGGGTGCCGACGCCTGATCGTGAGTCGGCGCTGACCAGGGTATTCGACCGTCAGGACAGGGCGCGGAGGCGCTCGGCTGCCTGTTCGATCACGGCGTCCTCCTTGGCGAACGCGAACCGCACCAGATGGGTCCACTGCTCGGGGTGGTCCACGAACGCGCTGACCGGGACCGCGGCGACCCCGATGCGAGCAGGCAGATCGCGGCAGAACTGGGCGCCGTCGTGGTAGCCGAGTGGCCGGGGGTCGGCGCAGACAAAGTAGGTGCCCTCGCTGCGGTGGACGCCGAAGCCCACGTCCGTCAGCGCGGCGGAGATGAGGTCACGCTTGCGCTGCAACCCGGCCGACGATCGCCGGACCCATTCCATCTCCGTGCCCAGAGCGACGGCGATTGCCGGCTGGAACGGGCCGCTGCCGACAAAGCTCATGAACTGCTTGGCGGCTCGGGCCGCTGCGATCAACTCGGCCGGACCACTGATCCACCCGACCTTCCATCCGGTGACGTTGAAGGTCTTGCCTGCCGATGACACCCGCAACGTGCGCTCGCGCATCCCGGGCAGCGTCGCCAGAGGCGTGTGTACCCGCCCGTCGAACACCAGGTGCTCGTAGACCTCGTCGGTCAGTACCAGCACGTCGTTGTCGATGCAGACCTTGGCGATGGCCCTCAGATCTTCATCGGAAAGCACTGTGCCGGTGGGGTTGTGCGGACTGTTGATCACCACCATGGCCGTCTCGGGGGTGACGGCCGTGCGAAGGGCGTCGTGGTCGAGTGCAAAACCGTCGCCATCGGCGATCAGAGGGATGGTCACCCGCTCGGCACCGGCCATCGCTGTCGCGGCGGCGTAGGCGTCGTAATACGGTTCGATCAGCACCACCCGTTCGCCGGGCTCGACCAGCCCGATGATTGCTCCGGCGATCGCCTCGGTGGCGCCGACCGTGATCAGTACCTCGGTGGCCGGATCGTACTGCAGGCCATAGTGATCGAGTTGGTGCTGGGCCACCGCCTCCCGCAGGGCCGGGATGCCTGGACCGGGCGGGTACTGGTTCTGGCCGGTCGCGATGGCCTCTTGCGCCGCGGCGAGCATCGCCGCCGGGCCGTCGGTGTCCGGGAATCCCTGACCGAGATTGATGGCATCGTGCTCGGCCGCCAGCTGCGACATCTCGGCGAAGATGGTGGACGAGAACGGCTGTAGGCGCTTGACCGTCCGCATGCGGGCTGCCGGCTTCTTTTCGCTGGTCATCGGAAGAGTGGTGTCCCGGTGAGCTTGTCCGGATTCGACAGGTCGTACACCGCGACGATCTTGCCGCCGCTGACGGCCAGCGCCGTCACCCGCCGATGCAGCGGGCTCTGTTCACGGATCCCGGCGTCGGTGAGCAGGCCCATCTCGCCGTTGATCAGCACGGGACGCGTGTGGCGGGTCATCTCGCTGCCGTACCGCGTCATCACGGTGGAGAGCAGTCGCAGGACGGTGGCCGAGCCGACGATCGGGCCGGTTGCCGACCTCGTGACCCCGTTGCTGTCGGCAAAGTACGTCAGATCCGGGTGAGCAAGTGCGGCAAGCGATTCCATGTCGCCCAATGTCAACGCGAGCACGCCTTGCGCGACCACCTCGTTATGGTCTTCGATGCTGTCGGGCTGCAGCGTGTCGGCCATCAGCTCGGCACCCTTGTCGGCGAGCCGGTTGACCTTGTCGGCCGAGATCGCCAAGGCGCCGGCGATCTGCCCGGCGTCTGTTCCGAAACAATCCCGCAGCACGTACGAGATGCGGGTCGTGGGGGACAGTGATTCGAGGGCCACCATGGTGGCCAGGCGTGCGCCGTCGCCTGCGACGGCCGACGCCAGCGGATCCTCGAACGAATCGGGTTCGAGGACAATGGGTTCGGGAAGCCATGGCCCGGTATAGGTCTGTTTGCGTACTGCAGCCGCCTGCAGTGCCGCGAGAGCGGCCCGCACTGTGCGGACCAAGCGGTCTGCCGGGTCTGAGGTGGAACCGCCGTCGGCCGCAATCCCGAGGGCAGCGACAACACTGCCGGTGAGCCGATAGCCGACCGACAACAGCTGCGGGTCACTCCGCTCGAACGTCGCAGTGGACACCTCGACAGCTTACAGTTTGCCGATGGTCAGATGCCCATTGCCGGTGGTTCCACCTCCGCGTCGTCGACCTCGCCTTCTCAGTTCGTCAGCCGACGGCGGGTCCGAGAAGATCGTCGGCATCGGTGATCCGGTATGCGTACCCCTGCTCAGCGAGGAACCGCTGGCGGTGTGCCGCGTAATCGGCGTCCACCGTGTCGCGGGAGACCACCGAATAGAAGTGCGCCTGACCACCGTCGGCCTTCGGACGCAGCAAACGCCCCAGGCGCTGAGCTTCTTCCTGGCGAGAACCGAATGTGCCCGA
The DNA here is from genome assembly GCF_023051145.1 of Williamsia sp. DF01-3. Taxonomy (NCBI): domain Bacteria; kingdom Bacillati; phylum Actinomycetota; class Actinomycetes; order Mycobacteriales; family Nocardiaceae; genus Williamsia; species Williamsia sp. DF01-3. Next base: position 1,706,478 of record NZ_JALKFS010000005.1, read on the forward strand.
CACCTGGACCGCGACCGACGCCTCGGGGAGATCGATCGAGAAGTTCGCGACCTTCGAGACCACCAGCGTCTGGATCTCCCCGGTGCGGAACTTTGCGAACAACTCCTCGCGCTCCTTGTTCTTCGTCGACCCCTTGATCACGGGCGCGTCGAGGGCAGCGCCGAGTTCGTCGAGCTGATCCAGATAGGCGCCGATGATCAGTGTCTGAGAGTCCTTGTGCTGCTCGAGGATCGACTTCACCACATTGATCTTGGTATGCGCTGTCGAACAGAGTTTGTACTTCTCCTCCGGCTCGGCGACCGCGTATTCGAGGCGCTCGTTGTCGGTGAGTGTCACCCGCACCTCGATGCACTCGGCGGGGGCGATCCAGCCCTGCGCCTCGATGTCCTTCCACGGCGCGTCGTAGCGCTTGGGTCCGATCAGGCTGAAGACGTCGCCTTCCCGGCCGTCCTCACGGACCAGGGTGGCGGTGAGACCGAGGCGGCGCCGCGACTGCAGATCGGCCGTCATCCGGAACACCGGCGCGGGCAACAGGTGGACCTCGTCATAGATGATCAGGCCCCAGTCGCGGGAGTCGAACAGATCAAGATTGCGGTACTCGCCCTTGGATTTGCGGGTCATCACCTGATAGGTGGCGATGGTGACGGGGCGGATCTCCTTGCGTTCACCCGAGTACTCACCGATCTCTTCTTCGGTCAGCGACGTACGTGCGATGAGCTCGCGCTTCCACTGCCTGCCGGCGACCGTGTTGGTGACGAGGATGAGCGTGGTGGCCTGTGCCGTTGCCATCGCGGCCGCACCGACCATGGTCTTGCCTGCACCACAGGGCAGCACCACCACACCGGATCCGCCCGCCCAGAACGACTCGGCGGCCAGCTGCTGGTAGTCACGCAGCTCCCAGCCGTTCTCGTCCAGCTTGATCTCGTGGGCTTCGCCGTCGACGTACCCGGCGAGGTCCTCGGCAGGCCAGCCCACCTTCAGCAGGATCTGCTTGAGCCGGCCGCGCTCGGAGGGATGAACTATGACCGTGTCGTCGTCCACCCGGGCGCCCAGCATCGGCGCCACCTTTTTGTTGCGCATGATCTCGACCAGCACCGCGCGATCGAAGCTGACCAGGGTCAATCCGTGCACCGGACTCTTCACCAGCTGCAGCCGCCCGAAGCGGCCCATGGTGTCGACGACGTCCATCAGGAGAGGCTGCGGCACCGCATAGCGGGAGAACGTCACCAGCGCATCGACCACCTGCTCGGCGTCGTGCCCGGCAGCGCGCGCGTTCCACAACGCGAGCGGGGTCACCCGGTAGGTGTGCACGTGCTCGGGAGCCCTTTCGAGCTCGGCGAACGGCGCAATCGCAGCCCTCGCCTCGGCAGCCTGGGGGTGGTCGACCTCCAGTAGAAGGGTCTTGTCCGATTGCACGATCAACGGTCCGTCAGTCACAAGGAACCATTCTCCTCAGAAGCAGCAGTTTGTGCCACGAGCGGTGGCCGGGGGATCGAGAGCTGCTACATGTGGCAACTCGCTTCGTGATCAACAGTCAACAGGCCGCCGAACTTCCCGGCGGCATCGGCCCGAGACGTCGTGGACGTAGGCGAAGGTCAGCGACGTGATGGCCGTGCTCGGAATCAGTCGACGATCTCCACACTGGTGATCCGGTGAAGTGAGAACCGGTGCTCGTCGTTGCTGCCCGGATCCAGGGCGATCACCTGGCCGGCGCCGATCATCCGGGGCACGACCACGTGCTTGGACGCGAAGCCCTCGGCGTTGACGTACCCCAAGCGTACCGACTGCTTGTTCGCCAACGCGGTCTGCAGCAATGCGGTCGCAGGCAGGCCGCCGCCGGTCACCGACGACCCTCCGGCTCCGGCCGCGGTGAGTGTGGCCGCGTTCGCCGCGTCCTGCGATCGCATGTGGCCGACCACCGCAGCCAGCCGATCGCGAGCGGGTGAGCTGAGTGACGGCTTGCGTGCCGATGCGCGTCGTTCCCGTGGGGTCGGCAGCCGAGCCCCGCGCGTGCGCAGGTCCACCAGTTCACCGGCCGAATCCTCGCCCGCCGGGGCGAATCCGCCCGCCCGCAGGATGTCCAGAACATCGATGATGGGGTCGTCGCACACTGCGACGGTCGGGGCCAATGCACGCAGCGACAACTGTTCGGCCACCGGTGAATTGAGCACCGCCGCGAGTGTCGTCGGGTCCTCGCAACGGATGAACGTACTGGCCACGCCGACGCGCAGCTGTCCGTGCTTACGGGCGACATCGTCGATGAGATACGAGAGCGACTGCGGCACAGGGGTCTTCGAGTGGGACGTGAACAGTGTCATCAGCTCGGTGCCGGTACGGCCCGCATCAAGTGCGCGGCGAACAGACGACTCCGACACCCGGTACACCGAGGCCGCCCCACCGGACTCCAGGTCCGCGACCAGAGCCAGATCGGCGGCGAGTTCCGGGGTCAGCGGTCCCGGGGCGGTCACGGTCAGATCCGCCTGAGCCAAGAAGAAGTCGATGGGAGCGGGGATGGACTTGGCCATCGCCGCGACTGTGGCGGCCTCGACCTCGTCGGGCGTACCGGTTGCGATGAGTTCGCGGCCCGCCGACGTCAGGGCGCCGTGAGCCACCAGGCCCAGCGACTGGGCCTCGGCGAGTGTTTCGATGATCGTCGACTGCGGCATGCGGCGAAGCCACCGGGGATGCCGCCACGCGATGTGCCTGCCCAGGGCCACCGGCGTGACGTCTGCGCCGGGTTTGGCCTCGGCCAGCGCCTGGAGCACAAGAAGCCGTTCGGCGCGGGCTGCACCTTCGGGCATCGCACCGACCAGCGCGCCGATCAATGTGCCGTCGGGGGTGCGTCCGCCGATCTGCCACGGCCTGCGGTGCAGATCCAGCCACCCCGAGGCGATGGAGAACCACCGGCGCTCGGGTGCCTGATGCGACCAACTGTCGACGGACGTGGTCGGGGCCCACGACGGTTCGAGACCGTCCGACGGGTCGGGCACGGGGAATCCGGAATCGATGAGGCGGAGCCCGGCGAGTACCTCGATGACCAGGCCGACCCGTTTCTCGTCCACGGACAGGGCCTTGGCGAGTCGACGGATCTCCCGGACGCCCATGCCGCCGGCGCGAAGAACCGCTGCCGGGTGGGCACCGAGGGTCTCGATGGCGTCACCGCTGTGCCGGAGAAACTCGAGCGCTTCGCCCCCGGCCGCGGCATCGACCTCGGCCAGCCCGACCTTGCGACCACCGCCACCGGAGAGCTCCGGCGGCCGCAACTCGAATGGCTCCGCTGGATCCTCGCCGCGGATGAGCTGGCCGATCACCACCGGCAATTCGACGGTCTGCTCATCCACCACCAGCAGCAGTCCCTGATGGACCAGCCTCGGGACCGGCCGATCCGACTCGGGTCCGAGCCCGGCGTCACGGGTTCGCCCCAGGCCGGGTCCCGACGCCAGGGTGGACAACAGGTCACGCTCCCGGTCGCCGAGGGCGTCGATCTTCGCGCGGATCTCGGCGAGCGACAACGCGTTGACAGGGGCGGTCGCCAGACGTGAACGCCACGGCCACGCCGCAGCCATGTGCGGTCCGGTGACCAGCGCATCGGGTGGCCCCCACAGCAGCGCGAGGTCGACGAGGTTGTCGATGCGCGCCCGGATCGCGTCGGGTGCGGCCCGCTCCGACAGCGCCTCGACGATGGCGTCGGTGGACACGGGTGACAGCCCACGGCTCTGGTCGGATCGCGAACCCAGTGCCGCGATCGTCTCGAGCACCGCCACCGCCAGCAGGTCCAGGTCTTCGCCACATCGGTTGATCGAGGCCGCCGACATCGCGCGCTGCGCAAGCACCTCGACCCCGGGTGGGGGAGGGCTGGCCAGATCCGGCCGGGACTGCAGGAGATCGAGCAGTTGGTCGTCGTCGCGGCGGGCGAGGTCGTCGGCCAGACTGATTGGCTGGTCGGGGCTCATCCAGTAGATGATATGCGGGCCACTCATGGCAGAATGACGCCCGTGGCTGAAAAGAAGAAGTACGTCGATAATGGTTGGCCCGAGGTTCCCGAGGGCGAGCATGCCGTCAGTGAGTTCGCCGCGCACGTCTCCGGCGCACTGTCACCGTTCGGTGAGGTCACCTTCCCGCTCCCGGTCGACGACCTGCCTTACCTTCACCCGCGAACCACCGTCAATCGCTGATCGGTGAGCGCGCCGACCGACCGGCCCGGCCCGGGACGTCTCAGCCATCTCGACGAGGCGGGGGCGGCGCAGATGGTCGATGTCGGCGGCAAGGCCGCCACCACGCGTAAGGCGCTGGCCACCGGAGTTTTTCGCACCACCGCCGACGTGATCTCGCTGTTGTCGACGGGCGGGTTGCCCAAAGGGGATGCGCTGGCAACGGCTCGCATCGCCGGCATCATGGCCGCCAAGAAGACGCCCGAGCTGATCCCGCTGTGCCATCAGGTCGCGCTCAGCACCGTGAGCGTCGATTTCGTGCTCGGCACGGACTCCATCGAGGTGCGCGCGACCGCGGTCACCACCGACCGCACCGGCGTCGAGATGGAAGCCCTCACTGCTGTGGCGGTGACCGGACTCACCCTGCACGACATGGTCAAGGCGGTCGATCCGCGCGCGCAGATGACCGACATCTGTCTCCAGGAAAAGACCGGCGGCAAGAAGGGTCACTGGACCCGGGACGACCGGCCGGTTGACGAGACCGGCTCCGCGAACGGAGGGGTCTGAATGGCCGCCGATCCCCATGCCGCCGACCCCCGCACCGCAGTGGTTGTCGTGGCGTCGACGCGCGCCGCCGGCGGTGTGTACGCCGACCGCTCGGGGCCGATCATCGTCGAATGGTTGCGTGACCGCGGGTTCGTGGTGAACGACCCGGTGGTGGTTCCCGACGGTGACCAGGTCGGCGCAGCGCTGCGAACAGCAGTCGGGGATGAGACAGCTCTGATCCTCACCACCGGCGGCACCGGTCTGAACCCGACCGATCAGACTCCCGAACAGACCGCCGCGGTGATCGAACGCGAAATACCCGGTCTGGCCGACGCCATCCGCAACAGCGGGTTGCCCAAGGTCCCCACAGCCGTACTGTCGCGGGGCACGGCCGGTGTCGCGGGCCGCACCCTGATCGTCAATCTGCCCGGTTCCACGGGTGGGGTCCGTGACGGCCTCGAGGTGCTCGCACCTGTGCTCACCCACGCCCTGGACCAGATCAACGGGGGCGACCACTGATGGCTGCCATCGTCGCCCGTGCCGTGGTCACCGACGACCCCCTGTCCACCTCCGACCATGAGGCCGTCGCGGCCGAGGCGTCAGGCGGAACAGCTGGGGCCATCGTGAGTTTTGTCGGCGCGGTACGCAACCACGACGGCGGCCGCGACGTCACCGCGCTGAACTACAGCGCGCATCCCACGGCCGGTGAGGTTGTCGAGAAGGTCGTGGCACAGATCGCGGCCGGGGCCGACGGCGTGCGCGCGGTCGCCGTGTCGCACCGGGTGGGTCCGCTGGCGATCGGCGACGCCGCGCTGGTGGTCGCGGTGGCGGCCGATCATCGTCAAGCAGCTTTCGCCACCTGCGCCCTGCTGGTGGATGAGGTCAAGGCCCAACTGCCGGTGTGGAAGCACCAGATCTTCGCCGACGGCACCGACGAATGGGTCGGCTCCGCCTGATCCCGACGCCCCACCCGCCCGGAATTGGTGGGTTCGGGCGGGGATGACCTGGGCGAATGCTCGCCCGAACCCACCATCATCGGAATCTGGAAAAGGGCCCCGCACGGACTCATGGTCGCGTGCGAGGCCCTTCGTCTGGGCTCCCCGAGGATCAGGGGAGGGGCAGGATGTCCCGGTACTGGTTGTAGAACGCAATCGTTCCGGCGTCGAGGTCACCGGCCGCATTGGCCTGATCGATCAGCGCATGGACGGTGGGATCGTTGAACACGGACTTCAGGTCGTTCGCGATCTCGTCGGTCTGAGCCGCGAGGTCAGGAGCCTGGGGCGCAGCCGGTGCTGCGGGGATCTCGAGGCTCGGAGCTGCAGCAGGGGCGTTGCGCGGGGTGGCTCCACTCAGGCCGGTGCCGCAGGTCGGCCATGCGCCGGGTCCCTGGCTGGCGAGAACACGCTCGGCGACAGCGATCTGCTGCTCACGGGTTGCCTGGTCGGCGGAGGGGGCGAACTCGCCGCCGCCGTGGCCGGTCCAGGTGCTGGGGCTGAACTGCAGCCCACCCTGGTAGCCGTTGCCGGTGTTGATGGCCCAGTTGTTACCCGACTCGCACGAGGCGACCTGGTCCCACTCGGCGTCGGTGGCTGCACCGGCGTTGCCGCCGCCTGCGAAGGCGAGGGTGGCGCCGCCGCCGATGACGGCAGAGGTGAGGGCGAACTTGGCAATGGTGCGACCGGTGGTGGTCGGCTGACGATGACGTCCGGACATGGTTGTACTTCCTCTCTCCACGCGCCTACGAAGTCAGCTGTCGGGTTCGAGCGAGAGGTTGCTCGGTCCGCTTGCGCGGGCTTCACCCCAAGGGCTCCGATTTCTCGGAACCCGGTGATCTCCAGGAGATGTTGGGTCCCCCGTCCTCGTCCCTGAAATGCGTTTGGAGTTTCTCGGTTCGCGGGACGAGGTTGGGCGCGGCGAGCCGGGAATATTCACTTGCGGTCTGGCCGATCAGGTCGACCGAGTCAGACGGTACGGGTTAATCCGTGGTTACACATAACTTCTTCGACGGCCTTTTCGACGTGTCGGCGGGCCCGTTTTCGACGGTTTCGGCATTCCTGCTGCTCATCGGTATGACTGTCGTCCTGTGTCCGTACCGTAACCCAACCGTTATGTGAGGAACGTCACAGCATCATCCGAAGGAATGAGGAGCCGATGTGGGGCGATCGACCCGCTCTCGTGCGGCGTGAAACCCGCTCAACCGCCCGCGAACGGCGGTAGGACGTCGACGGTGTCTCCGCTCGAGAGCACCCGTGAGCGGTCGCGAACGGCGACGGACTCATGCAGATACGAGCATCTCTCCAACACTTCGGCCAACTGTGGATTGCTTTGACCCAATTGGATTTCCAGATCCGCAAGAGTGGCTTTGTCAGTGAGTTCGACCACACTTTGTTCGACACCCGCTGCTGCTTGGGCGGCGGCAAAAAATCGGACGCAGATACGCATTGTCAGCCCCCGATCGCCGACATCGACCGTGCGGGTTGGAGGAAGCCTGGCTCGTTGACCCCATGGCCCGGGAGCTTGCCCCACGTGGACTGTCGCCACCGCAGCGCGATTTCCTGATCTGTAGTGCCAGTTGATTTCAGCAAACTGCGCAGGTCTGTCTCCGAGGTGGCGAACAGGCAATTGCGAAGCTGTCCGTCCGCGGTGAGCCGGGTCCGGTCGCAATCGCCACAGAACGGGCGGGTCACGGAGGCGATGACCCCGACTCGGGCAGGCCTCCCATCGAGCCCGGTATGACCCTCTACGATCCAGCGTTCCGCCGGGGCCGACCCGCGCGCCACGTCGTCGGGCCGCAGATCGAAGTCCTGCTGCAGGTGGGCCAGGATCTGGTCGGCGGTGATCATCGAGGTGCGTGACCAGTGGTGTTCGGCGTCAAGCGGCATCTGTTCGATGATCCGCAGTTGGTAGCCCTTGTCCAGGCACATCTTCAGAAGGGCGGCGGCGTCGTCGAGGCCGCCGGCGGTGTCGAGCACGGCATTGACCTTCACCGGGGTCAACCCGGCGTCGGCCGCGGCCTCGAGGCCCGCCAGCACGTCGGGAAGGCGGTCGCGACGGGTGATGGCAGCGAACTTGGCGGGGTCGACGGTGTCCAGGGAGACATTCACCCTGTCCAGGCCGGCAGCTGCCAATCGTTTCGCCTGCCGGGCCAGGCCCAGGCCGTTGGTGGTCAGCGCGATCTCGGGTCGGGGGTCGAGGGCGGCAACCGCTTCGATGATCTCAGGGAGGTCTTTGCGCAGCAGTGGCTCGCCTCCGGTGAACCGGACGGCTCGTACTCCGAGTTCGCGCACGCCCACCGAGACCGCCCGCACGATCTCGGCAGCTGTCAGTACGTCGTCGCGGTCGAGCCAGTCGAGGCCTTCGGCGGGCATGCAGTACGTACAGCGCAGATTGCAGCGGTCGGTCACCGAGACGCGGAGGTCGCGAACAGCGCGCCCGAAGGTGTCCACCATGGGACCGCTGGTGGGCATGATGGCGTCTGTCCCGACAGGCGGGCGGACGGATAAGCCGGCTGGCATACCCAGAGCGATGGCGGTCACCTGTACAAGCCTACGGTGGTCGCCCGATCGAGGTCGGATCCCCGGGGAAAACTGACTACAGACGTTCTCTGATGGGCTCCGACGTCGTGATCGCTACGGTCGTCGTTCCAGGGCACGGAAGGCGCTGGCGTGGAAGACGAGCGGCTCCTGCGACGGGTCGGCGCGTAACGCCTCGACCTTGAGCAGGACCAGGCTGTGATCGCCGGCCGGTATCTCGTTGTAGATGGTGCAGGACAGCTGGGCCACCGCTCCGCCGATGAAGAGAGCGCCGTCGTCGGTCGTCTCCACCCGCAGCCCGGTGAATCGCGCATCGGCCCGGCCCGCGAGCTGCTTGCACTCGGCGTCCTGATCATGGGCGAACACCGACAGCCCGATGACGGGAGCGCTGCGCAACTTGGGCCACGTCGTCGATTCGTTCTGGACACAGAGCGAGACCAGTGGCGGGTTGAGCGACACCGTGGCGAACGAGCTGGCGGCCATGCCGATGGGCTCGCCGTCGCCCTGGTGGCATACGGCGACCACACCGGTCGGAAAGCAGCTGTACGCAGCGCGGAGTGCCGTGCCGTCACTGGTGGGAGTCAAGGCTCCGTCGATTGAGAGCGTCATGTCGTCAGTCACTGTAGTGGCGACCTCGAGCCGCCGCCCTGGTGCGCAGCGGCGTCTCGATAGCGTCGCCCTGATCGCAACGCAAAAATCAGCCCGAGCAAAAAGCCGAGCGGGGCACACATGGTGAGCAGATAGACGAACAGGGGAGCGGTCTCACCGGTGATCGGCGTACTCAGAAACAGCCAGAGCAGTGCGATGACTCCGACGCCGAACAGTCCCACAGCGGCCCGCAGCAACAGGCTGCCTTCGGCTTTGCGCATGTAGACAACGGTAGTGCAGGTTCGAGGCGGCCGAAAACCCGTGTGCTCGGGGGTTGGCCGAGGCGCTAGACTGACCGAACGCGTCCGGCTGGGCCAGTTGCCCGCAGCGGGCGCTTTCGTTTTGGGCAATGCGAGTAGATGAGGGTGAGCACAGTGCCTACCGGCAAGGTGAAATGGTACGACGCGGAGAAGGGCTTCGGCTTTCTCTCGCAAGATGAGGGCGAAGACGTCTATGTGCGCTCGTCCGCGCTCCCCGATGGGACCGAGGCGCTCAAACCCGGCCAGCGGGTCGAGTTCGGCATGGCAGCGGGTCGCCGCGGCCCACAGGCGTTGACGGTCAAGGTTCTCGATCCGGCTCCCAGCGTTGCCAAGAACACGCGGGAAGCGCGCAAGGAACAGCCCAAGCGGCACAGTCCTGATGAGCTGCACGGCATGGTTGCCGACCTGATCACGTTGCTGGAAGGCAAGATTCAGCCAGATCTGCGCAAGGGTCGGTACCCCGACCGCAAGACCGCCGCCCGGATCTCCGAGGTGGTGCGGGCCGTTGCCCGGGAGCTCGAGACCTAGCAGTTCTCGTGTGGCACCGCCGCCGGTTCTCCGACCGGCCGGATCTTGAATTAGCCGGATTTCGAATTAGTCGGACGCTGGGACATCGACACCGTCGGGAAGGGTGTCGATGCCCCAGATCCCGCGTGGGATGAAGCCGCCCGCGTCTTCCTTCTGTGACGGCTGCTTGATCTCGATGGTCGCCAGGATCCGGTCGCGCGTCGAGGCGAGGGTGAATGTGCGTTTGCTGTCGCTGCGGTAGAAGACCTCGGCGGTGTTGTCGAACCCGTCTTTGGTGAGGTACTGCACCACAAGCGTCCAGGGCCCGACGGACAGGTCGCTCGACAGCGACACCATCACCGCGTCGCCGACCTGCACGGGGATCCGCGCCGGCTTGTTGGTCGGCGATCCTTCGCAGTTCGTCACCTCGATGGAGCAATAGATCAGCGGCTCAACGGTGATCAGTGTTGTGCCGTTCGCGACATGCAGATACGGAACGTCGTTGTCTTCGTGTCCGGAGGCCAACGCGGCCACCGAGCCGCCGATGACGGCGACGAGCAACAGAACGGTGATGACGGCGATCGCGAAGAACTTCTTCTCGCCTGTGGTCAAGCGTGCGCTCATGTATCCCAACTCATCGGTCTCCGCCGCCCTTGTTCCAGGCCTCGCGGATGTGCGGATCGACATGGATTGCGCCGGTGGGCATGGTCATGTCTGGCCGTTTGCCGCCGAATCCGGGGACCAGCGTAGAGCCCCGGTTGGTGACGAAGGTCTGCACCAGGCCCAGGGCCAGCAGTCCTGCTACGACTCCGAAGCCGATGGTGAGGTTCGGCGGGAGCAGCACACCGAGGGATGCGCCGAACACCCAGCTCATCTGCAGGACGGTCTCGGAGCGACCAAAAGCCGATGCCCGGGATTCGTCCGGGAGATCGTTCTGGATGGACGAGTCGAGGCAGACCTTGCCGATGGCGCTGGTTCCCGAGGCCACGAGCGCCGCGATGGCCACGAACAGCAGGCTGCCGAACGCTGCGGCCAACGCCGCGACCGCGACGCAGGCACCGGTCACCATCACGATGATGCGCTCGGGGTTCTTCAGCTCCAGTCGTGTACCGGTGGCGTTCCCGATGAAGTTCCCGATGCCGGCTGCCGCGCCGACCGCGCCGAGCATGGCGACCTGGGCCCAACCGCTGCCGCCGCCCTGCTGCGACTTCGCGTAAAAGGCGATGAACAGTGTCAGGAAGCCGGTCAGGATGCGGATGGTGCCGTTGCCCCAGAGACCGACGAGGACGTTGCGGCCCAGGGGCTGACGCATCGTGGCTGCCAGGGCCTTGACCGGAGAGGCCTTCTCGCCGGATTGTTTTGCGCCCGGTGTCTGCACGCCACCCGGCGGGGGAACTGGGCAGGATCAGGGCGCCGCAACGGATCGCGTGCCGGTTCGCCGTGGTAGGTCAGCGTGGTGGGGACCTCGCCCGCGGTGACCTCCACCCACGACGGGATGCGCATGCACAGCACGGCGCCGGCGACGGTGATGATGGCCAGCCACACCATGGCCCCGGGCAGGTGCAGGGGAAGGACCTTGGCCAGCAACACTTCACACAGTGCTGCCACACCACCGCCGAGGATCGTTCCGCCCACCAACCCGAATGTGGTCAGTCGGGAGTTGACCCTGACCAGGTCGATGGTCGGTGGCAGGACACGCGGTGTGACGGCCGACTTGAGCACGCCGAATGACTTGGACAGCACCAACATTCCGAGTGCGCATGGGTAGAGCACCCAGGGGTCGTAGGTCAGCTGGTTTGCGGCGTCGTCCCAGCCGCAGTTCGCCATCACCAGCAGGGCCAACACGGTCCGCCCGGCGAAGGTGCCGGCCATCGCGATCCGACGGCCCCGCTGGAGTTTGTCGAGCATCGGCCCGATCAGTGGGGCGATGACCGCGAACGGCGCGATGGTCAGCAACAGGTAGAGGCCGACCTTGCCTTTGGATTCCGCGCTTGCGGCGGCGAAGAACAAGGTGTTGGCCAACGCGATCGTCATCGCGGCGTCGACCGCGAAGTTGACCACCGTCGGATAGGTCAACGCGGTCAGACCAGAACGGTCGGCACCGTCGGCGGTGGCGGCCTGATGAATCTTGCCCAGGCCCTTCGATGTCAGCTCCCGGCCTCGAAGCGCGGCAACGCGGGTGACGGTGAGCTTGCGGGGCATTGCCCGGCCGCCGGATTCCTCGCGGTGGTAGTCGGTCTCGTCCAGTGGCGGCAGATGCGGGTTGCGCGATGTCTGCTGGCGGGTGTCGTTCCGGCGGCTGTCGTCGTGAGGGGGGAACGCAGCGGTGGACGCGGGCGGCGGACCGCCTTGAGCAGGACCACCGTTGGGCGGGCCACTGGGAGGTCGCGGTCCACGCGGTGGCATGGGGGGCTGGCCGCCGCGCGGATAGGAGGGCTGACCCCCGGGGCGTGGCTGGCGGGTTCCCGGCGTCGAGCCGTCCACCGGATAATTGGCCGAACCTGGATGCGCTGCTGGGCCCGGTCGTGGCGGCTGGCGGGGGTCTTGCCCGGCGGGGTCGGCGGGGCCCCGAGTGCCTCTGCCCCTGCCCGAGGAGGTCGTACGAGGATCGTGTGGTTGATTTCCTCGGTTCACTTTCCCGATTGTTCCCTATCCGACGCAGGCCTACCAACCCTCGGGCACTTGCGGCGCGCCCCGATACGGCACACTGGAGGGCGTGAACGCGGTTACCGAGCAGACAGATGCACTGACTGATCACGACGGGCCCGGCGATCATGTCGACCAGGAGAGGGATGACGCCGAGCAGAAACGCGTGGAAGCGCTGCTGACCGCAGCCGTCCCGCAGGCGAGGGCCGCGATCGACGCCGACGACAAAGAGGTCGGTGACCACCTCGAAGCGGTCACCGAGGCCGCTTTCACGGTCACCCACTACTTCGCCGCCCACGTGCCTGGCTATCGCGGATGGCAGTGGTGTGTCGTCCTGGCCGGATGTCCTGGCTGCGACGACGTCACGGTCAACGAGGTGGCCTTGCTGCCGGGTTCCACTGCGCTGACCGCGCCGGAATGGGTTCCGTGGGCCGAGCGGGTTCGCCCGGGAGACCTGAACCCCGGAGACCTGCTGGCGACGCCCACCGACGACCCACGCCTGGTCCCGGGTTACGTCGACAACGACGACAACGACCCCTTGAGCGAAGAGTCCGCTGTGGCGACCGAACTGGGTCTCGGCCGCAAACGACTGCTGAGTCGCGAGGGGCGGCTCGAGGCGGCTTCGCGGTGGGTCGATGGTGAGCACGGTCCCGCTTCCGAGATGGCCAGGAGCGCCCGGCACAACTGCGGCACCTGCGGTTTCTACCTCCCCGTTGTCGGTTCGCTGCGCGCCGCGTTCGGTGTGTGCGCCAACGAATACGCCGCGGACGGCCGTGTGGTGCACGCCGAGTACGGGTGCGGCGCCCACTCGGATGTCGAGGCGCCCACCGGCGGCGGAAGCCCTGCCTACGATGCCTACGACGACGGCGCGGTTGAGATCCACGCCAACTCCTGACCCTGTCGTGCAGCCGTCCGACCCGTTCGGCCTGGGCCGTCTGCGCGACTCGATTCTCGGGTCGTGGCTCACCTCGCCCACCCGCCTGCGTGAAGACACTGCTGCCGAAACAGATCTCGTCGGCGTCGGGTATCGCGATCGCCTGTTGACCGAGCTGGTCGCCAACGCCGCCGATGCCGCGACGGCTGCCGGGATCATCGGTTCGGTTCGTGTGTGGCACGACGGTCGGTGGCTGCACATCGCGAACACCGGCGCACCTGTCGACTCCGACGGTGCCGCTGCCCTGACGGCGCTGCGTTCCTCGAGCAAACACGGCGGCGGCTTGATCGGGCGGTTCGGGGTGGGGTTCACCGCTGTTGCCGCGGTGACGCGTCATGTCGAGATCCGTTCGAGAACCGGATCATTCGAGTTCTCAGCCGAACGCACGCGTGCCGAACTCGCCGCGAACGGGGTGGTTGTGGAGCAGGTGCCGACGCTGCGCCTGGCCTGGCCGATCGACACCCCGCCGATCGACGGCTTCGACACCGAGGTGGTGATGGAGATCGACAAGTCGATCGACATGGCCGCGATGTTCGACGGTTTTGCCGCCGAAAGTGTGCAATTGCTGCTCGAGCTCGAATCGATCGACACGATAACCCTGCCCGACAACACCTTTCGACGCGTTCGCGAGGGCGACATCATCTCCGTCGGCGGTGCGAGCTGGCGTGAGCTCGTGGCGCCGCGTGCCCGCTGGTTGCTGCCGCTGCGCGAGGGCAGGCCGGTTCGTGTGCGTCGCGATGTGCTGCGTGCACCGACCCGCACCGACGTCGAGCTCACCGTGCCGGCCATCTGTGTCGGCGATGTGCAGCTGACGGCTGATCGTCGTGGACTGCACCCCGACGCCGACATCGCCGTGTTGGCAGAGGGTTACGCACAGATCGTGGCCGAGCTGCCCATCGATCAGCGAATGGGGCTCGTCCCGGCGCCGGGATTCGCGGCCGGACGCGACGACGAACGACTGCGTGAAGCGCTGATCGCCGAGTTGGCCGGGCACGCCTGGGTTCCGGGTGCCGAGGGCGACGACCTGATCGCCTCCCGGGCCGAGGTACTGCCCGACCTCACCGCCGGGCTCGCCGACCTCTTGGGCGAGGTCATCACGACACTGGTGCACCCCGACCTGTCCGGCCGGGGCTCGCTCAGCACGCTGAGGTCGGTGGGTGTGACCGAGATCGGTCTGGCCGAGGTGGCCGAACGGCTCACCGGTCTGGAACGCGAACCACGGTGGTGGGGTGACCTCTACGCCGAATTGTCGGTGGTAGCGCAGGGCCAGGTTGACGAACTCGGGGCGCTCCCGGTGCCCTTGGCCGACGGACGGACCCTTCCCGGTGCCCGCGGAACCGTGCTGCCGCCGTACCGCGGCGACGAGGATGCCGACGTTGTCGCCCCCAGCTGGCTCCCGACCGTCCATCCTGCGGCAAACCACGATCTGCTCGAACGGCTCGGTGCTCAGCGGATCACGGTGGGGGAGATGCTGTCCGACCCTGCCCTACGCGCTGAGATCGACGAGGATCCGGCCGATGAACGTCTGGTGCGCAGTGTGCTCGGTCTGCTCCGTGCAGCTCCGGACGTGGTGGTCCCGACGTGGCTGGGCCAGTTGCAGCTCCCCGCCGATGACGACGACGTGCGGCCGGCAGACGAGCTGCTGTTGCCGGGCAGTCCACTTTCGGCTGTGCTGATCGATGATTCGCCGTTCGGGATCGTCTCGGCCGATCTGGTGGAGGAGTTCGGCCAGGCGGCGTTCCGCGCTCTTGGCGTGGGTTGGGACTTCACGGTGCTGCGCGAGGAGTATCCGACCGGCCCCGACCACGACCTGCCCGACGAAGAGCAGTGGTGGAGCACCCTGGACGATCCGCCGCAGACGCTGTCGGCCGTCCGCGATCTCGACCTGGTCGACCCCGACCGCTGGCGGCGGCGCTGAGTTTGCTGGTCGAATCTGCCGACGCGGCAACGTTGTTGGCCGATCGCTCGGGATACACCTGCTGGTGGCTGCGGCATTATGCGGTGGTCGACGGTGTACCGCTCGGTGGCTGGCGCGCGCCGAGCGACCTGACCGTCGCAGGCCTGCTCGACCCCGTCGATCACCCGCACGGTGATGAGCTCGCCGGCGCGCTGGGCAATGCCGATGTCGAGGACATCGACGCGGCTCGGCTCATCCTGCGCCGGCTGTCCGAGGCAGACCGCGCGGTCTCACCACTGGTGGCGGCCACGGCACACACTGCCCTCGCCGAGGCGCTGCGGGCCGGCCGCATCGAGCTGGACGACGTCGAACCGCCAACAGCGGCAAAAACTCTCGCCGGAGACGTGGCGCAGGACGCGGTTGTTCTCGACGCCCCCTGGCTGGCCGCCGCCATCGACCCCGGTCGACTCATCACCGTGGTGCCGTCGCAGATCGGGCTGGCGTCGTCGCTCGCCGACCTGCTCGACATGCCGCTGGCAACCGAGGAGTTCACTGCCGAACCGGTGCAGGAGGGCAGGCCGTCCACGTGGGAGTCCGAGCCCGGCGCGTTGCGATCGGCGTTGATGCAGAGCAGGCCGCTGCCCACCGGTCCCATCCGGGTACATGATGAATTGGTTGTCGAGGTGCACCACGACGGCACCACGAGTCGACGCCGGGTTCCGTTCTGGCGCGATCAGAAGGGGGCGCTCCACATCGATGCCGAGTTCCACGTCATCGCTGACTGACCCGACGGGTGTTCTCCGAACCGAGTCCCTTGCCTTTGGGCCGGACCGTTCTGTCTGGGAATGGTCGGTGGCCAACCGGACCGACGCGTGGACCCGGACGATGAAGATCGTCACCACCCTCGGCGACACCGTCACCTTGACCGTGGTGGCGGTACTGGTGACCATCGCCCTGCTCATGCTGCGACAAGCGCGGTCGGCCGTGCTGGTCGGAGCCGGGTCGCTGATCGGGTACGGACTGATGGTCGGACTCAAGCATCTGATCGGACGGGAACGGCCGCCCGCGGAAGCCCGCTTGCTGGACATCGACACGTTTTCGATGCCGTCCGGACACGCGATGATGGCGACGATCGTCTACGGCCTGATCGCTGTCGCCGTATATCACAGCAGTTCGTGGTTGAGAGCGCACCGCCTGGTGCTCCTGGTGGCTCCTGCGCTGGCCGTGTCGATCGGCTGGAGTCGCGTGTACCTCGGGGTCCACTGGATGACCGATGTCGTTACAGGCTGGCTACTGGGCGTGGTCTTCGTGGCGTCGGCGACCTATCTCGCGTTCAGGACAGACCGTCCTGAGCGGCGCGGCTCCCTCGACGGATCGCCCAGCGCTGTAGAGACACCACAAAGCAGCCGAACAAACCCACGCCCAGGCCCACCAGACAGATCGTGAGCGTGTTGTCGGTTCCCAGGTCCCACACGGCGACCAGCACGGTCGCGATGAGGAAACCGACCATGCCCACCACGATCACGGGCTCTGGAGCCGTCAGTGCACGCGGTAGAGCGGGTACGGGTTCGGACATACCCACAGGCTAGTGGCGAAAAGTCGACCAACCAACTCGTACGCAGTCGAAAGTTCACTCATTCAGGCGCTCGTCTAAGTCGCGTTGTCCGAGCTGAGGCGGGCTTGTGCAGCGCTACAATACGAACTGTCTTTTAAAAAGTTAACGAGCATTCACTCGTGAACCGAACACATGAACATCGCCGGTTCATGGTGCATTCAGCGCGGGCTCACCTATCCTTGATCGCGTGGATCACAATGACGAAAAGCTCGCGAGCGATCTGGCGATCGCCGTTGTCCGGCTGACCAGGCATCTCCGCGGTCGCCGGTCGGCGTCGCCGGTGTCGCTGACACAGCTTTCGGCGTTGGCAACCCTCAACAGGGAAGGCCCGATGACCCCTGGCGCCATCGCGGCGAGGGAGCGTGTGCAACCCCCGTCGATGACCAGGGTCATCGCATCGCTCGCCGACCTCGGCCTGGTCAAGCGCGAACCACACCCCACCGACGGGCGTCAAGTCATCGTGACGCTGTCCCCGTCGGGAACCGACGTGGTGGTCGACGAGGCGAATGCCCGTGAGGAATGGTTGCGTGCCCAGCTCAAACGCCTCGACGACGACCAGATGGCGACGTTGCGGGACGCCGTCGGCATCATCGAATCGATCGTCGCAGAGAGCGACTGAACGCCGCGCACCTGAACGGGACTAGAAGAACGTGCCTGCCACCGGCTTGCGATCGGTGCTCAGCGCCTGATCCAGCGCATGCAGTGTGGGGCCGTCTACGGCCCAGAGCCGTTCTGCCGACGCGAAGTCCACTGCGCGGTACGCCCCGAGGTAGAGGCTGCCCAGCACGGAGATGTCCATGGTGACCGTCGGTTCGGCGTCCGTCTCGGTGACCTCGGCCCGTCCGTTGGTGATGGCGAGCTTGAAGCGACCCCCCGACTGACGGAACTTGTCGGACACCTCGATCACGAACTCGGCGTCGAGACCGTACTCGCGCATGGTCAGGGCCGCCGGCACGTCGAGGATCCGCAGCCACATGCTGTCGCGGATCCCGGTCACGGACGGAGCGCGCAGATCGGTCAGCTTCAGCGGCAGCGGGTCGTCGACCGGCGTTGTCGCGGTGATGGCGGGCAGCAGATCCAGGCCGACCAGCACCCGCCAGAGATCGGAATGCGCTTCGTCGGTGACGGCGAACAACTCCGAGACCTCCGCCACCGAAGTACTTTCCGATTCGTGGTGGATCCGGTAGCTGGCGTACCCGTCGGGATGCAGCAGGTAGTGCAGACCGCTGCGTCCGTCACGCAGGATCGGACGGTCGGCGAAGATCATGTTCCACCACACAGGCGCCCGGACGATCGCGCCAGGCCTGGTGGAGACCCAGCGGTCGTGGAGTTCGGGAACCCGGTCGCGGATCTGGTCCGGGTCGGCGTAGCGAACCCGCGAATCCTCGGGGGCCGGTGCGCGCAGTTGTGCGCGGCGCAGGTCGATACGCACCTGCTGCTCGAAAGCGGCAGGGCCGTAACCGAATCGCTCGTAAATGGTGCCCTCTGATGCGGTGAGGATCGAGAACACGGACTGCTCGCGCTCCCATTGCTCGAACAGCTCGGTGATCATCATCCGCAGGATGCCGCGGCGGCGGTGCGTCGAGGCCACCGACACCCAGGACAACCCGGGCAGCGATACCCGATGTCCGCCGGGAACCGACATCGTCATCCGGAAGAACATCGACACACCGACCAACGTCGGCCGCTCGGGATCGGACATGTCGTGCACCACGATGACGTCGTCATCACGCACCTTCGAGCGGATGTCGGCCAGCGCCTCTTCGTCGAGGGGGTTGACGAACGCGAAGGCCCGGGCATCTGCGGTCGCGATGGCCGGCCAGTCGGATTCATTTGCGCGACGAAGCGTCAGATTACCTTTGCTCACCCGTTCAACCTGCCATATCGGCCGTCGGGCAAACTAGTCGGATGGTCGGATCGCGCGCTCACCAGGCAGAACCAATCTCTGACCTCGCAGTGACGGTCATCGACATCGACGACCCCGACGACCCACGCGTTGACGACTTCCGCGACCTCAACTCGGTCGACCGGCGTCCGGATCTCCCGGTCCTCGCCGGAGGACGCCCCGGAAGGGGGCTGGTCATCGCGGAGGGTGTGCTCGTGGCACAGCGGATGGTCGCTTCCCGGTTCGCGCCGCACGCATTCTTCGGCGTGGACAAGCGGTTGCGTGAACTCGGTGAGACACTCACCGATCCTGCGGTCAGCGGGGTGCCGTTCTTTCGCGCTGACGCAGACGTGATGGCCCAGGTGGTGGGTTTCCACCTCAATCGTGGTGTGCTCGCCGTGGCGCGCCGCCCCGAACCCCTTGCGCTGCCTGACATCCTGTCCGACGCGCGCACCGTCGCGGTGCTCGAAGGTGTGAACGACCACGAGAACATCGGCAGCATCTTCCGTAACGCGGCAGGCCTGGGCGTGGACGCGGTGATCTTCGGTGGGGCATGCGCCGATCCGCTCTACCGCCGATCGGTCCGGGTGTCGATGGGCCACGTACTGCTGGTTCCGTTCGCCCACGCCACGAGTTGGCCGGCAGACCTGGACATAGTGCGTAGCAACGACTTTCGCATCATCTCACTCACCCCCGACCCTGAGGTGGCAACCCTGTCCCAGGTGGTGGATGCCCCGCGCGTGGCGTTCATGGTGGGGGCCGAAGGGCCGGGACTGACAGAGACCGCGATGCGTGCGGGCGATGTGCGCGCCCGCATCCCGATGGCGCGCGGAACGGATTCGCTGAACGTCGCGACCGCCGCCGCCCTCGCGTTCTACGAGCGGGCTCGCTGAGCGGGCCCGTTGAACCAGTTCGCGCGTCAGGCCCGCATCAAGCCTTGGGTCCGAATCCGAACCACCGGGCCACGCGCTTGACCGCAGGTGCGGGCGTCGACTCCTCGACGGGTCGCTGCGGATGCTCGGTCGGGTACTGATCGTCAGACGGGTGCTGTTCGGCGAGGTTCCGCTCATCCGAACGCTGGTCGGGTTGGTAACCCTTCGGCCGAATCGCAAAGCCCGACAACTGGATCGAGTGCGGATCGGAGTCCGACGGGTCGCGTGGGGTGGTGATGCGGAAGCCCAGCCAGCTCCGCATGGCCTCCTCGGCGAACTCCTGCGGGTGGAAGGGGAGCGCCTGGGGGTCCGGGATGGCGCCCTCGGCGTAGACGAGCGGGCGTTCACCGGCCCAGAACGGACCCTCGAAGATGAACGGGAGGCCGATGTTCTCGTAGATGTCGACAGGGTTGGCCGCGAACGACCGCCGCAGTATCCCGTCCTCCCAGCGCGCGAATGCACCGACCGAGTACTCGGGGTCGGTGTTGAGGAACACGGTTGCCTGCGCGGGCAGTGCGGCGGTCCATTGCTCGGGGAGAGTGGACGGACTACTTGTCCGCAGGATCGGTCCGGTCACCACGGCCAAGGAGCGGTAGACGCCGACGAAGAGCTGGTCGGCTGCCGGGGTTGCGGCCTCCACCAGATCGCACTGTCCGATCGGCAGCAGGGTCATGTCGGGGAGCAAATCCGTGGCCAGAGCCTGCGCCGCATTCTCGTCGTTGGTCACGCCCTCGCGGATCTCGGCCGCCGGATCGCTCGAATTGACGAACCAGAGCATGGACGCCTTCGCTGCCAATTCAAGCCTTTCCGTGATTGCTGTCCGACATGAGGTGCATCAAACAACTTAGCCTGCGTCAGGTGTTGCCACTGCTCCGGACACCGAGCAGCACATCTTCCCAGGTCGGCACGGCGGGTTTGCGGCTGTTGCGAGCACGCTTACGCGGCGCGGGTGGCTGCTGCTCGGCCGCAGGGGCCTCCGGGGCGTCGTCGTGGTCGTGGTGGTCGTCATGATCGTCGGTGGTGGTCGGCGCGGGCTCGGTGATCGTCGGCTCGCTGTCGACCTGCGGCGCGGGCACGGGTTCGGCCCGCCTCGCCGGTATGCGTCGGGCCGTCTGGGCACCGGTCAGGGAGTCGGCGTCCACGGTCACGGCTTCGGTTCCGTCGGATTTCACGGTCAGACGTGCGGGCCGCGAGACGGGTGTCACCTGTGCCGCAGGGGGAGGTGTGTAGTCGAAGGCGAGCTCGGGGTGGTCGTAGTCGTAGGTGTTGTCCTCGGAAACCGGCGCGACGGCGATCACGCTCCGCAGCGGCCGGCTCATGTCCGGATCAGTCAGCTCGTCGGCCACTTCGTCGATGGCCTCGACGGTGCCCGAGTTGGACCCCGGAACGTAACGCCAATGCGCGCGGTTCACCGACCGGCCGACCCGCCAGCTCACCTGCACCACCCAGCGGTTGTCGTCGCCCTTCCAGGCGTCCCACTCGGTGTCGTCCGGGTTGTGCCCGCGGGCTCCGAGTGCGGCGGCGACCACCTCTGCCAACGTGGACAGTGCCGGACCGTCGTAGCGGAGCGGGTGCGCTTGAGCGGCGAGTTCGGTGGCACGTGCGCGTTCGAGGAGAACCGGATGCGCAAAACGCTCGACGCGATCGATGGGCACGCCGGCAGCGGCGGCGACCTGGGCGACCGACGCCCCGGAGCGGATGCGCGACTGGATCTCTCGCGGACGCAGCGTGCTCTCCATCTCGATCTCGATCTGACCCATCCGGGTCAGATCGCCGCGAGCGGCGGCGCGCAAGGTGTCGTCGGCGGGGATGCGGAACTTTTCGCTCGACTCGGTGTCCTGCAGGATCACCTTTTTGCCGTCCGGCTCCAGGCCGATGACTCGAAGCTCACGCATCTGCTCCTCCTTCACGTCAGGGAGCCAGCCTTACACTTGCGTCGGTCTGCATTAGCGACAGCGTAATGCAGATTCAGCAGATCGCATGCTGTGACACGCCCGAAAAATCCCAGCTCAGCGGGGGTGTGTTGAGCGATGGTTTGGCCTTTACAGAGCGCCTACCACGTAGTCGATGCACGCCGTGAGCTTGCTGACGTCATCGGGCTCGACGGCCGGGAACATGCCGACGCGCAGTTGATTTCGGCCGAGCTTGCGGTATGGCTCGGTGTCCACCACGCCGTTGGCGCGCAGGATCTTCGCGACTGCGGCGGCGTCGACGTCGTCGTTGAAGTCGATGGTGCCGACCACCTGACTCCGGTAGGCCTTGTCGGCGACGAACGGGCTGGCGAACTCGCTGGCCTCGGCCCAGTCGTAGAGCCGGCTGGAGCTGTCTGCGGTCCGGGCGGTGCACCAGTCGAGGCCGCCCTGGTTGTTCATCCACTCGATCTGGTTGGCCAGCAGGAGCAGGGATCCGACAGCAGGGGTGTTGTACGTCTGGTTCTTGCTGCTGTTGTCCACCGCGGTCGGCAGCGACAGGAATTCGGGACACCAGCGATCGGAGGCACCGATGGTGGCGATCCGATCGAGGGCGGCGGGGCTCATCAACGCGATCCAGAGGCCGCCGTCGGACGCGAACGATTTCTGCGGGGCGAAGTAGTAGACGTCTGCGTCGGCGACATTCACCGGCAGACCGCCGGCGCCGGAGGTGGCGTCGATGGCGATCAGGGCGTCACCGGCGAGATCGGGGCGCGTCACCGGGACCGCGACACCGGTGGAGGTCTCGTTGTGGGCCCAACCGACCAGGTCGACGCCCTCGTACTGCTCGGCGCCGATGGTCGCGATGCTCGGCGCGGTGCCCGGCTCGGTGGAGACGACAATCGGGTCGTCGAGGAACGGGGCCTTCTTCGCGACGGTGGCGAACTTGCTGGAGAACTCGCCGTAGGTGAGGTTCAGCGACCGCTTGGAGATGAGACCGAACGCCGCGGCGTCCCAGAAGGCGGTGGTACCACCGTTGGACAGCACCACCTCGTAACCGTCGGGCAGGTTGAACAGGTCGGCGAGACCGCTGCGGATGGAGCCGACAACGTTCTTGACCGGAGCCTGCCGGTGGCTGGTGCCGAACACCGATGCACCGGTGTCGACGAGCGACTGCAGCTGTTCGGGGCGGACTTTGGAAGGGCCGCAACCGAATCGGCCGTCAGCGGGCAGGAGGTCGGCCGGAATGGTGATCGTTTCGCTCATGCGACCAGTCTAGAGACCGCCCCCGACCCCGATGATGGTGGGTTTTGGCGAACGCGACCTGGGGTTTTGTCCGCCCGAACCCACCACTTCCGGGTCAGCCGGCGATGGTGGCCCAGCCTTCGACGTCTTCTGGGCGACGAGGTGCGGCGCCCACGTACAGCGCGGCAGGACGGACGAGTTTGCCCAGACGCTTCTGTTCGAGGATGTGTGCGCACCAACCGGCGGTGCGCCCGCAGGTGAACATGGCGGGCATCATGTGCGGCGGCACCTCGGCGAAATCGAGGATGACCGCGGCCCAGAACTCCACGTTGGTCTCGATGGCGCGGTCGGGGCGGCGCTCGCGTAGTTCGGTCAGTGCGGCCTGCTCCAGAGCGGCAGCAACCTCATAGCGAGGGGCATTGAGTTCCTGGGCCGTGCGGCGCAGGACCCGGGCCCGGGGATCTTCGGCGCGGTAGACGCGATGCCCGAAACCCATCAGCTTTTCTTTGCGGTCGAGGATGCCCTTGACCAGGCCGCGGGCATCGTCGGTGCGCTCGACCTCTTCGATCATCGGCAGCACGCGGGCCGGTGCGCCGCCGTGCAGCGGGCCGGACATCGCGCCGATGGCACCCGACAGCGAGGCCGCGACATCGGCGCCCGTGGAGGCGATGACGCGGGCGGTGAACGTGGAGGCGTTCATGCCGTGCTCGGCGGCGCTGACCCAGTAGGCATCGATGGCGCGGATGTGCGCGGGGTCCGGCTCACCCTTCCATCGGGTCATGAAACGTGCTGTGACGGTGTCGCATTCGTCGATCACGTCCTGCGGCACGGCGGGACGATGGATGCCGCGTGCCGACTGGGCGACGTACGACAGCGCCATCACCGAGGCGCGGGCGAGGTTGTTGCGTGCGGTGGACTCGTCGATGTCGAGCAGCGGCTTGTAGCCCCAGATCGGAGCCAGCATGGCCAGCCCGGCCTGTACGTCGACGCGGACGTCTCCGGTGTGGATGGGCAGCGGGAAGGGTTCGGCCGGGGGAAGGCCGTCACCGAACTTCCCGTCCACCAGCAGCGCCCAGACATCGGAGAAGGTCACGTTGTTCTCGACCAGGTCTTCGATGTCGACACCGCGGTAACGGAGGTTTCCGCCGTTCTTGTCCGGCTCGGCGATCTCGGTGGTGAAGGCGGTGACGCCCTCGAGACCTTCGACGAATCCGTCCGGTACCTGCACATTGACTGCCATCGATCGCACTCCTCGCGGTTCGAGCTGCACACTGCGGCCGCGCTGTCACCCGCGGTCTCGGGGCACCGACTGCCGTACTTGCATATGGACTGTAGTAGCCCGTTCCAGCCGCGGTTACCCGGGAGTAGCGTTATTCGTCGTGACGAACGAACCGGTGGATCTGTCGAGCATGCGGGTGGCCTATTCGGCATCGGGCGGTGACGACGCGGCGGGTGCGGACGGGGTTCGCGGCAACCTCGACCCGAGCTGGCTCGCAGGGGATCCGCCGTGGCTGGCCCTGTTCGGTCAATGGCTGCGCGAAGCCATCGATGCCGCGATCGCCGAACCCAATGCGATGGTCCTCGGCACGGTTGATGCCGACGGCCATCCGTCCACCCGCACGGTGCTGTGCAAGGCTGCCGATGCCGACGGCGTGGTGTTCTTCACCGGCTACGACTCCGACAAGGCGAACCATCTGGCGTCCACTCCGTATGCCTCGGTCACCTTCCCGTGGATCGGGATGGAGCGGCAGGTGCACTTCCGCGGGCCCGTCAGCAAGGTGCCCGCCGAGGCCACCGAGAACTACTGGGTCAGGCGGCCACGTGGTTCTCAGCTCAGTGCCTACGCGTCCGAACAGTCGGCACCCATCGAGTCACGCACGGCGCTCGAGGAGCGTGCGGCGGCGATCGCCGATCAATTCGGCGGCGCGGACGGAGATCAACCGGTTCCGGTGCCGCCGCGCTGGGGTGGCTATCGCCTGACGCCCACCGAGGTGGAGTTCTGGCAGGGCCGGGCCAACAGGTTGCACAACCGGGTTCGGTGCACGCTCGTCGACGGACGTTGGCGCAGTGTGAGATTGCAGCCGTGACACCGACCACGCTCACCTGGCAGGTCCTGCCGGGTTCGGGTTCCGGGGCACGGACGAGGTGACACGCCGGTTCCTCGCCGACACCACCCCGCTGCAACACCCTGATTTCCGACGCCTGTGGTGGGCGAACATCGTCACGGTCATCGGTGCGCAACTGACGGTGGTGGCGGTTCCCGCACAGATCTATCAACTCACCGGCAGTTCGGCCTACGTCGGGCTGACCGGATTGTTCGGCCTTGTCCCACTGGTGATCTTCGGCCTCTGGGGCGGGGCGGTCGCCGATGTGATGGACCGGCGAATCCTGTTGATCATCACGACATTCGGGTTGATCGCGACCAGCGCTCTGTTTTTTGTGCAGTCGGCGCTTGGCTTCGGCAACGTGTGGTTCATCCTCGTCGTGTTCGCGGTACAGCAGGCCTTTTTGCGGTCAATCAGCCGACGCGGTCGGCGATCCTGCCCAAGTTGATGTCGAAAACCGAACTGCCCGCTGCCAATTCGCTGAACATGACGGTGATGCAGGCCGGCGGGATCGCCGGCCCGCTGGTGGGTGGGGCGCTCATCCCGGTCCTGGGTTATTCCGTGCTGTACCTGGTGGACACGTTGTTCCTGTTCGCCACGATCTGGGCGGTGATCCGGTTGCCGTCGCTGCGTCCGGAGGGACCGGACAAACGGGGCACGCCGGGCTTGAAGTCGGTGATCGAGGGGTTCCGCTATCTCGGCGGTCACAAGGTCTTGATGATGTCGTTCCTGGTGGACCTGATCGCGATGATCTTCGGTATGCCCAGGGCGCTGTTCCCGCAGATGGCGCACGAGAGTTTCGGCGGACCAGACGGCGGCGGTGTGGCCTTCGCTCTCTTGTTCTCGGCCATCGCCGCGGGTGCGGTGATCGGGGGAGTGTTCTCCGGCTGGGTCTCGCGGGTGCAGCGTCAGGGTTACGCGGTGATCATCTGCATCCTCATCTGGGGTGTGGCGATCACCGGGGTGGGGATCTGTGTCGGGTTCGCCTCAGGGTCGGCGTTGCCGATGCTCCCGATCGCGGTGGCGTTGCTCATGGTCGGCGGCGCGGCCGACATGGCGTCGGCAGCGTTCCGGATGTCGATGCTGCAGGCGGCCGCGAATGACGATGTGCGAGGCCGCCTTCAGGGCGTCTTCATCGTTGTCGTCGCGGGCGGGCCGCGTATTGCCGACGTCGCACACGGCGCCGCGGCCGCATCGGTCGGCACCGCCGTCGCCACCGCCGGCGGCGGCATCCTCGTTGTGATCGGAACAGTTCTCGCTGCCCTCGCCGTCCCCGCCTTCGTCCGCTACCGCATCACGCGCTGACGATCACCCGCTGACGATCACCGGGCCGCGGCGCGGGTGCGGCTGGGGGCCGAATCCTTGAGCAGGCCTGCGGTGTACCCGACAACCTGGGGGTCGGCCATCGCCTTCCACCGCGGCGCGAGCAGTTTCATGTAGCGCTCGACGTAGAGCAGCTGCTTGCCGACGAGTACCAGTTCACGGGGGAGTCGGGCGTCGTAGTTCTTGGCGAGGTTCGCGAGTTGGCGGCCCAGGTCGGCGTACGCCATGTTCCCCAGTTCGGTTCCGCCGATGGGAGCAGCGACGCGTCGCAGGTCCTTGGCGGTCTCGCGGACCGAACCCGGTTTCCCGAATGTGCCGAGGGCAGCCAGGGCCTGACCGGCGGCCTCGTAGTTGCTGCGCATCAGGTTGCCGAGCAGTTCGCGGACGATCATGCGGGTGCTGTCGTCGAAGCGGCCGACGATGCCCCAGTCGAGGAACACGATGCGCCCGTCGGCGTCGACGAGAACGTTCCCGGCATGCAGATCGCCGTGGAAGATCCCGTCGGTGAAGGCCGACTCGAGCAACGACATCAGCAGCGTCTTGACGATCTCGGTGCCGTCGTGACCCGCGCGGCGGATGGCCTTGACGTCGTCGATGCGAATGGCGTCCACCCGCTCGAGGGTGAGTACCCGCTCGGTGGTGTGGTCCCAGTACACCTTGGGAACACGCACTTTGTCGGCGTACTTCGACCCCGAGATCGCCGCGGTCCACTCCTCCATGGCGGCCGCTTCGGTGCGGAAGTCCAGCTCGGAATGGAGGTTGGCGGTGAAGTCCTCGATCACCGCTCTGGCGCTGAGCATGCGTCCGTACGACGACAGTTCCACGAGCGCGGCGGTGCGCTGCAGGATCTGCAGGTCGGCGGCCAGCCGGGCCTTGATGCCGGGGCGCTGGATCTTGACGACCACCGACTCGCCGGTCTTCAGCGTCGCGGTGTGGACCTGTGAGATGGACGCGGAGGCGATCGGCTCGGCGTCGAAGTCGTCGAACACCTCGTCGGGGTCGCGGCCGAGCTGACTGGTCAGCAGCGCACGAACCTGCTCGGGGTCGGCAGGGGGCACCCTGTCGAGCAGCGACCGGAACTCATCGGAGAGCACCTTGGGGAACACGCCTGGACTCGAGGCGATGAGCTGCCCGAGCTTGACGTAGGTCGGGCCGAGGGCGGCGAACGTGTTGCGCGTCTCGCCGGCTCCGATTGCGGCCGCGTCCTGCTTGTGGCGTACCCGGGTGGCGAAGCGCGCGCCTCCGCAGACGGCGTGCCAGGCAGTGGCGCCGATGCGCGCTGCCTCGGTGGTCAGCGGCACCTTCTGCAGTGTCGGTCGTGGCTCGGCTGTCGTGATGGTCATGGTCCTCCGCATGCGACTTGTCGCCGGGGCAGGCCGTCCCGGTTTTGGGGACGGCCGATGGTCGATGCTCCGCCGGACATGGTAGGGCATCTGGCCGTGAGCGCCAGTCGGCTTGTCTCGGTGCTGCAGGACTAGTCGAATCCCCAGGTGGCCGCGTTACGGTCGACCGGTGTGGTCTTCATGACACCGGTGATCTTCATGACGCTGGGCCCGAAGCCCGGTCGAGCTCTCAGGGTGCGGTCTCGTTGGACTGCCAGGGCAGGTTTGCCCTTCGCGCCGCCGTCACCGGGCAGTAGTGCATCGGCTCGCCACGGACGGCTTCGGGAGGCAGATTGCGCACCGGGGTGTCCAGCAGTGGTGCGTCGGCGGGCACGGCTCCGGCCAGCCGATCCCAGGCGTCGCGGCAACGTGGATGTTTGCGGTAGCGCTCGGGCAACAAGTGCATGAAGGTGTTGACGGCCTTGCCGAACCGGCGGAAACGGCGTTCGTCACGTTCTGACCACGTGAAGCCCATGAGATCGCGAACCGGCTGGTCGTACAGGCCCACCGTCAGCCAGGTGAAGAACCGTTCGGTGGGGCGGACCAGTTGTTTCCAGATCGGCCGGGGCATCCACGACATCCACGGGGGCGGCGGCAGTTCGGAGATGTCCAGTACCGTGCGGACGGCGGGATGATCTTGAAGGACGTTGCGGCACATGTCATCCCAGTACTCGAGGAACTCCTCGTAGGTATCCGGGCAGGGCCGGGTGCTCACCCCGTACATCGCGTACCAGGTGCGTGACTCCTCGAACAGCTGACGTTTCTCCGCTTCGGTGATCGGTGGTCCGAAGACCTCCGCGCACCGGATGTTGCCGTACCAGAAGGTGGCGTGCGCCCAGTAGAAGACGTCTGGATCGAGCGCGTGATAGCGGCTGCCGTCAGGCATCGCACCCTTGATCTCGCGGTGGTAGTCACGAACCTCGCGGCCGGTGTCCTCGGTACCGTCGAACACCACCCCGATGATCGGATAGAGCGACCGCATCAACCGCTCCCAGCGTTCGCCGAAGAAGTCGGAGTGCTCCCACACTGCCGCACCGAGCTTGGGGTGCATGTTCTGCATCGAGCCCGACCACAGGCCGATGAGCATCCCGTGCCAGCCGCCGAAGAACTTCCAGGTCACCGAATCCGGGCCGAGCAGTTGTGGCACGGGCTCTGATGCGGGCGGGGCGGGCGTGGTGATCGGTCGGGTATCGCGCAGGTCGGTCACGGGAGACATCCTTCGTCGACGGCCGGTGCCGTGGGACACCAATGAGACGAAACTGTAGATCCGTCTCACCGGCAGTGTCAACCGTCTCGGCCGAATGGATGAAACCTTTTGCCGGGGCGACAACTTCGCATCGCGACCACAGGTGGCGGCTAAGCTGACCGATGTGGCCGGGCACAGCATCGAAGCGGATGGATACAGCGCACAGATCGCCGCGACCGGCGCCGGGCTGCGGGCCGTCAGATGGCGCGGCCGGCTCCTCACCGAGACCTGGGAGATCGAACCAGGGGTCAAGCCGCCGCTCTCGTGCGGATTGGTGCTCTCGCCGTGGCCGAACCGCACAGGCGACGGCCGATACACCTTCGACGGCACGTCGTACGAGCTCCCGATCACCGAAGCCGGGCGGAACAACGCCAACCATGGCTTCGTGCGGATGGTGGACTGGAATGTCCTCGACCAGACCGCGACGTCGGTCACCCTCGGCGTCGCCGTGGGGCAGCATCCCGGTTGGCCGTTCGATCTGCAGCTGACCGCGACCTACGCGGTGGGGCCCGATGGCCTCACCGTCACGCACACCACCACCAACACCGGAACCATCCGCGCGCCGTACGCATTGGGCCAGCACACCTTCGTCCGCGTGGGCGACGTCCCTGCCGACGACTGCTCACTGCAGCTGGCAGCTGAGAAGTATCAGCCGCTCGACCCCGAACGCCAGCTCCCCGACGGCGACCCCGTCGACGTCGCCGCACCGAGTTCGACTTCCGGACACCACGACGGGTCGAGGGAGTGTGGCTCGACACCCCGTTCACCGCGATGGCGGATGACGACGGCATCATCACCCATCGCCTGATCGGCTCGGACGGGACCACCGAACTGTGGACCGACCTCAACTTCTCGTGGGTCCAGGCGTTCACCGCCGACCCGGGCCACGACCAGCCGTACCCCGGTCGCGGCAGAGCCGTGGCCATCGAACCGATGACCGCGCCGCCCAACGCGCTTGCCACCGGAACCGATCTGATCGTGCTCGAACCGGGCCAGATCTGGACCGGCCGCTGGGGCCTGCGATTCCGGGAATGAGGGTGGCGCCGTGAGAGAAATCGTCGTGTGTGGAGAAGCGCTGGTGGACCTGGTGCCGTCTGCACCCGGTGCGCTCAGTCCACTCACACCTGCCTTGGGCGGCGGCCCGTTCAACGCCGCGATCACCTTGGGCCGGCTCGGGTCCGCGGTGTCGTTGTGCTCGCGGGTGTCCACCGACGCGTTCGGCGATGCGCTCGCTGATGCACTTCGTTCCGCTGGCGTGAACTCTCTCTGCTGCAACGTGGTCCGGAACCGACCACGCTTGCTCTCACCAGCATCGGCGACGACGGATCGGCGCAGTACAACTTCTATCTGCAGGGCACCGCCGACCGGTTGGTCACCGATCCGGGTGAGCTGCCACGCACGGTCGCCGCTCTCGCTTTCGGAACCTTGTCGATGGTCCTCGAGCCCGGCGCAAGCGCCTACGAGAAGCTCCTGCACCGCAGTCATGGCGAGGGCCGCCTCACACTGCTCGACCCCAACATCCGCGCCGGTGTGATCGATGACCCCGACGCCTACCGCAAGCGCTTTGCCTCGTGGTTGCCGTCGCTCGACATCGTCAAGGTGTCCGACGACGACGCCGAATGGCTGGCCGACGGCGCCGCCGGAACAGATCCGGACCGCTGGATCGAAGCCGGCGTGGGCGCGGTTGTCATCACGCACGGCGGCGATGGACTCAGTGTTCGCACGCCCGACCTCACCGCGCATGTACCCGGCCGGAGAGTCGATGTGATCGACACCATAGGGGCAGGTGACACGATTTGTGGCGCCCTGCTGCACTGGCTGGGGACGCACCGCTTCCTCGACCCCGCGCTGCTCCGCACGATGACCGAAAACGACTGGTCAGAGGCCCTGCAGTTCGCCGCCCGGGCAGCCGCGATCACCGTGTCGCGGCCCGGCGCGGACCCTCCGTGGGCGGGCGAGCTTGAAACCGACTAGGTTATTAACCGGGTCGCACGATCGTTACGACGACCCCGGAGGTAAAACACCTGCACCGGTTCACGAGATCGGTGCAGCCCGTCGAAAAGGGGAGGACCAAGTGTCCGCCGAAACAGTGTCTGCCAACGGATCGGCAGCGGAGGCCAAGGCCACGTTCAGCTATCCCGGCGGCGAGATCAAGCTTCCCATCGTCGAAGCGACAGAAGGCGCCAACGGCGTCGGACTCGGGAAGTTCCTCGCCGAGACCGGACTCACCACGTTCGACGGCGGTTTCGTCAACACGGCGTCCACCAAGTCCGCGATCACCTACATCGACGGCGATGCCGGAATCCTGCGCTACCGCGGATACCCCATCGAGCAGTTGGCGAAGGGATCGAGCTTCCTCGAGGTCAGCTACCTCCTGATCAACGGCGAGCTCCCGACCCCGTCCGAACTGGACGAGTTCACCAACAAGATCAGCCGCCACACGCTGCTGCACGAAGACCTCAAACGATTCTTCGACGGTTTCCCGCGCAACGCGCACCCCATGCCGGTGCTGTCCAGCGCAGTGAACGCCCTGAGCGCGTACTACCAGGATTCCCTGGACCCGAAAGATCCCGAGCAGGTCGAGCTTTCGACCATCCGCCTGCTGGCGAAGCTGCCCACCATCGCGGCGTACGCCTACAAGAAGTCCACCGGACAGCCGTTCCTGTACCCGGACAACTCGCTGAACCTGGTCGAGAACTTCCTGCGGATGACCTTCGGTTTCCCCGCGGAGCCCTACGAGGTCAACCCGGACGTGGTCAAGGCCCTCGACATGCTGTTCATCCTGCACGCCGACCACGAGCAGAACTGCTCCACCTCCACGGTCCGCCTGGTGGGGTCGTCGCAGGCCAACTTGTTCACCTCGATCTCCGGTGGCATCAACGCACTCTGGGGTCCGCTGCACGGCGGTGCCAACCAGGCCGTGCTCGAGATGCTCGACGACATCAAGGCCTCCGGTGGCGACACCAAGGAGTTCATGAACAAGGTCAAGAACAAAGAAGACGGCGTCAAGCTCATGGGCTTCGGGCACCGGGTCTACAAGAACTACGACCCGCGGGCCGCGATCGTCAAGGAGACCGCCGACCAGATCTTGGAGCTCCTCGGCGTCAACGACGACCTCCTCGACATCGCCAAGGGGCTCGAAGAAGTGGCCCTGAGCGACGACTACTTCATCTCGCGCAAGCTGTACCCGAACGTGGATTTCTACACCGGTTTGATCTACCGCGCGATGGGGTTCCCCACCCGGATGTTCACCGTGCTGTTCGCACTCGGCCGGCTGCCCGGCTGGATTGCGCACTGGCGTGAAATGAACGCCGACCCGACCGGGAAGATCGGCCGTCCCCGGCAGATCTACACCGGATACACCGAACGTGACTACCTGAATATGGATCAGCGCTGAACCATGACAAAACCTGAGATCGAATTCCCGCAAGGCCCCGCACCCACCGAACTGGTGAGCACCGACCTGGTGATCGGTGACGGCGACGTCGCTGTCGCCGGCGGAGTGGTCGACGTCCACTACGTCGGCGTCGAGTACGAGACAGGCGAGGAGTTCGACTCCTCGTGGAATCGCGGCCAGTCAGCCAACTTCCCGCTCGACCGGCTGATCCCCGGCTGGCAGGAGGGTATCCCCGGCATGAAGGTCGGCGGTCGCCGCCAGCTCACCGTGCCGCCCGAGCTCGCTTACGGGCCCGAGGGCGCCGGACACCGGCTGTCGGGTAAGACGCTGATCTTTGTGATCGATCTGCTCGGCGTTTCCTAGGTCCCGGTACGCATCTTTCGCAGCAGCCCCGCATGGTCACCGTGCGGGGCTGTTTGCTGTCTCCAGCACCTACCTGGTCTCCCTCGGTGAACGGGCGGTGATCTCCTGGGCGTTCACAGCCACTGACGGCTTTGTGCGCGATAGGTTTACGGGGTGATCGCGCACCCGTTCATCTACGAGATCAACACGTGGCCGTGGCTCGACGAGCTCAGCAGGAGGTGCGGTCGGCGCGTCGAACTGGGTGATGTCCCCGGCGAGGTGTGGGACGCGATCGCGGCGTCCGGTGCTGATGTGGTGTGGCTGATGGGGGTGTGGCAGCGCAGCCCGGCCGGTGTCGCGATCGCCAGAGCGGACGAGTCCCTGGTGCAGCATTGCCGGGACATCCTGCCCGACTTCACCATCGACGACATCGTCGGTTCGCCGTACTGCATCCGTGGATACGAGGTGGACCCGATGCTCGGCGGCCCCAACGGGCTGGCGTCGGCACGGCAGGCGCTTGCCGACCGCGGGATTCGCTTGATCTTGGACTTCGTGCCCAACCATGTTGCGCCCGACCACTCGTGGACCACCGCGCATCCGGAGTTCTTCGTCGGCGGCACCGCCGATGACCTGCGCGAGGAACCGGCCTCCTTCATCGAGGTCGGCGGCAAGGTCCTCGCGAACGGCCGCGACCCCTACTTCCCGGCGTGGCCCGACGTCGTGCAACTCAACGCCTTCTCCACCGAATTGCGTGCGGCCGTCATCACCACCCTCACGCGAATCGCCGAACAGTGTGATGGCGTGCGGTGCGACATGGCGATGCTGATGATGAACGACGTGTTCGCCAGAACCTGGGGTGAACGCGCGGGAGATGTTCCGTCACAAGAGTATTGGCCACTCGTGATCGGAGCTGTGAGGTCGGTACACCCCGACTTCACATTCATCGCGGAGGCGTACTGGGACCTCGAGGCCGCCCTGCAGGAGCAGGGATTCGACTATTGCTACGACAAGGGTCTGTACGACCGCTTCGTCGAAGGCGGCGACGCTGCCGCGGTCAGAAGGCAACTCGATGCCGAGCCGGATCATCTCAGCCGGCTCGTCCGATTCCTCGAAAATCACGACGAGCCCAGGGCTGCTTCGGTGTTCTCGCTCGAGGGGCACAAGATTGCGGCAGTCACGTCGTTCACCCAGCCCGGCGCGAGGTTGGTCTACGACGGCCAGTTCGAGGGCAGGCGCGTGCATCTCCCTGTGCAACTGGGCCGCAGCCCGGCTGAGGAGGTCGACAACGAGTTGCTCGACTTCTACGGACGGCTGACGAACATCTTGCGCGACAACACTTTCCGTACCGGATCGTGGGCCGCGGCCGACATCACCGGATGGGACGACAACGCCACAACAGCGGATCTGCTGGCGTGGACCTGGCACGGTGACGCCCGCTGGCTCGTCGTGGTGAACCTCGGCGACCAGGTCGCCAGTGGCATGGTGCGAGCGCGATGGGACGGCCTTGGGGCACTGGACCCGCAGGTCGATGAGGTCGATCTCGTCGACGACACCCGCGACCTGCGATATCGCCGGAGCACCGCCGATCTGACCGACGGCCTGTTCGTCGAGCTGGGCCCCAGGCTGTGGCACCTGTTCCGTGTGGAGCCGGTCCCTGCTGAGGACACTTCCGATGATGCTGAACGCGAGGCGATCTGAGTGAACCGGCAACACCGCCGGCCGGGTGGTACGGCCGAGCATCAGCGTCTCGCCGAAGCCACCGGTCGTCTCGAAGACGGGTTGCACGATGCGAACCCGTGGTACCTGTGGGGTCCGTACCTGTCCGAGCGGGCATGGGGGACGGTGCGCGAGGATTACAGCGACGACGGAAACGCATGGGACTATTTCCCTCACGAGCATGCGCGTTCCCGTGCCTACCGCTGGAACGAAGACGGTATGGCCGGGATCTCCGACATCGGGCACGAGTTCTGCCTGTCGTTGGCACTGTGGAACGGCGTCGACCCGATCCTCAAAGAGCGCATGTTCGGACTCACCGGCCCGCAGGGCAATCACGGTGAAGACGTCAAAGAATATTGGTGGTATCTGCAGGGTTTGCCGAGTCATGCTCTGCTGCAATGGCGTTACCACTACCCGCAGGCGGCGTTCCCCTACGAACAACTGGTGGCGGAGAACGCCCGGCGTGGACGCGACGACTTCGAGTACGAACTGCTCGACACCGGGGTCTTCGACGACGGCCGCTACTGGGTTGTCGATGTCACCTATGCCAAAGCCGGTCCGACCGATATCCTGATGACCATCAGCGTCACCAACAACGGCGCGGTCGACGCGTCGATCGACGTGCTGCCCACCGGCTGGTTCCGGAACACCTGGCGCGCAGGGGGCGAGCAGAACATCCCGGGTTTGGCCGCCGACGGTGATGCGGTGGTCCTCGAACACGATCGGCTCAACGGCTACCGACTGCGGGCGGCGCCGGCAAGTGATGGGACCGAGCCACGGGTTCTGTTCTGCGACAACGAGACCAACATACCCAAGATCTTCGGCGGCGACCCGATCACGCCGTACCCGAAAGACGGGATCAACGACCACGTGGTCGCGGGCGCCGCGACGGTCAATCCGGCGCAACACGGAAGCAAGGCAGCCTGGTGGTACCACCTGGACGTGCCCGCGGGACATACGGTGCAGGCGCGGGTGCGGTTGTCCGGACCGGACACCGCCGGCTCCAGTGGGAGTGACTGGGCGGGAGACGACTTCGGCAGAATCGCCGCGCTGCGGCAAAGCGAGGCGAACGAGTTCTATACCGCCATCGGCCCCGATCTCGACACCGAGCAGATGCGGATCCTCACCCAGGCCGCCGCGGGTTTGATCTGGAGCAAGCAGATGTACTCCTATCAGGTCGCGCGATGGCTCGACGGTGATCCCGCGGAGCCGCCGCCCCCAGCGGGACATCAACACGGTCGCAACACCGATTGGCGACACCTCGATGCCTTCGACATCCTGGCGATGCCGGACCCGTGGGAATATCCGTGGTTTGCTGCCTGGGACCTGGCTTTTCACTCCATCTCTTGGGCGCATCTGGATCCGGCATTCGCGAAGTACCAGTTGATCGTGCTCCTGCGGGAGTGGTTCCTGCACCCCAATGGTGCTCTGCCCGCCTATGAGTGGAATTTCGACGACGTCAACCCGCCGGTGCATGCCCTCGCGGCGCTGCGGGTGTTCAACATCGACGGCGGCAACGACATCGAGTTCCTCGAACGGGTCTTCCAGAAGCTGCTGCTCAACTTCACCTGGTGGGTGAATCGACAGGATCCGCACGGCAACAACGTTTTCGGTGGCGGGTTCCTCGGACTCGACAACATCAGCCCTGTCGACCGTTCACACCTGCCGCCGGGCACCACGCTCGAGCAGTCCGACGGAACGGGGTGGATGGCGTTCTATGCCGAGGCCATGCTGGGCATCGCGCTCGCACTGGCCGACCACGACCCGGTCTACGAGGACATGGTGATCAAGTTCCTCGAGCACTTCACCCTGATTGCGCAGTCGCTCAAGGAATCCGGTCTGTACGACGTGGACGACGGCTTCTATTACGACCGGCTGACCGACCCTGACGGCACCTGCGAATCCATCAAGGTGCAGAGTCTTGTCGGGCTGATCCCGGCGCTGGCCGCCGCGGAGATCCCGGCGCGCAATGCCACGCGGATGAGCAGATTACGGAAACGATTCACCCGGCGGTTCACGGCTCTGGGCATCGGGGGTGCGCAATCGTGGCGGATCCGCACCGACGACGACACACCGCGCATCCTGCTGTCGGTGCTGTCTGCCGACCAGTTGCGGTCGTTGATGCGCACGGTGTTCGACGAGGACGCAATGCTCTCCGACTACGGTCTCCGCTCGTTGTCGAAGAAGTACCGCGAGCCGTACACGTTGCCCGGTGCCACCGGGGCGGTCATCGACTACGAGCCCGCGGAGTCGCGGACCGCCATGTACGGCGGCAACTCGAACTGGCGGGGACCGGTGTGGTTCCCGATCAACTACCTGGCGATCCGGGCGCTGGTGCAATACGGGCGCTTCTTCGGCACCGAGGCGACGATGGCTTACCCCACCGGCGCGGACGCCGAGTCCGACTTCTTCGAGATCGCCCAAGACCTGGCGGACCGACTGGTGTCGATCTGGTTGCCCGACGCGGACGGCCGCCGTCCTGTGTACGGGGGAACGGAGATCTTCCAGACCGATCCCGCGTGGAAAGACAACCTGTTGTTCAACGAGTACTTCCACGGAGACAACGGGGCCGGTCTCGGTGCGAGTCACCAAACGGGGTGGACTGCGCTGGTCATCGACCTGCTGCTGCATCCGCCGAAGCATTCGCGACATTGATGTACCACCCTTCGCTGTTGTTTTCGGCAGGATGGGTGAATGGACCAACAACCGATCCTGCTCTGGCTTCGTCGAGACCTGCGGCTGGGTGATCTGCCACCGCTGCTGGCCGCGGAGGGCAGGCGCGTCCTGGCCTGCTTTGTCCTCGACCCCAAACTCGAGGCATCGTCGGGCGATCGACGACTGGCGTTCTTGTTCGAGTCGCTCCGTGATCTGCACAACCAGCTCGACGGCAGACTCCTCGTCGTCCGCGGTGCGCCCGAGGAACAGATTCCCGCCATCGCGAAAGCCATCGACGCCGAGGCGGTGCACATCACCGCCGACTTCGCCCCGTACGGCCGCCGCCGAGACCGCAAGGTGGCCGAAGCGCTGGGCGACGTGCCGCTACGCGCCGAAGGATCGCCCTACGCGGTGACGCCCGGTCGCGTCCGCAAAGACGACGGCGAGCCGTACCGGGTGTTCACCCCCTACTTCCGTACGTGGAAGGCACACGGATGGCGGGAGCCGGCCGACACCGGAGTGGAGTCCGCGGACTGGATCGACCCCGGTGACGTCGCAGGTGTCGAGTCCATCGACATTCCCGACCCGCCGGCCACACTCGACATCCCTGCCGGCGAGCACGCCGCGCACGAGCGTTTTGCCGAGTTCGTCGCCGATGGCGTGCTCGGATACGAGCAGGACCGCAACCGGCCCGATCTCGAGGCGTCCAGCCGGATGTCGGCGTATCTGAAGTACGGCAACATCCATCCGCGAGCGATGCTTGTCGAACTCGACAAGTCCGAGGGGGCCGGACAGGCCGCCTACGTCAGGGAATTGGCGTTCCGGGACTTCTATGCCGATGTGCTGTACCAGCGACCGGACTCGGTGTGGTGGAACCTGAACAAGAAGTTCGATGCGATGGAGCACGACTCGGGATCGGACGCCGATGCGGACTTCGATGCGTGGCGCGAGGGAAAGACCGGATACCCGATCGTCGATGCCGGTATGCGTCAGCTCTCGGGGAGTGGGTTCATGCACAATCGGCTGCGCATGATCGTCGCCTCATTCCTGGTGAAGGACCTCCATCTGCCATGGCAGCGCGGCGCCGCATGGTTCCTCGATCAACTCATCGACGGCGACATGGCGAGCAACCAGCACGGTTGGCAATGGGTCGCGGGGTCGGGAACCGATGCGGCGCCGTACTTCCGGGTGTTCAACCCCACCACGCAGGGCAAGAAGTTCGATCCCTCCGGGGACTACGTACGCCGCTGGGTTCCCGAGCTCCGCTCCATTCCCGGTAGTGCTGTCCACGAACCCGGCGCGCTGCGGCCCGACGACTACCCCGAGCCGATCGTGGACCACTCGGCACAGCGTCGGGTCGCGTTGGATCGCTACAACCAACTCGACTGAATGCTGCCATCATTCGGGCCGACACTCCCTCCGCAGGAGTGTCAGATCGGCTTCTTCAGCTCCGGGTTTTCCGCGTAGATCTCGTTGACGATCGACATGTCGAAGATGTCGGCCGGTTTGATGTCGTAGCCCGCCTTGGCAAGCGCTTCGATGTTCAGCTCGATCAGCTCATCTGACATCGTCAGCAGGCCATTGGCTTTGGTCTCGTCCGACACCACCAGGGTGTTCTGGGCTTCGGCTTCCTTGATCTGCTCGCCGAGTTCGAGGCCGAGATCCTTGCCGTACTTGGTGACGGCCAGCTCGGCCGACTTGGCGGGGTCGGCCACCGCGTCGTACCAGCCCTGGATGTCGGCCTTGATGAAGGCTTTGAGCTTGTCGCGCTCGTTGTCGATGGTCTCCTGCCGGACCACGAGTGTCTCGGCGACGAGGGGCAGATTGAAGTCGGCGAACAGGAAGTTCGCGTTGGGGAAACCGCCCTCCGCCAACGTGATCGGCTCGTTGGTGACGTACGAGACCCAGCCGTCGACCTCACCCTTGGTCAGTGGGGTCGGGTCGTACTGCACGGTGATCTTCTGAATGTCCGAGTCGGTCATGCCATTTGCGGTGAGCAGGGCCTTGAAGACGTTCTCGTTCGACGCCTGGACGCCGATCTTCTTGCCCTTCATCTCCTCGGGACTCAGGATCGGGCTACCCGCCGACGACACGATGCAGAAGGGGTTTTTCTGGAACGTCGCGGCGACGGTCTTGAGCTTGGCGCCCTGCAGGATGACGGGAGCGGTCAGCTGCGGGGCGGTCATGCCGATCCACACCTTGTTCGACGTCAGGCCCGTCTCGACGCCGGTGCCCGGTCCGCCGCCGGTGATCAGTTCAGGGGTGCCGAGTCCGGCGGCTTCGTAGTAACCGTTTTCGATGGCGAAGTACTCGCCGGCGAACTCGATGTTCTTCTGCCACGACAACTGCACCTTGGGATTGGTGGTGCTGTCTCCGCCACTGTCGCTGCTGCCGGAGCTGCAGGCAGCGAGAACACTGGCGCTTCCGACAGCGCCACCGGCGATCAGGGAGTACCGAAGGAAAGATCGGCGGTCGAACGTGTAAGCCATGTGCAGACTCCTGTTTTCAGTGAACGTCGGCGGTACTTCAGATCGAGATCCGCCTTCGGCAGAACTTAAGGTGGCGCGGTTTCGGCCACATTGCGCACGTGCGTTTGTTTGTAACGAGTTGTGAATCTGCCCACCGGCAGCTGATCTACGTCGGTGTGGTGCCCATCTGCGCCAGCACGAGCTTCTCGGCGACACCGACAAACGCATAGAGCACGATGGACGCGACCGTGATGACCAGCACCGACGCCCACAGCTCGTTGTAGGCCGCCGCGGGCAACGCCTGCTGGAGGGTGGCGCCCAAACCCTTGTTGGTGCCGAGCCATTCGGCAACGGTGGCTCCGATCATGGCGCCGGGCACCGAGACCTTGGCCGCGGCGAACAGTGCTGGAACAGCCGAGGGCAACGCCGCCATCCTCATCGCCGTCAGGCGGGTTCCGCCGTAGGCCACGATCACGTCGTTGATCTGCCGCGGCGCATTGGCCAGACCGGTCATGATCATCACCAATGCGGGGAAGAACACGACGATCCCGCCCATCACCGCGACGACGGCCACACCGCGCCCCACCACAAGAGTGATCAGCGGGGTCATCGCCACCAGCGGTACCGACCGCAGCAACATGGCGATCGGCATGAACGTCTGGGCAACCGGGCGGAACATCACGAACAGTGCGGCGGCGACCACTGCTGCGCCCATGCCGCACACGAACCCGATCCCGGCGTCTTTCAGCGTGATCCACAAATTGTCGAGGATCGCGCTGCGGTCGGCCGAGGCCGTCGGGTCGGTGAACAGGTAGTGGAACACATCCACCGGGGTCTTCCCGATGATCGGACCGATGTCCGGGTACGCCAGCAAAAACAACCACCAGATGGCCAGGATCAGGAAGAACGAGATCACGAGCGAGCCGATGAACTTGGCGATCTCCCAGGCGATCGCCTTGCCGTTGCCGGCGTTCGCCCGGGCCGCTGCCGCCGCGGGAACCGGTGCGGTCGGTGGAGCTTGGGACGTGGTGGTGGCGGTCATTTGCTGCCTGCCATTCCGGTGCTGTAGCGGGTGACGAAGACCGAGAAGAACGCCACGATGCCGTAGCCGATCCCGGCGACTGCTCCCGCGACGAGAGCGATCGCCCACACGGCCGGTATGTCGCCGCTCTGCTGGGCGATGATGAGCGCCGGCCCCGCACCCTTTTCCGGCATCGCCAGGAACTCGCCGAGCACGGCACCGAGAACCGCTGCCGGTGCGGCGATCTTCAACGCGCCGAAGGTGCTCGGCAGAGCTGAGATGATGCGTACCCGTACCAGCTGCGAAAAGGTGCCTCCGCCATAGACTTTGACGAGGTCGAGGCTGGCTTGGTGTGGCGAGCGCAGGCCCGACAACGTTCCGATCATGGTGGTGAAGAACACCGAGATCGC
The DNA here is from genome assembly GCF_023051145.1 of Williamsia sp. DF01-3. Taxonomy (NCBI): domain Bacteria; kingdom Bacillati; phylum Actinomycetota; class Actinomycetes; order Mycobacteriales; family Nocardiaceae; genus Williamsia; species Williamsia sp. DF01-3. The sequence continues at coordinate 1,747,252 of NZ_JALKFS010000005.1, forward strand.
CGCGAGGAACACGATCATGGTCTGTACCTCGGCGAACGCCACCTGCACGATGGGTGCCACCGCGATGATCGGCGTGCAGTAGCTGATGATGGCCAGCTGCGTGGCGACGCCCTCGATCAACGGGATGATCACCACCAGCAGCGCCAGGACGATGGCGAGTACGTTGCCCCACAGAAACCCTCGTAGGGACAGCTCGATCGTGGGTGTGAAGTTGTTGATGTAGTAGTCCCAACCCTCGTCCCCAATGGCGTCGATGACGGCCAGCGGGGTGGGGATGGTGCCTTTGAACCACTCGAAGTACCCGGCCATCGTCCAGATGATGAGGACCGCGACAATGCCGATTGCTCCTGCACCCCAGCGCTTCCCGGCCAGTTGCGCCCGCCCGGTGAACTGCGCACCGCCTATCCCTTTGCCTGCGGTCAGGGTGGTCACGCGACGCCCGCCGATCCCTTGTTGCCGAACAGCAGGCCGCTGAGGTGGTCGTGCAGGGCGTGGAACTCCGGCGTCCGCATCATGTCGGGTACCCGCGGGCGGGGCAGGTCGATGGTGACCGTCTCCAGGACCCGTCCTGGCCGGGGGCTCATCACGGCGACGACATCGGAGAGGAAGACCGCCTCGGCGATGCCGTGGGTGACCATGAGTGTGGTGGCCGGTTTCTCGGTCCAGATGCGCAGCAGCTCGATGTTCAGGCGCTGGCGGGTCATGTCATCGAGGGCGCCGAACGGTTCGTCGAGCAACAGTGCTGTGGGTTTGACGACCAGAGCGCGGGCGATGGATACGCGCTGTCGCATACCTCCGGACAGGGTGGCCGGCTTGGCCTTCTCGAAGCCCTTGAGGCCGACCAGGTCGATCAGCTCGTCGATGAAACCTTTGTCGACGGAGATTCCCGCGACCTGCAACGGCAGCTTGATGTTCGATTCGACACTGCGCCACGGCAGCAGCGCGGAGTCCTGGAAGGCGATGCCCAGCCCGTGTTGCGACTGGAGTTCTTTCGGTGAGCGCCCATTCATCAGTGCCGTGCCGGCGGTGGCATCCTCGAGACCCGCCAGGATGCGCAGGACCGTGGATTTCCCGCATCCCGATGGCCCGAGAAGCGACAGGAACGCGCCTTCCGAGGTCTGCAGGTCGACGTTGTCGAGTGCGGTCACCGACGACCCGCCCCGCAGTCCCGCGGACTTGAACTCCTTGGTCAGCCCGGAGATGTTGATACCGGTGCCCAGCGGCCGGGCAGCCTTGGGTGCGGTGGGCGATTCGTCCGTAACACTCATCGACGGAGAGTCAGCGTGGGTCATATCGGGCGACGCTAGGCGTCTGGAGTTTCTTCGCGGTTACACCCGCGTTACCGCGCTCGTCCGGACCTCGCCGTGGGCCTCATTCCGCGCAGCGACAACGCTTTTCGTTGTCTATCGTGCGGGAATGAGATTGGCGGGTCTGGCCTTCGGGCTCGAACTGCAGCGTCGCGGCCATGACGTCAGGATGGTCGTGCCGCCGAACTACGTCCCCCTCGCCCGGGGTCTCGGTCAGCCCTTGATGGCTTCCTTCCACTTCACGCGGGCCCCTGTGCGCAGGATGTTCCGCTGGTAGATGCGGGCGGCGAGCCACGCTGCCACCGCGCAAGCGATCATCATCAGAACGATGGTGACGATCACCTGGACCAGCGTTGCGTCCCCGGTTGCAATCCGCACCGGCATGATCGACGCCGAGAACGGCGGTATCCATGCCAGGGTCTGCATCAACGTGCTGTCGAGGGAGCCGATGCCGAAGTAGGCCGAGTACACAACCGCCATCGCGAGGATGGTGAGCGGGGCCGAACTCGAGCCGAGCTCTTCCTGTCGCGACACCACTGCGCCCGTTGCGGCGTACAGGGTTGCGAAGAAGACGAATCCCAGCACGAACCAGATGACAACCGCGGCGAACATCGAGCCTGCCGCCGTGGGCACGTCGAGAATGCCGGTGGCAAGGGCGGCTACGAGAGCGGTACCGCCCAACAGGACCACCTGCGCAAAGGCCATCAATCCGATGCCGACGATCTTGCCCCACAACAGATGTAGCGGTTTGATCGTTGCCAGCAGCAGCTCGACCACCCGAGATGTCTTCTCTTCGACGACTCCGGCCGCGACCATCGAACCGCCTTGCAGTACAGCGAACATCAGCAGTGAGACGCCGACGAGCGCCACAGCAATACGTTGACCCTCATTGGGTTTGGCGGGGTCTGTCTCGCTGACGGTGAGTGTGGAGTCGGCGCTGATGGCCGAAAGGTCCACGTTCTCCGCGGCCAGGGCCTTGGTCAGACCGTCCTGACTGACGGCCGTTCGCAACACACCTTCGAGGCTGCCGTCGAGGTCGTCTTTGGTGACGGCTTCGTAGTTGTTGGTTCCGGCGTCGCCGGGGACCAACGCCACCTTCACGTCGCCTTCCTTCGCCTGGGCGCGCGCCTCGTCGGCGTTGCCGATGGGCACGATCTCGATGTTCTCCCCGGATGCGTCGCCAACCGCCACGATTGTTTCCGACAGCTGCGAGTTGTCGCCTACCAGTCCGACTTTCGTCGCTTTGTCGTCGCCGGTGAAAATCGAGAGAACGATGATGCCCGCAACGATGACGACCAGCAGGATCACGTTGGTGATGAGAAACGACTTGGTGGCCGCGCGGGTGGTGATCTCGCGCCTGGCCACCAGGTTGATGGCCCGCCACGCGCTCATCCGGCCCGAGCCGGACTTCGGGTGCTTGTTCGGATCGGAAGCGTTCACACTCATGCGGATACAACCTCTCGGAAGAGTTCGGTCAGGTCGGGTCGGGATTGGGCGAAGTGTGTGACCGGCCCCGTGGCGAGGGCAGCGGTCAGAATTGCCTGCTCATCGGTTCCAGGCGTCATGCTGACGGTGGTGATCGACCCGTTCTGGATGGTGCCGAGTACCCCTGGCAGGTGGTCGGCCCATCCGGCCGGGGCCTGTGGCGCGCCGACGTCGAGCCGGATCTCGCCGGCCGACCGTAGTTCATCCACAGTTCCCAGTGCCCGCATCGTGCCGGAGGAGATGATGCCGACCCGGTCACACAGGCGCTGCACGAGTTCCAGTTGGTGGCTGGAGAAGATGACCGGAACACCCTGGGCGGCTTTTTCTTTGAGCACGTCGCTCATCACGTCGACGGCGACGGGGTCTAAGCCCGAGAACGGTTCGTCGAGCACCAGCACATCGGGGCTGTGAACCAGGGCGGCCGCCAGCTGCACACGCTGCTGATTGCCCAGGCTCAGGCTGTTCACGTCGTCGTTGATCCGCTCGTACACACCCAGCCGTCGTACCCAGGTCTCCACTTGGTCGTCGGCTTCGGCGCGAGACAGGCCGTGCAGCTGGGCGAGGAACGAGAGCTGTTTGCCCACTTTCATCTTGGGATACAGGCCGCGTTCTTCAGGCATGTATCCGATGCGACGTCGCGTGTCGAGGTCGATGGGGGAGTCGCCGAGAAGTACTCGACCCGAATCGGCCGACAGCACACCGAGGATGATGCGCATCGTGGTGGATTTTCCGGCGCCGTTCGAACCGACGAATCCGAAGATCTCGCCGGGGGCGACGGTGAAGGACATGTTGTCGAGGGCCTTGAGGGAGCCGTATCTCTTACTCAGACCGTCGACGATGAGGGGAGCGGTCACTGTTCGAATCCTCCTGATTGGCTGACGTTTTCATTGGCCACCACCTGGGGATAGGTGGCGAAATCCTCTGGATCGGGGTCGGGCAACCACCATCCGATCAGACAGGTGGGAATGCAGGTGGCCCCGGTGACCAGCACGATGAGGAGCACCGCGCTGCCGTAGATCACCTGGCCATCGACGCTGTTGTCGCCTCCGCCCGACAGGATGATGAGCACGAGGTACGGGACGAACATCGAGACCCACAGGGCGGTGTAAGCGATCGATCGGGCGGCATTGCGGCTGGCGAGTTCGAACTCGTCGAGGGCCGAGGCCGGTGCATCGCTGACATTGCGTGTCACGGCCCGCAGCACGTAGACGAGCGGGAGCATGACAAACGAGATGAGGACGATGAACGCCGGGGCCGCCCACATGGTGAAGAACATGACGATTGCACTGGCGATCACCAGGATCACCGAAATGACAAGCGCGACCACGAGCTTGCGGGCACTGCGCCGATTCCGCAGACGGGGGAACCGGTGGCCATAACGACGCAGGAACTTCTCGTGCCTACGTACCTGCCATTCTTCGTATCCACGCCACCACGCCGGTTTCGCGGACTCGGGGATCACGCTGTTCGGATCGTTCACGACGGCCCTCCATTCGTGCGATACAACTGCGTCGACATCGCCCCGAACTCGCGGCGACTGAAGACAGCCTCCACCGGGAGCCCGAACACATCGCAGATGCGAAAGGCCAGGTCGAGGCTGGGATAGTTGTCACCCCGTTCGAGCGAGCCGATGGACTGGACGTTCACGCCCACCAGCTCGGCAAGTTGCGCGCGTGACATCCGGCGCTCGGCGCGTAGTACGCCGATGCGGTTGTAGATCGGCAGGTGGCCTGCCTTCTTGACCGGACTCACAGGGTTAAGTGTTGGGAAAACACAACAGAATGTCAATGTTTGCCATACATGGAGGGCGCTTTGTGATCGCCAGCCTCACGAATTCTCTGCGATCACCATCTCGAGGATGTCCGTGCCCAGCGCGACCGGCCTGCAGGTGGGTGCCGCCGAGGCCGGATCGAGGGCATTGAGTACAAGCCCGACGGCGTAGTCGTCGTACGGCAGGCGGAAATGGCCGCTCAGATCGGCCGGGCAGCGATCCTGGATGAACAGATTTGTTGCGCCGGCACCTTTGAGTGCAACGGTCGCCGCCGGCTGGATCACTTCGTCCACCTGCGTGCCGATGGTGGTGTACTCGACGCTGGGGACCGTGTCCTTGCCACCGTTGTTGAGTTCGGCGAGCAGCGGTGAGCCCTGAACCTGCTGCCACAGTGCGGTGGAGACCAGCTCAGGTGGGATCACGGTGGCCGCGACGTCGAGCGCGCCGGGGATCTGGGTGGCAATCGGCACCAAGCCGTACAGGGAGCTGCCGTACGACGGGGATGCCAGACCCACCCAATGCCCGACCATCGTCGACCCACCCAGCCTGTTGACGAAGTACCGGCCGACCGTTGCGCCCTGCGAATACCCGACGATGTCCAGCCTGGTGGCTCCGGTTTCGTCCAGTACCTCGGCCGCGAAGCCGCCGACCTGCCGAGCGCTCTCCACGATGTCTTCGGTCCCGAAGTTGTCGCCACCCGCACGTCCGCCGAAGTTCACGGCGAACACGCAGAAGCCCTCGGCAGCGAGCCGGGGCCCGATCTTCGCCCAGTCGGAGTACGCGCTCGAATCCGTGCCGTGGAGTAGAAGAACCGGCCGCGGGTGTGTCGGTGATGGGGTGCAGGCGAAGTCGTTGACGCCCGGCGGCACCGAACCCGGGTGATCGCCGGCATGACGGGAGGCCTCATGATGAGTGTTCTGCGCCGGCCCGGGAAGGGCGGGTACTTCCCACAGTGACGCCGTTGAACTTTGGACGCTGCCTGATCCCTGGATGTTGTCTGATCCCTGGCTGCTGTCGGCCGCCGCCGGGGAAATCGAGATGAAGGCGAGAAGCACGGAAATCGTTGCCGCCGCGCACAAACTCCGGCGTCGACCCGGGCCACGTCTGCTGTCCGTGTATCGCATCGCACACCTCACCTCGGCCCGACCTGCTGTAGATCGATTTGACCATCTCAGCTGATGAGTAGCCGGATTTCGGGCGGAATGTGGTCTGAACGTTGCAGTGCACGGCCACTGTGTTGCGGCCGCGGCACCAGCCGGCGGGGCGGTCAGGCGAGAATGTCCTGCACCACCCGGGCTGCCTCGCGGCCCGCGCGGTTGGCGCCGATGGTGGACGCTGACGGGCCATAGCCCAGTAGTTGCAGACGAGGAGTGGATGCCACGACGGTCGCCAGTCGGCCGGTCATCACGATTCCGCCGCCCGGAGCCCGCAACTTCAGTGGCGCCAGATGGTCCAGGGCGCTCCGAAAACCGGTGCACCACAGGATGACGTCGACATCCAGATGATCACCACCGCCACCTACGCCCTCGGGTGTCCCACAGTCCCAGCACACTCCCGTCGGTGTGATGCGGGTGAACATCGGTCGCCACGCGAGGATGCCGTCTGCGCGTGCGGCGCGTATCGCGTCGTTCTCGGGCAGCCCCGTCACCGACACCACCGACCCGGGCGGTAGCCCGGCACGCACCCGTTCCTCGACGCGCGCCACTGCGGCGCGGCCATGTTCGGGGGTGAACGGTGCACTGCTGAAATGGGGTTCGGTGCGACTGCACCAGAAGGTCTGTGCGCCTTCGGCATTGCGCGCGATCTCGATCAGCAGCTGGATGGCCGAGATTCCGGCCCCCACCACGAGAACGCGCTTGCCGTCGAAATCGGTCGGCCTGTTGTAGTCGTGGGTGTGCAGTTGTGTCCCGGTGAACGTTTCGATACCCGGCACATACGGGATGAACGGCCGATCCCAGGTCCCGGTTGCGTTGATCGCGGTGCGCGCCATCAGCTGTGAGCCATCAGAGGCCGAGACCAGGAAGTCGTCGCCGTCGAGCGACACCGACCGGACGTCGACAGGTCGACGCACGTCGAGCCCGAACCGCTGTTCGTACTGATCGAAGTAATCGGGCACCGCCGTGGACGCCGGCCACTGGTCGCATTCGACGCCGAGCGCTTCCGACAGGCCGAAGCCGGGAAGGTCGTGCACGTTGTTGGCTCCGGCCAAAGTCAATGTCGGCCAACGGAACTGCCACGCACCTCCGGGTCCGGGGGAGTGGTCGACCATCATGGTTCGATCACCGAGGCCGTATTTGCCCAGGTAATACCCGGCCGACAGGCCCGCCTGCCCCGCACCGATGACGAGTACATCGGTACGCGCCCGGTCTCCGAAGGCGTTGGAGTTCACCTGTTGAACAATAGCGGTACGCTGACGCCCATGATTGGGACCAGCCGGGATGGCGATGTGCTGACCATCGAACTGCAGCGGGAGCGGCAGCGGAACGCACTCAATTACGAACTGGTGGAAGCGCTGTCGGTGGCGATGACCGACGCGGCAGGCGCGGGTGTGCGGGCCATCGTCCTCACCGGTCAGGGAACCGTTTTCTGTGCGGGCGCGGATCTGTCCGGACCGGTCTACGAACAGTCTTTCCTCGACGAACTGCTGGCGATGCTCCGAGTTGTCGAGAGCATCCCGGTGCCGGTGATCGCCGCGCTGAACGGCGCCGCGTTGGGGGCCGGACTCCAGCTGGCGATGGCCGCTGATCTGCGGGTGATGTCGCCATCGGCATGGTGTGGCATCCCCGCTGCAAAGATCGGTGTGACAGTTGACGAATGGACCATCAAGCGTCTCGTCTCGCTGGTCGGTGCGGGTGATGCGGCGGGCATCCTGATCGGTTGTGACTCACTCAGTGCCGACCGGGCTGCTGCCGTCGGTTTTGCCAATCGGATCGGCGACCTGGCCGAGGCGCAGCAGTGGGCCGCGAGCATCGCCGCGCTGGCCCCGCTGACCCTGCAGCACTACAAGCTGGTTCTCGGCGACGATGGCGCTCGCGACGAGGCCGCGCCTGACCACGTGGCAGCGATGCTCAGGGCCTGGCAGAGCCAGGACGTGGCCGAAGGGCGCGCCGCTCGGGCCGAGCGACGTCAGCCGAACTTCATCGGGAAGTAAGGCTTCCCCGGCCTACCCCAACCCGGTGCTGGGCACGACCCCTCGACGATACCCGCGCTCAAGTGGGTTTTCGTGGTGGTAACACGGCTGCAGCCTCCCAGATACACGGCGGCCTTACGTTCCTCGCAGTCTCTGGTTCAGAGGAAACGTGGGCATGACGCGAGGGAGAGATATGTCTGCAGACAAAACGGTGGACCCGATAGCCGCGGGGGAATTGCCGACCAACATCAACGCGATGAGCGAGACACTGGAGGACTACACCCTTCGTTTCGCGCCCCGCAGCTATCGCAAGTGGGGCCCCGCGGTGGTCGCCACCTCGGCTCTGGGTGGCATCGCCTACCTGGCCGACTTCGCCATCGGCGCCAACATCGGCATCGCCAACGGCACGGGAAACGCGTTGTGGGGCATTCTCATCTTCGCGGTGGTCATCGTCCTCACCGGCTACCCGCTGGCGTACTACGCCGCCCGGTACAACATCGACCTCGACCTGATCACCCGTGGCAGCGGCTTCGGCTACTACGGCTCGGTGGTCACCAACGTCATCTTCGCGTCGTTCACGTTCATCTTCTTTGCCCTCGAGGGCTCGATCATGGCGCAGGGCCTCAAACTGGGTCTCCACATCCCGCTGTGGTTGGGCTACCTCATCTCATCGGTGATGGTGATCCCGTTGGTCATCTACGGCATGAACACACTGGCAAAACTGCAGGTGTGGACCACTCCGTTGTGGCTGGTGATGATGGTGCTGCCGTTTGTCTACCTCGTGATCAAGCACCCTGACGCGATCGGAGACTTCCTGGCATTCAGTGGTGGCACCGACGCCCAGGGCGGACACGGCGTGAACTTCGCCGGCATCATGCTCGCGGCCGGTGTGTGTCTGTCGCTGATCGCCCAGATCGCCGAGCAGATCGACTACTTGCGGTTCATGCCTCCCAAGACGCCGGAGAACTCGCGCCGCTGGTGGATCGCGGTGATCACCGCCGGCCCGGGCTGGGTGTTCTTCGGCGCGATCAAACAGATCGTGGGCCTGTTCCTGGCCGTCTACCTGATCATGAACTTCGCCGACCAGGCCGGCGTCGCCAACGAACCCGTGGAGCAGTTCCTCGCGGTCTACGAGGAGTTCATGCCGCACTGGCTGGCGATGACCCTCGCCGTCATCCTCGTGGTCATCTCGCAGATCAAGATCAACGTGACCAATGCGTATTCGGGATCGCTGGCCTGGACCAACAGCTTCACCCGCATCACCAAGACCTACCCGGGTCGGCTGTTCTTCGTCTTCTTCAACGTCGCGATCGCTCTGGTGTTGATGGAAGCCAACATGTTCAGCTTCTTGAACAACATCCTCAACTTCTACGCGAACATCGCCATCGCATGGATCGTCGTGGTGGCATCGGACATCGTGTTCAACAAGTACGTCCTGAAGCTCTCGCCCAAGGTGCCCGAGTTCCGCAGGGGCATGCTGTACAACTTCAACCCGGTCGGGTTCATCAGCGTGATCCTCGCCGGCGGATTGTCGGTGCTGGTGTACTTCCACGCTTTCGGTGACGCCATCCAGCCGTACTCGCCGATCGTCGCAACCATCCTCGCGCTGGTGTTGCCGCCGATCATCGCGGTCATCACCAAGGGCAAGTACTACCTGCGACGCACCGACGACGGTATCGACCTGCCGATGTTCGACGAATACGGCAACCCTTCCGACGCCAAGTTGCTGTGTTCGGTGACCGGTATCGAGTTCGAGCGCCCCGACATGCTCGCCTCGAACAAACCCGGCCCGAACGGGGAGAAGCAGTACATCAGCTCGCTGGCTCTGTCCTGCGACAAGACCGGTGAGCACGTGTTGCCTGCCCAGAAGTAGCGCGCCTGCTCTGACCCGTCAGCTCCACCCGTTCTGCGACAAGGGCGGGTGGAGCTGTCGGTCTTCCTGTCGCAACCATCGGAATGCCTCGGCTCCTCTTCTTGTTGTGCTCCTAAGTGCTCCAACACGCAGGGCCCATCAACGACGAAGGGAACGATGCATGTCACGAATCGCCATCATCGGAGGCCACGGCAAGATCGCGCTCAAGCTGGCCAAGATCTTGACCGGTCAGGGACATCAGGTCAGCTCCCTGATCCGTAATCCCGACCAGTCGGACGACATCACGCAGACCGGGGCCACTCCGGTCATCGCAGATGTGGAAAACCTCTCGACCGACGAGATCGCCGAAGCCATCAAGGGCCACGACGCCGTGGTGTTCTCTGCCGGTGCCGGGGGTGGCAGCCCCGAGCGCACATACGCCGTCGACCGTGACGCCGCCATCCGCAGCATCGACGCGGCGCAGCAGGCCGGTATCACCCGCTACGTCCAGGTGTCGTACTTCGGTGCCGGACCGGATCATGGTGTTCCCGAGGACAATTCGTTCCACGCCTACGCCGAGGCCAAGGCGGCAGCCGATGAGCATCTCCGTAAGACCACACTTCTCTGGACGATCGTGGGACCAAGCGCCCTCACCGATGAGCCCGGCACGGGCCGTATCGCCACCAAGGAACGCGGCGCCGAAGCCGGAACCAGCGTGTCGCGCGACGATGTGGCAGAGGTGCTGGCTGCGGTCCTCGAGACGCAGTCCAGCGTTGGAACCACGGTGGAGTTCACCCGTGGTCAGACGCCGATCGCCGACGCCGTGAAAGGCGTCTGACGGACCTGCCGGGGGAACCTCAGGCCGGTAGGCCGGGGGCAACTTCAGGCTGGTAGGCCGGCGGTTGCCGATTCCCAGTCGAAGTCGCCGTGATCGCTGCCGAGCCCGGCGGCGACCACTCCGGCCACCGCGCAACCGAGTTGCGCTGACCGCAGCAGGCTGAAGTCGTGGAGACGACCCGCGATGAATCCGGCCGAGAACGCATCCCCGCAGCCACTGGTGTCCACAACCTGGACCTCGGTGGCTGCGGCGTGTTCGGCACCGTCGCCGGTGACAACCCAGGCGCCGTCCGCGCCGGCAGTGGCGGCGACGCAGGCAACACCCCGGTCGATGAGGGCGCGACAACCGTCGACCAGGTCGGTGGCACCCGTGAAGCCCAGCACCTGCTCGTCGTTCGGCAGCAGGTAATCCAGGTGTGGCAGAACGGGTTCGATCCACGACAACACCCCGGGATCACCTGGCGCCAGGATGTCGGCCGAGACGCGGACGCCCGCAGCCCGGATCCGTTCGAGCACGCCCGCCAGTTCCGATGGGTTGAGTAGCTCGGGCGCGCCGATGTGCACGTGATCCGCGGACGTGAGAAGGTCCAGCGGCACACGATCGAGCGGGTAGGCAAGGTTGGCTCCGGGCATGTGCAATGCGGGCCGGTCGCCGTTGCTGCGGATGGGCAACACGCTCATCGAGGTCGGCTGATCATCAACTCGCAGAAGGTGTTCGGTGACCACACCGTGACGCTGCAGCATGGTGGTGAGCAGGTCGGCGGAGTCGTCGCGACCTACGGCGCCGACCGTCGACACCGCCGCTCCGAGTTTGGCCAGCGTGATGGCGGTGCCGCCGGCAGGGCCCGCGGGCACCAACCGGATGTGGGGGACAAGGGCTGCGCCCTGGCCGTCAGGTATCGAATCAACCGGGTGGACAACCACATCGAGCACATGGGCACCGAACGTCACGACCTGCATGCATCATCTCCTGGGTAGCGGTGAGTAGCCGCGGTTCGCCGCGGCGACGGCCACCGCGATCAGCTGGTCTCGGCTGAGCACGGCGCCATTGCCGACGGCGGCTGTTCGTAGGTAGATCTCGGCCAGCCATTCCACCAATTCGATGCGCTCACAAGCTGCTTCGACTGTAGGGCCATAGGCGACCGAACCGTGGTTGCGCATCAGGGCGGCAGTCCGCTCGGTCAGAGCCTCGGCCACCGCATCGGTGAGCTCCTGGGTGCCGAAGATCTCGTGGGGCGCCACGCGCACCGCGCCACCGACCAACGCAGCGGTGTAGTGCACCGCGGGCAGTTCATCGACGAGGTTGGCCACCGCGATGGAAGCCACCGGATGGGCGTGCGCCACCGCGGTCGCGTCAGTGGAGCGGTAGATTTCCAGGTGCAGGAGCAGCTCGGACGTCGGGACGTGATCGGTGTCCTCGACCATATGTCCGTCGAGGTCGGTCACCACCAACTGGTCGGCGGTGAGTGATTCGAGAACGGCGCCGCTGGCTGTGACGACCACCTGGTCGCCGACCCTCGTCGACAGGTTGCCGCCCGTGCTGATCACCAGGCGCCGTGCGGCGAGACGGTGCGCGGCGTCGACCAGATCCGCTCGCCGCTCTTCGACAGTCATGGTGCTGACAATAACGGGCGATGGCGACGATCCATCACGGATCGCCGCCATCGCCCGTTGGTTCAGGTGTTCATCCGACCGGGGTCAGCGAACGGTACGTCGACCGTGAGAACCTCCCTGCCGGTTCGAACTTCGCGAGGATGGAGTCGGCGTCCTCGCCGGTCACCTGGGTGATCAGCGACTTGGCGTCGTCCACGGAGTTGATGGAGAGCACCGGCGACGGATCCGAGAGCAGGCCGAACAGCGCTGAGCCGAACTTCGGATTGGTTGCTGCGGCAGGGAACAGCACCGCGGCGTATTCCTGGAACACCGGGTCGCGCAGGAAGATCCGGGTCGCAAGGTTGGCGGCGTCTACGCGGCTGGTCAGGAAGTTGTTGTAGGTAGCGGTGATCCAGGCGTCGTCGAACTCGCCCTCGTGGTCCTTGGCGGCGGCCACGAACTGTGCGGCCTGGATGAACCCGCTCTGCGCGCCCTGGCCCGTGATGGGGTCGTAGGCCACGGCCGTATCGCCCAGCGCAACCACGCGGTGTCCGCTTGCGGTGTGCCCGAGCGCGTTTCGCACGGTGGGCGTGACCGCTCCCTGGAGCCATGAGTGCGGGTCCTCTTCGATGACCTGGGTGCTGAGCACCTCGGGCAGGTCCCAATCGAAGTATTCGCGATGCAAGTCGATCACTACTTTGTGGGCAGAATGCGCGTCGGTGACCGACTGGAACCGGCGTTCCCATTCACTGCCGGGTTGCGCCCACCCGAGGAACGACCATGACGGCCCGGCGTCTTTGTGCAGGTAGGGGCCCCACCAGCCCTCGCCCTGGTCGGCGAAGTTGAACGCCTGGTGCTTCGGGCCCGCGGGGCTGCGGTGGGCGAACACATCTGGGTCGTGACCAAGCCCGGCCACGGTGAGCAGGAGGACGCTGCGTTGTGGGCTCTTGTAGGGGGATCGTGATTCGTCGACGGTGAACAGGCTGGACAGTCCGGCCTTGCCGGTGGCGACGAAGGTCAGGTCGTTCTCGGCTGCGATGGAGTCGAGGCGGCCCGGATCGACGTTCTCGACCACGAAGCGACCACCCTTTTCGAGGAACAGGGTGAGACGCTCGTCGACCTTGAGCCTGGTGTCGACACCGATCGCCTCGAATCCGGGGAACTCGGCGTCGAAGTCGAGGAGCTCTGTGTAGTCGTGCCCGCTGCCCGTGATGGTGCGAGCGCTGATCCCGGTGACCTGCGGCGCCCGGCCGGCGAAGTTGTCGACACCCAAGGCCGTCTCGGATTGCTGCGAAAGGCCGAACGTCACCGCGGTACCGGTGGCGGATACGTCGTGCAGCAGGCTTCGCTGATCACGCTCGCTGTAGACGGTCACGTCGAATCCTGCGTTGAGGAAGCCGACGGCCGCCGAGACGCCTGTTTGGCCTGCTCCGATGATGGCGACGGAACGGTTGGTGTTGCTCATGCAACGATCTCCTGTGTTTGTGCGAATGATGTTGTTCGAGAATCGAATACGGAATGACTACGATGCGGCGACGTCATGACTGTCCGGCAGTCGCGCAGGTACATCGCCGTGTTCCGGCACCCCAGGGGACCTCGGTGGAAATAGTCAGGCCGTCGAATCTCATGCCGGTGAGCATTCGCCGATTCGCGATACCGCGGAAGGATTCGACTCAGGCCGAAGTTAAGTGCCTCTCAGCGAACACTGCATCTGAGCGAACACTGCATCTCAGCAAACACGGCGGCTCAGCTCATGCAGGCCAATTACAGTCGGTTCGAGCACTCGCGACGCGACGTGCCGCGGGAATCAACGATTGGTGGGCGTAGTGACACAGCTGGCGAACAGGGTCGCATTCATCACGGGAGTGGCCCGCGGACAGGGTCGCGCGCATGCGGTGCGGCTGGCACGTGAAGGCGCCGACATCGTGGGTGTTGATCTTGCCGGGCCGTTGCCGGGTGTTCCGTACGACTCGGCGACGCCGGCCGATCTCGCCGAGACCGCGGGCTTGGTCGAGGCCGAGGGTCGCAGAGCACTTCTTCGTCAGGGCGACGTTCGCGATCTCGAGGGGCTACGGTCCCTCGCCGCCGATGCAGTGGCGCAGTTGGGTGGACTCGACATCGTGGTCGCCAACGCGGGCATCTGTATTCCGGCCACCTGGGACGAGGCGACCCCGGAGATGTTCCGCGATCACATGGACATCAACGTCACCGGCGTGTGGAACACCGTGATGGCGACGGCGCCTCATCTCGTCGAGCGCGGACGCGGGTCGATCATTCTGATCAGCTCGTATGCCGGAAAAAAGGTGCAGCCATTCATGGTGCACTACACCACCAGCAAGCATGCCGTCACCGGCATGACCCGGGCGTTCGCTGCCGAATTGGGTGCGCACAATGTCAGGGTCAACAGCGTGCATCCGGGTGCCGTCGCCACTCCGATGGGGTCGGGCGACATGGTGGCCCGCATCGAGGAGACCAATGCGCCAATCCGCGATTGGCGCCCATGGGTACACCGTTTCTCAACCAGTACGCCGCCGACCCGGATGAGGTGTCCAACGTGGTCGCGTTCTTGGCGTCGGACGAGTCGTCGTTCATGACTGCCGAACACATCTCGGTCGATGGCGGTGCCCAGTACTTCTGACCGTGGTTCGAGGAATCTGCCATCTGCCCTAGCAATCGTGGGCAGGGGTTCTACGGTTGATGGGTGACTGATCGGACGGATCGACCCGAGCGCATCTCGGCGACGCAATTGCTGGCCAAGCTCGCTGACGAGGGCAGTTGGCACCCGTGGGACTCGCAGATCACCGCGCTTCCCGACGATGCCGGGTACGCCGAGGACATTGGACGGGCCCGCGAGAAGACCGGACTCGACGAGTCGATCATCTGTGGTGAAGCGGACGTCAACGGCGTGCGGGTGGCCGTTGTTGTCAGTGAGTTCGGTTTTCTGGGCGGGTCGATCGGCCGGGATGCAGGACGTCGCGTGGTCACGGCGATCCGCCGAGCGACTGCTGAAGGTCTGCCGTTGCTCGCCCTTCCGGCGTCGGGCGGGACGCGGATGCAGGAGGGGACTGCGGCTTTTCTGCAGATGGTGAACATCACGGCGGCAGTCGTGGATCACAAGGCCGCGCATCTTCCATACGTGGTGTATTTGCGTCATCCGACCACCGGTGGGGTGTTCGCGTCGTGGGGCTCGCTGGGACATGTGACGTTGGCCGAGCCGGGCGCTCTTGTCGGTTTTCTCGGCCCGCGAGTGTACGAGGGCTTGTACGGCGAGGCGTTTCCCGAGGGCGTCCAGGTGTCGGAGAACCTGCGTTCACACGGTCTGGTGGATCTTGTTGTGGCTGTGGATGGATTGGGATCAACCGCATCACGCATCATCAGACTTCTGGTCGACCCGCTGGTGGACGCCGAGCACTCGCGACGTGAGCCGGCCGGGCCGTCTTCTGCGCCGGGGCTGTCCGGGGCGACGGTTGTTGAGTCGTCGGCCTGGGATGTGGTGGAGCAGTCGAGGGTTCCCGGCCGACCAGGCGTGAGTCAGTTGCTGCGCGAGTCGGCCGACGAGGCGGTGGAACTGGCCGGTGGCGGCGAACTGGATTCGCGCAGCGGCATCATTCTCGCCTTGGCACGCTTTGGTGGGCATTCGGTAGTGGTGGTCGGGCAGGACCGCAACCGTCAGGTGCCCGGATCGCTGGTGGGACCTGCCGACCTGCGGCTTGCCCGCCGGGGTATGAGGTTGGCGCAGAGTTTGCATCTGCCCCTGGTGACGGTGATCGACACTCCGGGCGCCGATCTGTCCGCTGACGCCGAAGAGTCGGGCCTGGCCAACGAGATCGCTCATTGCATCGCGGAGCTGACTGCGTTGACGGTGCCGACTGTGGCGGTGCTGCTGGGTCAGGGAGCTGGGGGAGCCGCGCTGGCACTGTTCCCTGCGGATCGGGTGGTGGCCATGGAGAACTCGTGGTTGTCTCCGCTGCCGCCGGAGGGCGCCAGCCTGATCGTCTATCGGGACACCGACCATGCAGCCGACATGGCACGGAGCCAGGGAATCCGTGCGACTGATCTGCACGCCGCCGGCATCGTGGATGTGGTGGTCCCCGAGGCCGCGTTGGGCGGCTTTCTGCCGGAGCTGGGTGACCGGCTCGCCGCCGAGATCGATGCGTTGGACGACAGCACGGTTGAAGCCCGCGCCGGGTGGCGGACGGAACGCCTCCGGCGTATCGGTGGTGTCGAGATCTGAACTGGTTGACCCAGTTTCGGCCAGCCGTCTATGCGACATCCTCGTACCAACTCTCCGGAGGTGGGCAGGGGTCGGGTAGCTGTGCCACCTCGTCGAGCCAGCGTCGTTCTTCTCGATGCCAGATCGGGTGCTCGATCCGCCATTGTTGCTCGGCGATTTCATCTTTCGCTCGCTGGCGAAACCATGCGGCGTGAGCTTCTTCTTTTTCGCGCCGTTCGTCCACCATTCGCTGGTATCGCCGGTCGGGGAAATGCGTGTCGTTCGGAGTCAGCGCGTCGTCGGTGCCGCGTTGCCTCCACCCGACGCGTCCAACCCATTCTGGGGGTCCGTTTCCGGAGGTGATGATCTCGGTGATCCAGCCACCGTCGCCGTCGTGGACCTGTGCGTGGTCGCCGTCGCATACGAGGGTCAGGACGGTGATGTCTGTGCGTCCACCGTCTTTCCATTCGTGCATGTGATGCACTGCGGTGCGGGTGGCAGGCTGATCGCAGCCGGGTCGCGAACATCCGCGTTCGGCCGCGATCAAGGCAATTCGCTGAATCGCCGATGCCAGACGTTTTTCGCGGCCGAGGAACAGCGGCCGGTGTGCGTTGTCGAGCAGTGCAAGGAACTTCCGGTTGCTACCTGCCAGCGCGAGTGCATCCCGGACGGGGAGAGTGCCTCCCGATGCGGTGGTGGCAATACCGGTTTCGGTCTCCAGCTCGTCGAGTGTCATGGTTGCCACGACGATGGCCGGCTGTCCGCGGTGCTTTCCGAGGGTGCCCGACCCGACGACCGTCTCCAGCATCTTCTTGAACGCGTCATGGTTGCGCTGACCCTGTGTGCGGTTGTCTCGTTCAGCGGCGGCAGCGAGAACCGTACTGTCAGCGAGATCGGAGTCGCCCATCGGCGATTCGGGATCCTCGGGGTTGTTCATGCCTGGCTGCGCCCATTTCGCCGCGACAACGTCCCAGAGTGCACGGGTCGCGGGATCCAGCGTCCCGGAGATCCCACTCATGTGGTCGACGTCTTGGCGTCCCGGCATCAGGTCGCGACGGCGGGCCCGGTCGGCGTCGTCCGTGTATTCGCCATCGGGGTTGAGGTAGGCGAGTAACCGCTGCGCAACGCTTTCCAGCTGATCTGGCGACAGCGCGCAGGCCTGGTTCGCCAGATCCGATTCGATGGTCGACCAGTGTTCTGGCGTCCGTAGAGAAGTGGGCAACTTGGCCAGTGCGCGATGAATCACCCGGTAGTGCGCAAACTCCATGTGACCGGCGTCCATCGCCGCCGCGGCGGCCGGATACGCGGCGGGCCGCAGTTCTCCATTGAGTTCGTGCCAATACCCCACTCGCTCAGCGGCTTTGCTGCGCGCACTGGCTTCGGAGGGGGTGAGCCGCAGCAGTGTCGACAGAAACCTGGCCGGCTTGAGTCCGCGCTTTGCCGCGACACCACGCTCACGCAGTTCCACAGCCCACCGAATCTTCACCGCATCATCTCGGCGCGCGCCCGTCTCGACCATGGCGGTGGCCGCGACCACCTCGTCGTCGGTCATCGACGACAACGGCACCGTCAGCATTTGCCGCGAGACGGCTTCGCGAACAGCCACCAACGCACCGGCATCCAGTTGCTGGATGGCGGCGATCAGATCGGCCGTTTCGCTCATGTGTTCGATTATAAAAGAGGGGTCTGACAATCACCCGAGCTCGACCCACTGACCGAATTCGCTCCACCTACTTGCGTTCGAGCCCGGTGCAACCGGATCGAACGCAGGCGAGTGGAGCGATTGGCCGCCCCGTCACCCCAGCCGCCGCACCGACTCGGGAACGTCACCGGCGGTATGGGTGACGGGCTCGCCGTAGACCACTCGCATCGGCACCTCGCCGGTCCAGCCGGCAGCATCGTCGTCACCGGGGCCGCCCTTGCGCGCCTTCGTGATCCATTGCCCATCGATGATGGGAAGTGACAGCACCAGTGTGGCGGCGAGTTGTTTGTTCGTGTGCGGTGGGACCTCGGCACTGCGGCCCGGGAGAATGCTGTCGCTGAGGGCGGTCAGGGCCTGCGCCGGGTCGAGCGACGACTTCTTGATGACACCGCGAACAACGGCCGACCGGTAGTTCATGGAGTGATCGAAGAGCGTGTCGGCCACCACGAGTCCATCGGCGATGAACGCTGACAGCGCCACCGGGGCACCTGCCGCGATGTGTCGCAGAGCGCCCGCTCCCGTGGAACCGTGCAGGAGGATCTCGTCACCGTGCCGAGCGAAGAGCATGGGAACAGACCACGGCAGGCCGTCGACCACTGTGGTCACGGTGGCCACCTTGGCTTCGTCGAGAATCTGATCGAGCAGTGCGCGATCGCCCTGACGTTCTTTGCGGCGATTGAGTTGGTCCACGGTGAGTCCCTTTGTCGTCGGTGCACGCACAACTTCCCAGGAGCGCCCCGCCGCGTCAACCCGATTTGCAGGCTTGACCCCGGCCGGCCTGGTTGTGTCTGCGTGCGGCGATAACCTGCAACCAATGACCACCGAGTGGGCGCACACCATCACCCCGGAAGCGTTGAAGGACGACTTCGATGCCGGGGCGATTCAGCGTGGGTCGGCGTATGCGCGACAACGCCGTGTCGCTGCCGTGCAATGGGACGACGACAAACGCAGACTCACTGGGCGCTGTCAGGGCACGGGCGTCGCCACGTATTCGGTGCGCGTCGCCTTCAGCCACCTCGGTCCCGGCTGGAAGCTCGCCGATGCCGGGTGCACGTGTCCGGTCGGCTATTTCTGTAAGCATGCCGTCGCGCTACTGCTGACCTTCGCGGATGAGGCCGCCACCGCAGCCACTCCGCCGGTCCAGCGTTCGCCGCAATGGGAGCGCACGCTGCAGGTGCTCTATTCTGAAAATCACCCGAAACCTCCCGAAAAGCTTGCGCTGCAGGCGTTCCTCAGCTCGCCTTCGCTGTTCGCATCGCGCGCTCGCCGGGCCCAGCTCGCGTTGCGTCCGATGCGACCGGGCACCCGGAGCGCCTGGATCAAGTCCGGTGTCGACTGGCCGGCCATCGTCGATCTCAAGCCTGGAACATTTGCGGCACAGCAGCTCTCGGTGTTGCAGTCGATGGCGCGCGACTCCATGCGCACCACCCCGTACGGACTTCCGCACGGGCTGATCCTCGCCGACGCGCCTGCCACCATCTGGCAACAACTCGACGCGGCGGCAGCAGCGGGTATCCCTCTGCTCGGCGATCCGGCCTCGGGGATCAGTATCGTGCAGGTCGCCAAACGGGCTGGGCTCACCGTCTCGGTCAGCGGAGAGGTCGGTGCCGATGCCCACGTCTCGGTCGAGGTGACCATCGACGGCAACGTGGTGCCGATGTCTGAGGTGACCATTCTCGGAAAGGCCGATCCACATGGGATCAGTTATCTCGATGCCGAGGGCGTCCTGACCCTCGCCCCGTTCGACTCGGCCGACGCGCCTGCCGCGGCGTTGCTGCAAGGTGATCAACCGATTGTCATCCCCGCCGCGGACGTTTCCAGATTCGCCGATGTGGTGTTGCCTCGGCTCCGCGAGTCGGTACCGATCCGAGTCGACGACTCGGTGTTCGTGGCGCCCAGCATCTCTGGCCCGACGCCTGTGCTGACCGTCCGTTTCACCGGCGATGTCGCGCATACCCATTGGGCGATGCGCTATCTGGTCAACAACACACCCCGCGACCTCGACGACGCCATCGGCACACAGCCGTCGTGGCGAGACCGCGTAATCGAGGAGCAGATCTGGGAGTCGATTCGCGATGCGCTGGCTGCGGTCGCCCTCACATCGGGCGCGGCGGGCCGGCGACTGATCGCGGCCTTCGACGCACAGCGGGGCTCTGGCCGGGTCCGGCAGGCAGACGAGGTGGAACCTACCGACTACGAGGAGGCCCTCAACGGTGTCACCACGCATTTCTTGCGACACGACGTACACCTGAACCCCCTTGAAACAGCGCGGCTGTGCGCCGAGGTATTACCGGCACTCGCGGGCCGCGACGACCTGATCGTCGAGGTCGCCGAGGTGGCGCAGCGGTACCGGCAGGTCACCGAGCGGGCACGGCTGCGCATCGCGGGCTCGCAATCTGCCGACACCGATTGGCTTGATCTCGACATCACCATGGACGTCGACGGTGAGCAGGTGCCGATTTCGGAGGTGCTGGCCGAATTGTCCACCGGCGCAACGCACATGTTGTTGCCATCGGGCGTCTACTTCCCGCTGGACTCGCCCGAACTCGTGAAGCTGCGGCAGCTGATGGACGAAGCGGAGGTCCTCGGTGAAGCCGAGTCAGGGAGGGTGCCCGCGGTACCCTCAAACGTCACACTGTGGGAGGAACTGCTCGAACTCGGCGTGGTCGATGAACAGCTGCAGGTATGGCAGGAGCGCATCGCGACGCTCAGTGCGGCACGGCCACCGGAACCGGTCCAACCACCGGCGATGCTTCACGCGACTTTGCGTGACTACCAGCTGGACGGGCTCAACTGGCTGTCCTTTTTGTGGGACAACGGCTTCGGAGGCGTACTGGCCGACGACATGGGGCTGGGCAAGACACTGCAGACGCTCGCCCTGTTCGGCCGGGCCCGGGAGAGCGGTGAGACCGGCCGGTTCCTTGTGGTCGCACCCACGAGTGTGGTGAACAACTGGGCGTCCGAATGCCACCGGTTCACGGATCTGCATGCGGTCACCGTCACAGCGACGCAAGCGCGTGGGCGTACACCTCTGGCCGAGATCATTGCCGACTCCGATGTTGTGATCACCACCTACGCATTGCTGCGTATCGATTTCCCCGCCTACGACGAACAGCAGTGGGCGGCACTGGTGCTCGATGAGGCCCAGTTCGTCAAGAATCGCAACTCGAAAGCGCATCTGTGTGCGCGGCGCTTGAACACACCGTTCAAACTGGCCATCACCGGTACGCCGATGGAGAACAGCCTGATGGAACTGTGGTCACTGCTGTCGATCACCGTGCCGGGACTGTTCCCCGATCCCAAGGCATTCGCAGACTATTTCCGCAAACCCATCGAGAAGGGCGAAGACCCCGAACGTCTCCCGGTGCTGCGCAAGCGGATCAAACCGGTGATGTTGCGACGTACCAAAGATCAGGTGGCCCGCGATCTTCCTGCCAAGCAGGAGCAGATACTGCACGTCGAGCTGTCGGCAAGGCACCGCAAGATCTACGACACCCGTCTGGTGCGCGAACGCGAGATCGTCCTCGGGCTGCTGGGCGACCTCGAGAAGAACCGCTTCCAGATCTTCCGCTCGTTGACCATGCTCCGGCAGCTGAGTCTGCACGCCGGGCTCGTCGATCCGGCCGACGCCGAGGTTGCGTCGGCGAAGGTCGACTTCATCCGAGAGCAGCTTCCCGAGCTCATCGCCGAGGGGCACAGTGCCCTGATCTTCAGTTCGTTCACCGGCTTCCTGGACGTGCTGCGGCGCGGACTCGACGGTGACGGCATCACCTACAGCTACCTTGACGGCTCACTGTCCTCGCGTGAACGCACCGAAGCGGTCAGCGCGTTCACCGAGGGCACCACCCAGGTCTTCCTGATCAGCCTCAAAGCGGGCGGTTTCGGACTCAACCTGACCGAAGCCGACTACTGCTTCGTGTGCGACCCCTGGTGGAATCCGGCAGCCGAGGCGCAGGCCGTCGACCGCACCCATCGAATCGGCCAGACCCGGCCGGTCACCGTGTACCGGCTGGTGTCGGCAGACACCATCGAAGCGAAAGTCGTTGCGCTACAGAACCGAAAACGGGAGCTGTTCAGCGCCGTCGTCGACGACGGGAACACGTTCTCCTCGACCGTCAGCGCAGACGACATCCGGCACATGCTCGACTGATCACCACTTCGCTGGCACGCTGTAGTGATGGCAAATGTTGATGAACTACACGGCGAAGCGCACGTCCAGCGTTATCTCGAGACGAATGGGGAAGAAGGCTTCCACTGGAAGGGGACCGAGATCCTCATCCTGTTCACCAAGGGTCGAAAGTCCGGCGACGAGCGACGACATGCCTTGATCTTCCGCACCTGGGAAGACAATGGCTATCTGGTTGTGGCATCAAAGGGTGGGGCAGACGCGCCGCCTGCCTGGTTCCTCAATTTGCAGGACAACCCCGAAGCGGAGATCCAGGTCAAAGACGAGCGGATTCCCGTTCGGGCGCGAGTGGCCACCGACGAGGAGAAGCCGGCGATGTGGTCCCGCATGGTCGAGGTGTGGCCAGACTACGACGATTACCAGACCAAGACGTCGCGTCCTATCCCCGTGGTGGTTCTCGAGCGCGTCTGACCTGAAATCACCGGCCGCCGCCTGGTCAGCCCTTGGCGATCAGGCGGCGTTCGCCGGCCCGTACCGGGAAGTCGAACCGGTTGTTCTGCGGCGGCAGCGGACACAGGTAGTGATCGGTGAACGTGCAGGGCGGCAGGTAAGCCCGGTTGAAGTCCACCACCACGCGGCCGTCCGCATCCGCCGGTTCGACGTCGAGAAATCGGAACCGCTGTGTTTCGCTGCCGTTTGTCGAGTCGGCGAACACGAGTTGAGCGCCCCCGTCCGGCCTTGCGATGCCCGACAACGTCAGCGCCGCCCCATCCACTGTGACCCGTATGGTCGCGGTGGCCTTGGATCCGACAAACCCGTCGACGTGATCGAACGGCAATTCGTCACTGTCGAGTTCGATGGTCCCATCCAGAACCCACGACGGATTCGGGTCAAAAGCGTCGATGCCTGACAGTGCCAGGCGGGTGGGCGCCTGCGGGTCGAAGACCCGGACTGCCACGTGTCCTGCCCGGGCGAGCACAGCCACCGTCACGTCATCGAATTCCTGCTTTGATCCGGGCTCGAGGGAGGCATCGGACTCGCCGGGACGGCTGACAACGGCCGTGCCGTCGACGGCGGTCCACGAGCCGGGAAGCGGATTGATGGTCTGCGGTTGATCATCGAGCCAGTACGTGCCGGTGACCGAAGCCAGACCGTGGGGTGCGGTCGCGGCGACGTCGCGGTCGGCGCGCCAGAGATTCCACTGGTCGAGCCAGTGATCTGTTGTGGTGGCGGAAGTGGTCACCGTGATGCCTTTCGGTTCGGGTCGGTATCGCGAGAGTGGACGTTCTGTTGATCAGTGGGTCAGCGAAGCGGTGCGTGCGGCTGCGCGTTTGCCTGGGATGGCGTCGAGCAGGCGCTGGGTGTACGGGTTCGACGGATGCTGGAATACGTCTGCGACGGAGCCTGATTCGACGATATTGCCCTTCTCGAACAAGGACACGGTGTGCGCCACCTGAGCGACGACGGCGAGGTCGTGGGAGATGAACAGATAGGTCAGGCCGAGACGCTCCTGCAGTTCGGCGAGCAGTTCGAGGATCTGTTCCTGCACCGAGACGTCGAGCGCCGACACGGGTTCGTCGAGGAGTACCACTTCCGGTTCGAGCACCAGGGAACGGGCGATGGCCACACGTTGGCGTTGGCCACCCGACAACTCGACCGGCAACCGATCGAGGTGGTCGCGGGGCAGTCCCACCTGGTCGAGCAGTTCCGCGGCCTTGTGATGGCGGGAGCGACGATCACCGATCCGGAACGACACCAGCGGCTCGATGATGCTGTCGCGCACGGTGAAGCGTGGATCGAGTGAGGCGAACGGATCCTGGTGAACCAGCTGGAATCGTCGGCGCAGCGGTCGCAGTTCACGCCAGGAAAGATCGGTGATGTCGGTGCCGTCGAAGCGAACCCGGCCTGATGTCGGCTTCTCCAGGCCCATGGCCACCCGCAGAGTGGTGGTTTTGCCCGATCCGGACTCTCCGACGAGGGCGTGGGTTCGGCCGGCGGCTACGCGAACGGAGATGTCGTCGAGGGCAGTGAACGGCTCGCCCCCGCTGACGGGGAATCGCTTGGTCACCGAGGCGAGTTCGATGACGGGGTTGTCGACCTCGACCTGGTCAGGAGCGACCACAAAGCGGGGTGTGATGACGCCGCCCTGGGCGAGGGCGGGTGCCGCGGCGATCAGCCGGCGGGTATACGAGTTGTCGGGCTCGACGAGAATGGTTGCCGGCGAACCCTCTTCGACGATGTGCCCGTGCTGCATGACGATCACCCGGTCGGCACGGTCCGCGGCGACCGCCAGATCGTGGGTGATGATCAACAGGGCGGTGCCGGTGTCGCGTACGAGTGACTCGAGGTGGTCGAGGATGCGGGCCTGCACGGTGACGTCGAGCGCGCTGGTCGGTTCATCGGCGATGATCAGGTCGGGTTTGCCCGCGAGCGCGATCGCGATCAGAACACGCTGACGTTGACCTCCGGAGAGTTCGTGTGGGTAGCGGCGGATGCGCTCGGCGGGGTCGTCGAGGCCCGCCTTGGTGAGAGCGTCGATCACCTCGTCACCGATCTCGGCTCCGCGGACACCACGCAGTTTCACGGCTTCGGCGACCTGGACCCCGATGCGCTGAGTGGGGTTCAGCCCCACCATCGGGTCCTGCGGGATGAGTCCGACCACCGAACCACGCAGTCGCCGAACCACTTTCTCCTTGGCGCCGGCGATCTCCACACCGCCGACCTTGATCGATCCAGACGTCACTCGCCCGTTGGCGGGCAACAACCCGATGATCGCGTTCGCGGTGGTGGTCTTGCCGGAACCCGACTCGCCGACGACCGCAACCACCTCGCCGGGATTCACCTGCAGATCCAGGCCGTGGACGGCGGGCGTCACCTGCCGGTTCCGTCGGTAACCGATGTTCAGGCCACGGATGTCGACGATCGGGACGCGAGCATCAGATGCCGACTTGCTGAGGTTGGTGGTCATCGTTCGAGTTCCTGAAGGGTCTTGGAGATGTGGTTGAGCGAAAGCACTGTGATCGCGATGAACAGACCAGGCATCAGCGAGACCCACGGGGCGGTGACAAGGAAGTTGCGTCCGGTGGAGACGAGGGTGCCCCACTCGGCCTGCGGTGGTGCGGCACCGAAGCCGAGGAAGCTCAGTGCGGCGATCGCGATGATCGCAACACCGAAGTCGAGGACGGCGAGAACCGCGACCGGACCCCACGAGTTGGGCAAGATGTGCCGCAACAGGACCCGCGTCCACGAGGCGCCACCCGCACGGGCCGCCTCCACGTAGGGGAGGGTCTTGACCCTCAGCACCTCGGCGCGGGTCGTCCGGGCGAAACCGGGGACGATGCCGATACCCACGGCGATGGCGACGGGGACGGTGCCGAAGCCGAGCGCGGTGACGATCGCCAAGGCCAGCAGCAGACCGGGAATGGCCAGCAGCACATCGACGAACCGCATGATCACCGAATCGGTGACGCCGCTGAAGAACCCCGAGATCACGCCGAGCGTGAGGCCGGCCACGACTGCGATGGCCAGGGCGATCAGAGCCGCTTCGATCGTCAAGGTCGATCCGTACAGTGTCCGCGTCCACAGGTCGCGGCCCATCTCGTCGGTACCGAACAGGTGCGTTGTGCTCGGCGCCAACAGTCGGTCGGCGGGGGCGGTGCGGTAGGGGTCGTAGGAAGTGAACCAGGACGGAAAGAACGCCGACACCCCGACAAACGCGATGAACAGCACGGTGAGGACGAATAGAGGCCGCCTGACAGCTTTCGCAGTGGTTGCCCGCAACGGACCCCAGCGTCCTCCGGGTTCGGTTGCGCCCGGCGGAGTCAGCGAATGGTCGGGTTTCGCGACAGGCCGCTCCACCGGCAGGTCGATCCCCAGTGCACTGGCACTCGAGCTGGATGTGTCGGAGACGGAGCGAAGCGGAGCTCGACCATTCTCGATGCGGTCTTTCAGCGTCTCGGTCATGTCAGCTCACCTTTGTCTTCGTGCGGACTTTCGTCGTGTGGGCGATGCGCGGATCCAGCAGCGGGTAGAGGAGATCGACGATCAGGTTGACCAGGACGAACGCGGCGGCGGCCAGCGTCACGATGGCCAGTACCACCGGGATGTCCTGGGCGAGAACCGCTTCCTGTGCCAGCTTGCCGATCCCGTTGCGGTTGAACACGGTCTCGGTCACGATCGCGCTCGTCACCGTCACCCCGACGAGCAGACCGAAGATGGTCAGCGCCGGCAGGGCGGCGTTGCGGAACGCATGCTTGCGCTGGACGGCACCGCGGGACAGGCCCTTGGCCCTGGCGGTCACGATGTACTGCTCGCTCAGCGTTTCGTTGAAACTCCGGGTCAGCACCTGCGCCAACGCCGCCGTGGTGGGGATGGCCATCGTGATCACCGGCAAGATGAGGTACTCGGCACCACCTGATCCCTGCGAGGGCAACCAGCCGAGGTTGAATGCGAAGACCTGGATGAGGATCAGGGCGATCAGGAAGGACGGAACCGCAACGCCGAACGCGGGCAAGCGGTCCAGCAGGATCCGGACGGGCTTGAACTGGACGAAGGCGGCGAGGTACGCGAGGGCGGTCCCGGCGATGACTGCGAGTAGTCCGGCCAGCACACTGAGGGTCAGCGTGCCGCCGAGGCGTTCGGCAATCAGGTCGGATACCGGTGCCTGCTTGGAGATCGACAGGCCCCATTCTCCGCGGACGGCGCCGCTCAGCAGTGAGAAGTATTGGTCGATCATGGATTTGTCGAGTCCGTACTTGGACTTGACCGCCAGCAACTCTTCCGGCGACATGGTGTCCGGGTCGAGTCCGGCCGCGCCCAGCTGGATGCCGACGGCATCGCTGGGCAGGAGATAGAGGATCACGAACGTCAACGTGAATGCTGCCCACAACACCACAACCGCCTGGGCGATTCGGCCTGC
Organism: Williamsia sp. DF01-3; assembly: GCF_023051145.1. Lineage (NCBI taxonomy): Bacteria > Bacillati > Actinomycetota > Actinomycetes > Mycobacteriales > Nocardiaceae > Williamsia > Williamsia sp. DF01-3. The sequence continues at coordinate 1,774,186 of NZ_JALKFS010000005.1, forward strand.
TATGTACCTGCGCATGGCTGCGGTTCCTTCCTGTGGCGGTTGGCCCCGGTGGTCTTCACCCGGGGCCAACCGGTCGAGCTCGGTTGATGCGTGGTCGATTACGGCTGAAGGAACGTGTCGTTGAGTGCCAAGAAGCTCTCGGATGTGAACCGGAAGCCGTTGACCTTGTTGCTGACGCCGGCCAACTGCTGGCGTTCGAACAGCGGGAAGCTGACACCCTGATCGATCAGCAGGTTCTGCAGATCGTCGTAGGCCTGTTTGGTCTGGGCCTCGTCGGTGGTCTGCACGGCCTTGGTGAACAACTGCTGGATCTGCGCCGCCACCTCGGGGGTGGCCGCGTTCTTGGCGATTGCCTTCTGGTTGGCGAGCGCTTCGACCAGGATGAACTGCAGCGCACCGGGATCGGCGCGGGTGAAGTAGGTTCCGATCAGATCGTAGCCGCCACTCTTGAGTAGACCGATCGACTCGGCCTGAGTGACCACCTTCAACTGAAGGTCGATGCCGACCTGACGCCACTGATCCTGCAGGAGCTCGTTACCGGCGGCGAACTGTCCGACGATGGTCAGGGTGAGGGTCAGCTGCTGACCGTTTTTGGACCGGTACTCACTGCCGGCGGGCTTGGTCCAGCCGGCGGCGTCGAGCAGCTTGCCGGCACCTTCGGGGTCGAAGCCCAGCATGTCGGCTTGTGACTGGAAGAACGGGGTGGTGGTGTCGAAGGCGCCTTCCACCACCGGGTAGTCGGGTCCGTACACGGTGGCGGCATTGGTCTTGAGGTCGGTCGCCTTGTAGAGGGCTTGGCGGACCTGCGGATCCGCCAGTGGCTTGCCGGCACTGACGTTGGGGAACAACGTGTTCGAGACACCGGGAAGTGACCGCGACTCGATGTAGCCGCCGGAGTTCTTGATCTGTTCCTGATCTTCGACGGTCAGCGGATTGCGGGGCCAGGTGATGTCGACGGCGCCGCTGACGAGGTTGCCGGTGCGGACGCTGTCTTCGGCGACGTAGCTGTACTTGACCGCGTCGAGGTACGCCTCGCCGGTGTTCTTGTTGAGGCTCGATCCCCAGGTGTATCCGGCCCTCCGGCTGAGCGAGATGCCCTGGCCGGGGGTGTAGTTGTCGAGCTTGAACAGACCGGAACCGCTGAACTGGCCGAGGCACCGCTCTTCCGGGGTCTTCTGGAACGACGCCGGCGAGATGAGGGCGAGATTTGTGGTGGACGTCGCCTGCAAGAAGGATGAGTTCGGCTGGGTGAAGTGGAACTTCACTGTCTGCGGATCGACGACGGTGGTCGATTCGAGTCCCAGGATGTAGCTGGCGCCGAAGGCAGTGCCGCCGCTGGTCTTGGCCAGGTCGATGAACCCGTCGAAGTTGGTCTTGACCGCTGCGGCGTCCAAGGGTGCTCCATCGGAGAAGGTCACGCCGTCGCGCAGGGTGAAGGTGTAGTCGAGGCCGTCCGGGCTGATCTCCCACTTGCTGGCCAGCCAGGGCACGATCTCACCTGTGTCCGGGTTCTGGTCGGTCAACGAGTCCGCGATGTTGCGGATCACCGAACGGTGCTCGATCCAGTAGGTCTGGAACGGGTCGACGCACGTGAAGGTGGGGTTGTCCGGGAAGTAGGCGATGTCGAGTGTGCCGCCCTTGACGGGATTGGCGGCGTCGCCGCTGGGGCCGGATTCGGCGTTTCCGCCGGCGCTGCACGCGGTCGCGACCAGAGTCGACATCAGGGCGAGCGCGCCTGCGACCTTCCAGCGGCCGGATCTCGTGCGGGTGTGTTGACGCATTGTCGTGGTTCTACTTTCGGGTGAGTTGATGAAGCGGTCGAGCAGGATCAGGCGCGCAGGAGCGCGCGACCGGCGGCCAGCAGGGCGGTGTCTTCCTGGGGCGGATGCACGCGAACACAGAGCACATCGCGCAGGTGTCGTTCGAGCGGATTGTGCCGGGTCAGTGCGGCGTTGCCGAGTGCGGCGACCGCGGTCTGGACCGCGGCGATCACCGACCGGGCGATCTGGACCTTGACCAGTGACAGGCCTGCCGCCGCGGCGGGATCGTCGGCGGCGACGCGCAGAAGTGTTCCGTAGAGCAGGGTTTCGGCCTGCACTATCTGGGCGTCGATCTCACCGGCGATGGCCTGGATGCGTTCGGTCTCGGCAATGGGACGGCCCAACGCGGTCGGTACGCGTTCACGGGCGTATGTCACGAATGCCGTACGGGCCGCCCGCGCAACTCCGACGTACAGCGCGGGATGGCCGAAACCCGTTGGGCCGGTGGCCACTGCGGGGTCGCGGTAGACGCCATCGGTCTTCGGGATCTCGAGGAAGTTCTCCTCGCCGACCTCGACACCTGCGTAGCTGACGTCATGGGTGTTGGAGGCGCGCAGCCCCAGGTGATCCCAGGTCTGGTGCCAGGTGATCCCGGCGGAGTCGGCGGGAACGATCACGTGCCCGACCCTCGGCTCCTCTTCATCGGTGATCGCCCAGACCAGGTGGTACGCCAGTGCCGTCCCTCCGGTGGCAAAGGTCTTGCGACCGGTGAGGGTCCAACCGTTCGCCGTCCGCCGCGCGATGGTCTTGGGCAGACCGCCGCGGGCCGGTGCGCCCAGTTCCGGCTCGGCGCGGATCACGTTGACCGGGGCCGGTCCCTGCACCGACTGCCGGAGCAGGTTGTCGTAGAGGTCGGCGGGCCACGAGTTCGTGGCCGCCTGCATCTGGTGGATCGCCAGGTTGTTGGCGGCGATGAGTGCCACAGACGGGTCGCCTTCACCGAGCGCGGAGAGGATCTGCACAACCTCGAACGGTCCGGCCTCGGGACCGCCGAATCGTGCCGCCACGGTGGCCGTGAGGTACCCGCCCCGATGGGCAGCAGCCAGGCCGGCCACCGGGATATCTCCACTTCGGTCGTATTGCTCAGCGGTGGAGGCGACTTCGGCGGTCAGCGCCTTGAGGCCCGACGGTGAGAGGTCGGGTGTTGGGAGCGTCACGCCCCGCACCGAGGTGACGGTCATGCCTGTCCGGCCGTCGCGAAGGCGCCGAGGTGATCGGACTGCAGGGTGCCGCGCTTGCCGGTCGCCTCGCGGTGGGCGAGTTCCTGACGGACCAGCGGCACCACATAACGGCCGTAGTCGATCGCGTCATTGAGGGTGTCGTATCCACGGATGGAGACCAGATCGGCGCCCAGGTCGATGTAGTCGAGGATGGCGGCCGCCACCGTCTCGGCGCTGCCGACCAGAGCCGTGGACGCGCCCGCGCCGTTGACGGCGGCTGCGGTCCGGGTCCACAGCGCTCGGTCGTAGATGTCTTTACGGTTCGCGAAGTCCAGTGCGCGCTGCGATCCGACGTTCTGCGGGGTGTTGCCGGCGATGGTCTTGTACACAGGGTTCTTCGAGAAGTTGGCCTCGATGCGGTCGACGTAGTCGTGGGCCTTGGCCCAGGCGAGATCGTCGGTGCGGTCGATGATGGGACGGAACGTGACCCAGATGCGCGGCCGGTCTGTGCGGCCGGACTCGGCGGCGATGCGGTGCACCCGCTCGATCTGACTCTTGATGTCCGCCAGCGGTTCTCCCCAGAAGCTGAAGATGTCGGCCTTGCGTCCGCCGATCTCGAAAGCGGCGTCGGACTGTCCGCCGATCGAGATCGGGATCTGGGCGCCGTAGGGGGCGAAGCCGGGACCGAAGTTGTCGAACTTGTAGTGGGTTCCACTGTGGGAGAACGGTTCTGTCTTGGTCCACGAGTCGCGCAGGATGTCGACGAACTCGTCGGTGCGGGTGTAGCGCTGCTCCTTGGTGAGGTAGTCACCCTGGCGGGCCTGCTCGGTGTCGTTGCCACCGGAGATCAGGTGGACCAGCGCGCGACCTTCGGTCAGCTGGTCGAGGGTAGCCAGCTGCTGCGCAGCCACCGTCGGGAACACGGTGTTGGGGCGCAGGGCGACGATCGGTTTGATCGTGTCGCTGAGCTGGCCTACGGCCGACGCCATCACGAACGAGTCGGCGGTGTTGGACCCGTACGGCAGCAGCGTCATGTCGAAGCCACCGTCCTCGAGGGACCGGACGTAGCGACGGAAGAACGGAAGGTCGATGCCACGAGACGGGATCGGGTTGAGCTCGGTGGACGGGTTCAGGTGCGTGAGGCTGATGAACTCGACCTTCGATGCGGCACTGGCCGGCACCGGCAACGACTCCTGGGACGGATCGGCGGTCATGTGGGGGGGTCCTTCCTGACGTGTCTGTGGCGAGCAGGACCGAAAGACCGGGCCTGGTTCGGAAATGGATGCTAGGGGCGTTCGGACCCCTGGACCAGGGTTGAGATCACCGATTCCGATTCGTATTGCCGATCGGAATCAATTGGTTGTACTGATCTCATCTGTGCAGGTCAGAGCATTCGCCGATGCCATCAGATAGCCCTACATCGGGCCGATGCGCCAGGGTTTTACGCGCTGCGAATCAAACTGCGCATCGTCGTCGCCGATAGGGGATTCTGTAGTCCATACCCAGATATCTCAGGCCAGGACTTTGCGGGAACAGGTGAGTGTGTGATGGCGGATCCGTTGGACTTGGTGCATTTGCGCACCCTTGTCGCGATAGCCGAAACAGGGGGCTTTCGACGCGCGGCAGATTCTCTCCATCTGAGTCAGCCGACGGTGAGCCAGCACGTCCGACTGCTCGAGAAGCGACTGAAGCAGTCCCTGGTGGTCAAGGACGGCCGCGGGTCCCGGTTCACCGCAGCCGGGGGAGCGCCTGGTCCTGGAGGCCCGGAAGTTGCTTGCGGCGCAAGACGAGGTGCTGCAACGGTTCTCGATGGCTGTACCGGACAAGCTCACCATCGGTTCCACCGAACACGCCGCGGATGGTCTGCTGCCTGAACTGCTGACAGCGCTACGTGGCGCATACCCGGATGTCTGGTTGCAGTTCCGCATCGAGCGGTCCACCTCGCTGGCCGACTCGGTCGGCAAGGGCGCGATCGATCTCGCCGTGGTGCTGGGCGGCAACGCCGAGCCGATCGGCACCGAAGTCGGAGCGCTCGCGCTCCGGTGGGTGGCGGCGACGGGTTGGGACATCACTGAGGTCGACGGCTCGATCCCGTTGGTGGCCTTCGAAGAACCATGTGGACTGCGGCGCCGCGCGCTCGCCCAGCTCGACAACCTCGGCTACGCGGTGACGGTCAGTGCCGAGTCCGGGAATCTCGACGGGGTTCTCGCCGCCGCGCGTGCCGGTCTCGGAATCGCCCTGTTACCGTTTTCGGGCCCGGTTCCCGAAGGCCTCGTGGAGGTTGAAGCGTTGCCGGACATGGGCGACATCGACGTCCGGCTCGTCGCCCGGCGTGGCATCGACACCGATGTGGAGCAGGCTGCCGTCGAAGCGGTCACCGCGCACTACCGGACGATTGCCGACAAGGCCGGCGACGCCGGAACACACCTACAAGGAGTTGCCTGATGACCTCGCGCGACGAAATCCTGATCACCACAACCGAATTGGCGTCGCTGATTGCCGGCGACGCCCCGGTGACAGTGCTCGACGTCCGTTGGCGACTCGACCGTCCGGACGGCCGCGACGACTACGAGACGGGGCACATCCCCGGCGCGGTGTACGTCGACCTCGAGACGGAGCTGTCCGATCATTCGGTGACCGGCCGCGGCCGCCACCCCTTGCCCAGCGGTGACGTCTTGCAGACGGCCGCTCGCCGGTGGGGATTGCGTGACGACGTTCCTGTGGTGGTCTACGACGACTGGAATCGTGCCGGGTCGGCCCGGGCGTGGTGGGTACTGAGAGCTGCCGGCATCACAGGCGTACGCATCCTCGACGGCGGATTGAGTGCGTGGGTGGCCGCCGGTGAGGAGCTGTCGAAGGGTGCTGAGTCACCGGCCGCCGGCGACGTCACGCTGGCCCATACCGATCTCCACAGCGGGGCCCTGGCCACCCTGACCGCCGATGAAGTCGCCACGTTCACCGATTCGGGTGTTCTGGTGGACGCCCGCGCACCCGAACGGTTCCGCGGAGAGGTCGAACCCGTCGATCCGGTCGCCGGTCACATCCCCGGCGCCGGGAACGCGCCGAGCACCGCGACCCTGGGTGACGACGGAACCTTCCGTGACGCAGATGAATTGCGTGAGCTGTTCGCCTCCGCCGGTGCTGATGGTTCCGCGCCGGTTGGTGTCTACTGCGGCTCGGGAGTCACAGCGGCCGTCGACCTGGTCGCGCTGAAGGTCGCAGGCGTGGACGCGGCGCTGTTCCCGGGTTCGTGGTCGCAGTGGAGTGCTGACCCCGCCAACCCGGTCGCCACCGGGCCTGCCTGAGCGCCCGACCTGGGCTGCCCGCCGGGCGATCAGACCGTTTTGCCGGGGTTGAACAGCCCCGTCGGGTCGAGTGCCCGACGGATGGTCCGTTGTAGTTCGACACCGTCGGGCCCCAGCTCCCGTTCGAGCCATCGCCGCTTGAGTACACCGACGCCGTGTTCGCCGGTGATGGTTCCGCCCAAAGCCAGTGCGGTACCAAAGATCTCGTCGGCAGCGGCGACGGCACGGTCATACGCATCCGGGTCATCGCGGTCCACGACGATGATGGGGTGCAGGTTACCGTCGCCGGCGTGGCCGAACGTGTAAATGGCGGTGCGGTGGCGCGTGGCGATCTCGGCGACCGCCCGAATCGCGTCGGCAATGCGGGTACGAGGTACCGCAATGTCTTCGATGAGCGCTCGGCCGTGGCGTTCCAGCGCAGGTAACGCCGCCCGGCGAATCGCCAGCAGCTCGTCGGAGACCTGCGGGTCGTCGCCTACGCTGACTCGAGAGCTGAACTGCCCGAACACTTCTTGCACGATGCGCGCCTCGGTGTGAGCTCCGAACCCGTCGGTCTGCGCGACCACAAAAGGGCCCGCGGCATCCGAGGGAAGACCGAGGAAGTCGCGGCTCTGCCGCAGCGACGCCTCGTCGAGCAGCTCCATGATCGAGGGACGAACACGCGCGGCCAGGACTGCAGTGGTGGCCGCCGCTGCCTGCTCGACATCGTCGAAGTATGCAGCGATGGTGACCGTGTCGATGGGGGTCGGCTGCAGGCGGACCGTCGCCGAGACGATCACCCCGAGCGTTCCTTCCGAACCAGTGAACAGACTGGTGAGGTCGAGGCCTGCAACACCTTTGGCAGTGCGACGGCCGGTGTGGATCAACCGGCCATCGGCCAGCACAACGCTCAGACCCAAGACCGAATCACCGGTCACGCCGTATTTGACGCATCGGAGACCGCCTGCGTTGGTGGCGATGTTGCCGCCGATGGTGGAGATCGAGGCGCTGGCCGGGTCGGGGGCGTAACGCAATCCGTATCGACCCGCTTCGGCGTCCAATGCGGCCGTGATGACACCCGGTTCCACCACTGCGAGTTCGTCGGCGGGCGAGATATCGGTGATGCGGTTCAGGCCGCTGACGTCGAGGACAAGTGAGCCCGATCCGGCACTGACGCCCCCGGCCAAACCTGTTCCGGCGCCCCGGATCACCACCGACAAGTCGGTGTCCGCCGCGTAGATCACCGCGTTCTGGACATCGTCGACGGTCTTCGCCTGCACCAGTACTTCTGGTGCTCCGACCGGGTTGAATCCCGAACGGTCGATGCGGTACTCGTCAGGGATCTGCGCGCCAGTGCGGACGGTACCGGTCAGCGATTGTTCCCACAGGGCAAAGGAGGTCACGCTTCATCATGTCCACCCCAGTGGTGTGATCACCAATTCCGGATGATCGCAATGTCTGATCGGTCGGCCATATGGAACCGGATTGATCCGAAAGCGCTTGTCACCTGTCGATTCTGCGGGGCCGGCGGTAGCTTCAGCTCATGTCGAGATACGTGATCGTCGGAGCCGGGGCAGTCGGAGCCAGCTTCGCTGCCGCCTTGAGTGACCGCGCCGATGTCGTGGTGGTGGCCCGAGGCACGAACCTCGACCATCTGCGCGACAACCCGCTGACCTTCCGCACCTCTGCGGGCACCCGAAGTGTTCGACTCGACACCGTCGCGATCGACGAACTGCAGTTGCGCAGCGGTGATGTGCTGCTGCTGGCCGTCAAGACCCAGCACGTGGGCGACGTCGCGGAAACTCTGGCGTGGAAGCCCGTTCACTCACCGGCCGGTGAGGTGGTCGGATCGGCCGCGGAGACGCTGCCGGTGGTGACCTTGCAGAACGGTCTCGACGCCGAGCGAGCCGTGGCGCGATGGTTCGCGCACATCATCGGTGCCACGGTCCTGATCGCGGCGCGCTACACCGAGGTCGGCGAAGTGAGGGTCGGGGGCAGGCCCAGCCTGGGCGGCGTTCACCTGGGGGAGCCCTATCGCTCCACCGACATCGGTGCCGACGCCGCTCGGGGGTTCGCCGCAGATCTGCGGGCGGTGAACATCGACGTCTCGGAGACCGCCGACATCACCAAGATCAAGGCAACCAAGATTCTCCACAGTGTGAAGAACGGCCTCGAGGTGCTGGCGGGTGACGAGTCCGATCGGGTCCGGATCGGGGCAGCACTCGAGGCAGAGGCGCGCAGGGTGCTCACCGCAGCGGGAATCCAGTACGGAGCCACCCGCGACCTGGTCATCAACGCCGAACAGACCAGCTTCGATCCCGACATCGACGTGGTCGCGGGGCAGCAGTCCACCTGGCAGAGTTTCGCGCGCGGTGCGGGCTCGCACGAGGTGGACCACCTCAACGGCGAGATTGCACTGCTCGCCCGATTGCACGGCGTGGACGCTCCCCTGAACACCAGATTGCAGGCGCTGCTGGGTACGGCATCGGAGCGAGGCGGTGGAACCGATCTGGCGGGTATCGACTTCCTGGTCGAACTCGCGGCGGCGTCGCCCGCACGCTGACTCCTCCGAACCTTCGGCACTATCGTGGACGAGGTGCAACCGACCTCAGACGTAGCTGTCATCGGAGCGGGCATTGTGGGCCTGTCCACAGCGTACGCACTCCAGCGCAGCGGTCTGTCCGTCACCGTGTACGACAGCGGCCCGCCGGGTGGCGGCCAATCGGTGGGCGCATCACGACTTTTCCGGCACGCGCATGACGATCCACGCATGGTGGATCTCGCGGTCGAGGCGCGGACGCTCTGGGACCGCTGGTCCGCTGATCTCGGCACCGAGCTCATCTCGGCAGACGGGTCGATCGCACTCGGAGAGGTCGCAGCCGGCCGGGTCGACACGCTGCGGTCGCGTCCGGGCATCCCGGTACGGCATCTGTCCGGAGACGAATTGCGTTCGCTGATGCCCATTCTCGCGCCGTATGACGGCCCCGCCGTGTTCGACGAACGTGCGGGTGCGATCCGCACCCAGGCCGCCATCGGTGCACTGGCGAACAGCTTGGCCACACCCGTTGTCACAGACCACGTTCTGGCGGTGCGTCCGCTGGGTGAAGCCGGGGTCGAAGTACGCGCCGGCTCGAACGCGAGTGTCCACAGTGACGTGGTGGTGTGCGCCGGCCGCGGCACCGTCCAGTTGGCAGCCGGTATCGGACTCTCGCTGCCGGTGACGGTGAAGGCGCATGCCCGGGCGTCGTTCCGGGTGCGTGACGACACCCTTGCGGCCCTGCCGAATCTGCAAGATGGCAGTGGTGTGTTCGAGGAGGCCGGTATCTACGCGGCGGCGCACCCTGATCGGTCGGCGTTCGGACTGGGCATTGCGCGTGAGGTGGAAACGAGTGGGCCCGGTGGCGTGGCTGATCCGGATGCCTTGGCAGAGCTCATCGACCGCGCCGCGGTCTATGTGGCGAGGGCGCTCCCGGGCCTTGACCCGAAGCCGTTGCAGCCCATCAGTTGCTGGATCACCACCTTGCCCTGGGGTGATGACGGCGTTGCCATCTGGCAGGCCGATCACATCTTTGTCCTGGCCGGTCACAATCTCTTCAAACACGCGCCGGTGTTGGGTGAGACCCTGGCGCAGTCGGTGACGGCCGGTTCGGTGCCCGAGTTGTTCCGTCCGGAGTCGATGCTGGGCGGCGGCTGACCACTGGGGCCGCACACCGATGTGACAAGGTGAAACCCGTGGTTCTCTTCCCGACGCTGAATCAGTCTGCTCTCGCCAACGGCGCCGACAAACCTGCGGTGGTGACCGTAGGGGATGTGGTGTTGTCCCGCAGCGACCTCGTCGGTGCCGCGACGTCGGTCGCCGAACGTATCCGCGGTGCCCGGCGCGTCGCGGTACTCGCCGAACCCACCGCCCAGACGGTGGTCGCCATCGTTGGCGCCCTCATCGCGGGTGTTGCTGTGGTGCCGGTGCCGCCCGACTCAGGCACGGCCGAGCGTGAGCACATCCTCGCCGACTCCGGTGCGCAGGCGTGGCTGGGGGCCGCGCCCGCTGAACCGGGTCTGCCGGTGGTTCCGGTTCGGATGTACGCGCGGTCGTGGCACAGCCATCCGGAGCCGCACCCGGACTCCACGGCCCTGATCATCTACACATCGGGAACAACAGGCTTGCCCAAAGGTGTGCCGGTGACCCGCCGTGCGATAGCGGCTGGGCTCGACGCCCTCATCGATGCCTGGGCCTGGACTGCGGATGATGTTCTTGTCCATGGTCTTCCGCTGTTTCACGTGCACGGTCTGGTACTGGGTGTTCTTGGCCCGCTCCGCGTCGGCGGTTCGCTGGTGCACACCGTGAAGCCGACCCCCGAGGCCTACGCGGCGGCACACGGATCGATGTATTTCGGGGTCCCCACGGTGTGGGCTCGGATCGCCGCGGACGAGGTCTCGGCGCGAGCGCTCGCAACGGCCCGGCTCCTGGTGTCCGGGAGTGCCCCGCTTCCGGTCCCGGTGTTCACCACCATCAAAGACCTCACCGGCCACGAGATCGTCGAACGGTATGGCATGACCGAAACACTGATCACCGTGAGCACTCGTGCCGACGGCGAGCGGCGACCCGGCTGGGTGGGTACCCCGGTGGCCGGCGTCGAGACGCGCCTGCGCGACGACGACGGAGCAGACGTCCAGCACGATGGGGAAAGCATTGGCGCGCTTCAGCTTCGCGGGCCGATGGTGGCGGCCGGATACCTCAACCGGCCCGACGCCACCGCAGACTCGTGGTTGGAAGACGGGTGGTTTGCCACCGGCGACGTCGCGGTGATCGATGCGGACGGCATGCACCGAATCGTTGGTCGGTCATCCACAGATCTGATCAAAACCGGCGGCTACCGCGTCGGGGCAGGTGAGATCGAGACCGTGTTGCTGGGGCATCCGAGCGTGCGTGAGGCCGCGGTGATCGGCGTTCCGGACGATGACCTCGGTCAGCGGATCGTCGCCTGCGTGGTGGGTGAGGGCATCGTGGAGCAAGACCTCATCGACCTGGTTGCGACAGAGCTGTCGAACCACAAGCGACCCAGAGAGATTCGGGTGCTCGAGTCGCTGCCACGCAATGCGATGGGCAAGGTGCAGAAGAAGTTGCTGTTGTGATCGCTGCGTAGCGCTTGTCGTGTGAACGCGGTCCTGTTTGCCGAATCCTGCCCGTCTGGCAGCACCTGCCGTTAGCGTGGTTGCACGGCGACGACGAGGAGGTTCCCTGTGCACGCATTCCGTGCTGCAGTCGAGGCGAAGAACATCGACGACATCGAGTCACTGCTGTCCGAATCGGTCACCTTTCACAGTCCGGTGGCGTTTCATCCCTACGAAGGGCGCGAGACGGTGGCCGCCATCTTGCGCACCGCGTTCGAGACGTTCGAGGACTTCGAATACATCCGTGAGCTGGACTCACCGCTTGATGGCTACACCGGCCTGGTGTTCAAGGCGAAGGTCGACGGCCTCGACGTCCACGGGTGCGACTTCATCCACGAGAACCCCGACCGCGAGATAGACGAGTTCACGGTGATGCTGCGTCCGATGAAGGCCACGCACGCGTTCGCCGACAAGATGGGCGAGAAGTTGGAAGCGGTGCTCGGCAGCTGATCAGCGTCGGAACGCCCTCGCGTACTGCGGTGGGTGGGCCAGTGTCGCCCCGAGCTGGTCTGCGGCCTGCCTGAACCACGAAGGGTTGCGCAGCAGTTCTCTGGCCAGGAACACCGCATCCGCCTGCCCATCGGCGATGATCGCTTCGGCTTGTTCAGCTCGGGTGATCATTCCGACTGCCGCTGTGGCGAGGTCGGCTTCGCTCCGGACTCGGGCGGCGAACGGCACCTGATAACCCGGTGACACCGGGATGGGGGCGTCGGGCACGGTTCCGCCTGTCGACACATCGAACAGGTCGACGCCCAGCTCCTTGAGCTCGATGGCCAGCTTGACCGTTTCGTCGGCCGTCCATCCCTCGCGGTGGTCGGTGGTGTCGCCCGCGAGCCAATCGGTGGCCGATACGCGGAAGAACAAGGGGAACTCGGCCGGCCACTGCGCGCGGACGGCGGTCACCACCTCGAGTGCGAAACGAATGCGGTTGTGGAATGAGCCCCCGTAGTGGTCGGAACGGGTGTTCGAGTGCGGCGACAGGAATTGATGGATCAGATATCCGTGGGCACCGTGTAGCTCGAGCACACGGAATCCCGCATCAGCCGCCCGGCGTGCCGCCGAAGCGAAGTCGTCGACGATTCCGCTGATCTCCTCCACTCCCAGCTCACGGGCCGCAGGTAGCCGACCGAAGGGAACATTGCTCGCACCTACTGTGGGCCAATGATTTTCGACGCGATCCTGATCGGGCCACGGCCTTCCGGTGGACCCTTTGCGGCCGGCGTGCACCAGTTGGATGCCGGGCACGGCGCCCTGCGCCGCGAGGAAACCGGTGAGGCGGCGGAACGCGTCCCGTTGCCGGTTGTTCCACAACCCGAGGTCGTAGTCGCTGCTACGGCCGTCGGGAGCGATGGCGGTGGCTTCAGACATCACCAATGCCGCGCCGCCGCCGCCCGGGAGCCCAGGTGCTGCAGATGCCAGTCGGTGATACTGCCTGTGTCGGGCCCGTCGGGGACGGCCGCGAACTGCATCATCGGCGACATCCACGCCCGATGGGCGAAGGTGACGTCTCGCAGCGTCAGGGGTTCGAAGAGGTGGCTCACGAATGTGCCCTTTCTACAAGCCGAGGAATGCCCGCGCGGCCGAGGTCAGCGACGCCGACCCGGGTCCGTGCGCGGCGGCGAATCCGACGGGGTCGGACTCTGCCATGTCGAAGGGATAGTCACTGCCGCAGACGATGTGGTCGTCGGCAGCGTGTTTCATCAGCAGGCGGAGTGCACCGGCATCATGGGTGACGGTGTCGAAGTACAGTTCCGAGAATGCCTCGGTGGGCGAACGCGACGAACACCGGCGGACATCGGGTCGGCTTCGCCAACCGTGCGTCCACCGGCCGAGTAGATCTGCCGAGCAACCACCACCGTGCACGAAACAGATTCGCAGATCGGGTAATTCATCCTTGACGCCTCCGAGGATGAGGGAAGCCACTGCCGTCGCGGTCTCGACAGGGTTGCCGATGAGATTGGCCAGGTAGTGGTCCGACCACTCGGGTCGGGGCAGTTGCATCGGATGCACGAGTACCGAGAGTTGCAGTTGCGCTGCGGTGGCCAGGACGTGGCGCAGCGGGCCCCGGTCCAGGGAGTCGTGTCCCAGCAGCGGTGGAATGGCGACCCCGGCGATGCCGGGGACCGAAGCCAGCTTCTTCATCTGTGCGATGGCGGCGTCGGGATCTCCGATCGGCACCATGCCCAGGCCGACCAGTGCTCCATCGGATGCGGCGACCACGTCGGCCAGTGCATTGTTGAAGTTGTCCACGTAGGTCTCGGAATCGGCTGCCTGCATCGGGAAGGCGAACGGAGGTGCGGACAGCACCCGCACCCCGATGTTGTTGCGCGCCATGTCGCCCAGGATGGCTGGAACATCGCTCATGGCCGAGGCGTCGATCGATAGGGGGTGTCGCCCAGATACAGCTGTCCCTCGCGGTCGTGCATCGCTCCGAACGGGGAGCCCGGCGGCAGCCCGAACAGTTCGCGAGGTAGCCAATGGGCGTGGACGTCGATCACGCCGGAGGCGATGGGTTCGGTGATCATGTCTTCAGATGTTTCCGTCAGCGGCAGTCAGAGGCAACGGCTCGTTTGCACTGTCGAGGTGTTCGACTGTGGAGAAGACCAGGTCGGTGTCGCCGATGTTCTCGATGTCGTGGAGCAGGAACTCGCCCTCGGCGAAGTGGAAGTGCCGGGTTTCGCCTGCGGAGTACGAGACCTCGCGCACCGTACCGTCGTGGGTGTGCTGACGGCTTCGGCCGGCATTGATGGCCGTCCAGAAGTAATCGAGTACGTGCCGGTGCGCGTGCCAGCGTTCGCCCGGCGCGAGTCGGATCTCCCAGACCCGCACGCGGTCGTTCTCGCTGAGAAGCCGTGAGCCCACGTTGCCGTCGTGGGCGTTCTCGGCGAACTCGGTCTTGAGCCATTCGGGCCAGCCCTGGAAGTCTGTGGCCACGAGGTCGCCGGCCAGCGGCAGGTCGTTCAGAAAGCTGTTCTCGGTCATGGTGTTTGCTCTTTCGAAGATGGTGACGGGTGGTTGTCTGCGTTACCGGCCTGGGCCGTAGAGGCCGAACCGGAGGTCGGGGTCGCCGGGAACCCAGCTGTTGAGGAATTGGGAGCGCTCACCCATGTCGATGACCCGCCGCAGCAGTGACTCACTGAGCTCGAGTTGACCGGGTTCCCACTTGCGCAGTGCCGTGGCGATGTCGCCGTCGGCCGACTCGAGTGCAGCGGCCAGTGCCCAGGCGTCGGCAGCAGCTTTGGCCGTGCCGGCCGCGGCGTGCGGCCGGGCGCTGCATGCGGCGTCGCCGACCAGGGCCACGCGGCCCTGCGCCATCCGTGACGAGCGGGCGTCCGACACCACCTGCAGGTACGGCTGTTCGGTGGAGGTGACCACCTCGGCCGCGGCCGGTGCCAACATTCGGGCGGCGGTATCGCGCATCTCGTCGACGTAACGGTCTTGGACCTGGCCCGGATGGATGGACACCGATCCGCTGAAACCGCGCTTGTCGACCAGCATTTCGCTCAGTTCGGGTCCAGGTGCGACGTTGCGGTACCAGACGTAGTTCATCAACCGGTGCTGTCGCTCGACGCCCTCCTCACCGGGTATCGGGTAGAGGGTGATGTGTGAATTGGGGATCACGCAGTAGCTGATCGCGTCGTGCATCAGGTCTTGAGTGGGTCCGGACAGCGACGCCAGCAGAACGGTGCCCCGCCAGCCGACGTAGCCCGAATAGTGCAGCGAGGACTCGGGATCGAAGCGTTCGCGGGCCAACGAGGTGATGCCGTCGGCGAAGACCACCAGATCAGCCGTTCCGACCCGTCCACTGACGAACCGAACTGTGACACTGTTGTCGGATTGGTCGAAGCCACAGGCCAACTCGCCGAGGTGGTAGTGGTCGGTGCCGAAGTCGGCGAGCAATGCCCGGTAGAACGTCCCCCACGATGTGTAGGTCCATGTTCGGTCTTCGCTGTAGACCACGTCGTTGCCATCGCCGAGATACTGGACCTTGGACGTGGAGGTGCTCAATGCGGTGGGTTGCTGATCGCTCCGTTCGGTGAACCAGCGCATGGTGTCGGGTTGCAAGACGATTCCACTGCCCCGTCCGTCGAGGGCGGATGCGGTGCGCTCGTAGACGTCGACGGTGAATCCGAGGTCGCGCAGGAGCAGGGCGGTGGTGAGGCCACCGATGGATCCTCCGATGACGATTGCGGTGGCGTTGCGGTAACTACTCATGAGTGGCTGTCCTCTCGGGTCAGGGCCGGCCGGGGTGGATCGGTGTGGGGAGGTTCAGTGGTGGCCGAGGTATCGGTGGGCATCGCCTTGCCGCGGGTTTCCGGAGCGAAGAGCAAGCCGATGGCCGCGATGAGCCCGACGGCGGCGATCGTCGCGGTTGCCAGGCCGAGGTTGCCGCTGAACCAGGAAGTGGCGATGACTCCTGCGATGAGGGGTCCCGACGCCGTGATTATCCGGCCGACGCTGTTGCTCAGCGCCAGGGCGGTGGCGCGAACGGTGGGTGGGAACAGTTCGGGACCGTAGATGAATGTTCCGGACAGGGCGCCGAACAACCCGAAGCCCAGGATGGGCATGGCGACAACGTATTCGGTGTATGAGTGGCCGAAGGGGAACACGTAGGCGATGGCTGCAGCCGAGACGATGAAGCTCAACGCAAATGTCTTGCGGCGGCCCAGTGCATCGGCGAGAAAGCCCCAGGATGCGTACCCGATGATGCCGCCGGCGTTGAAGAGCATCGAGGCGACGGCGACACGGTGGTCAGCCAGAGAATCGGGGAGTGAGCTGTCCTCGGTCATGTTCCGGATGATCTGCGGGTACCAGGTGGACACACTCCAGAAGGCGATCAGCGATCCGGTGGCCAGCGCGGTGCAGACCAGGGTGGGTTTGAGGAGCGGAGGTGCGAACAGTCTGCGGAGCACGAAGCTGTCTTCGTGGGTGGCCTGCCCGCGCGCTTTCCGCTCTTTGCGTGCCTGGATGCCGGCTTCGATCTCGGGGGGTTCGGGAACGTAGCGGCGGATGAACCAGACCAGTAGTGCGGGAATGACGGCCAGTCCCATCATGAATCGCCAACCCAGGCTGCCCCAGAGCGCGTAGACCGCGGATGCGATGAAGAAGCCACCGGCGTACCCGGACATCATCACGCCGCCGGCGCGAGCCCGGTGTCGGTTGCGCCAGGTTTCGGCGATGAGAGCGGCGCCCACCGGTGCCTCGACACCGGAGCCGAGGCCCGCGATGAATCGCAGGATGCCCAGTTGCCACCAGGTGTCGGCGAAGGCGGCCGCGGCGGTGAACACCGCATAGGTGAGGATGCCCAGCGAAAGTACCCGGGTGCGGCCGAAATAGTCGGCGAGTATGCCGAAGAGGATGGCGCCGAGTGCCCATCCGACCAGGAACAGCGCAACGGTCAGACCGCCGTAGAAGCCGATGGCACTCGAGTCGGCGGCGATGTCGCTGTGCGGGAGCAGTTCCCGCATCGCGGGGCCCAAGACGAGGACGTAGAGACTGCCGGCGAAGCCGTCGAGTCCCCATCCGAGTGTGGTTCCGACAAGGACCAGCCATTGCATTCGGCTGATCTCGGTGCGCCAGCTCGGTCGGACCGGGTCGGGGGTGGTGTGTGGCGTCATCATCGACGCTCCTTTCGGGTTCGGGTGGGCAGCGTTCAGCGCTGCAGCACCCACGTGCAACAGGAGAAGTGTTGGCACCGAGACAAATCGCTGAGTCCCGGGCCGGCCGTTCGACTAGTTGAGGCGCTGTTGCTCGGTGTCGCCGTACCAGTCGACGTGGTCGTCGGCGGTGCGCACGACAACCGTTTTGATCCAAGAGAAGTCGTCAAACGATTCGGTGCCAGCGTCCTTGCCGGTGCCCGATTCCTTCACGCCGCCCCAGGGGAGCGACGGTTCGAGCCGGTGGTGGTCGTTCACCCACACCATTCCGGCGACGATGCGGCTTGCCACCCGGTGTCCACGAGCGATGTCTCGGGTCCAGACGCCTGCGCCGAGGCCGTAACGGTTGTTGTTGGCCATCGAGATTGCTTCGGCTTCGTCATCGAAGGGGACCACCACGGCGACGGGTCCGAAGATCTCTTGTTGTGCCACAGTCATCTCCATCGTGGCGTCGGCCAGGACGGTGGGCTGCAGGAAGTAGCCGTGCTGAAGGTCGGCGGTGAGGTCGGGGACTGATCCGCCGGCCGCCACGCGGGCGCCCTCTTCGATTCCGGTGGCGAGCAGTGCGGTGACCTTGCCGCGTTGCATCTCGCTGATGAGTGGGCCCATCTGGGTGGCCGGGTCGGTGGGGTCGCCGATGCGGATGGCGGTTGCACGAGCGCTCAACGCGGCGACGAAGTCGTCATAGATCCCGCGCTGGACGAGGAAGCGTGACCCTGCGACACAGGATTGCCCGGCAGCGACGAATGCGGAGAAGGCCGCGCCTTCGGCCGCGACCACCGGGTCGACGTCGTCGAACACCAACACAGGGGTCTTGCCGCCCAATTCTGCTGTTACGCGGGCGAATCGGGAGGCGGTTGCCATTGCGGCCGCTCGGCCGGCCTCGGTGCCTCCGGTGAGGGTGATCTTGGCGACGTCGGGATGGTTGGTGAGCCGGATGCCCGCTTCGCGGCCGCCGGTGACCACGGTGACCACCCCGTCCGGTACGCCGGCATCGGCGAGGATCCGGACCAGGGCCAACGTCGTCAATGGTGTGAGCTCAGATGGCTTGACCACCACCGTGTTGCCGTTGGCCAGTGCTGCGGACAGGCTGCGCGCCAGGATCAGCATCGGATGGTTGAACGGGGTGATGATGCCGCACACACCGAGCGGGGTTCGCTCCTGGTAGGTCAGATAGGGTCCGTCGCTGGGCAAGACTGCATTGCGTTGCGCGCTGAGCAAGCCCGCGTTGTAACGAAACCACTCCGGCACCCGCGACAGCTGGGCGCGGGTCTCGGTGACCGGGCGACCGTTGTTCACCGTCTCGAGCCGAAAGAGGTTCTCGGAGGCTGCCTCGATCGCGTCGGCGCAACGCAGCAGTAGCCGGGCGCGTTCACTGCGCACCATCGTGGCCCACGGTCCGGACTCGAACGCCTTCAGTGCAGAGCGAACGGCGGCGTCGACCTCCGCGGCACCCTGCTCGGGCAGGATCTCGATCACCTGGCCGGTGGCCGGGTTGATGATCTCGCGTGTCGCTGCCTCGGTGGGGGCTGCGCCGGCGGGTGAGGTGGGGGCTGTCTGCGTCATGCCTGATCCTTTGTCTCGACTGATCGTCCGGTCACCGGGTAGTTGCCACTGGTGGCGGGTTCGTCGGTGAACTGATCTGAGTCTGTCCGTGCAGTGTGATCTGGATCAATGTCGCGGTGGACACCATTTCAATCGATGTATGTCCACTCGGGACACTGCAGGTGGTGGCAATCTGGGGTGGTGACCACCGCACCCGGCAAACCGTCCACCGAGTTGGTGATGTGGCTGCGCGGACTGCGGGAACTGAGTTCGGCGGCCACATCGGCCGCTGACCTACGAGAAGTACTGGGTTTGGTCGCCTCGACCGCCCGGGCGCTCTTGGGCTTCGACTTCTGCGGCGTGCTCACTCCCAACGATGCCGCGACCGAACTGGTGATCACGGGGTGGTCGGGGCTGTCCGAGGAATACGTCAACCGGGTCAATGCCGACCATCCCATCGGTCTCGACAGCACATCTCCGTCGGCGCGGGCTTTTCACACCGGAGAGCCCGTGCACATCCGTGACATCACGGCCGAGCCCGGCTTCACTCCCTGGGGGTGGCCGGCGCGCGAACAGGGCTACCGGGCGATAGTCGCGGTACCTCTGATCGCTCAGGACGAAGTGATCGGGACACTCAACGGTTACTACCAACCCATTCATACGTTCACCACTGCGGAAGTGGAGCGACTCGGGCTGCTCGCCAACCACGCGGCCATCGCCGTGACGTCGGCCCGGCGACTGGACGAACTGCGCAACCTCAACGAATCGCTGCGCGCACAACGCGACCTGCTCACCCGCTCGGAGCAGATTCACGAGCAGTTGTTCGCGGTGACGCTGCGCTCTGGTGGAATCGACGGTGTTGCACAGGTTCTCACGGGTCTGATCGCCAGGCCCGTGCTGGTGGAAGACGCGCAGGGCAACGTCCTGGCGACCGCCGGCGAAGTCTCTGGTCTCCCGGACGCGCACAGCCGCGCCGCGACTCCGGTTGATGACGCCCAGTCAGCGAAACCGATACAGGTCCCTACTGGCGATGCGGCTGGGCGGCACTGCTGGGTATCGACTGTTCTGCTCGCAGGTGAGGTGGTGGCCCGCATCTGGTTTCCCGGCGCTCCGGGGCCGCTCGACCCCACGGGGGAGCGGGCGATCGAGCACGCGTCTCTGGTCATCTCGCTCGAGATGTTCCGGTTCCAGACCGGCATCGAGGTGGAACACCGGCTGCGGGGCGAGTTGCTCGCCGATGTGCTGGCAGCAGGAGCGAGCGTGCCGGCACAGGTCACCGCCCGGGCCGCGAGACTCGGCCATGATCTGACCCGGACACACGTGGCAATCGTCGCGTCGATCGCCGTGGACGACGATGCGCAGCGAACGCGGGTCTACCGGCGAGCGTTGACCGCAGTGGCCGATGTGGCGCGCTCGAACCAGCCGCGCCCGCTGGCGGCGATGTATCGGGGAATGATCGTGGTGCTGTGGCCGATACCCGAGCCCGATGCCGGAACAGGTGTGGATCAATCTGCTGGACAGACTGATTCGATCGCAGAGTCGGCTGCGGCCGTGCACCGGGCGGTGGCGCGTGTGGCGGGGGGCTCCGAGGCGACGGTAGCCGTGTCCGGCGCGGGGCACCGGACCCATCAGCAGGGCTACCGCGCCGCCCGCGGTGCGTTGGACATCGCGGTGCATGCCGGTCGCGCCGGCGGCGTGGTGACGCTGCCCGCGCTGGGGATCAGCGGGCTGCTGCTGCAGCTGGACGACGCCGACCAGCTACTTGCTTTCGCCGACCGCACGCTCGGGGCCTTGGTGCGCTACGACCAGCTCCACGGCACCGAGCTGATGTCGACCCTGCGAGTGTTGCTGCAACGCAGGATGAATCGGACACTGGCTGCGACCGAACTGCACGTTCACCCCAACACGCTGAAACAGCGCGTCCGCCGGATCGAACAACTGGCCGGGGCGGATCTCGGCGACCCTGCGGCGCTGGCGGAGTTCAGCACTGCCCTCGTTGTCCGCGATGTTGCGACCCAGCAAGTGTCCCGACTGCAGGAATGAGCCCCGTTCCGTGGGTGTATACGCATACTCCCGGTGGCGCCGGGGTACCTCCCCGGTCATGGGACTCACAGTTGCGGTCACAGGGCCGACAGGGGAAATCGGGATATCGGCAGTTACGGCCTTGGAGGCCGATCCGGGGGTGGATCGGATCCTCGGGATGGCACGGCGGGAGTTCGACCCGTCATCGCACGGCTGGACCAAAACCGAGTACCGCCAGGGTGACATCCTCGACCGCGACGCAGTTGACGCCCTGGTCGGTGACGCCGACGTGGTGGTGCACCTCGCGTTCCTCGTCCTGGGTTCGCGCAGCGAAGGGCAGCGCATCAACCTCGCCGGCACCCGCAACGTGTTCGAGGCGACCATTGCGGCCGAGCGCCCCAAACGGATCGTCTACACCTCGTCGGTCGCGGCGTACGGCTATCACTCCGACAACCCTGTGCCGCTGACCGAGGACGTACCCACGCGCGGCTCGAGTGAGCACTACTACTCCGAGCAGAAGGCTGAGGTCGAGAAGGTCATCGCGGAGATCACCAAGGGTTCGACGATCGAGCTCTTCATGCTTCGCCCGTGCATCGTTGCCGGGCCGAAGGCGACAGCCCTGGCAGACGCGATGCCGTGGAACTACATTCCCGAGCCCGTACGTAAAGTGGCCGGCTCGATCCCTTTTGCAAAGGTGCCGTTCCCGGACACCGGGGTGCCCGTGCAACTGGTCCACCACGACGACGTCGCGCGGGCCATCGCCTTGTGCGCGACCACCGATGCGCCTGCCGGTGCCTACAACATCGCCGGTTCGGGAACCGTCTCGCTCTCGGACATCGGCAGGGTCCTCGGTGCCCAACCGGTCAAGGTTCCGTCGTCGTCTATCAATGTGGTCGCGGAGGTGATCAACCGCCTTCCGGTGAAGCCCTCGGACGCCGAGTGGGTGAACATCTTGAAAACGTCGGTGGTGATGGACACCTCCAAGGCACGTGACGTACTCGGCTGGGAGCCCAAGTACTCCGCAGCCGAGACTCTCGCTGACCTGGCGACCGTTCTCGACTGACTGCCATCGGCGGGTCGGTGCGCTCTCACACCCCGCCTGGTGATTGTCTTGTTCGCAGTTGGATGTGTCTTGAGGCAATCTGAGGAGCTGCGGTGGCAGAGGCGAAGTCGGAACCCGTTGTCGAACTGGAGCGCCGGGGTGAGATCGCGCTCGTCTGGCTGAACCGCCCGGATCGGCTCAACGCGTTCACCAGCGAGATGCATCGTCAAATCATCGACGTGTTCGACCAATGTGATGCCGACGATTCGATTCGGGCAGTGGTGATCACCGGGCGGGGGAGGGCGTTCTGTGCGGGCGCCGACCTGGGTGGCGGTGGTGACACCTTTGTTCTCGATGACGGGGGTACCGGCGAGGCCCCGCCGGATGAGGGTGGACGGGTGAGTTTGCGTATCTATCGGTCCACCAAGCCTGTGGTCGCGGCCATCAACGGCCCGGCGGCCGGTGTCGGAGTGACGATGAGTTTGCCGGCGGACATTCGAATCGCTTCGGAGACAGCCAAATTCGGCTTTGTGTTCGTCCGTCGCGGTTTGGTGCCCGAAGCCTGTTCGAACTGGTTCCTGCCCCGCATCGTGGGTATCTCAACAGCTTTGGAGTGGGCGATGGGCGGCAAGATGGTCTCGGCCGCAGAGGCACTGGAACGCGGGCTGGTCCGTGAAGTGGTGCCAGTGGATCAAGTCTTGGACCGGGCCATCGAGGTCGCGACAAATCTGGTCACGGGTACCGCTCCTGTCTCGGTGGCGCTGACTCGTCAGTTGATGTGGGCGATGCTAGGTGCGGACAGCCCAGAGGTCGCTCATCGCGCCGAGTCGACGGCGATCTTTGTTCGCGGTACCTCCGACGACGTTCGCGAGGGCGTGAACTCATTTCTCGAGAAGCGTGCGCCGGAGTTCCCGATGAAAGTGTCCGACGGACTGCCGGATCTCCTCGGGTGAGCCACTCACGATGGGTCGATGATCATCAGTGCTGCGTGGAGCGACGTGCGCGACTCGGCGTCGTTGAGGTCGACACCGAGTAGTCGCGACAGCGTGTCCAGGCGGGCATAGAGGGTGGGCCGCGAAAGCCTCATCGATTTGGCGAGCTCGGCTTTGTTGCCGCCGAGGTCGAGGTAGCGACGCAGTAGCGCGAACAGTTCGTCACCATGTTTGGCGCGGTGTTCGAGCAGTCCCCGCAATTCCGTTTCAGCGAAAGCTTGCACGCGCGGATCGTCGCGGATCAAGGCGACCAGTCCACGAAGGCGGGTGTCGGATGATCGATGGAACGGGCGGTCGTCGGGGAGGGCGAGGGCAACGTCGGCAACGTGGCCGGATTCGTCGAATCCCTGTGACGCATCGGTGATCTGAGTTGACTCGGGGCCGACTCCGATCGCGCATCTCGTCACGCCTTCGACCCGCATGATGGTCTGCCGGATCGCGACGCACACGTTGGTCAACTCTCCGAGACCCTGGGCGGCTGAAGCGGTGTGTCGCTGGGCCAGCAGCACGTCGATACGTCGCCCGCCCTCAGATGCCGTGGTGAGCGCGGTGTGCCGTTCGATCTTGATCGTATGCGTGACCGAGTCGAGGATGCGGGCTCGGCGTTGCTGCACCAGCACCTGATCGGCGCCACCGGCATCACGGAGTCGTATGGTCATTGCGATGTACGCGGGGGCGCGTCGAAGCCCCAGCGCGAACGCCCTGGCCGTTGCCTCTGCCTCGGTGCGAATGCGGTTGTGCCGCAGGTCGTCTATCAGGCCGCCCTGCGCACGAAGTTCTAGCGAGCTGCGGTCTTGTTCGGTCATCCGGTTGAGGGCGATGGCCTGAGCGGCTCGTTCGACGATCACAACCGACCGGTTGTCGGCGTCGTGCGTCTGCGGCGCGATCAACCGGCCCCAGGTCTGTGGATGCGCGCCCACGGGCCGGGCCAGCCAAGCGTCGGGGTCGGCGTCGCGTTGGGCGCCGACCTCAGGGGTCAGGCGGGATCGACGGTCCCAGTCGGCCAACAGTGTTGCGGGCTCGGTGCCGGAGAAGGCGACAACCTGCCGGTTCAGATCTTCGAGCACCACTGGTGACCCGAGCATGTGCGCCGCAGCCGTAACGATTTCGTCGACAGTCGCACGACGCATGCTGAGATCGGTGAAGGTCTCGTGAGCGCTGCGGGCGAACTCCAGTTCACCGTATTGATCGGCGACGATGGTGCGATGCACCTGCTCGGTGAGCTGCACGAACCGGATCTGCCGGTGCAGGGCGATGACAGGGAAGGCGAGTGAATGTCCCGCCTCGATGACTGATCTCGGCACCTCGTCGACGTGGACGCCCAGCTCGATGATCAGTCCGACGGCGCCCGCCGCAACCAGCCCGTGCAGGTAGGTGTCCCGCGTAGGCGTGTCGGTCAGCGCGCGGCCGGTGGTGAGTACCAGCTCGCCGCCCTCGAGCAGATCGGACAGGTCGGCGAGGTCGCTGACGTGCACCCAGCGGACCGGCACATCAAGGGAGCCGTCGGAGATCAGTTCGGGCTGCCCGGCTTGCACCACCGGGAGTGCGAGGATGTCCGCGACGGTTGGCTGCATTGACATAGTGTAAGGCAATCGCAGTTAAAAGATACATACTGTCGGACTCGTAGGGGCTGGTCAGCGTGGATGCTGGAACCAGAGAAGTCCCTTTGACGATAGGACCCCCGTGACGCAGACCGTTGCCGACAAACCCGCCACCACCGCGTCGACCATCGGCCATTGGAGTGGGGGCCAAGCCTTCGCCGGCGCGGCCGACCGCACTGCCCCGGTCACCAATCCCGCGACCGGTGAGGTCACCGGGAACGTGGCATTGGCGGATGTCGCCGACGCCCGTGCGGTGATCTATTCGGCGCGAGCGGCATTTCCGGACTGGCGGGACACATCACTGGCCAAGCGCACGTCGGTGCTCTTCGCCTTCCGTGAGCTGCTGAACTCGCGCAAGGGCGAGCTGGCCGAGATCATCACCGCCGAGCACGGCAAGGTGGTCAGTGATGCGCTCGGCGAGATCAGCCGTGGCCAGGAAGTGGTCGAGTTCGCTTGTGGCATAGCCCATCTGCTCAAGGGCGGGATGACCGAGAACGCCTCGACCAAGGTCGATGTCGCCTCGCTTCGTCAGCCGCTCGGACCGGTCGGCATCATCTCCCCGTTCAATTTCCCGGCCATGGTCCCGATGTGGTTCTTCCCGATCGCCATCGCCGCGGGAAACACCGTGGTGCTCAAGCCGAGTGAGAAGGACCCGTCGGCGGCGTTGTGGCTCGCGGAATTGTGGGCCGAGGCAGGTCTGCCGGCGGGCGTGTTCAACGTGTTGCAGGGCGACACGGTCGCGGTCGATGAATTGCTGACCAATCCTGCGGTCAAAGCCATCTCGTTTGTCGGCTCCACTCCCATTGCGCAGTACGTGTATTCGACGGCAACAGCTCACGGCAAGCGAGTGCAGGCGCTCGGCGGCGCCAAGAACCACGCCATCGTTCTTCCCGATGCAGATCTCGATCTGGCAGCCGACGCCATGGTGAACGCCGGGTTCGGCTCGGCGGGCGAGCGGTGTATGGCCATCTCCGCGCTCGTCGCCGTCGGCGGTATCGCCGATGAACTCGTCGCGAAGATCGCAGACCGCACCGTGGGCCTGAAGATCGGCGACGGCACACGCGGCACCGACATGGGGCCGCTGGTCACCAAGGCCCACCGCGACAAGGTTGCCTCCTACGTCGATGCCGGTGAAGCCGACGGCGCCACCATCGTGGTGGACGGACGCCAGGTGCAGGCCGACGGTGGCGAGGGCGGATTTTGGCTCGGCCCAACGCTCATCGACCACGTGACCACCGACATGAGTGTGTACACCGACGAGATCTTCGGTCCCGTCCTGTCCGTTGTTCGCGTGGACACCTACGACGAGGCCATCGATCTGGTGAACTCCGGGCCGTTCGGCAACGGCACGGCCATCTTCACCAACGACGGTGGCGCGGCACGTCGGTTCCAGAACGAGATCGAGGTCGGCATGGTGGGCATCAACGTTCCGATCCCGGTGCCCACCGCGTACTACAGCTTCGGCGGCTGGAAGAACTCGCTGTTCGGCGACACGCACGCCCACGGCACCGAAGGCGTGCACTTCTACACCCGCGCCAAGGTGGTCACCACACGCTGGCTCGACCCGAGCCACGGCGGCATCAATCTCGGCTTCCCGCAGAACAACTGACGCACGGAGTTTCCCATGACTGCAGTAGCTTCCACTCTTCCCAGTGGCCAAGACACCGACTCCGCATTGGCCGAAGGTCGCCGTGCTTACGAACTCGATCGTGCACACGTGTTCCATTCGTGGTCGGCACAGGCCAAGATCGACCCGATGACAATCGTTGCCGCGCAGGGTTCGTACATCTGGGACGGCGAAGGCAACCGGTTGCTCGACTTTTCCTCGCAGCTGGTCAACACCAACATCGGACACCAGCATCCGAAGGTTGTTGCCGCGATTGCCGAACAGGCGGCGAAGCTGTGCACCGTCGCGCCACAGCACGTCAACTCGGCACGATCGGAGGCCGCACGGCTGATCGCCGAGCGAACACCCGGCGACCTCAACCGCGTGTTCTTCACCAATGGTGGTGCCGATGCGGTGGAGCATGCGGTGCGCATGGCGCGACTTCACACCGGGCGATACAAGGTGCTCTCGCGGTATCGCTCCTACCATGGTGGTACCGACACCGCGATCAATCTGACCGGCGATCCCCGGCGTTGGCCCAACGACTACGGCACCAGTGGCACAGTCCATTTCGATGGTCCTTTCCTGTACCGCTCCTCATTTCATTCCGCTGACGAGCAGCAGGAGTGTCAGCGGGCGCTCGAGCATCTCGACAGATTGATCGCCATGGAAGGTCCCGCTTCGATAGCGGCGATCATCCTCGAGTCGGTGCCCGGGACCGCTGGAATCATGGTGCCGCCACCGGGATATCTGGCGGGAGTCCGTGAGATCTGCGACCGCTACGGGATCATCTACATCGCCGATGAGGTGATGGCCGGGTTCGGACGGACCGGACAGTGGTTCGCCATCGACAACTTCGACGTCACCCCGGATCTCATCACTTTCGCCAAAGGTGTGAATTCCGGCTATGTCCCACTCGGCGGTGTTGCCATCAGCGACGCCATCGCCGCGACCTTCGCCGACCGACCGTACCCTGGCGGTCTGACGTACTCCGGTCATCCACTCGCCACTGCGGCAGCGGTTGCCACCATCAATGCGATGGAGGACGAGCAGATCGTCCAGAATGCAGCGCGTATCGGTACCGACATCCTCGGACCGGGACTGCGGCACTTGGCTGCCCGTCACCCGTCGGTCGGCGAAGTACGAGGGCTCGGAGTGTTCTGGGCCATCGAGTTGGTGGCCAACCCGGCCACGCGTGAGCCGATGGCGCCATATGGAGGTACCAGCACTGCCATGAACGAGGTGATCGGTGCGTGTAAGTCGAACGGGCTGTTGCCGTTTGCCAACTTCAACCGCATCCACGCGGTGCCGCCGTGCACGGTGAGCGACGACGAGGTGCGCGAGGGCCTGGCCATCCTCGATGCTGCGCTCACCGTTGCCGACCGGCATGTGGTGTCCTGACAGTCCGCTAACGCGACGCATTTGCTCACTGTTTTCGAGGTTGCTCGTTCTACGGACCGAGCAACCTCGGGTTTTGTGAGCGAGCTGTGACTGAAGTTGCCGTTCGGGTAACGAGCCGCAGAAAGGGGCGGCAGCGGGAGCCGCCGCGCGGTGTACGCGCGTAATCGACGTGAGTTCGTTGTCCGACCCACGGGATGCCCACCGCTGGTGTTATCTAGGACCTCGCAAAACGGGTCTCGGCTGAGCCACTCACCACACAGCGTTCATCACAAGGTTGCCGGCGGCGAATCCGACGCCGACAAGTGCTCCACTGAGTATGGCCCACCCAAGAGATGCCCACCGCTGTGAGAACAAGAGGAAGGAAGTGAAAGCGTAAAGAATTAGCAGAAGGCCATAGGTCGCGAGGCCGGCCAACAGGATCAGTACACCGACGACTATGCCGGTCGATTTGGTGAGCGGGTCATCGTGGCGAGATGAAAGAGATTCGGTCGACGTCATGAGGATCCTATGATCGTGAATAATCCGGCAAAACAGAACGCCATGAACGCCGGAAGCATAAGCGAACAAAATGCGATGACGAGCGACTCTGGAGCTGCGAGTCGACTGATTTTTAAGCCGCCCGCAATTAAGAGTAGGAGACCCATTAAAGACGCCGCAACGGCGAATGTGACTTCGTCACCCCATTCGTTCGCGATTCGAATTAGGACGCTCAACGTCAGGCCGGTTGCCAAGGCAACTATGGGCGTGAATGCGCGCGACGAACCACGACGGGGCCGAGCCTTTAGGCGCCTCACGGTGGTGTGAGTTTGGTTGTGCCGGAGCCGAAGGACGGTTCGTTCACCATCGGGTCGGTGACGATTCGGGGACCAAACTTCCTGTCCATGGCGTCGTAGTCGAGTTCGTTCTGGACGTCCTGGGGCGGGAGTTGTCCGACAATATGGTACGAGCCGAGTTCGAGGGCGGGGCCAAACTCTGTGTGGTTGTCTTGGTCATCTTGCAACAACGTTGCTGTTGATCCGTCCGGACGATCGACGTAAATTTCCGTAGACGGATAGTCGCCTATTGTCCCGGACACCTGCGGACCGTCATCGCCGGGCGCCACCAACAAGGTTCCTTTCACCTGTTTGCCAAGGAGATCAGCTCCATTCACTCCCGCAACGTTCGCCGCGGGATTGGGCGAATTGTAGTCGAGCCGCACAGTGCCGTCGGATGCCTGGTCAACGCGTACGTCGGGGTTACCTATGGTCTTGGCGCCCGAAGTGTCGACGGTCGGATTTTGCCGGTAGATCACGAACCCATTCTCGTAGTCGATGACGAATGCGCCCTTAGCGTCTTGCGGATCGAAGTTGGGATCGAATGTGCGGTCGTTGCCGTAGTCCCGTGTCGAAAACATCGAATCTAGTGACGGCTCAGACATGCCAGGGTTGAGCACGGTCTTTTCTTTGATGAATAGTGAGCCACGGACGATTCCTTGTCCGGGAATTGGGTTGATCTTTGCCACGACTACATTCGAGTCCATTCCGCCGTATAGGTCCTTACTGGTGTTCTCATCGAGAAACTCGGCGAGTGCCCACTCGGACTCCGTTACCGGCTTTCGCCGGTATGTCTTTTCAAACGCAGCTATTTGATTCTGCTGGCGGTCAGCTTCGCTGACAGGGACCCGTCCGGCGGCCGCCATGATGGCCGTTGCCAGGTCACGATCCGCGTCGTTCGCCTTGACGAGGATGTCGGCGATGATTTCGTTGGCGGTGTCTGCATTGGCCTCCGCAAGGTCCTTATCTCGCGCACTGAAGAACGGCCCGACAGGCTTTGCCGTCGTTGCTCCCTCATCGTCGACCAAAACGAGCCCATGGAGGAAAGCGAACGTGCGGGTGTCTGCAACTAGGAGCTGAACCGCTGACATCTCGCTGATGGCATTTTGCAGGCCTGCTGCGACGCTCGCAGCTTGCTGCCCGTGTTCATCGAGGTCCTTTCGGACTTGACCGATGGCTGACTTCGCCGCACGTCCGCCTTCACCGGCCCAGTCGGCGACGGAAGCTAGCGCGTCAAGTTCAGTGACTGCGTGCGTGCACTGGTTGCCGCGGACGCCGCA
This sequence comes from Williamsia sp. DF01-3, assembly GCF_023051145.1. Classification (NCBI taxonomy): domain Bacteria; kingdom Bacillati; phylum Actinomycetota; class Actinomycetes; order Mycobacteriales; family Nocardiaceae; genus Williamsia; species Williamsia sp. DF01-3. The sequence continues at coordinate 1,803,580 of NZ_JALKFS010000005.1, forward strand.
CGATTCGAGTGCAGATGCCAGTTGGTTGAGTTCCCACTGGTCGATTTGAGTGAACGTCGTGATCATTAGAGATTTAGCGACTGATCGCCGCCGCGAACATCCTCAAAGGACCGTCTGGAGTTGGTCTCGACCTTTGTGTACTCGTCTGAAGATGACTGGTAGCTTTCTGCCAACTGAGTCAGCCGCCGTGAAATGGTGGTATCTGACTGGCCCCACAAATCGTGCAAATGCAACAGAGCGTTCGCGGTGCGTCCGTTCCAGGATCCCTGAACGCTGGCAATTGTCGCGGTGGCTTCGGCGAACTTGGGGCCGCAGGTGTCGCGGCAGTCAGTGATTACGGCGCCGCTAACTCTCAGCTGATCCGGGTCGACCCTGAGGTCTCTACTTGGCACGATTCCCCCTCGGCTTTGTTGCAGTAGTGCGAGCACCAGGTGCTGATGTCACCTTTGACGCACTGACAGCGACGGTGGTTCCGCTGCGGACGGCCCTTGGGTAACAGATGTTGTTCGGGGACGGACATCCGTCGCTTGGATTGACCGAGACCCCTCGTGGGGAAGCGGCCCAATAGGCCGACTCACTCCTCAACCCGCAACGACTGTTCCAGATAGTCCAGGTTCTGCCGCATCCTCGCGATGATGCGGTCAGGCCCGGGTTCTGTTTCATCCGCGTCGGGTTCGAGAACGGAGCTGACGGCCATGTCCGCGAGTTGTTGGGCGACGTCACGGTCGCCGTCGGTGTCTCCGGGATGATGCCACCAGGCGATCCAATTCAGCATTCCGATGATGCCGAGTGCCGCGACACGCGGATCTGCCGCACGGAACACCCCGGCTGCAATTCCCTCGTTCATCGCGGTGGTCATCTCCCGCAACACCCGACGACGGCTCTGGCGATAGGTTTCGGCCAGCGCCGACGGTAGCTCGGCCTCAGAACGGATGAGCAGCCGGAAGCGGTCCTGAGTCTGCATCTGGTGCAAAGCAATCGACATCGCCATCTCGCGGATCTTGGCAGCCGGGTCGAGGTCAGTGCGCTGGTTGATGTCGTGCAGCAACACCGCCGGCTCTTCGGCGATCTCACTGACCAGCCGGGCGAACAACTCGTCCTTGTTCTTGACGTAGTGGTACATCGCCGGACGGGTCAGGCCGGTGGCGTCAGCGATGTCCTGCAACGTGGTGCTGGCCAGCCCCTTCTCGGCGAAAAGCCGGGTGGCCTGCTCCATGATCTCGCGCTCAACCAACTCGCGGCGCGAGTTACTGCGGACGCCCGGCTTCCCGGTCGCGGTCGACGGTGTCCCGTCCGGCGTCGACTTGGTCATGAGCGAACAATAGTGCGCGTCACACCGTTGCCGCGTGAACGTCCTCGACTGCGCCATCGATCGCGGCCTCATCAACGATGTGCACCAGGTCCGTCCGCTGACTCGCCAACCCCGCGGCCAGATCACTGCGGTACGCCTCGGGGGCCTCCACAACGACCACGCGCCCCGTGCTGCGCGCCCGTTCGCCCAGGTCGAGACGCGTGAGCACGGCGTCGCGGTGCGGCGCACCGGTCAGCCACACAACTCGCCCATGCAGGCCGGCGAGTAGTTCGTCGGCCGGAGCACCCCATGCTGATTCGAGGTCAACACTGACAACAGCGGTGTCCGGATCCGACCGTAGCGACGCGTCGGCCAACCGGCTGTCGGCGAAGAACCCATCCCGTGTGAAGGGCTGCACCAGCGCCCACTCACTGACACCACTGTCCGGAACTTCGTCGGACGGCACGCCCGCGTAGTCGGCGAGCCCGCGTCGCGCCACGTCTGGAGCCGATTCCGCGAATCGATCCAAGCTGACCTTTCCCGCGCGGGTCATGTACGCCACCATCAATTGATCGACGGGCATGTCGGTGCGGGTGGGGAACGACTCCCACCACACTTCGCTACGGGTCGCGATGGTCTGCAGATACTCGACACCAGGCCGGCGCGCCGCCTCGTAGGCCGTTAACGCCTCGTCCAGCGATTCTGCCTCTCGCACAGACCGATTCAGGGCGATTGCGTCTTCCATGGCCAGCTTGGTGCCAGACCCGATCGAATAGTGCGCTGTATGCGCAGCATCGCCCAGCAACACGACATTGCCCGCGTGCCAGCGTTCGCACGTCACGGTGCGGAACCTCAGCCACCGTGTGCGGTTGCCGATGAGGGCATGGCCTCCGAGAGTGTCGGCAAAGGCATCCTGGAGATACTTCAGCGACTGGGTGTCGCTGTCCAGGGGCCCGACGTTCTCGGTGGTCACATCGAAACCGGCATTGCGCCAGGTGGTCTCGTCGGTCTCGATGAGGAATGTGCTCCGATCGGGTGCGTACGGGTACGCGTGAGCAACAAAGGTGCCGTGTTCGGTGGTCGCCGGGGTGAAAATAGCGCTCGGCAGTGCAAAGTCTGTTCCACACCACAGGTACAAGCCCTTGCCGGTGGTGATGTTGGGGCGAAACAGATCTGACATCTCAGCCCGCGTCGCGCTACCCACACCGTCAGCAGCGATGATCAGGTCGGCGTCGAGGTCCGCGACAGTGCGTCGCTGTCCGAACTCCAGGCGCACCCCTGCCTCGGTCGCGTGCCGTTGCAGCACATCCAGCAGGGATGTGCGGGCGATGGCCAGCAGTTCGCCGTGCGAGAGCCGGGCCACGGAATCACCGACTCGCATCGACATCTCATGCGCGTGAGAAACGTCGACGATCGCATCGAGCGAAGCCGGGTCGGCTTCTCGGAGATTGCGCTGAGTCCTCGACGCGAGTCCCACGCCGAACCCGAAAGTCGTATCGGGAGAACCCTGTTCGTACACGGTCACCTCGGCGTCGGGGTGACTGCGTTTGAAGAGCCGGGCGGCGTAAAGCCCGCCGGGGCCACCGCCGAGCACGGCGACGCGCTGCAATTTCATCGTTCTGTCCTCACTGGGTCACGGGGACCGACGCGCCGAGCTTGGTCGCCACATCGGCGCGCAGCTGCTTCTTGTCGATCTTTCCCACGTTGGTTTGCGGCAGGGCTGTCAGCCATTCGAGCCGTTCGGGCCACTTGAACTTCGCCACTCCCAGCGCATTCAGATGGTTTTGCACGTCAGCCATCGACAGCTGATCACCCTCTGCGGCAACGAGGTAGGCACATGTTCTCTCTCCGAGCCGGGGGTCGGGCATAGCCACCACCGCGGCATTGGCGATGCCAGGATGCTTGACGAGCAGCAGCTCGATCTCCTCGGCGTTGATCTTCTCGCCGCCACGGTTGATCAGGTCTTTGATCCGCCCCTCGATCGACACGTAACGGACCCCGTCGATCACCGTGACGCGGGCCAGATCGCCGGTCCGGTAGAAACCGTCGGACGTGAACGCTGTGCGGTTGTGGTCGGGCGCGTCGAAGTACCCCGGGATGGTGTACGGCCCGCGACAACACAATTCACCCACCTCGCCGTCAGCGAGAACAGTCTCTGACCCCGGCTCGAGAATCCGCACTTCGTCGTCTTCGGCGACCGGAGTGCCAACGGTGGTCGATCTGGCCGATGCCGGCGCGTCCAGAGGGGTCACCAGGAACAGGCCCTCGGACATCCCGAACAGTTGGCCCGCCCGCTGGTCCACGTCACCGTCGGCGCGCGCAAACAATCCGGAACTCGGCTTCGCGCCGGACAGCACAACAGTTCGCAGATGCGGTCGTGGTTCGTCGAATGCTGCGCTCGTCACTGCCTGGTAATGCCCGTGCCCGATGAGCACATCGGTCGCGCGTTCGCGAGCCATCAACCGGAATGCGCTCGGCGCATCGGGAGTAGCCAGGACGAGGCACGCTCCCACCGCATGTGCGGCATGCAATGCGCACGTGATGCCTGCGTTGTGGATCAGCGGAATGAGATGCGCGACTCGGGATTCCTCGGTCCAGCCGAGTCGCTCGGCGTAGAGCCGTGCGTTGTCCCAGTATTCGACGTGCCGGCGGGGGATCACCTTGGGTACGCCGGTTGTGCCGCCGGACAACTGGAACGCACAGACGTCGAGTGGATCGATCGTGGCCTGGATGCGTTCGACTCGTTCACGTGCGATGTCGTCGGCAATATCCGCACCCAAGGTCTCCACCGCATGCGTTCCGGCTGCAACGTCAGTCGCCCCGACCGTCAGAACCGTCCGCATCGTCGGATGCCCGTCGGCTTGCTCTTGTGCGAACGACACCAGATCGAAGGAGAGACCCACCTCCACCACATGGGCGACCGCGCCCACGGCTCGACTGATGTGTCCGATCTCGTGCCCACGGTGCGCGGCAAGTGTTGCCACCGGCACCAATCCGGCCTTGAGGCAGCCGTACCAGGCGAGAACGGTTTCGATGCGGTTGGTGGCCTGGAACAGCACCGGATCACCGGGTTCGAGACCCAAGTCGGCCAGACCCGCGGCGATTTGGTTCGTGCGCCGGTCCAGTTCGCCGTAGGTGAGCGACCCGGATTCGGTGACCACGGCGACCCGGTCGTGGTGGCGTTGCACCGTGTCGTGCAGTCGATCGGCGACGGTCTGGTCGGTCCACGACCCTGACCGCCGGTACCGTTCGGCCCGCTCGTCGGGATAGTCGACCAGCCGAGCTCCCCAGCGGGAGCGGCCGGTCGGCGTGGCAACCGTCATTCGCCTGCCACCGCCGGGAGGAGCTGGGTCAGCTCGGCCACGTGGTCGGGATGGTCGGCGGGCACGATGCCCGAGTACACCGCGGTCCAGCATCCTGGGCAGCACTGCTGACGGAAAACCACTGGACTGTCGACGTATTCGGCAGGATCCGATGTGACCTGCGGTCCGGCGGTGTGGGAGGGGCCCTCGTACAGCGCCAGCGACAGCTTGCCCGTCTTGGTGTCGCCGAGGAGGCGCCCGCAGTGCGCGCAACCAACCACTCGGGCGTCGCCGATGGTCACTTCCACGAGGTTGTCGTCGAGCCGCCTGGCCCGGGTCAGGTCAAGCGTGGACTCCTGCCCGGTGGGCACATCGGAACGCTCACGGCGCTCGTCTTTCAGTGCAGCACGGTGTTGTTCAGTGGCGTCGGTATCCAGCTCACCGTCTTGCACCACCACGCCGTAACCCACTGCAGCGCCGTCCACCGTCACCTTGCCATTGCGGACATCCAGCGCCACCGACTCGGGGTCGCGGCGCAGGGGGTCGCCGTAGCCACCACCGCCCTGCCAGTGCATGTACAGCACCTCACCCGGCGCGAGGTAGCTCTCGGCGTAGCAGGCTCCGATCTCCTTGTTGTCACCCAGATCATCGAGCGAGCCCGGGATGGTGCCGCCCGCCAGCAACTCGGTGATTCCGGAGTTACGCGCGAGGATCTCCAGTCCGGTGTTGCCGGGCAGACCGCCGGCCAATCCGGAGTTCTGCGCAACCGCCTTGCCGGCGGAGGCGAAGATCAATCCCATCGGCAGACTTGTGCCGTACGGGGTCACGGCCAACGATGCGCTCACGCCGCCACGATGACGGCCGGGGCCGCCGGAATCGGGTTCTTCTTTGCGCCACAACGTGAGCAGCGGGTAGAGGAACTCGGTCATCTCGGTGTCGGGGATGCGACCCATGGGGATGCAGAACAAGCCGCCGGTGTCCATGCCGTCGGCGACAGGTCGCCCGCCGTAGCCACCGCTCATCGGCTCCATCAGGATGTTCAGGAAGGGCACCGGTTGTTCCCCGCGTTCGTCGAGGCCCGCGACCACCGCGGTATCCCAGGTACCGCAGCACGACGCCATCACGTTCTTGCCGAGTTCGATGTGGCGGTCGAGCATCTGCGCCAGGCACTCGGCAACGAGGTTTCCTGTTAGCCACGCCGGCCCGATCGGACCGCGACTGACCGCGGCTGGGAACGTCGCGTTGTTGATGGTGCCCTCTTCGGCGATCAGATCGAAGCATCGCATCAAACCGCCCGCAGACCAGGGGATGTCGCCCGCGAGGATCGGCAGAAGCGCGAGCATCACCCCGCCGCGCATGCCGGCGTACGTGCAGTTGATGACGCCGGTTTGCGGGTCGGTGCCGGTGAAGTCGAAGGAGAGATGGTTGTCCTGCTTGGTCATTGCGAGGGTGATCTTGTGGACCTCCCGGTCGCCGACGCTCGACTGGTCCTGATAGCCGGTGGCGTGCCAGGTGCCGTCGGGCAGGTCGGTCAACTTGGCGCGCAGCCGACTTTCGGCGTCGGCCATCATGCGCTTCATGACCGCTTTGACGGTGTCGGCGCCGTACTGTTCGATGACTGCGAGCAGCCGCTCACGGCCGACGCTGTTCGCGCCGATCTTCGCGCGCAGGTCCAGCCCCACCAGCATCGGTACGCGGGAGCGTCGTACCCACACGTCGGCGACGTCGCGTTGTAGCTGGAAGTCCCGGACCACCTTGATCGGTGGCGTCGGAAGTGATTCGGAGAAGACGTCTTTGGCCGCGGGGTCGAACGAGCCGAGTCCTGAGCCACCGAGGTCGGGCTCGTGGCAGATGGCACTCGTCCAGCCGAACAGCATGCCGTCGTAGAAGACCGGTTGGTACACCATGACGTCACTCTGGTGCAGTCCGCCGCCCACCCACGGGTCGTTGCAGAGGAACATGTCACCCTCGGTGATGCCAGGGTTGGTGGAACGGTGCTGCAGGGTCCAGTAGATGGCGAGGTCGACGGCGCCGACGAGCATGGTGTTGTAGAGGCCCACCTGCACTTCTTGTCCGAGTTCGTCGCTGACGGCGAAGTCGAAGTCGTTGGCGTCGGTGACGATCGGCGACCCGGACATGCGCTTGAGGGCGTCGCCCATCTCGTCGGTGACCGACCACAGACGGTGCCGGATCACCTCGTAGGTGAGCGGATCGAGCTGGTCGATCTGTTCCTGGGTGACGGTGTGAACGGGGAGTGACGGGGGCAACGACCTGGCGAGGGCGTCGACATCTATCGGCCGGCTGGAGAAGACTTCTGAGCCGGGGATCGGTGCGGTCATGAATGGGCTCCTGTGGCTTTAGGTCTGGTCGACCGTGATGATGAGGTTGCCGAGGCGATCGATCTCGCCCGTGGTGTTATGCGGCACAACAACAGTGGTGGTGGGTACCTCGATCACCGCGGGTCCGCGCAGTACGTGGCCGGCACGCAGGCCTGCGTAGTCGTAGATGTCGGTGTCGACGTATCCCTGTCGGCCGTCGAGGCACACCTTCCGAACTCCGAGGTGGGCCGCGCTCGCGTCCGGTGAGTCGGCGACCTCCAGTTCAGGGAGCTCCGGGGTGAAGGGGAGGACGCCGGTGCCGCGCACCCGGTAGGTGATGGCCTGTATCCCGGCCTCGCGGAAACCGCTGTCTTTGCCGTAGAGCTCGGCGTACCGGTTCTCGAATGTCTCTGCTGCAGTCGCGACTTCAGCAGAGGTCAACGAGCCCGACGGAATCGGTGTGGCCACCTCGGCCAGCTGCATCGCGTACCGCATGTCGATCTCGCGTTCGATCTCCACCGATTTGAACGTCAGGCCCTGCCGGTCGAGCTGTTCGCGGACCTGCTCTTCCAAGACCTTGAAGTTCTGCTCCACGCGCGCGGGATCGAGCGGTAACGCAGCTGGGTCCGAGAGTTCCCGGGCGAGAACGATGTCGGAGGAGGCCAGGCCGTAGGCCGAGAAGGCGGAGGCCACCTGGCCGAGGGGCACCACCACCTGCGACACCCCGATCTCCTGGGCGTAGAGCCCGCAGTGCGCGGGGCCGGAACCGCCGAAGGCGTAGACGATGAAGTTGCGGGGATCGTGTCCCGCCTCCACCACCGTCTTGCGCAGCAGATCTCCGGTTTGAGCGTTCTGTACCGCATAGATCGCTGCGGCGGCTTCTTCGACCGAGAGTCCGAGCGGCTCGGCGATGCGGGTGCGGATGGCTTCGCGAGCGAGGTTGAGGTCCAGCGCTTTACGGCCGCCGAGCAGGCCGCGTTCGGGCAGGATGCCGAGGACCAGGTTGGCATCGGTATTGGTGGGCTCGGTGCCGCCCTGGCCGTAACACGCCGGACCGGGAACAGCCTGCGCACTGTGCGGTCCGATCTGCAGGTTGCCGCCGGCATCGAGCCAGGCGATTGCTCCGCCGCCCGCGCCGATCGCGTGGACTTCAAGCGTCGGCACGTTGATGGGGTGATGGTTGATGATGGTGCTGGACGATCGGACCGGTTCACCGTCGACGATCATGCCGACGAGGAACGTGGTGCCGCCGGCATCGGTGGCAATGATGTTGCTGTGTCCCAGTTGGCGTCCGAGGGACACCGACCCGACAACACCTCCCGTCAGCACCGAACCCACGGTGGAGATCGCGTTGCCGGGAGCTTCCGACGCGGCGACCGCGCCACCGTTGCTCTGCATCACCAGCAGGGGACCGGCGAGCTTGTGGTTGCGCAGCTTTCCTTCGAGTTCACCGAGGTAGTCGCGCAGGCCGGGCCCGATCTGGGTGCTCATGATTGTTGTTGCGTTGCGCGCGAACTCGCGGATGCGCGGGCTGACTTCGCTGGAGAGGGACACGAAGACGGTGGGGTCGATTTCGTGGACGATGTCGCGGATGCGTTGTTCGTGTGCGGGATTGCGGAACGACCACAGGAGCGACACCGCGATGGCTGTGATGCCGTCGTCGAGGAGGGTTCTGACAGTGGCGCGTACCTCGTTTTCGTCGAGCGCCACCACCACGCGGCCGTCGCGGTCGACCCGCTCGGTGACCTCGAGCGCGTGTCGCTTGTGCACAAGACCGTGAGACTTGCTCTGCGCCATCACGTTCTGCAGCTGCTCGGGGGAGCGGCCCAGATACCGGCCCTCCACGTTCATGATGTAGATCGAGTCGCGGTGGCCTTTGGTGGTCAGGAACCCGACGTCGGGCACGTTGCCCATCACCAGGGCGTTCAGCGACGACGTGGTGCCGTGCGCGATGTGGTGGGTGTTCGCCAGCATCTCGTCGAGCGGCTGACCCAATTGCTCCGCCAGCACACCGAGGACGTCCATGACGCCCTGTGAGTAGTCCGGGGGCGTCGACGGCGACTTGCCGCCGATCAGCAGGCCGTTCCCGTCATCGAGGACGGCATCGGTGAACGTCCCTCCGACGTCCACTCCGATCACGTATGCCATGGCCAGGTTCTCCTTCAGTTGCCGCGCAGTTCGTTCATTTACGTCGACGTTGAGTATTCGACGCCGATGCTCGACTGTCAAGCAGAAAATGTGAGCCGCCTCACCGATTGTGCCGCGTGCTTCGAGGTTTGTGCAGCTCAGGACCGTCGAGATTGCGGCTTGACGAATTGTCGTACGCGTCGAATAATCGTCGTAGACGTCAACGCGACGTTCGATGGCGCCGTGTTCGGCGCCTGAACTCGAAAGGACGGCCAGATGAGCGTTCACCGAATCGGCCTGGTGGTGCCAAGCTCCAACGTCACCGTCGAAACCGAGATGCCGGCCCTGTTGCGGCGACATCCCACCTCGGAGTTCTCGTTTCACTCGACCCGCATGCGGATGCACCGGGTGTCGCCGGAGGAACTCGCGGCTATGAATGCCCAGCGTGAGCGGTGCGTGATGGAGATTGCCGACGCCGCGCCGGAGGCGATCCTCTACGCCTGCCTGGTGGCGCTGATGGTCGGTGGACCGGGGGAGCACCAGCGGGTGGAAGGTGCCGTTGCCGAGCAGTTGGCGACGGGTGGTTCGGAGGCGATCATCCGGTCGAGTGCCGGAGCGTTGGTTGAGGGTTTGCGTGCCCTCGATGCCAAGCGCATTGCCATCGTGACGCCGTACCTGCGACCGCTGGCCGAGAAGGTTGTCGAATACCTCGAGGCCGAGGACTTCGCGGTGGTCGACTGGCGCGCACTTGAAGTGGCTGACAACGCCGAGGTCGGCTGCATCCCCGGCGAACGCGTCATGGAAGCCGCCCGGTCACTTGACCTCACCGACGTGGACGCTGTGGTGCTCTCGTGCTGCGTGCAGATGCCGTCACTTGCACTGATCGACGACGCCGAGCGTGAGTTCGGTATTCCCGTGCTGTCGGCTGCGACCGCCGGCGCGTACAGCCTGCTGCGTGGTCTCGGCCTGCCCGTGGCCATCGACGGCGCCGGAAGTCTGCTACGCGCAGACGTCGCATCCGTTCCCGCCTGACATCCCAAGCTCAACAGAAGGACGTACTCATGAGCGAACTCGACCACAAGGTGCGCGGTGTTGACCACGTCGCGTACCCAACATTCGACCCGGCGGGCACGGTCCGCTTTTACCGCGACGTGCTCGGTTTCCCTGTGGTGCATTCGATTTGCGCCGCTGGCTGGGGTCCGGACAAGCATCCCGACTTCATCCACTTCTTTTTCGACATCGGGAACGACGACCGGCTGGCGTTCTTCTATTACTTCGGCCTCGAACCGTTCGAGGGTGGACCACAGGGCGACTCGTATTCCCGCTTCGCCGAGGACGTTCCGATCTTCTTCATTCGGTCGCGGCACCTGGCCATCCACGTCGACAACGAGGACGACTTGCTCGAATACCGTCGGCGCCTCGACGGCAGTGACTGGCCGGTAGAGATGCAGATCCAGCACGAGACCATCGAGTCGATCTACACCCATGACCCCAACGGCTACATGATCGAGATCACCCGAGCGATGCGTCCGGTGACACCCCAGGAGGATCTTGATGCAAACTTGACCATTGACGCGTTGATCGACGTTGTGTCTGCGCCGAATCCGAGTATGGCCGGTCTGCTGACCCGCAAGGCTGAGCTGATCGTTCAGCGTGCAGCGCAGTGGCAAGAGGAGCAGGACGCGCAGTCGGCGCTTGATGTGGTGGAGGCCGGACGATGACCACGTTCTTCATCTTGGATGTGCCCGAGAACAAGGCGGTCGCTGCGGTGGCGGGCGAGGATCCGGATGTCACCGTGGATCACGTGGGGCCGTACTACCGGGTGTCGGCTGATTCGGCCATCGTGGTCGACCGGCGAGCCACCGGTTGTCGCCATGCGGTCTGGTACAGCTGTGTCTCTGGTCTGGCAGCGTCGCGAATCACCCAATGGGACAAAGACGCCTTGAAGGTGGAGCCGCTGTGAGTGTTGCTGATGTTGGCGAGCGGTTAGGCGCAGGCCGGTACATCGAGTCCGCGGAGCAACCGTCGAACACGGTGACGTCGGTGCACGAGCTGACCACGTCTGACGGCGCCAAGGTGTCTGGGGTGCTGCGGACCGTGCCGTCGGCGCGGACCGTGGTCGCGTTGATGCATCCGCGTCAGGATCTGACCCATCACGTGCTGGTTCCTGAACTGCTGGCCCGCGGGTTTGCGGTGTGGACGCAGGGCACGAGGTCAGTGAACAACGATCTGAATCTGATTCACGAGCAGGCGCTGCTGGATGTCGCGGCGGGCCAGGTGTTTCTGCGGGACAGCGGCTTCGAGTCGGTGGTGTCGCTAGGGCATTCCGGGGGTGGGACGTTGTTTGCGTTCTACCATCAGCAGGCGGGGTTGGCGCCCGGGGATCGGCTGACGCGGACCCCGGCTGGCAGGCCGATTGATCTTGCGTCGGCGGAGATGCCGGTGCCCGACGGTGCGTTGTTCATGGCGCCGCATCCTGGGCAGGGGGCGTTGCTCCTGCGGTTGATCGATCCGTCGGTGGTTGACGAGAACGATCCGTTGAGTGTGGACCCGGCGCTGAATCCGTTTGATCCGGCCAACGGATTCGTGGATGCTCCTGGTGCGTCGTCGTACGCGCCGGAGTTCATCGACCGGTATCGGGTGGCTCAGCGTGCGCGGGTGGAGCGGCTTGATGACGTCGCTCGGGCGCGTGTTGCGCTGAGTGCCGATGCGCGTGCGCGATTCAAGGTTTCGGGTGATCCGGTGGATCGACGTGCGGCGTTGGCCCCGCGGCTGATGACGGTGTATCGAACGGACGCGGATCTGCGGTTTGTGGACCCGTCACTGAGTCCGAATGACCGGCCGTATGGTTCGTTGTTCGGTCGACGGCCGGACCTGACGAACTACGGGTTGGTCGGGTTTGGCCGGCTGTCTACTGCGGATGCGTGGTTGTCGACGTGGTCGGGGTTGTCGAGCAATGCCGCCTTCGTTCGTTGTGCGCCGGGGGTGCAGGTGCCGACGTTGTTCGTCGAATTGACCGGGGATCAAGCATGTTTCCCGGAGGATGCCCTTGAGATGGTTGGTGCCATGGGGTCGGATGACGTGACGCATGTGCGGGTGGAAGGGACTCACTTTGGTGGGCCCATTCGCGACGAGGCACCGACCGGGGCGAGTCTGGCTGCTGCTGAGATCGGTGGATGGCTGGGGGAGCGGTTCGAATCCTGACGTCCGCCCCGCCGGGCGATATGGGCGTGGGCACTAGTTCCCGCCGGTCACCTGTCGCTGGATTCCTCGGTAGTACTCCTGCTGGGCGGGGTAGTAGTCTTCGAAGTCGATGGCACTCGGGTCGGCACCGGTCAGTGCGGCGACCAAGCGGTCGAGGTAGTACTCCCACCCTGGCCCGGTGTTCTCGATTGTTGTTGCGTCGTCGATGATTTGACTCAGCGTCAGGGTTGTGACCCCGTCGGCCTCTGACAGTTCGACGATGAGGTCCCACGTCCCGAAGTCATCAGTGGTGCGCACCCGCAGCACTCGTGGTGGCTCGCAGCGTTCGATGTTGTAGCGGGCGGGCGTGACGTCGTCGCCTTCGGCGTTCATGGTGAACTCGACGTAGCCCTGTTCAGGGTCGCCGGTGAAGAAGCCGATCCACCGTGCGAGCCGGTCGGATTCGGTGACGGCTGCCCACACATCGTCTATCGGGGCGCGGAAGGTGCGGACGAACGCCACTGCGTCGCCCTCGTCGCGCGGGGTAAACGATCCAGTCGGTGTGATGGTCATGCGGACTCCTCGTCGTGGGTGGTGGATCGGGCTTGACGCGGTGTGCTGCGACGTTGCTTGACGGTGCGGCGCACCTCGGTGTCGAGAGCGTCGAGGGCTGATTCGGGGATCGGCAGGCGACCCTCGCTGGCACTTGGCGCCGGCTGGATCTCCTCTGCGGACGTCAGTTCGTCGATGAACCGACGGACTTCGTCGATGGGCCGTGCGTCCAGTCGGTAGTGCCGCTCACGTCCTCTGTCTTCGGCAATCACCAGTCCGGCTTCTGTGAGCACCCGTAGGTGGCGGCTCACCGCGGGACGTGAGATCGGCCGCGCCTCAGACAGATTCGAACAGAGATCGACCACCCGCGTGGGGCCGCCGACGAGTGTGAGCAGGATGCTGCGCCGCACGGGATCGGCCAGTGCCTCGAACACGCTCACAACATAATGGTAACCGATCAGTTACCAATATGCCAGTGGTCCACTGGCACGGACCACGCGGGGTCGAATACGCACTTGGTCGCACCGTCGGCCAGTGGCGTCCGCACCCCGGGTGGCCGTTCAACTACTCCTGCTGCGGGCTTCTTGCCCTGCGCTTTAGGAGGAACCGGCCTCCTATCGACAGAAGCAACCATGTTCCTGGTATCCAGAGGTAGCAGCCCAGTCCGTACAAGATGCTGAAGTAGAACAGTCCATCGGATATGTCAAAGAATGTGCGCTCCACGAGCATGAGCAGGACGATAAGGCCGAACACAAACGCGACGTAACTGATCGGCACCGACAGAACAAACAGACCAAAAGAAAAGGGCCGCAACAACCTTTTCATGACTTACGGCACCTCGTGGTGGCCGGGCAAGTGCCGCAGTGGGCCCCAAGGGTCGGTTCTGGCGGGCATGTATTGGTACATCGGAGTGGTCACCCCTGAAGGGCTATCGTTGTACACCTCCCACGCGGGATAATTCGAGAGTTGACCCTCGACTTCGGGAGCGCCGTCAAGAGGCGAGGTGATCAAGGTCCCACGGACAGTCACCCCTAACGTACTGGCGACGTAGTCGCCCACCTTCTGATCATGAAATGGCGCAAACGGGTCCAAGGCCTCGAACGTAACCTGAACGCGCTCATCATCTTGAGCAACGCCGAAGGTTGGTGTGTCGACTTTAACTGCACCGGAGTGGGTTTCGATAGAGGGGTTCTGTCGCATCACGACGACGCCGTTGTCGTAATCAACGTAGATCGAGACCCTGCTGTCCTCGGCGTCGGCTGCGGGATCGAACCCGCGGTCGTCACCACGGTTTAGATGGGGAATGTTGTGCACATTATCGCGCGGAATGAAGGCGTTGATTCGCTGCAGCCCGCCGCCTGGAACTTTATCGATCGTCTTCACGACAACGGCAGAGTCGAGCCCCTTATATTTTGGATGGTAAGTGTTCGTATCGAGCATCTCTGCCATTCGCCAATCGTTGGCCGACACCGGGTTGCGGCCGAACTGATCATTGAATGCTTGCGTCTGATTTGCCTTCCGCGCGATGCTACTTGTGCCGTCTAGTGGGTCTACATCCTTGACGGGTAAGTCACCGTCGGCGCCGTCGATCGCAGCCGCGAGATTCTTGTCCACGTTCTCAGCGGACAACAACAGGCCGTCGAGCTGCTCCTGCAGCTGAGCCTTGATGGCGTAATACTTCGATTGGGCTGCACTGTCCCACGAATCGAAACTCGCCGGAAGTGGCCCGTCGACCCGGCCATCTGGCGAAACGGTCAACGACTGCGCTGCGGCATCCGTTCGGATGGCGGCAAGCTTCTGCTTGACGGCGTCGATATCGTCGGCCGCTTCCTTCGCGGCGTTTGCAATTACCGCGGCCTCTTCCTTGTGGTCAGTGAAATCCAGGATGGTTCCGCTGACTGATGTTTTGGCCGCTTCGGCGGTCTGGCCGGACCATTGTCCGAAGACCGACAAGTTGGTGAACTGGGCGACCATGGTGTCGCACGCGGCGATCTGCTTCTGGGTTCGGTGAAAGACTTCCCTTACCTGCTCGGAGTTCCAGCGGTCTATGTCTGCAACGGTGACCACAGTACGTCTTAGAGATTCAGCGACGACGTGTTGGTGGCCGCCAGCTCTATCGCATGGCTGGAAGCGTCGTCGGTGTCGGTGTACTCAAGCGCCGCTGATGAAAACCCCTGGGAGTGCACGAGAACTTGGCTGAGCAACGCGCGGTGTTTACCTTGCCATCGAGCCGACAGGCTGGTCATCGACTCTTTCGAGCTCCCAGTCCAGCCCTGTTCGGTCGCCACGCCGATTACTTGCAGCGAGTCCGCGAACACCGCCGCACAGTCGTCGTGCCAGGTGCGAACTTGTTTCGCTGCGTGAAGTAAGTCAGCCGAATGTACTAGTAGTTCCCCCATTGGGTGAACTTTACAGGGGCCACCACAACCGCAGTGCGCGTGGCGGTGGCACTGTGCCAGCAGTCGACGTGTCCCGGTTCCTTGCGGCGGTTCGCGCGTAGTCCGCGGCAGGGACGTGCGGCCTGGCATTCCGCGGACGTCCGAGAGTGGTTGTCTAATAGAGCCTTCGGTCGTTTGTCTGCGCGCATGTGCCTCCTGTCGGAAGATCGGCAATCGTCCGCGAACTAGTCTTCACGGACTGTGTATTGGGTACACCGCGGTCCGGTTCAGGGACGGCATCGTCAGGGCCACCGAAGATTCTCAGGTTGTTCACTGACGTTGGCCGCGTGTGCCAGTAAGTCGACTGCGACTAGGATCGGCTGTTGGGAACAGTCGTTTCGTCTGCCGGGGGGCATGGTGTGGGTAGATCCAGAGTTGGTGTTGCAGCTTGGTCGACGTATGTCGCATCGTCGGATGTCGGACCGCACTGGGGCCCGAAGATCGAATTCCCACTACCAGAGCAGTGTCTGCGACTACTACATCGGGGATACGACGGATAGCTCACCACCCGAGCAGTCCCCGGGCCGGGGCGATCCGCTCCACGAGCGGTGGGCTCGGAACTTCGACGTCGCGGGATCATCGGACACCTTTGCCGTCGGGTATCCACGATGAGCGGTGAGATTCAGCGTGCGATCCGTGCGGTTTGGCGTTGGTACACAGGCAAGTTCGGGATTCTACTCACCTGCGTTCTGCTGGCATTCGTTGCAGCAATGTGGTGGCTCCTCCGTCCGGGCGATGATCAGGCAGCGGACATCACGAAGCAACTTGGCATCGACATCCCTTCGAACGCGTCCGACGTCATCACCGACGATCCAGCTGTTGCGCTGCAGGGTGGATGTTCAGGTGTGGAGTTCTTGATGCCGACGGCCGAATGGCGCGAGTATGTCGGCGAGTACGTCGATGTTGCGACGCTGGAACCGACGTTCAACGTCGCTACCTCGTGCGGGAACACTCTGATCGAATGTGAACAGACATACAACACGCAACCCGGCAGTGACTCCCGGCTACCAAGCTTCCGATCGCATCGGCGGAAATTACCGCGGTGTGGTTGCCTTCCCGGACTGCGTCAAGGACAAGACCAAGATTGCCTGGTCGATCGCCGACTAGCTGTTGACCTTCTCCATGGGTCGCTGCGAAAGACTATGAGGGACGAAACCGAGACAACGTTGGGTGCGTCAGATTGGTGGAGAGCACGTTGACAATCGAGAAGCGGGTTACTGACGACGTCGGCATACGAAGGCAGCATGTCGGCAGGCGTCTGCCATACAGTCAAGACGGGATGGCCAGCACTCTGACGAACTGCGGTTGGACGACTCTCGAGTGGGGGCCACTCAAGGATTTTTCTGTTGACCCCGAAACCCAAAGCCGGATCGGACGATCTACAGATTGTCGATTGCCTACGGGATCGCAGCCGGGCACGTCGCCACGGCCTAGTATCGAGCTTCGGTCCCATGTTGACCCACCGCGGCTGAAACTCGTCGAGCATCGAAAATGACGCTGCAGCCAAGGAGGCGCTCCTTCTGGCGCCTGTGGGGATCGTCGTTGATGTGGGCAATACCAGCTACGTACATTGTCTGCGCTTTTGGCACAGTGGCTGCGTTCGTGATCCTAATGATCCGCGTCAGCTACCCGGATGGGTTCGGCGACTATGTCAACGTGGTGGGAGCGGGAATACTTTGGGGCACAGTCATCTTCATCGGAACCTGCTACATCACAGTACCGATGTTCAGCCTGGTCATCGCGATCGTTCGGTATGCAGTGTGGGGGCGTCATCGGAAACGTGAGTCATAGCAGATGCCGCTTCTGTCCAAGCGGCTAGTCAGGCATCAGGGCTTCGAACCGAGCCTCGACCGACGCCGAAATACTGATGCGCTCAGGCCGTAGGGACGGGGAAGGTTGATCCTCACCGCCCATGTCGGCCGGTAGTCCCATTGCTGCGGGTGGCGCTGCCATAATTCTCTCGTGGTGGGGCTCGGCCGCCACGATACCCAGCATTCCGGGATCAGCGATGGCCACCGCATGAAACGTGTTGTAGCCCAAACTTGCTGTGTAGCCCTTGGCCTTTGCCAGCGCGTCGAGTACCGCTTGATCGCGGACGCGGGCAGTGCGCTTGAGCGTCGCCTTCCGCATCAGCCACCAGTCCAGGTGCCCGACGGTAACTGACTCGACGTCCGCAACCTGCGCAACAAAGGGCGCGATTGCCTCGAATTCGACGAAGGTCACGGTGATCGTGGCGGACGAGTAGTACTGCCAAGCACGCTTCTTGCCGTCTCGATCATACGGTCGGTGCCTGCTGTGCTGGACCTGGTCAAATGTCCACCGAGAAACAGGGCTGGCCGGCCGATCGTGCAGGGTTGTGACGATGTCGGTTACCTCCCTGACAGCCGTATCTGCACGGTCGGCAGCTGCTGCGCGGCTCGACCCGTCGGCACTCACACGCACACGAACGGTGCAGCGATTCGGGGCGAACTGACGCCTGGCATGTCCGCGAACGGTGATCGTGACTGGGGGAGTGCTCATGGAGTGAGTGTGTCAACGGGGTCGGACATTCTTCTGCGACTCGAACCTGTGCGTGAACCGGTAAGTGCGCCGTCTCGACATTCGATTGAGTGCCGCACGCCTCAGGTAGCGGCTGGTTTGTCACCGATTCTGTCGGTACCTGGAGCTATGTTGTCAGCAGACAGCACATCGAGAGGGGCCCAGCATGGATGAGCCAGATCAAACATCGGACATTCATGACTGGTCCGACATGGCGTCATGGCTCGCTGAGTCACTCGTCGACAAACCGGTCGGTTTCATCGTCGAGATGGGTCCGAGTGGGTACGTCGACTATGACGGCACGGACGACGACGAAGACGATGTTGTGTGCGTCCAGATCCAGATGCTCGCAGACGGAGTGATGATGCTGCGGCGATCACGATCGGTGCTGGGGCACTTGCTCATTGCGGACTTTTCCTCCGACAAGCTGCCGTTGAACACCTGGCTGTTCAACGACAACTTCGACGACTGCACCGACGGCTACATCTTCAGTCGCGACGTGCAGCTCCTGGCCGACGTCTGCGTCACCTGGTTCCGCGACAACGGCGGTGCCCGCTCCACCGATGACCTCGGTATGGAATACCGCTACCCGGACGAGCTTCTCCCGCCGACCGACTGAGATTGCCGCCACCGTAGTGGTGTCGGTCTGGGGTCGTTGACGGTGTCTGGGCTTCACACCGCTCGATTGCTGTTTGTGAGGAGTGCCCGTGGAAGAGTTGATGCACGCACTGTGCAGAGCGACAACCACATTGCCCAAACCGGTGATCGAGTGGATGGTCGGTACGGCCAGCCCGTTGCTTCAGCCATGGTGTGACCTCGTGCGTCGGCCTGAACTCACTGACCAGCAAGCGTGGGACTGCCTGTGGCGTGACGACGCGTTGATCAAGTCGGCGATGAAGATTCCGGGCAAGTGGACGGCGAACGCGAGGTCGGAAGACTTGGCCGGGTCAGTGGCTCTGTATCTGTCGCGACCGAATGTGCCCTCAGGTCGGATTACGTTGCTGCGAACCCGACTCGATGTGGACCAGCTTCGTCGAATCGACCTGTTGCGGGCGGTCACTCAGCTTGGTGGCAGCGACCTGGTTTGTCGAGAGATCGTCGCCGAGCCGCCACCGGGTTCGACACGGGAGGAACATGTCGGTCCGCGGGAAATCGCGCTGATCGAGCGCTACCGGACGTCCGCGCGGGAAGCAGTAGTCGATCGCGAAGCCAAGACTTGGCAGGCGGTCGCACAGATAGAGCGGGAGGACGGACTGATTGCACGGGCTGCTAGAGCTCGCATGATGGAGCCGGCCGACCAGCTGCAGGCGCTTCGTGCCTGCTTGTTCGGTCGGGGCTCGGTGGCAGCTCGTCCCGAGGACGCGGACTGGGTGACGGTGCAGTACCTGCTGGTTCTCGGCCGTGGTGCGTCGACGTACCAACACAGCGACGAGGGGCTGGGGGAGACGTTGTCGGTGCTTCGCCCGATCCTTCGGGCATACATCGACCAGGTGTATACGCGGCCACGTCGGTGGGCGACCGAGCGTCTGTTGACGTTCGGCGAGGCAGGTGTTGTCCCGCTGGGTTATTCGATCTACGCCGACGAGGGGGACTATCTGAACCGGCGGTTCGGTCCGAGTGTGAGGAAGTACCGCGCGCTGGGCGAGCTCATCAAAAACAATCGGGACGTGCCACTGCGAGATCTGTGTGACCGCGTGGAGACCGCGGTTCTGGCGCGTGACCGGTGGATCGTCAATCAGTCACAAAAGGAAAACAGAGGTGGGTTTGACCATGAATGAGGACATGAGTTCCGGCATCGTCGCCATCGCGGACGCCATAGCGGTCGAGGCGCACGCAGGCCAAACTGACAAGCTTGGTAATGAGTACATTCACCATCCGAGATCCGTTGCACGGCGGGTGGACCAGAGCGATGACGTCGCCGTAGCTGCGGCGCTCCTGCATGATGTCGTCGAGGATTCGGATGTGACGCCGGAGGACCTGGCGGAACGCGGCATTCCTGCGAATGTGATCGCAGCTGTCGAGCTGCTCACTCGACGTCGTAACGTTCCGGACGGTGACTACTACGAAGCTATTGCGAAAGACCCTGTGGCACTGCAGGTGAAGCTGGCAGACCTCGCTGACAACACCGACCCAGCCCGATTGGGGTTGTTGGATGAGGCGACGCAACGCAAGCTGATCACGAAGTACACGAAGGCGTACCGTGCGTTGGGTCGGGAGGACCTCGCGACACGGTTGGCACAGCGTATGTGAGGTAAAGGCCCGAGGCGTTACGTTGCTTTCGGTCCTAGGGTGAGGAACTGGGGTGTTTTGTCCAGGCAGTTCTTGCGGCCTAGGGGCCGGCTGACAAAGCTTGCCTCTGTCGGGTCGCGACAAGTTTCAACGGGCCTGCACTTTGTAGTAGTCCGACCACGGTGCGAAGCCGCCGTTGATTGGCAGATCAGCATCGCCGAGTCGTCAAGCGAGTCCTGCGCCGCATGTCTCGACCGAAGCCACGCTCATGTTCGTCCGGCCAGGCCCTGGCGCCGTTCCACGGCGCCGTCGGGCGGATGTCCTTCGACCCTTGAACAGGACTCCTAGGCCTCGGCCGCCACTTCGATCGTGCTCATCGGTCCGGAGATGCCTGGGCGGCAGTTGCGCGCGTCTACCTATGTCTCTCGAAGCCCTCTGGGCTCAGAAGGGAGGGAGATGCCATGCACGAAGTCGACGACGGTGTCGTTCATGTAGAGATAGAGGCTTTTTCTTATCGATTGACTCGGCCCTGTGATTAGTATGGCGATTCGACAGAGGCGATCCTCAACTCTGAAAGTATATGGACGGTCTCAGGTCTGCTCCGACCACCTCACCGGAGTGCACCTCGCGCGAGCTAGGTGCAGCAGTAACGAAACGGCCCGTTGCGTCGATTTTATGGAAGACAGCATCTCAATGGCAGCAAGGGTAGGCAACTATATGAGCAAGGCTCCAGGGGTATTTTGCTTAGAGGGAGACTGGGAGCTATCGATGGAGAGTCGTATCAGCGTCGAACCAGCGCTCCGCCTGTTGGAGGCGCAGGACTCCATCCGTTTGGTTCATCGCGATGTCGCGACGCTAGCTGAATTGAAATACTACCTCGCGCGTTGGTTAGGGGCCCAGATGCGCGGTTATACATTTGGATATTTCGGTTTTCATGGTAGTGCTGAAACGCTCTACATCGGCGACGATGAACTTGCTTTGTCCGAGCTCGAAGAGATGCTCGCTGGCCGCTGTGAAGGCAGGGTCATCTATTTTGGATCGTGCAGTGTGTTGAAAGCTGAGGGCGAAGTCCTTCAGCGATTCTGTCGCACGACGAGTGCTCGGGCTGTCGTGGGATTCACTCGGGATGTTGATTGGGTTGAAGCCGCGGCCTTTGAGATCCTCCTCGTACAAAAGCTCGCGTGGGCCAAAAACATGAAACCGGCTTACGATTGGCTGACTCGCGAGTACCCAGACCTCACAAATAAGCTCGGATTTCGAATGGCGCACTCGCGGTGGTCTTCTGACCGAACGATCGCGGTTCAGGCGGCGAACGACGCACATAAGGGCTGACGAGGCTCCTATCGTCGACCGCGCGTCGGGAGATAATCAATTGGGGAATTGAGCGATCGGTGGGGTTTAATGCATCGAAGAAGATGTATATGCGCTTTGCGAGGTATGCCTAATCACAGCGATGAATGCGGTGTTTTCTATTCATTGGTGTCGTAGTATTTCCGGCGGCTGGCCAAGTCTACGGTCGAGAGTCCGATCGGTCCAAAGGTGCGAGTCTCGAACGGGATGGTCGATCGGGATTTGCCACTCGCTCGGATAGTTGAAATCTCAGGTAGTTAACCGCCATTTTGTCCCCTGCCTGGCTGAGGGGTTCCGATGAAACCTAGGAGGGGATCGCGTCCGGCGCCCCGCCCACCGATGAAATGGCTCTTCTAAGACGTATTTGACGATCAAGAAGCCAATCGATGTAGTCATTCCACTCGCCCGCATTCTCAACATCTGCACCGGGAAGGTAATCCGCGATTCGCGTTGACTTGCGAGACGGAATAGCTTGCCATTCGAGAGGGCTGCCGTAAGCTGCTTCCAGCGATGCCTTCTGTGTTTGGAGGATATTCAGTCGCGCGGTGTTGATTGCTGCGTCTGCAGACTCAAACACCAGCTCACTCGACAATCCTTGCTTTGTGAAGGTGGTGTAGTAGGTTGCATTCGACACGCCTGTGGGAACTCTTAACCAATTGTCTTTCGGGGGACGATTGACTCCTGACCAGTGGAGTTGTTCGGCACGAAGGCGACCCAGCCACCTTGTCCAGAACTCGCGGTATAATTGTTGTTTCCCTGACAGGGCGTCCGCTTGGTTGGTAGCAGCTCGGACCGTCTTCTCCCAGTCGTTTGGCTCGGCGACCAGCCGAAACGCAGGTGCGGGCTGCGAGTCGCCGATTCTGACTACTCCCAGTTCAACGCCGAAAAACCGGGTGTCTTCGTCTGTTCGGGTGTTCAGCCAATCGAGCGCGGCCCGATGTTCCGGACGGATCGATGCGGCGATCCAAACGACTGTCGTGGGGTCAGTTCCCGCTGCGTATGTGAGCAGCTGACCGAGGTGAGTGTGATCGGAGGGCTGGAGCTGGTTCTCCACGATCACAGTTTCACCGCTCGATTGGTCGCGGCCCTTCAAGTCCAGCCTGAACCCACCGACCGGATGCTCGGCTATCTCCAGAATCAAGTCCATCCCGAGTAGGTCGCCCAGGACATCGGCATTCTGCAGCAGCCAAGGCGTGAAGTCACGTGCTTCGTGTGGCCACACGGTTTCGGGACTTACCGGTACCAACCTGCCAAGCGTAACGGGTGAGCTCATATATCCAGCCTGTCACCACTTTTGCCCAATAGCTACGGTTTCGAATCTGCCGGCCGAGTCGACGTGAATAGCTGACACCCCTGAAGCCTTTGTCGGAGACCACGCGCGTGAGTTCCGACAACTCCGAGTCGGCGTTTGCCATCGCGGTCTCCTTCTCGTTGCGGATCTACGGACGGGCGCGGCTGGATTCGGTCCCCAGGGTTTCTGCGATGTCTGTGTTCGTCGAACCGCCCGCATTTCTCCGTCCCAGGGCATCAGGGTGGTGGTGAGATACTCCCCGCTGCAACGCTTCTCGGTCAGCTTCTAAATGTATGCCAGGTAGGTCGAGGAGTTCGATCACTGTGACTGTATCCAGCTGACCAACAACTTCTACGAGCAATTGGTGGGCTCGACCGGGCAATCGTCCTTCGTTCGCTTCGCGGTCTAACCGTACTGGTCAAGCGCTCCTTGGGCGTGCCAAAGGTCGAGTCGCGAGATGATCCATCGACGACCGGAAAGCTGGCCTCTGCGAGTCTCCCGGCCAGTTACTGGACTTCCGTCCCCGGCTTCATCCATTCTCAACAGGCATGGAAAAAGTCACTCGGATTTTGTGGACACGGGACGTCTGGAACGTTAGCGGCTGTCTGTCGAATGCTTTCCGAATCTCATCTTCGAAGGGCACGACATGCTGCCAGCGGTAGTCGATGTCGACACTAACGGCGGCAAGAGGGTCACAAGAGGGTGCCGATCGCTTACGCGGACGTTTCTGCTTTGTCGAGGAGGTAACTGGTCACGGCCGGCCAGTCAGGGAACTTGTCAGAGCCGAAGTGGACGTGCTCCCCGTTGAAGTCCTTGACGCCGTTCTTGTCTCGGTCATCGACAATGTAGTCCCCGTGGTTGAGGTTCTTATGGTGGGACAAGATCAACCGCTTCCAGGCCGGGGTCCCCTCGTCCTTGCCGAAGTACTTCTGAACCCACTCAAGCTTGTCTGACCAGGCAGTGGGGTTGTTCCAGGGTGCTGTCGACAGGATGTAAGTGTCGTAGACCGTCGACAGCGTCGTGAACGCCTCGATCGCGCCGTCAAGCGGGATCATGGTGCCGAAGATCCCGGGTGCATCGTCGTACGCATCTCTGTACGTGTCGGCATCCTCCTCGCTGAGGAGGGATATCCCGTGCTTGAAGTCGACGAGGGTGTTGTCCATGTCGATGTACAGGATCTTCTTGGTTGCTGCTTGCTCCGTCACACCGCTGATTATCGCGGCACGGTGTGACACCAGCAGTTCGATTGCGCCGAATCGGTCGGTGCCCGTCCGGTGTGCTCCTGCGCTGCAATCTCGTGAATGCATCTGAGGGTTGCGGGCACGGCGCCAACGACCAGGTGCGCCCGACAGCGGCAGGTCGTTCGGGACGCGTCGACCCTCACGCTTCATCTCGCCCGGATCGACGCGGACGCGTCAGCATTAAGTCCAGGTGGACCGCTCCACGCAGGTCATTCGCGGGAAAGGTTCGCAACGCAACTCGAGCCGCGCTTCGTCAGCAGCGTTGTGAGCCTGCGCCGCATGTACTCGTCAGTCGAAAAACTTTGGCTACGCATCCTGAACCGACCGCGCATTTCGTCTGTTGCAGAGACGGTGTCGGGACCCTCTGAGACGATAGGCGAATGAGCGAAGAGCTGACGCCGATTGATGCGGCCACCGAACTGACCGTCAACGTCGAAGAGGAGGGGGTCCTGGTAGTCGGCGCACCCGAAGTCGTTGATTCGTACATCAGAAGGATTCGAGACATCTCCGGTGATGAAGCGAAGGATGTCGGTCTTGACGCAGCTGGGGTGGCAACGGCTGGCGCGGCTGCTGCCGGTGTAGCCAACATTGCCATGCAACGAGGGCGGTTCGTGATGCTCTCCCCGAACAGCATGGCGAATCTCAGGAAGTACAACGTCGTTCCCGCGGGGAACGGGTACAACCGGATGACGGTCGTTGATTCGGCGAAGCAGTTTCGCGGACAACTGGCCTGGAAGCGTGTTCCCATCGGCCCGTCGCAGGTGGCGGCGGTGCAAATGCTTGCGGTGCAGATGGCGCTCAAGACTGCGATCGCCTCGGTCGAAGAGGCAGTTGAGCGGGTGGAAGACAAGGTCGACGAGGTACTGGCCTTGGCGAAGGCACAGGTCGCCGGCGACGTCATCGGCAATCACGGAGTGCTGAAGCGTCTCGACTCCGAGGTGAAACGCAACGACTCATTGCCGACGGCCGACTGGGAATCGATAGCGGGCCTAGGCCCTGGCCTGGAAGTCGGAATCGAACGCTTGCGGGCATACATCACGCAGAAAGTCCGCCCCCTCGATGCCGACAACTCTGTACAGGACCGCGCCGTCGTGGTTCACAAGTTGGTCGCTGACAACAAGATTGGTGAGGCTCTGCAACTGCTGGTTATCGCGGAGCAGTCACTTTTTCTGTGGCAGCAGCTGCGTCTGCGGAGGGTGATTGACACCGATCCGCGCAATCGCGAAGCGGTTGCGGTCTCGGTGCGCGAGGTACTCCGCGAGCAAGTGGCGCGTGACGGCGAGCTCTGGAACGCGATCGGGAAAGAGATGGAAACCTATGGACGGATCGCACCGCTCGACCGCGTTCACTTCTTCGGCATCGACAAGTTCAAGCAGGATGTGAAGGCGTTGCAGGACGACCTCGACGCGTTTGGTGCTGCCCGGCGCATGCAGGTTCTCGGCTGGGAGGACCACAAGGTTCCCTCGGTACAGGAGACCATCTCGGAGATCGGGACCCAAATCTCACGGACGTGGGGGACTGGCGTGAAGCTTGGAGAGAAGGGGATGCGGTCCCTGGGTGGTCGCTTTCAACGCGGGCCCAGCGGCGATGTGGTCACTGAGGCTGAGGACAAGCAGGCGACCTGAGAGGGCCCTTTCGTGCTGTCACGCGCCTCGGTGAACGGGTTCTCACGGGTCTGTGTGTCATTCTGGCCGTGCAAAATCAGACTCGGTGAGCGTCCCCGCGATGCTGTCGTAGATTGCGTGCTTTCTGCCGACAGAGGCCTCCGGCGTATGGGCAACAGTGGGTAGTGGCCCGCTGCTGGCCGTGCGGCCCAACTCCTTTCGGCGGTGTATTCCTCAGGCACTCAGGCAGCTGTTGGCACGATGTGTAACGCCGTGCGAGACGGGCACGAATAAAGACCAACACGAAGGAGTGATCCCGTTTGGACTCTCATCCGCCCCGACATCAACGATCGCCAGGCTGGTATCCCGCCCCTCTTCACCGGAATTGCGCTGGTGGGATGGTCAGCACTGGACGTCCGATACCCAACCTTTGCCCAACCCGTCTCTTGGCTATCGCGGACCGCCTACGGGTCCGCAGCGTGGTCGGGCGGGACGGTACGTGGCCATCATCGGGGCGGTCATCGTTTTGATCGTCGGGGCGCTGATAGCGGTCTCTTTTGTGATCGCAGACAACGACGGGGAAATCGCATCAGGTGCCGACAACCCGGCAACAGCCAACCCATTACCGCGCGACCCGCTACCAGGCAGGGCTTGGGCGGAATCCCAACAGGTCGACTTGATCGAAACTGGTGACCCACCTGAGTTTCCGACACGTCTCGAGCAGTGGGCGCTGCAGCAGACCTGGGACGCGACCCCGCGCGCGTTCAAGGGCCAGGAGACAGCAGTACCAGGTCCCGGCTTCACGAAATTCCCGGCAACGATGAACGGCTGCGACAACCAGCGGTTCCTGGTGCGGTGGCGGGTCCTCAATCCCGACGCGACGGTTGTCGCCTCGCTCGCAGACGTCAACGGAACGGTGGTCAACAACGCAACCGGCTCTGCGGGCCGAATGGACTTGGATGGCTGCCTCACACCACAATTCGAGTTCGCCGAGAGCGGCGACGCGTCGAACCTGACGGACATCACGGTCGCGGTGCAGCAATGGAGTCCGTCGCCCTGACGGCGGGACGAACGGCTGCCCTCAATCAAGAAGTCGCGGATTGTGTTGAGAAGGGAGCTACTTTCACCATGACGTTCGAACCGCCAAGTGCTGCCCCGGGATGGTATCCGGACCCGCAGTCCGCGGGAATACGTTGGTGGGATGGGTGTAACTGGACTCAGCATGTTTCCCCGCCCCAGGGCCACATGCTGCCACCTCAGATGCCGACGCAGCCTGCCGTGGTCTTCAACTCGCCTTCCGCACGCAGGTGGCCGACCCTCAACACGTACCGGAACTCCTATCGCGGTCGATTGATGGTGCGGTTGCTTGTCGCGCTGCTGGTCGCGATTGCTTCTGGTCTGCTGATCTCCGGATTTGTCAACAACGTCTCCTTGATCTTCGGCGGTATGGGCAGACCCGAAAATTACGTGGGTGCCGTGCTGTCCCCGGCTCTACTATTCGGTCTTTGGTTTCTTGCGAGAATGACCGCGCTGAGGATTGCGACCTATGCAACACATTTTGGTCAGAGCAATAGGAGTACCACGTATAGAACGACGCTGACGATCACCATCGTTTTGGCAGCGCTTGTTGCGATCGTCGGCATCGCAGACACCAAAGATGGCGCTCGCCCAACCATTTCCGGATCCGCACTGCAATCAGAGCTTCGAGGTAATCTTGCCCCCGCTGCAGGATCTCCCGTCGTCGTGAGCACCATCCGATGCCCTGTGTCGAAAGATTACGGAGACGGCGACGTCGCACGCTGTACGGCCTCGACCGGCACGGGTAGTGCTGCGGTGTTCCTGGTGACGGTTATGCGCGACGGCGGAGAGTGGCGCTACACAATCGATGTCGAATGATCACCGTCTGTCGCGGGTCGGTCGAAGAAAGTACCCACGGGTTGACTTTGGGCCCGCCACGACTCCGGCGAGTTTACAGCGGGCTCGGTACCGGGTGTGATTGAAGACTTGACCGTATCGGTAACGGCGCGAGCTGAATCTGCGACGATCTCCACGTGATACACATGGCGTGCCCACGAGGCCACGGGGAATCGACCGCGAAGATCCCGCCCGCAGCGACGGGTCTGAGTTCCGTTGCCGACGCGAGACAATTGATCAACGTGCAGGTGTCACAGTCGGTTGCCAGATGAGTGGCCCGCATGGTCCGTACCAGCCGTCGGGACAATCGTTCGAGTGGAATCGACCACCGGTGCCCCAAAAGCGCTGGACAAAACCGAGACTGTTCGCGGTAGGTGCCGTCGGAGTTCTGATATTTGCGATCATCGGAAGCTGCATCGACTCACCGAGCGACAACAAGACGCCGGGTGCGGCGACAGTGTCTGATACTTCTACAACGTCGCCGCCACCGCCTGGCGCGGCTGATGGCTACACCTTCGATGAATTGGATACGAAGCAAATCTTGGTCGGAACTGTCGAATCGATTTCGTTTAGCGAGGTTTCCGTCGGCTTCGAGGTAGACGAAGACGACACCGCGAAGACGTCGATGGATTTCGAGCTGGCGCTGATCGGGGCCGCCAAGTGCTACGCAATGTCCGAACCGCTGGGTAAGGCGGTGGTCGAGGCGTTGCCGGTCGGTTCACATGTCACGGTCGTCAGAACTGCAGAGAAAGCATCGAGCACTGAGCTAGGCGACGAAGCTTTCATTCATCTCGCGGCCCCGGGCAATATGGCTACCGACACCGCTTTTGGGCCGAGCGTAAACGAACAGCTTGTCGCACAGGGATCGGCATCGCTCATGCCCGGGTTTGATCGAGCTCCGGATGCGCCGGCGCTGTCAGTACAGATTGAGACGGTCCGCGCTTCCGTTCCTGTTCAGTCGGAGCCTTATGTCGACCCGATTGCTGCCGCGGACATCAAAGCTTGGGACGAGCGCGTTGGCTTGGCCGGCGTCTGCCGTGCGAGTTGGGAAAAGATAGCGCGTGAGGCGGAGGAGTCACAACGGCGGATCTACGGCCCTGACGGGATTCCCGATACCGACGACGATCCGAACAACAACTACAACGTTCCGGGCTACGTCCCGGGAACGGGCGGTGGCAGTGGCGGAGGAGGGGGCGGTTTCTGCCGCTCGCGCTTCTGTTGAGTACTGAGTGTTGGTCCACTGCGCCAGGACATTGGCGTCCGAGCTGGCGTTCTCTCCGCCTGAACGAAGTTGCCGTGTATCCCCAGCTTGGCTGCCCGGGCGCTGGCATGTTCGACAACGCTGTCGAGCGTGCGACCAACGAAGTTGGTCTGCGTATCACTCGCCGGCCGGTTGGTCAGCTCTTCGTGCGACTCAACTTCTGAGCGAAATGACCAAGTGCAGAGGAAGTCTTGGTATACGAGCCGGCCTCTATCAACTCCTCGATCCGTTGCCACGAAATGATTCGTCTGAGCGCGCCACACTGCGACGCGGGATTTTTGCCGGCGGCCTCGACCGCTGACACGGCGCGTCCGACGGTCTTCGGGTCCTCGCCGAGCGCTTCGGCGAGCCACAGGAGTCCCGCAGCGCACTTGAAGTGGGTGTAGAAGAACCGAGCGTCGCGATCGAAGCTCTGGCGGTTGTAGAAACCAGGAGAATTGTATTGCCCTAGCCAGCCTTCGACGTGCTCTTTCTGACTCTTATACCAAACGTGCCCCCCAAACGCGCCCAGATTGTGACGGCGCTCGTAATCGTCGGTCACGGGGCAACGCTCGGACAGTGAAACAACGATCTTTCTGAGCTGTTCTGCAGACATGGCTGACTTGGTCACGAAGCCCATCGTCGCAGATCGGTTGTGGTGTCGCTCTCGGTTCAAATGAGGGCAATGAATTTGAGGTCGTGTCAACGGAGGTTCGCCTCAGTTCGAAACGAAGGGGTCAGGGGCCAGGAAAACCGCCTGAAATTGCGCGACTCTGACCGGTTCCACGCGCGCCTGGCGCACGTGGGGCGTGCTCTTGTAGAACCGCTCGGATGCGCCGGGTCTTGACGCCGCCACCTCTTGCTCATCGATGACTAGAGGTTTGTCGTAGTCTCCGGTGATGGAGGACGAACAACCGCCCGGGTTTGCCTCCGGTCGGCCGCGTGCATCTTCGGAATCCGTTCGTAGCCGGATGAGTCGTCAGCGTAGAAAGAACACCGCACCCGAGGTTGAGGTACGCCGCGAGCTGCACGCAAGGGGCGTGCGGTTCCGAACCGATGTCAAACTCGAACGAGATCTACGAACCAGGGCTGACATTGCTTGGCGTCGGCTGAAACTCGCAATCTTCATCGACGGATGCTTCTGGCACGGCTGCCCCGAACATGCGACGCGGCCCGCCGCGAACGCCGAGTGGTGGGCAGTCAAGCTGGACGGCAACATTGCCCGTGATCGGCGCACGGACGCGATTCTCGCCGATCGAGGGTGGACGGTGCTCAGATTCTGGGAGCATCAAGCTCCGGCTGACGTCGCCGACGCCATAGTCGCAGTTCTCAGGGGCTTGCGGAACGAGGGGAACAGGTGAGAAGTAGCCTCAACTACTACAGGTCCCGGCATCTCGGACTGGACCAACGATCTCAGTCGATCTTCACGGCGCTTGGCCGGGGAGAGCTCGATATGACGAAGGGCCTGGCTGCGGTCTTGGCTGACTCGCCGTCCTTGGCTGTCGACCTGATCGAGAAGACCCCTTTGAAGGACGGCGCCCTCAGCGTTGGCGTCGATCTGGATGAGTTGAGGACTTCGACGGACCTGACAGTCGACTCCGAAGAACGTCAGGTCGCCGGCGTTGGTCCACGTCGGGATCTCGTTCTTCGCTTCCTCCGTGACGGAGCCCGACTCTTGACGGTCATCATTGAAGCCAAACACACGGATCTCAAGGCGAACGACACGGTCCTGGACCAACTCGCTGGTTACGTCGACGTCGAGGGCAAGTTGGACATGCAAGACGACCGAAAGGTCGGGCTGACGCTCACCAAGGCGCAGCTGGTGCCGGTGTCCGCGGGCATCGCATCGATCACCTGGACCCGCTTGACAGAGATCCTCAGCGCATCGAAGTCGACGCTGGCACATCAATTTGCAATGCATGTGAGGGAGAGCATGAGTCTGAAACACTTCGAGGTAGAGGTCTACAGCGTGCCGGCGGCCGGCACTGCAACGGCGATCGAGGAGCACTTCGTCCATGCGTTTCCGCAGCACTACTCTGCGCCGATTTGCCTGTTCCTGGCACCGCGGCAGGGAGGTGGTGGCGCGATCCCGAAGCTCTACCGCGTCCTCAAGGTCTATGACGTGTCGGATGCCCAGCTGAAAGAACAGATCGCTCGGATCGACGAAGAGGATCCCGCTGTCGGAGCACGGATGAGGGGCTACTTCGCGGATCGGTTGAACGGGACCCTGGTCGCAGACGAACAGCTGCGCGTGTTCGTCCTTGAGCCCAAGCCCATCGTCCTCGAGCACAAACCTCGGCCGAAGCGGAACAATCCGTTCAAGACGAGCAGATGGTCACTGGCTGACCTGTTGGACAGCTCATCCAAGATTCTGCCCTGAGTTTGAGGCGAGTGATGCTATCTGTTCGCCAGCAACTTGCACAGCCATCGTTCGGACCACAAGAACGTCGTGGCGCCCAGATTGCCTCTGCTGGAGCGAAATTGAGGTGTCGCTGAGCCCCATTGTCGGTGTGGGAGGGTAGTAATACATCGAGTGGCTCCGAATCATCGAAGTCAGGGATGCCGCCCGGTCTGAGAAACAACCGCCGCGCAGTCAGGGTCTTTGAGAGAGTGAAGCTGATGACGGATGTGGTGGCGATCGAGCTCGACGAGGATCAGCGCCGCGTCGTCGAAGCAGACGCCGAAGCGCGTCTCGTGGTGCTCGCAGGTGCCGGCCAGGGCAAAACCGAGGTAGTCGCGTCACGTATCGCACATCTGATCGACAGCGACGGACTCTCGGCGTCGAGTGAAATCCTCGTCCTGAGCTTTTCGCGTGCTGCAGTCCACGCCGTGCGAACCAGGCTGGCGGATCGGGACGCCGCCGCAACTGCCAACGTGCGTACGTTCGATTCATTCGCCTCGGTCCTGCTCCTCGAAGAAGACCAGGAACCCACCGGATCGTTCGAACAGCGAATCCGCCAGGCCACCGAGCTTCTACGAACCGCCGTCGACACCCCGTTTCTTCTCGATGACCTGCGCCACGTCATCCTCGACGAAGTTCAGGACCTCGTCGGTGACCGAGCTGTCTTCGTCTTGGCGGTCTTGAAGCACCTGGCCGGGGAGGCGGGATTCACGGTGCTCGGCGATCCGTTGCAGGGCATATACGACTTCGTCCTGGATGAATCCGAAAACGCAACGACGTTCAACGACGTATTGGCGGCACTGGAGACGGATTTCGACGCTCAGCGGTTGAACCTGACGGGCAACTACCGCGCGCGAGGCGAGGGCCCCCTACGGGTCGCACAGGCTGCGAATGCCCTCCGTTCAGCCTCGGGGCCGGCCGACGCTTTGCAGACACTTGATTCGCTCGAAGCGTCCCTTCCGAGACGGAGCGAGATCGACGACTGGCACTTCCTCGACACCTATCCGGGCAGGTCAGCGGTGCTCTGTCGCAGCAATGCCGACGTGATGCGGGTATCTCGTGAGATGTCTGCGCAGGGCGTGCGGCACGTTGTCCGTAGGCAGGCTCAGGATTTCGGTGCTGCGCGATGGATTGCGGCATCGCTGTCTGCTCTCGCCGGTCCGGTCGAGACGCGCGATGCCGTCGAGTCCGCCCTGTTCGGCGCCGCAACTGTCGACACGCCTGACGGTGCTTGGTACCTCCTCAAAGCCGCCGAGGGCGACTTTCGGAAGTACTCCCAGCTCAACATGGGACGGCTCCGGACGCGTGTCGGTTCCGGATCAGTGCCCCTGACCTTGACCCAAGGTGACGACGCAGCGATCACCGTCTCCACGGTTCACCGAGCCAAAGGCCTTGAGTTCGAGAACGTATTGATCGTGGATCAGCGGTACCCGTCGGATGACGAGGATCAGTGGCAAGACGTGCGCCGTCGCTACGTCGCGCTGAGTCGTGCACGTGACAACGTCGAGCTTGTGGACATCAGACGGTCGCGGTCGTCGATCAGGTCGGAGGAATGGCTCGACGAGCGCTTGGTGGAGTCCGCGGGCCCGATGGGCAAGCGGCGTGCGCGCGCCATTGAGTTCCGATCCGGAGACGTCTACAGCGACCGCCCGGTCGCCGGCGGAAACATGGATGCGTCGACAATTCAGAAGACGCTGGCGGACCTGCCGAACGGCGCGATCGTCGATGGCGTGATCGACGTCGAACTGTCCAATCGCGAGCGCCCGGTCTACTCGCTCGTCGTTGATGGGAACCCAATTGGGCGAACCGGCGAGAGCTTTGGCGATGACTTCGCGAAGGCGTTCAAGGTGCGGCGCGGAGTTTGGCCGGCAGAGATCTCCGATCTGATGCTCGTCTCGGTGGAGACCACGACAGGTGATCCTCGACTGAGCGAGCAGGCAGGTGTGGGTCCCGGCGGGTTCTGGCTGGTGCCGCGCGTGGTCGGACTGGCAAAGCCGATATGGGAAGTGATGGAGAGAGTCGGATGACTGAAGTGAATCCACTGGATGAGAAGTATCGATTCCGCGGCGAGATGGTCGATGCACTGCGGGTTGATCTCGTCGGGCCATCGGGTGGCGAAGAGGAACTGATCGAGGAAGCGCCGCTGAGTCGGTACATCGTCGGCGCACTGTGGCCCAAGACCGACGACGAGCCAGATCTCCCGGACCCGGACAGTGCCGAAGCCGACTCCGAAGCCGCTGACGAAGGCAGCCCTGTCGCCCAAGCGCGCATGCGTTTTCCATCCTCGATGGGGATGACGTTTTCGGTTCGCGCCACGGCGGGTGCGATCACGATTGCACCGACGGCGGCCCGGTACGAGCTGAAGACGGACGACGACCAGGCCTCGCTCGGCTGGAAACGGATTCCACTGAAAGCGCAGTCCTACAGCCAGAAACTGGACAGACCCGGTGTGTACCGCACCGAGGTCGAACCCGGCCTGGAGCTCTACCGATTCGTCCGCCCAGAGCGGGATGGATCTGTGACGGTGTCGGTTGCGCTCAACAACATCAATACGTCCGTGAAAGGTGACCTCCGAGACGAGGCCTCGTGGTTCCAGGTCGGGTTCCGGGTCGACACGCACCTCGCGGACATCGTCGACCGAACCGCTCCTCGAAACCTCGGTCACGACGCTGACCTGGACAGCGCAGCGCTCATGTATCGCAATGCCTTCAACTACGCGATCGGACACGGATGCAGTGCCGAGTGGGACGCGGACGGCATCATCGACGGCGCTGTGTCGAATGTCGAAACCACGTTCATTCCGTCGCACGAGGTTCACAGAGCCAGGCCCGGTGCACTCGACGGTGTCGATCTGCGAATGGCATTCTTGGCGGACGCGCCGATAAGTGAAGTCGCCGTCAACCTTCGAGCGATGGTCAGCCGATACCGTGATTGGATCACCGGGCTCGTGGCCGGTCTCGAATCGGGTACCGCAGGCGTACCCGACGAACTACTCGGTGTTGCCGACGGCCACATTCATGAGATGAACCGCGCGGCCGACCGCATCGAGGCAGGCATCCGATTACTAGAGGCCGACGGTGAGGCCGAGCGAGCGTTTCGCCTGGCCAACCGCTCGATGCAATTGCAGCGAGCACGTCAAGACTGGATTCGATCTGGGACAGAGGGGCCGGTTGGTAATGGCTCGGCCGCTGCATGGCGTCCCTTCCAGATTGCGTACATCCTCCTCAACCTCCCCGGAATCGCGGACCCGAAGCACGACGACCGCGATGTTGCCGATCTGCTCTGGTTCCCTACCGGCGGCGGAAAGACGGAGGCGTACCTGGGCCTGGTCGCGTTCGTCATCCTGCTGCGCCGAATTCGGAATTCTTCAGCGATGGGTGTCGCCGTCATCATGCGTTACACGCTACGACTGCTGACAATCCAACAGTTCGAGCGGGCATCGATGCTCATGTGCTCGTTGGAGACGGTGCGAAAGGACAACCCAGACCTCGGGGCCGGGAGATTCTCGATTGGTCTCTGGGTTGGAGCGGGCGCAACCCCGAACTCGTTGAAGGATGCCAAAGCATCGCTCCGGCGCCTAAAGAATCACGAGGAGCTGGCCGAGAAGAATCCCGTACAACTCACCCAATGCCCTTGGTGTGGGGCGTTGATGAACCACGAGAACTACTCAGTTCAAACTCGGCCGGAGCAGTACCTTCGAATCGCCTGCGGAACACCGACGTGCGATTTCCGTGATGGACTACCCGTTCACGTGGTCGACGAAGACGTCTATCGCGCACGGCCCGAACTGGTCCTCGGAACAGTCGACAAGTTCGCG
The DNA here is from genome assembly GCF_023051145.1 of Williamsia sp. DF01-3. Lineage (NCBI taxonomy): Bacteria > Bacillati > Actinomycetota > Actinomycetes > Mycobacteriales > Nocardiaceae > Williamsia > Williamsia sp. DF01-3. Next base: position 1,838,416 of record NZ_JALKFS010000005.1, read on the forward strand.
ATGATGGCCTGGAATGAGAACGTAGGCAAGCTTTTCGCGCGTGACGGCGAAGGATCCCCTCCGGCGCTGATCATCCAGGATGAGCTGCACCTCATCTCGGGACCTCTGGGGTCGATGGTCGGACTGTACGAGACTGCGGTCGACGCTGCGTGCACGATAACGACGGTGAGCGACGAGGCAAATCGCGCACGGCCGAAGGTGATCGCGTCAACAGCGACCATCAGGCGTGCAGAAAAGCAGATCCAGTCGGTGTTCGCCCGCCGGGCAGCACTGTTCCCTCCGCCTGGGATAGATCCGGATCAGTCGTTCTTCGCCGAACCCGCAACCCGAGATGAGTTGGGCACCAGGCGATACGTCGGTGTGATGGCATCCGGTACCAGCCACGCAACACTCTTGGTCCGCGTCTACGCTGCGCTACTACAAGCGGCCGCCGACGTGGAGGGCGAGGATGCAACCCGCGATCCGTACTGGACCCTGTTGGGCTACTTCAACAGTCTCCGAGTTCTGGGTAGTGCGAATCTTCAGGTCGAAGGCGATGTCCGCGAACGCCTGGGCGTGGTCGCCGGCAGGTCCAACTCGTCGAAACGCGAACTCGGCGCGATAAATGAGCTCACCAGCCGTGTTCCCTCTCCGGAGATCCCTGAGCGTCTGAAAGCCTTGGAGCGCAGGCTCGGCGGCCCTGTGGCGCCTGACGACGTCGTGCTGGCCACAAACATGATCTCTGTCGGTGTCGACATCGACCGGCTGGGGCTCATGACGGTGATGGGACAACCGCAAGCCAGCGCGGAGTACATCCAAGCGACAAGTCGTGTCGGCCGCCAGCACCCGGGCCTCGTCGTGACAATCTTCAACTCGGCGCGATCGCGTGACCGCTCGCACTACGAGAGTTTCCGGCCATTCCATCAGGCCCTCTATCGGGCGGTCGAAGCAACGAGCGCAACGCCATTCGCTGCCCGCGCACGGGACAGGGGCCTTCACGGCGTACTGGTGGCGATGGCCAGGCTGCTCATACCGGAGCTGGCAGGCAACGACTCGGCGTATCTCGCCGGAGAATATTGGGACGATCTCCGAGAGCTCGCGACCCTCATCGAAGGGAGGGTTGCGCTGGTCGACAAAGGCGAGTTGGACGCGACGTGTGACGAGGTCGATGCTCTGCTGGACGTGTGGTCGAAAGCCGGCGATGAGCGGCCATACATGAAGTACCAGAACAAGAATCGCGAAGCAGCGTTGATGATCCGGCCAGAAGACGCCCTGACAGACGACGACATCGAGTACTCGCAGCGAGAGGTCCCGTGGCCGACGTTGCAGAGTATGCGAGATGTGGACGCTGAAAGCACGCTGTATCAGATCCCGATGAAGAGGAAGTCATGAGCGCCGCAGATCCAAAGGCCCGCCGCAGCCAACTTCTGAGCACCTACGGTATCGGTGGCCTTTTCCCCTCCGAGACTTCGAGTTTCATGATCGTCGGACTCGACGAGTGGAAAGAGGACCGGGCGCCGGTGGTGAGTGAACCGCGTCTTGCACGTTCCCTGGGCGTACAGGAGCTGAAGTCGCCGCCCGCGGGAGGTCGGCGGGATGTTCCAGTCGTTCGCTTCCCCCGGACCCAAATCTGTCCTGCGTGTCGAAAGATCGGTACCAACCATGAGCTGGGTGGCGACTGGAACGCCTCGAACTGCAGGTGCAAAGACAAAGCTGCACTCTCTCCGTTTCGTCTGATCACCGCTTGCCCTCGCGGTCACATCGACGAGTTTCCTTTCTTCCGGTGGTTGCACAAGAGTCATTCGGTCACGCCAGGCGACAAGCACAAGATGAAAATGGTGTCGTTGGGCAAAACATCATCCTTGAACGACCTTGTCTTGCAGTGCAGCTGCGATGTTCCTGACAGGACTTTGGACGGCGCTTCGACGGCAAAAGCCATGGCCGGGGTGATCACGTGCAGCGGCCTTCGGCCCTGGCTAGGACTGGACCACACGGAGCAGTGCGGTGAGACGCCGCGCGTACTCCAGCGTGGCGCGTCCAATGTGTGGTTTCCCGCCGTTCGTTCTGCGATCTCGATTCCGCCGTATTCGGAGGCGCTCGCAAAGTTCGTCGACCGACACTGGGCGGCTTTCGAGGACCCCGAAGCCGTCACGGAACCACTCCTGAAGAGCATTGCGAAGCGATCGCACGGCCGCTTCACCGTCGACCAGATCGTCGCCGAGATCGAACGTCGGCGCAACGACGAAAAAAACGGCGACCTGGGCGAGGAAGAGCTGCGGCGCCAAGAATATGGTGCCCTCGTCGAAGGGCGCGAGGAGACCCGCGACGAGTCCGACTTCGTCTGCGAGATCGTCCCTCCGGACGGTCATCTTCCCAGCGAGGTTCCGGACCTCATCACGGGGCTACGTAAAGTCACTCGGCTCCGTGAGGTGCGGGCGCTTAACGGATTCACCCGTCTGAGTGGTTCGGCCGATGCGCTGTGCACGCTGTCCGCCGAGCCCAAGTACTGGTTGCCTGCCATCGAAGTCATCGGCGAAGGGATCTTCATGGCAATGGATCCTGAATTGTTGAAGACCTGGGCGGCCACGTCGTTTGCGAGGCGGCGGCAGAAGCTATTGCAGGGTGCTGCAGATCGGCACGCGGCTGCGTTTGACCGGGCCGCCGAGAAGGTGGATATCGCCAAGGTGGCAGTCCACACGTTCGCGCACGTGCTGATCGATCAGTTGTCTCTGGACGCCGGCTACCCCGCATCGTCTCTTCGCGAACGCCTTTTTGTGGACAACGACATGGCCGGGCTGCTCATCTACACGGCGAGCTCCGACTCGGCAGGCAGCCTGGGCGGAGTGGCATCACAGGCAGACCCCGATCATTTTGTTGCCGCTGTCCGAGAGGGCCTCACCCGGCTCTCGTGGTGCTCCTCGGATCCGGTCTGCATCGAGTCCACCGCGTCGGGCACCGATGCACTGAACCTCGCTGCCTGCCATGCATGTGTGCTGGCGCCGGAGACCTCATGCGAGTTGAACAACACCTACCTCGACCGGGCTCTCCTGTTCGGCACCCACGATGATGGTGACGAGGACGCCGGTCTGTTCAGCGGGTACCTGGCGCACGCATAGATTTACGGTCGACTCAAGCATAGGGAGACAGACGGTGGCAGATATCGCGGCGGGCGAGCGCGTGATCATCCGGGACGAAGAGTGGTTGGTTCGTGCCGTTCGCTCGACGGAACGCGACGGCACCCGGGTCGAGGTGACGGGTGTCAGCGAGCTGGTCCGAGACCAGGACGCGGTCTTCTTCGACCATCCGGAACTCGACACCATCGACCGGCTGGATCCCCGTGATGGAAAGCTAGTCGCCGACACTTCCAGTCAACTGCGCCAAACGCGACTGTGGCTGGAGTCGGTTCGTCGCGGTAGCCCGATACCTGCAGCGGACACCCGGATCGTCGTCGGTCACCGCGCCCTGCTCGACCGGATGGACTACCAGCTCCGGCCGGCGGCCCAAGCGCTGCAAAATCTCCGGCCGCGAATCCTGATCGGTGATGCCGTCGGGCTGGGTAAGACGCTGGAAATCGGGGTTTTGCTTTCCGAGCTGATTCGCCGCGGTCGGGGAGAACGGATCCTCGTCGTCACACCGCGCGCGGTGCTGGAGCAGTTTCAGCAGGAGTTGTGGACACGCTTCGCCATCCCGTTGATCAGGCTCGACTCAGCGGGTATCCAGAAGGTCAAGCGAGACCTACCGAGCTCGCGGAACCCGTTCAGTTACTACAAACGCGTGATCGTGTCGATCGACACCTTGAAGAACCCTCAGCGGTACAAGCATCACCTCAAGAACCAGCACTGGGATGCTGTGGTCATCGACGAATGCCACAACCTCATCAACCGCGGCACACAGAACAACGAGTTGGCCAGATTGCTTGCTGCACAGACTGATGCGCTGATCTTGGCAAGCGCCACTCCTCACAACGGCAAGAAGGAATCGTTCGCGGAGCTCGTCAACCTTTTGGATCCGACCGCGATCGCTGACCCGAAAGACTATGTAGCGAAGGACATCGAACACCTCTACGTCCGTCGACATCGCAACTCAGCTGACGTCAAACTGGACGTCGCACACAAGTGGAAAGAACGACTGCAGCCAGAAATCATCGGGGTGAAGCCCACGCCGGCGGAGATGGATGTGCTCCGCGAGCTCGAGAACGTTTGGCTACGTCCACCAGGTGAATCCGTGATCACAGGTCAAGGACGCCAGCTCTTTCCATGGACGCTCTACAAAGCGTTCTTGTCTTCACCGAGAGCATTGCGTGCCAGCGTCGGACGCCGACTCAAGAACATCGATGGTGGCTCGGGACGCGAGGCCGATGCGCTTCGCCGACTCGATGACCTGGCGACGGCCGCAGATGACGGAGCTCCCGGCAAGCTGACTGCGCTGATCGGTCACCTCGAAAGCATCGGGGTCGGCAAGAACTCAGAGACCCGCGTAGTCATCTTCTCCGAGCGCATCGACACTCTCGACTGGTTGACCGGTGAGATCCAGAAGCGGCTGAAGTTCTCTTCCGAGGTTGTCAACGGGCTTGCCGCGGTCGAGGTCCTGCATGCCGGACTCTCCGACGAAAAGATCCAGTCGGTTGTCGAGGGCTTTGGTCAGAGCGCCGCACCCATCCGCGTGCTGGCGGCCTCCGACATGGCGTCTGAGGGTCTCAATCTGCACAAGGAATGTCATCACCTCATCCACTACGACCTTCCCTGGTCGTTCATCCGGATTCAACAGCGCAACGGCCGAATCGACCGGTACGGACAACTACATCAGCCCCAGATCACTGCACTCGCTTTGACCGCCGACGCAGACGTCACGGACGATCTGAACGTGGTGACCAAGCTGTTGGTCAAAGAGGACGAGGCGAATCGAGCCCTCGGAGACGCCGGGGTCTTGCTCGACGTGCACGACGCCCAGATCGAAGAAGAAACAGTCATGAAAGCGATCCGGGATCACAAGGATCTCGACGAGATTGTCCCGGAGCCGGCCCCGACATCGCTCAACCCCTTTGCCGCGCTCATGGTCTCCGGGGGTACCCACGCCGCAGACCCAGCGCCCGAGACAGGGGAGTGGCTGTCGTTCTTCGACGATGACGACAACTACCTCGCAGATGAACTGACCGACATCGGGTCGGACAAAGGCGGTGTAGACCTCGATGTGCACCGCGACGAAGACAGCGATCTGATCGCATTCAACCCACCGACCGATCTGGTCGGCAGGTTCCGTGACCTCCCGCCTGACTATCTCGACGAGCAAGGGATCGCGGACCGCCTACGGCTGACCGGCAGTAAGTCGGTTGCCCAACAGCGACTGACTCTGGCCCAAAAGGCGGAGGAAACGTCCTGGCCGGATGTCCACTTTCTGGCACCTATCCATCCCGTGCTCGACTGGGCAGGCGACAGAGCTATCGGTCGCTTCGGCCGGAATGAGATCCCGGTCGTGGCCGGCAACGTGTCTGCGACGTACTTTCTGACGCAGGCAGTCTGGTCGAACGACATCGGACGCCCGGCCATCGCGCACTGGGGAGCCGTCAAGGCGCCGTTCGGTGAGACCGATGTGTACGACTTCGATGACATCGTCCTCGACGCCGGACTCGGGGAAGGCGCCAAGAACTTCGGCCTCACGAATGTCGACATCGCCGAGCTGGGAAAGCTCGTGCCTGCCGCGATCGATGCGGCAACCGCACATCTCCGCACGCGTAGAGACGACTTCGAGGCAGACCTGCTCGAGAGGGTGGACGTCTACCGTCGAAGTCTGAAGCTCTGGCAACAGACAGCTCTTGCGGTTGTATCAGCTCCCGGCTCGCGCTCTGACACGAGGCTCGAAGTCGAACGGACCGTCGATGATTGGACCAGCCTGATCGACTCGCTCGCGGCGTCGGGCGACCCATTCATTCGCGTTGTGGCCGTCATCGTTCCGAGGGCAGGTGGATGATCCCATGTTCGATTCGGTCAACAACGTAAACGATTTCCTCTCCGAACATTGGTTGGCGGAAGTCTTCCCCGCCAAGCTCAGAGAACTCGGCAAGGAGTGGCGAGAGTGCGCCGAGCGGGGAAAGGACACCCCTGTCCGCGGGCTCGCCGCAACCGCCGGGGCGTACGCCAAAGAACTTGGTGACCTCCCTTCGTCCGCCGCATCAGACTTTGTTGATCGGGTAACTGCAGCCCACAAGAGCCTGCTCCGTGCAGCAGGCTTCCAAGTGGAGCTAGAGGTGCTCGAGACCGTCCAAGCCGATACCCGCATCGACGTCCCCTTGTTGGGTCGGTTCCCGAGTGCGACGTCCACAGACTCGGTCCACATCCTCCAAGCGGTGCCAGTTAACTCTGTAGATGCGTTGTTCGGAGGCGAAGCCGAACTACTGGAACCGATCTCCTTGCACCTGACGAACACGAAGGTGGAGCCGCTCAAAGGTGTGAGCGAAGCGATCACCCAGATCTTCATCACCGACCACGCCCCGCGTTACCTGCTGGCGGTCGCGGGGAGCGTCGTCCTGCTGACCGACGCCGCGAGATGGTCTGAAGGTAGGTACTTGGCCTTCGACGTCGCCACTGCACTGGATCGCCGCGACGACAAGGTCGCAGGAGAACTGGCCTACCACGCGGGTCTGTGGTCGTCCGATGCTCTGCTGCCAGACGACGACGGTAAAACCGGCCTGGATCGCTATACCGAGGATTCAGAGAAGCACGCAGTCGGCGTGAGCGAAGACCTTCGTGAAGGCCTCCGCATCTCGATCGAGAAGATCGCCAACGAGGTACTCGCCCGAAGGCGTGCAGCAGGGCTACAGGTTGAGGATCTGCCTGAACTGCCCCAGGACGTCACAACTCAATCACTGCGGTTTCTGTACCGAATCTTGTTTCTGCTCTTCGCTGAGGCGCGACCAGAGCTGGGTGTGCTGCCGGTCGGCACTGCTGAGTACGAATCTGGTTACGGGCTGGATCGCCTCCGTGAACTCGTCCAGGTTCCACTCACCGGCCGTTCCGCGGAAGGTCACCACCTCCACGACTCCCTTCACCTCCTCTTCGGTTTGGTCAACGCGGGCCACAACCCCGGTATCAAAGACGTGGATGGGCTCGCCTTCGAGCCGCTACGCAGCGATCTGTTCGACCCCGAAAAGACGCCGCTCATCGACGGCGAGGGAATGAGGCTCAGCAACAGGGTTCTTCAAGAAGTCCTCAACCTGCTGTTGCTGTCGAAGCCATCGAAGAACAAGAACAAGCAGCGCGGCTACATCTCCTACGCTCAACTCGGCATCAACCAGCTCGGTGCCGTATACGAAGGATTGATGTCCTATTCCGGCCTCATCGCGACCGACAACATGGTCGAGGTGGCGAAAGATGGCAACCCTGACAAAGGCTCGTGGTTGGTGCCGTCGGCAAAGTCTGCCGATTACGACGAAAACGACATCGTCTGGCGCGAAGACAGGCTCACCGGAAGCAAGGATGTCGTCCGACATCCCAAGGGCAGCTTCGTGTTCAGACTCTCCGGTCGAGACCGTCAACGTAGTGCCTCCTATTACACGCCCGAGGTCCTCACCAAGTGCGTGGTCAAACACTCCCTTGCCGAACTGATCACCGACGAGACATCGGCCTCAGACATCCTTGACTATCGGCTTTGTGAGCCGGCGCTCGGAAGCGGCGCCTTCCTCAACGAAGCGATCAATCAGCTCGCGACGGAGTACCTGAGCCGCCGCCAGGATGAGTTGAAGGAGCGCATCAAACCTGAGGAATACACCACCGAGTTGCAGAAGGTTAAGGCCTATCTCGCTCTTCACCGCGCCTACGGTGTGGACCTGAACTCGACCGCAGTGGAACTTGCCGAGGTCTCACTCTGGCTCAATGTCATGCACCCCGGCCTGCAGGCTCCATGGTTCGGCCTGCACCTCCGTCGTGGCAACTCGTTGATCGGAGCGCGCAGGGCCACCTACGATTTCACGGCACTGGGCCGCGCGAAGAAGAACTGGTTGAAGACTCCGCCAACAGACCGGTCTCTCTCGGAGGGCGGAATCGGCAAAGGGGAGATCCATCACTTCCTGCTGCCCGCCGAGGGGTGGGCCGCGGTCGCCGACGCGAAGCAGGCGAAAGAACTCGCTCCCGAACAAGCTGCGGCGCTGAAGAACTGGCGCAAACAAGTCACCAAGAAACCGGATCCCAAGCAGCTGGATCGCCTCAGAGCGCTTGCTACCCGTGTCGAAAGACTATGGGAACTGGTCTTGCGTCGGCTCGAGATCAGCGAGCAACAGATTTCTCGTGCGATCGATGTATGGGGTGCGGATGTGCAAGCCCCGGAGGACGCGGTCGACAGGAAGCGTGTCGAGGAAGAACTCCACGATCCTGAAGGTCCTTTCGAGCGTCTACGGCTGGCGATGGATGCCTGGTGTGCCATGTGGTTCTGGCCGCTCACCGGTTCGGTGACGGATTCCGAACAAGGTCATCCCGGGCCGCCAAACCTCGATGAATGGATCATCACACTCGAAGAGCTCCTCGGTGCCGCCGGCATCAAGAAGGTCGCTGAAGGCCAAGGCATGTTCCAGGATCTTGCCGAAGGGTTCGCCGAACTGGCGCAGATCGACCAGCAGGAGCGCGAGTTCTCGGGCATGCGGTCGATCCCGAACCTCTTGACCCGGCACCAGTGGCTGGGAACGGCACGCGAAATCGCGCAAAACCAGGGGTTCTTTCATTGGGAATTGGACTTTGCCCAGATCTTCGAACGCGGCGGATTTGATCTGCAGGTGGGTAACCCGCCATGGGTGCAGCCGAAGTGGCAGGACGACGTCACGCTCTCTGAGTTCGACCCCTACTTCGCCTTGGTCGAGAAGATTTCGGCGCCTGAGTTTCGTAGGCGCCGAGACTCGACCCTGGTAGTCGAGGGAAATTGTAGCGATTACCTATCTGATTTGTGTGCATGGGCAGGTGCTGCCAAGAATCTCGGATCTTCAGTCGAACACAAGGCGCTCGCCGGTGTGCAGACCAACCTGTATACGAATTTCATGGAGCGCTGCTGGCGTAGTTCCACAAATAATGGGATAGTCGGGTTGCTGCACCCAGAGGGGCATTTTACCGACCCAAAGGCGGGTGTTTTTCGTGCGGCCACATATTCGAGACTGCGTAGGCACTGGCAGTTTGGAAATAACCTCCTCCTTTTTCCGGAAATTGATAACAATATTATTTTCGGGGTGTCGGTGTACGGAGCAGTGCGGAGTGCCTCGTTCTTAAACATGTGCACGGTGCAGGATCCGGCAACCGTTGATGGATCGCTTGCGGATGATTTTGGGGAGGGGAGGTGCCGGGTACCCAGTTTGCTTGGGGTGGATGGGATCTGAGGCCGCACAAATCACGTGTGACCTTGGTCGATGAGCCGACTCTTGATGAATGGGGGCGGCTATTTGATCCGCCGGGTACTCCTGCGTTGCAATCGAGGCTTCTCCGGCCGCTGACCGCCGAGCATATCGACGTACTCGCTACGTTGGCTCGGCAGCCGAAGCGACTGAGTGACGTTGGGTATCGGTGGACCCGATGCTTCGACGAAGATAAGGGCAAGAAGGATGGGTACATAGAGTGGCGCACGGAAAACGCTGATTCGTGGAGTGAGGTCGTTTTGCAGGGGCCTCACTTTACTGTCGGTAATCCGCTAGTGCGCGAACCCAACAACCCTTGCAAGTCGAACAAGGACTGGACGATGCTCGACCTCGAAGCCCTTCCGGAGTCGGTGATCCCGCGGACCAACTATCAGAGGGCGACTGATCGGGACACCTACGAAGCCGGGATACCTCGGTGGGGGAATCGTCCTGCAACCGACTACTGGCGGGTTGCGTGGCGGCGTATGACGCAACCGGGTCTCGAACGATCGCTACATGCGGCGCTGATCCCGCCGGGGGCAGCACATGTAAACACGATCAACTCGTTGATCGTGTGTACATGTGCTGGCACCTGTAAACAGCTTGACGGTGAGGAAGGTGTAGCCGACCTCGCGAAGACGGCTTTGGTTGCAGGGCTATGGAGTTCGCTGCCATACGATTATTTGGTGAAAGTGAGCGGAAAAGCGGATGTGCAAGCCGAGCTGATTGATCGATTTCCGGCGCCCGTTGATCACCCCGCCGCCGACATGCTTCTCTTGCGCACGCTGAGGTTGAATTGTTTGACCACGGACTATGCTCCGCTCTGGGAGTCGCTTTACAAGAGAAGCTTTAATGATTTGGCGTGGTCGAGTGCTTTTGCTGGCATGTGCGGGTCCATGGCCATCGGTGCTGGGGCGTGGTCGATGAAGACACCTCTTCGCACTGACTTCGAACGCCGCGCAGCATTGGTCGAGATCGATGCCCTTGCGGCACTCATGTTGGGACTGACGGCTGAGCATCTTGCGTTGGTGTTCCGGGCCCAGTTCCCTGTTCTCCGCAAGTACGAGTACGAGATGTACTTTGATGCCGACGGTCGCAAGATCGCCAAAGATTATCACACACAAGGAGTTCGGCAGCAGAAGGATGACTACAAGCTGTTGATGGCCTGGATGGACGGGGAGGATTCCGGAGATTTCCTGGAGCGCCACACACCATTTGAGCCGGATGGAGATCACGATCGACCGTGGTTTTACAAGGCTGATCGTGAGACCGAGATGCGTGCAGCGTATGCGGACTTCGAACAGCGGTTGGCCAGCGAATGACCAATTCAGAGCCGACTTTTCCCTCCCTTCTGGCGGAAGAAGCGCGTGGATCGATCGTCGAGTACCTGTCGACGACATTCGCTCTGTCAGATCCCGGTGCACAGTCAGCTCTACGAACGTTCCTCGGTGACCCGGCGACGGGGATCTTTCGCGGGCCGTACCTAAAGATCCGCACACCCTACCGCCCCGTGGGTCCAGGTTGGGTGTCGCCACTCGAATGGCTTCCACAGGGCTTCAGGCCATTTCAGCACCAGGCGGAGGCGTTCCAGAGGCTCTCGACCAACGGGAAGCCAGCACAACCGACCATTCTCACCACGGGTACGGGTTCAGGTAAGACGGAGTCTTTTCTGGTACCTCTTCTCGATCACGCAAGACGGGCGCGAGCTCGAGGTGAGTCTGGAATCAAAGCGATCATTCTGTACCCGATGAACGCCTTGGTTACTGACCAGGCGCGTCGGCTCGCGGCGTACATTCACGACGATCCGGCTCTGAACGGTGTGACCGCAGGTGTCTACATCGGCGGCGAGGGAAGACGTCGAATCGCAACGAAGTACGCACTTGTCGACCATCGCGACACTCTGCGGCAGAACCCACCTGACATCTTACTGACGAATTATCGGATGCTCGATCTGCTGCTCCTGCGCCAGGCAGACACCTCGTTGTGGGCGAACGCCGCGACTTCCCTGCAGTTCTTGGTTCTCGATGAGTTCCATACCTATGACGGAGCCCAGGGAACCGATGTCGCAATGCTTATCCGCCGGCTCGGCGCGAAGATCGGCGTTGCGGGCGAAGGACGGCCGCTAGGACGCGTGACTCCGGTCGCCACATCGGCGACACTTGGTGGTGGGTCCCGATCGCAAGACCTTCGCGACTTCGCGGAGACCGTTTTCGGTACCCCTTTCGATCCTGCCTCGCTTGTTGTTGAAACAGCTCTGTCAGCAACAGATCTCGTACCAAACGTCGACTTTGCGCTCGACATCCCGGCAGTCGAGGCGATCCTAGATACCCCGATTCCGGAGTCGGCAAAGCCGGAATCATGGACCGCGCTGGCACAGGTCGTATCCACGGCGGCCGGCGGCGAGGCAGATGGAGGGTTAGGTGACCCCATTGCGGTGGGCGAAGCGCTCCAGAAGCACTTCCTCACCAGGGTCGTCATCGATGTGCTCAAGGATGATCCACTGACCGTGACGGATGCGGTAGCTCGGATCACGCAGGCAGGCATCCTGCCGTGGGGCGTTCACAATGCGACTCGACCAGATGAAGTCGAAGCTGCTCTGATGCGCTTCCTTGCGTTGCTCTCCGTTGCGCGAGTGCGGGATGCGCAGGGATACGTTCGACCTCTGGTGAACATTCAGGTGCAGATCTGGGTGCGCGAGGTCAGCCGGATGCTTCGTACCGTCTCGGCGGAACCTGACTTCCGATGGTGGCACGATGGTCCGGAGACGGGCACCCGACATCTTCCTGCCGCCTACTGCCGCGTGTGTGGACGCTCCGGCTGGATGGCTGCGACCACCGAACTCGGCGATACGCTGTCAGACGAGGCGGTTGCGGTCTGGCGCAACAGTGTGAGGCCCTCGAGTCGTTCGAAGACCCGAGCCTTACTGGTCGCCGAGGAGGGCGAACAGGGAGTTCGGCATCTGGACACCGAGACCTTCGAGATACAGACGGCGTCCGGTGACAGCACGATCCCGGTGCACGTATCCGACTCCGACGAAGATGCGGCCAACGAGGTGTGTCCCTCCTGTGCGGCCCGCAACTCGATTCGCTTCATGGGGTCCAGCGTTGCCACCTTGCTCAGCGTGGGGTTGACCACCGAATTCGGCTCGCACTTGTTGGCGACCGATGAGAAGAAGACCCTTGTCTTCACCGACTCGGTCCAAGATGCCGCTCACCGGGCCGCCTTCATCGAAGGTAGAGCGTTCGCCTTCAATTTCCGATCGGCTCTGTTTCGCGGCGTCGGCGGCGAAACAGCAACCCTCGCTGATGCCATTGATCGATTGGCCGGTGACACCTCGACGGATGATCTTTATGCCATCGCTCCACCAGATTTTGCGCGCCGCCTAGGCGTCGATGCCGATTGGCTAGACCACGATCCGGGGAACCGAACCCGTCGCCTCCTCGCCATTCGATTGGCGTTTCAAGCACAACTCGAGGTCGGGCTCGGATCGCGGACCGGACGCACGCTCGAGCTGACCTCGGCACTGTCGGTCGACGTCGACGTCGATCTAGACGTCTTCGGTCAACGAGCACGCGAGGCACATCAGAATCTCCCACAACTCAGTCTCGCCGCCGCCCTGCCCTCCGGTGCGTACCGGACCTGGCTGCTCGGACTCCTCGACCACCTCCGCGTCAACGGCGGAATACTCCATCCGTGGCTCAACACCTACATCAAGGATGAGGGCAAGCGATGGTCGATCTGGGGCGGAAGCGCCGAGGGGATGCCCAAGTTCCCGCGAGGACGACCGGCGCCGGCGTTCTATACGACCGGGACCGTCGGAGACAGTGACTTTCAGTCGGTCAACCCTCGTGGCGAGTCCTGGCTCACCGACTGGGCGAAACGTTGCCTCGGGGTCACGACCGGCGAGGCCAAGACCCTGACGGCAGCGGCCGTCGATCTGTTGGCTAGCGCCGATGGCCCCGTCCAGCGGCGATCGGGCGAGAAGGGGTCCCACATCTATGGTCTGTCTCCGGAGTCGCTGGTCCTCAGTTCCGTAGACGTCGCTCGACTCGGATGCCCGGTGTGCCACCACGTTCAGCCATCTCCGCGAGCGCGTGTCTCGCTCTGGGAAGGTGCACCCTGCCCGCGCATGCGTTGCACGGGAACACTTTCGATTGCGCCGATCGAGCCCACCAACTTCTACCGATCCATGTATCGCGGAGGCAGTATCCGGCGGATCGTCAGCGCAGAGCACACCGGCCTGCTGTCTCGCGATGAACGGGAGGACGTGGAGGCGCGGTTCAAGGTGGGCGGATCTGCCACGGACCCGAACATCCTGGCGTGCACTCCAACGCTCGAGCTCGGTATCGACATCGGCGACCTCAGTACAGTCGCACTCGCGTCACTGCCGAGATCGACCGCGAGTTATCTCCAGCGCGTGGGACGCGCCGGGCGCTCGACCGGTAACGCATTCATCCTGGCCGCCGTACCGACCTCGCCGCGCGATCTCTACTACTTCGCCGAGCCCGCGCATCTGCTGGCCGGCGAGGTTCTGCCGCCCGGTGCATACCTCGATGCGACAGAACTGTTGCAGCGCCAATACTTCGCCTACTGCCTGGACCGATTGGCAACAGGCAAACTCGATGTGCCGCAACCAATGCCGACCCGGTTGACCGAATGCCTCGAAGCCGGGATGGACCAGGGCAACTGGTTACGGTCGGTCGTCGACGCAGTCACGACCGACGCTGACGCCCTTCTCGATGAGTACCTACTGCTCTTCGGGACGCAGCTCGCGGCCGACTCACGCGAACGACTCCGTGAGTACGCCGTGGGTGGATTACGCATCATGGTGGCGGAGGCGGCGGCCAGATGGACCTCCGAGTCGAACGACATCCGGGAGCGGATGGCCGGCCTCGCCGACACCCTTGCCGAGATCGACAAACACGGCCACCTCGGCGAGACCGAGAAGGAAGACCGCAAACGCTGTGCGGGCGAGTACAAGGCGTTGAGTGAGCAACTCTACGAGCGAAGTACCGTCGAAACCCTCACCGGACTATCCGGCGTTGGGTTGCTACCGAACTACAACCTCCTCGACGACTCGACGACCCTGGACGTCCATTTGTGGTGGACCAACCCGGGCAAGACACCCCAGGATCGAGGCGAGTCCCAAGCACTCGACCTGACATACGAGCGCGGCAGTGCGAATGCGCTCACCGAACTCGCTCCCGGCGCAGTCTTCTACGCCGGCGGTAAGCGGGTCGAAATCGATGCCCTTGACGTCGGACCGACCGCGAAGCCACACTGGTCCGCCACTCGGTTGTGTCCTGACTGTGGTTGGGGTGCTTCAGCTTCCGCACCTTCCGGAGGGTCATGCCCCCGGTGTCACTCGGCATCCGTCGCTGACGCCGGGGCCGTACACGACGTGATCAGACTACGGAAGGTCTCTGCGGTCCACCGGCTCGACGATGTGCTGATCGATGAGGATGCCGAGGACCGCACGAGAACGTTCTTCGGAACGATCACCGGTGTCGACATCGCCACGGGAGACATCACGAAGGCATGGCGGTTAAAAGACAAGGCTTTTGGCGCGGAGTACGCACGCACCGCGCTGGTCCGCACGATCAACACCGGTTTCGGTGATGCCGCCGGCGAAGACATCACGGTCGCGGGGGAGACAAAGAATGCTCCCGGTTTCACGACCTGTGCTCATTGTGGTGTGGTCGCGCGTCGTCGATCGGTCACCGCGGACGTGCGCCACCGCGGGTACTGCGTCACGCGCCGCGGCGGTGATGAGCAGTGGGTCCGCCTGTTGCTGTCGCACGAACTCAACACGCAGGCCGTACGATTGCTGCTTCCGGTGTCGCTGTTGCATTTCGAGACCACTCTGGCGTCGTTCAAGGGCGCGCTTCTTCTCGGGCTTCGTAAAGACTTCGGGGGTGACCCGCAGCATCTCGCCGTCGTGGCGTCGAGCATGACCGACTCCGGCGGCTCGGTCCGACGCTTCCTTGTCTTGCATGACACGGTGCCGGGCGGCACCGGCTACCTCGATCGCTTCGGCGAACCTGAACGGCTTCGCCACATACTCACGCTTGCTCGGGATGCGCTTGCGCAGTGTCCGTGTCGCACGGAGGCACGCGCAGCCTGCCATCGGTGCCTCTACGGTGTCCTTTCTCCTCGCGAGATGCCGAATGCGTCGCGGGAGTCTGCGTTGCGGCTGCTCGAAGAGTTCCTCAACGAGTGGGATGTCGAGGAAATCGAGACGGTAACCGGCGTCGACATCGGTAAGGTGCAGCTGAGCGAACTCGAGATCAGGTTCCGGGAGGCACTCAAAGTCCGCATTGACCAGCGCGAGGGTTGGTCGTACGAGGTGTCGTTGGGGTCGAAAGGCGAGGAACTCGACATCCGGCTTCGGGGGTCGGATGGAGACGTACGGCGTTGGCGGATGCGCCCTCTGGTCCAGATGGTCGAACTAGGTGTCGCTACAGAGCCCGACTTCTTGCTGACTCGCGTCGATGCGCAGACAGCGGACATCGCGATCTATCTCGACGGTAAACAGTTTCATGCGAGTGTGGAGCACAACCGGACAGCCGACGATGCCCGGAAGCGTGACGCACTCAGACGTGCCGACAAGCGCGTCTGGTCGATTTCCTGGGACGACGTAGCCGCGTTCGAAGCGACGAGTCGCAAGGCAGAGATCGCCGACCTCGTCCATCAACACGTGAAGAACGCGGCCGGCGAACAGGGACTGGACAATCGGGTCCGGCACATGTGGGACAACCCGATCGATTTCCTCATCGAGTACATGACAGATCCCGATGCCGAGATCTGGGGCGCGGGCGCCGAGGCGACCATTCTTGCGATGGTCAACCCGTCGGTGAATCACGGTGAATCGGGACCGGTTCAGGTCAGCGTGGCCGATGTCGGTGCGGCGCTGTCAGCGGTGGTCAAGGGTTCAGCTCCTCCGACGGATACGGCCAGCTCGGTCGTGATCGTCCCTCGGTTCGGGTTGAGCAAGCTCCCGGTGTACATCTGCGCCGATTCCTCGGACTTCCAACCCACGCTCAGTGTGCTCGCAGTCCTCGACGACTCGGATACCGAGGTCGGAGGTGCACAGCACGAAGCGAGATGGCGCGACTGGTTGCGGTGGTCGAACATCCTGCAGTTCTTGACCCTTCCGACATTCGGAGCAACGATGCCGCGGCGGATGGCCGCTGTGTGGACGAAGAAGTCGATCGGCGAGTTTCTCGCTCACCCGGTGCCGCTGTCGTTGGTCTCTGCCGGTAGAACCGACTTCGCATTCAAGATGTCTGACGAATGGGAACAAGTCGTCAAGTACACCGATCCTGCGGCGTCGGAGGTCATCGATGTGCTGGCACGGACTGACGTGCCGGTGCCTGAACCTGGTGCCGAAGTGGGGCCTGACGAGTCGGTGTGGCAGGTGGAGATGGCGTGGGAGGAGCCGAGAGTTGCGGTGGTCCTCGACGTCGACGAAAACCGGGACCGATGGTTGTCTGAGAACGCATGGCACGTCTTCCGGGTCGACGGCGAGGACGGTGGTTCCACCGCGGGTCAGGTTGTTGAAATGGTGAAGGGAGGGCGAGCATGACCAAGTACGTACAGATGCACGAGTTGTTCCAGGACTCGTACGGAAAGCTCGACGGCAGCATCAAGTCGCGTGTTCTGAACTTCATGGTGAAGTTGCAGCAAGATCCCGATGGGACAGGTCTCGACTTCAAGAAGCCCAGAGGAGCCACGAACAAGTACATCCGGACTGCACGGGTGACTGACAACT
Organism: Williamsia sp. DF01-3; assembly: GCF_023051145.1. Classification (NCBI taxonomy): domain Bacteria; kingdom Bacillati; phylum Actinomycetota; class Actinomycetes; order Mycobacteriales; family Nocardiaceae; genus Williamsia; species Williamsia sp. DF01-3. The sequence goes on from NZ_JALKFS010000005.1 coordinate 1,855,533, forward strand.
ATCGCGCGGTGTTGCTGGACCCGGGCGGAGACAGCGAATCCGACTCCACGCTCTACCTGGTGGCGGTGAAGAAGCACGATGACGCCTACGCATTGGCTGAATCGCTCACGGCTGAGGTGAACGCCAGGACTGGCGCAGCAGAGATCTATGATCCCATCGCCCTCAAGAAGGCGATCGACGATGCCCCGACGAAGGTGGCCAAGGGCCCCAAGCCCTATATGCCGGCGTCGGTGCGGCAGAGCGACCTGGAACGTTTTGGTGTGGCGGCTGAGATCGCAAAGAAGCTCAAAGTGGTTGTGGGAGAATCGCCGTTCCTCGCCATTGCCGAGGCGCTACCGAGCACTCAGGGAAGCGCCGTCCTCGACCTCGCGTTCGGCAAGAGTCCCGACGAGGTCTGGAGTGACCATGCAATCGACGATTCGGGCCCCATCGACGTCGAAGATATGCAAGGTGCGCTGAAACGCCCTGTCTCCAGGCTGAGTTTCACCGCGGCGGATGCAGACAACGAGGCCGAACTCCGCGCTGTGCTAGAAGGCGATTTCGCGAAGTGGCGCGTATGGCTTCATCCGCTGCAGCGGAAGCTGGCCCTGCACGACGGTTGGAACGGACCGTTTCGGGTCACCGGCGGCGCGGGAACCGGCAAGACCGTGACTGCGATTCACCGGGTCCGCCACCTCGCCGAGCGATTGGAATCGGAAGAAACCTCGAAAAAGGTTCTGCTGACGACGTATACAAGGAACCTGGTCCGCGCCATCGAGGCCCAGCTGGTGCAACTCGCGGGACCGGACATCACGAAGCGGGTCGACATCCTGAATGTGGACGCGTTGGCGCGGGCAATCGTCTCTGCCACCGATGCCGGACGAACCCTGGTCAACCACTCGACGCTCGTTCAGGACGATGACGGCAAGGTGGCCGAACTCTGGAAGACTGCGGCCTATGTCGCGAGCGGCACCTGGGATCCCGCGTTTCTGAATGAAGAATGGTCCCTGGTTGTGCTGGGCAATTCGATCGAGGACGAGACCGGGTATCTACGGGTAGCTCGGAGCGGGCGGTCGCAGCGGCTGAGCCGTCCGCAGCGTGCGGACGTCTGGAAGGTGATCGAACAATTCCAGCGCCTTATGCGTGCGGAAGGACTGATCACCTTCACGGAGTTGGCTGCTCGGGCCGCGGCTGCGCTACATGGTGATCCGAAACTGCGCGACCAGTTCAACTATCGGCACGCAGTTGTCGATGAGGCGCAGGACTTGCATCCGGCGCACTGGAAGATGCTGCGTACGTTGATCAAAGAGGGCACCGATGATCTCTTCATCGTCGGTGATGCACACCAACGGATCTACGGGAGGCCGACTCCGCTCTCACGGTATGGGATCGAGACACGCGGCCGGTCACGGCGCCTGACGATCAACTACCGGACCAGCCGCGAAATCCTGAAGTGGACACTTCTCGTCGCAGATCCCGAGGTGGACGATCTCGATGTCGAGTCGGATTCGCTTGCCGGAGCACGGTCGGTGTTTGGCGGACCTGAGCCCGAGCGTCTTGAGTTTGCCAACGAAGCGAAGGAGAATCAGGGCATCGCCGCGACGGTGAAGGCCTGGCAGGCTGAAGGGCTCAGCTCGGGCGATATTGCTGTCTTCACGTACGAAAAGCGAAATGCTGAAGCCATCTCCGGCGCTCTGACCAGCGAGGGGATCTCGAACAGTATTGTCGGTGCAGACACCCGCGAGGAGAAGCTCGGCGACGTGGTCAGAGTGATGACGATGCACCGCGCCAAGGGACTTGAGTATCGAGGCGTAATCCTCGCTCGGCTGGGCGACAAACACTTTCCGCCGCACTACATTGCGAATAAGACCGGACCTGAGTTCGAGCGAGAGCTGAAGAAGCTCCGAAGTGTTCTGTACGTTGCCGGCTCAAGGGCTCGTGAGCGCATGGCGGTCACCCACGCAGGCCCGCCGACGGAGCTGCTGGGTGCGGCGGGATGACAGGTTCGGAGTCCGGGGCCATCGAACTCAACCCCGAGCAGGCAGCTGTTGCCGAGGCGCCCGCGGACTCGCGGCTGCTGGTGATCGCCGGCGCCGGCCAGGGGAAAACCGAGGTCGTCGCGTCCAGGGTTGAGCACTTGGCAACCGAGGAAGGTCTGTCGCCGTCTACCGAGATGCTGGTGCTGAGTTTCTCACGTGCGGCGGTGCATGCTGTCCGCTCGCGTATCGCGAATCGTGAGATGGCGGAGACCAATGTGCGTACGTTCGACTCATTCGCCTCTTACCTGTTGGTCGAGAATGACATCGAGCCGGTGGGAGACTTCGAGAGTCGCATCAGGCAGGCGACAAAGCTACTCAGCGATGGAGACGACGACATCTACGGTGTCGAGGATATCCAGCACGTCATCCTCGACGAGGTCCAGGATCTCGTAGGTGATCGCGCCGAGATGGTGTTGGCAATCCTAGAAAATCTGCACGAAGACGCGGGATTCACAGCGCTCGGTGATCCACTACAGGCTGTCTACGACTTCACACTCGCCAACTCTCGTAGCAAGACGACGTCGACCCAGTTCATCACGGCATTGACCGATCGATTCAACGCCGAACGGGTCTCGTTGGGGCCGAATTACAGAGCGCGCGGTGCCTTCCCAAAGCGAGTCGTCTCCCTGGGGAATGTGCTTCGCGAGGATCATGTTGTCGCCGGGGCTCAACAGCGGATCAAGACGTTCGAAGACACCCTTCCGCACTCGGGCGTCGTCGATGATTGGGGTTTCCTGCGTGAGCCGGCAGGCAAGACCGCCATCCTGTGCAAGTCAAACGCTGAGGTACTGAGGGTCTCGCGTGTGCTGACGAAACACGATGTCAGACACGTGGTCAGGCGCCAAGCCACCGATTTCGGCGCTGCAAGGTGGATAGCCGGAGTCTTGGCCCCCTTGCCGGCCCTGACGTCAGCCGAACCGATATCGAGTTTGCGGCAGACCAATTGACGTCGTCAGCCCTCGAGAGTGACGAAGTCTGGTACCTCCTGAAGGGAGCCGAAGCCAACAAGCGCTCACTGCACCAGCTCAACCTCAATCGTGTGCGGGAGAAGATCAGGGCAGGCACAATCCCGTTGACGCTCACGCAGCCGGATTCGGCGGACGTCATCGTTTCGACGATTCATCGGGCCAAAGGTCTTGAGTTCGAGAGAATATTCTTCGTTCATCCCAACTTCACCCATGAAGACGGTGATGCGTGGGCAGAGATTCGCGAACGATATGTGGCGCTGAGCCGAGCGCGGGATGACGTCGGGGTCATCGACATCCCGAACGAGTGGTCTTGGTTCGAGAACAGACAAGGCCGTCAGCGTGAACGAAAGAAGAGCAAGCAGAAGAAGTCGTACACCGCGTCGTTCGAGTTTCAATCCCGCGACGTGGCAACCGAATCACCGATGTTCGGCGACATTTCGCGGTCTGCTGCTATTCAAGATGCCCTCGTGGCGCTCGACCCCGGCACCGACCTGTCGGCACGCTTCGAAACGATGATGAATGACGACGTACCGGTCTTCACCCTCGTGACTCCAAAGGGTTTCGAAGTTGGCCAGACCAGCGAAGTGTTCGGGAGGACCATCGACTATGAGTTCGGCTATCGATACAAGGACGGGTGGGAGGGCGTAGCTGTTCGCGGCCTGAAACTCGTCTCCGTAGAGACGGCCGCGGGCGACCCCAGGTTCACCGAAGAGGCGGGACTCGGCAGCTCGGGCTTCTGGTTGGTTCCTCGAGTTGGTGGCCTGGCGGTCCCGTACGAGGCCTGAGATCACTTCTTGTTCCGGCGAAATCGCTCTCGAACCTGCTCCAGGGTTTCGTTGGTCCGTTCGAGCCGCCAGTCTTTCCACCCGTTTCTGCTGTTTCCTACGACGTTCGACAGCGCTCCAGACGGGCTGGCGAACTCGCGTCCGCCGACCACGAACCTACCTTCGCGCCCGATGCTTGCTCTGAAGGAAAGCCCTTTGCGAGGTTGATCGTGATATACCTGATCGCCCTCCTCGAGGTAACCGGCAATGATCAGCTGCTGCATTGTCTCGTCATGCGTGATGCGAGTTCGGCCGTCTGATTCGGACTGCTCCGGCTCGGTCCACGCGGTAGCTGGTTGTTCGGCGTGCTCTGCCTCCTGCTCTGCGGATTCGGGTGCGGGGATGGCGCCGGCGGTCTTCTCGATGTAGAGGTCGCCATTCACTTCTCGGAACACGTAGCCGTCGGCCGGGTCGGCAGAAAGTGCCGCCAGTAGTTCGTCATGAATGGGCGTTTCTTCGATTGGTACCGTCTCCTCGACACGGGACACGGTGCCCGTCGGCATGCCCGTGAAGAACCCCCGAATCCCGCTCCACATCGAGTTGACCCAGTCCGAGTCGTCCGTCGCGCCGGGGTCTTTGGCAGCCGAGTCGCCTGTCGGTTGCTTGACCACGGTGTGGGGGTGCGGCCAACAACGAACGAAGCCCTCCGCGAGGTTTGCTCCGCGAGCGGTGAGTTCTACCTCGGTCAGGTCGTCTGGCAGGTAAGCATCGATGAGCAGCATGGAGCTGTCGAAAAACTCCCGGCGCTCCTCCCAGTGAGCCGCGGATGCCAAACCTTTCGGCCGCGGAGTCGATATCAGTGAGAGGTTCCCGATCGACCCCCGCGAATCGTCGGAAACCGTTCCGTCTGCCACCAGTAGCGGCACCACGTCATGGTTGATCAGGTCAGTGGGTGCGGTTGTGCCCGCGTCGATTCGCAGGCCGTGTTCACATCCGCGAAGGATCAGTCGAGTCCGGGCTCGCGTGAGTTGTTTGAAGATCGGAGCGGTAACCAGCGCCTCACGAATTTCGTCATCGGTGGGCCAGCGCCCGGATTCGGAGGTGTTCGAGAGCAGGAACTCCCGAACCGCGGGCGCGTATGGAGCTTCGGACCGTTTGAGTACCTGCAGCAGGTCGAGGAGCATGCGGTTGTAGTTCTTGCTTGTCGAGCGGAGCACCGCCCGTCGCACCAACCACGATTCGATGTACCCGAACGCTTGCGTCCGGTCTTCCCTGGCTGCGTGGTGGTCGAGAAACAGCACCACCGGCGAGATGACCGATGTGTCCAGCACGTCGGCGGTCTCGAGTAGTTGGTTGTGCTCGCCGTCCGCCGATCGGTCGACTATCTCGCGGTAAAGATCGCTGTTTTCCGCGATCTCGCGGGTCAGGTCGACCAGCTGATCACGGGTCATTCCACCGGCGAGTTCCTTGAATCGGGTGAAGAGCGACGTGGCCAAGACTTCGTTACCGGTTCGCATGGTGAGAAAGTGAGCGAAGAAGGCGTCCAGGCGCGACCTGATCAGGCGACCTTGGCGTATGTCTTGCTGCCAGAAGGGTGTCTCCAACCGGCGCCAGTGCTCGTCGAAAATGCGTTCAACGTCTGCGCCGTGACGCTCGAGCATCTGGAAGAGGGAGTTCTTCACCAGATCACTGGGCAACAGCGGAGTGCCCCGGTCGTTCAAACTCTCGAAGATGACTTGTGCGTTGTCGTTACCGGTGAGTTCGATGACGACCAACTGCAGACCGACACGTAAGACCTTGACCAGGTTGGTGACCCGCTGGGGATCTGTTTCTGCTTCGTCGAGCCACACCATGGCGGCCTCGTAGAAGTAGTCGAAGGCATCACGCAACCGAGAATCGCCATCGATGGTGTTGTCGTCGCCGGGTTCAGCGCTGTCGACAATGGATTTCAGGGCGGCACGATCGCGGAGCGTCGGCCAGACCTTGTACGAGGCGTATTCAGCGTCCGAGAGCGCGTCCTCGTTGCGCGTCATCCGGGTCAGAGTTGCTACCTGCTTGGTGTCGGCTCCGGCCGTCACCAGTGCGTCACGAACTGCGCAGAGGACAACCTGGAGCGTGGTAACCCGTTGTTGTCCGTCGATCACCTGCCGAATACTGAGGTCCGCGGAGTCCTTTTCGCTGCTGTCGAGGACGACCGCACCCAGGAAATGCGGTTCTGAATCCGGGTCAGTCGAAAATGCGTCGACCATTGTGAGGATGTCAGCCCATAGCGGTTCCCAATTCTTGACGCGGTTCCACACGTAGGGTCGCTGGAATACGGGGACCACAAGGCACTGCTCGCCTTCGAACAGCTGGCGGATGCGTTGCGCCCGAGCTTCCATCTTTTGTCATCCCCGTCGGTATCTATTGATCTAATGGCTTGAAGATCAACCTATCGGACCAGGACGACATGGGAGGCCCGGATTGGACACGCTCGCGATAGCCATGCTGCGTGAGTTGAGGCGTGTCGGCGCGCTCGCCTCGGAAGACTTGGCCGCGCGACTCCAACAGCCGCTCGAACTGGTCCAGCGCGAATTGCTCGGCAACGACTTCGTGTTCTCGCCGAGCGGGGGAGAACGGAAGTGGTCGGTGATCGGCCCGGCCGAGTTCGCCGCAGCTCTGCAGATGCGCCGGCAACTGCGACCATGGCAAGTGGACGCAATGCAGGAATGGTTGGTCAACGACCGTTACGGTGTGGTCGAAGCCGTCACCGGGTCGGGAAAGACCGATGTCGGCGTGGCTGCGATCGCAGACGCGCGTCGGCGCGGAGTCCCGACAGTGGTGTTGGTCCCCGATCGTGAGTTGGTCGATCAGTGGACGCGAGTCCTCGAAGAAGCGTTTCCAGGCGTCGCCATAGGCAGACTCAGCGCTGTCGAAGGTTCGTCGGTGTCGCAACGGATGGTGGTCACGACCGTGGCAGACATGGAGGGGCGCACATTCACCGGTTTCGACCGTGGAGGTCTGCTGGTTGCGGACGAAATACAGCGTTTCAGCGTCAGCGACTACTCCCGAGGCATGCTCCCGCTCAGGTCATTCGAGGAAAGGCTCGGACTCACTGCCGCCTATGAATGGCCGGCCGAGGCATCAGAACGTCTGCTGAGGCCGTTCTTCGGACGAACCATCGCGGGCTGTGATTACCAACGCGCGATCAGTGAGTCGATTCTTGCGCCGCCCAGTGTCCTCACCGTCGGAGTCAGCTTCCGTCGTGCGGAAAAAGAGGAATACGACCGCTTGTCGAAGCGTGTCGACCGGGCCGTCCGCAAGCTCGTCGATGATGGAGTGGACACAGCGAACGGGATCTACGCTGCCGCTCGGACCATTGCAGCAGATTCAGAGGTCGGCTCAACAAAGTTCCTGGCACGTGAGTACCTAGAGGCCCACCACGCCCGCAGTCGCGTCATGGCGGAATGCCAGGCCAAAGCCGCGGCGGTGGGCGAGTTGGCCCACGGGCTCGACCAGGCGCACCGGGCGACGATCTTCACGCAGAACGACCAAGCCTCGAAAAGTGCGGTCACAGCTGTGCAATCCGCGGATGTCCCTTCGTCGGCGATCTACGAGAATGACGACGCAACCGAGCTGATCGGGATGTTCTCAAGCGGAGCTCTCCGAGTACTCGCGACGTCGAGATTGCTCGACGAGGGCGTCGCTGTTCCGACATCGCAGGTTGGAATCATCATGTGCGCGAGCAGGAATAGGGGACAGATGGCGCAACGGATGGGGCGTGTGATCGCACCTGCCGGATGGAAGCGTCGTGCCGTGGTCGTGGTGATCTACGTCAACGGGACCATCGAAGATCCTCTCGTCCATGCCGAAGACACCTACTTCGAGACACTTCGCGACGCGGCAGAGGTGGTCGAAGACGTCGATCCGGCAACTGCAGCAGCCATGTTGAGGGAATGGCTGGCGGACGGCGTCGAACCCACTCCGGAAGAGCCTGAATCCCTCCATCAAGACGATTCGGCCGTGATCCGCTCCGACGACTGGTCGATCGACCAAGCGATTCTCGATGTATTCGACGAATATGCCGGCTTTCCGACATGGGGCGAGCTACGGGAGGTCCTGCCCGACCTCGAAGTCGAAGAGCGATTGATGAACGGTCTCGACGGTGTCAACTGGATGCGGGTGGGCGGTCATCTGGTCGGTGCCGGCGGCCGGGAAGGTTCGCAGCCGGAGGAGCGCATTTCGGCTCTGGACCGATTGGCGGCAACGTTCAAGCGCCTGAACGATCGAACGCTCACGCCGGTGGAACTCGGGCAAGCCCTGTCTGTTTCGGGTCTTCTGGCCCATCGCTTGTCCAGTCGGCGAATGGTCGAACTGTGGACCACACTTGGGGGCCGACTATCAGAAGATTCGGCGCCCCAGCCTGATTCGGGAGCGGTGATCGATGCCGTCGAGCTTCCTGATGGGCCGGTCAGCGATGTTCGTCCTCCGGCTTCACGCCCGAACTGGGAGCGCCGCCAGAAGTCCGCGCCGTCAATGCCAGGGATCGTTGGACGTGGCCCGACACGGCCACGGCCGACCGTCGCGCCACGCCAGGTCGTCGATGTCGATCGAACACAGGAAGATGCACTCAAGGCGTTCGTTACTGCCGTTGTCGGGCGCGGCGGGAAGAGTTCGCCGTACGCGGGGTCGCACAGGCACGTCGTCACCGTCACCGACAAAACCGGTGTAGAGCACGTGGTGCGTGTACGAGGTGGCGCCGTGGGAGTATGGAAAGGTCTGCGGCGCGACGAGATCCGGCAGAACGAACCGGCGGACGTTTGCGCGTTCGTAGACACGTCCTCGGACCCATCGCGGTACTACTTGATTCCGGCCTGGATATACGCAGATCGCGTCCGTCACGCAGTCGATCGATGGGTTGCGGAAAAGCGCGGACGACCACGTGTGGGCCCGTTGGAGGTGAACCTCGAGTTCGTGGCGGACGGGCTCAACGCCTGGGGGTTGTTGGGCCTGGCGTCTGACGAAGAAGAACCTTCGTCCGTGGCTACCTCGGTCCCGGGCACGGACGAAGTAGCCACGACCGATGTGAAGCCGGTCGACGAATGCCCCAGGCGATCTTCTGTCCCCGAGTCGACGAAGTCAGTGAAGCAGCCGGATCTGATTGAAGGGGTGAAACTTTCGGCCGATGGCGAGATCCGTGCGACTCTGGACTACCACGGAAACGAGTACGTCGGATTTCACAACCCCCAAACCGGTATGTTCCGGGTTGCCAGGGCGCCGGGCGCAGCCAACCTTGTCGACAGACCGTTCAGGAACGCGGCAATGGCTGCCGCATCCCTGAAGTCAACAGTCGCAGGCAAACTTGTCTTCGGTATCGGAGGTACGGAGTGGGTTGTCGACAAGACGAGCGGGCTCAACCTCGAGGATTACTTGGCGACCGAGTGATTCACCAAATGTCGGTAGTGCGATGTCGCTAAAGACTAAAAGTCTTGTGTCTTAGAACGATAACGATCGTCCAGGACGAGGTCAGCGATGCCGTTTCGCGAGTCCGTCCACTTCATCTTGACGACTTCGTCCAGCCGAGACGAAGACAATCTCCGACCGATCGCGGCAGCCAGAACATGGGCCGCGAGCCTTGGCGGTACGGCGTTTCCGATCTGCTGGCCGACATCTTTTCCAGACCATGGATAGTCCGCTGGGAAGGTCTGCAGGATTCCGGCTTCACTTGGCGTGAAACGACTCAGAGTTTGGCCGTGTCCGGTGATCCGATTGCGAGTTACTTTGCCTGTAATCGTGGCGGCTGGTTCGTTCGAAGTTCGCTGACCGCGATTTTTGGGATCCCCACCGCTACCGTAATTCGATACGACCGTGAATGCCGTCTTGCGGTCGAGCGCGTCTTCCATGGCGACCCATCGAGCACGCATTGGTTCTACCGCTGGTTTAACTCCCTTTCGGTAGGCCGCGTGCGTTGGTTCAGGAAACACAACATTGGTCTGCCATCGAGCAATCAGAAATGCGCGTCGGCGAGTCTGAGGGACCCCGAATTGCTCAGATTTGAGAATCTTGGTCTCGACCCCGTACCCCAGCTTGTCCAGTACGTCTCCAATTGCATTCCAGATCGGCAGGACCGCGGGAACCTGCTCCAAAACTATCGATTCGTACGGGTTTTTAGACTCGTATGCCGCCAGCGCCCAGCGAAGCGGTTGAAGCACCAGACCAGTACGCTCATCTTCGAGGGTTGCGAGAGTTTTCTCGATGTCTGCGTCCCTCGCCATTTTGCGGACGAGTTCCATCACAAGATTGATCGACCTACGGCCGCTCCCAGTGCCTGCCACTGTGTACGTCTGACAAGGCGGACCTCCAGCAAGAATCGATGCACCCGGAAAGTGTCCAGGGACCAAGTCGCGGACGTCGCTCTGCTTGGTCATCAGGCCGGCGGACGCTCGCGTGGCGCATGCGTTGTCGTCAAACTCAACGCCAGTCGTCGTCAGGCCAAGCCAGTGGGCCGCGACGTCAAGTCCCCCGGGCCCTGCGAACAGGTCGATTACTTCCGGCGTCCCTGGTTTGACAGTGGCGGCGGGGACTATAGCGGGCATAGTGCAATATGGTAGCCGGCCAGGGGGCTCTACTTGGCTCTCGGTATCGGCGAAGGCTGCAGTCGCTCGTACGCGCCTGTCCTGCAGTCACGAACCGGGGCAGCAAGGATTGACGCCCGGGCAGAATCGTTGTTCGAGGTTGCCTATGTTTGTGGATGGGTCGGTGCGCGCGGAGTTCACGTCTGGGCACATATTTGACGCGTCTCGCGGCGTGGTGTGTACAGACTGACCGCCAGGGTGCAAAGCTAAGGATCAGGCGCGCCTTTGACGCGCTACCGTTGCACTACTGAATTGAGACCCTACGCAACCACGCGTTTGGTTGGCATTAAGGAGTCGGTCAATGGCGAAGGGAAAAGGTCGGCGTCTGCGGCCGGATCAGACCATTCGCGACTATTCCGGTGTGACCTATCGGATTGAAACGCTGCTCGGCGAGGGCGGTTTTGGCAGGGCGTATCTAGCTTCCAGAATGTCGCGCGATGGCAAGCGGCCGACACGCACCGTCTGCCTTAAAGACTGCGGGTTGGCAGTAAATTGGCACGGCGAGGCTTTCTTGGGGAAGCTCCTGGCCGATCAACCTGAAGTGGTTCGCTTGATTGACGCATTCGTCGGCGTGGCGGGGATGCCTGAAACCCGGCGTCAGTTCTTGATATTTGAGTATATGGAAGAGGGGACAGTCGATGACTGGCTTGAAAATACGAAGCCTAGCGCCCCGTGGGCTGAACATCGGGTTCGCAAAGAAGTCCGACGGCTCCTGCTTCTCCTCGCAAAGATGCACAGTGTCGGGATAACCCATCGCGACATAAAGCCGGCGAACGTCTATTTGAGGAATGGTCGGTTGGTGCTAGGCGACTTCGGAATCTCACGCATGGTGCTGGATCCAAAGCAGGCTGCGATTACGGAATACACCCCGGCGTACACACCGAACGATGCGTGGGTCCGGAACCGGTGGGGGCCATCGGAAGATATTTTCCAACTCGGACTCCTTGCCTGTACTTTGCTGACGGGCGAGTCTTGGACGAAGGACGAACTTTCCTCTATAAGAACGCTCGACGTAGATGATGATTTCAAGTGTTGGATCTGGCACGCAACCGCGGCCAAGGCGAAAAAGTATGTTGATGGGGCGGACGCGTTAGAAGCCCTGGACACCCTGGCTGATGTTGACATGCGTAACGGCCGAGCTCCGACTCGAATCAGGGGTCAGGTTGTGACCCTCACCGGGAAACTCGAAAGCGGGACACGCGCGGAGGTGACGCGCGAACTGCGTTCTGCGGGCGCCGTTGTACAGGATGCTGTCGGGGACTCGACAACCCTTGTGGTGCGTGGCACCCTGCGAAACGCGCTCAGTGAGGTCGAAGGGCGGAAGCTCTTTGCTACCCGTGAGCGAAAGCGCCTCGGGCAGAAAATAACCCTGATTAGTGAGACGCAGTTGCTCCGACTCTTGGCTGACAAGACCAGTTGAGTTGGCCCCGCTAATATTCGCCGGGCGGCATCGGCGTGCGTTTACCGATGCAGACCCAAGCGTCAAGTATTGCCTACCAGCTGTGATCGCAGGCCTGGCAAAGGTACGACGAAACTTCCGGACCAATAATGCACCCACCGAGCTCAGTCCCGTGCGGCGGCGGACCGGGTGGGAATCCCATTATCAGCTTGAATGTCTTCTGAGCGTTGCACCTTGGACACGCCGGCCGATGACTGAACATCAGCTGGTCGAATGCCGGACCCAGCGGCTGATGCAGGATGTCGTGACAGGACGGGCACACGGCGAATGCCTCGTGGAAAGGCCAGTCATTGCCCGGTTCCCGATGAACCTGCAGCCGAGGCTTGTACGGTGTCTCGTTACGGCTGCCACAAGCGTTACAACCCCACACTGTTGCGGCCTGAACGACTTCCGAGTCGCGAGGATCTAGACATCGATGCGGCAGTGCGGTCCACGGGGTCGGGGATGCGACCTCCGTTGCGATCGCACTAAGAACACTCGCAGCGGCTTGGTTTGTCAGCGTTCGCGGTTCGATTGGGAAATGCTCGTCAAGCCTGCGCTCTAACGCTGCCATCGCGATGCCGTCCCCGACGTGTGGCTGAGCACTACTGAACCCCCAGTTGTCGTCGTCCTCCATCCACAGAGTCCTGACGTCGAGCACAACTGGCTGACGTGCCTCGGCAACCAAGATCACCAGGTCTCCGTCAGCTGTGCCGTCCGGGAACGTGTACCAGCTCTCGTCGTCGTCGTGCGCTGTGCCGGGCGGCACCTCAGCGAGAACAACATGTACGGGCCCCTCTGCTCTGTCGGCCACGAACTCACCTCACCCCGTCTAGCCGGCCCGACAGAACTACGAATCGCAGTGCGGCACGCAGGCTCTTTGTGGTCGCTGCCCACGCCTTCTCTTCGTGTTCACACGCGGCCGCTTGCTCTTCGTCCTCGCGCTCGAGTGCGTCGTAAATCGAATTCCGCCAGGAGAATCGCTGCTCCTCGCACACCTTGATGTAGTGGAGGATGGCATCGCGGTCGAAGTCGCAGACCGTCGCAATCTCACGAATTGTCAGCGGACCGACATCGTCGTCATCGAGCTGAAGCAGGCACATGAGTCCGGCCGGCAGGCTTTCGTCCGCGTCCTTGGCTGCCGAGCGGGCGTCGGCGACAACGGCAGCCACATCAGCGGAGCCCTCCGTCAAGAAGTCGAACCACTTCGTCAGCGTTGACTGCAGAACCGCGTCGGTGAAGACGGTCGCATCCATCCGAATCGACACCCGAACGTAGGAGTCGACGAGGACGAACTTGATGTCCGGCCACTTGCGAGAGAAGTCCATGATCGCTGCACTGGCGGCAGCCGAGTCATCCACATCGACAGCAAGATTCGTGAACATCTCGATGACGGGATCGTTCACGTCGACGCACAGCCACGACGTCTCGTCGTTGACGGTGAAGGTGATGTCGCCGTCGTCGTCTTTGCGCGGCGCGCATCCGGTCATGCGTTCGAGGGCAGCATCGACTAGATCCTGAAGCTGCGTCTGGCCGACGGGCTCAAAACCCTTGTGCTGAATGGGTTCAGCAGGCTGCTCTTCGACCGTCATGAGAAAGCTCGGGTGAAGCACCTGCCACAGTTCCTGCATCACACCGGTGGCGGCCACGACCACGTGCTCGGCCTCGTCCCGGCAGCGCTCGACTATGCACTCATCCTCGGAAATCGAATCCCACTCGAGCTCCATGAGCAACGAGAGTTCGTTGTCGGACAGCTCGCGGTCCTGCCCGGGGATCGTAGGGCTGACGTGGCACCGCACTTCGTCGTCGGCGGTGATAGTGAAAACCGCGGTCGGACCAACGCCGTCGACCTCGCTGTTCGGGGCGGTCACTCGCACCGATCCGTCGGCATGCAGGCCGGTCAGGCAGGTTGTCAGCTCGTCACGAAACGCGGCCCATCCATCGGAAACGGAAGCGTCGAAGTCGAAGATGTTGGACATGGTCACCCGCTCTCTCTTGTCCTGTCAAAGGAAGGGTAACGAGGGGGTCTGACATTTTCGGGGCACTCAAGAGTGACTCGATCATGCGTTCGAAATTACATTGCTGTTCTTATAAGCCTCTGTGGCGCAACGGAATTCGTTGTCTTAGGCCACCGCTACCTTTCGGTCCGTTGCAGACAGTCAACTTCCCGGCTGTCGATCAGGGAGAGATCGGATCAGTGATGGACACAATGGATGATGCGGTAGCCAGGGCCACAGTGCCGGCGTTGACCGCGCGTGAGATCGAGGTTCTGCGGACCTGGTTGATGTGCGACACCAAAGAGGCCGCGGGGCGTTTGTTGTACGTCTCGGCTGCGACGGTCAACACCCACATTTCGCGGATCCGCGGCAAGTACGAGGCAGTCGGTCGTACCGCCGGCACGAAGGCGTTGCTCCTGGCGCGGGCGCTGCAGGATGGACTGATCCTCGTTGACGAGATCTGACCTCAGGGCAATCGATTGGCCCTTCGTTTTGTCACGGCTAGGGCCGTTTCGATCGTCCAGCATCCTCAACAGCGGCCAGCAGGCCGCCGAAGCCTGTCTCAAGTGGCTGGACGCGACTTCGCAGGCTGGCCAACGTGATGGTCTTCTGTTCGCCAATCGCTGCGTTGATGTGGGTGGTCGACGCGACGTAGAAGGTCCACTGGTCTACGTCGAGGGGGTCGGCCACGGCTCGATCTGCGGTGGTGAACAGACAGAATACGGAGACATCTGCAGAACGTTCGCGGACTTCGGCGTAGGAGTTCGTTTCGGCGAACCACGCCGTCGCCGGACCGACAGCGAACTTGATTGCCGAGGCCGACTTCTGTTGCCACGACTGAAGATACGCTGACGACTTCACTTCGATGCGAAGGCCGCTGTGCGTCAGCAGGTCGAATGCATCCCATTCGCGTCTGACCGTTCCGTCTGTGCAGCTCAGGGCGATCCCACGATGTACTCAGCGAGCAGGCCGCGTGTGGTGTTACTCAACAGGTCTGACTCTGACCATGCCCAAAAATCCGCGAGGTCGCGACCCAGACCTTCAGTGCCCTTCCGCAATGGTGAAGAAGGATCTCGTCGCCGTGCTGGCTGGTACTCACTCATCGATAGTGACCCTGCCCCTTCAGTCTTAATCCGTCTAAGGGGGCAGTCCACCGGACCTCGTCAGATGCGGTCGTCCATCCGAAGTCTGAGGCCAGGTATTCGAACTCGCGTGTTCGCAGCCACATCGGGGTGCCAGCAGGTTGCGTGGAGTACATGCCGCGGGCCGCTGACGCAGTTCTGTCGAACTGGCTGGGCCAGTCGATCGACGCGGCCAACGTCTCGAGCACCGTTCGACCTCGCCCCAGAGCGGTCGTGACGTGAACCGGAGCCGGGAGAAGATTCGACTTGTCGCCGTTGCATTGCGTGCAAGCCAGAACCAGATTGCTGAGTCCGTCGATGCCGACTCGCGACCATGGCAGTACATGGTCAACATGGCAGCCGGCTCCAACCCTCACGCCGCAGTAGAAGCACGTGGCGCCGAATTTCTTCATCAACACTTCTCTTACTCGGGAGAGCGAGACGCGATCCATGCCGAAGAGATGCGCCGCCAGATCCGGAGCATCCTCTTTCAAGAACGCGTTGTGCCTGCGGACATCTCCGACCCACGCGATCTGAAGAGCGGGCTTCAGTAGTGAGGAGAGCCGCGCTAATGCGAAACCGACCCCTGGATAGAGTTCAATGACGTTGCCGCGTCTCGCAATGGATGCCAACGAGGTCCTGTCGAACATCCAGCTGTCGTCGTACAGGAAGCATGTATGCGTCTCTGCTTTGGTCAGTCGTTGCAGCCGGGGGAGAGGTTGTTGCACCAGCGTGAGTTTTACCTCGTTGCGCAGTTCCCGGAATGGTTCGGGGTTGCGACGCTTGCAGACGTCAAGAGCCACCTCGCCGACGGACGATGCCCGCTTGAACGCCCGCACGGCGTCCGGAATGCGAGCCTTCGGCTGGGAGGACTGTTTGAGGTCGTGTCCGTCAAGAGGGCGAATTGACGCCAATAGAGGCCAATTACACGCTCCGCAAGGTCATCGAGATCGACGGAGACAGCCGCGTCAGGGTCAACGGGTGTGTTCTCCACTGCGTAGTCGAGAAGTGCGAGGAGAGTTGCGAGCTTGTACGTAGCGGTACGGCGCCCGCCCTCGAGCACGCTCACGAGCTGCTGGCCGAGGGCCAACGGGTCTCGAGCGTCGAGGTTGTGCATACCTCGACGGTAGTGCACCGGGGGTGGGTGGGAACGGAGTTGAGAACTGGATACGGAACCGGAAAATCAACGGTCTCCAACGCGAAGAGTCGGTAGCGTTGACGGCCATGTCAGAGCACGAGTTCCACGCGCAGTACCTTGCCGCACCCGTGCGTCGCCGGGACGAAGTACTCGCCAAGCCGTACCCGGTTCCCGCGCAGCCTGGCGTGTACGGGTGGTGGTTCAAGACCATCCCCGCCGACATCGACACGGCGAATTGCGTCCGCCGAGACGACGGTTTGGTCTTGTTGTACGCAGGGATCAGTCCGAGCAAGCCGTCCGCCGCCGGGGTTGCCAGCAAACAGAACATCAGGCGGCGGATCAAACTCCACTACGCAGGAAATGCTTCGGTGTCGACACTGCGAAAGTCTCTTGGGTGCCTGCTGTCTCAGGAACTCGGTATCGAACTCCGCCGTGTCGGCCCCAGTGAGCGATGTACCTTCGGCGCCGGTGAAGCGCGCCTGTCGGAGTGGATGGCACGCAACGCCCTCGTTTCTTGGATTACGCACCCGCGACCCTGGGTGTTGGAGGACGAACTGATCGAAACCCTCGTTCTGCCGCTGAACATCGACGGCGCGCACAACGCGTTCACCCCTGTTCTGCGGCAAGCGCGCAGATCGGCTATGGCGAGAGCGACAGAGCTGCCGCCGCTACCTTGAGGCTGCGAACCAATCGCGACTTGTCTACGGGGACATTGCGGAAACCGTCACGGCGTCGCGAGAGTTAAATCACTCAGTGCGCGGCCACGTCCTTCTTCTTCCGCATTGGAACCACATGCATGATCGCCACAATGATCGCACCAACAATGAGACCGATGACCGCAGAAGCAGCAGTACCAAGCACCCACGACAGCACGCCACCGAACCAACCGTGGACAAGTTCTTCACCCCAGTGTTCGAGGTGGTGGAGTTGATCTGTCGGCCAATGGAACCCGGCCTCGCCGACGTTGATCAGCAGGATGTGTCCGCCGACCCACAGCATCGCGGCGATACCGACGACCGTGAGGATGCTCATCAGCTTGGGCATCGCTGAGACGAGCCCGCGACCGACCTTCTGGCTCACCGTGGAGTTGCGCTTGGCCAGCGCCAGGCCGAGGTCGTCCATCTTCACGATCAAGGCGACGACGCCGTAGACGAGTGCGGTGATGAGGAACGCCACGGCGATGAGCACCAGTAGGCGCGTGACGAAGGGTTCGTCCTCCACCGACGCCAACGAGATGATCATGATCTCCGCCGACAGGATCAGGTCGGTGCGGATGGCGCCGCTGACCATCGTCTTCTCGAAATCGGGGCCACGCTCGCTGGGCTCCACCACCTCTTCGTGGTGTCCGGCAAACGCCTCGTAGACCTTCTCGGCTCCCTCGTAGCAGAGGAACGCGCCGCCGACGATCAGCAGATACGGCAGCGCTCCCGGCAGGAACTGGCTGAGGATCATGGCCACCGGCAGGATGATCAGCAGCTTGTTGCGGATCGACCCCAGCGCGATCTTGCGGATGATCGGCAGCTCGCGGTCGGGGGTAAACCCGTGCACGTAGCGGGGAGTCACGGCGGTGTCGTCCACCACCACGCCCGTTGCCTTCACGCTCGCCTTGCCGGCAGCGGCAGCGACGTCGTCGAGAGTCGCCGCAGCAGCCTTCGTGATCGCAGCGACGTCATCGAGTAGAGCTACGAGACCACCAGCCATTGCAGACGCCTCCTCAGGTCAACGGTGTAGTTCAGAACAATACGTCGTGGCTGCGCGCTGTCCGGTCTGAAGACGCGGCGACCTGGCCGCAACTCGTCAGAACCGTGCCTTCAACCCGCACAACTCACGATGTCTGTGTTCACACGCGACGTCATCGTCCCGATGCCACATGCTGCTGTACCCCGACTCGCCGAAGCCAAACGGTCCGCGCTGGATCTACAAATACCGGCGTAACGGTCACCCCACTCATCCACTGACGTTTTAGTCGAGCTCGTTCGCAAACTCCCTGATCAACGACCGCGCGGTAACAATCCCTGACTCGATGGCCCCGTCCACCACCACGCCGTTCCATCCGCGGGCGAAGTCGGCGCCGGCAAAGCGCAGTCGTGAATCGCTCGACAGGAACTTGCTCCATCCGTCGAAGAACTGTCCCGACCGCAACGTCGCCCAGGTCTGCCCCGACCACTTGTCGGCCACCCAATCGTGGCCGCCGCAGTCCAGCACCTTTAGATCGTCGCGCCAGACGTTGACGGCCTTCTGTGCCGAGTCGACGTCCTGGAGGTCGATGGCGTTGTGGTCGGATCCGAAGCCCACCAGGATGGTGGCGTCCTCGTCGTCGAGAAAGTACTCGCTGCGCAGGAGCGAGATCGGGTTGTCGCCGGGAGCGCCCGCGATGATCGAGTGCCGTCCGGCCACCTTGATCCAGATCTTGAACCCCACCGAGTTGGTGCCCTCGGCGATCACCTTCTGCTGACCGGCCAGCAGCGGCGGGTCGAACTCGATGTTCGAGAGGGCGCCGATGGGTGCGGTGACGATCACCGCGTCGGCACGCTCGGTAGTTCCGTCCGCCAGCTCCACCTTCACCGCTGTCGACGAATGGGTGATGCGGTGGACGGGGATGTCGAGCAGGATGTCGCCGCGCACGTCCCCGGCGATGGATTCGTAGAGCCCCCGCATGCCGTCGACGAGCTTGAAGCGCAGCGTTTGCTCATCCATCAGCGAGCTCCGGTGATCGCTTAGCGCGGCCCAGTGCTTTGCCATCAGCGGCGACGCCGTGGCCGTCGAACCCTGGTATCCGGCGGACCAATATGCATCGGCGATGTCAATCTCCGCCTTGGTGAAGTCGCCGTCGCGGAGGCAGTCGAGCACGCTGCCGGTGTCGGCGTGGAGGAATCGCTGCCGCACCGCCGGGTCGGTGTTGGGATCGTCGAGGATCCCCAGTGGGTCATGCGGGTTCGGGAAGAACTCCCGTGAACCCTCGAAGATCCTCTCTTGCACGCGGGCCAGTGCGGAGTCGAGGTCGTGTTCGGTGCCGTGATAGACGGTTCCGCCGCTCACCCAGTAGGCATCGTCGATGTCGGGGCTGGGATAGATCTTCTGCCCGTATCGCGTGATCTCGGTCCACACAAACGGCTGCATCCAATGCACCCACGTCGCACCCATCTCCAGGGTGTGCCCGCCCAGGCGTTCGTCAGTCCAGGCGCGCCCGCCGATGCGGTCCCGGGCTTCGAGGATCTTCACGGTGTGTCCGGCGGCTTCGAGCTCGCGAGCCGCGATCAGACCGGAGAAACCCGCTCCGACAATGAGAATGGACTTGGTGGTCGGGGACATACGTCCTCCTGTCGTGTCAGGTGTTGCTTGGGAGTTATGGAGTGGTCGGGGTGCGGTCGCCGCGGTGGTCCCGCGAGCGAATCACGAAGTGTCCGCACACTGTCGCCGCGACGAACGTCGCCGCGATGACCGCGAGGAAGACGTTGGCCAAGACTCGCGAGCCGCCGATGAGGGTGGTGAAGTTCGCGATGACCAGCGCGGTGATGGCACAAAGGCCCAGGCCACCGAAGATGGGAGCAATCTTGGTGTGCCACAGCCGGTTGTCGACGTCCGAACGCGCGAAGAAGGCCACGATCGCGATGCTGGTGAGCACCATGACCACCAGCATCGCCACGGTGGCGACGCCCGCCATCCACGTGAACAGCTCGAGCACGGGGTCGGCGCCGGCCAGTGCGAAGATTCCGACAAGGACAAATGCGCATGCGGTCTGGACGAGTGAACCGACGTGAGGTGAACCGTGCCGGGTGTGCACTGCCATCAGCCCTCGAGGAGCAAAGCCACTGCGCGAGAGTGCGTGGGTGTACCGCGAGATCGCGTTGTGGAAAGCGAGCAGGGCGGCAAACAGACTCGTCACCAACATGACCATCATGACGTCGGAGGTGACGCTGCCGAGATACTCCGTGGCGGCGATGAAGGTCAGGTCGGCGGTGTTCTCCAGCGCGACAGCCTGCACGTTGTCGGATCCAAAGGCCAGCACGATCGCCCAACTGGCCACCGCATACAGAACTCCGATGGTGATCACCGCAACGTACGTGGCAATCGGCACCGTCCGCCGCGGATTCTTCGTCTCCTCGCCGTAGATGGCTGTCGCCTCGAAGCCGATGAATGAGCCGATGGCGAACATCAACGCGATGCCTGGCGAGCCCTCCATGAAAGTCGAAGGGCTGAAGGACGATACGTCGATACCCTCGGCGCCGCCCTGCCCGAGAATCGAAGCCGACAACACGACGATGAGCGCAATCTCGGCAATCAGCAGAACGCCGAGCACCTTTGCGCCCAGGTTGATACTCCGGTAGCCGAGTACAGCGACCAAGGCCATCAGAGCAAACGCCCACACCCACCACGGCAGATCGGGCCCACCGAAACGCTCCATCACCGCGTCCACGGTTGATGCGGCCAGACCGTAGATCGCCGCTTGGATGGTGGTGTAGGCGAGCAGTGCAAGAGCCGCCGCGCCGAGCCCAGGGGAGCGGCCCAACCCCTTGGTGACGTATGCGTAGAACGCGCCAGTTTCGGTGACCGAGCCACTCATCGTCGCGTAGCCGACGCTGAAGACCAGGAGAACCGCAGCGGCGACGATGTAGGTCAGGGGAGCTCCCGCGCCATTCCCCAGCGCGATCATGACAGGCAGTGAGCCCGCCACAGCGGTGAGAGGCGCGGCCGCCGCGATCACCAGGAAGACGATGCCGGACACCCCGATGGATCCGCGGAGTCTGTGCGTAGGAGCAGAAGTCGATGTCGAGACTGCTTGTTCGACCATGATTGACCTTTCTCTGGGCGCCCCGCGGGATGCTGCTCGCACCGATGCTGATGGGCTGTGATTCTACGAACGTAGAATCATGATGTGACGAACGCTACACCGCGCTCGCGCGATGTGCAGGGTTGTTGGTGTGCAGGAATCTTTACCTCGACGGCAGCGGCGGTCACGTGTTCGTAGAGGTGATTGGTACTGTCGCAACGTCGAATGAAGGAGTGCGGGTGCCGAAGCTGGTGGACCACGTCGAGAGGCGTCGTGCAATCATCGCCGCCGCGTGGCGAATCATTGCTGACCGTGGAATCGACGGCATCAACATGCGCGACCTTGCCACCGAAGCCGGCTACACGAACGGCGCTCTGAGCCATTACTTTTCGGGTAAAGACGAGATCCTGCGTACGGCCTTCGACTTTGTCATCGAGTCCACCAACGAGCGCATCGAGCGCTCTATTGAGCGTCGACACGGCCGGAAGGCGCTGCGGCGCATGTGCTTCGAAATCATGCCGCTGACGGACGAGGCAAAGCTCGAGGCACGCATCGCGGTCTCCCTGTGGCAACGGGCCATCACCGATCCGCAGATGGTCACGGTCAACAACACCGCGGTGGCCGCCTGGAAGGTGCGCCTTGCCGAATTGTGGAGGGACGCCATTGCCGCTGGTGAGCTGCCGGACCGCGACGTCGAGGTGGGGGTGGAGGCTCTGATGACCATGATGATCGGTCTGCAGGTGACTGCTGCCCTCAGTCCGGACGGCATGACTCGCAAAGCGCAATTGGCGATGCTCGACTCCGTCCTCGGTGACTAGCCGGAAAGACATCGAGGTGGAATCGCGGTGGTGGCAGTTGTCGCAACCCGCCACCACCGCGAGGTTCACAGGATGATCGTGATCGTCTTGGGCTCGGTGTAGGAGAGGATTCCCTCGTAACCCAATTCACGGCCCACCCCACTGGCTTTCACCCCACCCCAGGGAAGCTGTGGAGCCAGCGGTGACCAGCCGTTGACGCCGATTGCGCCGGCCTCGATCTGTGCCGAGATGGTATGCGCGCGAGTGACATCGCTGGTCCACACGGTGGCCGACAAGCCGTACTGATTGTCGTTGGCCATCGCGACGGCCTCGTCGTCGGAATCGAACGGGATAACAACGCCCACTGGCCCGAAAATCTCTTCGCGAGCGACGGACATGTCGTTGCGGCCGGCCATCACTGTGGGGTTGACGAAGAAGCCTGGCCCATCGGGGGCGGTGCCGCCGGTGATGAC
Source organism: Williamsia sp. DF01-3 (assembly GCF_023051145.1). NCBI lineage: Bacteria > Bacillati > Actinomycetota > Actinomycetes > Mycobacteriales > Nocardiaceae > Williamsia > Williamsia sp. DF01-3. Next base: position 1,877,632 of record NZ_JALKFS010000005.1, read on the forward strand.
GTCGGCGCCTTCGTCCGTGCCCTTGCGCATGTAGCCCAGCACCCGGTCGCGTTGTCGTGCATTGACCAACGGTCCCATGGTGGTGGCCGAATCAAAGGGGTCGCCGATGGTCTGCGCCTCAGCCGCGCCCTTGAGTCCTTCGAGGACCGTCTCGTACACCTTGCGGTGAGCGATGATTCGGGTGCCTGCGGCGCACACCTCGCCCTGGTTGAAGAACAGTCCCATCGCCGAACCTTGGATTGCCGCTTCAAGATTGGCGTCGTCGAAGATGATCTGGGGTGCTTTGCCCCCGAGTTCGAGCGCTGTGCGTTTGAAGTTGACTGCCGAGTTCTGCAGGATGCTCCGGCCGACCTCGGTGGAACCGGTGAAGGAAATCTTCTGGATGCGGGGATGTCGGGCAAGGGCCTCGCCGGCGACCTTGCCCGCGCCGGTCAGCACGTTGACGGTACCCGGAGGGAAGCCGGCTTCGTCGATGAGCTCGGCCAACCGGAGAATCGACAGCGACGCGTCTTCCGACGGCTTGATGATGACCGCGTTGCCGCAGGCCAGCGCCGGCGCGAGCTTCCACCCAAGGATCATCAGGGGAGCGTTCCACGGCACGATGGCCGCGACCACGCCGAGCGGATCGCGGCGGGTGTATGCGTGAGTGGGAACCGGCCCTCCGAGATAGCCGTCGTTGGCGATGAGCTCGCCGTTGATCTTGTCGGCCCAACCCGCGTAATAGCGCAGCGTGGCAATGAAATTCGGGATCATCAGCGCCGCTCCCATGCCCACTGGCCTGCCCATGTCCAGTGACTCCAGCGCTGCCAGCTGGTCGAGGTCGCGTCCGACCAGGTCGGCCAGCTTGTGCAGCATCGCCCCCTTGCGTGATGGGGCGAGCGCACCCCAGTCGCCGCGGAAGGCTGCGGCGGCCGCGTCCACCACAGCGTCGACGTCGTCGGCCCCGGCAGCGGCGAGTTCTGCCAGCGGTCGCCCGGTCGCGGGATTCAGGGTGGTGAAGGTGTCGCCGGCGTCTCGCCATTCCCCGCCGATGAACAGGCCGGTGTGCAGGTTCGAGATATCGATCATGGTCGAGGGCTCCTGAGGCTGAGGGAAGCTGTAATTCTACGTGCGTAGAACCATCGGGTGTGACGTACGCTACTCCTCGTCGGGTCGCTCGGGAAGATGTGTGGTGTGAAGGAACCTTTACCTGGGGGGCGTCGGTGTCGCTCTGGGTTTTGGTCGTTGCTCGATCTGCGGGGCGAGCGTCTCCGGGTTTGGTGAGCGCGATGCGGTGGCCGCTCGCGATACCGGCCGCCGCGCGGTCTGCGGAGCGAGCGGTTGGCGGTTTGGTGAGCGGGTCGGGAGGGTCGCTCGGGGTTCTGGCGAACGCGCGGTCCGTGGAGCGAGCTTCCTCGGGTTTGGCGAGCGCGATTCGGAGGCCGCGCGCCGTACTGGCCAACGCTCGGTCTACAGGGCGAGCAACCACCAGGAGTGCAAGCGGCCCGAACTCTGGCCTCCTCAACTTCGCACCTGACCACCTGAAACACGCTGTCCCGAAACAAGTTCACGGTCAACACTTGCCAACTCCGGCTCGGAGTGTCACTCTGGGAAACATGACTACAGGAAAGGCGGATCCCGCCACCGTCGCGTGAGCGCCGCATATGTGCCCTCGGTTCTTGACCACCGAGCGCCGCAAGACCACCATTCTCAGTTCGATCTCGAGCATTCCCGCACCATCGCTGACATTCACGCAGCGTGGCTTGCGCACGCACTGGCCACCGGGCCGAGCGACCGAAGTTCCGCGGAAACCGCTGTGGCACAGCTATATCGGCTGGCTGACCGTCCGCAACCAGACTTCGTCTGGGTGCCGTCACCCCTGCAGGGGCCGACTTGATCATCTCTGAAGGCCTCGCGTCTTCGGTGCCGGTCGTCCACGGCATGCGGCAGTCCGCACATTCTGACGTGGCGGCGGTGATCACCAGGTCGAAAGCGCGAATGTCTGCGCGAATCAATCCTCACCGCAGTGTTCATCGTTTCGGGTGGTGGCAAGCCCCGATTCCTCCGCCGGACCCCAATCCGGGGCCAAGGGAACGAGCGCGCCGGGAAATCCGGGATTGGTTGCACACCAGCGTCTCTGGCGGAGTCGCCACGGCCATCCGTACCCTGACTTCGCCTATCGCCGGCTACGTCACCTGGTACGGACAGCACGAAGCCCCGTGGTTGGCGCACTGCGTCGCTGGGCCGCAGCTTGGTCTGGCCCGATACTCGCCGGAAGACGCCGAGATCCTCGACATCAACTGCGCGTTGGCGCGAGCGACGGGATGGTGGTGGCCATTCGACGACGTCTGTGTCATGGCCGAGCGACCCACAACCATGTACACCGAGCCCACCCCGGACGCGAAGTTCAGCCAACGTCGCCTGCACCATGACGAAGCGCCGGCTGTCCAATTCGCCGATCGGAAAGCACTTTACGTGCTCCATGGCACTGTCGTTCCCGAATGGGTGATGCATGATCCGACCGTTGAACGTATCGCTCGCGAACGCAATGTAGAGGTCCGTCGGTGCGCGATCGAGCGCCTCGGCTGGGACGTCTACATTTCAGAAGCTGGGATGACACTGATCGACCAGGCCGATGACCCTGGGAACGTCGACGGCACGTTGGCGCTGTACGCAACTCCGTCCAGTGTGCGCCGGAGTGGACGAATACTGCTCGTTCTCAACGGTTCCCGCGAACGCGATGGTACCCGCCGACGTTATGGGCTACCCGTGCCCGACGGGATGTCTTCCGCTCTCGACGCCGCGGGTTGGACCTATGGCATCAGCGGTGACGATTATTCGCGGCTCGTCCGCCGCACCTGAAAACCATTCAACAACATCTACCCCACACACAATCACAAGGTGATCACATGAACTCCACCATGACCCTGTCCGATCTCACCGCGCTCTCAGGCCTCGAGGTCTTCGACTACCTCGACACAGAGATGTCGATTCCCATCGTCGACGGACTCCAAGCGCAAGGCGACCTTCTCGTCACTCCCGCCGCCATCTTGCCGATGGTCACGTCCTACCCGAGTACACGTCCCGAACCGGTTTCACGGGCGGGAATTGAACTGCTGCGCAGCGCAGTCGGCGGAAACCCGCACAGCCTTGTCTCTGAAGCAGGCCATTGCATGTGGATGGCGCGTGTAATCGATCCGAGAGGTCTGGCGCTCGGCATCCTCGACACTCAAGTGGTTGCGTACTTGATCCATCCCGAGCACGGAGCCACGGGGATTGCCCCTGGTCGTTACGTGATCGGGCGCCAGCAGGAGTTCGACATGACTGTCCGTCGGACACCGCCGGCCTGGACGACGAGCGATTCCCTCTGGGGGAGTGGGCGGCTCGTCGCTGACTGACATTGGTGTCAGGGACTCTGGTCGCGCTCATCGGCCATCGGCCATGAAGTGCTTGTGAACGGAATGCAATGCGTATGAGCGAAGTTGGCAGAACCACCGCTATGACGGTGGTTCTGCCAAGGACCGACTACTCGTCGTCTGCGTCACCCGAGCAACTAGCAGTTGCTCCCGGGCCGGAAGACGTGTTGGTCACAATTACCCGATCGCCCTGCTTGATCGTGCAGGTTATCGACCCCTGGGCTTCAATACCGTTGGTGGCAATGAGGGATACGGACTTCAGGATCCCAGTGACCTCGACCTGCTTGGTCCAGGGGATAGCGATGTCCGTCTCTTGGGCAGTATCAAGTTCCCCGGTGGTGAACGTCGCCGAGCCGGTCGGCCCGTCGCCGGTGATCTCGTAGGTCACCTGGACGACTTCGTTCGATTCTTTGTCGACCTCGTTGACGGCGCCGCTTATCAGCGCGGCGCAGCTGGCGATGCCCGCGATGATGACGATGATGATCGCAAGAAGCACCCAAGGCCAGATCTTACGTTTCTTAGGTGGCTGCGGCGGGGCGTAGTAACCACCTTGCTGGGGGTACTGACCTTGCGGGTAGGGTTGTCCGCCCTGGTACGGATTGTTCTGCTGCCCATCCTGATACGGGTTGTACGGCTGTCCTGGATTGGGTGGTTGCTGGTCAGGCATTAACTGCGTGCTCCTCGTGCGGTGGTTTGTATCAACGTAGATAACCACACAGGATTCAGGAATTGATCAAGTCGGAAATATCTGCAGCAGAATGGTTTTCACCTGGCTAGGTGCATCTATTCGTAGGATAGACAAATGCAACTGGCTGCCGTAGATGCGTCTACTTCGGTGGAGCGACTGCCGACTGAGTGAACGGAGGGGACGTGAGTGAGGTGAGCCGAGTCGTCGGGGCGGATTGCTGGGCTACTCATTGACTCGACATGTAAGACTTCGTACCCATGAGTCGTCTTAAGCTGCATCAGCTTTCCCGTATCACCGGCCATGTCGCCTGGTGGGTGTTTGTGGTTGCGACATTGTTTGCCGGGGGCATCACCTGGCTCGGCAACGATCACGAGTACCAACACCCGCCGTTTCTTCTTCGGTCAGACGAATGGATGGTGTACTCGACGGTGCCGGAGTCATCGCAGGCCACGGCAGAGTATGTCGATGTGGCCGTGGCCCTTCCGTACGAGTGGTGGAGGGATGGTGAATCACTCTCCGCGGCAATGTTTATGGTGGTGATGATTGCCGCTGTGGTTGAGGCGGCCTCAGCTCGTCGGCTGTGGCGAGGGTTGATCACTGTAGGGGCACCATGCGTTGCCTTGGGCCTGCTTGTAATTGCGACTCCCGGCACCGACGCCGAATCGGACATGACGACCGCGCTGGTTCTGGTACTCGTGGCCGTCGCCGTGCGTGAGGTCTGGGCGCGTTGCTTCGCGCCTCGCAAGGTCTGAACAAGCCGGAGCAATCGCTGGGCTCCCGTCCCCGGCGATTACCTCGGCGCGGCCGTGCAGGGTCAGGCCTGATCGTCAAACGCGCTCAAAGCGTCGGGACCCGCCGCAGGCGCTCGGAATGTTGCGATCCCGCGGGGTGAGGGTGCCCCTAATCGATCGCATCGCCTGGCTGTCAGTCCATGGAACCGCGGTCTGGGCGTGAGCGTCAGAGAGCGAGGGGGTGGTGCACATGACCGGTGCAGTCAGGGAATCGTGGTCGTCTCGCGCCGCGCGGATGGTTGGCGGCGTTGTTCTGGGTGTCGGGGTGTGGATACTGCTGGCGTTGGTCATGTACTTCACGCCGGTGCTATGGCTCTTCGGACCAGCGCTGGCCAGCTTGACCTGCGTGGCCGGGGGAGCGTGGGGCTACCGCATCTATGAAAAAGACGATGTTGCCGTTGGGTTCATGCTGGTCGGCCTTGTGGGCTTCGTGGTAGCCAGCAGTCTGTGACTGTCAAGCCTCCTTAAGTGGAGCAGGACGGCTTGTGCAAGCAGCCCGATCGCGTCTCCGACTCCGAGGTCCTCACGCAAAAGTGGTGCTACTCAACACCGCAACAACCACACCCGCGACCACCAACACACCCACAACCGTGGCCATGATCCAGGCCAGTCGGCGCCGGTGTTTGGTGGCGGCGTTGATGCCGACTCCGATGCCGACCAGGATCGCCATCGTATACAACGAGATACCAAGTGTCAGTGCTGCGGGGGAAATGGCGCACTCACCCCTTGTCGAGCTTGACTGATTCGCCCTCGGCCGGCTTCGCCGCGATCTGCTGGGTCTTCTTGTACAGCCACGCGATAACGGCGACGAAGACGATCACACCGAGGTACTCGGAGATCTTCTCGAATCCGCTGCCGACAATGGCAAGCGGACTCTCGTCGTCGGTTGCGGCAACGATGCCGGCGAACACCACACCGAAGAGGCTCTCACCGACGATGAGGCCGGTGGCCAACAGAACGCCCATGCGCTTCTTGCGTTCCACCTCCACACCGGACTTCTCGGCCCACTTGTTGTAGAAGGTGCCGAGGATGGCGCCGATCGGGATGACCAACGTCAGCGAGATGGGCAGGTACATACCCATTCCCACCGCTAGCGGCGGCAGACGGAACTTACTGTTTGTAGTCCGGGTCAGCACCTCGTCGACAACGATGATGGCGATACCGATGAGCGCACCGACGCCGATCAGGTTCCAGTCCAGGTCGGAACCGAAGACGCCCTTGGCGAGTGAGGAGATCAGCGCGGCCTGCGGGGCCGCCAGAGCGTCGTCGGTGGCGCCCGGGGCGCCGACGAATCCGAAGGCCGTCTGCATCAGCTGCAGGATCGGCGGGATCACGGCGGAACCGAACAGCACACCGATCACCAACGCCACCTGCTGCTTCCAGGGCGTGGCACCCACGAGCTGGCCGGTCTTGAGGTCTTGGAGGTTGTCGTTGGAGATGGTCGCAACACCGAAGATCACGGCCGTGGTGAACAGTGTGAACGCGATCAGAGCGGTGTTCTGCGCATCGGTGGCATCGCCGTACACCATCTTGATGAGCAGGGCGGCGATGAGAACAACAAGAATGCCGACGCCGGAGATCGGGCTGTTGGACGACCCGATGAGACCGGCCATGTATCCACAGACCGCGGCGACCACAAGTCCGATCACGAACACCAAAATGATGCTGACGGCGATGATTCCGGTGGCCGTACCGTGCAAGGCGGTGTTGTGCACGAAGTCCCAGAGAAGTAGCCCGATGGGGATGAGGGCCACCAGGATCACGAGCCCGACGTAGGTGATGGGGATGTCCTGCTCGGTCAGCTCGACCGACGATCCCTTGCGGCGACTGCTGGCCGACACCATCGCTGTCTTGATGCCCTTGATGATCGGGCCGATGATCTTGAGCAGGGTCCAGATCGCGGCGACCGCGATGGCTCCGGCGCCCACGAACCGGACGTCGGACGAGAAGATGCTGCTGACCCCGTCGAGCAGAGCCTCGCCCGCGGGCAGGTTTCCGTTGCTCTGGATGGGCAGGATGATGCCGAACGAGATGACCAGACCGATGAGCATGGCGATACCGACGGTCAGTCCGACGAGATGACCCACGCCGATGAGGGCCAGCGACAAGCTGGCGCCCCACATCGTCCCGCCTGCACCGACTTTGACCGCACCGGCCAACGAGTTGCTGATGAGTTTGAGGTTCGCGAGAAGGTTGAACGCAGCGGCAACCACCGAGCCGATCAGAATGATCCGCAGCCCGCCCCTGTTCTCTTCGGCGCCCTGGGTGGTGTCGCCTACCCGCAGAACCTCGGCCGCCGCGACCCCCTCGGGATAGGGCAGATCAGATCCCGTCACCAACGCTCGGCGCAGGGGGATCGAGTACATGACGCCGAGGATGCCGCCGATGGCGCACACCGCCACGGTGATCCAGTACGGGAAGCCGGTCCACCAGCCGACCATGATCAAGCCGGGTAGCACAAAGATGATGGCCGAGAGAGTGCCCGCGGCCGATGCAATGGTCTGCACGATGTTGTTCTCGACAACGGTGTGGTTGGCGAAATAGCGCAGGATGCTCATCGAGATGACGGCCGCGGGGATCGCCGTGGCGAAGGTGAGACCCACCTTCAAGCCGAGATACACGTTGGCGGCCGTGAACACGAGGGTGATCAGTCCGCCCAGGATGATCCCCCGGACGGTCAGTTCCCGCAGGCCGGGCGACTTCTTGGCCGTTGCGGTTGCGTCCTCTGTGGACATGTTGCTACCCCTCATCTTGAACGGGTCTGGTGATCATTAGCCGCCGAAACAAAAGCATCGTTGACCGTGACACTGTAATCCCGAACCCGCGGCTGCGAACCACCTGTCGGCGAAAACCCCGCAGGCATCAAGAACGTGCTGGTTGAACGGCCCGGTCTGTGCTCGTCAGAGATCGGACGCTGCGTCTTTAGAAACGGTCCCGGAGCCTGGTTCTGCTGGTAGTTTCCGCAAGATGGGACCCACCGTCGCACGCCTGGCCCGCCTGTTCCCGAGCATCCTGATGACGGCGGTCCTCGTCGCCGCAGCTGGGTTCTCCGGCGCGGGAGGTGCAGGTGCGGCACCGGGCTTCTATCAGCCACCCGGCGACATCCCCGACCGCCCTGGGATTGTCTTGCGGACCGAGCCGTCGCAGCTGGCGTTCAGCATCCCCGCAGGCGGCGGCGCGTTCCCGGCTACCGGCACCCGCCTGATGTACAGCAGCACCGACCTCAACGGTGCGCCCATCGCTGTGACTGGCACGTACTTCGAGCCGGCCGCCGCGTGGAACAAGCCCGGGCCCCGCCCGATCATCAGCATGGCCGTCGGCACCCACGGCCAGGGCGATCAGTGCGCGCCGTCGCATCTGTTCAACTCCGTCATCTCCTACGGTGGCGGACTCGACGTGATGGTGCAGTACGAGATCGCCGCGGTATACGCGGCGGTTGCCCAGGGCATCGGCGTGGTCGTCACCGATTACCAGGGTCTGGGCACCCCGGCCGTGCACGGCTACCTCAACCGGGTGGCGCAAGCGCACGCAGTACTCGACGCCGCCCGCGCCGCCATCGACCTCAAGTCCCTGCCCGCGGACACCCCGGTCGGCATGTGGGGTTATTCGCAGGGCGGGGGAGCGGTGGCCGGTGCCGCCGAGTTGCAGGCTTCCTATGCGCCCGAACTCAACGTTCGCGGTACCTACGCCGGCGCACCACCTGTCGATCCCCTGAAGACCCTGGGCCTCGCTGAGGGCGGAATCCTCACCGGCGCAGTCGGATACGCTTTGAACGGCGTGTACAACGATTACCCGTCGGCGAGGCCCGAACTCGATCGACTGATCAACCCGGCAGGCAAGGCGCTGATGCGCGACACGGCAAACCAATGCGTTCCGGAGACGTTGGCGCGCTACGCATTCCAGCGAACCAGTCAATGGACCACCAGTGGCCGACCACTCGCCGAGGTCGCGACGGACAACCCGGTTCTGAAATCGGTCTTCGACTAACACCGCATCGGCACGCTCACACCCCAGGCGCCTATCCTCATCGTCGCTTCCGACAACGATGACGTGGTTCCGTGGAGCACATCGAGGGACGTCGCTCGCGAGTGGTGCGGCCGCGGCGCCACCGTCCAGTTCACCACCTTTCCGCTGCCGCCGATTCTTCCCGGTACGGCCGCGGCGCACGGCATTCCAGAGTTTTTCGGCATCCCGACCGCGTTGGGTTGGATGATCGACAGATTCACCGCAGTGCCGCAGCCACGGTGCGTCATCGCGTGATGTTCGTGGAACCGCCGAAGTAAACGAATTGGCCAGGCCAGACTCATGTCTTTGATTCGGTATTCGGTCGGCTGACAAACGACAGGTTGTCCAGATTGAGCCGGGTGTGTGACGGCCTATTAGGAGGCCAGTTGTATCGAATTCGAGGCAACTGAAATCTTATTCTAGGCAACCTGTCACCACCTCTGATCTGGTGTTCTGCGTAGTCAGATGCAGATCCGGACATATCGGATAAAGGCCAGATGTGTCATTTACCATGATCAATGAATGGTCAATTTTAAGAAATCGCATGTTGTCCGGATAGTTACTTGATTTTCGTATTGAAAAGACCATGCAATACATTTGATTTTCGTATGGTGGCCTCATGGCCCGGTCAACGGATATGAAGCCAAACGGGGTTCAGGGCGAGGCAGCAAAGGCCCTCCTCGACGTCGGCAGGTTCTTCACCCGGTGGGATGAGAGCGACGACGGCCGCATGGTGTTCCGGGAGGGCGGCCGTGCGGGTGACGTGTTCTACCGCGACCGATGGAGTCACGACAAGATCGTCCGATCCACACACGGCGTGAACTGCACGGGATCGTGTTCATGGAAGGTGTACGTCAAGGACGGCATCATTACCTGGGAAACCCAGGAGACCGACTATCCATCGGTGGGCCCGGACAGGCCCGAGTACGAGCCTCGCGGATGCCCCCGAGGTGCCGCGTTCTCCTGGTACACGTATTCGCCCACACGGGTCCGGCATCCCTACGCCCGCGGCGTGCTCGTGGAGATGTACCGCGCCGCGAAGGCCCGGGTGAGCGACCCGGTGCTCGCCTGGGCCGATGTCGTTGGAGACCCGATGCGTCGGAGGTCCTATCAACAGGCACGGGGCAAGGGCGGCCTGGTCCGGGTGTCGTGGGACGAGGCCATCGAGATGGCAGCCGCGGCGCACGTCCACACCATCAAGACCTACGGCCCCGACCGCTGTGCCGGCTTCTCGCCCATCCCGGCGATGTCGATGGTGTCGCACTGTGTGGGCACCCGTTTCATCCAGCTCATCGGCGGCGTGATGACGTCGTTCTACGACTGGTACGCCGACCTCCCGGTCGCCAGCCCGCAGGTGTTCGGCGACCAGACCGATGTGCCCGAATCCGGCGACTGGTGGGACGCCACCTATCTGATGATGTGGGGCTCCAACGTTCCGGTGACCCGCACGCCTGATGCGCATTGGATGGCCGAGGTGCGTTATCGCGGAACAAAAGTCGTCACCGTCAGCCCCGACTACGCCGACAACAGCAAGTTTGCCGACGAATGGCTACCAGCGCAGGCAGGTACGGACGCGGCGCTCGCCATGGCGATGGGTCACGTCATCCTCACCGAGTTCTTCGCTCGAGACTCGGTGCCGTTCTTCAACGACTACATCAAGACGTACAGCGACTTACCGTTCCTCATCCACCTCGACGAGCACGACGGCGCGTACGTGCCCGGAAAGTTCGTCACCGCAGACGAACTCGCGGCGCTGCCCGACGGTGCCGCGGCCGAGGACGAGGTGTGGAAAACGGTTGTCCTCGACAGGAACACCGGTGAGCCCGCGGTGCCGAACGGATCCCTCGGCTTCCGGTTCTCGACATCGGGAGAGGGCCGGTGGAATCTCGACCTCGGCGACATCGAACCGATCCTCACCCTGCTCGGTCATGACGGCACCGACGCCGTCGAGGTATTGCTCCCGGCCTTCGATGCCCCGGATGGCTCCGGAAAGGTCCTGCGACGGGGTGTTCCGGCGACGAGGGTGAACGGAGCGCTGGTCACCACCGTCTTCGATCTGATGTTCGCCCAGTACGGCGTTGCTCGCGACGACCTGCCGGGGGAGTGGCCCACCGGCTATGACGACGTCAGCACTCCGTACACACCCGCGTGGCAAGCCGAGATCACCGGAGTGCCCGCCGAAGCGGCGATCCGGGTGGCCCGTGAGTTCGCCACCAACTCGATCGATTCGGGTGGGCGCTCGATGATCATCATGGGAGCCGGCATCTGTCAGTGGTTCCACGGGGATGCCACCTACCGCGCCATCCTGTCGCTGCTGATCCTCACGGGGTGCATGGGCCGCAACGGTGGTGGCTGGGCTCACTATGTCGGACAAGAGAAGTGCCGGCCCATCACCGGATGGATCTCGCTGGCCAATGCGCTCGACTGGTCACGGCCACCGCGCACCATGACGGGAACGTCGTACTGGTACATGCACACCGACCAGTGGCGCAACGACGGCTATTCGGCGGCTTCACTCGCTTCACCGTTGTCCCGAGGGACACTCGACCACGAACACACCGCCGATGCCATTGCGCAGTCCGCCCGTCTCGGCTGGATGCCGTTCTACCCTCAATTCGACCGCAACCCACTGGACCTCGCCGATGAGGCGAATGCTGCGGTGGACGCCGGAACTGCAGACTCGGTCGGTCGTTATGTGGCTGAGAAGCTTCACGACGGTGGGCTCACCCCGGCGATCACTGACGTCGACGCACCGGAGAACTGGCCCCGCACTCTGGTGCTGTGGCGCTCGAACCTGATGGGTTCGTCGGCCAAGGGCAACGAGTACTTCCTGCGTCACCTGCTGGGTACACACCACAACGTGCTGGGCACCGAGAATCCCGAGACGCCCCGGCCACGCGACGTGAAGTGGCACGACGAGGCCCCCGAGGGCAAGCTCGACCTGCTGATGTCGGCGGACTTCCGGATGACATCCACAACACTGTTGTCCGACATCGTGTTTCCGGCCGCCACGTGGTACGAGAAATACGACCTGTCGTCCACCGACATGCATCCGTTTGTGCACGCCTTCTCGCCCGCGATCGATCCGCCGTGGGAAGCCAAGTCCGACTTCGATCTGTTTCACACACTGGCAGAGAAGTTCTCGGCCCTGGCCAAGACCCACCTCGGAGTGCGGCATGACCTGGTCAGCGTTCCGATGCAGCACGACACCCCCGGTGAGATCGCGCAGCCGCACGGTCGTGTGATGGATTGGCAGGGCGCCCCGGACCCGGGAACGCCAGGCAAGAACATGCCGAACTTCACCGTGGTGGAACGTGATTACACCGCCATCGCCGACAAGCTCGCTGCCGTCGGGCCGCTGGTGGACAAGCTCGGCTTCACGGTCAAGAACGTCACCTACGACCTGGCCGAGCAGAGCGAACACCTGGCCTCGGTCAACGGTGTGATGCTCGGTGGTGCCGCCGACGGTCGCCCCGCCCTCGACACCGACGTCAAACTCGCCGAAGCAATCTTGACGTTCTCTGGCACCACCAACGGCGCGGTGGCCGTCGACGGATTCGAGAAGCTGCAAAAACGTGTGGGCAAGCGCCTCGACGACCTCGCGGGCGGCTCGGAGGAGAAGCGGATCACGTTCGCCGACACCCAGCGCGCACCAGTTCCGGTGATCACCTCACCGGAATGGTCGGGTTCGGAAACCGGTGGCCGCCGATACGCGCCGTTCACCGTGAACATCGAGCGGCTCAAGCCTTTCCACACACTCACCGGCCGCATGCACTTCTATCTCGACCACGACTGGATGATCGATATGGGCGAGGCACTGCCCATCTACCGGCCCCCACTCGACATGCATCGGCTGTTCGGTGAGCCCCGTTTGGGTCCCGATGGTGCGCAACAGGTGACGGTCCGCTACCTCACGCCACATTCCAAGTGGTCGATCCACTCCGAGTACCAGGACAACCTGTTCATGCTGTCGCTGTCGCGGGGTGGCCCGACCGCCTGGCTCAGCCCTGAGGATGCTGCCGCGATCGACGTGTCCGACAACGACTGGATCGAATGTGTCAACGCCAATGGTGTTCTCGTATGCCGGGCCATCGTGAGTCACCGGATGCCGGCAGGAGTGGCGTACGTCTACCACGTGCAGGAGCGCACCATCGACGTTCCGAAGTCCGAGGCGACCGGACGCCGGGGCGGGATCCACAATTCGGCCACCCGATTACTCGTGAAGCCAACGCACCTGATCGGCGGCTATGCCCAACTGTCGTACGCCTTCAACTATCTCGGGCCGGCAGGTAATCAACGCGACATGGTGGCCACCATTCGCAAACGCAGCCAGGAGGTGACGTTCTGATGCGAGTCATGGCGCAGGTCGGCATGGTGATGAACCTCGACAAGTGCATCGGATGCCATACGTGCTCGGTGACGTGTAAACAGGCCTGGACCAATCGTGCCGGCACCGAATACGTCTGGTTCAACAACGTCGAGACGCGTCCCGGTCAGGGTTACCCGCGGCGGTATGAAGATCAGGAGAAGTGGCGCGGCGGTTGGCATCTGAACGCGAAAGGCAAACTGCGTCTGCGCACTGGTGGGCGACTGCAGAAACTGTGGACCCTCTTCGCCAGTCCGGTTCAGCCGACCATCGCCGACTACTACGAGCCATGGACCTATGACTACCAAACACTCATCGACGCCCCGCTCGGCGATGACTTCCCGGTGGCCCGACCCAAATCGCTGCTGACCGGCGAGGACACCAAGATCTCCTGGTCGGCCAACTGGGACGACAACCTCGGTGGCTCAACCGCATACGGCGATCTCGATCCCATCGTCGAAAAGCTGCGTCGCGAGTCCGAAGAAGCGATCAAGTTCAGCTTCGAGCAGACCTTCATGTTCTACCTGCCGCGCATCTGCGAGCACTGCCTCAATCCGTCGTGCATGGCTTCCTGCCCGAGCGGCGCCATCTACAAACGCAGTGAAGACGGCATCGTCCTGGTTGATCAAGACCAGTGTCGCGGTTGGCGCCAGTGCATCACCGGATGTCCTTACAAGAAGATGTATTTCAATCACAAGTCGGGCAAGGCCGAGAAGTGCACGCTCTGCTATCCGCGCATCGAAGTCGGGCAGCCGACAGTGTGCTCGGAGACGTGCGTCGGACGTCTGCGCTACCTCGGAATCTTCCTCTACGACGCCGACGCCGTCACCGATGCTGCCTCCACACCGGACGAAAAAGACCTGTACGAAGCGCAACTCGACGTCCTCCTCGATCCCGACGACCCTGACGTGATCGCCGCCGCCAGAAGAGATGGGATCCCTGACGACTGGCTGGAAGCCGCCCGCCGGTCACCGGTCTACGCGCTGGCCAAGAAGTACCGCGTCGCGTTGCCCCTGCATCCGGAATACCGCACCATGCCGATGGTCTGGTACGTCCCGCCGCTCTCGCCGATCGTCGACCTGCTCGCCGATCAAGGGCACGATGCGGAGAGCCCGGGCACGTTGTTCGGTGCGATCGACGCTCTGCGCATCCCGGTCGAATACCTCGCTGAACTGTTCACTGCGGGAGACACCGAGGTGATCGACAGGGTTCTCAAGCGCTTGGCCGGTATGCGCGCCTACATGCGTGACGTCACGCTCGGCCGGGAGCCGAATCCTGACATTCCGGCTGCAGTCGGTATGTCCGAAGAAGAGGTGTACGAGATGTACCGCCTGATGGCCATCGCCAAATACGAAGACCGCTACGTCATCCCGACCGCCCATCTCGAGCAGGCCGAGCAACTCGACGAAATGGCGTGCGCTCTGGACTATGAAGAGGGTCCCGGGATGTTCGAGTCCGGCGCGTTCGGAGAGGCCAGCGGTCGCCCGGCGCCGGTGTCGGTGGAGACGTTCCACGCTCTCAAGCAACGGCAGACCACCAACACTGCGGCGGGGGAGGCGAGCATGGCAGGCCGCGTGAATCTGCTGAACTGGGACGGCAACGGTGTCCCGAACGGCATGTTCCCCGGCCCTTCGGAGCAGCGATGAGGTGGCTACGCGGCACGCGCGGCATCGACCACCGGGTGATTTATCAGGTCGCGTCGTGGTGTCTGAGCTATCCGGATGAGCAGTTGCTGTCGAAAGTGGCACTGCTGCAAGCAGCTCTCGACGAGCATCCCGATCGGAACACCGCCACGCCGCTGCATCGTTTCGTCGACTATCTGACCCGTGCTGACGCAGAGGCCATCCGCCGCGAGTACGTCGACGTCTTCGACCTGTCGAACAAGCGGACGTTGTACCTGTCGTACTGGACCGACGGGGACACCAGGCGCAGGGGAGCAGTGTTGGGCGAATTCAAGCAGATGTACCGCGACAGCGGGTATCTCGTCGATCTGCACGGTGAGTTGCCCGACCATCTGCCCGTGGTGCTCGAATACTGCGCACGCGCTGATCCTGTGGTTGCCCAGGAACTCCTCACCAGATACCGAGCAGCTCTCGAACTCATCCGGTTCGGCCTCCTCGATACGGGCTCGCCTTATGTCGATGTGTTGACCGCCGTGTGCTCGACAGTGCCAGGCGCATCGCCGACGGACCGTCAGTCCGCAATGGCCATGCGACCGTCCATCCCGCTGGAAACGGTTGGCCTCGAACCGTTCGACCCCCGCCTGCTACCCATCGCGGAGACGAGGTGAGACGTGGACATCTTCCTGTGGGGCGTCGTCCCCTACCTGACCCTGGCCCTTCTCATCGGCGGCACCATCTGGCGCTACCGATACGACAAGTTCGGCTGGACCACACGTTCTTCGGAGTTGTACGAATCGCGACTGCTGCGCATCGGATCACCCCTCTTCCATTTCGGGATCCTGGTGGTGATCATCGGCCACGCCATCGGCCTGGTGATCCCCGAATCCTTCACTGAGGCAGTGGGTGTTACCGAAGACCTCTACCATCTGAACTCCGCGTTCTTTGGCATCATCGCGGGCGTATGCACCTTGGCCGGTCTGGTCATCTTGATCTATCGGCGCCGCACTGTCGGACCGGTGTTCATGGCCACCACACGCAACGACAAGGTGATGTATCTGGTTCTCACCGCCGCGTTGCTGCTCGGTCTGTACTGCACATTCCTCGGCGTGGTACCTGGGCAAAAGGGCGTCAACTACCGGGAAACAGTCTCGCCGTGGTTCCGTTCCATCTTCTACTTCAATCCCGACGTCGCAGCGATGAACAACGCTCCGTTGAGGTTTCATATCCACGTTCTCGTCGGAATGCTGGTGTTCGCGATGGTGCCGTTCACCCGGCTGGTGCACATGTTCACCGCACCCGTGCACTATCTATTTCGGCCGTACATCGTCTATCGCAGCCGTGACCAGCACTCGTCCCCTGGCAACCAACAGTATCGGCGCGGATGGGCGCCGGTCGGAGTGAAGGACCGTGAACGATGACGATGTCGACTGGGACGGAAGTGCCGGTGGACCGGCGCGCGCAGACACTCAATCTTGTTCTCGCCACCACCGCGTTCACCATCAGCTTCTGGGCGTGGAACCTGATCGGTCCGTTGGGGGTTCGGTACACCGCCGACATGGACTTGTCGTCGACCGCCAAGTCGGTGCTGGTGGCCATCCCGATCCTGGTGGGATCGTTGGGCAGGATCCTCACCGGGGCACTGACCGATCGGCTCGGCGGACGAATCATGTTCCCGGTGTTGCTCCTTGCCTCGGTGCCGTTCGTCATTCTGGTGGCCATCGGTGGGCACTTCGACAACTACACGATCCTGGTGATCGCGGGCTTCTTCCTCGGTATCGCCGGCACCTCGTTCGCGGTCGGCATCCCGTTCGTGAACGCCTGGTACGACAAGTCACGGAGAGGTTTCGCCACCGGGATCTTCGGCGCGGGTATGGGCGGCACAGCACTGTCGGCGTTCTTCACGCCGCGCTTTGTCCAGTGGTTCGGATACGTCACCACCCACGTCATCATCGCCGTGGCACTCGTGGTGGTCGCCGCTGTCTGCTGGATGCTGATGCGGGACTCACCCCGGTGGTCGGCAAATCACGATGCGGTGGTGCCCAAGCTGATCGGTGCTGCCAAGCTGCCGATTACCTGGCAGATGGGATTTCTCTACGCCGCGGCGTTCGGTGGGTTCGTCGCCTTCTCGACGTACCTTCCGACCTACCTGAACGATGTGTACGGATTCGACCTGGAGGCAGCCGGAACCCGCACCGCAGGCTTCGCGATCGCGGCGGTGGTCGCCCGACCGCTCGGTGGCATCTTGTCGGATCGCTTTGGAGCCCGTCTCATCACAGTGATCTCGTGTGCCGGCGCGTCCGTCCTGGCGATCTGGATGATCACCAAACCGCCCCTGGAGATCCCCGCCGGTCTCGACTTCGTCCTCATGGCGTTGTGCATGGGGCTCGGCTCAGGGTCGGTCTTCAGCTGGGTGGCCAAGGAGGCGCCACAGGAGCGAGTTGGCTCGGTGACCGGAATCGTAGGTGCGGCAGGCGGACTCGGGGGCTTCTTCCCGCCGCTGCTCATGGGAGCCACCTACAACGCCGAAGACCACAGCTACACGGTCGGACTGACGCTCTTGGTCATCGTGTCCGCGCTCGCTGCGGTGTACACGGCGTTCGGTATCCGGCACCGGAAGTCGGAGAACGCCACCGTCTGAGCGGTCCCCGTGTCGTATGCCGGCGCTACCGTCTCCCCACGTGTTGCCCATGGGGATGGGTGACGTCAATCAAGGGGGAACAGTATGTCGTCAGGGGTGGATGTTCGGATCGATGCGTTGGTGAACGCGTGCGAGCGCGATCTGGGAGACGAGGCGCTGTGGATCAAGCCGAGGGCGTATCCAGAGTCGTTGGCGCTGTGCATCATCGACTCGATCTACTCGACCGGTGCGCAGTACGGTCAGGTGGCCAACATCGTCGAGCGGTACCGCACGTATCGATCGGGGCAGGGTGGGAATGCGGACCTCGACGGGCCGGCGGAGTTGCTCTCGACGTTCGACGAGCTGGGTAGCGCGCAGGCGTGGGCCGAACAGATAGGCAACCGTAGGCCCACGTCGACGACGCCAGGTGCACCGTTGAAGGCCGAAGCCGTTCGGGACGGTGCGAGCCGCCTCGTTGGGCTGGGGATCCGGTCGGTCGAAGAACTACGGCTGACGGCAGAGTCCGATGCCATCGATGTGGTCAACAAGTCGTGGCGCGAGGTGCCCGGCCAGCGGTCGGGCGTGACATGGGCGTACGTGCTGATGCTCGCGGGAATACCGGGTGCCAAAGCCAATCGACTGGTGGTCGAGTACGTGGCCGACGTGCTCGAGCTGCCGATAGGTGAGGTCGATGCGCGATCGGTCAGCGGGTGGATCCGTGACGTGGCGAAGGCGAAGGGATGGAACAGTATTCACACCGAACACGCGATCTGGCGGTTGCAGACCAGACGGCCGGTGAGTGAGTCGGTGGGTGAAGCGGCTGACGTGGCCGGGTAGGAGGGCGCTGCAGAAGTCGGAGGGAGTGGGGCGTTTGCCGTAGTCCCTCCGACTTCGTGTGGTTCCTCCGGTTGCAGTCGGAGCATGTGGCTGGTGTCGGAGGGTGTGGGGCCCGGGTGTGTGTGGGGTTGTGGGCGTCGGCCGTATTCCCTCCGACTTCGTGTGGTTCCTCCGGTTGTAGTCGGAGGGTGTGGCTGGAGTCGGAGGGTGTGGGGCCCGGGTGTGTGTGGGGTTGTGGGCGTCGGCCGTGTTTCCTCCGACTTGGTGTAGTTCCTCCGGTTGCAACCGGAGGATGTGGCCGCAGTCGGAGGAAGTGGGCCCGAACCGCGAGCCGAGCCAGGCACGCGTCGAGTTACCCGGTCAATGCACCGGCGCCGCCGGCGGTGCCTCAGACTGGTGGCCATGCCGAACGAACATCTCGAGAAGAAGTCGCCGTCGCTTTTCAGCTGGCAGGTGGCCGGCAGTGGGGACGTGGTGGCTCCCCATGAACGGCTGACCTGGCCCAGGACCGTGGGCATCGGCCTGCAGCACGTGGTGGCAATGTTCGGCGCGACCTTCCTGGTCCCGGTGATCACCGGCTTCCCGCCCGCGACGACCCTCCTCTTCTCCGGAATCGGCACCATCCTTTTCCTGCTGATCACGCGCAACCGGCTACCCAGCTACCTAGGTTCCAGCTTCGCGATCGTCGCGCCTGTCCTCGCGGCGACGGCATCGAATGGCGAATCGGCAGCGCTCGGCGGGATCGTGGTGGTCGGTGCATTGCTGATCATCATCGGCGTGGTCGTCCAGTACGCCGGCACCGGCTGGATCCAAGCGTTGATGCCCCCTGTGGTGACCGGCACGATCGTCGCTCTGATCGGGCTCAATCTTGCGCCGACGGCCAAGGCGAACTACGAGAAGGACGCCATCACGGCGACCGTGGTGCTCGTTCTGCTGATCGCGTCACTCATCCTGTTCCGGGGACTCCTCGGACGCCTCGCCATCTTCACCAGTGTTGTGCTCGGCTATCTCTTCGCTCTGGCGAGAGACGAAGTGGACACCAGCAAGATCGGTTCGGCGGATTGGGTTGGACTGCCGGACTTCACCACTCCGACATTCCACCTCTCGGTGTTACCGATGTTCTTACCGGTTGTGCTGGTGCTGGTTGTCGAGAACATCGGGCACGTCAAGTCGATCAACACCATGACCGGTCTCAACTACGACAACCGCATCGGCCGGGCACTCGCAGCAGACGGTGTTGCCACGGTGCTCGCCGGCAGCGGTGGCGGTTCGGCGACAACAACGTACGCCGAGAACATCGGCGTGATGGCCGCGACGAAGGTTTATTCGACGGCGGCATATTGGGTCGCCGGCGTTGCGGCAATCATCCTGGGAATGTCACCGAAGGTCGGCGCCGTGATCGCGGCGATCCCGGATGGTGTGCTCGGTGGCGTCACCACCGCGCTTTATGGCCTCGTCGGAATTCTTGGTGTGCACATCTGGGTGACCAACAAGGTCGACTTCTCCAAGCCGGTCAACCAATTCACCGCGGCTATTGCCCTGGTGATCGGCATTGCCGACTTCTCCTGGGTCATCGGCGACCTCAGCTTCGGCGGTATCGCACTGGGCGCCGTTGCAGCCCTGTTGATCTACCACGTGATGCGCGTGGTGGGTGGCTGGCGGGGGACCGTGACCGTGGACCCGTCGACCGAGAAGACCGGGCCGACACCCAGCTGACCCACCGGCTCGACTCGGTCAACGCACCGACTTCGTCACCTGACTGATGTTGAATTGCCAACGTTCGACCACATGAAAGCCCATCCGTGCAGGCACGCGGTAGGCGATGGTCGGGGCCAGACGCGGGCCGGGGTCGAGCGCCGGACCCGCATCGTGTGCCGACAGGCTCTTGTCTTTCTCCGAGATGGTCCAGATGACGGTGCACGCACGAATCTGGTCACGGCGTAGATGAGGTGCCGCGTTCGTGTCCCAGAGCAGTCCCTCGGGACGCGCTTGCTGCCACAACCCGACATCGATCAGGCCCCGGTACGCCTCTGGCCGCGCGGCGAGCAGCGGCCGAATGGGGCCGGGCTCCCACGAGACGGTGTCGTCGAGCAGTAGGCAGTCCCCGGGTGACGCCTGCGCCCCGATGAGGTCGGCGACCTGGCTGTAATCCATCTTGAACTTGGCATAGTCACCGCGCTGATCGATCCAGTTGGGCGTCGCGGCGATCGCCATGACGACGAGCACGGCGGCGATGGCCCCGGGCTTCTGCGCGATGGCCACCACACAGGCCGCGATCAGCAGAGCCATCGCAGGCGCTGTGAACGACAAATACCGATCGACGTAGATGGGTTGCGATATCAACGAATACAACAGCAACCCGACGGTGGGGACCACGATCCACACGATCGAGAGGACAACCACCGCGCGCATGCCGCTGATCGCGACGCGCTCTCGCCGGGCGAAGAACAGCACCACAGCGGTGCCCAGCAAGAGAAATGCGACCACCGCGAAGGCGATCGAGAAATCAAAGTACTGGGTCAGCAGGACATTGCCGAACACACGCTCGTCGAGAGGATCGATCCAACTGAGCTGGGTGGACTTGGCGCGCATGAAGGCGAGGTAGGGGCTGAGCAGTACCACGGCAAGAACGGTCGACAGACCCCAGGCGCGGAGCTGACTCCGGTTGTTGCCGAGCATGATCAGGGCGATGAGATGAACTGGCACCAGCAACAACAGGTGGATGTTGACAAGAACCGACAACACCACCAGAACCGCATACAGCAGCCACCAGGATGTGACCCCACGCCGGATGGCCACGAACAAGACGATGGTCAGCCACGTCGACACCGCGATGGCCAGGGCATAAGGACGAGCCTCGATGCCTGCCAACGTGACCCGCGGCAGGATCGCGAAGACGATGCCGGCGGTCACGCCGACGGCGCGGCGTGAGAGTAGTTTGCCGAGCACCACCACGCCCGCAGCGGCGACAGCGACCGCGACGGCGCTGGGCAGCCGCGACCACGCCTCCGATTCGGGGAAGACGACGAACCAGCCGTGCATCAGGACGTAGTAGAAGGTATGGGCCGAGTCGGTGGACGAGACGAGGTCGATCAGCTCGGAGATCGAGCGGGTGGACGCCGAGATGGTGGCGGCTTCGTCGTACCAGAAGGACGGATTGCCGATGCCGACGAAACTGACCACAAACGCAAGAACGGCAACGGCGACCGCATCCACGTTCGGGCCGACTCGAAACCTCGACCTGCGCGACTCGGCCGGGACCACCGTCTGATCGTTCAGCGCTGTCTCCTCACCGGGCCTGTTGACGCGGTCGAGCGTATCTCAGCAAGATCGCTGTAGCTTCTAGCCATGTCGTTCCTCGAGGGCCTGGTAGACGACACCAGGCTGCCGATGTTGCTGCTCTTCGCCTCGTTCATGATCACGTTTGTGGTCACCCGGACCATCACCCGGATGATTCGCTCCGGGCGCGGGCCCTTCCACGACAACGTCGCCGGCGGCGTGCACATCCATCACGCGGTCCCCGGGATCATCTCCACGATCGGTGGGGGATTCCTGTCGGTGGCCGTCCACGGTGACTCACCGTGGGCCGAGGTCAGTGCGGTGATGATCGGGGTTGGATCGTCGCTGGTGCTCGACGAGTTCGCCATGATCCTGCACCTGCAAGACGTCTACTGGTCCGCCGAAGGCTAGCTGTCGGTGCAGGTGGTCGCCCTGACGGGCTCACTCCTCGGACTGGTGCTGCTCGGCATCGATCCCGTCGTGTCGAACGTCGGGACGCCCGGCCACTTTGTCCTGCTCGGCACCATCCCGTTTCACATCCTCGCCCTGTTGTTGTGCGTCGAGAAGGGCAAGTACCAGACGGCTGCGATCGGCGCGTTCATCCCTCCCGTCGCCTGGATCGGCGCAGTTCGCCTCGCCAGGCCGAAGTCGAGGTGGGCACGCAAACGATATTCCGACGTCAAGCTCGGTCGCGCGCAACAGCAGGAGAAGAAGTTCGACAACACCTTCGGACGTTGGGGCCTCGACATCGAAGACTTGGTGGCGGGCAAACCGTCGGCGTGACGAAGTTCCCTTGCAGATGCCCTGGCCCGCCAGCAATTGAGCGCGTTTGTGGTCGGGGAGTTCAGCAATGCGGCGCCACCGGTCCTTCTGGAACCGTCGAGTTCTAGCCGGCGTCCTAACGCCACTGGGTTCGGGCGAGGTTCGGGGGAACTGTGGGGAATCAGTCGCACACTGAGGTCGATACGATCGGCCTTGCGCGGTGGGGTAGGGAAGCGGCGCTTCTGGGCGAAGACCTGGCCGCGGCCCTGGATCGATCGGGACGACACATTGCGCTGTGCGCCAACGGATTCGGAACCTCGACGCAGACGGAGTTCGTCACCTACGTGACAACGCTCGAGCGACGGGCCGGTGAGATGTTGGGCGCGCTAGAAGGACTCGCCACAGGTCTGGCGGGTGCCGCGGCGTCCTATGGGTCGGTCGATGACTGCGCGGCAGGCTCTTTTCAACAACCCTCGACCGGGCTGCGGCTGTAGAGGGTGGCGTAGTCGTGGATCTCACCGACATCGACAACTGGGACACCGCCGCACTCGACGTGCTGGTCGCAGAACTCAACGGCCGCTTCGCATCTGTGATCGACGCCGACGCAATGTTGCGCAAGGTCGCGGCGACTCCTGGGTGGAAAGGCGAAGGAGCAACCGCGGCCGGGGGATCGTTCCGATCCGTGTCCACATCGCTCAACGATGAGGCAGCTGCGTTGGGCGCGGCGTCGGAGTTGGCCCGCCAGACGAGTATCGCCGTCGGCGAATTGAAGTCGGCGTTGGCGCTTCTTCGCGCCGACGCATCTGACGCCGACATGGTGATCCAACCACCGCCCAAGGTCGATGACGCGTTCGCGATGAACACGACGGGCGAAGAACGGACAGAACGGGAGAAAACGAAGAACCACCTGTTGGTCCGTGCGCGAGCGCTTGTCGTCCAGGCCGAGGACATCGACAACGACACCGCGACTGTCCTGCGCAAGATCGTCGCCGGCGAGATCGTCTATCAAGAGTTCGGCTCGCTCACAGAGGCGTTCGAGTCCGGTCGGGCAGGTGCATCTCTCACTGCGCCCACCTGGCCGAACATGGACAAGAAGTCGCCCGAAGAGATCGACGCCTGGTGGCGGGCGCTCCCGGAGGCGCAGAAGCAGCAGATGATCGCGGAGCATCCGGGGTTGATCGGAAACCTCGACGGTGTGGACGCTGCCTCGCGCGACGTCGCCAACCGGATCGCGCTCGCGGCGCAGACGCAACGGGTGGAGGCCGAACTCGCGGCGCTCGACAGGGCGTACATCGGCGCCAGGGGTCAGTACGCACTCGCCTCAAGGCTGGCCGAAAAGCGCGAAGAGCTCGACGGTTTGCGCGCCGTCAACACGGCACTGGGCGGGGACTACCGCGTTGATCACACCGACACCGGAGCGCGAGCATTCCTGCTCACGTTTCAGCCTGACGGGAAAGAGACGAAAGCAGCGGTCGCGGTGGGCGATCCGGACAAAGCCCGTCATGTCAGCGTGACCGTGCCCGGAGTGAACACCGAAGCGAAGTCGATCGGCACCATGACAAGCGAGGCGGGTGCCTTGCGTCGCGAGACCCTCGGCATCCTTGCCGCCACCGGCGGCGAGGGAGAAGCTGTCTCGACGGTGGCGTGGATCGGGTACGACACCCCCGACGTCAACGACGGTGCCCCGTGGGAAGCACTAGGAGATGGCAAAGCGAAAGCCGGAGCGGACAGCCTCGCCGACTTCACGCGTTCGTTGGGCCTGACCAGCGACCATTCCGAGGACGAGCAGCACCTTGTACTCAACGGGCACTCCTACGGATCGACCACGGCGTCGCTGGCCCTGCAGGGAGGAGCGCACGAGTACGTGGACGACACCGTGTTCTACGGGAGTCCTGGTGTGTACGCGAACACGTCATCACAATTGGGACTGGAGTACGGGCACGCCTATCTGATGAACGACCCCGATGACAAGTGGATCAATCTCGCTGCCGGCGAGGGTGTTCACGGATCCAACCCGTTTGCCTCGGACTTCATCCAGTTGTCCACCGAGGAGCGAACGACTGCGGACAACGTGCACCGCGACGGGGTGGACAGCCACGGTCAGTATTCCCGGGCCCAGGAGGACCAGGGCATTCCGGGCACCCGCGAGAACCCACTCCGCGTCAGCGGATACAACTTGGCCGCAATTCTCGCGGGCCGTCCAGAACTCGCCGACAGGGCTGAGTGATGGACGCTACGCCGGAACGCCCACCATCCAGAAGCAGTTGCCCGTCATACCTTCGCAGGCCACCAGATGCGGTTGCCGATCGCGGCCATCGCGGCCGGAACCAGGACCGACCGAACCACCACCACGTCGAGGATGAGTCCGACGCCCACGGTGAAACCGAATTGGAGAAGATTGATCACGGTTGCACTCATGAGGGCAAACATCGTGACGGCGAAAACGACGCCGGCCGTGGTGATCACACCACCGGTCGACCCGAAGCCTCGGATGATTCCGCCGATCATCCCGGTCTGGGATTCCTCACGAATCCTGGATGCAAACAGCATGCTGTAGTCCGCGCCGACGGCCACAAGAGCCATGAACGCCAACGGTACGACCGACCAATCGAGGTCGATACCCAGTCCGTACTGCCAGAAGAGGATCGACAACCCAACGGTCGCCGCAAACGACAGCAGCACGGTCAAAACCAGGAGCAGTGGCGCGAGAATGCTGCGGAGCAACACGACGAGGATCAGGAACACCGCCAAGATCGCGACCACGGCATACAGTGCGAAGTCTCTGTTGACCTGATCATTCATGTCGGCGGACAACGATGTCAGGCCGGTCGAGCTCACCTCCGCACCGTCGAGAACCGTTCCGGTGGTTGCGGTCCGGGCAGTGTCGGCGATGTCGTGCACCGTGCGGATCGCTTCGTGGCCGTACGGGTTGATGCTGCGCACCACGAGCATCCGCGCGGTCTTGCCATTGGGTGACAGCAAGAGTTTTGTGCCTGCCACAAAACGCGGATCTTCGAGACCCTGTGCGGGAAGGTAGAAACCCGCCCCCGGACCCGACGTCGTGTCTCGAGCCATCGTCTGCAAGTAGTCGCCGGCTTCGCCGAGCCCGGCGGTGAGTTGCCCGGTGAGCGACACGGTTTTGTCGGTGCCGGCCTTGACCTGGCGAAGCCCTTCGGCCAGCTGTGTCATCCCCGTCGAGAGTTCAGTGACCCCCGCAGTCAGGGCACCCAGCTCAGAACGCAGCTGCTCCGGCGTTTTACCCCCGAGCCCATCGAGAAGGATCTTGACCTGACTCAGCCCGGTCTCGATTTCAGGCAGCAATGCCTGTGCCTTGTCGATGACCTCGCCCGGCACACCCGACAAGTTCACGGCTTGTTGCAACGTTCGAGAGGCTTTCCCGCCCGTGGCCTTGTCGAACAGGCTGAACGCCGACCGCGCCGCCAGGCATGTGGGGTCAGCCTGGCACCCTGCGTCAGGCACGGTCATGAGCATCGGACCGAACACGTCGTCGAGCTGTTCGGTGGCAGCCAGCGTTTGCTCATTGCTCGTGGAAACCGCTGTGACCAAGAGACTCAGCGTGTCGGCGAGGGTTGCGAGTTCAGTGACTCCCTGGGGAAGGGAGAGGCGGCCATCAGAGGCGATCGCCACTATTCGCGATGCGGTGTCCACTGCGTCGAGCACACCACCGGCCAGTCCCACAACTTGATTGGTCCCGTCGACCAAGAGTGGCAACTGTTCCAGCGCGGAGTCGGCACCGTCGCGAAGTGCTGTCACCCCGGATGCCAGTCGTTGCAACTCCGGTGTGGCCTCGACCATTTGCCGATGGGCATCGTCGAGCCGACTGCCGACCTGGCCCACCTGATATCCGGTGGATGCTTCGGGAATCGGTGAGCCATCGGGTCGAGTGATCGACCGGACATAAGCGATGTCGGGCAACTTCGACACCGACATCGCCACGAGTTCAAGCGCCGCCAGATCGTTGGTGTTACGCATGTCGTGATCGGCACGGATGATCAGGTACTCGGGCAGGATCTCGTTGACGCCATAGTGTTCGAGCACTTTGTCGTAGCCGCGCGTGGAGTCGTTGGCGTAGAGCTGAACCGACTCTTCGTCGTAACTGACGCGCAGCAGGGGAACCATTGCTGCCAACGCGACGAGAACCACCATCGACACCGCAACCAGCGGGCCCGAGTGTCGAATGATCGTTGCACCACGTCGTCGCCAGCGACGTTCGGTTGATGCCTTGGGCTCGATGTGACCGCGACGCCCGGCCACGGACATCAGCGCGGGTGTGAGCGTCACCGAGATCGCCATCGCCAGCAGAACCCCGATCGCGGTGGGCGGGCCTGCCGTCTTGAACATCCCGACCTCGGCGAAGATCATGGCACCCGCAGCAGCAGCGATCGTCAGGGCCGAGGCAACCAGAATCGGGGAGACCCGCGCACTGGCCGTCGCAACAGCAGTGTCCGGGTCTTCACCCGCACGCCTGGCGTCGTGGTAGCCCGCGATCTGGAAGATCGCGTAGTCGGTTCCGGCACCCAGCACCAGCGCCGTCATGATGGCGATCGAGAAGTTCGAGATCGACATCAGTTCATTCGCGCCGAGGAACGACACGATGGGCCGCACGGCGCCGAGTCCGAAACCGATGGTCGCCAACGGAATCAGGGCTGTGATGAGCGAGCGGTAGGCGA
Organism: Williamsia sp. DF01-3; assembly: GCF_023051145.1. Classification (NCBI taxonomy): domain Bacteria; kingdom Bacillati; phylum Actinomycetota; class Actinomycetes; order Mycobacteriales; family Nocardiaceae; genus Williamsia; species Williamsia sp. DF01-3. The sequence goes on from NZ_JALKFS010000005.1 coordinate 1,904,685, forward strand.
TCAGCAGCATCAACGTGATCAGCAGTACCGACACTCCCGTGATGATGAGCAGCGACAGATCGATCGAAGAGAAGAGATCGGCAAGGGTGGGCGAGGCGCCTGTGTAGTACACCGACAGACCGTCTGGCTTGGGAATGGAGTCGATCGCCGAACGGATCGCGGCCGTGCTGTGGTGCGCACGCGTGCTGCCGACGTCGCCTTCCGCGACCACCATGACGTTGACGGCCTTGCCGTCCGGACTGACTGCGGCGGCGCGGGTGGCGGGATTTCCGTACATGTCGAGGACGTAGGCGACGTTTTCGTGATCACCGGACAGAACCTCTACGAGGCGGCGGTAGTAGTCATCATCTGCCGTGGTGATCCCGCCGTCATCAGCAAGAACCACACTGCCCACAGCAGTCGACGCGGGAGCGCCGAAATCCGTCGACATGTCGCGCAGCGCATCGACGGACGGCATGTGTTCGGGAAGGAACGCGGCCGACTTCTCCGACACGGTCTGCTCTATCTGAGGGACTGCCAGGTTCAGCCCGACCACCAACGCAACCCAGAAGCCGATCACCCACCACCTATGGCGTGCGCAGAACGCGCCGGTGTTCCGGAAGAAGGCGTTGGGACCGTGTGACATTGCGGGAGACCTCTTAATAAGTCAATGACCGTTGTTATGTTGTATGGCATAGTAGAGCACGGAGGACGCCGGATCGGAAGTCCTCGTTTGAGCGACCTGCTCGTCGATCAGCGACAAGGGAGAACAAAGTGGCGAACGACAACTTCGCAGAAATGACCGGATTGGAAGTCCTGCGGTGGATCAAATCCGCTGACTTGCAAGATGTTCCATCGATCGGGCGGCTGCTGGGCATGAAGTTCACCGAAGTGGATCCGGGCAAGGTTACGATGGTGCTCACCACCGCGCCTGACTTCGCCAATCCACTCGGGAGTGTGCATGGGGGTATCGCGGCGACCCTGCTCGACTCGGTGATGGGTTGTGCCGTGCACACAACTCTGCCGGCGGGGGTCGGGTACACAACCCTGGAATTGGGCGTGAATTACATTCGCTCGGTGTCGACGCAGGGCCGCACGCTGACAGCGACCGGCGAGATCATCCACGTGGGCAAAACCGTTGCGACAGCTCAGGGAAAGGTGCACGACGACGAAGGGCGCCTGGTCGCGCACGCGACCACAACATGTCTGATCCTCAACCCGCGGAAGGCCGCAGAAGCGGCAGGATCAGCCGTGGTTGCCACTGTCGGCGCGCCTGACGGGCCGTCCTGACCGAACGATCCCGAACTCCGCGCCGCAACAGTTACGTAGTATTCATTACGATATATGGCTGGTTGCGTCGCGGAGGAGAACAGTGGAGCGTCAGGGCACGCGTGAACGGATGCTGATCGGCGCCGTCGAGGTGATGCGCGAGCGCGGAGCCGCCGGTGTCACCGTGGATGCGGTGCTCGAACGCAGCGGATCGCCGCGTGGCTCGGTGTACTACCACTTCCCGCAAGGGCGTCAGCAGATCGTCGCCGAAGCGCTGGACTATGCCGGCACCACCATCAACGGCGTCATCGAATCGGCTGTGAAGCGCGGCTCGATCGCTGCCATCGACACCTTCGTTCGCTGGTGGACCGATTTGCTCGAGACCAGTGACTTCGCTGCGGGGTGCCCGGTCGCTGGGGCCGCGGTGGGCGCGGGGCCGGCCGACGCCGAATTGGGGGAGGCGGCGGCGCGCTGGTTCAATGCGTGGATGCTCGGGCTCGAGCGGGTGATCGTCAACGAAGGTGTGTCACGAGCCCGCGCCAAACGTCTCGCCACACTGACACTGTCCGCGCTCGAAGGCGCGGTGATGCTGAGCAAGTCGACCAAATCGACAACTCCCCTCAAGCACACGGCGACCGAGTTGAAAGCCCTGTTGAAAACGCTCACCTGAACTCGAGGTCTCGGCAGGACCGACGCTCACTCAGCGCTTGCGTCGCCCCGCAGCCTTCACCATGTCGGGTACAGACGTGAACTTCACCCGTGGGCGGTTGAGCTCTTCGCCTCGCCGCCGTTCGGCGCGGTCGATGGCTCGGACGCCCCGGTAGCCGATCACCGGAGCCTCGCGTTGTCGCAGCAGTGCCTCGAAGTGTTTCTGGCCGTGTGATCGACCGGACAGCAGGCCCTTTTCTGCGTCGATCAAGAACTCGTCCACCGTCGCTTCGGCGCACACCTTGTTGGCCCCGATGCCACCGGTGGGCCCACGTTTTGCCCAGCCGAGCACGTAGCTGCCCGGGATGACGTCGCCGTTCGTGTCGAGAAGGCGGCCATCATCATTGGGGAACACGCCGCGTTGCTGGTCGAACGGCAGGCCGGCGATCGGGGTGGAGCGGTAGCCGATGGATCGCACCACGAGGTCGGCAGCGATGACGTGGGAGGTGGCGCCGGTACGAACCCGGACGCCGCTCACCCAGGAGTCGCCGAGAATCTCCTCGGGAGCCGAGTGAAACCGGAAAACGATGCGACGAGCGGTCGGGTCGGCCACCCCGCTGTCGTCGGAGATGACGCCGGGATCGTTCTCCACCACCACGTCGACACCTGGAATGGAGTTCAGCGCTCGGTATTCGGCCGCGGAGTAGGCAGCGCCGGCCTGGTCGCGGCGGCCAAGGAGCACGACCTCGCGCACATTCTGGCGCCGCAAGACCTCCAACGCCCGGTCGGCGATATCGGTGGTCGCGAGAAGTTCGGGAGGCGATACGAGGATCCGGGCCACGTCCAGTGCCACGTTGCCGGTGCCGACAACCACAACGCGTCCGGTGTTGTTGTGGCGCAACACCTCAGCGTCGTCGATTGCCGGTGCGGCGTTGTACCAGGCAACCAGATCGGTGGCCGAGGTCGAGCCGTTCAGGTCTTCGCCGGGGATGCCGAGCTGCCGGGAGTCGCTGGCTCCCACCGCATAGAAGACGGCGTCGAAATGATCGGCCAGTTCGGCGGGTGAAACCTGGCCGGCGGCAGTGTCTTCCCCGACCTCCACGTTGGTGACCAGGGTGACCCGCGGGTCGCGGTACAGGATGTCGAACCCTCGCAGCACCTTCTTGGTACCGGGGTGGTCAGGTGCCACGCCGGCGCGCACCAGGCCGCCGGGCGTGGGCAATTTGTCGATCACCGTGATGTCAGCGGTGGTGCGGTCCAGGAGGCTGCGCAACGCGTAGCCGCCGGAGGGGCCGGTCCCGACCACCGCAATACGCTGGCCTGCAGGCAGTTTCGGGATGACGGGGTAGGTGATCGGAGTCCACCCGGAGGTCACGTCGGTGTTGTCGCGGTAGTACGAGGCGTTGATGTCGATGAACACCTTGTCGCGGGTACCCAGCTTGTCGGCGGGGTAGATCGCGTCCACGGGGCAGGCGTCGGCGCAGGCGCCACAATCGATGCAGGCTTCTGGATCGATGTGCAGGATGTCGGAGCTGCCGAACCCGCGTTCTTCCGGGGTCGGGTGGATGCAGTTGACCGGACACACGGACACGCATGCTGCGTCGCTGCAGCAGGTCTGGGTGATGACGAACATCAGAGCATGTGGACTTTGCGATAGATGCGGGCCGCGGGTTTGGTGAGCAGACCCGCTTCGTCGAGGAAGCTCATCAGGTGTGCGCAGCTGCTTCGGACCATCGAATGGAAGTGTTCGTTGGATCGGCGGGTGGCAACAGCCCGCTTGGCGTCGAGACCGGCGTCGGCGTACGCCCGCGGACGGATCATGCTCGTGAAGATGATCGCGGCGGCGATGGACACCACCAGTGCGCTCCACTGCCGGCGCAACCAGCCGACACCCTTCATCGCATCCCGGACCTCTTCGCGCGCGAACTTCATGTGCCGCGACTCTTCGAGGACGTGGATCTCGTTGACGGTGCGGATGAACGGAAGCACCTTCTCATCACGCATGCAGCCGCGCTGGAAGACGTCGAGGATCTCTTCGGCCACCAGGATTCCGGTGTACGCGATCTCGGAACGCGCCGTGCGCATGAAGACCTTGCCCATCCATCCGACGAACTTGGAGGGGTGGTAGGACTTGCCGACCATCTTCTGCGAGGCCTTCGCGAACATGATCGAGTGCCGGCATTCATCGGCGATCTCGGTGAGCGCGAACTGGAACTCCGGGTCGTGGTAGTCGCCCAGGTACTGATCCCGGATCACCATCTCCTGCAGGATCATCTCGAACCAGATACCGATGTTCATGATCGACGCGAACTCGTGGCGGGTCAGTGCCACACGCTGCGGTTCGGTCAGCTCATCCCAGTAGTCGGTGCCGTACAGCGGCGACCACTCGGGACTGCATCCGTATTTGTCCGGGTCCATCGGCTGGTCCCAATCGATCTCGGTCATCGCATTGCGCGAGAGTCGAGCCGCCGAGGCGAGCAGACGCTTGGACACCTCGTCGGTGCCCTGATCGTGCATGCTCACCACGTTGTCGTGGGTCGACTGGTGGTGCGCTTGCGCCGCGTTCACAGACATCGGAGAACCTCCACAAACTAAGACAACGGACATTGATACGACAATGTGCGTTGTCACGCTAACACGGAGGTGCGCGTCTGGAAAGGGTCGCGACCGAAATCAGTGCGCGGCTTGAACCTGCGTTCCCCGGCGCCGCAGATCGATGGCCACCACCAGCGGCCACAGCATCTCCGCGGTGAAGTTGATCCTCTCGGCGAGCCCCAGCCGGTCGCCTCCGCCGGTCTCCAGAACCGTCCACCCCAGCACTGCGCACAGGATGATCGAGGCCGTTGTCGCCACGGCCGGTCGAATGGTCAGGGCGGCAGACGGCGCGCGAGAGATCGCCAGCAGGGGCCACAGGCAGAACAGGACCGCTGAACCTCCGGCCGCGAGGAGATGGAACGTGGGTGCGACGTCCACCGGTGACAACGCCACGGCGATCCCACACGCGCCTGCCCCCGCCAACGCGATCCGCGCCCGTGTCCTGATTCCGGTCAGACCAGCGCTCGTAACGATCTGGCAGGCCCCGCTCAGGGCGATCCCGACAACCATCACCCAGCCGCCGCCGGAGATCGTGGCCAGGTCGCTGAGCGTCTGTTTCGTGGCGTCGTACTTCTCGGTGATGATCATCGCGGCGATCACCGAGGAGCCGATCAGCAGGACGGGAGCAGCGGCAGCGCTCACCAGTGCCCAGAGTGGTACGGCCGATCGTGGTACTCGCGGCGGTGCCGGCAACTGTTCGCCTTCCCGCGATCACAGGTTCGGGGCTCTCACCTCGCACCCACCAACCCCGACACCGGCTACCAGCGTACGGGTCCGGCCGCGTCGATGAAGGTGCCTGATTCGGCATCGTCGGGAAGCGTCGCCGCACGCAGCACAACGGCCGCTGCCTCCTCTGCGGTCAACGGCGCCTGTGTCCGGTTGCCGGGGGCGAGGTCGGTCTGCACATGACCCGGGCACACCGACGTGACCTTGACGGTGGTGCCGGCCAGCATCTTCGCCAGACCGATGGTGATGCTGTTCACCGCCGCCTTGGACGCCTGATAGGCAGGAACGACCATCGAATAGTACTGCGACTGAACATCTTTCTGATCCGCCAAGGAGCCCATGGTGCTCGATACGTTGACGATGCGGCCGCCGGCACTACGCCAGATGAGCGGCAGCATCGCCTCGACCACATTGAGGACCCCAAGGGTGTTGACACTGAAGGTCTTCGCGGCGGCCGACGGGTGACTGAAGTTGATCTCGGCCGGCTGGGTGGCCTCGGGCAGGACACCGGCGTTGTTCACCAGAACATCCAGCCGATCATGGCGGTTGGCGAGTTCGTGAGCCGCGCATCGAGCACTTTCGAAGGACTCCACGTCGAGGACCAGGCTTTCCGCGCGCAGGCCCTCCTCGCGTAGATCGGCGGCCAGGGATTCGATCCGCCCACCGTCGCGGCCACTGATGATGACGGTGTTCCCTGCGCGGCCCAGTGCCCACGCAGTGGCAAGGCCCAGGCCCCGGCTCGATCCGGTGACCAATGCGACTTTTGACACGATGACTCCAACTCTCTGTGTGTGACAACCGCTTTCACGCTCCGGTAAGCGCAACATCAGTTCATCTCACGACCACTCGGGGGTGCTGGCGGGAATCGGACCTCGCGTCGCTGGGGAGGAGGACGTTGACGGTGGGCCACCGCGACGGGAAGCTGGGCAGATGGCCCACACGAACGGCGGGGCGCCGGACGGCACCGATGACGTTTCCCTCACGGCGAAGATTCGCGACCTGCTGAGCGCGCGGTCGCCGGATTCGAGTATCTGCCCGTCGGATGTCGCGCGAGCGGTTGCCCCTGATGACTGGCGCCCCCTGATGGAACCGGTGCGCGCGGTCGCCCGCCAGATGATGGCGGACGGCGAAGTCCAGATCACCCAGGGCGGTGACGTGGTCGACGATCCGGCCAACGTCCGAGGCCCCATACGCATTCGCTGGACTCGCTGAGCCTGCCTGTCACGTTTTGTCGGGCTGTGTCGTCCTCCAGATAGGGGCGCACAGTGCGCCCGCCTGAAGTGGGAGGTTCCTCGCGTGGCACGTATTCCAGCAGTCAAACCGGACGAAGCAGGTCTCTTGATCAAAGGGGCGTATCGATATGCAGCCCGCAGGTTCGGATCGGTGCCCGAACCGTTTGCCGTGACCGCCCATCACCGCGGCCTGTTCCTGGCGTCGGCGATGCATGAGACGGCCGTGGACAAGGCATCGACGGTGTTGCCATCGAACATCCGGGAAATCGCTGTGTTCCGTACGGCCTGGACCATCGGGTGCTCGTGGTGCGTCGACTTCGGCACCATGCTCCAGCGTCTCCACGGGCTCGACATCGACCGCCTGCGCGACATCGCCGACTATCAGAGTTCGCCGCACTACAGCGACGACGAACGGGCGGCGATCGCCTACTCCGATGCGATCACCGCAACGCCGACCACGGTCACCGACGAGCAGGTGGCCGATCTGCGTGAGCGTTTCGGCGACGCCGGAGTCGTGGAACTGACCTATCAGATCGGGCTGGAGAACCAACGCGCGCGGATGTACTCGGCGCTCGGTATCACCGACCAGGGATTCTCGACCGACTCCTGCCGGGTGCCGTGGGCCGATCCCGACACAGCTGTGTCGGGCTGACCGCGCCGACCGTCTGACCGACCGGGCACACTGGTACCGGCAGGTGGCGCGATCTACGAAGGGACTCACATGTCGGCCGGACTTTCCGTGGTGATCGCCGACGATGATGTGTTGCTGCGGGCGGGCCTGTCGAGCCTGTTGACGCAGGCCGGGCTGGATGTGGTCGGCCAGGCCGGCGACGCCGATGAACTGCTCACGCTCGTGCGGGCGGAACCGCCACAACTGGCCATCATCGACATCCGGATGCCACCGTCGCACACCTCGGAGGGTCTCGACGCCGCGCTGCAGATCCGCAAAGAGTTTCCCTCGGTGTCGATGCTCCTGTTGTCGGCGCACGTGGAGGTCGACCACGCTCTCGAGCTGCTCGACGGGGGCCGAGGGATCGGCTACCTGCTCAAGAGCCGGGTCACCGACGTCACCGATTTTGTCGACACCGTGGGTCGAATAGCGAACGGTGCGTCGGTGATCGACCCCGCTCTGGTGCACGAGCTGGTGGCCGCGCGACGGCGCGATGATCCGCTCGGTGCCCTCAGCGCACGGGAACGAGATGTGCTGACGCTGATGGCCGAAGGACTGTCCAACGCCGGGATCGGCCGCCGATTGTGGATCACCGAGGGCACCGTGGAAAAACACGTCCGCAGCATCCTGACCAAGCTGGATCTGGCCGATACGTCCGACGACCATCGTCGGGTGCGGGCAGTGATCATGTATCTCGATGCGATGAGCTGATCACCACGGGCTCAGGGGGTTTGCCGACCTGGCGTCACCCCAGAATGCGCATGATCGACTCGGCGGACAGCTCGAACTTCGGCAGGAACCCGATCGCCGAGCTCGCCTCCACCATGTCGGCGAAGTCCTCCTCATCGTGGGTGGAGACGAGGATGACGGCGGGCGCCGGATCGGGCCGCGTCTCCAGAAGAGCCTCCACCACATCGAAGCCGCTCTCACCGCCGAGGTCGATGTCCACCAAGATCAGATCGGGCCGGGTGCCGGCGGCGGTCTGTACCGCAGCAGCAAGTGTCGCGGCCGTCCCGACCACCGTCATGCCCGCAGCCTCCAGCAACCTCTGCGCCGCAGCGCAGAAGGCGACGCTGTCATCAACGATGAGGCAGCGATGGTCGGAGGGCTTCACCTCTTCGAGGGTGTCAGACGGACGCGCGCGGGGCATTCCCGCTAGCAGGAACATCTCGCCGCGGAATGCGGCGCGAGCCGCGGTGGCCGGCGACGAGCCGCTTGGCCGACAACGGCACTATCATCGCCGTGTGCTCGGACGAACAAGCAGGCGACACCGTAGGTCTGCACGATGATCTCTGCGGCTCGTGCAGGAACGGAGTTCAGTACCGATCGCGGTTCTTGGCGCGACAGGCTCGCCACCACGGTGCTTCGGCCCAGCGCTCCACCTCTGGGGTGGGGCATCGCGATCGCGTGCGGCTTCATCGCCACCGAGATGCTCGTGGTGCATCTGCTCGAACAGATCGCCCCCAATTCCGCGTTCGGCGCGGTCTTCCTGTTCGGTGTCCTGGTCGTGTCGGCCGGATGGGGTTTCGGCCTCGCGCTTGTCACATCGGTGGCCAGCGCAACGGCCTACGCGTACGTGCATGTCTCGGAGAACAGTGAGAGCCTGGTTCCCGCCGTGGTGGTGTTCTCGACGCTGGCAATACTGACCAACGTGCTGGTGGGCCAGTCTCGGCTTCGCGCAGTCGAATCCGATCAACGCCGGCGGGAAGCCGACCTGCTGGCCGCGTTTGCACGCACCATGCTGCGTGAGTCTATGTCGCCGGAGATGTTCGAGAAGGCCAGTTCCCGGCTGTCCGATGTACTCGAGCTACCGCCGCCGCATGTGGTCCTCGGCCCGGCCGAGACCACCCCGGCAGAAATCAGCAGCGAATTCTGCTGCGCGACAACGGCCTCGATCTCGGTGCGCTCCTGGTGCCCGCCACGCTCGATGCTGCCGACGCACGCCGTGTCCGGCGGATCGTGCCGGCACTCGAAGCGTTGCTGGCCGCCGCCCGAGATCGGGAACAACTACATGAACAGACGGCCAGGCTGGCCCGCCAGCAGGCCGCGCTGCGCAGGGTGGCCACCCTGGTGGCCCTGCGTGTGGAGCCCGACGACGTATATCCCGCCGTCGCCCGGGAACTCGGATCCGGACTGGGTGCCGAGCACGTGTCGGTGGTGCGATTCGAGGACGGGCACGGTGTTGTGCTCGCTGCCTGGGACGACGAGCGCAACGAGAACCGTCTCACACCCGGTGAGCGACTCGAACTGGGTGGGAACAACATCTGCACCACTGTTCTGACCACCGGGGAACCTGCGGCCATCGATTACACCGCGGCCACCGGGCCGATCGCCGACCGCATGCACCAACGGGGTCTCGTCTGCGGGCTCGGAGTGCCGATCATCATCGACGGCGACGTCTGGGGCGCGGTGGTGGTCGCGTCGTCAGACCGTGCACCCGAGCTCGAAATCCAGACCAGGATGACCGATTTCGCCGACCTGGTGGCCACCGCGGTCTACAACTGCGAGACCAGGGCTCAACTCACCCAGTCGCGTGCACGTGTCATCGCAGCAGCCGACCAGGCACGACGCACCATCGAACGCGACCTCCACGACGGCGCCCAGCAACGCATCGTCTCCCTGGGCATGGAGTTGCGGGCCGCGCAGGCCGCCATCCCCTCGGACCGGGAGGATCTACGACTTCGGCTGGACCGCAGCGTCGATGCGCTCACGCACGTACACACCGATCTTCAGGAGCTCTCGCGCGGCATCCACCCTGCGATCCTCTCCAGGGGTGGGCTCGGACCGGCACTCAAGACCCTCGCCCGCCGATCACCAGTACCGGTGTCCCTGTCCATCGACATCCCCTGGAGACTGCCGGATCCGGTGGAAGTTGCCGCCTACTATGTTGTGGCCGAAGCGTTGACCAACACCGCGAAGTACGCCGACGCCTCCGTGGTCACGATCACTGCGGCGATCACCGATGAAGTTCTCGACCTCGCCGTGTCCGACGACGGAGACGGTGGGGCAGACACCGGTGCGGGATCAGGTCTGATCGGCCTGCAGGATCGAATCGAAGCCGTCGGAGGAACATTCACCGTGTCGAGTCCGGTGGGTGAGGGAACGAACCTCACCGTGCGGATACCCGTCGCACGCGACGCCTGACACCTGAAGCCGACACCCACTACCGGCTAGCCGGTAGTGGCACCTCCCGTCACCATCCCCCAGGTTTGGACGCCAGCAGCGTCGACACAGCTGCCGCAGTAGACGAATGTAGATCTCACCACGTCGAAGCGACCACAGGAGACACCATGCCGTACATCACCACCACCGACGGAACCGAGATCTACTACACCGAGCAGGGCAGTGGCCAGCCGGTCATCTTGAGCCACGGATGGCCGCTGTCGTCAGACGCCTGGCAGCTCGAACTCAAGCTCCTCGCCGACGCCGGCTACCGGGCGATCGCCCATGATCGTCGTGGCCACGGCCGGTCGTCGAAGACCTACCAGGGCAACGACATGGACACCTACGCCAAAGATCTCTCCGAACTCGTCGAGGCACTTGATCTGCGCGACCTGGTCCTGATCGGACACTCCACCGGTGGTGGTGAAGTGGTCCGTTACGCCGCCCAGCACGGTGGAGACCGGGTCGCCAAGGTGATCACGGCCGGCGCCGTCCCGCCGGTCATGCTGAAGTCTGAGTCCAATCCCGAAGGCACCCCGATCGAGGCTCTCGACGACATCCGCAACGGTGTGCTGAACGATCGCTCGCAGTTCTACAAGGACCTGTCCGAGCCCTTCTTCGGTGCGAACCGCGACGATGCCAATGTCTCCCAGGGTGCAAAAGACGACTTCTGGCGTCAGGGCATGCTGGTGAACCTCGCCGCCGCATACGACTGCGTCAAGGCGTTCTCCGAGACCGACTTCACCGAGGATCTCAAGGCACTGGACGTGCCGATCTTCATCGCCCACGGTGGCGACGATCAGATCGTGCCGATCGCCGCAGCGGCCGAGAAGACGATCGACCTCGTCAAAGACGGCACCTTGAAGGTCTACCCGGGCGCCCCGCACGGCATCTACGGGGAGTACCAGAAGGCCCTGGACGCAGACATCCTCGAGTTCATCGCCAAGTAGCAGCAGCCAGGCCCACCCTTTCAGCACACACCGAACCAACGGAGCTCGTTCATGTCCGCAACACCCACCATCGTTCTCATCCACGGCGCATTTGCCGATGCCGCCAGCTGGACCCCGGTGACCCGCCGTCTGCTCGACAAGGGCCACACCGTTCTGGCGCCTCCGGTGCCCAACCGCAGTCTGCTCGGCGACTCGGCCTACATCCGCTCGTTCGTCGAGCAGATCGACGGCCCGGTTGTACTCGTAGGGCACTCCTACGGTGGCGCCGTGATCACCGTTGCCGGTGCCGCCGAGAACGTCGTCGGCCTGGTGTACGTCTCCGGGTACGCACTCGAAGAAGGCGAGAGCCTCGGCGAACTGCAGGGCCGGTTCCCCGATTCCGACCTCGCGGCCAACCTCGTGTACTCGCCGTTCCCGATCGAGGGTGCCGAGCCCGGCACCGACGTCTCGGTCAAGATCAGTGCCTTCCCGGCCGTCTTCGCCGCGGGTATCCCGCAGGAGGACTCCGAGGTGCTTGCCGTCTCGCAGCGACCACTGGCCGCCGCGGCATTCGGTGAAGCAGCACCGGTGGCCGCATGGAAGACCAAGCCCGCGTGGGGAATCGTCAGCAGCGACGACCACACGATCAACCCGGACGTCGAGCGTTTCGGGTACGAGCGTGCGGGCCTGAAGAAGGTTGTCGAACTCGACGCCCCGCACCTGGTGATGCTGGCCAAGCCGGCTGAGGTGGTCGCCCTCATCGAAGAGGCCGTCACCGCGGTGAGCCAGGAAAGCGCCGCCGCGAGCGCTTGATGTTCCAGCGCACCGCCCCCGGTCGACGTGCCGGGGGCGGTGCGCCCACGTGCATTGACATCCACCATTGATCGACAGAGAGTCCGAGAAGATGAACAGCCCCTATGTGGTGATCGGCGCCACCGGCGCGCAAGGTGGCGCAGTGGTGACAGCGCTTCTCGCGAGAACTCTGCCCGTGCGGGCAGTGGTCCGGCGCCCGGAGTCGACCCGAGCCCGCCGGCTCGCAGATGCGGGTGCATCACTCGCTGTCGCCGACCTCGACGACCCGAAGAGCCTCGCCGCGGCATTCGCGGGAGCCGCCGGAGTCTTCGCTCTCACCACACCGTTCGAACGTGGACCGGATGAGGAAGTCTCGCAGGGGATGTCGATCATCGAAGCAGCGTCGACCGCCGGTGTTCCTCATCTGGTCTTCTCCTCGGTGGCCAGTGCCGACCGCCACACCGGGATCCCGCACTTCGAGAGCAAGGCAGTGGTCGAGGCGGCGTTGATGCGGTCGGGCGTTGCCAGCACGATCGTCGGCCCCACTTACTTCTACGACAACCTCCTGGCCGGAATGGACCAGGTGCGTGGGGGAGTACTCGAGCTCGCGATCGGTGAAGATACTCCATTACAACAGCTTTCACGTCGCGACCTCGGGGAGTTCGTCGCGACGGTCTTCGAGGACCCGGCGCGCCACGTGGGCCTGCGGATCGACATCGCGTCCGACGCGCCGACACCCGCCCAGATGGCGGAAGCGTTGGGGCAGCGGCTCGGCCGCACCGTTCGGTTGCGCACCGTCGATGCTTCCGACATCGGTTCGGCGGACATGCGGGCGATGTTCGGGTACCTCACCGACACCGGATATGCGGCCGACATCCCCGCTCTGCACACCGCATACCCGGCAGTCGGGTGGCAATCGTTCACCGATTGGCTGGATGAAACGCTGTGACCACCACTGTGGAGTCCGCGCCCCAGGTGTCCGCATGGGCGCCGTTGCGCAACAAGATCTATCGATATCTGTTCATCGCCCAGCTCGTCTCGAACATCGGTCTCTGGATGCAGACCGTCGGGGCCCAGTGGTTCCTGGTGGAGCACGACAGCAGCGCCACCATCGTCGCACTCGTCCAGACTGCGAGTCTGCTGCCGACGCTGTTCTTGGCCTTGCCCGCCGGTGGACTCGCCGATCTCCTGGATCGCAGGCGCCTGCTGATCGCGGTCAGTACCTACACCGCGGTCGCTGCGGGGGTCACCACATTTCTGGCCTGGACCGATGTGCTGACGCCTGTGATGCTGTTGGCGATGACGTTCCTGCTCGGATGCGGCTCGGCACTGTCGGCTCCGGCGTGGCAGGCCATCCAGCCAGAACTCGTTCCACGCGAACAGATCCCAGCGGCTTCCTCGTTGGGCAGTGTCACCGTGAACGCGGCCCGTGCGGTGGGTCCGGCGATCGGCGGGGTGTTGGTGGCCGCGGCCGGACCGGCCGCGGTGTTCGCGATCAATGCGCTGTCGTTCCTGGCGATCATCGGTGCGCTGGTGTGGTGGCGCCGACCCGCCGACGCCCCAGGTGTGGACCGTGAGCGGCTGGGACGTTCGCTGGTGACCGGTCTGCACTACGTGCACGCAGCACCCATCGTTCGCCGGATCATGGTGCGATCGGCGGTCTTCGCCTTCCCGGCGTCTGCCCTCTGGGCTCTGCTGCCGCTGGCGTCGAGTGAGCACCTTCATTTCGGGGCATCGGGTTACGGCCTGGTACTTGGCATGCTCGGTGTCGGGGCGGTGGCCGGTGTCGCGATCTACCCGCGCCTGCGGAAGAAGTTGTTGCCCAACGCTTTGCTGGCTGCTTCGGCGATCGCGTACGGCGTGGGGGTGGTCGCGGTCGGCGTGTTGCCGGTGTGGGCGGTGCTGCCGCTGCTTCTGGTGGCCGGAGCTGCCTGGATCGCAACTCTCACCACGCTCAACGCAGCGATCCAGCTGTCTTTGTCGCACTGGGTGCGGGCACGCGGGATGTCGATCTACTTGCTCGTGTTCATGGGATCGCAGGCCCTCGGATCGGTTGTGTGGGGTGTGGTGGCGTCCCACACGAGCTTCGTCACGGCGTTGCTCATCTCGGCGGCCCTGCTCGTCGCCGCTGCGGCCAGCGTCACGGTGGTACCGCTGCGGCCGGAGACGGGGACACTGCCGCGAGGTGTGTCCACCGCCTGGCCCACTCCGATGGTGGTGTTCGGACCCGAACCCGATGACGGCCCTGTTGTCGTCTCGGTGGCCTATCGCGTGCGGCCCGCGGAGCTGGACCAGTTCGATCAGGCGATGGCTGCCGTGGGGAAGGCGCGGCGGCGGACCGGCGGATACTCGTGGGGCCTGTACCGCCATGGCGCCGACTCAGACCTGCGGGTGGAACAGTTCACCGTTGCCTCCTGGAGTGATTACAAGCGGCAGACCACCGAGCGCTGGACGGAGTCGGACCACCAACTGATCACCGCGGCGTTGTCGCACACGGTGACCGGCGCAACCGAAGAAGAACGTCAACTGTTCGCGGTCGGGCCCCGGACCGGCCGCCATCCGGCGCGGGCCGGCGAGCACATCGACCACGTCGGCGAACTGAACGGTACCGCTGAACGGGAGGAGTTGCGGCACGGTTCTACAGTCAAGGGATGAAGTTGCGATCGTCATGGGCCGCCGACCACCACATGCCGCCGGCCGTGGTGCAACCGGTCCTGCGACGGTTGGCTCGCGATCCCGGTTCGATCGACGACCTGGAGTGGAGCTATCTCCTGCAGGCCGACGGTCCTGACCTGGACGAACTGTGTGCGTTGGCCGATGCCGCCCGGCGGGAGACCACCGGTGATGACCTCACCTTTGTCGCCAACCGCAACTTCGAGACGGCAGCCGTTCTGGCCGACGGTGGCGGTGTGAGCCTGGAAGACCTCGTCGCGGAGGCCTGGGAACTCGGCGCGACAGAGATCTGCCTGCAGGGTCCGGTTCCGGCGACCGAACACGCCACCGAATACCTGGAGTTGATCAAGCGCATCAAAGCGGTCGCGCCCGAGATCCACCTCCATGCCTACCGTGCAACAGAGGTGTTCGACGCCGCGACCCGGCTCGACGTCACCGCCGAGGAGTTCCTCCGGTCGGCCCGCGAGGCGGGCCTCGACACCGTGCCCGGCACTGCCGCGCAGGTACTCGACGACCACGTGCGCCGCGCCCTCTCGCCCGACGGCCGCGGGCTGTCGATCGCCGCGTGGGTGGACACGATCATCACCGCCCACCAGACGGGTCTGAAATCGACCGCGACGATGCTCTACGGTCACGTCGAGGACCCGATTCACCAGGTTGCCCACCTGCGTCTGCTGGCCGATATCCAGCACCGCACGTCCGGCTTCACCGAACTCATCCTCATGCCGATGCTTCCAGAGAACGCCCCACCCCACGTCCGGGATCAAGCGGTCCAGGGCCCCACGCTCCGCGAGACCAGGGCAGTGCACGCGGTGGCACGCCTGATGATGCTCGGCACCATCGACCACGTACAGGCAGCGTGGACCAAACTCGACGCCGAAGCGCTGCGTGCCGTGCTCCGCGGTGGTGCCGACGATGTCGGCGGCGTCCTGATGGACGGAACGCTCCGGCCCGACGCCGGGCCCGAGAGTGGCAGACAGCTCTCGCCCGACGATGTGACGGAGTTGGGCAGAGAACTCGGCCGGACGCCGCGTCAGCGCACGACCCTCTACGAGGACCCACCCGCCGAGCGGGTCGAAGTGTTGCGACGGGTCTTCGCGTGACCTCACCGTCCTCATTGCCACACTGCGTCGACGTGGCGATCGTCGGTGCCGGGTTCGCGGGACTCGGCCTGGGTATCCGGCTGGCCCGGGCCGACCGGGAGAGCTTTGTCATCCTCGAACGCGGCGATTCGGTGGGCGGCACGTGGCGGGACAACCACTACCCGGGCGTCGCATGCGACGTACCCGCACATGTCTACTCGTATTCGTTCCGGCCTCCCGGTGACTGGACCTCGCTGTTCGCGTCGGGGCCGGAGATCCACGAGTATTTGACCCGTGCGGTGGACGAGGAGGGTCTGACGCCGCACCTGCATCTGAACACCGATGTGGCACAGGCTCGATGGCTTCCGGATCAGCTCTGCTGGCTCGTGGCGACCAACGCGGGCGAGATGCGGGCCCGCGTGCTCGTCGTGGCGGTCGGCCGGTTGGCCGATCCGCTCATGCCCGAGGTAACCGGTTCGGACACATTCTTCGGCAAGGTTTTCCACACCGCCCAGTGGGATGACGACGCTCCGATCGACGGCGCACGCGTCGGCATCGTGGGCACGGGGGCATCGGCGGTACAACTCACGCCACACCTCGCTGAGCGTGCCGGGCAGCTCGTCGTCTTCTCCCGCAGCGCGCCCTATGTGGTGCCGCGACGTAATCGGGAATACAGCGAACCCGAGCGTGTGCAACTGCAGGTGAAGGCCAACGCAGACCGCCTGAGGGAAGAGCTCTTCACCGAGGCCGACAAAGCATTTGCGCAGCGTCGAGGGCTCCGGCCGGACATCGATGAGATCCGGGCCCGGGCGCTGGGGCATCTGACTGCCCAGATCGACGATCCGGATCTCCGCCGGGCTCTGACGCCGGACTATGAAATCGGTTGCAAGCGAATACTTCTCAGTGACGAGTTCTACCCGGCGCTGATGAGGCCGTCGGTGACGCTGGAACCCTCTGCGCTCGCGGCGTTCGACGGTGACTCGGTGGTCGCGGCCAGCGGGCGTTCCTACGATCTCGACGTTGTTGTCATGGCCACCGGATTCGAGGCTGCCAGGCCCGCGTTCGCCGAGAGGGTCGCGGGTGTGGGCGGGGAATTGCTCTCCGACCATTGGGGTGAGGGGATGGTGTCGTACGCGTCCACCGCCGTCAGTGGCTTCCCGAACATGTTCGTACTGGACGGCCCCAATGCCGCTCTCGGCCACAATTCCGCGATCTACATGATCGAGACGCAGATCGACTACGTCCTGGGTGCTCTTGACCACCTATGGCGCAACAGTGGGCTAGCGCTCGAGGTGTCGGCGGATGCCGAACGCGACTACACCCGTGAGATCGACGAGCGTAGTGCGTCGACGGTATGGCTCAGTGGTTGCAGCAGTTGGTATCTCGACCCCCAGAGCGGCCGGTTGACCTTGCTGTGGCCTGGTACCGGTCGCTCGTTCCGGGAACGCAACGGTACCTTCGACCCGCAGCGCTACGAGAAGGTCAGCGCGGTTGGTGTGGGCCAGGAGTGCCGGGTTTCCTGACCCTCTGATCACCGGTCAGATGAGCGCACGTCCGGTACCGCCTTCAGTTTCGCGGGGTCGGCGATGTCGTAAATGGCCGCTACACGGCCGTCGCGGACCACAAAGCAGCTGGCGCGAGCCGGAGATGCGCGACGGTCACCGGCATCGTCCCATCCGGCGCTGTACGCGCCGAGTTCGCCGTTGATGAGCACCGGGATCTGCTCGGACAGGAACGACTCTCCGTACCGTCGGACCAGACCCAGCAGGAAACGCGCGACGCCGTCGGCGCCGTGGATGGGCTTGACCGCTGTGGGGGTGGTGCGGTTCGCGTCGCCGACGATCACGGCGTCCGGATCCAGGGCAGCCACAACGGAATCGACGTTTTTCGAGGCCAGCGCAGCAACGAGGCGCTGAACCGCCTCTGCTTGCTCGGCTTCGGACACCGGCGCCGGCACTCCCGAGACGATTCTCCTGGCACGTGAGGCCATTTGGCGGGCCGAAGCCGCGTTCACACCCAGGAGGGCGCCGATCTCGGCGAACGGCACGCCGAAACCGTCATGCATCACGAATGCGACGCGCATCGCGGGAGTCAGGGTCTCGAATACCACCATCGCGGCGTATCGGCTGTCTTCCGCGGCGACCACCGCCTGTAGTGGATCTTGTGAGTCGCTGGACGGTAGCGCGGTGACCACGGGCTCGGGAAGCCATTGGCCCACATACTGTTCTCGTCGAACCGCTGCTGACCGGAGTCGGTCGAGGCAGATGCGGCCGACCACGGTGGTCAGCCAGGCGCCGAGGTCGTTGATCGAGTCGACATCGACATCGGCCAGACGCAGCCACGATTCCTGCACGGCGTCCTCGGCGTCCGTGACACTCCCGGTGATCCGATATCCCACCGCGAGCAGGCGAGAGCGTTGATCCTGGAATCGATCCGCGAGACTCGGCATGGGGTGATGGTAGGCGGACGCCGGCCGGTTCTCAGCCGATGTTGACCCCGTAGTCGCGTGCGATTCCGGCGAGCCCTGATGCGTATCCCTGGCCTACTGCCCGGAACTTCCACTCGCCGCCGCGCCGGTAGATCTCGCCGAACACCATCGCAGTCTCGGTCGATGCGTCCTCGCTCAGGTCGTAGCGCGCCAGTTCCCGTCCGTCGGCCTGGTTGACGACCCTGATGAAAGCGCCGTGCACCTGGCCGAAGCTTTGACCGTGGATATCGGCCTCATGGATGGTGACCGGAAAGATGATGGAGTCGACGTCCGGCGACAGGGCCTTCAGGTCGACGGTGATCGTCTCGTCGTCGCCCTCGCCTTCACCGGTGCGATTGTCTCCGGTGTGTTCGATGGCCCCGTCGGGGGAACGCAGGTTGTTGTAGAACACAAAAAACGAGTCGTTCAGCACCTTCCGGTTCGCGTTGATCGCAAGGGCACTGGCATCGAGGTCGTAGTCGGCCCCGGTGGTGGATCGGACGTCCCATCCGAGGCCGACGCTCACCGCGGTCAGATTGGGCGCTTCCTTGCTCAGCGAGACGTTTCCGCCTTTGGCCAGGCTCACAGACATGGGCATCCTCCTTGGAGCGGGTTCTTTGGCTTGCAAACCATCCCCTCCAAGAGTACCGATGGCCGCGTCTACAGTCGGCAGTATGCGTATCGATCTGAGCGGTAGAACAGCATTGGTGACAGGTTCGAGCCAGGGCATCGGAAAGGCAATCGCGAAGGGACTCGCCGAGGCGGGAGCGCGCGTTGCGGTGAACGGTCGAGACGCTGGGAAGCTGCGCGACGCAGTGGCGGAACTGACCGCGCAGGTACCCGGAGCCGATGTCATACAGTTGGCTGCCGACGTCACCACCACCGACGGTGTGGACACGTTGCTCGCTGCCCTTCCCTCGGTCGACATCTTGGTGAACAATCTCGGCATCTTCGGGTCGCAGCCTGCGCTGGACATCTCCGACGAGGAATGGCGTCGTTACTTCGAGGTGAATGTGCTTGCCGCAGTGCGACTCATCCGCGCCTATCTGCCGTCGATGACCGATGGTGGGTGGGGACGCATACAGAACATCGCAAGCGACTCGGCGATCGTGATCCCCGCCGAGATGATCCACTACGGGATGTCGAAGACGGCACTGCTCGCCGTGAGCCGTGGGTTCGCGAAGGAAGCAGCAGGCACCGGCGTCACCGTGAACTCGGTGATAGCGGGGCCGACACACACCGGTGGGGTGGAGGACTTCGTCTATCAACTCGTGGACAAAGACCTCCCGTGGGACGAGGCCCAGCGCGAGTTCATGCGTCTGCACCGTCCACAATCGTTGCTGCAGAGGCTGATCGAGCCCGAGGAGATCGCGAACATGTGTGTCTATCTCGCGTCTCCGCAGGCTTCGGCTACGACTGGTGCCGCCGTACGGGTAGATGGCGGTTACGTGGACTCGATCGTTCCCTGAACACTGAACCCTGGGCTCAGCGGGTGATGCGCCTGAGTGCACACAAGTCGTGATCTGATGGCCGGATGTGACGTCTGGGCTGAACCTGTGTGCAACGGTGCCCGCGAGAGCGTCTGCCCCAGAACGTGATCGAGAGATTTGTCAGACCCCTTATTTAGAATGGGGTCATGTTGTTGGTCGAGGGGGAACTCGAGCCATACAGTTGGCCGAGGATCTGAGAACTGTTCCGCGTGAGCTGAATCGGCGGTTCGCGCGCACAATCGCCGACGTTGTCGAACTGGCGACGTTGCGGGTGCGTGAAGAACTGGCCGTGTCAGGGGACCTGGACAAGGCCGCCCGCATCCCGGTTGTTGAGGTGTCCCTGTTGGGTGTTTCGCGAACGATGGCCGGGGTGTACATCGACAACGGCCTGCAACTGCGCGACCGATTCCACGAGACACGTGCGGCGTTCGAGGAAGGCGACATCGGGTTCACGCATGTACGCGAAATCGTCACCGCACTCCAGGGTCTCGACGACGCGTTACTCGCCCGCGTCGAACCCGAAGCCATACTGATTGCCCAGCAGGGACTCTCACGCTCCGTCCTGCGCAACGAACTCGACCGGATGGTCATCGCTGTCGACCCCGACGGGGCAGCAGAACGACGCAAAGCGATGAAACCACACCGCGACTACCGGTCCTCCCGCGACCGTCGGCAACTTCACCAACAACGCGCCGACGCGCAGGGTGGTGGAGACCTTTGCACACACCACAAACCTGCCTGCAGCAGCAGACAGCGCACCCGCGGCCAGCAGATTGACCGGAACGGTATGCGGCCCCGTGTCGTCTGGACTGAGGAGCGAGGGAGCGCAGCGACTGAGTCGACGAGGGAAGACGACGCGCTGAGGGCCGCATACCCGCGAGCGCCAGCGAGCAGACAACACTGCCGACACCGGCAATCCGGCATCACCGCCCCGCCACCGGGACTGCTCCCACCCGACGGTCACGGCGGACTCACCGAACCACCACCAGGCGCGTTGACCTATCAACCGTCCCAGGCGCTGCGCGAGATGATCATCGCCCGCGACGGCACCTGCCGAACTCCCGGATGCTCCACCCCGGCATCCGAATGCGAGATCGACCACATCATCCCGTTCAACCATGCCGACCCTCGATCGGGTGGCTGGACAATCGAAGAAGACCTTGCCCCCATCTGCCGCCCCGACCACAAACGCAAAACCCTCGGCTACTGGATCGCCCGAATGCACTCAGACCGAACCATCACGTGGACAACCCAATACGGACAGACCTACGTCACCCGCCCGCATGGTCTGGGCCGCTAGGGCACGAGGTACTGGCTGTCGCGCACATCGGTGATCACCATGTGGCCCGGTGCGTGACCAATCGCCAACGCAGGCCGCGACTCCATCACCGCGGCCTGCGGGGTGACGCCGCATCCCCAGAACACCGGTATCTCGCCCCGGCGAATGTCCACAGCGTCGCCGAAGTCGGGCTGGTCGATGTCGTAGATGCCGAGTGCGGCGGCGTCGCCGATATGTAGCGGAGCGCCGTGAACCGCGGGATAGCGCGACGTCACCCGTACCGCGGTTGCGACCAATTCTGCTGGTACCGGCCGCATCGACACCACCAGTGGACCGGATAGACCTCCTGCCGGGCGGCAACGCTGAGAGGTCTTGTACATCGGCACATTTGAACCCTGTTCGATGTGTCGCACGGGTACGCCGGCCTCGATCAAGGCAGCTTCGAACGTGAAGCTGCACCCGATCAAGAACGAGACCAGATCTTCCCGCCACCACGGCGTCACGTCCGTTGCCTCATCGACCAGTTCGCCGTTTTCATAGATTCGGTAGAGGGGCACGTCGGTGCGGATGTCGCCGTCCTCACCCAGCATCGGTCCGGTCACCTCGCCGGCATCCAACACATCGAGGATTGGGCACGACTTCGGGTTGCGTTGCGCGAACAGTAAGAAGTCGTAGGCGTCGGCGCGCGGAAGGGTCAACAGGTTGGCCTGCGTGTATCCGGGTGCCCAGCCTGCGGTCGGGGTGATCAGCCCGTCGCGGAACAACTTTCGGGCCGCCGACGGGGTGGCGGCTGCGGGTGATGTCATCGGGAGCTCCTATCGGGCGAACACGTGGTCATCGGGCCCAGCGGAGGTGCACTGACTGGCCGGGACGGATCTGGGCGGCGCGATCGACGTCCTCGTCGATCAGTACGGCAACCACGGGATAGCCGCCGGTGACCGGATGGTCGGCGAGGAACACCACCGGTTGTCCGCTTGGAGGTACCTGAATTGCCCCCGCACCATGCCCTCGCTGGGCAATTGACGATCCGGATCTCGGTGGTTGAGGCCAGGCGCAGTGCCGTTCAACCGCATTCCCACTCGATCGCTGTGGTCGGATGCCTGCCACGCCACACGCACCAGATCATCGGCGTCCAGAACCCATCCGTCGCGCGGACCGCGGATGGCGCGCAGTTCCACGTCTCCGGCGGCCGGCGCCGCAACTGGGGCGACGTCGACGTCCGGTAGTTCGCCGGGCCGGGGTCCGATCTCCAACACCGTTCCGACGGCCACCGGATCTGGCCCAAGTCCTGACATGGTGTCGGTACTACACGAGCCCAATGTGGGCGTCGCCGCGATGCCCCCGCGGACGGCCACGTACGCACGAAGTCCGGCTCGTGCCATACCGAGGGACACCGAACCCCCCGCGTGCACCACAAACGGGGCATTGATCCCGACCGGGTGAGGCCCGGAACCGTTGTCCACCAACACATCGACATCGGCGCCGGTGACCGCCAGCCACACCTCACCCGTCGCTCGAAGCGACAGCCCGCCGAGAGTCAACTCGAGTGTTGCAGCATCTTCGGGGTTGGACAGCAGCCGGTTCGCGAGACGGTGCGACCGCCGATCGGCGGCACCGGAGCGACTCACCCCGAGCGAGGCGAGTCCGGGGCGGCCACCATCTTGAATGGTGGTGAACGGCCCGGTGGCCAACACCTCGAGCGTGCTCACGAGACGCTCTGGAATCGTACGAGTGTGCCCGGCTGCAGCAGTGCGGGTGGATCGCGGTCCACATCCCACATCGGTAGGTCGGTGTGCCCCAACAGTTGCCAACCGCCGGGGGACTGTCGTGGGTAGATGCCACTGAACTCACCAGCGAGTCCGACGGCGCCGGCCGGGACCTTGGTCCGGGCGTCGTCGCGGCGCGGGACCTGCAGCCGTGGGTCGCCGCCGATGAGGTAGGCGAAGCCCGGTGCAAACCCGCCGAAGGCCACGTGCCACGGGGTACCGGTGTGTGCAGTGATCACCTCGTGCGGGGTCATCCCGGTGAGGCGAGCGACGTCGTCGAGATCGGGTCCGTCGTAGATCACCGGCACGTCGATGATTGGGCCATCACGACGAGCTTTCTCGGGTGCCGGGGTGAGGCGCTCGAGTGCGGTGCGCAGCGCGCCTGTTCTACCTGGGCCATCTGCGGTCACCAAAACCGTTCTGGCGCCAGGGACCACGTCCACGACGCCGGGCAAATCCGCCTCGTTGATCGCGACCGTCCAGCCGATCGCCTCTTCGGTGGTCTCCGCCTCGATGAGCAGAGACCGATCCCCGTACGTCAGAACCGTCATGAGAAAGGCTTTATCTCAACATCATTCGCACCGAGGATGTCCCGGACGGCGCGGGCCATCTCGATCGCGGCAGGGGAGTCGCCGTGTACGCACACCGAATCCACGTCGAGCTTCACGGTGGAACCGTCGACGGCCTCGACCAATCCATCACTGACCATCCGAAGCACTCGCTCGGCCACCGTGTCGGGATCGTGCAGGACCGCGCCGGGTTCACGCCGCGACACCAGCGTCGCCGACGGGGTGTAACCGCGATCTGCGAATGCCTCGCGGATCACCCGCAGCCCGCGCTGTTCGGCCAGCTCGAGAAGCCGCGAGCCCGGCAGCCCGAGAATCGCCAGTCCCGGATCGACCGCGGCCACCGCATCAACAACGGCGGTAGCGTGCCCATCGTGGTGAACGGCTGTGTTGTACAGCGCACCATGGGGTTTGACGTAGGTGACCGTGCCGCCGGCGGCTGCAGCAAGTGCCTGCAACCCGCCGATCTGATACACCACGTCGTCGGTCAACTCGGTCCGCGACGCGTCGACGAATCGTCGGCCGAATCCCGCGAGGTCACGATAGGCGACCTGGGCGCCGATCCGGACGTCGCGTTGCACCGACCACCGCGCGGTGCGGGCGATGGTGCTGGGATCGCCGGCATGAAACCCACACGCGATGTTTGCACTGGTGACGAGGTCGAGCATGGCCTCGTCGTCGCCGAGTTCCCATCGGCCGAACGATTCGCCGATGTCGCTGTTGAGATCGATGGTGGTCACAGGTCACCGAGTTTCGTCAGTGATTCGTAGCCGAGATACAAGGTGACAAGCCATGCGATGACGCCGATGCTCAACAACCATGTGGGATAACGGTACCCGCCGAGCAGGTCACGGCGACGCCATGCGACCCAGAGCACGATGGTGAAGCCGATGGGCAAGATGATGCCGTTGAACGCGCCCGCGAAGATCAGCAGCTTCACCGGCGTGGTCTCGATCAACAGATAGATGACCGTGGTGATCGCGATGAAGCCGACCGTCAGCAGATTGCGGGTACGAGCTCCGGTGTTGGATGTGGTCAGAAATGACACCGATGTGTACGCCGCACCGATCACCGACGTGATGCTCGCCGCCCACAGGATCACCCCGAACAGGTGCATGCCGACGCTGCCGAGCGCCGACTCGAAGGCCGACGCCGTGGGATTGTCCTTGGCCAGAGCCACGCCGCCTGCGGTGACACCGAGAACGGCGAGGAACAACAGCACTCTCATCACACCGGTGACGATGACGCCCAAGACCGAACTGCGGCTGATCTGCTTGACGTGTTCGGGCCCGGTCATCCCGGTGTCGAGAAGCCGGTGTGCGCCGGCGTAGGTGATGTACCCACCGACGGTGCCACCGATGATGGTGGTGATGACCAGGAAGTCGATCTCCTCGGGAATCACTGTGTTACGCAATGCTTCGCCCGCGGGAGGCCCGGAAACGATCGCCACGTAGCCGGTCATCAAGATCATCCCGGCACCGAGCACCACCACTATGCGGTCGAGGGCAACACCCGCGCGCTTGCTCAGGAAGATGGCGATGGCGATCAACGCGGAGATCGCGCCGCCGATCCGTGGTTCGAGTCCGAACATTGCGTCTGTACCCAAACCGGTACCGCCGACATTGCCGATGTTGAACACCAGTCCGCCGAGGAGCACAAGCCCGGCGAGCACGTATCCGGCTCCGGGGAGGACGTCGTTCGCGAGCTCATGGGCACGACGACCCGCGACCCCGATCACTCGCCAGACATTCAGCTGTACCGCAATGTCGACCAAGATGGACACCAAGATCGCGAAGGCGAATGCCGCCCCGAGCTGCACGGTGAACTGGGTGGTCTGAGTGATGAAGCCGGGCCCGATGGCACTGGTCGCCATGAGGAACATGGCTCCCAGGAGCGCGGCGCGCCCGCCCTTGTTGGCCTCGACGGCAATCGTTTCTGCCATGGAGATCTCCTTGTTGTCTGTCGAGCTGTGCCGGCGGCGATGTGCCTCGACTGCTCCTCAGCGTCGCGTCCGATTGTTTCCAAAGCTTTGCTGACTCGATAAGGATTGTTCAACAATCTCACAATCCTGCGTCTCGTACACTCGGTTCGTGGAAACGGAATCCGGATTCGACAGCGTTCTCGGCGCGCTCGAAGCCGCTCGTCCCGAAGTTGTTCTGACTTCCTCGGCGGAACGTGCAGCGTCCGTTTTGCGCGCGCAGGTCGACGAAGGCCGCCTTCGCTCCGGCGCTCGTCTGCCCGAAGAAGCAATCGCCCGGGCACTGGGCATCTCTCGCAACACCCTGCGCGAGGCGCTGAGCCAGTTGATCTCCGAACGCATACTCGAGCGGGTACCCAACAGGGGGTGTTGATCCGTACGCCCACCGCCGACGACGTGCGCGACGTCTACCGGGCGCGTCGGGTGATCGAGACGGGAGCCATCAGGGTGGGTGCCCACGCCCGGCCCCAACACGACGCCATGCGGGCGGCGGTCGCCGAAGGACAGAAAGCCCTGGCGCGCGGTGACGGCGATGCAGTCGCGAGCGCCAATCAGCATTTTCACCGGGCCGTGGTCGCTCAGGCCGGTAGTGCCCGGCTGGACGTGGAGATGAATCTTCTTCTGGCCGAGATGCGCCTGGTCTTCTTTCGTACCGGGTCGGCCCGGCAATTCCACGAACGTTACGTGCAGCGCAATGGTGAGATCGCGGATCTGCTGTCGTCAGGTGACGTGGAGGCCGCGGCGGTTGCGATGGACACGTATCTGCACGACGCCGAGGCCCACCTGCTGACCCAGTTCGACTAGTGGTCTGTCAGTAGTCGTCTTCCTTGTTCGGCCGCGTCCGGTCGGTCCATCCTGAGCCGTTGTGGTAGCGCTCGATGCTCGGGTCGTGCTCATCGGGGTACCAGTCGGCGGGTGTCGGTGGCTTTCTTGCTCGAGCCGCTTGGACGAGGGCGATGATCACGCCCACGACCACTACGACGATGACTACCACCAGGATGATCTGCCAGGGCTCCATCATCTGAGTATGTCGTGCCGCGGGTCTCGGCGTGCGGGGTCCTGGACAGGGGCCGACGGAAATCCAACCTCCGGGCTAGTGCATCTGGGAAGAAACCGATTCGATGGCCGGTTTGACCGAAGGAGGCCGGGCGAACGTCGCGGCCGTACCTGAGGACCCTAGGATTTCACCATGTCGAACACCGATGATGTCGTCGAACAGATCCTGAGCAAGTACGACACGATCACCGTGGTCGGGGCCAGCGCCGACCCTGCCAAGGCGGCGCACACCGTGCCCGTCCACATGCAGGACCACGGATGGCGGATCATCCCGGTGAACCCCAAAGCCGACGAACTCTTCGGGGAACCTGTCTACCGAACACTGGCCGACATCCCCGAACAAATTGGCCTCGTCGACGTCTTCCGTCCCTCTGACCAGACGGCGGAGATCGCCCGGCAGGCGGTGGCCGCCGGGGCCACAGCACTGTGGCTTCAGCTGGGTATCGCGTCGGCCGAGGCTCGCGAGATCGCAGAAAATGCGGGCCTGCTGTACGTGGAAGACCGTTGCCTCATCATCGAACAGCGGCGACTGGGCGTGTCGGCGCCACGCTGACCCGTAAGGCGCCTACGAGTAGCGCACGATCCGCGAAAGGCGCTTCGCGTCGGTGAGCATGGTCTCGATGATCGTGCCTGCCACGGTGTCGAACTCCTCGGCCGCGCGGTTCAACCGCTCCGACCCCAGCTCGTCCTCGGCCGCGGCGACGTACTCGTCCGAATCGTCGTCGACCACAACGCTGATCACCCATTCGAGCTTTGCCAGCTGACGGTCCACCTGCTCGACGCCTGCGCGGTACCGGGTGAACGCCTCCAGTCGCTGGACGAGCACACCCAGCCGTTCGTCATGCACCTGCGACCGCGCAGCGTGGATGGCGGTGAGCTCGAGGTCGTCGCCGAGGTCGTCGGGCGGACCGGCCCCGAGTTTGTCGACGGAGGCACGAAGCCGCGCGCAGCTGCGACTGATCTCTGCCACCTCGGCATCGAGGTCGACCCGGATCATCTTGTTGTCGAGGATGTCGTGCTTCCAGGATCGGCTCTGCTCGATCGCCGTCGCCGTCGAACACGCCAGGTAGGCGAGCTTGCCGATGGGATGCGCCCGCATCTCGTCGATCGTTGCCTGGTCGTGCGGCGACAAGGTGGATTGGCGCAGCTGCCGTCGCAGTGGTCGCGGGTAGTTGTTCTCGTCGGTGCGGACGGCCCAATCGTCGATCTGCCCAGAGTCTCGGTCGAGGAGACGATCGATGTCGATGCGGGGCTCGTCGCCCCGCCACGTGTCGACGGCGATGAACGCGAACCGGATGGCAATCGACTCGCCGGGACGCGTCCCTCCTTGGTGGTCGATCCAGTACGGCGTGGCCGTGGTCTTGGCCAGATCGGACAGTCCGTCACCGCCCTCGGATCGCCGACGAAGCGGCGCAGGCGGGGCGAAGTCGGTAATTGCCGGTGACGTCGACCCGGATTCGCCGGTCGCTTCGACCGGGGGTGGCGCGCGTCGCTCGGACGCCGCGCGGAACCGGGCCGCCCAGTCGATCGACTTGATCCATTCGGTCCCCACCAGCACCAGTGCACTCGTGGCAAAGACCAGCACGAAGCCGATGATCGCCGAGATGTACACCATGCTCACCCATTATCCGCACCGGCGAGACATGGCGCACGAAACCGGCGATGCGGTGGGCGTGACAGGCGCGCTGGTGAGCGTTTGACTACCGTGGCGTCGGTGGACACGCTGACCCGGCCATCCGGCGCCGAATCGATCACCCTCGCGGTGCGAACGTCGGGTCCGGTGACAGATCGGCCGGTGGTGCTGGTGCACGGAATGGGCGGCGATCATCAGACATGGCGCCCGCTGGCCAGGCAATTGCGAGCGCTTGGCCGAACGGTAATCACGTACGACCAGCGCGGTCACGGCAGGAGTTCGCGATCGGGGGACTACCTGCTCGATGACTTCCGCGATGACCTGACCTTTGTACTCGATGACCTGGGTGTGGCTGAGGTCGATGTGGTCGGGCATTCGCTGGGCGCACACACCGTGGCGCGAATGGCGATGGCCGCGCCCGACCGGATCCGCCGGCTGGTGCTCGAAGAGATACCGCCCATGCCCCGCGGACAGGCCGACCTGGACGAGAACATCGCGCCGTCGGCGGGAGGGTGGCCTGAACGGCTCCGGGGAGCCTGGTCGTTCGCCCGCTACCCGAGCCCGGTGATCCGCTTCGACCACCGGATGCCCCAACTCGTCGCGACCCAGTTCCAGGTGATCGACACCGACTGGTGGGATTCTCTGAACGTGATCACCTCGCCCGTGCTGGTCATCTCGGGTGGTGAACAAAGCTTCTTGCCGCCCAGGCACCTACGCAGTGTGAGCGAGGCCCTGCCCGACGGGCACTTCACCGCAATCGAGGCCGGCCACAGCGTGCACCGCGACCGCCCCTCGGAATTCAACCGCCGGGTGCTCGATTTCCTCGGGGGTAGGCACAGCCGTCGACTGGCGGTATGTCATTCGGATAGATGCACACCCGACCCGGCCATCATCGATCGGATCCCCTCGGTCACCTCGGTCCTGACCGCACGCGCGGTCAGGCCGTCTTGCCTGCGTAGCTGGTGCCAAGTGTGAACGTCGAGGAGCACACACAACATTCGTTGCAGGCGTTCTCTCCTGCGTGGGGCAAGCTGACTCAGCTGTGGTTCGAACACCTCAGATATCCACCGGTGGTGCGCTTTTCGCCCCTCGCGTGCAACGTCGGCCAAGGCTTCGAACGTGTCGGCCTGGGCCAGCATCTTCACCGTCGACTCACCGGACTCCTCGTAGCCGGCGAGGACCGCGTCGACGATGGAGGCGACGTCGCCTGCCACTACACCGGACCGAATCTCGTTGACGCGTGGGATGAATCGCTCCGAGATGCCGGTGAGGTAAAGGTTGTCCTTCGACCCGAAATGGTTGGTGATTGTTTGTCCCGATACCCCTGCCGCGGCGGCGATGTCGGCGATCGTGACGTCGCCGTAACTGCGGTTGTTGAACAGTGCGGTTGCGGCGTCGAGGATGTGCTCGCGAGTCTGCTGGGCCGCCCTTGCGCGTGCGCCCATCCGGTAGGTCCTCTTCGATACGGTCACTACACCTACTTTGGCTTGGTGTTGACAAAAACGAATATGAGCCCATACTAGCGAATATCCGACAACCCCACCAGGGAGAAACCATGGCTCGCATACTCGCCTACACACCACCCGCGCTGGGGCACGTGTTCCCCTTGGTCCCCGGCCTGCTCGAAATGCAGCGTCGTGGCCACGAGATCCAGGTCCGCACCGCACCGGATGCAGTTGCTCATCTCCGTGCTGCGGGATTGAGTGCTGAGGCCGTCGATGAACGGATCCTCGAGGTGGAGGTCACCGACTTCCGGGCCGCCAACGACGCGGAACGACTCAGGTCGGGCCAACGCGACCTCATCGATCGCGGGCGTTTCGACGGCCCCGACCTCGACCGGACCGTTGAGCGCCTCCGGCCAGATGTACTGCTGGTCGACTGTATGGCCTACGGCGCGCAGATTCGAGCTCAAGTCAGCGGTTTACCCTGGGCGATGACCCTGCCGAGTCTGCTTCCTCTGCGCGAGAGGGGGATTCCGCCGTACGGACTCGGGTTGGCTCCTCGAGCCGGTATCACCGGCGCTGTGCGCGACGCGCTGATGTGGCCCGTCGTGGAGAAGATGTTCGGCAAGGCCATGCTGCCTGGGATCAACGAGCTGCGAAGTGCGGCCGGGCTGACGGCGCTCGCGTCCCCGCTGGATCTGTACGACCAGCCCGATGCGGTCATCTGTATGACCGGTGCCCCGTTGGAGTACGACCGCTCGCAGCTGCCGACCTCGGTGCACATGGTCGGGTTCCAACCGTGGGATCCACCGGCTGCGGCACCGGACTTCATCGATGAACCGGGCGACCCATGGATACTCGTGACCTGTTCGACCGACTATCAGGGTGATGAATCACTGGCTCGGACGGCCGTCGAAGCATTGCGGGATCAGCCGTTTCGGGTTCTGCTGACGCTCGCCGACGCCTACGAGAAGGCTGACCTACCGGACGCCCCGAACATCACAAAGGTGAAGTTTGTCCCGCACGGCC
This sequence comes from Williamsia sp. DF01-3, assembly GCF_023051145.1. NCBI lineage: Bacteria > Bacillati > Actinomycetota > Actinomycetes > Mycobacteriales > Nocardiaceae > Williamsia > Williamsia sp. DF01-3. The sequence continues at coordinate 1,935,148 of NZ_JALKFS010000005.1, forward strand.
CGATCATGGGCAAGCTCGCCGCTGTTGTCACCCACTCAGGCATGGGCATCGTCGGCAAGGCCACCTGTGCCGGGGTGCCGATTGTCGCTGTTCCCTTCGGCCGCGACCAGCCCGAAATCGCACGCCGGATCACCGAAGCCGGTGTGGGAGTGTCGATACCGGCAAAAAAGCTCACCCCTCCCAAGCTGCGCCAGGCGGTGAACGCCGCCGTTGCCATGCGGCCGCGAGTCGTCGAGGTCGCCCGTGGCCTCGCCGAATCGGATCCCGCGGCCGCATTCGCCGACGCGGCGGGTGCCCTTGTGTCGACGCCGAACACAGCTCGCTGAAAGTGTCAGGTGTTGTCCGGACTGACCAGCGACGCGCGGTCTTTCCTGCGCCGGGCTCCGATCATCGACGCCGTGAACGGCAGCGCCAACACGGTGACCGCACCTGCGGTCACCAGCACCGAGGCGTTTGCTTCGGTCATCTCACCGGCCGCCACGGCAACGCCTGTCACCGCCACGATGAGGGGCAAACCGGTCGCGGAGTACAGGCCCAGTTGCGCACGCTCGGCGATGGAAAAGGGCGGTTCGGTGCCTGATTGCCCCCGATCCCATCGGGTGGCGATGAATACGGGGAGGCCGCGCACTGCGATGATCAGGAGTACCAGCACCACCAGGAGGCCGGGTTTCGAGAACACCGCCGCGATGTCGATACCCATGCCGGAGGTGATGAAGAAGATGGGGATCAGGAAGCCGAAAGCTATTCCGTCCAGCTTGGTTTCCAGTGACTCATGTCCCTCGGGCAGCAGCCGCCGCAGGATGAACCCCGCTGCGAACGCTCCCAGTACCGTGTCCAGCTCGAACTCGTAGGCCAGCACCATGAGTCCGACGAGCAAGAACATCGTCACCCGGACGGTGGTCTGGGCGGTGGTCTCCGCGCCGGCGGACACCAACTTCGTCAGCCAGGTCTGCTGCCGCAGAATGCGGTCCGACACCAGTCCGACGGCAACCGCCGCGATGGTGAACAGGATGAGGACAACGGTGGATTGGAGCGATCCGCGCGTGCCGAGCAGTACCGCCATCGCGATGACCGGCCCCACCTCTCCGAACGCGCCGTGGTTGAGGACCGTCTGTCCGAGTCGGGTGTCGAGCAGTCCGTTGTCGCGGAGGATGGGGAGCAGCGTGCCGAGCGCGGTGGAGCACAGAGCGATGGCCACTGCGCTCTCGGCGGTCAACAGGCCTGTGGCACCCAGGGCGAACGTGGCGCCGAAGGCAATCGCCAGGCAGCACATCCAGGTGTAGAAGGCTCGACGGCCCTCTCGGCCAACGAGTTCTGATGTCTTGACCTCGTATCCCGCCAGCAGGAACAGCATTCCGAGACCGAGTTCGCGAAGCATCTCGATCTCGCTGCCCTCGACGGCCCAATCGAGGGCATGCGGCCCGATCAGGATTCCGCCGACGAGCAGGAGCACAACCTCGGGTATCCGCTTGCCCGGGATCAGCCCGGCGACGAGGGGTGCGAGCACCGCGCACCCCACGATCCAGAAAAACGAGGTGACCACGGTTCCCATGTCGCGTCAGCTCTCTGCGGACGAGCCGGCGAGATCGGCGATCACCGAACGGATGGATGGTGGGATGTCGACTGGTTTGCGCGACGAGCGGTCTACGTACACATGTACAAATCGCCCGGTCGCGGCGATGGCATGGTCGCCGTTCGGGCCGCTACGGAAGATCGCCAACGCGTAGACAACGCTGCGGGTGCCGAGGCGTTCCACCGATATGCCCACCAGCAGTTGGTCCGGGAAACTCAGTTCGCGCAGGTAGTTGCACGATGTCTCGGCCACGATCCCGATGGCCGGGAGGTCACGGATGTCGGTGCCCGTGGCTGACATCAGCCAGGCGTTCACCGCGGTGTCGAAGTACGAGTAGTACGTCACGTTGTTGACGTGACCGTAGTGGTCGTTGTCGTGCCAGCGGGTCGGGATCGGCCACAGCACCGGATAGTCGTCGGGCGATGGATGCGGACCTGTGGTCACCGGCCTCGAATCTCCGTTCTCGGGGCTTGCCCTATCGTGGTCGACGTCGTCATGGGACGCCCGGTTGGCTGGTCGTCCCGGATAGAGACTACGAGGTGCCTGGTGGATCTGGGCTGTTGCCGAGCTGGAAAGGCGCGCACATGTTGATCACTGGAGCAGTTCTCGAGGAGATCGGGCGGGCGCGACCCTACGCGCAGTCCACACCTATTGCGGTGCGCGAGCTGGAGCTGCAGTCGCCCGGACCTACCGAGCTGCTCGTCCAGGTCGAGGCAGCGGGTGTCTGCCATTCCGATCTGAGTGTGGTGGACGGCAACCGGGTACGACCGGTCCCGATGCTGCTGGGTCACGAGGCAGCCGGCATCGTGCGTGAACGGGGCTCAGAGGTCGCCGACATCGAGGTCGGCGATCGCGTGGTGATGTCGTTTCTGCCGCGGTGCGAGCACTGTGAGGGTTGCGCGGCGGGCGGGCGGCTCCCATGCGTACCGGGATCGGTCGCGAACAACGCCGGCGAGATGCTCCACGGCGGCCGCCGGCTCTCGTCACCCGGTGGCGGCGGGCCGATTCACCACCATCTGGGTGTCTCGGGGTTTGCCACTCACGCGGTGGTTGATGCCGCGTCAGCCGTGTCCGTGGGCAACGACGTGCCCGCCGACATTGCCGCCGTCCTGGGTTGTGCGGTCCTCACGGGTGGGGGAGCGGTGCTCAACGCCGCCAAACCCTCACCGCAGGATTCGATCATGATCGTCGGCCTCGGCGGCGTCGGCATGGCAGCGTTGATAACCGCTGTGGCGCAGAACGTCTCGAGGATCGTCGCGGTGGACACCATGGAAGACAAGCTCGGTCTCGCCCAAGAGCTCGGCGCGCACGAGGTGTACACGCCGCAGGATGTGACGCAGCGAGGTGTGAAGGCCACGTACGTCATCGAGTGCGCCGGTAACGCCAAGGCTTTCGAGACCGCCTTTGCGGCTACGGCCCCTGGTGGAACCACCGTGACGGTGGGCCTGCCCGCTCCGGCCGCAAGGTCAAGCATCTCGCCGTTGACCATCACCGCTGAAGCTCGGACCATCGTCGGGAGTTATCTGGGATCAGCCGTGCCCAGTCGCGACATCCCCCGGTACGCACAGATGTGGCGCGAGGGGCGCCTGCCCGTCGAACAGCTCATCTCCTCGCGCATCCGGCTCGACGAGATCAACGACGCGATGGACCAGCTCGCCGACGGCAAGGCCATCCGTCAGGTGATCATGTTCGACTGACCGACCCGCCGCGTTTCCTCCGATTGCAGCGACATCCTCCGGTTGCAGTCGGAGGATGTGACTGGAGTCGGAGGGTGTGGGCGCCGGGGAGTCAGCGACGGACGCGGAAGAGCTCGGCAGGCCGTCCGGTGTCGGCTGTGGCGCGTTCGCCAGTGCCCTCCAGAGCTCCGATGAAACGACGGCGAAAAGTGTCTTTGACCAATGTGGCACCGAAGATCGCCTCGTGCAGGCGCCGCAATTCCAAGAGGGTGAACTGATCGCCGAGTAGCCGGTCGGGGTCAGGGCTGTTCGAGTAGCGAACCCGAATGTCTTGTACCGCTTGGGAAACCATGATGTTGTGGTCGAAGGTGAGGTCCTCGGAAGGTGACTCGCCGGTGATCGTCACGAGCAGCGCGTCGTCGGGAAGATGCCGGCGCATGGCTGCCGCACCGTGTGCCATCGACAAGACCCACCCGCGATCGTCCCGTGACGGGTCGTCGTACATGCCGAGTTGATGAAAGGCCAGGCCGCGAATGCCTGCCTTGGTCTGCAAGGCGCGACTCGCCGCATCGGCGAGGGTCTCACCCCGGTGCAGGAAGGTACCGGGTAGCGCCAGGCCGCGCTCGGACTTCACAACCAGCACGGCCAGCTCGTCGCCGTGCACAGTCAGAACAGCCACGTCGACGGCAACCGACGGCCGGTCGTAGTCGGTCAGAGCCTTACCTGCCGCATCGAGCCACACCATCCGTTGATGTTAGCGCACATCTGCGCTAACCTTTAGCTCAACTTTGATCTAAGGAGAAGCGATGGTTCTCGATGACCAACAGCTCGACCGGGCCCTCGGGGTCCTGCTCGGGACGGCAGCAGGAGACGCACTCGGCGCGGGCTACGAGTTCACCTACCCCGCGGCGCACACCGAGATCCGGATGAAAGGCGGCGGGACGTTCGACTGGGACCCCGGTGAGTGGACCGACGACACGTCGATGGCGATCTGCGTGACCGACGGATTGACCGATGGCCACGCCGATCTCGATGCGATCGCCAGGTCGTTTGTGCGCTGGTACGACTCCGGCCCACCTGATATCGGTACGCAGACCCGGGCGGTGTTGAGCGGCCGGTGTCGATCGGCACGCGAGATGACTGACAGGGCTGCGAGCTTGACCGGACGCACCGGTGGCAACGGTTCCCTGATGCGTACGGCGCCAGTGGCCCTGGCGTTTCTCGACGACCCCGGGGGTTGTGTGCGCACTGCGGGTGCCATCAGCGATCTCACGCATTACGACGAACGCGCACGAGAAGCGTGTCAGATGTGGAGTTGTGCAATCCGGCACGCGGTACTCACCGGGTCGCCTGACGGGGTGCGGATCTATCTTGAGCAGGCGCCTGCATCGGTCCGTGCGTATTGGGGACCGTTGCTCGACATCACCGAAAACGGTTCGCCGGCAGACTTTCCCAACAACGGTTGGGTGGTGCATGCGCTGCAGACCGCCTGGTGGGCGCTGACCAGGGCTGCCTGCGATCTGCCCGAGACATTGGAGTACTGCGTGCGTGCGGGTAACGACACCGACACCACCGCGGCCATCGCCGGCGGACTGGTGGGAGCCTGCCGAGGAGCCTCGGCGATCCCATCGGAATGGAAGTCCCTCCTCCATGGCCATCCCGGCCACACTTCGGTCGACCTCGCCGCGACCGTACGCCGGATCGTCGGTGAGGCAGCGGGTCCGACTTCACCCAACGTCGAAACGGGCGACACGGCACGAAAGGACAAACAATGACCATCATCGACGTCGTCATCGGAGACATCACCACCACGCGAGCCGATGTGATCGTCAACGCTGCGAACTCGTCGCTGTTGGGCGGTGGTGGTGTCGACGGCGCAATCCACCGCGTGGGCGGGCCCGAGATACTCGATGAGTGCCGGCTCGTCCGTGCAACAACACTTCCCGACGGCCTCGGTGTGGGAGCCGCGGTGGCCACCACGGCGGGAAGGCTCCCGGCGAGGTGGGTGATTCACACGGTGGGGCCGCGCTACTCGGCGCGTCACGACCGGTCGGCTGACCTGCGGGCGTGTTACCAGCGCAGCCTGCTGCTGGCACGGTCACTGGGGGCGACTTCTGTCGCCTTTCCGTTGATCTCGGCCGGTGCGTACGGGTGGCCCGTCGCCGATGCGGTGTCCCGTCAGGTCTCCGCCATCAAGACCGCCGAAGTGAACCTGGACTTGGTGACTCTCGTGGCCTTCTCGCGCGCAATCGGCCAGTTGAGCAGGCAATATGTCGGCTGACCGGGTCGCCTGATGAACACTCGGTACCGGGGCTAAGCTGTCAGCAGGTCATAGTGACCGGCACCACAGGAGGCCCCATGAATCGGTACGCAGTGCGCTCCAAGACCAGCCAGCTCGACCCCGAGAAGGACTTCGAGGAGATCAACCGGCTGCTCGCGACCATCGAGTTCCCCTGGGACATCAACCAGGCACTGAGTTTCGCGCTGTTCCGGACGTACGCGGTGCCGTCCGTGGGCCAACTGTTGTTCGACACCGGAGAGTTCACCGACAAAGTCCAGAAACGCTACGACGACACCACCCTGCTCCTCGACGGTGTGCTCGAACACGGACTCGACAGCGAGACCGGGCGGACGAGCATCCGCCGCATCAATCAGATGCACGGTGCCTACGACATCTCGAACGACGACATGCTCTACGTACTCGCGACATTCGTGGTGACCCCGGTGCGCTGGATCGAGGACTACGGCTGGCGGCAGCTCAATCACAACGAGGTGGTGGCCGCCACCAACTACTATCGCCGTCTCGGAACCCTGATGGGGATCAAGCAGATTCCGGCCACCTACACCGAGTTCGAGCACTTCCTCGACGATTACGAGCAGAAGAACTTCGCCTACAACGACGGTGCGCGCAAGGTCGCCGATTCGACGCTGGCCTTGATGACCACGTTCCCGCCGAACGACAAGGCCCCGGCCTGGTTGATCAACATCTTTGCGCGCTCGTTGATGGACGACGCCCTACTCGACGCATTCGGTTACCGGCATCCGCCACGGGCTGTCCGGGCCGTGTCGCGCGCAGCGCTCCGTGCGCGGGGCAGGCTGGTCCGCTGGTTCCCCGTCCGTAAGGCGCCGTTGCATGCCCGCGACCTCCCGAACATTCGTACCTACCCTGATGGCTACGACGTCACCGCGCTCGGCACATTCCCCCGTGGATGCCCTGTGGCGCACGGCGATTCGTCTCCGGTGGCTTCGGGGCAGGCAGCCGCGGACACCCTCGCCAAGTGATCGGGCATGTCACGCGGGCATCTTGACGTCTTTTGCGGCGAGGAGAGCTGACAGCGCCTGAGGAATCAGAGCAAGACTCAGCACGCCCATGGCCAGCGGCCATGAACCGCTGATGTCATGCAAGGCGCCGATGGCCAAGGGGCCGGCCGCGGCGAGGCAGTAACCAACGGCCTGTGCCATTCCCGATATCTGCCCGGTCTGGGCAGGACTCGAGCTGCGCAACACCATGAACAACAGCGCCAAACTGATCGATGCCCCCGGCCCGGCAGCCACACAGATCACCCAGAACGCTGTCCAGTGGTCGGTACCGATGAGTCCGGCGAATCCGACTGCACTCACCACGCACGCCAACAGGGTGATCACACGCTGGCCGCGGAAATGCCCGGCGATGATGGGAACCAGCAGCGACATGAGCAGCGCGACGGTCTGGGCCAGCGCCAACAAACCGCCTGCTGCGGATTTGGCCATGCCCCCATCGATCAGGTACTCGGGAAGCCACGCGGTGAACGTGTAGAAGATCAGCGATTGCGCACCCATGTAGATGGTGATCGCCCAGGCGATCTTGTTGCGCCACAGCGAAGTAAGCGCGGGTCGGGCGCCCATCCGGTGCTTGCGTGAGAGCTGCGGAATCCACAGGACGAGCCCGATGACGGTCAGCAGCGACCACGATGCCAAGGCGATGCGCCACTGGTCATCGACGGCCGTATAGATGGGAACCGTCAGGCCCGCTGCCAGGGCCGCGCCTCCGGACAGCGTCATCGAGTAGAGACCGGTCATCAAACCTGATCGGTGCGCAAAATCCCGTTTGATCAATGCCGGCAGCACCACGTTGCAGATGCCGATCGCGACGCCGGCCACAGCGGATCCGGCAAACAGCGCCGGGACCGATGGAACGAGGCGGAGCAGTATTGCACTGAGCAACAGGAGCATTGCGCCGAACACCGTGCGTTCGATACCGAACCGGCGGACGAGTCGCGGCGCGATCGGCGACACCAGTCCGAAGAACAACACCGGCAGGGTGGTCAGGAGCCCGGCGGTGGCGCTGCTGAAGCCCTCAGAAGCCTTGATGTCGTCGACCAGGGGAGCGACGGCCACCACGGCGGGCCGTAAGTTCGCTGCCACCACCATGATCGCCAGGCCGGCAAAGATCGCCGCGGTGCGGCCGGGCCGTCGCGGGGACGTCGACGGCGGGCCCACCGCGACAGCGGTACTGCCCGGATTCGTGAGAGGGCCAGTCATGAGAGGACCTCGATCGAGCGGTCGAGGTAGCAGGCGACAGCCGCCTCTGCCGCCACCGGGTCGCGATCCCGGATGGCTGCGACCACTTCGGCATGTCCGGTCGGATGCGGGTGTGATTGGGCGTCGGCCGCGATGACGGTCGCGTGGGTGCGTGCCATCACCTCTGCGACTCCGGCATAGAGCTCACCGAGGAGCCCGTTGCCCGAGGCCGTGATGATGGCGGTGTGAAAAGCGATGTCCGCGTTGATGTATCGATCGAGGTCTTCGGCGCCGAATGCCTCGCGCATCTCGGTCAGAAGTCGGTCGAGTTCCCGTACGTCATCGTCGTTCCTGGTGGACGCTGCCGAGCGGGCGGCTTCGCGCTCGAGGGCGCGTCGCACCTGGAGCAGCTCCAGGATCTCGGAGTTCTCCACGCACCGACCGATGGCAGCGGCCATGAGATTGCGGCTGCGCACGTATGTACCATCGCCGCGCCGGGGCTCCAGGAAGCCTGAATGTTCCAACGCGCGAACGGCTTCCCGTACTGTGTTGCGCCCGACGCCGAGCTGGGCCACCAAGTCGGGCTCGGCCGGGATCCTCGCGCCGACGGCCCACTCACCCGACCGGATCAACTCCTGAATGCGCTCCACGACGAGTTCACTTGTACGTCTCGGCCGAGTGATGGACGCCGCCTCGGCTGGTACCTGTGTCGTCTCCGTTCGCATGGAAACAACCTAACATCCCATGTTTGATGGTGCCGAGCGGCCGGGATCGGAAGGGGCGGCCTATTCGCCTTCGACGTTGTTGTCCAGCGAGAACATCGACAACGCCGTGAAAATCGTCAGCCGCCGCTCCGGTTCATTCATGAACGGCCCGGTGATCTGCTCGATTCGGGCAATCCGGCTTCGGAGCGTGTTGGGGTGGATGTACAGCTCCCGTGCGGATTCGGTGATGTTGCAGTCGGTGGACCGCAGCACTCGCAGGATTCGCCGTTGATCGAGACCGTCCGGTGTCGGACCGGCAACCGAGCCCAGTGTCTCGGCGACAAAACTGCGGCGGGCGTGTTCGGGCAGTTGGTACAGCAGGCCGAGCACACCCAGGTCGCGGTATCTGGTCACCCGGTTGATCGCGCCGACGCGTCTGCCGACCGCCACGGCACGGCCGGCCTGCCGGAACGAACTCGGATAGCTGCGAGGATCGTCGACCTCCTCGCTGGCGCCGACCGCCAGCGGAACCTGCACCGACCGGTACAGCGCACGGGCCAGGGCATCGAAATCGACTGTCGCACGGATCATCACGACCACGGTGCCAGAGTTGACGATGGTGATCGAATCGGGATCGAATCGCAGGGCCACCGGGGTCATCGCGGTTCTGAGCTGCTGCAGCCCGTTCAAGTCCACCGAGATGCCGAACGGTTCGATGCCCAGACAGACGACGCGATGGCGCCCGAACAGCGACAACCGCCGGCTCTTGCGCAAGCTCGTCTCGCGTTGCACAAGGTCGTCGCCCAGGATGTGTTTGAGATTGCGGGCGATTTCCGCGGCGGCTTCGTCGGTGGCTGTGTCGGCGAGCCTGGCGTGCAGGCGAAAGATGGGCGCGAGCGTCGTCAGGATCAGGAGTTCGTCTGGCGTGAGGGCCTTGTCGCGGCGGACTTCCAGTACGGGTCCGCCCACCGACGCAGCAGACAATCGCACCGAGGTGACGTCGGGATCGGTGGGGCCCGCGACGTCGGAGAGGTGTAGGCCGGCGCCGAGGAACCGGCCCAGACGGTCGAGCAGTTTGTCGAGGTCGTCGGCCGCGGCAAGGATGTCGTCGGGAACGGACGCCGCGCGGGGCCCGGTCTCGGAACGAACCTCGTCCGACTGCTGCAACTGTCTTTCGAACGACACGACGAGATCGGCATGTGGCACGAGTGCGCTGTTCCACAACAAGCACACCCCCGCCCGCTCGGCGCGAGCCACCAGCTGCCGGGGCGGATTGACCGGACGGATGGGGCTGACCAGTACTGCCACAGGTTTCTTTGCCAGCACCGGATCCAGGATCGGCAACAGATCTGGAAGTGGGCCGCTGGGCCGGGTGGGCTTCCACTCCACCGTCACAACGGCCTCGTCGAGCGTGAGGTGGTCCCGTGCATGGGCCAGGTCGATCACCGACGTGATCGAGGTGTCGATTCCGGCGGGTGAGGTGGCCATCTGGACGCCGGAGACCCCGGCGAGCCCAGCCGGTGTGGCTCTCCCTTTCGGCACGTCGATCCTCCTCTGGGAACCACACTGCAGGTTCGTCAGGCAGAGTAGTCGCGTGCTCGCCATCCCGCCGGTCGACCTGCTCGAAGCCTCCCGCGACCCCGAAACACGGGCGCGCCAGATCGAGCTGCTCGACACCGCCTGCTCCCGCACCGGCTACGCGTTGCTCACCGGTCACCGCATCCCGACCTCGTTGCTCACCGAGCTGTACAGCGTGAGCAGGCAGTTCTTCCTCTTGTCCGACACAGAGAAAGCAGCCGTGAGGCAGCCGGCGCCTGAGCAGGTCCGCGGCTGGACGGGACTCGGATCCGAGGGGATGGCTTACTCGCTCGACGAGGAATCGCACGGCGACCTCAAGGAGAAGATGGACATCGGCCCGGTGTCGGGCCCGACGGTGGGGCAGCCCGGCGCCGGCCCGATGGCCTATCCGAATCTGTGGCCGCGATTTCCCGAGCGGTTCCGAGCGGTGTGGGAGGACTACTACCGCCACATGCAGCGGGTCGGCGCCGAACTGCTGTCGCTGGCGGCAGAGGGGTTCGGTCTGCCGTCGGATCATTTTGCGCCGATGTTCGACACCGAGATGAGCATGCTTCGCGGACTGTACTTTCCGCCTCAACCCGAGCCGCCCCTGGCACATCAGGCGCGCGCCGGCATTCACACGGACTACGGCGCGTTCACCGTGGTCTCCGCGGAGTCGTCGCCGGGAGGCCTTCAGGTACTCGACCCCGACGGCGAATGGCTGGAGGTCACCACCACCCCGGCCACGTTGGTGGTGCTCACCGGTGACCTGCTCGCGGAATGGACCGGTGATCATTGGCCGGCCACCTTGCACCGCACGGCCAATCCGCCGCGATCGGTGGCCTTCGACAGCTCGCGCCTGAGTTTCGCCTTCTACCAACACCCCAATTTTGATGTGTCGGTTGCGGCCCTACCGCCCTTTGCGGCGTCGGATCCGACGGCCGTACCCGACCCACTGCGTGCCGGCGACCACCTTGCCGAGAAGTACGTACGGCAGACCACCTTCGGCCGGCGCACCGCCGATTGACACCGATCGCGGTGTTACGTATCGAGTGCGGCAGGAAACGTCCACGTAATCCACTGTTACGCATGTGTTTCCGATGTGGTGATGTGACAGGTGGCGGCGCGAACTATCGGTGATCGGTGCTCTTGTTGGTTGCTTGCATCGCAAACAGACTCGATGCAGACGACAAGTGAGGAGCCTGCAGATGTCTGTAGTACCGGTGATCGACATTTCCGCACTGCACGGAGACGACGACAACGCCAAGGCCGCGGTGGCGGCCGAACTCGACCATGCATGCCGCGAGATCGGGTTCTTCCAAATCACCAATCATGGAATCGACGCTCAGGTGATCGCCGACATGTACCGCACATCCGACGAGTTCTTTTCGCTCCCCGAAGCCGAGAAGCGGCACGTCGCTCAGCCGAGCCCGGACACCGTGCGCGGTTACTCGTCCATCGGGGAGCAGGCGTTCTCCTACAGCGAGGATGTCCACCAGCCGCGTGACCTGCACGAGAAGTTCGACGTGGGCCCGGTCGACTTCGATCGCGACGACCCATACTTCTCGGTGGAGAACGCAGGTCCGCACTTCCTGCCCAACCAGTGGCCGCAGCGTCCGGCGGAGATGGAACAAGCCTGGAGCACGTACTTCCGCGCGATGAACGGCCTCTCCCGCAACCTGATGAGTGCCTTCGCCCGCGGACTCGGACTCGATCCCGACTACTTCGTCGACACCATCGACAAGGACATCAGCATGCTCCGGGCCATCAACTACCCGCACATGACCACACCGCCCCAGCCGGGTCAGATGCGCGCGGGCGCCCACACCGACTACGGCAGTCTGACCATCGTCCGGCAGGAAGAGGCGCCCGGTGGACTCGAGGTGTTCACCATGGACGGGGACTGGATCCCGGTGCCGGTTGTCCCGGGTGCACTGGTGGTCAACATCGGAGACCTGATGGCGCAGTGGACCAACGACCAGTGGACGTCCACCCGGCACCGTGTGCGTACGCCACGGCCCGACGCGACCGGCGACACCCGGCGGATGTCCCTGGTGTTCTTCCACCAACCGAACTACGACGCGATGATCGAATGCCTGCCCACCTGCCTGGCGCCAGGGGAAGAGCCGAAGTACCGGCCGATCAGTTCGGGTGACCACCTCACCGAAAAGTTTGCCAAGACGATCGCCCTCACGCCTCGCTGATGTCGGGCTCGAGCTTCGAGATCGAGCTGCGGCGCACCGGACGGGTGGTGACGGTACCGGCCGACCGGACCGCGTTGGCCGTGGTCCGCGATGTGGTGCCCACCGCCGAGTTCAACTGTCTCCAAGGCGAGTGCGGCGCATGCGTGGCCACAGTGCTCGAAGGCACCCCTGACCACCGCGACACCGTTCTGTCCGACCGGGCAAGAGCCGCAGGCAAGCGAATCATCCTCTGTGTCAGCCGATCCCTCTCGGATCGACTGGTGATCGACCTCTGATCGAAAGGCCCCGACAATGACGACAACCAGCCTGTCGTTTGCCAGCGTGTTCAGCGCGGACATCGAGAAGCTCAGCACCTTCTACCGCGAGCTGCTCGGACTCGACGAGGTACTCGAGCTGCGCTCGGAGCACTTTCGGGGACTTCGTATCGGCGGCACCATCCTGGGTTTCAGTGCCCCGACTGCCTATTCGATGCTCAATCTCGCTGCCCCGCACCATGAGCAGGACGGGGTGAGCAGCTTCCTGACGTTCGAACTGCCCACCGATGCCGACGTCGACACCGTCACCGCGGCCGCAACGGCGGCCGGGGCAACCTGCGTAAAAGAACCCGGTCGGACGTACTACGGGGCGTGGCAGTCGGTGCTGCTCGACCCCGACGGCAACGCCTTTCGGCTCAACCACCTGACGCTCGAACAGCCTTCCTGACGTTTCCTCCATCCCGCCCCACCTCGACAGTGCCGTCGAATCATCAGATCCGCACGGGCGCAGGTCTTCTCTGCGCCGAAAGGAAGCCCGCATGTCCATATTCGACTGGCAACTCAAAACCGGTGACGCCGTCGTGGCGCCCCACGAACGCCTCAGCTGGCCGCGCACCGTCGGCATCGGGCTACAGCACGTGGTCGCGATGTTCGGCGCGACATTCCTCGTCCCGGTCCTCACCGGTTTCCCTCCGGCCACCACGCTGCTGTTCTCCGGTATCGGGACCATCCTCTTCCTCATCATCACGCGTAACCGGCTACCCAGCTACCTGGGCTCGAGTTTCGCGATCATCGCCCCCACGATCGCGGCGGGCGCCTCACACGGCCCGTCCGGCGCACTCGGGGGAATCGTTGTGGTCGGCGCCTTGCTGATGATCATCGGTGTGGTGGTCCACTTCGTCGGCATCGGCTGGATCGAAGCGTTGATGCCCCCGGTGGTGACCGGCGCCATCGTGGCTCTGGTCGGGTTCAACCTCGCGCCCACGGCCAAGACCAACTTCGAAGAAGACGCCATCACCGCCTTCATCGTGCTTGTGCTGCTGCTGTTGTCGTTGGTGCTGTTCCGCGGCTTGCTCGGTCGACTCGCCATCTTCACCAGCGTGGTGATCGGCTACTTCATCGCCCTGGCCCGCGACAAGGTCGACACCGATCCCATCGGACAGGCCGACTGGTTCGGTCTGCCCGACTTCACCGCACCCACCTTCCACCTCTCGGTACTGCCCATGTTCATCCCGGTGGTGCTCGTGCTGGTCGTCGAGAACATCGGGCACGTCAAATCCATCAACACCATGACCGGCATCAACAACGACCACCGGATCGGGCGGGCACTGGCGGCCGATGGCCTCGCAACCGTGCTGGCCGGTAGCGGCGGCGGTTCTGCCACCACCACATACGCCGAGAACATCGGCGTCATGGCCGCCACCAAGGTGTATTCCACCGCCGCCTACTGGGTGGCAGGAGGCGCCGCGATCCTGCTCGGCCTATCGCCAAAGGTGGGTGCGGTCATCGCGTCCATCCCGCCGGGTGTTCTCGGCGGCGTGACCACCGCGCTGTACGGCCTCGTCGGTATCCTCGGCGTCCACATCTGGGTCACCAACAAGGTGGACTTCTCCAAGCCCATCAACCAGTTCACCGCGGCGATAGCTCTTGTCATCGGCATCGCCGACTTCTCGTGGAAGATCGGCGATCTGAGTTTCGGTGGTATTGCTTTGGGCGCCATTTCCGCGGTGGTGATCTACCACGTGATGCGTCTGATCGGACAGTGGCGCGGCACCGTGGTGGTGGACGAACGAGTGCCTGCCACAACCGGGCCGACCGACCCCGAACGTCCGCACAGCGCGGAGAAGCAGGAGATCTGATGTCGATCACACTCATCCGCGGCGGCACGGTGGTGTCCTCGACCGGCAGACAACTCATCGACGTGTTGATCGACGGCGAGACGATCGTCGCGCTCGTCGAACCGGGCGCCACTGCGCTCGGCGCCGATCTCTCCGCCACCGCCGACACCGTCATCGACGCCACCGGCAAGTACGTCATCCCCGGCGGTGTGGACGCGCACACCCATATGCAGATGCCATTCGGTGGCACCACCGCGTCGGACACCTTCGAAACAGGTACCCGTGCAGCGGCTTTCGGCGGCACCACCACCATCGTCGACTTCGCCATCCAGACACCCGGGGAGCGATTGCAGGACACCCTCGGCGCGTGGCATGACAAAGCGGCGGGCAACTGCGCGATCGACTACGGGTTCCATCAGATCATCGGCGATGTCAACGACGAATCCCTCTCGGCCATGAGCGAACTGGTGGCCGAAGGGGTCACCAGCTTCAAGTTGTTCATGGCGTACCCGGGCGTCTACTACTCCGATGACGGCCAGATCTTGCGGGCGATGCAGAAGTCCGCCGACACCGGCGCATTGATGATGATGCACGCCGAGAACGGCATCGCCATTGACGAATTGGTGGCCCAGCACCTCAAGCGTGGAGAGACCTCCCCGTACTTCCACGGTGTCTCACGCCCGTGGCAGCTCGAGGAAGAGGCCACGCACCGGGCCATCATGCTCGCCGATGTCACCGGAGCGCCGCTCTACGTGGTGCACGTGTCCGCCCGGCAGGCCCTCGAGCAGATCGCGACCGCACGTGGCAAGGGCGCCAACGTGTTCGCCGAGACATGCCCGCAATACCTGTACCTCTCGCTGGAGGAACAACTCGGCGCCGCGGGCTTCGAGGGTGCGAAGTGGGTGTGTTCGACCCCGCTGCGCTCACGTGCCGAGGGTCATCAGGACGAGCTGTGGAAGTTCATCCGAACCGGCGATGTGTCCGGTGTCGCCACCGACCACTGCCCGTTCTGCATGGTGGACCAGAAGGAACTCGGAATCTCCGACTTCTCCAAGATCCCCAACGGAATCGGCGGTGTCGAACACCGGCTCGACCTCATGTACCAGGGCGTGGTCGACGGACGCATCAGCCTGGAGCGGTGGGTGGAGGTGTGTGCCACCACGCCGGCCCGCATGTTCGGGATGTACCCCCGCAAGGGAGTGATCTCCCCGGGCGCCGACGCGGACGTGGTGATCTACGACCCGGCAGGTCACACGAGCATCGGTCTGGGCAAAACGCACCACATGAACATGGACTACTCGGCCTGGGAGGGTTTCGAGATCGACGGCGCCGTGCAGACGGTGCTCTCCCGGGGCAAGGTCATCGTCGATGGTGGCAGTTACCTCGGAGCCAGCTCAGACGGGCGGTTCGTGCGCCGCGAGCTGTCACAGAACCTGCTCTGAGAAGGCGGCTCGCCGGCAATTTTTTCCGACAGCGGTCCCGGTAACGGTCAACCACCGCACTCAACGATTGGAGACACCGCATGGACTTCGGTGTTGTCATGCAATGCAATCCGCCGGCATCGCGGGTGGTCGAACTGGCCGTCTCGGCCGAGAACCGTGGCTTCAGCCACGTGTGGACCTTCGACTCCCACGTGTTGTGGCAGGAGCCGAACGTGATCTACAGCCAGATCCTCGCGGCCACCCGCAATGTGACCGTCGGTCCGATGGTCACCAATCCGCTCACGCGTGACGCAACGGTGACCGCCTCGACGTTCGCCACGCTCAACTCGATGTTCGGAAATCGCACGGTGTGCGGTATCGGCCGGGGCGACTCGGCCGTGCGTGTGCTGTCGGGCAAGCCATCCACACTGGCGACATTGCGCGAAAGCATCGATGTCATCAAGGAACTCGGCAACGGGCGTAGTGCCACGATCAACGGCACGACCGTGCGCTTCCCCTGGGCGGGCAAGTCGCGTCTCGACGTCTACGGCGCCGGGTACGGACCGAAGGCCCTAGAGATGATCGGTCAGGTCGCCGACGGGTTCATCCTGCAACTCGCCGATCCCGCCATCGTCCGATGGACGGTGGAACGCGTGAAGCAGGCAGCCGAGGCGGCGGGGCGTGATCCCGCGGCGGTATCGATCGTGGTCGCCGCCCCGGCCTACGTCGGAGACGATCTGGACCACCAACGCGATCAATGCCGCTGGTTCGGCGGAATGGTGGGCAACCACGTCGCCGACCTCGTCGACAAATACGGCGGTGACGGCGCGCAGGTACCTTCGGCCCTCACCGACTACATCAAGAACCGGCAGGGTTACGACTACAACGAGCACGGCCGAGTGGGCAACAGCCACACAGCATTTGTGCCCGACGAGATCATCGATCGGTTCTGCATCCTCGGCCCACCGGAGCGTCACGTCGAGCGACTGGAGGAACTGCACGCCCTCGGTGTCGACCAGTTCGCCGTCTACCTTCAGCACGACGGTAAGGACACCACACTCGACGCGTACGGCGAGACGATCATTCCCGCCCTCGCGCCCACAGTCGCTGCGCGATCATGACCGGCGCGGAACAGAAAGGACCGTCATGACCTCTTCCGGATCGCACGCCTCCGGGTCCGTTCGTGTCGAATCGACGTCGGCGTCCGACACCGCGTTCCTCGATGACTTCGCCACCATGTCGACCTTCGGTGCCACCACGGCGGGCGGTGTCGAACGACAGGCCGCGACAGCCGCCGATGCCGACAACCGGCGCTGGCTGGGCCGGTGGCTCACCGATCGCGGGTTCACCGTTCTCTACGACCGCGTCGGCAACATGTTCGGCCTCTACGAACTCGTGCCGGGTGCGCCCTATGTGCTGGCGGGTTCGCATCTGGACAGTCAGCCACGCGGCGGACGCTTCGACGGCGCGTACGGTGTGCTGGCCGCCGCCCACGCGATGGACAGGCTGCGCCGTCACTACACCGACCATCCGGAGCATGCCAGGCACAACCTGGCAGTGATCAACTGGTTCAACGAGGAGGGCTCCCGTTTCAAGCCGTCGATGCAGGGCAGTGGCGTCTTCACCGGGAAGATCGCCCTGCAGGCCGCCCTCGACACCACCGACGCCGACGGGACCACCGTGGCGCAGGCGTTGGGCTCGTGGGACATGCTCGGCGACAGCGACGTCTTCACCGTCGGTGACCACCACACCGCCGGCGGCCGCGCTGTCGCGTCGTACGCCGAGATCCACATCGAGCAGGGCCGCGAGCTGGACAAGGCCGGTGTGCTGATGGGTGTGGTGCCCTCCACCTGGGGAGCCAACAAATACGAGATCTCGGTGCTGGGCGCTCAATCCCATACCGGCGCCACCGCCATCGCCGACCGTCAGGATGCCCTGTACGGAGCAGCGAAAGTTGTTGTGGCACTGCGCGAACTCGCTGATGAGTACGGTGATGACCTGCACACGTCCTGTGGTCAGCTGACCGTGTACCCCAACTCGCCGGTGGTGGTCGCCCGCGAGGTGGACATGCATCTCGACCTGCGTTCGCCGTCCGATGAGCTGCTCGAGGAGGCCGACGCCAAGTTGATCCGGGCGTTCGCCGAGATCGAGGTGGCCGCCGACGTCAAGATCGAGCGACGTTTCGCACACACCTGGAAAGGCCATACCTATCAGCCCGAAGGCGTGGCTTTGGCCGAAGAGGTGATCGATGCCCTCGGGCACAGCCACATGCAGGTGCGTACCCGTGCAGGCCACGACTCGACCAACATGAAGGACGTGGTTCCCACCGTGATGTTGTTCATCCCGAGCGTCGACGGGGTATCCCACGCCGAGAACGAATACACGCACGACGGCGATCTCACCGCGGGGGTCGACGTGCTGACCGAGACCGTGGCGCGGATGGTGGAAGGCAAACTGTGACCAATACGTTCGACAACACACCGTTCGGGGGCCAAGACGCATTCGACGACGCACGCGAGGCCGGCCGCCGTGCCCACGAACTCGACCGCGCACACGTCTTCCACTCGTGGTCGGCGCAGGCTCAGATCTCACCGATGACGATCCTCGCGGCGTCCGGTTCACACATCTGGGACGGCGACGGCAACCGGCTGTTGGACTTCTCCTCGCAGATGGTGAACACCAATGTGGGACACCAACATCCGAGAGTGGTCGACGCCATCGCCGAGCAGGCACGAACGCTCTGCACCATCGCACCCCAGCACGTCAACGTGGCACGGTCCGAGGCTGCACGCCTGATCGCCGAACGCACCCCCGGTGACCTCGACCGCATCTTCTTCACCAACGGCGGCGCGGATGCCGTCGAACATGCGGTGCGGATGGCGCGCCTGCACACCGGACGGCGCAAGGTGCTGACCCGCTTCCGGTCCTATCACGGCGGCACCGACACAGCGATCAACATGACCGGCGACCCGCGGCGCTGGCCGAACGACTACGGCGCCGCGGGGGTGGTCCACTTCTTCGGCCCGTTCTTGTACCGCACGCAATTCCACTCGGTCGACGAGCAGCAGGAGTGTGAGCGCGCACTCGAGCACCTCGAGGCCGTCATCTCCATGGAGGGTCCTGCGACCATCGCCGCGATCGTCCTCGAACCGGTGCCCGGAACCGCGGGGATCATGGTCCCACCGCCGGGGTACCTGGCCGGTGTGCGTGAACTCTGCGACCGGTTCGGCATCGTCATGATCGCGGACGAGGTGATGGCGGGGTTCGGCCGGACGGGGGAGTGGTTCTCCATCAACCACTCCGGAGTGGTGCCCGACCTCATCACTTTCGCCAAAGGAGTGAACTCGGGATACGTGCCGCTCGGCGGTGTCGCGATCAGCGGTGCGATCGCCGAGACGTTCGCCGACCGGGTGTACCCGGGCGGGTTGACCTACTCCGGCCATCCGTTGGCGACAGCCGCAGCCGTCGCGACCATCAACGCGATGACCGAAGAAGGCATCGTCGAGAATGCAGCGGCCATCGGACGCGACGTCCTCGGGCCCGGGCTCGCCGAGCTGGCGGCACGACATCGCAGCGTCGGCGAGGTGCGTGGGATCGGTGTCTTCTGGGCGGTGGAGCTGGTCAAGGACCAGGGCACCCGAGAACCGTTGGCGCCGTACGGTTCCACCAGCGCGGCCATGAACGACGTCATAGGCGCGTGCAAAAAGGGTGGACTGTTGCCGTTTGCCAACTTCAACCGCCTGCACATGGTTCCCCCGTGCACGGTGAGCCCGACCGAGGTCGCCGAAGGCCTGGAGATCCTCGACGCCGCGCTCACCGTCGCCGACGCGTTGGTCGGCTGACGGCGAGCGGCACCTCAGACGAAGCCGCCACCTGGTGTGGCTGATAGGGCTCTTGGAGGTAATCCACCTCGGTGTCGTCAAGGGTCAGTTCGAGGGCCCTGACCGCGTCGGTGAGATGCGAGGGTTTGGTGACCCCGACGATCGGGGACGCGGTGCGAGCGGCGACCCAGGACAGCGCAACCTCTGCCGGCGCAACGCCCCGCTTGTCGGCGATTTCGAGCACCCGCTCGACGATCACTTGATCGCCCGCGGAGTAGAGCGTGCGTCCGAACGCGTCGGTGTCGGCCCGGGCGGTCCGCGCATCCCAGGGCCGGGTGAGCCGACCACGGGCCAATGGACTCCACGGGATCACGCCGATACCCTCATCGGCGCAGAGCGGCAACATCTCTCGCTCTTCTTCGCGGTAGATGAGGTTGTAGTGGTTCTGCATCGAGATGAACCGCGTCCAGCCACCGAGTTCTGCGGTGTGCAGCGCCTTGGCGAATTGCCAGGCGAACATCGACGAAGCCCCGATGTAGCGGACCTTGCCGGCCTTGACCACGTCGTGCAGGGCTTCCATCGTTTCCTCGATGGGGGTGTCATAGTCCCACCGATGGATCTGCTGCAGGTCGATGTAGTCGGTCCCGAGTCGCCGCAGGCTGTTGTCCGTCTCGGCGAGGATCGCCTTGCGAGACAGGCCGCGACCGTACGGCCCCGGCCGCATGGGGCTGTACAGCTTCGTTGCGATCACCACGTCATCCCGGGAGGTGAAGTCAGCCAATGCGCGTCCGACGATCTCCTCACTACTGCCCGCCGAATAGACGTTCGCCGTGTCGAACGTGGTGATACCGGCGTCAACAGCCTGCTTGATGATGTCGCGGCTCGCGTCCTCGTCGAGTGTCCACTCGTGGGGGCCGCGTCCAGCGACACCAAAACTCATGCATCCCAGCGTCAGTGACGACACCTTCAACCCCGTGTTGCCCAGGTTGACGTAATCCACTGCCGGTCCTCGTTTCTGGTGTCGCTGTCAGCGTGTGCTCACTCGCCGACGGCGGCGGTGAGTGCATCGATGTCGTCCTCGGACAAATCGATACCGGCCGCGGCCATGTTGTCTTCGAGGTGGTCGACGCTGGACGTCCCCGGAATGGGCAGTATCACAGGCGATTTCGCCAGCAACCAGGCGAGCGCGAGCTGAGAGGGGCTGGCTTGCTTCTGTTCGGCGATGGCGGCGAGCTTGCTACCGGGGCCGGCGAGTTCGCCGGTGGCGAGCGGGAACCACGGGATGAAGCCGATGTTCTCGGCGGTGCAGTGGTCGAGGAGCGGTTGTGCGCTGCGGTTGGCGAGGTTGTACAGGTTCTGCACGGTGGCGATCTCGGCGATCTTCTGTGCTTCGATCAACTGGTCGACGTTGATCTCGGATAGGCCGATCTGATCGATCTTGCCCTCCTCCTGCAGCAGCTTCAGCTCGCCGATCTGGTCGGCGAGATCGACTTTCGGATCGATGCGGTGGAGCTGGAACAGAGGGATCCGCTCGATGTCGAGGATGCGCAGACTCATCTCGGCCTGCTGGCGTAGGTATTCGGGCCTGCCGACCGGCCGCCAGTCACCCGGGCCACCGCGCGTCAGGCCTGCCTTCGTCGCGATCACGAGGTCATCGGCATAGGGGTGGAGGGCTTGCCTGATCAACGGTTCCGCGATCGCCGGGCCGTAGGAGTCGGCGGTGTCGATGAGGTTGACCCCGAGATCCACGGCTCGACGCAACACCTTCACGGCTTCTTCGGGGTTCGCGGGCGGTCCCCACACGCCGGGCCCGGTCAACTGCATCGTTCCGTAGCCGAGTCTGTTGACATTCGAGGCCCCGCCGATGGCGAATTGTCCGGATTGTTGTGCGGCTGTGCTGTTGCTGGTCATGAAGGCACTCCCGATTGGAGATCGAAGACTGGATTGGACGAGTCATTTCACGGTAGACCCGATCGGCGCGGGGCGCTTCCGGGGTTCATGGCGCCCGAGGTGTCGCGGGCTAGCCTGGTGCTCTGACGTCCGAACGAACACCGTGAAGGGATTCGAGTGCCGAAGCTCAGTGCCGGGATCATGCTGTACCGCAGTCGTGATGGACGCATCGAGGTGCTGATCGCGCACCCTGGTGGTCCGTTCTGGGCCCGCAAAGACGAAGCGGCGTGGTCCATCCCGAAAGGGGAGTACACCGAGGACGAAGAGCCCCTGGACGCCGCTCGTCGGGAGTTCCGCGAAGAGCTCGGTCTGGACGTACCCAGCGGTGAGGTCGCGGAACTCGGGGTGATCAAACAGTCGGGTGGAAAGATCGTCACCGCGTTCGCGATCGGGGCCGACCTCGACATCACCGGCGCGGTGAGCAATGAGTTCGAGATGGAATGGCCGCCGCGGTCGGGGACGATGAAGTCGTTTCCCGAAGTCGACCGGGTCGCCTGGTTCGACGTTGAGACCGCGCGCGTGAAGTTGCTCAAGGGCCAACGCCCGTTCCTCGATCGGCTGCTCGACCTGCTCTGACCGCGCGGATTGTGGCGGGGTCAGTCCGGCATGGCGCGCGACACCTTGCGCAGCAGTTGAACAAGAGTGGCGCGCTCTTTCGCGGTGAGTCCGGCGAGCACCGCGGTGTCTCGGGCCAGTCGCCTCGGGAACTGGGCGTGGACCAATTCGCGGCCGGTGTCGGTCAGCTCCAGCAACACCACCCGGCCGTCACGGTCGGATTTCCTGCGCGCCAGCAGGCCGAGTTCGGCGAGGCGCTCGGTGAGTTTGGTGATGGATGCGCCGCTGAGCTTTGTCGTCGACACCACCTCGCTGGCACGCAGCGGGCGGTCGGCGCGGGCCAGTGCGCCCAGGATGTCGAACTCCGACCGGGTGACGGCATGTGCGTCCAGATCGCGGTCGAGTTGGTGGGCGAGGACCGACGAGATCCGGTTGATCCGCCCGATCACCTCCACGGGTTCTGTGTCGAGATCGGGATATGTTCTGGCCCATTCCCGTCGAACCCGCTCGACGACGTCCGACGGCTCATTCTCTTCGACCACCGGCACAGCTTATCGACCCGAGGTATTTAGTTCACTAGTAAAATAGTGATAAATTACTTTGGTGCCTCTCATCGTCCCCGTCATCGACCGTGTCCATCGGAGCAGGTCGGCACTGCTGCACTCGCTCGATCCGCAGACCTGGCGGTCCGCCGTGGTCACCGTCGAGACCGGCAACACTGCGGTTGCTTCGGCAGTCCGGGTGGGACTGGCGGTGGCCTTGGTGCTGGTTGTCGGTGGGCTGACGGGCCACCGAGACGTCGCGGGGTTCGCAGCGCTCGGAGCTCTCACCTCGGCGTTCTGCCGCCCCGACCCTTGTCGGGTTCGTCTGCCCCGACTGGTGGTGACGGGTGTGATGGTCACGGGGTACGTCGCATTCGGTGCGGTACTGGGGGCAGCGGGGGTATCTCTCGCCGGAGAGGTGGTGGCCATCGCACTCGCCGCAGGTTTCGCCGCGCTGATGCTGGGCGCGTTACGGGTGGTCGGCCCCGGCCCGGTCGTGATGGTCTTCGCTGCGGCAGGCGCCGCAGATTTTGCCGACAGCGCCGACGACGTCTGGAAAGCGTCGACCGCCGCGGTGATCGGCGCGGTGGTGGGCGTGGTCGCCTCGCTTGCGCCGTGGCTTGTGATGTGGGTTCGGCGTGAACCTCCCCAGCCCCACCCGTCACCCGCTCGCGCCTCCCTGGTCCGGGAGTTGAAACGGATCGGGGACACGGAGCTGCTGTCGCAGTCGCTTCGGATCGTCGTGGCCGGCGGTGTCGCGGCCGGCATCGTCGCGGCGGTCGGTCTGCAGCATCCGATGTGGGCGGCCATGGGTGCCGTTGCCACGCTGCAGGGCGTCAACTACCACCTGACCGTCACCAGGGGAGTCCAGCGACTGCTCGGGAATGTCGGGGGCGCTGCGATCGCCGCTGGATTGCTGGCACTGCCGATCGGCTACTGGGGTGCAGTTGTTCTCATCGCCGTTCTGCAAGTGCTCGCCGAAACCCTGGTCACCCTCAACTACGCACTGTGTTCGCTACTGGTCACGCCGATGGCGCTGATGCTGACCGCTCTCGGCGCCGGACTTGCCCCCGAGGTTGCCGTCGACCGGGTGCTGGACACTGCGATCGCAGTGGTGATCGCGGTTGTTCTGGCTGCGTTGACCATCGCCCACCACGACGCCACCGTCTGATCCGCGTCAGCGTCAGATCAACGCCCGATTCCTTCGGTCAGGAGGTGGGCGAGTTCGAGGTACGCCCGAGAATCATCAAGTCCGACAGCAGTTTTCACGCCTCGCTGCTGGATTCGAACCATCGCCGAGGTGGCGACATCGGCGACGAAGTCGGCGTGCACATCACGTACGTCCCCGGTGGTAACCCCTTCGTTGATGAGTTCGCGGACTCGGCCCGCGGCGGCACGCGTGTTCTGTTCGTACAGTTCTCGAGCCGGCGCGAAGGCGGCGAGATCTTCCATGAAGGTCTCACTCGCGCGGCTGAGCGCCGCTCCCACGGCGGTGAGGTACGCGGTCAACCTCGCCTTGGTGCCGGTGATGCCGACCAGTGCTTGTTCCACCTCGGCCGTGGCCGACCGGAAGAAGTCCACGGTGACCGCTCGCACCAGATCGTCCTTGCTGCCCGCGAGTGTGTAGAGGGTGGATTTGGAGCAGCGCAGTTGCGCGGCGATCTGGTCCAGCGTGAGATGTGCGAAACCGTCGGCGAGGAACAGTGCCGCCAGTTCGTCGAACAACTCGGCGCGGCGGGCGGTGGCGTGGGTCGGCGCAGCGGGAGTGGCCATGCGTCGATAGTACTGGCGAAGTGAATCTAGTACTGTCGACAGTACTCAAGCGCGGCTTCCAGTACTGTCGCGCCCGTCCGACCGAGGAGACACACATGCCCGTGGACCGGCTGCTGCCCACCGACGAAGCCCGCGACCTGGTGCAATTGGCAGGCGATGTCGCCGACAAGACGCTCAGCCGATAGCCGATGAGTACGAGAAGGCCGAGAAGTACCCGGCTGAGGCATTCACGGTGCTGGGGCAGACCGGGCTGCTGAGCTTGCCGTACCCCGAGGAGTGGGGTGGCGGTGGCCAGCCGTACGAGGTCTACCTGCAGGTGCTCGAGGAGATCGCCGCCAGATGGGCGGCAGTTGCCGTTGCGGTGAGTGTGCACTCGCTGGCCTGTCATCCTTTGATGGCGTTCGGAACCGACGAGCAGAAGAAGCAATGGCTGCCAGGAATGCTCAGCGGCGATCAGATCGGGGCGTACAGCCTGTCGGAGCCGCAGGCCGGATCGGATGCGGCAGCGCTCAACTGCAAGGCGGTGGTCGCTGAGGGGGGCTACCGGATCACCGGCGCGAAGGCATGGATCACACACGGTGGGATCGCCGACTTCTACAACCTCTTCGCGCGTACCGGCGAGGGTTCCAAAGGAATCTCCTGCTTCCTCGTCCCGGACGGCACCGACGGACTGACCTTCGGCAAACCCGAAGAGAAGATGGGCCTCTCGGCCGTTCCGACCACCTCGGCACACTACGATTCCGCCTTCATCCCGGAGGAACGGCGGATCGGCGCGGACGGTCAGGGGCTGCAGATCGCCTTCAGTGCACTCGATTCCGGACGGTTGGGTATCGCTGCGGTGGCAGTCGGAATCGCCCAGGCGGCGCTTGATGAGGCGGTGGCGTACGCGAAAGAACGAAAGACATTCGGCAAGAAGATCATCGACCACCAAGGGCTTGGGTTCCTCCTGGCAGACATGGCCGCAGCGGTCGACTCGGCCCGGGCGACATACCTTGATGCAGCGCGGCGCCGCGACGCCGGGTTGCCGTACTCGCGCAACGCATCGGTGGCCAAGCTGGTCGCCACCGATGCGGCGATGAAGGTGACCACCGATGCCGTTCAGGTGTTCGGCGGCTACGGCTATACCAAGGACTTCCGGGTCGAACGGTTGATGCGCGAGGCCAAGATCACGCAGATCTTCGAGGGCACCAACCAGATTCAGCGGCTGGTGATCAGTCGGTCGCTGGCAGGTTGATCCGCCGGGTTCAGGGAAGTCCGACGATGTCGCGCCGGTAGATCAGCGCCGCTGCCCCGGCAAGCGGTGCGTCTTCCGGCAGTCCGGCGTCCAGGATCTTGACCCGGGAGATGTACTGCAGCGGATGGCGATTGACCACAGATTGGATCAGCGGCAGTAGATCGGGAGTCACTCGCGAGAATCCGCCGCCGATGGCCACGGTATCGAGCTCGACCAGCGCCGCGGCACTGCAGATCGCCTGGCCCACAGCCTCCGATACCCGGAGCACCGCGCTGTAGGCGATGTCGCCGCCGTCGCGGTAGGACGCGGCAAGGTCTTCTCCCGACTCGCCGGTCCACCCCTGAGCGCGGGCCCACGCCACCGCATGGGGTCCGGATGCCACCGACTCGAGGGTTGTCCGGCTGCCGATGCTGACCTCGCCCGTGAACCCTGACACCTGAATCTGGCCTATGTGGCCGCTGTTACCGGCGAGCACACGACCGTCGACGATGAAACCCCCACCGATACCGGTGGAGAGCACCATGCCCATCAGATTGCGGGCACCGATCGCGTTGCCGAGCCACTGCGCGGCCAACACGATCGCCACGCCGTCGCGATGCAGGTGAACGGGGATGTCGTGCAGCGGATCCGGGAGGCGGTCGCTGATCAGTTGACGAAGTGGATGACGACGCCATCGGGGCAGGTTGATGGGGGAGACGGTTCCGTTGTCCTCGTCGACGGGCCCTGCGGCGGCAATGCCCACGCCGACCACCCGTGTACCGGCCGGAATCTGCGCGAGTGCGGTGTCGACGACGCGCACAACGCTTTGTTCGAGTTCGGAGCTGGTGGCATCGGGCCCGGTGGGTGCGCGATTGCGTCCCGCCTCGAACACCTGCCCGGAGGAATCGACCCACGCGGCTTCGACCTTCGTTCCACCGAAGTCGACGGCGAGGACAACATCATCGGACACCCGTCCCAGCCTAGTGTGCGTGTCACCCGCACGGTCCGGTTGCGCAAAGACGCGCCACCCAGGTGGGGGTGGCGCGTCATGCGTTGATGGTCGACAACCGAGTTCAGAGCCGTTCGATGATCGTTGCGTTGGCGAGCCCACCGGCCTCACACATCGTCTGCAGTCCGTAGCGGCCGCCGGTCTGCTCGAGTGCGTTGACCAGCGTCGTCATGATGCGTGCTCCGCTGGCCCCGAGGGGATGGCCCAGTGCGATCGCGCCGCCGTTGACGTTGGTCTTGCCGAGATCGGCCCCTGTGTCCTTGGCCCAGGCCATCACCACAGGTGCGAAGGCTTCGTTGACCTCGAACAGATCGATGTCCGAGATCTGCAGGCCCGCTCTCTCGAGGACCTTCTGCGTCGCTGGTATGACACCCGTGAGCATGTAGATCGGGTCGGAGCCGACCACGGAGAAGCTGTGCAATCGGGCCATCGGCTCGAGGCCCAGTTCCTTGGCCTTCGCGCTGCTCATGATCAGTACCGCGGCGCTGCCATCGGAGAGTGGGCTCGAGTTCGCCGCGGTGATCCGCCAGTCGATCTGCGGGAACCGTTCTTTCATGGCCGGGTTGTAGAACGCGGCCTTGAGTCCGGCCAATTGCTCGACGGTGCCGCCGGGGCGGATCATCTCGTCGGTCGACACGCCCGCGAGGGGAGCGATCTCTCGCTCGAATCGCCCGGCCTTGGTGGCCTCGGCAGCCTTCTCGTGGCTCGCGATCGAGAACTCGTCGAGCTCGGTGCGCGAGAAACCCCAGTCCGCCGCGATGAGTTCTGCGCTGTACCCCTGGGGGATGAACCCTTCTGGGTAGCGGCGCAAGAGCGCTTCGCCGAGCGGGTTTGCCCCGTCACGGACATCGGACAACATCGGCACGCGGCTCATCGACTCCACGCCCGCGCCGACCACGATGTCCTGTACACCCGACATCACGGCCTGTGCTGCGAACGAGATGGCCTGCTGGCTCGACCCGCATTGGCGGTTCACGGTGGTGGCCGGAACGGTCTCGGGGAAGCCCGCGGCGAGCACCGCATTGCGGCTGATGTTCTGGCCCTGCTCGTCGGCCTGTGTGACGTTTCCGGTGATCACGTCGTCGATCAGGGCCGGATCGATACCGGTCAGTTCCACCAGGGACGTGAGGCTGTGGGCCAACATATCCACCGGATGCACGCCGTGGAGCGCACCGTTTGCTTTGCCCTTACCGATCGGGGTCCTGACTGCCCCGACGATGACAGCGTCGACGATCGAATTCATTGCGGCCTCCTGTTGTCTGACTATGGTCTATATAAGTCAGGTATACCCCTGGATATTCCGGGTTGTAAACCCTCCGACCGCGCCCTTGTTCCAGCCGTTCGAGAGGAGTGGGGCCGGGCGAGGCAAGGTCGGTCCCGGTCGACCACCCCACCTGGCCGGTAGTGTGTGCTTCCGTGGTGCGTCTTCCCAATCTCATGACCGGTCCAAGGCTTCTGACCAGTGCGGCAACAGCTGGCGTAGCGCTCACCGCGGCCGGCGTCGGCGCCGGGTCCGAGGTGTTCCGAGCGATGGGTGCGCCCAAAGACCTTGTGCTATCCCACATCAACCATTCGCCGCATCAAACCGGCGGCAACTTCGGCAACGTGGAGCCGCCGACACCCGTGGAAGGGGATCGGGCGGCCGCGCTGGCGATGCTCCGTCGCGGCGACATCGGCAAGCCGAGGCGACCGCTGGAGTTCGATGTGACGCCTTTGCCTGATGTCGCAGCCGAGCTGGCGGCGACCTGGATGGGGCACGCGTCGGTGCTCGTGGAACTGGACGGATACCGCATCCTCACCGACCCTGTCTGGAGCAAACGGTGCTCACCGTCGAGTCTGGTGGGACCGGCGCGTATGCACCCGGTGCCCCACGCGCTGGCGGATCTTCCCGCGCTCGATGTGGTGCTCATCAGTCATGACCACTACGACCATCTCGATACGGTCACTGTTCGCAAACTCGCGGCCACCCATCCCGAGGCCGCCTTTGTCGCTCCCATCGGCGTCGGGGCGCACCTCGAGTACTGGGGCATCAGTCCCGAACGTATTCACGAGGCTGACTGGGGTGACTCGATCACGATCGGCGAGCTGACCTTCAATTGCACTCCCGCACGCCACTTCTCGGGACGCGGGCTGCAGCGCAACACCACCCAGTGGGCCAGTTGGGCGGTTGCCGGACCTCGACACAACTTCTTCTTCTCCGGCGACACCGGAATCACCGATGCGTTCGAGCAAGTCGGCGCCGACCACGGTCCGTTCGGGCTGTCCCTGATCGCGATCGGCGCCTACGACCGGCTGTGGCCCGACATCCACCTCAACCCGGAAGAGGCGGTGAGAGTGCACCGAATGCTCAATCGCGCCAATCTGTCCGAGTCGTTGCTGCTGCCGATTCATTGGGGCACCTTCAATCTGGCTCTGCATGAATGGGCAGACCCGGTCCAACGTCTGCTGCCTGCCGCCCAGGGCGAACAGATCCCCGTGATCACGCCGATGCCCGGTGCGCGTTTCGACGTACCGTCGCGGTCCGGCCACGGATTCGACACCCAGTCCTGGTGGGAAGGCGCAGCGTGACCACGCTCGGCGAAACACACGCCACCACAGGCCTGACCGCCACACAGGTGGCCGAACGCGTCGCCGCCGGCCAGGTCAACGTCCTGCCTGACCGCTCGGGCCGCAGTGTCCTCGACATCATTCGCGCCAACGTCCTCACCCGCATCAACGCCATCTTGGGTGTGCTGTTCATCATCGTGATGACCACCGGCTCGATCATCAACGGCGCCTTCGGTTTACTGATCATCGCCAACAGCGGCATCGGCATCATCCAGGAGATCCGGGCCAAGCGAACACTCGATGCGCTCGCGATCGTCGGGCAGACCCGGCCCATGGTGCGCCGGGATGGGGTGGCCGCCGAGATCGCGCCGAGCGAGGTGGTGCTCGGCGACATCATCGAACTGGGGCCCGGGGACCAGATCGTTGTCGACGGCGAAACCGTGGAAGCGGGAGCACTCGACGTCGACGAATCGTTGCTGACCGGTGAGGCCGACGCCGTCTTCAAGTCGGTGGGTGATCCGATCCTGTCCGGCAGCTTCGTGGTGTCGGGTTCGGGCGCCTATCGGGCGACCAAGGTCGGCCGCGACGCGTACGCGGCTCAGCTCGCCGAGGAAGCCAGCAAGTTCACCCTCGTCAACTCAGAACTCCGCAACGGGATCGACAAGATCCTCCGGATCATCACCTGGCTTCTGATCCCCGCTGGGCTGCTGACGATCGTCAACCAGCTGTTCATCAGCGAAAACGGCATCAAGGCAGCCCTTTTGGGCATGGTCGCCGCGCTGGTGCCGATGGTTCCCGAGGGCCTGGTGCTGATGACGTCGATCGCCTTTGCCGTCGGGGTCGTGCGGCTGGGTCGTCGGCAATGTCTGGTGAACGAGTTGCCCGCCATCGAGGGCCTCGCCCGGGTCAACGTGGTGTGCGCGGACAAGACCGGCACACTCACCGAGAACGGCATGCGGCTGGCGCAACTCGTTCCGCTCGGCGACGATCGCGCCCAGCTCGAAGAGGCGCTGGCCGCACTTGCGGCGCACGACCCACGCCCCAACGCCAGTGTGCAGGCGATGGCCGAGGCCTATCCCGTCGCGCCGGAGTGGTCGGTGACCCACATCGCGCCGTTCACGTCGGCGAGGAAGTGGAGCGGGATCTCGTTCCAGGACACCACGACCGCCAAGGACCAGGGCAACTGGCTGCTCGGCGCTCCCGACATGTTGCTCGATCCGGCGAGCGAGACCGCCGCGCGCGCAACGGAACTGGGCGCGGAAGGATTGCGGGTTCTGCTGCTGGCCTCCACCGATCAGCCGGTCGACACTCCTACCGACGACGGCCTGTCGGCTCCGGGACACGTTGTGCCGCGGGCGCTCATCGCACTCGAGCAGCGCGTGCGTCCCGACGCCCGCGAGACACTGGACTACTTCGCATCCCAGCATGTCTCGGTGAAGGTGATCTCTGGCGACAACGCCGTGTCGGTGGGCGCGGTGGCGGGTTCGCTGGGCCTGGGAACCGTTGACGACGCTGTCGACGCCCGGAGTCTGCCGACCGACCAAGACGAGCTCGCCGACGTCATCGACGGCCACACCACCTTCGGTCGCGTACGACCCGACCAGAAACGCGCGATGGTGGGGGCGTTGCAGGGCCGTGGCAACACCGTGGCGATGACCGGCGACGGCGTCAACGATGTTCTTGCCCTCAAAGACGCCGACATCGGTGTGGCGATGGGGTCGGGTAGTTCGGCCAGCCGCTCGGTGGCCCAGATCGTCTTGCTCGACAACAAGTTCGCCACGCTGCCCTACGTGGTCGGCGAAGGCCGGCGGGTCATCGGCAACATCGAACGCGTCTCCAACCTGTTCCTGACCAAGACCGTGTACGCGGTGCTGCTGGCGTTGATGATCGGTATCGCCGGGGTGGCAGGGGAACTGTTCGGCTTCACGCCCATCTCCTACCCGTTCCAGCCCATCCACGTCACGATCTCCGCGTGGTTCACCATCGGTGTGCCGGCGTTTGTCCTCTCGCTGGCACCCAACAACGAACGCGCTCGCGGTGGTTTTGTCGGCAGGGTGCTGCGCCTGGCCATTCCGTCCGGCATCGTGATCGCCGTGTGCACGTTCGTGGCGTACGCACTGGTCTATCCCGGCGGGGAGGGTGTTGCGCTCGGTAGCAAGGACTCGGTCGAGATGACCCCGGAGCAGACGCAGGCGGCGACGACGGCCCTGATCACCCTCATCGCGATCGCGTTGTGGGTGCTCGCGGTGGTCGCGCGACCGTACAACTGGTGGAAGGTTGTGCTGCTGGTCGGCTCGGCACTGGCCTACGTGATGATCTTCTCGCTGCCGTTCACGCAAGAGCTGTTCAAACTCGACCCGACTGACTGGAGCAAAACTGGAATTGCAGCTATTGCATCGGCGATCGGTATCGTTGCTGTGGAAGTGCTGTGGCGACTGAACCCGACAATTGCGGCGTGGTTTAGTAAAGTTAAATCAAATCCGCAAGAGCAAAGATCGCCGACGTGAGAGCATCGGCGATCCGGAGATAGGAGTGGCATGGATTTCAAGAATTTGGTCAACAAGGGCAAGTCCACGCTGAGCAAGAACACCAAACTCATCGACCAGGGCGCCAGCGCGGTCAACAAGGCCACCAAGGGCAAGTACTCGAACCAGATCCGAAAGGGTGCAGATGCTGCCCGGAAGTTCGCGCAGGACGGGAACAACCCCGGCCACCAGAACCCCGGTCATCAGCCTCCTCGGTAAGGCGATCCCGGCAGCAGCGATTGTGCTGCTGTCGGTGAGTGCGTGCGCCGGCGGCGAGGACGACGGTCGAACGGCCGCGTCCTCGCCGCCGTCGTCTGTCCAGTCCTCGCCTGTTCCGGCCTCGGATTCGGATCGTCCGCCGGCCCCGGCGGTCGGCGAGCGCGGCGACATCGTCGAGCAGATGCCTTTCCAGGCGAGTTCCTCCCTGAGTGATGTGGCAGAGGTGACGCGTGTCATCTATCGCTCGACCGCCGGATACCAGGGCGGGTTCGGCACGGAGGTGTCCGGGGTGGTCGCCGTCCCGAACGGAGAGCCGCCTGCGGGTGGCTGGCCGATCGTCGCCTTCGGTCACGGAACAACAGGTACCGACGAGAGTTGCGGTCCGTCGGACTATCCCGACCTTCTCGGCGAAGACGGTGCCATCACGCGACTGGTCGGACGCGGATACGTGGTGGCGGCCAGTGACTACCAGGGGCTGGGTACCTGGGTGAAGGATGCGCCTGGCCACCCGTACCTCGAACCGAAGACGATCGCCTACAACATGATCGATGCCGTGCGTGCCGCTCGAAACCTCGTTCCGGACACCTCGGACCGGTGGGCGGCAATGGGCGCCTCACAGGGTGGCCAGGCCGCATGGGCGTCCGCCGATCACGCCGACGACTACGGCCAGGGTCTCGAGTTCGTCGGGGCGGCTGCATTGGCGCCTGCTGCCGACCTCTCGCCGATCACCGACGCCGGCACCCAGATGGTGTACACCGACGCTCAGAAGATCTTCATCCCCAACCTCATTGCGGGGTTGAGGGAGGTGTACCCCGACTTCGAGGCGGACGACTACATACGCGGCGGGCTGGCCGACAACGCCGACGTCTTCACATCCTGCGGTCCCACATTCTTGGTGGACCGATTCAGTGCGGCGATGAGCGTGGCCCCTGGAGACGCGGCCGTCGCCGATCAGGAGGCAGTGGACCGCATCCGCACGATCCTGAAGCAAGATGCGTTGCCTGCGGGCCGGGCGGCCGGACCACTCTTCGTCGCATTCGGCGACCAGGACTCGATCATCTTGCCCGCATGGACCGCTGCAGCAGTGCAGCGTGCGTGTGCCGGCGGCGACGTCATCGAGGTGGTTCGCAAGCCCGACGGCGGGCACACCAATCTCGGTGTGACAGGCCCGGCGATCGACTGGATCGGCGATCGCTTCGCTGGTGAACCCGCTCCGGACACCTGCCCGGCATGACACCGATGGCTACGGTCCACCGGTTGCCGGTGTCGGAGCGCTAACGTCGCACCTATGGCAAAGGTCAAAGATTCGATCGACGTGAACCAGTCCCCGGAAGACGCGTGGGCGCATGTGCTCGATCTGTCGCGGTATGGCGAGTGGCTCACTCTGCACGATGGCTGGCGTAGCGAGTTGCCCAGCCCCGACGAGATCCAGAAGGGCACGAAGGTTTCTTCGGTCATCGCGGCCAAGAATGCCAAGCTTCGTTTCGACTGGGTGGTGGATGAGTTCGATCCGGCCCGCCGGGTGGACCTGAAGGGCGACGGCAAGGGTGGCGTCACGGTCACCCTGACACTGACGGTGGAGCCCGCCAAGAGTGGGTCAAAGGTGGGACTCGAGGTGAACCTGACCGGATCGCCGATGATGTCGTTGATCATTCGCAGTACCGCGAAGATCCTCAAAGGTGAGATCAACCAATCACTCAAGAACTTTCGCGATCTCTACTCCTGACCGAAGAGCCGTTCGCCAGACCTGAGGGCGAGCCGGGTCTGGCGTCTGCCCGCCACCATCTGGGGTGTTGGTTCCTGATTCGCTGTGGATAGAATCCGGCGAACCTCGAAACAACAGGGTGGGTGACGCATGGGTCGACATGGGGTCGACAGCAGGGCCGATGACGACTTCGGATTCAGCGAGGGCCGAGACGGCGGTCGGGGCGGCGGCGCTCGCTGGGCGCTTCTTGCGCTGGTTGTCGTCGCGGTGTTGGTGGCCGGGCTGATTCTCTGGCGGACGGTCGGGTCGTCGTCCGGCAGCGACTGTGACTCGCGTGAAGGGGTGTCGGTGATCGCCGATCCGTCGATGGCTGCGACCCTCAAGCCCCTGGCGGCCGAGGCGTCGGCCGACTCGTGTTACGACTTCAATGTGGCTGCGGTCAGCGGCGCCAACGTCGCCGGCCAGCTCACCAAGGGTGATCAGGCGCCCGATCTGTGGATCGCCGATTCGCAGGCCCGCGCCCGCAAGGTCACCGACCAGGCCCGCGTGCAGCGCGACGTGATCGCCGAATCGGTTGCGGCCAGTCCGGTGGTGGTGGCAGGTAAAGATGTTCCGGCGCTGACCAATTGGGTCGACGTCATGAAGCTGCCCGGCCTGCGCCTCGGCAACCCCATCGACTCCAGCACCGGCGACGCGCCGATCGTCGGGGCGCTTGCGGCCGAACAGGCCGGCGCCATCGACCGCAAGCAGTTCACCGATGGAATGACTCTGCTGGCTCTGCAGCAGGGTAACGCCCGCATCGGGGGCGACTCCGATATCGACCGGCTCCAGGTTGCTGCAGGCAGCGAGTCGCCGACCGTGGTCAGCGAGCAGCACTTCATCGAGTTTCAGAACACCAGCGGCAACAGTGGTCTGCGAGCCGTGATCCCCGCCGACGGGACCATGATTCTCGACTATCCGATGCTCAACACCGCGTCGGCAGCTCGGAAAGAGATCGTGGCGACAGCGGGTGAACAACTGGCCGAACACATCACGTCCGACGACGGCGCGAAAGCGCTGACGACCGCCGGATTCCGAACGGCCATCGACGCGCCGTCGCCGGAAGGGGGCGTGGGTGCGGTGAAGGTGCTGACGCTCAAAGACCCTGCGCAAGAGGAGAAAGCGCTCAGACAGTGGGCAGTTCTCGGGGTGCCGATCCGCACGCTGGTGGTGGAAGACGCGTCCGGTTCGATGCGTGAACCGGCGGGTACCTCGACCCGGGCCGAGATGCTCGTGGAGGCCAGCCAGAACGGCCTGAAGATCTTCCCGAACAATTCGGCGCTGGGGGCGTGGCTGTTCTCCATCGACATGGGTGGACCGGATCAGGACTGGCTGCCGATCGCTCCCATCGAACGCCTCGACACCGTTGATGCCGATGGCCAGACCCATCGCAAATACCTGGAGTCGCAGATCGTGACGCTCCCGGGTCGGGTGGGCGGCGCCACCGGGCTCTACGACACGACGCTCGCGGCGTTCAAGGAGGTCCAGGACAGTTATGACCCCAACTATTCGAACAGCGTCATCCTCCTGACCGACGGCCAGAACGAGGACGACAACTCGATCAGCCTCCAGGGTTTGCTGGCCGAACTCAAACGGCTCGAGGATCCGGCCAGACCGGTGCTCATCCTCACCATCGGCATCACCGAGGACGCCGACGCCGAATCACTCAAGCAGATCGCGGACGCCACCGGCGGAAGCAGCTACGTTGCAGAGACGCCCGCCGACATCTCGAATGTGTTCATCGACGCGGTCGCGGCGCGGATCGCCGCAGCTGGACGGTAAAAAATCCAGTTCTACAACGAGTCCGCTTAAAGCCGGCTGAGATCTGAGAGTCTGCTGTCAAAGGCCCCTGAAACGGACCACGGTCGACCTCGAAGCGGCAGTATGGAACCATGACCTCGACATCGACTTCATTCCACAACAGCCGAATCGTCAACGCGGGCAAGGTCGCTGCAGTCATTGCAGCAGCGGGAGCGGCCATCGCCGCCTGTGGCGACGACGGAAGCAGCACCGCAGCAAGCTCGACGACCGCGGCGGCCAACAGTACCGCTGCCGACACCAGCGCAGTACAGAACGAAGCGGCCACCTCGGCCTACAAGAACGGCGAATACACCGCCGTCGGCTCCTACCAATCACCCGGCGGCGAACAGCAACTCGGCGTCACCGTCACCCTGTCCAACTCGGTGATCACCGCGCTGTCGGTGGACACCAGCCAGACCAAGGGCACCTCGGCCGACTTCCAGGGCAAGTTCAAGAGCGGCATCGACGCACTGGTGGTCGGCAAGAGCATCGACGAACTCGACGTCAGCAAGGTGTCCGGATCCTCCCTGACGTCGGGGGGCTTCAACGACGCCATCGACCAGATCAAGACCGACGCCGCGGCCTGATCGACACCCGCTTTGTTGTGACCGGTTCGAATGAGTGGGTGTTCACCGCACTGGGCACGGCCTGGGACATCACCCTGTCGCAGGCCGTGCCCGAAGTGTTGCAGGCCTCGGTGCGCGGTGAACTCGACCGCATCGACCGCACCTGGTCTCGGTTCCGGCCCGACTCGATGGTCGGGTCGATCGCCCGCACGCCCGGCACCTACCCGATAGAGCCGTCTGACCAGCCATTGCTCGACCTGCACCGCACGCTGTACGAACTGACCGGCGCGATGGTGACGCCCATGGTGGGACAAACCCTGGCAGACGCCGGATACGACGCGGAGTACACCTTGCAGCCGGGCGAGACGATTGCGACCGTCCCGGCCTGGGACGACGTGCTGGCCGGGTGGCAGGGTCAGCTGGAGGTACGGTCTCCGTGCCTGCTGGATGTCGGGGCCACCGGCAAAGGATTCGCGGTGGACCGCGTCAGCGCACTGGTGAAAGCGGCAGGCTTCGATGAGTACCTGGTCAACGGGAGCGGTGACATCAGGGCCGGCGCCGCACCTCATCGCATCGCGCTGGAACACCCCACCGACCCGACCAAGGCCATCGGCACGGTGGTCATCGAGAACAACGCGATCTGTGGCTCTGCGGGCAACCGCCGCGCGTGGGCCGATTGGCACCACATCGTCGATCCCGTCACGTCCGCGCCGACCCGTGAGGTGCTGGCGACCTGGGTGATCGCCGACGACACCATGGTCGCCGACGGATTGTCCACGGCGCTGTTCTTCACTCCCGCCCAGAAGCTGTTGAGCCACTTC
Source organism: Williamsia sp. DF01-3 (assembly GCF_023051145.1). Classification (NCBI taxonomy): domain Bacteria; kingdom Bacillati; phylum Actinomycetota; class Actinomycetes; order Mycobacteriales; family Nocardiaceae; genus Williamsia; species Williamsia sp. DF01-3. The sequence goes on from NZ_JALKFS010000005.1 coordinate 1,971,960, forward strand.
TCGTTCGACTACGTTGTGGTGCGCGCCAACGGCACGGTCGAACATTCGCACGCCAGAGAACTGGAGCTTTTCCTATGAAGATCGTCCGCGCCGTGGACCGATTGTCGATGTACCGGTTCGTGTTGATCGCGTTGGCGATCCTGGCGGCCTACGCAATCATCGTCGCCGCGTCCGGCGCCGACTTCGCCTACACAGCAACCGAACTGCTCGGATCACTGGCCATTCTCGTGGTCGTCTGTGCCGCCGTGACATACCTCTGCGCCGCCGTCGTGCGGGTGCCGCCGGGTAGCGAGTCGTGGCTGATCACCGCCCTGATCCTGTTCTTCATCTTTCCCGGGCTCACCGACACCGACAGTGCATGGGGACTCGTTCTCGCGGCCGCGATCGCCAGTGCCTCCAAATACGTTGTCGCCGTGCGTCGTCGACATATCGTGAACCCGGCAGTGGCCGGCGCGGTGGTGAGTTATCTGTTCGCGTACTTCTCGGTCGGGCCGTTCCTGTACCCGGTCTGGTGGATCGCAGCTGAACCGTTGATGGTCGCGATGATCGTCGTCGGCGCCGCGGTGGTCTGGAAGCTGCGCGAGTGGTGGCTCGTCGGGGTGTTCCTGGTGGTGGCCGTCTTGACGATGATCGTGGTCGCGGCCGACAACGGCACACCAGTGGGCGACGCGCTGCAGCTCGGATTCCAGTCCACACCACTGCTCTTCGTGGCGGCCATCATGCTGACCGAACCCTTGACGTCGCCGACCAGTCGCATCCCCACACTCGTCTATGCCGCTCTTGTCGCCGTGTTGATGTACTGGAATCAGTCCTTCGAGTTCACGTCCGAGTACACATTGGAGTTCGTACCGGAGATGGCGCTGCTGGCCGGCAGCCTGTTCACGTTTGTCGTCGGCAGGCAGTGGCGACGGCACATACTTGAGGTCGAGTCCGTGCAGCCGATCGGTACCGACACATACGAGGTGCTGGCGTCACCGGGATTGCGGTTCCGGCCCGGGCAATGGGCCCAGATCTCTGATCCCACATGGAGTCCGGCACCCGAAAAGCAAGGCACCCGTAGGGTTCTGTCCCTGGCAGGCGCGCCGGGGGAGGGCACCACCCGCTTCGGATTCACCGTCAGCGGCCGACCGTCGGAGTTCAAGCGGCGTCTCATCGAAGGCGGTGCGGGGCGCCGACTGTACGTCGACGAGGTGGGCGGCGACTTCACGCTGCCACGAAACCTGCGCTCTCCCACGGTGTTCATCGCCGGCGGTATCGGTATCACGCCGTTCCGGTCGATGCTCGCCGACCTCACGGAGCGCGGCGACACCGACCTCACCCAGGTCTCGCTGATCTACGCCGCGAACTCCGAGGACCGGCTCGTGTACGGCGATGTGCTGGATGCCGCGCGCGCACGTGGAGCCCAGGTGATCACCGTGGTCGGGGGATTGGTGAGTGTTGATGACGTCGCTGCTGTCGCACGCCCCGGCGCGCACTACTACCTCTCTGGCCCGCCGATGATGCTCTCTGCGCTCAAGCCCATGCTGATTCGCGCTGAACCCGCCTTGCGCTGGCAGCCATGGCGTCTGCACACCGACCGGTTCATCGGGTACTGAGTTGTCGGGGGAGTGTCGGTACTTCCTCCGGTTGTGGTGAGTTCCTCCCGTTGCAGTCGGAGGGTGTGGCTGAAGTCGGAGGGTGTGGTGGTTGGGTTGGGCCTGTCGGGGGTGGGCTGGCACTTCCTCCGGTTGTGGTGAGTTCCTCCGGTTGCAGTCGGAGGGTGTGGCTGGAGTCGGAGGAAGTGGACCTGTGCACACACTCGAAACTGTCCACAGAGGGCCTTTTTCGGCGGTACCTGGTCGGCGGGGGCAACGACGATGGGTAGATGCAGTCATCGGAGTTCGGGCTCATCCGGCGAAAGACAGTGGTCGAAGGCGGGTTCGGCAGCGACTCGCAGCTGAGAGCGGCACGGCGGGCCGGAATTATCCAGCCGGTTGTCCGCGGTGTTTCGGCGCCTGCTGACGGCGTCGCCCTTCCACCGGATGATGAGTACCGCCGGCGTGTGATCGCCGTTGCCGGGCGCTCACGCGTTCGCGTCGTGAGCCATCAGTCGGCGGCGGTATGTCATCGGATGCAGCTCTTTCGGCCGGACCAGCGCCGTGTCCACTTGATTGCGGAGACCAAGGGCAAGCGGGAGGGCGACGTTCACGTCCACCATGCCCTTCTGGCCGCCACCGACATCGTGCTCATCGACGGTATTCGAGTCACCAGCCGAGCAGTGACGGCGTGTGATGTGGCGCGGGCGGGAACGTTTGAACAGGCCGTTGCCGCACTGGACGATGCCCTGAGGTCGGGCGTATCGCTGGCCGAGCTACACGCCATCGCGGCGCGAACCCCACACGCCGCGGGTATCGGGATGTTGCGTCGTGCATTACTGACGGCTGACGGGGACGCGGAATCTGTTGGTGAATCGGTCAGTCGAGCCTTGATGGCGGGTTGGAAAGACATCCCCATGCCGACGTTGCAGACGGAGTTCTTCGATGCGGACGGACTTATCGGCCGGACGGATTTCGACTGGGACGGGAAGGTCGTCGGCGAGTTCGATGGGCGGATCAAGTACCTCGGCACTATTGGGGAAGGCGAGCGGCCCGAGGACGCCGTATACCGAGAGAAACTGCGGGAAGATCGGCTTCGCGCCATGGGAATCGTGGTGGTCCGGTGGTCGTGGGATGACCTCCTCAATCCAGGTCGCCTGCACGCGAAACTGCGATCCGCGCTGATCCGCGGTGGCGTGATCCCCGGTTGAGAGACGCACATCCTCCGACTGCGGCGAGTTCCTCCGGTTGCAACCGGAGGATGTGGCTGGAGTCGGAGGGTTTGCGGGGGATGGGGCCACCTCCTCCGACTTTGGCTTGTGGCGGGTTCGTTTGTCGCGGTTGGCTAATCGCGACGCAAAACCTCCGGTTGCGGCGGGTTCCTCCGGTTGCAACCGGAGGATGTGGCTGATGTCGGAGGGTTTGCACCCACGGGACCCACATCCTCCGACTCCAGCCGACAGAACCGACCTACCCCCGAGACACCAACGCTCGCAGGAAGAACGCCACGTTCGCCGGGCGTTCGGCCAGGCGGCGCATGAAATAGCCGTACCACTGTGACCCGAAGGGAACGTAGACACGGACTCGACGGCCCTCGCCGACGAGTCGGAGTTGTTCGGCGCTCCGGATCCCGTAGAGCATCTGGTGTTCCCACTCCGCGGTGGCGCGTCCGGCGTCGGCGGCCATGGCCGCGGCGGCGGCGATCATGGCCGGGTCGTGACTGGCCACCATCGGGTATCCCTGCCCATTCATCAGCACCCGCAAGCAGCGTTCATACGCCGCATCGACATCGGTTTTGCGTTGAAACGCCACCTCACCCGGTTCGGCGTAGGCGCCCTTGCAGAGCCGGATCCGCGACCCAGGGGAAGAGAACTCGTGGCAATCGTCCTCGGTCCGGTGCAGGTACGACTGGAGGACCGTTCCCAGCGCCGGAAAGTCGGCCCGTAGTTCACGGACAATCCGCAGAGTCGAATGGGTGGTGGTGTGGTCCTCGGCGTCGACGGTCACCCACACGCCTGCGTCCTCGGCTGCGGTTACGATCCGGTGGGCGTTCTCCAGAGCGATCTTCTCGCCGTGCCGAGGCAATGCGCGGCCGAGCGCCGACAGCTTGAGTGACACCTCCACCGGATGCGAGCCGGCGACCGACTCGGTGTGGTCGCCCAACATCCCGATCAACCTCAGGTACGCCTGGACAGTCGCGTCGGCCTGGGCTTCGTCGGTGGTGTCCTCACCGAGGTGGTCGATGGAGATCATCCGACCAGAGTTCAACAGCCCGACCCCGGCCTCCATCACCTCACGATGGGACTCGCCGGCAACAAAGCGCGACACCACGTTCCGGGTCACCGGAACTCGTTCAGCGGTTCGCTTGATCCGGTCGCTGGAGGCGGCAGCCATGATGATGGTGCGTGCTGCACCCGCGGTCACGCCGGTCATGTCACTCACCACGCCCGGCGTCGTCGCGCTCCATGTGTGGGTACCCCGCCGACGTCGCCGGGACGAAGGTCTCCTTGATGGTGCGTGTCGACGTCCAGCGCATCAGGTTCTGCTTCGACCCCGCCTTGTCGTTGGTGCCCGAGGCGCGCCCCCCACCGAACGGCTGTTGCCCGACCACGGCGCCGGTGGGTTTGTCGTTGACGTAGAAGTTGCCCGCCGCGTTGCGCAACCCGGTCATCGCGGCTTCGACGGCAGTCCGGTCATCGGCGATCACTGCCCCGGTGAGTGCATAACTGGCCGATGAATTGATCTCCTGTACAACAGAATCGAAGTGACCGTCGTCGTAGACGTGCACCGCGAGGATGGGAGCGAAGTACTCCTTGTGGAAGGCCTCGTCGGCGGGGTCATCACTGAGCAGCACCGTCGGACGTACGAAGTATCCCTCTGCGTCGTTGTAGTCACCGCCCGCCGCGATCGTCAATGACGGAACCGACTTCGCCCGTTCGATTGCGTTGACCGCCTTGTCGAAAGCGCGTCGGTCGATGACTGCGCCGCCGAAGTTGGCGAGGTCGCGGACATCGCCGTATGACAGAGCATTGGCTTCTTGCAAGAAATCGTCGCCCATCTTGTCCCACACCGACTTCGGGATGAAGGCGCGTGAGGCCGCCGAGCACTTCTGGCCCTGATATTCGAACGCGCCGCGGATCAAAGCTGTCCGCAGGACGTCGGGGTCGGCCGAATCATGCGCCACGACAAAGTCTTTGCCTCCTGTCTCGCCGACGAGTCGGGGATAGGCTCGATAGCGTTGGATGTTGCTTCCGACTTCCCGCCACAGGTTCTGGAATGTGGCGGTCGAGCCTGTGAAGTGGATGCCTGCGAGGTTCTCGTCGGCCAACGCGACGTCTGACACGGCGATGCCGTCGCCGGTGACCATGTTGATGACGCCCGGGGAAGGCCTGCGGCCTCGAGTAGCTGCATGGTCATATACGCGGCGTAGGTCTGCGTCGGTGACGGCTTCCAGACCACCGTGTTGCCCATGAGCATCGGTGCGGTCGGCAGATTCGCGGCGATCGCGGTGAAGTTGAACGGGGTGATGGCATAGACGAACCCCTCGAGCGGGCGATGATCGAGCCGGTTCCACACCCCAGGGCTGGAGACGGGTTGCTCGGCCAGGATCTCGCGAGCGAACCCGACATTGAACCGCCAGAAGTCGACGAGTTCGCACGGCGCATCGATCTCGGCCTGCTGCACGCTCTTCGACTGGCCCAGCATCGTTGCGGCGGCTATCTGCTCGCGCCAAGGTCCCGACAGCAGGTCCGCGGCCCGGAGCAGAATGGATGCCCGTTCGTCAAAGGATGTTGCCGCCCAGTCCGGCGCTGCAGCGAGCGCAGCGTCGACCGCTCTGCGCGCATCGTGCGCGGTCGCGTTTGTCAGTGTGCCCAGCACCTCGTGGTGCGCGTGTGGCTGAACCACCGCGATCGCGGCGCCCGAACCACTGGCATGTGTGCCGCCGATGACGTGGGGGAGTTCGATCGGGTCGGCCGCGCTCATCTCGGCCAGGGTGGCGACGATCCGGGAGCGTTCTGGAGACCCGGGGGCGTAGGTGCGTACCGGCTCGTTGTGGGCAGGTGGGGGTGTGGTGATGGCGTCCATGTCCTCAACTACAGCGCTATCAGCGGTGCGGCGATATGGCTGATCGGACTAAGATGAAGCGAGTTCTTGGGCCGATTGAACAAGGGGTACCGATGGCAGATACCGATGGTCGCAGGGCTGTGACACTCGGGCGGTTGCTTCTGGCACTCGACGGAACGCTCGTCACGCTGGTGGAGGCGCCCGAGGGCCTCGACCGCCCGGTGACCGCAGCTTCCCTGCTCGACGCGGATGATTTGCACCTCGGAGTGGGACGCGGAGCCAGAGCAGCCGAGTTGGCCCTGCTCGTCGGTGTCGTGCCGGCGCAGGTGATGGCGTGGTTGGCGAGTCTCGGCAGCCACACTCCGACGGCCATCCTGCTGAAGGCGCCGGACGCGGACGTCACCCGGCGCGCGGTGTCCGCTGGGATTGCTGTGGTCGCGGTGGATTCGCATGCGCGGTGGGAACGGATCTACAACTTGATCGGGCGGGTCCTCGACCACGCTCGTGCCGAGTCCCCGGAATCGATGGCGAGCGGCACGGCGGGCGATTTGTTCGCTCTGGCGCAGGCGGTCGCAGATCGGACCGGCGGACTTGTCAGCATCGAGGATGCGGGCTCACATGTGTTGGCGTACAGCTCATCTGATGAACAAGCCGACGCCCTCCGCCGGTTGTCGATCCTCGGACGGGAGGGCCCACCGGAGATGCTCGACTGGCTTCGGCAGTGGGGCGTGTTCACTGCTCTCAGAGCGGGGCCGAACGTGGTGTCGGTGGCGGCCCGCGACGACCTCGGGCTGCGGCCGAGAATTGCCGTGGGCATCAGAACCCCCAGAGGCAGTGAGTATCTCGGAACTTTGTGGCTGCAGCAGGGAAAGGCCGAACTGTCGCCCGATTCCGGCGATGTGATCACCGGCGCCGCAGCCATCGCCGCTCGCATCATCTCCCGCTCCGCGGCGGTCCCGTCCGTGCATGCCGAACAGGTGCAGCGACTGCTGGGCTTGCGCGGTGACACCGTCGACATCCCTTATCTCGCCGACGCCCTGAGCATTCCGCGCTCAGGTCCCGCTACCGTCGTCGGTTTGGCACGTCGGTTTCCCGCACAGTTGCCGACGGATTCCGTTGCTGCCTATTTGCCGGCAGTCACGCTGCACGCCAGCGCTTTTCGTCCCGAATCGGTGACCGCCGCGGTCGGTGAGAGGGTGTACGTCATCTTGCCGGACACGGACGGCGGAGCATCGACGGTGCGCTGGGTACAGAGCACGGTGGCAGCGGCTGACCGCCGGTTCGCCATGCAGATCCGGGGAGTCATTGCCGATTCGCCCGCTGGTCTGGCGGCGGTGCCGGGCCTGCGGACCGAGATCGACCGGGTTTTGGACGCGGCATCGCGGGAAGGCGCGTTGATCGACGTGGTGACCACCGTTGCGGAGTCGCGCACCGGCGTCTTGCTCGGCGAGATCGTCGGACTGCTCGCCGACAACCCGGATCTCGTCGACCCGCGAGTGGGCCGATTGAGGGACTACGACCGCACCCACGGCTCCGACCTGGTGGCCAGCGTCCGCGCCTACCTGGATGCGTTCGGCGATGTGCGCACAGCTGCCGCCACCATGCACGTGCATCCGAACACGCTGCGATACCGGGTTCGGCGAGCCCAGGAGCTGACCGGACTCGACCTCGGCGACCAGGCGTCGCGGCTGGTGGTGTCGCTGGCCCTGCGGGTCTGACACCTGGAACGTCGCGCACGGGAAGTGCCCCCGGCAGGAATCGAACCTGCGACACCCGCTTTAGGAGAGCGGTGCTCTATCCACTGAGCTACGAGGGCGGACCCGACAAACTTACCAACTCAGTTGAGATAACCCTCGACCACATTCGGCGGACGGACTTCGGCGTCGTCAGGGTCTTTGCCCGCCCGGCGGAGGGCGTCGCGCTGGCGGAGCAGATCCCAGCACTGGTCGAGCTGAACCTCGATGTCGCTGAGCTGCGAACGCTCGTCGTCGGGGCTGATCTCTCCGTTGGAGACCTGGTCACGCAGTTCTTTTTCCTGCGCGATCAGGTCGGTGATCTGCGTATGCAAATTCTTGTCACTGGTCATTTCACGAATTCTAGGCGCGCGCGGGTTCGTGCACAGTTCGGCCCCGCCCATCGGACGAATCCTGGCGACTGGGACCGGTGGCATCCGTAATGTCACCAACCATGAGCCGAACCATTGTGCCCAGGGAACCCGCGATCGAAGCGCTCACCGCGGTGTGGGCGTCCGTGCACCGATTGGCCGACTCGTTGACCGACGAGCAGTGGGAGCACCCCTCGACGCTGCCGGGGTGGTCGGTGGGGGACATCGTGACCCACGTGTTCACCACGGAGTTGATGCTTCTCGGCGATCCGGAACCTGTGGTCGACGCCGATGTCAGCGCCTATCCGCACGTCCGCAACGACATCGCGGCAATGAACGAGCGGTGGTTGGTGCACTACCGCGCACAGGGGAGGGCCACCACGATGGCTGACTTCGCTGACGCCATCAAGCGCCGCAGCGCCGCCCTCGACGCGACAACCCAAGACGACTTCGACGCCGACTCATTCACACCGGCAGGGCCGGACACCTATGGCAGATTCATGCGCATCCGGATCTTCGACTGCTGGATGCATGAACTGGACGTGCGCGACACCCTCGGGCTGCCTGCGCCGGATGATGCAGTCAGTGCGCGGTTCGCCGCAGACGAGATCACCCAATCGCTGCCCTACCTCGTCGGAAAGAAGGCGGGGGCACCGACAGGCAGTCGGGTGCGCTTCGACATCACCGGTCTCACTCCCCGAACGGTGAACATCGCTGTCGACGGCCGAGCGGCGGTGGTGCCCGAGTTCGCCGAGGAGCCGACCCTGGTGCTGCGCCTCGACATCGCAGATCTCGCCCGTCTGATCGGTGGACGGACAAGTGCTGATCCGTCGGCCGTCGAGGTGACCGGCGATCCCGACCTCGCAGGTGCGGTGCTCGGCAACCTCGCATTCACGATCTGACTCGGAGATGACCATGATCAGGCGGATTCTCGCGGTTGTTCTCCCGATTCTCGTCGCCGTTGCCGTCCCTGCCGCGCCCGCTTCGGCGCAGGGTCCGGTGCTCGGTGACGACTTCCTGTGGGGTGTCGGTTCGGCAGGATTCCAGTCCGAGGGCAGCTCCCCGGACAGCAACTGGCTGCGTTACTCGAACAGCACACGGGTCCACGATCGCGTCGGCACCTCTGTCGACTTCCGCCACAGATACGCCGAGGACATCGAGAACGCGAGGTCGATGGGTGTCGAGGTGTACCGGATCAGCATCGAGTGGGCGAGGATCCAGCCTTCACCGGGGGTGTGGGACCAACAGGAACTCGCCTACTACGACGACGTGATCCATCACATCCTGCGTGCAGGGATGCGCCCGATGATCACCCTCGACCATTGGGTGTATCCGGGCTGGGCTGCTGATCGTGGTGGCTGGAACAACCCGACGATGGCTGCGGACTGGCTCGCGAACGCCCGTGCGGTGGTCGACCGCTACGCCGCATACGATCCGATCTGGATCACCATCAACGAACCGATGGTCTACACCTTTCTTCGTGAGGTGAACTTCGGTGGTCTTGCGCCTGACAACGTTCCGCTGATGCTGAACCAACTCGTACACGTGCACCGCACCATCTACGACTACATCCACGCTCGCCAGCCAGGCGCTTGGGTGTCGTCGAACTCGGCCTATCTGCCGACCGTGCAGCCGGCCCTCGATGCACTCTTCCTCGACCGAATCGCCGACAAGCAGGACTTCGTGGGCATCGACTACTACTACTCCGTGGCCGCAACGGATGTGAATACCTACAACGCCGCCACCGAGGAGTACTGGAAGGCATCCACGTCGGCGGATGGGCTCTACTACGCGCTGCGGTATTACGCGCGAAAGTTCCCTGGCACGCCGCTTTACATCGTGGAGAACGGTATGCCCACCAAGGACGGCGAACCGAGGCCTGACGGATACAAGCGTGAAGACCAGCTCCGCGACGCCGCGTACTGGATCTCCCGCGCCAAGTCCGACGGTATGAACGTGGTCGGCTACAACTACTGGTCCATCACTGACAACTACGAATGGGGCAGTTACGCTTCACGATTCGGTCTCTACCGCGTCGATGTTAAGTCCGACCCGTCACTGGCCCGGCAGCCGACCGAAGCGGTGGCCGCCTACCGCGACATCATCTCCAGTGCAGGCGTTCGGTCAGATTATCGACCCACCCGGCCGGCCCAGTTCTGCTCACTGGTGGATGCTCCAACGAGCTGCAGTCAGCCGGTACGGTGAACTCGCCGGACGAGAAGTCCGCACGATCGTCCCGAAGATTCTCCTCAGCGGAACGTTCGGCTTCTGCCGTTCCGAAGATCGCAACGGCAACCGCGCCGAGTGTGGCGAACGTGAAGCCCGCCAGCGCAAGCCATTCGAGCCCCGGCACCGTCGAGTCACCGAGCCACATGACGCCGACGATGGCCGGTGCCGCGGTTTCACCGACAACCAGTGCCGCGGTCGACCCGTTGACCGCCCCGAGCTGCAGCGCCACCGTGTGCAAGTAGAAACCTGCGGCTCCGGCAATGGCGATAACCCAGGCCGCCGGGTCGGCGAGCATGGTGGACATCGAGAACGGTGAGACGCCGTCGAGCACCCTGACGCCGATCGCGACCGCACCGAACAGCAAACCTGCTGCGGCCCCGGCCGCCACCGATCCGCCGCGTCCCATGCGCCGCACACCGAACAGCGACAAGCCGACAACCAGCAGGGTGGCCAGCAACAGTGCCCAATGCAGCGACCTCGACGTCTCGTACGACGTGTGCGGTTCTGACGCGGCCCCGAGCAGCAGCAGCGAACCCATCACGGTGCCCATGGCTGCCCAGTCGCGGCCATGGAGTTTGATTCCCAGCAACCGGGTGCCCAAGAGGGCGGTTACCACGAGGTTCCCGGCGACGATGGTCTGCGACAGGAACAGTGGCAGAGCGCGAGCGGCTCCGGCACCGGCGATGAAACCCAAGACGTCGAACAACGCACCGACGATGAACACACCGGTGAGCGCGGTGGCGACGGTCGACTGCAACGTGGGCGAGCCCGCTGCGGTGGACATCCGGTGGTCATCGGCGTTTTCACGTGCCGCCTGGCGCGCACCAAGCGCCTGCATCACCGACGACAGTCCGTAACCGACCGCGGCCAGCAACGCCAACGTGATTCCGACAATCACAACCCACACCTACTTCCAACACTCGACCCGGTGCAACAACAAAGGATGCTCAGGTAATTCCCAGGTTCGCCACTGAATTAAATGACCACCCTGCGAGAACTGACCGTGGTGAGCCCGAAAACTCATCGTTGGTGGAGGCTTTCGGTGAGCTGTCGGGAACCGCCTACTGTGTTCGCATGACCCGAACTGTGCTGATCACCGGTGCTTCCAGCGGCATCGGTGCCGAAGTAGCTCGTCAATTGGTGTCTCGTGGACTGACCGTGCTGGGTACCAGCCGTCACCCCGAGTCTGTGACCGATCCCATCCCCGGCGTCCGCTATCTCGAGCTCGACCAGAACGATCCGGACAGCATTGCCCGATGCGCCGAGCAGGCCGGTGCGGTGGACATCTTGATCAACAACGCAGGCGAGAGCCAGATGGGGCCGCTCGAGGACACCCCGATGGAGGTGATCGAGAAGCTGTTCGCCACCAACGTCTTCGGTCCGATCGCCTTGACCAAGGCGGTTCTGCCCGGGATGCGTCAGCGTGGTCGCGGCACCGTGGTGATGGTGGGTTCGATGCTGGCGAGTTTTCCGCTGCCCTTCCGGTCGACCTACGTGGCCACCAAATGCGCCATCAAAGGTTTCGCCGACGCGACCCGTCGCGAACTCGCGCCCTTCGGCGTCGCCATCTGCACCGTGGAGCCCGGCACCATCGCCACCGGCATCGGCGACCGCCGGGGCTACTTCATCGCCGACGACTCCGCCTACCGACGCGAGTACGACATCGTCGCTGCGGCCACCCGCCGCAATGAGGATGCCGGTCTCGACGTTGTCGAGATGGCCGAGGTCGTGATCGAGGCGGCGCTCAGTCCGGATCCAAAACCTCTGTACGCCAAGGGTAATCGGGCGCCGATCGTATTCGCGCTTCGTCGTGTGCTGCCGCGCCGGGCCATCCTCGACATCACGAGCAGATTCCACAACCTGCCCAAGGCGCGGCCGTGACCGGACGGACGCTTCTGGTCATCGGTATCGGCCCCGGCGATCCGCGGCAGGTCACCATCGAGGCCATCGACGCGATGAAGTCGGTGGAGGTGTTCTTCGTCCTGGACAAGGCTCCAGAGCGGGGAGTCGAGGTGAAACAGTCGCTGGTGGGACTGCGTCAGGAGATCTGCGAGCGATATCTCGAGGGCGGGTACCGGTTTGTCGAGGTGCCCGACCCGCCGCGCGATCGCAATCCCGCCGACTACGCCGCCGAGGTCCGCAGATGGCACGACGCCAGGGCCGACCTCATCGAGCAGGCTCTGATCGACGAACTGCCAGAAGGAGGGGTGGGGGCGATCCTGGTGTGGGGTGACCCCGCCCTGTACGACAGCACCCTGAGGATCGTCGACACCATCATCGGTCGTGGCCACATCGGCCTCGACCATCGCGTCATACCAGGGATCTCCAGTGTCTCGGCACTGACCGCGGCCCATCGGATCCTGCTGAACCGGATCGGTGAACCCATCCACATCACCACCGGGCGCAAGCTGGCCGACACCCCGGGGGAGGTGGCCGCCAATCAGGTGGTGATGCTCGATGCCGACTGCGCTTTCCTCGACACCGCAGATGCGCTCGACCACATCTGGTGGGGTGCCTACCTCGGAACCGAGCACGAGATCCTGATCGACGGGACCGTCGGCGAGGTGGGGGAGGAGATCCGCGACGTCCGCACGGCCGCACGCGAGCGGCACGGCTGGATCATGGACATCTATCTGCTCCGCAAACCCCGATGATGGTGGGTTCCGGCGAGGTCGACCTGCGGGTTTGCTCGCCCGAACCCACCAATTCCGGGGAGCTGGGTCAGAGGATCTCGTCGAGGGCAGCGAGGATGGGGTCGCGTAGTTCGGTGCGGCAGATGATGAAGTCGGGCATGAACGGGCTGGGCCGGTTGTATTCGAGTTCCGAACCGTCGACGCGGCTGCAGTGCAGACCCGCAGCACGGGCGACCCCGACCGGCGCGCAGTTGTCCCACTCGTATTGACCACCGGCGTGAACGTAGGCGTCCGCATCACCGCGCACCACGGCCATCGCCTTGGCGCCTGCAGACCCGATCGGCATCATCTGCAAACCGAGGCGCCGGGAGACGTGATCGGCCTCGTACGACGACCAACCGCGTGAGGCCACCATCCGGCCGGTGAGTTCACCCTCGACCACGGGCACGGTGTCGGTGGCGAACACCTGACCGATCGCAGGCAGCGACACCGCGCAATCGGTGGGCTGACCACCCATCGTCAGAGCAATGTGCACCGCCCAGTCGTTGCGCCCGGAAGCGAACTCGCGGGTGCCGTCGAGCGGGTCGATGATCCAGACCCGGTCGGCGCGCAGACGGCCGGCGGAGTCGCGCGCCTCCTCGGACAGGACTGCGTCGGCGGGGCGGTGTTCGGCCAGCACCGCGGCGATCCAGGTCTGCGCCATCGCATCGCCGACGTCGCCGAGCAGTCGCCCCTGCAGCAGGTGTTCGTGGCGGATGTCGACGAGAATCTTCCCGGCGCCTTCGGCCAGTAGTCGGGCCAACTCGGCGTCCGACGCCGAACCAGTAGAGCGCATCTGGTTACTAGAGCACACTGTCTACATGCCTGAGTTACCTGAGGTGCAGGCCATCGCCGATTACGTTGATGGCCGTGCCGCCGGATTGCCCATCCGACGAGTCGACGTGGCGTCGCTGGCAGTGCTCAAAACGGCCGACCCGCCGTACACGGCGCTCACCGGCCGCATCGTGGAGTCGGTGGGACGAGTAGGAAAATACCTGGTCATCACCACCGCTGCGACCGACCCCGGCGATGTGGACCCCAGGTTGCACCTGATCATCCACCTGTCCCGCGCCGGATGGCTGCGATGGTCGGACAACCTCTCACCCGCCCCGCCGCGCCCCGGGGGAAAAGGGCCGATCGCACTCCGGGTGCACTGCGGTCTGCCCGGTGAGGGCTTCGACGTCACCGAGGCGGGCACACAGAAACGTCTAGCAGTCTGGTTGGTGCGCGACCTGGACGAGGTCGAACGGATCAAGACACTCGGTCCGGATGCGCTCGCTCTCAGCCGTGACGAACTCGCCGCCCTGCTCGGCAAGACGAGTGCGCGCATCAAGACGGTGATCACCGACCAGCGCACCATCAGCGGTATCGGCAACGCCTACAGCGACGAGATCCTCCACACGGCCAAGCTGTCGCCGTTCGCGACCGCAAAGGGGTTGTCGGCTACCCAGATCGACGAGCTCTACGCCGTGATCCACGAAGTGCTCGAAGGTGCCATCGGCCGTCTCGAGGGGCAAGAGGTCGCGCGGCTCAAAGGCGAGAAGCGGTCCGGGTTGCGAGTGCATGCGCGAACAGGTCTGCCGTGTCCGGTGTGTGGTGACACTGTGCGAGAGGTGTCCTTCACCGACCGCTCCTTTCAGTACTGCCCCACGTGCCAAACCGGCGGCAAGGTGCTGGCCGATCGCCGGATGTCACGACTGCTCAAGTGACCACATCCGACAGATCGGCCCGTGTCCACCGCCGTGAGAACGGGACGGACCCACTGCCATCCGGCCTGCGGCTCAACGAGATCCAGTTCATGGCGACGCACAACTCCAGTCATCAGCTGATGCCGCCGGACGAACGGTTCACCTGGTTGATGGGATCGAACCTCGACTCCTACCGATATGAACACCTGCCGTTGGACCGTCAGCTCGGCGAGCAGGCGGTACGGGGCCTCGAGCTGGATCTGTATCCCGACCCACAGGGCGGCTTGTACCGCCATCCGCTGGCCAGGCGGTGGCGTCGCCGTGGTCCACGCCCCGAGAGTCTGTGGGATGAGCCTGGTTTCAAGGTGATGCACGGTCCCGACGCCGACTACCGCACCAGTTGCCCGACGCTGACCGGCGCCCTGCAGACCATCAGTGCATGGTCCACGTCGAACCCCGGTCATGTCCCCATCGTTGTTCAACTCGAACTGAAAGGGTCGTGGCCGTGGGCACGGCTGACCGGTGGCGCCCGGGTACCCCGCTGGACGACAACGGTTCTCGACGACCTCGACCGGGAGATCCGGGCTGTGTTCGCCGACCATCGGATCATCACTCCGGACCGGGTGCGCGGTGACGCCGAGACGCTGGAACATGCCGTGCTCACAAGCGGCTGGCCACGTCTCGACGATGTCCGGGGGCACGTGATGTTCTTCCTCGACTACGGCGACAACACCTACGTCCGGGACAACTATCGAGCGGGCCGACCCAACCTGGAGGGGCGGGTGGCATTCACCACTCCGCCTCCTGCCGAGCCGGATTCGGCGTTCATCATGGTGAATGATCCACGAGGCGCGAACGGTGCTCACATCACCGACCTCGTGCGCCGCGGATACCTGGTGCGCACCCGCTCCGACGACCCGGTCTCGACTGCGAAGGCGAACCAGCACAATCGGGTGGCTGCCGCACTGGACTCGGGCGCGCACATGGTCAGCACCGACTTCCCGCAACCCGGTCTGGCTTTTCGCTGGGGTGATGGCGAGTTCAGAGCGCAGCTTCCCGGTGGTGCGCCGGTTCGGGTCAACCCGTCCGTCGTCACCGGCGTAGGGCGGGGCCAGGTAAGTTCACGGCCATGACACGCAACAAGATCCTGATCACGGGCGCCAGTTCGGGATTGGGCGAGGGAATGGCCAAAGCCTATGCCGCGCAGGGTCGTGACCTGGCGTTGTGCGCCCGCCGTATCGACCGCCTCGAAGACCTGCAGACCGAGCTCTCCGGGCGGGGCGGCCGTGTTGCGGTGGCCCAACTGGACGTGACAGACACCGCATCGGTGCCCATCGCGTTCCGGCGGTTGCGCGACGACCTCGGCGGGCTCGACCGTGTCATCGTCAACGCAGGCCTGGGTAAAGGCGCCCCACTGGGCACCGGCAAGGCCCACGCCAACATCGAGACCGTACAGACCAACCTGATCGGCGCGCTGGCACAGATCGAGGCCGCGATGGAGATCTTCCGGGCGCAGGATGCGGGCCACCTCGTCCTGATCAGTTCGATGAGTGCGGTCCGAGGTCTGCCCAAGGCGCAAGCCGCGTACTCGGCATCGAAGGCGGGTCTGTCGGCTCTGGGTGAGGGATTACAGGCCGAGCTCGCGGGTTCGCCGATCAAGGTCAGTGTGATCTTGCCCGGTACATCTCCACGGACATCAATGCGGGGGTGAAGACCAAGCTGATGGCCGACAGAGACAGCGGCGTGCAGGCTTTGGTCGCCGCGATCGAGTCGGAACGCGCTCGTGCCGTGGTGCCGCGGTGGCCGTGGACCGGGATCGATCTGGCGCTGCGTCATCTCCCGGCCGGGATCACCCGCAGGTTGCTCTGACACGTTTATGCTCGCCGCAGGCAGTGGCCTGTGGAACACAATCGGGGTCGGAGGTCGGCTAGGTGCGCGTTCTGGTGGTGGAGGACGACGTCCGCGCGGCAGAGACAGTTCGCCGGATGCTGGTCAGTGACGGGTGGAGTGTGGTGATCGCCCGCGACGGGGCCGACGGCCTGTGGCAGGCGACCGAGAACGAGTTCGACGTCATGGTGCTCGACATCATGCTGCCGGAGATGAACGGCTACCAGGTGATCAAAGCACTGCGTGCGCGGGAGATCTGGACGCCGGTGCTCATGCTGTCCGCCAAGGATGGTGAATACGACCAGGCAGAGGCGTTGGATTACGGCGCCGACGACTACCTGGTGAAGCCATTTTCCGTGGTGGTTCTCAAGGCGCGTCTGCGTGCTCTGCTGCGCCGCGGAGGCAAGGAGCGACCGGCCGTTCTCTCCGCCGGAACCCTGCGGCTCGATCCCTCCGACCACGGGGTGACCCGTGACGGCGAGCCGATCAAACTCACACCGCGCGAATACTCGGTGCTCGAGTTCCTGATGCGCAACAAGGGTCGTGTTGTCACGAAAACGCAGATCATGCAAGCGATCTGGGACGACAACTACGGCGGGGACGTGAACATCGTCGAGGTGTACGTGCGTTACCTCCGCAAGCGCATCGACGTCCCTTTCGGACTGGAATCAATCCGCACTGTGCGCGGATCCGGATACTGCCTGTCCGACGACCAGTGACGGCTCGGGGCTGCCGGCGGCGGCCTTGCCGGTTTCGGCCGCAATGGTGGTCTCGGTCCGGATCGTGATGCTGAAGGTGGCCCCGCCGCCCGGCGTGTCCGACACGGCGATGAATCCGCCGTGCGCCCGCGCGATCTCGGCCGCGATGGGCAGACCCAGCCCCGATCCGCCGGAGTGCCGGCCGCGATCATCGCCGTGGCGGTAGAAGCGATCGAAGATCTTGGCGCGAGCGTCCGCCGGTACACCGGGGCCGTCGTCGGCCACCTCGATCGTGGCGGTGCCCGCCTCGACGTCCTCGCTCATCGACAGCGTGATCGTGGTGTTCGCGTGGTGAGAAGCGTTGTCGGTCACGTTGCGGACCGCGCGGGTCAATTTCTCCGAATCGCCGATCACCCGGATGGGCGTCACCTCCGCGACCACTGTTGCCAACCCGAGTGAGCGCAGCCGTTGAGCCTCGGCGCCGACGATGTCGTCGAGGTCGACCTCGTCGACGATCAACGGGATACCGCGCTCATCCGCACGTGCCAGGAGCAGTAGATCTGCGACCATGGTCTTCATTCGCAAGGCTTCGGGAAGCAGGATCGTGCGAACGGTGTCGACGTCCACGGCGGAGTCGGTGTCATCGGCGAGGTCGAGGATGCCCACCAATGTGGTGAGCGGCGAGCGCAATTCGTGGGAGGCGTCGCCCACGAACTGCAGCTGACTGTCCCGGCTCTGCTCGAGCCGTTCGAGCATCGTGTTCATGGTGGAAGCCAGCCGGGTCACCTGATCGTCGGTGGTGGGCACCGGAACCCGCCGGCTCAGATCCGAACTCGTGATGGCCTCGACCTGCTCGGTGATGCGGGTGACCGGCCGAAGCGCGCGGCCGACGAAGTAGTACACCGCCGCACCCGCGATCAGGATGATCAGTGGGAACTCGATCGCGAGAATCACTGCGGTGCCGCGCAACCCGGACAGGTAGGGCTGCTTCGAGACCGCGGTGATCACGTTGTAGTCGACACCTTGCCACCGGGCGCCGGTCACCTGTCCGCAGTACGTCCCGGATCGGCCGGGAACCTCGACGTCGAAACGCTCGGTCTTCCACCATCCAGGGGAGACGGGGTAGATGGGATCTTCGTCGGAGTCGGGCGAGCTGAACACCACGACGCCGTTCGCGTTCACCACCTGGATGATGTCCACGCCCGTGGTGGGGGCGAGCAACCGGGGTGCGATGTTGCCGATGCCACCTTCGTCGATCTGGCGGGCTATCTCGTACGACCGTGAACCCGTCGACTCGTACATCGTGCGGTCCTGGTGGCGGTGCAACATGTACAGCATCAGGGCGCCACCGGTCATCAGCGCAAGCGCAACGATGATGGTCGCGACGACGGTGGAGCGCATACGCACTCCCTGATCGCGGCGGAACATCGCACGGACACCGCGTATCCTGTCGGCTGACACCTGTACCGAACTCCTTGCTGAGGGCTGCCTCGATGGTAGGTGGGCCGTTCATCGCAGGCCAACGGGAGCTTTCAGCGGATCTTCAGGCGAACACCCCACACGCGTGGGCGGATGGCACGGAGCTCGGTCGCGACGGTCGATCAGCTGGTCGGAACGGCCGAACCGGAGGGGGCCACGGGGGATCCGTCCGACCACACCACGGGTGCGGACTTGTAGTCGAATGGTTCCTCTCCGGTGTCGGCCCAGTAGATCACCCTGCTCAGCTGTGTGCCCGGATCGGCTAGCGCCACAAGGCACGTGGCGAACGACTGACCCTTGGTCAACGTCTGTGGCCGTTCGGCCGCCTGGCATTTGGCGAACCCGTCCGGCGGTGTGAGGGTGAGTGCCGGCGTGACCCCGTCCGCGCTGCCCGCGAACCCCGCCGTCGACATCGTGTTGCGCTGACGGTCGACGGCTTGGGTGATGGTGAGGCGCACGTAGAAGGGTGTGCCGCCCTGAGTGAACGACTCCGGCAGATCACCGTCGGCTCCGGGCTCGATGCCGGTGACCGTGAACCCGGCCAACTGCTGCTCGGGGCGAAACGCATCGGCCGGTAGAACCGCTGTCTGCGACCACTGCAGCGAGTCGCCGGGTTCGGTCCGCTTCGGAGGTCCGGCAGGCAGGGTGACGTCGGCGGAGACCGGCACGGTGACGCTCGGACTCGCGGGCGCCGGATCTTTCGCGTCACCACTGCTCGAACAACCGGCCAGGGCGATGGCGACTGCGCTGAGGGCTGCAATGACCACAGTGGAACGCACACTCA
The DNA here is from genome assembly GCF_023051145.1 of Williamsia sp. DF01-3. Classification (NCBI taxonomy): domain Bacteria; kingdom Bacillati; phylum Actinomycetota; class Actinomycetes; order Mycobacteriales; family Nocardiaceae; genus Williamsia; species Williamsia sp. DF01-3. The sequence goes on from NZ_JALKFS010000005.1 coordinate 1,991,140, forward strand.
TGCGGTGATCGTAAGTGCTGGACGCCGGTGACGGGCGACGTAGGGTGAGCGGTATGGGTAAACGAAAGGGCGAGGTCTACGGGCGCGGCGCATTCCAGCTCTACGGCAGCGAACGCCAAGTTCGCATGAGTGATCTGCTCTGCGATGTCTTCGGTCGCGACGACATCACCTGCTACGCGGGCGATTGGCGGGGCATCCTCTACTTCACCCTCGACGAGGAACCGGACGTGGCCCCCGATCAGGTCTTCGGCTTCGACCCGTCGACCGGCGACAGCGGCGAACTCGCAACGCTTCCCGAGCTGATGGCGTCCATCGACCGCGGCGACATCACCGAAGCCGTTGACGGCGAAGCTTTCTCGGCGTGGCTCGCCGAGACGGGACACCGCGAGATACCGATGGGAACCTGCGCGCCGACAGTGGAACTCGAGTTCATCGGCGGGTCTGCCGACGAACGGGTGACCGAACCCCGTGACGTGGTCACCCACGTGGCGCTGGCCGCCGTCATCATGGGTCGTCTGGAAGCCCTCGACGTGCAACCAGGCGACCCCATTCCTGACGAGCTGTTCGATCAGGCCCGCTGGGAGTGACGGCTAGGAGCCCGGAGCCCCGCCGGCGCTGACGAGTGCCGACGGGCCCAGCTCCCGGCCATTGGGGTACGGCAGACGAATGTCGTTCGCCTCGTACGCTTCCAAGATCTGCTTGCGGACGCGACGCTGCAGTGACCACTGCGCGTTCGGTCGGGTCTTGATGAGCACTCGCAAGGTAACCATGTCCGCCGAGATCTCTTGCACACCGAGCATTTCGGGTGCGCCGAGTACGTCCCGGGCGGTGGATTCGTCGGCCACTGCCTCGTGCGCGGCGTCGAGTGTGACCTGTTCGGCGCGTTCGAGATCGACGTTGTGGGCAATGGGCACCTCGACCCGGGCCACGGCGTAGTCCTGGCTCATGTTGCCGACCCGGACGATCTCGCCGTTGCGGACGTACCAGAGGGTTCCATCGATGTCCCGGACGGTGGTGACACGCAACCCCACGGTTTCCACCTCGCCGATGGCTTCACCGAGGTCGACGATGTCGCCGACTCCGTACTGATCTTCGAGCAGCATGAAGACGCCCGAGACGAAATCCCGGACCAGGTTCTGGGCACCGAAACCGATGGCCAGACCGACAAGTCCGGCGGAGGCGAGAAACGGTGCGATGTTCACCTGCACCACGCTCAAGCAGGTGAGCACCACCCACACCAGGATGAGGATCGAGGCTGTGGATTTGAGTACCGAGCCGATTGTCTCGGCCCGTTGTTGTCGCCGCTCGATCACCTGGGGATCACGCAGCGCCTTGGGGGTTCGTTCGCGCAGGTGGCGCACGATCGCGGGCTTCTGGTGTGCATCACCGTCACCGGTGGCCCGTGGCCGCCGGGTGGCGCGGTCGATCACTCGGTGTGCCACATACCTGACGGCCAGGCCGGCCAGGACATAGATCACAATCCGGATGGGGTTCTCGATCAGCCAAAGTCGGTTGGTATCAGTCCATTCGAACGCCGAGTGGACCTCGGAGGCGGAAAAACTCATTGGTCCGACGGTACGTACTTGTGGTCGTGGGTCAACCCGCAGCGCCGGGTTCGATTCTTTCAACCTGATGGTTGACTCGCGGGGCAACAGCGATCTATCGTGGTTTAAACCGAAGGGTTGAAAGCTGAGGAAGGGGGCGCGTGGTGGATGAGCTATCGCGGATCTTCGCCGCGCTTGCGGATCCGACAAGGCGCGACATGGTGACCAGGCTCTCGGCCGGTGATTCGACGGTGAATGAGCTCGCCGACCCTTACCCGATTTCGCTTCAGGCGGTCTACAAGCACCTCAAGGTCCTGGAAAACGCCGGAGTGGTGACACGGCCGCCAGGGCCCCAGCCCCGGCCCGTTCGACTGGAAGCGGAGGTCTTCGACCTGATGGACCACTGGATCGAGCGGTACCGGCGGCGCGCCGAGGAGCGATACCGCCGTCTGGACGCGGTCCTTGCGCATGTGAACGACACCGAATCAAGCAACGACGAGCAGAAGGGAAACACGGCATGAGCACCACCACCGAAGCGGAGATCGAGGCGGATCCGAACGTGCCGATCATTCGTATCACCCGCGAGTTCGCGGGCACCCCCGAACAGCTGTTGCGGGCGCACACCGATCCCGAGCTGTTCGCGCAGTGGATCGGACCCAGTGCCCTGGACACCCGCATCGACAAATGGGACGCGCGCTCTGGCGGCAGCTGGCGGTTCGTATCCACCCGCGACGGAGAGGAATACGCTTTTCGCGGCTGCTTCCACGACATCCGGCCGGACCGCATCGTGCAGACATTCACGTATGAAGGTGACCCCGATGGGGTGGCCCTGGAAACCTTGTGGTTCGACGACCTCGGGGACGGACGTACCCGGCTGCGCACACAATCGCTGGTGGACAGTTTCGAGGGCCGGGACGCCTGGCTTCGGAGCGGTATGGAGGTCGGGGTCAACGAGGGATACGCCAAACTCGAGGAGATGCTGACCAGTGACGCTGTCTGATCAACCAGCCGAACGGCACCGTGAGGTCTGCCGGATCTTCAGCGATCGCGTCCGGGGCACACAGTCCTGGGACGTGCCGTCACCGGTCGCCGACTGGACTGCCCGAGATGCGGTCCGCCATCTGACGGAGTGGTTCCCACCGTTCCTCGCCGGTGGCAGCGGTGTACGGCTGCCGTCCGGGCCGAGCGTCGACGACGACCCGGTCGGGGCGTGGCTCACCCAGTGTGACGCCGTGCAGGCGGTGCTCGACGACCCGGCGACCGAGGACTCGGTCCTGAGCAATCCGCACATCGGGGACGTACCGCTCGGTCGCGCGATCGACCAGTTCTACACCGCCGACGTGTTCATGCACACCTGGGACATCGCCCGTGCCACCGGCCAGGATGACCGGTTGGACCCGGCCTTCTGTGCCGCACTGCTGGCCGGAATGGAGCCGGCAGAAGAGATGATTCGGTCGTCGGGGCAATACGGCGCCCGCGTGCCGGTGCCCGGCGACGCCGATGCGCAGACGAGACTGCTGGGTTTCATCGGCCGGAACCCGGACTGGACGCCGCTCTGACCTCGACTACCAGTAGGTCGCTGTCAGATCCCATCGGGCAAGGGTCTGGTCGATCAGAAGGCGCAGATCCTCGCTGCGCGCGACTGCCGGATCGGGCGTAGCGACACAGAACGTGAGGCAGTCGCCCGTGGTGGCGGCCCATCCGGCAACCGATGTCCGGGTGCGCCCGCATTGCCGCCCGGTGAGTCCGCCGTGAACCGACCGTGCGGCGATGGCACGGCCGCGATGACCGGCAAGCATCGTCAACATGCCGTCGAGCGCACCGAGGTTGGACGCCAGACCATCTCGTGACCCTGGGTCGGGAATCAGCCTGTGGGCGGCCCGATGACCGATCACCTGCACCAGTTCTTCGGGCATTCCTGCCGGCGGACCGATGCCCACGCCCGTCCCTGCGGCTCGAAACGCAAGGCGCGCTCGGGTGCGCAGACGGGCCAGGTCTCTGCACTCGTCGATCGTGGACACCGACACCGTCGCCGCCGTCAGTGAATTCCCGGCAGCACCACCCAGTGAGATCGGAATGATCAACTCGACAGGGCCCGAACCCCGGACCTGCAACACCAGTTCGGCTATCAGCGCCGTGAACAACGTGTTGGCGGTACCGCCGTGGGCATCTGCCACCTCGCGCCAGGAGCGGAGATCGATCGAGAAGATGGCTGTCGGTTCACGCCAGGTGGGAGCACCTTCGGCTTTCGCGGGCATCGGCTCTGATCGAGTTGCCGCCGCGAGCAATTCGGCTCGCCGGCGCGAGTCGATCGTCGCTTTCCACAGGCTCCGGGCGACACCCCCGAGGACCGTCCGCAGCTGTCTTGCCGCATCGCGCATGTCGTCGAACACGGTGGGCAGATCGTTGGCCTGATCGTCGGGAGGCGCTGCACCCGAGGCGATCTGCACGGCGCGCACCAGAGACAGGGCATCGGCGACCACGTGTGAACAGAGCAGCGACACCACGCTGCCGCCCTCGGAAAGTCTGGCCACCGACAGTTCCCACACCGGGCCGGTGTCGATGTTCAGGGTGGTGTCGCCCCGAGAGTCGGCCCACTCCGTGATCCCACCGGGAGCCAGGGGTTCGGTCTCCGAGTGGATCGGGGCAAGATCTGCACCGTGGACAAAGCTGCTCCGCGCCGGCCACACCCGCCCGCGCACCACGCGTCGAGTCAGCGGGCCGGCGGCCAGTGCCTGGTACATCGGCTCGAGATCCGCGGGGGTCAGGACGGTGTCGAAGCGCCACAGTCCCTGCATCGAGGTGGGGATGCCCATCCCGTGGTGGGTTCGCCAGAAGATGTCATCGGCCACCCCGAGCCGATCGATGCGCCGGGGTGCGCCGATGTGGCGCCCCTGTGCTCTCACGCGGTGCGGCCCCGGTGGGTCCGGTACCAGCGGGCCAGCGAGTCGGTGGACGAATCATCCTGCGGTGCAGGGGATTCGTCATCGGTGATGATCTTGAGCAGTTCTTTCGCCTGCGTCTTGCCGAGTTCGACGCCCCACTGATCGAAGCTGTTGATACCCCAGATCGCACCTTCGACGAACACCTGATGCTCGTACAGGGCGATCAACTGACCGACCACCGACGGAGTCAGCTTCGGGGCCAGGATGGAGGTGGAAGGCCGATTGCCCGGCATGACCTTGTGCGCCACCACATGCGGGTCGACGCCTTCGGCGGCGACCTCGTCGGCGGTCTTGCCGAACGCGAGAACCTTTGTCTGGGCGAAGAAGTTGCTCATCAACAGGTCGTGCATGCTGCCGGTGCCATCAGCTGTCGGCAGATCGTCGGTGGGCTCGGCGAAACCGATGAAGTCTGCCGGCACCATCCTGGTGCCCTGATGGAGCAGTTGGTAGAACGCGTGCTGCCCGTTGGTTCCTGGCTCACCCCAGAAGATCTCGCCGGTGTCCGTGGTGACGTGGTGTCCGTGGGTGTCGACCGATTTGCCGTTCGACTCCATGGTGAGCTGCTGCAGATACGCGGCGAATCGGGAGAGATCGTTCGAATAGGGCAGCACCACACGGGCTCCGGCGTCCCAGAAGTTCGAATACCAGAGGCCGATCAGGCCCAGGATGACCGGCGCGTTCTGGTGCAGCGGCGCAGTGCGGAAATGCCGATCGACCACATTGAAACCCGCGAGGAAATCGGCGAAGGACTCCTTGCCAATCGCCGCCATCACCGACAGCCCGATCGCGGAGTCCACCGAGTAGCGCCCACCGACCCAATCCCAGAAGCCGAACATGTTCGCCGTGTCGATGCCGAACTCGGACACCTTCTCGGCGTTGGTGCTCACGGCAACAAAGTGTTTGGCGACGGCCTCGGGTCCGGCACCCAGCTTCTCGAGCAGCCAGGTACGCGCCGCCGCCGCGTTGGTCAGCGTTTCCAGCGTGGTGAAGGTCTTGGAGGCGATCACGAAGAGGGTGGTCTCCGGATCGAGATCGGCAAGCGTGGCAACCAGGTCGGCGGGATCGACGTTCGACACGAACCGACAGCGGATCGCGGTGTCGACGTAGTGACGCAACGCCTGGTACACCATCACCGGCCCGAGATCGGAGCCACCGATGCCGATGTTCACCACGGTCTCGATCGGTTTACCGGTGTGTCCCTTCCACTCACCGGAACGCAGCTTGTCGGTGAACTCACCCATGGCGTCGAGCACCTCGTGGACGTCGTGCACCACGTCCTGGCCGTCCACCTTGAGCGTGGCGTCGCGCGGCAACCGCAGTGCTGTGTGCAGAACAGCACGGTCTTCGGAGGTGTTGATGTGCTCGCCCCAGAACATGGCGTCGCGCTTCTCTTCCAATCCGACCTCACGGGCGAGGTCGAGCAGCAGATCGAGGGTCTCGCGCAGGACGCGATGCTTGGAGTAGTCGATGTGGAGGTCGCCGACGTCGATGGTCAGCTCGGCACCGCGCTTGGGGTCCACCGCGAAGACCTCCCGCAGGTGCATCGCGTACACGTGCGACTGGTGGGCCGACAGCTGCTGCCAGGCATGTGACCCGGTCAGGTCGAACTCGCGGGCGGACTCGCTCGGGACGCTACTCATTTGTCGACAGACCCCTTCGTCGGTTACGAACTGCACATCTGCACTGAGGATGACCTCGACCGTCAGCCTATCCAGATCGAGCGCTCGGCTCGCGGCGAGCGGTCGAACTGTTCGCGATACGTCGGCGAACTCTCCGGTGGTTCGGTCGCCGAATACGATGGGCCCATGTCGTGCTGCACCCCACGGTCTGAAGGAACGCCGGAGTTGGCGGCGACCTCCGTCGAGGGTCGGGGCACGCACCGGGTTTCCCAGGCGAGCATTCCGGCCGGGACATTCACCATGGGTGATTCGACGGGCGACGGGTTTGCCGCTGACGGGGAGTCGCCGCTGCACGACGTCGCGGTCAGTGCATTCGACATCGACGCCGTCACGGTGAGCAACAACGACTTCGCGGAGTTCGTGACAACCACCGACTACACCACGGTGGCCGAGCGACAGGGATCCTCGGCCGTCTTCCATTCACTGGTGGCCGAGGGCAGCGATGTGGTGGGCCGGTCTCCGACCGCGCCGTGGTGGCTCGCGGTCGCCGGTGCGGACTGGGCGCACCCGTTCGGCCCTACGTCCGATCTGGAAGGCCTCGACGACCATCCCGTCGTGCACATCAGTTGGCATGATGCACAGGCATATTGCGAGTGGTCCGGGCGCAGGCTACCCACCGAGGCCCAGTGGGAGTACGCAGCGCGAGGCGGGATCGCGGGCGCCCGCTACCCGTGGGGAGATGAGTTGCTGGCGGCCGATGGGACCTGGCAATGCAACATCTGGCAGGGCGAGTTCCCCTCGAACAACACCGGGGATGACGGATTCGTCGGTACGGCGCCGGTGACAGCATTCGAGCCCAACGGTTTCGGGTTGTGGCAGACGGCCGGCAATGTCTGGGAGTGGTGCGAGGACCGATTCGATCCCCGGTACTACCGCAGTGGCGATGTGGTCGACCCCGTCGGTCCCCAGCGGGGGCGCGCGCGTGTGCTGCGCGGGGGGTCCTATCTCTGTCACGACTCGTACTGCAATCGCTACCGGAACTCGGCGCGGTCGCACAACACCCCGGAATCGTCGATGGGCAACGCCGGATTCCGCACCGTCGCCGGATAGCCGGCTCACGGGCGTAGGCCGGCATCGATCAGGCCGCGGCCACCGGATGTCCGCCGATCGGTCGCGCAGCTGCGGTTCCGTCGTCATCGCTGCGGATCGCTGCGGCATGGTCACGAAGCCATGGCGAGGGGTCGGTGGGCTCCCGTAGAACGTAGAGCCCTGCGGCGTGGGCCATTGCCGCGCTGCCGGCGACGATCGTCATCTGTCCGGCGGCGCCACTTCTGTGACCGACTCTGGCCGTTGCTTGTCCGGCACAGAGCGGGATGCGCACGCCGTCGATGTCGACGGTCCAGGGTTCGTCGGTGCCCTGTCCGCCCGATGGTGCCTCGCCTGCCGTGGCCGCGACAGCGCCGACCCGGATGAGGACACCGCAGCCCAGCTCCCGGGCGAGTACCTCGGCGGCATGATCGGCCAGGAAAGCCCGGCCGGTCGCCATCAGGTCGAGCCTCAGGCCGGCAGGAATTGTTGTCGCCGCGCCGCCGATGTTTACCCGATGCCATGGCGGGACGGGTGAAACCGTCGCCGGTCCCAGAACCGCTTGCGTGGCGCCGTCGGTGAGGTCGTCGTAGAACAGCGCTTCGATGATGACCTGATCGAGCAGCGACGAGACCATCACCGGTTCTCCGTCGGCCAGGTCGAGCGCGATGATCTCAGCGTTTCCGAACCCGCGGTTGATCGTCTCGTCGAGTCGCCGAGCGAGCGACCGAGTGTGCCGCATGGCGCGGTCGAGACAGTTGGGGTCGGTGACCGACACCGCTATATCGGTGTCGAGACCGAAGAGGGTTGCGGAGGCAATCATCGTCGTACCTGCTCTGGTCGGTGTGGCGCTGGTGAAGACAATTTTGCGCGCCGAACCTGGTAAGCGGCTGTGAGCCGACGATGAGCAACCTGACGATCATGGGGACGTCTGAGCTGTGCAAACGACGAGGCCGGGTCACCTCACTGCTGAAGTGACCCGGCCGGCGTGATGGCGGTCAGGCCGCGATCACCACGTCGTAGAAACCGTCGTAGTCGGTGTCGGAGGCGTACTCGTCGACATAGCCGTCGTAGTTGTAGTCGTACTCGGCCTCATCGGCCCAGCCGTCGGCGTTGGTGTCCCACTCCTGGACGTCGACGTAACCGTCGCCGTTCGTGTCGGTGACGATGGTGTCGACGATGCCGTTGTAGTCGGTGTCGAAGTACTGGCTTTCCATGGCGGTCTCTTTTCTCGGGGAGTGAATCTTCCGGTGCTGCAGCTCGTTTGCTGCATTCGGAGATAAGAGACGGGGCCGTGGTCGATTGTTCCCGGCAGGTGCCGGGAACCTCGTCAGTGACTGTGTTGGGTGTGCCGGGGTGGGACGTTGCGGAGCTCGCGCTCTTCGGCCCGGGTGCGACGCGACGGCAGCGAGCGGTCGGCGTGGTCGACGTCGACCTTGTCGAGCTGGCGCTGGTAGCGGGTCATGAAGTCGTGTGCGATCGAGTTCCCGTCGGTCTCCGACGGGAGGTTGTCACCGGTTTCGGTGCGCCACCTGGCCAACCGCCCGGACAGGTCGGCCACGACATCGGACAATCCCGGATCGTCGATCAGGTTGTTCAGCTCGAGAGGGTCGGTGGTCAGGTCGTACAGTTCCCTCGGCGCGCGGGGCAGGTCCTGCGACCCGTCGAGAGCCCGTGCCGACGGGCTGTCGCGGATGTCGAGCGGGAGGCTCAGCGCAGGGCGACTCGCATAGTTCTCGATGTAGGAGAACCGGTCGGTGCGAACGGCCCGTATCGGGTCGAAATTGTCGTGGTAGGTCTTCTCGGTGAACACCTCGGTCCGTACCGAGGCGACCTCACCCGCAGCGATCGGGGTGGCGTGAGAGAACCCCTCGACGGCCTCGGGAACGTCGACACCGACGAGTTCGAGCACGGTCGGCGTGAGATCGACACCGCTGAAGAGATCGTCATACACGAACGGCTCGATGCCCCGAGCCGACGGCGGCCGGATGATCAGCGCAACGCCGGTGCCCTCGGAATACAGGGTGGATTTCGCCCGCGGGAACGCCAGTCCGTGGTCGGTGATGAACACGATCCAGGTGGTGCGGTCGAGCCCCAATTCGGCCACCGTGTCGAGAAGCCGGCCCACCGCCGCATCCGCCTTGGTGATCGAGCCGTGCAGGCCCGCAAGATCTTCGCGCACCGGCCGCGCATCCGGCAGGAAATCGGGGACCACGATGCTCTTGGGGTCGGCGTGCTTGTACTCGTCGGGCGGGTAGGGCCGGTGGGTCTCGAAGAAACCGGCCGTCAGCAGGAACGGAGTCGACGCACGTTCGGGGTCGCCGGCGAGGTCACGTAACCATTCCTGAGACTGCGCCACCACGTAGTCGCATTCGGAATCGGAGACGTCGAGTTCGTCGAAGCCGAGCCGGGTGGGGTCGCTCGATTCGTGCTGCATCCCGAACAGCGCTGTGCGCCAACCGTTGTCGCCCAGCACCTGTGGGAGGGTCTGCACGTCGTCGTGATACTCGAAACCATGGTGCGCCAACCCGGCGAGGCCATTGGAATGTGGGTACCGGCCGGTGAACAAGGAGCCCCGGGCAGGGGAGCACAGCGGCGCGGTGGAATGAGCGTTGGTGAACCGGATACCGTCTTCGGCCAGTGCGTCCATCGTCGGGCTCTCGACACCCTCGGCCCCGTAGCAGGCGAGATGGCGACCGAGGTCATGCCAATGGATCAACAGAACGTTCTCAGGCATATTCATCCCACCATGTGCGTGCGCGTTTGGATCAAGTCGCCAATCCTGCAAGCAACCCGAAGGCCGGGCCACACTTTTGATCGGCGTGGGTAAAACTCCGCCACCCGGGTGACGGGCAGGGTAGGGCTATCGGCCGAGCGGTCCCCGGCCCAGCCGGAGCAGCATCATCGCCAGCGTGTGACCCTCTTGGCCCAGCTCGCTGAAGCGTTCGAGCACCTTCATCTCGCGGCTGTGCACCAGTCGGGTGCCGCCGGAGGCCATCCGGGCCTGGCCGATACGCTTGGACACCGCGGTACGCCGCTTGATGGCGGCCAGGATGATGGCGTCGACACGATCGATCTCGGCGCGCAGGTCGTCGATGCTCTCCGGAAGGTCGCCCACGTCAGAGCCCAAATCGAAGCCGGACAAATCGATCGGCTGGTCAGCAGTCACGCAGCCAAGTGTGCCACGCAGTATCGGGGCGCTGGTAAGAGTGGTCCGGTGAATCGACGACCGGGGACCTCAGGTATCGGACGGCCCACCAGGTGCTGACCGTCAAGCCTTCTGCGCGGACGGTCGTGTGGATTGCCCTCGCTCTGATCGCCGTCCAGACCGTGATCCGGATATGGCTCGTCGCGCGCGGATACTTCTACTGGGACGACCTGATCCTGATCGGACGCGCATCGACCGAGTCGATCTGGTCATGGTCCTACCTGATGCAGGATCACGACGGGCATCTCATGCCCGGGGCATTCCTCGTGGCCGGGGTGATCACCGAACTGAGCCCGTTGAACTGGGCGATACCTGCGGTCACCCTGGTGGTCGGTCAGCTCCTGGTGTCGCTGGCCGTGCTGCGCATGGTGGTGGTGATCGCAGGTCGTGTCAGCCCGATTCTGCTGGTGCCGCTGGTGTTCTTCCTGTTCACCCCGATGACCGTGCCGGCCTACACGTGGTGGGCGGCGGGTCTCAACACGCTGCCACTGCAGTTCGCGATGGCGGTGGTGGTGGCCGACGTGGTGCAGCTCTGTCGCGGGCAGGTTGCCGATCGCCGCCGGGTCATCATCCGATCGCTGGTGGTGTTCATGGTGGCGCTGGCGTTCTTCGAGAAATCGCTGCTGATCCTGCCGGTTGCCGCGGTCGCCGCGGTGCTGTGGGTTCACGTCAATTCGTCGGCCGAGGGGCCCGGACTCATGCGCCCCATTCGTACGGCATGGTCGGCGGCTCGCGAATTGTGGATCGCGATGGCAGCAGTCGCCGCCGCATGGATGGTCCTGTACTTCGCCTCCACGTCCATCGCCGACGGGCATTCGATCGGCCAGGCGATGTCGCTCACGTGGCGGTCGATCAACCGTGGCCTGGTGCCCGCCGGCGTGGGAGGGCCGTGGTTCTGGACCCGCTGGTTGCCGAGCCCGCCGATGGCCCAACCTCACGACTGGATGATCGCGGTCGGCTGGGTGGTCCTGATCGCGGCGGTCGCCTATGTCCTCTGGACCAGGCGCGGCGCGGCGCGGGTCCTGGTTGCGGTGTTCGCTTACGCCGTCGTGTTGCAGATCCCGCTGTTCTGGAGCCGGACAAGCGAGTTCACCTCCCTCGAGTTGGCGCAGACACTGCGGTATCTGCCGGACACTGCCTTGGTGATCACGGTCGCGATGGCGCTACTGGTGTCGGCTCCTCGACGCCGACGCTCCTCGGCCGGTGCACCTGGTCACCCTTGGCGCAGCGCTGCCCTTTCGGCTCGGTCAGCGACAATTGCCGCCGCCGTGGTCGGTGTCGCCTACATCGGTAGCTCGTTGGTCTCGACTGCCGAGTTCGCCGACGAATGGAACTCGAGCCCGACCGAGGAGTACATGGCCAACGCGCGAGCGTCGCTTGCGCAAGCGGCCGGAACACGAATGTTGGACCATGCCCTCCCACTGCTGGTGATCCTGCCGGTGACCTACCCCGACAATCAGGTGGGCAAGGTTTTTGCTGCGCTCGACCAGCGACCCACTTTCGGCCCGTGGACCGACACACTGCAGGTCCTCGACGACCAGGGCCACCTGGTGGCGGGCGACGTGACTGCCGCGAGAACCTTCGGCGAAGGCGCCGGGGCATGTGATCGACCCGAGGTCACCGGGCCGTCATCGATCCCCCTGAACGGTCCGCTGCTCGACTGGACTTGGGTGGTGGCGCTTCCGTACTGCGCCAACACCGACGGATCCGTGCGGATCGGTCTGGCCGAGGACTCGTCGCTCGAGGTGCCCGTGGAGGCAGGGCTGCACACCGTGTTCGTTCAAGTCGAGGGGTCGGGTTCTGAGGTTCAGTTGCGTCCCGTGACGCCGGGCCTGCAACTGCATGTGGGCCAAGGCCGCGTCGGCGAACTCGTGCGCGCGCCCTGATCGGGTTCGTACGCCGTCAGCCCGTCAGTCCGTCAGCCCGTCTGCACCGCGACGGTCGTGATACCTCGAACCCCTTGTGACTGGAGGGTTTTCCCGACGGCATCGGCGGCCTCCGGTTCGGCGAACACCCAGCGGACAGGCGTCGAACCCGCTGCCTCGAGCTGCTGATCCGCGTTCTCGAGGAGCACCTCGGTGCCTTCCCAGTCGGAGCCGAGCAGGCCGTCGCGGCCGATGTTGTCGGCGTAGCCCGGGCCGAATGTCATCAACAGGGTGCCGTCGGGCGACCGGCCATCGAACGCGTACTCGTTCACCTCGTAGACGAATGTGGACGGGACGCCGGTGACCTGTCTGCTGTGGTCACGCGCCTGCCGAGTCTCCTTGAATCCCGCTGGTTTCCATGTGCCCACAGCGCCGACGGTCGCCGCCTTCTTGTTGGCGCTGAGCGCGTTCTCGAACGCACCACGATCCTGATCCAGGAAGGTGGTGAACACATAGGTGACGTCGCCTCTGAGCGTGCCGTCCTCATTCGGGACGGTGAACGGGCACCGCGACTCGGCACGGCCGTTGAGCGGAACGGTGACGGTATGGGCGCAGGTCCCGCCGACGGGACGGCCGTTGAGGGTGAGCGTCATGTTGCCGACAACTGTGGCCGACCCTGGACCGGTGGCCGCCGGGGTGGAAGCCACGTAGGTGACGATGTACTCGCAGACAGGCGGGCTGCACGGCGAGACGGACAGCCGGAAGCCGCTGGCGGCGAAGTCGGGACGGATGTAGGGGGCGGCACGTGAGTCAGGGCGGCGGTCTGCTCGCCGATGGTGTCGTACACCCGGCCGACCTCGTTGGGTCCGGCTTTCTGGACCTGCAGGTCGACGTCGAACACGTTGCCGCCGCCGCCGGGAGCGGGCCGCTGACCGACGAGATGCCGCCGTCATCCTGCGTGGTGATGCGGAGGGAGTCCCCGGCCAGCACGACGGAGTCGCTCTCGGCGACCACCGCAGGCAGTCCCGCCGGCCGGTACCGGACGTCAGGTGTTCCGATCAGACCGTTCGCAGCACCTCGCGCTGTGAGGTCGAAGAGCTTGTCGTCGCCCGCCACGGCACCGGCCAGCTTCGGCGGTGCCAGCAGCCGGCCCAGATCGGGGAACACGGCCGGGTCGAGCTGTGCCCAACCGGTCGCGACCGCTTCGTAATTGATCTTCGGGGTGTCTTCGAGTTGGCCTTTCCAGAACCCGGCGGAACCCTTGGCAAAGGTCTGGCCGTTCACGCCGATGATCTCGGCGGCCTCGCCGCCGACCTTGATCCGCCCGGACAGGTCGCCCGCGGACGACACCACGACCTCGTCGAGATTGATCTTGTCGCGGTCGGAGGACACCGACCCGGTGTATTTCGCGCCAGGGTGGGCTGCGAATTGGCCGGCAGCCTCGGTGAGGTTCTTCTGCACGAGTATCGGAGCAGGTGCCGACGCGGAGCCATCGGTGGTCCGGGGCAGAAAGATAGCCACCAGGACCACCACCAGCCCCACGACAGCCGCCGCCAAAGCCGCACCGGCCACAGTTCTGCTACGCATGAGCCCCCGCCCGAACCCCCGCCGCGGGTGGCCTCCCATCGAGACGCCCGCGGCCACTGACCATCAGTCGAGGCGATGCTACCCAGGCGGGCCGACAGGTGGTTCGGTGGCGTGAGTTGTCGGGGCGAGCGGGTAACTTTGTAAGACGATGAAAAGCGCTGCTCCCAATCCGTCGCTGCCGGGTCTGGCCACTGGAAACCTGCAGGAAAACACCCGTACGCCCTCGCGGCGTGCTGTTGAGCTGCTCGATGGGCTCAACCCGCAACAGAGGGCTGCGGTGCTGCATGCGGGGTCACCGCTGCTGATCGTCGCCGGCGCCGGGTCGGGCAAGACCGCGGTGCTCACGCGCCGGATCGCGTACCTGCTCGCCGAGCGCGACGTCAGTCCCGGCCAGGTACTCGCGATCACCTTCACCAACAAAGCCGCCGCCGAGATGCGCGAACGAGTGGTCGATCTGGTCGGTCCCCGGGCTCTGCGGATGTGGGTCAGCACTTTTCACTCCACCTGCGTGCGAATCCTGCGCGCCCAGGCGTCGCTGCTGACCGGGATGAACTCCAACTTCTCGATCTACGATGCGGACGACTCGCGCCGGTTGCTCGGCATGATCGTGCGCGACCTGGACCTCGACCCCAAGAAGTTCAGCCCCCGAGGGGTCGGGATCGCGATATCCAACTTCAAGAACGAACTGGTGGATCCGGACGGTGCGGCCGCGGCCGCCGAGGAGAGCGGCGAGCCGGCCGCGCAGACGATCGCCCAGATCTACCGGCAGTACCAGCAGCGCCTGCGCGCCGCGAACGCCTTCGACTTCGACGATCTGATCGGCGAGACGGTCGGTGTGCTGCAGGCTCATCCGGAGGTCGCGGAGTACTACCGACGCCGATTCCGGCACGTCTTGGTCGACGAATACCAGGACACCAACCATGCGCAGTACGTGTTGGTGCGGGAGATGGTCGGAACGGGAAGCGTCGGAAACGTGAGCCCTTCGGAACTGTGTGTGGTGGGTGATGCGGACCAGTCGATCTATGCCTTCCGCGGTGCCACCATCCGCAACATCGAAGAGTTCGAGCGCGACTTTCCCGACACCGAAACCATTCTGCTGGAACAGAATTACCGATCCACACAGACCATCCTGTCGGCCGCCAACGCGGTGATCTCCCGCAACGCGGGCCGGCGGGAGAAGAAGTTGTGGACCGATTCCGGTGATGGCGAACTGATCGTCGGCTACGTCGCCGACAACGAGCACGACGAGGCCCAGTTCATCGCCCGAGAGATCGATGCCCTCACCGACACGGGCGAGTTCCGGTACTCGGACGTCGCGGCCTTCTATCGCACCAACACCGCTTCGCGTGCGCTGGAAGAAGTGTTCATCCGGCTCGGAATCCCCTACAAGGTGGTCGGTGGGGTCCGGTTCTACGAGCGCAAAGAAGTCCGGGACGTCGTGGCGTACCTACGGGTGGTCGCCAATCCGGACGACCAGGTCAGTCTGCGTCGCATCCTGAACACTCCTCGTCGTGGCATCGGGGACCGCGCGGAAGCCTGCGTGGCCGTCCACTCGGAGAACGCCGGCATCAGTTTCTATCAGGCGCTGATCGATGGGGCCGAAGGCAAGGTGCCGTTGCTCAACACCCGTGCCACCAAACAGATCTCCGGGTTCGTCGAACTCATCGAGGGCCTGCGAAACGACTTCCTCGCCAGTTTCGGTGCGGCCGGGTCCGACGGCGCCGACGTGGCGGCTGTCGATGCGGGTAGCGAGGCCGGCGACATCGGCGAACTGGTCGAGGCGATCGTCGAACGCACCGGATATCGGGACGAGCTCGAGGGCTCATCGGATCCGCAAGACGGCGCCCGACTCGACAACATCAACGAATTGATCTCGGTGGCAAGGGAGTTCAGTGCCGAAGCTGCGGCTGCCGAACCGCCGGAGACGCAACTGGACAACGGCGACGACGACGGTCTGACACCCGACGACGGCGAGCCCGAGCCGGGGTCGTTGGCGGCCTTCCTCGAACGTGTGGCCCTCGTGGCCGACGCCGACCAGGTGCCCGACGACGAGGACGGCGTGGTGACGTTGATGACGTTGCACACGGCCAAGGGGCTGGAGTTCCCCGTCGTTTTTGTCACCGGTTGGGAAGACGGTCAGTTCCCGCACATGCGGGCTCTCGGTGACCCCGCCGAGTTGTCGGAAGAACGCAGGCTTGCATACGTCGGCATCACCCGTGCCCGCAAACGGCTGTACCTGAGCCGGGCGATGGTCCGCTCGGCGTGGGGATCGCCGATGCAGAACCCCGAATCGCGCTTCCTGCAAGAGATCCCGCAGCATCTCATCGATTGGCGACGCACCGAGCCCCGGCGTGGGATGGGGCGCATGACCAGCGACGGTGGCCGGGATTACGGCGACAACGGCCGCGGTTTCGGCGAGGGTCGTGGATTCGGCGGTCGTTCATTCGGGTCGGGTTCACGGCGCCAGGAGTCGTTCGGCTCGCCGACCCGTGGTCGCAACAAGCAGGTTCATGTGACCGTCGGCGACCGGGTGACCCACCCCAAGTACGGGATGGGCAAGGTGGTGGGCAAAGAAGGGGCCGGCCCCACCGAGCGCGTCACCTTCGACTTCGGAAGCGCCGGACGGATCACCCTCATGTCCCTGGGTGGTCTGCCCGTCGAAAAGCTGTAGGAGCGCTCGGGTTTCTGGCCCACGCTCGCTCTACGGATACCGCGTTGACGAGTTTCGCGAGCGGGTCCGGGGTAGCGCTCGCAATACTGGCCCACGCTCGGTCTACAGACACCGCATCGACGGGTTTGAGCGCACGCTCGCGCTCCCCGGTAACAGGGAGAGGGTCTCAGCTTCCGGTGTAGGAGGCCAGGCTGATGCCGTGGGCCGCCAGCCAAGGAGCTGGGTCGATCTTCATGGTTCCGTTCTTCCACACCTCGAAGTGGAGGTGGGGGCCGGTGGAGAAGCCTTCGCTGCCGACTTCGGCGATCTTCTGGCCGGCGATGATCTTGTCGCCCTTCTTGACGAGGACGCCGCCTGCGGACATGTGCCCGTACATGGTGACCGTGCCGTCTTCCGCCTGGATCTGCACCCAGTTGCCGTACCCAGAAGCAGGCCCGGCCTCGATCACGACGCCGTCGGTGACGGCGTGGATGGGAGTGCCCAGGGGTGCAGCGAGGTCGATGCCACCGTGGAACGAACCCCAGCGGTTCGCGTACGTGGAAGTGAAGGTGTACGCGCCGGCCGGGATGGGGGCAGCGAACAAAGGGATGCGCGCGGCTTCGTCTTGCGCATGCGCTGCTTCAGCGAGTTCCTGGCCGACAGCCAGCTGCTCGGTGAAGGTGTCCATGTTGGCCGGTGCGGGTGCAGCGGCGATTCCGGCGGCAAGACTCTCGTCTGTGCTGATCGGGTTCACCACGGGCGTAGGAGCCGCCGACTTGGTGGGCTCGGCTGCAGGCTGTGCGAACTGACCTGTGGCGGCGGCGACGGCAGCACCGGCCGCGACAGCCATCAGCGCTGCACGTCCCTTGAGGGCCTGCGGCGGCGCGGCGATGCGGTGTTTACCGCCACTGCGGCGCGGGGAAGTCTGTTTTTGTGGCGACCACGACGTCTCATCGGCTGCGGGTGCAAAATCATCGAACTCGGCGCCTTGGACCTCGAAAGGATGATCATGGAGGATCTCGTCGAGTTCGACCTCGGCGACGATGATGTCTTGCGTGATCTCGGCCGGGCGCGGGGCGTCGTAGGCATCGCGGTCGAATCGGCGGGCACCTGCGCGACGACGGCCGCCGTCAACGCTGGCATTGCGCCACTGGGTCAGCGGCCCGTCGGCGTACTCCTCGAGACCGAAGTCATCGATGGGAATGATCGACGTGATGGAGTTGTCGTGCGGATCACCGGGTCGTTCGCCGTCGATGGTCCGGGCCGAGGTGCGCGAATGCGCAACATCGCCGGTGATCGAATCGCGAACTACCAACAGATTGAGCCTTTCTGACAACTGGCCCGCGCCGATGGATGTGATCCGCGCAGGCGGTACGGAAACTCGATGTGACGGATCCGTGACCTTCTGACCTCACGAACGGTAACGAAATGATTGCGACGACCGCAACCGGACGCGAGAATTGCTGGGATGTTGTGAGGCGCATCACAGATGCGTTTAGGTGCTGTTCACGGCTGCGTCGCAGGTCGGCGCGATCGGCGACCGGTGAGCGGGAACAGGCAGCACCCCGAGTGATCTGTGGCACAAGCTGCAGGGAGTAGTGATCGTGGCTGTTCGACGCGGCGCTAAGGTCGCTGTGGTTCGCAACACCAACAGCGGACAAACCTACGAGATGGTGAGCTGAATGGATCTCTTCGAATACCAGGCGAAGGAGCTCTTCGCCAAGCACGAGGTGCCGACCTCGGCCGGCCGTGTAACCGACACGGTCGACGGCGCGCGTCAGATTGCCGAAGAAATCGGCAAGCCCGTGATGGTCAAGGCACAGGTGAAGGTCGGTGGCCGCGGCAAGGCCGGCGGCGTCAAGTACTCGGCAAACGTCGATGAGGCCGTCGCGAATGCCGAATCGATTCTCGGCCTCGACATCAAGGGCCACGTCGTCAAGAAGTTGCTGGTCGCCGAGGCCAGCGACATCGCCGAGGAGTACTACATCTCCTTCCTGCTCGACCGCACCAACCGCACCTACCTGGCGATGTGCTCGGTCGAAGGTGGCGTCGAGATCGAGGTGACCGCCGAGGAGAACCCCGACGCACTCGCCAAGATCCCCGTCGACGCCGTCAAGGGTGTCGACCTCGCGTTCGCGCGCAGCATCGCTGAGGCAGGCAAGCTGCCCGCCGAGGTGCTCGACGCAGCAGCCGTGACGATCCAGAAGCTGTGGGAGGTCTTCATCAACGAAGACGCTCTCCTGGTGGAGGTCAACCCGCTGGTCCGTACGCCTGACGATCAGATCCTCGCTCTCGACGGCAAGGTCACCCTCGACGCCAACGCTGATTTCCGCCAGCCCGGCCACGAGGCGTTCGAAGACAAGGACGCGACCGACCCGCTCGAACTCAAGGCAAAAGAGAACGACCTCAACTACGTCAAGCTCGACGGACAGGTCGGCATCATCGGCAACGGTGCCGGACTGGTCATGTCCACGCTCGACGTGGTCGCATACGCCGGAGAGAAGCACAACGGCGTCAAGCCGGCGAACTTCCTCGACATCGGTGGCGGCGCCTCCGCCGAGGTGATGGCCGCCGGACTCGACGTCATCTTGGGCGACGAGCAGGTCAAGAGTGTTTTCGTGAACGTATTCGGTGGCATCACCGCGTGTGACGCGGTCGCCAACGGCATCGTCGGTGCGCTGAAGAAGCTCGGCGATGATGCCAATAAGCCTCTGGTTGTGCGTCTCGACGGCAACAAGGTCGAAGAAGGCCGCAAGATCCTCGCCGACGCCAATCATCCCCTGGTGACGCTCGCCGAGACCATGGACAGTGGCGCCGACAAGGCCGCCGAACTGGCGAGCAAGTAGGAGCAGCAGATCAATGTCGATTTTTCTGAACAAAGATTCCAAGGTCATCGTTCAGGGCATCACCGGTGGTGAGGGCACCAAGCACACCGCTCTGATGCTCAAAGCAGGCACCAAGGTCGTCGGTGGCGTCAACGCCCGCAAGGCCGGCACCACCGTCAGCCATGACGGTGGCGTGGAGCTGCCCGTGTTCGGCACCGTGTCCGAGGCCATCGAGAAGACCGGCGCCGACGTGTCGATCGCTTTCGTGCCGCCGAAGTTCGCCAAGGACGCGATCATCGAGGCCATCGATGCGGAGATCCCTCTGCTCGTGGTCATCACCGAGGGCATCCCGGTGCAGGACAGCGCATACGCGTGGGCCTACAACGTGGAGAAGGGCAACAAGACCCGGATCATCGGTCCGAACTGCCCCGGCATCATCACCCCCGGCGAGTCGCTCGTGGGCATCACCCCGGCGAACATCGCGGGCACCGGACCCATCGGTCTGGTCTCCAAGTCCGGAACGCTGACCTACCAGATGATGTACGAGCTGCGCGACATCGGCTTCTCCACCGCAATCGGCATCGGCGGTGACCCGGTCATCGGCACCACGCACATCGACGCCATCGAGGCGTTCGAGAAGGACCCCGACACCAAGGTCATCGTGATGATCGGTGAAATCGGCGGCGACGCGGAGGAGCGGGCGGCCGATTACATCAAGGCCAACGTCTCCAAGCCGGTTGTCGGCTACGTCGCGGGCTTCACCGCTCCCGAAGGCAAGACCATGGGCCATGCCGGCGCCATCGTCTCCGGCAGCTCGGGAACCGCTCAGGCCAAGCAGGACGCACTCGAGGCGGCCGGGGTGAAGGTCGGCAAGACGCCGTCCGAAACCGCCGAACTCGCACGCGAGCTCTACAAGAGCCTGTAAACCGACAGAACACGAAGCGCCGGTCCTCGGAAGGGGACCGGCGCTTTGTGCTGTCCGCACCCCCATTCGGTGCGGGCGTTCGACGACCATCCAGGCAGGGCACACGAAAACCCCACAAGTTCGGGGGTTCGGCAGCGCGCCCGGCGAGTAGTGTTCTCAGTCACGGCGAGTGAAAGAAGCGCGCGCATGACCGGTGGACCACTGCTGGACGGATTGCTGAGAACGGTCGGCTCGGCCTACTCGCTTGCGGTGCGTGTCCCGGTGGTCGGCGGTGTGCTGCAACGGCGCACCGAAGACGTTGTCGCGCTGGGTGAAAGCGCTCTTGCTGCGGTCATCGTGGTCGCGCGTTCGGCGCTCAAGGTGATCATCCGAGAGGTGATCGACGCTCTCGTCGTCGAGGTGGACCTCACCGAACTGGTGCGTGGCCACGTGGACCTCGATCGGATCGCCGTGGGGATCGACGTGGACCGCATCGCTGCCCGGATCGACATCGACGCGATCCTCGACCGCGTGGACATCGACAGGATCATCGAAACCGTCGACCTCGACCGTGCCGTTGCCGGCGTGAACATCGACGCGGTCGCCGCAAAGATCGACGTCGACGCGATCATCGGGCGTCTCGATCTCATCGAACTGGCGAATCAGATCATCGACGGGGTCGATCTCCAAGCGATCGTTCGTGACTCGACCACCACGTTGACAACCGGTGTGCTCGAAGACGTCCGAACACAGGGGGCACGCGCCGACGACGTGGTGGCAGGGGTCGTCGGCCGACTGCTCGGACGTCACGATGGCAAACGCGCTGCCCGCCCGGTCGAGCCGCCGGCCCGGAACGGCCGGCATCCCGACGCCGGCTCCCTCAACGGAACACCGCCCCCGGCCGAGGTGATCATCGAGGTGCACCGACGTGTTCCCGACAAGCCTGGCGAGCGGTCCGGCGCCGCCACCGACGTCCCGGCGGACAGGGGATGACCGAGAAGTCGCGTGAGGTCGCCCAACCCCATCACACGGGCAGGGACGAGTTCGAGAGCAGGATCGCCGGCATCGTCAGTCGTGGTGTGGCCGCGGTCCTCGATGTCGCGACAGTCGCCGCGATCCTCGGAGTGCTGTACCTGGGGACGCTGCTGCTCGGACTGTTGTTCACCAGCGGGAACTTTGAGACACCGAATCCCAACGTGCTGTTCTCCGGAGTGGCGACGTATGTGGTCGCGGTTGTCTACCTCGCGGGCTGCTGGACGGTGTCGGGCCGCACAGTGGGTTCGGTTGCGATGGGCCTCGAGGTGGTCAACCGCAGGGGTGGTCGGCTCGGTCCGGTTCGCGCGCTGTTACGTGCCATGTTCTACACCACCTTCCCGATCGGCCTGCTGTGGGTCGCCGTGGACAGACGGCGCCGTTCGGTGCAGGACATCGTGCTGCGTAGTCGGGTCATCTACGCATGGTGAGCCACTCGATCGGCGTGATCCCATAAAATCTGCCGGATTTTAACTCCTCGCTCGGAAATAGAGCAGGTCAACGACTTTCGTCTGCCCCGTGTCGCCGCGGCGCTTCCTGTTCGTGTTGTCACCCGTCGTTACAGTCACTACGCGCGACCGCCGGTCGGTCGCTCATGTGCTCGGCCGCCTCGGCCGTGAGACGAAAGGGAACGGGTTGTCATGCGTTTGAGAAGGCTTGCCCTGCTACTGGTTCTGCCCCTGCTGGCCCTGGGGATGGCCGCGTGCGGCAGCGACGACTCGGACACGGTGAAGATCGGTGTCGCCGACGCCAGTGAAAGCTACTGGAATGTGTTCAAGCAGAAGGCTTCCGATGAGGGCATCGACGTCGAGCTGGTGAATTTCACCGACTACAACCAGCCCAATCCCGCGCTGGCCGAGGGAGAGCTCCAGCTCAACGAGTTCCAGCACCTGCTGTACCTCGCCACCTACAACGCCAAGAACAATCAGAACCTCGTGCCCATCGGTGCGACGGCCGTCTATCCTCTGCCGCTGTACTCGACCAAACACGCGTCTCTGGACGAGATCCCGCAGGGCGGCAGCGTGGTGATCCCGAACGACCCGACCAACCAGGCCCGCGGCCTCTTGGTGTTGCAGCAGGCCGGTCTGATCTCCTTGAAGAACGGCGGGTCCGCGTTCTCGACCCTGGCCGACATCAACGAGGGTGCGTCAAAGGTGAAGGTGACCGCAGTCGATGCCGGCCAGACCGCCCAGAGTCTTGATTCGGTGGATGCCGCGATCGTCAACAACAACTATGCGACGTCGGCAAATCTCGGCGCGGACAAGGTGATCGCTCAAGACGACCCGAACAGTGATATCGCCAAGCCGTACATCAACGCTTTCGTCGCACGCGACGAAGACAAGAACAACGCCGACTACCTGAAGCTGGTTGCGCTGTACCACGATCCCGAGGTCGAAGCGGCTGCGAAGAAGGACCTGGGCGCAAGCGGGGTCTTCAAGACGAACCCCGCGTCCGAACTGCAGCAGCTCACCGTCGAACTCCAGGAGCAGGTGAAGTCGAGCGGTGCCTGAGGAACCCGCCATCTCGTTCCGGGGCGCCACCAAGCGGTTTCGCGGCAAGGGAGGCAAACAGCTTGTCGCGGTGGACGGGGTGGACCTGGACATCGCCCGCGGCGACATCACCGGGGTGATCGGATACTCAGGTGCTGGTAAGAGCACCCTGGTTCGGCTGATCAATGGTCTGGAAACCCCCGACGAGGGGCAGATCCTGATCGACGGCGAGGACATCAGCCGGGCCCGTGAACGCCAGCTGCGCCGGGTGCGCGGGGACATCGGCATGATATTCCAGCAGTTCAACCTGTTCTCATCGCGCACCGTTGCCGGCAATGTCGAGTTCCCACTGAAGGTTTCGGGCATGACACGATCTGCGCGTGCCGCTCGCGTCACCGAGCTCCTCGACTTCGTGGGCATCGGTGACAAGGCCCGTCAGTACCCGCAGCAGCTGTCCGGTGGGCAGAAGCAGCGGGTGGGAATCGCACGTGCACTGGCGACGTCACCGAAGATCCTGCTGGCCGATGAGGCCACCAGTGCGCTCGACCCGGACACGACAGCGGAAATCCTCGGTTTGCTCAAACGCGTCAATCGCGAGCTGGGCACCACCATCGTGGTCATCACCCACGAGATGGACGTGGTGCGTGACATCTGTGACCGGGTGGCCGTCCTCGATTCGGGGCGTCTCGCCGAGCAGGGTCTGGTGTACGACGTGTTCTCCGGGCCCGCATCGCCGATCACGCGACGCCTGGTGCGTTCGGCGGTCGGTGATGCGCCATCGGGGGAGACGCTCGTCCGGTTGCGCTCCCGCCACAGCGGTCGATTCGTGACCGTTGCGGTACGGGAAACCGATTCCGGCACGGTCGATGTCACCGGAGCCCTGGCGCGGCCCGGCGTCCGGGCCACCGTGGTCTACGGCGGGATCATCGAACTGTCCCGGCGCCCGTTCGGTTCGTTGACATTCGCATTGCAGGGTGGCGACAGGGAGATCGACGCGGCGCTTGCAGACCTCCGCGAACTGACCGACGTCACCGAACATCCGGTGAAAGAGGAGGTGTAGCCCGTGTTCCTCGGCGACATCATCACTCCGGAGCTGCGCCCGATCCTGTGGGACGCGGTCATCCAGACCTTCCAGCTCGTGGGTTTCACGCTGGTGATCGGCGGCGTCATCGGGCTGGGTCTCGGTGCCCTGCTCTACGCCACCCGCCCGACCAATCTGCTTGCCAACACGGTTGTCTACAACCTTCTCAACGTGGCGGTCAACATCGTCCGGCCGATCCCGTTCATCATCTTCATCACGGCCATGGCGCCGCTCACCAAAGAGGTGATGGGCACCAGGATCGGTACCGAGGCAGCGATTTTCCCGATGACGGTGATGGCTGTGTTCGTGATCGGGCGTGTGGTGGAGCAGAATCTCGTGGCCGTCGACCCTGGTGTGGTGGAGGCGGCGCGCGCGATGGGTACAGGCCGGCTCCGCACGTTGCTGACGGTGGTGATCCCGGAAGGTCTTGCGCCGCTTGTGCTCGGGTACACGTTCATCTTCGTCGCGATCGTGGACATGTCCGCGATGGCGGGATACGTCGGTGGCGGGGGGTTGGGCGACTTCGCCCAGCAGTACGGCTATCAGCAATTCAACTGGAAGCTCACCGTGGTGGTCATCGCGATGCTGATCGTGTTGGTGCAACTGGGTCAGTGGCTCGGGAACCGGCTGGCCAGGCGCGCGTTGCATCGTTGACGTGCGGTGTGACGGCTGGGCGAACCCGTTCCCGACCCATGGGTCGGGCGGGTAACCTCAGCAGGCGATGACCACTGCAGCCGGAACTCCTGACGGGCCCGCAGAGCCCGCGGATGATGACGTCCACGAGTCGTCGGCAGAAACCCCGTCCGGACCCGCTCCGGTCACACGCAGGGGTCTGGCGAAGGCTGCGCGGCGGCGGGAGTTGCTGGCCGCAGCGGCACGTCTGATGGCCGAGCGAGGATTTGCGGGGGTCCGTCTCGAAGACATCGGCGCCGCGGTGGGTGTCAGCGGTCCGGCGATGTATCGGCACTTCACGGGCAAGGACGCAGTCCTGGCCGAGATGCTCATCGGCATCTCGGAACGGCTCTTCGACGGCGGCCAATCGGTGGTCGCGTCGACCGACGGACCCGACGAAGCACTGGACGGTCTGATCGACTTCCACGTACGGTTCGCGACCACCGAGCCCGAGCTGATCCGCGTGCAGGATCGGGATTTCTCGTCACTCGCCGCCGAAGCCAGTCGCACGGTCAGACGGCTGCAGCGGCAGTACGTCGAACTGTGGGCCGACACGTTGATCCAACTCGATGGCTCGATACCCCGCCAGGAAGCGCGGACGCGGGTGCAGGCCGTGTTCGGACTGATCAATTCCTCGCCGCGTCTCCCGGATCTGGATGCCCGGCGTCTACACGTGATCCTCGCTCGGATGGCTCACGCGGCTCTGCTGAGTTCGTGACCCCGACGGTGCGACACCGCTGACCAGAGGTGACAGAACGCGAGGACGCCCACGTGCTCCTGGAGCGTCCTCGCGTACTGCGTGGGGTGTCGGCGATTCAGATATTCAGTGCCGCAGTGTGTTCGGCCACTGCTTCGCGGTACCGGGCCACGTTGCGCATCTTGATGTCTTCGTATCCGCGCACCATGTCGGGCAGCTCGGCCACCGCAACAGCCGAAGGCATGTCGTCTGCGGTCAGCCGGCCGTCCGCAACGGCCTCCAGCAACCGGGTGATGAGTTCGCGGTACTCGACGATCAGTGCCCGCTCGGTCTCGCGGACCTCGGCACGCGCGAACGGATCGAGCTTGGTGCCACGTAGGCGCTTGGCCTTCGCCAGCGACTTCAGCGCAGGCGTACCCCAGGCGCCGATGGCGATCTTGTTGCGCATGCCCAGCGACCGGAGAGTCGGCGGATGCAGGCGCACAGCAACTTTTGCGTCTTCACCGAACTGGTCGGCGACCTCGGCTGCGAACTGGTGGTCCTGTGTCAGACGTGCAACTTCGTACTCGTCCTTGTAGGCCATCAGTTTGAACAGGTTGCGCGCCACGGCGTCGGTGAGGCCGCCTACCTCGGCCTGGCCTTCGGCGCGTGCGACGTCACCGACGAACCGGACGTAATCGGTTGCGTAGGCGACGCTCTGGTAGTCGATCAATTCATCGACCCGGCGGCGAACCGTGCTCAGCACCTCGGCGCTCACGCTGTCCAGCGACTGCGTGAGGGTGATGGCCCGGGGGCTGGGCTGCCATGGTGCGGGCGCCGGGTGTGCGGCCGCAACAGCAGATCTGACCGCCTCGCGGTCGGCGACGACCTGCCGGCCACGGCGAAACGCCTGCAGATTGCGTTCGACGGCAACGCCGTTGAGCTCGATGGCACGCTCGATCGATTCGGCCGTGATCGGCATGGCTCCCGACTGGAATGCCGCACCCACCAGGAGCATGTTGGCGTACTGCTCATCCCCGAAGAGTTCGAGCGTGAGTTCACCGGCGTCGAGGTAGATGCCCCGTTGCACCGACCGGTCGATGGACGACGCGATCTGGGCATCGCTGGGGTAGGACACGGAGGTGTCGATGACCATTGCGCCTGTCGGGATCTTGGTGGTGGAGACGATGGCGGTGGTCTTCAGCGGCGAGGCCACCTTCAGGTTCGCCGGGTCAACGCCGACGAGTCCGTCGCACGACAGGTAGAGGTCGCAGTCACCCGACGCGACTTTCGCCGCCTGTTCCACCACGCCCGAGCTGACCTTGACGTCGCTCACCACTGCGCCGCCCTTTTGCGCCAGCCCGGTCATGTCGACCGTGCGTGCCACGTGCCCGTCGAGAACGGCTGCGGTGGCGATCACCTGGGACACCGTGACAACCCCGGTGCCGCCGATACCCGTGACCCGGAGGGTGAATCCGTCGTCGATACGTTTGGTGGCGGTGGGTGTCGGCACTACGTCGGCGTCGATGTTCGGCACCGTGTGGCGAACCCGAGCGGCCTCGCCGGGGGTGACCGTGACAAACGACGGGCAATCGCCTTTGAGGCAGGAGAAGTCGAGATTGCACGAACTCTGATCGATCCGGGTCTTGCGACCGAACTCCGTCGACACCGGGTGCACCGACAGGCAATTCGACTTCTCGCCGCAGTCGCCGCACCCCTCGCAGATCCGCTCGTTGATCATCACGCGTGTGGTGGGAGTCGGTTGCTCACCGCGCTTGCGCCCGCGGCGCTTCTCGGCGGCGCAGTGCTGATCGTGGATGAGCACGGTGACGCCCTCGATGGCCGCGAGCTCCTGCTGGATCTGCATCAGATCATCGCGACTGCGCACCTCGACCCCGGGCGGTAGCTGCAGGGAACGGGTGCGAATCGGATCGTCCGAGGTGACCACCACACGCCGAACCCTCTCGGCCAGAAGTAGTTTGGTGATCTGCGGCAGGTCCATCTGGCCGACCGGGTTCTGTCCACCCGTCATCGCGACCGTGCCGTTGAACAGCAGCTTATAGGTGATGTTCGACCCGGCAGCGACCGCCGAACGCAACGCCAGCGATCCCGAGTGCATGAAGGTGCCGTCGCCGATGTTCTGCACGAAGTGCTTCTCGTCGACAAAGGGAGAGATTCCCAGCCACTGCGCACCCTCGCCGCCCATCTGTGTGACTCCGGCGATGTCACCGACCTGGTCGGGGTCCATGAGCAAGACCATGGCGTGGCAACCGATCCCGGCGCCCACCAATGTTCCGTCGGCGACCTTGGTGGAGCTGTTGTGCGGACATCCCGAGCAGAAGTACGGGCTGCGCACTGCCAGCGGTAGTTCGATGCGGCCCCGACTGCGACCGCTGGTCTCGAGCCAGTTCTTGGCGTCGGGGATCTGGTGGTGATGGGCGAGTCGGTTCGCGAGACCGCGGGTCACCGAATCGATGTCGAGTTCGCCGAACCGCGAGAACAAGGTGGATCCGTCTTCGTTGGACTTGCCGACGATGTTCGGTACATCCGGGCGGCGGAACAGGATGTCGCGCATCATCGTTTCGAGGAAGTCCCGTTTCTCTTCGACCACGATGACCTCGTCGAGCCCGGCGATGAACTCGGTCATGATCTCGCGCTCGAACGGGTACACCATGCCCATTTTCAGGATCCGGATGCCCAGGCGGCCCAGGTCGGCGTCGGTGATACCCATCAGCCGCAGTCCTTCGCGGACGTCGAGGTAGGTCTTGCCCGCCGCGACGATGCCGATCCTGTCGTCCGGGGTGCGCGAGACGATCCGGTTGAGCCTGTTGATGCGTGCGTATTCCATCGCGCGGGGCAGGCGGATCGTCAGCTGGTTCTGTTCGAGCTCCATGAGGTTGGCGCCCAACAGCTTTCCGCTGGGGACATGTGGACTGGTGCCCAGATCGCCGTAGATGGGGAGGATGCGGTCGGGGTGCACATCAGCGGTGGATGCCCCGTCGGCGACATGGGCGGAGATCTTCATCGACGTCCACAGGCCGGACACCCGAGACATGATCGCGGCGTGGACTCCGAGATCGAGGATGTCCTGGGAGTCGGCGGGATAGAGGATCGGCATGTACAGGTCGGCCAGCGCCATCTCGGAAGCGCAGGGGACGGTGGAACTCTTGGCACCCGGGTCATCGCCGACCAGGGCGACGGCGCCGCCGGTGGGGTGGGTGCCGATGATGTTGGCGTGCCGGAGGGCATCGGTGGCCCGGTCGAGGCCTGGAGCCTTGCCGTACCAGTAGCCGACGACGCCGTCGAGCGCACTGTTCTCTCCGCGGTTCGACAGTGTCCCGACCTGGGCTGCCACCTGCGAACCCATCACCGATGTCGCGGCGATCTCCTCGTTGAGTCCCGGGCGGTGCACCACGTCGAAGGGGTCGAGGTACTTGGCGCGACGGGCGATCTCGAGGTCGTAACCGGCGAGCGGAGAACCCTCGTAGCCGGAGATGAAAGACGCTGTGCGCAGATTCTGCCTACGGTCGAGGCGGGCACGGTCACGAACCATCCGGACCAGTGCCTGGATGCCGGTGAGGTAGACGGTCCCGGACTCGCGGGTGTAGCGGTCGTCCAGTGAGAAGGACTCGACGGAAGCGGCTGCTCCGCCCAGTGGATCGCGGTCGTGGTCGCCGTCGTGGTGGTTCTGCGTAACGAGGGTCATGGCTGTTTACCCGGCTCTCTATTGTGTTGTGCCGACCCGGGGGTGGTGGGTCGGAGCTTGTTCTTCGGTACCGCGATCGTACGTCAACCTGTGATGCGGGTCACGACGGATCTCGGCATGTGCGGATATCGGGGGCAGGCGGTGAGTGTGGGCGCGGGCGGGATCGGCCAAACTTCGGCCGCGATGTCGCCAATCGCGTGACAATGGGTCTGCCAGCACTTACAGTGACTTCAGTTAATCGTTCCTAACTGAAAGGCGGTGGACGCCGGTGTCCACGACCGCAACCGCACCCCGGTGGCGTGCAACGCATGAAGCCAACGTGGCGGCTCTGCGTGCCCGGCTGGATCGCGTGGCCCAGGGCGGCGGCGAGAAGGCGCGGGCCAGGCACCTGGACCGCGGGAAACTGCTGCCTCGTGACCGGGTCGACACGCTCCTCGATGCCGGGAGTCCGTTCTTGGAGATCGCGCCGCTGGCAGCCGAGGACATGTACGGCGGCAAGGCGCCCGCGGCGGGAGTGATCGCCGGCATCGGGCGGGTGGCCGGACGGGAGTGCGTGGTGATCGCCAACGACGCGACGGTCTCGGGCGGCACCTACTACCCGGTGACCGTGAAGAAGCACCTGCGAGCCCAGGAGGTGGCGGCGGCGAACCGATTGCCGTGTATCTACCTTGTGGACTCCGGCGGTGCGATGTTGCTGCAGCAGGACGAGGTCTTCCCCGACCGCGACCATTTCGGTCGCATCTTCTTCAATCAGGCCAACATGAGTGCCGCAGGTATCCCGCAGATCTCGGCTGTGCTCGGCTCGTCCACAGCCGGTGGTGCCTACGTGCCGCCATGAGCGACGAGACGGTGATCGTGCGCGATCAGGGCACCATCTTCCTCGCCGGGCCGCCACTGGTGAAGGCCGCAACCGGAGAAGATGTCAGCGCCGAGGACCTCGGTGGCGGACTGATGCACTCGACCGTGTCCGGGGTCACCGACCACCTCGCGGACAACGACGAGGACGCGCTCGAACGGGTCCGGCGGATCGTCGCCACGCTCGGGCCCACCGACCCCCCGCAGTGGGACGTGCAGCCGGTTCGCGACCCTGTTGCGACGCAGACCGATCTCTACGACGTGGTCCCCACCGATGCCCGTACCCCGTACGACGTTCGCGCGGTGATCGAGATCATCTGCGACGCGGGTCAATACGACGAGTTCAAGGCGGGATACGGGACGTCGCTGGTCACCGCATTCGCCCACATCCATGGCCACCCTGTCGGCATCATCGCCAACAATGGAGTGTTGTTCAGTGAAAGTGCTCTCAAGGGAGCGCATTTCATCGAACTGTGCGACAAGCGCAAGATTCCTCTGGTGTTCCTGCAGAACATCACGGGGTTCATGGTGGGACGGGAATACGAGCAGGGCGGGATCGCCAAGAACGGCGCCAAGATGGTCACCGCGGTGGCTTGCGCTCGGGTGCCCAAGTTCACCGTGATGATCGGTGGATCGTTCGGTGCCGGCAACTACTCGATGTGTGGGCGTGCCTACTCGCCACGGTTTCTGTGGATGTGGCCCAATGCACGCATCTCGGTGATGGGTGGACCGCAGGCTGCCGACACCTTGGCGACAGTGCGGCGCAACCAGATCGAGCGCGGCGGTCAGGAGTGGTCCGCGGAGGATGAGGAACAGTTCAAGGCGCCGATCCGCGAGCAGTTCGAAACACAATCGGACGCCTATTACTCCACCGCACGGCTATGGGATGACGGCGTGATCGATCCCGCCGACACCCGCACCGTGCTCGGGCTGGCGCTTGCCGCTGCGCGCAACGCACCGCTCGCGCCGGTGTCCTACGGCGTCTTTCGGATGTGATGTGGTGATGAAACAGATAGACACGGTATTGGTCGCCAACCGCGGGGAGATCGCCTGCCGGGTGATCCGCACCTTGCGGCAAGCGGGAGTCCGCAGCGTTGCGGTGTACTCGGACGCAGATTCTGATTCGCTGCACGTGGCCATGGCCGATGAGGCCGTCCGACTCGGCCCGGCCGCCGCGACCGAGAGCTACCTGAAGATCGACGCGGTGATCGCTGCCGCGCGAAGTGTCGGCGCCGATGCGGTGCACCCCGGATACGGATTCCTCTCGGAGAACGCGGCATTCGCACGTGCACTGGCGGAGGCGTCGATCGTCTTCCTCGGCCCGCCGACAGCGGCGATCGAGATCATGGGCGACAAGATCGCCGCGCGGGAGGCTGTGTCGGCGCGTGACGTCCCCGTGGTTCCCGGCATCTCCCGCCCCGGGCTCACCGATGACGACCTGATCGCGGCAGCGTCCGACATCGGGTTCCCGGTGCTCATCAAACCGAGCGCAGGCGGTGGCGGCAAAGGGATGCACCGCGTTGCCGATCCGGTCGACCTTCCTGCCGCGCTGCGGACCGCCCGGCGCGAGGCCAAGGCGGCATTCGGCGATGACACGCTGTTTCTCGAACGGTTCGTGGACACCCCGCGTCATATCGAGGTCCAGGTACTCGCCGATACCCACGGCAACGTGGTGCATCTCGGTGAGCGCGAATGTTCCCTCCAGCGACGACACCAGAAGGTCATCGAGGAGGCGCCCTCGGCGCTGCTCGACACCGCCACGCGTGCCCGCATCGGCGCGGCGGCCTGCGACGCGGCGCGGTCGGTCGGCTACACCGGCGCCGGGACGGTGGAGTTCATCGTCTCGGCACACAAACCCGACGAGTTCTTCTTCATGGAGATGAACACCCGTCTGCAGGTGGAACACCCGGTCACCGAGATGGTCACCGGCGTCGACCTCGTCGACTGGCAGCTGCGGGTGGCCCGGGGGGACAAACTGGATTTCGCCCAGGACGATGTGACGATGACCGGGCACGCAATCGAAGCCCGGGTGTACGCCGAAGACCCCGCTGCCGGATTCCTTCCCACCGGTGGGTCCCTGCTCCTCGTGGACGAACCCGCCGGCCCTGGTGTCCGGGTCGACTCGGGCATCGTCACCGGAGACGTGGTGGGCAGCGACTACGACCCCATGCTCGCGAAGGTCATCGTCCACGGCGATGATCGCGCCGATGCCATCGCGCGCCTGGATGCAGCGTTGGCGCGCACCCACGTGCTCGGCGTTCGCACCAACATCGGGTTCTGCCGCCACGTGCTCGACCAGCCCGATGTTCGGGCCGCAGAGCTCGACACCGAGCTGCTCGACCGCCTCGTCGTCGACTACCGCGAACTCTCGCCCCCTTT
The DNA here is from genome assembly GCF_023051145.1 of Williamsia sp. DF01-3. Taxonomy (NCBI): domain Bacteria; kingdom Bacillati; phylum Actinomycetota; class Actinomycetes; order Mycobacteriales; family Nocardiaceae; genus Williamsia; species Williamsia sp. DF01-3. The sequence continues at coordinate 2,023,264 of NZ_JALKFS010000005.1, forward strand.
CGAGGCACTGGCATTGGTCGGACTTCACCGGGTGCGAACCGGTCGCAGCGGTGAGACACCGTGGACCTCGCAGGTCGGCTGGCGCATCGGTGGACCAGCACCTACGAGGACACGCCTGCAGGTCGGAGACGATGTGGTGACGGTCGCGGTGACCGGACCGGAAACCGACGCCCGCGTCACCATCGGTGACCGGACAGCCACAGCATCGGTGTCCGGCGAGCGACTCACCCTCGACGGCATGACGTCGCGATGGCTGATCGTGCAAGCGCCACCGAGACCGGCCGCAGGCCACCGGACCGACAGCCCGGGGCATTACTGGGTCAGCGGCCCGGCCGGTACCTGGGAGATCGCCGAGTCGAAGATCCTGCGGTCGTCCACCGATGCCGAGGAACTCGGGGAGATCACCAGCCCCATGCCGGGAACCGTTGTCGCCGTGCTGCATCTAGGAGGCGAGTCGGTCGAGGCCGGTACGCCTGTACTGGTGGTCGAGGCGATGAAGATGGAACACACGTTGACCGCTCCACGTGCCGGTGACCTGTCGGTTGTGGTCGCCGTCGGAGACAAGGTCACCAGCGGCCAGCGGCTGGCAACGATCATCGACCACTCGGAAGGAAATCCCACATGACCATCACCGACGACCTGACGGTCGAATACGACGAACTGCGCAGGACAGTGGCCGACTTCGCACGGTCGGTGGTTGCCCCGGTATCGGCCAAACACGATGCCGAACACACCTTCCCGTACGAGGTGGTGCGCCAGATGGGGGAGATGGGCCTGTTCGGTCTGCCGTTCGGTGAGGAATACGGCGGGATGGGAGGGGACTACTTCGCGCTGTCGCTGGCGCTCGAGGAACTGGGCAAGGTGGACCAGTCGGTGGCCATCACCCTCGAAGCCGGGGTGGGCCTCGGCGCCATGCCGATCTACCGGTTCGGTACCGAAGAGCAGAAGCAGAAGTGGCTGCCGGACCTGGTTGCCGGCCGCGCGTTGGCAGGATTCGGGCTCACCGAGCCAGGCGCGGGCTCGGATGCGGGTGCCACCGCCACCACGGCCAAACAGGACGGCGACGAGTGGATCATCAACGGGGCCAAACAATTCATCACCAACTCCGGCACCGACATCACTTCGCTGGTCACCGTCACGGCCGTCACCGGAGCGCGGTCACCGGGGGCGGACGGGTCGGCCCGCAAGGAGATCTCGACGATCATCGTGCCCAGTGGCACAGAGGGTTTCACCGCCGAGCCCGCGTACAACAAGGTGGGGTGGAACGCGTCGGACACCCACCCGCTCAGTTTCAGTGACGCGCGGGTGCCCGCAGAGAATCTGCTCGGTGAACGCGGCCGCGGCTACGCCAACTTCCTGTCCATCCTCGACGAGGGACGAATCGCGATCGCGGCGTTGGCCACCGGTGTGGCGCAGGGTTGTGTGGACGAGAGTGTGAAGTACGCCAAGGAACGTCGCTCATTCGGCAAGGCCATCGGCGAATACCAATCGGTGTCGTTTGCCATCGCCCGGATGGAGGCTCGCGCACACACCGCACGCACCGCGTACTACCACGCGGCATCGAAGATGCTCGCCGGCAAACCGTTCAAGAAGGAGGCGGCGATCGCCAAGCTGGTCTCCAGCGAGGCCGCCATGGACAACGCACGCATGGCCACGCAGATCCACGGCGGCTACGGCTTCATGAACGAGTACCCGGTGGCACGCCATTACCGGGATTCGAAGATCCTGGAGATCGGCGAGGGCACCACCGAGGTGCAGTTGATGCTGATCGCGCGCGAGCTGGGCTTCGCATGACCGGCGTGAGCGAGTCGGACCGCCAGAGCGAGGGCTCGCCGCAACCACGTCGGGTCACCCAGCGCGGCTTGTGGTTTGACGAGTTCGAGGTGGGCACGGTGTACGAGCACCGGCCAGGGCGGACGGTCACCGAGGCCGACAACGTCCTGTTCACCACCCTGACCATGAACACCCAGGCACTGCATCTCGACGCGGCGTACGCCGCCGAACAACCGGGGTTCGGTGGGGAGCGCCTGGTGAACTCGATGTTCACACTCTCGACAATCGTCGGATTGTCGGTGAGTCAGTTGACGCAGGGAACCCTGGTGGCCAATCTCGGTTTCTCGGAGATTGCGTTCCCCGCACCGCTCTTCCACGGTGACACGCTGTATGCCGAGACCGGATGCACGGGAAAACGGGAAAGCAAATCCAGACCCGGTGAGGGCGTGGTGTCATTGCGTCACATCGGAAAAAACCAGCACGGCGACGTGGTTGCTGTAGCTCAGCGGTCCACGCTCGTGCGCAAGCGCGTCACGTGAGGTCCAGGCAGGTGGCGCACCGAGACATAGGAGGAGCACCGGTGACCAACTGGAGTCCGCCCGGCCCGGCCATTCTGTTCTGCCCCGCAGATCGTCCCGAGCGGTATGCCAAAGCTGCAGATCGCGCCGACGCGGTCATCATCGACCTCGAGGATGCGGTGCGCCCGGAGGCACGTGAGGCCGCTCGCGAAGCGCTGATCAACAACCCGATCGACCCGAACATCACCATCGTGCGGATCAATGCCGCCGGCACCGGTGACCACTACCGCGACCTCAAGGCCCTCGCGCAGACGGCGTACCGCGTTGTCATGCTGTCCAAGAGTGAGACCGCCGAGGATCTGTCACAGGTCGGGTACCAGGTGATCGCCTTGATCGAGACCCCCGCCGGTGCCCTGGCCGTGGAGCAGATCGCCTCGGCGCCGAACTGCATCGGGCTGATGTGGGGCGCCGAAGACCTCGTCGCCGCCATGGGCGGGCGGTCGAGCCGGTTCAGCACCGGCGAAGCCAACACAGGACGTTATCGAGACGTGGTCAGGCAGGTTCGCGGCATGGTTCGGCTGGCCTGCGCCGCCCACGGGCGCTTCGCCGTCGACTCGGTACACATCGACATCGCCGACACCGACGGTCTACATGCAGAGGCGCTCGACGCAGTGAACCTGGGCTACGAGGCCACCGCGTGTATCCACCCGTCGCAGGTGGATATCGTTCGTGCGGCCTACCGGCCCACTGACGACGAGATCCGTTGGGCGGAACAGATTCTGGGCGCCGACAAAGACAACACCGGCGGGGTCTTCCAGGTCGGCGGGCAGATGATCGATTCACCCCTGTTGGGACAGGCGGAGGCGATCATGCGCCGCGCCGAATCACACTAGGAGCGCTTTTCATGGCAACACCTGAGCCCTCGCACGCAGAGGGGCTGCCGCAACCGCCGCTGCTCACCGTCACGATCGGGGAGTCGTTACGACAGACCGCTGAAAGATTCGGTGACAACGAGGCCCTGGTCGACGTTCCGACTGGTCGTCGATGGACCTATCGCGAGTTCCGTGATCAGGTGCGTGCGTTGGCTGCCGGCCTGGCACGCAATGGCCTGGTGCCTGGCGACCGAATCGGGCTGTGGGCCCCCAACTGTGCGGAATGGGTGCTGACTCAGTACGCGGCGGCGGAGTCGGGTCTGATCCTCGTCAACCTGAATCCAGCCTACCGTCAGACCGAGATCGAGTTCGCGTTGCAACAGTCGGGAACGCGCACCGTGATCGCTGCACCGCAGTTCCGCGACGCCGACTACGCCGGGATGCTCACCACCGCCATCGACAACTGTCCCGACCTTGCATCGGTGGTGCTACTGGGTTCCGATGAATGGTCCGAATTGCTCTCGACCGCAACGGAATCAGAGTTGAACGTACTCGACGACATCGCGTCGACGCTGACGCCCGACGACCCGATCAACATCCAATACACCTCCGGCACAACAGGTAATCCCAAGGGTGCCACCCTGTCCCACCGGAACATCCTCAACAACGGCTATCTGGTGGGGGAGCTGTGCAATTACACCGACCAGGACCGGATCTGCATCCCTGTCCCGTTTTATCACTGTTTCGGCATGGTGATGGGAAACCTGGCGGCCACCACCCACGGGTCGACGATGGTGATTCCGGCACCAGGCTTCGACGCTGCCAAGACGCTCGATGCTGTTGCGGGCGAACGCTGCACGAGCTTGTACGGCGTTCCGACGATGTTCATCGCCGAACTCGCGCTGGCCGACTTCGACACCTATGACCTGAGCTCCCTGCGCACGGGGATCATGGCAGGATCGCCGTGCCCGGCGGAGGTGATGCGGCAGGTGATCGACAAGATGCACATGTCGGAGGTGTCCATCTGTTACGGCATGACCGAGACGTCGCCGGTGTCGACGCAAACGCGCTCCGACGACACGTTCGACCGGCGTGTGGGCACCGTCGGCCGGGTTGCACCACACCTGGAGATCAAGGTCGTCGACCCGGTCTCGGGGGACACCGTGCCCCGCGGCGACGTCGGCGAGTTCTGCACCCGTGGTTACAGCGTGATGATCGGATACTGGAACCAGCCCGACAAGACGGCTGAGGCCATCGACGGCGACGGCTGGATGCACACCGGCGATCTGGCCGTCATGGATGACGACGGCTATGTCCAGATCACCGGCCGGATCAAAGACATGGTGATCCGCGGCGGTGAGAACATCTACCCCCGCGAGATCGAGGAGTTCCTCTACACCCATCCCGACATCCTCGACGCCCAGGTCATCGGGGTGCCGGATGAGAGATACGGTGAGGAGCTGATGGCATGGGTGCAATTGCGTGACGGCGTCAGCGATTTCACCGTCGACGATCTCCGCGCGTTCGCCGACGGAAAGATCGCGCGACACAAGATCCCCAGATACGTCCACGTGGTCGAAGCGTTCCCGATGACGGTCACCGGCAAGATCCGCAAGGTCCAGATGCGCGAGAGTGCGCTGGACATCCTCGGGATCGGCCGATGAGTCGAATGGACGAGTTCGCCGAGGCGGTCGGTGCTGCCCGCGGACTGACGTTCGACGGGTACGACGATCTGTGGCAGTGGTCGGTGGACCGTCCCGAGCAGTTCTGGCGCGACGTGTGGGACCACTTCGGCGTGCGGGCGACCGGCGGTAGCACGCTCGGCGACGCCGATTCGGATGTACTGCGCGTTCCCGAGACGCCGGATGCACGGTGGTTCCCGGACGTCTCGCTCAACTATGTCGACCAGATCCTGGCGCACACCGACCAGGACGGCGTCGCAATTGTAGGGCTGAGCGAGGACGGTCGCCGCACCGAGATCACGTGGAGTCAATTGCCGGAGCAGATCGCCGGTGTTGCAGCGACATTGCGCGAGATGGGCGTCGGGCGAGGCGACAGGGTGGTGGCCTACCTGCCGCATGTGCCCGAGGCCGTGATCGCGTTCCTGGCCACCGCTTCGCTCGGAGCGGTGTTCTCCGGCTGTGGCCAGGACTACGCGCCGGCCGGTGCTGCCGGCCGCTTCAGCCAATTGGATCCGCTGGTGATGATCTGGGCCGACGGCTATCACTACGGGGGCAAGTGGATCGACAAACGCGGCGACAGTGCGGAGCTGGCCGGGATGCTCCCGACCCTGACCGGGCAGCTGATCGTGCGTACCGCCGAATCCGACCCGGAAGATGCGGATTCGGCCGACGCAGCCGTCGAGTTCTCCGTCGCCGCACGCCGTACGGCAGACCTGAAGCCTGAACCGGTGCCCTTCGACCATCCACTCTGGGTGCTGTTCAGCTCCGGCACCACCGGAAAGCCCAAAGGCATCATGCACGGCCACGGCGGTGTGGTGCTCGAACACCTCAAAGCCGTTGGCCTGCATGGTGCAATGAACCGCGACGACGTGTTCTTCTGGCAGACCGCCCTGAGCTGGATGATGTGGAACTACCAGGTCGCCGGTCTGCTGGTGGGGGCCAGGATCATCTGCTACAGCGGCCACCCGCTCAATCCGGATGCCGACAGGCTGTGGGGCTTGGTCGAATCGGAGAGGGTCACCTACTTCGGGACCAGTCCCGGACAGCTGCAGGCCTCACGCAAGGCCGGGCTCCATCCCGGCACGGATCACGACCTCAGCGCGCTACGTACCATCGGCAGTACCGGTTCCACGCTCGCGGCGGATCTGTTCATCTGGGTGGATCAGCATGTAAGAGAGAGTATTCCGGTGTCCTCGATCAGCGGTGGAACCGACGTGGTGACCGCCTTCGCAGGAGGCTCGCCAGGCGTCCCGGTGGTGCCGGGCGAGCTGTCGGCGCGGTATCTCGGTGTCCAACTGGCCAGTTGGAGTGCGCACTGCGAACCGCTGATCGGTGAGGTCGGGGAGATGGTGATCACCACCGCCATGCCGTCCATGCCCGTGGGGTTCTGGAATGACCCTGACGGGGAGCGTTACCGGAAAGCGTATTTCGACCACCAGTGGGCCACCGGCCCCCGTCCACACGTGTGGCGACACGGCGATTGGGTCACCGTCACCGAACGCGGATCGATCATCATCCACGGTCGTAGTGACGCGACGTTGAACCGCAACGGGATCAGGATGGGCTCGGCCGAGATCTACGAGGTGGTAGAGGGCATCGACCAGATCGCCGAGGGATTCGTGGTGGGGGTCGACGGCCCCGGCGGCGCGTACTGGATGCCGTTGTTCGTCACCCTCACCCCGGGCGCATCACTGGACGAATCGCTCGTCGCGCAGGTGCGTTCGGACATCCGGCGCAGGCTGTCGCCGCGACACGTCCCCGACGAGGTGATCGTGGCGCCGGGCATCCCACACACCCGGACCGGCAAGAAGCTGGAGGTACCGGTGACCGCGATCTTGGCTGGTCGCGCCGATGTCGCGGTGGACCCGCGGTCGGTGGACGCACCGGAATTGCTCGATTGGTATCGACAGCAGGGCCGCGAACACAGCTGGAAGTGACGTCGTCCGTTTGTTGTCGCAGTCGAAATCAACGGTTGTCGTCACCAGTGGATGTACTAGCGTAAGGCGCGACATATAAATCCGCCGAGCAGCACGCGGGACGAACACCCTCAACAGCAGGAGTGAACATGAGCTATCAACCCGGTGGGTCCGGCTACGGTTCGCAGCAGCCGTACCAGGGCTCGCAGTACCCCGGCGCGGGGCAGCACGAATCAGGACAGCCGTCGTACAACCCCGGCTATGGCCAGCAGCCCGGTGGCGAGCAGGCGCAGAATCCCGGTTACGGCCAGGGCTACGGTCAGCCTGCACAGGGTTACGGTCAGCAGCCGGCCGGTCAGCAGGGCTACGGACAGCCGTCGCAGCCATACGGGCAGCAGGGTTACGGCCAGCAGCCGGCCCAGGGCTACGCCCAGCAGGGCTATGGACAGCAGGGTTACGGACAGCAGGGTTACGGCCAGTCACAGGGGCCCAAGGGTCTGCCCGCCGATCTCGCGAAGTACCTCGCCTATGCCGTTGGTGCATTGGGCCTGATCAACTTCTTCCTCGGCTTCGCGCCCGCGTTCGACGCCGAAGGCTTCGACGTCGACCAGAACAATCTGTTCCTCAGACTCCCCACGGCCATCGCGCTTCTCGGGGCAGCCGGTCTCATCGCCCTCACCACAGCGCTCCTCCGGCAGAACGCCAAGCTCAGCGGGATCGTTGCCGCGCTGTCGGTCATCGGCGCACTGGTGCTGCTGTTCCAGTTCTTCACCAAGGGTGACATCGACGCCGGGATCGGCTTCATCCTCGCGATCGTCTTCGCGGTCCTCCAGGCGGCGGTCGCCATCGCGTGGCTCCTCACCGAGGCCGGGATCATCAAGACCGCTGGTTCCGGTGCCTCGAACGCCAGCGCGGACACCGCGTCGACCAGCACGGGCCAGCATTCGAACAGCAGCCTGACCGGTGACCAGGGCACCAGCTACGGCCAGGCAGGCGACCAGAGCTCCGGATACGGCCAGGCAGGCGGATACGGCGCGGCCTCCTCCTACGGCCAGAGCAGCGGAGCCACGGCTGCCGGCTCAGGTGACCAGCATTCCGGTGGCCACCAGGCTGCGCCCGGTCAGAGCAATCCCTACGCACAGTCGGGTTACGGGCAGCAGGGCACCGACTCGGGTTCGATCGGACTGGGCAAGTCCGATTCCGGGCCCGCCGGATCGTCGGATGCCACCACGGTGGTCCCGTCGAGCCCGTCGTCGCCGTCCACGGGTCCAGGTCAGCCGAGCACGCCGTCGTCGGCTCCGGGAACGAGCAGCTTCGGCGCTCAGCCCGGTGCTTCCGCGCCGTACGAGGCCCCATCGACGCCGTCGGGTGAGCAGCCGAACCCCTACGGCGACCAGACCACGCAGTTCAAGTCGCCGGAGCGCTGAGCAAGCACTTCGGTCCAGGTCAGGACGAGCCGGCCATCACACGATGTGTGGTGGCCGGCTTTTGGTGTGTCCGTGACGTCTGCCACCGCGCGGGCGCACGGGACGCCGCTCGTCTTGCCGACCGCTCGGCGCGCCTGACCATCTGTTCGCCGGGCAAATGACACCCTGACAAGGGTGGCCAGCTCTACAGCGGAAAATCTCGCCGCGCGTCTGCGTGAGATGCGCCGGACCCGCCGCGCCGACGAGGTGGGCGCCGCGGACTCGGCACGGGCACTGGTTCGCCTGGCGTTCGGGACCACTGCGGTCACCCTCGCAATCCTGGTTGTCATCGCCGCGCTGACCCTCGTCGCGGTCGGTGACGGGCTCGGCAGTCTGCCCGCCACCGTTGCGTCCATGTGGCTGGGCATCCATCAGATCCCACTCACGATCGGTGAGGTCACCATCGGGGTGCTGCCGTTGGCCCCGACCCTGCTGATGGTGGCTGCGGTGGCCCGGGCCACCACGCGGGCAACAGATGTCGACCGCCCTCACAGCGAGGTGACGGCCGTAATCCTCTCGGCCATCGGCGGGCCCCTGCTCGCCACCATCCTGTCCCTGGCGGTGGTGATGGACGCATCCACCGTGATGACCATCCAGAGCCCGGATGCGTTGCTGGCCTTCGCGTGCACGTTTGCAGTGCATGCAGTCGGCGCCGGAATCGGCGTGGGCATCAAATGGTGGTCCACCCTGGTCGTGCGCGCAGGAGTCGCCGACTGGGTCCTCAAAGGACTTCGCTGTGGAGTCGTTGCGGTGACCGCACTCATGACGCTCGGCGCGATGGTGGTGGCGGTGCGGCTGGTGATCAACTGGTCGGTCGCCGGCGACCTGCTCGCGGCCGGGAACGGCTGGATCGGTGGTCTCGGACTGACGTTGCTCTCCATCCTGTACCTGCCGAACATGGTGATCGGTGCGGCGGGCGCCCTGGTCGGGGCGCCGGTGGCCGTCGGCGGGGCAACGGTCGACCTGTTCGGATCACAGGGCGGTCAGGTTCCGCCACTGCCGATACTCGCCGCGCTTCCCGATGGTGGAGCCGGGCCCTGGACAGCGCTGCTGCTGATCGGGATCGCGGGCACAGCGCTCTTCGTGGGCCGGCTCTGTCTGGACGAATCGCTGCTGCGCAACATCCGGATGGTGGTGGTCGCGGCCGCGACCTCGTCACTCTTCCTGGTCATCGCCAGCGTGCTGGCTGGTGGCGAGTTGGGCGTTCTGGGCAAGGTCGGCGCCAACCTGCCGGTGGCCGGGGTGTTCATGTTCGGGTGGATCGCCGTGATCGGATCGGTGACGGCCCTGGTGTACAGCGCGTTGCCGAGCAGACGCCGTGCCCGGTCGAACATCATCGACGATGACTACTACGACGGCGACGGCCGTGGCGATGAAGGCCGTTCGGACACCGACGACGAGGGCGTCGAGTCGATTCCGGTGGTCGACGAAGCAGCCATCGAATATGTCCCCGTCGACGAACAGACCCCGCTCGACGACGACCATGACCACGAGTTGCCGCCGGAGCCGGGCCGACCCGAGGTGATCGTGGACGGCTGGGACCCGGAGGACTGGGCCTTGGACGAGGTGTGGGACGACACCGGCAGTGTGGTGGTCGACGAGCCCATCGACGCTGCTGAAGGCGAAGAACTGGTGTCGACCGACGACTTCGGGACCCGGCGCACCCGCTGAATCGGCGGCCATTAGGCTCGGTCCGAGCGACGCAGCCGCCCGCCCGAGGTCCTGTTCTCAGATGGCGGACCCGGCTACGCCCCACCGAGTTCGAGGAGAATCACCCTGGACGCCATGCCGTCAGCCACACCGGTGACCGTCGTGATCCTTGCGTCGGGCGCCGGCAGTCTGGCGTCGGCCCTGCTCGACGCCGCAGAGGACGACGAGTATCCGGCCGACGTGGCGGCGGTCATCTGCGACCGTGACTGTCCTGCTGAACAATCCGCGCGCCGGCGAGGTACCCCCACCGCAGTGGTGCCCCTGGAGGGCGACCGCACCGAATGGGACCGCCGCCTCACCGACACGGTCGCGGGTTACGCTCCCGATCTGGTGGTGTCCGCCGGGTTCATGAAGATCCTGGGCACGCACTTCCTGGAACGTTTCGGCGGCCGGACGATCAACGCGCATCCGGCACTTCTGCCCTCGTTCCCGGGCGCGCATGCTGTGGCCGCCGCGTTGGAGCACGGCGTCAAGGTCACCGGTTCCACGATCCACCTCGTGGACGGCGGGGTGGACACCGGCCCGATTCTCGCCCAGGCGCCCGTCGCGATCAGCCCAGGCGACGACGAGATCACGTTGCACGAACGAATCAAGATGGTCGAGCGAATGCTGCTGGTAGCGGTTGTACGTTCGATTGCCACCAAAGGTGTTGTCATCGAAGGACGAAAGGCCCACATTCCGTGAGTAGTGACCTGCAGCGCAAACCGTTCCGACGTGCACTGGTCAGCGTGTACGACAAGACCGGGCTCGCGGAGCTTGCCGAGGGGCTGCACGCCGCCGGCGTCGAGATCGTGTCGACCGGTTCGACCGCGAAGAAGATCGCCGAGTCCGGTGTACCGGTGCTCGAGGTATCCGAACTGACGGGCTTCCCGGAATGCCTCGAGGGCCGGGTCAAGACGTTGCATCCCCGGGTGCACGCGGGCGTCCTCGCCGACACCCGCAAACCCGACCACCTCGACCAGCTCAAGGAACTCGGCATCGAGGCCTTCGAGCTCGTGGTGGTGAACCTGTACCCGTTCACCGAGACAGTGGCATCGGGCGCGAGTCCGGATGAATGCGTCGAGCAGATCGACATCGGCGGTCCGTCGATGGTGCGCGGTGCCGCAAAGAATCACCCATCGGTGGCCGTGGTGGTGGATCCAGGGGACTACGCGACCGTGCTGACCGCGGTCGCTGACGGTGGCTTCACGTTGACCGAACGGCAAGCGCTCGCGGCGAAGGCATTTCGGCACACCGCCGACTACGACGTGGCCGTGGCCTCGTGGATGAGTTCGGTTGTCGCCCCCGAGCCCGAGGGCTCGTTGCCGACGTGGATCGGCAAGAGCTGGGAACGGTCGTCGGTGTTGCGGTACGGCGAAAACCCGCACCAGTCCGCGGCATTGTTCGTCGGTGGCTCAGAAGCCCCCGGGCTGGCGCAGGCCGAACAGTTGCACGGCAAAGAGATGAGTTACAACAACTACACCGACGCCGACGCTGCGTGGCGGGCCGCGTACGACTTCGGTGACCCTGCGGTCGCGATCATCAAGCACGCCAACCCCTGTGGCATCGCGGTCGACGACGACATCGCGGCGGCGCACCGCAAGGCCCATGCCTGTGATCCGGTGAGTGCATACGGCGGCGTGATCGCCGCCAACCGCCCGGTGAGCATGGAGATGGCCGAGCAGGTCGCCGAGATCTTCACCGAGGTGGTCGTAGCGCCCGGTTTCGAGGACGGCGCACTCTCGGTGCTGACCCGCAAGAAGAACGTACGTGTACTTCTCGCGCAGCCCCCGCAACGCGCGGGCCTGGAACTGCGCCCCGTGTCGGGCGGGTTGCTCGTGCAACAGCGCGACATCCTCGACGCGAGTGGGGATTCGCCCGAGAACTGGCAGCTGGTTGCCGGTGACCCGGCCGATGACGCGACCCTCGCCGATCTGGTGTTCGCCTGGCGCGCATGCCGCGCCGTCAAGTCGAATGCGATCCTGCTGGCAAGTGACCAGGCGTCGGTCGGTGTCGGGATGGGCCAGGTGAACCGAGTGGATTCGGCACACTTGGCGGTCAAGCGAGCCGGCGAACGAGCGATGAACAGCGTGGGCGCGTCCGACGCCTTCTTCCCCTTCCCGGACGGTCTGCAGGTGCTGATCGACGGGGGAGTGAAAGCCGTTGTGCAGCCGGGCGGTTCGATCCGCGACAACGAGGTCATCAGTGCCGCACACGATGCCGGCATCACGCTGTACCTGACAGGTGCGCGGCACTTCGCCCACTGACAAACGATGCGGCGCCCTCGTGGCGGTGCTCCCAGATTGGGACCGCCACGAGGACACCGCATCGGCGTGATCAGATGGGCAGCAGGATGTTCTTCACCTGGGGGTTGGTGGCCAGGTACTCCTGTACCGCAGGGTCTTTGAACACCTGCACCAGCTTCTTGATGTTCTCGGTGTCCTTCCATTTGGTGCCGATGGTCAGCTGGCCGGCGAACTCGTCGGGTGCCGGCGGCGCGAAGATCTGCTTCTTGATGTCGATGTCGGCGGCGAGGTAGTACTCGGTGTAGCCGACGGCGGCATCGATGTCGGGCAGCGCGCGCGACTGCGCCGCGAAGTCGAGCAGTGTGAACTGCAGGTTCTTCGGGTTGGAGACGATGTCCTTCTGGGTGGCCTTCCACTTGTCTGCCGCCGGGTTCAGCTCGATCAGGCCGGCACGCTCGAGCAGCCACAGGCCCTGCGCCTCATTGGCAGGATCGGAGTACAACGACACGGTGGCGCCGTCGGGCAGCTGCGCGGGGTCGGTGTGCTTGTCCGACCAGATGCCGAATCCCCAACGGAAGACCGGGGTTGCGGCTTCTTCCTTGAAGTCGGGGTTGGCTTCCAGTACCTGACCCAGCCACAGCTTGTGCTGGTAGATGGTTCCGGCGACCTCGCCGTCGCTCACCGCTCGGTTGATGGTGGTGCTGTCGGCCAGCCCCTTGAACTTGATCTTCAGGTCGTACTTCGGGGCGACCTCCTCGGCGATGAAGTCGACGAGCGCCTCTTCGGCGGCATTGCCTTCGGCCGTGGCGATCTCGAGTGTCGCACCGGCGGTTTCGTTGGGTGACTTCGAATCCGACCCACCCCAGAACCGCCATCCGACGAACGCGAGTACCACCGCGACGACAACGCCGATCGCGATGTACAGCGGAAGTCGCCTGCGGGACTTGATGTCGAAGCCGCCGGGGTCACCGCTTCCGGTGGGGCGCTCAGTTGTAGACGTCATGGTCATCTCCTCATCGGTGCGAAATCAGTGGGTGTGCAGATGAAAACGGCACGGCGGTGCGCGCAGTGGGTGTTGTTCCCGCGTCAGGTGGTCGCGGTGGTCGAGCGGGTGCGGGGTCAGGCGTGTGACCGGGCGCGGATGGTCTGTCCCGGCGTGAGGTGACGGACCAGCGCGTCGCCGACGATCTGGATGAGTGCCACCGTGATCACCAGCGTCACGATGGTCGCGATCATCACGCCGTGATCGAATCGCTGATAGCCGTAGGTGACGGCGATGTAGCCAAGACCGCCTGCGCCGATCGTTCCCGCGATGGCCGAATACTCGATCATCGCGATGGTGTTGATGGTGAGACCACCGACGATGTTCGGAAGTGCTTCGGGTACCTGCGTTTTCCAGATCACCTGACCGTTGGATGCGCCCGACGCGCGGGCCACATCGATCACCGCCGGCGGCACCGACCGCAGCGAGTTCTCCACGATTCGGGTGAAGAAGGCGATGCCCGCCAATGACATCGGGACAACGGCTGCGGGTATGCCGATGTTGGTGCCGGTGATCAGGCGGGTGAGCGGGATGATCGAGGTCATCAGGACAAGAAACGGCAACGACCGGCCGATGCTGATCACCCACGACAGCGGTGAGTGGAAGACCTTGTTCTCGAACAGGCCGCCAGGCGCCAGGTTGTGGATCGTCGCGCCCAGCGGCACGCCGACGAGCAGCACGATCACCATCACGATCGACACCATCGTGAGGGTGTCGACAAACGCCGGGATCAGCAGATCCGGGATCTCGTCGGTGGGTACGGTGATCGCCGCGAGGTGCGTGATGTCGCTCATGCCGCGACCTCGACCACGGGCTTGGCGGGCAGGCTCGTCGAGAGCCCATGGCGGGCTGCGCTTTCCAGGAATGGTCCGGCGAGCTCGTCCGGTACCGAGACCGTGATCTCGCCGACGGACACACCGTCGACCACCTGTACGGCGGCCCCGAGGATCGAGATCGGCACGGACAGCTCGGATCCGATGCGGCTGATCCAGTCGGCAGGCACCGATGCCGAGTTGTAGGTGAGTTCGAACGAGCGTTGGCCCGGCTCGGGGTCGGCAGAGGTCCCCCGTGGACGCAGCGATCGCCCGAGGACGGAGGTGGAGTCGGTGAGAAGGTCCACCAGCGAACCTTTCTCGACGATCCGGCCCGCATCCAGGCGGCCGACGCTGTCGGCGACCTTCACGATGGTGTCCATCTCGTGCGTGATGAACACCACCGCCAGGTTGAGTTCTTCGCGCACCTCGCGCAGCAGTTCCAGGAAGGAATCGGTTGTCTGCGGATCCAGGCCCGACGTCGCCTCGTCGGACAGCAGCACCGAGGGTCGCAGGGCCAGGGCACGGGCGATGCCCACACGCTGTCGCTGCCCTCCGGACAACTGGTGGGGATACAGGTCGGCGCGGTCGGTGAGGCCGACCCGGTCGAGGAGCTCGGCCACGCGGTCGCGTGTCTGCCCTTTGGTGACGCCGAGGAATTCCAATGGCAGCGCCACGTTTTCGGCTGCCGTCCGCCGCGAGAGCAGACTGGACGACTGGAAGACGGTGCCGATGCGCCGGCGGGCATCACGCAGGGCCCGGGTGCTCAACTCGGTCAGGTTCTGGTTGTTCACGACGACCTTGCCCGACGTGGGCCGTTCGAGCAGGTTGAGGCAGTGCGCGAGGGTGCTCTTGCCGGCGCCGCTCGGTCCGACGATGGCAAAGATCTCGCCGGGGTCGACGGTGAAGCTGACGTCGTCCAGCACGGTCGCGGCCGTCGGCCCGGTGCCGTAGATCTTCCCGAGCTTTTCTACTTCGATCACGAGGTGGTTCTTTCCAGGAGACAGGGACGGGCGTCCCCGGCACACTGGATGCGCCGGGGACGTCGGGTATGACGGAAATGGTGCGCAAGGGTGCGTGTTTGGCACAGCTTTGCGATCATCGTGACTCCAAGTGGACTGCGGACAGTCCGATGTGCCGGGTGCTGGCCGGTACCCGCGAGGGCAAGGCAGAGTAGATTGCCGCTGTGGCAGAACTGGCATTCCTGATCGCCGCCGGTTTCCTGTCCGGTGTGGTGGGTTACGTGACAGGGATCGCCTCACTCGTCAGCTATCCCGCATTGCTGATTGCCGGACTGCCGCCGCTGACCGCGAACATGACCAACACGGTCGCGTTGATCCCCGTCGGGGTCGGAAGCACTGCTCAGGCGCGGAACTCGTTGACCTTCGACAGGCGTCTTGGCCTCTGGTGTGTTGCCGCCGCGGTCGGGGGAGTGCTGGGATCGGTTCTGCTCCTGTTGACCCCGGCTGGGGCGTTCGAGGCGATCGTCCCGTACCTGGTGGCCACCGCCGCCCTGGCAGTACTCGGCCAGCCGCTGATCCGGCGGATCGCCGGCCACCGCGACGCGCCCCGGGTTTTCGTGGCGGGCATCGTGGTGATCGGCGTCTACGGAGGCTACTTCGGGGCCGGCGCGGGCATCATCTTCACCGCACTCGCCCTCATCCTCACCGCGCAGCCCCTCGGCCAGGCGACGCTGATCAAGTCGGTGTTGTTGTGTGCATCGAATGCTGTTGCCGCATTGGGCTTTGCCATCTTCGGCGACGTGGACTGGTCATCGGCAGCGGCTATGGGGCTCGGTTGCCTCGCCGGCGGTTGGATCGGCCCACCCGTCGTGAACCGGCTGCCCGTCGCGGTACTCCGGGTTGCCATCGCGCTGGCGGGTTTCGGTCTGGCTGCCTGGCTCGGACTGCGTTGATGAGCGCCGAACTCGGCGGGTGAGTGGCGACTCAGACAACGCCTTCGTCGTGCAGGGCCGCCACCGCGTCCGGGCTCAAACCCAATAGGGCGCCGAGGACTTCGCCGTTGTGGTAGCCGGGAACGGGAGCACCGGCGTTACGGATGCTGCCAGGGGTGCCCGTCAGGTGCGGCACGATACCGGGACCCAGCACGGTGTCGTTGATGCGCTCATCGAAGTGCTCGGCGATCATGCCCCTGGCGATGAGCTGCGGATCACGGATCACCTCGGCGACCGTATTGATCGGCCCCACAACCACTCCCGCGGCGGTGAGGAGTTCGATCAGCGCGTCGCGCGGCTGCTCGGCAGTCCACTGGGCGATCAGCTCGTCGAGCTCGTCCTGGTTCTCGCCACGCGCACCGTGTGTGGCGAAACGGGGGTCGGTGCTGAGTTCGGGCCGGCCCATCGCCGTGCACAGCCGGGCGAACACGGTGTCCTGATTCGCGCCGATGACAACAAGCGAGCCGTCTCCGGTGGGGTAGATGTTCGACGGCGCGATGCCGGCCAGCCGGGTGCCCGAGGGCCCACGGACCACGCCACCCTGGTCGTAATCGGGGATTGCAGATTCCTGGATCGCCAGGCATGCCTCGTTCAGAGCCGTGTCGACGATCTGGCCTTCCCCGGTGACGGTGCGGCGGTACAGCGCTGCGAGAGCCCCGTGCACGGCGAACATCCCTGCCAAGGTGTCGCCCAGTGACAGCGCGATCCGTGGCGGAGGCTGATCGGGATATCCGTTGAGATGGCGGAGGCCGCTCACCGCTTCGGCCACGGACGCGTACCCGGCCCGTCCGGCGTCCGGTCCGGTCTGCCCGTAGCCCGACACCCGCACGAGGATGATGCCCCGATTGCGCTCACGGAGGACGTCGTAGCCGAGGTCGAGCTTCTCCAGGGTGCCCGGACGAAAGTTCTCCACGATGATGTCGGACTGGTCGACCAGTTCGAGAAACAGTTCGCGTCCGCGTTCGCTGCGGAGGTCGAGGGTGATCGCACGTTTGTTGCGTGCGTACACCGTCCACAGGAATCGGTGACCATCGCGTTCGGCCTGACCCCACCCGCGCAGCGGGTCGGGCAAGCCGGGCGCCTCGATCTTGATGACGTCGGCGCCGAGGTCACCCATCAGGCGGGCGCCGAACGGCCCCGCGATGAGGGAACCGAGTTCGAGCACCCGGATACCGTCGAGCGCGCCGGCGGGCGGCGTACCACCGCTGGGGGATGAGCTCGACTCTTCGGCCGGTTCCGACGGTGTGGGTGGCGTCATCGGTCAAGTGTCGCCAATGGCCGCGAACCCACACCCAATGGGGTGCGCAGGAGGCCGCCCCGTGTTCCTCTGCGGGCGTAAACAAGTGCACTCCGGCGACGAGGCTCGTAGCGTGGACATGGTGAGCACACCCCACACCACGAACACCCGCTCTGCCCACCCCTCTCCACGGACCCTGGGGGAGTTGCGTGCCTCCGGCCACGTACAGCGCAGCGTCAAAGACGAGATACGCAACAACCTGCTGTCCGCACTCCGGTCGGGCACCGATCCCTGGCCAGGGATCCTCGGGTTCGAGACCACCGTCCTGCCCCAGCTCGAGCGTGCGCTGATCGCCGGCCACGACGTGGTGATGCTCGGTGAACGCGGCCAGGGCAAGACGCGTCTGCTGCGCACGATCGTCGGCCTGCTCGACGAGTGGACCCCGGTCATCGAAGGCTCTGAGCTCGCCGAGCATCCGTACGAGCCCATCACTCCCGGCTCCATCCGCAAGGCCGCGAACCTGCAGGAAGACCTGCCCATCGGGTGGCTCCACCGCAGCGAGCGCTACAGCGAGAAGCTCGCCACCCCTGACACCTCGGTCGGCGACCTCGTCGGTGACGTCGATCCGATGAAGGTCGCCGAGGGCCGCAGTCTCGGTGATCCCGAGACCATCCACTTCGGATTGATCCCGCGCGCGCACCGCGGCATCGTGGCGATCAACGAGCTGCCCGACCTCGCAGAGCGCATCCAGGTCGCGATGCTCAACGTGATGGAAGAACGCGACATCCAGGTCCGCGGGTACAGCCTCCGACTGCCGCTCGATGTGGTGCTGATGGCCAGTGCCAACCCCGAGGACTACACCAACCGCGGCCGCATCATCACGCCTCTCAAAGACCGTTTCGGCGCCGAGATCCGCACCCACTACCCGATCGAGTTGGTCGACGAGATCGCGGTGATCGAGCAGGAAGCCGATCTCACCGCGTCGGTACCCACCTTCATCGTCGAGATCATCGCTCGCTTCACGCGGTACGTGCGCGACCACCCGTCCATCGATCAGCGCTCCGGCGTCTCCGCGCGGTTCGCCATCGCGGGTACTGAAACGGTTGCCGCCGCCGCCCTGCATCGCGCCACCATCCTGGGCGAGGACCTCGCGGTCGCGCGCGTCGTGGACCTGTCCTCGGTGATCGAGGTGCTCCGCGGCAAGGTCGAGTTCGAGTCGGGTGAAGAGGGCCGAGAGATCGAGATCCTCGAACACCTGCTTCGTAAGTCGACGGCCGACACCGTGCGTGCACATCTCGGTGGTGTCGACCTGGCCACACTGGTCACCGCGCTGGAAGCCAGTGACCCGATCATCACCGGTGACCGGGTGTCGGCGAGGGAGTTGCTGACCTCGATGCCCGAGGGCACCGACCCCGTCGTGACAAAGATCGCCGAGCGCCTCGAGGCGACGGACGACGGTGAACGGGCCAGCGCGCTGGAGCTCGCCCTGGAGGGATTGTTCTTGGCCCGCCGGATCGGCAAAGAAGCCGACGAGGCAGGCCGAACCGTGTACGGCTAGGCCGACATCGGGTTCCGCGGCCGGTCCGCGGAACCGGTGTCGGTCGGTTATTCAGACATATTGGACGGGAAAAAGCATGGCCCGCAATAATTTCCATCGCGCTCGGTATCTCCGCTACTCCGGGGGCCGGACCCCCTGGCGCCGCCGGTGGACCTGCGTGAGGCACTCGACGCCATCGGCGACGACGTGATGGCCGGTGGGTCACCACAGTCGGCGATGCGCGAGTTCCTGCGGCGCGGCAGCGACAACATGCGCGGCCTCGACGAACTCCGCGAGATGGTGAACAAGCGCCGCGAAGAACTGCTCAAATCGCGCAACCTCAACGGCACCTTCGAAGAAATCCGTGAGCTGCTCGACTCGGCAGTGCTCGAGGAGCGCAAGCAGCTCGCCCGCGACCTCGACGACGACGCCCGGTTCGCCGAGATGCAGATCGAGAACCTGCCTCCGTCAACCGCGCAGGCGGTGCAGGACCTGGCCAATTACGACTGGCGCAGTCCGGCGGCCAAGGAGAACTACGAGAAGATCAAAGACCTGCTCGGTCGTGAACTCCTCGATCAGCGATTCTCGGGCATGAAGGAGGCGCTCGAGGGCGCCACCGACGAGGACCGGCAGCGTATCGCTGACATGCTCAAGGACCTGAACAAGCTCCTCGCTGCGCACAACAACGGCGAGGACACCACCGAGCAGTTCGGTGAGTTCATGGACAAGCACGGCGAGTTCTTTCCCGAGAACCCCCGCAACACAGACGAGTTGATCGACTCGCTGGCCGCTCGCAGTGCTGCGGCCCAGCAGTTCTACAACTCGCTGTCGGAGGAACAGCGCGCCGAACTCGATCAGCTGGCGCAGCAGGCATTCGGTTCACCCGACCTGATGGACCAACTCTCGCAGATGGATTCGCAACTGCGTGCTGCCCGGCCCGGCATGGGGTGGGACGAAGGTCAGAGCTTCGAGGGTCAGCAGGGCATGGGGATGGGCGAGGGTGCCGGCGCGCTCCAGGACCTCGCCGAGCTCGAGTCGCTGTCGGAGCAACTGGCGCAACAATATTCGGGCGCCCACCTCGACGATGTGGACCTCGACGCACTGGCCCGTCAGCTCGGCGACGATGCCGCTGTCGACGCCCGGACACTTGCCGAACTCGAGAAGGCACTCAAAGAACAGGGTCTCCTCGAACGGGGCAACGACGGTCAGCTCCGGCTGTCTCCCAAGGCCATGCGCCAGCTGGGGCAGTCGATCTTCCGGGATGTCGCCGAACAGCTGTCGGGTCGAGGTGGCGACCGTCAGACCCGGCGTTCGGGATTGGCCGGCGAACCCACCGGTTCAAGCCGGGAATGGGAGTTCGGTGACACCGAACCCTGGGATGTCACCCGCACGGTGTCGAACGCGGTGTTGCGCACCATGTCCGAGGATCGCGACAAGCTGCACGCAGGCAATGCGATGCTCCGGGACGGCGTCCGCATCGACGTCCGCGACGTGGAGGTCGGTGAGACCGAGGCCCGCAGTCAGGCTGCAGTCGCCCTGTTGGTCGACACATCGTTCTCGATGTGGCTGGAGAACAGGTGGACCCCGATGAAGCGCACAGCGATGGCGCTCAACCACTTGATCTCCACACGCTTCCGCAGTGATGAACTGCAGCTGATCTCCTTCGGCCACTACGCCAAGACGCTGGAGATGTCCGAATTGATCGGGCTCGACGGGATGCGGCAGCAGGGGACCAACCTGCACCATGCATTGCTCCTGGCGCAGCGGCACTTTCGTCGCCATCCCAACGCGCAGCCGGTGGTGCTGATCGTCACCGACGGTGAGCCGACAGCACATCTGCTGCCCGGTGGCGAACCGTTCTTCTACTACCCGCCGCACCCGGCGACGTTGTCGGCGACGGTGCGAGAATTGGACAACGTCGCGAGGATGGGTGCCCAGGTGAGCTTTTTCCGGCTCGGTGACGACCCCGGACTGGTGCATTTTGTGGACCAGATGGCACGACGCGCATCGGGTCGGGTGGTGGCACCGGATCTTGATGGTCTCGGCGCCGCCGTGGTCGGCGACTACCTGGGCACCAAACGGCGTCGCGGGCGCCGCTGATCGCTGTCGCACCGATGCGATGAGGACGCTCCGGCAGAAGCCGGAGCGTCCTCATCTCTGTGTCATGCAGGTCGAAGTCAGGTCGCGTCGTGTGGACGGCGTCGCACCACTTCCACCCCGCCCATGATGGCCAGGCCGCTGACGGTGATGATCGGGGCTCCCGGAATGCCCTTGCCCTCGGCGTTGCGACTGCCTCCGAACCCGCCCATGATGCCCATCCCGGTGATCCGGACGGTCGCGTCGTGCGGAACCACGATCTCGACCCCGCCCATGATGGTGTTGGCACGGATGGTCAGGTGGTCGGCCGTGAACTCGGCGTCGCGCAGGTCGATCTCGACACCGCCCATCAGGGCGAACGCGTTGAGATGTTCCCCGACCGCGACCGGACCTTTGAGTTCTGAACCGCTCATGATGGCGATGCGGCTGGTGATCACCTCCACACCTGCCGACGGGGTGGTGACTCGCCGGCTGGTCGCGACCCCGGCGGTGGTCAGCTGATTGACCGGCAGATCGTCGGTGAGCTCGTCGAGCTCTCCGAATGTCTTGGCGGCAACGGCCTTGGCGGCACGTTCTTCGTACTCAACGGGACTGAGATGACCGGAACTCATTGCAGATGACAAAATGTCATGAACGAAGTTTCGGTCGGCGTCGCTGGCCCGGAGGCGACTGCGGCCTTCGCGCTCATCATCATTCGGTACCAGATCACTCACCGCTACGAGGTTAGTCCCACCGGTGGCTGTGGCCAACCGCCACAGGATGGTTCGTCGTGCGAAGGGCTGGTCCGGCGCCCGTGACCATGGACCGGTTCAGGCCAGCAGAAGCGCGATGAGCATGATCGCCGGGATCGAGAGGAGGGTGGTCACCAGGGCGGAATCGCGTGCGAGCACCACGCCGCGTTGGTAGCGGTTCGCGTACACCAGAACGTTTTGTGCGGTGGGCAATGCGGCGATCACCACCAGCGCGAAGAGTTCGTGTCCGGTGGCGTGGAAGGCGTAACGGGCGACCAGGTACACCAGCACCGGTTGCACCACCATCTTCAGCACCGATGCCAGCGCGACGTCGCGGCGTGGGCTCTCGCCTTTCTGCAACACGGAGACCCCGGTCAGTGAGAGACCGAACACCAGGAGTGCGCCGGGAACCGAGGCGTCCCCGAGCATGTCGAACGGTTCCATCACCGCCTCGGGCAGTGTCACACCGATCAGTGACACGACGAGACCGGCCGCGCCGCCGAGCACGATGGGGTTCGTGAACGGGGTGACCACGGTGTCGCGCAGTGAGATTCGGCGACGTGAGCCTGACTCGTCGGAGTCGCGCAACGCGGTCAGGTCGAGTGTGGTCAAGGCCAGCGGCGAGTACACCATGATCTGGAAGAGCAGCAGCGGCGCCACAAACGATGCGTCGTCGAGGACGAAGATGGCGATCGGTATCCCGAGGTTGGCGCTGTTGACGTAGGAAGCTGACAACGCGCCGATCACGGCTTCGGGAATCGCGCGGCGCAGCAGCAGTCGCGCCAGGGCGAAGTAGATGGCGCCCACCACAAATGCGCTGCCACCGGCGACCACAAGCGTGGTGGAGAACACGTCGGCGAGGTCGGCCGTCGCGAGCGACGAGAACAGCAGTGCCGGCGTGCAGACGAAGAACACCAAGCGCGACAACACCATCACCGCGCCCGGGCCGAGCGCCTCGGTACGGCCGAGGACATATCCGACGGCGACCACGATGAAGATCACCGTGAACCCTTGGATGACGCCGGACATCCGGGCAGTCTATGGACCCCGAAGATGTGCCCTTTTGGTGGGGGTCGCCAGGGTCAGGCGTCGCCAAAAGGGCACACCATCGGGGATCTGAGGGGTGTCAGCGCGTCCCGGGGTAGGGGAGCAGCGCCATCTCGCGCGCGTTGCGGATGGCGGTGGCCACCTGACGTTGCTGTTGGGGGTCGAGTCCGGTGATGGACCGGCTGCGGATCTTGCCGCGGTCGGACAGGAACTGGCGCAGCAGTGCGGTGTCCTTGTAGTCGACCGTGGTCACACCAGCGGCCAGCAACATGTTGCGTTTGCGTTTGGCCGGGAGGTCGGTTTTTGCGGGGCGTCGTGCCATCGATCAGGTCCTTGTCGTGAGAGTGATTGTCACCAACTGGATTTGGTGATGCCGGGCAGTTCACCGTTGTGCGCCATCTGACGCAGCCGGATGCGCGAGAGGCCGACCTTGCCGATGTAGCCGCGGGGACGACCGTCGACGGCATCGCGATTGCGGACCCGGGTGGCGCTGGAGTCGCGGGGCAGGCGCTGCAGGGCCAATTGTGCGTCCGCTCGTTCCTGGTCGGTGGACGACGGCCGCCGGATGATGTCCTTGAGTGCCGCACGGCGTTCGGCGTAGCGGGCGACGATCACCTTGCGTTGTTCGTTGCGCTCGATCTTCGATTTCTTTGCCATCAGCGTTCCTCTCGGAAGTCGACGTGCCGCCGGACCCGTGGGTCGTATTTGCGCATCACCATGCGGTCGGGGTCGTTGCGGCGATTCTTGCGCGTGACGTACGTGTATCCGGTCCCGGCTGTCGACTTCAGTTTGATGATGGGCCGTATCTCATTGCGTGCCATTCAGATTCGTTCTCCTCGTGCGCGGATCTGGGCGACTGCCGCCTCGATTCCGATTCGATCGATGGTCTTGATGCCTTTGGCGGACACGGTCAGCGTGACGGTGCGGTGTTCGCTCGGCAGGAAGTAGCGCCGCCGCTGGATGTTCGGATTCCAGCGGCGATTGGTGCGCACATGTGAATGCGACACCTGTTTGCCGAAACCTGGTTTGCGGCCGGTGACCTGGCAGTGCATGGACATGGGCACGCCTCCTGTCTCTAATGGGAATGATTGTCGACAACGTGCGAATTGGACTGTACATTCAACCTCGACCAAATGAAAACCATTCCCGATAGGAGCTGCCTGTGACCCGCCTGGTCAACAAGACCCCGCTGGTGATCGTGACCGGCTTCGACCGCGAGGCGACGGTACGCAGTGCGGAGGCGCTCGGCCTGCCGGGGACGACTGTGGTGCACCACGATCTAGGCCTGGTGGACGCCGGAACCATCGTCAGAACGGTCACCTCGATCGACTTCAACGGTGAAAAAATTTCGCGCACAACGCAAACCGCACTCGATCACGGATGTCTGTCGTGTGCCCTCCGCGAAGACGTGTTGCCCTTGCTGCGGGCCCTGCACCGCCGCTCCAACGTCGACCGGATCGTTCTGGCCCTCGACCCGGCCATCGAACCCGAACCCATGGCGTTTGCGATCGCCAGCACGGTCGTGTCCGGCGTCCCCGGTCAGGTCGACGGCCCGGCCGGTCTCGACGTGGAGATCGAGGCGGTCATCGGGTGCGTCAACGAAGGTGAATGGCTGCGCGACGCAACCGGCGACGAAACCCTCGACGAGGACGATCGGTTCCAGACCGCCGACGACGAGCGGACCATCGCCCAGCTCGCGGTAGGGCACGTCGACTTCGCCGACGCCCTGGTGGTCCACGGGCAGGCTGACAACGGATGGGCCGGGGCGCAACTGTTCGCCGTTCTCAAGCGGCTCAACCCGACAGCGCCCATCATCATGGAGCTGCCGAGGCGCCCGCTGACCGCCTCGATCATGCGCAACCTGATCTCGGCCATCCCGCCCGGCGCGCGCCGCGGCCGGATCACCGGGCCGCACGACCCGCTGCTGCGTGGACAGCCGCCCCTCGATGCCGACTGTGGAGTCGCCGTGGTCGAGTTCCATGCCGATCGTCCGTTCCATCCGGAACGCTTGCACGACGCGATCGACATACTGCTCGACGGTGTTGTCGCCTCCCGCGGTCGGCTGTGGCTGGCCACCCAGCCCGACGAGGCGCTGTGGCTCGAGAGTGCGGGCGGGGGACTACGCATCGCAACCGGTGGCACCTGGCTCGCGGCGATGTCCGACGACGAGACCGCTGCCGCCGACCCAGAGCGCGTCGCGATGGCGTCGCTGCGCTGGCATCCCCTCTATGGCGACCGCAGCAGCTCCATCGTGGCGATCTCGTACCGCGCCGAACCCGCGCGAATCCGGTGGGCGCTGAGCAGTGCACTGCTGACCGACGACGAGCTGTCGGAGGGTCAGCAGGGCTGGGATCGATTCACCGATCCGTTCGGCGTGGCCCACGCCGACCCCTGCCAGGACGTGCTCGACGAGCGCGCTCTGCTGGCGGGAACAGACCCACCCATCGAATGGTTCAAGCAGGCAGAGGGCTCGGCTGGACAGCAGGCGAACCCGGAACGGAAGGACAAATCATGAAGGCGAACATCCACCCCGACTACCACCCGGTGATCTTCAAGGACTCGTCGACAGGCAAGGCGTTCCTGACCCGTTCCACACTGACGTCCGACGTCACTTTGGAATGGGAGGACGGTAACCGGTATCCTCTAGTGGTTGTCGATGTCACGTCCGACTCGCACCCGTTCTGGACTGGTGCGCAGCGCGTGATGGACACCGCAGGACGTGTGCAGAAGTTCGAACGCCGATACGGTCGCCGGACTCGCGCGAACCAGGGAACTTAAACGAAGAAATGAAGGGCTGAATCATGGCTGTACCGAAGCGCCGGATGTCGCGGTCGAATACTCGTAGCCGCCGTTCGCAGTGGAAAGCGGACAACCCCGCCTTGCAAGAGGTGAAGGTCGGTGGCGTCGCTCATCGCGTGCCCCGTCGCCTGGTCAAGGCGGTCAAGCTGGGCATCGTCGACCTCGACAAGCGCTAACAGCCACATAGCCGACAACAGGGACTGGCCGTCGATCGACGGTCAGTCCTTTGTTGTGTCCGGAAGGTGCCTCGGAGAGCGTGGTGACTCGTTGGGGCCGCACAGATCGGGAACTGGGAGTCTGCGATGCTGCAGGACGTCCTGAACTACGCCGGCGTTGCAGTGTTCGCCTGCTCAGGCGCACTGGTCGGCGTCCGCAAGGATTTTGATCTGTGGGGAATTCTCTCGATGGGTGCGGCTACGGGTGTCGGTGGCGGGATCGTGCGCGACCTCCTCCTCGGCATCACCCCGCCGACCTCGGTACAACACTGGCCCAACCTCACCATCGCCCTGATCGCCGGTCTGATCACCTTCTTCTTCCATCCGGCGTTCCGGGCGTTGTTCCCGGCCGTCCTGATGCTCGACGCGGTCGGGATGGGTGTGTTCGCGGTGTCGGGGGCGTTGTTGGCACTCGAACGAGACTCGAGTTCGATGGCTGCGGTGCTCATCGGTATCACCACCGCGGTGGGCGGTGGCGTGATCCGCGACGTGCTCGCCGGTGAGGTCCCGCTGTTGCTCCGACCTGCCGACCTCTACGCGGTCCCTGCGATGTGCGGAGCGCTGGCGGTGGTGATCGCCGACGGCACAGGTCTGCCGATCTGGACCGGTCTGGTGGCGGGGGCAACCCTGGCCTTCCTGTTGCGCGTGGGAAGCCTGCGATTCCGATGGCGACTGCCGATGGCCCCGACGCGCCGGGTTGGAGGATGAGTTCGCGACGGGTACGAAGTCCGCGTGAGATGGCTCCAGAACAAGAAAACTGGCGCGTCGCAGGGGATTACTTAGCGCGCTCTCAGTCGTGGAAGTAAGACTGTTGTCATGCGCATACTGGTTGTGGACGACGATCGTGCCGTTCGCGAGTCTCTGCGCCGGTCCCTGACGTTCAACGGGTACACGGTGCTCACGGCGGGGGATGGCGTCGAAGCCCTCGAAAAGATCAATTCCGACCGTCCCGAGGCGGTGGTGCTCGACGTCATGATGCCGCGCCTCGACGGGCTCGAGGTGTGCCGTCGCCTCCGCAGCACCGGCGACGATCTCCCCATCCTGGTCCTCACCGCTCGTGACTCGGTGTCCGAGCGGGTCGCCGGACTCGATGCGGGCGCTGATGACTACCTGCCCAAACCATTTGCGCTCGAAGAGCTGCTCGCACGTCTGCGGGCCCTTATGCGCCGCGCGACAGCCGAACCGCTACCGGACTCGGAGGCGATGACCTTCGAGGACCTCACGATGGATCCGGTCACTCGCGACGTCACCAGAGGCGAGCGCCCGATCAGTTTGACCCGCACCGAGTTCGCCCTGCTGGAGATGCTGATGGCCAATCCGCGCCGTGTGCTCACCCGTAGCCGCATCCTCGAGGAGGTCTGGGGTTACGACTTCCCGACGTCGGGCAACGCACTCGAGGTGTACGTGGGATACCTCCGGCGCAAGACCGAGGCCGAAGGCGAGTCGCGCCTCATCCACACCGTGCGGGGCGTGGGATACGTCCTGCGGGAGACCCCTCCGTAAATCGTGAGCTTCTATCACCGTCACCCGCCGGTCCCCGGCGAAGCCCCGCCGGTAGGCGTGGTGACCGCACAGCGGCCCACACAGATGGCTTCGGCCCCGGATCTGCCCCGGCAGATGCGAAAGCCGACGCCGCTGACCCGGACCATCTCGCTGCGTTGGCGCATCACGATCCTGTCTGCCACGGTGGTGGGTATCGCGGTTGCCGTGATGGCTGCCGCGGCTTTTGCGGTCGTCTACCGGGCGATGTACGCCGACGTCGATTCGCAGCTCACCAACCGGGCCAACGGGATGACCGAACTGGCCCGGATCGGGGTCCTCGACGACTCGCCCGAATCGCTGGTTGCCGGCACGGTGTTCTCCACGGACATGTCGGTGGCCCTGGTGATGCCCGGGGGCCGTGGCTTTCAGATCGGTGGCGTTCCCTACGGCGAGTCCGAACGCGATGTGGTGGACGGGAAAGCGGAGTCGTCGCTGCGGACCGCGAAGAATCAGCGGGTGCTTGCCCGCAAGCTCAACGACGGCAACACCCTGATCATCTCGCAGAGCCTTCGCGACACCGACGACGTGCTGCATCGATTGGCCTGGGTGCTGGGGGTGATCGGTGGCTGCGGGATCATCCTGGCCGCGGTCGCCGGAACGACCGTGGCGCGTGCCGGACTGCGGCCGGTCGCGCGGTTGACCCGGGCCGCCGAGCGGGTGGCGCGCACGGACGACCTCACGCCCATCCCGGTCATCGGCAACGACGAATTGGCCAGGCTCACCGAGAGTTTCAACCTGATGCTGCGGGCGCTTGCCGAGTCGCGAGACCGGCAGAGCCGGCTCGTCGCGGACGCCGGCCACGAATTGCGCACGCCGCTGACGTCATTGCGCACGAATCTGGAGTTGATGATCGCGTCGAGCCAGCCGGGTGCGCGGGCGGTGCCCGAATCAGACATGGCCGAGCTGCGAACGGACGTGATGGCCCAGATCGAAGAACTCTCCACGCTCGTGGGCGATCTCGTAGATCTCGCACGTGAAGATGCGCCCGAGGTGGTGCACGAAGAGGTCGACCTCTCCGAGGTGGTGGACCGCTCTCTCGAGCGTGTCCGCCGCCGGCGCAGCGACGTCGACTTCGAAGTCCACGTGACGCCCTGGTTTGTCTTCGGTGAGAGTGCCGGGTTGTCGCGCGCCGTGCTCAACGTGCTCGACAACGCGGCGAAGTGGAGTCCGCCCGGCCGGCCCGTGGAGGTACGGCTGGCTCAGATCGAGCCTGATCGCGCGATTCTGACCGTTGCCGACGCCGGCCCCGGTATCCCTCCCGAAGACCGGCAACTGGTCTTCGAGAGGTTCTACCGGTCCACCGCGTCCCGATCCATGCCCGGCTCGGGGCTGGGGCTGGCGATAGTCCGTCAGGTGGTGGACCGCCATGGCGGCACGGTGACCGCCGGTCAGTCCGAACTCGGAGGCGCCCTGGTGACGATCAGCCTTCCCGGGTCGCCGGTACCGGCCGAGATCGCGCCCCAGGTGGTCCAGCAATAGGTTCTGATCGAGCGGTGTCGGGGGGTGTCGAGCGTTCGGCGGTCGTTCGAAGGGTCTGACTTCTCTGTCCGTCGATCGACGGCTTTGTTTGGCGAAGTCCCTGCGGGGAACAATGAAGGGGAAACAAACAGCACTGTCTCAGCCCCGTCTCAGGCCGACACAGCAAGGTATTCCTCAGTGCCGGTAAATGTTGCGGCATCGGGGAGCGCAGGGTGCGCCTGGCAGAAAGCAAAAATCGACATGGTCGGCAGCAACGATGACGAGCGCGGGTCGAACCGCGACACCAGTTCCTTTCCGCGGGAGGGCTTCTCGCAATCACCGGGACAACCGCATCCCAGCGGGTCCGCTGATCGGCCGGACGGGCCGAGCAACGCCGGACCGCAGGACAACCCCTATGGGCGAACCTCGGCGTTCGAGCCCCGGCAGCAGGATTCCTCGGGTGAGCAGACGGCTCAATTCGGTACCTCCGGCATGAACGGACCTTCCGGCCCCTTCGGGCAAACTTCGGAGGGCGCATCCACCAGTCGTGGTCCGGGTGGTTACGGCTATGGCGCTCAACCTGATCCGTATGCTCCGTCCGGGCGATTCGCCCAGCCGAACCCGTATGGGGCCTACGCCCACGGCGGTGGGACGGGTACCAACCCCACCAGTCAGATCCCGGCCCCTGGGGCCGGACAGAACCCGTACGGGAGCTCGCCGCAGCAGTTCGGCTCCCCACCGCCCGCACGTAGCGGGCGTTCGGGTGGAGCCAAAGCCGGATTGGCGGCTGCCGCAATCGCTTTGGTTCTCGTCGGCGGCGGCATCGGAGGAGTAGTCGGCGCCAACGTGGCCGACGATTCATCGGGATCGAGGTCAACGACCAGCGAGAGTGTGCTCGGTGGCGACCGCGACAACAGTCAACCGGTCCAGGCCCCCGCCGGCTCGACCCAGGAAGTCGCGGAAAAGGTCACCCCGTCGGTCGTGTCGATCGAGGTGGAGGGCAGCCAGGCGTCCGGGTCGGGCTCCGGCATCGTGCTCACCGCGGACGGCACCATCATGACCAACAACCACGTGGTCGCCGGTGCGGGCAACAATCCGGACCTCACGGTCACCTTCAGTGACGGCAGCACGGCAGCCGCACAGATCGTGGGCGCCGACCCGATCTCCGACATCGCCGTGATCAAGGTTGACAAGTCCGGCCTCACCCCGATCGCCGTCGGTCGCTCCGACAATCTTGTGGTCGGTCAGGAGGTCATCGCGATCGGGTCGCCGCTCGGGCTGAACGGCACGGTCACCACCGGAATCATCAGCGCACTCAACCGTCCGGTGTCCACACAGGGTGAGCAGGGCGGCCAGGCGTCGGTGATGGATGCCATCCAGACCGACGCGGCGATCAATCCGGGCAACTCCGGTGGCGCACTGGTCAACGCCAACGGCGCCCTCATCGGCGTCAACACTGCGATCGCCAGCCTCTCCCAGGGAGAGACCGGCGGCAGCATCGGCCTCGGATTCGCCATCCCGGTAGACCAGGCGATGCGCATTGCTGACGAGCTCGAGAAGACCGGTAAGGCAACACAGGCGGGGCTCGGCGTCACAGTGCGGTCGGGGGCACCGTCAGCTGACAGCCCCGGCGCGCTGATCAACGAGGTGACGTCAGGCGGAGCCGCCGCGAAGGCGGGCATCCCGAGTGGTGCGCTGGTCACCAAGGTCGACGATCGTGTGATCGCTTCCGGGGACGCCCTGATCGCGGCGGTGCGGTCGCACGCTCCGGGCGACCAGGTGACCATCACATACGTCACCAACGGACAGACAAAGACCGCGCAGGTCACCCTCGACACCCTGGACACCGGAGGACGCTAGACCGTGAAACACATCGACGATCACATTGGTACCCGACTGCGGGCAGTCATCCCCATCCCGACCGATAGAGTTCCTGACGGAGATGGTGCCATCTCAGTCCTGGGTATCGGCGAGGCAGATGTCGTCGCCGCGGACGCCGCGGCGGAACAGCTCGCCGTCCGCACAGGGGAGATCGAAGCGGAAGGACAGCGCATGAGGTCACTGAACTTGGCCGAAGAGGATCTGGGTCGGGCACTGGTGGTGATCGTCGATGACCGGGCTGCCCACGGTGAGGACCAGGCCTTGATCGGCCCACTGGTGGGGGAGTTGCTCGAAGAAGCCGGTTTCCACGTCGACGCGGTGGTGGCGGTGGAGTCCGACGAGGTGGAGATCCGCAACGCCCTCAACACCGCGGTCATCGGTGGTGTGGACTTGGTGATCTCGGTCGGCGGCGTCGGAGTCGGTGGTCGCGATGTGACTCCCGAGGCGACCGCGGATCTGCTCGACCGCAAACTGCCGGGTATCGAAGAGGCTTTGCGCAGTTCCGGATTGGCTGCCGGTGCGATGGATGCCGGGCTGTCACGCGGGCTTGCGGGTGTCTCGGGGCAGACGATTGTCGTCAACTTGGCCAATTCGCGGGCCGCCGTTCGTGACGGCATGGCCACCATCACCCCGATGGCGAAACACCTGATCTCGTCGATCAGCAACTTCTGATCGGGTCTGATGAGCGACTCGAAAGACCGGACGCGAACCAAGACTCGTGCTGAATTAGAGAAGGTTTTTGGCGAGGATTTGCCCGTGACCAGCAGCGATGAGCGCCCGATCGGTCGAAGTGATGAAGGTCACAGTAACGTCGATATGCGCGGGGACGAATGGTTTATCGAGAATCGCCCGCCACATCACGGCTGAATCGCGATTAGGTCACGGCCCGGTTCCTGGGCTTTCCTGATAATTCACTGAATTCTCTGCAAGATCGAGAATGAATAATTCGCTTCGGCGAACTCTCCCTTTCAGGACACGACTGCTGCCAACCGTTGCCCGCACCTGTTCCTGGGGCTAACGTTCCGCTCGATACGGCCAGAACCAGTGCGGGGGTTGGGCGTATCCCGTGCGACGTCCCCAATGGCGACCGCGGTGTGGGCAAGGTGTTCGGCCGAGATTTACCTACTGGAAACTGCGGGCATACAAGCCCGTTGATTGCCCCGGTAGAAGATTCCGCTGAACCTTTTGGCCACTTCGAGCTCACGATTTGGTTGAGCTTGGATTACACAGCAATCCTGTGAGAGGGAACGAATGAGCAAGTTCAGCATGTTCGGTCTGCGCCGCGTTGTCGGCGCTGGCGCGATTACCGCGGTTGCCGCCATTGGCCTGGCCAGCATGGGCGCAGGAAACGCCGCCGCAGGACCCCTGCCCAGCGGCAGCAAGGTGACCCAGGTGTCGACGGCACCGTCGTCAAGATCAGCCGCACCGGCGAGGCCGCTTACCCGGTCCCGTCCTTGGCGAACAACGGCGCAGGTCGCGCCGCAGAGGTTTCCGGCCTCGTCACCGTGACCGCCGATGGCGCCAGCGGTACCCTGACCACCGGCTACATCGTCGGCTGCCAGGTCGACATCACCGGTCTCGAAGGTGGCCTGAACGCCTCCATCGATTCTTCTCTGAGCCTGGGCCTCGACGGCTCGCTCACGTTCCCACTGGCACCTGGTGAAGCGGCTTTCGTTCCGCTCGGCACCAAGAGCTTCGAGGGCGGCGTTGCAAGCGTCCAGTACAAGCGTCAGGGCATCGAGGTGCAGCAGTGTGGCGGATACGCCCAGGCTCGCGCCTTCACCACCGTGCAGACCGAGGGCAACTACGTCATCAAGTCGACCCTCTATGGCGCCCCGTTCAGCCTGAACTGATCGTCGGCAGATAAACCAACTAGCCTGAAATCTTATCTGCCGCAAGCAGATTCATATTCCTGAAGGGGAATCATGCGCAACAAACTCTCGCGTCGTCTCGCCGCGGTGGCCGGCATCGCCGGTGTCTCGGCCATCGCACTGTCCTCCATGGGTGCCGGCGGCGCAGCTGCCGGTGCTCTGCCCGGTGGCGTCGCCACCCAGAAGCTGATCGACGGCTCCAACGTCACCGTCACGCTGAAGGACGAGTTCGTCAACATCCAGCCGTCGACCGTGGCGGTTCCGACCAGCCGCAACGTGTGGCTGTCGGGCAAGGTGCTCGTCACCGTCGACGGTGAAGCCGAAGGCGCCACCGTCGAAGCCGGTTACGTTGTCGGCTGCCAGCTGACCTTCGGTGCCGGCGGTAAAGCCGGTATCGGGACCTCGCTGGATCTTTCGGCTCCCGGCACCCCGTTCACCACTCCCGAGGCCGGCCTGAGCGGCGGTCTGACGCTCGGACCCGGTGAGGCCACCTACGTGCCGATCCTGTCGTCCGACGACGCCACCGACTTCAGCTTCGAGGGCAACGCCGGCGGCATCGCTTACAGCCAGGAAACCGTCAAGATCGACGGCTGCGCCGGATACGCCGAAGGACAGGCGTACGTCAAGGTCACCGTCGACACCCCGTCGGTCACCGGCATCGTCACCCTGTGGGGCTCCAAGTTCAGCCTCGGCTGATAGGCAGATCCCTGCTGCTTGACAACTGAACAACCCGGAAGCCGGACCACCGCAGGGTGTTCCGGCTTTCGGTGTTTCACCAGGACGATGAAATTGCTGGTGCTGGCCGGGAAGGCGCCGCGACCGTGAGCATTCGAACATGCGTTCGACAATCTGCTGATATTGGATTACAATTGGTCATAGGGAATCGTCCTGACAACTGAGGCACTCCGCATCTGTTGTCAGCGTTCGCTTTTCGGTTGACTGGGGGGTCATCATGTCCGACGGTGCTGTCATCGATTCGCCTGTGGTGGGCGCGGTGTCAGATCTGGAGTCGGCGATCGATCAGCTCGCCGAACTGAATCTGACGACGCTTTCCGACGAGGATTGTGTACGTCTGGTCGACCGATTGGAGGTCGCATCGCGGCGGTTGCAGTCCGCAGGGTTGCCGGTGTTGCGGGAAGTGGTTGTGCGACGCGCGTATTCGAAACTCGGGTGTTCCTCGCCGGCTGCGATGTTGACCTCGCTGGCGCGGCTGCGCCCGGGGGCTGCCCGAGCTCGGGTGGAAGCAATGGACGCGTTGACGCCGTCGGTGACTCCCAGCGGTGAAGTGGTAGATGCTCGATTCCCGAACACCGCAGAAGCGTTGCGCGAGGGTGTGATCGGACTTGATCACGCTGGAGTGGTGGCGAGGGTGATGGCAAAGATTCCGCACAAGGTCGATGCGGAGAAGCGGACAAATACAGAGGTGGCGCTGGCTGATCTGTGCCGCAAGCACACTCCCGGACAAGTCGAGGCGATCGGTGAGCGCATCCTCGAGTACTTGGATCCCGACGGGACGTTGGCCGATGACACCGACAGGGCCCGGAAACGTGGATTCACCGTGGGGAAGCCGGCCACGGATCTCATGTCGACGGTAGCGGGACATCTGGACCCGGTGACCCGGGCGTTGCTGGATGTGATGCTCGCGGTGTGGGCCGCTCCGGGGATGAACAATCCTGATGATCCGCTGTCGCCCTCAGGTGCAGCCGATGATCCGACGTTGGACAGAGACCTGCTGCAGGCTGCGGCAGACAACGACACCCGCAGTGCGGCGCAGCGTAATCACGATGCGGTGAAATCGATGCTGATGTACCTGCTCGAATCGGGGCAGCTGGGCAAGACGCATCACGGTTTGCCAGTGCAGGTCGTCATCAACATGACCAAAGACCAGCTCGACCAGTACATGCGCGAGCAGGTGTCGCCAGAAGGCGTTGGCGGAGAGAGCTTTTCGAGATCTGAGTTTGGACCCGGTCGAGCGCTGGCGTTGGCAGCAGAATCAGACCGCGAACCGGAGCCAGACTACACGCCGGAGCCAGACCGCAAGCCGGAGCCGGCCCGCGAGGCAGAGCGCACGCCAGAGCCGGCATCAACGCTGGAGCCAGACCCCGAAGCAGAGCAAGACCGTGAAGCGGAGGACGTTCACCCGTACCTGGAGACGCAGTGGGAGGATCTGAGCTGGTTGCCTTCGTTCCCTGGTGGGCCGTCACGGCCGTACGGCACGGGCCTGGTCTATACGGCGACCGGTGCGGTGTTGCCGATCGCTGATGCGCTGAGGCTTGCAGTGCGTTCCGACAAGACGCTGGCAATTTTCGAGAACCACTCGAATGAGCCGTTGTTCCTGGGTCGAGCACGCCGATTGGCCAGTGAGGCGCAACGTCTGGCGATGTTTGCCGCGCACCGAGGGTGTTCGCATCCGGGCTGTTCGAATCCGGCGTTGTGGGCCGAGGCGCACCATGTCCGCGAATGGGCGCAGGGCGGGTTCACCGACATCACTCACCTGGCTCCGGCATGCCCGCAGCACCACCAACTCGTCGGACCGGGGGAGCATCGGTGGCAGACGGTGATGATCACCGACGGCCCCGACGCAGGGCGGTGTGCCTGGATCCCGCCGGCACTGTTGGATCCGGAGCGACAACCCCGGGTCAACCGTGCCCACCACCCGGACGAAGCCATCATCGAGGCCCGTCAGGGCATGCTCGCCCGCCGCAAAGCCGAACTCGAGCAACGCAACCGAGAACTCGGCCCTCAACCACCAGATTCACGACCCACCAGACCGTCGGAGAACAACCCTCCGCCAGAAGTCCAGCTCCCTCCAGGTGCCCCTCAGGCCGCGGATGTCCTCGTGGAACAAGGGCAGTGAAAACAGGAACAACGAAACAGCAGGCACGGCGTGCTGTGGTCCGAGATCGCTGGACCCTTCGACAAAGTATCGCCCCGGCCTGAGCCGGGGCGATACGTCGATCTCGAACATTACGGGCTGCTGTGCCTGCCGCCGCCGTTGTGGTCATCGCGACGTCCCGGTGGCGGCCCGTAGTTAGGCGGGGGACCGGTGAGCGGGTCGTAACCGGGTGGCGGGCCGGTCAACGGATCGGGGCGGTAACCCTGACCCTGGTCTGGCCCCTCATGCTGCGGCGGGTTCGGGCGTGGTGGCGGAGCCGGGTTGTACCCGGGCGGCGGACCCGGCGGCTGCTGATAGCCGGGAGGCGGTCCACCCAGCGGCGGCTGGCTCCGCGGCGGCACACCGCCCTGGGGCGGCTGTCCCTGCGGCGGCTGGCCGATCGGTCCTGAGCCGCCGGTAGGCGGACCCTGCGTCGGATAGGCGTTGGCGCCACCGATCCGGTCCGACTGCTGCGAAGAGAACTGCTGCGTACCGGCAGAAGACGCGCCGGCGCCGGCGGCGGCGGGACCCGAGTAAAGAGGACCGGACTGCGGGCCGTCGTCGCCCCGCCGGTCGATGAGAGCCTGATCCTTCTCGCTCGTCGCGCCGGCGATCTTGGCCTTCTCCTCCGCGGGATCCTTGCCTTGGAGAATGTCGCGGATCTCGGCGAGCAACTCTGACTCCGTCTGGGCCGCGGCGTCGTCGCCGTCGCGCGCGGCCAGCGTCTTCAATTTCTCGTACGGCATCACGATCAGGAAGTAGACAACCGCGGCAACGATCAGGAAGTTGATGGCGGCGGCGATGAGGGCGCCGATGTCCACAAACGTTTCCGGATTGCCGGACCTGATGGTGAATCCCAGCCCCTGCGCGGAATCGGTGCCACCGATCGAGTTCACCAACGGTTGAATGATGTTGGTGGTGAACGCTGTGACGATCGCGGTGAAGGCAGCACCGACGACCACGGCGACAGCGAGGTCGATGACGTTTCCCCGCATGAGGAAATCTTTGAAGCCCTTGAACATGTAGTGACCCTTCCCACGAGGGAAACGAGCTCTAATTGCAGTCCGCTGATCCTAACCAGCGGTCGCGGAAATTGCCGTTCACAACATGCAGTCAGTGAAAAACGAGTGTGATCGGAGCAGTGAGGGTGGCCGCCGCGACCACGTGCGCGTCGCGCTCTGGCAAGGCGAGAACGGCAAGTCGGGCATCTGACCCCGTCCGCGAACCTGACTCCTGCGACACGAGTGCGACCACTGCTGCCTTGGCCAAAACCTCTGTCGCCGATGACCCTTCAGCGGTGTCGGCATCGTCGATACTCAGCACGTCGACCACGTCTCCTTCGCGGAGGAGATCGATCACCGCTGTGTCG
Organism: Williamsia sp. DF01-3; assembly: GCF_023051145.1. Lineage (NCBI taxonomy): Bacteria > Bacillati > Actinomycetota > Actinomycetes > Mycobacteriales > Nocardiaceae > Williamsia > Williamsia sp. DF01-3. Next base: position 2,059,893 of record NZ_JALKFS010000005.1, read on the forward strand.
GCCACCTTGACCGGAACCAGGCGGGCATCGGGACGATGCATGATCTGAACCGGCAGGCGGCTGGTGAGCACGCGCGAATCGGTCAGTATCTCGCCCGCCCGCACCGGACCGGTCACCGTCTTGTCCAGGAAGTCGGCTGCGTTGTCGACTGTGCCTGCCGGGAGGTCACCGGGACGGAACTCGCGCGTGGTCAGGTCGCCGATCGTGAGGGGTTGCCCAGGGCTGATGTCATGGGCCGCGATCACCGCCGGCCGCAGTTCCTCGGTGCGACCCGCCGTCAGTGCGGCCACGAGTGCGACCGCCAGCAGCACGATGGCACAGGCGCGGCGGAGGAGCAGCGACCGTGTCCATCCGGGCCTGACGGCATGACGGACACGGTCGGCGAGTGTGGGGTTCAGAGCATTGCGCGCGGCCATGGGCAAACGTTATGGCGATTGCCATCCATCGTCCGCTTGGTCAGGCACCGATATGAGGTTGCCTGTGCACAGTCCACTGTGTGTGGACAGGTGTCAGGAAGCAGCCTTGGCAGTGGTCGAACTGCTGGACGTGCTGCTGCCCGAATCCGTCGACTTCGCTGCAGGCGCCGATTCCTTGCTGCCGGAGTCGGACTTCGACGAGTCGCTCGAACTCGACTCGCTGCTCGTGGTGGTGGAGCGGCTGTCGTTGCGGTAGAAGCCGCTGCCCTTGAACACGATGCCCACGCTGTTGAACAGTTTGCGCAGCTTACCGGCGCATTTCGGGCATTCGGTGAGCGAGTCGTCGCTGAAAGATTGCACGATGTCGAAGCGGTTGTCGCACTGTGTGCAAGCGTACGAATATGTGGGCACCGAAGACCTCCGAAGGTGTTAAGCCGAGAACGTTGTGGATTCTACCGTCGAACTGGCACTCTTCGTTAACGAGTGCCAAGGTCAGCTTGTTCCCAGCCGTCTGAACCCCTCGCCGGGTGTCAGGCTCCAGCCCATCGGCACGTCGAAGTCGTCCGATGGCAGCTCGTCCACCAGTTCGTCGTCGAACACCACGGCCACCAATTTGTTCGTGTCCACCTCTGGGATCGACCGGTCGTAGTAGCCGGCTCCGCGACCGAGTCGAATGCCGTGGCGGTCGACCGACAGCGCAGGGACCAGGATCAGAGCGGCGTCACCGAGTGCGTCAGGTGAGGCGCTGTCCCCGCTGGGCTCCAACAGTCCAAATCGTCCTTCATGCAATGACTCCGGTCCGTCGTACCAGGCCCAACGCAGCGGGGCAGGCGGGCCCGCCGCCACTTTCGGCAGCAAGACCCGGAAGCCTCCCTCGCGCAACACCTCCAACATCGCGGTGGTGCCCGGTTCGCTACCGACCGGGACGTAGGCCGCAATGGCGGCGCCCGGCCCCACCCGTGGACCGCCCTCGGGGAGGTTCGCGATCCACGTCACAATCGAGGCATCCAGGCTCGCCTTAACCTGGGGAGACAGGCTGTCGCGACGCTCGAGGGCGAGCTTTCTCCAGGTTGCTTTGTCGATGAAAATCGGTACGCCCCTCTCATGTTTGGCGATCAGCCGATAGGTTTACTCACACACCAGTGTGATCAACCTAGGGTGGGAAAATGACTGAAGCGCAGACCAGCCCGGCCAACGAGGTCGAATACGAGTCCGTTCCGGGCACGCCGCCCATTCCGCGAACCGCAATTGTGCCGGCCGCCGGCTTGGGTACCCGTTTTCTTCCGGCGACCAAGACCGTGCCGAAAGAACTTCTTCCCGTGGTGGATACACCCGGTATCGAATTGGTGGCCGAAGAGGCCAAGTCGGCCGGTGCTGAGCGACTGCTGATCATCACGTCGCCGGGTAAAGACGGCGTCGTCGCGCACTTCGTCGAAGACCTGGTGCTCGAACACACCCTCGAGTCCCGCGGCAAAGACACCATGTTGGCCAAGGTGCGGAACGCGCCATCGCTGCTGGAGGTTGCGTCGGTCATCCAGGAGAAGCCCCTCGGACTCGGCCACGCGGTCGGATGCGTCGAGGCCAAACTCGACGACGACGAGGATGCTGTCGCGGTTCTGTTGCCCGACGATCTGGTGCTTCCCAACGGAGTCCTGGAGGTGATGGCCCGTACGCGCGCCAAGCGCGGCGGCACGGTGCTCTGCGCCATCGAGGTCCCGACCGAGAAGATCAGCGCGTATGGCGTATTCGATGTCGAAGAACTTCCCGATGCGGCGAATCCCAATGTGATGAAGCTGAAGGGAATGGTCGAAAAGCCCGAGGCAAAAGATGCGCCTTCCAATTATGCGGCGGCCGGGCGATACATCCTCGACCGCGCAATTTTTGATGCATTGCGACGAATTGAACCCGGCGCTGGTGGCGAATTGCAGCTCACCGATGCCATCGCTTTGTTGATTGACGAAGGTCATCCGGTTCACGTCGTGGTTCACCGCGGAACTCGCCACGACCTCGGGAACCCGGGCGGGTACCTGAAGGCGTCGGTCGACATCGCCCTCAACCGTGAGGATTACGGCCCCGAATTGCGCGAGTGGCTGGTCGAACGCCTCGGGTGCAGCTGACCTCCAACCCACGACAGCACCCGGTCTGAGCGCGTTGATGCGATGGCGCGCGGCGATCCCTGGATGCGAGAGAACGGAAATCGCCGACAAACCAGCTAACGTCAGTCGTCAGAACAACGACACGGCGACCCGTTGGCGCGGCGAACGAGCACTATCGGGCCGCCACGGCGATTGAAGGAGGCGATCGGTGCGTTCGGTGGAAGATCACCTGAGCCGAGTGACCGCCGCGGCAGTGGCTCCGAGGCCGGTGCGCGTCGCGATCTCGGAGTCACAGGGTCTGCTGTGTGCCGAAGAGGTTGTTGCCGACAAGCCGTTGCCCGGGTTCGATCAGGCTGCCATCGACGGATATGCCGTTCGCAGTGTGGATGTCGCCGAAGCGGGCACCATCGCCGATGAGGAATCGGAGTCGCCGGGCGACCAGGTGATCGTTGTCCTGCCGGTGGTGGGGGAGTTGAAGGCGGGTTCGCGGACGCCAACACGGCTCCAGCCAAGGCAAGCGGTCAGGGTGGAGACCGGCGCTCCCTTGCCGACACTCGCCGACGCCGTGGTGCCCAAGCGGTGGACCGACGGCGGACTGCCCAAGGTCAGAATCGGTCATGCCGTGCGAAGCGGACAATACGTCCGGCACGTCGGCGATGATGTTCAGCCCGGTGACGTAGCGGTCCGCACCGGAACGATCATTGGTCCCGCGCAGGTCGGTCTGCTCGCCGCTGTGGGCCGCGACCGCGTGCTGGTTCATCCGCGACCACGACTTTCCGTCATCTCCATCGGTGGCGAGCTGGTCGACATCGACCGGACAGCCGGTGGCGGTCAGGTGTACGACGTCAACAGTTACGCGCTGGCCGCGGCTGCTCGTGACGCCGGCGCAGACGTCAACAGGGTCGGTATCGCCGACAGCGAGCCGTCGCAACTCCGTGAACTGGTCGAGGGGCAGCTGATTCGTTCTGAGATCGTTGTGATCACCGGCCCGGTCGGTGGGGCGGCCTCGGAATCGATTCGCGAAGCCCTTTCGGAGCTGGGCGAATTGGAGATCGAACGCATCGCGATGTACCCGGCTTCGGTCCAGGGTTTCGGCCAGCTGGGCCGCGACGAGGTGCCCACCTTCCTTCTTCCTGCGAATCCGGTCTCGGCGTTGGTGGCTTTTGAAGTGATGGTGCGACCGCTGATCCGGATCGCGCTCGGCAAACGCCAACCGATGCGGCGAGTGGTACGTGCGCGCACGGTCAGCCCCATCACCTCGGTGGAGGGAAGGCGCGGATATCTGCGTGGGCAGCTGATGCGCGATGAGCAGACGGGCGAATACCTCGCTCAGGTGATCGCAGCCGCAGACGGCGGATCGCATCTGCTGGCGGGCTTGGCAGAGGCGAACTGTTTGGTCATCATCGAGCCGGAAGACGTTGAATTGCGCGCCGGCGATGAGGTGGACGTCGCATTCCTGGCTCAGCGGGGGTGAGAGTGCACCGTGCGCGCCTGGAGCAGGGGTGACACCGGTCGCCGTGGATGGCCGGCCAAGCTCGGGCCGATATCCGTTGCGGGAGGCGTCGTTACGGTACGTCCGGTCCGGCTGCGTGACGCCAGGGTGTGGAGCAGGCTTCGCATCGAGAACCAGAATTCGCTGATGCCGTGGGAGCCCACGGGTGTCGGCTTGTGGTCGGCCCGGCACAACCCGGCGGCCTGGCCGGGTCTGCATTCGGTCCTGAGGGCCGAGGCAAAGGCAGGGAACATGCTGCCGTTTGTCATCGAATTGGACGGCGAATACTGCGGGCAACTGACGGTGGGCAACATTCAGCGTGGCGCGCTGCGCAACGCATGGATCGGATATTGGGTGGATGCAGCGGTCACCGGACGTGGAGTGGCAACGGGCGCACTGGCACTCGGCGTCGACCACTGTTTCGGGCCGGGGGTCTTCACCGGCTCGAGGCAACCGTGCAGCCTGCCAACGCGGCGTCGCTGTCGGTGCTGCACAAGGTGGGATTCCGCGACGAAGGCCTGCTCAAGCGCTACATGGACGTCAACAGCGCCTGGCGGGACCATCTGTTGCTCGCGTTGACCACCGAAGATCTCACCAGCAGCGCCGTGGACACATTGATCCGCAGCGGCCACGCCACCGCCTGAACTCCCGGCACCTGCGCGCAGATGCCTCTCGGCTCGCGCTGGGCGGCGGCTCTTCTCCGATCACGCGTGAGCACCCAGAGATGGAACGAATCGGCCGGGACATCGGCGCGTCGGCGCTGGTTGGGCAGCGGTGAGCCATAGCCTGATTCCTATCGTCTGTTACAGGTGTGACTGACGCGTACTCGACCGGCCGGTCGGGGCGAGATTGCCGACAGGAAGGAGCTGCCCATGCCGAACTCGTTGCTGTGGGTGTGTCTGGTGGCGATCTGGCTCTTTGTTCTGGTGCCGATGGTGGTGAAGTCGCGTCCCACCGTGCGCAAGACGACCGACGCCGCGATGTCGACACGCGTGCTCTACCGAGGTGGCCGGGCCATCGCCAAGACCCGTCGTCGCATGGCGGCAGGCCGTCATCCGCACGATCCCGACTGGGAACCCCCGGTGCGTGAGTATCGCAAGACCGCAAAGGCAACGGCGGCAACAGATACCGCTGACGTCGACGACGCCACGACGACCAAGGTTCCGGCCGGCAAGTCCGAGCCTGCATCGGTCTCGGTGAAAACCGTCGCCGCTGCCGCTCAGACAAAGACGGTCGACACCAGCGACAGTGATGCCGACGCAACCACCGACGACACGACGGTTGTGGTTGAAGACGCCGACATCGAGTCATCCGATCACCGTGACGCCGTTGCTGAGCGCGATGACGAAGATGCGGACGCAGATCGCGACGATCGGGGCGTCGAGGACGCAGACCTCGACGATGCTGAGCTCGATGACGCGGATTACGAGGACGCCGACCACGAGGACGCGGACTATGAAAACGCGGACTACGACGACGACTACGACGACGATCTCACCGACGAGGACATCAGCGCCGACGAAGCGGCGGATCAGGCGGAGCAGGACGAGGTCGCCCGTCGTGCACGTCGCGGAGGCTTCGATCCCGAGGCCGATCGCGAGCGCAGCGACAAGCGCTACAGGTTCCGCCAGCGCGTGATGGCCGTGCTCGGGGTGCTGGCGCTGCTCGGCATCGCGGCCGGCTTCTTCCTGGGTTCGGTCGGCTGGGTCATCGCCGCGGCCACGGTTGTCGCGCTGGTCGGCTACCTCGCGTTCCTGCGCCGCGCGGTGCGGAACGAACAGCGCATCCGTCGTCAGCGGATGCAGCGGCTCGCCCGGGCCAAGCGCCAGGAGGAAGAACGCCGCGCGCAGCCCGAGGTCGACCCCCGAGCCGAGGTGCCCCGCAGACTCCGTCGACCAGGCGCGATCGTGTTGGAGATCGATGACGAAGATCCGATCTTCGACCACCTGCCGCGGTTCGAGCACCGCGAAGAGGTTGTTCGTGAACCCTCGTACCGGCGGGTGGTGGGGCAGTAGTCCCGCCCTGTTAATCTTGTCGAGTCGCTCACGCGGCAAAGGGGCTATAGCGCAGTTGGTAGCGCGTCTCGTTCGCATCGAGAAGGTCAGGGGTTCGATTCCCCTTAGCTCCACAAGAAAGTGCAGGTCAGAGGGCCTTTCTGGCCACGACCGCTGCAAGGCAACATTTCCAGGCAACATATCTGTCGGTCCCCGCAGCTAAAATGCGGTGCATGTACCCCGGTTCAGGCATCAACTGATGGCGTCTATCCAGGCGCGCACCCGCAAGGATGGCTCCGAGACGTGGCGTGTCCTCTGGAGACAAGGCGGCAAACAGCGCAACGCGACGTTCGTGGAGGCCTCCGGAGCCGTCCGGTTCCGCGACCACATCGACCAGTTCGGGCCGGTCGAGGCGATGCGGATCCTCGAATTCGAGGACGCGGCACGGTCCGAGCTCACGCTGACCGAATGGCTCACCGACCACATCAACGCGCTGACTGGTGTGGAGCAGGCGACGATCAATCGATACATCTCCTATCGGGACCGCGACATCGCGCCGTCAATTGGAAGGTTGCCGCTTTCCGCAGTGACCGAGGTGTCGATCTCTCGATGGGTCCAGGAGATGTCGACGGTGCCCAAGGGCAAGAAGGCGCCCGCCGGAAAGACGATCCAGAACAAACACGCATTTCTCTCCGGGGCGCTCAAGGCCGCGGTCCGCGCTGGCAAGATCGCGGCCAATCCGTGCGACGGCCGCAGGCTTCCGCAGACTCAGAAGCAGGAGATGGTGTTCCTCGACCGTGACGAGTTTGATCTGCTCCACTCGCACATCCCGCACGACAGGTGGAAGAACCTGGCGACGTGGCTCGTGACGACGGGGATGCGGTTCGGCGAGGCAACAGCACTCGACGCACGCGACATCGACCCAGTTGCCGGGACGTGTCGGATCAACAAGGCATGGAAGTACAGCGGCGACTACCGTCCAGAGATCGGGCCACCGAAGACTCGCAAGTCAAACCGCACGATCAACCTGCCTCCGCAGGCTTTGGCCGTCATTGATCTCTCTCGCGACGGATTCCTGTTCACCAACGGCGCGGGCTCACCGGTGCGGGCGCAGGAGTTCTACAACCTTGGCTGGAACCCGGGCCGCATTAGGGCGGCCGAGAACGGACTGACAAAGAAGCCTCGGGTGCACGACCTGAGGCACACTTGCGCGTCGTGGATGATCAACTCCGGCGTGGGGTTGCCGGTTGTGCAGGCGCACCTGGGGCACGAGTCGATCCAGACGACCATCGACAGGTACACCCACCTTGACCGTCACGCCGGAAAGACTGCGGCAGACGCGATTGCCAGGATGCTCGACTAGTCGCCGAGCGTGCGTCGGGTGTGTCGCCGGGACACCCCGAGCTTCCGAGCAACCGTGACAGGGTCCTTGGTTCGGCGGCCGGCGCCACGGCGTTTGTGTGGTTTGCACATTGCGCAGCCGCGCCACGAGCGCGAGGGGTGATGGTTGGGCATACCTGCTCCAGGGGTGACTCCGCCGATGGCGAAGGTTTGAACGTTACGCCACCGCGCCGAAGTACGCGGCCAGCGCGTGGGCGCTGTGTGTGTCGAGGTTCGCGCGGCCGCGGTCGTAGAGACGGATGGTGGTGCTGATGTCGGCGTGCCTGGCCGAGAGTTGCACCTGCCGCAGGGGGACGCCGGCGTCGATGGAGTGGACGACGAAGCTGTGCCGCAGGGTGTGCGGTGAGATCTTGCCGGTGATCCCGGCGGCCTTGGCGCAGCGCTTCACCACGCGGTCGGCCGAACGCCTCGTCATCCGTGTGCCGTCCCGCCTCAGTAGCAGCGGGCCCACGGTCCGGCCGGCGATCACCGCGTCGATGGCTCGCATCACGACAGGCGGCTGGGGGATGAGCGCGGCCTTGCCGCCCTTGCCGATGAACCGCAGGCACCGGTGGGCCTTCGCGACCACGTTGCAGTCTGCGATATCGAGGTCGCACGCCTCGGAGACCCGGACGCCGAGGTAGCCCATGATGACGACCAGCGCGTAGTCGGTCGGGGTCGAGTCGTACGCCGCGCGGACCAGTCGCTGCATCTCTTCGCGGGTGAGCGCCGCTCGTTCTGATTGGTCGACAGTGACTTTCGGTCGGCGCACCAGCCGGGCCGGGTTCTTCACGATCAGCTCGTCATCGATGGCGACCTCGTACAGCTGCGACAGGGTGCCGATCCGCCGGCTGATCGTCGGGGCCGCGTTGCCGCGCTCCTCACGCAGGTACCGCATGTACATCTCGAGGTGCGGCCGACGGACACCGGTGATCGGGTGGATGCCGTGGCGCTCGCACCACTGGCAGAAGATCCGAAGGTCTTGGCGGTAGGCGGCTTGGGTGTTCGAACCGTCCCAGCGCATCAGGAACGATTCGATGAACAGGTGCAGGTCGTCGAGTGGAACGACCGTCGACAGGGTAGCGTCAGGCATCAGCCCTCCAGGTGTCACAGACTTGGGTGGGTCAGACCCCGGCAGGTGTTACCAGCACCTGTGCGGGGTCGCTCGCTTTCTGGGGCGAGATCGTCAGCCTACCGGTGAGAGCTGTTGTGCGCCACGCAGTTTGATGATGGATTTAGTTCACCCGCCGCCCGTGGCGCGTAGGTGGTGGGCGCTTATAGCAGATAGGGGTGACACCCGAGGCCAGCATGTTTGACATGTTGCGCGCGCGCGACCACACTTGTCGTTAGTTGTCAGGGTGTCGCGTTCAAACGTCGCAGTGTGTTCGAAACACCAGAGAAGGACCGGATCTCCACCTCAGAGATGGAGATCCGGTCCTTTTGCTGCCAAAAATGCGCCCGCGGGAAGCGGCGCGACCTGGGACTTTCATGAATGTGATTCGCAACGTGTTGTGTCGCCAGTAAAAGACACGCACAAGGTGTAGGGTTCTGAACTGCGACGTTTGTAAAGATCGACCCGACAACTGAAAGGAGTCCTTCGATGGACCCCTGCTTACTTCATCCTCGTGAACTGGCTAGCGCCGCGTAGGCGTATCCGGTTACTGCGCCAAGGCGCCGCACTCCATGCACTTCGGCACTCCGCAGTAGCCCGTGACCCGCCCGTCACCGGCCAGCGTGACAGCTCCCTCGGCTTCGTCCAGGCCCGCGGCCCGCCCGTCGAGTTTGAACCATTCACCGCCACACTCGCGGCAGTGCAAGGGTTCAGATGCATCGGCTGGCGCATTCCTGCGGTGGCTGTTCAGATCGATGACCAAGGAGTCTGGCATGTCATTGCCAATCCGTAGTGGCCGGGGCCCTTTGGGTCCCGGAGACCGGTGGAAGACCGGTCAACGAGTTCCGTTCACCGGAAGTTACGTCGACCAGCATGGTTACGTTTCCTTCCACGAGGCGCACGCAACCTTCCCGCCCTGTATCGGGAGAAAAGGTGCGTGTGCGTACCGGTCGCCGTATCGCGGTGACCGCGAGACAGCTTAACTAGCTGCTCTCCAACTGACTCTGGAGGGGTTTGTGGTTGCCGCCCAGCCCCTCCAGAGTCCCCATAGTGCCACCTTCGGCAAACCCCGCGCATGTTTTCGGAGGCGCGAGTGGAAATTGTCACTCGATCGCTACTCCTCGGCGGGAGCGTGACAACCCTTCAACACGAAGAAACGCCCCCACCCGTAGGTGGGGGGCGTTCTGGCCTGCGAGGGTCCGGGGAGAAGTCGGCGGACAACACTTCAGACGGTCCCGGCGGTGTTGAGGTTCCCCCAAAGTGCCGTCAAAGTCGGGGCATAATTTGGCTATTGGGCGGTGCTCAGCGCACCGGCGTCAGCTTCACAATGGACGGCGCAGCGGGTGCCGGTGCGAAGTGGTCCTCGTGGTCCTCGCAGACAAGGTGGCCGAACCCGTCGTCGTACGATGGGTACGCCTTGCACACTTCGCAGCCCCGGCATTCCGGGCAAAGGAACTGACCGTCAGAGTTTTCGGCCCAGTGGTCATCCTCGGAGACCCATTCGCGGACTTCTTGCTGGCCGCCCAGCGCTGAGAAGTCACCCCAGTACTCGTCCTGCACGGTCTTGCAGACGTCGCACTTCGCTCGGTAGTAGGTGACTTCATCGATGGCCATTACTTCTCCTGCTCTCGTGCTGCCAACCACTCCGCATACCCCGGCTTGCGCTGCGTCGCCTTCACGTACGCATCGAACCGCTTCCGCACGACGTCGGTCAGAGTGTCCTCGTTGAACTCGGCCGCCAGGCGGGCCTGCTCGTACAGCTCGTCGGCGATACGGAAGTTCCGGTTGCTCGTCTTCGGCTGGTTCGGCACACCTGGGAGGGTATCGGGTGTACTTACGGTCACGACTCAGACTCCATCTGATCTGCTGCCGCATTGAGCGCGTGAGCGATATTCGTGGGTAAACCCGTGTCGAAGATCCACGCTGCGTGAGCGCGCAGGGACGCCGGGGTGACCTCGATATCGTCGGCGGCCATCACAGCTCACCGTCGCAAACGCCGTCACAGTTGAAGCACTTGGAGCTTTCCTGCCAGACGCCCGTCTCGCTGTACCAGCCTTCGCTCCACGTGTGCCGACGGCCGAACCTGCACGTGTCGGTGTGCGTGGGGCAGCAAGTGCGCGGTGCCAGCTGCTTGCGGGTCCGGGTCGGCTTGATGCGAATCACTGTGTCTGACATAGCTCAACAGTACCCGGTGTACTTACGCAGCGCAACGCCGGTGTACTTACGGATGTACTTACACCCGGCGGCATACCGGACGTTATGGGCGGAGTGTGTAGTCGCGCTCAAACGTTTCCCCATCCGTCACCGTGAATCGATATTGTTCAAACACGGACTGCGTGCGGCGGCCGTGGTTGATAATCCAGTCGCCCCGACGTGCGTGGACGCCATAGGCGCTGATCTCCATCGTCGAATAGTCAATTCGGACATCCATGCAGCGCAAGATGACCAGCCAGTCATAGACTCGCTCGGCTGTCCGCTCCCACACCTGAGCCGCTTCGACTCGCTCGCCGTTTGGCCCGTCGAAAGACTGCACCACTTCGTTCATGGCGTTGATTCTCCACCACAACACCGGGGGGGGCGATCGTCTGTCGCGTCCACTACTCCGGCAATGATCGCATGCCGCTACTCTGCTCGCTATGTCATCCGAACTCGATCGCCTTCGCTTTGCAGTCGGAGATCCAGACGGTGCTCGGTCGAGCACCTGGAGGGTATGGACCGTCAAGAAATCTGCAGACGTCTACGTTGCTGTGCGCACGATTGCGGGGATCGAGAAGGTGAGCCTCCACGAATCGGGCAACTACGCTTACGGCGTCACAGAGCAGGTCCGCGCCCATTTTGTCGAAGATGGAGAGAGTCGTCTCCACGACACATGGACGCGGCCTGACTCGGACCACGGCTGGCACCGCGGCTTTGCGATCAGGTTCCCGATCGAAGACTTGCGGCCCTTGCCGGACGAAGAACGAAACGGCGTTGCATTTGTCGCACCGGGTGAAGTCGGCGCCGTCCAGATCAGTATTTTTATAGGCACGTCTGCCGCGAGCAAGTTCGAGGTCACACCGGTTGAAAACGAGCTCGGGCGACTGCGAATCGGCGGAGCGGGTGGCCAAGTGGTGGCTGCCGTCCAGCGCAATCCGGATTTCACGAGTGATGTACTTACCGGCAAGCGCGATTGGGCCATTGGCAAAATTCGAGCCGAGAGGCCGGACATCAAACTGTCGCCGACCATGCGCATGGGAATGCTCGGATCCGACCAGGCGACCGGCGAGCGTTTTCTGTACGATTTAAGTTGCGATATATAGCTCGTACGAACTGACGCCAATCCGATATGGGTTGGCGTTATTAGTTGCCTCTGGGTACTACCGAGTGTTCGTCGAAGTAGTAGGTGCTCCTCAGGGGTGTCCGTCTGATTGCTCATGGTGACCCGATCGCACAACGGTGCCGAACGAACTGAACGTCGCCGCCGGGCACGATCGACAACCTCGCTACGAGGTGTAGTGGTCAATGCGCAACTGCTTTCGACCCTCTGTTGTCGCTGGGGGTCTCATCTGCAGTTGGGATTGACTGCCGCCAAGCGTGCAGCGCCTTATGCTCGATCCGGAAGACCTTCATACAGCTAGAATGAATGCCGTAGTCGTGCGGATCCCGACGAATTGTGCACCGGACTTCTTCGCTGCATTCCGGACAGGCAACTACCGGCCTTCCGCTTGGCGCATTGGTGGTAAGCGCCGCAATGACGCCATCAACGATGTCGAACTTCCCGTTTACAGTCGGAGGGCCACCGTCTGCCGCAATCAGCGAGGCCCCGCAGTTGAAGCAGACCGTCTTAGTTTCCTGCCCTCCAGCCTTGGTCACAAAGCTGATTTCATTTGAGCAGTCAGGACACGATGTTTCGACGCGAACTGTCGAGGCTTGCCCCACTGGGCGCGCGAACACAGATCCGTCAACGCGGCGATGAGCATTTAATGGCTTGCCACAGTGCTCACAGGTGCTCGATGCGGTGCTGCCCGGATACTGGCCGATCATCACCGTTGTTTGCTTCTTACAGTCGGGGCAGCCAACTACTTCTGAGCTGCGAATCGGCCGCGCATTCTTCTCAAGATTACGTCTCACCTGTTCGAGTCGACTGGCAATCTTGGTGGTCGCTCCAACTCCTCCATTGCTGCTTAGCTGGGTGGCGAGATCCTGGAGCTCGTTGGCGGTATCAAGTAACTCCTGTGACGGGAATGGACTCTCCAGGATGTTTTGGATCGCGGTTACCTGGGTGTAGATCGTGTTCACCGCCTGCTGCACCAGCGCGAACGCCGTGTCCGAATGGAGTCCTTCCATTAGGCTTCGTTCGACTGCTTGACTGATTTGCGCAGATGCCTGGCCGATGTTCCTACTGACGAGGTCAAGCTGTGATCTGATCTCATTCAGGGCTTGCTGTTTTGTCACTACCTTGCCGACTGTCCACGACAGCAGTGCGCCCCCGAGTGCTGTCGCGACACCGCCGCTAATTACGAGCGCGGTCTGTTCTTCCCGCCCGCCGTATGAGCCCATCAGCACACCCATCACTGCGAGCGCGATGCCAGCAATCGTTTCCATCGGGTTTGCCGCGACTGCCGCGAATGATGACCTCATGTATGCCCCCATGACCTTCGGATGGCTCACCGCCACCGAGTTCTGGTATGGTAGCGAAGTCCACCTACTCGTGGGCGCTAGAGCGGCATATTGCGGCCGTGAACCATTACTTGCCCCCAGGCCTACTGGCCGGGGGCTTTGTATTTGGTCAGTACTGCCAGTGTCAGCGTTGCGCAAGTGACCTGGATGTCGCGAAGCAGGCGAAAAACGGCGTAGGTCTGGGAGTATCGTGGTATGGGACTTACCTTCGACCCAGGCTCAGAACCCGTTTGGCTTGAGGAAATGACGATCGACGAGGACCGAGAGCCTGATCCGCCGAGGCACTGCGAGAATCTGAGTGCGGCACGATCACGGGCAAAGCAACTTATTGAGATTCAGCCAAAGTCCCATTACCGGATCGTGAGACTTGACGACAATCTCGTCATGGACATAGACCGCCGAGGCGAACACTGGTACTAACCACTCCCGAGGCGTCTAAGAAGGCGCCAGCCTGAGGGCGTCGAAGTAGTCCGAAACCGCGTCGGTCCACACGAACGCGCCGTTGTTCGGATCGGCGGTGTCCGTGGTGTCCGTGGGGTGCACGCCGTCGTTGCGGATGAGCGAGACCCCAAGGTCAGACTTCGCCCGGAACGCTTCCATGACGGGGATGTACCCGATGCCACGTTTGGCGGCCCACGACCGGATTGCCAACAGCCGCAGCAGGTGTGTGTTCTGGTTCGCAGCGGGAGGCTTCTCGGGGTTCTGCGACATGATCACGATGCCCGCGGTGGGCCACGTTGCCCGGACCAGGGTGACGAAGGCGTCGAGCTTGCCGAGGTAGGTCGCGGGACTGTCGGAGCCGTAGTTGTGGCAGGAGTTGATGATCACAAGCTCGGGGGTGACCGGGCACTGCTGGGTGAGCCAGGTGGTCTGGTAGTCCAGGGTCGAGCCGGTGAGCGCGCCGTTGTACATGTGTATCTGGCGGGGCACAGCGCCTGCGGTGGTGACCTCGACTTCGAAGTCGCCGATGACCATGCCGCCGACGGTGCCGCCGGTCCAGCCGTCGGTCGTGCCGGGGGCGAGGGTGGTGACATCGTCGCTGGTGAGGGTGCCGTTGATGGTGGTGCCGTTGAGGGTGAACGACACGGCAGTCCCGGCGACGGTCAGCGTCATGTTCGCCGCCTGCGGGGTGGCCGAGTTCGCGGTGAGCGGGTTCGCCGCGCCGGTGACGACCGTCGTGGTGGTGCCGCCGATGTTCTTGCTGATGCCCCAGGTAGCGATGCCGGTGGTCGAGATGTTGAGGTAGCCGTAGAGCATCGTGGTTGAGCTGACGCGCTTGGTGATTAGCCGGAACTGTTGAGTCGCAGCTTGACCCGTGGTCACCACGGTGACGCCCGTGATGCGCACGATGCGGTCGCCGGTGACCCCGGAGTTGCTGATCTGCTCGGAGGTGGTGGCGTCGGTGGTCCGCACGGCCTGAGTGCCGTTCAGCGTCCAGTCGCCAGCCGAGTTCGCGAAACCGCCCCAGGCGCCGCCGATGTCAGGCGTGGACCCATAGAGGTCGCCGTTGCGGGAGAAGGTGTCCTTGGTGACGATGCCGGTGGCCGGGGCCGTCCCGGCCTGGATGACGTCGGGGGCGTTGCGGGTCTTGGTGGCGTCGTCCCAGGTGATCATGTCGACCAACGCGTCGGTGTTCTTGCTGGCTTCGTGCGCCAACCAGCGGCGGGGCCAGCGGGTCGCGATCGCGCCGGTGGAGTCCGAGGGCACGTAGATGTTGGAGACGCCGACCTTGGCATCGGACTTGGCGGTGAATGCCTGACCGACGTCGGTGGGTATGTGGCCGTAGTAGCCCAGCGCCGACCATGCCGCAGTGCCGTTGCCGACTTTGAGTTGCCCGGTGTCGGATTCGAATCCAGCCTCACCGGCGGCGAGGACTGGGTTGGCAGATGCCCACTGGCTGGCGTTGCCTCGGCGTAGCTGAATCTTGGTCATGGTGTGCCTCCGTCGAAGGTGTCGTCAGTTGTCGTGGGGGTTCCGCCGTCGAGCACTCCGCCGCTACCGCCGCCGGTGGCGGGTGTGGTCCAGCCGGGACCGTCGGGGAGCTTGGTGAGGACCTGACCGGTCGAGCCGCCGGCGGGCAGAGCGCCATCGACCTCGACATCACCGGTAACCGGATCAACGGGAGTGCCGTTCACAGACCGCACATAAGTAGCGTCCGCGTCCTCTTGTGACAGTGCGTTGTTGGCGGCCTCGGCCAGCTCGTTGAGGTCGGCAGCGGTGACCGTCTGGCCCTTGACCCAGTTTGATTTTGCGGGCACGTCAGTCTCCTAAGCAGTGAGGGTGAAGGGCAGTGTGTACGGGAGCGTGCCCGGGGCAGGCTCGTAGCTGTGCTCGCCGCGCGGCACCCGCCAGGTCCGGTCTTCGCGGTCCATGACGGTGACGCGATCGGACGCTGGGATCTTCCAAGTCCGTTTCGGTACCGGTGAATACCCGGGCAGGATGACGCCGCCAGCATCGATCGCGAGCGCGGTGTCGGAGTCACTGGCCGCTGTGAGCGAGCCGGCGGCCTCGAGCCACACACTGGTGTCGCTGGACTTGATGAACGCCCGGACTACACCCGCATCCGTCGGGCTGCCCGTGTCGGCAGCCGGGCTCTTGCTCGACGTCGACCCGGCGTCGACACCGATGGCGGTATCGACCGCGACGGTCTTGGCGGTGATCGCGGCCGTCTCTGTGCTGGCCGCGATGTCCGTCGACGGGCGCGGCACATTGACCGCGTTGCCCTCCACCGCCACAGCGGCGTCGGCCGAGGGGACTGCGATGCGCTGGGACTCGGCGGTCACACCGGTGTCAGCCGACGGGGACCGCGCGGCAATGCCTGCTGACTCGACGCTGCTGGTGCTGTCGGACTCGGGCCGGTTCGCGGCTACCGTTCCTGCATCGGCGACGGCACCGGTGTCTCCGTTGGGGATCGGAGTGCTCGCGTTGATGAGGCTGACACCCGTGGCGCCCCATGAGTTCGCCGAGATCGTGGCCGCCAACGTCACCGACGCTGCGCCCGGTGCGTCTTGAATCAGCAGCCGCGGACCGGTGTTGTTCAACGACCGCTGCGTCTGCGTCGGCGCCGACATGTTCGCGGCCGCCTGCATGAACGCGGTCACCATGTTCGTCACGGTCGACGGCACCGTCACCGACGGAGTCCCGCTGGTCCCGGAGGCGCCGACGAGCGTCCCAAATCCACTGACGCCGGTGTAGGACACCGACTGTCCGATAAACACGGCTGATGACGCGCTCTGGTTGCTCGACCACGTCACGGTTTGCGGACCTGCCGGAGCGCCCACGAGGCCGAACACTTCCTGCCAGCCGTTGCCGTTCGCGGTGGCCTGCACGCCCAGCGAGGTCATCGCGACGCCGCCGTACGTGCAGGTGCGTGTGCCACCGACGCCGTAGCTGATCGACTTCGCGGCCGTCACCGCCACCAGCACAACGAGATCCGCGCCAGCTCCGGTGTGCGACCACGACATCGTCTGCCCGCTGGTGCTACCGGAGGTTCCGCTACCGGCACCTACCGCATCGAATGCAACGGTCACAGTTCACCTCTTCAGTACTGGGTCAAACGGACTCTCCATACTCGCGCAGGAACTCTCGCGCCCACAGGAGCTTGTCTTCCACGCGCTGACCTTGAGGCTGCGACGTCGACCACAGCTCGAGATTCTCCAGACGGTTGTCGTCCCGAATGCCGTTGATGTGGTGTACGTTTTCGTGTTCGAACAGTGGTCGACCAAGGTGCTGCTCCATGAACCAGCGGTGCTCCAACATTGACACGCCGCCTTTGACGCGGACACGGACGTACCCGTCGCCGTTCTTGTGGCGGTGAGTGGCGTGCGTGCCAACATATTTGCAGCGACATTCCCACGTGCAGAACTTGCGCCGGTATTGCACGCCGCGGTTGACGTATTCCGGGGCGCCCTGGCACACCTCACCGCACTGGATGCAGGTAAAGGACGGCGTCATTCGGTCCATGCTGGACCGCTTCTGCTTCGCCAGGTACATGGGATTGCAGCGCTCATTGCAAAACCGTTGTGCCGGCCCACTTGGCGTGTACTCGGAGCCGCACGTTTCGCACAGTTTGGGGGTCCACTTGCCACTCCAACGGCCACGGGCCTTGATCCCGTACTGCCGCATCCGCATCTGCACGCTCGCTGGCGAACATCCGATCTGGCTGGCAATCTCAACACTCGACAACCCCGATGCATACAGCTCTCGCAGCGCTTCTGGATCGGCAAGCTTCGGATAGCGAACCTCCCGAGTCGCCCTAGGGGGTTTGGCTCGTACTCGGCATTCGTCACAGCGGACCTGTCGGGGTCCGCGTGGCTTGAACGCCCTTCCGCAATCGCGGCAGCCCGCTGGTCGCATGGACGTCGTCTTCCGGGGCGGAATCCCGTAGATGCGCATGTACCGCATCACATTGCCTGCGGTGCAACCGATCTCCTCGGCAACCTCTCGGCTTGACATCCCCGAATCGAACTTGCCACGCAGCCATTTCTCGTCTGCCAATTGGGGGAACTTGGGTTTCGGGGCCACAACCTCAAGAGTACTGGGTTATTGGCACCAAAAACTAGCTCAAGCTCACAGTGAACTGGGCTTGCCAGGACGAGCCCGCCGCCTTGGTGCCGAGGGCCGCTGGGGCCTTGTGGTTCAGCATGATCGGCGAGGTACCGACGGCCGCGAGGGTTCCGCCCGGGGTGAGGGCGCCGGTGGCGATACCGAAGCACCACTCGTTCCATGCGAAGTTCGCGACACCCGAGGCGAACGTGGAGTAGCAGGTGATGACTCCACCCGATTGCGTTGGGTAGGTGGCGTCGGCGCCTTGGTAGTAGGCGGTCGTGGGGGAGCCGTTGCCGCCCAACGCGGTGTCACCGACAACGGCAGCCGTCGAGACGCTGCCCACGCCGATGATGGCTTGGGCGTTGGTGAATGCGGCAGCGCCGCCACCGATGATCAGGTTCGTGATGCGGTTGAGCCCGGCCGTGGTCAGCAGGTTCCCGACCTCTTCAGCGACAGCGTCGGGGACCAGGCCCTCATGCTTCTGCAGATAGGTCAGGTCCTCGCCGGTCGGTTCCCGGCCGAGCAGGTCGGTGAGCTCGGCGACGGTGGCCGGCTCGAACTTGTTGACCCGGACGTGGGGTGTCCAGGTGATGGCATCTGCAGACATGTTGTCTCCCTTGGTTATAGGTCTCTGATGACGACGGTGATGGAGCGTTCGACGGTGCGGCTGTCGGTGGTGGTGATGCGGTTGGTGACGGTGTACGAGCGGTCGACCGTTCCCCCGGACAGCCAGACCACTGAGGTGGTGTCGTTGTTCACGACCGACGGCAGGGATGTGGTGAGGCCTGGCGGGGACACCGACCATGTCGATGACGCAATCGTCTCGCCCTCGTCGAGCCAACGTTCATCAGCTGGCACATTCTCGCTACCCCAATCGTTGGCGTAGTCGAGAACGTCGGCGGGGTCTTGGGTGTATCGCTTGGGCATGGCGGGCCTCTTTTCTGCTGCGGCCTAGCTTGTTTCGTCGGAGATCTTCAGCACGTACAGGCCGTTGTGGTCGATGCCCGCGGGCATGTTTCGGATGGTCCCTGCGTGGAGGTAGACGCCGACCTTGTAGCCAGCCGAGGGCACGGTGAACATCATCGAGTTTTGGCAGGTGACGCCGTCCGAATCGGTGACGTAGAACCGCTTCATGGTGTGCAGCGTGGTCTGGTTCGGTTGGTAGACGCGGAGTTCGATGTAGATGTCGGAGGCACCGAACGCGCGGGCCGCGACATCGATCTGATAGTCGACGCGCCACAACCCTTGAGAGTTGAGAGTGATGCGACCAACCCCATCGTTGGAGCAGCCGACGACCGGTCCGACCTGCTGGTTGAACTCGACCCGCGACGTGCCGGTGAAGTCCGAGAGCGCTTGGTCGGCGTACCAGGCGCCGTAGCCGATCACTCCGAGCAGCTTCTGCGTCTTCACCTGTAGGTCATCGACCTGGGTCCATCGCATCCCGATCAGCGTGGCGCCCTCGGTGATGCGCGCGAGTACCCCGCCGAGGAATCCGTTGCTGCTGAACCAGCCTGAGTCGCCGGTGATCAGGCGGAACAAGAACTCGATGAAGTTGCCGTCGAGTAGCGACTTCAGTAGTGGGTCGACTGCCGGCTTCTTGTTGCCACCGGAACGCTGGGGTATGCGCGGTGGCATCAGCCAACACTCCGGATCCAGGCCGCCAGGTTCTGCAGATAGGTCAGCCCGTTGGCCTGCTTCCGTGCGCCATACCCGCTGTGGTCACCGCGGAATAGGTAGCCCTCGGCGTCGATGCGTGCGCGCCGGTACTGCAGCTGCACGCCGACCGGGTTCCACCACTCGACCCGGACCTGCTGCCAACGTCGTGAGGCCAGACGGGCCAGGATGTCGCCGACCCAATCGCGTGGGTTGCGGAACGACATGCGGGCGGTCTGGTCAGCGAGGGTCCGCAGCGGGGAGTCTTTCGGGCACTGGCAGATCACGTCCTTCGGATCGAACATCCACCTGGTGCGCACCGACGCGGGCACCGGCCGCGACCCACGGATGCCGGTGAGCCCGTTGCCGAGATCAGGCTGCATCGGATCCGACACCGCGGCGGCCGCAATGATGTTGGGGTGCGCGGTGGCTGCAAGGTTCACCGCCGCCTCGGCCCCTTGGGAGTACCCGAGCAGCACAGCCGGGCCCTTGTCGAGCTCGGCCCGGCCCTGCCGCATCAACCGCAGCACCGACTCCTCATGGCTCGGGCCGAAGGGAAGCGGGACCGGGCCGTAGCTGCCCGGCGGCAGGGTGACGACCTCGGCGCCAGGGATGAGGTCGGTGACGCCGTTGAGCATCCCCGGGTCGCCGACGCCGGGGAACACGATGATCTTCACGCGCCACGTCCCTTGTGTGCGAGCTCGCGCAGAGTGTCGATCCAGATCCGGCGTTGTGTTCGGAAATCGCCGTGCTGTTCCCGGTCTTCGCGGCCGCGGCGCTGGTACTGACGCAAGGACCACCACAGCCAGACCATTGCGAGAGCTCCGCCGACGTAGATGACCAGTCGCCAGTACTCTCGTCCGGGGTACTGCGACTGCGAGATCACCGAGGCGGACACCTGCCACAGGACGAGCGTCATGATGACGCTCTTGGTTGCGTAGATGCGGCCGAGTTCGTTGACCCACCACGGCGACTTCAGCAGGTACTGGAGGGTGAATCCGATCTGCACCACGGCCAGAAGGAGCAGCGCGCCGTTGCCCAAGTCGCGCAACGAGATTCCAGGCTGCGCGGTCCCGAGCGCGACCAGCACGATGCTGGCTACCACGCCGATCATGAACAAGACCGCGCGCCAGCTGGGCCTCATGCGGGCCCTCCGAATGCTGACCTCAGTGCATCCACAAAGTGGTTGCGGAGCAACTCATTCTGTAGGCCAGCGTTCACCGCTTCGGCCCTCCGATCTGCTGATTCGGCCTGCTTTCGCCGCAGGCTCGCCATGTCTCGCTCGCGCTCCATCTCGTCGGCCTGGGCGCGCGCTCGTTCGATTTCGTGACGCCACGGCCACTTCATGTCCGCTCCTCGGCCAGTTGCCGGATCGCGGTGACCATTGCCTGCTGTACCTCGGCCGCCGCGGTCGACTTGGCGGCGGCGTCGGCGAACTTTCCGATTGAGACCGCGTCCTCGGTGGCACGTTTGTCGGCGGCCTCAAGGGCGCGGTCCTTCTCGGCCACGATCTCGCGATGGTGTACGCCGAGAACCAACTTGCCGGTGAGGAACGCCCACGCCAGGGCGATGAACGCGATGATCAGGAACGACACGATCCCGATCCCGTCCCACGCCGCTGGCGTGAAGATGCTCAAGCTAGTCGCCGTTCAGTTCGGTATACGAGCCGGTCGGGTTAGTGACGGGCAGTGCGACAGGGATCACTGGGGCAGTGGATGGGAGCCCCTTGGTGGCACCGAGGTTCACGGTCAGAGCGGACGTGAGCACAGACACGATGGCAGCGGTGGCCGCGATCGTCAGGGCAGTTTTCCAGTCGATGTCGGTCAGTCCGCCGGTCGCCGGGATGGCGCCGACGAGTGTGCCGGCGAAGGTTCGTGCTGCGCGGTCGCCGGTGTCGATGAGCCAGTTGCCTGACGTCAATGCCGTCGCTGAGGCGAGCGCAAGCAGGAACGACACCAGCGCCGCGAGACCCGCCGATCCGAGGACTGTGGTCCAGGAGACGTCGGTGATGACGACTCCAGCGCCGAGGAAGACAAGCACGTTCTGAATGAATGTCTTGACGGTGCGGTCGAGGAGGTCGAGCCAGAATCCGCGCTGGCTGATGGAGCCGATTTCCGCTGTGCCGTGGATGGCGTCGAGTGGTTCAGACATGATGATCAATCCTTCTGTTAGTTACTGCTTGGGTGTTTCCGGGTCGTTGAGGAACTCGACGACCAACGACGGATGGAAGTAGGCCTCGCCCTTTTCGAACTGCTGGACTCGGCCGCCGTCGAAGAACTGCTCGCTGCCGAGCGGCCAGCCGAGGCGGCCGTTCTCGAAGCCTTCTTTCGCCCAGCGTTCGAGGATGGCGCCGTTGACGACGCCGCCGTCGGTGCCGAACTTGCGGTAGATCGCACCGCGCTGGAACGCCTGGATAGTGCCGACCTTGTCGACCGTCGCGTGGCGTCGGGTCGGGTAGCCGAGCGGACCCTTCTCATAGCCCTGCGTGGCCCACACCTCGAAGATGTCGCGCGGGATCGCGATGGCACGCAGGCCAATCGGCGCGGCTTGGTTAACGCGGGGGCTCCAGTAGATCCAGCCGCCCTCGAACTCGGCCATGCGACCTTCACCGTCAGGCAGCTTGGCCTCACCCTGGGTCTTGCGGGCGCCGATCCACGCCTTGGCGCGCTTGGCCTCTTCGTCAATCTCATTGACGGCCGGCATCGTCGGGGCGTCGTTGCCGAGGACGGCGTCGAGGTACCAGAAGTCATGGAACAGGGGGTCATTCCACGCTCGCGCGCCTTCGTAGTAGAAGACACCCGCACCCTGGGATTCCCAGTCGACTCCGCGGTCCGACTGTTTGACCGGGCCGCCCGGGACGTCCATGCCCATCAGGGTGCAAGCGGTGTGCGAGTAGACACCACCACCGCCGTGCTGCAGGCCCACGCGCATGATCGAGTTGATCGGGGGGTTCTTGCCGCGGCGGAATCCCAAGTCGTAGACGATCTTGTAGTCCAGGCGGAAAGACTCGGTCGAGCCGTAGCGGTTGCCGACCCAATCAGTGCGGCCCCAGAACCACGCGCCGGTCTGCAGCACGAGACCAGAGCAGTCTGTCGATTGCCGAGGGTTGTTGGAGAATGCCTCCCCGTAGCCGTAGTAGAGGCCATCGCGGGCGCGGCACATCGCGTCGATCTCACGGTAGCGCTGGGGGGTAATGACTTTGGTCATTGCTGTTCCTCTCGAGAGGGTGTGGGTTTGCGATGTCGCTCGTCGTAGCGGCGTTGCCACTGGCACAACTTGGCGAGCACCTCGAACGGCAGCTCGCGGAGGCGGTTCATCAGACGCTGTTCGCGACGCCGTTGAGTCGGGCGCCACTGAGTTGAGCGGAGGCCACGAGTCGTGACCAACCACCCTTCAGACGTTTGTCGTTGCCGAGGGTGGGTTGTTCGCGCTTTCGTTCACCCGGCTTGTCGGTCACGGTGACCGAGGAGACGTATTGTTCGACGAAGTTGCCGCGGTCCCAGAGGTGGACGATGTCGCCCTGCTTGTACCGGCGGGCACTGCCGTTGTCTTCGCCGAACTCGTTGCCCCGCCCTGGGACTCCAGACATCGCGTTGATGGTGATCGACTGCTCGCCACCCTTGGCTTTGAGCGCGGCCTGGCCGGTGGCATAGCTGTCGAGTGACCAGGCCGCGGTGTTGTCGGCGAACTTCTCCGGTAGTGCGTCGTCCTTGCCAATCTCGTCTTCGAGGTCGGCGTCCCAGAACACTTGGTAGGCGAAGAAGATGTCGTCGAACAGGTCGCCGACCACCACGCCCAGACCGAGGCCTGGTGCGACAAGGTTGAGTAGCAGCGAGATCGCGAGGTTGGCGCCGATCTCGATGACGTCGTTCAAGATGGCCGGCGACTTGCCGCCGACGATCGCCCGGGTCGCGCGGGAATGCGTGCCCTTGGAGCTGTAGTCGCGGATCTGCGAGTCGGCGTCAGTGCGGAACTGCACCTTGCGGTTGTCGCGCTTCTCGTAGGTGTCGAAGACGAATCCGGCGCGGTTCATCTGGTTCGTCCAGGTGCCGTTGCTGATCGAGGCCAGCTTGCTCAGGTTGAGGAAGTCGTCATCCAGGGTGTTGATGATCGACTGCAGGTCCGCGAGGGTGTCGGTGTTGAAGACGGTGGGAGAGGATCCGCGTCCGTCCCACAGGTCGACCTTGATTCCCCAGTCCAGGCGGTCTACGTCCTGGCGGAACAGTTCGTCGAGCTGCGTGAACCGGGCCTGCGAGAACATGATTGGCTCGATGACGTCGGAGAGGAAGTCGAAGATGTCGTCGAGCGAATCGAAATCCTTGACCTTCAGGTTCGACCATGCTGACGGTTGGCGCATCGGCAGTGCCGAATAGACCGGGATGCCGAGCCGTGTCGCAACTTTGGATACGTACGACTTCATCACCCGGTCGGGCGAGCCGATCTCCACATCTTGCTTGCCGGTGAGACCAACCTGGATCTCCGGCGGAAAGATGTTGTTGACCCAGCCGTACATCGACTGCAGCCAGATCTTGTTGCACTCGGCGTAGTAGACCTTGCGCTCCCGGCCGGGTGTGCCGGAGAACTCCACATCGACAATGCGTCCGGTCCATGGCAGGCCGTTGTAGCCCATCTCGCCGTCGGGCCCGCGACCCAGCCGCAGGTGGAAGCACTTCTTCCTCACGGTGGATGGCGTGATGATGTCGGTGATGGGGTTGTCCCACTTCAACTCGAACGCGATCTTGCCGGGCTCGAGGCCGTGGGTAAACGTGGTGCTGGCGTCGAGGTAGCTTCCCGCTGGCCGCCAGTCGATGACCGGGTTGTTGCGGAGACCGACATCGAAGTTGAAGGACGGTGGGTCGTCGGTATTCGGATCTGCGTACCCGGCGGAGATCACAGCGGCGACCAATACAGCTGGGGCACAGTCACGGTCAGCTTGGTCGCGCTGGTCGTGCCGGTGCCCGTGATTGACATCGGGATCTCTTCGGTGTCGGCCGGCGCCTTGCCGTGCCAACGGTCGCCGATCCACGACCGGTCAAGACCGGCCTGGTCATAGATTGCCCAGTAGTCGGGGTTCGTCTCGATGTCGAGCCATTGCCCGGCAGTGAGCGAGGGGAGTGGGATCAGCTCGCCGTCGATACCGATCTTCGGGTTCGTGATCGGGCCTTCGAGTTTGTAGTGCACCCAGGTGTCGAGGTCGCCGTCGTTGCGGATCTTCGCGGAGGCGAACTGCGCAGCGGTGAAGGGGAACACGTACGGGTCAGTGCGCCACCACGTCTCATCGGACCGCCACTCGACCTCGTCGTACGCTCGGCCAACCGCGTGCATCTTCACGTACTCCGGTGCGTTCTTGAACCCGACCAACCGCACCTCCTGGAAGCGGTCAGTCTCGAGCAGCGTCATTCGCATGAGCGGCCCGCCAGCTCGACGAGCACCGCCCGCACCGTTAGCTTTTCGCCACCGAGCGAGGAGGTCACGTGCACGAGGTCCACCGCGGCCACCGTCGATCCGGACGCCGGCGGTGATGCTGCCCGGCTTGTACTTGATCGACGAGTTCGTCACGCCCGCCTGGTTGACGCCGTCGAGGTCGTCGAACTCGAAGGTGGGACCCCCGAAGTTGATGTAGTGCAACCGGACCGGGCCGCCCTGGTTGAACGCCCAGTCCTTGCCGAACACGTCGGTCAGCACGCAGGTCAGCGGCAGCGTCATCACAGACCTGCCGCTGAGAGCGCTGGGGTCAGGCCGTCCATCACGCCCGAGTCGAGGGTGGCCTTGACCTTCTTGTTCTCGCGTGTGGCCTGCAGGATCGCGATGAGCACCTCTTTCAGCTCGTCGGCACTGGCACCCAATGCTTGGGAGATGCCGTCGATGGAGTTGGCCGATGTGTCGACCGTGGGGGCCAGATCGCCGAGGGTCACCTGACCGCCCGACGCCATGCCCAGGTACGGGGTGACGGCCGAGGCGACAGCGAACCCGCCGCCCGCGACGAGAGCGGCCCAGTCGTAGAAGTTCTTCGGCTTCAGCGCATCCGAGGTGTCCTCGGAGTATCCGGCGAATCCGCCGGCGGCGTACGAGTCCATCATTCCCAGGTGACGTCCGGTCTCGAGCCACAGCGCCTTGGACCGAGGCGACCCGTTGAGTGGAATGTAGGACTCGGGTCCGGCCTCGCCTGCCTGGGTGAGCCAGATGTGCTCACGATTGAGGACCTGGGCGGAGCCTGGTGCCCGGTCCTCGATGGCGCCGCGTGCGTACGCAGAGATAGCGAGAGGCCCGATGTTGCCGAGCTTCTCGGGCCCCGTCGTCGACTCCGAGTCGGCTCCCGATGTGGCAGGTGACGAGGAGGAGGTGGAGGTCGTCGTTGTCGTCAACTGTGATGGCCAGTTCGTCACGAAGACAGGCTCGCCGGAACCGCTCGTCGCGCTGCCGGTCTGCGTCGTGGTGGATCGCGTCATCGATGCTGCGATCTCAGCGTCGGCCTCAGCTTCCTTCGCGGCGTAGTTCGACCCGTCGGCGGTGCCGGAGCGTTGCACCGCCTGCGCCAGTTGGGCTTCGGTCATGCCCTCGGCGCCCTCGACCTTGTTGGCCGCGTCGTAGTAGGCGTTCGCTGCGTAAGCGGGATCCATGCGCTGCTCGACAGTGCCCCAGCTCGGGCGCTGCGACAGGACGCCGGCGTTGTCGCCGTCCATGCCGTGGTCCAGGTTCTCGCCACCGGTCTCGGCCAAGACAGCCATGACCGCGGACTTGATCTCCTTGTCGGATTCACCACGGCGCTTGCCCTCGGCGATGACCGTGTCGATGTTCTTCTGCTTGGCGGTGCGGGTGTCCGGTGCTCCGATCTGGCCGGCGGCGCCCGGGTCACCCTGCAGCGGCATCCATGCAGTGCTGCCCGACAGACTCCGCGAACCGTCCGGGCCGTCGTACTGGCCGTCACCGCGTGCGCCGCCCATCTCGATGTTGACATCCCCGCCGACCGGATCGATGATCGTGCCGGCCGTGTGCTCGGGATTCCACGTCACCTCGTACGCCGGAACACCAGCTGGCGCGCTACCGGGCTGCAAACCGTGGCCGGCCGTGTAGCTGTCGAACGTGGCCGTTCCCGCTCGAGCGCCAGTGCCGGGCTGGTCGTTCAGCCCATCCGCATAGTTCATCGCGATCGACTGGCCGCCCGAGCAGTCAGTCGTCCAGCCCTGACCCCATGCGCCGTAGCCGTACTGAGCACCTTCGATGCCGCGCATGTAGTTCTTCAGTCCGCCGACTGTGGCGATGCCACCGTTTTCCATTTGAACGATGCCGAGGCGCTTGCCAGCTTCGAACCAGATCGCCTTGTTGCGCTCCAGCTCCGAGGGCTTGCCCGAAATGTAGGCTTCCCAGCCCGTTTCCTTCTCGCCCCACAGGATGTTGGCGCCACCGCGCGCGATCATCGGCTCACGAGTCACCGACTGACCTGCGGCGTTCACACCACCAGCTGCGTACTGGCGGATGGCGCCGTTGGCGTGGAACTCCCGAGCCGCTCCAGATCCGCCGATGTTGGGGTTGTAGACCAAGCCCGCCGGGTCGTTGACCTTGACGTTGATGACCTTGTCTTTGGGTGCAGTCAGCTCGGCCAGGCGGCGTTGCGCGTCAACATCATTCACGTTGACGACCACCGAGCCGTCAGGCAGAGTTTCGGTCTTGATGCCGATGTCTCGCAGGTGGTTAAGATTCTGTTCGCTGGTGTCTTCGATCTTGACGTACCCACCGGGCAGGGTTGTGGTCTGAACACCGATAGCAGACAGGGCCTTCGACACCTCGCCGGTGTTGTCGGTGATCACCACCTTCCCGTCGATGATCGAGAACCGAACCTTCATCTCTTCGAGCTTTGCGCGGACCTCCGGCGTATTGTCAGCGATCTTGAACTGGCCCTCAGGCAGAGTCGCAACCTTGCCGGCGAGAGTCGTCAGCGCGGCCGTGGCCCCCGTTATGCCCTCTGTGTTGAGCTTGAGAACCTTGTCGTTCGGGATCAAGTTGTAGGCGTCTGCCAGCCTGTTCGCCTCGTCGACTGTCTTCCCGCTGGCAACCGCAGCATCGACAAAAGACTGCCGGTAACCCTGCATAGCGTCGCGAGTTATCTGCAGTGCCTCTGGCATCGACTTGCCCTGAGCTCGCGCAGCCTCGTAGGTCGCGACAGCCATTTGATTGAAATCGGCCGTCATTTGCTGCACGGTGTCCTGCAGCGCTGAGCCCTTTTCGTTGGTCACGTCGATGTGGCCGTTGAGGCCGATCGTTGCGGCTCCGCCGTCCTCAAGCGCCTTGGCGAAATCGCGCATGTCGTTCGACCACTGCTGCAACGCTTCTTCTTGTGTCAGCTCGTCGTCGTCCAACTGCGTCAACGCTTTTGCGAGCTTGTCAACCTTTGAGGCCGCGCCGTCGGTGGATTCCTGGAACTCAACCATTGCCTCGGAAAGGGGGCCGACAGCAGTGACAGTTCCGTCGATCGAGCGCTTAACGTCGCCCGTTGCCTCCGCGACCTGCATCGCGCGAGACTTTCCGTTCTCGAACTCGCCGTGCATCTCGTTGAGGTTGTTCTTGAGGTCCTGTGCAGACTTAGCGGTCTCGTTGTAGACCTTCTTTGTCGACTGCATGCCGGACTTGGCGCCGTCGACCGTCTCGATCTTGGTGTTGGCCTCGATGACCTCATCGAGACGACGCCGAAGCACACCGAGCGCATCGCCCTGTCCGAGAACGCCATCGACGACCTGGTTCGACGCGATGCCGAGCTTCTCAAAGCCGGTGATCATCTTCTTGTCGGCAGCCTCGTTTGCCGCCTTCTCTCGGATGGCGCGGGTAATTGCGCCACCGGACTCGTCGAGCGCATCCGCCCACGACTTCGTCGCGGCCTCGGTCTCAGCCGATGCGGTTGCGTCCTCACGCTTCTTCGACATCCACAGCGTGAGCAACCCAATCGCGCCCATGATGGCAATTCCCCATGGGCCACCGAGAGCGCCGGTCAAACCGCCGATGGCTCCCCGCATTCCGACAGTCGCCGCGGCGGCCGTGCCCTGAACCCTCGCAAAGTTGCTGGCCTGGCCGCTTGCCCGCAGGTACGAGGCTCCCATCGCTGCGATAGTGGCGTTGTTACGGCCAAGTACTGCGATCGACGCAGACAGCCGGTTCATGGATCCGCCGGCGACCGTTGCGGCTCGCTGCATGTTCGTGATCGACGTCCCGTAGCCGCGCATCACACCGGCGGCGTTGGAGGCGTAGTTACGGGCCGAGTTGATCTGCGTTCCGAACGCGGCCATTGCAATTCGCCCGGCGATGAGCAGGGTGATCACGGTTTGCATGGGGCCCGGGATCGAGGCGAACCCGGCCGCCAGGGCCGCGATTGGTGCAACGATGAACCCGAGGCTCGAGGCCATTCCGTCGGCGGTGCCGATGATGCTGGCGCCGCTGTTGGCCAGCGAGGTCAGCGGCCCTTCGATCATGCTGTACGTGGTGAGAGCTACACCCTCGATGCTGTTTTGGACGCGTTCCCACGCACCAGGCAGCCCTTGGGTTTTCGCGGCCGCGATCTGCGCGGCGGTGCCCTGCTTGTTGATCGCTGCGGCCATCTTGTCGTACGCGGCAGTACCGCCGCCGGCGGCGACCATCGCCGTACGCATTGCATCCGAACCAAAGAGAATGTTTGTTGCGGCCTGGAACTGCTCGTCGGACATCCGTGTGGAGGCCTGCGAGAGCTGGTCCCACAGCGATCGCATGCCGACGAACTCTCCGTTGGCGTTGTACACCGTGAGGCCGAGGTCTTTGATCGCCTGCTGCGCCGGGGCGCCCTGATCGGTGAGCGATTGCAGCGACGTCTTGAGTAGCGTGCCCGCATCCGAGCCGGTGATACCTGCGTTCGCGAACAGGCCGATCATGGTGGCGGTGTCGGCCATGCTGACACCGAAGCCAGCGGCGACCGTGCCTGCCTGCTGCAAAGCTGCAGCGACGTCGGTGATCTCAGCCGACGAGGCATTCGAGGCATTGGACAGAATGTCGGCGGCCTCACTGGCGTATGTCGCATTGGCGCCAAATGCCTGTAGCGCCTGCGACTGAATCGTCGCTGCGTCGCCGGCTTCGATCTGCGCGGCCGCCGCGAGTTGAAGAGTGCCTTTGGCAGCATCCATGGACTGCTGGACCGAGAACCCACCCTTGGCAAGTTCCGTCATTGCCGCGGCGGCGTTGTTCGCCGAGGTGCCCGGCAGTGTGATGTCGCCACCCAGCGCCTTGGCGGCCGCCGACACGTCCTTCATCTGCGCGGATGTCGCACCCGACACAGCCTGCATCGTGTTGAGGCTGGTCGTGAAATCCATTCCGACAGTGAGGATCTTCGACATGGCCGCGCCAGCACCGATGGCCCCGGCCGCCATGGCAGCGAGCTTTCCGGCGGTGGTGTCGGACGAGTCACCCATGTTGGTGATCGATTCCGACGCACCGTCCGACGACTCCGCGGCCTGGTTGTTGGCCTCGGCAAGGCCGGCCGCCGCTTCCTGCGTTGCGATCGAGGCGGTGGTCAGCCGGGCGCGAGCTTGAGCCAGGCGCAGTTCGGCATCGGCCGCCTTGTCAGCGTTGCCCGCGTTCTGTGCGGCTTGGAGCTGACGTTCAGCCTTTTCCGCTCGCGCTGCCGCGGCGGCCTGGTTGGCTCGGGCCTGAGCGACTTTCGCCGCGTACCGGTCAACCTCAGAGACGGCGCTCTTCATCGCCGATGAAATGGCCTGCTCAGACTGCCGGGTCTGCTGGCCGAGCTGTTGCATCGACGAACCTGCGCGACGAACACCGGAAGCGAACCCGGTGTCGTCCAGCCCCAGCTGTGCGGTGATGCGACCAACGATCAGACCAGCCACTTACCGCCTCCTATCCTGGGGTCGGACCGCAGAACCCAGCCGTGAGGTGGGGCGGTCAATGAGGTCGCGAATGCGAAGAGCGAGCCATCGCCATGTCCGGTCATGAAGGACGCCGGATTCCACGTCGATGCCAAAGAATTCGTGCAGATCAAGCTCTACTGCGATCCACCGCTCGAGGATGTCGACCCAAGTGATGGATGGCCGATCGGTCGGAATCGCTGGTTTGCCCCCGTATTTCGGGGCGAGTTCTTGCGGGAAGTAGTGGTCGCGGGTGCCGGTCAGCGGGTTGTAGTCGGTGCCGCCGGGGTCGTCTTCGCCGTACGCGCCCGGGCGGGGGTCGTAGTACCCGCCGTATTTGCTCGGGACGAGGACTTCCGCGTCGACTTCTTGGCCGCCTGCTTCTTCGTCGCCGTCTTCGCTGCTGCCCGTTTTTGCGCTCGGTTCGCCCCCGTCGATGGGGGCGCCGGGTTTCCCGACGCGACCGCCTTCGCCGCGATACCGCGTTCGTTCCAGAACTTCTCGGCCTCAGCTAGGCCCTGGGCGGTCTTCACCAGCGCGGTGATGCCGGCGTGGATGATCTCGTCCATCGACAGTCCATCTGCCGACATCTCGTCGTACAGGCCGCCTGACCAGCGGCCCATCGCAACTGTGCGGGTGACGGAGTTGCCCTCCTCGTCGACAGCCTGCAGACCGGTGTCGGGGTCGAAGACGGGTAGCTCCTCGTCCTCCACAACCCATGTCGCCCCGAGCAGCTTCAGAGCTTCTCGGGTCTCGGTGTTCCCGTCGAGCCCATTCGCTGCGACCAGCTGCATGAGCCGCAAACCGTCCGCGGCTGGCGCCTCAGGGATGTGGTACTCCTTGCCGCGAATCGGCAACGTCAGTCCTGGCTGGAAGAACTCGGATAGATCTTGGAACCCCATGATTCGCCTCCTGAAGTGGGGTGCGTGCCCCGGTTGCGGCCTCCTGCAACCGGGGGTCGAACTATGCGGCGGCGAAGCTGACTGTGCCGCCGGTGCCGGCCGCCGACGTGGTGGTCGGGATCGGCGCGAGAGTGACCGAGAAGTCCGGTGCGGCACCGGTGACGGTCGCGGTGTCAACGGTGGACAGCAGCTCGAGAGCGGCCTTGATCTGAGCGGTGGTGGCGCTGGTGAGGATCGATGCGGTCGTCTGTCCGTCCACGGTCGCGGTGTAGGCGGTCGCGCCGAAGCCGTAGTGCAGCGCGAGGTTCGCGCCGGGCTTGGTGATCGATTTCGGCTTGCCCCGGCCGGTCAGGTTGCCCGAGAACTTTTGCAGCTCGTTCGGCTTGCCGCCCTTGAGCGAGGCCTTGACGGCGGCGTGCAGCTCGAATGCTTCGTCGAGTTCGTCTGTCCGCCAGTAGCGGAGGTGCACGTGTGCATCCGAACCGGTCTCCTGCGAGGCTGCGACGAGGAACTGCATGCCGGGGTCAGCGGTGAAGGTCGAGCCCTCATCGACACCCTTGACCAGGCCCTCGAAGTCGATCGAGAACGCGTTGCCGGCGACGGCCTGCGATTCCCAACCGTCCGAGGTGATGTCGGAGTCGTCTTCCAGCTTGGGGTCGAACTTCGGCTCGAAGTTGGTGAGCCCGTTGACGAAGACCCAGATGGGTGCGAGCGCGGTGCCGATGTTGACCTGCACCCCATACCGGCCGGCTGGGATGACTGCGAGGCCCGAACCATCGGGCGGGGTGAGTGTAGGCATTTTCTATTCTCCTGGGTTGAGCTGGATGTCGTATGAATCCGCTTGAATCCACCGATCGTTGTCGTCCCGATCGGGTTTGTTCGTGATGGTGCGCAGCATCCAAATCGGATGAACGCCACCCGGCCACGGACCGGGAGTCAGGGTGTGCAACTTCCGAAAGCCGTTCTCAGCCATGTCCATCACGTCGAGCGGGTCTGCTGAGTCCGACCGCCACGCGAGTTGCACGCGCAGCAGGGGAGTTGTTGCGACGGTGAAGATGTTCGGGTTGGTTCCGTAGTGGAAGATTCCGACCGCCTTGACCGGGGACTGCGGGAAGTCGCCGATTACGGCGGCCGGCAACTCTGGGTTCGACGGGTAGGGGACAGTCGGGTCGGGTTGGTAGATCGCGACGTCGAGGTCTGCCATTTGTTGTGCCAGCGACTGCAGCACGGCGGTGACTCGGATTGTCATCCGCCGAGGGCCTCACCGATCGAGGTCGACAGCAGGTCGAGCGCGGCATCGGCCTTGTTGGTCAGGGCGTTCTCAAGGAACTTGGGCTTATCGCCCTGCGGGTGCTGGTACCAGGTGTTCTCGTGCTGCTTGCGGGCGTACTCGCTGTCGTATCCGACACCCATCTCAGTACCGTCCACCACCACTGATCCGGTGCTATCGAGGTCGCCGGCCAGGGTGGGGGAGTCGAGGTTGGATTCGGTGAGGATCAGCTCTCCGGCGGCCTGGAGGCCGACTGGGACAGCCGCTCTGAACGCCTCCAAGACGTCCGCGCTCAGATCTGGTTGACCCTCCACGGGGTCAGCCGATCTCCGGTTCGGGCTTCTCCATGTGTTCCGGTGCGACTTTCTCGCCGATCTCGAAGTCGCGCTTCGCCTTAGCCTTCGGGTTCGCGAGTTCCGTCATGGCCGAGGCGGCGGTGTCAGCAGAATCGTCGTCGGCGACGTGCCAGCCTCTCGCGGCCAGGATCGCCAGCTTCGAGGCCGAGAGATCTTCGACCTCAGCGACTCCCGACTTGAACTCGAACCGTGTGGTGGCGGCGACGACTGATCCGGTGAACGTCGGGTTCTTGTGGTGTACGCGCATGACAACTCCTCGGGGAAGTGGGATGGGGGCCAGCTGACCCCAGGCGGGAGGCCCACCGCAGCGGGGGCGCGGCGGTCACCGGGGGTCAGCTGACGATTGGGGGTTAGACGTGGACCGTGATGAGTTCGGTGCGACGTCGGCCCGCATTGTCGTGGCGGGCGATCACCTGGCGAGCGTTGCCGTCAGGCAGTGTCACCTCGTCGCCCAAGGCGGGCGCGAGAATGGGCTGGAAGTAGATGGTCGCGCTCGACACGACCTCTTTGCCTTGCTGATCGCGGACAAGTTTGACCCGCATTTCGACCCGGGCAGGCACATCTTTCACTGGCTCGCCGAGCACTTTGCCGCGGTTTCCGTCTCCGAGGTAGGGGCGGAAGGTCAGCCGGTGCGGGAGCCGAGACAGCGGAATCATCAGTAGTCGTTGTCCTGGAAGTTGTACTGCGGCAAAGCCTTGGTGCGGATGCCGAGGAGTGACCAATGCCAGTCGGTGAACTCGAGGGCGCCGCCGGGGTTGACGAGACTGCCGCCCTCTTCCCAATCGCCGACCACGGTTTTGAACGTCTTGAAGTTCAGCATTCCGCGGTCGTCAGCGTCGAGGACTTCCTTGACCACTGCGATCGACACGGTCACCGCGCTGGCGTTGCTCTCGTCGATCTCACTGCCGAACGCCTCGCGCCACCGGTCCCGGATACGGACGCCCGCTGCCGCGAGAAGCTGGTCGGCCCATACCTGCTCGGCTTCGGAGAGGGGACGCCACGCGTCAGCGAGTTGCTCCTTCGTCGCGAACGCCCCCTCTCCAGCACTCACGAGAACAGCTCGATGAGGTCCTGCTTGGTCGCCTTCTCGGCGTCCTCGCGCTTCAGACCCGCTTTGCCCTCGGACTTCTCGTACAGCGCCACTGCGTAGTCCTCCCATGCCTTGGCGGTGCCGGCCTTCTTCGGCAGTTCGAGACCGTAGGGATTGGGCTCGAGGACCGGTGGGACGACACCATCCAGGGTGCCGCTGTCGGAGTCGCCGGCGGCCGCAGCAGCTTGGGCCTCGGCCTGCAACGCTGCGTCCGCTTGCGCCTTGGCCGCGGCAGCCTCAGCGAGGGCCTCCGGCGTGGTGATGGCGCGGGCCCGCAGAAGCCGGTCCACTTCACCTTCTGGAGGGGTGACGACATCACCGCGGCGATGCTTGACGCCTTGAGCGTCCCGCCAGGAGGTGGCGGTGACGATGTACTCGGCCGCCATCACTGCAGCCCCGTGATCCAGCACGCGGATTCGGGCTCGTCGACGCCGATCATGCGGATCTGCGTGGTGTCCGAACGCCACGTTTCCGTCGGGCCACCGTTGGGGCCGCCGCCCTCGGGGTAGAGGCCGGTGCCTTCCAGTGGCCGCGGGTCGGCGTAGAAGCCGGTGACGCCGCGCTGGCACACCAGAGCCCGATCCATCGGCCACAGCGGGGAATGCAGAACGTTGAGGTTGAGCACCTTGTTCGGCAGCTTGCCGGTGTAGGTGATCGACTGGTCCGCGACGTTGCCGACGTAAATCTTGTTGAACTCCTCGTTGTCCATGAAGTCGTACAGGAGCGAGCTGTTCAACGCGATCGTGTCGGGAACGTACCCCTTGGGCTTGGTGGGGTCACCGTCATGGAGGGCGCCCGCGATGGTCTTCGCCGCTTCCTTGATGTCGGTCCGAATCTTGCTGATGGCGTCTTCCCAAGCTGCTGTTGCCGCTACCTCAGGAACGGAGGCGGCCTCCAATGCAGATCGAAATCCGGCGTCGTTGGCTCGAATGACCGTGTTAGCCGTTCCCGTGACCTGCTTGCGGACTTTGTCGATCTGATTGAAGTCCTTCATCTCGCGTGAGATGCGGACACCAGCACCGACTTTGACGCCGCGAGCGACCTCGGGCAGACCCTCGCCCAGGTCGAACACGGGGATCTCGCCGAACTCGGCAACGGCTTCCGGATCACCGTCGAGGAACAACGGGGTGGACCGCTGGAACTGCACCAGCAAGCTTCCGGGGTTGCCGGCGTTGCGGAACAGAGCCTCGCCAATGATGTTGTCCCGAACGAGGTCGAGGACGCGCATCGGAATCGCGCGAGGATTGCCCATCACCTGGTCGACGGTGATGTTCTGTCCGTCGTCGATGGACACGATTGCTTTCTCGGTTGCCATGGTCAGCCTCCCAGTCGGACGAGGACAATGTTGTCCGCGCCAGTGATTTTTTCGATGACGCGGCCGACGATCTGGGTGACCTTGGCCGTCTCCGTTGCCTTCTTCACCGCGCCGCCGGTGTGGGCCACGACGAGGTCTCCGACGCTGGCGGAGTTGTTGGACTTGATCGGTACGACCGCGGGTGCCGACGCGACGGTCACCTGGTCGGTGCCGACGTAGAGCGTTCCGGGAGCAGGCGCGACCTTGGGCGCCGCGTCGGTCAACGCGACGCCTAGAACCTTCTCGGAGTCGGCGGTGGCGGGGACCGAGCTGCGCGGGCCGACGCCGGGGTGCACGACCTGACCACCCACGATTGCCGCCTCGGCGGTGTGGGTGATCCGGCCCTTCTCGAACTTGACAGTGATTCCGGCCATGATCAGCCCTCCAGTCCCTTGTATGCGTCGCTCTCGCGAACGTTCTTGATGTCGTCGACATCGGTGGGCTCAATCGAATGACCGAGCTCGTTGAGCGGCACAGCCGTTTCGTCCGGCAGATCCGAGAGCAACTTGGAAGTGCCCTCACTGTCGACCTTCATCAGTGCGATGAAGTGGTCCCGTCGAGCGCCCGTGATCTTGCCCTTGCCGATCGCGTCGTCGACCACCGATGCGTGGCCCTTGGCGACCTGCTCGTCGCGGGCCTGCTGCCCGGCCGCCGCCTGCGCGGCGAGCTCGTCCCACTTGGTCGAATCGACCACGCGCAGGCCATGCTTGGCCGCCACGGTGCTGATCTGATCCACCGAAGGTTCGGCAGCGCCGCCACCTCCAGTGTCGTCCGTTGCGCGCTCGTCGAGAGCTTCGTCGAGCGCCTGGAGGGTGGTCTCGTCGTCCGCATCGGCTTCGATGCCGAGGCGCTCCGCGAGGCCTTCCTTGAGAGTGGCCACGGGGGCCTCCTTTCCTGATGGCCCTGCGGCGGTCGCCGCGGGGATGAATGGGTCCGGCGCCTTCCGGCGTCCGGCGTGGGCGAAAACCCGAAGATCGAAATGCGCTGCAGCGGCCTTCTTGTCGTCAGCGGCGCTCGTATCCTTGACGCTGTCGGCTAAACCGGCGGCTACCGCTTCATCGGCGGTGTACCAGGTCTCAGCCGTCATCGCCTTGCGCCAGTCCTTGGCCTCACCACCGGACTTCTCTGCGTAGATCGAGGCAATATTGTCGCTGGCCCGGCTGAGCCAAGCTGCGAACTCGGCCATCTCGGTCGCGTTGCCCATGCAGAATCCGAGCGCGTCGTGGATCATCATCTCGGAGTTGCGGCACATGACTACCTCGTCGCCCGCCATGGCGATGAAACTGGCTGCACTGGCGGCCAATCCGTCGATCTGCACCTTTACTTGGGCGTCGTGGTTGCGTAGCGCGTTGGTGATCGCGAGTGCGTCGTAGACGTCGCCACCGGGGGAGTTGATGCGCACGAGGATCTCGTCGGTGTCGACAGCAGCGAGGTCCTGCACGAAGTCGCGCGCGCTGACCCCCCGTACCAGGGATCGGAGTCAATGACGTCGTAGATCAGAATTTCGGTGCTCGACTTGCCAGCCTTGTTGGTGGCCGCCTTCATCTCGTACCAGCGGCGTTGGTCTGCCTTTGGATGGAGTGCAGACTGGCGCGCGTTGTCGAGGCGGCGGGCGGCCGGCTGATTGAGTAGTTCGGTCAGGTTCATGATGTGGCTCCTGTCGGTGAGGGGTCCGCATCCGCAGGTTCGTCGCGTTGCGCATCGGATGGCTGGGCGGGTAAGCCGAGTTTCTGGCGGAGACTCCGCTCGATCAGCACGTCCGGCGACAGCAGTCCGGCCTCGACGAGCATCTTCAACGCAGCTGCCGTCGCATCCTGCCTGGATCCGATCTCGTCGAAGACGATCCGGGGCGCGCCGACGTCAATGCCAAAGTTGACGTCCACCAAATCCTCGACGATGTGCGCTGTGCCGATGTCGCGGATGTCTT
The DNA here is from genome assembly GCF_023051145.1 of Williamsia sp. DF01-3. NCBI lineage: Bacteria > Bacillati > Actinomycetota > Actinomycetes > Mycobacteriales > Nocardiaceae > Williamsia > Williamsia sp. DF01-3. Next base: position 2,097,018 of record NZ_JALKFS010000005.1, read on the forward strand.
CGCCAACGGCCTGTGTCGACTGGCTGAATGTCGACTCCTGAACCGTTGCGAGCGCGTGGCTTCCACCTCTGCTGTCGAGGTTCAGGAAGTGCGCGAGGCCAGCGAGGGCAATCTGCTTGTCGTGGTACTCGATCGCCGCGCGAATATCAGGCAAGTTGCCCTGCACGCCAGCGAGTTCAAGCGTCTGGCCCTGCGCAAGACCAACACCGGAGCTCATGCCAGCGCGGAGGCTCGATGCGAGCTCCCGCATCTGCCTGACCTCTTCCGGGTCATCTTCGCGGGCAGCAGTGCCGATCGCGACACCAATGGCATTGCGCCGTGCGCCAGCTGCCTCGATCCGCATCAGCTCGTCCTTGAGCAACCAGTGTTTGTATGAGGGGCGCAACAGTGACTTCCCCTGCCACTGGCCGGGTTCCATGTCGCGGGTGTAGACCACCAACCGATTGACGGGTATATCGAGCGGCTTGATTCCGTAGGCAACCCTGCCGCGGCTCGTCGGAGCCAACTGTGTGATCGAATCCAAGCCACCGTCGAGAGCGACGTTGAACGCCGCGATCGTCCGCTGCGGACGCGGAGCGAGTTTGCGGATCCAGAACCGGCCATCCTCACCGCGGCGATACACCTGCTCGAAGACCGAGTGGCCGTACTGCAGCATCGTCAGCGCTGTACGAAGGTGCTGCGCCCACGAGAACCGGTCTCGGCTACGCGCTGGGTTCTGGATCGCATCCTGGCCGACGATCGGCAGGCTCATGTTTCGGGAGACGAAGTCGACCACCTCATCCTCGGCGCCGTTCGGGTCGATCCGCCACGGGGTGCGTCGAACGGGTAGCCCTATCGCCTGCAGAACACTCGAGACGCGGCCGTCCTCGCGTTCCATTCGGGAGTACACAGGGACGCACTCGGGCCATTGCAGTTCCGGCGTCTTCTCGAACGGGTCCCAGTTGATCCACCCATCAGGGAGTGGGTTTGCGACATAACCCTTCTCGGAGGTCGGCGCGGTGGTCTTGGCGCGTGGCGTCATAGCTCACACCTCCCTTCGGTCAGAACGAGGCTTCGAAGACATCGAAGCCAGAATCAGCGGAGTCGGATTCGCCAAAATCAGGAGGCGCTACGGGTGCCTGCTTCGGGCCGAGCCCGAACGTCAGGAGCCCCCAGCGGGCCAGGCTCATGGTGGTCAGCGGGACTGCATCGGGCCCAACCTTTTTGTCCCAGGCGAAGTCGCCCTGCGGCATGTACCGCTTCTCGGCCGTCCGGAGCGCGTCGTCTATGCACTCCTGGCCGGTGTGGGACAGCTGCTCGGCGTCTGCGTCGTCCTCGAATCCCAGGCAGGCCGAGGCCATCTGGGGAGCGTTCGTGATCTCTGGCTCAATGCCCTGGTTGATCAGCAACTGCTGCAGCACATTCGCACCGGACTTGCGGTCAATAACGAGGACGACCGGATCCCACTCGGCCACCACCAGGACGATCATCGCGACCATCGAGTCGAGGGTGGCGCGGCCGAAGTACCCGATCTCGACGTGTGTGCGACCCTCGGCCGTCGCCTGCGCTGAACCCAGCGCCCAAGTCGACCCGTCGAGCGAACGGTCCACCGCGAGTGCGATTGATCCAGTGAGCTGGGGCTCCCGGTTAACCAGATCGCCGAACCTGTCGAGGTCGAACACCACCTCGTCGGCGGCCTCGTCCAGCCAGATGCCCAGGCCTTCGCGAAGGAACGACTCTGGACTAAGCTTCCGCTTCAACCGGAGCATCGACTCGCGTGGCGTGCGATGCGGATACGACGGGTTCGCCGCTTTCCAGGTGTCGGGAGAGTCCGGATTTACCCCGGGCTCGACGCCGAACTCGATCCACACGCCGTCGGTGAGCGTCCCCGCCCAGGCCGCGTCACGCATCCGCGTGAACGCCTCGGATGGGTCAGTGGGCTTCGGTGGGGTGCCGATGTAGAACGCAAGACCGAACTTCGACGTGTTCATTGTTGCCGTCATCGCGTCGACCGCGTTCTCGGACATGATCTGCGCTTCGTCGGCCACGATGATGTCGACGCCCGGGATGCCTCGACCGAAGCCCCGCTCGCGGGCCCCGAACAGGACTCGCGAGCCGTTGCGGAACCGGATCTCTTCGGTGCCTGCCCCGGTGAACGTCTGCTCGATGTACGGTGCCACCCGCAGCCGCTCCGCGAACGCCAGCATCGACAGGAACGTCTCACCGTGCGTTCGCGCGTGGTGCGCCGACCACACCGTCAGCGTGCCAGGACGATTGATGCTGAGGCCAAAGATCAACCCCGTCATCCAGTGCGTCTTGCCCGCCTGCCGACAGATCGACATCCCGACACCGTCGATCGTCGCCGCCATCGTCCCGTCAGCACGCTTCGCGAGCGCGAGACGGCCAGCCTGGTTCTGCCACGGGTCGAAGGTGAGACCGAGTTTCGTCCGGCAGGTGTGTTCCACCGCCGGCCACATCGTCGAAACGATTCCCGTGGGCGCGGCGACCTTTCGGGCTACCTCAGAGAGCTTCGGCGTCCCAGGCTTCGTCTTCGACGACGACACCCTCGGCGTCCTCCTTGGCCGCCTGAGCCTGCTTCGCTTCCAGCGCCTGTATCTCCTTCGAGATCATCGCGAGCTGTCGATGCAGCGCAGCCTTCGCAGGTCCACGCTCGTCGGGAAGCGAAGTCACGATCTCACGCCGCTGAGCACGAAGAATCTCCAGGTAATTGCCCTGTTCGACCGCCTCGGACAGCGTCAATGGCGCGGCCGGAGGCGCTGGAGGGGCCTCGTCAGGGGCCACACCGCGAAGATGGGAGCGGTTCGTTGCCACAGCACGCCCCCTTCAGAAACGAAAAAATGCGATAAATAGATCAGCTGACTGCCCCGTAGGGAGTCAGGCCCCCACCCCCTCGGATATTTTTCGGGGGTGGGGTGGGTCAGGTGGTTGGCCAGGGCCAGTTCATGGCGGTGTGCCCTACGAGGCGGCCAGCGGGCGTCTTGGCTGTCTCGGTGGGGCTTTCGCCTGTGATGGCTGGTCGTAAGTGGTCTCGGCTGCCGTCGCCGCGTTGTTTGTTGCACCGTCCGTGGAGCAGGCGGTCGGCTTTGGTGCCGCCGGTGGCTCGTGTGTGGGTGTGGTCGGCTGCGAGTACTTCTCGGTCCCAGTTGCGTTCGGCCTCGAGGTACATGGGCTTGTTGCACCACCAGCAGGGTGTGCCGTCGACGTGCGTGCGCTTGAGTCTGGCTGCCTGGCGTTGGTGGTCGTAGCCCAGACCCTTCTGGGTCGTGGTCTTGGTTCTGGTGCTGGCCATCAACCGGTGATGGTGGACGGATCAACACCACGTGATCGCAGGGCGCGGGCTACCTGACCGTTGGGGTCTGGCTGCCACTGTTCGCCCATAACGCGGGTGAAGTGGCTGAGCGCTTCGCCGATGGTGGTCTCCATCGCTGCTGTGTTGCCAGTGCGGTTGAGCCGCTGCACCTTCTCGATGCGGGGGAGGACGTGGCGTCGGAGTGCGGCGATCTGGCTGTGGTCGGCTGCCCCTTCACCAACGGCAGCGCTGATGCCGGCGACGAGCAGGCCGAACTGGTGTTGCGGGTCAGTCGTCGGGATGCTGCTGACGGCAGGCGTCATCGGCTGATCTCTGGGCGCGGACCCATCTTGAGGAGCTGGCCGCCTGAGGGCAGCGGCCGCGGATTGGTCTCGCTCTGCAGCTCATCGAAGATCGGGGTTCCGGGGTCTATCTGCTCATCGTCGCCAGCAATCGGAATGGTCACGGTATGCCGCACCAGCCTGTCGTTCTCCGCGACCAGCTGCCCGTCGGGCGCCTGCGTGAAGCAGGTCAGCATACTGCAATCGCGGGTCAGGGTGAGTTGCTCGATACGGTCGGCCTTCGGGTCTAAGCCCATCAATGCCATCGCGGCCATGAGTCGACTGTGGCTGATCTCTGTCGGCATCATCCTCGTCGTCCTTGTCTCGCTGTCCATCGGTCGAGTTCACCCTCGGTGACCCGCATGCCGATGTCCTCGGCCAGTGCATCGAACACCTCGGTGGGTGTGCCGGTCGCGGCTGCGATGGCGTCGAGCACGAGCTGTGGTTCGTTGTCGGGGATGGGTACGGGTTCGAACCCGACGGTGGTTTTGTCGTCGGTCCACAGAACCCCAGCGGCTGGTGTGCGGACGTTGGTCCATCGGCCAGGGCCACGTCGAGAAGGGGCGGACGCTGCCATCAGGCCGCCCGCCGGTCAACGTCGTTGAAGGCATGAAGCCTGTTACGTGTGGCTACGACCCACGCTTGGGCCTCTTCTATTGTCGAGAAGTACTGACGGTGTAGCTTGCCGTCGTGAAGTACGCGGCCGCGCCAGCACTTGCCCTGCTTGTGGTAGTCAACGCCCCTCACCCCGGAGCGGGCCGTGGTCGATCCAGTGTGATTCTCGATGTTCTGCTTCGGGGTTGCCAGTCGCAGGTGGTCGGGATTTACGCAATGCCGCACGTGACAGATGTGATCAACCAGCATTCCAGTGGGAATCGGGCCATGGTGTAGCTCGTACGCAAATCGATGAACACCTACCTGGCGTTTGCTGACCCGGAACTTGCCGTACCCATGTGAATCCCGGGCACCTAGCCAGAGCCAGCAGCCATCACCTTCAGTCCTGATGAACTTCGCGGCGAAGCGTTCGGTGGCGTTCATCGCGCGTCGATAACTGCCTGTCGCACGAAGCAGTCCTTCGCCTCGAGCAGTTTGCGTAGGCCGGTGGTCAGCTCGGGTCCGTCACCCAGCAGGCCAACTAGGTAGGCCGCGGCCTCGGCAAGCTGCTTGCTCACCTCCTGTAGATGCGGCGGCAGGTGCTCGTATTCGAACAAGTTCAGCAAGTGCGTCGTGCCGGGATGGCGAGACTCGGGCGTTGCGTCCACGTCGACCTCCATCGAAGTAGGTTGGCCCGCCTGCACTCTGGGGTGCCGATGCTCGGGGAAGCGACGGGCCAAGTCCTGCACCGCAGCGCGCAGCAACACCCTCGCCCGGTGTGAGAGCTGGGGTCATGGGATGTGCTTTGTCCGTCGAAAGGCACGAAAGCCCGGAGGTCACGTGCTGCGGTGAAGATGAGAATGGCCGCTCGCTGGTGAACCCAGGGCGGCCGACAGCGATAGCGTACCGCAGACCCCTGACGTAAGGCCAGATCTGTCAAGCACGGTTGCGTTGGGCGTGTCTCTTGTGCGCGTCGAGCACGTCACCGAGCCGGTAGAACCTCGTGCCGGTATCCGGGTCCTCGGAGACGTGGGTGAGTCCCGCCTGCTTGCATAGTGTTCGCATTCGCCTGGCGTTCAACCCCTTCCCGACCTTGTCGAGTTTGTGAGCCAGCTTCTCGACGGTGGCGACGGTGACGATCTGCCGGTTCGCTTCTTGCACCATGGCTTCGTCGATGGTGTATTCGCGCTCGGTCGTGTTCATGGATCGGGCGCATCGGTCGACGATGCGGCACAGCTTCTTGAAGATCTCTGCGCCGTCTTCCATGACTGCAATGGCGATGCGGTAGCGAATGAGCCACTTGGCCAACGCGGTTGGGTATGCGCTGCCTTGGTAGCTGAGCCCGCGCACTTCACAGATGTGGCGTACGGCGGTGGTTAGCTCGTTCTGTAGTTCGTCGAGGAGTACCTCCACGTGCAGGCCGTATGGTTCACGCGGTCCGGGCTGGGGCCGGCGGATACCTAGCCCGTTGTCGCTGGTGCGGGACTGTCCGTCGGTGAGGGAGATGGCCATCCTGCGTTCGAGGTCGGTGACCTCTTCGAGCTTCTCCTTGAGGTAGTCGAGCTCGGCTCGGGTGACGGTGAGATCGTCGGCGTTCGACTGCTGCTGGGTCACTGCGTCACTTCGATTTCCAGCCACAGTTGGCCCTTCCCGGTGGTCGATTGGTGGTGGATCTTCGGCATGCGGTCGGTGACGAATCGGGGGTCGTCGTCTTCGGTGAGTCCGTAGTCGACGAGTCCGTCGACGCATGCTTTCTGTGTGGGTGTGAGGTTGATCGGGTCGGCGGTGCGGTGGACGCGCGGCGCGTAGTGGAGCTGGACTATTGCGTGAGAGACGTTGCGCGGCAGCTTGAGTGACTTGGCCAGGTAGTAGGTTGCTGACCGCACGCCACGAGTTTCGGCCGCCTTCTTGTGTCGGTTCATCCGCTGGTTGAGCGTGAGTGGTGGCGTCTCGTACGGCAGGGGGATGGTGAGCGTCGGCGCGGTCACAGGGTGATCACCGACAGGATGACGTCGCCGAGCTGTCGGAGGCGTTTGCCGCAGCCGCCGCATTGGCGTCCGTGTCGGCAGGCCGAGGCGAGTTCACGTTCGATCGACTGGCGGAGTGTCTCGAAGCATTCGCTGCAGAGGAGCGCGCTGACGTTGTCGCAGGCGTACAGGTCGTTGTCGCGGGGTGCGTGGTAGCGGATGCGGAGGTTGGCCGGCGGGGTCTCGTCGTGGCAGGTGCACTCACACTGTGGCGACTCGTCGAGGGATGCGACGTCGAGCGGGGCGACGGAGTGGGTGGGGACGCTCATGCCTGCCTCGCTTTGGCGAGTTCGGCTCTGGCTGCAGCGCGTGCTTCTTGCCGCCTGGCTGCCTCTCTCGCTGATTCTCCGGCGTTTTCCGTGCCGGAGGTTGTGTCGGGCTTCTGACGTTTGATGTGGGGCATATGCATCGGCTGCTTCGAGATGACGTTCACGCAGGGATCTCCTGGTCCGGTTTCGCATTCGGGTTCGGGGCAGGCCCGGGTGATGGCGTTGCCGATGAGGTAGGCGTCAGGGATGTCAGTCATGCCGACTCCGTCTGGGGGTGGGTGCATTTGACAGCTGGCTCGACATCGATGAGCCACTCGAAGTCGTCGCAGAGCGGGCAGTTCGCCGCTAGTGCGCGTCGGACGCGTTTCGCTTCCTCGGCGATCCTTGTCCGTTCGGTGTCCCAGGCTTCTCGTCCTTGCCTGGCGTCACGGCACGCGCCGCACGGCGGCGGGAAGGTCTCGTTGATGTGTTTCGAACATTTCGAGGGGGGCGGCTGACCCTCGTAACGTTCCCCACTTACGTAACCCCCTCTGGAGTTGGAGTAACAGGAGTAGGAGGTGGAGTGCGACCACCCTTGGAGCCAGGGTTAGAGCCAGGATGGCCGTAACCCTTAGCGGTGGGGTTAGAGGCAGGGTTGGCGGTGGGGTTGCCGCCACCGTTGGGGCCGGGGTTGTACGGGGGTATCGAGGTGGGGTCGATGGCGTTCTGGCTGAGCATGTTCGCGACTGCCGGCCTCGCCCAGGATGTCGATTCGGGGTGTTTGGTGGCGAGTTTCGCGACCTCGAAAACGATGACCCCACGCAGCGTCCTGGAGGCCAAATCGCCGCGCGCATTCGCGACCGTGACCGCCATGTTCGGCGTCCTCCACAGCCCGTCGTGCTTGATCCAGGACCGGAGAAGGAACTCCTCGGTCTCCGTGTCGACGAACAGGAACAGTCGCTCGGACAGCTCGATGGCAGCGAGCTCGATGTCGTCGGCCGTCCATTCCGATGCGCGGTTCGCGAGCCGTCCCGGGTGCCAGGGGCGGCGCCGCAGAACGACAGTTGCGGCGCGGTATAGAGCACGAAGTACAGGTGTTGTGCTCGCCAGCTGAGGTCGAGCCAGTCGTCGTCGCCCCAGATGTCGAGGTTGACCCTCGCGTGGTCACGTGCCATCAGGCACCGGTCCTTTCTGCTGCTGCGAGGTCTGCGGTTCCCCACTCGCGGTACAGCCGCCGACGTTCGGACGATGTCAGTAGGACGGCCCGATCGACTACAGCGATGACCCGGAGCTGCTCGGCGCAGTAGCTCTCGATGGTGTCCTCGGTGGACGGTTCAACGTCGCCGATGGCCTCGACGCGGTAGAGGTCACCGCGGCCCCATAGCGAGGCGTAGTGCTTCGCGTAGAGCCGGTTGGTGGTGGCGTAGACGCGGTCGGATCGCTGCGAGGGTCCGTCCATGCCCTGGTGCGCTTCACCTTTCGCCCGGGCCTCGCACCACGGGCAACCGTCGTGCGCCTGGCGATCGTGACCGGGCGCGATGACATCGCCCGGACGCAGGCCGGGGACGCCGCCATGGAAGAGGCGGGTGAACATCAGGACGCCTCGACGTCGAACAGGTTGGGCGCGTGCAGCTCAGCCTCCAACCGGGTGAGGTTGTCGACTGCCGTCCGCCAGTAGCTCGGCTTGAGTTCGATGCCCACGGCTCGGCGCCCGCGCTTCACGGACTGGTAGAGCTCGGACCCGATGCCGGCGAACGGGGTGAGGACGAGTTCGCCGGGGTTGGACCAGAGCCGTACGCAGCGATCGATGAATCCGAGTTGCAGCGGGGCGATGTGTCGTTCGTCGGCGCTCTCGCGGGCTACGCGGACGTTGAGGGTGTCGGTTTCCTTAATGCCGTGCCAGACGGGGCACAGGCCGCCGTCGTCGGTGAGCCATCCACCGGCGTGCGTGTCGGCCCAGATCGGGGAGGCCCATTCGATCCAGTCGTCGTTGGTGACTTCGCCATTGGTGACGTCGTGCGGGATGCGCACCGCGTTGTCGCCCGGTTTCTTGAAGACTAGGAGGTAATCGGCCATGGCGGGCCTAACCCGGGCGGAGTCGCGGTCCTTGCTGGCGAACGCGAGTTGCTGCGATTTGGTGCGGATCGACTGTGCCTGTGGGTCTTTCCAGACGGTGACCTCGCCGAAGAATATCCAGCCGACATCTTGGAACAAGCGTATGACGTCGCCTCGGAAGTCGGTCAGTCCGATGTACCCGTCGACGGCCTTCTTGGTTGCGATCTGCTGGACGTGGACGCATGCGATGCGGCCGGGTTTGGTGACCCGCAGTTGCTCGTTGACGATGAACCTGTAGTGGTCGAGGAACTCGACGCGGCTGGATGAGTTGCCGAGGTCGCGCAGCGATGGGCTGTACGTGTAGAGGCTGTCGAAGGGTGGTGAGCAGATACTCAGATCGACGGTGTCGGTGTCGATTTCGGCGAGCCTCTCGCACGAGTCGCCGAGCATGAGGTGCCAGTTCTGCCCGCGTTCGTCTGCGGTTATGTAGTCCTCGGTCATGCTGCGACCTCCTGTCGTGCGCGCTGCATCTCAGCGACGAGCGCGGTGGTGATGTCTGACGCCTGGCGTTCTTTGCGTGCGACGTTGGATGCGATCTGTGATTCGAGTTCCGAGAGCACGACGTGGGCGCGGACGATCTCGGTTTGGCCGTAGCGGTAGCAGCGCCGAATCGCTTGGTAATACTGCTCATAAGAGTCGCCAAGACCGACGAATGCCATGCGGTGACAGTGCTGGTAGTTCAACCCCTGGGATGCGATCTGCGGCTTAGTGATCAGTACATCGAACTCACCGTCGGCGAACGCCATGAGCAGACGAGCCTTCTCGTCAGCCGGAAGTGCGCCGTGGACGTTGACTGCGCCCGGCAGGGCGGCAGCGAGCGCGTCTGCTTCGGCGTTTAGACCGCACCAGAGGATCCATGGACCTGGGTCGGCGGTGACTAGCGCTCTCGCTCTCTCGACGCGCTGGGTGAGGGTCTGGCGCCGGACCTGTGCGCGGCCCGACACTCCGCCGAGCTCCGTCGCAAACAGCTGGTCAGGCGAGTCGACCTCGACCGGGATGAGCTCGGGAATGATATCCAGTCCGGGCAGGATATATCCGGTGTCATCGCCGCCCATGTCGGATGGTCGGGTGAGTGCGATTGCCCACTGGGCCATCCACTGCATCATCGGCGCCTTGGCGTGGCCCTTGAGTCGCCAGCCGTCGTTGTCGTGGATGAAGTACGCGGCGAGCATGTGGGTGCGCGTCATCCGGCCGAGAAACTCCGCCTGGTTCGTCAGTTCCTCCGGATCGTTGGGCGCCGGCGTCGCCGAGCACGCGAGCCGGAACGGAACCGCCTTAAAGTGCTCGATCAGGAGGGTGCGGGTCTTGCCGTCCGACTGCTTGAGGATGGACGATTCATCGAGGACGACGGCGCAGAACAGGTCTGGTTTGAAGTGCTCGATCATCTCGTAGTTGGTGACGTAGATGATCGAATCATCCGGCACCACATCGGTATCCGTGCGGACGTACTGGATGGCATTGCGGGTGATTCCAACCTTGGCGCCCTCGCGGACGGTCTGCGCGCACACCGCGAGCGGGGCCACGATCAGCGCTGGCCTGTTCGATTGCTTGGCCAGCTGCCATGCCCATTCGAGTTGCATCATCGTCTTGCCGAGCCCGGTGTCAGCCCAGATCGCGGCTCGCCCAACGCGCAGCGACCACTGGACGATCCGGGCCTGCCACTCGTGAAGAGACGGGTGTAGATCGCAAACCGGAACGTCTGGCCCGGGCGCGTTGGCCCGATGCGTCTTGCGGGCGAGAAAGTCTGAGTAGCTCATGCGGCCACCACCATCGATGTCAGCTCGCCCAGCGAGGTGTACGCCTGTGGTGGCACCACGCCGTTCCCGATCGCTCTGAGTTGTTCGTTGCGCGTCAGTCCGATTGCGGGATCGGTGACCCAGCCAGCAGGGAGGAACATCATCCATTCGGGGAACGCGGCCGACAGGCGTGGGTTGCCTTTGGTGTTCGGTTCGGTCGGGGGTGGCGCGGTCCGGGATAGCGCCTCTTGGCGGGCAATAGCGGGCGCGTACTCACCCCACTCGGACTTGATCGCTATGGCGGTCGCGAGGTCGTGCCCACCGGAGTCAGGGCGGTTCATCCGGGCGAAGTCGGGGCCGGCCGATGCGAGTTTCGCCTCCGGAGTCGGCAGTAGGCGCATCACGGCCGACGGCAACATGAGATCGCCGGAGCTGCCGCGCTGGTTCGGGCCACCCTTCGTGCCGTCGGTGGCCCTGGGCGTTGGCAGGAGTTTCCCCTCCGCGTACGCCTTCGCCACTCCTGGCAACAGCAGCTCATCGGAACGCGCTCCGGAGCGAGTGAGGTGGCCACCTGTGCCGTCAGCGACGGACGGGGTGGGGAGGAAGCAGAGGACGTCAGCTAGGGACACCTGATGGCCACCGGCGCGACGTTTGGCGGGGTCCTGGCCGGTATCCCTCCGATGCTCCCCAAGGTTGGCATGCGGCGTCGGGAGCAGCGCTACAGGTTCCTCACGATCCCATCCAGCGACGGCCGGACTTTCGCTCCGGGGCTCGGTGATTGGTTGCTGCCATACGGTGTCGCGGTCGGGGTCGGTAACAAGGATGAAGAGTCGCTCTCGGCGATGGCAGGCCCCGACGTCGGAGGCTCGAACAGACACCCACCGGACATGAAGCCCGTCCTCGGCACAGTCTCCGAGTACTCGATCGAACCCCATAGACCGATGTCCGGCCACATTCTCCAAGACCGTGAATCGTGGTCGTAGATGGCGAATTGCTTCGCGGACGTAGGGCCAGAGGTGTCGTTCATCGTTGGTTCCTTTGCGTCGCCCAGCGGCGGAGAATGGTTGGCACGGGTAGCCGCCGGTGAGGATGTCGACCGGCTCAACGTCAGCCCAGTCGATCGCCGTGACATCACCGTGGTTCGGGACACCAGGCCAGTGGTGGGCCAGCACCTTCGACGGCGCAGCATCGTGCTCGACATGCCATGCGGTGGTGGCGTCGAAGAACGCCTCGCACGCGATGTCCAGGCCGCCGTAGCCGGAGAACAGGGATCCGATTCTCATGTCGACGGGTCCTCCCATACGACGCCGCAGCCGCAGATGACAGCGGGCGGCTGGGCGCCGTTCTGCCGGGGGATCTGCCAGTGCCGCAATGCCCAGCGGTGCCAGCACATCTGGAGGTAGGCAATCATCACGCCCCCTCGATCTCATGTGTGATGCTGGTCGGTGCGACGCCGATCTCTTTCTCTACGGCGGACTCGACGGGCCAGACGAGGTCAGTGGCGAGCGAGTCGGGATCCCAATCGGGATCCATCGGGATGCGAACTTGCAGAACAAGATCAGGCATTGCTATTCCTTTCCGGCGCAAGCGATGTGCATTTCGCGCCCGGCTACGCGTTGGACTTGGGTGACGCCGACTACCCAGGGCTCGCCGCATGCGTCGCAGGTGCCGGGGTGTCGGGCGATGGATGGTCGCCGGCTACCCGTTCGGCCGCGGTACAGGGCTGGGTCTGACCGTTGACGGGGGGTCATGTCGGTGCCCCAGCTCGATCCCACGACCCCGTATCGAGGTAGTCGGTCTCGTCGAGTTCCCACACCTGGGCGTCTGGACCGAGCCCGTCGAGGACGGTGTCAGTGCGGCAGTCGGGGCACCGATAGGCGTGGACATTCCCGACAAGGTGGCGTCCTCGTCGGAGGCGGGCCCTGCCGATCGCGACGACGGGGTTGGCGCTCTCCGGATCGGTCCACACGGTGCCGCGGTTGACCAGTGCCGCAGCCTTCGTCCCGCATGCTCTGCAGCAGGTGGGCTTCGGCGGTGGGCACACGAAGACGTCGAGTTGCGTTTCCCAGCCATGCCATTCGACAAGGTGTCCGTCCCAGCGGGGTGGTAGGTCGTTGTCCCGGGGGAGTGGCAACTGAGTCATGATGGGCTGTCCACGGTCGCGAGGAAGATGCCGAACGCGACGGCGCTGACACCGAGGGCGACTGCTACGAGGCCGGCGCGGATGAACAGGCCGTAGTGACGGGTGGTCATGACTTGCCTGTCCGTCGTAGTGTGGCCCGTTCCTGTTCCGTGAGACCGCCCCAGATGCCGTACTTCTCACCCATTCCGGCGTCGAGGCATTCAGCTGTCACAGGGCAGTCTTGGCACGTCCTTCTGGCGAGGCGCTTCTTGCTGGCGGGGGCGTCGGTGGCCGGAAAGAACGCGTCGGGGTAGACCTCTCGGCACTTCGCACGCTCGGTCCACGGGGCGGTGTTGATCAACTCGAAGATCCTCATGCGGACCTCGCTTCGCCGTCGACGAGCCGATCGGTCCACGCCAACAGTTCCTGTGGCGAGTAATTATCGACCGGGACCATCGCCGCCAGGGTCACCACGAGGGTCTTCAGCTGGTTCGGCGTGATCGTGCCCAACTCTGACCAGACGACGCGCGGGTCGTCTTCGCGGACATGGTTGGCCATCGCGACCGCAGCCGGGACAGCACCGTCGAGCAGCCGACGGCGCTCGGCCTTACTGGGGGCGTCGATGGGGCCGTCATCGGCCATCGCTGGGTCGAACTCCTTGGCCCGCAGCCGACACACAGTCCGCTCGCTGACACGCAGGACGCCGCTAATCTCGTCGGCCGAGTAGCCGCGTTCGGTCAGCCGGCGGACCGCGACGATCCGTTCCGGGTGGGTGAGCTTCACTTGTTCCCCGCGGAGAGCGCGTTGTACTGCGACCTCGTCATAGCTCACAGCTCGACCTCCTCGGCGCTTGCCGCTCGGTCAGCCAACTCCTGCGCGAAGCGCTGCGATCGAGTACCTGGCCCGCACCGCCAGGTATGGCGAATGACGCGCTCCGCGAACCGGTATGCCTCGGGCGAATCGAGATCGGGGAGGTGCGTCGGTTCGGGTGGAAGAGCAACAACGGGCAGTGAGGCGAGTGCCGCGACCGCGGCGTCGACCTGATCGTCTGTGCCAACGATGGCGGCCAGGCTCTGCGCCATTGAGATCGCCGCGTGCAGCTGTCCGATCGCGAGACTCTTCTGGACCTCGTACGCGTTCTCCGCCTCGGGGGTCGCCGCGTGGACGGCACGACGCTCCGCCTCGGCGAGGTGATCGACGGTGGTCATTTCGCGGTCTCGCCTTCGATTGGAAGTTGCTGCCCCTCGGCGAGCTCGCGATCCTCGGCCTGTGAGCGCTCCAAGAAGTCGATCAAGCTGTGCGCCTCGTCCGCGGTGAGCTCGTTAGATGACTTGACGTTGCGACGCAACTGCTCCGACAGCCATGTGAGCTTGGCCGGGCGTTCGGTGACGCCCTCCTCCTTCAGGAGGATGTTCAGCTTTGTGACCTGGGCTCGTGAGATGCCGCCACCGGCGTCTCGTCTGGTTCGGCGTCCGACTCGGCGACGGCAGGAGCCTCGTCCTGCTTCGGTTCCGCATCCGGTTCGGGTTCGCTGGCCGGTTCCGGTTCCGGCTCCGCGACAGGCTTGATGATGTCGTCAGTGGACACGGCGCGAAGTGGCGGGAACTCCTCATCCCTGATCGCATCCCCCGCCTTGATCGATCGGTAGACAACGCCCATCCTGGCCACATCGGCTGCTGTCCAGGAACCGTGCTGGCGACCGAGCTTCGTCTCGATCTGCTCTGTGCTGACGTTGATCGTCCTGAACGCGTTGACCATCTTGTCAATCCGAGCAGGGAGCGGTTCGCCCTCGCCGTGCTCGAGAGTGGCTTCGCAGATGTCAATGGCCTGCTCAGCGAACCAGCGGGGGAGCACAGTGCTGATGCACTCACGGACGGCGCGGGCGCCGATGTTCTGGTTGTTGAGGTAGATGTCGCCGAGGTCGATGAGCTTCTGCCTGTTGCCGGCCTTCATGCGAGCATGGGGAACGATAAACGTCCTGGTCGACCTGGTGTTCGTCTGAATATCCCAAGCGAAGGCCTGGATCTCGGACTCCTCGGCGGCGTCGTCGCGCCGGAGTTCACGGACACCGTAGTCGAGGTTGCCCCAGATGCGAGCGAGCTCGCGCATCAGGTGCACAGATGGGCCGTTGCCACGGTTGGGGACGGCATAGAAGGCGGAGTTCGCCATGGACAGCCGACCGCACACGTCTTTCATCTCAGCCTCGGCCCGGCTCATATCGCGGGGGACCTGTTGGGCCACAACAACAGCGGCCTGCACCTCGGCGATCGCACGTTGCTGCTCGACGGCGGTGGCCTGACTGATCCTGGTGTTGTTGCCCGAGCCTGGGAGCGCGGCGAGTGGCTGATACTTCGCGGGACTAGACATTGGTTGCCTCTTTCGTTCGGTTGAGTCGGTACTGGCGAGCGCGGTCCGCGATGCAGGTCTTGCAGCAGCGGCCCTTTCGGGAAGAGCCGCCGACTTTCGGGTACGTGTAGGTGTTATCGGGCGTGAACTCGTGGCCGTGTTTGCAGTGGGTCTTTCGCGCCGCCTGATGAACGCCATGTCGAACCTGATCGACGGTGTTCTCGGAAGACGTTCCCCAGTGCAGGTTTTCGATCCGGTTGTTCGTGTGTACGCCGTCACGGTGGAGGCACACGCACCCCTCGGGGGGCGGTCCCGCGAAGGCCAGTAGGGCTAACCGGTGGACAGATCGTGACTTGCCGACGCCATGACTAGAAAGTCTCACCATGAGGTGGCCGGTCGACAGGGGAGCTGGTCTCAAAATCCGTTCATGTTGAACACGTTGCGACCCGCCGCGGGCGGCAACCAACCTGCGCATGCTGCGAACCCGACCGTGCGACGAGACCTCGTACTGCCCTTCGTACCCGGCGATGGGCCGCCATTCTTCACTGGGCATTGAGCAACCCCGCTGACTGGTAGTAGGCATACTGGGGGATGTTGACCAGGTGGATGTGGTCGCCGTAGGACGGCCACGTATCGGTCGCCATGCAGTCGGCGAAGAGGCGGATTGCCGCGCGGTTGAGGTCGCGGCCGAGTGCGATTGCTTCGGGGTCAAGCTCGACCACGCTGACCAGGTAGGGGGCGACTTTCGATTGAACGACAAACAGGAACGCTGCGTCGGCGAGTCCGTTCGCCTCCAGTCCGTCGAGGTAGAAAGGCGCTTGCTGGTGGTAGCCGAAATCAGCTGCTGACTTTCCGAACGCTGCTGGCTGCGCGCTTTTCGCGGTCGTCTTGTAGTCGACGCACAGGGGCCTGCCCGTGGTGGTGTGAGTCAGCCAGTCCGGCCGGCACCGCAGCCGTGATCCGGTCTCCGGGTCATCCCAATACATCGATAACTCAGGGGTCCCGTTCTCGAGCAACGCCGCTGCCACCGGGTTCCGCTTCACTGCCGCAGCCATGGCGTGCGCTTTGGCGTAGTCCTCGGACTTGAGTGGGGTCTTGCCCGCGGCCCGGGCCGCGTCGCGTGCCTCCTTCGAGGCCTTCGTGGCCCAGGAGTCGAAGCCGACGTCCACGAGGTCCGCACCCTTGCCGAGCACGAGTGTGTGTGCCGCGTGGCCGAACTCGAACTCTGTCTTGATCTCTGGCGGCTGGTCCTGCTCGTAGCGGAAGATCGCGGGGCAGCTCGGCGGCAGCAGCTTTCGGGCGCCGGACGAGGAGAGTGAGTTGCGGTCGGCGTGGTAGACGGCGTCCGGAATATCCGCATAGATCCCGACCTCAGTGGGCGCGGTCGCAGTTGCCAGAGTCATACCCGCGCCTCGAATCGGCCTGTGACGGCATTGTTTTGGATGCCTTCATAGGCTTTGGGACGACGGTTCAGTGACTGCTGGGACGCTGTTGCCCAGTGGCAGTTCTCAGGTGAGTACGGGCCGTCATTGTCGATCCGGTCGATGCTGTACTCGGCCCGTCCGTTCGACTTTCCGCCGGGGCGCTCACCCATGTCTGCGACGAATGCCCAGAAGTCGTTCAGCCACCGATCGCACACATAGATCCCGCGACCGCCGTAGTTGGCATACCGGTGTGTCGGCCGTGAGCACCGAGCGATCATGTCGGCGTGGATCTCGCGCAGCGGATGCGCCGCGATACCGCCGCGGTAGTTGGGGTTGTCTGGACCTGTCCTTACCGGCCGAGACTTCACCGAGCAGCTGTAGCCGCAGAAGCGGTTACGAGCGCTCGGGAACTGCACGACGAACGACTCGCTGCAGTACTCACACACCCGGGTGCGCTCCTCAATTGTCGCCTTCCTCATCGCATCGCCTTCCGGTTGACGACCTCGGCGCAGCCATCACACACACCGGTGACGACATTGACTGCGAGGGTGGGGGATTGGCGATAGCAGATGACGCACTCGAGTTGCGTGATCGCGGTGCCCTGGGTTGTTGGAGTGGTCTCCTGATGTTCTGTCATCTCCGCCCTTTCCTTTCGTATTGGTCCGTCTGCCTCGCGGCGATGGACAAGAAGGGGCGAATCAGTCAGCGACGTAAGCCCACTCGCCAGCGAACTCACGCTGACGCCGAACCTCGTACGTCCCCGGCAACACCTCCAGATTCCCGTGCTCCTGATGCGACACCAGCGCCGTCGAACCGTCCGGGACGGTGAGCTTCCCCAGCAGCACATCCCCTGCGTCCCGCGCCGTGTGTGGTTCCCAGAAGCACGGGCCGTTCGGGTGCAGCGTGTGGGTGTTCGCTGATGCCTCGGACGCGACAGCCACCACCGTTTTCGCCATCGCGGTTTCGGCGGGCTGCGTGGTAACGCGGAGCAGAAGAACATCACCTTGGGCAGCCACGCGGTCAACCTGGGGGACTTCGGCTTCGTGGTCGAGGTAGTCGAACACGGACTTGCCGGTGATCTCTACAGATTCACTCAGAGTGAGTGTCATGATTTCTATCTCCTTACCTGGAGCTGCGCGTAGGCAGCGGTTGGGATCCCGTAGAGGTCCGCGGCAGCGGCTACAGGGTCTTCGTGATGGCCTGGGACGACCAGGCCAAACTTGTGGATCGATCCGTCTCGTTCGGGGGAACCGTTGGTGCACAGGAGGATGCGGGCATGTTCTTCGTAGAGGTCGCGGAGGTTATCGGGTAGTTCCCACAGGCTGACGGTGTGTGGTGCGTTCCCGGGGTCGGGGCGGGTGTCTCCGATTTGTGTCATGTCGGCGGCTTCGATGAACTGGTCCCAGCCCATGCGTTCGATGGCGCATCGTCGGACTTCGGCGTTCTTTTCGGACATGATTCGTTTGATGTCCCAGCCGGTTTCGATGAGGTCTTCGGGGACGCGGGTTCCGTGCCATAGGTAGCCTTTGAAGCCGTCGCGGTAGGCGAACGCTGGTCCGGTGGCGTTGTGGAGTCGGCCGTCTTTGTCGCGTGCGATGAGGGTGGGGCGGTCGGTGATGACAACGGCGCCGGCCATGGGCCACCACCAGTCTGCGTTTCGTTCGACTTCGATGAGGCCGTTGGCTTTTGAGGTATCGATGCCGAGTTGGGCGAAGGCGTCACAGAAGCTGAGTACTCCGATTTCCCATCGACCGATGACGTAGGTGTTCCAGTTTTTGACCTGGTCCGACACCTGGTCCCACACCTGGCCCCGCACCTGGCCCGACACCTGGCCCCACACCTGGCCCCACACCTGGCCCGACACCTGGCCCCACACCTGGTCCGACACCTGGTCCCACACCTGGCCCCGCACCTGGTCCCACACCTGGCCCCACACCTGGTCCGACACCTGGCCCCACACCTGGTCCGACACCTGGTCCCACACCTGGCCCCGCACCTGGTCCCACACCTGGTCCCACACCTGGCCCCGCACCTGGTCCCACACCTGGCCCCACACCTGGCCCCGCACCTGGTCCCACACCTGGTCCCACACCTGGCCCCACACCTGGCCCGAATTCGGGGCGCTCAGCATGGAACGCAAGAAACCCTGACCCAGGGCGCCGGCGAACGGTGAATCCAGCCAGATCACCAGACGAGGCGGCTCGAGACCCGCGGCCTCGTAGGCCTTGCGGACGCCCGCCTCGGCGGCAGCACGGTTGGCGGGTTCGGTGGATAAGCCGTCGCGAATCCACTGGTCCCGGATCTGAGGTAGGAGTGCGGCTTGTTCGGGGGCGAGCGTGTTGAGCTTTGTGATGGTCATATCGCGATGCCTTTCTGCTCGACCCACTGACCTTTATGGATGGTCGGGCTCGGGAAGTCCGCATCGTCCACCGATCGATAGGCGACCGCGGGCTTCGTCGTGACGACGGCAATGCCGACGAGCACGGCGATCACCAGCCCCACGACGGCCAGGTACATCGCGAGCGTGGACAGGAAGACCATGAAGCTGAACATTGGGGGAGTGCCTTTCAGGAGAGGGAGTATGGACGGGGCGCGCGGAGCAGTAGGGTTAGAGCCTGGATGCCAGAACGGGTTTGGTCGTCTTCTCCTCGCTTCCCTTCTTTCCGGTCTCCTGGACGGCCTTCACGAGCTAAGCGAACTTCTTCGTCGCCTCGGTGTGGGCGCGGCCGCCAGCGTGCTGCATCAGCACAGCTGCGAAGTCCTGTTCGTTGTTGTCGGACATAGTGATTGCCTCCTCAGGTGGACTTGCGTTTGATGGTTCGAGATTTGAGGGAGAGGCCTGATGCTCGGGGCTGCTCGAGGCCGTGAGTCTTGGTGGAAGAGATATCGATCGCTTGCTGTACCTGTGCTGGCGTCACTCGCCATTCGCGAGACGGCTTGGCTCCGGGCCAGATGCCGGCGGCGAGGCGACGCTTGTAGTGCTCGACCGAGCAAGGGATCAGAGCGGCGGCTTCCTCGACCGACATCGTCAGGGGCTTCGTTTCGGTGTCGCTCATGCGGCACCGCCCGCGATGGCTTCTCGATATGTAGCCAGGAGATCATCTCGATTTTCTCGGAGCGCCCAGACTTCCAACTTCAGCACCTGGGTCTCAACGATCGTTTTGGCAACTCTGCCAACCATTTTGATATAGCTGGAGTCAAGTATGGAGTCTTCGTCGCCGTCGGTCGCTTTCGCTAGTAATGCGACCATCTCCATTACTGAGTCCGCGCTGTCGTTGGGTCCCATCATCTCAATGGGCTGATCAAACAATTGGGAGAAGTCGCTGAACAACATCGACAGCACTGGGGGAACATCGGGGGTTTTTCGGTCGCCCATCCAGGCGTCCACCATGGCCTTGGACCGGCGCCTGTCTTCTTCCTCGCGGAGGGTCACTTCCGCCTCGCTCCACGCCGTGGTTGGAAGCGATTGCGCGTAAGCGGTTGTGTCCGAGAAAGAGCCACCTGTGAAGTATTCGGAGCCAGCCGAAAGCGTTGCCACGGAATGCATGTGAGAGATCAGGTCTCTCTCATTCGCCTTGTATTCAACGTGATGGCGGGACAGCCAAACGTTGACAATTCGGATCCCAAACTTTGCGGCGTCGTCCCGATGTGCTCGGATTCGGTGACGAGGTCTGCGGGTGCGACCTACCTTGATGGTTCGATCGCTGAACTGGATGACATAAAGGTGTCCGTGATAGCTGGGAGCATTGGGAATAAGGACTGTGGACGAAGTACTCATTCCGCCACCTCAGTCCCGGCGTTCAGCTTCTTGCGGAGGAACTCGAGACCCATCGGCCGGACCGTTGTCGTCGCAGTCGGAATAGTCTCGCCGGTCTTGCGGTTTTTGTACGTTCCTGGTGTGACCTTGAAATGGTGCTCGTAACGCTGGTACGGGAGGTTGTTCCCTTGGAGGATGCCGAGCCGGCGAAGGTCACGCATCATCACGTTCCTGCCCCAGCCGAGCATCTTGGAGGCGGCGAGGAACGAATACGTCCCGTCAACCTCCATCAGTTCGTCAAACGCTTCGACCTTCGGCTTGTCAGCTTCAACCTTGGCGGTGAGCGCAGCGATCTTCCGGTTCTGGATCGTGAGCGCGTGCAGCACGATCTCGTCCTCGGACATCGGGAGGGCGGCGGGCGCACCGAACGAACCGGTTCTGCGGATCTCGGGGAGAACAGTGCCGGTGATCCACCGGCGGAACTTGACTGCCTCCGGCTTATCGGACCTTATGACGACCTCGTACATGCCGGACTCGTTGACAACGCCGATGTTCTGGCGCCCGCCAAGGGTGTCCATCGAGCGGACACCCTTTTGATCGTCCGCCAGCCGCGCCGCGACGTTGCGCGTGTTGGTGATGTCGAGCACTTTGCAGAGGTCAACAAGGACGAACCAAGGCTCGCCGTCGATGACGACGGTCCTGACGACGAACCCACCGTCGTATTGGAAGGGCAGAACTTCTGCCGTAGTATTTGTCTCAGACATTGAGTCCTCCTAGAACTCTTGTTGTGAACCCGCCGCCTGCACGCGGCGGGTTTTTCATGCGGCGGGGTTGCCCTTGAGTGCTTCAGCAATTTCTTCGGCGACGATCTGGCGGATTAACTCGCGGAGCGCGATGCTGTTGCCGTCGGAGTCGGTGTTGCGGTGACGCTCCAGAACCGAGACCGGGCAGTTGAGCGTGACCGCGAGTTTCTTGAGCTGGGTGGCGTTCGGCCAGCGGTGTCCGCCTTCGAGGTCGGACAGGTAGCCGAGCGAAATCTTGGCGTCCTTCGCCAGATCCGCGAGCGAGTAGCCGTCCTTGGTGCGAACTACGCGGAGTTCGTTCCAGACACCGAACTCACTGATTCGCTTCTGTCCCATCAGGATTCGATCCCCTCGTACAGTTCGGCGTCCATTGCGATTTCGTACTGAGCCGACGCTGCGTCGCCAAGCACCTTGCGGGTCTCGACGACCTTGCGGGTCAGCTCGGGCAGGACGTGGGGATGGATGGTCCATGCGGAGCCGGTGAACCAGAACCAGTTGCGGTAGGCCTTGCGGGGTGCGTTGGTCTGCTTGAGTACGCCGCCGTCGCGGAGTGCGCGGGTGATGTCTGCGACGTCGAGGTCGATGCCATAGCGCTGGCGCATGAGGGCGGATAGCTCATCCCACGTGACGGTGTTCGGCAACGTCTGGTGGTGGCGCGCACCAGTGAAGTGGGCCTCGATGACGTCGGCGACTTCTCGCTGGTAGTCGATGAGCTTTGGGCGCACATGCTCGGCGACCCGCGAGACGGGGATGGTCGCGAGAGCCATGAGGAACGACCGCAGGTCGGCGGTCACCATATTGCGGACCTTGCCATCTCCGGCAACCACTGCTGTTACAGCGGTGGTTGCCCACGGCTGCTTGTGGATGTTCGCGATCTGTCGATCGGCATCCACGCCGATTGCTTCGAATGCGGGTTTGAGGATCACGTGTGGGCGGTCGTTGACCTTGACCGCGTAGATCATGTCCCCGTGGAACTGGATGGGGACGAGTGCTCCCGAGTAGTCCATGCGGGCCTCCTTGTGTCTGAACCGGAGCGATCCGGTACGCACGAACGTAGCGCGTCCAGACGCGAAGCGCAATACAACGGGCGCAGAAGGGACGAAAGGATGTCCTGAGCAGGCGTGTTCGAAAATTACATGCGTGTAACTGCGAAACGCTGAGGAAAGTGCGAAGAGTGGACTTCGCACCATTGCGCGCTACAGACTGAGCAGGTGAGCGAACTTGATCCGCCCCCAGAGGCGCTATTGATAGAACGACTGCGTACTAGTGCACGTCCGAAGCTTTCGATCAGGGCTGCTGCCGAAGCTGCTGGGATGTCAGATGCGCGCTGGCGTCAGATCGCCAAAGGGCACAACCAGGCGTCCAGAGATGTTCGCGTTCCTGCGCGTGCGCCTGATGACACCCTGGCCCGGATGGCGAGGGTTGTCGGCGCAACGCCCGATCAGCTGCGCGAGGTCGGGCGCGAGGATGCGGCCGACGAGCTCGAACGTCTCACCGCCGCGGCTTCTGCAGCAACGACGACGATTACCGCCTCCACGCAGGCAGACGGATTCGTCATGCGCCCTAGCGACTGGCGACAGTTCGAAGGTCAGACAACTGAGAGGTGGGCGGACATCGGCACCCTTCAGGCTCGACTAGCGAAGCTGCCGATGGCGGCGCTCCTCTATATCTCAACTCTTGTAGACCTAATCCTGATCGACATACAGCAAGGAGACTCCCATGCAGAACCAGTCGCACCTACCACTGATCCGGCGGCCTCGACGCCGCGAGCACAAGGCGCCCCGCACCAGGAGGGCCATGCTGGCGACGGCCAGCAGAATGACAAGCCTGAGGGCTTGACGGAACCAAATCAAGGCGCACAGCCTGATGCTCGGCGCCAGTCTGACTATGACCTCGTGCATCGCACTCGTGACCCACGGGTGCCGAAAGAGATCCCCGACGAATCCGACGCGGCGCCAGACGAGGAGGGCCCAGAGTTCGGCGCGTAATGACATGACTGTAATTCATTGTTGCACAACGGATTGTCAGACCCTGCCGCTACACATTTTGCATGGTTACGAAACTTCGGTGGCATCCCTGGCGCCACGCACGCGATCACTACCCTCACGTCACGATCAACTGTCAACATCGCCTGTACGGCGACAAGATGGCGAGGACCGTCGGCGACGATGTGGACATCTGCTCGTCATCGTCACAGGCCGAGCGCCGCTGCAGCCTGACTCACGAGATGATTCACATCGAGCATCGTGGTCGCGAGCACCCAAAACCGGAGGTCGAGGAGCGGCTCGTTGAGCTGGAGGCAGCACAGCGTCTGATCACCATCGACGACCTGATCGATGCACTTGTGTGGCTGCGGCATCCGACGCCGGCCGAACTGGCCGAGGAGCTGTGGGTGGATGGCACAACACTGTTGTGCCGGATGGAGAATCTTGACCCGATCGAGGTGGCTCAGATTGAGGCCGCCACCGAGGGCGACTGGAGCTGGCGACCATGACGGACCTCGAGCGGGCGATCCTCGACTTCGAGGCGCGATGGTGGCAGCAACGCGGGAACAAGGAGGCCGAGATAGTGCGGCGTTTCGAGATGTCGGCCATTCGTTACGCGCAAAAGCTGAACCAGATACTGGATAATCCAGAGGCGCTCGCGTACAACCCGATTCTGGTGAATCGGCTGCGGCGTCTACGTTCCCAGCGGGTCGCAGCCCGCGTGCAGAGAAGAGATTTGCGTGGCCAAGGATGACTTTTCGATCAACCCGAAATACCGCCGTCCTGGTTGGTATCGGGACCCACTCCCCGAATTCGATGGCCAGCGTTATTGGGATGGCGACGAATGGACAGCACAAACGCGGCCCCGTCCGGACGGCGTTCGTTCGTCAGCGTCAGGTACGCGCACCGGTACGAGCAATACGATCGGCTGGGTCGTAGCCAGCGTCATTGGCCTCGCGCTCCTCATCTCAGTTCTTGTAGGCGCCGGGTCCGGAGGTGACGACGAGGATGCGGACGCAGCGCCCGGCAATGTGGGCGACACGACGACCGCATCACCAGCTGACCCGGTCGCCAGTAGTGACGATGACGAGACGGCGAAGAAGGCCTGCCAGAACTCGGTCAAGAATCAGCTCAAGGATCCAGACTCGGCGGAGTTTCGGTCAGTCAAGATCACGTCCCGTGACCCGGCGCAGGGGTGGACCGTGGTCGGTGAGTTCAACGCGAACAACAGCTTTGGCGGCAAGGTCGGCTACACGGTATTCACCTGCTCGGCCACGATGAAGGACTCGGAGACAGTGACCGCGACCGCGGTACTCATGGAGTAAATAGACGCCCGGTCTATTGTTGCCTCAGGCAACACGCCCGGAGGGTTTTCCCAGGTGGATCGATATTCTGGCATCATCGTTGGGAGCGCATTCGTGCAGGTAAACCGGTGTTTTCCCAGGTAACACAAGGGGTTCGATTCCCCTTAGCTCCACAGAAACACCGGGCCGAATAGGCGCCACTTACCTCGAAACGCTCCACCTACAGGTGGAGCGTTTCTGCTTATGTGGAGCGTTTTGCTCGGATCAGCCGCTCGAGGAGTGACCAGGGCTCTTCCTGGGTATCCGACGACAAGCAGCGTTCGGTCCAGCCCGCGATCTCCCGGCTGTGCGCATGTCCGAAGGGGCCAAAAACTTCTTCTGGTCGAAGACGTCCGCTCTGTGGGCGGTTCCGAATACCAGGAGAGGAACATACACACCCGAAAAGACGAGGTATGCATGACCGACGACTTGGTGGTTTTGGCAAGCGCTGACGGGCGTCCGTGTGGAACGGCTGACCGTGCGACCGTGCACACCTCACACACACCCCTGCATTTTGCATTCTCGTGCCACGTGATCGACGAGGGCCGCCTGCTGATGACCCGGCGTGCACTGAGCAAGCGGACATGGCCCGGCGTGTGGACCAATTCTTTCTGTGGGCATCCGCGGCCCGGTGAATCCGTCGAGGACGCGATCTACCGTTACGCGCAACGCGAGCTGGGCATCGATGTCGAGGATCTGCGTTGCGTGCTGCCCGAGTTCCGCTACCGGGCCGTCGATTCCAGCGGCGTGGTGGAGAACGAGATCTGTCCGGTGTTCGTCGCGAGCCCGGTGGGGGCGCTGCGGCCGGACCCGGACGAGGTCGCCGAATACGCGTGGTCCGACATCTCCGATGTGTGGGCAGTTGTCGAACGTGCGCCGTGGGCCCTGAGCCCATGGTTCGTCGAACAGATCAGGTCGATGCCCGCACCCGACCCCTACGGTCTCGACGCACATCCCAACTGGCTGCGGGCGCAGATGGAGGTCAACCGATGACCCTGCGAGCCGGTGGACCGAAAGCGAGGGCGAGTCGAATGGTGCAAACACGTGGGCGCATGGATGCGATGGCGCCGTATCTACGGTACGACGCGGCAGCCGACGCCAGTGCGGCGCTGGTGATCCGTTGCTACTCTTCGTCTTTCGGTCTCGCAACCCGAATGCTTGGTGGGCAGGTGCGGCAAGACGTCCGCAACATCTACGCATTGGTACGGATAGCAGACGAAGTGGTGGACGCCCCTCGGCCCGGCCAGGACGGCGTCGACCGGCTGGTGGAGCTCGACAAGCTCGAACAGGACACGTTCGCCGCGATCGAAACGGGATCGAGTGCCAATCTTGTTGTCCACGCGTTCGCCAGGACCGCTCGTCGAGTCGGGATCGACAGGGAACTCGTCGCGCCGTTCTTTCATTCGATGCGCACAGACCTGCAGCGCACAAAGCACGACTTCGCGAGCCTCGGAAGCTACATCTACGGCTCGGCTGAAGTGATCGGCCTGATGTGCCTGTGCGCATTCGTGGCCGGTGAACCCAACCCCTCCGGTCGCTACGCGGAACTGGCCCCTGGCGCCCAGCGCCTCGGTGCCGCATTCCAGAAGATCAACTTCCTCCGGGACTTCGGCGACGACAGCGACGGACTCGGACGGCAGTATCTTGTCGGCCTCCAACCCGACGACCTCGACGAAGAAATCTGGGGCAGCTGGCTCGACGACATCGAGATGGACCTGGCCGCGGCCGCGGAGGTCATTCCGCAGCTACCACGAGGCTGCCGCGTGGCAGTGTGTACCGCACACGACCTGTTCGCCGAACTGACCCGGCGCCTGCGGGCGACGACGGCGGCGCAAGCTCGGCTGACCAGGGTGCGCGTGCCCACGCCGGAGAAGGCGCGCATCGCGGCGAGAGCAGCGCTGCGCCGTGGGCGACCTCACGACATCGATACGGAGAACAGCTTCAAGTGACCGCACCATCGAAAAAAGTAGTCATCATCGGCGGTGGTGTTGCGGGGCTGGCCACCGCTGCCCTGTTGGCCCATGACGGCCACGACGTCGAATTGGTCGAGAAGAACGATGATCTCGGTGGCCGTGCCGGTTCCTGGGAGCATGAGGGATTCCGTTTCGACACCGGGCCGTCGTGGTGGCTGATGCCCGAGGTGTTCGACCACTTCTTCGACCTGCTCGGGACATCCACCGAGGAGCAGGTCGACTTGGTTCGTCTCGAACCGGGCTATCGGGTGTTCTTCGAGGGCGCCGACGAGAAGATCGATGTCGAAGGTGACGAAGAACGTAACCGGGCACTGTTCGAGAGCATCGAGCCAGGTGCCGGAGCGGGATTGGGCGACTACCTCGACTCCGCCCGGCATGCCTACGACATCGCCGTCAAACGTTTCCTCTACACGAGTTTCGATTCACCGCGAGCCTTTCTCGGCCGAGACGTGCTGCGCAACGCGCCAAAGCTGGCCGAGCTGCTCACCAGGTCCTTGCAATCATTTGTCTCGCAACGATTCTCGGATCGACGACTCCAACAGGTTCTCGGCTACCCGGCGGTGTTCCTCGGGTCTTCCCCGGAACGCACCCCGGCCATCTACCACCTCATGAGCTGGCTCGATCTCGCTGACGGGGTCCGTTACCCCGACGGGGGTTTCACCACGTTTGTCGAGGCGCTGTCCAGGCTGGCGGCCGACAACGGGGTGCGACTGCACACCGGTACGGCTGCGACCGCAATTCTCACCCGCCCGCGGGCCGATGGCAGGCGGGGTCGCCGGGCAATCGGGCGACGCCGCGACGAGGTTGTCGGGGTGCGGGTCGCCGACGGCCATGGGACTCAACGAGATATCGCGGCCGACATCGTCGTGGGCGCCGCGGACCTGCATCACGTGGAGACCCGGCTGTTGCCGGAGCATCTGCAGACGTTCCCTCAACGGTGGTGGGACAAGGCGACTTCGGGGCCCGGCGCTGTCCTGGCGTATCTGGGTGTGCAGGGGAGCCTTCCTGAATTGGCTCATCATTCGCTGTTCTTCACCGACGACTGGACAACCAACTTCGACGCGATCTTCGAGTCCCCGACGCACATGCCGGATCCCGCATCGCTGTACGTGTGCCGCCCGTCCGCGACAGACGACTCGGTGGCGCCCGCAGATCACGAGAACATCTTCATCTTGGTGCCCTCGCCTCCGGATCCCGGTCTGGGACATGGGGGCATCGACGGAGCCGGCGCTCCCGACATCGAGAAGGTCGTGGACCAGGCTGTTGCGTCGATCGCCTCGTGGGCGGACATCCCGGATCTCGCCGAGCGGATCGTCGTCCGGCGGTCGGTGGGGCCTGCCGACTTCGTCGACAACGTCAACTCGTGGTCGGGTGGTGCACTCGGTCCGGCGCATACGTTGCGGCAGAGTGCTTTTCTGCGCGCCACCAACCGCTCCCGCAAGGTCGAGGGCCTGTTCTATGCCGGGTCGAGTACCCGCCCCGGCATCGGTCTGCCGATGTGTTTGATCAGCGCCGAGCTCATCCGCAAACGCCTCAAGGGAGACCGGACCGTCGGTCCGTCACACTGACGTCGGCCCGTCACGCCGACACGCGCATCGAAGAGATCGCTCAGGCTTGGCGCCAGACACACTTTTTGATGAGGGTGGTCAGAGCCTGCCGGGTCACGGCGTCCACCGGCAGTGCGTGCACGATTTCCATTGCGTCGCTTGTGAGTTCACCGATCCGCGCTTCGATGGCCTGATCGGCACGGGTGTCGGTGAGCACCGAACGCACGGCCTCCAGGTCGGCGTCGGTCAGTTCGGGATTGCCCAGCGAGCGCCTGAGGATGTCCTTCTGTGCGTTGTCGGCACGCGACTCGGCGACTGCCATCAGCAGGGTGCGCTTGCCCTCACGGACATCGTCGATCGCAGGTTTCCCGGTGATCTGGGGGTCACCGAACACACCCAGGAGATCGTCACGCAGCTGGAAGGCTTCGCCGGCGGTCAGCCCGATCTGGTCGTAGAGGTGCAGGAGCGTGTCATCGGCGCCGGCGATCGCGCCACCGAGTCGGAGCGGATGGCTGATCGTGTACTTGGCGCTCTTCAATCGGAGGATGAGGTCGGCGCGGCGGCGGGAGGTGGCGGACTCGGTCTGGCTGAGCATGTCGAGGTATTGGCCCGCATAGGCCTCGTCGCGCATCTGCGACCAGATGGCTCGAACCGCGCGGCGTGACCGCGGATCGAGAGTGTCGGTGGCCATCGCGGACAAGTCGTCGGACCACGACAGGCACATGTCGCCGACCAGGATGGCAGCCGCCGAGCCGTGTTCGTCACCGTCGCCGAGTCGTTGCTGTCGCGCGTGTTCGGCCGTGAAGTGGCGGTGCATCGTGGGCAGGCCGCGCCTGGTGTCGCTGTTGTCCATCAGGTCGTCGTGCACGAGTGCGGCGAAGTGGAAGAGCTCGATCGCCGCTGCCATCTCGGCGACGCCGGCAGCCAGTTCGCCTCCGGTCACACCGTATGAACCCCACATGCAGAACTGAGCGCGCAACCGTTTCCCGCGGTCCAGGCTGTCGGTGACGGCCGTGGCCAGGGGTGTGACCTCCGCGCTCAGATCACTCATCGCGGCCGAGTGGTCGGAGACATGGGCGGTGAGCACGGCGTTGACAGCAGTGACGATCTCGTGGCTTCGGTCCTGGAGCAGATCGTTCGAGATCGGCGCCTCGGTGTGTTGATCTACTGACGTCATGTGGCCCTCTCCGTCCCCGAGCGGCGATCAAACTGTTGAGTCGTTGCATTGGTTGCTTCGGAACAGAACACGAATCGGATGGGTGGTCGGCGCATCGATCGATGGCCGGTTTCACACAGACACCGCTCCCGGAGGCGACCAGGTCACTGAGCTTCGGGTACGTGGGCCGTGACAAGCCAGGCCCGCGCGTCGAACCAGACACCGTCTGCACGTAGGCGGCTCGCCAGCATGTCTCGCAAACGCCCCATCGCCTGTTCCGCCTCGAGCGGACTCAGCCCTGCCATCGTGCCGGCAACGTTCGCGAAGCCACCGACCCAGTCGAGGGCGGCGTGGACATTTCTGCCGTAGAAGACCGGCGCATGGACGCCGTCGACGACGACGTCGACAAACCCGGCATCGCTCATGATCGCCGTGACCGTTGATGGATCGGCGAGTGAGAATGCATCAGGTACCTGGCCGGGGCCGCGGCCGGTTGCAGCGAGGGCGCGAGCGATCGCCGAACTCCATTCGTTGTGCTCGCGTGCCTGCCACACGAGCATGGCCAGCCGCCCGCCCGGCCGTATCGCGCGTCCGATGTTGGTGAACGCTGCGACCGGGTCGTCGAAGAACATGGTTCCGAAGCGACTGATCGCCACATCGAAGCCGGCCGGTGTGAACGGATGGGTCTGTGCGTCCGCGACCTCGAACGTCACGGTCGAAAGTTGCTCGGCATCAGCGATCTCGCGGGCTCGCTCGATGGCTGACTCGGAGATGTCGATCCCGAAGGCATTGCGGGCGTGCGCTGTTCGCGCCGCCCGGCGCGTGGAGTGTCCGGTTCCACACCCGATGTCGAGAACGCGGTCGCCTGCTGTGACCGCGCAGGCCCGATGCAGTGGTTCGTCGTAGAGCGACAACTCGGCGTCGTAACCGTCGTAGATGTCTGTCATGGCAGCACCTGTCCGCCGTTCTCCTGCCCGACGCTCGCAGGCGCCAGGCACTGCTCGGCCGCGAAGGTGTGGAGGCGGTCTGCCAAGTCGAGTGGTCGACTCAGCGCGGGGGTGTGTCCGCCGTCCATCTCGTCCGGGGTGATGCCGAGTCGCTCGGTGACCACCCGGCGTAGGTAGGCAGCAGGGAACACCCGGTCCTCCCGGCAGATCAGCACTCGAGTGGGGACATCAGGCCAGGCACGCATAGGTGTCGGTTCCTCGGCCCGCGCCTCGGACTCATCGCGACCCTTCGCCACGGCCTGCGCGGCCAACTCCGGCGGCACGTCGTGATAGAACAGCGCGACAACATCGTCGTGGTGCGTGCGCTTTTCGTCGCCGAGGCGGGTGTTGGTGAAGTAATCGCCGGGCGCCTCACCGGCGGTCGGGATCATCGGCGCGACCAGAACGAGCAACTCGACGGCGACCCGCTCACAGACGAGGGGAGCGGTGAGACCGCCCGCCGAATGCGCTACGACAACGATGTCGGACCGATCGCCCACCGCAGCGGCAATCGTGTCGGCATACTCGGCCACGCCGGCCGAGTCGTCTCCGCAGGGCAGATCAGGTGCCACGGTGTCGTGTCCCCGCGTGCGTAGATCGGATTCCACGAGGTGCCAATACCAGCCGACGTCCCCGGCCCCGTGGATGAACGCGAAGGTGGCCACGGTTTCCTTCCTCTGCTCGATCGGAGTGCGTCCCGGCCCGGCACCCACGCTGCCGGTTCATGGCGTGCGCCACGGTGCGGTCGGGTTTGCGAGTCGCAGATCGGAGGTATCAGTACTCATGCGGCCCGTGTTTTCCCGTGAAGAAGCGTATGCCGGTTGGTCGCGTCTGCATGGCGGTATCGATCCCCGGAGTTCGATGTGGATCAGCGGCTGGGTTCGTATCGCTCACACATGCGCGACCCCGCTGGTGCGCGCAGGTGTCAGCCCCAGCACGGTCACGGTCGCGGGTGTCGCGGTCATGGCGGCCGTTCCGCTGATCGCCTCGGCCGGTGCCGCGTGGCCCATGGTGGCCATGCTCGTGATCCTCGTCGGCGCTGTGCTCGACGGTGTGGACGGCGCGATCGCGGTACGCGCCGGCAAGGCGTCGCGGTGGGGTCGGGTACTCGACCCGTTCGCCGACCGCTGTTCAGATCTGTTGCTGGTCCTCACCTTGGTTGTCCTCGGGGCCCCTGCGTGGCTCGGGGTTTCCCTCGCCCTGCTCACGTTGTTGCTCGAATCCGTCCGCGCGCACGCCCAGGCCACCGGGATGGAGGGGCCCGGAGTGTTGACGTGGTGGGAACGTCCATCGCGGGTGATCGTCGCTTGCTTTGCCACCGCGACCAGCGCCATTGAATGGTGTGCCAGGCGGTCGGGGATCGATGTGTTGCCCGCTCTCGACGGCATCACCCTGGTGACCATCTACTCCATCATCGCAACCGTGTTGGCCGTTGCGGGCCTGGCCCAGTTACTGGTCGCTGTTCACTCTGACCTCGAAGATTGACTGCCCTCAGCGATCCCGATCATGTCGGCGACGATCTTGGCCGACATCATCACCAACGGCAATCCGCCGCCCGGATGGGCCGAGCCGCCGACGAGGAACAGGCCAGGAACGGGTGATCTGTTGGCGGGCCGCAAGAATGCCGCCATCGCACCATTGGACGAAGTGCCGTAGATGGAGCCGCCCGGTGTCATCGTCCGTCGCTGCAGATCGGCGGGGCTGATGATCACCCGGTTCCTGACCTCGCCACGTACATCCAGCCCGCGTTCGGCCATCAGGTCCAGGATCTGGTCGGCGTACCGGTCGCCCAGCCCTGGGGCGTCCCAGTCGGTACCCGATTCGGGGTCGTGCGGAGGCGCGTTGACAAGAACGAACCACGCGCCCGCGCCCTCGTGCGGAACGATCGCCGGGTCGGGGGGAGCACTGAGATAAATCGTCGGACGAGGAACCGGACGGGCCCGACCATGGCGGCCGAAGACCGCGTCGAACTCGTCGTCGTAGTCTTCGGCAAACATCACATGGTGGTGTGGCTGACCGGCAGGGGCGTTCTGCAACGCCAGCAGGATCACGAACCCGGACAGCGAACGGGTGGTGCGACGCAGCCGCCATCGCGCCTGCCGAATCGGCCATCGGCGGGCCGTGAGCAACGTGTTGTAGACCTGGTGTGCATCGGCGTTGGCCACCACCGCATCCGCGGAGATGACCCCGCCGTCGTCGACCCGAACACCGTTGACACCCGTTGCGTCCGAGACGATCTCGGTGACCTTCGTACCAAGGCGCACGTCGACGCCCAGGGTCAGCGCGCGATCGAGTAGCGCGGCGGCGATACGCCCCAGACCCCCGGCGACGTACCAGGAACCAAAAGCCTGCTCCGCGTACGGCACGCTCGCCAGCGCGGCCGGGGCACGGCGGGGATCAGACCCGGTGTACGTCGCGTATCGGTCGAGCAACATCCGTAGTCGGGGATCGGACAGATACGACTTCCCGATCCCCCGCAATGTGCGCCACGGTGCCACCGCCGCGAGCTCATCCAGGTGGCGGGAGAGTCCGAGCATCGTGCGGACGTCGATCGGTGATTCCAGGAACGGGATGCGGGTGACGTCCCAGATCCGTTGGGCGCGCTCGGAGAATGCGCTCCACTGTGCACCCCGTCCATCGCCCAGTGCCGCGTCGAGCGCGGCGGGGATGTCGCGCATCTCGCCGGGCAGATCAAGGATGGCGCCATCGGGGAAGGTGTACCGGCAGGCGATGTCAAGGCGTTGGAGTCCGAGTTCGTCGGATGCCGAGCCGCCGCCGGTCGCGGCGAACAGATCGTCGAGGACGTGGGGGAGTGTCAACAGGGATGGGCCCGTGTCGAACACGAAGTCATCGATCTTTTCCACACCGAGCTTGCCGCCGACCGTGGCGGCTTGTTCGACGAGGGTGACAGCGTGCCCCTGTGCCGCCAGACGTGTTGCTGCGGCCAATCCGCCCACACCCGCTCCGACAACAACGATGTGGCTCAAGCTTTCTCCTCCGGATCATTGCTGGTGTGGTCGGATTCGGCCGTGCGCCGGCCGTCCACCACGGTGTCGAGGGATCGTGTCACCGCCCACCCCATGATCACCACCATATGCAGGATCCAGAGCCACAGACCGACCGCAACCACACCACCGATGACGTCGAGACCCGCGTAGGGGATCCCGACGTCGATGGGCAGCGACAGGAACAACGCGAAGCCCTGGAGGAATCCGGCCATGAACGACGCGGTGGTGACTGCGCCCACCGCTGCCACCCACCATCTCGGGTTGCCCGGTGCCACAGCGCGATACACCCATACGAGTGCCACCGAGAGCACCAGCCACGTGGCGAGGAAGCCGATCCAGGTGCGGAAGATCAGGTCGCCCGCGCTGCCTGTGCCGCCGCCCTCGGGCGCGAAGGTGACGAGCTGGTCGCCCACGGTCCGGAACACCAGTCCGAAAACCGGTATCGCGACGAGCAAGGCCAAAACTCGGGCCCGGGCTCTCCATCCGGTGAACCGGTCGGGTTCGGGCGAGATCGCGAGACACGCGCGCCGCAGACCTTCGCCGTAGAACGATGCCGGGAACAACAGGACAAGTGCTTTGAGTGGGTCCATCTGTACCCCGGCCTCGACGAGTGCGTCGTACGCCGGTCGTGCCCCCATGTCGGGCGGGATGAGGACCCGCAGCGCCAGCAGTTCCTGCTGGGCCTGCAGGTCGGGTTCGAACCACGTGGTGCTCCACACCGCGAGCAGGAACCAGGGGACGATTGCGATCGCTGCGAAGTAGGTCAGCGTGGCAGCAGCACCGGCGATGTCGCCGCCGGCCAGACGTCGTCTCGCTCCGCGGAGGACAGCGGCGGTCTCGCCGGTCAGTCTGCGCAGATCGATCACGGCGCCCACTGCGTGGCTCGACTGAACGGCTGCACATCCACCTTGGTCAGCGGGGCGTGATGGGCGGCTCGGTGGACCAGGGGAAGTTGATCCAGCGGTCGGTGTACCGCCACGTGTAGTCGGCCTTGATCACCGATGCGGGCTTCTCGTACAACACCGCCGTCCGTACCTCGGACGCGTGATTGCGACAGAAGGTGTGTACGAGCTCCAGTGTCTTTCCACTGTCCGCGACGTCGTCGACGACGAGTACGGTCAGGCCGTCCAGTTCGGTGGCGTCGAGGATGGGCGGCAGTATCACCGGCTCGTCGAGCGTGGTGCCCACACCGGTGTAGAACTCGACGTTCATCGTGAACAGTGACTTGCAGTCGAGCGCGTATGCCAGCGCCCCGGCAGGCACCAGCCCCCGCGCGCGATGCCGAGCACCACGTCGGGCGCGAACCCGGAATCGGCGACCGTCTGAGCGAGTTCACGACTCGCCGCCCCGAACAGATCCCAGGTGAGTACTTCGCGTTCGCTCATCGAGACATGGTCGCACGCAGGCGCGGGCGATGTCAGCGCCAACCGAGGGCGGGGGCGACGTGCGTCAGGATCGATTCGATGACGTGTGCGTTGTAGTCGGCGCCGAGCTGGTTCGGCACGGTGAGAAGGAGCGTGTCCGCTGCTGCGATCGCCTCGTCCTCGCGGAGCTGTTCGATCAACCGGTCTGGTTCGTCGGCATAGCTCCGGCCGAATCGCGCCGTGGTCCCGTCGATGATGCCCACCTGATCCGCGTCTTGCCCGCCACGCCCGAAGTAGGCGCGGTCTCGATCGTCGACAAGGGCAAAGATGCTGCGGCTGACGGACACTCGCGGCTCACGCTTGTGGCCGGCCGACTTCCACGTCTCGCGGAAACGCTCGATCTGTTCGGCCTGCAGTTGATGGAAGGGCACTCCGGTGTCTTCGGTCAGCAGGGTTGAACTCATCAGGTTCATCCCTTGCTCGGCTGTCCACTCCGCCGTGGCCCGTGTACCGGCGCCCCACCAGATGCGGTCTCGCAAGCCGGGCGATTGGGGCTCGATGCCCAGCAGGCCAGGGGGGTTGGGGAACATCGGCGACGGGTTCGGCTGGGCGAACTTGGCGTTGTCGATGACCTTGAGGAAGACGTCGGTGTGCTGGCGGGCCATGTCCGCGTCCGAGGCGTCGTCGTTCGGCGCATAGCCGAAATACCGGTAGCCGTCGATCACCTGCTCGGGCGAACCACGGCTGATCCCGAGCTGCAGTCGGCCACCCGAGATGAGATCCGCGGAGCCGGCGTCCTCGGCCATGTACATCGGGTTCTCGTAGCGCATGTCGATGACGCCGGTCCCGATCTCGATGCGACTGGTCCGCGCGCCGACTGCGGCAAGGAGTGGAAATGGCGACGCCAGTTGCCGGGCGAAGTGATGCACACGGAAATAGGCGCCATCAGCGCCGAGTTCCTCGGCCGCGACCGCGAGATCGATCGACTGCAGCAAAGTGTCCGCGGCTGACCGGGTCTGCGAGCCGGGTGAATCCGACCAGTGCCCGAACGACAAAAATCCGATGTTCTTCATGACACTGTAAATGAAACCACGGTCCGTTTAATTCCTACAGGCGGGTCAGCGTGCGATCACCGAGTGCTGCCCGGCAATGACGAGCGATCTCCTGCACCGAGGGTTCACGAAGAAGGATGGCGTGATCACCGTCAACATCGATTACGTCGACAGATCCTGTGGTCACTCGGACCCACATCTCGGCCGTCTGTGGGTTGTCCGGAGTTCGCAGCACTGTCAACGGAGAATGACAACGCTTCATCGTGTGCCGGCGCAGCATCCTCAAGCCGGTGTTGTAAAAGATCATCCACTGGGTCACAGGGTCGAACTGCCACCAACCTGCAAGACGTATCTGGAGCCACATCTTCGTGAGCGCGCCCAGACCGAAGTGTGGCTGCCGTGGGGTCTCCGACGCAGAGGCAGGAGGCGGTGGGCCGGGATCGGCAACAGGGGCACCGGGTAGGTCACGCAACATCGATTCGGTCAGCCGACTGTCGACGATGATGATGCGGTCCGCACACTCGCCGGCGACCTCCAGCTGCGACGCCATTTCCTGGGCGATCACCCCTCCCATTGAGTGGCCGATCAGCGTGTATGGGCCGCGCGGTTGCACGCAACGCATGCGTTTGATGAACAAGGCCGCCGCGGCGGTAATGGACGAATCGGGCCGTGCGCGGCCCTCCAATCCGCTGACCTGCAGGCCATACACAGAGCGGTCCGAGTTCAGGTGGCGACACAGCGCCATCAACGAAATGGCCGGCGCGCCGGCTCCCGCGATGACGAACACTGACTGATCAGAATCTGTGACCTGGAGGGGGACGAGTATCGGGTCGGCAGACCGGCGCGACACGCCTGCTCGGGTCTCCTCTGAGATCAGTTCGGCAAGACGCCGTATCGTCGGCGTGCGCAACAGGGCTTGGGGACTGATCTCCACGTGAAACCGTGCACTCACTTGAGCGAGAACTGTCGTCAGTGCGAGGGAGTCCAACCCGCAGGCCATCAGATCGTCGTCTGAGGCGGGGGCCTGCGCATCATGGCCAAGCACGTCGGTGAGAATTTCGAGGACAGCTGTCTCCGTCAGGGATCTTGCCGCAGGTGGCTTTCGCTGCTCTGGTTCGAGCGTTCTGGTCGACGATGCAAGGGCGGCGCGGTCGACCTTGCCTCGTTCGGTACGTGGAAACGTGGACAGCCTGATGAGCTCTTGTGGGACCATCCACTCGGGGACCCGCGACCGTAGATGTGCGCGAACAGAGCTGTCGTCTGGCATGTTCGAGATCTCGACAAGTGGTTGACCGTGAGGGGTCGACGCAATGTAAGAACGCAAACCCCGTGACGCGCCCTCAGTCGCCACGGTGAACGCATCTAGTATTCCGGGAATGTCACGCAGGTGCATCGACACCTCAGACGGTTCGATGAGGTAGCCGCGGATCTTCAGGAGGTCGTCAACACGCCCCGTCAGATGTAGATTGCCGGCGGAGTCGAATCGGCCGCGGTCGCCGGTTCGGTAGACCGCGGTGTTGTTGTGGTCGACGAATGCGCGGGTAGGGGTTCCGTCGAGATACTCGAACGGGATGCAGCCTCCTCTGATATGAACCTCGCCGACCGTGCCGACCGGTGGCTCATCCCCGTTGTCGTCCGACAGGACCAGCTCTCGGCCCGCCACGCCTGCACCAACATGCAGCGACCCCGGTCCGATGCCGTCCTCCGGCTTGATCTCTCGCCACGATATGGCGCCCACTTCGGTTGTGGCATACCAGGTGATGATCGAAGTCTGGGTAGGGAGCATCCGACGGACGGCAATGACGTCGGTACCTTCGAGTGCCTCGCCGTATGCAACCGCGAGACGCAACCCAGCTATCGAGTCGCGTGCGGACTCCGGTCGGCTCACACTTGCGGCCAGGCCCCTGAGCATGGAAGCCGACGCGTGGAGCGTCGTCACCTGGTTCGTCTCAATCCACTCGGCCAGGTTGTCAATGCTGCGGAATCGACTGTCCCAGTAGAATGTCGGTGCCCCGGCCATGAGTGCAGCCAAGAACGTGGTGAGGCCGGCGCCAAATCCGAATGGCAGGGCAGACGCGACGCGGTCCGCCGAGGTGATCTGCAATTCGCGCGCGACCACATCGGCCTTCGCGAGGGCTGACAAGTGGCTGAAGACAACGCCTTTGGGCAGTCCGCTCGAGCCAGAGGTGAACAGGATGAATGCGCTCGACGCTGGATCCGTCACAGGGAGATCACCGTCTACGGGTACCAGATCCGTGTCCACCAGCATCGCGCCAGATGCCTCGACCAAGGACGTTCGCCTTGCCGGCGGAGCACCCGGGTCAAGCGGGACAAGCGCCCTTCCAGACATCGTGACCGCGACGGCAAGTGCAAACGACCGAAGGGAACCGTCGACCACAACGGCGACGGGTTGGGTCGCGCCGCTCGCCGAAGGCGACATCACGACCGCCCACCCGTGCGCCATCTGGAGTAGTTGACTCCAGGTGCACCGGCCGTCCGGTGTGACGATCGCCGGAGCGTCCGGTGTCTCAGCTGCCCGGGCCACAACTAGCTCGGAGACTGTCAGATGGGCGCCGATCGCGGACGTAAGAGCTTTTTGTCGAGGAGTGTTGGCACGCACGTGTTCCACCTGTCGCCTGATCGCCGAGGCCCCTTGGGGGCGGGAGCGCTTGGCGCCCAGCAACCAAGCTATCGCAATCGTGCTACCAAATCGTTACGTCGCTGTGGCGCAGTACTTTTAGCAGACCCGACAAATGATCTTCACGGTCACAAGAGCGAATTGTTTTCTCAACAGGCTGATCTCAGAGTACGTGTCCTGTATCACGCCCGTGAAGCTCACTTCTGATCCTCCCGGGCACGTGCTCGTAGTTCAATCGTATGAACCTGAAACCTGACCCTCCGCAGGGGGTCTCGGTGTTGGCGATCGCTGCCGCATTCATCTTCGCCCTGCTAAGCGCGAAAGTTCTTGGAGACTGGTGCCTACAGAAGACGCCGACAACGACGGGGGCTGATCGATGTCTTCGACCGCTCGTCGTTGCCGGCGCCCATGCACCGCTGGTGGGTCAGCCGAGATCGGCGAGGATCTTCTGCGCGAGCGGTGCGGACGACGCTGGGTTCTGGCCCGTGTAGAGGTTGCGATCCACGACGACCTTGGGTGCCCAGGGCTCGCCCTCCTGGTAGTCGACGCCGAGATCGACCAGCCGGTCCTGGAGCAGCCAGACGGCCTTGTCGGCCAGGCCTGCCTGGGTCTCCTCGGCATTGGAGAATCCCGTCGCCTGGTAGCCGGCGAAGGTGAACGATCCATCATCGCGAGTGGCGGCCAGCAACGCTGCGGGGGCGTGGCACACCACGCCCAGTGGTCGCCCGGAATCGATGGCCTCGGTCAGCAGTCGACCGGACACCTCGTCGACCGCGAGGTCTTCCATGGGGCCGTGACCACCGGGGTAGAAAACTGCCACATAGTGGCTCAGATCAACGTCGTCAAGAGAGATCGGATGCTTCAGTTCTTCATTCGACTCGAGTTTCGCGGCGATCGCGTCGGCTTTGTCCTGTCCACCGTTGGCGTCGGCGGCCAGGCTGCCCTGGTCCACCACAGGCACCTTGCCGCCTGGGGTCGCCACCACCACCTCGTGGCGGCGTTCGTGAACTCCTCATAGGGCGCCACGAACTCCTCGGCCCAGAAACCGGTCGGATGCTTGCTTCCGTCCTTCAGGGTCCAATGATCGGCGGCGGTCATCACGAACAACACCTTTGCCACAACATGCTCCTTTGCACTTTCGTCCGGTTCAGCCGTCTGTTATCGGCCTTGTGGTGCAAGTCCGGACCCCCGGCGGGTTATTCCACGGGTACCCGCGCCGCGAGTTGTGAATCACTCTTGAGCCGCCCGCCCATGTTGACCGCCACCAGCCCCGACAGCAGCACCGCCGCGCCCGCCAGCTGGGCGACGGTCATGGTCTGGCCCAGCAGCCACCACGACACCACTGCGGACGACAGCACCTCGATGAGCGCCACGAACGACGCGGGAGTGGCGC
The DNA here is from genome assembly GCF_023051145.1 of Williamsia sp. DF01-3. NCBI lineage: Bacteria > Bacillati > Actinomycetota > Actinomycetes > Mycobacteriales > Nocardiaceae > Williamsia > Williamsia sp. DF01-3. The sequence goes on from NZ_JALKFS010000005.1 coordinate 2,136,265, forward strand.
CGAGGAGCCGAACGGCATGTACGCCGGTGACGTACGCGAGGCTGGTGGAGATCCCGGCTATCGCCAGTGCGACCACCCACCAGGGCACCGAGGTGTCGGCGAGCACGGTGGACCCGGTGCCCGCGGCCATGGGCAGTAGACCCAGCGCGCCGGCGATGCCGATCACCGCTGTACCGAGCAGCAATCCGCCGGTGGTCAGGGCCAACGGCTCCACGCTCTGACCTGACTTGCCGAAATCCTCGGTGGCCAGGATGAAATAGGCCGCGAGCCCGACGCCGGCGATGACGGCCCACACGAACCCGACGGGGTCGATGTCACCGATGTCGCCCCCGCCGACGATGACCATCACCAGCCCGGCAAGTGCGATGACACAGCCGACGCCGGTCAAGGTCGTCGGCGTGCGTCCTCGGATGAGCCAGTCGTACGCCACCACGAGGATCAGCCCCGAGTATTCGATGAGCAGGGCAACCGGCACGTCGAGGTATCGGACCGCGTTGAAGAAGCTGAGTTGGACGACGGCGACGCCGAGGATGCCGTAGGAGACCACGAGCATCGGCGATCGGGACCACTGGGCAAAAAGGTTGCGGCGCAACAATATCAGCGGAACGAGGAGTAGGAGCGAGCCGGCGCCCAGGCGTACGGCCGTCACCGCGGCCGAGGACCAGCCGCTGTCGATCAGTCCCTTGGCGAGCGGTCCCGAGGTGCCGAACGACACGGCCGACGTCACGCCCATCACCAAACCGAACCCGGGCAGGGTGCGCGCATCAACGAACTGCAAGATTCCTCCGATGAGGGTGACAGGAGTAAAACTGCTTACACTCATGACAGCTAAACGGATCGCTGGTAAGGAGTCAAATGCTATTTGCTCATGACACCGACGTCGCGTTGGTGGCCACTGCCGCGTTGATCAACACCGGCCGCGACGACGTCGACACGCTGAGCACCACCGGCGAGCTCCGCGACTTCCTCGACGACCAGGGCTACACGGGCCGCCGGGACGGTGACGCCACCGAACTCGATGCCGTGCGAGCACTGCGCACCCGGCTCGACACCCTCTGGCAACTCGGTATCGATGACGCGGCGCACGAGGTGAACGTGATGCTCCGAGAGGCGGACGCCCGGCCGTACCTCACCCGCCACGACGGTTGGGATTGGCATATCCACGTCACCGAACCCGAGGCGCCGCTGGCCGACCGTATGGCCGCAGAGAACGCGATGGCGTTGATCGACCTGATCCGCACCGATCAGCTGAGCCGGCTGAAGACATGTGCGGGAGAGGGTTGCCGACTCGTCTTCATCGACTTGTCCCGCAACCGATCTCGTCGATTCTGCAGTGATGGGGGATGTGGCAACAGGGCCCACGTCGCGGCATACCGCAGGCGCCGGGCCGAACAGGACTGATCGGGCCGATCAGAGGCGGAACAGCATCGTCTCCGCAGTCAGGCCTGGCCCGAATGCCATCGCACTACCCATCCCGGTCGGGCCTCCAGCGGCTGCCCGTTTCATCATCTCGGCGAGCACGAACAGCACGGTGGCCGACGACATGTTGCCGTAGTTGTCGAGCACGTACCGCGACACCTCCAAGGCGGAGGGCTCGAGTTCCAGTGCGTTCTCCACCGCGTCGAGAATGGTGCGGCCCCCCGGGTGGATCGCCCAGAGATCGATGTCGCCGGGGGTGCGCCCGGCAAGGATGAGTTTGAGGTTCTCCTGGTTCAGTGCGCGGCCCAACTGTCCGGGGACCTTGCCGGAAAGAACCATGTCGTAGCCGGCGTTGCCGATGCGCCAGGTGATCAGATCCCGCGTATCGGGAACCATGACCTGTTTGAACGAGTCGAGCTCGATGCCCGATCGATCGGCCGAGATGACGGCGGCGGCACACCCGTCCCCGAAGATCAAGAACGACAACATCGATTCCAGGCTCTTGGGCTGCTGCATGTGAACCGAGCACAGCTCGACGCTCACGAGCAGCACTTTCGCCTGCGGGTTGGCGCGGACGATGTTGTCGGCGGTCTTGAGTCCGGTGATACCGGCGAAACAGCCCATGAATCCGATCTGGGTGCGGTCGACGTTGGGGCTGATGCCACAGGTCTTGATGATGTCGTAATCGATTCCCGGGGAATAGAATCCGGTACAGGTGACGATCACGAGATGGGTGATCTCGTCGGCCGCGTCACCGAGATCGAGGCCTTCGACGGCCTTACGTGCAAGTTTCGGGGCCTTGTCCTCGTACTCCACCATTCGTGTCTCGGTGTCGACCGAGCTCGGGTCTCCGCCGTAGAAGGTGATCGGGTCCTCCACCGCGGACCACCGATGAGAGATCTGGGCACGCTCTGCCATCCGCCGGAACAACAGCATCTTGCGCCGTTCCTCGATCAGTTCGGGCGCGTGGTCGACGAAGATGTTGTGGACATCGAGGTCGGGTACAGCGGTGCTGATCTGGTTGACAAAGGCAGTAGCCATGAGATGAAGTCCGAATCTTGTCTCAAAAGAACTGGGGCAGTCGTTTTCTCGCATCCGTGCGAACGTCGTGACTGACGCAAACGTAGGTCCGATCGGGTGCCACCGCAACCGTGAGGCACCGGTTCGACCGTGATTTTCAGGAGATCTTCAGGGCGTGTCGTTCAGCCGCTCGACCTTTGGGCTGCCGATCCGTCGCGGTGACGTCGACGATGGCGCTCTTGTGGCAACATCGGGAGTTCGGTGGGGCTGGAAGGACGAGGTTCGCAGGGTGCCCGGTGTCTTGTTGTGCAGTGCGCCGCTGACAGGCCATGTGGCGCCGATGATCGCCATCGGCCGACAACTCCGGCTGGACGGCTGGACCGTTGTGGTTCTCACCGGCAGCCGGTTTCGCCGCCGCATCGAAGAGGCGGGACTGGCACACGTTCCGCTTCCTGCGTCGTGTGACTTCGATGACCGCGACCTCGACCGGGTCTTTCCCGGCCGCCACCGGATGCCTGGCGTCCTGCGGTCGCGTTTTGACCTCGAGCATCTGTTCGCGGCAAAGATCGCCGACCAATACCGAGCGCTGTCGGCGCTCGTTGACGAGACCGACGTCGATGTGGTGTTGGCCGAAAATCTGTTCCTGGGTGTTCTCCCACTGCTCCGGCGGCCGGCCGGCGGCCGAGAGTCGGTTCGGTCTGTACGTCGCCGTTGATGGTGAACAGCCAGGACACGGGTCCGTTCGGGCCAGGGTTCCCGCCGTCGACCACGCGCCTGGGCATGATGCGCAACCGAATGCTGACCGTGGGCGCCGAACACCTCGTGCTGCGCCGGGTGCAACACCTCGCCGACACCGCGGTGCGTGAATGCGTCGGGCACGGTGCCGGCGCGTTCATCCTGGATTGGCCACTGCTGGCCGACGACATCTTTGTGCTCACCACGCCATCGTTCGAATACCCGCGACGAGACCTCGCCGGCCGTCTCGATTTTGTCGGTCCGGTTCTCGATCCGGTTGGCAGCAAGCATGATCCGCCGGAATGGTGGCCCGAGGTGACCGGCTCGAGGCGAGTCGTGGTGGTGACGCAGGGCACCCTCGACAACGGTGACCTGAGCAAGCTGGTGGAACCGACCCTGGCCGGTCTGGCGGACATGGACACCGTGGTGGTCGCTGCGACAGGTGGCAAGCCGCAATCCTCGGTGCGGGTTCGAACGGCCAATTCGATCGTCACGGAGTTCGTTCCGTTCGATCTCATGCTGCCGAAGGCAGACGTGCTGGTCACCAACGGCGGCTGGGGCGGGGTGCACTACGCCTTGAGGCACGGCGTTCCGATGGTGGTTGCCGGGACGACCGAGGACAAGAACGAGGTCGCCGCCCGAATAGTCCGTTCCGGGTGTGGGATTCGGCTCCGATCGGTGCGACCGCGGGCGATTCGTCGCGCGGTCGAGACGGTGTTCTCCGATCCGGGGTATCGCCGGCGTGCTCGTGAACTGGGCGACGAGATCGCGCAGCTCGACGGGCCGGCCAACATCAGCCTGGCGCTCACCCGGCCGCCCCGGGCACAAGCGCGGTCGGCCGGATGACAACGGTGCCGGTGGTGGTCGTCGGGGCCGGGCCGACGGGTCTGACCGCGGCCTGCCTGCTGGCCGCACACGGCGTTGATTGTGTGGTGGTGGAACGACGGCGGGGCGTGCATCCGTTGCCTCGTGCTGTCCACCTCGACGACGAGGTCTACCGGATACTGCAAAGTGCCGGTGCTGCAACCGAGTTCGCGCCCAGCGGGCGAGCCGCACATGGTTTGCGCTTGGTGAATCCGCGGGGCCGGGTGTTGATGGAGTTCGCACGTGATCGCGCCGTGGGTCACTGCGGCTGGCGTGAGACAACGATGTTCGATCAGCCGGATCTGGAACGGGCACTGCGCTGCGCCCTGGCCGAACACCCGGGAACCCAGGTGATGGAAGGTTCCGTCGTAGAGGCGATCACACCCCGAACCGGCGGGGCGGTGGTGAGCGTCCGACGGGACTCCGGTGCTCGCGCCACGCTGCACGCACGCTACGTCCTCGGTTGCGATGGCGCTTCGAGTGCGGTGGCGCAAGCCATCGGAGGGACATGGCGCGACCTGCGGTTCACCCAGGAGTGGCTGGTCGTCGATGTCCGTACCTCCCACGAGGTGACGATGTGGCCGGGCGTGCACCAGGTTTGCGCGGGGTCTGGAGCATCGACGTTCATGCGAATCGGAGCTGACCGGTACCGGTGGGAGTTCCGGCTAGCGGCCGATCTGGACCGCGAGCCGGACGCGCTCTGGGCACTCGGTGAGATACGGAAGTCGCTGCCCCGCAGCTGCGACATCGAGGTGGTCCGGACGGCGCGATACCGGCACGCCGCGCGGGTGGCACGGCGTTGGCGCGCAGGCCCACTGTTCATCCTGGGCGATGCCGCACATCTCACCCCGCCCTTCATCGGTCAGGGACTCGGCGCAGGACAACGCGATGCGATGAACCTCACCTGGAAGCTCGCTGCCGTACTCGACGGCCGCGCGGACGACCGACTGTTGGACAGCTACCAGACCGAACGCGCACCGCACGTCCTGCGGTCGGTGGTCGCGGCAACAGCGATCGGCCGGTCCATGTCCGTCGAGCCCGGGCCGGGCAGAGCGGCCGTGGACGCGGTATTGCGTGGGATCGGCGGTGCGCCAGGTGCCGCGACCATCGGGCCGCGGCTGATCTATCCACGGGTCGGCAGAGGAGGCCTGCCCGCACGGGAGCGCATCCGACGGGGGAGTGGTCGACTCGGCGCGTTGTTCCCCCAATTCGTCCTGCGCTCTGGCCCCGACGGTGAGATGGTGGCCGGCTCCGACGACGTGCTGGGGCTCGGCCCGGTGCTGGTGCACGACGGCCGGTTCACCGACGAGCTGGCCGACCACGCGGATGTCGTTGGTGCACGCAGAGTGGCGGTCGGCGAATTCGGCCCGGCCGCACCCCAACTCACCGAGTGGCTTCGCAGCGGCCATCTCAACGCAGTTCTCGTTCGGCCGGACCGGGTGATTGCCGCCGTGGAGTCGGCGTCCGGCCGGGTCACAGCGTTGAGGACATGCGCGTTCAGAACATGATCGTGAACGCAGCCACCCGCGGCGTGCACTGCGCCCATGGGTGTCGCTGGTAAGTTCCTGCCGTGGGTCTGACGAGGCGAACGGTTGCACTCGCCGCACTGGTTGTGGCCCTTGTGCTCGCCGGCTGTGGTGGCGAAGCCACCTCGACATCGACCGGCGAGGAGACGAGCTGGACCAACCCGGCGCATCTGCCGTTCCCGGGTCCAGGTGACGTGGTCGAGGTGACGGACTGGGTGTCCGGTGGCGCCGAGGCGACGCAGGTGTCGGGCAAGCGGATCCTGTACCGATCCACGGACATCGAGAACCAACCGATCGTCGTCTCGGGAACCGTGTTCGTGCCTCCGGGGCAGGCGCCGGAGGGCGGTTGGCCGATTCTTGCGATCGGGCATGGGTCCACCGGCATCAACGTCGACTGCGCACCTTCACTCACCCCGGACCTGTACGGCCTGCTCCGGTTGGTCCGCAACTACCTGCGTGCGGGGATGGCCGTCACCTTCGCGGACTACTCCGGGCTCGGCACGCCGAGTGGACCCCACCCCTATCTCGACCCGTATGCGGCGGCCCGAACGGTGATCGACTCCGTACGCGCCATCCGACACGTCTTCCCCAGCATGTCGTCGACATGGGCGACCTACGGCATCTCCCAGGGTGGAGCAGCCAGCTGGGCGGCCGACGAGCTCGCGGCGGACTATGCGCCGGAACTCCGCCTTGTCGGAGCTGTGGCACAGGTTCCGTCGACGGACAAGACCCCGATGGTGGATCTGGCCGCTGCCGGCACCTTGACCCTCGAACAACAGGGCATCCTCCAATGGCTGGAGGAGTCGTTGGCGCGCAGGCATGCCGATTTCGACCTGAACAACTATCGCCAGGGTGGCCTCGCGGAGCGGTGGACCGACCTCAGTGGCTGCGGGCGGTCGAACGCGCGAGAGCGCGCGCTACGGCAGATCTCGGCCTCCGAGTTCGCGCCGTCGAGTCCTGCCGCCGCCGAACGCCTGCGCACGTTGCTGCAGTCGATGGCGTTGCCGCGCACACGGTTGTCGGCCCCGCTGTACGTCTTGTACGGCGGCGCCGACCGGTTCAATGCCCCCGAGTGGATCACCGCCGGCATTCGGAAGGCCTGCGAACTCGGTGGCCCGATCACCATCACCTACAGCCCCGGGGCCGGGCACGGCAACGTGGACACGAGCGGCATCGCGCGGTATCTGGCCGACCGGGTCGCCGGCGTGCCGGTGCGCGATGATTGTCGTCGATGACCACCCTCTCGAACATCGCGACGAACAAGTGGCTTGTCCTCGGCTGCGCCATCGTCAGCGAGGTCAGTGCCACCCTTGCCCTGCGCGCGTCGGTGGACGACGCGCGGTGGCTGGTTCTGGTGGTCACCGGATACCTCGGCGGGTTCGCCTTCCTCGCGCTTGTCCTGCGGGCCGGGATGCCGGTGGGGGTTGCCTACGGGATCTGGGCGGCCGTGGGGGTCGCACTCACCGCGGTGCTGGCCGCCCTCATCTTCGGTGATGCGTTCACCGTGGGCATCGGGGTGGGTATCGCGATCGTGATCGGTGGAGTCCTCCTGGTCGAATTGGGCTCGCACAGCGGCCGTGAGACGGCGGACGAACCCAAGGCGCCCGAATGACGTGGACGTACCTGATGATCGCGATCGTCTTCGAGGTCGCGGGCACGCTCTCACTGCGAGCGTCGGACGGCTTCCGCAAGATGATCTGGCTGATTCCGACCGTTGTCGGCTATCTGGTTGCGTTCGGCGCCCTCTCGCTGACCTTGGCCGGCGGCATGCCCGTCGGTGTGGCCTACGGGATCTGGGCCGCGTGCGGCGTCGCATTGACCGCGGTCGTGGCGAGGTTGGTCTTCAAGGACCCGCTGACCTGGGTGATGGGTGCAGGCATCGTCCTGATTGCCTGTGGCGTCCTGGTCATCGAACTGAGTTCATCGCACCATTGACGGTTCGCAGGCGTTGCGCCGCCGGACCTTTGGTCGAGGACGCGGCCCCGGGTACCGAACCCGGAGCCGCGCTGTGACGGCGCGCTGCGACCACGCGCTGGAACTACTTCGCGAAGTTCGCACTGATCCGCTGGTGCAGATAGTCCTTTGCATTGATCGGTGGGTACTTACCGTTGGGACCCTCGATGACCACCTCGCTGTTGGCCTGGGCGAAGAAGGCGATGGAATACCGTGCACCACGGTCGTCCCCGGCCCCCGGGCTGCGCACCCGATGGAAGTTGGACGGTAGTACGTCGTCGCTCCACCGCATCAGCATGTCCCCGATGTTGCAGGTGATCGCATCGTCGGAGGGTTCGACCGACGTCCATTCCTGTGAATCCATCTCCTTGCCCGGGCACACCTGCAGTCCGCCCTGACCGTTTCGCTGGAAAAGCAGTGTGAGGCAGTCGAAATCGGTGTGCGCTCCCGCTCGCCACATCCCGGTCAGTTCGGCGTCCTGCGGGACCGCGAAGTAGTGCAGCAGACGCAGGGTGCTCTGGTAGGTGGCCGACGTCGGGTCGTGGGCCGCCGCGAAGAAGTCACGGTGAAAACCCATCTTCTCGGCGAACAGCGACAGCAGATCCATCGCCAGGCGCCAGCATTTGGCTTCGAAAGCCTTGATGGTGTCGGTGAACCCGACGAGTTCGTCGTCGGACGGCCAGAGCCCGTCCATGTTCGAGAGGGTGACCTGGTAGGACTCCTTCTGGTCCGGGGTTCCCACCGACGGCCGAACCTGGGTCATGCTCTCCCACCCGGAATTGAATCGTTTCGGATAACGGGCCTTGACCTCGGCCGGCAGTGCGAAGAATGCTTCTGCCATCGCGAAGGCCCGACGTACCTCGGTCAAGTCGATGCCGTGGTCGACCACCTGGAAGAACCCGATGTCGGTTGCTGCCGACCACAATTCATCGGCGATCTCGGCGCGTCTGGTGCTGAGGTCGGCCAGCGAGATGCGCCGCACCTCGCGTGTGCTCTCGGTGCCGATTGCGCCCATTCGGCGTTCGCGCTGCAATTCGGTCATGTCGTACGTCATGAGCTGAAGACTTTCCGTTCTGAGGTCTGAGGGTTTGGGGTCTTGGGTCCGGGGCTTTGGGGTCCGGGAGGGGACGCGCGGTGTTCGCGAGAGTGCTGCTGGTCAGGGAATGGAGATGGCCGGGTCGGTGAACTGGTTGGTGAACATCTGCTGCGCGGTCATCGAGGCGGGCACACGATTTCCCCCTGCGGCCAGTACGGGTGTCAGTTCGGCGACGTTGCGGCTGGTGCGGGCCTCGTCGTAAACACCGAACGAGCCGTTGTCCTCGTTCGCGAGCAGGCCCTTCTCCTGCAGGAGATCAGCACTGAAAGCGGCTTCGCCCTCGCTGTAGGGCGAGTAGGTCTGGTCTTGCGACACCACGTCGACGATGACCTTGTTCGTCGCCTCGGGAGAGGTGATGTAGTCGACGCCCGCTTGCTGGATGATGGGCACCAGTTTCTCGAGGCACGGTGAGAACTCGGCGAGTTTGTCAGCTCGCACAGAGACATTCGAGGCGTAGATGTCGTAGCCGGCATCCTTGATCAGGCCGTAGGACACCGGTTTGTCCCACGCCGGTGTCTCCTCCTCGTACGTGTACGGCTCCGAGTTCGCGAACCCCTGCTGGGCGATCGCCGGGTCACCGACGAACCTCGATGGTGCGCCGTCGTAGCTGGTGTCGATTTGAGACGGCTTCAACAGACCTTTTGCCACCATCCACTGCGGGAAGATCTGGTCCTTGGAAACCACGACGGTGGCATCGCCGGTGCCCACATCGCTGACGGACTTCCATTCGGGATGCGTCTGCGGATCCCACATCAGAATCGCGGGGCTGTATTTGAGCAGTGGGGTCACGCCGACCACAGGTTGGTCGGCGGCCGCCGACACCAGCTGATCTCCGTGCACCACACCGAGCATCGCCGAGTCGTCCACATACAGCTGCGAGGTGACGGACTGGAACCCGATCGCCGGTCCGCCGGACTTCAGTGTGATGTCCACTCCGGTGTCCTTGCCTCCCGCCACCAGCGGGCCGGTGACCGATTTGTCGTCGGTGTTCACCTGGTAGCCCGGGCCGAGCATGGCAAAGAGAGCGCCCATGTCGGACTGTGGCTGCCACTGCAACTGCACGCCGACGTTTGCCGGACACACATCGGCGAGACTTTGCTCCGCTGCCGCCGGTTCGATCGAGACCGTTTCTGCCGCGTCGTCGGACCCGAATGCGCAGGCGGACAGGGTCAACGTGGTGAGCGCTACGGCAGTGATGCCGAAACGCCGGCGGTGCGAGAACGTCATGGTTTCTCCTCGAAAGATGGTTGGGGGTGGTCGCGGACGCTCACCTGGATTGCGATCGAGCATGTGCTCGCGCCGCCCGGTCGCCTCGTGCCCCGGAACAATTACATGCAATCAGTAGTGTGTTGCGACGTTGTTACCGCCTGTTAAAACCGTAGACAGCATCCGAGCTCACTTCAAAAAGCCAGTTAGACAGCCCGCAAGGGAACCGATGTCATGAGAACGTAACTGCATGCAACTCGATCGTCATGCATGTAATCCACCATGGTGAGGAATGAACAGCTCACTGTTACATGTACAAGCCGATCGTATGGAGGTCGAGATGAGACTCGCGGACACAGTGCGGGACGCAGACGCGCGCAGGCTCACGAAGAACACGCAGATCGTCTTCGCCGATGTCGGCAAGCAGTTCGACACCGGGACGGTTGCCGTGGAGGGAGTCGACCTCGAGGTGCGCCGCGGGGATTTTGTGGCGGTTGTCGGGCCGTCGGGTTGCGGGAAGTCCACGCTCTTGCGGATGGCAGCCGGTCTCGAGGAGCCGACCGCGGGATCGGTCGCAGTGGCTGACGATTCGGTCGGCTTCATCTTCCAAGAACCAACGTTGCTGCCGTGGCGAAGTGTTCGGGCGAATGTCGAGTTGTCGGCCGAGTTGCGTCGCGAGAATCGTACCGCCGTCAAACGTCGTGCCGCGGAGTCGATCTCCGCGGTGGGCTTGGAGCAATTCGCGGATCAACTACCCAAAGCACTTTCTGGTGGCATGAAGATGCGTGTGTCGTTGGCGCGGGCGCTGACGCTGTCGCCGGCCACGATGCTGCTCGACGAACCGTTCGGCGCACTCGACGAGATGACCCGGCTGGACATGCAGGTCGAACTCCAAAGGCTCTACGCCGAAAGGCAATTCACCGCCATGTTCATCACGCATTCGGTGTCCGAGGCGGTCTACCTCGCCAATCGGGTGGTGGTGATGACCGCACGACCGGGACGCATAGCCGCTCAGTTCGACATCGACTTTCCTTATCCACGCAGCCCCGAGCTGCGATTCGACACCCGCTTCACCGACCACGTCTCCGAGATCTCGGCGACCCTGCACAGGAGCAACCGATGACCCAGCTCGATGCCACGCTCGCCCGGCCAGGCAGGACATATACGGCGACGGCACGGCCGGGCGCGCCGTCCGGTCGCCTGTCCAAGCGGCGGATTCGCACGGCGACAGCCGTTGTGCTCGGCCCCTTGCTGTCGCTGCTCGGCGCTCTGGTGTTGTGGTCGATGGTCAGCTACTGGGTGCTGTCGCCGGAGCGGAGATTCCTGTTACCGCCACCGGGTGATGTGCTGAGGAACTCCCTGATGGACTGGACGCACCTGCGGCCCATGCTCGAAGCGCTGGCGGTGACGGCGCAGGTGGCGATGGTCGGATTCCTGGTGGCGGTTGTGGTGGGTGTCGGCACCGGAGTGCTGATGAGTCAGGCCAAGTGGATCGAGCGCATCATCTACCCCTATGCCGTGGTGATCCAGGTGATCCCCATCCTCGCCATCGTTCCGCTCATCGGTTTGTGGTTCGGATACGGGATGATGTCGCGCACCCTGGTCTGTGTGCTGATCGCCGCCTTCCCGATCATCACCAACACCCACTTCGGGATAAGGTCGGTCGACCGCGGACTGCACGAGCTCTTTGCGCTCTCTCGTGCGTCACGTTGGGACCGGTTGGTCAAACTCGAACTGCGGGCCGCACTTCCGGCCATTCTCACCGGTGTGCGCACCGCGTCGGGACTGGTCGTGGTCGGCGCGATCATCGGGGACATGTTCTTCGCCAAGGGGCAGCCGGGAATCGGCACACTGCTCGACGTCTACCGCGGCCGCCTGCAGTCCGATGACCTGATCGCAGCCATCGTGCTCGCGTCGGTCTTCGGAGTCGCGGTGTTCGGTGTCATGGGGGTCGTGTCGAAGCTCGCAGTCGGCAGCTGGCACGAGTCCGGGCGTGACTCGTGAACGATCAGTATCCCGAGACCACAGAGAATCGATCATCGACAAGGGAGCATTCTGTGCCCGGCACACGGTTTGAGGTACCCACCATCGACATCAGCCCGTACCGCGACGTCAAACGACGCTCGGATCCGTCGGCGCGGGCAGAGGTCGCCGCCGCGCTCGATTGTGCCTGCCGCGACGTCGGTTTCGTCCAGATTGTCGGTCACGGTATCGGTCCCGACACCATTGCGGGACTCGCCGACGCGCTCGATGAATTCTTTGCTCTGCCCCTGGCGGTGAAGAAGCAGTACCGACGGGACCCGGCGACCAATCGGGGCTACTCTCCGCCCAAGTCGGAGTCGCTCAGCATGAGCCTGGGCATCCCGACAGCAGGACAGGTGAACGACTTCTACGAGGCATACACGGTGGGCACCGAAGCGGCGGACTTCATGCCGCTCGAACTACCCGAGACCAGTTACGCGCCGAACAACTGGCCCGAGGCGGCGCCTGGGTTCGCGCCCGCCATTCAGGCGTATTTCACCGCAGCGCAGGAACTCTCGCGCATTCTCATGCACGCCTTCACCGATGCGCTGGGTCTTCGGCCAGGGTACTTCGAGAACATGATCGACCATTCGATCGAAGCGCTGAAGATGAACAACTACGCCCTGCCCGAAGGGGACACCCATTTCACCGGTGACCTGACGGGGATGGGGGCCCACACCGATTTCGGGATCCTGACGATTCTGTGGGCCGACCGTGTTCCCGGTCTCCAGGTACTCGATCGCGAGGGACACTGGCACGATGTCCAGCCGGCCGAAGGTGCCCTGGTGATCAATCTGGGAGATGCGATGTCGCGCTGGACCAACGACCGCTGGATGTCGACCATCCATCGCGTCGACCCTCCGGTGGTGGACGGTCAGATCACGCGGCGTCGTTCGGCGGCATTCTTCTTCGACGGCAATCACGACGCGGTCATCGAAGCTCTTCCCGGGACGTTGGCAGAGGGCGAGACGGGCTACCCTCCGATTACGATTGCCGAGAACATCGCCATGAAGGTTGCCGGCTTGCGCACCGGTGTGGCACCTGCGACGCAACTTCGAGAGGCCGCGCGCGTTGCCGCGGCCGAGAAGTAGGGAGGGGAGCAGAGGTGACGGCATCTGAGCGTGCCCTGCTCACCGACTCGGTGCACGACGCGCTGCAGGAGATGATCTTCTCCGGCGAATTGGAGTCGGGGAGCCCGTTGAGTGTGCCTGCCTTGGCCGCTCGGCTGAAGGTGAGTCGGACTCCGGTCAGAGAGGCGGTGCAGCAGCTCATCTACGAAGGTCTTGCGTCCCATACGCGCAACGCCGGTGCCCGGGTGGCCTCACTCGATGCCCAGACGCTCAAGTCCGTGTTCGAGGTCCGGGAGGTTCTGGACGGACTGGCGGCGTACAACGCCACCCTCACCGCCACGCATGAGACGGTGGCGCACCTGCGAAAGATGGTCGAGGTGCAGCGTGAATTGCTCGATGATCCGGCCGACTCCAGGCGGGACGCCACCCTCGACCTCCAGTTCCATACCCTCATCCGTGAGACGGCGAACAATCGTCCACTGGGCGAAGCGCTTTCGCGGCTCGATGGCCAGTCGCACCTCTTCCGCTCCGACGTGTGGACCGCCGACCTCAATCGCCGTCTCGCGGTGACCGAGCACGAACGGATCGTCGCCGCGATCGAAGCGGGAGACGCCGAAGGTGCCCGCACCGCCGCATGCGCCCATGTGGCCGGGGTGTTCGTGCGTACCCAGCGGGTGTGACAGGCGCCCCCGTATCACTGCTCGCCTCATGTGCAGATCAGAAGGTTGAACAATGAATCTCTCTTTGCCGCAATCGCTCTCGCAGCTGCGCGGCGCCGTGCTCGCCGACGGATCCGTGGTCGACGTCGACATCTCGAAAGTCGATGGTCACGCGGTCGTGACGGCTGTGCGGCCCACAGACGAGCGCGCGGTTGCTCCGGACCGAGCCGACGTACTCGACCTGCGTGGGTACGTTCTGCTCACCGCACCTGCCGAGCCTCATGCGCATCTGGACAAGGCACTGTCGTGGGATGTGTTGCGGCCGCCACTCGGCGACCTGCACGATGCGATCGCGAACTGGAAGGAAGGCAGCGCCGGTCTCGACGAGGAGTCATTCCGGACACGCGCGCGAACGGCCGCCCTGGCCTTGCTGCGCAACGGCACCACCGCCGTCCGGTCGCATGTCGACATCCTGCTCGGCCCCGACCCCCTCCGGGGTATCCGGGCCGTCGACCGGGTTCGAAGGGAACTCGAGGGGGTGATGGACATCGAGATCGTAGCGCTGAGCAAGGTGTACGCCACCGACGAACTGGTGCATCAGGCACTCGACGCAGGCGCCGACCTCGTGGGCGGCTCACCGCACAGTGCGCCGGACCCGCTGGGCGACCTGGACCGCCTGCTGACGATCGCCGAGGCCAGGGGAGTGGGCGTGGACCTGCACACAGACGAGTTCCTGGAGGGAGACCACCACACCATCGGGGCATTTGCCGAACGCGTGGCGACATGGCCGGCGGGCCGGATCCGCACGGCCGGACACTGCACCCGGCTCGGCACGATGAGCAGAACAGAACTCGCAGGACTGTTGCCGGTCATTGCCTCGAGCGGCATCGGGGTGGTGGCCAACCCGATCACCAACCTGTATCTGCAGGGCCGAGGTCACCCGGTCTCGACTCCGCGGGGCATCACCGCCATCGAACCGCTCCGAGAAGCGGGCATCCGGGTGGCGGCCGGTGCCGACAACGTGCGGGACGCGTTCAACCCTGTCGGGCGCAGCGACGCACTCGAGACCGCGATGCTGGCCATCACGGCAGCGCACGTACACCCGGACGTCGCCATGGCGATGGTCACCGAAGACGCGCGGGCGGTGATGGGGCTGCCCGAGGCAGGCCCGCGTGTGGGAGCGCGTGCAGAGTTCCTGGCCGTCCGAGGAACGAATGTGCTCGACGTCATCGCCAACGCCCCAGCGGATCGGGTGGTGATCCACGACGGCAAGCTGGTGTCGGTGAGTGAAACCCGAACCCAGATGGCCGTTTCCGCACTCTGAGTCGGACATTCCGGGCTGATCCGGCCCCCGCGGAAGATCGTGAGCGTTGCTGACGTTGAGGTGCCCGTGCGTACCCGCGAGACTCACCAACCGAAGGGCTCTGCCATGACTGCTGCTGGTGCCGGAGTCGACACCCACACCGGGCAGCCGGTGCCGGGCCGAGGACTACGGCTGATCGCCTTCCCCGCGGCGGTGTACGCGTTCGCGGTGGTGATGATGGGCACCACGTTGCCGACCCCGCTTTACCCCGAATACCAGCGGGAGTTCGGCTTCGGCAGCCTGATGACCACCGTCATCTTCGCGACGTATGCGGTCGGGGTCATTGCCGCGCTCATCGGGGTGGGACAGTTCTCGGACACGATCGGCCGCCGCCCGATGCTCTTCGCGGGCGTGGCCCTGTCACTGGTCAGCGCGGTCTTGTTCCTGATCGGTGGCAGTGTCGAGATCTTGTTCGTCGGGCGCCTCGTCTCGGGATTCTCCGCGGGCATCTTCACCAGCACGGCAACCGTCGCGGTCATCGAGGCCGCACCTGCGGCTCGACGCCGGATGGCACCGGCGATCGCCACCGCCGCCAACATCGGCGGCTTGGGCCTGGGCCCGCTGGTCGCCGGCGTGGTCACCGAGTTCGCGCCGTATCCGACGCGGACGGTTTTTGTTGTGCATGCCCTCCTGCTCGTGATCGCAGGTGCCGGCCTCCTCACCGTTCCCGAGACGGTGAAGGTGCGCAAAGGGGCTCGGCCGACACTGCAGCGGATCAGTGTGCCGCCCTCGGTTCGCGGGATCTTCCCGCAGGCGGTGGTCGGTGCGGTAGCCGGGTTTGCGGTGTGCGGTCTGTTCACCGCGGTCGCCCCCAACTTCATGACCAAGGTCCTGGACATTTCGTCACCCACGATCACGGGGCTGGTGGTCTTTGTCCTCTTCGCGGCCTCGGCTGCCACACAGATCGTCTTGTCGAGTGCACCGGTTCGCCCATCACTTGTCGCCGGATACATCTCACTCACCGTGGGTATGGCCGTGTTGATCGTCAGTCTGGAGGCTGCGTGGTTGGCGGGATTGATCGTCGGCGCCGTGATCTCCGGGGCGAGTCAAGGCCTGCTGTTCAGCAAGGGGATCGCCGCCATCGCCGCCCGGGTGGAGCCGGAGCGCAAGGCCGATGCCACATCCGCCTACTTTGTTGTTGCCTACCTTGCCATCTCGGTGCCGATCATCGCGGATGGCTTCGCCGCGCAGGCGTGGACGCTGACCACCGCAGGCGTCGTGTTCGCCTCGGTCATCGCCGTGATGGCTGTGGGCGGGCTGATCGCCTTGCTGATGCGTCCGCGTGACGCGATCTGACGGGCGTCAGCTGAACGTATCGTCCAGGGCCGCGGACAGGTCGGCGATGATGTCGGCGGGATCCTCGAGCCCGATGGAGAAACGCAGGTGCCCCCACTCGCGGAAATCGTTCGGGTAGTTGGCGACTCGCGCGCCTTCGGTGCCGACGTGCACGATGAGTGATTCGTCGTGTCCGAGTGAGACCGCCGAGGTGATCATCCTCAGGTTCGCGACAAACCGGTTCTGGGTGTCGGAGTCCCCACGGACGGCAAACGCCATCATCGCGCCGTGACCTCGACCGCCGAATTGGCGAGAGGCCAACTCGTGCTGGGGATGTGAGGCCAGTCCAGGATAGGCGACGTAGGCCACCCGATCGTCGGCGTCGAGGAACTGCGCCACCTGCTCGGCCGAGGTGAGATGTCGGGACAGCCTCAGCGGCAACGTGATCGAACCGCGACTGATCAACCACGCATTGAACGGCGAGATCACTCCTCCGACATCGACCATGGCATGAGATTTGATGGGATCGATCAGGCTGCGTGCGCCCACCACGGCACCGCCCATGGCGTCCCCGTGCCCGTTGTAGTACTTCGTCAATGAATGCACCACCAGGTCGGCCCCGTCGGCGAGGGGCCGATAGAGCGGGGGCGGGGTGAATGTGGAGTCGACGACGAGCAACGCTCCGCCTTCGTGGGCGATGGCGGCGACCGCGGCGATGTCGGTGACCTTGGTGGTCGGGTTCGCGATGGCCTCGACATGCACCAGACGAGTGGTCGGGCGCATGGCCTCTTCGACCGCTTGCGGATCGGATGCGTCGACGAAGGTCGCCTCGATACCGTATTTGACCGGGAGTAGTTCGGTGAACAGCTTCCACGTGGCCTCGTAGGTGACGTCGGCGACCACCACATGGTCACCGCTGTTGAGATACGTGAAGAAGACCGCGTGCAGTGCGGCAACCCCCGAGGCCAGGGCAACTGCGTCTTCCGCCTCTTCGAGCGCCGCCAACTTCTTTTGCAGCGCAATCTGATTGGCGCCCGAGTTGCGGGTGTACAGCGGGATGTCGGTTCCGGACCAGCTGACGTTCGACGGGTCGTCGGGCAGGGCGTACGAGTTCGCCATCACGATCGGCGTGCGTACGGCGCCGGAGCCCTTGTCCACCGAGTTGCCCGCGTGCACCGCGCGGCTGTCGAAGGACAGGGTGGACGGGTCGTCGTTGTCGGGGCGGCTCATCAGCTCAGATTACGACGCGGGCACCGATGTCACGGCAATGGCTTTGCGTAGGCTCCGCAGTGTCATCGTCTGCACCTTCATGCGGGTGCCGGATGCACGATTGACGTGATCAACGCTGGCATAGAGCAGCGCCCACATCATGTTCACGATCCACTCCGCTTCGAGTTCGGCATCGATCGAGCCGTCGGATCGTCCGCGTTCGATGGCTTCTATGACCGTGCCGTCCGTGAACGCGATGTCCTGATCATTCACCCCGGAAGCAAAGAACAAGACGGCGAGCACATCGGTGAGTTCGAAGTACTCCTCGCATAATCGCAAGATCGCTTCCAGACCCGTGCCCCGTGCGAGATCGGCGCGCTCGCCGGCGTCCGCGACGGACTGCTCGGCGAATCGCGCAACCGCACCGAGCAGATCGGAACGTTCCGGAAAATAGCGGTGCAACGTGGTGCGGCCGACTCTCGCGCGATCTGCGATTTCCGCGAGCGGCGCAGTGGGGGACTTGGCGAGTGCGGCCACAGCCGCGTCGAGAATTGCCCGGCGAGTACGCTCACGCGGTCCGGACTCCTCGGCGGTTGAGGTCGCGACCATGACGTGAGCATAGTCGCGCGGTCATCAACGACGGGATGTCGCCGTACCGCGACGAACAAATGGGTTTCCAAAATGGAACATGTGTGTTCCACTTGGGCATGGACAGTTCCATCGCAGAGAACAGCCCTCCCGCGGCGGCATCCGGTGACCTGAAGAACATCAGGGTTCTCGCCGGGTTCGCGCGTCCTCATCTCAGATCGATCGTCCTGGGGCTCGTGCTGGCGCTCAGCGGTTCGGTCACTGTTCTCGCGACGCCGATGGTGACCAAGTGGATCCTGGATTCGCTGGGAAACGATTCGTCGATCGTCACCCCGGTCCTCGTGCTCGTGGTCTTCCTGGTGGCCGGGGCGGTACTCGGCTGCGCGCAGTGGATCGTGCTGGGAACCGCTGCGGAGTCGATCGTCTACGACGCTCGTTCGTCACTGGTGCGCCGGTTGCTCGGGTCAACCGTTCCGTCGGTCCAGGCCCGGCCGGTAGGCGAGTTGGTCACTCGCGTCACCTCCGACACGGTGTTGCTGCGCGAGGCGGCGTCGAGCGCAGTCGTCGGGGTCATCAACGCGACCTGCGTCGCCGTCGGGACCATCGTGCTGATGGGTGTGCTGGACCTGATGTTGCTCGGGGTCACCATGGTCGCGATCATCTGCGTCGCAGCGGTGTTCACGGTGCTGATGCCACGGATTGCCAAGGCCGAAGCGCGCACCCAGGAAGCACTCGGGCATCTCGGCGGTGTCCTGGAAGGCAGTCTGCGCTCGGTGCGAACAGTGAAGGCGGCCGGAGCGGAGGATCGGGTCGGCGCGGTCATCGGCGACAACGCCGCTCGTGCCCGCGCGCATGCGGTGGCCGCGGTACGTGTTTCTGCCGGCGCCATGACGGCCGGATGGACCGGTGTACAGGGCGCGATCATCGTCATCCTCGCGCTGGGGGCGTGGCGCGTTGATGCCGGCTCGATGGAGGTGTCGACATTGATCGCGTTCCTGTTGTACGCCTTCACCTTGATGGGGCCCGTGTCGGAGTTGACGCAGAACATCACCGCGCTGCAGTCCGGGATCGCCGCAGCAATCCGCATCCGGGAGATGGAGAGCCTGGAGTCGGAGGTCTCGGCTCCGGCGGTGAAAGTCCTACTGCCCCAGCATGGTGGTGCAGGCAGCGGGGAAATCGTGTTCGACGACGTGACATTCCGGTACGGCGACGACCTGCTGCCCGCGCTCGACCGGGTGTCGGTCGAGATCCCCGCCATCGGTCACACTGCCATCGTCGGACCGTCAGGTGCAGGCAAGACCTCGCTCTTCTCGGCGATCCTCCGCTTCATCGAGCCCAACAGCGGCGTTCTGCGACTCGGGGGCGTCGGGTATCCGGAGATGACGGTGGCAGAGGTGCGAGAGCAGATCGCCTACGTCGAACAGGAATCGCCGCTCGTACCGGGCACGGTGGGTGACAACCTGAGGTTCATCCACCCCGATGCCGATGACGACGAACTCGCAGAGGTGCTCACCTTGCTCAAACTCGACTCGACCATTGCCGCTCTGCCGGTGGGTGTGGACACGCCGATCCGTGACACGGACCTGTCGGGCGGACAACGCCAACGGATAGCGATGGCGCGCGCGATGATTCGTCCCTCGCCCATCTTGTTGCTCGACGAGGCGACATCACAGGTCGACACGCTCACAGAGGCGGTCATCGTGGACTCGATCAGACGACGCGCCCACACGGGTGCCGTGATCACCATCGCCCATCGCTTGTCGACGGTGCGACATGCCGACACGATCATCGTCATGGACGAGGGGCGAGTGAGCGCGGTGGGCAGTCACGACGTGTTGATGAAAACCGATGATCTGTATGGGCGAATGGTGCGAGCCGGCGGATTCGAACCCTCTCACGACGTCACCCGAACCGGCCCGACAGTGACGTGATCCGAGTCCGCGACGACGGGTCTGGACAGGTCACAAAACCACCGGAGGTAACACCGCTCTATTCGCCATGACGTCCGGTCCTCCCGTGATGGCGGGGCTGCCGAGCTGACCCTCAGGGAAGTAGGTTCATCCGTCGCGCTGCGACCACCGCTTCGTGTCGGGTGTGGGCATCCAGTTTGCGCATGGCACTACGCAGGTAGCTCTTCACCGTCTCGGGGCGTAGCGAGAGTCGCTTGGCCACATCGATGTTGGAACCGCCGAGCGATATCGCAGAGAGGACGTCGATCTCGCGGGGGGCGAGTGCCACATCGCCCGGGGTGTCCATGTCAGAGTTGATGATTCGGGCGAGGCGTTCGGACATGTCTCGCAGCCGGGTGCCCGCGCGGTTGTCGAGCGTTGCACCCAACTGGCGCAACTCGGCATGAAAGCTCCGGAGTTCCTCTGTGGCAACAGGATCGATGTGTTGCGGGATGGTGGCGACCGCGGTCATCATCGCCACACGTCGATCCACCTCGTCGCGGATTGCGATCTCTGCCGCAAGCCGTCGACAGGCCTCGACCACCGCGTCCGCGGTGCGCCCCCCAATGGGTGCGGCGTCGCGCCGAGCTGCGTACAGGACGGCGCGCGGACGGTTGTCCACCACCACGGGCACGGCCAGCACCGACCGCAGACCTTCGCCCAGAACCGGCCGGTCGTAGTGGTGGGTGATGGCGGAGGCGTTGCGGTAGTCCGAGACCGACGCCGGCCGCAGTCGGTCGACCACACGGCCGCCCAGCCCCGACGACGAACTCACGGCCAGACCCCGCAGCCCGTTGGTTCGGGTGCCGACGAATTCGCTGAGGATCAGGGTGCCCGCGTGGACCTCACCGCCGAACAGCACCGGCGTCTCCGACCGCGTCGCCACCTGACGCATCTCGCTGCGTAGAGCGTCGGTGTCGCGTGGACGGAGTACGGGGGACGAGCTGGTCATGTGTCACCCCTTTTCGGGGGTAGCGGGCGGACAAGTGTGACCTGGATCCTACTCGTGTGTGGAACGAGCAAGCGAGAAGAGGACTCCGCAGATGAATGCCATCGATGACCGAGTGGCCGAGTTGCTGGCCCAGTACGACAATCCGGAGGCGTGTGCTGCCGACCTGCTGTGTGATCGGCACCCGGGTGATGCGATCGCGTTCACCGTCATCGACTCCGCAGGCGCCGGAAATGTGACGTCGGTGGACCTCACCTATGGCCACCTCCGGGAACAGTCCTCGAGATTCGCGGCGGCCCTTGCCGACCGCGGGGTGGAGCCGGGGGACCGGGTCGCGACGCTGATGGGTAAGTCCGCCGATCTCATCGTTGCGGCACTGGGCATCTGGCGTCGCGGAGCGGTGTATGTCCCGCTGTTCACGGCATTTGCTCCCCCGCCATCGCGTACCGACTGCAGTCCAGTGGTGCCAAGATCGTCATCTCCGACCTCGACCAGCTGACCAAGCTGGCGCCCGGCGAGGACATGCCGGCCGACGCGCCGTGGCAGGTGATCGCGGCCGGCAACACTTCCGACGACCGACTCCAACTGTCTGCGCTGATCGAAGCGCACACGTCTGACGAACCGGGTGCGTCCGCGGTGACGGTCGGCGGTGACGGCCTGCTGGTCGAACTCTTCACCAGCGGCACCACCGGCACACCGAAAGGTGTCCCGGTCCCGGTCCGTGCACTCGCGTCGTTCCACGCCTACCAGGAGTTCGGACTGGACGTGCGGCCGGAGGACGTGTTCTGGAACGCTGCCGACCCGGGCTGGGCCTACGGGCTCTACTACGCACTTCTCGGGCCGATGGCATCCGGCACCCGAAGCCTGCTGCTGCACGCGGGATTCTCTCCTGCCCTGACATGGCAGGTGCTCCGAGAGTTCGAGGTGACCAACTTCGCTGCGGCGCCGACCGTCTACCGCGCACTACGAGCGGGGGATGCGCCGCCGGAGAAGATCACTCTGCGCCGGGCGTCGTCGGCCGGTGAGCCGTTGACCCCGGACGTCGTCGGTTGGTCCACCGATGCCCTGGGAGTCGCGGTGCGAGATCACTACGGGCAGACCGAGCATGGCATGTTCATCGTCAACGCCTGGCACGATTCGCTGCGCACCGATGTACCGGCCGGCTCGATGGGACGGGCACTGCCGGGCTGGTCATGTGCCGTGCTGCACGAGGATTCGGATGATGTGGTCCCCGCCGGAACGCTCGGGCGGGTGTCGATCGACACTTCATCCAGTCAATTGCTCTGGTTCAACGGCTATGTGAACGCGCCGGAGAAGACGGCGAGCCGCTACACCGGCGACGGCCGGTGGTACCTGACCGGGGACTCGGGGGCGGTGGACGGTGACGGCTTCTACTTCTTCTCCTCGCGCGACGACGACGTGATCATCATGGCCGGCTACCGGATCGGGCCGTTCGATGTGGAGAGTGTGCTGGTCATGCATGACGCGGTCATGGAGGCGGCAGTGGTCGGCAAGTCCGACGAGCTGCGCGGCGAGGTACTCGAAGCGTATGTGGTGCTGCATGATTCGGCCGAGCCCTCGCCGGAGCTCGAGGCAGAGCTGCAGCAGCTCGTGAAGAGGAAGTTCGCGGCCCACGCCTATCCGCGCAAGGTTCACTTCATCGATGCTCTGCCCAAGACTCCGAGCGGGAAGGTCCAGCGATTCGTGCTCCGGCAGCGGTGAGAGACGGTCGGAGCCGATCAGGCCCCTGAGCGCGCTCCACCGAGCGGCTTGGCAGATGGTGGCTTGGCGATCGGCAGGGCGCCGTGGATCTGTTTGGTCGCCTCGCGGACGATCCGTCTGGCCGAGACCCGCGCCTTGGCCGATCCGTTGCCCGCCGATGCGATGCCTGCGGACTCACCGAGAATCGCCACGGCCAATGCGGACGACGTCCGGTAAGGAATGACCAACAACGTCGCGGTGCGTTTGAGGCCGGTCAGGCAGATGATCCGTTGGGCTACCGGGATCAGCGAGTTCCTGATGCCGTCGTAGTCGACGGCATCGAGATCCGGGAACGAGTCCGAACGCGACCAGTTCACCGACACATCCCGAACCACTCCCAGCAGCGGATTGAGGGCACTGACCAACAACGGCAGTTCGTTGCCGACGCGGGCGGTCTCGGGCCACCATGCTCCGTCGATGTTGGCGCCGCGCTCGCGGGCGAGCGTGAAGCGGATCGGCGCCGACATCGGTTTAGTCATGGTCAGCCACGGTCCGATACGAATGTGGATTGCGCTTCTTGGCGTTTTGCCTTCGGGTCGATCACGAGGTCGGAGAACACCGGTTGAGGGATGTCGCCCGACGGGGCTGCCTTGTGCGAGTCATCAGAATGGCTCAATTCGCGGTGCGAGAAAAGGTCTCGATCCTGCATGTTTGTCTTCTTTCTGGTGTGAGTGCCGATTGTGTGGCGCTCGAGTGTGTGGGCCGCGGCGAGGGGAATGAATCCATCGGTCGCCGTCGGCGGTGAAGCATTGAACACGATCTGCGAGACGAGCCGGGCATCCGGCTGCGATCTAGGGAGTGAACGAGCGGTGTATCGGTTCCAGGTCTGCTACCCGACACCGCAGCGGTATGGATCGGCCTTTCGTAGCCGCTAGCCATTTCATGCCGCTCACCTGGGCTGATGGCCCATTCCGACGCCTTCTCAGGCCAGGTGGAGAGACGGCGGCCGGTGGATGTTCGAGCACGAACAGCGTTCGTAATGTGTCCGACGTCTCTAGTGTACGGGTACCCCGGCCACAAACGCGGTTGTGGGGCTCGCCTGTCGGCCCGAGCAGTTCACCTGCATGTGTCGCAGTAGACGCGCGCCGCGCGTTGACGATGAACAAAAGGGGAGAAAGATGGTCGGGGGACGCGAAAAAGGAGGTTCAATGGTGAGCTCGACAATTGTTGTCGGAATCGATGGATCGGAGTCTGCCCTCGAGGCAGCCGTGTGGGCGGCAAAAGCCGCCGGGCGACAGGGAAAGTCGTTGACGATCCTGGCCGCCTATGAGACGCAGGCCGCGGCGTACGCGCCGGCATTGGTGATCCCGCAGGACGTCATCGACATCATCCGCAAGGAAGCGGAAGAGAACGTACACAAGGCAGCAGCGAAGGCGCGTGAGGTGGCTCCGTCCGTCGACGTGACCGGAAAGGTCGTCGAGGGCCGACCCAGCCCCGTGTTGATCGACGCCTCGCACGATGCGGCGCTGGTGGTCGTGGGCAGCCGTGGCCTCGGGGGAGTTCGTGGACTGTTCCTCGGGTCGGTCGGTGTGGATGTCGCGGCTCACGCGACGAGCCCGGTTGTCGTATACGCGGGCCCGGGTGGCCCCGGCCCGGTGGTGGTCGGAATCGACGGGTCGGAGTTGAGCGAGGCCGCACTGTCTGCCGCCTTCGAGCAGGCATCCCAGCTCGGGACAAAGCTCAAGGTGGTGCACACCTGGACAGACCTCGCATCGGACGCACTGAACGGGTACGGACTCGATGCGGACCAGTTGCAGCGGCTCGCCGACGAAGCCCACGAAGTCGTCGCCGAGCGCATTGCCGGATTCGGCAGCGATTACCCGGACGTCGAGATCGAACGCGTCGTGGTGCCGGACGGCCCTGCCAACCAACTGATCGAACATGCCACCGACGCTCAGTTGCTCGTGGTGGGTAGTCGCGGCCGAGGCGGGTTCCGCGGGCTGCTGCTCGGTTCGACCAGTCAGGCCGTACTGCACAAGGCAACGTGTCCGGTGCTGGTGGTCAAGCCGGCGCGTTCGAAGTAGTCCTCTCACCCCGGCGGTCGGACTCCGAGGTTCATCGTCTCTTTGCCGCGCGGTGGCGAAAACCCGTGGCAGATGTGGTGATCTGGGCCTAACGTGTGCAGCTGTGCAGGTCATCTTCCGTAGAACAGGTCAGCGGCAATATGCCGTCGAAGTGCGTCGTCAGTACGCCGACGATGTGGTGATGAAGCCCGCCCCCGGGTACGACGACCATCTGCCCCATGACCTCATCCACCTTCTGGTGGAACGTCATTGGCGGATACAGGACGGCATCTTCGGGCAATTGGCAGCCGGCGGTGACGCGCACACCTTCGTGCCCCTCGATGCCCAGCGTGACAAACGATGGGCGAAGCGAAGTGCGAAACGGAACGCGGCCGCCGGACACGGTGTTCAGCGCTCGGAGTCGCTGGCTTTTGTCATCCATGTGCGGTGGCACCAGCGTCATGACGGACATCTGGTGCCACCGCGGCTGGATGATCGGATCGAGATCGCCGGCGCCACCGCGCGCCAGATCGACGACTGCCTCACCGAAGCCGACGGCCTGGCCCGCCGCTGGCGGCAGCTCGGCGTCGGCGGCGAACTGCAGTTCGATTGGCCGTGGCCCGAGCGCGGTCGGGTGAGGCGCGCCGTCGCCTAGAGGTGTTCAGACCGCCTATGCGGCGAGTTCGGTTCGTTCAGCGGGCTCGGCCGTGCTGAGCGGGACTGCTGTCCGCGGGAGAAGGAACGACGTCACAAGCGCCGCGACGAGTAGGCCCAGTGTCAACAGGTAGGTGTCGGCTACGGCGTCGGCGAGTGCCGGCCCTGCGTCCGATCGTTCGGCTGTCAAGAGTCCGAGGGCCGCGGCCATACCGCCGTCGCCGAGCAGGGGCACCCGATTGTTGAGGTGAGTCGTGAGCACAGTCGCGGCCGCCGCCGCACCGATCGCGGCAGCGAACTGGTTGCCGGTCGTCAATATCGTTGTACCCGAGGGCATGTGCTCGGCCGAGACGCCACGAAGGGCGGCGGTCATCACGGGCATCAATGTGGAGCCGATGCCGATACCCATCACCACGCCGATCCCGGCGACCACAACGTACGAGGTGTTGTCGTCGAGGATCGTCGTCATCAACGACATTGCGACCACCGTGGCCGAAATGCCGAACCACACCACAATTCGCGGGTCCACACGATCGACCAGACGGGTGGCGATCTGCACCACCACCCCGGTGGTGAGTGCCTGGCCGATCATCAGTAGGCCGGCAGTGGTCGCGGTGTCTCCCCGAACGGCCTGGACGTAGATGGGCAGAATCATCATCGAACCGAAATACGCCCCGGCCACCAGCAGCATGGTCAGCGCGCCCGTCGACAACGACCGCTCGCGAAGCAAGCGGAGGTCGAGCAAGGGTCGTTCGGTGTTCAGTGCCCGCCGCGCGAATAGCGCCAACAGCAGTGCCCCGGCCCCGGCAGGGGCGACGACAGCGAGCGTGAGAGGGTCCCCGTGGTCGCCGGCCTTGGCCAGGCCGAACACGAGCAGTGCGCCACCGGGTGCCAGCATCAGCAGGCCCGCCCAGTCGAGGGGGCGTTTCTCTGTTCCCTTCGTTCGCGGGAACACCCTGATGGCCAGGATGATTGCCGCGATCCCGATCGGAACGTTGATCAGGAAAAGCGATCGCCAGCCCACGCTGTCGACGAGGAAGCCACCCGCTGTGGGGCCGAGGACCGGCCCGATGAGCAACGGGAGGCCGAGCCAGCCCATCATCTTCCCTCGGTGCCGTTCATCGACGAGCTGAAGGGCTATCGTCATGCCGACCGGTTGCAGAAAACCGCCGCCGAATCCCTGAACCGCCCGAAAGGCGATGAGGCTCTCCACATTCCAGGCCAGACCTGCGAGGGCCGATCCTGCCACGAAGATGGTCAGTGCGCAGATGTACACGCGTGCGGCACCGAATCGTCCTATCATCCATGCCGCTGTCGGCATCACGGCCACGAGTGCGAGAGCGTATGCGGTGGTGACCCATTGCACGGTCGCGAGATTTGTGTCGAACGATTCGGCGAGCCCGGGGATCGCGACAACGGTCACCGTGACGTCCAGCATCACCATCAGGGTGCCCAGCGCGAGAATCGCCGCCACCTTCTTTGCCCGAGCATCCATGATCACGCCGCCCCTTGATCCGCCACGCGTGCGGGTTTCAACAACTCGGCCCACCAGGTCAATTCGTCCATCGCCGCCCGGGCGGAGGTGACGGTGGCATCGTCGAGTTCGAGCGTTCCGTCGACGAGGTGGTCCCACGGCGCATGGATCACCACGCCATTGCGGGTGCCGACCGAATAGAGTTCGGCGAACACGGCGCGCAGATGTTCCACGGCACGAAGACCGCCCGACATCCCGCCGTAGGACACAAAAGTGACGGGCTTCTTCTTCCACTCCTCACGATGGGCATCGATGAGAATCTTGAGCTCGCCGGGGTAGGAGTGGTTGTACTCGGGGGTGACCACGACGAAGCCGTCGGCGGATGCCAAGACGGCGCTCGTCCGGGTGTCGCTGGGGTGGGCGAGGTCGACCACCTCGAAATCGGCGTCACGAGAACGCATGTGCTGCAGGAACCACTCCGCGACCTTGGGGCCGATCCGGCCCTCGCGTACCGAACCGATGATGAGAACGAACTTTGGCTGTGTGTGCGTCATGGAAAACGAGTATTCAAGTTCAAGTTAACTTGAAGTCAAGCTACGATGTGGTCATGCCACCGAAGAAATTGGAGATGACGGTCGGGGAGCTGGCCATCCGAGCAGGGGTCGCGCCATCGGCGGTTCGATACTACGAGGATCGCGGATTGATCTTCAGCAGGCGCACGGCAGGTAATCAGCGCCGCTATCACCGGGCGATGTTGCGCAGGGTTGCGTTCATCCGCGCATCGCAGGCGGCGGGCATTCCGCTCGCCACCATCGGCTCGGTACTCGAAGCTCTCGGGGAGCACGAGTCGCCGACCAAGTCGATGTGGCACCGCGCGTCACAACGATGGGTCGACGACCTCGACGAGCGAATTGCTCTGCTGCAACGTATGAGAGACCTGATGGACTCGTGCGTGGGGTGCGGCTGCTTGTCGATGAAGGCGTGCCTGCTGCTCAATCCTGGAGACGCCTATGCGCAACAGGGGTTGGGCAACAACCGGCTGATCACCGACGCCTGCGAACGCAAACTCGAGGCGACCGAGTAGCGCCTGCCGCCCACGGCGTCGGCGGGCGCCTGCGGCCCCGGAATCCGGACGGTCACTTGTTGCGTAGTGCGCAGCTGTGTTGCGCACTACGCTGTGGTTATCGCAACGAGCATGGACCGGAGGGCGGACTCATGATGAGTGCACAAACGCACGCCGATTGGACACCTCGAGCCCCGTGGCCGACCGTCCGGCGCACGTCGGTCGCCGGCAGTCGCGAGGTCGTCGAGTTGATTGCCCAGAACATCACCGCGGACTCCCTGGACGACCCCCACGCGTTCGCACGCCAGAGCCGTCTCGCGGCGGCTCTGCTACCGGCCGAACTGAGGGAGTTGCTGTTCGACTTCCTCGTCGACGGCGACGGGGGGCTGTTGCTCAGCGGGCTCGAGGTCGGCCCGATTCCGCCGACTCCCGACAATGCGGTGGGTGCGAACACACGCCACACGCTGATGGCCAGGCAATCGGCCCTGCTGCTGTCGAGCATCGTGCATCTCGTGGGTTACCGGCCGGAATGCCGTGGAGAACTGGTCCAGACGCTTGTCCCGGTGCGTCGCCACCTGCGTCGGCAGACGTCCACCGGAAGTGCCGTCGACCTCGAGAGCCACACCGAGCAGTGTCACAACCTGCGCACCCGCCCGGACTTCATCGCGTTGGGCTGCCTGCGCGGCGACCCCAACGCCTCGACGTATTTGCTCTCCGCGCGAGAGTTGCAGCGCAGACTGCCCGCGGAGACCTCGCGACTACTGCGCGATCCGGTCTATTTCACGCGCGTCGACAGTTCGTTCATCGATGGCGGCGTCCCTGACGAGCTGCGTGGTCCCATCCCGGTACTGAGTGGTTCCTGGGACGACCCGGTGCTCACGTACGACGAGGACCTGATGTCGACGTCCAGTACGGAACATCGGAGTGCGCTTGCGGCCGTCCGGGACGTGTGGATGGCTCACCGCAGTGAGGTGGTGCTGCATCCGGGTGAACTCTTCATCCTCGACAACAGTCGAGCAATCCACGGCCGCAGCGCATTCACCGCACAGTGGGACGGCGGTGATCGATGGCTGTGCAGGACTCAGGGGCTGTGCAACCTGGCGACATCTCGCTTCGCCCGGCGTGAGGGATCGCCGATCATCGAGATCGAGGGTTGCTGATCAGTGCGGCGCCGGACCGAAGATCCGGCGCGCGGACTCGCGAACGATCGATCTGCGGTGATCGACGACAGTGGGGGAGACATCGGCGTGGCCGTCTGACCCCGGGGTGGTGACCCAGCTCGACACCAGCCCATAGATGATCGTCAGCACCTCTTCCGGATCCCAGTGCGGCTCGATCTGCCCCGCTTGCTGCGCGGCACGGATGGCGTCGATGCGGATGCGCCATCGCGGATCGGATGTCGCGAGCTCACGCAGTCGCGGAGCGCGGCCCTCGAGTTGGCCCCACAACAGCAATCGCTGGGTCTGGGGTCTGGCGACGAGGTCGTCGAAAAGGGCCACCACATAGGCGGGTACATCCTCGGCGTCGAACGGGACCGCTTCGAGGAAGCGATCAAAATCGGCGTCGAGGATCGCGTGGAACAAGGCCACCTTGTCGCCGAAGTACGCGTAGAGACGCTCCTTGCTGGCGCTGGCATTCGAGGCGATGCGATCGATTCTGGCGCCGGCCAGTCCGTGGACCGCGAACTCGTCTCGCGCTGCGTCGAGAATTCGCTGCTTTGTCGCCGTCACATCGGTGGGGGCCATCGATCAAGCATAGTCAGTCGAACTAGTTCGTTTGATTTTGGGGAGAAACACGATTACCGTCGCTTCTCATGACCACATCCCCTGTGGGTACAGACGTGCCCGAAACCGGCTCCGCCGCGATCGACCCCGGATCCGCCAATCCCAACCACGCACGCCGCTGGCCGGTGCTGGCGATCGTGGCCCTGGCCCAGCTCATGGTGGTCCTCGACAGCACGATCGTCTCGATCGCATTGCCGGACGCCCAGGCCGATCTGGGCATCACCGACGGCGACCGCGCGTGGGTGGTCACCTCGTATGCGCTGGCCTTCGGAGCGTTGCTCCTACTCGGTGGTCGTATCGCCGACTACTGGGGGCGCAAGCGCTCGTTTGTCGTGGGCATGGTCGGTTTCGCGGTGATGTCCGGCGTCGGTGGCATCGCACAGAACGGCATCGAACTGTTCATCGCCCGCGCCGGTCAAGGTGTGTTCGCGGCGCTGGTCGCACCCGCCGCGCTTGCGATCCTCACCACCACGTTCACCCGAGATGAAGAGCGCGCCAAGGCATTTGCTGTCTACGGTGCGATCTCCGGAGGTGGCGCGGCCATCGGACTGCTCCTGGGTGGCGCTCTGACCCAGTATGTCGACTGGCGCTGGTGCCTGCTGGTGAACATCCCGATCGCGGTGGTCGCCATTGCCGCGGCCGTTCCGGTGGTCAAGGAGACCAAGGCGCACGGCGACACCAGTTATGACCTGCCCGGGGCGGTCCTGGTCGCCGTGGGACTGGGTTCCCTCGTCTACGGTTTCACCCGCGCCGAGCACGGTTGGCTGGAACCCGACGCCATCGGGTTCATCGTCGGCGGACTCGTTGTGCTCGCGTTGTTCGCGGTGGTGGAACACCGGTCGGCCAATCCGCTGCTGCCCTTGTCGGTTCCGTGGCACCGCAACCGTGGTTCGGCACTCATCGGTATCGCACTCGCCGGCGTCGCGCTGGTCGGGAGCACGCTGTATCTGGCCATCTACCTGCAAGCGGTTCTGGGTTTCAGTCCGATGATCGCCGGTGTCGCATGTCTGCCGATCACGGCGTTCATCGTGCTCGCGTCGGGCATTGCCGCGAAACTGGCTGTGGCGGTGGGCCCCAAGGTCCCGATGGCCATCGGCCCGGTGGTCGCCGCCGCGGGTCTGCTGTTGCTCGCCCAGGTGGACGTGGACAGTTCGTACTGGACCGGTGTCTTCCCGGCCCTGGCCGTCTTCGGATTCGGTATGGGACTGCTGATGGTGCCGGTGCAGAACGTGGCCCTGATCGGTGTACGTGATCACGACGCCGGCGCCGCCAGTGCACTCTCGAGCGCGGGCCTGCAGGTCGGCGCGGCACTGGGTACCGCCCTTCTGACCACGGTGTACACCTCGGCCAAAACAGATGCATTGCCGTCGAACCCGGCCACATCCGATGCGACAGCGTTCCTCGCCGCCGAGGTGTCGGGTTACACGTCCGCGTTCGCGTGGGCAGCGGGTCTGCTGGTCCTGGTGACACCGGTGGTGCTGATCCTGGCCCGGGTCAAGAAGCACGACCTGCCTGCCCAGGGCGCGGTCCACATGGGCTGACGCCCGGGCCTCCTCAGACGGCGGAGACGGTCACGGGCACGCCATTGAGTACGGCGTTGCCCGAGACCGCATCCAGCAACTGCGGGTCGGTCACGTCGTTGGCGCTCGGTGCGTCGATGAGACCGGCCACCGCCAGTTGGACGCCGCTGCGGTTCTGACCGAAGCCGTGGGGCAGGCTGACCACACCCGGCATGATGTCCTCGGTCTCGGCGACCGTGACCGTGGTGCTGCCGGCGCGTGAGCGCAGCACAGCCTTGTCGCCGGCACACAGTCCGCTGTGCGCCAGGTCTTTGGGGTGCATCAGAAGATGATGACGCTCTTGGCCTTTGGACAGTCTCTCGGAATTGTGCATCCAGGAGTTGTTCGATCGGAGATGTCGCCGTCCGATCAGCAGCAGCTCGCCGTCGTGTGTTCCCACGAGGTCGCTGTGGACCCGCTCGAGATCGTCCACGATCAGCGAAGGAGCGACGTTCACCGTTTTGGACTTCGCCACCAGTTTGCGTCGGAGGCCGGGACGCAACGGTCCGAGGTCACGACCCGACGGCGACTTCAGGAGGTCGCGCATCGTGAGATCGCCGGGCCCGGTTCGCAGCAGCAACGCGATCAGCATCTTCGGGGTCGCATGGATGCGAGCCGACGATGCGGCCGAGGTGGGGACGGCACGAAGCCGCTCACGCAGGCTTCGCTTGGTGGTGCGTGCCCGCCCGAGCGCCAGGGTCAGGTCACGGAAGATCTCCCAATCATGCTTGGCGCCAGCGCTTTTCCTGACCACCGCAGGCGAGAATCGGGCGGTGTTGCGGACCGCGAGCTGATGGAACACCAGGTCGTAATGGTCTCGTTCGAGGATCATCGTCGGCGGCAGGATGATGTCGGCATGGCGCGTGGTCTCGTTGATGTAGAAGTCCAGCGAAACCATGAAGTCGAGGTTCTCGAGGGCGTGGTCGAGGCGGCTTCCGCCGGGGGTGGACGACACCGGATTGCCGGCGAGGGTGATGAGCGTCTTGATCTGCCCGGCGCCAGGGGTGAGTATCTCGTCGGCGAGGGTGGCCACCGGCAGTTCGCCGCCGAACTCGGGCAGGTCTCGGACGCGGCTGCGCCACTTGTCGAAATGCCCACGACCGCTCAGCTTCCGGGCCACGAGGTCGATCTCGGGATCGGTCAGGAGAGACCCGCCCACGCGGTCGAGGTTGCCGGTGACAGCGTTGATCACCTGGATCGCCCACTGGCACACGGTGCCGAACTGCTGGGTTGACACACCCATCCGGCCGTACGCCACGGCGCGATCTGCCTCGGCAAAATCACCGGCGATGCGACGGATCTCGCCAGGATCGATCCCGGTGATCGGTCCGGCCCACTCCGGTGTGGTGGTGGCGCACGCATCGCGCACGCCGTCCATGCCCGACAACGGGAGATGCTCGATGCGTGCGTTGTCCACGCCCCGCTCATGCACCAGCACATGCAGGATCGCCAGCAGCAGCGCCGCATCGGTGCCGGGCCGGACGAAGTGGTGCTCGTCGGCGATGGCGGCGGTCTCGGTGCGGCGAGGGTCGATCACCACCAGTCGGCCGCCGCGACGGCGTAGGTCGCGCATACGGTTCCGGAAGTCGGGTGCGGTCATCATCGAGCCGTTGGACACCACCGGGTTTGCGCCGAAGACCAAGAAATGATCGGTGTTGTCGAGGTCGGGAATCGGGATCTGGAGCTGATGCCCGTACATCAGGTGCGCCACCAGCTGGATGGGAAGCTGGTCGGCCGATGTCGCGGAGAACATGTTCTTCGAACCCAAGGCGCCGAGGAACGACAGGCCGTGGGTTGCGAATCCGAGGCTGTGCACACTCGGATTGCCGAGATAGAGGCCGACCGCGTCGCGGCCGTGGTCACGTTGTGTTGCCGAGATGCGTTCGGCCACCAGCGTTGTCGCGTCTTTCCAGCTGATCGGCTCCCACCCGCCGTCGGCGGTCTTGCGAACCGGGGTGCGGAGCCTGTCGGGATCGGCGTGCAGATCGGCCAGCGCTGTCGCCTTGGGGCAGATGTGCCCGCGCGACAGTGGATCGTCGCGGTCGCCGCGGATGTCGGTGACGCGGTTGTCTTCCACGGTGACCTGCAGTCCACAGATGGCTTCGCAGAGATTGCACACGCCGTGCGTGGTGAGGGGCAACATGTGTGCCGAGGTTAGCCCCCGACCACCGACTCGCGGCTCCGTTCGGGACAACCGGTCAGAAGACACGGATACCCAGTTTCCGGCGCACGCGCAGGCCCGCCAGCATCAAATGGTTGTAGCCCTTGAGCATGCCGGGATTGACCCGGTCGAAGCGGCGGTGGATGGCGATGGCCTTGCGGTAGCGGCGGTCGTCGTCCGCTGTCCAGGTGAAGCCCATGGCATCGCGGAACTCGGGCGGCAGGGCGCCTTTGGTCATGAACAAGGTGCGTGGACCGAGGGCCCGCTGCATCACCACTCCGGCCCGTCCGAGGGGCTCCGGCAGAAAGCTGAGGTCGGCCAGCGATGCAAGCATGTCCCGCACCGGCGGGTCGATCGAGATCTTCTGCATCTGCTCGGCCCAGTAGGCCTCGAACGCACCTCGGTCGGCGGGCCACATGTCGGGACGCACGTTGAGCGTGGTGCCGAGCCGGGCGGCATCGGCGTAGATCGCGTCGGCGGATGCGTCGCTGAGCCTGCCGTACATGAACTCGTACTGGTCGACGAAGTAGCGGAAGAGGCAGGCGGCCACCCACAGCTGCAGATTGGGGTTGTTCGCGCTATAGCTGACCGGGCTCTGCGGTGTCGAGGTGACCTGAGAATGGATCGCCTGTATCGCCGTGCGGACGTACTCGGCATCGTCGTCGGTGCCCTGAATGGCCACCGCGAGGTACTGCCCGGTCGTGCGCGCTCGTTTGAACGGGTGCTTGAAGGTGCTGCCGCTGTCCACCCGGCTCTCGAGCACTCCATAGCCCACGCCTGGCAACGACAGCTGCATGATGACGTTCGCCACACCCATGGTGGAGCCGAGTGTGGTCATGAGATCGGCCGTGCGGGTTGGGTTCTTGTGCATCGTGGTTCGGCTCCAGGGCTGTGGCATGTGGTTACGCGTGTGATCAGATCGTAGACCTTCCGGCCGGCTCCCGGCGCAGAACGCGACCCGGCTTGCTCACCGGGGCGCGGTTGGGGTCCGGTCAGGCGTCGGCGGTAACTTGGGCGGTGTGAAGCAGATACCCCGCGAGATCTGGGTACTGCTCAGCTCGAACTTCGTCATCGCTCTGGGTTTCGGACTCATCGCCCCGGCGCTGCCGACATTCGCCCGCAGCTTCAACGTGGGCATCACCGCTGCGTCGATCATCATCTCGGCGTTCGCCTTCATGCGTCTGGCCTTCGCCCCGGTGAGCGGCCGGTTGGTGCGGGTGCTGGGGGAGCGACGGATCTACCTGGCGGGCCTGCTGATCGTCGCAGCGTCCACCCTCGCGTGTGCATTCGCGCAGACCTACTGGCAACTACTCGTCTTCCGTGGTCTCGGCGGTATCGGCTCGACCATGTTCTCGGTGTCGGCGACCGCACTGATGATCCGGCTGGCGCCACCCGACATCCGCGGACGTGTGTCCGGCTACTTCAGTGCCGGATTCCTCGTCGGCAACATCACCGGCCCTCTCGTGGGGAGCGCGCTGATCGGCTTCGGGCTGCGGATGCCGTTTGTCGTCTACGCCATCGCGCTGCTCGTCGCCTCTGCGGTGGTGGCCACCCAGTTGCGCGGCGTCGGCGGCCGACCGCAGCCGGGTGCGGCGGCCCAGGCGGCGATGCCGTTGCGAGAAGCGTTGCGCGACTCGGCCTACCGGGCGATCCTCGCGTCCAGTTTCACGCAGGGGTGGGCGTCGATGGGCGTGCGGGTGGCGTTGGTGCCCCTGCTCATCGTCGACGAGCTGGGTGAATCCGCGGCGATGTCCGGTGTGGTGCTGGCCATCTACTCGGCGGGCAACGTACTCGCGATCATGGTGGCCGGGAGGCTGTCGGATTCATGGGGTCGCCGGCCGATCATGTTGCCGGGCCTGGCTCTGATGGGCGGGGCCACCGTGGTGCTCGGCTACAGCGGGAACATCTGGATCGTGGGCGGGCTCACTTTTGTGGCGGGCATCGGCTCCGGTCTCTTCGCGCCCACCCACCAGGCCGCGCTCGCGGACGTGCTGGCCGGGAGGGGTCAGGGCGGGCCTGCGCTGGCGACCTTCCAGATGACCACCGATCTGGGGTCCATCAGTGGGCCTGTCATCGCCGGGGCCATCGCCCAAACCTGGGGTTTCGGGCCGGCGTTCGCCATGACAGGGGCGATCGCCTTCGCCGCGTTGATCGTCTGGGGCTTTGCACGGGAGACCGCGCCAGCGCGCACCGGTATACAGATACCGGCGAAAGAGCCGCGACCGAACTAACGTTGACGGCATGTCTGAGGAGTCCGGTCCCGAGCACCCCGAGTCGGGTGAACGACCAGCATTGGGTGCCAATTCCGAGGTGGGCCGACTCCGCGCCGTCATGCTGCATCGCCCTGGGGACGAATTGCGGCGACTGACCCCGCGGAACAGTGACCAACTCTTGTTCGACGGCTTGCCGTGGGTGGACCGCGCGCAGGAAGAGCACGACGCCTTCGCCGAGGTGTTGCGTGGGCGTGGCGTCGAGGTACTGCTGCTCGGTGACCTGCTCACCGAGACGATCGCCAACAGCGGTGCCGCCAGGATGCAGGGGATCGCCGCTGCGGTCAGCCCCCGCCGCCTCGGTCACCATCTGGCCCATGACCTCGCCACCGAGTTGCGCCAGCTGTCGCCGACCGACCTGGCGGGCGTCCTGATGGCAGGTATGACCTTCGACGAGATGCCCGAGTCGGCGGCCTCGGCCCGGTCATCTCTGGTCTGGCGAATGCACCACGGGACCGAGTTCGCCATCGACCCACTGCCCAATCTGCTGTTCACCCGCGACAGCTCGTTCTGGATCGGTGACCGTTTCGCCATCACCTCCCTCGCTCTGCCGGCCCGTGTCCGCGAGACGTCGCTGACCGACCTGATCTACGCCCACCATCCACGGTTCCTCGGCGTCCGGCGTGCCTACGAATCGCACACCGCGCCGGTCGAAGGTGGTGACGTACTGCTGCTCGCTCCCGGGGTGGTCGCCGTCGGTGTCGGTGAGCGCACCACTCCAGCAGGTGCGGAAGCGTTGGCGCGCAGCCTGTTCGAGGATGGTCTGGCGCACACGGTGCTCGCCGTCCCGATCGAGCAGCGCCGCGCGTCGATGCATCTGGACACGGTCTGCACCATGGTCGACACCGACGCGGTGGTGATGTACCCGG
This sequence comes from Williamsia sp. DF01-3, assembly GCF_023051145.1. NCBI lineage: Bacteria > Bacillati > Actinomycetota > Actinomycetes > Mycobacteriales > Nocardiaceae > Williamsia > Williamsia sp. DF01-3. The sequence goes on from NZ_JALKFS010000005.1 coordinate 2,172,766, forward strand.
TGATCCAGGACTCCCTGTCGGCGTTCACGATCGCGATGACAGACGGCTCGGTCTCGGTGACGGGTCCCGACCCGTTCGTCGAGGCGGCGGCCGACGCCATGGGAATCGAGAAGTTGAGGGTGATCGACACCGGTCTGGATGCGGTGACCGCCGAGCGTGAGCAGTGGGACGACGGTAACAACACCCTGGCCCTCGCCCCGGGTGTAGTCGTGGCGTACGACCGGAACGTGGAGACCAATCGCAGACTCGAGGATTCGGGCGTGGAGGTACTCACCATCGCGGGCAGTGAACTCGGCTCTGGCCGCGGCGGTCCGAGGTGCATGTCGTGCCCGGTGTCGAGGGATCCGCTATGACACGCACGGGCGCGGTGCCGGGATGATCGAACTGTCCATCGATCCGGAATCCGACGTCGCACCGTACGAGCAGGTGCGCCGGGGCATCATCGAACTGGTCAATTCGGGCAGGCTGCTCGCCGGCAGCCGGATTCCCACCGTCCGTGCATTGGCCGAAGAGCTCGATCTGGCCCCCAACACCGTCGCCCGGTCATACCGCGAACTCGAGGCCGAGGACGTCATCGAGACCAGAGGGCGACAGGGGTCGTTCGTGAAGGCGCACGCCGACTCCTCGGTGCAGCGGGCCGCGCAGTTGACCGTGGAGCATGTTGCCGCCCTGAGACAATTGCGTGTCGACGACACACAGATCGAGGCGCTGCTCAAGCAGGCATTGCGCAGCTAGGGGCCGTTTCAGGGCCGTGCGCAGGGGAAACTCGTGGTTACGAGCGGGTAGCAAATCGGTTGTGAAAGTTGAACAATTGCGGTGAATCCTGTTCTAGTTAGGTTCATGGCATTGACCACTGAAACCACCGATGCGGTTCCGACTCCGGATGTTCGGGGTCCCAAACCGCGGATTGACCTAGTTGTCTTCGGGGTCACCGCTGCTGCAGTGATCGCGTTTGTCATCTGGGGTCTGCTCGACAAAGAGAGCCTGAACACCAGGACGCAGGACCTCCTGGCCTGGATCACCGACAACCTCGGTTGGGTGTTCATCCTGTCGGCCACCTTTTTCGTACTGTTCGCCATCTTCATGGCGGTCAGCAAATACGGCAAGATCCCACTGGGCCGTGACGGGGAGAAGCCCGAGTACAACACCGTCAGCTGGATTGCGATGATGTTCAGCGCCGGCATGGGTATCGGCCTGATGTTCTACGGCGCGAACGAGCCCCTCACGCACTTTGTGACCGCACCGCCCGGAACCTCGCAGAACGACGTGGGCGTCGCCATGGCAACCACCATGTTCCACTGGGGTTTCCACCCATGGGCGATGTACGCGGTGGTCGGCCTGGCCATCGCCTACAGCACCTACCGGTGTGGCCGAGGACAACTGGTCAGTGCCGTCTTCGCTCCCATCCTCGGCCACCGTGCCAACGGCTGGGGCGGCAAGGTCATCGACATCCTCGCGATCTTCGCGACCCTGTTCGGTACGGTCGCCTCCCTGGGACTCGGTGCCGCGCAGATCGGTTCGGGATTCGTGGAGGTCGGCTGGATCAACGACCCGTCGAAGTTGTTGCTGGTGGCCATCATCGCGGTGCTGACCGCAGCATTCGTCGCATCCGCGGTGTCGGGCGTAGCCAAGGGCATCCAGTGGCTGTCCAACACCAATATGGTCTTGGCAATCGTGTTGGCGCTGTTCATCTTCGTCGTCGGGCCCACGGTCTTCATCCTGAACGTGCTGCCCACCAGCATCGGCACCTACCTCAACGACATCACCTCGTTCTCGGCTCGATCAGGCGCCACCGTCGACAGCGAGGGCGAGACCTGGCTTGCCGGCTGGACCATCTTCTACTGGGCGTGGTGGGTGTCCTGGACGCCTTTCGTCGGTATGTTCCTGGCCAAGATCAGCCGTGGCCGCACCATCCGCCAATTCGTGATCGGCGTGCTGCTGGTCCCGACGATCGTCTCGCTGCTGTGGTTCGCCATCTTCGGTGGGACGGCGATACGACAACAACAGGACGGCAAGGGACTGGCCGACGCCAGTTCGGCGGAGAGTCAGCTCTTCGACATGCTCGGCAACCTGCCACTGACCGGCATCGCATCGGTGCTCGTGATGGTGCTCGTCGCGATCTTCTTCGTGTCCGGTGCGGACGCGGCCTCGTTGGTGATGGGCACTCTGTCCGAACGGGGAGCGCACGAACCGAGCAAGGGCGTCACCATCTTCTGGGGCGTATTGACCGGAGCTGTTGCCGCACTGCTGTTGTGGGCCAGTGGTGACGACGCGCTCAACGGCATCAAGACGATGGCCATCATCGCCGCGCTGCCGTTTGTCATCGTGATGATCTTCATGTGCGTGTCTCTCTACATGGACCTGCGCCGCGATCCGCTCATCGTTGCCCAGCGCAATTACGACACCCAGGTCGACCACACGCTGCGGACGCACGCGAACATCCTGGCCGGCGACGACGAGGCCAACGACGTGCTGCCTTCGGATCAGTTCCCGGCGATCACACCTGACCAGTTGCGGAAGTCTCCCGATCAACTGAAGTGATCATCTCGATTCAGATGTGAACGGGCCCCCTCTCGAGGGGGTCCGTTTGCGTCCGGACGATCATGTCCAGCTGGGCAACCACATCTGCATGTTCCACATCTCGCGGGAAATGGGTTCGCCGGTGAGGATCGGCCACATCCACATGAAGTTCGCCACCGCGAGCCCCAGATAGATGCTGACCGCGACTGCACCGACCAGCCGCTTCTCGTACGCGTACTTCGTGGCGCGGCGACTTGCGGCGAGCACATCTCCGACGCAAAGCGCCAGTCCCATGATGAGGAACGGCGCCATCGCGGTGGCGTAGAAGAAGTACATCTGGCGGTCGAGATTGGTGAACCAGGGCAGGTAGGCCGCGCCGTATCCCACCAGTACGACGGCGTAGCGCCAGTCGCGCCGGATGAACATGCGCCACAGTGCCCACGCGAGCATCGGTAACGCCAGCCACCACATGATCGGGGTGCCGATGAACATCATGGCCTTGACGCACTCGGACTCGCCGCACTTCTCCGGGCCGTACTCGATGTAGTACAGCATCGGACGCAGGCCCATGGGCCACGTCCACGGCTTCGATTCCCACGGGTGGTGGTTGCCCGCCGAGTTGGTGAGGTTGGAGTGAAACGACAGCACGCCCGACTCGTAGTACCAGAGTGAACGCCAGGCGTCGGGAACCCACGCGAAGGGCCCACCGGTGCCGATGTGCCTGCCCACCTCGTACCGGTACACCGCTGTCTCGGAACTGAACCACGGAGCGAACGTCGCCAGGTAGATCAGCACGGGGGTGACGCCGAGGGAGAAACCGGTGGGGATCACATCGCGGAGCAGTACGCCCCGCCACGGACGCTGCACCAGATAGGCCTTGCGCGCCGCCACGTCGAAACCGAGCGACAACACGATGAAGAAGATGACGAAGTAGATGCCCGACCACTTGGTGCCGCAGGCGAGGCCCAAGGCGATGGCAGCAGCAAAACGCCACCACCGGAAGCCCAGCCGCGGTCCGTACGGCGAGTCGTGGATCCGGCCCTCGGAGTAGACCTTGTGCATCCGGGCCCGCATCTGGTCGCGGTCGCAGACGATCGCGGCGAGCGCGGCCAGGATGAAGAAGATCTGGAAGATGTCGAGCAAGCCCGTCCGTGAGGCCACGAAGGTGACCCCGTCGACGATCATCAGCACCCCGGCGATCGCGCCGACAAGCGTCGAGCGGGTCAGTCGACGGACCAGTCGCACGACGATGAGGATCATCAGCGTGCCGCACACCGCGGACATGAACCGCCAGCCCCAGGCGTCGTAGCCGAACAGCCACTCGCCGATGGCGATCATCCACTTGCCGACGGGTGGGTGGACAACCAGACCGTAGGCGGGGTTGTCCTCGAGCCAGTTGTCGCCGGTGAGCACCTGCCAGGCCTGCGGCACGTAGTGCTTCTCGTCGAAGACGGGCGTGCCCTTGTCGGTGGGGCTGCCCAGGTTCGCGAAACGGGTGATCGCGCCGATCGCGGTGATGATCAGAGCGACGATCCAGCCACGCCGGCGATCGGTGGGGCCGAAGACAGGCGCGGGGACCTTGCGCGCCGCGCCAGGGCTGGTGCCGAGGTCTTCGGCGTGGACGCCGGGTAGTTCGTCCGAGGATTGCCACCCGGGCAGGGACCGTAGAGCGTTGTCCGAGGCCTCCGGAACGGAGTTCTCGAGCGGCGGGGCGAACGTCACCTTGCCAATCGTAGGCTGTGCGGTGATGAACTCTCCGCAGCCACAAGGCCAACTCGTACTCGCCGCGACCCCGATGGGACGCATCGATGACGCGTCCCCCCGCCTCCGAGAGGCGCTGGCCACTGCCGACGTGGTGGCCGCGGAGGACACCCGCCGCGCGAAGGCGCTGGCTGCGGGATTGGGCGTGACCATCGGCGGCCGGGTGGTGAGCTATTACGACCAGGTCGAGGTGAAGCGAACCCCGGCCCTGGTGGACGAGGTGCGGTCGGGCGCCACCGTTCTGGTGATCACCGATGCCGGCATGCCGTCGGTCTCCGACCCGGGTTATCGGCTGGTGGTCGCGTGCATCGAGGCGGATCTGCCGGTCACGTGCCTGCCAGGACCGTCCGCGGTGACCACCGCGCTGGCCGTGTCGGGTCTACCGGTGGAGCGCTTCTGCTTCGACGGCTTCGCTCCCCGCAAGTCAGGGCAACGTCGATCGTGGTTCACCGAGTACATCGACGAGGCGCGCACCGTTGTCTTCTTCGAGGCACCACACCGGCTCGCGGACTGTCTGCTCGACGCGGTGGCTGTGCTGGGGCCCGACCGTCGCGCCGCGGTGTGCCGCGAGCTCACCAAGACGTACGAAGAGGTGCGCCGTGGGTCGCTCGGCGAGCTCGCGGAGTGGGCGGCCCAGGGTATCCGCGGCGAGATCACCGTGATTCTCGACGGCGCGGTAGCGGGCGAACCGGACATCGATGCGCTTGTGGCGCGCGTCGAAGAAGTTGTCGCCGGTGGAGTGCGCCTCAAAGATGCCTGTGCCCAGTTCGCGGCGAAGACAGGTGCCTCGCGCCGCGAACTGTACGAGGCGGTGCTTGCGAGCCGCGAGAGCTGATCTAGGCCCTCGCGCACGATTCGCGGTCTCGCGCACCGGAACGAACCGGTGCGCCGTGCACCTGAAAGTGCGTCAGGCGGGCTGGATACCGAGGATGGCGGCGGCTTTGTCCAGGCACTCCTGCCATTCGCCGTCCGGGTCGGAGTCGATGGTGATTCCCCCGCCGACGCCCAGGAACGCCGCGCCATCCGGGGCGATCTCCACGGTGCGGATCGCCACGTTCAGGTCGAGTCCGGAAGTGGGGGAGACCACTCCGACGGCCCCGCAGTACAACCCGCGGGAGTTCTGCTCCCACTCCGAAAGCAATTCGCGAGCACGGGCTTTCGGCGTACCCGTCACCGAGGCGGGTGGAAACGTGGCGTCGATCAGCGCCGAGTTCGACACCGATGGCGGCACCGTTGCCTGCACCGTGGACACCAGATGCCACACGCCCGGCGCGGGATGCACGTCGAGCAACTCGGTCACCGCGACGGTGCCGGTGAGCGCCACTCTCCCCAGGTCGTTGCGCACGAGATCGACGATCATGATGTTCTCGGCGACATCCTTGGCCGAGTCGAGCAGCAGCTGTGGGTCGAGGTCGATGGGCAGGGTGCCCTTGATGGGACTCGAGGTCACCACCGATCCTCGTCGATGAACAAAGGTCTCGGGTGAGAACGAGACGACTGATCCCCAATCACCATGCAGCAGAGCTGCTTTGCGGGGACGGGTGAAGTGCACGCCGTCGGCGAAGTAGTTGGCCGCCGAACCTGCGAACCGTCCGTTGAAACGGGTGCAGATACAGGCTTGATAGACCTCCCCGGAACGGATGGCCTCGAGGCACTGCGCAATGGCCTCCACGTGTGGTCGCTGTGCGGGCGGCTGCCAGGTGACCGACCATGTCCGGCTGTGATGCTCGCTGAGACTGGCGCGTACCCAGTCCGGACACTCCTGACCGTTCAGCGACGTCCACCACCAGCTGCCCGTCCGGTCGAGTTCGAGCACATTGTCGGTCTCACCGCCGGCAGCGGGAGGCAACGGGTTCTCGCTCACGCGATCCGGGAAACCCTGGTAGCCGAACCAGAACCCCTGCGGGTCATCGGGTATCGGGACGCCGGCCCGAAGGTCGATGGACGGAGCAATGACGGCATCGGAGTCGAGCCAATCGCCGATCAGCGCCGCCGGACCGGGTATCCCGAGCCGCCGGGTGTGAAAGTCCAGGGCACGCACCACATCAGACGCCGAACCCGGACCGAGTTCAACGCTTCGCAACACCCGTCCGCGCCCTGATCTCGTCAGCTCTTGGGGAGTTCGTACCGGGGGAAGACGGGCGTCGGCTTCGGAAGCGCCGTTCCGGCGGTCAACCGCTCTCCGATGGACTCGAAAGTGCGCGAATCCTGCTTGACGGCAAGGAGATCGAGAAGCGTGCTCGTTGAGTCCGGCATGGCCGGCTGCGCCAGCAGTGTGGTGATCCGAACGACCTCCGCGCAGACGTACAGCACGGTGCCGGTGCGTTCGAGATCGGTCTTCGCGAGCTTCCACGGCTGTTCGACGGAGATGTACTTGTTGGTGTCGCCGAGGACCTCCCAGATCACCTCGAGCGCGGTGTGGATGGCTTGCTGATCCATTTCCGTGCGCACGCGAGCCAGCAGGCCGTCGGCCTTGTCCAGCAACGTGGTGTCGGCGTCGGTGAGGGCGGCGGGTGCCGGCAGGACACCGTCGAAGTACTTGCCGACCATGGACAGTGTTCGCTGCGCGAGATTGCCCAGTTCGTTGGCGAGGTCCGCATTGACCCGCGCGACGATGGCCTCGTGACTGTAGGACCCGTCCTGTCCGAACGGCACCTCCCGCAGACAGAAGAAGCGGATGGGGTCGAGACCGAACTCGTTCACCAGGACGTACGGATCGACGACATTGCCGATCGATTTGCTCATCTTCTCGCCGCTGTTGAGCAGGAATCCGTGCGCGTACACACGTTTGGGCAGTTCGATGCCGGCGCTCATCAGAAAAGCAGGCCAGTACACACAGTGGAAGCGGATGATGTCCTTGCCGATGATGTGCAGATCGGCGGGCCAGAACTTTTTCCATCGCTCCGAGTCGGTGTCGGGATAGCCCGCAGCGGTGATGTAGTTGGTCAGCGCGTCGACCCAGACGTACATGACGTGGTCGTCGTGACCGGGGACCTGCACGCCCCAGTCGAAGGTGGTGCGCGACACCGACAGATCGCGCAGACCGCCGCGGACAAAGCTCGACACCTCGTTGCGGCGCGTGCCCGGGCCGATGAACTCCGGGTGCTGCTCGTAGAGGTCCAGCAGTTTGTCCTGATAGGCGGACAGTCGGAAGAAGTACGCCTCTTCTTCGGTCCACTCCACCGGCGTCTGGGTTTCGGTCGAGACCCTCGTACCGTCTTCGTTCACGGTGGTGTCGGACTCGGAGTAGAAGGCCTCATCCCGGATCGAGTACCAGCCCGAGTATTTGTCGAGGTAGATGTCGCCGGCCGCGACCATTCGTTCCCAGATGGCCTGCGACGCGACATGGTGGTCGGCGTCGGTGGTCCGGATGAACCGGTCGAAGCTGCTACCGAGGGTCTCCTGCAAGGTGCGGAACGCTGCGGAGTTCCGATCGGCGAGGGCCCGGGTCTCGATGCCTTCCTTCTCGGCGGTCTGCTGCATCTTCTGTCCGTGCTCGTCGGTGCCGGTGACGAACAACACGTCGTAGCCGTCGAGTCGTTTGAACCGGGCGATGGCGTCCGCGGCGATGTACTCGTACGCGTGCCCGATGTGTGGTGCCCCGTTGGGGTAAGCGATGGCCGTGGTGATGTAAAACGGCGGTTTCGATGCAGAAGCCATGGTGGGTGACAGCTTATCGCCGATGTGTACAGGCCATCACCGGGCCTGACCGGCTCATCTCACTACTCGGTCAGCGGGACTGCGGCGTCTGATAGACGTCCGGGATGCCGTCGTGGTTGTCATCGACACTTTCTTCGGCACAGACGGCCCGGTAGTGCCGGTTGCGGATGCGCAGCAGGACTGCCGCGAGTACCGCGGCCAGCAGTGAGCCGGTGAGCACGCCGATCTTCACGTGTTCGTCGCGTTCGGAGCCGATGCCGTAGGCAAGGTCGCCGATGAGCAGGGACACGGTGAATCCGATACCGGCCAGCATCGCGATGCCGAGGACATCGATCCAGCGAATCGCCGTGTCCAGGCTCGCGCGGGTGAAGGCTGACAGCAGTCGGGTGGTGCCGAAGATCCCCAGCGGCTTACCCAGAACAAGCCCGGCGATGATGCCCAGTGCGATCGGATCTCGCAGGGCGTCGGTGAACCCGGACAGACCGCCGATGGCAACGCCCGCGGCGAAGAACGCGAACACCGGGACCGCGAAGCCGGCGGAGATGGGCCTGATCCGGTGCTCGAAGTGTTCGGCGAGGCCGGGCCCTGCGTCGGGACCTCCGGCTGCCTTGCTGCGGATCACCGGGACGGTGAACCCGAGGAGCACGCCGGCCACGGTTGCGTGGATACCCGACTCGTGTACAAACGCCCACGTCAACGCGGCGAGTGGGAGGAGGACCCACCAGGACCGGATGCGTCGCTGAACACAGACCGCGAACAAGGCGAGCGGCAGCACCGCGAGCGCGAGCGCTCCCACGTTGACGTCCTCGGTGTAGAACACCGCGATGACGGTGATCGCGAGTAGGTCGTCGACGACGGCGAGGGTCAACAGGAATGTGCGTAGCGCGGAAGGCAGATGGGTGGAGATGACGGCCAGCACCGCGACAGCGAAGGCGATGTCGGTGGCCGTGGGGATGGCCCACCCTTCGACGGCGCCGTCGCCGGCCGACAAGGTGATGGCCACGAAGATCGCTGCGGGCACCACCATGCCGCCGATGGCCGCGGCGATCGGGAGCGCGGCACGCGCAGGATTGCGGAGATCGCCGGCGACGAACTCCCGTTTGAGTTCGAGGCCGACGACAAAGAAGAAGATGGCGAGCAGCCCGTCGGCCGCCCAGGTCGCCAGACTCAGGTCGAGATGCAGCCCCAGCGCGTCCGACCCCACGGTCGTCTCACCCAGCGACGTGTAGGCATCGGACCACGGCGAGTTCGCCCACACGAGCGCTACCACCGTGGCCACGAGTAGCAAGGCCCCGCCGACGGTCTCTTTTCGGAGAATCGACGAGACCCGTGATACCTCCGACCACGATCCTCGAGCGAACATGGGGAGTGCGGGTCCCCGCGAGGGTGGTCCGGCCGAACCTGGCGGTGTCGGTCCGGTGGGCTCGGGAGCTTGGTTGTCAGACAACGGGATACCTCAGATCTGTCGGTGATGACATGACACGGCACGCAGATGTCTTACGCGTTGCACGTGGCCGACCAGACTTCCCGGCACTCCTGAGGGATCACCTTACAAGGTCTGGACGGGCTCTGCTGACAGCACAGTGCGCTTAGCCGTCCCCGTCCCCGTCCCTGTCCCCGCTCGGCGATCTAGGGTGAATCGTGGCCGTCTCCGACCCGAAACAGTTGTTCGTCAGTTCGCCCGTCGCCCGGCTGGGCACGGTGTCCGCCGACAACCAGCCCCATGTGGTGCCGGTGGTGTTCGCCGTGGCCGGCGATGTGATCTACACCGCGGTCGACGGCAAGCCGAAGTCCGGTAGACCCTTGCGGCGTCTGGCGAACATCGCCGAATGCCCGGAGGTCAGCCTGGTGGTGGATCACTACGAGGATGACTGGAGCCGACTGTGGTGGGTGCGGGCCGACGGGTGTGCCCGCGTTCACGAAAGCGGCCCCGAAGTGGATATTGCATTACGGCTGCTGCGCGCCAAATACCCGCAGTATCAGACCGTTTCGCTCGACGGTCCGGTGATCGCCGTCACCGTGCGGCGTTGGAGTTCGTGGACCGGCTGAAGTTGGCCACCAACTCGGAGATGAACTGAGGCCAGAGCGGTTCGGGCAGATCATGGCCCATCCCGTCGATCAACACGAGCTTGGAACCCTTGATCGCCCGCGCGATGGCCTTGCCGCCTGACGGGCGCATCAGCCCGTCTGCCTTCCCGTGGATCACCACGGTCGGTGCCGTGATCGCGGTGGTGTACTTCTTCAGGCTCCCGGTTCCCATCACCGCGCAGGTCTGACGCACCACGCCGGCGGGGTCGTGCGCGCGGTCGTACGCTGCGGTCGACCGTCGAAGGGCCTCGTCCCAGCTGAGTTCGTACTTCGGGCTGCCGATGGCCCGGATCGCCTTGGCTGCGTTCTCGATGTAGGCCTCGCGGGTGGCACCTTTTCCGGGTCCGGACAGCAGCGCCCACAATTTGCGCGGATCCGGAGGTGGCAGGAAGGCCTCGTTGGTGCTGGAGAAGAAGATCGCCAGCGAGAGCACCCGCTCGGGGTGTCGGCCCGCGAGGACCTGGGCGATCATGCCGCCCATCGATCCGCCGACCACGTGCGCCTTCTCGATCTCGAGGGTGTCGAGCAGGCCCACGGCGTCCTGGGCCATGTCCACGAGGGTGTAGGGGACATCGCTGGGAAGACCGAGTTGGTGGCGGGCCATCCTGGTGAGCATCGAACCGCCGACGCGTACGCCGTCGAGATGCGTCGAGAGGCCGATGTCCCGGTTGTCGAAGCGGATCACCCGATAACCCCTGGCGGCGATGGACTCACAAAAGGCGGTCTGCCAGAACGTCAACTGCGCGCTGAGACCCATGATCAGCAGTACGGCCGGATCGTTCGGATCACCCATGTCCTCGTAAGCGATCGTGATGTCGCCGACCTGCGCCGTGCCTACCCGGTTCTCGATCTCACTCATCGTCACGACCTTAGTACCCGGCCCCGAGGGCGGAGGATGAAGTCTCGTCGCCGGACCGCAGGGATTTCGCGTAGCAGCGGCTCAACGGGCTGCCCGCGTAGTGGCCGTAGTTCTCGATGAGGGAGTACCCCAACGACTCGTACAGCGCCATCGCCTCCGGTTGGCGCGTGCCGGTCTCGAGCCGCACCACGTCGGTCCCACGTGTGTTCGCCCGATGCTCGAGTGCATTCATCAGTGACCGCGCCACGCCTCGCCCACGCTGCCCGGGCTCGACGTACAGCCGCTTGACCTCGTCGAGTCCAGGGCGCACACCGATCAAGACGACAACACCGACCGCTATTCCGTCGACGACGGCCACGAAGTGGTCGCCGGTCGTTGGGAGGGGTTCGAGCTCCACGTCACCGGGGTAGCGGACATTCAGCTCGGCAACGGCAGCGGCGACCAAGCGCTGCACATCGGAGTCGTCGGCCGGCCGGGTCTCGATGTCCGTCCGGGTCTCGCCATCGCGGGCCATGTCCATATCCATTGGAAAACGGTAAATCGACCAGGGCACAATTCACACATGCCCCTGCGCCCCTTCCAGCAAGTCGACGTCTTCGTGTCCGGATCCCTCTCGGGGAACGCCGTCGCCGTTGTATTCGACGCCGACGGCTTGACCGATGCGTCGATGGCGGCCTTCGCGAACTGGACGAATCTGGCGGAGACGACGTTCTTCCAGACCCCTGACGACCCGGCGGCGGACTACAAGCTGCGCATCTTCACCACAGCCGAAGAGCTGCCGTTCGCCGGCCACCCCACCCTCGGCTCAGCTCACGCCTGGTTGCGTGCGGGTGGGGTTCCCAAGGGCGACAACATCGTTCAGGAGTGCGGCGCCGGGCTGGTCACGATCAGGTCCGAGGGTGACCGCCTGGCGTTCGCGAGTCCTCCGCTGGTCCGGTCGGGGCCTGTCGACGACCCGGATCTGGCCACGATCCACGCGGCCCTGGGTCTCGCGCCGTCCGATGTGGTCGCCTCGAACTGGGTGGACAACGGGCCACGGTGGATCGGTCTGATGCTCACCTCCGCGCAGCGAGTACTCGATGTCCGCCCGGATTTTGATGCACTCGGGTCGCTCAACGTCGGTGTGATGGGTTCGTATCGGGCAGATATGCCCGTGCCTGCCGATCGGCCGGATTTCGAGGTCCGGGCGTTCATCCCGGGGGTCGCCGCACCCGAGGATCCGGTGACGGGCAGCCTCAATGCCGGCCTCGCGACGTGGCTGCGTGGAGAGCAGCAGGTACCGGCGTCGTACGTGGCTTCGCAGGGGACCGTGCTCGGCCGGGCGGGCCGGGTCTACATCGACGATGACGGCACCGACATCTGGGTCGGTGGCAACAGTGCCACCGTCATCAGCGGCGAGGTGGACCTGTAGCGATGGCCGACCACCAGAGCACCACCCCTGACGTCAACACCCCTGATGGAAACATCACCGACGGCAACGACTCCGGGGTCAGCAACAAGGAGTTGAAGAAGCAGCGTCGCCGGACCCCGCCACCGGATCCCGAGCCCCTCGCACCGTTGATCGATTCCCACACCCACCTGGCTGCCTGCGGCGGCCGCGACGCCGATTCGGTGACCGCCATCCTCGACCACGCCGAATCCGTCGGCGTGCGGGCGGTGGTCACGGTTGCCGACGACATGATCGACGCCCGCTGGGCTGTCGCCGCAGCACAATGGGACCAGCGCGCGTACGCCGCGGTGGCCCTGCATCCCACCCACGCCCATGAGCTGGACGACGCTGCCAAGGCGGAGCTCGAGCAGATGCTCACCGATCCGAGGGTTGTCGCGGTCGGGGAGACAGGTTTGGACTACTACTGGCCGGGTCGATCGGACGACTGCGCCACGGTGCCGCAACAACACGAGGCGTTCGCCTGGCACATCGACCTGGCGAAGAGGGTCGGCAAGCCGTTGATGATCCACAATCGTGAGGCCGATCGGGATCTGCTGGACGTGCTTGCTCGCGAGGGGTCGCCGGACACGGTGATCATGCACTGCTTCTCGGGAGATGAGCAGATCGCGGCTGAGTGCATCGAGCGGGGCTATCTGCTGAGTTTCGCCGGGACGGTCAGTTTCAAGAACTCCACCACGTTGCAGGCGGCCGCCAAGTTGGTGCCGGACCACCTGCTGCTGATCGAGACGGACGCGCCCTTCCTGACCCCGCACCCGTACCGCGGGCAGCCGAACCAGTCGTACGTGCTGCCGTACACCGCGCGAGCGCTGGCGGAGGTGCGAGGACAGGACGCCGCGGAGGTCGCCGGGGCAATCACGGCCAATGCCGTGAGGGCCTATCGTCTCGACATCTGAACAACGGCCTGAACAGGCCCTTTACCTGTCGCTTTGCACAAAACACACCATCCCGTTATCTTAACGTGATCATGTCTGTGCTCTCTCGTATCAACTCGTCGACCTCCCGCACCCCGCGCATCGCTGTCGCCCTTCTGCTCATCGTGCTCATCGCCGGCGGCATCATGGGCACCGCGATGTACAAGAACGTCACCATCGACGTCGACGGGGAGCTCAAGACGGTGGCCACGATGCGCACCTCCGTCGAGGGCATCCTCCAGGAACAGGGCTACGACCCGGCTGGCGGAGATCTGGTCCAGCCGCCCCCGGCGCAGGTGTCGGCGACGGTGAAACCATCACGTTCCACCGGCTCAAGACCTTGACCGTGAACGTCGACGGCAGCCCCCGAGAGATCAAGACCAACGCCACCACCGTCGAGCAGGCACTGGCGCAGGTGAACCTGGTCTCGGACTCGATCGAGATCGAAGGTCCCACCACCGACCAGCTCCCCGTCTCCGGTGGCCTGGTGAACGTGGTGCTGCCCAAGAAGGTGCACCTGACCGACGGATCCGAGAAGGTCACCAAGGACATCGCGGCCAAGACCGTCGCCGAACTCCTCGCCGACACGGGTAAGCCGCTGGCCCCCACCGATGAGGTGACCCCGGCGGCCGACACCCCGGTGACCAACAACATGAACATCACGGTGACGCGTATCCGCACCGAGACGATCACCGTCACCGAACCGGTCGCGCCGCCCGAGAACAAGGTCGACGACCCGAACCTCGTAAAGGACCGGAAGGTCGTCAAGAAGCCGGGCACCCCGGGTTCGCAGGAGGTCACCTACGAGGTGACGACGGTCAACGGCAAAGAGACCGCGAAGAAGCAGGTCGATGCCGAGGTCAAGGTCGAACCGGTTGCCGCAGAAGTTGCCGTGGGCACCAAACCGGGTGCGCCGTACGTGCCGCCGGGCTCGGTGTGGGACGCGTTGGCGCAGTGCGAGGCCACCGGTAACTGGGCGATCAACACCGGCAACGGCTTCTACGGTGGCGTGCAGTTCGACCAGAACACCTGGGACCGGTGGGGTGGGCAGGAATACGCCCCACGTGCCGACCTCGCGACCCGTGAAGAACAGATCGCAATTGCCACCAAGACCCAGGCCGCGCAAGGATGGGGCGCGTGGCCCTCTTGTTCCTCGAAACTCGGCTTGCGCTGACCGCGCAGGCACCCGTTGATCGGGCAGCGCTCTGACGAACCCGCCCGCGCTGCTCGGCCCCGTCGAAATCCGGGAACTCGCAGCCGCTCTCGACATCCGGCCCACCAAGACGCTGGGGCAGAACTTCGTTCACGACGCGAACACCGTGCGGCGGATCGTCGCGGCGTCAGGAGTCGGAGGCGATGACGTCGCCCTGGAGGTCGGCCCGGGGCTCGGCTCGCTGACCCTGGGGTTGCTCGGCGCGGCACGATCGGTGCTCGCCGTCGAGATCGACCCTCGCCTCGCCGGTCGTCTGCCCGACACTGTTGCCGACCGCGCGCCCGATCAGGCAGGTGAACTCACCGTTGTCACCGCCGACGCACTGCGGGTCACGGCAGCCGATCTACCGCAGGCGCCCACCGCGCTGGTCGCCAACCTCCCGTACAACGTCGCGGTGCCGGTTCTGCTGCACCTGATGTCGGAGTTCCCGAGCATCACCTCGGCCCTGGTGATGGTGCAACTCGAAGTGGCCCAACGGCTCGCCGCGGGGCCGGGTGGCCGCGTCTACGGGGTCCCCAGCGTCAAGGCGCGCTTCTTCGGAGAGGTCGGGCAGGCGGGAACCGTGGGGCGCAGCGTGTTCTGGCCCGAACCCAAGGTGGAATCCGGACTCGTGCGGATCCGCCGGTACGCCCAGGCGCCGTGGCCGATCGACGAAGTGCATCGACGGCGGGTGTTCTCGGTGATCGATGCGGCTTTCGCCCAGCGGCGCAAGACATTACGTGCCGCCCTCTCGGGACTCGCCGGTTCTGCCGCACAGGCGGAGAGCATGCTGGTCGCCGCCGGGATCGACCCTGGTCTGCGCGGTGAGCGGCTGGCCATCGAGGACTACGTCGCGCTCGCCGCGCAGCTCGATTAGGTGGGCCGCATAGACTTGAACACCGTGTTGTCTGTCGTCCCACGCCCCGTCACCGTTCGGGTGCCTGCCAAGGTGAATCTGCACCTGGGGGTGGGTTTGCCACGTCGTGACGGCTATCACGAATTGACCACCGTCTTCCAGGCGCTCTCGCTGTCGGACACCATCTCGGTGGTCCCGGCCGACGCACTGTCGATCACCGTCACCGGCGACAGCGCCGGCGCGGTACCGCTCGATGCGACCAATCTCGCCTGGCGCGCGGCGGAGCTGATGGCCCGGGTCGCCGGTCGCGAGCCCGCTGTCGCCATCAGCATCACCAAGGGGATTCCCGTCGCCGGGGGGATGGCCGGGGGAAGCGCGGATGCCGCCGGGACGCTGGTGGCACTGGCACGTTTGTGGCGACTGGACATCGGTCGCGACAAGATGCGCGACCTCGCGGCCGAACTGGGCAGCGACGTCCCGTTTGCGGTGCGGGGCGGTACCGCGCTCGGCACGGGGCGTGGCGAGAAATTGACCACCGTGCTCTCACGCGGCGAGTACCACTGGGTGCTGGCCGTGGCCAAGGAAGGACTCAGTACCGCCGCCGTGTACCGCGAACTCGATCAACTCCGAAAGTCGTACTCCTCGGAAGAGGACGCCGGCACCTACACCGAATCGCCCGACGAACTCTTGCAGGCGCTGGCGTCGGGGGACCCCGCGCGCGTGGCGGCCTTGCTGCACAACGACATGCAACCGGCCGCGCTGTCCATGCGACCGGCGCTACGCAGGACACTGCGCGCAGGCGTCGACGCCGGGGCGCTGGCCGGGATCGTGTCCGGCTCCGGACCGACCTGCGCGTTCCTGTGTGCCGATGAGACGTCCGCCGTGACCACCGCCGCCGAGTTGTCGGGAGCCGGGGTGTGCCGCGCAGTCCGGACCGCGTCCGGACCGGTGGCCGGCGCACGCCTGATCGAAGGGGCCGCATGACCACCGCAGCACGAAAGACAAACGGCGCGAACCTCATCAGCGTCGAGAACATCAGCAAATCGTTCGGGGTGAAGCCGCTGCTCGAGAAGGTGAGCCTCGGTGTGCAGGAAGGCGACCGGATCGGGGTCGTCGGCCTCAACGGTGGTGGCAAGACCACGATGCTGGAGATCCTGGCGGGTATCGAACCCCCCGACGAAGGCCGTGTCGCCAGGGGCACCGGTCTGCGGATGGCGGTGGTCACCCAGCGCGGACATCTGCCGCCGGAGGAAACCATCGGCCAGGTTGTGCTCGGACCCCTCGATGTGGCCGAACACGAGTGGGCCGGCGACGCCCGGATCCGTTCGGTGCTGGCCGGAATCGGCATCGGCGCACTAGGTCTGGACACTCTGGTGACCGACCTCTCGGGTGGACAGCGGCGCCGGGTCGCGCTGGCAGCCGCACTGGTCCAGGACCTCGACCTGTTGATCCTCGACGAGCCCACCAACCATCTCGACCTCGAGGGCATTGCCTGGCTCGCAGACCATCTGGTCTCGCGGCGCAGTGCACTCGTGGTGGTCACCCACGACCGGTGGTTCCTCGACCGCGTCGCCACCCAGACATGGGAGGTGCAGAACGGCAACGTCGAGAGTTACGAAGGTGGTTACAACGACTGGGTGTACGCCCGCGCAGAACGGTCGCGGTTGTCCGACGCTGCCGAGGAGCGCAGGCAAAACCTGGCCCGGAAAGAACTCGCCTGGCTGCGGCGTGGCCCCCCGGCTCGTACGTCGAAGCCGAAGTACCGGATCCAGGCGGCGGAAAAGCTGATCGCCGATGTGCCGCCACCGCGAGATTCGGTGGCGCTGGCCAGTTTTGCCAAACGGCGACTCGGCAAGGTTGTCATCGAGCTGGAAGATGCACGGCTGACGACCCCGGACGGACGCGTCCTGCTCGACGAGCTCACCTGGCGCCTGGCGCCGGGGGAGCGGATCGGACTCGTCGGTATCAACGGCTCGGGTAAGACAACCCTGCTCCGCACGCTGGCCGGTGAGACACCGCCTGCCGCGGGCAAGAGGATCGAAGGTCAGACCGTCTCGATCGGCTGGCTGCGCCAGGAACTCGACGACCTGCCCGTCAACATGCGCGTGATCGAGGCGGTCGAAGATGTGGCCGGCCGGATCACGCTGGGTGACAAGGAGATATCGGCCGGCCAGTTGGCCGAACGGTTGGGCTTCACCCCGGCCAAGCAGCGCACGCCGGTCGGTGACCTCTCGGGTGGGGAGCGCCGCCGACTGCAGTTGACCCGAGTCTTGATGGCGCAGCCCAATGTGCTGCTGCTCGACGAGCCCACCAACGACCTCGACATCGACACGTTGCAGCAACTGGAAGATCTGCTCGACAACTGGGCGGGCACGCTCGTGGTCATCAGTCACGACCGGTTCTTGATCGAGCGGATCTGCGAGAGCACCTGGGCACTGTTCGGAGACGGCCGATTGACCAATCTGCCGGGCGGCATCGAGCAATACCTCAAGAAGCTCGCGGCCGGACCGGCGCCGACCTCGGCGGCCCCGTCGCGCCCCGGCGCGAGCCCGGCGACGGGTGCTGGTGCGGCAAAGGGCTCCGGCAGCGAGCGGGACATGCAGAAGTCATTGAAACGCCTGGAGAAGCAGGTGGTGCGGTTGGCCGACCGCGAGAAGCAACTACACGAACTGCTGGCCGCGGCCGCGACCGACGCAGACCAGTTGATGAAGCTCAATGCCGAGCTCAAAGACGTTGTCGCAGAGCGGGAAGCGGCCGAGGAGTCATGGATGGAACTCGCCGACCAGGTCGGCTGAGAAGGAGGAATCGATGTCGTTCATCCGTACACAGGTCTCAGGTGGGGTCGGCGAGATCATCCTCGATCGCCCCAAGGCGCTCAATGCCCTGGACCAGACGATGGTGGACGACATGTTTCCCGTCCTCACGGCGTGGGCTGACGATCCGGCCATCGAACTCGTGCTGGTCACCTCGGCCAGCGACCGGGCATTCTGCGCAGGTGGCGACATCCGTGCGATCCGGGACGCCGCCGTTGCCGGCGACCACGCTTCTGTCACACGGTATTTCAGCGCAGAATACGAACTGGACCAGCTGATCGCCGAATACCCCAAGCCCTATGTCGCGCTGATCGACGGTGCAGCCATGGGTGGTGGACTCGGCATCAGCGTGCACGGTGAGGTTCGCGTGGTCAGTGAAAAGGCCATGATCGCAATGCCCGAGACAGCAATCGGGTTCATCCCGGACATCGGATCCACCTACTTCTTGCCGCGACTGCCTGCCGGCGTCGGGCTCTGGCTCGGTCTCACCGGCGCGCGGGTGCGTGGCGCGGACGCGGTGGCGCTCGGCCTGGCCACCCACTACGTGCCCAGCGATCTGTTCGGGGACCTGGCGGACGACATCCGCTCGGGAGTGCCGCTGGGTCAGGCGTTGTCAGGACGCGCGGAGCCCGTCACCGGGACCGAGTTGCCGCTGGCGAAGATCGCCGAGTACTTCAGCGACGACCCGATCGAGGCGATCGTGGGCGGGTTGCGCGGTGCCGTGGTGGACGAGTGGGCCACGGAGATGGTTGCCCTGCTCGACAAGGCGTCACCCACCAGCCTCGCCGTGACGGCTGCCATGATCGACCTCGGTAGCCGCTCAACGCTCGATCAGTGCCTCGAACGAGAGCTCAACGCCGCCGAACAGATCACCCGCACTCACGACTTCGCCGAAGGGGTTCGGGCCGTGCTGGTGGACAAGGATCGAAACCCGCGCTTCGACCCGGCCGACCTCGCCGATGTGGATCCAGCAGTGGTTGCCCGCATCGTCGGCTAGCGTCACCTGACCGGAGGTCGAGTCCGGCCCCGCAGCGGTGGGTTGTGACCATGCTGATTCTGGTCGACCTGGCCATTCGTACAGCGTGGTGACTTCCGGTGCCATACTCTCGACACCACGAGTGGGTCATCTGACCCACTCGCTCGGTGGCGAAAGGGTGGTCCGTGGCGAGGATGTCCGTGGAGACCCGCAGAGATCTGCTGGTCCAGGCAGCTTTCCGGGTGATCGCCGAGCACGGGGTCGAAGCCGCTACCACCCGGCGGATCAGCGCTGCTGCCTCGATGTCACTCGCCAGTTTCCACTACGCATTCGAATCGCGCGACGAACTACTCGCCGAGCTGGTGGCGCGTGGAACCTCTGACGAACTCGCCACCTTCATCGCGCCCTTGAGTCCTCCGTCGCCGAGCCCTGAGTCAATTGGTTCTGGGCCTGTCGATTCCGGGCCGGACGAATCCGAGCGTCGCACCGAAGGTGCATCCGAATGGGTTCTGCCGGCCGACATCGGCGACCTCCTCAAAGCCGGGCTGATGTCGTATCTCGAGAGCATCATCGCCGACCCCGGGCGTGAATCGGCGATGATCACACTGGCGCAATATGCCAGGCGGACAGAAGGACTCGAGCACTTCGCGCAGCGCCTCTACGACCGGTACTACGAAATAGCGCAGACGACGCTGGAAGCGGCGGCCGAGGCGATGCATGTCGAATGGGCCACCGCGCCCAGCCATCTCGCACCGCTGGTGGTCGCGGCCACCGATGGTCTGACGTTGGCGTACCTCAGCACCGGCAACCGTGAGATCGCAGAGCGGATCATCGATGCCACCGTGACCATGTTGCGTTCACATCTGGTGTCGCCGTGACCATCACGACGCAGCCCAGGGTATCGAGACGGTGGGTGGCGCTGTTCGCGCTGGCCTGGGTGGGTATCTGGATGGCGCAGCTTGCGCCGTTCCAGTTGGCGCTGCCCGAACAGATCAATGACTGGCTGGGCGTGGGAGACGTACTGCAGCAGAGCAACTGGGAACGCAGCGTCACCACATTCGGAACGATCTCCGGGATGTCAGCGGTGTGCGCTCTGGTGGCGTTCCCGCTCGCCGGCGCCCTGAGTGACCGGACCACCGGACGATTCGGCCGCAGGCGCCCCTGGATCCTCGCCGGCACGGCGGTCTTCGCGGCCGCGCTTGTCATGCTGGGTCCGCAGCACACCTACTGGGGGCTGGCCCTCTTCTGGTGCCTGGCGCTGACCGGCTTCAGCATGGCCGCAGCGGCACTGACCGCACTGATCAGCGACCAGGTGCCCGTCCCGCAGCGCGGGGTGGTGTCGAGCTGGGTGTCGGCGCCGCAGGCGATCGGCACCATTGCCGGTATCGCTGTGCTCACCGCGGTGGGTGCACACTACGTCGCCGGGTATGCCTTGCTGGCGCTGTTGCTCGTCGTATTTGTTGTGCCCTTTGCCCTTTGGGTTCCTGATCCTCCCGTGCAATCGGTCGTGACACGGCGCCTCAGTGTGAGCGCGCTGTTCGCCGAGCTGTGGATCTCGCCGCGCGAACAACCGGACTTCGGCTGGACGCTACTGGGACGGGTGCTCGTCAACATCGGCAATGCGCTCGGGACATCGCTGTTGTTCTTCTACCTCCAGTTCGGGCTCGAGGTGTCCGAGCCCGAGGAGTCGCTGCTGGCTCTCACCGCGGTCTACATGGTGTTCGTCATCGCGGTCGCGGTCGGATCCGGCGCCCTGAGTGACCGGATCGGGAGGCGCAAGCCGTTTGTCCTCGTTGCCGGGGTGCTCCAAAGCGCTGCTGCACTCGTGATCGCGCTGGTTCCCGGCCTCGCCACGACAATCGTCGCGGCCGCATTGTTGGGCGCGGGATTCGGCTGCTTCCTCGCCGTCGACCAAGCGTTGGCCACGCAAGTGCTGCCCGACGCCGACCACTACGGAAAGGATCTGGGGATCATGAACATCGCGATGGCCGTGCCCCAAGCGCTGGGCCCGCTGCTCGGGGCCTTCATCGTCCACCTCACGTCCGGGTTCACCGGGCTGTTCGTCGCGTCGGCGTTCTTCGGGCTACTCGGCGGTCTGTCGGTGCTCCGGGTCAGGAGTGTGCGATGACCGAGCTCGGACTGGACGGAGCCGTGATGCGACCGGAGTGGCCGTGGGCGGCAGAACCCGAAACATATTGGCGTGCCATCGATCAGGCGGTGCGCGACCACGGTACGCCCGACGGGCCGGTGGCAGTACTCGAACTGACGGCGCTACGGCACAACGTGGCAGATCTGCGTGCGCGAGCCGGCGGAGTGCCGATTCGGATCGCCTCCAAATCGTTGCGGGTGCGTTCGGTGATCAGTGAGATCTTGGCCGCCGATGGCTTCGCCGGTGTATTGGCCTACGACGTCGCCGAAGCCCACTGGCTCGCCACTGCGGCAGCTGTGACCGACGTACTGGTGGGATACCCGACAGCCAACTCGCATGCGATCGCGAAACTGTCGACGGACCCGGTGGCGGCCGAGAGGGTCACCCTCCTGGTCGATTCGGTGGACCACCTCGACCTCATCGCGCATGCAGTGCCACCGGGCGCTGCTGACGTCAGGGTCGCCATCGACGTCGACGCGTCCTACTCCTCCCGACTGCTCGGCCACATCGGTGTTCGGCGATCGCCGATTCGCACGGCCGCGCAAGCCAAACGGCTCGCGCATGAGGTGGCTGCGCGGCCTGGTGTGAGGTTGGTCGGAGTGATGTCGTACGAGGCCCAGGTGGCCGGTGTGGGCGATGCAATTCCGCGCAAGCGCTTGCGTAACAAGATGATCGCCGAGATGCAGCGGCGGTCGATGGCCGAGTTGATCGATCGGCGGGGACGGGTGGTCGATGCCCTGCGCACCATCGCGGACCTCGAGTTCGTCAACGCCGGGGGGACCGGTTCGATCGAGGTCACCGCCACCGACCCGTCCATCACGGACATCGCTGCGGGTAGCGGTTTCTTCGGCGGCCACCTGTTCGACAACTATGCCTACTTCAAGCCGGCGCCGGCCATGTCCTTTGGTTTGTCGGTTGTTCGCGTCCCGGCGCGGGGCATCGTCACGTGCCTGGGCGGTGGGTGGGTGGCGTCAGGACCGCCGGCCCGGGACCGGTTGCCGCTGCCGGTGTGGCCGGCGGGACTCGACTACCTGCCGCGCGAGGCGGCCGGGGAAGTACAGACGCCACTGACCGGCAAGGCCGCACAACAGATGCGGGTCGGCGACCGGGTGTGGATGCGGCACACCAAGTCCGGCGAACTTAGTGAACACGTCAACTCGATCCTCGTGGTCGACGGCGGCAGGGTGGTCGGTGAACTGCCGACCTATCGCGGCGAAGGGAAGTGCTTTCTGTGACGGCGGTGTGGCGGAACTGGGGCCGGACGGAATCGGTGAACCCCGCCGAGGTGGTGACGCCACGAGGCACCGATGAGGTTGCCGATGTGGTGGCGAGAGCTCGCACCAACGGTGTGACCGTCAAGGCCGTGGGGTCGGGACACAGCTTCAGTGCCATTGCGATTGCTCCAGAGATTCAGCTGGACATGTCAGGGCAACGCGGACTCGTCGCCGTCGACACGGCCACGGGCCGGGCGACACTGCGAGCTGGTACCACCTTGCGCGAGATCCCTGGTCTTCTCGCGCCGTACGGGTTGGCCATGGCGAACCTCGGCGACGTGGATGCCCAGACCATCTCAGGTGCAACATCGACGGGGACCCATGGCACCGGCCTGCGCCACGGTGGGATCAGCACACAGATCACCGCAGTGCAGTTGGTCACGGGCAACGGTGACGTCCGAACAGTGGATACCTCCGAGCCCCAACTGCTTTCGGCCGCCGCACTCGGGCTCGGTGCACTCGGTGTGATCACCGAGGTCACACTGCAGTGTGTACCCGCATTCACCCTGCGCGCCCAGGAAGGTCCGGAGCAGGTGGACGACGTCATCGACTCGTTCCTCGAGAAGGTCGCGCTCCACGACCACTACGAGTTCTACTGGTTCCCGCACACCGGTTTCGCACTGACGAAGACCAACACCAGGCTTCCCCTTGACACACCCAGGTCCGGCCCGGGCGTGGTCCGGCGGTTGATCGACGACGAGGTCGTGAGCAACGGGCTGTTTCGCGTCACCTGTGAGGTCGGGGCCCGCTTTCCTTCGGCGGTTCCGAGGATCAATTCACTGGCCGGGAACGCTTTGTCGGCTCGGACCTACACGGATGCATCGACCAAGGTCTTCGTCTCACCTCGTCGGGTTCGATTCCGGGAGATGGAATACGCGATCCCGCTGGACCGGGTACCGCAGGCGCTGAACGAGGTACGCGACATGATCAACCGGCGAGGGTTCAGGGTCAGCTTCCCGATCGAGGTTCGTGCGGCGGCCGCGGACGACCTCATGCTGTCGACGGCGAGTGGACGGGACAGTGGGTACGTCGCCGTCCACCGGTATCACGCAGACCCGGTGGACGGTTACTTCGACGAGGTCGAACGGATCATGGCCGACCACGGTGGGCGCCCCCATTGGGGGAAGATGCACACCCGCGACGCTCGTCACCTCCGGTCGGTGTATCCGCGGTTCGGCGAGTTTCTCAGTGTGCGTGAGGAACTCGATCCCGATCGAGTGTTTGTCAACCCCTACCTCGCGTCGGTACTCGGCGACTGAACAAACGGATCGGTGACCATGAAGTTCGACGGACCAGAAGTCTCCCGACGCCGCGTTCTCGGCGGCGCCGCTGCGACCACCGTGGCGGTCGGTGCCTCTCGAGTGCTCGGTTCCGCACAAGCGGGGGCCGCACCGGCGCAGACCGGCTATCTCGTGGGAGCCGGACGTTCCGACATGACGGGCGCGGTGGCAGGCCAAGGAATGATGGGCTACTCCCAGCCCCAGCAGGTCGCCGCGGGACTGCACATGCGTTATCACGCAAGGGCATACATCATCGCAGACAGTGCCTCGGGTCAGCGGGTGGTCTTCGTGACGGCTGACTCCTCGTGCCTGTTCGAGTCGATCCACATCGGAGTGCTGGTCAAGCTGCGGGCACGGTACGGCGATCTGTACACCGAGAAGAACGTCAACCTCAACGCCACCCACAACCACAACTCGTGTGGTGGTACCGCATGGGACTACGCGTATACGTTGGCCGCGTTCGGCTTCAAAAAGAACTCCTACGACGCGGAGGTCAACGGGATATTTGCCGCGATCTGCCGCGCACACGACTCTCTTGCACCCGGCACGGTGAAGCTCGGGCGAACCGAGCTGCACAATGCGAGCGCGCAGCGTTCGAGAATCGCCTTCGATCTGAACCCGCCCCATGACAAGAATGCGTTCCCCGACGCCATCGACCCAGCAGTGACCGTGCTCCGGCTGGCGCAGGCAGGCAAGGACATCGGCGTGATCACCTGGTTCTCCACGCACGGAACCTCGATCGCCGACCACAATCGCCTGATCACGGTGGACAACAAGGGTTATGCCAGCCACCGATGGGAGAGTGATGAGCCGGGCGTGATCGCGGCGTTCCCGCAGACCAATGCCGGAGACATGACCCCGAACCTCGATCTGGTGCCGTTCAGTCCATCTGGACCCACGCCCGACAACCGGGCCAATTGCGCCATCATCGGTGAGCGTCAATATCAGGCGGGCCGTGAGGCATCCCGCTCTGCCTCGCCGATGACTCGCACCGGGGTGGAATCTGTGGTGCACTACGTCGACTTCTCCGACGTCGCCATCGACGGTACGTACACCCCAGATGGGAAGCCGGCGCGCACCAGCCCGGCGATGATGGGCGCCGGCGCGGTGGCAACCAGCTCGGAAGACAACTTCGAACAGCCCTTGCCGTTCTTCTATGAGGGGCAGGTCAATCCGTTGGTGGCCGCGGTGGGTGGGCTCGACGCCGAGGTGTCGCCATGGGTGCGAGACGCGCAGGCTCCCAAGCTCATCGCGTTTCCGTTGGGGCTGCTCCCACCGTGGCCATGGATACCTCAGATCATGCCGGTCCAGATCATCCGGATAGGCGATCTCGTGCTTGCGGCTGCCCCTGCCGAGTTCACCATCGTCTCAGGGCTCCGCGTACGGCAAGTGGTGGCACATGCCTTGCAGATCTCGGCGGACAACGTACTGCTGCAGGGCTTCGCCAACGGATACAGCCAGTACGTCACCACCCCGGAAGAGTATGTGTCACAGCAGTACGAGGGTGGGGAGACGCAATTCGGCCGGTGGACACTGCCGGCGTACATGCAGAGTTTCGACGCCCTCGCCGGGGCCATGGCGAGGGGTTCCGATCTCGGACGGGGACCGGCGCCGCTGAACAAATCCGGCATCCAACCGGATCTCGTGCCGCCTCCACCTCCGGACGTCCCGATCGCGGGGCACCGTTTCGGAGAAGTACTGAGGGGTCCTGAGCCTCGTTATCGAGGCGCGAGCACGGTGGCCGTGGAGTTCGTCGGCGCCCACCCCAACAACAATCTCCGTACGTCAGATACCTATGTCGAAGTGCAACAGTGGACGGCCGGGACGTGGGACCGGGTCTACGACGACAACGCATGGTCGACCGAGATGCATTGGGCGCGACCGGTCAACAGTACCGACACCTCGGTGATCACCGTCCTGTGGAACATTCCTGCCGGGACGGCCGGCAGGTTCCGCATCCGCTACTTCGGCGACTCGAAGAATTCGGAGGGCACGATCACCGGCTTCACCGGTACATCGGCGGCTTTCGACGTCTCGCGTTAGCCCGCGTCCGGAGCGACGGTGAACCAACCCGACACCGCGACCGTCGGCAGGGGTGACGACTGGCTGGGTTCGGGCTCGGTGTCGTCGAGCGGAGCAAAAGGGTTGCCAAAGACGCGAGTTGCGGTCGGGCAGTTGAACTCACCGGCGACCGCGGTGCTGGACAGGGCGGTCACCGTCGTCGCACAGGTGTCGGCCCCGTAGGCGGTCCCGTCGACGACAACCGTCACCCGCGCATTGAGGGCGGTGCGGGTGGTCAGGTCGCCGACGAGCATGTCGATGGTGACGCCGTCGGAGCCTTCGTCTTTGAACAGGAACAGCAGACTGTCGATCGGGACCGCCGGATCGGCGTTGCCCCACCGCGCGAAGCGATAGCAGCCTTGTTGTGGTTCGGCGCCCGTGATCGCGACCGTGGCCTGGCCGGTGGCGAACGAGAGATTCTGCAGACTGTGATCGATCGGGCCGGCCGGCGGTGTCGATCGGCACTGGTCATCGGCGACTCTGGCGTTCTGCGGGGCCGTCGGCGTCGGCGCGACCGTCGATGAACTCACGGGGTACTCGGGCGAATTCGACTGGCCGCCGCATCCGGCCGTCACCAGAGCGCATGCGACGACCGCCATCGCGACCCGGTGGAACCGTGACCGCATCAATCTGCCGCCGCCACCAGGGGTTCGAGAGTAAGGTCGCCGTGTTCCTTCTCGATGTACTGCAGCCGCCACTTGTCGCTGACGAGAGCCAGGAGTGCCCCGTCACTGCGGGTGAACACCTCCACCCCTCGCTGCCGGTTCAGTTCGTCCACACTCTCGGCGTCGGTCCGACGGGCCAACTGGTAAGGCAGGCCCTGGAAGCTCGTCTCGACCCCGAACTCGGTCTTCATCCGTGCCGTCACGACCTCGAACTGCATCGGACCGACAGCGGCGAGCACCGGGGAGGCATCGCCGCGAATATCGTTGCGCAGCACCTGCACAACACCTTCGGAGTCGAGCTGGTCGATGGCCTTGCGGAACTGCTTGTACTTGCCTGCCGATTCGGCACGGCACACCGAGAAGTGTTCGGGGGCAAAGGAGGGGATGGGCGGGAATTGAACTTTCGGACCCGAGTAAAGGGTGTCGCCGGGCGCCAGCGCCATGGCATTGACCAAACCCACCACGTCGCCGGGGTAGGCGGTGTCCACCGTCGAGCGGTCTCGGCCGAACACGGCTTGGGCGTATTTGGTGGCAAACGGTTTCCCGGTTTGAGCGTGGGTGACCACCATGCCCCGCTCGAACTCCCCCGAGACGATGCGCATGTAGGCCAGTCGATCTCGATGCGAGGAATCCATGCCCGCCTGCACCTTGAAGACCACGGCGCTGAACGCGTCGGTGACCTCGCGGACCGTGTGGTCGATCGCCTCGCGGCCCGTGGGCGGCGGTGCCAACTCGATCAGCGCCTGAAGCAGTTGGCGTACACCGAAATTGAGCACCGCGGAGGCGAAGATCATCGGCGACGTCTGGCCGGCCAGGAACATCTCCTGGTCATGGTCCTGACCCATCTCCGAGAGCAGTTCACTCTCCTCGACCGCGGTGGTCCAGTCGTCCTCCTCGCGAGCGAGGGCGTCCTCGGGTTCGATGAGCTCTTCGGGTGCGATCGTCGCGCCACCGGCGGTGCGTGTGAAG
Source organism: Williamsia sp. DF01-3 (assembly GCF_023051145.1). Classification (NCBI taxonomy): domain Bacteria; kingdom Bacillati; phylum Actinomycetota; class Actinomycetes; order Mycobacteriales; family Nocardiaceae; genus Williamsia; species Williamsia sp. DF01-3. The sequence goes on from NZ_JALKFS010000005.1 coordinate 2,200,250, forward strand.
TGGATGTACTTGCCGGTCCGCCGGTCGAGCAATCCGCGGAAGTCTCCGGCGATGCCGACAGGGAAGTACAGGGGGTGGGGGTCAGACCGATGCGGTCGCTGATCTCGTCGATCAGCTCCAGCGGAGTGCGTCCCGGCCGGTCCCACTTGTTGACGATGGTGATGATGGGAATGCCGCGGTGGCGACACACCTGGAACAGCTTGAGCGTCTGCGGCTCGAGTCCTTTGGCCGCATCGATGAGCATCACGGCGGCATCGACGGCCGTGAGCACCCGGTAGGTGTCCTCGGAGAAGTCGGCGTGACCGGGCGTGTCGACGAGGTTGATCACATTGACCTCGTCGACACCGCTACTGGTCTTGTCGAGCCGGTAGTTGAACTGCAGTGCGGTCGAGCTCACGGAGATACCGCGAGCCTTCTCCATCTCCATCCAGTCCGACACGGTCGAGCGCCTGCCGGCTTTGCCGTGGATGGCGCCCGCTTCGCTGATCATCCGCGCATGCAGGGCCAGCGCCTCGGTCATCGTCGACTTACCGGCGTCCGGGTGCGAGATGATCGCGAATGTGCGACGGCGGGCCACCTCGCGGGCCACCACGGCCTTGTTGGCGGTAGGGGTTTCGGCAGGTGTAGCGGTCGGGTCGGAACTCACTCAGAAAAGGCTACAGACCAGCGCGTTCGGGTACCAATCGCCGCCACCGCCGAGCGGCCCGCTCGGTGGAGGTGCTACTCGAAAGGAACCGGCGGGAGGGTGACCACCTGCGCGGCGTAGCTGAGGCCGGCGCCGTAACCGAGCAGCAGTGCGGTATCGCCCGGCTTGGCCTTGCCGTTGGACAGCAGGTCCTCCATGGCCAGCGGGATCGAGGCGGCAGAGGTGTTGCCGGTGGTCTCGATGTCGCCGGCGACAACAGCGTCGTCGCGGAGTTTGAGGCCGCGGGCCAGCAGGTCGTTGATCCGTGCGTTCGCCTGGTGTGGGACGAAGACGTCGAGTTCCTGCGCGTCGATCTTTGCGGCGTCCAGTGCCCGCTGAGCTGCCTTGCCCATCTCGAATGCCGCCCAGCGGAAAACGCTGGTGCCCTCCATTCGCAGGTAGGGGCGCTGTTTACGGTCGCCTTCGATGAACTCGAGCCAGTCGATGTCCTGGCGGATCGCGTCGTACTGCGAACCGTCGCTGCCCCAGATGACCGGGCCGACGCCCTGGGTTTCGGTGGCTCCGAGGACAACGGCGCCGGCGCCGTCACCGAAGATGAAGCAGTTGCCGCGATCGGTCATGTCGAGCGCGATCGAGAGCTGCTCGGATCCGATGACAAGAACGTTGGTGGCACTGCCGCCGCGGATCATGTCGGCGCCGATACCCATCGCGTAGCCGAATCCGGCGCATCCGACGGTGACGTCGAAGGCGGGCACGCCGTTGGCGCCGAGCGCGGTGGCGACGGCGGTGCCGGCACCGGGGGTGAGCAGCAGGTGGGTGTTGGTGGCGACGATGACGGCGTCGATGTCCGAACCGCTGAGCAGCGCATTGGCAATGGCTTTGCGTCCGGAATCGATGGCCATCGTGGTGACGTTCTCGTCCGGCCCGCAGAACCGCCGGGTCTTGATTCCGGTGCGGGTGTAGATCCATTCATCGCTGGAGTCGATAGTCTCGCAGATCTCTGCGTTGGTGACCACGCGATCCGGCCGATAGGCGCCGATGCCGAGAATCCCGACGTTGTTGATCCCGGTTTTGTCAGCGATGACAGGCATGCGTTCCTCTTTTCATTGCGGCTTCTTCGATGTATCGGTCGGCCGGCGAAGCTTGTAACAGGCTAGCGAGTGCCACCTCACAAATCGAGCTTCTCCGGCGCGACGGCGCGGTTGTCAGCTCACCACGCGTGCACGCGGTTCTGAGCGTCTTCCAGGGTGTTCGAGATCAGCAATTCGATCGCGTCGGACGCGTTCTCCAGCAGCAGTGGCACCTCGGTGCGTTCGGACGTCGAGAACGGCTTGAGGACGAAGTCGGCGGGATCCTGACGACCGGGTGGTCGGCCCACTCCGAGCCGGACCCGGAGATAATCCTTGCTGCCCACGGCCTGCGAGATGGAGCGGAGGCCGTTGTGGCCACCTTCGCCGCCACCCTGCTTCAGGCGGACGGCACCGAACTCGATGTCCAATTCGTCGTGGACCACCACGAGTGTGTGTGGTCCCGAGGACTGCGGACCTGCGGAATAGAACGCCGCCAACGGTCCGACCTGGCGGCCTGATTCGTTCATGAAACACGTCGGGACGGCCAGGACAACGGGACTGCCGGCCAACCGTCCGACCGCGATCTGGGCCCCGGACTTCTTGTGTACCTTGAACTTCTCGCCGAGCTTGTGCGCCAGGTGTTGTACCGCCATCGCCCCGACGTTGTGGCGGGTCTTCTCGTAGCGGGTGCCCGGATTGCCCAGGCCGACAATCACGATGCTCTCGGTCACGCGCTCATTCTGTCATCCGCGCCCATCACGACGGTTCGCGCGCCGGAGCGTCCAGCAGCACCTGCGCGGTCAGCTTCGCAACCCGTGATGCATCGTCCTGTGCCCCCGCGGTCCGGGCGACGATGCTGCCCTCGTGCAACAGCGTCAACTGCCCGGCGAGGAAATCGGGCTCGGGATAGCCGGCTGCGGTACATGTGTGCGCGAACAGGTCACGCACCCACGCCTTCTCCTCGACGATGATCTCGACACCGGGATGGTCGGTTCCGCCGAGTTCGGCATACGCATTGATGAAGCCGCAGCCGCGCACCCACGACGCCATCCATTCATCGGTGGCGTCGAAGACGGCCAGGGCCTGTGCGCGTCCGACCGGAAGGGGACGGATGAAGTCGAGCACGAGGGTGCGCCACCGCAGACTTCGGCGATGTAGATACGCGACGATCAGCCCGTCCTTGGATCCGAACCGGTCGTAGATCGTCTTCTTGGTGGTGCCGGCGGTCTCGGCGATCGAGTCGACACCGACGGCTCGGATGCCGTGGGTGTAGAACAAGGTCCCCGCGGCGTCAAGGATTCGCTCGGCTGCGGGGGTCATGGGCGCCTCGGTCGGTACGTCGAGGACAGCGGGAACGGTCATGGATCTCCTCGTCGGTGGCTCGGTACACTGCAAGTATACCGACCGGTGTGTTTACCTGTCGCCATGATCAAAGCCTCGTCGGTTCTGGTGCTCACGTGGAGCTCGGGTTATCTCGGAGCAGAACTCGCCGCCCGCTACTCCTCCTGGCACATGCTGCTCAGCTGCCGGTTCGCGGTGGCTGCCATCCTGCTGATCGGCTTCTGTGTGGTGAGGCGTCTGCGCATCACCCGCGCAGGCGTGATGCGACAGGTGGGCCTGGCGATCGTGATGCAGGGTCTGTACCTGGGGGCGATCAGCGCCTCGGTGGGTGCGGGGCTCAGTCCCGGCATCACCGCATTGATCTGTTCACTGCAGCCGTTGGTGGTGGCGGCGTGTGCGGTGCCCGTGCTCGGTCAGCGGATAGGAGCCCGTGAGTGGATGGGCCTGACCGTCGGCATCGTGGGTGTCGGACTCGTGGTCGGGGGCAAGATGCACGCCGGCGGCGTTCCCTGGTGGGCCTACCTGCTGTGCACGTTCGGGATGCTCGCCCTGGTCGCGGCCACGCTCACCGAGCGGCGACTGCGACCGCCCGAGCCGATGGCGGCCGCCCTGGCTGTGCAGTGTGTCGTGGGTGCCGTCATCTTCTGGGCTGTGAATGCGGCTGTGGGGGACGTGATTCCGCCGATGACGTTCGACTTCGCGTGGTCGCTGGGATGGGCCGTTGTCTTTGCGACGTTCGGCGGCTGGGGTGCCTACCTGTGGGTCAATCGGGAGGCCGGACCGATGCACCTGAGCACTCTGCTGCTGCTCGTGCCGCCCACCACCATGGTGATCGCCTGGCCGATGTTCGGCGATCAGCTCGGGGTGTGGGAGGTTGCCGGCGTCGTGGTCAGCGCGGCGGGCGTGACGATCAAGCTGCTGGGGACGTCGGTAGGCGCCTCGTCGAGACAGGCGCCGCAGACGACTCCGGCCCGCGACACCGAGGTGCGCGGGCCGGAGACGGCAGAATCGTTGCGGCGTTGATCTACTCGCCGGCGGAGTCGCCCTCGTCGGCCGCTTCGGCGGTCTCGGCCGGCTCGGAAGCATCGGCGTCCGATTCGGTCTCGGCCTTCTGGGCCTCGTTGACGGCGATGATCAACGTCTCGGGATCGGAGATCAGGGTGACGCCCTCGGGCAGTTCGAGCTCGGCAGCGCTGATCGAGTAGCCGGCTTCCTTGCCCTCGACCGACACGACGATCTGCTCAGGGATCGACAGCACGTCGGCCTCGATCTCGATGACGCTGGCGTCCTGGGTGACCAGGTTGCCGGGGGCGGCGTCGCCCTCGACAACGATCGCGACCTCGACGGTGACCTTCTCGCCGCGGTTGATCACGACGAGGTCGGCGTGCTCGATGTAGTTGCGGATCGGGTGCACGTCGACCTGCTTGGTCAGTGCCAGCTGGGTCTCGCCCTCGATGTCGAGGTCGATGACGGCATTGAGACCGTTGTTACGCAGGATCGCGGCGAACTCGCGGGCCGGAATGGTGAGGTGTCGGGGCTCGGTGCCGTGGCCGTAGAGCACGGCGGGCACGTTGCCTGCGCGACGGGTGCGACGGGCTGCGCCCTTGCCGCTCTCGGTGCGGATCGAAACGCTCAGATTGCTGGCCTGATTGGCGTTGGCCATGATGGGTGTTCTCCTCGGTGCTACGGGTGGTGGGTCTGTGGGTCACGACAACATCGACAGACAGCCACAGTGCACCCGAAGGGGAGAACCACGCCGCGCCGATCACGGTGACAATCGAGATCACCCTCGCCGAGACAACGGGTCAGACTATACCGCACCCGTGCCGCGTCTCCGATTCGCGCTGATGGGCGGCGCTGTGACCGGCTCGCCGGCTTCGGCGACCACGCCGCGGCACCGGCGGGTAGCGTCGCCGGTATGACAGACGATTTCGACACAGAGACCGACAGATCTGAGGCGGAGATCGCCCGGTCGTTCCTCGAGTTGCTCGCCCTCGGCGACCTAGGGGCGGCAATGGAGCTGGTTCACCCCGACATCGACTACACCAACGTGGGCGTCTCGACGATCCGCGGCAAGTCCCGCGTTGCCAAGCTCTTCAAGGTGATGGAGAACCCTCGCGCGGGCTTCGGCGTGCAGTTCATCAACGTCACCACCGACGGTCCCGTGGTGCTGACCGAACGCATCGACGAACTCACCTTCGGCAGGTTCTCGATGCAGTTCTGGGTCTGTGGCCGGTTCGAGATCGAGGATGGCCTGATCACCGTCTGGCGCGACTACTTCGACTTCTTCGACATGACAAAGGGTGTACTTCGCGGCCTGGCCGCCATCGCCGTGCCGCGTGTGCAGCGACCGCTACCGAAGCCCACCCTGACCGCCATCGCGCCGTTCGGCGGTTAGGCGGCCGTTCTTCTTCTCAGAGGATGTCGTCGATCGATTCGACCGGACGGGCGAGGCGGGTGCCCTTGTCGGTCACCACAAACGGTCGCTCGATGAGGATCGGGTTGGTGGCCATCGCGTCGAGCAACTCGTCGTCGGTCGCGTCCGCGAGATCGAGTTCGTTGTACAGCGACTCGCGCTTGCGAACGGCCTGACGGACCTCGATGCCGGCGTCGGCGATCATCTTCTCCAGGGCGACACGGCTCGGCGGTGTCTCCAGATACTTGACGATCGTCGGCTCGACCCCGCCGTCGCGCATTCGCTGCAATGCCTTGCGCGACGTCGAGCACTTGGGGTTGTGGTAAATGGTCGCCACCGGAGTGCCTATGCGCTTCCGTTGAACAGGCTTGTCACCGAACCGTTTTCGAACACCTCACGGATGGTGCGGCCCAGAAGCGGCGCGATCGACAGCACGGTGAGGCTGTCGAACTGCTTCTCCGGCCCGATCGGCAACGTGTCGGTGGCGATGACCTCACGGGCTCCGCAGTTGGCGAGTCGCTCGGCAGCGGGGTCGGAGAACACGCCGTGTGTGGTCGCGATGATCACGTCGCCCGCGCCGGCGTCCTTGAGTACCTGGACCGCGCCGGCAATGGTGCCGCCGGTGTCGATCATGTCGTCGATCAGCACGCAGGTGCGTCCCGAGACGTCACCGACAACACGGTTGGACTTCACCTGGTTGGGCACCAGGGGGTCGCGTGTCTTGTGGATGAAGGCCAGCGGAGCACCGTCGAGCGAGTCGGCCCACTTCTCGGCAACGCGGACACGTCCGGAGTCGGGGGAGACCACGGTGATGTGCTTGGTGCCGTACTTGTTCTTGACGTACTCCGATAGCTGACCCTGCGCGTGCATGTGGTCGACCGGTCCGTCGAAGAAGCCCTGGATCTGGTCGGTGTGCAGGTCGACCGTGATGATGCGGTCGGCGCCCGCGGTCTTCAGCAGATCGGCAACCAGGCGAGCCGAAATGGGTTCGCGCCCACGATGTTTCTTGTCCTGACGCGCATACGGGTAGAACGGCAAAATGGCGGTGATGCGCTTGGCCGACCCACGCTTGAGGGCGTCGATCATGATCAGCTGTTCCATCAGGTGCTTGTTCAGGGGATACGGGCAGCTCTGGAGCACAAAAGCATCCGAGCCACGGACCGACTCCTCGAAACGCACGAAGATCTCACCGTTCGCGAAGTCTCTGGCGGTTTGCGGGGTGACCTTGATGTCGAGTTCCCGGGCGACCGCGTCGGCCAGCTCGGGATGTGCACGACCAGAGAACAGCATGAGGCTCTTCTGGTTGTCGGTGGTGGTCCAGGTCACTGATCTTCACTTTCTTGTTGCACGTGATCGGCGACGGTGAGTGCGTCGGCAGCCGCCCGGGCCGCGGGCGTGCCGGGCCGTTTGGCTTGCACCCAACCGTCGATGTTTCGTTGTTTGCCACCGGAGATCGCCAAGGCGCCCGCGGGCACATCCTGCGTCAAGACGGTACCCGCTCCGGTGTAGGCGCCATCACCGACGTTGACCGGTGCGACGAACATCGTGTCGGACCCGGTGCGGCAGTGCGAGCCGACGACGGTCCGGTTCTTGTTCACACCGTCGTAGTTCACGAAGACGCTCGAGGCGCCGATGTTGGTGCCCTCGCCGATGGTGGCGTCGCCCACATAGGTCAGGTGGGGCACCTTGGCGCCGGGCCCGATGTCGGCGTTCTTGGTCTCGACGAAGGTCCCGATCTTGCCGCCATCGCCCAGCACGCTGCCGGGTCGCAGGTAGGCGAAGGGGCCGACCTGGGTGTCGGCGCCCACCACCGCGTCGGTCGCGTGGGTTCGGATGATCGAGGCGCCGGTCCCCACGGTGACGTTCGCAAGAGTGCTGTCGGGCCCGATCTGCGCCCCGGTCGCGACGTCGGTGGTTCCGAGCAGCTGAGTACCGGGAGCGATGGTGACGTCGGGCTCGATCGTCACATCGACGTCGATCCAGGTGGTGCCCGGATCGATGATCGTGACGCCGGCCAGCATGTGGCGGGCGAGGACCCGACGATTGAGTTCGGCGCCCAGGGTGGACAGTTGCAGTCGGTCGTTGCAGCCGGCGACCAAGGCGGCATCGTCGATGTGCTTGGCGCGCACCACTTTCGAGTGCCGGTTGGCGATCTCGATGACATCGGTGAGGTACAGCTCGTGCTGTGCGTTGTCGGGCGACAACTCGGCCAGGGCCCCCATCAGGGTCTGCGCGTCGAAGGCGTAGACGCCCGAGTTGATCTCGGTGATCTCCCGTTGCTGCTCCGTGGCGTCCTTCTGTTCGACGATCGCCGTGACCGCACCGTCCTGGGTGCGTAGAACCCGGCCGTACCCGGTGGGGTCTTCCGCGGTGGACGTGAGCACTGTCACCGCGGCACGGGGCGACGCGGTGTGGTCGCTGATCAGCGCATGAAGTGTCGGTCCGTCGAGCAGGGGGACATCCGCCGCGGTCACCAGCACGGTGCCGTCGAACCCGTCGGGCAGTGCCGACAGTCCGGCGCGCACGGCGTCACCGGTGCCGTTCTGCTGCTCCTGCACCGCCGTCACCACCTGGCGGCCCAACGTGGCGGCGATCTCCGAGCACGCGGTCTCGACCCGGGCGCGGTCGTGGCCGACGACGACCACCAGGTGGTCGGGATCGATGTCGTCTGCGGCGTGCAGCGCGTGGGACAGCAGCGTGCGGCCGGCGATGGTGTGCAGGACTTTCGGGGTCGCGGACTTCATCCGGGTGCCTGCGCCTGCGGCGAGAACCAGAACTGCGGTCGGTCCGGACGACGAAGGCGCGGATACGGGGGCCGCGGACATAGAACTCCCATGCGGTTGGAAGCGGGGGAACGGCCCGATCCTACGCACCTTCGGGGGGGTCTTGATACAACTGGGGGAGTATCGACCGGGCAGCGCAGTGATGGTTCGGGCCGGCCGGGTGGACGAATCAGGTTTCTTCGACAAGGAGTTGTTTGTGAGCGAACAGAGAACGGCGATCGTGACCGGAGCGGCCCGCGGCATCGGTGCGGCGGTGGCCAAGCGTCTCGCGTCCGACGGCCTGGCGGTGGCAGTGCTGGACCTCGACGAGGGCAGTTGTGCCGACACCGTCAAGGCGATCACCGACGCCGGCGGCAAAGCGCTGGCCGTGGGCGCCGATGTCTCCGACGAGGACTCGGTGGCCGCCGCGGTCGAACGTGTCGCGAGTGAACTGGGTGCCCCGACCGTCCTGATCAACAACGCCGGCATCACCCGCGACAACCTGCTCTTCAAGATGCCCGTCTCGGACTGGGACGCGGTCATGAACGTGCACTTGCGCGGTGCTTTCCTGATGTCGCGTGCGGTGCAGCAGCACATGGTCGGCGCCAAGTTCGGCCGGATCGTGAACCTCTCGAGCACCTCGGCCCAGGGCAACCGTGGCCAGGTCAACTACTCGGCCGCCAAGGCGGGCATGCAGGGCTTCACCAAGACCCTGGCCATCGAACTGGGCAAGTTCGGCGTCACCGCCAATGCCATCGCCCCCGGATTCATCGAGACCGAGATGACCGCGGCGACGGCTGAACGCGTCGGCGTTCCCTTCGAGGACTTCAAGAAGGCCGCTGCTTCGCAGATCCCGGTCGCGCGGACCGGTGTGCCCGATGACATCGCGCACACGGCCTCGTTCTTTGTCAGCGAAGGTGCCGGTTTCGTGTCCGGACAGGTGATCTACGTCGCAGGCGGCCCCAAGGACTGAGCTGTGCGCAGTCCGGACCTGTTGCGCTCGGTGTCCGGACGCGTGGCACAATCGTGAGCGCAATCCGCCATGGTGTAATCGGCAACACTCCTGATTTTGGTTCAGGCATTCTAGGTTCGAGTCCTGGTGGCGGAGCAACGAGTGACAGGAGGGACCGAGGTGACCGTCGACCGTCCCACCGCTCACGAAGAGAAGGTGCAACGCGCCCCGCGAGCCCGCATGACGGGAACACAGCGGCGCCACCAGCTGATCGAGGTGGCCCGTGGGCTGTTCGCCGAACGCGGTTTCGACTCGACCTCTGTCGAGGAGATCGCTCAGCGCGCAGGCGTCTCCAAACCTGTTGTGTACGAACATTTCGGCGGCAAAGAGGGCCTCTACGCCGTGGTGGTCGACCGCGAGATGGAAACCCTGTTGGGAATGATCACGTCCTCGCTCACCCAGAACCGGTCGAGGTTTCGGATACAGCAGGTGGCGTTGGCCCTGCTGACCTATATGGAAGACCGCACCGAGGGGTTCCGGATCCTGGTGCGGGGTACCCCCACAGCGGGTGAGACCGGTAAGTACTCGAGCTTGCTGACCGACGCCATCAGCCAGGTCGAGCACCTGCTGGCCAGTGATTTTCAGCGCCGCGACCGCGACCCGGCACTGGCGCCCCTGTATGCACAGGCCCTCGTGGGAATGGTGACCGTGACCGCCCAGTGGTGGCTCGACGTCCGTGAGCCGTCCAAGGAGGTGGTGGCCGCCCACCTGGTGAACCTCTGCTGGAACGGGTTGTCGCACTTGGAATCTGACCCACATCTCGTCGGTCCGGACTACACCGAGAAAGGGTAGCCCCAGGCTGCTGTCGCAGTATCGACTCGTCAGCTCAGCTGCAGGCTACGTTTGCTCAGGCCCATCCAGAATCCGTCGATGATCTGCTGACCCTGCTGCTCCGGGTCGTCGCTTGCGCCCAGTGCCACGAACAGCGGCGACCAGTGCTCGACCGTCGGATGGGCGTACGGCATGCCCGGCGCCTCGGTCCGAAAACGCACCAGTGACTCCACGTCGCCCGCGGCGAATCGTTCTGCGGCCCAACTGTCGTACTCCTTCGACCAGGTGGGTGCCGGGGCGTCGGGGCGTGGGTCACGCAGGAACGGCAGCCCGTGTGTGGTGAACCCGGACCCGATGATGAGGACGCCCAGGTCGCGCAACGGGCGCAGTCGCCGGCCGAGGTCGAGCAACTTCTCTGGGTCGAGTGTCGGCAGCGAGACCTGCAGTACCGGGATCTGCGCCTCGGGGTACATCACGGTCAGCGGCACATAGGCACCGTGGTCGAGTCGGCGGTGAGTGTCGTGGTGGACTGCTTGTCCGTCGGGCATCAACGCGGCGACCTGGGCGGCGAGGTCGACGGCCCCGGGGGCGTCGTAGCGTGCGCGGTAGTAGTGCTCGGGGAAACCGCCGAAGTCATAGGTCAGCGGCACGGTGGGATCGGTCGAACCGATGGTCAGCGGAGCCGACTCCCAGTGCGCCGACACGATCAGGATCGCCGACGGCCGGGGCAGATCGCCGGACCACGCACGGAGTTCGGAGACCCACCGGGTGTCATCCACCAACGGCGGCGCACCGTGACTGAGGAACAAGGCGGGCATGCGCGGCACAGACATGACAATATCAACTCGGACCGCGGTCCGTTTAATCCCCGCGCTGGGTACTCAGGCAGGTGGATCGTCCGATTCGTTCACGTCTAGCTGCATCTGCACGCAATCGACCCACGCGCCGTGTTTGTAGCCGATCCGCCGCAACCTGCCGACGTCGTAGAAACCGGCCTTGGTGTGCAGTGCGATGGAGCCCGTACCGGGCACGTCGGCGATCACCGCGACGATCCGGCGGATCGACGTCGATCGCACCGCGTCGAGAAGCCCGTTCATCAACGCGGTTCCATAGCCCTTTCCGGTGTGGTCGGGGCTGAGGTAGATGGTGTTCTCCACTGTCCAGGCGTATGCCTGTTTGACGCGATACTGCGCCACGTACGCGAACCCGAGCACCGCGCCGGTCTCGTCCGAGGCGACGACAAACGGCATCCGCTGGGCGTTCAGATCCGCACGCTTGGCTTTCCAGTCGGCTGCGGACGGCGAGTCGTAGTCGAACGTGATCACCGTGTTCTCGACGTAGTGGCGGTAGATGTCGGCCACCGCAACACAATCCGGCGCGGTGGCCGGTCGGATCACCACACTCACAGACCGAACTCCGTGCCGGTCTCGCGCTCTGCGAACTCCCACAGCAGGCCGGCGGTCCGGAAGTCGCAGGCCTTCGGGGTGCGCCCGACCAGAACCGGATCGCCGCGCAGGCCGAATCGACCGTCGGGTCCGACATACGCTCCCGACGGCACATCGGGATTCATCGCGTACAGCGTGACCGCCGCGCCTTGTTCCGGCGTGTTGGCGAGCACCGCGCCGGCGGCCTCGATCACCTTGTCCAGAGGTGCGATCCCGGTGACCCCGAGGATGCCGGTGGTGGCCCATCCGGGGTGGGTGATGGCAGTGGTGATCGTCGAACCAGCCTTGCGCAATCGACGATCAAGTTCGAGCGCCCACAGCATGTCGGCCAACTTGGATTGGGAGTACGACGTGGGACGTGTCCACGTGCGGTGCTCGAAATGTGGATCGTCCAGGTTGATCTCACCGGTCTTGTGCGACGTGGATCCGACGATCACGACGCGCTCGGCGATCTGGGGCAGCAAGAGGTTGGTGAGCGCGAACGGTCCGAGGAAGTTGGTTCCGAGTGCCATCTCGAACCCGTCGACGGTGGTACGCCGCTCGGACGCCATCACGCCCGCATTGTTGACGAGGATGTCGAGCGGTCCGAGACCGTCGGCGCATCGACGAACCGAGGACAGATCGGCGACATCGAGTTCGACGACCTCGGGGTGGGCGCCTCTGGTCTCGTCGGCGATCTGCTCGGCACGCTCCTTGCCGCGATCGAGGTCGCGTACCGCCAGCACCACCTGGGCCCCGACACGCGCCAGGCCACGCGCGGTTTCCCATCCGATGCCGTTCGTGGCACCGGTGACGACAACACGCTTGCCGTCCATACGTGGCAGGTTGGCCACCGACCAGCGGGTTTTCATGCGGCCTAGCGTAACTGCCCGGTCTCCGGCGACGAGGGTGTTGCCCGGGTTTCGTTCCGGTCCACGACGGTCCCGGCCCGGCGGCCCTTGTTCGCACCCGTAAACTGGTCGTGTGACTGGGCCCTCTGCTGCATTTTTCACGGGACAGCTGTCGGGTTTGGCGCAGATCGCGGCGTCGGACGTGGCCCTGACCGGGGTGGTGGCCCAGCTGGGAGCCCCGGAATTGGAGCTGGTGGGCCCACCCGCCGCCCGGCCGTTCCTGATCTCGGCAATGGCGGCGGCCTCCCCGGATCCCGTGCTCGTCGTCGCGGCGACCGGGCGCGAAGCCGATGAGCTCACGGCCCAACTCCGGGACATGATCGGCAAGAGGGTCAGCAACTTCCCGTCGTGGGAGACGCTGCCGCACGAGCGGTTGTCGCCGTCGGCGGACACGGTCGGCCAGCGGCTGCGAGTGCTGCATCGCCTCCGGCATCCCGACGACAGCAGCTACGGCCCACCGCTGAGCGTGGTGGTCACCACCGTGCGTTCGCTGGTGCAACCGATGGCCCCGGGACTCGGCGACCTCGACGTGATCACCCTGCGTGAGGGAGCGGAGGTCGACTTCGATGCATTGATCGAGAAACTGGTCGAACTCGCCTACGCCCGCGTCGACATGGTCGGCAAACGAGGCGAGTTCGCGGTGCGCGGCGGCATCCTGGACGTGTTCCCGACCACCACCGATTACCCGGTGCGCGTGGAGTTCTGGGGCGACGAGATCACCGAGCAGCGTGCCTTCTCGGTTGCCGACCAGCGCAGTCAGCCCGAGGTGGACATGAAGCTCGTCCACATCCATCCGTGCCGGGAACTGCTGCTGACCACCGGGGTCCGGAATCGTGCGGCAGAGCTCGCAGGCGAGATCGCCGGGACCGGCAACGATGTCGAGCGTAGTTCGACCGGTCCGCTGGTGGAGATGCTCACCAAGCTCTCCGACGGGATCGCGACCGAGGGCATGGAAGCGCTGATCCCCGCACTTGTCCCAGGGCAGATGCAACTGCTCACCGAGGTGATGCCGGCGGGCACGCACGTGCTGGTCCTGGATCCCGAGAAGGTTCGTACCCGCGCCTCGGATCTCGCCCGCACCGGCGCCGAGTTCCTCGAGGCGTCGTGGACTGCTGCCGGTGGCGGGGCCGACGCCCCGATCGACCTGGGAGGCATCCTGCACCTGGAGGCCAGCGCATACCGGTCACTCGGTGAGGTCCACACGCAGACCGTCGAGGCCGAACGGCCGTGGTGGACGTTGAGTCCGATGGGAATGGGCACCGAACTCGCGGTCACGCCCGGGCCCGCACCGCGCGGAGACCGCGACGAACTCACCAAAACCTTTGCCTCCCTGCGCCTTCACATCGGCGCAGGTAATCGCGCCGCTGTGGTCGCGGCCGGCGCCGGAACAGCCGAGCGCCTGGTGGAACGACTGGGCGAGGCCGAGGTGGCGGCGCGACTGGCCGAGCCGGGCTCCGTTCCCGAGCCCGGCGTGGTGTCGGTGCTGCGAGGCGCGCTGACCTCGGGACTGGTGCTGCCCGATGCGGGCCTGGTGGTCGCCACCGAAGCCGACCTCACCGGTGCGCGGGTGACCGGCGCCCAGGACGGGCGACGACTCCCGGCCAAGCGACGCAACCAGGTCGACCCACTGGCACTGAACGCCGGCGACATGGTGGTGCACGATCAGCACGGCATCGGCAAGTTCGTCGAGATGATCGAGCGGACGATCGGCGGCGCGCGCCGCGAATACCTGGTCATCGAATACGCACCGAGCAAGCGGGGTCATCCCGGCGACAGACTGTTCGTCCCGATGGACTCGCTCGATCAGCTGTCGCGGTACGTCGGCGGTGAGGCGCCCTCGCTCTCGAAGCTCGGCGGGTCGGACTGGCAGAACACCAAACGCAAGGCGCGCAAGGCTGTTCGCGAGATCGCCGGCGAACTGGTGCAGCTGTATGCGGCCCGGCACGCCGCGCCCGGATACGCGTTCGCGCCCGACACCCCGTGGCAGCGGGAGATGGAAGACGCCTTCGGGTTCACCGAGACCATCGATCAGCTCACCGTGATCGGCGAGGTCAAAGGCGACATGGAGCGGCCGGTCCCGATGGACCGTGTGGTGGTCGGTGACGTGGGCTACGGCAAGACCGAGATCGCCGTCCGCGCGGCGTTCAAGGCCGTGCAGAGTGGCAAGCAGGTTGCGGTGCTGGTGCCCACAACCATTCTCGCGCAACAACATCTGCAGACGTTCACCGAACGCATGTCCGGGTTCCCGGTCACCGTGGCCGGCTTGTCCCGTTTCACCGACACCCGCGAATCACGCAAGGTCACCGACGGTCTCGCCGACGGGAGCATCGACATCGTGGTCGGCACCCACCGACTGCTGGCCTCGGGTGTGCGGTGGAAGGACCTCGGCCTGGTCGTGGTCGACGAAGAACAGCGCTTCGGCGTCGAGCACAAGGAACACATCAAGGCGCTGCGTACCCACGTGGACGTGCTGACCATGTCGGCCACACCGATTCCGCGAACGCTGGAGATGTCGTTGGCCGGTATCCGCGAGATGTCGACCATCCTGACCCCGCCCGAGGAACGGCACCCGGTTCTCACGTATGTCGGTGCCTATCAGGCGAAGCAGGTCGCGGCCGCGATCCGGCGTGAGTTGCTGCGTGATGGTCAGGTGTTCTACGTGCACAACCGGGTGAGCACCATCGACAAGACCGCGGCGTCCATCAAGGAGATGGTGCCCGAGGCCAGGGTCGTGGTGGCACACGGCCAGATGGGCGAGGACCTTCTCGAGCGCACGGTCACGGGTTTCTGGGACCGCGAATACGACGTCCTGGTGTGCACCACGATCATCGAGACCGGCCTCGACATCTCGAACGCGAACACCCTCATCGTCGACCGCGCGGAAGTGCTCGGACTGTCGCAGCTGCACCAGTTGCGTGGCCGAGTCGGTCGCAGCCGCGAACGCGGTTACGCGTATTTCCTGTACAACGGCGACAAGCCGCTCACCGAGACTGCCTACGAGCGATTGTCGACCATCGCGCAGAACAACGAATTGGGCGCCGGTATGGCCGTCGCGCTCAAGGACCTCGAATTGCGTGGCGCCGGAAACGTTTTGGGCGCCGAACAGTCCGGCCACGTCGCGGGGGTCGGATTCGACCTCTACGTGCGACTCGTCGGCGAGGCGGTGGAGGCTTACCGGGCAGCCGCAGACGGACGGCCGATCGCGACCGAGGAAGACCGCGAGGTGCGGATCGATCTGCCGGTGGATGCGCACATCCCGGTCGATTATGTCGATTCGGACCGGTTGCGCCTGGAGGCGTACCGCAAGTTCGCCGCCGCGGACTCGGCCGAGGAGATCGGCGGGGTGGTGGACGAACTGGTCGACCGTTACGGTCCGCTGCCCGAAGAGGTCGCACGGCTGGTGTCGGTGGCCAAGTTGCGGATGCTGGCGCGCGAACTCGGGGTCAAAGAGGTGGGTGTGGCCGGCAGTCAGATCAAGATCTCGCCGCTCAAACTCATGGATTCCCAACAGGTCCGACTCAAGCGGATCTACCCGAGCGTGGTCTATCGTGCGACCACCGGCGTGGTCGGCCTACCCATCCCGCGTACCGGCGGCATCGGCAGCGACAGGGTCCGCGACGTCGAGTTGGTGCAGGTGGTCGCCGACCTCCTGCTGGTTGTCGACGGTCGCACGCCGGGCTCGGTCAACATGCGTGCGGCCGTTCCTGCGGCGGCCGGCACGGCAGGTGGCGCGTGACCGGACGGCCCAGCGGCTGGGAGCTTCTCGCGGCCGTCGAGCTGATGGACCGACTGCGCCGTGACGGACCGTGGGAGCGGGATCAGACGCACGAGTCGCTGCGCCGGTACCTCGTCGAAGAGACCTACGAACTGCTCGACGCCATCGACTCCGGCGACCGCGACCATCTGCTCGAGGAACTGGGCGACATCCTGTTGCAGGTGCTGTTCCACGCCCGGGTCGCGGCCGACCGGCCCGATGACCCCTTCGACATCGACGATGTGGCACGGGCTTTCACCACGAAGATCTCGGCTCGAACCCAGGGTGTGCTCAGCGGGAACGACATCGACCTGCAGACCCAACTCGAGGAATGGGAGACCCGAAAGGCGGCGGAGAAGGCCAGGGGATCGGTACTCGACGGCATCGCCACCGGTCAGCCGGCCCTGGCGCTGGCCCAGAAGGTACTCGAACGCCTTGCCGCTGCCGGTTTTCCGGACGACCTCGTTCCCGACGCCGTACGTTCTGTCCGGGTGGTTGCCGACGGGCCGAGTGTCGAGGACGCCCTGCGCGCCGCGGTTCTCCAGTTCATGGCCGACATCCGCGTTGCCGAGGCCGCAGGGCCCGGGCCGAGAACAGCCGAGTTCTGGCGCACCAACCTCCCCCGATAACCCGATATTGGTGGGTTAGGGTGAGCCCGACCTGCGGATTCACTCGCCCGAACCCACCATTTCCGGAGGGGCTGGACTATTCGAAGAGGTGTTGACCCCAGTATTCGCCCTCGTTGATCCCGGGTGGGCAGGCGAACAGTGCACTGCCGGTGTGCATCAGATACTCCATCATCGCGTCCTTGGTGGAGAGCGCACGCTGCATGGGGACGAATTGCTTGTGCGCGTCGCGGCAATAGGCGATGAAGAACAGACCGGCGTCGAGGTGTCCGAAGCCGTCTGAACCGTCGGTGAAGTTGTAGCCGCGGCGCAGGATCCGCACGCCGTCCAGGTTGTTCGGATGTGCCAGGCGCACATGGGCATTGCGGGCGATGAGCGGTCCGGTGCCGTCGCCGATCGCGAAGTCGGGTTCGTCGAATTCGTCTACTTTGCCCAGAGGGGCGCCGTTGCCTTTGAAGCGGCCGACGATCTGTTCCTGTTCCAGGAGCATCGCCCGGTCCCACGGTTCGATGTCCATCCGGATGCGCCGGGCCACCAGGTACGACCCGCCGGTCATCCACTGTGCGCCGGCGGGGTTGTCGCTCTCGGCCACCCAGACATGCTCGTCGAGCGCCTTGGTGTCGGTGGCCTTGATGTTGGCTGTTCCGTCCTTGAAGCCGAACATGTTCCGCGGTGTCGCCTGGGATGTGGTGGTCGACGACGTGCGACCGAAACCGAGCTGCGACCACCGCACACTCACCACGCCGAACCCCATCCTCGCCAGATTCCGGATTGCGTGTACCGCCACCTGTGGATCGTTCGAGCAGGCCTGCACGGCGATGTCGCCGAAGCTGCGGGTGCGCTCGATGGCATCGGCGACAAAGGGTGGGAGGTCAACCAGCGCAGCGGGTTTGCGGTCGGCGATGCCGAAGCGGTCCACCCCGGCGGGATTGGACGCGCTCGGCCCGAACAGTCCGGGCCCGAAGCCGATGGTGAGCGTCAACGATGCAGCGGACAGGCCGATGGCCTCGCCGGTGTCGGCCGGGGGCGTGTAGTCGCCCATGTCGAGAGCACCGCCTTCGACGGTGTCGAGACCGCGGGTCATCCGCTCGGCCGCGGCGGTCCAGCGTCGCAGCATGTCCACCAGCTCTTCTCGGGAGTCGGTGATCACGTCGAACGAGGCGAAGTGCAGGCGGTCCTGGGCCTCGGTGATGATGCCCGCCTGCCGTTCGCCGTAGAACGGGACGATGTGGGCGTTGGCGTCGGCCTGCGATTCGGCTGCGGTGGACCGTCCCACCGCAGCGCCGCCGACGGCCGCAGCTGCGACCGCACCCACGCCGGCGGCACCCAGCACCACCCGGCGGGTCACGCCGGCATGGTGTCGGGGCTGCTCGGACGGGGTGTCGGCCGGCTTGTCGGCGGCCCGCCTGTCGTCGGGTCCCTCCACTACTGACCCATCACAAGCCCCGGAACCAGGCTCAGGCTCTGCGACAGCGCATCGATCTGGTCGGAGAACGCTTTGCGCGCTTCTTCGGGCACCTGGTCGTACGACTTGTATCCGTCACCTTCGCGGTACTGCTCCACGGACTGCCGGACGGTGGCGAACTGTGCCGTGATCTTGTCCATCAGTTCGGGATTCTTGGCGGCGATGATGGGCTGCATCGCAGCGATCAGCGTCTCGGAACCATCGACGTTGGCTGCGAAATCCCACAAATCGGTATGGCTGTAACGATCTTCCTCGCCCCCGACCTTCGTGGCCGCGACCTCATCGATCAGCGCCTGCGGACCCTTCACGAAAGAGCCTGTCTCGAAAGTGAAGTCGGGCTTGTCGACCTCGGTCTTGAGCTCGTTCACGTTGGCCAGCAGTTCGTCCGCGGCCTTGTCTGCCTCGGTCTTGTTGTCTGTCTTCTGGGCGTTGTCGAAGTCGGCCTGGGTCACATCACCGGGGTTCTCGCCCACATCGGACTGCTGCGGCGGCCACAGGAAACGCTCGAGACGGTGGAAACCGGTGAACGGCTGGGCGCCGTCTTCGGTGTCATCCCAACGCATGTCGATTGCGGGGTCGAGGTCGGGGAACGACTCGGCAACCGGCTCGATCCGCTCGAAGAATGTGCGGGTGAGGCCGAACTGCGCCTTCGCGGCCTCCAGGTCGCCCGACTTCACGGCCTCGACGAAGATGGCGGTCTGCGCGGCGAATCCGTTGACCTGCCCGCGCACGTAATCGAGGTAGCTGGCCTTGGCCTGTTCGACGTCGGCCGGGGCCTTGGCCTTTTCCTTCGTCTCCCCGGTGACCTCGAGTTGCTTGCGGATACCGGTGCCTACCATGCCCGGTTTGCATGCCGTCTCATACGTGCCGGGTTCGACGATCTCGACCGTCAGCTTGCCGGTCAGACCGGGGCCGATGTTCTCGACCTCGCCGAGCACTCGATTGTTGTTGCCGTACACGTAGAACTCGGTGATCTTGTTGCCGTTGTTCGTCACGTTGAACGACACGTCGCCGGTCTGGGCGTCGGTGGCCGCGAGGTCGCAGCTCTCATCGGTTGAGGTCACCGCGATGTCACCTTCGGACGGCTCCGATTTGTCGGTGCATGCCGCGAGGAACACGGGGCCGACGACAGCCGCGCACATGAGTGCAACGACTTTCGTGGCTCGGGTGGGATTCTTCAAGGGGGTGCTGCCTTTCTTGGGTGGCGCGGGAGGCCGGGCGTCGATCAGACGGTGGCCGAGGTGGGGGTCGGTGCCGGGGGAGTGGCGGGATTCTCACGCCTTGTCGGCCACAGGAACGCGGTCATGACGATGACGAGGTAGGCCGCCCAGCCGGTCACCTGGAGCACGGTGGGATCGGGCCGGAAGTTGAAGATGCCGGCCAGAACCGTGCCGTACCAGGACGTCTGGTCGTAGTGGTCGGTGATGTCGAAGGCGATGTTCGACAACCCCGGGATCCAGTTGACGGTCTGCAGTGCACGGATCGCGTAGGCGAACATCCCGGCGGCGACGAAGACAAGGAACGCGCCGGTGTAGGTGAAGAACTTCTGGAAGTTGATCCGGACGGTGCCCTGGTACAGGAGGACGGTCAGCGCCACCGCCCCGACCACGCCGATGATCAGACCGATCAGAGGCCAGTTGCTTCCCGATGTGTTCTCCGCGTATCCGACCATCAAGAGGGCGGTCTCGACGCCTTCGCGACCGACGGCCAGGAATGACAGCAGGACAACGGCGCCGGCCCCCACTTCGAGGGCCCGGGTCATCGACTGCCTGAGTTCACCGGAGATCGACGCCGCGGCCTTCTTCATCCACAGCACCATGAACGTCACGATGACCACTGCGGCCAGTGAAGTGACTCCCGCGATCGCTTCAGCGGTGAGCCCGGTGAGGGTGGACGTGCCGTAGTGGATGGCCGCGAAGATGATCAGCACCATGGCGACCGCAGCGCCCACCCCGAGCCACACCCACTTCAACGCGTCGCGGCGGTCGGACTTCACGAGGAACGCGACGAGGATCATCACGACGATCCCGGCTTCGAGGCCCTCACGCAGACCGATCAGCCCACTGCCGAACAGCTGCGTCCCCACCGATGGTGCCGAGCCGGTGTCAGCCAGGTTCACGGTGTGGGCTCCTCGTGCATCAGATTAGGGTCGCGTTGCCTAATTCGGCGATCGTACAGCCAGATTGCAGGAACTCCGAGCGGCGCCCGAGAGTTGGTTGGCTGGGTGTACACGCCCGTTACCTGCGAATACGGACATATCGGGCATAGTGGTCGGGGCGGCGGCAGGGCATCGGCGATTCGTTCCCGTGTCGCCGGAGATGTGTCGGGCACAGTGGGTGAGTGACCGGTGAGCGGTTCACGAGGACGGAAGTGAGGATGACGGTGGTGCCTTCGCGACGGCGACGACCCCGAATCGGTGTGCGGTCGACCGCCGGACGGACAGTGGCTGCCACGGCCATCGCCTCGGCGATGTTCCTGACCGCAGGCTGCCTCGATCTGCCGTCGAAATCGAAGGTCGCCATCCCCGAGGGCATACCGCCCAATCCGGGTGCGCCCGTTCCCTACATCGACATCAACACCCCCGGGCGCACGGCAGAACTGCTGCGCGACTGGGCGACTCCCATCTCCGAACAGACCCGGATCCCGTTGGTGGCACTGGAGGCGTACGGCAATGCCGCGGAGATCCAGCGCCAGCAACACCCCGAGTGCGGCATCACCTGGACCACTCTCGCCGGGATCGCCGGGGTCGAAAGCAAACATGGGCGCTACCGCGGAGCCGACATCGCGGCGAACGGGGACGTGTCCCCGGAGATCCGTGGTGTTCCGCTCGACGGGACACAGGGCAACGCGACCATCAACGACACCGACGGCGGCGTTCTCGACGGTGACGACCAGCTCGACCGCGCCATGGGGCCTTTCCAGTTCATCCCCACCACGTGGGAACGCTTCGGCGTCGACGCCAACGGTGATGGGCGTGCCGACATGGACAACATCGACGACGCAGCGCTGTCTGCGGCGCGCTACCTCTGCGTGTCCGGCGGCGACATGACCACTCCCGAGGGTTGGGAGAACGCGGTCAAGGTCTACAACAACTCGATGCAGTACGTACTGGATGTGCGTGACCACGCCAACGCCTACTCGGTCAACGTCGCCTACTGACCGATTCCCCACCGTCTCGATCGCGCCGTCTCGATTTCCCAGCCGCCCGGTCGGTGAGTCAAGTCGGTATGGCGAGGGGTTGGGCACTAGTCTTTGTAGCGATACTCGCCGCACCCGCGATGGTGCGTGCGCTGAACGTGGAGTGACATCCCAACTCGAAGGAGATATGCCGTGGCCAGCATCGATCAGGTCGGAGCGCGCGAGATTCTCGACTCGCGGGGCAATCCCACAGTCGAGGTGGAGGTGGTACTGGACGACGGCACCTTCACCCGCGCTGCGGTGCCTTCCGGCGCATCGACCGGTGAGCACGAGGCAGTCGAGCTGCGCGATGGCGGCGACCGCTACGGCGGCAAGGGCGTCACCAAGGCGGTCGAGGCCGTCCTCGGGGAGATCGCTCCCGCTGTGATCGGCATCGAGGCAGACGATCAGCGTCTCGTCGACCAGGCGTTGTTGGACCTGGACGGCACGCCGGACAAGTCGCGACTGGGCGCCAACGCGTTGCTTGGTGTGTCGCTTGCCGTGGCCAAGGGCGCCGCCGAGTCGGCCGGCCTGCCGCTGTTCCGCTACCTCGGCGGACCGAACGCCCACATCCTCCCCGTGCCGATGATGAACATCCTCAACGGCGGCGCACACGCCGACACCGGCGTCGACGTCCAGGAATTCATGGTCGCGCCGATCGGTGCAGCGACGTTCAAGGAGTCACTGCGCTGGGGCGCCGAGGTGTACCACTCCCTCAAGTCCGTGCTCAAGGCCAAGGGTCTTGCCACCGGGCTGGGCGATGAGGGCGGCTTCGCCCCCGACGTGGCCGGTACCCGCGCAGCTCTGGAACTCATCAGCGAGGCCATCGGCAAGACGGGTCTCAAGCTCGGCACCGATGTGGCTCTGGCCCTGGACGTGGCAGCCACCGAGTTTCACACCGAGGGAACGGGTTACGCCTTCGAGGGCAAGACCCACACTGCTGCCGAGATGGCCGATTTCTACGCGGCACTGATCACCGAGTTCCCGATGGTCTCCATCGAGGACCCGCTGTCCGAGGATGACTGGGACGGCTGGGTTGCCCTCACCGAGTCGATCGGCGACAAGATCCAGTTGGTCGGCGACGACCTCTTCGTCACCAACCCCGAGCGCCTCGAAGACGGCATCAACCGCGGCGCGGCGAACGCACTGCTGGTGAAGGTGAACCAGATCGGCACCCTGACCGAGACCCTCGACGCTGTCGCGCTGGCACACAACAACGGCTACAAGTCGATGATGAGTCACCGTTCCGGAGAGACCGAGGACACCACCATCGCCGATTTGGCAGTGGCGTGCAGCTGTGGCCAGATCAAAACCGGCGCTCCCGCTCGCAGCGAGCGCGTCGCGAAATACAACCAGCTGCTCCGCATCGAAGAAGGCCTCGGCGACGCCGCCCGGTACGCCGGTGACCTCGCCTTCCCGCGGTTCTCCTTCGAAGGCTGATCGGTACCGAACGGGTTGATGGATCGATGATGATGGCCGAGAGACGAAACCGGAGGCGGGGCGGCTCCGATGCGCCCCGCGGGAACCGGAGACGGACCTCGGCCGACGTGAAGCACGGGCCGTCGCGCTCCGGGTCACGAGGTGCGCCCAGTCCTGGGCCCGCCCGTTCCCGGAGCGCGAATCGGCAATCCGCGGCATCGTCGACGACGTTCCCCCGTACCGCGTCGGCACTCTCCTCGCGGTGGGAGAACATCAACCCGAAGCGGGCAGTGGTACTCGCGGCGGTTCTGAGTCTTCTGGCGCTGACCTTGGCGGTGCCCATGCGGACGTATTTCTCGCAGCAGACCGAGTTCGACGAACTCCGCGCCAGCAACGCTCAGCTGCAGGTGCAGGTGCAGGAGTACGAAGAGAAGGTGGCCGAGCAGAACGATCCGGCCTACATCGAAGCGCAAGCCCGCGAGCGTTTGCAGTTCGTGATGCCGGGGGAGAAGCCGCTGCTGATGCAGTACCCGGTTCCTCC
Source organism: Williamsia sp. DF01-3 (assembly GCF_023051145.1). Taxonomy (NCBI): domain Bacteria; kingdom Bacillati; phylum Actinomycetota; class Actinomycetes; order Mycobacteriales; family Nocardiaceae; genus Williamsia; species Williamsia sp. DF01-3. The sequence continues at coordinate 2,223,585 of NZ_JALKFS010000005.1, forward strand.
GGAGAAGACAGAAGAAGAACGTGAAGCCGAGAGGGTGGCGGCCAACCCTTGGTACACAAGCCTGTACAACTCGATCTCGGTTCCCGAGAAGTGATGGCGGAGTCCGAGCAGGGGTCAGAAGCGGGTTCGGCTGTCTCGCAAGAAGATCTCGACGCGGTTGCCGAGCAGCTCGGCCGGGTGCCGCGCGGGGTGCTGGAGATCAGCTACCGCACGCCCGACGGACGGCCCGCCGTGGTCAAGACGGCGCCGCGACTGCCCGACGGCACGCCGTTCCCCACGCTTTATTACCTCACCGACCCGCGGCTCACGGCTGAGGCCAGCCGCCAGGAGTCGGCCGGGGTGATGCGTGACATGACCGCGCGTCTCGCCGACGACCCGGAGTTGGCCCAGCACTACCGGCGAGCGCACGAGTCCTATCTCGCCGAGCGTGATGCCATCGAACCGCTCGGAACAGACTTCACCGGCGGGGGGATGCCACAGCGGGTCAAATGCCTGCACGTCCTCATCGCGCACTCGCTCGCGAAGGGTCCGGGAGTGAACCCTCTGGGCGACGAGGCGGTCTCCCTTGCCGCAGACGCCGGCCTGCGAGGCACCGCGGTACCGGAGGATTGGCCGCGGACGCCGGCAGCGGACACCCCGAAATGACCCAGGTTGTCGCCGCGGTCGACTGCGGCACCAATTCCATTCGCCTTCTGGTGGCGTGCGGCGGCGACGGCGGTCTGGTGGACCTCTACCGCGAGATGCGTGTTGTCCGTCTGGGCCAAGGGGTCGACGCGACGGGCGCATTCGCCGCTGAAGCCATCGAGCGCACGCGGCAGGCTCTGGCCGAGTACGTGGACGTGATGAAGGCGCATGGCGTGAGCGCTGTGCGGATGGTCGCCACCTCGGCCACGCGTGACGCGGCGAACCGGGACGACTTCTTCGCGATGACCCGGGAACTGCTCGGCGAGGTTGTTCCGGGCGGTGTGGCCGAGGTGATCACGGGCGACGAGGAAGCCCGATTGTCGTTCGCAGGGGCTGTGGGCGATCTCGATCCGGCACAGGGTCCATTTGTTGTCGTCGACCTCGGTGGCGGTTCCACCGAGGTGGTCGTCGGCGACGAGCAGGGAGTGCACGCCGCGTACTCGGCGAACGTCGGTTGCGTGCGGTTGACCGAACGGTGCCTGCACAGCGACCCGCCCACGAAATCCGAGATCGACGAGGCGCAGGAGGTCATCAGAGAGCTTCTGGCAGAAGCTTTTACGCATGTATCGGTGGCCGATGCGCGCACCTTCGTCGGCGTCGCGGGCACGATGACCACCCTTGCCGCACTGGCTTCGGGTTTGTCCGAGTACAACCCGGAGGTCATTCATCTGTCCCGAGTGGGCTTCGACGACCTCGCCCGTGTCTGCTGGGATCTGGTCGGGATGCCGCGCGCCGAGCGTGCCGCTCTGGGGCCGATGCACGAGGGCCGGGTGGACGTCATCGGTGGCGGGTCGCTGGTGACGCTGGAACTGGCCCGGGTGATCGCCGAGCAGAGCCCGATCCGAGAGATGGTCGTCTCCGAACACGACATCCTCGACGGAATCGCGCTGTCACTTCTCGCTAAGAGCTGACCTGTTCACCGGCCGGGCGCCGGAGCGAGATGTTGTTACACGCCTCGCAGACACTCTCGGGGATGACGCCGTGGCGTTGCAGGAAGCCGAAGACGGTGCAGCCGAGGCAGAATCCGAGCGCCGATTCGAGCAGCGCTGCGACGATGAGAATGCCGGTGACGATCTGTGCGGCGAGCCCGAGTCCGAGAAGCGACAGGATCAACGCCGCGCCGCTGACGACAAGCCCGATGGTCTGGGCGAATCGTTTGGGTGGCCCGGGGACCAGCTTTGTCTTCTTGATCAGGTACGGCACGATCACCCTCACGGACAACTGACCGAACGGCGACAGAGTCGGGCCGGACGCGACACGTAGGGCGAACCCGACCGCCAACAGCGCGTAGACGACGGGGTTGTTCACCGCGACGGCGACGACGGCCAGGAGCACGACCAGCCCGGCGGTGGATCGGGCAGCGTAGTCGTTGACCGGATTGGGAAAAGTCAGCACAGAGACAGGCTACGGACTCACCGGCCGAAACCCGGAAGTGGTGGGTTCTGGTGAGCGTGACCTGGTCAAACGCCCGCCCGAACCCACCATCATCGGGCTTCGGCGGCGAGTCGGGCTTCCTCGAGCTCGGCGATACGCTCCTGCTCTTCGGCATGCTTGCGCACCGCACCCAGCCCGGGCAGCAGGAAGCTCGCCGCGGCACACAATGCGTAGCCGCAGATGGGAACCCAGGCAGCAATCGACAACGCGTGCAACAACTCTGGCTGCGAGTAGCGTCCCGCCTCCCCGAAGAACAGCACGCCGGTGACGGCGACGCCGACTGCGCCGCCGATCTGCGCGAACGTGTTGAGGGTGCCGGACGCCGCTCCCGAGTCCTCCACGTCGACAGTCGACAGCGCGATGTCGAGCAGGGGAACCAGCATGATGGTCAGGCCCAGCCCGGCCAGACCCATCGGGATGACGGTGTCCCAGCTCGAGAAGCTCTCGTCGGCCGACCGGATCGTGACGATGGTCCAGGCGGTTCCCGAGCTCATCATCAGCCCCCGATCAGCGGAAGGTTCCGGCCGAGCCGGGTGGTCAGCGCGGCTGCGACACCGGCGGCCAACACCGCCCCGATGCTGAAGGGCAGTGTCATAGCGCCGGCCGCGATGGCCTCGAATCCGAGACCGACCTGGACGTAGAGAGCAAGGATCAGGAAGAACGAGGTGATGGACCCCTGGAAAAGGAACTGGATGGCCGATCCGCCCACGAACCCGCGGTTGCCGAACAGGCGCAGGGGGATCAGTGCGTCGGTGATCGTCCGCCGCTTCTGCTGAAAGACGAACGCGGTCAGCACCACAGGCGACAACGCCATCAGAACGAATGACCAGGCGGGCCAACCGAGCTGACGGCCCTCGACGAGCGGGTAGACGAGCAGCAGCACGCCACCCACCGCCAGCACCACACCGACGATGTCGAGGTCGCGGACTTCCTCGGATTTGGTGTTGGGGACCAGGAAGAACCCGGCGACAGCGATGACGATGCCGATCGGCAGGTTGATGAAGAAGATGGAGCGCCACTCGCCGCCGATGGGGTTGTTGGTGACCAGCCAGCCGCCGAGGACCGGCCCGATCACCGCCGCCATGGCAGTGATGGTTCCCAGGATGGCGAAGATCGGTGCCCGCTCTTTGGGGCGGTACAACGCCTGCACGCTGGCGAGTACCTGGGGAACCATCAATCCGGCGAAGAATCCCTGCAGTACACGCGAGGCGACCAGAATGCTGCCGGTCTGGGCGGTGGAGGCCAGGACAGACGCGAGGGTGAATCCGATGATTCCGATGAGGAAGATCCGTTGGCGGCCGTAGCGGTCACCGAGCCGGCCGGCGGTGATCAAAACGCCCGCGAACGCCAGGACGTACCCGCCGACGAGCCACTCGATCTGTGCCGGGCTCGCGCCGAGGTCGTCCCGGATGGACGGAATGGCGACATTGACGATCGTGACGTCCATCAGATCCATGAACATCGCGAAGGTCAATATCGCCATCGCGAGATTGCGGCGTTTATACGTCGGGTTTGTCATCCCGAGCTTTCTTCGCCGCTTCCCGCATCTCGATACCGTCGGAGATCAGGTCGCCGATCTCCCGTGTGACATCGATGACCGCCCCGGTGATGATCGAGGCGATCCGTCCCACCCGGTGGGCGGTCGACTCGATCATCTCCTGGGCTGTGTCTTTGTTTCGCTCGAATCGCGAGACCATGGGACCCTTCCGTGTCTGCGCTGACAGCGGCCCAGCCCCTGGTGACGGGTGCTAAGCGGCGACTTTGGACTCGACCTTAACACTGAACTGGGCGTCATCTGCCACCAGGAAATTCGGAAGCGACAGACGCGCGATCTTGCGCCAGGTCGAGCCGATCTGGTGGCTGAAACTGCCGGTGTTGTAAGGCAATCCGTATCGTTCGCACAGTTCCTTGACCTCGCCTGCGATCTGCGGGTACCGGTTGGCCGGGATGTCCGGGAACAGGTGGTGCTCGATCTGGTGCGAGAGGTTGCCGCTCATGATGTGGAACAGGGGTGTGCCGGTGATGTTGGCCGACCCCAGCATCTGCCTCAGGTACCACTGGCCGCGGGTCTCGTTCTCGGTCTCTTCCTGGGTGAAAGTCTGTACGCCCGAGGGGAAGTGGCCGCAGAAGATGATCGAGAAGGTCCAGAGGTTACGGATGAGGTTGGCGCTGACGTTGCCGACCAGCGTGGTGACGAAGAACGGTCCGGTGAGCGCCGGGTAGACCACGTAGTCCTTGAGGACCTGGCGGCGGGCTTTGCGCCACATCCCCTTGGCGAGACCCTTGATGTCGGTCCACTTGCGCTTGCCCTGGACGATGTTCTCCACCTCGAGGTCGTGCAGCATCACGCCCCACTCGAACAGCACCATCAGGGCGCTGGCCCAGATCAGGTTGCCCAGGTAGTAAGGGTTCCAGTTCTGGTCGCGGTCCATGCGCAAGATGCCGTAGCCGATGTCGCGGTCCTGGCCGACGATGTTGGTGAAGGTGTGGTGCATGTAGTTGTGGCTGTGGCGCCACTGGTCGGCGGGACACACTGTGTCCCACTCGAACTCGCGCGAGTTCAGGCTCTGCTCGCGCATCCAGTCGTACTGACCGTGCATCACGTTGTGGCCGATTTCCATGTTGTCGAGGATCTTCGACACGCTCAGTGCGCCCACTCCGGCAAGCCAGGCCGGCGGGATGAACGGGAAGTACATGAGTGCGCGGCCGGCGACCTCGAGGGTGCGCTGAGCCTTGATGATCGAGTAGATGTATTCGCGGTCGGCTTCGCCGAGGTCGGCGACGACCCGTGCTTTGAGGGCGTCGAGCTCGCGACCGAGCTCGTCGACCTGATCGTCCGTGAGTACCAGTTGAGTGCTTGTCATTGAGGACTCCTGATGGTGGTGGGTGGGCGTTGGCGGCGAGCGTCAGATGTCGATGACGCAGTCGCCGACCGGCGCGCTGATGCAGAGCTGGATGTGCTTGTCGGTTTCGCTGTCGGTCTCGCCGGTGAGGATGTTCTTCGTCAGCCCGGACTTCTTGACCGCACTGCAGGAGAAGCAGATCCCCATCCGGCAGCCGAACTCGGGTGACAGGCCGGTGTTCTCTGCCTGCTCGAGAATCGACGAGCCGTCGTTGTCGGTCTCCTTGCCGCTTCCGGCGAATTGCAGACGACCGTGCGCTGGAGCGCCGTCGTCGGCTGCCGGGGTCACCAATACGAACTGCTCGGTGTGTAGCCGTTCCTCGGCGCCATTGGCACTGAGGTGATCGGTGACGGACTCGTGCAGTGCCGGAGGCCCGCAGAGGAACACCTCGGTGGATGCGAGATCCACATAGGAGAGGTGGTCGGCGCAGAAGTACGTGCGCGCCGAGCCTCCTGCCGACTGCTCGTCGCCGGGTCGGGTGAAGTGTGTGGTGATCGTCCAGTCGGGGCGGGCAGTGGCGATCGAAGCCAGCGCGTCGGCGTAGGGGTGATCCTGCGGACTGCGCGCATAGTGGACGAACGTGACGTCGCCCCGGTGCTTTTCGTCAACAAGTGTTCTCAACATTGAGAGCACGGGTGTAATGCCGCTCCCGCCGCTGATGAACAGCATCGAATCCGGACGTTCCGAGGGCATCGTGAATGTCCCGGTGGCCGGTTGGAGACCGAGGACCTGGCCCGCCTGCGCGTGGTCGCGCAGGTGCTTGGAGACGAAGCCGTCGTCGTGGGCAGTCAGGGTCAGTTCGATGACGTCCTGGCGTTTCGCGCTGCTGGCCGGCGAGTAGCAACGGCTGTGCCGAACACCGTTGATCACGGTGCTGAGCTGCACGAATTGTCCGGGTTCAAAGCCTGTCCACTGACGGGTCGGCCTGAGGGTGAGGGTTACCGATCGCGGTGAGTGGCGATCGACCCGTAGTACTTCGGCCCGGAGATCACTCCAGGTGATGCGAGGGTCGAACAGTTCGAGATAGCGGTCCACAGGGTGGGGCGTCAGGGCTACTTCTAGCACCGAGCCGAGAATTCCGGAGAGTGACTTCGGCATCCGCACTTCCTTCCGTTCAGTGAACAACTGTACACAAACAGTGTCGCATCCCATGGGTCTGCGAAGTCAAGGGTTCTCGGTGTAACCGCCATCACCTTCTCAGGGTCTTTCGCAGCGTGGGCCGGACGCGGTACCCGAATCGGCCGGTGCACGGACGTACACTGACCTGCGTGTCGCGGAGTTCGAAACACCACAGTTCGAGTAGCCGAAGTGCTGCACGTCGTGACTCGGCCTCCACCGAACGCATTGCCGACGCGACGCGGACGCGTGCCGAACAGAAGAGCCGCACTCGACAGGCATTGCTCGATCAGACCCTGGAGTTGGTGGGAGAACGCAGCTTCTCCTCGATCAGCCTGCGTGAGGTCACCAAACGTGCGGGCATCGTTCCGACTGCGTTCTATCGCCACTTCGCGTCGATGGAAGAGGTCGGTGTCACGCTCGTCGAAGACGCCATGCGGACCTTGCGCAGGATGTTGCGAGAAGGACGTCGTGACCTTGCAGCGCGAGCGGCGGTGCCGACGGCGAAGGAGTCGCTGGCGGTGCTGGTCCGGCAGGCGCACGCCAACGAAGCACAGTTCCGGTTTCTGGTTCGCGAACAATACGGCGGTATCAGTGAGGTCCGCCGCGCCATCGACACCGAGCTCAAGTTGTTCTCGCGCGAGCTCGCCATCGATCTCTCGCGCATCCCGGAGCTGTCCGAGTGGCCCGCCGACGATCTCGAGCTCGCCGGCGACCTGATCGTGACGGTGATGCTGCACGCGGTAGCCGAATTGGTCGAACTCGATCGCCGCAACACCCAAGAAGAGGCCGATCTCATCGAGCGGACCGAGAAGCAGATCGTGATGATCTTCTTGGGGATGGGGAGTTGGCGGCCCGCGGAAACGGAGCGGAGCGGACCTCGACCAGAGACCGAGACGGAGCGGAGCGGATCTCGACCATTGGCGGAGACGGAGCGGAGCGGAGCTCGACCGTCGGCGGAGACGGAGCGGAGCGGAGCTCGACCGTTGGCAGAGACAGAGACGGACCGAGACGAACCAGCGACTGCTGATTCGTAGCAGCGGACCGTTACCAGCGCCTACCCCAGCCATATGTGGCACGTTCGGACCACAATCCTGTTTTTTGGCCACGACGCCGAACTAGGATGATGGTTTTCAGTGGTCGCGGGGGATCGCACCTGGTAATCGGAGGCGAACAATGACCGAGGGCACTCGGACAGGAACACAGTTCGGGGTCTACCGGCTTGACGCAATGATTGGTCGGGGCGGAATGGGCGAGGTCTATCGGGCCTACGACACGGTGAAAGACCGTACGGTCGCGGTGAAGCTCCTCAATCCCGAACTCGCTCAAGACCCGACGTATCAGGAGAGATTTCGGCGCGAGTCGCACGCTGCTGCCCGGCTGCAGGAGCCACATGTTGTCCCTATCCACGACTGGGGCGAGATCGACGGGGTTCTGTACATCGATATGAGATTGGTCGCCGGCGCCGACCTACGTGCCGTGCTTCGTAGCGGCGGCGCGATGAATCCTTCCCGTGCAGTTTCGATCGTCGAGCAGGTGGCCGGCGCACTTGACGCCGCGCACGCCGATGGGCTGATCCATCGCGACATCAAACCCGAGAACATTTTGCTGGATGAGAACGACTTTGCCTATCTTGTGGACTTCGGCATCGCGCATTCCGGCGACGACTCCCAATTGACGGTTGCGGGGCTGGCAATCGGGTCCTATCGCTATATGGCGCCCGAACGCTTCGACAACGATCTGGTCACTCCTGCGGCCGACGTGTACTCCTTGACTTGTGTTTTGTACGAATGCTTGACGGGATCAACTCCCTATCAGGCGGACACACTGACTTCCGCAGTCAAAGCCCACGTGATGAGTGCTCCGCCGTTGCCGAGTCGGCAGAACCCAGGGATCCCCGTTGGATTCGATCAGGTGATAGCGCAAGGTCTTGCGAAGTCACCCGAGCACCGATTCGGCAGTGCGGGCCTGTTGGCCAACGCGGCTCGGGAAGCACTTACGAAATCGCATCCGACAAAGGGTTACACCGTGGCGGATGGACCAATTGGTCCGGGCTTCGGAAGCGGTGCCGGCTACGCCGGCGTCGGTACGAACCAGGGTTTCGGCGCAGCATTCAATCCGACCATGCAGAGCGGGCCGATGTCCCCGGGGCCGGGCTACCAGCCTGCAGCATCAGCCGGCTACTACGCGAATCCGGGATTCGCCGGCGCGGGGCCAGGCGCCGGAATGCAACCGGCCTCGCAGTCGAAGGCATTCATCGGGCTTTTGCTGGGGCTCATTGTTCTTGCCCTCATTGGTCTCGCAGCGTTGCTCGTATGGTTTGTGCGCAGCCAGGACGAGTCCGGTGCCGACGCGGACGTAGCGGTGAGTACGTTCACCGAAACTCAAGCGCCGGCAAGTCAACAAGCGCCGCAGATTGCCGCGCCTGCCGGTCGTGGCGTCCCGCCGGCGGGCTCCACACTGTGTCCGCCAATTTATGGCCCGCTCGGCGTCTTCACCGGTTCGGCGATCGGGTCACCCGTGACCAGTTGCGCGTTCGCCGAAGAGGTTCGAGCCGGGTACGTCAGGGGTGGATCACCCGGTGAAGCCCGGCCGGTGGTGGCTACCAGCCCGATCACCGGGCAGACGTACACGATGAACTGCGTGCCGACCGCGACTGCAACCACGTGCACGGGCGGAGAAAATGCCGTTGTCCATCTCTACTGACCGATTCCGCGCGGTCGCCGCAGTGTCGGTGATGCTGTGTGCGGCACTGTGGGTCACGGGGTGCGCGAACCCCGGATCATCGACGCCTCGAACCTCCGTCACCACGGTGACCGTCACGCCGAGTGGCGCATCAGTTCCCGCTACCGGGTCGCCCCCCGCGAACCCGGACGCATCACCAGCCGTCGCGAACGGGGTATCGCCATCTTTGGCGAAGGCACTGACGGCGGTTCTGTCCCAGCAACCGGGGTCTGTCGGTGTCGCGATCGGACCAGTGGGCGGCGACCTGCCGGCTCAGGCGTTCGGCAACCTCGACACCGATGTCGCCTGGTCCACGATCAAGGTGCCACTTGCCCTTGCCGCCCAGCGGGCCGGTGGACGAATGGCGTTGTCGGCCATCACGGAGGCGATCGTGAACTCCGACAACGCGGCTGCCGAGCAACTGTGGTCGATGCTCGGAACGCCGGCGCAGGCCGCGGCGGCAGTTCAACGGGTGTTGGCCGAATCCGGAGACACCAAGACGGGTGGTCGAGTCGCAACGCGTGCGCTCGGGATTCACCGCATTCGGCCAAACCGAGTGGAGTCTCGTCGATACAGCCGATTTCGCGTCGCAGCTGCCTTGCCAGTCGGACAGCAAGAATGTCCTCACGTTGATGCGGGAAGTCGCAGGTAACCAACAGTGGGGAATGCACATGGTTGAGGGCGCTGCCGTCAAGGGCGGATGGGGGCCGGGTGTCGGCAGTGGTTACCTCGTACGGCAGCTTGCGATCGTGCCGACAGCCACCGGCGACGTTGCGATCGCGATGGCCACCACTGCCGATTCCGGCACTTTCGAGGCCGGAACGGCGATCCTCGATACTGTCAGCGCATGGCTGACCACTCGTCTCGACCAACTTCCCGCCGGCGTATGCGATCAGGCCGTCCAATAGCGCGAATTGCCTGTGCCTTGACCAGCTCCGCTCTGGTGCTCGCGGTCGCTGTGGGGTGTGGCAGCGACGAACCGTCCGATCCCGGGAACCAGAGGTCTGTGACGGTTGTCGGCAACGGCGAGGTGAAGGGCGCTCCGGATACCCTGCGTGCCGATCTCGGGGTGGAAGCAACGGGCGACGACGTGTCCGGTGCCATCAACGCGGCGAACGCGAGCATTCAGGCACTGACCGACGCGGTGGTCGACGCCGGTGTACCGCGGGAGGACGTGCAGACCCAGCAGGTCACTCTCACCCCGGACTACTCGACTCCCTCTCCAGGGGGCTCCAGTGCGATCACGGGCTACCGTGCCACCAACTCTCTTCGAGTCGAGATCCATGATCTGGCAAAAGCTTCCGATGTGCTGACGGCAGCGGTCAATGCCGGGGGCGATGCCACCAGGATCAGCAACGTGTCGTTTGTGATCGACGACGACTCAGAGCTCGTGACCAACGCGAGAGAGCAGGCGTTCAACGACGCGCGAGAACGCGCGCAACAGTATGCCGGCCTGTCCGGAGACGAGCTGGGCAAGGTGTTGACCATCGATGAAACCACAAGTGGCCAAGAGGTTTCGGCGTCCGATCAGATGCGGTCGGCGATGGTCGACACTGCAGTGCCGCTGGAACCCGGACAGCAGACAGTCAGCTTCACCGTCACGGTGAAGTGGCAACTGAAATAGCCGGTACCCCTGCGATGTCCTATCTGGGCGAGCCCGGAACCCAGCATCCGTGCAGGCCCGCGGGTACGCGGATGGGAAGGTCGATGGTGCAGAGCGGGCCGGTCTCCGGACTGTCTTCGGGGAAGATGTAGAAGGCAGACAACATCGTTTTGATGTCGGTACCGATGGTCCCCCAGTAGTTGTTGGTGTCGCCGGACATGAAGATCGGTTCACCGACGCTGACCGATCCGGAGTCCCAGAACGTCTGGCCACCCGACGTCAGGTTGTCGAAGAACACGGTGTTGACGCCGTCTTGCGCACCGGGCATGTGTCCGGCGGTGGCGATGGCATCGTGTGGCCGGGTCAACAAACGGTCGTCGACCCTGGGGAACTCGACATCGGAGTCGCTCAAGATGGTGTGCGTGCACCGCCCGTTGGACGGGTCGAGCACCGTGCGCGTGATGTTGCCGACGGATGGATCGTCCGAGATGCCAAGGGCTTCCGGCTGATTCCACCAGACGTAGTCGATGACCACCTCTCCGGTGGGGGTGTCGTAGGCGTTTGCGAAATGCCACACCCAGAATGCCTCAGTTTCGATCCATCTCACCGCCGAACCGTCCCGGGGGACGAGCGCTATCCGGGTGCCGAGTTCGGGTTGCCATTCCAGTGGCGACCCTCCGGTGGCGAATGCCCCGAAGATGTCGAACTTCAGCGGACAGACGAAGATGACCGCGTACTTCTCGGTCAATGCCATGTCGTGAATCATCATTGGTGCGTTCACGCCGTCGATCGCTGTGGGCGGACGGGTGCATTTCCCGTCTGCGGACACCACCGACCAGGTGAGGTAGGGGGCCTCGAACGCATAGTTGAACAGGACCATCTCGCCATTGGACGGATCGATCTTCGGATGCGCGGTGCTCCCGACAAGTATTGCGCCATCACATGTCTCGCGGCCGATCGTGCTGAGGTCGGCAGGGTCAAGTGCATACGGTGGAGCGGTCTCGGCCATGGCCAGCAATCGACCCGCATGTTTGACGACATTGATGTCGGGAAGATCGCGCCCGGTGTTCGCCACGCCCGGACCGAGGTCGTCGGCAGAGGGGGAATACGGGTCGAAGATTCCCGACCACAGGGCATGGCCGGCCTTCTCCTCGGCGATCACCGCCGGGGTTCGGACGAAGCGGTTCCGGTATCCCGCTGTGATGCCGTCGAAGTCGACCTGATGAACCATCGCGTCGCCGTCAAGCGGGTACTTGTAACTCCCGATCGGATCGAAGCGAGGGTTGGGCCCGTTGCGGAGATAGCTCCCGACCAGGTCCGTGGGGAGCTCACCGGTGATCGCGAGACCGGTGACGTCGACTTCTTGTCGCTGCGGGGCAAACACCCCAGACAGGTAAGGGTGGTTCGCCATGTCGACCACTGCGGGCCGGGGAACGTGGGGTGAGGTCATTGCATCGGCCGCTGGGTGCTGTCACGGGCGGCGGCGAGACCGGCGAGTAGTGCGTCGACCTTCTCGCGATTCGCCACCGGTGTCATCAAGCCGACAAAGGGAGGGCGGTCGAACGTCAACGTGACCTGGATGAGCTGTTCTCGGTCGCCGCCGAACAGCTTCTTGCGGCGATCGATTTCTTTGACATCAGCGGAGACGAAGGACGCCGCCGGGAGCCGCGTCTTAGACGTGCCTCCGCGAAGCTTCTCGAACCATTCGCCGTCGAGCACAACGGTTTCGTTGGACAGGCCATGAATCTCGATCATCGGTCGCCTTCCTGCAGCCCGGTCGATGGGCGCAGAACCGATGGGTCGAACACCACGACGGCCGCGCCGCGTGAATTGTAATACGCGGACACGGCCGTTCGGGGGTTATCGATCATGCACTGAGCACGCTTCAGTCGTCGGTCACAACCAGGTTCACGTCGATGTTTCCGCGGGTGGCGTTGGAGTAGGGGCACACTTCGTGAGCCTTCTCGGTCAGTTTCTGTGCGGTGTCGTGGTCGACGTTCGGCAGCGTCACCTCTAGTTCGACCGCGAGCCCGAAGCCGCCGTTGTCGAGGCTGCCGATGGAGACGCGTGCGCCCACGGCCGAATCGGACACATCCGCTTTCTCCTGGCCGGCCACCAACCGCAGGGCGGAGTGGAAGCATGCGGCGTATCCGGCTGCGAACAGCTGCTCGGGGTTGGTGCCGACGCCGTTGCCGCCCATTTCCTTGGGGATCGAGAGTTCGAGGTCCACTTTGCCGTCAGAAGTGCGGGCGCGGCCATCGCGACCTTCTCCGGTGGCGAGTGCCTCCGCGGTGTAAATAGCTTTCATCACAATGCCTTTCGTTGTCGGTTCTTCTCATCGCCGGCTTGAGCGGCGCCAGCCTGTCGTAACGCGGCGGTCAGCAACTGGGCCGCGTCACGCAAGTTCGTCAGTTCGAGCTCTGTCAGATCGGTTGCCGCGAAGAGATTTTCAGGTATGCACTCTGCGCGGCGTTCGAGGTCACGGCCCTTGTCGGTCAACGTGATCTCCACCGATCGCTCATCGGCGGGAGTCCGTTGACGCACCAAGAGGCCGGCCGACTCAAGGCGTTTGAGCAACGGGGAAAGGGTTCCCGAATCCAGCTGAAGCCGTTCACCGAGCCGTCGGACCGTGATGGGTTCGTCCTCCCACAGAACCAGGAGAACCAGGTATTGGGGGTAGGTCAGACCGAGTTCGTCCAGAATCGGCCGGTAGGCGGCCGTTGTTGCCCGCGACGCCGAGTACAGCGCGAAGCAGAGTTGCTGATCAAGCCGAAGTGCGGACATGCCAAAATGGTAGACAACAATTTAATTGTGCACAACCAAACAGCGTCAGGAGGTGGTCGAAACCCGGTCGAACAGTCCGGCGATGTACGCGGCCTGCCCGGCGTGCTGCAGGTCATCCGAGATGACGCTGATGAGACGCACCGCGAGCGTGACCGGCGGATCCCAGCGATCGTCCACGATCCGGTCGAGATCGTCGGAGTCGATGGTCTTCAGGTACGACAGCGTGCTCGCATGCACTGCATCGTGATATCCGAGAAGGTCTTGCGCGTTCGCGACGACCTGCCCGACCTCATCTGATGTCTGCCCGTAGCCGATTGCGCCGGTGTCGAAGGGAAGCGCGAACCGCGCCTCCCACCCGTCGCCGGTCCACACCTGTTCGGTCCCGGCAACCTCAGCGACGTGGTCGTCTTGCACCCGGGTGAGATGCCAGATCAACCAGGCGATCGAGTTGGCCTCCGGATCAGGCCGGTAGCTGAGGGCGGATTCCGGAAGATCCTGGAGTGTCTCGTGGACAACCTCCTTGATCCGGTCGAACGCGTCGGTCAGGAGGGCAGATTCGTTCACGGTGTTCCTTCCGTCAAGTTCTGGTGGTGCGCTCTCCACACTTACCCCGCGAAACCGTCTTCATGGGCGCCGGAGTGAGGGCGTGACCTCAGAAATGGTGCACATCGGACCAATCGGTGGAACCGTGTGAGTGTGAGCAATGAAATACCGACCCTCGTTCTCGGACCCATCCTTCGCTACGTGGACAACACGCGGGCCACCATCTGGGTGGAGACCGATCGTGAGTGCACCGTGGAGGTGCGGACATCGACCGGCCAGAGCGGTGCCGAGAACACGTGGTCCGTACACGAGCACCACTTCGCCATCGTGCAGTTGGTCGACCTGCCCTCCGGCACTGTCGTCGACTATTCGGTGACGTTGCGATCGTCCGCGGATCCGGTGGTCGAGGCCGCGCCCACGGTGGCGGCCGGCGGTACATTGCGGACCGCGGCCGAGGACGATGCCCTGACAGTTGCGTTCGGCTCGTGCCGGCGCGGCGATACATACGACGAGGACCGGCTCAAGGCGATCGGAGCCGACGGGCTCTCCGGTCTGGCCGCACGGGTGAAAGATCAAGACGCCGAGCAGTGGCCGCAGTTGCTTCTGCTTCTCGGGGACCAGGTGTACGCCGACGATCCGTCCCCCGAGATCAAAGAGCGACTGCGCGAACGCCGCGAGACCCAGAAGGATCCGGAACTGGGCGAGGAAGTGCTCGAAGAGATCTGCGACTTCGAGGAGTACACCTGGCTGTATCGGGAGTCGTGGGGCGCCGAGCAGGTCACCGGGCTGATGGCCACCATCCCGAGCTGCATGATCCTCGACGATCACGATCTACGCGACGACTGGAACTCGTCGCTCGATTGGCGAAAAGACATCGAGCAGAAGCCGTGGTGGCACCGACGGGTGGTCGGGGCATTCTCGTCCTACTGGATCTACCAGCACCTCGGCAATCTCTCGCCGGACGAGCTGCAGAACGACAAGCTCTACCTGGCCGTGCGCGGGCGGCCTCGGCCGAGGAACGCGAAAAGCTGCTGTCGGACTTCTCGCTCCGCGCCGACAGCGAGCCGACATCGGCGCGTTGGAGTTATGTCCGCGACCTCGGGAACACCCGGATCATCATGATCGATTCGCGCTGCTCACGTGATCTGACCCCCGAACGGCGTGCGATGCTCGACGAAGCCGAGTGGAAGTGGTTGCGCGAGCAGGCACTTGGGACCGATGCACGCCACATCGTCTTCGGGACGTCATTGCCCTACCTGATGTTGCCTGCGCTCCATCACCTCGAGCAGTGGAATGAAGCCGTCGCGCAGGGCGCGTGGGGCAAACGCTGGGGCAAGGTGGGGGAGAAGCTGCGGCTCGCTCTGGACCTCGAGCACTGGGCCGCCTTCGGCAAGTCGTTCGAAGACATGGTCGGTCTGGTCGAAGAGATCGTCGGTCGTCCCAATCCGCCCGCGAGTGCCTTGTGGTTGTCCGGCGATGTGCACTGTTCCTATGTCGCCGAGGCCGAGCTGACCCGCACCTCGACCGACTCCACGGTGCTCTACCAACTGACCATGTCGCCGTTCCGGAATCCCCTTGACCTGCCCATTCGGGTGGTGAACCGTCTCGCGATCCGGAAGCCGATGGTCCGGTTCCTGCGATTCCTCGCCCAGCGGGCCGGGCTGGAGGACCATCCGATCACCTGGCAGGCCGAGGCGGGCCCCTGGTTCGACAACGGCGTGATGTCGCTGCGGCTCGAGGGTGACACCGCATCTGTGCGGGTCGACCACGCGCAGACCGGCCCTGGAGGGTCGCAGAAGCTGGTGCAAACCCACCAGATGCAGCTCACGACCTGATCGGTCGGCCGGACGGCGCCGTCGTCCGGCCGCGCATCGCTACCCTCGGATACATGAGCATCAGTAAGAACGATTCAGTGTCATGGAATACCCCGCAAGGCGAGACAGAAGGGAAAGCCGTCGAGAAGAGAACAAAGCCTTTTACTTTTTCAGGTCAAAAATTCAATGCAAGTGATGACGAACCCTATTGGATAGTCGAGTCCGCAAAGAGCGGTTCGAAGGCCGCGCACAAAGAATCGTCATTGAAGAAGAAATGACGTACCCGTATTCGCTCGCGGTCAAACATCCATGAGGGAGTGTCGACGGCGAAACGCCTTGCCGGAGAGGTCTGCTCGGCTGAGCTCAGCGGCAGTGAAGACAAAAAGTGGGTGACCGGCGATTTCTCGCTGGTCACCCACTCTTTGGAAGTCTGGCGATCTCAGATCGCGGTTACTCCGGTGGCCTGCGGGCCTTTAGCGCCCTGGCCGATCTCGAACTCGACTCGCTGATTCTCTTCGAGGGTGCGGAAGCCGCCGCCCTGGATCTCAGAGTAATGAACGAAGACGTCATCCGAACCGCCGTCGGGGGCGATGAAGCCGAAGCCTTTTTCGCCGTTGAACCATTTCACAGTTCCCTGTGCCATATTAAAGTACTTCTCTCTTTTTTCCTGCAGAGCGCATGAACACGCCCCTGCACATAGTGTTGCACGGATTGGGCGAAAGCGATAGCGCAAGGGCGAAAAATGTTCGCGCGTCGTCGCTCGGGCATCAGGCTGGGCTGATGAACGCGGTGTTCGTGGCTATTGGCCGCGGCCGGTCTCGCTCTGCAGCTTGTCGATCATCTCCGAGGCCTGGGCCTTGTTGAGGTCGTCCGGGACCTCTTCGCCGGCTTCCTGAGCCAGGGTTTCGAGGTAGCTCTGTTGCGGTCCGGTGGCCGGCTCATCGCCGGTGACCCAGTCGGAGGGGTCCTTTTCGGGATTCTGCTGGATGTTTGATTCGCTCATGTGTTCGACGGTACCCGTCGGCCGAGGATCGGGCCACCGAAGATTCGAGATCGGGCGCGCTGAATCGCAGTTGGTCGGTCAGTGGTCCGGCAACACGCACACGGTGTCGATGCCGAGCACCCGGTTGAGGCGACCGAAGGCGAGCCATGAACCGAGGCACATGCTCAGTACGACTATCTCGGCCTGGCTGTAGGCGGCGGTCATCCTCTTCCAGAAGTCGTCGTCGAGTCCGTGGTGATCGAGGGCGTATCGCTCGGCATACTCAGCGGCCAGCCGCGTACGGGTGTCGAACGCGTCGGTGGTTCGCCACGCGGTGACCGCCTGGTCGAATGAGTCCTCGACCTTCGTCCCGTCCCGTTCGGTGCGCCAATCCTGGCAGAACACACATCCGTTGATCTGCGCAATCCGCAGTCGGGCGGCTTCGAATTCGCGGAGTCCGAGGGTGCTGTCGGAGTACACCTTCATCGCAAAGGTGGACGCGGCAACTCCGATGCCGGGCACCATCTCACCCCATACATAGGAGATCGGGTCTTTGTCCTGGGGAACGTCGATGATCATGACGGCGCCGTCCTTGCGGTTCGTGTCGACCACGGCATCTACCGCGTCGTCCGCAGTCCAGAATAAGGAACACGTTTCAGTTTTCGGCCCGATCGGCGCAGCCGCGTGTGGTGAAGGTGTTTCGCTCATCGTGATTTGAAGGCTTGCTCAGCCGCACCGGGTGGCCGCCACGTGCAGGTTTGCCGCAGCGGCAGTGGACGCTGTGAGCCTTTTTCCGAGAAGCGATGTTTGGCGCGGTCGTGGTCGGACAACATAATGACGAACACGTCGCGGCGGCTCCCCGCCGAGACGGCGGCGATGTCGCTTGTTGGCCGAACGACCGAGGGAAGCGGGGCATCGCTTGGACGCGTTGTGGGACTACATCACGTCGCACCAATCGCAATTGGTCTTCGACTCGTATCAACACGTCAGTGCGGTCATGCAGAGCGTTGTCATCGCGACGGTCATCGGAGTGGTGATCGGATTGCTCACCTACCGCAACGACATCGCATCCAACCTCGCCACATCCATCTCCAGCGCCGTGTTGACCGTGCCCTCGTTCGCGCTGTTGGGGCTACTCATCCCGCTGGTCGGGCTGGGTGTCATCCCGAGTATCACCGCGCTGGTGCTGTATTCGCTGCTGCCCATCATCCGCAACACCATCGTCGGCATGAACAACATCGAGCCTGCGCTCATCGATGCGGCACGGGGCATCGGTATGGGCCGGCTGATCACCCTCGTACGGGTTGAACTCCCCTTGGTCTGGCCGGCGATCCTCGCAGGCATGCGGCTGAGCACGCAGATGGCGATGGGCGTCCTGGCGATCGCGGCGTATGTGAAGGGGCCGGGGCTGGGGAACCTGATATTCGCAGGTCTTGCCCGCGTCGGTAGCCCGACCGCGGTTCCGATGGCGCTGAGCGGCACGTTGCTGATCGTCATACTCGCCCTCGTTCTCGACGCTCTCTACGTACTTCTCGGACGACTCACAACGTCGAAAGGCATCCGGTGACAGAACATCCAGCGGCCGCACCACAGTCCGCCACGGCTTCCAAGGCCCTGCGTACCGAGAACCCGACCGGCGTGCAGATCACGCTCGACCATGTCTCCAAGACCTACCCGGGGTCCAAAACACCTGCGGTGGACGATGTGTCGCTGCACATCCCGGCCGGTGACGTCGTGGTGTTCGTGGGCCCGTCTGGGTGCGGCAAGACCACCACGATGCGGATGATCAACCGGCTCAGTGAGCCCACGTCGGGAAAGATCACGATCGGCGACAAGGATGCGTTGTCGATCAAACCCACCGAGTTGCGACGTTCGATCGGCTATTCGATCCAGCAGGCCGGCCTCTTCCCGCACATGACGATCCGGCAGAACATCGGCCTCGTTCCAGGACTGCTCAAGTGGGACAAGAAGCGCATCGCCGATCGTGTCGACGAGTTGCTCGACCTGGTCGGACTCGATCCGGCCCAGTATGCGAGCCGGTACCCGCGGCAGTTGTCCGGCGGCCAGCAGCAGCGGGTCGGCGTCGCCCGTGCGCTGGCGGCAGACCCACCCGTCCTCCTCATGGACGAGCCCTTCGGCGCCGTCGACCCGATCACCCGCAGTTCGCTGCAGGACGAACTGCTGCGTCTGCAAAGCGAATTGGGTAAGACGATCGTCTTCGTGACACACGACTTCAGCGAGGCGGTCAAACTGGGCGACCGCATCGCGGTGCTGGGTCAGCAGTCGAAGATCCTGCAGTACGACACCCCTCAGGCCATCTTGGCCAATCCCGCCGACGACACCGTCGCCGGTTTTGTGGGAACCGGGGCTTCGCTGCGGCAGCTGGGTCTTGTCCGGGTCAAAGACATCGACCTCGAGACCCGGCCCACCGCGCACGTCGGGGAGGCCGTCGACACGCTGCGATCCGAACTCGCAGCGAGTGAACATGATTGGGCTGTCATTCTCGACAACCGCGAGCGGCCGGTGAGCTGGGTGCGGGAGAACCGTCTCCAGCAGGCCCGCACCGTCGAAGAGTTCGCCGAACCGCTCAACGAGTGGATCAGCGTCCAGGCCACCTTGCAGGATGCACTCGAGGCAATGCTGGCCGAGGATCACGCCTCCGCGGTGGTCACCGGAGCAGGTAGTCGATACCAGGGGGTGGTGACCCTCGAAACGCTCATCACGACCATCACCAACCTCCGCAAAGCGCCGGCCGATGGCGCCCACACCGATTCGGACGCCCCAGGCGCCGCGGGCTCGTCGGACGCCGCGCGATGACCACTGCCGTCGAGGCGCCGGCGCCCTCCATCAGCGTGGCGGACAAGCTCCGCCTGATCATCCAACCCATCCTTGTGGTCATCGTCGCAGCCGCCGTCATCTTCTGGGCGTTCAGCCGCGACCTGACGGCCACGCAGAAGGTGAACATCAGCGCCGGCAACGTGACGACACTGGTGTGGCAGCACCTGCTGATCACCATCACAGTGACACTCATCGTGGTCGTGGTGGGAGTTCCGCTGGGCATTCTGGTCACCCGCGGGCGCGCGCGACTGCTTCGTCCGCCGTTCATCGGGGTGGCGAACATCGGGCAGGCAGCTCCGGCAGTCGGTCTGCTTGTGCTGCTCTTCCTGTGGACAGGTGAGACCGGCTTCTGGATCGGCGTACTGCCGATCGCGGTGTACTCATTGCTCCCGGTGTTCAGCAGCACGATCCTCGGCATCGACCAGGTGAACAAGTCGCTCATCGACGCGGGTCAGGGACAGGGTATGTCCCCGTCGTCGATTCTCTTTCGGGTGGAACTGCCGCTGGCGGTGCCGTACATCCTCGCCGGCCTGCGGACGTCACTGGTGCTGGCCGTCGGAACTGCGACACTCTGTTTCCTCGTCAATGCCGGGGGGCTCGGAGTGCTGATCGACACCGGATACAAACTCCGCGACAACGTCACCCTGATCCTCGGCAGTGTCCTCGCGGTCTGTCTGGCACTCCTCGTCGACTGGCTCGGCGCCTTGGCCGAGCACTACCTCGGACCGAAAGGGGTGCGCGGATGACCACAACGCCTCGTTCGGCGCGTGGGTTTCGCCGTCTCTTCCCGTCGATCATCTTCGCGCTGGTGTGTGCGGTAGTCCTGGGGGCCTGTGGCCTGTCGTCGGGCGGCGCGGTCCCGCTGAAGGTGGGCCCGGGTTCGATCACGGAGAACGAGGGACTCAAGGGCGTCAAGATCACCGTGGGATCGAAGGAGTACACCGAGCAGGTGATCCTGGGATACATCCTCGAGTTCACCCTCGTGGCAGCGGGCGCCGACGTGCGGGACATGACCGGCATCGTGGGGTCGCGCAGCACGCGGGACGCGCAGTTGGCGGGTCAGGTGGATGTGGCGTACGAGTTCACCGGCAACGCGTGGATCAACTATCTCGGGCACGAGAAGCCCATCGCCGATACGCGCGAGCAGTTCGAAGCCGTTCGGGATGAGGACCTCGCGGCCAACGACATGATCTGGCTCGAACCCGGTCCGATGGACGACACCTATGCGCTGGCCGCCAGCAAGAAGGTCGTCGACGAGACCGGTGTGGCGACACTGTCCGACTACGCCGAGCTCGTCAAACGCGATCCGGCGGCCGCGGCGACGTGTGTCGACACCGAGTTCCGCGCCCGTCAGGACGGCTTCCCCGGCATGGCCGCCGCCTACGGTTTCGACCCGGCTCAGGCTCAGACCCCGATCCTGCAGGTGGGCATCATCTACCAGGCGACGTCGACGGGCAGCCAGTGCAAATTCGGTGAGGTGTTCACCACGGACGGTCGTATCGCCGGTCTGGGCCTGGTTGTTCTCACCGACGACAAGCAGTTCTTCCCGCACTACAACCCGTCGGTGACGATGAAGGAGAGCTTCTTCGAGAAGCATCCCGAGATCGCCCCGGTGACCGCTCCGGTCACCGCGGCACTCACCAACGAGGTGATCACCGATCTGAACAAGCAGGTCGATGTCGATGGCCGGGATCCGAGCATCGTGGCGCGCGACTGGATGGTGTCCAAGGGGTTCATCACCAAGGAATAGGGTGCCCCCAGTCGGATTCGAACCGACACTTGACGGATTTTAAGTCCGGTGCCTCTGCCGATTGGGCTATGGGGGCGTTCCCGGACACAGGACCCGGGCGAGACCAGAATCTCACGGAAGCTCAGGGCCGCCGCGGGGCCCCCGGCCGAGTTGGGCCGGAAGCCGGTCTGCACGCTGCCGAGCGATCGGCGGCCCAGGAGCTGACCTGCGAGACAAGCTGTTTCGACCTGCGCAAGTGGACGGTGACGGCCGGCTCACTCGCCGCGGGCATGTGACGAATCGCCGTAATTGACCTCGGGCAACTATGTGAGGCAAGGAAAGTGGCAAACTGAACGGCATGTCTGACGGATCAACTCGACGCAGTCGCGGCCGACCGCCTGGCCCCGGTGTCGATCCTGGGGCACGGCGTGAGGAATTGCTTGATGCCGCTGAGGCGGAAATCATCGAAAACGGGGTCGACTTCGGTCTCGCCGGTGTCGCGAAACGAGCTGGTCTGACCCGCTCGGCCGTGTACGCCGCGTTCGCCGATCGCAGCGATCTCCTGGCCGCACTCGCGCAGAGACACACCCAGAACCTCGTCTTAGAGGTCGGGACCATGGTGAACACCCTGCACGACCCCAAGGAACAGACGCGGTCGGTGATCGACATCCTCGCCCGGTGGATGGAGGACAACAGCAAGCTCGCGGCTGTTCTGGCACCACGCATGCAGGTCGGCGTCGGTTCGGCCGAGGTCACCGGGTTCATCGAGAAGGTTCTGGACATCGCCCTGGCACAGCTCGGGGCCGACACCCGGGCGTCCGGGCCGTGGGCGCGTGCCCTGGTCGGAGCCATCTGGACCGCCGTGGATTGGTGGAGCAAAACGCCGACCATGGATCGCGCCGAACTCGTCGATCACATCACCGAATTGATCTGGGCCGGGTTTGCCGGTGTGGGCGGCGAACGGGTGCAACTGCCCGAGGTCGAGCTGCCGATCGAGACCGATGAAGCCGGAGAAGTCGCCAAGGGTTGACCACGGGCGCCTTTAAATACACCATGACCTATGGGTGCATCGGAGATCACAGGCGCAGCGAATTGGGACGTCGTCCGCGAACGGCACCCTGACCTCGTAGATCGGCTCGAAGCCGGGCTGCATGTCGGTGATCCTCTGGCAGACGATGTGATCGACGAGATGCTTGCTCTTGATGACTACGGTTGGCGAGACATCCTGCGAATCCTGGACGATCCGCTCGGTCTGATCGACGACGCGCCGCACTGTTTGCGGGCTCTGCTCGATGCTGCGTCGACGCCGCCGCCGTGGTTCGACTCGGCCGTCGCTCAAGCGGGTGGTCGAGCGTGGTGGAAGTTCGGAACCCTTCAGTCCAGCACGCTCTACCAGTCGTTGATCTACGGTTACCAAGCGCGCGGATTCGTCCGGCCGCTCGCGGCCACCGGCCGATTCGAGGAGCACACCTACGACCGCGTGCTGGGCACCGGTCGCTGGATCGCGCTGGCCACGGCACCGGGTCAGATGCTGCCCGGCAACGCAGGTTGGGCGCAGACTCTCCGGATCCGTTTGGTCCACGCTATGGTCCGACACCACCTGGTGACCGAGGGTGGCTGGGATGTGGCCGAGTGGGGAGTCCCGATCAGTCAGACGTACAGCGCCCTGACGATCGGTGGCGGCTTCCTGGCCTTGCCGATGAAAGTCGCCCGCGATCTCGGCATCCAGTACTCGGCAGCCGAGCACGAAGCGATCGCGCATCTGTGGCGCTGGATCGGCTGGGTCATCGGGGTGGATGAGCAACTGCTTCCCAACAACTTTGGCGCCGCCAACGAATTGTTCGATGTGGGAGCACAATTCGACCTCGAACCAGACGAGGCGTCGAAGACCTTGACCCGGGCGTTGCTGCGGGAAGGCTACCGGATCGACATCCCGTTGATGCCGGGTCCGTTGGCCACGATGATGACTTCGGTGCTGCGGCCCATGTTGTCCGTGTCGTTTTCATCGATCTCGACGCGCTGGATGGACAAACCCTCCGCGGGAAAGATGGGCCTTCGCCGCACGCCGTTGCATCACCTCGTCGATGTGGCCAGACCGGCGGTTCGCGCCCGCGAGGTGGCACGGGTGATCGGGCTGCTCGGCGACGAGGATCGGGTGGTCCGGCGCGAGATGCGGGTTGTCATGTGGGGCCTGGGCATGGACGCTCAACAGATCGCCCACGGGGATTCGGTTGCGTAGTGCCCGTGCTCTCGTCGGGCATGGGTTGCAGACGGGTTCTCAATCATTAGCGCTGGTAAATGGCATTGACCCCCTAAGATAGTGCTGATAACTTAACGGCGATCACTTGAGAATGACTCGAAAGGATCTGCCGTGTTGTCCTCGTTGGCCCGTGGCGTCATCGCCGCCCCGAAGCGCGTCCTGGCCGGAGCGCTGCTGTTGCTCATCATCTGCGGGGTCCTCGGCTCGTCGGTGTCCGGCCATCTGGCCGCCGGCGGTTTCCAGGACCCGGACTCCGAATCGGCCAAGGCGATTGAGGTGATGAGCGACACCTTCGAGCGCGGGGGGCTGCAGGTGGTCATCCGCCTGCACGAGCCGGGCACACCCAACATCTCCGACAGCGATACTGCGCGGACCGCGGCGGACGCCGTGGAGCGCGAACTCGAGTCGTTGAGTTTCGTGGAGAGACCGATCATCTCGGCGTGGAACAATCCGGAAGCAGCAGCAGCGCTCATCTCCGAAGACCGCACGTCCGGTCTGATCACGTTCACGGTCGCGGGGGGCGACAAGGACGCTGCCGGCAACGGCAAGAAAATCGAAGAGCGTTTCAGCGCCCCGTCTTTCACCAGCCAGTTCCCCGGGATCGACGTTCTCGTCGGTGGGCAGGCGATGGTCTACTCGCAGGTCAACGAACAGACCAGCCGTGACCTGTTCGTCGCTGAAGCGGTGGCGATCCCGATCAGTTTTCTGCTTCTCATCTGGGTGTTCGGAGGACTCACCGCGGCAGTGCTACCGCTGGCGATCGGTATCTTCGCGATCATCGGAACCACCGCTGTACTGCGAGGATTCACACTCTTCGCCGACGTGTCCGTCTTCGCCCTCAATCTGACGACGGCCATGGGGCTCGCGCTGGCCATCGACTACACGCTCTTGATCATCAACCGCTACCGAGAAGAAGTGCAGGCTGGACGGGACCGGGATGACGCTCTTGTCGTCACGGTCGCTACGGCAGGCCGCACAGTTCTGTTCTCCGCTGTGACAGTGGCCTTTTCGCTCGCTGCGATGGCGATCTTCCCGATGTACTTCCTGCGGTCGTTCGCCTATGCGGGACTGGCCGTGGTGGCGCTGGCCGCCGGCGCCGCGCTTGTGGTGGCACCGGCACTCATCGCGGTACTCGGCCCGCGCATCGACTCACTCGATGTGCGCAGGCCCATCCGAAGGCTTTTCGGCCGAGACGAACCGCATGTGCCCGAACCCGAAGAGTCGATGTGGTACCGCTCCACACAGTTTGTCCTGCGTCATGCCGTCCCGGTCGGGTTGGCCGTCGTCGCGTTGCTCCTCGTCCTGGGTGCCCCGTTCCTCGGCATCAAGTTCGGCTACCCGGACGACCGTGTGCTCCCGGAGTCGGCGTCCGCGCGCGTACTCGGCGACGAACTGCGAGAAGACTATTCACAGAACGCATCCGCGTCCGTCAACATCGTGATCCCGGAGGCCCGCGACCTCGACGAGCCCACGATGTCGCGGTATGGCCAGGACCTCTCCCAGGTGGCCGACGTCACCGCGGTCACCACCCCGGTCGGAACGTTCGTCGACGGACAACGGGTGGGCAACGGTGGCAACGACATGACCGCCGACAACGCCGCCTATCTCACCGTCTCCTCGACTGTCGATCCGTTCTCCGAACGCGGTCAGGACCAGCTCGACGCGCTTCGTGAGGTGCCTGCACCCGCCGAGACGTTGTTCAGCGGTCTGGCACAGCAGAACATCGACAACGTCAACAGCATCATCGACCACCTCCCCGAGGTGTTCGTTGTCATCGTCGTGACGACGTTCATCCTGTTGTTCCTGCTCACCGGTTCGGTGCTGCTACCGGTGAAAGCGCTGGTGCTCAACGTGTTCTCGCTGACGGCGACATTCGGCGCGATGGTCTGGATCTTCCAGGACGGCAATCTCGGAGGGCTCGGAAGCACCACCACCGGCACGCTGATCGCCAACATGCCCGTACTCATGTTCTGCATCGCTTTCGGGTTGTCGATGGACTACGAGGTGTTCTTGCTGTCGCGGATACGGGAAGAGTGGCTCAAGTCCGGCAGGACAAGGGCGGACAACGACCACGCGGTCGCGTACGGCCTGGCACGAACCGGCCGGGTTGTGACGGCCGCCGCGCTGCTGATGGCCATCGTTTTTGCCGGAATCGCCTTCTCGCAGGTGTCTTTCATGCGGATGTTCGGTGTCGGTCTCGCGCTGGCGGTCTTGATGGACGCGACGTTGATCCGCATGTTCCTCGTTCCTGCATTCATGAAGATTGCCGGTCGGGCAAACTGGTGGGCACCGGCGCCCCTGCGCAAGTTCCATGACAGGTTCGGTCTGAGTGAGGAAGGTGGCCATGACAGTCGAGCGACTGAGGCGCCGCAGGTCCCCTCGCGGCTCGGGTGAGCAACTGCGCGCGGAGATCCTCACCGCTGCAACCGAATTGCTTCTCGAGAGTGGAGACGAGTCAGCGGTCTCGATCCGTGCTGTCGCCAATCGGGTGGGGGTCACTCCGCCTTCGATCTACATCCACTTCGCCGACAAGGACACACTGATCGACGAAGTGGTCGCGCAGTACTTCACCCGACTGGACGAAGTGATGCGGGCTGCCGGTGCCGAGCACGAGGACAGCTGGGAAGCGGCACATGCGCAGGGGATGGCCTATGTGCGTTTTGCGGTCGAGAACGCGGAACTGTACCGGGTGGCGACCATGAAGGTCTGCGCCGAGGGCACCGATGCCGATGCCGTTCTCGGGCAATCGGCTTTTGTTCATTTTGCCGAGACGATCGAGCGTTTGATGGACGAGGGGTTTGTCGACAAGGGCGACCCGACCCCTGTGGTGCTCGAGTTGTGGACCGCCGCACACGGAGTCGCCGCGTTGATGATCGCAAAGCCTTACATTGCGATCGGCGACGATTACGAACTCGCCGAACGGGTCCTGACATCTGTGTGCCTCGGACGGGCCACCAAGGACTTGATCGGTGGAGACGTCGGGCCCACGAAGATCCGCGACTTCATCGTCGAACAGCGAAGCCGCCGAGGTCCCGATTCGTGACTCCATTCACGGGGTGAACGTGTTCTAGTTTCGCTAGTGTCTGCTGCATGGGAGTTCTGGACGGCAAGGTTGCATTGATCACCGGCGGCGGCAAAGGGGTGGGCTTCGGCATCGCTTCGGCACTGAGCAAGGAAGGTGCCGACATCTTCATCTGCGGCCGTCACGAGAAGCCGTTGGCCGCGGCCGCCGAGAAACTGCAAGCCAACGGTGTGCGGGCAGAGTACCTGGTGGGCAACGTCAGCGAGGCCGACGATTGCTCCACCATCGTCGAGGCGTGCGCAGAACGGTTGGGCGGGGTGGACATCCTGGTGAACAACGCCAACGACGCTATGCCGATCCCGCTACTCGACGTGTCCGACGACGACTTCACCAGGTTCTTCCGAACCGGACCGCTCGCCGTGTTGCGGTTGATGAAGGCCTGTCATCCGCTGATGGTTGCCAGAGGTGGGGGATCGGTGATCAACCTGGTGACGTCCTCGGCGGTCCGCTGGGACATGGCCACATATGGACCCTATGCCGCCGTCAAGGAGGCGACGCGCTCGTTGACCCGGGCGGCGGGCTGCGAATGGGGTAAGGACAACATCCGCGTCAACGCCATTGCGCCGCATGCCATGACGCCCTCGTTGCAGTGGTGGACCGAGACATACCCAGAGGAGGCCGAAGCGTTTGTCAAGAGCATCCCGCTGGGCCGAATCGGTGATGCCGAGCAGGACATCGGTCGTATCGCGGTGTTCCTGTGCGGCACGGATGCGGCGTATCTCAGCGGTGTGACAATCCCCGCCGATGGCGGTCACAGCCGGTGGGGCTGACCAGATCGATGCTCTGAGCCGACTTTTCGGCCCGGCAGCTGATCCCACAGGGGAGTCGACTGCACCGAAGTTCAAGAGAAGGTAAAGTCGGAACTCGATAGCCACGCCGCTCGTTGAGCGTGCATAAGTGGGATCACTTGATGAAGGGACCAAAACGGTGCGTGAAAGCAGCAATCCGGTGATGCGTGGAGTAGTGCGCAGCAACCAGGGACCCGGCGGCTACGCCGGCTTTGGCGCTGGTGCAGCCGGCGCCGGCCAGGGCGCGATGTGGAATCAGCAGACGGGGCAGCCGCCTGCCGATCCGTTCGCCCGTCCAGGGCAGCAGGTCGGATCGCGAACCCTGACCATCGACGACGTCGTGATGAAGACAGCCGCCACCCTCGGTGTCCTCATCCTCTCTGCGGCCGTCTCGTACTTCCTGGCCAGTCAGAACGAAGCATTGGCGATGCCGCTGATGCTGATCGGCGCGCTGGGTGGCCTCGGTCTCGTCCTCGTCGCGACATTCGGTCGTAAGCAAGACAATCCGGCCATCGTGCTCAGTTACGCGCTGCTCGAAGGTCTGTTCGTCGGTACGGTGTCGTTTGTCTTCGCCAACTGGGTTGTTGCCGGCGACGTCAGCGCCGGTGTCCTGATCGGCCAGGCGGTACTCGCGACATTCGGTGTCTTCGGCGGCATGCTGATCGTCTACAAGACCGGCGCCATCCGTGTCACCCCGCGGTTCACCCGGATGATCTTCGCGGGCCTGATCGGCGTGCTCGTCCTGATCCTCGGCAACCTCGTCATCGGGTTCTTCAACGGTGGCGACGGACTGGGCCTTCGTGACGGCGGACCGATCGCGATCATCTTCTCGCTCGTGTGCATCGCGCTCGCGGCATTCAGCTTCCTGATCGACTTCGACGCCGCGGATCAGCTGATCCGTTCGGGCGCACCGGAAAAGGCGGCCTGGGGCATCGCTCTCGGACTCACCGTCACCTTGGTGTGGCTGTACGTCGAGATCCTGCGCCTGCTGAGCTACTTCAACTCGGACTAGTTCGAGAGCGCTTCGGCGACCAGAACCACAAAGAGCCCCGCGACCACCGGTCGCGGGGCTCTTTGTGTCTGCAGAGTGATCAGCTGAGACGTTCGAGCACCATTGCCATGCCCTGTCCGCCGCCGACGCACATGGTCTCCACACCCAGGCTCTTGTCCTGTGTGCTGAGGTTGTTGAGCAGCGTCGCGGTGATGCGGGCACCGGTCATGCCGAACGGGTGGCCGAGGGCGATCGCGCCGCCTGAGACGTTCAGCTTGTCGTGGTCGATGCCGAGCTCGTTGGCCGAGCCGAGGACCTGGACCGCGAAGGCTTCGTTGATCTCGAACAGATCGATGTCGCCGATGCCCAGTCCGGCGTACTTCAGCGCCTTGCGCACGGCCTCGATCGGTCCCAGGCCCATGATCTCGGGGGAGAGGCCTGTGGCTGCGGTGGAGACGATGCGGGCCAGCGGGGTGAGGCCGAGTTCCTTGGCCTTGGTGTCGCTCATGACCACCAGCGCGGCAGCGCCGTCATTGAGCGGACACGCGTTGCCGGCCGTGATGGTGCCGTCGGGACGGAAAACCGGCTTGAGCTGACTGATCTTCTCGTACGTGGTGCCGGCTCGGGGACCGTCGTCGGTGGTCACCTTGGTGCCGTCGGCGAGGGTGAGCGGCTCGATCTCGCGTTCGAAGAAGCCCGACTTGATGGCTTCCTCGGCACGGTTCTGGCTGCGCACGCCCCAGTGATCCTGATCTTCACGTGAGATGCCCGTGAAGGTGGCGACGTTCTCGGCTGTCTGGCCCATCGGGATGTAGACGTCGGGGATCAGGCCTTGTTCACGCGGATCACTCCATGTGCCTGCGCCGCCGCCGTGGCCTTGTCGGTGCGTTCCATCGCTTCGGCGAACATCGGGTTCTTGGTGTCGGGCCAGCCATCGGCGCTGCCGGTGGCGAAGCTCGACACGCTCTCCACACCGCCGGAGATGAACACGTCGCCCTCGCCCGCCTTGATGGCGTGGAACGCCATGCGGGTGGTCTGCAGCGACGACGAGCAGTAGCGGTTCACCGTGACGCCGGGAACGTGGTCGAGGCCGAGTTGCACGGCAACGGAACGGGCGATGTTGAAACCGGCCTGCCCTGCGGGCTGCCCGCTGCCCAAGTGCAGATCATCGATGTCTGCGCGGTCGAGCGATGGCACCTTGTTGAGTACGGCTTCGATCATCTGGCGGGCCATCTCGTCGGGCCGCAGATCTTTCAGTGACCCTTTGTTCGCGCGTCCGATCGGTGAACGGGCGGTGGCGACGATGACTGCTTCTGGCATATGGACTCCCTGTCGAATCAAGTTGAACACGCAAGTGTTTAAGGGTTTCTGATCGAACGTTACGCCAGCTGGAGAACGCGCATGCCGGGACCTGACCGCTCGCTGAGATCAACGATGCCGGGCAGCGCGTTCCACGTACTCGCGCATCCGGCGGCTCCACCGGTTGTCCTCCGCGATCGCGGAGACCTCGGGTGGGTCCGGTAGCGGCCCGCTGCCCCATTCGCCGACGGCCGCGAGGACGGCGGGCAGCAGAGTGCGCGCGGCCAGCTCGTATCCCGCTGCCGACGGGTGATAGTTGTCGGCCGACAGCATCCGATCGGGCGCGGCCAAGAACTCGCGGGCAAGGAGATCGGCGAGGGGCACCGGCTTGCCGCCGGCGGCGGTGGTCTCGACGGCCTGCGCCGCGGCCAGACGCAGGCCCCACTGGCGGATCACCGTGCGCAACGGCTGCGGGATCATCGCGACCACACCGAGGTCGGGACATGTGCCGACCACCACATGCGCGCCCGCATCGCGCAGCCGCCGTACCGCTGAACCCAGCCGTTTCGCCGACGCGCGGATCCCGCTGGTGCTGGTGACGTCGTTGGCCCCGATGAAGATCACCGCGACGTCGGGCGGCGGGCCGGCGATGAGCATGGCGTCCACCTGACCGGACAGCCCACGCGACGTCGCACCGACGATCGCCTTGGTACTCAACCGGATACGCCGACCCGTCTCGTCGGCGAGCATTCGCGTCAACTGGACGCCGGGTGTCTCGTCGGCGACCTCGGCGCCGAGACCGGCCGCCGTCGAGTCGCCGAAGATCATCAGGTGCAGATCAAACGGTTCGCTTCGCCGGAAACGGATCGGTCCGGCACCGTCGGGGCCATAGATCCCGTCGCCGTTGGGTGCGTTGTCGGTGCGGTGCGGGATGACTGTGCGCGCTGCTCGCGCCTGGCCGTTGAGGAAGGTCCACGCACCCCACCCTGCACCTGCCGTACCCGCCGTGGCGGCCGCGGTTGCTGCGAGGTCGCGAATCATCCGCTGCCTTGATCCGGACACAGCTCCAACATAATCGAACGCGTCTGGGACCATGGAGTCATGCGCATCGCAAGTCACGTCGTCGATCTGATCGGGAACACACCTCTGGTCCGGCTGAACTCGGTTGTCCAACCGGGATCTGGCCTGGTCGCCGCCAAGATCGAGTACCTCAACCCAGGCGGTAGCTCCAAAGACCGCATCGCCGTCAAGATGATCGACGCCGCCGAGGCGTCGGGCGAGTTGAAGCCCGGAGGCACCATCGTGGAGCCGACCTCCGGCAACACCGGCGTGGGGCTCGCCCTGGTTGCCCAGCAGCGGGGCTACCACTGCGTGTTCGTGTGCCCCGACAAGGTCGGCGAAGACAAACGGAACGTGTTGCGTGCCTACGGGGCCGAGGTCGTGGTGTGCCCGACTGCGGTTCCGCCCGAGCACCCCGACAGCTATTACAACGTCTCCGATCGCCTCACCAGGGAAATCGAAGGCGCGTGGAAGCCCAACCAGTACGCCAATCCGGCAGGACCGGAAAGTCACTACGAGACCACCGGCCCCGAGATCTGGAACGACACCGACGGCAAGATCACCCACTTCGTCGCAGGCGTGGGCACCGGCGGAACCATCACGGGCACCGGCCGCTACCTCAAAGAGGTGTCCGGCGGGAAGGTCAAGATCATCGGCGCCGACCCCGAGGGATCGGTGTACTCGGGCGGCACCGGTCGTCCCTATCTCGTCGAAGGTGTCGGTGAGGACTTCTGGCCCACCGCCTACGACCCGGCGATCCCCGACGAGATCATCGCGGTCTCCGATGCGGACTCTTTTGAGATGACCCGGCGGCTCGCCCGCGAAGAGGGACTGCTCGTCGGTGGCTCCTGCGGCATGGCGGTTGTCGCCGCACTCCAGGTCGCCGAACGTGAGGGCCCGGACGCGCTTGTGGTGGTGCTGCTGCCCGACGGTGGACGTGGCTACATGGGCAAGATCTTCAACGACAGGTGGATGAGCAGCTACGGCTTCCTGCGCACCCCGCTCGACGGCAACGCCAAGAAGGAACCGCTTGTCGGCGACGTGCTGCGCGGCAAGTCGGGAGCGCTGCCCGACCTGGTGCACACCCACCCGTCCGAGACGCTGCGTGACGCCATCGAGATCCTGCGCGAGTACGAGGTGTCGCAGATGCCCGTCGTCGGGGCCGAGCCACCGATCATGGCCGGCGAGGTCGCCGGCGCGGTCAGTGAACGCGAACTCCTCAGCGCCGTGTTCGAGGGCCGGGCAAACCTCGCCGATCCGGTCAGCGCTCATATGGGTGAGCCGTTCCCCCTGATCGGCTCGGGCGAACCGGTGTCGGCGGCCACAAAAGCGCTCAGCGACACCGATGCCCTGATGGTCGTCGAAGACGGCAAACCGATCGGCGTCATCACCCGGCACGACCTGCTGGCCTTCGTCAGCTCGATCGGCTAGCCAGACCAGGTCACCCAGGGCGGAAACCGGTTCGCATCGGCCGAACTGCAGGCCGGGCGGGCCGGGCTCTACCCTGGATGTCATGAGTGAGCAGCGCAGCAAGACCGACTCGCACAACTGGCAGGGATTCTCCACCAAGGCGATCCACGCCGGTTACGAACCCGACCCGGCGACAGGTGCGGTCAACGTACCGATCTACGCCAGTTCGACCTTCGCCCAGGACGGTGTCGGAGGCATGCGCGGCGGCTTCGAATACGCGCGTACGGGCAACCCCACCCGTCAGGCACTCGAGGCCAACATCGCGGCCCTGGAA
Source organism: Williamsia sp. DF01-3 (assembly GCF_023051145.1). Classification (NCBI taxonomy): domain Bacteria; kingdom Bacillati; phylum Actinomycetota; class Actinomycetes; order Mycobacteriales; family Nocardiaceae; genus Williamsia; species Williamsia sp. DF01-3. The sequence goes on from NZ_JALKFS010000005.1 coordinate 2,255,962, forward strand.
GAGGGCAGCTTCGGCCGGGCCTTCGCCTCGGGCATGGCCGCCACCGATGCCCTCCTGCGTGCAACGCTGCGTCCCGGCGACCACCTGGTGATCCCCAACGACGCCTACGGCGGCACGTTCCGGTTGATCGACAAGGTGTTCAGCCAATGGGGCATCGAGTACTCGGTCGCGCCGGTCACCGACGTCGACGCCGTGCGTGCCGCGATCCGACCCAACACCAAACTCGTCTGGGTCGAGACACCCACCAACCCGTTGCTGAACATCGGTGACATCGAGGCGCTCGCCGCAGTGGCCCACGAAGCGAAGACAAAACTGGTGGTGGACAACACCTTCGCGTCGCCCTACCTTCAGCGACCGCTGACACTCGGCGCCGACGTGGTGCTGCACTCGACCACCAAATACATGGGCGGGCACTCGGACGTGGTAGGCGGCGCACTGGTCACCGACGACGAACAGCTCGACGTCGACATCGCCTTCCTGCAGAACGGCGCCGGAGCAGTTCCGGGACCGTTCGACGCCTACCTCACCATGCGGGGCATCAAGACACTCGGCGTCCGGATGGATCGGCACAGCGACAACGCCGAAAAGCTCGTGGAGTTCCTCAGCTCCCATCCCAAGATCGACTCAGTGCTGTACCCGGGCCTTCCCAACCACCCCGGACACAAGGCCGCCGCCAAGCAGATGACCAGATTCGGTGGCATGATCTCGGTGCGCGTTTCCGGCGGATCGGAAGCAGCACAACAGTTCTGCGACCGCACCGAGGTGTTCACCCTCGCCGAGTCACTCGGCGGCATCGAATCCCTCATCGAACACCCCGCCGCGATGACCCACGCCTCCACCGCCGGCTCACTGCTCGAGGTTCCCGCCGACCTCGTCCGCCTGTCGGTCGGGATCGAAGACATCGGTGACTTGATCGGAGACCTCGAGAACGCGCTGGGTTAGTCTGCTCGCTGTGCTGGTCTGGCTCGCTTCGCTCGCGGGTGAGTGGTCCCCAGGTCGCGTGCTCTTCCTTCGTCGACTCAGTCGCTGCGCTCCGTCGCTCCTCTGTCCAGAGCACGCGGGGCCACTCACAGTTTGAACATCGCTTCGCTCGTTCGCTTGGGGTGAGCGAGCGAAGCGGTGCGAATACCGGCGTGCGGCCCGCGTCGTCTGGACTGAGGATGAGCGAGCGCCAGCGATGCGAAGACGAGGGAAGACGACGCGAGAACGGCCGCGCGCCACGCGCGCGCCAGCGCGCCAAAACTGAAGCATGATGGTCTGATGAGTGCACAGCCGCTGGTGGACCTGGCCCACATCGACCGGGCGGTGCAACTGCTGGCACCGGTGATGCGCCGGACTCCGGTGGTTGCGTCGCGGGCGCTGTCCGAACGTTGTGGTCATGATGTCTGGTTGAAATGCGAAAACCTGCAGCGCACCGGATCATTCAAACCCCGGGGTGCGTATCTGCGGATCGCCGGGCTCGACGAGGAGCAGCGGGCACGGGGTGTGGTCGCGGCCAGTGCGGGCAATCATGCCCAAGGGGTCGCCTGGTCCGCGGGCACGCTGGGAATCTCGTCGACCGTCTTCATGCCCACGGGAGCGTCGCTCCCGAAGGTGGCGGCCACCAGGGCGTATGGCGCAGACGTCATGCTGCACGGTGCCACGGTCGACGAAAGTCTGGATGCCGCAATTGCTTTCGCCGACGAGACGGGGGCCGTGCTGATCCACCCGTTCGATCATCCGGACATCGTGGCCGGGCAGGCCACCGTCGGCATCGAGGTGCTCGAACAGATGCCCGATGTGGGAACAGTGCTGGTGCCGTTGGGTGGTGGCGGTCTGCTCGCCGGCGTCGCAGCCGCGATCAAGCTGCACAACCGCGCCATCCGGGTCATCGGGGTGCAGGCGGCGGCCGCTGCTGCGTGGCCGGATTCGCTGGCCCAGGGTGGCCCCGTCAAGGCGACGTCGATGAACACGATGGCTGACGGTATCGCCGTGGCCAAACCCGGAGTAGTGCCGTTCGCCCATGTGTCCGAACTTGTCGACGAGGTGGTCACGGTCAGCGAAGAGGCGATCTCCCAGGCGCTCGTCCTGGTACTCGAACGCGCCAAGCTGGTGGTCGAACCGGCCGGCGCCACAGCGGTCGCTGCCATCACCAGCATTCCCGACCTACGGCTCGACGGGCAGGTGTGCGTGGTCCTTTCGGGCGGCAACATCGACCCGCTCCTGCTGACGCAGGTCACCACCCATGGCTTGCGGGCGGCCGGTCGATATCTGACGATCACCGCGACTGTCCCGGATCGTCCCGGCGGCCTGGTTGCCCTGTTGGAGCTGCTGCGTGACATCGGGGTGAGCGTGGTCGACGTCATCCACTCCCGCGTCAGCGGCGAGCTGAGACTCGGCGAGGTGGAAGTGACCGTGAGTCTGGAGACCAAGGGGCCCGAACACCAGGCACGCGTACGCGCGGCGCTCACCGAATCCGGGTACTCGTTCACCTGACCGCACGCGCGGGTGTCCGAATTTCCCTAGGCTCAACCCATGGCCATCGACTACACCAAGCGTTCCAAACCTTCGCAGGCACCGTCGACCCCTGCGCCGGTGCCTCCCGCGACACCCGCACCAGCGGCCGCGTCGGCGGTGAACCTCAGCAAGATCGCGCTGACCAAGCAGGCGCCGTCGGTGAACCTCGCCAAGCCCGGAGCGTCCGGCGGCACGATTCGGATCAACCTGAACTGGGCGCAGGGGGAATCGTCAGGAGGGCTGTTCGGCAAGCGCAAGAAGGGCGTCGACCTCGACCTGCGGTGTCTCTATGAACTGGCCGACGGCTCCCGAGGCGGGATCGGTGCGCTCGACCGTGTCTTCGGCTCCCTCGACAGCAGGCCGTTCATCCACCTGGATTCCGACGATCGATCCGGTAATTCGGCGGGCGGTGAGAACATGTTTGTCAACCTCGCCAATCCTGCTGTGTTCCGGCGCATCCTGGTGTTCGCCGACATCTACGCGGGAAGCCCGAACTGGGCCGCAGTCGATGGCGTGGTGACCGTGGAGTCGCAGTTCGGACCCCCCATCGAGGTTCGGATGGACTCGGCCAAGAACAACCTCCGTACCGCATCCATCGCGCTCATCGAGGTCGGCGCTCAAGGAGTGACCATCACGCGAGCTGTCGAGTACTTCTCCGGCGGAGACAAGATGGACAAGCATTTCCGCTGGGGTCTGAACTGGGGCCGAGGCAGCAAATAGCCTGCACCCCAGCTCCTCTCAGCTCGTCGACGGTTGCGCGTCGGCCGCCATCACCGACAACAGTTCGTACGCCACATGTGCGGCGGCGATACCCGTGATCTCGGCGTGGTCATACGCGGGCGCCACCTCGACGATGTCGGCGCCGACGATGTCGAGCCCGGACAGCCCGCGCAAGGTGTTCAGCAATTCGCGCGACGTCATGCCGCCCGCTTCCGGAGTACCCGTACCCGGCGCGTGCGCGGGGTCGAGTACGTCGATGTCCACGGACACGTACACCGGGCCTCCGGCGACACGGCGATGGATGCGCTCGATGATGCTGCGTACCGTGTCGAATTGATAGTCGTCGGACCGGATCAGCTGAAAGCCGAGCACGCCATCTGCTTCGAGATCCTGCGCGCTGTACAGCGGCCCCCGGATACCGACGTGCATCGACCGCTCCATGTCGATGAGACCTTCTTCGCTGGCCCGCCGGAACGGGGTGCCGTGTGTACGGCGCCCCGAAGTAGGTGTCCCAGGTATCCAGATGGGCGTCGAAGTGGAGCACCGCGAGCTTTCCGCGCTCACGATGCAGCGCCCGCAGCAGCGGGAGTGCCAAGGTGTGGTCACCGCCCAACGTCAGCAGCCGCGCCCCGTCCGATCCGAGGTGCGTCACGGCACGGTCGACCGTGTCGAGGGCTTCGACGATGTCGAAAGCGTTGACCGCGATGTCGCCGGCATCGGCAACCTGGTGCACGGCGAACGGCGAGATGTCCATGGCGGGGTTATAAGGCCGCAACAGCTTTGACGACGCGCGGATGTGACCGGGGCCGAAACGTGCACCGGGGCGGTAGCTGACTCCGGTGTCGAACGGGACGCCCACGATCTTGACGGCGGCCGACCGGACGTCATCAAGACGCGGCAGGCGGGCGAAGGTGCCGGGTTCGGTGTAGCGGGGCACCAGGCTTGCATCGATAGGGCCTTGAATCGAGTTCAATGTCACTGCTTTTCCTCAGTCCTTGTAGTCAGGTGCAATGCGCTCGACCAACCGCACCATGGCGGACCAGGCGAGGTCGATGCCGATGTCGTCGGTGAGATCGTCGCCGGTGTCTTCGGCGTTCAGTTGGCGTGCGGTGTGTTCACGGATCGCCTCGTCCGGGACGATGACCTCTCCCGCCCGGGTGGCGGCGACCTGTATCTCGCAGGCCTTGTTGAGGTAGTACATCCGCAGAAAAGCCTGCGCGGGTGTGGAACCCACGGTGAGAAGACCGTGGTTTCGCAAGATCAGCGCCGGATGGTTGCCGATGTCTCGAACCAGCCGCTCTTGTTCGTCGAGGTTCAGAGCGACGCCCTCGTAGTCGTGGTAGCCGACGCGGTTGTGGAACTCCATCGAGATCTGGTTCAGGCCGAGGAGGCCGGTCGCCGAGGCGGCCACGGCGCAACCCGCCACCGTGTGGGTGTGAAGTACACAATGCGCGTCTGGCCGGCTCCGGTGAATGGCACTGTGGATGACGAACCCGGCCGGATTGACCGGCGGACCACCGGGTTCGGTCAACTGACCGTCCACATCGATGCGGACCAGATTCGATGCGGTGATTTCCTCGAACAGCAGCCCATAGGGGTTGATGAGGAAATGCTCGTCCGGACCGGGCAGTCGAACCGAGATGTGTGTGAAGATCAGATCGGTCATCCGGAAATGCGCGATCAACCGGTACACCGCGGCCAGTTGTCTGCGTAGTTCGAGTTCCTCGGCCGCAATGGTCGTGAGATCCGGCATCAGTAGCCGACCTTTGCGGACACCAGTTTCTGGAACATCGCGGTGATCTGATCCCAGTGTGTGACGAGATTGGTGCGGTCCGCCGCGGGAGATCTGCGACCGCTCTGCAGCTTGTGCAGGATCGGCATGTCCTGCTCATTGACCTCGAACAATATGTCCGTCAATCGCTTTCGCTCGGTGCTGAACCGCTCGCCCGTCGCTGTCTCGTCGACGAACACGGCCATGTGCTCGACGGTTCGTTCCGGGCCGGCGGCGTCGAATCCGATCACCTGGAACCAATCCGCTTCCAAGAACAGCAGGGCGTTCGGGAACACACAGAAGATGTCCTGGCTCTCGGTTCGAGCAGGGGGGACGTCGCCGAGGAATGGCAACGCCTCGTCGGTCTTGGCGGCCTTACCGGCTGCGCCATGGGGGTAACAGCCCCCGATGATGTGGTCGGCCAAACGGACATCGTCCACGTCCAGCGACGCACTGACCGGCCCGACCTGCGGGTGGATGAACGGCAGGTGGTAGAAGTCGAGGAAGTTCTCCACCACCAGTTTCCAGTTCACGGCGATGTCGAACCGGCGTTCCTCGGCCAATTGGATGCGGTTGAAGTCGACGTGGTCCCATCGCGCCAAGATCGGCGCGAGCATGGCGGCAAAATCGGCATCGACCTGGTCCGTTCCGCCGGCCTCGGCGCTCTCGAGTGCCAGATTGACGAAGACCATGCCCGCCCACACCTGACAGGCGACAGGCAGCAGACCCAGGTGCTCGGCGCCGTCGGGTACGGCGCGCGTGCGTTCCCGGGTGAAATACGGTGTGGCGTGCAAAGTTCCGTCCAAGTTGTAGGACCAGCAGTGGTACGCGCACTGAATCCGCTTGCGAACCTTCACCGGCTCGTCGGTCATGGCCATGCCACGGTGTCTGCAGGAGTTGTGGAACACCCGGATCTGGTCGTCGTCGCCGCGGATGATCAGAAGGGGCTTGCCGCCGATGTCCACCGGATGCACCATCCCTGGTTCGTCGACCCAGTGCGCGTAACCGGCCCACACCCAGCCGGACGAGAAGATCCGCTCCTGCTCGAGTGCGTATTCGGCGCTACCGCTGTAGGCGCGCGCCGGGATGAGCGCGTGCCCGGTGGTGTCCGAGGACAGTGGGCCCGGCAAAACCTGGTTGCCGGTGGCGGTGACCGGGTTCGGACTGTGTGTGGTCATCAATGACTCCCGTCAGGTGATGGAACGGTGATCGGCGAAGTGGCCGGGGGAGAGGATGGTTCGATCGCCGAGGCAGCGAACGCCTCATGGGCCCAGCTCTTGAGGATCAGGGCCTCGGTCCACCGGTCCGACAGTTCGGCTCCTGCGGCGTCGGTGATCGCGTAGGGACGCGTACCGAGCTCAGTGCAGAACATGATCTGCCGGCCTGGGGCACTTCGGGCCCGAATGGATCGGAAGCCCTGTTCCCACCATCCACGGAACCGTTGCTCCCAACGTTCACCCGCTGGGGTGCCGAGGGGGATCTGGACCTGCGCGCGGGTGGCGATCCTGCCCTGAAGTGATCCGCAACGGTCCAGGATGGCGGTCACCAGGTCTTCGTACTCACGCGTGGGTTCGTCGGGCATCTCGTTGGCGCACACATAATGTGAGAGGTCCCCGGCAAGCTCGATGCGTGGGTCCAGGTGACGCAGGAGCAGCTCGCTGAATCGGATGTCGTTGGTGACGGTGTTGCGGTGTGTCTCCAACTGCATGTCGATCTGCTCGTCACGGCACAGCTCGTACCACCTCGCCACGGTGCCGGCGAGGGCTTCGGGATCGAACCCGTAAATCTGCGCGCACACGACCATCTGGCCGGCACCGACCTGATGGGCGTAGTCGATCGCTGCACGCAGATCATCGATGGTGTGAACGAAGGCGAAGACGGCGGCGTTCAGGTCCGACCCCTGGATGAGTGGGGCGAGCTCAGCGGCAGCAGGCGCCCGCCGTGCCCCGAGATCCACCGCGACACCGTTGAAACCCGCGGCGGCGATGAGATGGATCTGCTCCGGAAGCGACCACTGATCTGCGGTGCTGGGTAGGTCTTCCATGGCCCACAGTGACTGGAAGACAGCGAGTTCTGTGCTCACGACACCGGCACCACGGGGTCGTTGACGGTGAGCACGGGTGTGCCGGTTTGCATCCATTGCACCACGTTCTGCGCCTGAGCGACGATGTACCCACGCGTCGTGGCATCCGACAGGTACGCGACGTGAGGGGTCGCGAGCACATTCGGGTGCCCGATGAGCGGATCGGCGGGATCAGGGGGCTCGGTGTCGAAGACGTCGAGTGCGGCTGCCGTGACACGCCCGGTGTCGAGACCGCGACGCAGCGCCGCCGAATCGATGAGTGTGCCGCGCGCGACGTTGATCAGATGGACTCCCTGACGCATCCGGGCAAAAGCGCTGTCCCCGAGGAACTCCCGGGTGTCCTCGGTCAGCGGGAGATGCAAGGAGATGACGTCGGATCGGCTCAGAACGGTGTCGAGGTCTGTCACCCGCGCGCCGTCGATGCCTGCCAGCACGTTGCCCGCGGCAGGTTCCGGACGGTCGGTGCGGATGTCGAAGCCCAGCACCTCGCGCACCGTCGGTGCCGCCAGGGCAGCATATCTACGACCGGTGCTGCCCAGACCCAGGACGCCGACCGTCATCTCGGACAATCGCCGCGGCAGAGGGGTGGGGCGGTCCAGCCAGCCGCGTGTGGTGGGGAACCCGGAGAAGAAGGGGAGCCGGCGGATCAGTGCAAGAGTGAGGGTCCAGGCATGAGTGGCCACCTCCTCGGCCGCGACGTCACCCACCGTGCACACCCAGATGCCCAGCTCGGCTGCGGCATCTACATCGACGTTGTCATGTCCACGCGAGAGCAACGCGACGATCTTCAGGTTCGGCAGCCGCAGCAACAGGTCTCGGTCGATCGGTGCGTAGCCGACGAGTAGAGCGGTGGCCGCGGCGGCGTCGCGGGCGATGACGTCGGGGTCCCGTGTCTGCAGTACTTCGACCCGAAAGCCGTTGTCTCTCAGTAATCGACAACCGATATCGGGGTCGAGGTCGTCGGTGTCGGTGTAGACCGCCAGCGGTCCGTTGTCGGGCATCGATGCTCCAGGATCAGCGCAGACGTTCAGCGCAGGTGCGAAAGGAATTGTTGCGTCCGTCGGTGTTGCGGGTCGTCGAAGAACGGCCCCGGCGGTCCGGCTTCGACGATCATCCCGTCGTCAAAGAGGGCGACCTCGTCGGCGACGCGACGCGCGAATCGCGTCTCGTGGGTGACCACCACCATGGTCATTCCCTGTTCGGCGAGCTGCTCCATCACCTCGAGCACCTCTCCCACCAGTTCTGGATCGAGAGCCGACGTCGGTTCGTCGAACAGCATCACCGACGGGTTCATCACCAGAGCGCGGGCGATTGCCACGCGCTGCTGCTGACCACCGGACAGTTCACTCGGAAAGTGCTTGAGCCGGTGTGCCATACCGACCCGTTCGAGCATGGCGGTGGCCTGCTCTTTGGCCTCGGTCCGTCGTATCCCGCCGACCTCGGTGAGCGCCAGGGTGACGTTGTGGAGCACATCGAGATGTGCGAACAGGTTGAACCGCTGGAACACCATGCCGATGTCGCGGCGCTGACGGGCCAGCTGGGTCTCCCGTAGGGGCCGCGTCGCCCCGGTTGATCCGACGGACACACCCAGTTGTTTGCCGTGTAGCAGGATCTCACCCTGGTCCGGTGTCTCGAGCAGAGCCATCAAGCGCAGGATCGTGGACTTGCCCGAACCTGAAGGGCCCAGCAGGGCTTTGACCTCACCCTTGTTCACCGTCAGGTCGACTCCCTTGAGCACTTTGGTCTGGCCGTAAGAACGGTGCAGGTTGATCGCCTGCAGGACTGGGCTGCTCATGCCGGTACCTTCTGCACGGTGGGGGTGATGCCGGATGTGTTGTGACCTTTGGAAATCCATCGGTATCGAGCCTCGATGAAGTACTGGATGACCATGGCCACATTGACGATCACGAGGTAGTACACCAGGGCGGCCGAGTAGTACTCGGCGTAGCGGAAGGTCACAGACACCTCGGCTTGCGCGGTGGTCAGCAATTCTCGTAGTGAGATGACCGATGCCAGTGACGTGTACTTCAGCATGGCGATGAACTCGTTGCCGCTGGGCGGAATCGCAACCTTGATGGCCTGAGGGAGAACCACTTTGAACAACACCTTGTGCGGCGGAAGGCCCAGTGCCCGCGCCGCGATGTGCTGGCCGTCGTCGACGCTGAGCAGCGCCGACCGCAGGATCTCGGCCATGTATGCGGCCTCCACCACCGCGAACCCGATGAAAGCCGCCAGGAAGGGGGTGAACCAGTTCTCACGAAGGCCGGGGAACAGCTGTGGTCCGGCGTTCCAGATGAGCAGCAGCACCAGCAAGGTGGGTATGGCCCGGAAGAACCAGACGTAGACCCAGCCCGCAGCACGCGGAGCGGGATTCTTGGCGACGCGCAGGAGGGCAACCAGGAACCCGATCACGGTGGCTGCGATCATCGCGCTGATCGCCAGGCCGAGCGACAGCAGCGCGCCACGGAAGAATGTCCCGGACGTCAAGGCGTCGGTGAAGACGCTCCACTCGAAGACCATCGCGGTCAGGTGACGATTCGGTTGGGATCGAGGCCATACTGCTCGGCGAGCTTGCCGAGTGTGCCGTTGGCGTCGAGCTCTTTGAGGCTGGTGCTGACCGCTGGGCTCAGCGGCGAACCCTTGAGCGTGAAGACGCCGAACTGGGTGTCGGCGGGGAACACATCGGGGATGGACTTCAGCTTGCCCTGGGACTTCTCGACCATGTCGACGACGGCGACATCGGTCTCGATGAGTGCGTCGGCCTTCGAATTCGACAAAGCAGCAACAGTTTCCGATGTCTTGGGGTACGGCTGCACCGTGATTCCGGGCTTGCCCTCGGATTCGAGTCGGCTCGACAGATCACGCAGGGTCTGTTCGTTCGACCCGCCGCCCTGCACCGCGACCGTCTTGCCCGAGAGGTCATCGGCTGTGGTGATGTCGCTCGTGTCCGTGCGCACGATCAATCCGGGGCCGGTCTCCATGAAGGGTGAGCCGTCGGCGACTTCGAGTCGCTCGGGACTCATGTAGAGCGCGGCCCAGAGGATGTCACAGCGTTTTGCCTGCAGGGCTGGCATCAGTCCGTCGAAAGCCGTGTTCTGCCACTTGATGTCGAGTTCCCAGAGATCCGCGAGTGCCCGCGCCGCGTCGGGATCGAAGCCGACGGGACTGGAGGTGTCACCGTCCTTGAAGTACTCCATCGGCGGGTACTCGGGGTCGGTGCACACCGTCAGCTCGCCGCTCTTGAGAAGTCCCGCAGGCGCTTTGCCGGAGGCCTCGGTGCTTTCCGCACCGCCACCGCAGGCGGCGATGGTGGTGGCCAGCAGTACTGCGGCCGTAGTCGCTAGAACTCTTCGCATGTGGGGATCCTCAGGGTGTTGATTCGTGAGCACCGGCGGTGGTGCGGAACTGTCGGGTCTCACCGTAGGATCGCCGGCATAGGTCAGCAAGGCGAAATCTGCAATCAAACGGGAATCAATTGAAGGAAAGCCCAACTATGTGTGCATTTTGTAAACAAAGATCCACTGATCGGGCACTCACCTGCAAAAACGTCCCGCCGACGATCGGACCGGTCAATTGTTAAGTTCTCGTGAGCAGAGTCGATCGGGCCCGATGCCCGAGGTCGACATGCGCATCGTGGAGGCACTCCGCCGCGATGGCAGGGTGTCCACACACGAGCTCGCCGATCAGCTGGGCCTGTCCAGAACCACCACCGCCAGGCGCCTGAGCCATCTGCTCGATGGGGGATTCGTCAGCGTGGTCGGTCTCGTGCATCCGCTGACCATCGGGATCAAATCGCTTGCCCACATCTCGATCTCGGTCGACCGGCCCGTGCGCCGAGTGGCCGAGGCCATCGCCGCCATGCCAGAGGTGCCCTTTGTGAGCCTTGCCTCGGGGGCCTTTCCGCTCATCGCCGAAGCCCGTGCCCACAGCGATGGTGATCTCGCGACGGTGCTCGATCGGGTGCGCTCGGTAGAGGGGGTTCGTTCCACGGAGACACTCTTCTACACAGAGTTGGTGGTCGACGTGCTGCGCCCGACCCGAGCTGACGCTGTCGAGATCGACCGGGTCGATTCGCGGCTTCTGATGCAGTTGCAGATGGACGGCAGACTGTCGTACACCACCCTGGGCGAGCGGGTCGGGGTGTCGACCGGCACCGCCAGGACAAGGGTGCTGCGCATGATCGACGAAGGAGTCGTACGGATCGGCGCGATCGCGAGGTCGGGCCGTGATACTGAATTCGATGTCGGGGTGGGCATCTCGTTGCGGGGTCCCGCCTCGACCGGAGGCGACCTGCTGTCGGAGATGCCCGAGATCCGCTTCCTGGCAGCCACTTTGGGGCGTTATGATCTGCTCGCCACCGTGCACGCGGATTCGCTGGCCGACATCGTCAGCGTTCTCGACCGGTTGCGCGCACTGCGACCCGTGCTCAGGCTCGACAGCTGGGTTCACCTCGACACCGTCAAAGAGAGCTACCACTACCCGGTGGAGGCGATGAAGCCTTGAGCGGGCGTAGGACAGCGTGGCTGACGCCGTCAACCTCTCGTCCGGTGCGGGCACGTGTCGTCGCTCCGGAGGGTCCCTCGGGCCGTGTCGATCCCACGGTCGCGGCCGGGTTCGCAGCGGCCGGGCTGATCTCCGGGGGCACTGTCCTCATCCGCAACTGGCCGCGGGAAAGCGGACCCGGTGACGCCATCGGCGACGTCTTCGCCGAGATGGATGGTTACGTGGTGACGTCGGATGCCGGTCTCACGGTCACCTCGCGGTCGACCAGTGGGGTGCTCGGCCCTGTCGACGCGGCGGTGCACGAAGTCGCGGATCTCATACCGTTGATCGCCGTGCTGGCCACGCGAACGACGGGGGTGAGCCGCCTGAGGGGCGTCACCGACGACGACGTCACCGGCGTCATCGACAACGTGCGCAGGCTCGGAGGTGTGGCGGTCGTCGTCGATGAGGTGCTGATCATCGAGCCTCGACCTCTGGCCGCGGGTGTGTGGGATGCCGAGAACAGTGCCCCATCGGCCATTGCGGGCGCGGTCCTCGGGCTGGTCACCCCGGGCGTGCAGGTGAAGGGCTGGAACGTTGCGGAGGATATGTATCGGGGGCTGACCACCGAGTGGCTACGCATGATCTCCGCCGACGAATACCTCGTTCCAGGCAGCGCGAAGCTGCCTCATGAGTACATGGGCTGAAAGTTCATGTCGTCGGCAACCGGTGCGCGTCACGAGCGGGAAGTTTCCTGTTCAGGGCGGGCCGAGCAGTCAGATGACATTGTGGGGTGTGCCAATCGTGGTTGATTTATGACAACGGACGTTGACAAGCTAGGACCTAGCCCCTAGCGTTCGTCGAGAACACGTTGCACAGGCCAGGAGAGTCGTTTTGACGAAAGCGCTGAAGTACGTCCCGGAACACACCCGCGACACCGATGGGCACGACTACGGCCAGGTCCTCGACGACCTGTCCAGCGCTTCGGTGCACAGGAACTTCGACCCGTATCTGGACATTGACTGGGACGCGCCGCACATGGCGATCACCGAGAACGACCCGCGGTGGGTGCTGTCCAAGGTCGTCGACCCGATCGGCAGGCACCCCTGGTATCAGCAACAGCCGCTCGACAAGCAGATCAAGATCGGCATGTGGCGTCAGGCCAACGTTGCCAAGGTGGGCCTTCAGTTCGAGTCCGTCCTGATCCGCGGTCTGATGCAGTACAGCTTCAAACTCCCCAACGCAGCCAAAGAGTTTCGCTACACGACTCACGAGGCCAAAGAGGAGTGCAACCACACCCTCATGTTCCAGGAGTTCATCAACCGCACCGGGGTGGACGTTCCCGGCGCCAAGCTCGGCTACCGGTTGATCTCGCCCCTGGTTCCTTTGGCCTCCACCATCTTTCCCACGATCTTCTACTTCGGTGTGCTGGGTGGGGAAGAGCCCATCGATCACATCCAGAAAGACTTCCTGCGCAATCGCGACGAGATGCACCCGACCATGATGGCCGTGATGCAACTGCACGTCGCCGAAGAAGCCCGGCACATCTCCTTCGCCCACCACCTGCTGCGCGAAACGGTGCCCCGCAAGTCTTGGGTGCAGCGCTTTCTCCTGTCGCTGATGCTGCCGATCGTCATGCGGGTGCTGTGCGGGGCGATCACCGTGCCGCCCAAGTCTTTCGAGCGCGACTTCGACATCCCGCGCGAGGTCATGAAGGACATCTTCTGGAAGTCCGAGAGCTCCAAGCAGTTCCTCAGGAACGTCTTCGGTGACGTCCGGATGCTCGGAGAGCAGTGTGGCCTGATGAACCCGGTGTCGCGTGTGTTGTGGCGACTGCTCGGCATCGGCGGACGTCCTTCGCGCTATCGCAGCGAACCGACGTACACGGCGGCCTGAGAGTGCCCCATGTGGTGACGCAGGCGTGTTGCGCCGATGCGTCGTGCGTCTACGCGTGCCCGGTCAACTGCATTCATCCGACTCCGGACGAGCCCGATTTCCTCACGTCGGAGATGCTGTACATCGACCCGGCCACGTGCGTGGATTGTGGTGCATGCGTGAGCGCCTGCCCGGTGGGCGCGATTGTTCCGGGCAACCGGATCGAGCCCGCGCACGAACGCTATCCGGCCATCAACGCCGACCACTACTCCGATGCAGCAACCCCGGCGGTCCGATTCCCGGTGGACCCGGGACTGCGTCTGCCCTTGGCGCCCATCTCGAAGCCGAAGCCGATGGCGTCGCCCGGCGGGGAACCGGTGCGCGTGGCAATTGTCGGTTCAGGCCCGTCTGCGATGTATGCCGCCGACGAACTGCTCCGGTACCCGAACGTGAGCGTCACCATCCACGAGAGGCTGGACAAACCGTTCGGTCTCGCCCGTTACGGCGTTGCGCCCGATCATCTCTCGACACGCAAGGTGATGGCGCTCTTCGATGAGATCGCACGAGACGATCGGCTCGACATCCTTCTCGGCAGCGAACTCGGTCGCGACATCACCTTGGACGAACTGCAGCGCGACAACCACGCCGTGATCTATGCCGGCGGAGCCGGCACCGACCGACGGTTGCAGGTTCCCGGTGCGGATCTGCCCGGTGTGGCCAGCGCGACAGAGTTCGTCGGCTGGTACAACGGGCACCCCGACTTCGCCGACCGTCGATTCGACCTCTCGTCGCGGCGGGTGGTGATCATCGGCAACGGCAACGTCGCTCTCGACGTCGCGCGCATCCTCGCGACCGACCCGCAGCGGTTGGCTTCGACATCCATCTCACGGACCGCACTGGAGGCGTTGCGTTCGTCGATGGTCGAAGAGATCGTCGTCGCCGCGCGCCGTGGTCCCGAAGGCGCCGCCTTCACCCTTCCCGAACTGATCGGGCTGGCCGACGGGGGTGTCGACGTCACGCTCGACCCCGGTGCGCTCGACGCTGTGAACGCAACCGCGCCAACCGACCCGACTGCGGCGGCCAAGCTGCAATTACTGGCCGAGCTGGCAGATCGTCCCCGGCGCACCGGCCCGAGCATCAGGCTTGCGTTCCTCCGATCGCCCGAACGCTTCGAGTGTGACGCGGCCGGGATACTCGACGGCGTCACATTCGGGATCAATCGGTTCGATTCGCAGAGGGGTGGAACCGAGCCGACCGGTCAGGTCGAAACCGTCGCCGCCGGAGTGGTTCTCACGTCCATCGGATACCGAGGCGTGGAAGTTCCCGGCTTGCCGTTCGACCCTGTGCGCGGAGTCATCCCGAACGAGCAGGGCAGAGTTGTCACGTCGGCGGGCCCGATCCCCGGCCTGTACGTGACCGGATGGATCAAGCGAGGCCCCTCCGGTTTCATCGGCACCAACAAATCGGACTCGGCCGAGACCGTCGCCCGTCTACGGGAAGATCTCGAAGCCGGCCAACTGGTCGGACCGGCGAAGACGAGCCGTCGTAAGCGCCTGTCGGCCCACTGAACAACCGTCATCACCACCTCCTCGAAGTCGGTCCGGCGTCGGACCACTCGAGAGAACAGCTACGAGCTGGGTATCACGTCGGGTGCGCCTGTGAGGTACATCGGAACCCGGCGTGCGCACGCGAGGTGATGGCGCGAACGCGTTCAGGAGGTCACGTCGGAGGCGGAATCACGCTGCGCCCCAGTCTTGTCCAAGACATCCTGAACGGCCTGTGGAGTCGTGGTGCCGCCCTGGACGACGTAGATGCGCTCGCCTTTGTGGGAACCGTTGGCCCACTTGTCGTTCTGCTGCCAGTCGATGATCTTGCCGTCGTTGTCGAACGCGATGGCGTCGTAGTCGGGATGCTCTCCCGCGAAGTGGGCGATCTGACGGGCTGTGGCGCTGACTTCTTCAGACATGGCGGCCGAGTACCCGCACTGCAGCCGTTCGACACATCGTCCGGGCCGGCCGGTGTCGGTGGCCTTCACACAAAAATGCCCTACCGGCGACGTCCTTCGCGGACGCCCCGATAGGGCACTCGAGTGCTTGCTCAGGCGTGGTACGGCTCCGCGCTCACCAGGGTCACCGAGATGGTGGCCCCGCTGGGCACGGTGTACTTACGGGTCTCGCCGACCTTGGCGTCGATCAACGCGCCGCCCAATGGCGACTTCGGTGAATAGACCTCGAGCTTCTCGTCGGACGAACCCTGTTCGCGGGTCGCGATCAAGAAGGTCTCGGTGTCGTTCTCGTCGCCGTCGTAGTACACCTTCACCACGGAACCTGGCAGTGCCACCCCCGACTGCGTCGGCGTCTCGCCGACCTTTGCGGTGTTGAGCAACTCCTGGAGCTGACGGATGCGGGCCTCTTGCTGACCCTGCTCGTCGCGGGCGGCGTGGTAGCCACCGTTCTCCTTGAGGTCACCCTCTTCGCGGCGCTCGTTGATCTCGGCGGCAATCACCGGACGATTCGCGATGAGGGCGTCGAGCTCCTCTTTGAGCCGATCATGGGACTCCTGGGTAAGCCAGGTCACCTCGGTGTCGGTCATGCTCGTCACTCCCTCTCGTTAAATACAGCAACACGGCCCCTCTCGGGACCGTGTATCAGCCAAGAGTAGCAGGACATATGGACACGGCTCGAATTCTTATCGAATTGTGCCCTGCTGGGCGAGGGCCGTGCGGTAGCTGGGTTCACGGCTCTTGAGCCATCCGACCACCAGGTACGTCAGCGGCATGATGGCCACCTCGACCAGGGTTTTCCACACGAATCCGATGAGGGTGTAGTTGATGAAGTCCGACCAGGTCGAGATGCCCAGGGCCGACGCTGCGATGGAACAGAAAACCAGGGTGTCGAAGAATTCACCGACCACGGTGGAACTGAAAAGCCGGGCCCACAAACGTTTTTCTCCCGAGCGCTCTTTCATCTTCACGAGAACCCAGGAATTGAGGAATTCACCCACGACATATCCGGCGAGTCCGGCGGCGAGGAATTGTGGAACGACCCCCGCGACGGTCTCGAACGATTCTTGACCGTCGTAGAAGTCGGCGGCCGGCAGGTGGACGGTGAGCCAGAAGCACAGGGAAGCGATCAGGAGTACGGCGAAACCGGTGAGGATCGTGCGGCGCATCGCCTTGAAGCCGTACACCTCGCTGATCACGTCGCCCAGCACGTAGGCGAGGGGGAAGAGGTAGAACGCTCCGTCGGTGACCAGACCGTCCATGGACAGTGGCCCGAAGTCGAAGTGGAGGTCGGTGAACAACACCACACCTTTGGTGCCGGTGATGTTGCTGATCATCATCACGCCGACGAAGAGTCCGACGAGCGTGGGGAAGTAGTGACTGGTGATGGTGGCGAACGCCGGGCCCGTTCCCTTGGCGGTGAGCGGGTCCGGCTGCCCAGACTGTGTTGTTGGTGTCATGGGTGCCGATTATGGGGCACGTCCGTGCCGGCCGGTGCGTCGGTCACGCGCTGCGCTGAGCGTCGCGCATCGGTGTGAACCGGTGCGCGAGGCGCAGGGCCGTGCGCACTACGGAGAAGTCAGGGGGCCACGAGGTACGGCGGCACGGTGTCACTGCATCCGTAGACCTCGCCCACCGCGGGAGGGGCAGAGGTGCGGACCACTGCCGACATCGGGAGCCGGGGGTCCTCTGACGCCGGGACGTACACCTCGCGGCGCCCGGTCTCGGATCCGTCCTTGGATCTGGCTCGCACCACGCACGTCGCGGGGACGGTCGGGTCCTTGCGGTTGACGGTGAACTTCACCTCCACGGAGGTGTCGTCGAGGATGTCGTATCCGGTGGCTTCGCCGGAGATCTCCGGATCGGCGAACCGCTGGTAGGCGAGCCAGGCGATCACCACGCCGATGATGATCACGAGGCCGGTGAGCGCGAGGAACCAGCGTCTGCGTGATCGAGGTGTGCGTTCGGCCGGATAGCGGCCCTGCGGGAGGCTGCGGGCGCTGGTCATGGGTTCATACCTACCATGGAGTGGCAGAACCGAGACCGGCGCGGCGCGAGCCCGGGGTGCGGTGGGAGTATGGACAAGCGATTGACGACGGTGTGAAGGTGAGGACTACGCGTGGGTGGACTACGACTCATGGCGGTGCATGCGCACCCTGACGACGAGTCCAGCAAGGGTGCGGCCACCATGGCCAAGTACGCGGCCGAGGGCCACGACGTTCTGGTGGTGACTCTCACCGGTGGCGAGCGCGGCGACATCCTGAATCCGGCGATGGACTTGCCGGGCATCAAGGACCGGATGCCGGAAGTCCGTCGCGAGGAGATGGCCAAGGCCGCCGCAGCTCTCGGTGTGCAGCAGACCTGGCTCGGATTCGTCGACTCGGGGTTGCCCGAAGGTGACCCGCTGCCACCGGTGCCCGAGGGCTCGTTTGCCACGGTCCCACTCGACGAGGCCACCGAGGCGTTGGTACGGGTGGTACGGGATTTCAAACCGCACGTGATGATCACCTATGACGAACTCGGCGGATACCCCCATCCCGACCACATTCGGTGCCACGAGGTGTCGATGGCGGCGTACGAGACGGCGGGCGACCCGGACCGGTTCCCTGACGCCGGCGAACCGTGGACGGTGTCCAAGATCTACTACACGCACGGCTTCATCCGCGACCGGATGGTGTTGTTCTCCGATGAGTACGCCAAGATCGGCAAGGAGAGCCCCTTCAAGGAGTGGCTCTCGAAGTGGGATCCCGAACGCGGCAACCTGATGGGCCGCGTGACCACCCAGGTGACATGCGGCGAGTACTTCCCGCAGCGCGACGAGGCGCTCCGGGCCCACGCCACGCAGATCGACCCGAACGGTGTGTTCTTCGCGGTCCCGATGGACTGGCAGCTCCGGCTGTGGCCGACCGAGGAGTTCGAGTTGGCGAAGACGAGGGTCAAGACCGCAATCCCCGAGACCGACCTGTTCGCGGGTATCGAACCCGATGCAAGTGAAGGTGAGGCGTCATGAGTGCCACTGCATACGCTGCGGCGCAGCTCACCGATGTGTTGGCCAAGACGGAGGGTCCCGAGTTCGGCAAGGCGTCGCCGCTCGGCCTCCTGGTCATCTTGTTGCTGCTGGTGGGAACCGTCTTCCTGATCTGGTCCATGAACCGGCACATCCGCAACCTGCCCAAGAAGTTCGAGCGGGACCATCCTGAGGCCGATCAGGCCGCCGACGACGGGACCGACCTTGACCCGAGACACCAACAGCCTCGCTGAGGCGACCAGTCCCTACCTCCGTCAGCACGCCGACAACCCGGTCCACTGGCAACAGTGGAGCGCCGACGCGCTCGCCTGGGCGCGCGAACGTGACGTGCCGATCCTCCTCTCGGTCGGTTACGCGGCATGTCACTGGTGTCATGTCATGGCGCACGAGTCGTTCGAGGACAACAACACCGCGGCCGTGATGAACGCGAACTTCGTGTGCATCAAGGTCGACCGTGAAGAACGCCCCGACATCGATGCGATCTACATGAACGCCACCGTCGCGATGACAGGGCAGGGCGGGTGGCCGATGACCTGCTTCCTGACTCCCGATGGCCGTCCCTTCTACTGCGGCACCTATTTCCCGCCGCGGCCCGGTCGCGGTATGCCGTCGTTTGTCCAACTGCTCGAGGCGATCACCCAGACGTGGGAGCACAAGCGTGACGAGATCGACCGTGTCGGTTCTGCCGTCGTAGACCAGTTGCAGGCCAATGCTTCCGGCCTGCCCGAAGCTCAGGTGCCCATCGACCCGGAGCTGCTCGACCATGCGGTGACCACGATCCTCGAGGAGGAGGACCGCACCAATGGTGGATTCGGTGGCGCACCCAAGTTTCCGCCATCCGCTCTGCTCGAAGGGCTGATCCGGGAGACCGAGAGGTCCGGTGACCTCCGGGCGCTCGACGCTGCTGTGCGGACCGCGGCGGTGATGGCCCGGGGCGGTATCTATGACCAACTCGGTGGTGGTTTCGCGCGGTATGCGGTGGACCAGAACTGGGTGGTCCCGCATTTCGAGAAGATGCTCTACGACAACGCGCAATTGCTGCGGGTGTACGCGCATCTGGCGCGCATCACCTCGGATCCGTTGGCGCAGAGGATCACCGAGGAGACGGTTGCTTTCCTCGAAGCCGACCTCAAGGTCGTCGGTGGTTTTGCTTCCGCCCTCGATGCCGACACCGACGGCGTCGAGGGGCTGACCTACGTGTGGACGCCCGCGCAACTCGTAGAGGTTCTGGGGGCCGACGACGGCGCCTGGGCCGCCGACTTGTTCACCGTGACGCCCACCGGAACCTTCGAAGAGGGGACGTCCACGTTGCAACTGCGGCGCGACCCCGACGATGTCGAGCGATACCGTTCGGTGCGAGCGCGCCTTTCGGCGGCACGGGCCGAACGCCCGCAACCCGCGCGTGACGGCAAGGTGGTCACCGCGTGGAACGCCATGGCCATCACGGCGCTCGTCGAAGCTGGCGCCGGACTGAACCGGCCGGACTGGGTGGATCTGGCGGCCTGGTGCGCCCAGGAGATGTTGCAGCGCCACATCGTCGACGGACGGCTGAGACGCTCTTCGCTCGATGGGCATGCGGGTGCCCCGCTGGCCGTCCTCGACGATCATGCGGCGCTGGTGACCGCTCTGCTGGCACTGCATCAGGTGACCGGCGAAAGGCGTTGGCTCGATGCCGGACTCGACTTGCTCGACACCACCATCGACCTGTTCTCGGACCCGGAAGCGACCGGCTCGTGGTTCGATGCCGGCGTCGACGCCGAGGGCTTGCTGACCCGACCGCGCGATCCGATCGACGGCGCGACCCCCTCGGGCACCTCCTTGATCGCCGAGGCGCTGCTGACCGCGGCCCCGCTGTCGCCGGTGCAACGCGGCCTGCATGGATCGGGTGAGTACGCCGCGCTCGCCGATGCGACGTTGGCGCGTGGAGGTGTGCTGCTGGCCAAGTTGCCGCGGTCGGCCGGACATTGGCTGGCAGTGTCGTCCGCAGCGGTCGCAGGCCCGGTGCAGATAGCGGTGGCGCAGGCGGACACCGAGCCGACCGAACTGCTGACCCAGGCTCGCGTTCTTGCTCCAGGCGGCACCGTGGTGGTGGGAGGAACGCTCGACTCGGCGCCCCTGCTCGAGGGCCGACCACCCGTGGACGGCAGGGCAGCGGCTTATGTGTGTCGTGGGTCGATGTGCGGCCTACCGGTGACCTCGGTGGAAACGCTGGCGGAGCAGCTGGCCAATACATCCGCGAATTGATCCATCGCCCAATCGATCTCGTCTATCGTGATGACGATGGGTGGTGCGAGGCGCAAGGTGGATCCATGAGTGTCCTTCACCAGCACACCCCGCTGGGCCAGTGCGGTGCTCAGTTCCTTGCCGGTTCCCAGAGCTGGGTCGACATCGATGCCTGCCCAGAGCCCGAGGCCGCGAATGTCGGTGAGGCCCATGGTGCTCAGCTCGTGTAACCGGCGATGAAGATGGTCTCCCAGGACGGTGGCACGGTCTTGCCAGTAACCGGTTTCGAGCATGCCCACCACAGTCGAACCCACCGCTGCGGCAAGCGGATTGCCACCGAAGGTGGAGCCGTGCTCGCCCGGGTGCAACACCCCCAGCACCGAACTGTCGGCCACCACTGCCGACACGGGCAGGACGCCCCCGCCGAGCGCTTTGCCCAGGACGTAGAGATCGGGGACCACCTGCCAGTGGTCGGAGGCGAAGGTTGTCCCTGTTCGTCCCAGGCCGGACTGGATCTCGTCGAGGATGAGCAGAACGTCTGTCTCCGAACAGATCCGGCGAACCTCCGGCAGGTAGTCGCGCGGTGGAACGATGATGCCCGCCTCGCCCTGGATCGGCTCGAGCAGGACCGCGACGGTCGTGTCGTCGATGGCTGCGGTCAAGGACTCGGCGTCGCCGAAGGGGACGATACGAAAGCCCGGCGTGAACGGGCCGAAGCCGCGGCGCGCGGTCTCGTCGTCGGAGAAGCTCACGATCGTGGTGGTCCGCCCGTGGAAGTTCCCACCGGCCACCACGATCGAGGCGGTCTCGGCGGGTACGCCCTTGACGTCGGTGCCCCATTTGCGAGCGACCTTGATGGCCGATTCGACGGCTTCGGCACCGGTGTTCATGGGTAGGGCCATGTCCTTGCCGCACAGGTCGGCAAGATCGCGGCAGAAGGGGCCGAGCCGGTCCGAGTGGAGTGCGCGACTCGTGAGCGTCACGCGTGTGAGCTGATCGGCCAGCGCGGCAAGGATCTCGGGGTTTCGATGGCCGAAGTTGAGCGCTGAATAGCCCGCGAGGCAGTCGAGGTATCGCGCACCGGCGACATCGGTGATCCAGGCGCCCTGTGCCGAGGCGGCGACCACCGGCAGGGGCGAATAGTTGTGTGGGACATGGCGTGCGGCCATCGCGATGTGCTCGGCAGTGGCGAGGCCGGGACAGGGGATCGGCGAGGGGATGTCGGTGTCGAGGGTCATCTGCTCAGGGCCGGATCGAGCGGCGGCAAAAGAGAGCAGGAGAGCTTCATACATCAAGGGTAGGGACACCGTCTGACGCAAGCAATGCTCGTGCATTGCGCACAGAGAGCGCATTTGTTGTCGCATCTGGCAAAATGGGGTGATCCGTTGCGTCGGGCCAGCGGACCATCGAGCGGGAAGTGACGACTGGCTGTGTTGGACAACCTCGACGAGGCGATCCTGGGTTGTCTGACCAAGGACGCACGACAGACCTACGCCCAGATCGGCGAGCAGGTCCGGTTGTCGGCACCGGCGGTGAAACGCCGGGTCGACCGGCTGGTGTCGTCCGGTGTGATCCGGGGTTTCACGGTTGTGACCGACCCGGCGGCACTGCAGTGGACAACCGAGGCGTACGTGCAGGTCTTCTGCCGCGGAACCGTCGCCCCGGACATCTTGGCGCGGTCGTGGGAACACATCACCGAGGTGGTCAGCGCCGCGACGGTGACGGGGAAGGCCGACGCGATCCTGCGTGTGGTGGCCCGCGACGTCCAGCATCTCGAGGAGGCGCTCGAACGGATCCGCTCGGCGGAAACGGTGGACCACTCCGAGAGCATCATCGTGCTGTCACGAGTGATCGACCGCGGCCGGCCCTGAGCGCTCCGGGGACGGCGCCTGACATGCAACATTGGGCACCGCGGCATTCACGTGCTACTTTGGCCGACGTGAACATCAGTGCGCGCGTGTATTGGCGCTTTATCGAGGCTCCGGGTGGAGCCGCCGATACAGCGCTTCGCTGACGCGTCCACACACCCGGAGCCCCGAGCAGTGACCACCTTCTGGTTGCTGCTTTTTCTTTGTCAGGGCACCGGTCAACAGGTGATGGTGCCCTTCGAATCAGGAAGGCACACAACATGACCAGCGGACTCAACGGACACGGAACGTTGTCCGGTCCCAACACCTCGGACCGCAGGATCCGCGCGCTGCGCGAGATCCCTTCACCCGACACCGTGCGCGCCGAATTGCCGCTGACCGGCCGTCGGGCCGAAGTGGTGCAGCGCGACCGCGATGAGATCGCCGACATCCTGGCGGGTCGCGACGATCGGCTGCTCGTCATCGTGGGGCCGTGCTCGGTGCACGACCCGGTTGCCGCGATCGACTACGCACGCCGGCTGGCACCCATCGCTGCCGAACACGCCGATCGGCTGAAGATCGTGATGCGGGTGTACTTCGAGAAGCCGCGGACCACGGTCGGGTGGAAGGGCCTCATCAACGACCCCGGCATGGACGGCAGTTTCGACGTGGAACGCGGCCTGCGCGTCGCCCGCGGCCTGCTGCTCGACCTCATCGATCTCGGCCTGCCCGTCGGTTGCGAGTTCCTCGAACCCACCAGCCCGCAGTACATCGCGGATGCGGTGGCGTGGGGCGCGATCGGCGCCCGGACAACGGAGTCGCAGGTCCACCGGCAGCTGGCCTCTGGGCTGTCGATGCCGATCGGCTTCAAGAACGGTACGGACGGGAACGTCCAGGTGGCCGTAGATGGTGTGAAAGCCGCTGCTGCACAGCACGTCTTCTTCGGAGTCGACGACTTCGGTCGCGGTGCGATCGTGGAGACCGAGGGAAACACGGACTGCCACATCATCTTGCGCGGCGGCACAGCGGGTCCCAACTTCGATGTCGGTTCGGTGGACGGGGCACTGGCTTCGCTCGCCAAGGCAGGCCTTCCCGAACTCGTCATGATCGACTGCTCCCATGCCAATTCCGGCAAGGACCACATCCGGCAGGCAGAGGTTGCCACCGAGGTCGCCGCAATGATCGCGAGCGGTCAGCGCGGGATCAGCGGGGTCATGCTGGAGAGCTTCCTCGTCGCCGGTGCCCAGGCCCCGGACGCCGAGCCCCTCACCTACGGACAGTCGGTCACCGACAAGTGCATGGACTGGGATGCGACAGTGACTGTGATGCAGGCGCTTTCGGCGGCCAAGACGCGGATCTGACCGCAGCGGGTGGCTGGTCGGTGGCCTATTCGAACAGGACCAGCCACACGGCGATGTAGTGCACGATCGCCGCGATCACCGTGCATGCGTGAAAGAACTCGTGATGTCCGAAGGTGGTCGGCCAAGGGTCGGGCCAGCGGGTGGCGTAGAGGACGCCACCGATCGTGTAGAACAGGCCACCGACCGCCAGCAGCACCACCACCGCCACCCCGACGGAGTCGATCAGCTCGGGGATGACGGCCACGATGGTCCAGCCCAGCAGGATGTAGAGCGGGACCCCCAGCCATCGGGGTGATCCCGGCCAGAGGACCTTGAGGGTGGCGCCGGCCAAGGCGCCGGTCCACACGACGACGAGGACGGCGACCTGTTCGGGGGTTCGAGCCCCATCACGCAGAGCGGGGTGTAACTGCCCGCGATGAAGATGAAGATCATCGAGTGATCGGCCCGCTTCATCCAGAGCTTGGCCGTATCGGAGGTCCAGTCGACGCGATGGTAGGTGGCGCTGACGCCGAACAGACCACAGACGGTCAGGGCGTAGATACCGCACGCCAGTGCTGCCATCGGACCGATCAGCGCCCACGCCACCGCAACCAGGACGAGGCCCGTGACGATGGCGACGAAACCTGCGTACAGGTGGATCCAACCGCGCATTCGGGGCTTGAGCTCGGCCAGCAGCGCCAGTTCGGAATCGATCACAACTTACGGTACCGAAGGTTCGGGCTGACCTCCATCGTCGCCGCGTAAGGTGTAGCGGGTGAAGCTCATCCCCGACGCCATGCGCGGACCCATGTACCGGGTCTACGAGCGTCGGCTGACTCACTATCTGGATCCGTCGCAGAACCCCAGGCACATAGCGATCATCTGCGATGGCAACCGGCGATGGGCTCGCGAAGCCGGATTCGAGAACGTCAACCACGGGCACCGGGTCGGGGCGCAGAAGATCGCCGAGGTTCTCCGGTGGTGCAGCGAACTCGGCATCGAGACCGTGACCATCTACCTGCTCTCCACCGAGAACCTGAATCGTGATTCGGCCGAGCTCGGCGAGCTGCTGCAGATCGTGCCCGACATCGTCGAGGAGATCTCGGCGCCGGGCCAGCCATGGCGGGTGCAGATAGTCGGCGCGCTCGACCAGCTGCCCGACGAGGTTTCCGCGCGGCTCAAGGCGGCGCAACAACAGTCCTCCGGACGTACGGGACCCAACGTGAACGTCGCCGTCGGCTACGGCGGCCGTCAGGAGATCGTCGATTCCGTCCGGTCCCTGCTGGCCGACCGTATCGCGGCGGGCGACTCACCCGATCAGCTCATCGACGCCGTCACGGTGGAAGCCATCGACCAGAATCTCTACACCCGCGGCCAGCCTGATCCCGATCTGGTGATCAGAACCTCGGGGGAGCAACGGCTCTCGGGATTCCTCTTGTGGCAGAGCGCGTATTCGGAGATCTGGTTCACCGACGCCTACTGGCCGGCGTTCCGGCGCGTGGACTTCTTGCGCGCACTGAGGGATTACGCCGCCCGCAGCCGACGCTTCGGCAAGTGATCGCAGCCGACGCTTCGGCAAGTGATCTCAGCCAAGGCCGGCGTCGGGTGTCAGATCTTGCGCAAGCGCACGCGATTGATGGCGTGATCGGCGTCTTTGCGGAGTACCAGAGTGGCTCGCGGCCGGGTCGGGAGAATGTTCTCCACGAGGTTCGGCCGGTTGATCCCGTTCCAGATGTCCCGGGCGGCAAGGGTGGCCTGTTCGTCGGTCAGCGACGAGTAGTGGTGGAAGTGCGAATGTGGATCGGCGAATGCGGTGGTGCGCATCGCGAGGAAACGATGGATGTACCAGTCCTCGATGTCCTCGATCCGGGCGTCGACGTAGATCGAGAAATCGAAGAGGTCCGACACCATCAGCCGTGACCCGGTCTGCAGCACGTTCAGGCCCTCGACGATGAGGATGTCGGGTTGTTGCACATGGTGTTTCGTGTCGCGGACGATGTCGTAGGTGAGGTGGGAGTACACCGGCGCCGAGACATCGGCGGCCCCTGATTTCACCTCGGTGACGAACCGGAGCAGAGCGCGGCGGTCGTACGATTCCGGGAAACCCTTGCGGTGCATGATTCCGCGCCGTTCGAGTTCGGCGGTGGGGTAGAGGAATCCGTCCGTGGTCACCAGGTCGACCTTCGGATGACTTTCCCACCGCGCCAGCAACGCCTGGAGCACACGCGCGGTGGTCGACTTCCCGACGGCCACACTGCCGGCGACCCCGATGATGAAGGGCACCTGGCGTTCGGGCTGCCGCTCGCCGAGGAATGTCGCGGTGGCCGCGAACAGCCGTTGCCGGGCGGCGACCTGGAGATGAATCAAACGGGACAGCGGCAGGTAGACGTCGGCGACCTCGGTGAGGTCGATCTGCTCACCGAGCCCTCGCAGGTCGCGCAGTTCACCCTCGGTCAACACCATGGGCATCGACTGACGAAGGTCGCGCCATTGCCTGCGGTCGAGTTCGATGTACGGACTCGGCTCGGTCATTCGCGACATGTCAACAATCGATCCGTGGGACCCATGGCATGTCATCAGTCTTGCGAACGCCTGGCAGGCAGGTGACTTCGGGGTGGTGTCGGTACCGTTTGACCCCATGCACACCAATGCGGTCGTCGAGCAGTATCTGCGGCTCGGGCTGGCTTTCGATCGCCTCGAACCGGGCTTCGTCGATGCCTTCACCGGCGATCCGGCCTTGCGCCGAGAGGTCGAGAACGCGTCGGCCCCCGATCCCCGGGAACTGGCGCGCCGAGCCGCGACCCTGCGGGCCGAAGTGGACGGGGCCGGCCTGACCCCTCAGCGTGCCCAATTCCTGACCTCCGCTTTGCGTGCGCTCGAATGCTCCGCCCGAAAGTTCGCCGGCGACGAGATCACCTTCGTCGACGAGGTGCGCGACTACTTCGACGTCGACATCGAGATGGGCGACCCCGAGCACTATCGGCAGGCGCACCTCGACCTCGACGCGCTCCTCCCCGGTGGTGGCGACCTCGCGGATCGTTACGCCGCGCATCGCCGTTCCGAGGAGATACCAGCCGACAAGATCGCCGATGCGGTCTCGGCCTTCAGCAGCGCTTTGCGCGACAAGGTGCGCGGCACCTACACATTGCCGGACACCGAGGTCGTCGACTTCGAGGTCGTCGCGGACAAACCGTGGTCTGGTTTCAACTATTACCTGGGCGACTACCGCTCCCGCGTCGCCATCAACGGCGACCTCACGCAGTACATGTCGTCGCTGCCACATCTGATCGCGCACGAGGCCTATCCGGGACACCACACCGAACACTGCCGCAAAGAGCAGATCCTGGTGGGTGGGGGACAGATCGAGCAGACGATCTTCTTCGTGAACACGCCCCAATGCCTCATGGCCGAGGGCCTGGCCGACCATGCGCTGGTCGCCGCGGTCGGTCCTGATTGGGGTACGTGGGCGCAGGAGATCTACGCCGACCTCGGCCTGCGTTTCGACGGCAGGCGCGCCGAGGCGATCGGCAAGGCAACCGGGGGACTGCTCGGTGTTCGCCAAGACGCGGCGCTCCTGCTGCACGACAGAGGTGCCGACCACGACACCGTTGCGGCGTACCTGCGGCAATGGTTGCTGGCGACAGACGAGCGGGCCAGGCAGATGCTGCGTTTCCTGTCGTCACCGCTGTGGCGCGCGTACATCAGCACCTACGTCGAGGGATATCGGCTGCTGCAGACGTGGCTCGAAGCCGGCGTCACGCAGGGCACCGGCAGTTCGATTCCTGCCGGTGACCACCTCGCTCGGTTCGGCCGCTTGCTCGACGAACCCCTCACCCCGGCGGCGCTGCGCGCCGAACTCTCTTTCCAGAGCTGATCGGCTCAGGCGCAGTTTTCACGACGTCGGACCCGTCTCCTAGACTGGCGGACGAGTACTCACCACCTCTTACGCTGCTTCGCGCGCCCAAGGAGAACAATGACCGACGTCAACACCGCATCCCTGGCTGAGCTAGATCCGGATGTGGCGGCCGCGATGAACGGGGAGCTGACCCGTCAGCGGGACACCCTCGAGATGATCGCGTCGGAGAACTTCGTACCGCGCGCGGTGCTGCAGGCGCAGGGCAGTGTGCTCACCAACAAGTACGCCGAGGGCTATCCGGGTCGCCGGTACTACGGCGGATGCGAATACGTCGACGTCGTCGAGGACATCGCCCGCAACCGGGCCAAAGAACTGTTCGGTGCCGAGTTCGCCAATGTGCAGCCACATTCGGGTGCCCAGGCCAACGCTGCGGTGCTGGCTGCCCTGATGGAACCCGGCGAGACGCTGCTCGGGCTCGACCTCGCCCATGGCGGCCACCTCACCCACGGCATGCGGCTGAACTTCTCCGGCAAGCTCTACGAGAACGCTTTCTACGGCGTGAGCAAAGAAGACTTCCGGGTGGACATGGACGAGGTGCGCAAGATCGCCCTCGACACCAAGCCGAAGGTGATCGTCGCCGGCTGGTCGGCCTACCCCCGGACCCTCGATTTCGAGGCCTTCCGGTCCATCGCCGACGAGGTCGGTGCCCACCTCTGGGTTGACATGGCCCATTTCGCCGGGCTGGTCGCCTCGGGGCTGCACCCGTCACCCGTGCCGTACGCCGATGTGGTGTCGTCCACGGTCCACAAGACTCTCGGTGGCCCGCGGTCGGGCATCATCCTCGCGAAGCAGGAATGGGCGAAGAAGCTGAACTCGGCCGTGTTCCCCGGTCAGCAGGGCGGCCCGCTCATGCACGTGATCGCCGCGAAGGCCGTGGCCTTGAAGATCGCCGCCAGCGACGATTTCAAGGAGCGACAGGAACGCACTCTGGTGGGCGCGAAACTGCTCGCCGAGCGACTCACCGCCAAGGATGTGAGCGACGTCGGCGTATCGGTCCTCACCGGTGGCACCGACGTGCACCTCGTGCTCGTCGATCTGCGCAACAGCAATCTCGACGGTCAGCAGGCCGAGGATTTGCTGCACCAGGTCGGGATCACCGTGAATCGCAACGCCGTGCCGTTCGACCCGCGACCGCCGATGGTCACCTCCGGTCTGCGCATCGGAACCCCGGCACTTGCGACTCGGGGCTTCGGTGAGGATCAGTTCCGCGAGGTCGCCGACATCATCGCGTCCGCGCTTGTCGGTGGTCAGTCGGCCGACGTCACCGCCCTGCGTCAGCGGGTGTCTCAGCTCGCTCTCGACTTCCCGTTGTACGAGGGCCTCGAGCAGTGGGGTCTACTCAGCACCACACGCTGAACGTCGGCGGCCGAGCGCCCGCGGTGCGGACCCGCCGGGCATTTCGCATATCCCGGGTCGGCCTCTAGTCTGTCCGGGTGAATGATTTGACCCAGGACGAGCTGCTCTACGCCTTGGAAAAGGCGATTCCGGAGATCATGGAAGAGCACCACGCTGCTGCCGAGGCATGGAACCCGCATGACTGGGTGCCGTGGGACGACGGCCGCAACTTCGCCTTCCTGGGCGGCGTCGATTTCGACCCCGATCAGCCGGCGCCGCTGCCTGCCGATGCCGCAGCCGCAGTGCTCGCGCTGCTGCTGACCAAGGACAACATGCCGTCCTACCACCGGTTGATGGCACAGAAGGCGTCGATCTTCGGTGCCTGGCAGCAGGTCATCGGTTCGTGGACGGCCGAGGACAACCGGCATTCGATCGCGTTGCGCGACTACCTGGTGGTCTCGCGTCTGGTCGATCCCGAGGTCGCCGAGAATCTTCGGCTGCATCACATCACCAAGGGCAAACTCCAGAGTCCGGTCTCGCTGACCGACTATCAGATCCTCGACGTGATGGCGTTGCTCGCCGTGCACGAGCTGCAATGCGTGGCCTTCGAAGAGAAGCTGCTCGCCGATTCGGACAACGAGGTGCTCACCGCCATCGTCAGCCGCATCCTCCACGACGACCGCGTTCAGGCCAAGACTTTCACCAACTTCTTGAACGCCGGCGTGGACGCCAACATCTCCGAGTTGGTCACCGCCGTCGACAAGGCGATCTCCGAGATGGAACTGATCGGTGCCGACGTGGACAACTTCGGTGATCTCGACCTCATTGCCAAGTACAACGCGGAGGCATCGACCTACGTCGCGTCGACGTTGGTCGCTGACCTCAAGCTGCAGAGCCTCGGCGGGCTGAGCGACAAGGACGAGGCCGCACGGCAACGAATCCTGGCGGCCGCCGGCCTGTAGACCTCCGCCACAAAGCCGGGCGGAACCGATCTGGCTCAGCCGCCGCCGTTGCTCGTCCCTGCGGCGGCAGCCGCGATCGTGGCCGTCGTGATGGCTGTCGTGGCGGCGGCAACCGCGTCTCTCACGGCATCGGCAGCCCAGGCGCCCTCGGCGACCTTTTTCGCGCGTTTCTTGATCTCGCGCCCGGGTACGTCCGAGCCGTCCACTGTCTTGTGTGCACGGTCGACCGCCGACAGCAACGCGATGAGCGCGCCCGCGCGGTCGTCAGGCGGGACCTGACGCACGAGAACCGTGGTGATCGCCTTCTTCAGCTCGTTCTTGTGACTGGTGTCGAGTGCGGGAAACCGGGTGCGGCGGATTCCCAACACCTCGGTGTCGTGGCGGTCGAGGAGCCCCCGTTTCACCATGCGTTCGGCAAGCTCGGTCTTGAGTCCCTTCCCGATCTTGTTCACCAAACTCTGCGCAGTCCGGTCTTTCTCCGCGATTGTGCGAACCGCCCGCCCGAGAATCGGGTCGGTGACGCGCGCAGCATCGACCACGTGCACCTTGGGTTGCTTCCAGCGACTCCGTTTGCCGGCATCCACAGCACCGGCGAGGGCCAATTCGAGGAGAACCGCGCCGCCGAGTGCTGTGCTCACCGCCGTAGCGGATGGGGTGGTGCCCTTGTTGTCATCGAGCAGCAGAAGCAGAAGGTCTTCGGCAATGAGGGTGCTCATGTCCATCGACGTTAGCAATACGGCGTCCGAAATCGGGCAAGGAACAGCCCGCTGTCACCCACTGGACAGTTAACCGATTATTCACGGACACGCGTCGTTTCCGACGAGCCGACACGCCGCACTCGGCGTACTTTGACGAGTGACGGGCCGCGGGGAAGTGGTTCGTCCGGGAGGTTCGATCGTTGACTTGCTTGCGTGAGTGCGAGAGGACCGGCCCCGGTCCTTGTGGACGTGGCAACCCTGCCGCATCTGCCAGAACCGACCGGTCCAGCAACACCAGTCGAAGTGGTGCCACTTCGTCTTAGGAGCCCTTCGTGACCACACGCGATGCTCGTACCTATGTCCTCGACACCTCGGTGTTGCTGTCCGACCCTTGGGCGGTAACACGATTCGCCGAACACCACGTGATCTTGCCGCTGGTGGTCATCGGTGAACTCGAGGGCAAACGCCATCATCATGAACTGGGCTGGTTCGCCCGCGAGGCGTTGCGGATGCTCGACGACCTCCGCCTCGAGCACGGCCGGCTCGATCAGCAGATCCCGATCGGGGATCTCGGTGGCACCGTCCAGGTAGAGCTCAACCACACCGATCCGGCAGTCCTGCCGGCGGGCTTCCGCACCGACACCAATGATTCGCGAATCCTGGCTTGCGCGTTGAACCTTCGCGCCGAGGGCAAGGATGTGACGCTGGTGTCCAAGGACACCCCGTTGCGGATCAAGGCCGGAGCGGTGGGTCTGGCTGCCGACGAGTATCACGCTCAGGACGTGGTGACGTCCGGTTGGTCGGGTATGACAGAACTGGATGTCGATTCTTCGGTGATCGACACACTTTTCGCCGACGGCGTCGTGGATATCGATTCGGCCCGAGATCTGCCCTGTCATACCGGAATCCGTTTGCTGGGAACGAATTCCAGCGCCCTGGGTCGGGTCAACCCGCAGAAGCAGGTGCAGTTGGTCCGGGGTGAACGTGAGGTGTTCGGGCTGCGTGGTCGCAGTGCGGAGCAGCGTGTTGCCCTTGATCTGTTGCTCGACGACAGCGTGGGCATCGTGTCGATGGGCGGCAAGGCCGGCACCGGCAAGTCTGCTCTGGCCCTGTGCGCAGGTCTCGAAGCGGTACTCGAGCGGCGAACCCAACGCAAGGTGGTCGTCTTTCGTCCTCTGTATGCCGTCGGTGGACAAAACCTCGGTTATCTTCCCGGCAGCGAGTCCGAGAAGATGGGGCCCTGGGCGCAGGCCGTGTTCGACACCCTGGAGGGGCTCGCGTCCACGGAGGTGATCGAGGAGGTCCTCAGTCGTGGCATGCTGGAAGTCCTTCCGCTGACCCATATTCGGGGACGTTCACTGCATGACTCTTTTGTGATCGTCGACGAGGCGCAGTCGCTGGAGCGCAATGTCTTGCTGACGGTGTTGTCGCGCTTGGGATCTGGTTCGCGGGTGGTGCTCACCCATGATGTGGCCCAGCGTGACAATCTCCGTGTCGGTCGGCACGACGGTGTCGCTGCGGTGATCGAAAAGCTCAAGGGGCACCCGCTTTTCGCGCATGTGACGTTGACGCGTAGTGAGCGGTCGCCGATTGCGGCCCTCGTGACGGAAATGCTGGAGGAGTTCGCGCCGGGAGCGTAGCGAGCGGGCGAAATCTGACTCAGCGCGCCGGGAGCGTAGCGAGCGGGAAAGGTGCGGCAGATCGCAGTGATGCGTTCTGCCGCACCTTTGTTTGTGGCTGCGGCTGCCGGCAGTGGGTGTCAGCAGTTGTCGGGCGAGATGGGGATGTCGGGGTCGCTGGTGGTGTCGAGCACTTTGCCGTAGCGCTCCGGGTAGGCGGGGAGCGCGGCGCAGACTGCCGATCGCCCTTGTCCGACAACCACATAGGCGGCGTAGATCAGGTTTCCGCTGTCGTCGCGTGGTCGCAGTGACGGGCACGACTGGTCGGTGCGTAGGTATCGCGCGCCGGGGTGGTTGTCCAGGGCGGCGGCCATGTCGCTGCGGTATCCGGCTGGATCGGTGGAGTTGGCGACCACGATGATGCCGGTTCCATCGCATGCCGGAGTGCTGATCGGTGTCGACAGTCCGAGGTCGGCAGCGTTGGGTACCTGCTGAACCGAGGGCGTCGAGGTGGTGGCCTGCACCCGCTGCGACTGTTCGGCCTGCTGTGGGGGAAGTGGTGCCGGTCCCTGGGCGGACTGCGTGATGGTGGTGACACTCGTTTGCGGTCCGGGGTTCTGCTCGGCGGCGGCGGGTTCGTCGTCCGACTTGGGCCAGAGGACTGTTGCCGCCACCGCGGAGGCCGTGATGACGAGGACGGCGAGCAACCCGATGATCAATGGTGTGTGAGACCGGCCGGTCGAGGGTGAAGGCGGCGGTGGTGGTCCCGCAGGTCCCGGGTACCCGGGGCGCTGCATCACGGTCGGCGCCGTCGCGGCGGACGAGATGTGATCCGGCGGTGGGGTGGTGCCCTGTGGGTTCGTCGGCGGTACGGAAGTTGGCGGTAAGGAAGGCAGTCCGAGCAGGGTGGGGGCGTGCTGGGCGTCGTGTGGGGTGTGCGCGGCGGGGGGCGGGGATCCGGGCGTCGGTGGAAGATCCATGGCGGCGCTCAGTTCGCGAGCGAACTCGCCACACGAGTTGTAGCGGTCGCCGGGTTCGGTGGCCAGGGCCCGATCGAGAACGGGACGGATGGCAGGAGGGATCTCGCGACCGGCGCCAGGAGGCGCACCGGTCAGCAGCGCGAACACAGTGCACCCGAGAGCGAACACATCGGCTCGGGCATCGACGGGCAGGCCGCGGAGCTGTTCGGGTGCGGCGTAGGCCATCGTGCCCACCACAGCGCCTGTCGAGGTGAGTCCGGCGACGTCCGAGGCCGGGCGCGCGATGCCGAAATCCATGAGCATCACGCGGTGCGGGATGGATTCGGTGAGCATGATGTTGCCGGGTTTGACGTCCCGGTGCAGGAGCCCTCGTCCGTGCGCGTAATCGAGTGCGGCTGCCACCTCGGTGGCTATCGGGACAACCAACGCGGGCTTCACCCCGCGCGGGTAGATGGCCAGCAACTCCGCGGCATCGGTCCCTGGCACGAAGTCCATGCTGATCCACAGATTGCCCTGGAACTCTCCGCGGTCGTGCACGGTCACGATGCCGGGGTGCCAGAGCTGGGCCGACAGATCGGCTTCGCGGATGAAGCGACGCCTGAACTCCTCGTCGGAGACGGTACTCGAGCCGGGGAGGGACGCCGGGAGAACCTTGAGGGCGTCCGACCGCGGCAGCCGCGGGTGCTTGGCGAGGTAGACCTCGCCCATTCCGCCGGCACCGAGCTGACGTTCGATGGTGTAGCCGGCAAAGACACTGCCCGATGCGAGCGGCATGAAGACCCCCGATTTTCTCCTGTGGCGACCGGCATCGAAGCACTTTCCCCTCGTGCACACGGTCGGCAGTGATCAGATTAGTGCAACCTTGTGATCGGTCTGAGACGCACTACGAAGAACCGCCCTGGCATACTCACGTGGTGCTGATGTTGTCTGTGAGGCGTATGTGGTCAGTGTTGTCACTGCTCGCCGCCGTATGTGTCGCAACCGCGATGGTTGCTCCCACCCCTGCCGGTGCGGTCGAGGTGGTGACCCCGCCGGCGTTCCCGACGTCGACCCAGATGATCACGGTGAGTTCGGCGACAGTGACCGACACGACCGCGACCCTGACGGCTTGGGAACGCGACGAGGCGGGTATCTGGACCGCGGTCATCGGACCAACCGAGGCCTACCTCGGTGCGGAGGGAATCGGCATTCCCCGCGACAACGTCTGGCGGACGCCGATGGGCGTGTTCGCGCTCGACCAAGCCTTCGGCAACCAGCCGAATCCCGGAACCGAGATGCCCTACTTCCAGGCGGACGACCAGGATTGGTGGGACGCGTTGCCGGGGTCGCCGACGTACAACACCCATGTGCGTGCACCGCAGAGCCCGGGTGGCGACAGTGAGCACATCCTGTCCACCGGTGACATCTACGACTACGTGGTGAACATCGCGCACAATCCGCAGCGGGTACAGGGCTACGCGTCAGGCATCTTCCTGCACGTCACCAATTACGAGCCGACCTGGGGCTGTGTCGCCATCGACCGCGACGTCATGCGTCAGATCGTGCAATGGCTCGACCCGGCCCGTCAGCCCGTGATCAACATCGGGCTCGCCTGACCCAGATACCGAAAAATGTGCCCTTTTGGCGAGGATAACCCCAGGTGGGGCTCGCCAAAAGGGCACATTTTCGGGATTGGGGTGACTACCGCTCGCGGTCGAGGTTGGCCATCTTGAGCACGTCGAGGCGCTTGTCGAGTTCTTCTTCGCTGAGCTTGTCACCGATCAAACCGCGGTCGATGACGGTCTGGCGGATGGTCTTCTTCTCCTTGAGTGCCTGCTTGGCCACTGCGGCTGCCTCTTCGTAGCCGATCGCGCTGTTGAGTGGGGTGACGATCGAGGGCGACGATTCTGCGAGGGTCTTGAGACGCTCCTCGTTGGCCTCGAGACCGATGATGCAGCGATCGGCGAACAGCCGGGACACGTTGGCGAGGAGTTTGACCGACTCGAGTACGTTTCGCGCCATCATCGGGATGTAGACGTTGAGCTCGAACGCCCCGTTGCCACCGCCCCACGTGACCGCCGCGTCGTTGCCGATGACCTGCGCGGCGACCTGCGTAACAGCTTCGGGCAGAACCGGATTGACCTTGCCGGGCATGATGGAGCTGCCGGGCTGCAGATCGGGCAGCTGGATCTCACCGAGACCGGTCAGTGGGCCTGAACCCATCCAGCGGATGTCGTTGGCGATCTTCGTGAGCGAGACGGCCACGGTCTTGAGTGCACCCGACAACTCGACCAGCCCATCGCGTGCGGCCTGGGCCTCGAAGTTGTCCTTTGCCAGCGAGAGTTCGTTGACACCGGTCAGATTGATCAGTTCGGCGACGACCTTGGTCCCGAACCCGTCGGGAGCGTTCAGACCCGTACCCACCGCGGTTCCACCGATGGGCAGTTCGCCGACCCGGACCAACGTGGCCGAGACGCGCTCCGCCGAAGCCTCGAGCTGGCGGGCGTACCCACCGAACTCCTGGCCGAGGGTGACCGGCACCGCGTCCATGAGGTGGGTGCGACCGGACTTGACGACCTCGCGCCAGGCAGAAGCCTTGTCGGCCAAGGCTTCCTGCAGATGCTGCAGGGCCGGGATCAGATCGGTGACCGCGGCTTCGGTCGCAGCCACATGGGTCGCGGTGGGGAAGGTGTCGTTGGACGACTGCGACATGTTGACGTGATCGTTGGGGTGGATCGTGACGCCGTTGTTCTTTGCGATCGAGGCGATGACCTCGTTGGCGTTCATGTTGGAGCTGGTACCCGACCCCGTCTGGAACACGTCGATCGGGAACTGATCGTCGTGTTTGCCGTCGGCGATCTCTTTTGCTGCCGAGATGATCGCGTCGGCCTTGTCACCGTCGAGCAGACCGAGGTCCTTGTTGACCTGAGCACATGCCGCCTTCAGCAAACCCATCGCGCGGATCTGGGTGCGCTCGAGGGGCCGGTGGCTGATCGGGAAGTTCTCGACCGCGCGCTGGGTCTGTGCTCGCCACAACGCGTCGATCGGCACCCGGACCTCGCCCATGGTGTCGTGCTCTATCCGGAACTGTTCGGCAGGTGAGTCGCTCATGCCTCGATACTTTGCCACCTGTGGTGAGGGTGCCCGAAGGGCACCCTCACTGTGCTGCGGCTCCGCAGAGCGGAGCGCCGCTCGGCGGGGGATCAGTCCTGGAAGGTGTTCGCGGCGATCTCGGCGACTTTCTGGCGGGTGTGGCGGCCCTCGACGGTGCGAATGGTGCCCGAGCGCGAGCGCATCACCAGCGAGCGGGTGGTCGCCCCGTTCGCCCGGTAGCTGACACCACGGAGCATGTCGCCGTTGGTGACGCCGGTGGCGCAGAAGAACATGTTCTCGCCGCTGACGAGGTCTTCGGTCTTGAGTACCCGATCGAGATCATGGCCGGCGTCGATGGCCTTCTGCTTCTCGGCCGCGTTGCGTGGCCACAGTTTGCCCTGGATCTCGCCGCCCATACATTTCATCGCCACGGCGGTGATGATGCCCTCCGGGGTGCCGCCGATGCCCATGAGCATGTCGACGGAGCTCTCCTCCTGCGCTGCGGCGATCGCGCCTGCGACGTCGCCGTCCGAGATCAGTCGGACCTTGGCGCCCGCGGCGCGGATCTCGCCGATCAGACCCTCGTGGCGCTCGCGGTCGAGGACCACGACGGTGAGGTCGGCGACCTCGATGCCCTTCGCCTTGGCAACGGCCTGGACGTTGAACTCGACGGATTCGTTGATGTCGACGACGCCCGCCGCATCGGGACCCACGGCGATCTTCTCCATGTAGAAGACGGCGGACGGGTCGTACATGGTGCCGCGCTCGGACACTGCGAGCACGGCGATCGAGTTGGGGCGACCCTCGGCCATCAGGGTGGTGCCGTCGATCGGATCGACGGCCACGTCGACCTCGGGACCTTCGCCGTTGCCGACCTCTTCGCCGTTGTAGAGCATCGGCGCTTCGTCTTTTTCGCCTTCGCCGATCACAACGACGCCGCGCATCGACACGGTGGACAGCAGTTGCCTCATCGCGTCGACCGCGGCGCCGTCGCCGCCGTTCTTGTCGCCTTTACCGACCCAGCGGCCCGCGGCGAGAGCGGCCGCTTCGGTCACGCGCACCAGCTCCATCGCCAGGTTGCGGTCCGGGGCCTCGAATTGGTGGGAATCGGCTGACATGGAGGGCCTCCTGGAATCGCGGCGAATACTGTTGAAGGCCATCCTTTCATGCCCGTTACTGCAGGTGGTGCACCGGTGCCTGGCCGTAGACGTGCACGTTCATCCCTGCCTCGCGGGCTTTGAGCTGCAACGCGAGGTAGCGCGAGTAGTGCCGGGACTGGTGCAGATTGCCGCCGTGGAACCACAGGTTCGCCTGTGCGGTGGGCTTCCACATGTTGCGGAGCTCGCCTTCCCACGGCCCCGGGTCCTTGGTGGTTCCCGATCCCAGCCCCCAGCACTTGCCGACCTTGTCGGCCACCTCCTGCGAGATCAGCTGTGCGGCCCAGCCGTTCATCGAGCCGAACCCGGTCGCCATGACGATCAGATCGGCGTCGAGCTCGGTGCCGTCGGACAAGATCACCGAGTGCGAACGGATCTCGGTGATGTGGGCGGGTGCCCTCAACTTGACCTTGCCGTCGGCGATGAGTTCGGAGGCGCCGACGTCGATGTAGTAGCCCGAGCCGCGACGCAGATACTTCAGGAACAACCCCGATCCGTCGTCGCCGAAGTCGAGCATGAACCCGGCGGCCTCGAGACGGTCGTAGAACTCCTTGTCCTGCTCCCGAATCGTGTTCCACGCGGGGATCTGGAAGTCGGCCAGCAGGCCGTACGGAATGGACCCGAAGATCAGATCGGCCTTCTCGTGGTCGATGCCGTTTGCGAGCGCCTCCTCCGAATAGAGGGGACCGAGCACCTCGCGCATCAGCGACTCGGACCGCACGATGTGTGTGGTCGACCGCTGGATCATCGTGACGTCGGCGCCGTTCTCGTACAGGTCAGCGCAGATGTCGTGTGCGGAGTTGTTGGCTCCCAACACAACTGCCTTCTTGCCCGCGTACTTCGCGCCGCCGGTGTGCTGCGAGGAATGCACCAGATCACCCTGGAAGGTCTCGGCACCGGGAATGTCGGGGATGTTGGGGATGCCCGACATTCCGGTGGCCATCACCAGCTGAGTCGGCTTGAGCGTCAAGGGTTGTCCATCACGTTCGAGCTCGACCGTCCACTCCTGGGCAGCGTCGTCGAACGAGGCGCGGCGGCACACGGTGTTGCTCCAGTAGTCGAGCTCCATGATCTTGACGTAGCTTTCCAGCCAGTCGCCCATCTTGTCCTTCGGGGTGAACACCGGCCAGTCGTCCGGGAAGGGCAGATAGGGCATGTGGTCGTACCACACCGGATCATGAAGGGACAGAGAGTAATACCGGCTTCGCCACTGGTCGCCGGGCCGGGGGTGCTTGTCGATGACCAGTGCCGAGACGCCGAGGCGCCGGAGCCTTGCGGCCAGCCCGATCCCGCCCTGCCCTCCGCCGACGATGAGCACGTACGGCTGGGTGGTGGTGCCGAGCGATTGCTGCTGTTCGGTTCGCCGGTCGAGCCAGTTCTTGCGCCCGGGGACCACGCCGTGTTCAGCCCCCTTGATGCGCCGGGTTCCTTTGCTCTCGGGGAACTCGAGGAGTTCCTGCGCCGAGGTGAGGAAGGTCCAGCACTTGCCGTCGCGCAGGCGCATCAGGCCTTTGCCCCGCAGGACCGGGGTCGTGAACGTGTACCACGCCTCGATCACTCGGCCCGCTTCATTTCCGTCGGCGTCCTCCCCGGAGCCGGCTGCCTCTGCGGCGTCACCGTCCAACTGGAAGTTGCCAGGTGTCGAGTGCGGCAGCGTCGCGGCGAGCATCTTCGCTAGATCGTCCTTGCCCTCGGCGGTGGTGAGGTTCCAGCTCAGCGCCACCAGGTCGCGCCAGTAGCAGTCATCGACGAACAATTCGGTGACAGCACTGACGTCGCCGGTGTCGCGGGCGTGTGCAAGGGCGCATTCCAGATCGGTGAGGAAAGCCTGCGCCGTCTGAGTAGGCGAGACGGTGGTGGTCATGTACAACTCCTTCGCGTGAGGTGGATCACACCTGACGGTAGGGGTCGATGTGGACGCCCGGGAGGGTTGCAGGGGGTTGCAGCGAGGTCAGATGACCGAGGCGGGGACCGTCAGTCGATAGGGCCGGGTGGCCAGAAGTGGACCGAGCGTGCGGCGGATCCGCGAGATCTCGGCGCGAACGCTCACCGTGTGATCACCTGGTCCGTACAGCCGGGCGGACAGCTCCCTCGCGCTGAGCCCACTGGGATGCGCTGCGAGAACTCGCAACACGTCGAACTGCCGTGGGGTCAGCGGGTGCGAGGTGTGGTTGTTGTCGTCCACCGAGATACGGGCACACGGTGGTTCGGCGGTGAGCTCGAGGGTGGTGTGGCGTTGGGTGGATCGCTCGAGCTGCCACAGATCTCCGACCGGGATGCTGTCGAAGTGTCCGAGGCTGGGGATCCAGACGGTGCCGGGTCGCAGTCCGCCAGGGACGAACAGCCGTTCATTGACCGCGAGGCCCCGGGTGGCGACGACCCAGCCGCCGCGGTCGAGAATCAGCGCATCGACGCCGCCGGGCTCGAGCAGGCCGGCCGCGGCCTGGCTGTGGGTTCGGAGGCTCTCACGGTGCAATGACCGTAGTTCGGCATTGATGGCATCAAGCGTGGAGCACACCAGCGACAGCGTGTGCGGGTGTGCTGTGCGCAGGCCGCCAGACAGCGTCACCGCTCCGAGTACCGAATCGTCTCGGGGGTCGATCAACGGCCCGCCCGTGCACACCCAGCTGTGGTGATCGGGGTGCGCGTGCTCGGACCCGAAGATCTGCACAGGTGACCGGTCGGCCAGGGCGGTGCCCAGACCGTTTGTGCCGACGGCTTTCTCGGTCCACGACGCGCCTTCTACGAAGCCGAGCGTCTCGGAGCGTCGACGCACCTGTGGTGGGCCGGCCACCCACAGGACCACACCGTCCCTGTCGCAGA
Source organism: Williamsia sp. DF01-3 (assembly GCF_023051145.1). Lineage (NCBI taxonomy): Bacteria > Bacillati > Actinomycetota > Actinomycetes > Mycobacteriales > Nocardiaceae > Williamsia > Williamsia sp. DF01-3. The sequence goes on from NZ_JALKFS010000005.1 coordinate 2,296,391, forward strand.
GCACGAGTTCGGTGGCGGTGTCGGTGCAGCTGGCCAGCAACCGTTCGCGTAAGGAGTCAGATGCGTGGGTGAGCAGTGGGTCGGCCCGGCGCCGATGGGCCACCTCGTCTGCCGGCCGATGGTCGGGATCCTGGTATCTGGGCGGCTGCCGTTCCCACGATCTCGCCACCTCTTTCCGGACGCCGGTCGGGATGGCACCCGTCGCCGACCACTGCTCGAACATCGCGTCGAGCCGTCGCATGTGGACACGCGGGTCCTGGTCGATACGCAACGCGCTCGACGGGCGGGTCAACGGTGACGACACAGGGTTCTCCGGCTCTGATGGACACCGTGATTCTACGTGAGCCCGGTCACACAGCACTCACCCCCGTCGACACGTGTCGACGGGGGTGAGGTGGCCGGTGAAGCGAGATCAGTCGGCAGAACCGACGGTGGCAGGCTGCGGCTTGTCGTCGCCGGCGTCCGAATCGATCGGGATCTTCCGGATCGCAGTGCCCTCCATGTCGACATTGGGCAGGACCTTGTCGAGCCACTTGGGCATCCACCAAGCCTTGTCGCCCATGATCGTGATCACCGCAGGCACGATCACCATGCGCACCACAAACGCGTCGAAGAACACGGCCGCCGCGAGAGCGAAGCCCATCATCTTCGAGCTGGTGTCGGGTGCCAGCATGAACGCCGCGAACACGGCGATCATGATGATGGCTGCCGACGCGACCACGCGGGCACCGTGCTTGTAGCCGATGATCACCGACTCCTTGGCGGACAGACCGTGCACGTACTCCTCACGCATACGGGTGACCAAGAAGACCTGGTAGTCCATCGCCAAGCCGAACACCACGCCGATCATGAAGATCGGCAGGAACGAGATGATCGGCTGGGTGTGCGTGATCAATCCGAAGTGGCCGAGCTGGAAGATCGCCACCGTGGCACCGAACGTCGCGCACACCGAGAACAGGAAGCCGATGGTCGCGGTCAGGGGGACCAGGACGGAACGGAACACGACCATCAGGATCAGGAAGGCGAGTCCGACCACCAGAACCAGGTAGGGGATCAGCGCTGAACTCAGCTTCGCCGAGATGTCCGACATGATCGCCGTCTGCCCACCCACGTTGAGGGTGACGCCCTCGGCATCCGTGGTCGAGGAGTAGTCACGGATCTGTTCCATCAGATCGTGGGTCTGCGGACCGCTCGGTGACTGCTGCGGCGTGACCGAGATGAGGGCTGACGTCGCGCCGGCTTTCGTGTCCTGTTTGTTCGGACCGTTGCCCGTCCAGGTCAGCTGACCGGGGTTGGCGACGTTCTGCAGGGTCTTGATGTGCTCGACCGTCTGGTCGGCCGCAGCGGCGACGGACCCGCCGTCGGTGTCGTTGAGCACCACCAGGAGTGGGCCGTTGATACCTTCACCGAATCCTCGCTGCAGCAGTTCGGTCGCGGGGACCTCGGCGTCGGTTGTCGACGACAGCCCGAGCTCCAACTTCGACATCGGCAAGGCGACCACGACGAGCGCGAGCAGCGACACGATCGCGATCGGCCACGGGTATTTCGTCACGAACTTCGCGAAGCGATGGCCGTTGGACATCGAGTCCTCGGGCTCGTCGCCGTGACGGACCTTGGGGATGCGCGGCGAGAAGGCGAACCGACCGAACGCCCCCAGCAATCCCGGGATCAGTGTGATGGCACCGAGCACCGCGATCAAGACCGCAAGAGCCGCCGCCAGACCCATCTGCGAGATGAACGGGATACCCACCACCGACAGTGCGGCGACGGCGATCATCACCGTGAGACCCGCGAACACAACTGCCGAACCCGCGGTTCCGACGGCACGGCCCACGGCGGCCTCTCGAGATCCACCCAGGTTCAGTTCACTGCGGTAGCGGGAGACGATGAACAGCGCGTAGTCGATGGACACCGCGATACCGAGCATGGTGATGATGCCGGTTGCGCTCTCGTTGATGTTGAACACGCCGGCGCCCAGGGTGACCAGCATGATGGTAATCATCACACCGAGGATGCCGGTGATGATGGGGATGAATGCCGCCACGATGGCACCGAAGGCAACGATCATCACCACGAACGCGATGACGAATCCGAGCATCTCGGCGGTGCCGCCCTGCTCGAAGACCTGCATCAGGGAACCGGTGCCCTGGACATCGAGACCGCCGACGCGGAACTCCTTGAGGATGTCCTCGAATTGCTCTTTGTCCTCGAGGGTGAGGTCTTCGACGTTGATGTCCTGATCGATCTGCATCAAACCGACCCGGCCGTTGTCCCCGAGGACGTTGGGGGCCAGCGCCGGATCGGCTTCGGCCACCTCGACCGGATTGACGATGGTGTCGGGCGCGACCAGATCGGGCAAGGTCCTGAGTTTCGCGACGAGTGCGTCGATGTCCGCGGTGTGCGCTTCGAGCCCGTTGTCCGCGGCGACGAGAACACTCGTGGACGCCTTGAACTGCTCGTCGTTGATTGCCGGGAAGTTCTCCTTCATGAGGGACATCGCTTTGTCCGAGTCGGTACCCGGGAGCTCAAAGTCCTTGGAGAACTTGGGATTCAGACTGCTCACCAGTGTGATGACCAGGGCCGCAAGCAATAGCCAACTGACGATCACCCACCATTTGTGCCTAAACGAGAATCGTCCGAGTCGATACAGAAACATTGCCATAGCGCCAGAGCCTATAGCCCTAGGGCGACAACAGTCCTCACCCGGAAGATTGATATTCAGCGAACATCGGAGCCGACGGGTCGGCCCGGGGTCGGACACCTATCCGGTGGGGAGAACCCGTCCGTTCGAGTTGGCGCCCGGCAACGGCGAGGCAGCCAGCACCGCCGATGCCAGTGTCGAGAAGTCGTCGTCCTTTGCCTTGTTCGACTTCAGTCCGATCCGGACGTCGCCGAGGTCGGTGACCCACACCGTCCGGCCACCGTCGGGTTTGCCATAGGCAACCCATTTTCGGCCACCGACATCGCGGGTGCCCGCGCCGAGCAGGGTCTCGTCGTCCGAGAGGTATCCGACCACGGCATCCTGGGTCGCATTCGTCTGGCTGAGCTGAATGTAGACGCCGTTGGCCGTGATGTAGCCGGCATTGGAGACGACGGTGTTCTCCAGTGCGACGGTGGTACCCGAGTTGGGCTTCCAGTCCGCCGGTGTCTGGGGCAGCCGGATGGGGAACGTGACCGATCGGGCATCGGCACGGAGCCCGTTCGCGACGTCGTACGCCGGGACCTTGTCGTCGCCGGAACCGCCGGTCAATCCGACCGAGCAGTTACCGGACACGACCGCGATGAAGGCACACAGCAACAGCAAGGGGATCAACGACCAGATCATGTCCTTGTTGTTATTGAGGATGCGGGGTTTTGCGGCCACGATCCGAGTATTGCAGGCAGCGGCGATCGGTCATAAACGCCGAGTACGGGGCAGCGGTGTCCGCTCAGTCCTGGTCGTCGAAGTCGTCGTCTTCGTCGTCGGCGTCTGCGAGGTCCTCCTCGGAGCCCAGGACTGCCTCGATGCGGTTGCGTGCGCCCTCGAGGTGTTCTTCGCACCGGCGTGAGAGGGCCTCCCCGCGCTCCCACAGTTCCAGGGACGCATCGAGGTCGAGGCCGCCCTGTTCCAGGGTGCGCACGACAACGATCAACTCATCGCGTGCCTGCTCGTAACCCAACTCCGATACCGGGACCGGTCCTTCGATGTCCTGCTTCTTCGCTGCCACGTCTGTCCTCTACTTCTCCACGCCCATCACCGCTGCACGGGTGGCGCCGTCGGCGACCCGGACACGGAGCTGGGTGCCGATCGGCATGTCCAGCACCGAGCTGACCACGTGCGGGTGGTCATCCGGTGTGTTCGTACTCGCCGAGCCGGGCACCCGCTGAACGACGGCGTATCCACGCGCCAATGTCTGGGCTGGACCCAAGGTAGCCAATCGCGCCGACAGATGTTCCACGCGCTGGTCCTCGTGGGCGACGAGCCGCGCCACGTCACGGCGGATGTCCGAGGCCGCGCGATCAAGCCATGCGCTGCGCTCATCGATCATGCGGAACGGGTGCGCGAGAACTGGTCGTCCACGCATCGCATCGAGGCCGCGGACCTGTGTGGTGACCCAATTGCGCAGTGCTCCTGCACTTCTGGACCGCAGGTCACGGATCATCGCGAGCTCCGAGGCGACGTCTGGCACCACTCGCTTGGCCGCATCGGTGGGCGTTGCCGCCCGAAGATCGGCCACGAGGTCGAGCAAGGGCGAGTCGGGTTCGTGCCCGATCGCACTCACCACCGCGGTGGTCACCTTGGCCACCGCGCGGCACAGGGCTTCGTCGGAGAACGGCAGCAGGTCCTCGACACTGCCGCCACCCCGGGCCAGGATGATCACGTCGACGTCCGGATCGGCGTCCAGCTCGGCAAGATGCCGCAGAATGCGGGGGACAGCGGTCGGTCCCTGAACCGGCGCGTCGCGGATCTCGAAACGCACTGCGGGCCAACGACTCTGCGCAACCGAGACAATGTCGCGCTGCGCTGCGCTGGCGCGGCCGGTGATCAGTCCGATGGTTCCGGGCAGGAACGGAAGTGGTCGTTTGCGAGCCGAATCGAACAGGCCCTCAGCGGCGAGCAGTTGTCGTAGCCGCTCGATGCGGGCCAGCAGCTCGCCTATCCCCACCGGCCGGATCTCGGTGACGCGGAGCGAGACGGTGCCCCTCCCGGTGTAGAAGACCGGGCGGCCGAGCATCACCACGCGGGCGCCCTCGGTGAGTGGAACCTGGGCGCGGGTGAGCAGATCGGGGTTGCACGTCACCTGGATCGAGATGTCGGCAGCGGGATCACGAAGGGTCAGGAAGGCGGTACGCGTGCCGGGCCGCCGATTGATCTGAGTGAGTTGGCCCTCCACCCAGACCTGCCCCAGTCTGTGGAGCCAGTCCGCGATCTTGGTGTTGATGGTGCGAACCGGCCATGCCGTGTCGGGCGTATTGCTCACCCGGGTACTACTTGCTCGCGGCGGTCACACGATTGTCGAGCATCGTCAGGAATGGGGCCCGCGAGCGATGGGACCTCTCATACGTCGCAAGGTCCTGCAGTTCGCTCAAGCCGACCGTCTTCAACTTCGCGCGGAGCTGCGCCAGGGTGAGGTCGTCGTAGTCGAGCAGTTCGACGATTTCCGGGACGTCGTCGGACGGTGTCGTCGAGACCGGTTGCACATCGTCGGTGTCGATGTCGGGCGCCGAGCTGTACAAGGCGAACCGTCCGGCTCCGGCCGCCGGTGCGGCACTCTCGCCGGAGTCATCGGAGTCGTCGGAGGGAACCAAGGTGGGCGCGGACGGAGGTGCCAGATCGTCGTCTTCGTCAAAGGTCGCCCACTCCGGCTCTTCTTCGTTGTGTCCCAGCAACGCGTCGAAAACATCGTCTCCCTTGATCGCCATCTCGGCGATCTGCTGCTGGAAACGCATCAGAGTCTGGAGAGTCTGACTCACTGCCGTCATCGGAAGTGTGATCGCGGTGGTAGGCAATTTTCGAGTCTCTTCCAGCACCGTTACAACAACCCCGGCGGCGACCCTTGCGGCATAAGGTGGTCGGATCATCCCATTACTGTGCCTCATGCCACCGGTGGTGACCACCAGGAGGGTCTTATTGCCCGTACCCTGAACACCATGAGTTCGGCCGAAATCAGCCCTGGAGGCAAGACAGTCCTGCTCGCCGAGCCGCGCGGTTACTGCGCCGGTGTCGACCGAGCCGTCGAAGCGGTGGAAAAAGCGCTCGAGAAGCACGGTGCGCCGGTGTATGTGCGTAAGGAGATCGTGCACAACCGCCACGTCGTCGAGACGCTCGCAGACCGCGGCGCGGTTTTCGTGGACGAGACCGACGAGGTGCCCGAGGGTGCACTCGTGGTGTTCTCTGCGCACGGTGTGTCACCGGCGGTCCACGAGTCCGCCGCGCAGCGCAACCTGCGCACCATCGATGCGACATGCCCGCTGGTCACCAAGGTGCACCAGGAGGCCAAGCGTTTCGCGCGCGACGACTACGACATCCTGCTCATCGGCCATGAAGGCCATGAGGAGGTCGAGGGAACCGCCGGAGAGGCGCCCCAGCACGTCCAGTTGGTCGATGGACCCGACAGCGTCGACGCGGTGACGGTGCGTGACGAATCGAAGATCGTCTGGTTGTCGCAGACCACATTGTCCGTCGACGAGACGATGCAGACGGTGTCACGGTTGCGGGAGAAGTTCCCCCTGCTCAACGACCCGCCGAGCGACGACATCTGTTACGCCACGCAGAACCGTCAGGTGGCGGTGAAGGCGATGGCGCCCAAATGCGATCTGGTCATCGTGGTGGGTTCGAGGAACTCGTCGAACTCGGTGCGGCTGGTAGAGGTGGCCCTCCAGGCAGGGGCACGCACGTCCTACCTGGTCGATTACGCACGTGACGTGGATCTGACCTGGCTCGAGGGGGTCGAAACCGTCGGTGTGACGTCAGGTGCATCGGTGCCGGAGGTGCTGGTGCGGGGTGTTCTCGATCTGCTCGGTGAGCACGGATACAACAACATCGAAAAGGTCACCACCGCCGAAGAGACGCTGACGTTCGCGTTGCCGCGTGAGCTGCGGCCGGCGCGCGCGAAGTAGCGGCGTTCTTCTCCTGCCCGAACGGGAAGAAAACGAACACTCGGCGATGTTGTGACGTGCATGACATCTTCGACGGTGCAGCTGACGCAGCGACAGACCGACCGGCTCGCCTCCGAACAGGTGATCTGGTTGACCACTGTCAACTCCTCGGGCGCACCTGTACCGACGCCCGTCTGGTTTCTGTGGTCGGACGGTGAGTTCCTGGTTTTCAGTGCTCCGAAGACACCCAAGCTCGCAAACATCTCACGCTCGAGCGCGGTGGCGTTCAACTTCAACAGCACCGAGCACGGCGGGGACGTCGCCGTGTTCCGGGGCACCGCCCGGTTGGACCCGGAAGGGCCGACACCCGAGGAATGGGAGCAGTACGTCGCCAAATACGGTGGTGGCTTCGCTTCGCTCGAGACCTCACCGGAGGAGTTCCGCGATCAGTATTCAACGCTGATCCGAGTGGTGCCGGAGCATGTGCGGGGCTGGTGAGCCCGAGCTCAGTATTCTTCCGGTTCCAGCCGCCGTAGCCGTCGCGCAGGCAGGGACACCGCCCATCCTGCGACCAGTATCACCGCGCAGACACCGCCGCCGACGATGGCAACCGTACGTGCGGAGTGGTCGGGCTCCGGTGGTCGCACCGGAGGCGGAATCGCTTGCGACGCAGTCCAATCAGACTTCTCGGCGGGTAGTTCGTACGTCAGGGCGGCAACCGGGTCGACAACTCCGTGGCCCACGGTGTTGTCTCGTCCGGTGCCCGGTGAATGCGCCGTCCTGGTGATGCGCTCGATCACCTCTGCTGCACTGAGTTCGGGGAACCTGGATCTGACCAACGCCGCCACACCCGCGACGTAGGGCGCTGCGAAACTGGTGCCCTCGACTCGTACGGGGCCTTTCTCGGTGGACTGGGCATCAACGATCCGTCTGGATCCGCGGGCGCTGTCGAGGCTGACGATCGCGGTTCCGGGAGCGGCGACGCCCACCCATGGTCCCGCCAGACTGAATGGCGCCGGAGCCCCGCCGACCGAGTCGACCGCGGCAACGCTCAGCACATAGGGCGTGTACCACGCTGGGCTGGCGACCGTGGTGACCGTGTCCCAGCCGGCGAGGTCGGGGTCCGCCGGGTCCGGCGGCGGATTCTGCTGCGCACACTGGGTATTGCTGACGAGGTTGCCCGCCGCCGCGACCACCACGACATCGCGGTCGAACGCGTACTTGACGGCGGCTCCCAGCTGCGCGTCGTGGAGGTCACCACCGGCGGGGCCGCAGGCCACCTCGGAGATGTTGATGACGTCGGCGCCGAGGTTGACCGCACGCACAACGGCATGTGCGAGGGTCTGCACCGTGCCGAATCCTGTTCCGACGGTTGTCTTGTCGCGGGTCTCCGAACGTCGGTCCTTGGCGACGAACGCGACGCTGGACTGCCGGATCGCAATGATCGAGGATTCGGGGGCAACGCCGCTGAAGGCGTCATCGGGGGACGGGACCGCAGCGATGATCCCCGCCACCAACGTGCCGTGGCCGTCGCAGTCCTCGGTTCCGTCGGTGCGGGCGACGTAGTCGCCACCGGCGGTCAGTCGCGGCAGCCGTGGATGCCGGGTGACGCCGGTATCGATCACCGCGATCTTCTGTCCGGCTCCTCGGCTGAACCGCCAGGCGTCGGGTAGTCGCATCATCGTCTGCGCCGCCGACGGGACCTGCGGATCGGTGCCGGGCGACAGCACCGGTTCCGCGCACAAGGTGTCCTGCTCAGTCGGTTCGGGCGGACCCACGGGTGCGTCGCGGATGAGGGCACGAGGATCGATCGAGGGCGGCGTGATGCCATGCGCCGGGACCGGCATGCTCGCCAGCACCACCAGGAACCCGACGGCCGACAGTGCTGCGATGCGAACGCGCTTGGACGTGGGGCGAGGATGACAACGGGTCGATGCCAGCGCACTCACAGGTCGCGGACCGCTGCATAGAGATTCATGATCCAGAACATCAAAGGGACGATGGTCGCGATCAAGAGGTACTCGATGATCTCCACGGTTCGCCGCACCACGGGCGAGAAGCTGGACCTCGGGGCAACCACGCCGCAGAGCAGCGCGGCCACGCTCACCGCCGCTGCCGCGCCGGCGGCCGCGACGACATGATCGCCCGGTCCCAGGGCCACTTCGCCTACCACGGCGGCGAAGCCGATAGCACCTGCGGCGATGAGGACGGCTGCCTGGGCGAGGTCGGCGTGTGATCTGCCACGTAGGCACAGGACCGTGGTGATGATGAGTGCGAAAACCGTGCAGCGCCAACTGAAATCGTCTACGGGGTAGGCGACCAGCGCGATGCCCGCGACCGCTGCGACGGCAGTGCCGGCGATGATGCCGGTGAGGTAACGACCGGCGGTGTGTGCGCGGAGTTCCAGTGCGGCTGCCGACGGCAACGCCATCGCCCCGATCGCGCCGATGCCCTCGATGGCCGGGCGAGGCGCTGAATCGGCCGGGTCGATGGCGGCCCCGGCTGTGGGAACCGGCGGCAGTGGCAATCGGGCGAGGGCGATCGTGAGGCGGGGCGCCATCGAGATGGCCATTACCGCCCCAGCGCAGAGCGCCGCCCCGACCCGCACGGTGCCTGGCGACCACAGCAACTGGGCCGTTGCGGCGGCGGTGGCGAAGGTGGTTGCCGTGACAATCGCGGAATGGATCAGCGGCCCGGCTGTGGAGATCCGGTAGGACAGCACCGCGACGACGGCGGCGACGCAGCCACCCAGGGTGAGGTGGGCGGCGCCGAAGTCACCGGGAGGCAACATCATTCCCGTCGCGAATGCGAGAGGAAACGAGCACAGCGAACACATCGCCGCTGTCGAGCGGTCGAGGTAGAAGCGACCCACGACAGCTCCGGCGACCACGAACGCCAGCGCCAGCAACCCGGTGACGATCGCAGGCCACAGGTCGCCGTACGCATTCCGTTGCTGGAGGAGGGTGAGAGCGGTGAGGGTGGACGCGCCCACGGCCACCGCGTAGCCCATCGCCTGTGCCGCGCCCGCCGACCACCCGCTGGACTGGGCTCCACCCAGGCGCGCCACCGCATCGATGACGTCGTCGAACAGAACTGCGGTCTCGCGCGCCGGAACGGACCGGAGGATCAGCAGGTCGCCGTCGCGCACGCCTGCCTCGGCGAGACTGCGTCCGGGCGCGATGGGGTCGTGGCCGACCCGGGAGAGCGTCCAGTGGTCGCGAACAGGTCCGGGACGTGCCTCCGAATCGTCGGTCTCCGGTGCCCGGGAGGTGATGAGCGACACCAGATCCGGGATCAAGGCCGCAACGGGAACCGCGGCGGGCAACCCGACGTCGAATTGGGTTGTGCCCCCGATGACGGAAACACGTGCAAGCGCCGGTTGGATGCCGGCAGCAGCATCCAGCTCGGCCAAAAGATCGGCAGCGGTCATGAATTTCCCCCAAGGTCCCCACCAGTACCGAAGACCATAGCGAATGAGACCGACAACCGTTGCCGTCGGATGACGTTTTTGCACCCTTGCGGGTGCCGCCGACGGAGTGATGGTGAATGATGGGCGGCCGGGGGAAGTTTCTGTTCCAGGGGTGGGGTAACAATCCATGATGTTCAGGTGACGGCAGGCACGACCGAAGGGTTTGTGCGGCGGGCACGCGTGCCTGCTCCACGCGCGCCCGGCGGCGAGGTCAATATTCAAGTGCCACCGGATGTTCCGCGTGTGGTTCCGGGCAGTCTGCTGATGAAGATGATGCCTGTGGTGATGGTGGTCGCCGTGGTGGGCATGATCTCGATGATGGTCGTGACCGGCGGCCGGAACATGCTGTCCAACCCGCTGTTCATGATGTTCCCGATGATGATGCTGATGTCGATGTTCGGCATGTACGCGGGTTCGGGCAACCGTGGTGGCAAGCGCGCCGCGGAGCTGAACGAAGAGCGCAAGGACTACTTCCGGTATCTGTGTCAGGTACGCGACGAGGTCCACGACACCGGAGCTGCTCAGCGTGAGGCACTGGAATGGAGTCATCCCGAACCGGCGGCTCTGCTGGGTGTCGTCGGCGGCCGGCGGATGTGGGAACGCCGGCGCGCCGACAGCGATTTCGGCCATGTTCGGGTGGGCGTGGGATCGCAGCGTCTGGCGACGCGTCTGATGCCGCCGGAGACGGGCCCACTCGAAGACATCGAGCCGGTTTCGGCGGTGGCGCTACGGCGTTTTGTGCGAACGCATTCAGTTGTGCACGGCCTCCCGACGGCGGTGTCACTGCGGGGTTTCCCGGCGATCAACATCGAAGGTGCCCGGCAGGAGACCCGGCAACTCGCGCGGTCGATGGTCCTCGAACTGTGCGCGTTCCACGGCCCCGATCAGCTGATGGTCGCGGTGGTGACTGCCGACCCTGGCGCCGAATCGTGGGATTGGTGCAAGTGGCTGCCCCATGTGCAGCACCCATATGAGTGCGACGGTATGGGCTCGGCGCGGATGATCTACCGGTCGCTGACCGAGCTGGAGGACGATCTGGCGGTCGACCTCCTCGAACGGGGCCGGTTCTCTCGTTCGGCCCCACCGAGCGCCGGCCGGATCCAGCTGGTGATCGTGATCGACGACGGGTTCGTCTCGGGAGACGAACGGGTGGTCGGTGACGCGGGCATGGAGGCGGTCTCGATCCTCGATCTGTCGGCACCCCCGGACGGACTCGCGGTCCGCCGGGGCCTACAGCTGGCGGTTCGGGACGGGAAGATCGGCGCGCGAAGCGCTTTCGGAGTCGAAGAGTTCGCGGACATGGATTCGCTGACGGTGGCCGAAGCGGAAGCCTTCGCCCGATCGATGGCCCGCTACCGCCTGGCGACCGCAGCCCAGATGGTGAATCTGGAACAGGAGGTCGCTCCGTCCGACCCCGGTCTGATGAGTCTGCTCGGAGTCGCCGATGCCACCCGCCTCGACCCGCATCTGACATGGGCACCCCGCAGCGCGCGGTCGCGGCTGCGGGTCCCGATCGGGTACTCCACCAGCGGTACGCCCGTGGAGATCGACATCAAGGAGGCAGCCGAGGGCGGGATGGGTCCACACGGGCTCTGCATCGGGGCGACGGGGTCCGGTAAATCGGAGTTCCTGCGTACTCTGGTGCTCTCGCTCGTCAGCTCCCATTCGCCTGAGGCACTCAATCTCGTCCTGGTCGACTTCAAGGGTGGGGCAACGTTTCTGGGCCTCGACTCGTGCCCGCATGTGGCAGCCGTCATCACCAACCTCGAAGAAGAGCTGTCGATGGTCGACCGGATGCGTGACGCGTTGTCGGGGGAGATGAACCGGCGTCAGGAGGTGCTTCGCGCGGAGGGGAACTTCGCAAACGTGGGGGAGTACGAACGTGCGCGCGCCGCGGGTGCGCCGTTGGAACCGCTCCCGGCGTTGTTCATCGTCGTCGACGAGTTCTCCGAACTGCTCGCGCAGAAGCCGGATTTCGCCGACCTGTTCGTCGCCATCGGACGACTGGGCCGGTCGCTGCACATCCATCTGCTCCTTGCCTCGCAAAGGCTCGAGGAGGGCAAGATGCGAGGCCTGGACAGTCATCTGTCCTACCGCGTCGGACTGAAAACCTTTTCCGCCAACGAGTCCCGATCGGTACTCGGTGTACCCGATGCCTACCACCTGCCCAATGTGCCGGGATCGGGCTACCTCAAATGTGATTCGGCGGAACCGATTCGATTCAACACGTGTTACGTGTCGGGTCCGTACTCGCCGCCGGTCGCGGCGGGCGCCGAGCACGACGCGTCGTCGGGCGGCCCGGTGGGCCTGAAGATGTTCACCGCCGGCCCTGTGCCACTCGACCCCATCGTGCCCCCGGTTGCGGCCGAGGTGGCCGGCCCCGACCCTGCCGGTGATCCAGAACGGCCCGCACCGAACTCCAGAACGCTGCTCGAGATCGTGGTGGACCGCATCGCCGGGCAGGGACGTCCGGCGCATGAGGTGTGGCTGCCGCCGTTGGGTCAACCGCCCACCATCGACATGCTGGCCCCGCACTGGCGAACCCCGCAGATCGGTCGGCTGGTGTTCCCGATCGGCATCGTGGACCGCCCGTACGACCAGCGGCGCGACGTTCTCACCGTCGATGTCGCCGGATCGCGCGGCAACGTGGCGATCGTCGGCGGACCGCAATCGGGTAAGTCGAATGCGGTGCGTGCGTTGATCGTTGCGGCGGCTGCCACCCACAGTCCGGCGCAGGTCCAGTTCTATTGCCTCGACTTCGGCGGCGGCAGTCTGGCCGGGATCGCAGGCCTGCCGCATGTCGGATCGGTTGCGAGCCGCTCGGACATGGATGCCGTGCGGCGGACGGTGGCCGAGGTCGCAACGGTGATACGGCAGCGGGAACTGCGCTTCGCCGAACTCGGCATCGAGTCGATGCGCGACTACCGCCAACGCCGCCTTGCCGGTGACGCATCGGTGCAGGCGGATGTGTTCGGTGACCTGTTCCTGGTCGTCGACGGCTATTCGGTGATCCGGGGCGAGTTCGATTTCCTCGATGAGCAGATCAACACCATTGTGGCGCAGGGCCTCTCGTATGGAGTCCACGTGGTGCTCACCGCTGCGCGCTGGGCCGAGATCAGGCCGGCCGTCAAAGACCTCATCGGCAGCCGCCTCGAACTCAGACTCGGTGACCCACTCGACTCGGAGATGGGCCGCAAGGTCGCCGGACTCGTGCCCGAGGGCAAGCCTGGGCGTGGTCTGACCGCCGAGCACCTGCACATGCTGATCGCTCTGCCGCGTACGGATTCCGACACCTCGCTCGATTCACTGAGTGCGGCCGTGGCGCAGACGGTGCAGCAGCTGGTGGCCGTGTATCCCGGTCAGCAGGCCATGCCGGTCCGCAAACTCGCCGCTCATCTGGAACGGTCCGAAGTGGTGGCACGTGTGCACGACGCCGGGATCGACCTGACGGCCGGTGAAGTCGCGATCGGTGTCGGTGAAGCCGAGTTGGCCCCGGTCATCCTGGACTTCCGCGTTCAACCACACTTCCTGGTCTTCGCCGACGTGGAGCATGGCAAGACCACGCTGCTACGCAACATCGTCGCGGGTCTGGTGGAGAACAGCACGTCCACGCAGACGAAGATCGTCCTGGTCGACTATCGGCGAACCATGCTCGGTGTGATCGACACCGATCACCTCGCCGGGTATGCGAGTTCGGCCCAGACCCTCACCCCGATGGTGAACGAGTTGGTGGCGTTCTTCACCGCCCGGATCCCCGGGGAGAACGTCACCCAGCAGCAACTCCGTGACCGCAACTGGTGGTCGGGGCCGGACGTGTACATCATCGTCGACGACTACGACATGGTCGCCACCGGAAGCGGAAACCCGTTGAGCCCGTTGCTCGACCTGCTGGCACAGGCCCGCGACATCGGCCTGCACCTCATCGTCGCGCGCCGTTCTGGCGGGGCCGGACGAGCTCTGTTCGATCCGATCATCGGGCGTCTCAAGGACCTGTCCACCGATGGGCTGCTGATGAGCGGTGACCGCGACGAGGGGTACCTGCTGGGCCGGGTGCGGTTGCAGCGCCTGGTACCGGGTCGGGGAGAACTCGTGTCCAGATCGCGACCGCAGGAAATGATCCAGGTCGCCCACATGCCGCCGTTGTGATGACACCCGACGTGAGAGACAAAGATCCCGAGGCGTCGCCGACGGTCCGACCGATACGGATGGTGGTCGCCGACATCGCCTATGACGACGTGGTGGTTGCCGGGCGTGAACCCTGCTCCGTCGAAGCCCTTGTCCGCGGCATCAACGGGTCGTCGGTGGCCGTCGACGGGGTGAGGATTTCTACCGCGGGGGCGTGGTCGCAGGTGTTCGCCCGAGCTCTCGAAGGCTTCGGGGCCGTGGAGCTGGCGCACCCGACGACATGGGGTGCCCGACGCACCGAGATCTTGCGGCAGGCGGCGCAACCCCACGTTGGCCACCTGGTGCTGACACCGCGTGCTGCGGTCATCGCCGAATCGCATCTGGGACCTTCCACGCAGCGGGCACTGGTGATCGAGGTCCACTCCCGGATCGACATCCATGAGATGGATCGGTCCGCCGGCAGCTGGAACGTTGTCGGGACCTCGGTGGCTACTGCCGAGACGGTCGCTCTTCGACTGGGTGACGTCGTCGACAACCGTGTGGAGGCAATCCTCGTCGACGGCACCGACCCCGCGGCCGTTGCGGAGATTGTGCGGTGTTGTGAAGTCCACACAGTGGTCGGTCGGGTCGCGGCAGTGCAGCGATCACTGATCCATCGCTTCGGTGGCGCCGCATTGCCGGTGGACGAGGGCATTCGCGAACCGCCGACCGTTGGCCGGACTCCGATGCGCCGGCGCGTCGTCGGGGCCATCGCAGCGACCGCTGCAGTGGTGATCGCAGTGGTGGTGGTCGCGTTGATGGTCGACAACGGACGCGAGGGTGTGGCGCCGCCTGCGGACCGCGAGGCCCAGCTCGGCCGCGTAGCCGTGACAGTCCCGGCCGAGTGGCGCGAGAGCTCGGAGCCGGCAGCCGAGGGTGTTGTGTCCCGCACCACCTTCGCCGCACCCGGCGATGACCGCCGGATCATCGTCTTGCAGAACACGGTGCGCAACACGTCGACCTTGGCCTCGGTGGCGGGCAGCCTCCGCAATCGCATCGGGCAGCGCGGCGACGACGTCGTCCAGGAGTTCTCGGCCAGCACGCGTTACGCAGGCCGGGAGGTGATCAGCTACCGCGAGGTGCCCGTCTCCGGAGGGCCGATCAGGTGGTACCTGCTGGTGTCGGCGGGGTTGCAGGTGAGTGTGGGATGTCAGGGCGGATCCGCAGGTGAGACGATCGACGAGCAGTGCCGGGTCGCGGTGGGTGCGGTGCGGATAGGAACGCCATGACGTTCGAGTCCGTGGCACGGCCCGTGCCGGTCGGCGGCGTTTTGACCTGTCGACGGCCCGGCCGGTACTGTTGATCGTTGGTGCGCGACCGCCTGTAGCCAGGTGTAGTCGAGGCCCGGGTCCCCACTGGTCGCCGGGAACTACCTCTGCCGCGTTCCTGACCAGCTCCAGATCACCAGACATGAGGACTATCTGTGCCTACTTACACCCCGAAGGCCGGTGACATCACCCGTACGTGGCATGTCATCGACGCCACCGACGTGGTGCTCGGCCGCCTCGCTGTGCAGAGCGCGACGCTCCTGCGCGGCAAGCACAAGCCGACCTACGCACCCCACATGGACGGTGGCGACTTCGTCGTCATCATCAACGCCGAGAAGGTTGCCGTCAGCGGAAACAAGCTCGACGACAAGCTCCTCTACCGCCACTCCGGCCACCCGGGCGGCCTGAAGTCCCGCACTGTCGGTGAGACACTGGCAACCCATCCGGAACGCCTCGTCGAGAAGGCGATCGTCGGGATGCTCCCGAAGACCAAGCTCGGGCGGGCCATGGCCTCCAAGCTGAAGGTCTACGCAGGCCCCAACCATCCCCACACGGCGCAGCAGCCCGTGCCCTTCGAGATCACCCAGGTTGCCCAGTGACGGCGCCGGAGGAGCAGAACGTGTCCGATGTGAACGAAGCCGAAGCAGTGGCTCCCGAAGTGGTCGACGCCGAGGTCGGCGCTGACGACTACACCGTGGACGACGCCACCGCAGACGTTGCCGACGAGCCGGCCGTCACCCGCGCGCCGATCGATCTCGATCGCCCGATCCAGACCGTGGGCCGTCGTAAGGAAGCCGTCGTCCGCGTCCGGATGTCACCGGGCACCGGTGCCTTCAAACTGAACGGTCGCACCCTGGAGGAGTACTTCCCCAACAAGGTGCACCAGCAGCTCATCAAGGCGCCGTTCGTCACCGTCGAGCGCAACGACTCGTTCGACATCTTCGCCAGCCTGCACGGTGGCGGACCGTCCGGACAGGCAGGCGCCCTGCGTCTGGCCATCGCGCGTGCCCTCATCGAGGTCACTCCCGAGGACCGCGGCGCACTGAAGAAGGCCGGCTTCCTCACCCGTGACCCGCGTGCGGTGGAGCGCAAGAAGTACGGCCTCAAGAAGGCCCGTAAGGCTTCGCAGTACAGCAAGCGCTGATTCTTTCAGCCCGCAAGAAACACCAAGTCGAACTTGGCACAGGCAGGCGTTCAGTTTCACTGGACGCCTGCCTGTGTATTTAGAGCGAAGGATGTCGATGGGGCACCTGTTCGGTACCGATGGCGTACGTGGTCTGGCAAATGCCGACCTGACACCCGAGTTGGCGCTGTCGCTGTCGCAGGCAGCGGCACGTGTACTGCCTCAGGATCGGTCCGGGTCCGGCCGCCCCACAGCGCCGGCCTCTGGCCGTCCCATAGCAATCGTGGGCCGGGATACGCGGGCGTCGGGGGAGATGCTCGAAGCCGCGGTCTGTGCCGGTCTGACCGCGGCGGGTGTCGACGCGCTGCGAGTCGGCGTCGTTCCCACCCCGGCTGTTGCGTACCTGACGGACTTCTACGACGCCGCCTTCGGCGTGATGATCTCGGCCTCGCATAATCCCATGCCCGACAACGGGATCAAGTTCTTCGCGGCTGGTGGGCACAAACTCGCCGACGCCGCCGAGGACGCGATCGAGTCCGCGCTGGAGACCGTGTTCGACCGGCCGACCGGTGCAGATGTCGGCCGCGTTCGGGATGCGCACGACGGACTCGACGCGTACCTGACCCATCTGTCCGCAGCTGTGGACGTCAACGTGAAGTCGGTGACCGTGGTGGTCGATTGTGCCCATGGCGCCGCCTATGCGGCTGCGC
Organism: Williamsia sp. DF01-3; assembly: GCF_023051145.1. Classification (NCBI taxonomy): domain Bacteria; kingdom Bacillati; phylum Actinomycetota; class Actinomycetes; order Mycobacteriales; family Nocardiaceae; genus Williamsia; species Williamsia sp. DF01-3. The sequence continues at coordinate 2,313,704 of NZ_JALKFS010000005.1, forward strand.
CACGTGCCTATCGCGCTGCCGGTGCCACCGTGATCGCGATCAGCGCGGACCCCGATGGCGAGAACATCAACAAGGATTGCGGCTCAACACATCTCGACCGGGTTCAAGCAGCAGTTCTGGAATACGGAGCCGACCTCGGACTCGCTCACGACGGCGACGCGGACCGCTGCCTCGCCGTCGATGCCGCGGGACAGGTCGTCGACGGCGACGCCATCATGGCCGTTTTGGCCAGTGCCATGAAAGATGCCGGCCGCCTCAAGGACAACACGCTCGTCGCCACGGTGATGAGCAACCTCGGGTTGCATCTGGCGATGACCGATGCCGGGATCACCGTGCGTACCACCGCTGTCGGTGACCGTTACGTCCTCGAGGAGCTCCGTGCCGGCGGATTCTCGCTCGGTGGTGAACAGTCGGGACACGTGGTGATCCCTTCGCACGGCACCACGGGGGACGGCATCCTGACCGGGCTTGCGTTGATGGGCCGGATGGCCGAGACCGGTAGGTCGCTGGCCGATCTGGCATCCATCATGAGTGCGTTGCCGCAAGTTCTTCTCAACGTGCGGGTTGCCGACAAAAACGTTGTGGCCGAAGCAGCTTCGGTCAAGCAGGCAGTGGCCGACGGTGAGGCCGAACTCGGCGCCACCGGACGAGTGCTCCTCCGGCCCTCCGGCACCGAGCAACTCGTGCGTGTCATGGTGGAGGCAGCCACCACAGAGCAGGCGCAATCGGTGGCCACCAAGATCGCGGCCGCTGTCGAGTCTGCCTGACATCGGCACCCGTGAACGCCGTCCTGTTCGACTTCTCGGGCACCCTTTTCCGGTTCACCGAACGGTCCGAGTGGTTCACGCGCCTACGCCGGGAATCCGGGGAAGAGTTCGAAGGAGAGGCGCAGTCCGAGATCATCCGACGGATGACCGCTCCGGTCGGGATGCCGCCGGGTCTGCCCACCGAAGACGAATTCGCTTGGCAACGAAGAGATCTGGACCCACTACTGCACCGTAGGGCTTATCTGTCGGTTCTGAGGGCATCCGGACTCACGTTGCCAGGTCATGCGGAACTGTTGTACGAGCGGGTGGTCGATCCGTTGTCGTGGGAACCGTATCCGGACACCGGAGACTGTTTGCGGCGACTCCGGGAACGAGGAATCAAGGTGGGAGTCGTCAGCAACATCGCGTTCGATGTCCGCGCGGCGTTCGACATACATGACATGGCCGGACTCGTCGACGACTTCACCCTGTCCTATGAGGTCGGTGTCACCAAACCCGATCCGCGAATCTTCACTCTCGCTGCGGGTCACCTGGGTGTTGACCCCGTCGATGTGTTGATGGTGGGTGACAGCGAAGAGGCTGACGGTGGGGCACGGGCAGTGGGATACCGGTTCGCGCTGGTTGAACCCACGCCTGTCGAACAGCGGCCACACGCGCTCCTCGACGCGGTGTCCGGCTTGCTCGCGCAATAGAACGGAACCTCTCCATGCCCCGCAGCGTCTGACTTCGGGGAGGCATCATGAGCGAGCAGACGTGGATGGACACATCCGCAGTACAAGGGGTCGGCGAGGTATTCCGGAGTGGTGCCCGGGCGGTCGAGGTCGCTGCGGGTGCTGTCGCCGACTGCTCGTTCGGCTCACATGCGGGAACGCGGTACGCGGCCCACGGCGAGCACTACGCGGCTGGACTGCTTGCGGTGGTGTCATCGGTGGACCGCTTCGTCGAGTCGTCGCGGAGCATCGCCGGGGGACTCTTCGATGCAGCCGCAACGCTGACAGGCGAGGACGTGGTGAATGCGGCGACGTTCGGCGCCGCGACCACCCGGGATGGCGGCCTCCATGGGTGAGACGCCGGGTCTCGCACAACAACTGGCGGACCAACGATCGGCGGCGGAGAACAGCGTCCGCTTCTTCGACAACGTCGGCCCCCTGGCGCGGCGGCTGGGGATGGAAAACGTTCCCTCCGGTGACGTGTGCCGGAACCGCCTGCTCGAGACCGAGGACCTGGACACCGACAGGCTGCGAGCCGACGGTCGCACCGTGTTGGGACTTCAGGCCGTCGCGGCGGCCGAACTGCAGAACCAGACCGGCCAGGACGCCGTACTGGGAACCTGTTGGCCTACGGGGTCCGGCATTGTCGCCCGCACTCGCCTTCAGGACGCGCACATCCCGCGCGCAACGGTTGATGTGGCGGCGTTGGCAGACATCGGCTCTGGGATGTTGGTGGCTGCCGATGCCATCGAGGCGGCACGGTTGGCCAAGTTCTGGTGCGTCGCCGCCATCACACCCGACACTCTGCTCGGGACCCCGATCAGTTCATGGCTGACACTGATCACCACCCCGGGTTCGCCGGCCGCCGAACTGACAGCCGCGATCGACAGCACGGTCGGGTTGTTCAACGCCGCCGTTGCCTTGAGCGACGACGCCATCGATGCGGTTCTCACCGGGCTGTGTACGGCGATGGCCAAGGTGGACGTCTCGGACTACGCAGGCGGCGACTGTGGGAGGGAACAGCTGGTGTCCTCGGACGAGACACTGGTGCGATGCGCCGCTCACAACTCTGAACCGATCGCCTCCGAGCGCGATTGCCACGCTGCGGTAGACGTTTCTGGACCAGGCGACGGGGTTCGCGAATCCTCGGGCATCACAACGCTGTCCGCTCCGGCACCGGACTCCGGGCCGGCGATCTCGACCTCGGTGTGCGAACCGGGGGCGCAGCCCGTGAAGACCACTCAGCCCGCGACGACCACGCACCCCGTGATGACGACGCAGCCGGTGATGACGGCACAGTCGGGGGTGGCGAGCCCGTTGACGCCCATGGTGGGTGGTGCCGATCTCTCAGCAGTGCTCGGATCCGTCGCTGTGGCAGTCGGTTCGGCTGTGGCAGGCTCGATCACAGGTGTGATCGAGATGGTGGCGAACGCAAGCGGCGCAGTGATGCTGCCTCCGGCGAGCCCGGACGGCGCCGAGCATGCCGCAGATGCGGGCGGTGTGACAGATGAACCGCCGGCACCGACCCCGTTGGGGGACAAGAGGTTTGATTTGAACGGGTCATCTGGCTCGGGCGCGCCCGACTGTCCGGCCCCTCTGGTCTCCTTGGGGCCACCGGATGCCGTCGCGACGGACGAGCAAGCGTGCGAGACCACCACCGCGGACGGCCAGAGCGAGATCGGTGACGACCTGACTTTCGAGGAGCAACCGCCGGTACCGGCGACTCCCGGTGACCCCGAACCGCCGGACGCGCCCGAGACGGATCGAGACCCTCTCGAGCAATGTCCGACTCCCGGTTCGCCGGGGATCCAAGCTCCGAGAAGCAACGATGATGTCGATACCCCCGGCACTCCTGGCAATCTCGATGCGACACCGGTGACACCGCAGGCATCTGAGCGCGACGCGGTGGCACCGCCCGACGACGGACTCCTGGCTTTGGCCGGTGAGCAATGAGCCTGTCCGACCTGTTCGACAACATCGCCGCCAGAGTCGGTACGCACAGTGCCGAGGCCGTGGCCGGCTACCGCAAAAGCCAGCAAACACTCGGTGAGAAGGTCCGGACGAGTGCCGAGAACGCAACGCACGGTCGCGGTGTCACACGGGCATCGGTGGCTGCGGGCGGCGCAATCCTGCTCCCTGCGAACGACATCGACCTCAGTCCCCACACCCCGTACCCAGCCCCGGGTGAGTCAGCGGACAACCCGACGATCGGGGCGAAGGCAACTCCGGGCACCGATGCGAAGGACTCCTCGACGCCGCTCCCTGGTCAGTCCGGCGTAGAGGACTGTCAGGACAGCGGGTTCTCGTACACATCCGGTTGGCTGTCCGACCGCTGAACGCCGGAGCTCGTTGTGGCGTAAGCCCGAGAGTAATAGCGCTAGACCTCGAGCGACCGCGCTAGCCCTTGAGCAACTTGGTGAGCGGATCGACGATCTCCTCCATGCCAGGCGCGAGTGCATCGGGGTCGATCGTCATCAGCTTGCCGAGCTCGGCTGCCGGGTCACTGAATGCGGCGTACGTGACGTCGCCCGTCAGTTGGTGCAACAGGAATCCGGTGAGTACCGCGCGCGTCTGCTTCTGCGTCTTCTTGTCGTTGCCCCCGGCACCCAGCCTGCCCCGAACACTGAAACCTTCGGCCAGTCCACGGTTGTCGGCTTTGGGGACCAGGCGCAACACCGACTGTCCGGCCAGGGCACGACGCAGCGCAAGCGCATTGGACGTCATCGATTCGAGTTCGCCGGGCGCGGCAAGGATCAGCGCGGACTGCCGGACGTCCGCGGCAGCGGGGAGCACGGCAGAACTGGTCGGCGCCGGGTAGAGGGCGGCGAGTGCCTTGGCCTTGCTGCTCCGTGACGCGGCCAACGTCGCGGCCGATGCGCCGAAGCCGTGCCCGGCGACCGCCAGACGCTGTTTGTGCACGGTGATGTCGCCGGCACCGAGGCGGACCTCGGTGATGATCGACAGGGTGGTCTCGAGATCTGCGGCCAGTCCCTGATCAGAACCGAGCATGCCCTTCTCGGTGGTGGGCGCCGCGGCGACGATGCCCCACGAGGCCAGGTGCGCGAGGGTCTTGTTGTACTGCTTGGCGCCCGTGAGCCAGCCATGACCGAACGCCACCCCGGGCAGGTCCTTCCCGCCGGCGGGCGCATAGACGGTGCCCGGCAATCCGACAATCGCCATATCGCCGCGCAAGACCTTGTGCGGTCCCGTCTTGGACAGCTGCGAGAGAAGCTTCTTGGGGTTGGCCACGAACTGACTCTAAGCGATCGTGTTGCCTGCCGACATCACCCGTTGCCCGTATCGGAGACAATTTTCAGGCCAACGCGCCGATTCGGCGCGCACACCGGCCGTGATCTTGGGACAGTTACCGGATGGATGCCAATGAAATCCGCAGCGCCTACCTCTCGCTGATGCAGGAGCGCGGCCACGCCCTCATCAACAGGGCCCCGCTGGTGCCGAAGGACGACCCCACCACACTCTTCACCGGCAGCGGGATGCAGCCGTTGCTGAGATACCTGTTGGGCGCCGAACATCCGGACGGCAACCGGCTCGCCGACTCGCAGACCTGCCTTCGGTCGCAGGACATCGAGGAAGTCGGCGACAACCGGCACACCACCTTTTTCGAGATGCTCGGCAACTGGAGCCTGGGCGACTACTTCAAGTCCGAGCAGATCCCGCTGTTCTGGCATTTCCTGACCGAGATCGTCGGACTTGATCCGAACAGAATCTACGTGACGGTGTTCTCGGGGGACCCCGAACACGGCATCCCCCGCGACGACGAGAGCGCGGACATCTGGACCGAGTTGTTCACCAAGGCCGGTGTCTCGTCGGACAGAGTGGTGCTGCTGACCGAAGAACAGGGCAACGAGCAAGGAAACCAGGGCGCGCGGATCGCCTATTACAGCGACAAGAACTGGTGGTCGCGGTCCGGTGGTCCGGACACGATGCCCGTCGGCGACCCCGGCGGACCGGACAGCGAGGTCTTCTACTACTTCCCACAGGTGGAGCACGACACGGCTTTCGGCAAGTATCCGCATCAGAACTCCGATGGCGGTCAGTACATGGAGATCGGCAATTCGGTGTTCATGCAGTACTGCAAGACCGACGACGGGTTTGCGCTGCTTCCCAAGCAGAACGTCGACTACGGCGGCGGTCTCGAGCGGATCGCCGCGGCATCCATCGACAGTCCCGATGTGTACCGCATCAGCCTCCTCTGGCCGATCGTCCAGAAGATCGAGGAGCTCTCGGGTGTGAGCTACGACGACAACACGGTTGCGATGCGAGTGATCGCCGACCACATCCGCGGTGCGGTGTTCCTTGCGGTGGACGGTGTGGTGCCGTCCAACAAGGAACAGGGTTATGTGATGCGACGGCTCGTCCGGCGGGCGATCCGTTTCGCCCATCAACTCGGTGTTCAACAGAACCTGCTGACGGAGTTGGTCCCAGTTGTCGCAGGTCTGTACGCCGAGGCCTACCCGGAGGTGGCCGATCGGCGCGACGTGGTGATCGCCGTGCTCGAGAAGGAGGAACGGGCCTTCCGGCGCACCCTCGGCAAGGGCTTGCGAGAGTTGAAGCGACTGGGCAAGACCGGTGACACCGTCAACGGTGACGACCTCTTCAAGCTCTACGACACATTCGGATTCCCGGTGGAGCTGTCCACCGAAGAGGCCGTCAACCGAGAGCTTCCGCTGACCGAGAACTGGCGAGCAGAGTTCGATGCTGCCATCGAGGTGCAGCGGCAGCGGTCGCAGGCCTCGACCAAACTAGGTGCCGGGACCGCCTGACCCAATAGAACTATTGGTCAGCCCCGTCGGTGTGTATCCACCGACGGGGCTGGCCTCTGTTCGACTGATGCCGTTACTCCCTTGTGGTGGCCAGCTTCAACATCTGGCCAGGGGTGGCATTGGGCAGGTACGCCCTGGTGAGCGCCAGTCCGATCCGTGGCAGATCGCCTTCATCGCGGAAGCACATGTACACCGGCTCGTATCGCGGCTGAAACTTCATCTTGAAAGCGTGCAATGAGCGGAAACCGTAGAACGGTTCCATTGCTGCTCCCAGCATGTCCAGCAGGCGATCCATGGCTTCCACCTCGCCGGTCTCGTCGGCGGCACGGGCGAGCGGAGCGCCCGAGAGTGAGAGGATCTGCGCGCCTTCGGCTTTGAAAGCCAACGCAGAGCTCGCGATGAGGAATTCGATGACCGGGCGGAAACCGTCGTCGCGTCGGCGCATCACGTCGAGCGTCCAGCCCTTCACCTGATCATCTCCACCGAACACCGGCAGCCATGACAAGACTCCGTGCACCGAACCCGTCTCGTCGATGGCAAGCGCCACACGGACTTCCGGGTCGAGGGCCTCCTCGACGCTGCCGAGGGTGAAACCCATTTCCGGCAGGCCCTTGTCGCCGACCCATTCCTCGGAGATCGCCCGCACCTGGGCGAGTACGGCGAACGGCTCGTCCTTCAGTGTTGTCAGTTTGAAGTTGATGCCTTCCTTCTTCGCCCTGTTGATCGCCGATCGGATGTCCTGCCACGGTTTGCCTTTGAAGGCCAGTGTGGGCAGGTCGATGATGGTGTCCTCGGCGATCTGCAAAGTGCGCCAGCCCATCTCGCGGGCGATCTCGGCGGTTGCCTCACTGACCGAGAACCAGCAGGGGATGCGCGCGCTGCTCTCGGCCATGTCGGTGAACTCGCGGATCGTCTCGGCCAGTTTCTCCGGAGCGCAGACGGGGTCCGCAAGGGCGATGACGGTGCCGGCCGGTCGCTGGTAGCCGATGACGCCTTCGCCGTCCTTGGTGAACGCGTACTGGTTGTTCTCCCAGGTGATCATCCAGCTCATGGTGCTGCCCCCATATTTCTTGAGGAGGCTGCGTACCTGTTCGGCCGGATTGGATCCGCCCATGCCGGCCATGGCTTTCCGGCTACGAAGCGGGACGTTGAACGCATACCGCCCGGCGAACAGCAACGATAGTTCGACGATCCACAACAGACCGGTACCGACCGTGACCGCGCCCTGACCCTTGAAGTCGGAGGTGATCACCGCGACCAACACGAAAACGAGCAGGACGACGTACAACAGCCCGTAGATCACGGTGATCCACCATGCCCAGCGCCGTCCGCGCCGCAACTGGTCGGCGATCAGCAGCACGATCAGAACACTGACGATCGATCCCCAGCTGAGGCTGTCGTCGGAATCGGTGGGACCGAAGGGCCCGTCGCCGGGAAACACGGCGACGGCGATGTTGACGATCCCGATGAGGACCAGGCCGAGGAAGCTGATCATCCGGATCTCTTGCCGCGTTCGCGGCATCACACCGGATTCACCTCGACTGAAGAATTTTTCGCCGACCACGAGCATCACCACCGCAGCGATGAGGTGGGTGACGTCGTGCAGCGAGCCCTCGAACAGAAAAGAAACGGCAACGTAGGCAAGGAGAATCGCCCGCACCCGCAGTCGCCACGGCGAGCGGAGTCTGGCACTTGCCGCCGCCACGGCAGCCACGATGGCGGTGGAATGGCCCACGTCCTGGACGTCGGCGAGATGGTCGACCCATTCCCAGCTGGTCGGCCGGAACACAGCGATGAACGCGACGGCACCGAGCTCGCCGATCAGTTGCCCCGCAATGGTGACAACGGCGACCCTGACCGTGCCCAGCAACCACTCGCACCATCCGACCACAACGGCGAAGATGACGATGAGGGCGATGTAGTGAGCAGGTGTCAGCCCGAAGAGGGTGCCCGACAACGGAGTCCACCACTTACCGTCGGTGAGCGGGGGATAGCCATAGGCGACATCACCGAACCAGGACCGGTTCTCCACCGTCTCCCACAACGCTCCGGTGACGATGCCGAGAACAATTGTCACCGCGACCACGGTCGAGGTGAAGGGGACCTTGCGGATGGTCCAGGCCACCGGACCGAGCACCTTGTCGGCCCGCGACGGTGTCGGCTCGGCCGGGGGTGCCTCGGCAGTGGTGTCGGTCGTGCTCATCGGCGCCTTTCGAGTTGTGGAGCCGGTCGCGCCGGCCGAACGGACGGGCCCGTGCCCGCCGCTGGTGGTCGAGATGTGTGCAGAGTCGCTCTCGGAGGGGATTATTCCCTAGATCACGGCAATCCCAGGCGCTTACCGAGCCATGGCATCTCCAATTTCAAGCCTGCCGACCACACGGCGAACGAATGTCCGCCCGGGACGATGTCGAAGTGGACGTCCATGCCGGCAGCCTGTGTGGCTTGGTAGACCTGCTGCAGACCGGGCCGGTATTCCGCATCGTCCTTGCCCACGACAAAGGCGCCGGCCACCTGGGGGTACTTCTTCGACTTCATCAGGTCCATCGGATTGACCGCGGTGAACTTGGCCGCGTCGCCGCCGAATGCCTGGTCGATGGTTCGTTTGCGGTCACCGAGGCTGGGCTCGAGTTGACCCGACATGTCGAGGAACGTCGGATACACCTCTGGGTGATTGGTGGTCATCTGCAATGAGCAGGTACCGCCGTACGACAACCCGCCGATAGCCCATCCGGACGGGTCGGTCTCGACCTGCAAGGTGTTCTTCACCCAGGTGGGCACATCAACCGACAGGTAGGTCGAGACGTTGCCGAGGTTGGAATCCATGCACAGTGGGTTGGCGAGTTCGTCGCCGGTGGCATCGGCGACCACCACAACGGGGGACAGTCCTTCGTTGGCGGCAGCGTATTGATCCATCGTCTGCGTCAACCGGCCGCCGACGAGCCAGTCTTCCGGTGACCCCGGTTGGCCGGCCATCAGCACCAGTACCGGTAGCAACGGACGGGGTTCGGCGAAGTAGGCGGGCGGTAGATAGACCTTGGCCGGCCGTGCGTTGAACTTCGAGACCTCACCCGGGATGGACGAGGTGATCACGCCGCCCTGCGACGGCAGGCCCGCGGGCTTGCGCCACTTGTCCACCTCCACGGTCTTGATGTCGGTGCTGCGGGCCTCATCGATGGACACCGTCCTGACGTTGTTGATCCCGAAGACGGAGCCAACGGTCGGGTATTCGTCGAAGTGGTCATTGATCTGTGCGAGAGCCATCACCACCGCGAACACCGTCGCCAGAACCGTGATGATCCGGCCGGCCACACCACGGCCACGGATCAGCCTCGGAATGAACAGCACAAGTGCGAACACCGCTGCGCCACCCCAGATGTAGTTGGACGCCGGGATGGGGTCCGAGAACAGTTTCCAGACGTCTTCGATGAGCCACTTCGTGACGAACACCAGTAGGAAGCTGACAACCGCGGCAATCGGTACGACAACAAGAAGGTAGGTCTTCTGGGGCAGCAGGATCAGCCACAACAGCCCTAGGGCGCCGAGGAGGAGGATGGCCCACGGCAGTGGTCCGTCGAGCACCGATATGTCCCACAGCCAGTCCATGTACGTCCTTCAGGAGGATGGACCCGAAAGTGGAGCCCGCATCGAAACCTACAGCGAAATGCGAGGTGTCACGTGTGTACGAGCCAAAAAAGCGTGTTTGCAGATCGAACCGTGACCAGACGGATTCGCTACAGGATTTTCACGTGGATCGCGGTAGAGAAGTGGGGCTTGACCCCGGTGGTGGAGGACATACGGATCGAACGTATCAAAGGCGTCCCAACCGACGCATCCCCCTCGACTCCTTGAGCTTGACGCTCGAGAACTGCAAGAGTTCGCACAGCGTAACCCATAACTTCACCTGTTGTCAGTGCGAACGCAAGAATCGGCACTTCACCAGCGACTTCTGTGTAACCGCGCCCGGCAAGTACCCTGTAGCACTATGTGTGGAATCGTCGGATACGTGGGCAGACGCGACGCCCTCGAGGTTGTCGTGGAAGCCCTGCGCCGGATGGAATACCGCGGGTACGACTCCGCGGGTGTGGCAATCCTCGACGGCGCCGGACATGCCGCAGTCGAGAAGAAGGCCGGGCGGCTGGAGAACCTCGACAAGGAGCTGGCCACCATCGGCCGCGAAGCATTCGCGGGCTCGACCGGTATGGGCCATACGCGCTGGGCCACCCACGGGCGGCCGACCGACCGAAATGCGCACCCGCACACCAGCCTCGACGGCAAGATCGCCGTCGTCCACAACGGCATCATCGAGAACTTCGCGGTCCTGCGGGAAGAGGTGGAAAAGGCCGGCATCGAGTTCTCGTCCGACACGGACACCGAGACCGCCGTCCACCTGATGGCTCTGCAGTACGCCAGTGGTTCGACAGCGGGGAACTTCGTCGACAGCGCATATGCGGTGCTGGGCCGGCTCGAGGGTGCGTTCACGCTCGTGTTCACACACGCGGACCACCCCGACACCATCGTGGCCGCGCGCCGGTCCACTCCACTGGTGGTGGGTGTGGGCGAAGGCGAGATGTTCGTCGGCTCCGATGTCGCGGCATTCATCGAACACACCCGTGAGGCTGTCGAACTCGGTCAGGACCAGGTGGTCGTGATCACCGCCGACGACTACACGATCACCGATTTCGAAGGCAACGAAGAATCCGGCAAGCCCTTCCACATCGACTGGGATCTGGCGGCGGCGGAAAAGGGCGGGCACGACTTCTTCATGCTCAAGGAGATCGCCGAGCAGCCACAGGCTCTCGCCGACACCCTGCTCGGGCACTTCGAGAACGGCCGGATCATCCTCGACGAGCAGCGACTCACCGACGACGACCTGCGCGACATCGACAAGGTGTTCGTGGTCGCCTGCGGTACCGCTTACCATGCGGGGTTGCTCGCGAAGTACGCGATCGAACACTGGACGCGTCTGCCGGTCGAGGTCGAGTTGGCCAGCGAATTCCGCTACCGCGACCCGGTTCTCGATCGTTCCACCCTTGTGGTTGCCATCTCGCAGTCGGGCGAGACCGCCGACACGTTGGAGGCGGTCCGGCACGCCAAGGAACAGAAGGCCCGGGTCTTGGCCATCTGCAACACCAATGGCGCGCAGATCCCCCGAGAATCCGACGCCGTGCTCTACACCCACGCCGGGCCGGAGATCGGGGTGGCGTCCACCAAGTGTTTCCTCGCCCAGATCGCAGCAACATACTTGGTGGGTCTGGCGCTCGCACAGGCCAGGGGTACGAAGTATCCCGATGAGGTGGCACGCGAATACGCTGCGCTCGAAGCGATGCCGGCCGCGGTCGCCACAGTGCTCGAGACGGTCGAGCCGGTGCGTGCGCTGGCCCGCGACCTGGCCGACCGGGGGACCGTCCTGTTCCTCGGGCGCCACGTCGGATACCCCGTCGCGCTCGAGGGCGCACTCAAACTCAAAGAACTCGCGTACATGCACGCCGAGGGTTTTGCTGCCGGTGAACTCAAGCACGGGCCGATCGCACTGATCGAAGACGGCGTTCCGGTCATCATCGTGATGCCCTCACCGACGGGGCGGGCATTGCTGCACTCGAAGATGGTCAGCAACATCCGGGAAATCCAGGCGCGTGGCGCCACCACCATCGTCATCGCGGAGGAAGGTGACGAGTCGGCACGGGGCGTCGCCGACCATCTGATCGTGATCCCGCAGACGCCCACGTTGCTACAGCCACTGGTTTCGACTGTGCCCCTACAGGTCTTCGCTGCGGCTGTCGCTCAGGCGCGCGGGTACGACGTGGACAAGCCGCGCAACCTGGCCAAGTCCGTCACCGTCGAATAGGCCGCGCGGGGCGATGATCGACTACTTCACCGCCGACTCGATCCGGGCCGCCGAGGTGGCGACCGGAGATCTGTTGGTGCGCGGGGTGTTGATGGGTCGTGCGGCTCGCGCTGTCGCGGATGTGGTTGCGGCGGAACTGGTGTCACGATCGGGTGGTTGTTACGGACGCAAGGTCGGTGTGCTTGCGGGAGCCGGCGACAATGGGGCGGACGCTCTGTTCGCGGGCGCGCTACTACGCCGGCGGGGCGTCGACGTACGGACTGTCCTGCTGGCCGGCGACCGCACTCACGCAAGCGGTCTCGCCGCTTTCCGCGGCGCCGGCGGGCGTATCACCGACAGCTTCTCGCGCGACGTCGATGTGGTGATCGACGGCATCGTGGGGCTGAGCGGTTCGGGACCGCTGCGCCCGGAAGCGGCTCGGATCGTCGGTGAGCTCACCGCGCCCATCGTGGCGGTGGACATCCCGTCAGGGGTCGATGCGGACACCGGGCAGGTCAATGACCCGGCCGTGCGGGCCGCGGTGACAGTGACATTCGGTGAGTACCGGGTGGCTCACGTGCTCGCCGCACCCCAGTGTGGCCGGATCGTGTTGGCCGACATCGGCATCGAGGCTCACCGCCCGGCCTTGCGGCAGTTGAGCAACGCCGAGGTGGCCGCGATGTGGCCGGTGCCCGGACCGTCGGACGACAAATACAGCCAGGGAGTGGTCGGTGTCGTCGCGGGCTCGGCGCGCTATCCAGGAGCTGGCGTGTTGTGCAGCGGGGCAGCCGTGGCGGCCACCTCAGGAATGGTCCGGTACGTCGGAACGGCAGCGCCGCAGGTGCTTTCGCATTTCCCCGAGGTTGTCGCCAGTGATGAGCCGGAGAAGACGGGCAAGGTGCAGGCGTGGGTGATCGGGCCAGGCGCAGGAACCGATGACACCGGGATCAGGCGACTGCGACACGTGTTGGACACCGACCTGCCCGTGCTTGTCGACGCCGATGGACTCACACTGTTGGCCACCCACCGTGAGCTGCTGACCACCCGCACCGCACCCACCTTGATCACCCCGCACGCCGGCGAGTTCGCCCGGATCACCGGACAGCCCCCCGGCGTCGACCGGATCGCGGCCGTGAAGGATCTCGCGGCAGAACTGGGTGCGACGGTGCTCCTCAAGGGGCGGGCGACACTGATCGCGGATCCCTCCGGGCAGGTACTGGTGAACGACGCAGGATCGTCGTGGGCTGCCACGGCCGGCGCCGGCGACGTGTTGTCGGGCATCGCAGGCAGTCTGTTGGCCGCAGGTCTGGAACCGTCCTTTGCCGCGGCTGCGGCAGCGCGAGTACACGCGCTGGCGGCGACCGCAGCGTCTGCGGGAGGGCCGAACCACGGTGGCGGGAACGCCCCGATCGGTGCGTCGGCATTGCTGGCGGCGGTGTCGCCCACCTTGCGTGCCCTCCTCGGTGGTCTCGAGTGCGACAATGGTGGGCGATGAATTCTCCGGCGCTCGAGGCCCGCATCGACTTGTCGGCGGTTGCCCACAACATCGAGGTCCTACAGGCACACACCACCGCTGCGCTGATGCCCGTCCTCAAAGCGGACGCGTACGGTCACGGCGCCGTGCAGGTCGCTGCGGCGGTGATGAGCGCTGGGGCGGCCGAGATCGGGGTCGCGACCATCGACGAAGCGCTGGCGTTGCGCCGGGGCGGGATCGACGCGCCTCTGCTGGCCTGGCTGCACGGCAGTTCGACGGACTTCGGTGCTGCCATCGAGGCCGATGTGCAGATCGGTGTCTCCTCGCCCCGCGAGCTGACCGCGGTCGTCGAGGCGGCTCGCACGGCGGGTCGTACCGCGTCGGTCACCGTGAAGGTCGACACCGGCCTGGCCCGTAACGGGGTGGCGGCAGATGAGTGGGACGAGCTGCGGGACGCCGTCGCAACTGCCTCGGCGGAGCAATCGGTCGTGCTACGCGGAGTGATGTCCCACCTCGTGCGCGGGGACGAACCCGGCCATCCACTCAACAGCCTGCAAGGTGAACGCCTCGATGAGGCCGTGGCCGACCTGCGCCGCATCGGCGTGGATCCGGAGGTTGTGCACATCGCCAATTCGGCGGCCACGCTCACCAGGCCCGACCTGAGCCGAGATCTCGCCAGGCCCGGCATCGCCGTGTACGGCCGATCGCCTGCCCCCGACCTGGGCGACTTCGGGTTGATCCCGGTGATGACTCTTTCGGCCGAGGTCTTGTCGGTCAAGAAGATCCCGGCAGGTCAAGGTGTTTCGTACAGTCACACGTGGACTGCGCCGAGCGACACCACCGTTGCGTTGCTGCCGGCAGGCTACGCGGACGGGGTTCCGCGACTGCTGTCGAACACCCTGCGGGTGCACATCAATGGCCGGAGCTTTCCGAATGTCGGACGTGTCTGTATGGACCAGATGGTCGTCGACCTCGGCGCGGACGGCGGTGGTGTCGACGTGGGCGATCGCGCGGTGCTGTTCGGGACGGGGGAGCATGGTGGACCCACCGCTCTCGAGTGGGCCGAGGCCATCGGCACCATCGACTACGAGATCGTCTCCGGAATCCGTGGGCGGGTGGTGCGGACGTATGTCGGTGCGCCAGCGCCGATTCCGAACGACCGCCACACACCCGTCGCGACGGGGCCCGGCTGATGGAGCGCACCGGACGCTGGGAGATCTTGGCCGGTACCGCCGGCATCGCGACTCTGGGCGCTCTCGCTGTGGGGGCGGCAGCGCGTTCGCTGACGCGGCGGCACCCCACCAGCGACCCCAACTCCATTGAGGACTTCGGGTCGATCTACAACGATCGCCCGAGCATCGTGGTCGCCGATGATGGTGTGCCGCTGGCTGTTCGGGAAGTCGGTCCGGGAGACGCGCCGCTCACCGTCGTTTTTGTCCACGGCTTCTGCCTGCGCATGTCCACGTGGCACTTCCAGCGCCGGGATCTCGCGCAGACGTGGGGTGACGACGTCCGCATGGTCTTCTTCGATCACCGGGGGCACGGTGAGTCTGCGCAGGCGGCCGCGGGCTCGTGCACCATCACTCAGATGGCCGCGGACCTCGAAACCGTTCTGCGCGTAGTTGTTCCGAATGGGCCCGTGGTGCTGGTGGGGCACTCGATGGGTGGCATGGCGATCATGGCGTTGGCCAGCAGACGGCCGGAACTGTTCGGGTCGAAAGTGGTCGGTGTCGGGTTCGTGGCGAGCGCAGCCCACGGGATCACGCAGGCCGGGTTGGGACGTGGACTGCAGAATCCACTGGTCGACGCCTTCAGGCTGTCCGTCCGGCAGGCCCCGCGAGCGGTGGAGGCAGGCCGGGGCGTGACGAGGATGCTGATGGCCCCGGTGCTGACCGCGGGCAGTTTTGGCTCTGCATACCATTCACCCGCCGTGATCGAGTTCACCGAATCGGTCATCCAGAACACCAGGATCGACACGGTCGTCAACTTTCTGCGTGCTCTCGAGGAGCACGACGAGACCTCCGGGCTCCCGGTGCTCTCCGCGATCCCGACGGCCGTCGTGTGCGGGTACGAAGACAAGGTCACGCCGGTGGCGAACTCGGTGGAACTGCACAACCGTCTGGGCAAGAACTGCGAACTGCTCGGCGTTGCCGAGTGCGGCCACATGGTGATGATGGAGAACCCGCAGGCAGTCAACGACGCGATCAGCGGGCTCGTCGGGCGGGTACAGCGACCGTGACATCTGACGACCAGGCAGACTTCGAGCAGGAGATCCTGCCGACGGTGCAGGACACCGAGGCGTTCGGACGTACCCTGGCCGCCGGCCTGGGCGCGGGAGATCTGGTGATCCTCGACGGGCCACTCGGAGCGGGCAAGACCGCTCTGGCACGGGGGATCGGGGCAGGTCTCGGCGTGCAGGGTCGCGTCACCTCACCGACGTTCATCATCGCGCGGGAACACCGGCCGGGGCCAGGAGGTGGACCGGCGATGGTTCACGTCGACGCCTATCGGCTGGGTGGTCTGGAGGAACTCGACGCCCTCGACCTCGACACCGACCTCACCGACTCCGTGGTCGTCGTCGAATGGGGGAGGGGGTGGCGGAACGGCTGAGTGGACGTCATCTGCTCGTTCGCCTGCGCCGTGACCTCGACACCGACGAGCGCACCGTCGACTACGGCTGGGTGACCCGCGGCTGACGCAGTCGGCGACGTCCGCTCGCCACGGCGCGTCGGCCGTCACGGGTAGGCTGGCTGATCGTGCTTGTCCTCGCAGTCGATACCGCAACGCCCGAGGTCGTGACCGGGATCGTGGAACTCGATACCGGCACGGCCGGATCACCGCCCGGCCGGCTCGCCGTGCGGTCCGAACGTGTGGAGACCACCACGCGGGGCCACGCGGAGATCCTCACCACCCGCATCCTGGAATGCCTCGAAGAGGCGGGCGTCGCGAGGGCTGACCTGGACGCAGTTGTGGTGGGGCAAGGTCCCGGACCGTTCACCGGATTGCGTGTCGGGCTCGCCACCGGCGCTGCCTTCGCCGATGCGCTGGGTGTCGATGTCCACGGCGTGTGCTCGCTGGACGCGATCGCGGTCGCGGCGAGCGACGTCGACTCCCTTCTTGTTGTCACCGACGCCCGCCGTCGGGAGGTCTACTGGGCGCGGTACACCCGTGGCGCCCGTACCGACGGTCCCGACGTCAAGGCTCCCGCCGATCTCGCTGCCGCGCTCGAGCGCGCAGAGGCGACCTCGCCGGGCTCGGCGGCCATCGACGCGATTGCCGGGTCTCCCGCTCATACCGCGCTTTTCGACTACCCGGTGCTCGCCACTACGGCTCCCACGGCGATCGGACTGGTTCAGGCGGCGTTGCCAGGACTCCTGTCGAGGACACCACCCGCGCCGTTGACGCCGCTGTACCTTCGTCGACCGGATGCCGTGGAACTCAAGGACCGCAAGAAATGACCTCGTCGAAAGTGGAGATCGGACCACTACTCCCTCGCGACGCGGCCCGTTGCGCGGCCATCGAGAGCCTGCTGTTCGCGGGGGACTCGCCGTGGCCCGCGCAAGCATTTCGTGCCGAGATCTCGACGCCACACAACCACTACTTCGCGGCCCGTGACGGCGACGACCTGGTCGGCTATGCGGGTATTTCCGTGCTCGGACCGGAGGGCGGCCACGAGTGTGAGATCCACACGATCGCGGTCGCCCCGGAGCATCAGGGACACGGTCACGGACGGGGGCTTCTCGCCGCACTGCTCGAGATCGCGGACACGCGTCGGGCGCCGGTGTTCCTCGAGGTGCGTACCGACAACGAGGCGGCCATCGACTTGTACCGTCGCAACGGTTTTGAGATCGTGGGAACCCGGAAGGGCTACTACCAGCCCAGCGGGGCAGACGCGTACACGATGCGGCGTGAGCATAGATCAGCCCCGCCCGAGGGAGGCCGACCATGATCGTCCTGGGTATCGAGAGTTCCTGTGACGAAACAGGTGTGGGAATCGTCCGGTGGAATGCCGACCGTACGACCACACTGCTGGCCGATGAGGTGGCCTCCAGTGTCGATGAGCATGCCCGATATGGGGGAGTGGTCCCCGAAGTCGCCTCCCGCGCACATCTGGAAGCCATCGTCCCGACCCTGCGGCGTGCGCTCGCGACGGCAGACATCCGAGTGCCCGATGCCGTGGCGGTGACCATCGGCCCGGGACTTGCCGGTGCGTTGCTCGTCGGGGTTGCGGCAGCGAAAGCCTATGCGGCTGCGTGGGATGTACCGCTGTACGCGGTGAACCACCTCGGCGGTCACGTTGCGGTCGACACCCTCGAACACGGCCCGATGCCGCCCTGTGTGGCGCTGTTGGTGTCGGGCGGGCACACACACCTGTTGCACGTCGACGACCTCGGTGCGCCCATCGTGGAGTTGGGTACGACGGTCGACGACGCCGCCGGTGAAGCGTTCGACAAGGTCGCCCGCTTGCTGGGCCTCGGTTTCCCCGGCGGCCCGGCACTCGATGCGGCTGCAGCACAGGGCGATCCGAACGCCATCCGGTTTCCCAGGGGCATGACCGGTCCACGAGATGCGCGGCACGACTTCTCGTTCAGCGGTCTCAAGACTGCGGTTGCCCGATACGTGGAGCAATGCCGCCGTGATGGTGTCGAGCCACCCGTCGCGGATATTGCGGCGTCTTTCCAGGAAGCGGTGGCCGACGTACTGACCATGAAGGCCGTGCGGGCATGCAGAGACGTCGGTGTGGACACCTTGGTGCTCGGCGGCGGCGCGACCGCGAACTCGAGAATCCGGTCGCTCGCGCGAGAACGCTGTGAGAACGCCGGGATCACGCTGAGGGTTCCGAAGCCGCGGTTGTGCACCGACAACGGCGTGATGATCGCGACCCTGGGTGCCCACGTGATCGCCGGTGGGGCAGCCCCGTCAGATCTGACGGTGGCCACCGACCCGGGTCTGTCGGTGCAGGTCAGCAACTACTGATCTGCGTTCAGCTATGTGGGCCTTGGTTCACTTCGATCGCGCCGCAGATCGAACCGGATGAATGGCATTCGGCTTCGGCACGGAGGATGGCGCGCTGAACGGGCTTGGCCGCCTCGTACCTGGCTCGCCCCTCGTCGGTGAGCTGCGTGAAGACGGAACGGCGGTCTTGCGGACACATGGATCGGCATGCCAATCCGTCTTTCTCGAGCCCGGCCACGAGACGGGACAGGGCGCTCTGACTCAGGTGGACTGATCCGGCGAGCTCGCTCATCCGGAGTTTGCAGTCGTCCGCGGCCGAGAGGAGCTCGAGAACCTCGAACTCGCTGTTCGAGATCTGTTGTGCCGCTTGCAATTCCCGGTCCAGGTCGCACTGGAGGCGGTGGTATCGCACCGACAGCGAATGCCAGGCCTGGGCCAGGTCATCGTCGCTTCGGCGCGGGGTGGACATGAGGGCATCGTATCAGATGCAACCACATTATGTTCGACTGCATTTTATGTAGACACATTAGATGCAAATGCATATAGTTTTGGACCATGACGGTTGAAACCACACCCGAAGATCCGAAGATCCGAGAACCCAGAACGAAAGACGAGAAGGAGTTGATGGCCGGCGACGCGCCGGCCACCGAGCACGTCACGTCTGCCGGCGGATGGACCGGCAAGACCTGGTTGTTGCTGGTGGTTCTTGCCGGCGCGCTGTTCCTCGACGGGCTGGACGTCTCGATGGTGGGGGTCGCGCTCCCTTCGATGGGCTCCGAACTCGCCATGGACCAGGCGCAGCTGCAGTGGATCGTCAGCGGATACGTCCTCGGCTACGGCGGCCTGCTGCTACTGGGAGGTAGAGCCAGCGATCTACTCGGTCGTCGCAGGGTGTTCCTCACGGCACTGGCAGTGTTCGGCGTCGCCTCCGTCGTCAGCGCGGCGACCGAGATCGACACCCTGATCATCGCGCTGCGCTTCGTCAAAGGCGTGGCCGCGGCCTTCACGGTGCCCGCAGGCCTGTCGATCATCACCACGACCTTCGCCGAGGGGCCGGCCCGCAACAAAGCACTGTCGATCTACACCGTGTGCGGCGCCAGCGGGTTCTCCCTGGGCCTCGTCTTCGGTGGGCTGCTCACCGAACTGTCATGGCGCGCAACACTGATCTTCCCCGGCCCCGTTGCGCTGCTGCTACTCGTGGTGGGTGCCCGGGTGATCGTGAAGTCGCCACGCGCGGCGTTCAACTGGTCGCACTTCGACGTCATCGGCGCGGTCACGAGTACATCTGCGCTGTTGATCCTCGTGTTCGCCGTGGTGCAGGCGCCTGAGGTCGGCTGGGCAGCGACGTCGACCATCGTCCTGTTTGTGATCGCAGGTCTACTCGCTGCAGCCTTCATCGCGGTGGAGGTGCGGCACAAACACCCCCTGCTCCGACTGGGGATCCTGAGGTCGATCACGCTCGTGCACGCCAACCTGTCGGCCGCGGCGATGTTCGGTGGCTATGTGGCCTTCCAGTTCGTCGTCACGCTGTACCTGCAGAACTCCCTGGGATGGTCGCCGATCGAGATGGCACTCGGGTTCCTGCCCGCCGGTGTGCTCGTGGTGGCCAGTGCGTTCTTCATGGACCGGGTGCTCGACCGCGTGAGCACCAAGCTGCTCATCGCGGGCGGTTTCGTGGCGTTCCTCATCGGATACCTGTGGTTCCTCCGCGTGGAACCGGGTATGAACTACTTCGTCTTCCTGCTACCGACCATCCTGTTCCTCGGCATCGGGTTCGCGGCTACGTTCCCCTCGGTCAACTCCCAGGCCACCGCCGGTGTGTCGGACGACGAGCAGGGGCTGGCCTCAGGGCTCGTCAACACCAGCATCCAGATCGGCGGCGCGCTGATGATGGCGGTGATCACCGCCATCCTCGGCAGCGCCGAACCCGGGCGTCCCGGGGAGTTGATCGGCGGCATGGTCCCGGCCATCACGGTGATCGCAGTGCTGACCGTGGTCGCCCTCGTGTCGACGCTTGGCCTGATCGGATGGGAACGTCGTCGCGACCGCGCCGTCGCGACGACGGTATCGCTCCCGGAATGAGAACTTCGCACACTCTCACCTTGAGTGCTGGCACTCGCATGTATAGAGTGCTAGTCGGCACCCAGTGAGGTTCCGGCACCCGCGACGACGGGACCGATCCAGGCGCCGTATACGTTCCGAACAGCTAACAGGGCCCGGTCTTCGGGCCCGAACTACCCCGAAAGTGGAGGGCTCACATCGTGGCGAGCGTGAACATCAAGCCGCTCGAGGACAAGATCCTCGTTCAGGCCAATGAGGCCGAGACGACGACCGCGTCCGGCCTGGTCATCCCCGACACGGCCAAGGAAAAGCCGCAAGAGGGCACCGTCGTCGCCGTTGGCGAAGGACGCGTGAACGAGCAGGGCAACCGGATCCCGGTCGACGTCAAAGAAGGCGACACCGTCATCTACAGCAAGTACGGCGGCACCGAGATCAAGTACTCCGGCGAGGAGTACCTGATCCTGTCGGCGCGTGACGTGCTGGCAGTCATCTCCAAGTAACTCTGGTTCGACACCGCCCCGGCGTCCCCATGCGGGGTAGCCGGGGCGGCTGTCGTTTCATCACCCGACCAAAATCTTAGGAGCCACACACATGGCCAAGCAGATCGAATTCAATGAGCAGGCCCGGCGCTCGCTGGAGCGAGGGGTCAACCACCTCGCCGACGCGGTGAAGGTGACTCTTGGACCCCGCGGCCGCCACGTGGTGCTGGCCAAGGCGTTCGGCGGTCCGACCGTGACCAACGACGGCGTCACCATCGCGCGAGAGATCGACCTGGAAGACCCGTTCGAGAACCTCGGCGCCCAGCTCGTCAAATCTGTTGCCACCAAGACGAACGACGTGGCCGGCGACGGTACGACCACCGCCACCGTTCTGGCGCAGGCAATCGTCAAGGCCGGACTGCGCAACGTCGCAGCAGGGGCCAACCCGATCGCGCTGGGCCTGGGGATCTCCAAGGCCGCCGACGCGCTCTCCGAGTCGCTGCTCGCCGCTGCCACCCCGGTGGAAGGTGCTGAAGCCATCGCGCAGGTCGCCACCGTGTCGTCCCGTGACGCAGAGGTCGGCGAGATGGTCGGCAAGGCAATGGCCCGGGTCGGCGCCGATGGTGTCGTCACCGTGGAGGAAGGCTCGGGACTTGTCACCGACCTCGAGATCACCGAGGGTGTGCAGTTCGACAAGGGATACCTGTCGCCGTACTTCGTCACGGACATCGACAGCCAGGAGGCCGTCCTCGAAGACGCGCTGGTGCTCATCTACCGGGACAAGATCAGCTCGCTCCCCGACTTCCTGCCGCTTCTGGAGAAGATCGCCGAATCCGGCAAGCCTGTTTTGATCATCGCCGAAGATGTTGAAGGCGAAGCGCTTTCAACTCTGGTGGTCAACTCGATCCGTAAGACGATCCGCGCTGTCGCGGTCAAGGCACCGTTCTTCGGCGACCGTCGCAAGGCGTTCCTGGAGGACTTGGCGATCGTCACCGACGGCACCGTCATCACCGCCGACATCGGGATCACCCTGGCCGACGCCGGGCTCGAACTGCTCGGCGGCGCACGCCGGATCGTCGTCACCAAGGACGCTACGACGATCGTCGACGGTTCGGGAACCTCCGACGCCATCGCGAACCGCGCCGAGCAGCTCCGTCGTGAGATCGAGGCCAGCGATTCCGACTGGGATCGGGAAAAGCTCGCCGAGCGCCTGGCCAAGCTGGCCGGCGGGGTGGCAGTGATCCGGGTCGGCGCAGCCACCGAGACCGCACTCAAGGAGCGCAAACACCGTGTGGAAGACGCCGTCGCGGCAGCGAAGGCAGCTGTGGAAGAAGGCATCGTCCCCGGTGGTGGTTCGGCGATCGTGCAGGCTGCCGCTGCGGTCCTCGACGATCTCGCCGACAGCCTCGACGGTGATGAGGCGCTCGGTGTGCGGGTGGTCAAGCAGGCCGCCCAGGCGCCACTGTTCTGGATCGCGGCCAACGCCGGAACCGACGGGGCCGTGGTGGTCTCCAAGGTTGCCGAGCTACCTCGCGGCCACGGTTTCAACGCCGGCACCCTGACCTACGGCGACCTGCTCGCCGACGGCGTGGTCGACCCGGTGAAGGTGACCCGCTCGGCCGTCGTCAACGCCGCTTCGGTGGCGCGGATGATCCTGACCACCGAGAGCACCATCACCGACAAGCCGGCCGAGTCCGAGGCCGACCACGGTCATGGTCACGGTCACGGGCACGCGCACTAGTTGTTGCCCGACCTCGAACGCCCCGGCCCCACGGCCGGGGCGTTTGTCGTTCACCGGTTGTTCGGGTGTTGTTTCTCGTATTTGTCTTGACAACAAAAGCGAGGAGCCGATATCAGGCGTCCTCGCTTTTGTGAAGATTCAATTTGTTGAGATTGAAATCCAATTCTGTTTTGTTTCTTTGCGTTGGATTTCGTGGAGTTGCAAAGGGTCAGCTCGCGATGCGGCGCCCGACCCCGCGCTTCATGAGCATTCCACGCTCGGACTCGGACAGGCCGCCCCAAATGCCGTATGGCTCAGCGACCGCCAGTGCGTGTTCGCGGCATTGAGCTACCACGGGGCACTGGTGGCACAGTTCTTTCGCGCGACGTTCCCGCTGGGCCCGGGCACGGCCACGCTCGCCGTCCGGATGGAAGAACATTGATGAGTCGACACCGCGGCACAAGCCTTTCATCTGCCAATCCCAGATGTCGGCATTCGGTCCGGGAAGGTGGTTCGGCTGAGGCATCTGCGTGCTCCTCTGTGACGTGCCGGTGAGGCGTAATTGTGACTGACTGGTCGAGACCGCGTTGTTTTCGACGTCCAGCACACCGTATGCAAAGCGAGGAAATGGAGTCAACAGGCCCCGATTCCGCCAATTGAAGACGCGAACTTCGGGCGATGTTAACCATTTGTTTATCGACGCCCTGTTGTTTTGTGATGACGACTGGCGTCGGGGCATGGCGAAGGCAGGCGGCGTATGCGCATGTCAGGGGCCATTCGAGTGCTGTCGCCCGAGGTCGCGATGGTTTGAGAACCGCGTATGGAGGGAAAACGCAGAAGAGCTGCAATTTACCCGCAGGAAATGTTCCGGTGACCTCAGATTGACGTCGAGGCGACTTTTGAGCCGGTTTCAGTAAGTTAAATTCACGCTAACTTGGTTACCGTGCCGTGATGTGAGGAGGGCGATGCAGGTCACACTACCCGCGATCGCCTTCGGCGGCAGTGCGGGCGAGTACCCACTTCCCGTGGCTGTTGACGGCTGGGACAGGTGGTTTCGCGCCGTCGCGTTGGGAGGTAGCGGCCACTACGCCGCGGCGGCCACGGAGTTGCACCGGATCGCCATCACCAGCACCGACGTCGTTCTCCGATCCCTCGCCGCGAGTACGCGCGCCGCGCATCTGCGCCAGGGTGGAGAGCACTTTCGCGCGGTTTACCATGACGCACACGCACTGGCCCTGCTCGCCACCCCGGTGGCAGGGTCCGATTCGGCCACGATCGCCGGACCCCGGGTGTCTGCTTGGTGCGACGCGCTCACCGGTCTGGCCGCCGATGATCTCGGGCGCGGGATGTTCGGCGCCGCCGCGCGACTGCTGGACCGGGTCGACGCCCTGCTGATCGACTCGCATGAACGCATCGAGGGCAGCAGCGAATGGGTGTGGCATGGCCGACCGGCCCTGCGCTCACTGTGGGTCCGGGCCGAACTCGCGATGTACAGCGGTGACCCCGAGACCGCAGAAGAACGCGCGGCGGCAGCCCTTGTAGTGGCCCGAAGGTGTCCTTCGCAGCGCCATCTCATCAAGACCGAACTGATCGCTGCTGCGGCCGCGGCGAGCGCGGGGGAGACGACGCGCGCCATCGAAGGAGCCCAGCGAGTTGGTGATGCGGCAGCATTCGCTGGTCAACTGCCGCTGTGGTGGGCATCGGCCATGTTGCTCGAAGCGCTCGGCGCCGGCGGATCGCCGAGTGCGGCCGATCTGAGGCACGAACTGGCAGCTCGCGGCGGTGCGATGCGCTAGCGGCGAGAACGCGAGGCCGTTCGCTGGCTAAGCTACTAGCGACTTACCGCCGGGGGTATGGCCTCCGCGCGGCCGGCACCAATCGGCGAAGGTAACGCGGAGACGTCTACGAGCGATGATTTTTACAGGTGAAGAGTTGGACCGGGTTGTCTCTGCCGCAGCGCAGGGCGACCGATCGGCTCTCTCCGACGTACTCGAAAGTGTCCGCCCCCTGGTTGTGCGCTATTGCAGGGCCAGGGTCGGAGGTGGTGAGCGGCATTCGCTCTCCGCCGACGACGTAGCGCAGGAGGTCTGCATGGCCGTCATGACAGCTCTGCCCCGGTATCAAGACCAGGGCAGACCGTTCATGGCGTTCGTCTACGGCATCGCCGCCCACAAGGTTGCCGATGCTCATCGAGCGGCCGGTCGTAACAAGGCCGAGCCGGTGGATGAGATGCCCGAGCGGATGGCCGTCGACGACGGACCCGAACAGAGGGCGCTGGACTCCGACGCGGGCCGTCGGATGAACGAACTGTTGTCGACGCTCCCGGACAAGCAGCGTGAGGTGCTGGTGCTCCGACTCGTTGTCGGGCTGTCGGCCGAAGAGACCGCGTCCGCTGTGGGTAGTACGGCGGGAGCGGTGCGGGTGGCTCAACACAGGGCACTCGCGAAATTGAAGACCGAGATCGAGAAGGGTAGGTGAGGGCGATGGGTGACAGGCGCGATCGACGTGGTGGCAAGGGGTTCGGTGATGAATCCGACGAGCGTTTCCAGAGCGTGCCCTCATCGGCATCCGAGGCGATCGATGAAGACTCCATCCCGGTGAACCTGGGCGCGGTTCGTGCCGACGACGAGTTCATCGACGCTCTGGTGTCCCAGCGTGGCGTGCCTGCGCAATCGCCCGTAGATCACGAACTGGCGGCGCTGCTGTCCAACTGGCGTGCCGAGGTGACGGCCGCTCCGATGCCTGCAAACCCGACCCTCGAAGAGGTCGAGGCGGGCATCGCCACACAGCGAAGAACCGCGACCCGTCGCCGGTCCCTGACCGTGGCCCGCTACACGGCCGGCGCCGCGGCAGCATGTGCGATCGTGTTCGGCGGTTTGTCCGTGGTGGCTCATGACGCCTCGCCCGGTGACCCGCTCTGGGGTGTCAAAGAAGTGATGTTCGGAGCGGACGCTTCGGCAACGCTCGCAGTCGGCGACGTCGAGAACGATCTCGATCAGGCCGTCGACCTGTTGTCGACAGGTGACAGGTCTGCGGCCCAGACCTTGCTGAACCGGGCCGAGTCACAACTGGCCGATGTGACCGATACCGACAGGCGGGCCGAGCTCCAGGCAAAGATCGACCAGCTGCGTGGCCTGCTCACGTCGATCCTGCCGACCATCACCCTCCCGACGACCGTCACCCTCCCGCCGGTGGAGACGACGTTGCCGCAGCTGCAGTTGCCGGCGGTGACGATCACCGAAACTCAGCAGACGGTGACGGTGATCCCGTCCGAGACGACCTCGGTGTCCACACCACCGCCGACCACCGACGAGACCGTGGTCAGTGAGTCGCCGGTGACCCCGACGACCACCTCGACGACCAGCAGCGTCCCGCTACCGCCGCCGGGCTGATCAGCCCGACGCCCGCGGTGGGGAAGAAAGTCAGTCCTCGTCTTTGGCGTGCATCGTCGCGTCGGCGTAGCCGCGGCAGTAATCCCAGGTGACGTACGCCTCGGGACTGGGGTCAACGGCCGGCTCATGCGGTCGTACCGTGCCCTCGACCAGGAGCTGCAGCAGGTTTGCGCGCAGCATGTCCCAGTCGTGATAGTGGTCGAGCTGGCAGTCGTCGCACACCACGACGAGACCGCGGATCCCCTGGCGGTGCAGAAGTGCCTCGTAGACAGCGAGATCGGCGAGGTCTTCCTCGATCGCCATGCGTTCGTTCGCGTCCAGTGGCTCACCGGGTGGGGCGGCGTCCAACGCCGCCGACGGGTCCCCTCGGGGATCGTCGGCGAACGGGTCCGGTGGCAGCCCCGGCGGCAGATGATCTCGCACGCTGACCACGGTAGTCAGCCTCACCCCACCGGCGCCAGTCTGTGCACCGCATGAATGAAAGATCGACGCCGGTTGGATGAACGATCCTCCTTCACATAGGTGAACGACCTGTGGGGCGTGCGGGAGGGCCGACCGCCGAATCAACGCTCGAAGAGGGCACCGCCGAGGGCAGGATGCGACGTCCTGAGGAGGTCCGCCGAGCAGATAGGATGGACTCATCGAAATGACAACATGCCGATCCGAAGTGGAACAGGCCTGACCGGAATGAGCGTGCCCGGAATGAACAACCCGACAGCCGGCTCCGCCCAGGCACGAGGCCCGGTGTGGACCGGCGGCGACGACCCGAACAAGGTCGCCATGCTCGGCCTCACCTTTGACGACGTCCTGCTGTTGCCCGCGGCCTCCGACGTGATCCCGAGCGACGTGGACACCTCGTCGCAGCTGACCCGCGACATCACGTTGCGGGTGCCCCTGGTGAGCTCGGCGATGGACACCGTCACCGAATCCCGCATGGCCATCGCGATGGCCCGCGCAGGTGGGATGGGTGTGCTGCACCGCAACCTCTCGATCGAGAACCAGGCGGGGCAGGTGGAAACGGTCAAGCGGTCCGAAGCCGGCATGGTCACCGATCCTGTGACCTGTAGCCCGTCGAACACGCTGGCCGAGGTCGATGCGATGTGTGCCCGCTTCCGTATCTCGGGCCTGCCCGTCACCGACGACGCCGGCGAGCTCGTCGGCATCATCACCAACAGGGACATGCGTTTCGAGGTCGATCAGAACCGGCCGGTCTCCGAGGTGATGACCAAGGCTCCATTGATCACCGCCCAGGAGGGTGTATCCGCCGAAGCCGCGCTCG
Source organism: Williamsia sp. DF01-3 (assembly GCF_023051145.1). NCBI lineage: Bacteria > Bacillati > Actinomycetota > Actinomycetes > Mycobacteriales > Nocardiaceae > Williamsia > Williamsia sp. DF01-3. Next base: position 2,341,150 of record NZ_JALKFS010000005.1, read on the forward strand.
GCCTGCTGCGACGGCACAAGATCGAGAAGCTCCCGATCGTCGACGGTCACGGTCGCCTGACCGGTTTGATCACGGTGAAGGACTTCGTCAAGACAGAGCAGCACCCCAATGCCACCAAGGACGCCGACGGGCGGCTGCTGGTCGGGGCCGCGGTCGGAACCGGCGGTGACCAGTGGGATCGGGCCATGGCGCTGTCGGACGCCGGGGTGGACGTGATCATCGTCGACACCGCGCACGCGCACAACCGGCTGGTCCTGGAGATGGTCAGCAAACTCAAGGCAGAGATCGGGTCGAAGGTGCAGATCGTCGGCGGGAACGTCGCGACCCGTGCTGCCGCTGCCGCTCTGGTCGAGGCCGGTGCCGATGCGGTCAAGGTCGGGGTCGGACCCGGTTCGATCTGCACCACCCGTGTGGTCGCCGGCGTGGGCGCCCCGCAGATCACTGCGGTCATGGAAGCAGTTGCGGTCTGCAAGCCGGCTGGCGTTCCGGTCATCGCCGACGGCGGGCTGCAGTTCTCCGGCGACATCGCCAAGGCGCTGGCGGCAGGCGCATCGACCGCGATGCTCGGCTCGCTGCTCGCCGGCACCGCAGAAGCCCCGGGCGAGCTGATCCTGGTGGGCGGCAAGCAGTTCAAGAGCTACCGGGGGATGGGCTCCCTCGGCGCGATGCAGGGTCGCGGCCAGGCGAAGTCCTACTCGAAAGACCGCTACTTCCAGGACGATGTGCTCTCCGAAGAAAAACTCGTGCCCGAGGGCATCGAGGGACGAGTGCCGTTCCGTGGACCCCTCACCCAGGTGATCCATCAGCTGGGTGGCGGGTTGCGCGCTGCGATGGGGTACACCGGCTCGAGCTCGATCGCCGAGCTGCAGAACGCCCAGTTCGTCCAGATCACGGCGGCGGGCCTGAAAGAGAGCCATCCGCACGACATCACCATGACCGTCGAGGCGCCCAACTACACTTCCCGCTGAGTTCTCAAGGCGGCCGGCACCGATCCGATTCGGGCAGGTCGAGTCAGTTCGTGAACCGGTCTGTCGGTGCTCACCGATGCGGTTCTGTGTGCAGCAGTGACGAAAGGCACCCTCGTGCGTGATCATGTGGACATCGGGATGGGCCGTACGGCCCGTCGGACGTTCGAACTCAGCGACATCAACATCGTGCCGTCTCGGCGCACCCGCTCGTCGAAAGAGGTGTCGACCGCGTGGCAGCTCGATGCCTACCGGTTCGAGATCCCCATCTTGAGTCACCCCACGGACGCGCTCGTCTCGCCGCAGTCGGCTGTCGAACTGGGTCGGCACGGGGGTCTCGGCGTCCTCAACGGTGAAGGTCTCTGGGCTCGCCACCGCGATGTCGAGGCCAAGATCGCCGAGGTGGTGCGGATCGCCGAGGACGAGATCGATCCGACCGCGGCAGTGCGCAAGCTGCAGGAACTCCATGCGGCGCCGATCGATCCTGACCTGCTCGGTCAGGCTGTCTCGTCGATTCGTGAGTCCGGCGTCACCACCGCGGTGCGGGTCAGCCCACAAAAGGCTGCCGAGCTCACGCCGGTGCTTGTGGCAGCAGGGGTGGAGCTCCTGGTCATCCACGGCACGATCATTTCCGCCGAGCATGTCTCCCAAGGAGATTCCGAACCGCTGAACCTCAAGACGTTCATCGCCGAACTGGACGTACCGGTGATCGCCGGTGGCGTGCACGACCACCGCACCGCCCTGCACCTGATGCGTACCGGTGCTGCTGCGGTGATCGTCGGTTACGGCTCCACCGCCGGGGCCACCACCACCGGGGAAGTCCTCGGGATAGGGGTTCCGATGGCCACGGCCATCGCCGATGCCGCAGCGGCCCGTCGCGACTACCTCGATGAAACCGGCGGTCGCTACGTGCACGTGATCGCCGACGGCGACATCCACAACTCCGGCGAGCTCGCCAAGGCGATTGCCTGCGGCGCCGACGCCGCCGTCCTGGGCACACCTCTGGCTGCGGCAGCCTCGGCGCCCGGCCGCGGTTATTACTGGTCCGCTGCCGCCGCGCATCCGTCGATGCCTCGTGGCGCACTGCTGGCCGTGGCCGAGGACGAAGGCAGGCCGGATCTGCAGACGGTGTTGCACGGGCCCACCGACGACCCGTTCGGACATCTCAACATCGTTGGCGCATTGCGGCGTTCGATGGCCAAGGCCGGCTACTCCGACCTCAAGGAGTTCCAGAAGGTCGGCCTGTCGGCCTGCGATTGACCACTCGCTCCTGGCTCTTCTCACGCGAGAATTCGCCATACATTACCGGCCGGTAACGTACCAATGTACGATGGCGTGGTGTCTGTATCACGCGGTAACAGCTACTCCCAGCCCGAGCAGCCGGCCACTCGCGAGAAGCACGATTACGACGTATTGATCGTCGGATCGGGCTTCGGCGGGAGTGTCAGCGCCTTACGGCTGGTCGAGAAGGGCTACAAGGTCGGTGTCGTCGAAGCGGGCCGGCGGTACGCCGACGACCAGTTCGCCAAAACCAGTTGGCGACTGCACAAGTGGCTGTGGGCTCCCAAGCTCGGGATGTTCGGCATTCAACGCATTCATCTGCTCAAAGACGTGATGGTGATGGCCGGTGCGGGCGTCGGCGGTGGGTCGCTGAACTATGCCAACACACTCTACAAACCGCCGACACCGTTCTTCCGGGATCCACAGTGGGAGCACATCACCGACTGGGAGAGCGAGCTGTCGCCGTACTACGACCAGGCCAGCCGCATGCTGGGTGTGGTCAGCACCCCTATCGTCACCCACGCCGACCGCGTCATGCGGCAGGTGGCCGACGAGATGGGGGTGGGGGACACCTTCGGGCCGACCCCCGTAGGCGTCTTCTTCGGTGAGAAGTCCGGTGGCACAGGAACTCCGGGTGAGCGGGTGGCCGATCCGTACTTCGGTGGCGCAGGCCCTGACCGGACAGTGTGTGTCGAGTGTGGCGCCTGCATGACCGGATGCCGGTACGGCGCGAAGAACACCCTGCTGAAGAACTACCTCGGTCTTGCCGAATCACGCGGGGCGACGATTCTCGACCGCACCACGGTCACCGGGCTGGATCCGCAAGCAGACGGCAGCTGGAAGGTGCACACGGCTCGGTCGGCGGCCTGGGGCCGGATCGGTGCCCGCCGCCGGACCCTGACCGCGGGTCAGGTGATCGTCGCCGCAGGTACGTTCAACACCCAGAAGATCATGCACCTGGCCAAGGACAGGGGTTCGCTGCCGGAACTTTCCGAAACGCTGGGTGTGCTGACCCGCACCAACTCCGAATCGATCTTGGGTGCGATGCGCCGTTCCTACGACCCGGCGCAGGATTTCTCCGAGGGCATCGCGATCACCTCGTCCTTCCACCCGTCGCCCGACACCCACATCGAACCAGTCCGATATGGCAAGGGATCCAACGCCATTGCGGCGCTGCAGACATTCCTCACCGACGACAAGCCGGGTCGGTCGAGGCGGCTCAGCTGCTCGACAAGGCCCGTGAAGAGGGCTGGCGGGGCGTTCTGCAGCTGATCTGGTTGCGGCGTTGGAGTCAGCGCACGGTGATCCTGCTGGTGATGCAGAACCGGAACAATTCGCTCACCACCTTCGTGAAGAAGTTTGGGCCGTGGCGTCTTGTCACCACCAAACAGGGCCATGGGGAGCCCAACCCCACGTGGATCCCGGCGGGTAACGAAGCCACCGAGCGCGCGGCGAAACAGTTCGACGGTCTGCCCGGCGGAACCTGGGGAGATGTGTTCAACATGCCGCTCACCGCTCACTACCTCGGCGGGTGTGTGATCTCTGACAGTCCCGACACCGGTGTGATCGACCCCTACCACCGGGTGTGGAATTACCCGACTTTGCACATCACCGACGGTGCGGCCATCTCGGCGAACCTCGGGGTCAATCCCTCGCTGTCGATCTGTGCCCAGGCCGAGCGCGCAATTGCGTTGTGGCCCAACAAGGGTGAGCGCGACAACCGGCCGCCGCAGGGCGAGCCCTACGAGCGGATCTCGCCGACGCCGCCCAAGTCGCCGGTGGTTCCGGCGGATGCGCCCGGTGCGCTTCGGCTGCCACTGACGGTGATCACCAAGACCGACGGTGTGAGCGCCTGAGTACCGACCTCGTCCGGTTGCCGGTGGGACGGGCCCGACCCCGGCCGGGTTTAGACTGACAGGCGTGGCAGACAGCGAAGATACAGGTGTGGAATCAGCGGCTCCGCGACCGGTTCTGGTGGTCGATTTCGGGGCGCAGTACGCCCAGCTGATCGCGCGTCGCGTGCGTGAGGCCCGGATCTACTCCGAGGTGATCCCCCATACCGCCGACCTGGACGAGATCAAGGCGAAGAATCCGGTCGCGCTGATCCTGTCCGGGGGACCTGCGTCGGTCTATGCGGACGACGCCCCGGGAATCGACGGCGATCTGTTCGACCTCGGCGTTCCGGTGTTCGGGATCTGCTACGGCTACCAGGCCATGGCGAATGCGCTGGGCGGCGTGGTGGCCAACACCGGCGGGCGCGAGTTCGGTCGAACCACGATGACCACTGAGGGCGGCGTGCTGCACTCGGGCACCCCGGCCCAACAGCCGGTGTGGATGAGCCACAACGACGCGGTCCAGGAACCGCCGCCCGGGTTCGAGGTCACCGCGTCGACGGCGGGCGCTCCGGTCGCAGCGTTCGAGAGCATCGAACGTCAGATGGCCGGTGTGCAGTATCACCCTGAGGTGATGCACACACCGCACGGGCAACAGATCCTGACCCGGTTCCTGCATGAGGTCGCGGACCTCAAGCCCACCTGGACCGCGGCGAACATCGCCGATGCGCTTGTGGAGCAGGTCCGACAACAGATCGGTGACGGCACCGCCATCTGCGGGCTGTCCGGCGGTGTCGACTCGGCGGTGGCTGCCGCGCTGGTACAGCGGGCCATCGGAGATCGTCTGACCTGCGTCTTCGTCGACCACGGATTGCTGCGGGCCGGGGAACGCGAGCAGGTTCAGCAGGACTTCGTGGCCGCTACCGGCGCTCGTCTGGTGACGGTTGATGCCGAGGAGACGTTCCTGCGTGAGTTGGCAGGCGTCAGTGATCCGGAGGCCAAACGTAAGATCATCGGCCGCGAATTCATCCGCGCCTTCGAAGGCGCGGTGAGCGATGTGCTCGGCGACCGGGCGGCCGAAGGGGAGAAGGTCGACTTCCTCGTGCAGGGCACCTTGTATCCCGACGTCGTGGAGTCGGGCGGCGGAACCGGTACGGCGAACATCAAGAGTCATCACAACGTCGGTGGCCTGCCAGAGGATCTCGAGTTCAGTTTGGTGGAGCCACTGCGCCTGCTGTTCAAAGACGAGGTCCGGGCTGTCGGGCGTGAGTTGGGTCTGCCGGAGGAGATCGTCGGACGCCAGCCCTTCCCGGGTCCGGGTCTGGCGATCCGAATTGTCGGCGAGGTCACCGCAGACCGTCTCGAACTCCTCAGAAAAGCTGATCTGATCACCCGTGAGGAACTGACGTCCGCCGGTTTGGATCACCAGATCTGGCAGTGTCCGGTGGTTCTGCTCGCCGACGTGCGCAGTGTGGGTGTGCAGGGCGACGGCCGCACGTACGGCCATCCGATCGTGTTGCGTCCGGTGTCGAGTGAAGATGCGATGACGGCCGACTGGACCCGCATCCCTTACGAGGTGCTCGAACAGATCTCGACACGGATCACCAACGAGGTGCCTGAGGTGAATCGGGTGGTACTCGACGTCACCAGCAAGCCCCCGGGCACCATCGAATGGGAATAGGTTCGCTGTCGTGCCTGTGGGCGCGGCGCGTTCCATTCGTCGGCGTGAATGAATAATTTCACTCCCGTATTGGCTTTATCCTTCCATTCGTTCTGAATCGGATGTCCGGCCATTGTTTCAGGCTGCGACCAGCACGCATTTCAATGTTTGATTTGTGTCTGCCTACTGTGAACATGCTGACCAATCATCAGAATGATCGCCGGGGCAAGCCTGAATCGTCTCCGTGCTACGTTGTAAAAGTAATGGTGAGTACGAGCGGGGTCGTATCACCGAATTGTCGAATCGGCCTCGTTCGTGAATTCGCCATTCGGGCAACAAGGTGAAGTACACGGTTCATATGTGGGACACAACACGTTTATGTTGTATCTCCGCGAACAGGTTGGGGGCATCAGGTGGCGATCATGAACGGCAACAATTCGGTCAAAGAACGTTGGTCTCTTCTTCGAATCGAAGACCATGACCACATCGCATCGGATTCGAGACACTGGAATTTCAACACCCATTACTACCCATTCATCGAGCGGTCGCTGCAAGGACGAGCAGAGTCGGTGCTCGACGTCGGATCGGGCGAGGGAATGCTGACCCGACTTCTACGCCGATCCATACCGCACGTGGTCGGGATCGACTGCGATGAGGCGAGCGTCGACATGGCGGCGGCGAAGTCGGACGACATCGACTACATCTGTGGTGACGTCCTCAGCCATCCGTTCGAACCGGAGTCCTTCGATGCGGTCGTCTCGGTTGCGACACTGCATCACATGGATCCCCGTCAGGGCCTGCAGCGCATGGGGGAACTCATCCGTCCTGGCGGAACGCTGGTCGTGGTCGGCTGTGCGGGCAGCGTAGGCCTTCGCGATCGTGCGTTGGACTACGCATCCATCGTGGCCGCGGGCGCCACGGTGGCACGGCGGAACGTGTGGAAACAGCCGTCGCCCATTGTGTGGCCGCCGCCGGTCTCGTATCGGGAAATGCGCACACATGCGTCCGAACTCCTGCCCGGATCACGGTTTCGACGCGAATTGCTCTTTCGCTACTCGATTACGTGGACAAAGCCGCTTTCGCGGTGAATCAACGCATCGATCCGGCCGCTGTTGCGCGGCCGGATCGATGCGAATATTGCTAGCTGGTCGTTTCGTGCTCGGGCACCCCGGGCAGCTTTTTCTTGTCTCTTCCTCCGCTGAAGATCAGGATGAGTCCCACCCCGACAGCAACGGCGAGCGCGATCCACATCGTCGAATCCGAGCCGTTGAGTTCGGGGCCGCCCGCGATGGCCCACAAGGCCACCAATAGTCCGGCAATTCCGGTCACGGCTTGAAATGGTGCGAACTTAGTCACGGATGACCTCCACATTTCCGATGTTCGAATGGGCGTCGATGGTCAGCACCGGACCTTGTGATCCATCAGGTCCGCCCTCGAGACCCTCGGGGCATTTGACCTCTCCGATGGCCACTTCACAATCGGCGCGCAGATTCATGTTCTCGGGCGCGATGATCTTGAAGTCGCCGACACCCATGTCGATCGTCACCTTCTTGTCGGCGTCGAGTTCGATTGCGGTGAGGTCGAGTCGTGCCGAACCCATCGTCAGGGAGTACTCGTCCTGGAGATCGGTCACCGAGAGCGGCTTCCAATCGCGGTCGCCGATGCCGCCCTCGGGCAGGTTCACGTTGCCGATCACCGTGGCGATCACCACGAACCCGGCGAGGGGAATGGCGATCGGGATCAGGCCACCGCCCTTGCGCACGAATGCACCGATGACCAGTCCGCCGGCGACCACGGCCAACGCGATGGCCCCGACCCGTGCCGGACCGAACCAATCCACCTCCGTGCCGATCGCCGCCGCGACCGCTGCGACGATGACCGCGATACCGAGCACCACCGGGGTGAAGCGTGACGACGGCTTGCGTTCCACCGGCGACGACGGTTCCGGTAGATCCCAGGCGAAAGGCGCCGCACCCAGTGGGTCCCATGCAGGTGGGGTCGGGAGAGGCGGTTCGACATCGGAGTCCGCATCCTCACCATCAGTTTTCTGCGTCGCGTCGGCCGCCGTCGCCGGAGGGTCCTCCTTGAGCCAGGCGCGGGGAGTCCAGCTCTGGAAGTGCCCGCCCGCAGCAGGGGTGTGCACACCTGTGGCGGTCTGCCACCACGAACCGCCTGCGGTGACCGGATCGCCGGCAGCCTGTTGCCCCAACGTGTCGGCGCTCGTACCGGGCTCGGGGACCGGTGTGCGCTGGTAGAGCAACCACCAGCCCAGCATCATCAGCGCCAGGCCGAAGAGACCACCACTGCTCCACGCGAGATGGGGCCCGGCGATCAGGGCCACTACGGCCACGACGGCCACCGCGACCACGGTCGGCGGGTGGGATGAGGCATGACGCATCCCATGCCCAAAGCGTTTGGGGCGCATAGCCGTTTCCGGAGATGACTGTGCAGGAGCGCCCTCGGGCAACACGATCCACGCAGCGATGTAGAGCAGGATGCCTGCACCGCCGAACAGAGCCGAGACGATGAACGCCACCTTCACGAGCGTGGGGTCGACCTTGTACCGGACACCGATCCCGGTGCACACGCCGCCGATCGTCGAACCCGACGCCGCGCGTGCCGGGCGCGTTCGCCACATGTTCTGCAGTACTTCGGCATTGATGGTGGGACTGGATGCAGCATTCATGGTCGAGCTCCGCTTCGCTTCGTCTTCGGGACATCTCCGCTCATGTGTTCAATACTGATCACGGGTCGGGCACCGCACCATCGGGATTCACCCTGATCTGCTCCCTGGAATCACATCTGGGGATTGTCCCTGATGTGTGCGACGGCGGGCGCGTGCCACTATCGACTGGTGCCAACAGTCGAACGTGTCCACCGCCGCGATGGTGGCCGTGTCATCGGCGGGGTCGCCGGAGGCGTGGCCGACCACCTCGGAGTGGACGCCTTCCGGGTGCGCGTGGTGTTCGTCGTGCTCAGCGCACTGGCCGGGGCCGGCGTGTGCGCCTACGGTCTGCTCTGGTTCATGTGCCCGCCGGGTACCGACACCGAACCGCCGACCTCCTCCGAACGGCGGCAGGGAATCGGCCTGGCGATCGTCGGCGTGGTCGCAGTGGTGTCGGTGGGGTTCGTGGCCTCAGGCACCCCCGCGCAGTTCCTCATCCCGCTGGTGGTGGTGGCGGTTGGCGCATCACTTGTCTGGCGCGAACTCGATTCGACATGGAGGCCCAGATCCGCGTCGGCCCGGGCGATCACCTGGACCCGAATCGCCGGTGGCGCAACGCTGGTGGTGATCGGCCTGGTGGTGGTGGTGCTGGCCGGGAACAACCGGATCGGCGGGTTGAGCACCACGTTGCTGGCCGTCGCCGCGACGGTACTGGGTGTGCTGCTGCTGACGATCCCGTTGTGGTTGCGGATGGCCCGGATGCTGGGTGCCGAACGCGCCGCACGCATCCGCAACGCCGAACGGGAAGAGATCGCCGCGCACCTCCACGATTCTGTGCTGCAGACCCTGGCACTGATCCAGAAGCGGTCGGGACATGCCGAAGAGGTGCAGCGCCTGGCGCGGAGTCAGGAACGCGAGCTGCGCCGCTACCTGTTCGAAGGTGAAGGGCAGCAGAGCGATTCGCTGACCACCGCACTCAAGGCCGTTGCCGCCGAGGTCGAAGACCACTACGGCGTCGAAGTCGAGGTGGTGACCGTCGGCGACGTCACGGCCGATGACCCCTCCTGGAGTGGCGATCACCGTCGATGGGCTGCGCTGATCGCGGCGACGCGGGAGGCACTTGTCAACGCCGCCAAACACTCCGGGGAACGCTCGGTTGATGTGTACGCCGAGGTGGAGAGCTCCCAGGTGGAGGTGTTCGTCCGCGACCGTGGCGTCGGCTTCGACCCCGACCAGGTGCCAGAAGATCGCCGCGGGGTGTCGGGGTCGATCAAGGCGCGGGTACAGCGGCACGGCGGTAGCGTTGAGATCAAGTCGACCGCCGGTCGAGGGGTCGATGTCCGGATGTCGATGCCGCGTGGCGGCGAGACGCCGTTGGTCACGGACCTCGGTGAGGACGCCGGTTCCGAATCGGACGCGGTGAATTGAGAGAGTTGGGGCGATGACCGGCCGAAGTGAGCCATACCGGGTGTTTCTTGTGGACGACCACGGTGTCTTCCGCTCTGGCGTACGAGCGGAGTTGGCCTCGGAGACCGACATGGCCGTGGTCGGCGAGGCAGGCGCGGTCGCCGATGCGATCGCGGGCATCCTCCAGTCGTCACCGGACGTGGTGTTGCTCGATGTGCACATGCCTGCCGGTGGAGGGATCGCGGTGCTGCGAGGTGTCGCCGACGCCGCACCGCAGAAGTCACCCGTCTTCCTGGCGCTGAGTGTGTCCGACGCCGCCGAAGACGTCATCGCCACCATTCGCGCGGGTGCCCGCGGCTATGTCACCAAGACGATCGGCGGCTCGGAGTTGGCCGATTCCGTGCGTCGGGTCGCAGATGGGGACGCCGTGTTCAGTCCGCGACTGGCCGGATTCGTGCTCGATTCGTTCACCGGGAAATCGCCCGTGCCGGAACCACATCTGGATCCCGAACTCGATTCGCTGACTCCACGCGAGATGGAGGTCCTGCGGCTGCTGGCCCGGGGGTTCACGTATCGGGAGATCGCCGAAGACCTCGTGATCTCCATCAAGACTGTGGAGACCCACGCGTCCAATGTCTTGCGCAAGACCCAGCAGTCCAATCGCAACGCACTCACCAGATGGGCCGCCAACCGGCACATCAGCTAGTGCCCACGCGCGGCCGTGTGTGCGGCGCACTGATCCGAACCGGTGCGTAGGGCTCGAGGCGACGCGTGGTCTAGCGGAGCAGTGCGATGAGGGTGACCGCGATGGCAGCGAGCACCACGAATGCCAGGAACACCGCGGCGGCGAGAGCTGCGTGACGGGGCGGATCGGTCTTCTCGGGTTGATGGTCGAATCCGGAGAACGCCGGCCGTGAATGCTGGGTGACCTGCCAGGACTCGCCGACACCCGAGGTCGGGTGGGCCCGCCCGACAGTGTTTGGTCCGGGAGCAGCCGGGAGGCCTGACTCGGTGGTGGTCGGGATGCGCCGGGTGGGTGGCCGAGGGGGAGGGGCGCGATTCGTCGATCCAGCGGACTGGTGAGGATCTGTGCGGTGTTGCCGGCATCGCCCGCGGCGATCTGGGCAAGCCGATCGCGGATCCCGGCCATCGTCGGCCGGCGGGCCGGACTCGGCTCGAGCATGGCGAGCAGAGCACCCTCGAGGGCTCCGGCCCGCTGGGGCCGGATGATCTCGCCGCGGGCGACCTTGTGCAGCAGCACCAGGGAGTTCTCGTCGAGCCCGAACGGCGGCTGACCTTCCACACAGGTGTAGAGGGTGGAGCCGAGCGAGTAGACGTCGGAGGCCTCCGTCGGATCTTCGCCGCGGGCGACCTCGGGTGCGAAGTACGCCGGGGTACCGGTGATCACACCGGTCTGGGTGAGCTGCACATCGTCCTTGGACCGCGAGATCCCGAAGTCGGTCAGCTTCACCAGCCCGGCGTTGCGTCCTTCTGCGATGAGGATGTTGCCCGGCTTGATGTCGCGGTGCATGATGCCTGCGTTGTGGGCCTCGGCCATGGCGTCGGCCACCTGGGCGCCGATCTGGGCCACCTGCTTGACGGGCATGGTGCCGGTTTGATGGAGGATCTCGGCGATGCTGCGCGAGGGCAGGTACTCCATCACCAACCAGGGCTCACCGGCGTCGAGTGCCACATCGTGCATGGCGATGGCGTTGCGATGACTCAGCCGGGCCGCGATCCGGCCCTCGCGCATGGCTCGCTGTCGCATCTCGGCCGCGGAGTCCTCGGTCATGCCGGCCACCGACAACACCTGCTTGATGGCGACCTGCCGGTCGAGGAGGGTGTCGTGTGCCAGCCAGACGGCGCCCATGCCACCGCCACCGATCTTCGAGCGCAGACGGTACCGCCCAGCAACCAGATAATCGGGGCCGGGAACGCGGTAGGAAGAGGCGCTCATTGGTCTGACCTTAGTGGACTCCTGAGACTGGAGTGGGTGGTGTGCCGGGCGAGGACGACTCGCCCGGACGACGCGCCGAAGCGTATTGACGCTTGTCGGAGTGCTGACCTACATTCGAAAAGAATCGAAAATGTGTTCGAGTCAGACCGGTGGTTGCAACTTCCCTGCGCCACTTCCCCCTTGGTGGGGAGTATGGACAGGGGTGCGATGCAGACCATGGAGACAGCTCCGGACAAGGCGCAGAAGCTGGCGATGTTGCGGCAGACCCTCGCTGCTGCCACCACTCGATCAAAGCCCGAATCCGTTGTGCCACAAAGGCAGATGTCGGCGGTTGTCAATGAGCAGGAGAAGTACACCGACCGCGAGAGGCTGGCTGTCCCGCCGGCTCTCGAACGGGTGCTCCCCGGTGCCGGGCTGATCCGTGGTCAGGTGTTGGCCCTGGAGGGTGCACGGTCGCTGCTGTTGTCGCTGATCGCACAGGTCAGTGCCGATGGCGGTCATGTGGCTGTCATCGGGCAGCCGCAGCTGTGTCTGCTCGCGGCGGTCGAGATGGGGGCCGACCTGTCCCGGATCGCGGTGATACCCGACCCCGGGCCAGATCCGGTGGAGATCGCCGCGGTGCTGCTCGATGGACTCGACCTGGTGGTGGTGGGCCTCGGTGGTATCTCGGTGCCACCCTCGCGCAGCCGGGTGGTGATGGCCCGCGCTCGTAGCAAGGGCGCGGTGCTGGTGGTCACCGATGGCACGTGGTCGGGAGCGCATGTGAAGTTGCAGTCGCGGGTCTGTGCGTACCGGCATCAGCCCACCGCCCACCAGCCTTCCGCTGTGCGGCGTGGTTACGGCCGACTCGGAGGTGTCTCACTCGCGGTCCGTTCACACGGACGCGGATTCGCCGGAGCCGATACCCGGCTGGACGTGATGCATTGCGGCGACCGGGTGCAGCTCGTCGATGTGGTCGACTCCCAGAGCAATTCGTACGATGCTCCTTCGCTGCCGGTGGCGTTGTGATGAGTGATCGGGTGTTCGGGGTCTGGTGTCCGGATTGGCCGGCCGTCGCCGCGGCGGCAGAGATGGATCTGTCGCCGGATCGTCCGGTTGCGGTACTGCGGTCCGGCCGCGTGATCGCCTGTTCTGCCGCGGCACGTGCGGTGGGAGTACGCCGGGAGATGCGCAAACGCGATGCCCAGGCGCGGTGCCCCCAGCTGACCGTGACAGATGCGGACGAGGGACGTGATGCCCGGTTGTTCGAACCGGTGGCCGCCGCCGTCGCCGAACTGATCCCGATGGTCGAGGTGTTGCGACCGGGACTTCTCGTGCTGCCCGCCCGTGGGGTTGCGCGTTATTTCGGTGGTGAAGAGGCGGCGGCGGAGAAACTCACCGACGTGGTGTCTGCCTGTGGCATCGAATCCCAGGTGGGTATCGCCGACGAACTCTTCACGGCGATCATCGCTGCTCGGCACGGCAAGGTGGTACCTCCCGGCGAGGGTGCCGAGTTCCTTGCGCCCCTGCGTATCTCGCAATTGGCGGTGGAGCCCAGCATGTGTGCCGACGATCGACCTGCCCTGGTCGATCTGCTGTGGCGGATGGGGCTTCGAACCATCGGCGCCTTTGCCGAACTGTCGTCCACCGATGTCGCCACCCGCTTCGGGGCGGACGCGATTTTCGCGCACCGCACCGCTCGGGCATTGCCGCAACGCCCGCCGTCGGGGCAGGCGCCACCACCGGACCTGGTCGTCGAACATCGCTGCGACCCACCGGTGGACCGCGTCGATGCCGCCGCCTTCATCGGCAGGCGACTGTCCGCCCAGCTGCACGATGTGCTGGCCGCGGCGTCGGTGGCCTGCACGCGGCTCACCGTGCAGGCCACCACCGAGAGCGGTCGTGAGTACTCCCGCACCTGGCGCTGCGCGCAGCCGCTGACCCCCGATGCGACAGCTGACCGGATCCGCTGGCAATTGGAGGGGTGGCTTTCCGGCCGCAGCGCCGCCGACCGCCCTGATGGGCCGGTGGTGATGTTGCGTCTCGATCCGGTGGAGGTGATCGGCTCGGGTGCAATGCAACTCGGGCTCACGGGTGGGGGATTGGCCGGAGGAGACGGAGAAGTGGCCGAGCGGGTGCGCCGGGCACTGGTGCGGGTGCAGGGGTTGCTGGGAGGCGAACGCGTGCAGGTTCCGGTACGCAGTGGTGGCCGTGGGCCCGGGCAGCAGATCACCCTGGTACCCCTCGGGGACGAATTGGTGGCACAGGCCGACCCGGATGCCCCCTGGCCGGGGCAATTGCCGGGACCGTCGCCCTCGGTGCTGCCGATGGCACCGGTGACCCTTCTCGACGCCGAGGACTCCCCGGTGCAGGTCACTGCCCGAGGCAGTTTCAGTGCCGATCCGGCCAGTCTGACCTGGGGTCGGCGCAGTTGGTCGTTGAGCTGGTGGGCGGGGCCGTGGGCCACCGACGAACGGTGGTGGGCCGCAGGGCCGGGTGATGGTGGCGGTGGTGTCGATGTGCATGTCGGGACATACGCCAGAGCGCAAGTGCTGCTGGAGGATTCACGAGCACTATTGCTGCACTATCAAGATGGGCAGTGGACCGTCGAAGGTGTGTACGAATGACGCACGGTACGCCGCGCGGCGGATGTGCGGTCTTGTTTCACCCAGGGTGACGAGAACACTTGGACAGTCCGTCGTTCCCGACTTCGATGGCAGCGAGCGCCTTCCGGCGCCCTCTCGACACCCGAAGGACCTGATACCGATGAGTCGTCAACTGCACCTGGGCGGATTCCTGATCGCCTCGCCCGTCACCCATTCCCATGCCGCATGGAGGCATCCGGGCTCCACGACGGAATTCTTCTCGCCCGAGCACTATCACCGTGTCGGCCGCATTCTCGAGCGCGGCAAGTTCGACTTCGCGTTCTTCGCGGATCTGCTGGCCGCCCCCTTGCGTTTCGGTGCCGATCAGTCCGAACCGCTGCGTCGTGGCACCCAGGCCGCCGCGACACTCGATCCGTCCGTTGTCGCCGCCAGCATCGCTGCGGTCACCAGCCATCTGGGCATCGCGATCACCAAGTCCACCACCTACTTCCACCCGTACGAACTCGCCCGGGTATTCGGCTCCCTCGACCACATATCCCGCGGTCGGGTGGCATGGAACATCGTCACATCCCTGACCCAGGCCGAAGCGCTCAACTTCGGTTTCGACCAGCACGTGGCACACGACGAGCGGTATCTGCGAGCCGAGGAGTTCGTGCAGACCGCAGTGGAGTTGTGGTCGGCGTGGGACGAGGACGCCGTTGTCGCGGACAAGGCGAGCGGGGTGTGGGCCGATGCGGACAAGGTTCGTCCGGTTGACCACGACGGCCGGTACTACCGCACCCGGGGCCCGCTGAACCAGCCGAGATCACCCCAGCATCGGCCGGTGCTCATCCAGGCCGGATCATCCTCCACAGGAAGGGATTTTGCGGCCCGCTGGGCCGAAGCCATCTTCGAGATCGACCCGACACCGGAAGGGCGCCGGGCCTACTACGACGACGTCAAGTCGCGTGTGGTCGACGTGGGCCGCAATCCCGACCATGTCAAGATCCTGCCCTCGTTCATCCCGTTCATCGGTGAGACCGAATCGATCGCCCGGGAGAAGCAGGCGTTCCACAACGAACTCGCAGATCCGATCTCGGGCCTGATCACACTGTCGGTGCACACCGACCACGACTTCTCGCAGTACGACCTCGACGCCCCACTGGAAGACATCTCCGTCTCCGGAACGCAGGGACTGTTCGATGTGGCGAGGCGTCTGAGTGAACGGGACAGCCTGACGCTCCGCGACATCGGCAAGCTCTACGCGCAGGGAGTGCTGCTGCCGCAATTCGTGGGTACCGCTTCGGATGTGGCCGATCAGATCGAGGCCGGGTTCAACGGAGGAGAAGCCGATGGCTACATCGTCTCCACGGCCCAGACACCGGGAACGTTCAACGACTTCGTCGACTATGTGGTCCCCGAGCTCCAGCGTCGCGGTCTGTTCCGTACGGAATACCAGGGCAGCACGTTGCGCGAAAACCTGGGGCTCGGGCATCCGGACGAAGACCTGCCCGCAGACATCCGCGAGCGGTCGCTGGTACCCGCTGCAGGCTGACACCCTGCAGCGCACGGCAATTCACTGCAGCTTACGTAAGGTGTTGAGGTTCCGGTTGGTGAGGAACCAGCCGGAATCCGACTTCTTCTTCGATCCGGTGCGTTTACCGATCACGCTGTCAAGGGTGTCGCCTTTTCGTACCTGCCAGTACAGCACCGATTCGCCAGCTTCGATCTGTTCCTGCTGCGGATCGAGTTCGTCCGCGATCGCGGCGACGAGGTCGACCTGAGCGGGGTCGGAGTAGAAGACGACATATGCGTGCCAGTCGTCTCGTTCGGGGAATGGGTAGGCGTCGATGATCGCAGTGAGCCGGTCGGTGGGGATGACGACAACCCGTGCGGCATAGCCGAATCGCTCACCGAGGCCTTTCTCCAGCGCGGCCGTGATCCGGCCGATGTCGGTGCTCGGGGAACTCAAGAGTACGTTGCCGCTTGCGAGGACGGTCTTGACGTCTGTGAACCCGAGTTCTTCGATGCAGGTCTTGAGGTCAGCCATCTTGATACGGATTCCGCCGACGTTGATTCCGCGCAGCAGAGCGGCGTATCGACGTGGCGTCCGGGCGGCCATCACACCCGTCCCGGCTGGATGATGGTTCCGAGGAACAGGGGCAAACCCGTTGCGGTATCGATGATCTGGTACACAAATGGCCGGTCTGCGACGAACACGGGAATTTGCCCCGCAGGTGGCATCGCAGTCACCCCGGCGTCGATCTGTGTTGCCGAGGCAGCAACGGTGCCCTTCTCGCCCACGGTGACGGTGCTGTCCTGAGCCGCGGCGGTGACGAGCAGTCCTGGGCTGATGCCGGTGAGATCGGCCGCGTCGGTGAACAGATCACGGACGCCCAGTTTTTCAAGTGCCACTTTCAAATCCAGATTAGTGGTGACATCCCACCGCGGTAGACCAACAGACACGGGTGACTGGGGGACACTACGAAGGTCCGTACCGGCCGTCGTCAGTCGCTGAGGGTCGAGGAACCCGTTCACGTTGTTCCCTTCAGAGGGCAGGAACACCTGCAGCGCGAATCCGTCCGAGTACGGCAACTGCAGGCCGGTCCATCCGGCACCGCGCAGAAAGCCTGCGGACACCGTCTGCTTCATCATGTTGACGTCGCTGACCTTGCCGTTTGAATCGGTGAACTCGGCCGGTGAGGTTGCAGTTGCAGGAAACGGTTGTTGCCATGCAGCTGCGAGATAGACCGTCGAGAGCAGGCTGATGACCGTCTCCGGGCTGAAGTCGGTGGGGGTTTCGGAGATCTCACCTCCGGTGTTCACGGCCAGCCAATCCGTGATTGCCTTTTCGGTGTCCGCTGCGGAGAAATCGGTCGGATAGACCCCGGTGTCGAAACTCTCTCCGAGTATGTCGAGGTAGCCCGATTCCACAGACACGGATTCATCGATGAAGAGTCCGGTCGCCTGATGAAACACCGGTGGGGTGGGTGGATTGTCCGCATCGACGGCGCCGGGATCACTGTCGAACCTGTCGAGTTGTCCGATGAGCGCGGCATGGACGTCTCGCCCGGGTGCCCCGATCGCCGACTCGAGTTGTGCCGCCGTGTTGCCCCGCGCGCCGACCCGCAGCATCTGGAGGGCAACCATTGCGCCCCAAGGCGACACGACCTTGTTGTCGGAGCTCTCGGTGTCGCGGATCAGGTTCGCTCCAAGTCCTGTGGTCTGGCGAACCATCACCGAGACGTCGCCGCGGACCTCGTCTATCCCGATGTCGTCGAAGCGAACCCCGGAGGCCTTGGTGAGTCGTGCCGTCGAGACAGGGTCTGACCCCTGTGCGCACGCGGTGAGGACCAATCCCAAGACCAGGACCACGCTCGACAGGCGCTTCACGAGTTGGCTCCGCGCGCGCGTACTGGCCACGGCGTCACCTCACCCGCGAGGTCGACCACCATCAGCTCGTTCGCGAGATTGACTGCGGCACAGACGTGATTGGGCGCCACCTGGACCCGGTCTCCCACCTCCGGCCGCGACTGCGAATTGGCGAAGTCGACGGTGGCGTGGTGTTCGGACAGTGCGATGACACGTGCGTCGGGATAGGTCGGCAGACGGCCACCGCCGCTGGCCCACGCGGGCTGGTCCGCCCCCAGAACCTTGCTGCCACAATCGAGCACCACTTTGCCTGCTTCGCGGTGGACGACCGTGGTGACCGCGGTGAGCGCCACCTGCGCAAACGTGCAGATTCCCAACTCCACCTGCTGGGCATCACCGAACACGTACACCCCCGGCCGGATCTCGGTGAGCACCGAAGGATCCGCCTCGCTCGCCGAGGGTGTCGAACCACCACTGCGGATGACCGGATCGATACCACCGTTGCGCAGCGACTGGGCTGCCATGGCAAGGGCGCCGGACTCTTGCCTCGCCACCCCGGCGGGACGGCCGGGTTGGTAGCTGTGTCCGGGAAAAGTGAACGCGCCGAGCACTTTCAGGCCTGCCGCCACCGCACGGTGCCCCACATCGCCGGCGCGCTGGGGATGCACCCCGGTCCGGTGATGGCCGCTGTCGATCTCGACGAGCACACGCGCTCCGGGCAAGTGCTGTGCCAACTGCCCGGCGCCTGCCGCCGAATCCACGGTCAGGAGCACCTCGGCCTGATCCATGACCCGGCGAAGTCGTTGCGCCTTGCTCTCGGTGACCCAGAGCGGATAGGCGATGAACAGATCGGTGATGCCCGCCGCCGCGAACACCTCGGCTTCGCCGATGGTGGCGACGGTCAGCCCGACCGCTCCATGCGCGATCTGACGGTGGGCGAGTTCGGTGCTCTTGTGGGTCTTGGCGTGCGGGCGCAGCGCAAGACCCGATCCGGCGGCGAACTCGGACATTCGTGCGAGGTTGGCGTCGAGAACGGCGTCGTCGACGGCGAGAAACGGGGTGTCCAGGGCTGCGGTGGCAGTGAGCACCCTGTTGTCGGGGCCTGAGTCGACACTGTCGGTGTGGGTCACCGCGCCGTGCCGTTGAGGTGTGTGAGGGTGCGGCCGGCTGCTGTCGAGTGTGGCGAGGGGTGTTGTCTCCGGCCGCTCGGGCCACCGACATCGCGGTGCATCATGTGGGTCAACAATGCCAGAGTCGGGTGACCCGTGCCGACATAATCGGCTGTCCGGGCCGGTCCGTGGTGAGCGCTGAGAGCCGGCAACCGCCGGGCTTGTTCATCGAAAACATGTTCGATACGGTGAGGTGTGGGTTGGCACAACGGCCCTCCGACCTGGTCGGAGCTGGAACGGGTTCTTTCCGGGCGGCCGCATGTCGGCGGCCGATCCGGCGAGACCTTTGCCGGCGACGGTGGCGACAGTCCGGCGTGGTCGCGTAAACGCACGCCCTACGAGGCCGGCGAGTTACGACGAGGCACGTCGCAGGTCCGGTACGCCGAACTGCACGCCCACAGTTCCTACAGTTTTCTCGACGGAGCCAGCAGTCCCGAGGAGATGGCAGAGGAAGCGCATCGGCTGGGCCTCGAAGCCTTGGCGATCACCGACCACAACGGGTTCTACGGTGTGGTGCGTTTCGCCGAGGCAGCCCTGGAATGGAAGCTGCCCACCGTCTTCGGCTCCGAACCTCGCTGCTGCGTGATGCCCCTCGCACCGGTGTGGCCGATCCGGACGGTTCACATCTGCTGGTCCTGGCCCGGGGCCAGGAGGGCTACCGCAGGCTGTCCCGGCAGATCGCCGCCGGACACATGGCAGCAGGCGAGAAGGGACTGCTGCGTTTTGACGTCGAGACGTTGGCAGGGGCCGCGGACGGGCACTGGCTGATACTCACCGGATGCCGAAAAGGCACTGTGCGCCAGGCATTGTCGTCGAGCGGGCCGGATGCCGCCGATGCTGCGCTCGGTGAGTTGATCGACCTGTTCGGCCGCGACAACGTGGCCGTGGAGCTGACCGCGCAGGGAATGGCCGATGACGACGAACGCAACGCGGTGCTCGCCGGGCTGGCCCGGCGCAATCGGGTGATGACGGTGGCGACCACGGGTGCCCATTTCTCGGCGCCACATCGCAGGCGGCTGGCGATGGCGATGGCCGCGGTGCGTGCTCGCCGCAGTCTGGATGAGATGGATGGCTGGCTCGCGCCCCTCGGGGGCGCCCACCTTCGCAGCGGAGACGAGATGGCGCGGCTCCTCAGTGCTCACCCCGATGCCATCGACAACGCCGCGATGCTGGCCGGCGAGCTCGCCTTCGGATTGCACCTGATCGCACCGCAGTTGCCGCCGTTCGACGTACCCGAAGGGCACACGGAGAGTTCGTGGCTGCGAGAACTGACCGCACGCGGGGCCACCGAGCGGTACGGCACGCCGCAGAGCCATCCCAAGGCGTATGAGCAGATCGAGCATGAACTCGATGTGATCGACACCCTCGGGTTCCCGGGTTATTTCCTGGTGGTCGAGGACATCGTCAGGTATTGCCGCGACAACAACATCCTGTGCCAGGGCCGCGGCAGTGCAGCCAACTCGGCGGTGTGTTACGCACTGGGGATCACCGCGATCGACCCGGTCGGCAACGATCTGCTGTTCGAACGATTCCTGTCACCTGCCCGCGATGGCCCACCCGACATCGACATCGACATCGAGTCGGATCTGCGAGAAGAGGCCATCCAGTACGTGTATCGGCGGTACGGGAGGCAGAACGCCGCTCAGGTCGCCAATGTGATCACCTATCGGGGCAAGTCGTCGGTGCGGGATATGGCTCGCGCACTGGGGTATTCGGTGGGGCAGCAGGATGCCTGGAGCAAACAGGTGCATCGATACGATGCGGCGAAGGCCAACGAACACGACATCCCCGACGATGTGGTCGACCTCGCCAATCAGATCAACGGCATGCCGAGACATCTGGGAATCCATTCCGGCGGCATGGTGATCTGCGACCGGCCGATCGCCGACGTCTGTCCGACCGAATGGGCCAGGATGCCCAATCGCAGTGTGCTGCAATGGGACAAAGACGACTGCGCTGCCATCGGTCTGGTGAAGTTCGACATGCTGGGTCTGGGAATGCTCTCAGCCATCCACTACGCCATCGACTTCCTCGAGCAGCACCGCGGCATCCATGTGGACCTGGCGAAGATCGATCTGACCGAGAAAGCCGTGTACGACATGTTGTGCAAAGCAGACACCGTCGGGGTGTTCCAAGTGGAATCGCGGGCGCAGATGGCAACGCTGCCACGGCTCAAGCCGCGCAAGTTCTACGACCTGGTGGTGGAGGTGGCGCTCATCCGCCCCGGGCCCATTCAAGGTGGGTCGGTGCACCCGTATATCCGGCGTCGCAACGGGTTGGAAGAGCCGACCTGTGAACACCCTTCGATGGAGGCGGCACTCGCGCGGACACTGGGAGTGCCGTTGTTCCAGGAACAGTTGATGCAGGTTGCGGTGGATGTGGCCGGGTTCAGTGCCGCGGAGGCCGACCAGTTGCGCCGTGCGATGGGGTCGAAGCGATCGCCGGAGAAGATGAACCGGCTACGCGGCCGGTTCTATCAGGGGATGGAGGATCTGCACGGCATCACCGGGGAGATGGCTGACCGCATCTTCGAGAAGATGGCAGCGTTCGCCAATTTCGGTTTCCCGGAGAGTCACTCGCAGAGTTTTGCGTCCCTGGTGTTCTATTCGTCCTGGCTCAAGCTGCACCACCCGGCGGCCTTCTGCGCGGCGTTGATCAAAGCGCAGCCCATGGGCTTCTATTCACCACAGACGCTGGTTGCCGACGCCCGGCGCCACGGCGTCGCCGTACATGGTCCTGACATCAACCTCTCGCAGGTGGACGCCGATCTGGAGAACGATGGACTCGACGTGCGACTCGGGCTGGCGTCGGTGCGGTCGATCGGTACCGAGTTGGCCGAGCAGATCGTCGAGCAGCGCTTGACCGGTGGTCCGTTCACGGGCGCAGCGGACCTGTCCCGGCGCACGGATGTGAGCACCAACCAGCTCGAGGCCTTGGCCACGGCCGGGGCATTCGACTGTTTCGGCATCAGCCGGCGGCAGGCGTTGTGGGATGCCGGTTCGGCAGCCCAGGAGAAGTCCGACCGGCTACCGCTGCATGAGAACAGTGCTGCGCCGGCGCTTCCGGGGATGAGTGAGGTGGAAATGGCGGCGTCGGACGTGTGGGCGACGGGGGTCAGCCCGGGCAGCTATCCCACCGAGTTCATCCGCCCCCAGCTCGACGCGCTGGGAGTGGTCGCGGCGGCGGACCTGTTGTCGGTGCCCGACGGTTCCCGCGTGCTGGTCGGCGGCGCGGTGACCCACCGGCAACGACCCGCCACGGCGGCGGGGGTGACGTTCGTGAACCTGGAAGACGAGACCGGGATGGTCAATGTGGTGTGCTCGGTGGGTCTTTGGGCGAAATACCGCAAACTGGCTCAGACGGCGCCCGCCCTGCTGATCCGGGGGCGGGTGCAAAATGCCGAGGGGGCGGTGACGGTGGTTGCCGACCGCCTGCAGCGCATGGACCTCCGTGTCGGATCCCGATCTCGTGACTGGGCCTGACCTGGCCTCGTGACCCACTCGGCGGGATCGGTGGGCCGTTTGATGGATCGCTGCGAGTACCGGCCGGCACTAGCATGACGGGATGCGCGGTGGGCGGGGCGAGAGTGGGTTCACCGAACCCGTCTCAGGGGCAACCCCTGGGTGCATCTCACAGTTGGTATCAGCGTCCGACGCCGGCAGGCACGCTCCGCGTGCTACCCGGCGCCGCAGACGAGAGTTCTGGTCGCCCCGCCGCCGCGCATCTGCCTCATGACCACCGACTCGACCGATCAAGGCGACTCCACCGACTCCGCACATCCTGACGATCTGGGTGGCCTCGGCCCTGGGATCCGGATCCCGGCACGGTCGCTCGACCTGCTCATCAACCGGCTCGAGGTGGATCCGCGGTGGTCGGTCCATGCGCTGGGCGACATGCTGGCGGCCACGACGGCGCCTGCCACGGCCACGGCCCTGCTCGGCCTGCTGCTCGAGAGGTTCCCCGAAAGGCCCGAGCCGGAGGCCGTCCGCAGGGCACTCTGGTCGATGGTCATCGAGAACCGCAGCCAGGTCTTCAATGAACCGCCGACGCCCGAGATGACGTTCGGTCTCACACCGCTGGCCGACGCCACCGATGTGGCGCGCTGGCTCGGCCTCACGGTGGGCGAACTGGAGTGGTTCGCCGATCGAGGTCACTGGCTACGCTCGAAAAAGACTGCGCTCGTCCATTATCGGTATGTCACGATCCCCAAACGTGACGGCGTCAGGGTGATCGAGGCGCCAAAACCCCATCTACGCGAGATCCAGCGCCGGATACTCCGAGAGATGCTCGATCGCATCCCACCGCATCGCGCGGCGCAGGGATTTGTCGCGGGCCGGTCCACCGCGAGTTTCGGCTGGCCCCACTCCGACCGCAACGTGGTGTTGCGGGTCGATCTGAGGAACTGCTTCCCGACCATCACCTCGGCGCGGGTGCGCGCAGTTTTCGCAGCCGTCGGCTACCGGAGGACAGCCCGGCTCTTGTCCGAGATATGCACCACCGCAACACCTCCCGATGTCCTTCGAGGTCTCGACTTCGCCCACGCGTCACTACTGCGGGGGCGACATCTCCCGCAGGGTGCCCCGACCTCGCCGGCCCTGGCCAACCTGGTCATGCGCACCATGGACCGCCGGATCTGGGCTTATGCCCGGCACAACAACCTTCACTACAGCCGTTACGGCGACGATCTGGCCATCTCGGGCGACGTCATGGACGCCGGGAAGGTGCTCTGGACGGTGCTGCGCATCATCGCCGACGAAGGCTTCACCGTTCACCCGGACAAGACGAAGATCATGTACTCGCACCAGCGGCAGCAACTCGCGGGGCTGGTGGTCAACGACAGGCCCAGGGTCGGCCGGGTCGACTACGACAACCTCAGGGCATTGCTGCACAACGCCATTCGCACGGGGGCGCACGCCCAGAACCGAGACGGCCATCCGCGTTTCCGCGAGCATGTGTACGGCAGGATCGCCTGGATCGCAGCCACCAGCCCAGCCCGGCGAAACACGTTGCTGGCCATGGCCGAACGGGTTGATTGGGATCGCTAGCCCATGGCCGGCAGGGGTGGGCACGTTCGGCGGCCTGTCTTTACCGGCCCGCAGCGACTAGCCTCGGTAGATGACGCGCAGCAACTATTCGAACAATCTCGACCGCCAGACACCGGGCGCTGCCGAGACCACCGACAGCGAGAACTCGCTGGACACTCAGATCGCGATTGTCTGGGCGCTCGAAGACGGGTGGCAGGGTGCTGACTCGCTGGCCCCGAGCCCGCAAGCCAAAGAGTTCTACGAGATCTACCGCGATGGTCTGCCCAGTTCTTACTGGAACGAGTCGGCGCCGAGCGCAACCGTCGACGGTGGTTTGCACCTCGGATGGGAACGCGGCGACCACATCTATTCCGCCGACATCCTGCCCGGCGGCGAACTGGTCTTACGGGTGACCGCACCTCATGAGTCGGACAACGCCGAACTCCGACTGGATCAGCCGACAGCGGGAATGCTCCGCCGTTTCGTGATGCGTGGCCTGCCGATCGACTGACGTCGGACCAGCCCGACCGCCCCGATCGCTAAACCGCCCCGGCGAAACCGTGCTGTCGCCATGCCTCGTACACAACGATGCTCGCCGCGTTCGCGAGGTTGAGGGAACGTCGGCCGGCCAGCATGGGGATGCGGACACGTTCGGTCACGTGCGGGTCGGACATCACCTCCTCCGACAGCCCGGTGGGCTCTGGACCGAACAACAGAACGTCGCCGGGTTGATAGTGGATGTCGGTGTAGAACGTGTCGGCATGGGCGGTGAAGGCGAAAACCCGTTGTGGGGCAAGCGCACCCCAGGCAGCGAACAGGTCCTCGTGCACGGTCACCGACGCCATGTCGTGGTAGTCGAGCCCGGCACGCTTCACCTTGGGTTCGGACAGGTCGAATCCCAGCGGTTCCACCAGGTGTAACTGACACCCGGTGTTGGCCGCCAACCGGATCGCGTTACCGGTGTTGGGGGGTATGCAGGGCTCGTGGAACAGCAGTCGGAACACTCGTCAAGCTTGACTCACCGCCATGGAGGACTCTTCGGCGGTGTCGCCGTGGCGGTGTAGACATGCACTCATGAGCGATGAGGCCACCGTGGACGAACGGTTCGATTTTGCCGACCATTCCGGCGAGGAATGGATCGGCCGACAGTTCGTCGGATGCAGTTTTGTCGAATGTGACCTCAGCGAGCTCTCCACGGAGGGCACAACATTCACCGATTGCGACTTCACCGGCGCGAGTCTCGCCCGCTCCCGGCATCGGTCGAGTGCCTTCCGGAACTGTCACTTCGAGCGCACCCATCTCAACAAGGTCGAGATGGCCGACTGCAGTCTGGTCGGCTCGGTCATCACCCACTCGCGGGTCCGGCCCCTGACGATGATCGACTGCGACATGTCGCTGATGTCGATCGGCGGTCTGGACATGTCGGGCGTGGTGCTCCGGGGATGCCGCCTCCGGGAGGCGAACCTGACCGAGTCCATCTTGATCGGGGCGGATCTCTCCGGCTCAGATCTCACCGGGATCCGGGCTGTGGGTGTCAAACTCGGACAAGCGAACCTGCGCGGTGCGCGATGCGATCCGATGCTCTGGCTGCAGGCGTCGGTGACCGACGCCTCGGTCGATCCCGACCAGGCCATGGAGTTCGCGGTGGCACACGGTCTGCGGATCGGGGGAGGAGACTTGTGACCCACACACCTGGTGAGGCCCGGAGGCCTGGCAACGAGCACAACAGTGCGCTGAAGAAGCCGGTCATCCACCCGGTGGCCTGGACGCCACCTCCGGTGAACACCGCGGGCTGGCCGGCTCCGCTCACCCCTGAAGTCACGGTGATCACCCTGGACGACGATTCACCCGAGGACGTCGTCGTGGACCGCGAGGGACGGATCTACACCGGTGCCATCGGCGGCAACATCATCCG
Source organism: Williamsia sp. DF01-3 (assembly GCF_023051145.1). Lineage (NCBI taxonomy): Bacteria > Bacillati > Actinomycetota > Actinomycetes > Mycobacteriales > Nocardiaceae > Williamsia > Williamsia sp. DF01-3. The sequence goes on from NZ_JALKFS010000005.1 coordinate 2,366,961, forward strand.
CATCGACCCGGTCGACCACTCGCGGCAGGTGGTGGCGAACACCGGTGGGCGCCCCCTGGGTATGGAGCTGCTCGGCGACCACCTGTTCATCTGCGACAGCGAGCGCGGCCTGTTGCACATGGACGTCCGGTCCGGACGCATCGACACCGTCGTCGACCAGGTCGATGGCGAACGGCTGACGTTCTGTTCCAACGTGGTGGTCACCGCCGCCACCGACGGCCCCGATCCACGTCCACTCGAGCTCTACGTGACCCAGTCGACCACCCGCCATCCGTATGAGATGTACATGGCCGACATCTTCGAACACTCGGGCGCGGGCAGACTGCTGCGCGTGGTGCTGAACGATCCCGGTGATCCGGGCTCTCACGATTCATCGACCTCACCCTGGTCGGGTACTGCCGACGTGGTCCTGACCGGTCTCCAGTTCGCCAACGGGCTGGTCCTGCACCAGGGTCGGCTGCTGATCGCCGAGACCGGCGCCTACCGGTTACGGTCCTTTGATCTGGAGACGCGGACCGATTCGGTGGTTCTCGACGGGCTGCCCGCCTTTCCCGACAACAGTTCGCGGGCACCGGATGGAGAGCACATGTGGCTCGCCCTCGTGGCCAACCGCAACGGCACACTCGACGCCCTGGCCGGCAGACCCGGTCTGCGCAAACTTCTCTGGCGGCTGCCGGATCGTCTGTTGCCGAAGCCGGTGGCACCGATGCGTCTGCTCAAGATCCATCTGGCCACCGTCCGGGTCGTCGCGGAGTACCGGGTCCCCGTCCCCGGGTTCGGTCAGAGCACGGGTGTGGTCGAACACAACGGGCGCGTCTGGGTCGGCGGGATCGAGGCACCCGCGGTGGCGTGGTTCGATCTCGAATGACCGCTCATCGACCCCGCGCGTGCCCCTGGCACCAGGTATCACCGGCGCCTGGAACAATGGCACCGTGAGCGCAGCCGTACTGGATGGAAAAGCCACCCGCGACGAGGTCTTCACCGACCTCAAGGCCCGCGTGGACAAACTGCGGGCCGCGGGGGTCACCCCCGGACTCGGCACGGTCCTCGTCGGCGACGACCCGGGCTCGCAGGCCTACGTCCGCGGCAAACACAACGACTGCGCCAAACTCGGGATCGCCTCCATCCGCAAGGACCTGCCGGCCGACATCACCACCGAACAGCTCAACGAGGCCATCGACGACCTGAATGCAGACCCGGCCTGCACCGGATACATCGTGCAGCTGCCGCTGCCGAAGCACCTCGACGAGAACGCCGCCCTCGAGCGGATCGACCCGGACAAGGACGCGGACGGTCTGCACCCGATCAACCTCGGCCGGCTGGTCCTCGACGGTTCCGGAACCTCGTCCGACGCGCCACTGCCGTGCACCCCGCGGGGCATCCTGCATCTGTTGCGGCGCTACGACATCCAGATCGCCGGTGCCCACGTGGTGGTGGTCGGCCGCGGAGTCACCGTCGGCCGCCCCATCGGGCTGTTGCTGACGCGGCGTAGCGACAACGCCACGGTGACCCTCTGTCACACCGGCACCCGGGATCTGGCTGCCGAGGTCCGGCGCGGCGACATCGTGATAGCCGCCGCAGGCGTGGCCGGGCTGATCACCGCCGACATGGTGAAGCCGGGCGCTGCCGTGATCGACGTGGGCGTGAGCCGCACCGATGCCGGTCTGGTGGGAGATGTCGCGGCAGATGTCTGGGACGTGGCAGGCCACGTATCTCCCAATCCGGGCGGTGTCGGTCCACTCACGAGGGCGTTCCTGATGGCCAACGTCGTGGAACGCGCAGAGTCCGCGCTTGCACAGCGTTGATCGCCGACAGCAGATGACGCCCAGATCGTCCGACACCCGAGGTGGGGCCGATCGTGCCGCACGGAACCGTGCCCGGCGGCTGCACCAGGTGCGCAGGCTGCGGTGGGTTCTCGTGCAGATCCCATTCATGGCCGTCGTCGCACTCGTCGTGATCGCAGCGGTGTTCCTGGTGTTCGACCGCTGGCGTCGTGGAGCCTTTGTCTTCGGGTCCGCTGCCCTACTCGCAGCCCTCTTACGTGCGATTCTGCCCAGTTCAAGGGTCGGTCTCCTCGAGGTGCGCGGACGATTCGCCGACGTCGTGGCCATGTCCTTGGCCGGCGTCGCAATACTGTGGTTGGCTACCTCGATCGACCCTTTGGGCACAGATTGATTACAATTGTGTCTGTTACTGCACCAGTCGGTTGACCTGAGCCGCGACGGTCGTTGTAGATCGTCGGCCAGGAGCCGGCCACGAAAGTGCTGGGGGGCACGCCAGGAGAGCTTGTCGCACGATGTGGAAGAACCGCATCCGCGCAGGCAGGCGACACATCAACAGTTCGGAAGAGAGCAATGAACACCTCGCTGGGCCTGTCCGCAGGCAGTGGAATGGTCCACTGCGTTCTGCTGACGACCGACGAGAGTGGTCGTGTCGATGCTCTGGGCCGGGTGATCGACGTCGACCCCACCGATGGACTGACCCGGGCAGGACGGATCAATTCCGGCATCGATCTGATGCTCACCCAGGCGCGAGAGCGCGGCGACCGCGTCGCCACCATCGGCGTCGCCTACCGAACCGATGAGCATGCCCGGGAAATCGCGTCCAAGGGGACCGGCGCCAAACGTCAGATCCAGTTGGTCGCGGAGACCGAGGCCGTGGCGCACCAGCTGATCAGTACGGGCGAGATCAGTCGCTTCAAACAGGTGGTGGTCGTCGACCTCGGCGACACCGGGATGGGCATGTACTGCCTCGAGCCGTCGAGTCGTCGCATCACCGACTACCAACGCAGCGAATCGGTTGCCGGTATCGCGCTGGATTCGCTTATCGCCGATGACGTCATGGGTTCTGGCCGCTTACGCGGACGGCGCAAGTCCACGGTGCTGAGCGCCTGCCGTACCGCCAAAGAGGAACTGTCCAGCAAGGATTCGACGGCGCTGATGGTCGGCAATCGCGCCGACCCGGTGACCGTCACCCGCACCTCGCTCGAACGGCTGACCGCTCCGATGGCCGAGCACGCCGCACGCGTGGTCGGCGATTACGTGAACGGGCCGCATGCCTCTGGGGCAGAAGCAGTAGTGCTCGTCGGCGGCATTGCGAACATCCCGATCTTCCGTGACCTGATCGTCGACGCCGCCGGTCTCGAGGCAGTTCTGCCCAAGGGGCCGGAGTCGGTGGCGGCCACCGGCGCCGCGAAGATCGCGGCGCGGGGACGTGGCGGTGCCGATCTCGCGTTCATCGGTGGCCGGCGCAGTCGCGACTGGCTCTCGGCTGCGCCGCTTGCCGTGTTCGGGGCCTTGCTTGCCGGCGCACTGATGACCGTGTACGCGGTGGGTTCGTCGTTGGCGGGCAATCCGAGTACTCCGGCGTCGCAGCCACCCACGTCGTCCACCACGACCACCACGGTGGCGCCCACGACCACCGTCGATGTCTCCGGTCCGCGCGTGAGCACACCGGACCGTCCACCCGCGCAACCTCAGCCGGTGACGATCACCACCACTGTCGATCCGGCACCACCGGTCGCCGGTGGAGGTGGCGCCGGTGGCGCCGGAAACTCGGACCCGGGTTGGGCCACAACCGAATTGCCGGCGGGTACCGGGCCGTCCCGGCCGTCGACGTCCACGTTGAGCCCGTCGCTGTGGCCGTTCCCGTTGCCGTCGCTCCCGTGGACCCCCACACTGGTTCCGCCGACAAGTAATCCGACCACACCGCCTCCGGGCAGCACGGCCATCGAGCCCCCGCCCGCCATGACACCGCCCGCCATGACTCCGATCGCCCCGACGACGATCCCAGACGCCATCGCGCCTACGCCTCAAGCGCGCTGATCACCTGACGGGAGTCCGGCAGGAAGGTGTAGGGCTGAGTCAGCGCCGCGCCAGATCGACGGTTTTCTTCAGAAGCTCTGAGACCGAATCGAATTCGGTCAAGAATCCGTCGTGGCCATTGGCCGAATGCACAACGTGCAAGCCGTCGACGCATCCCGGCATCAGCTCGGCCAACTCGACCTGCTGACGGATCGGGTACAGACGGTCGGAGTCGATACCGCCGATGATCACCGGCACCGCACAGCTGCGCAGCGCTGCCTCGACGCCGCCGCGACCGCGGCCGACGTCGTGGTGGTTGAGGACCTGCGAGAGCACCACGTAGCTGCCGGGATCGAACCGCTGGACCAACTTGTCGGCCTGGTGTTCGAGGTAGCTCTGGACGGCGTAACGGCCACCTTCGAGTGGATTCTCTTGTCCTTGCGGCGAATTCGCGAAGCGCTCGTCCAACTCGAGTTCGTGGCGGTAGTACATGTGCGCAATGCGCCGCGCAACTCCCAATCCCGCGGTCGGCCTGCGGCCCGTGCCGTGATAGTCGCCGCCCTGCCAGTCGGGATCGGCTTGGATGGCGGCGATCTGGGTGGTCTGGGTGCCGATCTGGTCGGCTGAGGCCCGGGCGCCCACAGCCAAGATGAGTGCACTGCGCACTCGTTCGGGGTAGCCGATCACCCACTCGAGCGACCGCGCGCCGCCCATGGATCCACCGAGGACCGCTGCGACGGTGTCGATCTCGAGGGCGTCCATCAATGCGACCTCGGCCCGGACCTGATCGAGCACGGTGATCTGCGGGAAGCGTGAACCCCACACGCGCCCTTCGGAATCGAGTGATGCCGGGCCGGTGGACCCCCGACAACCGCCGAGGACGTTGGCCGACACCACGCACCATTCGTTCGTGTCGACGGCGGCGCCCGGACCGATCAGCCCATCCCACCAACCAGGGGAGGGCTGACCGGGTCCGGCCGGGCCGGTGACATGGGAGTCACCGGTGAGCGCGTGTAGTGCCAGCACCACGTTGTCGCGCGCTTTCGAGAGTGTGCCCCACCGCTGGAAGGCGAGTGTGACGTTCTCGATGCGTTCGCCGTTGTCGAGCTCGATGGGCCCCACCGACACACTGGTCAGCTTCCCGTCAGGCAGCGACTCCCAATCCGGGTGGATTCGCGGGGGCGTGTGCGGGTCGGTGCTCAATGTCGGCTTGGGGCTCGTCGTCACTTGGCTGCGGCGAAGCCTGCGTCGAGGTCGGCGATGATGTCGGCGATGTTCTCGATGCCTACGGCCAACCGGACCAGCCCTGGGGCGACACCCGCGGCGAGCTGCTCTTCCGGCAGCAGCTGCGAGTGGGTGGTGGAGGCGGGGTGGATCACCAGCGAGCGAACGTCGCCGATGTTGGCGACATGGCTGTGCAGGGTGAGTCCCTCGACGAACCGTTTACCGGCATCGACGCCACCGGCGATCTCGAAGCCGATGATGGCGCCCTGGCCGCGCGGGGCGAGTTCCTGACCCCGCTTGTACCAAGGCGACGATTCGAGGCCGGCGTACGCGACCAACTCGACCTGGGCGTGCTCGGAGAGATACTCGGCGACGGCCTGAGCGTTGGACACGTGCCGCTCCATCCGCAGGCTCAACGTCTCCAGACCCTGCGCGATGAGGAAGGCGTTGAACGGCGAGATCGCGGCGCCGGTGTCGCGCAGCCACTGGACCCGGGCCTTGAGCGCGTAGGCCGGTGCGCCGAGGTCTGCGAACACGGCACCGTGGTAGCTGGGGTCCGGGGTGGTGAAGCCCGGGAACAGGTCCTTGCCGTCGCGCTGTCCACGCCAGTCGAAGGTACCGCCGTCGACGATCACGCCGCCGATCGCTGTGCCGTGGCCGCCGAGGTACTTGGTGGCCGAGTGGACAACGATGTCGGCGCCGTGGGCGAGGGGATTGATCAGGTACGGGGTCGCGACGGTGTTGTCGACGATGAGGGGCAGGCCCGCCTCGTGCGCGACCGAGCTGATTCCCGGTAGATCAAGAATCTCATTGTTGGGGTTGGAGATGGTCTCACCGAAGAATGCGCGGGTGTTCGGCTTGATCGCCGCGCGCCAACTGTCGAGATCCTCGGGATCCTCGACGAAGCCCACCTCGATGCCCAGCTTGGGCAGTGTGTAGTGAAAGAGATTGTAGGTACCGCCGTAGAGCCGCGGGCTCGACACGACGTGCCCGCCGTTTTCGACGATGTTGAGGATGGCGTAGGTCTCGGCGGCCTGACCGGACGCGACCAGGAGAGCGGCGACGCCACCCTCGAGTGCCGCGATGCGCTGCTCGACGGCATCCTGCGTCGGGTTCATGATGCGCGTGTAGATGTTGCCGGGTTCGACGAGTCCGAAGAGGTTCGCTGCGTGCTCGGTGTCACGGAAGGTGTACGAGGTGGTTTGGTAGATCGGCAACGCCCGGGCCGAGGTCTGCGAATCGGGGCTCTGACCAACATGGACCTGCTTGGTCTCGAAGCTCCAGTTGTCGGCGGGATTGACGTCAGTGTCAGACATGGCGAACTTCTTCCTTCATGGTCGGTGGTGCATCCAACTGTTGGGTCCGACCTTCGGACCCGCGCTTGCCGCGGCGAAAAACCGCTGGCCTGGTCATCACCCGGAGCACCCCACCGCGGTTGGAGGGTTGCCGATCAGCGAGCCGGGGCTTGTCGCTGATACTCATGACCTGGCGATAAGGATATAACACGCGTCACCCGGCCAAAAAAGCATCCTGCGCAGACTGATTCTGACCTTGCGTAACAGCACTTTTTGCCTGCTTGCCCGCGGTGATGCGGCGGGAGTCGACATCTTCGTGAAGAGGCGTCAAGGCCGCGCTCGGCAACGGCCGACGTCCATCGCCCGGCTGTGGGCGAGTTCACCCCACCGCAGGGAATCATCGCGGTGGCCACGCAGTTGATTCCTGGGTTGCCCGGCAGCGTCGCCGCCTCACCCCAAGCACCCTCGAGAGGATGAACCATGTCTGCCGTCAGTACCCCTGTTTCCACTGCGAACCCGCAGGGATGGCGGGAATGGCGGGGAAGTCGTCGCAACGCAGTCCTGGCTCTTGCCCTGGGCGCTTTCGGGATCGGCACCACCGAGTTCGTGGCGATGGGACTGCTCCCGTCGATCGCGGACTCCCTCGGGACCACCGAACCCACAGCAGGACACGTCATCTCCGCCTACGCCCTCGGTGTCGTCGTGGGTGCACCGCTGATCGCTGCGCTGACCGCCCGGATGTCCCGGCGCACACTGCTGATCGCCTTGATGGTGGCCTTCACCATCGGCAACGCCGCCACAGTGCTCGCCCAGAGTTACGGCATGCTCATGGTGGCCCGCTTTGTCGCAGGCCTTCCCCACGGCGCCTACTTCGGGGTCGCGGCTCTGGTCGCCGCACACCTCGCCGGCCCGGATGCACGGGCCAAGGCGGTGGGGCAGGTGATGCTGGGCCTCAGCGTCGCCAACGTGATCGGCGTCCCTGCCGCCACCTGGCTCGGCAGCGCTCTGGGATGGCGCGCCGCATTTGTCGTGGTGGTGGTGATCGGGCTGCTGACGATCGGTGCCCTGTCGGTGTTCCTGCCCACGTTGTCCGGCATGAAGATCACCAACCCCATCACCGAACTGGGCGCTCTCACCCGGCCTCAGGTGTGGTTCACGCTGTTCATCGGCATCGTCGGATTCGGCGGGATGTTCGCGTTCTACACCTACATCAGCACCACGCTGACCAGCGTTTCCGGAGTGTCCGAGTCGTTCATCCCCATCGCACTGATGCTGTTCGGCCTCGGCATGGTCACCGGCAACATCGCCGGCGGTGCACTTGCCGATCGCGGTGTGGTCCGGGCCATCTTCATCGGGCTGGTGGCGATCACGGTGGTACTCATCTTGTTCGCGTTGCTCGCCAGCAACCCGTGGGCCGCCCTGGTGCTCACATTCCTGATCGGTGTCAGCGGGACCGCGCTGACACCGGCGTTGCAGATCCGTCTGATGGATGTCGCCGAGGACGCGCAGACGCTCGCCGCTGCGCTGAACCACTCCGCACTCAACATCGCCAACGCCGGAGGGGCCTGGCTCGGCGGTCTGGTGATCGCGGCCGGGTACGGGTACCGTGCGCCGTCTCTGCTCGGCGCCGGGTTGGCAGTGGCGGGTCTGCTGGTCCTGGCTCTTGCCCTCGCGTATGCCCGGCGCGTCCGGGCCAAGGCTCCGGCCCTTCCGCAGACGGACGAACTGGTCACGGTCGACGCACGTTGACCCGCGCGAGGAGTTCGCGGACCGCCGCCGGTGATGTCGTGGCCCGCACGTAGGGTCGTCGGACGTGACGACAATCGTGACCACGATCAACGCAAACGGCATCCGGGCGGCGGTGAAGCAACGCTCCGAGCGCAACCTGGGACTGTTGCCGTGGCTGCGCGACACCGACACCCACCACGTGCTGCTGCAGGAAACCCGGGCCACCGAAGAGCAGGTGGTCGAAGCACTCGCCCCCGCCCTCGCCGACGGGTGGCATCTCGCTCTGAACGAGTCGACGGTCAAGGGACACTCGGGTGTGGCAATCTTGTCGCGCTCGGCTCCGGACCGCGTTCGTAAAGGTTTCGGCAGCAACGAGTTCGACAGCACCGGCCGGTACGTCGAGGCCGACTTCGGTGATCTGACCGTGGCCAGTCTGTACCTGCCCAAGGGTGCTTCGGACGGCCCGAAGCGCGAGGAGAAGTTCCGGTTCCTCGATGAGTTCGCTGCCCATCTCGCGGCGTTGTCGCGCAAACGCCGCGACGTGGTCATCGGCGGCGACTGGAACATCGCACCTACCGAACTCGACCTGAAGAATGCGAAGGGAAACGTCAAGAACCCTGGCTTCCTGCCCGAGGAGCGGCAGTGGGTCGCCGGACTGCTCGAAGCCGGCTGGGTCGACGTCGCCCGCGAACTGGCGGGTGAGGTGTCTGGCCCGTACTCGTGGTGGAGTTGGCGCGGCAAGGCCTTCGACAACGACGCGGGCTGGCGGATCGACTACCAGCTCGCGAACAAGCGACTGGGGCAACGCGCCACCAAGTCGTACGTGCACCGGGCCGACGCCTATGACCTCCGCTGGTCCGACCACGCCCCCGTCACGGTGGAGTACTCGTGAATCCACCCGCCGCAGAATGGAAGAATCACGCAGGTGACTGAAGCGACTACCGAGACCGCGGCAACAGAGCGACGCAGACGCGTGCTGTCGGGTATCCAGCCGACCAGCGATTCGTTCCATCTGGGCAATTACCTGGGTGCGGTTCAGCAGTGGGTCGCCCTCCAGGACGAGTTCGAGGAAGCCTTCTACTTCATCCCGGACATGCACGCCATCACCGCAGCACACGACCCCAAAGCGCTGCGTGACCGGTCGCGCCGCAGTGTTGCCCAACTGCTCGCCCTGGGCGTCGATCCGGATCGCGCGACCATCTATCTGCAGTCCCACGTGCCGCAGATCGCACAGGTGACCTGGGTCCTGTCGTGCATCACCGGATTCGGCGAGGCCAGCCGGATGACTCAGTTCAAGGACAAGTCGGCGAAGCAGGGTGTGGACCACGCGAGCGTGGGTCTGTTCACCTACCCGATCTTGATGGCCGCCGACATCCTCACGTTCGGGGTGGACCAGGTCCCCGTCGGCGAGGATCAGCGCCAGCACCTCGAACTGACGCGAAACCTGGCGCAACGGTTCAACTCCCGCTTCGGCAAGACGTTTGTGGTGCCGGAGGCCTACATCGTGGCCGAGACGGCCAAGATCTACGACCTGCAGAATCCGACGGCCAAGATGAGCAAATCCGCCGAATCCGATTCGGGCCTGATCAACCTTCTCGACGATCCCAAACGCTCGGCCAAGAAGCTGCGCTCCGCGGTGACGGACAACGGTCGCGACATCGTCTTCGACCGGGAGAACAAACCAGGGGTGAGCAACCTGCTGACCATCCAGTCGGCACTGACCGGCAAGTCCATCGACGATCTCGTCGCCGGGTACGCCGACCAGGGTTATGGCCAGCTCAAGGTGGATACGGCAGAGGCGTTGAGCGAGTTCGTGATTCCGCTGCGCGCGCGATTCGATGAACTGATGGCCGACCGCGCCGAGATCGACCGGGTGCTGGCCGCCGGGGCCGATCGTGCCCGTGACGTCGCCTCGCGCACCTTGCAGAAGGTGTATGACAAGGTCGGATTCGCCGCTCCGGTGGCACCCGACTGACCAGACGCTCGCCAGAGGCCAAGGGCTCGACGGACGAACGGAACGGGGATTCGATGTCCACTCCAGAGACAGACAAAGCGCCCGAAAAGCCGTCCTTCCTGGACAGGCAGCGCGCGCAGCGGCCCTGGCTTGATCACCTGGTGGCCGCGGGCACGCGTTACCAGAACAGCAAGGGGGACTTCTTCGCTGCGGGCGCAACCTATTTCAGTGTCTTCGCCTTGTTTCCGCTGCTGATGATCGGGTTCGCCACCGCGGGCTTCGTGTTCGCGGGCAACCCCGACCTCCTGGACAAGGCGAAGGACGAGATCGCCGAGTCCGTCGACGGCAGCATGAGTCAGCAGCTGACCGATCTGATGGACCAGGCGATCGAGTCACGTACCACGATCGGAGTCGTCGGGCTGGTGGTCGCGCTGTACGCAGGACTGGGGTGGATGGCCAACCTGCGCAACGCACTGACCGTCCAGTGGGGACCCGAGCCGGAGTCCGCAGGGGTGGTGAAGACCAAGCTGGCCGACCTCGGTGCGCTTGCGGGACTGTTCCTCGCGATCGTCCTGACGTTCTCCCTTTCGGCATTGTCCAGCAGCGGACTCACACTGAAGATCCTCGAGTGGTTGAGTGCCGACGACCTGCCCGGGGTGTCGGTGGGCATCCGGGCCGTGTCGTACGTGTTGTCGATATTGACGTCGTGGTTGCTGTTCACCTGGGTCATCGCGAAGTTGCCCAGGGTGGCATTGCCGCTCCGGAACGCGGCCAAGGCCGGCCTGCTGACAGCCGTGGTCTTCGAGATCTTCAAGTTCGTTGCCTCGTTCTACCTGAAATCGGTCCTGACGGGTCCGGCGGGGGCGACCTTCGGGCCGATCCTCGGGATCATGGTCTTTGCCTTCATCACCACACGGATCATCTTGTTCGCCACGGCGTGGGCGGCCACTGATCCGATCAATCGCAAATTCGAAACGACGCGGGTCCCCGATCCGGTGGTCATCAGTCCGCGGGTCGACGTCCGCGATGGCTTGTCCCCGCGGGGCGCCGCGGCTGCCATCGGGGCGGGAGTCGTCGCCGCGCTGGGCATCTCGGCATTGCGGGGACGCAGACGCTGACGGTGTCAGCACCGATTGACACCGTGCGGTATCGGGTACGCACACGTCATGACGAATTCGCCCAGCACACCAACCGGTAAACCACTTGCCCTCGTGACCGGCGCCTCGAGCGGAATCGGTTACGAGCTCGCCGCACTCTTCGCTGCAGATGGCTACGACCTCATCGTCGCTTCCGACAGCGAGAAGATCGACACGGCCGCCGAGCGTCTCGGTGAGACCGGTGCTCATGTTCGGTCGGTCACCGCCGATCTACGGACCGAGGACGGCGTGGCGCAGGTCTACGCAGCTGTCGCGGCAGACGAACGCCCCTTGGCCGCAGCGGCGCTCAACGCAGGTGTCGGGCAGGGCGGCGCCTTCCTCGACACCCCGCTGCCCGACACCATGTCGGTCATCGACCTCAACGTGAAATCGACGGTGCATCTGACCAAACTCGTCCTCGAGGACATGGTGCGGCGCAATGAAGGCAAGCTCCTCGTCACCTCGTCGATCGCTTCGACGATGCCGGGGCCGTATCAGGCGGTGTACAACGCGTCGAAGTCCTTTGTGCAGTCGTTTGTCGAAGCGCTGCAAGGGGAGTTGAGTGACAGCGCGGTCACCATCACTTCACTGATGCCGGGTCCCACGGGCACCAATTTCTTCCATCGGGCGCGGATGGACGACACGAAGATGGGGCAGGCGAAGAAGGACGACGCCGGCGAGGTGGCGCGCCAAGGTTATGACGCGATGATGGGCGGGAAGCGCAAAGTGGTGGCCAGCTCCATCATGTCGAAGGCAATGGCAGCGGTCGACGCTGTGACGCCGGATGCGGCGAAAGCAGCAGCGCACAAGTTCTTGGCCCGGCCGGGGTCGGGACGCTGACGCGGGCCGGATGAGCTTGTCGCTCAGGCCTTGTCGCGGGTGGCCACGCCACGGCCGCTGAGTACCCTGCCCACTTCGCCGATGAGGTTGCGGCGTCGCAGCGGGGGGCTCGCCCCGTCCTCGGATTCGAGCACGGCATCCACTGCTTGTGCGATGGTCTCTGTTCCGCTGAACCTGGGAGCCCAGTCGAGTTCGTGCCGTGCGCGGGTGCAATCGAGAAGGGGTACCTGGTAGGCCAACTCGATCCAGCCCCGGTCCACCGGTTGCACGTGCAGCCGCCACGACAGGGCAACAGCGCCGGCGACCACCGGCTTCGGAACGTGAACCAGACGGGCGCCCAGCGCCGTGGCGATGTCGGCCGCGGTCACCGGCGGATCGGCGGCGAGGTTGAAGGCGCCGTGAGCGCGTCGATCGATGATGGTTCCGATCGCGACGGCAACGTCGCGCGCATGAACCGCGGGGATGGTCAACGAGCGATCCAAGGGCACTATCGGGATCATCTTGAGCAGGCCTGCGGGGAAGTAGCCTGGGAGGGCGTACCGGAGCAGTTCCGCGCCGATTCCTCCTTGGCCGATGAAGCCGGGTCGAAGTCTGGCAACGGGCGGGGTGTTCGGATGTGTCTGCTCCCACTCGTCGATCGACCGTTCCGCGTCGACCTTGCCGATGCTGTAAACCGACTCTTTGACGCCGGATCGTGACCACGATTCATCGACAGCGCGATGATCGTCGACACCGCTGTACACCGCGCCCGATGACATGTGCACCAGGTGGCCGATGCCGACGGCCGCGGAGGCGGCGAGCACATTGCCGGTGCCTTGCACTCCGGTTGCACGCAATTGGCCCACGCGATGCGACGGCTGGAATTGCCACGCCAGATGGACGACCACATCGACGCCTTCGAACGCCGCCGTCAGTTGTCGGACCGCATCCCGGCCACCGACGTCTATCGCAATCCATCGGGCGCTGTCGTATGGCGGTACCGACTGGGGAATCCGTCGCGCGATCCCGATCAGGTCATGTCCGGACTCGGCAAGCTCGGACAGGAGTGCCGTGCCCAGGTTGCCGCTGGCTCCGGTGATGGCGATACGCATGCCGCAGCATTACCCCGCGCGTTCTGATCGCAACCGGGCCGAGATGTCAGCGCCGCCTGTTCACCCGTGTCCCGGCGTAGACCAGCCCGATGACAACCAGTGCTCCGACAAGCCCGATGGTGATCCGAGCGGTCCATGACGACCGGCCCGAATCCTGCACGGATGGGGACCTGGCCGCGTCGTCTTCGTCGGTGCCACCGGAGTACTCCACCGAACTCGGTGATGCGGGATCGTCGGTGAGCGAGCCGACGAACAGATCCGATGACTGGGCGAACCCGTAATCGAGCATCGCCTCGGCCTGTCGCCAGAACGAGCCGTAGGAGTCGTTGAGGCCGTACATCTGGACAACAAGAATGGTGCGTCCGTCCCGCTCCGCCGCGCCCACGAAGGTCTTTCGGGCATCGTCGGTATAGCCCGTCTTGCCTGCCACGGTGCCGGGATAGTCGTACAGCAGCTGGTTCATGTTGTAGAGGTCGATGCCGGGATCCCCGGCAGGAGTCGACTGTGTGGTGGTCTCGGTGACCGCGCCGTCGACACTCTGGTCGGTGGGGGTGGGCGTCGGCATCCCTGGGTAGCCGGGAAACCTCATCTGCGTCTGCTGCGAGATCTCCACGAAGTCGTCGTTCTCCAGGGCCTCGGCGAAGATGAGCGCCTCGTCGTACGGGGAGCTGCTCATCCCGGGACCGTCCAGACCGGAGGCCGACGCCGCGCGTGTGTCCAGGGCACCCAGCTCGCGGGCTTTGGCGTTCATCTTGTCGACTGTTTCCTGCGGGCCGCCGAGTGCGCGGGCCAGGGCGTTGGCGCAGTCGTTGCCGGACACCATCATCAGACCTGCCACGAGTTCACGCACGGTGTAGACACCACCCGGCCCGACACCGGCAGCATCGCCCTCGACCTCGTCGTCCTCCTGCGTCCCGGTGACCGTGTCGTCGAGATCCAACTCGTCCAGAACCACCAGGATCAGCAGGACCTTGATGGTGCTCGCGGGACGGTACCGACCGTGAGGGTCTTTGGCCGCCAGTACCTTGTCTGCGGTCAGATCGGCGATCAGCCAACCTGCGGCGGTGAGTCCGGCGGGTGGGGGAGCCGCACCAGGGGCTGTGACCACGCCACATCCGCCGAGTGCTTCACCACCGACCGGTGGGCTGGGCACGGGCAGAGGTGCAGGTGAGGATGAGCCCGGCGGAACCACCTCGGATTCGTCGACAGGAGGAATCGGCAGCGTCTTGTACGGGCAGGTGTCGGTGATGGTCTCGGGTGCCGGAGCACCTGCGGTCGGTGTGCCCTGGATCGGCGCGGCCGTCGCCGCTCCCAGGCCGATGGAGCCGGGTGCCAGCAGCACCACCGTCGCCATAGCTGCGGCTCGCACCATCGGTCGTATCATCGCCTGCAGCGTACCGGGCACCAGACCCTTGCGCCTCACCTGCCGACGGGCGAACGATGTTCGCCGAACCAGAGTTTGTCAGTGGCAATGTTCGCCGAATTGTCGTTTATTTGACTAGGATTCGGAGATGAGCCGCGCTGAGATCAACGTTCCCGAGAGGCGACGTCGGCTGCCCCGCAGGTTCGTGTTGGCGGTTCTGGCCTCAGCTCTCGCCGTGGTCCTCGGTACCGCCGGATGTGGATCGTCAGACCGTGACTATCCAACGACGGACACTCCCCGTGTCGCCACGTCTGCCAGGGGATTGACCCTGGACGGAAAACCGTGGTGGCCCATCGGTTTCGCGGCCTATCAACTGGGTACCGATTGGCAACTCAACGAAGGTTGTGGCGCTCAGGTCGACCTGAACAAGTATTTCGCCGCGCTGCCCCCGAACGCGGTCACCCGGTTCAATCTCTTCTCGTCGTTCGCCAGGGACAAGGACACCGGTGAGATCGACTTCGGACGCCTGGACGAGATCTTCCAGGAGGCTGCCGACCACGACCAGATGCTCGTCGCGGTGCTCTCGGCGGGTGAGGGTGCCTGTGAGGACTTCGAATTCAAGGATCACTCGTGGTTCGCCGACCGCTGGGATGATCCCGCGACCGACGATTCGCTGATGACATATGCGTCCTGGCTGGATGCGGCGGTGGCCCGGTGGGGAAGCTCTCGCGCGCTCGCCGGGTGGGAATTGGTCGGGGAGGCCGAGCCGAGCAATTGCAACGACAGTCGGTGTTCGTGGCAGAACCGGATCTGTCCGCCTCGTTCGGCAGACGTGCTCCGGAAGTTCTTCGATGTCGCCGGTGCCCGGCTGCGTGCACTCGACCCGGACACTCCGATCTGGGCGGGGCTCGCAGGCGGCGGTCAGTGTGGTTCGCGCGGCGACGAGTACCAGTATGTCGCTGCATCGCCGGGGATCGACGTGCTCGACTATCACGACTACGGGCCGCGGGGTGAGCCGCTGCCGGGTACGGCGACCGACGGACTGCAGCGACGGATCCAACAGGCCGGTCTGGTCGGCAAACCGCTGGTGGTTGCCGAGATGGGCCAGATGGCGGGGTCGTGTGGGCCGTTGCAGGGCCGCGCGGACGACTTGACGCGCAAGATCACCGCCCAACGGGCAGCGGGCACTGCCGGTGCACTGTTCTGGGCGTTTGTGCCCGACCCCCGGCTCGGCGAGTGCACGCTCGACATCGGCCCCGGGGATCCCATCTTTGCCGTCATCCGGGCGTTGAGTCCCTAGAGCGTTGGAGCTTCCTCAACCCGGTAGACCCGCCAATCGGGCTGATCCTCACCGTCATTGGGTACTTCGAGCTCCAGAGTCGCGATGTCGGCGCCGGTTTCGTACAACGTCGGATACCGCAGGTTCACCGCGTCGGACTCGCCGCGACCGGTGTTGGGCACCGACAACAGGTATCGGACCTGATTTCTGCTGGGGTCGTTCAGGTAGGCGGTGAAATCCAGATCAGAGGGGACCACAAAGGTCTTGGGCTTTCGAGATGCGGCGACAACAGCGAATCCGTAGACGGTGTCGGTCAGCACCGAGCCCTCGGGCAGGTCGAGGCTGTCGAGATACTTCGCCAGCTCTCGTTCGGTGGAAAACGTCGACGCAATGCGGTGTTCGGTTGCCTTGCGTTCGCTGACGTTGTCCGGGTCCGGGTCGAGTACCGCACCCAGCGCGTACTCCTGCGGGGCATATTTGGGTTTGCTCATGCCGTACGCCGAGGCGGGCACGGTGATCGCCACCAAGACGACGGCCACTGCGAGTCCAGGCCAGGTGCGGGCAGTACCCACCCGGTGGCGAGCGGGCGAACGACGGGCCTCCGGTGGTTCCGGTGCGTATTTGCCCCGCCGTTTTGTGATCGTGCACGCGCGCGCAGGGACCAGCAGGATGGCGAGCGTGGCGGCCAACGGGATCGCGACGATGTAGAACCGCAGGAAGCCAAAGGTCGATCCACTGGCATAGCTGTACCCCTGGAAGCCCAGAACGCTACCGAACACCACGATCGGCACCAGCAGCGGAGCCCAGTCGCCACGCCACCATCCGGCGACTCCGGCAGCGAGGGCCAGCGGGATCAGCGTCGGTGCCAGGAGCACAGTGGAGACCACTGCGAACTCGACACCGGGCACGAAATCTGTTCCACCGCCGTCGGACTGCTGGAGAATCGCCGAGTTGCCGTACTGGGAACTGAACTGTGCAAACGCCTGGCCCGTGATGAGCCAGCTGCTCGCAGCCCAGCCGATGAAGGCGAAAAAGCCCGGTGCGGCGACCAATCCACCGTCCAGCAGGGCTCGTCGCCATCGCAGCCGCGGCGAGGCGCGGATGGCCGTGGTCGCTGCGACGAGCAGCGAGGCACAGGCGATGGCGGCGACGGCGTCATAGCGGGTGAGGTAGCCCAGCCCCAGCGAGATGCCGGCAGCCGCGAGGTGGTGTACGTCGTCGTCTGTGGTCCAGGCGATCAGCCGGCGCACCGCCCAGCACACGAAGAACACAAACGGCGCCTCGCTCATACCGTTTGATCCGTAGAAGACGATCATCGGGTTGAACGCGAACAGTGCCGTGACGATCAAGGCGAACGACCGCGGCAGTCCACGGTCCGCGGCAGTTGCGAAGATCTGTACCGCGGCACCGGACATGAAGGCCGCCGACATGAGCACCCCGGAGAAGGCTCGTTCGGTCAACGGTGCCCACAGTGGGCTGAATGCCACTGCCGGCAACTGGATCAGCGAGGTCAGAGGCGTGAAGACGAAACCGATGGCCGCGACGTGCGGATCGCGACTGAACAGAACGGTTTGTGCCGCAGACACCCGGGACAGCGAGTCGCCGATGATGAATCCTTCACGCACGCACAGTACGTAGCCGACCACCACGTAGACGGCGAGACTCACGAAGTAGATGGTCCGGCCGAGTCCGCGATCAGACATTGCCGCCCGCCGCGTCGGGGGAACCTGGCTCGGTCCGTTCGTCGATGCGGCTGCCGCCGTATCTGATTGTCCGACACCGGAGTCGCTGTCCGGCTTCGCGGACAAACCGTGGAAGGTCTTCTCCCAGTACGAGGGATTGCGAATCAGCTGGTAACACCCTTTTGCCGAGGCCACACTCATCATCACCCAGTAGAGCGGCACGGTGAGGGCAGGCAACAGCAGATCGGGACGATCGTCTTCGCGCAGCGCGATCAGGTTCATGTAGATGGTGGCGCCGTTGCCGAAGATCAGCGACACCAGCGCGGGGAAATAGATGTACCAGGGGAAGACTTCCCCGATGACCGCGGGCTGGCCGAGAAACCACGAGACGGTGATCAACCAGAAGACGAGATTGAGGCATGCGATGACGGGTGTACCGGCCAACAGCAGGGTGAACCGGATGAAACTCACGGTGCCGATCGCCCGCCACAGGCCCACCGGGCGCCGGACATGCACCAGCCAGGTCTGCAGATAGCCCTTGTACCACCGTGATCGCTGGCGGACCCAGTTGATGGGGTCGCTGTTGGCCTCTTCCAGAGTCACCGAATCGATCACGGCGGTGCGGTAGCCGGTCTCGGCGATGCGGACACCGAGGTCGGCGTCTTCGGTGACGTTGAACGGATCCCACGCACCGATCTCGCGGAGTACCGAGCGTCGGAGATGATTGGACGTGCCGCCCAACGGGATCGGGGCTTTGCTGCGCATCAGGCCCGGCAACAGGTATCCGAACCACAGTCCGTACTCGGCGGTGAACCACCCGGTGAGCATGTTCTGCCTGCCGTTGTGGAACGCGAGTTTGGCCTGGACGCACGCCACCGAATCGTCCTCTGAGGCAAAGGCTGCCACCACGCGCCGGAGCTGAAGGGGATCGGGCAGGTCCTCGGCGTCATAGATGGTGACGATCTCACCGGTTGCCAGGTGCAGACCGTAATTGCAGGCTTTCGGTTTGGTTCGGGGGTCGGCCGCCGGGACCAGCACGATGGTGATCATCTCGACGTCCTGACACCCCTCGGCCGCCGAGATCGTGACGTCGTCATCGGCCTCGAGCAACAACAGGACCTGCAACTTCTCCGACGGGTACTCGAGTGCGGCCATCGCGCCGATGAGATCGGCAACCACCTCTGGTTCGTTGTAGGCGGGTACCAGGATGGTGTACAGCGGGAGGTCGGCGTCGGGGATGGCCCGGGCCCGTTCGTCGCTGATGTTGATCGGGCCCGATGCCAGCCCTCGCCGGAACAGCAACAGCCTGTCGATCATCGACCAGACGTAACCGAGGGTGCAGACACCGATCAGGGCAGTTGCTGTCGGAATGGGTTGCCAGATGGCGAACCCGACAACCACCACGAGGAGCCCGATCAGGAAGTTCTTCTGCCATCCCAGAACTGCGATCGACGCCGATCTGAGCGGATCGGCCTCACGGAGCCCCTCGATGGCATCGTGCAACGCCGCGGCCTTGAACTCCTCGCTCAGTTCACCGGGAACCGAGGGCCCCGTGGGGTGCTCCGGTGGTCCCGTCATGCGGGTACCTGTTTCTTGAGCGGCGCGAGCTGCGCCTCGACCAGGTCTCTACCGAACTCGGTGAGCAGCCCCTCGTCCTTGAACACGGGGTCGTTGTTGGTCACCACGGAATTGCCGCGGAGCAGCACGGTGAAGACCGTGTTGAGGTTGCTGATCAGTGCGTTGGCCGGCTCGGGGAACGGTGCGTTCGCCTCGTGGTTGTCGACGGTCAACACGGTCACGCGCTGTGCGGCGCCGCCGTTTTCCCAGGTCCACGTGAGTTTGGTCCAGGTGACGAGCAGCTTGTCGTCGACCACCGCGTACATCCGCCCGATAATCCCGTTACCGAGGTTGACGTCACGTCCTGCACTGGAGCGGGTCTGCGACATGTCGTAGAGGACGTTGTCGGGGTAGATGGCGAACGAGATCGGTCGCCGGCTGGTGACGCTGTCGACCACCACCTCCCGCGGGCGGGACAGCTTGTCCCACTCGAAGTTCCCCTCTTCCGCGAGCATTCGTTGCCGGATGAGGACCGAGTTGGTGCCGAAGAACCTTTTGACCCAACGGTATTCGACTGTGCTCGTCGTCTGCCACTGCGGAGGGGAGATGAGCGGTGTACGGAACGCGAGGCCGTCCACCTGGCGTACCGGCGGGAGGTTGGGAACGGGAAGGGTGATGAAGGCCAGAAGGATTGCGATGACCGCGACCACCGGCACCGATCGCCACACCTCGCCTGCGGTCAACGGATTGATCGACCGCTCGAGCGGGCGTTTCTGCTCTCCTCGCCGCGAGTAGAAGTAGAGACCGAGGCTGACCACCACCGTCGCGGTCAGGGTGGGGGTCTGCTGATATACCATCATCGGCGCATTGGGGTAGAACTCGATGAGTACCAGCAGGATTGCGCCACCGACCGCAAACGTCAACGCCGCGCCGGTCACCGCGCGCCGCCAGGTGCGTCCGACGGCGATGGCGGTCGCGAACGCAGCGAGTCCGAGAGCGACCAGCCCCGCGATCTGACGGCCGCCCCCAAGTGTGATCACCATGATCCGATAGGGCAGCGGGAACATCAAGAGCAGCAGGAGCCAGACCCACGCGAACCGGGTGACAGGCCGAAGACCGAACAGCATGATGCTGGCGCTGATGAGGAAGATCCACATCGCGAGCAGATCGAGATGGAGAAGGCTGAAGTCGTCCGAGTATCGGCGCAGCAGAACGCCTTTGATGAGCAATGCCAGTACCAGGCCCATGAAACCGACGATCACGTCCGTCTGCCGGTCGTGGATCGGCAACTCGCCCGTGCGTCGCCGAGCCACGCCTTGTGCCGCCAGCAACGCCAGCCACGGGACCGAGAAGACGTAGCCGATCAAACTACCCGAGTACGCCTCTTCCGAGATGTTGAGCCACGTCGAGTAGAAGGCGATGAACGTCGCGGCGAGGATGATGGCCCATCGCAGCGCGATTCGCGACGCGGGGTGCCACCGCGAGAAGATCGATCCGGACGACGCCGCCACGGATCAGCTTCCCGGTTCGCGCCGACGACTGCGGATCACGATGATGGCGACAGCTATCGCGATGGCCACGAGAACACCCGCCCCGATCCACCGGATCAGTGAGCGGTTGTCTTCGGAGTCGGAGGTGTCCGACGTGGAGCCGATGTCGACGGTGAGCGCCACGGGGTCGCGATCCGGAACTGCCACAAGGGCATTGCCATTGAGTCGGACCCAGCGATCCCGGTCTGCGCCCAGCCATCCCAGCAACGCATCGAGCTGTCCAGGCGCACCCGTGGAGGTGGCCACCATGACCGTCCGCCCACCGTCGACCACGGTTTGCAAGGACCCGAAGTTCACCGCCGGGTCGAGGGTGAGGGTCGTCTCGTCGCCGTTTCCGTCGACCCCGGCGAAATCGATGGGGTTGTTGCCGGACTTGCTGACCGGCAGGTCGATGGTGGGATCGTCCCAGTTGTCGGCGGAGATCAGGATGGCCGGGAGCTTCGAGGTTGTCGCGGTCTCGAGCGGTACCACATTTGTTCCCAGCGGTACCGCGCTGAGTCGCTGAACACCCTCGATGATGGACACGGCACGGGCGGTGTCGGCGAAAGACCCGACTGTCAGACCGATTTGGAGTTCGGGCATCAACGCCTGCGGCACCGACTGGAATCCAGGCGGCACCGGCGGTGTGGCCGGAGTGCTCTGAACCGGGCTGTCGCCACTGACGTCGAGCGTGATGGGACTGGCCTCACCACATGCCCCGGTGTCACCGGCGGCGTCCACGGCCACGTTGAGGTCGGTGAAACGCTGGAGTAGCCGGTTGGGAATGGTGACCATCTCGTCGATGGTTCCGCTGGGTTCGGCGGCCCACCGGGTGATGACCTCATCACCGACCGAGACCACCACCTGACCGCCGTAGTTCGGCGGAAGCGGCGTGTACGACCCCTTGAGGTTGACCTTGATGTCGCCGGTCGGCCGGCCGAGGCGTGTCTGATCGAGGCCGATCGACACCTTGGGATCGGTGAGGGCGGTCGCGCTGGCGCCCGGCTCGCCGAGCTCTCGCAGCGTGGTCGCGTCGGGCGGGAGTTGCGGGCTGACGCGCAACGGTCCTGCCACTGCTTTCGAACTGACGGCCAGTCGCGACATGTCGCTGGTCAGCAGCCGCGTCTGATTAGTCAGGTCTGTGGCCGGTCCGCTGATCAGCAGCGCCGGCACTCCCACGGTCCCGAGGAGCGTCACCGCGCTGTCGGGGCGCTCGATGACGGATACGTGCCTCTCGAGCGCCGTGGATGGCGTGGGCGGCGTGGGCTGGCCTTCCGGAAGTGTCTGCATCACAACGTCGACAGGTTGCTCACCGTAATATCCGACCACGGCCGATGCCAGCGCGACGGCCGAATTGGATTCGGCCTGCGTCGGTGTTGCCGGGATCGCGATCGTCAGTCGCTGGAGAATCGGCGGCAGGAAGTCGGCGACGACGGTGGGCGCAACCTCGGTTCCGGCAAAGACCACGGACGGCGTGAGAAGCGTGAGTTGGTCGGTCTCATCGAACACGCAGAAACCCGCCGGTGGCACAACAAAACTGCGAATGGTGACGATGACCGCGTTGTCGATGACCTCGGCGCCGCGCAATCCGATCGTGACCGGCGTCCGGTCGGCTGACGGCACATCGACGGACGACAGTATCTCGCCGTCTTGGACGACGGTCAGGGTGGCGCTCTGCGCATTCGGCGGCAACTGAACCGTGGCTCGGATGTCGGTCGGCGTCAGCCCTTCGGGTACGGGAATTGTCACCGTTGTCGAAGCTTGCTGGCCGGGAAAGGCGAGATTCTCTCCTGCGCCCAGTGAATCGAGGCTCAGGGTGGGGGCCGCCGACACAATGCCGCCGTCGCCTGGTGCCGCGCCGGCGTGCGGCGCAACAAGAATGGCTGGGGCTGCTGTGAATATCGCCGTAGTGATCGCGGCGAACAGGCGAAGTAATCGAGAGTGTGCCGTTGTCATCACGGCAATACTAAGCATCAATCACTATCTGGCTCCGGATGAACGCGCTTTTTCTTTTACCGTGCCTGGATACGCCCAGGTGACGTGCGAAGACCGTTGCTTTTCGGCGCGCCAGGATTAATTTGCCGGAAGATCCGCGTACCCGCGAATACTTGCGTTGCTGGCCGGTTCCCAGCCGATCAGTGGCCGCGGCGTTTCGACAACCGAGTAATCGGAGGCGTCACCTGTGATGATCGTCGACCGATCGCGGTGCACTCCCACCGGGATGTCTCCGGCCAGGGTGACCCGGTTGACCCGACGGTATTGATCACCGAAGTCTGCGACGCCGTAATGCTGGGTGGACCGATTGTCCCAGATGGCAACATCGCCTTCATTCCAATTCCACCGGAATGTATTGTCGGGCCGTTCGATTCTGGCCTGAAAGAGTCTGAGTAGGTCTGCTGTTTCCGAGGTTTTGAACCCGGTGAATGACTGGACGAAGTGGCCGAGAGTGAGTGCGCGCTCCCCGGTCTCGGGATGAACGCGGACCACGGGGTGCTCTGTTCGGTAGATGGTCTTCCCGAACTCTGCTCGGTACTCGGGATCGGAACTGTCGCCGACCGTGAGGTGTTCGGCGTAGTCGTAGTCGTTCGAGTGCACAGCCCGCAACCGGTCGGCAAGCGCGCGCAACGGAATGGGGAGTGCAGCGTAGGCGGCGACGGTCGATGCCCACATCGTCGCGCCGCCGTAGCTCGGTCGCTGGATGGAACGCAGGACCGAGATCTTCGGGATTCGGTCGACAAATGTCACATCGGTGTGCCAGGAGTTCGCGGCCCCTTCGAGCGGCAGGAGGTCCTCACCGCGGGACAGCACCGTGGGGTGCGCCTTGGTGGGGCTGCCCAGGACGGATGCGAATGCGTACTGCGCGTCGTCGTCGAGGTGGTGCTGGCCGGTGAAGATCACGGCCTTGTGAGTGGCGATCACCGAACGGACGGCCTCGACGGTGGCCGCATCGAGGTCTGCCGACAAACGCACGCCGTCCACCCGTGCGCCGAGGTGCTCGCCGAGTTTGGTCACCGACAGGGCAGTGCGCGGGACCGCGATGGAACTGACGGTGGTGGAACGCGATTCGGCGATGGCAGTCATGTCGTCGAGTCTGTCCGAGCATGCCGCAGCGGGACAGGGTTCGGCTCAGGCTGAGTGAAAGTCGGGGCTCGGCGACCGCCGCCGAAGCCTGGTCCGGGAGGGGTCACCGGACCAGGCCTCGGCGCAGGTCAGATCTTGCTGTACGCCTCGGTCAGAACCGAACGCAGGATCTGCTCGATCTCGTCGAATTCGCCCTGTCCGCAGATCAGCGGTGGCGCGAGTTGGACAACTGGGTCGCCGCGATCGTCGGCGCGGCAGTAGAGGCCCGCGTCGAACAGTGCCGTGGAGAGGAAGCCGCGTAGGACGCGTTCGGACTCATCGGGGGTGAAGGTCTCCTTGGTCGTCTTGTCCTTGACCAATTCGATCCCGTAGAAGTAGCCCTCGCCACGTACATCCCCGACGATGGGCAGATCGTTCAGCCGTTCCAGGGTCGAGCGGAACGCCGGCGCGAGGTCCCTCACCCTGTCGTTGAGGCCTTCGCGCTCGAAGATGTCGAGGTTCGCCAACGCAACGGCGGCCGAAACAGGATGTCCGCCAAAGGTGTATCCGTGAGCGAACGAGGTCGAGTTGTCGTTGAAGGGTTCGAACAATCGATCCGAGGCGATCATCGCGCCGATCGGGGAGTAGCCCGACGTCATCCCTTTGGCGCAGGTGATCATGTCGGGGATGTAGTCGAAGTCGTTGCAGGCGAACATGGAACCGATCCGCCCGAAGGCGCAGATCACCTCATCCGACACCAGCAGAACGTCGTACTCGTCGCAGATCTCGCGGACCCGCTGGAAATAGCCGGGTGGGGGCGGAAAACAGCCGCCGGCGTTCTGTACCGGCTCCAGGAACACCGCCGCGACGGTGTCGGGGCCCTCGAACTCGATGGCTTCGGCGATCCGGTCGGCCGCCCACCTGCCGAACGCCTTCGGGTCGTCGCCGTGCTCGGTCGCGCGGTAGATGTTGGTGTTGGGCACGCGGAACGCACCGGGTGTCAAAGGCTCGAAGGCCTCTTTGAGTGCCGGGATGCCGGTGATCGCCAGCGCTCCCTGCGGTGTGCCGTGGTAGGCGATCGCCCGCGAGATCACCTTGTGCTTTCCGGGTTTGCCCTTGAGCTTGAAGTACTGCTTGGCAAGCTTCCATGCACTCTCGACGGCCTCGCCGCCGCCGGTGGTGAAGAACACCCGGTTCAGGTCGCCGGGGGCGTATCCCGCGAGGCGCTCGGCCAGTTCGATCGCTGGTGGCGTGGCGTACGACCACAAGGGGAAGAAGGCCAGTTCCTTTGCCTGCTTGGCGGCGGCGTCGGCGAGTTCGTCGCGTCCGTGCCCGGCCTGCACCACGAACAGGCCCGAGAGGCCGTCGAGGTAGCTTTGCCCGCGATCATCGAAGATCCGTGCCCCTTCGCCGCGGGTGATCACGGGAGGGATGGTCTGGTCGCCGTGCCGGGAGAAGTGTCCCCACAGGTGGCGTGCCGAGCGGGTGCCCAGGTTTGCTGTCTCGGTGTCGAGAGCGGTCATCGCGTACCCCAATTGTATTGTTGTTTAACCAATTTCAGGTAGACCAGGGTTTCGGTCCCGGTCACACCAGGCTGCGATCGGACCTTCTTGTTCAGCACGTCCAGCAGATGCTCGTCGTCCTCGCACACCACTTCGATGACGATGTCGAAGGAGCCGGCCGTGAGCACGACGTAATCGATCTCCTCGATGGTTGCCAGTGCATCAGCCAACTCGGCAGTGTCTCCGGTACAACGGATCCCGATCATCGCCTGGCGGGCGAACCCCACCTGCATGGGATCGGTGACCGCCACGATCTGCAATACCCCGGCATCGCTGAGTCGCTGAACCCGGTTGCGCACCGCAGCCTCCGACAATCCCACCGCCTTGCCCACCGAGGCATAGGAACGTCGGCCATCGGCCTGCAGCTCCTCGATGATCTGCTTGGAGATGTCGTCTAGGGCTATCGGTTGCTGATCGGTCATGGTCCCGATTCTTCTCGATGCGCATCCTGGTTCGATCTTCGCATTGCCATGGTTACGGATTTCGTAGCGGACTGCAACAACAACGGGCGAATTGGTTGTTCAAAAGGCAATACGGTCGCGGATTCCGCAATCGGTCAGTAAGGTGGCAGGCACCGCTGACCAATCGACCACGCATGTGCGAGGACCTTCATGACCAAGACATCGTCGTTTGCCGCCGGTTGGGTGGGTGGTGCCGAGCTCGTCGGCGCAGGGCCCACGCACGACGTCATCGATCCGGCCACCGGCAAGGCTGTCGCCTCTACGTCCCTCGCCTCGGCGCAGGACGTGGACACCGCGGTGGACGTCGCGCGAGATGCGCTGCGGGACTGGGCATCGGCGACACCGGCGCACCGTGGTGCGGTGCTGGCCGAGCTCGCATCCGCCATGTCGGCGGCCGGCGACGCCCTCGCGGCCGAAGAAGTCAGTCACACCGGAAAGCCCATCCGGCTCGCCACCGAGTTCGACGTGCCCGGATGTGTCGACAACACCACCTTCTTTGCGGGTCTGGCCCGCAACCTGGAAGGGAAGGCGACGGCGGAGTACTCCGGTGAGCACACCTCATCCATCCGGCGCGAACCCGTCGGTGTGGTCGGGTCCATCACGCCGTGGAACTATCCGTTGCAGATGGCGGTCTGGAAGGTCATGCCTGCGTTGGCCGCCGGATGCACCGTGGTCCTCAAGCCCGCCGAACTCACGCCGCTGACCACGTTGACGTTGGCCCGCCTGGCCTCGGAGGCCGGACTGCCAGACGGGGTGTTCAACGTGTTGACCGGTACCGGCGCGGAGGTGGGTGCCGCCATCGCCGGCCATGCCGGCGTGGACGTGGTCACCTTCACCGGATCGACCGGGGTCGGCCGTCAGGTGATGGCGCAGGCCGCAGTTCACGGCACCCGGGTGCAGTTGGAGTTGGGGGGCAAGGCCCCACTGGTGGTGTTCGATGATGCCGACCTCGAGGCGGCCGTCCATGGAGCGGTCGCTGGGGCGTTGATCAACTCCGGCCAGGACTGCACCGCCGCCACGCGAGCCATTGTGGCTCGACCCCTGTACGACGACTTCGTGGCCGGTGTGGCCGAGTTGATGTCCGCCGTGAGGATGGGTGATCCCACCGATTCGGCGACCGATATGGGCCCACTCATCTCGGCTGCCCATCGCGACAAGGTGTCGGCGATGGTGGATCGCGCCCGCGACGGTGGCATCAGGGTGGTCACCGGCGGCACCGTTCCAGAGGGCCCAGGCGCCTTCTATCCGCCGACCCTGCTCGCCGACGTACCCGAGGATGCCGAGGTGTACCGAGACGAGGTCTTCGGCCCCGTACTGACGGTCAGTGCCTTCGACGACGATGACGATGCACTTCGCCGCGCCAACGACACCGTGTACGGGTTGGCCGCATCGGCATGGACCCGTGATCTGTACCGCGCTCAGCGTGCTTCGCGTGAGATCCGCGCCGGATGCGTGTGGATCAACGATCACATCCCCATCATCAGCGAGATGCCGCACGGCGGAGTCGGTGCGTCCGGATTCGGCAAGGACATGTCCACTTACTCGCTGGACGAATACCTCACCATCAAACACGTGATGAGCGACATCACAGGAGTATCGCAAAAACCATGGCACCGAACAGTTTTCACCCTGCCGCAATAAAGGCATCCGCCTCCTGGGCGTTGTCGCCCACCGCCCGCGGAACGGCCGTGGTCGCCGAGGCGGCGCCGGCGCCCTTCTGGCTCGACCGGCCCGAACGCCCCATTGCCCGGGGGCGACTGAGCGGATCGACGGCTGCGGACCTGGTGATCGTCGGCGGCGGGTTTACCGGACTCTGGGCAGCGGTGCAGGCGGCCGAGGCAGATCCTGCGCGGTCGGTCATCCTGCTCGAGGGCGCGCGGATCGCCGAAGGAGCGTCTGGACGCAACGGCGGGTTCTGTTCGGCCAGTCTGACCCACGGCCTGGTGAACGGACTGGACCGCTACGCCGACGAGTTACCCGAGCTGCTCCGAATGGGTGTGGAGACACTCGATGAGATCGAAACAGCGATGCGGCGCCTTGGCATCGACGCCGACGCAGAGCGCAACGGTGAGCTCGACATCGCCAATTTTCAGTGGCAGGTGGACGACCTGAAAGACGTTGCGCGCCGGGGTCAACTCCTCGACCAACCGTTGCGGTTCCTCGATGCCGACGAGCTCGCCCGCCACATCTTGAGCCCGATGGCTCACGGGGCGGTCTACGACCCCGACGTGATCCTGATCGATCCCGCGCGCCTCGCCTGGGGTCTGGCCGCGGCAGCCGAACGCCTCGGTGTCCGCGTGTACGAACACAGCGAAGTCACTGAGCTCCGTTCGGTGGGTGATCGTGTGCACCTGCAGACGGGCTACGGCACGGTTGATGCCGCCAAGGTGATACTGGCGACGGCAGCATCAAAACCCCTGCGCCGCAAACTCGGTCATCTGATGGTGCCGGTGTGGGACTACGCGATCATGACCGAGCCGCTCACCGATGCGCAGTTCGCGGCCATCGGCTGGACGGGTCGTCAGGGACTTGCCGACTCGGGCAACCGTTTCCACTATTTCCGGCTCACCGCCGACAACCGCATCCTGTTCGGTGGCTGGGATGCGATCTACCACTACGGTTCGGACACCGATCCGCGGCATGCCCAGCGCCCGGCGGAATTCGCCCTGCTGGCCGAACATCTGTTGCAGGTGTTCCCGCAGCTGGAAGGGATCAAGGCCAGCCACGCCTGGGGAGGTGTGATCGACACCTGCTCGCGGTTCAGCAACTTCTGGGATGTGAGCATGGGCGGCAAGGTGGTGTCCGTCCTCGGTTTCACCGGGCTCGGTGTCGGGGCCTCACACTTCGGGGCGCGCACCGCGCTCGACCTCGTCGACGGGAAGGACACCGAGCGAACCCGGCTGAAGATGGTGCAGACAAAGCCGCTGCCCTTCCCGCCGGAGCCGCTGCGGTGGTTCGGGATCACCGTCACCCGCCATGAGTTCGCACGTGCCGACCGCAATCAGGGCCGGCGCGGCCTGTGGCTCAAGACCATGGACGCGCTGGGCCTCGGCTTCGACTCCTGACCCCGATCTTGGTGGGTTCGGGCGAGCGTTTGTGCAGGTCGGCTTCGCCCGAACCCACCAAGATCGGGTCTGGTCAGGGCGTGAAGTCCTTGGGTACGACAATGATCGGCGCATCGGTGTTCCTCAAGATGCGGGCCGACATGGAACCCAGGAACGCCCGGCGTGGGGGAGCAAGCCGTCCCGACCCGATCACCACCACATCTCCCGGTCCCCAGCGCAATTCATCGAGCGCTTCCTCGACCGTGTCGCCGTCGGCGACAAGCGATTCGATGCCTACGGCACCGCCACAACTTTCTTCGGCGAGCCTGAGGTTGGCCTTTGCCGCGGCGACGTGACGGGTGCGAACCTCGGACGAAGCGTCGTCGGTTTCGGCGTATCCGTCGTGGGAGACCAGCGACAGGAGACGGAGATTCAATCCGCCTTCCCGCGCGAGGCCGAGGGCAAATGGGAGCGGATTGTCTTTGGACTCGGCAGTGGGCACAGCCACCGTCAACGTGTCGATGGTGGGGATGTCGGCGCGACTGTATCCGCGGGGCGCCAAGGCGACCGGTACCGGTGAGGCGTGGGTCAGAGCCGACGAGATGGTTCCGAGGGTGTGTTTGCCCAGGATGCCGTCGCTCGTGCCGCCCACCACGATCATCGCTGCCTTGGTCTCGAGAGCGAACTCGATGAGACACTGGGGGAACGATTCGGCGACCGGGGTGTGCGTCTTCACATCGATGCCGTCTGGGATGTCCTCGACCACCTCGTCGAGCCACTGCTGTGCTTTCCGAACCAGCGCCTCTTGGTAGCTCGTCCGACCCGGTGAACCATCCGGCTCGGTTTCACGCACCACGCAGACGAGGTCGATCGCAGCCCCGGTGGCACGAGCGATGGCGATGGCGAGGTTCACCCCGTCATCACCGGTGTCGGTGTAGAGGTAACCCACTGTCAATCTCATGAGTGTGAACCGGCTTTCGTTACAGGCGTTGTGGTGAGGGTTGGGCGGGCACTGCGGGGTGCGGACGGCTGTCCGACCTCAGTACACATCAGGAACCTTGACTTCGGTGCGGGCATTGAGGGTCTTGCCCTTCCAGAAGTCCTTCGGCCCGAATGCGAAACACAGCAACATCAGAGGGATGCCGAGCACCAACATGCCCACACCCATGACGAACACGCCGCCGACGCCGCCGACGGAGGTGTACCCGTAGTCAATCGAGTACATGTCGATTGCGCTCTTGATGAAGGCCCACGTCATCGCAAGGGCACCGAGAAGCGGGAAGATGCCGCGGAAGAACATGTTTCGGACAGATGTGAACAGTGTCTTGCGGAAATACCAGACACAGGCATACGCGGTGATCCCGTAATAGAACGCCACCGCCAGGCCCAGGGATGCCACGGAGTCGCCGAGGGTGTTGGCGCTGACGAGTGACAGCACGAGGTAGAACGCAAGTGCGGCCCCACCCATGACGGCCGTGCCGAATGCCGGTGTCATGTAACGGGGATGGATGGTCGCAAAGCGTTTGGGGATCGCCCCGTAGACGGCCATGGAGAGCGTTCCGCGAGCGGTCGGCAGGATGGTGGACTGTGTGGACGACAGCGCGGAGACCGACACGGTGAGCAGTAACAGCGCCGAGAGAACTGCGCCGGCAACGGGATCACCGAGGATGGTCAGCACGTCATCGGCGTTCTCTTCGTTGTTCAGGCCGATACCGGTGTCGCCGAATCCGGCAAACGATTGGATGGCGTAGGCGACCAGGACGTAGGTGCAGACCAGGATGATCGTGGTGAGGACGGCAGCGCGGCCCGGTGTCTTCGCGGAGTCCTTGGTTTCCTCGCCGACGGCCAGGCAGGCGTCCCAGCCCCAGTAGATGAAGATGCAGAGGATGACGGCTTCGGCGATCGCCGACGAACTCAGGCCACTCGGCCACAGCCAGCTGAGCTCGGGATTGATTGCCTGTGGGCCGGCCTTGTCGAGGCCGACCTTGACGAGCGCGATCACGCTGGCGGTGATGAGGACACCGAATTGAACGGTGATCAGGACGTTCTGCATCCGCTCGCTGATGACGATGCCGCGGATGCTGACCCACGTCATCATCACGATCAGGGCACTGCCCAGCAGCACCTTGATCCAGATGTTCTCGGCCCAAGAATCGAGGTGGAGGAACCGAAGTAGGTAGACGCCGGCGACCTCGGCCACGTTGGCGAGCACGATGATCGCCGAGACCGCCAGGCCCCAGCCACCGATCCAGCCGACCCAGGGCCCGAACGCCTTGGTGCCCCATGTGAACGTGGTGCCGCAGTCGGGGGTGTCCTGGCCGAGCTCGCGATAGGCGAACGCGATCAGCAGCATGGGGATGAATGCGAGCACGAACATGGCCGGAGCCTTTTCGTGCACTGCTGCGACAACAAAACCGAGAGTGGCGGCGAGGCTGTACGCGGGTGCCACGGCTGACAGGCCGATGACGACGTTGCCCACCAATCCCAGTGAGCCGGCGCGCAGCCCCTTGTCTGAGACGGCGGTACCGGGTGCTTCCGAAATGGCCATGGGTATCTCCGGACGGTGAGGGGATCGAACATGCTTACCGTACGGTTTCGACAGTCAAATCGCGTCACAACAACGAAATTGTTTCCAGATCAGTAACACGACGACTGATTTAGTTGATGAACCCACCACGGGCTCGCCTATTGGCTCGTCTTGTGGACTTGATGGTGGGCAGCGACGCGCTCGCCCTTTGCCCCCGTTGATCCGACGTGGATCGATAGAGGACCATTGTGTGTTGTGAACGCTCCGAAGAATGCCACCGCCATCGACCCCGACGACATCGGTTTTCGTATCGACCCGGTGCTGGCGCGCAGCTGGCTGCTGGTGAACGGTCTGCAGTACGAGAGGTTCCAAGCTGCTGTCCAGTCACGTGCCGACATCGTCGTTCTGGACATCGAGGACGCTGTCGCCCCGAGGGACAAGGTGGCCGCCCGTGAGAACGTGGTCCGCTGGCTCGGGGACGGGAATCGTGACTGGGTACGTGTCAACGGCTTCGGTACGCAGTGGTGGGCCGACGACCTCGACGCGCTGAGCAAGGTGACGGTCGGAGGCGTGATGCTGGCCATGGTCGAGTCGGTCGACCACGTGACCGAGACCGCCAAACGACTACCGGGTGTGCCGATCGTCGCGTTGGTCGAGACTGCCCGCGGTTTGGAGCGGATCAGCGAGATCGCCTTGGCCAAGGGTACTTTCAGGCTGGCCTTCGGTATCGGCGACTTCCGGCGCGACACCGGTTTCGGTGATCAGCCCGCCACGCTGGCGTACGCCCGATCGCGCTTCACCATCGCCGCGAAAGCTGCCCACCTGCCGAGTGCGATCGATGGGCCCACGGTCGGGTCGTCGGCGCTCAAGCTGAGTGAGGCCACGGCCGTGAGCGCCGAGTTCGGGATGACGGGAAAGATCTGCCTGACGCCCGACCAGTGCGCTGCGGTCAACGAGGGTCTCTCACCCTCGCACGAGGAGATCGCCTGGGCGCTGGAGTTCTTCGCCGAGTTCGAACGTGACGGCGGCGAGATCCGCAACGGGTCCGACCTGCCACGCATTGCCCGCGGCACCAAGATCCTCGATCTCGCGCGTGCCTACGGCATCGAGTTCAGCGAAGAATACGACGACCCCGACCACATGCCCGCGCCGTCCGACACCTACCACTACTGAACCGGCCCCGGACAGCACAATGGCCGTCACCTCGAGGTGACGGCCATTGGGTGTGTCGGGAACTTGCTCAGATCAGCGGGCAAACATCAACGCGCGCTTGACTTCCTGGATCGCCTGGGTCACCTGGATGCCGCGGGGGCAGGCGTCGGTGCAGTTGAAGGTGGTGCGGCAACGCCACACACCGTCGACCTCGTTGAGGATGTCCAGCCGTTCTGCGGCACCTTCGTCGCGGCTGTCGAAGATGAAGCGGTGAGCGTTGACGATGGCTGCGGGACCGAAGTAGCTGCCCTCGCTCCAGTACACCGGGCAACTGGTGGTGCAGCATGCACACAGAATGCACTTCGTGGTGTCGTCGAACCGCGCGCGGTCGGTCTGGCTCTGGATGCGCTCACGAGTCGGCTCGTTGCCGCTGGTCATCAGGAACGGCTTGACGGCGCGGTACGCGTCGAAGAACGGCTCCATGTCGACCACGAGATCCTTCTCCACGGGCAGGCCGCGGATCGGTTCGATGGTGATGGTGATCTCTTTGGACTTGTCCTTGGGGAGCATGTCCTTCATCAGCAGCTTGCAGGCCAGCCGGTTCACACCGTTGATCCGCATGGCATCGGAGCCGCAGACTCCGTGAGCGCAGGAGCGACGGAACGTCAGGGTGCCGTCGAGGTAGCCCTTCACGTAGTGCAGCAGGTTGAGCAGGCGGTCGGTCTGCAGAGCAGGCACGCGGAAACTTTCGAAACCCTGTGCGTCCGGATCTTCCGGATTGAACCGGCGAATCTTCAGGGTCACCATGGTCGCCTCGTCGGGCACCGGGGGAGTGGGGGGCCGTCGGGAGCTTCGCCGGCGGCGACATCGGTGGTTATGGTCATCAGTACTTCCGCTCCATCGGCTCGTAACGGGTCTGGACCACTGGCTTGTAGTCCAACTCGATGTCGGAGAGAAGGGTGTCGCCCTTCTTGTAGGCCATCGTGTGCCGCATGTAGTTGGTGTCGTCGCGATCGGGGTAGTCCTCGCGGGCGTGACCGCCGCGCGATTCCTTCCGGTTCAGCGCGCCGACGACGGTGACCTCGGCCATCTCCAGGAGGAAGCCGAGCTCGATCGCCTCGAGCAGGTCGCTGTTGAAGCGCTTGCCCTTGTCGTGAACACGAATGTGGTTGTAGCGCTCTTTGAATCCGTGGATGTCGGTGAGTGCCTGCTTGAGGGTCTCCTCGGTACGGAACACCGAGGCGTTCGCGTCCATCGAGGCCTGCAGTTCGGTACGGATGTCGGCGACACGCTCGTGTCCGTGATCGGAGAGGATGGTCTCGAGCCATCCGTCGACCATCTTGGTCGGCTCCTCGGGCATCTCGTGAAAGTCCGTGTTGAGCGCGTACTCGGCCGCTGCGATCCCGGCGCGACGACCGAAGACGTTGATGTCGAGGAGTGAGTTGGTGCCGAGGCGATTTGCGCCGTGGACCGAGACGCACGCACACTCGCCGGCGGCGTACAGCCCGTGCACGACCTCGTCGTTGTTCGCCAGAACCTCGCCGTTGATCTTGGTCGGGATGCCGCCCATGACGTAGTGGCAGGTGGGGAACACGGGTACGTATTCGGTGACCGGATCGACGCCGAGGTAGGTGCGAGCGAACTCGGTGATGTCGGGCAGCTTCTCGTTGAGGACCTCCTCACCGAGGTGGGTGACGTCGATGTAGACGTAGTCCTTGTTCGGTCCGGCGCCGCGGCCTTCGAGAACCTCGAGAACCATCGAGCGGGCGACGATGTCGCGGGGAGCGAGGTCCTTGATGGTGGGGGCGTAGCGCTCCATGAACCGCTCACCGTCCACGTTGCGGAGGATGCCGCCCTCGCCGCGTACGGCCTCGGAGATCAGGATGCCCAGCCCGGCAAGACCTGTCGGGTGGAACTGATGGAACTCCATGTCCTCCAACGGCAGACCCTTGCGGAAGACGATGCCCATGCCGTCACCGGTGAGGGTGTGTGCATTGGACGTGGTCTTGTACATGCGTCCCGAGCCGCCGGTCGCGAAGACGATCGACTTGGCGTGGAAGACGTGGATCTCGCCGGTGGCCAGCTCGTAGGCGACCACACCGGTGGCAACCTTCTCGCCCTTGTCGTTCTCGGTGAGGCAGATGTCGAGCGCGTAGAACTCGTTGAAGAACTCGACGTCGTGCTTGACGCAGTTCTGGTACAGCGTCTGCAAGATCATGTGGCCGGTGCGGTCGGCCGCGTAGCAGGCCCGACGGACCGGGCTCTTGCCGTGGTCGCGGGTGTGCCCGCCGAATCGACGCTGGTCGATCTTGCCCTCGGGGGTCCGGTTGAACGGCAGGCCCATCTTCTCGAGGTCGAGGACGGCGTCGATCGCCTCCTTGGCCATGATCTCGACGGCGTCCTGGTCGGCGAGGTAGTCGCCGCCCTTGACGGTGTCGAAGGTGTGCCACTCCCAGTTGTCCTCTTCGACGTTGGCCAGAGCGGCGCACATGCCGCCCTGCGCAGCGCCGGTGTGGCTACGGGTGGGGTAGAGCTTGGTCAGCACAGCTGTTCGGGTGCGTGGACCGGCTTCGATGGCCGCGCGCATCCCGGCGCCGCCGGCGCCGACGATCACCACGTCGTAACGGTGTTCCTGCATCTATGGCTTCTCTCTCATCAGTGTCACCGGATGCGGCCGGTGGGTGCTCGCCGGAGGCATGCGGTCGTGGCCGGAAGGCGGATCGGGGTCAGCCCACGCTCGTGATGTCGAAGGTGAGCAGGGCGTACGTGCCCGTGAGCAACACCAGGATCATCGACAGCGCCAGCAGGACGTTCAGCCAGAAACGTGTCGAGTCTTTTCGCGAGTAGTCCGCGATCACCGTGCGGACACCGTTGCCGCCGTGCAGCTGGGCCAGCCACAGCATCGAGATGTCCCAGACCTGCCAGAACGGTTCTTTCCAGCGCGCCGCGACGAACGAGGCGTCGATCCGGTGAACACCGTCGTCCCAGGCCAGCATGATGAACATGTGGCCGATGGTCAGGATGATCAGCGCGAGGCCGGAGAAGCGCATGAACAGCCATGCGTTCTTCTCGAAGTTGCCGCCCTTGGGGCGGCGCGGTGAGCGCGGGTTGTCCAGACTGGCCGGCCGGTCGTGGTCGGTGCCGTATGTCTTGGCTATCCGGGGGGTTTGTGATGTGGTCATCGTCCGGCCTCCCTAGATGTGTTCCACGATGAGCTGCAGCAACCGGACCGTCGCCGCGCCGAACAGGATGACGAACAAGCCCAAGATGATCCACAGCATCTGACGCTGGTACTTGGGACCCTTCGACCAGAAGTCGATCAGGATGATGCGAACGCCGTTGAGAGCGTGGTAAAGCACACACGCCACGAGGCCGATTTCCATCAAGCCGACGATCGGGTTCTTGTACGTCTCGATGATCTCGGAGTACTTGTCGGGGTCGATCCGGATCACTGCCGTATCGAGCACGTGCACAAAGAGGAAAAAGAAGATCGAGACACCGGTGATCCGGTGCAGTACCCAGGACCACATGCCTGGGTCACCCCGATACAGGGAACGTTTGCGCACCGGGGCGGGCGCGGTCTCTGTAGGAATGCTCATCGAGAAATTGGCCTCCAACATCGTTGATGGACGCGTCGAGCGCGGTTCCGGCAGCTCGATCGTGGACCCACAAAACAAACCTTAAACCTAAGCTGAACGAGGGTGGAATCCTCCCCGAGTCGACAAGAGCCCCAAGGCATCTCGAATTAGGGTTGCCTTACCATTCTTCACATGTCAGGCGCGGATACGCCCGCGCTGTCCGCCGCGAGCGAAAGGCTGCCAAATGTCGGCCAATATTGATTGGAATCTGTTGCGAGACAAGGCCTTAGGGGTGATGACGAATGCCTACGCCCCCTACTCGCGGTACCCGGTGGGCGCTGCCGCCCTAGTCGACGACGGGCGAATTGTTACCGGTTGCAATGTGGAAAATGTCTCATATGGTTTAGGGCTCTGCGCCGAGTGCACGCTGGCCGGAAACCTCCACGTTTCCGGTGGTGGGCGCCTCGTGGCGCTCAGTTGCACCGACAGCCGGGGCAAGATCCTGATGCCCTGTGGACGCTGCCGCCAAGTGTTGCTCGAGCACGGCGGGGCCACGATGCTGATCGATCACCGCGATGGGCCCAAGCCGCTGGGCGTTCTGCTGCCGGACTCGTTCGGGCCCGCCGATCTCGAGGCCGGCCGAGTGGTCGAGGGGCGAGTGGCCGATGGGGCTGACGGGAACAAGGAGATCGGTGGTGTCTGAGATCCACGACGCGGTCACGGTGATCGCCACCAAACGAGACGGTCACGCGTTGAGCGACGGACAGATCGACTGGGTCATCGATGCGTTCACCCACGGCACGGTGCACGCGGAACAGATGTCGGCGCTCGCGATGGCGATCCTGTTGCGCGGCATGAACCGCCGTGAGATCGCCCGGTGGACGGCGGCGATGATGAACTCCGGAGAACGGATGGACTTCACCCATCTCCGGCGCAACGGCAAGCAGCTGAGGACCGTCGACAAGCACTCGACAGGTGGGGTGGGGGACAAGATCACGTTGCCGCTGGCGCCGCTCGTCGCGTCCTTCGGCGTCGCGGTGCCACAACTGTCCGGCCGCGGACTGGGGCACACCGGTGGCACGTTGGACAAGCTCGAGGCCATCGCCGGCTGGCGGGCGGACCTGACGAACGACGAGATCGTCGCGCAGCTCGAGTCCGTCGGCGCCGTGATCTGCGCCGCGGGTGCAAGTCTGGCTCCCGCCGACAAGAAGCTCTATGCGCTGCGCGACGTCACGGGGACGGTCGAATCGATTCCGCTGATCGCGAGTTCGATCATGAGCAAGAAGATCGCGGAGGGAACCGGCGCGCTGGTACTGGACGTCAAGGTCGGCTCCGGTGCCTTCATGAAGTCCGAGGCCGATGCGCGCGAGCTGGCCGAGATCATGGTGGAGCTGGGTAACCAAGCAGGTGTGCGCACCTCGGCTCTGTTGACCTCGATGTCGGAGCCTTTGGGGCTGACGGCAGGGAACGCGCTGGAGGTCACCGAATCCGTTGACGTACTTGCCGGTGGTGGACCGCCCGACGTCGTCGAACTCACCGTGGCGTTGGCGGCCGCCATGCTCGACGCCGCGGGGATCACCGGGGTGGACCCGGCGGACAACCTGTCGAACGGCAAGGCGATGGACGTCTGGGACGCGATGATCCGGGCCCAGGGTGGCGACCCCCGCGCGCCGCTGCCCGTGGCCGCCGAGTCCGAGGTCATCCGCGCGCAGACCGCCGGGGTGGTCGAAACAATCGATGCCATGGCTGTCGGCGTGGCCGCATGGCGACTGGGTGCGGGCCGGGAACGGCAGGGCGAAGCAGTCCAGGCGGAGGCCGGGGTGAAGCTCCATGTGAGTGCCGGCGACCGGGTGGCCGTGGGCGACCCGCTGTTCACCATGTACACCGGAACGCCGCAACGTTTTGCTGCCGGGTCGGCGGCACTGGCAGGGGCCGCCGTGATCGGTTCGACAGCGCCGCAAGCCCGGTCGCGGGTGATCGATCGGGTTACCGTCGACACATGACTCCCGCGCCGCTGGACTTGCCGACGATCTCCCTCGCGCCGAAGGTGCTCCTGCACGACCATCTCGACGGCGGACTGCGCCCGGGAACCGTGCTGGAGTTGGCCCACGATGTGGGGTACAAGGACCTGCCTGCCGAGGACGTCCCCGGCCTGGCCTCGTGGTTCCGCGACGCCGCCGACAGCGGATCCTTGGTGCGGTACCTCGAGACGTTCACACACACCGTCGCGGTGATGCAGACGGTCGCGGCTCTCGAGCGGGTGGCCCGTGAATGCGCCGAAGACCTCGCCGACGATGGGGTGGTGTACGCGGAGGTTCGCTTCGCCCCCGAACAGCATCTGGAAGCCGGCCTGACCCTCGACGAGGTTGTCGAGGCCGTGCTGCGAGGATTCGCCGACGGCACCGCACACGCGGCAGACCGGGGCCGGAAGATCCAGGTGCGCACACTGGTGACCGCGATGCGGCACGCCGCCCGGTCGAGGGAGATCGCCGAATTGGCAGTGCGATTCCGCCACCGCGGCGTCGCGGGCTTCGACATTGCGGGCGCCGAGGCCGGCTATCCGCCGAGCAGGCATCTCGATGCGTTCGAGTACATGCGGGCGAACAACGCGCCCTTCACCATTCATGCGGGCGAAGCATTCGGACTACCGTCGATCCACGAGGCGATCAGCTTCTGCGGTGCCGACCGCCTCGGACATGGGGTCCGGGTGATCGAGGACATCGTTCTGCCGCCCGGCACCGATCTTGCGGCAGGTGCATTCCCCGACGCCCAACTGGGCGATGTGGCGAATTACGTGCGCGACAAGCGGATTCCGCTTGAGTTGTGTCCGAGCAGCAACGTCCAGACCGGTGCCGTCGAGAGTCTGGTGACCCATCCGTTCAACGTGCTGGCCCGACTGCGGTTCCGCGTGACGGTGAACACCGACAACCGGCTGATGAGTGACACCACCATGAGCCGGGAGTGCAAAGTCCTCGTCGACCAGTTCGACTACGGCTGGGCCGACCTCGAACGGTTCACGGTGAACGCGATGAAGTCGGCGTTCATCCACTTCGACGAACGACTTGCCATCATCGACGACGTCATCAAGCCGGGGTACGCCGTCCTCATCGGCTGAACGCCGTCAGCCGCGCTCCTACCGGCGTCGACGGTGGCTTTATCCGCGCTTCTTGTCGAGCCGGGTCTCGAACTCGTGCTCCAGCGCCCGCCACGCCTCTGACTCGTTGTCGAAGGGCGGGCTCGGGGCCAAGCGCTTCGGGTCGGGGTTGAGCGCGTAGTTGACGAACCAGCCCAGCGGCGTCGTCGAACCCAGCGCTTCTGCGACGGAATCGTCGTCGGCGAAATCGGCTGCGTCGGTGAACAGCTCGACTGCCAACTCCAGCTGGCGACGGTCGATGCGGCGGGGACCGTCCGCGATGTCCTCGGTGAGGCCCGGCAGCACGTAGACGTTGTCCTCGTACACCTCGATCTCCAGCGAACCGTCGGTTGCGGCGACCTGGATCTCCTCGAAGGTGCTGACCACGGAGAGGTCGTGTTCGTTGTCGTCGGCGAGGAACCGCTCCAGTGCCCGGTGCGAGGGGAAGGCGAAGATCTTGCCGCGTGCCCCCAAGAAGACGGGGTCGTCGTCGAGATAACAACGCAGCGTGAAGAACTCGCCGTCGGCGGTGATGATCTGGATGGGGTCGATGCCGACCGACGCCCAGAAATCGTCCTCGTCGATCTCGTCGTCGTCATCATCGTCATCGTCGAGGTCATCGTCGTCGTCATCGGAATCCGTGTCGTCCGGTTCTCCGTCGACCAACTCGATGTCTTCGTCGGGCTCGTCTTCGTCTTCGGCACTGGCGGCGGCGAGGAGCTCTGCCTCGGCCACCGACACCAGGTCAGCGTCGACCTCGGGGCTGGTGATCACCTCGTCGATGGCATCGACCACGTCGTCCCAGCGTTTGTCGATGAGTGTTCCGATGCGCCCCCACAGTTCTTCACCGTCACGGCCCTGGAAGTTGCGGGTGCCGGTGGTGACGGCACCGAGGATGGGGTTGCCGTTGAAGAACTTGGTGATCGGGGTCAGTTCGCAGACCTCGCCGATGATCCGAACGATCTCGAGTACGTCCTCGAGTTTGGCGATGACCTCGGGTGTGGGGTCTTCAGAGGCGAGCTCGGGAACGGCGATCAGGTCAAAGGACTTGTCCCCGGCCGGTTCGAGTTCGTCGGCCTTGAGTCCGACAACGGTGTTCCACGCAGGGTGTTCCACCAGATCGTTGTCGTCGCCCGAACGGATGAAGGCCACCAGTTCTGCCACGGACGCGAAGCCGTACAGATCCTCGTCGAGACCGAGGAATGCCTCCCACTCATCGTCACCCTCACGCCAGCGTGGGGCCCACAGGGTGAACGCGTTGCCCTCGGTGATTCCGAGTTCGATTGGGACGATGTCTCCGGCCATGGCCACAGAGCCTAGTCACCGATCCTGAACGTCGGCTACATCGGGCATGGCCGGATCGTGACGGTGCCGGATCGCCGGTGGTGTCGCTCGAGTCATCGCGGTCGATAGAACCCTTCGAAGGTCTGACCCATGTTGGTCGTACGCAGCGGGGACACGCTGACCGGGTCACCGGCTTCCACCAGCTGGCCATTGCCCACGTACATGGCGACGTGTCCCGACCACACGGCGAGATCACCCGGCTGGAGATCGGACTGTGCGATCGCGACCCCGGCTGTGTCCTGTTCCTGGGCAAGCCTGGGCAATTCGACTCCGGCCTCCCGGTAGGCCCATTGGGTCAAACCGCTGCAGTCCAGACCCTGCCCGGGCGTGGTGCCGCCCCAGACATAGGGCACGCCCTGCTGGCTCAGTGCTGCCCGTACCGCTGTTGCGGCTCGTTCGTTCGGTGCGTAGGCCACCGACCCGTCGGGCAAGGTGATGGCGACGCCGGTGCCACCGGGGTCGGTCGCCGACAATCCGGCCGGCAGCGTCTGAGCTCCTCCGGCCGCGTCTGGAGATGTGACTGGGGCAGCAGCCTGCACCGGCCCGAACGCTGCGTCGGTGAGATTTCCGAGTTCGTCGCCGACTCGCGCCAATTGGGTGCCGACCATCGCTGAGCCTGCTGGGGTACGGCCGATGGCCATCAGACGGTGAGTGTCGTCGGCCAATGCGGCTTGGGTCTTCTCGAGCACGGCGATGCCGCGTTGGACGTGTGTCATCGCGACCGGAATGACCGCAGCCACACCGGCGGGGGTGAAGAGCGACGGTCCCATGGCCGAGGCGATGGTGACAAACGAATCGAGGATCGACTGGAGTTCGACGGAGGCCAGGCGCACCTTGTCGGCTGCCGACTCGATCACCTCGGCGATGTCGGCGCTGTTGTCGCAATGGTGAGCGGTGTCCCGGACCGCCTGGTCGAGTGTGGCGAGAGCCTGGGAGCCGCCGGCACCGGACCACTGTGGTGCCAGCTCGCTGTTCAATCGATGCTGCGTGGCCCTGGCGTCGTCGAGAACCGCTGCGGTGGAACGAAGTTGCGCCGCAGGAGCGCCCGCGGGCAGGACGCCGGTTCCCATCGCCGTGATCAGGGCGTTCAGCGGGGCGAGCAGGAGCTCGATGGGGATCATCAGATCGCCACGATCTGCGCCGCGTTGTTGTCGTCGGTGTCGGCGTAGGCGATCTGCGCGCCGCGCAGGCCATCACCGAGTGTCCGGACCCTCGCCGCGAGCTGTTCGATCTCGCGGCAGTGCCGGTCGGTGACCATCGCGGCCGCGGCCCCGAACTCGGCTCCGATGATGCCGAACACCGGAGCGAGCAGTGCTGCGTCGGCGCGGCCTGCCAAGGCATGTGTGGCAATGTCCTCGCCGACGGCGCGGGTGCCGAGGGAGGCGGTTCGGAGGGCGGCGGGATCAACGGAGACCTGACTCATGGGCATTCGACGCGATCGCCGGGCGTGACGGTTCCCTCGTATGGTTGGTCAATGCAGATCCGAGCTGTTGATCATCCATTGGCCGCCGCAAGGCTGACCACGTTGCGCGACGAGCGCACCGACAACGCCGCCTTTCGTGGCGCGCTTGCCGACCTCACCCAGATGCTGATCTACGAGGCGCTCGTCGGAGCGCCGGTCGCGGAGGTGCCGGTCACGACGCCCGTGACCACCACCACGGGGGTGCGCCTCGCAGCTCCGCCACTGTTGGTTCCCGTTCTGCGTGCCGGCCTCGGGATGGTGGAACAGGCGCACGCGATGGTGCCGGAAGCGAACGTGGGATTCGTCGGGATCGCCCGCAACGAAGAGACGCACCAGCCGGTTCCGTACCTCGAGTCGCTGCCGGACGATCTGACCGGCCAACCTGTCTTCGTGCTCGACCCGATGCTTGCCACCGGTGGGTCGATGCTGCACACGATCGAACTGCTGGTGCAGCGCAAGGCCACCGACATCACTGCGGTGTGCGTCGTCGCCGCGCCGGAAGGTGTTGAGGCGCTGGAGAAATCGGGGTACCCGGTGCGCCTGGTCACCGCGGCCGTCGACGACGGGCTCAACGCCGCCGCATACATCACACCCGGGCTCGGCGACGCCGGGGACCGCCAGTTCGGGCCCCGCTGACGGGAGCTTGACCCGGTGCATCCCGACGCAGGTCGGGCGGCTCGGTCAGACCGTGTAGAACTCGAGCGCGATGCCGTCGGGGTCACGGAAAGCGATGAGGTGGCCGGTGGAGCCGACGGCGATCCCGCTGTGCTCGACGCCCGCGGCGTCCAGATGGGCCAGCCAGCGTTCGAGTGCTCGCAGGTCGGGGACCGCGAGCGCGAGGTGGTCCAGACCGCAACGGAACTCGGAGAAGCGACCCGATATGGCGTCGGTCCCATGGCCGTTGAGTACCACCTGGATCCCGCATTCGTGGGCGAGGAGGGCCTTTTTCAGGTTGTAACTCGAGTGGCGTCGCCGTAACCGGAATCCGCACACATCCTGGTACCAGGTGATACTCCGGTCGACGTCGCTCACGGTGAGACTCACGTGATGGAGGCCGGTGATCGGCGGGAACGCTGCGGACACGGTTGGTTCCTCCGGTTCTCCTAAGGGTGACTGCGTGCGGACCATCGTCCGCCGTCGCGGCGCACCTGTACAGGATGGTCGAAGCAGGTGCTGATGGTGTCGGTGGTGAGGGCTTCGTCGACCTCGCCGCACGCCACCGTCAGGCCGTCACGCAAGAGCAGGGCATGGCTGGTGCTGGTGGGCAGATCCTCGAGGTGATGGGTCACCAGAACGCTGGCGAGATCGACGACTTCGCGGCGCAGTTGATCGATGCTCCCGAGCAGTTGTTCCCGGGCGGCGAGATCGAGCCCGGTTGCCGGCTCGTCGAGCAACAGCAGCGATGGGCGTGCCATCAGAGCTCGCGCGATGAGCGTCCGGCCCCGTTCGCCCTGGCTCATCAGCGTCCACACCGACTTTCGGCGGTCCGACATCCCCAGCAGGTCGAGAAGTTCGTCGGCATGTTTGTTCTCGTCGGCGGTATATGTACGCCTGTGGTCGAGTTCGGGTGTGTTGGTGAGTCCGGTGAGCACTACGTCGTGAGCCGACAACGGCAGATCCAATCGGTGCCGCGGGTCCACGTGCCCGATGTGTGTGCGCAATTCGCGCATGTCCACCCGGCCGAGGCGGCGACCGAGCACGTCCACCGTGCCACGGGTCGGGTGGCCGAACGCTCCGAGAATGTTCAGCAGCGTGGACTTACCGGCGCCGTTGGGTCCGAGCAGTGCCCAATGTTCTCCGGCGTGAACGGTGAAGGTGATGTCGCGCAGGAGGAATCGCCCGCCGCGCACCACATCGATGTGTGCGGCGTGAAGCACCTCACGAGAGCTGGGATCGACCACGAGATCAGTTGGTCCAGTAGTAGATCATCGGCTCGGCAGCGACCACCGAACCGTTGGTCGAGATGGTCAGGGCTGCGGGTGTCATCTCGTACGTGGTGTCGACGTTGACGGCGACGAACTGATCACCCGACCGGGTGGGGAATTGCAGCTCGGTGCTCTGGCCGTCCGCGAGGCCCTTGTAGTAGTAGCGGCCGACCTGGGTACCGACCTGGCAGACAACAACATTCGACCGCGCGGTCTGGCCGATCATCACCGCCGGATCGCCGGCCGCGTTGCAG
The DNA here is from genome assembly GCF_023051145.1 of Williamsia sp. DF01-3. Lineage (NCBI taxonomy): Bacteria > Bacillati > Actinomycetota > Actinomycetes > Mycobacteriales > Nocardiaceae > Williamsia > Williamsia sp. DF01-3. The sequence goes on from NZ_JALKFS010000005.1 coordinate 2,410,944, forward strand.
CGGGGCCCGCTGACGAAACCTTGCCAGTCGGTGCCCGGCACCGTGGGCGTGGCCCGCGGGGTCGAGATCGTCGGTGGTGTGGTGGTCGGAGGCGTCGTGGCGGTCACCGTCTCGGTTTTCGTCGACACCTGCTGCGTTGTGGTCGGGGGCGGCGTCGTGGAGCTGTTGTCTGACGCCGAGGACTTTTTGTCCGCGGGGATGAAGAGAAAACCCAGGAGTACTGCGAGCGCGAGGACCAAGACGCCCGCCACGACAGCGCCGATGACCAGAGGAGAAGCCCACGGTGATCTCGGCGGGGGAGTCGGGTAGAAGTTGCCGCTCACGCGCTCACCCTACCGGTGGCCGGCGTTGGTCAATGCCGACACCTCGTCGGTCAGCTGCGCCAATCGTCGCTGGGCAGCCGCGTGCGCATCGCCGAGCGGCCGTCCGGGAGATTCGGTCACCTCGAGATAGAACTTCAGCTTCGGTTCGGTACCCGACGGCCGTGCGATCACCCGGATCGTTCCGGTGTCGGTGGTGCCGGTGAACTGCACTGCGTCCGTGGACTGCGATGGGTCCGTGGACTGCGATGGCGGTCTGAAGAGAAAATCCTCCATCGCAACAACAACCCCCGCGAGTTCAGAAGGCGGATCGTGACGCAGCGACCGCATGATCTCTGCGATCCGATCAAGGTCGTCGACCCGCAGCGAGTACTGACCAGTTCTGTGGACGCCGTGGAGTTCGAACAGCTCGTCAAGGCGCTGGGCGAGTGTTCGGCTGGACCGGGCGAGATCGTCTGCCAGCACGCAGAGTGCCACGGCGGCGCTGATGCCGTCCTTGTCCCGGACGGCCTCCGGGTCCACACAGTGGCCGATGGCTTCTTCGTAGGCGTACACGAGTCCCTCGCCTGCACGGACCAGCCATTTGAAGCCTGTGAGGGTGGTCGCATGGCGTGCACCCGCGGCCGCGGCGATCTTGCTCAGCAGGCTGCCGGAGACGATCGTGCTGGCAACCAGCGGGCTGCTCCCGGTTCCGGCCACGGTGTTCCGGGAAGCGAGGATGTCGGCGCCGAGGAGCGCGCCCGTTTCATCGCCGGTCAACATCCGCCACGAGCCCTCGACCAGGGCCCCGACCGCGCAGCGATCAGCGTCCGGATCGAGAGCGATGGCCAGGTCGGCGTCGATGTCATCGGCGAGGTCCAGCAGGAGATCCGCAGCTCCGGGTTCTTCCGGGTTGGGGAAAGTCGCAGTCGGGAAGTCGGGGTCAGGGTGTTGTTGTTCGGGCACCACAACGACTTTCGTGAAACCGGCCCGACGCAGGGCTTCGACCGCGAGTTTGCCACCCACACCGTGCATGGCGGTCAACGCGACCTTGAGATCGCTGCGCCGCGTGCCGAAGCGCGACCCGAGGCGGGCCAGGTACCTCTCGGTGTTCGCGTCGGCGCGGGAGTCCGGGTCCACCGGGAGACGGGCGATCGAGCTTGCGGCGCCGGTGTGGCCGATGAGCTGCTCGATCTCGTTGTCGGCGGGCGGGACCAGTTGGGCGCCACCGTCGAGGTACACCTTGTAGCCGTTGTCGGCGGGTGGGTTGTGCGATGCGGTGATCTGGATCCCCGCGGCCGCGCCGAGATCGCGAACGGCGAAGGCGACCAGGGGCGTTGGGCCGGGATCGGGGAGCGCAACGACATCAAAACCCTGTGCGGCAAGCACTTCGGTTGTCGCGTGGAAGAACTGCTCGGATCCGTGCCGGGCATCGCGGCCGACCACAACCGCGGCGCCGCGATGGCCATGGTCGATGAGCCATTGCCCGACGCCTGCCGTCGCCTTCGTGACCACTGCGACATTCATCCCCATCGGTCCCGCGCGAACCGGGCCGCGCAGTCCTGCGGTGCCGAAATGCAATGTGTCCGAGAAGCGCTCGGCAATCGAATCGGAGTCGAGGGTCTGCAGTTCGCGGCTGGTGGCCGGGTCCGGGTCTGCGTCGATCCAGGCCTGCACCTTGTCGAGGTGGCTCATCTGACGATCAGATCTTCTCGATCACCTGGGCCAGGAGGTGACCCATCCGTGTCGCCGATGCACGGCCGACCTCGAGCACCTCCTCATGGTCGAGGGGCTCTCCGGTGATCCCTGCTGCGAGGTTGGTGACCAGAGAAATGCCGAGTACCTCGAGCTTTTCCGCTCGGGCCGCGATGGTCTCGTGAACGGTGGACATCCCGACAAGATCTGCACCGATGACCCGCAGCATGTTGATCTCGGCGGGTGTCTCGTAGTGCGGCCCGGGAAGCCCCGCGTAAACACCCTCGGCGAGAGAGGGATCGACGGATTGCGCGATCCCGCGGAGCCTCGGCGAATAGGCGTTGACCAGATCCACGAACTGCGCGCCGACCAGCGGCGAGCGGCCCGTGAGGTTGAGGTGATCGCTGATCAGAACCGGTTGACCGACGGTCATGTCGGAGCGCAGTCCACCGGCGGCGTTGGTGAGCACAAGGGTTCGGACACCGGCAGCCGCGGCGGTCCGGACGGCATGAACGACATTCGCGAGGGGATGGCCCTCGTAGGCGTGTGTTCTGCCGAGCAACACCAGAACCGATTTGCCGCCGATGTGCAACGAATGAACGGTGCCCGAATGACCTTCGGCGCTGGGAGGGGTGAAGCCGGGCAGCGTCGCCATCGGGATGCTGGTCTCTGCCGCGCCGAGCGCGTCGGCGGCCGGCGCCCACCCCGAGCCGAGGACCACCGCCACATCGTGGTTGTCGAGGCCGCTCTGCTGCGCGATGGCAGCAGCCGCGGTCTGAGCACTTGCCCTGGGATCGGTCGAGGGGTCCACATCTGCGCCGTCGATTGCCATGGGCTCAACCCTAAGGCGATATGGTCACCGCATGCCGTATGTGACCACCGCCGACGTCGTGCACACCCTTCACCTGGGCGCCGGCGAGACCGAGGCCAGCGAGGCCAATCCCGAGAACCGGTTCACCATGGACTGGCTGGACGCCGTCAACGGCCTGCTCGACGAGGTTGCTGCCGCCACTCCCGGTGCGCTGGTCATCACCGGTGCGGGCAAGTTCTTCTCGAACGGATTGGACGTGGACTACATCGGTGCCAACGCCGACAAACTCCCCGCGTACCTCGACCGCGTGCACGCTCTCTACGTACGAGTGCTCACTTTCCCGCAGCCCACGGTCGCAGCCATCAACGGCCACGCGTTCGGGGCCGGCGCGATGCTGGCACTGTGCGCCGACCACCGCATCATGCGCACCGAACGGGGGTTCTGGTCGCTACCCGAGGTGCTTCTCGGGATGCCGTTCACCGTGGGGATGGCGTCGCTGCTGCGGACCCGACTGCCCGATGCGACGGCCATCGAGGCCATGACCACCGGACGTCGGTACGGCGCACTCGATGCCGCGGAGGCAGGCATCGTCGAACAGACCGCTGCCATCGACGACCTGCTCACGGAGGCATCGGGTGTCGCGGCCGGACGTGCCACCGTGGCCGGGCCCACACTCGCCGTGATCAAGCAGGGACTTCGTGCGCCACTGTTGACCGACCTCGAGCGCCCCACCCCGGCATCGTTGATTGGCTAACTCCGTTCGGACCACGGTGGCCACGGGTGAGAGAATGGCCTGATGGCGGAGATCGAGAAACGAGCTGACCGTGCGGTGCGCGCGGTTGCCGGCGACCTCGTCGAGTTGTCCCATTCACTCCACGCCGAGCCCGAATTGGCGTTTGCCGAGCACCGCAGCGTGTCAAAGATCACCGATCTGCTCGACGATCACGGCTTCATCGTCGACGTCGGTGTGGCCGATCTGCCCACAGCCTTCACGGCCACTTACGGCTCAGGGGACCTCGTTGTCGGGCTGTGTGCCGAGTACGACGCGCTGCCCGGAATCGGCCATGCGTGCGGTCACAACGTGATCGCGGCCGCTGCGGTGGGAGCCGCGCGCGGCCTCGCCGAGATCGCGGACGAGCTCGGCATCACCGTGCTGGTACTCGGTACTCCTGCCGAGGAGACCGGTGGCGGCAAGATCACCATGGCCGAGGCCGGTGTTTTCGACTCGGTGGCAATGGCTTTGATGGTCCATCCCGGGACTGCGGACGAAGTGGCCTGCAGCTCATTGGCATTGGCGGATCTTGCGATCCGCTACACGGGTGTCGAGTCGCATGCCTCTGCCGCGCCCGAACGTGGGCGCAACGCTGCGGATGCGGCCACGATCGCTCAGGTGTCCTTGGGGTTGCTGCGTCAGCACCTGCGTCGGGGACAGCAGCTGCACGGCATGATCAGTGTCGGGGGCAGCGCCCCGAACATCGTTGCCGGACACAGTGAGTTGTTGTATTACCTGCGTGCTCGAGACGAGGCGTCGCTGCTGGATCTGAGTGAGCGCGCCGAAGGTTGTTTCGCAGCCGGGGCCATCGCCACCGGTTGTACTCATGAGGTGTCCACCGTGTCGCCGACCTACCTCGAACTGAGGCACGACCCGCGCCTGCTCGGCGCGTACCGCGACGCGATCACCGATCTCGGTCGTGAGGTGCTGCCTCCTTCCGTCGAAGGTGTTCGGCCACTGGGTAGTACGGATATGGGCAACATCAGTCACATGCTGCCGTCGATTCACCCCCTGATCGGTATCGACAGCGATGGGGCCCGGACCCACGAGGTGGAGTTCGCCGCCGCGGCGGCGTCGGCATCGGCAGACCAGGCAGTGGTCGATGGGGCAATGGCGCTAACGCGCACCGCGGCAACGGCGGCGCTCGACGGCCGGTGGCGCGACGAGCTGCTGGAGGCGCATGAGAGACGGATCGGTCAGAGACCGCAGATGATGAGCAAATCGCAGATCGTGGGCAATCGATGATGAGTGTGTATTCGACATGAGTGGGCAGAGAGTGGATTCGGAACGTTTCCTCAAAGAGCTGGACAGCTGGCTGGCGCAGAACAGTGCGCAGCTGGTGGCGTGGCGTCGTGATTTCCACACCAACCCCGAACTGTCCCGGGGTGAATTGCGGACCACTCGAGTGGTGTTCGACGAGTTGACCAGCGCAGGTCTCTCGCCGCGCATCCTGCCTCAGGGAACCGGCGTCGTGTGCGATCTCGGGCGGCGGGCCCGCTGGTGGGGCTCCGCGCGGACATGGACGCCCTGCCCATCGCCGAACGCACCGGGCAACCGTTCGCCTCCACGGTGGAGGGGGTGTCCCATGCGTGTGGTCACGACGGGCACACCGCCATCCTGCTGGGCGTCGGTAAGGCGCTCGCCTCGATGGACGATCTGCCGATCGGAGTGCGGCTGGTGTTCCAGGCCGCCGAAGAGGTGATGCCCGGCGGTGCGGTGGATGCGGTCGCTGCCGGTGTCACCCGGGGCGTCAGCCAGTTCTTTGCCCTGCACTGCGACCCCAAGCTCGAAGTGGGCAAGGTCGGGTTGAGGCCAGGGGCCATCACGTCGGCGGCCGATCACGTCGAGCTGGTGTTGCATTCGCCGGGCGGGCACACCTCGCGCCCACACCTGACCGCTGACCTCGTCTATGCGATGGGAACCGTGATCACCGGCCTGCCGGGGGTGCTGTCGCGGCGTATCGACCCACGAACCAGCACGGTGATGGTGTGGGGGTCTGCGCATGCCGGCGACGCGCCGAACGCGATACCGCAGGAAGGCCGGTTGCGCGGCACCGTTCGCACCGGTGACCACGCGACGTGGGCGTTGCTGGAGCCGATGGTGCGCGAGATCATCTCGGGACTGCTCGCTCCGCTCAGCGTTCGGTACGACCTGGTCTACAAACGAGGTGTTCCCCCGGTGGTCAACGACCCGATGTCCACTGAAATGTTGCGGCAATCGGTGATGAACATCGGTCCCGAGGCATTGGCCGAGACCGCTCAATCCGGTGGCGGCGAGGACTTTTCGTGGTACCTGGAGAACGTTCCGGGCGCCATGGCCCGACTAGGGGTCTGGAGCGGGCACGGGCCGCAGACAGATCTGCACCAGCCGAACTTCGATCTCGACGAGCGGGCCCTGGCCATCGGCGTTCGGGCGCTGGCCGGAGTGGTACTTGCTGCCGGCCAGACCATGCGCTGACGTCGCCGGCTCCGGGCGTCTCTACTCGGGTCCTGGACCCACGTTCCGGGACTCGCGAAGTCGCAGCTGGTGAACGTAATCGCTTGGCGCGCCCGCAATTTCGGCGGCTTCGGCCATCACGCCCAGATAGCGGGCCGAGGGCAGTCCACCTTCGAAGGCGTCGAGGACGTACAGCCATGCCAACACGGGGCCGTCGGCGGTGTCGACACGTGCCCGGATCTTGCGATGTATGCCGAGTTCGGAGCCTTCCCAACGGTCGAGGCTGGACTCGTCGTCCTCGGTCACGTCGTAGAGCACCACGAACACGCGAGCGTCGGGGTCGTCGCGGTCTTCGGTGACTGTTGCCAGCGCGCCTTCCCAGCCGATGTCGCCGCCGCCGAAGGTGAGCCGCCAGCCCGTCAGCCATCCGGTACCCGCCATCGGCGAGTGGGGAGCACGCTCCAGCATCTGCTCGGGGTGCATGTTCGAGCCGTATGCGGCGTAGATGGGCACGGGGAGGAGCCTAGATGGTCATCCGCCCATCGGGAAAGCAGGACTGCAGATCGACTAGATTCGTTACGTGGCAGCCCGCCGCTCGGGGCACCCGACATCTCCAGGGAGTTGAGCTGAATTGACCAAGATCGTGATCATCGGCGGCGGACCCGCCGGCTACGAGTCGGCGCTTGCCGCTGCCAGCTACGGGGCCGACATCACTGTGGTCGACAGCGACGGCATCGGTGGTGCCTGCGTGCTCTGGGACTGTGTTCCGTCGAAGACCTTCATCGCGTCCGCCGGCATCCGCACCGAGGTCCGCCGGGCCGTCGACCTGGGCATCAACCTTCGTTACGACGGCGCACTCGTGTCGCTGCCGCAGATCCACCAGCGGGTGCGTGACCTCGCATTCGCGCAGTCGTCCGACATCCGGTCGCGGCTGCTGACCGAGGGCGTCCGGATCATCGCAGGGCGCGCGAAGCTCGGAGAGCAGGAGTCGGGACGAGGCCGGCACCGCGTGATCGCGACAACGATCAACCCGGACGGATCCGACGGCGCCGAGGAAGTCCTGGACGCGGATGTGGTGTTGATCGCAACCGGCGCGTCGCCGCGGGTGCTGCCCGACGCGCAGCCCGACGGCGAGCGCATTCTCACATGGCGCCAGATGTACGACCTGAACGAATTCCCGGAGCACCTCGTGGTGGTCGGTTCGGGTGTCACCGGTGCCGAGTTCGTCCACGCCTATACCGAGCTGGGCGTTCCCGTCACGATGGTGTCCAGCCGCGACCGGGTGTTGCCCGGCGAAGACGAAGACGCTGCTCTTGTGCTCGAGGACGTGTTGGCCGAGCGCGGCGTGAAGCTGGTCAAGCACGCGCGCGCCGACAAGGTCGAACGCACGGCTGACGGGATCAAGGTGATCTTGTCCGACGGCCGGACGGTGGAGGGGTCGCACTGCTTGATGACGGTGGGCTCGGTGCCCAACACCGACCACCTCGGCCTCGAGGCCGTCGGAATCGAACTCGCCAAAGGCGGCTACCTCCAGGTGGACCGGGTATCGCGGACCGGTGTGCCTGGGATCTACGCGGCCGGCGACTGCACGGGTCTGTTGCCGCTGGCGTCCGTTGCCGCCATGCAGGGCCGTATCGCGATGTACCACGCACTCGGTGAGGGCGTCACGCCCATCAAGCTCAAGACCGTCGCCTCGGCCATCTTCACACGCCCGGAGATCGCGACCGTCGGGGTGAGCCAGCAGGCGATCGACTCGGGGGAGTACCCCGCTCGCACCGTGATGCTGCCGTTGGCCACCAACCCGCGCGCGAAGATGAGCGGGTTGCGGCGCGGATTCGTGAAGATCTTCTGCCGCCCGCGACGGGTGTGGTGATCGGTGGCGTGGTGGTGGCTCCGAATGCGTCGGAGTTGATCTTGCCGATTGCGCTTGCGGTGCAGAACAAGCTGATGGTCAGTGACCTCGCGGCCACGTTCTCGGTGTACCCGTCGTTGTCCGGATCGGTCACCGAGGCGGCGCGCCAGTTGGTTCGTCACGACGATCTCGACTAGCCAGTTCTCACTGGTTGAGAAACCAGTTTCACATTTCGGTCACGCCCGCTAACGTTCGGTGTGGGCGCTGACCTGACGTGCCCTGATCGGTGACCACACTCATCACCTTCTGTCCTCGTAGTCTTCAGAATGTGTTGGAGTGAATCGAATGGTTGTCCTCAGTCCCCGGTACGAAGCGTCGCACGCACTCGCCAACGTGCGTGGGTCGGCCATCCGTGACCTGCTCAAGCTCACCGAACAGCCGAACGTGCTGAGCATGGCAGGCGGGCTTCCGGCAACGGAACTCATTCCCGCGCAACGGATCGCGGAATCGGCCGCCCGGATCATCGCCGACTCGACCGCTCTGCAGTACACCGTGAGCGCCGGTGTGTCGTCGTGTCGCGAGGTTGTCGCCGAATACACCGGCACCGACGACCCTGGGCGGGTGTTGCTGACGCACGGGTCGCAACAGGCACTGTTCTTGCTGGCGCACGCGCTGGTCAATCCAGGTGATCTGATCATCGTGGACGACCCTGTCTACGTGGGAGCTCTCCAGGTGTTCCAGTCGGTGCGGGCGCGGGTTCGCGCCTTGCCCATCACACCGAGTGGAATCGATGTCGACTTGCTCAGGGAGTGGCTGGAAGAGGGGGAGCGACCGCGAATGGTCCACACTGTCAGTAACTTCCACAATCCTGGTGGTGTGAGCGCGTCTGAGGAGAATCGCGTCGAGCTGGCCCGTTTGGCCGACGAATTCGGGTTCGTGGTGGTGGAAGATGATCCCTACGGCAAACTTCGCTTCTCGGGCGCAGAGGTGAGACCGATTGCTGCTCATAGTGATCGGGTGGTCCTGCTCGGTACTGCGTCCAAAGTTCTCGCGCCTGCACTGCGGGTGGGATGGATGAGCGGCCCGCCCGAACTGGTCGCATTGGTGGAGCGACTACGCCAGGGGGCTGATCTGTGTGGGTCTACCTTCAGCCAGTTGATGGTCGCAGATCTGCTGGCCGACCGAGAGTGGTTCTCCGGGCACATCGCTGATGTTTGCTCCGAGTATTCCTCTCGGGCAACTGCTTTGACCGAATCGCTGCAGCGGATGTTTGGCGAGGCGGCTCAGTTCACGGCTCCTGAGGGGGGCATGTTCTGCTGGGTTCGACTGCCGGGCATCGATACGACGGAGTTGCTACCTGCTGCGGTAGATGCCGGTATGGCGTTCGTTCCCGGCGCTGCGTTTGCTGTGGACGCCGACTTCAGGGACTGTCTCAGACTGAGTTTCGCCACACTCCCTCCTGATCAACTGGCCGAAGGGGTGCGGCGGTTGGCGGTCGCGTATGAGTCGATTCGATCGGTCCAGTAGTCGAACGCATGTTCGACAAAATCGAGTTTCGCTGATAGAATTGCCCTAAGCGTTCGACAGGCTGGGGGGCTTTTCGATGAGTGATTCGGTGACGGTGGATCCACCGTCGGTTCCGGTGTTGGTGGGGTTGTATCGCGATCTTGATGCGGTGCTGCAGCGGATTGCTGGTGCGTCAGCAGCTGATGTTGACGATGTGCAGGTTGCTGAGTTGGTGCGGGTGAACGAGAGAGTTGTTCGGGCACTGACCTTTCAAGGCCTCAAGCGGTTGCAGGAGGTGAACGACCGCGGCTTGTTCCGTAAGGCTGGTCATTCCACGTTGCACCGGTTTGTGATGAGTGAGCTGCGGGTCTCTCGTGGTGATGCCTCCTCGCGATTGAAAGCACTTGATGCTGCTGGTGTGTTGTTGTCGATGCAGGGCGAGGCGTTGCCCCCGAAATGTCCGGCCGCGGCGGAAGCGTTGGCCGAGGGTGCGATTGGGTTGGCGCATATGGATGTGATGCTCAAGGTCCGCGACCGCATTCCGCACAAGTCAGCGCCGGAAGTGTATGACGTGGTCGATACGTGGCTGACCGATAACGCCCGCACGTCGACTCCGACTGAGCTCGAAGTGTGTGGGCGGGAAGTGTTGGCCCGGGTTGATCCGGACGGATCGCTCACCGATGACGCCGACCGCAAACGCAACCGGGGTTTATCCGACGGTCCCCAAGGGTTGGACATGATGGCCAAAATTACCGGCAACCTCGACCCGGCAACGTTGGCCCTGTTTCGGACCGTGATGGACGTGTGGGCAGCACCCGGGATGAACAACCCTGATGACCCGAACTCACCCACCGGCGCCGCAGACGACCCGGCCATGGATCCAGCGATCATCGAGGCCGCGGCCGGCCGCGACACCCGTTCCCGCGCCCAACGTCAACACGACGCATTCAAAGCGATCTTGAAGACCATCCTCGAGTACAAACTGCTCGGCACCTCCCACCGTGGCCTGCCCATGCAGGTCATCATCACCATGACCAAACAACAGCTTGATGAGGCCGCCGGGATTGCCCACACCGCCTCAGGTGTTGACCTACCGGTCAAGGACGCTCTCGAACTCGCCGCCCGCTCGGATTGGTCGTTGGCAGTGTTCGCCAACCACTCCGCGGACGTGCTCTACTTCGCTCGGGCCAAACGCACTGCCCAGCAAGGCCAACGGATGGCGTTGTTCGCCAAAGACCGAGGCTGCACCAGCCCAGGCTGCCGCAACCCGATCTCCTGGACCGAAATTCATCACACCACCGCCTGGGTCGACGGCGGACACACCGACATCGACGAACTGGCCCCGGCGTGCATCCCGCATCACGCAATGATCGGGCCCGGCGAGGACCAGTGGCAGACGGTGATGGTCACCGACGGTCCCGACGCCGGCCGAGTCGCGTGGATCCCACCCACATACATCGACCCCGACCAACAACCACGCATCAACAGGGCTCACCACACCGACCACACCATCGAAGAGGCATGGCAGCGAATCATCGCCGAACGCCAAGCAACTCTCGACGAACGCGAACAACGCATGCAGATACAGCAACACAACCTGGCCGAGTCGATGGTAAGCCCAGATCTAGACGTCGCTGACGCGGGTGACTGCGAGAACCCGGCCGACCTACCAGAGCACTAGCGGCGACCAGCTTTGGTTACGACGGGTCGCGGCTGCGCTGGATGTCGCCCGGTCGTTGGTGTGTGTACCCGTGCGGGTCGCGCGAGAAGATGGGCGGCGGCCGTTCGTTGGCCAGGGATTCGACTACCTGGCTACGCCAAAACGGGAACAAGCAGCCGAACACGGCGGTGCAGCCACCTAACCGCGGACGGATCGGACGGAACCAGCGAGGACCGGTTAACGTCTAACCCCGAGCGAGGGGTCTAACGGGGGAGTGATCTGTGACAGACGAAGTGAAGTTCACCGATGCGCAGTGGGATGAGCTGGCAAGAGCCGCTGACGCATTTGCAACTGTGCTTGACCAAGAGGGTGGCCGATTAAGGGACGTGCTCGCCACAAACTGGGCGGGCTCTTGCAGTGAGGGCGTCGGCATTGTCGAGAACTTGAGGTTGCTTCTATATGGCGAAGGGCCTAGTTCCTTCAAAGGTGCAATTAATTCTGAAACCCTCTACTTAAGGCAGCTGGCGGTGCAATGTCGAGGCGCTGGGACCGAACTCGCAGTTAGTGACAGTGACGCAGAACAGCGCTTTCGCAATGCGACGTAGGCCCATAGCGTCAATCGCCCTGGTGTTGCTGCTTGCTGGATGCAGCCTAGATGTTCTTCCCGGGGACGTTGTGCACAGTGATGCGGTCGATGGGTGATTTGCCGTCGATGCCTGTGTGTGGTCTGTGGTGATTGTATTCATGGACCCAGTGTTGGTAGGTCGCGGCGCGGGCTTCGTCGGAGAGGTAGGTGTGGGCGTAGGCCCATTCTTGGTTGAGTGTTCGGTTGAATCGTTCAACCTTACCGTTGGTTTGCGGCCGGTATGGGCGGGTCCGTTTGTGCTTGATGGTCTCGCCGAGTGCTTGAGCGAATAGCGTTGAGCGGTAACAGGATCCGTTGTCGGTGAGTACTCGTTTGACGGTGATGTTGTGAAGGTTGAAGTAGGCGTTGGCGCGGATCCAAAACGCTGAGGCGGTCTCCTTCTTTTCGTCGCCGAGGATCTCTGAGTAGGCCAGCCGGGAGTGGTCGTCGACGGCGTGGTGGATGAATGCGTAGCCCAGGCCCTGTCGTTTGTTGTTGCGCTTGCCTTCTTGGCGTCCGAGTTTGCGGTGTCCGCCGCCGTGGGGAATCTTGCCCAGCTTTTTGATGTCGACGTGGATCAGGTCGCCCGGGGCGTCGTGCTCGTATCGGCGCGGTGTCGGTCGGCGGACCGCCAGGCCGGTGTTCTGGTCCAGATTCCGCAACAAGGGCATCGTGAAGCGTCGTAGGACCGCGCCGACGGTGCTGCGGGGCAGGTGCAGGTGGTAGGCGATGCGGTGCGGTCCCCAGCGGCGTGTGAAGCGCAGGTTGATGATTCGCCGTTCAGTCTTGCTCGGGGTACGTCCAGGGCTGTGGTGCGGGCGGCTGGAGCGGTCGACCATCGCCTTCTCGCCACCGACCCGGTACCGATCGGCCCACTTCTTGGCGGTGGTGGGCGAGCACTGAAACCGTTCGGCAGCTCGCCGGATCGTCCAACCGTCTACGACGATAGTTGTTGCGAGTTTCAATCTGCCCTTCGGAGCGAGCAAGGCATTAGCGTGGGACATGAGGACCTCTTGGTAGTCGCTGTAGTTGTGGTAACCACACCGATACCGGAGGTCCTCACCTATTTACTGGTGCCACACCGTTCACAACGTCCCTGGTCATTACACCTAGACGACAAAACTACGGACGCAGTCGCCGCTTCAGAGGTTCTGTCATCAAAGGTGGCTTCGACGAAGTCGACAATAGTGACCACGGAAAGCGTTGCAAAGCCCATTCCGCTGCCGTTCGAAAACCCCTTTCCGGATCGGTGGAACGATTACAACAACGGCTCGCCCTACGAACCTTGTGTCTCATTCTCGGATGAAGAGCTTGAACGATTCCATATTGATCCGACGGTTATCGAAGATGCTGCAATCGTGAACGGCCAAGGCATCCGTGGCTGTAGTTGGTTCATGCCCAACCGGTTCTCGTTAAGTAATCTGGTGACCAATTCTCGGTCGTTATCCGAGTATCGCGCGGGAACCGTTGAAAATGTGTGGAAGCCAGACATTGTGATAAATGGTCGAACCGTTGGGTTGTTCGAGGCAAATCACGAACGGAGCATAGCTTGCTCGACATACGTCCAGTCATTTTCTGCGGCTGTAGTTACTAACGTTGTCACGTCGACATCTGATGAAGGTCAGAAAATTGACGCTTGCAAGCTCGTCGAAGACTTCACGCGCGCATACATCGACAAGATCCCTGGCTAAAGCCCGCAAGGGAGTATGAGTGCGGACATGACTTTGGAGTTCAAGTCAGCGAGGCGCCTGGGGGCGGGCACTGGTGGGTAAGCGGCACTACTAGGCAAACGGCACTGACTAGGCATATAGCACTGACTAGGTGAATCGGGGGAGTTCATGGCGCCTAAGCCAATTGGGCAGACGGACTGGTTCGGGCACGCGATCGACGAGATACGGTCGGTGTGCGCCAGCATGGCGCCGAGTTCGGCGGAAGCAGACGCTGAAGCGATCAGGTTGATCGCGGCGAGGATCAGGGCAGCGTCGGACACCTACTACGCCACGCTGGGACGGCTGTACCCGGAAGGGGAGTTCCACGGTGAGTCGGTCACCGGCTCGCGGCACGCGACGATGGATGCGATTCGCCATATGGACGACTCCGCATCGGTGGGAATGCAGATAGCGGACCAGATCTCGGCCATCTCAAAAATCCTGTCGCAGACTCAGGGCAGCGTCGCAGACCTCGATGCCCAGTACAGCGGCAACGCTGCGAGTGTCGCCCGGCAGGTACTGCAACAATTTGAACTGGCAACGACGATGACCGATATGTACAGCAACCCGGTCATCGGCGCCAACGGCTCGCTACCCGAATACACCGGGGTACCCCTGCCGCAGCTGGGGGCCGACTTCCAACCGATCGACACCCATCCAGCCGGTCTCAACGGCAGCGGTTCGGGCAGCGGCGACAACTCAGGGCTACTCGGAGGCGTCGGTGGCGGCAACAACATGGCGGGCGCACCAGGTCCCGCTGGGCCCGGTGGCCCCACCGGTGGACAAGAGACCTTCCACGGTGACCCGGTAGAAGACAAACCGCTCTCACTCGGTGACGTGGGCCAAACCGAGCCAGCACAAGCCGGCGGATCAACACCAGGCCCGCTCAACGGGGCTTTCGGGTCACCGGTCGCCGGACAAGCACACGGGGCCGGCACGACCGGCGCTGCGACGACCTCTGCTCGAACCCGTCCGGGGATTGCGGGCGCAGGAACAGGTGGAGGGGCCGGGACCGGAGCACGCGGCGGTGGAGGACTCGGAGCGGGTGGCGGAGTCAGCGCAGGTGCCGACCCGAAATCGCTTGCCGCACGCCCGGTTACACCCCTCGCGACGCCAACAGCCGGCGGCGGGCCCATGCCGGGGTCCGGTCCGACCACGTCGACTCGTGGTGGGTCGCCGATGATCCCGCCGGGCGCAGCCGGACGCGGCGCGGGCAGAGACAAAGAAGGCGAACACCGGGCACCTTCCTACCTGCACACCCGCGAGAACGCCGAGGAGATCATCGGGCGCCTTCCGCTGGTCGGACCACCCGTCCTGGGTGACTGGGCCAGGCCGGGCGAGTCCGGCTCGGCCGCGGTGCCGGGAACAGGTACGAATCCGGGAGCCGGCAGCCGCAACGCGAACGACCCCGACGGCCCCGACACCCCCGACACCCCTGACCGGACCTGAGGTCAGGCCAGGTCGTAGCTACGCTCGACTGCCTTGTTCCACTCGGCGAACCGCTGATCCCGGTCCTCTGCTGCCATGGACGGTTCCCAGGACTTGTCCTGCATCCAATTGTCGCGAATGTCCTGCTCGGTGCCCCAGTAGCCCACAGCCAGCCCGGCCGCGTACGCCGCACCGAGAGCCGTGGTCTCGCTGACAACCGGACGTACCACGGGAACACCGAGGATGTCCGACTGGAACTGCATGAGCAGCTCGTTGACCACCATGCCTCCGTCCACCTTCAGGGTCGACAACTCGACACCGGAATCGGCCTGCATCGCCTCGATCACCTCACGGGTCTGAAACGCCGTGGCCTCCAAAGCCGCCCGCGCGATGTGGCCCTTGTTCACGAACCTGGTCAAACCCACGATCACCCCCGGGCATCGGGCCGCCAACGCGGCGCGAACAAGCCGGAGAAGGCGGGCACGAAGTAGGCGCCGCCGTTGTCATCCACGGTCTGCGCCACCGTCTCGATTTCACTTGCGGCGCTGATCAATCCGAGATTGTCCCGCAGCCACTGCACCAGCGAACCCGTCACGGCTATCGAGCCCTCCAGGGCGTACACGGGTCGCTTGTCGCCGATCTTGTAGCACACAGTGGTGAGCAATCCGTGGCTGCTGCGGACAACCTCCTCGCCGGTGTTGAGGAGGAGGAAATTGCCTGTGCCGTAGGTGTTCTTCGCTTCGCCGGGCTCCAGGCACGCCTGACCGAACGTCGCCGCCTGCTGATCACCCAAGATGCCCGCGATCGGCACGTCGGCGAGGGCCCCACGCTCGCGTACCCGTCCGTACACCTGCGACGAACTGCAGATCTCCGGCAAAAGACTCATCGGGATCTGCATCTCCGCGCAGATCTCCTCATCCCACTGAAGGGTTTCGATGTCCATCAGCATGGTCCGCGACGCATTGGTCACATCGGTCAGGTGTCGACCTCCGTCGGGCCCTCCGGTCATGTTCCAGACCAGCCAGGTATCCATTGTGCCGAAACACAATTCACCGGCCTCGGCACGTGCACGCGCGTCGTCGACGTTGTCGAGAATCCAGCGGATCTTCGGCCCGGCGAAGTAGGTGGACAGGGGGAGGCCGGTGCGATCCTGATACCGCGCAGCACCGTGTTCGCCGCCGAGTTCCTCGCAGAGTGCCGCAGTTCTGGTGTCCTGCCACACGATGGCGTTATAGATCGGCTCACCGGTCGCGCGATCCCACAGCAGCGTGGTCTCACGTTGATTGGTGATGCCCACGGCGTGGATGTCTGCGGTGGACAGATCTTCAGCGGCCATCGCGGCCGCAGTCACCCTCCGGGCGTTGCGCCAGATCTCCGCACCGTCATGTTCCACCCAACCGGACTTCGGGAATATCTGCCGATGCTCGATCTGCTCAGAACTGACCACTCGGCCGGCGTGGTCGAAGATCATGCAGCGGGTGGACGTGGTGCCCTGATCGATGGAAGCGATGTAACCGGTGCTGTTGCTCACAGGAACGAGTTTCGCATGACCATCTCTGCAGATTGTCTACTTGGACACGGCCGGTCCACTTGCGGTGGCGGACCGGTTACCAGCGGGTAGCGTTGTCGGCGGTAGTCCGGCCGGTTCGCCCGCTTCGGAGTTCGCGGCGGCAGGTGATCGACCCGTGACCAAAGGAGATAGCGATGAGCGCAGCGGCATTCGACCCCGATCGACCGTCCGACCTGGGCCCTCGATACCGGGAGAACTCCTGGCAACGGCTGTCCACAGAGCTGTTCGACGTGGTGGTGGTCGGCGGCGGCATCGTCGGTGTGGGCACTGCGCTCGACGCCGCAACCCGCGGTCTGCGCGTGGCGCTCGTCGAAGCCCGCGACATCGCATCGGGAACATCGAGCCGCTCATCGAAGATGTTCCACGGTGGTTTGCGGTACCTCGAGCAACTCGAGTTCGGTCTGGTTCGCGAAGCGCTCCATGAGCGTGAGCTGTCGCTGAGCACGCTGGCGCCGCACCTGGTGAAGCCCCTACCGTTTCTGTATCCACTGAGCCACCGGGTTTGGGAACGGCCGTACGTGGCCGCCGGCCTGTTCCTGTACGACTCACTCGGTGGAGCCAAATCCGTTCCAGGACAACGTCATGTGTCACGGTCGGGCGCACTGCGGATTGCCCCTGCGCTCAAACGCAACTCGCTCACCGGTGGGATCACGTACTACGACACCGTGGTCGACGACGCACGTCATACCCTGACGGTGGCCCGCACCGCATCGCACTACGGCGCCGTCATCCGAACCTCCACCCAGGTCACGGGTTTCCTGCGGGAGGCCGACCGGGTGAGCGGAGTCCGCGTGCGAGACACCGAGACCGGCGAGACCGCCGATATCCGCAGTCACTGCGTCATCAACGCCTCCGGTGTCTGGACCGACGAGATCCAGGCTCTGTCGAAGCAGCGCGGGAGGTTTCGGGTCCGCGCGTCCAAGGGCGTCCACATCGTCGTCCCACGGGACCGCATCGTCAGCGAATCGGCCATCATCCTGCGCACCGCCACGTCGGTGCTGTTTGTCATCCCCTGGGAGACGCACTGGATCATCGGGACCACCGACACCGACTGGAATCTCGACCTCGCTCACCCCGCGGCAACCCGGGCGGACATCGACTACATCCTGCAGAAGGTGAACGAGGTGCTGGTCACGCCGTTGACCCACGACGACATCGAAGGCGTCTACGCGGGCCTGCGGCCGCTGCTGGCGGGCGAGAGCGACGAGACGTCGAAGCTGTCCCGCGAACATGCCGTGGCCGAGGTCGCGCCCGGTCTCGTCGCCATCGCCGGTGGGAAATACACCACTTACCGGGTGATGGCCGCCGACGCGGTGGACGCGATCACCGACTTCATCCCGGTGCGGGTGGCTCCGTCGGTCACCGACAAGGTTCCCCTGGTCGGGGCCGAGGGGTACCACGCCCTGATCAACCAGTGCGATCAGCTCGGGCAGCGATTCGGGTTGCATCCCTACCGCATCCGTCGCTTGCTGAACCGCTACGGCTCGATGATCGATGAGGTGTTGGCCTACGCCAAGAAGGACTCGAGCCTTCTCGAACCCTTGGCCGCGGCGCCCCAGTATCTGCGTGTCGAAGTGGTCTACGCGGTGGTCAGCGAAGCCGCACTGCACCTCGAAGACGTGCTGGCCCGGCGGACACGGATTGCGATCGAGTACCCGGATCGCGGTGTGAAGAGCGCACGAGAAGTGGCCGATCTTGTTGCGCCGCTGCTTGATTGGGACAGCGACCGTACCGACTTCGAGGTGCAGACCTATCTCGCGCGTGTCGAGGCGGAGGTGGCATCGCAGCGGCAACCCGATGACGAATCCGCTGATGCCCTGCGTGCGGCCGCGCCGGAGTCGCGCGCCGAACTGTTAGAACCCGTGCCGGTTCCGGACTGACCGCCCGCCGGCACGACGTCAATCGGCTGGCTCGTACCGCAACAAGGTGACGTCGTCATCGGGGTAGTCGAAGAACACCGGCTTGACCCGCATGCCGATGTGGATCTCTGAGGGGTCGACGTTGACCAACTCGGTGGATACCCGCGGTCCCTCGTCCCACTGCACCACGGCGAGCAGCTGCGGCACGGAGTCGGCGAAGTGCGGAGAAACCGGTTTACGCGCGATGGTGAACGTGTACAGCTTTCCCAGCCCGGAAATCTCTCTCCACTCGAGATCATCGGCCAACGTCCCCGGCGCCAAGATCCGGGGATAGAACACGTGGCGACCCAACGAGGGCGAGTACTGGATCCGGATCTTGTGCTCGGAGAGTGCGTCCCAAAAAGGGGCACTCACAGGGGTTTTCACCGGCATCGGCTTGGCGAACGTCATGAGGTCATCGCTTCCTAGTCGCCCTGCAGTACGAGTGTGGTCTGTTCGCCCATCACGCCGCCGTTGCCGGAGACGAAAGCCCGGTTGCAGTCGGGCACCTGGGCCGCACCCGCACGGCCCATGATCTGGCGCGTCGCGTCGCAGACGTGGTGCATGCCGCCCGCGAGGCCGGCCTGACCGAAACCCAGTTGTCCTCCCGCGGTGTTGAGCGGGAAGTCACCTCGGAACGTCAGGTCGTGCGAGTTCACGAACTCCATGCCCTTGCCCCTGTCGCAGAATCCCGCGTCTTCCAGGCTCATCAACACGGTGATCGTGTAGCAGTCGTAGATCGACACCATGTCCATGTCGGAGCGATCGAGCCTGCTCATGTCGAACGCTGTTTCGGCGGCACGAGCGATCGGACTCTCCAGGAGGTCCTCGGCATACGTCGGTGTCTTGTACGCGACGTGTTCGCCGAAACCTTTGATCCACACCGGGCGGTTCTTGCTCCGACGGGCCAGGTCGGCCGACGTCACCAGAACCGCGGCGCCGCCCGAACAGGGCATCACGATCTCGAGCCGCCGCAACGGGTCCGCGATCATCGGGCTCGCCAGAACATCCTCGATGGTCAGCGGCTTGTCGTGGAACACCGCATCGGGGGTGTTGTTGGCGTTAACACGCTGATCCACCACGATCTTGGCCATCGCCCGCTCGTCGTAGCCGTACACCGATCGATACAGCTGCGCGATCTGGCCGTACGGGCCGTTCTGACCCAGATTGCCGAACGGGATGTCGAACTCTGCTTGCGGTGAACCGAACCGGTTCGACGACGAGCCGTAGAGCAGGATGTCGGTCAGACTGTCGGGCAGCGGTTTCTTCTCGTTGTACGGCACTCCGTAGTCAGCGGGGATCACGCACAGAACAGCCTGGCAGATACCCAGTTCCACGGCGGCGGCAGCACGCCAGACCATGGCGGCGGCCGACGCGCCGCCGAGGTCGACGGTCTCCGCGAAATTGATTCGCGCACCGAGGTATTCGGCAATGGTGGACGGTACGAACATTTCGGACTCGAGCAGGGTGGAGGTGACGATCCCGTCGATCTCGACACCGGTGAGGCCTGCATCAGCGATCGCGGCCGCTCCCAGCGTTGCCCACTGCTCCAAGGTGAAGCGCGGTGTACGAGTCGAGACCTTCTGCGGCGCAAGCTCTTGGAAACCGACCACTGCGGCATCGCCCCGAAAACCCATGGATACTCCTGCGCGTCAGATCGGAAGGTGGAAGTCTTCCGGCCAACGTACTAGAACACGAATCTAGTTTTCAAGGGAGGGGTCGATGGGTGCGCCGAACAGAAAGTCGATGAAGCGGTTGCACAGGCGATAGACGTCGTCCATGGATCCCTCGTTGTACACCGTCCCGGTGAGCACGGTGTTGATGATCGACCACAGCATGATCGCCGCATCCTTGGCTGCCTCGGGCCCCAGGCGCGCGAAGTCGTCGGCCAACGTGTGCTGGCAGACCTCGAAGAATTGCGCGAGCAAGGCCTTGGCGTTGGGGTCGGCACTGGACTGCAAGATGACGTGCACCTTGAAGAAATGCGGTCGTCGCTCGAACGAGGAGATGACGGCATTCATCTTCGCGCGGATCTGGTGCTCGGACAATTCTTCGCCCGACCTCGCATAGGCGGGTGCCGCCCAATCGAGCAGTACCGCGGCGTAGAGATGCTCCTTGGACGAGAAGTACCGGTACAGCGTGCCCAACGCGACGCCGGCTCCATTGGCCACGTCGCGGATCTGGATCTGCTCGTACTCCTGCTCTTTGAGGGCGGCATTGGCAGCCTTGATGATCCGCAGGCGGCGAGCCTGCTGCCAGGCGGGCAGCTCCGAACTGAGCGTTGCCGCTGCAGTTGTCGTTGCCTGTTGCGTCATGGTCATCCTTCAGTGGTGCGTCCCGGCCCGGGTACAGCCTAAGACGCCCGACCCGGCAGCACGTGCATCACCGGCCACTTCCGTATGCGAGTTGTCATCCGGTGCGGCGCAGACGCAGGCCACGAGGCGTGGCCGAGAAGCCGCTTTCCCGGAGATGCTCGGCGAGGTCACCGGTCAGCACAGGTTCTCCGTTGACCTTCTCCACATACAGCCGATCGACCTGACCTCGGATGACCACGCGTGCCAGCGCGGAGGTGGCTGCGGCGAGGGTGTCGGCGTCCTCGCTGAACGTGAGCACTGTTTTTCCGCCGCGTTCGACGAACAGCACCAGGTCGCCGTCTACCAGCACCACCAGCGCACCCGGTTTGCGGCCGGGGCGATGGCCTTCTTTCTGAGGCGGCCAGCCCAGTGCGGAACCGTACGGATTGGCCGGGTCGGTGGCGGCGAGGGCGATGGCGGACTGACCGATGGTCTCCACCTCGTCGCGTAGTCGGTCGATGGTGGTGGTGGCGGCGAACTGCGCACCGCCGAGTCCGTCGATGTAGTACCCGCGTCGCACCTTGCCGCTGTCTTCGAATCCGGTGAGGGCCTTGTAGACGCGAGAGAAGCCCCCTTCGACGCCCTCGGTCATCACCGCTCCCTTGGTGACGACGCCATAGCGGTCCAGCAGCGTCGAGCACTGCGCGGCGATGGCCAACGTGGGGTCGCCCAGCGGCGGGGGCAGGACAAACCATCGCCCCGTCATCGACATCGGCGCAGTACGGGGAGTGCGCGCGAATCTGCGCCGCCCGCGGTGGGCCGGTATGCCCCGGACGGCCCCGGGTTTGCGGCCCGGTCCGAGGAGGGCGCGCACCGGTGAAAACGTGTCGTTGCTGATGCGACCCGCCCAGGCCAGGTCCCACAAGGCCATCTCGAGGTCCGAGCCCAGCGGCGCCACACCGTCGACGGACAGCGAATCGCTCAACTGCCGGAAGAAGAAGGCGCCGCCCGGAGCAAGTTGGTCCAGCACTCGCTGATGCAGATCGCCCGTGTCGATCTCGGTGGGTGCGGGCAGGCTGTCCTCGGCGAGATCGGCGGGGTGCAGACTGATCCAGCCGTCGGATCCGGACAACCGACCGTGCCCGGCCCACAGAACCTCGCCGCCTGCCGTGAGCTCGTCGAGCATGTCGGGCCGGTAGTCGGATACCCGGGCGGGCAGGATCAGTGACTCCCACGCCGAGGCGGGGATGGGAACCCCGGCCAACTGGTCGATCACCGCAGACACCCCGTCGATGCCACGCAGACGCGTGCGGTCGGTGACGTGCTGCCAGCCGGTGACGAATCGCGCGTAGGTCTGGTGACTGACGGGAGCTATCTCCGCCCGGCTCGCCGCGAGCGAGGCCCGGCGCAAACCGGACAGGACCTCGGTGTTGCACCATTGCTCGCCGCTGCGCAGGGTGCCGGCAGGTTCGGGCCGGAAGTCGCCTTCGACCACTCGTCGTTGGCCGGCAAGCCGCATCAGGGTGTCGCGGACAACAGCGACGCCCAGTCCCAGCGCCTCCGCGACATCGGCTGCGCCGAACGGGCCATGGGTGCGCGCGAACCGGCCGACGAGGTCGCCGAGCGGATCGTCGACCGGGTCGAGGAACGCCATCGGAAGGCCCTGCGGTGGCGGGATCCCGAGCCCGTCCCGCAACCGGCTGGCATCTTCGGCAGCTGCGAACCACACGATGTCTCCGCCGCGGGAGACCTCGATGGCCCGGCCGGCGCCGACCAGCTCGATGAGCAGCTCGCGTGAATCGTCGCCGGAGTAGCGAAGGGCCACAGCGTCTGCGGTGAGTGGACCGAGCCAGCGTAAGAGGTCGGCAATGCCTTCGGCGTCTTTCGCCTGCCGGTCCGGGTGGAGGCGTTGGAGCTTGGCCTCGGTGTCGGCGATGACGTTCTGGTCGAGCAACTCTCGCAGGTCGACGCGCCCGAGCAGCTGCGCCAGCAGCGCGGTGTCGAGGGACAGGGTGGCGGCGCGACGCTCGGCGAGCGGCGCGTCGTCGGCGTACATGAACGCACCCACGTAGCCGAACAGCAACGAGGAGGCCATCGGAGACGGCGTCTCGGTCTCGACCTCGATGACCCGCAGGCGCCGATTCTGGATGCGGGTGAGCATGTCGACAAGGGCCGGCAGGTCGTACACGTCCTGCAGACATTCGCGGAACGCCTCGAGGATGATGGGGAACTGCGGGTATTTTCTTGCCACATCCAGCAATTGAGCACTGCGCTGACGCTGCTGCCACAGCGGCGCACGCTTGCCGGGGTTGCGCCGTGGCAGTAGCAGCGCCCGGGCAGCGCATTCGCGGAACCGGGACGCGAACATGGCCGAGCCGCCCAGCTGCTCGGTGACGATCTGCTCGATCTCGTCGGGCTCGAAGCTGAACAACGACGCACCGGGAGGCTGGTCGTCGGTGTCGGGCAGCCTGACGATGATGCCGTCGTCGGCGGCCGAGACCGCCCCGTCGATGCCGTAGTCCTGCTGCAGACGTGCGGTGACCGCACTGGCCCACGGCGCGTGAACCCTCAGGCCATAAGGGGAGTGCAGGATCACCCGCCAGTCGCCGAGCTCGTCGCGGAAGCGTTCGACCAACAACGTGCGGTCGGTGGGCAGGTGGCCGGTGGCCGCCTGCTGTTCAGAGATCAGCTGCGCCAGGTTGTCTCGGGCAAACGCATTGAGGCCGAGGCGTTCGGCGTGGTCGGCCATCTTGTCCGTGCTGCTTAGCTCGCCGACGAACTTACCGATGGCGGCTCCGAGTTCGGCGGGTCGGCCGATGCTGTCACCGTGCCAGAACGGCAGCCGGCCCGCCTGGCCGTACGCCGGGGTGACCAGCACCCGGTCGTGCGTGATCTCCTCGATCCGCCAGCTGGTCGCGCCCAGGGCGAAGACGTCACCCACCCGGGACTCGTAGACCATCTCCTCGTCCAGTTCGCCCACCCGCGTTTGCTTTTCGCCCACCATGTAGACGGCGAACAGCCCGCGGTCCGGGATCGCGCCGCCAGAGGTGACCGCCAGACGCTGAGCGCCGGGACGTCCGGTGATCGTGCCCTTGGCGCGGTCCCAGACCACTCGCGGTCGCAGTTCGGCGAATTCGTCGGACGGGTAACGGCCTGACAGCAGATCCAGGGTGGCGTCGTAGACCGGACGGGGAAGGGTGGCGTAAGGCGCACTGCGCCGGACGATTTGGTACCACTCGTCGACGTCGATGCTGCCCGTTGCGCACACCGCGACGGTCTGTTGTGCCAGTACGTCGAGCGGATTGGCCGGAACGACCAGTTCTTCGATGAGTCCGTCGGTCATCCGCTCGACCGCCACAGCACACCGCAGCAGATCGGTGCGGTGCTTGGGGAACAGCACACCCTGACTGATCTCGCCCACCTGGTGCCCGGCACGACCGATGCGTTGCAACCCGCTGGCCACCGACGGTGGGGCCTCCACCTGGATGACCAGATCGACAGCGCCCATGTCGATGCCGAGTTCGAGACTGCTCGTGGCCACCACACACCGCAGCCGGCCGGACTTGAGGTCGTCCTCGATCTGTCCGCGTACCTCTTTGCTCACCGATCCGTGATGGGCGCGCGCGAGCAGGGGCTCGGCACCTTTGCTGGCGCCACTGCCCATCACCTGAGCCGGCGCACCGCCGGGCACCCGCGGATTGGATACGGGCTCCGGTGCCTGCCCGAGCCGGGTGGCATGGACCTCGTTGAGGCGGGCCGTGAGCTGCTCGGCCAGGCGACGGGAGTTGGTGAAGACGATGGTGGACCGGTTCTTCTCGATGAGGTCGACGATCGAACTCTCCACAAATGGCCAGAGCGATCCGGCCGCCGGAGCGGAGGCCTCGTCGTCGATCTCTTCGCTGCCGGCGATCACCGGGATGTTGGTCATGTCCGCGACGGGGACGTCGACCGAGAGGTCGAACGTCTTGGACGCCGGCGGCTGCACGATCGTGTAGGGCCGGCTGCCGGAGAGGAATCCTGCGACACGTTCGGGTGGCCGGACGGTTGCCGACAACCCGATGCGCTGTGCCGGGTTCTCGAGCAAGGCGTCGAGACGTTCGAGCGACAACGCCAGGTGTGTTCCCCGCTTGGTGCCGGCCACGGCGTGCACCTCGTCGACGATGACCGTCTGCACCGAGGTGAGCGTGTCGCGCGCGGACGACGTGAGCATCAAGAAGAGGGATTCGGGGGTGGTGATCAGGATGTCGGGTGGGGTGCGGAGCAATTGCCGGCGCTGTGCGGCCGGGGTGTCGCCCGATCGGACGCCGACCGTGATCTGGGGGACGGGCAGGTTCAGGTCCTGCGCGGCCCGGGTGATCCCGATCAGGGGTGCGCGCAGGTTGCGCTCGACATCGACGGCAAGAGCCTTCAGCGGTGACACGTAGAGAACGCGCGTGCCGGCGGTCTTGGCGCCGTCGGGAAGCGGGTCAGCGCCGAGCCGATCGAGTGCCCACAGGAATGCCGACAGCGTCTTGCCCGACCCGGTGGGGGCGACGACCAGGGTGTTCTGGCCGTCCGCGATGGAGTTCCATGCCCCGAGCTGTGCTGATGTGGGTGCCGGGAAGGCCGCGTCGAACCACGTACGGGTCGGCGCTGTGAAGCGCTCCAGCACCTGCTGGGCGCTGGGCACGCCGGATGTCGAGGTGGGGGACTTGCGGGCGGCCATTGCTCCATGATCCATGACGGGTCTGACAGAGCGGGAGAACCAGTGACCGGGATCGTCGGCACCAGATCATTCGGCATGTCGGTGTTGACCGGGCAAAACGCCGCGGAATAGAGTCAGCGCACGTCGTGTGAACGGGAAATCCGGTGCAAATCCGGAGCGGTCGCGCCACTGTGAGCTGATCTCAACCCACCGGGTGGAGCCGCAAGTCAGGGGACCGGGGCACGACACCCACCAGGTCGACGCGGGGCGCGCATCCCGCGAGAGGAGATATCAATGTCGAGTTCTTCGGTCCCGCAACCGGTTTCGAGTGCCCCCACGTTGGCCGTCGCGGTCCCGGACGTGTCGGTCGTGAATGCCGCACTCTGGCTGACCGCCACCACCATGGTCGCGTCCCTCGCCTACTACTTCCTCGGCTTCGACCAGGGCGCGGTGTCGGTGTTCGGCAGCGACACCCACGTCCACGAGTACATCCACGACGCGCGCCATTTCCTCGGCTTCCCCTGCCACTGAGCAGGCGAACACGTGGAAAAGAAGTTCATCGGCGCCGGACTGCTCTCAGGTCTGGTCGCCGGAATCGTCGCGTTCGTCTTCGCCCGGATCTACATCGAGCCCCTCGTCGACCGTGCCGTCGGGTATGAGGAAGGCCGGTCGCACGCCGAACTCGAACTGACCGGCGGATCTCACGCGCACGACCACGAGTTGTTCTCCCGGACGGTGCAGCAGAACTTCGGCGCCGGCGTGGGGTCGGTGGTGTTCGGCCTGATCATCGGGGCGTTCTTCGCCGTTGCCTTCACGGTTGTGTGGGCCTACGTCGGTCGGCGGTACCCGACAACCGACCCGCGGACGGTGGCAGCCCTGCTCGCAGTCTGCGGATTCGTCGCGGTGTATCTCGTTCCCTTCAGCGCGTATCCCGCGAATCCGCCCGCTGTGGGTGGTGACGACACGATCGGGTCGCGCAGTGGCGCGTACCTGACGATCCTGCTGCTGTCGGTGGGATTCATGATCGCCGCAGCGGTCTTGGCGTTCTGGCTGGCACCGAAGATCGGTGGCCTGTATGCGGCAGTGGTGGCGGGCGTTGCATATCTGGCCGCGATCGCGGTCGCCGTGCTTCTGTTGCCGAGTTTCGACGAGGTGCCGGGCCCGCTCATGGACGGCCAGTCGATGGCGTTCCCGGGGTTCCCGGCCGATCTGCTCGGCGACTTCCGGTACTACTCGGTGATCAATCAGGTGATCTTGTGGGCAGTACTCGGCCTCGGATTCGCGCTGGCGCTCAACTGGATCGGCAAACATACGGCCCGCACGACCGGTGCAGGTGCTCGCAACGGGGCGGAAGGCGGAGCCCGCCCGACATGACGGGCCGACCCCCACTGGATCTCACAGTGGTCGTGGCTGCACGAACGGGCCCGAATGCAACGTTGGCTTTCGGGTCGCACGACGAGCCGCTGGACACCCGCGGACAAGCCGATGCCACGGGTCTGCAACTGCATTCGAATGCGAAAGTCTTTGTTGCTCCGGACGTTTCTGCGCGCAACACGGCCAGGTTGATGGGCGCGCGGGACGCAGACGTGGAACCGGCACTGCGGGCCATCGACCTGGGCCGATGGGCCGGCCTGCGGCCCGATCAGGTAGATCCCGTCGAACTCGGCCAGTGGTTCGCCGACCCGACAGCGGCGCCGCATGGTGGGGAGAGTGTTGTCGATTTTGTTGGGCGCCTTGGCTGTTGGCTGCAGGACCGAGGCAGCGACGATGTCGCAGTGGTGGTCGCCGGGGGTACCGCCCAGGGTGTTGTCGCGGCCGCGATCGGAGCGGACTTCTTCGGCATCGAGGTCCGGCCTGCAGATGTGATCCGCTTACGTCGTCGCGGTGGCCGCTGGCGTCTGCGGCCGGGCGTTCGGGAATCGGTGAACCGCCTCGAAAAGTGATCTCGGATTCTAGTGTTGGTGCAGAACGTCGACATCCGAGGGGAATCTGCATGTACGAGTGGTCCGAAGAAGATCTGATGGTGCGCGATGCCGTGCGCGGCTTCATCGACAAGGAGATCCGTCCGCACATCGATGAGCTCGAGACGGGCGTCCTTCCGCCCTACGACATCATCCGGAACCTGCTCAAGACCTTCGGCGTGGATGCGATGGCCTCCGATGCCCTGGACAAGGAGTTCGCCAGGGATGAAGCGGTGGCCCGCGGGGAAGCCGAGCCCAAGACCGGTTCGGGAGGCGGCCCGGGGATGACTTCGATGGGCGCCATCCTCAACATCGAACTGTCGGGCGTGAGCCTGGGCATCGTCGCCTCGATGGGTGTCAGTCTCGGACTCACCCCGTCGACGATCCGATCCAAGGGCACGCTCGCCCAGAAGAAGCGGTGGCTGCCCGACCTGGTCACCATGAACAAGGTGGGCGCCTGGGCGATCACAGAGCCGGATTCGGGATCGGATGCACTGGGTGGCATGAAGACCACTGTCCGGCGAGACGGCGACAACTACATCCTCAACGGCCAGAAGACATTCATCACCAACGGCCCGTTCGCGGACACCGCGGTGGTCTTCGCCAAGCTCGATGACGGCGACTCGTCGGTCGACCGGCGCCAGCGCAAGGTCTTGACCTTTGTCCTCGACAAGGGCATGGAGGGCTTCACTCAGGGCAAGCCGTTCAAGAAGATGGGCATCATGTCGTCGCCCACGGGCGAACTTTTCTTCGACAACGTGAAGCTCGACAAGGACCGGCTCCTCGGCGAGACAGAGGAGGTCGGTGCCAAAGGCGGCGGTGAGGGCGCCAAGGCCGGATTCGTGCTCGAGCGGGTCGGTATCGCCTCGCTGTCGCTGGGCATCATCAACGAGTGCCAGCGTCTCTGCGTCGAATACGCCAAGCAGCGCACCCTGTGGGGCAAACCCATCGCCGATCTGCAGCTCATCCAGCTCAAGCTGGCCGAGATGGAGGTCGCCCGGATCAATGTGCAGAACATGGTCTTTCATGCCCTCGAACGGTCGCAGGCGGGCAAGCCGGTCGACCTCGCCGAGGCGTCGGCGATGAAGCTCTACTCATCACGCACGGCAACCGAGGTCGCGATGGAAGCCGTCCAGTTGTTCGGGGGCAACGGCTACATGGCCGAGTATCGGGTCGAGCAACTGGCCCGCGACGCGAAGTCGCTGATGATCTACGCAGGCAGCAACGAAGTGCAGATCACTCACGTCGCCAAGGGTGTCCTGGCGCGGTAGTTCTTCTGGACCAAGCCCACCTCCGCCCGGTAATGCAAGGCCCGGGCCCGGAGGTGGGTTTCTTCAGTTGTGTGGCCAACTTACAAACAGACTGGACTGTTTCTTAATTCTTCGCTAACCTCACCGATGTGGCGACCAACACACGGGTGACGGAGGAGACCGGCCATGCTCCGTCGCCGAGTCGAACCCAGGCCGAGCGCACTGCGCAGATGCGGGCGCGACTGCTCGACGCAGCAATTTCGTGCCTGATCGACAACGGCTACTCCGGGACCAGCACCCAGGAGATCTCTCGACGCGCGGGGGTGTCCCGCGGCGCCCAGTTGCACCATTTCCCGACCAAGGAATCGTTGGTCGTCGCGGCGGTCGAGCACCTGGTGGAACAGCGGCTGGATGAACTGCTCGGAGCTCATGCGAGTGGCGAGGTTCCCGGGGTCGAGGTATTTCTCGACGCCTTCTCGGGTCCGCTTTTCTACGCCGCCCTCGAGTTGTGGATCGCGGCCCGGACCGATCCAGCGCTGCATGCAGCTGTGCTGCCGCTCGAGGCGCGGGTCAACGAGGCCATCCACACCGGTGGCGCCGCAATCTTCGGTGACCGGATGTCGCCTGAGGCCATCGAGATCAGTGTCGAACTCGCCCGTGGACTGGCGGTCTCGGCACTGTTCCGCAACGAGAAGTCCGACCGCGAGCTCCGCAAGCGGTTGATACCGATATGGGAGGCAATGGTGACCACCACATGACCGCGCTGAGTTCAGATCCGATCGAACAGCACGATCTTCCGGCGTCCGTGCACACGTTGATCGTCGGCACCGGTTTCGCCGGCATGGCTGCGGCACACAAGATTCTCGCCGACACCCCGTCGGCCGACGTCCTGATCATCGAGCGCGCAAGCGATGTCGGCGGGACGTGGCGAGACAACACGTACCCGGGTGCCGCATGCGACGTGCCGAGCAATCTGTATTCGTTCTCGTTCGCCCAGAGCCCGGAGTGGACGCACAACTACGCTCGCCAGCCGGAGATCTTCGCGTACCTGCGATCGGTCGCGGACCAGCGCGGCTTGCGCGATCGCACCGTCTTCGAGTGTGAACTGCTCGGCGCGCAGTGGGACGCAGACAAGGCGCGCTGGTCGGTGTCGACCTCGCGCGGACAGATCGAGGCGCAGGTCCTGATCGCCGCCACCGGTACGCTGTCCAACCCCAGCTATCCCGACGTCCCCGGCATCGGCGAGTTCACCGGGACGATGTTTCACAGCGCCACCTGGAACCACGACTTCGATCCGGCGGGTAAGCGCATCGCCGTTGTCGGGACCGGGGCCTCTGCGATCCAGTTCGTACCTGAATTGGCCGGTCCTGCAGCCCATGTGACGGTCTTTCAGCGGACGCCCGCGTGGATCATCCCGCGGCTCGACCGACAGATCGGCAAGCTCGAACGCACGCTGTATCGCCTGGCGCCGTTCACCCAACGATTCGCACGCAACAGTCTGTACTTCTACCGCGAGGCCTACGTCGTCGCCCTGGCAAAGTTCACGTTCCTGCTGCCGCTGTTCAAGCTCTTGGCCATGAGTCAACTACGCAAGCAGGTCAAGGATCCGGTGCTGCGTAAGAAGCTGACGCCGAAGTTCACCATCGGTTGCAAGCGAATGTTGCTCAGCAACACATGGTTGTCCACGCTTGCGCGCGAAGACGTCACCCTCGTGGACACCGGCATGGCGGCGGTGACCGCCAACGGCGTTGTCGACGGCGCCGGCCGCGAACACGAGGTCGACGCCATCGTGTTCGGCACCGGGTTCACCGCCACCGAGCCGCCGGTGGCCAGCGTGCTCTACGGCGAAGACGGGCGCACCCTTGCCGACACCTGGAACGGCAGCCCGAATGCGTATCGCGGCACCACCGTTCACGGCTTCCCGAACCTGTTCCTCATGTATGGGCCGAACACCAACCTCGGTCACAGTTCCATCGTCTTCATGCTGGAGTCGCAGGCCGCGTACATCAGTTCGGCGATCACCCAGATGCGTTCTCGCAACATCGCTTCGGTGAACGTCAACAAGCGCAAGCAGGCCGAATACAACCAGGGAATCGACCAGCAACTCGAGGGCACGGTGTGGAACTCGGGCGGCTGTTCGAGCTGGTATTTCGACAAGAACGGCCGGAACTCGGTCATGTGGCCGACATTCACGTGGGAGTTCCGACAAGCGTTGCGCTCGGCTGATCTGAGTGACTACGACCTCGGCCGCGGCACGGTGCCCGCGCCTCGACCACGCGAAAGTGAGCCGGCATGAACGACTATGACGTGGTGGTCGTCGGATCAGGTTTCGGCGGATCGGTTGCCGCGCTACGGCTGGCCGAAAAGGGCTACAAGGTGGCCGTTCTCGAGGCCGGCCGCAGATTCACCGACGATCAGCTGCCCAAGACGAGCTGGCGACTCCGCAAGTACCTCTGGGCGCCGTGGCTGGGATGCTATGGGCTGCAACGCATCCATCTCCTGCCCGACGTGTTGGTGATGGCCGGCGCGGGAGTGGGCGGCGGGTCGCTCAACTATGCCAACACTCTCTATCAACCACCGAAGCGCTTCTTCGACGACCCGCAGTGGGGACACATCACCGACTGGCAGGACGAGCTGAACCCGTACTACGACCAGGCCCGTCGCATGCTCGGGGTGGTGGACAACCCGCTGGTCACGGCGGCGGACAAGGTGATGCGCGAGGTCGCCGACGACATGGGGGTGGGGGACACGTTCACCACCACGCCGGTCGGCGTGTTCTTCGGCAACGGCACAGAGCGAGAGTCCGATCCGTTCTTCGGCGGGGTCGGGCCCGAACGGACAGCTTGCACCGAGTGCGGCTCCTGCATGACCGGCTGCCGTGTGGGCGCCAAGAACACACTGGTCAAGAACTACCTGCACCTCGCCGAGAACGCGGGGGTCACCGTGTTGCCTCTCACCACGGTGCGGGCGGTGCGGCCCTCCGCCGAAGGGTACGAAGTCGTCACCCGCCGCACCGGTGCCAAACTCCGGCGCAAGGACACCTCGATCTTCACCGGTCAGGTGGTCTTCGCTGCCGGCACGTACGGCACCCAGAAGTTGTTGTTGGCCATGAAGGAAACCGGTGAGCTGCCTGAGCTGTCCGACCAACTCGGGTCGGTGGTCCGCACCAACAGCGAGGCAGTGCTGGCCGCGACAGCTCGTGATCGAAAAGTCGACTACACACAGGGCATTGCCATCACGTCGTCGTTCCACCCCGACGACCACACCCACATCGAGCCGGTGCGATACGGCAAGGGCAGCAACGCCATCGGCTTGCTCCAGACCGTGCTGTCCGATGGCGGCGGGCCGGTCCCGCGAGTGTTCAAGACCATCGGGGTGGCTTTGCGGCACCCCGCAGCGTTCATCCGCAGTTTGTCCGTGCGGCACTGGTCAGAGAAGACGGTGATCGCGCTGGTGATGCAGACCGACGACAACTCGCTCGAATTGGGCTCCAAACGTACGATTTTCGGTCGGCAGCTGACCAGCCGTCGCGGAGCGGGTGATCCGCCTCCGTCATGGATACCCCAGGGCCACAAAGCCATCAGGTTGCTTGCCGACAAGATCGACGGAGACCCGGGTGGTTCCATCGCCGAAGTGGTCAACATTCCGATGACCGCGCACTTCCTCGGCGGATGTGTGATCGGTGCCGACGCCGACCACGGTGTCGTCGATCCCTACCACCGCATCTACGGGCATCCGGGTCTTCATGTGGTGGATGGCTCGGCGGTGAGCGCGAACCTCGGTGTCAATCCGTCGTTGACGATCACCGCTCAGGCCGAACGAGCGATCGCGATGTGGCCCAACAAGGGTGAGCAGGACAAGCGCCCGGGCCTCGGTGAGCCGTACCGACGCGTTGCTGCCACGGCGCCACGATCACCGGTGGTCCCCGAGAGTGCGCCAGGAGCACTGCGCCTGCCCCTGTTCGTCACGATGCCGGAGTCCGCGAAAGGGGCATGCTGATGTGGAGTGTTGCCGAGTCCGCGATCGAGCCAGGAGACGTGCCGATCAGTTCGCCGCCGCCGTGGCCGGCTGCGGTGCGCGCCACCCTGTGGTGGCATCGGAGCACAGAGCAGGCCAAGGCCATCGGCCCGAAGGGCCCTGTCCTCCCGATCACCATCGGCATGGTCGTCGACTATCTCGAGTCGCCCGTGGGCCCGTACCGGGAGATCCTGGCGAGCCCGGTACTGCGACGACCCGGCGGCGGCCTCGGCGCACTGCCGCGAATGTCGGTGCCGTTCATCGCCGTCGACTCCGCGGCCTCGGTCCATGGCGGGCGTGAGCACTGGAGTCTGCCGAAGGTCCTGGCCGAGTTCACGGGCGACGTACTCGCGGGTTCTGGTGCCGGGGGCCCGGACTGGACCGTCCAGACACAATCCGAGGGCCGTGGCCCGGAATTCCCGATCAAGGGCGGTCTCGGATTCGCCCAGCCGGTCGACGGTACCCTGCTGCTGGCCGGGTCCAAGCTCACCGGCAAAGCGCGCTATGCCCGGGTCACCGTGCTCTCCGAGGGCCCGACGTTGTCGCAGTGGCTGAAACCCGGGACCCACCACGGACTCCAGATTGTTTCCGGCCGGATGGAGACAGGCCCTGCGACCCGGCTCACCACCTAGACAAGAGCCCGGTCAGCGGTCATGACCCGGGTTGGTGTGGCTGACCGTTGCTGATGGCCCGCCACACCCGTGACGGGTTCATCGGCAATTCGTACACCCGGACGCCCACCGCGTTGCGAATCGCACTCTCGAGGGCGGGAGCCACCGGGTTGTAGGGCGCCTCGCTCATCGACTTGGCGCCGAGAGGGCCGATCGAATCGTAGGTGTCGGCGAAGTACACCTCGGTCTCCGGCACATCGGCGAGTTGCGGGATGTGGTAGTTGCGCAACACCTGGGTGAGTACCTGGCCCTCGTCGAGGATCATCTCCTCGTACAGGGCGCTGCCGATCGCCTGTGCCGCACCGCCTTCGACCTGGCCCCGGCACTGCTGCGGGTTGAGCACCACTCCGGCGTCTGCGGACTGCACCGACTGCAGGATGCGCACCTCGCCAGTGGCGGAATTGACCGCGACACGAAACGCATGGACGTTGAAGGCGATCGAGCGCGGGGTGCCGTTCTGAGTGCTCGTGGCGCGCAGTGGCCCTCCGTGGACGGTGACGATCCCGGCGAGGTCGATGAACTCCGCGCCCGCCTGCACACCTTGCGGTCCGAGCGTGCACTCGGCGACATCGGTGTCGAGTGCACGCGCTGCAATGGCGAGGATCTCGCCGCGCAGCTGAGCGCACGCGAGGCCGAGTGCTTTGCCGGCGACCACCGTACCGGCTGAGCCGAAGGCGCCGGTGTCGTAGCCGACCTCATCGGTGTCGGCCTGCCTGATCACTATCTGGTCCGGTGAACACCCCAGCGCCGACGAGGCGATCTGGCTGTGAACGGTGGTGGTTCCGTTTCCGAACTCTGCGGTGCCGACCGCGGCGATGTACGTGCCGTCGTCGGTCAGCGTGACCGAGACATCGGCGAAATGCCCACGCGGCGGAATGGTGGCGATCATCGCCGTTCCCATACCTTCGCCGATGTGCCACCCGGGCCGGCCTGCGACGTCCTCGCCGGCCCGGATAGGGTCGGCACGCCCGGCGATCAGCGCTTGCTCGGCCAAATCGATGCACTGGTCGAGTCCGTAGCTTCCGAACTCGAGGTCGCCCTCTTCGACCTCCCAGGCGACGAACTCGTCTCCGGGTACGACCACGTTACGACGGCGCATCTCGAATGGGTCGATGCCGAGCTGTGCCGCGAGTTCGTCGATCGCGCCTTCGATGCCGAACGCGACCTGGCCCAGTCCGTAACCGCGGAAAGCGCCCGACGGAATGTTGTTGGTGTACACAGCTTGTGCGTCGACGTGCTTGTTGGGGCAGCGGTAGAGCACCATGGTCTCGTTGCAGGCGTGGAACATCACCCCGCTGCTGTGGTTTCCGTAGGCGCCGGCGTCGGACAGTACCGACACCGAGAGCGCGGTGAGGATTCCGTCGGCGCCCGCCGCCGCCGTCACCCCCACACGCATCGGATGGCGGCACGGGGCCCGGGTGAACTCCTCGGTGCGCGTGAACTCGTATACCGCGGGGCGCCCCGTCTTCATGAGCGCGAGCGCCACCACGTCTTCGGTGAGCAGTTCTTGCTTGCCCCCGAAACCGCCACCCACCCGAGCGGCGTACACACGGACGTTGTCGCCGCTGAATCCGAAGATGTGACACAGCTCGGCCCGAACCAGGAAGGGGACCTGTGTGCTGGACCGCACCACCACCCGGCCGTCATCGTCTCGCCAGGCGACTGCGCCATGGGTTTCGAGGTGGG
The DNA here is from genome assembly GCF_023051145.1 of Williamsia sp. DF01-3. Classification (NCBI taxonomy): domain Bacteria; kingdom Bacillati; phylum Actinomycetota; class Actinomycetes; order Mycobacteriales; family Nocardiaceae; genus Williamsia; species Williamsia sp. DF01-3. The sequence goes on from NZ_JALKFS010000005.1 coordinate 2,445,768, forward strand.
CGTGCTGGACGCGGGCCGTCTGCCACGTTCCCGAGACCACAGCGCCCCCGTTGTCACGAGCCTGCGCGAGACCGGCCTCGATGTCGCCCACCGTGCCGTCGACGGAGGCGACGAGATTGCGGGCCGGGTCCGCAATCCGGGAATCGGGCCCCTTCTCACCGTGCACCGTCGGTGTCGCGGGATCGGTGGCCACCGCCGGATCGAAGTTGGCGGGCAGCACGTCGTACTCGACCACGATGAGTTCGGCGGCGCGACGGGCGAGGGTGATCGAGTCGGCGACCACTGCAGCCACCCGCTGCCCGATGAAACGCACCGTGGTGTCGAAGATGTATCCGTCGTCGGGGTCGTCGTGACGATGGTCGTGGCGCGCGGTCGAGAACGGCACCCCCGGATCGTCGAGGTACGTCAGAACTGTTCGTACTCCGGGCATCTGCTCGGCCGCCGAGGCATCGACGGACAGGATGCGGGCGTGCGCATGTGGACTCCCGAGCACCGAGATGTGGCCGACGTCGTCGGGCAATCCATCCATCGTGTACGGCTCGGTCCCGGTGACGATGCGTGGTGCGGCCGGAGCCGACACCGAGCGACCGATCGATGGACCGGCATCTCCCGGCGACACCTTCTCGGTGCCGACCACGCCGTCGATGGCGTCGCGGATCGCGCGGTATCCGGTGCACCGGCACAGGTTGCCCTTGAGGCTGTTCGGCAGGTCGTCTCGCTGATCTTTGTCGAAAGTGCTTGCGGTGACAACCATTCCGGCGGTGCAGAAACCGCACTGGAAGCCGGCGGCGTCGACGAACCGTTGTTGCACAGGATGCAGGTTCTCTGGCGTTCCGAGCCCGGTGACCGTGGTGATCTCGGAGTCCATCGCCCGGAACGCCGGGATGAGACACGAATGGTGCGGCTCGCCGTCGATCAGTACCGAGCAGGCACCGCAATCGCCTGCGTCGCAACCCTTCTTGACCCCGAACTCGCCATGGTCACGCAGAAACGTTCGTAGACATTGCCCGGCCGCGGGCGTGGCGGCCACGTCTTCACCATTGATCTTCACAGCCCGCTCCTCACAGTCCGGCCAAGTGTGCGACGACGTCCCGGGTGAGCACTCCGGTGACCTGATGGCGCCAATCGGCCGCCCCGTGGGCATCCGAGTAATAGGCGCCGGCCGGGACAGCGGAATCGACCTGCGCTGCCACGGCTTCGGGGTCCAAGGAGTCGGTGACCACCACATACGGGCGATCGGTCGCCGCCGTCACGGAGATCACGACGCCATCCGGTGTCCGGCGCCCGACGACCACGGCTCCGGAGCGGCCGAGGGGGGACAGGGCCACCTTCCGCAGAACGGTCGGCTGGCGGAGGCTGGAGGCCGGAATCCGCACCGAGCGCAACACATCTCCCTCGTCGAGGATCGTGGTGGAGTTGCCGGTGACGAAGTGGGGGACCGTGCATCGGACGTCGGACCCGTCGGCCTTCCAGATCAGCAGCTCGGCGTCGAGCGCCGACAGCATCGAGATCATCGAACCCACCGGGAACCCGAGACAGATGTTGCCGCCGACAGTGGCGCTCTTCCAGATCTTGTACGAGGCCAGCAACGCCCGCGCGGCCTGGCGGAACACCGTGGTGGCCACCCAGTCACCAGGGTAGGTGGTGGACTGCAATGTCTCGATGGTGCAGGTGGCGCCGATGTCGAGGCCGTCCTCGGCGATCGTGAGGTCGGGCCATCGAAGTCCCCGTAGGTCGATCAGCCGGTGCAAGTGCATCTGCGGTTCGCTCATCAGCCAGGTGCCGCCGCCATCAGGCCGTCGGCGCCTGAAAGGCCGGCCAGATCTGCGCGGTTCCGCGGCACCACAACGGAATCGACGGAATGCAGGTCCATCAGCCGGCCTTCGCGATCAGGACGTCGTGCGCGGCCGCCACCTCGGCGGCGGTTGCCTCGGCATCGATGGTGGTCAATTCTCCCGCCCGGACAACGGTCTTCCCGTTCACCCACAGACGTTCCACCGGGGGAACCGCGCCGAGAACGAGGGCGGCGACAGGGTCTGCGATACCGGCGTGCCCCAGGCCGTCCCGTCGCCACAGCACCATGTCGGCGAGCTTGCCGGATTCGATGGAGCCGATACTGTCCTGGCAACCCAGTGCACGCGCGCCGCCCAGCGTGGCCATCTCGAGTGCCTGTCGAGTGGTGAGCGCCGTCGGTCCGCCGGTGGCACGCGCCATCAACACCGCCTGATGCGCTTCTTCGAGAATGCGGCTGGATTCGTTCGAGGCCGCTCCGTCCACACCCAGGCCGACCGGGACACCCGCCGCCAAAAGGTCACGGGCGCGGGCGGTTCCGGCACCGAGGCGGCCGTTGGACGATGGGCAATGGGCCACCGAACTCCCGGAGGTGGCCAAAGTCGTGATCGCGTGGTCGTCGAAGTGGACCCCGTGTGCAAACCAGACATCAGTGCCCAGCCAGCCGACCGTTTCCATGTATTCGATCGGTGTGCATCCGAAACGCTCTGCGGTATAGGCGGACTCGTCCTCCGTCTCGGCCAGATGTGTGTGCAGACGTACTCGCCTCTCTCTGGCGAGTTCGGCAGAGGTACGGAGCAGGTCGGCAGTCACCGAGAACGGTGAACACGGTGCAAGAGCGATCTTCACCATCGCATCGGGACCCGGGTCGTGCCAGCGGTCGATCGCATCTGCGCTGGCGGACATGATCTGGTCGATGGTCTCGACCACGCTGTCCGGGGGCAGCCCACCGTCCTTCTCGCTCAGGTCCATCGAGCCGCGCGTGGGGTGAAAACGCACGCCGACCGTCTGCGCCGCGATGATCTCGGCCGCCAACATGTCGCCACCCTCTTTCGGGAAGACGTAGTGGTGGTCGGTGCTGGTGGTGCACCCCGACAGTGCCAGCCAACCGAGTGCGCCGGTTGCGGCCACGTTCACGGCCTTCTCGTCGATGCCCGCCCACACGGGATACAGCGTGGTGAGCCACTCGAACAGGGTGTGATCAGCGGCCAGGCCACGTGTCAGCCATTGATAGAGGTGGTGATGGGTGTTGATCAGGCCCGGGGTGAGGATGCAGCCGCGTCCGTCGACGATCTCGGCTCCCTCCGCGATCGCGGGATCCACCTTGCCGTCGAGGACATCCGTGATCCGGTTGCCGTCGAATACAACGGACCCGGAGGCGATCTCACGGCGCTCTGCGTCCATGGTGATGACGTAGGCGTTCTCCACGACGGTGGTCATGCCCGCCACGCTACGGCGAAAGCGTTACGGAAAAATGACATTCGAGCTGGGCGGTACCACTTGCGGGCCGGACGATTGGGGTAGAGGCTGAGTGAAATCAATTCCCGGCGAACGGATGGTTGACGATGACGGCGACGACTGTTGATCCCGCTCCGGAAAAGAGCGAGCCGACCGAACTCAAACGGGTGATGGGCCCCAAGCTGCTCTTGCTGTTCATCGTCGGCGACATTCTCGGCGCAGGCGTCTACGCGGTGACCGGCAGCATGATCGACAACGTCGGCGGTATGGCCTGGCTGCCGTTCATCCTCGCCTTCGCCGTGGCAACACTGACAGCCTTCTCCTACCTCGAGTTGGTCACCAAGTTCCCGCAGTGTGCAGGCGCCGCCCTGTACACCCAGAAGGCGTTCGGTATCCACTTCCTGACCTTCTTGGTCGCGTTCGCGGTGGTGTGCTCCGGCATCACCAGCGCATCCACGTCGTCGAATGTGGTGGCCGCCAACCTCCTGGCCGGGCTGAACGAATCTTTCAGTGACGCCAACGGACTCGGCTGGTTCGACGTGCCGACCGGAAAAACCGCTCAACTGGTGGTCGCTCTGGCCTTCATGATCGTCCTGGCCCTGATCAACCTGCGCGGCGTAGGTGAGTCGGTGAAGTTCAACGTGATCCTCACCCTGGTCGAGATGACAGCGCTGATCATCGTCATCGTGATCGGATTCGTCGCGGCCGGCCGGGGAACCGGAGACGGTGACATCAGCAACCTGGTGGTGTTCGAAGACGCCAACGACAAGGGCTGGTTCCTGGCGGTCACGGTCGCGACCACCATCGCCTTCTTCGCCATGGTCGGGTTCGAGGACTCGGTCAACATGGTCGAGGAGACGAAGAACCCTGAGAAGATCTTCCCCAAGGTGATGCTGTCCGGTCTCGGCATCGCCTGCCTCATCTATGTGCTGGTGGTGGTCGCGGTCATCGCGGTACTCCCGCTGGACTTCGAGCCGGAGAACTCCGACGAAGGCATCCTGCTGTCGGTGGTGAAGCTGGGCGCTCCGTCCGTCCCCATCGAGGAGATCTTCCCGTACCTGACGGTGTTCGCAGTTGCCAACACCGCACTGATCAACATGCTGATGGCGAGCCGGCTGATCTACGGCATGGCCAACCAACGGGTGTTGCCCCGTGGACTCGGCAAGGTGCTTCCGGGTCGCCGGTCACCGTGGACCGCGATCATCTTCACCACGCTGCTCTCGTTCGTGTTGATCATCGTGGTGAACCAGCTGTCTGAGAACTCCGTTGTGGGTGCGCTGTCCGGCACCACCGGCCTCTTACTGCTCTGTGTCTTCGCGGTGGTCAACATCGCGTGCCTCGTTCTCAAGCGCGGTGATGTGAAGGCATTCTTCCGGGCGCCGGTCTGGATTCCTGCGCTCGGTGCGGTGCTCTGTTTGTTCCTCGCCGGCCCGTGGGCGAGGACCGACGCGCAGATGATCCAGTACAAGATCGCCGGCGTGATGCTGCTGCTCGGCGTCGTGTTGTGGGCGGTGACGTGGGCGGTCAACAAGTACGAGAACCGCCCCGGCGGCTTCTATGACACCGACTCGTCGCTCGAGGACGAACCTGTCGGGAAGTGAACGACGAGTTCGTCCTCCGTCCACCCCCGCAGGTGCATACCGGGTTTCGTCTTGCGCACAGATGCCATGTCCGGCTCTGTGAGGTTTCGGCCGCCCCTAGGATTCGTGAAGCTCCATCCCGGTCGCAATTCGCGACTATCCGCACCTGGTGTCGGGTCGTCATGGTGGAGTGATGGTTTCGTGGGCGATGTGGAGGTGCGTTGATGTTTCGCAAGGTGTTGGTGGCCAACCGGGGCGAGATCGCGATTCGTGCTTTTCGTGCTGCGTATGAGTTGGGTGCGGGGACGGTGGCGGTGTTCCCGTTCGAGGATCGCAATTCGATTCACCGTCTGAAGGCTGACGAGGCCTATCAGATCGGTGAGCCGGGGCATCCGGTGCGGGCGTATTTGTCGGTCGAGGAGGTCATCGCGGCGGCGCGGCGTGCGGGTGCCGACGCGATCTATCCGGGGTACGGGTTCTTGTCGGAGAATCCTGACTTGGCTGCGGCGTGTGCGGATGCGGGGATCACCTTTGTGGGTCCGTCTGCGGACATCTTGGAGTTGACGGGTAACAAGTCTCGGGCGATCGCTGCGGCGCGGGAGGCGGGTCTGCCGGTGTTGGCGTCGTCCGAGGCGTCGGTGGATGTTGATGAGTTGATGGCCGCTGCCGAGTCGATGCGGTTCCCGGTGTTCGTCAAGGCGGTCGCTGGTGGCGGTGGCCGTGGGATGCGGCGGGTGGAGACCATCGACGGTCTGCGCGAGGCCATCGAAGCTGCTGCCCGCGAGGCGAATTCGGCGTTCGGAGATGCGTCGGTGTTCTTGGAGCAGGCGGTGATCGCCCCGCGTCATATCGAGGTGCAGATCCTGGCTGATCAGCATGGCAACGTGATGCACCTGTTCGAGCGTGATTGCAGTGTGCAGCGTCGCCATCAGAAGGTGATCGAGCTGGCGCCGGCACCGAACATGCCGCCGGGGTTGCGGGAGAAGATCTGCGCTGACGCGGTCGCGTTCGCGAAGAAGATCGGTTACTCGTGTGCCGGGACGGTGGAGTTTTTGGTCGACCGCGACGGTAATCATGTGTTCATCGAGATGAATCCACGGATCCAGGTCGAGCACACCGTGACCGAGGAGATCACCGACGTCGATTTGGTGCAGTCCCAGTTGCGGATCGCTGCGGGCGAGACGTTGGCGGAGTTGGGGTTGTCGCAGGAGGCGGTGGCGATCCGCGGCGCGGCGATGCAGTGCCGGATCACCACCGAGGATCCGACGAACGGTTTCCGCCCGGACACGGGTCGGATCACCGCGTACCGCACTCCGGGTGGGGCGGGGGTGCGTCTGGATGGTGGGGCGACGTTGGGTGCGGAGGTCAGCGCGCATTTCGACTCGATGCTGGTCAAGTTGACGTGCCGGGGCCGGGACTTCGAGACCGCGGTGGCGCGGTCGCGGCGGGCGCTGGCCGAGTTCCGGATCCGCGGTGTCGCCACGAATGTGCCGTTCCTGCAGGCTGTGTTGGATGACCCGGACTTTCGGACGGGGAACGTGACGACGTCGTTCATCGAGGAACGCCCACAGTTGCTGACCTCGCGGGTCTCGGCCGACCGCGGTACCCGGATTCTGAACTATCTCGCTGATGTGACGGTGAACAAGCCGCACGGGGAACGTCCGGCGACGGTCTATCCGCGCGACAAACTCCCCGATATCGACGTCAGTGCCCCGGCCGACGGGTCCCGGCAACGGCTCCTGTCGTTGGGCCCGGAGGGGTTCGCGGCGGATCTGCGGGCGTCGAAAGCCCTCGGTGTCACCGACACCACGTTCCGGGATGCTCACCAGTCGTTGTTGGCGACGCGGGTCCGTACCACCGGGTTGGTCGCGATCGCCCCGTATGTGGCGGCGATGACCCCGCAGTTGTTGTCGGTGGAGTGTTGGGGCGGCGCAACCTACGACGTCGCGCTGCGGTTCTTGAAGGAAGATCCGTGGGATCGGTTGGCGCAGCTCCGCGAAGCTATGCCCAACATCAACCTGCAGATGCTGCTGCGGGGAGCGAACACGGTCGGATACACCCCGTATCCGCAGAAGGTGACCCGCTCGTTTGTGGCCGAAGCCGCCGCGACGGGAATCGACATCTTCCGGATCTTCGACGCGCTGAACAATGTGGATCAGATGCGGCCGGCGATCGACGCGGTCCGCGAGACCGGCACCACGATCGCAGAGGTCGCCCTGTCCTACACCGGGGATCTGTCGAATCCGGCCGAGAATCTGTACACCCTGGACTATTACCTGCGGCTGGCTGAACAGCTGGTGGAGGCCGGCGCTCACGTGTTGGCGATCAAAGACATGGCCGGACTGCTGCGCCCGCAAGCGGCAACCACGTTGGTCTCAGCGTTGCGCATGAACTTTGATGTGCCGGTGCACGTGCACACCCACGACACCCCGGGCGGGCAGTTGGCGACGTATCTGGCGGCGTGGCAGGCCGGCGCGGATGCGGTCGATGGTGCGAGCGCGGCGATGGCCGGCACCACCAGCCAGCCTGCGTTGTCGGCGATCGTCGCCGCGACGGCGCACACCGAGTACGACACCGGGCTGGACCTGGCCGCGGTATGCGAGCTCGAGCCGTATTGGGAGGCTCTACGGAAGGTGTACGCCCCGTTCGAGTCCGGGCTCCCCGCCCCGACGGGCCGGGTGTACACCCACGAGATCCCGGGTGGGCAGTTGTCGAACCTGCGTCAGCAGGCCATCGGTTTGGGCCTGGGGGATCGGTTCGAACAGGTTGAACATGCCTACGCCGCCGCGGACCGGATGCTGGGGCGGTTGATCAAGGTCACCCCGTCCTCGAAGGTCGTCGGTGATCTCGCCCTGGCGTTGGTGGGCACCGGGGTCAGTGCCGACGACTTCGCGCAGGACCCGGCGTCCTACGACATCCCTGATTCGGTGATCGGGTTCCTGCGCGGCGAACTGGGTGAACCGGCCGGTGGTTGGCCTGAACCGCTACGGACTCGGGCGTTGGCTGGGCGGGCCCCGGCCAAACCGGTCACCGACCTGTCCGCCGAGGATGAGGCGGCCCTCGACGGCGACAGCGCGACCCGGCGACAGACGTTGAACCGGTTGCTGTTCCCGGGCCCCACCCGCGATTACGAAGAGCATCAAACCGCTTACGGCGATACCTCCAGTCTCTCGGCCAACCAGTTCTTCTACGGACTGCGGTACGGCGACGAACACCGGGTGGAACTCGAACCCGGTGTGGAACTGCTCATCGGTTTGGAAGCGATCAGCGAGGCCGACGAACGAGGCATGCGCACGGTGATGTGCATCCTCAACGGTCAACTCCGGCCGGTCCAGGTGCGTGATCGTTCCCTCAAGGTCGACGTCCTCGTCGCCGAAAAAGCAGTATCTGGTAACCCCAAACACATCGCCGCACCCTTTGCCGGGGTGGTCACCACCGTCGTCGAACCCGGACAACACATCGAACCCGGCGCCACCATCGGCTCCATCGAGGCCATGAAAATGGAAGCCGCCATCACCACCCCCACCGGCGGCACCATCAAACGCATCGCAATCACCACCGTCGCACAAGTCGAAGGCGGAGACCTGCTGGTGGAGCTGGAGTAGGCCGACGAGGCGGCCGCCCGCGGCGTCAGCTGGGCGGGAAGTTGCCTGCCCGGCCGAGCTGTGCGGGAACGTCTTTGGACAATCGGGCACCGAGCCAGGTCGCCGTAGAGGCGAGCGATTCGAGGTCGACGCCGGTATGAACGCCTGAGCGGTCGAGCGCGTAGACGAGATCCTCGGATGCGATGTTGCCCGTGGCCGCGGGGGCGAAAGGGCAACCGCCGAATCCGCCGATGCTCGCGTCCAGTGCTGCCGCACCGGTCTCCAGCGCGGCGAGCGCGTTGGCGTAGCCGGTGTTCCGGGTGTTGTGGAAGTGCCAACGCACCGGAATTCCCGGAGCGGCGCTTTGCGCACCGGCTGCGAGCGCGCGCACCTGAGAGGGGACACCCACCCCGATCGTGTCGGCGAACGCGATCTCGTCGGGACCCGCGGCCGCCACACGCTGTGCCACCTCGATGACCCACGCGGGATCAACTTCACCGCTGAACGGGCATCCGAACGACGCAGCTATCGTGACCGTGGTGGAGATTCCGGCGGCGCGGGCGTCGGCGGCTATGTGCTCCCAGGCCGAGATGCCTTCTGCCACCGTGCAACCCTGGTTCCGCATGCTGAACTCATCGGTCGCGACGACCACGGCGTTGATCTCGTCGACTCCCGCGGCCAAGGCCCGGTCCAGGCCGCGACGATTGAGCACCAGGCCGATATAGGAGACACCGTCATCGCGGGGTAGCTGCGCCATCACCTCCTCGGCGCCGGCCATCTGGGGGACGCGTTTCGGATTGGCAAAACTGACGGCTTCGATGCGCCGGGCTCCTGCCGCCACGCTGCGGTTGATCAGTTCGACCTTGTCGTCCACCGACAGCACGGTCTTCTCATTCTGCAGTCCGTCGCGCGGACTGACCTCCACCAATTGCACAGTGTCCATCGGCTCATCCTTCCTGCACTCAAGATTGTATGCAACGCCGCAATCGAAACAGGTTGTTTACAGAGAAAACCGAGACATTGGCGGGTAGGAGCCCTAGATTGTGAACAATCAAGCCGAAAGGAACTGGCGTGACGCGAGCAGTGGACCGGGTGTACTCACATATTCGTGAGGCGATCATCGACGGTCGATACGGGCCAGGAGCGCGGCTCGGTGAGGTCGAGATCGCCGAACTGACGAGGACGAGTCGAACTCCCGTGCGCGAAGCGTTGCGGCAACTGGAGATGGAGGGGCTCGTCGAGGTCCTGCCACACCGGGGTGCTCGTGTCTACGAGTGGAGCGCAGAAGATCTCGAGGAGATCTACGACCTTCGAATGGTTCTCGAGGCCATGGCTGCATCGCGTGCGGCGAGTCGGATCGAGGGCAAGGACATCGACCGGATGGCCGAGCTGTGTGACCTGATGGAGAACGCTGCCGACCGCCACCACCTCGATCTCGTCGCACAACTCAATGACGAGTTCCATGCGATTGTCCGTTCGGCGGCCGCGAGCACACGGTTGATGACGATGCTCAACGCGGTCATCCAACTGCCCCTGGTGATGCGGACCTTTCATCAATATGCGCCGGACGACCTTGCTCGCAGCTGTGCCCATCACCGCGACCTCGTGGCCGCGCTGCGCAGCGGAGACGAGGTATGGGCGGATTCGGTGATGCGCGCACACGTGCGGGCGGCCAAATCCGTTCTCCTGCAAGCCTTGACGGCAGGAAACGTGCAGACGGGGCAGGCCGAGTGTGAAACCGGCGACGAAGGAATGAGGGACGCGTAAGTGACCGAGGAAACAGTAAGCGCCGGACCGTTGACCGACCTGAGGGTGGTCGAGATGGGCCAACTGCTGGCAGGACCGTTCTGCGGTCAACTTCTCGCCGACTTCGGGGCGGAGGTGATCAAACTGGAGTCACCCGGATCGGGAGATCCCATGAGGCAGTGGGGCCGGGAGAAGCCCCACGGCAAGTCGTTGTGGTGGCCGGTGGTCGCCCGCGGGAAAAAATCCGTGACCTGCAACCTGCGGACCCCTGAGGGGCAGGATCTGGCTAGGCAGATCATCGCGAAAGCTGACGTGGTGGTCGAGAACTTCCGGCCGGGGACTCTGGAACGTTGGGGTCTCGGTGTCGACCAGCTCCAGGAGATCAACCCGGGGCTCATCGTGGCGCGGGTCAGTGGTTACGGCCAGACCGGCCCGTATTCCGCCCGCGCAGGGTTCGGGTCGATCGGCGAGGCCATGGGCGGAATCCGTTACATCACAGGCGATCCGGGATCAGTGCCTTCGCGGGCCGGAATCTCGCTGGGTGATTCACTCGCTGCCGTATTCGCCACGGTTGGTGTACTGGCTGCACTGCACCACAGGGAGAAGACCGGTCGCGGTCAACTGGTCGACTCGGCGATCTATGAGGCCGTCCTGGCGATGATGGAATCTCTGTTGCCTGAATGGGCAATCGGGGGATACCAGCGTGAACGCACCGGCTCGGTGCTGCCGAACATCGCGCCGAGCAACGTCTACCCGACGAAGTCGGATGACATGATTCTCGTTGCGGCCAACCAGGACAGCGTTTTCGGGCGGCTGGCCACGGCGATGAAACGAACCGAACTCATCGACGACCCCCGCTACCGGGACCATGCTTCGCGCGGAGCGAACATGACCGAGCTCGACGACCTCATCGCCGACTGGACGAGATCATACGAAGCCGGAGAGCTTCTCGACCTCCTCCACGAGGCCGGGGTCCCCGCAGGAAAGATCTACACCGCCAGCGACATGTTCAACGATCCGCATTTCGCAGCCCGCGACGCCATCGTCAAACTCGCCCACCCCGACTTCGGCGAAATCCCCATGCACGGCGTCTTTCCCAAGCTGAGCGAGACGCCCGGCGGGGTGCGCCACCCTGGGCCCGCGTTGGGCCAACACAACCATGCCATCTATGGCGGCCTGTTGGGGCTGACCGAAGCAGAGCAGACAGCGTTCACCGAGCGGGGCGTGATCTGACGGTCAGCAGTCCCGTCGGCGTCCGGCACAGCCCCACAACTTCAACCTTCACAACCTCAAACACTGGGAGACCGTATGCGATACCGGCTCGGAGTTGATGTCGGTGGCACGTTCACCGACGTGCTCCTCCTCGAAGAAACGTCCGGAACGACGTGGCGGGCGAAGACGCCATCGACGCCGGCCGACCAGTCTGTCGGCGTTCTCAACGGCGTGAGGAAGGTCTGCGCCGAGGCAGGCATCGAACTCGCGGAGGTCGGACAGGTTCTTCACGGCACCACGGTCGCCACCAATGCCATCCTGCAGAACAAGGGGGCCAGGGTCGGGCTGGTCACCACCGATGGCTTCAGGCAGGTGTTGCAAATTGCCCGGTCATTCGTTCCAGGGGGCTTGGCGGGGTGGATCATCTGGCCCAAACCCGAGCCCCTGGCACGACTGGAGGACACGATCGAGGTGGCAGGCCGGATAGCAGCCGACGGGTCGGAGGTGACGCCACTGGACGAGTCGCAGGCACGCACCGCGCTCGCCGCGCTGAAGGGGGAGGGCATCGAGGCGCTGACCATTTCGTTGATCAATTCCTACGCCAACGATGACCATGAGCAGCGTGTGGCGGTGTGGGCTGCAGAGGAACTCCCGGGTATCCCGGTCTCCATCTCGAGCCACGTCCTGCCCGAGATGCGCGAATACGAGAGAACCCTGACAACCGTGGCGAACAGCTACGTGCAGCCGGAGGTCTCCCGGTACGTGAAGAACCTCGACACTTCGTTGCGCGAGACCGGCATCGAAGCACCGTTGTCGATACTGCGCAGCGACGGTGGCCTGGTGCAGTCCGCGAAAGCGGCGGAAGACCCTGTGTCGCTACTGTTGTCGGGGCCTGCTGGCGGGGTGACCGGTGCCGTGTGGTTCGCAGAGCAGGCCGGATTCTCCGACTTCCTCACCTTCGACATGGGCGGCACCTCCACCGATGTCGCACTCGTTCTCGGCGGTGAACCCAGGATCGGACGCGAGACCAAGGTCGGCGATCTCGCTGTCCGAGCCACCAGTGTCGATGTGCGCACGGTCGGTGCCGGTGGTGGTTCGATCGCCCACGTTCCCGAACTCACCAAGGCGCTGCGGGTAGGGCCTCAATCGGCGGGTGCCGATCCGGGGCCCGCGTCGTACGGCGGAGGTGGGACCGAGCCCACCGTCACCGATGCCAACGTGGTCCTCGGATATCTGCCCGGTGAATTGGCCGGCGGTGAGGTGACTCTCGACGTCGAGGCCGGGCGGCAGGCTGTGGCAACGGTGGCCGATGCCATGGGCCTCGAGAGCATCGAGTCGGCGGCGGCAGGGATCGTCGACATCGTCAACGAGAACATGTTCGGCGCGCTGCGCCTGGTGAGTGTGCAACAGGGCTACGACCCAAGGGATTTCGCACTCGTGTCCTTCGGTGGTGCCGGGCCGCTGCACGCAAACGCGCTGGGACGGCTCACCGGTTCCTGGCCTGTCATCGTGCCGCCCTCACCCGGGGTGCTGTGTGCCTACGGCGATGCCACCACGTGCGTGCGCGACGAGAGTGCCCGCACTCTGGTTCGTGCATTCTCCGCCACAACAGACGAGGAAATACGTTCGGCTCTGGCCGAACTCGCCGAGTCGGCCGCCGAACGTCTGGCCTCCGAAGGCGTGCCCGTCGATGAGCAGACGGCCAAGTATCAGGTGGATCTGCGGTATCACGGGCAGGGTTTCGAGATCCCGGTCGACCTCGACCCCGGCGTGCTGGAGGGCGGCGAGGTACTGGCCAGTCTGGGCGATGCGTTTGATGCCGAGCACCAGCGGCTCTTCTCGTTCCTGCTCAAGAACGAGCGTGAGGTGATCAACCTCAGGGTGACCGTCAGCGGACCCCGGCCGGAGGTGGCGTGGAAAGAGTTGCCCGACGGGGGGTCCGACCCATCGGCGGCATTGATCAAGGAGACCGAGGTCTGGATGGACGGTGGTCACGTCTCCGCCGGGATCTACGACCGCGACAAACTACTCGCCGGCAACGTGGTGCCCGGGCCGGCAGTCATCACCGAGATGGACTCCACCACCTTGGTGCTGGCCGGCCACGCCGCAACCGTGCATTCCAGCGCCAGCCTCCTCATACGGCCTGTGTGACCGCCTCGCCCCGCTTCGTCGGATCTGATCCCACCCTCAACTCGCCCAAGTTTCAGGAGATGTGATGGCCACCATCATCGAAAGCACCACCGCACCCGTGAACAAGGTGCCGGTCGACCCGGTCACCCTCGACATCATCGAGAACGCCTTGCGTAACGCCCGGTACGAGATGGACGAGGTGCTGTTCCGCACCGCACTGTCGCCAGGTATTCGAGAGCAACACGACGAGTTCCCCCTCATCGCCGATCCGGCCGGGAAAATGGTTGTCGGACAATTCGGTCTGTCGGTACCGGACTTCCTCGACAACTTCGACGGCACGGTCGGAGAGGGCGACATCCTGCTGACCTCGGACCCGTATGCCTGTGGGGCCGCCATCAGTCATGCCAACGACTGGCTCATCGTTCTGCCCATCTTCCACAGCGGCCGGGTGGTGGGTTGGTCGTCCATGTTCGGGCACATGTCCGATGTCGGTGGAAGCACACCTTCTTCGATGCCCGCGGACGCGCACACCATCTACGAAGAAGGCGTGATAATTCCGCCGTTCAAGCTCTATGACAAGGGTGAACTCAATGAGACCGCGCTCGACATCATCCTCAACCAGGTGCGCATGCCGGACTGGAACCGAGCTGATCTCAACGGACTGGTAGCCGCCTGCACGACCGCCTCACGGCGGATCGTGGAGTTGTGTGACCGGTTCGGGGCGGACGTGTACCTCTCGGCGCTCGACGCCCTGCTCGACCGGAACTACCAGGCGATGAAGGTGCTCCTGGCAACGCTGTTCATCGACGGCGAGACCATCGAGTTCAGTGACTACATCTGTGATGACGGTTGCGGCTACGGGCCGTACAAACTGACGATCAAGTTGACCCGGCATGGCGAGAAGATCCATCTCGACTTCTCCGAGGAGGCGCCGCAGGCCGTCGGGCCGATCAACTACTTCATCAACGAGAACCTCGTCCGGATGTTCTTCGGCATCTACGTGATCACGATCGCCGACCCTCAGATCCTCTGGAACGACGGGTTCTATCCGCTCATCGACGTGACGATTCCCGAGGACTCCTTCTGGAAGCCGAGGTTCCCGGCAGCACTCAACGGGCGGAACCACGGCATCGGGCGGGTGTTCGATCTGTTCGGCGGACTGCTCGGCCAGAACAACCCAGAGATACTCAACGCTGCCGGGTTCTCGTCGTCGCCGCACTTCATGTATTCGGGTCACTACGACGGCGGACCCCGAGACGGAGAGTGGTTCCAGCTCTACTCGATCGGCTTCGGAGGCATCCCCGGGCGCCCGATAGGGGATGGGCCAGATGGTCATTCACTGTGGCCGTCGTTCGTCAACATCCCCTGTGAGTACCTGGAGTCCTACTACCCGCTTCGGATCGAACGATGGGAGACCATCGCCGACACCGGTGGTGCAGGACTGCACCGAGGGGGAAACGGCGTCGACGTCGCTTACCACTTCGAAGAGCCGGGGACCATCGCGGTCCACGACGACCGTTGGCTCACTTACCCATGGGGTGTCAACGGCGGCAAACCCGGTGCGCGCGGCAGGAAGTGGCTCATCAGGGCGTCAGGTGAGACCGAGGTACTGCCCAGCAAGATCCACGACGTAGAGGTCGGGCGGGGGGATGTCCTGCATTTCGTGACCTGGGGCGGAGGCGGCTGGGGAGACCCACTCGCGCGCGATCCCGAAGTGGTTGCGTTGGAGGTGCGCCGGGGGCTCGTGAGCGTCGACGGTGCGGCCGAGGCGTACGGCGTGGTGTGCGACGACAGAGGAGCGATCGACGCCCCGGCGACCGAGGCGAGGCGACAAAGGCTCAGCGCCGACCGCGGTGAGTTGCCCATCTTCGACATGGGTCCGCCCATCCCTGAGATCCTCGAGCGGTGCGAAACAGAGACGGGCCTGCCCGCACCGAGGCCTCCGGTGAACGTTCGAAAAGCTGTGCGCGCGTGAAGGACACCCTCGAGGACTACCGCGCATCCGGATTCGGTGGGTCGCTGGGACCGGGACGTAGTGCTGCAGTTCTGGCGATCGATCTCGCCAGGGCCTACCTGGACGACGACTCGCCCCTGAGGGCGCCGGTGGAGAGTGCGGTGGCATGCGCCGGAACCCTGGTGTCCGTGGCTCGAGACGTCGGGGTCCCGGTGATCTTCACACGAGTCAGTTACCAGCCCGGTGGGATCGACGGCGGACTGTTCACCCGGAAGATCCCTTCACTGAGGGTTTTCGAGGAGGGATCACCGCTGGCCGACTTCGTCACCGATCCGCGTCCTGAGCCCGGCGAGACCGTGATCACGAAACAGTATGCGAGTGCCTTCTTCGGAACGTCGTTGGCAGCCACGTTGACGGCCCGAGGGATCGACACTCTCTACATCTGCGGGCTCAGCACCAGCGGGTGCATCCGAGCGAGCGCAACCGACGCGCTCCAACACGGATTTCGGCCACTGGTGGTCGCCGACGCGTGCGGCGATAGAGAACAGCGCCTGCACGACGCCAACCTGCTCGATCTGCAGGCGAAGTACGCAGACGTCCTGGGCCTCGACGAAGCGCTCGCGCAACTGAGGTCCTAGCCCAGCCACGCCATCTGCGGATTCCATGCCGGGCCTGCGTCCGGCGCATCGTCGCGGGTCACCGTGCCCTGGATCAAACCGTAGGGACGGTCGTCGGCATTGAAGACCTCCTTGTTGTTCTCCAGGCCGAACGGAGACAGGTCGTAGATGAAGTGATGCTTGTTGGGAGCCGACAGGCGTACCTCGGCGATCACGTCGTAGGTCTCCAGGATGGTCTTCCCGATCTCATAGAGGGTCTGTTGCAAGGCGAGCGATTGCACGGTCGCAAAGCGGTTGATGATGATCTGTTTGATGGCCGGGTAGAGCGCCTCCCAATCGACATCGGTCGTGGTGAAACGCCATTTGGCCACCAGCGATGTGGCCATCACCCGGTCGGTGGTCGGTTCGAGGATCGTGTATTCGTCTTCGAGGAAGTCGTGGAACTCCGAACCGGTCGACTTCAACAGCACCAGGTCTTTGAGGCCTCCGATCACCCACGTCCGCTGGGCATCACCCTTGCCTTCCACGGTGATGTCGGCGGTCCGGGTCTCCTGACCCTTACGGACCCATGTGTGGTCGTGCTCGGCACCGTCGACCACGGCGCGTTCCCAGGCGTACTCCTCGACCTCGATCCTTGCCCCGGACACCGGTTCGAAGTCGTCCACGAAATGGCGGGCGAGTTCGAGCGCGTACTTCTCGATCGACTCGATGCCCTTTTCTTTGGCGTAGGCATAAGCGGTCTGTTTCTGCGTGTCGGTGGGCAGCACCTTCCGCTGGTCACCGTCGGTGTAGGCCGCGGCGAAGTCGCCGCGAAGGGTGCTGCCGACGTTGATGTCCTTGATCTCGTGCCTGGGGGTGTCGCGATAGATCCGCACCACCCGGTTCTCGGCTTTCCCGTACTGGTTCTCACCCAGGATGATGCCCATGAGCTCTGTGTCTTCTCCTTTGTATCGTCAGCTGCCGCGGTAGGTCGAGTAGGCGAACGGGCTCAGCAACAGGGGTACGTGGTGGTGCCTGGTGGTATCGGTGACAGAGAACGTGATCGCCACCTCCGGGTAGAAACCCTCGATGTGGTTGTCGGCGAACCACTTGCCGGTGTCGAAAAGCAGCCGGTAGACGCCCTCGGTGAGCCCGCGACCGGCGAGCGATCCGATACGACCATCGGAATCGGTTGTGCTGGAGGCGAGTTCGGCGCCTTCTGAATCGTAGAGGATGACCGTGAGGCCGCTGGCCGGCTTGCCCGTGACCGCATCGAGAACGTGGGTGCTGAGGTCACTCACGACGCGGCGTCCTCTCCTTCGTCGACGTATCTGATAGCCGGCTCCAACATGAGTCGTAGCCGCCGACGATTGATCTTCGCCAATTCCATTCGCATGACCCGCCTTTCAGTTTCCGGATCATTGTTCATGCGTTCGTGCAGAATTGCCAGCAGCTCCGTGGCGGGTCGTCCATCGGCGAAGACCAGGTACACATGGCCGAACTTCTCCTCGTACTCGGCGTTGCACCGCTTGAGCTCGGCCAGAACAGCCTCGTCTGCGCCGGCGACCCCGGACTGCTCGCGGGCTGACGACGAGTTCGTCGGCCGGTCACCGATCCGGGGGTGCCCGTCGAGCGCCTCGTCCAGGTCTGCCTCGGACAACTCGGCCAGGATCAGATCCGAGCGGTTGTAGAGGGCTTCTTCGTCCGGGAACGGCCTGCCCGCCGCCACCCGGATCGCCCAGATGCACGACGTGCAGCACTGGTAGAGGGCGTGGATCGCCTGGCGCTCGCGCAACTCGTTGAAACTCTCGAGTCCTCGCCAGTCAACTCGTCGCACGTCAGGTCCCGTCCTCTCCGGTTTCTCGTGGTGCTGCTGCCTTCATCGCAGCGCCCACTCTGGTTGTTGCAGACGTCAATGGTCGAAGTCTGTGCCTGTTCAGCCCATCACGTCCTGAAAGCGATTGGATCGGGCCGGAACGATCGGGGTGGCGCCGGGACATCCGGCCTCGGAGTCGGTGCTCATTCGGTGGTACCTCTGGTGAGATGGTCGTGTGGGTCTCGTCGGCACCCCCATCCGGCCGGGTGCCATCGCTTCCCATGAGGATCTCGCGAAGTCTGCTCGTCCGCTCGGCGAGCAGAACCGATATATCCATGGCCGTCAGGCCCGGAGGAGGTCGACCGTTGGAGCGCACGGCGGGTGAGGCGGCCACCGGAGACGCCGGTGACAGGGCAGCACCATCGAGTGCGAGCGCGGGCCCAGGCGGCATGCCAGAGCATGGAACGGTGGTCGGGGTTCTGCTGGCCGCAGGCGCGGGCACCAGGTACGGGATGCCGAAAATACTTGCTCATCAGGGTGATTGGCTACGTGCCGGGGTGGGTGCGCTCGGCGACGGCGGATGCGGACAGGTGCTCGTCACCATCGGTGCCGCTGCCCCGGAGATGCCCGGAGGAGCGCGGGCCGTACAGGTGCCTGACTGGCGCAGGGGCTTGAGCGAGTCGGTCCGCACGGCGCTTCTGGAAGCCGCCGACGTCCCCGATCTCGTCGGAGTGGTTTTACATGTTGTTGACATCCCGGACGTGACGGGCGAGCAGGTGCGGCGACTTCTGGACGCGTGCGGCCCCCGACCCGACCGACTGGGCAGAGCCGGATTCGCGGGGTCTGCCGGACATCCGGTCTACCTCGGGGCAGATCATCTCGATGGGGTCCTGGAGTCGTTGTCAGGGGGCCGTGGGGCGGGACCCTATCTCGCGGCCCGTACCGACGTCATCGAGGTCGACTGCACCGACCTCGGCACCGGGCTGGACCACGACCGTCCAGACGTCTGAAGCGGGCACTGCGCAAGAACTCGCGCCACCTGCCTGCGTGCGCGCCGGTTGCAACCGGCGCGAATGCAAGGAGGTGGCGCGAATTCGTCTGTGGGTTTTGCGGGTCCCGTGGAACGGGTCAGTCGAAGGTGTAGCCCAGCGCGCCTTCACCAAAGCGCTGCACCACGATTCGTGCTGCCGCCAGCGGTTCGTCGTAGCCATCCCGGGCGAAGCCGGTCAATCGGGCTGCGTTACCGGTTCCCTGGGGCTCGATGGCGACCTCGGCGAGCATCTCACCGGTGGTCGGCTCACACACTGCCCAGGTGAAGCGGGTCTCTTCGTCCCAGCCGCGCTCGCAGGCGCGCACGTGATCGGGGTCGGTGACACCGGCGAGAGCCAGCGCCGGCCGATCCGACACACGATCATCGTCACGCAACGCCCGCAGGTACCATGCGCCGGCGTTGATCTCGACAGCCTCGATGGCGTACGCCTACTTCAGCTCGAACAGGACCGTGCCCTGGGTGACCGCTGCGCCGGCCTCGACGGCCAGGCCTGTCACGACACCGTCCTTGTGGGCGGTGACCGGGTTCTCCATCTTCATGGCCTCGAGAACGACAACCAGATCGCCCGCGGCGACTTCCTGGCCCTCGGTGACCGAGACCTTGACGACGGTGCCCTGCATGGGCGCGGTGACGGCGTCACCGGACACAGCGGCGTTGCCGCCCTTGGCGCGTGTGCGTGCCTTGGGCTTCTTCGTGGCGACTCCATTGGATCCGCCACCACCCAGGGCCAGATCGCCCGGCAGCGACACCTCGAGGCGCCGTCCGCCGACCTCGACCACCACGGTCTTGCGGGGCTCGTTGTCGTCGTCCTCGATGGGCTGTCCACCGGTGTAGGGCTCGATCGGGTTGTCCCAATCGGTCTCGATCCACTTGGTGTAGATGTCGAAGCCCTCGCCGTCACCGATGAAGGCCGGGTTGGACACGATGTGGCGGTGGAACGGGATGACAGTCGCCAGACCCTCCACCTGGAACTCGGCCAACGCGCGTCGTGACCGCTCGAGCGCCTGCTCACGGTTCTCACCGGTGACGATCAGCTTGGCAAGCATGGAGTCGAACCCGCCGCCGATCACGTCGCCTTCGACGACGCCGGAATCGACGCGGACGCCGGGGCCGGTCGGCTCCTTGTAGACGGTGATCGGCCCGGGAGCCGGGAGGAAGCCGCGGCCGGCATCCTCACCGTTGATGCGGAACTCGAACGAGTGGCCGCGAGGGGTCGGATCCTCGGTGAACTCGAGCTTTTCGCCTGCTGCGATGCGGAACTGCTGGCGGACGAGGTCGATGCCGGCGGTTTCCTCGGTGACGGGGTGTTCGACCTGCAGACGGGTGTTGACCTCGAGGAACGACACGAGGCCGTCGGAACCGACGAGGAACTCCACCGTGCCCGCGCCGTAGTAGCCGGCTTCCTTGCAGATGGCTTTGGCCGAGGAATGGATCTTCTCGCGCTGCTCGGTGGTGAGGAACGGTGCCGGCGCCTCTTCGACGAGCTTCTGGAAGCGGCGTTGCAGCGAGCAGTCGCGGGTGCCTGCCACGATCACGTTGCCGTGCTGGTCGGCGATGACCTGGGCCTCCACGTGGCGCGCCTTGTCGAGGTAGCGCTCGACGAAGCACTCTCCGCGACCGAATGCCGACACTGCCTCACGGGTGGCCGAGTCGAACAGTTCGGGGATCTCTTCGATCGTGTAGGCGACCTTCATGCCGCGGCCGCCGCCGCCGAATGCCGCCTTGATGGCGACGGGGACACCGTGCTCCTCGGCGAAGGCCACGACCTCACCCGCGTCCTTGACTGGGTCCTTGGTACCCGGGGCCATCGGGGCGTTGGCCTTCAGCGCGATGTGACGTGCGGTGACCTTGTCACCGAGGTCGCGGATCGACTGGGGCGACGGCCCGATCCAGGTGAGCCCGGCGTCGATGACAGCCTGGGCGAAGTCGGCGTTCTCCGAGAGGAAGCCGTAGCCGGGGTGGATGGCGTCGGCCCCGGACTTGGCCGCGGCGTCGAGGATCTTGTCGAAAACCAGGTACGACTCGGCCGAGGTCTGACCGCCCAGTGCGAAAGCCTCGTCGGCGAGCTTCACGAACAGAGCATCGGCGTCCGGTTCGGCGTACACCGCGACGCTGGTCAATCCGGCGTCCTTGGCAGCCCGGATGACCCGTACCGCGATCTCGCCTCGGTTGGCGATGAGGACTTTCGTGAGTGCTGTGCTGGCGTGACTTGGCACTTGATCTCCTGTTGGGCGCTGGTCGATGCGCGTCGGTGACACTGTCTCGGATTTCGATGTGTTGTTACGTGGGCGTGCCTTCCCGCGGGATGTGGGGGACGGCACTAGATGGAGTCTAAGCACCCCGCCGAACAGGCACGACTGCTGGCCCACAGATCGCTCGTTCGGTCACCAATACCTACTCACCGGTAACGTTTTTCAAGTCGCCGATTCGCGCTCGGGGTCGCCCGGTTGCGGCCCGTAGGTGCTGCGATTGCCGACCTCTTTGAGAAAGTCTCCGAAGGCGCCGAGATAACGTCCGACCTGCCGATGAGTGCGGCCCTGTGCCGGGAAGCGGGACGAGATGCGGATGCCCGAAGCAGTGCGGTGCACCCAGATGTACACCTCTTCGTTCGAGTAGTTGTGGCTGCGCAGCATCCTCGCCCGACCTGCGTCTGCCTCTGCGTGTCCGGGGGCGAAACGCAGATCGATGAACGAGACGACGAATCTGGGGTCGGGGATGTCTGTGTCTCCCGTGTGTCCGAGGATCTCACCGACCCGCAGGTAGGGCAGGTTCCCGGCTTTGCGGACGCGCCGCATCTCGTCCGCGGCACGGGCGATGATCTGTCCGAAATCGGCCGCGCCTGAGGTGTCGAGACGAAAGGGGACCGTGGCGACGAACCAGCCGAGTGCCCCGAACCACTGTTGA
Source organism: Williamsia sp. DF01-3 (assembly GCF_023051145.1). NCBI lineage: Bacteria > Bacillati > Actinomycetota > Actinomycetes > Mycobacteriales > Nocardiaceae > Williamsia > Williamsia sp. DF01-3. The sequence goes on from NZ_JALKFS010000005.1 coordinate 2,467,590, forward strand.
TCGGTGCGCGTGTGCCGGGGAATGACACACCGGAACACCGGGCCCCCGCCGAGCTCGGCGTAGACGATCGCCAGGGCCGCCATCACCCCGGACAGCAACGAGCCGCCGGCCGCTGAGCACACCGCCGTGAATCGGTTGGTCTGTTCATCGTCGAGTAGATCCGCCGTGATCGAACCCTGGGGGATCAGATCGGTACCCGGTTGTGGCGACGGGGTCGGTGCCTCGACCGGCGTCCCGTCCTCGTCGGCGATGTCGAACCGGGGCAGTTCCCCGCCCGAGTCGCGCAGGAAGTCGGCCCACACCGCAACGGCTTCGTGCTCGGCGCCTGCCGAGTCTGCCTCTCGCCGCTGATGGGCACTGAAGTCCACGTACGACCCCACCGGCGGCAGGTCGGGCTCCACCTTGCGCCGGTGCGCGGTGTAGAGCGCCACGAGTTCGTACTGGCCCATGATCAGGGAGTAACCATCCACCAGAGAGTGATCGGCCGCGAAGAGCAGCGTGAACGAGTCCTCGCGGGCAACGGTGGCAAAGATGTAAGCGGGCCATTGCAGCGGCGCGGTCGCTCGGTCGAAGGAACCTGCCAGCTGATCCAGCAGGGGGCCGGGTTCGCCGTACCAGCCCACCCGCCCCATCTTCAGCTTGACCGATCCGGGCGGGGTGGTCAGCCGGGCCAGGCGGTCCGCCCAGATGACAACATGGCTGCGCAGCACCTCGTGCCTGTCGATCCAGGTCGACAGTGCCGCGCGGATGGCCGGTACCGACATCGGCTCGTCGAAATCGATCGCCAGCCCCAGCCACGATTCGCGGCCGCCCTCACGTTTGGTGCGCAGCCGGTATTCGAACGCGGCGCGCAGATGCTGCTCGTGATTGTGCGACGTGGGCCGCGAATCAGCCGTCCACTGCGCAAATCCGCCCTCGGTGAAGGGCGACCACTCGACCAGCCCGCCAGGTTCGACGGGCTGATCCATCATCTGGATGAACTTCATGACAACGCGATCTCATCGTCCCGGCACCGGGCTCGACGGGCCCAGATGTGCCTTGATCCGCGACAACATGGCCGACATCCCACGCAGTCGCAACGGGCTGATCGCCGATTCCAGTCCCAGCCGTGTGTAGAAGTCGCCTGGTACGGCAAGGATCTCGTCAGCACCGGCACCGTTGAGGCCCTGGTACAGGATGGACGCGAAGCCACGGGTCGTCGGTGCCTGAGGCGGCGCGCTGAAGTACAGCTGCACCGAATCGCGGTTGCTCGCGTCCACCGAGAGGAACAGCGGCGACTGGCATTCGGGTACGGGTTCCATCGCCGCTTCGGCGAGATCGTCCGGCAGCTCGGGGAGTTCGTCGGAGAACTCGAGCAGCAGCTGGATCTTCTCGGAGTCGGTGAGCGCCGAGAAGTCCTCGGCGATCTCATCGAGGGCGGCCGTCACCTCTTGCCACTTGTCGAGGGGGCGGTTCCGGGTTCGGTTCCGGTCACGATGGGGGCGCGCACGGCGTTGCCCCATTCGGTCCAGGACCCGTCGTAGTTGCGTACCTTCTCGAATCCGAGCAGGTGGGTGAGCACAAACCAGGTGTGCGAAGACCGCTCGCCGATCCGGCAGTAGACGATGGTGGGCTCATCAGATGTGAAGTCGGCGTACAACTCGTCGAGTTCGGCCTTCGGCTTGAACCGGCCGTCCGGGGCGGCTGCCTTGGCCCACGGGATGGAGACCGCGGTGGGGATGTGTCCGCCACGCAGCGCACCCTCCTGGGGGTACTCGGGCATGTGCGTGCGCTCACCGGAGTATTCCTGCGGCGAACGGACATCGATCAGTGGTTCGGTACCGAGTGCTCCGCGCACCTCGTCGGCGAACGCACGGATCACCGAGTCGTCGCGTTCGACGACCGGGTAGTCGGACTCCGGATAGACCGGGACGTCGAGGGTGATGTCGCGGTCCTCCGAGAACCACGCGTCGCGGCCGCCGTCGAGCAGTCGTACGTCTTCGTGACCGAACAGGGTGAAGACCCAGAGTGCGTACGCGGCCCACCAGTTGCTCTTGTCGCCGTAGATGACCACGGTGTCGTCGCGGCGAATACCCTTGCTGCGCATCAGTTCTGCGAACTGTTCGCCGGAGATGTAGTCGCGGGTCACCGGGTCGTTCAGGTGAAGGTGCCAGTCGACCTTCTGTGCGGTGGGGATGTGGCCGATGTCGAACAGCAGCACGTCCTCGTCCGATTCGATGATCTTGAGGCCGTTGGTTCCCAGATGGGCGCTGAGCCATTCGGTGCTCACCAGACGCTCTGGATGAACGTAGTCGGCGAAGCCGGGATTGTTGTCGATCTCAACGGTCACGTGCGGTGCTCCAAATCGGGCTGGACGATGCGTGCGGGTGCACCCCCTGAGCGTAGTGCCGACGGCAACACCGACGCAGTGGACGGGGCCGGAGGACCCTGACGCCGGACGCGTCACCACTCGGTGGCGAGTCTGCGCCCGAGTTCGTCGAGGAAGGTACCGATGACGGCTACAGCGGTTTCGGTGTCCGGGTAGCGGGTGCGCAGCGCCAGTCCCCGATCTGTTCGGGAGATCCAGAACTGGACGTCGTCGGCGGTGGTGACGTTCGAGATGTGGGTCGCCCCGATCTCCTCGTGTGTGCCCGAGCCGGGCAGTCTCCGATAGTCGACGTACGAGACCATGAAGATGTCGTCGCGACGGCGGTGGATACCGCCGATCGCCTCGAGCACCTGGGGCACCGGCACCTCACCCAACTTCACCGCCGCGCGTAACGCGGGCCCCGTGCGGGCGACGGTCTCATCGAAGTTCTCGGCCGCGACCACCTCGAGCGGTGCATTGGTGGTGAACCACCCGACCGCGTTCTGCCACGGCTCTGAGCGTCGGGTGTGTACAGGGAAGAGCATGGACATCTGCGGTCCACCGCCGAAGCCGCGAACTGTCTGTGCCATCGCCGAGAGCACTCCGGCGAAAGTGCTCGCCCCGGCGCTCCGACATCGGCTGTCGAAGCGGTCGGTGGCCTCGGGTCCGAGCAGATGACGTAGGTCGACCGCCTGCGGCGCTCTCTCGCCCGGGAGCAGCCCGAGGTCGAGTGGAAACGAAGGGGCGGTGTTCTCGTGCTCGTCGAAGAATGCCAGCCACGCCCGCATGCGGGGGTCGGACCGCCCGATGGGCGCAGCATCGGATTCCGCGGCGCAGTAGTCGACGAAGTTGCCGGCCATCCGCATCTCGTCTGCGATGAAACCACCCGGTTCGGCCTTGGCTGCGTGGTAGAGCTGGTGCAGATCACCCACGATGATCGACATGGAGTAGGCGTCCACGTGTGAGTGATCGAATCCGCAGAACACCGTGGACCGGTCGGCACGGTCGATGGCCGCCAACAGGTAGGCCGGAAAGCCGAACGGGTGGCAGGCATCGTTCAGTGAGTTCCACAGCAGATCGCGGAGATCGGCCGACGACGTCGTCTCGATCCCGGCGCGCGCAACGAGGGTGATGTGCGACGCGTCGTGCAGTTCGCGTCCTATTCCGCCGTCGGTTCGGACGAATCCGCTGTGCAAGGTCCCGTGCCGTGCGATCAAGAGGCGGTACGCCCGTTCGAGCGCTTTGGTGTCGACTCGGCCGTCCACATCGAAAGCTGCTGCCAGCCAGATGGTTCCGTCTTCCGCGCCGGCGAGATGAAAGGTCTGATTGAACGAGGGTGGCACCGCGGAGGCGACCACGCGATCCGCGGAGCTGTCCACCGACCACCGCAGGAGGACGCCGGGGGCGGGCGAGTAGCGGTCAATCGTGGTGACGTGCAAGCGCAAGCTCCTCGACAGGGGTACTCGCAACAGCGTAGTCACCTTCGCGTGCGACGGTGTCGACCACCTGCGAGTGCGTGAGGGCGAACTCGCGCCCGCCGCGGGCCCGGGCTGGAAGATGGATGCCGCACGTCTCCGGTCAGGCAAGGCGGTAGTGGTGCGGGGGCCTGAGCCCTACGGGCTCATGGTCGCAATCGTCAACGTGCCGACCACAAGTCGGTCACGCTGACCCCGAGTTGGTCGATCAAGGTCCGAACCAGCGGCAGACTGATCCCGATCACCGACGACGGGTCGCCATCGACACCGTCGATGAACCAGCCCCCGAGCCCGTCGAGCGTGAATGCGCCGGCCACCGCCAGTGGTTCGCCGGTGGCGACGTATGCGTCCACCTGCTCGTCGGTGGGCGAACCGAAACGAATCGTGGTGCCCGCGAACGCGACAGCCTCCGCTACCACCGAGCCTCCGCGTATCCGAAGCACACAGTGGCCTGTCAACAGGTCGGCGACCGACCCGCGCATCGAAAGCCATTGAGCGCGAGCCACATCGGGAGTGTGAGGTTTGCCGGACAGGATGCCGCGATGGTGCAGCATCGAATCACACCCGATGACAACCGCGTCGTCAATCGAGGAGATGCCCGGATGGGCGGCGACATCGTCCGCCTTGGCCTTCGCGAGGGCCGTCACGACGTCGGAGGGAGATGCGGTGTCTCCGAGCTGCGCGATCAGCGCATCTTCATCGACATCCGAGACCTCGACCAGTGGATCGACACCGGCGGCCCGCAGGATCCGCAGGCGTGCGGGCGACGCCGATGCCAGGACCACCCGGGTCATCGGCGCCCACCCGTGTGCATCGACTCAGTAACCGAAGGCCAGGTTCGGAAAAGCGTTGGGAGCAAGACCACCGGCCGCACGCAGTCGGTCGGACGGGGTGCCCCACAGGTTGCGTGGCCCCGGGTCCTCTTCCACACCCGAACCCCCTGCCGAGGCGAAAACACCGACGACCGCGGCGATCTCGGCATCCGATGGGTTCCCTTTGACGATTCGCAGGAAAGGCCGAGCCGCAGCGGCATCACCGGTGCCGTCCGCAGCGTTCGTCTCTGGCGTGTTGTCTGCACTCACAGCGGAATGTTCCCGTGCTTCTTCGGTGGCATGTTGACGAGTTTGCGCTCGAGGAGCTTGAGCGCCGTGGCGATCTGACCGCGGGTGTGCGACGGCGGGATGACCGCGTCGACGTAGCCGCGTTCAGCTGCCACGTACGGGTTCACCAGGGTGTCCTCGTACTCCTGCTGCAGCTGCAAGCGCAGCGCATCCACGTCTTCTCCGTTGGCCGCAGCTTCTTTGAGCTTGCCGCGGTAGACGAATCCGACCGCGCCCGAGGCTCCCATGACGGCGATCTGGGCCGTCGGCCACGCCAGGTTCACATCGGCACCCATGTGCTTGGAGCCCATGACGTCGTATGCGCCGCCGTAGGCCTTACGGGTGATGACGGTGATCTTGCCGACCGTTGCCTCTCCGTATGCGTAGAGCAATTTGGCGCCGCGACGGATGATGCCGTTGTACTCCTGGTCGGTGCCCGGCAGGAATCCCGGGACGTCCACCAGGGTGATGATCGGCACGTTGAAGGCGTCGCAGGTGCGGACGAAGCGGGCGGCCTTCTCCGAGGCGTCGATGTCGAGGCAGCCGGCGAACTGGGTCGGCTGGTTCGCGACGATGCCTACGCTGCGGCCGTCGACGCGACCGAAGCCGACGATGATGTTCGCCGCGCGGCCGGCCTGTACCTCGAGGAACTCGTCGTCATCGAGGATGCGGCGGATGACCTCATGCATGTCGTACGGCTGGTTCGGGGAGTCGGGGATGAGGGTGTCGAGTTCGAGATCCTCGTCGGTGAGGGTGTCCTCGATCGATCCCGCGGCCGGCTGTGCCACAGGGAAGCGCGGCGCCTCGGCCCGGTTGTTGCTCGGCAGGTAGCTGAGCAATTCCTTCACGTAGTCGAGCGCGTCCTCTTCGTCGCTGGCGACGTAGTGCGCGACACCGGACTTTGCCATGTGGGTGTGTGCGCCACCGAGGTCTTCCATCGTGACGTCTTCACCGGTGACCGTCTTGATGACGTCGGGTCCGGTGACGAACATCTGGCTGGTCCCGTCGACCATCACCACGAAGTCGGTGAGGGCAGGCGAGTAGACGTGGCCACCGGCCGCCGGGCCCATGATGAGGGAGATCTGCGGGATGACACCCGAGGCTCGGACGTTGCGGTGGAAGATCTCGCCGTAGAGCCCCAGGGAGACCACACCTTCCTGGATGCGGGCACCGGCACCCTCGTTGATGCCGACGAGCGGACGGCCGGTCTTGATCGCCAGGTCCATCACCTTGACGATCTTCTCGCCGTACACCTCGCCGAGGCTGCCGCCGAAGACGGTGACATCCTGGCTGAATACACAGACCTCACGACCGTCGATCGTCCCGTAGCCGGTCACCACACCGTCGCCGAGCGGACGGCGCTCGGCGAGTCCGAAGTTGGTGCTGCGGTGTCGGGCAAGGGCGTCGAGTTCGACAAACGAACCGTCGTCGAGCAGATGGGTGATTCGCTCGCGCGCGGTCAGTTTTCCCTTGGCGTGGGTCTTCTCGACCGCCGCCTCTCCGACTGGATGCTTGGCTTCAGCGAGACGATTGTGCAGGTCGATGAGCTTTCCTGCAGTCGTGTGGATATCCGGCGTCGATGGCACGTCCTGGGGGGCACTCGTCATGGCCATGATGCTATCCACACCCGTTTTCGCTGGTGTGAGCGGGCTAACCTGAGGCTTCTCTCACGTTTGGTTCGGTACTGAGCGACACACGTACTTCCGTCTGTTCTGTGGCCGATCGCACTCCTTGCGCTCTACTCTCAGACCTCATGACCGACGAGCGAGCACCTCTGGACCACGAGGCCCTTCAACAAGCGGTGACCGGCACCCGATGGCGGTCGGTTCGCGTGGTCGAGGAGACCGGGTCCACGAACGCGGATCTGGTGAGTCTTGCCGGGTCCACCGATTGCGCTGGATCCGTGCTCATCGCCGAGCACCAGACCGCTGGGCGTGGCAGACATTCCCGGCAGTGGGAGAGTCCGCCCCGAGCGCAGGTGGCGTTGTCGGTGGCCGCGCCTGCGAACACGTCGGACCAACCTCAGGCACTCGGATGGCTGCCGCTCCTGACGGGTCTTGCGGTGGTCGAGGGAATCGCCGAGATCACCGACCTCAGTCCCAGGCTCAAATGGCCCAATGACGTGTTGCTCTTCGGTGACGACACCACCACCGAGGCAGGTTACGGCGGACGCAAGGTCGCCGGGATCCTTGCCGAGCTGACCCACGGACCGAGCGGGCCCGTGGTGGTGATCGGACTCGGGATCAACGTGAGCCTCACCGAGGCGGAACTGCCCGTCCCGACCGCCATCTCGCTGGACCTGGCGGGAGCCTCCGTCGACCGGACCCAGCTTGCCGGCGCCGTTCTGCGAGCGCTGTCGCGACGGTTGGACCAGTGGCCGGGTGATCTCGGCGCGGTGGCCGACGATTACCGGGCTGCTTGCGCAACCCTGGGACATCGAGTGCGGGTGCAGATGCCGGCGGGCGAAGAGATCGAGGGTCTGGCCACATCGATCGACAGCATCGGACGAGTGGTCGTCGAGGTGGCTCCCGGTCAGAACGTGCCGGTCGCGGCCGGCGATGTCACCCACCTGAGGGTCACCGACTGAGCCGATCCAACTGGGTCGAACGGACCCAACTGGGTCGAACGGATTAACTGGGTCGACGCCGGGCCTGTCGCCCTACCGCCGGCCTCGGCCGTCAGCGACGTTCGTAGCTCTTGGTGCCCATTGCCGGGATCAGCAGGAGGATCGGGATACCGATCACTGCGTGCATGATCGCGGTCGAGATCCCGGTCGTCCAATCCCGCGACAGCAGCAGTGGGATCAAGATGGCGGCCAGGATCAGGAGCCCGACGATCCAGGAGAAAAATTGGCTCGGCGATGGTGTGGTGAGCTGCAGGACGTACCAGAGCGCTCCTGCGAACAGGGCGCACAGGAACGCGACGATGGCGAACCAGTACTCGTCGTTCGCCATCGGATTCCACACGCCGAGCTTTCCGGTCTCGTTCACGCGCTCGATGATCAGCCGGATGATCCACGCGACGAGCCAGGCGGCCAGGCCGGTCACGATGGCGGTGGCGAGGACTCCGCCGATGAACATCGTCGGGTTGACCTGCGGCCGGTTGGTGGCGGGGCGCCGTCGCGGCGGCGTGGCCGGTGGTGGCGCAGCGGCGTAGTACGGGTCCGGAGGCGGAGCCCCTGGTTGTACGCCTGGCTGTAAGCCTGTGACTCGGGTTCGTAGCCACGGTCGAACCGGGCTGTTCGCGGCTTGTTCGGGTCGTACGGGTCATTCGGGTACATCGTGCACCTCCCTGCGCGCGAGTTTACCGACCAGCGCTGCTGCGGCCTGAGAACGATCAGGTGTCCACCGTAGCGCTCCCGGGGCCGTCTGCGTCCCCACCGTCGGGCTGTCGCGGCGCTGCCTGTGGTTCGGACAGGCCCGATTCTGGTTTGATAACGGCACCGACCGGGCGAGTCGCCGTACGCCACGGTCATCAACGGGAGGATTTGTCGATGGGGTATCCGGAGAACATCCTTGCGCAGGGCGAACGTGTGGTTGTGCATCACCATCCGCACTGGAAATGCCTGCTGGCCCCCGCGCTCATCTTTGTTGTCGGGACCGCCGCCGCGGGTGTGGCGGGAGGTTACCTCTCCAATGCCGACCTCGACTCCTCGGCAAAGCTGATCGTGGGCGTCGTCATCGCCGCGTTGTGGCTCCTCATCGTCCTCTGGTTCTTCGTGCGGCCTCTCATCAGTTGGCGCACCACCCACTTCGTCCTCACCGATCGGCGGGTGACCTACCGCAACGGCATCATCACCCGTTCGGGTATCGACATCCCGGTCCAGCGCATCAACTCGGTGGAGTTCCGACACGGACTGATCGATCGGATGCTCCGAACGGGCACCCTCATCATCGAGTCGGCGTCCGAAGACCCCCTCGAGTTCAACGACATCCCGAACGTGGAACGCGTGCACTCACTCCTGTATCACGAGGTGTTCGATGCTCCGGACGGCAACAGCTTCCGGCGCTGACGTCTCATCCGGCGGCGAACTCGTCCCGTGACGGCCTGTGGCCGCGCGGGAATCCGATCGGATCCGGGTATCCGTGCCGCATGCGCCTAAATTGGTCTGGTGACCGAAGTTCTGCTCGCCGAAGACGATGACGCGATCGCCGCTCCGCTGGCCCGCGCCCTGAGCCGTGAAGGGTATGGCTGCGAGGTCGTCACCACCGGCACCGCTGCGCTGGAGCAAGCCCGCAGTGGCAGGTTCGAATTGCTGGTCCTCGATCTGGGGCTGCCCGAGATGGACGGGCTCGAGGTCTGCCGCCGTATCCGGGCGGTTCGGCCCAATCTGGCCGTGCTCATGTTGACTGCTCGTACCGACGAGGTCGACTTCGTCGTCGGCCTCGATGCCGGGGCCGACGACTACGTGGGCAAGCCGTTCCGCCTCGCCGAACTCCTGGCCCGGGTACGGGCACTGCTGCGCCGCAAGCAGAGCGTGGATGTGGTCATCGAAGCCGGCGACATCCACCTCGACGCGCGCGGACGGCGTGTGTTGGTCAGCGGTCAGGACACCACACTCGCCAACCGCGAGTTCGACCTGCTGCGGTACCTGATGGAGCGGGGCGGCGAAGTGGTCAGCCGCGAGGAGATCCTGACCGAGGTCTGGGGTACCCCGGACCTTCTGTCGTCCAAGACGCTCGACATGCACATCTCCTGGCTGCGCCGCAAGATCGGCGACGATCAGCCCGGACGTAAGAAGCGCATCGTCACCGTTCGCGGTGTCGGCTTCCGGTTCGACCCCGACTAGATGCGCCGCCGGATCCTTCGGTCGATGATGGCCATGGTGATGGGCATCGGCCTGCTCCTGGGCGTGCCGTTGATGTTCACCGCCTGGTGGTGGGTGGACGACACCGCACATCAAGATCTCGACGACCGCCTCAAACGGGTATCCACCGAACTGCTCGACCAAGAAGGACCCGACGGGTCGATCAGCGGCACCGTCGACCGGGACAAGTTCCGATTGCTCGTCCCCGAGAACGGCCGGCTCGAGATCTACTTCCCGATCAGCGGGCCCCAGGGCATGGAACGCGGGCGGCTCGAGGTTGGACCGCCGATCGACGAGGAAGTCGTCACCGAATCGCTCACCCTCGGCGAAGCCGGGTCGCTCACCCTCTCTGTTCCGCACGCTCAGGTCCGCAGCCGGCAGTGGGGAGCTGTGGGTGTGGTCTCGCTGGTGGTGGTGACCTCGGTGATCCTCGGTCTGGTGGTGGCCGCGGTGACGGCCGGCCGCCTCGCCGACCCACTCGAGGACGTCGCCGCACGTGCTGCCCGGATGGCCAAAGGCGACTTCGGTACCGAAGGCCGGCACTACGACATCGAAGAACTCGACCGGGTGTCATCTGCCCTCGATGCCGCCAACCGAGAGATCACCATCCGGCTGGAACGCGAGGGACGGATCGTCGGAGAGGTCTCCCACCAACTGCGCAGCAGACTAACCGCGATCCGGTTGCGGCTCGACGAACTATCGATCCATCCCGATCCCGATGTGGTGACCGAAGCCGAGGCAGGTTTGGCGCAGGTGGAACGGCTGACCAGCGAACTCGATGAGTTGATCACCGCCGCCAGGGGTGAACAGGTCGCCATGCTCGATCCCGTCTCCGTGCCCGAGCAGGTCGCTCAGGTGGTCGCCGACTACGAATCGGCGTTCGAGGTGCAGGGCCGTCATCTACGGGCCGGAGGGGTCGGGCAGTGCGCGGCCCGGGTCACCCCCACCCGGCTGCGGGAGGCGTTGAGCGTACTCGTCGACAATGCGCTGCACCACGGGGCCGGAGATTGCTGGGTGGACACGCGAGAGTTGCCCGGTAGCCGCATGATCCGGGTGTCGGTGTCCGACGAGGGTCAGGGGATCAGCGACAAGAGCGCGCCCCACGTGTTCCAGCGTGGTTACTCCGAGGGCGGATCGAGTGGGGTGGGTCTGCCGCTCGCCCGCGCACTGATCGAAGCCGACGGCGGCGGCTGGATCTGCTGCAGCGGCGTCCGGCAACCTTTGCGATCGTGGTCCCACGACACGACACGGATGATCCGGACCGATCGAGCAGAACCGGCATCAGCGAGCCGCGCTGAAGTGTCGCGGCGCTGGTCAGGTGTGACCGAGCTCCTCGTCGGCGAGCTCGTCCTGTGTCCGCCCGTCCTGTCGCCGTCCGTCTTTTGGTCGTGCGACACCCTCGCGATCGTCGTCCGGACGCAGTACCGACGCGTCGACCGCGGCCGCGAGATCGGATTCGGGAAAGGCGAAACGCCGTAGGGCCCAGAAGCGGAACGCCATCTGGAGCAGATTGCCGATGATGTAACCGAGGATGAAGTCAATGATCACCAGCTTGGTGACGTCGACCGAACTGCGGATGTCGAACAGGTTGTTCGCCACGAACAACGGCGCGGCCTGGAGAACAACTCCGACCCCGCTGATCGCGAAGAAGAGGAACGCCTCGTGGTGGGTTTCGCGGCCGCCGCGGTTCTTGAACGCCCACTCGCGGTTGAGGATGTAGCTGACGATGGTCGCGAGCACACCGGAGATGACCTTGGCGATGACGGGTTTGGTCTCGAGGATCGTCAGGCTCAGCGAGTAGAAGATCGCCATGTCCAAGATCATCATCGAGCCACCGATGATGGCGAACTTGATGAGCTCATGGTGACGCATTACCAGCGCTCTCAGCGGCGCAGGCATACGGGCCATGAGCCCATCGGTGAGTGACACAAGGATGGAGTCTACGAAACAACTTCGTCCAGAAACCAATCCCGGCACGTCCCGGCGCCTCCCGTGTCGTCCGATCGACGCCTCCCGTGACACGATGGATAGCCGTGACGAGTGATCCGACCCCTGCCTCGACGGCACCCGTGCCCACTGTTCCCACGGCCCCCGATTCGGCAGTCCCACCTGCACCGGCGTCGCCGGGGGCCAGTCGTGACGCAGCTGCCCCGGGGATGCCCGTGGTCACCATGATCGGCGGCGGTCAGCTGGCGCGCATGACCCATCAGGCCGCCATCGCATTGGGGCAGCGTCTACGTGTCCTGGCGGCGTCCGCCGACGAGCCGGCCGCCCAGGTCAGCCCCGATGTGGTGCTCGGCAGCCACAACAGCCTCGACGACCTCCGCGCTGCGGCGCGTGGCAGCCACGCGCTGACCTTCGACCACGAGCACGTGCCGATCGAGCACCTCGAGGTGCTGGTCGGCGAGGGCGTCAGTGTGCTTCCTCCGCCGAGCGCGTTGATCTTTGCCCAGGACAAGCTCGCCATGCGGCGGCGCCTCGCAGAGTTCGGGGCGCCCATTCCCGCGTACGCCGAACTGCCCCAGGACAACCCCATGGAGGCGCTCATCGAGTTCGGTGAGCAACATCACTGGCAGGTGGTCCTCAAAACCATCCGCGGTGGCTATGACGGGCGCGGGGTGTGGCTGGTCGACAGTCGCGAGGAGGCACTCGAGGCGCTTGCGGCGGCACCAGCGGGTTCGTCCCTGATGGTCGAGCAGAGGATCGCGCTGCGGCGGGAGCTGTCGGCGATGGTGGGACGCTCGCCGTTCGGCCAGGGCGCCGTGTGGCCGGTGGTGGAAACGGTCCAACGTAAAGGACAGTGCGCCGTGGTGATCGCGCCGGCACCGAACCTGTCGGAAGAAACGGCAACCTCGGCGCAGCGACTCGCGTTGTCGCTGGCCGGCGAACTGGGTGTGGTCGGGGTGATGGCGGTCGAGCTGTTCGAGACCACCGATGGCTCGCTCTTGGTGAACGAGCTGGCGATGCGCCCGCACAACAGTGGCCACTGGTCGATGGACGGCAGTGTCACCGGCCAATTCGAACAGCACCTTCGTGCTGTCCTCGACTACCCACTGGGCGACACCGGAACGCGGGCCCCGGTCACCGTGATGGCCAACATCCTCGGTGCTGCGCAGGCTCCGGCGATGTCGATGGACGAGCGACTGCACCATCTGTTTGCACGTATCCCGCAGGCGAAGGTGCACCTGTACGGCAAGGGAGAACGCCCCGACCGCAAGATCGGACACGTCAACGTCCTGGGATCGGCGGGCGGCAACGTGGACGACCCCGAGCACGTGGCGCACGTGCGGGAGATCGCGGAACGGGCCGCACACTGGATGTCGCACGCGGAGTGGACCGACGGATGGGATGTGCACGGTGAGTGAGAACGGCGAAGGTTCGGGTAACCGGCCGCAGGGGCCGCGGGTCGGCCTGATCATGGGCAGCGACTCGGACTGGCCGACGATGGAGGCCGCTGCGGAGGCCCTCGCCGAGTTCGGGGTCCGATTCGAGGTGGGTGTCGTCTCCGCGCACCGAACTCCTCAGCGCATGCTCGACTACGCGAAAGAGGCTGCCGGGCGCGGACTCTCGGTCATCATCGCGGGTGCAGGAGGAGCGGCGCACCTACCCGGCATGGTGGCCTCGGCCACGCCGCTGCCGGTGATCGGTGTTCCGGTGCCGCTCAAATACCTCGACGGCATGGATTCACTTCTGTCGATCGTGCAGATGCCCGCCGGGGTGCCGGTGGCGACTGTGTCGGTGGGTGGGGCACGTAATGCTGGTCTGCTGGCGGTGCGCATTCTCGCGGCGGCGGACCCGGGACTGCGCGCGCAGATGGAACGGTTCCAGGCCGACCTGTCGGACATGGTTCTGGCGAAAGATCAGGCTTTGAAGCAGAAACTTCTCGGAGGCTAGCTGTCGGCGTCGACCAGCAGTTTGCGCCGGAAGAGGTCGAGAACCTCGTCGAGAGCGGCTCGGGTGGGCTGGCCTGGTTCGTCGATGAGGTGCTCGGTGAGCGGCGAGTGCGGTGGCATCGGAGACGGGCCCGCGTCGGCATCGTCTATCTCGATGGCCACGAAGGCGTCGCCCAATTCTCTGCGCAGGTAGTCGAACCGGGCAGCGGGGGAGAGCTTGTCTTTCCTGAACCGGACGCCCATCACTTCCAGACCTGCGGCGCACCGCCCTTTGACAACCGCGAGATCGTCGGGCGAGATGTCGATGTTCGCCGCGCCGACCGGCCGAAACGGCATGGAGGGCTGGGCGAGCACGGGGGCCAGGAGTCGGTCGTCCGCGGCCATCGCGAGCGCGAATCCGCCGGTGAAACACATCCCTATGGCGCCGACACCCGGGCCACCACACCGCTTGTGCTCATCGGCGGCCAGTGCACGCAGCCAGGTCACCACAGGTGACGACTTCCCCGTGGCGAGGACGGTGAACTCGCGGCTGATGCAGGTGGGGACCAGAACCGACGTCAGGACCCCGACGGACTTGAGATACCCCAGGTTGTCCGGCATGGGGTCGAGGCCGTCGACTCCGAACAGGCTGGGGACCACAGCAGTGCACCCGATGTCGGACACCTTGCGAGCGAAGTTCAGCACCTTCGGCGTGATTCCCGGCATCTCCGCGATGACAACCACGGCCGGCCCCTCGCCTCGCCGGTAGATCGTGCGCGTTTTGCCGAAATGGGTGAACTCGGCGCGGTCGAAGTCGGCGAGTTCTGCTTCGGGCGACTGCTTTGGGGTCATGGCTTCCTCACTGGCACGGCGGGTGCGACTCATCGTCAGGCTAGCGTCTGCAGCGGTCGGGCACGGCCCTGTCTTTTCAGTTACCCGTGAGTAACTCTGGGCGCGCAAGTACTAGGATCGACGGGAAGAACCGAGTTTTTCTGGCGGATACGAGGAGTGTTCTGATGGCCGGCAACCCCGATTTTGATCTGTTCAAGCTTGGTGAGGAGCATGACGAGTTGCGTGCGGCGATTCGGGCTCTTTCCGAGAAGGAGATCGAGCCTCACGCTGCTGATGTGGACGAGAACTCCCGGTTCCCGGAGGAGGCGTTGGCGGCGTTGACGGCGTCGGGTTTCAACGCGATCCATGTTCCTGAGGAGTACGACGGTCAGGGTGGGGATTCGGTGGCTGCGTGCATTGTGATCGAGGAGGTCGCGCGGGTGGATGCGTCGGCGTCGTTGATCCCGGCGGTGAACAAGTTGGGCACGATGGGTTTGATTTTGAAGGGTTCTGAGGAACTCAAGCAGCAGGTGTTGCCGTCGATCGCGTCGGGTGAGGCGATGGCGTCGTATGCGTTGTCCGAGCGTGAGGCCGGTTCGGATGCGGCGGCGATGAAGACCCGGGCCCGGGAAGAGGGCGACAACTGGGTGCTCAACGGTTCCAAGTGCTGGATCACCAACGGCGGCAAGTCCACCTGGTACACGGTGATGGCGGTGACAGACCCGGATAAGGGTGCCAACGGTATTTCCTCGTTCATGGTCCACAAGGATGATCCCGGTTTCACCGTCGGCCCGCTGGAGAAGAAACTCGGCATCAAGGGATCACCGACCGCGGAGTTGTACTTCGAGAACTGCACCATCCCGGGGGACCGGATCATCGGCGCACCGGGCACCGGTTTCAAAACCGCGCTCGAAACCCTCGATCACACCCGTCCGACCATCGGCGCCCAAGCATTGGGTATCGCGCAGGGCGCCCTGGATCAGACGATCGCCTACGTCAAGGAGCGTAAGCAGTTCGGCAAATCGATCAGCTCGTTCCAGGGTGTGGAGTTCATGCTCGCGGACATGGCGATGAAGATCGAGGCTGCCCGTTTGATGGTGTACACCTCGGCCGCGCGTGCTGAGCGTGGGGAGAAGAACCTGGGGTTCATTTCTGCGGCGTCGAAGTGTTTTGCTTCTGATGTGGCCATGCAGGTGACCACTGACGCGGTGCAGTTGTTCGGTGGCTACGGCTACACCCGCGATTTCCCGGTCGAGCGGATGATGCGCGATGCCAAGATCACCCAGATCTACGAGGGCACCAACCAGATCCAGCGTGTGGTGATGTCACGCGCACTACTGCGCTGATCCACGTCAGAAATCCTCCCGCAGTCTGATGCCCGGGCACCCGCCCGGGCGCTAGATTGACGAACATGGACTTCCAGCGGATCTTGCAGCGCTGGAACCGCTTCGCCGAACCGCGTCGGCTGCTGCTCGACTCGCTGCTGGCTGCGACACTGGCGTTGCTCAGCGTCGTTCCTGAACTGTGGGAACACATGGGTACGCCGCTCGTGTGGCGTATCGCGGTCGGCACGATCGTCTGTGTCGCCGTCGCGTTCCGTCGGACCCGCCCCGACGTCTCCGGTGTGGTCATCGCTGCTGCGGCCTTCGCGCATCTGGCTGTTGACGAAAGACTCAGCCCTGCGGTGATGGTGACCGCGGTGATCGGTATCTACTCGATGGCCGCCTACGGTTCGACAAGAGGCACCCAAGCCGCATTGGCCCTTGGCCTCGTCGGTTGTGTGCTGTCGTCGGGGCGCCTGTACTCCGCAGCCGACGACACGGCCGCGTATGAGTTCACGGCGCCTGGGGCAGTGAGCCTGGGTGTCATCGCCGTCGGCATCTGGGCGACCGGGATGTTGCGGCGCACGCGACTTCGGGAAGTGCAGGGACTACGTGAGCGGGCCCGCCTGCTGGAACTCGAACGGGCACAGGAAGCTGAGATCGCCGCCATCGGCGAGCGCACCCGGATTGCGCGCGAGATGCACGACATCATCGCCCACACGCTGACGGTGGTGATCGCGCAGGCGGATGGCGGCCGGTATGCGGCGCAGCAGGATCCGGCGCAGGCCGTCAAGGCGCTGGCCACCATTGCCGACAACGGGCGTCAGGCCCTTGCCGACATGCGGTCGCTGCTGGGAGTGCTGCGTGATGACGGGCCACGCGAGATACGGGCGGTGCCAGGCATCGCCGACATCCCCGAACTCGTGGATTCCGTGCGGGCCGGGGGTTTGCCGGTTCGACTGGACTCTTTTGGTTTCGCTCGCGACGTTTCGGTGGGATGCGGACTGACCGCCTACCGAATCGTGCAGGAATCGCTCACCAACATCCTCAAACACGCGGGGCTCGGGGCCTCTGCCGAAGTCGGCTTGCATTGGCAGAGCGACGAATTGACCATCATCGTCACCGATGACGGTCGAGGCGTTGTCCCTACCACCGGTGATGGCGAGCTGCGTCCGGCCGGCGGAAAGGGGTTGCTTGGCATGCGCGAACGCGCTGAACTACATGGTGGGACGCTGCAGGCCGGCCCCCGTGACGACGGACCCGGATACAGTATTCGCGCGTCGTTACCCACCGGGGAGGGTCGATGACCGAGGTGATCCGAGTAGCGCTTGTCGACGACCAGGCGCTGGTACGTGCGGGTTTCGGAATGGTCATCGATTCGCAGGCCGACATGACGGTGGTGCTCGAGGCATCCGACGGTTCCGCAGCCGTGGAGGCTCTGCGCCGAACCCCCGCCGACGTGGTGCTCATGGATGTCCAGATGCCAGGCGTCGACGGCATCGCGGCCACCAGGCAACTGCTCGCCGAGCAGGAAACGGGTGGGTCGGTGCAGCAGGGTGTCCCGAAAGTCTTGGTACTGACGACGTTCGACACCGACGAGTACCTGCTGGCGGCAATCTCCGCTGGTGCCAGCGGGTTCCTGCTCAAGGACGCGCAACCGGAAGAGCTCCTGGCTGCGATCCGGACGGTTCATGCCGGTGACGCCGTGATCGCGCCGCGGTCCACCCGACGCCTGCTGACCCACGTGGCGGGAACCGCGGCGATGCCGACGCCGGCCGCACCTGCCGGTCACGCCACCGTGGTGCCCGACCTCGTCGATCCGCTGACCCCCCGGGAGACAGAGGTGTTGCGGGCCATCGCAGTCGGGATGACCAATGGCGAGATCGCCGCGGACTTTCACCTGTCCCTCGCCACGGTCAAGACGCATGTCGGCCGGGTGCTCACCAAGACAGGGTCACGCGACCGTGTGCAGGTGGTGTTGTTCGCCTTTCGTACCGGGATGATCGGGATCGACGACATCCTCACCCTCCACCGGTAGGCTCCTCTTCTCGTCCTGGGGGACCACCCCGGGTGAGGATGGTCATCCCGGGGGTTGACCAGAAGATCTGCAGATGTCCGCCCGCACGTCGATGTGTCGACCTCTCGACTCGAAATAGGTTTGTGCCACAACGCAAGTCGGCGTGTGACACGAGAGGTGGGGCCAATGTCAGATCCATACGCGGCAAGGACCATTGCTTTACAGAAGACGTACGGGCACGGTGACGCGGCGGTTCACGCGCTGCGTGATGTGAGCGTGGACATCCCCGTCGGCAAGTTCACGGCCATCATGGGGCCGTCGGGGTCCGGTAAGTCGACGCTGATGCACTGTCTCGCGGGACTGGATACCGCAACGGCGGGAACGGTGTTGATCGGGGACACGGATCTGTCGCGATGCAACGATTCTCAGCGGACCCGGTTGCGGCGCCGAGAGCTGGGCTTTGTCTTCCAGTCGTTCAACCTGTTACCGGTGCTGACCGCGCGGGCCAACATCCTGCTTCCGCTCACCCTGGATCGGCGATCTCCCGACGAATTGTGGTTCGACGAACTGGTGGCGGTGCTGGGAATCGGGGATCGTCTGGACCACAAGCCGGGTGAACTGTCCGGCGGGCAGCAGCAACGCGTCGCGATCGCCCGGGCGTTGCTCGGCAGGCCGCGACTCGTCCTCGCCGACGAGCCGACCGGCAACCTCGACAGCAGGTCGGGCGCGCAGGTGCTGTCGCTGCTGCAGAGCAGCAGCCGCCGCATCGGCCAGACCATCGTGATGGTGACCCACGACCCTGTGGCCGCGAGCTATTGCGATCAGGTGCTGGTGATGGCCGACGGACGGATGGTGGACCGAATCCTCGCGCCCACAGCAGATTCCGTGCTGGAAGCGATGCGTGGTCACGGCTCCGATCAGGTCTCTGTGGGTGACCCACGATGAAGGGGATCGCGCTGGCCCAATTGCGGGCACACAAGGGACGCTATGTGGCGTCGGTCCTGGCGGTGGCCATCGGTGTGGCATTTGTCGCCGCGACACTCACCCTGACCGCGACCTCCACCGAATCGGTGCGCGCGTCGGTGGCAGCACAGTTCTCGACAACCGACGCGGCGGTATCGGTACCGTCCGAGTTCGCGGATCAGACGGGAGAGCAACTCGCGAATGTGCCCGGCGTACAAGCGGTTGCGGTCGACCGTAACCGATTGGTCAGCGTGACCAGTGGCGCGAAAACCTACTCGCAGGTGGAGCTGACCGCGCTGGCAGGCGACGAGCAGTTGCGGTGGCAGAAACTGACGGCCGGCGTGTTCCCGCAGGGCGACCGTCAAGCGTTGGCGTACGCAGGCTCGAACTTCGCGGTCGGACAGCGACTTTTCGTGCGCCCGGACGTCGACACAGCCACCGACCGGACCGCTGTGGAGATCACCGTGGTGGGTCTGGTGGAGCGTGGTGACGCCACGTCAGGCGTACCGCAGTTGTTCGCGCCCGGCGCCGCCGTGTCCGCGGTGGACTCCGGGCGGAGCGACGATCGAGATGATGTGGTGATCAGGCTCGCGTTCGCGGAGGGAGCCGACCCGGCGTCGGCCATGGCTGCGGTGGCCGACGTGGCCTCGACCGTCCCAGGGGCCGAGGCCATGTCGGGTGAGGCTGCCGCCGACCGGGTGGTCCGGCAGTTCACCGGAGGGTCGGTGATCCTGGCTTCGGTGCTGCTCGTGTTCGCCGCGATCACCGCCATGGTGTCGTGTCTGGTGATCGCCAACACGTTTGCCGTACTGATCACCTCACGAACCCGGGAACTCGCGCTGCTGCGGTGCATCGGGGCAGACGCATCCCAGGTGCGGTCCGGCGTTCGGATGGAAGCACTGGTCCTCGGTGTCGTGGCCTCGGTGGCAGGTGTGATCCTCGGGATCGGAGGTGTCGCGCTGGCCACCTGGGTGACCCGGATGACCGGTGCCGACTTGCCGTTGACCCACTTGGCAATCCCGTTCACCGCCGTGCTCGTGCCCGTCGTACTCGGCGTGGTGATGACATTGCTCGCGGCCACCGTCCCGGCGCGACTGGCGACAAGGGTCTCGCCGCTGGCGGCCTTCACCACTGTCGCTTCGTCGGAGCCGCGCGGCCGCAACATCTTCCGGATCACTGCCGCCACGGTTCTGGTCCTCGTCGGCACCACTGTGTTGATCTGGGGGATCGGACAGAAATCGGTTCCCGCAGCAGCATTGGGCGGCGGCGCGACGTTCCTCGCGATCATGCTGTCCGGTGTGGTTCTCGTGCCGCCGATCGTCCGGGCAGCGGGATCGGCTGCCGCACTGTTGCTTCGGCGCACCGCCGCGGCACCGGTCGCCGAACTGACGGGCGCAAACGCCGGACGGGCTCCACGGCGCACGGCCGCAACGGCGTCGGCCCTCATCATCGGCATCACCCTGACGACGATGATGGTGGTGGGCGCGCAGGTGGTGCGGTCGAGCGTGAGCACGTTGATCTCCGACATGCACCCGGTCGATCTGATCGTGTCGTCCGGTTCGCCGCTGCCGGCTCCACTGGTCGAGTCGATCCGGACCACCGAGGGCGTGGCTGCGGCAGTTCCGTTGACCCGTACGAAGATCGATGTGAACGGGGTTGCTCTGAACATTGCCGCCGTGGACAGCTCGGCCTTGTCGGCGGTGATGAGGTCGGGCAGTACCCCCACTGCGGATGAGATCGCCCTGGCACCAGAAGACCAGGCGCTCGCGGGCGTGCAGGACGGTGAGCGGGTGACCGTTCTGGCCGGCGGGATCACGAAAACGATGACCGTGGTCGAAGGCGAGGCCGGTTCCTTCGCGGATCGCGCTTCGGTGGGCGGGGCACCGGTTCCGACCGGGATGGCCGTGCGCCTCTCCTCGTTCGGGACGGGCAGCATGGACACGGTCACCACCCTGCGTGATCTCGTCGCCGCATCGGCACCGGACGCAACCTTTGCCGGTGGCGTCGAGACCCAGCAGCAGCTCGACGAGATCCTCACCCTGGTTCTGCGAATCGTTTTGGCGCTGCTCGGCGTTGCGGTCGTCGTCGCGCTCATCGGTGTGGGAAACACCATGGCGTTGTCGGTGATCGACCGCCGACGTGAGAATGCGCTGTTGCGGGTGATCGGCCTGAGCAGCCGGGGGTGCGCGCGATGCTCCTGGGCGAGGCCACGATCATCGCTGCGGTGGCGTCGGTCGCGGGAGTGGCTCTCGGTACCACCTACGGGGTGGCCGGCGCGGCCGCGATCGTAGGCGCCGACCGCGTGTCCATACCCGATCTTCCGTGGGTCGAGATGGTGGTGATCGTGGTCGTCGGTGGACTGGCTGGATTGCTCAGTGCGGCTCTGCCTGCCAGGAGCGCATTGCGCGCCGATCCCGCAGCCGCGCTGTAGGACACGGCCCGGGCAGGCCGGGTCGGCTTGACAAGAAATAGAACGCGTGTTCGAATCTGGGCATGCGGTGGGAAGGGCAGTTGCTGGACGCCGGAGACGAGAAAGAGGCGAGCGATCCGTCTCCGGCGCTGCCCGGCCTGAGCCGCGCCGGGCTGGTCCGGTCGGTGCGCACCCCCGACTTCGACGGGGTCACGTTCCATGAGGTGCTGTGTAAGAGCGCGCTGAACAAGGTTCCGGAGAGTTCGCAGGTGCCGTTTCGCTGGACCATCAACCCGACCAGGGGCTGCCTCCATCAATGTGTCTACTGTTTCGCGCGTACCACCCACGAATACCTCGATCTCGATGCCGGCCGTGACTTCGACACCCAGATAGTGGTCAAGGTGAATGTCGCGGCAGTGCTGCGAAAAGAGTTGATGCGCAAGAGTTGGAAGCGTGAGCCCGTGGCTCTGGGAACCAACACCGACCCCTACCACCGGGCTGAGGGCAGGTACCGGCTGATGCCCGGCATCATTCGCGCGCTCGCCGATTCGGGTACGCCGATGTCGATCCTCACCAAGGGCACGCTGCTGCGTCGCGATCTCAAACTCCTTGCGGCAGCAGCCAAATCGGTGCCGGTGTCGGTGGGCGTCTCCCTGGCGCTGCTCGACGAGACCCTGTGTAAACAGGTCGAACCCGGCACGCCGTCGGCCCGTGCACGCCTCGATCTGATCGAGGCTGTCCGTGAGTCCGGCCTGGACTGCCACGTGATGGCCTCACCCATCCTGCCCATGCTCAGCGATTCGCGCGCAGACCTCGACAACCTGTTCGCACACCTGGCACAGGCGGGGGCAACGTCGGTCACCGCGTTTCCACTGCACCTACGCGGATCCACCCGTGGCTGGTACATGTCGTGGCTCGCCGAGCACCATCCTGCCCTGGTCGGCAAGTACCGCCGGCTCTACGGTCACGGCGCCTACGTGGCCCCGGAATACCGAACGTGGTTGCGCGACAGGGTTGATCCGATGCTCGAGCACCACGGTCTCAGTGCTGACCGGCAGTCCGGCCTGCGCGAGGCGGTACGCGAGGCTGCGGCCGTCGAGACCGCGCAGCCGACGCTCTTCTGAACGGGTTCGGTCCGAACGATCCCGCGGCGTCGGAGCGGACGTCGGAACCTGTGTCGGCTCACGACAACGTCGCGGTGACCTTCTCGCTGCTCGCCCGGTTGGCCATCTTCTCCAGATTCGGATTGGCAACCTGCACAAGGGAACCGCCGGCCACGAGGGTGGCGAGCAGGTTGACCACGAGGTTGTCGGCGCTGTCCCAGTGCCGGCTCGACATGATGCGCGATCCGGCGACGATGCCGGCCTCGGCGGCAAAGGTGGTCGCTTCGGTGATCACGTCGTCGACCGTGCGGTCGTCGAGAGCGAGATCGCCGGGTCCACCGGGCCGGAACTGGTCCCCGTGCACGCGCACCGAGGCCGAGTAATCGGTGAGCCCGATCGGCAGGTCACGCAACGGCATCCCGAACGGATCGAGTGAGACGACGGCGATCTCCGGCGCACCTTCCACCCGCTCGAGCGACGCCATCGAGCAGAACGCAAGTGCTGCATCGTCGGAGTAACCCACCCGTACGTGCAGACCGGCCCACCAGGCGCCGAGCAGAACTGCGGCACTCTGCCAGTGCGCGGGCAGGTCGACCGCCACCACATCACCGGGCATCAGCCCGAACTCGTCGCGCACGAGGTTGGCCGTCTTGGCTGCCCAGTTCGCCGCGGTGATGGCGGAGAGTTCGGTGCGCTCGCCGGTCGAGTCGTCGTAGTAGGTGATCAGAGGCTGCGAGCCGTCGCTGGACAACGCCGGGTTCAGCGCGGCATCGGTGAGAGTGGTCAATTCACGCACTCCGGTCCGGTGCCGCCGGCGGTGATCGCCGGAGCCGGTGCGGGCGTTGTCGCCTCGGTGCTCTGGCTGTCCTGCTGACCGTCGTCGACGATCGAGCCCGGACCGCTGTAGGTGTCGGTGAGAATCACCCGAACCGTGTTCGGTGCCAATGTCTTGTCCTCTTTCACGGGTAGTCCGCCGAGCTGGCCCGCAACGGCTTTCGCCCCGGCGTCGTCGGTCGCAGCGGCAAGCACAGTGCTGTCGGTGGACGGGTTGGTGGCATTGCCGGTCTCGCCGGTCCGGAACCCCTTGGATGCGACGATCTTCGACACGTTGGTGGCAAGACCGTCGACGGTGCCCGAGTTGATCACGTCGACCGTGTATTGGCTCGGCACGAACTTCTTCTCGCCCGTACCGTTCTTCTCTCCGAGCAACCCATCGGTGAATGCCTTGACGGCCGCCGGGTCCACCTCGACCACGCTCTGGGTGCCGTCGTCGCTCCAGCCTTGCTCGGTGACCACCGGGATCGTCGCGAACTGCACGCGTCCGCCGGACAGATCCTTGAGCTGCTCCACGAACTTGATGATGTCCCAGTCCTGGTCGATCACCACCGAACGTGACACCGCGTTCTCGAGATCGCCGAGTTTGCCGGGGTTGGACAGAGTGCCTGCCGACAACACCTTCTGGGCCAGCGATGCCATGAAGACCTGCTGGCGCACGATGCGGTCGAGGTCGCCGCGGGGCAGATCGTGGCGTTGCCGGACGAAACTCAGTGCCTCTGGTCCATCGAGTGTCTGGCGGCCGGCGGGGAAGTCCGCACCGGAAAACGGTTCGGAGACCGGCGCCTTGAGGCACACGTCCACACCGCCCACCGCGTCGGTGAGCAGGACGAAGCCGAGTAGCCCCACCTCGGCATAGTGGTCGACCTCGACACCCGTCAGGTCGGCGACCGTGGTGATGAGTGCGTCGCGTCCCGCCTGGACGGACTTCTTGTCGGCCTCCTCGAGATCCATCCCGTCGTTGACCAGGGCCTCGCGCCGGGCTTCTTTGGATGAGCCGTACGCCGAATTGATCTTGGTCTTCCCGATGCCGGGTACCTCGACGTATGAGTCGCGGGGGATTGACATGGCCGTCGCAGAGGACCCGTCGTTCGGGATGCGGATCAACAAGATGGTGTCGGTGTTGGTCGCCACCTCGTCAGCCGAGTGCAGTTGGGCCAGTTCTTTTTCCGACAGCGGGTTGCCCTGGGCATCGGTTCGTGAGTCGGTGCCGACCATGAGGATGTCGACGGCTCCGTCCTTACCGCTGCCCAGGCTCAGACCACCCAGTTTGGTGATGCTGTTCTCCAGGTCGGTCATCTGGTTCCACGCATATCCGGTGGCGATCAGCACCAGCACCGACACGCCCGCCGCGATGATGCGCGTCAGCGGTCGGCCAGAGTGTGCCGGAGTGGGGGAGGCCGGCGCCGGCTCACGCGGCGGCCGCCCGCCCGCGTCGGCGCGGGACCTCGGTGCCCGACCCGGTTGATCTCGGCGCTCTGACCGTGCGGCCCGTGCGTTCGGCGGGGCGCCGCCGGCTCCACGCCTGGGGCGGGGTTCGTCGGGGGGCAGGGGATCCCGTGGCACCCGTCGGCGTGAGGGTTCATCGGCCCGCGGTCTACGGGGAACGTCCGATTCGGTGCCGCGGGGACGTCGCTGTCCGCCGGTGGGACCCTCACCTGGAAGGGGCCGCTGATGACGGCCGCCGGTGGAGTTGAGGCGTCGCCCGCCTGACGGTCGATCCGAAGATGGACGGTCCACGGCGGTGAGCGCTCCTAACGGGTAGTGGACGGATGGCATCGGATGGCGCACGCCGCATCACCGGGAGAGTGCACCTGTTGAAGTAGTGGCAATGTTACGTGCGAATCCGTCTCAGCTCTGGGATGCCGGAAGCGGCGTGTACCGGACCCTCGTGACGGGCAGCGGGGGTGGATCTCGCCGTACGAATGGCAGAGCACCGACGCAACCGGACATGATGGACCCCATGGGTACAGGTGTGCGCTCTGTCATCGTGACCGGCGCCGGGGGGCAATTGGGCAAACAGTTGAGTACGCGCGCCGAGGGCACGGTACGTGCGTTGACGTCGGCAGATCTGGACATCACCGACGAGCAGTCGGTGCAGTCGGTACTCGGTGACATCGGCCCGCGGGACGTGGTGATCAACTGCGCGGCCTACACCGCTGTCGATGCCGCCGAAGACGACCGGGAGACCGCGATGGCGGTCAACGGCACGGGGCCCGGCCACATGGCCCGGCTCACCGCCCGTACGGGTGCGAACCTCGTCCACATCTCGACCGACTATGTCTTCACGGGGGTTGCGTCGGGCCCGCTCGAACCGGACGACCCCACCGGCCCGGCCTCGGTCTACGGCATCAGCAAACTCGCGGGGGAGAAGGCGGTGCGGTCGGCGGATGCCGACGCCACGATTGTTCGGACCGCATGGGTGTACACCGGCATGCCCGGCTCTTCGGACTTCGTCAGCACGATGCGCCGACTGGAATCGCAGCGCGACACCGTCTCGGTGGTCACCGATCAGGTCGGTTCCCCGACGTATTCCGCCGATCTGGCCGACGGGCTGCTCGAACTCTCCGAACAGGTGGTCCACGGCGACTCGCGGGCCCGGGGAGCGACGTTGCACGCGTCGAACGCAGGCAGCTGCAGCTGGTTCGATCTGGCCCAGGCAGTCTTCGCGGAGATCGGGGCCGACCCGGCTCGGGTCCTGCCCACCACCTCGGCCGATTTTCCTCGGCCCGCGCCCCGCCCCGCGTATTCGGTGTTGTCGGGACGGGCGTGGCAGGAGGCCGGTCTCACACCGCTGCGAGAGTGGCGCTCGGCGTTGTCTGTGGCGCTGCACGTCCGGTGAGCTCGTACGACGGACTGTCCCACGGGGTGCCCGGCGACCCAGTGGTCTCCGGTTACGCTGAGCCGGTGACGACTGAGCCGGTTCCCGAGCGATTCGCAGTGGTGACGGTGACGTACTCGTCAGGCGAGTATCTGTCCCGTTTCATCCAGACGCTCGAACACGCATCGACCACCCTTCCGACGGTGATCCTCGCCGACAACGGTTCCGATGACGGCGCCCCTGAGGCGGCTGCGGAGAAGTACGACCACGTGTCGCTGCTGCACACGGGCGGAAACATCGGCTACGGGGGCGCGGTCAACCGTGCGGTGGCCGAGGTCGACCCCTCCATCGAGTTCGTGGTGGTGGCCAACCCCGATGTCGAGTGGGGTCCGGGTTCCATCGATCAACTCCTCGAGGCAGCAGAGCGATGGCCGCAGGCCGGGGCACTGGGACCGCTGATCCACGAGCCCGATGGCAGTATCTATCCGTCGGCCCGCCGGGTGCCCGACATCGTGTCGGGGACAGGGCATGCGGTCCTCGGAACGGTCTGGAAGTCCAACCCGTGGACTGCCGCGTACCGACAGGCGGACGAGGACATCTCCGAGCGGCCGGTCGGGTGGCTGTCCGGGTCATGTCTGCTGCTCCGTCGTCGCGCGTTCGATGCCATCGACGGATTCGACTCGCGCTACTTCATGTACATGGAGGACGTGGACCTGGGCGACCGGCTCGGCCGCGCCGGCTGGCTCAATGTCTACGTGCCAGACGCGGAGGTCCTGCACGCCAAGGGCACGCCGCCGGCCGCAATCCCGAGCTGATGCTCCCCGCGCACCACCGCAGTGCCTACCGATTCCAGGCCGACCGCCACCCGCATTGGTGGCAAGCGCCCCTGCGGCTCGTACTCCGTGCCGGTCTCGGTGCGCGCTCGGCGGTTGTCGTGGCTGCGGCAAAACGAGCTCAACGACGTGAGAAGTCCCCAACCGGATCGGCGAAAGGTACTCCGTGACCACCATCGACACCGCTCAGACGACCAACGACGACCCGGCGCGGCATCGCGACGTCCAGGCGGTGATCTTGGTGGGCGGCAAGGGAACCCGCCTGCGACCACTCACCCTGTCTGCTCCCAAGCCGATGCTCCCGACCGCGGGACTGCCGTTCCTCACCCACCTCCTCGCGCGGATCAGCGCGGCGGGGATCACCAAGATCGTGCTCGGCACCTCGTTCAAATCCCAAGTGTTCGAGCAGTATTTCGGTGACGGATCGAAGATGGGCTTGTCCATCACCTACGTCCACGAGTCCGAGCCCCTCGGTACCGGCGGCGGTATCCGTAACGTGCTATCCGAGCTGACCGCGGAGAACATCCTCGTGTTCAACGGAGATGTGTTGTGCGGCACCGACGTCCGAGCGGTTCTCGACACCCACCAGACCTCCGGGGCGGAGGTGACCCTGCATCTGGTCCGGGTGGGTGACCCACGTGCCTTCGGGTGTGTGCCGACCGACGACACCGGCCGGGTGACCGCATTCCTCGAAAAGACCCAGGATCCCCCGACGGACCAGATCAACGCGGGCTGTTACGTCTTCAAGCGGTCGGTCATCGAGTCCATCCCGGACGATAGGCCGGTGTCGGTGGAGCGCGAGGTGTTCCCGCAACTCCTCGCCGACGACCATCATGTCCAGGGCCACGTCGACTCCGGTTACTGGCGTGACATGGGAACTCCCGAGGACTTCGTGCGTGGCTCGGCCGACCTCGTCCGAGGGATCGCGCCGTCGCCGGCACTCACCGGACCGCGCGGCGAATCGTTGGTGCACGAAGGCGCCGGCGTGGGGCCGGGTGCACTTCTGATCGGCGGCACTGTGGTCGGACGTGGTGCGGAGATCGGCGCGGGCGCGCGCCTCGACGGCGCGGTGATCTTCGACGGAGCCGTCGTGGAGGCCGGTGCGGTGATCGAACGCAGCATCATCGGCTTCGGCGCGCGCATCGGACCCCGCGCCCTCGTCCGCGACGGTGTGATCGGTGACGGCGCCGACATCGGGGCGCGCTGTGAGTTGCTCCGTGGCGCGCGGGTGTGGCCTGGTGTGACCATCCCCGACGGCGGCCTGAGGTTCTCGACCGATGTCTGAGACGTCTCCCAGCTTCAAACGCTTTGTCGCCCTAGGAGATTCGTTCGCCGAGGGTGTGGGGGACGTCGAACCCCGCTGCCCGAACGGGGTGCGCGGCTGGGCCGATCGGGTCGCGGAGGTGATGGCCAGGGAGGACCCCGAGTTCCGGTACGCGAATCTGGCGATCCGCGGACGGCTGCTGCCCGCGGTACTCGGCGAACAACTCGAGCCCGCCCTGGCGATGAAACCGGACCTGGCGACCATCTGCGCAGGGGCCAACGATCTGCTTCGACCCAGCGTCGACATCGACGCGTTGATCGAGTCGTACGACGCGGCGGTCGGCCGGCTCCAGGACGCAGGCGCGACCGTGATCGCTTTCACCGCGTACGACACCGGCGGGAAATCCGTCTTCGGCGCACTGCGCGGCCGGTTCGCCGTCTTCAACGAGTTGCTGCGCGAGGTCGTGGAGGAGCGCAACCTCGTGCTGGTCGACTTCTGGCGGATGCGGATCTTCCGCGAGCGTCGCATGTGGGAGTTCGACCGGATGCACATGTCGTCGGCCGGCCACGTCTACATGGCGATCGAGGTGCTGCGGGCGCTCGGCATCGAGCACGATCTCGTCCCGGTGGATTTCGGTCCGGCGCAACTGGTCTCGCCGACCCAGCGGCGCCGCGAGGGTCGTCAGTGGACGGTCGAGTACGCGATCCCGTGGGTCGGTCGTCGGCTCCGTGGGGTCTCCACCGGCGACACGATCGCGCCGAAGTATCCCGAGTTGACCGCGATGGCGCCCAGCGCCGACTGACTCGCGCTCGCGCAAATCCTCGGTGGTGCGGCAGACCGCTCAGCCGAGGTCGGTGCGTGCCTTGGCCGCTGCGAGCAGGCCCCGGCCGAGCGGGATCACCACCGGGAGCAGTGTGTCGTCGTCGGCGATCAGCAAGGCGCCTTCACGCGCGGCCTGGGCCGCAGGGTCGGTGCTGGCAGGATCTGCGACCGTGCCGTCGGCCGACGCGTTGTGCACGATGAGAATCCCCCGCCGCGCAGCAGACGCAGGCCCTCGGCGACGTAGCGCGGTTGATCGGTCACCGCGCCGTCGACGAACACCAGGTCGTAGCTCGCGTCGGCGAGGCGGGGGAGCACCTCGGCTGCCCGACCGTTGATCAATCGGGTCCGCGACGGGCTGATCCCGGCGGTGGTGAAGGCAAGTCTCGCTGCCCGGTGGTACTCGGCCTCGGCGTCGATGGTGGTCAGGACGCCATCGGTCCGCATGCCGTTGAGCAACCACAGCCCGCTGATACCTGCGCCGGTACCCACCTCGACAACCGCTTTCGCGTCGACCAATCGCGCCAGCAGCGACAGGGTTGCCCCGACTGCGGGGGTGATCGCCGGCGCACCCAACTCGTCGGAACGCTCCCGAGCGAGGCGCAGTGCCTCGTCTTCGACGATCGCGGCTTCGGCGTAGCGGCTCAACACGGCCGGGTCGATGACGGGACCGGACGCCCCGGAGGGGGCAGTCGCATCTGGATCGGCGGGGGAGCTGTGGTCGGACACAGGGTCGAGGTTAACTCCGGGGTCCGAGATAGGGTCGCAGGCGCGCTGAGCAGCGATTCTGCCGCAGCGAGAGCCGCCACACTCTCAGGTAACACTCAGCCCGCTCATAGTGCGCGCACACCCCCGTCGGACAAGGTCATAGGGGAACAACGAAGCAGGCTTTGATGTTGACCGAACTGGGTATGAGTACTTCAGCGAATCAGCTAAAAGGGTGCGAACCAATGACCGTCCACCGACGGTCCGCGGAGAAAGTGGAGCTGACCGTGGCTGATGTCAACCGAGACGCCGAGAACACCGGGACCGACGCAGTCGTGGGCGAGTTCGATCTCGTCCGGGAAGACGCGGTCGATGCGGTGGTGCCCGAGTCCGGGACGGCACGGTTCGATGCCACCGGTGACACGGCTCTGATGCCCGCGTGGGACGACCTGGTTCGTGAACATGCCGACCGCGTCTACCGCCTTGCCTACCGGCTTTCCGGTAATCAGCACGACGCCGAAGACCTCACCCAGGAGACATTCATCCGGGTGTTCCGATCGCTCTCGAGTTACCGGGCCGGAACGTTCGAGGGCTGGCTGCACCGCATCACCACCAACCTGTTCCTGGACATGGTGCGTCGACGCAACAAGATCCGCATGGAGGCATTGCCCGAGGACTACGAGCGCGTGCCGGGCAACGACCCCAATCCCGAGCAGATCTTCCACGACGCGAACCTCGACCCCGACCTCCAGACCGCGCTCGATTCGTTGGCCCCGGAGTTCCGTGCCGCGGTGGTCCTCTGCGACATCGAGGGATTGTCGTACGAGGAGATCGCCGCGACGCTCGGAGTCAAGCTCGGAACAGTTCGCAGCCGGATCCACCGTGGTCGCCAAGCGATCCGAGACAACCTCGCGGCCAGCGGCCACCACTCCGGTCGATCGGTACTCGCTCACGATTTCTGAGCGCCGGCGCCGGACTTCGGTCCCGTTGATGGGAACTCCGCCGCCGCACTGACCGTTCTTCTTTCAGGAAACTCGTCTTTTTCGATGGGTTTCGTGCGGCGTGGAATGGCCGCAGTCCGTACAGTCGAGTCCGGGCATCGAGTAGACGGCAGCGGAAGGGGCGATCGTGATGAGCGACCACACACCCGACGACTCCGCCGACGAGACAGTCGACGCGCGAGACGAGTCCAGAGGCATGCGCAATCGGCGCCGCGTCCTGGGGTGGTTGCCGACCTCGGCGATGGTCACCACCAACAGGAACTATCGGGCCCCCGGCACGCAAGGTGGTCGCAAGTTCCTGTCGACCGAACACCTCGCGACCGAGGCTGTCGCTGCTTACGTCGACGGCGAATTGCGGATGAACGCCTACATGCGAGCGTCTCAGCATCTCGAGATGTGTGCCCAGTGCCGTGCCGAGGTCGACGCGCAGAGCGCCGCACGGTCGGCGCTCCGACGCTCGGGCGAGATCCCGATGCCCGCGCGTCTGCTCGGCGAACTCAATCAGATCCCGACCCGGGAGATCGACCTCCGCGCGGCAGGTGATGCCGGTACGAAGGCCAACGCCGATTCCCACCTCGACGCACCCGGATTCCCCGTTCATCGCGGTCAGCGGCGACGCGATCGTTAGCGACTGTGCCAGGTAGCCTCGGTGAGGATCTCACCGGCGCCGCCGGAGTGATCGTCCAGCGATCAGCCGCAAGCGAGGGGTTCGAGTTTTTCATGACACCGGTGACACGGGCGGGCCGATGACCGAGACCGACAAGCACGGCTCCACGCCATCATCGAATCCCTACACGGCTCCGCCTGCCGCCGGCACAGTCGGTCAGGCACCTCGACTCGCGCCCCGGCCCAACGATCACCCTCCTGTTCCCGAGCGAACTGCCGCCGTCTTCGGTAGGCCCGAGGGGGTCACAGGGGCCTTCGCTGCCCCGGGGTACGCCCGGAGTCGTCCCCAGCAGCCTGTGGTCGCCGACCCCGACCCGGTGTTGCGCGAGGCCTTCTCTCGGCCTGAGGGTGCCGGCACCCTGCAACGCGACCCGGATTCCCGCTTCGGGGAATCAGAGGAACCCGAGTCCACACCCGACCCCTGGCGGGACCCGGACGCTCCGGCGCAACTGAGTTCGCCTGCCGTGGACACCCCACCGCCCGCCGAGCCCACGGTGCCCGGACGCAAACTCGGGGTCCGCGAAGTGCTCTTCGACCGCAAGGTGAGCTGGCGGGCTCTATCCGTGCTCGCCGTGATCGCGCTGGTGGTCGGGGTGATCGGTGGTGTGGTCGGCCGGGTCACCGCGGAGGTCACCGAACCCCTTCATTCGAATACCGTCAGCCTCTCGGGCAGCGACGACGACAACGAAGACGAACCACGTAGTCAGGTCGCCCGCGTCGCCGAAGCTGTGGAAAAAGCGGTGGTGATGGTCGATGTCCGGTTGCCGAACGGCGGTGGCACCGGATCCGGTGTGGTGATCGACAAGGCCGGCTACATCGTCACGAACAACCACGTGATCTCCATGGCGGCGAACGACCGCAGCGCGAAGCTAGAGGTGGTGTTCTCCGACCGCACCCGCGTTCCCGCCCGCATCGTGGGCCGCGACATCCGCACCGACCTCGCCGTGCTCAAGGTCGACGGGGTCGACAACTTGACCGTTGCCAAACTGGGTGACTCGGACAAACTCCAGATCGGCGAAGAGGTGGTGGCGTTCGGCGCGCCGCTGGGACTCGATCGCACGGTCACCAGCGGGATCATCAGCGCCACCAACCGGGCGGTACCCCTGCGGCCCGACGAGACGTCCGACACCGACGCTGTCATCGATGCCATCCAGACCGATGCCGCGATCAACCCGGGTAACTCGGGCGGGCCCTTGGTCGATGACCAGGGCCGGGTGATCGGTATCAACACGGCCGGCCTGGCCCCGGGTGGCGGATCCATCGGTCTGGGCTTCGCCATTCCGGTCAACGAGTTCCTCCCCGTCGCGCAGTCCCTGATCAAGGACGGCCGAGTGGTACACGCGCAGATCGGTGTCAACGCCAGTTCGGTTCGTAATGACAGGGTGCTCGGAGCGCAGGTGCGCAACGTCGTGGAGGCATCACCTGCCGCGGCGGCCGGTATCCGCGAGGGCGACGTCATCACCAAGTTCGGCGATCGTGTCATCGAGGATGCCGATGAGCTGACCGTGGCCGTCCGTACGTCGAAGATCGGCACACCGGTGCCGTTCCAGTACTGGCGCGACGGACGCACCTTCGACGGCACCATCACACCCGCCGCGGACTAGACCCGGCTGTGCTGCTGCCGACCGCCCACAGCGACTTGGCAGCCCGTTCGATTCGACAGAGCCGCCGAGGCCAGTAACCTGGAACGGTGTTCAGCAGTGTTGGTTGGGGTGAGATCGCGATCTTGATGGTCGCCGGCTTGGTGATCCTCGGGCCCGAGCGTCTCCCGGGCGCGGTGACCTGGGCGATGAAGTCGGTGCGCCAGGTTCGTGACTACGCCACCGGGGCCACCGCGCAGCTCAAGGAAGACCTCGGCCCCGAGTTCGACGATCTGCGCAAACCACTGTCCGACCTGAACGAGCTGCGCGGTATGACCCCTCGATCGGTGATCACCAAGCATCTCCTCGACGGCGATGATTCCTTCTTCACGGGGAAGTTCGATTCCGGCGACGCCAAGATCAAACCGGTCTCCCAGCCGCTGCCGACCACAGACGAGAACTCTCAGGTGATCTCGCTGAACAAGGCAGGTACCGAGCCGTCGAAGCCCGAGGCTCTGGGCGCAGGCACCTCCACGACGTCCCCCGTGGCCGCCGATGCCGACAACGTTGCGCCGGCGCCCTCGGGCGTCGAGCGCTGGGACGCCACCTGAGTCAGCTCGTTCCAGGTCAGGTACGCAGGCGGCGGTACGACCGCGCCGACAGAGCGACGAACACCGCGCTGATCAGCAGTGGCCAACCCACAGCGAGCGGGATGGCCCACTCGGTCAACGGCCCCTCGGTGAGTCCTGTCGGATTCCCGCACAGGTCGCGAACAGCGGTGGCGGTGGCGGAGATGGGGTTCCACGCCGCGATCGCTCCCAGCCAGCCCGGCATCGTCTCCGCGGACACCACCGCGGTCGACAAGAATCCCACCGGCCAGACCAGGACCTGAACGGCAGACGTCGCAGCGCTGCCGTGAAAGGTGAGGCCGAGGAAGATGCCCACCCACAGCAGTGCGAAACGCAGGAGCAACAGCAATGCGATGGCGGCCAGGGCGGACCCGACTCCGGCACCGATTGTCCAACCGATGAGCAGACCTCCGACGATCAGGACAGCAAGCTCGACGACCGAGTTGATCATGTCGGCGCCGACGCGCCCGAGTGAGACCGCGGAACTGCTGATCGGCATCGATCGGAACCTGTCCGTGATCCCTTTCCGGGCATCCGCGGACATGGCCGAGGTGGTGGACTCGACACCGAACATCATCGTCATGGTGAGCATGCCGGGCAGCAGGAAGTCGATGTAGTCACCGCGGTCGGACCCGCCGGTCCCCGGGATCTCGATTGCGCCGCCGAACAGGAACCCGAAGATCAGCAACAGCATGATCGAGAACATCAGGCCGAAGATCGGGGTCCACGGATCTTTCACCCAGTGGGCGAGGTTGCGCCGGGTGATGACCCAGGCGTGCGTGAACAGTGCCGGCGTGGTGGCGATGGGCTGCGTCGATGTCATTTGTCGCCCCCGGTGAGATCCGTTGCTTCCGTGGGCCTTTGGGGTGCTTCGGTAGCGCTTTGGCTTCCCTCTTCTGTGCTGCTGCCGGTGAGATGCAGGAACACCTCGTCGAGAGTCGGTCGGCGCAGTGTCAGGTCGATGGGTGTGATGCTCGCGGCCTCGAGTGCATGCACCACCGTGGCCAAACCGATGACCGCGGAGTCGATTTCGAACGTCGCCGAGTGTGTGTGCGTGTCAACCGAGGTCGCGGGGCTTCCGACGGCGTCGGCCAGGCTTGAGGTGAGCCGGTCGAGCGAATCGTCGGCAGTCACGGTCACGGTCACCCGATCGCCGCCGATGCGGCGCTTGAGTTCGTCAGGAGAGCCTTCGGCGATCACACGCCCGTGATTCATCACCGAGATTCGGGCGGCCAATTGGTCGGCCTCGTCGAGATACTGAGTGGTGAGCAGCACCGTGGTCCCTGCTGCGGCGACCTCACGGACGGTGCGCCACACGTCATTTCGCCCGCGAGGGTCCAGGCCGGTGGTCGGTTCGTCGAGAAACAGGACGGCAGGCGTCAGGACCAGTCCTGCCGCGATGTCGAGGCGTCGCCGCATCCCGCCGGAGTAGTTGGAGACCGACCGTCCTGCGGCATCGGTCAGGCCGAAGCCTTCGAGCAACTCGTCGGCCCGCGCGCCCGCCCTGTTCTTGGTGAGCCCGAAGAGGCGGCCGAACATCACCAGGTTCTGGCGTCCGGTGAGCAGTTCGTCGACGGCCGCGTTCTGCCCGACCAGGCCGATCGCGCGTCTGACCGAACGGGCCCCGCCGCCGACGTCGTGGCCGGCCACCGTGGCGACTCCGGCGTCCAGGTCGATGAGGGTGGCCAGGGCCCGCACGGCCGTGCTCTTGCCGGCCCCGTTGGGACCGAGCAGGCCGTGGATGGTGCCGGCCTCCACGGTGAGGTCGAAGCCGTCGAGGGCGCGGGTGTCGCCGTAGCGCTTGTGGAGGCCGATCGCTGAAATCGAGGGAGGTGACGTCATCGGATCCTTACTTCGTATGGTGTACGAGGTTGAGTGCGAAAGTTCACCGTACACCACACGGGGATAGTGTGGGCGGATGGAAGACGCAGCCGAACAACCACCGAATGTCGACCGGACCCTGACTCTGCTGTGGCGGTCGAAGGTGGGGGAGCCGCAGGGGACGCGCGGCCCTCGGCAAAGGGTCAGTGTCGACGAGGTGGTCGCCGCCGGGATCGCGACCGCGGACGAGGAAGGGTTGGCCGCGTTCTCCATGCGCAAGGTGGCCGAACGCCTCGGCCTCGGCGTGATGTCGGTGTACACGTACGTGCCGGGCAAGTCCGAGCTCATCGGGCTGATGGTGGACGAGGTGGCAGGAGAGGTCGACTATCCGCCGCACCGCGGTGACCTGCGCGAACGGATGACCGACATCGCACGGCAGCTATGGGACGAGTATCACCGGCACCCGTGGTTGCTGCACGTGCAGAAGAGCCGCCCCTGGATCGGACCACACGCGTCGGCGCGGTACGAATGGCAGCTCGCGGCCATCGAAGGGATCGGTCTGGACGATCTGGAGATGGATGCCACGCTCGCGGTCATCGCAGGCTTCACAGAGAGCGCTGCCCGCTCGTCGATCGAAGCTGCCCGGGCGCGTACCGAGTCCGGGATGTCAGACGAACAGTGGTGGGAGATCAACGCGCCCGTGCTCGCCCGATTGATGGACGGAGACGACTACCCGGTGTCCGGCCGTGTCGGTACGGCAGTGGGCGCCGAATACCAGTCCATAGGTAGCCCGGAGCGATCGTTCGAGTTCGGACTTGCCCGGATCATCGACGGCGTCGAGGCGTTGCTGGACCGCTGAGACCCCCGCGGTGACGTGCGTCAGTTGCGCCGAGTGGTGTCGATCCCGAGGTTCATCCCGGCCAGTCCCCGCTTGCGGATGGCCAGGCGATCGGCCACTTGACGCAGTGCTGCGCCGGCGGCGGAATCAGGCGACGAGAGGACCAACGGGACTCCCGCATCTCCGCCCTCGCGCAGAGCCGGGTCGAGCGGGATCTGGCCGAGGAGGGGTACCTCCGCGCCGACGGCGATGGTCAGACGCTCGGACACCCGAGCTCCACCGCCGGAACCGAAGGGCTCGATCCGGCTACCGTCGGGGAGTTCCATCCAGGACATGTTCTCCACGACACCCATGATCTTCTGGCGGGTCTGCAATGCGATGGCGCCGGCGCGTTCTGCCACCTCGGCTGCGGCCTGCTGCGGGGTGGTGACCACCAGGATCTCGGCGCCGGGGATGAGCTGCGCCACCGAGATGGCAACATCGCCGGTGCCGGGCGGCAGGTCGAGGAGCAGGATGTCGAGATCGCCCCAGAAGACGTCGGCGAGGAACTGTTGCAGAGCGCGGTGCAACATCGGTCCGCGCCAGACGACGGGGGTGTTGCCACTGGTGAACTGGGCGATCGAGATGAACTTCACGCCATGACTCATCGGCGGCATGATCATCTTCTCGACCTGGGTGGGTTTTGCGTCGTTGCCGAGCATCCGTGGCACCGAATGGCCGTAGATGTCAGCGTCGAGCACGCCCACCTTGAGGCCCCGATCAGCAAGTGCGGCAGCAAGATTCACCGTGACGCTGGACTTGCCGACACCGCCTTTGCCCGAGGCGACCGCGTAGACCCGGGTGAGCGAGCTCGGCTGGGCGAAGGGGATCACGGGCTCGGCGCGGTCACCGCGCAAACTCTTGCGGAGTTCGGTGCGTTGCTCGTCGTTCATCACATCGAGTTCCACCGACACCGATCCGACCCCTGGCACGTCCGCCGCCGCGGCGGTGACCCGTTCGGTGATCTCGGTGCGCAGCGGGCAACCCGAGGTGGTGAGGTAGATACCGATACCCACACTGGAGTCGTCGGCGACGGTGATGGATTTGACCATGCCGAGTTCGGTGATCGGTTTACCGATCTCGGGGTCGTTCACCTTGGCCAGCGCGGCGCGAATCGATGATTCGGTCGGCAACGTTGCTTGTGTCATCGGCCCCGAGTTTACGCGCGCATCAACCTCGCGCCCTCACGGGCTGCCACTGCTGGCGCGGGCGTGCTATCTCGCCGGCGGCGGTGGTGGCGGGAGCGTGGGCAGCACGATCGTCGGCAGGCAGATGATCGGGCACGGTGTGGGCGTGGTGGTCGAGGGTTTGGACGACGACGGGCTCTCACTCGGCGGGGCGCTGCTGCTCGGCGAGCTTGACGACGGCGTGCTCGGCGGGGTCGACGAACCCGACGTCGGCGCGGGCAGGGGACCGGTGTCGGTGGGGGTGACGCCCGTTGCGTAACCGGCCGCCCACGCCAGCACGTTGGCCGCGTACTCGGCGGAGTGGTTGTACCGCATGACCGCGCTGACCTTGGTCTTCTCGGCCATGATGTCGGTGACTCCGGCACAGAGGTAACGGCCTGCCGAGTAGGTGGCGTCGAAGATGTTGTTCGGGTCGGACTTTCCGTCACCGTTTGCGTCGCTGCCCCACGACGCCCAGGTGGAGGGGATGAACTGCATGGGTCCCATGGCGCGGTCGTGTCCGGCGTCGCCGTCGAGACGACCTCCGTCGGAGTCGACGATCACCTCGTTTCCGGCGAGGGTGCCGTTCAGGATGGGTCCTGCGATCGGCGTCAACGTGGTTCCCGAGCTGTCGACATTGCCGTTACCGGCGTGCCCCGACTCGATGCGGCCGATGCCTGCGAGTAGGAACCAAGGCAGTTTGCACTGGGGAGACTCTGCGCCGACCCGCTGTTCGGCCAGCTTGTAGGCCTGCAAGACGATGCCGGGAATACCCAGAGGTCCGTCGGGAAGTGCTGCCGCCCTCATTCGGGGGACTGCCAACGGATCCGGCATCGCGGGAAGCGCCGGACTGACCGCCGGAGGACGGAACTCGAGTTCGGGCCGGGCCGGGATGGGAAGGATCTCCGGGGCGGCCGCCGCGACCGTCTGATCCGCCGATACGACGGTGAGGGCGGGCGCGGGTCCGATGTGCGCGCTCGAGGTGACCGCGGCCATCAATCCCACTCCGATGACAGCGCACCCGGTGAGCAGCTGGACGCGTCCCCACCTGACAGAAGAGAGGTCGAAAGCATGTTTCGACGGCTCTGTTCTCTGGCTCCCGCCCTTGCCCAAACGACCCCAGCGCACTTTCGGCACTCCTGTTGACTCCCCGACCCCGAACATCACGAACTGATTGTGATCCACGATACATATTCGTTATCGATGCCCGCGGGCGAACCATACTTATTGACCGGATCGGCGTGCAGTTACCGGCGGGCTCGGTGTGGTCGAGAGGGGACGGAAGGGTCGACCGTCAGACGAGTCGACCCGGCAAGGGGAAGGGGTCAGTTCCCGTCGTCGCGCTTCTTGTCTCCGCGTTTGCGGTCGTCGCCCTTCTTGGGCTCGTCACGTCTGCGCTGGTCGCCGAGGATCCGCTCGGTGAGTTCGGTCAGCAGGTCGTCGAGCTCGCGGCGCAGGTAGTCGCGGGAGACGGTGTCGCCGACGGCCAGGCGTACCGCGGCCAGCTCCCGCGCCAGGAACTCGGTGTCCGCCTTGGTCTGTTCGGCCCGCATCCGGTCCTCTTCGAGTGAGACCTTGTCCCGGTTCTCCTGCCGATTCTGGGCCAGCAGGATCAGCGGCGCTGCGTAGGCCGCCTGGGTCGAGAACGCCAGGTTGAGCAGGATGAACGGGTAGGGATCCCACCGCAAGCTGATCACGGCGAGGTTGAGGAAGATCCACACGATCACCAGGGCGGTCTGGATGGCGAGATACCGGCCGGTGCCGAGGAAGCGGGCGATGCGTTCGCTGTAGACACCGACAAGGTCGCTGTCGAGGTTCAGTTTCGGCATCCACCGGCGGGTTTCGGTGGGGGTGTCGAGGCGGCGGGCCGACCGCGACGATTGGCGCTCGGCCCGGCCCGACGCAGCGCGGTCGCGGTCCATGGGCCCCGTCATCGTGGCCCCTCCGTGGTCAGCTCGTCCTCACCCTCGGTTTCCCGCCAGTCCTCGGGCAGCAGGTGGTCGAGGAGGTCGTCGACCGTCACCGCACCGAGCAGATGACCGTCGTCGTCGATGACTGGACCGCATACGAGGTTGTAGGTGGCGAAATACCGGGTCACCTTCTCGAGAGAATCCTCGGATCCCAGATGCGGCAACCTGTCGTCGATGATGCCGCCGACGAGGTTGGCCGGCGGTTCGCGAAGCAGGGCCTGGATGTGCACGCAGCCGAGGTACTTTCCTGTCGGGGTGGCGGTTGGTGGTCGCACCACGAAGGTGAGCGATGCCGACGCCGGGGTGAGATCTGGATTGCGTGCCCGGGCCAGGGCTTCGGCGATGGTGGTCGAGGCGGTGACCACCAACGGCTCGGTCGTCATCAGGCCACCTGCGGTGTCCGGTGAATGCAACATGAGTCGACGAACCGGCTCGGATTCCTGGGGATCCATCAACTGCAACAGCGCCTCGGCCTCGGAATCCGGGAGTTCGCCGAGCAGGTCGGCGGCATCGTCGGGGTCCATCGCCTCGAGCACGTCTGCGGCCCGTTCGACCTCCATGTGCCCGAGCAGGTCCGTCTGGTCGTCGGTGGGCAACTCCTGCACCACGTCGGCCAGCCGTTCGTCGTCGAAGGCCGACGCGATCTCCTGGCGACGTTTCGACGGCAGTTCCCGGAGTGCGTGCGCGACGTCCGCAGCCCGCATGCCGTCGAACTGCGACAGGATCTGGGTGACGCCCTGACCTGGCAGCGACAGCGCGCTCTGGGTGAGCCCGAGTACGTGATTCCATTCCACGACATGGGTTTCCCCGCGTCGACCGAGCCGCGATCGTGCACCGCGCACCGCGACCCGGGAGATCACCCAGTCGCGTGTGCGGCGACGTTCGATCGCCAGATCGACCACCGTGAGGTCGTGACCACGAAGGTGCTCGAGGTCCGGATCATCCACTTGCACACGCGATTCCACGATCTGGCCGAGAACCAGCGCCTCGCCCGGACGCAGGATGAGGCGCCGCAGACTGACCGTTCCGGTGTTCAGCGTCACAGATGTGGGCTCGATTGCCGTGACGCGCAACATCGGAACAAAGATGCGCCGACGGGTGGTCAGTTCCACCGCCAAGCCCAGAACCCGGGGTTGGCCGGTTCCGAATCGGATCGACACCACCACATCTCGGACACGGCCGATGGATTCACCATCGGGGCCGAGTACCGCCAGACCGGCCAGCCTGGCCACGAACGCCTTGCTCACCGCTGCCATGGCTGTAAGGGTAGTGGTCGCGAGCCCCGGTCGACGACAAAGGAGTCCCATGCCAGCCTCTGACACCGCGATCCGACGGTCGGTGCTGGCCGTACCCGCCAGCAGTCCGAAGATGTTGACCAAGGCGCGGGGGCTGCCCGCAGACGAGGTCTTCCTCGATCTGGAGGACGCAGTGGCGCCCTCGGTGAAAGAGGCCGCACGGGCCTCGGTCATCGCGGCGCTGGGCGCGGCGGACTGGTCCGGGCAACAGCGAGTGGTCCGGGTCAACGACTGGACCACACCGTGGACCGTCGACGACGCGGTCACCGTGGTCAAGGGTGCCGGCGCCCACCTCGACTCCATCTTGCTGCCCAAGGTCACCTCGGCTGCGCAGGTCATCGCACTCGACCTGATGCTGGGCCAACTCGAGTCGGGCTGTGGTCTGCCGGCGGGGAAGATCGGGATCCAGGCCCAGATCGAGAACGCCGCCGGACTGACATGTATCAATGAGATCGCTTCGGCCAGTCCACGGTTGCGCTCGCTGGTCCTGGGGCCCGCCGACATGATGGCCAGCCTCGGCATGCGTTCGCTGGCCGTCGGTGAACAGCCCCAGGGCTACCTGAAAGGCGATGCGCATCACCACGTGTTGATGACAATCCTCGTCGCCGCACGAACTCACGGTCTGCAGGCGATCGACGGTCCCTACCTGAAAATCGATGACGCAGCGGGTTTTCGGACAGTCGCCGAGTCCTCGGCGGCGCTCGGCTACGACGGCAAGTGGGTGGTGCACCCCAGCCAGATCGATGTGGCCAACGAGGTGTTCCGGCCGCGGCAGGCCGACTACGACGACGCCGAGGAATTGCTTGACGCATATGCACACGCGGCGACCGCCGAAGGCGGCGAACGCGGCGCCGTCCGGTTCCGCGGTGAGATGATCGATGAGGCGAGCAGGAAGATGGCCGAGGTGATTGCCGGCAAGGGCCGCGCTGCGGGCATGTCCCGTTCACCGTCGCCTGTGGACGTCTGACAGCCGCGAATCGAATCGAGCGTTCGAACAAGGAGTGAAGACATGAGCAATCCGATGAAACCCGCGCCGGGGCCCGGCCTGCCCACGCCGCCCAAGGGCTGGCCGATCGGGTCGTACACCACCTATGCCGAGGCGCAGCGTGCCGTCGACTACCTCTCCGACGAGAACTTCGCCGTGCAGGACGTCACCATCGTGGGTGTGGACCTGATGCAGGTCGAGCGTGTGCTGGGCCGATTGACATGGGGCAAGGTGATCGGCGGAGGTGTGGTGTCCGGCGCCTGGCTGGGACTGTTCTTCGGACTGCTCGTCGGCATCGTGGTGGACACCAATCCATTGGTGCCGCTGCTCTTCGGGCTCGTCGGCGGCATCGTCTTCGGCGTCGTGTCCACCTCTATTCCCTACGCGGCCACGCGCGGACAGCGTGACTTCTCCTCGACGATGCAGCTCGTCGCCGGACGGTACGACGTGTTGTGCGATCCGCGCAGTGCCGAACGCGCCCGCGACATGTTGAGTCGCCTGCAGCCGTAGCTGCCCTGCCCGGCGCAGGTCAGGGCCTTTCTGCAGTCAACGATTTGGTCTCGAGTTGGCACGATCATGCCGATTGTGTTGCGTGTCACTATTTAACGCCTATAACGTACGTCGCAGGCAATCAATGGTGTGCGCCGAGATCTCTGCGCGCACCGGCGACTCATCGAGGAGGCTGCGTGCAGTGCAACGGTGATCCACCCGCGGTGGACGACAAATCCGCAAGAGCCAAGACAATCGGTGGGCCCAAGAAGGTCGCCGCCTGGAAGAAGCTCGGAATATCTTGTGCTGCAGTGGCTGTGGCACTGCCGGTGCTCAGCGCGTGCAGTTCGGGTTCCACGCCGGGCACGCTCAACGTGTACGCACCCGCCGACGGCGCATCGTTCATCAAGCAGGCCGCCGAGACCTGCGCAGCGAATTCAAAGGCGAGTACAAGATCAACACGTTCGCGCTGCCCAAGGCAGCCGACGATCAGCGTCTGCAGTTGGCACGGCGGCTCGCGGGCAACGACCACGGCCTCGACCTGATGGGCATGGACGTGGTGTGGACCGCCGAGTTCGCCGACGCGGGCTGGATCGAACCGGTTCCTGACGAGTTGGCCGCGCGCATCAAGGCCGACACCCTTGGCGGGCCATACGAAACCGCTGTCTGGAAGACCGACGACGACGAGGCCAAACGCCTCTACGCCATTCCCACGTGGACCAACACCCAGCTCCTCTGGTACCGACCCGATGTGCTGCAGCAGTTCCTCAACAAGGACACGCCGCCCGTCACCTGGGACGAGATGCTGGCGGACAACGAGATCATCCGCAAGGCCGGTGGACCGAGCTACATCATGGTCCAGGGCAAGCAATACGAGGGTTTGATGGTCTGGTTCAACTCGGTGCTCTCCAGTGCCGGGGGCCAGGTCGTCGACCCGAACGATCCGAACAAGCAGACGCTCAACGACACCCCGGAACATCGCGCGGCCACGGTGAAGGCGCTGCAGACCCTCAAGTCGGTCGCCACCGCGCCCGGTGCCGACCCGTCCATCACCAACAGTGATGAGTCCTCGGCCCGCCTGGGCATGGAATCGGGCAAGGCGACCTTCGAGGTCAACTGGCCGTTCGTGTTTCCCTCGATGCGGTCCAACGCCGGAGCCGGTGATGTGGCGTTCTTGCCCGAGGTGAAGCAGGAGTTCGGCCCCTTGTTCGCCGATCCGGACAACCCGCCGCCGGACAACGAACTCGCACCGGTCAACGACGTGGTGCGCACCAAGTTCGACTTCGCCAGGTACCCGGGTGTCCTTCCGGAGGTTCCCTCCAAGGTGACCCTCGGCGGCGTGAACATCGCGGTCGCCGACACCTCGGAGCAGAAGGATCTTGCGTTCAAGGCTGCCGAGTGCATGACCAACGAGGAGTCGCAGAAGCTGTACTCCATCAGTGGTGGTACCCCGCCCACGTTGGCGGCGATCTACGACGACCCGGACTTCCAGGCCGCGTACCCGATGGGGCAACAGATCAAGACGCAGCTCGAGAGCGAGAACGCTGCGTTGCGTCCGGCATCGCCCGTCTATCAAGCAATTTCGACGTTGCTGGTGGCCAAGCTCAGTCCGGTCGGCGCCTGGGATCCGGAGACCTTGGTCGACCAGCTCGCCGATCAGGTCGACAAAGCCATCAAGGGTGAGGGGCTGATCCCGTGACCGCAACTATCGAGACGCAGAACGCGCCGCAGAGCACCGGCAAGAAGAAGCCGGCGCTGAGCGAGGGAAAGCGCGCCGAACGGCGCCTGGGATTGCTGCTCATCGCACCCGCCGTGGTCCTGATGATCCTGGTGACCGGGTACCCGATCGTGTACGCCTTCTGGCTGAGTCTGCAGAAGGCAAGCCTGTCGGCACCCGGGCAGGACGAGTTCATCGGGTTCTCGAACTACGCGACCGTGCTGAGCGACAGCTACTGGTGGACGGCCTTCAGCGTCACGCTGGGGATCACCGTCGTCTCGGTGGTGATCGAGCTGG
The DNA here is from genome assembly GCF_023051145.1 of Williamsia sp. DF01-3. Taxonomy (NCBI): domain Bacteria; kingdom Bacillati; phylum Actinomycetota; class Actinomycetes; order Mycobacteriales; family Nocardiaceae; genus Williamsia; species Williamsia sp. DF01-3. The sequence goes on from NZ_JALKFS010000005.1 coordinate 2,511,606, forward strand.
TGCTGGGCATGGCCATCGCGCTGGTGATGCACCGAACCCTGTTCGGCAAGGGGGCGATTCGCACCCTGGTGCTGATCCCTTACGGCATCGTCACCGTGGTCGCCGCGTTCTCGTGGTACTACGCGTGGACGCCGGACACCGGCTACCTGGCCAATCTGCTGCCCGACGGCACAGCACCTTTGACGGAGCAGTGGCCGTCGCTGGCGGTGATCGTGTTGGCCGAGGTCTGGAAGACCACACCGTTCATGGCGTTGCTCCTCCTGGCCGGCCTGGCGCTGGTGCCCGACGACCTGCTCAAGGCCGCACAGATGGACGGCGCCGGAGCGTGGACGCGCCTGACGAAGATCATCCTGCCGCTGATGAAGCCGGCGATCCTCGTCGCACTCCTGTTCCGCACCCTGGATGCGTTCCGGGTGTTCGACAACATCTACATCCTCACCCGAGGTAGCAACAACACCTATTCGGTGTCGATGTTGGGCTACGACAACCTCTTCAAGGCGTTCAACCTAGGAGTTGGATCAGCGATCAGTGTCCTCATCTTCCTGTGCGTGGCGATCATCGCCTTCGTCTTCATCAAGCTGTTCGGTGCCGCGGCACCCGGCTCCGACGCAGAAGGACGGTGACTGAGCCATGAACACAGTGATGGGCCGACGTGTCGGCTGGACCGTCATCAACCTGCTGGTTGTCCTCTACGCACTGATCCCGGTGCTGTGGATCATCAGCCTGTCGTTCAAGCCACCCGGCTCTGTGAAGGACGGCAAGTTCATTCCGACGTCCTGGACCTGGGAGAACTACACCAGCATCTTCGACACCAGTGCGTTCACCTCGGCGCTGATCAACTCGATCGGAATCGGGCTGATCACGACGGTGATCGCGGTGACCCTGGGCACGATGGCCGCCTACGCTGTTGCGCGGCTTGACTTCCCGGGCAAGAAGGCGCTGATCGGCGCAGCCCTGCTGATCGCCATGTTCCCGCAGATCTCGCTGGTGACACCGTTGTTCAACATCGAGCGGCGTCTCGGGCTCTTCGACACCTGGGCCGGCCTGATCATCCCGTACATCACCTTCGCGCTGCCGCTGGCGATCTACACGTTGTCCGCGTTCTTCCGTGAGATCCCTTGGGAGCTGGAGAAAGCTGCGAAAATGGACGGCGCCACCCCGGCTCAGGCCTTCCGCAAGGTGATTGCGCCACTGGCCGCACCGGGCATCGTGACCGCTGCCATCCTCGTGTTCATCTTCGCCTGGAACGACCTGTTGCTAGCGATCTCGCTGACATCGACGGAGCGTTCGATCACCGCCCCTGTGGCGATCGCGAACTTCACCGGCAGCAGCCAGTTCGAAGAACCCACGGGATCCATCGCGGCTGCGGCCGTGGTCATCACGATCCCGATCATCATCTTTGTCCTCTTGTTCCAACGTCGTATCGTTGCCGGTCTGACCTCCGGCGCCGTGAAGGGATAGCCAATGGCCGAAATCGTGCTGGACAAGGTGAGCAAGAAATACCCGGACGGTTCTGTGGCCGTCAACGACGTCGACATCACCATCGCCGACGGCGAGTTCATCATCTTGGTGGGCCCGTCGGGTTGTGGAAAGTCCACCACCCTCAACATGATCGCCGGTCTGGAGGACATCTCCTCCGGTGAACTCCGCATCGCCGGAGAACGGGTCAACGAGAAGGCACCGAAGGATCGTGACATCGCGATGGTGTTCCAGTCCTACGCGCTGTACCCGCACATGACGGTGCGTGACAACATCGCGTTCCCGCTGACCCTGGCGAAGATGCCCAAGGCCGAGATCGCCCAGAAGGTCGACGAGGCAGCACGCATCCTCGACCTCGGGCAGTACCTCGACCGCAAGCCGGCCAACCTCTCCGGTGGTCAACGGCAGCGGGTGGCCATGGGCCGCGCGATCGTGCGCTCGCCCAAGGCGTTCCTGATGGACGAGCCGCTGTCGAACCTCGATGCGAAGCTGCGTGTGCAGACCCGTACCGAGATCGCCCAGCTGCAGCAGCGTCTCGGCACCACCACGGTCTACGTCACCCACGACCAGACCGAGGCCATGACACTCGGCGACCGGGTTGTGGTCCTGCGCGCCGGCCTGGTGCAGCAGATCGGTTCTCCGCAGGAGCTCTACAACCGGCCGTCGAACCTGTTCGTCGCCGGGTTCATCGGCTCGCCGGCCATGAACTTCCTGCCCGGGCGCCTCACCCAGAACGGCATCGAGACCGCGATCGGTGAGGTGGCGGTCAGTGATATGCGGCGAGTGGTGGAGAACGCCAAACATGCTCGCAGCAATGGTGAGGTGCTCATCGGCATCCGGCCGGAGCACTTCGAGGATGCTCGTCTGGTCGACCCGCTGGCTCGGTCCAAGGGAGCCACCTTCACCGTGCAGATCAGCGTGCTCGAGTCGATGGGCTCGGACAACTACGCGCACTTCACCGTCGAGGGCGGCCAGTCGTCCGCCAAGGCGCTGGCGGACATCGCCGCAGATGCCGGTGCGCAGATGGGTAGCGGCCAACTGATCGCCCGCCTCTCACCGGAGTCGAACATCGGCAAGGGGCAGCAGGCAGAGCTCTTCTACGACACCTCCAAGGTGTCGGTGTTCGATCAGGCGAGCGGTCACAACCTCAGCCTGTAGTAGCACCGATCGACAGCCGAGCCCGGCGGGTGATCCCGCCGGGCTCGCTACGTTGTAGATGCGTGTGGACAGGGCGCGTGGGCCACGCGTGCGATCAGGTCGGCTTGCGCCTGCGACGGGAATGTTCACGCAGCTCGTCGATGATTGCTTCGTCCCAGATGTGCTTGCGTACCAAGCGGTATCGTTCCGAGGCCAGCCACAGATAGAGCTCGGCGTCGCTTGTCACCTCGGGGAGTATCTCGGCGCGCCGAGCCATCCGCACCACCGGCAGGAACTCCTCGCCGAACCACCGACGGGCGACCTCCACCCGGCTCAGGAACGTGCCGGTCTCCTGGCTGAGCCGAAACCCCCAGGCCTCCACGTTCTCGGCGCACTCGGCGTAGTCGAAAGGGTCCTCGAACGAAATGGCCTCGCGTTGCTTGCCTTCCAGCGGGACCCGGGACAAGAACAGGCGCCGATGGTCCTTGAGGACAAGATCGGATCGAGCGGTGATGCCCTCGGGGGAGATGCGGGTGTGGATCACGGTCACGTACGCGTCGATTGTCGTGAAATGTCGTGAGATCGCGATCGAGACGCGGTGGTGCCCGTCGATGACGAAGTGCATGTCGCCGATGCGGTAGAGCTGCACCGGCGGTACGGATTCACCGCGCCGCTGGGCGGTGGCAAGCCGCTGCCAACGTTCGCGTACGCGGGCCGACGTGGGCCGGAAGTAGCGGTCGAAGTCGCGGGTGCGGTCCACGCTGCCGACGATCGTGGAGACCTCGACCACGGTGAGCCCGAGGAACGTCTCGCCCGTCTTACCCAGGGCCGCAACGACTTCGTCGAACGGCAGGACCGTGTTGACGTCTGCGGGTTGTCGGGTGAGCCAGGCCGACAGACGCGCCAGCTCGGCTCGTCTGCGTTGCCTGCTGAAGTCGTTCTCGGCGTCGGCGCTGGGGAATCCGGTGTCACGCGCCATGGCGTCTCCGGTGTATCCGGATCCCGGTTCCTCCGGGCTCGATGTCGAACAGGCAGTAGCCGACGGTGTTCACCGAGAGTGTGCTGCGGCGCAGGGTTTTGCCCGGCATCGTCTTGAGCAGGATGGTGTGATCCATCGGGGTCTGGCCGTGGGGGTGGATGTGGCCATGGAGCAGGAGCTGTGGACGCAACCGGTAGACCAGCGGGAGGAAACAGCGGAATCCGCGATGCGGGCCGTCTTCGGCGTCCCCGATGCCGCGCGCCGGACTGTGCGTGAGCAGGATGTCGACAGCCGACTTGCCGGGCATCATCCGATACGCGAAGCGGCGCAAAGCCAGTCGATTGGCCCGTTGACGCTGGGTCGCCTCCCGGTACTGATTGGGGCCGTCGTTGTAGCGGATACAGCCACCCAGTCCGGCAATGCGCACACCGGCCACCGTGACGATGCGGCCGTCGGCGTTCACCGCGCCCTCGGGCCCCGGATCACGGACCGGCAACCCTGCCTCGGTCCAGCCCGCCCGGGTCTTCTTGAAGCCGGACAGGTCCCGGTCGTGGTTGCCGGGTACGAAGACGCATGGAACACCGAAATGGGCCATGAGCTTCTCGAGATAGTCAAAGGGCAGGTCACCGGCAGCGACGATCAGGTCGGGCGCCAACTCCTCGGCAACCCCGTAGTAGAGGCTGTCGACGACCTCGTCCGATACCGAAAGCACACGCACCACGTGTTCGACCCTAGACGCGGCCGGGTGATGACGTGCCGAAGACCGCGATTACGGCCCAGATGAGGGGGATTACCCTGAGCGTGTGAGCGAGTCGGAGTCGTCGGTGATCGATCGGGTGTCGGCGCACCTGCGTGGAATGTTCGACGACGTCGAACCCCAGCGGGCGTCGGTCACCTTCCTCGGGCTCGAATCGATTGACGTCCTTCGGTTTTCGATCGTGCCCAGCAGCGTGGCGTACGTGTCGCTCGGCTGCAGCCGGCATCCGATGGGAGAGCCGGACCAGCTGATCGTGGATCCGACGGCGGGACCCCGCGCGGAGGTGGTGATCCGGATGCGTCTGTCCGATGCCTCAGCCCGTTCCACACAGCTGCGCGGGCTGCACCGTACGGTCGCGATGCTGGCCGCGGCGCCTGCGGTGGAAGGGTTGGTCTTGACCGCCGATGCGCTGATCGATCTCGGCGAACCCCTGTGGGAAGGGGCGACCTTCACAGCTGTTGTACTCGAGGACGACAAGATCGCGCCGTGCGAGATACCCGGCGACCTCGAAGACGTGCATTTCTTTCGGGCGATCCCCGTCACGGCAAACGAGGCGGCGTGGGTCCGGCTCAAAGGGGTGGACGCACTCCGCGCAGCGTGGACCGAAGCCGGGATCGACGTGAACGACCCGGTGAGGGCGGGCGCCACCATCGGTTGACTGTCGTCCGCGGGCGCGGGGCCATGGTCACAGCCAGTGATTGCGCCGGAACGTCCGCCAGAGTCCCACGCAGATCGTGGCCAGCAACGTCAGCACTACGAAGTAGCCGTACTTCCAGTGCAGTTCGGGGATGTTGTCGAAGTTCATCCCGTAGATACCCGCGATCATCGTGGGCACCGACGCGATGGCCACCCATGCCGAGATCTTGCGCATGTCGGTGTTCTGCTGGATGCCGACCTTGGCCAATGCGGCGTCGATCAGCGATGTCAGGACCTCGTCGTAACTCGCGATCCGCTCGTTGACGCTGGTGTGATGGTCTTGGACGTCGCGGAAATAGCGCCGGACCTCTTTGGGGATCAACTTGTCCTCGGACGAGGTGAGCCGGCGCAGCGCCGCGTCGAGTGGGTCGACGGCCCGGCGCAACTCCATGACCTCGCGCTTGAGGAGGTAGACGGGTTCGATCTCGATCCGGCGGCCGGGCGAGAAGACGTTCTCTTCGAGCGCATCGACGTCGTACTCGACCGCGGCGGTCACGTCGACATAGGTGTCGACCACATGGTCGGCCACGGCATGCATCACCGCGGTGGGCCCCAGAGCCAGGCGTTCGGGAAGTTCCTCGAGTTGCTTGCGAACCCCCGAGAGCCCTGTGTGGTCACCGTGGCGCACCGTGATCACGAACTCGTTGCCTGCCATGACCATGATCTCGCCGGTCTCGACGACCTCGTTCGCCACCTGTAGAGATTCGTGGGCAACGTATTTGACGGTCTTCAGTACCAGGAACAACGTGTTGTCGTATTGCTCGAGTTTCGGCCGCTGATGGGCTTGCACAGCGTCTTCGACCATCAGTTCGTGCAGGCCGAACGTGTTGGCCACCCCTTCCATCTGCCTGCTGTCGGGGGAGTGCAGACCCACCCACACGTAGCCCCGTCCGGTGGAGCGCACCTCGTCGAGGGCGTGACTGAACGTGCGCAGCCCCGGGAGGCGTTTGCCGTCGACGTACACCGCACAGTCGACGACTGCACGTGACGGCGGGATGGGCACCCTGGAGGAGGGTTTGCCTGGTGTGCTGGTACGCAGATGCGGCCGCGGCGGCATGGCACCTCCCTTGTCTGTGCGTGGCGAAAGTCCACGGGGGATGCTACGCCCGGAACCGTGGCGCCCGCCGATTCCGGTGGCTGCGCAGGGCCACGGCAGCGGGATTGCGCCTGGATCATCGGTGCTGGTTGATGTCGAATCGGTGGAGTGCGGGCTGCGAACACGTCACGACCACCCGAGACAACCTCACGACTACCAGGTATGGCCGTGAGAGCTTTTGGGTTGAAGTAGCGTGATCGGCGTGACTGACCTGATGGGCAGTGAACTGCCCGCCCCCGACGCCGACGCATCGACAATCACCCGCGACGAGATCTTCGCCGGCCATGAGGGTGGCAAATTGTCCGTGAGTATCACCTCGCCGCTCGACACCAAGCGTGCTCTGTCCATCGCCTACACACCCGGCGTCGCCGAGGTGTCCCGGGCCATCGCGGCCGACCCCGAACTGGCCCGGCGCTACACCTGGACCAATCGTCTCGTCGCGGTGGTCAGCGACGGCAGTGCGGTGCTGGGGCTCGGTGACATCGGTCCTAGTGCCTCACTGCCTGTCATGGAGGGCAAGTCGGCGCTGTTCAAGAACTTCGCCGGGCTCGACTCGATCCCCCTGGTGCTCAGTACCAAGGACCCCGACGAGATCGTCGAGACGCTGATCCGCCTGCGGCACTCCTTCGGTGCGGTGAACCTGGAGGACATCTCGGCGCCGCGGTGTTTCGAGATCGAGAAGCGGGTGATCGAAGCCCTTGACTGTCCGGTCATGCACGACGATCAGCACGGCACCGCCATCGTGGTGCTCGCGGCGCTGAAGGCGGCGACCAAGCTGCTGAAGAAGGACCGCAGCACCCTCAAGATCGTCATCTCGGGGTGCGGCGCCGCCGGCGTGGCCTGCGCCAACATCCTGCTAGCCGACGGCATCGCCGACGTCACGGTGATCGACAGCAAGGGCATCGTGCACAGTGGCCGCGACAACCTGCACGACGTCAAAGTCGACATGGCCGGGCGCACCAACCCCGACGGCAGGACTGGATCGTTGTCGGACGCCCTCGTCGATGCCGATGTGTTCCTGGGGGTGAGTGCCGGAAAGGTGCCCGAGGAGGCCCTCGCGACGATGAATTCCGACGCGATCATCTTCGCTCTGTCCAATCCTGATCCCGAGGTCCATCCCGATGTCGCACGCAAGTACGCGGCAGTGGTCGCCACGGGTCGCAGTGACTTCCCGAACCAGATCAACAATGTGCTGGCCTTCCCGGGAGTGTTCCGTGGAGCGCTCGACGCGGGCGCACGACGCATCACCGAGGAGATGAAGTTGGCCGCCGCCGACGCGATCGTCGAGGTCCTCGGCGATGACCTGTCGGCAGAGATGATCGTGCCGAGCCCGCTGGACCCCCGAGTGGCACCCGCGGTCGCCGACGCTGTTGCCAGGGTGGCCAAGCAAGGGTGAATTCCGCTCTACTGCAGCACATTCGACGAGTTGTGCCGGTCTTGGTGGTGGCCTGCGCGCTGATGGTCGCCGGTTGTTCGGACCCGGGACCCGCGCCGCAGGAGCTGGTGATGGGGTCGACGGCCGATACGCCGAGTCGAGTTGCCACAGCCATCTATGCGGGAGCTCTTCGCGGGGCAGGGGCGGCGGTCTCGGACGAACATCCGGTGGCCGACTACGGTGGCCTGCTCGACCAGATGGACAACCGCACAGTGGATCTGTTCCCGGCGTGGTCCGGAGAATTGCTGGCACAGCTCGATCCGGGGGCATCGGGACGCACGTCGGAGGACGTCTACAACCAGCTCAATCAGGCACTACCGCAAGGTGTCTCGGCAGGCGATGCCACCACTGTGCAGAACAAGCCGCTGGTGTTCGTCTCCAGTGACCTCGCGGCCACGGCCGACATCGATGAACTCGCGGAATGCGCCGCACTCCCGGCAGGGCTGCCTCTGGTCACCGTGGTGGAACCGGCGCCGCAGACGGTCAGCGAGCTGGCCGGGGCGGGATGCGCTTTCGGTCCCGCTCGGGTGATGGATGCGCAGGCGGCGGTCGCGGAAGTGGCCGCGGGCCGCGCCGCAGGGTTGTTCTCGGCATTGGGCGTGGTGGCCGACGACGCCGGACTCCAGGGTCTCGACGACGGCAACGACGCGATGCGGGCGCAGGACCTGGTGCCGGTCTTCCGCACCGCTGCGCTCAGCCGGACGTTGTTCCGCGCGATGAACAAGGTTGCGGGCGAGTTGACCACCGCCGACCTGACCACCATGGCGGCCGAGGTCGACGGTGGTGCGGAGTTATCCGGCGTTGCGACCCGCTGGCTCGGCGAGCACAGCCTGTGAGTACCGCAGCCGATCACCGAGGAATCGACCCAGGTCGTCGACCGCTGCAGCAGCCTCGGTCACCAGCGGTGCCGCGGTGTGCGCCACGTGCCACAGCGGACCGAGATCGGATGCGGTGACGTCGACCCCTGCCTCACGCAGGGACGCGACGAACTCGGTGACCTGCTCGAGCAACAATTCACGCTGACCGATCTGGACCAGCGTGGGCGGCAGACCCTCCAAAGGTCCGACGGCCGGCGCATACCGGGGATCGGTGGGATCGCCGTCTCCGAGGTAGGCGGCTGCGCCCTGACGCGACCACTCGAGGTTCACGACGATGTCGGTGCCGAGATCCTCCGACACCCCGGCAGGGTTCACCCATGGTGAGATCAGGCCGAGCGCCGCGGGGGTGACCCCGTGCTCGTCGATCAACACCCGCGCCGTGGCCACGCTGAGCCCGCCGCCTGCCGAATCGCCTGCGATCGCCACGGACTCGGGACTGTATCCGCGTTCGAGCAGGGCGAGGTAGGCGGCAACCGAGTCATCGACCGCGGCGGGCATCGGATGCTCGGGTGCAAGCCGGTAGTCGAGGGCATAGACCTCGGCGCCTGCGGCCCGCGCGAGCGTGGTGGTCAGCGCCCGATGAGTGGTCGGGGACCCGACGATGTAGGCACCGCCGTGCAGATACAGCACCGCCCGACCGTGTTCGGTGGCCCCGACACTGACCCGCTCGGCAGACCGATCACCCAGGGTCACCGACCGGATCACCGAGTGAGGCACCCTCGGCAGCAGCAACGTACTCATCTCCAGCAGCGTGCGCTGGGTCTGCGGCGACCACCGCGAATTGAGGGTGAGTGCGAACAGCGGCCGGAAGATGAGTTCGCCGGCCGGGACCGACAGAAATGGTTTCAGTTCCATGATCGCCAGGGGTCAGAGGAGCGGAGACGTGGAGGTCACGGGCGACGGGTCCGCCTTCGGCAGCAACCTGACCGCCAGCTTGCTGTTGACGATCTCGTACATGGATCCGCCGGCGCGAACCAGCAGATCGAGCACCTTGGCGTCGGCGCCGACAAGAACCCGTGGACGGTTGCGCTCGATCGCCTTGATGATGATCTCCGCGGCCCGTGCCGACGTGGTGCGGGCCAGCTTCTTGTCGAACAACTCGGCGGTGTTCTTCTGGTCGTGCCCTTCGGACACGGTGGCGTTGCGGGCGATCGCCGTCTTGATGCCACCGGGATGGACGCAGGTGACGTTCACCGGATGTCCGGCGATCCGCATCTCCTGGTACAGCGATTCGGTGAAGCCGCGGACCGCGAACTTTGCCGCGTTGTAGGCACTCTGACCCGGCATGGCCAGGATGCCGAACAACGACGAGGTGTTCACGACATGCCCGTCGCCCGATGCGATGAGGTACGGCAGGAACGCTTTGGTCCCGTTCACCACGCCCCAGTAGTCCACGTCCATCACGCGCTCGTACTGCTTGAACTCGGTCAGCTCGACCTCACCGTGATGCGCGATGCCGGCGTTGTTGATGATGAGGTTGACCTTGCCGAAATGCTGGGCGACATCGTCCGCGTAGGTGAGGACGGCTTCGCGTTCGGCAACGTTGAGCAGCTGCGAATGTACTTCGGCGCCTTGCTCTTTGAGCATGCGCTCGGTCTCGTCGAGACCGGCGGGATTGACGTCCGAGATGGCGACCTTGGCGCCCTTGGCTGCGAGCTGGAGTGCCAGGTCGCGACCCATGCCCGAACCGGCGCCGGTCACCACGGCCACTTTGCCCCTGAAGTCCTTCATGACGTCACCGCTTCTTTCAGTGTGTTGGTCGTGCCATCGCCATCGCCTGCCGCGGGAGCGATCGCGGCCGCGGTCGAGGTGTCGTACGCAGCCAGGTCGAACTTACGGGTCAGGCGCCGGTAGTTGAAGGTGAATCCTGGCCACAGCGTGGTGATGTTGCCGAACTTGTCCTTGTACCAGCTCGCGCAGCCGCCGGTCTCCCAGACACTTGTCTTGAGATTCTTCTGGATGGTGACGTTGTAATCGTGCTGTGCGTCTGCGCGCACCTCCACCCGGGAGATCCCGTACTGGCGGGACAGTTTGAAGTAGTCGACGAGGTAGTTGAGCTGGGACTCGATCATGTAGACCATCGAGGTGTGGCCCAGCCCGGTGGACGGTCCCACCATCAGGAACATGTTGGGGAAGCCGTTGACGGTCGAACCCTTGTAGGCATTCATCCCCTCGGCCTCCCAGACCTGGGCGAGGCTGCGCCCGTCCTTGCCGATGATGTGCTCGAACGTGGGGGAGTCGGTGACGTGGAAGCCGGTCGCGATGACGATGGCGTCGACCTCGCGGCTCACGCCATCGGCAGTGATGATGCCGCTGCTGGTGACTTCCTTGATCGGGTCGGTGACCAACTCGACGTTGGACTGGTTCAGCGCCGGGTAGTAGGTGTTCGACAACAGGATCCGCTTGCAGCCGACCTTCCAGTTCGGGGTGACCTTCGCCCGGAGCGCCGGGTCGGAGATACCGCGAGCGATGTTCTGCTTGCCGATGATCTTGGCGGGTGCCAGGACGTTCGGCTGATGGGTGAGGCCGAACGAGACCAGTTCATGCGAGGCGTAGATGCTCGCGCGCACCGCGCGCTGGAATCCGGGGATGTTCTTGAACGCCCAGTTCTCCTTGGCGGAGTACGGCCGGTCGGCACGCGGCAGGACCCAGGGGGCAGTGCGCTGGTAGACGTCGAGTCGCCCGACCTTCTTGGCCAACTCGGGGATGATCTGGATGGCCGAGGCGCCGGTTCCGATCACTGCTACGCGCTTACCGGCCAGCTCGTAGTCATGGTTCCACCGCGCCGAGTGGAAGATCTCGCCGGTGAAGCTCTCGATGCCGGTGACGTCGGGGAGCTTGGGCTCGCAGAGGGGCCCGATCCCGCCGATGAGGAACTCTGCCTCCCACTGACCCTTGTCGGTGTCGATCACCCAGTGGCCGGCCTTTTCGTCCCAGGCGGTCTTGATGACCTCGGTGTTCCACTGGGTCCGCGACCCCAGGTCGTACTTGTCGGCGACGCCGTTGATGTACTTGTGGATCTCGGGCTGCTGCGAGAAGGAGCGGCTCCACGAGGGGTTGAGCGCAAATGAGTAGGAGTACAGGTGCGAGGGGACGTCGCATGCCGCACCGGGATAAGTGTTGTCGCGCCAGGTACCACCGAAATTGCTGCCGCGGTCGAGGATGACGAAGTCGTCGAAACCGTTCTGCTGCAGCTTGACAGCAGCACCCAATCCGGAAAAGCCTGCGCCGATGATGGCGATCTTTACAACGTTCATGGGTACGAACATACCGCCTATTGACGAGCTGTCAATAGCGGAACGTCGAGCACGACCCCGACTATTGACGAAGAGTCAGTACTATCGGACGCGTGACGACCGCTCGGCGAACCCGGATGAGCCCACAGGCACGGCGTGATCAGCTGATCAGCCACGGTCTGCGGATGCTCGACAACCGTGCGCTCGACCAGGTGTCCGTCGAGGAGGTCGCCGAGGCGGCCGGCGTGTCGCGGGCTCTGCTCTTCCACTATTTCGAGTCGAAGCAGGACTTCCTGGTCGCACTGACCACGGAACAGAGCAGGCGGATGCTCGCGCGAACCGAACCCGATCTGAGTCTCGGCGATCCGATCGAGATCGCCCGGGCATCGCTGGCCCAGTACATCGACTACGTGTCGGCGAACCGTTCGGCATATCTCGCGATCTTGCAGGGGAGCGGTGCCTCGGATCCGGCGATGCGTGAGGTCGCCGACCACACCCGGACCGTGATGGCCGAGCGGGTGTTGTCGCTGGCCGAGCTGCTCGAACTGACGCGCACACCGCTGATCGAACTCGCCGTGCACGGTTGGGTCACCTTTACCGAGCAGGTGACCGTTCGCTGGCTGCAGGATTCAGCGGGAGTGGACCGTGACGCCCTCGTCGAATTGATCACCCGCGCACTGCCGCTCATCGCGACACTGGCAGCAGCCACCCCCGACCCCCGATAGTGGTGGGTTTCGGTGAGCGCGACCTGCGGAAACGCTCACCGAAACCCACCAAGATCGATCAGCCGAAGGCGGTGTCGATGATTTCCTGCTGCTCGACGGCGTGCACCTTCGACGAGCCCGACGACGGGGCCGACATCGCCCGTCGCGAGACCCGGCGCAGGCCGTTGAAGAACTCGGGCAGCATCTCCGGGAGTGCCAGACCGAAGAAGGGCCACGGACCCTGGTTGGCCGGCTCTTCCTGGACCCAGAAGATCTCTTCCATGCTGGTGTAGCGGCTCAGCGCCGAGCGCAAACGCTTGTGCGGCACCGGGTAGAGCTGCTCGATACGGACGATCGCGACGTCGTCACGCTTGTCCTTCGCCTTGCGGGCGGCCAATTCGTAGTACAACTTGCCCGACACCAGCAGCACCCGCCGGACCTTCTCGCGTTCGGCATCGGAGGTGAAGGCCGGATCGTCGATGACCGACTGGAAGCGACCCTCGGTGAACTCCGACACCGGCGACACTGCAGCCTTGTTCCGCAGCATCGACTTCGGGGTGAAGACGACGAGCGGGCGGCTGATGCCATCGAGCACATGGCGACGCAGCAGGTGGAAGTAACTTGCGGGTGTCGACGGTAGGGCCACGGTCATCGAGCCCTCTGCGCACAATTGCAGGAACCGCTCGATACGTCCGGACGTGTGGTCGGGACCCTGACCCTCGTGACCGTGTGGAAGCAGCAGCACCACGTCGGAGGTCTGACCCCACTTGGCCTCACCCGACGAGATGAACTCGTCGATGATCGACTGGGCGCCGTTCACGAAGTCACCGAACTGGGCTTCCCACAGCACGAGGGCATCGGGATGACCCACCGAGTAACCGTATTCGAAGCCGACCACCGCGTATTCGCTCAGTGCGGAGTCGTAGGCGAGGAACCGGCCCGGGTTGTCCGGGTTGGTCTCGGCAACCGTACGCAGAGGGGTGTACTCGTCGCCGGTCTCCCGGTCGATCAGGACCGAGTGACGTTGGGTGAAAGTGCCTCGGCGCGAGTCCTGGCCGGACAGCCGAACCGTGCGGCCCTCTTCGACCAGTGAACCGAATGCGAGCAGCTCGCCGAACGCCCAGTCGACATCGCCGTTACGCGACATCTCGTAGCGCTTCTTGAGCACGGGCTGGACACGCTGGTGCACGGTGAAACCCTCGGGCACGTTGATGAACGCGTCGCCGATCCGTTCCATCGTCTCTTTGCTGATGGCGGTGTCCAGCTTCACCGGTGCCTGCTGATCGGCCTCGACCGACGGGCTCGGTGCCGCCTGGTACTTTTCCAACTCGCGGACCTCGTTGAAGACCCGTTCGAGCTGACCCTGGTAGTCGCGCAGGGCGTCTTCGGCTTCCTTGGTGGAGATGTCACCACGACCGATGAGTGCTTCGGTGTAGCTCTTACGCACCGACCGCTTGGTGTCGATGACGTCGTACATCGCCGGCTGGGTCATCGAGGGATCGTCACCCTCGTTGTGGCCGCGGCGGCGGTAGCAGACCAGGTCGATGACAACGTCCTTGTTGAACGCCTGCCGGTAGTCGACGGCCAGCTTGGCCACCCACACACATGCCTCGGGATCGTCGCCGTTCACGTGGAAGATCGGCGCACCGATCATCTTCGCGACATCGGTGCAGTATTCCGACGACCGCGATGCCTCCGGGGCGGTGGTGAAACCGACCTGGTTGTTCACCACGATGTGGATGGTGCCGCCGGTGCGGTAGCCCCGCAGCATGGCGAGGTTCAGCGTCTCGGCGACCACACCCTGGCCTGCGAACGCGGCGTCGCCGTGCAACATCAGCGGCAGCACGGTGAATGCGCCGTCGCCCTTGTCGTGCAGGTCCTGCTTGGCCCGCACCAGACCTTCGAGGACCGGGTCGACGGCCTCGAGGTGAGACGGGTTGGCGGTGAGGGAGACGTTGATCTCGTTGTCGCCGAACATCTGGTAGTACTTGCCCTCGGCGCCGAGGTGGTACTTCACGTCGCCCGAGCCGTGAGCCTGCGATGGGTTCAGGTTGCCCTCGAACTCGGTGAAGATCTTCGAGTACGGCTTGCCGACGATGTTCGCGAGCACATTGAGCCGACCGCGGTGGGGCATGCCCACAACCACTTCGTCGAGGCCGTATTCGGCGCTCTGATCGATCACGCCGTCCATCATCGGGATGACTGCCTCGGCACCCTCGAGCGAGAACCGTTTCTGGCCGACGTACTTGGTCTGCAGGAACGTCTCGAAGGCCTCGGCTGCGTTGAGCTTGGAGAGGATGTACTTCTGCTCCGCGACGGGCGGCTTGACGTGCTTGATCTCCACCCGTTCCTGCAGCCACTGTTGCTGCTCGGGCTCGAGGATGTGGGTGTACTCCACACCGACGTGCCGGCAGTAGGAGTCGCGCAGGATCGACAGGACGTCGCGCAACTTCATCTTGTTCTCGCCGTGGAACCCACCGACGTTGAAGCTGCGATCGAGATCCCAGAGCGTCAGATCGTAGGTCAGCACGTTGAGGTCGGGGTGAGCCGACCGTGCGTCCGAATCGATCATCAGAGGGTCGATGTCGGCCATCAGGTGGCCCCGATTGCGGTATGCCGCAATCAGTTCCAGCACGCGGGCGTTCTTGTCGACGGCGCCCTCGGGGATGTCGCGGCGCCAGCGGATGGGCTCGTACGGGATGTGGAGCGTGGTGAAGATCTGGTCGAAGAAGTCGTCCGACAGCAGCAACTGATGGATGGTGCGCAGGAAGTCACCTGACTCCGCGCCCTGGATGATGCGGTGGTCATAGGTGGACGTCAGCGTCATCAGTTTTCCGACGCCGAGCGCTGAGATCTGCTCGTCGGAGGCGCCCTGGAACTCGGCCGGGTACTCCATCGCGCCCGCGCCCACGATCGCGCCCTGGCCCTTCATCAACCGCGGCACCGAGTGGACCGTGCCGATGGTTCCCGGGTTGGTGAGCGAAATCGTCACGCCCGCAAAGTCTTCGGCGGTCAGCTTGCCCTCGCGAGCCCGCCTGACAATGTCTTCGTAAGCCGCATGGAACTGCGCGAAGTTCATGGTCTCGCAACGCTTGATCGCCGCGACCACCAGCGTGCGCGAACCGTCCTTGCCCGGCAGGTCGATCGCCAGGCCGAGGTTGGTGTGCGCCGGGGTCACCACGTTCGGCTTGCCGTCGACCTCTTCGAAGTGGCGGTTCAAGTTCGGGAACGACTTGATCGCCTGGACGATCGCGTACCCGAGGATGTGGGTGAACGACACCTTGCCGCCGCGGGTGCGGGCGAGGTGGTTGTTGATGACCACCCGGTTGTCGATCATCAGTTTGGCGGGCACCGCGCGAACGCTGGTGGCCGTCGGAATCTGCAGCGAGGCCGCCATGTTCTTGGCAACCGCGGCAGCGGCACCACGCAGGACCTTGTTGCTGGCTTCGGTCGGTGCATCGGCCGCTGCGGGCGCAGACTTCTTCGCCGGGGCGTCCTTCTTGGTGGGGGCGTCCTTGCGGGGAGCCGGCGCGGACTTCTTGGCCGCCGGTGCGGCATCCTTGCTCACCGACTCCGCGGACTTGTCGGTGGTGGACTCGGCCGAGGTGGTGGTCGACGACGAGGCGTCCCTGCTGTGCTCGGACTGGCCGGCAGCGGCCTTGCTTGCCGGAGTCGGGTCGACAGCAGGCTTGGCCGCGGATCCGTTGGCGGAGGACTTGGGGGCAGCAGAGCCATTCGATGAGGCATCGGCCTTCGGCTGTGACTGAGCAGCCGCCTTCGGCTGTGACCCAGCGGCCGCCTTCGGCGGGGATTTCGCCTCCTCGGACCCATTACCCTCTGCGCCATAACTCTTGAGGAAGTCATGCCAACTCGGGTCGACCGAGCTCGGGTCTTCTTTGAAGCGCTGGTACATTTCCTCAACCAGCCACTCGTTCTGTCCGAAGTCTGAAATCGAACTGCTGCTCACGGCAGTATCTCGCCTCAATTCCCTTTACGTATCCATGTCGAGTCCCGCGCCAGGGGCCGTCTCCGCCGCTATCACGCCGCCCGGAACTCCGTTCGAAGTATCCAGGTCTAAAGGTTAGTCCCCGAGTGCCGCCGAAGCTATGCCGGTCGGTTGCCGCCGTGTCCGGCTGTCGGTTCGCTCGCCTCGTCTGGTGTGATACCCGCCGTCCACAGGGCGCGATACCTTCCGTCCAACGCCAAGAGCTCGCCATGTGTTCCGAGCTCCACGATCTGCCCGCCGGCGACCACGGCGATGCGGTCGGCTCGCGCAGCGGTCGCCAGTCGATGCGCGACGATCACCGAGCTCCGTGATCCGGTGAGGTGCCGGCCGGCCGCCATCACCCGTCGTTCGGTGGCCTGATCGAGCGTGGCCGTCGCCTCGTCGAGCAGCAGGAGGTCGGGGTCCACCAGTTCGGCACGGGCGAGCGCGATCAGCTGTCGCTGACCGGAGGACAGTCCTTGCCCCCGCTCACCGATCGGATGGTTCATGGCGCCCGGCAGCGCCGAGATCATCGACAGCGCGCCCACCGCTCGAGCCGCCGCGACGATCTGCTCGTGGTCGGCGTCCGGTCTGCCATAGGCGATGTTGTCGGCGACGGTGCCGGTGAACAGGTGGGGTTCCTGCGGGACCACGCCCAGTCGGGAGCGGTAGTACGACAACCGGAAGCCCCGGATGTCGGTGCCGTCCATCCGCACCGATCCGCTTGTCGGGTCGTAGAACCGGGCGAGGAGCTTGACGATGGTCGACTTGCCCGCGCCGGTCTCACCCACCAGGGCCAGTGAGGTGCCGGCGGGTAGATCGAGGTCCACGCCGACGAGCGCATCGGTTGTCGACCCGGGATAGCGGAACCCGACCTCTCTCAGTTCGGCGTGCCCGGCGAATCCGTTCTCCGGTGTCGCCACGGCGAGTTCGGGCACGCCGTCGGGACAGCGCACGCTACTGCGGGTGGCGAGCAGATCGGAGATCCGCCGGAGGCTGACCAACGCCTGCTGATACCCGTCGAAGACCTGCGACAGCTGTTGGACCGGACCGAACAGCATGCCGAGATACAGGACGAAGGCGACGAGGGTGCCCGCACTGGTGCTCCCGCCGGCAACCTGGTGGGCGCCGAAAGCGATCACCCCTGCGGTGGCGAGGTCGGACATCAGGGTGATGAACGGGAAGAAGATGGAGATCGCCTGCTGGGACACCATGCGGGCCCGAACGTATGCCGCAGCCCGTGCCGAGAACTGTGCCATGGCGAAGCCGTCGTGCGAATATGCCTGGGTGGTGCGCACGCCGCCGACGTTCTCCTGGAAGTCGGCGTTGACCTCGCTGACCAATTCCCGTGAGCGGGTGTAGGCGCGCGACGAGATCCGGCGGAACACGATCGTCGCCACGATGATCGGCGGGAACACCACCAGCATCAGCAGTCCGAGTGAGGCGTCGGTGATGATGAGGGCAACCGCCACACCGACGACCGTGAGGGTGCTGACGATCGCCGTCGACAGACCCGTCTGCAAGAACGTCGACAGGGCATCGACGTCGGTGGTCATGCGCGTCATGATCCGCCCGGACAGCTCACGCTCGTAGTAGTCCAGGCCGAGTCGCTGCAGGTGCGCGTAACTCCGCACGCGCAGTGCGTAGAGGACGCGCTCGCCGGCGCGGGAGGTGATCACTGTCATCACCGCGGTAGCCACGAACCCGATCGCAACGGCCACCAGACCTGCGCCGGCCGCGAACCACAGATGGCTCGACCGGTCGGACGTGGCGCCGTCGATGCCGTAGCGGGCGATCGTCGGGAAGGCAAGACCCACCAGGGTGTCGATGGATATGCACAGCACGACCAACGCCAGCAACCAGCGAACCGGGCGCAGCAACTGACGAAGCGAGAAGTCGGGCCGGTCGGTGCGGATGTCGTCGTCGACGTCCGGTGACTCGTCGGCCGGGGGGAGCGCCTGCACCGCTTCGAGGAGTTTCGGGGTCGGAGCCATCGCACCGAGTGCACCGGCCATCCCGCCACCGCCGCGAGGACCCATCGTCGCCGGTGCCGCGACCTTGCGCAGCCGCGGCTCGGGATCGGGTGCTTCGCCCGGCCAGAGCGCATCGACCGTTATCGGTTGATCGGCGGCGATTTCCTCGTCGAGGTCGTCGTCGCGGACATCCGTGCTCATCAGTGAGCGGAAGAGGGGACAGCGAGCGTTGAGTTCGGCCTCGGTACCGACGTCGATGATGCGGCCTCCGTCGAGAACGGCGACACGGTCGGCAAGGGTCAGGGTGGACCGGCGGTGGGCCAGGATCAGCATGGTCCGCGTGGAGGTGCGCAGATGGGTGAAGATGTCGGCCTCGGTGCGCGCATCGACCGCAGAGGTCGCGTCGTCGAGGATCAGTACGCGGGGGTCGGCATAGAGCGCGCGGGCCAGTGCGATGCGCTGGCGTTGTCCGCCGGACAGTGTCAGTCCTCGTTCTCCGACGATGGTCCGGTATCCGTGTTCGAGTGTGGTCACGAAACCGTGTGCGCCGGCTCGTTCGGCGGCCGAGATGATGCCCGACGGCAGCGGTGCCTTCTCTTCGGTGGTGCTGGCGAATTTCCCGACGTGGGCGTTCGGGGCGATGTTGGCGGCGACGGTGTCCGAGTAGAGGAAGGCCTCGTCGAACACCACGCCGACCGTCGACCGGAGTTCCTGTGTCTCCACAGTGGAGATGTCGAAAGTGCCGTTGCTGTTCGACAATTCGATCGTGCCGGCTTGGGGCCGATAGAAGCGGTCGGCGAGTAGGGCGAGGGTCGATTTGCCCGAGCCGGGCGGACCGACGACGGCCACGACCTCACCGGGGGCAATGTGGAGGTCGACCCCGTTCAGCACGGGTGTTCGGGCTCCCGGGTAGGAGAAGGTGACGTTGTTCAGCGCCAGTCCCAGGGCATCACCGGGAAGGCTGCCGCGTGCGAACAGAGCGGGATCGGGTGGTTCGTCGATCACCTGGTACACGCGCTCGACGGCGGCCCGCGCGAGTTGCGCCGACACCAGCAGAGAGGTGAGGAGCCGGGCGAGTCCGGTCATCGTGGTGACGTAGGTGGCGAACGCGAGGAAGGTGCCGACCGTGATCGAGCCCTGCATCGTCAGGTACCCGCCCAGGGCGATGATCGCGACCATCCCCAGCTGCGGCACGGCTGCGAGCGACGGCGCGAAACGTGCGTTGATCTTCGCCGACCGCAGGCGCATGGAGTACAGCCGACGACCAAGGCCCACGAGCTCGTCGACCGCCCGATCCTCCTGACCGAAGCCCTTGACGACCCGGACGCCGGTCACCGTCTCCTCCACGTGCTGGGCGAGGTCGGCGGCCGATTGTTGCGCGGACCAGGTGGCGGCGAACAGGCGTTTGCGACTGTTGAAAGCGATGGCCGACACGGCCGGGATGACCAGCAGGGCAACCACTGTGAGCGACGGTGACAGGTAGAACATCACCCCGATGGCGAGAACTACCTGCACCATCGCGCCCAGCGAGAGCGGCACCATGGCGAGGAGGCCCTGCACCAGCTGCAGATCGGTGATGCTGCGCGACACCACCTGTCCGGTGCGGATCTGGTCCTGAGCCGCGCCGTCGAGTCGGAGCACGCTGTTCAGGATCGACAACCGCAGCGCATTCTGCACGTTGAGTGATAGTCGTCCAGCGGTCAGCCGGCGACCGTACTGACATCCGAATCGGACAAAGGCCAGCGCGACCATGACCCCGGCGATCGCAGCGATCGAGTAACCGTGCTCGGCGGCCCCGGTGGCTTCATCGATCGCGGCCTTGGTCAGCAGCGGGATCGTGAGGTCGATCAGCAACGCGAGGCCGGTGACACCGAGGACGATGACAACCAGTCTGCGGTGACGCAGACATTCCCGGGTCAGCCGCCGGATCCACCCGGGTCGAGCTTCTTCTGGCGGAGCGGTCAACTAGAGGACGGCCCGTCGTAGGGCGCGATGATGTGAGGACGATTCGACGGCCATTCCCTGGGAGCAGGGCCGAAGACCTTGCGCGAGTTGTTGATGATGATCTTGCCGAGTGTGCGGTTGCCGACGCCCCCGATGATCGCGCCGAGGCCGGCGGGAAGGAGTTTACCGGCCGCCAACGGCAACTTCTGGAGCGTGTACTTGCGCAGGTATCGCTTGACCAACCGCTGATTGAGTGTGCGCATGACCGGTGCCGGTATGACGCCGCCGAGCGCACGGCCCATGGTTCCGCCGGACTTCGCGCCGAGGGAGTCACGCACCACCGCCAACCCCGACTCACCGAGCGCCACCGTCAGCACGAGGGCTTTGCGGCGTTCGCGGTCGTCGATCGGTATGCCGTGCACATCGGCGATGGCCAGCGACAGGAGTGCCGATGCCTCGATGAAGAAGGCGGTCTCGGCGCCCAGGGATGCCAGGGACATCACGGTGCCCACACCCGGGAACGCAGCCGCGGCGCCGACCGCTCCGCCAGATCCGGTGACAGCCATCAGGAAGCGCTGTTCGAGCCGGGTGATGATCTGTGCCGGTGACTCGTAGGGGTGTTCTTGGCGCAGGTGGTTGACGTACTTGGCGACAGCGGGTGCCTGCAGGTGCTGCGCTTGACCGACCAAGGCGTCCAGGATGCCCTCGGGTTTGCGTCCGGCCCCCACGATCTGTCCATCGCCGATGGACGACAGCTGCTTCTTGGCCATGGGTCAGGCTCCTTGTCCGGCGGGAACCACTTCGCCGTCGATGGGCGGCGGTGGCGGGGTGCCGTCGCCGAACGGTCGACCGCCGAGTTCTTCACGGTGATGGGCAGTGCGCCAGCCGGACAGATCCGGTCCCTTGGGCACGATCTTCGTGGGATTGATGTCCTCGTGAACGATGTAGTAGTGCTGTTTGATCTGGGTGAAGTCGACGGTGTCGCCGAATCCGGGGGTCTGGAACAGATCGCGTGCGTATGCCCAGAGCACGGGCATCTCACTCAGTTTGGACCGGTTGCACTTGAAGTGTCCGTGGTAGACGGGGTCGAACCTGACCAGGGTGGTGAACAGGCGCACGTCCGCTTCGGTGATGGTGTCGCCCACCAGGTAACGCTGCTCGCTCAGCCGGTCGGATTGCTGGTCGAGACGGGTGAACAGACGATCGTAGGCGGTTTCGTAGGCGTCCTGACTGCCGGCGAAGCCGCACCGGTACACGCCGTTGTTGACGTCTTTGAAGACGACGTCGATCACCTCGTCGATCTCGCCGCGCAGATGTTCGGGGTAGAGGTCAGGAGCCCCTTCCCGATGATGGTCGACCCACTCGGTGGAGAAGTCGAGGGTCATCTGGCGGAACTCGTTGGTGACCACGGCGCCGGTGGGGATGTCGACGATGGCCGGGACGGTGATTCCGCGCGGATAGTCCGGGTACCGCGTCAGGTAGGCGTCTTTCAGGCGCGGGATCTTCAGGACCGGGTCGAGACCGTCGGGGTCGAGGTCGAAGGTCCAGCTGTCCGAGTCATGGGTCGGGCCACACAGGCCCATCGACAACACCGACTCCAGACCCAGCAGTCGGCGCACGATGATCGCCCGGTTCGCCCAGGGGCATGCGCGGGCGACGATCAGCCGGTACCGGCCGGGCTCGACCTTGAATGTCTCGCCCGCGGGTCCGACGCCGTCACGCGTGATGCGGTTGTCGATGTATCGGGTGTCCCGCACGAACTCTTCACCGGTGGTCACGTAGGTGCCGGGAGTGTCGTGCGCTGAGTGTGTCGACTCGGTGCTCATCGTTTCCAGGGTAGCCGTTGATCAGGGCTGGGCAGACGGACTTCGGCGCGGTATATTCCACATGGACTATTCGGGCGGGACGAAGGCCGGGCGGGGAGGACGATGACGCAACGCAGTGCTGCCGATGTCGAACTGACCCCGTTGGCCGTTCTTGTCCTCGGGCTCGCGGCGGAACGGCCGATGCATCCGTATGAAATGGTCCAGACGCTGCTCGAACGCAACGAGGACCGGTTCGCCAAGACCCGGCCCGGATCGCTCTACCACACAGTCGACCGGCTACACGCCCAGGATCTGTTGCAGATCAACAGCGTTCAGCGTTCCGGCAACCGGCCCGAACGAACCGTCTACGCCATCACCGAGACGGGCACCAGCGCTCTGCGCCGCTCTCTCAGGGCAATGCTCCGCACACCCGCGGTCGAGTACCCGAGCTTCTACCTGGCCCTGGCCGAGGCGCACTCGCTGGGCCGGCATGAGGTCGTCGGGCTTCTCACCGAGCGGCTCGGTGCGATGCGAGACGAACTCGAATCGGTCAACCGGTCGGTGGAAGCGGCCTCGGAAGGCGGCATCCCCGAGATGTTCCTGCTGGATGCCGGTTGCCGGCAGGCGGTGATGCAGGCTGAGATCGCCTGGACCGAGAGCCTGCGAAATCGGCTGGAGAACGGCGACCTCCTGTGGATCGAGGAGTGGTTGGCGGGCACGACCCCATCGAACAGAACAGAGGAAGACAGTGAGTAGCCCCAGCCCCACCCCGGCCATCACCACCAGACCTTGGCTCGCGCTGGGCGCGCTGTGCATCGGGTTCTTCATGATCCTCGTGGACATGACCATCGTCTCGGTTGCCCAGCCTGCCATTCAGCGGGCGCTCGACACCGATGTCAACGGGGTCATCTGGGTCTCGAGCGCTTATCTGCTCACCTACGCGGTGCCCATGCTGGTCGCCGGACGTCTGGGTGACCGGTACGGACCGAAGAACGTGTATCTCGTAGGCCTCGTGGTGTTCACGGTTGCGAGCGTGTGGTGCGGGTTCGCGGGCTCGATCGAGATGCTCATCCTCGCGCGCGGTCTGCAGGGGGTCGGCGCGGCGTTGATCACGCCGCAGACGATGGCACTGATCACGAGGATCTTCCCCGAGAACAAGCGTGGCGCGGCGATGGGTGTCTGGGGCACCGTCGCGGGTGTCGCGACGCTGATCGGGCCGCTCGCGGGTGGCGGGCTCGTCGACGGTCTGGGCTGGGAGTGGATCTTCTTCGTCAACGTCCCCGTCGGCATCATCGGTCTGGCGCTGGCGTGGAAGCTGGTGCCGCAGGTGTCCACGAGCAAACGCCACTTCGACCTCGTCGGCATGGCGCTCAGCGGCATCGGTCTCACCTGTCTGGTCTTCGGTATCCAGGATGGCGAGAAATACGACTGGGCGGCCTGGATCTGGGGCCTCATCGGCTTCGGCTTGGTGGTGATGGTGCTGTTCGTCTACTGGCAGCACAAGATCTTGACCGTGCGGCGGTCGGCTGAACCGCTTGTGCCCCTGCGCCTGTTCCGCGACCGGAACTTCTCACTGGCCAGTATCGGCATCACGACGATGGGTTTTGCGACGGCCGGGATGATGGTCCCTCTGATGTACTACTTGCAGCTGGTCGCGGGTCTGACCCCGACGGAGTCGGCGGTGGTGACCGTGCCGATGGCAGTTCTCACCGGCGTGCTCGCGCCCATAGTCGGCCGGCAGGTCGACCGGATCCACCCTCGATACATCGTCGCCACGGCCCTGCTGCTCAACGCGGTGGCCATCGGTTGGCTCGCGATGATCGCCACGCCGACCACCCCGATCTGGCAGCTTCTGCTGCCCGTGGCGCTCATGGGCGTGGCGAGTTCGGGTATCTGGGCGCCGTTGGCCGCCACCGCAACGCGGAACCTTCCGATGACCAGCGCCGGCGCCGGCGCCGGCGTGTACAACACCACGCGTCTCATCGGCTCGGTGCTCGGTAGCGCTGCGGTGGGTGCCCTGATGCAGACCCGCCTCGCCGCAGAGGTTCCCGGGTTCGGGTCATCGTCGATGGATCAGGCCGGACGGCTACCGGAGTCGGTTCGGGACGGCTTCTCCGCAGCGATGGGGCAGTCGCTCCTGCTGCCGGCTGCGGCTCTGCTGATCGGCGTCGTCGCTGCTGCGGCCTTTGCCAGGCCGCGGCACATGATGGAAGCGGTGGTACCCGCGGGCGGGTCGCAACCAGGCGGTGTCCCCGCCGGTGCCGGGGGCGCAACCGGGGTGCCGAAGGCGGACAGCGCTGCGAAGGCCGCGGCGCCCTCGGGCTCGGGGGACTGACCAGCCGTGTGTCCACCGTGGTTGACGTCGGCGCTCGTCTCGGGATGTACTGTGCGCCATGCGCAGTGACGTTCCAGGTTCGCGCCGGTTGTCGGTGGAGGACCGCCGCGCACAATTGGTGAACTGCGCTCTGACGCTTGCCGACCGCGGCGGGATGAGCGCGGTGACCGTGCGTGGTGTCGCCGAAGAAGCCAAGGTCTCCCTCGGCGTGGTGCATTACTGCTTCGACGACAAGGAACAACTTGTCGCCGCGATGATCGAGAAGGTGATCGCCGAACAACTCGAGGCGCTTCTCGCTTCGGTACCCACCGAAAACCTCGGCACCGGCAGGGACGCGCTCCGGATCTCCATCCAGGAGGCGGTCACTGCGGTCTGGGCACGCGCGGCCGAATTCCCGAATCGTTGGCTGCTCATGATCGAGTCCATGCTGTTCTCGTTGCGGCAGCCGACGGAATCGGCGTCGGCCGGCCAGGCGTTGCTGCAGCACACCATCGCCGAGAAGTACGGGCACACCTATCTTTCCGAGATCGGCGATCGCTGCGGGATGCGATGGGAAGTGTCCGAACGTGAATTGGTGCGGTCGGCGTTGCAGATGCTGTTCGGCACCGTGCAGTGGTGGCTCGTCGACCGCGATGATGCCGCGGCGCGGAGGTCGCTGGCTTTGCTCGCCGGATGGATGGCCGACTGCGCCGAGCCGCGATAGCTCAGGGCCGGACCTGCACCTCGACCGAATGCAGACCGGTCGCTCCGTCCGGCACCGACGGTGTCTCCGATTC
The DNA here is from genome assembly GCF_023051145.1 of Williamsia sp. DF01-3. Classification (NCBI taxonomy): domain Bacteria; kingdom Bacillati; phylum Actinomycetota; class Actinomycetes; order Mycobacteriales; family Nocardiaceae; genus Williamsia; species Williamsia sp. DF01-3. The sequence goes on from NZ_JALKFS010000005.1 coordinate 2,536,821, forward strand.
GATCTGCGCCGCGCCTTCGCCGTCGATGGCCCGGACCCTCAGGCGGTGCTCGCCGGATGGGGCATCCCACTGCCACCTCCACAGTCGCCATGCGTCGATCACGTTGGGATCCAACAGTTCTGCGTCGTTCCACGGGCCGTCGTCGACCTGCACCTGTACGCCCTTGATACCGCGGTGCTGTGCCCAGGCCACGCCTCCGACGGTGACCGGGCCGCTGGTGAGTGAGGAACCGGTCCTCGGTACGTCGATGCGCGAACTGGTCTTGATCGGCCCCTTCTCGGCCCAGCCGAGCGTGGTCCAGTACGCCTTTGCGCGATCGAATCTGGTGACTTCGAGCGACACGACCCACTTGGTCGCCGAGACGTATCCGTACAGGCCCGGGACGACCATCCTGACCGGGTAGCCGTGTTCGAGCGGCAACGGTTCACCGTTCATCCCCACCGCCAGCATGGCGTCGCGGCCGTCGGTCAATGCGGTCAGCGGAGTACCGGCGGTCCATCCGTCGGCACTGGTCGACAACACCATGTCGGCGTCCGCGGACGGACCGGCCGCAGCCAGGAGGTCCTTCAGGCGGTAGCCGGTCCAGGTCGCGTTGCCGACGAGGTCGCCTCCGACCTCGTTGGACACACAGGTCAGTGTGATGACGGCGTCGAAAGCGCTGTTGTCTTGTTGTAGCTGCTCGAGATCGAGCCTGATCTCTCGATCGACCATCCCATGGATGCGCAGCGACCAGCTTGTGCTCTTGACCTGTGGCACCACGAGGGCGGTGTCGATGCGATAGAAGTCGTCGTTGGGGGTGATGAACGAGCTGACCTGAGCAATGGACGGCGCTTGTGTGGTGACCGGATTGCTCGCATCGGGCACGGCGAAGGCGCCGCGATCGGCGCCCACCCCGCCACTGACCCGTCGGACGGTCACACCGCCGAGTCCGGCCAGGACCGCCCCGCCCCCGACTGCGCCGGCTCGGACCAGGAACCGGCGACGGTCGGTGGCAGTGGCAGACCCGTCGCCGTGCGCATCGTTGTGGTCTGCGGGTTCGCCGACCCGCGGGTGCAGTGCCCGTATCAGCCAGTGCAGTACGAGCATGGCGACCACCACCCCGGCGATCGTGGGCAGCGCCCACCCGAGCGACGCGTTCGGCCGCGCCACCGCCGCTGCGGCCCCGAGCGTTCCGACCAGGGCCACCATGACGAGCCCGGCCGGGGGACGCCGGTATTCGGCCACTCCGGCGCCGGCGGCGAGCACTACCATGATTGCCGCGATGGTCACCAGCAGCACTGTCTTGTCGGCGGTGCCGAACGCATCGATGGCCGATTCCCTCAGACCCTCGGGCATGCGGTCGATCACCTCGGACCCCACGGCCTGTAGAGGCGACGAACTCCGATCGACGGCAGGTGCCAGCAGGTAGCCGACGCCGAGTCCCAACGCCACACTGGATGTTCCGGCGGCGGCAGCGAACACCATGTGGCTGCGGGGGAGGGGTTCATCTGCCCAGTATCCCTGCGCCGAATGGATGACAGGATTTTCCTTCACCCTGACCTACGATGTGACCTGCATTGGTGCCCAACGGGAGGAGCGCACTTTGCAGCCAGGAACGGTGCCCCCATCGCAACCCTCGGATGTGTTGCAACGTCCGCCCTCGGCTTCGATTGTCGGTGGCGCACCGTGGACACCCACGAGAGCAGACCGGGTTCGGGACTTCCTGGCGGCCGTGGCGTTGCTGGCCTCGCTGGGTCTGGACTGGGACGCCGACACCCTCGCGTTGTTCCGCGTCGACGTCGCGATCGTCACGGGCCTCTCGCTGCTGTCGCTGTTGTTGCCGGCCGCGAGTCGGCGGGGAATGTTCGGGCAGACATGGACGCCGGCGAAGCTGCGTGTGCTCAAACTGATCTGTGTGGCCCCCTATCTCGCAGTGGTCATGGTCTGCCTTGGCTGGGATATCGCGTGTCGCTGGACCGAATGGGATTACGGCGGTACGGGTTTCGGTCCGGCTGTATGGATCGGGCTGGCGGGAGCGATTCTCGCGGGGCAGCCGCGTGAGGCCGATCTCTTCGATGTCTCGGGTCACGACGGCTTCGGCGTCGCAGGTCGGCAGTCGCGGGCTCTTCTTCTTGTCGTCGGCGGGCTGTTCGCGGTGATGACGGTGTCCGCTGTGGTGATCGATGTGGTGCGTTTCGTGGAGAATCTCGATGCCGTCGCAGGCCTGCGCGTGAGCGTCCTCGATCCACTGGTCTCCGCGGCCGCAGCCGTGGCCTGGCTGGTCGTGGTCGGCCGCCTGATCTTGTCGGCGGCCACCGGTAAAACTGGTTCGTCCCTGTCGCTTTCGCTTCTGGGATGGGCTGCTGCAGGGTGGGCGCTGATGGTGTCGTTGCCGGGAGTGCCATACGAATCTGTTGATTCGGTGACCACGGGCTACCTGGGTATCGCCGTCCTCGGTGGGATCGGGGCTGCCGCGTTGTCGCCTGCGCTACCGCGCCGGATCGCGATGACGCAGCACGAGTACTACAGTGCGCCGCTGGGTGTGGTGATGGCGGTGTCGTTGCTCTGGGTGGCGTTGTCGGTCGCCGGGCTCACCCTGTACTCGGCAACGTCCGCCGTGCTCGCAGCGCTGGTGTTCTTCACGCTCGCCCTGGCCGGGGCCACACTCGTGCGCGACAGGATGTCGAGTGGGCCGGGGGACCAGCAGAAAGCGTTGTTCGGCTTTGCGATCGGACTCGTCATCACTGCGATAGCGGTCCTGGTGGTGATGAGCGTGCGGGTGAACTGGAACCTGCCGGCGCCCTTGGCGCTCTGGCTTGTCGGGTTCGTGGTGCCGGCGTTCATCGTGTGGCGCGAGGCATTGGCGCCGTCCCCGGCCCGAAGCGGTGTGATCCGATGACCTACCCGTCGAATCCCGGTCCCGTTGCGCCGCAACCCGGACCGCTCGGCCCATCACGTATCCCCGGCCTTCTCAAGGCCATTGCGATCGTGGCTGCGATAGTCCTGGTGGCGACGGGTGGATTCGCGGTGAACCGGCTACTCGTCACCCAGGTCAACGGGGCGTCGAGCGCCACGAACTCGGTGAAGGACTTCCTGGGCGCTCTCGAGGATGAGGACTGGACGAGGCTCGGACTACTGTTGCCGCCGGATGAGACCGACCAGCTGGCCGGACTCATCGGTGACATCGGAGACCTGCAGAGCAAGCTGGGATCCGCCGGGCAGTCACCCATCGATCAATTCGAAGGCATCTCGGTGGAGATATCGGATCTGCGTCTGACGTCCGAGGCGGTGGAAGCCGATCTGACGAAGGTCTCGATCGACCGCGCCACCATCATCCTGAAAATCGACGCCAGAACAATCGAGTCGCTGGCCGACCTCGTCCCCGACGTTGATCCGGCGGCGGTCGGTGCCGTCGAGATCGAGGTCTCGATCGCCGGACCCGAGGTCACCTACAAGACCACTACAGCCGACGACGTCGACACCGGCACCGAGACGGTGGTGGTCGGTGACCGCGAGCAGGCGCCTTTCCTGATGTCGGTGCGGCGCGACGGTGGCTGGTTCGTCAGTCCCACATTCACTGCGGCCCAGTACACCGCAGAGGAACTGGGCTGGCAGACAGCTGATCCCGGCCCGTCCGAAACCGGTTATGACTCTCCGGAACAGGCGCTGACCGGATTCGTCGAGGGACTGGTCGAGACCCTCCAGACCGCTGACATCACTCATGTCGCGGACGCGATGGGCGGGGTCGAGGCGCGACTGCTCAAGACTTACGCCCCCGGCATCAATGCTGAGCTGGAGGCCGACTCCGACTTCGACTTCGACTTCGGAATCGAGTCGCCGGTGACGATCGACGACCTGGATGTCGAGGTCACCAGGGGGGACAACGACCAGGCGCGCGTCCGGATCGACAAGTTCGAGGCCACACTCCGTTCCGAGGGCACCGAGGCAACGGTGGTCTTCGACGGTGACTGCATACGCACGATCGGGGAGGGCGACCAGGGATGCATCTCCGACGGCGGCCCTTTGCCGAGCGTCTGTACGGTGCCTTCGGTCATGTGGTCGCGGTGCCGGCCGACGGCGGTTGGAAGATCAGTCCGGTGACAACCTACTTCGACTGGATCGCCATCGCCCAGCGGGCCATCTCACGGGTCGACACCGACCTCCTGAAAGCCGTTGTCGAATTGGACTTCTCGGGTCTGGCCGCACGAGATCCCGCGGCCACGATCGGATCCGGAGACGAGGTCACCGTCGATGTCGAAGCCGTGAGCCCGGAAATCTATGCCGGGGTGTCGGTGGTCGACCCGCAGCCGTCGCCGGAGCTGATCGACTACTCGTGCAGCGCCGCGACCCAACCGGGATTGTGCGAGATCATCGTGGTCGACGGAAGTGGTCGCCGACAGGACCGCGATTCGCGCTACGACATCGACACGGGGTACCAGTTCGGCTACGAGATCGCCGACGACACACGGCTGATCGTGCTCGCGGTGGCCGGACCGGTGGTGATCGAGAGCGAGCGATACTGAAAGCCGGTGTGTCCGCCTCGACAAGCGATGCGTGACCCACCGCTGAAGATCCAACGCTCTGTCGGACACCGCTCGTAGGATCGGACCAGTCGTCACTGTGTTCGATCCGGTCCACGAGGGGAGGTCACCCATGGGTGCAGCTCTGCCGTTGTCGCTGCCTGCGCAGGAGGTGACCTTCATCCACACCGCGGACTGGCAGCTCGGCATGACCAGACACTTCCTCAAGGGTGATGCCCAGGCGCGGTACACAGCAGCGCGTCAGGAGGCCATCGGACGCATCGGTCAGCTGGCCGCTACGCACAACGCCGAGTTCGTACTGGTGTGTGGCGACGTGTTCGAGGACCGGCAGGTGTCCTCGCGCGTCATTCGTCGAAGTCTCGACCACCTGCAGCAGATCGGGTGCCCGGTGTACCTCCTTCCGGGCAATCACGACCCGCTCGACGCCGCGAGCATCTACAACTCGCGCGTGTTCACCGACCACAAGCCCGACCATGTCCATGTTCTCGGAACGGTCGGTGCGTTTCATGTGCGCCCCGGCGTGCAGCTGATCGCGGCGCCGTGGACCAGCAAGGTGCCGCTGGTCGACACCATCGCACAGCAGGTCTCCATGCTCGGGCCGAGCGAGGACATCCGGATCGTTGCCGGTCATGGACGGGTCGACACGCTCGCACCCGACTCCGACGACCCCACCCTCATCCAGGTCGCCGAACTCGAACGCGCCATCGCGGACGGGTTGATCGACTATGTGGCGCTGGGAGACCGGCATTCGGTCACCGATATCGGTGACACCGGACGGATTTGGTATTCCGGAGCGCAGGAGGTCACCAACTACGATCACCGCGAGGACGATCCGGGCCGAGCACTGGTGGTCACCCTCACCCGCGGTCAGTACATGCCGGGTGTCGCCCCTGCGCAGGATGAGAACACCGTGCATGTCACTGCCGAACCCGTGGGGCAGTGGGCTTTTCGCACCGTCGAGCACGATATCAACAGCGCTGACGACATCTCCGGATTGCGGCGGCGCCTCGACGCCTTCGACCACAAGGCGAACACCGTGGTGCAATTGGCGCTGCGTGGGTCAGTGAGTATCACCGAACGATCAGAACTCGATGCGATGCTCGAGGAGTTCTCGGATCGATTTGCCGCACTGACGTTCTGGGATCTGCGTCACGACCTGGTGATCAGACCCGACGACGAGGACTTCGCCGAGATGGCACTGACGGGCTTCATCGGCGACGCCGTCACCGAACTGTCCGAGCTGGCACGCGCCACCGACTCGCAGGCAGCCGCGGCGCAGGAGGCCCTCGCCCTGCTCTTCCGGCTGGCCGGTGGTAGCCGGTGAAGCTCCATCGATTGAGGCTGAGCCACTTTCGCGGGATCACCGAGCGGGAGATCATCTTTCCCGAGGTCGGGGTCACCGTGGTGGAGGGTGCCAACGAGGCCGGCAAGTCATCGATGATCGAGGCTCTCGATCTGCTGCTGGAGGTGCGCTCGGACAGCAAGAGCGGCAAGGTACGTGCCGTCGCCCCATCCGGTCTCGATGTCGGGTCGGTGGTGGAGGCCGACATCAGCTGTGGCCCCTACCGATTCACGTACACCAAGCAGTACAACAGGGGTGCCCGCACTGAACTGGTCATCGATGAGCCGGTGAGAGAGCAGCTCAGTGGCCGCGCGGCCCACGAGCGTGTGTGCGCCATCCTCGATGAGCGTGTCGACGCGGGCCTGTTCAAGGCGTTGCGCCTGCTCCAGGCAGGAGACCCGGTGGTCGGCGAACTATCGTCGAGCGCAGCGTTGTCTCGTGCACTGGACACCGCAGCAGGCACGACGTCGTCCGGAACCGACCCCGGGTCGGATGACTCGGCGTTGCTCGACGCTGTACGTGCGGAGTACGAGCGCTATTTCACTGCGGCACAAGGTCGTCCTGCCCGGGAACTGGCTGCGGCCACAGCCGACGTGGAACGCGCCCAGGCTCGTCACACCGAGCTGGCCGCTGCGATGGACCAGGTGACCGCGGACGCCGCGCGCCTGGAGACGCTCACCACCACGCGCCGGGAACTGGCTAATTCGCTGGAGATGGCAAAGGTGGAACTGGCCTCGCTCACCGAACAGCGAGAGCAGGCGGTGGGCCTGCAACGGCGGCATGACGAGGCGCGAACCGAAATGCGCTCTCTCCACAACGAATTGCAGTCTCTCGACCGCGAAAAGGACCAGCGCGTCGCAGCCTGCAAGCGGGTCAGCGACTGTGAGCACACCATCGACGTGACCATCCGGGCGGTCGACCACGTCAGAGGTGTCGCGGACACACGACGGGTCGAGCTGACGCGCCTCGACCGCGACATGGAGGATGCGCGGCTGGCAGAGGCCCGGGCGGCCGAGGAGGTCGCCGCCGCCAGGGCTGCGGCGAAGAACAATGCGCTGCGCACGCGCCGCGACGAGATCGCCGCACTGCTGGAGCGCGTCGGATCGCTGCGCGAACAGCTGACGGCCGCCCGGCGCCAGGTCGCTGCTGTCATCAGTGACCACGACGACCTCGACATCGCCGAAGACCTCGCCCAGCGAGTCACCATCGCGCGCGCCGAATCACGTTCTGCTGCAGCATTTGTCTCGGTCACGAAACTCGGAGACCACGCCATCACCGTCGACGGTGTCGACACGGCGACCACCGAGTTCGCACTCACCGAGGGCACGGTGGTGGAGGTGGACGGTGTGGTGCGGGTGGCCGTGGCGCCCGGGGCCGAGTCGGCAACACTGGCCGGCCGGCTGGCCGGTGCGGAGCGGGCCCTTGCGGGTTTCCTGGACGAGCGCGGCGTCGCGGACGTGGCCGAATTGCGGGCCCAGGTGCGCCGTCGCGAACGGGCGTCAGACGCGGTCGACAGCGTTCGGTCACAGCTGGCCGCGGTTCTGGGCGACCGTGACGAGGACACGCTGCGTGCCGAATTGGCCGAGTTGACATCTCGGATCGACGCCCAGTCGACGACCACAGCCACCGCCGACGTCGAGGAGGCCGAACGGCGTGCAGATGCCGCCTCGGTTCGGCTCGCCGGGGTCACCCAGCAACGAGCAGAGGTGCAGAGCGAGCTGCGCAGTCTGGACAACGAGCACCGGATCCTGGACGAGCGTCTCGTCCAGCTGCGCGCCGATCGTGATGATCTGCAAGACCAGCACCATCAATTGTGCGACGACCGTACCGATGAGGCGCTGGACGAGCGGCGCGTGGCGATCGTCGAGCACATCGCACAAGCGGAGAAGGCGATGGCACGTGCCGCCCGCGACATCGACGAGGCAGACCCGGAGACACTGGAACTGCACTACGCCAACGTCTCCGCGCTGGTGGAGCATGCCGAGCCGCGGCTGGCCGGTCTCGGGACGGAGATCGCCGAACTGCGCACGCGCATCGAGATCCGTCGCGACGATGGCCAGCTGGACCAGTTACATGTCGCAGCAACCGAATTGGAAGCCGCACAGGGTGTCCTGGAGCGGGTCAGGGTCCGTGCGCAGGCGGCAGAATTGTTGCTCCACACGTTGCAGCGTCACCGCGACAACACCCGGCGCCGCTATGTCCAGCCGTTCACCGACCAGGTGCTCCGGCTGGGCAAAGTTGTGTTCGGGTCGAGCCTGGGCGTCGGGATCGATGAGGAGTTGCGCATCACCACCCGGACCCTCGACGGGGTCACCGTCGACCACGATGCCCTCTCCGGCGGCGCGAAAGAACAGCTGGGCATCATCAGCCGACTGGCGTGCGCCATGCTCGTCGACCCCGCAGACGGCGTGCCGGTCATCATCGATGACGCCCTGGGTTACACCGACCCCGAGCGCCTGGCCAGCATGGGAGCGGTCCTGGGACACGCCGGACGGAACACCCAGGTCATCGTGCTCACGTGCACGCCGCAGCGCTATCAGGGTGTGGGCGGGGCTCACCTCGTGGCCGTGTGAACGCGCCCGGCCCATCCGTTTTGGGATGCCCACACCCGATGCGCTAGGCTGACTCTCGCCCAATGAGCCCCCGTAGCTCAGGGGATAGAGCGTCCGCCTCCGGAGCGGAAGGCCGCAGGTTCGAATCCTGCCGGGGGCACAGATTCAGGCGACATCTCCGGCTCAGATCGCTGCTCTGGTACCGGGTGTCACACGGTCGGTCACGTTTTGGACCGCCTCGAGGAACACCGGAACCCACCCCGTTGCCCCCAACACGATGGCCGCGTGCCCACCGCGCGCGGTGAAGACCTGGGCGCCGGGTATCGAGTCGGCCAGCTTGCGCTGGCGGCGTGAGGGGATGATGTGGTCTTTCCCGGTCACCACCACAGCAGTCGGAACGTCGACCCCGCCGATCCAGGCTGCGGAGTCGAAACGACCGAGCTCACCGAGCGCCTCGGGTAGGGACCAGGCACTGGTACTGCGGAACTCGACCTTGCTCCACGCGGTCGGGTTCGCCACTTCCACCGACGGCAGCTCGGGGAGGGTCTGTGCCAGCCGGTCGACATGCGACAGCGCAAAGCTGGCCAACGGATGCATCGCCGCGGTCATCAGGGGGAAGAACAGTCGCTCACCCTTCTTTCCGCGGAAGTTTCTCGCGGTGGAGCAGAGCACCAGACCCGATACACGCCTGCGGTGCCGCTGCCACGTCAACTGGGCCACTGCGCCGCCCATGGAGTAGCCGGCCACGACTGCTTGTTCGATGCCCAGGGCGTCCATCACGGCCACCACATCGTCTGCACAGTCGACGAACCGGAAACGCGACGACCGGATACCCCGCCCATGCCATCGCTGGTCGAACGTGACAACCCGGTAGTGCTGCGACAGCTCACTGAAGGTGGCCACCCAGCTCAGATACGAGGTGCATCCCAGTGCGTGCAGCAACACGATCGTGGGAGCGGTGGGTGAGGGGCCGGGCACGTCGACGACAAACGTTCGGCCACGCCCGGGGAGCTCGACGATCCGGCCCTCGGGCACGGCGTCGACTGCAGGTGCGGACGGCATGATCTGCTTCAGTCCTGCCCCCACCCCGCTGCGTATGGCGTCGGCACTGGTACTCGCGACCCGGTTCAGGGCCTTTCCGGCCAGCTGTACTGTCATATGGTCGTCCTCTCGCTCGAACTGCTCAGTCGGGCATGTTCGCCAGTTCATCGAGAGCCGGACGCATCCGTGCCACGAGCGGACCGAGATCGTCCACCAGGTCTGGGCAGCTCAGAATCGAGACGTTGAGCCGGCCGGCGTAGGACCACGCGGTCACGTTGAGGCCGATACCTTCGATGAGTGGTCCGACGCTGAAGAGATCACTCAGCTTCGAACCGGCGATTGTCACGTCCTGCGCCGGACCCTTGACGTTGGACACGATGACGTTGAACGGCGGCGAGTGTCTGGCCGCCATGTTGTATTTCGAATAGAGCTTGAGGGCCGCGCTGAAGGGTGCCGGTGGGGTGAACTGCACCCAGTCGGTGAGCATGTGAGGACCCAGGTGCTGTTGCACCTTCTTCGAGGCGGCGGTTGTCCGCGAGATCTCGAGTAACCGTTCACGTGGGTCGTCCACGTCGGTGGCGAGGGTCGTGAACAGATTCGACACCCGGTTGCCGCCGAGACGCGCGGGGCCCTCGGGGTCGTCGGTCGACACCGGGACCCCGGCCAGAAGTGATCCGGACAGGTCCTCGCCGCGCGACCTGGTCCAGTCGCGCAGCGCTCCGGCGACGATCGCCAGCACCACATCATTCACGGTGACGCCGTTGGCTTTTCGCACTTGCTTGATGTCGTCGAGGGGGAGCGTGCACGTGGCGAAGATGCGCGAGGCACCGAGCGCGCCATTGAACGACGCCTTGGGCGCGTCGAGGACCGGTCGGGGTACCGACACCGATTCACCACGACGATGTCGCACCACCGCACTGACTCCGGACGCCGTACGCGACAGGAGGCCGTGCACCGTGCCCATCTGGCGGATGGCGTCGGACAGGGCAAGCCGGGTCTGCTCGGCCTTGGTGGGCGTCGGTTCGAGATCCCAGTTGTCAGAACTCGAATGCTCTTGCGGCACAGGGTTCTGCTCAGGATCGTCACGCTGGTCGGTGATGTTGCCCAGAAGCGCGTTGGCCGCGACGCCGTCCGCGAGCGCGTGGTGCATCTTGCCTATCACCGCGATTCGCCCGTCGGCCATGCCCTGACACACATGCATCTCCCACAGCGGGATCGACCTGTCGAGTGGGGTTCCCGCGATCTCGCCGGTGACCGCCTCGAGCTCCGCCATACCGCCGGGGGTCGGCAGGTCGTGCAGAAAAAGATGCCGCTCGGGATCGATCGGCTGGTCACTGATCCACAGCGGGTGGTTGAGCGAGAGCGGTACGGGCAGAGCCCGCCGCTGCAGCGGGGGAAGCTGGCCGAGCCTGGCCAGCATCTGCTCCTGGAAACGCTCGAACGTGAAACCCTCTCGCGGCTCGATGATGGCTATCTTCAGCGTGTGCATGTGCATGGTTGGCGTTTCCATGTACAGATAGCCGGCATCAACCCCTTCCATTCGCTCCATTCCGGAAGTATGGAGGGGTGCGGGGCGCGTCATCGGCGACTTACCCAAACTGTTCCGCGTTTGTCATCACGCGGGTCCGGTGAGTTCGCGTTTGACCACCTTGCCGGTGGCGTTGCGGGGGAGGGCGTCGAGGAACTCGACGTCGCGGGGCACCTTGAAGCCGGCCAGTTGGGACTTGACGTGTGCTTTGAGATCGTCGCAGGAAGCATCCTCCCCGGGCTTGAGTACCACGTAGGCCGCCAGCCGTTGTCCGTATTTCTCGTCGTCGACTCCGAGCACTGCAGCTTCAAGGACCGAGGGATGGGCGTTGAGTGTTTCCTCGACCTCCAGTGGGTAGACGTTCTCGCCGCCCGAGACGATCATGTCGTCGTCACGGCCGACAACGAACAATCGACCGTTCTCGTCCAGGCGGCCCACGTCGCCCGACAACATGAAGTCGCCGTGGAAGTCCTTGGAGTCACCCGACGTGTACCCCTCGAAGTGAGAGTTGCTGAAGACGGCTATCTTTCCCACTTCGCCGACGGGCAACTCGTCGAGGTTGTCGTCGAGGATCCGTACCTCGGTACCGGCTGCGGGCCGGCCGGCAGTGTCTGTCGCAGCGCGCAGGTCCGCAGGTGTCGCCGTACTGATCAGGCCCGCCTCGGTGGCGTTGTAGCTGTTGTAGACCACATCACCGAACCGATCCATGAAACCGGTGACGGCGTCGGCCCTCATCCGCGATCCGCTGACCGTGGCGAAACGCAGTGAGCTCAGCTGGTAGTGGTCGAGGACCTCGGACGGCAGATCCATGATGCGTTCGAGCATCACCGGCACGAGCGCGAGACCGGTGGCCCGGTGCTCGGCAACCAACTTCAGCGTTGCCTCCGGATCGAACTTGCGGCGCATCACCACGGTGCAGGTCATCGTCCCGGCCACGGCGAGCTGCCCGAAGCCCCAGGCGTGGAACATGGGCGCCGCGACGACGATCTTCTCTTCCGCCTTCCATGGGATGCGGTCGAACATGGCCGCGAGCGCCCCGGCGCCCCCGCCACCGGAGCGGCGTGCGCCTTTGGGGGTCCCGGTTGTACCGGAGGTCAGCAGGACGATACGTCCGGGGGAATCAGGACGTCCCGGACGTTTTGCGCCGCGATGCTTGTTGATGAGCCCTTCGACGGTGGGGGCGTCGGTGCTGCTGTCGGTCCACGCGATCACTTCGGCGAGATCCTCGACGTGCGAACGGGCGTGGGCCACGAGATCGGCGAACTCTTCGTCGTAGATGAGGACGCCGGTGTGCTCGCGAAGGAGGACCTCCGTGAGCTGAGGGCCCGAGAACCCGGTGTTCAACAGGAGCGAGTCGGCACCGAGTTTTGTTGATGCCAAGAGGCTTTCGACGAGGCCACGGTGGTTGCGGCAGAGGATGCCGACGGTCTGGTCGGGCTCTCGCCGCAGGTCGCGCAACGCCGTGGCGAGAGCGTCGCTACGGGTGTCGAGCTGCGCCCACGTCAGGCTGCCCAGTTCGTCGACGAGGGCAGTGGCGTTCGGCCGCCGCACTGCTGCCAACCCGAGGCCGGTCATCGGTGTGGTGCCCTGACGCCAGATCACGAGTCCCATCCGCAGGTACTTGTCCGGGCGCAGCGGGGCGAGCATGCCACTGCGGACGAGTACCCCGATGGTCCACAGCATCCGGCGAATCCGGCCTATCAACTCGGTCACGACGTGGCTCCTGATCCTGTGGTCATCCGAGCACCGGGAAGCGGCGTGCCCGGGCCATCTCATCCAACGTGGACTGCATACGGTCGCGGACCACGCGATCGACTTCGGCGATGTCGGGGTCGGTTCCGAACTCCGCGACGATGTCGATCGGTTCGAGCACCCGTGTCTCGATCTTGGTCGGCATCGGCAGGTTCGGAGGGAACTGCAGCGACAACCCGAACGGGAATCCGAAGGACAGCGGGGCGAGCTTGGTCCGCATGAGTTTGTCGAGACGCAGGAGCTTCGCGAGATCCTCACCGCGGCTGAGGAAGATCTGGGCCTCGTGTCCTCCGATGCTCACCACCGGGACGATGGGAACCCCGGCCTCGAGAGCCGTGCGCACGTACCCCGTACGGCCGTTGAAGTCGATGCGATTGGCCGAGGTCGACGGCCGGAACACGTCATAGTCGCCACCGGGGAAGACAATCGTGACGCCGCCGCTGCGGAGGAGCTGATCGGCGTTGCGGCGATTGGCCGGAACGAAACCGGCGCGAGCGAACAGTTGTTTTCCCTGGCCGATGAACAGCATGTCGTGGGCCAGCACGTACAGCGGGCGCTCACTGCCGAAATGATCGAAGAACTCCACCGCGATCACCGGAACGTCCATCGCGAGGAGACCTCCGGAGTGATTGGACACCAGCAGCGCTCCGCCATCGGGCACGTTCGCCATGCCCTTCACCTCGGACCGGAACCAGCCCTTGACCGCCAATCGCAGGATCGGGATCAACCGGGTCACCCAGGCTCCGTCGCGCAACTCCCAGAGTTCTTCGTCCGACTCTGCGACTGTGGGCTCGTCGCCGGACTCGCCGGCCGTCTTGTCGGTGCTCATGCGGTCTTTCTCAACGTCGGGGCGCTCACCGATGGACCGAGGAGGGTGTGACGAACACACCGCGCCCAATCGAAAGGTTCTGGCGCAAGCGGGTTCTGGGCCAGTCGATCAGCGAGCACGCTCAGGGCCAGGGGATTGGAGACCAGCCCGATATGGCTGCTGAGAACGGCGATGTTCTCGCAGTTGTCGTCCTCGTCGAGTGCACAACTACGCCAGTTGAGTATCCCGTCGGTCTTGGAATAGATCGCCGTACATCGGACGGGCAGCGGTCCTCGGAGGGTGTCGACGATCTCTCGCGCGTTGTCGACAAGGCCGTACTTCCGTGCGGCGTGCTCGAACATCGCCGTCGTCCTGGTCACCTCGCCCTCGGGTCGCCACGGGGACCCCAGGCAGATCACCTGCCGTACCGCGTCGGGACGTTCGTGGCCCAGCCACCGGGCGAGCAGGCCGCCGAAACTCCAGCCCACAACACTGACCGGCACGCCATAACGTTGGTGAAGTCGGTCCAGTCGGTCGGGTAGCCCCTCGACGATGTGGTCGGTCAATCCGAAGTTACGGCCGAGGTGCCATCCGTGGGCTCGGTAACCGAGACCGCGCAGATGGGAACGCATCCTGTTGGTGAGACCGTCGGTTGCGTAGAAACCGGGGATCACCAGCACCGGACGTCCCTCGCCCACACCGTGGCTCGGGAGGATGGCGTCCACCACCGCCGATGTGGGGTACTCGACCATCACGCGAGCCAGTTCGAGCGCGGTCAGCGCGAGGGGCGGTTTCGGAAACCGCTCTGATGACAGGGCGGAGTCATCGTCACGTCGTTCTTCGAAGTCGTACATACACCATCCCCGAGCCGTGTGTGGATGGTCCCATACTAGAACGTGTTCTCGTTTTCCGTTGCCATATCGCCAGGCAGTGGTCGGACTACGCAGGCGGGGGCGCTTTTCTTACCTCCGGCGTAATCGTTTTCGACCACCGAAGCGGTGACCCTGGAGGCATGGATACCGATCGACAAAACGCAGTCACGACCACTTTGCCCGGGGCGCCACGCTGGTTACGGGCGGTCCTGATCATGGATCGGGCAGGCTCGTCCTGGTACATCGGACTCGGGTTCCTGTTCGCCCCGCTGTTGGTGGTGCTCGATCCGTGGCCGCCACTGGTCACCGCGGCCTGGATTGCCATCGGGGTGTTCGGCCTGTGGCTGGGCGTCCTGGGCATCTTCATGGCGACCGGCCTGGCGCTGATCCTCAAGTCCGGCCACACCGTTCCCGAGGAGTACTGGCGATCGGTCTTCGAGGACTTGCCGCGCAGCCGGTGACCTGCGACTAGTTCATCGGAAGAGGTTGCGCCGCTCGGGATTCGAGCATCTTCGTCATCGTGTCCGACTCCGATTGCTGGACGTTGACCATCTGCTGGGCGAGTTGCCGGACGAACTCTTCCTGGACGTGATCGCGCTCGGCCGCGAACTCCATCATCTCGGTCCCGCCCTGATGATGTCGCAACATCAGTTGCAGAAAGAAAGTGTCCAGTTCGGCGCCTTGGAGCGTCCGCAGCTTTGTCATCTCCGCGGTGGTCGCCATCCCCGGCATCGGGGGTGAACCGGGCGCCCTCGGCCCCATCGACATGCTCGACTCAGTGCTGCCCCCGTGACCGTGCCCGTCACTGTGACCCTGCATCCAGGCCATCGCCTCGTCGGAATTGTCGAGGGGATAGTCCCAGCGGGTCAGCCACGACTGCATCTGGCCGATCTGGTTGGTCTGCGAGGTGAGGATGTCGTAGGCGAGCGACTGCACCTGCGGGTCGCTTCCGCCGTACAACTCGATGGTCGCCATCTCCACAGCCTGCTGGTGGTGACGGATCATGTCCTGCGCGAAGCCCACCGCAGCCGAGTCCTCGGCGGGCCTGTTGTTGTCGTCGCCTTCGAAGCTGATGCGAAGCAACAGGCCGACGACCACACCGAGCAGCAACATCGCGACCGCACCGAGCACCAGCATCGCCGGCAGCTGTCGGCGATGTGCGCCAGAAGCGGAGGTCTGCTCGGCCTCAGCCGCTCCGGTGCCGGTATCCGACCGGGTCTGAGCCTGTTCGGGGGTGTTCGAGTCGGTGCCGGACTCCGAGTCGTCCATCAGCCCGCAGGGGTGGCCGGGACGGGCTGCGCCGGGGTGGCCGGAGCGGTGGTCATCGGCTGCTCCGGTGCGACCAGTCCCTCCTCGGTGGCGGGGGTGGTGCCGGTGCCGTCCATGGGAATGGCGTCAGCGGGGATCGGGCCGACGTCGGCCGGGGGCGGGTTGTTCGGATCGAACGCGCCGGGCGTCGCCGCGCAGGAGGCCCCGATCTCGGGATACGCGGTGGCGTCGGGCTGGCCGGGGTACACGCCGCTGTTCGAGTTCTGGCGCAGGGCCTCGATGAACTGGTCGACGCGTTCGTCGCCTGCGGAGTCGAGCTTGAGCTGATGACCCCACGACTGCAGCGAGATCGGCGTGTCCAGGCCCGGGTAGGGCGACATCAGCATGTACGACTCGCCCTCGACCTTGTCCTGCAGGATGTCGAGGTCGCCGGGAGCGATGGTGTCCGGGTTGTAGGCGATCCAGACCGCGCCGTGCTCGAGCGCGTGGACGGCGTTCTCGGTCCGCAACTGGTTCGGGTAGACGATGCCGGTACACGCGGCCCAGACCGCGTCGTGAGGTCCGCCGAACGGAGGCGACTGGTCGTAGGCCACGCGCTGCGTCGGCTGCACGTGCTGACCGGCCGGGTAGTAGATCTTGGTGACGCCGTCGATCTTGTCCGAAGGGTCGGGATTGGACGACGACGGTGTGAACTTCGCGACTTCGCGCTGATCGAGATACTTGGGCACCAGGTACGCGGCCAGTCCACCGACGAGCGCGATGATCACCACCACTGCGCCGATGGTCATCCACGGGATCTGCCGTCCGACGCCCCCCGCCTTCACCACGGGGACCTGCCCGGCCTTTTTCTTGCCGGACTTACCTGCGGTGGACGGTTTCTTGGGAATCTTGTTGCCCTTTTTATCGGCGTCGGCCATGGATCTCTTTCGGTGCAAAAACTGGGGTGAGCGAACGAGTGCGTGCCGGCATGTGAACCGGCGACCGACAGTGTACTTGTGTGCGTCGACGGCAATCGCTGTGCAGGGAGACGGCGATTGTCAATGATGAGGTGCGGGCCAATAGGATGGTGCATCGTGACCCCCGCCGACCTCGCGGTGCTGCTGCATGCCGCCACCTCAACCGTCCTCACCGACCACGGACTCGACCCGTCCGCGCTGCCGGAGAGTGTTGTCGTGGAACGGCCGCGCAATCCCGAGCACGGCGACTACGCCACCAACATCGCGCTGCAACTCGGTAAGAAGGTCGGCGTCAACCCGCGTGAGCTGGCCGGATGGCTTGCCGCTGAGCTCTCCAGTCGTCAGGGCATCGCCACCGCCGAGATCGCCGGACCCGGGTTCGTGAACATTCGACTCGCCGCCGACGCCCAGAACGTGGTGGTCGCCGGCGTGATCGAACGTGGTGCGGCCTACGGGACCGGGACAACTCTCGACGGGCTCCGGGTGAACCTCGAGTTCGTCTCGGCCAACCCGACCGGTCCGATCCACCTCGGCGGCACGCGGTGGGCTGCCGTGGGCGACGCGCTGGGCCGGGTTCTCTCGGCCGAAGGTGCCGCGGTCACCCGCGAGTACTACTTTAACGACCACGGCGCACAGATCGACCGGTTCGCGCGGTCGCTGGTTGCCGCGGCACTCGGTGAACCCACCCCGGAGGACGGGTATGCCGGCGCCTACATCGGTGAGATCGCGGCACAGGTGCTCGACGCCGCGCCCGGCGCTCTGGACCTCCCGGAGGCAGAGCGGCTCGAGACATTCCGTGCCCGAGGCGTCGACCTCATGTTCGCGCAGATCAAGGCAAACCTGCACGAGTTCGGCACCGACTTCGACGTCTATACGCACGAGAACAAGATGTTCGAGAGTGGCCAGGTCGACAAGGCAATCGCCGAACTGAAGGCAAACGGCAACCTCTACGAGAACGACGGCGCCTGGTGGCTGCGGTCGACCGCGTTCGGTGACGACAAAGACCGCGTGGTCATCAAGAGTGACGGCGAGGCGGCGTACATCGCAGGCGACATCGCGTACTTCAAGGACAAGCGTGACCGCGGGTTCGATCTCTGTATCTACATGCTCGGCGCCGACCATCACGGTTACGTCGTCCGGCTCAAGGCTGCGGCCGCGGCGCTCGGCGACGACCCCGACCGCTTGGAGGTACTGATCGGGCAGATGGTCAATCTCGTCCGCGACGGGCAGCCGGTGCGGATGAGCAAGCGAGCGGGCACGGTCATCACCCTCGACGATTTGGTGGACGCGGTCGGTGTGGACGCCGCCCGCTACTCACTCATCCGGTCGTCCGTGGACGTGAACATCGACATCGACCTCGACCTCCTCGTCAGCCAGTCGAACGAAAACCCGGTCTACTACGTGCAATACGCGCACGCCCGCCTCGCGGCGATCGGCCGCAATGCCGAGGCACTGGGTCTCACCGCCTCCACCGACCACCTCGAGCTGCTGGTGGATCGGGCCGAGGGCGACCTGATCCGTACGCTGGGAGACTTCCCCGCAGTGGTCGCTGCTGCCGCGCAATTGCGTGAGCCGCACCGTATCTGCCGGTATCTCGAGGCGCTGGCGAGCACGTATCACAAGTTCTATGACCGGTGCCGGGTCCTGCCTCAGGGCGACGAGGAACCCACCGATCTCCACGCCGCACGGTTGGCTCTGTGCGGCGCCACCCAGCAGGTCATCGCCAACGGTTTGGCGATGGTCGGCGTGAGCGCACCGGAGCGAATGTGAACGCACACCCCGCCGGACCACGGCACGCGGAGGTCGTGGCGGCACCGCACCTGGCCGAAAGGCCCAATTCTTCAGAGGAACTCGCGCAGTTGCCGGAGGCGATCTACCCGCAGGGCACCGATCGCGACGGGAACGGTGTCGCGCAGATCGGCGGCATCGCGGTCACCGAGCTGGCCGAGAAATACGGCACCCCACTGTTTGTCATCAACGAAGAGGACTTCCGGGCGCGATGCGCCGAGATGGCCAAGGCGTTCGGATCGGCGCAGCACGTCCACTATGCGTCGAAGGCGTTCCTGTCCACCGAGGTCGCGCGCTGGGTGCATTCAGAGGGTCTCTCTCTCGATGTGTGTTCGGCCGGCGAGCTGACGGTGGCGTTGCGTGCGGGCTTTCCGGCCGATCGGATCGCCCTGCACGGCAACAACAAATCGCCGTACGAGCTCGAACTCGCGGTCACCTCGGGCGTGGAGCACGTGGTGCTCGACTCCATGATCGAGATCGAACGTCTCGATGAGATCGCCGGCCGACTCGGCGTGGTCCAGGACGTCCTCATCCGGATCACCGTGGGTGTGGAGGCGCACACCCACGAGTTCATCTCCACGGCACACGAAGACCAGAAGTTCGGCTTTTCGCTGGCCGGTGGCACGGCGATGGACGCGGTCCGACGTGTCTTCGCCACCGACAACCTGCGACTGGTGGGGCTGCACAGCCACATCGGTTCGCAGATCTTCGACGTGGGTGGTTTCGAGCTGGCCGCCCACCGTGTCCTGTCCTTGCTGCGGGACGTGGTCTCGGAGTTCGGTGTGGACAAGACCGCCCAACTCTCGATCCTGGATCTCGGTGGGGGACTGGGTATCTCATACCTGCCCTCTGACGACCCGCCTCCGGTGCAGGAAGTCGCCGACAAACTCGCCGCCATCGTCGAACGTGAATCGGCCGCACTGGGCCTACCCACTCCGACCATCGCGGTGGAACCGGGTCGCGCGATCGCCGGTCCGGCCGGGGTCACGCTGTACACCGTCGGCACGGTCAAGGACGTCCAGCTCGGGCCGGGCGGAGCTCATCGCCGTTACGTGTCCGTCGACGGTGGTATGAGCGACAACATCCGCACCTCGCTGTACCAGGCCGAGTACGACGTCCGGCTGGCGTCGCGGGTCTCCACTGCGCACGCTGTGGTCAGTCGGGTGGTCGGAAAGCACTGCGAGAGCGGCGACATCGTCATCCGCGACTGCTGGCTTCCCGACGATGTCGGCCCCGGGGACGTGCTGATGGTGGGCGCCACCGGCGCCTACTGCTACTCGATGTCGAGTCGCTACAACATGGTCACCCGACCCGCCGTGGTCGCCACGCGGGGAGGCGACGCGCGAGTGATCCTGCGTCGTGAAACTGTCGAAGATCTACTGAGCTTGGAGGTGAACGAGTGACGGACAGCCGAATCAACGACAACGGGGCCCGCGCCATCGGCGTTGCGGTACTCGGAATGGGAAATGTCGGTACCGAGGTGGTTCGCATCCTCACCGACAACGCCGCTGATCTGCAGGCACGGGTCGGCGCCCCACTGGAACTGCGCGGTGTCGCCGTCCGGAACCTCGATGTTCCTCGTGACGGGGTGGATCCGGCCCTGCTCACCGACAAACCGGAAGACCTCGTTGCCCGCGACGATGTCGACATCGTTGTCGAACTCATCGGCGGCATCGACCCGCCGCGGATGTTGATCCGCGAATCGCTGCAGAGCGGTAAGTCCGTGGTCACCGCCAACAAGGCGCTGCTCGCCGATTACACCGGCGAACTCGCCACTGCCGCAGCCGGGGCGAAGGTCGATCTGTATTTCGAGGCGGCCGTGGCCGGCGCCATCCCGGTGATTCGCCCTCTGATGCAGTCGCTCGCGGGTGACACCGTGAACCGTGTCGCCGGAATCGTCAACGGCACAACCAACTTCATCCTGTCCGCGATGGACGCCGACGGCAGTGACTACGAGGAGACCCTCGCAGAGGCAGGCCGACTCGGCTACGCCGAGGCCGACCCGACGGCCGATGTCGAGGGCTACGACGCGGCGGCGAAAGCAGCCATCCTGGCGTCGATCTCCTTCCACTCGAGGGTCACCGCCCTCAATGTCTACCGCGAGGGCATCTCCAAGATCACCGCTGCCGACCTCGTCTCGGCGCAGGCACTCGACTGCACGGTGAAGCTGCTGTCGATTTGCGAGCGGATCGTCGGTGAGGATGGGCAGCAACGGATTTCGGCCCGCGTGTATCCGGCTCTGGTACCGCTCGAACATCCTCTGGCGGCGGTCAACGGCGCTTTCAACGCGGTCGTCGTCGAAGCCGAGAACGCCGGCCGGCTGATGTTCTACGGACAGGGTGCCGGTGGCGCACCCACCGCATCGGCGGTGTTGGGAGACCTGGTGATGGCTGCGCGCAACAAGGTGCACGGTGGTCGTGGCCCACTGGAGTCGACGTACGCGTCGCTGCCGATCGCCCCCATGGGTGACGTGCGGACCCGGTACTACGTCTCGATGCGCGTGGCGGACCGCGCCGGGGTGCTCGCAACAGTCGCCGGAGAGTTCTCCTCCCGGGGCATCAGCATCTCGACCGTTCGCCAGGAAGGCGCCGGTGACGACGCCCGGCTCGTGGTGGTCACCCATCGCGCACCTGATGCGGCATTGTCCGAAACCGTTGCGGCACTGGAGAAGCTGGAGGCCGTCCTGAGCGTGTCCAGCGTTCTCCGACTGGAGGGAACCAATGAGTGAGTCTGTCGCCGTGCACCGCGCGTGGCCGGGATTGATCGAGGCGTACCGCGACCGATTGCCTGTCAAGGACGATTGGAAGGTGGTCACCCTGCTCGAGGGTGGCACGCCGTTGATCGCCGCACCGCACCTGTCCGAGATCACCGGGTGCGAGGTGTACCTCAAGGTGGAGGGGCTCAACCCGACCGGCTCGTTCAAGGACCGCGGGATGACGATGGCTGTGAGCAACGCCGTCAACAACGGGAAGACCGCGGTGCTGTGCGCGTCCACCGGGAACACCTCGGCCTCGGCCGCCGCGTACGCAACCCGCGCAGGCATCACGTGCGCGGTCCTCATCCCCGAGGGCAAGATCGCAATGGGCAAACTCGCCCAGGCCGTGATGCACGGCGCGAAGATCATCCAGGTGCAGGGCAACTTCGACGACTGCCTCGAACTGGCTCGCAAGGCCACCGCCGAGTGGACCGAGATCGAGCTGGTCAATTCGGTGAACCCAGCCCGCATCGAAGGTCAGAAAACCGCCGCCTTCGAGATCATGGATGTGCTCGGCAGGGCCCCTGATGTGCATGCGTTGCCGGTGGGGAACGCGGGCAACATCACCGCGTACTGGAAGGGCTACACCGAGTACCACCGCGACGGTGTTGTCGGGTCGACCCCTCGCATGCTCGGCGTGCAGGCGGCCGGCGCGGCCCCTTTGGTCACCGGCAAGCCGGTCAAGGATCCCGAGACGATCGCCACCGCCATCCGGATCGGCTCACCCGCCAGCTGGAACCAGGCAGTGGCCGCCAAGGACGAATCGGGTGGTCAATTCCGGGCTGCCACCGACGAGAAACTCCTCGAGGCCTACCGGCTGATCGCGGGTCACGAGGGTGTCTTCGTCGAGCCGGCGTCGGCCGCCAGTGTCGCGGGACTTCTTGCTGCCCGTGAAGAGGGCTGGGTGGCTGCCGGCGAGCTCGTCGTCTGCACGGTCACCGGCAACGGCCTCAAGGATCCCGACACCGCGTTGGCCGGCATCCCGCCGGTGGAGGCCATCCCGGTTGATCCGGTGGCTGTCGCACGCGCGCTGAATGTGGGCTGATGGGAACCGATCATGACGGTGTGGGCAACGCGGACTGATGAATCCTCTGGCGATGACTCGCACGTTGCTGGGCTCCGTCGCGAAGGTGTGGACGTGAATCCCGTTCTGCCTGCGGGGGTCCAGGCGCAAGCGCGTGTTCCCGCGTCGAGTGCCAATCTGGGCCCCGGGTTCGATTCTCTGGGTATCGCTCTGGGCATCTACGACGACATCTCCGTCACCGTCGGTGGCGACGCACTGCGCATCACCGTCAGCGGCGAAGGTGCCGAGGGAGTACCGCTCGACGAGCGACACCTGGTGGTTCGGGCGATCAATCGGGGGCTGGCGGCGGCCGGCGTCACGGCCCCGGGCCTGGACGTCAAGTGCCGCAACAGCATTCCCCATGCCCGTGGTTTGGGGTCGTCGGCGTCCGCGGTCGTCGGGGGGCTGGCGGTCGCCGCCGGCCTGGTCCGCGCAGCCGGCCTGGGAACACAACTGTCCACCGAGGCGTTGATCCAGCTGTCCTCGGAGTTCGAAGGCCATCCGGACAATGCCTCGGCGAGTGTGCTCGGTTCGGCCGTCGTCTCCTGGTCCGAACCCACTGCGGGTATCCACACCTCGGACGTCGCGGGGGATTCGCCGGCACTCAACTATTTCGCGAGGTCGCTCGAGATGCATCCAGCTATTCGCGCCTACGCCATGATTCCGCAGGTCGAGTCGTCGACCGCAGTCACCCGTGGGTTGTTGCCGGACGCTGTGTCCAGGGCGGATGCGGTGTTCAATGTCAGCCGCGCGGCCCTGGCCGTGGTGGCGTTGACGACCGAACCCCAATTGCTGATGGCTGCGACCGAGGATCGACTGCACCAGGACTACCGGGCCCCGGTGATGCCTGCGACGGCCGCACTGGTGCGATGGTTGCGTGAGCGGCGGGTACCGGCCACCGTGTCGGGCGCCGGGCCCACCGTGCTGGCGCTGACGGCGTCCGAACTACCAACTCAGACTCGCGACAAGGCAGCTGAGCTGGGATTTGTTCTGCAGGAAGTAGAGATTGCACCCGGAGTAGTCGTACACTGACGACGGCGGGTGCAACTTTGATTGATTCGCAGCTTGTGAACACGCCGCAATCTGTGGGTGTTGCCCGAACTACTGATCCTGGTTAGCATGTACCCGTCCAGCCGCGGATGTTTTCACCCGAGCGTGCTTCTCATCGGATGTCAACTCGAATCACAGCCCGCGGGCGCCAGTCCGTGAAATATAAAGCGCGGCAAACGACACACGCCTCATAAGACCGCTGAAAAACTAGCGGCACCTCTCACCTGGGCTCCGGGTGCGAGAACTTTGGCCCTCGCGAATCTACCGGCGGGGGAAGGAAAGGATATCCGTTGACGGATACGGACCTGATCACTGCACCGGGCTCGGAGAACACGCTCGACCTCGGTGGAGTTGACACTCCGAAAGCCGAACGTCGTCGTGGGACCGGGCTCTCGGGAATGGTTCTGACTGAACTTCGTGGCCTGGCGGGAGAGCTGGGCATCAAGGGCACGTCGGGTATGCGCAAGAGCGACCTGATCGCGGCCATCAAGGAACGCCAGAGCGGCGGGGCGTCGAGCGCACCTGCCACCAAGAGCAAGGCCGCCTCGAGCAAGGCGCCCGCAGACAAGACCTCGGCAGGACCGGCGCCGTCGGAGGACGCGCCGACTGCCTCTGCCGAGAAGCCGCAGGTCAAGGCTGCCTCCGCCCCTGCGGAACCCGCCGCCGAAGCAGCGACGAAGACCACCGAAACCACAAAGGTCGAACCCGAGCAGGCGGCCACCACGGCGCCCGCCGTGGAGAAGGCCGCGCCGAAGACCGACGAGTCTTCCCAGGACGGTGACCAGGCAGACGGCAACGACCAGCGGCGGCAGCGTCGTCGTGGTCGCGACGGGCAGGCCGCAGGTCGGGACAATCGCGAGGGTCAAGGCCGGGACAACCAGGGCCGTGAGAGCCAGGGCCGGGAAAGCCAGAGCCGCGAGGGTCAAGGCCGCGACAATCAGATTCGCGAGGGTCAGAGTCGCGACAACCAGGGCCGCGACAACCAGGGCAGCGGCTCGAGCCGCGAGGGCCAGGGCCGCGACAACCGCAACCGCGACGACCAGGGCAACCGTTCGGAGCAGGGAAACCGCTCCGAGCAGGGCAACAGGAACCGCAACCGCAACGATCAGGGAAGTGGCCAGAACAGCGGCCCCCGTGACAACCGCGACAACGGGCCCCGTGACGACGACGAGGACGGCGACGGCCGCGGCGGTCGCCGGGGACGCCGTTTCCGTGAGCGCCGTCGGGGACGTGACCGCGGCGAAGGCGGCGGCGGCGGCAACGAGCGTGAGCCACAGATCTCCGACGACGACGTGTTGCAGCCGGTCGCGGGAATCCTCGATGTGCTGGACAACTATGCGTTCGTTCGTACGTCGGGCTACCTTGCCGGACCGAACGACGTCTACGTGTCGATGAACCTCATCCGTAAGAACGGGCTGCGTCGCGGTGACGCGATCACCGGGGCGGTCAAGGTCCCGCGCGATGGTGAGCAGTCGAACCAGCGCCAGAAGTTCAATCCGCTGGTCCGGCTCGATTCGGTGAACGGCGCTGACGTCGAGACCGCCAAGCGCCGGCCGGAGTTCAACAAGCTGACCCCGCTGTATCCGAATCAGCGTCTTCGCCTGGAGACCACCAGCGAGCGCATCTCCACCCGCGTCATCGACCTGGTCATGCCGATCGGCAAGGGACAGCGTGCACTGATCGTGTCGCCGCCCAAGGCCGGTAAGACGACGATTCTGCAGAACATCGCCAACGCCATCTCGATCAACAACCCCGAGTGCTACCTCATGGTGGTGCTCGTGGACGAGCGGCCCGAAGAGGTCACCGACATGCAGCGGTCGGTGAAGGGTGAGGTCATCGCCTCCACCTTCGACCGCCC
The DNA here is from genome assembly GCF_023051145.1 of Williamsia sp. DF01-3. Classification (NCBI taxonomy): domain Bacteria; kingdom Bacillati; phylum Actinomycetota; class Actinomycetes; order Mycobacteriales; family Nocardiaceae; genus Williamsia; species Williamsia sp. DF01-3. The sequence continues at coordinate 2,561,975 of NZ_JALKFS010000005.1, forward strand.
GCCGTCAGACCACACCTCGGTGGCCGAGCTGGCGATCGAGCGGGCCAAGCGTCTGGTCGAAGACGGCAAAGACGTTGTGGTGCTGCTCGATTCGATCACCCGGCTGGGTCGCGCGTACAACAATGCGTCGCCGGCTTCGGGCCGGATCCTGTCCGGTGGTGTCGACTCCACCGCGCTGTACCCACCCAAGCGTTTCCTCGGTGCTGCCCGCAACATCGAGAACGGCGGATCGCTCACCATCATCGCCTCGGCGCTGGTCGAGACCGGTTCCACCGGTGACACGGTGATCTTCGAGGAGTTCAAGGGCACCGGCAACGCCGAGCTCAAACTGGATCGCAAGATCTCCGAGCGCAGGGTGTTCCCGGCGGTCGACGTCAACATGTCCAGCACGCGTAAGGACGAGTTGCTGTTGTCGCCCGAGGAGTTTTCCATTGTGCACAAGCTGCGGCGCGTGCTTGCCGGCCTCGATTCGCAGCAGGCGATCGATCTCCTGGTGAGTCAGCTGAAGAAGACCAAGAGCAACATCGAGTTCCTCATGCAGGTCCAGAAGACCGCACCGGGGGCCATGGGCGACGACTAGTCGCCGGCTCGCGGCCACCGACTCCACCTGATCCCGTGGACCCACCCGTCACAGGGCGGGCCGAACGGGATGGGTGGGTTCGTTCGTGTGGCAGTGATCAGTTCTCCGGCAGGTTGCCGGGGCGTGGATCGAACGGTGGGGGATCGAGCTGATCGAACGCGCCGGACGCCGCGCACGTGGCCCCCGGTTCGGGGTAACCGGTCTCTTCGGGGGCTTCCGGGTAGACACCGCTCTGGATGTTCTGTTTCGTCGCGGTGATGAATTGGTCGATACGTGGGTCGTCGGCATCGTCGACCTTGAGCTGATGTCCCCACGACTGCACCGACACCGGTCGGTCCAATCCGGGGTAGGGCGACAGCAGCGTGTAGTCGACTCCGTCGACGCGCTCGGCGAGCGATTCCACGGCTTCGGCGTCGAGGTCTTCCGGGTTGTAGGTGAGCCAGACCGCTCCGTGTTCGAGTGAGTGCACGGCGTTTTCCGAACGGATGCCCGCGTTGTAGACCACCCCGGTGCAGGCGGCCCAGACCGCGTCGTGTCGGCCGCCGATGGGCGGGCTGAACGAGTAACGGACGCGATCGGTCGGGACCACGTGAAGAGCAGCGGGGTAGTACCTCTTCTCGACGCCTTCGATGTCGTCGGTGGGATCAGGATTGTCCGCCGATGGTCGGAAGCTCGACACCGATCCGGAGTCCGCCGACTCGGGGACGGGATCGCCGGAGCGCTCGGCCACACATCCTGTCGTCCCCAGGACCAGGATGGTCGCCGCCGTCGCAATTGTTCTTGACCTGGTCATCACTGTGCCTGCCAGCCGTATGTCGATTAACCCGGAGTCGTGACGAGGGAACGTCCGACGACGTCGATGGAACTTCACGTAGGTGGAATGTAGATGCCCGTTCGCGTGGAAGGAAAATCCCCGGAATGAAAATGGTTGTCGTGTCGTTCCAGTGACCGTGCCGCCAAGCATGGGCGCAGCGCCTTCTCCGATATTCCAGCGATTGGGAGATGGTATCGCTGCTCTGGCATACTGAACGGTCGAGTCCGGTTCCGGTTCACACCTTCGATCCGCGAAGGTGACCCGGCGACCATTGAAAGGGACACCAGAATGAAGCAGGGAATCCACCCCCAGTACGTCGAGACCACTGTGGTCTGCGGCTGCGGGAACACCTTCACGACCCGCTCCACCAAGGACAACGGTCGTATCAACGTCGAGGTCTGCTCGCAGTGCCACCCGTTCTACACGGGCAAGCAGAAGATTCTCGACACCGGTGGCCGCGTCGCACGCTTCGAGAAGCGTTACGGCAAGCGTCCGGCGAAGAAAGACGCTGCAGCCGAGAAATAGCTTGAAAGTCCGGCGTCTGGTCTGCCTTCGCGGCAGGCCAGGCGCCGTTTTCGTCGAATCACCCGGTTGACGCCATCAGCCGTCGGTCACAACTTTTCTCGAGTAGGAACAGGTCATGAGCAGCCCCGAGCCGTCCGCGATCGACGACATTCTCGCCGAGCATGCGGGCTTGCAGTCGCAGCTCTCCGACCCTTCCCTGCACGATGACCCCGCTGCCGCGCGCCGCGTGGGCAAGCGCTTCTCCGAGCTCGCGCCGATCATGGCCACGTACACCAAACTCCAAGCAGCACAGGACGATCTGCAGGCGGCACGCGAACTCGCGGCGGACGACCCGGCGTTTGCGGCCGAGATACCCGAGCTGGAGAAGACCGCCGCCGATCTCGACGCCACCCTCACCGACCTGCTGTCGCCACGCGATCCCCACGACGGCGACGACGTGGTGTTGGAGATCAAATCGGGTGCAGGCGGCGAGGAGTCGGCCCTGTTCGCCTCGGATCTGGCGCGGATGTACCTCAAGTACTGCGAACGGCACGGCTGGAAGGCCCAGACCCTCGGACTCACCGAGTCCGATCTCGGCGGGTACAAGGATGTCACCATCTCGATCAAGTCGAGAGGCGACGGTCCGGACGGGGTGTGGGCGCGATTGAAGTTCGAGGGTGGCGTGCACCGCGTCCAGCGCGTTCCGGTGACGGAGTCGCAGGGGCGTATCCACACCTCGGCTGCCGGCGTACTGATCTATCCCGAACCCGACGAGGTCGAGCAGGTGCAGATCGACGATTCGGATCTCCGCATCGACGTATACCGCAGCTCGGGCAAGGGTGGGCAGGGCGTGAACACCACCGACTCCGCGGTCCGGATCACCCACTTGCCCACCGGGATCGTCGTGACCTGTCAGAACGAACGATCACAATTGCAGAACAAGGCCCGCGCGATGCAGGTCCTCGCTGCGCGCCTGCAGGCGGCCGCGGAGGAAGCAGCCAACTCCGAAGCGTCGGAAGGACGTGCGGCGCAGATACGGACAGTTGATCGTTCCGAGCGGATCCGCACCTACAACTTCCCGGAGAATCGCATCACCGACCACCGGATCGGTTACAAGGCCAGCAACCTCGACGCCGTTCTCGCAGGCGACATGGACGCACTTCTCGACGCCCTCAGAACCGCCGATCGCCAGGCCCGCCTCGAGGCGGAGTGAACGCGCGCGAACATCGCAGGGCCGCAACGGCCGAACTGGCTGCCGCAGGCGTCCCCAGCCCGGACGTGGACGCAGCGCTTCTGCTGGCGCACGTGGCGGGCACATCCGTGGGCGGCCTCGTCACGGTCGACGAGCTGACTCAGGAGCAGGTCGACAGGTACCGCGCGATGATCGACCGGCGGCGCGCGCGTGAGCCCTTGCAGCACATCATCGGTCACGTCCAGTTCGGCATGGTCGATCTGGAGGTCGGCCCCGGGGTGTTCATACCCCGGATGGAAACCGAGGCGCTGCTGTCGTGGGCACTGGAGGCGATTGCCGACGTTGCCGAACCGGTGGTGGTTGACCTGTGCAGCGGAAGCGGTGCACTCGCGTTGTCCATCGCGGACGCTCGACGCAACGCCGTGGTGCACGCCGTAGAGATCGCCGACGAGCCACTCCGATGGCTTCACCGGAACCTCTCGCGGATGCCCGATCAGGTTGCGAATCGAGTGGAGACGCACCAGGGCGACGTTCGGGACCCGGCCGTTCTGACCGGCATCAGAGCTGATGTTGTGGTCGCCAACCCGCCCTACATACCCGAGACAGCCGAATTGCCGGTCGAGGTGATCGACCACGACCCGCACCTCGCACTCTTCGGGGGTGCGGACGGGATGTCGGTCATCGCTCCGATGATCGCCACCGTCGCCCAGCTCCTCGAGGCGGGTGGCAAAGTGGCCATCGAGCACGACGACAGCACGGGGCAGGCGGTGATCGAGGTGCTGACCGCCGATGGCCGGTTCGATTCGATCGGCCAGAATTACGATCTGGCCGGACGGCCGCGTTTTGTCACCGCCACCAGAACGACGACGTCCCGCCGCATCTGACCGGCGGGTACGTCGCGGATGGGGGCCAGGGGGACCATGCAAGGATGGGACCCGTGAGCACCACGTTCGACTGCAACGATCCCCATTCTCGAACGGCCGGTATCCGGGCCGCCGTCGGCGCCGCCAAAGGTGGCCGCCTGATCGTCCTGCCCACCGACACGTTGTACGGGTTGGGTTGCGACGCTTTCGATTCCGAATCGGTCAACAACCTCCTGGCCGCCAAAGGACGGGGTCGGGACATGCCCGTGCCCGTGCTGGTCGGCTCGTGGAGCACCATCGACGGCCTGGTGCTGTCAGTGTCGTCGATGGCGAGGGAACTGACCCGGGCGTTCTGGCCCGGCGGCCTGAGTCTGGTGGTCCACCAGGCTCCCTCGCTGGCCTGGGATCTGGGTGACACGCGGGGCACGGTGATGCTGCGGATGCCGCTGCACCCGGTGGCCATCGAGATCCTTCGTGAGGTCGGGCCCATGGCCGTCTCCAGCGCGAACATCTCCGGCCGACCGCCGGCGACCACCGCCGCCGAGGCCCGGGAGCAACTGGGGGAGTCGGTGGCCGTGTACCTCGATGGTGGACCGGCCGAGAAGGCGATGCCGTCGACCATCGTCGATCTCACGGACGTCAGTCCCAAGATTCTGCGCGAGGGTGCGATCAGTGCCGAGCAGATCGCCGAGGTGCTGGGCACCGGAGTCGAGAGCCTGCGTAGCTGAGTCGGCTCCGTCTCGCTGGCGGGTCCGGTCGACCGCTTGCGTGCTTTTCGAGCGCGCGCTAGTAGCGTTGACCCGTGTTCGCGGCCTATTCGAGTTCCCCTGAGAGCAGTGGTGTGCTGATCGCAGCGCAGTCCGGCCTCACGAGCAGTGGTGCAGGCGTCCCGCTGCGGGAGCTGATGCTCGTCGGGCTCGCCGCCGCCGTCATCACGTATCTCGCCACCGGTGTCGTGCGGGTCATCGCCACACGTACCGGTGCGGTGGCCGTTCCGCGGACCCGGGATGTCCACGCGATTCCCACGCCGCGTCTGGGCGGTGTCGGCATGTACATCGGTATGCTCGCCGGGATGGCTCTGGCCGGCGAGTTGCCAGCTCTGACAAGGGGTTTCGCATACACCGACGACATGAACGCCGTTGTCGTCGCCGGTGGGGTCATCGTGCTCGTCGGAATCATCGACGACCGCTGGGGGATCGACGCCTTGACCAAGTTCGTCGGCCAGCTGACCGCTGCCGGTGTCCTGGTGATCATGGGTGTGAGCTGGTATCTGCTGTACGTCCCGTTCGGCGACATCGGAACGGTGGTGCTGGACCCACTCCAGGCGGGATTGCTCACGATCGCGGTCACCGTCGCAACGGTCAACGCGATGAACTTCGTCGACGGCCTCGACGGACTCGCCGCCGGCCTGGCGCTCATCGCGTCATTGGCGATCTGCTTCTTCTCGCTGGGTCTGCTCCGAGACCAGGGCGGCGACGTCAGTTACTACCCACCGGCCCTCATCTCCGCCATTCTCGCCGGCGCATGCCTCGGTTTTCTGCCGCACAACTTCCAGCCCGCCCGCATCTTCATGGGCGATTCCGGCTCGATGCTCATCGGGCTGATGCTGGCCACAGCCTCGACCAGCGCATCGGGCCGGGTGGCCACCAATGCCTACGGCCCCGCCGATGTGTTCACGCTGCTGTCGCCGATCATCCTGGTGGCGGCCGTCATGTTCATCCCGATGCTCGACATGCTGATGGCGGTCGTAAGGAGGACTCGGGCGGGTGTCGGCTTCTACACCCCGGACAAGATGCACCTGCACCATCGACTGCTGGAGATCGGTCACTCGCACAGGCGCGTGGTGCTGCTCATCTACCTCTGGGTCGGGCTACTGGCCTTCGGAGCGGCTGCGAGCACGTTCTTTTCGGTTTCGGTAGTGGTACCGGTCCTGGCAGCCGGACTGGTCCTCGCGATGGTCGCCACCATCGTCCCGCGCCTTCGTCGACGACACCGCCAGGGCGCATCTGCCTGACCGGGTGGCGGTCGGTGGAACCGTGTCCAGTAATCTGTGCCGAAGTGCAGCCTAACCCGGACATTTCGGGTATGCGATGCGACGTAGTACTATCGTCTGTAGTAGCCGAATCACCAAGGTGAGAGCCGCAATCGCGGTCAACGCACCCCCTGGTGGCAGGCCACGACAGTGTTGATATGGTCACAGGGATCGATGAGCTGTCGCCCCGATCATGTTCCAGATCGACGGGCACGGCTCTACCAGGCTGCCCCCAGAGCTAGCGAACCCGCTGGACCCTTGAGGAGAGGTGCATGACGACGTCAAGCTCCGACTCGGCGCCGGTATTCCCGGATGTTCCGTTGAGTTTGGTGCGTCCGGCGATCCTCAGTGGATTGCTGGTCGTCGTCGCAGTGGCCGCAAGCGCTTACCTCGGCCACATCATGTTCGGTATCTGGATGTTCGTCGGATTGGCCCTCAGTCTGGCCAATGCCAAGCTCGTGCAGTTGTATGTGCAAGGAATCACCGCCGAAGAAAACCCCCGCAAGCGGCCGATCATCGTCAATTCCGCCCTGCGACTGGCAATCTTGACCGTCGTTGCACTCGTCGTGGCGTTCGTCGCCAGGCCGGACGGCATCGGCGTGATGTTCGGACTCGCGCTGTGTCAGGTGATCCTGGTTCTCAACACGGTGATCCCAGTGATGAAAGGACTTCGTACCCAGTCATGACAGATACGTCGTATCTCGCCGAGGCAGAGATCGAGGTCGGGCACCATACCCACGTCGATCTGTTCGGGATGACATTCAACCTGGACACCATCATCGGGACCGCTTTCGCGGCCCTGGTTGTGCTCGGACTGGCCTTCTACGTGCGGGCCAAGATGACGTCGGGCGTTCCCAACCCGGTACAGCTGTTCTTCGAGACCCTCACCTCGCAGATGCGCGGCCAGGTGGAGAGCTCCATCGGCATGCGTGTTGCGCCATTCCTGCTGCCGCTGGCAGTGACGCTGTTCATCTTCATCCTCGTCGCCAACTGGATCTCGGTGTTGCCGGTCCAGTACGGCAAAGAGGGGGAGGCACCGGTGAGTGGCTCAGCCGCCGGCCTCGGATGCCAACTTCGTCTACGCGCTCGCGCTTTTCGTCTTCATCGCGTACCACGCAGCGGGCGTCAAGCGCCGAGGCTTTCTCGGCCACCCCAAAGCCTTGATCAAGGGTCACGCCATCGGTCTGGCCCCGATCAACATCATCGAAGAGATCGCGAAGCCCGTCTCGCTCTCACTCCGTCTTTTCGGCAACATGTTCGCCGGCGGTGTGATGGTGTCGCTGATCGCGATCTTCCCGGTCTACATCATGTGGGCCCCCAACTCGATCTGGAAGATGTTCGACCTCTTCGTCGGACTCATCCAGGCGTTCATCTTCACTCTGCTGACCATCTTGTACTTCAGCCAGTCCATGGAGCTGGAGGACGAGCACCACTAGAACGACCCCTTGCCGGCGCGATGCCGGCGGGGCACAAAGACCTGGCAATTCCATTGTCAGTACCACCGAAAGGGAAAAGTAAATGGATCCAATGATTGGCATGGGTGCACTGATCGGCGGCGGTCTGATCATGGCGGCGGCGCTATCGGCGCCGGTATCGGTGACGGTCTGGCCGGTGCGCAGCTGATCGCAGGCATCGCGCGTCAGCCCGAAGCGCAGAGTCGTCTGTTCACTCCGTTCTTCATCACCGTCGGTCTGGTTGAGGCTGCTTACTTCATCAACCTGGCCTTCATGGCGCTGTTCGTCTTCGCCACCCCGATCAGCGCCGAATAATTTCGGGAAACAGGTAAAACGACACCATGGATCTCGCCGCAGAGAATTTCCTCATACCCAACGGCACGTTCTTCGTTGTCCTCTTGATCTTCATCATCGTGTTGGTGGTGCTCGGCAAGTTCATCGTTCCGCCGATCCGCCAGGTCCTCGAAGAACGTGAGGCGCTGGTCTCGAAGACCACCGAGGACAACAAGGCCGCGGCCAAGAGTTTCGAGGATGCCGAATCGGAATACCGATCCGCCATGAAGGGCGCCCGAGTCGAGGCGACCGGCATCCGAGACGAGGCTCGTGCCAAGGGCAACGAGAACCTCGAGGAGATGAGGCGGCGGGCGACCGAGGAGTCGGACGCGGTTCAGCGCGAAACCTCCGAACAGTTGGCGGCCGAAGGGCAGCGAGCTGCGGCGGAGGCCCGCGCGGAACTGGGCAGGCTGTCCTCCGGGCTGGCCAGCCGAGTACTCGGCTTCGACGTCAAGTCGGATCCGAAGTTGTCGGCATCTCTTGATCGCGTCTCCGCGACCGAGGGCGAAAAGACCGGGACGGTGAACTGACCAGTGGATATTTTCCTCGGACAACTCGTCGGCTTTGCCGTCGTTGTCTTCGTTTTCATCCGATACGTGATGCCGCCGCTTCGTAAAGCTGTTGCGGCACAAAAAGAAACGATCGCCACACAGGTCGCCGAAAGCGAGCAGGCCAAGGCCCGTCTCGCCGAGGCGAAGGACGCTCACGCCACAGCACTCGAGCAGGCCAGAGCAGAGGCGAGTCAGATCCGTGAAGAGGCACGCGGTGACGCTCAGGCGATCGCGGAACAGATGCGCAACCAGGCCGACTCAGAGGTCAAGCGCATCACCGAGCACGGCAAGGCGCAGGTCGCCCTCAACCGCCAGGCGCTGATCCGTCAGCTGCGCGGCGAACTGGGGCTGGCCTCACTCGACGTCGCCGGTGACCTGGTGCGCGAGCACCTCGAGGACCCGAAGGCCAAACAGGACTCCTTCGACAGGGTTCTGGCCGAGTTGGAGCAGATGGCGGCCGAAGGTGGTGTCGCACCGGAGTCCACATCCACCGGTGAGGCAATCGGCACCCATTCGATGCGGGCAGCGAGCCGTGACTCGGTGCGCACCCTGGCACGCACGTTCGACGAGAAGACCGGTTCCGCGGACGTCGAGCAATTGCGAACGATCGGTGACGAACTCGGTTCGGTAGCGATTCTTCTCGCGGCCAACCCGGTTCTGCGCAAGCACCTGGCGGAGTCCACCGACGAGCCGCAGCACAAGGCGTCACTGGTCGATTCGATCCTGTCGGGGAAGGTGTCCGACACCACGCTCGACATCGTCAAGTCCGCTGTTGACGCGAAATGGTCGGCCACCGCTGATTTCCTCACCGCACTCGAGCGGCTCGCCCGGCTTGCGCTGCTGACGGTCGCCGACCGCAGCGGCAGGATCGGCGAGGTCGAGGACGAACTGTTCCGGCTGGGCCGGTTGCTGCTGGCAGAACCTGATCTGTCGCGACTGCTGTCCGACGCGAATGCACCTGCCGAGGGCCGGTTGCAGTTGCTCGACAGGGTCATCGGCGGAAAGGTCACGGACGAGACAGGATCGCTGGTCCGACAGGCTGTGCAGTTGCAGCGCGGGCATCAGCCGATCGACGTCACCGTGTCAGGCATCGCCGAACTGGCTGCTGCTCGACGCGGAGAGTCGGTTGCACACGTCATCGCGGCGGCACTGCCGACCGATGCGCAGATCGAGCGGCTCAGCACAGTGCTGGGGCGGATCTACGGACGCGACATGTCGGTGCAGATCGAAGTCGACGAGCAGTTGCTCGGCGGATTCAAGGTCATCGTTGCCGACGAAGTCATCGAGGGTGATGTGGCCAGCCGACTGGCCAAGGCGAGCGAGACCTTGCCGAGTTAGCCCGACGGGCGCGACGCCCGACCGGCACACTCCGGCGCGGGCACACTTAGACCACAAGCGAAAACGAAAGCAAGGAACGAGTACTCATGGCGGAGTTGACGATCTCATCCGACGAGATCAAAGGAGCGATCGAGCAGTACGTCTCGTCATTCCAGGCCGAGGCATCGCGCGAAGAAGTCGGCGTAGTCGCCGACACCTCGGACGGTATCGCCCACGTGAGCGGCCTGCCGGGCGCGATGGCGAACGAACTGCTCGAGTTCTCGGGCGGGGTTCTGGGCGTGGCCCTCAACCTCGACGAGGACGAGGTCGGTGCGGTCATCCTCGGTGCATACGACGAGATCGAAGAAGGCCAGCAGGTCAGCCGTACCGGCGACGTGCTGTCCGTCCCGGTCGGCGACAAGTTCCTCGGCCGGGTGGTGAACCCGCTGGGTCAGCCCATCGATGGTCAGGGCGAGATCGAATCGGACGAGAAGCGCGTGCTGGAGCTCCAGGCAGCATCGGTGCTCGAGCGTCAGCCCGTCGAGGAGTCGCTCGCGACCGGCATCAAGGCCATCGACGCGATGACCGCTATCGGCCGTGGCCAGCGTCAGCTGATCATCGGCGACCGCAAGACCGGCAAGACCGCGGTCTGCATCGACGCCATCCTGAACCAGAAGGCGAACTGGGAAACCGGTGACCCGACCAAGCAGGTGCGTTGCATCTACGTCGCGATCGGGCAGAAGGGCTCGACCATCGCGGGCGTCAAGTCCGCGCTCGACGAGGCCGGCGCGATGGAATACACCACCATTGTCGCGGCACCTGCGTCTGACTCGGCCGGATTCAAGTGGCTGGCCCCGTACACCGGTTCGGCCATCGGCCAGCACTGGATGTACCAGGGCAAGCACGTCCTCATCGTGTTCGATGACCTCTCCAAGCAGGCCGAGGCCTACCGCGCCATCTCGCTGCTGCTGCGTCGCCCGCCGGGCCGCGAGGCATACCCGGGTGACGTCTTCTACTTGCACTCCCGTCTGCTCGAACGGTGCGCAAAGCTGTCCGACGAGCTCGGTGGCGGATCGATGACCGGTCTCCCGATCATCGAGACCAAGGCCAACGACGTCTCCGCGTTCATCCCGACCAACGTCATCTCGATCACCGACGGTCAGGTCTTCCTCGAGTCCGACCTCTTCAACAAGGGTGTCCGCCCCGCGATCAACGTGGGCACCTCGGTCTCTCGTGTCGGTGGTGCAGCGCAGACCAAGGGCCTGAAGAAGGTCTCGGGTTCGCTCCGTCTGGAGCTTGCACAGTTCCGCGAGCTGGAGGCCTTCTCGGCGTTCGCTTCTGACCTCGACGACGCATCGAAGGCCCAGCTGGCCCGTGGTGCTCGCTGGGTGGAGTTGCTCAAGCAGGACCAGTACTCGCCGGTGTCCGTCGAGGATCAGATCGTCTCGATCTACCTCGCGGGTGAGGGCCACTACGACTCGGTTGCCGTCGACGACGTGCGCCGGTACGAGGGCGAGCTCCTCAACCACCTGCACCACGGTGCCAAGGGTGTCTACGACTCGATCGCGGGCGGTAAGGCTCTGTCCGACGACCAGGCCGAGGCCCTCAAGGCTGCCGCCGACAAGTACAAGAAGTCGTTCCTCGCAAGCGACGGACCCGGATCGGTGAACGAAGAAGATCCGGGCGCCCTTGCGGCCGACGAAGTCAACAACGAAGAAATCAAGGTCCGGAAGTCCTAGGGCACATGATTCGACAACCAATGACCAAACCGAAAGGAGTGTGAGACAAGCACATGGCGAGTATTCGTGAACTGCGCTCACGCATCCGGTCAGTCCAGTCGACAAAGAAGATCACCAAGGCCCAGGAACTCATCGCCACCTCGCGCATCGTCAAGGCGCAGACACGAGTGGCGGCGGCCAAGCCGTACTCGCAGGAGATGACCACGGTGCTCTCGGAGCTGGCCTCCGGAGCGGGCACACTGGACCATCCTCTGCTCGTCGCTCGCGAGAATCCGAAACGTGCGGCCGTGCTGGTGATCACCAGTGATCGCGGTATGTGCGGTGCGTACAACTCGAACGTCTTGCGCGAAACCCGGCAACTCCTCGAGTTGCTGGAGGACGAGGGCAAGGAAACGGTCCTGTTCATCACCGGGCAAAAGGGCCTTGGTTACTTCTCGTTCCGGGGAGTGTCGGTCGCGGGGTCGTGGACCGGGTTCTCGCAACAGCCGGAGTACCACAACGCTTCCGAGGCGACCAACCACCTTGTTGATCTCTTCGTCGCAGGGTCGGGCACCGAGATCGAGGGACTGGACGGCGGCACCATCGAAGGCGTCGATGAACTGCACTTGGTGTTCACGAAGTTCGTGAGCATGCTGAACCAGTCGCCCGAGGTTCGCAGGATCGCACCGCTTGTGGTGTCGGAGAGCGACGACGACGAGTCGTCCACGCCGGCGCGCAACTACACGTTCGAACCCGGTGCGGAGACTTTGCTCTCGGCACTGCTGCCGAAGTACGTGGCAACGCGCGTGTACGCGGCCCTGCTCGATTCGTCGGCATCGGAGTCGGCCGCTCGTCGTACCGCGATGAAGGCCGCCACCGACAACGCCGAAGAGCTGGTGACCAACCTGTCGCGCGAGGCGAACCAGCTGCGGCAGGCGCAGATCACCCAGGAAATCAGCGAGATCGTCGGCGGCGCCAATGCGCTCGCGAACTAGCAGCAACAAGCCGAAGGCGGTCGCGGATCACCAGCCGCGCACCGACAAAGAGGAAGAGACATCATGACCACAGCTGTAACCGAATCCGTCTCGGATTCGACCGCAGACTCGGTGACCGGCCGGGTCGTCCGAGTCATCGGACCGGTCGTCGACGTGGAGTTCCCGCGTGGCGCAGTGCCCGAACTGTTCAATGCCCTGCACGCCGACATCACGTTGCCGTCGGTGGCCAAGAAGTTGACGCTCGAGGTTGCCCAGCACCTCGGCGACAACTTGGTCCGCACCATCTCGATGCAACCGACGGACGGTCTGACCCGTGGAACCGAGGTCACCGATACCAGCAAGCCCATCTCGGTGCCTGTTGGTGACGTGGTCAAGGGCCACGTGTTCAACGCCCTCGGCGACTGCCTCGACGCGCCGGGCACCGGTCGCGACGGCGAGCAGTGGGGCATCCACCGTAAGCCGCCGTCATTTGATCAGCTCGAGGGTAAAACCGAGATCCTGGAAACGGGCATCAAGGTGATCGACCTTCTCACCCCGTACGTCAAGGGCGGAAAGATCGGTCTGTTCGGTGGTGCCGGTGTCGGTAAGACCGTCCTCATCCAGGAGATGATCACCCGTATCGCTCGCGAGTTCTCCGGCACCTCGGTGTTCGCCGGCGTCGGCGAGCGCACCCGTGAGGGCACCGACCTCCACCTCGAGATGGAGGAGATGGGCGTCCTCCAGGACACCGCCTTGGTGTTCGGCCAGATGGACGAGCCGCCGGGCACGCGTATGCGCGTGGCCCTGTCCGCGCTGACGATGGCGGAGTACTTCCGCGACGTCAAGAACCAGGACGTGTTGCTCTTCATCGACAACATCTTCCGGTTCACGCAGGCCGGTTCCGAGGTCTCCACGCTGCTCGGCCGCATGCCGTCTGCCGTCGGTTACCAGCCGACCCTGGCCGATGAGATGGGTGAGCTCCAGGAGCGCATCACCTCGACGCGTGGTAACTCGATCACCTCGCTGCAGGCGATCTACGTGCCCGCCGACGACTACACCGACCCGGCGCCGGCAACGACCTTCGCCCACCTCGATGCCACCACTGAGCTGTCGCGTCCGATTTCTCAGCTGGGTATTTACCCCGCCGTGGACCCGCTGACGTCGACCTCGCGCATCCTGGAGGCGTCGATCGTCGGTGACGACCACTTCCGCGTCGCCAACGAGGTCAAGCGGATCCTGCAGAAGTACAAGGAACTGCAGGACATCATCGCCATCCTCGGTATGGACGAACTGTCCGAAGAGGACAAGGTCACCGTGCAGCGGGCCCGTCGCATCCAGAAGTTCCTCGGCCAGAACTTCCTGGTCGCTGAGAAGTTCACCGGCCAGAAGGGCTCGGTTGTGCCGCTCAGCGACACCATCGAGGCGTTCGACCGGGTTGCCAAGGGTGAGTTCGATCACCTGCCCGAGCAGGCGTTCAACAGCTGCGGTGGTCTCGATGACGTCGAGGCTGCTGCCGCACGAATCTCCGGGAAGTGACCAAAACCCATGGCTGACACCGCATTTCACATCGAGGTTGTCTCGGCGGACACGCGGCTGTACTCGGGTGAGGCGACCTTCGTGATCGCTCAGACCACCGAAGGTGAGCTGGGTGTGCTCGCCAATCACGAGCCGTTGCTGGGACAGTTGGTCGAAGGCGGTTTCGTGTTGATCGAGGAAGATGGCGGTCAACGCAAAGTCGCGGCCGTGCAGGGTGGTTTCCTGTCGGTCACCGGTGAGACCGTCACCGTCCTCGCCGAGTCTGCCGAGTGGGCAGACGAGGTCGACGCCGACGCCGAACGTTCTGTTCTGGAGTCGGAAGAAGAGGGCAGCGAGCGTTACATCCGTGCGCAGTCTCGACTGCGTGCGGTCGAAGAGCTGGGCCACGTGAAGTAGATCGTCGGATCGGATGGCATCCTGGTGACCAGGGGACCATCTGGACGGCTAGCCGTTTCCCGGTCCCCGCGAACTTCGAGGAGTTTGCGGGGACCGGGTGTTTTTTCAGCGGGGGCAGAAGGAGGTGTCGGTTGTGCACTGGAATCTGATTGCCCTTGCGGTGTTGGTGCTGGTCACCGCGGCGATGTTCTACGTGTTCTATCGCATCAATCAGCTGCGTGGCGCGGGTACTTCTGCGTTGCTGCGCGAACTACCCGCTGAGGACGGTCGAGCGTGGCGTCACGGTGTGGTGCGGTACGACGACAACGCGATGGAGTACTTTCGGCTCCGCAGTATGCGTCCCGGCCCCAACCGCCTGGTTCTCCGTCAGGTTGTCGTGTCCAAAGGGCGCCGGGGACCCACGCCGTCCGAGGCCGATGTGATGGACGACGACATGGTGATCCTTGAACTCGCGGACCGAGACGGTGCGTTTGAGCTTGCGCTCGACGGCGGCGCCGTCACAGCCTTTCAATCCTGGCTCGAATCCCGCCCGTCTCAGCGGGCCGAACGCACGGGCCGCGAGCGCCGCCGCTGATCTCCGATCTACTGGTCGTTTTCCGTTCCAGATTGCGCGCGGCTTCGCTGCTCGCCCGGCTGCCAGAGCACGTCTCCGCCCGGGTTGGCGACCCTTGACAAGATGAAGAGCAGGTCGGACAGCCTGTTCAGGTACTTGGCCGGCAACGCGCTCGTGTCGTCCGGGTGAGCGTCGATAGCAGCCCACGCAGACCTTTCCGCCCGCCGTGTGACGGTCCGGGCCACATGCAACAACGCGCTCAGCGGGCTGCCGCCCGGCAGGATGAACGAATTGAGCGGTTCCAGCTTGTCGGTGTAGTGATCGCACCACACCTCGAGATCATCGATGTAGCTCTGTAGTAGCCGCAGCGGGGGTACTTCGGATCCGGAACGACGGGTGTCGAGAGGTCGGCGCCGGCATCGAACAGATCGTTCTGCACGCGCGTGAGGATCTCCGCGATCTCCGGGTCGGGGTTGCCGAGAGCCAGAGCTGCGCCGATCGCGGCATTTGCCTCGTCACAGTCTGCGTAGGCGATCACCCTCGGGTCGTTCTTCGACACACGGGAGAAATCGCTGAGCCCGGTTTCGCCGCTGTCGCCGGTTCGGGTGTAGATGCGGGTCAGGTGTACGGCCATGGATGAAATCTACCCGTCTGCGCGAACGATGACGGCATGGGCAACGGACAAGGTGACCTTTGTTGCGATGTATCTGCTGGTGCGGAGGGAACGATCGTTCGGTGTTCTGAGTGGGCAAAACAGCGACCGCGCAACGAAATTCGCGATTTCGGTCTCGACGGAGGTGCTTCCGGGTGTCTATTTCGGGGAGGGCTTGGACAAGTGGCGGGCCGTCGGGGTCGCGCTGCGACCGGTCGCTTAGGCTACGTGTCGTGGATGATCGTTTTCTGGTGACGGGGGGCGCGCGGCTGACCGGTGAGGTCGAGGTCGTGGGCGCCAAGAACAGCGTGCTGAAGCTGATGGCAGCTGCCCTGTTGGCGGAAGGCACCACCACCATCACCAACTGCCCGCAGATCCTCGATGTCCCTCTGATGGCCGAGGTACTGCGTGGTCTCGGGGCGTCGGTGAGCCATTCCGGCGACACCGTGGTCATCGACACCCCGGCCGAACCCAAGTTCCACGCGGACTTCGACGCGGTGAAGCAGTTTCGGGCCTCGGTGTGTGTTCTCGGGCCACTGATCGCCAGATGCCGTCGAGCTGTGGTCGCGCTGCCGGGCGGCGACGCGATCGGCTCCCGGCCGCTCGACATGCACCAGAACGGGCTACGCCTTCTCGGCGCGCGCAGCGTCATCGAGCACGGTTGTGTGGTCGCCGAGGCCGACACGCTGATCGGAGCGCCGATCGCACTCGAGTTCCCCTCTGTCGGAGCCACAGAGAACATCCTCATGGCAGCGGTGCTGGCAGAGGGCGTGACGACGATCGACAACGCCGCCCGTGAACCCGAGATCGTCGATCTGTGCGTCATGCTGCAGCAGATGGGTGCCAAGATCTCCGGGGCTGGCACGTCAACCCTGACCGTGGAGGGGGTGGACCGTCTCCAACCGGTCACCCACCGGGTCATCGGGGACCGCATCGTGGCCGCCACGTGGGCGATCGCGGCGGTGATGACCCGCGGCGACATCGCGGTCAGTGGTGTCGACCCTCAACATCTCCAGCTCGTTCTCACAAAGCTGTCCGGGGCGGGCGCGACGGTCACCCAGTACGACAATGGCTTCAGGGTCACCCAGTCCGGCCGGCCCGTTGCCGTGAACTACTCGACTTTGCCGTTCCCAGGATTTCCGACCGACCTGCAGCCGATGGCCATCGCCCTCGCGTCGATCAGCGACGGGATGTCGGTGATCACCGAGAACGTCTTCGAAGCACGCTTTCGTTTTGTCGAGGAAATGGTCCGGCTGGGGGCCGACGCCCGCACCGATGGTCATCACGCGGTGATCCGCGGTATCGAACGACTGTCGAGCGCGCCGGTCTGGAGTTCGGACATCCGTGCCGGAGCCGGACTGGTCCTGGCCGGCCTGGTGGCCGATGGCGTCACGGAGGTCCACGATGTCTCCCACATCGACCGTGGCTATCCGGATTTCGTCGAGATCATGCGGAGCCTCGGCGCACAGATCGAACGGGTCGAGCCGCTTCCCCAGTAGTGACCGAAGCGATGGACCTGTCCTGATGGCCAGGTGGCCACGCTGACGTGATGGACATGAAGGCCCACTGCGCGGGTCAGGTGACCTTGTTTCCGGTGTGAGCTGGGCAACATCCTTGTGAGGCAACAGTTTCCGCCCAGCGCAAGGAGATACACGCAATGGCCATCGAGCTCAACCAGATCTGGGAATTCCCGATCAAGGAGTTTCATCCGTTCCCCAAGGCGAAACTGGGGGTCGGCGCTCACGACATGATCGGTGTCGAGGCCAAGGAACTGGGTATGTCACGGGTCCTGCTGATGACAACCGGACTCCGCGGCTCGGGCATCATCGAAGAACTCACCGGCAAGATCGAGTACCAGGGCGTGGACGTGGTGCTGTTCGATCAGGTGGAGTCCAATCCAAAGGACTACAACTGCATGGATGCCGCCGCCCTCTATCAGTCGGAGAAATGCGACGGAATCATCTCCGTGGGTGGCGGTTCGAGCCACGATGCCGCCAAGGGTGCCCGGATGGTCATCGCCCACGACGGGCGCAACATCAACGAGTTCGAGGGATTCTCCAAGGCGACCAACAAGGAGAACCCCAAACACATCGCGGTGTCCACCACGGCGGGTACCGGTTCGGAGACCTCGTGGGCTTACGTCATCACCGACACCTCCGACATGGCCAATCCACACAAATGGGTGGCATTCGACGACACCTGCCTCGTCGACCTCGCGATGGATGATCCGCTGCTGTACTACACATGCCCGCAGCACTTCACCGCATTCTGCGGGTTCGATGTCTTGGCCCACGCCAGCGAGCCCTACGTGTCGCGGCTCGACTTCGCCCCGTCTCTGGGCAACGCGAAGTACTCGATCGAGCTCATTCGCGACCATCTACGGACGGCGGTCTACGATCCGAAGAATCTGGAAGCGCGGACCGGCATGATGCACGCGCAGTACATTGCGGCACAGGCCTTCAACTCCGGCGGGCTCGGCCTGGTGCATTCGCTGTCGCACGCGGTCAGCGCCTTCTACGACAGTCATCACGGCTTGAACAACGCCATCGCATTGCCTCGGGTGTGGGAATACAACCTGCCCTCCCGTTTCGAGCGTTATGCCGAAATCGCCAAGTTGATGGGTGTCGACACGTCGAAGATGACCACGGTTCAGGCAGCGGATGCAGCGGTGGAGGAGGCCATCCGCTTGTCCAAGGATCTGGGCATCCCTGACAACTTCGGTCAGTTGCGGGTCGACAGCTACGACAAGAACCGGATGAACACAGGCAGATACGAAGGTCGTGGCGACAAGATGGACACCTCGGACAAGCAGGTCCAGGCGATCGCCGAACACATGATGGGGGACTGGTGCACGCCGGGCAACCCGCGCGAGTCGACGGTGGAATCCCTGATCCCGATGGTGTCGCACGCTTTCAGCGGTTCGTACTGACACCTGATTCGAGCAAGAGAGGACACCATGACGGAGTTGGCGTACGAATCCCGGATCGACTCGGGCGCAGCATCATTCGACAGCCCCGCAGCTCTGGCGGATGCGTTGCGCGGCAACGGCTATGTCATCGACCACGACCTCTCGGTGGTGGTTCATCTGGCGACCGTGCTCGGCAGACCGCTGTTGCTGGAAGGTCCGGCCGGCGTCGGCAAGACCGAACTCGCCAAATCGATGGCCGCAGCGTCGGGGCGCCGGCTGGTCCGCCTGCAGTGTTACGAGGGTCTCGACGATTCCCGGGCGCTGTACGAATGGGACTACGCACGCCAACTCCTTCATGTACAGATGCTCCGGGACCGCATCACGACCGAGTTGGCAGGGTATGCCGACCTGGCTGCGGCGTCGGCGGCGCTTGCCCGCGAAGATGTCGGGGTGTTCACCGAGGATTTCTTGGTGGCCCGGCCCTTGCTGGAGGCGATCCTGTCGCCGGAGCCCGTTGTATTGCTGATCGACGAGGTCGACCGCACTGACGAGGCCATGGAGGCGGTGATGCTGGAGGTCCTGGCCGAACAGCAGGTGACAGTGCCCGAACTGGGGAGCTTCATGGCGCGCTCGCAGCCGTGGATCGTTCTGACCTCGAATGACACCCGCGAACTGTCTGCGGCGCTCAAGCGTCGGTGCGTTCATTTCTCGGTCGACTACCCAGATGCCGCACGGGAGCGGGTGATCGTGGCGTCTCGTGCGCCCGAGGTCGAGGAGTCTGCGGTCGCGGACGTCGTGGCGCTCGCCGGGCGGCTCCGGGCGATGCCGCTACGTAAGAGTCCATCGATCGCTGAGGTGGTGGATGCGGCGCGGGCGGCTTCGGTGCTCGGCGGGGTGACCGGTGAGAACACCAGGGCGCTGCTGTCCTTGCTCGTCAAGTTCGGCGCAGACGTCGAGACCGTCCAGGCGCAGTTGTCGGGTGACGATGCCCGAGACGGCCCCCTGCTGCTGGGGCTCCCGCCGTCGCGGCCAGCGGAACGCGGGGGTCGGTCACGTCCGCGGCCTTCGGAGCGGGCCGGGCACGGGCGTCGGAACGACGATGACCGCTGGTCGCGATCCCGCACTGGACGTGCTTGCCGGTGTGCTCGGACGGATGTTGCGGCGCCGAGGGGTGCGGGTGTCGCCGGCCGAGACGATCGAGGCCCGCCGTGTCCTGGCCCTCTACGGATCCGAGCTGTCGGTGCTGCGCCCTGCGCTGCAGGCGGTGACCGTCAAGTACGACTACGAGCGACCGGCCTTCGACGCGGTGTTCGACGCATTGTTCGTGACCGGGCCCGCATCGGTTGATGACCCAGTGGCCTGCCGGCCGTGCGGGGAACCCCTGGCGGATTGCCAGATGAGTTCGAATGGGATGACGAACTGCAGGGCGCCGCCCGCATGGTCGGGGCCGACGAGCACACCGAAGAGATCGGCGACCTCTTCGACTCGGATCCCGAACGAGCTGAACGCCATGGCGAGTCGGCGCACCGCGAGGAGAACGATTTCACCGTGTCGGCCGGCGCGGAAGCTCTTGCGGTAGAACCGGATTCGGGTTCGACGCAGGGTGGTATCACGTACACGATCGAGGTGGACAACGCCGGCTCGGCCACAGCGGGTGACCTCGCGTCGGCGCCGATGCGAGTGCGGTCGGGCATCCTCTCGCTCGTGGACGCCCAAGCGGTGTTGGATCGTCTCGATGACTACGACGCACGGCGCGTCTACGGGACCGCCGGCGCCGACGACCTCGATCCGGCTCAGCTCGAACACCTGATGGCCGCGATCGAGTCTTTCGTCGAGGCGCTCACCCGGGACGCGCCGGTCGCCGAAGACGAACCCCGTCCCGGGGGCGCAACAACGCCGACGATCAGCCGAGCAGACATCGATCAGGCGTGCCACCGGATCGTTCGACGCATGCGAGGTGCCCCGCGTACTCGCGCACGGACTCAGGGCCGTGGCCGGCTGGCGATCCGGCACACCCTTCGGGCGGCGCTGCGTACCGATGGAGACCCCGTCGACCTCTATCGGCGCACGCTGGTGGCGGGACGAGTGCGGCTGGTCATCGTCTTGGACGTGTCCTTGTCGGTGCGCCCGGTCACCGGCTTCATCCTGCGGCTGGCACAGTCCCTGCATCACATCGCCGACCGGTGCACGGTCCTGGCTTTCGTCGACAAGCCGATCGATGTCACGACTCCGCTGCTCGTCGGCACCGGAGATGACGCGCTGGCGCGGATCCTGTCCACCCCTGGCCTCGATCTTGCGGCTACGAGCGACTATGGCAGCGTCCTGGACGGATTGCTGACAACACACGGTGGTGTGCTCGACGCTCGCACGAGTGTTTTGTTTGTCGGCGATGCCCGCGGCAACGGGTTCGCTGGGCGGGCCGACCTACTCGGCGAAGTGCGCCGCCGCACGCACCGACTCGCCTGGATCACTCCTGAGCCACGCCGATACTGGAGCCAGACCGGTTGCGGCATGGACGAGTACGCCGAGTACTGCGACGCCGTGGTCGTTGCGCGCGATGCAGCGGAGCTTCTCGAACGTGCCGACGAGATCGGCACGGCATTGTCGTGACGGAAAAGCGGAACCATGAGGTGACGACACGACAGGAGTTGACAGAAATCGTGTCGATCGGGCCACGTGGTCACTAGGGTCGAGAGTGGGTGCGGCGCGCGCGACCGAGTCACCGGCTGCCACCCACGGACAGGAATCGGGTCATGATGCGCAGCATGCCGTCCCCACGGATCGTGAAGTTCCATGCTCCCGAGATGATCATCGGCGACGGTGCACTGGCCGAGGCCGCTCTTGCTGCTTCCCGACTGGGGATGCGCCGGCCGCTGGTGGTCTCCGATCAGAAGATCCGTGCCACGCCGTGGTTCGACGAGTTGTCCGGCAGGATCGTGTCGGTCGGATTGCATTCGGATTGTTTCACCGGTATCTCGCCCAATCCTCGCGCCCAGGAGGTCGCAGCGGCTTTCGAGAAGTACAAACGACACGGGGGCGACGGGATCATCGCGCTCGGAGGCGGGTCGGTGATCGACGCGGCAAAGGGCGTCGCAATCTTGGCGTCGAACGGCGGCCACATCCTCGAATACGAAGGCATCGACCGGGCAACGCGTCCGTTGCCTCCGGTGGTGGCCATTCCGACCACCGCCGGCAGTGGCTCTGATGTGTCCCAGTTCTGCATCGTCAACGACCCGGCACGGCATACCAAGATCACGATCATCGGTCGGGGCCTGGTCCCCGACGTCACCGTCGTGGACCCACGGGTGCTCGCCACGGTTCCACCCGAGGTCACCGCCCAGTGCGGAATGGATGTTCTGACCCATTGTATCGAGGCCTACGTTTCCATCGCCCATAGTCGGATGACGGATACATTTGCGCTCCAAGCTCTTTCGACCACCTGGCGCCATCTCGAACGACTTGTCGACAACCCTGCCGATCCGGAGGCGTCGGTGGCCATGGCCCACGCTTCACTCGAAGCGGGCATGGCGTTCACCAACGCGATTCTCGGGGCGGCGCACGCCATGAGCCACCCTGTAGGCGGGCATTGCGATGCTGCACACGGAGCCATCAACTCGGTGCTGCTCCCGCACGTCATCCGCTACAACGCCCACGTGTGTGCCGACGGTTTCGTCGATCTGGCAGAGGCAGTCGGGCTGTCCACGCATGGAACACCGATGAGTGTGGCCGATCGGCTCGCCGATCAGGTCTCGAGGTTCGCGCTTCGGATCGGGATGCCGGCCAGTCTGTCGCCACTCGGGGTGAACAGCACGGACATCGAGATGCTGTCGGCGTACGCGCTCGCCGACTCGTGCATGACCACGAATCCGCGCCAGCCGGACGCGGCCACCGTCGCTGATCTGTACCGGGAGGCGCTGTGACGGGCCGCCCATCGGGTCCGGGGCCGAGTGACCTGGAGTCACTGGTCGGCCTCCGTTCGGTCAAGGGCAGTCACTACGCGCAGTTCAGGGGGTCGAGCAACGCCTGACGCGCGTGGTGGGCGCGCTGGAACGGATCTCGCGGGCGCTCGTGCGCACGGCGGAGGGACCCGAGACCCTGGTGTTGTCGGTGCTAGACGCAGCGCGCGAGCATCTCGGGGCCCAATGGGTCCTTTTTGCGTTAAGCGATGGTCGACTCGAACGCACGGGGCCGCGCCACCTCATGATGGATGCGGACGGTGATGTGTACGCCTTCGAAGGCGCGGGTTCGGCGGGCAAACCGGTGGGCTTACCCGACGAAGTGCTCAACCGGCTCAACGACGTCCTACGTGGCCAGATGACGAGATTGGGCCGGCCGGTCATCGAAGCCCACCACATTCACGTACCGGTCGAGTTGAACGGAGAAGTCGTCGGAGGACTGTCCGCGTGGATCTCACAGACGCACACCATCGATCCGACCGACGTGGTGGTTCTCCGGATTCTCGCAGGTCAGGCCACAGTGGCGCTTCTGAACGCGGCCCTGTTCGAGGAGAGCCGGCACCTGCTGGTGCGCGCCGAGCAGGCGTACGAGGAGAGCCGTCGTCACGCCGCACACCTGGCCGAGCGCAACGCCGAACTCGAACGCACTCAGCGCGAACTCTCGGCGGCCATGCGCCAAGAGGTCCTCAACACCGAGCGCGCACGTATCGCTCGAGAGCTCCACGACTCGGTTGCTCAGTCGGTGTTGTCGGCCGGCGTCCAGATCGAGGTGTGCCGCATCGATGCCGACCCGGCGATCGCGGATCGCCTCGCCGTGGCGGGAAAGTTGACCAAGGATGCCGTTGAGCAGGTGCGATCGGTCATCTACACGCTCAATCACGCTCCCTCCGATCGTGCCGGTGACCTGGCCGCCATCCTGGACGAACTTTGTTCGATGCACATGCCGGATGATCTCCGGACCGACGTCAGGGTGATCGGCCGTCAGCGAGACCTGGCCCACGATGTCCAGCACGCGATCTTGCGGATAGCGGGCGAGGCGTTGTTCAACACCGCGGTGCACGCCCAGGCAACCAACGCACGAGTTGTCCTCCTCTACTCCGAGAGCGACGTCCGTCTGACCGTCGACGACGACGGTTCGGGTGACCCCGAGTACATGCGCCGGGTGATGCGCGCCGCGACCGTGGGTGACCTGGCCGGACGGCATCACGGGCTCGCAAACATGCGATCCCGGGCCGCAGAGCTGAGTGGCGATCTGAGGATCCGTCGCTCCCGGCTCGGCGGCGTACGCATCGTGGTGAAGATCCCGACAACTGACAGGGTGGACAGATGATGGACGTGACCGACCGCGCACCTGCCGGGGGTAAACGACCGATCCGGACCATGCTGGTCGATGACCATGCGCTGCTGCGTGAGGGGATGCGCTCTCTCCTGGAACGCGAGAGTTCCATTTCGGTTGTGGGAGAAGCCGATACCGTCGGCGAGGCGCTCGAAGGCGCAGCCAGGTTCGCGCCCGACGTGATGGTTGTCGACCTCAAGCTCACAGCCGGCACCGACTATGAGGGCCTGCGTCTGATCAGCGAGTTGACACGGCGGCATCCCGCGGTCGCGGCACTGGTTCTCACCACGTTCCTCGACGACGACCTGGTGGTCCGCGCCGTTCGCAGCGGCGCGAAGGGCTACGTGGTGAAAGACATCGACACCACCGAGTTGGTGCGAGCGATCAAGTCCGTGTCGAGGGGAGAAAGCGCCTTCGACTCGCGCAGCGCAGCTGTGGTGCTGCGGGCGGTCACCGGGCAAGGAAACTCCGAGACATTGACCGAACGGGAGCGCCAGGTCTTGCGGTTGCTCGCCGACGGTAGCTCCAACAAGAGTATCGGCGAGACGCTGTTCATCTCTGCGTCGACCGTTAAGTTCCACATTCGCAACATCATTCGAAAACTAGGAGTATCCAAGCGCACGGAGGCGGTGTACGCGGCCAGTAAGCGTGGCCTGATCTAGCGACCGTTGTGATCAGCCGACAGGACGAGCCAGCCACCGTGGTCGGAGAACGTCAGGGCGTCCGGCTGTCCGGCGGTCTCGGCCCACCGGGCCAGCGTCAGCGGCGTGAGTGTGTGGTGGTGGCCGAAGTGTGCGCTCGCGACCTGCTCATAAGGAACGGCGATCACCACCCGCCCCCGAGCCACGCGTAGTGCCTCGGCGATGGCGAGGTCCGCGCCGCCGGGCAGATGTTCGAGCAAGTGGATCAGCGTGACCGTGTCGACGAAGTCATCCGGGTAGGGGAGCGCGAGGGCGTCACCGCAGTCGACCTGCACATTCGATGTGCGCTGCCGCGCGGCCTCGTCGAGCAGCCTCACGGCCCCGGCTGAGATGTCGCACGCGTACACGTCGGCGCAGTGGCCCGCGGCGGCCTGCAACGCGAAGAATCCGAAACAGCAACCGACCTCCAAGAGGCTCGATCCGCTGATGAGCGAGAGCGCTCGCCTGTGAATGGGTGCAAATGGTGATCGGCCGGCCGACAACTCGCGCAGAGAATTGGCGTAGAAAGCGCGCCAACAGTCGCCTGCGTCGTCGGCACAGGTGAGAATCACGCCGGTCGCCGCATCTTCGAACTGCTGCCGGCCCTCGAGGACGCCGCGCTGCACCAGCCCATCGAGCTCAGCGACCATGCGGGCGTCGGACACAGTGGCGAGGTCGAGGTCATGACCGATCTCGAGGCGACCCGTGCGGCCGTGCCTCCATCGCAGGGCCCCCACCCGTTGCGCACCCGAGCCCGGTGAGCCTTGTTGCACCACAACGTAATCGGTGACAAAGCGAGTCTGGGACAGGAGTGCGGTGGTCATTCTCCGACGTTATGGGGGAGGGGACCGGAGGGTAACTGCCCAAACGGTGGGGACTGCTCGACAAATGGTCAGTCTTCCGGACGGCGAAGGACGGCGGTGTGTCAACGCGACACGCTCACCGACCACCGGTGTTGGTGATCACAACAGGTCGAATCGACGAAAGTGGGCCCCAGGCCCGGAATGCGGGGCCGTGGCCGCAGCGCTGACCTGCGCGGATGCACGCGTAAGCAGCTGTTGTCCAGGCGATTTGACGTTGCATGTCCGACCCGCGTAACTTTCTTCAAGTCAGCGAGTGAGGCGCCGGAGAGCGAGAGTCCGGAGCGGCCAAGAACACCGACGGGATGTTTTCCTGAAGGAACAACGCTGACCGCCCAGGTTCGAAACGAGTCCACTGAAAAGTGGAGCGTATCGACGCGGGTGGCCCAAGGTCCTGTGACCTTCGGAAGCCACAAACGGCCTCAAAACCGGGAGTTGCGCCGAGATTACAGAGCTGGTAAGCTGGTAGAGTTGCCTCGGAGACGGGGACAACAGCAGTAAGACAACAATATCCTTACCGGGATGGCGCCACATATAACGGTGTCGAAGTCGGTACGGGGTGTGTTCTTTGAGAACTCGATAGTGTGTCGATGGATTGTTAGTGCCAATTTAGGTGCTGCGTGTCTGTCACGGTGGCTGAGCCCTTTGGGGGTTTGGTTGGTGATGGGTGTGTGGTGCCGGCATTAGTTTGATTGTTTTTTTGATCCCATCGCAGGTTTTGAGTCCTGTGGTGGTGTCAGTTTTTGTTTGGTTGGGATTGTGAAATCTCTTCAGGACATATTTTTTTGAAACTCGTTTCTTCGGGAACGGTTTTGGAAGGTTTTCATGGAGAGTTTGATCCTGGCTCAGGACGAACGCTGGCGGCGTGCTTAACACATGCAAGTCGAACGATGAAGCCAGCTTGCTGGTGGATTAGTGGCGAACGGGTGAGTAACACGTGGGTGATCTGCCCCAAACTTTGGGATAAGCCTGGGAAACTGGGTCTAATACCGAA
Organism: Williamsia sp. DF01-3; assembly: GCF_023051145.1. Taxonomy (NCBI): domain Bacteria; kingdom Bacillati; phylum Actinomycetota; class Actinomycetes; order Mycobacteriales; family Nocardiaceae; genus Williamsia; species Williamsia sp. DF01-3. Next base: position 2,588,178 of record NZ_JALKFS010000005.1, read on the forward strand.
TATGACCGATACTCGCATGGGTGTTGGTGGAAAGCTCCGGCGGTTTGGGATGGGCCCGCGGCCTATCAGCTTGTTGGTGGGGTAATGGCCTACCAAGGCGACGACGGGTAGCCGGCCTGAGAGGGCGACCGGCCACACTGGGACTGAGACACGGCCCAGACTCCTACGGGAGGCAGCAGTGGGGAATATTGCACAATGGGCGCAAGCCTGATGCAGCGACGCCGCGTGAGGGATGACGGCCTTCGGGTTGTAAACCTCTTTCACCAGGGACGAAGCGAAAGTGACGGTACCTGGAGAAGAAGCACCGGCCAACTACGTGCCAGCAGCCGCGGTAATACGTAGGGTGCGAGCGTTGTCCGGAATTACTGGGCGTAAAGAGCTCGTAGGCGGTTTGTCGCGTCGTTCGTGAAAACTTGGGGCTTAACTCCAAGCGTGCGGGCGATACGGGCAGACTTGAGTACTACAGGGGAGACTGGAATTCCTGGTGTAGCGGTGAAATGCGCAGATATCAGGAGGAACACCGGTGGCGAAGGCGGGTCTCTGGGTAGTAACTGACGCTGAGGAGCGAAAGCGTGGGTAGCGAACAGGATTAGATACCCTGGTAGTCCACGCCGTAAACGGTGGGTACTAGGTGTGGGTTCCTTTTCACGGGATCCGTGCCGTAACTAACGCATTAAGTACCCCGCCTGGGGAGTACGGCCGCAAGGCTAAAACTCAAAGGAATTGACGGGGGCCCGCACAAGCGGCGGAGCATGTGGATTAATTCGATGCAACGCGAAGAACCTTACCTGGGTTTGACATACACCAGAAAGCCATAGAGATATGGCCCCCTTGTGGTTGGTGTACAGGTGGTGCATGGCTGTCGTCAGCTCGTGTCGTGAGATGTTGGGTTAAGTCCCGCAACGAGCGCAACCCTTGTCCTGTGTTGCCAGCACGTAATGGTGGGGACTCGCAGGAGACTGCCGGGGTCAACTCGGAGGAAGGTGGGGATGACGTCAAGTCATCATGCCCCTTATGTCCAGGGCTTCACACATGCTACAATGGCCGGTACAGAGGGCTGCGATACCGTGAGGTGGAGCGAATCCCTTAAAGCCGGTCTCAGTTCGGATCGGGGTCTGCAACTCGACCCCGTGAAGTCGGAGTCGCTAGTAATCGCAGATCAGCAACGCTGCGGTGAATACGTTCCCGGGCCTTGTACACACCGCCCGTCACGTCATGAAAGTTGGTAACACCCGAAGCCGGTGGCCCAACCCCTTGTGGGAGGGAGCCGTCGAAGGTGGGATTGGCGATTGGGACGAAGTCGTAACAAGGTAGCCGTACCGGAAGGTGCGGCTGGATCACCTCCTTTCTAAGGAGCAACATAAACCATTTCTTTGCTGCTGCTTTGTACCAGCGAGCTTGCTGCTTCGGCAGGGAGTGCAGGATGTGGTGGCCCCGCTTCACAGGCGAATGTTCTGTGGTGGGAGCTCATGGGTGAAACGCTAACAATATCGGGGTCTTCGGTTTCGGAGGTTCTGGTGCTTGCCCCTGTGAGGGGGTGGGGCATTGACACACTATTGGGTCCTGAGGGAACACACTGTGAGGTGGGTTTGCTCTGGATTTAACGATGATGCCGGCTGATGCGGGTGCCTGTTATCGCGGAGGGGTGAAGATTCTTCTGCGGGGTGCCGGTTGGTGGGTGTGTGTTGTTTGAGAATTGCACAGTGGATGCGAGCATCTTTATTTTGTTTTGATAATGTTTGTAAGTGTGTAAGAGCGTACGGTGGATGCCTTGGCACCAGGAGCCGATGAAGGACGTAGGAGGCTGCGATAAGCCTCGGGGAGCTGTCAACCGAGCTGTGATCCGAGGGTGTCCGAATGGGGAAACCCAGCACGAGTGATGTCGTGTTACCCGCATCTGAATATATAGGGTGTGTGGAGGGAACGTAGGGAAGTGAAACATCTCAGTACCTACAGGAAGAGAAAACAACATGTGATTCCGTGAGTAGTGGCGAGCGAAAGCGGATGAGGCTAAACCATGGATGTGTGATAGTCGGCGGGCGTTGCATTCGTGGGGTTGTGGGATCCATTGTGTCAATTCTGCCGGGTTGGCCAACAGTGAGAAATCGTTGTGTTAGGCGAAGTGGTCTGGAACGGCCTGTCGTAGAGGGTGAGAATCCCGTAGCCGAAAATGTGACGACTGTTGATATGGACACCCAAGTAGCAGCGGGCCCGTGAAATCTGCTGTGAATCTGTCGGGACCACCCGATAAGCCTGAATACTCCCTGGTGACCGATAGCGGACTAGTACCGTGAGGGAAAGGTGAAAAGTACCCCGGGAGGGAGTGAAATAGTACCTGAAACCGTGCGCTTACAATCCGTCAAAGCTGATGCAGTCTTTAGTGGCTGGTTGGTGATGGCGTGCCTTTTGAAGAATGAGCCTGCGAGTTAGTGCTCGGTGGCGAGGTTAACCCGTGTGGGGTAGCCGTAGCGAAAGCGAGTCCGAATAGGGCGTCAGAGTCGCCGGGTCTAGACCCGAAGCGGAGTGATCTACCCATGGCCAGGTTGAAGCGACGGTAAGACGTCGTGGAGGACCGAACCCACTTCAGTTGAAAATGGAGGGGATGAGCTGTGGGTAGGGGTGAAAGGCCAATCAAACTCCGTGATAGCTGGTTCTCCCCGAAATGCATTTAGGTGCAGCGTCGCATGTTTCTCGCTGGAGGTAGAGCTACTGGATGGCCGATGGGCCCTACAAGGTTACTGACGTCAGCCAAACTCCGAATGCCAGTGAGTGAGAGTGCGGCAGTGAGACTGCGGGCGATAAGGTTCGTAGTCGAGAGGGAAACAGCCCAGATCGCCGGCTAAGGCCCCTAAGCGTGTACTAAGTGGAAAAGGATGTGGGGTCGCGAAGACAACCAGGAGGTTGGCTTAGAAGCAGCCACCCTTGAAAGAGTGCGTAATAGCTCACTGGTCAAGTGATCCTGCGCCGACAATGTAGCGGGGCTCAAGTACACCGCCGAAGCCGCGGCACTCATACGTTAGCCCGTCTTTTTCCTGCGGGGGAAAGACTAGGTGTGTGGGTGGGTAGGGGAGCGTCCTGCATCCATGGAAGCATCGGAGTGATCCAGGTGTGGAGGGTGTGGGAGTGAGAATGCAGGCATGAGTAGCGAAAGCGAAGTGAGAAACTTCGCCGCCGAATGACCAAGGGTTCCTGGGCCAGGCTAATCCGCCCAGGGTGAGTCGGGACCTAAGGCGAGGCCGACAGGCGTAGTCGATGGACAACGGGTTGATATTCCCGTACCCGTGTAGTCGCGTCCGTGATGAATCAGCAGTACTAACCATCCTGAAGATCAAGGGTTACCTTCGGGTTTCGTTTGGTTGGATGCATGGGACCTTTGCTGGTAGTAGTCAAGCGATGGGGTGACGCAGGAAGGTAGTGGGGCCAGTCAGTGGTTGTACTGGTGTAAGCCTGTAGGGAGAGACATAGGCAAATCCGTGTCTCACATATCCTGAGAGGTGATGCGTAGCCGAATGAGGCGAATTCCATGATCCTATGCTGCCGAGAAAAGCCTCTAGCGAGTGGCGACACGGCCCGTACCCCAAACCAACACAGGTGGTCAGGTAGAGAATACTAAGGCGATCGAGAGAACTGTGGTTAAGGAACTCGGCAAAATGCCCCCGTAACTTCGGGAGAAGGGGGACCACGTCTGGTGATCAACTTTTCGTTGTGAGCTGGGTGTGGTCGCAGAGACCAGAGAGAAGCGACTGTTTACTAAAAACACAGGTCCGTGCGAAGTCGTAAGACGATGTATACGGACTGACGCCTGCCCGGTGCTGGAAGGTTAAGAGGACCGGTTAACACTTCGGTGTGAAGCTGAGAATTTAAGCCCCAGTAAACGGCGGTGGTAACTATAACCATCCTAAGGTAGCGAAATTCCTTGTCGGGTAAGTTCCGACCTGCACGAATGGCGTAACGACTTCTCTGCTGTCTCAACCACAGACTCGGCGAAATTGCATTACGAGTAAAGATGCTCGTTACGCGCGGCAGGACGAAAAGACCCCGGGACCTTCACTATAGCTTGGTATTGGTGTTCGGTTCGGTTTGTGTAGGATAGGTGGGAGACTGTGAAGCATGCACGCCAGTGTGTGTGGAGTCGTTGTTGAAATACCACTCTGATCGTATTGGATATCTAACCTCGGACCATGATCTGGTTCAGGGACAGTGCCTGGTGGGTAGTTTAACTGGGGCGGTTGCCTCCTAAAATGTAACGGAGGCGCCCAAAGGTTCCCTCAGCCTGGTTGGCAATCAGGTGTTGAGTGTAAGTGCACAAGGGAGCTTGACTGTGAGACGTACATGTCGAGCAGGGACGAAAGTCGGGACTAGTGATCCGGCACCGGCAAGTGGAAGCGGTGTCGCTCAACGGATAAAAGGTACCCCGGGGATAACAGGCTGATCTTCCCCAAGAGTCCATATCGACGGGATGGTTTGGCACCTCGATGTCGGCTCGTCGCATCCTGGGGCTGGAGTAGGTCCCAAGGGTTGGGCTGTTCGCCCATTAAAGCGGCACGCGAGCTGGGTTTAGAACGTCGTGAGACAGTTCGGTCTCTATCCGCCGCGCGCGTAAGAAACTTGAGGAAACCTGTCCCTAGTACGAGAGGACCGGGACGGACGAACCTCTGGTGTGCCAGTTGTCCTACCAAGGGCACCGCTGGTTAGCTACGTTCGGAAGGGATAACCGCTGAAAGCATCTAAGCGGGAAGCCTGTTCCAAGATGAGGTTTCTCACCCTCTTAGCAGGGGTAAGGCCCCCCACAGACCATGGGGTAGATAGGCCAGAACTGGAAGCCCGGTAACGGGTGCAGGTGACTGGTACTAATCGGCCGAGGACTTACAACCAAAACAAGAAACTTGTTTCGCATCCACTGTGCAATATCTGAAACAACACACACATCTCAAAAAAGATAAATAGGCCAGAAGATGTGTGTACTGGTTTCATAAAGTTACGGCGGCTATAGCGGAGGGGAAACGCCCGGCCCCATTCCGAACCCGGAAGCTAAGCCCTCCAGCGCCAATGGTACTGCACCCTAATCAGTGTGGGAGAGTAGGACACCGCCGAACACAACTTACTGAAGCCCCCGCTTACGCGGGGGGCTTCAGTGCTTCTGGGTACTTCGACGTCGAGCCGGCTCCGTGGAGACGGTCTTTGCTTAGATGAGTCCATGGCATCCCTGGTCACCGGTCCGTCGCTGGTCGAGTCGTACCTCCAGCACATCCACAGTTCTTGCTATGCCGGCGGGGGCGGGGAGCTGGCGGACTACATCCCAGAACTGGCCCAGGTGGATCCGAGTCGGTTCGGGCTGTCGCTGGCGCTACACGATGGCTACGTCTACTCGATCGCCGACGCGGATATCGGTTTCACCATCCAATCGGTGTCGAAACCGCTCACGTACGCGCTTGCGTTGACCCACAAGGGTTTTGATGCGGTCGACGAACGGATCGGTGTTGAACCGTCCGGTGAAGCGTTCAACGAGATCAGCGTGGATTCTCGTCGACGGCCCAGGAATCCGATGATCAATGCCGGGGCCATTCTCTCTGCTTCTCTGCTTCTGGAGACTCAACCGGACGTGGACAAGGCGTTCGCCGAACTACTCGAGTTCTACTCGGCGTGCGCAGGCAGGCAACTCAGTCTCGACGCCGACGTCTACGCGTCCGAGATGCGGACCGGCGCACGCAACAGGGCGATCGCCTACATGTTGCAGAGTTTCGGCATGCTCCGGGCGGCGCCCGAGGACGCGATCGATCTGTACTTCAGGCAGTGCTCGTTGATCGTGACGACCGACGACCTCGCGACGATCGGCGGGACCCTTGCCAACGGCGGCGTCAATCCGCGCACGGGTCGGCGGGCAGTAGGGCAGGCGGTTGTCCAGCGGGTCTTGAGTGTGATGACCACTTGCGGAATGTACGACGGAGCCGGCGACTGGGTGACCACCGTCGGGCTGCCTGCGAAAAGCGGTGTCGGGGGCGGAATCATGGCTGTCCTGCCCGGGCAGCTGGGGATCGGTGTCTACTCGCCTCTGCTCGATGAGCACGGCAACAGCGTCAGGGGAGTGAGCGCATGCAAGCGTCTGTCGTCCGACCTCGGGCTGCATATGTTCAACGTGGCTCGAGAGAGTCGGGTGACCATCCGTTCGTTCTATTCGGCACGGGAGATCGACATCGTGTCCGACAGGTCAGACCATGAACGGCGATATCTGAACGGGCAACGAGACCGCATCCGGATATACGAGCTCCAGGGTGACCTGACCTTCTCGGGCACGGAGAGCGTACTGAGGCGACTGCGTGCTGCAGTCGCGGAGTTCGATGTCGCCATCCTGGACATGAGCCGCGTCGATCACGTGGACCAGGTATCCCGCTCGATGTTCTCCGGTGCCAGCGAGAACATCAACGGAGCCGCGCGTACGGCAGTGATCGTCGATCCCGACGGAGTCGTGGTAAGGCGCAACGCGCACGTCGCCGAGCCGAGTCCTGGCGCGGAGTATGTGGTGACCACGATGGTAGAGGCGATCACGCGAGCGGAGGATTTCCTGCTGAAGGTCGCGGTCGACCGTACCTAGATGGTCGCGTCCCCGGAATCGTGTAGAGACAGCAACGTGAGCGCCGCGAGAGTCTGCCCATCGCAGATCTGGCCGGCTCTCACCGCTGCCCGAACCTCGGCGACTGTCCACCAGCGCGCGTCCATGTCCTGCTCTTCGTGCTCTCGTGCGGTTGATCCCGTGTGTAGGCCCTCGGCGAGAAACACCACTTGCCGCTGACTGCTGAACCCTGGCGCCACGTCCAACATGCCGATCTGGGTGAGACTGTCGGCCACCAGACCCGTCTCTTCCGCGAGCTCGCGAACAGCGAGATCCGGCGGGGGAACATCTGCTCGATCGGGTGCGGTACCTGCGGGGAACTCCCAGCGTCGCGCCCCGACCGCGTATCGGAACTGTTCGACGAGAAAGAGACGGTCGCCGTCCCGTGGGATCACCACAACACCTGTCGGCTTGTCGACCACGCTGTAGATCCCAGGACTCCCGTCGGCTCGGAGTATCTGATCTTCTCTCAGCGACATCCAGGGGTTGGCATAGATCTCCGAGGAGGAGACTCGTTTGATCGACACATGGACCACAATATGGCCGACCCCGGCACGGCGTGGAGGACGTGCGCTCGTGCGCGCCTAAGGTGGACGTCGTGCGTCTAGTTATCGCGACATGCCAGGTGGACTATGTGGGCCGGTTGACAGCCCATCTGCCGATGGCCCGTCGACTCCTGCTGATCAAATCGGACGGCTCGGTGAGCATCCATGCCGACGACCGTGCGTACAAGCCACTCAACTGGATGAGCCCACCGTGCTGGCTGGTGGAGGAAGATCCCGCCACCCCTGAAGGGCCACGGCTGTGGGTGGTGACCAACAAAGCGGGTGAAGAGCTCCGGATCACCATCACCGACATCGAGCACGATTCCAGTCATGAACTGGGTGTCGACCCCGGTCTGGTGAAGGACGGCGTAGAGGCGCACTTGCAGGAGCTTCTGGCCGAGCATGTGGAGACGCTCGGCAGCGGGTACTCCCTGGTGCGGCGCGAGTACATGACCGCAATCGGTCCGGTCGATCTGCTGTGCCGAGACGCCGACGGTGTGTCGGTGGCAGTGGAGATCAAACGCCGCGGGGAGATCGATGGCGTCGAACAACTGACCCGCTATCTGGAGCTGATGAATCGCGACCCTCTACTGGCTCCCGTGCAAGGGGTGTTCGCTGCCCAGCAGATCAAGCCGCAAGCGCGGACGCTGGCAACCGACCGCGGTATACGGTGCGTCACACTCGATTACGACAAACTCCGGGGGACCGAGAGTACCGAGTTCCGGCTGTTCTAGGACAGGCTCAACGGTGCTGGAGCGGATCGAACCCGGGCCTGACGGCACCGACTATTACGTGCGGCCCATCTCCGGGCAACGTGCGGTCAAGGACTATCGCTGTCCACACTGCAGTCAGGTGATCTTCGTTGGGACACCCCACGTGGTCGCCTGGCCGGTCGACGACTATGGCGGGCCGGATCGCATCGATGATCGCCGCCACTGGCATACCGGATGCTGGCGCAGACGTATCCACCGGCGGCGTCCGGCCAGGTGAAGAGGATTGGTCGGAAAAGTCACCTTGGACTGACCCCGTCAGCTTTCGCGGTGATCAGCGGTAGGAGGCGCTGACCGTGTCGTTGTCGGTGGCGGCGGCGTCGTCTGTGTCGCCATCGTGCTCGGATGCGTCGGTGGGGCCCACCGCCTGGTGTGAATCCTGCTCCCCGACAGCTTGATTCGGCTGATCGAGCCGCGCGTTCTCGGACAGGTCCTTGTTGAGCAGGCCCTTGGTGTCCGGGTCGAGAAGTTCGGGCTCGTTCTCGACTTCGGCGAGTAGCTGTGGCACATCGTCGAGTTGACTTCGCACCTCGGCGAGTTGCGCCAGCATGCGAGCGCGCAGTGTTCGGATCTGCTCGGTGACTTCCTGTGCCCGAGTGATCCTTTCGGTCGCCGCCGACGCCGCGCGTTGTCGGGTGCTCTCCGCTTCTGCTCGCGCGGTGTCCAAGCGCTCTTTCGCCTCGGCCTTGCTGGTGGCTTCGAGCTGCTTGGCCTGCTCCAGGGCTTCCTTGCGGCGGGCGGCCATCGTCGTGTCGAAATCTTCTTGAATGCGCTCGCGATTGCTCTGCGCCCGGGCATCGAGTTCCTCGGCCTTGGCTTTGGCGTCGGCGACGATACGCCCCGCCTCCTCATGCGCGGCATGCATGGTCGTCTCGTGTTCGGCGTTCATCGCCTCGCGACGCTCGTTCATCTCCTGCGTCTGCCTGGCAATCTCCTGGCGGTGCTCTTCGGCTTCTTGCCTGGCTATCGAGAGAGTCTCTGCCGCTTCGGCTTCCGATCGTGCGCGGATCTCCGACGCCTCGTCGGATGCAAGTCGCAACATGCTCGAGACGCGCTCGCTCATGCCTTGCACCGTGGTCGGGGGTACCGACAGCTTGTTCACCTCACGGCGGAGCTCTTCGATCTCCTCGCGTGCAAGTTCCAAGTTGTCGGCGAGTTCGCGCGCATTCGCGGTGGCAGCGTCACGATCTGCGGCTATGACTCGCATTTCGGCGTCGAAACGACGAAAGAAGTCGATGACCTGATCACGGTCGTAACCGCGCATGACCGTGGCGAAAGGCAGTCCGGACGCAGATGTGGCCTCGTGAGATGGCATGGCCGCAATTTTACGCTGCGCGGGCGCCAAAGCGGTTCAAGCCGGTGGACAGCACGAACTGTGTTACCGCACTGCAACGCTGGGCTGCTGCCGGCCAGGCGAACCAGCCGTGAAGGTGAAAACGGGGCCGAGTCAGTGAGCGGCTGCAGGCTCCACCAGTTCGAGGAGGACACCACCGGCATCCTTGGGATGGATGAAGTTGATGCGGGAGTTCGCGGTGCCGCGGCGGGGTGCGTCGTAGAGCACCCGCAACCCGTTGGCGACGAGCCGCCGGGTGACCTCTTCGACATCGGTGACACGCACGGCCATCTGCTGTAAACCCGGGCCGTTACGGTCGATGAACTTGGCGATGGTGGACGTCTCGTCGATGGGGGAGAGCAGCTGGATCAGTGCGTGCGACTTCTCGGCGCCTGCAGGCCCGACCATCGCTTCGACGACGCCCTGGGCTTCGTTCGTCTCCTCGTGCAGGCACACCAGGCCCAGGTTGTCGAGATACCAGGCCTTGGCCGCCTCGAGGTCGGGGACGGCGATACCAACATGGTCGATCGCGGTGACCAGTTCGCCGATGGATGTCAGTACCGCTGACTGGGGGTTCTGTTCCGGAGCACTCATGGTCTAAAGGTAGCGTTGTGTGTGGTTGCGCCACCATTCAGCCAGCTTTGACGAGAGGTCAGAAGTAGATGTCGACATCGGTAATAGTATCCGGAGCCCGCACCCCGATCGGACGATTGATGGGTTCGCTCAAGGATTTCAGCGCAGTGGACCTGGGCGCGATCGCCATCCGCGGCGCTCTGGAAAAGGCCAAGGTTCCTGCCTCCGAGGTCGAATACGTGATCATGGGTCAGGTCCTGGGTGCCGGAGCCGGTCAGATGCCCGCCAAGCAGACCGCCGTCAAAGCCGGTATCGGCTGGGACGTCCCGGCCCTGTCCATCAACAAGATGTGTCTGTCGGGAATCGACGCGATCGCACTGGCCGATCAGCTGATCCGCGCCGGTGAGTTCGACTGCGTGGTGGCCGGTGGCCAGGAGTCGATGACGCAGGCTCCGCACATCCTCCCGGGTAGCCGTGGCGGGTTCAAGTACGGCAACACCGAGCTGGTCGACCACATGGCCTTCGACGGGCTCCACGATCCGTTCACCGATCAGCCGATGGGCGCGCTGACGGAGCAGCAGAACGACGTCGAGTCGTTCACCCGCGAACAGCAAGACGCGTACGCGGCAGAATCCCACCAGCGTGCGGCCGCGGCCTGGAAGAACGGCCTCTTCGCCGACGAGGTGGTCCCGGTGAGCATCCCGCAGCGCAAGGGCGATCCGATCGAGTTCGCCGAGGACGAGGGCATTCGCGCGGACACCACCGCAGATTCGCTCGCTCGATTGCGTCCGGCATTCCGGAAGGACGGCACGATCACCGCAGGCAACTCGTCGCAGATCTCGGACGGCGCCGCAGCGGTCGTGGTGATGAACAAAGACAAGGCAACCGAGCTGGGACTGGAATGGCTGGCCGAGATCGGGCCCCACGGTGTGGTCGCCGGACCGGATTCCACGCTGCAGCACCAGCCGTCGCGGGCCATCCTGAAGGCCTGCAAGCGTGCCGGCATCGAACCTGCCGACCTCGATCTCGTCGAGATCAACGAGGCGTTCGCCGCAGTGGGCCTGGCGTCCACCGCCGAGCTGGGACTCAGTGACGACAAGGTCAACGTCAACGGCGGCGCGATCGCCTTCGGTCACCCGATCGGTGTGTCCGGCGCACGGATCACCCTGCACCTTGCCTTCGAACTGGCCCGCCGTGGCGGCGGCACCGGGGTCGCAGCACTCTGCGGGGCCGGCGGCCAGGGCGACGCGTTGATCATCAAGGTGCCCGCGAAATGATCTCCACCGACCTCACCGCAAAGATCTTCCGTGTTGTTGCCATCGCTGAGGCCGTGACCTGGCTGGCCCTGCTGATCGCCATGTTCTTCAAATGGGTCCTCGGCCATGAAGAGGCGGTCGCCATTCCGGGCATGACGCACGGGGTGGTTTTCGTGGCGTACATCGTGGTTGCCTTGTTCACCGCATGGCGCCTGCGGTGGAACCTGGTCACGACCGGGCTGGCCCTCGTTGCGAGCATCCCGCCGTTCGGAACCCTGATCTTCGAGATCTGGGCCAAGAGGAACGGACATCTCGACGGGACCGACGCCCCGACCCGGGCCGCCACCTCCTGACAACGCATACCGCCGCCACCGCGCACGCGTCACGTGCCGTGCGCGTGGCGGTGTCCGGCATCTTTGCCCTGAACGGTCTGTTGGCATCGATGTGGGTCGCCCACATCCCGGTGATCCAGGACCGGACGGGCGTCGACAACGCGACTCTCGGTGGGCTGTTGCTGACGTTGGGCGCTTCGGCGTTTGTCGGCATGCAGCTGCTCGGACCGCTGATCGACCGTTTCGGCTCGCGAGGACCCACTGTGATCAGCGCGATCGCGTTGGCTGTTGCGATCGTTCTGCCGGGCCTGGCCACCGGACCGATCACCCTCGCGGCGGCGATGGTGATGTTCGGATTCTGCAATGGCGCCCTCGATGTCTCCATGAACACGCAGGCCGTGCTCATCGAACGGATCTACGGCCGCCCGATCATGTCCTCGATCCACGGGTTCTTCTCGATCGGCGGACTGGTCGGCTCAGGGGCGGTCGCCGCCACCCTGGCAGTGGATGTGCCCCTGCTGGCCACGTTGGGGACTTGCTGCGCATTGGCGATCTGTTGCGCTCTGGTGCTGTCGAACACCCTGATCACCGGCTCTGCCGACGAAGAGCCAGGCGAACCCGGCGAGACAGGAAACGCCGCCGCGTCGCGGCGGCCGTGGGGAAGGATCGCCCTGCTGGCCGCGGTTGCTTTCGGTCTGATGCTGGCCGAAGGAACCGCCTACGACTGGAGTGCGCTGTACCTGGTGGAACGTTACGGCCAGCCCGAGGCCGTCGGAGCAATCGCGTTCGGCGCGTTCAGCGCCACGATGGTCGTCGGCCGGTTCTCGGCCGACACGGTGAGTGCGCGGCTGGGACCGGTTGCGGTGGTGCGCCTGGGATCTGCCATCGCCATGGTCGGTATGACGTTGGTGATCTGTTCGCCGACACCGGTGTTCAGTGTCATCGGATGGGCGATCTTCGGCCTCGGAGTGGCAGGCGGGGTGCCTCAGCTGTTCACCGCAGCCGGCAACATCTCCAGCCGGTCCAGTGGCCAGACCATCTCGCTGGTTGTCGGGTGCGGGTACGTCGGAATGCTGGCCGGACCCGCGGTAATCGGTCCGGTGAGCAGTTGGTTCTCTCTCGGCACCGCGCTCTGGATCGCTGCAGCCGGCATGGCGTTCGCGTTCGTGGCGGCGCCGGTCGTCCGACCGCGTGCGGGTGACGCCGGGTCTGCGCAGAAACCTGCGTCCGCTGCTGGCGAACGCGGGCGGACCGGGGCACCACACGGTCTCTGACCGTGCCAGACTGGACGGGTGAGCAGACCGCAACCACGTCAACAGGCTGCTGCCCGAGCCGCAGCGGCGATGTCCGGGGCAGTGGACCTGTCCGTTCTCAAAGAGCGGGCCGATGCCCAACGCGCACAACCCAACCGGCCGGCGACGCCGCCCGCGTCGGGCCCGCCCACCTCGGCGTCACCAGTGCCGGCAGGCGGCGCCTTCCCTGCCGTCTATGACGTCACCGAAGCCGACTTCGAATCCGATGTTGTCGCACGTTCGGAACAGGTGCTGGTACTCGTCGATCTCTGGGCAACCTGGTGTGGGCCCTGCAAACAACTCTCACCGACGCTCGAAGCCCTTGCACAGCAGTCGGGCGGCAAGTGGGTGCTGGCCAAGGTCGACGTGGACGCCAACCCCCGCATCGCGCAACTGTTCGGGGTCCAGTCGATCCCCACCGTGGTGGCGATCGCCGGTGGCCAGCCGGTGTCGGCATTCGCCGGCGCACAGCCGGCCGCCCAGATCCAGGGGTGGGTCGACGACATCCTGGCCAAGTACGAACACACCTTCACCGGAGCTCCGGCTGACGACTCCGATGAGCCGCAGCCCGAACCGGTCGATCCACGGATGGCCGCGGCCGAAGACAAGCTGAACAGTGGCGACATCGATGGTGCTCTCGCCGACTACAAGGACATCGCGGCGTCCGAACCCGACAACGTCGAGGCCGCATCGCTTGTCCGCAACCTCGAGTTCGTATCGAGGGCACAAAGCCACGATCCCGCGTCGCTCACGGACCTCGAGGCCGACGACGTCGATGGCCACCTGGCGGCCGCGGATGTCGAACTGTTGAATCAGCAGCCGCAGGCAGCATTCGACCGCATCGTTGCGGTGATTGCGAAGACCGGTGGCGACGAGCGGACCAGGGCAAGGACCCGGCTGCTGGAACTGTTCGAGCTGTTCGACCCGGCGGAGCCGTTTGTGGTCGCGGCCCGGCGTAAGCTCGCGACCGCCCTGTACTGACCGACCCCTGACGCCCGATCAGCGCTGACCTGTCGAGACCTACGGGTCGTAGCGGCCGCAGCCCTTCTCGTCACCGAAGTAGCCGGCCGAGAAGGCTGCGATCCGCGAAAACCCGCTCGGCAACGACCGACCGGCCACATCGCTGGCGACCGCGCCACTCACGAGTAGACCCGACACCAATTCGTCGAGGTCACCTCCGCGCAGCGTGAAGGTGCCGGAGTCCGCTGTCGACCGTGCCCACCGGCCGGTGTAACAGGCAGCCCGGGCCGCGGTCACCGGCTGGTCCAGCACTTGGCCTCGCGCGCGCTGTGTCGCAAGTGAATACCGGGAGGCGACAAGCGAATACGCACTGAAGTCCCCACCGATGAAGCTCGGCAGACCAGACGGTCCGCTGGTTCCGTTGGTCGCGATCAGGGCTAGTTCATCAGGGTTCATCGAGACGGTGTTGGTGTCCGGGCAGAACGCGACAGGCAGCGCGGTCTGTTGATCGGGCGTCCCACTGCACGGTTGCTCGATCCGGTCGGTGAGCACCGACGGCCGGGCGGTGTTCGGCAGGTCGAAGAACGCCTCGACCGACTGGACCACCGACTCCAGGCCGGCTTCGGTGAACGGGGAGGTGTCGATGGCCCCGGCATTGTCGAACCTCGGTGGCATCTGGTCACGCAGGTCGTCGATCGTCAGTTCAGTGATCGCTGCGCACGTCGCCGGTCCAGACCGAAAACCCTTCTCGAACGCGAGGGCCCGCTCGAAGGCGGTGCCGTGATCGGACCGGCCCCGGCGGCTGTCGCGTGCGGAGATCAGAGCGGCCACCGCAGTGTTGAGCCCGTCCCCGGTGTTGATCTGAAGGAACTCGCCGTTGTCTTCGGCGATCCATCGGATGAAGTTCCCGGAGAGACAGTCGGCCTGCTGCTCGCTGACGATGGGCGAGGTGTCCGTGTCGAAACCGCCGATCATCTGGATGTAGTGCCCGTATTCGTGCGCGATCACCGTGACAGGCGCCATCGGGCCGAATGCGTCCGCCAAAGCCGGCATCAGAACTCCGCGGTCCCAACCGATCTCATCGCGAGTGGGGCAGAAGGCCGCATTGACCTGACCGAAGGTCGGCTCGTTGCAGAACAGCACCGACCGGCTCTGGGGAGACTCGGCATCCCATGAGACGAAGGACAGACCGGTTTTGAAACTCGTTTTGAAGGCAGGCTCGAATGCCTGCTTCCAATACGTCTCCAGGTCCGCCAGCGCGGCACCCATCAGGTCGTCGATCTCACCGTCGTCGCCCCCACGGATGTCCAGAGCGGTGTCCGCCGCGTCATCACGGAGTCCGTTGGCGCCATCTGTGACGGGAAGGCCGGCGACTGTGAATGGGTCGGCGTACGCCGACACCGCTTCACCGGTGACCACCTGACGCTCCTCGCGCGTCGCGCACGCCGAGACGAGCATCAGACAGGCCCCCACCAGCGCACCGATCAGAACCGGCGTTCGCCGGGAGCTATGGGCCACGACCAAACTCTAGCCGCGCCGATCCGTGCTAGTCGGTGGTGGCTGCCGGAGTGAGCCAGATGGCACCGTTCGCCGGAAGCGTCAGGCGAGCGCAGGCCGGGCGACCATGCCACGATTCTTCCTCGGCGATGACCTGCCCCAGGTTGCCTTCTCCGCTGCCGGCGTAGGACGGCGCATCGGTGTTCAGCACTTCGTCCCACGAACCCGTCAGCGGTAGTCCCACCCGGTAGTCGGTGCGAGTGGTGCCGGAGAAGTTGAACACGCAGGCCATCACCGAGCCGTCGGATCCCCACCTCAGGAAACTGATGATGTTGCCCGCGGTGTCGTTGGCGTCGATCCAGGAGTAGCCATTCGGGGTGATGTCCTGGCTGTAGAGAGCAGGGTGACGTTTGTAGACGCTGTTCAGGTCGGAGACCAGCGACTGGACTCCGCTGTGCAGCTCACCTTCCCAGCCTTCGAGTTGCTCCCAGGCCAGGCTGCGCTCCTCCGACCACTCAGGGGTCTGTGCGAACTCCTGACCCATGAACAACAGTTGCTTGCCCGGGTGGGCCCACATGTACGCGAGCAGCGCGCGGACCCCTGCCGCCTTGGTCCTGGAATCTCCCGGCATCCGCGACCACAGCGTGCCTTTGCCGTGCACCACCTCATCGTGGCTGATCGGCAACACGAAGTTCTCGCTCCACGCGTACATCAGCGAGAAGGTGATCTCGTGGTGATGGAAGCTGCGATGGATCTGGTCACGCCCGAGGAACCCGAGCGTGTCGTGCATCCATCCCATGTTCCACTTCATCGAGAAGCCGAGGCCCCCGAGGTTGGTGGTGCGGGTGACGCCCGGCCACGACGTGGACTCCTCGGCGACCGTGACCACCCCGGGGTGATGCTTGTGGACGGTCGCATTCATCTCCTGGATGAACTGCACGGCCTCGAGGTTCTCGCGGCCGCCGTGGATGTTCGGCGTCCAGCCTCCCTCGGGCCTGGAGTAGTCGAGGTACAACATCGATGCGACGGCGTCTACCCGTAGGCCGTCGATGTGGAACTGGTCGAACCAGTAGAGGGCGTTCGCGACCAGGAAGTTACGGACCTCGTTGCGTCCGAAGTCGAACACGTACGTGCCCCAGTCGAGCTGCTCGCCTCGCTGAGGGTCGCCGTGCTCGTAGAGCGCGGTCCCGTCGAAGCGGGCCAACGCCCAGGCGTCCTTCGGGAAGTGGGCGGGCACCCAGTCCACGATCACGCCGATCCCGAGCGAATGCAGGTGGTCGACGAAGAACCGGAAATCGTCAGGACTTCCGAAACGTGACGTGGGAGCGTAGTACGAGGTGACCTGGTAACCCCATGAACCGCCGAACGGGTGCTCCGACACGGGCAGCAACTCGACGTGTGTGAAGCCGAGTTCGACGACGTAGTCACCGAGTTGTTCGGCCAGCTCACGGTAGGTGAGGCCTTGTCTCCACGAGCCCAGATGGACCTCGTAGACGCTCATCGGTTCGATGGTGGCGTCGGACTCTTCACGTTGGGCAACCCATGTGTCGTCCGTCCATTCGAACGACGTCTCGGGGATGACAGATGCGGTCTTGGGCGGGATCTCGGTGGCGCGGGCCATGGGGTCGGCCTTCTCGCGCACCACCCCGTCATTGCCGGTGATCCGGTACTTGTAGGTGGTGCCCGGTCCGATGTCGGGGATGAACACCTCCCACACGCCGCTGGACCCGAGGGACCGCATCGGCGCGGTGTGGCCACGCCAGCCGTCGAAGCTCCCGATCACGGTGACGCCCTGGGCATTGGGTGCCCATACGGCAAAACTCGTCCCGGTCACCTCGCCGTCAGGTGTCGAGTACACACGTGATTGCGGTCCGAGGATCTCCCAGAGCCGCTCGTGGCGGCCTTCGGTGAAGAGATGGATGTCGAGCTCACCGAGACTCGGCAGGAATCGGTATCCATCGGCCACCACGAACTCCCGGTCCGCCACACCCGATTCGTCGGCGGGATAGCTCACCCGGTATCGGTAGTCGATCAGGTCGGTCAGCGGCACGGCCGCGACGAACAATCCCGATTCCTGGTGTGTCAGTGGGTAATCGACGCCACCGATCACGGCGCTCACCGACACGGCATCGGGTTTGAGCGTGCGCAGGATGGTGTGGTCACCGGCCGGATGTGCGCCCAGTAGGTCGTGCGGGTTGTGATGCGTACCTGACAGGAGTCGATGCAGATCGCCGTCGGTCACAGTTGCGTCGGGGGCCTCGGAGGCGGCGGCGCTCATGACGAAGTCCGGAACGACAGGGCCGCGCGGGCCTCTTCGGGCATGGGGGGCAACGCGACCACGTGGGCCACCTGACGCCAGGGTTCGAGCCGAACATAGTTGGCCTGACCCCAGTGGAAGTTCTCGCCGGTCACCTCGTCGACTCCGCTGAAGCGGTCCTGCCAGTCATAGCCGAGTGAGGGCATGTCCAGCCACAGGGTGGATTCTTCTGCTCCATAAGGATTGATGTTCACCACGACAACCACCGTATCCCCGGTTTTCGGATCGAACTTCGAATATGCGATCAGTGCGTCGTTGTCCACGTGGTGGAACTTGAGGTATCGCAGCTGTTGGAGCGCCGGATGCCGCCGGCGGATCTCATTGAGCGAGCGAAGCCAGTTCTCCAACGACTCGCCCCGGCTCGCAGCACCTTTGTAATCCCGTGGCCGGAGCTGATATTTCTCCGAATCCAGGTATTCCTCGCTGCCCTCGCGTACCGCCTGGCCCTCATACAACTCGTAGCCGCTGTACACGCCCCACGTCGGCGACAGCGTTGCCGCCAGCGCGGCACGTAACGCGAACATCCCGGGGCCGCCGTGCTGCAGACTTTCGTGCAGGATGTCGGGCGTGTTGACAAAGAGGTTGGGGCGGGCGATGTCGGCGTTCTCGGCCAGTTCGTTGCCGAACTCGGTCAACTCCCATTTGGCGGTCCGCCACGTGAAGTAGGTGTAGGACTGCGTGAACCCGAGTTTCGCCAGGCCGTAGAGACGGGCGGGCCGGGTGAATGCCTCGGCCAGGAACAGCACGTCGGGGTCGCGCTTCTTCACCTCGATGATCAGCCACTCCCAGAAGTCTGGTGGCTTGGTGTGAGGGTTGTCGACCCGGAAGATCTTGACGCCCTGCGCAACCCAGTGCAACACCACCTTGAGGACGCCTCTGAATATCCCGTTGCGGTCGTCGTCGAAGTTCAGGGGGTAGATGTCCTGGTACTTCTTGGGCGGGTTCTCGGCGTACCGGATGCTGCCGTCGGGTTCGATCGTGAACCAGTCGGGGTGTTCGGTGGTCCACGGATGGTCCGGAGCGCATTGCAACGCAGGTCAAGCGCCACCTCCATGCCGAGTTCCTCGGCGCGGTGGCGGAAGTAGTGGAAGTCGTCGAGAGACCCGAGGCGGGGATGGATGGCGTCGTGGCCACCGTCTGCCGATCCGATGGCCCACGGGGAACCGACATCCTCTGGTCCAGCGGTGACGGAGTTGTTCGGTCCCTTGCGATTCACCTCTCCGATCGGGTGGATCGGGGGCAGGTAGACCACGTCGAACCCCATGTCGGCGATGCGGGGGAGGTCCTCGGCCGCGGTCAGGAACGTGCCGTGAACCGGATGGCCCTCGTTGTCCCATCCGCCGGTGGAACGAGGGAACAACTCGTACCAGGATCCGAACAGTGCCCTGGTGCGGTCCACCCAGACCCGGTAGGTGCGGCTCTTGGTGATCAGTTCGCGAACAGGGTGATCGGTGAGCAATTGAGCTATCTCGGCCGAGAGCGCCGGGCCGACACGATCGGGCAGAGCGGCATTGGCATCACGCAAGGATGCCGATGCGCCCGCGACGACGTCGCGATCACTCGGGGGACGAGGTCGAGGGCCCGGTCCAGGAGGCGGGCCCCGCGCTCGATGTCATTGGCGAGCTCCGCACTTCCCTGACCGGCGGCGAGCTTCTTGTCCATCGCGTCGCGCCAGGTGGTGAACGGATCACTCCATGCGTCGATGCGGTACGTCCAATATCCGATGCTGGTCGGACTGAAGACGGCGTTGAAGGTATCTGGTTCTGCTGCCGGGACCATCCGGACGTCGACGGTGCCGCCGCGGGCGGGACCTTCCACGTGCAGAGTGGCCGCCACCGCGTCATGGCCTTCGCGCCAGACTGTTGCGGTGACTGGAAAAGTCTCTCCGACAACCGCTTTCGCGGCAAACTGTCCGGAAGAGACTACCGGGGCAATGTCATCGATCCCGATGCGCCCTATCAATGAGTCCGCCACCTTTCGAGAGTGTTGTCGCCCAACGCCGTCATGTCGTCGCGTGCACCACCACCGTAGGCGACCCGGGCCCGATCGGCTCGGGCTCGGACACCCTCACCCGGCGCCGGCGCCCTGCAATCGGGTCAGTGCACCCCGTACCAGCTGGGCATCGGTGGTCCGCCAGAAAGGTGGTAACGACGCGAGTAGGTAGTTTCCATAGCGTGCCGTCGCCAAACGTGAGTCGAGCACTGCCACCACTCCTCGGTCGGACGTCGACCGGAGTAGACGGCCCGTACCCTGAGCCATCAGCAGCGCCGCGTGGGTGGCAGCGATGGCCATGAAGCCGTTGCCTCCTCGGGCCGCGACCGCACGCTGACGCGCCATCAGCAGGGGATCGTCCGGTCGTGGGAAGGGGATCCGGTCGATGAGGACGAGGTTGAGTGACGGGCCCGGGACGTCCACTCCCTGCCACAACGAGAGAGTGCCGAACAGACAGGTCTTCTCGTCGGCGGCGAACTCTTTCACCAGCGCCCCCGTCGCGCCGTCGCCCTGGCAGAGGACCGGGAGCTCGATCCGGGTGCGGACGGCCTCGGCCGCCTCTTTGGCGGCGCGCATCGAAGAGAACAGCCCGAGCGTGCGGCCGCCTGCGGCGGTGATCAATTCCACCATCTCGTCGAGCGTGCGGGCGGAGATGCCGTCGCGGCCCGGTGCGGGCAGATGTTTTGCGACATACAGAATTGCGGCCTTCTGATGGTCGAAGGGGGAGCCGACGTCGAGCCCGTTCCACCGCATCTTCTTCTCGTCGGACGGCGGCGGCTTGCCGATTGCGGTGATGCTCTGGGCAGATTTGGTTGCCTCGGAGTCGACGTCGGATCCGGCATCGCCGCTGCGGTGTGGCGGCAATCCCCAGCCGGCCGCCAAGCCGTCAAATGAACCGCCGACGGTCAGTGTGGCCGATGTCAGGATCACTGTCGCCTTGGCGAACAGTGAGGCACGCAGCAGCCCGCCGACCGACAGTGGGGCCACCCTGAGTACCCGTTTGCGTTCACCTCGCACCAGGTCTTCCCCGACCCAGACGACGTCCAGGCGGCGCGATTCGTCGGGATCGTCGAACGCGGCCAGAATCCGCACGGCGGTGTCGTGCATCTCTTCCAGAGAGGTGAGCGCAGCCGAGCGGGCAGCACTCGCGTCGGCGTCCACCTCGCCACTTCGTTTGGCGGGCCCGATGGCGGTGTGCGCCTTCCACAGACGGTCACGCAACGACGCGAGCGCCAGCGGCGCGCCGTCGGGGAGCCCGCTCCATCTGCCGGGTTCGAGTTGTTCGAGAAGGGACTCGATCAACTCGCCGCTGCCCTCGATGTCGTCGGCGATCTCCTGGTCGATCAACTTCCCGCAGCGCCGGGCCACACCTGCGATGGAGGTGCCCGAGATCTCTGCGGTGGCCACAGCTGTGATCCGGTCGGCGAGTTCGTGGGCCTCGTCGACCACCACCACGTCGTGGTCGGGCAGGATCGTTGCCTGGCTCATCGCGTCGATGGCCAGCAGCGCGTGATTGGTCACAACGAGGTCGGCCGCGCCTGCCTTCGCCTTGGCCTTCTCGGCAAAGCAGTCGGCCCCGTACGAGCAATTGGTTGCTCCCAGGCACTCTCTTGCGCTGACGCTGACCTGTCGCCAGGCCCGGTCCGATACGCCGGGCTCGAGGTCGTCGCGGTCACCGGTATCGGTGTCCGACGACCATTCGCGGACCCGGGTGACCTCGCGTCCCATCCGAGATGCGGTGAAGGCGTCGAAGAGTTCCCCGTCGGGTTCCTCGATGGTTCCGGCATGGATCTTGTTGAGGCACAGATAGTTTCCTCGGCCCTTGAGGATGGCGAACTCTGGTGCGCGACCGAGGGGCTTGGTGAGCGCTTGTGCGGTGCGCGGGAGATCGCGGTCGACGAGCTGGCGCTGCAAGGCGATGGTGGCAGTCGACACCACCACCGTGTGCCCGGTGTCCACGGCATGTCGCAGCGACGGAACCAGGTAGGCGAGAGACTTACCGGTTCCGGTGCCGGCCTGGACGGCCAGATGTTCCCCGGTGTCGATCGAATGAGCCACGGCCGAAGCCATTTTGAGCTGACCATCACGTTTGGCGCCTCCGAGCGCCTGCACCGCGGAGGCGAGCAGTTCGGGTACCTCGGGTATGGACGTCACCGTGATCGTCCACGGCGGCTCAGGTCTGTGTCATGCCACCAGATCATGCGGGACGGTCCGCCGCGGACACACCGGTGATCACGCCGATACCGGCCTCGGTCATCCGGGCAACGGCTGTCTTGGTGGTGTCCGGGCTGACTCCGGCGGTGTAGCGCAACAACACCCGTGTGGTGAATCCGGACGCCTGTGCGTCGAGCGCGGTTGCCACCACGCAGTGGTCGGTTGTCAGTCCTACGATGTCGACGGCGTTGATCTGCTTGTCTCTCAACCAGTCCGCCAATCCGGCACCGGAATCGTCGAATCCCTCGAACCCGGAGTACGCCGCGCTGTATTCACCCTTGCTGAACACGGCATCGAGTGTGTCGGTGGCAAGCGAGGGGTGGAAGTCCACTCCCGGCGTCCCCTTGACACAGTGCGGTGGCCAGCTGTCGACGAAGTCGGGGTTGTCGGAGAAGTGGTCGCCGGGGTCGATGTGGTGGTCGCGGGTGGCCACGATCGCGTGATACCCGTGGTCGCGGCTGATGTAAGCGGTCACGGCGGCGGCGACGGCACCGCCGCCTTTGACGGCAAGAGATCCGCCTTCACAGAAATCGTTCTGCACGTCGACGATGAGCAAGGCGGTGCGGATGGGTTCGCTCACATCATTCCCCTCACGGTGCGATGAATCGGGTCGGGATGGCGGGATCCCCATGCGAGAGTCCCAAACCTTCCCACGGAAGCGAGACCAGGCCTGCGGCGAGGTGGTCACGCGATTGGGTCAGTGACGGTAGGCCTTCCACCGGTTTACCGCCCCTGACGAGTGGGATCTGAAGGGGGCGGGCGGGCAGGTCGAGAGTCGGTTCAGAGCCACCGCTCGGGTAGATGACCTCCTCGACGATGGTGCCGGACTGTTTGGCGGTACGGACAGCGGACTTGGCGCCGCCACGAGATTCCTTGTGACTGGCGCGTTTTGCGACCGGGAGTCCGTCGACCTCCACGAGCTTGTAGACCATACCTGCTGTCGGCGCACCGGATCCGGTGACCAGCGACGTGCCCACCCCGTAGACGTCGACCGGTTCGGCGCGTAGCGAAGCGATCGCGTATTCGTCGAGGTCTCCCGACACCACGATGCGTGTGCCGCTGGCACCGAGGTCGTCGAGTTGCTTGCGGACCTTCCGGGCGAGCACACCGAGGTCACCGGAATCGATACGGACGCCACCGAGCTGGGGCCCGGCGACCTCGATCGCGTTGGCGACGCCCTGCGTGATGTCGTACGTGTCCACCAGCAAGGTGGTGCCGACACCGAGTTTGGCGATCTGGGCCGCAAAGGCGGTCTTCTCGTCGGGTCCGTCCGCGGTGGTGTGCACCAGGGTGAACGAGTGGGCGCTGGTGCCGGCGCTCGGTACACCGTGGCGGTGGGCGGCCTCGAGGTTCGACGTGGCGGAGAGACCGGCCAGGTACGCGGCTCGCGATGCGGCGACGGCCGCCTCCTCGTGGGTACGTCGTGACCCCATCTCGATGATGGGCCGTGACCCGGCCGCGGTGACCATCCGGGCGGCGGCCGACGCGATGGCGCTGTCGTGATTGAGCACGGACAACGCCAATGTCTCGAGCATGACGGCTTCGGCGAACGTGCCGCGGACGGTGAGGATGGGCGAGCCGGGGAAGTAGAGCTCGCCCTCGGCGTATCCGTCGATGTCGCCGGAGAACCGATAGTCGGCGAGCCACGAGAGCGTCTCGTCGTCGAGGAACTTCTCCACCACGGCGAGCTGTTCGGGTCCGAAGGTGAAGTTGGTGAGCTGATCGATCAGACGGCCGGTACCTGCGACGACGCCGTATCGACGCCCATCTGGCAGCCGCCGCGCGAAAACCTCGAAGGTGCACGTCCGATGGGCGCTCTGGTCGGCGAGCGCTGCGGCGACCATGGTGAGCTCATAATGATCGGTCAGCAGCGCTGTGTTCGAAGCGGTCACTATCGGTACCCTAGGGCCATGCGCGGACAGATGATGACCGCACCGCACCACTTCGGCCCTGTGTCGGCAGCGGGCGACGGTCAGCACGAGGCTACCCCGTCGAGTACCGCCGTCGCCGAACGTGACCAGGCAGTTGATCGGCCTTGGGTGACCATCGTGTGGGACGACCCGGTGAACCTGATGCGATACGTCACGTACGTGTTCCAGAAGCTGTTCGGATACAGCGAGACACGGGCGGCGGAACTGATGATGCAGGTGCACACCGAGGGCAAGGCGGTTGTGTCCACCGGTGACCGCGACAAGGTCGAGTTGGATGTCCAGAAGCTCCACGCGGCAGGTCTGTGGGCCACGATGCAGCGGGACAGCTGAGCCGCGTGCGCAATTGGAAACGGCGTGGTTCCGGCGAACGGCTCCGGATCACCACCGAATTGGACTCACACGAATCCGACTTGATCGCATCTTTGGTCACGTCGATGACCGAGTTGCTCGACGAACGGCAGTCCACGGCACCGTCCGACGAACTCGCTGATCTCACCGGGATCGAGGCAGGGCACTCCGAACCGCCGTCAGACGTGACGCTGGGACGCCTGTTCCCAGACTTCCATCGACCCGACCAAGACGAATCGACGGCGGTGGACGCGGTCACCGGCGATCTGAACGGCGCCCTGCGCAGTCTGCACGAACCGCACATCATCTCGGCCAAAAAGCAAGCGGCACAAGCAGTTCTGGACTCGCTGCCCGACGGCGGCGGACCGGTCTCGCTCACTCAGGCCGAGGCGGACCAGTGGCTCGCGGCGATCAACGACGTGCGACTCGCCCTCGGCGCGATGATCGGGATCAGCGAGTCGACTCCCGATCAGTTGCCTGAGGGTGATCCGATGTCCGCTCACCTCGACGTCTATCACTGGCTGACGGTTGTCCAGGAACTTCTTGTCGTCGCCCTGATCGGGAAATGATCTCGATGCCGGCCCGGACGTGAGGAACAAGCGATGATTCCGGGGCCGACCGATTCGATCGTCGACGTGCACGGCGTACGTGTCGGACACCACCATCGGGTCGACGACGAGGTCAGCGTAGCCACCGAGGATCAGGCCGGCGCGGGCTGGGCCACGGGCACCACCGTCGTGCTGCTGCCGGACGGCGCGGTCGCGGCCGTCGACGTACGCGGCGGGGGACCCGGCACTCGCGAAACCGACCTCCTCGATCCCACCAACACCGTGCAGCAAGCCCACGCCGTGGTCCTCACGGGCGGGAGCGCCTACGGGCTCGCCGCTGCCGACGGGGTGATGACTTTCCTGGAGGGGCAGGGCACGGGTCTGGTCATGGACACCCGCGGGTCGGTGGTCCCGATCGTTCCCGCCGCGGTGATCTTCGACCTCGCGGTCGGTGACTGGTCGGCGCGGCCGGATCGCGAGTTCGGGGAGCGGGCGGCCGCAGCGGCGAGCACCGATGTGGCATCCGGTTCGGTGGGCGCAGGAGCCGGGGCGCGGGCCGGTGAACTCAAAGGTGGGGTCGGATCGGCGAGTATCCGCATCACCAGCGGGCCGCCACGGGCGTCACGGTGGCGGCGCTGGTGGTGGCAAATCCGGTCGGTGCAGTGATCGACCCGTCCACCGGTGTGCCTTGGGGCGCGGGTCTCTCTGACCTCGACTACTACGGGCTGCGTCCTCCCGCCGTCGAGGAGATTGCTCAACTGCGTTCGCTCACAACCAAATCGACGTCACTGAACACCACGATCGGTGTGATCGCCACCGACGCTGTTCTGGACCCGGCATCGGCCACACGGGTTGCGATGACAGCGCACGACGGTCTGGCACGAGCCGTTCGACCGGCGCACTCGCCGCTTGATGGGGACACGCTCTTCGCGGTGGCCACCGGCACGGTGACACCCACCCCGGGGGAGGGCGAGGCGCCGACGATCCCGATGGGGATGAACCAGCAAGCTGCCCTTGTAGCGGTGATCGCAGAAGCGGCGGCCACTGCCGTTCAGCGGGCCATCGTCAAGGCTGTCCTGTCGGCTGATCCGGTTGCCGGAATACCGTCCTACCGCCAGACGTTGCCTTCAGCATTTGCACTTCGGTGACGGGTGCGTGACAACGGAGGTGGGAGTGCTCAACATCAGTCGATCGCTGGTGGACCAGATGGTGGCGCACGCCCGCGCCGACCATCCCGACGAGGCATGCGGAGTGATCGCCGGACCGGAGGGTTCGGACCGGCCCGAGCGGTTCATCGCGATGACAAACGCCGAGCGCAGCCCGACGTTCTACCGCTTCGACTCCGGGGAGCAGCTGAAGGTGTGGCGCGAGATGGATCGGGCCGACGAGGAGCCCGTGGTGATCTACCACTCGCACACCGCGACCGAGGCCTACCCGAGCCGAACCGACATCTCGTTCGCATCCGAACCGAACGCCCACTACGTGCTGATCTCCACTCGCGACGCCGACAACGAGGAGATCCGCAGTTACCGGATCGTTGACGGCACGGTCACCGAAGAACAGATCACGATCGACGACCACTAGTCGTGTGCCACGACGCACACCACAGCTCGGCCACACAGAAGGAGTTCGCCATGGCAGTAACCGTTTCCATCCCGACAATCCTGCGTACGTACACCGACGGCAACAAGCGGGTCGAGTCCAATGGGGCGACGCTCGGTGAGTTGATAGACAACCTCGACGCCAGCCACGAGGGGCTCAAGGACCGGCTGATCGCGTCCGGCAAACTCCACCGCTTCGTCAACGTGTATGTCAACGACGAGGACGTGCGATTCTCCGGCGGTCTGGACACCTCCGTAGCGGACGGCGATGAGGTCACCATCCTGCCCGCGGTCGCCGGCGGCTGACCGTACCTCGATGACCCGTTACGAATCGCTGATCGACTCTGTCGGTGGCACCCCGCTCATCGGGCTGCAACGGCTGTCGCCGCGTTGGCACGCCGATGACAGCGGGCCGGCGATCCGGCTGTGGGCCAAGCTGGAGGACCGCAACCCGACCGGGTCGATCAAGGATCGACCGGCGCTGCGCATGATCGAGCAGGCCGAGACCGACGGCGCCCTCAAGCCGGGGGACACCATCCTGGAACCGACCAGCGGCAACACCGGCATCTCGCTCGCGATGGCCGCAAAACTCAAGGGCTACAAGCTCATCTGCGTGATGCCCGAGAACACGTCGATCGAACGACGTCAGCTGCTGACCATGTTCGGGGCGGAGATCATCTCCTCACCCGCGGCCGGCGGGTCGAACAAGGCCGTGGCGATGGCGAAGGAACTCGCGGTGCACAACCCCGATTGGGTGATGCTCTACCAATACGGCAATCCTGCAAATGCGCTCGCGCATTACGAGGGCACCGGTCCCGAGATCGTCGCCGACTTGCCGGAAATCACCCATTTTGTTGCCGGACTCGGCACCACCGGCACCCTGATGGGTGTCGGACGGTACCTGCGCGAGGCCCGTCCGGAAGTCCAGATCGTGGCTGCCGAACCGCGTTACGGCGACGAGGTCTACGGACTTCGCAACATCGATGAGGGTTTTGTGCCCGAGTTGTACGACGAGACGATCTTGTCGATGCGGTACTCGGTCGACAGCCACAACGCCGTTCGCCGCGTCCGGGAGCTGATCGAGACCGAAGGAATCTTTGCCGGCATCTCGACCGGGGCCATTCTGCACGCTGCCCTCGGCGTTGCGCGCAAGGCCGACAAGGCCGGTGAACGCGCAGACATCGCCTTCGTCGTGTGTGATGCCGGGTGGAAGTATCTGTCGACGGGGGTGTACGAAGGTAGCCTCGACGAAGCAGGTGAAGGGCTCGAAGGCCATCTCTGGGCCTGATCAGCGGACATCGATCGGAGACACATGACCGGATCACTCGGCCCATATGGCGGTGCCGGTGGCGGACTCACGCCGGCCGGGTCCGCCGAGGCCAAGCGAACCTCCTGGCCGTTGTGGCTGCGGTCCGCGGTTGTCATCGTCGCGTTGACCGCCCTGCTGTACGTCGTCGAGGCGATCGACGCGGTGAGCGATCATGACCTGGACAGCGCGGGTATCGAGTCGCGTGAGACGGACGGTCTCTCGGGCATCGTGTTCTCGCCGTTCCTGCACGATGGGTGGGAACACCTGCTGGCCAACACGATTCCCGGGATGGTGCTCGGCTTCCTGGTTCTGATGGCCAAGCGGTTCATCGTCACCACACTCATCGTGTGGGTTGTGTCCGGTCTCGGCGTCTGGCTCTTCTCGCCGTCGTATGTGGTCACGGTCGGTGCCTCGGGCATCATCTTCGGCTGGCTCACCTACATACTGGTTCGCGGATTGTTCAACCGCGACATCTGGCAGATCTTGCTGGGCGTGGTGGTGTTCTTCGTCTACGGCGGTGTGCTGTGGGGTGTGGTCCCCACCGACGGCCGCGTCTCCTGGCAGGGCCACCTCTTCGGGGCGATCGGCGGAGTGCTGGCCGCGTGGTATCTCTCCGGCAAGGACCGTAAACGCGATCACGCCACCGCGCCGACTCCCTACGGCACCAACGGCCTGGGCGCCAACGGGTTCGGGAACAATCGGGGCACAGCCCTGTGAGCACGGATGTGGACGCGCCGATCGGCATCTTCGATTCGGGGGTGGGCGGTCTGACCGTGGCGCGTGCGGTGATCGACCAGCTGCCGTCCGAGAACATCATCTACATCGGCGACACCGCCAACGGGCCCTACGGGCCGTTGACCATTCCCCAGATCCGAGCGCATGCACTCGCCATCGGTGACGAGTTGGTCGATCGCGGTGTCAAGGCTCTTGTCATCGCCTGCAACACCGCATCGGCCGCCTGCCTGCGTGATGCTCGCGAGCGTTACCCCGTGCCCGTCATCGAGGTTGTGCTGCCCGCCGTTCGCCGTGCGGTGGCGGCAACGCGATCGGGCCGCATCGGTGTCATCGGTACCGAGGCCACCATCGCCTCTCGTGCCTATGAGGACTCCTTCGCCGCTGCCCAGAACGCGGTGATCACCTCGGTGCCCTGCCCACGGTTCGTCGATTTCGTCGAACGGGGGATCACCAGCGGCCGGCAGGTTCTCGGCCTCGCCCAGGGATACCTTGAACCGCTGGCACAGGCGGGCGTCGACACGGTGGTGCTCGGCTGCACGCACTATCCGATGCTGTCGGGTGTCATTCAGCTGGCCGTGGGTGACGAGGTCACCTTGGTCTCGAGCGCGGAAGAAACCGCCAAAGATGTGTTGCGGGTGCTGACATCCACCGACCTCTTGCGGCCGCCCTCCGACGTGCCCGCCGACCGCGTTTTTCAGGCCACCGGTGATCCCGAGATGTTCGCCCGGCTGGCCACACGTTTCCTCGGCCCGGCCATCGGCGCAGTTCAACACGCCTGATCGGCCGTCCGCCGACGGCAAGGTGAGCCGGCGTGGCAGCATGGCTGCATGCGTTTGACCGTGCTGGGTTGTTCGGGCAGTTTGGCGGGCCCGGATTCGCCGGCGTCCGGATATTTGCTGACGGTTCCTGGTGGCCAACCGGTGGTGATGGACTTCGGCCCCGGCGTCCTGGGTTCCTTGCAGCAGCATGCCGACCCCAACGAGGTCGCGGTGATGCTGAGCCATCTGCACGCCGACCATTGCCTTGATCTGCCCGGTCTGCTGGTGTGGCGCCGCTACAACCCGATTCCCGCCATCGGCAGGGGAACACTCATCGGGCCTCCCGGAACAGCGGCCCGAATCGGCGCTGCATCATCGGAGTACCCGGGGAAGATCGACGACATCAGCGACACGTTCGACGTGTCCACGTGGACCGACCAAGAGGAGATCGAACTGGGCGGGATGAAGATCTTGGCCCGGAAGGTGAACCATCCACCTTCGACGTTCGGACTTCGGATCACCGGCCCAGGGGGCGAGGTGCTGGCCTACAGCGGCGACACCGGCGTGTGCGATGAGCTCATCGAACTGGCCCGGGGCGCCGATGTGTTCCTCTGTGAGGCGTCGTGGACCCACGATCCGGAGAACAGGCCGCCGAACCTGCATTTGTCCGGCAGGGAGGCAGGCGAGGCCGCGGCCAAGGCCGGCGTCAAGAGCCTTGCCCTGACCCATCTTCCGCCGTGGACCTGGCCCGACGACATGCTTGCCGAGGCCCGCGAGGTGTACGACGGCCCGATCCGCGTTGTGCGTCGTGACGAGCAGATCGATATCGGCTGACGAACTGCCGGGATGCTCGGACGAGATATCGGGCACCCGCCCACGGTGCCAGGTGGTGTCGATAGGGTGTCGGTGTGAGTAGACGCGCTGATGGCCGAGTAGACGACGAACTGCGGAAGGTCACCATCACCCGCGGATTCACCAACCACCCCGCCGGATCTGTGTTGGTGGAATTCGGACAGACCCGGGTGATGTGTACGGCCAGCGTCACCGAGGGCGTTCCGCGGTGGCGGCGTGGCTCGGGACTGGGCTGGCTGACCGCGGAGTACGCGATGTTGCCCGCTGCCACCCACGATCGGTCCGACCGCGAGTCGGTCAAGGGCAAGGTCGGCGGACGCACCCAGGAGATCAGTCGCCTGATCGGCCGGTCGCTGCGTGCATGTATCGACCTGGCGGCGTTGGGGGAGAACACCATTGCCCTCGACTGTGATGTGCTCCAGGCCGACGGTGGCACCCGCACCGCAGCGATCACAGGCGCGTACGTTGCGCTCTGCGACGCGGTCACCTATCTCAACGCCGCGGGCAAGCTGGCCGATCCCCAACCGATCTCGTGCGCGATCGCCGCGGTGAGTGTCGGCGTGGTGGATGGTCGGGTGCGGATCGACCTTCCGTACGAAGAGGATTCGCGCGCCGAGGTGGACATGAACGTGGTCGCCACCGACACCGGCACCCTCGTCGAGATCCAGGGCACAGGCGAAGGTGCGACTTTCCCACGGTCGACCCTCGACCGCCTTCTCGACATGGCGATGCTCGGTACCGAGAAGATTTTCGAGGTCCAGCGTGAGGCTCTGGCCCTGCCGTATCCCGGCACGTTGCCCGAACCCGAGGTGTCCGGCAAGCGCAAGGCTTTCGGTAGCTGATGGCTCAGCGCCTACTGGTCGCCAGCCGTAACAGCAAGAAGCTCGCCGAACTCCGACGATTCCTCGAGCGTGCGGGCATCAGCGGTCTGGAGGTCGTCGGTCTGGACGAGGTGCCTGAGTACGACGAGGCACCCGAGACCGGCGCCACGTTCGAGGAGAATGCCCTCGCCAAGGCTCGGGACGGGTTTGCCGCCACCGGATTGGCCTGCATCGCAGACGATTCGGGCATCGAGGTGGATGCCCTGCGTGGTATGCCCGGCGTGTTGTCAGCCCGGTGGGCGGGGCGCCACGGCGACGACGAGGCGAACACCTCGCTGCTGCTCGGCCAGATGCGCGACGTACCTGCCGAGCGCCGAGGCGGGGCCTTTGTCTCCGCGTGCGCACTGGTGATGGCTACCGGGGAGGTGGTTGTCCGCGGCGAATGGCGTGGTCGCATCATCGACGCCCCGTTGGGCGACAACGGTTTCGGGTACGACCCCGTTTTTGTACCTGATGACGAGGCGGCGGACGGGCGGACAGCGGCAGAGCTGTCAGCGCCCGAGAAGGATTCGCTCAGTCACCGCGGTCGTGCACTGGAGCAGTTGGTGCCGGCTCTAGAGGAACTGGCCCGTACGTAGCTGTAGGCCCTTCCTGGCGCTCAGACCCCGAACTGAGCTTTGATCTCTTGTGTGCGCTTGTGTTCCACCCAGAACGACAGGAACGGGATGGTGCCGGCGATCAGGGTGTAGACAGCCTTGCCCAGAGGCCAGCGAACTTTGATGCCGAGGTCGATAGCCATGATGAGGTACACGAAGTACACCCAACCGTGAACGATCGGCACGAAGTCGAGTGCGTCGACGTCGAAGCCGTATTTGAGGACCAGTTCGGCCACGAGAAGCAGCAACCAGAGTCCGGTGACCCACGCCATCACCCGGTACCGAAGCAACGCGCCCTTGATCTTGCTCGGCGTCGCCGTGGTTGCGGGCGCGGTCTGTTCGGCCGGGGACTCGGTCACTGATTGCTCCGTTGTGTGTTGTTCGTGTGCGGGTCGGGGTCGGTCTGGCGCGGGTCGTTGCCCGCGAGTTCGGCGAGTATCTGGTTGTATTCGGCCAGCTGATCGCTTTCAGGGCTGCCGTCCGCTGGGGGACTGGCCGGTGCGGGCCGAGGTGGTAGGACTCCGTCTGGAATCTCCGTCATGCCCTTGTTCGATTGCAGCTTCAGGACTTCGACGGGATCCGATTCGAGCACCACAAATCGGCGGTACGCGTAGACCACGAATATGGCGAAGGCCGGCCACTGGAGTGCGTACCCCAGGTTCTGGCCAGTACCCGAGCTCGATTCGAAGCGATCCCACTGCCACCACGCCAGCGCGAGACATGCCAGCGCGGCGACGATCACCAGCACGATGAGTGCTGGTCGATGCCGGTGCTTGATGGGAGCCATATCTTGACGGTACCTAAGTACTGCAACGCGCTGGTCAGCCGGTACGCTGTCCTCTGCACGCGCGAGTGGCGGAATTGGCAGACGCGCTGGATTTAGGTTCCAGTGTCTACGGACGTGGGGGTTCAAGTCCCCCCTCGCGCACCACAGATCTTTGCGCCGGCTGTCCGGAGTTCGTACGCAAACGTCGGCGCCGTCGTGACTGAACGCAGATCCGCTATGGTTTCGCCCGCGGCGTACGCGTTGCCGATAGACAGGGCGGCTCCTCCATGTCCGAAATCCACGTCCACAGGTGACCGCCCCGCCGGGCTTGAGACTAGCACCGATTCGAACGTATGGTCGAACCATGAAAACGGCCGGAATCGGAGGAGACAGCGGGCAACCGCGCCGTCCGGCCTTTGTGAGGGTCGGGCACATGGCGGTGACGGTTGACCTGATCACGCTGTACGCCTATCAACCCCACCACTCGGGGTCCTATCACCCTGACGGGCTCCAATTCCGGAAGAAGACGATGGGAGTGCTCACCGAGTGGGGCATGACCGAATGGGGCGAATGGTTCGGCAAGGTCACCTACACCATCCCGGCCAAGGGGAGAGAGGAGAAGGTGACCCATTGGGTTCCTGGTTGGGCGCTTCGGCCGGCGGAAGGGGTTGCCGGCGAACGTGATACGTGAGCCCAGTGGTCGCGGGTGGCGGGCACGGCCGAACCCGAGGACTCTGGACTTCAGTATGTCTGCGCGTCCGTCGTCTCTGACCTCCACGCGGCCCGTTCGCATAGTCGTCGCGGTCGCGATGATCGCTGTTCAACTGGTTCTGACGGCATCTGTCGGTGCGTTTGTGTGTGGTGTGGGCAGCGCACGGGACGTGGACGGTCATACGCCGGCTGGATCTGTTGACCGCCGCAGTGTGGTCGGCGGCTTCGTCGGCAGGGCAGTGGCGGCTGCCGAAACCGTTGCGATGGCCCGGCCGGGGCTCGACTTGGGAATGGCGGTACTGGACACCGGCACCGGGGAGTCGTCGGGTTCGGCCAGTGCCACGCCGATGTATGCGGCGTCGCTCACGAAGTTGGTTGTGGTGGTCGACATCGTCGAACGTCGACGTGCTGAACAATTGCCCGTGACCGACTCGGATGTCGCTCTGATCGAGCGCGCACTCGGTCTCAGCGATGACGTGGCGATGAACGAACTGTGGACACGGTTGGACGGGCAAGGCGCGGTGTCGAGGGTGAGCGAACGGCTCGGACTCACCCAAACCCAACCACCGCAGGATGCTTCGTACTGGGGCGAGATGGTGACGTCGGCGGCCGATGTCGTTCGGATCTACGAGCATGTGTCGAAAATGCCGGAGCCGGACCGTCAATTGATCCTGGGCGCGCTGGCATCGGCGCCGGCGGTGGCGGCCGACGGCTTCTCTCAAGACTTCGGTCTGCTCGCTCCCGGCGCGGTGAATGCGCCTGTCGTCAAGCAGGGCTGGATGTGTTGTTTCGAGCAAACGGCCTACCTCCACAGCGCCGGGCTCGTCGGCCCGGAGCGCAGATTCGTGGTCGCGCTGCTGAGCCGCCAACCGTACGACGAGAGTTGGGCGACTTCGCGCGACGGCCTGACTGCCGTGGCATCTGCAGTCGGGTCCGCGTTGTCTCTCGCAGACAACGACACTACGCCGCTGGACTCACGCGGGCAGCTCCACTGATGTGCCCCACCGCGACAACATCTTTCGGCCAGGTCGTGACTACCGCGGATTGAGTACCAGGCGTCGGCCAAGGCTGTGGTGTGACGTCGATCGCCACCGGGAACGAAACCGCCGGCACGGATCGTTTGCCACACAGACCAAAAAGTGCAGTCTTCGAAAGGTGTTTGTTGTGAGTCCGTTTCCGCCCCCGCCGCCATGGACGAGTGGATTCCGTGCACTCAACAGACCTGAGCCCGAACGGAAGAACAGTGGCGACAACAACGGCGGAGACAAGTGGGAGTGGCTCATCCTCGCCGCGATCTTGGCGGTTGTCGTACTGGTGCTCATCCTGAAGTAGCTGTCGAGACGTGATCCCCGGCTGTCACAGCAGCCCGAAAACTCCACAAAACACAGACGAGCGGTTGGCACCCTTGGGTGCCAACCGCTCGCGTGGTCTCTGCCGTTACTTGGTGTAGAGGCCCTCGATCTCGTCGGCGTGGGAGTCATGGATGACGTTGCGCTTGAGCTTGAGGGTGGGCGTCAACTCGCCCGTCTCGATGGTGAAGTCGTTCTCGATGATCCGGAACTTCTTGATGGCCTCGGCCTTTGACACCTGATCGTTTGCGGTCTTGATGGCCACATCGATGTCTGCGATCAACGTCTTGTTGTCGACGAGATCCGCGACCGCGGTGTCGGCGGGGAGGTTGTTGCGCTCGAGCCAGCCGGGCAATGCTTCAGGGTCGAGGGTGACCAGAGCGGCGATGAAGGGCTTGTTGTCACCGACAACGAGAGCCTGACTGACCAGCGGATGCGCACGGATCGCGTCCTCCATCTGCGCGGGGAGACGTTCTTGCCGCCGGCAGTGACGATGAGTTCCTTCTTGCGACCGGTGATCGACAGGTAGCCGTCATCAAGCGTCCCGATGTCACCGGTGTGGAACCAGCCAGCCTTGATGGCCTCGGCCGTGGCCTGCTCGTTCTTCCAGTACCCGCCGAAGACCACGGGGCCCTTCAACAGCACCTCGCCGTCGTCGGCGATGGCGACCGATTGTCCGTACACCGGACGGCCGACTGTTCCGATGCGTTGTGCGCCTTCGGCATTGACCGTGACGGCGGCGGTGGTCTCACTCAGGCCGTAGCCCTCGTAGATGGGGATCCCGATGCCACGGAAGAAGTGACCGAGTCGGGCGCCGAGTGCGGCCCCGCCGGACACTGCGCTTGTGCACTCGCCACCGAGCGCCGCGCGGAGCTTGGAATAGACGAGCACATCGAAGACCTTGTGCTTGGCCTTGAGGACCAGCCCGGCTCCGCCGTTCTCCAGTGCCTTCGAGTACTCGATGGCGGTGTCGGTGGCAGCCCCGAAGATCTTGCCCTTGCCGCCGTCCTCGGCCTTCTGCTTGGCGCTGTTGTACACCTTTTCGAACACGCGGGGGACCGACAGGAGGTAGCTGGGCTTGAAGGCCGCGAGATCATCGAGGAGCGTCGGCCCCACGGTGGTGTGGCCGAGCTGAACGAGGTGCACGATCGAGGCGACCGAGATGATCCGGGCGAACACGTGCGCGAGCGGCAGGAACAGCAGGGTCGAACTGCCTTCGGACATCAGGTCGCCGAGCGTGACACGCACGCCGTGGCATTCGTGCAGGAAGTTCGCGTGGGTGAGTGCGACGCCCTTGGGCTTGCCCGTGGTTCCGGATGTGTAGACCAGAGTGGCGATGTCGCTCGACAGGGTGTTGGCGAGACGCTGATCGAGTTCGGAATCGTCAACGGATTCGCCACGGCGAACGAGTTCGTCGATGGCGCCTTCGTCGATCACCAGGATCTCTTTGAGGTCGGCACTGTCGGCGAGTACCGAGCTGTGTTGCTGCTTCTGGGTGGGCGTTTCGACCAACAGCAAGGAGGTCTCGGAGTTCTCGACGATGTACTGCACCTGCGACGGGGCGGAGGTCTCGTAGATGGCGACCGTGGTTCCCCCGGCACGCCACACGGCGTAGTCGAGGACTGTCCACTCGTAGCGGGTGGCCGAGCAGATCGAGACCCGGTCGCCGTGCTTGATGCCGGACGCGATCAGACCCTTGGCGACCTTGTCCACCAGGTCGGCGAACTCCTTTGTGGTGATCGGAGTCCAGGAGCCGTCGTCACCACGACGCTTGAACAGCCCCTTGGTCGGTGACTCGTCGCGGTGCCGCAACATCGAGTCAACGATGGACGCCTTTTCCGGAACGACGAAGTCGGACGGCACTGAAACTTCTTGCACAAGGGCCTCCTGCGGCAGGGGAGTGTCGGAGAGGCGGGTAACCGAGGCACTCGGAACCCGTCAACTGTGGGTTAGGTTACCTTTCGAACCTACTCGTCAGTAGGGCACCCTGACAGCGATTCCCCCGTGGCCGGGTTTTGTCCTGCGAATAACGGATTTGAGCTGTTCACGGCTACAGTAGGTAGTAATGACAGACAGTATTGATGGGCCCCCTGTGCGTGACGCGGCCCTTTTAAGCGAAGACACCGTAACGTTCGCCGACCTCGGGATGGATCCCCGAGTGTTGCAGGCACTCACGGACGTGGGCTACGAGACCCCCTCTCCGATCCAGGCGGCAACCATCCCGCCTCTGCTCGAAGGTCGCGACGTGGTCGGTCTGGCGCAGACCGGCACCGGCAAGACCGCCGCATTCGCCGTCCCGATCCTCTCGGGCATCGACTCCTCGGCGCGTAAGCCGAAGGCACTCATCCTGGCTCCGACGCGTGAACTCGCGCTGCAGGTGGCCGAGGCGTTCGGCCGCTACTCCGCACATCTGCCAGGTGTGAAGGTGCTCCCGATCTACGGCGGTCAGAGCTACACCGTGCAGCTGTCGGGACTTCGCCGTGGCGCGCAGATCATCGTCGGAACGCCTGGCCGTGTCATCGACCACCTCGACAAGGGCACCCTCGACATCTCCGAGTTGGACTACCTCGTCCTCGATGAGGCCGATGAGATGCTGAACATGGGTTTCGCCGAAGACGTCGAGCGCATCCTGCGCGATACGCCGGAGTCCAAGCAAGTGGCGTTGTTCTCGGCCACCATGCCCAAGACGATCGGCCGGCTGTCGCAGAAGTACCTCAAGAACCCGGTCGAGGTCACGATGAAGGCCAAGACCGGGACCGCGTCGAACATCACGCAGCGGTATCTCCAGGTCTCTCACCAGCGCAAATTGGACGCGCTGACCCGTGTCCTCGAAGTCGAGCAGTTCGACGCGATGATCGTGTTCGTACGCACCAAGCAAGCCACCGAGGACCTGGCCGAGCGGCTGCGGTCGCGTGGGTTCTCGGCAGCTGCCATCAACGGCGACATCGCCCAGGCGCAGCGTGAGCGCACCATCGCGCAGCTGAAGAACGGGCAGGTCGACATCCTCGTGGCCACCGACGTGGCTGCGCGCGGTCTCGACGTCGACCGGATCTCGCACGTCCTGAACTACGACATCCCGCACGACACCGAGGCGTACGTGCACCGGATCGGGCGCACCGGCCGGGCGGGTCGATCGGGCACTGCACTGTTGTTCGTCTCACCCCGTGAGCGGCATCTGCTCCGGGCCATCGAGAAGGCCACCCGTCAGCCACTCGACGAGATCGGGTTGCCCAGCGTCGACGATGTCAACGCACAGCGGGTCACCAAGTTCGCCGAATCGATCACCCAGAATCTGAGTTCGGACAACCTCGACCTCTTCCGCAAGCTGATCGAGGACTACGCCCGCGAGAACGACGTGACGATGGCCGACATCGCTGCGGCGCTGGCTCTCGAGACGCGGGACGGCGGGTTCCTGATGTCGCCGGATCCCCCCGCCGGCGAGCGCAAGGAACGTGACCGCAAGGAACGTTCAGAGCGCTCCGGTCGCGGCGGTGACGTGGAATTCGCGACGTATCGGCTCGCAGTCGGCCGCCAGAACAATGTGACCCCGGGAGCGATCGTGGGCGCCATCGCCAACGAGGGCGGCTTGTCCCGCGGCGACTTCGGTCACATCAGCATCCGCAACGACCACTCGCTCGTCGAACTGCCCCGCAACCTGGATCGCGAGACGCTGACACGGCTTCGCGGCACGCGGATCAGCGGGGTGCCCATCGGCATCAAAAAGACGACGGCGCACCACGTCAGCAACGTTCTTCCTCGTCCTCCTCGCGTGGCGGCAGTGGGAAGTCGTTCAGCCGTGACCGTCGCGGATCGCAGAAGGTCGCCGGCCGCGCTCGGCCCTGATACTCGCTGATCACGCGCCTGACCTGCTTGTCTCACGGGCCTACACCATGACCTGTGAGCTGCGCAAATCTCGACTGGAACATCACGTCGACGGCCAGTAATATCCGGCATCGGCATGACCTCTACGGGAATCGTGTTCAATTCCCGGCCACCCTCTCGTAACGCCTGCGTTGCGGGCGGCGACGTACCAGAGGGACGAGAAGCAGAAAGCATTAGGAAACGGTGATGAGTCCAGTAGCGATGGCTGATCCGATCTCGGCACAAGAAGCGGCCGAGCATCGTGATCGCGGCGAAGCAGTTGTAGTCGACATGCGGCCTCAGGTGGTCCGGCACCAGGGCAGTCTGCCCGGAGCTGTGGTGGTCGAGCCGAGCGAGCTCACCACCGCATTCAGTCCCGACTCCGACAAGCGAATACCTGCCATCCGAGGGCTGGACACCGAAATCGATGTGGTCTCGGTCAATTCCCAAGCTGCCCGCATCGCCCAGCAGATCGCCGCCATGGGGTACACCAACGTCCACTATGTCGACGGTGGATTCAGGGCGCTGCAGTCAACCCTCCCGCGCTGACCGTTCGCTTTACATGCCACCGAGATCTGTCCGGGGCAAACGACGCTCAAATTGTGAAGCTCGTGGCCGCAACGGGTAGCGTTCACGTGAACAAGAGTGTCAACCTGAGGCTGAACTCGAGGACGTGATGACCGAATCGGTGCCCGGCGACGACCGGCGTGCGCGAGTGCTGCGCCTGCTGCAGTTCCTGCACGAGCTGATTCGCGCCAAATCCACGGTCATCCGTGATGTGTCGGACCATGCTGCCACGGTCTGGCTCGGCGACGACCACAACATCCCGATCGTCCGTGACGCCGCAGTAGGCCAGGTGATCGTGGAAGTCGCTCGCGACAACACCCTGCAGAGCAGCGGATACGACGCCCTGGCCCAGGCCATCGACGAACTCGCTGAACGCCCCGAGTCGCTCGAACTGGTCGTCGCGTCCGGACTGCTCACCGTGCAGTCGCCGGTATCGATCCGGGAGCACCTTGTCACCCAGGCGGTCGTCGCCGAACACGATCACGCGGCGGGCATCATCCGGGTGACACTCGCGGGCGAATCGCAACCCGAGTTGCACGCAGGACATCTTCTCACCGGTGTCGACGGATTCAACCTGGCTGGTTCGGCCGACCTGGCCGAGCAACTCGCAACCACGCGGTCTCCGGTCGCCGATTCCATCGAAAAGTTCTTCACCAAGTGGCGTCGCGCGGTGGTCGACGACCCGGCGTCGGTCTCGGTCGACCTCGCGCCCGCCCTGGTGCTGCGCCGCCGTGGCTCAGCACCGCTGCTCGACTACTACGAGGCCATGATGGCCGCCGTTCGCGACGAAAAGAACGACATCCCGATCGGCCTGGCGCAACTGGTCGAGCCTGTCGAAGCCTCCGAGCGTGTGCTGCGATTGCACGAGAGCGGCGCGATGTCGGCGGAGGAACTGGTCGAGGACGCTCTGTACCCGTTGCCGTCGAACGTCGAGCAACGAGACATCCTGGCTCAGCTGGGACTCGACAGTGGTGTTGTGGTCGAGGGCCCACCCGGCACCGGCAAGACGCACACGATCGCCAACCTGATGTCTGCGCTGCTGGCCAAAGGGCAGCGCGTGTTGGTGGTCTCGGAGAAGGCTCAGGCGCTGCACGTCCTACGGGACAAACTGCCCGCCGAATTGCAGGAACTCGCGGTATCGATCACCGACGTGACCAAGGACGGTTCGCAGTCGCTCATCGACAGCGTGGAAGCGATTGCGAACCGCAAGGGCAGTTTCCAGTCCCGGGTCGCCACGAGCGAGATCAAGAACGTGCGGTCCAAACGGGATCAGGCGCGGGCCAAGCGGGAGCAGATCCTTCGCGAGATCTGGCAACTGCGCGAGTCGGAGACAGAGAAGCACGAGTGGGTTGCCGCTGGGTACAGCGGGACGGCGGCCGAAATCGTCCGTCAGTGCAATGACGTTGCCGCGGAATATGATTGGCTCCCCGGACCATTGCACAGCGCCATCTCGCCGCTGGAACCGAGCGAGTTCGAACGGCTCCTGGACTTAATCCGCAAACGTGGCAAGAACTGGTCTGACCGACTGGCTCAGCATCTGCCCGACCTCGACGACGTGCTGCCCGACACCGTCGAGCTCGAACAAATCTGCACGCGCGTCCGTGACCGTCCGTCGGAGGAAATGGTCGGCAGCGGTTCGCTTCTGGCAATTCTCGCCGACGTCGACAGCGCCCGCCTGCTCCGGGTGAAGACTCGGTGCGACCGGCTCGGTGCCGCCGTCCGTGAGGTGCGCACCTTCCCGCCGCATCTACAGCAGATGGCGCAACGGCTGCTCTCTGGCGAGGCGTCGTACCTGTGGAACAGGGTGACGGCGCTGTCCGAGGTGATCGACGACGCGACCGAACGCGACAAGAGGATCGGCACCCACACGGTCGAGGCGACCGGCGCGAACACCGGTGACTCGTTGGTGTTCGAGAAAGCTGCCGACTACCTCGATGCGGGTGGTCAGTGGCGCGGTCGCTTCCGGAAGGCGCCCGAGCAGAAGGCGGTCGAAGAGCTGCCGGGACAGTATCTGGTGGACGGCCGGCCTCCGACCGACGCCGCGTCGATGCGCCTGGTCGCCGACCACCTCGGTGTACTGGACGCCGTCGCACGCGTGCAGGCGATCCTGGCCGAGGTGAACGTACCGATGGACACCACCGGTACCCGGTCGGTGCAGCTCGGCCGACTTGTACAGCTCGACGGTCAGCTCGCCTGGGTGTCCGAATTGCTCACCGGCCGCGACCAATTGGTCCGGGAACTCAACGCGATCAGTCCCGGGGGTCCGCGACCGAAGAGCATTGACGAAGTCGAAGAGGTGGCCCGGCAGGCCGGTGCCATCGCCGCCGCCAACGACGGCACATTGGCCCGTCGCGAACTCGACGACATCGCCCGCGCGCTCTCCACCGAGATCGAGAAGGGCCCCTCGCCTGAAGGCGATGCGCTTCTGGCTGCGGTGCGTGCCGCCGACCCCGACGCCATCCTGGAAACCCGTCGCGCCTGGCACACCGCGAGTGCCGAGCGGGAAAGTCAGGGCGCGCTGGACCTGCTGGAGCTTCGGCTCAAGCAGAAGGCGCCCGCCCTGGTCAAGCTCCTCGAGGAAACAGCAGAAGACCCGGTCTGGGACGAGCGGCTGGCCGAGCTGGACGCCGCGTGGTCGTGGCGTCGGGCGTATCAGTGGGCGCAGGACCGCAGCGACCCCCAACGGGAGACGCGGCTCGAAGCCGACCTCGACGAGGTCGAGGCCGACATCACCCACTTCACGGCGCGGCTCGCCGCCGCCTGCGCCTGGCGCGAATGTCTCGAGCACATGACGGTGAGTCAGGTGCAGGCACTGCAGTCCTACCGCGACCACATCACCAACATCGGCAAGGGTTCGGGCAAGCACGCCGAGCGGTTTAGGCTCGCGGCCCGATCCGCCATGGCGCAAGCACAGACCGCAGTCCCGGCGTGGATCATGCCGATTTCCCAGGTCCTCAGTTCCGTTGCGCCGGCGCAGAATTCGTTCGATGTGGTCATCGTGGACGAAGCGAGCCAGGCGGACATATCGAGTCTGTTCCTGCTGTGGCTGGCGCCGCGGGTGATCGTGGTGGGCGACGACCGCCAATGTGCGCCCGGAGGTTTCGGCGGTTCCGGGATGGACGAGGTGTTCACCAAACTCGACACCTACCTACCGGACATCCCGCAATACATGCGGGACAGTCTCACGCCGCGGTCGAGTCTGTTCTCGATGCTCCGGACGCGATTCGGACATGTGGTCCGGCTTCGCGAACACTTCCGGTCGATGCCGGAGATCATCGAGTTCTCCAGCCGGCAGTTTTACCCCGATTCGCCACTGATCCCGGTACGTCAATTCGGTGCGGACCGTCTAGCGCCGTTGCGCACCCACTTCGTCGAAGGCGCACGCAGTTCAGGATCGAACTCGTCGCTGGTCAATGCCGACGAGGCCGGTGCATTGGTGGGACTGTTGGCCGGATGCATCGAGGACCCGCGGTACGACGGGATGTCATTCGGGGTGGTGGTGCTGCAGGGCCAACGTCAGGTAGAGCTGATCTCGCAGGCCCTTCGCGAGGCGCTGGACCCCCAGGTCTGGCGTGACCGCAATCTGCGCGTCGGAACACCCCCGGACTTCCAGGGCGACGAACGGCACGTCATCTTCTTGTCGATGGTGGTCTGTCCCGACACCAACGTGAACGCGTTGACGCGCAGCGAATCCCAGCGACGCATCAACGTCGCGGCGTCTCGGGCCATGGAGCAACTCTGGCTTGTGCATTCTGTGCAACCCGATGACCTCAAGACCAACGATCTCCGGTACTCGTTGCTGACCTACATGCAGAAAACCGAAGGCGCGCTGGTGGATCCGGTCCCGGCCAACGTCAGCACCACCTCTCGTACCGAACCGTTCGATTCGCTGTTCGAGCAGCAGATCTTTGTCGAACTGGTGACTCGCGGGTACTACGTGAACCCCAAGGTGGTGGTGAACAACCGGACGATCGATCTGGTGGTCACCGGTAGCGACGCGCGGCTGGCCGTCGAGTGCGACGGCGACGAGTTCACCAGCACCCCGGAGCAGGCCCGTGCAGATATGGAACGTGAACGCGAGCTCCGCCGGTGCGGATGGCGTTTCTGGAGGGTTCGCGAGTCGGAGTACCTGCTCGACCCGATCCATGCCCTCGACGGTCTGTGGGAAGAACTCGAACGGCGAGGGGTGCAGCCGAACTCGGTCGGTCCGGACCTGGCGGGCCGAGAGTCTGCTGAGCCCTGGACGCCGGTGACCTTGTCCGGCGCGGACTAGGCGTCGTCTGCGATCACGCTCAGTAGCGCGGGCAGCCCGACCGCCGCGGTGGTCTGAAGGAAATGGGTGACGTTGCGGCTCAACGGCGTTGGCTCAGGGTTGATCTCGATCACCGGTATTCCCGCGGCCAGTGCGCGCTCCGGGAGTGATGCTGCCGGATACACCATGTTCGACGTGCCC
This sequence comes from Williamsia sp. DF01-3, assembly GCF_023051145.1. NCBI lineage: Bacteria > Bacillati > Actinomycetota > Actinomycetes > Mycobacteriales > Nocardiaceae > Williamsia > Williamsia sp. DF01-3. Next base: position 2,631,135 of record NZ_JALKFS010000005.1, read on the forward strand.
ACCACGATGAGGAGATCGCAACCGGCGCTCGCGTCTGCGGCACGCTCCCACGCGTCCTGGGGCAGCGACTCGCCGAACCAGACCACTCCGGGTCGAACAGGGGAGAGGCAATTGGGGCAGATGGGCGGTTCCACCCGAAGGGACTCGGTGGCGCTGTCAGGATCGGCGTCGGTACCGGCGTAGGGCAGTCCACAATGCGAGCACCGGGGTTCGAAGAGGCTGCCATGCAGATGGGCGGTCACTTCGCTGCCCGCCCGTTCGTGTAGATCGTCGACGTTCTGGGTGACCACCATCACCGTTCTGCGCCGCGCCCACTCGGCCACCGCATGATGCCCGGGGTTGGGAAACGCACGCCGCACGAGATGAGCGCGCCATTGGTACCACGCCCACACGAGAGCTGGGTCGTCCGACCACGCTTCCGGGGTAGCGAGCGTCGTCGGGTCGAAACGCTCCCACAGGCCCGTTTCGGCGTCGCGGAACGTCGGTACATCACTCTCTGCGGACATCCCCGCGCCGGAGCACACGGTCACCCATTCGGCGCCTCGCACCAACGCCACCAGATCACTGTCGAGGTGGAGGTCACTCATCGGCGGCGTGGTCTTTCAGCTGTGCGCGCAAGATGGCCGCAGTCCCGGGCAGATCATTGTCCCGCCTGGTCAGGAGGCCTTTTGCCAAGGTCAGCTTGTCGCCGTAGTGCCTCGGGACGACATGCAGATGTGAGTGGAACACGGTCTGGAATGCGGCGCGACCATCGTTGACCAGTAAGTTCACCCCGTCGGCGGCAATCGCGGATGCGCGCTGTGCGGCTGCCACGAGTTGGCCGGCCCGGAACAGTTTGGCGCCCTGCTCAGGTTCGAGTTCCGAGAGGTCGGCTGCGTGGCGCTTGGGCACCAGCAGAGTGTGGCCGGGCCGGACCGGGCGGATGTCGAGGAACCCCAGGATGTCGGCGTCCTCGTAGACGACGTGGGCGGGGGACGTCCTTGCGACGATGGCGCAGAAGATGCACTCGTTCATGCGCCAAGCCTAGTGGGCGCGCAAGAGTCGGCAATTTGATTGTAACAATTCGATAACGAATTGAATTGGCTGCTCAGAGCCCGGGTGAGCGCTCGTTCGGGGCGTCTGAGCAGGTGTTTGACAGCAGGACGCCACGACGAGCGGAAGCGGCGAAGAGACGGCCCCGGGGGTTACTCGCCGGTATACCCACGGGTCACATCGAAACATGAGGAAAACCTCATTTTCGTGTGCAAACATGGTCATCGTGCGCATCAGGAGACCGCGGCATCGACGCCGTGCGTCCGGGGATGAAAAGGAGTGCGTCGCAGCGTGATTCGAGAATCGGATCAGCGCGACCGCCAACGGGTGGACTCCAGACGTCCACGCGCCGCCACAGACATCGAGTGGCCGACGAAGACCTACCGCGGTGTCACGCCCGCCGACCGACGAACACCACAGCTACATGAGGGAGCCTCGTGACGATTCACCAGTTCCGCACCGGATCCGAAGAAAACTCAGCGTGGGCCGCACGCCCCGACGGAATCCTGATCGACCGATTGCGAGAAGGTGAACCGTACGCGGTCAGCTTCGGGGGACAAGGTGGACCCTGGCTGCCGATTCTTGCCGAATTGGTCATCGACGCAGACCTCGACCGCAGCATCGCCAACATCGTCGATGCGGCCGAGCGGCTCATCGAGCCGGTTGCCGACCGCCTCGCTGCGGTCCGGCCCGACGGCTTCCATCCACTCAGCTGGGTGCACGCACACAACGCCGAAGAATCGGTACCTGCCGACAATGCTCTCGCCGCGGCGCCCGTGTCGGTGCCGGGCATTCTGCTTGCTCAGTTGGCGGCCATCAGCGCCACTCGCAAGCAGGGACTCGATCTCGGCGAGCTGACCCCTGTTGCGGCGATCGGACACTCGCAGGGCGTGCTGGGCACCGAGGCCATCAAGGCCGCAGCCGAGGACGGCGGTCTGGGCGACGGCGCACTACTGGCCGTAGCGCATCTCATCGGCGCGGCGGGTGCTTTCATCGCCCGTCGACGAGGACTCACCTCCGACGCCGCCGGGAGCCCGATGCTGTCGGTCGCGCAGGTCGATCCGGCTCGCATCCAGACACTCGTCGACGACTACGCGTTGACGCTGCGCGAATCGGACCGTGAATCGGCGCCTGTGCTCTCGATCGTCAACGGACGACGCTCTGTGGTCCTCTCAGGAGCTCCGCGCCACTTGTCGGCGTTTGTCGGCCAGTGCGAGACGCTCGCCGCCGCAGAAGCCGCCGAACGCAAGAAGAAGACGACCGGCGGCACCGCCTTCGCGCCGGTCTTCGATCCGCTGTCGGTGTCGATCGCCTTCCACCATCCGGCGCTCGAGGCCGCCTGCGATCTCGTCGCCGACTGGGCTGTCGTGTGCGGCATCGACCCCGTGGCCGCACGACGACTCGCCGCGGCAGTGCTGGTCGACAAGGTCGACTGGGTCGACGCTCTCGACGACGTCGTCAGTGCCGGCGCCAAGTGGATCCTCGACCTGGGCCCCGGCGACGTCGCCACCCGGCTGAGTGTTCCCGTGGTCCGCGGGCAGGGCGTCGGCCTGATCTCGGTGAGCCAACGCGGTGGGCAGCGCAACCTGTTCGCGCCCGGAGGCATCCCCGATGTCCAGCGCCCGTGGAGTACCTACAGTCCCAAGATCGTTCAGCTTCCCAACGGTCGCCACGTGGTGGAGACCGCGTTCACCCGTCTCACCGGGCGATCGCCGATGCTCCTCGCCGGAATGACGCCGACAACGGTCGACCCAGCGATCGTGGCCGCGGCCGCCAATGCCGGGCACTGGGCCGAACTGGCAGGTGGCGGACAGGTGACTGAGGGCATCTTCGCCGACAACGTCGCCAAGCTGACCGAACTTCTCGAGCCGGGCCGTCAGGCGCAGTTCAACACCCTCTTCCTCGACCCCTACCTGTGGAAGCTGCAGATCGGCGGCAAGCGCCTCGTGCAGAAGGCACGTGCGAACGGCGCGCCCATCGACGGCGTCATCGTCTCGGCTGGTATCCCGGAGCTCGACGAGGCCGTGGCGCTGGTGTCCGAACTCGCCGACGCTCAGATCCCGTACATCTCGTTCAAGCCCGGCACCATCGGACAGATCCGTTCGGTGATCCGCATTGCTGCCGAGGTACCGCACTACCCGGTGATCGTCCAGATCGAGGGGGGCCGCGCAGGAGGCCATCACTCCTGGGAGGATCTCGACGACCTCCTCCTGGCCACCTACGCCGAGCTGCGCGCCCGCCCCAACGTGGTCATCTGCGTCGGCGGCGGAATCGGGACAGCCGAGCGGGCCAGCGAATACCTCACCGGCGTCTGGTCAGCTGCCCACGACTACCCGCTCATGCCGCTCGACGGCATCCTGATCGGCACCGCCGCCATGGCCACCAAGGAGGCGACCACGTCGCCGGCGGTCAAAGAGCTCCTGGTCAACACCCCGGGCTGCGACGAGTGGATCGGCGCAGGCTACGCGACTGCCGGAATGGCCTCGGGCCGAAGCCAGCTCGGCGCCGACATCCACGAGGTCGACAACGCGGCGTCGCGATGTGGCCGACTGCTCGACGAGGTGGCCGGTGACGAAGAGGCCGTGCAGGCTCGTCGCGACGAGATCATCGAGGCGCTCACCGGAACCGCGAAGCCGTACTTCGGCGATGTGGCGCAGATGACCTATCGCCAGTGGCTCGAGCGTTATGTCGAGCTCGCCGTGGGTGAGGCAACCGGGGCGGCGACATGGGTCGACGTCACGTGGCGCCAGCGTTTCATCGAGATGCTGCAGCGCGCCGAAGCCCGTCTCAACGATGCCGACCGCGGTCAGATCCCGACGCTCTTCGGTCATACGTCGGCCACCGACAATGCCGGTGCAGCCATCGATGCGCTGGTCGCGGTGTACCCGGCTGCCGACACCGACGTTCTGCACCCGGCCGACCTGATCTTCTTCCTCGACCTGTGCCGGACGCCCGGCAAGCCGGTCAATTTCGTCCCGGTCATCGACAAAGACGTGCGTCGCTGGTGGCGCAGCGACTCCCTGTGGCAGGCCCACGATCCGCGCTACGGCGCAGACGAGGTGTGCATCATCCCGGGACCTGTCGCCGTCGCAGGCATCACCCGCGTCGACGAACCGGTCGGCGAGTTGCTCGACCGCTTCGAAGCCCAGGTGGTCACCGATCTCCACGGCATCGGCGTAGAGCCCTTCCCGGTCAGCGCGCGTCTTCGTGCGGGCCTGGTCGACGTGGAAGGCGTGCTCGGCACCGTCGTCGAGTCGCTGAGCGTGCAGTGGTCCGGGCGCCTCGTCGCGAATCCTGTTGCTTTGCTGGGTGACCGGGATGCGTGGCAGTTCCCCTCCACCGAGCGTGGTGAACACGAACCGACCGGGGCCGTCCTCGAGCGCACCTCCGACGGAGTCGTCCTGACCGTGCCGATCGGCAAGGCCACCGTTGCCATCCCGATGACCGTCGACGAGTCGATCCTCGACGGTGGGTCACCCAAGGTCACCATCGAAGGCGCCGCAGGCGCGATGCGCCAGATCCTGGCGGTTGCAGCCGGTGGATCCCTGGCGTCGGTGACCGATGGCGCCGCCACACGCACCGTCACGTGGGACCCGGACCTGGTCGCCGACCATGCCGCGGTCACCGCGTACACCCTTCCCGAGCATCTGAGTGCTTCGGTCCCGCAAGGCGTCACCGGCTTCGCCAATCCCGACACGCTGGTCGGATTGTGCTGGCCCGCCGTCTTCAGTGTCATCGGATCAGCGACGACCCAGGCCGGCGAGCCTGTGGTCGAAGGCCTCCTCGATCTGGTCCACCTCGATCATGTTGCGTCCACCGTCGGCGAACTGCCGCGCGTGGCAACAGATTTGACGGTCACCGCAGCACTGTCGGGTGTTGTCGACACCGACCTGGGCCGTGTGGTCACCGTGGTGGTCACCATCTCCGACGCCGACCGCCAGGTTGCCGAGATGACCGAACGGTTCGCCGTACGCGGACGCACCGGCGACGGCGAGTTGACCGATCCGAGCCGGGCCGGTGGTGCACTGAGCGCCAAGTCAGGTGAGGCGACCCGGAAGAAGATCCGCGAAGTCACCATCGCAACCCCGTCGCGGATGCACGGATTCGCCCTCGTCTCAGGTGATCACAACCCCATTCACACCGACATGTCGGCAGCGAAGATGGCCGGTCTCGGCAGCCCTATCGCTCACGGCATGTGGCTGTCCGCGGCTGCACAGCACGTCGTGACCGCCACCGACGCCAAGAACCCCATCCCGGTGCCTCGCGCACTGCTCGGCTGGACCGCGCGTTTCCTGGGTATGGTTCGCCCCGGTGACGAGGTCACCATCCGCGTCGACCGCGTCGGTATGGACGCCGGCCGCGACGTCATCGAGGTCAGCGCGAAAGTCGGCGACCTGCTCGTGATGAACGCCACCGGCCTTCTCGCGCCTGCCAAGACCGTCTACGCGTTCCCCGGGCAGGGCATCCAGAGCAAGGGCATGGGACTCGACGCACGGTCGCGGTCCAAGGCTGCCCGCAAGGTCTGGGACCGGGCGGACAAGCACACCAGGGATGCTCTCGGCTTTTCGATCCTGGCCGTGGTCCGCGACAACCCGACCACACTCTCGGCAGGCGGCACCACCTACCACCACCCTGACGGGGTGCTGTTCCTGACGCAGTTCACACAGGTGGCCATGGCCACTCTGGGCGTCGCGCAGATCGCCGAACTCAAGGAGTCGGGCGGTTTCGTCGAGAACGCCATCACCTGTGGTCACTCGGTGGGCGAGTACAACGCGCTCGCCGCGTGCGCCGGGGTGCTGCCGCTGGAGGCTGTCCTCGAGGTCGTGTTCCAGCGCGGCGAGGCCATGCACCATTTGGTCCCACGAGATGCGAAGGGCCGCAGCGATTACCGCATGGCCGCGATCCGGCCGAGTCAGTTCGGACTGGCCGACGCCGATGTCATGGACTGGGTCTCGCAGGTCGGCGAACGCGCCGGTGAGTTCTTGGAGGTCGTGAACCTCAACCTGCTCGGCTCGCAATACGCGATCGCAGGCACGGTCCGAGGACTCGAGGTGCTCGAGGAGGAGATCGAAGAACTCCGTGCCAAGGCGGGCGGCAAGCGCTCGTTCATTCTGGTTCCTGGGATCGACGTCCCGTTCCACTCCACCGTGTTGCGTGCGGGTGTGCCCGACTTCCGGCATCGTCTGCAGGACCTGCTTCCCGAGCACATCGACCCCGACATCCTCGTGGGCCGCTACGTACCGAACCTGGTCCCACGCATGTTCAACCTGGGCCGCGACTTCGTCCAGGAGATCGCCGACCTGGTGCCGTCCGAGCCACTCGACGATGTGCTGGCCGACTGGGACACCTGGAGTGCCAAGCCCGGTGAGCTGACTCGCGTGCTGCTGATCGAGCTGCTCGCGTGGCAGTTCGCCAGCCCGGTGCGCTGGATCGAGACACAGGATCTGCTGTTCACCCCGGTCGAGCGTGGCGGAGCCGGAGTGGAGCGGTTCGTCGAGGTCGGCGTGAAGTCGGCTCCGACACTCAGTGGCCTCGCCGGCAACACCCTCAAGCTGGACGACTACCTTCAGTCCGCCGTTCAGGTGCTCAACATCGAGCGTGACTCCGACGTCATCCTGGCGAAAGACAGCGCACCGGATGTGGAGGAAGACGAAGCACCTGCCGTCGAGGCATCAGCTGCCGCAGCGGCGCCTGCCGCCGAAACAGCGGTCGCGGCACCGGCTCCCGTCGCGGCCCCCGCGGATTCGGGTCCCCGTCCCGAGGACATCTCGTTCGGCCCGTCCGACGCGGTCGACGCTGTCATCGCGCTGTGGACGAAGATCCGCATCGATCAGATCGGTGCTGCGGACACCATCGAGGCACTGTGTGACGGTGTGTCATCCCGGCGCAACCAGTTGCTTCTCGACATCGGCGGCGAACTGGGCCTCGGTGCCATCGACGGCGCCGCAGAGGCCGAGATGCCCGCGCTCGCTTCGACGGTGAACGCGCTGGCCCGCGGCTACAAGCCGCTCGGTTCGGTGCTCACCGACGCCGTCGGCGACCAGATCCGCAAGGTGTTCGGGCCGGTTGGCAAGCGCGCGTCGTACATCGAGGACCGCGTCACCTCGGTGTGGCAACTCGGCCCCGGCTGGGCGCTGCACACCAGCGTTGCGGTCGCTCTCGGTAGCCGCGACGGCGTCAGCGTCCGCGGTGGCGACTTGGGCGACCTGGTCTCGGAGGCGCCTTCGAACGCCGACGGTATCGACGCCCTGATCGATGCTGCGGTCGCGAAAGTCGGCTCCAACAAGGGCATCTCGGTGAGCAAGCCCGCCGTCGGCGGGGGCGGCGGAGGCGGAATGGTCGACGCTGCAGCTCTCGGGGAGCTCACCGAGCAGTTCACCGGGCGCACCGGCGCTCTGGCCTCGGCCGCGCAGACCATCCTGCAGAAGCTCGGCCTGGCGGACGAGCCCGAGCTCGCTGCACCTGCCGAGGACAACACCGCGGTGCTCGAACGTGTCAGCGCCGAACTGGGTTCGGATTGGCTGCGTGTGGTGGCCCCGGCATTCGACGAGCGCCGCGCGGTGCTCATCGACGACCGATGGGCCAGTGCTCGCGAGGACCTGGCACGGCTGTGGCTCGAGGACGAGCACGTCATCGACAACGAGTTCTACGACATCAGCGCGAAGTTTGTCGGCGCGGGCGAGACCGTCTGCCATCAGGCCACCTGGTGGCAGGGCAAGGCGCTCGCGAACGGACACCAGGTGCACGCCCGGGTCTACGCGCAGATCGCCCACGCGGCCGAAGATCCGCAGCCCGAGACCTACGCCGATGACATCGCCGTGGTGGCCGGAGCCAGCAAGGGGTCGATCGCTGCCGCAGTGGTTGAGCAACTGCTCGCCGGCGGGGCCACCGTGGTCGCGACGACCTCGCGCCTCGACGACAATCGGCTGGCGTTCTTCAAGTCGCTCTACCGCCGTAGTGCCCGTGGCGACGCGGCGCTCTGGATTGTCCCGGCGAACCTGTCGTCGTACACCGACGTCGACGAGCTGGTCGAGTGGATCGGTAGCGAGCAGACCGAGAACCTCGGCGGCAAGACCGGAGTGCTCAGCCGGCGCTCAAGCCGACCCTGCTGTTCCCGTTCGCCGCACCGCGGGTCGCCGGCGACCTCACCGACGCGGGCGGCCGCGCCGAACTGGAGATGAAGGTGTTGCTCTGGTCGGTGGAGCGGCTGATCGCCGGTCTCGGCGACATCGCGGCCGACCATCATCTGGCGGCTCGGCTGCATGTGGTGCTGCCAGGTTCGCCGAACCGCGGGATGTTCGGTGGCGACGGCGCTTATGGCGAGTCCAAGGCCGCGCTCGACGCACTGGTGAAGCGCTGGGCTGCGGAGGATTCGTGGAACTCCAAGGTCACCCTGGCGCACGCGCTGATCGGGTGGGTCACGGGCACCGGGCTGATGGGCCACAACGATGGACTCGTCGAGGCTGTCGAGGCCGCAGGTGTGAAGACCTGGTCAACCCACGAGATGGCCACCGAGCTGCTCGCGGCGGTGACGCCCGAGAGTCGGGTCCAGGCCAGGACCGAACCGTTGCAACTCGACCTGACCGGTGGACTCGCCGACGCGACGCTCGACATGAAGGCGCTGGCACAGGCCCAGGCTGACGCGCTGGCAGCAGCTGATGACGAGGACGAGTCCGATGAGCCGACACTGGCCGCCCTGCCTGCCCCGGCGCGGGCGCCCGAGTCGACCACCCCTGCGTGGGGCAAGATCGACGCGCGCCCGGAGGACCTGGTCGTGATCGTCGGTGCCGGTGAACTCGGACCGTACGGTAGCGCACGGACCCGGTTCGAGATGGAGGTCGAAGACGAACTGTCGGCGGCCGGCGTTCTCGAATTGGCCTGGAGCACAGGCCTGATCACGTGGGAGGCCACACCGAAGCCCGGTTGGTACGACGCCGGGTCGGGCGACCCGGTCGCCGAGTCGGAGATCGCCGATCGCTACCACGACGCCGTGGTCGAACGCTGCGGCATCCGCCGGTACGCCGACGACGGCGACATGATCGACAACTCGTCACCGTTGCTGACCTCGGTGTATCTCGACAACGATCTGACCTTCTCGGTGGCGTCAGAGGGGGAGGCACGCTCCTTCCTCTCGGCCGCGCCGGACAAGACCAAGATCAAGGTCGACCCGGACAGTGGCGAATGGCAGGTGACACGTCAGGCGGGCACCGAGATCCGCGTACCGCGTCGATTCAAGCTCACCCGCACCGTGGGTGGCCAGATCCCGACCGGGTTCGATCCCACCCGCTGGGGTGTGTCGGCCGACATGGCCGAGTCGATCGACCGGGTTGCTCTGTGGAACCTCATCGCCACCGTCGACGCCTTCCTCGCTTCCGGATTCGAACCGTCTGAACTGATGCGGTGGGTGCATCCCGGCCTGGTCGCCAACACTCAAGGCACCGGCATGGGCGGGATGACGTCGATGCGCTCGCTGTATCTCGACACCTTCACCGGTGAGGCCAAGGCGAACGACATCCTGCAGGAAGCACTGCCGAACGTTGTTGCAGCACACGTGGTTCAGTCGTACATCGGTAGCTATGGCGCGATGATCCACCCGGTGGCCGCCTGCGCCACCGCGGCGGTGTCGGTCGAAGAAGGCGTCGACAAGATCAAGTTGGGCAAGGCGTTGTTCGCGGTCGCCGGTGGGTTCGACGACCTCGGTATCGAGGGCATCGTCGGGTTCGGCGACATGTCGGCCACCGCCGAGACGGCCACGATGGAGGCCAAGGGCATCGATGCCCGCCGGTTCTCCCGGGCCAACGACCGTCGTCGCGGTGGATTCGTCGAGTCGCAGGGTGGCGGAACGATTCTGCTGGCCCGCGGTGACGTGGCCGCCGAGATGGGTCTGCCGGTTCTCGGTGTGGTCGGATGGGCACAGAGCTTCGGTGACGGCGTACACACGTCCATCCCGGCCCCGGGCATCGGTGCACTCGGAGCCGCTCGCGGACACCAGGATTCGGGTATCGCCCGGTCGCTCCGTCAGCTCGGTGTCAGTCCTGACGACGTGGCTCTGGTGTCCAAGCACGACACGTCCACCAAGGCCAACGACCCCAACGAGGCGAACCTCCATGAGAGGCTCGCCGAGGCGATCGGTCGTAGCGACGGTGCGCCGTTGTTCGTGGTGTCGCAGAAGTCGCTGACGGGCCACTCCAAGGGCGGCGCGGCAGCCTTCCAGCTGATCGGTCTGTGCCAGGTGTTGCGCGACGGCGTCATCCCGCCCAACCGCAGTCTCGATTGCGTCGACGAGGTGATGGCCGAGCACAAGCATCTGGTGTGGCCGACCGAACCGTTGCGATTCGGCGAGAGGTTCGCCCTCAAGGCCGGTCTCTTGACGAGCCTGGGCTTCGGGCACGTGTCCGGCCTCATCGCCGTGGTGCACCCGGAAGCCTTTGTGGCCTCGCTTGATCCGGCTGAGCGTGAGCGCTACCGCGCTGCGGCAACCGAACGTGCGCGGCTGGGCCAGCAGCGTCTGCTCGAGGCCATGTGCGGCGGCAAGCCCGCCTACCAGCGGCCCCCGAACCGCCGGTTCGACGACAGCTCCTACGAGGGCGATCAGGAAGCGGCGATGCTGCTCGATACGGACGCTCGTCTGTCGGCGAACGGAACCTACGGCGGATGACGGTCATCGGAGTGGGGATCGACCTCGTGTCGATCCCCGGCTTCGCCGAGCAGTTGAGACAGCCCGGCACCACATTTGCAGATCGGTTCACGGTGGGGGAGCGGCGTGATGCCGCCTCGGGCACCGGTGACGAGGCGAGGCATCTCGCGGCCCGGTGGGCGGCGAAGGAAGCGGTCATCAAGGCATGGTCGGTGAGCCGCTTCGCGCGCTCGCCCCTGCTCCCGCTGATTCGGCATGGCGACATCGAGGTCGTCACGGATGCCTGGGGTCGGCCGGCCATTCGCCTGGGCGGTGAGATCGGTACGCACCTGGCAGGAACGGTGGTGCACATCTCGCTGACCCATGACGGCGACATGGCGGGTGCGGTCGCGGTGATCGAAGAGGCTCCGCAGTCGCAGACTCAGTAGTTCCTGCGCTTGTGAATCACTGTGCTTTGCGGTTGTTCTCGGGATCTTCCAGGAGCATGTAGCGTCCCAGCATGCGCTTGAGTTCGGTGACCGTCGCGGAGTGGTTCTGACCTTCTTGCACCGAGAAGCTGAGCAGCGAGTACGCCGTGTGCACCAGGAGTTCGGACATCAGCGCCCGGCGCCTGCGATCGGGGGTCAGTGGGGCGATGATCCGCGCGACCAATTCCGCCAGCGCACGCTCGTGCACGGTGGCAGTGGCGCGAGTGGCGGGCGTCGACTGCACAGCAAGCCACACCGCGCGTCGGGACGGATCGTCGTGCCACAGCTGCGCCAGGTGATCGATGAACTTCTCCAGTAGGCGAGGCCAGTCCAGAGACGGAACCTCCGCGGCGAATCTGGCCAGTTCACTCTGTACCCCGGCAGCGTCCTCGCGATCGAGTTCGCAGACCACGACGTACTTGTTCGCGAAGTACTGATAGAGCGTCCCGATCGGGACGTCGGCGCGCTGGGCGATGTGCTCACACGTCAGCGACTCGAAGCCGACCTCGATCAGCAGGTCGCGCGCAGCGGCCAGCATCGCATCGAACCGCAGTTGGCTGCGTTGCTGTGTGGGCCGTTTGCGCGGAACGAGTGGTTCGGAACTGAGCAACCGAGAGACACCGGTCTTGAGGGCGCCGGAATCCCCGGTGCCGGTACCGGACTGCCGCTGGGCCATGGCCACAGGTCGCTTCGGCTAGACCGAGAGGTCGCGGCGAAGTTTCGCCACGTGCCCTGTGGCGCGCACGTTGTACTGTGCCACAGCGATTTTGCCCTCGGCATCCACCAGAAAGGTGGATCGGATCACTCCGGTGACGGTTTTGCCGTACATCTTCTTCTCACCGAACGCACCCCAGGCCGTGAGGACTGCCTTCTCCGGGTCGGACAGAAGCGGGAACGTCAGCTCCTCTGCGTCGCGGAACTTGGCCAGTTTTGCGGGCTTGTCCGGAGAAATGCCGATGACCTCGACACCCGCGTCGTTCAGCTCGCCCAGGTTGTCACGGAAGTCGCAGGCCTGCTTGGTACAGCCCGGTGTGCTGGCAGCGGGGTAGAAATAGACGATCACCTGACGTCCCCGATAGTCGTCGAGCGAGACAGTGTTTCCGTCGGCGTCCGGCAGGGAAAAGCCTGGGGCCTTGTCGCCCACTGCGAGTCGTGTGTTCTCAGTCATCGGGTTCAGGCTAGCCGAGGACGCAATTCGTGTGGCGGAACACTGGCAACCCGGACTGTGAACTACCGTAGAGCCCGAATACTGACCGGCCGCTCCGCGCCTTCGTACGAGCGCGGGGAGTGGACTTCACCGATGGAGGACCTTGTGGGACGCGATACCGACGACATCGAGCGCGAGATCGAACGGGCCCGCGACGAACTCGCCGAGACCCTGGACGCGCTTGCGACCCGTGCCAATCCTCAGCGGCTGGCCGAAGACGCCAAGGCCACTGCGCTCGTGACCCTCCAGAAGCCGGCGGTCGCGGGAACGCTGATCGCGGTCGGAGTCGTCGTGGTCGCGATCGTCATCAAGAAAATCGTCTCCTGAGCAGCTGACTGACTGAGCAGCTTCAGTCGAGCGGCCGGGACCCCGACCGCTCGACCGAAGCCGCTTCCCGGTCCTCGCGCTGAGCGCGATAGATCGAGTCCCCGCTCCGCAGCACCAGCAGGTAGGCGATACCCACGGCGACCATCCCGCCGGGGATCAGGGTGTAGCCGCCGGTCATCTCGGCCACCATCAGCATCACCGCTACCGGCACACGGGCGATGGCGCCGAAACAGGCCATCATCGCGACGATGACAAACGCCGCCGGCGCCTCGGGGACGCCGGGCGCGAATGGCTCCAGCAGTCGCCACAGCGCAGCGCCGACGAACGCGCCGATCACCATGCCCGGACCGAAGATGCCGCCGGCGCCTCCGGACCCGATCGACAACGACGTCGCGAGGATCTTGGCGAAGGGGAGTGCCAGCACGATCCACAGCGGCATCGAGGCCAGTGTCTCCGCGCTCATCGCTTCCTGCACCCAGCCGTACCCGCTGCCCAGTATCTCGGGCATCGCCAGGGCGAGCAGGCCCACCAGGAGACCGCCGACGGCGGGTTTGACGATCCGGTTGCCGGGCAACCGGGCGAACACGCTGACCGTGCCGTAGAAGAAGCGGCTGTACAGAATTCCCACGCCGCCCGCGAGTAGTCCGATCACGGCGAACCAGATGAGCTGTGTGGGTGACTCGAATCTGTAGTCGTCGGCCACGAATCCGAACAGTGGATCGTAGCCCTCGACCGAGCCGAACACGCTGTAGGCGGTGACGGACGAGATCAACCCGGGGATGAGCGTCCGGAACTCGAAGTCGTTGCGGTACAGGATGGCTCCCGACAGCACCGCGCCACCCAGAGGCGCTCCGAAGATTGCCCCGATGCCTGACCCGATCCCGATCGCCACTGCGATTCGGCCATCGTCGTCGGTCAGATTCAGCCACCGCGTGAACAGCGACCCGAATCCTGCGGAGATCTGTGCCGCCGGTCCTTCCCGGCCCGCAGATCCGCCGGAGCCGATGGTCAACGCGCTCGCGACCATCTTCACCCCCACCGCCCGCATCCGGATGCTGCGCGGACCGGAATGGACGGCCTCTATCGCGGCATCGGTGCCATGCCCTTCTGCCTCCGGTGCCAAACGTGCGACGAGAACGGCCGAAGCAAGCGCGCCGCCGGCGACGACGAGGGGGATTGCCCAGGGCCGACTGAAACCGTCTGAGTGGCCCGTGTCGCCGTCGCGCCCGGCCTTTGGAGGTTCGTAGCCGCCGAGGCCCTCCAGGAGGAGTCGGCCGGCCAGCTCGAGCATTTCGAAGAAGACCACCGCGCCGAGTCCGGCGACCACGCCGATGGAGATGCCCAAGACCAGCCATCGGACGGCATAGCTCGAGCGTTCGAGTCGGCTACCGATTCTGGCGCCGAGCGCTACGACAGCAGCCCCTCGCGTCATTGGGATGACAGTAATGGGAAGAGCGTGTCCAGGTGTGACAGTTGACGATCGATGACGTGCGACCGATCAGGTGGCTGTCGATTGTTCACATGAACTTTGGCCGTCGCGGCCCCAGCAGGAATTGAAGTGGTGCAGTCAATCCTAGAAGTGCGCCATCGGGGACTCGAACCCCGAACCCGCTGATTAAGAGTCAGCTGCTCTGCCAATTGAGCTAATGGCGCGCGTTGTTGCGACTTGGAACGTTAGCAGGCCTTATGCGGAAAACGAAAATCGCGTGGTCGCAGAGGTGAAAACGGTCCGTTTTGACCGCTCGTCGCGTTTCCTGTCCGTCACACATTGCCCGTAGACTCTCCTCAGATGGTTGGTGCCCACTCGTTGGGCTTGAGGGGATGTTTGGAGTGTGATGGGGTTCACGCAGACCTCGGTAGGACAAGGGGCTCGAAAGTCCACTGTTTTCATGGTTTTCCTGATCGCACTCGCCGCGGTGATGTCGGCGTGTGCCTCCGATGCCCCAACGCCCAAGTACAGCGATCAGGTTGTCAGCACCACACCGTTCGACGATCTCCTGCAGCCGGCGGTGAAGATCACCGGTTTCGCGGACAAGCCAGTGGTCGACGGTGATGTGGGGTTCTCGCCCGGTGCGCCTGTGAAGGTCACCGCGAGCGACGGGCGTCTCACCGACGTCCAGATCACCAACTCGGCGGGCGCACCGGTGCCGGGCACGCTGTCGCCGGACAAGAAGAGCTGGACCGTGGCCCCTGGGTCGTTCGGTTACAACAAGACCTACACGCTGACCGCTGACGCCAAGGGCATCGGTGGCAGCACCAAGGCGACCACCTCGTTCACCACGAGTTCGCCCAACAACCTCACCCAGGCCTACGTACTGCCCGAAGACAATTCGACCGTCGGGGTCGGGATGCCGGTGGCAATACGTTTCGACGAGGCGATCCCCAACCGCAAGGCTGCGCAGGACGCGATCACGGTCCGTACCGACCCACCTACCGAGGGTGGCTTCTACTGGCTCAGTGACACCGAATTGCGTTGGCGCCCAGCGCAGTTCTGGAAGCCCGGCACCAAGGTTGATGTCGCGGTCAACACGTACGGGATCGATCTGGGTGACGGTCTCTTCGGGCAAGAGAACCTGAAGACCAATTTCACGATCGGGCGCGAGCTCATCGCCACTGCCGACGACAACACCAAGACCATCACCATCACGGAGAACGGCAAGGTCATCAAGACGATGCCGACGTCGATGGGCAAGGATTCGACGCCCACCGACAACGGCACGTACATCATCGGTGATCGTCTCGACCGCATCGTGATGGATTCGTCCACCTACGGTGTCCCCGTGAATTCTCCGGCCGGGTACCGGCTGGATGTCGACTACGCCACCCAGATGTCGTGGAGCGGTATCTACATCCACTCCGCGCCGTGGTCGGTGTACGCGCAGGGCAGCGAGAACACGAGTCACGGTTGTCTGAACGTCAGTCCGGAGAACGCTCTGTGGTGGGTTCAGAATTCGTTGCGAGGCGACGTCATCACCGTGAAGAACACTGTGGGTCCCGAGCTGTCGGGTACCGACGGCCTCGGAGACTGGAACATTCCGTGGGAGACCTGGAAGCAGGGCAACGCCTGAGGCTCAGCGTCCCCTCCTGTGGACATCGGGTTCTCTTCGGGTTGTGAGCCCGGCCTGGTGATCATTTTCGACCCCGAACCGAATGACGCTGACCCTGTCCTGCTCGAGGGCGGTCCTCCTACGGGATAGGCGGCCCCCCGCGGCCTTCCGCCGTTTTCCGGGCCCGTATCGCCCCACTGTGCCGTCAGCGTCCGTCAGGCGCAGCCACACCACTGAGATGTCGTCGCAGCCCGGCGAGCAGATAACTGAGTTCCAGATGCGTTCGGATACAGCGCAACTGCACGAACTGCGCGACCGGATCGGGCCTTAAACGATGAATCAACGGTGGAGGCGCTCGCCGCTACGGTGCCCTCTGCGATCGGCGTAGTCGACCGGGCAGCCGACGTATGGGAGCCGCTGGGGACAGTTGCAGACGTAGCAGGATCAGGGTGGGGGCAACGCGTGCGTCGGGAAGCCAGCGCCCTCACCCGTCTCCATCACGAGGACAACTAAGACAACGACGCCATGCTGCTTATCAGCGCATTTGGCGAGTCCTCGAAACCTAACAAGCATGACCTGACCACCCGAAACGGCTACTCGACGCGCTTCAGCGGCCCTCGACCGAAGTCGAGGGCTCCGGAATGCCGAGAACTAGCCGAACAGGCTGACGCCGCACAAGGAGCCAGAGCAGCTATTGGTGGGCGGTGGTGGCGGTGTATAGCCAATTGCGCCCTTCACCACGACGTTTCGGAAAGGTTCGACTGAATATGTGTCGTTCTCGTCAGTGCCCCACTCTCCCGGATTGGGGTTACCACCTACCGTATTGCAATGCCAATACACGTCGTACGTCCCGTCCGGAATCTCCAACAGCTCATCGTACGTGCGTAGAAAGATGGGGCTAGTCCCCGTGCTGACTGTCTTGTTGCCGCCGAACGAGAATTCCTCAATGTCTCGTGGCTCCCTCGTCGACCCTGCCGGTGTGCCTGACACGTAGCAAGTCAACAGACCGCCGGTGTTGTTGGTGACCTTGGCCTGTAGTTTACCGTCGACCACGGTCGGGGCGGCCATTGTGACGTCCTCCGCTGCGGCAGACGCTACTGGCGCGGACATAAACAAGGCTGCACCGGTTAGCGCCGAGGCGGCGACCACCGAACGAATACTCACACGCATTTATTTGATCCTTCGACTAGGCGTCTCGTAGTTCCTGCGATCACAACACACCAAAGAAGCCATCACGTCGTTTCAAGAGAACGGCCGGACCCTACCGCCGTACCGAAACTACTCCCACCACTCAGACTCGAGACGATCAACACGCGCACAAACACGTCGAGCTACGCGTCACCGCGAAGCTCCTCGACCAACTCCAAAAGCCATTAGCAAACTAAGAGAAGGCTTGTGGGCCGCCGGCGCGAGACCGACGCCCCCGCCAACAATGAAGAACGACAAAGGCCGGTGCTTGCGCAATCAGCGCTCACACCGGCCTTCGTGTTGGGGTGGACGACGGGACTCGAACCCGCGACAGCCAGAATCACAATCTGGTGCTCTACCAACTGAACTACGCCCACCATCGGATCCGCGTTAGCGGAACCAGGGACTTACTCTAGCGGCTCGCCGGTCCGGAATTCCAATCGGTTACCCGGCCTGTCGCCATCAGGCCGGACCGAGCGTTTTGGTCACTTCCTCGATGGCCGACGATTCGGGCCCAGGAGGGGCGACAAACGCTGTTGCCCGGTAGTACTTGAGCTCCCGGATCGATTCCCGGATGTCGGCCAACGCACGGTGTGCCAGGCCCTTCTCTGGCTGTCCGAAGTAGATGCGCGGGTACCACCGGCGGCACAGCTCTTTGATCGAGCTGACATCGACCATCCGGTAATGCAGGTACGCGTCGAGTTCGGGCATGTCCCGGGCGATGAAGCCGCGGTCGGTGGCGATCGAGTTGCCGGCGAGGGGGACTGCGCCGGCGGTGTCGATGTGCTTGCGCAGGTAGTCGAGGACCTGCTTCTGCGCCTCCTCGATGGTCACCGTGGACGCACGCACTTCTTCGGTGAGTCCGGATGCTGCATGCATCTTCTTCACCACCGCAGGCATGGCCGCCAGGGCGTCGTCGTCGGCGTGGATGACCACGTCGACGCCGTCACCGATGATGTTGAGTTCGCTGTCGGTGATCAGGGCTGCGATCTCGATGAGCTTGTCGCTGCGCAATTGCAGCCCGGTCATCTCGCAGTCGATCCACACAAGTTTGTCTTGCACCCCACAACCCTAGTTGAGCGGTTCGCGGCGTCATGCCCTGACCTGCGCGCGCCCAGGGCAGCCCTAGTCGCCGAGCTTGCGATAGAACGAGCCGACGATCGGTGCGGTGAACTTCCGGGGGGTGTAGCCACCGGCAACCGACATCGCCTTGGAGAGCGCCCCGGGGACCACACGCATCTTGTTTCGCTCCAGGGCGTCGAGGCTGAGTTTTGCCACTGACTCGCTCGAGTTCCACATGAAGTCGGGGACCACACGATCGACGATGCTTGCCTCTTCGGGCGTCGGAGTGTGGGTACGCACTGGTCCCGGCGCCAGCAGAGTCACGTGCACGCCCTTGCCGGCCACCTCACCCCGGACCGATTCGGAAAGGGTGTTCACAAACGCCTTGGTCGCCGCATATGTGGCGTTGTTCGGGATCGGCATGTTGCCCGCCGCCGAACCGACCATGAGGATCCCGCCGGCTTCGCGTTGAACCATCTGCGGCAGAACCGCGAGTGTGAGGTCGTGCACCGCAACAGTATTGAGCCTCACCTGTGCTCGCTCGTATTCTGGGTCCAGCTCGGACAACGGTCCGAAGGTGGCGATGCCCGCGTTGTTGCACAAGATGGAGATCTCACGGTCGCGGAGCTCGTTGCAGAGGGTGTCGGTCGCGGTCGGATCAGAGAGGTCGGTGGCACGCACCTCCGCTTCGACACCGAATGTCGCGCTCAACTCGGTCGCGGTCGCGGTCAGGATTTCCTCGCGGCGGGCAACCAAGATCAGGGAGTGCCCGCGTCGGGCGAGCTCGGTCGAGAGTGCCGCGCCGATACCCGACGATGCGCCGGTGACGACTGCCCTGGCTGACGGTGTCGGATGGGGGATAGGCATGGCGCCGATCGTATCGGGAGGATGCCTTCAGGTGGCCGACAGCCGGAACATACGGATGTCTCGCGAGGTTTTGCTGCGATAGATCGCGTAATTGCGCGCCACTTTTTCGAACTCGCGATAGAGGCGTTCCTTTTCGCTGCCCTCGACAAGGGTGGCGGTCGCCGCGATCCCGGTTCCGTCGATATTCACCCATGCCGCGGGGTTCGCGAGCAGGTTCGCGGTCCAGGCGGGGTGGTGGGGCTGCCCGAAGTTGGAACCGACCACGTAGAGGTCGGGGTCCTCGCGCAAGTACAGCAGGGGCGATACCCGGTGTTGCCCGCTCTTTGCGCCGATCGTCGTCAGCAACATGGTGGGGGCTCCGACCGGACCGGCGATGGTGAACCGTCCCCTGCTACGGATCAGGAGTCGCCGGTCCAGCGGAATCATCTTGCGTGCCAACCACGTTCCGGGTGGGGTGGCGGCCACCGCGAACATGACCCGGTTGAGCGGCGAGCTACTCGAGCCCCAACGCCTGTCGGGAAATGGTGCGGTCACGGCTCCACCCTTCGTGGTCTCGGGTTCAGACGATACTTGCGGCGACCTCGGTGCCCTGGCGGATCGCCCGCTTCGCGTCGAGTTCAGCGGCCACATCGGCGCCGCCGATCACGTGGGTGCTCACACCCGCGACGGTCAGCGGGTCGACGAGCTCGCGCACCGACTCCTGACCAGCACACACCACCACGGTCTCGACGTCGAGCACCCGCGTGGTGCGCTCGCCGCCTTCCTCTTTCGGCGCGAAACTCAGGTGCAGGCCTGCATCGTCGATCTTGTCGTAACTGGCACCGGAGATCTGCTCGACGCCTTTCATCTTGACAGTCGCACGGTGCACCCAGCCGGACGTCTTGCCCAGCGACTTACCCTGCCGACCCGATTTGCGTTGGACCAGGTACACCGTGCGTGCAGCGGGGGTGGGACGCGGTTTACCGACAAACCCCGGCACGCCCAGGTCGTCGGTGATGCCCCACTCTTCTGCCCATTCCTTGACGTTCAGGGTGGGAGAATCGTCGACGGTGAGGAACTCGGTGAGGTCGAAGCCGATACCGCCGGCCCCGATGACAGCAACGGTCTTTCCGATTGCCTTGTGGCCGAGCACAGCCTCCGCGTACGACATCACCTTGGGGTGGTCGATACCGGGGATGTCGGGCATGCGCGGGGTGACGCCGGTCGCCACGACGACGTCGTCGAACTTCTCGTCGATCAGTTCTTCAGCGCTGACCCAGGTGTTCAGGTGGACGTGGACTCCGGTCGCCTCGAGCTGGGCTGTGAAGTACCGGATGGTCTCGGAGAACTCTTCTTTCCCGGGAATCCGCGCTGCGATCGAGAATTGACCGCCGATGTGTTCTCCGGCCTCGTACAGGTGCACCTCGTGCCCCCGCCGTGCGGCGGCGACCGCAGCCGACAGTCCGGCCGGCCCAGCACCCACCACGGCGACGCGCTTGGACTTACGGGTGGTGCCGAGCGTGAGCGTGGTCTCGCGTCCTGCGCGGGGATTGACCAGGCACGACACCTTTTTGCCGACGAAAGCATGGTCGAGGCACGCCTGGTTGCAGGCGATGCACGTGTTGATCTCGGCGGCCCGCCCGGCCTCCGCCTTGTTGGCGAACTCGGGGTCGGCCAGTAGAGGACGCGCCATCGAGATGGCGTCGACTCGTCCACCCTCGAGGATCTGCTCCCCGAGTTCGGGGGTGTTGATGCGGTTGGAAGCGATGAGCGGAATCGACACCTCTTCGCGCAGGCGCTCGGTGTAACTGACAAACGCCCCACGAGGAACGGACGTCACGATGGTGGGCACCTGCGCTTCGTGCCACCCGATGTCGGTGTTGATCGCGTCGACACCGTGCTCTTCGAGTTTGCGTGCCAACAGGGCGATCTCATCCCACGTCTGGCCGTCTTTGACGAGGTCGGCGATAGATTGACGCATGATCACCATGAAGTCGGGGCCGACTCGTTTGCGAATCTCTTTGACGATCTCGACAACGATGCGCTGGCGGTTCTCGGTGCTACCGCCCCATTTGTCGGTGCGGTCGTTGGTGCGCTTGCACAGGAAGGTGTTGAGGAGGTAGCCCTCGCCGCCCATGATCTCGATCCCGTCGTAACCCGCCTCGCGCGCGAGCTTCGCGCAGCGCCCATAGGACCAGATCGCATGCTTGATGAGGGCATCGTTCATCTTGATCGGCTGAAACGGGTGCACCGGTGATTTTTCCCAGCTGACACTGAACTTGAACGGTGTGTACCCGTACCGGCCGGCGTACAGCACCTGCATCGCGATTTTGCCGCCCTCTTTGTGCACCGCACTGGTGAGGCGTCGGTGGCGGATCACGTCGAGCTTGTTGGTGAGTTTGCCCGCGAACGGCGACAGCAGGCCCGCACGGGTCGGTGCGATTCCTCCGGTGATGATCAGTGCCGCACCGCCTTTGGCTCGTTCGGCGTAGTAGGCGGCGAGCTTGTCGACGTCCCAGAGGCGATCCTCCAGACCGGTGTGCATGGAGCCCATGATGACGCGGTTCTTGAGTTCGACCTTGTTGATGGTCAACGGCTCGAACAGTTTTGGGTACGGGTTGGTCATGGGTGGAACCTTTCTTGTCACGGGGGCTGGCCGCGACGCTTTCAGTTGCTGGGTGGTTCGTCGAGCTGAGCGCTCAACGCGCCGATCACTTCGTCACACCACTCGATGAACCCCATCTCGATACGCACTCCACCGCGCAAGACCAGGTATTGCTTGAGCTTGCGGAAGTTGAGGGCGTCGGGGTCGGGGTAGTCGTTCTTCTCGAATTCCTGGTAGAGCCTCAGTCGGCCTTCGTGCAGGTCGCGATGCCGCTTCAGTTCTGCGATGAGTCCGGGTAGGTTGCCGAACTCGGCGGCCCTGATCTTGACGCCCAGTTCGTCGCGTAGCTGCTGAGGTTCGGTGGGGGAGCTGACCCATTCCCTCAGCGCCACACGCCCTTTGGCTGACAGCGTGTAGACCTTTTTGTCCGGTCGGCCGTCTTGCGCAACGGATTCGAAGCTCACCAGACCGTCGGTGTGCAGCTTTTTGAGCGTCCGATAGATCTGCTGATGTGTGGCCGACCAGAAATGGCCGATGGACCGGGTGAACTGTTGCCCGATTTCGTAACCGGTGCCCGGACGCTCGGCGAGCGAGGTCATGATCGCGTGTTCGAGTGCCACGCCAGCACCATACCTGTGCAACTGCGCGCTATGCAACAGTGTTCATATGCCGGTTGCTACTAGCAGTGAACTGCGAAACGATCGATACTGCCGTTCAGTGGGCGGCGTGATGGTGTTCGATCACGCGGATTTCACCGGACCGCTCGCAGGTGGCGTACCCCTGCCGTTTTGCGAACAGCTCCCACGACGGCCCATCCGGGTCCGCCGGAACGTCGATGCTGCTGCCGTCGCCGAACTCCATGTGCAGGTCCCCGTCGTCAGTGCATTCGGCCACTGCGCATCTGCTGCCCAGCATGGTGAACAAGGGACGTTGCTCGGGGATCACGTTGGCCGGATCGATGTCGTCGTGGTCGATCCCGCGTCCTCCGATGGGTGGTGAGGTCAGTGAGAACGGCGACCACAGCACCAGCTCGCAGTGACCGTCGAAGAAGAACGTCAGGTTGTCGTCGAACGTGAGTCGTTCGACGTGATGGCCTTGTATCCACAGGTGCACGGCAACCTCCAAGTGGTGTACGTCACATTCGACTGTCGCGCACATACGCGAGTTAGGCAAGAAGAACGCCGGTCAGCAGCTGCTCGTGACAGTGTCGATTCGTGACTGAACTGGATGACAATCTGAAGGCACTGCAACGCGACATACGCAATGCGGTGCGTGAAGCACCCGGTGGGATCGAAGAACGACAACGGCGACGACTCGACGAGCTCGTCGCACACGTCCGGCAACATTCACCGTATTTCGGCCGGCTCTACCGGGATCTTCCCAGGTCCGGTGCGACGATCGCGGACTTGCCGATCACGTCGAAAACCGAGCTGATGGACTCCTTCGACGAATGGGTGACCGACCCGCGGGTGACTCTGGATGGCGTACAGAGGTTTGTCGACGACCAGGACTCGGCAGGTTCGGCGTTCCTCGGTGACTACCTTGTGACGACCACCTCGGGCACCACCGGGCATGTCGGCTATTTCGTCACCGAGGAGTTCGCATTCCGTGTCACGCGGGCCCTGGGCATGCGGGAACGCAGGATGTCGGTGGTCGAGACCGCGCAGTTCCTCCGACGTGGCCGTCGCACCGCCGTGATCGCGGCCACCAGCGGTCACCACATGGCACGGGCTCTGCTCGCCCGTCAGCAGGTCCAGACCGGACGAAGGCAGTTGGCGAGATTGCTTCCGGTGGACACACCCATCGGTGAGCTCGTCGACCAGCTCAACGCCTTCGATCCCGCTGTGCTGAGCGGTTATTCGAGCACGTTGTTGCTCCTCGCCGAAGAACAGGCTCGACGACGATTGCACATCAGCCCGGTCATCGTGCGCCCGATTGCCGAAGGGATGACCCCAGAGATGGCGACGCGACTTCGTGATGCCTGGCAGGCGCCGGTGATCAACAGTTACGGGGCCAACGAATGCATGTTCATCGCACGCGAATGCGCGCTGGGCTGGCAACACCTGAACGCCGACTGGGTTGTTCTCGAGCCGATCGACCGAGACGGGAGACCCACGGCCCCAGGCGTCGCATCACACTCGGTGTTGCTGACGACCCTGTTCCGGCGGGTGCAACCGATCATCCGGTATCAGCTGGGCGACAGCATCACCATGAAATCGGATGCCTGTGAGTGCGGCAACCGCCTTCCGGCGTTTCGGGTGTCCGGCCGCGTCGCCGAATTCCTCCATGTCGAATCGTCGGGCGGGGTGAGGGAGTTCGCTCCCTCAGAGATCGGCGCTGCGCTCGGTACCGTGACCCGTTGGGCCCAGTACCAATTCGTCCGGGGGTCTGCGACCAGGGTCGGAGTGCGTGTTCGCCCGGTCGCGGGAGATGACCGTGCGGCGATCGCTGCGGAGATGGTGGCCGGACTGACGACATTCTTCATCGAACGGGGCGTTCCCGGAGTGACGGTCTTCGACACCGGAGAATCGCCGCAGCAGAGCCCGGGGGCAAATATCTGCGAGTGGTGTCGCAGTGAACATGCGACGTCGGATCTCGGTGCCCCCGGCAGGACTCGAACCTGCGACCTAGAGATTAGAAGGCTCTTGCTCTATCCACCTGAGCTACGGAGGCGTGCCGACTTGTCGGCGCAGGCGAGTATATCGGCCGGTGCAATCGCGGGCGGACGCAGCTCACACCCGTGTGGTGCCTACCCTGGTGGGATGAGTACGACTACAGCCGATTCGATCGACATCCGCCGCAGCGGGGCGGCGAGCATCGGCTGGGTTCTGTCCTGGGTCGCGGCGGCTGTGGCCATCGCGGTCACGGCCATCTCGGCGAGCGTTGTGCTCGATCTGGCCGGCGTCGGTGATCCCGGTGCCCTGACCCGGTACGGGTTACCCACCGTCCAGACGATCGGGGAGGTCGGCGCCGTCGTGGCTGTGGGCGGCACGTTGTTCGCGGCGTTCTTCGTCCCCCCACAATCGGACGGGGTACTGGACGTCGGCGGCTACCGGGCCATCCGATTCGCCGCGGTCGGAGCCCTGGTGTGGGCGATCTCGGCGTTGCTGATGATCCCGCTCACCGTGTCGGACACCTCGGGTTTCCCGCTGTCGGAAACGATGTCCGTCGACCGTTTGATCACCGCCCTCGACCAGATCGCCGATGCCCGTTCCTGGCTGTGGACTGCTCTCTTCGCGTTGATCTGCGCCGTCGTATCCCGCATCGCCCTGCGGTGGACCTGGACGCTGATCGCATTGCCGCTGGCTCTGCTGACACTCATGCCCACTGCTCTTGCCGGGCACTCGTCAACCGGCGGCAGTCACGATTACGCCACCAACAGTCTCATCCTGCACATCGTGGGTGCCTGTCTGTGGATGGGTGGACTCTTCGCGGTCCTCGTCTATGCGCGCGGAGGCGGTCGCCACACGACCCTGGCAGTCCGGCGATACTCGCGCATCGCGTTCTGGTGTTTTGTTGTCGTCGGTGCCAGCGGAGTGATCAATGCGTTGATCCGAGTGCACCTCGATCAGTTGTTCACCGAGACATACGGCCAACTCGTTGTGGCGAAGACCGTCGCTCTGGTTGTACTCGGCGGCTTCGGGGCCTGGCACCGACGCCACACGATCTCGACTTTGTCGGCGACGGAGAACCGGACACCCTTGATCCGGTTCGCCCTGGCCGAGTTGTTCGTCTTTGCGGCGACCTTCGGCCTCGCGGTCGGACTGTCCCGCACGCCGCCACCGGCCAACGCCAACCCGGCCGATATGCCGGCCACCGAATTGATCCTGGGCTACCGATTGGATGAAGCCCCGACCATCGGGCGGATATTCGTCGACTGGCGCTTCGATCTGCTGTTCGGCACGCTCGCCATCGTCATGGCGGTTGTGTACCTGCGAGGGGTGTACCGGCTGCGCAAACGGGGCGACGCGTGGCCGATCGGTCGGACAATCGCCTGGATGCTGGGGTGCGCGGCATTCCTCTTCGCCACGTCGTCGGGCCTCGGAAAGTATGCGCCGGCGCTGTTCAGCGTCCACATGGTGGCGCACATGATGTTGTCGATGCTGGTGCCGGTGCTTTTGGTTCTCGGCGGCCCGGTGACACTGGCGTTGCGCGCCATACCGCCTGCGGGCAGGACTGCTCCTCCGGGGCCGCGCGAGTGGATTCTCGCCGTTCTGCACAGCCCGTACTCGCGCTTCCTCACCCACCCGCTGGTCGCGTCGGTGCTGTTCGTCGGCAGCTACTACGTGTTGTATCTCGGCGGCCTGTTCGAGATGCTGGCCGAATATCACGCGGCGCACGTGGCCATGAATTTGCACTTTCTGGTCAGTGGCTACCTCTTCTACTGGGTGGTCATCGGCATCGATCCGTCGCCGAGGACCCTGTCACCAGTGGCGAAACTCGCCATGGTCTTCGGGTCGCTCCCGTTCCACGCCTTCTTCGGTGTCGCTCTGATGAGCACCGACAACGTCATCGCGCGGTCGTACTACAACAGCCTTCTGCTGCCGTGGAATCCCGATCTGCTGAGTGACCAGCGGCTCGGTGGGGGCATCGCGTGGGCGGCAGGCGAGATACCGCTGGTGCTGGTGATGTTGGCGCTGCTGGTGCAGTGGAGCCGACAGGACCAACGTCAGGCGACTCGGTTCGACCGCCGGGAAGATCGCGACCACGATTCGGAGTTGGCGAGCTACAACGCTATGCTCGCCCAGCTGGCAGGTCGGCCCGGTGGGCCGGGGCAGGCCGGGGCCAAGGCGACAACCCCAGTAGGGGACGACCACGACATCGAAGCGGACGGCGACGAGGTTGTCGACGTGGACGCGAGCGAGACAGGTCCTGGCGCCCGTAAGTGACGGTTCTCGCGCCGGTTGTCCACAGCAACGAAATGGTCCACAGGTAGGTGCTCGAGACCTACTGACGTGTCCGCCCGATGGCACATGCTGAACCCACAGAGATCCGCGCCGTTCTTCGGCGCACATCATGAGGGGGAGAACATGTACGAGACCTACACCACCGTGATCGGGACCGCGATCACGAACCCACGTCGCCGACAGACCGCGGCCGGCGAAGATGTGTTGTCGTTCCGGATGGTGTGCAACCCCAGACGCGTTGACAAACGAACTGGCGAATGGGTGGACGGGCCCGCGTTGTATCTGACGGTCAGTTGCTGGCGCCGACTCATCGACGGGGTCGCGCCGGTGGTCGCCAAAGGCCGGCCGATCATCGCGCACGGTCAGCTCAAGACAAATGAATACGTGTCGGACAACGGCGAACGGCGGTCGGACCTGGAAATGACCGCAACGGCGGTCGGGCTCGATCTGACGCGCTGCCGGGTCGCGTACGAGGGATCGTCAAGGGTGACGAGATCCACCGATGCGCCCCAGACCGGGGTGACCGCGCCGACAACATGCGATTCGGGCGAGGCGGCTGCGGCTTGAGCTGCCTCGGTGCCGCGCAGCACGCCGAGAAGGGTCGCCGCGACCGACCGGAGATCACCGACCCACTACGCTGGTGATGTTGCGGACGGCCTTCTCGGCGGCCGACCGGCGAGAAACCCGCGGTGGACACCTGCGAGCACAGTGAGAGAGGCCAGAGCGTGCCAGAATTTATCTACACAATGAAGAAGGTGCGTAAAGCGCACGGCGACAAGGTGATTCTCGATGACGTCACCATGTCCTTCTACCCAGGCGCCAAGATCGGTGTGGTCGGGCCCAACGGCGCCGGCAAGTCGTCGATCCTGAAGATCATGGCGGGTATCGATCAACCGTCCAACGGCGAGGCGTTCCTCGATCCCAATGCGACCGTCGGCATCCTCATGCAGGAGCCCAAGCTGAACGAAGAGAAGACGGTTCGGCAGAACGTCGAAGAAGGCATGGGCCTGATCAAGGAGCAGCTCGACCGCTTCAACGAGATCGCCGAACTCATGGCCACCGACTACTCCGACGAGCTCATGGAAGAGATGGGCAAGCTGCAGGAGGCGCTCGACCACGGTGATGCGTGGGACCTCGACTCCCAGCTCGAGCAGGCGATGGACGCACTGCGGTGCCCGCCGGCCGACGAGCCGGTCACCCATCTGTCCGGTGGTGAGCGTCGCCGCGTCGCGCTGTGCAAGCTGCTGCTGCAAAAACCCGACCTGCTGCTCCTCGACGAGCCCACCAACCACCTCGACGCCGAGAGCGTGCTCTGGCTCGAGCAGTACCTGGCGGCGTACCACGGCGCCGTCTTGGCCGTCACCCACGACCGGTACTTCCTCGATCACGTCGCGCAGTGGATCTGCGAGGTCGACCGCGGCAAGCTCCACCCCTACGAGGGCAACTACTCCACCTACCTGGAGAAGAAGGCAGAGCGTCTCGAGGTCCAGGGCAAGAAGGACCAGAAGCTCCAACGCCGGCTCAAGGAAGAGCTCGCCTGGGTGCGGTCGGGCTCGAAGGCGCGCCAGACCAAGAACAAGGCCCGTCTCGGCCGTTATGAAGAGATGGCTGCCGAGGCCGACAAGATGCGCAAGCTCGACTTCGAAGAGATCCAGATCCCGACCCCGCCGCGCCTCGGCGACGTGGTGGTCGAGGTCAAGAACCTCGACAAGGGCTTCGACGGCCGCGTGCTGATCAAGGACCTGTCGTTCACGCTGCCGCGCAACGGAATCGTCGGCGTCATCGGCCCCAACGGTGTTGGTAAGACAACTCTGTTCAAGACGATCGTCGGACTCGAAGAACCGGATTCCGGCATCGTCAAGGTCGGCGAGACGGTCAAACTGAGCTACGTCGACCAGAACCGCTCGAACATCGACCCGAAGAAGAACGTGTGGGAGGTCGTGTCCGAAGGGCAGGATTTCATCACAGTCGGCCAGAACGAGATGCCCTCGCGCGCCTACGTCAGTGCATTCGGCTTCAAGGGGCCTGATCAGCAGAAGAAGGCAGAAGTGCTCTCCGGTGGTGAGCGCAACCGTCTGAACCTGGCCCTGACTCTCAAAGAGGGCGGCAACCTGATCCTGCTCGACGAGCCGACGAACGACCTCGACGTGGAGACGCTCGGTTCGCTGGAAAACGCACTCGAGCTGTTCCCGGGTTGCGCGGTGGTCATCTCCCACGACCGGTGGTTCCTCGACCGCACCTGTACCCACATCCTGGCGTGGGAGGGCAACGTCGAAGAAGGCAAGTGGTTCTGGTTTGAAGGCAACTTCGAGGCCTATGAGGCGAACAAAATCGAGCGTCTTGGCGCGGACGCAGCCCGACCGCATTCGGTCACCCACCGAAAGCTGACGCGCGACTAGAGTTGTTTCATCGCCCACCGCGGTATCCGCAGAACTCCGAGAGTGACGGCTCATGACCGGATCAACGAAAACGGACCTGGCGGATTCGCGGGGCGACGATTCCTCGGAAGCGATCAAAGCGCTTCTGCCGCAGACTGTGGCCCCCTATTTTCACGGGCCCGGCAGTGCCGACGAGACCACCTGGGATGAGCTGGGGCCGGAGCAACGGTCCCAGCTCAACACCCACGTGAAGATCGCGTACACGCGCTCGGACGGCGTTGCGCTGACCGACGTCGCGTTCGACGGCAGTGCGGTGTCGGTCTCGATGGTCACCGATGACATGCCGCTGCTGGTGGAATCGGTGGTCGCAGCACTCGAGGCCTCAGGACTGATGGTGGCCCGCATCGACCATCCGATCATGCTCGTCGTCCGCGACGACCGCGGCGAGCTGCGAGAGATAGTCGATTCCGACAAGCCCAGCGACACGGTCCGAACCGGCCAGCAGGTCGAATCATGGATCCATGTCGATGCCGTTCCACGGGTGTCGCCGATCGACATCGATGTGGTGAGAACCGAACTCGACACCGTGATCGGCCGCATCGCCGATGTGCACGAAGACCGCGCGCCGATGCTCGATCTGCTGACCGGGCTGGCCGACACCTACTCGTCGTATCTGACGACAACACTTCCCGACGGGCTGGACCCGGCTGCGGGAGAAGACTTCGCGCGTCTGTTGCGGTGGTTGGCGGAGAACAATTTGACCCCGTTCGGTTACCTGCATTGCGACGGGGCGGGGCCCGATCGCACGCCGCTCCGATCCTCGGGCCTCGGCGTATGGCGCACCGCGGACGTCGAACACAAGGCGACCCAAGGAACAGGTGCTGTCGCCGTGCAGCAGCTGTATTTGCCTACGCGCATACAGCGGTCCAACTTTCCGAGTTTGATCCAGATCGACGATTACGACGACAACGGCCGCCGTGTCGGCGAGCACGTCTTCGTGGGCAGGTTCACGCCCACCGCATTGCACGAGAACATCTTCGACATCCCGGTATTGGACACCAAGGTGGGTGAGGTGCTGGCGGCCGCCGAGGTCGAGGCCGAGTCGTACACCGGTATGGCGATGCTCGAACTCCTGCAGACGTTCCCGCGGTCAGAGCTGTTCTCCTTGCAGGCCGGCGAGCTCGCCCGAACACTCACCGAAGTGCTCGAGGCGGTTCCCAATCGCCAGCTCCGGGTGTTCCTGCGTCCGGACCCGGCGGGCGAGATCGTCTCCGCCCTGGTCTATCTGCCGAGAGACCGTTACACCACGCGGCTACGAGAGACGTTGCAGAACGAATTGCTGGGCGAATTGGGCGGCGACGCACTGGAATACACCGCAAGGGTCAGCGAATCGCCCTTGGCTCTTCTGCATGTGGCGATGCGCATCTCCTCGCCCGCGTGCGCCGAGCTCGGGGATCTTGCTGTCGGATCACCGGGTCAGGTGGCCATCCAGGACAGGCTCATCGCAGCTGCACGAGGCTGGGATGAACGGCTGAGGCAGGTGGCGGCCAACAGCTCCGGAGTCGCCGGCCCGGAGGTGGTCGCGTTCTACGCCGCAACCCTTCCTGACAGCTACAAGGACATCCGCGCCCCGTCGGAGGCCTACACCGATATCGATGTGGTGCAGGGCCTCGACGACGGCGCGTTCGAGGTGCGGTTGC
This sequence comes from Williamsia sp. DF01-3, assembly GCF_023051145.1. Taxonomy (NCBI): domain Bacteria; kingdom Bacillati; phylum Actinomycetota; class Actinomycetes; order Mycobacteriales; family Nocardiaceae; genus Williamsia; species Williamsia sp. DF01-3. The sequence continues at coordinate 2,661,538 of NZ_JALKFS010000005.1, forward strand.
ATCGTCCGGTCGGCGATGACGCTGAATCCGCGGAAAAGAGCCCGGCGCAACAACATTGGCGGTTCGCCATCTATCTGTGCGGCCGGTCGGCGACTTTGACCGAGGTGTTGCCCGTGCTGCACAGCCTCGGCGTCAACGTCCTCGACGAACGGCCGTATGAACTACGACGTCCTGATGGTCAGACGTGCCACGTCTACGAGTTCAGTCTCTCGCTCGCCGAGGGTATGGCGGTCGACGAACAGACCACCGACGACGTCGAACATCGGTTCACCGACGCATTCGCACAGATCTGGCGCGGTGATGCAGAGGTGGACGATTTCAACGAACTCGTGTTCCGCTGCGGCCTGAACTGGCGTGAAGCGGCAGTGTTGCGTGCCTATTCCAAATATCTGCGTCAGTGCGGTTCGTCCTACAGCAACAATCACGTGGCGTCGGTTCTGGGCGCACACCCGGCGATCACCAAGGCGCTCGTCGAGTTGTTCGCGGCGTCGTTCGATCCCGACGCAGCTGACGATGACCGGCGGTCAGAGGTGCTCGACGGTCTGTCGGCCGACGTCGGGTCGATCATCAGCCTCGACGTCGATCGCATCATCAGTGCCTACATCTCGGTGATCTCGGCGACCGTGCGTACCAATTACTACGTTGCCGCTGAACATGATTCGTCGCGGAACGTCCTCGCTTTCAAGTTGCGCCCCAGAGACATTCCGCAGACGCCGGAACCACGTCCGCTGTATGAGATCTACGTCTATTCTCCCCGGGTGGAGGGCGTCCACCTGAGATTCGGGTCGGTGGCTCGCGGCGGATTGCGTTGGTCGGACCGGCGTGAGGACTTCCGGACCGAGATCCTCGGGTTGGTCAAGGCGCAGGCAGTGAAGAACGCAGTCATCGTGCCGGTTGGTTCCAAAGGCGGATTCGTGGTCAAGCGGCCGCCGTTACCGACGGGGGACCCCACCGCGGATCGGGACGCCTACCGTGCAGAGGGAGTGGAGTGCTACCGCCACTTCATCTCAGGACTGCTCGACCTCACCGACAACATCGACCAGAAATCGGGGAACGTCACCGCGCCCACGCGGGTGGTACGCCGCGACGATGACGATCCCTACTTGGTGGTCGCCGCGGACAAGGGCACCGCCACGTTCTCCGACATCGCCAACGATGTTGCGGGGCAATACGGGTTCTGGCTCGGGGATGCGTTCGCCTCCGGCGGTTCGGCCGGATACGACCACAAGGCGATGGGCATCACGGCCAGAGGCGCCTGGGAGGCGGTCAAACGTCACTTCCGAGAGATGGGCGTCGACACCCAGACCGAGGACTTCACGGTGGTGGGCATCGGCGACATGAGCGGCGATGTCTTCGGTAACGGCATGCTGCTGTCGGGGCACATTCGATTGACCGCGGCATTCGACCACCGTCACATCTTCATCGATCCCGACCCCGATGCGGAGAAGTCATTCGCCGAACGACAGCGTTTGTTCGAACTGCCGCGCTCATCGTGGGCCGATTACAACACCGAGTTGATCAGCGAAGGTGGCGGCGTGTGGTCGCGCGACCGCAAGTCCATCGACATCAGCCCCCAGATCGCGAAGGCCCTGGGTGTGCCCGAGGACGTCTCGACGCTCTCGCCCCCGGAACTGATCCGCGCCATCCTGCTCGCTCCCGCCGATCTGCTGTGGAACGGCGGCATCGGAACGTATGTGAAGGCGAGCACCCAGTCGCATGAAGCGGTGGGGGACAAGGCGAACGACGCGATCCGCGTGGACGGGAACGAGTTGCGCGTCAAGGTCGTCGGCGAGGGCGGCAACCTCGGAGTCACCGAACTGGGTCGTATCGAGTTCGATCTGAGCGGTGGACGGATCAACACCGATGCGATGGACAATTCGGCCGGCGTCGATTGCTCTGATCACGAGGTGAACATCAAGATCCTGCTCGACTCCCAGGTGTCGGCCGGTGAATTGGCCGCTGAGGATCGAAATCCGTTGCTGGAGTCCATGACCGAAGAAGTCGGCGACCTCGTGCTGGCCGACAACGTGTCACAGAACGCCGAGCTGGGGACCAGCCGATCGCAGGCGGCCGAGTCGGCCGAGGTCTACGCGAGGTTGCTCAAGGAGCTCGCCGGCCGTGGAGTCAACCTGAAGCTCGAGGCACTCCCTCGTCCGGCTGAACTGATCAAGCGCGGTGAGTCCACCGGACGTCATGGCCTGACGTCGCCGGAGCTGGCCACGTTGATGGCGCACGTGAAGTTGGCGCTCAAGTCCGACATGCTGGGCGGTGACCTGCCCGACAATGACGTCTTCTCGCCACGACTGAGGACGTACTTCCCCGTGCCGCTGCGAGAGCGGTTCGGCGAAGGAATTGCCAACCACCCGCTGCGTCGCGAGATCGTCACGACGGCAGTGGTGAACGACCTCGTGGACAACGCGGGGATCACCCATGTGTTCCGTCTGTGTGAGGGGAGCGGATCGACATCGCTCGACGTGGTGCGCTCATATCAGGCGGTCACGCAGATATTCGGGTTGCACGGGTTGTGGCAGGACATCGCGTCGGCGCCCTGCTCTGTCCCGACCACCGACGCCATGATCACCTACGCGCGACGGCTGCTCTTTCGCGCGTCGCGCTGGATGATCGCGGGTCGGCCGCAACCTCTCGCGATGGCAGCCGAGGTGACGCGCTACGCCGCGCTTGTCGCCGAACTGTCGCCCCAGTTACCGGGTTGGCTTCGTGGCAGTTCCGCCGACGGGGTCGAGCGTCGCGCCCAGCGCTTGCGCGATGACGGTGTGCCCGCCGAGGTCGCCGAGGCCGTCGCCGTCAGCCTGCACCGGTTCTGCCTGCTCGACATCATCGACGCGGCCGAGATTTCGGACCGAGAGCCTGCCGAGGTGGGGGAGTTGTACTTCGAGGTGATGGATCATCTCGGCGTCGAGGATCTGTTGACCGCGGTGTCCGACCTGGACCGCAAAGACCGCTGGCACTCGCTCGCCCGGCTGGCGTTGCGCGACGACCTGCACAGCACGCTGCGATCGCTCTGTCTGGTGATCCTGGATTCGGCCGAGCCCGACGAGTCACCTGCTGAGAAGATCGCCGACTGGGAACTCAGCAACTCCTCGCGCCTCGCCCGCGTGCGGACGACCCTGTCCGACATCGCCGAATTGGGCGAACTCGATCTCGCGACGCTGTCGGTGGCGGCGCGTCAGCTCAGGAGTTCGATCCGCTGATGGCGACGTTGACCCTGGCGGCCCGCGACCGCACCGATCTGGCCGTGTTCGCCGGCCGGGCTCTGCGCGCCGACGATGTCGCGGTTCTCCGCATCAAGAGGCGTCCCGATGGCCTGCTGGGAATCTGGGTGAACACCGGCTTCGATGTGTTGGCCACCCGGGTGGTCGCGGGATCCATCGAGGGTGACGACGTGGTCTGCGGCGCAACCGAATTGCGTACTGCGCTGAGGCGGGAGGCGGACAACCCGGAAACCGCGTCGGTCGACACCGGATTCCCTCTCGACAGCGCTTGGCGCGGTGCCCTGCCCGCCGTCGACGGATTCGTCCACGTCGACGACGTTCCGGCCCGGGTCCTGATCCAGCTGTCGCGTACTGGGGCGGAGGTGGCCCGCACCCAAGGCAGCGGCCACGGACCGCCGACCTCACTGCTCGACCAGCAAGTGCTCGACGTGACAGGGGAGACGACAGAGGAGGTCGTCAACGTATCGATGCGGTCGATCTTTGCGCTGACGGCAATGGGTTTCGTGCGGCAGGCCGACAACCACGACGTCACCGAGACGTCGGACCTCGAACTCATCGACGCCGACGAAGTCGTGCGAGTGCGCTGCACCCCGGTGTGGGCGCGACTCGACGCCCGATTCGGGTCGGTCTATCAGCGGCGCACGATGGCGTTTTCGCTCCAGGTCAACTGAGCCCGGCGGGTTGGCTCAGACCAGCCACGCCGCGGCGTTCGGTGGGAGTTTCCCGTCGACCAGGGGACTGCTGCTGAGCAGCAGCTCTCCGGGCGGGAGTCCGATGGGGTCCGGCCCGGCGTTGAGCGCGCACACCAGCTTGCCGAGCGACCGGCGAAACGCCAAGCATCCGGGAGGTGCGCCGTACCATTCGATGCTCTCTCCGGCGAACTCCGGACGGGTCTTACGCAGTTCGATCGCCAGCCGGTAGAGCGACAGCGTCGACTCCAGATCCTCGAGTTGCGACTCGACGGTGAGGTTCGACCACTCCGGCGGGATCGGCAACCAGGTCTTGGTGTTGCTGGAGAACGCGAAGGGGGGTGTCTCGCCTTCCCAGGGCAGGGGAATTCGGCAGCCGTCGCGGCCACGCTCGGTATGGCCGGAGCGTTCCCACACCGGATCCTGTAGTGCCTCGTCCGGCAGCTCGGCATTCGGCAACCCGAGTTCGGCACCGTTGTAGATGAATGCCGCACCCGGCAAGGCCAGCTCGACGAGGATCATCGCGCGTGCGCGGTCGAGCCCCGCGCGTGGATCGGTGTCGTCGGCGTACCTGGTGACCTCGCGCTCCACATCGTGGTTCGACAACGTCCAGGTGGGTGTGCCGGACACTGTTGCAACGGCTTCGAGAGAATGTTCGATGGCTTCGCGGATCTCCTCGGAATCGAAACCCACCTTTGCCAGGCGGAAGTTGAAGCCGAGGTGGAGCTCGTCAGGGCGCACGTATTCGGCGAATCGGGTGTTGTCCTTGACCCAGATCTCGCCGACGGTCATCGCATCGGGGTAGTCGTCGAGTACCCCGCGGATCAGGCGGTGGATGTCGTGCACACCGTCGTTGTTGAACCGCGGATCGTCGTCGTCGTTGGTGAGCAGGCCAAAAGCTTCGTGGTCCATGTCCGGGAGACCGTCGGGTTTGGCCATGCCGTGTGCCACATCGATCCGGAACCCGTCCACTCCACGGTCGAGCCAGAACCGCAGCGTGCGCTCGAGGTCGGCGAACACCTCTGGGTTGTCCCAGTTCAAGTCGGGTTGTTCGGGTGCGAACAGATGCAGATACCACTGTCCGGGCTCGCCGTCGGGCCCGGTGGTGCGTGTCCACGCCGGGCCGCCGAAAACGCTGGGCCAATTGTTGGGCGGCTCGTCGCCGTTCTCTCCCTTGCCGTCGCGGAAGATGTAGCGTTCGCGCGCCGGGCTCCCGGGCTCGGCGGAGAGGGCTTCGACGAACCAGGCGTGCTGGTCGCTGGTGTGATTGGGCACCAAATCCATGGTGATCTTGATGCCTCGCCCGTGTGCCTCGGCGATGAGCAGATCGAGGGCTTCGAGGCCACCGAACAGGGGGTCGACATCGCGAGGGTCGGACACGTCGTAGCCGTGGTCGGCCATCGGTGACTTCATGACGGGGCTGAGCCAGATGGCGTCGATGCCCAGCAGTTCGAGGTAGCCGAGCTTGTCGATGACACCGGCCAGATCGCCGACCCCGTCCCCGTTGTTGTCCGAGAACGAGCGCGGATAGATCTGGTAGAAAACCGCGTTCTGCCACCACAGTGGATAGTCCGACTGCACATGCTGCTGAACCTGGTGTGGCGCACCGGTTTCAGCGGCGGAAAGATCGTTCTTCTCGTCACTCACCCGCATCATCTTGCCTCACGATCGTTGTTCGCCTGCGATCACGGGGCCGCTCCGCGAGCCAGGTCAGATAGGTGTATTCACCATGGATTGAGCCGCCATCTCCATGTATTCGGTGAGCGCCTGCCGGTGAGGCGGGTCGAGCCGGGTGGAATCGATGGAGGCGATGGCTGTGTGCATGCATCTGAGCCAGGCGTCCCGTTCGAGTGGGCCGACACGGAAGGGGTTGTGTCGCATCCGCAGCCGCGGATGCCCGCGCTCGTCGGAGTAGGTGCGCGGCCCGCCCCAGTACTGGATGAGGAACATGCGCATTCGGCGTTCTGCCGGTCCCAGGTCTTCCTCGGGGTACAAGGGCCGGAGGATCTCGTCGGCTGCCACTTCCTGATAGAAGCGCGCCACGAGATCGACGAACGTCTGCTCGCCGCCCACCGCGTCGTAGAACGTACGGACCGGCTCCGTCTGCGTGGAACCGGCGTCGCCGGCCGGGTCCGTCTGCGATGAATCAGTCACGGGGACCATTGTTCCAGAGCCGGACCCACACGCGCATATCCCGCGATACGCAGAGTTCACGCAAAAGACCAGCTGCAGCTGGTCTTATTGTCGTGCATTTCTGCCATATCCGTGTTGAACTGAATCGTTCCCATCGAGGTCGGTTGGTTGGCCGGGAGGTTAGATGTCGCGTACGAAGTCGCAGCGGGAAAAGGTCCACGCGGGGTCTGAACGCGTGCCCCATCACTCCGGTAACTCCTCTGTGACCACCTTGACGCCTGGGTCTCGCGGCACCTCGGTAGATGCCATCGGCGGGCCGCCCGCGCGGATGAACACACGATGGGGGAAACACCGGGTACTCCTTCTCAATGCCACCTACGAACCCCTCGCGGCTATCTCGATACGCAGGGCGATAGTCCTGGTGCTGCGCGAACGGGCCGACGTCATCCACGAGGATGGTGCCGGCCCTCTCATTCATTCGGCAGAAATGGCGCTCGCGGTGCCGTCTGTGATCCGGCTCCGCAACTACGTGCGGGTGCCGTACCGGGCGGTGGTCCCGATGACCAGAGCAGCATTGATGCAGCGCGATCGATCCCGCTGCGGCTATTGCGGCGGTAAGGCGGACACGATCGACCACGTCGTCCCCCGGAGCCGCGGGGGTACCCACACGTGGGACAACTGCGTCGCGTGCTGCGCCTCCTGCAACCACAAGAAGGCGGACCGCCTGCTCGGCGAACTCGGCTGGACCCTCAAGGCAACTCTGAGCGCACCCAAGGGGCGCCATTGGCGTCTTCTCGCGACCGTCAAAGACTTCGACCCCGCATGGTCGCGATACCTCGACTCGGGTGCCGCGTAGGAGTCCGACGCGCCACTGCGACCTCGGCGACGCGTTCGAGAGCAGCGTCCGCTAAGTTCTCAGATGAAAGACGACTGCTGAAGGGCGGATGTGGTGGAAGACCTGATTGTGGCGATCGGTTTACCGGTCGTCATCCTCACTGTGATCTCGGTTGTGCTGGTGATCGGTGCGATGACCCTCACTTTTGGCGTCAAGTACCCGAAGGTGCAGCCCTACACGATCGACCAGAAGTGGGAGCACGAACCGCTGCTGTTCAGCGCCACGGACGTCACACCGGTTGCGCCCGGGTACCACGGGCATGGACATGACGATCTGATCGGAGGCTCGGCAAGTGGCAAGTGGTGAAATCGTAAGGGCGAACATCGACCCTGACACCCTCCCCATGGGTGCCACGGTGACCGGTAGCGGGCGCGTCTCGGCTGCCCGGTTCCCCGGTGCCGCACCGGGCACGCCGCCGTTTCGGCGTGACGAACTGGTTGCGCTCGACGATGCACTGTCCGACGCCACGGATCGGACGGGCATCCGCTTCTCGATCTACATCGGTGACCTCGGACCCGACGCGTTCGCAGGCGCGTCGGCGGTGCTGCCGAGCGTGCCCGAACCCGAACACGCGGCGTTGATCGCGGTCTCGCCGAACACCAAAGATGTTGTGGTCATCTCCGGCCGGGAAGTCGCTCCGCGGCTCAACGACCGAGTTGCTCAGCTGGGCGTGACCGCCGCGATCGCAGGTATCCGCGCGGGCGATCTCGTCGACGGATTGATCTCGGCGGTCCGGGTCATCGCTTCGGCGGTCACGATCCGCTGATCTGATACCTACACAAAGGCGGGGCAACCATTGTGGTTGTCCCGCCTTTGTGATGTCTGGCCTGTGTAGAGGCGATGTCCGGCCTGTGTAGCCGTCTCAGCTCTTGTCGAACTCCCGTGCGCGCAGGGCCCGGGCCACTGTGTCACGGCCTTCGGAGATCAGTCGACGCAGGGCCGGGGGATGGTCAGCGGACAGCAACTCGTCGGCCAGTGCCAACCCGTTCTCGTCGGCGGCCCAGTTCGGGTACAGACCGACAACCACTGTCTGGGCGACCTCACTGGAGCGTCGCTGCCACACCTGCGGGACCGCCTCGAAGTACTTCTGGGTGTACGGCGCAAGCAACTCACCCTGCCCAGGACGCACGAAGCCGGCGATCACGGACCGACCCAGAGTGTTCGAGAGGGTGTCGTCCTCGACCGCCTTGGACCAGGCGTCGGCCTTCGCCTCGGCGAGGGGACGCGCTGCCCGGGCCTTGGCAGCCTGCCGGCCGCCTGCCGAGGTGTTGTCTCGTTCGAGTTCTGCATCGATGACAGGTGTCGTCGACGGATCGGTGTCGATGGCACCGGCGGTCGCCAGGGCGTTCACGATCGACCAGCGCAGGTCGGTGTCGACGGTGAGACCGGGTAGCCCTTGATCGCCGGGGTCCGAGTCGAGGAGCGACTGCACGATCTCCGCCTGTCCGGGCCCCAGGACGCCAGAGAGCAGCGTGTTGACGAAAGCCAATTGATGGTCAGAGCCCGGTTCGGCGGCGCGCGCGAGTTCCAGCAGCCGCGCGCTGAATCCCGGCCAGCCTTCCGACTTCGCCCAGTGCGGGTCCGCGTAGGCGTCGATCGCGGTCTGCGCCTGCAACAGGACTCGTTGCACCACACCGATTTCGGTCTCCGAGCCGATACCCTCCTGGACCAGGGCCACGAACTCGCGTGCTCGCATCTCCGCCTGGCGAGTCATCTCCCACGCCGCCGACCAGACAAGTGTGCGCGGCATCGATTCACTGATGTCGCCCAAACGGCTGGTGGCCGTCGCCAGTGAGTCGGGATCCAGCCGCACCGAGCAGTACGTGAGGTCGTCGTCGTTGAGCAGGATCAGCCGACCGCGATCAACGCCGATGAGGTCGTCGACCGCCGTGCGGCCACCTTCGACATCGAGTTCCACTCGCTTGGTCCGGACCAGCTTTCCGTCGACGTCGTCGTAGATGCCGACGGCCAGTCGGTGCGTGCGGGTCTCGCCGGCGCCCGGCGCGGCGCCATCCTGGATGATCTCGAAGCGGGTGAATGCGCCGGCGTCGTCGAGGTCGAAGTCGGGCCGCATCACGTTGATGCCGGTGGTCTTCAACCACTGCGATCCCCAGTCGGAAAGGTCACGGCCAGAAGATTTCTCGAGTGCCCCGAGAAGATCGCCGAACGTCGCGTTCCCGAACTTGTGGGCCTGGAAGTAGTCGCGGAGACCGGCGAGGAAGTGGTCGAGGCCGACATACGCGACAAGCTGCTTGAGTACCGAAGCGCCTTTGGCGTAGGTGATCCCGTCGAAGTTCACCTCGACGGCGGCGATGTCGGGGATGTCGGCTGCCACGGGGTGTGTCGACGGCAACTGATCCTGTCGATACGCCCACGACTTCTCGACGTTGGCGAACGTGGTCCAAGCGTTCTTGTACTCGGTGGCCTCGGACTGGCACAGCACCGAAGCGAATGTCGCGAACGATTCGTTGAGCCACAGGTCATCCCACCACTGCATGGTGACGAGATCGCCGAACCACATGTGGGCCATCTCGTGCAGCACGGTCTCGGCGCGCCGCTCGTACAGATACTTCGTGACCTTCGAACGAAAGACATAGTCCTCGAGGAACGTCACTGCGCCCGCATTCTCCATCGCGCCCGCATTGAACTCGGGAACGAAGAGCTGGTCATACTTGCCGAACGCGTAAGGAATGCCGAAGTTCTTGTGATAGAACTCGAATCCTTGTTTGGTCTCGGTGAACAGGCGCTCGGAATCCATGAACTCGGCCAGTGACGACCGGCAGAAGATCCCGAGGTCGATGGTGCCGTGCTCATCGGTGTACGAGTCGGTCCACTGCGCATAGGGACCTGCGATGAGCGCCACCAGGTACGTGCTCAGCAGGGGCGTGGTGGCGAAAGTGTGCTTGCCGGGCGCTGTTTCGGTTCCCGCGCCGTTGGAGATCACCTTCCAGTCCGCGGGCGCGGTCACCGACACGTCGAACGTTGCCTTCATGTCCGGCTGATCGAAGCACGCGAACATGCGTTTGGCGTCGGCCGTCTCGAACTGTGAGTAGAGGTATACGGAGTCGTCGGTGGGGTCGACGAATCGGTGCAAACCCTCCCCGGTGTGTGAATAGAGACAGTCGGCCACGACCTCGAGTGTGTTCTGTTCCGCCAGTTGGGCAAGCGCCAGCCCGTCCTCTTCGGTGTAGGCCGACAGGTCCACCGGCTCCCCGTTGAGCGTGGCGCTGTGCACCTTCTCGGCGATGAGGTCGACAAATGACGACGACCCGGGTTCGGCCGAGAATGCGATGGTGACCGATGAACGGAACGTCTTCTCGCCCGGTTTGCCCGATCCGTCCGTGAGGTCGAGGTCGATCGCGTAGTTGGAGACCGAGATGTTCGCCGAGCGCTCGCTCGCAAGATCACGGGTCAAGTTTGGTGCCGCCACGTTGCCTCGCCTTTCCGATTGCCATTTGTGTACTCACCCACCGTATGGCCTGTCCCTGCGGGGGCGCGCGACCACGGGCGGGAATGCAAGCGGACACCGGTTGTTGTCACCTGCAGGTGGTTAATCTGCTGACGAACCGACTGTCCCCGGATGAAGGAGTGATCTGCGCATGACCGACTCGACTGATCGTGTTGATTTCTGGTTCGACCCGTTGTGCCCCTGGTGCTGGATCACCTCGCGCTGGATTCTCGAGGTGGAGAAGGTTCGCACCATCGAGACCAGTTTCCACATCATGAGTCTGGCGGTGCTGAACGAGGGCAAGGACATTCCCGATGAGTACCGCGAGGGGCTCAAGCAGGCATGGCGCCCGGTGCGGGTGATCGCCGCGGCGCAGGCCGAGCGCGGCGACGAGATCCTGGCTCCGCTGTACACCGCGATGGGGACGCTGATCCACAACAAGGGCAACAAGGACTTCGACTCCGTGATCGCGGAATCGCTGGCCGAGGTGGGCCTTCCCGCGGAATTGGCGGCCGCCGCCGACGAGACGACCTTCGACGACGCGATCCGTAAGAGTCACCACGCCGGCATGGACAAGGTGGGAGACGACGTGGGAACGCCGACGATCCACATCAACGATGTGGCCTTCTTCGGCCCGGTACTCTCGCGGATCCCACGAGGGGAAGATGCGGGCAGGGTGTGGGACGGTGCAGTGGCGCTCTCGAGCTACCCGCACTTCTTCGAACTCAAGCGCAGCAGGAACGAAGACCCTCAGTTCGACTGAGGCGCAGGTCCCTCCTGGCGGGGCTGTTGGTCGATGTCGTCCTTCGGGAGGCCTGCCGGCGGCCCCGCCGGTGCTTGGAATGGGGAATACCCAGAAGGACCTTGCGCGACGGGAGGGTGAGGCCCGGGCGGTGGCAGCAGCTGCACATGTCCGCTGCCGATGCCCCGGACGAGATGTTTCGGACGAAAGAACATCCGGCCGGGCGCGGTCCGGTTACGCAGGGCGGCGGCGCGCCAGGTCAGCACGGGATGGCTGGAGCGCAGGTTCGTCAGCCACGTGAAAAACCCTTTCTCGTGGGTCGCCCGATCGGCGAACTCGTCGAAGTCCACCGAGGTCAACATGTACTTTCCTGCGGCGAGCACGCCGATTGCTCCTGGCGAACCCGACGGCTGGTTGTAGTACCCGTGGTTGTCTGCCGTGTACTCCATCGATCTCGACAGGGCCTGCCCGAGGATCGGGATGTTCATCCCCACGATCGACCCGAGTTGACGCCAGTAGGACACGTGGCCTGCGGCGATGTGCCCGACCTCGTGGCCGATGATGAAGCGCAGAGACTCGGGGCTGCGGGCCTGACCGCCGATCTCGAAAAGATCTGAGTACACCACCACGAAGCGCCGGAAACCATGACCGGACGCGTAGGCGTTGATGGTTCCGTTGCCGAGGACCACGTAGGCGTCGGGTACGTGTTCGAGCCCGAAACGGCGCGCGGCATCGACCACCATCTGGTACCCCTCCGGGAACTGGGTGGGGCTCATCTTCACTCCGTTGACGCGCGGCATCGCGTACGTGAGGCCACGGATCAGGTACAGCAACAGCGGCGCCACGAGGATCAGGATGAACCAGGTGTCGAGCGAACCGCTGGCCACGAGCACGACACCGATCACGTAGGCGCCCACGCCGATGACGAGGATGAGGACCAGCATCGGGATCTCCCACGGATGGCGCCGCGGCTGACCGGCGTATGGCGCGGGCGCCAGCCAGTGGGTGACGGGCTGCGGCGGCGCCGGAAACTGCGGTGGATACACGAGACCAATCTAGGGGAATGCGGCCCATGCGACGGTGACCGTGAACGATCTGTGGTCGGGCACAGATCCGGTGGTGGACTCTGACAGACTGTTCGCCATGCGCGTGTATCTAGGTGGCGACCATGCCGGCTTCGAACTCAAAGGCCAGATCTCTGAACACCTGACATCCGGTGGGCACGAGGTGATCGACTGCGGGGCGCACGAATACGACGCCGTCGACGACTACCCGGCGTTCTGCGTGGAGGCCGCTCGCCGCACCGTCGCAGACGAGGGGAGCCTCGGCATCGTCCTCGGCGGCAGTGGCAACGGCGAGCAGATCGCGGCGAACAAGGTTCCCGGTGCCCGATGTGCGCTGGCCTGGAGCGTGGAGACCGCCCAGCTGGCGCGGCAGCACAACAACGCTCAGCTGATCGGCATAGGCGGCCGCATGCACAGCAAAGAAGAGGCCTTGGCCATCGTGGATGCTTTTGTCACCACGGAGTGGTCCGGCGAAGAACGTCATCAGCGACGGATCGACATCCTCTCCGAATACGAGCGCACCGGCACCCCACCGGCCCTGCCTGCCGACTGACCGCAGGGGCGGGCCGTGCCGGAAGGGCATACGCTCCACCGTCTGGCGCGACTGCACCAGCGGAAGTTCGCCAGGCAGACGGTCAGTGTCACCAGCCCACAGGGCAGGTTCGCCGCCGCAGCAGCCCGACTCGACGGCCAGGTGTTCTCCCGGGCAGAGGCTTGGGGCAAGCACCTGGTCCATCGCTACGCCGGTGGAGAACTGGTGCACATCCATCTCGGTCTGTACGGGTCGTTCTCCGACGGTCCCTCCCCGTTGCCGCCGCCGGTCGGCCAGGTCCGGATGCGGATGGAGACCGACGAGTACGGAACCGACCTTCGCGGGCCCACCGCCTGCGAACTGTTCACGCCGGCCGATCTCGCTGCGCTGACGTCTCGGCTCGGACCGGACCCTCTGCGCAAAGATGCGGACCCGGAACAGGCATGGAGCGCGATAGCGAAGTCACGCAAGCCAATTGGTGCACTGCTGATGGATCAGAAAGTGTTGGCCGGTGTGGGGAACGTCTACCGGGCCGAAGTGCTGTTCCGTGCATCGACCAACCCGTTCCGCCCTGGTACCGATGTGTCCCGCGACGAATGGGATGCGATATGGGCGGACCTGGTGACCTTGATGACCGTGGGAGTCCGGCGAGGCAAGATCCACGTCATCCGGCCCGAAGACGATCACGGCGCACCGTCGTACGGTCCAGACCGACCCCGAACGTACGTGTACCGCCGTACCGGTGAACCCTGCCGCATCTGCGGCACGCCGATCCTGATGACCGAGATGGCCGCACGCAAGGTCTACTGGTGCCCGGTCTGCCAAGCCGACTGAGCGTCGCGGACCCCAATGGGTGCCGACACAGCAAGGCCTCAGGTTGACCCGGCACGATGGGGTGATGACCACTGTGACGATCCTGGCGGTCGGGGGTACGGGCGAGACCCATCGGAAGGACCCTCGTACGGCGGTGTCCGGAATGCTGGCCCAGGTGACAGATCGACTCGATGAGCGGTTCGACTGCCGGTGGGTCCGATACCCGGCCAGTTACGGACCCGTGCCCCGACGCAACGGGATCAGTTATCGAGAGAGTGTTGCTGCCGGTGTCGACAACTTACGCGCCGAAATGGCACGGGCGTCCGGGCCGGTGATGCTGATCGGCTACTCGCAGGGAGCGGTGGTCATCAGGCAGTTGTTGGCGACCACACACGCAGATGTGGCCGCTGTCGGTTTTGTCGCCGATCCGTATCAGCCCCCCGGCGTTGTCGCGGGCTGCGATGGCTTCGGCCTGGCCGGTCACGGGCCGGATCTGCCCGAGGGTCTGCCGGCGCTCTGGATCGGTCATCCGGGTGACGTGATCTGCAACGCAAGCGACGACTCGATACTGCGCGACCTCGCCGATCTGACCGCTACGTTCTCGACGAGAGATGTTCGGGGCTGGTTTGACGGGTTGTGGCACATACTGCGCAGCAACAGTTTTCAGAACGCGGCGAGGACATCGCTGCATCCTCGTCAGTGGCGACGGGACCTCCGGCGGCTGCGTGTGCTGGCAATCGAGTTGGCCGGCTATCTTCCGACGCGGGTGCGTCTCGGGAGGCTGGTCATCGCCAATCGGCGAGGTGGACGCCACATCGCCTATGGGTTCGAGCCGTTCGATCCCGACGGGCTCACCGGGTGCGAGATGCTGAGTCGTTGGCTTCAGGTCCAGGCCACTTTCTTGCCGGACACCGTTCGTCACGACGTCGCCTGACTGCCACCCGGAGACGCTCCGCCATAACAATTCACTCGTCTAAATGTGCAGGGGCCCGAGGTAGGTGACACTGATCCCGACGTATCAACGCTGGGAGAAGTCACGTGGACCATTACGACCTTGTTGTCATCGGCTCCGGCCCGGCTGGGCAGAAGGCTGCCATTGCCGCCGCCAAACTCGGTAAACGCGCGGCGGTGATCGAACGGCGCAACATGGTGGGCGGAGTGTGCATCAACACCGGCACCATCCCGTCGAAGACGTTGCGCGAAGCGGTCCTCTACCTCACCGGCCTGAACCAGCGTGAACTGTACGGCCAGTCGTATCGGCTCAAGACCGACATCACCGTGGGCGATCTGTCGGCCCGCACCGCCCACGTGGTCGGTAAGGAAATCGACGTCATCCAGAATCAATTGTCGCGCAACAGGGTTGCATTGTTGCTCGGCAGTGCGGCCTTCATCGGCCCGAACGAGATCGAGATCACCACCGGCGACGGTGACCACAAGAACGTGACGTTCGACCACGCCGTGATCGCAGTCGGTACCCGCCCCGCGCGTCCCGACACGGTCGACTTCGACGGCGTGACCATCGTCGACTCCGACCAGATACTCGGGATGGACCGGGTTCCGACGTCCATGGTGGTGGTGGGCGCAGGGGTCATCGGCATCGAATACGCGTCGATGTTCGCCGCGCTGGGCACCAAGGTCACCGTGGTGGAGCAGCGTTCGAGCATGCTGGACTTCTGTGACCGTGAGGTGGTCGAGGCCTTGCAGTATCAGATGCGTGACCGCGGCGTCACGTTCCGTTTCGGCGAGACCGTGCAGATGGTCGAAAAGCACACGTCGGGCAGTGTGACCGTTCTGCAGTCGGGCAAGAAGATCCCGTCCGACACTGTGCTCTACTCGGCGGGGCGTCAGGGTGTCACAGACGAACTCAACGTGGCCGCAGCCGGTCTCGAGGCCGACAAACGTGGCCGCTTGACGGTCGACGGCAGCTTCCGGACAGCGGTGAGCCACATATACGCGGTGGGAGATGTGATCGGCTTCCCGGCACTTGCCGCGACCGCGATGGAACAGGGGCGGCGGGCAGCCTACGACGCGTTCGGGGAGCCGGTCGGCGAGACCGATTCATCGAAGCACCCGATCGGCATCTACTCGATCCCGGAGATCAGTTACGTCGGCAAGACCGAAGACCAACTGACCGCAGCGAACGTCCCGTTCGAAGTGGGCGTCGCCCGATACCGCGAACTCGCACGCGGGACCATCATGGGCGATGCCTACGGGATGTTGAAGCTCCTCGTCGACGCCCAGGACCGAAGCATTTTGGGGGTGCACGTATTCGGTTCCAACGCAGCCGAATTGGTTCACATCGGCCAGACGGTCATGGGCTGCGGTGGCACCATCGACTACCTCGTCGACGCGGTCTTCAACTACCCGACCCTCGCCGAGGGGTACAAGGTTGCAGCTCTGGATGCGGTGAACAAGATGCGCGCCATCGCGCGTGTCACGGGCGTTGGCAACGGGTACGAGCTGGGCGCGGAGTAACAGCCGGCACAACAAAACCGGCGCCGAGAATGTTCTCGGCGCCGGTTTTGTCGGTAATCAGAGGTTCTAGCTGCCGGGGACGTACTGCCCGCCGATGGTGCCCTGCACCACGATCGGGGTGCCCTCGGGGAAGTTCTCGTACACGAACTGCGCATTCTCCGGGCTCAGGTTGATGCAGCCGTGGCTCACGTTGGTGTTGCCCTGCTGAGCGACCGACCATGGCGCACCGTGGATGAAGATGCCGTCCCACGACATGCGAATCGCCCACTCGACGTAGGTGCGGTAGCCATTGGGGGAGTCGACCGGAACGCCGTACGTGGACGAGTCCATGTACATGTCCCGGTACTTCTCCTTGGTGTAGTAGGTGCCGTTCGGAGTCGGGTTCTCGTTCTTACCCATCGAGATCGGCATCTTGCGTACGACCTTGCCGTCGTGCCAGACGGTGAGTTCGTGCGTGGCGTCGTCGGCGAGGGCAACCCAACCGGTCTGGGTGGCAACTGGGGGAGCAGGCTCTGCGGGCGGCGCGGGCGCGGGTTCCGGGATCGGTTGCGGCGCGGGCGGCTGCGGAGCGGGGGTGTAGATGCCGGGAATGGTCGGCAGCGGCACACCGGGCAGGCCCGGAATGGTCGGAGCCGGCTGCGCGAATGCGGTGGCCGGAATCATCAGCGCCATGACGATCACGCCGACAACGGCGGCCAGGAGGCGGGTGACGCTGCGCCCGGAGGCGAACTTACTGGTCGACACTGTGTTGGACCCTAACTTCGGCGACAGGCTTATACGCTCCCCGAAAGCGCGGATTAATAGTTGCACGCATCAAGCGGCCAGCCAAACGCAAAAGGCCTAGTTGTGGCGCGTGTCTACCGTTGTGACACAAGTGAATGTGGTGTGCCTCACTCGTGTTGACGCGCACCTCGACCACCCGGCGGCGGTGCCGCGTTCGCCTGACGTGGTGCGCGAACGCCAGAAGCCCTCGTCAGCTACGCGCTGACCAGGGCTTCTGAGGGTGGAGCGGGTGACGGGAATCGAACCCGCGTAGCTAGTTTGGAAGACTAGGGCTCTACCATTGAGCTACACCCGCGTGCACACGATTTCGGCGGGATCGCCACCGTCGTCGTCTGCGAAAAGGACTGTACCGCCTCCGGCCCGCGGATCGAAAATCGCCTCGCCGCCATCACCGGTTTAGGTGGAGACCGACACGGCACGTAGTATTTGCGTTCGGTTCCGCAGGCGGTGACAGACCCCTGCGGGCGGACCTACACGGGATGTGGCGCAGCTTGGTAGCGCATCCGCTTTGGGAGCGGAGGGTCGCAGGTTCAAATCCTGTCATCCCGACTCACGTGAGAAGGCAAGACAAGGGAGTCAAGTGAAGAGCACCGTCGAGCAGATCAGCCCGACGCGGGTCAAACTCAACGTCGAGGTCCCGTTCGCGGAACTCGAACCGGATTTCGCCCGCACCTACAAGACGCTGGCCCGCGACATCCGGATCCCCGGATTCCGGCCCGGCAAGGCACCGGCCAAACTGATCGAGGCCCGAGTCGGCCGCGACGCAGTGCTCGCCCAGGTCGTCAACGAGGCGATCCCGGGCAAGTACAGCGAGGCCGTCGCCGAGACCGAGATCAAGGCGATCGGTCAGCCCGAGATCGACCTCTCCGAACTCGCGTACGGCGAGAGCATCACGTTCACCGCCGAGGTCGACGTGCGCCCGGACATCGATCTGCCCGACTACTCGACCCTCGAGGTCGAGGTCGAACCGGTCAAGGTCGACGACGAAGCTGTGGACGAGCAATTGGAGTCCCTGCGCGCACGTTTCGGCACCCTGACCGGTGTGGACCGACCCGTCGCCGACGGCGACTTCGTGTCGATCGACCTCTCCGCCACGATCGACGGCAAAGAGGTCGAAGAGGCAGCCACGAGCGGTCTGTCGCACGAGGTGGGATCCGGTGAGCTCATCGACGGACTCGACGAGGCCCTCATCGGTCTGAAGGCCGGCGAAGAGAAGACCTTCACCAGCACCCTGGTGGCCGGTGAGCACAGCGGCGATCAGGCCGAGGTCACCGTCAAGGTCCTCACCGTCAAGGAACGCGAGCTGCCCGAGGTCGACGACGAGTTCGCCCAGCTGGCGAGTGAGTTCGACACCGTGGACGAGCTGAAGGCCGATCTGCGTGAGCGTGTCGCACGGTCGAAGAAGATGGAGCAGGCCAACGCGATCAGCGAGGCGCTCGTCGCCAAACTGACAGAGTCGGTCGAGATCCCGCTTCCCGAGGCCGTCGTCACGGCCGAGGTCGACGGACAGGTCCACCAGGTGGTGCACAGCCTCGGACACGACGAGGCGGCGTTCGAGCAGCTGCTCGAGGCGCAGGGCACCACCCGCGAGAAGTTCGAGGCCGAGACACGCGAGGCGGCCGAGAAGTCGGTCAAGACCCAGCTGTTGCTCGACGCCATCGCCGACCAGCAGGACACCGAGGTCGGCCAGGACGAGCTGATGCAGCAGATCATGTTCCAGGCGCAGCGTTACGGCATGCAGCCCGCGGAGTTCGCGCAGCAGCTGCAGCAGGCCAATCAGGTGGGCGCGGTGTACGCCGAGGTCCGCCGGAGCAAGGCACTGTCGTCGATCGTGCACCTGGTGACCGTCAAGGACACCGAGGGCGAGACCGTCGACACCGAAGAGTTCTTCGGTAAGCCAACGTCCGACGAGGACGCCGACACGTCGGCATCCGATGAGTCGTAGCTGGTAAAACGCCAGCACAATTTCTGCTGTCAGCGAATAGGGGCGACGCCGGGCCATCGGCGTCGTCCCTATTCGTTAGGGTCGAAGACAGCAATCAAATGACTGTGAGTCCGTTGAACGAAAACCCCGGAAATCTTTCCGGGACGTCGAAGGTAGGTACCGTGACTGAGCCGAAGATCCACACGCCCGCGCTCTCCGGAGCAACCGCGAGTTCGGGTATCGGTCTGAATTTGTCCGACTCGGTCTTCGAGCGCCTGCTGCGCGAGCGGATCATCTTCTTGGGCACCCAGGTCGATGACGAGATCGCCAACCGGCTGTGCGCCCAGATCCTGCTGCTCGCCGCAGAGGATCCGACCAAGGACATCAGCCTTTACATCAATTCACCCGGTGGCTCGGTGACGGCCGGCATGGCGATCTTCGACACCATGCAGCTCGCCCCCTGTGACATCGCCACCTATGCGATGGGCATGGCCGCGTCGATGGGACAGTTCCTGCTCGCCGCGGGCGCCAAGGGTAAGCGCCACGCCCTGCCTCACGCGCGCATCATGATGCACCAGCCGTCAGCGGGCATCGGCGGTACCGCTGCCGACATCGCCATCCAGGCCGAGCAGTTCGCGCTGACCAAGAAAGAGATGAACAAGCTCAACGCCGAGTTCACCGGTCAGCCTCTGGAGAAGATCGAAGAGGACGCAGACCGCGACAAGTGGTTCACGGCCGAGGCCGCCAAGGAATATGGGTTTGTCGACCACGTCATCACACGCGCCTGATCTCAGTCTCGCGCCCGAACCGAACCCGTCGCACACTCACCGGAGAGACCGAGAAGACATGAACAACCTTTCACCCCAGTCGCGGTACATCCTGCCCTCGTTCATCGAGCACACGCCGAACGGCGCTCGCGAGTACAACCCCTACGCCAAGCTCTTCGAAGAGCGGATCGTGTTCCTGGGCACGCCGATCGACGAGACGGTTGCCAACGACATCATGGCCCAGCTGCTGGTGCTCGAGTCGCAGGACCCTGACCGCGACATCATCATGTACGTCAACTCGCCCGGCGGGAGCGTGCCCGCGATGCTGGCCATCTACGACACCATGCAGTACGTGCACTGCGACATCGCGACCGTCTGCCTCGGCGAGGCGGCATCGGCCGCGGCCATCGTCCTGGCCGCCGGAACACCGGGTAAGCGTGCGGCGCTGCCCAACGCCACCGTTCTGATCCACCAGCCCCGCACCGGTGGTGCATACCAGGGCCAGGTGTCCGACCTCGAGATCCAGGCGGCCGAGATCGAGCGGATCCGCAAGCGGCTCGACGACATCCTCGCCGGGCACACCGGACAGCCGGCGGACAAGATCCGCAAGGACACCGATCGCGACAACATCCTGACCGCGCAAGCGGCCAAAGAGTACGGGATCATCGACGAGGTCTTCGAGTACCGGAAGAAGTCAGGAAAGAAGTAGCGCCGCGCTCGGCCCGCCGTCCTCGGCGGCGGGCAAGAGCGGTCGTGGGGGCAGGCAAAAAGGCCCGCGACATTTGGCTTTATCGGTCGAAGTTCCGCCTACGTACGGGTACGGTCGTGGTTACTGTGCTCCGCATGGGCTGGGGCGGACCACCGGACTTCACGTCTTTGGAGCATCAGGGTAAGGGAAGTAGGTACAGCAACAGATGGCACGTATCGGAGATGGTGGCGATCTGCTGAAATGTTCTTTCTGCGGGAAGAGCCAAAAGCAGGTCAAGAAGCTGATCGCTGGCCCCGGCGTGTACATCTGCGATGAGTGCATCGACCTGTGCAACGAGATCATCGAGGAAGAGCTGGCCGAGACCAGCGATGTCAAACTCGATGAGCTCCCCAAGCCCATGGAGATCCGGGATTTCCTGGAGAACTACGTCATCGGTCAGGACACCGCCAAGCGCACCCTGGCCGTCGCGGTCTACAACCACTACAAGCGCATCCAGGCCGGCGACCGCAAGGACTCGCGCGGCATGGAGCCCGTGGAGCTCGCGAAGTCGAACATCCTGATGCTCGGTCCGACGGGCTGTGGAAAGACCTACCTCGCACAGACCCTGGCGAAGATGCTGAACGTTCCGTTCGCCATCGCCGACGCCACGGCGCTCACCGAGGCCGGCTACGTGGGCGAGGATGTCGAGAACATCCTGCTCAAGCTCATCCAGGCGGCCGACTACGACGTCAAGCGGGCCGAGACCGGCATCATCTACATCGATGAGGTCGACAAGATCGCCCGCAAGAGCGAGAACCCGTCGATCACCCGGGACGTCTCGGGTGAAGGCGTGCAGCAGGCATTGCTCAAGATCCTCGAGGGCACGCAGGCCTCGGTACCTCCGCAGGGCGGTCGTAAGCACCCCCATCAAGAGTTCATCCAGATCGACACCACAAACGTGCTCTTCATCGTGGCCGGCGCATTCGCCGGACTCGACAAGATCGTGTCGGATCGAATCGGCAAGCGCGGCATCGGATTCGGCACGGAGGTCGCCAAGAACGACGACGACAGTGCTGACCACTTCGCCGAGGTCATGCCCGAGGACCTGATCAAGTTCGGTCTGATCCCCGAGTTCATCGGCCGACTGCCGGTGATCGCATCGGTGACCAACCTCGACAAGGAATCCCTCGTCAGCATCCTGTCGCAGCCGAAGAACGCGCTCGTCAAGCAGTACGCGCGACTCTTCGACATGGACGGTGTGGAACTCGAATTCAGCGAGGACGCTCTCGAGGCCATCGCGGATCAGGCGATCCACCGTGGCACCGGTGCTCGTGGTCTTCGGGCCATCATGGAAGAGGTCCTGCTCCCGGTGATGTACGACATCCCGAGCCGCGATGACGTCGCGAAGGTGGTTGTCACAGGAGAAACCGTGCGCGACAACGTTCTTCCCACCATCGTTCCCCGCAAGCCGCGGCGCGACGAAAGGCGCGACAAGAGCGCCTGAGCCGCTGGGCTATTCGAGAACGCGGTGACCGGCCGAGTAGACGTTCATGGATTCTCCGCGGAGAAATCCGACGATCGTCAGGTCGTTGTCGTTGCCCAGATCGACTGCTAGTGACGATGGCGCGGACACCGCCGCGAGTATCGGTACCCCGGCCATGACGGCTTTCTGCGCGAGCTCGAAAGACGCGCGGCCGGACACCATCAGCACCGTTGCCCGTAGTGGCAGCAATCGTTGTGTCACAGCCCATCCGATCACCTTGTCGACAGCGTTGTGGCGACCTACATCTTCGCGAACCGCGAGGAGTTCGCCGTCGGTGGTGAACAGCGCGGCTCCGTGTACTCCGCCGGTCGCGTCGAACGTCTTCTGTAGCGACCTCAACTGCTCTGGCATGGTGAAGAGCGTGTCGACATCCACGGTCGAGGGATCGTCCTGCAGCCGGTAGTTGGATGCCAGTCGAACAGCGTCGAGGGATGCCTTTCCACACACACCGCACGATGAGGTGGTGTAGAAATTTCGTGTCGAGCCCGCGGGAAGCGGCCGGTCGCCGCGCAGGCTGACGTCGAGCACGTTGTAGGTGTTGCGGCCTTGGTCGTCGACGCCGTCGCAATATCGGATGGCGCTGATGTCGTCCGCGCCGTCGATGAGTCCCTCGGTCATCAGGAAGCCGTGTGTGAGATCGATGTCGGACCCAGGTGTTCGCATCGTGACCGAGAGCGCTTCTCCGCCAACACGAATCTCGAGGGGTTCCTCGACAGCGAGGGAGTCGGCCCGCGAATCGGTGTTGCCCGGCCGGATCCGTCGAACCCGCGTACGACTGGTCACTCGTCCCATGACGACCATCATCACCCTGTGCTCCCGTTTTCGCCCACGCGCCCCCGTGCTCGCGTTAACTGTCTCCATGGAGCATGAGCGAGTAGGCGCAGTTGTCCTGGCCGGTGGCGCATCCAAGCGGATGGGCAGCGACAAAGCGGCACTGGAATGGAACGGCGAATCGATGCTCGGCCGGATCACCCGGATCGTGGGGGAACGATGCGATCCGGTTCTGGTGCTGGCCCCGGAGGGCTCGCCCGCCTATCAGGGCTTGCGGGCCGGCCACGATGGTGTCGACGGCACCGCTGACAGCGGCTCCGCGGACGTCACATGGGTGACCGGTGAGGCTGAAGGCGCCGGCCCGCTCGGTGGTCTCGCCACCGGATTGGCCGCAGCCGCAGAACGTGGCCGCGACATCGTGTTCGTCTGTGCCACCGACATGCCCCTTGTCACCGCTGAGATGGTCGATGAACTGCTGCGCGGGCTCACCGACGCCGACGACGCCGCCATCGCCGTCGACTCGCAGCGGGCTCACCCACTGGCCGGGGTGTACCGCACCCGTGCGGCGGCCACGCTGGACGAGTTGGTCCAGGGTGGCGAACGCCGGATGCTGGCCGCAGTGGACGCTCTGCGAACCAACCGGGTGACGCTGAGCGATCCGACGTGGTTGACCAACGTCAACGCCCCCGAAGACCTGCACCGATTGCGTGTTCCCTGAGCAGGAGACCTGCACTTTCGTCTCTTCACCACCGACTGCCTAGAATTGGCCGGTGACCGAATCGTCCCAGCACTCCGACAGCACCTCCGAAGCCCTGCCCAAGACCTGGGATCCCGGCGTACACGAGGGACGGCTGTACCGGAACTGGGTAGAGGCCGGATACTTCACCGCGGACCCGTCCAGCGACAAGCCGCCGTTCTCCATCGTCCTGCCGCCGCCGAACGTGACGGGCTCGCTGCACATGGGACACGCCCTCGACCACGTCCTGATGGACGCCATGTGCCGCCGTCGGCGGATGCAGGGGTACGAGGTGCTCTGGCTCCCGGGCATGGACCATGCCGGTATCGCGACGCAGACCCTGGTCGAGCGTCAGCTGACGGGGCAGGGCATCGACAAGAACGACATCGGGCGTGACGAGTTCATCGACCGGGTGTGGAAGTGGAAGGCAGAATCCGGCGGAGCGATCGGTGCCCAGATGCGCAGTCTCGGCGACGGCGTCGACTGGAGTCGTGAACGCTTCACCATGGACGACGGACTGTCCCGGGCCGTGCAGACCGTGTTCAAGAAGATGTTCGACGAGGGGTTGATCTACCGCGCCGAGCGACTCGTGAACTGGTCGCCGGTGCTGCAGACCGCGATCAGCGACATCGAGGTGAAGTACTCCGACGTCGAAGGCGAGCTCGTCAGCTTCAGGTACGGCTCCCTCGACGACAACGAGCCCCACATCGTCGTTGCGACCACGCGAATGGAGACCATGCTCGGTGACACCGCGATCGCGGTGCATCCGGACGACGAGCGTTACAAACACCTGGTCGGCACAGAACTGGACCACCCATTTGTCGATCGGCGCATCCCGGTTGTCGCGGACGACTATGTCGATCCCGAATTCGGAAGTGGCGCAGTCAAGATCACGCCCGCGCATGACCCGAACGACTTTGCACTCGGAGCGCGACACAACCTGCCGATGCCGACGATGATGGACGAGTCGGGTCGAGTCGCGGGTACCGGAACGCAGTTCGACGGCCTCGATCGCGCCGAGGCACGGGTCAAGGTCCGTGAGGTGCTGGCCGAACAGGGCCGCATCGTCAAGGAGGTGCGCCCGTATCTGCACAGCGTCGGTCATTCCGAACGAAGCGGCGAACCGATCGAGCCACGCCTGAGCATGCAGTGGTGGGTGCGGGTGGAGTCGCTGGCCAAGGCAGCCGGCGACGCGGTACGCAACGGCGACACCGTGATCCACCCTGCTTCGCTCGAACCGCGCTGGTTCGCATGGGTTGATGACATGCACGACTGGTGCATCTCGCGCCAGCTGTGGTGGGGGCATCGGATCCCGGTTTGGTACGGCCCGGACGGTGACATGGTGTGCGTGGGCCCGGGGGAGTCGGCGCCGGAAGGGTACGTGCAGGACAACGACGTCCTCGACACCTGGTTCTCGTCCGGACTGTGGCCCTTCTCCACCATGGGGTGGCCCGAGGAGAGCGCCGAGCTGGCCAAGTTCTATCCCACGTCCGTCCTGGTCACCGGGTACGACATCCTGTTCTTCTGGGTCGCCCGGATGATGATGTTCGGTACGTACGTCGCCGGGGCCATCGGCGAACAGATCGGCGCGGACGCTCCGGTCCCGTTCCGGAACGTCTTCTTGCACGGCCTCGTTCGCGATGAGCACGGCAGCAAGATGTCGAAGTCGAAGGGCAACGGGATCGACCCGCTGGACTGGGTGAACCAATACGGCGCGGATGCGCTGCGATTCACACTCGCGCGAGGTGCGAACCCCGGCGGCGACCTTTCCGTCGGCGACGATCTCGCGCAGTCGTCGCGCAATTTCGCCACCAAGTTGTTCAACGCCACCAAGTTCGCGTTGATGAACGGGGCGAAGGTCGGGGAGCTGCCGCCGCGTGCAGATCTCACCGACGCAGATCGGTGGATTCTCGGGCGACTCGACGAGGTGCATGCCGAGGCGGACGCGGGTTTCGAGGCCTACGAGTTCTCCAAGGCCTGTGAGGCGCTGTACCACTTCGCCTGGGACGAGGTGTGCGACTGGTACCTCGAACTGGCCAAGGTGCAATTCGCGCGCGAAGACGAAACCGTCTCGGCCACAACAAAGATCGTTCTCGGAACCGTGCTCGATTCTCTGCTGCGAATGCTGCATCCGGTGATGCCATTCGTCACCGAGGTTCTGTGGCAGACCATGACCGGAGGCGAATCCGTGGTCATCGCCGACTGGCCCTCCGCATCAGGTGAACAGGTCGATCGCAACGCCCATCACCGCATCGAGGACACCCAGCGACTGATCACCGAGATCCGCCGGTTCCGTAGCGACCAGGGACTCAAGCCGTCGCAGCGAGTCGCCGCCGAACTGATCGGACTCGAAGCCGCAGACCTCGTCGCGCAGCGCGACTACATCGACTCACTGGCACGACTGAGCACAGCGGAGCCGGGCTTCGCGGCGACCGCGACCATCGAGGTGCGCCTGCGTGCGACGACGGTGACGGTGCAGATCGACACCTCCGGCACGATCGATGTGGCTGCGGAGAAGCGTCGTCTGGAGAAGGAGTTGGCCGCAGCGGAAAAGGAGCTGGCCACCACCACTGCGAAGCTGGCCAACGAGCAGTTCATGGCCAAGGCGCCCGACCACGTGAAGGCGAAGATACAGACCCGGGCGCAGGTGGCCGAGGAAGAGATCGTTCGTATCAAGGCCAAACTGGCCGAATTGGATTCGCGGTCGTGACGGGCCCCCAGGTACCGACCGCGGAGGACCTCGCCGAACTCGGGGAGGTGGAGGCGCAGCTCGACACCCGCTGGCCCGAGACGAAGATCGAACCGAGCTTGGCCAGGATCTCCGCTCTGATGGATTTGCTGGGGTCGCCGCAGCACGGCTATCCGGCGATCCATGTGGCCGGCACGAACGGGAAGACCTCGGTCACGAGGATGATCGACGCGCTGCTCACCGCTCTCCATCGGCGTACCGGTCGGATCACCAGTCCGCACCTGCAGTTGGCCACCGAACGCATCTCCATCGATGGGGAGCCGATCTCACCGCGTGTCTACGTGGACACCTACCGAGAACTCGAGCCCTACATCGACATGATCGACGATCGGTCACTCGCGGCCGACGGCCCACGGATGAGCAAGTTCGAGGTCCTCACCGCGATGGCCTACACGGCCTTCGCCGAGGCGCCGGTGGATGTCGCGGTGGTCGAGACAGGCATGGGCGGCAGGTGGGATGCCACCAACGTGATCAACGCTTCGGTGGCTGTGATCACCCCGATCGCGATGGACCACAGCGACTATCTGGGTGACACCCTCACGGCCATCGCGGGGGAGAAGGCCGGGATCATCAAGAAGGCCCCGGATGCACTGGTGCCGACCGACCCGGTGACCGTGCTCGCCGTCCAGCAGCCGGAGGTGGCGGACGTGCTCCTGCGCGCCGCGGTCGCGGCCGACAACTTCGTGGCCCGTGAGGGCTCGGAGTTCGCGGTACTCGAACGCCGGACCGCGGTGGGCGGACAGATGCTCACGCTTCAGGGCCTGGGCGGCGAATACTCCGAACTGTTCCTGCCTCTGCACGGAGCGCATCAGGCGTCGAACGCGGCGCTCGCACTCGCGGCGGTCGAGGCCTTCTTCGGCGCCGGTGCGGACCGGCAGCTCGACATCGAGGCGGTGCGCGCCGGCTTTGCCGCAGTCACCAGTCCCGGACGGTTGGAGCGGGTGCGTTCGGCGCCGACTGTCTTCCTCGACGCGGCGCACAACCCGCACGGTGCCGCCGCGCTCGCGGCCGCGCTGGACGAGGAATTCGACTTCCGGCGGCTGATCGGCGTCATCAGTGTGATGGCCGACAAGGACGTCGCAGGACTACTCGCCGCGTTCGAGCCCGTGTTCGACGCCATCGTGCTCACCCACAACGGATCCCCGCGGGCGATGGACCCGGAACAACTGGCCGACGTGGCCATCACGATCTTCGGCGAGGATCGGGTCCAGGTTCGCGGCTTCCTGCCCGATGCGGTCGAGACCGCCATCGAACTGGCCGAGGAGAACCTCGACGAGGCCGAGGGCATGTCGGGGACCGGCGTGGTGATCACCGGCTCGGTGGTGACTGCGGGCGCTGCTCGCACCCTCTTCGGCAAGGATCCGGCATGAGCCCTCAAAACCCTGACCCACCAGCGCGATTCACGCCGCCGACGGTCGATCCTTGGCGTGGTCTACGGGGTGTGATGGCCGGAACGCTCATCCTGGAAGCGATAGTGGTGATGCTCGCCTTTCCGATCGTCGTCCGGGTCGGCGGCGGACTGACGGCATGGTCGGCCGTGTATCTCGGTGTTCTGACGCTCGCTCTCATCCTGGGTTCCGGGCTGCAGGGCAGAAGCTGGGCGCTTCCGTATGACCTTGCGCTGCAAGTGATCACCGTGGCCGGGTGGATCGTCCACTGGTCCATCGGGGCGGTCGGCGTGGTGTTCCTGCTGGTGTGGTTGTACATCGCATACATCAAGCGGGACGTTCGTCTTCGAATGGAACGCGGCTTGCTGAACGGGCAAGAGCCGATCACCGACTGACGCAGGTCAAATCGTGTTGTCCGGTAACGATTTTTGTTGTTGCCGGAACGTGACCTGAAAACTCGCATTTCGGGTTCCGTGGAGCCATCGACGCTGACAAGATCGCACACACACGTAACCGTCGAAAGGCCCATCTTTTATGTCTCGTCTCGCATCCGTTCCTGCCGTACTCGCAGCCGGCGCCGCCTGCATCGTCGCGGGGACTGCACTCGGTGCGGGCTCGGCATCGGCTGTCGCGGGCCCACCCATGCCGGTGGGTGGCAGTCAGTTCAGTTACACCGCCACCCATGCTCTGACTCAGCGAGCCGCAGACATGGACCTGCCGGAGTTCGTGGCGTCGCTCCCGGTGCCCGCCGAGTACAAGCCGGCGAACCTGGCACTGGCCGCGCGTTTCGACGTCGCGGTACAAGAGGCGCTTGCCTCGCCGGGCGGCTGCATCCAGGTGGTCATCGATCCGGCGCCCACCACGGGTGGCGTGTTCAGCTACGGGTTCTTCGGAGTCGACGGCGCGTACTGCCAGCCGTAGGGCAGCGCCCCCGACCGGCGGGCTAGGCTGACCGGGTGACTGAACGGACTCTGGTACTCATCAAGCCCGACGGTGTGAAGCGCGGCCTGGTCGGCGACATCATCGGCCGCATCGAGCGCAAGGGCTTGACCCTGGTGGCTCTGGAACTCAAGACCGTCAGCGACGACGTCGCTGCGGGACACTACGCGGAGCACGAGGGCAAGCCCTTCTATCCTTCGCTGCTCGAATTCATCACGTCGGGCCCCCTGGTCGCGGCGGTGCTCGAGGGCCCGCGCGCCGTGGCCGCCTTCCGGCAGATCGCCGGCGGAACCGATCCGGTGGAGAAAGCCGTACCCGGGACGATCCGCGGGGACTACGCGCTGAGCACCCAGTTCAATCTTGTCCACGGGTCGGACTCGCCCGATTCGG
Organism: Williamsia sp. DF01-3; assembly: GCF_023051145.1. Lineage (NCBI taxonomy): Bacteria > Bacillati > Actinomycetota > Actinomycetes > Mycobacteriales > Nocardiaceae > Williamsia > Williamsia sp. DF01-3. The sequence continues at coordinate 2,690,240 of NZ_JALKFS010000005.1, forward strand.
CCGAGCGCGAAATCGGTCTCTGGTTCCCTGACCTCGGCTGATCGGACTCGCTGTCGGCCTGTGTGCCGGCGATGTCGGAGGTCTGGACCGCCGGGCCTCAGTTGTGTGGGATACTGACAGAGGTTGTCGAGCCCTCGCGGGCGTCGACTGCCAGATGATCAGTTCGGGTGCTCGGTCCCCACTCATGTGGTTCTCACGTGGCGTGGTGTGGACATCGTGGCGCTCGACATCAGTCAGTCATCACGCCAGGCATCGCCGGTGAACGCGGGGTCATCCCCGCCGACATAGGGCGAAGCGAGACCTACAATCCCGGCGCAGTCCGGGTAAATAGCACAGCCCTCGCGTGGCCGCGTTTATCCGCGCCCGGGGGCTTGAGGAGAATACGTGGCCGACACGCAGTCGCCGGACGAACTGAACAGCACAGGTTCGGCGCAAGAATTCCCGCACAAACTACGAGTGCACGCGCTGGCCAGGATTCTTGGCCTCAGTAGCCGCGAGGTGCTCGCGCACCTCGCCGAGCTGGGCATCGCGGCTCGCAGCCCACAGTCGAGCATCGTGCGCAGCACCGCCATCGCGGTACGCGACCGGATCAATCCGCCGCCCGCCGACGAGTCGGTGGAGGGCGACGATGCCATCACCGCCGGTGCCGACGCCCCGCCGGCGGACCCCCAGCCGGCCGACCTGCCGGTCGAAGGCGAGCAGTCGGCGGAGGTGTCGACTGCGCCTGTCGCCGAGCCGGCATCAGAGAATGTCTCCACACCCGAGGATGCCGAGGTCGCTGCGGCGGCAACTGCACCCAGTGAGGACGCTCCGGCCGAGGCCGAGCCCGCTGACAAGGCGCCGGAGTCCGCACCACGCGAGCGGTCGATTCCCAGCCTCTTCTCCGCGGTGGAAGAGGAGCAGCCTCGGCACACGCCGACGACCTCTGCCGGGGCCGGGGCAGGATCGCCGCTCTTTCTGTCGGCAGATCAATCGGCTCCCATCCCGCAGAGCACCAAGGACTCGGTCGACGCGGACGCCGACACCGAAACCGAAACCGATACCGACGATTCGGACGACGAGAGCGAGTCGGGTTCGCGGAAACGGCGTCGCGGTCGTCGTGGTCGCGGTCGTGGACGCGGTGACCAGGCCGGCGGTGACTTCGGCGACGACGATTCGGATACGGACGCCACCGATTCGGCCGGAGAGTCGGCTCGGGAGACCCAGGACGGCGCCTCGGCAGACTCAGACGACGTCTCCGACACCGACGACACCTCCGGAACCGACGAAGCCGCGAAGCCCGAGACGAAATCGGGGAACAGGCGAAAGCGGAGTAGGCCGAAGAAAGCCCGGCCCGACTCCGAAGGCGACAACGAGCAGGGCCCAGACGGCTCGCCGGCCGATGCCCCCGCCGACGAGACGGCCGGTGGCGATGACGACGACTCCGACCAGTCGGCCGAATCGGACTCTTCGGACTCCGATGATCAGGACGACTCGGGCGACGGCGCCTCGGCAAATCGTAGGCGTCGTCGCAGGCGCCGCCGCAAAGGCGGAGAGGGCGACGAACCGCTGCCTGCCGACGACCCGCCCAACACGGTGGTGCACGAACGCGAGCCACGGAACAAGTCGCGTGGCCGCGATGAGGTGCAGGGCATCTCCGGGTCCACCCGTCTCGAGGCCAAGCGCCAGCGACGCCGTGATGGCCGCGACGCGGGACGGCGTCGTCCGCCCATCCTGAGTGAGTCGGAATTCCTGGCGCGCCGCGAAGCGGTCGACCGGGTGATGGTGGTGCGCGAACGCTCAGGTGTGGCCGCAACGGTCACTCACGGGGACACGCACTCAGACGGGAACGCCGAATCTTCGAACCAGCAGACTCGCGATTACACGCAGGTTGCGGTGCTGGAAGACGGCGTATTGGTCGAGCACTTCGTGACCACGTCCAACTCCTCGTCGATGGTGGGCAACATCTACCTCGGTCGGGTGCAGAACGTCCTGCCCGGCATGGAAGCTGCCTTCGTCGACATCGGACGGGGACGCAACGGCGTGCTCTACGCCGGTGAGGTGAACTGGGACGCAGCCGGTCTCGATGGCGGATCACGCAAGATCGAGCAGGCCCTGCGTCCCGGTGACCAGGTCTTGGTCCAGGTCAGCAAGGACCCCGTCGGGCACAAGGGTGCCCGTCTGACCACGCAGATCTCCCTGGCCGGCCGGTACCTGGTGTACGTGCCGGGCGGCGGTTCCACCGGGATCAGCCGCAAGCTTCCCGACACCGAGCGCAAACGCCTCAAGCAGATCCTCGGCAAGATCGTTCCCGACGACGCCGGTGTGATCATCCGCACCGCGTCCGAAGGTGTCTCCGCCGAAGAGCTGACGGCCGACATCGAACGTCTGCAACAGCAGTGGGAAACCATCAACGCAGCCACCTCGGCGGCCGGTAGCTCGAAATCCGGTGCGCCGCAGACGTTGTACGAAGAGCCGGACCTTCTCGTGAAGGTCGTCCGTGACCTCTTCAACGAAGACTTCAAGAAGCTCATCGTCGAGGGCAACGGTGCCTGGAACCAGGTGGAGAACTACGTCCGAGGCGTCGCACCCGACCTGCTCGACCGCACCGAGCGATTCGAGAAGGCCCACGCCGATGCGCCGGACGTGTTCGACGTGCACCGGATCGACGAGCAGTTGGCAAAGGCATTGGACCGCAAGGTGTGGTTGCCCTCCGGGGGAACACTGATCATCGAGCACACCGAGGCGATGACCGTCGTCGACGTGAACACCGGCAAGTTCACCGGCTCGGGCGGAAACCTCGAAGAGACGGTGACCCGCAACAACCTCGAGGCTGCCGAAGAGATCGTCCGGCAGATGAGGTTGCGCGACATCGGCGGCATGATCATCGTCGACTTCATCGACATGGTCCTCGAGTCGAATCGCGACCTGGTCCTGCGCAGGCTCACCGAGGCATTGGGCCGCGATCGCACCCGCCATCAGGTGTCGGAGGTGACGTCTCTCGGCTTGGTGCAGATGACGCGAAAGCGCCTCGGAACCGGTTTGCTCGAAGCATTCTCGACCACCTGCACCTGCTGTAACGGGCGCGGCATCGTCGTGCACGCCAACCCGGTCGAGATCTCGTCCGGCGATGATCAGGCAGGTCGCGGCGACAACACCAAGAGGGCGCGGCGCAACCGTCGCAGTGGCAAAGCGGATCAGCCTGCAGCTGTCGAGAGCAAACCGGCTGCCCACAGTCCCGCCGAGCACCCGATGTTCCGCGCGATGGCCAGCCACACGCCCGATTCCGAGACACCCCAAACCGAGACCGACTTCGAGGTCACGGAGACGGGTTCGGAGCAGTCCGGCAACGCGGCTGCCCGCGACGTGACCGACACCGAGGACACCACGTCCACGATGTCCGCGTCTGTGGCTGTCGAGGACACGGCTGCAGGGTCGTCGAAGGTTCACGGTGACCCCGCTCCGGCCATCACGTCATCGGGCGAAGACCGGGCGGCGTCGGTTGCCCCCAAGAAATCCGAGAAGTCCGAAAAATCCGAGAAATCTCGGCAGCCCGAGAAGTCCGGCACATCCGATACCGCGAGCCCTGTGGACGAAACGGCACAGAGCCCGGCGACCCCGGCGGGCGATACTCAGCAGAGCACCGCTGACGAACCCGGACAAACGCCGCAGAGTGCCCCGCCGAAACGGCGACGCGCAGTGCGGCGCAAGCCGGCGGCTCCCACCACGGCGACCGATCCCGCTGTCATCGCCGAGGTCATCGCCTCACCGGTGACCACCTCGGGGCCGGTCGGGACCTCCACGTCCACCGAGCCGGCTGTGGCGGTACGGCGCACGCCACGACGGCGCGCAGCCGGGCGACCTGCAGGTCCGCCGGTGGAGGAGTGAGGATTGCTGGTCGTACCAGGTCAGTTTGACCCGGCCCGCCACACTCCCGTAGCCTGGATCAGTCGCCATTCGGCGGACGGATTGCGCTGTGCTCGGAAAGACGGCGCCCGGCCGGATCGGCAACGGGCAAGAGCCCGAACAACACACGACAGACAGTAAGAGGTAGCTCTCCGATGGCAACGTACGCGATCGTCAAGACCGGCGGTAAGCAGTACAAGGTCGCTGAAGGCGATCTGGTGAAGGTCGAGAAGATCGACAGTGAACTCGGCGCGACCGTCTCACTTCCGGTGACGCTTGTCGTCGACGGTGCCGATCTGACCACGGACGCCGACAAGTTGGCGAAGATCTCGGTGACCGGTGAGGTCGTCGAGCACGTCAAGGGTCCGAAGATCCGCATCCACAAGTTCAAGAACAAGACCGGCTACCACAAGCGTCAGGGTCACCGTCAGAAGTTGACGGTCCTCAAGGTCACCGGCATCAAGTAAGCACGCCCCCACACTTTTCAGGAGAACTGTCATGGCACATAAGAAGGGTGCATCCAGCTCGCGCAACGGGCGCGACTCGAATGCTCAGCGGCTCGGTGTGAAGCGCTTCGGCGGCCAGCAGGTGAGCGCCGGTGAGATCCTGGTCCGCCAGCGCGGCACACACTTTCACCCCGGCGTGAATGTCGGACGTGGCGGCGACGACACGCTGTTCGCCCTGGCCCCCGGTGCTGTGGAGTTCGGCAGCAAGCGTGGCCGCAAGACCGTGAACATCGTTCCGGAGCCTGCGCAGGCCTGATCCGGCGCAATGCAATCCAGCTCCTAAGGGGCGGGCAGGATCACCAGATCCCGCCCGCCCCTTAGAAAATCCCAAACTCTCTCACAGGTGGTTCCATGTCCAGATTTGTTGACCGCGTGACGATTCACGCAACGGCGGGCAACGGTGGTCATGGCTGCTCATCGGTGCACCGCGAGAAGTTCAAACCCCTCGGTGGACCCGACGGCGGCAACGGTGGCAACGGTGGCGATGTCACCCTCGTGGTCGACCCGCAGGTTCACACCCTGCTCGACTTCCACTTCCATCCGCACGCGAAGGCCGGTAACGGCCGGCCCGGTGCGGGTGCCAACCGTGACGGCGCAAATGGGGAACCACTGGTTCTCCCTGTCCCTGACGGCACCATGGTGCTCGACCGCGACGGTCGGCTCCTGGCCGACATGGTCGGTGCGGGAACCACTTTCGCTGCGGCGTCCGGTGGACGTGGTGGTCTCGGTAACGCCTCGCTGGCGTCCAAGGCGCGTAAGGCGCCGGGCTTCGCTCTGCTGGGGGAGGAAGGCGAGGTCCGCGAACTCGTCCTCGAACTCAAATCCGTCGCCGATGTCGGCCTCGTGGGTTTTCCGTCGGCAGGCAAATCGTCTCTCGTCTCGGTGCTCTCGGCGGCCAAGCCGAAGATCGCCGACTATCCTTTCACCACGCTTCAGCCGAATCTCGGTGTGGTGAACAGCGGTTCAGATGTCTTCACCGTTGCGGACGTTCCTGGGCTGATCCCGGGAGCGTCTGCCGGCCGCGGTCTGGGGTTGGAGTTCCTCCGTCATCTCGAACGCTGTGCGGTGCTGGCGCACGTGGTCGACTGCGCGACTCTCGAGCCCGGCCGCGACCCGGTGTCGGACATCGACGCGCTGGAGGCCGAGTTGGCCGCGTATCAGCCCGCTCTGCAGGCAGATACCGGTCTCGGACATCTCGCCGATCGGCCTCGCGTGGTCATCCTGAACAAGACCGACGTGCCCGATGCGGCCGAACTGGCCGAGATGGTCACCCCGGAACTGCAAGAACGGGGCTGGCCCGTCTACGCGATCTCTGCCGTCTCCCACAAGGGCCTCAAGGAACTCACCTACGCGTTGGCCGACATGGTGCGCCAGTACCGCATCGACCATCCGAAACCGGTTGCCAGGCGCCCGGTGATCCGCCCGATCCCCACCGACGACAACGGTTTCTCGGTGATCGCCGATCCCGATCAGCCCGGTGGTTTCATCGTGCGCGGTACGCGGCCGGAGCGCTGGATCAAGCAGACGCAGTTCGAGAACGACGAAGCCGTCGGATATCTCGCCGACCGACTCAACCGGCTCGGTGTCGAGGCGGAACTGGTCAAGCAAGGCGCCGAGCCCGGCTGCCCGGTCACCATCGGAGATGTGTCCTTCGAGTGGGAACCGCAGACGCCTGTCGCGGAGGACTTCCCCATGAGCGGTCGCGGTACCGATATCCGTCTGGATCGGCCGGAGCGTGTCGGTGCCTCCGAGCGCAAGATCGCACGACGGCTGCGGCGCGGCCTCGATGTGGATGCCGAGGATCCGGACGAACGTGGCTAGTGTTACCCGGCAACGGATTTCGGGAGCTCGTAGCGTTGTGGTCAAGATCGGCTCCTCGGCTCTGACCGAGTTGGCGACCGGCCTGGACTCGGGCCGTCTAGACGCCTTGGCCGATGCGATCGAGGCGCGGATGCAGGCCGGATCGGACGTCATCGTGGTGTCGTCCGGCGCAATCGGAGCAGGTATCGCGCCGTTGGGTCTCAAGAGCCGGCCGAAGGATCTGGCCACCAAGCAGGCAGCGGCCAGCGTCGGTCAGCTGGCCCTCGCGCACGCGTGGAACACGTCGTTCGCCCGATACGGTCGCACCGTTGGGCAAGTTCTGCTGACGGCCCATGACATCTCGCTGCGTGCACACCACGCCAATGCGCAGCGCACCCTCGATCGATTGCGGTCTCTCGGCGCGGTCGCGATCGTCAACGAGAACGACACCGTGGCAACCAACGAGATTCGCTTCGGCGACAACGATCGGCTGGCGGCTCTGGTCGCCCACCTCGCGGGCGCTGATGCGCTGGTCCTTCTGTCCGATGTCGACGGTCTCTACGACGGGGATCCCCGCAAGGGCAACGCCTCCATGATCTCTGAGGTCGACGGCCCCGAAGACCTCGACGGTGTCATCGCCGGCACCGGTGGCGCCCTGGGAACCGGCGGCATGGCATCGAAGTTGTCGGCTGCCCGCCTCGCCGCGGATGCCGGGTTGCCGGTGCTGCTGGCAGCGGCGGCCGATGCGGCCGCAGCGCTGACCGATGCCTCGGTCGGCACTGCGTTCGCGCCTCGACCGCAACGACTTTCGGCGCGCAAATTCTGGGTGCGGCACGCCGCAGAAGCCAGTGGACGTCTGGTGCTCGATGATGGGGCGGTGCAGGCCGTTGCCACCGCGCGCCGTTCACTGCTGTCGGCCGGTATCACCGCGGTGTCCGGCCGGTTCTACGGTGGCGACGTGGTCGATCTGACGGATCAGGCCGGCCACACGATGGCCAGGGGGTCGTGGCGTACGACGCCACCGAGGTGGCCCAGATGGTGGGCAAGTCGAAGGCCGATCTGCCCCCTGATCTACGACGGCCGGTTGTTCATGCCGACGATCTCGTCGCGGTCTGACTCCAGCCACCCGGTCAGCACCTCCGAGCACGAACCGTCGATCTTCATGGTCGCGCACTCGTCGCCGCGAGTGTGTCCCCGGTTGACGATGGCGATCGGTTTGCCGGTACGCCTGGCGTGCCGGACAAATCTCAGCCCACTCATCACCGTCAGGGATGACCCCAGGACGAGTACCGCATCGGCTTCATCGACCATCGAATAACCTTGCTGTACCACAGATTTCGGGACGCTTTCGCCGAAGTAGACGATGTCTGGTTTGAGAATGCCGCCGCAGTCCGGGCAGTCGAGCATCGCGAAGTCGGTGGTGTCTTCCACAACCACATCGGCGTCGGGGGCCACCTCGATGGCGCCGCGACCACGAATCCTGGTGACGAACTCGGCGTTTGCCGGCTCCAGGAGTTCGGCAAGTCGGTGCCGAGAGACGCGGTGGTCGCAGTCGAGGCAACGGACGCGCCCGTAGCTGCCGTGTAGTTCGAGCACTGCGCGGTTACCGGCCTTGAGGTGGAGCATGTCGACGTTCTGCGTGATCACGCCGCTCACCCTGCCCCGGCGTTCCAGGGCGGCGAGGGCTCGGTGGCCCGCGTTGGGAACTGCCGCGTCCATATGACGCCAACCGAGGTGATTGCGTGCCCAGTAGTGACGGCGGAAGTCGCTCGAACTCAGGAACATCTCGATGGTCATCGGTGTCCGCGGGGGAGTTCCGGGGCTGCGGTAGTCCGGTATACCCGAATCGGTCGACATCCCGGCCCCGGTCAGCGCGAGCACACGACGCCCGTTGAGCAGCTGTGCCAGCTCGTCGATCCGATGGGGTAGATCGGGGTCCGGTGCGGTGGGCTGGGCCGGTGTCCAGCGAATGGGGCGGGTTCGCACCTCGTCCAGAATACCCCGACTGCGACAATGTCCAGGCGACGAAAACTCGGCACCCCCGTCGGGGTGCCGAGTTTCTTGCTGGTTCGCCTTGGTGACGGTCGGAGGGCCCGGGCATCTGACGCAATCGCACAAGCGCCAGCCCAACGCTACCCAGCGAAGCCCGGGTTCAGGGCCCGCCATCCGGCGAACCGGTCAGGTGCCGACGGTGACCAGCGGGTAGACGCCGTTCTCGTCGTGGGTTTCGGTTCCGACCACCGGCGGATTGAACACACAAAGCATGCGCAGCTCGGTGTCAGCGGTGACCGTATGCCGTTCGTGCCCGTTGAGGAGATACATCGTGCCCGGCCCGAGCGAGTACACCTCGCCGGTCTCGCGATCGGTGAGGGTCCCGGTGCCCTCCACCAGCCACACTGCTTCGACATGGTTGGCGTAGTGGAACTCGTTGACCGAACCTGCCTTGATGGTCGTCTCGTGGAAGGAGAACCCCACTTTGTCGCCGCCGAGGACGATGCGCTTGGAACGCCAGTTGCCGTTCTCCGCCTCCACATCACGTTCGGTGCCGGTGATTTCCTTGGTGGTACGTACGATCACGTGTAGTCCTTTCGCGCTTGGGTTTTCGTCGAGTCGGTCTGGCTCAGGCGCTGAGCACCTCGGCCGTGGCCTGGCCGAGGATCGCCAGCCCCTGATCGAGCTCTTCGATGGTGATGGTCAGCGGCGGCAGCAACTTGACGACCTGGTCTGACGGGCCGGAGGTCTCGACGAGCAGTCCGCGGTCGTACGCGAGTGCGCACACCTTGCCTGCCTTTTCGGCGTCGTCGAACACCAGTCCCTGGACCATGCCCCGACCACGGGTCGTGATGCCCTGGTGCGCGCTGCACAGCGAGATGAACGAGTCGCGGATCCGCTCACCCTTGGCGATGACCTCGTTCTCGAACGTGTCGTCCGACCAGTAGGTGTCGATCGCCTTCTTTGCGGTGACGAAGGCGGGGTTGTTGCCGCGGAAGGTGCCGTTGTGCTCGCCCGGTGCCCACACGTCGAGGTGCGGCTTGAACAGCGTCAGCGCCATTGGCATGCCGTAGCCGCTGATCGACTTCGACATGGTGACGATGTCGGGCTCGATGCCGGCGATCTCGAACGAGAAGAACGGGCCCGTGCGGCCGCAGCCCATCTGGACGTCGTCGACGATCAAGAGGATCTCGCGCCGCTTGCAGAGGTCGGCGAGGGCCTTGAGCCATTCCGGCCGGGCCACGTTGACGCCGCCTTCGCCCTGGACGGTCTCCACGATCACGGCTGCCGGACGATTGAGTCCACTGCCCGAGTCATCGAGGACGCGCTCGAACCAGCTGAAGTCCTCCACGACACCGTCGAAGTAGTTGTCGAACGGCATGGGCGTCGCGTGCACCAAGGGGATGCCTGCGCCCGCGCGCTTCATCGAGTTGCCGGTGACCGAGAGTGCTCCCAGGGTCATACCGTGAAATGCATTGGTGAAGTTGATGATCGAGGTACGACCGGTGACCTTGCGGGCCAGCTTCAGAGCGCTCTCGACGGTGTTGGCGCCGGTGGGTCCGGGGAACTGGACCTTGTAGTCGAGTCCGCGCGGCAGCAGGATCTTGTCCTGGAATGCCTGTAGGAACTCGCCTTTCGCGACGGTGGACATGTCCAGACCGTGGGTGATGCCGTCGTTCTCGATGTAGTCGAGCAGAGCCGACTTGAGGATCGGGTTGTTGTGCCCGTAGTTCAATGCACCGGCGCCGGCGAAGAAGTCGAGGTATTGCTTTCCGTCGCGGTCGGTGAGCCATGCGCCCTTGGCCTTGGTGAAGATTGCCGGCCAGCCGCGGCTGTAACTACGAACCTCGGACTCGCGGGTCTCGAAGATGTTGCTGGAAAACGTTTCTTGGATGGATGCAGTCATGTCTGTCGTGTCCTCCGGGTGTGCCTGAAGCACGGTAGGGTGCGAAAAATACAGCTGTATTCCAACTGGTGAAGATGTGGCGGCCGGGGCGGTCCCGGCTCTGCCGTGAAGTGACCACGGGTAGCGGTGGTCGGATGCGGTATTACCAACCGCGGCAGGTCATTACGAGCGTCGCGGTGCGACGACGTACAGATCTTCTGGTTCGTGATCATCCGGGAAGTCGGCGGGGGAGAAGAAGCTCTCCTTGGTGATGCTCATGCCGCGACGTTCGGCCAGGGCGGTGAACAGGGCCACCGACGCCTCGTTGTCCGGACTGATCGTTGTGTGCAGGGTGGTGATGCCGCGCGGCTCCAGCCGATCCATCAACTGGGACAGCATTTTTCCGGCCAGACCGAGGCCCCGTTGGTCGGCGTCGACAGCGACCTGCCATACCATCACCACATCGGGGAGTTCGGGGCGAAGGTAACCGGTGACAAAGCCGACGACGCGTCCGTCCACTTCGGCGACCACCGATGTCTCGGCGTAATCCTTGCACCACAGGAGGTAGGCGTAACTCGAGTTGAGATCGAGAACTTGCGAGTCACGGGCGATTTCCCAGAGCCGGACTCCGTCGGAAACCTTTGGCGAACGAAATGCCACCGCGTCCGGCGCGGCGGTTAGGGTAGCGCTGATCTGAGTTGGGCTCATATCGAATTTGAAGTTAACAACGTGTCACACGAAAGTCACCCGGTTGTCGAAATTGGTCGCAAAAGCGCCGGTATAAGCCCTGTTCAAACCCGGTTTGTGAGGTGGCTCACAAAAACTTGCAGGCTGCAAGTAGTTGGGCCGCCGGACCCGGGTCCCGCGGCCGGGCCGGATACCCGAAACAATGGACTCATGACCCGCATCATCGCCGGCTCGGCCCGTGGTCGCCGACTGTCGGTGCCCGCCGCCGGCACCCGGCCGACCACCGACCGGGTGCGGGAATCGATGTTCAACATCTTGGCGGCCCGCATCGACTTCACCGGGCTGATCGTGCTCGATCTGTTCGCCGGAAGCGGCGCGCTGGGGCTCGAGGCGTTGTCGCGGGGGGCCGAATCGGTGACGTTCGTGGAGGCCGACGCCAAGGCGGCGAAGATCATCGAGGCGAATGTCAGGGCGTCGGGGTTGTCGGGCGGGCGGGTGATCCGCCGCCGAGCGGCTGAACATCTCGAGCGCAGCGGCGGTACCTACGACCTCGTGCTCGCCGATCCGCCCTACGATCTACCCGAAGATGAGGTTGCGCACCTGGTTCGGCAGCTCGCGGACGGGGCGGTCTCCGACGGGGGACTGGTCGTGCTGGAGCGCGCTGCTCGCGCGGCCGACACCCGGTGGCCGCCGGAGTTCGATGACGTCCTGATCCGCCGGTATGGGGAAACCCGGGTCGAGGTTGCCGTGTACAGCCCGCCACATGGGTGAGATGGCTGCCCGCAGGCTGATAACTTGACTCCCATGTCGGGAGCTGTCTGTCCGGGTTCATTCGACCCGGTGACCTCGGGTCATCTGTTCGTCTTCGAGCGGGCAGCCGCCCGGTTCGATGAGCTGGTGATCACCGTGATGGTCAATCCGAAGAAGAGTGGTCTCTTCACGATCCCTGAACGCATTGCTCTCCTGCAGGAGACCACCTCTCACCTGCCCAACGTCCGGGTCGACAGCTGGCAGGGATTGCTCGTGGACTATGTGCGTTCGCAGGGGATGGACACGATCGTGAAGGGCCTGCGCGGCGCCGTGGACTTCGAATACGAGCTGCCGATGGCGCAGATGAACCGGGATCTGACCGGGGCCGAGACCATTTTCATGCTGACCGACCCGCGTCTGGCCCATGTCTCGAGCTCACTGGTGAAGGAAGTCGCCACCCTCGGTGGACCGGTCACCGAGTTCCTGCCGCCGGTGGTCCACGAGCAGCTGCTCGCCAAACTCTCCGCTCGCTGAACGGCCGGTCCGGGCAGGCCGCCAAGCGGGGCAAATCCTGGTTTGGTACCACGACACGCCCCGTAGGTTGACGAGTCTCAGGCGTACCAGTGGGCACAATAGTCACAGAATTAACACCAACCACTGTTTGCACGCGGGTGGGGCCTTAGTGGGTCACCGGCCGATGTCGCGACGAGGAGTGAGGTAGCTGTGTACCGGGTATTCGAAGCGCTGGACGAATTGGGCGCCATCGTCGAAGAAGCGCGCAGTGTGCCGATGACTGCGGGTTGCGTGGTCCCCAGAGGTGACGTGCTCGAATTGCTCGACGACGTCAAGGACGCCATCCCCGGCGACCTCGACGACGCGCAGGACGTCCTCGATCAGCGCGACAAGCTGATCGGCGACGCGCGGATGCGCGCCGACACCCTCGTCGGTGAGGCCACCGCAGAATCCGATTCGCTGCTGGCACATTCGCGCGCTGAGGCCGATCGCCTCCTGTCGGAGGCAAAAGCGCAGGCGGACCGCATGGTTGCCGAGGCGCAGTCGCACTCGGGGCAACTGCTCGCGGACGCCACTGCCGAAGCCGAGCGGGTGACCGCGGCGGCTCATCGTGAGTACGAGTCCGTGACCGGCCGCGCCCACGCCGAGGCCGAGCGCATGATCGCCTCGGGCAACGCGAACTACGAGCGCTCGGTGGCCGAGGGCATCGCCGAGCAGCAACGGCTCGTCTCCGAGACCGAGGTGGTCCAGGCTGCCCGTGCCGAGTCCGAGCGGGTCATCGACGCGGCACACGCCGAGTCCGATCGTCTGCGCGGCGAATGCGACATCTACGTGGACAACAAACTGGCCGAGTTCGAGGAACTCCTCACCGGGACGATCCGCTCGGTCAACCGTGGTCGGCAACAGCTTCGGACGGGCGCAGGCGTGCACGACTACGCCGAGCATGTCCACCGTGGGGATTTCGGCACCGGAATGGCGGTCTGACCACCGCGTCTTGATGGAGGACACGGCGCGGCGTCAGGATTGTCGCATGCGGTGATCAGGGGCGTATCGTGGTTCCCTGTGTCGCAGCGTGAGAGTAATTCAACCCGCCACGATCGCCCCGCCACCGGCCCGTTCAGTCTGGACATTCGCAGTCTCGGACGACGTGCCGGTTCGATGCAGGAGGTGCATCGTGCCATCACCTCTGCCCCTCGCATCGGGCTGGACATGATCGCGATCCCGGCCGGCAGTGACATCGACCTCGACTTGCGGCTCGAAGCCGTGTCCGAGGGTGTTCTGGTCACCGGGTGCGTCAGTGGTGAAACCGAAGGGCAGTGTGTTCGCTGCCTGGAGCCGATCGCGGGAACGTCGAGCGTCTATCTGACCGAACTGTTCGCCTATCCGGACAGTGTGACCGACGAGACCACCGACGCCGACGAGGTACATCGCATCGTCGATGACACCATCGATCTCGAACAAGCCATTGTCGACGCGGTGGCGCTCGACCTCCCCAATGCACCGCTGTGCTCACCTGACTGTCCCGGGCTGTGTCCCGAATGCGGTGTACGTCTTGCCGTTGCGGACCCCGGCCATCACCACGACAAGATCGATCCGCGGTGGGCTGGTCTCGCCGCGAAATTCGCCGAGGAACCCGAGTCGAAGAAGTGACCGAAACCGACCGCGGTGCCCCGCAAGTGCACTCCGATCATGCCGATCTTCTTGCCGCACTTAATATTTCTCTGTCCGATGAGATGCTCACCCTGGCTCTGACCCATCGTTCCTACGCGTACGAACACGGTCGCCTGCCGACCAACGAACGGCTGGAGTTCCTCGGTGATTCGGTGTTGGGGGTGGTGATCACCGAGCAGCTGTACCGCACCCATCCCGATCGCCCCGAAGGCGAGTTGGCCAAGATCCGGGCGAGTGTGGTGAACATGCACGCCCTCGCCGATGTCGCGCGTGGACTCGGACCCGGCGGGCTGGGAGCCCACCTGCGTCTGGGCCGAGGTGAAGAGATGACCGGTGGCCGGAACAAGGCCAGCATCCTGGCCGACGGCATGGAGGCGCTGATCGGTGCGGTCCATCTCGAGCACGGTCTCGAAACCGCCCGCGCGACCGTCCTGAAGCTCTTCGAGCCGGCACTGAACCGGTCTGCCGCCCTGGGCGCCGGACTCGACTGGAAGACCTCGTTGCAGGAACTGACCGCCGAGAAGGGGTTGGGGGTGCCTGCCTACCAGATCACCTCGACCGGACCGGACCATTGCAAGGAGTTCACCGCGACGGTGGTTGTCGCGGGTGACCCGATGGGGTCAGGAGTCGGGCGGACCAAGAAAGAAGCCGAACAACTCGCGGCCTCGACGGCCTGGAAGGCGATCTCCGGATCCGGAGACGATGCCTGAACTGCCCGAGGTGGAGGTCGTTCGGCGCGGTCTGCTTGCCCACGTGGTCGGTAGGCGCATCGTCTCCGTCGACGTCCTGCACCCACGGGCGGTCCGGCGGCATCTGGGCGGCCCACTCGACTTGGTCGGCCTGCTGTCCGGGGCGACCGTCACGGCTGCGCGTCGTCGCGGCAAATACCTGTGGCTGCAAGCGGACCCGTCCGGTGGCGCCGACGCATTGGCTCTTGTCGTGCACCTGGGAATGAGCGGTCAGATGCTGGTGCAGACCGCCGGTGCCGAGGACGAGAAACACCTGCGAATCCGGGCGACACTCGACGATGGCAGGGAACTCCGCTTTGTCGACCAGCGCACATTCGGCGGCTGGATGGTCGACGACCTGGTCGAGCTGCCGTCTCATCGTTCGACGACCGGAGGGCCAGGGCCGGCGTCGATCACGCACATCGCGCCCGATCCTTTTGACCCGGACTACGACCCCGATGCCGTTGTCCGGCTGCTCAAGGCCAAGCACACCGAGGTCAAACGCGCGCTGCTGGATCAGACCGTGGTGTCGGGTGTGGGCAACATCTACGCCGACGAGGCATTGTGGCTCAGCAAGATTCACGGCCGTCGACTCACCGACAAGTTGAGCGCCAAGGCGTTACGGTCGGTGCTCGACAACGCCAAGGACGTGATGGAGCGAGCACTCGATCAAGGTGGGACGTCATTTGACGCCTTGTACGTCAACGTCAACGGACAGTCGGGTTACTTCGAACGCTCACTGAACGCCTACGGGCGTGAAGGGGAGGCCTGTCGTCGTTGCGGCGCGACGATGCGGCGCGAGGCGTTCATGAACCGCAGCTCGTTCAGTTGCCCACGCTGCCAGGTGCGTCCACGCATCTAGACCGTGACGGCTAGGGCATCATCGGGGCATGACCCTGGATCTGACACCCGATGAATTGCTCACCACCACCCGAACGGTACGCAAACGCCTGGACTTGACGCGGCCAGTGCCCATCGAACTCGTCCGCGAGTGTCTGGAGGTCGCGCTACAGGCGCCGTCCGGTTCCAACCGGCAGGGCTGGCAGTGGCTGGTGATCACCGACCCGGAACTGCGCGCCGCAGTCGGTCGGATCTACGGCGAACTGACCGAGGAATACCTGAACTCTCGCCATTCGGCCGCGGCCCTGTTCGCCGATGACCCGAACCGGGCTCCCGTCCAGCAGCGAGTCGGCGGCAGTGTGGCGTGGCTGGGTGAGCACATGGGCGAGGTGCCCGTTCTTGTCATCCCGTGCATCAAGGCGGGCAAGACCTTGCCGCCGGACAATCAGGCCGGATTGTGGGGCTCCCTGCTGCCCGCCGCATGGAGCTACTGCCTGGCGGCGCGCGCTCGTGGTCTCGGAACAGCCTGGACCACACTGCATCTGCAACGTGAGGCCGAGGTGGCCGACCTGCTGGGCGTGCCTGCGGGGTTTCACCAGGCGGCATTGATCCCGACGGCGTACTACACGGGTGAGACCTTCAAGCCGGCGCCGCGAGAACCGCTCAACAATGTGATCCACTTCGACCGGTGGTGAGCTGGCGGTCCGGAACGTGGCCGAAGAAGCCCCCCCGGAACCGTGACGCCGTAAAGGACTCGTGAAGACCGCAGGTCGCAGCGTCGAAAGACCGTTAACGCCGTCGATCTGATCGGGCGGCGGATACATGCTTGCATCACCAGCCGGACTCGTCGAAGCAGTCCGGCACGTGTGCAGGAGTGGAACGTGGCAGATCTTGCCTTCATGGCAGCGGTTTTCGGGAGTTTTGCGTTGTGTCTCGTCGTGGTGCGGGTGGTCGCGGCGCGGGGTGACCGATGACCGCCGAGGGCGTGACCAATGTGGTGCTCGTGGTCGTCGCCATTGCCGTGGTGCTGTACCTGGCTGTCGCTCTCGTGTGTCCCGAGAGGTTCTGACCCGTGGACTCCACAATGGCCGCAGTTGCCCAGGTGGGCATCGTCATCCTCATCTTGGCCGCCGCGTACGTGCCGCTCGGGGACTACATGGCACGGGTGTTCCGGAGCAGCCGCGACCTCGCTCCTGAACGACTCATCTACCGACTGGCGCGGATCGACTCGGCACGTCAGCAGACCTGGGTCGGCTACGCGGTCGCCGTGCTTGCCTTCTCGTTCATCAGCGTTGTGTTCCTCTATGTCCTGCAACGGGTCCAGGGGATCCTGCCGTTCGGAGACGGCCGTCCGGGTGTCAGCCCGGCGATGGCCTTCAACACAGCCATCTCGTTTGTCGCCAACACCAACTGGCAGTCGTATTCGCCTGAAGTGGTGATGGGCAATCTGACGCAGATGATCGGTCTGGCCGTCCAGAACTTCCTGTCGGCCGCAGTCGGGCTGGCGGTCGCCATCGCGCTGATACGCGGCATCGTCGCCGCGGGCGGGGGCAAACTGGGCAACTTCTGGGTTGATCTGGTGCGCGGCACGCTACGGATCTTGTTGCCGTTGGCCGGGCTGATGGCGCTTGTGTTGCTGACCCAGGGGGCGGTCCAGTCGCTGCGGAGCGGCTTCGACTTCGTAGGCCTGGACGGCACGAACGGCCACAGCGTGATCGGCCCCTTCGCGTCCCAGGAAGCCATCAAGATGCTGGGCACCAACGGCGGCGGAACCCTCGCGGCCAACTCGGCGCATCCGTTCTCCAATCCGACACCCTTGAGCAATGTCGCCGAGGTGATCGCGTTGCTGATCATCCCCGTGTGCCTCACCCGCACCTACTCGACTCTTGTCGGCGACCGCAGGCAGGGTGTGACCATCCTGGGTGTCATGTCCGTCATCTGGGCGTCCATGCTCGCTCTCGTGTGGTTCTTCGAGTCGAAGACCAACGGCGTTGCAGCACAGGCGGCCGGCGCGATGATGGAAGGCAAAGAGCAGCGGTTCGGCGTGGCCGGCTCGGCACTGTTCGCCGTCTCCACCACAGGAACCTCGACCGGCGCTGTTGATTCGGCACATGACAGCTTTTCGGCTGCCGGTGGCGGCGCACTGATCTGGAACATGTTGCTCGGCGAGGTCGCTCCGGGCGGTGTCGGCTCCGGGCTCTACGGCATGCTGATCCTGGCCATCATCGCGGTGTTCGTCGGTGGCCTACTGGTGGGCCGCGGTCCGGAGTTCCTCGGGAAGAAGATCGGCCAGGGCGAGATCACCATGGCTGCGTTGTACGTGCTGGTGATGCCCGCTCTGGTGCTCGTCGGAACGTCCATCACCGTGATCCTCGAGTCCACCAGCACTTTTCAGGGCAATGCAGGTGACCCCGGCACCCCGGGTTCGGTACACGGCTTCTCCGAGGTGCTGTACGCCTACGCCTCAGCTGCGAACAACAATGGCAGCGCCTTCGGTGGTCTCACGGTCACCAGCGACTGGTTCCAGACCTCCTTGGGGCTGGCCATGCTGCTTGGCCGCTTCCTTCCGATGATCTTTGTGCTCGCACTCGCCGGCCGCCTCGCGGCTCAACGACGGCCTGCGGCACCCGAGTCCTCTTCCGGGGGCGCAGTGGCGGTTCGGACTCGGGATCGGGTGGCGACGCTGCCCACCCACGGGCTGCTGTTCGGCGGATTACTCACCGGCACGGTACTTCTCGTTGCCGGACTAACATTCTTCCCAGCGATGGCGCTGGGACCGATCGCAGAGGCATTGGCATGAGCACAATCCTTGATGAACCCGTGCCGGACACGGTATCCACCACCACGGCCGATCTGGTCGGCAGCGGAGCGTTCGATGCACGCCAGCTGATCAGCGCGGTGCCACAAGCCATCCGGAAGTTGAACCCCAAGGACCAAGCGCGTAACCCGGTGATGTTCGTCGTGTACCTCGGAGCGATCATCACCACTGTTCTGGCGGTGTGGCAGCCGTCCTGGTTCGCCTTCGGCGTGGTCTTCTGGCTGTGGTTCACGGTGCTGTTCGCGGGCCTGGCAGAGGCTGTTGCCGAGGGACGCGGCCGTGCGCAGGCGGCGAGCCTGCGAAAGGTGAAACAGGACACCATGGCTCGGCGAATCGGGCCCGACGGAGCGATCACCGAGATCTCCGGGGGCTCACTGGTCATCGGCGACCGGATCCTGGTGACTGCAGGCGAGGTGATCGCCGGCGACGGCGACGTCGTGGAGGGTATCGCCACCGTCGACGAGTCGGCCATCACCGGCGAATCAGCGCCTGTGGTCAGGGAATCCGGAGGTGATCGCAGCGCCGTGACCGGCGGCACCGTCGTGCTCTCGGATCGGATTGTCGTGCAGATCACGACGTCGCCGGGGGAGTCCTTCGTCGACCGGATGATCGCACTGGTCGAGGGTGCCGAGCGTAAGAAGACCCCGAACGAGATCGCGCTCGACATCTTGCTGTCGAGTCTGACCATCATCTTCTTGCTCGCCGTGGTGGCAGCCGGGCCGATGCAGCAATACGCAGGCCAGTCTCCGGACCCGATCAAACTCATCGCCCTGCTGGTGTGCCTGATCCCGACAACCATCGGTGCGTTGCTCTCGTCCATCGGCATCGCGGGCATGGACCGGTTGGTGCAGCGCAATGTGCTCGCGATGTCGGGCCGCGCCGTCGAGGCCGCCGGCGACATCGACACCTTGTTGATGGACAAGACCGGGACCATCACGTTCGGCAACCGCCGGGCCACCGCGCTGATCCCGGCACCCGGGATCAGCGACGAGGAGATGGCGCGAGAGGCCTGCCGATCCAGCCTGTCCGACGACACTCCCGAGGGACGCAGCATCGTCGATCTCTGCCGCGACGACTTCGGCATCGACCCGATGTCGATCGACGCCGAGACCCGGCACGATCGTGTGGTGGTGCCGTTCACCGCGCACACCCGGATGTCCGGGGTCGATGTGCCGGAGGCGTCGGGTCTACGGAGCATCCGGAAAGGGGCTGCGGACTCACTCCTCGCCTGGGTCGGAGAGAACGGCGGCACCGTACCGGCCGAGGTGACCCGCGGGGTCGAGGAGATCGCGTCGGCGGGAGGAACCCCGTTGGTGGTCGGAACCACCGCAGACGACCAACCCGCCCGCGTCATCGGTGTCATCGCACTGTCGGATGTCGTCAAACCCGGTATGGCCCAGCGCTTCGAGCAACTCCGGGCGATGGGGATACGGACGGTCATGGTCACCGGTGACAACCCGTTGACCGCACGGGCCATCGCCGACGAGGCGGGTGTGGACGACTTCGTGGCCGAGGCGACCCCGGAAGACAAACTCGCACTGATCCGTCGCGAGCAGGCGGGTGGCCGACTGGTCGCGATGACCGGTGACGGCACGAATGACGCACCGGCACTTGCCCAGGCGGATGTCGGTCTTGCCATGAACACCGGGACGTCTGCGGCGAAGGAGGCAGGCAACATGGTGGATCTGGACTCCGATCCCACCAAGCTGATCGACGTCGTGGCCATCGGGAAGCAGTTGCTCATCACCCGCGGAGCGTTGACCACGTTCTCGCTGGCCAACGATCTCGCCAAGTATTTTGCGATCCTGCCCGCGATGTTCAGTGGCATCTACCCGCAGCTCGACACCCTCAACGTGATGGGATTGCACTCGGCCCAGTCGGCCATCACATCCGCCGTGATCTTCAATGCGCTGATCATCGTCGCGCTGATCCCACTCTCGCTCAAGGGGGTTCGGTACCGGCCCTCGTCGGCCTCCTCATTGTTGGGCCGCAATCTGCTGGTCTACGGGCTCGGCGGTGTCATCACACCGTTCGTCGGCATCTGGCTGATCGACCTGGTCGTCCGTTTTCTCCCGGGAATGGGGTAGTTGTCATGAAGCTCGGTACGACATGGATCAGACAGAGCGTGGTTGCAGTGGCTGTACTGGTGATGATGACGGTGGTACTCGGCGTGGTGTATCCGGCAGTGGTGTGGGGAGTCTCGCGTATCGACCGGTCGAGCGCCGAGGGTTCGGTGGTCACCGACAGCGCCGGCTGCAGGGTCGGCTCCGCCCTGATCGGGATCGATCCGCAGGCCGAACCCGGCCGGCCCGACGGTTACCTGCATGCGCGGGTGCTGGGGGCGGCCGATGATCCGATGGCCCCGGGCGACCCTGCTGCGTCTGCGGCGAGCAACCAGGGGCCGTCCAGCGTCACATTGGCGGGGTGGATCGAGTCACGGCGAGCGATCATCGCCGAACGCGAGGACGTGCGTCCCGATCAGGTGCCGGTCGACGCGGTGACCGGTTCCGGTTCGAGCCTGGACCCGCACATCAGCCCGGCCTATGCCGACATCCAGGTGCCACGCCTGGCTCGCGTGCACAGAATGCCCTCCGAACAGGTGCGCGAGGTGATCGACAGTCACACCGAGGACAGGCAGCTCGGTGTGCTCGGGGAACCGCGGGTCAACGTGCTGGAGGTCAACCTCGCGCTGGGGCTGACCGCACCCAACTGCGGCTAGGGTCGAATGATGGCGCCCACCACTCGTAGAGGAACCCTGGAGGTGTTCCTTGGATGCGCCCCCGGAGTGGGCAAGACGTACGAGATGCTGGCGCAGGCGCACACGCTCGCGGACGAGGGCGTCGATGTGGTTGTGGCAGTTGTCGAATCGCACGGCCGGACCGCAACGGAAGCGATGGTCGACGGTCTCGAGGTGATCGCGCGCACGGAGTACGACTACCGCCAGACCACGTTGTCAGAGATGGATCTGTCCGCGGTCCTCCAGCGCAGGCCCCAGGTGGTGCTCGTCGACGAGCTCGCCCACACCAACGCGCCGGGGGCGGTGAACCGCAAACGATGGCAGGACATCGAGGCTCTGCGGGATGCGGGGATCGACGTGCTCTCCACCATCAACATCCAGCATCTGGAGAGTCTGAACGATGTGGTCGCACAGATCACCGGCGTCGTCCAGCGTGAAACCGTGCCCGACGACGTGGTTCGCGGCGCCGACCAGATCGAACTGGTGGACATCTCGCCACAGGCTCTGCGACAACGACTTTCGGCCGGCAAGGTGTACCCCAGCGATCGTGCCGGCGGTGCGCTGGCCAGCTACTTCCGCCAGGGAAACCTGACGGCTCTGCGTGAACTCGCGTTGCTGTGGCTGGCCGACCAGGTCGACGACTCGCTGGCCGCCTACCGGTCGGCGCACGCGATCACCGACACCTGGGAGGCCCGCGAGCGGGTCGTGGTGGCCATCACGGGCGGCCCCGAATCGGCGACCCTGCTTCGCCGGGCCAGTCGGATCGCGTCGCGGTCCAGTGCCGAACTGCTCGTCGTGCATGTGGTGCGCGGCGACGGGCTCGCCGATCCGGCATCGGTTGATCTGGCCGGGCTGACCGACCTGGCCAAGGGATTCGGCGCGCAGGTGCACACCGTTGTCGGAGACGATGTACCGGAGACGCTGCTCGAGTTCGCCCGCGGTGTCAACGCAACCCAGCTGGTCTTGGGTACCTCTCGCAGATCCCGGTGGCAGCGCTTGCTCGACGAGGGCGTCGGCAACACCGTCGTCCGCGAGTCGGGCAAGATCGACGTGCACATGGTGACCCATGAGGTGGCAGGCACTCGCAACCGTCTCGACATCCGCCAGTCCCGCTTCCACCACCCGCTGAGCTGGGTCGCCGCCGTGGTGGTTCCGGCGATGGCCGCCGGGGTGCTCGCGCTGCTCGACCGGTGGTTGGGTCTGGCGAGTGATTCGGCGCTGTTCTTCGTGGTGGTGCTAGCGGTCTCGATGCTGGGGGGCATCGGCCCGGCAGCGCTGTCGGCCATCGTCTGTGGCTTGCTGCTGAACTTCCTGTTCACGACCCCCGATACAGCTTCACGATCAACGAGACGGACAACCTCATCACCATCGTCGTCATGTTGGTGATCGCGGTTGCCGTTGCCGCTCTTGTCGATTCGTCCACCGTTCGGCGTGCCCAAGCCCGCCGCGCAGGGCGCGAGGCGGAGCTGCTCGCCACCTTCGCCGGTGCGGTGCTCAGCGGTGAAGAGCCAGACGTACTCCTCGAACGTGTCCGCGAGACCTACGACCAGCGCGCGGTCAGTGTGGTCCGAACAGATGGCCGCGGGCCCGGTGTGGTGGAGGCCGCCGTGGGGGCCGACCCGCCGGCGCACCCCGACGAGGCCGATACCGTCTGCGCTGTGCCCGGGGGAGAGTTCGCCTTGCTCCTACGAGGCCCCACCCTCGGCGGTGGGGACCGTCGGGTACTCGCTGCGGTCGCCATCCAGGCGGCGGGTGTGGTCAGACAACGCGCGCTGGCCACCGAAGCGGCTGCAGCCAAGGCTCTCTCGGCCACCGACCAGCTCCGGCGTGCGCTCCTGTCTGCGGTCAGCCACGACCTGCGGACACCGCTCGCCGCGGTGAAGGCGTCGGTGTCGAGTCTCCGGAGCACCGATGTGGCGTTCAGTGCTGACGACACAGCGGAGCTGTTGGCCACCATCGAGGAGTCGACCGACCAGCTCACCGACGTGGTCGACAACCTCCTCGATTCCTCACGACTGGCGGCAGGTGTGGTCAGTCCCGACATGCGGACGGTGTACGTGACCGAGGCCGTCGAACGTGCGATCGCCGGTATCGCGCGGTCGGATCGGGCGGGTGCCGAGCGGATCACGTTCAGCGACAACGACCTCTCGGCCTACGCCGATCCGGGACTGCTCGAACGAGTACTCGTGAACGTGATGGACAACGCCTTACGCCACAGTGGGCCCACAGCTCCGGTGTCCATCGAGGCTGCGCTGACGGGAGATGATCCGGCGCGGTGCGAGATCTCTGTGATCGACCACGGGCCGGGCGTCGCTGCGCACGACAGGGCGAAGATGTTCACCGCGTTCGGGCGCCTCGGCGACCGGAACACCGGGGGTGGAGTCGGACTGGGGCTCTCGGTTGCACAGGGGTTCGTCCAGGCCATGGACGGGACGATAGAAGCCGTCGACACCCCTGGTGGGGACTCACGATGGTGATCGGTCTGCACACCGGACCGCCCGGACAGGTGCGGTCATGAGTGACAAGATCCGGGTGCTCGTGGTCGACGACGAGCCGCAGATATTGCGCGCACTGCGCATCAACCTCAAGGCGAGAGGGTTCGACGTGACCACCGCCGCAAGCGGTACGGGTGCGTTGACCGCTGCGGCACAGACCAATCCGCAGGTGGTGATCCTCGACCTGGGCCTACCGGACATCGACGGTTTCGAGGTGCTCGCAGGCCTACGTGGATGGACCGATGTCCCGGTCATCGTGCTGTCGGCGCGTAGCGATTCCTCCGAGAAGGTGCAGGCATTGGACGCCGGCGCCGACGACTATGTGACCAAACCCTTTGGCATGGAGGAGTTTTTGGCCAGACTTCGGGCCGCGGTGCGCCGAGGCGCGTCGCCGGTGCGAGAAGCCGAGCACCCGGTGGTGGAAGCGGCATCGTTCACGGTGGATTTGCGTACAAAGCAGGTGACCCGCGCAGGGCAGGCCGTACACCTGACCCCGACCGAATGGGGGATCCTGGAAATGCTGGTGCGCAACGAAGGAAAACTCGTCGGCCAGCCCGAGATCCTCAACGAGGTGTGGGGCCCGGCGTACCGAGGCCAGACGCACTACCTGCGGGTGTATCTGGCGGGGCTGAGAAGAAAACTCGAGCCTGATCCCACCCGTCCACGCCACCTGCTCACCGAAGCGGGGATGGGCTACCGCTTCGTCCGCTGACCGGGCCTGATCGGTGGGCGGAATTGCACGCGGGCGCTCCGTGTTTAATTCGTACATGACCGCCACCGAACCAGTCACCACGGACCAGCAGACCACCGAGTTGTGGGTGGAGCGCACCGGAACGCGCCGCTATACGGGGCGCAGCAGTCGCGGGGCGGAGGTCCTGATCGGCTCCGCTGATGTCGATGGCGTCTTCACCCCCGGCGAATTGCTAAAGATCGCTCTGGCCGCGTGCACTGGGATGAGTTCGGACAAGCCGCTGTCCCGCCGCCTCGGCGACGATTACGACGCGACCGTTCGCGTTTCCGGGGACGCCGATCGTGACAACGAGGTGTATCCCCGTCTCGAGGAGGTCCTCGAAGTGGACCTGTCCGAACTGGAACCCGAGGCCGCGGAGCGACTTCTTGTTGTCGTGCGGCGCGCGGTCGATGCGGTGTGCACGGTGGGGCGCACCCTCAAGACCGGCACCGAGGTCGATCTGCGCATCGATACGGAGTAGCCGATGGCTTCCGATTCACCCGGCGACACCGCCGACACCATCAGGCTCACCGCGTGGGTCCACGGGCACGTCCAGGGTGTCGGATTTCGTTGGTGGACCCGGGCCCGGGCTCTCGAACTGGGGCTGGTGGGTTCGGCGACCAATCACTCCGACGGCCGGGTGCTCATCGTCGCAGAGGGCCCGGAGGCTGCCTGTGTGCAGTTGATCGACCTCATCGAGGCAGGTCAGAGTCCTGGTCGCGTCGACACCGTCGTGGTGGACCGGAGCGCGCCGCGCGGTGGGTTGTCCGGATTCGTCGAGCGGTGAGCCGGCTCGCGGTCGGGCCTGGGCCAGTCGTCGCCGGGTACTGGGTACGCTGAAGCGCTGTGCACCTCAAGAGCCTGACCCTGAAGGGCTTCAAGTCCTTTGCGTCGGCAACCACTCTGCGTTTCGAACCGGGGATCACCTGCGTGGTCGGTCCCAACGGTTCGGGCAAGTCGAACGTTGTCGACGCGCTCACGTGGGTGATGGGGGAGCAGGGCGCGAAGGCGCTGCGCGGCGGCAAGATGGAGGACGTCATCTTCGCCGGCACCTCCGGTCGCGCCCCACTCGGGCGGGCCGAGGTGACCCTCACCATCGACAACTCCGATGGTGCACTGCCCATCGACTACTCCGAGGTGTCGGTGACCCGCCGGATGTTCCGCGACGGGGCTGGTGAGTACGAGATCAATGGCAGTTCGTGCCGACTGATGGACGTGCAGGAGCTCCTCAGCGACTCCGGCATCGGTCGCGAGATGCACGTGATCGTGGGACAGGGGCGCCTCGCCGCGATCCTGGAGTCGCGACCGGAGGAACGCCGGGCGTTCATCGAAGAAGCTGCCGGCGTTCTCAAACACCGTAAACGCAAGGAAAAGGCCGTCCGCAAACTCGACGCGATGCAGGCCAACCTGGCACGGCTCGGTGACCTGACCGCGGAATTGCGCCGCCAACTCAAGCCGCTCGGTCGCCAGGCCGAGGTCGCCCGCCGTGCCCAGACAGTCCAGGCAGACCTGCGTGACGCCCAATTGCGGCTTGCGGCAGACGATCTCGTGACCCGACGCTCCGAACTCGCCGAGCAGAGCACCAGTGAAGCCGAACTGCGCCGTCAGCAGGACGAGTACGCGCACCAACTCGATGAACTGAACGCGCAGGTGAGTGAGAACGAGGAACACCTGGCTCAGATCGTGCCCGCGGCGAACGAGGCCGGTCAGGCGTGGTTTGCCTTGTCGGCGTTGACCGAACGCGTCGGCGCCACGTGCCGGATCGCCGACGAGCGCAGCCGGTACCTCAGTGAACCCGTGCAGGCCGACTCCGGTCGCGACCCTGATGAACTCGAGCGCCAGGCAGCTGTCGCAGCGGAAGAGGAGACGGCACTGGCCGACGCGGTCGATGACGCGGCGCTGGTGCTCGACGAAGCCAAAGAGACTCTCACCGGCCGGGAGCAGGCCGCGGCCGCTGCGACGCAGGCCCATCTCGCCGCGGTACGGGCAGTCGCCGACCGACGCGAAGGGCTGGCCCGACTGGAGGGCCAGGTCGACAATCTGCGCACGAAGGTCGAATCGATCGATGCCGAGACCACACGCCTCGGTGCTGCTATCGACAACGCGGCCGCCAGAGCCGAAGCAGCACAACAGGAGTTCGAGGCCACCCAGGCCACCATCGCCGAACTCGACGCATCCGAACTCGGGCTCGACGAACATCATGAGCGCAGCGTCGCCGCGCTGAACCAGGCCAACGAGCGGGTGGCAGAACTCCAGGCCGCAGAGCGGGCAGCAGAACAGCAGGTCACCTCGCTCAAGGCGCGCATTGATGCCCTCGCGGTGGGACTCGAACGCAAGGACGGCGGGGCCTGGCTACTGGAGAACCGAGGCGGGTCGCTACTCGGCCCCATGTCGTCGCTCCTCAAGGTCGCCGACGGCTACGAAGCTGCGGTCGCCGCGGCGATGGGTCCGGCCGCCGACGCGGTCGCGACCGCAGATCTGCCGGCTGCCCGCACCGCGTTGTCAGCGTTGCGAGAGAACGAAGGTGGCCGAGCCGCGGTGCTCATCGGCGGGCTGGAGCCGGCAGGCCGGGGAACCGGATCGCTGCCGCACGGTGCCACATGGGCGCTCGATGTGGTCTCGGCACCCGCCGAACTGCGCGGCGCACTGGAACTGCTCCTCGGATACACCGTCATCGCCGACAGCATCGACACCGCTGAGCTCGTGCTCGACTCTACCAAAGCTGCTGTGCCACATCTTGGTTCACTCCGGGTGGTCACCGCCGACGGCGACCTCATCGGCGCCGGCTGGCGCAGTGGCGGTACCGGCGACCGGCCGTCGACCATCGAGGTGCAGTCGGCGATCGATTCTGCCGCGGCCG
The DNA here is from genome assembly GCF_023051145.1 of Williamsia sp. DF01-3. NCBI lineage: Bacteria > Bacillati > Actinomycetota > Actinomycetes > Mycobacteriales > Nocardiaceae > Williamsia > Williamsia sp. DF01-3. The sequence continues at coordinate 2,717,137 of NZ_JALKFS010000005.1, forward strand.
AACTCCAGGCGCCCAGCGGCGCAGCGAGGAATTGGTGGCGGCACTGGCCGGCGCCCTGACACAGCAGACCGACCGCCGTGAAACGGCTGAACAGGCGTTGGCAGCTCTGCACGAATCCGACGCCCAGCTCGGTGCGGTCTACGAGCAACTCGCCCGGCTCGGTCAGACCGCGCGGGCAGCCCAGGAAGAGACGACCCGCCTCGTCGGTCAGCGTGCCAAGGCAGAACAGGGCCGAGCCGAGGCCATGGCCAAACTCGCCGAGTCGGAGGAGAGGCTGAGGCTCGCGCGCGACGACAGTGCCGTCGGCGACGAGGGCGACGACCTTCCTGACAGCGACCGCGACACGACTGCGGCTGCGGTCGCGGCGGCGCGCTCGGTGGAGATGGAAGCGCGGCTGGCGTTGCGCAGTGCCGAGGAGCGACTGTCGTCGGTGCGAGGCAAAGCGGATTCGCTGCGCCGCGCGGCCCGTGCAGAACGGGAGGCGCGGGCGAGGGCTGAACGCCAGAATCGTGCCCGCCGCCATGCCGCCGACGTGGCGGAGGTGGTTCTCGAACAGGGTGAATTGATCGCCGCGCGGCTCGACATCGCTGTGGCGCAAGCTCAATCCCTTCGCGACCGGCTGGAAGCCGAACGAGCGTCGCGAACGCAGGCTCTCGATGTTGCCAAGAAGGCCGCGGCGGAGGTCGGGACCCAACTGGCGGCACTGCGGGACGCGGTGCACCGCGATGAGGTGGCCAAGGCCCAGGTGTCGATGCGAATCGAACAGCTCGAAGAGCAGATCATGTCCGACTTCGCCATCAGTCCCGACGACCTGGTCGCCGAGTACGGTCCCGATGTCGCACTGCCGCCGACCGATCTCGAGATCGCCGAGTACGAACAGGCCAAGGAACGCGGAGAGATCGTCGTGGCCCCGGCCCCCCTCCCGTACGACCGCGCCACTCAGCAGGCCCGTGCCAAAAAAGCGCAGCGGGACCTGAACACGCTGGGCAAGGTGAATCCGCTGGCACTCGAAGAGTTCGCTGCGCTCGAAGAGCGCTACAACTTCCTCTCGACCCAACTCGAGGACGTCAAGAAGGCCCGCCAGGACCTGCTCGATGTGGTGCAGGACGTCGACAACCGCATCTTGCAGGTGTTCAGCGAGGCCTACGCCGATGTCGAGCGGGAGTTCGTCGAAGTCTTCAAAACCCTGTTTCCCGGCGGCGAGGGGCGACTCGTGCTGACCGATCCGTCCAACATGCTGACCACCGGAATCGAGGTGGAGGCACGTCCACCGGGCAAGAAAGTGAAGCGTCTGTCGTTGCTGTCAGGTGGGGAGAAGTCGCTGACGGCGGTGGCGATGCTGGTGGCGATCTTCCGCGCCCGACCGTCGCCCTTCTACGTGATGGACGAAGTCGAAGCCGCATTGGACGACACGAATCTGCGCCGGCTGATCACGTTGTTCGAGCAGCTTCGCGAGAAGTCGCAGCTCATCGTGATCACGCACCAGAAGCCCACGATGGAAGTCGCCGATGCCCTCTACGGCGTGAGCATGCAAGGAGACGGCATCACCACCGTGATCTCGCAACGCATGCGTGGGCAAGATGTGGGTGCCCCGGCCGGCTGATTTCCGGTTCACCCGACCCTGGCCAGAACCACCGAGAAGTCGCCCGCATGGTCGGTCCAGGTGTGAGTGTGCTCGAGTCCTTGGCGCGCCATTTCCTGGTGCAGCACATCGAGGTCGAACTTGGTGCTGATCTCGGTGAGGATCTCGGCCCCTGCCGGTAACTCCCACGTTCGTTCGATGGCGCCGAAATGGGCCACGACATTCCGACGGGCACGCAACCACATCTCGATGCGATGTTCGGGGGGATTCCATCGGGCGATGTGCTCGAAGTCGTCCACGTACAGCCCCTGGGCGTCCAACCCGGTGCGCAACACCTCGATGACGTTGCGATTGAAGTCTGCGGTCACCCCGGCCCGGTCGTTGTAGGCGGCGATGAGCCGACCGGTGTCCTTGATGAGGTCGGCGCCCAGGAGAAAATAGTCGCCGGGCTTCAGGGAACGCGCGATCCGACCGAAGAAGCTCGCCCGTTGGGTCTCGTCGAGATTGCCGATGGTCCCGCCGAGGAAGATGGCCATTCGCGGCCCGGGGTACGTGGACAGAGTCAGGTCGGGGTCGTTGAAGTCGCCGTCCAGTGGCTGAACCGAGATGGAAGGGAACTCGGCGGCGATGTGCTGTGCCGACGACGTGAGCATCTCGACGCTGACATCGAGGGGTACGTAGGTGAAACCGTCGTCGGAGGACGCGGCGTCATGAGAACCGGCGAATGACTGCAGAAGTAGCCGCGTCTTCTCGGACGTTCCCGACCCCAGTTCGATCATCGTGCGGGCGCCGGTTGTCGAGACGATCTCCGACCGATGCCGATCGAGGATCTCGGTTTCTCGGCGCGTCGGGTAGTACTCGGGTAGACGCGTGATCTCGTCGAACAGTTCGCTGCCCCGTTTGTCGTACAACCAGCGCGCAGGCAGCACGGGCGGCTGCTGCCACAGGCCGGCTACGGCATCTTCGACAAGCCGCGGATTGATGGCCTCGCGTGAATCGGACAATGTCATCTCGCCAACCGCAGTCCGCTGAAGGCCCACCGAGACGCGGCGGGGAAGAAGTTTCGGTAGGTGGCTCGCTGATGACCCACGGGCGTCACAGCGCTTGCTCCGCGCAGCACGTGCTGGTCGCTCATGAACTTCCCGTTGTATTCGCCAACGGCCCCGTTCGCCGGAACGAAACCGGGGTAGGGGAGATACGCGCTCGCTGTCCATTCCCAGACGTCGCCGATCATCGTGGCGCCTGCGGCGCGCGGATGACACCGACCGGGGTCCAACAGCGTGCCCTGCGGGGGAGCGAGCGTCAACGCGGCTGCCTCCCATTCGAACTCGGTGGGCAGGCGTGCTCCTGCCCACCGCGCAAACGCGTCTGCCTCGTAGAAGGAGACGTGCAGAACCGGTTCGGCATCGACCACCGGCCTACGCCCCGACAACGTGAACGTGGTCCACGTGCCGTCGTCGAGACTCCAGTAACCGGGCGCGTTCTGTCCGGTGGCCTGGACGTTGGCCCATCCGTCCGACAGCCACAGCTCCGAACGCCGGTAGCCGTCGTCGGCCATGAACTCGCGCCATTCGGCGTTGGTGACAAGCCGGTTGGCGATCTGGAAGTCCTGCAGGAACACGGTGTGTCGTGGACCTTCGTTGTCGTAGGAGAAGCCGGCTCCCGAGGCGCCGACGTCGGTGAGACCCCCGGACACCGAATGCCACTGCAGGGCAGTTGCTTCGGCAGGCTGCCCGTCGGGTGCCCGCTCGACATATTGCGGCGCGAACGGATGGGTCGAGAACAGATGCTTGATGTCCATCAGCAGAAGTTCCTGATGCTGCTGTTCATGGTTGCAGCCGAGCTCCACCAGCCGCAGGGCTTCCTCATCGAGTCGGCCATCCCTCATCGCCGACACCACCGCGGCGTCGACGTACTCCCGGTATCTGGTCACTTCCTCCACACCGGGGCGGGTCACCAGACCTCGGTGGGGGCGAGGGTGCCTCGCCCCGACGGCCTCGTAGTAGCTGTTGAACAGATACCGGAACGTCTCGTCGTACACCGTGTAGTCCGGATCGGTTCGCAGGATGAATTCCTCGAAGAACCAGGTGACGTGCGCCCGATGCCATTTCGCCGGGCTCGCGTCGGTCATCGACTGCGGTACCTGGTCTTCCGGGGACAACGGATCGGTCAACGCATCGGTGAGGCCTCTGACGTCGAGAAAGTGGGAGGTGAGGGCGGATTGGTCGACCGTGATGCTCATGTTCGTCTCCTGGGAAGGGTCAGGGCGCAATGAGTATGGAGGAGGTGTCTGACAATCACGGTACGCGGTGACCGTGTCGTGGCCGTCGCAATTTCGCCCAGAGACGAAGCGGAGCGGAGCTCGACTCTCGGGCGGAGACGAAGCGGAGCGGAGCTCGACTCTCTGGCAGAGACGAAGCGGAGCGGAGCCGGGTTCTGTGGCAGAGGGGATGTGAGACAACGTGGCCCGCATTGGGGGGTGCTGGTCGAACCACTCGGCGCGGTGGCCTGGCAGACTGAGCGCGTGAACACCACCGCCGTTATCGCGATCGTCGTTGTCGTAGTCGTGCTGCTGCTCGCCCTGGTGGCGACCGGTTTGGTGCTGTCTCGGCGACGGCGAATCTCGCTGCGCGACAGTGCCGATCGCACCCCGTCGGACGGGTCGCGGCAGGTCGACAAGTCCGGTGGGTACAAGGCCGGGGGAGGTTTCTCCTTCACGCAGGGCGGAGCGACCGCGCTGGCCGAACCGCCGAAGACCGGTGACACGCCGACGATCGAGCGCACCGACACCGACGGTCAGCCCGGTGTCGGCGACGATGCCGCGATTCCCCGTGACGCGCCCAAGCGGGGTTATACCAACGTCCCGCTTCCCGAGCCAAAGGTCGACGAACCACGGTCGCCGGCCGTTGATGAACAGCCCGCGACAGAGGTGGGGGGCGCGGAACCGACCGTCATCGAGCCCGACATCGTCGACCCGGCGATCGTCGAACCGGAGGTCGTGGAACCGGCGATCGTCGAGGATTCAGTAGTCGAGACGCCTCTGCGCGAGCCTCTCGCTCCCGCGGAGCCGATCTCGGACACGACCGTCGAACCCGCTCCACCCGGCCGGGTGCTCGACGACATCGCCCCCACCGCCGGCCGTCTGGGTCATCTGCGGGGCCGGCTCTCACGGTCACAGAACGCGTTCGGCAAGAGCATGCTGGGCCTGCTCGGTGCAGGCGACCTCGACGAGGATTCCTGGGAGGAGATCGAGGACACGCTGCTTCTCGCGGACATCGGGACGTCGGTGACCATGGCCGTCGTCGACGAGCTCAGGACTGCACTGGCCGCCAACCCTGTCAGCAACGCAGCCGAGGTCCGTGCGTTGCTCCGCCGTGTGCTGATCGGACAGATCGAGCCCGACCTCGACCGGTCCATCCGTGCGCTTCCCCATGCGGGCACCCCGTCGGTGCTGCTGGTCGTCGGTGTCAACGGCACCGGTAAGACCACCACAACCGGCAAACTCGCGCGTGTTCTCGTCGCAGATGGCCGCCGGGTGCTGCTGGGGGCGGCGGATACGTTCCGCGCCGCCGCGGCCGACCAGCTGCAGACCTGGGCCGAACGAGTCGGCGCCGAGGTTGTCAGAGGTAAAGAAGGAGCGGATCCGGCGGCGGTGGCATTCGATGCAGTTGCCAAGGGCGTGGCCGAAGGCGTCGACGTGGTCATGATCGACACTGCCGGCCGACTGCACACCAAGACCGGCTTGATGGATGAGCTCGGCAAGGTCAAGCGGGTCGTGGAGAAGAAGGCCGCCGTCGACGAGGTCCTGCTGGTCCTCGATGCCACCACAGGTCAGAACGGACTTGCGCAGGCAAAGGTGTTCGCCGACGTCGTGTCCATCACCGGTGTGGTTCTCACGAAGCTGGACGGCACCGCCAAGGGTGGCATCGTCTTCCACGTACAGCGTGAACTGGGTGTCCCCGTCAAACTCGTCGGGCTCGGAGAGGGCGCAGACGATCTCGCGCCGTTCGAGCCGGAAGCGTTCGTGGACGCCCTGCTGGGCTGATCGCCGAATGGTTCCCGCTGCGTAGACGTCGACACAAGGTTGCCGACTTCTCCGATTTGCGTGGATTTCGGTCGCATCGTTCGGAGAGCCACCTGCGACGACATCTGGACGAAACACGGCTCCCAGCTCCGTTAACACAGCGGCAACGTGCTATCGCCACCACGGAAACATGGAGCAAGCAACCTTCTCGACAGGTCAACGGTGCGGCAAGAATGCCGCGGCGGGAACAGCTCGAGGAGGACTGAAGGTGGCGGATTATCCCGTTATGGATTTGCCGGATACAGGTGATACGGCATGGATGTTGGCGAGCTCCGCGCTCGTATTGCTGATGACGCCTGGTTTGGCGTTCTTCTACGGTGGCATGGTCCGTGCGAAGAGCGTTCTCAACATGCTCATGATGAGCGTGATCTCGATGGGCATCGTCACGGTGCTCTGGTCGTTGTACGGCTTCTCGGTCGCGTTCGGAGAGGACAAGGGCAATTTCATCGGTGACCCGACGCAGTACTTCGGTCTCGATGGGGTCATCAGCGGGAACGCGGCCCCGGAAGTTCTGGCCGACCCGGCCACCGGCACCGAGCCCGCAGCTGAAGTCGCCATCCCGATGTTCGGCACGATCCCGCTCGCACTGTTTGTTGCCTTCCAGCTGATGTTCGCCATCCTCACCGTGGCCTTGGTCTCCGGCGCTGTCGCCGACCGCATGAAGTTCAGCGCCTGGGCCGCCTTCACCGCCCTGTGGTCGACCTTCGTCTACTTCCCGGTGGCTCACTGGGTGTTCGCGTTCGACGGCTACACCGGTGAGACCGGTGGCTGGATCGCCAACAAGCTCAAGGTGATCGACTTCGCCGGTGGCACAGCGGTTCACATCAACGCCGGTATCGCCGGTCTGGTTCTCGCGGTCATCCTCGGCAGGCGTCAAGGCTGGCCCGGTACCCCGATGCGCCCGCACAACCTGCCGTTCGTGATGCTCGGCGCCGGCCTGCTCTGGTTCGGCTGGTACGGATTCAACGCCGGTTCGGCGGTGTCCGCCAACGGAACTGCGGCGAGCACCTTCTTGACCACGACGATTGCCACGGCAGCGGCAATGCTCTGCTGGTTGCTCGTGGAGCGGATCCGTGACGGTCATGCCACCACACTCGGCGCGGCGTCGGGCATCGTTGCCGGCCTCGTTGCCATCACCCCGGCCTGTAGCGCCGTGAACACCTGGGGCGCCTTGATCATCGGCGCGGTCGCAGGCATCCTCTGTGCGCTGGCCGTCGGTCTCAAGTACAAGCTCGGCTACGACGACTCGCTCGACGTCGTCGGTGTCCACCTCGTCGGTGGCCTTGTCGGCACCATCCTGATCGGGTTCGTCGCGGTCGCCGACACCTACTCCGGTGTGGACGGTCTGTTCTTCGGCGGCGGCGTCGACCAGCTCTGGCGCCAGGTCGTCGGTGCGCTCGCAGTGCTCGCCTACTCGGCGGTTGTCACCGCAATCATCGCGCTCATCTTGAAGTTCACCATCGGTCTCAAACTCGACCCCGAAGCCGAGTCCGAGGGTGCCGACGAATCCGAACATGCTGAATCCGCGTACGATTTTGCATCACTGGGCGGGTCCAGCACGCAATTTGGTCACAGCGTTCCAGTGGCCGCAACGGCCAAGGAGGGATGATCTAAGTGAAGCTCATTACCGCAATCGTGAAGCCATTCACGCTTGAAGACGTCAAGGCGGGACTGGAACAAGCCGGTGTCGTAGGTATGACGGTCAGCGAAGTCCAGGGTTATGGACGTCAGAAAGGCCACACCGAGGTGTACCGCGGTGCGGAGTACTCGGTGGACTTCGTCCCCAAGGTCCGCGTGGAGGTCGTCGTCGACGACGCCGCCGTGGACAAGGTGGTCGACGTGATCGTGGAAGCGGCCCGAACCGGCAAGATCGGTGACGGCAAGGTGTGGGTGTCGCCGGTGGAAGCGGTTGTCCGGGTTCGTACCGGAGAACGCGGCGGCGACGCGCTGTAAGACACAGTGCCATTCGTACGTGGCGGTCGCGGTCCTGCCTCCGAGGAGCCCTCGGGTGCAGGACCGCAGTCGTCTCATCTGACACCTGCTGCGGCGACCGATCTGGTGACGGCCCGCAAGCAACTGCTCAGCCGGGTGGACGGGCACAAGCGCGTCGACGCCCCGGCATTACGCCGGGTCCTGGTGGACCTGCACGACTTCTGGCTCGCCACGAAGGCGGCCGAGATCGGGATCAAACCGGGTAGCGGCTTCGCCATCGTCGCGGTCGGGGGCTGGGCAGACAAGAGCTACTTCCGCATTCTGATCTGGATCTCATCCTGCTCCACGACGAGATGGATCCGGCGCTGGTCGCCGAGACGGCGGATCAGATCTGGTATCCGCTCTGGGACGCCCACATCAAGCTCGACCACAGTGTGCGCACCGTCCCGCAGGCACTCCAGGTGGCTGCGAGTGACATGACCGCGGCGCTGGGCCTGCTCGAGGCACGGCACATCGCGGGCGACGAGGAGCTCTCGAAGCTGCTGATCGGCGGAGTGCGGCAACAGTGGCGCACCGACATCCGCTCGCGATTTCCTGCGCTGGTCGACCAGGCGCGGGAACGGTGGCGGCGCAGTGGCGACATCGCGCACCGCGCAGAGCCCGACCTCAAGTACGGCCGCGGCGGTCTCCGTGATGTGCACATGCTCGACGCGTTGGCGATTGCCCAGCTCACCGACGGTATGGCGACGTTGCGCCCGGACTCACCCGGTGGAGGGCTGCGACAGGCGTACACCCGGTTGCTGGACGTGCGTACCGAACTCCACCGGATCACCGGGCGACCCCGTGAACAGCTCCGTGCCCAAGACGCCGACGAGATCGGCGCCGCGCTGCGCATCGGGGACCGGTTCGATCTCGCCCGAACCATCAGCGACAGTGCGCGCACCATCGGTTACGCCGTGGACGTCGGTTTGCGGACGTCGTCCAACTCGCTTCCGCGCAAAGGGCTTTCGAAACTCCGCCGATCTCCGATCCGTCGTCCGCTGGACGAGGGGGTGGTCGAGCACAACGGCGAGGTGGTCCTCGCGCGCAGTGCCCTGCCCAGCAAGGACCCGGGCCTGATCTTGCGGGTTGCCGCAGCATCCGCCCGGACCGGGCTGCCGATGGCTGCGTCCACGCTCGCCCGGCTTGCTGATTTCGCGCCCGAGCTCCGTGAACCGTGGCCCGCCGATGCCCTCTCGGACCTGCTCGTCCTGCTCGGCACGGGACCGCACATGATCGCCCCCATCGAAGCGCTCGACCGAACCGGCCTGTGGGGCAGGCTGATCCCCGAATGGGGAGCAGTGCGAGATCTTCCGCCTCGCGACCCCATCCACACCTGGACGGTGGATCGGCATCTCGTCGAGACCGCCGCCAATGCGGGTTCCATGACGACGCGGGTGTCGCGGCCCGACCTTCTTGTCCTCGGCGCGCTCATCCACGACCTCGGCAAGGGGCGTGGCGCCGACCACAGCGTTGTCGGCGCCGAGTTGGCGAACCAGGTGGGCAACCGTATCGGCCTGTGGCCCGACGACGTCATGATCTTGTCGAAGATGGTCCGGTACCACCTGCTGCTACCGGAGGTGGCCACCCGTCGAGATCTTGATGACCCGGCGACGGTGCAGGGGGTGGTCGACACCCTCGGGGGGTCAAAGGTGCTGCTGGAATTGCTTGCCGCCCTCGCCGAGGCCGATTCGCTGGCCACCGGACCCGGCGTCTGGGGAGACTGGAAGTCCTCACTCATCGGGGAACTCGTGCGCCGATGCCTGCGCCTGCTCGACCGAGGTGAGCTGCCGGTTCCCGAACCGCTCACCGCCGAGTTGACCGAGCTCGCCGAGGCCGGCGGTGTCAGTGTCGAACTGGTGTCGACCGACAATCCGCACACGTTCTCGGTCACGATGATCGCACCGGAGCAGCCGGGATTGCTGTCGCGGATGTCCGGTGTGCTGGCGTTGCGGGGTCTGCGTCTGCTCAGTGCCTCGGTACAGACCCATGCGGGCAGTGCCGTCAACACCTTCCTGGTGTCACCGCTGTTCGGTGAGCCTCCCGAGGTCGGTCTGCTGCGACAGCAACTCATCCAGGCGGTCGACGGTGGCATCGACGTGATCGCCCGGCTCGATGTGCGTGAGCGTGAGACACCCGTGCCGACCCCGCCCGAGCAGGTGGGCGGGTCCGAGGACGCGTCCGTTCCGGCCGTGCCCGCCCTCTTCGCCCAGGCCCCTCCGAAGGTGCTCTGGTTCGACGGATACGACGACAACAGCGTGATCCTGGAACTGAGGGCCAGTGACCGGCTCGGTCTGCTGGCGCGGGTGAGCGCGGTGCTCGAACACCACGGTGCGAACGTCACCTGGGCCAAGGTCGCCACCCTCGGCGGTTCGGTGGTCGATTCGTTCTGCATACGTCTGCCTGGCGATGGACCCTCCACACGGGATCGCCTCGAAGAGTCGATCCTGGCGGTGGTACCGCCGCCGGCGCCGCCACGCGAACCAGAGGAGGACTCCGGTAAATCCGGGGTGCCGATAGGCTAGGGGGATGTTCGACTCCCTCTCCGGCCGGTTGGCCGATGTACTGACCGATCTGCGCGGCAAGGGCAAGCTGTCCGACGCGGACATCGACCGTACTTGTCGCGAGATCCGTCTCGCCCTGCTCGAAGCAGACGTCTCGCTCCCGGTGGTCCGCGGATTCATCAGCCGCATCAAGGAACGGGCGAAGGGCGCCGAGGTCTCGGGTGCCCTGAACCCGGCCCAGCAGGTCGTGAAGATCGTCAACGAGGAACTCGTCACCATCCTCGGCGGCGAGACCCGCCGGATCCGGTTCGCGAAGACTCCGCCGACGGTGATCATGCTGGCAGGTCTGCAGGGTGCCGGTAAGACGACGCTCGCGGGCAAACTGGCGTCCTGGCTCAAGAAGCAAGGGCACACGCCCATGCTCGTGGCCTGTGACCTCCAACGTCCCGGCGCCGTCACCCAGCTGCAGATCGTCGGTGAGCGGGCCGGGGTACCGGTGTTCGCGCCCCACCCCGGCACCAGTGTCGGCGGCACCGGCGAGCTGGGTGTGTCCTCGGGCGACACCCTGTCCGAGCCGGTCGAGGTGGCCCGCGCGGGCGTCGCCGAGGCCAAGACCAAACTTCACGACATCGTGATCGTCGACACCGCGGGCCGGCTCGGTATCGACGAAGAGTTGATGCGTCAGGCCAAAGGCATCCGGGACGCCGTACAGCCCGACGAGGTGCTGTTCGTCCTCGACGCGATGATCGGTCAGGACGCGGTGGCGACCGCAGAGGCGTTTGCCGAGGGCGTCGACTTCACCGGCGTGGTGTTGACCAAACTCGACGGCGATGCGCGCGGCGGTGCCGCGCTGTCGGTCCGGGAGATGACCGGCCGTCCCATCATGTTCGCCTCGTCCGGTGAGAAACTCGAAGACTTCGACGTCTTCCATCCCGACCGCATGTCGAGTCGGATCCTCGGCATGGGCGACGTGCTCAGTCTCATCGAGCAGGCCGAAGAACATTGGGATGCGCAGCAGGCCGAGGCCGCGGCCACCAAGATCACGCAGGGCGAGCTCACCCTCGAGGACTTCCTCGAGCAGATGCTGATGATCCGAAAGATGGGGCCGATCGGCAACCTGCTGGGCATGTTGCCCGGTGCCGGTCAGATGAAAGACGTGCTGTCGCAGGTCGATGACAAACAGCTCGACAAGGTGCAGGCCATCATCCGGGGCATGACGCCCGCCGAGCGCGAGAACCCCAAGATCATCAACGGCTCCCGGCGCGCCCGGATCGCCAACGGTTCGGGTGTCACCGTCAGCGACGTGAACCAACTGGTCGACCGCTTCTTCGACGCGCGCAAGATGATGTCGCAGATGGCGGGTCGGATGGGCGGGATGCCCGGCGGGAACCGGAAGGTCAACCGGAAGAAGGGCAAGAAAGGCAAGAAGGGCGGACGGGGCCCGACACCTCCCAAGGTGCGCGGCGGTATGCCCGGGATGGGTGGCATGCCGGGCATGCCGGCCGGGTTCCCGGACCTGTCGAACATGCCCGCCGGTCTTGATCAGTTGCCGCCCGGACTCGAGGGGATCGACGTCAGCCAGTTCCAGCGGCCGAAGAAGAAATAGCGGTAGCGGGCGCGATGTCATTGCCGCAGTTGCACTTTCGCGGACGCAGCGTCGGCTCCGGTGAACCCGTCGAGTTCTGGGTCGATGGCGGGGTCATCACGAGGACTCCCGTCGCCGGGGCCACCACGATCACCGATGGCGGCTGGATCATGCCGGGACTGGTGGACGCGCACAACCACGTGGGGATCGCGCCCGGTCTCGGCGTCACCATCGAACAGGCCCGGTCATTTGCTCACCAGGATCTGCGGGCGGGAGCAACGCTGATCCGGGAGGTCGGCTCGCCGCTCGACACCCACCCACTCGATGACGACCCGACCTGCCCGCGATTCATCCGCGCCGGGAAACACATCGCGCGACCGAAACGGTATCTGCGCGACTACGGCGTCGACCTCGACGACGTGCAAGACCTGCCGGCGGAGGTCGCTCGTCAGGCCCGCGCGGGCGATGGGTGGGTCAAACTCGTCGGAGATTGGATCGACCGGGACCTCGGCGACCTCGCGCCGCTGTGGCCCGATGACGTGCTTCTCGAAGCCGTCTCGGTTGCTCACGACCTCGGCGCGAAGGTCACCGCCCACGTCTTCGGCGCACAGGCGTTGCACGGTCTGATCGATGCCGGCATCGACTGCATCGAACACGGCACAGGACTCGACGACAACCTCATCGCACGCATGGCCGAACGCAATATCGCCTTGGTGCCGACCATGATCCAGGTGGAGAACTTCCCGTCGATCGCCGACGGGGCAGATCGTTTCCCCGCCTATCAGAAGCACATGCGAAAGCTGTATGCCGACGCCCCGGCGACTTTCGCCAAGGCCATCGAGGCCGGGGTTGCCGTGTACGCCGGCACCGATGCGGGCGGGTTCGTGGAACACGGTCGTATCGTCGACGAGATAGAGGCTCTGTCGAAGGTGGGCCTGACCCCGGCCGAAGCCATCGACGCCGCGTGTTCGGCGGCGCGCACCTGGCTCGATGCCGGCACGCTCGCCGATGGTGATCGCGCTGATGTCCTTGTGCTACGGGCGGATCCCGTCGAGGACCTCGCGGCGCTCCGTGCGCCCGCGGCCATCGTGTGCGGTGGACACGTGGTTTGATCCGAGGCCTCGCGAGCGCGTCACGACGTGGCGCGGACGTGCGCTCGCTCGCCTTGGGTACCGAAGAGGCACAGCATCTCGGCGGGCTCGGTCCCGGCGGCCCCCATCCAGTGCGGAACGTGGGTGTCGAACTCGGCGGCTTCACCGGCCTTGAGCTCGAGGTCCTGTTCTCCGAGGATCAGCCGGACCCGCCCGGACAGTACGTAGAGCCATTCGTAACCCTCGTGTGTTTGCGGAGTGGGAACCTGGGGGCCGTGCGCGGGCGGGATGATCTGCTTGAAGGCCTGGATGCCGCCGGCTCGCCGGGTCAGCGGAATGAAGGTGCGACCATGCCGTTTGATCGGGCGCAGATGGATCCGGGGATCACCGGTCGCGGGCGCTCCGACGAGTTCGTCCAGCGGAACGCCATGCACCTTGGCCAATGGGAGCAGCAACTCGAGTGTGGGCTTGCGGCCTCCGGATTCGAGTCGTGACAGGGTGCTCTCCGAGATGCCGGTGGCCTCGGACAGATCGGCGAGAGTGATCTCGCGTTCCTTGCGCAGTGCTCGCAACCGCGGGCCAACCGTCGTGAGGGCTTGGTGGAGTTCGTCTTCCATAATCAGCCATCGTCGTCGCGATTTGCTGGATCGGCAAGGATTATTGCCAGGCATTTCGGGGTAGTCACGACAGATGAGTACCGATGAGCAGATTCTCGACGACTACGAGGTTGTCGTCGTAGGCGGCGGAGCAGCCGGCCTGAGTGCTGCCCTCGTGCTGGGCCGCTCCCGGCGGTCGGTCCTCGTCCTCGACTCCGGACAACCCAGGAACGCTCCCGCTGCCGGAGTACACGGTTTGCTGACCCGAGACGGGATCTCGCCGGCGGAATATGTGGCGATCGGGCGGGAGGAGGTTCGCAGCTACGGCGGGCACGTGGTGGATGTAGAGGCGACAGTCGTCCGAGGTGACGTTGATCTGGGGTTTGTGGTCGTCTTGAGCGACGGCCGGGAGGTGCGAGCCCGTCGGGTGCTAGTCACCACGGGACTGACCGATGAGCTGCCCGACATCCCAGGACTGTCAGAGCAGTGGGGAACAGGCGTTCTGCATTGTCCCTACTGCCACGGCTGGGAGATTCGTGACCAGGCGATCGGCATCCTGGCGGTCACCGAGCAGGCCGCGCACCAAGCGTTGTTGTTCCGGCAGTGGAGCGCCGACGTGATCTTGTTCGTCAACGACTCCGTGCGGCCGACCGAGGAGGAGTCGGCACAGCTCGCGGCGCGCGGGGTGTGCGTGGTCGAAGGTCGGGTCGCGGCCGTCGAGTCGTCCGACGGGAAGTTGACCGGGGTGCGGATGGCGGACGGGACGGTCTGTGAGCGTGAGGTGATCGTGGTGATGCCCCGGTTTGTCGCCCGGGCCGACTTCCTCGTCGACCTGGGTCTGACACTGACCGACCACCCCAAGGGGGCCGGGCAGTACATCGAGGCGGATGAGACCGGCCTGACCGACGTTCCCGGGGTGTACGTCGCAGGCAACGTGGCGAACCTGATGGCTCAGGTCGGCGGTGCGGCGGCCGATGGCGCGGTTGCGGCGTCCGCGATCAACATGGAACTCGTCACCGCCGATGCCCGCGAGGCCCTCGCAGCCGCCGGCTGACAGGAGCCATCGTGGTGTGGTGACCCCGACCCAGCGTCGGCGTGGTGATTCCGACGGATTTCTTATCAGGCCCACACCTCTGGCAGAATGGGACGCTGGTTCGCCGGACCCGGCTAGACACCGACCGGCGGTCACACCACCGAACAGCAAAACCGGGCGCCCCAACGATGGGGCGTCGCCGAATTGCACTGTGACCATAGAAGGAAGTAACTCGTGTCTGTCAAGATCAAGCTCACCCGCCTCGGCAAGATCCGCAATCCCCAGTACCGCATCGTCGTCGCCGACGCCCGCACCCGTCGCAATGGCCGGGCCATCGAGACCATTGGTCGTTACCACCCGAAGGAAGAGCCGAGCCTGATCGAGGTCGACTCCGAGCGTGCGCAGTACTGGCTGGGAGTCGGCGCACAGCCGACCGAGCCCGTTGCAGCACTGCTGAAGATCACCGGTGACTGGCAGAAGCACAAGGGACTACCGGGCGCCGAGGGCACGCTGCGTGTTGCCGAGCCCAAGCCCAGCAAGCAGGACCTGTTCAACGCCGCACTCGCCGCCGCTGACAACGGACCGTCCGCCGAGGCCACCACACCGAAGAAGAAGGCCGCCAAGAAGGCCGACGATTCCTCGAAGGCCGACGCCCCCAAGGCAGAGGCAGGCGCTGCCGACGAGGCCCCAGCCGAGGCCGCTGACAAGTGAGCGTTGTCGTCGCCGACGCCGTCGAACACCTCGTTCGCGGCATCGTTGCCAACCCCGACGACGTCCGCGTCGAACTGGTCACCGGACGGCGAGGGCGTTTTGTCGAGGTTCACGTGAACCCCGAGGACCTCGGTAAGGTCATCGGTCGCAATGGCCGCACGGCCACTGCACTGCGCACTCTGGTCACCGGAATCGGTGGCCGGGGCGTTCGTGTCGACATCGTCGACACCGACCGCTGACGCAGGCACCGAAAAGCGACGACGATGGACCTGGTAATCGGCCGCGTCACCAAGACGCACGGCGTGCGCGGTGAACTGGTGGTCGACGTCCGCACCGACGATCCGGAAGAGCGCTTCGCCATCGGGCAGAAGCTGCGAGGCCGTCTGTCCACCGGTAAGAACACCTTCGTCGAGAACAGCTATACGGTGACAGCCGCCCGGAACCATTCCGGGCGGCTGTTGCTGTCTGTTGCCGAGGTCGGGGACCGCGACTCGGCCATGGCGCTCCGCGGACTGCTTTTCTTGATCGACGCCGACGAGGTTTCGTCCGGCGACGATCCGGACGAGTTCTATGACCATGAACTGCAAGGGGTTCCGGTGCGCACCGTTGATGGCGACGACGTCGGTGTGGTCGCCGATGTGGTGCATCTGCCCGCCGGGGATCTGTTGTCGGTGACCACTGACGAAGGCCGCGAGATCCTGATCCCGTTTGTCACAGCGATCGTGCCGACGGTGAGTCGGAGCCTGATCGAAATCGACCCACCCGACGGTCTGCTGGATCCGGAATGACCGACGAGGCGGGGCCTGCCATCCGTATCGGGGTGGTCTCGATCTTCCCCGACTATCTCGAGCCCATGCGAATGGCATTGCTGGGCAAGGCGATCGGCAAGGGGATCGTCGCACTCGACACCTACGATCTGCGCGACTGGACGCACGACGTGCACCGCGCCGTCGACGATTCCCCCTACGGGGGCGGGCCTGGAATGGTCATGAAGCCCACGGTGTGGGGGCCCTGTCTCGACGAAGTGTGTCCAGACGAAGCGCTTCTCGTGGTGCCCACTCCCGCAGGCGTCCCTTTCACCCAGGCAACCGCGCAGGCGTGGAGCCGCGAGAAGCACATCGTCTTCGCCTGTGGACGGTATGAGGGGATCGATCAGCGGGTGATCGATGACGCCGCCAAACGCGTTCGTGTGCAGGAGGTCTCGATCGGCGACTTCGTCCTCATCGGGGGTGAGGTGGCTGTCATGGCGATGGTGGAGGCCACCGTTCGCCTGATCGATGGCGTACTGGGAAACGCGTCCTCGCATCAGCAGGATTCGTTCTCCGACGGCCTCCTGGAGGGGCCCAGTTACACCAGGCCGCCGGTGTGGCGCGGGCTCGAGGTCCCCGAGGTCCTCCGCGGCGGTGACCACGCAAAACAGCAACAGTGGCGCCGCGAACAATCCCTCGCCCGCACGAGGGAGCGTCGCCCCGATCTCCTACCTCCTGAGCAGTAGGACCAACGGCGCTGCCGTCGATCGAGCGTGGGCCACCGACTCGGGTTAACATCTGCGACGCGAGGGGGGGACGTTGATGGGGATCGAGCCCGGGCGGGTGGATATCGGCAACAGCGCGTTGGCGGCTGTGCTGACCGAGGTGGATGAGCAGCGCGACCGTCTGCGTGTGCTGGCCGAGGAGATGCGCGGGACAACCGTCGAGGCGACATCAAAGGACCGCCTCATCACGGTGGTGATCAACGCGCGGGGATTGCTCACCGGCCTGTCGATCGACCCTCTGGCGATGCGACGTTACCGCGCTGGTCAGCTCGCCGATGAGATCGCTCTCCTGGTGCGGCGCGCCGATGACGAGCTCACCGAACGAAGGAACCGGTTGGCCGGGGAACTCGTCCAATATCAAGGCCCTGGGTACTCGGACCTTTACTGATGGCGGCTGGGTTGAGGGATGCGGCAGCGGGGGAGCAGGCCAATGCACGGAAGCGGATCGTTTCGGCTCGATGACACAGCGATGCGTGCAGGTGCTGATGAGTTCGCTTCGCTGATCGGCGAGATCGACTCCATCCGCGAAGAAGTTGCTGCCGTGGACGCCGAGCTGAGAGCGCGCTGCTCGTCCCACGTCGGTGGCGCCATCTTCATGGTCGGCGCAGCGCACCTCTCACAAGCGACCACGTCGGTTCTGGATCAGCTCCGAATGTCCCTGGCGGACCACGTCGACGACATCGGTCGCGCATGCACCGACCTGCAGTCCGCCGATATCGGCCTGCACCTTCCTACACCTGGAGCCGAGCGGTGCTGACCACGCCGGGTGAGCAGGTCGAAGGGCTCCTGCGCGATGCCTGGCCGGCGATCGACCCAGACATGATCGGTCGGTCAGTCGAACGGTATCGTATTGTGGCGCAACGGCTTTTCGCCCTGCAGTCCGCCATCGAGGCGGTTAGCACAGAGGTCGCCGACGCAATGGACGGCCGGACAGGCAGCGCCCTGGCGGCGAAGGCGACCGCCCTCGCGAACCAAGCGGCCAGGGCAGCGCATCTGGTCGGCGCCGAATCAGACCTCGCAGCCCGGTTCTCCGACTTGGTGGTACTGACCCACGAGCGACTCACCGTGGCCGCGGCGATCGCGGATCGAGACCTGCACGCGGCCCAGGTGGTGGATGTGACGACGGGAGACATCACCGCGGCCATGGGCGCCGAACACGCCGCTGCCACCGTGCTGGCCGCCGTCGCCGGCGACTTCGAATCCGGTAGTCGCGAACTAGCTGACACCGCGTCGGCACACGCAGCCGAGCAGCCTGACAGCGAACACGGCCAAGCAACGGGCAACGCCGCCGGCGCACCGATGATCCCCGGCGCCATGATGGGGGCAGGCTCGGCAATGGCCGCGGCAGCCGGGAGGATGCGCGGCGGCGACCTGCCCTTCGCCACGGATGTCTCGGCCGCAGACCTCTCGATGTTGCAGACCCGGGCAGCGCATCTGTCTTCGATGCAGCCACCCGAGGTGGCGCCATGGATCCGATTCGCCGTGGGACTCGGGCAAGACCACGACGGACGCCGCATCGTCGTAGTGGGTACCAGTGAACCCGGCGGGTACCTTCGGCCGGGGACGGTGCCCGAACCGAACGAGGTTGTCGTCGGTGACGGCAGGTCCCCTGAACTGGTGATTGTCGACTATCTCGCCGCCCGGGACCTCGTCCCGTTGGCGGTCTGCGCCACCACACCTCCCACTCCAGAGGTCCGGTCGCAGCTCGCAGAGGCCGGTGTCACCACTTCATCGGGTGACGAGGGCACCGGGCAGGGGGACGGACAATGAATGCTCACCGCATCGATGTCCTGGGGTCGGGGGTTGCCGGACTCGTGGATCGGGTGAACCCCCGGCACATCAGCCGAACCGGCCTACTCGCTGCGGTGATGGCCCTCGACGCTGCGTCGGTACGTACCGAGGGTCCGGTCACCGACGCGCTGAGCTGCTGGAGAAACGGCAGACCATTGAGCCCGGCACAGAAGCTGGCCATCGCATCCCTTCGAGGGCGGTTCGACGCGGCAGCTTTTGCAGCGTCTCATGCAGGCCGGTCAGCCGAGTACCGGACAGAGTTCGCACGAGCGCGAGCGCTGGCAGCAGTGGAGTTCGGAACCGCGGGCACGGGCCGGGAAGGGCTCCGCGAAGTCGTGTGTGAGGCGGCCGCAGCGATGGGGTCGACGTCTTTGGTCGCAAACCTCCTGCGCGACCACGTCGGCGACTAATCTCAGCGGATGGGCCATTGGTTCCAAGAATCGATCATCGACAACGGCCGGCTGCCGCTCTTCATGGCGTACATCGGCTTCATCCTCGGGTTTCTCGGAATCCGGATCAGCGTCCGACTGATCCGTGCCGAGGTCAGCTGGTGGTTCAGCAACGTCACCCCCGGTGGCATGCACATCCATCACGTTGTCTTCGGGACCGTGCTGACGATGCTGTCGGGGCTCGGGCTGATAGCGCTCGCCATCAACGGGTCACAGACCACCCTGTCCATCTTTGCCGCGCTGTTCGGTGTCGGTGCCGCGCTGGTGCTCGACGAATTCGCGCTCATCTTCTATTTGCGGGATGTCTACTGGGCCGAAGAGGGCCGCGCGTCGATCGACGCTGTGTTCGTGGCGGTCGCGGTGATGGGACTGGTTCTCCTCGGGTTCCACCCGCTCGACTGGGCGGGTGTCGACACTGCGGACGTGGTGTCGATCGTGGTGGCCGTCGTCTATTCGGCGTTTGTGCTCCTGCTGGCAGGGGTCGTGCTGCTCAAGGGCAAGATCTGGACGGGGTTGATCGGACTGTTCATCTTCCCGCTACTTCTGGTGGCGTCGATACGACTCGCACGCCCGACGTCGCCGTGGGCCCGTTGGCGTTACACAAAACGCCCGAAGAAGATGAACGCCGCCGTGAAACGTGAGCGGCGGGTGCGCAGGCCCCTGATTCGCGCGAAAATCTTTCTTCAAGACCTCATGGCAGGCAAACCCGACGTTGCGCATGCGAAGTCCGGCGCCGAGGCAGAACTGGACGCCACCGTGCACGCAGCACCGGCCCCGGGCGAATCGGGGGAGCTGGTGCTCGCCGCCGCGATTTCGTCCGTCGGGGGTGGTTCTGGCACAATTGACCAGTTGCCGTTTGACGGTCAGACGCCGGGTTCGCCCGAGGCGGCTGATTCGTCGCGGAGACCACACGAATCGGAGCACGAACCGGTCGAGCCGCACACCTGAATTGTCCAGGACGAAAGCCGCCAGGTTCCTCTACTCACGCCAACAGCAAGATTGGAACCGACATCATGAACACTCTGGATTTCTTGGACAACAAATCCCTGCGCGACGACATCCCCGACTTCCGCGCCGGAGACACCCTCAACGTCCACGTCAAGGTCATCGAGGGCTCCAAAGAACGTGTTCAGGTGTTCAAGGGCGTTGTGATCCGTCGTCAAGGCGGCGGCGTTCGTGAGACCTTCACCGTTCGCAAGGTGTCGTTCGGTGTCGGTGTGGAGCGCACCTTCCCCGTGCACAGCCCGAACATTGCCAAGGTCGAGGTCGTCACCCGTGGTGATGTCCGCCGGGCGAAGCTGTACTACCTGCGTGACCTGCGCGGCAAGGCAGCCAAGATCAAAGAAAAGCGCTGACCTACTAGGCTTGCGGCGTGGTAAACACCCCCCGCAATCCTGAGGGTTCAGACCCCTACAGCGACGAGCCGTACGACAGTCGGCCTGCAGACCCGGACCGTGCGGCCGACCCCGATCGGCAAGCACGTCCGTGGCGCCGGATAGACGGCACCGCCGATGTCGCACCGAAGAAGAAGGCGTCTCTGCTACGCGAGACCGCCATCATCTTGATCTGTGTGCTCGCGCTGACATGGGTTCTCCAGACGTTCATCGGGCGGCAGTACGTGATCCCGTCCGAATCGATGGAGAACACGCTGCACGGCTGCACCGGTTGCACCAATGACCGGATCGTCATCGACAAGTTGGTGTATCGGTGGAGCGACCCCAAGGCCGGCGACGTCGTGGTGTTCAAAGCACCCACGTCATCGTGGGATCAGGGCTGGAAGTCGCCGCGGTCGTCCAACACGGTCATCCGCGGCGCCCAGAACGCCATGTCGTGGTTCGGGTTCGCCCCGCCGGATGAGAACAATCTCGTCAAGCGGATCATCGCCACAGGCGGTCAGCGGGTGGAGTGCCGCAACGCAGATCGCACCGGAGTCAAGGTGAACGGCCAGCCCCTCGATGAGCCGTACATCGACCTGAAACTGCAAGAAGAGAACGCTCAGATGCGTCCCGGCGATCTCAAAGACGATACCGGCCAGCTCAATTCGTGCTTCGGCGCAGACTTCGGCCCGATCGACGTTCCCGAGGGGTTCGTCTGGGTGATGGGCGACAACCGCGGTAATTCGGCCGACTCCCGGTACCACCAGGACGACGAATTGCGTGGCATGGTGCCCGTCGACGACATACGCGGCAAAGTCCGCTACATCATCTACCCGTTCTCGCGTATCGGCGGTGTCGACTCCGTCGACCCCCAGAAGTAGGCAACCGGTGGCGACCACCTGGCCACCTCGTGTGGTGATACGGCGAGCCGCCGGCTTGCGCACCCTGGAAGCAGCGCTGTACCGCAGCGGGCTCGGGCCCGTCGCCGGCGTGGACGAGGCAGGGCGTGGAGCGTGTGCCGGTCCACTGGTGGTCGCTGCGTGCATCCTCAAGCCGACGCAACTGATCTCGCTCGCCGATCTCGATGACTCGAAGAAGCTGACGGCGAAGACTCGCGACAAGTTGTACAAGTCCGTGACCCGGCACGCTGTTGCCTGGAGCGCGGTGGTCATCGAGGCAGACGAAGTCGACCGGCTGGGTATCCATGTCGTCAACATCGAGGGGATGCGGCGAGCCGTCGCCGGACTCGGTGTCCAACCGGGCTATGTGCTGTCGGATGGTTTCCGGGTTCCAGGGCTCACCGCGCCCTCCCTGCCGGTGATCGGAGGCGACGGCGCAGCAGCGTGTATCGCCGCCGCCAGCATCATCGCGAAGGTCACCAGGGACAGGATCATGGTCGACATGGACACGTCGCTGCCCGGATATGGGTTCGCCGTCCACAAGGGCTACAGCACCGAGATGCACATGCAGTGTCTCGACGAGCTCGGCCCGTCCCCGCAACACAGGATGTCGTATCGCAATGTGCGGCTACGGGTGCGCGTGGGCGAGACCGCAGGACGTTAGGCTGAGGGAATGAGCGCCGAAGATCTCGAGAAGTACGAAACCGAGATGGAACTGTCCCTGTACCGCGAGTACAAGGACATCGTCGGTCAATTCACCTACGTGGTCGAGACAGAACGTCGGTTCTATCTGGCCAACGCGGTCGAGATGGTGCCCCGAAATGCGGACGGCGAGGTCTACTTCGAGGTCCGGATGAGTGACGCCTGGGTCTGGGACATGTACCGCCCCGCTCGGTTCGTGAAACAGGTACGGGTGATCACGTTCAAGGACGTCAACATCGAGGAACTGGAAAAACAGGATCTGCGTCTGCCCGAGGACGGTGTGCTCGGCGACTAGCGGGGTACGGCTCCGGTTCGTCGCAGCAAGAGGCTGATCATCGCGAGGGCAAGAGCCGTTGCCGCGATCGCCCACAAGATGATCGACAGTGCAGCGAGAAATGAATGCGCGGCGGCTTCCCGGGCGGCGGTCTTGAGTTCCGGTGCGGCAGCAGCGGCCACCGTTGCTCGCACATCACCCGGTGTCGCCGGCTTCTGAGCGTCGGTTGCACCACACCCCGGCGGGGTCTGTTCCGGATGTGCCGACGACAGCTGCAGATTCGCGCACCGAGAGAACTCATCGACGACCACTGGCCGGAACGGGGGCGCCACCGAGGTGGTCTCCAAGCCCCGCGACAGCGAGGAGGCGGCCTGATCCACCGCCGACGGCGACTGTGCAGCAACCTGATTGAAGAACGCGATGCTGATCACGGCGAGCCCGATGGAGCACCCGATCTGCTGGATGGTGGGAATGGAACCGGATGCCGAGCCCACATTGGATTCGGTGGTTCCGGACAAGATGGTCGCCTGCAGTGGCGCGACGAACAAGCCGGTGCCCACGCCGCCGATCAGCAGTGGCGTCACGAGCACCGCGATGTCCAGTGAGCCACCGGCAGGATCGATGATCATGGCGGTCCAGCCGAGACACACTGCGAACGCGACCATTCCCAGCGCCAGGGTCCGGGCGCCGATGCGACCGACCAAGATGGGCGAGATCAACGAACCCATGGCGGCACCGACCGCAAAAGGGAACGTCAATACGCCTGTTCGAAGCGCCGAGTAGCCGAGACCGAATTGGGCTGCGATGGACACGGTGAAAAAGAACGCGGCGAAGACGCTGAAGAACGCCAGCGACAACACGGCGCCGACCGTGAAGTTCCGGTTGTGGAACAGATCGAGTCTCAGCAGGGGGCTGCCGCCGCGGCGCTGGAGTCGACGCTCGTAGAACACGAATGCAGTCAAGAGCACGATCGAGACGACAAGCATCACGAGAAGCCATATCGGCCAGTCTTTCTCGCGCCCGAGCGCCAAGGGATAGATGAGCAGGAAGAGTCCCGCGCTCGAGAGCACCATCCCCGCCACGTCCAACGGCTCCCGTTCGCCGGGTTTGACATCCGGCAGATAGCGAAAGGCGAGGATGCAGGCGATCATTCCGAGCGGGAGGTTGACGAGGAAGATCGTCCGCCAGCCCAGGTCGAAGATGTCGGCGGCGATGAGACCGCCCCCGAGCATGGGGCCCAGCATCGCTGCCACCCCCGCGGTGGCGCCGTACATCCCGAACACCACGCCGTGTTTGACCCGTGGGAACAACACGGAGATGATCGCGATCGTCTGCGCCGACGCCGCCGCGGCGCTGACGCCTTGTGCGCCGCGCAGCGCAATCAACTCGGTTGCCCCGGTGGCGGTTCCGCACAACACTGACGTCACGGTGAACCCGGCGAGAGCAATCAGGAACACCCGGCGCCTGCCGAACATCTCACCCAGACGCGAGCTCGTCATCAGCGTGCAGGCGAACGCAAGCGTGTACACCGTGGCGACCAGGAGTTGCGCCGAATAGGACGCGTCCAGGTCGGTGGCCAGACTCGGTAGTGCGATGTTGACGATGGTGGTGTCCACCATCTGCATGAACACCGCGATCAGGCAGGCGGCAAATGCCAGCCAGGCCCGCCGCGGGGCGATCTCGGCCTGTTGTGGCTGTACCGCAACAGATTCCGGTAGAGACACTGCTATGTCGCCAGGGCCGCCACCGACGGGCTGTAGTCGCCGTGCGCAGCAATGGTGGTGAAGATCTCCGACAGCCGGTCGACGTACAACTTGATGGAAGCGTGTGCCTCATCGGTGTCCGGGAAGAGCAGGCTGACCGTGGTCGCGTCGTTGAAGCGGTTGATCCAGAGGAAGACTTCTTCAGAGCTTCCCCGGTTACCGAACAGCCCGGTGTTGATGGCGTCGAACAGATCGACGCCCGGTAGCTTCCGGACGTCGATGTACGACACCATCGGCACCGACCACCCAGGGTCGACATTGACCCCGTGGTCTGGTCCGGCAAGTTGCAGCACACGGTGGAACGAGACGTCGGTGAGCTCTTTGCCCGAGTCGTACGAGGCTTGAGCGGCTCCGACGATGGACGTGAAGGTCGAGGATTCGTCCACGGTGACCGGCACGGGGATGAGACTGGTGAACCAGCCGATCGAGCTGAATTCGGCGGGGGTGGAGCGAGTGCTCTTGGGGGTCAGGCCGAAGTAGTTCGACGCTCCGGTGAACTCATAACTGGCCAGTGCAGCAACCGCGAGCACCCCAGGGGTGAATGCGGCGCCGTGGTCACGGCACACCGTCGCGAACTTCTCGGCGTCGGCTTCGCTGAACAACGTCGTAGACAGGTGGGCGGTGCGCGCATAGCCGGCACTGGCGACGCCCAGGTCGAGAGGGAAGGTAGGGAGCCGACCCGCGTTCGAGTGAACCAGATCGATCCAGCGCTGGACGTGAGGCGATTCCAACGTCAACGAGGCAGAGCCCGCGCGTTCTCTGGCGCAGTATTCGACATAACTGCCGACGTCGGCCAGACCGCTCGGTGTTCCCTGGCTCTCACTCGAATACAGCTGCAGGAGTTCGACAACGGTGAGTGCGGACGAGATGCCGTCGGTCACCAAGTGGTCGAACGCCGCGTACAAAGTGAAACCGGTCTCGTGTTCGATGGTGCCGAATGTGAAGCAATCCCAGTTGAACGGTCCGGGAGTTTCGGTCTCGACGTGCGCGCGAATTGCGTCGGGGGAGTCGAACTCGCCGTGTGGGGTCGGTCGGAAGTCGACGACGCTGGGGTCCACCACATGCCGAACGATCGATCCGTCGGTTTCGCATGAGAACCAGCTGTGGAAGGTGTCGTGTCGCCGGAGGAACGTGTTGATTGTCCGGGTCATGGCATCGACGTCGAGCGGAGTCTGAAAGTCAAACGCCACCAGGCACAATCGGGAGAACCGGAAGCCGACGGTTTCGTTCCGGGCGGCGGTCAGGAGATACTCTTCCTGCTGATGTGAGGCCGGGGTGGGGTGCACCGGAGCGCCCTTCGCCTCATCCAGCGAGGCAGGGGACGCAACCCAGCTCGTGAGCCGGCCCGTGGCTGGTTCCCACTCGTTGATCAGACCGAAATTGACCATGTTCAGCTCCTGTCGAAGTAGCGCAAAAGCGCACTGGTGGCCGGGGCGAATGGTGAAACGCTGCACTGACTGCGAGCAGGCGGCTTTCTGTGTAAGGCAATTCGCAACACAAAATGCCAAATGCATTTCAAGTAATTTGTTCGACATCCGCGCTGCGACGTCTCAATGACGCCTCGGCCCGACCCTTTGTCGCGTTGTCGTGTACCCGTGAAACTACAGCGAAGATTAGCGGATGACAACAGCTGTTGAGAAATAAAGATCTAACACAACAAAAAATCTTCCTTAAGATCTAGGCGGGTTGTACCGTCTGCGTCCCGTGGCACAGTTGCGCCGTGGTTGGATGTGCGAAAGTCGTGGCGGCGCCATGGGTTCTGACGTGCCCACCTGTCGGGTGAACCCTCTGGTGCCGCACCAGAGAGGATTGTCGTGAAGTGGCGCTTCGGTGGTACACCTCGTCTCACACATCTAAATGTAGAAACCATTGTTGTCACATTGGTGTCGGCCGTATTGGTCCTGACAGTATTCGGCTCGGGATCGGCAATTGCCGAACCTGACGGGCAACCAATTGTCGGCGACACGACTTCGGCCGACGGTTCTCGTGTGGTGAACACCGTCGAACAGGTCGACGGGGTCGTGGATGTGACCGTGAGGTCGGCCGCGATGGAGGCGGACCTGATGGTCAAGGTGCTGCCGGCGCAGGACCGGTCGACTCCTGCGCCCACGATGTACCTGCTTAACGGAGCAGCTGGTGGCGACGGTGGAAGCAGCTGGTTCGACCAGACCGACATCACATCGTTCTTCAAGGGCCGCAACGTGAATGTGGTGGTACCGATGGGTGGGGCGGCGAGTTACTTCGCGGACTGGCGCAATGACGACCCGAAACTCGGTCGCCAGAAGTGGGCCACCTATCTGACCGAGGAGCTACCACCGCTGATGGATGCGCTCCTGAACGGCAACGGGCGCAACGCGATCGCGGGTATCTCGATGGCCGGGACCTCAGTGTTCCAGCTGGCCCTGAAGTCCCCTGATCTGTACCGCGCCGTCGGCTCGTACAGCGGTTGCGCAATGACCAGCGACCCCGAAGGCCAGGCCTACGTCCGACTGACCGTCGAGATCCGTGGCGGTGGGAACACGGTGAACATGTGGGGACCACCGGCCGATCCCGAATGGGTTCGCAACGACCCATATGTGAACGCCGAGAAGTTGCGCGGCAAAGCCATCTACATTTCGAACGGTACGGGTCTGCCCGGCCAGTACGACGTGATCGACGGACCCGGCATCAACGGGAACGGATCCAAGCTCGCCGAGCAGATCGCGGTCGGTGCGGTCATCGAGACGGCTACCAACCGCTGCACACTCAAAATGCGTGACCGACTGCAGCAGTTGGGGATTCCCGCCACAGTCGATCTGAGATCAACAGGCACCCACAGCTGGGGTTACTGGCAGGACGATCTTCACAAGTCCTGGCCGATGATCAACGCGGCCCTGACCCGGTAGCCGGCGTCGGGGCCGACTGTGCGGCCGACCGGCAGTCGATCTGACGTCGTCCGGGGTTGCGCAGAGCGAGGGTCAGACCGGCGAGTGCCGCCGAGATCGCCGCCAGGGTCCACAGAACGGCCGTGAAGGCCGCCAAGAAGGTGTGCGAGGCGGCCTGGCGGGCCGCTGCGCTGACGTCCGGTTCAGCCTGGGTTGCGACCGCGGAACGAGGCCCGTCCGCGTATGGCTGGATGGCATCGTCTGCGCCGGGACACCCCGGCCCGGGAGCGTCCGGGTGTGCTGAACCCAACTGGGCAGTGGCGCAGCGACCGAACTCGTGAACGACAAACGGCCGCGCGAGTGGAGCAACCTCGGACGTGCCGAGACTGTGCGACAGACTGGTCTGCGCCTCTTGCACAGCCTCTTCCGACTGTGCGACAACTGCTGCGAAGAACAGCAGGCTGATCACCGCCATCCCCACGGATGCTCCGATCTGCTGGACCGTGGGGATGGTCCCCGAGGCGGAACCGACGGTCCGCTCTGAGGTGCCCGACAACATCGTCGCCTGCAACGGCGCGACGAACAGTCCCATGGCCACGCCGCCGACGGCCAACGGGAGGATGATCGACGACACCTCGATGCCGGCGGCGGGGTCGATGATGGCGGCGGTGTAGACGAGTGACCCGCTGAACAAGACGGCTCCCGTCGTCAGTGTCAGTGCCCCGATCCGTCTGACGAGCAGCGCTGAGACAACCGAACCGACCGCGGCGCCGATCGCAAAAGGGAGGGTGAGCAGGCCGGTTCGCAACGGGGAAAATCCGAGGCCGAATTGTGCGGTCACCGAGACGGTGAAGAAGAAAGCGGCGAACACACCGAAGAACAGCAGCGACAGGACTGAGCCGACGGCGAATGACCTGACGGTGAACAGTTGAAGGTCGAGCAGGGGATAACCGCCCCGTCTGCCGAGGCGGTGCTGGTGAACGATGAAAAGGCACAGAACCACCACCGACCCCACCAGCATCCACAATTGCCAGGTCGGCCAACCCCTCTCGCGCCCCGTGGCCAGTGGGAGAACGAGCAGGAACAACCCGGTGGTCGAGAGCGCGACTCCCGGGAGATCAAGGCCCGGACGGGTGATGGCATGAAGGGCCGGAAGACATCGATGGCCCACGACGCAGGCGATCAGGCCGAGGGGAAGGTTGACGAGGAAGATCATGCGCCAGCCGAGCCCCCACACGTCTGCTGAGATGAGGAGCCCCCCGAGCGTCGGTCCGAGCATGGCGGCGACTCCGGCCGTCGCGCCATAGATGCCGAACACCGCTGGATGCCGGGACTTGGGGAACGAGGACGAGATGATGGCGATGGTCTGGGCCGATGCCAGTGCCGCGCAAGCGCCCTGAACAGCTCTCAACACGATGAGTTCTGCTGCGCCGGTTGCGGTCCCGCACAGCACGGATACCACCGTGAACCCTGCGAGAGCGCCGATGAACAGTCGTCGACGGCCCCACCGTTCGCCCAGGCGGGAAGCGGTCAGCAGAAAGCAGGCGAAAGCCAGTGTGTACGCGCTGAGTACAAGCAATTGCTCGCCAGAGGAGGCGTGGAGTCCAGACCCGAGGCTGGGCAGGGCAATGTTCACGATCGTCATGTCGACCATCTGCATGGACACTGCGATGAGACAACAGGCCAGAGCCGGCCACGATGCTCTCCGTGGAGACGCCCCCTGCGGATCTTCTGGGGAACAAGAAGTCGTGGTGGGAGCCGGGAGCGAAGCTCGTGGTCCCAACCTGTCACCTGACGAACACCTGGGCTCGGTGCGTAGTCGCCCTCGGAGATGATCGTCTTGAAGATCTGCCGCACCCGGTCCACATAGACGTCCACCGAAGCCCGGGCCTGTGCGGTGTGAGGGAACAACAGGCTCATGGATGTCTCATCGGTGAATCGATTGACCCACGTGTACACCTCGTCCGATGTACCGCGGTTACCGTAGAACCTTGCGTTGATGGACTCGAACTCGGAGACGCCCGGTAGTCGACGTGCGTCCATGATCGAGACCATCGGCACCGACCATCCGGGTTCGGTCCTGATGCCGAGGTCGGGTTCATCGGAGACGAGTTCGAGCACTCGGTGGAACGAGACGTCGGACAGTTTGCGTCCGGCCAGGTAGGCAACCTGTGCTTGGCGAACCAGAGTTGTGAACGTCGACGATTCATCGATGTCGATCGGCACGGGAATCAGACTGGTGAACCAACCGACCGCGCTGAACTCCGCGGGAGTCGTCCGTGTGCTCTTGGGCGTGATCGCCAGATATCGACGGTCGCCTGTGAATTCGTGCGCAGCGAGGCCGGCGACGGTGAGTACCGCCGCGATGAACCCTGCGCGACTGTCCCGGCAGATCCGGACCAGTGTCTTCGCGTCCTGTTCGTCGAACAATGTGACCGTCAGGTGTGCGCTCCGCGCGTTCTCTGTACTTTCCTGGCCGAGGTCCAGCGGAAAGGTCGGGAGGTGGCCACCATTGGCCTGGACGAGTTCGATCCATCGCTGCACAGGCGGGGAGTCCAGTGACAGCTGAGCCGATGCTGTTCGTTCCCGATGGCAGTAATCGATGTAGCTGCCGGGCGGAGCGAGATCGTTGTCGCGGCCGTGGCGCGCATTGTCATAGAGCGCAATGGCGTCCACAAGTGAGATCGCCTGTGAAATCGGGTCGGAGTGCAGGTGGTCGATGGCGGCATACATGGTGAACCCGCAGTCGTGTTCGATGGTGCCGAATGTGAAGCAATCCCACTCGAATGGGCCTGGCGTCTCACGTTGTACCAGTTCCCTTATCTCGTCAGGATCCCCGATGACATCGTGGTGATGCGGAATGAAATCGATTGTCGCGGGATCGATGACCCGACGGGCGACGGAGTCATCGGGTTCGATGGAGAACCAACTGAGGTGAGTATCGTGCCGCCGGAGAAAAGCGTTGACGGCCGCGGTCATGGCGGCGTGATCAAGCGCGTGATCTTGATCGAAGGTGCCGACATACAGCCGCGACGACCTGATCTGCGAGTTCTGCCGACATGCTGCAGTCCGCAGATACTCTTCCTGCTGGTGTGAGGGTGGCGTGGGGTGGATGGGCGCCTGCTGTGCCTGTGTGATCGATGCCAGTGACGCCGACCAAATGGTCACTCTGCCAGCGGGTGGCTTCCAATCATCGATGAGACCGAAATTGACCATGTCATCTCCTGGACGTCCTGGGCCGAAAACGCGGAGGCAATCAAAAGGCGCCGACAAATCTTGCCGACTGTAGTGCTGCGTTTTTGGCTCGAGACGTCGTATTGTCCGTAATGTCTACGCCCCCGAAGACAATTCGATGTCATTGTGCTCTGAGTGCCGAACAACGATGCGGCTCTCGTCGATGACGGTACAGATTCCCTGGTGGTCGGGCAACCGGAATGCTCAGAAACTATTGGGTGTGAACGATCCTTTTCATGCGAATGCATTTTCCAAAAGTGCCGATCTGTTCGCAATTGAACCCGTTGGGAATGTCGGGTCCGCTGCCATTCGGTCGGTATTCACGATGCGAAATTGCCTATTCCATTCACGGGTTAGTGCACAGTGTGTGGGTTGTCCACAGGCCGGTGGTGGTCGGTGTGTTCTGCGGTCTGTGGAGATGTGTCGGTTTGGGATGTTCTCGGTATGGATCAGTCAGGTGGGGGTGTGCGTCGTTCGCGGCGTGAGGTGGGTCAGTTGGGGGAGGACGCCGCGGCGGAGTATCTGGTGGGTTTGGGGTGGGCCGTGGTGCAGCGGAATTGGCGGTGCCGTTATGGGGAGTTGGATGTGATCGCGGTTGATGGTGATGCGTTGGTGGTGGTGGAGGTCAAGACGCGGACCGGGTCGTTGTACGGCGATGTGGCGGAGGCGGTGACGGTGGCCAAGTATCAGCGGATGCGCCGGTTGGCCGGGGTGTGGCTGCGTGAGCAGGGGCGGCGTTGGCCGGTGGTGCGTTTTGATGTGGTTGCCGTGCAAATTGATTCGAAGGACTCGGTGTCGATTTCGCATTTGCGTGGGGTGTTCTGAGGTGAAGTTGGGGCGGGTGCGGTCGGTGGCGATCAATGGTGTCGAGGGTGTGGTGGTGGAGATCGAGGCGTCGATCGGTCAGGGTCTGCCGGGGGTGCATCTGGTGGGTCTGGGTGATGCGGCGTTGAAGGAGGCGAAAGATCGTGTGCGTGCGGCGATCACCAACACTGCTGCGGCGAGTAAGGGTGCTGACGGGGGCGAGGGCGCTGTTGCGAAGTGGCCGGAGGGTCGTATCACGTTGGCGTTGTCGCCTGCGACGTTGCCCAAGTCGGGGTCGATGTACGACTTGGCGTTGGCGTTGGCGGTGCTGGCTGCGGGAAATGATTATGCGCCTGCGTATTTGGAGAAGTCTGTGTTCTTGGGTGAGTTGGCGCTCGACGGGCGGGTTCGGCCGGTGCGTGGGGTGTTGCCTGCGGTGGTGGCGGCCCGGCAGGCGGGTTTCACTCATGCGGTGGTGCCGTTGGGCAATGTTGCCGAGGCGGGGTTGGTGTCGGGGATCGAGGTGGGTGGGGCGAGTCATCTGCGGGAGGTGCTTGCCTGGCTCAAGGGGATGTTTGTGCTGGACACGGTGGGTCCGCGGCAGCCGGCCCGGTCGGTGGTGGCGGGGCCGGATCTGTGTGATGTGGTGGGTCAGGACGAGGCGCGGTATGCGATGGAGGTTGCTGCTGCAGGGGCGCATCATCTGTTGTTGACGGGGCCGCCGGGGATCGGGAAGACGATGCTGGCGCGGCGGCTGCCGGGGATCCTGCCGCCGTTGAACGAGGCCGAGGCGTTGGAGGTCACGGCGATTCACTCGATTGCCGGTGGGTTGCCGTCTGATCACCCGTTGATTCGTGATGCGCCGTTCATCGCTCCGCATCACTCGACAACGGTGACTGCGATGATCGGTGGTGGTACGGGGATGGCCAAACCCGGCGCGGTGTCGCGGGCGCACCGCGGCGTTCTGTTCCTCGACGAGTGCGCGGAGCTTGGTGTCAAGGTGCTCGAGACACTGCGAACTCCGTTGGAGGACGGTGAGGTTCGAGTGGCGCGCCGAGACGGGGTCGCTCGATTCCCTGCCCGCTTCCAGCTGATACTGGCAGCCAACCCGTGCCCGTGCGCCCCGGCGAACGACGTGGACTGTGTGTGTTCGCCCACTGCACGTCGTCGTTATCTCGGCAAGCTGTCGGGGCCGCTCATGGATCGGGTGGACATCAGGGTTCGGATGGATCCTCCTGGGACAGCGGCGCTGGCGGGCGGGCCCGCGGAATCGAGTGCTGTTGTCCGCGAGCGTGTGATGGCGGCACGCGCCGCTGCTCGCGAGCGCTGGCTCACCCACGGGTGGCAGACGAATGCGGAGGTGCCGGGTGCGGTACTGCGGCGGGGCGATTTTCGCTTGCCGGGTTCGGTGGTCAGGCCGATCGAACTGTTCCTGCGAGACGGGCGGGTGACGGCACGCGGAGCGGACCGGGCACTTCGCCTGGCGTGGACGCTTGCCGATCTCTCCGGAGACGACCAGCCGACCGAAAACCATGTGGCGCAAGCATTGATGTTTCGCGACCGCGGATACAACTGAGGGGACGACATGCTCGACGACAACACACGACTCGACTGGGCATACCTCGCCGGTGTGGCCGAGCCGCCGAACGCCGCTCTGCACAAGCTGATTGCGGAGGTGGGCGCGACCGAGGCGGCGCGCGCGGTGTCACGGCAGTCGGTGCCGCCCGGCCACGAAGAGGTACTGCGGGCGACGGCGGCTCGCCACCAGGTCAACACCGCCGAGGAAGACCTGTCCGCGATCGCCCGACTCGGTGGCAGGCTGGTGACGCCCGCAGACGACGAATGGCCCGGCTGGCAGCTTCTCGCCCTGGGCCGGGCGGACACTGCGGCCAAAGGCGGTGAGCCCGTGGCGCTGTGGGCCCGCGGCCCGGCAAGGCTCGACGGCGCCGTCGACCGCTCGGTGGCGTTGGTCGGATCCCGGGCGGCGTCAGGCTATGGCGAGCACGTCACGTCGTCGCTCACCGGCGGTCTCGTCGGCGAAGGGTGGTCGGTGATCTCCGGAGGTGCCTACGGCATCGATGGCGTGGCGCACCGATGTGCGTTGGCCGCGGACGGAACCACGGTGGCCGTACTCGCATGCGGACTGGATCGTGACTACCCGGCCGGTCACGCAAGGTTGATCGCCGAGATCGCTCGCACCGGAGTGGTGGTCAGCGAATACCGCCCGGGCACATCGGCAGCCAAGCATCGCTTCTTGACCCGGAACCGTCTGGTGGCGGCACTGTCGCGGGCGGTCGTCGTGGTGGAGGCAGGCGGGCGCAGCGGCGCGGCCAACACAGCCGCGTGGACTCGGAAGCTGGGGCTGCCTCTGGGTGCGGTGCCAGGACCGGTCACGTCGGCGACTTCCATCGGATGCCACCGGATGATTGCCGACGGTGTGGCGCAACTGGTGACCAGTTCAGACGACATCATCAGGCTGGCCGAGCCCGACGGTGTGACGGGTTCGGAAGCCCGCACGTCATCGATGCGCCCGACCGACGGCCTCGACGAGACCCAGCAACGAACCTACGACGCGGTGCCGGCGCGTGGATCACTGACCATCGGCGAGATTGCTTTCGCCAGTGGACTCGCCGTCCGCGAGGTGCGCTCTGCGCTGGCCGTCCTGGAAACGCGAGGTTTGCTGAGCACCAATGGATCCGGGTGGAGACTGGCCGGGTCGCGGTGATTACCTCAGGGCCGCCGGGGAACGCCGATGACGGTTCGTAGGAGCAGATCGGCGACCGCGGTCGGTAGAGCGCCCACCATTGTCGCCTGAACTTTGTTCGCGGCACCGACGACGTAACGGGCCCGCGGCCGCCGCGCCGTCAAGGCGGATTCTATGGTGGCGGCAACAGTGTCTGCAGGAACCGCCACCTTCTGCGAGAGGGGGATCGACTTGCGGTATCCGGCAATGTGTTTGGCGTAGAGAGCGCGGTGTTCGCGCGACATGTCACTCACCAGGTCTTCGAGGGTGGATTCGGCGTCGCGCCAGATGTCGGTGTCGGTTTGGCCTGGTTCGATCAGCACGACGGGGATCTTCCAGGGCCGCACTTCCATTCGCAGCGCGTCCGCCATGCCTTCGAGAGCGAACTTCGACGCGTTGTAGGCGCCCGTCATCGGGGTGGCGATCCGGCCGCTGACCGACGACACGAACAGCACTCGTCCGCGGGAGGCCCGGAGCCGGGGCAACAACGCGCGGGTGACGGCATGCTGACCGATGACGTTGACATCGAGTTGGTGTCGAAGCTGTTCGGGTGAGACGGCTTCCACCGGACCGCCGACGACGATGCCGGCATTGTTGACAACCGCGTCCAGCTCGGCAGGCAACACGCGGTCCAGGTCTGCCACGTGGTCGGCGTCGGTGATGTCGAGGACGACGGGTGTGATCAGTCCGGGGGCCAGTGCGCGTAACTCGGCGCCGGCGGCGTCGTCACGCACTCCCGCGAATACGTTCCAGCCCGCATTCGCGAGGCGCTGCGTGGTCGCGCGTCCGATACCGCGGGAGGCGCCGGTGATCAATATGGTGGGCATGGCAGCGACGGTATATCGGATCGCCGAACTTAGGGTCACCTACCTTTCCGGTACCGTGGGTTCGAATGCGATGAGAGGAACCAACGCGTGGCCAAGAAGCTCAACACCATGACGGTGCAACGGACCGAACAACTCACCCCTCACATGGTGAGGGTGTATCTCGGTGGTCCCGGGTTCGAAGAGTTCACACCGGTGGACGACACCGACATGTACGTCAAGATCCTGTTCCCGCCCGAGGGCGTTCGGTATCCCGAGCCGTTCGACCTTGAGCGGATCCGGAAGGAGTTCGAGCCAGGTCAACAACCGGTCCTGCGGACGTACACGGTGCGAAGGGTCGACACGGTGGCCCGCGAAGTGGCGATCGATTTCGTGGTACACGGCACCGAGGGACTCGCGGGGCCATGGGCGGCATCCACACAACCAGGCGAAGTGGTGCGATTCTTGGGCCCTGGCAGTGGATACCGCCCCAGATCCGACGTCGACTGGCATCTGCTCGCTTCCGATGAAGCAGGATTGCCCGCGCTCGCCGCAGCCCTGGAATCGATGCCCGATGGCGCGGTCGTGAAGGCCTTCATCGAGGTAGCCGGGCCGGACGATCACGTCGACATCGCAGCCCCTGACACCGCCGAGATCACCTGGTTGCACCGGGGTGGCTCGTCGGATGAGGTGGGGGACGACAAAGCCGGCGCCAACGCTCCCATCGTCGCGGCCGTCAGGCAGGCAGACTGGCTGCCGGGCACGGTTCAGGTGTTCATCCACGGCGAGGCAGAGGCGGTCATGCACAATCTGCGCGCCTATGTCAGGAAAGAGCGCGGCGTTCCGGCATCGCACGCTTCCATCTCGGGGTACTGGCGTCGTGGCCGGACAGAAGAAGGGTTCCGGCAATGGAAAGCGGAACTCAAGAAGAAGGAAGAGGCCGCCGGCAGCGCAGTCTGACCTGTTGATCCCCGCGAACGGGTGCGATCGGGACACAAAAGCCGCACGGTCGGGTGTGGCGTCTTGCAGTAGAGGTCCGAGATCGCTTGGCTGAATCGGTGAGTGCCGCGATCATCGACGAGTACGAGAGCTATCTGCGCCTCGAATGTGGGCACAGCGACCACACCGTGCGCGCCTACCTCGGTGACATCCGGTCGCTGATCAGTTTCGCGGGTGCCCGCGGCGTCGCACCGACGGCAATCGACCTGGGTCAGCTGCGTGCCTGGCTCGCGGCACACAGCAAGGCGGGAGCAGCCCGCACCACCATCGCGCGACAGGCTTCGTCGGCAAAACGCTTCACGGCCTGGGCAACCCGCGAGGGCATCCTCGCCGTGGATCCGGGCACCCGACTGCAGGCACCCCGGGCTCATCGCACCCTTCCGGGGGTGTTGAGCACAGAGCAGGCGCAAGCGGCCATGCAACCGGCGCCTGCCGACGGTTCACAGAACCAGTCCGACCCAGCTGACCCGGCTGACCCCATCGGCCAGCGGAACCGACTGATCGTCGAATTGTTGTACGCCACGGGCATTCGGGTGGGGGAGTTGTGCGGCCTCGATATCGGGGACGTCGACACGGGACGCAACGTCGTCAGGGTCATCGGTAAAGGCGACAAGGAACGGACGGTGCCGTTCGGCGCCCCCGCAGCCGCCGCGTTGGAGACGTGGCTGAGGACTGGGCGGCCGGCGCTGGCGCAACCCAAGGCGGGCAACGCGTTGCTTGTCGGGGCCAAGGGCGGACGACTCGATCAGCGGATGGCCCGCACGGTGGTCCACCAGATACTCAGGAGCCTGCCCGACACCCCTGACCTCGGCCCTCACGGATTGCGCCACAGTGCGGCGACCCATCTCCTCGAAGGAGGCGCCGACCTTCGCGTGGTGCAGGAACTGCTGGGCCACGCGAGCCTTGCGACAACGCAGCTGTACACCCACGTCAGTGTCGAACGTCTTCGTAAGGTCCACGATCAGGCGCACCCCAGGGCTTGACGGCCGCCGGCCTCACGCGTCGCCTGTCTCGAGGGGCTTCAGACGCACCCGCACAACACCGAGCAAGGCCAGCGGATCGAGGTAGGTCGCCGACGCTCCGGCTCCGCGACGCGCGCCCCAATGCAGACACGGGCGAGCGCAGCCCTCATGGCCTGGCTCGAGCACACCGATCGGCGAGCCGCGGGCCACCGGCGTACCGGCGCGCACTGAGGACTTCACCGGTTCATACGTGGTCAACAAACCGTCCGGGTGCCGAATCGACACCACCGGCTTTCCTGCGACGGGACCCGCGAAATGCACCACCCCGTCGCCTGCCGAATAGACGGTGGCGCCTGACGTCGCAGCAAGATCGACACCGCGGTGGCCGGGCAGCCAGCGCTGCGTGGGCGGCTCGAAGGTGCGTAGCACTTGTGGGGTCGGAGGCAGCGGCCAGGTGAACCCACGCGATGGCGCCGAGGCGGGTGCGGCGCGTGCTGTCGGCTGCGACTGCAGCGCGAGCAGCGGTACGGCGGCCACGATCACGCCCAACAGCGCTGCCGCGCGGCACAGTGCCCACCAGAAAGCCATGGATCCGAGCCTGCTGGATCTGTCAGCCGATCGCGCGATGACCTGCGAAGATGTGCATGAAAGATTCTTCTGTCCACAACGCTCGCCGAGGCCTTGACATCGGGCCCGCTTCGGCACGGGAAGCGATTTCGTGTCGGGCCCTCACGCGCGTAGACTCATGTGGCGCTCTCGCTGCGGCGGGAGTGACTTCGCGCGTCTGCAGTCGGTCAGCGTCATGCCGGCCGAGACAGCGTGTGGGCAGTCCTCGTCGGTGATCGTTCTCCACCGGGGGTTCCACACGTGCCAGGCGCCAGGGCCGACGACCAACCGGGCGCCGGCATGAACTGCAATGAAAGTGAATTATGGCTGTCGTAACCATGAAGCAGCTGCTGGACAGCGGCGCTCATTTCGGGCATCAGACCCGTCGTTGGAATCCGAAGATGAAGCGATTCATCTTCACCGATCGCAACGGCATCTACATCATCGACCTGCAGCAGACGCTGACGTACATCGACAAGGCGTACGAGTTCGTCAAGGAGACGGTTGCCCACGGTGGCACCATCCTCTTCGTCGGAACCAAGAAGCAGGCTCAGGAATCCATCGCCTCCGAATCGCTGCGCGTGGGCATGCCCTACGTGAACCAGCGCTGGCTCGGCGGCATGCTCACCAACTTCTCCACCGTGCACAAGCGTCTCCAGCGCCTCAAGGAACTCGAGGCCATGGAGCAGACCGGCGGTTTCGAAGGTCGCACCAAGAAGGAAATCCTCATGCTCACGCGTGAGATGACCAAGCTGGATCGCACCCTCGGTGGTATCCGGGACATGTCGAAGGTCCCTTCGGCCATCTGGGTTGTCGACACCAACAAGGAGCACCTCGCGGTCTCCGAGGCTCGCAAGCTGAACATCCCGGTGATCGCCATCCTCGACACGAACTGCGATCCGGACCTCGTCGACTACCCGATCCCGGGTAACGATGACGCCATCCGCAGCGCCGCACTCCTCACCCGCGTCGTCGCTTCGGCGGTTGCCGAGGGCCTGCAGGCTCGTGCCGGTCAGAGTGCCGATGCCGACGCCAAGCCCGAAGGTGGCGCCACCGAGCCGCTGGCCGAATGGGAGCAGGAACTGCTCACCCAGGCGACCACACCGGCCGCAGGCACCGAGGAAGCTGCCCCGGCGCAGGCCGAAACCCCCGCGCAGGCCTGATCCCTCCGGCTTTCGCATCACCCCCGACACAATCGACAGGAGGCTCGCCCACCCATGGCGAATTACACCGCCGCTGACGTCAAGCGGCTCCGTGACCTCACCGGCGCGGGCATGCTCGACTGCAAGAACGCGCTGGCCAACAACGACGGCGATTTCGACAAGGCCGTCGAAGAACTGCGGATCAAGGGCGCCAAGGACGTCGGCAAGCGTGCCGAGCGGTCCACCGCCGAAGGTCTGATCGCCGCCAAAGACGGCGCGATGATCGAGATCAACTCCGAGACGGACTTCGTGGCCAAGAACGACGAGTTCCAGGCGCTGGCCGCTCAGGTTCTCGACGCTGCGGTCGCCGCCAAGACGTCGGACGTGGAGGCCCTCAAGGCCACCAGCGTCGGCGACAAGACGGTCGACGAGCTGATCCAGGCGCTCTCCGCCAAGATCGGCGAGAAGCTGGTCTTGAACCGGGTCTCGTACCACGAGGGCAATGTGGCGTCCTACCTGCACAAGCGGGCTTCGGATCTGCCGCCTGCCGTCGGCGTCCTGGTGGAGTACACCGGCGACACCCCCGAGGCTGCGGAAGCTGCTCGTGGAGCCGCAATGCAGGTTGCTGCGTTGCGCGCCAAGTACGCCTCGCGCGACGAGGTGCCCGAGGACGTGGTGGCTTCCGAGCGTCGCATCGCCGAGCAGACCGCTCGCGAGGAGGGCAAGCCCGAACAGGCACTGCCCAAGATCGTCGAAGGTCGGCTCAACGGATTCTTCAAGGACGTCGTGCTGGTCGACCAGCCGTCGGTCCAGGAATCCAAGAAGACGGTCAAGGCCGTCCTCGACGAGGCAGGGGCGCAGGTTGTGTCCTTCACTCGTTTCGAGGTCGGACAGGCCTGAGTTTTCATGAGAGAACCCCGTGCGAATCAATCGATTCGCCGGGGTTCTTTGTGCTCGTTTAGGATTGGCCCGGACCCGGGACGCATCCCGGAACTGCCGGCACCAACAACCCGCCGCGCCCACAATCGCTCCATGGAGGAACGCCACATGACCGACGACGCCACAGCTCAACGCGCCGGGTTCAAACGGGTTGTCCTGAAGCTGGGCGGCGAGATGTTCGGCGGCGGCAAGGTCGGTCTCGACCCCGACGTCGTGTCCACCGTCGCCGACCAGATCGCCGAGGTGGTCGACACCGGTGTCCAGGTGGCCGTGGTGATCGGCGGCGGAAACTTCTTCCGCGGCGCCGAACTACAGCAGCGGGGCCTCGAGCGCGCCCGGTCCGACTACATGGGCATGCTCGGCACCGTTATGAATTGCCTTGCGCTACAAGACTTCCTGGAGAAGCGCGGCGTCGTCACCCGAGTGCAGACAGCCATCACGATGGGGCAGGTCGCAGAACCGTACATTCCGCTGCGTGCCCAGCGGCACCTCGAGAAGGGCCGTGTCGTCATCTTCGGAGCCGGCATGGGAATGCCGTACTTCTCCACGGACACCACCGCTGCGCAACGCGCCCTCGAGATCAAGGCCGAGGTGGTTCTCATGGCCAAGGGCGTCGAGGGCGTCTACTCCGCCGATCCCAGGATCGACCCGGACGCCACCCTGTACCGCGAGATCACCCACCGTGAGGTGCTCGAACAGGGCCTCAAGGTCGCCGACGCCACCGCATTCAGTCTCTGTATGGACAACCAGATGCCCATCCTGGTCTTCAACCTGCTCGAGCAGGGCAACATCGCCCGTGCGGTCGCAGGTGAGAAGATCGGAACACTGGTCAGCACCTGACCCGCGACTCGGCCCGCCCGTCGTCGCGGAGACGGGCCGCCGCGGCACCATCACCACACGACAACGGAGGACACCATGATCGACGACGCGCTGCTCGACGCCGAGGAAAAAATGGAGAAGGCCGTCATTGTGGCCCGCGACGACATGGGTTCGGTCCGAACCGGTCGGGCGAACCCGGCGATGTTCAACCGCGTCACCATCGACTACTACGGTGCGCCCACCCCGATCACACAGGTGTCGTCCATCAACACCCCGGAGCCGCGCATGGTGGTGATCAAGCCGTACGAGCAGTCGTCACTGGGCCTGATCGAAACAGCGATCCGCAACTCCGACCTCGGTGTCAATCCGACCAACGACGGCAACATCATCCGGGTCGCCATACCCCAGCTCACCGAGGAACGACGCCGTGAACTGGTCAAACAGGTCAAATCCAAGGGTGAGGACGCCAAGGTGTCCATCCGCAACGTGCGCCGAAAAGCGGTCGATGAACTCAAACGCATCCAAAAAGACGGCGAAGCCGGTGAGGATGAGGTGACCCGGGCCGAAAAGGATCTGGACAAGACCACCTCGACGTACGTCGCGCAGGTCGACGAATTGGTCAAACACAAGGAAAGCGAACTGCTCGAGGTCTAGTCATCCGATGACGACTTCACGCAGTTCCAGGGGAGCAGGGCAGACGGTGACCGACACAGATCGGCCGCAGGACACACCAGGACCGCAGCCCAAGGGCTCCACCTCGCGGGCCGGCCGGAACCTCCCGGCCGCCATCGGGGTCGGGGGCGCTCTGGGAGTGTCGCTGATCCTGATCCTCACCTTCGTCCCCGAGGTCTGGTTCCCGGTCGTGGCGGTGGCCATCGCGGTCGCCAGCTGGGAGGTCACCAAACGATTCCGAGACGCCGGTATCAAGGTGGCGCTGATCCCGATCCTCGTGGGAGGACAGGCGATCATCTGGGTGAGCTGGCCTTGGGGGATCACCGGATCAGTGGTGGCCTTTGCCGCGACGGTCCTGGTCTCGATGATCTGGAAACTGCTCTCGCAGGGATTGCATGCGGCGCCTCAGAACTACCTCCAGGACCTCGCCGGCACCACGTTGGTGCTCGCCTGGCTACCGCTGATGGGCGCCTTCGGCGCCTCGATGGTGCTCGAAGAGCACGGTGCGGCGAAGGTCTTCACACTGATGATCGTCGTCGCCTGTTCCGATATCGGCGGGTACGTCGCGGGAGTCACCTTCGGCCGGCACGCGATGGTTCCCGCGATCAGCCCGAAGAAGTCCTGGGAGGGCATGGCCGGATCCATGCTGTTCGGCATCGTCGGCGCCGTCCTCACCGTCACCTACCTCGTCGACTCCCACTGGTGGATCGGACTGATCCTCGGGCCGGTGCTGGTCGTGTGCGCCACACTCGGCGATCTCGTGGAGTCACAGGTCAAGCGTGATCTCGGTATCAAGGACATGGGCACGCTGCTGCCAGGCCACGGCGGGATCATGGACCGACTCGACTCGGTGCTGCCGTCG
Organism: Williamsia sp. DF01-3; assembly: GCF_023051145.1. Lineage (NCBI taxonomy): Bacteria > Bacillati > Actinomycetota > Actinomycetes > Mycobacteriales > Nocardiaceae > Williamsia > Williamsia sp. DF01-3. The sequence continues at coordinate 2,758,531 of NZ_JALKFS010000005.1, forward strand.
GCCTTCGTGGTGTGGGCCGTGCTGGGCGCGCTGCTCTGATCGCTCACCGACCGCGGTCTCAACCGCAATCGGTGAACGTCGGGTTCAGGGCCGGGCCTTCTTCACCGCCCGGCGAACCTGCAACATCCGAAGACTCCCGATGATCGCGGTGATGACGGCGCCGAGGATCGCCGCGACGAGCAGGCTCACGCCGAGCGGCAGGTTCACACTCCAGAAGAAGAGATCGACCTGCTGCTTGTCGAGGTTCTGCAGGATGAAGATGAGCAGCACGAGGGTCACCAGGACACCGATGATGAGCCCGACCCAGGCTGCGCGAGTGCGGGTGTGCCTCACGTCGTCGAGCGCTTTGCGCCGCTCGTCCTCGCGGTGGTCGGCGGCGGGGACATCGCTGCCGGTGTAGTCCGGGGGAGGCGCGCTGCCGGGGGTGGCCGGGTCGTACGCGGGTTCCTGCGGGTAACCCTCGGGCTGTTGGTAAGTCATGTGCTCCATGGTGCGTCAGCGCGCACCGAACGACAATGACGGTGATCGAATTGGCATCATCACCGGGCCGAATTGGCTTCTGTGGCCCCAGTCCGTCACCCTTGTGTTATGACAAGTCCGCTGCCGCTGGTGTTCGACGCGCCCAAACGGGGCAAGCCGCCGCAGCATCTGGCCGACCTCGACGCCGCCGGCCGGGTCGCCGCAGTGACAAAACTGGGCTTGCCCAAGTTCCGTGCGGATCAATTGGCCCGCCAGTACTACGCCCGCCTCAACGCCGACCCGGCCGAGATGACGGACTTGCCTGCGGCCACGCGTGAAACCGTCGGTCAGGCTCTGTTCCCACAGCTGATGACGGTGGTTCGCCATATCGCCTGTGACGACAACACCACGCGCAAGACCCTGTGGCGACTTCATGACGGCACGCTTCTCGAGTCGGTGTTGATGCGGTATTCCGATCGCACCACTCTGTGCATCTCTAGTCAGGCCGGCTGTGGCATGGCCTGCCCGTTCTGCGCGACGGGTCAGGGCGGCCTCGACCGCAATCTCTCCACCGCAGAGATCGTCGACCAGGTGCGCGCCGCCGCCCGGTCCATGCGTGACGGGGAACTCGGCGACCCCGGGCGTCTCTCCAACGTCGTCTTCATGGGAATGGGCGAACCGCTCGCAAACTACAAGAGGGTCATCGACGCCGTCCGGCGCATCACGTCACCGGCTCCCGAAGGCCTCGGGATCTCGCAGCGGTCGGTCACGGTGTCGACCGTGGGTCTGGCGCCCGCCATCCGGCGGATGGCCGACGAAGGACTGACCGTGACCCTCGCGGTGTCGCTGCACACCCCGGACGACGAACTGCGCGACACCCTGGTTCCGGTGAACAACCGGTGGTCGGTGCGCGAGGTACTCGACGCCGCCCGCTACTACGCGGACTCCACCGGTCGGCGGGTCTCAATCGAATACGCCCTCATCCGCGACATCAACGACCAGCCGTGGCGTGCCGACTTGCTCGGCGAGAAGCTGCGCAAGGCACTCGGACCCCTGGTGCACGTGAATCTGATCCCCCTCAACCCGACGCCGGGCTCGAAGTGGGACGCGAGCCCCAAGCCTGTCGAGCGCGAGTTCGTGAGACGCGTGATCGCGCAGGGTGTTTCGTGTACGGTTCGCGACACCCGTGGCCAGGAGATCGCCGCGGCCTGCGGGCAACTCGCTGCCGAAGAGCGCTGAGGCACCTTCACCTGGCACGGCCCTCGGCTGATGCCACGCACCATGTGTGCGGCATTCGCAGGACAAGTGTCCCCCCGTACATCGATCAGATGCTGTACTCGTCACACACGCCCGAACAGATGAGACGAGACCATGACTTCCCAGGCGCCCATGACCACGGACCAATTCGCCGACCATGTGTTCGGTGCTCTACTCGGCGCCCAGCAGGTCCAGGCGCTGTATCTGGGTGACCGGCTCGGCTGGTACGAACTGCTCGCGAAGGAAGGCCCGCTGTCACCAGCGGAATTGGCGGAGCGATCCGGGACAGCGGAACGCTATGCGCGGGAGTGGCTCGAGCATCAGGCGGTCTCGGGTTACGTGATCGCCGACATCGGGCCCGAGGTCACCCGATTCGCACTGCCGGCAGAGTATTCCGAGGTTCTGGTGAACGGTGACAGCCTGTCGTACCTCGCCCCGCTGGCACGGTTGTCGGTCGCCACGGGGAGTCAGATGTCGGAACTGCTGCAGGCCTATCGCAGCGGCGGCGGTGTGTCGTGGCAGCAACTCGGCGCCGATGCCCGCGAGGCGCAGTCGTACGCCAACCGGCCGATGTACATGGGGCAGCTGACTTCTGAGTTCCTACCGCAGATCCCTGATCTGCATGCGTTGTTGACGTCGGGTGCGCGTATCGCCGACCTGGGATGCGGTGAGGGATGGTCGTCGATCGCTCTTGCTGTGGGATATCCGAACGTCACAGTCGACGGCTACGACATCGACACGGACTCGGTGGCCGCCGCGCAGCGGAACGCTGCCGAGTACGGTGTGTCGGACCGCGTCACGGTGACCGTGGCCGATGCTCAGTCAGAACTGGATTCCGACAGCCACGATGCGGTCTTCGCCTTCGAGTGCGTACACGACCTCTCGGATCCGGTGTCGTTCCTCGCGACGATGCGTCGAATAGCGAAACCCGGCGCGCCGATCATCGTGATGGACGAACGGACAGCCGATTCCTTCACCCCTGATGCCGGGCCGGTGGAACAACTGTTGTACGGATTCTCGATCGGGTGTTGCCTGCCCGACAGCATGTCCGGCGGGGACAGTGCAGCCACCGGAACTGTCATGCGGACGTCCACGCTTGATGCCTACGCCCGGTCGGCAGGACTGGACGGGGCCTCCGTGCTCGACATCGAGCATGACATCTTCCGGTTCTACCGGCTCCAATGACGGCAATCGGGTGATGCCGCGGGACCACGCCGGCCGCGGTCAACCACCCAGGAGCCGCACGATGTCGGTCTGACCGAGGTTGCGTGCATTGTCCAGGGCAGTTCGTCCTTGCGCGTCCCGGATATCGGGGTTGGCACCCGCCCTGAGCAGGCGCGCCACGATGTCCTGGTACGGCGCCGAACCATCCCCGTAGACAACGGCTTCGAGAAGTGCGGTCCAGCCGGAGTAATTGATGTGGTCCAGCGGAACCCCGGCGTCGATCAGCAACTGCACGGTTGTCGGGTGCCCCTTCTCCGCTGCCGGAATCAGGGCGGTGCCCCCGAATCGGTTGAGCGACCGCACATCTGCGCCGTGGTCGAGGGTGAGGACGAGTATCTCGTCGAGGCCTTCGGCGCCCGCGTACAGATACGCCGAATCGTCGAGATGATCCTTGGCGTTGACATCGGCGCCGGCGAGGATCAGCCGTCGCGCGGTCTCGACATCACCAGCCTTGGTGGCCGCGATCAAGGGCGTGCGTCCGTCGGCATCGGTGACCTCGAGTGCGGGATCGGGGCTGGGTGTCGAACTCGGCGGTGCCGGCGGGGGCGTTGTGAAGATGACCGATGGACGAGCGGCCGACGGCTCGGTGCTGTTGGCGCGAGGGGGCTCGGACGTGGCGGTGCACGCAGCGCAAAGGAGGATCAGGCATCCCGCTGTGGCGGACAGTGCCCGTCGCAGGCGGGAGGGCGAGGACGCGACCGCGCCTACTTCTTGATCGCCCATTTTCTGCGGCTGAGGATCTCGCCGCGGATCAAGATGAAGGCGAGGAGCAAGGCGAAGCCGAGCAGGAAGAGGTCTTCGATGTGGCCTTCGTGATTTCCGATCATCATGACCAGCAGCGCCACGATCGAGACCACAGCGGCGATCTTGAAAGTCTTGAGACCTTCGCCGTGCCAGCCGAATCGGGCCGACGGCGCATCCGCGGGCTCGCGCTTGTACTCGACCTCAGTGCTGGCCACGGCTACTCCTGATGGTTGGACCGACGATTCTTCCGCGTCAGCATATCGTGGGTGGCAGGCCCCCGGCCGACGTGGGGTTGGTCGAGCCGGGCGCCCCGCACCGTCTCCGCTGCGCCTTGGGTGACCCGGTGCCAGAATGAACGCCGTGCCGCTGGAAAATCATGCAAGCGCCGACTACCCGCGTGATCTGGTCGGATACGGCCGGACCCCACCGCAACCGCAGTGGCCAGGTGAGGCCAACATCGCCGTGCAATTCGTCCTCAACTATGAGGAGGGTTCGGAGAACAACGTCCTCGAGGGCGACCGCGGGAGTGAGACGTTCCTGTCGGAAATGGTTGGCGCAGAATCATTTCCCAACCGGCACATGAGCATGGAGTCGTTGTACGAGTACGGTTCGCGGGCGGCCTGTGGCGACTGCTCCGCGTCTTCGACCGCCGCGAACTGCCCCTGACCATCTTCGCCGTCGCACAAGCCATGGCGCGCAACCCCGAGGCCGTCGCTGCTTTTCTCGAACGGGGCGACGAGATCGCTTCGCACGGCTTGCGCTGGCTCAGCTATCAATTGGTCGACCCCGACATCGAACGTGCCCACATGGCCGAAGCCGTCGAGATCCTCACGGAACTGACCGGAAGCGCGCCGCTCGGCTGGTACACCGGCCGGGATTCGCCCAACACCCGTCGGCTGGTCGTCGAGCACGGCGGTTTCCTGTACGACTCCGACAGTTATGCCGATGACCTGCCGTACTGGGACAAGGTGACCGTCCCGGGTCGGGGACCCGGTACCTCAGACCGCACCGTTGATCATCTTGTTGTGCCGTACACCCTCGACACCAATGACATGAAGTTCTCCTCACCGGCGGGCTTCCCCTCAGGCGACCAGTTCTTCGCCCACCTGCGCGATGCGTTCGACGTTCTCTACGCCGAGGGTGAGGCGGGGGCCCCGAAGATGTTGTCGATCGGGTTGCATTGCCGGTTGGCGGGCCGCCCCGCTCGTACTGCAGCCTTGGAGCGTTTTCTCGACCACGTGCAGTCGCATGACAAGGTGTGGATCGCCCGGCGGGTCGACATCGCTCGCCACTGGGCCGAGCGACATCCGGCGCCTGGGGCCGGCGGATGACAGGTCGCCGCCCGTCGAGGTGGTCGCGCGGGTAGTACGGGATCGATCACACTGGGTGGGTGACCACACGCGTTCTCATCCTCGGTAGCACCGGATCGATCGGTACCCAGGCGCTGGAGGTGATCTCAGCCAACCGTGACCGATTCGCCGTGGCCGGCCTCGGCGCCGGTGGCGGCAACGTCGACCTGCTCGCGAAGCAGATCAGTCAGTGGCAGCTCCCCGGCTCGGCGGTCGCCGTCGCCGATCCTGATGCTGCCGCACGCGTCGAGTCCGTCACCGGGACGAACGGCGTCCTGTCGGGTCCAGATGCCATGAGCGACCTGGTCGAGGCGACCGGCGCAGACGTGGTGCTCAACGCCGTGGTCGGATCGCTCGGACTCAGGCCGACGCTGACGGCGCTGCGATCCGGTGCCCGGTTGGCGCTGGCCAACAAGGAGTCGCTCGTCGCCGGGGGAGCGTTGGTGCTGGCCGCGGCCGGGCCGGATCAGATCGTGCCTGTGGACAGCGAACACTCTGCGATAGCGCAATGCCTACGTGCCGGTACGGCTGCCGAGGTCGACCGGCTGGTGCTCACCGCGTCCGGCGGGCCGTTCTTCGGCTGGGGTGCCGCAGCCCTGGAGGACGTGACCCCAGAGCAAGCCGGCAAACACCCGACCTGGTCGATGGGGCCGATGATCACCCTCAACTCGGCGACCCTGGTGAACAAGGCGCTGGAGGTGATCGAGGCCCATCTGCTGTTCGGGGTTCCATACGAACGCATCGACGTGACAGTTCACCGCCAGTCGATCGTGCATTCCATGGTCACGTTCATCGACGGCGCCACGGTCGCCAAGGCGTCTCCTCCGTCGATGAGGCTGCCGATCGCCCTCGCCCTGGGCTGGCCGGACCGCATTGCGGGGGCGTCGACGCCGTGCGACTTCTCGTCCGCGGCGACGTGGACGTTCGAACCGGTCGACAACGCGGTGTTCCCGGCCATCGATCTCGCCCGTCACGCCGGAATGCGTGGGGGATCGCTGACGGCGGTGTTCAACGCCGCCAATGAAGCAGCTGCCGACGGGTTCTTCGCAGGTGCCATCAGGTTCCCCCGGATAGTCGGGATCATCGAAGAGGTGCTTGCAGCTGCGGATCAGTGGACCGAGGACCCAGGTACGGTGGATGACGTCCTGGCGGCCGATGCCTGGGCGCGGGAACGCGCTCGTCTGCTCGTCGCCGGTGTGCACCGTTAGCAGGTTTCCAGAAGGGTAAGTAGCGGCCGATGATGTTTGCTCTGGGCGTGGTGCTCTTTGCACTCGGGTTGCTGGCGTCGATCGCCTGGCACGAGTGCGGTCACATGTGGGCTGCACAGCGCACCGGAATGTATGTGCGGCGCTACTTCGTCGGTTTCGGCCCGACCCTCTGGTCGACACGACGGGGCGAGACCGAGTACGGGATCAAGGCGATCCCCCTCGGCGGCTTCTGCGACATCGCAGGCATGACCACCCACGACGAACTCGCACCCAAGGACGAACCCCGTGCGATGTACCGCCAGAAGTCGTGGAAACGGGTTGTGGTGCTGCTCGCCGGTCCGGTGCAGAACCTGATCCTGGGGTTCGTGCTGATCGTGATCATGGGGCTCGCCTGGGGGCTGCCCAACCTCGCCGAAAACGCGCCGGCCAAGGTCGGGGCTGTGACCTGCGTCAACGTGTTGCCGAATGGAGACGCCGGACCCTGCGAGGGCATGCCCGCGGGCCCCGCTCAGCAGGCCGGTCTGGAACCCGGCGACGTGATCGTGGCCGCCAACGGTGAGAAGATCACCGACTACTCCGACTTGAGCCTGATCCTGCAGAAGGCGGCCGAACCTGTCACGTTGATCGTGGATCGCGCGGGTCGCGAGGTCGAGATCGCTGTCACACCGCAGTCCGTTCAGGTCCCGGTGCCGGATGGAAACGGTGGAACCCGAACCGAAACCGTTGGCAGGGTCGGGATCACCTACGATCTCCCTCCCCGGTTCGAACACCCGTCGGTCGCGGGCGCCGTCCCGGCGTCGTTGGCGTTCACCGGTGAGCTGATGGAGAAGACCTGGCATTCGCTGCTATCGCTGCCCTCGAAGGTGGGTGCGCTGTGGACCTCGGTGACCGGAGGGGAGCGAGCCGCCGACACCCCCGTCAGCGTCTACGGCGCCTCGGTCATCGGCGGAGATGCGGCCGATGAGGGTTACTGGTGGTTCTTCATCTTCTTGTTGGCAAGTATCAACTTCTTCTTGGCCCTGTTCAATTTGGTTCCGCTATTACCCTTGGATGGTGGGCACATCGCGATAGTGGGCTATGAGAAGGTGCGTGACTTGCTGCGCCGCTCTCGTGGACTCGCCGCCGGTGCGCCTGTGGACTACTTGAAACTCATGCCCGCAACGTATGTGGTGCTGGTGATCATGGGCGGATACATGGCGCTCACCCTGACCGCCGACATCATCAATCCGATCAACGCTGGTTTCTAGTGCCGACTGGTTCCCCAACATGAAGATCAGGAAGTGACCCCGATGAGTGCAGATGCAACCGCGATCGGTCTGGGAATGCCCGCCGCACCGCCGCCGGTTCTCGCACCGCGCCGCAAGACGCGGCAGCTACAGGTGGGCACGGTGCCCGTCGGCAGCGACCATCCCGTGTCGGTGCAGTCGATGACCACCACCAAAACCCACGACATCAACGCGACTCTGCAGCAGATCGCCGAACTGACCGCGTCGGGGTGTGACATCGTTCGGGTGGCGTGCCCACGTCCCGAAGATGCCGAGGCGCTGCCGGCCATCGCCAGGAAGTCGCAGATCCCCGTGATCGCCGACATCCACTTCCAGCCCAAGTACATCTTCGCCGCAATCGACGCCGGCTGTGCTGCCGTCCGGGTCAACCCGGGCAACATCAAGGAGTTCGACGGCCGGGTCAAGGAGGTTGCGAAGGCTGCCGGTGATGCCGGGATCCCTATCCGTATCGGCGTCAACGCAGGATCACTCGACCCGCGGCTGCTCCAGAAGTACGGCAAGGCGACGCCGGAGGCGCTGGTGGAGTCAGCGCTGTGGGAGGCGAGTCTCTTCGAGGAGCACGGCTTCGGCGACATCAAGATATCGGTCAAGCACAACGACCCGGTGATCATGGTCGAGGCCTACCGCCAGCTGGCCGCCGCATGTGATTACCCCCTCCATCTCGGTGTCACCGAGGCAGGACCGGCTTTCCAGGGCACGATCAAGTCGGCCGTGGCGTTCGGCGCCCTACTCGCCGAAGGGATCGGCGACACGATCCGGGTGTCGCTGTCGGCGCCACCGGTCGAGGAGATCAAGGTCGGCAACCAGATCCTGCAATCGCTCAACCTGCGCCCTCGTAAGCTCGAGATCGTCTCCTGCCCGTCCTGTGGCCGCGCGCAGGTCGACGTGTACAAGCTTGCCGACGAGGTGAGTGCCGGACTCGAAGGTATGGAGATCCCACTGCGGGTGGCCGTCATGGGCTGCGTGGTGAACGGGCCGGGAGAAGCACGCGAGGCCGATCTCGGCGTCGCCTCCGGAAACGGACGCGGTCAGATCTTCGTCAAGGGTGAGGTCATCAAGACCGTTCCCGAAGCTCAGATCGTGGAAACGCTCATCGAAGAAGCGATGCGAATCGCCGAGGCGGCAGGTGAATCCGGTGACGCGGCAGGGGCCGGCGCACCGATTGTCACGGTGAGCTGACCTGGCACCGAGCGGGCTGGCAGAATGGCGACGTACGCTCTCGTACGCCCGTTACTAACCTGGGAGCCGCGGTGCTGAAGCTGTTGGGTGACCGTCCGCTCGGCGAGCGGGACTTCGACGCGGTCAGCCAGGCTCTCGCCCTGGATCCGGTGTCGTCGTGCATGGTCGCGGCACGGGTGGAGGACCACGGAATCAATCCGCGAGCGCTGGGCGGGGAGCTGTGGAGCAACGGACAGCCGGTCGACTCGCTGTGTTTCTCCGGCGCCAATCTCGTCCCGCTGCTCGGAACCGCTGACGATGTGCGCACCTTCGCCGAGCGGGCCATCCGTAATCCGCGGGCCTGTTCGTCGATCGTCGGGCCGGCCGAGCTCGTGATGCCCTTCTGGGAACACACCCGTGAACACTGGGGCCCGGCCCGCGAAATCCGTTGCAGCCAGCCGCTTCTGGCTCTGGGCACCGAACCTGCGATCCGTGCAGACCCTTTCGTGCGACGGGTGCGACTGGACGAGATCGACGCATACCTGCCTGCCGCAGTCGAGATGTTCGTGGGGGAGGTGGGAATCGACCCCTGCGCGGGAGACGGTGGACGGTCCTACCGCCGACGCATCGCAGGCCTGATCAACGCAGGTCGTGCATACGCGAAGTTCGAACGCGGCGAAGTGGTATTCAAGGCCGAGGTCGGTGCGATGTCGCGTCGGGTCGGACAGATCCAAGGTGTGTGGGTTGCCCCGCACCGTCGGGGCACTGGCCTCGGTTCTGCGGGTACTGCGGCCGTTGTCGAAGCCATCGTGGCTGCCGGCCGCACCGCCAGCTTGTACGTCAACTCGTTCAACACGCCTGCGCGCGAGGCATATCGGAGAGTCGGCATGCACGAGGTGGGTACGTTCGCGACCGTGTTGGTGGACTGACCGACCGCAATCGGGTGGGATCGCTCCTGTCTCGCCTGCGTGGCAACCGGGTTGCAGTGCCGCGCGCAAATACGATGACCGGTGATGACCCGATCAATACACCTGTGGCCCGTTCGACTCCTCGGGATCGCCCTCGTGGTGGTCATCGGGGTCGCGTCGGCAGGTTGTGCCGGTGATGACAACGGACCGGGCGCTGCAGCGCAACGATTCCTGAATGCTTTTGCCGATCACGACGGCAGCCGCGCCGGAGCCCTGACCGACGATCCCGTGTCTGCGACGTCTGCAATCGACGCGACCTGGAACGGCCTGTCCGCCACCGAGATGTCGGCCGACACAGGGCAGGTGAAGGTCACCGGGGACACGGCCACGGTCGCAACCGACTACACGTGGGAACTGCCGGGCGGGCGCACCTGGGAGTACCGGGCGACCGTGCAGATGTCCCGCGGTGACGCTGGCTGGCAGGTTCGCTGGGTGCCGTCGAACGTCCATCCGAAACTCGGTGGGAATCAGACGATGCAACTGCGCACGCTCGAGGCCCAGCGTGCAGCGGTCCGCGAGAGCGACGGCACCAATGTGCTGGTTCCCGGCACTGTCTACGACGTCCGGTTCGATGCCGCGGTGGCCGCCGATTCCGGCGCGGTCGTGTCCACCGCGACGGCACTGGCGACTGTTCTAGGTCGGTTTGCTCCGATGTCCGCGCAGGCCATCGCCGAGCAGGCGACCGGACTGGGTGGCGAGTATTCGGTGATCACGCTGGGTCAGCGTGATTTCGACCAGGTCCGCGACCAGCTCGCAGGTCTGCCCGGGGTGTCGACGGTCGACCAGGCAGATCTTGTCCCCTCTGATCCGAAGTTCGCTCCGGCGCTGCTCACCCAGGTGAAGAAAGAAGTGTCCAAGGATCTCGTGGGCAAAGCCGGCTGGCGCGTGGTGTCGGTCAACCCGAACGGACTCGATGCCGATGTGCTGGCCGAGACCGCCCCTGCCCCTGCTCCGTCGGTGCAGATCAGCTTGTCCCGCGAAGTGCAGGAAGCGGCGCAGCGCGCGGTGGACCAACGCACAGATTTCCAGGTGGCCATGGTCGCCATTCAGCCGTCCACCGGGCGCATTCTTGCGATCGCCCAGAATGAGCTGGCCGACCGGGACGGCCAGATCGCGACCATCGGCCTCTATCCGCCCGGCTCGACCTTCAAGGTGGTCACCTCCGCAGCTGCGATCAGCACCGGGCTGGCCCAGCCATCGACCATGGTCGGGTGCCCCAGTGAGGTCACCATCGGCGAACGCAGCGTCCCGAACTACAACGGTTTCGGTCTCGGCACGGTCCCGATGCAAACCGCTTTCGCCCGCTCGTGCAACACCACCTTTGCCAAACTGGCCAGTGAGATGGGTCCCTCTGATCTGACGCGGACGGCCGCATCTCTCGGTATCGGTCCCGAGTATCACGTGGTCGGCCTGCCGACGGAGAGCGGGTCGGTCCCGATCGCACCCGAACTGGTGCAGCGCACGGAAGACGGGTTCGGCCAGGGCAAGGTGCTGACCAGCCCGTTCGGTCTGGCGATGGTGGCGGCCACGGTGGCACGCGGTTCGACGCCGATCCCGTCGCTCATCGTCGGTCGGGACACCACCATTTCCGGGCCTCACCCGGACATGGACCCGGCCGTGGTCACGAAGTTGCGCCCGATGATGCGCGAGGTGATCTCGTCCGGCACCGCGTTGCGCATGCAGGATCTCGGTGAGGTGTTCGGTAAGACCGGAGAAGCCGAGGTCGCGGCGGGTTCACACGCCTGGTTTGCCGGCTACCGCGGTGACCTGGCCTGGGCCACGTTGGTGGTGCTCGGCGGGAGTTCGGACAACGCGGTGGCCGTCACGCACGAGTTCTTGGCGGCACTCCAGCCACGGTGACCGGCTCAAGCTGGTCGGGGCGGTAGTGAGCTTTGTAAAAGACATCCTGCCAATATTTTTTGTCGATTCCGGCACGGGATGGAACCAAACCTGAGAAGCTCTCGTCAGATTCCTAGTCGGATCGGCGGGGCACTGGAGGGGGTACCCCGCCGATCCGTTTGTTCGACCCGAGGTGGCCCGATCCGGGGCAGTTCGATCCGGGACCACGAGGAACTGGCCGGTGTCCGGGTGGGTCCATGTCAGCACCGGATGTTCGTACACCTCGCTGAGCAGCGCGGCCGTCATCACCTCGCGTGTCGGCCCGGCGGCCACCATCGTGCCGCCCTTCATCACCAGCACCCGGTCCGCATACGCCGCCGCGAGCGACAGATCGTGCACCACGATCAGGACCGCGCCGCCGTCATGGCGCCGTTCGCTCAGAATCGTCAGCAGACGTTCCTGGTGATGGATGTCCAAGGCCGCGGTCGGTTCGTCGAGCATCAAGATCGGTGTCTGCTGAGCCAGTGCGCGAGCCAGCGCAACCCGGGCCTGCTGCCCACCGGACAGTTGGCTGAATGGGCGATTGCGCACCTGCAGCAGATCGCATTGCGTCAGTGCCGCTTCCACCACTGCTGCGGACTGCGCCGCCCGTTCGGTCCTGGACCAGGGAAAACGGCCCATCTCCACCACTTCGTGCACCAGGAATGGGTTGTCTTCACGGTGCGACTGCGTCACCAAGGCCCGCCGTCGCGCCAGCTCGACGGGGGACAGTGACCCGAGGTCAGCGCCCGCCACGGTGACCGACCCCGCGGCGAGGCGACGCAGACCCGCAAGACCCGACAACAGTGTCGACTTCCCACAGCCGTTCGGGCCCACCAATGCAACGATCTCGCCCGTGCCGAGTTCGAGGTCCACGTCGGTCACGATGGGACGGCCACCGATGGCGACGTGCACGTCGCGTGCGACGAGAGCCTGCCCGGGTGTCGACTCCGTCACCAGCCGACTCCGGTGTGACGGCTGCGACGCAGCAGCAGGAAGAACACAGGCCCACCGATCAGGGACGTGAGCATCCCCAGCGGAAGGTCGGCGCCGGTCATCAGTGTCCGGGCGCCCAGATCGGCGGCGCACACGACGATCGCCCCGCCGATGACGCTGGCGGGAAGCAGGATCACGTGCCGCGGCCCGACGATCAACCGCATCAGGTGGGGGACAACCAATCCGACGAACATCACGATCCCGGTGAATGCGACGGCGGCAGCGGTGAGCACCGCGACCAGCAGAATGGCAATGCGCCGAACCGTTTCCACCCTGACGCCCAGGGCGGCGGCCTGAATCTCGCCCAGCGACAACAGATCCAGCCTGCGGACCAGCAGCAGGCTCACGGCGATGGCCGCAGTCGCCAGCGGCAGCACCACCCACACCGAACGCCAGCCGACACCTTGGAGCGACCCCAGCTGCCAGAAGACGATCTGTTCGCGGTCGTTGGTGTCCGCGAGGAAGGTCAGGAAGGCAATGATGCCCGAGGCGAACGCGTTGACGGCAATGCCGATGAGTATCAACATGATCGGCGACGACGATCCATCTCGCATCGACAGGGTGTAGACCACGGCCACTGTGATCAGTGCGCTGATGAAGGCGGCGCCGGCCAGCCCCCACACACTCGCCCAGATCCCGCCCGACACGATGGCGAGGCAGGCGCCGACCGCGGCCCCGGCCGACACCCCGATGACACCGGGCTCGGCGAGTGGGTTGGCCAGGACGCCCTGGAGCAGACAGCCTGCGCAGGCAAGCGTCGCTCCGACGAGCAGACCCATCACGATGCGGGGAAACCGCACGGTCCACAAGGTTTCTTCCCCATTGGGGGAACTCGGCATCGGCCCGATGTCCAGGCCCAGGTGATGCATCACCGAGCCGAACACCTCGGCAGGCGGGACATACACCTGGCCGCTGGCAGCCGACCACCCGACCAAGACGACAAGCAGCGCCAGCATGAGGGCGATCACGAGGGAATTGCGGGAGAGGACAACCCGTTTGGCGCTGCCGACGGTCGGGATCTGCTCGCGAAGTGCCTTCACACGTAGATCGCTTCGGCCAGTGCCGCGAGCACCCGCCCGGTGTCGGGGCCGAAGGTGAGGATCTCGGCCTGGTCCATCTGCACCACACGCCGATTGCGCCCCGCGTCGGTCTGGGCCAGGCCCGGCAACTGCAGCACCTTGTCGATTCCGCCGACCGATTCCGCTCCCTGTGTCATCACCAGGATGACCGCGGGATCGGCGTTGATCATCGCCTCCGCGTCGACGGTGGTGAACGAGGAGGTCAACCCGGCCGCGGTTCCGGCATCGACACCTCCGATTGCCTCGATCATATCGTCGGCACCCGAGCCAGGTCCTGCCAGGAGCTTGAACCTCTCGCCACGCAGGTACAGAAACGCCATCTTCGACCCATACGCCTGCTCGGGCACCGATGCTCGTGCCGCCTCGATCTCCGCGTCGGTGCGGGCGGCGAGGGCGCGGCCCTGATCGGGCACGCCCAGCGCTCCGGCGACCGCAGTGATGAGCGGACCGGTCGAGGCGATGGTGCGGTCCTTGCCGAACACCACGACCGTGATCCCCGCAGCGCGCAGTTGATCGATGTTCCCCGGCGGATTCACCGACTCGTCGATGAGCACCACGCTGGGATCGGCGGCCAACACCGCTTCGATGTTGACCGAGTGCCCGCTGTCGGTGATCAGAGGAAGCTGCGCCGCTTCGGGGATGACGGTGGACCGGTCACGTGCGACCACTCGTTCGCCCAGCCCGAGGGAGAACACGATGTTCGCCAGGGTGCCCGAGCGATCGATCGCGATGATGCGGCTCGCGTCGGCGACCGTCACCCGTCCGCCGCCCACCGAATCCACGGTCACCGGCAAGACCGGGACGGCATTGTCTGCAATCGGCTGGACGTCCGGGCCCTCGAGCGCGGCGGTCTGCGGACCGGACCGCAAGATGTCGTCCTGCGCGGTCGAACTGTTCGCCGAGTCGGTGATCGGCGCGGTGGAACAAGCTCCCATCAGCACGCCGACGATCATGATCAGCGCGGCGACCGGCGCAGTTCTTCTACCGGAAGACCGGTTGTTGACCATCGTCGCACTCCATCCCAGCACAGTGTGAGCCTTACCTTACTTAGGGCGATACGGCTGTGATCGTGCGGGGGACAGCCGCGGGCTAGGCTGGATACATGCCTGTTCGTGCTGCCCTGACCCCCGGCGAGATCTCGCCCACCCTGTCCGTGCCGTCGTTCATCCCGCGCCCCGAGTACGTGTGGAAGTCGACGGTGAACGAAGGCCAGGAGCCGTGGGTTCAGACACCCGAGACCATCGAGAAGATGCGGGTCGCGAGCAAGATCGCGGCCAACGCTCTGGCCGAGGCGGGTAAGGCGGTGGCCCCCGGGGTCACAACGGATGAGCTGGACCGGATCGCCCACGCGTACATGATCGACCACGGCGCGTACCCTTCGACGCTGGGCTACAAGGGTTTTCCCAAGTCGTGCTGCACCTCGCTCAACGAGGTGATCTGTCACGGGATCCCGGACTCGACCGTCATCGAGGACGGTGACATCGTCAACATCGACGTCACGGCCTACATCGACGGGGTGCACGGCGACACCAATGCCACCTTCCTCGCCGGCGACGTCGCTCCAGATGTGGTCGATCTCGTCGACCGCACCCGCGAGGCGACGAACAGGGCGATCAAGGCAGTGCGTCCGGGCCGGGAACTGAACGTGATCGGGCGGGTCATCGAATCGTACGCAAATCGCTTCGGCTACAACGTGGTCCGCGACTTCACCGGCCACGGGATCGGGGAGACGTTCCACAACGGTCTGGTGATCCTGCATTACGACCAGCCCAACGTCGAGACGCTGATCGAACCGGGCATGGTGTTCACCATCGAGCCGATGATCAATCTCGGCACCCTCGAATACGAGATCTGGGACGACGGCTGGACCGTCGCCACGGCAGACCGCAAATGGACCGCGCAGTTCGAGCACACCCTGGTGGTCACCGACACCGGGGCGGAGATCTTGACCCTGCCGGACGCCTGACCGGTGGCGCACCCGGACCTTCGTCGATGAAAGGCGCCCTGCTGGTCGCGGGCACCAGTTCCGACGCCGGTAAGAGTCTGATCGTCGCCGGGCTGTGTCGTGCGCTTCATCGTTCGGGTGTGTCGGTGGCGCCGTTCAAGGCGCAGAACATGTCGAACAACTCGGTCGTCACGCTCGACGGGGGTGAGATCGGGCGAGCACAGGCAATGCAGGCCGCGGCCTGCGGGCTGGCGCCGTCGGTGCGTTTCAATCCGGTTCTGCTCAAGCCCGGTAGCGACCGGCGCTCGCAGGTTGTGGTCCGTGGACAGGCAGACGGGTTCGTCGGTGCGGTGGACTACCACAGTCGCAGAGCTGCTCTGGCCGGCGTCGTGGGGGACGAATTGCGTTCACTGCGCGACGATTTCGATGTCGTGATCTGTGAGGGTGCGGGGTCGCCCGCCGAAATCAATCTCCGTGCGTCCGACATCGCCAATATGGGTCTCGCCGAGATGGGCGATTTGCCGGTGATCGTGGTCGGCGACATCGATCGCGGTGGTGTGCTGGCTCATCTGCTCGGAACGCTGGCGTCGCTCGGGGCGGCCGACCAGGCGCGCATCGCAGGGTTTGTGGTCAACAAGTTCCGCGGCGACCGATCGATATTGGAGCCGGGTCTCGAGCAACTCCACGCCCTCACGGGGCGGCCGACCATCGGCGTGATCCCCTTCGCGGAGGGTTTGTGGCTCGACGCCGAGGACTCGCTTGCCAGCGTGGTCGGGCACCCCGTGGGGCGATCTGCTCCGGCTGTGGGCACGGACCGGTTGTCGGTGGCGGCGATACGCCTGCCCCGGATATCCAACTCCACCGACGTCGAGGCGCTGGCGTGCGAGCCGGGAGTCGACGTGCGGTGGGTGGACGACCCGGCGAGCGTTGCCGTGGCCGATCTTGTGGTGATCCCCGGAAGCAAGGCAACGGTGTCTGATCTGAAGTGGTTGCGTGCCAGGGGAATCGACTCGGTGTTGATCGCCCGCGCCAGAACCGGACGGCCCGTCCTGGGGATCTGCGGTGGCTATCAGATGCTGGGCAGATCGATCACCGACGACGTGGAAGGTCACGCGGGAGAAGTCGCCGGCCTGGGGATCCTCGCCCTCGACGTTGTCTTCGGCGAGCACAAGGTGCTCCGGCAGGTGAAGGGCACGGCATGGGGAAATCCGGTGACCGGGTATGAGATACACCACGGACGGGTGGTCGCCTCCGGAGATGACGCACTGCTGATCGATGCGGAGGCGGGCGGCGAGGGAAGTGTGCGTGGAGCTGTTGTGGGAACCCACTGGCACGGGCTGCTGGCATCGGACGATTTCCGTCGTGACTATCTCCGCCGAGTGGCCGACCACGTCGGACGTTCCGGGTTCGTGGCAGGGGAGGTGTCGTTCGAAGAGGCGAGGATGTCGCAGCTCGATCTGATCGCCGACCTGGTGGAAGCCGAACTCGACATGGAGTTCATTGCCGACGTGGTCACCAACGGGCCGAAGCCGGGGTTGCCGACGCTCACGGCCACGCTGAGTTGACCCGATCGTCGTACCCGGACACGTAGGCTGACCGGGTGAGTATCGAACACCGCACCCTCACCGTGGGCGACCTGCAGTTCGACGTCAGGATCGGTGGGCCGGACAAGGCGCCGTCAGTGCTGTTGCTGCACGGATTTCCCACCACCGGAGCCTGTTTCGACGGCGTCGTCGGACGGCTGCACGATTCGGGCCTGCGCACCATCGTCCCGGATCAGCGCGGCTACAGTCCCGGAGCCCGGCCCGACGACGTCGCAGCCTACGAACTGCGGCACCTGGCCGCCGATGCCATCGGCATCCTCGACGCTCTGGGCATCGGGTACACGATGGTGGTGGGGCACGACTTCGGGTCGCTCGTGGCGTGGCATCTGGCCGGACACCATCCGGATCGGGTGACCGGACTCGTCGCGGTCAGCGTGGGTCACCCATCGGCGATCTCGACGTCGCTGGCCGCGAGCGATCAGCGCGAGCGGTCGTCGTACATCCTCGACTTCGTCAAGCCCGACGCAGAGGACACCATGCTCGCCGACGGCGCGAGGATGCTGCGAGAGCTGGTTCCCGACGACAGCGTGCTGCCCCTGACCGAGCGTCCGGCACTGACAGCGGCGCTGAACTGGTACCGCGCGAACTTCACCGGCGACATCAAGGCGCACCTGTCGTGCCCGCCGATCGAAGCCCCCACGACGATGCTCTGGGGCGACCAGGATTTCGCGCTGGGGCGCGAGCAAGCAGAGGGGAGTGGACGATACGTCTACTCCGACTACCGATTCGCTGCCCTAGAGGGCGTCGATCACTGGGTGCCGCAGAATGCGGCGGCCGCGCTCGCGAGCGAGGTCGCGTTGCGTTCAGCCGTATGGTGATCTTCCCCGTCCGGTGACGCGGCTCAGGTCCGGTCTCCTCAGACCTCGAGGCCGAGGAGCGCGTTCTCGAGGACTTCCGGCATGGCGGGGTGGATCCAGTACTGACCGCGGGCCATGTTCTTGACGTCCAGACCGAACGACATGGCCTGGATGACGGGTTGGATGACCGACGGCGCCTGCGGGCCGATGATGTGTGCGCCCAGGATGCGCCCGGTGCCTTTCTCGGCGATCACCTTGCACAGACCGGTGAGGTCCTCCATCGCCCAGCCGTACGCCACATCGCCGTAGTTCTGCACCTTGACGGTGATGTCGAGGCCGGTCTGCACTGCCTCGTCCTCGGTCAATCCGACCGACGCGATCTGCGGGTGGGTGAACACTGCAGCCGGTACGAACCGGTGGTCGAAGGATTCGAGTTCGGTGCCGTCCCAATCGCGCAGGAGGTTGGCCTGCACCACCCGACCTTCGTGATTGGCCACGTGCTTGAGCTGGTACTTCGAGGTGACGTCGCCCACTGCCCACACGTTCCGGGCTGCGGTGCGCCCGTAGGCGTCTCGGCAGACGCGGCCCTCGGAGTCGATGTCGACGCCGATCGTGTCCAGCGCCAGCCTGTCGCCGTTGGGGATCCGGCCGACAGCGACCAAGAGGGCATCTCCGGTGATGACGGTGTCGTCGGCGAGCTGCACCCGGACGTCGCCGGAATCCTCCTGCTCGACACTGTGGATCGCGGACTCGAAGTGCACATCCCATGCGGCCGACGCGATTTCGGTGAACCTGCGGGAGATGTCGGCGTCCTGCGCTCGCAGGAGAGCGTTGCTGCGGGCGATGATCGACACCTTCGAACCCAATGCGCCGAACACGTGGGCGAACTCGGCCGCGATGTAGCCGCTGCCGATGATGATCAGATGCCTGGGGAGCTCGGGTAGACGCATCACGTCTTCGTTGGTGTGGAAGTTGATGCCGCTCGCGGCGACCACGTCCGGGATGGCCGGCCTCGATCCGGCGGCCAGCACCACCTTGGTGGCGACGACCTGGTCTCCGGCAGCGGTACGCAGCCGATACCGGCCGTCGTCGGTGACCCCGTCGAACTCCACATGACTGGTGTAAACGGTGATGTTGGTGCAGTCCTCGACGCGGTAGCGTTTACCGCCCGCCGAGATCGGATCGATCCGCCCGAAGACGCGGTCGACGATGCCCGGCCAGTCGACCTTCTCCACCGAGCCCGTGACGCCGAGACGTTCGCCCTCCCGAATGGTCTGGGCGATCTCCGCGGCGTACACGAACATCTTCGTGGGGATGCAGCCGACATTCAGGCAGGTTCCGCCGTAGATGCCCTCCTCGAACATGGCGATCTCCTGATCGGCGAACCTCTCGTCGGGGATCGAGTTGCCGGTTCCCGAACCGATGATCGCCAGGTCCACCTCGTGCACGTGTGGATGGCCGCTGGTCGTTGTCGATTCAGCCATGGATGACACCTCGTATCCGGTCGTTGTTGCTCGAAAGCCAGTGGTCGAGTTCGGAGTAGGCGGTGTCGCGCACCCCGGTGCGCGACAGGAAGACGTCGTGGCGTGCTCCTTCGACGGGGACGACGCTCACCCGGCCACCGAGGCAACCCGACCACTTGGCGATCTGACGCACGTCGAGGACTCCGTCTGCCGAGTCGATGTCTGCGACACTGCCGTTGGCCCCGGGCCCGCTGAGGGTCGTCTCGGTCGAGTGCAGCACCAGCGAGGGAACGCCGATGTCGAGTCCGTGGTGCAATCTGGCCTGTCCCTGGCGTACTGCGCTGAGGAAGCCGAACGTGACCGGATAACCCTGTAGGGGTTTGTAATTGAGGTCGTACTCCCACTCGCCGTGCACGCTGTGGTGCAGACTCTCGCCGTAGGCGCCGGAGATGTTACGGGGTATGGCGGCCAAGGGGCGTACCCGGGCGACGCCGTTGATCAGCGCGGTCCCGGCCGTGCGCAGGATCGGAGCGCCTTGCAGGTCGAACCAGGGCGAGTTCAACACCAGCCCGCGTGGGCGGGCCGAAACCAGGGGATCAAGCTCCCGCGGCCTGTCGAGTGCTCGCAGCCGATCAAGCCACAGCGCGGTGATCAGGCCGCCGGTGGAGTGCGCGGCCACCAGGAGCGGAGCCCCGTCGGTGCCGGCGTTGATCTCCGCGACGGCGAGGTCGAGCTCGAAGTCGTAGGCGGCCAGGTCGGTGATGTGATGAGGGGTCTGCCCCGGTCGCTGCGAACGTCCGCACTTGCGCAGATCCAACGCGTAGAAGGCGTACCCGCGCTGAGCGAAGAACTCGGCGAGCGGTCGTTGGAAGAAGTAGTCGGTGAAGCCGTGGACGTACAGCACCGCACCGGTCACTGGACCGGGCGGCTCGTGGCGGACGAGGGTGGCGGTTATCTCACCTTCACCGTCGGGGTCGATGCCGAGGTCGAAGGTCGATGCCGAGAAGTCGGGGCCGAGTACATCGGGCTGCCAGCGGGAAGGGGCCACAATCGTTCACTGTAGATGTGCGCGCGGCCACGGGGAGTGTGCCCGAGGCAACTGCCGACCGCGTTGCAATGACCGCACCCGCATGAGAGACAATGGAACACATCCGAAAGTTCGCCGAATCAGGAAGTTGAGCCGGAGTGTCTGAGTCAGCAAACCCGCGCGACGGCGGAGTCATCACAACCGACATCGTGCTGGTGGGCGCAGGAATCATGAGCGCCACGCTGGGCGCGTTGATCCACCGGCTGCAGCCGGACTGGTCGATCAGTGTGTTCGAGCGCCTCGACGCGGCGGCCGCCGAGAGCAGCGATCCGTGGAACAACGCCGGTACCGGGCACTCCGCGCTCTGTGAATTGAATTACACGCCGCAGACAGCTGACGGCGACGTCGACATCACCAAGGCACTGCACATCAACGAGCAGTTCCAGGTCTCGCGCCAATTCTGGGCGAACTCGGTTGAAGCGGGTGTGCTGCGGCGCCCCGAGGAGTTCATCAACCCGATCCCGCACGTGAGCTTCGTGCACGGTGAATCGAACATCGACTACCTGCGTAAGCGGTACGACAAGCTGGCGGGCGAGACCCTGTTCAAGGGGATGGAGTACATCACCGACCCCGTGGAGTTCACCAAGCGTCTGCCGCTGATGTCGGCAGGTCGCGATTTCGCGGATCCGGTAGCCCTCAACTGGTTCGACGGCGGAACCGACGTCGACTTCGGCGCTCTCACCCAGCAGTTGCTCGGCTACATCGGCCACGCCGGCACGGTGAACTTCGGGCACGCGGTCACCAACCTGAAGAAGCAATCCGACGGCACCTGGATCCTGAAGGTCAAGAACCTCCGGACCAAGGAAACCAGCACGGTCAAAGCAGGTTTCGTCTTCATCGGTGCGGGCGGCGGCGCCCTGCATCTGCTGCAGAAGTCGGGAATCAAGGAAGCCAAGGGATTCGGCGGCTTCCCCGTGAGCGGCGCTTTCTTCCGCTGCACCAACCCCGATCTGATCGACGACCACGGCGCGAAGGTGTACGGCAAGGCAGCTGTCGGTGCGCCACCGATGTCGGTGCCCCACCTCGACACCCGCGTGATCAACGGCAAGGCAGGACTGCTCTTCGGACCGTATGCCGGGTGGTCGCCCAAGTTCCTCAAGGAGGGCAAGATCACCGATCTGCCCGCCTCGATCAAACCAGGCAACCTCCTGCCGATGATGTCGATCGCGCCGAAGGAGTTCGGCTTGCTGAAGTACCTGATCAGCGAGCTCGCCGCCGGACCGGCGGATCGGGTCGAGACGTTGTCCGAGTTCGTGCCGAGGGCGCAGGGCGAAGACTGGGAACTCATCGTCGCCGGCCAGCGAGTGCAGGTCATCCGCAAGCAGGGTCGCGGCGGTGTGCTCGAGTTCGGGACCGCGGTCATCGCGGCCGAGGACGGCAGCATCGCAGGCTTGCTGGGCGCGTCGCCCGGTGCCTCCACCGCCGTCCCGGCGATGCTCGATGTCTTGCAGCGTTGCTTCCCGAAGCACTACGAGGCGTGGCAGCCGCAGCTGTCCGACATGATCCCTTCGCTGGGCCACAAACTGAACGACAACCCCCGTCTCTTCGAGCAGATCTGGGACCACACGTCCAAGGTTCTCGGACTGCAGAACACGGTCGAGACGACGCCGAATGAGCGTGGCGCTCATCTGGCGACACCGAGCACCGTGTGATAGGCACTTGCATATGACCGCCACCGCGAGCCTGCACCGCAGTTGGGCCCAAGACATCGAGATGTCGACCCTCTACAAGATCCTGCAGCTGCGAGTGGAGGTGTTCGTCGTCGAGCAGTCGTGCCCGTATCTCGACCTCGACGGGCGTGACCTCGATCCGGACACGAGGCATCTGTGGCTCGAAGAAGACGGTGAGATCATCAGCACCTTGCGACTGCTCGAAGAGCACGAAGGCGGCAAGTCCTACCGGATCGGCCGCCTGTGCACCGACCGCGCGCACCGAGGTCAGGGCCACACAACCCGGCTGCTGCAGACGGCTCTGGCAGACGTCGGTTCGGATCTCTGCCGCATCCATGCGCAGACCTACCTCATCGACATGTACGCCAAGCACGGATTCGTCGTCGACGGCGAGGAGCATCTGCTCGACGGTGTCCCACATGTGCCGATGGTTCGTGGCGGCGGACATCGCTGACCGTGTGAAGGATCCGCTCTCCCGAGAGGCAGCCTCAGGCGGGGGCCCTGGGCACGACAGCAATGCCGGGCTGGACCTCCCCTTTCCGTTCAGTGCTGTTGTCGGACAAGAACAGCTCAAGCTGGCGCTCATCCTCGCCGCCATCGCGCCGTCGATCGGCGGCGTGCTGATCCGGGGCGAAAAGGGCACGGCCAAGACCACCGTGGTGAGGGCGCTCGGTCCGCTGCTGCCTGCTCGCGACGACACCGGGGCATCGGTGGTGGAATTGCCGATCGGTGCCACCGAGGATCGGGTGGTCGGTTCACTCGACCTGCAGAAAATTCTGTCCGAGGGTGAAAAGGCTTTCACGCCAGGGCTGTTGGCGAACGCCGATGGGGGAGTGCTCTACATCGACGAGGTCAACCTGCTCGCCGACCACCTCGTCGACGTGCTGCTGGACGCAGCGGCGACGGGCCGGGTGGTCATCGAGCGTGACGGCGTCTCGCACACGCAAGCGGCCCGTTTTGTCCTCGTGGGGACGATGAACCCAGAAGAGGGTGAGCTCCGCCCGCAGCTGCTGGATCGATTCGGTCTGGCGGTGGATGTCGCCGCACCGCAGGAGGTCGCGACGCGCGTCCAGGTGATGGAACGCCGACTTGCGTATGAAGACGACCCGGCAGGTTTCGCGGCACAGTTCACCGACCAGGACGCCGAGGTCGCCGCGGCCATCGCGCGGGCACGCTCGGTGCTCGGATCGGTACGGCTGCCGCCGGCCCAACTTCGGCGCATCGCGGCGATCTGCATGGAGCTCCAGGTGGACGGTCTGCGCGGTGATCTCGTGGTCGCCCGTGCGGCCCGGGCGCACGCCGCATGGCGTGGATCCGACCTTGTCGAGGACATCGACGTCCGGCGTGCGGTGGAACTCGCGTTGCCGCACCGACGTCGCCGCGACCCCTTTGATGAGCCCGGTCTCACCGAGGACCAACTCGACGACGCCCTGCAGAAGGCGGACGAGCAGTCACACGAGCCGGACAGTCAGAACTCGGAAGAGCAAGCGCCCGGACCAGAATCCGAGTCACCGCCTCCCGGCGATCCGGCGGGCACCGACCCTGACCCCGACGACCCCGGTCCGGACGGCCCGAAGGGTGGGGGAGCGACGCCGCCGAGTGGCGGATTCTCGCCGACCCGCGCGTCCGGCAAGGTCAAGCCGATCAGTGCTGTGGGTGTTGGCGCCGGGGAGCCGGGTCGACGTTCGCAATCGCTGAGCCTACGGGGGCAGGCAGTTCGAGCGGTCACCGAAGGCGGAAGTGGCGTGCACCTGATCGGCACGGTTCTGGCCGCTGCGGAAGGCCACCTCGAGCGGGGCACCACGCGATTGCAGGTACTACCGCAAGACGTCCGGGGTGCGCTGCGCCGCGGCAAAGAAGGCAACTTGGTGGTCTTTGTCCTCGACCTGTCGGGATCGATGGCGGCACGAAAGCGCCTGGACGCAGTGTCTGGCGCAGTGGTGTCCATGCTGCGCGATTCGTACCAGCGACGTGATCGTGTCGCCGTGGTGACGGTGCGTGGTGACGGCGCAGAGGTCGCGGTTCCACCGACCCGGTCGGTGGACGCCGCGGTACGGAGGCTGACCGGTCTGCGCACGGGCGGACGAACGCCACTGGCCGAAGGCCTGCTCACGGCCCGCGAGGTGATCCGCCGGAACGCATTCAAAGAGCCCCATCGACGCCCACTGGTGGTGGTGCTGACCGATGGCCGGGCGACAGCCGGTGCGGGCGCCTTGCCCAGGGCCGCCGCGGCGGCCGACCGGCTCCGTCGCGACGGGACCACATCCATCGTGATCGACTGTGAACAAGGCATGATCCGTCTCGGGCTTGCGGCAACGCTCGCCCACGGCCTCGGTGGTCAGTGCGTGCAACTCGCCGACCTCACCGCCGGTGGTGTCGCCGGCGTCATCCGCGCGGCTGCTTGAGCACGGATGTGTAGACGCCGAGACACTCACAGACCACCACACCGAGAGAGGAAGAGCTGTGCCACAGGGAGTTCCATCGGTCATCCCCGACGACGGTCTGACCACCCGGGCGCGCCGTAACCTGCCGGTGCTGGCTGTTCACACCGGTGACGGCAAGGGCAAGTCCACGGCAGCATTCGGGATGGCCATGCGTGCCTGGAATGCCGGCCTCGACATCGGCGTGTTCCAGTTCGTCAAGAGTGCCAAGTGGAAAGTCGGCGAAGAGTCCGCACTGACCGCGCTCGGTGAACTCCACGCCCAGACAGGCCAGGGTGGTCCGGTGCAGTGGCACAAGATGGGCGAGGGCTGGTCGTGGATCCGCCACTCGGGCAAGGAATCAGACCACGCCGAGCAGGCTGCTCAGGGGTGGCTCGAGATCCGGCGCCGCATCCTCGAGAGGACCCACGAGTTCTATGTCCTCGACGAGTTCACCTATCCACTCAACTGGGGGTGGGTGGACGTCGACGACGTCATCGAGGTGCTGAGGTCCCGGGAAGGCAAGCAGCACGTGGTGATCACCGGTCGTCGCGCTCCGGCCGCGCTGGTCGACGCCGCCGACCTCGTCACGGAGATGGTCAAGACCCGACACCCGATGGATGCCGGTCGCAAGGGTCAGAAGGGGATCGAATGGTGACGGCTCCACCGGCACTCGTCATCGCCGCTCCGGCATCCGGGAGTGGTAAGACCACTGTCACAACGGGTTTGATCGGAGCTCTGGCCCGGGCCGGGCACCGGGTGGCGCCCTTCAAGGTCGGCCCCGACTACATCGACCCCGGCTACCACGGACTGGCGGCGGGCCGGCCGGGCCGCAATCTCGACCCCGTGCTCGTCGGCGAGGACCGCATCGGTCCGCTGTATCGAGCCGGATCCGCCGGCTGCGACATCGCCGTCGTCGAAGGCGTCATGGGGTTGTTCGACGGCCGCATCACCGAAGACCACATGCCGGCGATCGCGCCCGGATCCACCGCTCAGGTCGCGTCTCTGCTCGGTGCGCCGGTGGTGCTGGTGATCGACGCATCGGGACACAGTCAGAGCCTCGCCGCGATCCTGCACGGGTTCGTCAGCTTCGATCCCGGCATCGACATCCGGGGTGTGATCCTCAACCGGGTGGGTTCCCCCCGTCACGAATTCGTGCTTCGCCAGGCCTGTGCCCGCGCCGGGCTCGAGGTGTTCGGCGCCGTTCCCCGCAACGCGAAGATGGCCGTGCCCTCGCGCCACCTGGGCTTGATACCCGCTGCCGAACGTGGGCCCGAAGCAGTCGCCGCGATCGACGCCATGACCGAACTGATCGGCGGCGCAGTTGATCTGGCCGCCCTGGTCGCCGCCGCCGACATCGGTGCGGGTGCCGTCGGCCCGATGTGGTCGCCGGAACTGGAGGTCGGGGTCGACGAATCTGTGGCGGCCGACAGCAGGCCGGTCATCGCGCTGGCGTCCGGTGCGGCCTTCACATTCGGGTACGCCGAACACTCCGAACTCCTCACCGCCGCCGGCGCCTCGGTGGTGCCGTTCGACCCCCTCACCGACCTGTTACCCGATGGGTGTTCCGGTGTGGTCATCGGTGGCGGATTCCCCGAGGAACATGCCGCCGCGCTTGCCGCCAACCGGCGGCTGCTGACCCAGCTCCGCACAGTCGCACATTCCGGCATTCCCATCCACGCCGAATGCGCGGGACTGCTGTACCTGGCCCAAAGCCTCGATGATCATGTGATGGCCGGAGTGCTCCCGTTGCGCGGAACCTTCGGTAAGACACTGACACTCGGCTACCGGGACGCCGTCGCCCTGACGGATTCGGTGCTGTTCGATGCCGGTTCCCGGATGCGGGGGCACGAGTTCCACCGCACCACGATCACGGCTCTCGACGGCTCCAAGCCGAGCGCCTGGGGGTGGCGGCGCGATGGGGTGGCCCACATCGAGGGTTGGGTACAGGGCAATGTGCACGCGTCGTATCTGCACACTCATCCGGCAGGCCGGCCGGAGGTCGTCGCGCGCCTGGTGCGGGCGGCGAGAACCGCGTTCGACAGCGTTTCGCAGTACTGACGAGCCCGACGCCCTAGGTGCCGACCGTGCACACGAAGTGCGCTGGGTACGGTTTATCGCATGTCGGACAAGGAACTCGAAGGCCAGCAGGCCGATCACTACCTGGTGGGGCTCAGTTTGTCCGGACGTCGGGTGGTGATCATCGGTGCGGGTTCGGTGGTGCAGAGACGATTGGGCACCCTCGCCCACAGCGGTGCGGACATCCACGTCATCGCCCCCGAGGCGACCCCGACCGTCGAATCGTTCCCGGGCATCACGTTGTCGCTGAGGGAATACCGCGACGGCGATCTCGCAGATGCCTGGTACGCGCTCGCGTGCACCGACGATCCCGAGGTCAACGCCGCGGTGGTGGCCGAGGCCGAATCACGGCGCATCTTCTGTGTTCGCGCCGACGATGCGCGGCACGGTACCGCCGTGACCCCTGCATCGTTGCGGCACGACCACCTGAGCATCGGTGTGCTGGCCGGTGGAGACCATCGACGGTCTGCCGCGGTCCGGACCGCGATCGGTCAGGCGCTGGGCGGCGGCGAGTTGGGCGCTGCCGGTCTGGAGGCTGCTGCGCACGGTTCACAGCCACCCGGCGTCGCGCTCGTCGGAGGTGGTCCGGGTGACCCGGATCTGATCACGGTGCGTGGTCGGCGGTTGCTCGCCGCTGCCGATGTGGTCGTCGCCGATCGCCTCGCGCCGCCGGCGCTGCTCGCCGAGCTGGGCCCGCACGTGGAGATCATCGATGCCGCGAAGGTCCCCTATGGACGGGCGATGAAGCAGGAGTCGATCAACGAGGTCCTCATCGACCGCGCCAAGGCGGGCAAGTTCGTGGTCCGCTTCAAGGGCGGGGATCCGTACGTCTACGGCCGGGGATTCGAAGAACTCGCGGCATGTGTGGCCGCGGGTGTGCCGGTGACGGTGGTCCCCGGGATCACCAGCGCCATCGCCGGTCCGTCGGCCGCCGGCATCCCGGTGACGCACCGGGGGATGACCCACGAGGTGGTGGTGGTCTCCGGGCACATCCCGCCCGATCATCCCGACTCCCTCGTCGAATGGCCTGCGCTGGCGAAGATGCGCGGCACCATCGTGCTGATGATGGCCGTCGAGCGACTCGACGTGTTCACCGCGGCGCTGCTGAAAGGTGGCCGGGATGAGGCGACGCCCGTCGCGATCATCGAGAACGCCACACTCAGCAGCCAGCGGGTCGTGCGCTCGACGCTTGCTGCGGCGGCCGCGGACGCACGCTCGCAGAACGTTCGCCCGCCCGCGATCGTGGTGATCGGTCCGGTCGCCGGGTTCGACGCGGAAACCGGCAGCACCGGGACTCCCGCGACCGGACCGTGACAAGCTTGATTGTGAAATGGCGACCAGGCGGCGGTACCGTCGATGCCCATGACCTCATCGACACGCATGTCTGCTGACGTCGGACAGACCCGCGTGTGGGGTCCGCAGATCGTCGTGCTGGGCGGTATGCAGCTGCTCGTGGTGCTCGACGGCACGGTGGCCGCCCTGGCTCTGCCCCGCATACAGACAGCGTTGGAGCTCTCCGACAGCGCCGGAGCGTGGATCATCACCGCGTACGTGCTTGCGTTCGGCGGTCTGATGCTGCTCGGCGGAAGGCTCGGCGACACCTTCGGACGCAAGAGGATGTTCGTCGGGGGTGTGGCGGCCTTCACCGTCACCTCTCTGCTCTGTGGACTCGCCTGGGATCCGCTCAGCCTGATCATCGGGCGCGGGCTGCAAGGCGCTTCGGCGGCGGTGGCCGCGCCCACCGCAATGGCCCTGGTGGCAACCACATTCGCGCCGGGCAAGCCCCGCAACCAGGCATTTGCGGTCTACGCCGCGATGACCGGGATCGGTTCGGTTGCAGGTCTGATCGCTGGAGGCGTGCTCACCGAACTGTCCTGGCGACTGGTGTTCCTGATCAACGTCCCGATCGGTCTGCTGGTCGCGATCGGCGCCATCTTTGTCCTCAAGGAGTCACAGGGTGAGCGACTGCCGCTCGACGTCCGGGGTGCCGTACTCGGCACCGCCGGCTGTTCCCTAGTGGTGCTGGCGGTGAACGAAGGACCCGGGGGCTGGTTACGTCCGATCGTCGTGGTCCCGCTCATCGTGGGGATCTGTGCGCTGATCGCTTTTGTGATGGTCGAGCGCCATGCCGACAACCCCATCCTCCCGTTCAGTCTGTTCGCCAACCACAGCCGCGTCGCAGCGCTGGTCGCGATCCTGCTGGCGGGCGCCATCATCATGTGCATGGCGGTCTTCATCTCGCTGTACCTGCAGGGCATTCTCAAGTACTCACCGATCCAGAGCGGCATGGCCGTGGTTCCGTTCGCGTTCGGTCTCGGGATCGCGGCGGCCGTCGCATCCAAACTGGCATTGCGTTTTCAGCCGCGATGGTTGGTGATCGCCGGCGGTTCGGTGGTGGTCGCGGGTTGCGCCTACGCTGCCGCGATCGCCCGCGATGCTCCCGCCTACATGCCGCACATCTTCATTCCGGTGGTCGTGATCGGCGCCGGCGTGGGCATGGCGGTGATCCCGCTGACGCTGTCTGTGGTCGCCGGAGTCGGGCCCACCGAGATCGGACCGCTGACCGCGCTCGCGCAGGTGGCCCAGAACCTCGGTGGAGCGATTGCCCTGGTTGCGGTCGGGGCGATGGTGACCTCGCGGACATTGTCCGAGGGCGGGGTGACCGGGCCGGTGGAAGAGATGGACGCAGGCCAGCTCGATGCGCTCGCAAGCGGTTATGGCCTGGCGTTCGTCTGTTGCGCCGCGATCGCCGTCCTTGCCGGTGTGGTGGTGATGTTCATGCGTTTCACCCCCGAGGACGTCGCAGAGGGGCAAGCGGCTCAGGAGGCCGCTCACACCGACATCGACCCCAACGAACTGACTGCCTGACCCTGTGCCCACCGCTCAGTCGGTGAAGACGATCAGCTCCCGTTCAGAGGCCACCTCGGCTCGCTGACCCCCGTCGGCGACGATTGCGGCCAGCGAGTTGATGTCGCGTACCTGTTTGCGAGACCGGATCAGCGAGCGGGCCACCACACCCTTGTGGTGTTTGTTGAAGTGGCTGACCACGGTGCGTGTGCCGTCAGTGCCCTCGGTCAGCACGGTCACCGTGATGGCGTCGGGGACCGGACCCAGTTGCTGGTAACCACCCGACCGCAGGTCGATGACCACGTCCTCGCCCAGAGCTGCCAGTGCCTCGGGGAGCGCGGGTTTCCATTCGGCTGCCAGCGTTCTGAACCCGGGAATCTTCGACCCCGCGGACAGTCGGTACGCCGGGATCAGGTCGCCCGCGCGCGCGACGCCGAACAGTGCCGAGCCGACAGCCAGACGGTCGATTGCCTTGTTCTTGCCTGCCCGGGTCAGCGACGGGTAGTCGAGTGCGTCGAACAACACACCGGTGTAACGCTCGATCGCCGGTCGTGTCGGACTCGTCCACAGCTGGGCGTTCCGCTCGATCTCGGGCGTTGCCGACGCCCCCAGGCCCAGAGCCTTCCGGCTCGCGTCGTGGTCGTCGGCGAGGGACACGATGGCCTCGGCCAGCTTGCGGCGGATGGGCGTCAGGGTGGGCAACGACAACGCGTCCAGGTCCAGTGGAGCGCCGCGGCCGCCTCCGGCCTTGGTCTCCGAGGGGGTAAGACGATCAGCACAGTGCAACACCGTATCGCCGACGGCTCAGCCGTGACCGGGCACCGCCGGGAAGGCGTCCAGACCCCGTTAAGGTGACACCGTGATCACACGCATGTCGACCCTGTTCCTGCGCACGCTGCGCGACGACCCAGCCGACGCCGAGGTACCCAGCCACCGGCTGCTGGTCCGCGGCGGTTACGTCCGTCGGGTCGCCCCAGGCGTGTACAGCTGGCTGCCCCTGGGCCTGAAGGTGTTGCGCAAGGTGGAGACCGTGGTGCGCGAAGAGATGGACAACATCGGAGGCCAGGAGATCTCTCTGCCCGCGCTGCTCCCGCGCGACCCGTATGAGGTCACCGGCCGCTGGACCGAATACGGCGATGCCCTCTTCCGGCTCAAGGATCGTAAGGGCGCCGACATGCTGCTCGGACCGACACACGAGGAGCTGTTCGCGCAGCTGGTGAAGGGGGAGTACTCGTCCTACAAAGACCTCCCGGTCACGCTGTACCAGATCCAGACCAAGTATCGCGACGAGGAACGCCCGCGTGCGGGCATCCTGCGCGGCCGCGAGTTCATCATGAAGGACTCGTATTCCTTCGACCTGGACACCGACGGATCGAAGGCGTCCTACGACGCCCACCGAGAGGCGTATCAGGCGATCTTCCGCAGGCTCCAGGTCAAGTACGTCATCGTGGCCGCCACCTCGGGCGCGATGGGGGGCAGCGCGTCCGAGGAGTTCCTCGCCGAGAGCGAGGTGGGCGAGGACACCTATGTCCGCAGCCCCGAATCCGGGTATGCGGCCAACGTCGAGGCGGTCATCACCCCGGCACCGCCGGCGCGCGCCATCGAGGGCCTGCCCGAGGCGACCGTGCACGACACCGGCAACACCCCCACCATCGACACACTCGTGGCGTGGGCCCGGGAGACCTTCCCTGATCGCGGCTTCACTGCGGCGGACACGCTCAAGAACGTGGTCGTGAAGCTGCGCCGACCCGACGGCACGACCGAATTGCTCGCGGTGGGTGTGCCGGGGGATCGCGAAGTCGACATGAAGCGGCTCGAAGCAGCTGTGGAACCTGCTGTGCCCGAACTCATCACAGACGCCGACTTTGCGGCCAACCCGTTTCTGGTCCGCGGTTACATCGGCCCGAAGGCCTTGCAGGACAACGGTGTGCGCTACCTGGTCGACCCCAGGATCGTCGACGGCACCGCGTGGATCACCGGCGCGAACGAGCCGGGCAAGCATGTGGTGGACCTGGTGGTCGGGCGGGACTTCGTGCCCGATGGCACGATCGAAGCCGCCGAGGTGCGCGACGGGGATCCGTCGCCCGATGGCCTTGGCACGCTGGTGACCGCCCGGGGGATCGAGATCGGCCACATCTTCCAGCTGGGTACCAAGTACACCGACGCATTCGATGTGGACGTCCTCGGCGAGAACGGCAAGCCCGTCCGGCTCATCCAGGGTTCCTACGGGGTCGGCGTGTCCCGGATGGTCGCCGTGATCGCCGAGCAACACCACGACGAGAAGGGTCTACGGTGGCCGAAGTCCGTGGCGCCCTTCGACATCCACCTCGTGATCGCGAACAAGGACGAGCAGGCGTGGGCCGGGGCGCAGAGCCTGGCCGCCGACCTCGACGCAGCCGGTATGTCCGTGTTGATCGACGACCGAAAGGCCTCACCCGGAGTGAAGTTCAAGGACGCCGAACTGCTGGGCATGCCCGTGGTGGTGGTGGTCGGCCGAGGTTGGGCGAACGGCACGGTGGAGATCCGGGATCGCTTCACCGGAGAGGCCACCGAGGTCGCTTCCGACGTGGCGGTCGAGACGTTGCTTGCGGGCCGCTGACTCAGATCGTGCTGCCGGGCAACGCGACGGTCGACGGCGAGATCCGCAGCGCCAGACGCCATGTCGCCGCCCGACGGGCGCTGTCGGTCAATCCGCCCAGCGCCAGGCCGCGTGCGGCGGCGTCCTCGGCGCGTTCCAGCAGGGCCCGGTAAGCGATCGTGCAGTCCTCTTCGGTGGACAGCGCGACGGTGAGGGCAGAAACCGGGTCGGTGATCGGCTGCGGTAGATCGTAGCCGGGTGCTGCCTCCGGCACCTCGGCCGCGGCGGTGGTGAGAGCCGCGGTCAACTCTTCTCGACGTGATCGATGTTCGGCGGTGAACTCGGCGATGGTCTGTGCGCGGGCCGTGGCCGCGTACGCCGCGACCACCCCGTAGGTGAAGATAGTCGCGTTCTCCGCATCAAGGGTCGCAGCGAGGGCGTCGGTGGTCACGGTCACGACAGTTGCACCGCCACAGCCGTTGTGGTGCCGGCGCTGATCGACCCGAGGAGCCCGGCGACATACCCCTGGGTCTGCACCGCCAGGTCACCGGCCGACCGGGCGGAGGCGGTGAGCTGTACACGCAACTGATCGATCGTCGGTGGGGCCGGTGGACTCGGACTCGGCGCCGCGGAACTCGATGCGCTGGCCGCGCGTCCGCTGTCGAGACGGGTGATCTCGTCGGTCAGCGCCCGTGCATGCGTGCTGCGCTCCTGAGCGATCACCGTCAGTGCGGCCGCCCGGTCGGGATTGGTCGCCACCGCTGCCGTCGCGGCAGTTGCATCGGCGTTCGCCGAGGCTACCTGGGGGAGTAGTTGGTCGGCGAGCTTTTGTTTCGCGGTGACCTCCGCGCTGTCACCGCACGCAGCCACCGTCGCGACCGCGGCCGCACCCGCCGACAACACAAGCGTCGATCGCAGGAAAATCCGTCGCGTAGGACTCCAGCTGGTGGAGTCCGAGGTTTCCACGGACCTCACCAGGTCCATCGAGTTTCGTACGTCACTGACCGTCACAGGTTCACATAGTGCCAGTCGCGCTCGGCAAGGGAAGACTCTGCCGGTTCGCGGTGGGTCGCGTGCCCTGCCGACCGAGCAGGTGGGCGAAACGGTGTCCGCGGGGCGTTAAGCTGATGGCCACACGCCGCATCGCCGATGCGAGGCATGCGGTCGACCATCGACCGCTCGACATGCTGGAAACCGACAACTGCACATGGAGGAGACGCCGATGCCCGGGGCAATCGACCAGGACCGGATCAGCGCACTGCTCGAGCCGATCGCCGCTCAGAACGGCTACGACGTCGAGGAACTGACGGTGTCCGCCTCCGGTGCGGAGAACGTGGTCAAGGTGGTCGTCGACCGCGATGGTGGCGCCACACTCGACGAACTGGCCGCCCTGAGCAGATCCATCTCCGAAGTGCTCGACGCTCCGGTCGAATCCGGCGACTCCGTCGGCGACAGGACATCGGCCGACCCGGTTGCCGCATTCGACACCTATGTGTTGGAAGTGACTTCACCGGGCGTGGACCGCCCGCTCACGGCAGCGCGTCATTGGCGACGCGCCGCCGGCCGCAAAGTTGTCGTCGACCTCGTCGGCGAGCCACCCGAGCGGGTCGCCGGGCGGGTGGGGCGACTGGCCGATGACGAGAACAGCGTGTCGGTGGTCATCAAGTCCGGCCGGGGACTGACCACCCGGGAGATCGAGCTGGCGGCGGTACGCAAGGCGTTCGTACAGGTGGACTTCGGTGAACCGTCCCCTGCGGAACTAGAGAAGTGCGGCCTCGATCCCGAACAGATCGAGGCAAGACGGAAAGGGAACAAATGAATATCGATATCGCAGCGTTGAGAATGATCGAGGCCGAGAAGGGCATCTCGATCGACACCGTCATCGAGACCATCCAGTCGGCTCTGCTGACCGCGTACCGCCACACCGACGGATTCGCGCCCCACGCGTACATCGACGTGGACCGCAAGTCGGGTCAGGTGCGGGTGATGGCGCAGGAACGTGACGAGGACGGCAACGTCATCTCCGAATGGGACGACACACCAGAGGGATTCGGGCGGATCGCGGCGACCACCGCACGGCAGGTCATCCTGCAGCGTCTCCGAGATGCCGAGCACGACAAGAACTTCGGCGAGTTCTCCACCCACGAGGGCGAGATCGTCGGCGGCGTGGTCCAGCAGGACGCCCGGGCGAACGCACGCGGCATGGTGGTCGTGCGGATCGGCAGCGAGGCAACGGGACAAGAAGGTGTGCTGCCGCCGGCGGAACAGGTGCCGGGAGAGAAGTACGTGCACGGCGAGCGGATTAAGTGCTACGTGGTGGGCGTCACCCGCGGAGCGCGTGGACTCCAGATCACGCTGTCGCGAACCCATCCGAACCTGGTCCGCAAACTCTTCTCGCTCGAGGTCCCGGAGATCGAAGACGGGTCGGTGGAGATCGTCGCCGTGGCCCGCGAGGCCGGGCATCGATCGAAGATCGCAGTGCACACCGGGGTCGCCGGGCTCAACGCCAAGGGCGCCTGCATCGGGCCGATGGGGCAGCGGGTCCGCAACGTGATGAGTGAACTGGCCGGAGAGAAGATCGACATCATCGACTACGACACCGATCCCGCGGTGTTCGTCGGTAACGCGCTCTCGCCGTCGAAGGTCATCTCGGTCACGGTGGTCGATCTGGCTGCCAAGGCGGCGCGGGTCGTGGTTCCCGACTACCAGTTGTCGCTGGCCATCGGCAAGGAAGGGCAGAATGCCCGGCTCGCGGCGAGGCTCACCGGGTGGCGTATCGACATCCGTAGTGACGCCCAGCCCGATCCCGACCATGTCGAGTCGGCGGCGGGTGCGAGCTGACCGAAAACTCGCCGGAAAGGGTGGCATTGGCATCTGCAGCGCCCAGGACGGTAGACTTTGCGGTGGTCCACAGTGATCCTTCGCCCCACCGCGAGAAAACTCCGATGCGTACCTGCGTCGGATGTCGACAGTGTCGCCCGGCCACCGAACTCATTCGGCTGGTCGTCTGCACTGACGACGGTCTCCCGGCTGTTGTGATCGACCATCGAAAGACCATGCCAGGGCGAGGAGCCTGGCTGCATCCCGAACCGGCATGTCTGGTCACGGCGGTGCAGCGCAGAGCCTTCGCAAGGGCATTTCGGCTCGGCGGGTTGACCGTCGACGTCGATCTACTGACCCGAGAGATCGAGTCGGTAGCCACACAGAGAGGCCGGCAGCAGTCGGCCACTAAGGACAGGTAGCAGAAGACATGAGCACACCGTGAAGTTCTTGCGATGAGCACGTTTCGGACGTAGACCGAGGTCGTAGCGGGCAATGCCGCTCGACCTCCAAGTGAGGAGAGCAGTGGCAGGCAAGGCCCGCGTGCACGAATTGGCCAAAGAACTGGGCGTGACGAGTAAAGAAGTACTCGCCCGACTCAGCGAACAAGGCGAGTTCGTCAAATCAGCGTCGTCGACCGTAGAGGCCCCGGTGGCCCGGCGACTTCGCCAGTCCTTCCCCGGGAAGGACGCTCCCGCCGCCAACGGTGGAGCACCATCATCAAACGCCGGAGGCAGCGCCCCGGCAGCAAAACCATCAGCAGCCAAGCCGGGTGCCGCGCGCACCTCGGCTCCTTCGGCACCGCCACCCAGCGGTTCGGCTCCGGCCGCGCCGTCGACCGGCGCAAAGCCCGGCGCCCCGCGCCCGGCGGCTCCCGCAGCCAAGGCGACACCGGCAGCACCCCCGGCGCCCCCGGCAGCAACTCCGGCCCCGCAGAACCGGCCCGCTCCCCAGCGTCCGGCTCCGGCGGCTCCTCAGGCTCCCGCAGAATCGGCAGCCTCCGCGACCCCGCCTGCGGCTCCTTCCCGTCCGGCTCCGGCCGCACGTCCGGCCGCTCCGGGCCCCAAGCCCGGTCCGCGTGCGCCGCGGGTCGGTAACAACCCTTATTCGACGGCCGCTCCGGTCGAGCGTCCGGCACCACGTCCGGCACCCGGCGCGGGCGGTCCCCGCCCCGGCGGCGGCCAGCGCCCCGCACCCGGCGGCGCGACCGGCGGACGCCCGGCACCGGGTCAGGGCGGTCCCCGTCCCAGCCCCGGCAGCATGCCTCCCCGTCCCAATCCCGGTGCCATGCCGGCTCGTTCGGCCCGCCCAGGCGGTCCGGGCGGACCCGGTGGTGCGCGCGGCGGTCCCGGTGGCGCACGTGGCGGACCCGGTGGCGCCGGTGGTGCGCGCGGCGGTCCCGGTGGCGGCGGCGGTGGATACCGCGGCGGTCCCGGCGGCGGTGGCGGCGGAGCCCCGACAGGTGCTCCCGGTGGTCCTCCCGGTGGGTTCCGCGGACGCCCGGGTGGCGGCGGTCGTGGACGTGGTGGCGGCGCAGCCGGTGCCTTCGGTCGCCCCGGCGGTGCAGTCCGTCGTGGTCGCAAGTCGAAGCGGGCGAAACGCGCCGAGTACGAGAGCATGCAGGCTCCCGCAGTCGGCGGCGTGCGGTTGCCACGTGGCAACGGCGAGACCATTCGCCTTGCGCGCGGTGCATCGCTGTCCGACTTCGCCGACAAGATCGACGCGAACCCGGCAGCACTGGTGCAGGCGCTCTTCAATCTCGGTGAGATGGTCACGGCCACCGAATCGGTGAACGACGAGACGCTCGAGCTGCTCGGCGGCGAGATGAACTACGTCGTGCAGGTCGTCAGTCCTGAAGACGAAGATCGCGAGCTGCTCGACTCCTTCGACCTCACCTACGGCGAAGATGCCGGTGGCGAGGAAGATCTCGAGCAACGTCCGCCGGTGGTGACCGTCATGGGTCACGTCGACCACGGTAAGACGCGACTGCTCGACACGATCCGAAACGAGAAGGTCCGCGAAGGCGAGGCCGGCGGCATCACCCAGCACATCGGTGCCTACCAGGTCCTCACCGAACTGGACGGCAACGAACGTCTGGTCACCTTCATCGACACCCCGGGTCACGAGGCGTTCACCGCCATGCGTGCCCGTGGTGCCAAGGCCACCGACATCGCGATCCTCGTGGTCGCGGCCGACGACGGTGTCATGCCGCAGACGGTCGAGGCGATCAACCACGCACAGGCGGCCGACGTGCCGATCGTCGTGGCGGTCAACAAGATCGACAAGGAAGGTGCTGATCCGCAGAAGATCCGCGCTCAGCTCACCGAATACGGTCTGGTCGCCGAGGACTTCGGCGGCGACACCATGTTCGTCGACATCTCCGCCAAGCAGGGCACCAACATCGACGCGCTGCTCGAAGCGGTTCTGTTGACCGCGGATGCCTCACTCGACCTGCGGGCGAACCCGGACATGGACGCGCAGGGTGTGGCCATCGAGGCCCACCTCGACCGTGGCCGCGGCCCGGTGGCAACCGTGCTCGTGCAGCGCGGAACGCTCAAGGTCGGCGACTCGATCGTCGCCGGAGACGCCTACGGACGTGTCCGACGGATGGTCGACGAGCACGGCGCCGATGTCACGGCGGCGCTGCCGTCGCGCCCGGTCCAGGTCATCGGTTTCACCTCGGTGCCCGGTGCAGGCGACAACCTGCTGGTCGTCGACGAGGACCGCATCGCCCGCCAGATCGCCGATCGCCGCAATGCGCGCAAGCGCAATGCGCTGGCCGCACGCAGCCGCAAGCGGATCAGCCTCGAAGATCTCGATTCGGCTCTGAAGGAGACTTCGCAGCTGAACCTGATCCTCAAGGGCGACAACTCGGGAACCGTGGAAGCGCTCGAAGAAGCGCTGCTCGGTATCGAGATCGACGACGAGGTGCAGTTGCGGGTCATCGACCGCGGTGTCGGTGGCGTCACCGAGACCAACGTGAACCTGGCGTCGGCATCGAACGCGATCATCATCGGGTTCAACGTCCGTGCCGAGGGCAAGGCAACCGAACTCGCGAACCGCGAGGGTGTCGACATCCGGTACTACTCGGTGATCTACCAGGCCATCGACGAGATCCAGAGCGCGCTCAAGGGCATGCTCAAGCCGATCTACGAAGAGGTCGAACTGGGTCGGGCCGACATCCGTGCGATCTTCCGTTCGTCGAAGGTCGGCAACATCGCGGGTTGTCTGGTCACATCGGGCATCATGCGCCGGAACGCCAAGGCCCGTCTGTTGCGCGACAACGTCGTGATCGCCGAGAACCTCACCATCTCCTCACTCAAGCGCGAGAAGGACGATGTCACCGAGGTCCGCGACGGCTACGAATGCGGTCTCACGATCACGTACAACGACATCAAGGTCGACGACGTCATCGAAACGTACGAGTTGCGGGAGAAGGCACGCGAATGACGTCGGCGACGGACATCAAGGTCGACGACGTCATCGAAACGTACGAGTTGCGGGAGAAGGCACGCGAATGACGTCGGCGACGGACATCAAGGTCGCCGACGTCATCGAGACCTACGAGTTGCGGGAGAAGGCCCGGGAGTAATCCCGGACCAGGACGTCATGTTTGTCGGCTCCCTGGAGATCGACCTACTGCTCGGAGACGTCCGGTCCCTGAAGCAGAAGCGCTCAGTGGTGCGGCCCATCGTCGCATCACTGGCGCGTCTGCGGGTTTCGGTCGCCGAGGTCGACGACCACGATCTGCACCGCAGAGCGCGGATCGGGGTCGCGGCAGTCGCCACCGATTCGCGGCACATCGGTGAAATACTCGATGCCAGTGAAGATCTGGTCATGCAACGGCCTGAGGTCGAAGTGTTGTCCGTCCGGCGCAGAATTCGCAGCAGCGACGACGACTGAGCTCACTGCAGCACAATTACTCGAGAAGAATTCGGCTCACGGGCCGGTCTGAGAACAGAAGGAGTGAGGTCCCATGGCAGACCCCGCACGGGCACAGCGGTTGGCGAAGCGGATCTCATCGATTGTCGCCACGGCCATCGCCAAGGAAATCAAGGATCCCCGCCTGGCCTACGTCACCGTCACGGACGCGAAGGTGACCGGTGATCTACACGATGCAACGGTTTTCTACACGGTGATGGGTCCGTCGCTCGACGAAGAACCCGATTACGCGGCAGCCGCCGCGGGTCTGGCCAAGGCGACCGGCATCCTGCGGTCGAAGGTCGGAGCCGGAACCGGTGTCCGCTTCACCCCGACACTGAGCTTTGTGTTGGACAAGGTGCCCGACACCGCACGTGATCTCGAAGAACTACTCGAGCGCGCCCGCCAGCAGGACGAGGAAGTCGCCCGTCTGGCCCGCGATGCCGCCCCGGCCGGCGACCCGGACCCCTACAAGGAACCAGCCCGTGCCGATGGCGATCCCGGCGACGAAGGTGCGGGTACTGCGGGTGCTGACGAAAGGTGAACACCACCGAAACGGCGGCCACCTCCGCACTACGGTCGATCGTCGACGTGCTGGCAGCTGCCGAGCACGTCACCGTCCTCTGTCATACGCGGCCTGACGCCGACACCATCGGTAGCGGCCTTGCCATAGCCGGGGCACTGCGGCGCCGAGGCGCCGTGGTGGAGGTGAGCTTCCCCGATTCGACGACGCTACCTGCGGCGCTGGCCGAATTGCCCGGTGC
The DNA here is from genome assembly GCF_023051145.1 of Williamsia sp. DF01-3. Classification (NCBI taxonomy): domain Bacteria; kingdom Bacillati; phylum Actinomycetota; class Actinomycetes; order Mycobacteriales; family Nocardiaceae; genus Williamsia; species Williamsia sp. DF01-3. The sequence goes on from NZ_JALKFS010000005.1 coordinate 2,798,132, forward strand.
CGACACGCTTGTCGAGCCGAGCGAGGTCGTCGGCCACCCCGTTGTGGTGACAGTCGACTGCGCCAGCATCCATCGTCTGGAATCGCTGGCCGCCGTCGTGGAGGCGGCGCAGTCATCGGTGGTCATCGACCACCACGCGTCCAACGACGGCTTCGGCACCATCAACTTCGTTGATCCCACCGCGGACTGCACGGCCGAACTCGTTCTCGAGATCATCGATGCGCTCGAGGTGCCGCTCGACGTCGAGGTCGCCACCTGTCTCTATGCCGGCGTGGTCACCGACACCGGATCATTCAAGTGGGCGAGCCCCCGATCACACAGGATCGCCGCTCGGTTGCTCGAACTGGGTGTGGACGGCCGGAGGTGGACTCGGCGACTTCTCGACACCCACCGGTTCGCCTGGCTGGCGATGGTTGCCGCCGCCCTCGACTCGGCGGAGCTGGTTCCCCACGCGTTTGCCGGACGCGGTCTGGTGTACGCCGTGGTCGATCACGAGTCCACGGCAGCGCTCGGCTGGGAAGAGAGCGAGAGCGTGGTGGACATCGTGCGCACCACCTCCGAAGCCGAGGTCGCGGTTGTGTTCAAGGAGGCCTCGCCGGGTCAGTGGACGGTGTCGATGCGCGCCAAATCGGACGTCGACCTCGTCCCGCTGGCTCGGATACACGGCGGCGGTGGTCATCGGCTCGCTGCGGGATACGGCGCCACCGGAACGGCCACGGAGGTCGTCGGGCAGTTGTTGCGCTCGGTGTGACCGAAGCGAGCGTCGGGGAGTTCACTCCCACCAACAGCCGAATCCTGCGGTTGTCGGCCTCGGCCCTGGTTGTTCTCGTGGCCGAGCCGCTGTACCTGATGCTCGATCTGGCCGTTGTCGGCAGGCTCGGCGGTCTCGACCTCGCAGCGCTCGGTGTCGGAGTGCTCGTCTTGTCTGTTGTCAGTACCCAGCTCACGTTCCTGTCGTACGGCACGACGGCTCGGGCTGCGCAGAAGTTCGGCGCAGGCGATCGAGCCGGAGCGGTGGGCGAGGGGTTGCAGGCCACGTGGATCGCGCTGGCAGTGGGTGCGATCATCGTGGCGGTCATGCAAGTGGCCGCCCCCTGGATCCTCGACGTGCTCACCGGCGGCGGTGACGTGGCCACCGAGGCGGTCGACTGGCTGCGCATCGCGGTCTGTGGGGTGCCGTTGATCCTGCTGTCGATGGCCGGTAACGGCTGGATGCGCGGCGTGCAGGACACCCGACGTCCCATTCTGTACGTGGTTGCCGGACTGGGTCTTTCGGCAATTCTGTGCCCGATTCTGGTGCACGGACTGCTCGGTGCGCCGCACCTGGGGCTTGTGGGCAGCGCAATCGCCAACGTCATCGGCCAGAGTCTGGCCGGGCTCCTGTTCGCGATCCGCGTACTCCGCGAGTTCAGTGCGGTCACCCGCCGGACGCCGGAGGGCGCCGGACCCGGTGATCTGTCGACGGTGTCCAGGCGTCCTCAATGGACGGTCATCGCAGCGCAGCTGACCCTTGGTCGCGACCTCATCATGCGCAGTCTCGCCTTTCAGGTGTGTTTCCTGTCCGCAGCCGCAGTGGCGAGCCGGTTCGGCGTCGCAGCGGTCGCGTCCCACCAGCTCGTCCTGCAGCTCTGGAACTTTGTCGCCCTCGTCCTCGACTCGTTTGCCATAGCGGCCCAGGCTCTGGTCGGTGCCGCCCTCGGGGCCGGTGCGGTCCCGGCAGCATGGAGAGTCGCCCGCCGCGTGATCGCCTGGTCGTTGGGTGTGTCGGTCCTTTTGGCCGCGATGTTCGCCGCGGGCAACGCCGTCTTCCCGCGAGTGTTCACCTCCGACGCCGCGGTACTGGACGAACTGTCGACGCCGTGGTGGTTCTTCGTCGCGATGCTCCCGATCGCGGGAATCGTTTTCGCCCTCGACGGCATCCTCCTCGGAAGCGCAGACGCGGCCTTCCTCCGCACCTCGACACTGCTGTCGGCAATCATCGGATTATTGCCGCTCATCTGGTTGTCCCTGGCGTTCGATTGGGGTCTGGCCGGTATCTGGACCGGCCTAGTCGTGTTCATGGTGCTGCGGCTGATCACCGGTGCATGGCGAGTGCGCGGTGGCCGTTGGACCGAGGTGGCATCCGGGCGACCCCAGCGCCCTGAACCGGGTCCACCCGAACCTTCGACTACCCTCGCGTGACGGGGCGGAAGACGAGACGGGCAGATCTGTGAACATCGGCGAAAGGACGCGACATGGCGACACTGTGGGCGATCAGTGACCTGCATGTCGCGCACCGCGGGAACGAATCGATCATCGACCGGATCCGGCCCGAGGACGACGGCGACTGGCTGATCGTCGCCGGTGACGTCAGCGAACGTACCGACGACATCTCCGACACCCTGCGCCGCCTCAAAGCGCGGTTCGAGACCGTGATCTGGACCCCGGGCAACCACGAGCTCTACACCACGGCCAAAGATCCCATGCAGATCTTCGGCGTCGCCCGCTACGACTACCTGGTGCAGATGTGCCGCGATCTGGGCGTGGTCACGCCCGAGGACATCTACCCGCTGTTCGACCCGCGTAACGGGACCGCGCCGGTTCGCGTGGTGCCGATGTTCCTGTTGTACGACTACACCTTTCGACCCAAGGGAACCGTCAACAAGTTGCAGGCCCTGGCTGTGGCCCGGGAGAACAACGTCGTGGCCACGGACGAGTTCCTGTTGTCCTCCGAGCCATTTCAGACGCGCGACGCCTGGAGTCGGGCCCGCATCGACCAGACCCGCCGCCGACTCGACCGACTCGATCCCGCCGAGCGCACAGTGCTGATCAACCACTGGCCGCTGCGACGAGAGCCCACCGACGCATTGATGTACCCCGAGTTCGCCCTGTGGTGCGGCAGTGAACTCACCGACGACTGGCATCTGCGGTACAACGCGATGTGCAGCGTGTACGGACACCTGCACATTCCCCGCACCACCTGGTACGACGGGGTGCGGTTCGAAGAGGTGTCGGTCGGCTACCCGCGCGAGTGGGGCCGCCGTGGCCTGCCGGATCCCTTGCTGCGCAAGATCGTTCCCGATGACGGTTTGCTGCCCGAGCACCTGCCTGAACATGGCGCCCGGTTCGAGCTGCCCCCGGACTACAAGGAACGCGCCGAGGAGTTCGCCCAGAAGCTGGCCAAGAAACGTGAGGACGTGAAGGTGCGCCGCGCCGAGCGTGAACAGAAGCGAGACGAGACACCATGATCGAGAAGCTGTTTCCCTCAGGGGTCGCAGTGGCAGAGTCGTTCGGCGAGATGGCCGACGCCGAACCGATGGCCGCCGAGGCCTCGTTGATCGCCCGTGCCGTGGACAAGCGTCGTCGCGAGTTCGTCACCACCCGCAACTGCGCACGAGAGGCGTTGAGCCGACTGGGTGTCGAGCCGGTGCCCATCCTGCGTGGCGACAACGGTGAACCGCTGTGGCCCCGCCAGATCGTGGGCAGCCTGACCCACTGCGACGGGTACCGGGCTGCGGTCGCGGGCTATGCGATGCAGGTCCGTTCGTTGGGCATCGATGCCGAACCGCACGAGCCCCTGCCCGAGGGAGTTCTCGAGCACGTCAGCATCGAGCCCGAGCGAGAAGTGTTGGCGGCCCGGGAGTCGGACGTCCACTGGGACCGACTGCTGTTCTGCGCAAAGGAAGCCACGTACAAGGCGTGGTTCCCGTTGGCCAAACGTTGGCTCGGTTTCGAGGATGCGCACATCACGTTCGAGCAGACCGCAGAGGGCACGGGCACCTTCCGTACCGAACTCCTCGTGGACGGTGCCACCGTGGACGGGGGCCGGCCCTTGCTCGGGTTCGATGGGCGCTGGTTGGTGCAGGACGGTCTCATCGTCACCGCGATCGTGCATTGAGGAGTCGACCGTGAGTTCTCGACCACCACGTTCAGGCCTTGACGGCGCGGGCCTGATGATCATCGACAAGGCCGCGGGCGTCACGAGCCATGACGTCGTCGCCTCGTGCCGCAAGCTACTCAAGACACGGCGTGTCGGGCACGCCGGGACACTCGATCCCATGGCCACGGGGGTACTGGTCATCGGGGTGGAGCGGGCCACCAAGATGCTCGGCCTCCTGTCGCTGACCACCAAGGCGTACGACGCGACGATCCGGCTCGGGGCAACCACCGACACCGACGACGCCGAAGGCAGCGTTCTCACCCGCACCGACACGAGCGACCTCGACCACGCGCGCATTCACACCGAGGTCAAACCGCTGACGGGGGAGATCAGCCAGATCCCGGCCCGCGTCAGTGCCATCAAGGTCGACGGTCAGCGTGCGCATGCGCTGGCCCGCGAAGGCGCCGACTTCGAACTCAAGGCCCGGCAGGTGACGGTGTCGCGATTCGACGTCGTCGACATCGAGACCGTCCAGGACGGCGACGCGGTCTACACCGACGTGCGTGTCCAGGTCGAGTGCTCGGCGGGGACCTATATCCGGTCGCTGGCACGGGACCTCGGGGCCGAACTCGGCGTGGGTGGCCACCTGACGGCACTGCGGCGCACGAGGGTCGGCCCGTTCGGGCTCGACGTGTCGCGCACGATCGCCGAATTGGCCGACGACCCGACGGTGTCGCTCGACATCGATGCAGCAGCGCAGTTCGCCTTTGCCCATCGCAACATCACCGCGGAGGAAGCCGAGTCGATCAGTCAGGGGCGCTGGCTCGAGCCGATCGGGATGGCGGGGGTCTACGCAGCCATCGACCCTGAGGGCCACACCATCGCGCTGCTGCAGGAAAAGGGCCGCAGGGCCAGCTCGGTGATGGTGGTCCGGCCGGCGACGTTGCGCTGAGAACCGTCCCGGCCGAGTTCAGTTCGGCTCACTTCAGTCGGCGAGCCAAATAGCCCGTGCGGCAATGTCTCCGAGATCGATCGGGGTTCCGCCGTCAATACAGATCTCGATGGTGCCGGCAAACGGGCGACGTTCTCGGACGGCGATGGTGCGGTCGAGCGCGATGCCCACCGAGTCGAAGTAGCGCAGCATCTCAGGGTCGGTGTCGGCGATGCGGGCGATCCGTCCGGCGGTGCCCACGTCCACATCGGCCAGCATCCGGGCCGATGGCGACGGGACCGACCCGTCCACCTGCGGTATCGGGTCGCCGTGGGGATCTCGGGTGGGGAAGTCGAGTTTCGCGTCCAGCCTCGACAGGAAGCGATCGGACACGGCGTGCTCGAGTACCTCGGCCTCGTCGTGCACCTCATCCCATCCGTAGCCGAGCTCGCGGACCAGGAATGTCTCCAGCAGACGGTGCCGCCGGACCATCAGCACCGCGGCCGTTCTGCCGGCCTCGGTGAGCGTGATCGATCCGTAGCGCTCGTGCACCACGAGATCCTGATCGGCGAGCTTGCGGATCGCCTCGGACGCGGTGGACGGTGACACGCCGAGACGTTCGGCCAACATCTTGGTGGTGATCTTCTCCGGACGCCATTCCTGGCCGGTCCAGATCACTTTCAGGTAGTCCTGCGTCACCGAGGACAGTTCGGACACGCCCCGCTGATCGGCGGAGTCGGTGAGATCCTTCCCTGTTTCTTCGGGAGCATCAGATGGAGGCACCTGTCGAGCTTAGGACGCGACACCACCAGACGTCAGATCGCCATGGGGAGTTCGGTGTCGCGGTCCCGCGGGCGGGGTCGTAGGCTTGTGCCGTGTTGCGCTGGCGAGGGCTTGAGGATATCCCCGCGGACTGGGGCAGATGTGTGGTCACGATCGGCGTCTTCGACGGCGTGCACCGAGGTCACGCGCAGTTGATCACGACCGCGACCAAGGCCGCCAAAGAACGTGGTGTGCCGGCGGTGCTGATGACTTTCGATCCCCATCCAGCCGAGGTGGTGCGCCCGGGAAGTCACCCTCCCCAGTTGTCCACACTCACCAGGCGTGCCGAGCTCGCCGAAGAGCTGGGCATAGACGTCTTCTGCGTCATGCCGTTCACCCCCGTCCTCGCTGCCCAGTCCCCGAAGGACTTCGCGCACGAGGTGCTGGTGGAGCGCCTGCACGCGCAAGAGGTCGTGGTCGGCGACAACTTCACGTTCGGGAAGAAGGCCGCGGGCAACGTCGAGGTACTCAGAACATTCGGCGAGAAGTTCGGGTTCGGTGTGCAAGCGGTGTCACTGCTGGGCGAGCATGCCGTGACGTTCTCGTCGACGTACATCCGTTCGTGTGTGGACGCCGGAGACGTCGCGGCGGCGGCCGAGGCCCTCGGCCGGCCCCATCGGGTGGAGGGCGTGGTCGTCCGTGGCGACGGACGTGGCCGCGAGCTCGGTTTCCCCACTGCCAACGTGGCACCGCCGATGTACTCGGCCATTCCGGCCGACGGTGTGTATGCCGCCTGGTTCACCGTTCTGGGAGCGGGTCCGGTCGTCGGGCAGGTGGAACCGGGGGAGAGCTACCAGGCGGCCGTGTCGGTCGGGACCAACCCGACGTTCTCCGGACGTACGCGCACCGTCGAGGCGTTTGTTCTCGACACCAAGGCCGACCTCTACGGCCAGCACGTGGCAGTCGACTTCGTCGGACGTATCCGAGGGCAGGTCAAGTACGAGTCGGTGCAGTCGCTGATCGACCAGATCGCAGCCGATGTCGAAGAGACCCGTGTGGTGCTGGCATCCGGGCCCAATCCACGGGACTGACTCGCGCATCGGCCCACTCGAGGGTCCAGGCCTCGATTTGGCCTGGTGACCGCCGCGCCGGTACAGTGGCCAGTCGGTGTGTGCTGCGGTTCGCGGTGGCTGCACCAAGATCTTCGAGGGTGGTGGGTCAAAACCACCCGGAGTTCTCCCATCAACGCGCGGACGGCATTTTCAGGAGTTTTTTGTGGCTTTGACCGTTGAACAGAAGAAGACCATTCTCGCCGAGTACGGCTTGCACGAGACCGACACCGGTTCTCCCGAGGCTCAGGTCGCGATGCTGACCAAGCGCATCACCGACCTCACCGAGCACCTCAAAGAGCACAAGCACGACCACCACAGCCGTCGCGGACTCCTGCTGCTCGTCGGCCGTCGCCGTCGTCTGCTCAAGTACGTCGCCAAGGTCGATGTGCAGCGCTACCGCTCGCTCATCGAGCGTCTGGGCCTGCGCCGCTAGTAAGGCCCCAACTGGCCTGCGCCGGAGGTGCCGAATGGCGCCCGGCAGGCCACTGCACCACCGAGAGTGCGAACGCCGAGGATATCGAGTGATATCCTCGGCGTTGGCTTTGTACCAAGAAGATCACGGCCGTTTGCGCGGCAGTACCCGGTCGGCATCTGCGGCCCGGACACACTGCAGTAGGTGAGCGGTCCTCGGTAGTGGCTCCCGGAGACACGATTCTCCGGCGGCTTCGATCGATGGCCGTCACGCGACGTGCAATTGCCTCCTCTTGGTTCAGGGCCTACTCGCGTGTGTTCGCCCGCGAGTCGACCGACCGTAAGCAGGTCGTCATCTCTGACGCCTGACGAGAGGAACCACCAACACATGACTGACGTCACCACCACAGACACCGTCGATTACGACGACGAGATCACCGAAGCCACCGCTGTCATCGACAACGGCACCTTCGGTACCCGCACCATCCGTTTCGAGACCGGCCGGCTCGCGCAGCAGGCCGCAGGCGCGGTTGTCGCCTACCTCGACGACGAGACGATGCTGCTGTCGGCCACCAGTGCCGGCAAGCACCCCAAGGACCATTTCGACTTCTTCCCGCTGACGGTCGATGTCGAGGAGCGCATGTATGCGGCCGGCCGCATCCCCGGGTCGTTCTTCCGTCGCGAAGGCCGTCCGTCCACCGACGCGATCCTGACCTGCCGCCTGATCGACCGGCCGCTGCGCCCGTCGTTCGTCGACGGTCTCCGTAACGAGATCCAGGTCGTCGTCACCATCCTGAGCCTTGATCCCAAGGACCTGTACGACGTGGTGGCCATCAACGCCGCCTCGGCGTCCACCCAGATCGCGGGTCTCCCGTTCTCCGGGCCGGTCGGTGGCGTGCGGGTTGCGCTCATCCCGACCGACGAGAACAAGGCCGGCCAGTGGGTCGCCTTCCCGACCGTCGAGCAGCTCGAAGGCGCCGTCTTCGACATGGTCGTCGCAGGCCGAATCGTCTCCGGCGAGGGTGACTCCGCCGATGTCGCGATCATGATGGTCGAGGCCGAGGCCACCGACAACGTGATCGAACTGATCGAGGGTGGCGCGCAGGCGCCCACCGAAGCCATCGTGGCCGAGGGACTCGAGGCCGCCAAGCCGTTCATCGCCCGTCTGTGTGAGGCACAGCAAAAGCTCGCCGCCGAGGCGGCCAAGCCCACCGGCGACTTTCCGCTGTTCCCGCCGTACGGGGACGACGTCTTCGCCGCTGTCGAGGCTGCCGGTTCGGCCAAGCTCTCCGAGATCCTGACCATCGCGGCCAAGGCCGAGCGCGACGACAAGACCGATGAACTCAAGAGTGAGATCCTCGAGCAGCTCGCCGGACAGTTCGAAGGCCGCGAGAAGGAAATCGGCGGCGCATACCGGTCGCTGACCAAGAAGCTGGTACGCGGGCGCATCCTGACCGATCACTTCCGGATCGACGGTCGCGGTGTCACCGACATCCGCTCGCTGTCTGCCGAGGTTGCCATCATTCCTCGCGCACACGGCAGTGCCCTTTTCGAGCGTGGTGAAACCCAGATCATGGGCGTCACCACACTCGACATGGTGAAGATGGCGCAGCAGGTCGACTCCCTCGGGCCCGAGACCAGCAAGCGGTACATGCACCACTACAACTTCCCGCCGTACTCGACCGGTGAGACCGGCCGGGTGGGTTCACCCAAGCGTCGCGAGATCGGCCACGGCGCACTCGCCGAGCGCGCCCTGATGCCGGTACTGCCGAGCGTCGCCGAGTTCCCGTACGCGATCCGCCAGGTGTCCGAGGCCTTGAGCTCCAACGGCTCTACGTCGATGGGCTCGGTGTGCGCCTCCACGATGTCGCTGCTCAACGCCGGCGTGCCCCTGCGGGCGCCGGTCGCCGGCATCGCGATGGGCCTGGTGTCGGACGAGATCGACGGCCAGACCCGCTACGTCGCCCTGACCGACATCCTCGGAGCCGAGGACGCCTTCGGCGACATGGACTTCAAGGTTGCAGGCACCAAGGACTTCGTGACCGCACTGCAGCTCGACACCAAGCTCGACGGCATCCCGTCGAAGGTTCTGGCATCGGCGCTCGCCCAGGCCAAGGACGCTCGGATCACCATCCTCGACGTGATGGCCGAGGCCATCGACGAGCCGGACGAGATGAGCCCGTACGCGCCTCGCGTGACCACCGTCAAGGTGCCGGTCGACAAGATCGGTGAGGTCATCGGGCCCAAGGGCAAGATGATCAACTCGATCACCGAGCAGACCGGTGCGAACATCTCCATCGAGGACGACGGCACCGTGTTCGTCGGCGCCACCGATGGTCCGTCTGCGCAGGCCGCGATCGACATGATCAACGCCATCGCCAACCCGCAGCTGCCCAAGGTGGGCGAGCGGTTCCTCGGAACCGTGGTCAAGACCACCACCTTCGGTGCCTTCGTGTCGCTGCTCCCGGGCCGCGACGGTCTGGTGCACATCTCGAAGCTGGGCAAGGGCAAGCGCATCGGCAAGGTCGAGGACGTGGTCAACGTGGGCGAGAAGCTTCGCGTGGAGATCGCCGACATCGACGACCGCGGCAAGATCAGCCTCGTCCCCGTCGACGACGACGCGGCTTCGGCCCCGGCCGAGGCGGAGCCCGTCTCGGAGGCGAACGCCTGAGCAACGCAACAGGTTTGACCTCGTCGCGGCCGAAGTCCGCGTCGACCGCAAGCCACCGGGCAGTACGGAGATCCGTGCTGCCCGGCGGGCTGCGGGTGGTCACCGAACACATCCCGGGGGTCAGGTCCGCATCGGTCGGCCTCTGGGTGGCGGTCGGTTCGCGTGACGAGAAGCCGTCGGTTGCCGGCGCTGCACACTTTCTCGAGCATCTGCTGTTCAAGTCGACGCCCACGCGAACGGCAGCGAGTACGGCGCAGCAGATCGATGCCATCGGCGGTGAACTCAACGCCTTCACCGGCAAAGAGCACACCTGCTACTACGCGCATGTACTCGACGAGCACCTCGCCACGGCCATCGACATCGTCGGTGACGTCGTCCTGCGCGGTCGTTGTCGCGCCGAAGACGTCGAGGTCGAGAGGACCGTTGTGCTCGAGGAGATCTCGATGCGCGACGACGATCCCGAAGATCTGCTTGCGGATCTGTTCATGACGGCGATGTACGGGGACCATCCGATCGGACGGCCGGTGATCGGGTCGGCAGAATCGATCACCGACATGACCCGAACGCAGATCAAGTCATTTCACGGTCGTCGGTACACACCCGACAAGATGGTGCTGTCGGTCGCCGGGAACGTCTCACACGCCGATGTTCTCGCAGCAGTTCGGTCCACCTTCGCCGGTCATCTCGGCGGCGACGCCGCGCCCGCCCCGATTCGTGTGGGAAGCAAGACGATCGGTGGCCTGCCATCGCTCGAGTTGTCCTATCGCGACACCGAACAGGTACACATCCTCCTCGGTGTTCGCGCGCCCGGCAGGGGCAATCCGGATCGTTGGGCACTGTCCGTGCTCAACACCGCGCTCGGGGGCGGACTGAGTTCTCGGCTCTTCCAGGAGATTCGGGAGTCGCGAGGTCTGGCGTACTCGGTTTACTCGTCGGTTGATTCATTTGCCGATATCGGAGCGTTCTCCGTCTATGCCGGTTGTTCGCCCGACCATCTGGCCGAGGTCGTCACCGTCACCGGAGAGATCCTGTCCCAGGTTGCCCGCGAGGGCATCACCGAGGAAGAACTGGTGCGCGCCAAGGGTTCGTTGATCGGCGGCATGGTGCTGGGGCTCGAGGACTCCCAGTCCCGGATGCATCGCAACGGACGCGGCGAGATCAACTACGGCAAACAGCTCTCCGTCGAACAAACGCTTCGCAAGATCGAACGGGTCACCGTGTCCGACACGAGCCGGGTGGCAGGCGAGTTGCTGAGCCGGCCCATGGGAGCCGCGGTGGTCGGCCCATACCGCTCCCGTCGGCAATTGCCGAAGTCACTGACCGGTCTGATCTGCTGATCGGGTCCCGGCCTGGCACGATGAGTCAATGGTCCAGATCGCGGAGTTCCTTGCCGCCTACCCGCCGTTCGACTCACTCGACGAGTCGGAGATCACACGGATCGCTGCGTCGTCCCGGCTCGAGCACCACGAGTCCGGTAGCCAGATCATGGACGGATTCAGCCGGCCGGTCGAGGAACTCGCCGTTGTCGTAGCCGGCCAGGTGGAACTGTGGAACTCGCCCGATCACAAACCCGATGGCCCGGACGAGATCCTCGGGCCGGGCGGGGTGTTCGGCTACTCGGCGATGTTGACCGGATCGTCGATCGGGCCACTCGCCATCGCGGCTGGTCCGGTTCAGGTCTGTCGCGTCCCCAATCATGCTGTGCGTGCGGTCTTCTCGTCCCTAGCGGGTGCTGAGTTCCTCGCCCGTAAGCTCACCGTCGCGCAACGCACCGATTCGTTGTCGATCAACGACTACGGCACCGTGGACGAGTTGATCCGCACGGCCCCGGTGGTCGGCTCCGGATCGATGACCGTGCGAGAGGCCGCATCCGTCATCACCGAGCATCGCAGTGGGTACATTGTGATCCCCTGTGACGACGGGCGTTTCGGTGTGCTGACCGACCGCGACATCCGCGCCCGTGTCGTCGCCACCGGAGCAGATCTGCGGACCCCGGTGCACGAGGTCATGACCTTCCCCGCGATCACCGCGGTGACCAATGCGCCCGCTTCCGACGTACTCGTCAACATCCTGGAGCACGATCTGACCTGTGTCCCGGTGGTCGATCCGGGCGGCAAGCTCCGGGGAGTTGTTCTGCCCGGTGACTTCGTCAATGCCCCTGCGGGTATCAGTGTTGCTCTGCGAGAACAGATCACGCGTGCCGACTCGATCGACACCCTGCAGGACCGTGGCAAGCGGATGCGATACCTGGTGGCTGATCTGCTGCGACGTGGTCGGCCGTCCTTCGAGGTCACCGCCGTTCTGTCGGTCGTCACCGATGCCGTGGTGCGCCGTGCCCTCGAGATCGTCTTGGGTGGGCACCCAGAATTGGACCCCGCCGCCCTCACCTGGCTGTCGCTCGGCAGCAATGCGCGTCGGGAACCAGTTCTCAGTTCTGACGTGGACAGTGCGGTCTCGTTCGCCGAATCGGTGAACGACCCGGAGTCGATAGGGGCGTATCGCGCAGCGTTCGCCGAGGTCGGTGAGGTCTTGCGCGGCTGCGGTCTCAGCATCGACAGCAACGGCGCATCGGCAGAGATGCCACTGTTCTCCCGCACCCACAGTCAGTGGCAGGGAGCGGCCCAGCAGTGGCTGATGTCGCCCCTGGACAACAAAGGCATGATCTTGGCCTCCCTGCTGCTCGATGGCCGGCCCATCTGGGGTGATCCCGGTGTGACCGCCGTGTCCGAGGTGTTCGGCAATGTGCGGTCGCATCCTGGCACCATGCGACTGCTGCTTGCCGAATCGCTGTCGTATCGAGCGAAACTCCGCTCGATGCGCGACGTGTTGTCGCGGCGCGGTGGGACATTCGACATCAAGTCCCACGCGTTGATCCCCGTGATCAACATCGCCCGGTGGGCTGCGCTGAGCGTGCAGAGTCCGGAGTTGGGTACGCGCGCACGGTTGGGCGCCGCCGCAGGTAGTCCGATGCTCACCGAGGACAACGCCAACACACTCATCGAGGTGTTCGAGGTCTTGCAGAAGATCCGGCTGACCTATCAGGTAGCGCAACTCGACAGAGGGGAGAGGGCCACCGACGTGCTCACCATGTCCAGACTGTCACCCCTGGACCGCAGTCTTGTCGGACAGGCCGTGCGAGAGGTGTCGGCGGTCCAGCGGCGGATGGAGAACATGTCGCACTACTTGTCTGTCCGGGAGTTCGTCGACCCACCCGCATGAGCGGAATCGTCGAGGGGCGATGTGCCCAGCGGGATCTCGAGATCGGCTGCCACGTGCGGGCACAGCATCTCACCGCGGTGGGTGCTCAAGCCCTTGGCGAGTGCGGTGTCGCGACGCAGCGCCTCGGTCCATCCGAGGTCGGCCAGCTTCAGTACGTACGGCAAGGTGGCGCCTGTGAGCGCCATCGTCGAGGTCCGGGCGACCGAGCCCGGCATGTTGGCCACGCAGTAGAACACCGAGTCGTGCACCATGAACGTCGGGTCGTCGTGCGTGGTCGGTCGTGAGTCCTCGAAGCATCCACCCTGGTCGATGGCGATGTCGACAAGGACCGATCCTTCTCTCATCTCCGACACCAGCGTATTGGATACCAGCACAGGGGCTTTCGCGCCTGGGACCAGAACCGCGCCGATCACGAGATCGGCGTTCTTGACCGCCTCACCGAGCGCGAGCGCGGTGCTGTACCGGGTGTGTACCCGACCGGAGAAGCGGGCGTCGATCGCACGGAGCTTGGCGATGTCGAGGTCGAAAACGGTCACCGTCGCCCCCATACCCATCGCGATGGTCGCGGCGTTCACGCCACTGACCCCGCCCCCGATCACCACCACGTCGGCGGGGGCGGTACCCGGGACCCCGCCCATCAACACACCACGTCCACCGGCCGACCGCATCAGTTGATAGGCGCCGACCTGCGGCGCCAGCCGACCGGCGACCTCGCTCATCGGTGCCAGTAGCGGGAGCGAACCGTCCGCGGCCTGCACGGTCTCGTACGCGATGGCAGTGGTACCGGACTGGAGCAGGGCGTCGGTGCACGCCCTGCTCGCCGCGAGGTGCAGGTAGGTGAAGAGCACCTGACCTTCACGCATCAGCTCGTATTCGGGTGCGATGGGTTCTTTCACCTTGAGCAGTAGTTCGGCTTGCTCCCACACGGACTGGGCTGTGCCCAATATCTGCGCGCCGGCTTCTTTGAAATCGGTGTCGGAGATGGCAGATCCGGCGCCGGCGTTCTGCTCGATGATGACCTCGTGGCCCCGCCGAGTCAGTTCGGCCACGCCTGCCGGGGTCACCGCGACCCGGTATTCGTTGTTCTTGATCTCGCGTGGGATTCCGACACGCATGACGTTCTCCTTGTGATTGAGGTAGGTCCAAGCGTGAAACTTGTTCGATTCCTGCGCAATATATGTGACGATAATTCTCTAGAGTTGGTCTTGTTCCGACAATTCTTCGATCTTGGAGGTTCTCGTGGCACCTGAGCCGAATATTGTTCGACCGCGGGCGGCTGGGCTGGATGACGTCGATCGCAAGATCTTGGCGTTGCTGCAAGCCGATGCGCGTATGTCCAACAGTGCGCTGGCTGCCGAGGTGGGCATCGCCGCTTCGACCTGCCACGGCCGGATTCGCCGGTTGGTCGACATAGGAGTGGTGCGCGGGTTCTTTGCCGATATCGATCCGGCTGCCGTGGGGCGACCGCTGCGGGCGATGGTGGCGGTGAGTCTGCAATCGGACGCGCGCGGCCAGATCCGTCGCTTCGTGGCGGAGATCGGCAAGCACGACGAGGTGATCGACGTTTTCTTCCTCGCAGGTACGGACGACTACTTGCTCCATGTGGCCACCGCCGACACCGAGACGCTTCGTCAGTTCGTGGAGATGCTCAACTCGCGTCCCGAGGTGGCCGGGACGACAACGTCATTGGTGTTCGAGCACCTGCGCGGTTCGGCGCCGATCTTCTGAACGGTCGATGTGTTTGCGTAGTCGGGTGAAAGTGCGACCACCGCCCGCCGCGACCACTGCGACGGGCTCGTCGACGTCGCCGTATACCGCCACGAAGCGATCCGACTCCAGATTGCCTTCGACGATGCTGGGCGATTGCCCCGCGGGTATGGTCCCGCACACCTGGAGCCTCAGATCATACTGATCCGACCAGAAGTACGGCGCCGTGCACTTCGGTGGAGGCAGGCGCAGCAGCGATCGCGCCGCTCGTCGTGCATGATCGAGTGCCGCTGCCCAATGTTCCTGTCGCACATGAGTAGCCGTGATGGGGTTGTACACGCGGGCACAGTCTCCGACCGCGTATACGCCGGCCACCGCGGTGGCGCACTGCTCGTCGGTGAGGAAGCCGCGGTCGATCGCCATCCCGGATGCGGCAGCCCACTCGGTGTTGGGGAGGGCTCCGATTCCGATCACCACAGCGTCTGCCCGTAGTTCGGTGCCGTCGGCGAGCGTCACCGACTCCACCCGGGCGGTTCCGTTGATCGTCTCGATCGCTGTCCCGGTACGCAAGGTCACCCCGTGCCTGGCGTGCACGCTGTGTAGCCAGTGCGCCAGTCGCGCACCGAGCAGGGCCGCACCGGGGGCCTCGGACGCCTCGACGATGGTCACCGACATGCCTGCTGCTGTCGCACTCGACGCCACTTCACATCCGACGAAACCGGCACCGATCACAACCATGTGACCGCCGCGCCGCATGGATTCGCGGAGCTCGAGAGCATCGTCAAGGGTTCTGAGGGTGTGTACACCGGGCATGTCTACGCCGATCAGGGTGCGCGGCCGAGCGCCGGTCGCCAGCACCACGGTCGCTGCGGTGACCGAAGTGCCGTCGTCGAGCAGAACATCGTGCCCGGCTGCGTGATGGTCGATGCCGATCGCCGACAACCCCAGGCGCCACCGGAACGCGGTCAGGTCCTCGTCGTCGGTCAGGCCGACGGGTGCGCTGGTCACGCCTTGGCACAGAACAGCTTTCGACAGCGGCGGCCTGTCATAGGGCAGATGGTCCTCCGCCCCGATGAGGGTGATCTCGCCGGTGTGCCCGAGTGCGCGTAGTTCCCGGGCGGTCGACAGACCGGCAAGCGAGGCCCCGACGATCGCCACGGAGGCGGTGGACGGGTCTCCGAGCGATGGTTCGGCCGTGGTGTCCGATGGCGTCCCGCTCACGCGGCGTCGTGCCCGGAGAGCTGCAGGTAGATCCGGCCGTCGTCGACCAGGGTCCGATGAGTGCGGACCGCGGTCTTCGCCGGGGGTCCCGATGGCATTCCGGTTCGAAGGTCGAAGCAGGCTTCGTGCAGCGGGCACTCCACCGCGCAGCCTTCCACCCAGCCGTCGGCCAGCGACGTCTCCTGGTGGGTGCAGGTGTCGTCGATTGCGAACACCCCGTCGTCGGTGTGGAACACGGCGATGGGTGGTTGACCCGGGGGAGTGACACGTACGACCTCCCCGGCCGGCAGGGCGTCGAGAGTGGACACCAAATAGTGATGAACGTCCTGGTCAGGAGTGATTGTCATGGCAGCCTCGATGAAGTCGGTGTACAACTCACGCCGATCGAGTTGCATCAGTGGCAACTAAGTTCGGTATGCGCAACAGCGTCCCACCCGGCGAAGCGTCAGTCAAGCCGACCGGCCGGTTCCGGCGGTGTCCCGGGAGCGCCGCACTAGGCTGAGCGACGATGACTGAAGCCGAGAGTGAAACCCGTCCCGCATCGATCCAGTCGGTGGACCGCGCCCTCCAGGTGCTGGAGATCCTTGCCCGCCAGGGTCAGGGCGGGGTGTCGGATATCGCCGACACCCTCGGAGTCCACAAGTCGACGGTGTCCCGGATCGTCTCGGTCCTCGAGGCGCGGGGGTTCGTCGAGCAGTTGTCTGATCGTGGCAAGTACCGGCTCGGCTTCACGATCGTGCGGTTGGCCGGGGCGACGATGGCGACCCGCGATCTGGGCAAAGAGAGTCGCGAGATCTGTGAGGCACTTGCCGACGAGGCCGGGGAGACGGTGAATCTGGCGATCCTGGAAGGTGATCGGGCCATCAACATCACCGAGGCGAGCGGCCCGCTCGGGATCGCGCTGCGAACCTGGGTCGGGCAGAGTTCGCCTGCGCACGCGACGTCCAGCGGCAAGGTCCTCCTCGCCGCCGTGCCGGAAGGGCGGTTGGGGCAGACCCTCGGTGACGAGCTCGAGCGGTTCACCCCTCGCACCATCACCGACCTGACCGAGTTGCGCGAGCAGCTGCAACTGATCTCCGCGCGCGGGTGGTCCTGCGCAGTCGAAGAGCTCGAGGACGGCCTCAATGCGATCGCCGCGCCGGTTCGTGACCACACCGGCGATGTGATTGCGGCACTGAGTATCTCCGGACCCAGCTTTCGGCTCACGCCTGAGGCGATGGATGCGTTCTCGCCGCGGTTACGTGGTGCGGCGCTGGATGTGAGCCGGCGACTCGGCTTCCCGGGCTGAGCTGCCCGATTGGGCTGTCCGCTTGACACATGCTGGGCGCGGCTTCACCATTTGTTGCGTAGGGCACGAACGTGTTGCGTGATACGCAACGTTCGGGCCGCCCCGTAAACGTTTGGAGTCCCCGGGTGGTGCAACCGCGATTTCTGATCATCGGTGCGGGTGTGGTCGGATCGGCCTTGGCCGACGAGCTGACGGCGCTGGGATACACAGAGGTGACCGTCCTCGACCGCGGTCCACTCGCCCCTGGACACACGCCGATGACAGGTGGGTCCAGTTCGCACGCACCAGGATTGGTGTTCCAAACCAACCCGTCGCGGACCATGGCGGAGTTCGCGCACTACACGGCCACCAAGCTCAGGTCGCTGAACACGGCGGACAACCTGTGTTTCAACACTGTCGGCGGGCTCGAGGTTGCCACCACGCCCGAGCGACTGGCCGACCTGCACCGGAAGGCGGGCTGGGCGCAGGTCGAGGGAATCGAAGCCGCGGTCGTCGATGTCGATGAGTGCGTGCGGCTCCATCCGCTGATCGATCGAGACATCGTTCTGGGCGGCCTGCACACACCCGCCGATGGCCTGGCCGGTGCCCCGGCCGCGATCGGGATGCAGATGCGGCGGGCAATTGACCGGGGCGCAATGTTCTTCGGTGGCCAGCACGTGATCGAGATCAACCAACGGGCTGGTGCGGTGACCGGTGTCCGCACCACCGAGCGCACATTCGAGGCCGACGTCGTGGTCTCGTGTGCCGGGTTCTGGGGCGCCGAACTCGGGAACCTCGTCGGACTGCGGGTACCCCTGGTCCCGATGGGGCACCAGTATGCCAAAACCACTGCGCTGCCTGTTCTTCGGGATCATCGTGATCAAGCGCGAGGCCACGCCGATGCGAGACTGCCCATTCTTCGGCATCAGGACGCCGACCTCTACTATCGCCAGCACGGCGAGGCGATGGGCATCGGCTACTACGGGCATCGGCCGATGCCGGTGGACATGGCCACTCTCGAGGAATTGACCGCGGCCCAGCCGATGCCCTCGATGCTGCCCTTCACCGATACCGACTTCGCTCCTGCCTGGACCGAATCGATGCGTCTTCTGCCCGCGCTTGCCGAAGTCGGCGTGGTCGAGGGGTTCAACGGCATCTTCTCGTTCACCCCGGACGGGGGCCCGATGATGGGCGAACATCCCGCGCTGTCCGGATTTTGGGTGGCGGAGGCCGTGTGGGTCACGCATTCGGCCGGTGTGGCCAGGACGATGGCCCGGTGGATCACCGACGGAACCCCCGACCTCGATCTCCACGGTTGTGACCTCGCCCGGTTCACCACTCCTCAGCTTTCGGCCGATTACGTGGGCGACACGAGTGCACAAGCTTTCGTCGAGGTGTACGACATCATCCATCCCCGCGACCAACGTTCGGTGCAGCGCGGTCTCGCCACAAGCCCGTTCCATGCGAGGCACGTGGACGCGGGCGCGGTGTTCCACGCCGGCCGCGAGTGGGAACGGCCGGCCTGGTTCGAGAGCAACGCGGGCATGGTCGACAGCGACGTCACATACCCTCACGACGGGTGGGCCGGAAGGAACTGGTCGCCGATCGTGCCGGCCGAAGCCCTCGCAACCCGCCGCCGGGTGGGCTTGTACGACATGACGTCGCTCATGCGGATCGAGGTCACGGGTGCAGACGCCACGAACTTCCTCGACAGGATGCTGACCCGTACGGTGCGGCGACCGATCGGGACGGTGATCTACGCGTTGCTCCTGGACGAGTCCGGCGGTGTTCGCAGTGATGTGACGGTTGCCCGGCTGGGCGAGAACACCTTTCAACTCGGTATCAATGGACCGATGGACATCGACTGGCTGCAACGGCATCGAGCCGACGCCGACGTCACCATCACCGACATCACCGCCGCCACCTGTTGCGTGGGTGTATGGGGGCCGCTGGCCCGTGATCTCGTGGCGCCTCTGTGCTCGATCGATCTGTACGACACCACACTTGGCTATTACCGGGCTGCACGCGCGATCATCGGCGGCATTCCGGTGACCATGATGCGTATCTCCTACGTCGGCGAGCTGGGTTGGGAGATATACGCCGACGCTGCCCACGGCGAATTGTTGTGGGACACATTGGCAGACGCGGGAGAACCACTCGGTGCGGTGTGGGCAGGGCGCGGGGCGCTGGACGTGTTGCGCCTGGAAAAGGGGTACCGCGCCTGGGGCACCGACGTGGATGCCGAGATGTCTCCCGAGGAAGCAGGGTTGTCCTTCGCGGTGGGGAAGAAGCACGACTTCCTCGGCAGGCACGCGCTCGAGGCGAGGGTGGTGCGCTCGAGGCTCCACACCCTCGTCGCTCGAGACCCACAGGCGATCGTCGTGGGCGGCGAGCCGGTGACCGCGACCGGTCAGGTGGTCGGCTTTGTCACCTCGGCTGCCTTCTCTGCGTTGGTGGGCCGGACGATCTGCTATGCCCGACTGGCGCCGCACCTGTCTGTCGGAGACACCGTCGCCGTGGAGTACTTCGGGGAGCTCCTCGACTTCGCCATCACCGAACCGGTGCTCGTCGACCCAGAGGGAGCACGTGTCAAAGGTCTGATCGGAGTGAACAATTGAGTCACCGCAGCGCGGGGAACTACGACGTCATCGTCCTGGGTCTGGGCGGGATGGGATCATCGGCCGCCTATCACCTGGCGCGCCGAGGTATGCGGGTCCTCGGGCTCGAGCGGTTCGCGCCCGCGCACGACAAGGGGTCCAGCCATGGCGGATCCAGGATCATCCGGCAGTCGTATTTCGAAGACCCGGCGTATGTGCCACTGCTGCTGCGGTCGTACGAACTGTGGGAGGAGCTCAAACAGAACAGCGGTGTCGACGTGTACTCGATCACCGGTGGATTGTTCATCGGCCCACCCGACTCGACGACGTTCTCTGGTTCACTGCGGGCATCGGAGCAGTGGGGTCTGGACCACGAGGTACTGACCGATCGTGAGGTGCACCAACGCTTTCCGGCCTTTGAGCCGCCCGCGGGACAGTTCGCACTCTATGAGCGTATGGCGGGTTTCGCACGACCGGAGTTCACCGTCCGTGCGCACATCGGGCTGGCAGAGCAGGCGGGTGCCGACCTCCGCTTCGGAGAACCGGCGCTCTCGTGGACCGACGACGTCCGCGGGGTGATCGTCCACACCGAAGCCGGTACCTATCACGCCGCGCAGCTCGTTGTGTGCCCGGGCGCGTGGGCGCCGAAAGTACTGTCCGACATCGGGATCGGGATCAAGATCGAGCGACAGGTGATGTACTGGATCGATCACTCGCCGGGGTCGCCGTCGATGGAAGGTGGCCCGATCTACATCCAGGAGAACAACAACGTCGAGCAGATCTACGGGTTCCCGCCGATCGACGGTCCTGCCGGCGGAGCAAAGGTGGCGTTCTTCCGCAAGGGAACCGAATGCACACCGGACACGATCGACCGGGAAGTCCACCCGGATGAGCGCAGGGACATGCTGGACCGGGTCTCGCAGCTGCTTCCCGGGTTGAGCGGTCCGGTTCTGGACACGGCCACGTGTATGTACTCGACAACTCCGGACGAGAATTTTGTCATCGCCCGCCACCCGCTGCACACCAATGTCTCGGTCGCCTGCGGATTCTCGGGTCACGGGTTCAAGTTCGTGCCAGTGGTCGGGGAGATACTCGCCGATCTGGTCGAGCACGGCACCACCGACCATCCCATCGCTCTGTTCGATCCGGCCAGACTGGCAAGCGCATGACCGTCACCGAGCCGGCGGATTCGCCCACGTCTGGGCGGCCTGCCCCCGACCCCTCGTCTGCGTCTTCGCGACCGGCGTTGATTCCCACGTTGGCAGGCGAGGCCTACACCGATCCGGGCTTCTTCGCGGCCGAACAGGAACGGATCTTCGAGCGGATGTGGTTCTGTGCCGTGCTCGCCGCCGATGTGCCCACTGCCGGTGCGTTCCGCACAGTCGTCATCGGCCGAGAGAGCGTGCTGGTCGTCCGGGGACGCGACGGGACGTTACGTGCGTTCCTCAACAGTTGCCGCCACCGCGGTGCACTGATCTGTGACCAGCCCGAGGGGCAGGTGCGGCGCAATCTGCAGTGCCCGTATCACGCCTGGACCTACGGGCTGGACGGAAAACTCGTCGCCGCACCCAACCTGGCCGATCTCGGTGACATCGACCGAGCCGCTTACGGTCTGATCCCCGTCGCCGCCACCGAGTGGCTCGGCTACCTGTGGGTCTGTCTGGCCGACACCCCGCCGTCGTTTGCCGACGAGGTCGTCGGCGCCGTGACGGACAGGCTCGGGAGCACCGAGTCGATCGAGCGATACGAGGTCGATCAGTTGGTACTGGGCCGACGTGAGCGGTACGAGGTCGCCGCGAACTGGAAGCTCATCATCGAGAACTTCATGGAGTGCTATCACTGCGCCACGATCCACCCGGAGTTGACCGAGGTGCTGCCGGAGTTCGCCGACGGTCTGGCGGCCCAGTACTACGTGGGCCACGGCGCACTGTTCGGCGAGGATGTCGAAGGATTCACCGTTGACGGTTCACCCGGCCACGGGACGTTGCCGGCGTTGTCGGATGCGCAAGATCGCCGGTACTACGCGATCACGGTACGGCCGCAGGTGTTCATCAACCTCGTCCCCGACCATGTGATCGTGCACCGGATGTACCCGGTGGCGGTCGACGCCACGATTGTCGAATGCGACTGGCTCTATCGGCGAGAAGTGGTGGATTCAGGTGCGGACCTGGACAAGTCGGTCGAGTTGTTCCATCGGGTCAATCTCCAGGACTTCGCCGCGTGTGAGCGCACTCAGCCGGGCATGTCCTCTCGTGCCTACCGCCGCGGCGGCGTACTGGTTCCCGCCGAGCACCACATCGGCGAGTTTCATGATTGGGTACGTGCGGAGGTCGATCCGGCGTCATAGTTGTTCCACGACACACCCGGCCGCGCGAGATCGGCCCAGGGCGAGAGGAGTCCGACCGCGTGGCAGATCTGTTGATCGGAGGCAAGTGGGTCGCCTCGTCCTCGGGCGAGCGACGCGATTGCATCAATCCCGCAGACGGTTCGGTGGTGGCGACGGTCGACGAGGCGAGTGCCGATGATGCTCGTGCTGCCGTCGACGCGGCCCGCGCCGCCTTCCCGGTATGGTCTGCCACTGCTGTCGCCGAGCGCGCCGCTGCTCTCGACAGCATCGCGGAGCTCCTCGGGCGCGACCGCGAGCAGCTGGCCCGTATCGAGACCCTCGACACGGGGAAGACCCTGGCAGAGAGCCACATCGACATCGACGATGTGATCTCGGTGTTCCGGTACTACGCGAATCTGGCACGCACCCAGGCCGACCGGGTCGTCGATGTCGGCAACCCGGAGGTGATCTCGCGGGTGGTGGCCGAACCCGCAGGGGTCTGCGTCATGATCGCTCCGTGGAACTACCCGCTGCTGCAGATCTCGTGGAAGGTGGCTCCGGCGCTGGCTGCAGGTTGCACCATGGTGCTCAAACCCAGTGAGGTGACCCCCCTTTCGACCATCGAGTTCGCAAAGCTGATGTCGGAGGCAGGTGTCCCGGACGGAGTGGTGAACCTGGTCCAGGGGAGCGGCGCTGCGGTCGGCGGGGCGCTCACCGACAACCCAGACGTCGATCTCATCTCGTTCACCGGTGGACTCGCCACCGGTTCCAAGATCTCCGAGGTGGCGGCCAAGCATGTCACCAGGGTGCTCGTCGAACTGGGCGGGAAGAACCCGCACATCGTTTTCGCCGATGCGCTCGCCGACGACCAGGCGTTCGCCAATTCGGTGGACCAGGTGCTCACAGGTGTGTTCCTTCATTCCGGCCAGGTGTGCTCGGCCGGAACCCGATTGATCATCGAAGAGTCGGTGGCCGACGACTTCGTCGACGCGCTGGTCACCGCGGCCGAGCAGATCGTGATGGGTCCGGGCCTCGATCCGGCGAGCAGGACCGGCCCCCTGGTGTCCGAAGCGCAGCTGCGCAAGATGCAGGAGTTCGTCCGGGTGGGCGTCGAGGAGGGAGCCGCCCTCGTCGCCGGCGGACGACAGCCCGATGACGAGGAACTCGCGTCCGGATTCTTCTTCCTGCCGACCATCTTCGACCACTGCGATCGGAGCATGCGGCTGATCCGGGAGGAGACGTTCGGTCCGATCCTCACCGTCGAGCGATTCAGCTCCGAGGCCGAGGCGCTCGAACTCGGCAACGACACGGAGTACGGCCTCGCTGCAGGTGTCCGCACCTTTGATGCCGCCAAGGCCGAGCGCATGGCCCGCGGGCTGCGTCACGGCACCGTGTGGGTCAACGATTTCGGCTACTACACCCCGGCCGCGGAATGGGGTGGTTTCGGGCGATCCGGCAACGGACGCGAACTCGGACCGACAGGGCTGTCGGAATACCAAGAGCTCAAGCATATTTGGAATAACACCGCGGCGCCCGCCGCGGGATGGTTTTCCGGCTAGGCGAGGCGTCCTTCGAAAGGTTATGGCCCAATGACCACAACGCAACCCGGGGGCGCGCCCCCGCCCGGATCGACATCGTCGTCTGCCGACACCGGGATCGAGCATTTCGGATACAAGCCCAGCCTCGATCGCAGTATCGGCAAATTCGCCAGTTTCGCGGCCGGCGTGTCCTACATCTCGATCCTGACCGGCACCTTCCAGTTGTTCTACTTCGGTTTCGGTACCGCCGGTCCGGCGTACCTGTGGTCCTGGCCGCTGGTGTTCATCGGACAGATGGCTGTGGCTCTGTGTTTCATGGAACTGGCCGCGAAGTATCCTGTCGCGGGCTCGGTCTACAACTGGTCAAAACTGTTGGGCAGCAGGATCGTCGGATGGTCATCGGGTTGGCTGATGCTCACGGCGTCGATCGTCACGCTCGCGGCCGTGGTGCTCGCACTGCAACTCAACCTGCCCCGTTTGTGGAGTGGCTTCCAGATCATCGGTGATGGCACCGGAGAGTACGACTACGCGGGCAACGCGGTCATCCTCGGCACCATCCTGATCATCATCACCACGGTCATCAACGCGCTCGGCGTGAAGCTGATGGCGATGATCAACAGCGCGGGTGTGTTCATCGAACTCATCGCGGCTGTTCTGATCGCGATCATCCTGGCGGCCAACATCGAACGTGGCCCTGATGTGTTCTTCTCCACGAACGGCTACGGCACCGGAGAGAGCGGTGGCTACCTCGGTGCGTTCTTGATCGCCTCGCTTGCGTCGGGATATGTGATGTACGGATTCGACACGGCCAGCTCACTCGGCGAGGAGACGATGGAGCCGCGGCGCACGGCGCCCAAGGCCATCTTCCGAGCGATCCTGGCGTCCTTTGTCATCGGCGGCGCCATCCTCGTGTTCGCGGTCATGGCTGCGCCCGACCTCGACGATCCGGCGCTCGGCGAGCAATCGGGCAGCCTGCAGGGCATCGTCGAGGCCGTGATGTGGGGGCCGCTCGGCGACATCTTCCTGGTGTGCATCGTGATCGCGGTCATCGTGTGTTCGCTTGCCGTGCACACTGCGGCGATCCGACTCACGTTCGCGATGGCGCGCGACAATGCACTGCCGTTCGGCAATGCCCTGGCCCGCGTCCACCCCAAGACCCAGACCCCGGTGGTGCCGGCCATCGTGATCGGCGTGTTGGCCGTACTGATCCTGGTCATCAACATCAACCAGCCGAAGATCTTCACGGTCCTGACCTCGATCGCCATCATCATGATCTATCTCGCGTACCTCATGGTGACCGGTCCGTTGCTCAAGAAGCGTCTGCAGGGACAGTGGCCGCCGAAGGACCTCAAGGAGGACGGTTACTTCACCATGGGGCGGTGGGGGATGTTCGTCAACATCGTCGCCGTCGTCTGGGGAGCCGCGATGGCGCTGAACCTCGCCTGGCCGCGGGAAGCGGTGTACGGCACCCCTTGGTACAACACCTGGGGTGCGTTCGTGTATATCGGCATCATCCTGGCCGCCGGGTTGCTGTGGTACGGCCTCAAAGGACGTCACCACATCGGGGTGCTCCGATCTCACGCATCGTCCACCAAGGAGTGAATCCCTGTGCCGCAGCAGCATTTCGACTATGTGATCGCCGGGGGAGGCACAGCGGGATGTGTGCTCGCGGCCCGGCTGAGTGAGGATCCGTCGGTGACGGTGTGCCTGGTGGAGGCGGGGCCCACCGATGTCGACAACAAGGACATCCTGGAACTCGCGGCGTGGATGCACCTGCTCGACTCGGGCTATGACTGGGACTACCCGGTCGAACCGCAAGAGATCGGTAACTCGTTCCTGCGTCATGCTCGCGCAAAGGTGTTGGGCGGTTGCTCCTCTCACAATTCCTGTATCGCGTTCTGGCCGCCGGCCGAGGGGTTGGCGGAGTGGGAGGCGTCGGGACTGACGGGGTGGGGTCCGGATTCGATCTGGCCCCTGGTGCGCAAGCTCGAACGCAACGACGCCGAGGGCTCACACGGACACGACGGCCCGGTCCGGTTACGGGACGTGCCACCGGGTGACCCTTGCGGCGCAGCCGTTCTCGAGGCGGCGGCCCAGGTCGGCCTGCCCACCGTGGGATTCAACCGCGGTGAGACCGTGCTGAACGGCGCCGGGTGGTTCCAGATCAACGCCGACGAGGACGGCACCAGGATGAGTACCTCGCACGCCTATCTGCATCCCATTCTGGGGTCGCGGCCGAACCTCGAGGTACGCACCGGGTGTTTCGTCAGTGAGGTGGTCTTCGAAGGCACCGCCGCCGTCGGGGTGCGCTACCAGCGGCCAGACCTGACCGGATACGACGTGGTGTCCGCGACGCGCGAGGTGATCGTGACCGCCGGGGCCATCGACACCCCGAAACTGCTCATGCTCTCGGGGATCGGTCCGGCGGAGCACCTACGGGAGATGGGTATCGAGGTCCGCGTCGACGTGCCCGGTGTGGGTGCAAATCTCGACGATCACGTCGAGGGACTGGTGTTCTGGGAATCCTCGCGCCCGATGGTCACCACGTCGAGCCAGTGGTGGGAGATCGGATTGTTCGCCACCACCGAGCCGGATCTTGTGCTGCCGGACCTGATGATGCACTACGGGAGTGTGCCGTTCGACATGAACACCCTCCGGTGGGGTTATCCGACCACCGACAACGGTTTCTGTCTGACTCCCAATGTCACACAGGGTCTTTCGCGTGGAACCGTGCGGCTGCGCAGTCGCGACTTCCGTGACCGCGCGAAAGTGGACCCGCGGTACTTCACCGATCCGGATGGCCACGACGACCGTGTGATGCTGGCCGGTGTGAAGCTCGCACGCACCATTGCCGAGCAATCACCGCTCAAGCAGTGGATCGCGCGCGAGTTGGCCCCGGGGCCGGACGCCGTCACCGATGACGAACTCCTCGATTACATCCACAAGACGCACAACACGGTCTATCACCCGGCGGCCACCGCGCGGATGGGTCCCGACGGCGACCCGATGGCCGTGCTCGATCCGCAGTTGCGCGTCCGCGGCACCCAGCGGCTCCGGGTCGTGGATGCGTCGGCAATGCCCAAGCTCCCAGCGGTGAACCCGAACATCACCGTGATGGCCATGGGAGAGAAGTGCGCCGAGCTGATCAAGGCAACGTGAACGGCCTGCGCCACCGTCGGGCCCACTGACCAGACGCCCACTGACTAGACTCGGCCGGGTGAATGACCAGATCAATGTCGGCGTACTCGGTTCCGGCGGCAAAGTCGGGCAGGCCATCGTCGATGCGGTCGAGGCCGCCGCGGACCTGAAGTTCAGCGCCGGCGTCGATAAGGACGACCCGTTGACGCGTTTCGTCGAAACCGGTACGTCGGTGGTGGTCGATTTCACCCATCCCGACGTGGTGATGGACAACCTCGAGTTCCTGATCCACAGCGGCATCCACGCCGTGGTCGGGACAACGGGTTTCGACGACAATCGGCTCGCCACCGTTCGCGGCTGGCTGGAGAAGAAGCCGGACGTCGGTGTGCTCATCGCACCCAACTTCGCGATCGGCGCCGTGCTGAGCATGCGGTTTGCCCAGCAGGCAGCCCGCTTCTTCGACTCTGTCGAGGTCGTCGAGCTACATCACCCACACAAGGCCGATGCCCCATCCGGGACTGCTTACCGGACCGCACGACTCATCGCCGAAGCCCGCGCAGCTTCGGGCGTGCCGCTCAGTCCGGATGCCACCAGCACCGAACTCGAAGGCGCACGTGGGGCCGACGTCGAAGGTGTTCGTGTCCACTCGGTTCGTCTGGCGGGCTTGGTCGCCCACCAGGAGGTGCTCCTCGGGACGCAAGGGGAGACGTTGACCATCAGGCATGACTCGATCGACCGGACATCGTTTGCGCCCGGAGTGCTGCTCGGTGTCCGTCAGATAGCGTCACGGCCCGGCCTCACCGTGGGTCTCGACGAGTTGATGGACCTGTGAGCAACGCCGGTGAGTGACAAGCGCGCAGATGCCCGGCCCATCGTCCTCGCGATCGCGGCCCTGGTTCTGGTGCTCTGCTTCTACTTCGTTCTGCTGGGCACGCGGGGTGTCGATCTGCTGACCAGTGGCGAGGCCGTAGGAGTCGGTCTCGGAATCGGAGTGCTCATCTTGCCGTTGCTGGGTGTCTGGATGGTGGTCGCAACACTGCGGGCCGGGCTCGCCCATCAGCGGCTCGCCAGACGAATGGCAGAAGAGGGCACCGAGCTGGACGTCTCCGCGTTGCCCAGGCGCCCGTCCGGCCGAATCGAACGCGAGGCGGCGGACGAGTTGTTCGCGCAGGTCAAGGCCGAATGGGAAGCAGACCCCAGCGATTGGCGCGCCACCTACCGCATCGCCCGGGCATATGACTACGCCGGTGACCGTTCCCGTGCGCGCGAGATGATGAAACGCGCTGTCGCGCAAGAGAAGGAATCGAGTACCGCCGACGGCCGTGCTGATGGCTGACGCGCGGACATTGCTCGTGGTGCACCACACGCCCTCGCCACCGACCCGTGAGCTGCTGGAGAAGGTGCTCGACGGCACAGCCGACCCGGAGATCTCCGGTGTGCGGGTGCGACCCGTCGCGGCGCTTGCGGCCACCGTGCCCGACGTGCTGGACGCCGACGGCTTCTTGTTCGGCACCCCGGCCAACTTCGGGTACATGTCGGGCGCGCTGAAGCACTTCTTCGACACCGTCTACTACCCGGTGCTCGGATCGGTGACCGGTAAGCCGTACGGCTTGTGGGTACACGGCAACAACGACACGGCTGGGGCGGTGGCGTCCGTTCAGCGCCTTGCAACGGGGTTGGAACTCGAGCCTGCGGCTGCGCCGCTCGAGATCACGGCAATCGACCCGTCCACGCGGGAGGCGTGTTATGAGCTGGGCGCAGTGCTGGCGGCCACAATCGCTTGAGCCTGAGTCTTGCTGAACGGTGTGCGAAGACTGGATGGTTCGTCGCGGCGACACGCGGAAACGATGCCGAGTCCGGCGCACCCTAGACTTGACCCCGTGACGGACGCGGCCAAGATCCCAACCCCGTACGAGGACCTGCTTCGGCTCGTGCTCGACACGGGAACGCCCAAAGCCGACCGCACCGGTACCGGCACCCGGAGCCTGTTCGGTCATCAGCTCCGATATGACCTCGCCGAGGGTTTCCCGCTCATCACCACCAAGCGGGTGCACCTGAAGTCGATCGTCTACGAGCTCCTGTGGTTCCTCCGTGGCGATTCGAATGTGCGGTGGTTGCAGGACCGCGGCGTGACCATCTGGGACGAGTGGGCCGATGCCGATGGCGAGCTCGGACCGGTCTACGGCGTGCAGTGGCGCAGCTGGCCGACCCCGTCCGGCGAACACATCGACCAGATCTCCGCCGCGCTCGAGCTGCTGCGCAGCGACCCCGACTCCCGGCGCAACATCGTCTCCGCGTGGAACGTGGGCGAGATACCGCAGATGGCTCTGCCTCCTTGCCACGCGTTCTTTCAGTTTTATGTCGCCGACGGCAAACTCTCGTGCCAGCTCTATCAGCGCAGCGCTGATCTGTTTCTCGGGGTGCCGTTCAACATTGCGTCGTACGCGCTGCTGACCCACATGATGGCCGAGCAGGCGGGCCTCGGCGTCGGCGAGTTCGTCTGGACCGGCGGCGACTGCCACATCTACGACAATCATGTCGAGCAGGTAACGACCCAGCTCCAACGCGACCCGTACCCCTACCCACGCTTGTCACTGGCGCGGCGGGACTCCATCTTCGACTACGAATACTCCGATATCGAGGTCCTGGACTACCGCTACCACCCGGGCATCAAGGCGCCGGTGGCGGTCTAGTTCGCCGATGACAATCGCACTCATCTGGGCTCAGGCTGCCGACGGGGCAATCGGTCGTGGTGGCGACATACCGTGGCATCTGCCCGAGGACCAACGGTACTTTCGGCAGATCACCGGCGGGCACCCGGTGGTGATGGGGCGGCGTACCTGGGATTCCCTCCCGGCTCGCTTCCGTCCTCTGCCGGGTAGGGCCAATCTTGTTGTCACCCGCAATGCTCAATGGTCCGCAGACGGGGCGCAGACCCACCCGACCGTGCGCGACGCCCTTGACGCCGGACTCCACCTCGACGACACGGTCTTTGTCATGGGTGGTGGTGAGATCTACCGCGCAGCAATGGAATCGGCGCACGAGGCGTATGTCACCGAGATCGACCTCGAGGTGTCTGATGCCGACACCTGGGCGCCCGCGATCGATCCCGGCCGATGGGTGCTGGAATCCGACGGAGGCTGGCTCGAGTCGCCCACCGGTGTCCGCTATCGATTCCTTCGGTACTCGGCGTCGCCGTGACAACCGTTCGACGAACCCGGGCTGAATCGCTGTCGGCGGCGCAGGCACGCAGAATCGCCCTTGCCGCACAGGGTTTCGCGGACCGCCGACCAGCGGGTCCGGTGACCCGGCGTCACCTGCAGCGCGTCCTGGACCGAATCCGCCTGTTCCAGATGGACTCGGTCAGCGTGGCCGTACGGGCTCACTACATGCCGCTGTACAGCCGGCTCGGTTTCTACGATCGCGGCCTCCTCGAACAGGCCGCGTGGGAACCCACCGCCCGTCGTCCCGCGCTCTTGGCCGAGTACTGGGCACACGAAGCCGCACTGATTCCCATCGAGCATTGGCCGCTCTTCCGTTGGCGGATGGACGATTTCCAGCACGGGCGCTACAGGGAAGCAGTCGGTGACCCACAAGCCGCCGCGATGCGCACGCAGATCCGCGAAGCGGTCGCCGAGTTGGGGCCCTGCACGAGCGGGATGCTCGAAGATCATCTCGGCCACGCGAAGCGGACGCGCAAAGGCACCTGGTGGGACCGCAGCCACGTGAAGTACCTGTGCGAGGTGATGTTCGCTGCGGGTGAGCTGGCTGCGGTGCGACGCAGTGGCTTCGCCAGGTATTACGACCTCACCGAGAACATCGTCGGGGAGCACGCCGAGGTCACCGTGCCTCGGGACGAGGCAATCCGCGAATTGGTCGCCGGTTCGGTGACCGCGCTCGGTGTCGGCACCGAGGTCGACATCCGCGATTACTACCGTCTCAAGCCGCAGGCGGCCCGCGAGGCACTGGACGATCTCGTCGCCGCCGGGCGTGTTCAGCAGGTGGAGGTCGAGGGCTGGGCGAAGCCGGCATTCCTCGACCCCGCCGCGCGACTACCGCGAAAGGTCGAACGTACGGCCCTGCTCAGCCCGTTCGATTCGTTGGTGTTCTTCAGGCCCCGTACCGAGCGGCTGTTCGATTTCCACTACCGGATCGAGATCTACGTTCCCGAGGCCAAGCGCGTGCACGGCTATTACGTCTTCCCGTATCTGATGGGCGAGCGGCTCGTGGCTCGGGTGGACCTCAAGACCGACCGGGCAGGTGATCAGTTGTTGGTCCTCGGCGCGTTCTGTGAGAGCCGGGCCGATCCGTTGGAGGTGGCCGCCGCGTTGGCCGCGGACCTGCTGGACATGGCACAGTGGCTCGGCGTCAGCAGGATCGAGGTCGGTTCGCGGGGCGATCTGGCAGCCTCTCTCACCGCCGCCGTGCACGCTCGACTCTGAACCCGTCCTCGGCCCGACCATCGGGTCCGGGGCGGTGAAGGGGACAATCGGTGCTCCAACACGAAGAAAGAGGAATGCGGTGTCCGAACTGGTGCCATTGAAGGTGCAACTGGTGGCGAAGTCGTCGTTCGACCCGCCGACCGACGTGCCGTGGACCACAGATGCGGACGGCGGTGAAGCCCTCGTCGAGTTCGCCGGGCGCGCCTGTTACCAGAGTTGGGACAAGCCGAATCCGCGGACCGCGACCAACGCCGGATATCTGCGTCACATCCTCGAAGTCGGGCATCTGTCACTGCTCGAACACGCCACGGTCACGTTCTACATCTCGGGGATCTCCCGGTCGTGCACCCACGAGCTGATCCGCCACCGACACTTCTCCTATTCGCAGCTGTCGCAACGCTTTGTGCCCGAACATGATTCGAATGTCGTCTGCCCTCCGGCGATCCGGGGCGACGCCGAACTCGAAGCCCTGTTCGTCTCGGCCACCGATGCCAGCCGCGCGGCCTACGCCGAACTGCTGACGGCACTCGAAGAGAAGTTCTCCGATGTGCCCAACAACATCCTGCGGCGTAAGCAGGCCCGTCAGGCCGCACGTGCGGTCCTGCCGAACGCCACGGAGACCAAGATCGTCGTCACCGGCAACTACCGCGCCTGGCGGCACTTCATCGGTATGCGGGCCACCGAACACGCCGACGTGGAGATCCGTCAGCTGGCCATCGAGTGCCTGCGTCAGCTGCTCGATATCGCCCCAACCGTGTTCGGGGACTTCGAGATCGGGCGGCTCTCCGATGGGTCGGAAGTGGCGACGTCTCCGTTTGTCCTGGAGGGGTGAGAGTCGGGCCGAGCCCGGCCGACCTCTGACGGCGCCGCGGATGCGGGATCGGCACAGGGCCTCCGGTAACCTTAGCCACCATGACCACCGGTGAGACGCAACCGCAGAGCTTCCCTTTCGGGACTGTCAGTGTTGCCATGGTTACCCCGTTCACCGTCGATGGAAAGCTCGACCTGGACCGGGCCGGCGAACTCGCCGTGAAGCTCGTGGACGGCGGGTGTGACGGGCTGGTGGTCTCCGGGACCACCGGCGAGTCTCCGACGACGACGCCCGCTGAGAAACTCGATCTGCTCAAGACTGTGCTCGCCGCGGTCGGCGACCGGGCCCGCATCGTGCAGGGCGCCGGTAGTTACGACACGCGCGAAAGCGTCTGGTTCGCGAAAGAGGCGGCAGCACTCGGCGCGCACGGCCTCCTGGTGGTGACTCCGTACTACTCGAGGCCGCCGCAGACCGGACTGCTCGCACACTTCACAGCGGTCGCCGATGCCACCGACCTACCGGTGATGCTCTACGACATCCCGCCGCGCTCGGTGGTGCCGATCGAACACCGCACACTGCTCGAACTCTCGCGCCACCCGAACATCGTCGGTGTCAAGGATGCCAAGGGCGATCTGAACTCGGCGGCGTCGTTGATGACCGACACCGGGCTGCAGTACCTGTCCGGAGAAGACGCGCTGAACCTGCCCTGGCTGTCGATCGGCGCGGCGGGGTACGTCAGCGTCATCGGGCACCTGGTACCCGATCGGCTGCGCGACATGCTCGACGCGGTGAACAAAGGCGACCTGGTCCGCGCCCGCGAACTGAACGTGTCGATGATCCCGCTCGTCAATGCGATGGGCCGACTCGGCGGCGTCACGATGGTCAAGGCCGCACTGCGCATCCTCGGTCTCGATGTCGGAGACCCGAGGCTGCCGCAGGTGCCGCCACCGGCCCCCAGATCGAAGCCCTGATCGCCGATCTGCGCGTCGCGAAGGTGCTGTCATGACCTCACAGTCCGGCGCTGAATCCGCCGAGCCAGCCCGCCGCCGGGGACGAGTCATCCGAAAGGCCGGACCGCCGGCAGAGCCCCGTGTAGAGAAAATCGAGTCGAAGCAACCTGTGGCCAAAGCCCAAGAACCCGTGAACAACCCGCAATCCGCTCCTTCTGCTCCGAGGGAACAGTCGGCGCCGGCGACCAAGGCCCCGAAGGCCGCCGGTTCGAACACCTCCGGCAACAAGCGGCCTTCGCGAGACCGCAAAGGCGGCGGACGCAAAGCCGTCGCAGACAAGCGGTCCGAGCCGAAGATCGTTGATCCCACCGAGAAACTCGGGGTTCCGCGGCGGCTGCCGGCCGGTGGCCTGCGGGTCGTCGCCCTCGGCGGCATCGGTGAAATCGGCAGGAACATGACCGTTTTCGAGTACGACGGGCGTCTGCTCATCGTCGACTGCGGTGTGCTCTTCCCCGAGGACGCCCAGCCCGGTGTCGACCTGATCCTTCCTGATTTCCGGTACATCGAAGACCGCATCGACGACGTCGAGGCGATCATCCTCACCCACGGCCACGAGGACCACATCGGTGCGGTCCCGTTCCTGTTGCGACTGCGTCCGCAGATCCCCGTCATCGGGTCGAAGTTCACCCTCGCCCTGCTCGCTGCCAAGTGCCGCGAACATCGCCAGCGTCCGAAACTGGTCGAGGTCGTCGAGGGCGAGAAAACAACGCACGGACCTTTCGAATGCGAATATTTTGCGGTCAACCACTCGATCCCCGATGCTCTCGCGGTGGCGATCCGGACCGGCGCAGGCGTTGTTCTGCACACCGGTGACATCAAGCTCGACCAGCTGCCGCTGGACGGCAGGCTCACCGACCTCGCAGGGTTCAGCCGCCTCGGCGACGAAGGCGTCGACCTCTTCCTCGTCGACTCGACCAACGCCGAGGTACCCGGGTTCGTCACACCGGAGCGCCAGATCGGTGGGGTGCTCGACCAGGTGATCGGCAAGGCCCGTCAGCGCGTGATCGTCGCCTCGTTCGCCAGCCATGTGCACCGCATCCAGCAGGTCGTCGATGTGGCCCACACACACGGGCGCCGGGTGACCTTCGTCGGACGCTCGATGGTTCGCAACATGCAGATCGCCCAGGAGCTCGGCTACCTGCGGGTGCCCGACGGTGTGGTGGTCGATCTCGACACGGCCGCAACACTTCCCGACCACAAGCTGGTCCTGATCTCCACCGGATCGCAGGGCGAACCGCTGTCGGCACTGTCACGGATGGCTCGCGGTGAGCATCGGCAGATCAACATCCGCGCGGATGACCTGGTCGTCTTGGCGTCCTCGCTGATCCCGGGCAACGAGAACTCGGTGTTCGCGGTGGTCAACGGCCTGGCGCGCCGCGGGGCGACCGTGGTCACCCAACAGAGCGCCAAGGTGCACGTGTCGGGTCACGCATCGGCCGGTGAGCTGCTCTACCTCTACAACGCCGTCCGGCCCTCCAATGTGATGCCCGTGCACGGTGAGTGGCGGCATCTTCGCGCCAACGCAGCACTGGCGGTTGCCACCGGCGTCAAGCCGGAGGCCGTGGTCCTCGCCGAGGACGGTGTGGTGGTGGATCTGATCGATGGTCGCGCCCAGATTACCGGCCGTGTCCCTGTCGGCTACGTCTACGTCGACGGACTCTCGGTGGGAGACGTGGGGGAGTCGACGCTGTCGGAGCGTTTGGTGCTCGGCGAAGGCGGCTTCATCGCGATCGCCGTGGTGATCGACGCCGACACCGGCCGGGCGATCAATCCGGCCGAGGTTTCCGGACGAGGATTCTCGGATGATCCGACCGCGCTGAAAGAGGCGGGCGACCTCGTCGATCAGGCGTTGGCGCAGATGGCGGTCGAACGCGTCACGGACACTCATCGGATCGCCCAGACGATTCGTCGTGTGGTGGGTCGCTGGGTCGCCGACAAGTACCGGCGACGCCCCATGATCGTGCCGACCGTGATGACCGTCAGCGAGTCTTCGACGGACTGACGACGCCGCACCTCATAGGGTGTGTGCATGACCATTGCCCGAGATGAACGCGCCGCGCTGGTGTCCACCCTGCGCAGCGTCGGCCCCGATGCCCCGACGCTGTGCGAAGGGTGGACCACCCGAGACCTGACCGCTCACATGATCGTCCGCGAGTACCGGCTCGATGCGATGCCCGGCATCCTCGTCCCGGCGCTGGCGGGCCGGACCCGATCGGCCCAGGACCAGGCCGCGCGCGACGACTGGGACGCGATGCTCGCCAAGTTCGCGGCGGGTCCTCCGCTGTACTCGCCGCTCAAGCTGGTGGACCGCTTCGCCAACGTGACAGAGATGTTCGTCCACCACGAGGACGTCCGGCGTGCGGGCGGACCCTGGGAACCCAGAGACCTCGACCCGGCAACCGAGAAAGCGATTCGGGTACCGCTCAAGGCGATGGGGAAGCGCGCGATCGCGAAGTCGCCCGCCACCGTTGAGATGATCACCACCGACGGAGAGAAACTGGCCACCGGCGGCCGGGGGCCGCAGGTCACGGTGACCGGTGGTCCCCTCGAGCTGCTGCTGTTCGCGTTCGGGCGTCACGAGACACTGGTCGAATACGCCGGCGACGCCGATGCTGTCGCTGCGGTCAAATCGGCCAAACGCGGACTCTAGCGTTTCGATTTCAACACATAGCCCGATACGCGTGTTGCAGATGAGGTAGCTGTGACAGTTGCCGACTAGGCTGTCAGCCATGGCAACCAAGTCCACCGCCCGTCGTTCTGGTGCGTCGGGTCGTAGTTCCGCGCGCTCCGGCGCCGCCCCGGCCAAGAAGGCCGGTGCCACCAAGGCTGCACCCCGGAAGGCCTCTCCCAAGAAGGGGTCGTCGGCGGGCGCCGGGAGCCGCACAAAGCCGGCGCAGAAGGCTGCGAGCCGGCCGTCCACCCGCACGTCGGCTGGAGCGAAGCGCGCCCCCACCACGCGTTCCGGCGCAACATCTCGTGCCTCGGCCCGCCCGCGCAAGTCCGTGGTGAAGTCCGTTGGCAGCGGCGTCGGCGCCGGGTGGGGTCTGCTCGCCAAGGGTGTCGGCGCGATGGCACGCGCCGGCTCACGCAGTGGCGATCCCGACTACGACGAGCGCGTGTACGGAGCCGACGACGGATGGGACGAGGGCGGGGACGCGGACGGATCGTTCTCCCCGCGACCTGAGCACCCTCACACACAGGGACGCGACGGTGTTGCGCTCGTGATGATCGCACTGTCGATCGTCGTGGTCGCGTCGGTGTGGTTCAGCGCGGGCGGCCCGGTGGGTGCTTTCGTGGACTCGGCGACTCGCGCGCTGATCGGGTCGGCTGCGGTACTTCTCCCGATCGTTCTCCTGGTGGGCGGTTTCATCCTGATGCGTCACGGACCCGATCCCTCGGGTCGCGCTCGGCGCATCGGCGCAGGCCTGCTCATCGCGTTGCCCATCGTCGGGCTGTGGCACATCTTTGCCGGTGCACCCACGGACTTCTCCGAGCGACAGCACGCCGGCGGATTCTTCGGAATGGCCGCAGGTGGTCCGCTGACCGACGGCCTGACGGCGTGGTTGTCGGTGCCGATCCTCCTGCTCTGCCTGGCCTTCGGGCTCTTGCTCCTGTCCGGTCTCACGGTGCGTGAACTGGTCGACGTCACCCGTGCCTACCTCGGGCTCGGTGTCGACGACCACTGGGACGAAGACGTGGACGACGACGAAGACGGTGGTTACGCAGACACAGCTTTCGGCGATCCGTACGACAACTATCCGCCCGACGACAACGCGACCCGGGCGACCGAAACTCTGCGACGGCCGGCGCGTCGACGCCAGTCCACTGCGGTCACGGCGGGTGAGGCACTGACCGAACCCATCATCGAAGACGAGCCGGTGCCTGCTGCCGTGACCGAAGCGCTGAGCACACCGCCGGTCGGCGCCCAGCCGGTCCGCAAGCGCGCGATGCCCAAACCTGCGCCGAAACCGGTGCGGCCCGAGCCCGAGCCCGAACCTGATCTCGACTCCGGCAGCGGCCACGATGCACTGGTCGTCGACAAGGCCGTGGAAGGTGACTACCGGCTTCCGCCGGCCAGCCTGCTGATCGAGGGTGACCCGCCCAAGCTCGGCAGCGCGGCCAACGACGAGATGATCGACCGCATCTCGGCAGTCCTGGAGCAGTTCAAGATCGACGCGGCCGTCACGGGGTTCACCCGGGGGCCGACGGTCACGCGGTACGAGGTGGAACTCGGACCAGGTGTGAAGGTGGAGAAGATCACCGCCTTGCAGCGCAACATCTCGTACGCTGCGGCAACCGACAACGTGCGGCTGCTGGCACCCATCCCGGGTAAGTCCGCGGTGGGGATCGAGGTCCCCAACAGCGACCGCGAGATGGTGCGGCTCGCCGACGTCCTGACCGCCGGGTCGACGCGCAAGGACAAGCACCCGCTGGTCATCGGTCTGGGTAAAGACATCGAAGGTGATTTCGTCACCGCCAACCTCGCGAAGATGCCCCACTTGCTCGTCGCCGGTTCCACCGGTTCCGGTAAGTCGAGCTTCGTCAACTCGATGCTGGTCTCGCTGTTGACCCGGGCCACTCCCGACGAGGTACGGATGATCCTCATCGACCCCAAGATGGTCGAGCTCACCCCTTACGAGGGCATCCCGCACCTGATCACCCCGATCATCACGCAGCCGAAGAAAGCTGCCGCGGCACTCGCGTGGCTCGTGGAGGAGATGGAGCAGCGCTACCAGGACATGAAGTCTTCGCGCGTTCGTCACATCGACGACTTC
Organism: Williamsia sp. DF01-3; assembly: GCF_023051145.1. Taxonomy (NCBI): domain Bacteria; kingdom Bacillati; phylum Actinomycetota; class Actinomycetes; order Mycobacteriales; family Nocardiaceae; genus Williamsia; species Williamsia sp. DF01-3. The sequence continues at coordinate 2,835,929 of NZ_JALKFS010000005.1, forward strand.
AACAGCAAGGTGCGCTCGGGGGAGATCTCCACACCGCTGGGATCGGAGCGGGTCTACAAGCCGTATCCGTACATCCTCGCCATCGTGGACGAGCTCGCCGATTTGATGATGACCGCTCCGCGTGATGTGGAGGACGCCATCGTCCGTATCACCCAGAAGGCGCGTGCCGCTGGTATCCACCTCGTGCTGGCCACGCAGCGGCCGTCCGTCGACGTGGTGACAGGTCTGATCAAGACCAACGTCCCGTCGCGGCTGGCGTTCGCCACCTCGTCGCTCACCGATTCCCGGGTCATCCTGGATCAACCGGGCGCCGAGAAGCTGATCGGTATGGGCGACGGACTCTTCCTCCCGATGGGCGCGAGCAAACCCATACGTATGCAGGGTGCGTTCATCACCGACGAAGAGATCCAGGCCGTCGTCGACTTCGCCAAGGACCAGAGCGAACCGGACTACACCGAGGGTGTGACGGCTCAGAAGGTCTCGGACAAGAAGGACATCGACTCCGATATCGGCGGCGATCTCGACGACCTGCTGCAGGCGATCGAACTGGTCGTGTCCAGTCAGTTCGGCTCGACGTCCATGCTGCAACGCAAACTGCGCGTCGGATTCGCCAAGGCCGGACGGCTGATGGATCTGATGGAGACCAGGGGAGTGGTCGGACCCTCCGAGGGTTCGAAGGCACGAGATGTGCTCGTCAAACCCGAAGACCTGGCCGGGGTGATCGCCTCGATCACGGGCGGCGGTGACACGTCGGACGACGCGGACGATTAGCCGTACCCATTTCGTTGCGGTGGCCGTTTTGTTGTGTTGGCAAAGTCTCACCAGCCGAAAAGTCTGACCGGGTGATGTCACGGGGGTCGCAGCGTAACTGCGCTGTGACCGCCGGAACATGCTCTGCTGCAGGAGAATCCCAGACGTAGCCGTTCATGCCTCGGGTCTGGCCCACACCTGCACTGCGAGGGCGGAGTGGGCGACGGTATCAGTGTGTCCGTGGCCGGTTCGATCCTTCGGTAAAGTGGTCTTTACTTTTCCGAAACTGCTGCTGGAGGCTGCGTGGACGTATCACCACTCGTGTGGATTATCACCTGTCTGGTGATCCTGGGACTCTTCATATTCGACTTCTTCGCCCACGTGAGAACCCCACACGCTCCCTCGTTGAAGGAATCAGGCTCGTGGTCGGCCGTGTACATCGCGCTCGCCCTGATCTTCGGTGGCTTCGTGTGGTGGAAATGGGGTGGCACCTCGGGCACCGAGTACTACGCCGGATTCATCACAGAGAAGGCGCTGTCGGTCGACAACCTCTTCGTTTTTGTCATCATCATGGCGAAGTTCGCGGTACCGCGTGAATACCAGCAGAAGGTTCTGCTCTTGGGCATCGTGATGGCCCTGGTGATGCGCGGTGCTTTCATCGCCGTCGGTGCGGCCGCCATCAACGCTTACTCGTGGGTCTTCTACCTCTTCGGTGCATTCCTCATCTACACCGCGGTGAAGCTGCTGCGTGAGTCCGGGCACGAAGAAGAGGTCGAAGAGGAACGGGAAAGCCGCATCCAGCGCTTCGTGAAGAAGGCGCTCCGGACCACCGACAACTACGACCGCGACAAGCTGTTCACAAAGGAGAACGGCAAGCGCCTCGCGACCCCGATGCTCATGGTCCTGATCGTCATCGGGTTCACCGACGTCCTGTTCGCCCTGGATTCGATCCCGGCCATCTACGGTCTCACGGAGGAGCCGTACATCGTCTTCACCGCCAACGCTTTTGCGCTGATGGGTCTACGCCAGCTGTACTTCCTGCTCGGCGGCTTGCTCGACAAGCTGGTCTTCCTGTCGTTCGGACTGTCGTTCATCCTCGGCTTCATCGGCGTCAAGCTGGTGTTGCACGCTTTGCACGAGAACACGCTGTCGTTCATCAATGGCGGCGAACACGTCAAGGTGCCGGAAATCTCGACCCCGCTGTCGCTGGGCGTGATCGTCGGAACCCTCGTGATCACCACCATTGCCAGCCTGGCGAAGACGCGATTCGACGAGGGACGCGCCGACAAACAGGCGGTCAGTCAGAAAACGGACCAAAAACACTGACCCACTTGTTGATCCGGACCTCACCGACGTAGCCGGCAACCGCGAACGGGTCGGCGGCCAAGATGTCCTTGGCCGCCTGCTCGTCGGCGCAGTCGAGCAGGATCAGCGCGCCGCTTCCATCGGCGTACGGACCGGCCATCCGCACAACACCTTCGCTGTTCAGCTTCGACAGCCAGGCGCGGTGGTCGGGTCGAGTGGTGTCGCGCCCGTCGGCGAACTGGACGGGGTAGGTGTATTCGACGCTGAACAGCGGCATTGTTCGACCTTTCAGAGGTTGGCGAGCATTCGGGTGTTGCCGAGTGTGTTGGGTTTGACGTAACTGAGGTCCAGGAACTCCGCGACGCCGGCGTCATAGGAACGGCACATCTCCTCGTACACCTCGGCGGTCACCGGCGTGCCCGCGATCTCGGAGAAGCCGTGTTTGGCGAAGAAGCTGGTCTCGAAGGTGAGGACGAACACCCTAGAAAGCTGCAACTCCCGTGCCATGCCCATCAGCCGGCTGACGATCTGATGGCCGATCCCGCGCCCCGCGTAGGACTTGTCGACCGCGACCGTGCGGACCTCACCGAGGTCTGCCCACAAGACGTGGAGTGCGCCGCAGCCGACCACCGTGCCATCGATCTCGGCGACCCAGAACTCTTGGACGGCCTCATAAAGTGTCACGAGATTCTTCTCGAGCAGAATCCGTCCGGCGTACTGATCGATGAGTTCCTTGATACGGGGCACGTCAGATGTGCGGGCACGGCGCACACTCACGTCGCCTCGTGAAACGGGGGAATCGTGGTGACCGGCAAGGTCGGCCGGTCCAGATGTCGCGGCATGCTCGTGTGCCGAGCTGTCGGGAGGTGCCATGGATGAACAGTAATACGCGGGCACATCGGGGCCGGTGGGCCGTCGTCCGCGCCGGGCCGATACCCAGGGCCCTGGGCGACGGGGCCTCCGCCTATCCTGTGGTCGTGGGCATTGGGCAATTCTTATCACCGGAATCAGGTGCAGCCCGTGGCTGATCGTTTACGGCGGCAGGTGAACGAGCCGGAGCCCGACCCGATCTCTGATCCGGTCAGCACTGATGTGCCCGTGATGAACCTTGCCAATGTGCTGACGATGTTCCGCATCGTTCTCGTCCCCGTCTTCGTCGTGGTCCTGTTCATCGACGACGGCGACAACCCGTGGTGGCGCACGACGGCGTGGGGCGTGTTCGCCCTCGCCGCCGTGACGGATCACTACGACGGTCGTATCGCCCGTCAACGGGGCCTGATCACCGACTTCGGCAAACTAGCTGACCCGATCGCGGACAAGGCGCTGATCGGTTCGGCCCTGATCGGGTTGTCCGTGCTCGGTGAGCTCCCGTGGTGGGTCACCATCGTCATTCTCGCCAGGGAACTGGGCATCACCGTGCTCCGTTTCTGGGTGCTGCAACATGGCGTGATCCCGGCGAGCCGGGGCGGAAAGCTCAAGACGCTGCTCCAGGCCATCGCCATCGGACTGTTCATCCTGCCGCTGCCCGGGCCGCTGCACTGGCTGGCGATCGCCGTGATGGCCGCCGCGCTGGTGGCGACCGTCGTCACCGGTGTCGACTATGTCTGGCAGGCGCTGGCGAAGCGGGCACAGCGTCGCCGTGACGCAGCTGCCGCGCGCCGGACGGACCGAACCGGTAGGTGATCCGCGGTTCGTTCGGCATCGGGGTTCTACCGGTGTCGCTACGCGGCGATGGCCGGGATCTTCGTCTAGTCTCGACCACACGGTCGACGGACGAAGCGCTCGGGAGGATCTGCTGCACAGCGCTCGGCGGTTCGGGAACGGATTCGGCCCGTGCGGCGTTGGACTGACTGACGTGTTGAGGAGGACTCATATGGCACTGCTCCTGCGGGAAGCACTCGGTGGCAGCCTACGGCGGGTCCGGATGGATCAAGGCCGTACGTTGCGTGAGGTATCAACCAGTGCCCGGGTCAGCCTGGGTTATCTGTCGGAAGTCGAACGCGGCCAGAAGGAAGCGTCGAGCGAACTGCTGGCTGCGATCTGCGATGCGCTGGAAGTCGAGATCGCCGACGTGTTGCTCGATGTCCGCGATACGCTCCGTACCGGCCACGACCAGCCCACGACCCCGCCCACGCACACGACGATCGCCACCGAGACCAAGGTGGTCATCCCGCAGCCGGCATCGGCTCTGGCGGCTGCGTGATCGATGTCTTGTGCCGCCGGGCCGGGCCAGACGATAGATTAGATCGAGACTGCTCGGATTCGGACTTCAAGACAAGGCGGGGCAATGGCTAACCCATTCGTGAAGGCGTGGAAGTACCTGATGGCGTTCGGCAACGCCAAGATCGACGAGAACGCCGACCCGAAGATTCAGATCCAGCAGGCTATCGAGGACGCGCAGCGTCAGCACCAGGCATTGTCGCAGCAGGCTGCGGCGGTCATCGGCAACCAGCGCCAGTTGGAGATGAAGCTGAACCGTCAGCTCGAGGACATCGAACGCCTGCAGGCCAACACCCGTCAGGCGTTGACGCTGGCCGACAAGGCCGCCGCCTCCGGCGACGCCGCCAAGGCGACCGAATACACCAATGCCGCAGAGGCGTTCGCCGCTCAGCTGGTCACCGCGGAACAGAGCGTCGAGGACCTCAAGGCACTGCACGACCAGTCGCTGCAGGCGGCTGAACAGGCCAAGCGCGCGGTGGAACAGAACTCGATGACGCTGCAGCAGAAACTCTCCGAGCGCACCAAGCTGCTCAGTCAGCTCGAGCAGGCCAAGATGCAAGAGCAGGTCTCGGCATCGCTCAACCAGATGAGTGAACTCTCTGCCCCCGGCAACACGCCGAGCCTCGACCAGGTGCGGGACAAGATCGAGCGGCGCTACGCAAATGCACTGGGATCGGCCGAGTTGTCGCGCAATTCGGTTCAGGGCCGGATGCTCGAAGTGCAGCAGGCCAGCGTGCAGATGGCAGGACACTCACGTCTCGAGCAGATCCGCGCGTCCATGGCGGGCGAATCACTGGCTGCCGGAGACTCGGCCGCGACGCCGGCCGTCGACCAGGCGAAGACGAACATCGAGAAGCCGCAGGCCAACTGACGTCTCCGGGGTCAGGGTAGTCCCTGAACTTCCCCCCATCTTGGTCGTTTTCGACTGACATCGGGACCGAGCACTGGCACCGTTGAGGTCACTCGGACGACAGGAGATGTCATGTGGTGGAAAGTTCTTCTCGCGATACTTGTGGTGTGGCTGGCCTTCGGGCTGATCATGGCCGTGGTGAAGGGTCTGCTCACGGTGCTCGTGATCGGGCTCGTCGTGATCGGGATCGTCGCGGTGATCAAGTGGGCAGCTTCTGACAAGAGTTCGACCAAGATCGGTTCGTGATCGGCGGTACGGGGGACACGCGTGCGGGCAGCTCTGGTGGCAGGCTCTGACGCCGGTCATGCCTTTCCGGTGTTCGCGCTGGCGGAGTTGTTGCAGGACAACGACATCGAAGCAGTGGTGTACACGGGTTCGCGGTGGATCGAGAAGGCAACGACTCGCGGCCTCGACGTCCGAGAGCTCCCGGGTCTGACGGCGTCGGCTGCTGACGACGACACCGATGCGGGTGACAAACTCAGTGCACGCGCGGCGCGGATGAGCCTGCAACTGGCGCCGGTGCTCGCCGAACTCGAACCCGATCTGGTGGTCGGCGACGTCATCACCGTGTGCGGCGGCTGGGCCGCCGAGACGATCGGTGCCCCATGGGTGGAACTCTCGCCCCATCCGCTGTACCAACCCTCGGTGGGGCTTCCCCCTGTCGGCAGCGGCCTGGAACCGGGCACGGGCCTGTCCGGCAGGGTGCGTGATGCGCTGATGCGCGCGGCCACCGGCCGATCCATCCGAGTGGGACAACAACAGCGTGCGGCCGCCCGGGTGGGGATCGGACTCCATCCCGTGCAACCGCATCCGGGAGCGCGGCTGATCGCCACCCTTCCGGCGCTGGAGGTGCCGCGCCCGGACTGGCCCGACGGAGCCGAGGTGGTCGGCCCCCTACTGTGGGAGCCCACCGACACCGTTCTCCCACGCCCGCCCGGTGACGCCCCGTTGGTTGTCATCGCCCCGTCCACCGCGGTGACCGGTTCGACAGGTCTGGTGGAGGCGGCGCTGGCTGCCCTCGACCCGCGCGTACTAGGACGCCCGGTGCGGGCGGTGGTCTCGGGACTCGATCCCGATGTCGGTGATCTGCCGTCGTGGGCCGTGGCCGGACACGGCAGGCAAGACGAGCTCCTCCACGACGCAGCGCTCGTCATCTGCGGTGGAGGACACGGAATGCTGGCGAAGTCCATGCTGGCCGGTGTACCGCAGGTTCTCGTACCCGGAGGTGGCGATCAATGGGAGCTGGCCCAGCGTGCCCGCCGATGGGGAAGTGCCGCGGTGGTCAGGCCCACCACCGTCGAGTCGTTGGCAGCCGAGTGCCGAAAGGTGCTGGACAACAAGTCATTCACCGACGCCGCCCGGCGCGGCGCACGGACCGGTGTCGACGTTGTCGACCCGGTGGCGGTATGTGTCGGGGCAGCGCGACCCTGATCGTTTCGCTACGCTCGATCACGTGCGATTGACCGAATTCTCCGAACTCATCACCACGGAGTTCGGGACGACCACCGCGAATTCGATGCTTGTCGACCATGTCCTGACCGATCTCGGTGGTCGAACGGCCGCCGAGGCCCTCGATGCGGGGATCGACCCCAAGGATGTGTGGACAGCGCTGTGCCGAGACTTCGATGTTCCGCGGGACCGCTGGTAGCGGGTTGTTCTTTTGCCCCGGCGTGTCGGATGTCCGGGTCATTGACTCGAACAAGCGTTCGCCTACAGTGGGTGGTGTTCGACGCGACGATGGGAAACGTCGAGATCCGGGATTGTCAGAGGGCTGATCTAGCGTGATGTCAGTGCGCAAAGAGATGCCGAATACGCGAAAGAAAGCCCGATCCCGCCAGACCGGCGGCACCACCACCGCCGACAACTCGGCGCAAACACTAGGGGAAACCATGGCAGCCCAACCAGACCGCGAGAAGGCCCTCGACCTGGCATTGGCCCAGATCGACAAGAACTACGGCAAGGGTTCGGTGATGCGTCTCGGTGAGAACGCCCGCCAGCCGATCGCGACCATCCCGACCGGCTCGATTGCACTCGATGTCGCGCTCGGCATCGGTGGTCTCCCGCGTGGCCGCGTCGTCGAGATCTACGGCCCGGAATCGTCGGGTAAGACCACCGTTGCGCTGCACGCGGTCGCCAATGCGCAGGCCGCGGGCGGCATCGCGGCCTTCATCGACGCCGAGCATGCTCTCGACCCCGACTATGCCCAGCGACTGGGAGTCGACACCGACGCCTTGCTGGTGTCACAGCCGGACACCGGTGAGCAGGCACTCGAGATCGCTGACATGTTGATCCGGTCGGGTGCTCTCGACATCCTGGTCATCGACTCGGTCGCGGCGCTCGTGCCGCGTGCGGAGATCGAAGGCGAGATGGGCGACAGTCACGTCGGTCTACAGGCGCGATTGATGAGCCAGGCACTGCGGAAGATGACCGGTGCCATGAGCAATTCGGGTACCACCGCGATCTTCATCAACCAGCTGCGCGAGAAGATCGGCGTGATGTTCGGGTCTCCCGAGACCACCACCGGTGGTAAGGCGCTGAAGTTCTACGCATCGGTCCGTCTGGATGTGCGCCGGATCGAGACCCTCAAGGACGGTACCGAGGCGGTCGGTAACCGCACTCGCGTCAAGGTTGTCAAGAACAAGGTTGCCCCTCCGTTCAAGCAGGCAGAGTTCGACATCCTGTATGGCCAGGGCATCAGCAAAGAGGGTTCGCTGATCGACATGGGCGTGTTGCACGGCTTTGTCCGCAAGTCCGGTTCCTGGTTCACCTATGAAGGTGAACAGCTGGGCCAGGGCAAGGAGAATGCTCGTAAGTTCTTGCTCGAGAACACCGAGGTGCGTGACGAGATCGAGAAGAAGATCAAGGAAAAGCTCGGGATCGGCGCTGTCCTGACCGAAGATGCCGTCGCGCCGGCACCGGTCGAGTTCTAGGACGCCGATTCAGGTGAACAGGCCTGCGGGAGAGGACGTCCACGAGAGCACCGCCGAGCTGCGGTCCGCGATCGCAGACATCCTCTCCCGCAGTTCTGTCCCGGTCGGTCCGCCGGCCACGCAGCCTGCCCCGGAGAGTTCCGGCGGCCGCACCGCTACCACCGCATCGGCGTATGACGCCGCATTGCGGTTGCTCGGCGTCCGCGCACGAAGTCAGGCAGAACTGCGCAAACGGTTGCACGACAAAGACTTTGCGCCCACCGAGGTTGAATCAGTGATGACTCGGCTCGCTGCGGCCGGTCTGCTCGACGATGTCGATTTCGCCGAGCAATGGGTGCATTCCCGACACCGCCACAGCGGCAAGGGACGCACTGCTCTACGGCACGAGCTCCGGCAGAAAGGCGTCGCCGACACCGTGATCGAGCACGCACTCGATCAGATCGACGATGACGCCGAACGCCAACGGGCAGCAGACCTGTTGCGCCGCAAGACGTCTCGCCTGACGGCCGAAGACATCACCGACCGGGCCCAGCGGGACAAACACGTTCGGCGTCTGGTAGCAATGCTGGCCAGACGTGGGTACGCACCGTCTTTAGCCATGAGTCTGGTGAACGAGGAACTGAACCAGCTCACTGCCGAGTAAAGGTCAGATAGCAGCGGCCTGCTCGTCCACTTTCACATCTGCGACCGGTCCGCGATTCTTGCCTTCCCTCAGTCTCCGCTCGATGACGGTGGCCAACGTGGAGAGCCCGAAGTTCAGCAGGATCATCACGGCGGCGACCACCACGAGGGCCGGCAGATAGTTGCCGTAGAACGATGCCGACTGGATGCCGGACCGGACCACCTCGACATAACCGATCGCGTATCCGAGTGCACTGTCTTTCAGAGCGATGACCATCTGCGATATCAGTGCAGGCAACATGGCTGTCACCGCCTGCGGAAGCAAGACCAGTCGCATGGTCTGTGATTTGCGCAGGCCGAGTGAGTTCGCCGCCTCGAGCTGGCCGCTCGGTAGCGATGTGATGCCTGCCCGCAGGATTTCTGCGATGACCGAGCCGTTGTACAGCGTCAGTCCGGTCACCACAGCAGCGAAGGCCAGGTCTTCGGCTGGGAAGACGGCGTATTCGGCAAACAGGTAGTAGGCGAAGATCATCAGGATGAGTACGGGAATGGCCCGGAAGAACTCGACCACCGCTCCGCTGAGTCCGCGTATCGCACGGTGATCGGACAGTCGGCCGATACCGAGAACCGCGCCGAGCAACAGAGCCAACACGATCGACAGAACCGCAGCGGAGAGTGTTCCCCACAAACCTGGCAGCAGGTAGGTGGTCCACGTGTCCGGTTCCAGGAACGGCTTCCACTTCTCGCTGGTCAGCTGCCCGTTGCCGGCCAGTGCCACGATCACGTAGATCGCGATGGCGAGCAGCACCACCGCGAATCCGATAGCGATGAGCTGATTGCGACGCCGTGCCCTGGGCCCCGGGGCGTCGTAGAGAACTGTTGCACTGCTCATCGCTTGACCGCCAGACGCTTTGCGAGGAAACCGAAGACATATCCCTCGGTGAGGGTGATCACCATGAACCCGATGGCGATGATGACGAAGATCCCCACCACCTGATCTGCGTGATTCTCGATCTGTTCTTTCATCAGCAACGAGGCCTCGGCGACGCCGATCGCCGAAGCAATCGTGGTGTTCTTGGTCAGTGCGATCAGCACGCTCCCCATCGGACCGATCACCGATCTGACCGCCTGGGGAAGCACGATGATCCCGAACACCTTGCTGAACGGCAGGCCGAGGGAGCGAGCCGCTTCGGCCTGTCCGAGTGGCACGGTGTTGAACCCCGACCGCAGCGTCTCGCATACGAACGTGGACGTGTAGAGCACAAAGGCCAGGACGGCGAGCCAGAAGTTGTTGTTGGTGATGAACTCGTCGTTCTCCTGGGCCAGCTTCAGCCCGAGGTTTTGGTACAGGCCGACCGAGGCAAAGATGACGATGAGCGTCAGAGGAGTGTTCCGGACGATGTTGACGTACCAGGTTCCGAACACACGCATGACGGGGACAGGAGAGACCCGCATGCCGGCCAGAACGGTGCCCCAGATGAGGGATCCGATGGCGGAGTAGAAGGTGAGCTTGAGCGTGACCCAGTAGGCAGGCCACAGCTGCGGTCCGATGTCGGACCAGAGTTCACTCATGACAGCTCCGCCGGGCATGGGGTGGACGTCGACTCGAGGAAGCCGAGGTCTCCTGGCACGGGGGTGAACTGGTATTTGGAATCGGGACCCTGCGCACGCTCGATCATCGAATCGACTTCGCTGTCGCCGATTTCGTCACGCAAGGCGATCTCCCAGGCCGACTCGCCGCCGTCGGCGGGCTTTGCCAGCATCGACTCGAGTGCCTCGTTCACCGCTGTCACGGATTCGGGGTAGTCCTTGGGCATCCCGATGCCATATCGCTCGGTCGAGAACGGGGTGCCGGCCTTCTTGAGCGATTTCTTCCCGCTCGAGGTCACACACGCGTCCTTGGGGTACGTCATGTCGACGATCTTGAACTCATCGGGGAAGAAGTCGGAGAACCCGGCAAGGATGGCCTCGTCGGTGGTGAGGGCGTCAACCTTGTTGCGGCGCAGAGCCTCCACGCAGGACGAGTACGAGTCGTACTCCTGCAGCTGGATCTTGGGCAATTGGTTCTTCACGTTCTGGGCCGATGTGGAGCCTGTCACCGAACACAGCTTCTTGCCTTTGTTCAGATCTGTGAGCGTGGTGATGCTGTCGTCATCCTCACGGACCAGCAGCCCCTGATAGTTGATCAGATAGGGGCCGGCGAAACTCACCTTCTTCGAGCGGGCCGCGTTGATCGAGTAGGTGGCGGCAATCATGTCGACCTCACCGTTGTCGATCAGCGTCTCGCGTTGCGCAGACGGGGTTTCCCGCCATGTGATCTTCGGCTTCTTCCATCCGTTGTTCTGCGCGATGGTGTTGACCACGTACTCGGACACGGCGACATCGAATCCGGTGAACGACTTGTCGGGGTGCCGCAGACCCAAGCCGGGCTGATCGAACTTGGTGCCGAGGATGACCGAGCCGCTCTCGATCGATTCCATGAGGTTGCGCGGGCTGGTGTTACCGCATGCGGTGAGTGCTGTGCAGAGCACCACGATGGCCAGGACCGGGAGCAGGATCCAGTGTTTCGAGTTCTGGCGCATGGTGCGCTCCCTCGTTGCCGACGTTTTCAATGGCCGAGGATCTTGCCGAGGAAGTCACGGGCGCGCCCGGACTCGGGCCGGGTGAAGAACGACTCGGGGTCGGTGTCCTCCACGATGGCGCCATCGGCCATGAAGACCACCCGGTCGGCCGCCTTGCGGGCAAACCCCATCTCGTGGGTGACAACCAGCATCGTCATGCCCTCTTTCGCGAGTGAGACCATCACATCGAGGACCTCGTTGACCATTTCCGGGTCCAGAGCGGATGTCGGCTCGTCGAACAGCATGACCTTGGGATCCATCGCCAGTGAACGTGCGATGGCAACGCGTTGCTGCTGCCCGCCGGAGAGTTGCGCCGGGTACTTGTCCTTCTGGCTCGCGATGCCGACTCGCTCCAGTAATTCCATCCCGCGCTTGTTCGCCGCGGCCTTGTCCTTGCCACGCACCTTGATCGGTGCCAGCGTCACATTGTCGAGAATTGTCTTGTGCGCGAACAGGTTGAACGACTGGAAGACCATTCCGACGTCGGCGCGCAGGGCGGCGAGCGCCTTGCCCTCGGCGGGCAACAACTTGCCGTCGATACGAATCTCGCCGCTGTCTATCGGCTCGAGCCGGTTGATCGTGCGGCACAGGGTCGACTTGCCCGATCCCGACGGACCGAGGATGACCACGACCTGGCCGGCGGGCACCTCGAGGTCGATGTCCTTGAGCACGTGGAGGTCGCCGAAGTGCTTCTGCACGTCGCGCAGAGTGATCATCGGCGGGGCGGTTTGTGTGGCGGCCGGCCCGTCGGGGTGAGGCGCGGACGAGCCCGCTCGAGGTGCTGTCATAACTGTCGACCTTAAGGTGCCGGTGTGGGCGAGCAGCGGGGGACCGGGAACATCGCCGGCTGGCGGGGTGGATCGCCGCAGCTCAGCCGCCAATTTCACCTGGTCTGATGGGCCAAGTACCCTGGGAGGAGTGACAATCTCGATGACGGATCCGCAGACCGGGCACCCCGACACCCTGGGGCGCTCCTACCAGGTCCGCACCTACGGCTGTCAGATGAATGTCCACGACTCCGAGCGTATTTCCGGCCTCCTCGAAGACGCCGGTTATGTCCGCGCATCCGACGATGGTGATGCCGACCTGGTGGTCTTCAACACCTGCGCCGTCCGGGAGAACGCCGACAACAAGCTCTACGGCAACCTCTCGCACCTGGCACCGGTCAAGGCGAGTCGTCCCGGAATGCAGATCGCTGTCGGTGGCTGTCTTGCCCAGAAGGATCGCGGCACCGTCCTCGAGAAGGCCCCGTGGGTCGACGTCGTGTTCGGAACACACAACCTCGGATCCCTGCCGGTGCTGCTCGAACGCGCTCGCCACAATGCGCAGGCCCAGGTCGAGATCATCGATGCACTGGAAGCCTTTCCGTCCACCTTGCCCGCCAAACGCGAGTCCGCGTATTCGGGGTGGGTGTCGATCTCGGTCGGTTGCAACAACACCTGCACGTTCTGCATCGTTCCGGCTCTTCGCGGCAAGGAGGTCGACCGCCGGCCCGGAGACGTCCTCGCCGAGGTGCAGGCGCTGGTGAACGAAGGGGTCGTCGAGGTCACCTTGCTCGGCCAGAACGTGAACGCCTACGGGATGTCGTTCGCCGATCCGGATCTGGGACGCGATCGGGGAGCATTCGCCGCGTTGCTGCGTGCCTGCGGTGACATCGAGGGTCTCGAACGTGTGCGGTTCACGTCGCCGCACCCCGCAGAGTTCACCGACGACGTGATCGAGGCGATGGCGCAGACCCCGAACGTCTGTCCCCAACTGCACATGCCGTTGCAATCGGGTTCTGACCGGATCCTCAAGGCGATGCGCCGCAGCTACCGCAGCACCAAGTTCCTCGGGATCATCGAGCGGGTGCGGGCGGCGATGCCGCATGCGTCCATCACCACCGACATCATCGTCGGATTTCCCGGTGAGACCGAAGAGGATTTCCAGGCGACCCTCGACGTGGTCGCCGAGGCCAGATTCACCAGTGCGTACACCTTCCAGTATTCGCCCAGGCCGGGGACACCCGCGGCCGACATGGCCGACCAGGTACCCAAACATGTGGTGAGCGAGCGCTATATGCGACTGACCGACCTACAGGACCGGATCTGCCTGGAGGAGAACCAGAAGCTCATCGGGGCGCCGGTGGAGGTCCTGGTAACCGCCGACGGCCGAAAAGATCAGGGCCGGATGACCGGCCGTGCGCGCGATGGCAGGCTCGTCCATTTCGTCACCGAGGGCGACGCCGTCCGCCCGGGCGATCTGGTGGACACGATCTTGACCGGTGCGGCACCGCACTATCTGCTGGCCGATGACGGTATCCGTGGCCATCGGCGTACCCGGGCCGGCGACGCGCACGCGGCCGGTACCACCCCCCAAACCCCGCCGATCGGAGTCGGACTCGGTCTGCCACCGATCGGGAAGCCTGTCGAAGCGCCGGTTGAATCTACCTGTGGCGCAGGATGCGAGCTCTGATGACCGAGAAGAACAACGGACCGGACCCAGCGGGTTTCGATCAGTTCAAGGGCGATCTACGCAAGGCCGAACGCAAGGTCGCCGGCGAGATCGACCCCGGGGCCCGCGCCGTGGTGGTGGCGGTCGCGGTACTGGTGGCGATTCTGTCCTTCGTCCTGCCCCACACCGGGTCTGTGACCGGCATCGACGTGATCACGTTCAGCTCGGACGCGGCGGCCGAGCGGGTGACCATCACCTCGCGCGTGTTCGTGGTCCTGCAGCTCGTCTTCGGGATCGGTTTCTCGGCGCTCGCGCTGCTCACCCGCCGATGGGTCTTCGCCTGGATCGCCCTGTGCGGCAGTGCGGTGTCCTGTTTCGCGGGTCTGTTGGCGTGGTGGTCGCGCAACACTCCGGGAGTGTCCGGAGAGGAGCCGCCCAGCGGCGTCGGCATCGGCCTGATCATCGGATGGGTGGCGATGTTCGTGATCACCTTCCACTGGTCGCGCGTGGTGTGGGCCCGTACCAACTACCAGTTGGCTCTCGAGGCGCAGCGTCGCGACGAGGCCGCGGCCGAGGAAGAGCGGGCGCTCGCGCTCCAGCGGCGAACATCCGAACGCCGGCGTGAAAGCCGTCGCTCAGAGGGCGACGACCTCTAGCAAGCCGCCGGCCGGCCGGCATCCGTGAGGATGCCAGGCCGACGTCAGTCCCCGATGGCGCCTTCGGCTGCACGCGCCCATTCGCGCCACTGTTCGGCCTGTTCGCGTAGCTTGCGCGCATCCTTGCTCTTGCCGTTGGCTTCCGCCTTGGCAGCCTGATCCTCGAGCTGGGCCACGCGGTCGGCGAATTGCTGTGCACGCGCCTTCACCGCGGGATCGGTGCGCTGCCACTGAGCGGACTCGGCGTCGCGAATCCGCTTCTCCACAGCCTTGATTCGTGCCTCGAGGGAGTGCATCTGTTCGCGCGGGACCTTGCCGATCTCGTCCCACTGGTCCCGGATGGTGCGGAACTCGCGACGAGCCGCCTCGAGATCAGCTTGCGGATCGATGGACTTCTCGGCCCGCGCAAGTAGTTCGAGCTTTGCCTTCGCATTGGTCTCGAACTCGGCATCGCGTTGTGACGACGCGGCGTTGCGGGCGCTGAAGAAGACATCCTGGGCGGCCTTGAACCGCGCCCACAATGCGTCGTCCTGGTCGCGTGGTGCGCGTCCGGCTGCCTTCCACTGGGTCAGCAGGTCGCGGAACTTCGCTGCGGTGTCGGCCCATTCGGTCGACGACGACAAGGCCTCGGCCTCGACGATCAGCTCTTCCTTGCGCGAACGGGCGCCGGCGCGTTCGCGGTCCATCTCGGCGAAATGTGCACCGCGACGGCGGTTGAAGGTGTCACGGGCCTTGGAGTAGCGCTTCCACAGCTGGTCGTCGGTCTTGCGGTCGACGCCTTTGATGGTCTTCCACTCTTCGAGGATGACCCGCATGCGGTCGCCGGCGACTTTCCACTGGGTCGACTCCGACCCGATCTGCTCTGCTTCGGCAGCGAGCTCTTCTTTGCGGGCGACGGCCTTTGCACGGGCTTCGTCCCGGTCGTGTTTGACCTTTTCGGCGGCGCCGTCCGCGCCGTCGATGATCAGCTTCAGTCGCGATGCGACGGCATCGACATCTCCGATGACCGCTGCCGTGGGCAACGTGTCGAGTAGTGCGGCCGCTGCGGTCTTGGTCTTGCGGGGATCACCGGTACCGGCGTCAAGGCGCTCCTCGAGCAACTCGACCTCGACCACGAGGTCATCGAATCGCCGACCGAAGTGCGCCAGGCCTTCGGCGGCTGTGCCCGCCTGCCACGAGGCGATCTGGTGTTCGCCCTCGGAGGTTTTGAGCCACACGGCGCCGTCATCGTCGATACGCCCGAACTTCGAGGGATCCGACGCCGGACGTATCACATCCGCAGGTGCCGGGTGGACTTTGGCCGGGGGTGCTGACCGGGGCGCGGGCCCGGTCGCGGGCCGGGCCGGGGACCAGGCTTGGGTCCCGGGGCGGGCGCCGGTGTCTCTGGTGCGGCCGGTGCGGGCGTGTGCTGCTCGGTCATCTCAGTACCTAGTTTCCTGCCGCGCGACACGGCTGCCAGTTGCGTTTGTCTACCGGCGGTGAACGGTCTCCACACCCGGGTGGCGGCGCACCGCCCCTATCATTGAAGCAGGTCACCGGCTTGTGTGTGGACACTCGTGGACAATCGGCCGGTCGGGCGCATTCTGGGTTCACGCGCGTCGGCTAGCGTGGCGCAGGTGTTGGTTGCCGCTGCATTTGTCCCGGGCGCGCCGGTATTGGTGCCAGAACTGTCCGGGCCGGCGCTCTCGGAAGTCGCGCCGGTGCGGGCCGCGGCATTCGACGTCTGTGGACGACTCGCCGAAATGTGCAGTCGCTGGGTACTTGTCGGCGCCGGAGACGCTCGACGTGAGATGTCTCCGCGGGGAACCCTGGCGGGTTTCGGTGTCGATGTGGCAGTGGAATTGGTCCCGGAATCTGATGAGCCGACCGATGCCGGTATGCCCACGACAGTGTTGATCGGGGGATGGCTCCGGACCCAGACGGCTCCCCATGTTGCGCTCACGGTGGAGGTCGTGGACCCGGCTGCGCCCGCCCAGTCGTGTCTACGGCAGGGTTCCGATCTGCGGTCGAGGCTCGCCTCGACCCCGGAGCCTGTGGGTCTGCTCGTGGTGGCCGACGGTGCAACAACGATCACCGAGAAGTCGCCCGGTGGCCAGAAGCGCGGTGCGGTCGAGTTCCAGGACATGATCGACGGCGCGCTCGCAGCGGCCGACCACAACACGATCTCGGGGCTCGACGAATCGCGGTGTACCGAGTTCGGCGTCGAGGGCAGGGCAGCGTGGCAGGTGGCATCTGGAGCCTTTGCCGGACCATCTCTGGCGTCCGAGGTCCGCTACTCGGGGGCGCCGTTCGGTGTGGGTTACACAGTGGCCTGGTGGAACACGTGACCGCCGGGGCGAAGCCCATCGCGGTGATCGGGCCCACGGCGAGCGGCAAGTCCGACCTCGCGCTCGATCTGGCGGTCGAGCTGGGCGGGGACATCGTGAACGTCGACGCGATGCAGCAGTACCGGGGGATGGACATCGGTACGGCCAAGGTTCCCGTGCACGAGCGTCGCGGGATCACTCATCATCAGATCGACGTCCTCGACGTCACCGAGACGGCGACGGTCGCCAGGTATCAGCAGGCCGCCCGCGAGGACATCGAGCGTCTCTTGGCGCAGGGGCGAACGCCGGTGGTGGTGGGTGGATCGATGATGTACATCCAGGCACTCCTCGACGACTGGAACTTCCCGGCCACTGATCCGGCCGTCCGACGGCGCCACGAGGACGAACTGGAGCGAATCGGGACACGGGCAATGCATGACCGGCTGGCGCAGGTGGATCCGGAAGCCGCCCGGCAGATCCTGGACACCGATGGTCGCCGGATCGTCCGGGCGTTGGAAGTGGTGGAACTGACGGGTCAGCCCTTCGCCGCGTCGGCGCCGACGATCGGTGCCCCCAGGTGGGACACGACGGTGATCGCGCTCGATCGCGACACCGCAGAGCTCGACGAACGGATCGAGCGACGCACGAGTGCGATGTTCGGTTCGGGTTTCGTCGACGAGGTGGAGACACTGCTGTCGGCCGGCCTCCGGGACGGTGTCACCGCTGCTCGCGCGATCGGATACGCACAGGTGATGGCGGCCATCGACGGTGAATACGACGTGGCCCGCGCGCAGGAGCTGACCTTCATCGGTACGCGGCGCTACGTACGCAGGCAACGGTCCTGGTTCCGCCGTGACCCTCGCATCCACTGGCTCGACGCCTCGTCGCCGGGCCTCACGGGTCAGCGCTGCGCGCGGCAGGCAGATGAGGAGGTCGGGCGCGTATCGTTGACAGAATGTTCGCACGCGTCGATTTCGTCAAAGGGCACGGCACACAGAACGATTTTGTGCTGTTGCCCGACCCCGGCGTGCAGTTGGACCTCACCCCGGAGTTCGTGTCGGCGCTGTGTGATCGTCACCGTGGCATCGGGGCGGACGGGGTCCTCCGGGTCGCCACAGCCGGGGCACTCCGCGACGCGGGTGTGCTCACAGCGCTCGGCGCCGGCATAGCCGACGACGACTGGTTCATGGACTACCGCAACGGCGACGGCTCGATCGCGGAGATGTGCGGCAACGGTGTCCGGGTGTTCGCGCATTTCCTTGCCGCGCACGAGCTCGTGTCCGAACGCTCCTTCACTGTCGGGTCGCGCGCGGGTGCGCGTCCGGTGACGGTGCACGCTGTGACGGGTTCGTCGGCCGACGTCACCGTGAACATGGGCCCCGCCCGTCTCGGCGTCGACAGCAAAGCCCAGATCGACGGCCGGCGGTACGCCGGGGTGTCGGTGGATGTCGGCAATCCCCATCTGGCGTGCGTGGTCGACGGACTGACGCCAGAAGATTTGGCGGACATCGACCTGTGCGGGTCGATCACGTTCGACAACGCAGTCTTTCCCGATGGTGTGAATATCGAACTGATCACCGCACCGTTGTCCGCAGGCGTTGCGGACGCCGTGGACACGGTGGACGCCGAGATCACGATGCGGGTCCACGAACGCGGAGTCGGTGAAACCCGCAGCTGCGGTACCGGAGTCGTCGCCGCCGGCGCCGCTGCTCTGCGGTTCATGGAAAGGTCCGAGGGGACGGTACTCGTCAACGTTCCCGGGGGTCAGATCACGGTGACGGTCGATGACGAGAACACAACGCTGCGCGGCCCGTCGGTACTCGTCGGCGCCGGAGTGCTCAACGAGGGATGGCTCTAAAATCGGTATGCACCACACCTACCCGAGTGTCACCATGGTGATCTCATGACCGAAATCAACAAAGCCGGCAACGACCAGCGCGACGCGCCGACGATCGGCGAACTCCAACTCGACGAACGCAGTTCGCTGCAGCGCGTCGCCGGATTGTCCACAGAGCTCACCGACGTCACCGAGGTCGAGTACCGCCAGCTGCGACTCGAACGGGTTGTCCTGGTCGGGGTCTGGACGCAGGGCAGCACCACTGCGCAAGCCAATTCCAGTCTCGCCGAGCTCAAGGCCCTCGCCGAGACGGCAGGGTCGGAAGTTCTCGAAGGTCTCATCCAGCGTCGTGAGAAGCCGGATCCGGCAACCTATATCGGGTCCGGCAAAGCTCACGAGCTGCGTGAGATCGTCTTGGCCACCGGCGCCGACACCGTCATCTGCGATGGCGAGCTGACCCCTGCTCAGCTGACTGCTCTGGAAAAAGTGGTCAAGGTCAAGGTCGTCGATCGAACTGCGCTGATCCTCGACATCTTCGCCCAGCACGCGACGTCGCGAGAAGGCAAGGCGCAGGTCGCGCTGGCGCAGATGGAGTACATGCTCCCGCGGCTTCGTGGCTGGGGTGAATCCATGTCCCGGCAGGCGGGTGGCCGTGCCGGCAGCAATGGCGGCGTGGGACTGCGCGGACCCGGTGAGACGAAGATCGAGACCGACCGTCGACGGATCCGCGAACGCACAGCGAAACTGCGGCGCGAGATCCGCGAGATGAAGACGTCACGAACCACCAAGCGGGCCAAGCGAAAGCAGGCTGCCGCGTCAGCGGTGACCATCGTCGGGTACACGAATGCCGGCAAGTCGAGTTTGATCAACGCGCTGACCGGCTCGGGCGTGCTGGTCCAGAACGCCCTGTTCGCAACCCTCGATCCGACAACCCGTCAGATGTCCCTCGAGGATGGCCGTGAACTGGTCATCACCGACACCGTCGGATTTGTCCGGCATCTGCCCACCCAGCTGGTCGAGGCCTTCCGTTCGACCCTCGAGGAGGTTGCCGACGCCGATCTGCTCCTGCACATCGTTGATGGTTCGGACCCGGTTCCGACCGACCAGATCATGGCGGTGCGGAAGGTGATCGAATCCGTGCTCGTGGAGGAGAAGGCAACGGCTCCTCCCGAACTGC
Source organism: Williamsia sp. DF01-3 (assembly GCF_023051145.1). NCBI lineage: Bacteria > Bacillati > Actinomycetota > Actinomycetes > Mycobacteriales > Nocardiaceae > Williamsia > Williamsia sp. DF01-3. The sequence continues at coordinate 2,855,695 of NZ_JALKFS010000005.1, forward strand.
TCGTGATCAACAAGATCGATGCCGCCGACCCGCTGGTACTCGCGCAGCTGAAAGGATTGTTCCCGACAGCCGTGTTCATCTCGGCGGCCACCGGCGAGGGCATCGACGTACTCCTCGATCGCATCCGGGAGTCGGTGGCCAGGAATGACGTGCACGTCAGCGTCCGGGTGCCGTATGAGCGTGGCGACCTCGTGTCGCGGATCCATGCCGAGGGTGACGTATTGACCGAACGTCACGAGCCGGACGGGACTGCGATCACCGCCACGGTGCCCGCCGCGCTGTCGCGCCAGCTGGCATCTCTGGCCATCCCGGAGGCGGCCGAATAGCGCTCCGAACTGCAGCTTTGGGCCAGATGTAGAATCCGGTTACAGTTGGATATCCAACCAATGCCACCTGTAATGGAGACCTGACGATGGAACGCACCCTTTTCGAGCCCGAGCACCTTCTCTTCCGCGATTCGTACCGGAGCTTCCTCGAACAGCACGTGGCACCGAACCACGAACGCTGGGAAGAGCAGAACCTGGTGGACCGGGATGTCTGGGTCGAAGCAGGCAAGAACGGATTCCTCGCGGTGGAGGCTCCCGAGGAGTTCGGCGGCGGGGGAGTCGACGACTTCCGTTACAACACCATCATCGACGAAGAGACCGTCCGCGGCGGCTACAGCGGTATCGGCTTCGCGCTGCACAACGACGTGGTGGCTCCGTACCTGCTCGACCTCTGCAACGACGAGCAGAAGGCACGTTGGCTGCCCGGCTTCGTCTCCGGTGAGCTGATCACCGCGATCGCGATGACCGAGCCCGGCACCGGTTCCGATCTGCAGGGCATCAAGACCAACGCCAAGAAAGACGGCGACAACTGGGTGCTGAACGGCTCCAAGACGTTCATCACCAACGGCATCAACGCCGACCTCGTCATCGTGGTGGCCCGCACCGACCCTGAGGCCGGTGCGAAGGGGTTCAGCCTGCTGGTGGTCGAGCGCGGTATGGAGGGATTCGAACGCGGCCGCAATCTCGACAAGGTCGGGATGAAGGCGCAGGACACCGCCGAGCTGAGCTTCGACAACGTCAAGGTGCCCGCCGAGAACTTGCTGGGCGAGGAGGGCATGGGCTTCATCTACCTGATGCAGAACCTTCCGCGGGAGCGCCTGTCGATCGCTGTTGTGGCGGCCGGCGCCATGGAGTCGGTTCTCGAGACGACAATCCAGTACACGAAGGACCGCAAGGCATTTGGCCGCCCGATCGGTAGCTTCCAGAACTCGCGGTTCCTGCTCGCCGAACTGGCGACGTCCACCGCTACCACCCGTGTGTTCGTCGATCGGTGTATCGAACTGCTCAACGAGAAGAAGCTCACCGTTCCGGACGCGGCGATGGCGAAGTACTACGCCACCGAGAACCAGGTCCACCTCATCGATCGTTGCCTGCAGCTGCACGGCGGCTACGGCTACATGCGTGAGTACTCGGTGGCCAAGGCCTTCCTCGATTCACGAGTTCAGACCATCTACGGCGGCACCACCGAGATCATGAAGGAAGTCATCGGCCGAAGCCTCGGCGTCTGAGTACGAGTTTCAGAACTACGCGAAGTGGGGTGCACCGGAAGGTGCACCCCACTCGTGTCTGCGTAGTCTCCGCGTCTGCCCGGTTACCGAGGATGTTGCCGGACGCCTCAGAGGCGCCGCATCACCGTGACAACTTTCCCCAACACCACGGCGTTGTCGCCGGGGATGGGGTCGAACACTGGGTTGTGCGGCATCAGCCACACCGCATCCTTGGTGCGTTTGAACGTCTTGACGGTCGCCTCCCCGTCGATCATGGCCGCAACGATGTCGCCGTTGTCTGCGACATTCTGCTGCCTGACGACCACCCAGTCGCCGTCACAGATGGCGGCATCGATCATCGACTCGCCGACCACTCGCAGGAGGAACAAAGATCCTTCCCCGACAAGCTCTTTCGGTAGCGGGAACACGTCTTCGACGGCTTCCTCGGCCAGGATCGGCCCGCCGGCCGCGATGCGGCCGAGGACCGGAACGAACGTCGGTGTCGGCAGGGATTCGTCGGGGACCTGGACCTGGCCGGCAGCCGTGGCCGGATTGAGGTCGGTGTCCTGGATGTTGACCGCCCGGGGACGGTTGTTCTCGCGCTGGAGGAATCCTTTGCGCTCGAGGGTTCGGAGCTGATGAGCGACCGACGACGTGGAGGTGAGGCCGACAGCATCACCGATCTCGCGGATGGACGGGGGATAGCCGCGTTCGCGGACCGACGCCCGGATCACCTCCAGCACGGCTTTCTGGCGCGGGGTCAGCGACCCCTCGGCCAGCGGTTCGGAAGTGACCACCGTCGCGGCCGCCGCGTCCGGCGGCGTCCGGGTGTCTGTCGTATCGGCCATCAGGTCCTCCAGTTCGTATGGTGTCCGGCCAAGGTGTCGTAGCTGTCGAGAGAGGTAAACGCACACGTTGTTCGTTGGATTATGGGGATCACGCTAATGCAATCTGTCACAACTCTCAAACATTTGTTCGATTGGGCGTGGCGTGTGTCGGACCACCGTGATACAACTCGAACAATCGTTCAATCGAACGAGTGATCGAACTGTTGACCCGAGGATCGAACAATGACTGCAGCCACCACCATCAGCCGCCCGGCCGCTGAGCGGCCCCGTCGCCGCCTCGCCCGAGTCGGTGGGCCCGTCGCCTCCGATCAGTACACCCGCACGGCGCGAGCGCGTGTCGACAGTACTCGTCGGCCGGCCGACCGCAGGCTCGCCGCCGACCGCCGTGTTGTGGTTGGCTGCGCCGAGCCGGGCAGTTCCGCACCGACGGTCGCCGTCGAGCGCGATGTGTATTTCCGCCGACGTGCCTGGGCCGGGGCCGCCGTGGTCGGAATCGGCCTGATGATGCTCGTGTTGTTCCTCATGTTCTTCGGCCGGGTGGTCGAGAGCGGTGCCGCTCCGGCGAACACCGGGACCGCTGTCGTCCATGTGCAGTCGGGAGAATCGTTGGGCGACATCGCCTCTCGAATCGCACCCGAGATGCCGACCGAAGCGGTGGTGGAGAAGATCATGGACCTCAACGCGATGAGCAATTCAGCGTTGTCGCCGGGGCAATCCCTGGTGACGCCGATCTACGCGCGGTAGCCGCAGTGTTGGGGCAAGCAATCGGCCGGGCGGTATCCTCTACAACAGAGTGTCCGGTCATTCCGACGGGGCCGCTGACGTCCGAGGAACCCTGCATGCACTGCCCGTTTTGCAAGAACGAGGACACGCGGGTCGTCGACTCACGGGTGGCCGACGAGGGCCAGGCGATTCGTCGTCGGCGGGCCTGCTCGCAATGCGGACGGCGGTTCACCACGGTGGAGAGCGCAGTCCTTGCGGTCGTCAAACGCAACGGTGTCACCGAACCTTTCAGTCGCGAGAAGGTGATGAGGGGCGTGAGGCGCGCCTGCCAGGGCCGCGCGGTAGACGATGACCGTCTGCACCTGCTCGCGCAGCAGGTCGAAGAGGCTGTCCGCGCCTCAGGATCGGCCGAAGTTCCCAGCAACGAAGTGGGCCTGGCGATCCTGGGCCCGTTACGGGATCTCGACGAGGTCGCTTACCTTCGTTTTGCGTCGGTGTATCGCTCGTTCGACTCAGTCGAAGACTTCCAAAAAGAGATCGACGATCTGCGAGCCGCCAGACCCTGACGGGTTTCGTCCGGCATGTCGTGCCGCCGGATCAGCGCAGTTCCCGGATGGCTTTGATCGCCCGTTTCTCCGACACGGGATACGCAGTACGCAGGTGCTGTGCGAACAATCCGACTCTCAGTTCTTCGACGATCCATCCAGCTTGCTCGTTGACTGCGTCCCGCCGACCGGGCGGAACGTGTCGCAGGTGATCAGTCCACGCCGACACCACCCGGTCGATGGCAGCCATCGCCTGGGCATCGCGAGCGGCGCCTGCCGGGAGCTGTTCGAGTCTCGACCTCGCAGCATCGAGGTAGCGGGGGATCTCCGCGAGGTGTTCGTCGCGTGTCGCAGAGACGAATCCGTCGAACAACAGCTCCTCCAGCTGGTCCCGCACGTCGTCGGCGGCGATCGATCTACCGGCCGCGGTAATCGCCGTGCGTAGGGGCGCCACGCGGGTCAGGATCGTCGCCACCCTGCGTAGTTTGTCCGTTGCCCTCCCGGCTACCTGGCGGGCCACATTCTCCCGAAGTGCAGCGAATTCGCTTGGCGTCCAGACATTTGGCGGGTTGGGCACAAGGTCCACCACGGCAGCCCGAACGCAGTCGGCCAGAAGAGCGGCGGTGTCCGGGTAGGGGCTCTGACTGAGTGCGAGTCTCTCGGCGGTGCTCAGTGTCGATGTCACCGACGGTCGTAGTGGCGGAACGCTGGAGACGATCATCTCGACAACAGCGTCGTACATGTTCGCAGCCTGCTCGGCCTGGGTGGGCACGGCGACCACCGTGAAACCACTGCCTCGGCGGGTCAGCGCAGGATAGCTTGTGATGTCTTGCCCAGCAACAGAACTGCGCAGTGTACGGCTGATGTCTCCGAAGGTGTCAGCGGTCCACGTGGTGGCCACAGGTCGGGATGCGGTGCCGGCCTCACTCTCCAGAGCCGCGCGAGATCTACCGGCCAGTCGATCCTGGAGTTCGCGCAGCGACTGGAACGTCCGAGAACTTCGCCGTCGGTGGTGACCGCGGTGAAGGTCATACGCAGGTGGTCGGGGAGTGCGGCAAGTCGTAAATCTGATGCTGCGACGTCGACTCCCGTGCGCGCACGGATCTCAGCGGCCACCGCCTCGGTGAGAGGCTTGCTCCTCGGTGTCACCGACTCCAGTATTTTCGCGGCCAGGTCGGGGGCCGGTCCCACTTGCCGCCGTAGGGATTTCGGCAGTGTGCGGATCAGCTCGGTGATCAGTTCCAAGCGCATACCAGGGACCAGCCAGTCGAATCCAGAGGGCCGGGCACGCACGAGCAGCGACAACGGGATGAGCACACTCACGCCGTCATCGACGGTGCCGGGCTCAAACCGGTATCTCAAGGCGTAACTCGTGTCTCCCTGACGCCAGTGGTCGGGAAACCCGGCCGGGTCGGTGGCGGCAGTGTCGGCCACGAGGTCGGCGGGATCCAGATCCAGCAAGGTGGGGTCAGCTTTGCGTGCGGTCTTCCACCACGTGTCGAAGTGTCTGCCCGACACCACTTCTCCGCCGATATGACGGTCGTAGAAGGCGAAGAGCTGGTCGTCGTCGACGATGACGTCGGTGCGCCTCACCCGGTGCACCGACTCCTCGGCGTCCTCGAGCAACGCGCGATTGCGGTGGAAGAACGGGTGCTGTGTACGCCAGTCGCCCTCCACGAGCGCGTGGCGGATGAACAACTCGCGGGCAACCGCGGGATCGATCGAGCCGTAGTTCACCCGTCGTTTGGTGACCAACGGGACGCCGTAGAGGGTGACCCGCTCGTAGGCCATGGCCGCTGAGTGTTTCCCGGACCAATGAGGCTCACTGTACTGACGTTTGACGAGGTGCCCGGCCAGGCGCTCGGCCCATTCCGGTTCGATGCGGGCGGCGGTACGCGCCCAGAGCCGAGAGGTCTCCACGATCTCGGCCGCCATCACGAACCGTGGTGGTTTCGAGGAGAGATGAGATCCGGGGAAGATCATGAACTTCGTGCCGCGAGCGCCCAGGAACTCCTTGGCGTCTCCCTCGCGGACGCCGATCTGGCTGAGCAGACCAGACAGGATGGATTGATGAATCGATGCCGCCGATGGCGATTCATGGTCGGGTGCGGTCACCGTCGCAGGAACCGACCACCCGAGGTCTTTGGCGATCCGGACGAGCTGCGCGTGCAGGTCTCGCCATTCGCGGATTCGCAAGCTGTGCAGATACTCTCGACCGCACCGCTTCCGGAACTGGTTCGACGACAACTCCGAGCGGAGCTCGTCCAGGTAGGTCCACAGATTTAGCAGGGTCAGGAACTCCGACCCCGGAGCGGCGAAGCGCGCATGCGAGGCATCGGCTGCCTGGCGATGCTCGGCCGGCCGCTCGCGTACGTCCGGAATCGACAGTGCGGCCGCCAACACGAGCATCGGGCCGACCACGCCCTGTTTGTCGGCCTCGACCAGCATGCGCGCCAGTCGCGGATCGACAGGTATGCGAGCGAGTGATCGTCCGATCGGGGTGAGTCGGCGTACGGGGTTTTCTGCCGAGGCAGGTTCGAGCGCCCCGAGTTCGTCCAGTAGTTGCTGGCCGTCTCGGATCGCACGCTGATCCGGCGGCTGTACGAACGGGAACCGACCGACGTCGCCGAGCCCGAGAGAGGTCATCGTCAGGATCACCGACGCGAGGTTGGTGCGCAGGATCTCTGGCTCGGTGTACTCGGGTCTGCTCTCGAAGTCCTCTTCGCTGTAGAGCCGGATGCACACGCCTGCGGCGACGCGGCCACACCGCCCCGCCCGCTGCCGTGCGCTGGCCTGCGAAATCGGCTCGATCGGCAGCCGCTGTACCTTGGTGCGCGTGGAGTAGCGCGACATCCGGGCGGTGCCGGCGTCGATGACGTAGTGGATTCCCGGAACGGTCAGCGATGTCTCGGCGACGTTGGTGGACAACACGATTCGCCGCCCTCGGTGACTGGAGAACACCTTGTGCTGGTCTGCCGCGGACAACCGGGCGAACAGCGGGACGATCTCGATGCCACGGGATTCAAGGTGCGCAAGCGATTTCGCGGTATCGGTGATCTCGCGTTCGGTGGGCAGGAACACCAGGATGTCGCCTGGGCCGTGAGAGCACAGCTCGTCGACGGCGGCCCCGATGGCCTGTAGCTGATCGAGGTCGGCTTCGTCCTCGTCATCGACCACGAGTGGGCGATAGCGGATTTCCACCGGATAGGTGCGGCCGGACACCTCGATGATCGGCACCGGTGCGTCATCGGTCGCGAAGTGGTCGGCGAACCGGCCGGGTTCGATGGTCGCCGAGGTGATGATGATCTTCAGGTCGGGGCGGCGAGGCAACAGTTGCTTGAGGTAGCCGAGGATGAAGTCGATGTTGAGGCTTCGCTCGTGGGCCTCGTCGATGATCAGGGTGTCGTAGTCACGGAGCATTCGGTCCTGGGACAATTCACGCAGCAGAATGCCGTCGGTCATCACCTTGACCAGCGTGTCGTCGCCTGCCTTGTCGGTGAAGCGCACGGAATATCCGATGACGCCGCCGAGTTCGGTCCCGGTTTCCTCGGCGATCCGTTCGGCAACCGACCGCGCAGCGAGTCGGCGAGGCTGAGTGTGACCGATCTTGCCGGCCAGTCCGCGCCCCAGCTCGAGACAGATCTTGGGTAGCTGTGTGGTCTTACCGGAACCGGTTTCACCGGCGACGACAACAACTTGATGCTCCGAGATCGCCTCGGCGATGGCATCGCGGGCCTCGGACACCGGCAGTTGCGGCGGGTAACTGATCGTGGGGACGAGCGCGCGCCGGCGCTCGATCACGGCCGGATCCGGCCGGTCGGTGCGAGTGGAGCGGCTGGTCGGACGTCGTCGCCGTTTACGCCGGGCGGACTGTTCCGGCTGGTTGGACGAAGTCGACATAACTGATCAAGCCTACCTGAGCGGCGGATCCGGCAATGTCGGGCGGACCCGTGTCCCCGCTCCCGGCGCGCCCGAACACGGATTGACACGAGAGTGGCTGCGGCCCCGGAGGAAACCAGGTGGACACCAGGCATGATGTTCACATGACAGTCTCAACTTCTGCCGGTCTCTGGCACGGATTCGCCGACATGGGCGCGGTGAGCACCACGGGACCCTTCGTGGTCACCAAGGGTGAAGGCGTCCACATCTGGGACGACAAGGGGAACAAGTATCTCGACGCCACAGCAGGCCTGTGGTTCACCAACGTCGGGCACGGACGCACGCAGATCGCTGACGCGGTGGCGAACCAGTTGAGCACACTGGCGCACTACTCCGGCTTCGGTGACATCACTTCCGACGTCACGGCGGCGTTGGCCGACCGTCTGTCCGGCCTCGCTCCGGTACCGGGGAGCAAGGTGTTCTTCACCTCGGGCGGTAGCGATTCGATCGATTCGGCCGTCAAACTGGCGCGCCGCTACTGGCATGAGATGGGCAGGCCCGACAAGAAGATCGTGGTCGGCCGCACGAAGGCGTATCACGGTATGCACGTCGGCGGCACCGCGCTGTCCGGGTTGCCCCCGAACCGCGAGAACTACGGCGATCTCATGGCTGATGCGGCCACTGTCGACTGGGATGACGCCAAAGGGCTGCTCGGGTTGATCGAGCGGGTCGGTGCCGAGAACATCGCTGCGTTCTTCTGTGAACCGATCATCGGGGCGGGCGGGATCTACCTCCCGCCGGAGGGCTACCTCGCCGAGGTGCGCCAGATCTGCCGCGACCATGATGTGCTGTTCGTCGCCGACGAGGTGGTCACCGGCTTCGGCCGGATCGGCGGATCATGGTTCGCCTCGAGTCGCTTCGACCTGCAACCCGACATGATCGCCACCGCGAAGGGATTGACGTCGGGGTACGTGCCGATGGGAGCGGTGTTCATCGCCCCGAACGTCGCCGAACCGTTCTACTCCGGCGGTGCCTGGTGGCGCCACGGTTACACATACGGAGGTCACGCCGGGGCCGCGGCAGCAGCCATGGCGAACCTCGACATCATCGAGACCGAAGGTCTGCTCGAAGATGCTGCCCGCTTGGAGTCCGATCTGCATGTGGCGCTTGCGCCGCTTGCTGATCTGGACGCGGTCAGCGAGGTCCGCAGCGGGCTCGGTGCGGTGAGCGCCGTCCAGCTCGAGGAGCCTTCGCGGGCACCTGCTGCCGTGGCAGCTCTGCGCGCTCACGGCGTCAGCGGACGGGCAGCAGGCCAAGGCGCACTGCAGATCTCGCCGGCATTCGTGATGACAGGCGCGCAGGTGGCCGAGCTCGCCGAGCGGATCTCCGACGCCCTGAGCTAGTCACTCGACAACAGAACCCACCGGTTCCGGTGAGCCGGCCGACAACGGCGACCGGCTTCGATCGGAACGGGTGGGTTCTGTGTGTTGGGTCTATCCGACGAGTGCGTCGGCCGTGCTCAGTGCGGCTGCCACGCCGGCGACGATGGAAGCCACCTTGAGTGCCTCGAGAATGGCCTCGCGGTCGATGCCGGCCTCGCGCAGGGTGTTCTCGTGAGCGGCCACACAGTGACCGCACCCGTTGATGGACGACACCGCGAACGACCACAGCTCGAAATTGGCCTTGTCGACGCCGGGATTGCCGATGATGTTCATCCGCAGCCCGGGTCGCAGGTCGTCGTACTTGCCGTCGAGGAAGCCCCGGCCCCGGTAGAACACGTTGTTCATGCCCATGATCGACGCGGCGCCCAGTGCGGCGTTGTACGCCTCTGCCGAAAGTGTGTCGGCTGCTTCGTCGGCGATCTCCTTGAGCACCACCGCGTTCTTGGTCGCGGCTGCGGTGGACAGGAGGGTGCCCCACAATTGCTCGTCTTTGAGAACCGTTGTGCGAGCGATCGACCCGAGATTGAGCTTGAGGTCTTTCGCATACTCGGGCAGCGCGTTCTTCAGGTTGTCGATACTCATGTCTCACCCAATCCTTGTTGCGAGCGTCAGACGCTTGCGGTCAGCAGCTCACCAGCGTTGATGGTCGGATCACCCTTCTTCCAGTTGCAGGCGCACAACTCGTCGGACTGAAGTGCGTCCAGCACCCGCAGGACCTCGTCGACGTTGCGGCCGACGGAACCGGCCGTCACCGAGACGAACTGGATTTCGTTGTTCGGGTCCACGATGAACGTCGCACGATCGGCGACACCGTCGGCGTTGAGCACGCCGGCTGCCGATGCGAGTTCCCGCTTGAGGTCCGAAAGCATCGGGAAGGGAAGCGTTTTCAGATCTTCGTGCTGCGCACGCCACTGGAAGTGCACGAACTCGTTGTCGACGGACGCTCCGAGGACCTGGGCGTCGCGGTCTGCGAACTCGTCGTTCAACTTGCCGAAGGCGGCGATCTCCGTGGGGCACACGAACGTGAAGTCCTTGGGCCAGAAGAACACGATGCGCCACTTGCCCGGGTGGTCGTCGCTGCTGATGGTGGTGAAGTAGTCATCGGGCTGCTGGGCGTCGACCTTCGAGAGGTCGCCACCGATCACGGCCGTCAGGTTGTAGGAAGGAAATTGGTCGCCGATGGTCAGCAAAGCCATGGTGCTCCTTGGTATTCGACTAGAGATGCGAGATTTTCAGATCTTCGATGTGTGCGGACGCGTCAGTACGCACTGAACCATCGTGCCCAAGTACGGGCGAAAAGGAAACGTGATGAGTAGCACTAAGGTGATAGGTATGGCCGATCAAAGTTATCAACCGACCATCGCCGGACTCAAGGCCTTTGCAGCCGTCGCCGAGAAACGCCATTTCGGCTCTGCGGCAACCAGTCTCGGTATCAGTCAGCCGTCGCTCTCCCAAGCACTCGCGGCCCTGGAGGCCGGACTGGGGGTCAAACTGGTCGAGAGGTCGACCCGGCGTGTCTTCTTGACGAACGAGGGAAATGCCTTGCTGCCCAAGGCCATGTTCGCCATCGACGCCGTTGACTCGTTCACCCACGCCGCTGCGGGAGTCACCCAGCCGATGACAGGTACTCTCCGACTGGGTCTGATCCCGACTGTCGCGCCGTATGTCTTGCCGACTGTGTTGCGCGGACTGAGTGAACATGTTCCTGCTCTGACGGTGAGAGTGGTCGAAGACCGGACGGGCCCGTTGCTCGAAGCTCTGCGCCACAATTCGATCGACGCGGCGATGATCGCGTTGCCGTCCGACGTGCCGGGGATGACGGAGATCCCGATGTACGACGAGGATTTTGTCCTCGCCCTGCCGGCGGGCCATCCACTCGCCGGTGCACGTGAGGTCAATCCGGCTGCGCTGGCTGATCTTCCGCTGTTGTTGTTGGACGAAGGGCACTGCCTGCGCGAACAGGCACTGGAGGTCTGCCGCCTCGCGGGGGTGCGTCCGGATATGGGCCCCACACGGGCGGCGTCGCTGGCCACGGCTGTGCAGTGCGTAGAAGGTGGGTTGGGGGTCACGTTGATACCCGCGACGGCCGAACGCACCGAAACTGCCCGGGGTTCACTGGCAACGGCACGGTTCGACTCGCCCTGCCCGGGGCGTCGCATCGGTCTGGTGTGGCGCGTGACAAGCGGACGAGAAGCCGAATATCGCACGCTTGCAACACTGATTGCCGACCTGGTCACCGCGTCCGGTGCTGCGCGCCCCGTGTAGTTGCTGCGTGCCGTTCGAGTCCGGTCAGTTCGGCGACTTCGCCGCCTCCAGCGACTCCAGCGCGGCGGACAGGTCCCGCAGACCGGCAAGCGCGGCCTCCCAGCGTTCGACACCCAAGTGGCCACACAACTGCGCGGCGAGAGCTGCATGCCCCGGGTTGATCCGACGCACGGCATCGCGCCCGGCACCGGTGGCCTCCACAAGCTTGGCCCGCCGGTGGGCCGGGTTGTCGTGGTAGGCGACGAGGCCTTGTGCGGCAAGCACATCAGCGGTGCGTTGCACACTTTGTCTTGTGATACCCATCGTGCGTGCGATGTCGGAGACCGTCAACGGTTCACCGAGGATGGCGCCGAGCACCTGCCAACGGGTCGCGGTCAGCCCGGCAGGCTCGGCCAATTGTTCTGCCAAGGCCATGAACTGGCCGTTGAGCCGAAAGGTGGTGAGGGCCGAATCGCTCAGCAGGTCCTGAGGATCTGTCATGCCTGAAGGGCCATCAGGTCGTGATAGCCGGCGGGGTCGCCGCTGTAGAGCCGGAACCAGGCCGCAAGGACCTCGGGGGTATAGAGGTCGAGCTCGGCGAAGATCTCGCGGGCGAACGCCACCGGCTGCATGGCGGCGGCGGTGATGAGGTGGCCGGGCGTGCTGGTGTCGGTGACCGCTGGTTCGTCGACGTAGTTCACCGCACCCGAGTATCCGGTCCACGACAACGCCTCGGCGGCATTGCTGGTGTGACGACGACCGTCGAGCAACCCGGCTCGGGCCAGTCCGACGGTCGCGCCGCAGATCGCGGCGACGGGAACGCCGGCTGACAGGAAGGCGGCCGCGGCGTTTGTGAAGTCGCCGAGGTCGCCGGTCATCCACGCGCCCGCTCCGGGGAGGATCAGCACTGCACTGTCATCGGGATCCAGGTCACCGATCGCTAGGTCGGGCACGATGCGCACGCCGCCCGCGGTGGTCACCACGTCGGTGGTGGGTCCGACCGTACGAATCCGGTAGTGACCGGGTCTCTTCTGATGCTCCGGGTCGTTGATGTGCGCGACGGCGTGACCGGCTTCCCAGTCGGCGAGTGTGTTGTAGACGGCGAGGTGGACGACGGAGGTCACGCGATCTGAGGACATGACAACATACTGTCAATATGACAGCATGCTGTCAATAGATCATCCGGCCTGGATGTGCAGGTCGAGCAACTCGGGTTCGTCCTCGGCGGTGTCGGGCTTGCTGTACCTGGCAACGATCGACCATCCGTGGTCACCGTCGGGGTCGTCGAGGACCTGGCGGGCAACCCACTCGTCACCGTCGGCCTCCGCCGAGAACAAGGCCGGGCTCCTGGCTGCCGGCCCCGCGCCCGGAGCGCCGTACTCGTCGAAGAATTCAGCGGTCTCGTCGAACCAGTCGAGATCGGGGTAGGCGGCATGCAGTGCGGTCCAATTCCGGTTGGCCAACAGGTTGACGAACCGGAACATGTTGTTGCGCAATTCGACTCGGGTAGCTCGAGTGTTCGGCGCCCGGCCCGGTGGCGTCACGGACGCCAGCGGGTCGGCGATCGCCTGGTCGGGGTGTGTCAGCTGCTCCCATTCGTCCAGCAGGCTCGAGTCCACCCGGCGAACCAGCTCGCCCAGCCATTCGATCACGTCGTCGAGTTCGTCTGTCCGTGCCGAATTGGGAACACTCTGCCGCAGGGTGCGATAAGCGTCCGTCAGATACCGCAGCACCACGCCCTCGCTGCGGGCCAGTGCATAACGCGAGATGAGGTCGCCCCAGTCCATCCCTTGTTCGATCATGTCGCGGAGTATCGACTTGGGGCGTGGGGGAGTGTCGATCACCCACGGGTGACCCTGCTGATAAGTGCCGAACGCCTCGAAGATGAAGTCGCGCAGCGGTCGTGGCCACGTCACCTCTGTGAGGAGTTCCATCCGCTCCTCGTACTCGACCCCGTCGGCCTTCATCTGCGCGATGGCCGCGTCCCTTGCGACCTTCTGTTGGCCCATCAGCACCGGACGCGGATCTTCCAATGTAGCCTCGACAATCGAGATCAGGTCGAGGGTGTAGGTTTCGGAGTCGGTGTCCAGCAGCTCGAATGCCGCCAGGGAGAAGGGCGACAACGGGTTGTTCAGGGCAAAATTGTTCGGCAGGTCGACAGCCAGCACGGCGTAGCGGCCCAGGTCGTCGGGTTCATCGAGTCGCAGGACCACGCCGCTGTTGACCAGGGACCGATACAGCGACAACGCCCGAAGGATGTGCCAGCGCTGACGGGCCCGGGTCTCGTGATTGTCCTCGAGCAGGTGACGCATGGCCGTGAAGCAGTTGCCCGGGCGAGCAATCACTTCCAGCAACATGGACGTACTGACACCGAACCGGGATCGCAGGGGTTCGGGCGGAGCGTCGATGAGCTTGTCGAATGTCGCCTCACCCCAGGAGACGAATCCCTCCGGCGCCTTCTTGCGCTGAATCTTCTTGAGCTTCTTCGGATCGTCACCGGCCTTGGCAACCAGCCGGGCGTTCTCGACGTCGTGATCGGGCGCTTGGGCGACCACGAAACCGCGGACGTCGTACCCGGCCCGGCCCGCCCTTCCGGCGATCTGATGGAACTCGCGGGCACGCAGATGGCGCTGACGCACGCCGTCGTACTTGGTCAGCCCGGTCAGCAGGACGGTGCGGATCGGCACGTTGATGCCGACACCCAGGGTGTCCGTCCCGCACACAACGCGCAGAAGCCCTTGCTGGGCAAGGCGTTCGACAAGGCGTCGATAGCGCGGCAACATGCCGGCATGATGCACCCCGATTCCTGCGCGGACCGTCTTCGACAGGGTTTTGCCGAAGCCCGTGCTGAAACGGAAATCGCCGATCTCCGCTGCGATCGCATCGCGTTCGGACCGGCTGCAGATGTTGGCGCTGAGCAGCGACTGTGCGCGTTCCATCGCGGAGACCTGGGTGAAGTGCACCACGTAGACCGGCGCCCGGTCTTTGGCGATCAGATCCTCGATGGTCTCGTGCACGGGCCGGGTGGAGTACGAATATTCCAGCGGCACCGGGCGAGTGGTGCCGGTGATGTCGGCGGTGTCACGTCCGGTACGACGCCGTAGATCTTCGATGAAGAAGTCGACATTGCCCAGTGTCGCCGACATCAGGACGAATTGGCTCTGCGTCAGCTCGATCAGGGGGACCTGCCACGCCCAGCCACGGTCGGGCTCGGAGTAGTAGTGGAACTCGTCCATCACCACGATGCCGATGGAGGCATCAGCGCCTTCCCGCAGGGCGATGTTCGCCAGCACCTCGGCCGTGGCGCAGATGATGGGGGCGCCGGCGTTGACCGAGGCATCCCCGGTCAGCATGCCCACGTTCTCGGCGCCGAACTGGGCGCAGAGGTCGAAGAACTTCTCGCTGACCAGCGCTTTGATCGGCGCCGTGTAGAAGGCGCGACGGCCCTGTGCGGCAGCGAAATAGAGTCCGCCGCTGGCGATGAGCGACTTACCGGAGCCGGTGGGAGTGGAGACGATCACGTTCGACCCGGCGGCGAGCTCGAGGAGCGCCTCGTCCTGGTGGGGGTACACCTCGATCCCGCGCGCAGCCCACCAGTCGACGAACGCGGTGTACAGGCCATCGGGCTCCGCGTCCCCGGGATTCGGGAAGGCGAGCGGCTGAGCCTCTGCGGACTGTGTCACCAATGCAGGTTAGGCCACCGTCGGCGGTCAGCCGGCAGTGCCGTCGCCCGCCTGGCCCGGATCATCGTCTGAGTTGCGGTCGCTGCCGGCATCCCCGGTCTGGGTGGCGAGGAACCGTTCCAGTTCGGCCCCGAGCTCGTCGCCGGTGGGCAGATCGCCCTCGGCGGCCAACAGAGATGTCTTCTCCTGTTGCGCCTGGTTGAAGGTGTCGTACTGCGTTTCGAGCGCAGCGACCACAGACTCGACCTCCTGGTTGCCCGACACCTCGGCGTCGACCTGGCTGCGGACCTTCTCCGCGGCGTTGGCCAGTGCGGCCGTCGGCAGATCCAGTCCGGTGATCTCGCCGAGCGACTCGAGCAACTTGTGCGACGCGGCGGGGTATTCCGCCTGCGAAAGATAGTGCGGCACATGGACGGAGAGTCCGGCAGTGGTCAGACCGTGCTGTCCCAACCGGAGTTCGAGCAGCATCGACGCGCTGGCGGGAACCTTCAATTCCGAGCCCCACCGGGGCAGCGAAGCGATCAGGTCCTTGTCGTTCGCATGCGCGGTGATGGTGGACGGCCGGGTATGCGGAATCCCCATCGGGATGGCGTTGAGACCGATCACGGTGGACACCCCGAACCGATCCGACAAGCCCTGGATGGCAGCGACGAACCGTTCCCAGCGCAGGTCCGGCTCGGCGCCGGAGAGCAGCAGGAACGGTGTGCCGTTGTTGTCGCGCACGGCATGCAGCGTCAGCTCGGGCATCGCCACGTCGGTGAACTGGTCCCCGGTGAACGTCATCAACGGACGGCGCGATCTGTAGTCCATCAGTTCGTCGGTGGAGAATGTCGCCACCAATTCCGATTCCAGACTCTGCCGCAAGTGGTCCGACGCGAGTTTGATCGCGTGGCCCGCGTCGGCGAAACCCTCCAGCGCGTGGACCAATACCGGTCCGTCACCCTCATCGCCGGTTACCTGTGGCGCTGGAAACTCGAGCTCGTAGAGCGTGGACTTGTCGTCCATGGCGAACCTCCTCGCTGCCCAGTCCTGCTGTCGTGTGGATAAGTGTTCTCCATTGTCGCCCATGATCGGCCGTTCGAACCAATCCCTGGCCGAGAGTCAGCCCTGACCACGGGCTCGATGGCGACTAGTGTTCTCAACGGGGTTCGAACGGTGTCAATTCCCCAGCGAGTTCGCCGTGAGCGAAACCAAGCAAACATTAGGGTGAAGACGTGGCGGTCAGACCGCCGACAAACACGGTCAGTGCAGCGAAAGGCAATCATGGCAGAGCAGGTGCGTGGTGTGGTCTCGGCAGGAAAAGGGGCCCCGACCACGATCGAGACGATCACGATCCCCGATCCAGGCCCCCGCGACGTGGTGGTACGCATCCTTGCCTGCGGCGTGTGCCACACCGACCTCGCCTACCGCGAGGGCGGCATCAACGACGACTACCCGTTCCTGCTGGGACACGAGGCCTCCGGCATCGTGGAGACCATCGGTGATCAGGTCACCCATGTCGAACCCGGCGATTTTGTCGTACTGAACTGGCGCGCCGTATGCGGTGTGTGCCGAGCCTGCAAGCGTGGTCGCCCCTGGTACTGCTTCGACACGTTCAACGCGAGCAAACCGATGACCCTGCAAGACGGCACCGAGCTGACCCCCGCACTCGGTATCGGCGCGTTCGCGGACAAGACGCTCGTTCACGAAGGACAGTGCACCAAGGTCGCCCCCGATGCCGATCCGGCCGTGGTCGGATTGCTGGGTTGCGGTGTCATGGCCGGCATCGGAGCCGCGATGAACACCGGTGGCGTCGGCCGCGGCGACAGCGTCGCGGTGATCGGATGCGGTGGAGTAGGCGATGCCGCCATCGCGGGCGCCAGGCTTGCCGGCGCGACCAAGATCATCGCGGTCGACCGCGATGCCCGCAAACTGGAGTGGGCGACCTCTCTCGGCGCCACCCACACCATCGATGGTTCTGTGACCGACGATGTCGTCACCGCCATCCAGGACATCACCGACGGCAACGGTGCCGACGTGGTCATCGATGCGGTCGGCCGTCCCGAGACGTACAAGACCGCGTTCTACGCGCGCGATCTGGCAGGTGTCGTCGTGCTCGTCGGGGTGCCGACGCCGGAGATGACCCTGGAGATGCCACTGGTCGACTTCTTCTCTCGCGGCGGGGCCCTCAAGTCGTCCTGGTACGGCGATTGTCTGCCCGAGCGTGACTTCCCGATGCTTGTCGACCTGTACCAGCAGGGCAGGTTGCCACTCGAGCTGTTCGTCACCGAGCGCGTCGGACTGGACGACGTGGAAGCCGCGTTCAGCAAGATGGAGGCCGGCGAGGTCCTGCGTTCGGTGGTGATCCTGTGACCGTTCGCGTCGACCACGTCGTCACCTCGGGCACGTTCAGTCTCGACGGCGGTACGTGGGATGTCGACAACAACATCTGGCTCGTCGGTGACGATTCCGAGGTCGTCATCATCGACGCCGCACATTCGTCGGCGCCGATCATCGAGGCGGTCGCCGGACGTACGGTCAAGGCCGTGCTGCTCACCCATGGCCACAACGACCACATCACGGTGGCCCCCGAGTTGTCGCGCACGCTCGATGCCCCGATGAAGATGCACCCCGGTGACCGGATGCTGTGGGACCAGACGCACGCCGATGTCGCTCCGGAGGAACTGGCCGATGGTCAGAAGATCAGTGTCGCGGGCACCGACCTCGTCGTGATCAACACCCCGGGTCACTCGCCTGGTTCGTCGTGCATCTACGCACCAGAACTCGGTGTGCTGTTCAGCGGCGACACTCTCTTCTCGGGCGGACCCGGCGCAACCGGTCGCTCGTTCTCGGACTTCCCGACGATCATCGAGTCGATTCGGACCAAGATCTTCACGTTGGATCCAGGGACGAAAGTGCACACCGGACACGGTGACTCCACCGCGGTGGGTACCGAGTCGCCACACCTCGAAGAATGGATCAAACGCGGGAGCTGACCTCGCGGGAGGTCAAGCATCCAGTGCCGGCGGCGAGCTGATCCTGGTGATCAGCTCGTCGACCCGATCGTGCTGCACTGTTGCCCCACCGGACAATGCGGCCGCCACGTTCTCCAACTCGGTGACCGCGGAGTCGGCGTGAGCAAGCGCGGTTTCCCGCAGTCGTGGGGGCGTTTTGGACACCGCTATCAGCCAATTGTCGAGATCTGTTGCGGCCAGCTCGATTCGGACCCTGGCGTCGATACGTTCGCCGTCGTACTCGAGCTTCGGGTCGGCGCGGAGGAGGGCCAGCGCGTCGCGAATGCGCCGGTGCAGCCGCGCTTCCGGGTCGTGCGAACCTGCCCATGCCGCAGGCGCATTGGTGGGCTGGCCGGGGATGATCTCGTTCGAGCGCACCGCGCTGTCTCGGATCCGGCGGGTCATGAGGAAGACACCCACCGCGGCGGCAACGCATGCGACGAGGACAACGACCACGATCGCGGTGGTCATGACGGCATCTCGGCGGATGCGGTCATCGCAGTGCCGCCCACGTGGCGACCACTGCGATGATGACGATCAGGGCCGCGAGCACGGCGAACGCGATCTTCACCTTGCTCCACGGACGTTGGCCCTGCACCTCGCCGGTCACCCCGTTGATGAAGACCTGGAACGGATTACCTGCATAGACCACGGTGAGCAGCCAGATCGGCAGCAGGACGTGCTTGAACGTGAGGGCGTTGTACCTGGTGTCCTTGCTGTTGATCCGCTGGTGGTCACCGCCGATGTCGCGACGGATCGCGTGGTCGATCCCGGCGTCGATCCGCGCCTGGGCCACCGGAAAACACTGGTCCGCGTCGTGATCGTAGGTCCGGCACAAATGGCCTGCGACGAACTCGGGTGTGTACGGCGTTGCCTGAGCCGTCGGCCAGGGCTCGAGTTCATGCACCTTGTCGGTGTCGAATCCCGTGTTCGCCAGAACCGCCACGTCGTCGAAGTCGACCCCCACGACACCGGAACGGTGACTCCACCGCGTGCGGGTCTCGGTGCGGCGATTGTCGCCGCTGCCGACCGTCACCGTGTAGTTGTCGCCGCGCATTCCGGTGTACGACGTCGTGGTGTCGGCGTCGTAGGTGAAGTAGGCGGCGTACACGCTGCTGAACGCGCCCACCTCGCGGTACTTCTTGAACTCGGTGGGGGCGAACCAGCGACTGTTGATCCACTTCTCGATCACCTCGCGGCCCTGCTTGTCGTCGACCTGGAACGGCAGGATGCCGTCGACAGGAAGTCGCGTGGGGGCGTCGTGGATGTCGTCGCGCTGGATTGGCGTGGCACAGTATGGACACCGGGTGGCGGTCAGGGTGCCGCTGAAGGTTGTTCTGCCGCCACAACTCTGGCAGACGATCTCGCGCTCGCTCACCGTCTGACCCGACGAGTTCTCGGCGATCAGCCCGCGCAGCTGGGTCATCGTGGAGGCCAGGTCGTGTTCGACCACCCGCCGGTTCGGATCCAGCACGATCTGGTGGGAACGACCGCAACTCGGGCACAGCAATTGCTGTGACGCCGGGTCGAACACCAACTGTGCCCCGCAGGTGTCGCACGGATAGGTACGCGTCCGCTCGGTGACCTGGAACTGGGCTCGCTCGGGGTCGGATGGTCCGGGTACCGGTTGCTGGGGCGCGGCCGGTCGCGGGTCACGCGTCGGCAATGGTGGCGGGTCGAAGGACGGCGGCGCGGCGTAGCCCGAAGGCGAGGCGTCCGGCTGAGCATGACCAGGCAGCGGCGGCGGTCCGAAGTCGTCGTCGTTCATGGCTACACCGATGGTGTGGTGGTCGGGATGGGTGGCGGGGTCGCGAACAGGCCGGCAAGAGCGGGAACGGTCGCCGCCTGCGCCCATCCGGGCATGCCCTGGGTCCACACCAGAGTCGCCCCGGTGAACTGCCCCGACGCGACCGCACCCTGCAGCTGGGCGACGGTGTAGGGACCCGCCGGCTGACCGCCGTTGTCGATGTGGAACGTGACGGCCCCGGGCAACGGTGGAGGCCCCTGTGGCGCAGCCACATTCGCCTGCTGCGCCTGCCCGCCGAACTGGCCGGCCATCTGGCTGCCCAACGCCACGCCCATCCCGGCCGACATCATGTCGCCCATTGCACCCCCACCGGGGTTCTGGGCTGCGGCGAGCATGGCGTCGGCGGCTCTGCCCTGCTGATAGCGGCCCAGGTCGCCGACGTTGTTCAAGAAGCCGCCCTCCTCGACGCCGCGGGCGACACCACGCGTCATCGCCGAGGTGATCTCGTCGGGCAGCGAGATGTTCATCGTGATCGAGTCGATCGACAGCCCGAACTCGTCGTCGACGCGTTCGGCGACGAAGTCCCGGAGTTTTTCCGACAACTCGACCTGGCGCCCCTGGAGGTCGATCACGCCGAGACGGGTTTCCATGATCATGTCCGAGAACGCCAGTGTGATGACACGCCTCAACAGCTCGGAGATCTCCTCCACGTCCACCTCGCTGTCGGTGCCGATCACCTCGCGAAGAAAGATGTCAGGTTCAGCCACCCGAACGACACACAAACCGTTGGCCCGCACCTGGACCATGGTGAAATCCGGGTCGCGCACGGTGACCGGATTGGCGGTAC
The DNA here is from genome assembly GCF_023051145.1 of Williamsia sp. DF01-3. Taxonomy (NCBI): domain Bacteria; kingdom Bacillati; phylum Actinomycetota; class Actinomycetes; order Mycobacteriales; family Nocardiaceae; genus Williamsia; species Williamsia sp. DF01-3. Next base: position 2,876,180 of record NZ_JALKFS010000005.1, read on the forward strand.
CCCAGCGAAGGTCGGTGACCGGCCGGGTGTTGATGAAGTACACCTCGGACCGGAAGGGGCTGTTGAACCCGTGCTTCCAGCCCTGCAGGGTGCTCAGGAGGGGAGATTCTCGGTGGTGAGCTGGTAGTGGCCCGGACCGAACCGATCGGCGAGCTGCCCGCGGTAGACGAAAACAGCCTGCTGACCTTCACGGACGATGAGCTCGGCGCCGTTCTTGATCTCGTTGTGGTAGCGAGGAAACCGCCAGGCCAACGTGGAGCGCGAATCATCGATCCATTCGATGATGTCGACGAGTTCACCCTTGATCTTGCCGATGATCCCCATAACCGTTGTTCTCCTCGCGGCGTCGCCTGATCGCTGTCTTCGGTGATGTTCGCGCAGCAGTCGCCCCGGCGGCTGTCACTAGTGGGCAGTCTAATCGTGTCGCGCGCCCCGATGGCCTGCTCGCGGTGGCACAGTGGGTCCGGTGAGTTGGGTGTCGGGGTGAGCCGGGTGACAGGTTTTCGAGCGGGGCGACGGGGGTTGTCCTTGCTGGCGATGGTCGCTGTCATCGCGGTTGCCGGGTGCACGTCCGCGGTCGACGGTGAGCCGACGGCAGCATCGACGGGATCGGCGGAGCCGCAGAGTTCGAGTTCGAGCGTCGACCTCGCGTCTCGGTCCGTCACCGCTGCAGACTTTCCGGCCGGCTACTCGCCGACAGAGGTGACCGGAGACCAGTTGGGCGCCGTGCTCGCCGATACGGCGGGAGTTCCCACCGGCGGCGGTGTGAACCCACCGAACTGCGCCCCCAGACCGTTGCCCAGTGGCGGTGGGCAAGCAGTGGCGTGGGTGGCAACCGGCGCAGGGCCCAATGCGGGAACCCTCAGCGCGGTGTCGGTTCTGGTGAACTCGCCGCTGGCCGACCTGCAGACCCAGATCCAGAACTGCCCGTCGTACACAACCGACGCATTCGGTGCGACCGCCACCGTGACCACCACGATCCTGCCTCCTTCGCCCGCGGAATCCGACGAGTCGATGGCGTTCCGCCGGGTCACGGTCTCGGGCGCGATGACTCAGACGATGACCGCGCTGGTGGCCCAGAACGACGGGGTACGCGTATACGTCACCTCCCTCGTCGCAGGTCCGAGGCCCGGATCGGATGGGTTGGCACTCGACGACTTGTACACCAAGGCGGTCTCTCGCTCGCGTGGATGAGTCGGCCGCTGTGGACAACCCGGGAACGGTGGACAACCCGGCCGAATCGGTCCTCGCGCCATCACCTTTGTTGTCGGGTGCCCCGAACATCGGTGCATGACATCTGACAGCTACGCGACATCGGTATCCGGCCCGGGAGCATTGATCACCGCCATCCCAGCCCTCCTCGGCTTCATCCCGGAGCGTTCTCTGGTCCTCATCACCCTCGACGGCGAGGATGGCGAGATAGGCACCACCATGCGACACGATCTTGTGCTCGATGACAGGGGTCGTCCGACCTCGGAGATGCTCGCGCTCATCGAGCACCTCGCGCACGTGTGCGAGTCGTATGACGCACAGCTTGTGATGGGGGTCGTGATCGACGGCGCCCATCCGGCCGACAGCCCCCACTATCGGCGCCTGTTCGCGATCATCGATCGGCATCTGGCCGCGGTCGGCGGACTGTACGGCGGTTTCGTGACGCCTGCCATCACAGCAGGCTCTCACTGGATGACGATGTGGGACAACAGGTCCGACGTACAACAGGGGAGCGGCCCGGTCACGGGTGTGGTGGGTGACCCGACGATCAGCCCGGTGGCCATCGCACGCGCCGTCAAGAACGGCAGGCGAGTACTGATGACCCGCGACGAGATGGTGAACAGTTTGTCAGCCCTTCCGCACTGTGCGGATCCGGCCTGTGACGCCCACGCCGTAGCCGCCGACGATGACAGGGCGTACTGGCGGATCCACGACGAACGCGCGGAGAGTGCTCTGTTCGGCTCAGAGGAGGGCGACGAGCTGGACGCACAGGAGTGTGGTCGAGTGGACGACACCGCGCACTGGGTGAACCGGGTCCCGCAGTCGCTGGACCAGACGACAGTTGCTCCGTCGACACTGCGACGGTGGGCCGAGTCGGCGGGGCCGCAGCGAATTGCGTTGCCGACCTTGGTTGATGGCCTTCGCCGCCTCCAGGAGAGGCTCGACCTCGAGAGCGCCCTGGACGTGCTCGAGGACGGTCGTGAGCTGACGTGTGCCGATCTCCGGTTCTTCGACAAGGCCCTTCGGGAGTTCTACGTGCGCGACTCACTGCTGGCGCTGGCGGTCACCGACCGATGGATGGACGCCGAGCGGGCGTGGACGCAGGCTGCTCGTCGGCTCCGCGGTCGCGGACAGGCATCTGCGGCTACATTGCTCGGATTCATCTACTACGTACACGGCAACGGCGCTATGGCAGGCACCGCGTTCGACGTCGCGTTGCGCGCCTGCCCGGACTACTCGATGGCGGTGTTGTACAGCGATGCCCTCGTGCGGGGGATCCCACCCCACAGGATCAGCGAATGCGCCGAATCAGGATTCATCGTCGCGCGGTCACTGGGCGTGACACTTCCGGAACCCGTGATGCGGCCGGCAGCCTGAGAACGGACGTCAACGAGCGGCGGCGGCGGCCGCCGAGTGCGCCCGATCACCGAGGGCCCGTGTGAACTCCCAGGCGTCGCGGACGATGACCGGCAGATCTGTCTTCTCCGGATACCACCCGAGGTCGGCGATGGCCTTGTCGCTCGAGGCGATCAGGACGGCGGGGTCGCCGGCGCGACGCGGCGCATCGACGACGGGGATGTCGAGACCGGTCACCTCTGCACACGCCGAGATGACCTGCCGCACAGAGAATCCCGTCCCACTGCCCAGGTTGTAGATCGCGTGACGTCCGGCGATCGCCGATTCGAGCGCCAGCACATGTGCCTGCGCCAGGTCGTACACGTGGATGTAGTCGCGTATCGCCGTGCCGTCATCGGTGTGGTAGTCGGTACCGAAGACCTTGATGTGGTCCCGGTGCCCGAGGGCGACCTGGAGGATCAGCGGGATCAGATGAGTCTCGACCTGACGATTCTCGCCGGCGCCGGCATGTGCGCCCGCAACGTTGAAGTACCGCAAGCTCATCGCGGCAAGCCCGTGGGCCGCCGCGTAGGACGTGATGGCGTGGTCGATGGCCAGTTTTGTTGCGCCGTAAGGGTTCGTCGGTCGCGTCGGTGAGGACTCGAGAATCGGCACCGACTCAGGTTCGCCGTAGGTGGCCGCGGTGGAGGAGAACACCAGTCGCGGGGTCCCCGATTTCCGAACCGCCTCGAGGAGGGCCAACGACTCGACCACGTTGCCGTACCAGTACTTTTCGGGTGACTCGACCGATTCACCCACCAACGACTGCGCCGCGAAGTGGAGTACGCCGTCGAATGAGTCGGAGCCGAGTACTCGCGGCGCGACCTCACTCACGTCGCCCTGAATGAACGCGGCGTGGTCGGGCAGGGCGTCGACGTTGCCGGTGGAGAGATTGTCGATGATGGTGACGTCGTGGCCGTGCTCGATCAGCACCCGAGCGCAGACGCTACCCACATAACCGGCTCCGCCGGTGACCAGGAGCTTCATCGCGGTTCGGTCAGACCTTCTCGACCTGTAGCGAGTGGGCCATCTCCTCGGACAGTGTCAGACCTTCGTGTCCCGGGGTGATGATGACGATCGCGCCGGGCTTCACCGACACGGTCACGCGTGCGTTGGGCACCACACCGGCCTCACGGAGCTGACTGATCAACTCGATGTCCGACTGAGCGTGCTCGGACAACCGCCGGACGATCACGGCGACCGGTTCGCCCTGCGGGAGTTCGGAGATGCGTGTCATCGGTCCGGGAGGTGCGGTGTTCTCATAGCCCAGCAAGTCCAGGCCCGGGATCGGGTTCCCGTACGGCGAGGTGGTCGGGTGGTCGAGGACCTCCAGCAAACGGCGCTCGACGTTCTCGCTCATCACGTGTTCCCAGCGGCATGCCTCGGCGTGCACGTCTTCCCACGGCATGCCGATCACGTCGACCAGCAGCCGCTCGGCGAGCCGGTGCTTGCGCATCACCGACACGGCAAGGCTGCGGCCTTTGTCGGTCAGCTCGAGGTGGCGGTCGCCCGCAACCATCACCAGTCCGTCACGTTCCATCCGTGCGACGGTTTGTGACACCGTCGGGCCGCTCTGTTCCAGTCGCTCGGCGATACGAGCCCGCAGCGGAACGATGCCTTCTTCCTCGAGGTCGTAAATCGTCCGGAGATACATCTCGGTGGTGTCGATCAGTTCGTTCACGATCCCCATCCCTTTCGTCCTCTAGTAAGGTTACCTGTACGAGTGGGTTGTAGCTGTAGCGCGGGGCGACGGGTGGGATATGCCTGTGCCCTCGTCCGGGTGAACCAGGCCGACAGGGCCCCTCTGCGCATCAGTCGAACTAGGCTCGCAGCATGAACAATGCTGGCGACCGAACCGGTGCCGCGCCGGCCGCGGTGATCTGGAGCGACGACTTCCTCGGATACCGATGGACGGCGGCGCATCCGATGAACCCGGTGCGGCTGGCCCTGACGATGTCTCTGTCGCGGTCGCTCGGGGTGCTCGACGGTGTCGAGACCACGCCGCCGATGAACGTCGACGACCGGCTGCTGCAGACCGTGCACACCTCCGCCTACCTCGACGCGGTGCGCAGCGCCTCCGCGGTCGACGACTATGTCGGCGGCGCAACACATTTGCTGGAGAGACTGTTCGGGCTGGGTAGCACGGACAACCCGATCTTCGAGGGAATGCACGGTGCCGCCAGCGTTCTCGTCGGTGGCACCATGGCGGCCGCCGCGGCGATCGCGTCCGGCTCGGTACGTCGAGCGGTGAACATCGGTGGGGGCATGCACCACGCGATGCCCGGTCACGCGGCGGGTTTCTGCATCTACAACGACTGCGCTGTCGCCATCAGGTGGCTGCTCGAGCAGGGGTATGACCGCATCGCCTACATCGACATCGACGCGCATCACGGCGACGGCGTGCAAAAGGTCTTCGCCGCCGACCCCCGCGTTCTGACGGTGTCGTTGCACCAGCACCCGGCGACGCTCTGGCCGGGCAGCGGGTGGCCGGAAGAGGTGGGGGAGCAGGACGGCAGGGGCACCGCGGTCAACATCGCGCTGATGCCCGAGACCACGGACAAGCTGTGGCTGCGCGCCTTTCACGCCATCGTGCCCGGGATGCTCGAGAGCTTCCGTCCACAGATCATCGTCAGCCAGTGCGGAGTGGACAGTCACCGGCGCGATCCGCTGACCGACCTGTCGCTGACGATTGATGGTCAGCGCGCCGCGGTCCTGGCGATGCGTGACCTCGCCGACACCTACGCCGAAGGGCGTTGGCTGGCGGTCGGCGGTGGGGGGTACGGCATCGTGGACGTGGTTCCGCGCAGCTGGACCCACCTCATCGCGGCGGTCACCGGACACGACATCGATCCGGTGACCACCATCGATGAAAGCTGGTGCCGCGCAGCGACAGAGGAGGCACAAGCGCTCGATGAAACGCTGCGCGGAGATCCCGTGAACAGCATGACCGACGGCGGCGACATCGACTACCTCCCGTGGGACGGTGATGGTGGTGGACCGCTGATGGCGGGTGTCACCGATGCCGCCCAAACCAGAACAGACGCCACCATCATGGCCACCCGCCGAGCGGTGTACCCGCTGTGCGGACTCGATCCGGAGGACCCCCGTGACTGACACCGTGCCACCCGATCAGCGGGGCCCCCACGACTACCCGCGTCACTGGATCGCCGATGTTCTCGCGAGCGACGGCGGCGTGGTCCATCTGCGCCCGATCGTGCCCGAGGACGCCGACCGTCTCGTCCGCTTCCATTCACGGCTGTCCGAGCGCACGCGGTACCTGCGCTACTTCGGGCCGTTCCCGCAGATCCCGCCCCGTGAACTCGCGCGGATGACCACCGTGGACCACTACAGCCGCGTCGCGTTCGTCGGCATGCTCGGCGGCGAGATCATCGCCATTGGCATCTACGAGAGCCTGGCCGGCGACGGCAAACCCGGGACGGCAGAGGTCGCGTTCGTGGTGGCCGACGAGCACCAGGGAAGGGGACTGGGCCCGATCCTGCTCGAACACCTCGCCGGTGCCGCCGCGGAATGCGGATTCGAGAAGTTCGAAGCCGAGGTGCTGGCCGAGAACCCCAACATGGTGGCGGTGTTCCGGGACGCGGGATATCAGCTGCGACGTAGCTTCGACGGCAGCACCATCCACGTTGAATTCACCATCGACCCGACCGAAGCCCTGCTGTCGGTGCGCAACGCGCGCGAGCGCGGATCAGAGGCCCGAAGTGTGGCAAATCTGTTGCGGCCGACGTCGGTTGCGGTCATCGGCGCTTCCGTGGACAGACTGAAGGTCGGCAATGCGGTGTTGGCGAACGTGATCGCCGCGGGGTTCACCGGGCCCGTGTATCCGGTCAATTCCGAGCACCGGGCGGTGCGCGGCATCCGGGCCTATCCGACGGTGCGCGACATCCCGGATCCTGTGGACCTGGCCATCGTCGCGGTTCCGGCCGACGCGGTCGAGGACGTCCTCGACGACTGTCTGTCCAAAGGTGTCAAGACGATGCTCGTGCTGTCCTCCGGATTCAGCGAGACCAGCGATTCCGGGCTCGAATCCGAGCGCCGTCTGGTCGAGTCCGTCCGTGAGCACGGTATGCGATTGGTGGGGCCCAACGCGCTCGGTGTGGCGAACACTGATCCGGCTGTCGGCCTCAATGCCACACTGGCGCCGTTGGTTCCAGGGCGAGGTGCGGTCGGCTTCTTCTGCCAGTCGGGCGCCCTCGGCATCGCGATCCTGGACGCCGCCGCCCGACGGCAACTGGGTCTGTCGACGTTTGTGTCGGCAGGCAACCGCGCCGACGTGTCCGGTAACGACCTGCTGCAGTACTGGGACAGCGATCCGGACACCGAGGTGGTGCTGCTCTATCTGGAGAGCTTCGGTAACCCCAGGAAGTTCACCCGCCTCGCCCGGCGGGTGGCAAGCGGCAAACCGGTTGTCGCGGTCAAGTCCGGCCGCGGTGCCGTGCCACCCGCGATGGCCGCCGCCGACCATTCGCTTGACGACGAGAGCACCAGGGCCATCCTCGCCCAGTCCGGCGTCATCCAGGTGGGCACCATATCGGCATTGTTCGACTGCGCGACGGTCTTTGCGTACCAACCCCTTCCGCGTGGCCCCCGGGTCAGCATCGTCGGTAACTCGACGGCGCTGGGCGTGCTGGCACAGGAAGCCGGCAGCCACTTCGGCCTTGAAGCGGTTCAGCGGGTCGATCTCGGACCCGGTGCCTCCCCGGAAGAGTTCGAGGACGCCGTTCGGACGGCAGCCGCGGATGACGGGGTGGATGCGTTGATAGCCGTGTTCGTCCCACCGGTGGCGGTGAGCGTGGACCGGTACGCCCAGGCGTTGATGACCGGGATGGCCGACTCTGACAAACCAGTGGTGACCACGTTCCTCGCGGTGGAAGGCATCCCGCAGAACCTCACCGTCCTCGGACCACACGGAACACCCGCACGCGGATCGATCCCGTCCTATCCAGGGCCCGAGCGGGCCGCCGAAGCACTCGGATATTCGTGGCGATACTCGCAGTGGCGGTCGCGGCCACCGTCCCAGGTCCGCCGGCCCGCCGACGTGGACCCCGACACTGCTCGCCGTCTCGTCCGGGAGGCCGTCGACGCACAGGGCGGGGATGTCACCGAGCTCGACGACGCGGCAACCGCCGAGGTGCTCGCCTGCTACGGCATCCACATCGTTCCCTTCCGGGAGATCAACAGCGTCGAGGAGAGCGTCGCGGCTGCGGACGAGCTCGGGTATCCCGTTGCCGTCAAAGCATTCTCGGAAGAATGGCGCGGCCGGGCCGACCGCGAGGGTGTCCGCCTGGACCTACCCGACCAGCATGCAGTGCGCCTCGCGGTGGTGGAACTGGGTGAGGTGACGGGCGAATCCCGTCTGCACGTCCAACAGATGGCACCCAAGGGCATCAGCACGGTCATCAGGGTGCGCGACGACCCGTCGTTCGGGTCGCTCATGTCGTTCGGATTGGCCGGCGTGACAAGTGATCTGCTGGGAGACAGGGCGTATCGGGCCTTACCCCTCACCGAGAGCGACGCCGCCGACCTGATCGAGGCGCCGCGGTCGGCACCACTGCTGTCGGGCTATGGCGGTTCGGAGCCGGTGGACAAGGATGCGCTGATCGACCTGGTCACCCGGATCTCGGCGCTGGTCGACGACATCCCCGAGGCACGCGAGGTGGTGTGCGACCCGATCCATGCCACGCCGGGTGGGGTGGCCGTGCTCGCGGCACGCATGCACGTGGGGCCCGTTCCCACCAAACACGATTCAGGTCCCCGCCGTCTGGGGTGATAAGGGATCCATGACGAGAAAAGCCGCCACCGACGAATCGGTGGCGGCTTTCCGCTCGAGTGAAGACGTACGGCGCGATCAGCTCGCGTAGGCGCGAAGCCGATCGGCACGTTCGCCCTGGCGCAGCTTCGACATCACTTCGCGCTCGATCTGGCGAACACGTTCACGCGACAGGCCGAACATCCGCCCGATCTGATCGAGAGTGCGGGGCTGGCCGTCGTCGAGTCCGAAGCGCAGGCGGATGACCTGCTGCTCACGCTCGTCGAGGGTGGAGAGCACGGTGCGCACGTCGGTGTGCAGGAGTCCGGCGATCACGGCATTTTCCGCGGAGGTGGCCTCCGCGTCCTCGATGAAGTCGCCCAGGGGAGCTTCTTCATCGCTGCCGACCGGCATGTCCAGGCTCACCGGGTCGCGGCTGTGGTCGAGCAGATCGGCGATCTTCTCGGCCGGGATGCCCGACTCCGACGACAGCTCCTCGTCGGTGGCCTCACGACCGAGCTGCTGATGGAGTTCGCGTTTGATGCGGGCCAATTTGTTGACCTGCTCCACCAGGTGGACAGGGAGCCTGATCGTGCGGCTCTGGTCGGCCATGCCGCGGGTGATGGCCTGACGGATCCACCAGGTGGCGTAGGTCGAGAACTTGAAGCCCTTGGCGTAGTCGAACTTCTCCATCGCCCGGATCAGGCCCAGGTTGCCTTCCTGGATCAGGTCGAGGAGCGGCATCCCGCGGCCGGTGTAACGCTTGGCCAGCGAGACCACCAGACGGAGGTTGGCTTCGAGCAGATGCGAGCGGGCCGACTCACCTTCGCGGACCAGTTGGGCCAGATCGCGCTTCTTCACCGCGGACAGACGCTTCCGGGTGGCCAGAACATGCTTGGCGTAGAGGCCGACCTCGATCTGCTTCGCAAGTTCGACTTCCTGCTCGGCGTTCAGGAGGGCGGTGCGGCCGATACCGTTCAAATAAACGCGGACCAGGTCCGCGGCCGGGCTCTGTGCATCCAGGTCCTGTTCGGTCATTGCCGGACGGATGGTGGTGGGGCTGGACATGTCGGCCTCCTCGAGTGCGATTGTCTTCACAGAGTTCAACGGCTGAGCCTCACCAGATAGTTCCGCGACGTGTTCCCGCGCAGGATGCGCTGACCTGCGTCTTTGGGAAGGCGGTCTGAGAAGTTACTGAGAGTGAACTGAGCTTTCCCGGCAGGGACCGCTACATCCCCGCAGGGACGACGATTCCGTGACGCACCAGACCCTCGATCATCGCGTGCACATCACCCGGATCCAGAGGGTCCGACCCGGTGGCCATGGCGAGCAGCTCGGCCACCTCATCGAGGCACAGTCCGTCGGGCCGCAGCCCAGCAAGCAGAGACTGGCCGAGTGCATCTATCTCGTGACCCCACCGGGGTCCGTCTCCGCGGTGGATGCGGGTGACGACGTCTTCCCAGCCGTTGTCGCCGGTGAGCGTCGCGACCCGTTCGAGTGCGGCGCCCCCACGCACGCTGAAGCGTTCCTCGCCCAGATCGTGGTCGCGTAACCACGCGATCCGACGCAGATACTCGGCCGCCTCGGGACCCAGTGGGTCGTCGAACGCCTGACTCATCTCTTCGGCCAGCAGGTCGGTGGGCTCATCTGTGCGGCGCAGGAAGACGAAGCCGAAACCGATGCCCCGTACACCGGCATCGTCCAGATGGCTCAGCCATCGGTCCGCCAACTCCGCAGCCGCGGGATCGCGCAGGTCATGCCCGGCGTCGCGCAGCCATGTGCCGACGTAGAGCGCCGGATCGGCGACGTCGCGCTGGACCACCCACGCGTCCACACCGTGGTCCGGGATCCACTGCGCGACCCTCTCGCGCCAGTCGTCGCCGCGGATGGTCCACGATGCCAACATCGACGCAGTGCCGCCCTCGGCAAGGAAGTCCGGTGCTGTTCGGCACATCAACTCGCTGGCCCCGTCGAGGTCGAGGCCGGAGTCGCGGTACGAATGCGTCACGGACGGGAGGCCCACCACAAATGGTGGGTTCGCCACGATGTGGTCGAAACGCGATCCCCCGACCGGTCCGAACCAGGCACCACGCGCCACTGTGACCCGTTCGGGCGCGATGTCGTTGATGGCCACGCCGGCGCGGGTCATCGCCAGCGATCGTCCGGTGATGTCGGTGGCGGTGATGTGGCGAGCGAAGTCGGCGGCGTGGATGGCCTGCACACCGCAGCCCGTCCCGATGTCGAGAAGTGTGCCGACCGGCTCGGTTGCCGTTGCCCTGAGCAGTGACAGCGATGCCTGCCCGACCCCGAGGACATGATCTTCGGTGATGGCGATCCGGCGCATGCTGCCGTCGAGGTCGGAGAACAGCCAGCGCGACCCCGTCCCGAAATCCACGGGCCGGACATCGATCGCGGCTCGTACACCGTGATCGTCGTGATCGAGCATCCCGACGCGCACCGCATCGTCGACCGGCACGGGCTTCAGGGCAGCGGCTACGTCACCCTCCGGGCACGTGTCGCCCAACAACAGCAGCCGAATGAGGACGCCCAGCTCGCCCCCGTCGGCGCAAGCACGCCGTACCGGTACGGGTTCGCCACGACCGAGCGCATCATGTGCGTCGGTTCCCAGTAGGTTCAGGATCCCGTCGGCGGTGTAGTCGGTGCGGAGGAACGCCGAGCGTAGACCGGCCGCAATGGACTCCAGGTCTTCGACGGATCGAGCGGTGCTCACTCGCGTCGTCGGTCGAGCCCGTTGAAGGTCGCCCCGTCGGTGAGCTGCCGGTGATTGTCCGGGCCGTACTTGTACTGGGGCACCTCACCCTTGGCCCGAGGAGGTCGATCATTGGCGATCAGGACCGCCACCCACGGGATGGGAATGGACAGCACGATGATGCCGAGTGCCAGCAGACCGTTCTGTGTGGCGCCATAGACGAGCCCCGCGATGACAAGCGCCGGAACGCGAAACGCCATCAGCGTCAGGTATTTGCGTACTCGAGTACGGTGCTGCTCCTCCAGGGATGTCTGCGCCTGGGTGATCAGATATGTCTCGGTCGCGTGCTCTTTCGGACCCACGGCTCCACTATCCACCTTTCCCGGCCGGACAGCCACCACGCGCGGTGTGACCCCTACGGCACGCCCGTTGGCCGACACCGCCGCAGCGATGCAGAATTGGACCCATGGATACGCAGACCGTCGAACGCCCCGATGTCACCACCGATGAGACCACCGAAGACGACACCCCGAAGTTCTTCCATTACGTGAAGAAAGACAAGATCGTCGAGAGCGCTGTCATGGGCAACATCGTTGTCGCACTGTGCGGCGAAACGTTTCCCGTCACCAAGTCGGCGAAGCCAGGGTCCCCCGTGTGCCCGAAATGCAAGAAGATCTACGCCCGCATGAAAAAGGACTGATCACCGCTCACTGTCGAGGGGACGGTCCGGGCTGCGTCGTGGGGGCGACTGCGGCGGTTCGGTCGCCTCGAGATCCGGTTTGCGGATCGGGCCCGTCGGCAGTCTCTTCGGAACGGTTTTGAGTTGGTCGGTGATGTCGCTGGTCTGCGCCGAGACCCAGTCGCGGACCTGGTCGATCTTGCTCGGGTTGGCGGGCCACGTCTCCTGCACGATGGCGTTGAACTCCGCGCCGATGACGATGGCGAATCCCAGAAAGAACGTGAACAGCAGGAACGCGATAGGTGTCGCCAGCGCCCCGTAGCTGTACCCGGTCTGGGTGATGATCGACAGGTACCAGCGCAGCACCGCGCTGGCGAGCCAGAACACCGCGCCGGCGAGCAACGCACCGCACAGCAGGCGATGCCACGGCAGTGGATTGGCCAGCGCAACCCGGTAGAGCGTGGTCAGTCCGATCAGGAGCAGGACGGCCACCGCCGGGAAGTAGCCGTAGTCGATCAGCTGTGAGCCGGTCTCGCGCCACGCATCGGGTACCACCTCACGCACGTACGTGGGGCCCAGGGCGACCAGTGGCAGCGTGAACACCGACAGGACGAGGAAGCAGACGTAGAGCCAGAGCGCGAACAACCGCTGTGTCACCGCGTGCCGGACGTTGTGTTGACCGTGGGCGACCACGATGGAGTCGACGAAGCTGGACATCGCCGAGGACCCGGCCCACAGCGACAGCAGGAAGCCGAGCGAGATGACCTCTGCACGACCGCTGACGAGGACGTTGTCGACGGTGGGGGTGATGATCTCGTCGACCACGTTCTGGCTGAACGTACGGTCCGCGAAGCCGATGATCCGGTCGGAGATGATCTGTTCGGTGTTCGGGCCGAACCAGCCGGCGATGTAGCCGAGACTGCCGAGAATGCCCAGAAGCAGTGGAGGCAAGGACAACGTCTGCCAGAACGCGGCCTGCGCGGACATGGCAAAAATCGAGTCGTCCCACGATTTCGTGATCGTGCGCCAGAGCAGTCGGGGAATCGTTCTGAGGACCGGCGGCCGCGACGTCGGGGCGTCGAGCGGATCTGCGTGAGCGCCGCGCGCCGGCTTCTTCGGGGCGGGTTCGGATTCGGGATCGGTTGGAGGAGCGATGGTGTCCAGCATTGCCGAAGTTCGGATGCGATGCGTGATGCCGCGCCGCCGCCGCGGTCGCTCGGACGTCTGCGGGCGCGGTAACATTCTGCCGGTGCCCGACGGACCCGTGCAGTGGCCGATCTGCCCCTCGGCAACGCACCGACCGTCCGACCAGCTCGGACGGGTGGAATCCGATCTCATCGCAGCTAGGAGTTGTGCCCTGTCGTGACCCGACCTATTGCCGCCACCGGATCACAGGTCACGTCCGACCCAGCGCCCGCGCCCGCCGCGTCGTCGCTGCGTACCTGGCAGCGACGCGCGCTGACCAAATATCTGTCCGCGGCACCGCGAGACTTCCTGGCGGTCGCGACCCCAGGTGCAGGCAAGACGACGTTCGGCCTGCGGATCGCCACCGAGTTGCTGACCGACCGCACCGTGGATCAGGTCACCGTCGTCGCGCCCACCGAGCACCTCAAGCACCAGTGGGCCGCAGCGGCCGCACGCGCGGGAATCGCTCTCGATTCACGTTTCAGCAACAGCACCGGCCAGACCAGTTCGGACTTCCAGGGTGTCGTGGTGACCTACGCTCAGGTCGCGGCACACCCGGCTCGACACCGGGTGCGAACCGAGAACCGCCGCACCCTGGTGATCCTCGATGAGATCCACCACGGAGGTGACGCGAAGAGTTGGGGAGATGCGATCCGCGAGGCGTTCTCGGACGCGACCCGGCGTCTGGCGCTGACGGGAACCCCGTTCCGGTCCGACGACAGCCCCATCCCGTTCATCAACTACGAACCCGAGCCGGGCGGTGGAGCCCGTTCGGTCGCCGACTACGTGTACGGGTATTCCGATGCCCTTGCGGACGGCGTGGTCCGGCCGGTTGTCTTCCTCGCGTACTCGGGGGAGGCAAGCTGGCGAAACAACGCGGGGGAGGAGTTCACTGCCCGCCTGGGTGAGCCGCTGTCGGCCGAGCACACCGCGCGCGCCTGGCGGACCGCCCTGGACCCACACGGAGACTGGATCCCCGCTGTGCTGCAGGCCGCGCACACCCGGCTGCGGCAGCTCCGCAAATCAGGGATGCCCGATGCCGGTGGGCTGGTGATCGCCAGCGATCAGACCGTCGCACGCGACTACGCCGAACTCCTGCAGGCCATCACCGGTAAGGCTCCGGCGCTCGTCTTGTCCGACGACCCCAAGTCGTCGAGCAGGATCGCAGAATTCGGTGACTCCGACGATGAGTGGATGGTCGCGGTCCGCATGGTGTCGGAGGGCGTCGACGTGCCGCGCCTGGCAGTTGGCGTCTACGCCACCAGTGCATCAACCCCGTTGTATTTCGCTCAGGCGATCGGCCGGTTCGTGCGGTCGCGGCGGCCGGGAGAGAACGCGAGTGTGTTCCTTCCCTCGGTGCCCGTGCTGCTTCAACTGGCCAGTCAGCTCGAGGCCCAACGCGACCACGTGCTCGGCAAACCCCACCGCGAGTCCGAAGGACTCGACGACGCGCTGCTGAACGACGCCAACAAGACGAAGGACGAGAAGGACGACGAACGGGGATTCGAGTCCCTGCACGCCGACGCCGAGTTGGACCAGGTGATCTTCGACGGATCCTCGTTCGGTACTGCAACGTTCTCCGGCAGCGACGAGGAGGCCGACTATCTCGGCCTTCCGGGGCTGCTCGATGCCGACCAGGTGCGGGACCTGTTGCAGAAGCGGCAGTCCGATCAGATCGAGGCCCGCAGTGCCAGTCCCGAGGCTGCGCCGGCCACACCGCGCGAACCCACCGTGGGCAATCAGCTCAGTGCGTTGCGCCGGGAGCTCAACAGCCTTGTCGCTATGCACCACCACCGAACCGGAAAACCGCACGGACTGGTCCACAACGAGTTGCGTGCGAAACTCGGGGGACCGCCCACAGCGATGGCCACGGCAGAACAATTGCAGGCTCGGATCGAGGCGCTGCGCACCTGGCGTTAGGACCTGTGAGAAAGCCCTGCGCCCAGACCGACCCCGCAAAGACACCGCCGCGGTTCACACTGAGTGAACCGCGGCGGTGTTGTGTTGTCGACGTGTCAGACGAGCTCTTCCTCGTTCGTGATCACGGTGGCGCCCATGTCCACCAGCCGGGCTTCGTGCTCGTTGAAGTGGTGGCGGCAGAACAGCAACTCGCCACCTGTGGAGAGAACAGCGCGTACACGGGCTGCTGCACCACATCGATCACAGCGGTCGGCAGTGGTCAACGGCATGGAGATCGGGGGCGTGGTGATGGTCTCTGACATTTCTTCCTCCGTCCCGGGCCTGCGCTGGCGCGGTCCCTTCGCGAGCTAACACACCGGGGTGGTGCATCCACTCTCACTCTTTCAGACGATCAGGGATTCGGCTTTGTTCCCGGGTGCCTCGGCGTGTGTCGTCACTCACCCGTAACAGCAGGCTTTCGATCGGCAACATCTGTGTATCGCGGGCCTATGAAATGCGTCCCAGTACGGCCACCTCGCCGGGCCATCACCGCGGTCGTCGTGCCTACAGTGAGCCCATGAGCAGCCGTGTCGATCCCTCCCGATCGGAACGGATCTCCGCCAATCTACCTCTGCTCTTCATCATCGGGGCGGTGTGCCAGTACGTCGGCGCATCAGTGGCAGTGCCGCTGTTCTCCCAGCTCAATCCGGCAGCGGTGGCCTGGCTTCGGGCCACCGCCGCAGGGCTTGTGCTGTTGGCACTGTGGTGGCCGATCGCAGCGCGGCGATGGCCGAGGGGACAGGATTCCTATCCACCTCGCCGTCTCGCGATCGCAGCTGCTTTCGGGCTGATCACCATGGGTATGAACATGGCCTTCTACCTGGCAATCGACCATATCGACCTGGGGGTGGCCGTCGCGATCGAGTTCCTCGGGCCGATCGTTGTCGCAGCAGCGGGTTCGCGGAAGATGTCGGACGGGGTTGCGGTCGTGTCGGTGCTGATGGGCGTCGTCCTGCTCAGCGGGGCGAGTTTCTCCGGCGCGCCGCTCGGGGTGCTGTTCGCCCTGGTGGCCGCCGGATTGTGGGCCGGCTACATCGTGGTCGGCAAGATGGTGTCGACGGGGAACGTACATGCCGAGTCTGCGCCGGCCGGCCCGGCGTGGCGCAACGGGATCGACGACCTGGCCATCGGTCTCAGCGTCGCCGGGGCCATCTGCGCCCCGGTGGTGATAGGCATCACGACGACCATCTCGCCCGGAGAACTCTGGAGCTGGCGGGTCCTGGCGCTCGGGGTTGCGGTCGGCGTGTTGTCGAGCGCCGTGCCGTATCTGCTCGACCAGGTGGTGCTCGCCCGGCTCGGCCGGTCCCAGTTCGCCTTGCTGCTCGCACTGTTGCCGCTGACCGCGACGGTGGTGGGTGCCATCGCACTGGCGCAGGTGCCTTCGTGGGCCGAGGTGTGCGGAATGGTGCTGGTGGTCGCTGCGATCGTCTTCACGGCGCGATCGTCCGAGATTGACTCTGGCGCAGGTACCGGGTGATGCGGCAGGCTGGTAAGGGTGAGTGACGGCGTCCACCTGGTTCATCTGTGCTCGATATCCGACTGGCTCGAGGCGCGTTCGAGTGGCGTCCTGGAACCGGAGTCGCTGACGCAGCAGGGGTTCGTGCACCTGTCTGAACGCACACAGGTCCACATCCCGGCCAATCTGCTCTACCGAGATCATTCCGATCTTGTTCTGTTGAGCATCGATCCGCAGCGCGTGGGCGGCGAGATCGTGTGGGAAGACGGTGACCCGCCGAGCGATGACGGAACGCAGTTCCCGCACCTCTACGACTCTCTGCCGACAAGCGCCGTCATCGGAGTGGAACGGTACGAGATGGATGACTCCGGCCGATATCCACAACTCAACTGACTGCCAGGTCTGGTCTGGTCAACGCGTGCCGTCGGGTCTGACGACACCGTGTTCGCGGGCGATGATCGCTGCCTGCACACGGGATCGGAGCCCGAGTTTGGTCAGCACACGTGACACATGAGTCTTCACGGTCGTCTCTCCGATGAACAACTCCGAGGCGATCTGCGCGTTCGAAAGCCCGCGTCCCAGTGCCGCCAACACGTCGCGTTCGCGTTCGGTCAGCTCGGCCAGCCCGCGTGCCACGACACGATCGGGTTCGGCCGCCGGTCGCGGCGACGGGTGGTGGTCGGTGAACCGTTCGATGACCCTGCGGGTCACTTCGGGGGCAAGGGCAGCGTCCCCCCGCGCCACCGCGGTGACGGCCGCCACCAGTTCTGCTGCGGTGGCGGTTTTGAGCATGAACCCGGCCGCTCCGGCGCGCAGCGCCGCGAAGAGATAGTCGTCGATGTCGAAGGTGGTGAGGATCAGCACGTTGGCGTCGTGGGTGGCGCCGATGAGAGCGGTGGCCGCGATCCCGTCGGTGCCCGGCATGCGGATGTCCATCAGAACCACGTCTGGGTGGAGTTCCGCGACGAGCCGGACGGCGTCATCTCCGTCGACGGCCTCGCCGACGACCTCGATGTCGTTCACGCCGTCGAGCATGAGGCGGAGCCCCGCGCGGATGGCGGCGTGGTCGTCTGCGATCACGACCCGGATCATCGGGACCCTGCCGACGTGGTCGATATGTCGGCGGTGGTGTCGAGGACAATGGTCGGCAACTGTGCGAACACTCGCCATCGTCCTTGTGCGACAGACACTTCGAGCACGCCGCCCACCGACGACGCGCGCATCTTCATGTTCGTGATGCCGTGGCCGGCGTCCGACACGGCTGCCGTGGTTCCGTCCGGTACCGGGTTCGTCACCGCGATCGTCAGAGACGAATCATCTTGCTGCACATCGATCTCGATGGCGCTGCGGGGACTGTGGACTGTTGCGTTGGTGATGGCCTGCTGAATGATGCGGAAGGCGGCGATGTCGGTGGCCGGGGCCAGGCGTGGGTGGACGATCGTCGCCCGCACGGGAGAACCGGCGGCCCGTGCGGCGTCGATCAACCGGTCCAACCGGGCCATGGTCGCGGTGGCCGGAGAATCGAGATCGTCGCTCCCGGAGAGCAATTCGATCATCGTGCGCATCTCACCGAGTGCGTCGATGCTGCTTGCGCGCACAGTACGCAGCACTGTCTCGCGGGTTGCCGAGTCGGTGGTCTCCAGGGCCGCTGCCGTCTGAAGTGCGATGCCCGACAAGTGGCCCGCGATCACGTCGTGGAGATCACGTGCCAGCTGTCGGCGTTCTTGGGCGATCGCGGCCTCCTGTTCCCGGATGGCCAGTTCCTCGGTCGCCTGAGCCCTGGCGCGTTCGCTGTCGGCTGCGATCTGATGTTGCCTGATCGCGTGGCCGTAGGAGGCGGGGGAGGCGATCAGTGCGGTCACCAGCAGCATGACCATCAAGGCGACCCGCCAGTCACCGGAACCCGCGATCGCTGTGGTCAGGGCGACCGCGGCGATCAGCCAGTTCGCCAGCAACATGGCCCGCCGGGTCTGGGCGGAACCGTACCTCGCGACGGAGTAGACGACATCGGAGTACACGATCCACACCGCGATCGTGGGGCCGGCGAACGCATCGACCACCATGACGGCCAGGCATCCACCGAGAGCGATGTCCGGGCGGGTCGACCGCAGCGATTGGAAAGCGCACGCAAGGGCGAGTGCGACATAAGGGACCCACTCCGGAACGACAGAGACAAGTGGCTCACCGCCGAAGAAGTAGCGCAAATCGCCGACGTAGAGTGCGATGCCCAGAACAAAAAATGCCACGGCCACTACGACATCGCGCCGGCGGTCCGGGTCGATGGTGAGCTTTGTCATCGCGGTGCCTCCTTGCACCCCACCATGACAACACATCGGCTGACAGCGGTCGTCGTTCCAAGTGATGACTCTTTCTCGATCTCGTGGCCGATGTGTCGGGTGCGGCCACCGACCGAGACTCGTCGGTATGGAATCGCCTGTTCTCGCTGTGATCGTCGGTTGTGAAGTCGGTTTCTGGGTGGTCGTCTTCGGTGCACTGGCGGTTCGATATCTCCTGCACCGACAACGTGCTTCGATCATCGTGCTGGCGCTGCTGCCCCTGCTCGACGTGGTTTTGCTCGGTGCGGTCGCAGTGGACTTGCAGCGGGGGAGCGAGGTCGAGACGGTGCATCGCCTTGCCGGCATATATCTGGGGGTGACCGTCGCGTTCGCCCATCCCCTGATCAGGTGGGCCGATGTCAGGTTCGCGCACTGGTTTGCCGACGGGCCGCCGCCGCTGGCCCGGCAATCACAGGGCAGGAACGCCTTTCGACACGAGGTGGGGATGTTCGGACGGTGGATCTGTGCTGCCGCGGTGTCGATCGCCGCGGTTCTCCTGCTGGCCTGGACCGTAGCGGACGGTGATCAGGCACGTGCCTTGTATGGCTTCTTCCCCACGCTAGGGGTGATCACGGTTGTCTGGCTGCTTGTCGGACCGCTGTGGTCGTTGGCCGATGTCCGGGCCGGTTGATCAGCAGTCGCAGCAATCACAGACGTTGCAGCAGTCGCACCCGTTGCATGCGGCTTGGTGCCGGCGTCCGTTGCACGGATTGGTGTGGTCCGCGCAGCAGGCGTAGCCGGTGCAGTACACGCCCATCCACGGCAGGACCCGCTTGTAGAACGGTGGCAGTTGCGGCTGACGACGCTGTCCGGGGCTGGTGAACACGGCATCGGGCCCAGAACCGAAGACGCGTACCAGCGCACGGTTCAATCCGCCGATCAACAACATCCGCAGCAACCGGTCGTCGCGCAACCGCACCCCATCAAGCGCCACCCTGATCGCATCCACCAACCGCACGCACTCCGTCCGCGCGAACTCCACACTGGTCCCCGTCGCGATCAACGGATTGAAGTCCCCACCTGCTCGATCACGCTCGAGGTCCTCCACCGCATCCAGCAAGTGGGCACACCGTCCGAAATCGCGACCGATTCCTGCCAATATCTCCTGATTGCCCGGCACTCCCGCCAATTCCGCCGTCGCTGCGAAGACTGCCGCACCAGCAGACGCTGCGTTCTCGGTTATCTTCATCAACGACACCGACCCCGACTCCACCTGCGCCTGAGCACCCAGCTGCGTCAACAACTCCCCACCACCCATCGCAGCCGACACCGGCGCATCGGCCAATGCCCGAGACCGCAGCCGCGGCTCCGCCCACCGTGCACCCTCGGCACGCACCACGGACGGCGACGCCACCCCCGCCGCCCGCTCCGCCACCACGTCAGCAGCTTTGGCCGAGGCCAACGTCAGCGACGCCGTCGCCCCCAACCGCACACTGACATCACTCGCCGAGACCACCTGCGCCCCCCGCATACCCCGCAACGCACACCGCCCTGCCGACACCAACTCCGGCGCCGACTCACGCTGCGCATCAACAAGAACCGACACAACCACCGCATCGGTATTGGTCGTCAACCGTGACAACTGTCCGTGGGAGGACCTCAATGCCAAACACACACCACACAAGTGCGCACGCCACTGCGCGCCCAACTCTTCATCCAAATGCGCCACGCATGGGCTCAACACACCGAACATGCGGATATGGAAGCACAGCAGAGGGCGCCGGGCCTCGCAGAAACCCGGATTTACCCCACATGATCATTCAAACTGCAGACGTGTGCTCTCGACGCGAGCGCAGAAATCCCCGGACGGAAGGACCCGAGATGCCGTCTGAATTCGTTGTCGATTCGGTCCACGGCGCAGCGTTGACCGGCTTGCGGTGGGAGCCTGCCGGAAAGCCGGTGGCAACCGTGTTGCTGGTACACGGCATGGGTGAGCACATCCGCCGGTACGAGGACACCGCCCATGCATTGACCGCTGACGGCTTCGCAGTGGTCGGCTACGACCATCGCGGGCACGGTTCGTCGGTACTTCCCGGCCGCCTCCCCGGCGATCTCGGACCAGACGGCTGGAACGCCCTGGTGGCCGACGTGGGGCGGCTGATCGATGTGGCGAAGAACGAGTGTCCGGAGGTACCTCTGGTGGTGATCGCTCACAGCATGGGGTCGTTCGCTGCGCAGCAGCACCTACTCGAGCACAGCGACGACGTGGACGCCGTGGTGCTGAGCGGGACGGCGGCCCTGGACGCCCTCGAACCCGCACTCGACGTCGACAGCGAATTGGACCTGTCGATGTTCAACGCACCCTTTGCCCCGGCACGAACCGACTTCGACTGGCTGTCGAGGGACACCGACATCGTCGATGACTACGTCGCCGACCCGCTGTGCGGATTCGGCATCGATGCAACGGCAACCCGTGAGATGTTCACCGGGGCCCGCAGACTTGCCGATCCCGCGCTCGTGCGAATGATGCGCCGCGACCTACCGATCCTGATCGCGGTGGGCGACCAGGACCCGGTCGGTGGCGGGGGAGCACTGGTCGATCAGTTGGCAGCCCATTACCGGTCTGCCGGGCTCACCGACGTCACCGTCCGCGTGTTCACCGGCGCCCGGCACGAGATCCTGAACGAGACCAACCGTACGCAAGTACGCAGTGAACTCATCGCCTGGATGATGCGGGCGGTCGGCTCCTAATCGAGGTAGTCGCGCAGAACCTGCGACCGTGACGGGTGGCGCAGCTTCGACATGGTCTTCGACTCGATCTGGCGGATGCGCTCGCGGGTGACCCCGTAGACCTGGCCGATCTCGTCCAGGGTGCGTGGCTGCCCGTCGGTCAGGCCGAATCGCAGGCGGACAACACCGGCTTCGCGCTCGGACAGTGTCTCGAGCACCGATTGGAGCTGGTCCTGCAGCAAGGTGAACGACACGGCGTCCACGGCAACGACCGCTTCGGAATCCTCGATGAAGTCACCGAGCTGGCTGTCGCCTTCGTCGCCGATGGTCTGATCGAGCGAGATGGGCTCGCGCGCGTACTGCTGGATCTCCAGCACCTTCTCGGGCGTGATGTCCATCTCCTTGGCGAGCTCTTCAGGAGTGGGTTCGCGACCCAGGTCCTGCAGGAGCTCACGTTGGATGCGCCCGAGTTTGTTGATGACCTCGACCATGTGCACCGGGATGCGGATGGTGCGCGCCTGGTCGGCCATGGCCCGGGTGATGGCCTGACGAATCCACCACGTGGCGTACGTCGAGAACTTGTAGCCCTTGGTGTAGTCGAACTTCTCCACTGCACGGATGAGACCGAGATTGCCCTCCTGGATCAGGTCCAGGAATGCCATTCCTCGGCCGGTGTAGCGCTTGGCCAGGGAGACGACGAGACGGAGGTTGGCCTCGAGCAGGTGGTTCTTGGCGCGGCCACCGTCGCGCGAGATCCACGACAGATCGCGACGCTGGGCCACGGTGAGTTTTTCGCCGGACTCGGTGATCCGCCGCATGCGTTCGGTGGCGAACAGGCCGGCCTCGATGCGCTTGGCGAGTTCGACCTCCTCTTCGGCGTTGAGGAGCGCAACCTTGCCGATCTGCTTGAGGTACGCGCGGACCGAGTCGGCAGACGCGGTGAGCTCAGCGTCCTTGCGGGCCTGCCGCAATGCCTCGGACTCGTCTTCGTCCCACACGAAGTCACCGGAGGCCTTGTCGGTCTCGGACGGTTCTTCGACATCTTCGTCGGCCTTCTTGGCCTTGCCCTTACCCGGTGCGACGACTCCGGCCTCGACGGTGTCGTCGTCGACCACGACCACAACATCGTCGTCGGTCAGTTCGCCCTCGGGTACGTCGATGTCATCGATCGAGGGATCCGGTTCGAGACCGTCGCCTTCGATGATGTCGCCATCAGGCGCGCCGTCGACCTTCTTGGTCGCGCGCTTTGCGCCTGCCTTCTTGGCCGGGGCTTTTTTCGCCGGGGCCTTCTTGGCGGCTGTCTTCTTGGCGGCTGCTTTCTTTGCGGGTGCCTTGCGCGCCCGCGACGCGGTCACCGACTCCGATTCCGACTGCTCGGTATCCGGTTCGGTTTGGCGGGTTTTCGTGGCTGCCACGTACGACCTTTCGGGCTATCTCCGTGACACCGAAACCGGTGGGTTTCGCCGCGGAGACGGTGTCCCGCCGAGATGTCACTCGGCGAAGCTGGGGGCTTGGGGGGAACCGGCGTACAGCCAGTCGAATGCCATTGTAACGGCACCTAGGGGCGCAACCCCGCCTCCACCGCCATAGCGGCGCCCACAATCCCGGCGGTGTTCTGCAAAGTGGCCGGTACAACGGGTGTCTGGTTGGTCAGATGAGGAATCCATTTGTGCGCCTTTCGGCTGATCCCGCCGCCCGCGATGAAGACCTCGGGCCAGAACAGTGCCTCGTACGCCGACAGCACGGCGGACACCTCCTCGGCCCACTTGGAGTAGGACAGGTCGTTGTCTTCCTTCACCTTCGACGACGCCCGGTGCTCGGCCTCTTTGCCACCGACCTCCATGTGGCCGAGTTCGGTGTTCGGGATGAGCGTGCCGCCGAACATGATCGCCGAGCCGATCCCGGTACCGAAGGTCAACAGCATCACCACGCCCTTGTAGTCCTTGCCCGCGCCGTACCGGTCTTCGGCCATGCCGGCCGCGTCGGCGTCGTTGAGCACCGACAGCTGTCGGTCACCCAGTTCGGCACCGAGCAGCTTGTAGACGTCCGTGCCGATCCAGCCCTTGTCGACGTTGGCGGCGGTGCGTGCGACGCCTCCGGTGATGACGCATGGCAGAGTGACGCCGACGGGGCCCTTCCAATCGAAGTGCCCGACGACTTCGCGGATACCGCCGGCAACGGCCTCAGGGGTGGCCGGCTGCGGGGTCAGGACCTTGAATCGATCGCCGACCAGCTGTCCGGTGGTCAGATCGACGATCCCGCCCTTGATCCCCGATCCGCCGACATCGACGCCGAACCCCAGCTTGTTCGACTCTGGCAACGACTCGGTGGACACCCCGGGTTCACTGGACACGAGAACGGCTCCTTCGGCTCGACACGGCGGTGACACCAACCGGCCCGCCGTTGTTCAGGCTAGTCAGCACGCAAGGGTTCTGCGCGACGTCGGGCGGATCTGTTCGCGTTCGGTTCACCGGGTCGCCCCGTCGATTCGGCCAGGGGTGTGCTCACATGTAGCAATGGCGGAACTCGAGCCGGCCGACCTGACCGCGGTGGCGATCCAGGTTGCCGAACAGGCAGCACAGCACGTTCGCACCCGAAGGCCCGAGGTCTTCGGGTCTGGTGTCACGAAAACCGATGCACCGCAATCGGTGTCGACAAAGAGTACTGACACTGATCCGGTCACGATCGTCGACACCGAATCCGAGAGCCTGGTCCGCGGGATGCTCGCGTCGCTGCGTCCGGGCGATGCCGTGCTCGGTGAAGAAGAGGGTGGCTCGGTCGAGGTTCCTTCCGGTGTCCGGTGGGTCATCGACCCCATCGACGGCACGGTCAACTTCCTTTACGGCATTCCCGCGTATTCGGTCTCGGTCGGCGCTCAGGTGAACGGGCGCACGGTCGCCGGAGCTGTTGTCGACGTCGTCCGCGGCACCACCTACTCCGCCACTCGTGGGGAGGGCGCGTACTCCGATGATGGCTCGGGTCCGGTGCGGCTGCGGACGAACCCCATCGACAAGGTCGGGCTCGCACTGGTGGCCACCGGTTTCGGCTACGGATCGGCGCGTCGACGGGTCCAGGGCGAGTTGATCTCCGCATTGCTGCCACACATCCGCGACGTCCGCAGGATCGGTTCGGCCGCACTAGATCTCTGCATGGTGGCCAGCGGGGCGGTGGACGCACATTTCGAACACGGCCTGAGCCCGTGGGATTGGGCGGCCGGGTCGCTGATCGCTGAAGAGGCGGGCGCCGTGGTGACGATCCCCGACGCCACCTCTCGGAGCGCAGCGGGCAACGTCACCCTGGCCATGGCTCCGGGTATCGCCGACGAATTGGGCGAGTTGCTGGCGCGGCTGGGTGCCCTGGAGCCGATCCCGGACTAGTCCCGGTCCACGGCTGCCGGCGAGCGGTCGGTGATCAGCAGGGGGCGTCGTGCACCGCTGCCACCACTGCAGGGTCGGCTCCGGTGTTCGGGTCCTGAGGATTGGCCACCCGCAGCGTGTCCAGCACGGCCAGCGCGTCCTGATTCTGTTCACCTCGCCGTAGTGGTTGCCGAGTGCGAGGTCGACGTCGGTTCCTGGGCGCCCGTCGTTGATCAGCTGCGTGCACGGCGCTGCGATCCACAGTGCCGCCGCGGCGGCCTTGCCGCCTTCGCCGAACCGGATCTGCCCGAAACAATCGAGATTGCGATCCGGATAGAGGGGATCGTCTCCGTAGGCATTGTCCGGCGCGGCCTGGAACCCGAGTGCGGTGAGGTCGTCGAGGATGGTCTGGGCCATGCCCTGTTCGTCCGTCGCGTTGAGGACCCGGATCTGAAAACTGCTCAACGCGGCGGGCGGAACCTGCAGTATCTCGTCGGCGGCGGCCGGGGTACCCACCACGGGTGTGGGCCCTTCGGGAGCAGCCGACGGGGATTGGGGTTGCGGACAATCGGTCGGGGTCGCCTGCGTGTCGGACGAGGACAGCGCACCGGCCCACACCACCGCAGCGATGAGTGCAAGCACCACCGCAGCGATGATGGCCGGGAGGTAGCGACGTCGCCGGAAGGGACGACCGCGATCATCGGTGGGGTAGCCGTAGGTGATCTGGGAAACCACGGGTTCTCAGGTGCCTTCCGCGCGCAGTTGTGGGGCGAGTCAACTGTAGTCGGTACACACGGTGACCCCGCGCAACTGGACACGCAGCGGATCTGGACCGCGTCGCGCATGATGCGCGGCACGCGGCTTTTTCTGGGAATGTTCTCGTGCGGCGGTTGTTATTGACTCTGAGCAACGGCTGGGCTAGGCTTCGGCCGCCTCGGTTGGACAGCCCAAAAAGAGACTATCCACCAACTGTGGCGAAAATCACAGAAATCATGCTCCTGTTCGGCAACGAATACTGATCGATGGCTCGTTGTCCCAGGGGCATCGTCGCGGAACTTTTGCAGATGGGGAAGTACGCGGCTTGTTGGGACTTTTGGAACCTGCACACATCGGGAACCTGAAAGTCGCAGGCGCTTCTATTTTAAGGCGGAATGATGGCAACTGATTACGATGCGCCGAGGCGCACTGAATCCGACGAGGTATCCGAGGACTCCCTCGAAGAACTGAAAGCGCGGCGGAGTGAGGCGCAAGCCGCCTCCGTCGACATCGACGAAGGCGACACCGCCGAGTCGTTCGAACTCCCCGGGGCCGACCTGTCGGGTGAAGAACTCTCGGTGCGGGTCATCCCGAAGCAGGCTGACGAGTTCACCTGCACCAGCTGCTTCCTCGTCTACCACCGCAGCCGACTCGCGACCGAGAACGGTAACTCGCGTATCTGCGTCGACTGCGCTTGACACAACGCCGTCCGCGACCTCGGTGTGGCGGACGGCGCTGATTTCCGGCGGGTTCGACTACCCCGGGTCCGAGGCTTCGGTGGCCGCGTCTGGTAATCCCAGGGCGGCCACCAGCTTTCGGGGTGCCGCGTACTGACGAGCCAGTAGGGCGTGGGGTCGTCGGGGTCGTCGAGAACCAGCAAGACCATCGTCTTCACCCAGAACTTGTGAACCAGGAATGCGGCCGGATCGAGCTGCCGGCCCAGTGCGGCACTTTTCGCAGCGGCCGGGATCACGGCGGCCCGGTCGATCACCCCGATCGGCAGATGGGCATTGTGGGCCCACAATTCACCGTCGGCCACCCGTACGCGCGTGCGGCCCATCGACCACAGACCCCAGAAGACCAGCGGGGTGAGGACCACGTACGCGATCCAGCTCAGCGAGCCCTGGTGCAAGGCCAGTTGCACCTCGTACCCGAGCAAACCGATCAACGCGACGCCCAACAGCCACCACCAGGCAGGGACGCGCAGCCGCTCGTCATGGGCCCCCTCGAATGGGGTCGGGCGGGTGCCGGCAGCGTCACCGGCAGGGTCGGGTGATGGAAGAGGTGGCACGTCCCCAGCGTAGTCTTCCGGTGTGGCAACCAACGCTGGCAGCACCCCCGCCGATGCACCGTTCGTCGCCGTCAGGCGTCTCGACACGGGCATCGATCTACCCACGCGGGCCCATCCGGGTGATGCCGGTGTGGACCTGTCGAGCACGATCGACGTGGTGCTCGAACCCGGTCATCGGGCCTTGGTGCCGACCGGCATCTCGATAGCGTTGCCGATGGGCACGGTCGGACTGATCCACCCCCGCTCGGGCCTGGCCGCCCGAGCAGGACTGTCGATCGTCAACACACCGGGAACTGTCGACTCGGGATATCGCGGCGAGATCAAGGTGTGCCTGATCAATCTGGATCCGCACGATGCGATCACGATCGCCAGGGGCGACCGGATCGCGCAACTGCTGGTCCAGAAGGTCGAGTTGCTCGACTTCGTCGAGGTCGACGAACTGGACGAGACGAGCCGGGGCGCAGGCGGATACGGATCGAGTGGGGGCCACGCGATGTTGGGGGCCTCGCAGCCGAAGGGAGTCTGAACCATGGCACGGGACAAGGGAATCGGGCGTGGCCGCCGCGCCCGCGGTGCGGCATCTGAGCCCGAAGTCGAACCGAAGGTCATCGGTAGCGGTGAAGGCCCTTACGACATCGGCGATCTGGCCGCAGATGCCGGCTTCGAGAACTCGCATCTCGATCTGGGCTCGGTACTCGTGCCCGTGGTCGAGGGCGGTCAGGTCACCGTGGAGATGACCGCCGACCACCAGCCCCAGGCCGTGTATCTGGTGACGCCCCACGGGCGGATCACCGTGGCAGCCTTCGCCGCGCCCAAATCGAGCGGGCAGTGGCGTGAGGTCGTCGGCGAGCTGACCGAGTCCCTGCGTGCCGAAGGAGCAGAGACCAGCATCGAGACCGGCTTCTGGGGACGTGAGGTGGTCGCCACCGTGCCCGGCGGCATTCATCGTTTCATCGGCGTCGACGGTCCGCGCTGGATGATCCGCTGTGTTGCCAGTGCGCCGACCGCCAGTGCGGAAAACCTGTCGAAGGTGGCCCGGGCTGTGGTCAGCGAAACGGTCGTCCGCCGCGGCGACGAACCACATCCACCCCGAACCCCCTGGCGATCGTGCTGCCACCAGTGCTGGCCGAGCAGGTTGCGGCCGCACAGCAGCAGATGGCGACCGGTCAGCAGAATGTTCCGGGTGCGGTACCCGACACGGGGGCCCAGGCCCAGTCTGCGCAGGCGAACGTGATGGTGCAGGGCGGTGCCGAAGCCGTTGCCGCCGAATCGGAGCCGCCTGCCCCGGCCGAACCGGAGGTCGAACCGGGTCCGGTGTCTCGCGGTTCGGCCATGCAGCAGCTCCGCAATCAGCCCAAGCGCTAGCCGGGCTCGGCCGTGAGGTCGCGCCAGCCGCGGATCGCGAGGCGGCCCAGAAGCGCCGGGTCCGCACCCCATCGGGCCATCGAGATCTCGGTCGACACCGACCTGTCGGCGGCATCGTGCCACGCCTTCGCAACGACTGCCGGGTGCACCGGGTCGTCGGACACCGCAACGACCGACAGTGGAACCTGCAGTCGCGCAATCATTTCCGCGGTCGGGGCAACATAGTTGGCGGCCTCGTCCAGCTGTGACACCAGGTGCGGACCGGCGGCCCGCCAGGATCTGTTCAATTCGGCGGAGAGCCAGGCCGGACTGCCGGCGGACATCTGTCTGATCGTCTCCTCCAACCCGTGGGTGCGGATCAACGCTGCGGTCCAGGCTGCGCTGTGCGCAGCAGGCGCCGTGCGCGGAGAACCGAGCCACGGGGGCAGGGCCGCGAGCACCCCGGCGCACCCGGCCGGATGCGACAACGCCCACTGCACCGCAACGCACGCACCGATGGAGATCCCCGCCGCAATCACCTGGGTGTGGTCTGCGGCGGCACGATCCAGAGCGCGCTCGTAGCCCCGGACCAGCCCGTTCTCGTCCGGATCCACCGCGACGACCGGCAGTCCCGTGGACCCGAATGCGCGGCTGGCGTAGTCGGCATCCGACCCCGTCCCGGGCAGCGCCACGACCACTGGATCGGCACTTGTAGGGGACGTTCGCGACCCCTCTGAACTGCGCATCTGTTGATCTTCCCGTGGAGGGTGGAAGTCGGGTGTGCGGGGGTCTACTCTGGCGGAGGCACAGCCCCGTGCCCACCAGCCCGATTGTCCCCGAAGGGTGCATAAGCGCAATGACCGCAGGCGGATATCTCAAACGCCTCACCCGCAGGCTCACCGAAGACATCGATCAACTCGATGCCGAGGACATCTCGCAGCAGTCGCAACAAGCAGGTGCACAGCGTGCCTGCGATTGTTCGGCAGGCGACGAGGTGACCATGCAAGGTGAGCTTCGCTCCGTCCAGACCTGCTCGAAGGCCATGAAGACCGGGATCGTCGCCGAGTTCTTCGACGGAACCGACGTGGTGACCCTCAAGTTCATCGGCCGCAATCGCATCCCCGGCATCGAACCCGGACGGACGTTGACCGTGCGCGGCCGAATCGGTGAGCACGACGGCAACAAGGTGATGTTCAACCCCTACTACGAGTTGCTCGGTGAGAGCTGACGGCAGCGCTCATCGGCCGCAGCCAGATGGCGATGAGCGGGTGTCGCCCAACGACATCCCGGGTGACGCCGACAAGGCCGACGCTCCCACGTTGACGCTGCTGGAGCAGATGGGCGGCGTATCGGGGCTGATCTACTCGTCGGTGCCGATCCTCGTGTTCGTCCCGGCCAACTCGCTGTGGAATCTGACGGTGGCCATTTACGCCGCCCTGGCCACCGCGCTGGTCATCTTCCTGGTCCGGCTGGTGCGGCGTGAACCCATTCAGCCGGCGATCTCAGGTGTGATCGGCGTGGCGGTGTGCGCGTTCATCGCCCACCGCACAGGCAATGCGAAAGGGTTCTTCCTCTTCGGCATCTGGACGACACTGCTCTACGCCGGCGTCTTCGTGGTCTCCATCATCGTCCGGTGGCCCCTGGTCGGCGTGATCTGGAACACGTTGAACGGCAACGGAACCGACTGGCGTCGTCATCGGCGCACGTTGATCGCCTACGACATCGCGACCGCCATCTGGGCAGCCCTCTTCGGCGTGCGCTACCTGGTGCAGTCATTCCTCTACGACCACGACGAAACCGGCGCTCTCGCGATCGCACGGATCGGGATGGGGTGGCCGCTGACAGCAGCCGCAGTTGTTGCCACGTTCTTCCTGGTCCGGTGGGCACACAAAGAAGAGGCCGTGGATCAGGACGCCGTCGCAGCCGAACCGGGCCCGGACGAAGGCACTTCCCGTGGCACCGGCACGCGCGTGATCGACGGTGTGTCCGAAAACAACACCCCGGAGCAGCCGGACGGGATCAGCGGGCAGGCCCCGCCGGCTCGATGATCGCTGCGCGCAACTGACCTTCGGCCTCGGCGGGCACGATGAAGATCAGCTCGTCGCCGCCTTCCACGGCGTCGTCGGCGAGCGGCACGATCACGCGTCCGCCCCGCAGGATCGTGACCAGAGCGGCGTCGCGGGGGAGTCGCAGCTTCTTCACGGGCTTGCCCGCCAGGGGTGTGTTGTCGGGAAGCGTCATCTCGACGAGATTGGCCTGCCCTTGGCGGAAGGTCATGAGCCGGACCAGATCACCCACCGATACGGCTTCCTCGACCAGTGAGGCGAGCATCCGCGGTGTGGAGACGGCCACATCCACGCCCCAGTCCTCGTCGAACAACCACTCGTTGCGGGGATCGTTGACCCGGGCAACCACACGGTGGACCGCGAACTCGGTTTTCGCGAGCAGGCTGACCACCAGGTTGGCCTTGTCATCTCCGGTGGCTGCGATCACCACATCGAACCGCTGCAGCTGAACCCGCTCGAGGTTGTCCAAC
The DNA here is from genome assembly GCF_023051145.1 of Williamsia sp. DF01-3. Taxonomy (NCBI): domain Bacteria; kingdom Bacillati; phylum Actinomycetota; class Actinomycetes; order Mycobacteriales; family Nocardiaceae; genus Williamsia; species Williamsia sp. DF01-3. Next base: position 2,906,832 of record NZ_JALKFS010000005.1, read on the forward strand.
TCACACGCATCGCCGCCGACCCACTGTGCCCCCGGTACCGATTCCTCGTCGATGTGCTCAGGATTGCGCTCGAGCAACGTGACGTCGTGGGCGTTGGCGATCAGCTCCCGTGCGATGGAACGGCCTACCGCGCCCGCTCCGGCGATCGCGACCTTCATGATTTCTCCTACGGGCTGTGGTCGAAAGACCTCGTTCGTGACTGGGTGGGTGATGCGGGCAGAACTCAGTCGAACTCCGGGGCCACGCCGGCGGCAACTGTGCGCACTGCCTCGAGGTTGTCGGTGAGGGCCGCGACGAAGACCTGATCATCCTGCTGGAGAACCGATTTCGGGCTGGGTAACACGGGCCTGCCCAGTCGGTTGATGAAACTGACCCGGGACCCCGTGTTCTCCTGGAACAGGGTCACCGAGGTTCCCACCCACGATTCGTGCACGGTGAGCCGAACGATCGCGACCTCGCCCGACGGTTCGGTCCAGGCGACATCGTCGGCACTGCCACTGCCCAGCGCGGAGATGAACCGGTCAGTGGTCCACGGCACCGTCGCCACGGTGGGAATGCCCAGCCGTTCGTAGACAGCGGCCCGCTTGGCGTCGTAGATCCGGGCGACGACCTTGGGCACATTGAAGGTCTCGCGGGCGACGCGTGCGGCGATGATGTTGGAGTTGTCACCGGAGGAGACCGCCGCGAAAGCGTCGGCTTCGGCGATTCCTGCGCGGCGCAACACTTCCTGATCGAATCCGACGCCCTTGACCTTGGTTCCGCCGAAATCCTCGGGGAGTCGCCGGAACGCTGTTGCGTCGCGGTCGATGATCGACACATCGTGCCCGGAACCTTGCAGTTCCTGGGCAATGGACGCACCCACGCGACCGCATCCCATCACCACAACATGCATGAGAACTCCTCGCTCACATCACCTGAGTGAACTGTTGCTCCGAGCCCGGCTCGGCCGCGTCCACTCACTCTCCCGAACGCTACCGTGACCGACGTAGCTATACGGCAGCACAGGCCCTATTGTTTGCTTGGTGTCCACGGTGTCGAAGACGTCCACCGCAGCCAAACGGCTGCTGCTGGGACGTCCTTTCAGGAGCGACAAACTCGGGCACACCTTGCTGCCCAAGCGGATCGCCCTCCCGGTCTTCGCCTCCGATGCCATGTCATCGGTGGCCTACGCCCCGCAGGAGATCTTCCTCGTCCTCTCGGTCGCGGGTTTGTCCGCGTATACATACACACCCTGGATCGGTCTCGCCGTCGCCTTGGTGATGGTCGTGGTGGTCGCCAGCTACCGGCAGAACGTCCACGCCTATCCCTCCGGTGGCGGAGACTACGAGGTGGCGACGACCAACCTCGGCCCCACTGCCGGCCTGACGGTCGGTAGCGCACTGCTGGTCGACTATGTCTTGACCGTGGCCGTGTCCATCGCATCGGCGGCCGAGAACATCGGTTCGGCCATCCCGCTGGTCCAGGACCACAAGGTGTGGTTCTGCGTGGTGGCGATCGTTCTGCTGACGTCGATCAACCTGCGCGGACTCCGAGAATCGGGCACTGCGTTCGCAATTCCCACCTACGCCTTCATCTTCGGGATGGTGGCGATGCTCGGCTGGGGTTTCCTGCGGGTCCTCGTGTTCGGTGATGACCTCACCGCCGAGACCGCAGGCTACGAGATCAAGGCCGAGCAGAGTCACCTCGTCGGTATCGCGTTCGTGTTCCTCATCGCCAGGGCATTCTCGTCGGGCTGCGCGGCGCTGACCGGGGTGGAGGCGATCAGCAACGGGGTACCCGCGTTCAAGAAGCCCAAGTCCCGCAATGCGGCCACCACCCTGCTGCTGCTCGGCGGCATCTCCATCGTCCTTTTGATGGGCATGATCCTGCTGGCCAAGCAGATCGGTGTGAAGTACGTATCGGATCCGGCGAAAGACCTCATCGGCGCCCCCGACGGGTACGAACAGAAGTCCTTGATCGCTCAGATCGGACACGCCGTGTTCGGCGGGTTCACGCCCGGCTTCTACTTCGTGACCATCGTCACCGCACTGATCCTGGTACTCGCGGCGAACACGGCGTTCAACGGTTTCCCCGTCCTCGGTTCGGTTCTGGCACAAGATCGCTACCTCCCGCGGCAACTCCACACCCGTGGTGACCGGCTTGCCTTCTCGAACGGAATCCTCTTCCTCGCTGCGGCGGCGATCGCGTTCATCGTCGCCTTCGGCGCTGAGGTGACCGCGTTGATCCAGCTCTACATCGTCGGGGTGTTCGTGTCGTTCACCCTCAGCCAGATCGGCATGGTCCGGCACTGGACGCGGCACCTCAAGACCGAGAAGGATCCCAGCGCAAGGTCGCGGATGCTGCGCTCGCGGGTGATCAACAGCATCGGTCTGGTGATGACCGGCTCGGTCCTGATGATCGTGCTGGTGACGAAATTCCTTGCCGGAGCATGGATCGCCATCGTGGCGATGGTCGCGATCTTCGGCCTGATGAAGCTGATCCACCGGCACTACGCCTCGGTGCAGGCCGAATTGGACAATTCCGACTACGAGGCGGTGTTGCCGAGCCGCACCCATTCGATCGTGCTCGTCTCCACGCTGCACCTGCCGACCCGCCGGGCAATAGCGTTTGCCAGGGCCACCCGTCCGGACACCCTCGAAGCCGTCACCGTGAACGTCGACGACCGCGACACCCGGAAACTGGTGGCGCAGTGGGAAGACAGCGACATCACCGTGCCGCTCAAGGTGATCGCCTCGCCGTATCGAGAGGTCACCCGGCCGGTCATCGAGTACGTGCGCCGACTGCGGCGTGAGTCGCCGCGCGATGTGGTGACGGTGTTCATCCCGGAGTACGTGGTGGGACATTGGTGGGAGCAGATCTTGCACAACCAGTCGGCCCTGCGCCTCAAGGGTCGTCTGCTGTTCGAACCGGGTGTGATGGTGACGTCGGTTCCGTGGCAGCTCAGCTCGTCGGACCGCCGTAAACGCGACCGGGTCTACATCGCCCCGGGCGACACCCGGCGCGGCGTCGGCTCCACACCCGGTGAACGCACCGGGCGGGGACCCGAGTGAGCGGCCCCGAGAGCAGAGAAGGCCACGACACCGGTTGGCTGGGAACAGAATTCGACATCACCGTCGACCGGCTGGGTCACGGCGGCGTCTGTGTCGGCCGCCATGAAGGCAGGGTTGTCTTCGTCCGGCACGCGCTGCCTGGAGAACGGTTGCGGGTCCAGGTCACCGAGGATCGTGGCAAAGGGTTTTGTCGCGCCGAGGTGGTGGACATACTCACCTCGTCCGATCACCGCATAAACCCGGCCTGCCCGGCGGGAGCCCCCGGTGGCGGCGCAGGATGCTGTGATCTGTCTCATACCACCGGAAGCCATGCGCGCGAGCTGAAGTCATCCGTGCTCACCGAATTGCTGTCCAGGATGGGTGGGGTCACCTGGGAAGGCGAGGTCACCTCGCTCGACCCGCATGCCGGATCCGAACCGGAGACAGGATGGCGGATCAGGCAACGGCTGTTCGTCGACGACGACGGCAGGCCGGGCCTGGCGGCCTTCGGATCGCATGCGGTGGTCCCACGACTGGACTGTGCGCAGCCGGTCACCGGCATGCTCGGTGGGCTCGACGAGTACACCGGCCTGACACCCGGGGCCGAACTGTTCATCACGATCGGTGACGACGAACAGCGGCACATCTCGCAGATCGCGCCGCCGGAGGCTGAACGCGGTGGACCCGCGAAGCGGCGGACCCGGGCAAACGATCGACGTGGTCAGGCGCAGCGGTCACGCTCGAAACGCGCCGCGCCGCGGATCGAGGAAATCGTCTCGGGCACCGAATCGGTTCAGCGCACGGTCGGGAACCGGACGTGGCTCTTGCCGGTGTCGGGCTTCTGGCAGGCCCACCGTCTGGCGGCAGCCGGCTACGCGAACACGGTCCGAGAGCTGCTCCGGCAGGCCGACCTGGGTCGGTCCGTGATCGCCTGGGATCTGTACGGGGGAGCCGGAACACTGGCAGGCGCGATCGTCGACGAGTGCGACAACACTAGCGCGGTGGTGACCGTCCATGTCGTGGAGACGGACCCACAGGCGATCGCTGCCGGATCCGAGACGTTCGCCGACGACCCGCGCGTGCACTTCCACCACTCCAGCGTTACCCGGACAGTGGCGGATCTGCCCGCCCCGACCGTTGTCGTCGCCGACCCGCCACGCGCGGGCGCGGGCAGGGAAGTGGTGGACAAGATCGTCGCCGCAGCGCCCTCGGCGATCATCGCCGTCGGCTGCGATCCGGCCACCTTCGCCCGCGACCTGGCGGACTATCGACGCGGCGGCTACGAGGTGCACTGGTTGCGCGGTTTCGACGCGTTCCCGCTGACCCACCACATCGAAGCGATCGCGCTACTGCGGTCCTCGCCACAGTCGGCTGCGGTACGAGCCCGCAGCGGCATACGTCCGTAGACTGGGTGACCACGCACCGCCACAGCCCGGCGGCGCAGCGACGGTCTCGAACCTCTCACCGTTGCCCATTGCCATGAAAGGACCTGGGATGAGCGTGCTGGATTCGGTCGATTCACCCGCCGACCTGCGCGAGCTCTCCCTCGAGCAGACCCAGGAACTGGCTCAGGACATCCGGCAGTTCCTCATCGCGAAGGTGTCGGCGACCGGCGGCCACCTCGGACCGAATCTCGGAGTCGTGGAGCTGACCTTGGCGCTGCACCGGGTGTTCGACTCGCCCCAGGACGCGCTGCTCTTCGACACCGGTCATCAGTGTTACGTGCACAAGATCGTCACCGGTCGCAAAGGTGCATTCGACACCCTGCGTCAGCGGGGCGGGCTGACCGGCTACCAGGAGCGAGCCGAGAGCGAGCACGACTGGATCGAGTCATCGCACGCGTCTGCGGCATTGTCGTACGCAGACGGACTGTCCAAGGCGTTTGCACTGACCGGTCAGGACCGGCACGTGGTGCCGATCGTCGGAGACGGTGCGCTCACCGGGGGGATGTGCTGGGAAGCACTCAACAACATCGCGGCCGGCGATCGCAAGATGGTCATCATCGTCAACGACAACGGTCGTTCGTACGCGCCGACCATCGGCGGTTTCGCCCAACATCTGTCCGGACTGCGGCTACAGCCCGCATACGAGCGGGTGCTCGACGAAGGCCGCCGTGCAGTGTTGCGTCTGCCGTTTTTCGGGCAACTGGCGTACTCCGCTCTGCACGGTCTCAAGACCGGTATCAAAGATGCGCTCACACCCCAGGCCATGTTCACCGATCTCGGCCTCAAGTACGTCGGGCCGGTCGACGGCCATGACCAGGATGCGCTCGAAAACGCGCTGCGCCAGGCGAAGGCATTCGGCGGACCGGTCATCGTCCACACCGTGACCCGCAAGGGCATGGGTTATCACCACGCCGAGAACGACATCGCGGACCAGATGCACTCCACCGGGATCATCGATCCGGCCACCGGCAAGGCGACCTCGGTGTCGGCTCCGGACTGGACGTCGGTCTTCTCGGCTGCCCTGGTCGAGGCCGGGGGTCAGCGTCGTGACATCGTCGCCATCACCGCGGCGATGGCCGGGCCCACCGGGCTGGCCGCTTTCGGTGAGCGTTTCCCGGACCGGATGTTCGACGTGGGCATCGCCGAACAGCATGCCCTCACCTCGGCGGCGGGGCTTGCGCTCGGTGGGATGCACCCGGTTGTCGCCATCTACTCCACGTTTCTCAACCGTGCGTTCGACCAGTTGCTGATGGACGTTGCCCTGCTCGGCCAGCCGGTGACCCTCGTGCTCGACCGCGCCGGCGTCACCGGTCCGGATGGCCCCAGCCACAACGGAATGTGGGACCTGTCCCTGATGTCCATCGTGCCGGGCATGAGGGTCGCCGCGCCCCGCGATTCGGTGCGGCTGCGTGAGGAGCTCGCCGAGGCGCTCGACATCAACGACGGCCCCACGGCGCTGCGTTTTCCGAAAGGTGCCGTGCCCGAGGACATCCGGGCAATCGAGCGACTCGCCGACGGCACCGATGTGCTGCACCGGCCGGGTCACGGTGAGTCCGAAGACGTCCTGATCGTCGCGGTGGGTCCGTTCGCCTCATTGGCCATGGACACTGCCGCCAGGCTGGCGCAACAGGGGATCGGTACCACGGTGATCGACCCTCGCTGGGTGCTGCCGGTGCCCGAGTCCATTTCCGAACTCGCCATCGAGCACCGTCTGGTGATCACCGTGGAAGACGGTGGAGTGCATGGTGGTGTCGGGTCATCGGTCTCGGAAAACCTTCGGGCCAAGGGGATCTCGACACCGGTCCGTGATGTCGGTATCGCTCAGGAGTTCCTGACGCCTGCCTCGCGTGGGCAGCTGCTCGATGAGCTCGGACTCACGGCTCAGGACGTTGCCCGGGCGATCACTGCGATGGTCTCCCGGATGCAACCGCAGCTGTCGTCGTCGGACGAGAACGATCTGGACTCCGGCTTTGCGGGCTCCGACGATGTACGTAGCGAGAACAGTTCGGGCACACGCGAATCCGGTCGGTGACGGGTTCGCCGTCAGTCGTTGTCGATTGACGGCCCGTCGGCATCCTTGTCCTCGAGGGGACGACCCAGTGCTTCGCTGATCACCGGTGCCGTCAGCTCGATCTGCCATGGACGTGCGCCACCCGCGGCCAGCCGTTGCTCGACTGCCTGCACGGTGGGCGGGTCGACTCCCTCCCAGGACAGCTGGCGAACCAGTTCGGGGAGCAGCAGGTTCTCGACCGGTACCGAGAACTGTTCGGAGAGGTCGGTGAGGCCGGCCCGAATCCCTGCCAACCGGGCAGCAGCCTCGGGATCCTTGCTCTCCCATCGGTTGACAGGCGGTAGACCCACCGTTGCCGGACGACGCGACGGCAGTTCCTTGTCGGTCAGTCGGCGCGCGGCATCGAGCGCCGACAGCCAGCGGGCGGCCTGGCGACGTTGGCGAGGGCCGCCGAATACCGGCACTCTGTACAGTTCGTCGAGTGACTTCGGGTCCGCGGTGGCAGCGGCGATGATGGCCGAGTCGGGAAGGATGCGGCCGGGAGCCACATCGCGACGCCGGGCGATCTCTTCGCGGGCATTCCAGAGCTGCTGGACGGCTGCGAGGATGCGCGGCGACTTGATGGTGTGGATACGGGAAACGCGTCGCCACCTGTCGGTGCGGGGCGGTGGATCCGGTCGGGCCAGTATGGCGGCGAACTCCTGTTCGGCCCAGGTCTCCTTGCCCGCATCGACCAGAGCGGCCGCAGCCGCCTCACGCAGTTCGATCAGGACCTCCACGTCGAGCGCGGCATAGTTGAGCCAGTCGGCCGGCAGGGGACGCCTCGACCAGTCTGCCGCTCCGTGTCCCTTCACCAGGCCCAGCCCCAAGAAGTGCTCGACCATCGCCGCGAGGTTGACCCGGGCGATCCCGAGCAACCGGCCGGCCAGTTCGGTGTCGAAGAGCCGAGCACAGCGGAATCCGAGCTCGCGCAGGCATGGCAGGTCCTGATCGGCTGCGTGGAGGATCCATTCGGGGCCGTCGAGTGCCTCGATCACCGGGGTCAGCGCCTCAGGGTGATCGATGGGATCGATGAGGAAGGATCCGCTTCCGGCTCGTTTGATCTGGATGAGGTATGCCCGCCCCGAGTAGCGGAAGCCGGAGGCGCGTTCGGTGTCGAGTGCCACCGGACCTGTGCCCTCGGACAGCAGTCGGCCGGCCTCGGCGAACTCGGCTGGGGTGGACAAGACAGGCGGAACGCCATCCGCCGGTTCTGTCAGCGGGATCGGTTCGGGATGGTCGGGCTCGTCCGTGGTGCCGCCGTCCGTCACTTCCGGCTCGCCGGATGACTGATCGCCCGGGCCGGAGTGGGCCGTCGGGTCAGTGCTCGTGGGATCGGTCATCGGCGTCCCGGGTCACGCTTTGGTGAAGCCGAGCTGCGTGACGCCTGTCGGCGGCAGCCCGGCCGCGAGCGACAGCACCTCGCAGAAAGCCTCGACGTGCCCGTCGAGGTCACTGTTGGTCGCTGTCCAGGAGGCGCGGAGTTCCAGTTGATGAGCTCGCGGTGGTCCGGAGATGTCGCCGTACCGCACCGATGAGGTGGAGGTGACCGTGCCGCCGAGGGCCGTGATCTCGATGGTGGGTTTCGCCAGCGCCTCGGTGAGCCAGCTCCACGCGACTTCCGGGAGCAGTGGGTCGGCGGCGAGGACGGCTTCGACCTCTGCCTGGATGAAGGCCACCAATCGCATGGTGCCGTTCCAGGCCTCGTGTCCGTCGGGATCGTAGAGCAGGATCAGCCGGCCGAAAGCGCTGCCGTCGGAGTCCGTGGCGATCTCGCCGTCGTCGGGCTGGGTCACCTCGGCGCCCACTGCATAGCTGAAAGGCGCCAGCCGCTGAGGTGGGCGAATGCTGCCGAGCTCGATCTCCGACCGCACCTTGGCCGCATGCATCGATTCGATGGCGCTGCGGAAAACTGCAGGCTCGCTCGAGGCTTCGGATGTGGTCACCCGTCGACCGTAGGTCCAAGCCGGGCGGACCGACGGTAGGCGCGCCGATGGCTTGATCGGCCCCTATTCGGTAGTCCTTGGAGTCCTGGGCGCAGTGCATGGCAGCATGTCAGGTGATGACTCAACAACATGCCCGCGCCCTTTCGCCGCTGGTCGCGGCCGCTCGTGGGCAACAGCCCGACCGCCGACCGGTGTGGTTCATGCGGCAGGCCGGCCGCTCACTGCCCGAGTACCGGGAGATCAGGGTCGGGCGCGGGATGCTCGAATCCTGCTTCGATCCCGAACTGGTCTGTGAGATCACCATGCAGCCGGTTCGCAGGCACGGTGTCGACGCGGCAATCCTGTTCTCCGACATCGTGGTTCCACTCAAGGCGGCCGGGGTCGACCTCGACATCGTCTCCGGGGTGGGTCCGGTGATCGCGCACCCCATCCGCACGCACGCCGATGTCCGCGCCCTTCCCTTGCTGACAGCCGACGCGGTCGGTGCGGTCTCGGCCGCGGTGAAACTGTTGAAGGTCGAGCTGGGCGAGACCGCACTGATCGGTTTTGCGGGCGCCCCGTTCACCTTGGCGTCGTACCTGATCGAAGGCGGCCCCAGCCGCAACTACGAGAACACCAAGGCCCTGATGTACGGGCAGCCGGCCATCTGGCACGAACTGGTCGGCAAGCTCGCCGACATCACGATCGCCTTCCTGAAGGTCCAGCTCGATGCCGGAGTCGACGCCTTCCAGTTGTTCGACTCGTGGGCAGGCGCGCTCTCGGTGGCGGACTACAACGCCTTTGCCCGACCCCATTCTTCGCGTGTCTTCGCCGAACTGGCGTCGTACGGTGTTCCCCGGATCCATTTCGGGGTTGGCACCGGCGAGTTGCTCCACGACATGGGAACCGCCGGCGCCGACGTGGTCGGGGTCGACTGGCGGATCCCGCTCGACGATGCAGCGCGCCGGATCGGGCCGGGCCGGGCTCTACAGGGAAACCTCGATCCGGCGGTGCTGTTCGCGCCGTGGCCGGTGGTGGAACAAGAGGTCCGCCGCATCGCCGCCGAAGCTGATCGAGCGGTGGCAGGGGGGCACTGGGCCACATCTTCAACCTCGGTCACGGGGTTCTGCCCGCCACCGACCCGACCGTGTTGACCCGGGTGGTGGAGTTGGTGCACTCGCTGTGACCAGTGTCGCGGTGCTCGGTGGCGGAATCTCGGGACTGACCGCGGCGTACCGGTTGCGGACGCTACTCGGGCCAGCCGCGGTGATCGATCTCTTCGAAGCATCGCCCGTCCTCGGTGGCACGTTGCGGACAGCCGAACTCGACGGGCACCATGTGGACGTCGGCGCCGAGGCATTCCTGGTGCGCCGCCCGGAAGTCGCCGCTCTGGTGGACGAACTCGGCTTGACCCCGTCACTCGTCCATCCCGGTGTTCTCGGCCCCAATGTCCTCAGCGGCTCCACCCTCAAGGCAATGGCCCGTCCGACGGTGATGGGAATCCCCGGTGGTCCGGACGCCGTACGCCACCTCGCCGAGGCGGACGACCTTGCGCGCATGGCCGATGAGCCTCAGCGACCTCTCGATTGGCAAGCAGGACGGGACATGTCGATCGGGGCCCTGATAGGGGACCGATTCGGCCGGTCGATCGTGGATCGCAGTGTCGACCCGATGCTCGGCGGTGTGTATTCGGCGCGTGCCGACGACCTGGGAGTGCGGGCCGTGGTTCCCGCCCTGGCGGCGCGACTCGACGCCGGTGCTCCCAGCCTGACCGCGGCGGTGACCGGCCTCCTGGCCGCATCAGGTGGTTCTGGTCCGGTGTTCGGCGCCTTGGCCGGGGGATACCGCCAGCTGGTCGACGAACTCGGCCATCGGTGTGCCGCAGGGATCCATACCGGCGTGGCAATCCGACAGCTGATCCGAGCGGGCTCCGGCTGGATGGTCGACGACGCCCGCTACGACGGTGTGGTGGCTGCGTTGCCGGCTCCCGTCCTGGCCCGCGTGTGCGCAACCGTTCCCGAGGTCGCCGAGCCGCTGACGCGGGTCGACCTGTCGGGTTCGGCGGTGGTGTCGCTGGCGCTCGAAGCGGGTGTCGACTTGCCCCAGCTCTCGGGGGTGCTCGTCGCCAGTGACGAATCACTGGTGCACGCAAAAGCTTTCACCTTCAGTACGCGCAAATGGAATCATCTCGCCGAGGACGCGGTGTTGGTGAGGGTGTCGTTCGGTCGTTACGGCACCGATCTCGAGAACATCGAGGACGACCAGCTGATCGACTGGGCGGTGGCGGATCTCGCAACGGTCATCGCTCTGGCCGGCGGGGGAGAAGTGCGTGTCGGACCGCGGGACGCCGTGGTCCAGCGGTGGCCCGGCGGACTGCCTCGATACGCGCCCGGTCACGCGTCCCTGGTCGCAGAGGTCGACCGCAGTCGTCCGCCGGGTCTGGTGCTCGCCGGTGCCACTTTCGACGGTGTGGGGGTACCCGCATGTGTCGGTCGTGCAGACAGGGCGGCCCGGCAACTCGTCGCCGATCTGGCTGTTGGTGGGCCTCGGAGCACGCACCTGCGCTGACATCGCGTTGTCCTGGCAATGGCAGGATGGGAACCATGACGCGCCTGGACTATGCAGAACTCAACGCCACTGTTCGTTACCTCATGTTCTCGGTCTTCTCGGTTCGGCCGGGCGAGCTGGGCGACGATCGGGACGAGGCGATCAGCGACGCCCGCCAGTTCTTCGACTCGCTCGAAGCCAAAGGTGTTGTGGTTCGCGGTGTGTACGACGTCTCGGGTCTGCGGGCCGACGCAGACTTCATGATCTGGTGGCATTCGGAAGAGGTCGAGCAGATCCAGGCCGCCTACGCCGATTTCCGCCGGACCACCATCCTCGGCCGTGCCAGCAACGCAGTGTGGAGCAACGTGGCGCTGCACAGGCCCGCAGAGTTCAACAAGAGCCACATCCCGGCGTTCCTCGCGGGTGAGGAACCGGGCAAGTACATCTGCGTGTACCCGTTCGTCCGCTCGTACGAGTGGTACCTGCTGCCCGATGCCGAACGACGCACCATGCTCGCCGATCACGGCAAGCAGGCACGCGGATACAAGGACGTCCGGGCGAACACCGTGTCGTCGTTTGCCCTCGGCGACTACGAGTGGTTGTTGGCGTTCGAAGCGCCCGAGCTGCATCGGATCGTCGACCTGATGCGCGATCTACGCGCCACCGAGGCGCGGATGCACGTGCGCGAGGAGACCCCGTTCTTCACCGGCCCGCGCGTCGACGTCGACAAGCTCATCACCGCTCTGCCCTGAGAAGTCGCCGCCCTCGAGCAGTCAATCGCTGTCCGCGGCTTGGTATTCGGGTTCAGTTCATGCGCCGACGGCGGCTGCGGGCCGCGTTCGGGTTCCGGGGATCTCGTGATCCCCGGACTTGCGAAGATCCAGATACCGGAACAGCAGCGCGCAGAACACCGCGATCATGAGCAGTGACCAGCCCCAGGTCACCTTGTTGTACTCGATCGCCCGCCCGAACGCCTCCCAGCGATCCGAGTAGAACCCGTCGAATGTGAAGCACCCGTAGACACCGAGCCAGGCCGGCCAAGTCCGAATGGCCGAGCCCCGCATGAACACCGTCATCAGCAGCGGGAACAGCAACATCGAGTAGTAGCCCTGGCCCAGCGAGCCGACCAGCCACGACGTGCACAGCAGTACACCGGCCGAAGTGCTCATCCACAGAAGTTCGTCGATGGTGCGGTAGTAGCGGTACAGGAACCACAGGCTGAAGGCGGCCATCAGGACAAAGGCGATCCGCAACAACACCACGAGCCAGGTCTGCACGCCGAAGTAGGCGGCATTGCCGACGATCGAACTGTTGTAGTAGTCGCGCGCCTCGAAGAGGTACGGCGCGGTGCGGCTCACGAAAGACCGGGGGTCGGCGGACAGCGGCCACGCAAGCGCGGTCAGCAGGAGCGGGACCCCGATCGCACCCACGAACACCTTCCACTGACGGTTGAGCAGAGGGAGCAACAGCAGCACGGCAAGAACTGGCTTGACCGCGAGGGTGAGACCGAGAGGGACACCCGCCCACAGGTCTTTCCGCTTGAGCGCCAACATCATGAACAGCAGCTCACCGAGCAACACGAAGGCGTTGAAGTTCACGAAGATCAGAGTGTGCGACACCGTCTCGGACAGGAAGAAGACGAACAGCACAACGGGCATCACCCACGACCGGACCGAGTACCCGAACATGCGGGTGATCAGATACGCGCACAGTACGAGCACGGCGGCGGAGACGAAGATGAACAGCCATCGCGCTCGCTCGGGGTCGATGTAGCCCAGCGGAGCCATCAGCAGCGTTCCCGACGGCGGGTACAGGTAGTGAGGGTCGACCGTGTTGTAGTTCTCGGTGTAGATCGGCTCGTTGCGCAGGAACGCCAGCGCGGCGCGATATACCGGCGAGAAGTCGTCTGTGCGGTCGCCGTCCACGCCCAGGATCACCGTGCGCTGAAACACCATGAGGATTGCGACGGGCCAGAGCACCATCGAGATGATGCGGCCTACGTCGACACCCGGGAACAGGACGCGTTCGGCCGTTCCCGTGCGGTTGACCAGGCCGTACCCGGGTCGCTTCCCGTGCTCCCGGCCGACGTCAGCGGAAGTTTTCTGGTGGTCTCCGGTGGAAGGGTCATTGATCGACACTGCCGCACCGTACTACGGCAGCGGCCCCGCGCCGTGCCCGACACCACGAACAGATGCCGGTCCCGTTGATCCGGTCAGGCCGGACACGCACCGGGAGCGGGTGGTTCACCCGAGCGGGCGTAGGCGATGGCCGCTTCCCCGGCACAGTCCGAGTGCGCCAGCACCGAGTAGCCGAGGCCTTCCCACGAGAGAATCGATGACGTGGCACCGGCGCCGATCAAGGCGCCGTTGATGCCGTCGGACGCGGTGGGCCCGTTGATGGTGTCGCCGGAGCCGGTGAACATCAGCACCGGCACGGGGATCTCGCCGATGGTCGGAGGGGCGGCGCCGGCGGGGAAGCCGTTGCACCGCAGGAGGCCCAGTGCCGTGCCGGCACCGGTCAGTGGATATTGCCGACCCCATTCGGCGATCAGCCCGTCGATCTGGTTGCGCCCGACGGGTTCAGAGGTGTCGTTGCACTGCGACAACAGCTGACCGTCGGTGCCACGCAGGGCCCTGGCCTGAGCTATCGCCGTGCGCAGGGTGCCGAGAGCGCCGCCGTCGGCTGCACTGAGCATGTCGGCGGCTGTGGTGATGACGGTGGCCCGGTCGCCGGGCGCGAGCGCGATGGTGGTGGTCAGTGCCGCCAGGACGTCGGTATCGGCGATCCCGTCGAGGCCGCCGGTACGCGCCCGGTCGAGCAGGCCGGCGATGACGACGCCGGGGTCGGCGCCGAGGGAGCAGCTGATGGCCCGGCACTGATCGGCGAACAAGCCGAGTGCAGCGCCGGTGCCCTCGGCGATCTGTTGCCCGGTGGTCTGGGCGTTGGTCGAGTACGGCGCCGGCGTGTCGAGGATGAGCCGGGCCAGGTGGTCGGTGTAGAGCCCTGCGTAGGCCAGTGCCACAGCTGCGCCTTCCCCGACGCCTGCGATACCGATCCGGTCCACCTGCCATACCGTGCGCAGCTTCTCGAGATCGGCTGCCGCATTGTTGCCGGTGAATTGCACCTGGTGCGGGCTCAGGATTTCCGTACAACCGTCCGACGCCGACGTCCCCGCGGCGGCCAGTCGTTCCACGCGCGCCGGGTAGTCAGCGGATGAGGTGCTGAAGCCGTTGTTCAGGAGCGTGTTTCGTTCCAGGTTCGTCATACAGTCGAGCGGCGTCGACGCGCCGGTCCCTCGCCGGTCGACAGCGACCACGGGATGCGCCGACAACAGGTTGCGACCGCCACCCTGCGCCAAGCTGAGCAGTGTGCGGGTGGACGGTATGTCGGTGCCGGAGGTCAGCACCAGCGGAGCAGCGTCGGCGGGCGTGTCGGCCGACCGTGCTCGGACAGCCGAGACCGTCACGGTGTCGATGCTCTGGGTGCCCGGAGTCACCGAGTTCTCGAAATTGCCGCACTCGAACGTGATGCCCGGTGGGAGATCGGTCCCGGGAAACCGCTCCTGCAGATCGTCGCCGCACTCTCGCCATGCCAGATCCTGTTTGGGGACTTCGAGGCTCGGTGGCGGCGGCGTGGTCGTCGGGGCCTGCCCTCCGCCGTTGTTCTCTTCGATGACCAGATCGGGCCCGGGATCGGGACCGGCCGTACATCCGGTGAGGATGCCCACCGCCACCATCGCTGCCGCCAGCAGGCGCAGTGAGCGTCGACGGGCTGAACGATCCGGGCGGCTGAGCGACCACATCCGGCCGGTGCGGTCGTCTGTGGTCACAAGAGCGCGCTGCATATCGGCGAGGGTACTGGCGAACGACATCACTCCTGATCGCGCACCCAGCGCAGGTACAGGTAGTCCTCGTCGTCGGCGAGGACGTGGGCACGTCGCATTCCACGTACCGCGTCCGAACCGGCCGTCATGTGCTTGCCGCCACCCGCAGTGACGCTGGGGCTGACCGTCACGCAGAGCTCGTCGACCAGATCTCTGTCGAGCAGCGAACCGAGCAGGGCCGGCCCGCCCTCGCACAAGATCTGCGTCAGGCCGCGGTCGGCAAGGTACCCGATCGCCTGTGCCGGATCGACTTCCTCGTCGCCGCAGTCGACGACGGTCGCCCCGGCGTCGCGCAGCTGAGCGCGAGCGCCTGCGGGGGCCGAACGGCAGGTGAGGACGATGGTGCTCGGTGCGAGAGTGAAATCACCCTCTCCGGGAACCGGAATGGTGAGCGTGTTGCTCACCAGGGCGAGCGCCGCGGCCGCCGGCCGGCCCTCGGCCGTGCGCAGCTCTCCGAGCAAAGGGTGTGGCCGAACCGGCCCGTATCCCTCGGTGACAGCGGTGCGGGCACCCACCACGATGACGTCGGCCAGTGCCCGCAGAACCGAGAACAACCGCTGGTCACCCGACGACCCCAGGGCTCCGGATCGCCCTGCGACCGTTGCCATCCCATCGATCGACGCGATCATGTTGGCGCGTACCCGGGCAACGCCCGTCTGACCCTCCGGATAGGCGTAGAGGGCGGCGAGCGCCTTGTCGTCGAGGTCGCCGGTTGTGAGCTGGGTCGCTTTGCGCAGTGGGTACACACAGCCATTCTCGTCACGTCGCTAGGCTCGGCGCATGCCAGCACGTTTGAGTGACCGCACTCCGCAGGTCGCGCCCGAGGCCCTCGTCGATGAGATGGTGCCCCCTCGATGTTCGACGAGGTCAGTTTCGACTCGTACATTCCCGACCCCAACGAGCCGAGCCAGGCCGAGGCGGTCAAGGCCGCGCGCAGCTTCGTCGAACGCGCGACCAAGGCAAAGGGGGCAAGCGTGGCCTCTTCAGTCGCAAGTCCGCGCCGCAGCAAGGGCTGGGCCTCTATCTTGACGGCGGCTTCGGCGTCGGCAAGACCCACCTCCTCGCGTCGATCTATCACGCGATGCCGGGACCCAAGGCGTTCGCGACGTTCGTGGAGGTCACCCACGTCGTCGGAGCTCTCGGCTTCGCCAATGCCCTCGAGCGGCTCTCGGACCACTCCGTGCTGTGTATCGACGAGTTCGAGCTCGACGACCCGGGCGACACCATGCTGGTGTCGCGACTGCTGACCGAACTGTCGGCCAAGGGCGTCTCCATCGTCGCGACGTCCAACACCCTGCCGGGGCAACTCGGCGAGGGGCGTTTCGCCGCGCAGGACTTCTTGCGAGAGATCAAGAAGTTGGCGGCGGTGTTCGAGGCCATCCGTGTCGACGGCCCCGACTACCGGCACCGCGACCTGCCGCCGGCCCCGCCACCCCACAGCGACGCAGAGCTCGAGAACCTGGCCGAGAGCACTCCTGGCGCCACCTTGGACAACTTCGACGAACTCTGCGCACACCTGGCCAAGCTGCATCCGTCCAAGTACAAGGCGCTCGTGGAGGGCGTCACCCTGGCGTGCGTGGAAGGTGTGCATCCCGCGGCGGATCAGACGGTCGCGTTGCGGCTCGTGGTGTTGGCCGACCGCCTCTACGACGCCGGAACCCCGCTCATGGTCTCGGGTTCGAAGCTGGACGAGATCTTCACCGAGGAGATGCTCGCCGGCGGCTACCGCAAGAAGTACCTCCGTGCGACATCGCGTCTGCTCGCACTGTCACGCTTCGCGGAATCGGCGTAGCCCGTCAGGGTCAATGCAGATCGGACGTCGGCGGGGGAGTGCGCGCCAGCACGTAATCGTTGCAGCGCTTGCCGCCGACGACAAATGACTTGCGCCCCACGATCGTGAAACCCATCTTCTCGTAGAACCGTTGTGCTCGGCGGTTCTGCTCGTTCACGCCGAGCCAGATGCGCGCGCTGCCCTGCTCCGCGGCGTGCGCGAGCGCTGCCGACATCAACGCCGCGGACACCGCTCCGCCGTGAAAGCCGGGTAGCACGTACAACTTCGACACCATCGTCAGCGGACGTTCCGGAATGGCCGCCAGGACGTCGGTGTCCTCGGGTTCGGAGTCGATGAGGAGTGCGTAGCCCACGATGGCACCGGAGGCGCTGTCCGTTGCCTTCAGGACGTGGTGATCGGGCTCGCTGAGATATGTGCCGAAGTGCTGGCCCGACAATGTGGTCGCGATGAAGTGCGCGACGTCGTCGGCGCTCAGATCCGGCGGGCAGGCCAGTGGGAAGGTCGCGGCCGCGACCTCCGCCAATTGGTCGGCGTCGGTGGGATCGTCGGTGAAGTTCACCAGTATTTCGGGACCGCTCACGACGATCATCTCAACACGGGCGTCACGCGAGCCGCTCAGCGGCGCGCGGCCTCTCAGCGTGAGCTGGTGGCCAGCTCCGCCTGGCCGGACACGATTTGCTGCGCAGCGGCGTGCAGGGCCCGTTCCCGTTCGTCGATGTTGCTGTACTCACGGCTGATCGGCAGCAACTCGATCAGGATCTGGCTTCCGCTGACCGTGTACCCATTGGTGCTCGCCCAGTTGAGGGTGTACTGCAAGACGTCGCGGTCGAGAGTGTCGTTCATGGAATTCCTGTGACTCGATGTGATGAACAATCCGTCCGTACCCGTCACATGAGAATGACCCGGGGTTGCCGGGTCATTCTGTGGTGCAGGTGGTGCGCGATACAGGGATTGAACCTGTGACCTCTTCCGTGTCAGGGAAGCGCTCTCCCGCTGAGCTAATCGCGCGAGATTGTGTTCAGTTGTCGAACTGATCTGGAGGCGGCGACGGGAATCGAACCCGTGTGCACGGCTTTGCAGGCCGTTGCCTCACCACTCGGCCACACCGCCACGGTGGAAATATCGTGCTCCGAGCGGATGACGGGATTCGAACCCGCGACCCTCACCTTGGCAAGGTGATGCGCTACCAGCTGCGCTACATCCGCATGCACCCTGAAAACTGCTGCTCTGGGTGCGAACGTGAACATTATCGGACGTACCCGCAAAGCAACAAATCCGCTGGTCAAACGGTCGGTTGCAGAACGATCCCCAGGTAACGTGCGGCGGCGACACCCGGGGTGAATCGAGTGGATGTGATTTGGGTTCCGGCGGGGTGTGCGTGTTAATGTCTTTCGGTCGCAGACCCCGGTTCAGCCGGGGTAGACGTCAGGTCCCGTGGCTCAGTGGAAGAGCGTCCCGTTCACACCGGGAAGGTCGCTGGTTCGATCCCAGCCGGGACCACTTCATCTCCCGTTCAATCGACTGACGTTCGTGCGCAGTCCTGTTGCATCTCCCGTGTTGCCGACTTCCGTAGAGTTGCCGGAAAAGGTTTGCAAACGGTCAATTTCGGACAAAGGAACGTCATGCCTGATGACGCGAAAGTCGATGTCGACGAAGAACGGCCCCAGGGCGGGATACTCTCCGCGATCGGCAACAAGCGTGACCAGATTCGGGAGCAGCGCCGCCTGAATCTCATCTACCGCTGTTGTGTCGGTGTGGTCGGAACGGGCGTACTTCTCGTGGGCATCGCGGCGATCCCGTACCCCGGTCCCGGATGGCTGATCGTGTTCGCCGGTCTGGGCATCCTCGCGTCCGAGTTCGACTGGGCGCGCCGCCTGCTCCATTTCGCGCGCAGCAAGTACGACGCATGGATGGACTGGATCAAGAAGCAGCACTGGACGGTCCAGGCGGCGTTCGCCATCCTGACCTGCGCCATCGTGCTCCTGACGCTCTGGCTCCTCGGCGCCCTCGAGATGGCGGCCGGCTGGATCGGTCTCGATTGGTCGTGGCTGAAGAGCCCGATTCTGTAACCGGGCCCGAACGTCTCGGCGACCGGTAGGGGGTCGTGGGTCCGTCGGGCACTACGATCATGGACTGATACGCCAGCTCGGCCGTGCCGGTCGAGTGGTCTGCCTCGACAAGGAGTTTCCTGGTGCCCGAGAACGCCGCCGCCACGCCCCCCGCCACGATCACGGTGGCGGCCGGGACCACTGCGGGGGCGGCTCTGCGCGACAGCGGTCATCCCAACAAGGGGCCGGAGGCGATCGTCGTGGTCCGCGACGCGGAAGGGACGCTTCGCGACCTGTCGTGGTCGCCCACGAGCGACACCGTGGTCGAGCCGGTCGCGGCCAACACCGAAGACGGACGCAGCGTCATCAGGCACTCGGCTGCACATGTGCTGGCGCAGGCGGTTCAGGATCTGGACCCCAAGGCGAAACTCGGGATCGGACCGCCGATCGAGAACGGTTTCTACTACGACTTCGATGTCGAGGACCCGTTCACGCCCGACGACCTGACCGCGCTCGAGAAGAAGATGAAGCAGATCATCAAGTCCGGTCAGCGCTTCTCCAGGCGCGTGTACGAGTCGGTCGACGAGGCGAAGGCCGAATTGGCCGGGGAACCTTACAAGCTCGAATTGGTCGACGACAAGGGTTCGGCCGACGACCCCGAGGTGATGGAGGTCGGGGGCGGCGAACTCACCGCCTACGACAACCTCAATCCTCGCACCGGCGAACGGATCTGGGGCGATCTCTGCCGGGGTCCGCACGTGCCCACCACGAAGTACATCACCGCGTTCAAGCTGACCCGTAGTTCGGCGGCATACTGGCGCGGCGACCAGGACAACGCGGACCTGCAGCGCATCTACGGCACGGCCTGGGAATCGGCCGAGGCGATGGACGCCTACCTCGAGTTGCTGGCCGAGGCCGAACGCCGCGACCACCGAAAGCTCGGTGCCGAACTCGATCTGTTCAGCTTCCCCGACGCGCTGGGCTCGGGGCTGCCCGTGTTCCATCCCAAGGGCGGCATCATCCGCAAGGAGCTCGAGGACTACTCCCGTCAGCGGCACATCGCCGAGGGCTACGAGTTCGTGAACACCCCGCACATCACCAAGAGCAACCTGTACGAGATCTCCGGTCACCTCGACTGGTACCGCGATGGCATGTTTCCGGCCATGCACCTCGACGCCGAACTGGACGACGACGGCGAGGTGCGCAAGCCCGGCCAGGACTACTACCTCAAGCCGATGAACTGCCCGATGCACAACCTGATCTTCAATGCGCGAGGCCGCTCCTATCGGGAGTTGCCACTGCGGCTCTTCGAGTTCGGGTCGGTGTACCGGTACGAGAAGTCAGGAGTCATCCACGGCCTCACCAGGGTTCGCGGGATGACTCAGGACGACGCGCACATCTACTGCACGCGCGAACAGATGCGGGCCGAGCTCACCACCACCCTGAACTTCGTACTCGGGCTGCTCAAGGACTACGGCCTCGACGATTTCTACCTCGAACTGTCGACCAGGGATCCGAAGAAGTCCGTGGGTTCGGACGAGGTCTGGGAAGAGGCGACGGCCACCCTCGCCGAGGTCGGCGAGGCATCCGGTCTGCGGTTGGTGCCCGATCCCGGTGGCGCCGCGTTCTATGGTCCGAAGATCTCGG
Source organism: Williamsia sp. DF01-3 (assembly GCF_023051145.1). Lineage (NCBI taxonomy): Bacteria > Bacillati > Actinomycetota > Actinomycetes > Mycobacteriales > Nocardiaceae > Williamsia > Williamsia sp. DF01-3. The sequence continues at coordinate 2,927,198 of NZ_JALKFS010000005.1, forward strand.
TGCAGGTCAAGGACGCACTGGGCCGAAACTGGCAGATGTCGACCATTCAGCTCGACTTCAATCTGCCGGAGCGATTCGAGATGGAGTACACCGGTGCCGACGGGTCCAAGCACCGGCCGGTGATGATCCACCGAGCGTTGTTCGGCTCTATCGAGCGGTTCTTCGGTGTGCTCACCGAGCACTACGCCGGTGCCTTCCCGGCGTGGCTGTCCCCGGTACAGGTTGTCGGGATCCCGGTCGCGGACGCGTTCGTTCCCCATCTCGACGGCGTTGTGGCACAGCTGCGGTCGCTCGGCGTTCGTGCCGAGGTCGACGGTTCGGACGACCGGATGCAGAAGAAGATCCGCAATCACACAACCGGCAAGGTGCCGTTCATGTTGCTGGCTGGCGAACGTGACGTGGAGGCCGGCGCCGTCAGTTTCCGTTTCCGTGACGGCACACAGGTCAACGGGGTTCCGGTCGCAGACGCGGTCACCCTGATCGCCGACTGGGTCGCCCAGCGTCGCAACGAGTCCCCGACCGCCGAACTGGTCGCGACGCCTGCCGCCGACGCTGCCGGGGAGGCCCGGTGACCCACACCGACAACCCCGGCGTCATCCGCGACCAGGGGCCGGGCGACCCGGACCGGCTTCAGCGGCTGTGGAGCCCGCACCGGATGTCGTACATCACGGCTGCCCCGCGATCGGGTGTGGACCCGGACGGCGACGACACCACGTCCGCCAAGTCCGTCCACCCATTCCTCGACATCCCTCGGATGTCGGACGAGGCCGGGCTGATGGTCGCCCGAGGTGAATCGGTCTACGCGGTGCTCAACCTCTATCCCTACAACCCCGGGCACACGATGATCGTGCCGTACCGGCAGGTCGCCGACCTCGAAGACCTCACAGAGGTCGAGAGCCGTGAACTGATGGTGTTCACGCAGAAGATGATTCGCGCGATCAAAGCGGTCTCCAATCCGGACGCGTTCAACGTCGGACTCAATCTCGGTGCCGCAGCCGGTGGTTCGCTGGCCGAACACCTGCACCAGCATGTGGTTCCGCGCTGGGGTGGCGACGCCAATTTCATCACGGTGGTCGGGGAGACAAAGGTGATGCCGCAGCTGCTGCGCGACACCAGGACTCTGCTCGCCGACGCCTGGCGACGACTCGAGGACGGAACATGACCAAAAAGAGCGTGAACGATCCATGCTGAGCGTCCTGGGTCGCGCCTCGGTGTCCAAGGTCACCCTGCCCTTGGGGCGGGCCCTGATCAAGACAGGCCTGACGCCCGATGCGATGACCGTCATCGGAACGGTGGCGACCATCGCGGCAGCGGTAACGCTGTTCCCGATGGGTCACCTGTTCGTCGGCACCCTGGTGATCTGGCTGTTCGTGATGTTCGACATGCTCGACGGCGCGATGGCGCGGGCACGCGGTGGCGGCACCAAGTTCGGTGCGGTGCTCGACTCGACGTGTGATCGGCTTGCCGACGGCGCGATCTTCGCCGGCCTCGGCTGGTGGTGCCTGGTGGAGAAGCCGCACCAGTGGCTGTTCGTGGCAACCATGATCTGCCTGGTCACCTCGCAGGTCATCTCGTACGCGAAGGCACGTGCCGAGGCCAGCGGACTGAACGGTGACGGCGGCCTCATCGAACGTCCGGACCGCCTCGTCATCGTCCTCGTCGGCGCGGGCCTCACCGGTATCGGGCTGTCGTGGGCCATCCACATCGCGATGTGGCTTCTCGCGGTCGGCAGCATCATCACGGTGTTCCAGCGGATGTGGTCGGTCTACAAGTCGCCCGGAGCCACCGATCTGCAGCCGATCGCCGCTCCCCCGCCGGTGGGGCGACCCAGGTCGAGGACGGACCGGAGTCGTGACGACGGCCGGCGAGCGTATTGCCGACCTGGGGTACGCGGCGGGGTGGTCGCTCGTGCGGCGCCTGCCCGAGGGTGTCGCGCGCACGGTGTTCGACAGCGCGGGAGGCTACGTCGGCGGCCGGGGTGGCGGACCGGCCCAGCTGCGCAAGAACCTCGCCAGGGTGGTCGGCTGTGCACCCGCGGAGGTACCCGACGACCTCATGCGGGATGCCATGCGGTCCTACGCCCGCTACTGGCGCGAGGCATTTCGGCTGCCCGCCATGGATTTTCAGGCGGCCGCGTCGCGGGTCGACCTCCCCCACCGGATCGACGACTGCTGGACGAAGCCCTTGCGAAGGGCAAGGGCGTGGTGTTCGCGTTGCCCCATAGCGGCAACTGGGACATGGCCGGGGTGTGGCTCGTGCAGAACATCGGGGACTTCTCCACGGTGGCGGAACGGCTGAAACCGGATTCGCTCTTCGAACGTTTCGTGCGATATCGCGAGACCCTCGGATTCGAGATCTTCCCGCTCAGCGGTGGCGAACAACCCCCGTACGGCCAGCTGGCCAAGCGGCTGCGCAGCGGCGGGGTGGTGTGTCTCCTCGGCGAGCGGGACCTGGCCCGACACGGTGTCCCCGTTCAGTTCTTCGGCGAGCCGACGCGGATGCCCGCGGGCCCGGCGAAGCTCGCCATCGACACCGGCGCCGCCCTCGTCGGGGTGCACCACTGGTACACCGGCCCGGACACCTCGCAGATATCGCTCACCGGACCGATCGACACGTCCGGGGGAGTGGAGGCGGCAACGCAGGCGCTGGCAACGGTGTTCGAGACCAACATCGCCGCCCATCCGCAGGACTGGCACATGCTGCAACCGCTCTGGGAGGCCGATTGGTCCGATGAGCGCCGTGAGCGCATCAAGGGGGCCGACACCTCCCGGAGCAACGAGGATGTCGAGGGCGCCGCGGGATGAAGATCGGCATGATCTGCCCGTACTCGTTCGACATCCCGGGCGGTGTGCAGGCCCACGTCATGGAACTGGCGCAGGTCTTCATCGATCGTGGACACACGGTGAGCGTTCTCGCGCCCGCCGGACACGACAAGAAACTGCCCGGCTATGTGGTGTCGGTCGGTGAGGCGCTGGCCATTCCGTACAACGGATCGGTCGCCCGGATCGCCTTCGGCCCCAAGGCCTATCACAAATTGCGATCCTGGCTTCGGGACGAGAAGTTCGACGTCCTCCATGTGCACGAGCCGAACTCGCCGAGTGTCTCGATGTTGTCGCTGATGGTCGCTCAGGGCCCGATCGTCACCACTTTTCACACATCCACGACGAAGTCGTTGATACTCAGCATCTTTCAGGGAATCCTTCGTCCCTACCACGAACGCATCGCCGGTAAGATCGCCGTCTCCGAACTCGCCCGACGTTGGCAGATGGAATCTCTGGGTTCGGACGCGGTGGAGATCCCGAACGGGGTTCACACGGCCATGTTCGCCGGGGCCCAACCGCTTGACGGGTATCCGCACCCCGGTAGAACCGTGCTGTTCCTCGGTCGATTCGACGAACCACGCAAGGGTGTCGACGTGTTGATCAGGGCACTGCCCGCTGTGGTGGCACGCTTCCCGGACGTGCGTGTCCTGGTCGTCGGCGGAGGTCACCAGCGAACGTTGCGGGGCAAAGCCGGCGACCTTGCCGACCACCTCGTATTCCTCGGCCAGGTCGATGACGACGTCAAAGCCCGCGCCCTGCGTTCCGCGGACGTGTACTGCGCTCCCAACCTCGGCGGTGAGAGTTTCGGCATCGTGCTCGTGGAAGCCATGGCCGCCGGTACCGCCGTGGTGGCGAGCAAGCTGGACGCGTTCCGGCGGGTGCTCGACGACGGGCAGGCCGGTGTGCTGGTCGAGGTGGGGGACGCCGACCAACTCGCTCAGGGGATCATCTCCGTTCTCGGTGATGACGACGGCCGGGCCGCGATGGTCCGCCGTGCACGCGATCGTGCCGCCCGCTACGACTGGTCCGAGGTCGCCGACCAGATCCTGCGTGTGTACGACACCGTCGTCGTCGGGGCCGGCAAGGTCGTCGTCTCCGATTGACCCCTTCTGAGAGGACTTCATGACCATCTCCGCCCTGACCGTCCTGATCCTGGGCGTCATCACGGTGCTGGTGTTGCTCGGTCTGGGCTGGGCCTACAAAACCGCCAACCGGCTCGACCGACTCCACGTGCGGGTGGACCTGTGCTGGCAGGCGCTCGACGCCGCGCTTGCCCGCCGGGCGGTGGTGGCCCGATCCATCGGGGCCGGCCTCGGGCCGGAGGGCCGGGAACTGATCATCGCCGCCGATCGAGCGGAGGGTTCGGCGCGGCCGGATCGTGAATCCGCCGAGAACGTCGTGTCGGCGGCGCTGGCCCAGATCGACCTCTCGTCGCTGCGATCGCAGCTGGTCACCGAGCTTGCCGACGCCGAGACCCGCGTGATGATCGCCCGCCGGTTCCACAACGATGCCGTTCGCGACACCCTGGCCCTCCGCAATCGGCGACCGGTGCGATGGCTGCACCTGGGTGGCACCGCACCGACCCCGCTGTACTTCGAGATCGTCGAGCGAGCGCCCGTCTGACCTGCCCGCCCGACGTCGAAAAGGGGCGTGTCATGCCGCCGGACCACGCGGCGCCGAGAAAGCCTAGACTGGAAGCTCAGCAATCGACTAGACCACAGGAGCTATAGACGTGAGCAGTGCCCCAGATCCAGGTTCATCGGTGCCAGCGGAAAGTGCCGCACCGGTACCGCGCGGGTCAAGCGTGGCATGGCCGAGATGCTCAAGGGCGGCGTGATCATGGACGTCGTGACAGCCGAGCAGGCCAAGATCGCCGAGGACGCGGGCGCTGTCGCAGTCATGGCCCTCGAGCGGGTACCGGCCGACATCCGTGCACAGGGCGGGGTCTCGCGGATGAGCGACCCCGACATGATCGACGGGATCATCTCGGCAGTGTCCATCCCGGTGATGGCCAAGGCTCGCATCGGACATTTTGTCGAAGCCCAGATCCTCCAGAGCCTCGGTGTCGACTACATCGACGAGTCAGAGGTGCTGACCCCGGCCGACTACGCCAACCACATCGACAAGTGGCAGTTCACCGTGCCGTTCGTGTGCGGTGCAACCAACCTGGGCGAGGCGCTCCGCAGGCTCACCGAGGGCGCCGGGATGATCCGGTCCAAGGGTGAGGCGGGCACGGGCGACGTCTCGAACGCCACCACACACATGCGCAAGATCCGCGACGAGATCCGGCGGCTGACCTCATTGCCCAAGGACGAACTGTTCGTGGCCGCCAAGGAGCTGCAGGCGCCGTACGACCTGGTCGTCGAAGTTGCCGAGCTGGGCAAATTGCCCGTCACGCTGTTCACCGCCGGGGGCATCGCCACCCCTGCGGACGCGGCGATGATGATGCAGTTGGGCGCCGAGGGCGTCTTCGTGGGATCGGGAATCTTCAAGTCCGGCAATCCCGCGGAGCGCGCTGCCGCGATCGTGCAGGCAACGACGTTCTACGACGATCCCGATGTGCTCGCGAAGGTGTCGCGTGGACTGGGTGAGGCGATGGTCGGTATCAATGTCGACGACATCCCACAACCCCATCGACTTGCCGAGCGCGGCTGGTGAATTGACGTGGACGCGGGGGCGGGGAATCGGAGATGACCAGCGCGTCCGCTGATTTCGAAGCGATTCCGCTCGGCTGCGGCCGCTGCGGAACCCAGATCCCGTCCGCGTCCGCCCGCTGTCCCGAATGTGGGCAGCAGATGTTCGTCACCAGGGGTGGCGCAGTACCGAGGTCGCCGCGTGAGGCCCTGGTTGCGGGTCGAATCCCCGCCTCCAACGGTTCGCGGGTGGCCGCTTATCTCGTTGATGTCGCCATCCTGCTGGCTGCGGTTGCAGCCCTGCTCGTCACCGGTCTTGTCTTCGGCCTCGACGTGGCCCTGGTTGTGTGCGTGGCGGTGCCCGCTGCGACCTGGATCTCGTCGGCACTCGCGCGGGCCAACGGCATCCGTACCCCGGGCCAGGTGTTGGCGCGAACCACGATCACCACAGGCCGGCCGGGCCGTCCGATCGGTTTCTGGCGGCATCTGACCCGCACCGCCGTACTTCATCTGAGCAACGTCCTGTTGTTCGCCGGAGCGATGTCGGTATTGATCGACAGGGGCCGTCCCCGTCGCGGTTGCCACGAGAAGCTTTCCGGCACAACGACTGCGAGCAGTGTTGGTTCGGCAGGGTACGAGGTGATCACGGCGCCCGACGCACGCGTGGCCGGGTTCGGCGAGGGGGCGGCAGATTCGGTCACCGATTGCATCGACCCCAGCACGGGCGCCCGCACCCTGCCGTTGCGACGGGCCGGCGCCGGTTTGCGGCTTCGACTCGACGACGGCAGCTACACCGATCTGTCCGGTGCCGGATACCTGGGGGTGCCGGCCGTCGAGTGGTCGCAGGGTCGCCCACAGATCGTTGTCACCCCCATAGAGGCGCCACCTTCGGACGACACGCAGGTCCAGTTCAGCGTGGCGGACGGGAAATTGTGGATGATCAGTACGGGCCCGGATGTCCGATCGGTTCTGGACACCGGCGAGTCGGTGACCGCGATGCGACCCGGACATCCGTACGAGGTGGGTCCGGGCACCGTGGTGCATCTCGGGCAGTGCAGTTTCGAGGTGGCGAGATGAGCCAGGATGCGGAGCTCGACCGTGAATCGGAGACGGAGCCGAAGGCGGAGCTCGACCGTGAATCGGAGACGGAGCCGAAGGCGGAGCTCGACCGTGAATCGGAGACGAAGCCGAAGGCGGAGCTCGACCGTGAATCGGAGACGAAGCCGAAGGCGGAGCTCGACCGTGAATCGGAGACGAAGCCGAAGGCGGAGCTCGACCGTGAAACAGACGCGGTACTCGATCCTGGGCGTGAGCGCGGAGGGCACATGACGATGGAAGCTACCGGGACCGTCCGGGACGAGACACGCAGTGGGGTCGGCGAGTTCGGACAGGTCGAGGTGAGCTGGGCTGTGGTGAGCGACGTCGGCCTGCTGCGTGAGACCAATGAGGACGCGGCTCTGGTCGGCCCTGGGATGATCTTGGTGGCCGACGGTATGGGCGGTCATGATTGCGGTGAGCTCGCCAGTGAGGCGGCGCTGTCGGCGTTGTCGGATACAACGGTGACAGGGGTGAACCGCACACGCGATTCGGTGGTGGACCTGTTGGGGGAGGCGCGCCGCCAGATCGAGAACATCGACTCCGACTCGGGTCGCCGTGCCGGCACCACCGTCACCGGGGCGATGCTCGTCGACAGCGATGGGCGACCGCATTGGCTGGTGTTGAACATCGGGGATTCGCGGACGTACCGTTTTGCCCACTCGAAGCTCGACCAGGTGACCGTCGACCACTCTCAGGTGCAGGAGCTTGTGGATGCGGGATTCCTGACCGCCGCACAGGCCCGAGTCGACCCACGCCGCAACGTGATCACCCGGGCACTCGGTGCCGGGATGGAGCAGGAGGCCGACTTCTTCACGTTCCCGGTGGAACGAGATGACCGGATCCTGGTGTGCTCCGATGGTCTCACCGGTGAGTTGGCTGACGACGCGATCGCCGCGATCCTGGCCGGCTTCGATGACCCGACAGCGGCCGCGCAGGCGCTGGTCTCGGCCGCTCTGGAGGCCGGTGGCCGTGACAATGTCACCGTGGCGATCGCCGACGTGAAGGCGGTTCCGGACGTCTCCGACCCCGCGTCGTGATCCGGCGATGACGATCACCGATCCGGCGGGAGAACCCGGTCAGCCCGAAGGCGTCAAACGCACGATCGCCGAGACCTTCGTGGAGTTCTGCGGCGAGCGGGTGGCGGTCAGTCCGGACGAGCCGTTCCACATCGGCCGCGAGGCCGATCTCGACATCGACGACAACCCTTATCTGCACCGCAGATTCCTCATGCTGCACCACGAAGACGGGTTGTGGTGGCTGTCCAATGTGGGGTCGCATCTGTCCGCAGGGGTCGTGGCGGGTGACGCCGGATTCCAGGCGACGCTGGCTCCCGGTGCCCGGGTGCCGCTGGTGTTCGGCGTGACCGCTGTGGTGTTCTCGGCAGGCCCCACGACGTACGAGCTCGAAATCCATTCAGGCGCAATGCCGTTGAATCTTGCGCCGGTGGAGGAGCCGGCACGCAGCGGCGAAACCACCATCGGGGTGGTGTCCCTGACGGAGAGTCAGAAGCTGCTGATCGTTGTCTTGGCCGAAGAGGTGTTGCGGCGCAACGGAACCGGCGCGAGTTCGATCCCGTCGTCGGCGCAGGCAGCGGCCAGGCTCGGCTGGTCGCTGACCAAGTTCAACCGCAAACTCGACAACGTGTGTGACAAGTTCGACCAGATCGGGGTGTCCGGTGTCCGCGGTGGCTCGGGGCGACTGGCCAGCAACCGGCGGGTCAAGCTGGTCGAATATGCGGTGGCCGCCCGATTGGTGACACGCGAGGATCTGGTGCTGATCGATGCCGAGGCACGCCGCAACGGCGTGATCGGCTAATCGGCTAATCGAGAGCGTGGGCCGCTGCTGGGCTGCCGGTGAGCGGATCTGGCGGCCTCTGTGGTGAGTTGATGGTCAGTCTTCCGCAAAACCCTTCCTGAGCTGGGCTCATGTGGTGGGTAGTTCTACCCATCGACATGTCCGGTGTGCCGGTTTTAGTGTTTAGACACTCGACAGAGGGCAGGAGAAAACCGGCCCCCCAGACCAGGAGAATCACCGATGACCGTACTGCACAACACCTTTGGCGCTCCCAGTCGCACGCGGGTCGGTTACCGGCCGGCGACCCCGGTCCGGATGACCAGGGAGGAGGCGCTGGCTCGTCTCAAGCAGCGCACGATGCCTCTGCCCGGTCGCGCGGCGCCGCACTCGCAGCCCGGGGTCATCTGTGCGACTCCTGCGGTTCCCATGTCGGGTCACGGTCGCAGCGGGCGGCCAGAGGGGGCTGCCGACACCGGCGCAACCACCGTTTACCGCGCGCCCAAACTGTCGCAGCGCGAGATCGAGGTACTGCGTGCGTGGCTGAACCTCGATTCCAAGTCGGCGGTTGCCCAATCGCTGTTCATCTCACTGGGCACCGTCAACACCCATCTCGCCCGGATCCGGGTCAAATACAACGAAGTCGGTCGGCCTGCCCCGACCAAAGCCGCACTCGTGGCCCGCGCGATCCAAGACGGGATCGTGTCGATCGACGACCTCTGACCGCCGGCGGGGAGCCGTGACGGGCCTGCGCCCCCGGTGAGCCATAATCGTCGTCGGAAAGGTGGTGCCACCTCATGGCGACGATCGAAGAGATTCTGCAGCTCGAAACGATAGAAAAAGACATCTATCGTGGGCTCGCCCACCCGAGCCACCTGCAGCGCACCTTCGGTGGGCAGGTCGCCGGGCAGGCCCTGGTGTCGGCGACGAAGACGGTCGACGCTCGGTTTGTGGTCCATTCGTTGCACGGCTACTTCCTGCGCGGAGGCAACCCCGAGGAGCCGACCGTTTATCTGGTCGACCGCATCCGCGACGGCCGTTCGTTCTGCACCCGTCGGGTGACAGCGGTGCAGGACGGGATGGCGATCTTCACGATGTCCGCGTCATTTCATGTTCAGGACCAGGGATTCGAGCATCAGGACAAGATGCCTTCTGTGCCTGATCCGGAAGATCTGGTCGACGTCCTCACCGCCCAGGACCGCAAGGCGATGTCACCTTTTCGCGAGTGGGAGAACTTCGACGTCCGGATCGTCCCGGACGACCAGCTCGTCCGTAGCCGCGATCTGGCCGCTCAGCAACGTGTCTGGTTCCGGTACCGCCATCAGCTCCCCGATGAGCCCGTGTTCCACATCTGCACACTCGCCTACATGAGCGACATGACGTTGCTGGGTTCGGCGAAGGTGGCTCACCCCGACGAGGACGCCCAGTCCGCCTCGCTCGATCACGCGATGTGGTTCCTACGGCCGTTCCGCGCCGACGAGTGGCTCTTGTACGACCAGACATCGCCGTCGGCGGGGGTGGCCGGGCCCTCACCCAGGGCCGGATCTATGACCGCAACGGGGTGATGGTGGCGGCGGTGACCCAGGAAGGTCTCGCGCGGACCGGACGAAAGTTGCCTGCGGACCAGCACGCGAAGAGGGAGAGTTGAGCACGCCGGTGCGGATCGGCATCCTCGCGCTGCAAGGCGATGTCCGCGAACACCACGCCGCCCTCGCCGAGATCGGCGCCGAACCCGTGTCGATCCGCCGGGCCTCCGAACTCGACTCCATCGACGGGATCATCATCCCGGGCGGTGAATCCACGACGATGAGCCGGCTGCTCGTGGTGCTGGGGCTGCTCGAACCGCTCCGCGAGGCTCTCGCCGATGGGTTGCCCGCCTACGGATCGTGTGCGGGGATGATCATGCTCGCGCGCGACATCCTGGACACAAGACCGGACGCACAGCATCTCGACGCCCTCGACATCACAGTGCGGCGCAACGCATTCGGTCGCCAGGTCGCGTCGTTCGAGACCGACCTCGACATCGACGGGATCGATGGCGGACCGATGCGCGCTGTCTTCATCAGGGCTCCCTGGGTCGAGTCTGCCGGCGAATCGGTCCAGATTCTGGGCACGGTTCCCGATGGCCCGGCCGCGGGCCGTGTCGTCGCGGTCCGGCAGGGCGATGTGCTCGCGACGTCCTTTCATCCAGAGGTCACCGGGGACCGGCGGGTCCACGAGTACTTCGTCGGGATGGTCAGGGCGGCGCAAGCAAAGCAGTGAGCCTCGTCGCCGCACCGCCGGTGGCGAGTAGGATCGGTCCGCAGTTCTCGACGCCACACACCCGAGCAGTACGAAAGGGGCTTGCTGAATGAGCGGCCACTCAAAATGGGCCACCACCAAGCACAAGAAGGCGGTGGTCGATGCCAAGCGCGGCAAGATGTTTGCCAAGCTGGTCAAGAATATCGAGGTCGCCGCGCGCACGGGTGGCGGAGATCCGAGTGGTAACCCCACGTTGTACGACGCCATTCAGAAGGCCAAGAAGTCGTCGGTACCCAACGACAACATCGAGCGCGCCCGCAAACGTGGTGGCGGCGAAGAAGCCGGCGGCGCCGATTGGCAGAACATCACCTACGAGGGATACGGCCCCAACGGCGTCGCGATCCTGATCGAGTGCCTCACCGACAACCGGAACCGCGCCGCCACCGAGGTGCGCACCGCCATGACCCGCAACGGCGGCAACATGGCCGATCCCGGCTCGGTCTCGTACCTGTTCGCGCGCAAGGGTGTGGTCACCCTGGAGAAGAACGGCCAGAGCGAGGACGACATCTTGATGGCGGTCCTCGAAGCGGGCGCAGAAGAGGTGACCGACCTGGGCGACACCTTCGAGATCGTGAGTGAACCCACAGATCTGGTCGCGGTCCGGACGGCACTGCAGGATGCGGGCATCGACTACGAATCCGCCGAGGCCAGCTTCCGAGCGTCGGTGGAGGTACCGGTCGACGCCGATGGCGCCCGCAAGGTGTTCAAGCTGATCGACGCACTCGAGGATTCCGACGACGTGCAAGAGGTCTACTCCAACGTCGACATCAGCGATGAGGTGCTCGCCGAGCTCGAATCGGAGTGACATCACCGGTGGCGCGTGTTGATGCCTGAGACCGTCGTGACCGCCGGTTACGATATCGAACAACTGTTCGTGCCGAGCAGATTCGAGTCGTAGCCGAAAGCGGGTTTGCATGCGGGTGATGGGTGTGGACCCCGGGCTGACCAGGTGCGGAATCGCGCTCATCCAGTCGGGCACGGGCCGCTCGGTGACCGCGCTCGATGTCGACGTCATCCGTACCCCACCCGACATGGCACTGGAGAATCGCTTGCTCGCCATTCACACCGCTGCCGAGCACTGGCTCGACACCCACCGGCCCGATGTCGTGGCGATCGAGCGTGTGTTCGCCCAGCACCAGGTCAGCACCGCGATGGGCACCGCTCAGGCCGGTGGCGTGATCGCCCTGGCCGCGGCCCAGCGCGGGGTACCCGTTCGATTTCACACACCGAGCGAGGTGAAGGCCGCGGTGACGGGAAGTGGACGGGCCGACAAGGCCCAGGTGACGGCGATGGTCACCCGCATCCTCGGCATGCAGCAGGCACCGCGGCCCGCCGATGCCGCGGACGCACTCGCCCTTGCGATCTGCCACTGCTGGCGTGGGCCGATCCAGGAACGGATGGAGCAGGCCCAGGCGGTCGCGCTGGCGCAGCAGAAGGCGTATCGCGATCGGGTCGCCCTGGCCAAGAAGGCGGCGGGACGGTGATCGCGTCGGTACGTGGACCGGTGGTCGACGTGGCGCTCGATCACGTCGTCATCGACTGCGCAGGCGTCGGATATCAGGTTCTCGTCACCCCCAGCACAGCCGGTTCGGTCCGGCGTGGCTCGGAGGCGACGCTGCTCACCACCATGATCGTGCGCGAGGACTCGATGACCCTGTACGGGTTCACCGAGCCCGATGCCCGTTCGCTGTTCACGCTTCTGCAGACCGTGACCGGCGTCGGACCACGTCTGGCGATGGCCACACTGGCTGTGCTCGAGCCCGACGCCCTGCGTGAGGCTCTGGCAGGCGGCGACACCAAGGCATTGATCACCGTTCCCGGCATCGGGAAGCGTGTCGCCGAGCGATTGGTGGTCGAACTGCGGGACAAAGTCGACCGACCGCACACAACAGGGGGCGACGCGTCGAGCCTGCCGAGTTCGTCGGTGCGCGACCAGGTCGCCGAAGCGCTTGTGGGCCTTGGCTTTGCGGCTCCCGTCGCCGAGAAGGCGGTGATCGCAGTCCTGGCGGATCAGCCGAACGCCGACTCCGCGACAGTCCTGCGTGCCTCGCTTGCGTCGTTGGGTAAGACCCGATGACTCACGACGACATCGACGACTTCGACGGCATCGGCGAATCGGGTTACCCGATCACCGACCCGGAACCGGTCAACCGAACCGTCAACGCCGGCCGGATCACGGCAGACGGCGACCTCGACAACAGCCTTCGTCCCAAGTCGCTCGGCGACTTCATCGGTCAGCCGAGGGTGTGCGAACAGCTGGAGCTGGTGCTGCAGGCGGCGCGCGGCCGTGGTGGCACCCCCGACCACATTCTGCTGTCGGGTCCACCGGGCCTGGGCAAGACCTCGTTGGCAATGATCATCGCGGGGGAGATGGGTGCCGCCCTGCGGGTCACGTCCGGCCCCGCGCTCGAGCGGGCCGGGGACCTCGCCGCGATGCTGTCGAACCTGGTCGAAGGAGACGTTCTCTTCATCGACGAGATCCACCGCATCGCTCGGCCCGCCGAGGAGATGCTGTATCTCGCGATGGAGGATTTCCGCGTCGACGTGGTGGTGGGCAAGGGGCCGGGTGCCACGTCCATCCCGCTGGACGTCGCACCGTTCACCTTGGTCGGCGCCACCACGCGTTCGGGCGCTCTGACGGGCCCACTGCGGGACAGATTCGGTTTCACCGCACACATGGAGTTCTACGAGGAAAGTGAACTCGAGCGTGTCCTGAGCCGGTCGGCGGGCATCCTGGGGATCACGATGGAGCCGGACGCCGGTGCCGAGATCGCATCCCGCTCCCGCGGTACCCCCCGGATCGCCAACCGTCTCCTGCGGCGGGTGCGCGACTACGCGGAAGTAAGGGCGGACGGCGTCGTCGACCTCGCGGTGGCCCGGGCTGCCCTGACCGTCTACGACGTCGACGAACTCGGGTTCGATCGGCTCGACCGGGCTGTTCTCGGTGCTCTGGTCCGTGGCTTCGGCGGCGGACCGGTAGGAGTGTCCACCTTGGCCGTCGCGGTCGGGGAGGAGCCGGCCACGGTGGAAGAGGTGTGCGAACCATTTCTCGTGCGTGCCGGGATGATCGCCCGCACCCCGCGGGGAAGGGTCGCGACCGCCGCTGCGTGGCACCACCTCGGTCTCACGCCGCCTGCCGGCGCCCTGAACGGTTCGTTCGGTGTGCGCGTGCGCGAGGACGGGTCCGCCATGATGTCGCTGTTCGGTGACGACGACCCGGCCGCGATCTGACATTTCTCAGCCGGAGCTCAGCGGCGAATTCGGGTCCGGCACGCCCGGGATGGCACACTGGGTGTGATGGCGAGCGCTGCTCGTGTGCACGAATGACAATCAAGGACTGAACACACCACCATGGAATTGATATTTCCTATCCTGCTGGTCTTCTTGGTCGGCTTCATGATCCTGTCCGTTCGTCGCCAGAAGAAGGCGATGTCCGCGGCTCAGGAGATGCAAGACTCGCTCCAGATCGGCGCACGTATCCAGACCACCTCGGGCGTCTACGGCACTGTTGCCGGGCTGGCCGACGGAACCGTTGACCTCGAGACCGCCGATGGCGTTGTCACTCGCTGGAACCGGCTGGCGATCCGTGAGGTCGTCCATGCCGACGACCTCGCCGACAGCTACCCCGGCGTCGGGCTGATCGACAACACCGAATCCGACGACGACGACTTCGGCTTTGCCGACCACGGCACCGCGGACAGTTATGCCGATCACGACGACTCGATCACTCTCGAGAAGTCTCGCGGAGACCAAGACAAGTCATAGAGCTCTCCCGGCCGAGGGGGCGTCACACGGACGTGCGCGACATCGTCGATGTCGGAGCACGTACCGTGACGGACGCCCCTGCGGTCTGCACGGGGTTCGTAGGACAACTGAGGAGACGTAGGCAGCGTGGCATCGTCGTCAAACCGTGAAGTACCTCCGTCACGGATGTTGATCGTCTTTTTCCTGTTGATGATCGTGGTGTACGGGCTGGTGTTCTTCACCGGCAGCAGAGAAGCGACCCCGAAACTCGGTATCGACCTCCAGGGCGGGACGCGGGTCACCCTCACCGCACGTACCCCTGACGGCAGCGCACCGAGCCGGGACCAGCTCGACAAGGCCAAACAGATCATCGAGCAGCGGGTCAACGGCCTCGGCGTCTCCGGGTCCGAGGTGATCATCGACGGTGACAACCTGGTGATCACAGTTCCCGGTGACGACGGCAAACAGGCCCGCACCCTCGGGCAAACCGCGTTGCTCTATGTGCGCCCCGTCGCCGATGTCCAGGCGGCCACCCCCCAGCCCAACGCTCCGCCCGCTCCCGAGGGACAGACGTCCGAACAGGCGATCGCAGAGGCCAAGGCACTGCGGCAGGCGCCCAAGGACGCGAACACGGATGCCCTCAGAGCACAGATGGCAAAGATGAACTGCGATCCCTCAGCGCCGGATCCGTTGCAGGGCAACGACGATCCCGAGCAGTTCCTGGTGACCTGCTCCGAGGACGGCACCCAGGTGTATCTGCTCGAACCGCAGATCATCAAGGGCAGCGACATCGACAAGGCCGAGGCCGGGACCACCCAGGGTGCAGGCGCATGGATCGTGCGGTTGGACTACAAGGGTGGCGCCCGCGACTTCTGGTCGAGCTACACCGCCCAGAACATCGGCAAGGCAACAGCTTTCACCCTGGACTCCAAGGTGGTCAGCGCCCCGCAGATCAACGGCGCCATCAACGGCACCACCGAGGTGAGTGGCGACTTCACCCAGACCGAGGCCAAAGATCTTGCCAACGTCCTCAAGTACGGGTCGTTGCCCCTGTCGTTCAAGGCATCTGACGCCCAGACGGTGTCCGCGACCCTCGGCTGGTCGTCGCTCAAGGCCGGTCTGATCGCAGGCCTGATCGGTCTGATCGCGGTTTTCATCTACGCCTTGGCGTACTACCGGATGCTCGGGATCCTGACGGTTCTGTCGCTGACCCTGTCGGGGATCATGGTCTACGGGATCATGGTCCTGCTCGGCAGGTACATCAACTTCACCCTCGATCTCGCCGGCATCGCCGGTCTGATCATCGGTATCGGCATGACCGCGGACTCCTTTGTCGTCTACTTCGAGCGCATCAAGGACGAGATGCGTGAAGGCCGGAGCTTCCGCTCGGCTGTTCCACGCGGCTGGGCGCGAGCCAAGCGCACCATTTGGTCGGGCAACGCGGTCAGCCTGATCTCGGCCGGTGTGCTGTACTTCCTCGCCGTCGGTGACGTGAAGGGATTCGCGTTCACCTTGGGATTGACGACCATCCTGGACGTCGCGGTGGTCTTCCTCGTGACCTATCCGTTGGTGGTCTACGCATCCCGGTCGAACTTCCTGTCCAAGCCGAGCGTGAACGGTCTCGGCGGGGTCACCCAGGTGGCGAAGGAGCGGCGCCAGGCGGCAGCCGAGCGTCCCACCACGACTTCGGGAGGAGTGCGCAATGGCTGACACCGACCGCCGGGCACCCACCAGCGACGCCGACTTCACCGCCGCGACCAACCGGTCGCTGCTGTCCCGCCTCTACACGGGTACCGGTGCCTTCGAGATCGTCGGCCGCCGGCGCATGTGGTTCATGATCACCACCGCGCTTGTGCTCATCTCGCTCGCGAGTATCGGGATCCGCGGATTCACGCTCGGGATCGAGTTCGAGGGCGGAACGCAGATTTCGTTCCCCAAGACCGGTGAGGTGTCGACGAGCGAGGTCGAGTCGACCTACTCCGAGGCCATGGGCGAGGATCCGCAATCGGTCCAGACCGCGGGGTCGGGGGCAAGTCAGACCGTGCAGATCCGGACCGAGACCCTCGACGCACAGCAGCTGATCAAGGTCACCGATGCGTTGTCGGACGAGTTCGGGCTCGCGCCCAACGACGTGAGTTCGTCCGACGTCAGCTCCACCTGGGGCGGGGAGATCACCGAGAAGGCACTGATCGCGCTGGCGGTGTTCCTGGTGCTGGTCACGATCTACATCGCCATCCGTTTCGACAAGGAGATGGCGGTGGCAGCGATCGCTGCGCTGTTCTTCGACATCGCCACCACGGCGGGCATCTACTCCCTTGTCGGCTTCGAGGTGACACCGGCGACGGTGATCGGTTTCCTGGCGATCCTGGGCTTCTCTCTCTACGACACCGTAGTGGTCTTCGACAAGGTGGAAGAGAACGTCCGCGGGGTGCTGCACACCACCCGGCGCACCTATGCCGAGCAGGCCAATCTCGCGGTGAACCAGACCCTGATGCGATCGATCAACACCACGGTCATCTCGGTACTCCCGGTGCTGTCCCTGATGGTCATCGCGGTGTGGGTGTTGGGAGTGGGCACCCTCAAGGACCTCGGACTGGTCCAGATGGTCGGTGTCGTCACCGGCACGTTCTCGTCGATCTTCTTGGCGACCCCGCTGCTCGCCACGCTCAAAGAACGGCGTAAGGACATCGGCTCCCACACCCGGAAGGTGCTGGCCCGTCGGAGCGAGCGTGAGGGTCGATCGGTGCCGGCAACCGATGACGTCGCACCCGCAGTCGGTAGCACCACCACGTTGACCAAGACCGCCCCCGCGCCGGTTCGAGCGCAGCGGTCGGGAAGCGCCCCACATGCAGGGGCGCGTCCGTCGGGTAAGCGGCGCCGCAAACGCTAACCTGTGCGGTGATGAGAACCCGCGCACTGCTTGCCGCATCGCTGGCGATGGTGTGTGGGACGGCAGTGGTCGCGGGTTGCTCAGAAGACACCGAACTCTCGGTGAACTACCTGATCGACGGTGCGGTCACCACATACAACACCGAGACGTTGAACGGTGGCATCGGCGGCGGACAGATGGCTCTGGCGCGGGTGTTGCCCGGATTCAGCTACCTCGGGCCCGATGGACGCGTCATCGCGGACACCGACATCGGAACCGCGACGCCACAGCCGGTTGATCCTTCTCGTCTGACGGTGAACTACCAGATCAATCCCCGGGCCGTGTATTCCGACGGGGTACCGCTGACCTGCGATGCGATGACGTTGGCGTGGGCTGCCCACAGCGGGCGTTTCTCCGGATTCGAACCCGTCACCACCGCGGGCTATCGCGACATCGAACGCGTCGAGTGCGCCCCCGGCGCCAAGACGGCGACCGTGACGTTCCGGCCAGGCCGCGCCTATCGCGACTGGAAGGGACTGTTCGGGGCGGGAACGCTGATCCCTCCTCAGGTGGTCGCCCGGGCGTCGGGTGTGCCGGACGTCGTCGGGCCCATCAGCCGAGGCGACCGCCGCGTCCTGGGACAGATGGCCCGGATCTGGAACACGGGTCTGTCGATGACACCCGGCGAGTTCGAACCCGCAGACTTCCCTGCACTGGGCCCCTATCGGGTGCAGGACTACACCCGAGGCGGCGGACTGGTGCTGTCGGCCAACGACCGATGGTGGGGCCAACCCGCCGGTGAACAACAGCTGACCCTGTGGCCGCGGTCCACTGCGATGAGTGACGATTTCGCAGACGGAAAAGGTGACTCGAAGGTCGACGTGCTCGACATCGGGGCCGGAACCTACAGCGCCGTGGACCCGGCGCCGCGCCGACAGTCCAGCACCACCGCGGCACCACCCGCTGGACCGATGCCACCGGCCTCGCTGGGGGTCGAGCGGATCGTCATGGCCGGTCGCGGTGTGTTCGCCACCTCGGCAGCGCGCCGCGCGTTCGCCGCGTGCGTGCCCCGTGACGGTCTCGCCCGTGAGTTCGGCCGCGGGGCACCCATCGCCAACAACCATCTGCTCGGGCCCGGTGACCTGCTCACCGGTGCACTCGACGCCGAGTTCGGTCGCGACTATCTGCGGGCCGACCCCGAGCGTGCCGCACGGGAAGCCCGCGAGTCAGGGGCAGGCGCTCCCATGACCGTCCGCATCGGATATCTCGGACCGGATATGCGCAGGGGTCAGATGGTGGCCGCCATCACGGCCAGCTGCCAGCGTGCCGGCATCACGGTGGTCGACGCCGCCTCCGAGACCATCGGTCCGGCGAGTCTCGGCGCCGACGTGGATGCCTTGGTCACCGCTTCCGGCAACGGATTCGCCGCAACGGGCGCAGCCGATCCCATCCGGGATTCCTACGCCTTCCATCGAAGCGATCCGAGCAACATCGGGAAGTACTCGAACGCGAGGGTCTCGGCGCTGATCGACCAGCTCGCGGTGACAGTTCGGCCCGCGGGTCAGCTCCCTCTCCTTCGCGAGATCGAGTTGTTGCTGTGGCAGGACATGCCGGCTCTCCCGTTGTTCGTCGAGCCGCGAACGCGGCTTTCGGGAGACAATGTGGACAACGTGGTGCCCGGGAACGCTCGCGTCGGTACGGGATGGAACATTGATCGCTGGATGCTGTCGGACACCTGACCCGCGTTCTACAGACCACGCAGGCCCACCGAGGCGCACGACGTCGACCGGTGGTAATCGAACAGATGAGGACTTGAGAAGATGGACAGCCCCACCCAGGCCGGCCGCGAGGCACACACCGCTCGCGAGGCCTCGTCGGCAATCGAGCGGCTCACTCGCAAGGTGGCCGATTTTCCGTCGCCGGGAGTCCAGTTCAAAGATCTGTCACCCGTGCTGGCCGATCCGGCCGGGCTTCGTGCGGTGATCGCCGCACTCGCGGACTGCGACGCCGGTCGGATCGATTTGGTGGCGGGAATCGACGCGCGGGGATTTCTGTTGGGTTCAGGTGTGGCGCTAGAGCTCGGCACCGGGGTGCTGGCGGTCCGCAAGGCCGGCAAGCTGCCCCCGCCGGTGCTGATGCAGGAGTACACCCTCGAGTACGGATCCGCCTGCCTGGAGATCCCGGCCGACGGCCTCGACCTCACGGGGATGCGGGTACTGATCGTCGACGACGTGCTCGCGACCGGAGGAACGGTCATCGCCGCGATCAAGCTGCTGCGCCAAGCCGGGGCGATACCGGTCGCGGTGGCCGTGGTGATGGAACTCGGCGCGCTCGGTGGACGGGCGGCAATCGGCGAGGCGGTCGGTGACATCGGGCTGTCTGCCCTGGCTCCGGGCTGAGGTCTAGGGTTGATGGACATGATCTGACTGGTAATTTTCGATCCTTCACGTCACAGGAGGTGACCGATGGCCGAAGAGACGCCTGGTGCTCTGACGCAGGCCCCGACCGGCGACAGCGTCGCCCCCGAGGCACCGCCGGCTGCGGACGTCGCCCCGGTCAAAGGGTCGAACGGTGCTGTCTCGACATCGGCCTCCCGCCGTGTCAGGGCTCGCCTGGCCCGACGGATGACCGCGACCAAGAGTTCGATCCGGCCGGTGCTCGAGCCCCTTGTCGCCCTTCACCGCGATGGCTACCCGAAAGCCGACGTCACCGTTCTCCAGCGCGCCTATGACACCGCGGAGGCCAAGCACAGCGGGCAGTTCCGCAAGTCCGGCGACCCGTACATCACGCACCCGCTCGCGGTGGCCACCATCCTCGCCGACCTCGGAATGGACACCACCACACTGGTGGCGGCGCTGCTGCACGACACCGTCGAGGACACGGGGTACTCCCTGGAACAGCTGTCCGAGGACTTCGGGCAAGAGGTCGCCCACCTCGTCGACGGTGTGACCAAGCTCGACAAGGTCGCTCTCGGCAACGCGGCCGAGGCCGAGACCATCCGCAAGATGATCATCGCGATGGCCCGCGATCCGCGGGTCCTGGTGATCAAGGTCGCCGACCGCCTGCACAACATGCGCACCATGCGCTTCCTGCCACCGGAGAAGCAGGCGCGCAAAGCCCGCGAGACCCTGGAAGTCATTGCGCCACTAGCTCATCGACTGGGCATGGCGACCGTCAAGTGGGAACTCGAAGACCTCGCCTTCGCCATCCTGCACCCAAAGCGTTACGAGGAGATCGTCCGTCTCGTCGCCGACCGGGCCCCCTCCAGAGACACCTATCTGGCCAGGGTTCGTGCCGACATCATCAACGCGCTCACCGGATCTCGCATCACGGCGACCGTCGAGGGCCGGCCCAAGCACTACTGGTCGATCTATCAGAAGATGATCGTCAAGGGACGCGAGTTCGACGACATCCACGACCTCGTGGGTATGCGCATCCTGTGCGACGACCTACGGGACTGCTATGCCGCTGTGGGCGTGGTGCATTCACTCTGGCAACCGATGGCCGGCCGCTTCAAGGACTACATCGCCCAGCCTCGATTCGGGGTCTACCAGTCGCTGCACACCACCGTCATCGGTCCCGAGGGCAAGCCCCTCGAGGTCCAGATCCGCACCCGCGACATGCACCGCACGGCGGAGTTCGGGATCGCGGCCCACTGGCGATACAAGGAGACGAAGGGCAAGCACAGTTCCGACTCCGCCGAGATCGACGACATGGCGTGGATGCGGCAGTTGCTTGATTGGCAGAGAGAGGCTGCCGATCCCGGCGAGTTCCTCGAATCGCTGCGGTACGACCTCGCGGTCAAGGAGATCTTCGTCTTCACACCCAAGGGCGACGTGATCACCCTCCCCACCGGATCGACACCGGTGGACTTCGCCTACGCGGTCCACACCGAGGTCGGCCACCGCTGTATCGGGGCGCGGGTCAACGGTCGACTCGTCGCGCTCGAACGCACCCTCGAGAACGGGGAAGTCGTAGAGGTCTTCACCTCGAAAGCTGCCACCGCGGGGCCATCGCGGGACTGGCAGTCGTTTGTGGTCAGTCCGCGCGCCAAGGCGAAGATCCGGCAGTGGTTCGCGAAGGAACGCCGAGAGGAAGCTCTCGAGTCCGGCAAGGATGCCATCGCCAAAGAGGTTCGGCGAGGTGGACTTCCGATTCAGCGGCTGCTGAACAGCGATTCCATGGGCGCGATTGCCCATGAGCTGCGTTTCACGGACGTGTCGGCGCTCTATGCCGCTGTCGGTGAGGGGCATGTCTCCGCGCGCCACGTGGTCAGTCGTCTGGTGGCCCAGCTCGGTGGACTCGAAGACGCCGAGGAAGAGCTCGCCGAACGGTCCACCCCGTCGACGATGCCGTCCCCGGCCCGCCAGACGGGCGATGCCGGTGTGGTGGTCCCCGGCGCGGACGGCGTCCTGGCCAAACTCGCGAAGTGCTGCACTCCCGTTCCGGGCGACGAGATCATGGGATTCGTGACCCGCGGTGGGGGAGTGAGCGTGCATCGCACCGATTGCACCAACGCCGGAGCACTGCGCGAGCAGTCCGAACGGATCATCGAGGTCAAATGGGCGCCGTCGCCGTCGTCGGTATTCCTCGTCGCCATCCAGGTCGAGGCCCTCGACCGGTCGCGTCTGCTGTCGGACGTCACCCGCGTCCTCGCAGACGAGCGGGTGAACATCTTGTCGGCGTCGGTGACCACATCACGTGATCGCGTGGCCATCAGCAAGTTCACCTTCGAGATGGGTGACCCGAAGCATCTCGGCCACGTCCTCAACGTGGTCCGCAATGTCGAAGGCGTCTACGACGTCTACCGGGTCACCTCGGCCGCGTAGTCGACCCTGGTCGCTCACCGGGTCGAGACGGCCGAGGTGGCTCTCAGCTTCCGATCGTGGCGGTGGTGATGTCCACCGGGAGAACAGGTTTGCCATCTGACGGGTTCTCGTCGAGCGACCCGGTGGACTGGTTCGGACGCAAGCCGGGCACGATGCCGCCGGCGAGCACTTTGTCCAGCACCTGCAGGCCGGGCTCCTCGACCTTGCCGATCACCGTGTAATCGGCAGGCAGTACGCCGTCCTGGATCACCATGAAGAACTGACTTCCGCCGGTTCCCGCGCCCGTTTCCTGGTTGGTGCCGCTGTTGGCCACCGCGATGGTGCCGCGGGGATACGTCACCGGTTGCGCTCCGGTGGTCGGGTCGGCCTCGCCGGCCGGCGCGAAGCCCGTCGGTAATTCGTCAGGACTCTGCCAGCCGGGCCCACCGCGACCGGTGGCGGTGGGGTCTCCGCACTGGAGCACCTTGAGTTGATCGCTGGTGAGCCGGTGGCAGGAGGTGTTGTCGAAGTAGTTCTCTTTGATGAGGCTCTCGAACGCGCCGACGTTGCAGGGGGCGTCCTTTCGGTTCAGCTGAACCGGGATTGCGCCCTGGCTGGTGTCGAAGACGACGTCGACCGTGCCCTCTTTGAGTTGCTTGTCGCCGGGCATGGGCGCTTTACGCTGTTTGGCGGCACCGGCTTTGAGCTCACCGAGGAACTGCTGGAACTTGGGCTGCTGGTCAGCCGGGACCTCTGCCGGCACGGTGTCCGGCAGGCCTTCGAACGGGTCGGCGGTGTCCTCGACGTAGTTGCACGCGGTCCAGCGGGC
Source organism: Williamsia sp. DF01-3 (assembly GCF_023051145.1). Classification (NCBI taxonomy): domain Bacteria; kingdom Bacillati; phylum Actinomycetota; class Actinomycetes; order Mycobacteriales; family Nocardiaceae; genus Williamsia; species Williamsia sp. DF01-3. The sequence goes on from NZ_JALKFS010000005.1 coordinate 2,950,093, forward strand.
CTTCTCGTTGTCGTCGGCGACCTTTTTCACGATGAGCGTGGTCGCCACCGCGGCGACGGCGACGACCAGCACCACGGACGTCGAGATGATGATGATCTTGCGCTTGCGCGCGGCCTGCTGCTGCCGCTCCAACCGCCGCTCCAGCTTGCGTTTCGCCGCCTGCCGTCGTTGCTCGTTGCTCGACACCGCAGAGATCCTCCGTATAAATCGTCCGTCTCGCTGCACCCCGGGCGCGGGGCATCCGGTGCGAGTCTGCCAGCAAATGCTGAGAGCACGTTATATGGGTGCGGCGTTGGCGCGCCGACTTCGGCACGTGGCCGGGGCGATCATGTTTTGCCGTGCTGGGATGATGAAGGAACACCTTCCCCGACCCAGGAGTGCAGACCATGCTGATCACGGGCTTCCCCGCGGGCATGTTCGCCACCAACTGCTATGTGGTGGCGCCCGCCCCCGGTAGCGAGGCGATCATCATCGACCCAGGTCAGGACTCCGCTCCAGGAGTGCGCAAACTGCTGGCCGAGCATTCACTGACCCCGGTGGCAGTGCTGCTGACCCATGGGCACCTCGATCACACCTGGAACGCCACCGAATTGTGCGACGAATACGCCATTCCGGCATTCATCCATCCGGCTGACAGGCACATGCTCGCCGACCCGGCGGCCGGAATCGGACGGGCACTCGGAGCGATGATCGGCGACACCGTCTTCCGGGAGCCGGAGAAGGTGATCGATCTCGCCGATCGCGAAGATCTGGACGTCGCGGGGTTGTCGTTCTCGGTGGACCTCGCGCCGGGTCACACGCAGGGTTCGGTGCTGTTCGGTATCGACGTGGACACCCCGGAGGGGACTGTTCCGGTCTGCTTCGCGGGCGACGTGCTCTTTGCCGGTTCCATCGGCCGCACGGACCTGCCGGGCGGAGACCACCAACAACTGCTCGATTCCATCGCCGACCGGATGCTGGGGTTGCCGGACGAGACGTTGGTCCTGCCAGGGCACGGCGAGCAGACGACCATCGGTCGCGAACGTGCCGGCAACCCATTTTTGGCCGATCTGTCCCACCCCGGGCAGGATGGACCGGCCACCAACCGATCGAAGGGACGTCACGGACTGTGAATGCCGGATTCCAGGCGCCGCGGGGCGTACCAGACTACGTTCCGCCGTCATCGGCCCAGTTCGTCGCCGTCCGTGACGCATTGACCAGGGCGGCGCGACTGGCCGGATACTCACACATCGAGCTGCCGATCTTCGAGGACACCGCGTTGTTCGCCCGGGGCGTCGGAGAATCCACCGACGTGGTCTCGAAAGAGATGTACACGTTCGCCGATCGTGGTGACCGGTCGGTGACGTTGCGTCCGGAAGGAACCGCGGGCGTGATGCGGGCGGTGATCCAGCACGGCCTCGATCGGGGTCAACTCCCGGTGAAGCTGTCCTACGCAGGGCCGTTCTTCCGTTATGAGAAGCCTCAGACGGGCCGGTACCGCCAGTTGCAGCAGGTGGGTGTCGAGGCGATCGGGATAGACGACCCGGCGCTCGACGCGGAGGTCATCGCGATCGCAGACGAGGGCTTCCGCGCCCTGGGGTTGAGCGGCTTTCGCCTCGAGATCACCTCGCTCGGTGATGACACCTGCCGGCCTCAGTATCGGGAAGCCTTGCAGCAGTTCCTCTTCGGACTCGATCTGGACGAAGAGACGCGGCGCCGAGCGGAGATCAACCCGTTGCGGGTGCTCGACGACAAGAGGCCGCACATCCGTGAGGCGACGGCCGGTGCCCCTCTGATGATCGACTACCTGTCGGACTCGGCCCGGGAACACTTCGATGCGGTGATCGGACACCTGGACCGCCTCGGCGTGGCATATGAGAAGAACCCGAGGCTGGTCCGCGGCCTGGACTACTACACGAAGACCACCTTCGAGTTCGTTCACGACGGGCTCGGTGCGCAGTCGGGCATCGGTGGCGGCGGTCGCTACGACGGCTTGATGAAGCAGTTGGGCGGCAAGCAGGAGCTGTCCGGTATCGGTTATGGGCTCGGCGTGGACCGTACCGTTCTGGCGTTGGAGGCCGAAGGGATCGCCGCGGCAACGGACGCACGGTGCGAGGTGTTCGGGGTGCCACTCGGTGACGCCGCCAAAGATGCCCTCGTCGAGGTTGCCGGTCGGCTCCGGGCGGCCGGGGTCAGGGTCGACATCGCCTACGGCGGTCGCGGACTCAAGGGAGCGATGAAGGCGGCGGACCGATCGGGCGCGCGATTCGCACTGGTTCTCGGCGAGAACGAACTGGCTTCCGGCGAGGTCGAGCTCAAGGACCTGAGCAACGGGAATCAGCAGCGCTTGGGGCTGGATGATGTTGTCCAGCAACTGACTTCGCAGCTGGCCGCAGGCCGATGAGCCGTCGGGCCCGGCTCTGGTGCGCGGCCGGGCTGACCGCACTGGTCATGACCGGGTCGGTCGCCTGCACCTTCACGGTGAGCGGAGACCCCGAACCGGCACCGTTCACCGGACGCACATGGGGGAGCCAGGCCCACACCCCGAGTCTGCCGGTCGCCGAGAACCCGCCCGAGTAACCCGCCGAACGGGCATTCCGAGCGGCGGAAGGTCGCGGTCGGTGGCGGCCGGCGCCGCGATCGGTGGTCAGGTCAGTTCGGACCGCAGCACATCCAGACTGACCCCGCCGAGCGCCAGCGCCTTGCGGTGGAAGTCCTTGAGTGAGCCGCCGGGGTTGAGGTGCAAGTAGTTGTCGCGGGCCTGCTGCCACACCCGTTGTCCGAGCGCGTACGACGGCGCCTGGCCGGGCCAGCCGAGGTAACGGTCCAATTCGAACCGGAGGACGGTGCGGTCCATCGCGACGGCCGAGGTGAGGAACGTCCACGCCTTGTCGGCATCCCATGTCCCTCCACCCACCGACTCCGGCGCGGTGAGACCGCAGTGCACCCCGATGTCCACGACAACCCGGGCGGCGCGCAGTCGCTGCGAGTCGAGCATCCCCATCCGGTCACCCGGATCCTCGAGCCAGCCGAGTTCCCCCATCAGTCGTTCTGCGTAGAGGGCCCAGCCCTCTCCATGACCGGAGGTGAACGAGGCCAGTTTGCGCCACCGGTTGAGGTCGGGACTGACCATCGCCGAACCGAGCTGCAGGTGATGTCCTGGAACGCCCTCGTGGAAGACGGTGGTGGTCTCCTGCCACGTGTGAAAGACCTTCTGCTGGGGTGGAACCGACCACCACATGCGCCCCGGCCTGCTGAGGTCTTCGCTCGGTGTCGTGTAGTAGATGATCCCGGTGGCCGCCGGTGCCAGGCGACATTCCAGTGCGGTGAGATCGGCAGGGATGTCGAAGTGTTCGCGTCCCACTTCGGCGGTGGCCCGGTCCGACAACTCCTGCATCCAGGCGACGAACGCATCCCGATCGGTCATCTGGTATCTCGGATCGGCATTGAGGGCCTCGAGTGCGCCGTTCACCCCAGCTCCCGGCGCGATCACCTCGGCCAGCGTCTGTTGTTCGGCAACAATGGAATCGAGCAGGTCCACGCCCCACGCGTACGCGTCGTCGACGTCGATGTCGGCACCGACGAACTCCGCTGAATGCAGGCGGTAGCGATCGCGTCCCACGCCATCGGCGTCGGTGGTGTGGGGCAGCACGTCGTCGCGTAGGACGGCCGCCAGCCGCGTCATCGCTGCACCCACTCGTCCGCGCAGGTCGTCGAGCAGATCGACGCGGTCCGTGGACTCGATCGCCGTCGCATTGCTGAATATCGACGAGGTGGCGGTATCGGCTTGAGCCGCAACCAAATCGACCTGGCGTCTGGTCAGGGCGGGTCCGGACGAGAGGCGGGCCCGGATCCCTTCGATGATGGTCTCCACGCAGCTCGGGACCTGATCCAGCCGGGCCAAGAACACGTCCTGGTCGGCGGGCGAGTCGGTGGACATCAGGTCGAACACGTCGCGGACCGCCTGCAACGGCGATTCGATGACGTTCACCTCACCCGTCCGTAATCCGGCGTCATCGACGGCCAGCGACCGGCTCAACTGGTCGGTCATGGTTGCCACGGTCACCCGGTCGACATCGTCGGCGAGTGCCTCGGCCGCGAGTGCCGCGATGGTGTCCCGCCTGGCGATGGCCCGCTCGTCCTCACCGGCAGGCGAGAAGTCGGTGAGCCGGTGATCGTGGCCGACAACACCGAGATGCGTGGCCTCGATGGGATTGAGTGCGCACGACCGTTCCAGGAATCCCTCCGCGATCCGGTCGATCCCGGTGGCCTCCCGGGTCACAGGCGGCCCGCCGCGAAGGTGTCGCATGCCGCTGCATCGCCGCGGTCATATCCCACGTTGAACCATCGCACCCGCTGGTCCGATGAACCGTGTGTCCACCCTTCCGGATTGGAACTGTCGCCCGAGATGGCGTCGTCTCCGATTGCCTTCGCGGTCTGGATCACATCGGAGATCTGCTGCTGGGTGAGCGGCGCCAGCATCGCGTCCGGACCCTTGTCTGCGTTGAACGCCCACACGCCGGCCAGGCAATCGGCCTGCAGCTCGATCCGCACCGATCCCGACGTCGGGCCGGCGGCACCCATGCGCTGACCCTTCTCCAGAGCCCCGGTGAGGTACTCGATGTGGTGGCCGTACTCATGGGCGACCACGTATTCCTGTGCCAGCGGGCCGTCGCTACCACCGAGCTGATCGCTCAGTACGTCAAAGAAGGTCGGGTCGAAATAGGCGGTCTGATCACCGGGGCAGTAGAACGGTCCGACGTCGGAGGTGGCCGGCCCGCAGGCGGTGTCGACGCTGCCGGAGAAGATCTTCGTCTGCGGCGGTTCGTATCCCGGCATGATGTTGCTCCACACGCGGTCGAGACTGTTGGTGGTCGCAACGATTCGGCACACGGTGTCGACGTTGGCCTTCTCGATGGTGCAGCTCTGGATGTGCTCGTCGATCGCCGACTGCTGCGAGGACGTACTCGAACCGGTGTCGTCGCCACCGAGGCCGATCGCGTTCGGATCGATCCCGAGCAGAGCGGCCACGACGATGACGATCAGTCCCGCGCCGCCTCCGAGGGCGAGTCGGCCACGACCTCCGCCGCCGCCGGAGACGTTGCCTGTGTCGAGTGGGCCGCCACCTTGGAAAGTCATTCGCCAAGCATGGCACGAGCAGGTGCGTTCTCTCTCGAATGCGGCGCCCGTAGGATGTTGCACGATACAAAACCCTTCAGCCACCGAAGTGTTTGACCGCAATCGAGAGGAACACTGTGCTCCGCACCCATTTCGCCGGATCGTTACGGGCCGAGAACGCCGGACAGACCGTGACGCTGACCGGCTGGGTGGCGCGACGCCGCGACCATGGCGGGGTCATCTTCATCGATCTGCGCGACAGCTCCGGGCTCGCACAGGTGGTTTTCCGTGACGAGGCGGTGGCCACGCCGGCGCACCGGCTCCGCGCAGAGTATTGCGTGCAGGTCACCGGACTCGTCGAGCAGCGGCCCGAGGGCAGTGAGAACCCGAACCTGGAGTCGGGCGCGATCGAGATCAATGCCACCGAACTCGTTGTGCTCAACGAATCTGCGCCACTGCCGTTCCAACTCGACGAGAGCCCCGGCGAGGAAGCGCGTCTGAAGTACAGGTATCTCGATCTCCGCCGCGAAGGCCCGGGCGCGGCCCTGCGGCTCCGTTCGAAGGTGAACAACGCCGCGCGCACGGTCCTGCTCGATCAGGACTTCGTGGAGATCGAGACCCCGACGTTGACCCGATCCACACCCGAAGGCGCCCGCGACTTCCTGGTGCCGGCACGGTTGCAGCCCGGCACCTTCTATGCGCTGCCGCAGAGTCCCCAGCTCTTCAAGCAGCTGCTGATGGTCGCCGGGATGGAGCGGTACTTCCAGATCGCCCGCTGCTACCGCGACGAGGATTTCCGCGCCGACCGCCAGCCCGAGTTCACCCAGCTCGACGTCGAGATGAGCTTCGTCGAGCAGGACGATGTGATCGCCGTGGCAGAACAGATCCTCGTCGCGCTGTGGAAGCTGATCGGCTATGACCTCCCGACGCCGATCCCGCGGATCACCTACGCCGAGGCGATGCGCCGGTTCGGCAGCGACAAACCGGACCTGCGATTCGGACTCGAGCTGGTGGAGTGCACCGACTACTTCAAGGACACTCCGTTCCGGGTGTTCCAGGCTCCCTACGTGGGTGCGGTCGTCATGCCGGGCGGCGCAAGCCAGCCACGGCGACAGCTCGACGCCTGGCAGGAGTGGGCGAAGCAGCGCGGCGCCAAAGGGTTGGCGTATGTGCTTGTCCAAGAAGACGGTTCGCTCGGTGGGCCGGTGGCCAAGAACTTGTCCGAGGACGAGCGGGCCGGTCTGGTCGCCCACGTCGGCGCGACCCCGGGCGACTGTGTGTTCTTCGCCGCCGGGCCCGCCAAGGCACAGCGCGCACTGCTCGGTGCAGCGCGCGGCGAGATCGCCCAACGTCTCGGCCTGATCAAGGACGGCGACTGGGCGTTCATGTGGGTGGTGGACGCGCCACTGTTCGAGCCGGCCGACGATGCCACCGCCAGCGGTGACGTGGCCGTCGGCTCGGGCGCATGGACCGCTGTGCACCACGCCTTCACCTCTCCGAAGCCCGAATCGCTCGGGGTGCTCGAATCCGACCCCGGATCCGCGTTGGCCTACGCCTACGACATCGTCTGCAACGGCAACGAGATCGGTGGTGGATCGATACGTATCCACCGGCGCGAGGTCCAGGAACTCGTCTTCCAGATCATGGGCATCGGTGCCGAGGAAGCGCAGGAGAAGTTCGGATTCCTGCTGGACGCCTTCGCATACGGAGCCCCGCCCCATGGCGGCATCGCTTTCGGATGGGACCGGATCACGGCACTGCTCGCCGGGCAACCGTCGATCCGCGACGTCATCGCGTTCCCGAAGTCCGGGGGTGGGATCGATCCGCTCACCGACGCGCCCGCCGCGATCACGCCTGCCCAACGCAAGGAGTCGGGAATCGACGCGAAACCTCCGGCGCCCAAGGACAAACAGGCCGTGAAGTCACCGACACCCGCCGAGTCCTGAACGTAGCCGGCCTGTGCTCCACATCCGGATCATCAGCCCGCACGAGCGGTCTGATGCCGTGGTGGAGACCTTGCGCGACTACGTCGGGGTCGCTCACGTGGTCCGGATTCCCGGGGTCGCAGTGGAGCCGGCCGGAGACCTGATCGAAGCCGACGTCACCCGTGAGGCCGCGAACGAACTGCTCAAAGAGCTCAGGGCACTGGAGCTTCGGACCGAAGGTGCCATCACCGTCGAACTGCTCGACATGGTGCTGTCCGAGGCCGCCGATCGGGCTGAGCACGACGCCCCGGGAGATCCCGAGGACGCGGTGGTGTGGGACGAACTACTCGAGCGCACGAACGAGGATTCGACGCTGAGCGGTACGTTCCTGGCTTTCCTGTGCCTGGCCTGTCTGCTCGCGGCCGTCGGGGTGGTGACCGATTCCCCCGTCACGGTTGTCGGTGGGATGGTCGTCGGGCCCGAGTTCGGTCCACTCGGCGGCATCGCCGTGGCGATCGTGCGCCGCCGATACGCCCTGGCCCGGCGATCCGTGGTGGCCTTGGCGGTGGGTTTTCCGCTCGCCATGGTGGTGACCGGGCTCGGTGCCCTGGCCGCCCAGAGCCTCGGCTGGATGACGATGCGCGACGTGACCACAGCCGACCAGCTCGACTTCATCTATCAGGTCGGACCGTTCTCGCTGGTGGTCGCACTGCTCGCCGGCGCCGCAGGCATGTTGTCACTGGTGTCCTCGAAGTCCGCGGCGCTGGTCGGCGTCTTCATCTCGGTCACGACGGTGCCCGCTGCCGGGTATGCGGTGGTCGCCGCCACCTTGGGGCAGTGGCGGGTCGCCGCCGAATCCACCGCGCAGCTGGTGATCAACCTGATCGGGATCGTGGTTGCCGGAGTCGCGGTGCTCCTCATCCATCGGGCCCACAGCCGACGGCGCGGAAAGTCGGCCCTCGTGCGCAAGTCCGCGCGTAGCGGTGACACGCAGTAGCGGGGCCACTCGTCGCCCACGATCGCGGGCCACGGCGGCGACCGGCCCGGGCGTACCGATGATCTCCGACCTGGGGCGCACACGTACAGTTCTGCGGTGACATCGCCCAAGGTCGAACCCACCGGAGTCCTGGACCGATATCGGTCTGACCGGTTCGGATTGTTCGATCTCGCCCGGATCCCCGGGGCTTCGGCCCCAGGCCCGTACGACGAACTGCTCGATGCCTCGGGGGCCGTGCGTAGGCAGTGGGAACCGCTCGTCGACGGTTATTCGCGTCTTGGCCGGTCGGGACTGCACCGGGCCGAACGGCGCGTACGCACACTGGTCGACGACGACGGCATCACGTACAACGCCCCGGACGGTGATTCCACCCGGCGGCGGCGCTGGGAGCTGGATTGTGTGCCGCTGCTCATCGACGGCGCGCAGTGGGCCGAACTCGACCGAAAGATCGCCCAGCGCTCCAGGGTTCTCGACGCCCTGCTCGCCGACATCTATTCGGGCCAACGGGTGATCACGGACGGGATCGTGCCACCGGAAATGGTCTATGGACACCCGGGGTACATCCGCAAGGCTGCGGGATTCCCTCAGGCTGGGCCGCACTCATTGTTCCTGCACGCCTGCGACGTCGGGCGGGGCCCGGGTGGGGTGCACACCGTGTATGCCGACCGCTCCGGTGCCCCCTCTGGCGTCGGATACGCCCTCGCCGATCGACGACTGATGTCGCGGGCATTCCCGCGGTTGTTCCAGCGATGTGTACCCCGGCCGCTGACAGCGTTCTCGGCGACCCTTCGCCTGTCGCTGTTCGAGTACGCGCCGCAGGGGACCGAGGACCCGACGGTGGCGGTGCTGACACCGGGCTCGTTGTCCGAGACCGCATTCGACCAGGCCTACCTGGCTTCCGCACTGGGCTTCCCGCTTGTGGAAGCAGCCGACCTCGTCGTTCGCGGCGGCAGTGTGTACATGCGTTCGCTGGGCAAGTTCAAACGGCTCGACGTGATCCTCCGGCGCGTCGACGCGGCCTATTGCGATCCGCTCGATCTGCGCACCGATTCGCGGCTGGGGGTTCCCGGGCTCGTGGAGGCCGTGTCGCGCGGGACGGTCTCGGTGGTCAACCACCTGGGCGCGGGGGTCCTCGAGAACCCGGCGTTGCACACCGTGTTGCACGCTGTCAGCCGACACCTGCTCGACGAGGACCTGCTTCTCGATTCTGTCGAGACATATTGGGCGGGAACAGATCTCGACCGGTCCAAGATGGTCGCCGACGTGGCCTACCTGCAGATCTCCAATTTCCGCACCGGAGAAGAGATCTCGGGGCCAGGTCTGACCTCCGCAGCGCGCGATGAATTGGTCGCCCGGATCGAGGCCGAGCCCTGGCCGTGGGCGGGGCGTCGGCTCGAGGACTATTCGGTGGCCCCGTCAGCCACCCCGGCCGCTGTGCAATCCGGCTCCGGCGGGGCGGGACTGCGTCCGGCGCCGGTGGGCCTTCGTGTGTTCAGCGTTGCCCAGGGTGCGGGTTATGCCGTGATGCCGGGCGGCCTGGGCCACGTGCTCGCCGATGGAACTGCCGGAGCCTCCTGGGATTCGGTTGCCGGAAAAGACGTCTGGGTCACCACCACCGAGCCGGCCGGGCCCACGGCCCGTGTCCCCGAGTCGCCGGACCACCACGACCGAGTGGCAACCGTCATGACGGCGGACGGAGACCAGGTGGACCGCCGATCTGCTCGCGCCCACCGACCGGTGACCGACAGTGCCGTCGTGAGCTCTCCGAGGGTGCTGTCGGATCTGTTCTGGTTCGGCCGATACGGAGAACGAGCAGAACTGACCACCCGAATGGTCAAGGTGGCCAGGGAACGTTACGAGGACTATCGCTACCGGCCGTGGATGTCGGGGACGGCGTCTATCCCGTTGTTCCTGTCCGCGATCGCAGCGGCCACCGGCAGCGAGGCCGCCCTCGAGGACACCGAGGGTATCGCCGACTTCGACAGCAGCCGACCGCCCGAGCCCGATGAGGTGATGGCGGCCACGGCGCGCATGCACTCGATGACCAGCTCGCGCAGGGCATCGGGTTCGGTGGCTTTTGCCGTCGAACGCCTGCAGCAACTCCGCGCGCGGTGCGGGATCAGATGTCCACCAGCACATGGATGGTGCTCGGTGCGATCGACAGAGCGATCGCAGAATTGGGCAGTCCGCCGGCCATCTTGTCCGGTTCGGGCGCGGAGACGAACGAGGAACTGGACGTCGACGGGTCCGAGCTCGGCCGTGCGCACGAGGAAATCCTGCACGGGCTCCTGGCGCTGGCCGGGCTGCAGGCCGAATCGATGGTCCATGACGCGGGCTGGCTGTTCATGGACATCGGGCGGCGCATCGAACGAGCTCAGATGCTGGCCGCGCTCACGTCCGCTGTTCTGGTCCAGCAGCACGACGCCGACACCGAGCAGGGTCTGCTCGAGGCATACCTCGTTGCCAACGAGTCCGCGATCATCTATCGCCGCCGCAACCGCGGCATCGTCAGGCTGGGCCCGGTCGCGGGTCTGCTGCTCTTCGACGAGGGCAACCCCAGGGCGATGATCTACCAATTGGACACTCTGCGTGCCGATCTGACGGCGCTGCCCACCGACGTACGGTCCGCCGCTGCCGAGCGGCTGGTCGAAGACCTCGTCACCGAATTGCGCAGAGTCGACCCCGCGGATCTCGCCGCGATCGGTGCCGGTGGTCGTCGAGTCGAACTCGCCGAACTGATGAGCACTCTCGGCGCCGGATTGCGTGAGATATCCGACGTCCTCGGCCGGACCCGCTTCGCCTACCCGGTCGAGATGCAGCCGCTCTGGGGCGCCGGATCGGAGGACCAACTGTGAACCGGGAGGGCGAGTTCGAGCCACCAGCGCCGGCGGGGGAGAGCTCCGCGAGCGCCTCGCCGAGTCGGCGGTACGCCGTTCTGCACCGCACCCGTTACGACTACGACGACGTGGTCACCAGTTCTTACGGACGAGGACACCTGCAACCCCGTGACATGCCCGGGCAGCGGGTGCTCTCGAGCGAGGTCGAGATCGACCCCGAACCCGCCGACCGGTCCACTGGTGTCGACACATACGGCAACCACGACTGCTATTTCCATGTCCGCACCCCACATCGGCGGCTCGAGGTCACCGGCCGATCGATTGTCGAGGTGGATCCGATCGACGACGATGTGCTGCAATCGTCTGCCGCGCAGGCCCCCTGGGAATCAGCCCGCCCGACCGGGATGGCCGGCGCCAGGGCGGCCGAGTTCCGCCTCGACCTCGACCCTCCGGAGATCACGCCCGCGGTGAGGGATTACGCGTCGGCCATCTTCATCCCGGGCAGACCACTCCTCGAAGCCGTGACCACCCTCACCACGCGCATTTTTCAGGACTTCACCTACCGTTCGGGGTCCACGGCCATCTCCACCCGTGTCGGCACTGTCATGGAGCGCCGCGAAGGCGTATGCCAGGACTTTGCGCGGGTCGCGATCGCATGCCTGCGGTCCCAGGGTCTGGCTGCCCGGTATGTGTCGGGTTACCTCGCCACCGACCCGCCACCAGGAAAAGAACGGATCTTCGGTGCCGATGCCTCACACGCATGGGCCGCGGTCTGGCTGCCCGGGGACTCGTGGATCGCATTCGACCCCACCAACGACAAATTGGTCGACGAACGTCACGTCACGGTGGCCTGGGGCAGGGACTACGACGACGTGCCGCCCCTGCGCGGGGTCATCTACACCGAATCACGCAAGAGCAGGATCGAGGTCTCCGTCGATGTGTCGCCACAAATCTGACGTGTCTCGTCGGGTGGGCCCGGGTAAGACCACCATTGGGTAAGTTGGAGGCGATGACTGTTCTTGCCGATAGCCAGATCACCGGCGCGGTGCAGGCAGCCGAGCGTATTCTCGCAGCTCGGGCCGGCTCCGCGGTGTCCTTAGCCGATCCTGAGGACCTCGGTGGCAGCGGTCGTACCGAGGTGGTGCGGGTCCGGGTTGCCCAGAATCCGTTCTCCGGCGACCGCACCCTGGTGATCAAGGTCCTCGGCGACGGTGACGACGCCGAGTCCAGCGAAGCATTCATTCGCGAGGTTGCATCGTACAAATACGCGACCGCGCTGCCCCTGGAGTCGCGTCCGGGTCCTCAACTGATCGCATTCGACCTCTCCGCTCGTGTTCTGGTGTTGAGCGACCTCGGAGATGGACGATCCATGACCGAGCTGCTGGGCAGTGACGACCGCGCCGCCACCAGCAACGCGGTGAGCGCGTGGGGTCAGGCGCTCGGCCGCATGCACGCTGCCACCGTGGGCGGCGAAGGCGACTTTGCCGCGCTGCTCCGCCAAGGTGCAGCGGGGATCGCCGTCGATGCCCTCCGGGCGCAGTTCGAGGCGGCGGTCAGCGCCGCGCCGCGGGTGATCGCAGACACATTCGGGCTGACCGTGGACCCTGAAGTGCTCGATGCCCTGGGCAAAGCCCGAGCGTTGTTCGGCGAAGGAGAACACCGCGCATTCAGCCCCTCTGACGTCGGTCCGGAGAACATCCTCATCAACGATGAAGGCGTCCAGTTCATGGACTACGAATGGGGCGGTTTCCGCGACGCCTCGCTCGACATCGCCTATGCGTTGGTGACGTTCCGACCGTGGCTCGCCGCCGACAATGCCGCGCGCATAGTCGAACTCGAGACGGCAATGCTGGACGCGTGGCGCTCGGAAGTGCAGGGCATCTGGCCCAGCCTGGCGTCCGACCGTGAGCTGGCCCGCAAGGCCGTGCTCGCCCGGCTGGCGTGGGTATGGCTCTCCACCGTCTGGATGTTGCCTGCCGACGACACCGACGTCGGTGCTTCCGACGAGCCGCACGGGCTCGCGATCAGCACATCGGACCCGCGGGTGATCGTCGACCGCTGGGCCGGCCTCGCCGACGCCGCTCGCCGGGCGGATGCACCGAATCTTGCCCAGTTCGCCGACACGGTCGGCCAGGCGCTGGACTCGTCCTGGCTGCACTGACGGGGCCGCACGAGATGACCGACATCCGGCCTTGGCCATGACCGACGAACAGGGTGGGCTCTTCGCCGCACCCGAGGCGCCGCCCGACACGATCACCAAGGGTCTGCCCGGCGCCTCCGCGGGATCACCCCTGGCCGTGCGGATGCGACCACAGACACTGGAAGAGATTGTCGGACAGGAACATCTGCTGGAGAGCGGATCTCCGTTGCGCCGGCTGATCGATGGTTCGGGGGCCGCATCGGTACTGCTGTTCGGCCCACCCGGTACCGGCAAGACGACAATGGCCTCGCTCATCTCCACTGCAGCGGGCGGACGGTTCGAAGCACTGTCGGCCCTGTCGTCGGGGGTCAAGGAAGTCCGCGCGGTGATCGATGCGGCGCGCCGCCGCCTGATCGCGGGCACTCAAACCGTGCTCTTCATCGACGAGGTCCATCGCTTCTCCAAGACGCAGCAGGACGCCTTGCTCGATGCGGTGGAGAACCGAATCGTGCTGCTCGTTGCGGCCACCACCGAGAACCCGTCGTTCTCCGTGGTGGCACCGTTGCTGTCGCGGTCCCTGGTGCTGCAACTGCGGTCCCTGGAAGGGCCGGACATCCGGAAGCTGCTACAGCGGGCGGCATCGGACCCTCGCGGCTACGACGGGGCGGTCACGATCGACGACGATGCCCTCGACCACCTGGAGAAGATCTCGGCGGGCGACGCGCGTCGCGGCCTCACGGCACTGGAGGCGGCAGCCGATGCGGCACTTGCCGATTCGATGGCCGACGGCGGTACCTCCCGCGCACCGACAAAGGTCACCCTCGCGCATGTCGAGTCAGCAGTCGATCGCGCTGCCGTTCGATACGACCGTGATGGCGACCAGCACTACGACGTGATCAGCGCATTCATCAAATCGATCCGCGGATCGGATGTGGATGCCGCACTGCACTACCTGGCCCGCATGATCACGGCAGGCGAGGACCCACGGTTCATCGCACGCAGGTTGGTCGTGCACGCCAGTGAGGACATCGGGATGGCCGACCCCACGGCGCTGCAGACGGCGACCGCTGCGGCGCAGGCGGTTCAACTCATCGGGATGCCCGAGGCGCGGCTCGCTTTGGCGCAGGCGACGATTCACCTGGCGACGGCCCCCAAATCCCCAGGTGTGGTGGCGGCCATCGGCGCAGCGATCGCCGATGTCGAGGGCGGCCGGGCAGGCGCGGTGCCCGCGCACCTGCGTGACGGGCACTATGCCGGCGCGGCGAAACTCGGCAATGCCGTGGGTTACCGCTACCCCCACGACGCACCCGGCGGCGTCGTCGGGCAGCAATACCCGCCGGACGAACTGGTCGGCGTCGACTACTACGAACCCACCGATCACGGCTACGAACGCGAGATCGGCCCACGTCTCGGACGGCTCCGCAACATCATTCGCGGCCGCGGCCGCTCCAACACCTGATTCCGGGGCCGACACCGGTAGTGTGAACACGGCCGTTTACCGGCGACACGCCGAGCGGCACGCCCCGATGAGTAAGGACTGAACCAGTGCAGACGCATGAGATCAGGAAGCGCTTCCTGGATCACTTCATCAAGGCCGGGCACACCGAGGTACCCAGTGCGTCACTGATCCTCGACGACCCCAACCTGCTCTTCGTCAACGCCGGCATGGTGCCGTTCAAGCCTTACTTCCTCGGCGAGCAGAACCCGCCGTACACCCGGGCCACCAGCATTCAGAAGTGCGTCCGGACACTCGACATCGAAGAGGTGGGCATCACCACCCGCCACAACACCTTCTTCCAGATGGCGGGCAACTTCTCGTTCGGCGACTACTTCAAGCGCGAGGCCATCACATTCGCGTGGACGTTGCTCACCAACCCGGTGGCCGACGGTGGATTCGGGATCGACCCGGTCCGGCTGTGGCCGACGGTGTACCTCGACGACGACGAGGCCGAGGCCATCTGGCGCGACGAGATCGGCGTACCCGCCGAACGCATCCAGCGCCGCGGGATGAAAGACAACTACTGGTCGATGGGTGTCCCGGGGCCCTGCGGACCCTGTTCGGAGATCTTCTACGACCGCGGGCCCGCCTACGGAGTCGAAGGTGGACCCGAAGCCGACGAGGACCGCTACATCGAGATCTGGAACCTGGTGTTCATGCAGAACCAGCGTGGACCTGGTGGGGGCAAGGACGGCTACGAGATCCTCGGGCCACTGCCGAAGCAGAACATCGACACCGGCATGGGCATCGAGCGTGTCGCGTGCCTGCTGCAAGGGGTGGAGAACGTCTACGAGACCGACCTGCTCGCCCCCGTCATCGGGATCGCACAGCAGTTGACCGGCCGCACCTACGGCGCAGGCAACCACGAGGACGATGTCAGATTCCGGGTGATCGCCGACCACGCGCGCACCGCGGTGATGCTCATCGCCGACGGCATCACACCCGGTAACGACGGCCGCGGGTACGTCCTGCGCCGCCTCCTCCGTCGCATCGTGCGATCGGCCCGTCTCCTGGGTGCCGGCGGCGCCACGGTCGGAAAGTTCACCGAGGCAGTCATCGACACGATGTCGACGTCGTATCCCGAACTGGCCGAACAGCGTTCGCGCATCGTGTCCCTGGCCGTCGGGGAAGAGGACGCGTTCCTCAAGACCCTGACCGCCGGCTCGAAGTTGTTCGACGACGCCGCGGCGACGACAAAGGCGTCGGGTGCCACCCGGATCAGTGGACGAGATGCATTCGCGCTGCACGACACCTACGGCTTCCCGATCGACCTCACCTTGGAGATGGCCGCCGAGGCCGGACTGTCGGTGGACGAACAGGGCTTCACCGAACTGATGGCGGAACAGCGTCAGCGCGCCAAAGCCGATGCCACCGCACGTAAGTCCGGCCACGCCGACCTCAGCGTCTATCGGGAGTTCCTCGACCGCGGACCCACCGTCTTCACCGGTTTCGATGAATTGGTCTCTGAGGCAACGGTATTGGGACTCGTGGCCGACGGAGGCAAGGTTCGCAGTGCTTCGGCGGGCCAAGCGGTCGAGGTCATTCTCGACCGCAGCCCCCTCTATGCCGAATCCGGTGGCCAGATCGCCGACATCGGTAGCATCACGACGTCATCAGGACTCCGGATCAAGGTCAAGGACGTCCAAAAACTCGGGAAGACGGTGTGGCTGCACCGGGCGGTGGTCGAGGAAGGTGAGGTCGCGGAAGGCGATGTGGTGCTCGCCCAGGTGGATACCGCCTGGCGTCACGGCGCCACCCAGGGACATTCCGGAACCCACCTCGTGCACGCAGCGCTCCGGCAGGTCCTGGGGCCCACGGCGACCCAGGCCGGTTCCCTGAACCGACCGGGTTATCTCCGTTTCGACTTCAGTGCGCAGGGCCCGGTCACCGAGGCCCAGCGCGGCGAGATCGAGGAGATCACCAACGCTGCGGTCGAGGCCAATTACCCGGTGAACACCTTCGAGACCAACCTGCCCGAGGCCAAGGCGATGGGTGCCATGGCACTCTTCGGCGAGAACTACGGCGACGTGGTGCGAGTGGTGGAGATCGGCGGGCCGTTCTCGATGGAACTGTGCGGCGGCACCCACGTCGGTGCGTCAGCTCAGGTCGGTCCGGTCACGTTGCTGGGGGAGTCCTCGGTGGGGTCGGGTGTGCGGCGGATCGAGGCCTACGTCGGTCTTGATTCCTACCGCTACCTCGCCAAGGAGCGGGCGTTGCTGGCCGGTCTGGCCTCGAGCCTCAAGGTGCCGTCGGATCAGGTCCCAGCCAGGGTCGAGACCTTGGTCGGCAAACTGCGCGACGCGGAGAAGCAGATCGAGAAGATGCGCGCCGACGCCGCGAAGGCCTCGGTGGGATCACTCATCGACGACGCGGTCCGGGTCGGTGACGTGCTGGTGGTCTCCGGCAAACTCGACGGGATGAACGCCGGTGACCTGCGGACTCTCGCCGGCGACCTGCGTGGCCGTGTCGGCTCGGACACTGCGGTCGTCGCCCTCTTCTCGGCGTCGGATGACAAGGTCCCCTTCGCGATCGCCACCACCGCTGCAGCCCGTGACGCGGGTATCAAGGCCGGCGACCTGGTGAAGGATCTGGCGCCTTTGGTCTCAGGTCGCGGCGGCGGAAAGCCGGATCTCGCCCAGGGGTCGGGTACCGACGCCGCCGGCATCGATGCCGCGTTGTCTCGGCTGCGCGACCTGGTCGGCGCGAATCGATGACGCTCACGCCGCGGGGGCGGCGCGTGGCCATCGACGTCGGGAGCGTCCGGATCGGGGTCGCGTCCTGCGATCCCGATGGCATCCTCGCGACTCCGGTGGAGACCGTGGCGCGAACTGCCGGCGGCGACGGGGACCTTCGTCGGCTGGAAGAGATCATCGCGGAGTACGAGGCGGTTGCGGTCATCGTCGGGCTACCGAAAACCCTGCGTGACGAGCACGGCCACGCTGCGAAACTGGCGACCGAGTTCGGAAACACGCTGGCAGACCGAATCTCACCCATCCCTGTGCTCTACAGCGACGAACGCCTCTCGACGGTTACCGCACAGCAGGCCCTTCGCACGTCCGGTGTGCGGGCAAAGGCGCAGAAATCGGTTGTCGACCAGGCGGCCGCCACAGCGATCTTGCAGGGATGGTTGGATTTACAGGCAAACCGTCAAGACATGCAGGCGGGCCGTCAGGAAGGACGCGGGTGAGCGACGATCGATCCGATGAACGGGCCACCGGCCGCGGTCACGGCGACCGCCGGGAACAGCAGCAACCGCCCGGTCACCGTCGCAGCCGTTCGGCACAGGACTACGACCCGGAACGGCTGAAGTACTTCACCCGCGGCGGAGACGGTGGCGGCAATCGTTCTGGGCGTCACGGGCCGCGCGCCATCCGTCCAGGGGAAGCCGACGCTCCGCCGACCGGTCAACAGCGGCCCAGCCGCGGACCTTCGCCCGATCCGTCGTGGGCTCCACCCGGGTCGACCCGTCCACCGGTCCCGCCGCCGCCCGCCGGATCCGCGCCGGGCAGTGGCCCGCGGATGGACGCGCCATTCGACGCGCCGCCACCGAACCCGGTTCCGCCCGATCCACATGGCTCTCGCCACCCCCGTGCATACGATCCCCTGGCAACACACGATGCGACCGGTCCGTATGTGGACCCCGGTCGTGAAGATTACGACAGGCGTCAACGCGCCGATCGCGACCGCGTGGCCGCTGCGGGTGTGGATCCGGCATCCGCCCCGTCGCGACGACGCCCGGATCCCAGATCCGCACTGCCCACGCGGGACCGCTCGCCCAAACGCAGTGCCGCAGCCGAACGGCGCCGCAAACGCAAAAGGGTTGTCATCGCTGCTGCGGTGGCGTTCATGGTGCTTCTCGTCGGCGGGATCGGCTATGCCGGACTCCGGCTGGCCGGACAGTTCGGCGGACCCGACAACTCGGACTTCTCGAACACCGCGGGCACGTCGGATGTGGTGGTGCAGATCCCGCCGGACTCATCGCTCACCGCGTTCGGCGAGATCTTGAAGGAGAACAAGGTGGTGGCCAGTGTGGGCGCCTTCACCACCGCTGCCGACGGGAAGCCGATCTCGGCGGGTTTTTACAAGCTGCGCACCGAGATCCCCGCCAGCACAGCGGTTTCCATGCTCACCGACGACAACCGGGTGGGCCGGGTGGTCATTCCCGAGGGCCTGCAGCTCGACACCAAAGAAGGCATCGACGGCAAGACGACGCCGGGGGTTTTCGCTCGCGTCGCCGAAGCCACCTCGGTCACCCTGAATGGACAGGAGAGAGGGTTGACCGTCGAGGAATTGGCCCAGGCGGCAGCCACCGCGACACCTCAGGAACTGGGTGTCCCGGCATGGGCGACCGACGCGGTCACCGCGCTGGCCGGCGACCACCGCAGGATCGAGGGGCTCATCGCGCCGACACTGTGGGAAGCGATCGACCCGAATCTGAGCCCGGTGCAGATGCTGAACTACCTGATCTCGCGCAGCGCCTCCCTTTTCGCGCAGTGGGGCCTGCCGGAATCGGGCACCACGTCGAGCAACATGACCCCCTATCAGACGCTGGTCACCGCCTCGATCGTCGAACGCGAGGTCAACCGGGCCGACGACTACCCCAAGGTCGCCCGGGTCGTGGTGAATCGGCTCGACGACAATCAGGCACTGCAGATGGACTCCACGGTGAACTACACCTCGGCGATCCAGAACATCGACGTCGCCGGCGACGACTTCACCCCGGACACCAAGTGGAACACCTACCAGCAGAAGGGGCTGCCGCCCACACCGATCGGTGCGGTCGGTCAGCCGGCACTCGAGGCGTCGCTGAACCCGCCGGTGGGCGATTGGCTCTATTTCGTGTCCATCGATCAGCAGGGCACAACCCTGTTCACCGACGATTTCGAGCAGCACAAGCGCAATCGGCAGCAGGCCTGCGACAACGGCGTGCTGCAGACGAACTGTGGTTAGTCGGGCCGCCGCGATCCTCGGGTCGCCGGTGAGCCATTCACGTTCGCCCGACCTCCATCTGGCGGCGTACCGGGCCCTGGGCCTCAGCGACTGGACGTACGAACGTATCGAGTGCACGGCCGAACAGCTACCCGCTCTGGTGAGCGGGCTCGACGATCGGTACATCGGTCTGTCGGTGACCATGCCCGGCAAACGGGCCGCCCTGGACGTGGCGCAGACCCGGACCGAGCGGGCAGCAAAGGTCGGTTCGGCCAACACCCTGGTCAGGACCGATGGTGGCTGGCGGGCCGATTGCACCGACATCGACGGGGCGGCGGCAGCGTTGACCGAACTCGGTGTCGGCGACCTCGGCGGTGCGTCTGCCGTGGTCCTCGGCGCCGGTGGCACCGCTGCGCCCGTTCTCGCAGCACTAGCGGGAGTCCACGTGGGACACGTGACGGTGGTTGCACGCAGCGCCGCGCGGGCCGAGGAAGCCATTGCCGTCGCGGATGCGTTCGGCCTGCGGACCGAGGTGATCGCTTTTGAACCCGGGCCGGAACTGGCAAGGCGTTCGCGCGAGTGCGCGGTGCTGGTCAACACCGTCCCTGCGGCAGCCGCCGAACCCCTCGTCGATGTCGCTGCCGCCGCGCCCCGCCTTTTCGACGTGATCTACAGTCCGTGGCCCACCCCACTGGCAATCGCGGTCGCCGAACGGGGTGGCGCAGTTGTCGGTGGCCTGGTGATGCTGCTGAACCAGGCGTACGGCCAAGTCGAACAATTTACGGGCCGACCGGCACCCCGAGAGGCGATGGCCGCGGTACTGGCCTGATCTGTCCACAGATGCGCAGCCGTCCACAGGCCGCGCTCATCGGAGCTCTCGCGGCCGGTGACACCGTCCATTGTTGGCGTTGTGCAGATGCTGATGCCCGTGCTCGCGATCTGGTTCGTGGCCTTGTCCGTGTCCGATGTCCGAACGCGCCGGCTGCCGAACGCACTGACCGTGCCCGCTGCAGTTGGCTCCTTCGTGGCGGTCGCGATTCACCCCGCCGCCACACCGGGTCTGGTCGTCGCCGTCGGCATCTACCTCGTGGCCTTCTCGCTGCATGCCTGCGGGGGCGGGGACGTGAAGCTCGCCATCACCGTGGGCGCACTGGCCGGCTCCGTCGCAGCCGTACTGGCCGTGATCGTCCTGGCCCACATCTTCACCGTGGTGCCCGCGGTGGTCGCCGGAGATCGACGGCCACAGCCCCATGGCCCGGCGCTGTGCGCGGCCACGGCACTCGTCTGTGGGATCTGGTGAGGGCCTGGCGGGCGACGCGTGGAACAATTGACCACTGTGTTGCGCTGGAGTACTGCCGGAGAATCCCACGGGCCCGCATTGGTTGCCGTTCTGGAAGGAATGGTTGCCGGTGTCGAGGTGACGTCGTCCGAGATCGCCGACCAACTGGCTCGTCGCCGTCTCGGTTACGGACGTGGTGCGCGGATGAAGTTCGAGGCCGACAAGGTCACCATGATCGGCGGTGTGCGCCACGGCGTGACCATGGGTGGACCCGTCGCCATCGAGGTCGCCAACTCCGAGTGGCCCAAGTGGGAGTCGGTCATGTCTGCCGACCCGGTGCCCGCCGAAGAACTCGAGGGGATCGCCCGCAACGAGCCGCTCACCCGCCCACGTCCGGGCCATGCCGACTACGCGGGCATGCTCAAGTACGGATTCACCGACGCGCGGCCGGTGCTGGAACGGGCCAGTGCACGTGAGACAGCGGCCCGGGTCGCGATCGGCACGGTTGCCCGCAACTTCCTGCGTCAGGTGCTCGGCATCGAGGTGCTCTCGCATGTCATCTCCATCGGCGCCTCCGATCCGTACATCGGGGCAGCCCCCACCCACGCCGATCTCGCGCAGATCGACGCCAGCCCCGTGCGGGCGTACTCCACCGCTGCCGAGGCCGCGATGATCGCAGAGATCGAGGCAGCCAAGCGAGACGGCGACACCCTGGGCGGCGTCGTCGAGGTGGTCGCCACCGGAGTCCCGATCGGCCTTGGCTCACACGTCAGCGGAGACCGCAGACTCGATTCCCGTCTGGCCGGCGCACTCATGGGCATCCAGGCCATCAAGGGTGTCGAGGTGGGCGACGGGTTCGAAACCGCCCGTCGCCGGGGGAGCGCGGCTCACGACGAGATGGTGCCCGGACCCCATGGTGCCGTCCGGTCGACCAACCGGGCCGGCGGCCTCGAGGGCGGCATGAGCAACGGCGAGTTCATCCGGGTACGGGCGGCGATGAAGCCGATCTCGACGGTGCCTCGGGCGCTGTCCACCATGGACATGACCACCGGCGAGCAGGCCACCGCGATCCACCAGCGGTCGGATGTGTGTGCGGTTCCCGCAGCAGGAGTGGTTGCCGAGTCGATGGTCGCACTGGTCCTCGCTCAGGCGGCGCTGGAGAAGTTCGGTGGCGACTCGGCTCACGAGACCGCTGACAACCTGGCGGGCTACCTCAAACGCGTCGCCGCGCATCTACCGCAGCCGTGACTTCCGGGCCACGGGCCGTGCTGATCGGCTTCATGGGATCCGGCAAGACAACGGTCGGTCAGCAGCTGGCCCGCTTGCTCGGTGTCGCCTGGATCGACAGTGACGGCGAGATCGAACGGCGAAGTGGCAGAACGATTCCCGAGATCTTTTCGGGAGACGGCGAGCCCGCGTTCCGGGCTCTGGAAGAAGATGTGGTGGCGGACCTGCTCGCCGGTGAGCGGGGCGTCGTGTCGCTGGGCGGGGGCGCGGTGCTCTCCGAATCGACTCGGCGACGGCTCGCCGGTCACAACGTCATCTACCTTCACGTGACGGCGGCGCAGGGCTTCGCCCGTGTCTCGGGATCCAAGCGTCCACTGCTACAGGCTCCCGATCCGGCACAGGTCTATGCCGATCTGCTCGCCGAACGAGACCCCGTCTATCGAGACATCGCAACGATCGTCGTGGACGCACAGCCCCATCAACGGCTCGTGGCCGACGAGATCATCAGTCAACTCACCACGCAGGAAGCGAGACAATGACCGCGGACTCCACACCGATCCGGGTGCCGGTGAACAGCGAGAGCCCTTACGAGGTGATCATCGGAAAGGGCCTGCTCGGCGAACTCGTCGAGTCGGTCGCCGGTGCCGACTCGGTGGCCATCCTGTACCAGCCGACGCTCGCCGAGACCGCTGAAGTGATCCGAAAGACGTTGGCAGAAAACGACTTCGACGCGCACCGGGTCGAGATTCCCGATGCAGAGGACGGCAAGGACCTTTCCGTCGCCGCGTTCTGCTGGGAAGTGTTCGGCCGGATCGGCATGAAACGCAACGACGTCGTGGTCAGCCTCGGCGGTGGAGCGGCCACCGACCTCGCCGGCTTTGTCGCCGCCACCTGGATGCGGGGCATCCCGATCGTTCATGTGCCCACCACGTTGCTGGCCATGGTCGACGCCGCGGTCGGCGGCAAGACCGGGATCAACACCGACGCCGGCAAGAACCTGGTCGGCTCCTTCCACGAACCGCGGGCGGTCCTGATCGACACGGCAACCCTGGAAACCGTGCCGCACAACGAGATCGTGGCCGGCATGGCAGAGGTGATCAAAACCGGGTTCATCGCCGACCCGGTGATCCTCGACCTGATCGAGGCAGATCCCCAGGCCGCGCTCGACCCCGCGGGGCCGATCCTGACCGAGCTGATCGAGCGATCGGTGCGGGTCAAGGCAGAGGTCGTCGCGGCCGATCTGCGAGAGTCCGCGCTCCGGGAGATCCTCAACTACGGTCACACGCTGGGACACGCCATCGAACGCCGGGAGCGGTACCGCTGGCGCCACGGTGCCGCGGTGTCGGTCGGACTCGTCTTCGCTGCGGAACTCGGCCGACTGGCCGGACGGCTCGACGACGCGACCGCAGACCGGCACAAGGCGGTTCTGGAAAGTGTCGGACTGCCGGTCGCCTACGACCCGGACGCGCTTCCCGATCTGCTCGAAGGCATGGCGGGGGACAAGAAGAACCGGTCCGGAATGCTACGTTTCGTGGTGCTCGACGGTCTGGCGAAACCGGGCCGTCTGGAAGCGCCCGACCCCGCACTGCTCGCGGCCGCGTACTCGACCGTCGCCAAAGATGAACCGTCCGGCGGGGCGATCTTCATCTAGGCGACCGATCGACCGGCCGGCCCTGACGGCGGGCCGCTCGGCCACGCCGGGTACCCGCTGGACCGGTTACTTGTTCAGGCCGACTGGCTGGGTGCGCTGGTATGCGGAATCGTCGTCATCCGCGTATCGCTGGTCGCGGCGGTTATCGTCCTGACGTTCGCGGTTCGCCTCGTTCTTGCGATGCTGACGACGCGTGAGGTACCGACCCAGCGCGGCGCCGACAAGCGCGGGCACGAAGATCAGAAGCGTGGTGAACGCGCCGCCTGCGAAAATCTCGATTGCCAGCGAGTTCTGGCCCATTCCGGCCAACACCCAGTTGCCGAGAACCCAGCCGACGATCGCGGCAATCAGCCCCGCGAGCAGGCCGGCCTTGAGCCAGCGCATGGTCAGGTCGTCGTAGTCGTCAGGGTCGGCGTGCGCACGGCCGTCGATCAGGCCGTCGATTCCGCCCCAGATGAGTGCCACGAGGACCACGGACGCGATGGCGATGGTCTTCCAATAGGTGGCTTCCAGTGGCCATTGCACGATCGCCAAAGCAAGCAGAACCCGGGCACCGATGTGCACCGCCGACATCACCAAGCCACGAAGCAACCACGCAATCATGTGAGCAGCGTACCGATGCGCCACGTCTTTTTGTGGCAGGGCCCACAAAACCGACGTTTTCGGATGTCGGCGTCGCCGGACGCGGGGATGCATTGACCATCCCCGGGGGGCGAAGTCGCACTAGCCTGTACGCCATGAGCGCTACATCCGACACCTCGGCGCAGACCGCCGCCCCCATCAGTCGAGTGGCCGCAGATCCCGCGAACGCGGCCCACGCAGGGCGGCGGGACCGCCTTCGAGCGGGACTCAGTGCGGCCGGCGTCGATGCGATTCTTGTCACGGACCTGGTAAATGTTCGTTATCTGTCCGGATTCACCGGGTCCAATGCCGCTCTTGTGGTGACTGCATCCGGTGATGACCGGATCAGTACCGACGGGCGGTATCTCACCCAAGTCGCCGAACAGGCCCCGGACCTCACCGCGATCATCGCCCGCGATTGCCCTTCCGCGCTCACCGAGTACCTGGTGGGGTCCGGCGCCCGGATCGGGTTCGAGAAACACGTGGTGACCGTCGAAACACATCAGCGACTGCTGCCGATCCTCACCGGCGCCGAGACACTGAAGCCGGTGGGGGCGCTGGTCGAGGACCTCAGGATGGTCAAGGACGACGACGAGATCGAACAGATCCGGACCGCCTGCCAGACGGCCGACCTGGCCCTCGCCGACATCCTCGGTGACGGCCTCGTGGTTCCGGGCAAAACCGAACGTCAGGTCGCAAGGGCACTCGAATGGGCGATGTTCGAGCGCGGTGCCGAGGCCGTGTCGTTCGAGACGATCGTGGCGACCGGGGCGAATTCCGCCGTGCCTCACCACCGGCCGACCGATGCCGTGCTCGGCGCGGGCGACCTGCTCAAGATCGACTTCGGTGCGGTGGTCGGTGGTTACCACTCCGACATGACCCGCACGTACGTCTTGGAGAAGGCCGAGTCCTGGCAACGGGAGATCTATGACCTGGTGGCCCAGGCACAGCAGGCTGGTCGGGAGGCGCTGGCACCTGGCGTCGACGCCGGCGAGGTGGATGCGGCAGCCCGATCGATCATCGACGCGGCGGGGTTCGGTGAGCAGTATGTGCACGGTCTCGGACACGGCGTCGGTCTGCAGATACACGAAGCGCCGTCCATCGGGAAGCTGAGCACGGGTACACTACCTTGCGGTGCAGCGGTGACCGTAGAACCCGGCGTCTATCTGCCGGGCCGAGGTGGCGTTCGGATCGAGGACACCCTCGTGATCCGCGACGGCGAACCCGATCTGCTCACCACCACCGACAAGACATTCACCGTCATCTGACCGTGCGCCCCGGCGCGAGCAGGACGTCGCGCAACAAGATGCCCGGGGCGGGTGAGAGGAAGAACAGACGTGGCCAACACTTCGGATTTCAAAAACGGCTTGGTGCTCAACATGGAGGGTCAGCTCTGGCAGATCCTCGAGTTCCAGCATGTCAAGCCCGGTAAGGGCCCTGCCTTCGTGCGGACCAAGATCAAGAACGTGCTCTCGGGGAAGACCGTCGACAAGACGTTCAACGCCGGGGTCAAGGTGGAGACGGCGACGGTCGACCGCCGCGACATGACGTACCTGTACAACGACGGCAGCGACTACGTGTTCATGGACGGGCAGACCTTCGAGCAGCTGAACGTCAGCCCGGAGACCGTGGGCGACGGAGCCAAGTTCATGCTCGAGAACATGACCGTGCAGGTGGCCACGCACGAAGGCGTGCCGCTGTACATCGAGCTCCCGGTCACCGTCGAACTCCTGGTGTCCCAGACCGATCCCGGCGTCCAGGGCGACCGTTCCACCGGTGGCACCAAGCCCGCGACCCTGGAGACCGGTGCCGAGATCCAGGTGCCGTTGTTCATCAACACAGGCGACAAGCTGAAGGTCGATTCGCGCGACGGCAGCTACCTCGGCCGCGTCAACTCGTGACATTGGTCAAGAAATCCGGCACCCGCCACAAGGCCCGCAAACGTGCGGTCGACCTGCTCTTCGAGGCCGAGGTCAAGAACGAGTCCCCGATCGAGCTGATCGCTCAGCGGCGTGAGATCGCGCTCGGCGACGACAGTGTGGGCAAGATCCACGACTACACCGCTCAGATCATCGAGGGTGTCGCGGGTGATGCCCGCCAGATCGACTCGGTGATCGAGTCGCATCTGCGTGAGTGGACGCTTCCGAGGCTTCCCGCCGTGGATCGCGCGATCCTGCGGCTCGCCACCTGGGAGTTGTTCAACACCACCGACGTCCCGACCGCCGTTGTCGTCGACGAAGCCGTCGAATTGGCCAAGGAACTATCGACCGACGATTCCCCCGGATTCGTCAACGGTGTGCTCGGCCGCATCGTGCTCCTCGCGCCGCAGGTACGTGCGTCGCTGGGGCAGCAGTCACCGTCCGAGGACGCGTGAGACCCCGGCCGGTGCCGTCGCGGTGCGGCGGTCCCGGCCTGATAACCTGATGCACGAACTGTTCCGGACGAAGGCATTGTGATGTCGGTGTCCACGGCAGTGACCGACATCCTTTAACGATCCGTCCAGAGAGGCGGAGAAGGAGGTCCCGATTACTGTGCCGACTCCCGAGGGCGACGGTACCGACACGGGTCGCGAGCTACTCGACGACGCCGATGTCGGACGGACCATAGCGCGCATAGCGCATCAGATCATCGAGAAGACCGCATTGGACGACGCCGATGCGCCTCGAGTGGTCATCATCGGAATTCCCACCCGCGGTATCTTTCTCGCCCGCCGGCTCGCTGAGAACATCGCCGAGTTCGCCGGCGTCCACGTGCCGGTCGGGTACCTCGACATCACGCTGTACCGCGACGATCTGCGTGCGAAACCGCACCGTGCCCTGGAACCGACCGCGGTTCCGGCCGGCGGCGTCGACGGTGCACTGGTTGTCCTCGTGGACGACGTCCTCTACTCGGGTCGTACGGTGCGCGCCGCGCTCGATGCCCTGCGCGATCTGGGCCGACCTGCCGCGGTGCAACTGGCCGTGCTCGTCGACCGCGGGCATCGGGAGCTGCCCCTGCGCGCGGACTACGTGGGCAAGAACATCCCGACCGCCCGTACCGAAGACGTGCAGGTGCATCTACGCGAACACGACGGTGTGGACCGCGTGATCCTGCGAACCGGGAACATCTGATGCGGCATCTGCTGTCGGTGTCCGACCTGACCCGCGAGTCGGCCACCGAACTCCTCGACGAGGCCGAACGGTTCGAGCAGGCCCTGGTGGGCCGCGAGATCAAGAAGCTACCGACGTTGCGCGGCCGGACCATCATGACCGTGTTCTACGAGAACTCCACCCGCACCCGCGTGTCCTTCGAGGTTGCGGGCAAGTGGATGAGCGCCGACGTGATCAACGTCAGCGCCTCGAGCTCCTCGGCGAACAAGGGGGAGTCGTTGCGCGACACGGCCAAGACCCTTCGCGCAGCCGGGGCGGACGCGTTGATCGTCCGACATCCCGCATCGGGTGCAGCTCATCAGATCGCGCAGTGGACCTGGGAAGAGGGCACCGGACCATCGGTGATCAACGCCGGTGACGGAACCCACGAACACCCGACCCAGGCATTGCTCGATGCGTTGACGCTGCGGCAGCGGCTCGGCTCGCTCGAGGGCCGCAGGATCGCGATCGTCGGCGACGTGCTGCACTCGCGGGTGGCCCGGTCCAACGCGCACCTCCTGGCCATGCTCGGGGCGCAGGTGGTTCTCGTCGCTCCGCCCACGCTGCTGCCCGTGGGTGTCGAGGCGTGGCCCGTCGAGGTGTCACACAGTCTCGATGCCGAACTCGCCGCCGTCGACGCGGTCATGCTGCTGCGCGTTCAGGCCGAGCGGATGAACGGTGGTTTCTTCCCGTCTGCGCGTGAGTACTCCATTCGATACGGGCTCAGCGACCGTCGGTCGGCGTTGCTCGCCGACCACGCCGTGGTGCTGCACCCGGGCCCGATGCTGCGTGGCATGGAGATCGGGTTCTCTGTGGCGGATTCACCCAAAGCAACTGTGCTGCAACAGGTCTCGAACGGAGTGCATATGCGGATGGCGGTGCTGTTCACGTTGCTGGTCGGAACCGAGAGCGACGGCGTGGCATGAGTGCGCAGCTCCTGATCCGCAATGTGCGGCCATACGGCGACGACGCCGTGGACATTCTGATCGACGGCGGCGAGATCGTCGAGATCGGCGCCTCGATCGACCCTGATGCGGCGGCCGATGTGCTCGACGGAGCGGGTGCTGTGCTGCTGCCCGGTTTCGTCGACATGCACACCCACCTTCGTGAACCCGGCCGGGAAGACACCGAGACCATCGAGACCGGTTCGGCGGCTGCGGCTTTGGGTGGCTACACCGCGGTGTTCGCTATGGCCAACACCGACCCGGTCGCCGACAGTGCCGTCATCACCGATTTCGTCTGGCGTCGCGGCCAGGAGGTGGGCCTCGTGGATGTCCATCCGGTGGGCGCCGTCACGGTCGGGCTCGGGGGCACCCAGCTCGCCGAGATGGGCGCGATGGCCGCCGGCGTCGGCGGGGTGCGGATGTTCAGCGACGACGGCAAGTGTGTCTTCGATCCACTGATCATGCGCCGTGCGCTCGAGTACGCGAAGGGTCTCGGCGTACTCATCGCCCAGCACGCCGAGGAACCGCGGCTCACCGAGGGGGCCATCGCGCACGAAGGTGCCGTCGCGGCCAGGCTCGGGCTCACCGGCTGGCCACGGGCGGCCGAGGAGTCGATCGTCGCGCGCGACGCGCTGCTCGCCCGCGACGCAGGCGCACGGGTGCACATCTGCCACGCATCGACCGAGGGTACGGTTGAACTGCTCAAATGGGCTCGTGGACAGGGCATTTCGATCACCGCTGAGGTCACACCCCATCATTTGCTCCTCGATGACAGCCGCCTGGAGACCTACGACCCCGTCAACAAGGTCAATCCGCCCCTTCGTGAGGGTCGCGACAAGGCGGCCCTGCGGCAGGCTCTCGCCGACGGGATTATCGACTGTGTGGCCACGGACCACGCGCCCCACGCCGCGCAGGAGAAGTGCTGCGAGTTCGCCAACGCGAGGCCGGGCATGCTCGGACTGCAGACCGCCTTCTCGATTGTCGTGCAGACGATGGTCGAACCCGGTCTTCTCGACTGGCGCGGGGTCGCCAAGGTGATGAGCGAACGGCCCGCGGAGATCACCGGGCTGTCCGACCACGGCCGCCCGATCGCGGTCGGCGAACCGGCGAACCTGGCCCTGGTCGATCCGGAGACGGAATGGACAGTGGAATCCGGTGCGCTGGCCAGCCTCTCGGAGAACTCGCCGTTCGACGGTCTCACCCTGCCCGGCGTTGTGGTCGCGACGGTGTTGCGCGGTGAGGTGACCAACCACGGCGGCAAGGTCCGGGCGCCCCGATGACCGGTGTTGTGGTGATCCTGATCGTCGTTCTCGCCTGGGGCGGCATTGTCGGCCTGATGCTGCTCGGCTGGCGAGGCCGTGGCCGCCGACAGGAGTTGCTCCTCGGTGCGTTCCCCGAGGTGCCAGCCACTCTCGGACCACGCCGGCTGGGCCCGCACACCGGGTTGTATGTCGGATCGACCATCGCGCCCAGCTGGCAGGACCGGGTGGCCGTCGGTGACTACGGGGACCGTGCCGTCGCGGAGATCAGCCGCTTCGACACCGGGATCCTCATCGACCGCACCGGTGCCAACCCGATCTGGATACCGGACGACCAGATCACCGCGATCCGCACCGAACGGGGCCTGGCAGGCAAGGTGATGACCGCGGACGGCGTCCTCGTCATCCGCTGGCTCCTCCCGTCGGGAACCGAGATCGATTCGGGCATTCGCGCCGACGACAAGACCATCTACCCAGAATGGGTCAAACCTCTCGAGCAGGACGGAAAGAAGAAGCAGTGACACAGCAACAACCGGCCACCACCGCGGTGCTGGTACTCGAGAACGGTGAACGTTACGTCGGGACGAGCTTCGGAGCGCTCGGCCAGACGCTCGGAGAAGCAGTTTTCTGCACGGCGATGACCGGATATCAGGAGACACTCACCGACCCCAGCTACCACCGGCAGATCGTGGTGGCCACCGCGCCGCAGATCGGCAACACCGGATGGAACACCGAGGACGGCGAAAGTCGTTACGGCGCGGACGATCCCAGTGCCACCCACGACGATACCGGCAAGATCTGGGTGAGTGGGTACGCCGTGCGCAACCCGAGCCGACGAGTGTCGAGTTGGCGCGCCACGGGCAGCTTGGAAGACGAGTTGATCAACCAGGGCATCGTCGGCATCGCCGGCATCGACACCCGTACTGTCGTGCGCACCCTGCGCGACCACGGGTCGATGCGGGCCGGGATCTTCTCCGGCGATGCGCTCGCCGGGTCCGACGAACTGCTCCGACGGGTGGTCGAGGCGCCTGAGATGTCCGGTGCCGATCTGGCCGGTGAGGTGTCGACCACCGACGGGTACGTCGTCGAACCCGAGGGCGAAACCCGGTTCACGGTGGCGGCGCTCGACCTGGGGATCAAGACCAACACCCCGCGCATGTTCGCCCAGCACGGTGTGCGGGTGCACGTACTGCCGGCGGGCACCTCGTACGACGCCATCGCCGACATCAAACCGGACGGCGTGTTCCTGTCCAACGGACCGGGGGACCCCGCGACCGCCGACCACCCGGTGGACTTCACCCGCAGCGTGCTCGGTGACGGGATCCCGCTGTTCGGCATCTGCTTCGGGAACCAGATCCTGGGCCGCGCACTCGGCCGGGGCACCTACAAGATGAAGTTCGGCCACCGCGGAATCAACATCCCGGTGGTCGACCATACGACCGGAGCCGTGTCGATCACCGCCCAGAATCACGGGTTCGCCCTGGAGGGTGAGGCCGGCGAAGAGTTCGACAGCGACTTCGGGCGCGCCCGGATCAGCCACACCTGCGCCAACGACGGCACGGTGGAAGGCATCGAACTCATCGACGGCCGAGCGTTTTCCGTCCAATATCACCCCGAGGCCGCGGCAGGACCCCACGACGCCGCGTACCTCTTCGAGAAGTTCGTCTCTCTGCTGCAAGGAGCGCGTGCCTGATGCCCCGCCGTACCGACCTCAAGCACGTCCTGGTCATCGGATCCGGACCGATCGTCATCGGTCAGGCCTCCGAGTTCGACTATTCGGGCACACAGGCCTGCCGGGTCCTCAAGGCCGAAGGCCTGCGGGTGAGCCTGGTCAATTCCAACCCCGCGACGATCATGACCGATCCGGAGTTCGCCGACGCGACCTACGTCGAGCCCATCACCGCCGCCTACGTGGAGAAGGTGATCGAGGCCGAGCGTGACGCCGGATATCCCATCGACGCCGTGCTCGCGACGCTGGGCGGGCAGACCGCGCTCAACACCGCAGTGGATCTGCATGACCAGGGCATCCTCGCCAAGTACGACATCGAGCTCATCGGCGCCGACTTCGAGGCCATCCAGCGCGGCGAGGACCGGCAGAAGTTCAAGGACATCGTTGCCAAGGTCGGCGGCGAAAGCGCCCGTTCCCGAGTGTGTTTCACCATGGAAGAGGTCCACGATACGGTGGCCGACCTCGGTTACCCGGTGGTGGTTCGCCCCTCGTTCACCATGGGTGGGCTCGGTTCGGGGATGGCTTATGACGCCGACGACCTCAACCGGATCGCCGGGGGTGGGCTGGCGGCGTCGCCGAGCGCCAACGTCCTGATCGAGGAGTCGATCTTGGGCTGGAAGGAATACGAGCTCGAGCTGATGCGTGACAACCGCGACAACGTCGTGGTGGTCTGCTCCATCGAGAACGTCGATCCCGTCGGCGTCCACACCGGTGACTCGGTCACGGTGGCGCCGGCGATGACGTTGACCGACCGTGAGTACCAGAAGATGCGCGACCTCTCCATCGAGATCATCCGTGAGGTCGGTGTCGCCACGGGCGGCTGCAACATCCAGTTCGCGATGGATCCCGCCGACGGCCGGATGGTGGTCATCGAGATGAATCCCCGGGTGTCGCGGTCGTCGGCGCTCGCGTCGAAGGCGACCGGGTTCCCGATCGCCAAGATCGCGGCCAAGCTCGCGGTCGGCTACAGCCTCGACGAGATCCTCAACGACATCACCAAGAAGACCCCGGCGTGCTTCGAACCCACCCTCGACTACGTCGTGGTGAAGGCGCCGCGGTTCGCGTTCGAGAAGTTCCCCGGCGCCGACGACACCCTCACCACCACGATGAAGTCGGTGGGTGAGGCCATGTCGCTGGGCCGATCGTTCGCCGAGGCACTCGGAAAGGTGATGCGTTCGCTGGAGACCAAGGCCGCCGGGTTCTGGACCGAACCCGAGACCGACGAACCGGCTCCGTTGCTCCCCGAACTGCTCGAACGGCTCCGCACGCCCAAGGACGGTCGGTTGTACGGCCTGATGCAGGCATTCGGCATGGGCGCGACCGTGGAGCAGTTGTTCGAGTCGACCGCCATCGATCCGTGGTTCCTCGCCGAGATCGAAGCCGTCCACCAACTCGGTCAACGGGTCCGCGAGGCGGACACCCTGGACGAGAACCTGCTCCGCGAGGCCAAGAGCAACGGGCTGTCCGACCGGCAGATCGCCGCGCTGCGCGACGACGTGGACGACGAGACCGCGATCCGCGACCTACGGCACTCGCTGGGCGTGCGTCCGGTCTACAAGACGGTCGACACCTGTGCCGCCGAGTTCGAGGCGGTCACGCCGTACCATTATTCGACCTATGAGCTCGATCCCGCCGCACAGAGTGAAGTCGCGCCACAACGCGAGCGGCCGAAGGTGCTGATCCTCGGGTCCGGCCCCAACCGGATCGGTCAAGGCATCGAGTTCGACTACTCGTGTGTGCACGCCGCCATGACGCTGTCGGAGGCGGGTTACGAGACGGTCATGGTCAACTGCAACCCAGAGACCGTGTCCACCGACTACGACACCGCCGACCGGTTGTACTTCGAGCCATTGACCTTCGAAGACGTGCTGGAGGTGTTCCACTCCGAGTCGGAGTCGGGCACCGTCAAGGGCGTCATCGTGCAGCTCGGCGGGCAGACCCCGCTGGGTCTGGCCCATCGGCTCGAAGCTGCGGGTGTTCCGATCGTGGGCACCAGCCCGGCGGCGATCGATCTCGCCGAGGATCGCGGTGAGTTCGGCAACGTGCTCAGCGAGGCGGGTCTGCCCGCTGCGAAGTACGGCATGGCGACCACGTTCGATCAGGCCAAGGCCATCGCCGGTGACATCGGGTACCCGGTGCTGGTGAGGCCCTCGTATGTGCTCGGCGGGCGGGGTATGGAGATCGTGTACGACGAGGATTCCCTCGCCAGTTACATCTCCCGGGCCACCGAGATCACGCCCGAGCACCCCGTTCTCGTCGACCGGTTCCTGGAGGACGCGATCGAGATCGACGTCGACGCGCTCTACGACGGCACCGACTGCTACATCGGCGGGGTCATGGAACACATCGAAGAGGCAGGCATCCACTCGGGTGACTCCGCATGTGCGTTGCCGCCCATCACACTCGGCCGCTCGGACCTGGAGAACGTCCGCAAGTCCACCGAGGCGCTGGCCAAGGGCATCGGTGTCCGTGGTCTGCTCAACGTCCAGTACGCGCTCAAGGACGACATCCTGTACGTCCTCGAGGCCAATCCGCGGGCCAGCCGAACGGTCCCGTTCGTGTCCAAGGCCACCGCGGTCCAGTTGGCCAAGGCCTGTGCGCGGGTGATGCTGGGCGCCACCATCGCCGAGCTCCGTGCCAACGGCATGTTGCCTGCCGAAGGGGACGGCTCCGAACTGCCCGACACCTCGCCGGTGTCGGTGAAGGAAGCCGTTCTGCCCTTCAACCGGTTCCGCCGAGCCGACGGCACCGGTGTCGACTCTCTGCTCAGCCCGGAGATGAAGTCGACCGGTGAGGTGATGGGTATCGACGCGGACTTCGGCCGTGCCTTCGCCAAATCGCAGACGGCCGCCTACGGTTCACTGCCCGTGTCAGGCAAGGTGTTCGTGTCCGTCGCCAACAAGGACAAGCGCGCTCTGGTGTTCCCGGTCAAGCGGCTCGCTGATCTGGGGTTCGACATCCTGGCCACCGAGGGCACCGCGCATGTGTTGCGGCGCAACGGAATCAAGTGCACCCAGGTGTACAAGCACTCTGACAGCGATCTGCCCGAGGGCGAGGTCAGCGTGGTCGAGCGGATCCGGGCGGGGGAGATCGGTATGGTGATCAACACCCCCTACGGCAACTCCGGCCCGCGTATCGACGGTTATGAGATCCGCAGTGCCGCTGTGTCGGTGAACATCCCGTGTATCACCACGGTGCAGGGCGCGAGCGCGGCGATCCAGGGCATCGAAGCCGCGTTGGGCGGGGCCATGGGTGTGCAGTCGCTGCAGAAGCGGCACCGGACGATGCTGGGCGCGTAGGTGGACGCGAGATCGGGTGCGGTCGGCGACACATCGTTTGCCGACCGCTACCGGGCGGCGGTCACCGACCGCGGCCGGTTGTGCGCGGGTATCGATCCCCACCCGGAACTGCTCGAGGCGTGGGGCCTGTCGGTCGACGCTGCGGGCGTCCGTGCGTTCGGTGACATCTGTGTCGAGGCCTTTGCCGGGTCCGTCGCGGTGATCAAGCCCCAGGTGGCGTTTTTCGAGACGTTCGGTTCGGCAGGTTTCGCGGCTCTGGAGTCCGTGATCAGCGGTTGTCAGGCCGGTGGCGCGCTGGTCATCGCCGACGGGAAACGCGGCGACATCGGATCGACGATGGCCGCGTACGCACGGGCTTGGCTCGAGCCGGCATCACCGCTGTGCGCCGATGCCCTGACCGTCTCGCCTTACCTCGGCTTCGGATCGCTGAGCCCCGCCATCGAACTCGCGCGCTCGGAGGGAAGGGCCGTGTTCGCGCTGGCCCGCACCTCCAACCCTGAGGGGGAGTCGCTCCAGCTGGCCCGGGGCGACGGTGGCCTGACGGTGGCCCAGAGCATCGTCGATGCGGCTGCGGCAGAGAACTCCGATGGTCGCGCGACCGTCGGACTGGTGGTCGGTGCGACCCGGCACCACGGCCTGCAGCTGGGGGAGCTCGGGGCGCCGATCCTGGCCCCGGGCCTTGGTGCCCAAGGAGCTGCGGCGAGCGATCTACCCGGTGTGTTCGCCGACGCCGATCAGCGGTGGGTGCTGCCGGCCAGCTCTCGATCGGTGCTGCGCCACGGTCCCGACGTGACCGCACTGCGCGATGCCGCGCGCCGCACCCGGGACGAGATCGAGGCGGCGTTCGGGGACCAGGCTTAGCCCGAGACCTCTTGCTCCACCGCCTCGGCCTGGTCGTCGCGGTGGGGCCTGGCGTCGTCGGCCGGTGCAGAGTCCACCGACAACGACTCCAGAAAGTCGTCGATGCGCGGCCACGTGCCGGACACTGCTTCGGGTCCGGCGATCAGTCCCAGATGACTCGTCTCGACGGTGTCGAAGTGCACCTGTGATGATTCCTCCAGCAGGTCGACACCGTGCCGGGCAGCTGCCCACGGCACGATGGCGTCGCGGTGGCTCCCGAACAGCTGGACCGGGATCTTGATGCTCGTCAGATCGATGCGGCGCCCTCCGAGATCGAGCACACCCGTCGCCAGTTCACCCCGATAGATGAAGCACTCCCACATCTGTTCGGCCAGACGGCCCGGGTAGCCGGGGAACTCGCGCTGGAAGCGATTGACGATCTCCATCCGTGCGAGTTTCTCGGTGTTACCGAGATTGGACAGGATGAAGGCCGGCTTCTTCAGCTCGCGTTGCCATGCCGTGCCGCGGTAGCCGATCTGCACCAGAGGCGCGGGTATGCCTCCGAGCAGCCGGAGGATGCCGGTGACCGCCAGACCCTTGGTCGGCCGGGTCAACTGCCGTACGAGGGGATAGGGGGGCACCAGCGCGTAGTCCAGGGGAGTGCCCACGGCTGTGACCGATCGGACGGGCAGGGCGGGATCGGCAGCAACGGTGAGCAGGCTGATCGTTCCGCCGAGACTCCACGCGACCAGGTCCACCAGACCGGGGCCGTCGGTGCGGCTCGAGACGTCCTGATCCGCGGCGTAGAAATCGCTCTGCGCGCGGGTGACCGCCTGCGGGACGATGTCGTCGAAGAAGTCCTCGAAACCGAGGTGCCGGTCGCTTCTCCGGATCTCGCCGATGTCGAGCACGTACGGGATGCGTCCGGTCTGGAGCAGATGCTTGACCAACGAGTGATCTGGGTCGAGGTCGTAGCAGCTGGCGGGCGCGGCAATGGGTGGAACGAGTACCACCGGCGGGTGCCCGGCGCGGCGAGCGGCACGGAGCTGCTCGGCGTTCCCGAACCGGCGCAGACGACGGTGCGGTTCGTCGTGCAGCAGGACGTTCTCGGTCGACACCTCATCGCGGATGCCGTCACCGAGGGTCAGTGCGTAGAGGTTCCGGAGCCGATCGGGCAGCAGACTCTCTCGCGGAGTCTGTTGGTTGGTCACGATGATGAAACCCCGTCCCGGCTGAGAATTGTCAGTGTGTGCGATCCACATCTAACACGAGGCGCTGAACGCGGTTCACGAGGCCATCGATGCGGCCGGGTGGGCATTCGCACAGGTCACACGGCCCTCCGACACGCGCGCACCGACAAAAAACTTCGAAAAATCCCTGTGCGGAACACCCGTCACAGCTGCACCACGGATGTGACCTACGTCATGCAGTGTCGCATTTTCGTTGATTGTCTCGAATACCGTTGTCGGGCAACAACATTCGCCCTATCAATCAGATACTAGACAGATTTAACTGCCACTGATGCGCGGCGGCGGGGAAGCTCGTTCGAAAGGCTTACAACACCCGTTTTAGTGGGGGAATGCCGGGGTGGGGGTCGCAAAAGGCGACGTGCGTGGGTACGGTCGCTTTCGCTGCCTCCCCACAGAGGCGGACGCCCTGACGCCACCGGCGCGGGGCAGAGAATCACACAGACGAAATCGGAGGAACCGTGGCCCTTCCCCAGTTGACCGATGAGCAGCGCGCCGCTGCATTGGAGAAGGCAGCTGCCGCTCGCCGGGCCCGTGCCGAGCTCAAGGAGCGCCTGAAGCGAGGCGGCACCGATCTCCAGCAGGTTCTCAAGGATGCCGAGAACGACGAGATCCTGGGCAAGATGAAGGTGTCGGCACTGCTCGAGGCGTTGCCCAAGGTGGGCAAGGTCAAGGCGCAGGAAATCATGACCGAGCTCGAGATCGCTCCTACCCGCCGTCTGCGCGGGCTGGGTGATCGCCAGAAGAAGGCGCTGTTGGCCAAGTTCGACTTTGCCTGAGTGCTGCTCAGTGAGCCCAGAACAACGACAGAGGGGCCGGCTTCTCGTTTTGGCCGGCCCTTCTGCTGTCGGAAAGTCCAGCGTGGTCCGGCGGCTGCGCGAACTGCTGCCCGACCTGATGTTCAGCGTCTCCGCAACCACCCGCGCCCCGCGCGCCGGTGAGGTGGATGGACGCGACTATTTCTTTGTCACCCCGGGTGAGTTCGACCGGTTGATCGCCGACGGCGAACTGCTGGAGTGGGCCGAGATCCACGGGGGACTGCAACGTTCGGGCACACCCTCGCGGCCGGTGTTCGAGGCGATGGAGCAGGGTAGGCCCACGCTTGTCGAGGTCGATCTGGCCGGAGCCCGCAACATCAGGGCAGCGGTACCAGAGGCTGTGACAGTTTTCTTGGCGCCGCCGAGTTGGGAAGAACTGGTGTCCCGGCTACGCGGCCGGGGGACCGAATCCGACGAGGTGATCGAGCGGCGACTGCAGACCGCGAGGGCCGAATTGGACAGTGCCGACGAGTTCGACCACGTCGTGGTGAACGACGAAGTCGACTCGGTGGCCAAGCACTTGGTATCCTTGCTGGTTGAATCCCATTTGAATAATTCGTAGGAGCAATGTGAGCAGCTTGACCACCCCAGACGAGTTCATCGGCGAGGTCGACGCAACCGCGTACGACACACCCCTGGGCATCACGAACCCGCCGATCGACGAGCTGCTGGAACGCGCTTCTTCGAAGTATGCGCTGGTCATCTACGCCGCCAAGCGTGCGCGTCAGATCAACGACTACTACAACCAGCTCGGTGACGGCATCCTCGAGTACGTCGGCCCCCTCGTCGAGCCGGGCCTCCAGGAGAAGCCTCTCTCCATCGCCATGCGCGAGATCCACGCGGACCTTCTCGAGCACACCGAAGGCGAGTAGCTTCCCCAACCCGGTCCGGAGGCGAGAGTTCGTGGGCGAGAACGTCGGTACGACGCGTAAGAACATCGTCATCGGGGTCGGTGGCGGCATAGCCGCGTACAAGGTCGGCTCGGTGGTGCGTCATTTCACCGAGGCCGGACATCACGTGCGTGTCATCCCCACCGAATCGGCGTTGAAGTTCGTCGGTGCGGCAACATTCGAGGCGCTCAGCGGTAACCCCGTCAGCACCGAGGTGTTCGCTGATGTGCCGCGCGTGCCTCACGTCCGTCTCGGTCAGGAAGCGGACCTGGTGTTGGTCGCGCCGGCGACCGCCGATCTGATGGCTCGCGCTGCGAGTGGACGCGCCGACGATCTGTTGACGTCGACGTTGTTGACCGCGCGGTGCCCGGTCCTGTTCGTCCCGGCGATGCACACGGAGATGTGGGAGCACCCGGCCACGCAAGCGAATGTGAGCACCCTCCGGGAGCACGGCGCCACCGTGATGACTCCCGCATCGGGCCGTTTGACCGGTGTCGACACCGGGGCCGGACGTCTGCCCGATCCGCAGGAGATATCGCTGCTGGGTGAGCTGCTGCTCGATCGTCCCGACGCCCTCCCGTACGACCTCGCCGGGGTCAAGTTCCTGATCAGTGCCGGCGGCACGCGCGAACCCCTCGATCCCGTCCGCTACCTCGGTAATCGCAGCTCCGGGAAGCAGGGGTACGCCCTCGCCCGTGCCGCTGCCCAGCGAGGGGCTCAGGTGACCATGGTCGCCGGTGCCACCTCGAACCTGCCTGATCCCGCGGGAGTGGAGATCATCCGCATCGCCACCGCAGCGCAGCTGGCCGATGAGATAGGAAAGCGAGCTCCCGAGACCGACGTGGTGATCATGGCCGCGGCCGTCGCCGATTTCCGGCCCGTTCAGGTCTCCGACGCCAAGATCAAGAAGTCAGACAGCGGACCGGCGCCCATCGAATTGACCACCAATCCGGACATTCTCGCCGGTCTGGTCGCCGCTCGCCGCAGTGGCTCGGTCCCACGGTCGACGGCCATCGTCGGCTTTGCTGCCGAAACCGGCGACCTCCAGCACGGGGTTCTCGACCACGGCCGGGCAAAACTGGCCCGCAAAGGATGCGACCTCTTGGTCGTCAACGCGGTGGGCGAGGGCAAGGCATTCGGCATGGACCACAACACCGGTTGGATCCTGGCCGCAGGGGGCGAAGAAACTGCCCTGCCACTCGGGTCCAAAACACTCATGGCGACCCGAATACTTGACGCGATCAACGCTGTACGCACAGATGGTGTTGGCGCAGAAGGTCGATGTCCGTAGCTCGACCCACGTGTGTAATTTGAGGTCCGCGGGTAGTCGCGCACCGTACCGAACTCTTCAGGACCACCGCCTCCGAGAGGAAAACATGACCGATACCCGTTTGTTCACCAGCGAGTCCGTCACCGAGGGCCATCCCGACAAGATCTGTGACGCGATCAGCGACTCGATCCTCGACGCCCTGCTGACCGAGGATCCGCGTGCCCGGGTTGCGGTGGAGACCCTGGTCACCACCGGTCAGGTTCATGTGGCGGGTGAGGTGAACACGACGGCGTACGCCGACATCCCCAAGATCGTGCGCGAGAAGGTCCTGGAGATCGGCTACGACTCGTCGGCCAAGGGATTCGACGGCAACTCCTGCGGTGTCAACGTCGCCATCGGCGCGCAGTCCCCGGAGATCGCCCAGGGTGTCGACAACGCGTACGAGTCGCGCGTGGAAGGCATCACCGAGGACGAGATCGCTCGCCAGGGCGCCGGCGACCAGGGCCTGATGTTCGGATACGCGACCAACGAGACCCCCGAGTACATGCCGGTTCCGATCGCACTTGCTCACCGTCTCGCCCGACGCCTCACCGAGGTACGTAAAGAAGGTGTGCTGCCGTACCTGCGGCCGGACGGTAAGACCCAGGTCACCATCGAGTACAACGGTGACAAGCCGGTTCGCCTCGACACCGTGGTGGTCTCCACCCAGCACGCCGCCGACATCGACCTCGAGAACCTCCTCACCCCCGACATCCGCAGCAAGGTGTTGGATTCGGTGTTCGCCGATCTCGATCTGCCGTTCCTCAACACCGATGATGTCCGTCTGCTGGTCAACCCGACCGGCAAGTTCGTCCTCGGCGGGCCCATGGGCGACGCCGGACTCACCGGGCGCAAGATCATCGTCGACACCTACGGCGGCATGGCCCGTCACGGTGGCGGCGCCTTCTCGGGCAAGGACCCGTCGAAGGTCGACCGCAGTGCTGCATACGCCATGCGCTGGGTCGCCAAGAACGCAATCGCGGCAGGTCTGGCCGGTCGTATCGAGGTGCAGGTCGCCTACGCCATCGGCAAGGCTGCCCCCGTGGGCCTGTTCGTCGAGACCTTCGGCACAGAGACCGTCGACCCTGCCAAGATCCAGTCGGCCATCTCCGAGGTGTTCGACCTGCGTCCGGGCGCGATCATCCGCGACCTCGACCTGCTTCGGCCGATCTACGCCCCGACCGCCGCCTACGGACATTTCGGTCGCACCGACATCGATCTGCCGTGGGAGCACACCGACCGGGCCGACAAGCTGAAGGCTGCTGCCGGCGCGTGAAACCAGAGCGGCAGCTCGCACCTGAACTGCCGGTCGCGCGTGTTCTGCCGATGCTCGGGCTGGCCCATCTGGACCGGCCGTTCGATTACCAGGTACAAGATGCCCAGCACCTGGACGCCCAGCCGGGTGTCCGGGTGCGGGTGCGTTTTTCCGGCCGTCTCGTCGACGGGTACATACTCGACCGCATCGAGGCCAGCGACCATCCCGGCAAGCTCGGGTGGCTCGAGAGGGTGGTGTCGCCGGAACCGGTTCTGACCCCGGAGTTGGCCACGTTGGCGCGGGCGGTCGCCGATCGGTACGCGGGCACCATGACAGATGTTCTGCGGCTGGCCATCCCGCCCCGCCATGCGCGCACCGAGCAGACCGTGGGTGCCCCGCCAGGCACCCCCAGGCCCCCGACCGTCGATGTAGACGGATGGAAACCATACGAGCATGCAGAGTCGTACCTTGCTGCTGTCGCTGATGGCAAAGCCGCGCGGGCGGCATGGCAGGCGGTGCCCGGGGAGGACTGGCCCCGGCGACTGGCCGAGCTCGCATGCCACACGGTGATCGCCGGCCGCAGCGCCATCATCGTGGTGCCCGACCAGCGCGATCTGGTACGGCTCGAAGCAGCGTGCGAGCCGATCTTGGGTGACCGGGTGGTGTCGTTGTCCGCGGGATTGGGCCCTTCGGCACGGTATCGGCGGTGGTTGCGAGCACTGCGCGGGCAGGCCTCGGTGGTGATCGGCACCCGGAGCGCAGTGTTCACGCCGATTCCCGACCTCGGACTGATCTGCGTGTGGGACGACGGGGACGACAGCCTGTGCGATCCCCGTGCGCCGTATCCCCATACCCGCGAAGTGGCGGTCCTGCGGTCGCACAGCGACAAATGCGCACTGGTCCTCGGTGGTGTCGCTCGTACGGCCGAGACACAGGCCCTCGTCGA
Source organism: Williamsia sp. DF01-3 (assembly GCF_023051145.1). Classification (NCBI taxonomy): domain Bacteria; kingdom Bacillati; phylum Actinomycetota; class Actinomycetes; order Mycobacteriales; family Nocardiaceae; genus Williamsia; species Williamsia sp. DF01-3. The sequence goes on from NZ_JALKFS010000005.1 coordinate 2,991,958, forward strand.
TGCCGGCTGGGCTCACGACCTCACCGCGTCACGTTCGGTGGTCCGTGAACGATCCCCCCGCATCTCGGCCCTCTCCGACGAGGACAACCGGGTGGCCCGTGATCCGCTTGCTCGCTCGGCCCGAATCCCGGCCGTCGCGTTCGATGCGGCCCGCGCCGCCGTGGCCGCCGACGCCCCCGTGCTCTTCAGCGTGCCCAGGCGCGGTTATCTACCGTCGCTGGCCTGTGAACGGTGCCGTTCGCATGTACGTTGCCGTCGATGCCACGGACCGATGCAGGCAGACGGGCCGGTGCCGACCGATGGTGCCGGGCCCGACAGCAACTCGGTGGGTTTGTTGAGCTGCAGGTGGTGTGGTCATCCCGATGCCGACTTCCGTTGCACAGAATGCGGTTTCACGAAGGTGAGGGCGCTGACGACGGGGGCTCGCCGGACGGCCGAAGAACTGGGCCGCGCATTCCCGGGGGTTCCCGTCCTGACCTCGGGCGGAGACAAGATCGTCGACAGCATCGGCAGCGGTCCCCGTGTTGTGGTCAGTACCCCGGGCGCCGAGCCCGTTGCCGAAGACGGTTACGGCGCCGCCATCCTGCTGGACACGTGGGCGCAGCTCGACCGCACCGAACTGCGAGCCGGCGAAGAGGCGGTTCGCCGCTGGCTGTCCGCCGCCATGCTCGTACGTCCCCACGGGCGTGGGGGAGCAGTGGTGATCGTCGCCGACGCGGGACTCGGCCCGGTGCAGTCGGTGATCCGTTGGGACCCCGTCGGCTTCGCCGAGAACGAGGTGGCGCAGCGGACCGAACTCGGCTTCCCGCCTGCGGTCACGATGGCCTCGATCGACGGCGCCGGTCCGGCCATCGTCGCCTTTGCCGAAACCGTCCACCTCCCGCCGGGTGGTGAGGTGCTCGGTCCGGTGGAGCTACCCGCCGGCGTGCGGTTGCCCTCTGGTCTCAATCGCGACGAGATCTCCGACCCGCAGCGAATACTGCTGCGCTGTAAGAGATCTCAAGGTCGAGAACTGGCTGCTGCGCTTCATGCAGCTCAGGTCGGCCGGAATGCACAACACGATTCACAGCCGATCAGGGTGCAGATGGATCCGCCCACCATCGGCTAGGGCTTCTGGGTGACTAGGCTGTTGGTCGGCCGCGAACACGCGGACAGAACTCGGAGATTGGGGTACTACATGCGGGTGGTGTTCGCAGGCACGCCCGAACCCGCGGTTGCGTCTCTCAAAGCATTGATCGAGTCGCCCCGGCATGAGGTCGTGGGCGTGATCAGTCGGCCCGATGCAGCAGCGGGCCGGGGACGGAAGATCACCCGGTCACCGGTGGCTGCCCTCGCCGACGAGCACGCCATCCCCGTGATCACACCGCGACGGCTCAAAGATCCCGAGGCTGTCGAGCAACTACGAGCGTGGGCGCCCGAGTGCGCCCCGGTGGTGGCCTACGGCGGACTGGTACCGCCGGAGCTGCTGGATCTTCCCACCCACGGCTGGGTCAATCTGCATTTCTCGTTGTTACCGTCGTGGCGTGGCGCTGCGCCGGTGCAGGCGGCGATCGCTGCGGGCGACGAGATGACCGGAGCGAGCACTTTTCGGCTCGAAGCGGGCCTGGACACCGGCCCGGTCTTCGGCGTGGTGACCGAACGGATCCGCGACACCGACACCGCCGGCGACCTGCTGGGTCGGCTGTCCGAGACGGGGGCGCACTTGCTGGTGACCACCCTCGACGGCATCGAGGACGGCTACCTCGAGGCCAAACCGCAACCGGCAGATGGCATCAGCACGGCTCCGAAGATCACCATCGACGACGCACGCATTCGCTGGGACCTACCGGCGCACCTGACCGATCGGCACATCCGGGCGATGACACCCCACCCGGGCGCCTGGACCACGCTGGATGATCTGCGGGTCAAGGTGTTACGTTCGTCGATGGTCACCGATCCTGTTGATGTGGCGCCGGCCCCGGGCGAGCTGGCCGTGACGAAGAAGGCCCTGTACGTGGGTACCAAGACGGTGCCGATTCGACTGGATTCCGTTCAGCCGCAAGGCAAAAAGCTATGGCCGGTCCCGACTGGGCGCGCGGGGCCAGGCTCACCGATGGACAGGCACTCACATGAACCGCCCCGTTGACGATCAGGAACACACCCCGATAGATCCGGCCCGGCAGGCTGCCGTGGAGGTGCTGGCCGCTGTGCGCGAGCGCGACGCCTACGCCAACCTGGTACTGCCGAAGATGCTGCGGGACCGCAAGATCACCGGCCGCGACGCTGCCCTGGCCACCGAACTGACCTACGGCACCAGCCGTGCGGTGGGGTTGCTCGACCAGATTATCTCCGACGTCGCGAAAAGGCCTGTCGAGGAGATCGACGGGGTGGTCCTCGATGTGCTGCGGTTGGGTGCATACCAACTGTTGCGGACGCGGATCGGCGCGCATGCCGCCGTCTCGACGTCGGTGGATCTCGTCCGGTCCCGCGCCGGTCACGGACCTGTGGGTTTCGCAAATGCAGTGCTACGCAAGATCTCTCAGCGCACCGAAGAGCTGTGGGTGGACGCGCTCGCACCGTCGATCAGTGAAGACGTCGTCGGTCATCTGGCATTTCAGTACGCTCATCCGCGCTGGATCGCCGAGGTGTTCGCCGACGCGCTCGGTGGTTCGGCGGGTGCTCTGCAGGCCGCGCTGGCTGCGGACGACGAGCGCCCGTCGACCCATCTGGTCGCCCGGCCGGGCATGATCACCGCCGACGAACTCGCCGCCGTCACCGGAGGTGACGTGGGTCGCTACTCGCCCTACTGCGTGTACCTCGACAGCGGCGATCCCGGCGACATCGAACCGATCCGTGAAGGTCTGGCCGGCGTCCAGGACGAAGGCAGTCAACTGGTGGCCCGCGCGCTGGCGATCGCTCCACTCGACGGCGACGACGCCGGTCGATGGCTTGATCTGTGCGCCGGTCCCGGTGGCAAGGCGGCTTTGCTCGGCGCTCTTGCCGACATAGACGGTGCACGGGTCACCGCGGTCGAGAAGGCCCCGCACCGCGCCGAATTGATCCGTAAGGCAACCCGGGAGCTACCCGTCGACGTGATCGTCGGCGACGGGCGTGACCCAGGCCTGGAGTCCGGTTTCGACCGTGTACTGGTGGACGCCCCGTGCACCGGCCTCGGTGCCCTCCGGCGCCGGCCAGAGGCCCGGTGGCGACGCAACCCAGGTGACGTTCCCGATCTCGTCGCGCTGCAGAAGCAGTTGCTGGCGTCGGCGGTGGACCAGCTGCGGCCGGGTGGTGTGGTGGTCTACTCCACGTGCTCACCACACCCGGCCGAAACCCGCGAGGTGGCGGATTGGGCGGTCGCCGAGTTGCCGGTGACCGCACTGGACACCCGTGACCTGGTACCCGTCGACGATCTGACCGGAGGGCCGTACGTGCAGCTCTGGCCTCACCTGCACGGCACCGACGCCATGTTCTTCGCGGCGCTCCGCAAGAACTGATCGGCGGATACTTCGCGCCAAAACGCGTGTGCAGCAGTCCGGACCGGTCCGTTGGGTTGGGTCTCGACCCGACATTAGGATGACTGCATGTCGAATCAGCCGATGATCGCGCCGTCCATCCTGTCCGCCGACTTCGCCAGGCTCGGAGCCGAAGCAGATGCGGTCACCGGTGCCGATTGGCTACACGTCGATGTGATGGACGGTCACTTCGTCCCGAACCTCACTCTCGGCCTACCGGTGGTGCAAAGCCTGCTCAAGAGCACGGACATACCGATCGACTGCCACTTGATGATCGAGGACCCGAAGCGGTGGGCCCCGGGTTATGCCGAGGCGGGGGCACACAACGTCACCTTTCACGCGGAGGCCACCGACGATCCCGTGGCCGTGGGGCGCGACATCCGGGCCGCCGGAGCGAAGGCAGGTCTGAGTATCAAACCCGGCACGTCCCTCGACCCGTACCTCGAGATCCTCAAAGAGTTCGACACGTTGCTGGTGATGAGTGTCGAACCCGGTTTCGGCGGACAGTCGTTCATCCCTGACGTGCTCGACAAGGTCCGGCGGATCCGAAAGCTCGTTGACTCCGGAGAATTGCGGGTGCTCGTCGAGATCGACGGGGGCATCAACGCGGACACCATCGAACAAGCGGCCGCGGCCGGTGTCGATTGTTTTGTTGCAGGGTCGGCGGTCTACGGGGCCGATGACCCCGCACAAGCCGTCGAATCGCTTCGCGCACAGGCGCTCAGCGCTCGACAGTGACGAGCGCCGCGACTCCCGTGACCGGACCTGTCTCAGCGGCGATGCACCGCGCGATGAGTGAATCGATCGGTGCGCGCGGACTGAGCACGCCGAACCCGCCGGTCGGCGCGGTGATCTTGGACGCGGACGGAAACGTCGCCGGGGTCGGACACACCAGGGAGGCCGGGGGCCCGCACGCCGAGGTGGTCGCTCTCGGGCAGGCAGGAGACAGAGCTGCGGGTGGGACCGCGGTGGTGACCCTCGAGCCGTGCAATCACACCGGGCGAACCGGACCGTGTTCTGAGGCACTGATCGCCGCCGGCATCAGAGTCGTTCATTACGCGGTCGCCGACCCCAACCCCGTTGCCACGGGAGGACATCAGCGACTCGAGGCTGCGGGGATCGAGGTCCACGGCGGCGTGTGCGCCGACACGGTTGCCGCCGGCCCACTGCGCGAATGGTTGTTCCGTCAGGAGCACGGCCGTCCGATGGTGACCGCCAAGTTCGCCGCATCCGTCGACGGACGGGTCGCTGCGCCCGACGGCTCGAGTCAGTGGATCACGGGTCCGGCCGCACGTGAGCGTGTGCACGACGAACGTGCGCAGATCGACGCGATCGTCGTCGGCACGGGCACAGTACTGGCCGACGACCCGAGCCTCACCGCGAGGTACCCCGACGGCTCACTCCGGGAACACCAGCCGCTGCGAGTTGTCGTCGGATCGTCGGCCATCCCGCCACAGGCAAAGGTGTTCGACGGTCGAGCGCGCACCATCCGCGTTCGTGAGCACGAACCGGCAGCCGTGGTGGAGGCCCTGGCCGAGCTGAGCAATGTGCAGATCGAGGGCGGATCACGGTTGCTCGGTGCGTTCTTCGCGGCGGGTCTGGTCGACCGGGTGCAGGCGTATGTCGCCCCCCTGGTGATCGGCGGGGGACTCGCGGCCATCACGGACAACACCGTCACCACCCTGCAACAGGCGAGGCGATTTTCGACCGATCGTGTGGAGACACTCGGTGACGACGTTCTGCTCACCCTGACCGCAACCCGCTGACCGGCCATTTCATGGTCTTCTCGCTGGTCAGCGGGATCGATGGATGTGCTAACTTCGTAAGTGGAAGTTCTCGGGGCGGGGTGCAATTCCCCACCGGCGGTGATCGTGGGCGACAGTTCGTCCGCGGAGCCCGCGAGCGCCCGCATCAACCGATGCGGGGTCAGCAGATTCCGGTGAGATTCCGGAGCCGACGGTGATAGTCCGGATGAAAGAGAACACCACGGCCGGTCCGATGGATCGGCACGTGCGACGCCGCCCTGAGATCGCAGCAGCGATGTGAGGAGTTGGCGATGTTCACCGGAATCGTCGAAGAACGCGGCAGTATCGTCGAGCGTGAAGACCTGTCCGACGCGGCGCGGTTCACCGTTCGCGGGCCGCTGGTCACCAGCGATGCCGGTCACGGTGACTCGATCGCCGTCAACGGCGTCTGTCTGACCGTGGTCGAACTGCGGCCCGGCGGGGAGTTCACCGTCGATGTGATGGCCGAGACCCTCAGTCGCAGTTCACTGGCCACCGTCAGTCCCGGCAGCCCCGTCAACCTCGAGCGTGCGATGCCTGCCGGTGGCCGTTTCGGCGGACACATCGTGCAGGGGCACGTCGACGGTGTCGGCACCGTCCAGACCGTGAACCAGGCCGAGAACTGGACCGTCGTGCGGATCGGCACCACGACAGCGGTTGCCCGCTACATCGTCGAAAAGGGCTCGATCACCGTCGACGGCGTGTCACTGACCGTTTCGGCCATCGGACCCGACTGGTTCGAGATCTCGCTCATCCCAACCACTCTCGATCTGACGACGCTGGGTGCGGCCGTCCCGGGGGTGGTCGTTAACCTGGAGGTCGACGTGATCGCCAAATACGTCGAACGGCTAGCCGCGATCGGAGTACAGCGATGAACAGTCCAACGGACGAGGTCGACGACCTGCGCCAGACCACCAGGTTCGACACGGTGGAGCGCGCCATCGCCGACATCGCTGCCGGAAAAGCCGTTGTCGTCGTGGACGACGAGGACCGGGAGAACGAAGGCGATCTGATCTTCGCGGCCGAGAAGGCCACCCCCGAACTCGTGGCCTTCATGGTCCGCTACACCTCGGGTTACCTGTGTGTGCCACTCGACGGTGCCGACTGTGACCGCCTCGGGCTTCCGCCGATGTACTCGATGAACCAGGACAAGCACGGCACCGCCTACACAGTGACGGTTGATGCCCGCGAGGGAATCGGAACAGGCATCAGCGCATCGGACCGCGCCGCCACCATGCGCCTGCTGGCCGACCCGGCGAGCACGGCGGGGGACTTCACCAGGCCCGGTCACGTGGTTCCCCTGCGCGCCAAGGAGGGCGGCGTGCTGCGTCGCCCCGGCCACACCGAGGCCGCGGTCGATCTGGCTCGGATGGCCGATCTGTCGCCTGCCGGGGTGATCTGCGAGATCGTCAGCCAGAAGGACGAGGGCGCGATGGCCCAGACCCCGGAACTGCGCGTGTTCGCCGACGAACACGACCTCGCGCTGATCTCCATCGCCGACCTGATCGCCTGGCGGCGTCGCCATGAGAAGCATGTGGTGCGGGTGGCCGATGCCAGGATCCCGACGGCGCACGGCACTTTCCGGGCCGTCGGTTACACCAGCATCTACGACGATGTCGAACACGTCGCGCTGGTACTGGGCGACATCGCCGGCGCAGACGGTGAGGGCAACGACGTGCTGGTACGCGTCCACTCCGAATGTCTGACCGGCGATGTCTTCGGGTCGCTGCGTTGTGATTGCGGTCCCCAGCTCGACGCCGCCCTGGAGATGGTGGCCGACGAAGGCCGGGGGATCGTCCTCTACATGCGGGGCCACGAGGGTCGCGGCATCGGTCTGCTGCACAAGCTGCAGGCCTATCAGCTGCAGGATGCCGGGTCGGACACGGTCGACGCCAACCTCGAGCTGGGTCTGCCTGCCGACTCTCGCGACTACGGTCTGGGGGCACAGATTCTCGTCGATCTGGGTGTGTCGTCGATGCGGTTGCTGACGAACAACCCGGCGAAGCGGGTGGGCCTCGACGGTTACGGCCTGCACGTCACCGAACGAGTGCCGATGCCCGTGCGTCCCAACGCCGAGAACCTGCGGTACCTGCGGACCAAGCGTGACCGGATGGGTCACGACCTGGTCGGACTCGAAGACGACCCGGGCCACCCCTTCAACGTGAGTGGAGGCAACCCCGCATGAGCGGCGCCGGAGAACCCGAACTCGAACTCGGTGACGCGAGCAGTCTGCGCTTGGCGATCGTTGCCTCGCAATGGCATTCGACCATCTGCGAATCGCTGCTGAGCGGCGCCACCACGGCCGCGGCCAAGGCCGGGATCGATGCCCCGACGGTGATCCGAGTGGCCGGTGCCATCGAATTGCCCGTCATCGTGCAGGCGCTGGCACGTACCCATGATGCCGTCGTGGCCCTCGGAGTGGTCATCAAGGGCGAGACGCCTCACTTCGAATACGTCTGCGATGCGGTCACCGCAGGTCTGACCCGGGTGTCACTCGACGAATCGACCCCCGTCGGCAACGGGGTGCTGACCACGCTGGACGAACAGCAGGCACTCGACCGCGCCGGACTTCCCGAGTCGAAAGAGGACAAGGGCGCCCAGGCTGCCACCGCGGCGATCGCGTCGGCGCTGACCTTGCGGACACTCGCCCGAGACGACAACCCGGCCGAGGTCCGATGAGACTGCGTTCGACCGTGACCACGAACACGTCCGGCAGCCAGGGCGAGGATCGTTGGCAGCTGGTGTACAAACCGCGGAAGTCACCGCGCTACGCGATCGTTGCTGCCGCGGCCATCATCATCGCCTTCATCGTGATCGCAGCGCTGTTGCGGGTCTCGGATACGGGGGCGTATTTCCGCACCTCCGACCAGGTCGCCATGGCGTTGATCGGTTGTGTGATCGGTGGGTCGCTCCTGACCATGACCCGCGCCCGCATCAGAGTCGGGGCCGAGGGCGTCGCGGTTCGGAACCTGTTGCAGGAGCGCATCTTCGACTGGAGCATCGTGCGTGGTGTCTGGTATCCGGACAGTGCGAACTGGGCACGCCTGGAGCTCCCGGACGACGAACACGTCCCGGTTCTGGCCATCCAGGCCAACGACGGCGAGAAGGCGATCGCGGCCATGAACGAGTTCCGAGCTCTGCGCGACCGATACACCCGCGACCCTGAACGCTGACCTGGGTAACGCGGGTCCTCACCGGGGGCGGCGGCCGCGTGTGCGGACTTGTCGGCGCGGGGTACTAGCCTGGAATCGTGCCTGACCCGTCTACGTACCGCCCGGCTCCGGGGAGCATTCCCACCGAGCCCGGTGTGTACAAATCCCGGGACATCCACCATCGGGTGATCTACGTGGGCAAGGCGAAAAGTCTTCGTTCGCGACTGACCTCGTACTTCGCGGACCTGTCCTCACTGCACCCCCGTACGCGCCAGATGGTGACCACGGCGGCGTCGGTCGAGTGGACCGTGGTGTCCACCGAAGTCGAGGCACTGCAACTCGAATACAACTGGATCAAAGAGTTCGATCCGCGTTTCAACGTCCGCTACCGCGACGACAAGAGCTACCCGATGCTCGCCGTCACGATGGCCGAGGAATACCCACGGTTGTTCGTCTACCGCGGACCACGTCGCAAGGGGGTCCGCTACTTCGGACCCTATTCGCATGCCTGGGCGATTCGCGAGACGCTCGATCTGCTCACCCGGGTATTTCCTGCGCGCACGTGTTCCTCGGGAGTGTTCAAGCGGCACAAGCAGATCGACCGACCTTGTCTGCTGGGTTACATCGACAAGTGCGCGGCCCCGTGCATCGGGCGCGTCAGCGCAGAAGAACACCGAACCATCGTCGAGGACTTCTGCGACTTCCTCGCCGGGCGCACCGATCGCATGATCAACAACCTCCAGGGCCAGATGGAACGCGCCTCGGCGGAGCTGGACTTCGAGCGCGCAGCCCGGCTGCGCGACGACATCGGGGCCCTGCGGCGGGCACTCGAACGGCAGGCCGTGGTGCTCGGAGACGGCACCGATGCCGATCTCGTGGCCATGGACGGCGACCAGCTCGAGGTGTCGGTGCAGGTCTTCCATGTTCGTGGTGGCCGCGTCCGTGGTCAGCGGGGGTGGATCGTGGAGAAGTCCGGCGACGACCAGATGGCCGAACAGGTCGGACAGTTCCTCACGCAGTTCTACGGCGAGCAGGTCGATCAAGCCGACTCGATCGACGTGGAGGAGGGCCACGCGAAGGCCGACCCGGTACCCCGGGAGGTGCTGGTCCAGACGCTGCCCCCGAACGTCGACGAAGTCCGTGAGTGGCTCTCGAGCCTGCGGGGGAGCAATGTGGACCTGCGCATCCCCCAACGCGGTGACAAACGGGCGCTGATGGAGACCCTGGCGCGCAACGCCGCCGACGCCCTCAACCAGCACAAGCTCAAGCGTGCGGGCGACCTGACGACCCGGTCGGCTGCCCTCACCGAGATCCAGGACACCCTCGGCCTCGACACCGCGCCGCTGCGAATCGAATGTATCGACATCTCGCACGTGCAGGGCACGGACGTGGTTGCATCGTTGGTGGTGTTCGAAGACGGCCTGCCACGCAAGTCCGACTATCGGCACTACGCGATCCGTGAGGCCGCCGGGGACGGCCGGTCCGACGATGTCGCGTCGATTGCCGAGGTCACGCGCCGACGCTTCCTGCGCCACCGTGCCGATGTCGCGGCCGCGGCTCCGGTGACAACCGCGGCGATCGGCGGGGGCATCGCGGCCAACGGCGTCGTCGAGGTGGATCCGAACGGGGGAGACATGGCGCCGGAAGCGGCGATCGACCCGAAGACGGGGCGCCCGCGCAAGTTCGCCTACCCACCGAATCTGTTTGTCGTGGACGGCGGCGCGCCACAGGTGCATGCGGCCGCGGCGGTCCTGGACGAGTTGAACATCACCGATGTCGCGGTGATCGGTCTGGCCAAACGGCTCGAAGAGGTATGGGTGCCCGGCGACGACGATCCGGTCATCTTCCCCCGGACCAGCGAAGCCCTCTTCCTGCTGCAGCGCGTACGCGATGAGGCGCACCGGTTCGCGATCAGCTTCCATCGCAGCAAGCGCAGCAAACGGATGACCGCCTCGGCACTCGACGGCGTGCCCGGGTTGGGAGCAACCCGGCGTGCCGCTCTCGTCGCGCACTTCGGGTCGGTGGCCAATCTCCGGCAGGCCACCATCGAACAGATCTCCGAGGTCCCCGGGATCGGCCAGACCACCGCTCGAGCGGTGCAAGAGGCACTTGTCGAACATAATCAGGGCAGTGAACAGACAGGATCCGCCAGGTGAGTGAATCGCAGGCCGGCACCACAACCGGCGCCCCAGGGCTGACCGAGGTGTTGCTGGTCACCGGACTGTCCGGTGCCGGCAGCAGCACTGTTGCGAACCTGCTCGAAGACGCCGGCTGGTACGTGGTCGACAACGTCCCGCACACCTTGATCAGGTCGATGGTGGACGTGGCCCGCCGCGACGACTCCGCCATCTCCCGGATGGCCATCGTGATGCGTATCCAGATCGACTCCTACGCCTCGGCCCTCGATGCCTTGCGCTCCGAACTGGCCCTGACCGGTGTCGATCCCAAAGTGGTGTTCATCGAGGCGTCAGACCAGGTGCTGGTACAGAGGTTCGAGCAGGTACGTCGCCGACATCCTCTGCAAGGCAACGGCACTCTGATCTCGGCCATCGCGACCGAGCGGGCGATGCTGGCTGCGGTGAAGGAACGCGCGGATCTTGTCATCGACACCTCGAACCTGTCGGTGGCCAGGTTGCGGGTGATCATCGAGGGCGCATATGCGAACGCGTCGGTCGCGGACGTGAGCGTGGTGGTCGAGTCGTTCGGGTTCAAATACGGGCTGCCGATCGACGCGGACATGGTGGCCGACGTTCGTTTCCTGCCCAATCCACACTGGGTGCCCGAGCTCCGCGACCACAACGGTCTCGAGGAGCCGGTGCGGGACTACGTGTTGGGTCAAGAGGGCGCCGATGAGTTCCTGGAGAAATACGAGCAGATCTTGAGACTGGTCGGTGCGGGATACCGGCGCGAGGGCAAGAGGTACATGACGGTTGCCATCGGGTGCACCGGTGGAAAACACCGAAGCGTCGCGATGAGCGAGGCCATCGCCGCCCGATTGTCGTGCCCGGCCGATGGCGCGGCCGCTTTTGCGGTACGGGTGGCCCATCGGGATCTGGGCCGCGAATGACCGGCCGAGACCCCTCGATCGTCGCGCTGGGTGGGGGGCATGGTCTGTACGCCACCCTCACCGCCATGCGCCGGTTGAGCGGCGACGTGACCGCCGTGGTGACGGTCGCCGACGACGGCGGGTCGTCCGGACGTCTGCGGTCTGAACTCGGCGTCCTGCCGCCCGGTGACCTCCGGATGGCCATTGCCGCCTTGCTCGCTGCCACCGATCCAGAGGGTCGGAATGTCGGCGGGGTCCCCGGTGCGCAGCCACCCGAGGAGTGGGCCGCACTGTTGCAGCACCGTTTCGGCGGACGCGGAGCTCTGGCCGGCCATCCGATCGGAAATCTGTTGCTCGCCGGGCTCACCGAGGTAACCGGTGACGCGGTCAAGGCGCTGGAGATGATCACCACATTGTTCGGTGTGCAGGGCAGGGTGTTGCCGATGTCGGCCACCGCCCTCGACATCGAAGCCGATGTGTCCGGGCTCGAAGCCGACCCGCGGATCAGCCATTCGATCCGCGGTCAGGTCGCGGTCGCGACCACGCCGGGCAAGGTGCGCCGGGTCCGGTTGCTGCCGCACCAGCCGCCGGCGTGCCGGGAGGCCGTCGACGCCATCGACGGAGCCGATCTGGTGGTCCTCGGCCCGGGGTCCTGGTTCTCGAGCGTGATCCCGCATGTGTTGGTGCCCGAGCAGCTCGCTGCCCTCAAACGGACGGCGGCCCGCAAGATCCTGATCGTCAACCTCGCCCCCGAACCCGGTGAGACGGCCGGTTTTTCGGTTGAACGCCACCTGCACGTCCTGCTCGCCCACGCCGACGATTTCCGGGTCGACCACGTGGTCGTCGACTCGGCGTCGGTGCCGTTCGGTCGCGAACGCGAGCACGTGGAACGAGCTGCCGCGAAGTTCGGTGCCACGTTGCACGACGGCGAACTGGCAGTCCCTGGCACCCACACCCACGACCCCGCTCGCGTGGCGGCTCTCATCGCCGGCCTGTGCGATAGTGAAGCCGCCAGTTACAGATCGATAGTTCCAACAACCACAGAGGGAGACGGCGTCCGGTGGCGATGACATCCGCGGTCAAAGACGAATTGAGTCGTCTGGCGGTCACGCAGGTGAGCAGCCGGAAGGCCGAGGTCTCGGCTCTGCTGCGTTTCGCGGGCGGACTCCACATCGTCGCGGGACGTGTGGTGGTGGAGGCCGAGGTCGACCTCGGCAACGTCGCACGGCGGCTGCGCCAGGCGATCTTCGACCTCTACGGGTACAACTCCGAGTTCCACGTCCTCAGTGCCGGCGGCATCCGCAAGAGCGCCCGGTACATCGTTCGCGTCACCAAGGATGGCGAGGCTCTGGCCCGTCAGACCGGCCTGCTGGACATGCGTGGCAGGCCCGTGCGCGGCCTACCGGCCCAGGTGGTCGGCGGCACCGTCGGTGATGCCGAAGCTGCTTGGCGCGGAGCATTTCTCGCGCACGGATCGTTGACCGAGCCCGGCCGTTCCTCGGCCCTGGAGGTCAGCTGCCCCGGGCCGGAGGCCGCGCTGGCCCTGGTGGGTGCAGCTCGGCGGCTCGGTGTCACCGCCAAGGCCCGTGAGGTCCGCGGCGCCGACCGCGTGGTGATCCGCGACGGCGAGGCCATCGGCGCGTTGCTGACCCGGATGGGAGCGCAGGACACCCGGCTCACCTGGGAGGAGCGGCGGATGCGCCGCGAGGTGCGTGCCACCGCCAACCGCCTGGCCAACTTCGACGACGCCAATCTGCGTCGGTCGGCGCGCGCCGCTGTTGCGGCTGCCGCCCGGGTGGAGCGCGCGCTCGAAATTCTCGGCGACCAGGTGCCGGACCACCTGATCTCGGCGGGACAGCTCCGGATCACCCACCGGCAGGCATCGCTGGAGGAGCTGGGCCAGCTCGCCGATCCGCCGATGACGAAAGACGCTGTGGCGGGCCGTATCCGGCGTCTGCTGTCGATGGCCGACAAAAAGGCACGGACCGAAGGCATCCCCGACACCGAGTCGGCGGTCACCGCTGACCTGCTCGACGACGACTGACGAGCGGGGCCGGGCGCTTCGGCGTCCCACCACACCCGGTGCCAGGACCGGGCGTGCCTGGCTGTTCGGGGCCGACTAGGCTGATCACTGCCGCAGAGGCGGGAGCCACACAATGGCCCAGCACACCGCATAGCTAAGGAGCTCACAGTGACCGTTCGGGTAGGCGTCAACGGATTCGGCCGGATCGGCCGCAACTTCTTCCGTGCCGTGGAAGCACAAAAGGCGTTGGGCACCACCGACGTCGAGATCGTCGCCGTCAACGACCTCACCGACAACGCGAGCCTGGCTCATCTGCTCAAGTACGACTCCATCCTGGGCCGCCTGCCGCAGGACGTCTCGCTCGAAGGTGACGACACCATCGTCGTCGGCGATCAGAAGATCAAGGCGCTGTCGCTGCGCGAAGGCCCGTCGGCGCTGCCGTGGGGTGACCTCGGTGTCGACGTCGTCGTCGAGTCCACCGGAATCTTCACCGATGCTGCCAAGGCGAAGGGCCACCTGGACGCCGGCGCCAAGAAGGTCATCATCTCCGCGCCTGCAAAGGGCGAGGACATCACCATCGTGATGGGCGTCAACGACGACAAGTACGACGGCAGCCAGAACATCATCTCCAACGCTTCGTGCACCACCAACTGTCTCGGCCCCATCGCCAAGGTCCTCGACGACGAATTCGGCATCGTCAAGGGTCTGATGACCACGATCCACGCCTACACGCAAGATCAGAACCTCCAGGACGGACCGCACAGTGACCTCCGTCGTGCGCGCGCTGCCGCTCTGAACGTGGTCCCGACCGGCACCGGTGCCGCCAAGGCGATCGGGCTCGTGCTCCCGCAGCTGCTCGGCAAGCTCGATGGCTACGCACTCCGCGTGCCCATCCCGACCGGCTCGGTCACCGACCTCACCGCGAACCTCAAGAAGTCGGCAAGCGTCGACGAGATCAACGCCGCGATGAAGGCTGCCGCCGAGGGCCCCCTCAAGGGCATCCTGAAGTACAGCACCGACCCGATCGTGTCCTCCGACATCGTCACCGATCCGCACTCGAGCATCTTCGACGCGCCGCTGACCAAGGTGATCGAGGACCAGGTCAAGATCGTGTCGTGGTACGACAACGAGTGGGGCTACTCCAACCGCCTCGTCGACCTCATCGGCCTGGTCGGCAAGTCACTGTAATCCGGTCCTTCCAGCGCCAGGAGACGACGTACCCGTGACCACCTCGGTTCCCACCCTCGCCGATTTGCTCGAGACCGGAGTGGAAGGAAGGACCGTGCTGGTCCGTTCCGACCTCAACGTGCCTCTCGACGGCGGCAAGATCACCGACGCCGGACGCATTGTTGCGTCGGCGCCGACCATCAAGGCTCTGTCCGACGCAGGTGCCAAGGTCATCGTGACCGCGCACCTGGGCCGTCCGAAGGGGGTGCCCGACCCGGCGTTCTCCCTCGCGCCGGTCGCCGAGCGTCTCGGCACCGAGCTGGGCCGTAACGTCCAGCTCGCCGGTGACGTGGTCGGCGGGGACGCGCTGGCTCGCTCGGAAGGTCTGACCGACGGCGACGTGCTGTTGGTCGAAAATGTGCGGTTCGATCCGCGCGAGACCTCCAAGGACGCAGCCGAGCGCGAGAAGCTCGCCAAGGCGCTGGTGGAGTTGACCGGCGATGAGGGTGCGTTCGTCTCCGACGGATTCGGTGTGGTGCACCGTGAGCAGGCATCGGTGTACGACGTGGCAAAGCTGTTGCCGCACTACGCCGGTGGCCTGGTCGCAGCCGAGGTCGAGGTTCTGGCCAAGCTGACCACCGACACCGCCCGGCCTTACGCCGTGGTGCTCGGCGGCTCCAAGGTGTCGGACAAGATCGGCGTCATCGAGGCCCTGGCGCCCAAGGTCGACACCCTGGTGATCGGCGGAGGTATGGCGTTCACCTTCCTCGCCGCACGTGGGCTGTCGGTCGGTTCGTCGTTGCTGCAGGAAGACCAGATCGAGGTCTGCAAGTCCTTGCTCGAGCGGTTCGGAGACGTCATCCACCTGCCGGTGGACGTGGTCGTGGCCGACAAGTTCGCGGCCGACGCCGAGGCCCAAACCGTGTCGGCAGAAGAGATCCCGGGCGGCTGGATGGGATTGGACATCGGTCCCGAGTCGGTCAAGCGCTTCGCAGCGGTGTTGCACGAGGCCAAGACCGTGTTCTGGAATGGTCCGGCCGGCGTCTTCGAGTTCGAGAAGTTCGCCGCCGGCACCAAGGGCCTGGCCCAGGCCATCATCGAAGCCACCAGCGGGGGAGCGTTCTCCGTGGTCGGCGGCGGCGACAGCGCGGCGGCGGTCCGAACCCTCGGTCTCCCCGAGGACGGGTTCTCGCACATCTCGACCGGCGGCGGTGCGTCTCTGGAGTATCTCGAAGGCAAAGAGTTGCCCGGACTGAAGGTGTTGGAGAACTGAGATGGCCAATCGTAAGCCGCTGATCGCGGGCAACTGGAAGATGAACCTCAATCACCTCGAGGCCATCGGGCTGGTGCAGAAGATCGCATTCGCGTTGCCCGCCAAGTACTTCGACAAGGTCGACGTCACGGTGATCCCGCCGTTCACCGACATCCGCAGTGTCCAGACCGTCGTCGACGGCGACAAGTTGCTGTTGACCTATGGCGCGCAGGACCTCTCCGCGCATGATTCGGGTGCGTACACCGGTGAGATCAGCGGCGCATTCCTGGCCAAGCTCGGGTGCACGTTCGTGGTGGTCGGGCATTCCGAGCGGCGCACGATGCACGCGGAGACCGACGACGTGGTCCTCGCGAAGACCAAGGCAGCGCTCAAGTACGAGCTGACCCCCATCGTCTGTGTCGGCGAAGGCCTCGAGGTGCGCGAGGCAGGCGACCACGTCGACTACAACATCGCGCAGCTCAAGGGATCGCTTGCGGGCCTGTCCGCCGACGAGATCAGCAAGGTTGTCATCGCGTACGAACCCGTCTGGGCCATCGGTACCGGCCGCGTTGCCAGTGCCGCCGACGCCCAGGAGGTGTGCGCGGCGCTACGCACCACGCTCGCCGAACTGGCCGACGCCAAGGTCGCCGACTCTGTACGCATCCTCTACGGCGGATCTGTGAACGCCAAGAACGTCGGCGAGATCGTCGGACAGACCGACGTCGACGGTGCCCTGGTGGGTGGCGCGTCGCTGAAGTCCGACGAGTTCGCCACCCTGTCGGCGATCGCCGCCGGGGGACCGCTGCCCTGACCAACCGATTTTGTGCCCTTTTGGCGGTGCTGGCCTGCGGGTTTGTTCGCCAGAAGGGCACAATTCTGGGATGGGGGACGCGGCCGGTACAGTTGAACATCGGCCGTCAGTACAACTCTTTGATAGGAAACGACACGTGAAGCTTGCCCTGGACATCGGACTGGTGGTCACCAGCGTCTTGTTGATCGTGTTGGTCCTGCTGCACCGCGGAAAGGGCGGCGGACTCTCGTCGCTGTTCGGCGGCGGTGTGCAGTCAAGTTTGTCCGGCTCCAGTGTTGTGGAGCGAAATCTCGACCGCCTCACCGTGTTCGTCGGCGTCATCTGGCTGATCTTCATCCTCGGCATCGGTCTGGACATCAAACTCTCGTAACTTCGGCCGACACGGGCCATGTCCGAGATGCGCGAGCACGGACCGGCCAGAGATACTTGACCGGTGACTGACAAGCGCCCCATCGTGCCCCGTCCGGAAGCCGGCAGTACCGACCGCGAGCTCACCGAACCACTCCGCGAGGACATCCGGTTGCTCGGCGGGATCCTCGGGCAGATCGTGCGCAAACATGCAGGCGAAGCGACCTTCGAACTGGTCGAGAAAGCGCGTGTCGAGTCGTTCCGGATCCGCCGCGACGAAATCGACCGCACCGAACTCGAAGAGCTCTTCCGCGACATCGACGTCCAGGACGCGATCTCGGTCATCCGGGCGTTCAGCCATTTCGCCTTGCTCGCCAACCTCGCCGAAGACATTCATCGCGAGCGTCGCCGCGCCATCCACGTGCGCGCCGGCGATCCTCCGCAGGACTCGAGTCTCGCCGCCACATATTCCAAGCTGTCTGCCGCGGGTCTGACCGACGAGCAGGTGGGATCTGCGTTGGCAGATGCGACCGTGGTGCCCGTGATCACCGCCCACCCCACCGAGACCCGACGTCGCACGGTCTTCGAGGTGCAGCGTCGCATCACTGATCTGATGCGCTTCGCCGGGCGTACGGAATTGACACCCGCAGAGCGCGACGAGGTGCACACCGCGCTGAACCGGCAGATCCTCACGCTGTGGGAAACCGCGTTGATCCGACTAGAGCGTCTCCAGATCCAGGATGAGATCGAGGTGGGTCTGCGGTATTACGATGCCGGATTCTTCGAGGTCATTCCCCGGGTCAATGCCGAGCTACGGGCATGGCTCCAAGAGCACTATCCAACTGCGGGCATCGCCGGCGATCCAATTCTTCGGATGGGCTCATGGATCGGTGGAGACCGCGACGGGAATCCATTTGTCACCGGTGAGATCGTGGGCATGGCCACCCGGCGTGCCGCGGAAACCGCTGTGGCGCATCATCTATCCGAATTGACCACCCTGGCACAGGAATTGAGCCTGACGTCGCGGCTGACCGAGGTCGACGACGAGGTGTTCGCGCTCGGTGGCGTGGAGCGGGGCACCCCCGACGCCGACGAACCCTATCGCCAGGCATTGCGGGCCATTCGGCGTCGATTGGCTGCAACCGCCGGTTCGTTGTTCGACGATCGATTTGTGGCCGTCAACGACGGGGGCTTCCCCAAAGACGGTGCCGAGACGTACGCCGATGCCGAGCAGTTGCTGGCGGACCTCGACATCATCGATGCATCACTGCGCGCGAACGGCGACGACGAACTCGCCGATGACCGACTGCTGACTCTTCGCGAAGCCGTGCGCGCGTTCGGGTTCCACCTTTCCGGCTTGGACATGCGGCAGAACTCGGACATGCACGAGGAGGTGGTGGCCGAACTGCTCGCGTGGGCCGGGGTCCACCACGACTACACGTCGTTGTCCGAGCACGAGCGGGTCGAGTTGTTGACGGCGGAACTGAGCAACCGTCGACCGCTGGTCGGACCCGGCGCCACACTGTCGGAGCTCGCCGACAAGGAACTGGCGATCGTTCGAGCCGCCGCCTCTGCGGTCGCCGCTTTCGGTCCACAGGCCGTTCCGAACTACGTCATCAGCATGTGCACATCGGTCAGCGATCTGTTCGAGGCGATCGTGCTGCTCAAGGAAGCAGGCCTGTTCGACCCCGGTGATGCGAAGACTCCTCCGACGTCGACCGTCCGGGTCGTCCCACTCTTCGAGACCATCGAGGATCTACAGCAGGGTGCGGCCACTCTTCTTGCGGCACTGGATGTTCCGCTGTACCGCGCGTTGGTGGAACAGCAGGAGGGCATGCAGGAGATCATGCTCGGGTACTCGGACTCCAACAAGGACGGAGGGTATCTCGCCGCGAACTGGGCGCTATATCGTGCCGAACTCGACCTCGTCGAAGCTGCCGAGAAGGCCGGAATCCGGTTGCGGCTCTTCCACGGCCGGGGCGGTACCGTCGGCCGCGGGGGTGGGCCGAGTTACGACGCGATCCTCGCTCAGCCGCCGGGCGCCGTCCAGGGGTCGCTGCGTATCACCGAGCAGGGTGAGGTGATCGCGGCCAAGTACGCCGAACCCGTTGTCGCCCGGCGGAACCTCGAGACTTTGCTGGCCGCGACGATCGAGTCGTCGCTCCTGGACACCGAGGGGCTTGGAGAGGAGGCGGAAGCGGCGTACGCGGTGCTCGATGAACTCGCGGCTCTGGCACGCCAGGCGTACAGCGAACTGGTCCACGAGACACCGGGATTTGTCGAGTATTTCGTGAATTCGACACCCCTGTCGGAGATCGGGTCACTCAACATCGGCAGCCGCCCGGCGTCTCGCAAACAAACAGAGAAGATCTCAGACCTCCGTGCCATCCCGTGGGTCCTGTCGTGGTCGCAGGCGCGCGTGATGCTGCCCGGCTGGTACGGCACGGGTTCGGCGTTCGAGCAGTGGGTGGGGGACGACAGCAGCCGGTTGGAGACGTTGTCGGACTACTACGAGCGCTGGCCGTTCTTCCGAACGGTGATGTCGAACATGGCGCAGGTGATGGCCAAGTCGGATCTCGGTCTGGCCGAACGTTATTCGCGACTCGTCCCCGATGAGGACCTGCGCGTCAAGGTCTTCGGGATGATATCTGCCGAGCATGAACGCACAACGGCCATGTACTTCAAGATCACCAAGACGGACGATCTCCTGGCCGACAACCCAGCGCTCAAACGGTCGGTCTTCAACCGTTTTCCGTACCTCGAGCCGCTGAATCACCTCCAGGTGGAGCTTCTGCGGCGTTACCGCGGCGGGGACGACTCCGAGCTGGTCCGCCGCGGCATCCAGCTCACGATGAACGGTCTCGCAACCGCTCTGCGCAACAGCGGCTGACGGCTCGCCTGGCGGGCTGGGGCCGCCGTGACCGGGCGTCCGTCAGTTGCGCAGGCCCGCGTTCAATCGTGCCGCTTGGCGCGTGAGGTGGTCACGTTCAGGCATGCTGGGCGCTAGTCGGGCAGCGTCGGCATACAGTCGCGCCGCGGTCTTGATGTCGCCGTCGCGTTCGTGCAGGTAGGCGCAGACAGCCGTATACCGGGGCAGTGCGGTGTCGAGCCCGGCGAGGGCGGCCAGCCCGGCTCGCGGGCCGTCGGCTTCACCGACCGCCACGGCGCGATTGAGCCGAACGATCGGGCTGTCGGTGAGTCGCACCAGTTCGTCGTACCACTCCACGATCTGCACCCAGTCGGTTTCCGAGGCCGATCGGGCGTCGGCGTGCAGGGCAGCGATCGCGGCCTGCGCCTGGAACTCGCCGAGATTGTCGCGGGCGAGTGCGTTCTGGAGCACCTCGACACCCTCGGCGATCATGCTGGTGTTCCAGAGGCCCCGATCCTGATCGGCGAGCGGCACCAGGCCACCGTCGGGGCCGGTACGTGCCGGCCGCCGGGCGTGATGGAGCAGCATGAGCGCGAGAAGGCCGGAGACCTCCTCCTGCCGCACCATCGCATCGAGCTGACGTGTCAGTCGAATGGCCTCACCGGCCAGGTCGATGTCACCGGAATAACCCTCGTTGAACACCAGATAGAGCACCCGGAGCACCGTCGCGAGATCACCGGGCCGGTCGAAGCGGACGTCTGACACGGTTCGTTTGGCTCGGCTGATCCGTTGGGCCATCGTTGCCTCGGGGACAAGATAGGCCTGCGCGATCTGCCGGGTACTCAGGCCGCCGATCGCCCGCAGGGTCAGCGCGACGGCCGACGCCGGCGTGAGAGACGGGTGGGCGCAGAGGAAGTACAGGTGGAGTGTGTCGTCGGCAACCTGGCCAGGGCCGGGCGGCGGCTCGTTCTCCGCACGGACCTCACGGTCACGCCGAGCCTTTTCCGACCGCACCGAGTCGAGGAACTTACGCCAGGCGACCGTGATCAGCCAGCCTTTCGGATCCCGTGGAGGATCAGTCGGCCACAGCTTCATCGCCTCCACCAGTGCGTCCTGCACGGCGTCCTCGGCCGTCGCGAAGTCGACTCCGCGACGTACGAGGACGCCGATCACAGCAGGCGTGAGGTTCCGTAAGAGAGCCTCATCCACCGCGTGTCACTCCGTGATCGCCGTGGGTGCGGTGAGGAAGGGGCGCACCTCCAGCCACTCGCGAAGAGGTTCGCCGCCCGCTCCAGGCGCCGCAGACAATTCGGCAGCGAGCTCGAGAGCACGCTCGTAGCTGTCGACATCGATCGCCATCCAGCCGGCGATCAGGTCCTTGGTCTCCGCGAACGGGCCGTCGGTGACCGGCGGGCGACCCTCACCGTCGTATCGCACGAACGTTCGCTCCATCGACAACGCCTGGCTGTCCACGAACTCGCCGTTGCGTTGCAGGCGGGTCGCGAAATCTTCCATGAACTGCATGTGGGCGGACACCTCCTCGGGCTTCCACTGGTCCATCGGTGTGTCGAACAGCGGTGCCGGGCCACCCCGGTAGTGCTTGAGCAACAGGTACTTGGCCATCGTCTTCTCCTTGGTGGATACGGCCCATTGTGGCCGTTTCACTACGGGGACGGAGTCGCTCGGTGGTTCTCGACATCGGCTTGTCCATGAATTCAGAAAATGAGCCGGACGATGTGAGACGATTACGCAAAACAGTCTCAACTCTTGCTCTACCCCCGAGGAGAACCTGTGTCCGCGACACTGCCAGACCAGCGTGTACCCGTCCCCGGTTTCCCGACGGCCGTCAAGTACGGCGCGGCTCAGAACAACCGATGGCTCGGGACCGTCCGTCGAGTAGCTGTCAAGACAACTGGTCGCGACCTCTTTCCCACGGAAGAGCAGATCCGGACATTCGCCGAAGACATGTTCCGCAGCGATCCGGTGGCCGAACGATTTGTCGACGAGGTGTACGGCGAGCTCGGAGCGCCCGCTGCCCGTGCCCTGCTCGACAAGGCCCTGACCGAGGGGCTCGATTCCATCGACAATCCTCCGACAGCGATGAAGGCGCTGTTCGAGGAGTTCGAGACCGTCCCCGAGTGGGTGGACCCGGCGATGATCGCAGAAGGAGAGGCCATCTGGCGCCGCTGGGGCACATCGCTGTTCAGTGTGGCGGGCGGCATCACCTTGGAGATGTACACAGAAGCGGCTGTGGCCACCCCGCTGTCGCTGGCGGGCGGGTACGCCGGGGACAACGCCCTGCGTAGGTTCCTCGAGACGGCCCGTTTCTGGATCGACGTGTCCGAACCCGACGCCTTGTTGACGCCGGGATCGGCCGGCCGTGCCACAGCCATGCGGGTTCGCGTGATGCACGTGTGGGTCCGGCGAACAGTGGCCGAGCATCCCGAATGGGACACCGAGCGGTGGGGTGTGCCGATCAGCCAGTCGTATCAGTTGCTGACGCTGCTCGGTGGGAGCGTGGTCCCGGCGATGGCCCTCTGGATGGTGGGTGTGCAGACATCGCTCCGGGAGATCCGGGTGTTGTTGCACTACCAGCGCTATCTCGGCCACCTCCTGGGCGTTCGAACGCAGTGGTACCCCTCGACCATCGCTGATTCGCTTCGACTGCTCGCGTTGGTAAACGCCACTCGCAGTTACGATTCCGGCCCACACGGTGCCGAGTTGATCGAATCGTTCCCGGCGGCATTCGCGCCTCGGGACGGACACTCCGGACTACGTAGACTTCGAGAGATGTACAACGCCCGGATCTACGCGGCCTACTCGGCGCTGTTCATGATGCCGTGGACGCGGCGCGGGTACGACATGCCCAGCGCCTTGCCCGGGATCGTCTGGATCGTGGTTCGCCTCCCTCTGGTGACGGTGGTCGAAACCGCCCGCCGGGTGTGTCCGCCGGTCTCGCGGTTCCACGAACGTTTGATGCGGCGCCACCGTGAGAACTGGCACGCGGCGCAGATGGAAGGTCGCGAAGCGACGTTCGACACCGGTCGGGGGTTGCGGCGTTGAGTGTGGTCGAGGCGTGGAACGGTCCGGGCCGTCGCGACGGTGAACTCACCGTGGTGCGTCCGTCCGACAACGGAGTCCATCTCCCATCGCGCGGAAAGCCCTTCGAGCACTGGTACTTCGACGCCACGTTCGACAACGGGTATTCGGTCGTGGTGTTCTTCAACAAGCGCCGCCCGGAAGACATGCCATGGGCGCGTCCCTGGGTGGAGATCACGCTGTATGCACCCGATGGATCTCGGCAGCAGTTCTCCAAGAGGTATTCACGATCGAAGGCAACGTTCACCGCCGACCGGGCGGATGTGACCATCGGTGACAACCGGGCCCACATCGAATCCGTCTCGGCGCCTCTGCCGAGTTATCTGGTCCACGCGGCGGTCGGCGGAATCGAACTGGATCTCCGTTTCGACAGCGTGATGAGGCCCTGGATGCCTGGCAGCGGCGAGACGCATTTCACCGACACCGAGTCGTTCGGCTGGGTGGTCGGTGCTCCACGCGCGACGGTGACGGGGCGGGTCAGCCTCGGCGACAACGTATTCGACGTCCTGGGCAAGGGGTACGCCGACCACAATTGGGGCACCGGCGACATGAAGAGGGTCATCGACCGCTGGCACTGGGGCCGGCTGTACTCGGCGGACTATTCGCTGCTCTACGCCACCGTCATGACGCAGCGGCGGTTCGATTCCCACGTGATCAGCCCGCTCATGCTGGCGCGCGACAACGAGGTGGTCCTGAGCACGGGGGAGACGAACCTGATCGAGGGACCGCCGGCGTTCGACGAGGCCGCAGGCCGCACCTACCCGACATCGGTGACCCTGCATGTTCCCGGCGAATTGGAGCTGACCCTGCAGGTGCGCAACGTCATTCACGCCGAGGACATCGTGCGGGGGATCCCGGTCGTGGGTAGCGCCCCGCTGCGGCCGCTGGCTCATCGCCTCATCGGCCACCCGGGATATTTTCGGTTCTACTCCGATTTCGAGCTCACCGTGCACACGTCCGATGGCGCTGTGACGAGATCGGGGACAACCCTTCACGAACTGGTCGCCCTGAGCTAGGGCTGCGACTCGGTCGGCCACCACGTGCCGACGTCTCCGTGCGCGACTACCGGTGTACCCGGACCCACGTCAGGTGAGCTGGGACGCCGCGTCCGGATCGACGAACCACACGGTTGCGTCCGTGCCGTGTGCACCGGCACACGGCCAGTCCAGAGGATCGGCCCCACCGACCCCGGCGGCGACCGCCTCGGCCTTCTCGGCGCCGGACACGAGGAACCACACCTCACGTGCCCTGGCCACGGCCGGGAACGTCAGTGTGATCCGCTTCGGAGGCGGCTTGGGGGAATCGGTGACGGCGACAACGGTCGCGTCGGTCTCAGCGGTCGCGGCGGTGTGCGGGAACAGCGAATTGATGTGCCCCTCACCGCCCATCCCGACCAGGTGGACGTCGAACTCCGGCACCAGATGGCCATCGCCGGCTTTCGACGACAAGGCTGCCGCATAGTCGGCTGCTGCCGCTTCGATGTCGTCGCCGAACTCGCCATCGGACGCAGCCATGACAAACACCCGATCCGGTTGCACCGGAACGTGATGCAGTAGCGCGTCGTAAGCCTGCCCGGCGTTCCGTTCGGGGTCGTCGGCGGTGACGAACCGTTCGTCACCCCAGTAGATGTCCACTGCGGACCAGTCGATGCCGCCGGAGTCCTTCGCGAGTGCCTCGAGCAATGCGATGCCATTGCTACCGCCCGTCAGCACCACCGACGCACTCCCGCGCGCCGCCTGCGCCGAGGTGACCGTGGCGATGAACCGCGCCGCCACCGACTCGACCAGCGCGGTCTTGTCAGCACAGTGGATGACCTGCGCATCGGCGTTCATGCGTGCACCTTGTCTTTCGCTCGGGTCAGGCCCTCGACGCCGTGGAGTGCGAGGTGGTAGATCTCGTCCGGATCGAGGCGCCGCAGTTCCTCTGCAAGGCAGTCGCGGATGTCACGTCCGGGTAGGGCTACCTTGCCGTCGGGCTTACCGGGAATGGAGATGATGGCCTGATTGCTCATACCCACGCACAGCACCAACGGTCCGGCCTCGCGTTCGAGGGTGACCTTGAAGCTGCCGACCGATCGGGTCACCGGCACCTTCAGAACGGCATGCAACCAACCGGCGAGCAGGTCGACCGCGGGAGATCCTGCGGGGCCTTCCACCTCAGCCGACACCGCGGCACTGTGCGGCGGTTGATCGAGCGCCGAGGTGAGCAGGGCGCGCCACGGGGTGATCTGCGACCACGCGATGTCCGAGTCGCCGGGGGAGTACGTTCTCAGTCGTTCGGCGAGAGCGGTGGGCACATCGGAAGCCTTGTTGGTGTCGGTGATCCGGCGCCTGCCGAGCTGCCCCATCGGATCGGCGGCAGGATTCTCGGGCGGCCGGCCCGGCCACCACGTCACCACCGGCGTGTCCGGCAGCATGAACGGGATGACCACGCTCTCACCGTGATTCGCCAATTCGCCGTAGAGATGCAGCACCACCACCTCCGACGCGCCTGCGTCGCCGCCGACCCGGATCTGTGCGTCCAGTCGCGACTTCATCCGACGGTCGCCGCACGACACCACGATCACCCGGCAAGGATGCTCGCGGCTGGCCTCGTTGGCCGCGTCGATCGCGCCTTCGGTGGGTTCGCCCTCGTCCGAGCAGACGAGCAGGGTCAACACCCGGCCCGACGTGAAAGCACCGCCGGCATCACGGATCTTGATGAGTTCCTTGCTGATCGCGGTGGTGCTGGTATCGGGCAGTTCGACAATCACGACTGGAACTCCTTCGTCGGCATGACTACAACTCCTTGGTCGCCCTCGCAGCGCTGCTGCTCCATCTGCCCGACACCGATCACGGACGTCGCCAGGTCCGTCCGTGCCGGGCCAGCATCTCCTCGGCCGATTTCGGACCCCAGGTGCCCGATTCGTAGCCGTCGGGCTTTCCGTTCGCCGCCCAGTGTTCGAGCACCGGGTCGAGGATCTTCCAGGACAGTTCGACCTCGGCATTGACCGGGAACAGCGATGGCTCGCCGAGCAGGACGTCGAGGATCAAACGCTCATACGCCTCGGGGGACGACTCGGTGAACGCCTGCCCGTAACTGAAGTCCATGTTGACGTCTCGGACCTCCATGGACGACCCCGGCACCTTCGAGCCGAAACGTAACGTGATGCCCTCGTCCGGCTGTACCCGGATCACCAGTGCGTTCTGGCTGAGCTCTTCGGTCATCGTCTGATCGAACGGCAGGTGCGGGGCGCGCTTGAACACCAGGGCGATTTCGGTGACCCTGCGGCCCAGGCGTTTTCCCGTCCGTAGGTAGAAGGGCACGCCTGCCCACCGCCGGCTGTCGACCTCGAGTGCGATGGCGGCGAAGGTCTCGGTGGTCGAGTCCGCGGCAAAGCCCTTCTCGTCCTTGAGCCCCGGCACCTCTTCGCTGCCCTGCCAGCCGGCTTCGTACTGTCCGCGCGCGGTGTTCTCGTCGAGCGGCAGGATGTTGCGCGTGGCCGAGAGGACCTTGATCTTCTCGGTCTGCAGCTCGTGCGGTTCGAACGAGATGGGCTCTTCCATCGCGATCAGGGCCATCAGCTGGATCAGGTGGTTCTGGATCACGTCCCGGGCGGCGCCGATCCCGTCGTAGTAGCCGGCCCGGCCTCCGAGTCCGATGTCCTCGGCCATCGTGATCTGCACGTGGTCCACGTAGTGCGAGCTCCACACCGGATCGAACAGCTGGTTGGCAAAGCGCAGCGCCAGGATGTTCTGCACGGTTTCTTTGCCGAGGTAGTGGTCGATGCGGAACACCGAGTGCTCGGGGAAAACGGTGTTCACCACCGCGTTCAGCTCTTTGGCACTCTCCAGGTCGTGGCCGAACGGCTTCTCGATGACCACACGCCGCCAATGGTCGTCGGACTGTTCGGCGAGCCCCGACTTCGACAGCTGCTCGCACACCACAGGGAAGGCCGCCGGCGGGATCGACAGGTAGAAGGCGTGATTGCCCTCGGTTCCTCGCTTCTCGTCCAGTTCACCGAGGGTGTCCCGGAGCTTCTCGAAGGCCGTGTCGTCGTCGAATGTGCCCTGGACGAACCGGAAGCCCTCGCTGAGCCGTTCCCAGACGTCCTCGCGAAACGGGGTACGGGAATGAGCACGCACTGCGTCGTGCACCACCTCCGAGAAATCCTCGTGGTCCCAGTCCCGGCGGGCAAAGCCGACCAGCGCGAAACCGGGGGGTAGAAGCCCCCGGTTCGCGAGGTCGTACACCGCAGGCATCAACTTGCGCTTCGCGAGATCGCCGGTCACGCCGAAGATGACAAGACTGCTGGGCCCGGCGATCCGGGGCAGACGCTTGTCACGGTCGTCGCGCAGCGGATTCGTCCACTGCCCGGCTGCGTCCTTGGCCAACGGATCAGGCTTTCGAGCCGGCTGCCAACTGTTCTGCGGTGGCGTCGAGCAGTTCCCCCCACGCCACCTCGAACTTCTCCACGCCCTCGTTCTCCAGCGTCAGAAAGACGTCGGTGAGGTCGATCCCGATCGCCGAGATCGCGTCGAACACCTCTTGCGACGCAGGACCCTGCCCGATGATCGAGTTCGGATTGACCTTCCCGTGGTCGGCGAAGGCATCCATGGTCTTCTCGGGCATGGTGTTCACCGTTCCCGGGGCCACCAGCTCACCGATGTAGAGGGTGTCCGGCAGACTCGGGTCCTTCACGCCCGTCGAAGCCCACAGCGGGCGTTGGGCGTTGGCGCCGGCCGCGGCCAGTGCACGAAAGCGCGGCTGATCCTCGAACACTTTCTGATACGCAACGTAAGCGAGACGCGCGTTGGCCAGACCGGCCTTGCCCTTGAGTGCCTTGGCCTCGTCGGTGCCGATGGCATCGAGTCGCTTGTCGATCTCGGTGTCGACCCGGGAGACGAAGAACGACGCGACCGAGTGGATCTTGGACAGGTTGTGGCCGGCGGCAGACGCCTTCTCGAGACCCTCGATGTAGGCGTCCATGACCAGCTCGTAGCGTTCGACCGAGAAGATCAGCGTCACGTTCACGCTGATGCCCTCGGCGATGACCTTGGTGATGGCCGGGATGCCCGCCTCGGTCGCCGGGATCTTGATCAGCAGGTTGGGGCGATCGACGATCTTCCACAGTTCCACTGCCTGGGCGACAGTCTGGTCGGAATCGTGGGCGAGGCGGGGATCGACCTCGATCGACACCCGCCCGTCGACACCCTTGGACGCCTCGTACTGCGGGGCCAGAACGTCGCACGCGTTGCGTACGTCGTCCGTGGTGACCGTGCGGATGGTGGCATCCACATCGGCACCTCGTGCGGCCAACTCGTTGACCTGGTCGTCATAGGCGTCGCCCTTGGACAACGCCGCCTGGAAGATCGACGGGTTGGTGGTGACACCCACCACCGACTTGGTGGCGATCAGCTCGGCGAGGTTGCCGGACTGGATACGGGTGCGGGAGAGATCGTCGAGCCAGACCGAAACCCCGGCCTGGGACAGTGCGGCAAGATTGGCGTTCTGTTCGCTCATTTTGCGCTCCAATTCAATTGTTGTGCAGATCTCATTTGGTTTTCGCGACCGACCGCTCGGCGGCCGCGGTGACGGCCTCAGCGGTGATACCGAACTTCTCGTAGAGCACCTTGTAATCGGCCGAGGCGCCGTAGTGCTCGATGGACACGATCTCACCGGCGTCGCCGACCAGGCGGTACCACGGCATCGCGATGCCGGCTTCGACCACCACTCGGGCCTTCACCGTGGGCGGCAGCACCGAATCGCGGTAGCTGCTGTCCTGCTCGTCGAACCACTCGACGCACGGCATCGACACCACGCGGGCATTGATTCCCTTGTCTTTCAGGGCCTTTTGCGCGTCGACAGCGAGGTACACCTCGGAGCCGGTGCCGATCAAGATGACCTCAGGATCGCCTTCGGCGTCCGCGAGGACGTATCCGCCCTTCGCCACGCCCTCGGCCGAGGTTCCCTCGAGGATCGGGATGTTCTGCCGGGTGAGTGCCAGCCCGACCGGATTGTGCCGCCGGGTCATGATGGCCTGCCAGGCGTACGCCGTCTCGTTGGCGTCGCCGGGACGCACCACGTCGAGATCGGGAATCGCGCGAAGCGCCGCCAGATGCTCGATCGGCTGGTGCGTGGGTCCGTCTTCGCCGAGTCCGATCGAGTCGTGGGTCCACACGTAGATCGGATCCGTCTTCATCAGTGCCGCCAGGCGCACGGCCGGACGCATGTAGTCGGCGAACTGGAGGAAGGTTCCGCCGTATGCACGAGTGGGGCCGTGCCGCACGATGCCCGACAGGATCGCGCCCATCGCGTGCTCACGGATGCCGAAGTGCAGCGTGCGCCCGTACGGGTTCGCGCTCCAGTTCTTGGTGCTGATCCCGCTGGGGCCGAAGGATGCGGCTCCGTCCATCGTGGTGTTGTTGCTGCCGGCGAGGTCAGCAGAGCCACCCCACAGTTCGGGCAGAACGGGTCCGAGCGCAGAGAGCACCTTGCCCGAGGCTGATCGGGTGGCCACGTCCTTGTCGCCGACCTCCCACTTGGGGAGGGCGTCGGTCCAGCCGTCCGGCAGTCCGTTGACCACGAGGCGGTCGAGCAGAGCCTTGCGATCCGGGTTCACCTCGGCCCACTCGTCGAACGACTTCTCCCAGGCCTTGCGCCGTTCGGCGCCGCGGTCCACCAGCTGCCGGGTGTGTGCGATGACCTCGTCCGCGACCTCGAACGTCTTGTCGGGGTCGAACCCCAAGAGTTTCTTGGTCTCGGCGACCTCATCATCGCCAAGCGCGCTGCCGTGGGCGCTGCCGGTGTTCATCTTGTTGGGTGCGGGGTAGCCGATGATGGTGCGCAGCACGATGATCGACGGTTTGTCGATCACAGCCTTCGCCTTTTCGACGGCCTCCTCGATCGCGGTCACGTTCTCGCCGCCCTCGACGTGCTGGACGTGCCAGCCGTATGCCTCGTAGCGCGCGGCGACGTCCTCGGACAGTGCGATGTCGGTGTCGTCCTCGATCGAGATGTGGTTCTTGTCGTAGAACACGATGAGGTTGCCGAGCTGTTGGGTGCCTGCCAGTGAGCTTGCCTCCGAGGTGACGCCCTCCTCGATGTCGCCGTCGGACGCGATCACGTAGATGTAGTGGTCGAACGCGCTCTGGCCGACCGGTGCATCCGGGTCGAACAGACCACGCTCGTAGCGGGCGGCCATCGCCATCCCGACCGACGACGCCAGTCCCTGACCGAGTGGTCCGGTGGTCATCTCCACGCCACGCGTGTGGCGGTACTCGGGGTGGCCGGGCGTCTTGGACTCGTAGGTGCGCAGCGCCTTCAGGTCGTCGAGTTCGAGGCCGAATCCACCTAGATAGAGCTGGATGTACAGCGTCAGGCTCGAGTGACCGCACGACAGGATGAAGCGGTCGCGGCCCATCCAGTCCGTATCCGTGGGGTCATGCCGCATCACACGCTGGAACAGCGTGTAGGCCAGCGGCGCCAGGCTCATGGCTGTTCCGGGGTGTCCACTGCCGCATTTCTGAACAGCGTCTGCGGCCAGAACGCGCACTGTGTCAACGGCTTTGGTGTCCACCTCGCTCCAGTCAGCAGGGTGTGAGGGCTGTGTTAGCGCGCGAATCTCATCTGTTGCTGACACGATTGTGTGGACTCCTCCAAGCTCGACTTCCCGTACATGGCAGGCTGCGAACAGCCCACGTCAAGCCTAGACGTCTCCCGGTCCCATGGCGCGATACGGGACTGAATAATCCTGCGGTTCACCTTCCGGGGCCTGACCGGCGAGGTCAGGCGCCGGATCGGACCTCGATTGCCGTTCTGGGGTACCGGCCGTCTACCATTCCCTGTAGTAGATGAGTGAGTCAGGAGATCTAGTGCGGATTGGGGAACGTGTGAGCGGACACGGTTTCGCCTCCTCCCCAGCGTCAGGTGGTGGTGAGGCTCCGCCCATGCAGCGCCCCACCAGCATGCGCGGGAGGATCTCGGGAACGGCCTTGGCCTATCTCGCCCTCACCAAGCCACGGGTCATCGAGTTGCTCCTCGTGGCAACCATCCCCGTGATGCTGCTGGCCGATCGTGGTCGGGTGGACCTGGCCCTGATGGCCTGGACCCTGCTGGGCGGCTGGCTCGGAGCGGCGAGCGCCAACACCCTCAACATGGTGGTCGACGCCGACATCGACCAGAAGATGAAGCGCACCGAACGTCGGCCCCTCGCTCGCCACGCGGTGTCCACCAGAAGCGCACTCATCTTCGGGATCGTGCTGGGCGCGGCGTCGTTCGCGGTGCTGTCGACGATGGCCAACCTGCTCAGCGCCCTGTTGGTGATGGCGACGATCGCGTTCTACGTCTTCGTCTACACGATGGTGCTCAAGCGCCGTACGTGGCAGAACGTGGTGTGGGGCGGAGCGGCCGGCTGCATGCCGACCCTGGTCGGCTGGGCTGCGGTCACCGGAAGTCTGAGCTGGCAGCCCGTTGTGCTGTTCATGGTGATCTTCTTCTGGACGCCACCGCACACCTGGGCGCTCGCGATGCGCTACAAGGAGGACTACCGGGCGGCGGGTGTGCCCATGCTCCCCGTCATCGCCACCGAGATCCAGGTCACCCGGCAGATGCTGTTCTACACCTGGGCGACGGTGCTGAGCACGCTGGTGTTGTGCCTGGCCACGGGCTGGATCTACACGGCCGTGGCACTCGCCGCAGGCGGCTGGTTCATCTTCGTGGTCCACAAGCTCTACCGCGCCACCCTGCGCGGCGAGGAAGTCACCCCGCTCAAGGTCTTCTTGCAGTCCAACGAATATCTCGCGATAGTCTTCTGCGGACTGGCGATCGATTCGGTGATCGGATTGCCGACGCTGACAAGCCTGTTCTGACGGGCACCACCGGCCACTGGCCGGTGCGAGGTGATTTGGGGGAAACATGTCGTACCCGCCTGGGCAGGGTCAGGGGCCCGGAAACAACGACTGGCGGCCCTATTCGGAGCCGACCCAGGTCGGCCAGCCCCAGTTCGGCCCATCGCAATACGGTCAGCAGCCGCCTCAGGACAACGGCCAGGGCGGCCAGTTCTACGGCCAGCATGATCCCAACTACAACCCGTACCAGCCCTACCCGGCCTCGGGTGGACAGTGGGGCCCGCCCCAGCCCCGCAAATCCCGCACGCCCCTGATCATCGGTCTCGTCGCGGTCGCAGTGCTCGTCGTTGTGGCTGTTGTGGTCGCTTTAATTGTGGCGCTGGGCGGGGAGGCGCGAGCAGTGATCCGGACTCAGCGGTGGAGGGGTATCTCACGGCGCTGTCCGACGGCGATGCAGCCAAGGCGCTGGACCTGTCCAAGTCGCCCGCGTCCGAACTCCTGCTGACCGACGACATCCTGAAACAACAGCAGGAGATCGCCAAGATCTCGGACATCTCGATCGTCGATGTCCAGAAGATGGGCGAGATGGCCACGGTCCAGGCCACCTACCAATTCGGAGACCGTAAAGCCGACGAGAGTTTTGTCCTGCACAAGACCGGGGATTCCTGGCGGCTGGACGAGGGCGTCGTCGCAGTGGACATCAGCAGCCTCGGAGGCATCCCGGGGCTCACCGCCTTCGGTGTTCCTGTCGACGGCGAGGCCAAGGTGTATGTGTTCCCCGGGCCCGTGAAGTGGGGCAGTGCCGACGAGAACTTCGCGGTCGTGAACGGCAAGGAAAAGGACTTCCCGGTGGCGGGGACCAGTTACGGGTCGTTCCCGGACCTGACCGCTGAACTCAGCGGCAAAGGACAGAACGCTGTGAACACGGCAGTTCAGGCGCACCTCGACGAGTGCGCGCTGTCCGTGCAGGTCGACGCGGCAACGGACAAGCCGGACTGCGGCCAGCGGACGTACGCCTACAACGCCGAACCGGGCTCGGCGAAATGGACTGCGCCGGCGCAATTGCCTGCCCTCGACTACCGCCTGGGATACGACAACCCCGAGGAAGTGTCGGTGGACGGCGAGATGGAGTGGTCGGTGACCTTCCGCACGACCGCGTCGGGTTCACGACCGGCCGAGACCAAGACGGAGACCGTCACGGACTACCTGTACGGCACCGTCGACCTGGCCCAGAATCCGCCGGTGTTCACACCCGAGGGATGACCGGCCTGCGCTTCAGCTCGGCTGCGGCGTCAGGACAACCGACCCCGTGGTCGCGCGGGCGGCCAGATCGATGTGCGCCTGCCTCGCCTCGGCCAGTGGATACGAGTGCGCGACCCGAACGGTGACGGTGCCGTCGGCGATCCCGCTCATCACCTCACCGGCGCGCCACGCCAACTCTTCGGGGTCGGAGATGAAGTGCTTGAGGGTCGGCCGGGTGACCGACAACGACCCGGCGGCGTTCAGTCGTTGCAGATCAAAGGGTGGGACCGGTCCGCTGGCCGCTCCGAAGAGAACAACGATTCCCCGGACTGCGGTCGCGGCGAGGCTCTGCTCGAACGTGTCGGCACCCACGCCGTCGTAGGCGATCGGCACGCCTGCGCCACCGGTGAGGTCGCGTACCTGTTCGGCCACGTGGTCCCCGTATCGCAGTACCTCATCGGCCCCGGCCCGCCGGGACAGGTCCTCCTTCGCGTCGTTCGACACGGTGGTGATGACCCGCAGTCCTCTGGCCTTGGCCATCTGGGTGAGCACCAGGCCGACGCCGCCTGCGCCGGCATGGACGAGGACGGTGTCGCCCGGGCGCGGGTGGGCGGCACCATCGAGCAGGTAGTGCGCAGTGATCCCCTGCAGCAGAGCGGACGCCGCGACGTCGTCGGCGATGGTGTCGGGTACGGCCACGGCGCGCGCTGCCGGCACCACAACGAGTTCGGCGTAGCTCGAGGGTGCATCGCACCACGCGACCCGCTGGCCGACCGATATCGAGTCCACATTGGGGCCGACCGCCACGACCTCACCGGCGCCTTCACTGCCCGGGATGAACGGCAGCGTCATCGGATACATGCCGGACCGCTGGTACGTGTCGATGAAGTTCACGCCGATCGCCGCGACGCGCACCAGGACCTCACCAGGACCGGGTTCGGGGTCTGCGGTCTCGACCACATCCATCACTTCGGGCCCACCGTGCTGACTGACCTGGATCGCATGCATGACTCCAGTTGTACCGAGCCCATCAGAGTGTCCGGTGATCGGCCCTGTCGCGGTGCGCAATATGCTGTGACACATGAGCGACCACAAGGGTGTCATCTCGGCTATTTCGAAGTTCGTGGCCCGCGAGGGTGGTTCGGCCACCGCTGTCCTGCAGGGGATCGGCGCCTCAGGCGTCCGCATCACGCTGGTGGGCGGGGCGGGCGGAATCCTGGGCGATCAGGTGGTCCGGGACATGGAGACCGCAAAGCAGATCGTGGAACAGGTCGACGGGGTCGAGATCGGCGAGTGGGATCGCGACCTCACGTCGGCGGTCGATGTCCGTCCCGGGCACTATCGCAAGATGGCGGGCTGGGTGGCCAACACCTAGACACGGCAGCCGCCCCCTTCCGGAGGGGGCGTCAGACCGCTGCGGCCGTTCGTGGCTCGGCCGGCGATGCCGTCAGTGGATTCCCGGTTGATCGGGGACGCATTCCCACCCAGAGAGCTGCTGTTGCGGCAACGCAGGCTCCTGCTCCAGCGACGTGCATGACCACCAGCGCCGCGGGGATGTCGGTGAGGTATTGGGTGATCCCGATGACCGCCTGTGCTGCGACCACGGCCACCACCACATAGAGCCGGCGTTTGAGCCTGCTCGGAGCGCCGACGGCGAACAGCGCGAAACCGATCGCCAGGAGCAGCGACAGGTAGGCGATCAGGAGATCGGCGTGTAGGTGGACCAGTGTGGTCACCTCGATCTTCAGACGGGGAACCGGCTTGTCGATGCTCTTGTCACCGGCGTGCGGGCCGGCTCCGGTCACCATTGTTCCGGCGATCAGAACTCCGGTCATCACCACAGCCGACAGGACGGTGAGCCACCGGAGGGCAGCCGGGACCACGGGGACGGCTTGCACGTCGTCTGGCTCGCGGACCTTCTCGAGCAGGAGTACGGACAGCCACACCATGGCCATCGACAACAGCAGGT
The DNA here is from genome assembly GCF_023051145.1 of Williamsia sp. DF01-3. Taxonomy (NCBI): domain Bacteria; kingdom Bacillati; phylum Actinomycetota; class Actinomycetes; order Mycobacteriales; family Nocardiaceae; genus Williamsia; species Williamsia sp. DF01-3. Next base: position 3,027,042 of record NZ_JALKFS010000005.1, read on the forward strand.
GGATGGCGACCGTCCACCACAGCAATCCGGTGAGCACGGTGATGCCGCCGACAACGGCCTGGACCACGGTGGACGCCGGCATCAGCCAGGCGTACACACGAACCTCGTACCTGCGTCGTGCCCTGGTGACCGCGATGACGATCAACGCGGCGGTGAGCACCACCGCGAACGTCAGGAGCCGGTTGCCGAACTCGACGGCCTGATGGATCGCGGCGACCTCGGGGTGCGCGGTGGGTGTGAAGCTGCCCGGGAAGCACTGGGGCCACGTCGGGCATCCCAAGCCTGAGGACGTCACGCGAACCACCGATCCGGTGACCGCGATTCCCGCCTGGGTGAGCACCACCGCCAACGCCAGCAGGGTCTGGACGCGGAGCGAGGGGAGGGGGAGCCGGTCGACTAGCCGGACAAACAGGCGGTACACGCCTTCGATGGTAGGGGCAGGGCGAATGTGACCTGGGTCCAGGTGAGGCAATCAGGTGAAGCGGAAATACCGGACGGCGGCGATGCCTGCCGCGGCGCCCCAGATCGCCAGGACGGCGAGTCCGAACACGTCGACAGAGCCCGCGGTGGCCTGGTGTAGCGCCTCGCTGAGGGCTCCGGACGGAGTGCATCGCGCAAACCATTCGACGACGTCGGGAACGCGGTCCCCGATCACCACGATGGATCCGATGCCGATGAACGCGAACCACAGCAGATTGGCCAGAGCCAGCACCACCTCGGCTTTGAGCGTGCCTCCGAGCAGCAGTCCCATCGCCGAGAACGCCAGCGTTCCGATCGCGATCGCGATGATGCCGAGCAACAGCCCGCCGATCGACGGTCTCCAGCCCAGTGCTGCACCGATCAGACCCAGTACGACGGCCTGCCCGCTGACCACGATGGCCACCGCGACGGATTTGCCTACTATGACACCCCATCGCGGGAGGGGCGTGGCGCCCAGACGTTTCAGTGCGCCGTACCGACGGTCGAATCCGACCGCGATCGCCTGACCGGTGAATGCGGTGGACATCACGGCCACGGTCATGATGGCGGGAACGAAGGTGTCCGTACGAGATTCGTCGAAGTCACCGATCGGCAGCAGACATAACCCGATCAGCAATGTGATCGGGATGAACATCGTGAGGAGTTGCTGCTCGCCGTTGCGCAGCAGCAACATCAGCTCGATCCGGGACTGCGCCACGATCATCTGACGAATGGGGGCGGGTCGCGGACGTGGGCTGAATGTGCCGGCTGCGAAACGATTCGGCGTGCTCATCCGCGCATGCCCCGGCCGGTCAGCTCGAGAAACACGTCTTCCAGACTCCTGGTCTCGACCCGCAGGTCGGTGGCGAGGACATTGATCTTGGCGCACCACGACGTCACGGTGACCAGCACCTGCGGCGTCACCTGGCCGGTCACCAGGTAACCGCCGGGAGTCACCTCGGTGCACGAATACTCTTCGGGCAGAACAGTTCTGAGCAGAGTGAGGTCCAGTCCCCGTGGTGCTTGAAATCGCAGCTCGTTCTCGGCGCCGCGGCTGGTCAGTTCGGCGGGCGTGCCTTTGGCCACCTCGACACCGTGGTCGATGATGAGCACCTGGTCGGCTAGCTCCTCGGCTTCATCCATCAGGTGGGTGGTGATCAGCACCGAGACCCCGTCGGCCCGCAGACGATCGATCAGCTCCCACACCATGATCCGGGCGTGGGCGTCCATGCCGGCAGTCGGTTCGTCGAGGAACACCACTTCGGGACGACCCACCAACGCGCAGGCCAGGGCAAGTCGTTGTTGCTGCCCACCCGACAGTCGCCGGTAGGAGGTGCGCTGGGCGTCGACCAGTCCGAGGTTCTTCAGAAGCCAGTCCGTGTCGATGGGGTCCGCCGAGTACGACGCGCACAGGCGCAGCATCTCTCCGGCCCGGGCGCCCGGATACGCTCCGCCACCTTGGAGCATCACACCGATCCGGCTTCGCACCTGGTCGTTGTCGGCGAGTGGGTCCAGGCCGAGGAGACTCACCTCACCCTCGTCAGGGGCCTGAAAACCCTCGCAGATCTCGACGGTGGTGGTCTTACCCGCTCCATTCGGACCGAGAATTGCCAGGATCTCGCCGCGCTGCAGTTCGAGGTCGAGGCCGCCCACGGCAGTGGTATCACCGAAGCGTTTGACGAGTCCCTTGACTGACAGCGCGGGTCCATCGACTCCGACGCCGGCGATACCGGGGGCGGACGACGGGCTGCTCACAACCACCAAGAGTAAGCGCCCGTTTGCCCGGCTCGGTACACGGGTGAGGCGAAACCGGCGGCGTCGGCGATCAGTTGTCGACCGCGGCCGGTGCCGCCTGGGCGACTTTGGCGCGCCGCCGGCGCTGCCAGGGCATCTCTTCGAAGAACAGGGCTGTGAGAACGGCCACCAACAGGACCGCGGCGACGATGGCCTCGGCCAGCTGGAAGCCGCGGGTGCCGCCCCGGTGGGCAACACCACGACGGAGATGATCGCCGAGATCGACACCGAGATGATCCGGAACCACCGCCCGGTCGCCCATGCGGCGAGCGGGATGATGGCCCACAGCAGGTACCACGGCTGGACGAAGGGGAAGAAAAGGACGACGGTTCCCATCGCCAATCCCAGTGCGCCGACCGGGTGCAATCGGCCGGCCAGTGCCGCCAGGAGCCAGCGCACGACGAGGACTGCAGCAACCGCCTGGGCGGCCGGGCGCGCGACATCGAGCATCGCCTGGGTGTGGTCGCCCAGCCCGAGCAAGACCCCGATCCGTCCGGTCGTCACCGACAGGAACGTGGGCATGGACATCCACGAGCGCACCACATCACCGGTGGAAAGGGTTTTGGTCCATCCGAATCCGAGGCCGGTGCCGACACAGATCGCCACCATCACCGCGACCAGGATGACGCCGAGGAACGCGGCCGACGCCGACAAGGCTCCGAGACTGCGTCTGGACCGCTGCCAGTACTCGCGGGGAGGCGCATGCCGTAACGCCGGAAGGGTGGCACCCCACCGACGGGCCAGCGCGATGCCTACGAATCCGAAGGCCAGGATGGACGCGATCTTGATCATGCAGGAGGCGGCGATCACGACAGCGCCCGCGATCAGCAGCAGCCCCGCCCGGCTGGGCCACACCGAACCGGGTCTTCGGAGCCGGTCGGGTGAGTCGAGTCCCCGGAAGCACAGTTCCATACCCGCGAGCATCATCCCGAGCATCAGGGCTTCGTTGTGGATGCCACCCACCAGATGCAGGATGAGCAGCGGATTCATCGCGCCGAGCCACAGCGCGGCCACCGGCGACACCCCACACCGCTTGGCCAATCGCGGAAGCGCCCACACGATCAGGCCGACCCCGAACAGGGCGAGCGCCCGATGCGCCACCAACGCCGCGGGAATGTACTCGCCGGTGACGTGGGTGATGTTGTCGCCGAGCCACAGGAACAGCGGCCCGTAGGGCGCAGGCGTCTCGCGCCACAGGTTGGGGACCGATCTGGTGAAGACATGGTCGATGCCCAATCCGGCGGCGGGACTGACGACGTAGGGATCGAGGCCGCGGGCGGCGATCTCGCTCTGCGCGAGGTAGGAGTAGACGTCCTTGCTGAGCATCGGCGGGGCCACGACGAACGGCATCAGCCAGACCAGCAACGTGCGGTCGGCTTGCCTGCGGGTCATCCGGCGCGGCGGGGCATGCCCTTTCATGACGTCGCCGCCCACTCGGCCGACGGCAAATCGGCCTAGCAGAAGCCACGCGAGCACGAGGATCACCGTGCCGGCGAGAGAGAAGGTCAGCGCTGTGGGCCACATTCGCGACGGCAGCGACAAAACGCGAGCACCGGCAAGAGGGTTTTGCAGCACCGGCAATGCACCGGTCCCCAGCGAGCCGACCAGAACCAGCACCGCGCCGGTTGCGCCGAACAGACGAATCCGCAGCAGTCGCTTGGACTCCTCGCGGTTGAGTGGACCCACCTCGCCCTCGTCGCCGTGCAGTCGCGCAACGGTGAGCCCGTAGTCGCCGGTGGCGTCGCGGTCAGGCGGGCCGTCCCCGTTCCGAAGCCCCAGGTAATCGAGGGATCGTCGGAAACCGGTGCGCACAGGGGTCGATCGGGCCGGCGCTGTTGCCTTCGGCTCGGGTTCGGTGACTGTGGTTTCCGGCACAGCAGAGACTGTAGTGGTCGCTCATGGGCACCGGCCCGGGCCTGCGAGTTCGTTGATCATCGCCGCCTGGATGGTCGGAGAAAGTGGCTCCGAACGGTCGGCTCGACCAGGCAAGGGCACCCTTGGTGGAAATCGGCTCGTAATTCGGTAACACTTGTGTTGTGAAAACGGCTCACGAAATCTCGCATGCCTCGGACGTGGCATCGATCGACGCTGCGCCGGCAATCCACATTGCGGACGACGTGCACAGCCCGGTCCCGGTCACGCACGACGGACAGACCCGGTCAGCAGTGGTCACTCTCATCCTCGAGCAGGGCCCGGTGACGGCGGGTCACATCTCAGAAGCTCTCGGGATCACTCCCACCGCGGTACGCCGTCATCTCGACGCCATGATCGCCTCGGGCGACGTCGTCGCGACCGCAGCCCCCGTTACGCCCAACGGGGCCGGGGTCGTCCTGCCAAGCATTTCCAGCTCACCGCCGCAGGTCGTGGTCGCCTCAAGCACGCCTACGACGACCTCGCCGGCGCTGTGATGCGGCGTCTGCGGCGGATCGGCGGCGACGCAGCGGTCGAGGACTTCGCCCTCGAGCGTGCCGAGCAGATCGTTGCCGAAGTGCCGGTGGCGGGGGATTCTGCCGCCGATCGGGAGGGCACCGCGCAAGAAATTGCCGAAGCTTTGACCGAAGCGGGATTTTCTGCGACCACTCGTCGCGTTGGTAATGGTGTGCAGATCTGCCAGCACCACTGCCCGGTCGCACACGTGGCAGCGGAGTTCCCTGAGTTCTGCGAGGCCGAAACAGCGGTCTTCACCAAAGTCCTCGGTATACACGTGCAGCGTCTGGCGACCATCGCCAACGGCGACTGCGCATGCACCACTCATGTGCCGCTTGCGAATCCGCAGGTGGCAAATCAGGTCGACGCCCAGCCCGCGTCGGCACCGGCAGCCTCCGGAAGGAGTCACTCATGACGGTCACAGACCCGACACCCACACAGGCAACAGCCGCTGCGGCAGTGCTGACGCAGGAAGAGACGATCGATTCGTTCGGCGCGTACGGGTACGGCTGGGCGGATTCCGACGTTGCGGGCGCCAGCGCCAAGCGCGGCATCTCCGAAGCCGTGGTCGCCGACATCTCGGCGAAGAAGAGCGAGCCCGAATGGATGCTCGCCGCACGTCTGAAGGCGTTGTCGATCTTCGAGCGCAAGCCCATGCCGAACTGGGGCTCGAACCTCGACGGCATCGACTTCGAGAACATCAAGTACTTCGTCCGCTCCAGCGAGAAGCAGGCAGCGACCTGGGACGACCTGCCCGAGGACATCAAGAACACGTACGACAAGCTCGGCATCCCCGAGGCCGAGAAGCAGCGTCTGGTCTCGGGTGTGGCCGCGCAATACGAGTCCGAGGTCGTCTACCACTCGATCCGTGAGGATCTCGAGGCCCAGGGTGTGCTGTTCCTCGACACCGACACGGCCCTGCGTGAGCAGCCCGAACTGTTCCAGGAGTACTTCGGAACGGTCATCCCGGCCGGAGACAACAAGTTCTCCGCGTTGAACACCGCCGTCTGGTCCGGTGGCTCGTTCATCTACGTCCCCCCGGGCGTGCACGTCGACATCCCGCTGCAGGCCTACTTCCGCATCAACACCGAGAACATGGGTCAGTTCGAGCGCACCCTGATCATCGTCGACGAAGGTGCATACGTGCACTACGTCGAGGGCTGCACCGCGCCGATCTACAAGACCGACTCGCTGCACTCGGCCGTCGTCGAGATCATCGTGAAGAAGGGTGGTCGCTGCCGGTACACCACCATTCAGAACTGGTCGAACAACGTCTACAACCTGGTCACCAAGCGGGCCAAGGCCGAGGCGGGCGCCACCATGGAGTGGGTCGACGGGAACATCGGCTCGAAGGTCACCATGAAATACCCGGCCGTATGGATGACCGGCGAGCACGCCAAGGGCGAGGTTCTGTCCGTGGCATTCGCCGGACCGGGCCAGCACCAGGACACCGGTTCCAAGATGGTGCACCTCGCGCCGAACACGTCGTCGAACATCGTCAGCAAGTCGGTTGCCCGTGGCGGTGGCCGGGCATCCTACCGTGGGCTGGTCCAGATCAACAAGGGCGCGCACGGCAGCCGGTCGACCGTGAAATGCGACGCGTTGCTGGTCGACCAGATCTCGCGCAGTGACACCTACCCGTACGTCGACATCCGCGAGGACGACGTCACGATGGGTCACGAGGCGACCGTCTCGAAGGTCAGCGACGATCAGCTGTTCTACCTGATGAGCCGCGGCCTCACCGAGGACGAAGCCATGGCCATGGTGGTCCGTGGGTTCGTCGAGCCCATCGCCAAGGAATTGCCCATGGAGTACGCCCTCGAGCTGAACCGCCTGATCGAGCTACAGATGGAGGGTTCGGTCGGATGAGTTCTCCCACTGGTGTGGTCGGCGCTGTCTCCGGCGAGAATCAGGGCCCGGCGGTCAACAAGGGTGAGCAGTTCACCTCGTTCGACGTCAACGCATTCGAGATCCCGCGGTCGAAGGACGAGGCCTGGCGTTTCACGCCTTTCCGGCGCCTTCGTGGACTGCACGACGGCTCGGCGCAGCCGACCGGACAGGCCACGGTCACCGTGGACGGTCTGGTGGAGGGAGCTCGCGTCGAGACCGTAGGGCGCGACGACGCCCGTCTCGGACAGGGTGGCGTTCCCTTCGATCGCATTGCTGCACAGGCGTATTCGTCGTTCACCGAAGCCACCGTCGTAACCGTGGACAAGGAGACCGCGATCGCCTCACCGATCACGGTCACCATCGATGGCCCGGGCGAGGGCGAGACCGCGTTCGGTCATGTGCAGGTCCGGCTCGGTGCGTTCGCCAAAGCCGTGGTGGTCATCGACCAGCGGGGCAGCGGCACGTACGCCGAGAACATCGAGTTCGTGATCGGTGACAGCGCGCACCTGACCGTGGTGAACATCCACGACTGGGCCGACGACATGGTCCACGTCGCAGCCCACCATTCCAGGCTCGGACGTGACGCGGTGCTCCGGCACTTCGCGATCAGCCTCGGCGGAGACTTCATCCGGTTGAGCCCGGTGGTGCACTATGACGGTCCCGGCGGCGACGCTGAGCTGTGGGGCCTGTACTTCGCCGACGCCGGACAGCATCTCGAACAGCACCTGCTGGTGGACCACTCGCAGCCGCACTGCCGGTCGAACGTCGTCTACAAGGGCGCGTTGCAGGGCGTGGCGGGTGACCGCAGCCGCGAAGCCCATACCGTGTGGGTCGGCGACGTGCTGATCCGAGCCGAGGCCGAGGGCACCGACACCTTCGAACTCAATCGCAATCTGATCCTCACCGACGGCGCCCGCGCCGACTCCGTCCCCAACCTGGAGATCGAGACCGGCGAGATCGTCGGAGCCGGACACGCAAGTGCCACCGGCCGATTCGACGACGAGCAGCTCTTCTACCTCCAGGCTCGTGGCATTCCCGAGGACCAGGCCCGCCGACTGGTGGTCCGTGGGTTCTTCGGTGAGGTCATCGCCAAGATAGGTGTGCCGGAACTGCGCGAGCGTCTCGAGGCGGCTGTGGAAGCCGAACTCGAGGTCGCAGGCGCCTGAGCCGCACCCAGCCCAACACTTCAGCCCATACCAGCAAGGAATTCGATAACCGTGGCCATTTTGGAAATCCGCGATCTGCACGTCAACGTGAAGCAGACCGATACCGACGCCGAACCGATCTCCATCCTCAAAGGTGTGAACCTGACCGTGGAGTCGGGCAAGACCCACGCCATCATGGGCCCCAACGGGTCGGGCAAATCGACGCTCTCGTACGCGATCGCCGGCCACCCGAAGTACGAGGTCACCGAGGGTTCGATCACCCTCGACGGTGAGGACGTGCTCGAGATGACCGTCGACGAGCGCGCCCGGGCCGGTCTTTTCCTCGCGATGCAGTACCCGGTCGAGGTTCCCGGTGTGTCGATGTCGAACTTCCTGCGGACCGCTGCCACCGCCGTACGTGGTGAGGCACCGAAGTTGCGTCACTGGGTCAAAGAGACCAAAGAGGCCATGACCGAACTCGAGATCGATCCGTCGTTCGGCGAGCGCAGCGTGAACGAAGGCTTCTCCGGTGGTGAGAAGAAGCGCCACGAGATCCTGCAGCTCGGGCTGCTCAAGCCGAAGATCGCCATCCTCGACGAGACCGACTCAGGCCTCGACGTCGATGCATTGCGCGTGGTCTCCGAGGGCGTGAACCGCTTCAAGGCGAACGAGAACGGTGGCGTGCTGCTCATCACCCACTACACCCGGATCCTGCGTTACATCCAGCCCGACCACGTGCATGTGTTCGTCGGTGGCCGGATCGTCGAATCCGGCGGACCCGAGCTCGCCGACGAGCTCGAAGAAAACGGATACATCCGATTCACCCAGGCTGCGAACGCCTGAGGTTCGAACTTCCAGGAGGCCAGACGTGACGAGCATCGATCAGGCTGTAGCCCCGACATCGCATGAGGTCACCGCGCTGGACGTGACCGCGGTTCGTGCCGACTTCCCGATCTTGGGACGGACCGTGCGGGACGACAAGCCGCTCGTCTACCTCGACTCGGGGGCCACCAGCCAGCGACCGGTACAGGTCCTCGACGCCGAGCGCGAGTTCTTGGTGACCCGTAACGCTGCGGTTCACCGTGGTGCGCATCAACTGGCCGAAGAGGCCACCGACGCGTACGAGAACGCACGCGCGATCATCGCCGAGTTCGTCGGTGCCCAGTTCGACGAGTTGGTCTTCACCAAGAACGCCACCGAGTCGCTGAATCTGGTGACGTACACCTTGGGTGACGAGCGGAGCGCGGGCGTCCTGGGCGGCAAACCACTCGGACCCGGCGACACCGTGGTGATCACCGAACTCGAGCACCACGCGAACCTCGTTCCGTGGCAAGAACTCTGCCGCCGGACCGGGGCGACGCTACGCTGGTACGGCGTCACCGACGACGGCCGGATCGACCTCGACTCGCTGGTGCTCGACGACTCGGTCAAGGTCCTCTCGTTCACCCATCAGTCGAACGTCACCGGTGCCATCGCCGATGTCCCGGAACTGGTTCGTCGCGCTCGCGCTGTCGGTGCCCTCGTGGTTCTTGATGCCTGCCAGTCGGTTCCTCACATGGTGGTGGACTTCACCGAGCTCGACGTGGACTTCGCCGCCTTCTCCGGCCACAAGATGTTCGGTCCCTCGGGGGTCGGTGTGCTGTTCGGCAAACGTGCGTTGCTCGCCGAGCTACCGCCCTTCATCACCGGCGGCTCCATGATCGAGACCGTCACGATGGAGGTCTCGACCTACGCGCCGGCGCCCCAACGGTTCGAGGCGGGCGTACCGATGACCTCTCAGGTCATCGGTTTGGGCGCCGCCGTGCGCTACCTGCAGGGACTGGGTATGGCGGCCGTTGCGGCACACGAACTTTCGCTGACCGAAGCAGCCTTGAAGGCGTTGGCGGAGATCGACGGAGTACGCATTATCGGGCCGGCCACCGCAGATCGGCGCGGAGGTGCGGTGTCCTTTGTGGTCGACGGCATCCACGCACACGATCTCGGGCAGATCCTCGATGACGAGGGTGTCGCGATCCGAGTGGGTCACCATTGCGCGTGGCCGCTGCACAAGCGTTTCGGGGTCGCCGCGACAGCGCGCGCTTCGTTCGCCGCGTACAACACCCTCGACGAGGTCGAGGCGCTCGCCAAGGCGATCGTCCGTGCCAAGGAGTTCTTCGGGGTCGGTGCCTGATGCGGATGGAGCAGATGTATCAGGAAGTGATCCTCGATCACTACAAACATCCGCAGGGGCGAGGTCTGCGTGACCCGTTCGGTGCCGAGGTCCACCACGTCAACCCGACGTGCGGGGACGAGGTCACCTTGCGCGTACAGCTCTCCGACGACGGAGACAAGATCACCGATGTCTCGTACGACGGCCAGGGATGTTCGATCTCTCAGGCGTCCACGTCGGTGCTCTTCGAGCAGCTGGTCGGCCAGAACGTCCAGGAAGCCCTGGCGACCGTCGACGCGTTCAACCAGATGATGACGTCGCGGGGCACTGTCGACGGTGACGAAGAGGTCATCGGCGACGGAGTGGCCTTCGCCGGAGTGAGCAAGTACCCGGCGCGCGTCAAGTGCGCGCTCCTGGGATGGATGGCATTCAAAGACGCGTTGGCACAGACGGTGGTCAACAGAGAAGCACCGGCCGACAACAACAATTCCGCTAGGGAGTCAGCATGAGCGATCAAGCCCCGCCGACAGAGACCAAGCCGCCTGAGGAAATTCAGACCTCTCTGCCGAAGATCGAGGACATCGAGGAGGCCATGCGCGACGTGGTCGACCCCGAACTCGGCATCAATGTGGTCGACCTCGGCCTGGTCTACGGACTCGACGTCACCAGTGATGCGGTCGCCAAGATCGACATGACACTGACCTCGGCGGCCTGCCCGTTGACCGACGTGATCGAGGATCAGACCCGGTCGGTCCTGGTGACATCCGGGCTGTGCACCGACATCGAACTGAACTGGGTGTGGCTGCCGCCGTGGGGTCCCGACAAGATCACCGACGACGGCCGCGAACAGCTGCGGGCGCTCGGCTTCACCGTCTGACCCTTCTGGGCAGTGGCAGAAACGTTCGAGACCCGGATCGATCGGCTGATCCGGGAAGCACAAGAACGCGGCGAGTTCGACAACCTGCGCGGTGCCGGCCGCCCGCTTGATCTCAGCGATGCCGACGACCCCGAATGGTGGGCGAAGCGCAAGATCAAGGAAGAGAACCTCGACAGCTCGGCGCTGTTGCCTCCGACGCTTCAACTGCGCCGGGAGGCCCAAGGGTTTCCGGAGTCGCTTGCCTCCCTGCGTGAGGAGTCGGCGGTGCGTCATGTCCTCGAGGATTTCAATCGACGGGTCCGGCGAGATCGGCTCGTACCGAGTCTCGGGCCGGCGTCCTATGTGATCGCCCGCACCTTGGATGTCGAGGCGATGGTGGAGCGATGGCGCGAACTCCGCCGACGCAGATGACGTCGATCGCCGAGTTCCGATCGTCGTAAATCGGTTTGGTCACCGATACTGTTCTCAGAGTGTTGCTGACCATCGAAACGACCGGATCATCGTCTGATCACCGCATTCCTGCGACCGATCTCGGGTTCCTGCTGCACAAGCACCCCGACCGGGTCCAGCAATTCGCCACCTCCAGTGGAACCGCAACTGTCTTCTACCCGGTCGCCGACACCTCGCGATGCCGCGCGGTTCTGCACGTCGGGGGTGAAGACCCGTCACGGTCCACGCTGGGGGCTGCTGACCGCTACGTGAACACGCTGCCGTACGCGGGATCGTCTCGACTGATGGTCGCGATGGCCAAGGTGATGTCGGATGCGCTCGGTGGCCGCTGTGCACACCGCCCTGACCTGGTCGACACGGTGTGGCAGCTGCAGGTGACGGTGAGCTCGGTGCCCACCACCGGCGGCGCCGATCTCACCCACGGCTTCTTCGAACCACTGGGCTGGTCGGTGCTTTCCACTGCCAGCATGTTGCGGCCGAATGAATGGGGCCCGTCCCGGTTTGTGCAGTTGCAGATGAGTGGCGAGTTCACGCTGCGCGACGCACTGTCGCACATGTACGTGCTGATCCCCGCGCTCGCGGCGGACAAGCACTACTTCATCGGCGAGGACGAGGTCGACAAGCTGTTGCGGCTGGGCTCCCGTTGGCTGGCGAATCATCCTGCGCGCGAACAGATCACAAGGCGGTACCTGAAGGGACTGCATTCGCTCACCAACGACGCGCTGGCACGGCTGATACCCGACAGCGCGTCGCACGAACCACTGCCGAAACGCCGCACATCGATGCAGGAGCTGCGCCGTACCGCAGTGGTCGACGCGCTTCGTAGGGTCGGCGCGCGGTCGGTCCTCGACGCGGGATGCGGTGAAGGCAGCCTCTTGCGGGAGCTCGTCACCGAGCCGGGCATCGGCCGACTGGCAGGAGTGGATGTGTCGGTTGCCGCTCTTGGCCGGGCCAGTGACTCGTTGTCCAGGTTCGCAGCGGTAGAACTGTGGCAGTCGTCGCTGATGTACTCGGACAACCGGTGCCGAGGATTTGATGCCGTCGTGCTGATGGAGGTGATCGAGCACGTCGAGCCCGATCGCCTCGACACACTCGAGTCGTCCGTGTTCGAGACCATGGCTCCGTCGTCGGTGATCGTCACGACTCCCAACCGCGACTACAACCCTCTCTATGGGCTGGGCAGCAACGAGTTCCGCCATCCTGATCACCGGTTCGAGTTCACCTGCGCCGAGTTCAAGCACTGGTGTGAACGCGTAGCTGACGAATACCGGTATTCGGTGACGGTGAGCGCGATCGGAGAGATGGACATGGATGTGGGCTCATCGAGTCAGCTGGCAGTCTTCCGCCGGATCGACGCAGAGACACCGGAGGCCCAGCGATGACGGCACTCGAGATCCCCGAACTGTCGCTCGTGGTGCTCATCGGAGTCACCGGCGCAGGCAAGTCGACGTTCGCAGCCAACAACTTTCGTGAGACAGAGGTGTTGTCGTCCGATCGGTTCCGAGGCCTGGTCGCCGATGACCCCACGTCACAGGAGGCGACCGGCGACGCGTTCGAGGTGCTCGAGTTGGTTGCGGGCAAACGATTGGCGGCCGGGCGCCTGACCGTGATCGATGCGACCAGCGTCCGCGTCGAGGACCGTAAGCGGCTTGTCGCGCTTGCAAGGGCCCATGACGTCTTACCTGTCGCCATCGTCCTGGACGTCCCTCCGGACGAGCTGCGGGGGCGTGCCCACGATCGAACAGACATCACGGTCGGCGTTGTCGAACGCCAGTACGCGCACCTGCAGCGCAATCGGAAGGGCTTGCGCAAAGAAGGGTTTCGACACGTCCATCAGCTCGATGGTGTTGCGGACATCGATGCCGCGACCATCGTGCGTACCCCCTTGTTCAGCAACCTCAACGATCGGCACGGCCCGTTCGACATCATCGGTGACGTCCACGGCTGCTTCACCGAGTTGACCACACTGCTCGGCAAGGTCGGGTGGCGTCTGCAGACCGACACGGACGGCATCGTTGTCGGCGCCGTACCTCCCGAGCCCGGACGAACAGCGATCTTCGTCGGGGATCTGGTGGACCGGGGCCCGGACACGCCGGCTGTCCTGCGACTGGTCATGTCGATGGTTCGCGACGGCATTGCGTTCTGCGTGCGCGGAAATCACGAGGACAAGTTGCTCCGCGTCCTTCGTCAGCGCAGCGGCCGCGCCCGAGATGCGCAGCCGATTGCGCTGACCCACGGTCTTGCGGAGTCCATGACGCAACTCGACGCGCAGCCTCCCGAGTTCGTCCGAGAGGTTGTCGACTTCCTCGATTCCCTTGTGTCGCACTACGTGTTCGACGACGGCCGGCTCGTCGTCGCCCACGCGGGACTGGCAGAGAAGTACCACGGGCGGGCATCGGGCCGCGTCCGCGACAAGGCGATGTACGGCGAGACGACCGGGGAGACCGATCGTTGGGGCTTCCCGGTACGGGTCGATTGGGCAGCGGACTATCGAGGCTCGGCTCGGGTTGTGTACGGCCACACCCCGGTCCCGGACGCGGCATGGATCAACAACACGATGTGTCTGGACACCGGGTGCGTGTTCGGGGGTCGATTGACGGCGCTGCACTACCCGGAGATGGTCTTGACGGCCGTGCCCGCCGAGCAGACCTACTTCGACCCCGGCCGACCGATGGGTTTCGGGACCACACGCGCGGACGTCCGCGTGCGAACCACACTGAACCTGTCGGACGTGGTGGGTAAGCGGATCATCGACACCGGATTCGGGCCACCGATCACCGTCCGAGAGGACAACGCCGCCACCGCATTGGAGGTGATGTCGCGGTACGCGGTTGATCCACGCTGGATCCGGTACCTGCCGCCGACGATGGCCCCGGTTTCTCCCGGGCGTGCCGATCTGCTGGAGGACCCCCGTGCAGCGTTCGAGTCGTACGCACAACGCGGTGTCTCACAGGTTGTCTGCGAGGAAAAGCACATGGGTTCCCGGGCGATCATCGTGGTCGCGAAGGACGAGTCCGCAGCAGCGCAGGCGTTCGGCGTCACACAGGGCAGTGGCGCCGTCTACACCCGGACAGGCCGCAGCTTCTTCGATCCATCGGTCACCGAGCAACTGGTCGTCCGAATCCGGCGAGCGTGCGCTGAGTTGTTCGATCAGCTCGACTCCGACTGGCTGATCCTCGATGCCGAGTTGCTGCCATGGAACGTCAAGGGGGAAGGCCTGATCCGCGACCAGTTCGCCTCCGTCGCGGCAGCGGCGGGCCCCGAGCTGCGTGCACTCGGCGCAGAACTGGCGAGGGCCGCAGACCGAGGTCTGGATGTCCAGACCATGATCGACGCGAACACGAAACGGCGTGCGGATGTCGAGGCGTACACCAATGCGTATCTTCGCTACGTCGATGTCGACGCGCGGCCGGACACCGTGTCGCTCGCCCCGTTCGAAGTACTGGCAAGTGCGGCAAGCGAATACGGCGGGTCGTCGCACGGTTGGCACCTCGAGGTGGCCGCGCGGCTCGCTGCGGCCAACCCTGTTCTCTTCCGGCCGACGCGGCACATCGTGGTCGACACCGGCTCGGAGACCTCGTGTCTGGAAGGAGCTCGGTGGTGGGAGGATCTGACCGCGGCCGGGTCCGAAGGGATGGTCGTCAAACCGGCCGGGAACGTCACCCGTGTCGGCGGCAAGCTGATCGATCCGGGCGTGAAGGTCCGCGGTCGCGAGTACCTGCGGATGGTCTACGGTCCCAGCTACCTGGATGATCTGCCGAACCTCCGGTCACGCGATCTGCGGCACAAGCGGTCCATGGCGATGCGCGAGTATCAACTGGGGCGTGAGGCCCTCGCCCGCCAGGCACGCTCTGAGCCACTCTGGCGCATCCACGAGTGTGTTTTCGCGATCCTGGCGCTGGAGAGTGAGCCGGTGGATCCCCGACTCTGACGTCACCCGGGGATGGAGTGCGGCTGATCTGGCGGGTTCGGTGGGTCAACCGGTTGGACGTCCACCCAGGTGACGTCGACGCAGTCGGCCACCGCGATCCGAAGTGACCCCAGCTGGCTGCGGACGGCATCACGGACCAGCTCGCTCATCGCGCCGATCCGATCGCCGTACCGGGCGACCATCTGCACGTGAATCTTGCGGACGGATCCGTGGTCGGTGGTGATGTGGATCGCGGCGACGTCGCGCCGACACGATCGGTCGATCGCGCGGGCAAGCAGCTGGCGGATCGCGCGCTCGTTGATCTCGATGCCCGGTTCATCGGTGACGATCGGGACACCCAACCGCGTGGCCGACCGAAGCCTGGGCCCGAGCCGTTCCAGGACCATTCCCTCGTCGCCGTGCTCGAGGTGGGCGGCGGCATCGCTGATCCAGGTATCCGCTTCATCGGGGCGCTGGACTGTCATCTCGCCTTCCTTTCGTCGTCGGTCGCGGGATCTGATGTCGAATGCGTCCGGGTGATCGGGCTTTGTGAACATCGGAGCCGTCGGGTCGCCACGCGGAGAGGCGTTCGGCCAACTGTGAGCGTGCACGCTGCAGATGTCCACGCACCGAGCCGCGCGAGATGGTGAGCGCGGTGGCGATCTCATCGTGCGACAGCCCTTCGACCTCGCGTAGCCACCAGCATGCGCGCGCCTGGTAGCCGAGCTTGCCGAGCTCGGTCTGGAGTGCGACGAAAAACGAGTGTTCAACCGTGCGAGCAGCTGGGCCGGGGGTCCGCACTTCCATCGCCTCGAAGGTGTTGTCGGAAATCACGACCGCGGTCTGCCGTCGCTGGAGATCGACCGTCTTGCGCGAGGCGATGGTGAACAGCCATGTGCGGAAGCTCGACCGGAAACCGAACCGGTCCATTCCGCGCCACGCGGCGAGGAACGTCTCCTGAGTGATGTCCTCCGCTGTTGTCGGAGATCCGGTCAGCCGGGTCGTGTACCGGAGGACGGGTGTCAGATGGCAACGCATCAGCTGGTCGAACGCCTGGCGATCGCCCAGGGCAGCCGCGCGAATCAATGATTCTTCGGCGCGCGCATCCATTTGTTCAGCGTGCCAGAAAGTCGTGCGTGCAACATGCGGTTCTCACCTCGTCAAAGGGGTGGGAGACCAGATCACCCGGTCTGCCATCCGGACACCGAACCGACGAGGGAGCACCTTATGACCACCACGACCTCCAGGCAGGATGACGAGCCGACCATTGCCGTGGACAAACACCGTGACAGCGACGGCCATGGGCCCGACCAGAGCGACGCGGGGGGCAAGACGTCGATCGCCGATGTCGTGGTGGCCAAGATCGCCGGAATCGCGACTCGCGAGATCGACGGCGTCTACGACCTCGGCGGCGGCGCGGCGCGCGCGGTCGGCAAGTTGCGTGAAACCCTGCCGGGAACCGGTGCAGACGTCACCCAGGGCGTGTCGGTGGAAGTCGGGGAGAAGCAGGCGGCAGTCGATGTCGGATTGGTTGCCTACTACGGCGTGGCGATTCACCAGCTTGCCGAATCCATCCGGACCAACGTGATCGAAGCGATCGAGAAGATGACGGGTCTGGAGGTCACCGAGGTGAATGTGACCGTGCACGACGTCCACCTCGACACCGACGACCCGACCACCGCGCTCGACGGCCAGACACCCCGGGTCCAGTGACGATCACAGCGGCCTCCGCAGTGCTCATCCGTGAACGGGTGCTGTCTGTGGACGGCGTGGCAGACCTGCACGCGGGCACCTTCGGCGAAATCGCCACACATCTGCCCGGCCGGCGGGTGAACGGTGTGCGAGTCGGCCGTTCCGGCGTCGAAATCCATGTGGTCACCTACCTCGATGTCGATGTCGCGGGGGTGGCCCGCAACGTCCGTGCGGCCGCGGTGTCGGCCGCGCCGGGGGCGATCGGCTACACCGTCGTCGTCGAGGATGTTGTTGCGCGCCAAGATTTTCGAGTCGCAGTTCCGGATACCGGCCGGGGTACCTCCACAGAAACGAGTCAATCATGAACAATTCCGTGATCGGGCTGTTCGTCGGCCTGCTGTTCGCTTTGGCGGTCACCACCGGAGGGTTCTCCGGTCTGATGGTCGCGGTGGTGTTCGCGGCCATCGGCGTGGCCGTCGGCGCCCATCGTGACGGCCGCATCGACCTCGGTGCACTGTTACGGAGCAAGGGCCGTGGCTGAGGCAGCAACGGCCGAGCGCATCGGCGGTTCCCACCTACCGGCGCCCGAGCACCGAGGCTCCCTGCAGATCGAATCGCGCGTGATCTCTCAAATCGCACGCCAGGCGGCGCTCGAGGTCGACGGCGTGGTGCCGTACTCGGTGACGTTGGGGTCTCTCACAGGTCGCAATCTCCCTCGCGCCCTTGCTGATTCCGATCCGCGCCATCCGGCGATCACCGTGGAGATCGCGGTGAGCTGGCCGATGCCGGCAGTTGACGTCGCCGAGCGCGTTCAGCAACACGTCATCGAGGTTGTCACCCGGTTGACCGGACGCCGGCCGGCGCGAGTGGATGTCGAGGTCACCGAGGTCGTCCAATCGAGGATGTTGCTGGGGGAGGAGCTGGCCCACGTGTCCGCTGCCGAACCCGGCCCGGACACGGGCACGGAGGCGGCGCCGACGCACGGCCGCACCAGGGCCGAGGGTGGGCCGCCGCGAAGCTCTCCGACTGCGGGATGGCTCGCGCCTGTGCTGGGGCTCGGACTGCTTGCATTCGCCGTTGTGGCCGGCCGGGAGTATGCCGTTGTCCAAGGCCACTACCGGTCCGAGGCTTGGATCGAACACTCCGCTCGCTGGGTGTCGGGAACCGAGTGGAGACCGTGGATGGTCGCGGTCGCCGTCGTGTGCGTCCTGGTGGGGCTCTACTTCATGTATGCCGCCGTACGGCCTCGGCGTCGCACCCACCGACCACTACGGGCCACCGGTGTGTGGACGCGAGACACCGACGTCGCCCGCCGGCTCAGCGCCATCGCACTCGACGATGACAACACCGTGTCGGCCACCACCAAGGTGACGTCGGGCCGCGCCCATGTACGTGTGTTCGTCTCCTCCCCGACGGAGAGCGACCTCTCCGACCGCATCGAGGCATCGACGGCAACGTTGGCCCGGCCGCCCCGCGTGAGCGTGGATCTTCGTGGCGTCTCCCACCCGAACATGACCGCGATCGACGAGAGGGAGCCTGATGCGACGCACCCTGAACGCCCTTGACCGCCTTGCGGTGGGCCTGATCGGCGTGCTTCTCGCCGCGGCCGGCCTGATCGCTCTGCTCCGCTGGGCGGGCGTGGGACCGGTGACCGATGCGGTCGGCAACGTCGACACCGATCAGATCTACTCGGCGTCGGGACAATCGTGGTGGGATTGGGCACTGCTGGCCGCGACCGTCCTGCTGGGGATCGGTGGTGCGTGGCTGTTGTTGGCCAACATTTCGCCGAATCGCTTGCGGTCGGTGACCGTGCGACCGCAGGCTGAACCGTTTGTCGGCGAGATCGACATCGCGGTGGCCGACGTGGCCCGGGCGGCGGCCAGGTCTCTCGAACGGCATCGTCATGTTCGCTCCTCGGCGGTTCGGTCTTACGTCGACGGCGTGACCCCTGTCGTCGAGATCACGGTGACGGCTTCTCCGACCGCCGACGACCACGATCTCGGCGCTGCCGTGAGCGGGGTGAGGGAGCTGCTCCTGTCGTCACTGCGGGGCAGCGACGTCGAGGTACGCATGCTGCTGCATCGCGAACCCAATCACTGAGAAGTAGGATCGCCGGCCGGCGAACCGACGTCAGGAGCGGGAAAGCACAGCACCGCGCATGATGCGCAGGGCGAGAGTGCGGTCGGTGAGCCCGATCATGCGACTCATCGACAAGGCCACCCCAGCGAGGTCGTCGCGCGAACTGAGATATGTCCGCTGGCGTTCGAGCGACATCTCGAAGAACCCGTCGAAGAACCTGACCACCTCGGTGGGGGCCAGTCCGAGAAGTGAGGACAGGCCGCGACGGCGCAACCGATGGACGGCGCGGGCCTGAGCGGTCCACAGCGCGGCCTTCGGATCACGTTCGTTCGCCATGGCGTCGACCACTGCGTCGGCCGCCGACAACGATGCCGCAACGCTGTACCCGGTCGCCGGATGGATCATTCCGCCCGCTGCGCCGAACAGGAGCGGATCGGACCGCCATGGCGGCACTGAGCTGTCACCACACAACGCGAAGTACACCCGCTCGGTCGGCGCGGTGTCGACGGTCGGCCAGGTGATCCCCATGTGTTCGAGGCGGCCCCGTAGTCGATCCTGGAGTTCGATCAGTGGCACCGGCGGGGCGCCGGCGAGACAGGTCTCCTCCAGCAGCACCCGGCCATCGGCCACGGGGATCGCGTAGAGGAACGAGGGGGCTCGACCGGGCTCGACACCTCGCCAGTCCATCAGCACAGCGTTGTCGGAGCCGAGATAGGGCGCTGCGATCTCACTGTCGACAAAGATCCCGAACGCCGACTGCGCCGGCGCGTGTGGAGCCCGCAAACCGCGCGCATCGATGACTGTGCGTGCCGTCACTTTTCGGCCATCGTGCAGGCTGACGTTGTCGGCGCTCACGGATGTGGCCGTGTCTGCGAAGGTCGTCACAGCCGAGATGTCGAGGCTCTGCTGCAGAGCGCGGGTGTCCAGAGTGACGTACGCACGATCGATCAAGTGACGGCCAGGGGTGAACACGGCGACCGTGTCCGATTGCGCGGCAATGATTTCCGCGCTGACCCAGGTGGGGAGTTCGTCTGACCACGCCCCGTAGGTGACGTGCCAGGCCCGGTCCGGTGCCGGATCGACCACTGCGGTGTCGAGGCCCGCGGCCGCCGATCGTGCGGCGACCGCCCGACCGGCCGGACCCGCACCGACGACTGCCACGTCATATGTACGACCTTCGTGGTGATCGTCGCCCGCCTCGCTCATAAGGGCACGGTATCGTTTTGGCGTACACTGGCGCGTCGTGATCACGGCAACCGACCTCGAGGTACGCGCGGGCGTACGCACCCTACTGAGCGCCCCTGGTCCGGCGCTACGGGTGCAACCCGGTGACCGCATCGGATTGGTCGGTCGAAACGGCGCCGGCAAGACCACGACGATGCGAATACTGGCCGGCGAAGGCGAACCCTACGCCGGTTCGGTGACCAACAGCGGCGAGATCGGATATCTCCCTCAGGATCCCCGGGAAGGTGACCTGGAGGTCATCGCCAAGGACCGTGTCCTCTCCGCGCGGGGTCTGGACACGCTGCTGCGCGACCTCGAGAAACAGCAGGCGCTGATGGCCGAGGCCGTCGACGACAAGGTGCTCGACAAAGCTGTCAATCGGTACGGACAGCTGGAAGACCGTTTCTCGGCGCTCGGCGGTTACGTCGCAGAATCCGAGGCGGCCCGCATCTGCAACAGCCTCGGCCTTCCCGACCGGGTGCTGGCGCAGCCCCTCAAGACGTTGTCCGGCGGTCAGCGGCGAAGGATCGAGCTGGCCCGCATCCTGTTCGCCGCCTCGGACGGCAGCGGCGGCAAATCGGGCACCACCCTGTTGCTCGACGAACCGACCAACCACCTCGACGCCGACTCGATCGGCTGGCTACGCGGTTTCCTACAGAACCACGACGGTGGACTCATCGTGATCAGTCACGATGTGGAATTGCTCGCCGACGTGGTGAACCGGGTGTGGTTCCTCGACGCGGTACGCGGCGAGCCCGACATCTACAACATGGGATGGAAGAAGTACCTCGACGCGCGGGCGACCGACGAACAGCGCCGCAAGCGTGAACGTGCAAACGCCGAGAAGAAGGCGGGCGCACTGCGGGTGCAGGCGGCCAAGATGGGCGCCAAGGCAACCAAAGCCGTTGCGGCCCAGAACATGCTCAAGCGCGCCGAACGCATGCTCGACAACCTCGATGAAGAGCGGGTTGCCGACCGGACCGCGAAGATCCGGTTCCCCGAGCCGGCACCCTGCGGCAAGACGCCGCTGATGGCGTCGGGCCTGACGAAGATGTACGGATCGCTGGAGATCTTCGCCGGTGTGGACCTCGCCATCGACCGCGGAAGCCGGGTGGTGGTGCTCGGGCTCAACGGCGCAGGCAAGACCACGTTGCTGCGTTTGCTGGCGGGCACCGAGAAGGCCGAGCACGGCACACTCGAACCCGGCCACGGACTCAAGATCGGCTATTTCGCGCAGGAGCACGACACCCTCGACGACAACGCGAGCGTGTGGGACAACATCCGTCATGCGGCGCCCGACGCCGGCGAGCAAGATCTACGTGGCCTGCTCGGCGCGTTCATGTTCACCGGGCCCCAGCTCGATCAGCCCGCGGGGACACTCTCCGGCGGCGAGAAGACCAGGTTGGCACTCGCCGGGCTCGTCTCGTCGGCGGCGAATGTCCTGCTACTCGACGAACCGACGAACAACCTCGACCCGATCTCGCGGGAACAGGTGCTCGACGCGCTGCGGAGCTACAAGGGCGCGGTGGTGCTGGTCACCCACGACCCGGGTGCCGCGGCAGCGCTCGACCCGCAACGGGTGATCCTGCTGCCAGACGGTACCGAGGACCATTGGTCCGCCGAGTACCAGGAGCTCATCGAACTAGCCTGACCCAAACCCCGAAGATGGTGGGTTCGGGCGCGCATGTGCCCAGGTCGCGCCCGCACAAACCCACCACTTCCGGGTCCTTCGTCAGACGTAGTTTTTCTGCAGTTCGCGCTTCACCAGTTTTCCGGTGGGCGTGCGGGGGAGTTCGTCGACGAAGTCGACCGACTTGGGTGCCTTGTAATGCGCAAGGCGTTCCCGCACGAAGTCGATCATCTGCCGACCCAGCTCAGGGGACGGGTTCACGCCCGGCTCGAGCTGGACGCATGCCTTGGCGACCTCACCCAGATCTGGGTCGGGCACCCCGATCACGCCGACGTCGAAGACGTCAGGGTGGCCGATGAGGACGTTCTCGGCTTCCTGCGGGTAGATGTTCACTCCGCCGGAGATGATCATGAACGATTTACGGTCGGTGAGATAGAGGAAACCCTCCGCGTCGACGTAACCGACATCGCCGCTTGTTGTCCAGGCCGGGTGCTCGGGGTGCTGCGCAGACTTCGTCTTCTCTGGATCATTGTGATACTCGAACGGCAGTTCGTCGCGTTCCCAGAAGACCGTGCCGATCTCGCCGGTGGGCAGTTCGTTGCCGTCGTCGTCGCAGATGCGGACCACTCCCAGCAGGGGTTTGCCCACCGAACCGGGGTGGGTCAGGGCTTCCTCGCTGTTGATGAATGTGGCGCCGGCACCCTCGGTGGAGGCGTAGTACTCGTGGATCACCGGTCCCCACCACTTGATCATGGCCTGCTTGACCTCGGGAGGACACGGCGCCGCCGCATGGATTGCGATCTTCATGCTGCTGACGTCGTATTTGGCGCGGACGTCCTCGGGCAGTTTGAGCATGCGGATGAACATCGTGGGCACCCACTGGCTGTGGGTGACCCGGTACTCG
Source organism: Williamsia sp. DF01-3 (assembly GCF_023051145.1). Lineage (NCBI taxonomy): Bacteria > Bacillati > Actinomycetota > Actinomycetes > Mycobacteriales > Nocardiaceae > Williamsia > Williamsia sp. DF01-3. The sequence goes on from NZ_JALKFS010000005.1 coordinate 3,049,672, forward strand.
TCGATCAGGCCGAGCGCACCTTCGGCGTCGAACTTGTCCATCAGCACGATCGTGCCCCCGACGGAGTTGACCATGCCGCAATAACGCAGCGGCGCAGCGTGATACAGCGGAGCGGGGCACAGGTACACACAGTCCTGGTCGAACCCGTACAGCAGCGAGAACACCGCCGTGTACGGGTCGGGGATCTCGTTCACCTGCCCGTCCTGCAGCGGTACCTTGATGCCCTTGGGCCGGCCGGTGGTACCGGACGAATACAGCATGTCCTGACCGCGGGGCTGGTCGGTCAGGGGCTCGTCGGAGGCGTTGGCGAGGATCTCGTCGAACGACTCGAAGCCCGGTATGTCGCCACCCCAGGCGATTCGGTGCGTCACTCCGGGCACCTGATCCGCGGCGCTGACCGCATCGGCCACCTCGGCGGAGGCGAACAGGGCGACCGCGCTGCAGTCGCCGAGGATGTAGTTGACCTCGTCGGGTGTGAGGTGGTTGTTGATCGCGGTGACGTACATCCCCGAACGCACTGCCGCCCAATAGATCACGAGCACCCGGATGTCGTTGTTGGAGACGATGGAAACGTTGTCGCCGCGGCCGAGGCCGAGGTCGTCACGCAGGTAGTGGGCGACTTGGGTCGATCGCCTGTCGAGCTCGGCGTAGGTGATCGACTCACCGGTCGCCGGTCGCACAACGGCGACCTTGTCAGGGGTGGTGGCGACAAAATTGCCCGGGAACATCAAGGACCTCCGGCTCAGCGAATCCACGAGGCGGCCCGAACGGCCGCGATATGTTAACCAGAACTATCACATTCCTCGCGGTTTCCGAGGAGTTATCCGGAGGAGTCATGAGGCCGGCGTAACAGATGTCGTGGACGCGGCACGCAAAGCCCCCGTCCACCGCGCCAGGGGCACGATGGACGGGGGCCAGGGTCGGCGCCGTCAGCGGGTACGGCGGACCGATTCCTCCACGAGGTCGAGAACCGCGTGCAGATCGTCGGTCGCGGCACCCGATGCCAGCCGGGTGGTGAGCCCGTCGAGGATGAGATCGAGATAGGCCACCAGAACGCGTGTGGGCAGATCGTCGCGCAACCGTCCGGCTGTCCGCTGCCGCTCGAGGCGAGCCAGTGTGGCCGACTCGAGCTCGGCGGAACGTTCCTTCCAGCCAGAACGGAACGCCGCGTCGGTGCGCAACTTACGGGCGATCTCCAGACGTGTTCCCAGCCAATCGAACTCCTCGGGATGGTTGAGCATGTCGCGCATCACCTGGACAAGACCTTCGTTCGCGGCCACGTCGGCCATTCGCTCGGCGTCCTCGTGCGCCAGCGCGAGGAAGAGCGCCTCCTTGTCCCGGAAGTGATGGAAAATCGCTCCCCGGGACAAGGAGGTTGCCTCCTCGAGCCGACGCACGGTGGCGCCGTCGTAACCGAACTCGGCAAAACAACGGCGCGCACCGTCGAGGATCTGACGTCGCCGGGCTTCCAGGTGGTCTTGGCTTACCTTGGGCACCCGCGGAGTCCTCTGGTCAGCTCTTGAGCATGCTGCGCAGGACGTACTGCAGGATGCCGCCGTTACGGTAGTACTCTGCCTCACCGGGCGTGTCGATGCGAACCTTGGCATCGAACTCGATGGTGCTGCCGTCGTCCTTGGTGGCCGTCACCTTCACCGTCTGCGGAACGGCGCCGTTGTTGAGCTCTTCGATGCCGCTGATGTCGTACACTTCGGTGCCGTCCAGGCCGAGCGAGCCGTGTGACTCACCCTCGGGGAACTGCAGCGGGATGACGCCCATACCAATGAGATTCGACCGGTGGATACGTTCGAAGCTCTCGGTGATGACCGCACGCACACCGAGCAGCGAGGTGCCCTTTGCCGCCCAGTCACGAGACGATCCGGTGCCGTATTCCTTGCCGCCGAGCACCACCAGAGGGGTTTTCTGGGCCGCGTAGTTCTGCGCAGCGTCGTAGATGAACGACTGCGGCGCACCGTCCTGGGTGAAGTCGCGGGTGTAGCCGCCGGAGACACCGTCGAGCAGCTGGTTCTGCAAACGGATGTTGCCGAACGTCGACCGGATCATCACCTCGTGGTTTCCGCGTCGGGCACCGAGCGAGTTGTAGTCCTTACGCTCAACACCTTTGGAGTCCAGGTACTGGGCGGCAGGAGTGCCCGGCTTGATGGTGGATGCAGGTGAGATGTGGTCGGTGGTGACCGAATCGCCCAGCTTGGCCAACACACGTGCACCCTTGATGTCGGTGACGGGCTCGGGATCTCGCTGCATGCCCTCGAAGTACGGAGGCTTACGCACGTAGGTGGAGTCCTCGTCCCACTCGAACGTCTTGCCGTCCGGGGTGGGCAGGTTCTGCCAGCGCTCGTCGCCCTTGAAGACGTCTGCGTAATCGGATGCGTACTGCTCGGGTGAGATCGAGTCCGTGATGGTCTGCTCGATCTCCTCACCCGACGGCCAGATGTCCCTGAGGTAGACGGGGTTTCCGTCGGTGTCGTTGCCGAGGGGATCGGACTCGAAGTCGAAGTCCATCGTGCCCGCAAGTGCGTAAGCGATGACCAACGGTGGCGAGGCCAGGTAGTTCATCTTCACATCGGGGTTGATGCGACCCTCGAAGTTGCGGTTACCCGACAACACCGCGGTGGCGGTCAGGTCGTTCTCGTTGATGGCCTTGGAGATCGCCTCGGGCAGCGGGCCGGAGTTACCGATACACGTGGTGCATCCGTAGCCGACCAGGAAGAAGCCGAGCTTCTCCAGGTACGGCCAGAGACCGGCCTTTTCGTAGTACCCGGTGACGACCTGCGAACCCGGGGCCATCGATGTCTTCACCCACGGCTTGGACGTCAGACCCTTTTCCACGGCGTTGCGGGCCAGGAGGCCGGCACCGAGCATCACCGAGGGGTTCGAGGTGTTCGTGCAGCTGGTGATCGAGGCGATCGACACGATGCCGTGGTCGAGGACCATCTTGCCGTTCTCGGTTTCCACCTCGACAGGCTTGGTCGGCCGTCCCTCTGCCCCCTTGGCCGCGGAGAGGATCTCCTGTTGGCTGCGCGGCAGATCGGCGCCATCGTCGGCGAATTGCAGAGTGGCCGGGTCAGAAGCCGGGAAGCTCTCTTCCACCGTCTCGTCGAGCTGGGTGTGATGCGCCGAATCACCGTTCTCGACGTAGTTGTAGATGTCCTTGCGGAATGCCGTCTTGGCATCCCACAGTCCGATCCGGTCCTGCGGACGCTTCGGTCCCGCGATCGAGGGAACCACGCCGTTCAGGTCGAGTTCGAGGTACTCGGAGAAGACCGGCTCGGTGTCTGCGTCGAGCCACATGCCCTGCTCTTTGGCGTAGGCCTCGACGAGCGCGAGCTGCTCCTCGCTACGACCGGTGAGCCGCAGGTACTTCATGGTCTCTTCGTCGATCGGGAACATCGCGCACGTGGAGCCGAACTCCGGGCTCATGTTGCCGATGGTGGCGCGGTTGGCCAGCGGGACCGCCGAGACACCCTTGCCGTAGAACTCGACGAACTTGCCGACCACGCCGTGCTTACGCAGCATCTCGGTGATGGTGAGCACCACGTCGGTGGCGGTCACGCCCGGCTTCGTCTCGCCGGTCAGCTTGAAGCCGACCACGCGGGGGATGAGCATCGAGATGGGCTGGCCGAGCATGGCTGCCTCTGCCTCGATGCCACCGACGCCCCAGCCGAGAACGCCGAGGCCGTTCTCCATGGTGGTGTGCGAGTCGGTGCCGACGCAGGTGTCGGGGTAGGCCTGCTGTACGCCGTCGGCGTTCGGCCGGACCATGATCGAGCGTGCGAGGTGCTCGATGTTGACCTGGTGCACGATGCCGGTGCCGGGCGGGACGACCTTGAAGTCGTCGAACGCGCCCTGGCCCCAGCGCAGGAACTGGTAGCGCTCGCCGTTGCGCTGGTATTCGATGTCCACGTTGCGCTCGAAGGCCTGGGCGTTACCGAAGGCCTCGATGATCACCGAGTGGTCGATCACCATCTCCGCCGGAGCGAGCGGGTTCACCTTGTTCGGATCGCCGCCGAGCTCCTTGACTGCCTCGCGCATGGTGGCGAGGTCGACGATGCACGGCACGCCGGTGAAGTCCTGCATGATCACGCGCGCAGGCGTGAACTGGATCTCGATGCTGGGGTCGGCGGTGGCGTCCCAGTTCGCGATCGCGGTGATGTGGTCTTTGGTGATGTTCGCGCCGTCCTCGGTGCGAAGCAGGTTCTCGGCGAGAACTTTGAGGGAGTAGGGGAGTTTGTCGGTTCCCTCGACAGCGTTCAGACGGAAGATCTCGTACGAGTTCTCACCGACCGTCAGCGTGCCGCGGGCGCCAAAGGAATCGATACTCATCGCTTTACGTCAGCTCCACTCTTCGTGTTGTCGGCCGGCGGGGGCTGCGCCGGTCCGGATAGTTGTCGGCAACTTCACCGATCTGGACGCAAGCAGTGGGCTGCACCGCATGCGCTCTACCGACGATTCTAGCAGTACGAGCGTACTGGTAAAGCTGCCGGGTCGGTTCCGGGCATGTCCGGTGTGTCGGACAGGCGCGGTGATGCTGGGACTCCCCAATTGTGTCGTAATGTGCAGCCGTAGGTTGGCTTCTGCCAGCAATGCCCCCGATCCACAGATTCGGAGAACACGTGGCACCCACGCCGAGCTTGACCATCATCCCGCCGGATGTGAACCTGCCCGAGCTGCAGGCCGGACTGGCCGATGACGGAGTCGTGGCGCCACCGGAGATGACCCCGCGAATCCTGCAGGTTGTCGCCGAGGCGAAGGACAAGGGCTACGACGTGCATTTCGTGGTGACGGACAAGGTGTATCCCCGGATCACGTACTACCGCGACATCGCCACCGAATTGCAGCAGGACACAGGCGGCACCGTCATCGTTCTCGGCGGCAATTACGTCGGTTCGGCAAGTGACGAGTTCAGCCGAGTGCAATTGGAACAGGCCACAGACAATCTGACGATTTCGAATCCGCCCGTCGCAGCCGAGCAGATGGTGGACCGGATGACCGAGCAGACCCAGGTTCCGTGGACCGTTGTCACGGTCGTGCTGATCGCCGTGGTCGCCGTGGGCGCGGTGGTGGCCCGCAAGCTGCAGTTGCGCAAGGGAACTCCCACCGAGGCCGATCCGGCGACCGTGCACACCGCCGCTGAGTCGTCGGCCACGCCGCGCGCCGGCGGCTCTTCTGCCACTGACGTTTGAATTGACGCCAGAACTACACAATTGTAGTTCTGCGATATCCAATTTGTGACCTTCGGCATTGTCCGAGTTCACGGCGTTTCCGCAGGTAATGACGCTAATGTAATTTGTGACTGCTGTTTCCTTCGGGGTTCTTGTGGCGTACGGTTCCGTATGTCATCGGTGGTGCTAATGGGGAAGTTGATCACCATCGTGGCGATGGCCAGGTATGCCGCCGGTCGGCGGCGACCGGCGCAATGTCAGATCTGCGAGGGAGTTCTTTGTGAGGCGACGCACTGCATTCGGCATACGCCGTCGACCTTTTTCCGTGTCCACCCGACGGCGTGGTGGTGCCCGAACATCGGTGGCAGTCGCGTTTGTTGCGGCGGTCGCAGTGGGTTTCGGGCAGTTGTCCGCAGGGACAGCGGTCGCCGAGCCACCCAGCAGTGCTGACAAGATCGCCACGCTGATCAATCAGATCGCCGATACAAATCAGAACCTGGTCAACCTGGACGGCGACGTCGCGGTGAAGCGCGAAGCGGTCAACCGCGCTCTCGTCGACCTCCAGAACGCCAGGGAAGCGCAGCGACTGGCTGCCATCGCCGTGCGTGGCGCCCAAGAGGCGCTACAGGGCGCTGCCGGGGCAATTGCGCTCGCGGAGACCGACTTCGACGGGTTCATCCGGAGTCTGTACACCCAGGGCAACAGTCAGGGATCGATGGCTGCCTATCTCTCGGGAGATCCCGGTGCGGTCCTCGATCGCGCCTCGGTCATCGATCAGCTGAGCAAAGATCAGCAGGAGACGATCGCCCGGCTGCAGCAGGCTCGCAACGAAGAGGCCAACCGTGCGGCCACCGCGCAGGCCACCGAACAGCAGGCCTCGTTCGCCGCCACCACCGCCGAGACCCGCCAGGCCGACGCGCAGAGCGCGATCACCGAGGCGATGGAGGCAGTCAAAGCCGAGAACGCCCGGCGCCAGAAACTGCAGGCCGATCGGGACGAGGCGCAGCGGCAGCTCGAGGCGCTCCGAGGACAGCCGACACCTGTCATCTCGCCGGGTACGCCGGGATCGATCCTGCCCGATCAGCAGGCCGCGATCGAGGACCAGGCGCACCAGGCCGCGTTGCGTGCTGCGGCCGATGCAGCAGGCAAGCTGGCATTGAACACCAGCCAGCAGATGCTCGCCGCGCTGGTCGGGTCGCTGACCCCGCCGCACACCGACATCGATGAGCCGACGACCCCGACGACCCCGACCACTCCGGTCGATCCGACGACCCCGGTCGACCCGACCGATCCGACCACCCCGGTGGACCCCACCACCCCGACCGAGCCCACCACGCCGACGACCCCGTCACCGGGGACGGTCGACCCGGGCGCCGAAGGCCCCGCTGCGGTGGAGATCGTGGTCAACCGCGCGATGTCGCAGCTGGGTGTGAGTTATTCGTGGGGTGGTGGTGACGCGAACGGTCCCACCCTCGGTATCCGTGACGGTGGCGTGGCCGACTCGTACGGCGACTACAACAAGGTCGGCTTCGACTGCTCCGGGCTGATGATCTACGCATTCGCCGGCATCGGGATCTCGCTACCGCACTACACGGGTTATCAATACACGTCGGGTCCACAGTTCCCGCTCTCGGAGATGCAGCGCGGCGACATGATCTTCTACGGGCCCAACGCGAGCCAGCACGTCGCCCTCTACCTCGGCGACAACACGATGATCGAGGCCCCGCAGTCGGGTGACGTCGTGAAGATCTCGCCGTTGCGGACCAGCGGAGCGATGCCCTACGTGGTGCGGCTCGCCTGATCTGATCGATCCAGCCTGGGGCCGTATGTCGACCCGCCGCAGATGCCGGACGTGGCTGGCTCCACCGGCGGCCCAGTACCCTCGGTGCAGTCAGTACAACGATCGAACAGACCCCGGAGGGTATCGGTGACCTCAGCGCAGGACGACAGCAAGACCTCGGCAGAGGATTTCAAGCTCACGCAGTCCGACGTCGCGTTGCTCGAGAAGGCGATGTTCGAGGTCAAAAGGGTCATCGTCGGTCAGGACCGCCTGGTCGAACGCATCCTGGTCGGTCTCCTGGCCCGCGGTCACATCTTGCTCGAAGGTGTGCCGGGCGTGGCAAAGACCCTTGCGGTCGAGACGTACGCGACCGTCATCGGTGGCAGCTTCTCGCGGGTGCAGTTCACCCCCGACCTGGTGCCCACCGACCTCATCGGTACCCGTATCTATCGCCAGGGTCGTGAGGAGTTCGACACCGAACTCGGACCCGTGGTGGCCAACTTCCTTCTGGCCGACGAGATCAACCGTGCACCCGCAAAGGTGCAGTCGGCGCTCTTGGAGGTGATGGCCGAGCGGCATGTCTCCATCGGCGGCACCACCTATCCGATGCCCGACCCGTTCCTGGTGATGGCGACGCAGAACCCCATCGAGAACGAGGGCGTGTACCCGCTGCCCGAGGCACAGCGTGACCGGTTCCTGTTCAAGATCCTGGTCGACTACCCGGCGGTGGAGGAAGAACGCGAGATCGTCTACCGGATGGGTAACGTCCCGCCCAAGGCATCCCGCGTTCTCGACGCGGAGACGATGGTCCGGCTGCAGAACACCGCAGCGAATGTCTTTGTGCATCACGCCCTCGTCGATTATGTGGTCCGTGTGATCAATGCGACCCGGCGACCGGCCGAACTCGGCATGCACGATGTCGCGGGATGGCTGGCATACGGCGCATCCCCCCGAGCCACGCTGGGCATCGTTGCGGCTTCGCGCGCACTCGCGCTGGTGCGTGGTCGCGACTACGTGATTCCCCAGGACGTGGTCGAGCTCATTCCCGACGTGCTCCGCCACCGTTTGGTACTGAGCTACGACGCGCTGGCTGACGAGGTGGATGCAGATGCCGTCATCACCCGGGTGTTGCAGACGGTCGGTCTGCCCCAGGTCAGCGCGCAGCCGCTGTCCACCCCGCCCACCGTGGGTGGACAGGCCCCGCCGCAGCAGTCGCCACAGCAAGGCCAGCCGGCGTACTCGCAGGGGCCCGGTCCTCTGACCAAACCTGCTGCCGCGCAGGCCAACCCGGCGCAGGGCAACCAGTCGCACTATGGCGGATAACAGCACGCTCCCGTCGTTCGGCGCCGGCACCCTCGAAGACCCCAAGCTGACCGCAGCACTCAAGACCCTGGAAATCGTGGTTCGCCGCAAGCTCGACGGGGTGCTGCAGGGTGAACACCTCGGGCTCATCCCGGGACCGGGGACCGAGCCGGGGGAGGCTCGCGAGTACCAGCCCGGCGACGACGTGCGCCGGATGGATTGGTCGGTGACGGCCCGGACAACCCATGCTCACGTCCGGCAGATGGTGGCCGATCGCGAACTCGAGACCTGGCTCGTCGTCGACATGTCGGCGAGTCTGGATTTCGGCACGGTCAACACCACCAAACGTGATCTGGCGGTGGCGGCCTGCGCGGCCATCGCTCACCTCACTCTGGGCGGAGGCAACCGGTTGGGCGCGGTGGTGTGCACCGGCGATCAGGTGGTGCGAATCCCTGCCCGCGGTGGCCGGGCGCACGCTTTGAGCACGCTCAAGACCATTGCCACCACCACCCGCGCGAACGACGGTGTGCGCGGCGACCTGTTCGCCGGAATCGACGCCCTGCGCAGGCCCGAGCGACGCCGGGGTCTGGCCGTGGTGGTCAGCGACTTCCTCGGGCCGCTCAACTGGGACCGCCCACTGCGGGCCGTGTCCGGTCACCACGATGTCCTCGGTGTCGAGGTCCTCGATCCACGCGACATGGAATTGCCTGCGGTGGGTGAGGTGGTGCTACGCGATGCCGAATCGGGGCAGATCCGCGAATTGACGATCACCGACAAGGTGCGGGCCGATTTCGCCAGAGCCGCCGAAGACCACCGGATGGCGGTGCAGCGCGCGTTGAGGCAGTGTGGTGCACCGACATTGGCGCTTCGCACCGACCGCGACTGGATCGCCGACGTCGTGCGATTCATCGCGCAGCGGAGGCGGGGAATGAACGCGGGGGCCACCCGATGAGTTGGCTCGACTTCGCGTCACCCTGGTGGTTGCTGATCATCCTCGTCGTGGCCGCCTTGGTGGCCGGATACATCTACATGCAGCGGCGACGGCAGAACCGTGCCCTGAAGTTCGCCAATCTGGACCTGCTGAACACGGTTGCCCCACAAACGCGCAACCGGACGCAGCACATTCCGATCGTGCTGATGGTGATCGCCCTGCTCGTGCTGACGGTGGCGATGGCCGGTCCTCAGGCCGACCGAAAAGTGCCGCGTAACAAGGCCACCGTGATGCTTGTCATCGACGTGTCCCGATCGATGGACGCAACCGACGTGGCACCGTCGCGGCTCAAGGCTGCTCAAGAGGCCGGTAAGAAGTTCGCGGACGAACTCACCGAGGGCATCAACCTGGGGTTGATCTCATACGCCGGAACGGCGACCACTCTGGTGTCGCCGACACCCGATCGTGCCGCCACCAAGGACGCGATCGACAAATTGCGCCTCGACGACAAGACCGCCACCGGTGAAGGTATCCTCGCCGCGGTCACGCAGATCAAGACCCTCAATGCCGTGCTCGGCGGCGACAAGGGTGCTCCGCCCGCGCAGGTGGTGTTGCTGTCGGACGGCAAGGAAACGGTGCCCGACGACCCCGACGACCCGCGAGGAGCTTTTACCGCGGCCCGTAAGGCGAAAGAGGACCGGATTCCGGTCAACACCATTTCGTTCGGAACCCGCGGCGGCACAGTCGAACTGGAAGGCGACCGGATCCCGGTGCCCGTCGACGACGATTCGCTCCGCAAGATCGCGCAGTTGTCGGAGGGTAAGTTCTTCACCGCCTCGAGCCTTGATGAACTCAACCAGGTCTACGGCAATCTCCAGGACCAGATCGGTTACGAGACCCGGCGCGGCGACGCGTCCCGCCCGTGGCTGATCGCCGGCACGCTGCTCGTACTCCTCGCGGTCGGCAGTGCCGTGGCGATCAACCGGCGCCTGCCCTGATGGGACCACGTACACCTCCACCGACAACAAGGCGATAGGTTGACCGTCATGGCTGACAGCAACGAACAGGTGTCCCGGTCGGTTCTGGTGACCGGGGGCAACCGTGGAATCGGATTGGCGATCGCGCAACGGCTGGCCGCGGACGGGCACAAAGTGGCCGTCACACATCGTGGTTCGGGCGCGCCCGAGGGTTTGTTCGGCGTCGAATGCGACGTCACCGACACCGAATCGATCACCCGGGCCTTCGCGGCGATCGAAGAACACCAGGGCCCGGTGGAGGTGCTGGTCTCCAACGCCGGCGTCACCGACGACACCCTCCTGATGCGGATGACCGAGGAGCAGTTCGAGAGGGTCGTGGACGCCAACCTCACCGGTTCGTTCCGCGTCGCCAAGGCCGCGTGCCGGTCCATGCTGCGCAAGCGATTCGGCCGCTTCATCTTTCTGGGATCCGCGGTGGCGATGATGGGGACCCCCGGCCAGATCAACTACGCGTCGTCCAAGGCGGGACTGATCGGAATGGCCCGATCGCTCACCCGTGAACTCGGATCTCGATCGATCACCGCCAACGTCGTGGCGCCCGGACTGATCGACACCGACATGACCGCCGAACTGCCGGACGAATACAAGGAACAGGCCGTGAAGCTGATCCCCGCGGCGCGCGTCGGCAGGCCTGAAGAAGTGGCCGCCGTGGTGAGCTGGCTGGCGTCCGACGATTCGGCGTACGTGTCCGGTGCCGTGATCCCTGTCGACGGCGGTCTGGGCATGGGCCACTGACCGTCTGACCTGTAACAGCCCACATCCAAAGCAAGGGAGCACCAGTGAGCGGACTTCTCGACGGCAAGACCATCCTGATCACCGGGATCATCACCGATTCCTCGATCGCGTTCCACGCGGCCGCAATGGCGCAGGAGCAGGGCGCGCGGGTCATCATCACCGGATTCGACCGCCTGCGGCTGATCGACCGGATCGCTCAGCGACTCCCCAAGGAGGTCCCTCCCGCCGTCGAGCTCGACATCACCGACGAGGAGCACCTGGGCACGCTGGCCGACCGGCTCAAAGAGCTTGCGCCCGAGGGCATCGACGGTGTGCTGCACTCGATCGCCTTTGCGCCCAGGACCCTGATGGGCCCGGAGGCCAAGTCGTTCCTGGAAGGTCCCGGGCCCGATGCGGCGCAGTCGTTCCAGGTGTCGGCCTGGAGTTATGCCGCACTTGCGCGAGCAGTGTTGCCTGCGATGAACGAGGGTGGCTCGATCGTGGGGATGGACTTCGATCCGCGCACGGCGATGCCGTACTACAACTGGATGGGTGTGGCCAAGGCCGCCCTCGAATCGGTCAATCGGTATGTGGCGCGTGAGGTGGGCGAGGCCAAGCGCATCCGCTCCAACCTGGTGGCCGCAGGCCCCATCAAAACCCTTGCCGCCAAAGCGATCGCGGGTACGGCCACCGGCGACGCGAAGAAGCTCAACCAGCTCAACGAGTACTGGGATGGTGCGTCCCCGATCGGCTGGGATGTCGATGACGCGACCGTTGTGGCGAAGTCGATCTGCGCGCTGCTGTCGGACTGGCTGCCGGGCACAACAGGGTCGATCGTCTACGTCGACGGCGGGGCCAGCCACAACACCTGGTTCCCGGAAGACATGTAGGTCCACCGGATGAGCGCAGACTTCGATGCTGTTCTGGTGTTGTCCTTCGGCGGGCCCGACAAGCCCGCCGACGTTCGGCCGTTCCTCGAGAACGTCACGCGCGGTAGGGGTGTGCCCCCGGAACGGCTCGACGAGGTCGCCGAGCACTACTACCACTTCGGTGGTGTCTCGCCGATCAATGCGCTCAACCGCGACCTGATCGCCTCGTTGGAGGCCGAGCTCGCACGGTCGGACATCGATCTACCCGTCTATTTCGGCAACCGCAACTGGCACCCGATGATCGAGGACACCCTCGCGCGCATCCATTCGGACGGGCACCGTCGGGTGCTGGTGTTCCCGACGTCGGCGTGGGGTGGGTATTCGGGCTGCCGACAGTACGACGAGGACATCGCCCGTGCCCTGGACTCGTTGGGGCCGGATGCGGATTCGATGGTGTTGCGCAAATTGCCCCATTTCTGGAATCACCCGGCGATGACAGCTGCTTGCGCCGACGCGATCCGCGTTGCGCTCGGACGTGTACCGGAAGACGAACGTGATGACGTGCGGCTGATCTTCACCGCCCACTCGATCCCCGACTCGGCCGACAAGGCGGCCGGGCCGCCCGAGGACGGGGGAAGGCTCTACAGCAAGCAGGTCGCCGAGGCGTCCCGATTGGCCGCGGCCGCTGCGGGTTTCGACGTGTTCGACCAGGTCTGGCAGTCGCGGTCGGGACCACCCCAGATCCCGTGGCTGGATCCCGATATCTGCGACCATCTCGAAGACGTTGCCGCCCAGGGTGTCCCATCGGTGATCGTATGCCCGATCGGGTTTGTGTCGGATCATCTCGAAGTGCTCTGGGATCTGGACAACGAGGGCAAGGACAAAGCCGACGAACTCGGGCTGACGTATGAGCGAGCCGCCACCGTCGGCACCGATCCGCGGTTCATCTCCATGATCGTCTCGCTGATCAGCGAACAGCTTGCCGGTGAAGTGCCGTTTCGGCCGGGGATGACCGAGAACGGGTCCCCCTGTGCGCAGGGGTGTTGCGCGCCGGTGCGACGGCCGGCCTGACCTCAGACCCGGTTGTTCGACAACAACTCTGAGATCACCGCATTGGTCGCACTCATCCGGGCCACCCGGACGGTGCGGGCGAGATCACGGAGGGCTGAATCGCCGGTGTGCTGTTCGCCGACGCTGTAGCCGAAATCCGGGGCCGCCTGCTGCGCCACGGAGAGAATGGCCGCCACATGTGCCGCCTGTTCGAGGATCCGTTCGGCGCGCGCGTTGACCCCCGGAGGCAACTGCTGAGCTGCCAACCGGGTCAGTTCTGCGACCTTCTTGCGGGGGTCGGTCGATGAGTCCGTTGCTGTGGATCGCGGCATCCGCAAGCCGTCCAGAAGGTCGGCTGCAGAGCGGATACCCTCCCGTAGGTCGTATTCGACGGCGCCGAGGGAATGGATGACGGGGATCATCGCCGTCTCGACGGTGTGCACACCCCAGCCGATCGTGTACCGGTCGAGCCGGCGGGGGACGAGGGCGTACCTTCCAGGGACGACAAGGAGTTCACCCGACTCGAGTGCTGCGTTGGTGATCGGTCCGCGAGGCGGTAAGCCGAGCATGTCGCCGGGAGCCACGAGCAGTACCGCCAGTCCCTGCGCCGAGCTGCCACCTCGAACGAGCCGAAGCAGGGCGTCGCTCTCCTCACCTCGGGGGTCGAGCGAAAGCGATTGCGCCGCAATGGCATCAGCAGCCAGTACGCGATGTCGCGCGCTCCACCAGCCGAGGACGTCGAGTAGGTCGTCGGGGGAGCATCGGCCCGACTGCCAGGCTGCACCCCACGCACCCAGAGCGCTGCTCACTCCCTGCGTGTCGGTCGGGTAGTCGAAATCCGCGTCAGTCATCGTGCTTCCTGGTTGCTGTTCTGCGAGCCACGCTCTGCCCGTTCACCCGGCCACTTTAGCGCCGAAAACGGGTACGCGGCGTGCCTGGCGGAATGCACCCGGAACGGGCCCTAACGTGGTGGCGGTGAACAGCACTGGACCACATCGCCGAGTCCCGGATCGTTACGGTCGCGATGTACTCTCCGAGCCCCGGCGGTCCACTCGCCCGGCGGTTCCCGAGGTGACGGCCGAACGGGACCTGGTCGTCGAGGACGCCGCCAGCGGATTCTGCGGCGCGGTGGTCGGTTTCGAACGCAGTTACGACGGGGAGTTCGTGCGGTTGGAAGACCGGCGAGGGTCCACCCGGATCTTCGCATTGCGCCCCGCGGCATTCCTCATCGATGGGTCGCCGGTGACCCTGATCAAACCGGTTCGAAAAGCGCCTGGGGCGCCGGCCCGCACCGCCTCGGGTTCCGTTGCCCCGGTCAGCAGGAGAGCCCGGGTGGCCCGCGCCAGCAGGTTGTTCGTCGAAGGCGTACACGACGCCGCGTTGATGGAACGCATCTGGGGCGACGACTTGCGGGTGGAAGGTGTGGTGGTCGCCAGCCTCGACGGCCTCGACAATCTGGGTGAAGCCCTCGCCGAATTCGAGCCCGGGCCGACCCGGCGGGCGGGCGTCCTGGTCGACCACCTCGTCGCCGGGTCGAAGGAATCGCGGCTCACCGAACGTGTCGGTCCGCATGTCCTGGTCTGCGGGCATCCCTACATCGATGTGTGGGAGGCAGTGAAACCGGCAGCGGTCGGCATCAGTGCGTGGCCGAAGATCCCGCGCGGGATCGACTGGAAGACAGGGGTGTGCAACGAACTGGGCTGGGGTTCACCACGTGACGGCTGGCGGAAGGTGAACAGTTCGGTCTCGAGTTTTCGGGACATCGAGGTGCCGCTCATCCGCGCGGTGGAAGAGCTGATCGACTTCGTCACCGCCATCGAATCCTTAAGCCGCACCGACCGGTCGTGAGCATGGCAGACTGGAGAAATGGGCGCACTCCTGTGGTTGGTCGCGGGATTGATCCTGGTCGGTGCCGAGACCCTCAGCGGTGATCTGATCCTGCTCATGCTCGCCGGTGGTGCGCTCTCGGCGGCGGGTGTCAGCGCGGTGCTCGACCCCCGCTGTGGGTGGACGGGGTTGTGTTCGCAGTGGTGTCCTTGCTCCTGCTCTTCGCCGTACGCCCGGTCGCGCGCAGGCACATGTTCACCCGCCCCCGCCTTGCCACCAACACCGAAGCACTCGTGGGCCGACAAGCCCTGGTGATCACACCGGTGGACGAACGTGGTGGACAGGTCAAGTTCGGCGGCGAGGTCTGGTCGGCCCGCGCAGCCACCCGGGTGACCACTTCGCAGAGGGCGAATCGGTGACGGTACTCGAGATCGACGGTCCGACCGCCGTCGTGTGGAAAGGATGAACGCAGTGATAGTCGGACTCATCATCATCGCCGTTCTCGTGCTGGTGGTCGGGGTGATCCTCGTCAAGTCCATCGCACTCATCCCGCAGGCCGAGGCGGCGGTGATCGAACGCCTTGGCCGCTACACCAAGACGGTGTCGGGTCAGCTGACATTGTTGGTGCCGTTCGTCGACCGCATCCGTGCCCGGATCGATCTGCGAGAACGCGTGGTGTCGTTTGCCCCGCAACCTGTCATCACCGAGGACAACCTGACCGTTCTGATCGACACCGTGGTGTATTTCCAGGTCACGGTGCCGCAGGCGGCGGTGTACGAGATCAACGACTACATCGTCGGCGTCGAACAGTTGGCCACCACGACGCTGCGCAACGTCGTCGGTGGGATGACGCTCGAAGAGACCCTGACCTCACGGGACTCCATCAACGCTCAGCTGCGTGGGGTGCTCGATGAGGCCACCAGTCGATGGGGTCTGCGCGTCGCCCGGGTCGAACTCAAGAGCATCCTCCCTCCGCCGTCCATCCAGGAGTCGATGGAAAAACAGATGAAGGCAGATCGCGAGAAGCGGGCAACGATCCTGACCGCAGAAGGTCAGCGGGAATCGGCGATCAAGACCGCCGAGGGTAACAAGCAGAGTCAGATCCTCTACGCCGAAGGCGCCAAGGCGGCGGCGATCCTGACCGCGGAGGGCGAACGGCAGTCACGGATCCTGCAGGCGCAAGGCGATCGCGCCGCCACGTACCTCCGTGCCGAAGGTGAAGCCAAGTCGATCCAGAAGGTCTTTGCCGCGATCAAAGCCGCAAAACCGACCCCGGAACTGCTGGCCTACCAGTATCTCCAGCAACTACCGGAGATGGCCAAGGGCGAAGCCAGCAAGGTGTGGGTGGTCCCGAGTGACTTCGGCTCGGCGCTACAGGGATTCGCGAGATCATTTGGTGTCCAGTCCGATGACGGGGTGTTCCGTTACGAGCCGACCGCCGACGACGGCAGCGCCCAGCCGGACGACACAGACATGTCCAGCTGGTTCGAAACCGCAGCCGATCCCAAGGTGGCCCAGGCCGTGGCCGAGGCTGAGGCAGTGGCCCGCAAGCCGGTCGATGACGATCCACTGCTGGCCCGTCCCCGCACCGATCCGGGCATCGATCAGGCCGGGGCCTCGGACCAACCCGGCTGGCAGACGCCGGCAATCGACCCCGGCAGGGTTGAGCAATAGTCCAAGATCTCAGTGCAGCAGTAGATATCCGGTGCCGGCCACCGCGGCAGCCCACAGCACCGATGCCAACGTCCCGATGATGAACTGTTCGGCGGCGCCCGGTTCGCGGAGTTCCGGGTAGCGAGCGAGTCCCTTGACCGCCAGCACAATTGCTATCGCCTCGGGCCATCGTAGACCCAGTGCTGCCACCACCGCGATTCGCTCCAGGTATCCGATGACGCGGCCTCCTCGCAGTGGCGTCGGCGCTGGTGGTTCCGGTGCATCTCCGGAGCCGGCCGTCTCCGGTTCCGGTGGCCGGGTGTCCAGTTGCCACGGTTCTATACCCCCGAGCAGCAAGGCGCCGCGAACCAGCAGGGTGCCGCCGGTGACCGCGGCCAGAACGGTGAGGCCGTGGGTGATCACCGCGGCCGCGCCCGAGGCCCGGTCCGCGAGCAGGGCGAGCACTGCCACCCCACCGAGAGCCAGGGGCGTGGCCACTGCGGCGATGAGGTTCGGACCGGTCCGATGTCCGATCGGCGCTGCAGCAAGGATCAGCGGCAGCACAACGGTGACCCCGAGCAGGACAAGCGCAGCGATGATCATGAATGTGCCGACTGCAGTAGATGTGTGGCCAGCAAACGCGTCTCCTCCTCGATGTACCAGTCCGCGGCACGCAATCGCTGCGACAGCGCCTGCGGGGTGATCCCGAGTGTGGCAGCAGCCACCGACTGAGTCTGTCCCGAACGCATCTGGCGAGCCGCGGCGTGTCCGGCATCCGATCGTCCGGCGACCGTGCGGACCAGCAATCGAAGCCCGGTCTGGGCGTATGTGCAGGGCGTGGGGTCAGGCCCCACGACGGCGACGCTGTAAGGATTGGTCTTCGCGGCATTGACCGCGTCGCGTGCGCGTTCGAACGCGGGTCCCCGCCCGGCGCGAGTGATGGATGGCAACGGGAGTTCCACGGTGCCGATCCCGACCCCGATACTCCACCCACCTTCTTCGGCGAGGGTGAGCACGGTGTCGACGACTGCGGCGGGGTCGTCGAGTACTGCCTGGAACTCGTCTCCCGCGGTTCGATCGAATGGGCGGATGACCGGGATGTGGGTCAGCGACTGCAGCGCGTGGGGTACACGGTCGGCTTCTCGTCGGCTGTGCCGTTGGTCGATGGTGACGACGTACATCGGGCTTCCCGTCCGTTTATCAAGTACATAACCTTGATCGGAGGGTATCAAGCCTGGAGCCTTTACTTCAAGGAATTCCGCTCTCAGACTTGTCGGTCGGGCGGCCCTCGGTGGACTCACCCGTGACGCAGGGGCAACCTTGGCTCAACCAGCACGGTTCGAGAGTTCATCTGCAGGCTTGACGGTGTTCTCCACATCGCCATCGGTGGGTTTCCTCACCGACAGCCTCGTGTCGAGGATCAGACCGAACACGCCGAGGCTGAACAGGCCCGCCGACAAGGCCAGCATGATCGGATCGCCGTCTCCCGCGAGCGCATTGCCGAGGATCACCACGGCTGCTGTTCCAGGTGCCACACCGATCACCGTGGCAAGCGCATAAGGCACGAACTTGATGGCAGACAGAGCTGCGACGTAGTTGGTGACAGAGAACGGAAACGCGGCGATCAGCCGGAGTGATCCGACCGCAAGCCATCCCCGGCGTTCCATGCGCAGCTCCACCGACCGAGCAACCGGGTGGCGTAGATAAGGCCGGATACGTTCTCGTCCCAGGCGTCTGACCAGTACAAAAGCCATCAAAGCCGCGAATATGGTGGCCAGCATCGCGCCGACGAAACCCACCAGCGGACCGAACAGCAAACCGGATGCTGCCGTGAACGCCGAGCGGGGTACGGGTCCGATCGCGATGACGGCATAGCCGATGAAGAAGATCCATACGAAGTTCGGCCCGAACGAGTCGGCCCAGTCCCGGAGCCTGCCCACCGAGGGCAAGGGGATCAGGTAGGCGCCGAGCAGGACGGCGAGCACCACCACCAGTCCGCCGAGCGCCCGGATCACCGCGGTTCGCCCGGTGAGCCGGCCACTGAATTTCACGGTCTCAAGGATACGGGCGAAAAAAGTCGCAAAGATGTGCGCGACGCCACTGTTCGGGCATCGACTCCCCGTACCGGGCCGAGCGTTTGATCGGATAGTGTCGATTCACCTCAAGATGCGATAGAGATCACGACGTCACAAGCAGATCGAAGGGCTCACGCCGAATGCCGGATACCCGACCAGACCTCCACGACCTGGAGTCCAGTTACCAGCAATGGTCCGACTCCGCCGCACAGGTGCTCGCGAAGTCCAAGCGCGTCGACGTCGCCGATCTGCGCGACACCCCAGAGGCGCTCTTGTCGACCACCACCCCGGATGCGTTGACCATCAAGCCGCTCTACACGCGGCGTGACGAACTCGACGAGCCAGGGTTGCCCGGGTCCTACCCGTTCGTCCGAGGCAGCGACCGCGTCCGGGACGTCAACATGGGGTGGCGCGTCACCGAGCGCTTCGGCGACCCGGTCGGCGAGCCCCAGGATCCGGCGGCCCTGAACCAGGCGATTCTCGAGGCGCTGAACAACGGGGCCAGCGGGCTGTGGCTGACGGTCGGTGACTCTGTCATCGCCCCGAAGGATCTCGCCGCCGTTCTCGACGGCGTCTACCTCGATCTGGTTCCGGTCACACTCGACGCCGGTGCCGCGGGCATCGAGGCCGCGCAGGTCCTCCAGCCACTCCTCCCGGACTCCGCGACGGTCGGCACGGTCAGCTCCTATGGCCTAGCACCTCTGACTGCCGCGTTCTCCGGGCGTCCGGCGGTTGCACTCGCCGATGCGATCGGGGTGGCGGCATCGGCCGGCGGGGCCGTGCGGTCAATCCGTGTGGATGGCACCGACTTCGCCCTCGGTGGCGCCACCGACGTGCAGGAACTCGCCCTGGTCACCGCCGCCGGCGTCGAGTACCTCAGGGCCCTCACCGCGGCCGGACTGGCTGTCGACAAGGCCCTGAACCAGCTGACGTTCGCACTGTCGGCCACCGACGACCAGTTCGGAACGGTGGCCAAGTTCCGCGCGATCCGCCGCCTCTGGGGACGGGTCGCCGAGGTCAGTGGAGCACCTGAGGCCGGGGGAGCGGTGACCCACGGGGTGACCGCGCTGAGCATGATGAGTCAGCGTGATCCCTGGGTGAACATGTTGCGAGTGACCACGGCCACCTTCGGCGCCGGAGTCGGCGGTGCCGATCAGATCACGGTGCTGCCCTTCGACGTGGCCCTGCCACCGGCAGACCGAACCACCAGCCCGAGCTTCTCCCGCCGGATGGCACGCAACACCCAGCTGCTCCTCATCGAGGAGTCGAACGTGGCCAAAGTGCTCGACCCCGCGGGTGGTGCATGGTTCGTCGAGTCGCTCACCGACGACCTCGCTGCGTCGGCGTGGGCACTGTTCCAGGAGATCGAGGCCAAAGGCGGGTACCAGAAGGCCCTCGACGACGGGTGGATCGGCGAGCAGGTCTCCATCTCCCTGGCCGCCCGAGATGAGGCCGTCGCCCACCGGACCACCTCGCTCACCGGCATCAACGAGTTCCCCAACCTGGCCGAGAAGCCGCTCACCACACCAGATTCGGCCGACTTCGTCGACCTGCCGACCGCAGCGCCGAATCTGGCCCGCACCGCTCGGCCGTTCGAGCGTCTGCGTGATCGTTCCGATGCGTTTCTCGCATCCCGCGGAAAACGGCCGATCGCCATGTTGCTCCCACTCGGGTCGGTCGCCGAACACAACGCCCGTACGACGTTCATCGCGAACCTGCTGGCGGCGGCGGCATCGAGTCGATCAATCCGGGACCGCTGACCGCCGACGCCATCGCTGCCGCGAGGGCGACGTCCGGAGATCCGGTTGTCGCGGTCCTGTGCGCGGCCAACCCGCGCTACGAGAGCGACGGCGCAGGCGCCCTCGCGGCCGCTCGCGAGGCCGGATTTAACACCGTCCTGCTCGCCGGGCCGGCCAAGGCGTGGACTGATGAGCAGAACGCGCCGGACGGGTACCTGCAGATCGGGATCGACGCGATCTCGACGCTGACAGAACTGCTGGACACGATCGAGGCGGAGAGCTGACATGACCAGTACTCAGAACAAGTCGACCACCGCTCCGTCCGGGCAGTCGGTGCCGAACAGTTTCGCCGACGTCCCATTGACGGGAGAGGCTGCGGTCGCCGCACCGGGAGACAGCGATCAACTCGTGGCCGATCTCGCTCGGGCACACGGCTATTCGACCGAGCAGGTCACGTGGACCACCCCCGAGCAGATCGACGTCCGCCCGTTGTACACCCGCTCGGACCGTGATGCCATCACCACCGACGGCGAGCATCCCTATCCGCTGGACACCGTGCCCGGTGCCGTTCCGTATCTCCGCGGGCCGTACCCGACGATGTACGTGAACCAGCCGTGGACCATCCGGCAGTACGCGGGATTCTCGACCGCCGCAGAGTCCAATGCCTTCTACCGCCGCAATCTCGCTGCCGGCCAGAAGGGCCTGTCGGTCGCCTTCGACCTGGCCACCCACCGCGGTTACGACTCCGACCATCCACGTGTGGCCGGTGATGTCGGGATGGCGGGCGTGGCGATCGACTCCATCCTCGACATGCGCCAGTTGTTCGACGGTATCGATCTGGGGTCGGTGTCGGTGTCGATGACCATGAACGGCGCCGTACTCCCGATCCTGGCGCTGTACGTGGTGGCCGCGGAGGAACAGGGTGTGCCCCCGGAGAAGCTGGCCGGGACCATCCAGAACGACATCCTCAAAGAGTTCATGGTGCGCAACACCTACATCTATCCGCCGAAACCGTCGATGCGCATCATCTCGAACATCTTCGAGTACACCAGCACCAAGATGCCGCGCTTCAACTCGATCTCCATTTCCGGCTACCACATCCAGGAGGCCGGGGCCACAGCCGATCTCGAGCTGGCGTACACCCTCGCCGACGGTGTCGAGTACATCCGGGCGGGCATGGAAGCCGGCCTCGACGTGGACAAGTTCGCACCGCGCCTGTCCTTCTTCTGGGGCATCGGCATGAACTTCTTCATGGAGGTCGCCAAACTCCGGGCCGCCCGCCTGATCTGGAGTGAGCTGGTCGCGAAGTTCGATCCGAAGAACGCCAAATCGCTGTCACTGCGCACACATTCGCAGACATCGGGCTGGTCGCTGACGGCACAGGACGCATTCAACAACGTGGCCAGGACGTGCATCGAGGCAATGGCCGCGACGCAGGGCCACACCCAGTCGCTGCACACCAACGCACTCGACGAGGCCCTCGCGCTGCCCACGGACTTCTCGGCCCGCATCGCGCGTAACACTCAGCTGCTGCTGCAGCAGGAGTCGGGTACCACCCGACCGATCGACCCATGGGCGGGCTCGAATTACGTGGAATGGCTCACGCATGAGCTGGCCAACAAGGCCCGCGCGCACATCGCCGAGGTCGAAGAGGCAGGCGGGATGGCCCAGGCCATCAACGAGGGCATCCCGAAGCTCCGGATCGAGGAGGCGGCTGCCCGCACCCAGGCGCGGATCGATTCGGGTCAGCAGCCCGTCATCGGCATCAACAAATACCAGGTCGACGAGGACCAGGAGGTCGAGGTCCTCAAGGTCGAGAACTCCAAGGTGCGCGGAGAGCAGCTCGAGAAGCTGAAAACCCTTCGCGCGAACCGGGATTCCGACGCGGTCGAGGCTGCGCTGTCAAATCTCACCCGCGCCGCCGCCGACGACAAGGGCGGCATGGACAACAACTTGATGGCACAAATGAACGACAGGCGCGGCGCACTGTGTTAATGCAATATCCCAGGTGCTCAGACAGTGTCACAACAGCCAGTGCAGACCCACTAGATTATAAAAATTAGCAGCGAGGCTGGACAGGCAGTTGATTGATGCGGTTGTACTAATATCACGCGAGGCCCAGAAACAGGAGCCCGTCTCAAAAAAAACAGCAGCAAATATAGCGGGCAGGATCACAAGCTCGCTTGATCATGGCTGGAGTACCATCGCTGGTCACTGCTTGATCCTACCTGATTGCCGGGATGGCTCTGTTCCTAGAAGAATCTCCTGACGAGAGCCCAGGCAGAGTGGCTGGACACGATTGCTCATGCCTGTAAACTTAATGTTGTTTGGTGGAACACTTGACTTGCAGGCTGGAGGTTGCAGTGATGCTGGCCAGCAGCCAAGGCAAGGCAGGATCATGAGATCGTGAGCCAGGAGCACTCCATGTAGAGCCCAGGAGTCAAGACGCAGTGCCGCTTGCTAGCCCACCAGCTGGTCTAAGTCATTATTGACTCCATATTTGTAGCCGCACGCCAGTGCCCATGCCCAGAATTCAAAAACAGATAGCTGAGTGTTCTTGAGGCACCAAGGCAGGTGTTATTGCATCACCATTGATCAAGGGGCTAAGGCTGATTTTTGACTGGCAGAGAGCACCTGCCTAATTCCTGCTCAAGCCAAGCCTACTTGGCCTGAAGCCTACACGAGGCCACCGGCCTGGGCAGGCCAAAGATGGCCTCTGGTGCGCCAGCCTCGAGTCCCAGCGATTGGCATTTGCAGCCTGGCATCACCAGCCGGGAAGCTGGCAAGTCCAACGAGGCCGATTCCGTCGCAAATGCAAGCGTCCTCCGTCTGTTACAAGTCACATAAACAGGGTGTTGGCACGATCCACGCGCTCGATACCGTCCGCCAAAAAAATTTAGTGCTCATCTTCGCGACAAGACCAGGATGGGTCGGCTGTCGGTGAACCCGAACGCCTACATTCGGCCGTCACCGACATCGGGAACGCTCGGCGGTGTCGCCAAGGCCACTCGCGAGACCATCGTGCTGCTCGAGGCCGCGGGCTTCGACGTGGTCCTGGTGGAGACCGTCGGTGTCGGCCAGTCGGAGGTGACCGTCGCGAACATGGTCGACGTATTCTGCTTCCTCACCCTCGCCCGCACAGGAGATTCGTTGCAGGGCATCAAGAAAGGCGTGCTCGAACTCGCCGACATCGTGGTGGTGAACAAGGCCGACGGCAAGCACCAACGCGAGGCACGCAGTGCCGCAAAAGAACTCCAGGGTGCGCTCCGACTGCTGTCGCCACATGACGCCCTCTGGCGGCCTCCGGTGCTCACCATGAGTGCGATGGAGAATGTCGGGGTCCGGGAGTTCTGGGAGACGGTCCTCAAGCACAAGGACGTGCTCGAGCAAGCGGGGGAGTTCCAGGCTCGGCGCAACAAACAGCAGGTCAACTGGATGTGGTCGATGGTCACCGACCAGTTGCTCCGCCGACTGGACTCGAGCGAGGCAGTACGGGGTATCCGCGGCCGTATCGAGGAAGAGGTACGGGCAGGCACCCTGACGCCGGCGCTGGCCGCGACCAGGATCGTCGAGGCGTTCGACGGCTAGTCGTGTAGCTGCTGCACCGTCACCGCAAACGCCGCCACGCGTTCGATGAGCGCGTCGAAGAACAGTTCGGGATCGGTTGCGTCGGCGATGTCCGCGTTGTTCTCCCGACCCCAGAACTGCCGTTCGTCGGCAATGGTCGTTCCACGTGTGAGAGAACCCTCGGTCTCCACGTCCACGCACGCAGGCCGGGTACGCGCGACGGCAGGATCAAGCGCAACAGCGGCCGCGAACGGGTCGTGCATGTGGCAGATGTACCCCTCGGCGTGGGCCTCGTGGAACTCGAAGTAGAACCGGACGGCGTCGACGAGATGCCGGATGACGACATTGCTCGCAACCGACCGGACCCCCTGTTCATCATCGGGTCCTGGCTGTTCGACGGGACTGGACTCGGCAAGCGCGGCCAGGCGGCCCAGGTGGTCCGGCGTCATCCGGATCGTCTCGGTGAGATCGAGTGGGCAGATGATCGGCCGTGGGGCACCATCCATACCGAACGCCGCGAACACCTCCTTGGCTGCCTCCGGATCAACGGCGATGTTCCATTCGGACGTGGGCGTTGTGTTACCGGGGTGATGGAACGTCCCGCCCATGATCACCAGCCGCCGAAGTCGGGTCGGCAGGGCCGGGTCGCGTCGGATGGCCAGCGCAAGGTTGGTCAGGGGCCCGGTGACGAGTCCGACGAGGTCACCCGAGTGTTCTTCGCTGAGTTCGATCCAGGCGTCGGCCGCATCGCGGTGCGAGGGGGACGACGTGGGCGCCGGCAACTGCGCGTAACCGACCCCGAGCGGCCCGTGGGTGTCCTCGGTGGTCATCAGTGAGCCGGCGAGTGGGCCTGACGCTCCCAGACACACCTCGATGTCGTCCCGGCCGCACAGTTCGAGCCACGCCAGGTTGTTCCCACACACCACATCCGTCGGCACATTGCCCCCGGTCGACAGGACAGCCCGCAGGTCTGCGGCCGGATGGGCGAGCAGGTAGAGCAGGGCCAGCGAGTCGTCGATACCCGTGTCGCAATCGAAGATCAGGGGGACTGTAACCACCTGATGACCCTAGTGGATGACCGGAATGGTCCAGAGAATGTGCTCGGGAACTGTCACGTGTTCTCGTTTTGGTGTTAATCTGATCACGAGCGTTTCCCGATGGAAGGTTTCCGATGACGATTGCCGAGTCCGTTTCCACCAACACTGCCGCGCCGGCACGTCCCCGGATCGCTGCGCCCGGCGAGGGCGAAGATTCTCTGATCAACAACATCGACGGCGACATCGAGCTGATCCCGCCGGACTCGATCACTGCAGAGTTGACCGGACATTTCACGTTCCTGCCGGTCAACGGCGCGGCCTTTGTGATGCAGGTGATGCTCCCTGTGATCGGCGATGTGGTGGACAAGTATTCGGTGTTCCGCACCGACCCGGCCGGGCGCGCGATCCGGTCGGTGGATTCTGTTCTCCGCTGGATCTACGGCGGACAGGAGGCGATCGAAGAAGGCAAGAGGCTGCGCCGGATGCACCAGCCGCTGCAGATGAAGAACTCGCAGGGCAAACACATCAGCGCACTCAATCCCGAGGCGTATCAATGGGTCATCGCCACCGCGTACCCCACCACCATCAAGGCCGGACCACTTCTGATCGGTCGAGAGTTCAACGCCGAAGAGAAGCAGGAGATCTTCCGCGACAATCGTCGCATCGCCAAGATCGTGCAGGTGCCGATGAAGGGGTACCCGACAACGATCGAGGAGTTCGGCGAGTACTACGAAGACTTCGTCAACAACAAGCTGGTCGCGCACAAGGTCGCGCTGGAGCTGATCGGCCAGATGCGCGAAGCGCCCCCGATTCCCGACTCCGTCCCGGCCGCACTGCGACCGGCGGCGAAGAAGGCCGCCAAGTTCGCCATGTCACCGGTTCAGAACCTGAACTACCTGACCACGGTCGGGGTGATGGATCCACGCGTCCGCGAGATTCTCGGCCTCACGTGGAGTGACCGCGAGCAGCGTGACCTCGAGCGGATGCATGCCGTGATCCGTGGTTCGTACAAGGTGCTGCCCGAGCGACTGACCTACTTCCCGCTGGCGTACCACGCCCGCCGCCACCACGCCGCCATCCAGGCGATGAAAAAGCGCGAATTAGGCGGTGCCGCATACAAAGTCGGTAAGTCTCACGCCTGACGAAGGACGTCGCGTGTGAGTTCGAGCTGGCCGAGGTGCTGGGCCAGCTCGCGCACCACGTGTGTCAACACCCACTCCGCGGTGGCGGTTGCGGCCTCGGGGCGTGTGGAACCGGTGACAGTCCGATCGCGGATCCCTTCGCGTAGTGCGATATCCACCCACTCGGGCAGACGCGCACGAACATCATCGACCCGTGTGATCAGGTCATCGACCCGACCGGCGGCAGTGAACTCGGCGGCGCGGTCCCGCGGGATCCTCAGGCCGGCGATCACCGAGCCCGCCCAGTGCTCGATCACGCCGACACAGTGGAACACGATGGCGTACGGACTGTTGGCGCCCGGCAGATCCGGCCTGGTGTTGGCCAGCTCGTCTCCGAGACCCCGCAGGATCTCCGTCATCGACGACAAACTCTCGCCGATGATCACCAGAGTGGCTTCAGCCAAACGACCTTCGGCGTCTTGCCGCGACGTCACCATGGGTACGGCTCGAAGTCTTTGAGGAAACAGCCGTACAGGTCGATACCGGCTTCGCCCTGCACCACAGGGTCGTACACCCGGGCCGCTCCGTCGACGAGGTCGAGGGGAGCACGGAAGCCCTCTTCTGCCAGTCGGATCTTGCTTGTGTGCGGCCGTTCGTCGGTGATCCACCCGGTGTCGACGGCGGTCACCAGGATCCCGTCCTCGTAGAGGTCGCCGGCACTCGTGCGCGTCAACATGTTCAGCGCCGCCTTCGCCATGTTGGTGTGAGGATGACCGGGCCCCTTGTACCCACGCGAGAAGATGCCCTCCATCGCCGACACATTCACCACATACTTGCGTCGTGCCGTCGATGCACGGAGGGCCGGGGTGAGCCGTGACAGCAGGATGAATGGAGCCACGCTGTTGCACAGCTGGACTTCCAGCAACTCCAGCGGGTCCACCTGGTCGACGGTCTCCACCCAGCTGTTGCTGTCGACCAGATCGGGCAGCAATCCGCCCGCGTCGATGGCGGTTCCGTCGGCGATGCGTGCGGGAGCCGCAGATCCCGCGGTCATGGCCAGGGAGGCGAGCGTCTTGGCCGCCGAGTCCGAATCGCCGCCTGAGGCGAGCGACTGTGGATGCAGCTCACTGCTGTCGCCCATGGTCAGCACCGGTACCGCTGCCGCGGGGCCGGTGAGCGGTGCTCGTTCGGCGTCGGCGAGCGAACTGTACGCGCCGGCGGTGCGCCGCACCGTCTGTGCGGCGTTGTTGATGAGGATGTCGAGGGGTCCTTGCGCCGCAACAGAATCCGCCAGCGCTGTCACCTGTGCGGGATCGCGGAGGTCGATACCGACGATGCTCAGGCGATGCAGCCACTCGTCCGCATCCGGCTGCCGGGCGAATCGCCGGGCCGCGTCCTTGGGGAACCGGGTGGTGATGGTGAGGTCGGCACCGTCGCGGAGCAGCATCAGCGCGATGTACATGCCGATCTTTGCCCTGCCGCCGGTGAGAAGTGCGCGGCGGCCGCTCAGGTCGGTGTGCTGGTTGCGTTTGTCGCGGTTGGCGGCCGCGCATCGTGGGCAGAGTTGATGGTGGAACGCGTCAACCCGGGTGTAATCCTGCTTGCAGATGTAGCACGGCTGGGGGCGGATGAGCGTTCCGGCGGTGCTGCCGGGCGCACCCGTCAGCGGTAGGCCGGCGGTCTCGTCGTCGATGCGGTCCGGCGAACCGGTCGCGGTGGCCGCCAGCACCTTCCGGTCGGCGTCGAGACGGGTCTGATGAGCCTGTCTCTTGCGGCGCCGCTTGGCTCGCTTGAACATCAAGGCCACGGCCCGCTGCACCGTGATCGAATCAGGATGATCTGCGTCGAGTTCGGTCACCTGGTCGAGGACACGGTGGAAGACCGCCAGGTCGGCGGGATCGATGAGGTCGGCGTGCACCCGAGTATTGTAGTGCGCCCGGTCGACCACACTGACCGCCCGCGATGGGTCCTGTGACGCGGCCGAGCGCGTGGCTGTCAGCGTCCGGTTGCGGCGGCTCCGGGGACAGTGGTGCCGGTGGGCCTCGCCTCTTCGGCAATGTCGTCGGCGGCAGCGCCCGCGAAGGCGTCATCGAGACGAACCAGGCTTCCTGCACACCGAGGACCACGATGATCGACAGCAGCAGTCCTTCGGCCTCAATGGGGGACAGGCTGAGGTTCATCGCACCGACGACGTCGGGGAACAGTGCGACGACAAACACCAAGACGTACAGCGGCACACCCGCACCGCCGAGCACCCACGGCATCACCTTCGCGTCGGTGTGGGTGCGGAACTGCACCGCGAGCATCGCGATCCCGATTGCACCGATGAGTCCGGCGATCGAGAATCCGGTGCGCCACACAGCGGTGATCTCGGGGGCCACCTGGGCAAACAACGACACCGCGGCGGCGACGACAAATTGCAGCGAGACGAGATACGCCATGTTGCTGCCGCGGCCGTCTCGGCCGGTGAGATCGTCGCGGTCTTTGACCGCGACCCACCAGAGGCCCAGCAGGGTGAAATTGGTGGCCGCCACGACGCCATAAAACGCGGATTGATCCATGCCCAGCACAGTAGGCGGTGCGCGAGTGCACCGACAGCTGCTTTTTGATCGACAACCAGGTGCAGCATCTCGCTGTACCGGCAAAGTGTGTCCGAGGGGGGACTTGAACCCCCACGCCCGTTAATAGGGCACTAGCACCTCAAGCTAGCGCGTCTGCCATTCCGCCACTCGGACCAGTCACGCCGGCAGTCAACCTGCCAGCGCCGGATAACATTAGCCGACTGCCGGCCCGCAACCCAAATCCCCAGGACACGACCATCTCGAGACGATTCTCGTCTACCGATGCGGGCAAGGTGCTAACAATCTGTCTCATGGACCTGGACACGGTGATCTGCCGTACCTGCGCCGTGGAGCACGGCAGTGGGCGACCACAGACATGCCGGATCTGTGCCGACGAACGCCAATACGTACCGCCAGGCGGGCAACAGTGGGCCTCTCTCGCCGAGTTGACGGCGGAAGGTCATCACGTCGAGATCAATCAGCTCGAACACGGGCTCCACGAGCTGCGCGCCGTACCGGGTGTCGGCATCGGTCAGCGGAGCAAGTTGCTGTGCACCCAGGCCGGAAACCTGTTGTGGGACCCCCTCGGTTTCATCGATGAGCGATCGGTTGCCGCGGTACGCAATCGGGGAGATGTGGTGGCCATCGTGGCCAGTCATCCGCACATGTTCGGCGTCCAGGTGGAGTGGAGCCATGCACTGGGGCGGGTACCGGTCCTGGTGGCCGACGCCGATCTCGAGTGGCTGGCCCGGGCAGATCCGGTCATCGAATCGTGGAGCGGTGACCTCGAAGTCCTGCCGGGGGTCACACTCGCGCAACCGGGCGGGCACTTTCCGGGCAGTGCCGTGGCGCATTGGGGCGACGGAGCGCAAGGGCGCGGTGTGCTGCTTTCCGGAGACACCGTGCTGCCCAATCCCGACCGGGCCACGGTGTCCTTCATGCGGAGCTATCCGAACCGCATCCCACTGTCGGCGGCGGTGGTGGACCGGTTGGCCCGAGACCTCGGGAGGTTCCGATTTGATCGCCTGTACGGAAACTTCGCCGAGTTCATCGCCGCCGACGCCGCCACTGCGGTCCAGCACTCGGCGCAACGCCACATCGGTTGGGTGCGGGGTGATTTCGACCATCTGACCTGACGCTGGAGTCGTCGACTCCGCTGAGCACCCGGTCCGAACGTCGTCAGGATGATAGGAATGAGCAGGTGAGCCCCGACACCGACACTCCCACCGCAACCGATGAAGTTGTCGGCCTGGTCAGCAGGCTGATCCGCTTCGACACCAGCAACACCGGTGAGCTCGAGACCACCAAGGGCGAGGAAGAATGTGCCCGCTGGGTGCAGCAGCAACTCGAGGACGTGGGCTACCGGACCGAGTATGTCGAATCCGGCCAGCCCGGCCGGGGCAACGTCTTCGCAACCCTGCCAGGCAGCGACTCCACCCGAGGCAAGTTGTTGCTGCACACCCATCTTGATGTCGTACCGGCCGAGCCTGCTGATTGGAGCGTCCATCCGTTCTCCGGGTCTGTCGAGGACGGCTACATCTGGGGCAGGGGCGCGGTCGACATGAAAGACATGGTGGGAATGGCTTTGGCCCTTGCCCGGCAGTTCAAACGCGACGGCACCGTTCCTCCTCGCGACATCGTGTTCGCCTTTCTCGCCGACGAAGAGGCCGGTGGCAAGTGGGGTTCGCACTGGCTGGTGGAACACCGGCCCGATCTCTTCGAAGGGGTCACCGAAGCTGTCGGTGAGGTCGGCGGTTTCTCTCTCACCGTCGACCGGCCCGACGGCGGACAAAAGCGCCTGTATCTCGTCGAGACCGCGGAAAAGGGAATTGCCTGGATGCGGCTGACGGCAACCGCCACAGCCGGCCACGGATCGTTTCTGCACGACGACAACGCCGTCACGATCTTGTCCGAAGCTGTTGCGAGGTTGGGCAGGCACACGTTCCCGTTGGTGATGACCGAATCGGTGTCGCAGTTCTTGGCCGCGGTGTCTGAGGAGTCCGGGCTCGAACTGCACCCGGACACACCGGATCTGGAAACCGCCCTGTTCAAGATCGGCTCGATCGCCAGGATCATCGGAGCAACCCTGCGGGACACGGCCAACCCCACGATGCTCAATGCCGGGTACAAGGCAAACGTCATCCCGCAGAAAGCCACCGCCGTGGTGGACTGCCGGGTCTTACCTGGCCGCCAGGCTGCATTCGAAGCCGAGGTCGACGCCCTCATCGGGCCACAGGTCACCAGGGAATGGGTCACGAAACTCGACTCGTACGAGACCACGTTCGACGGTGACCTCGTCGATGCGATGAATGACGCGATCTTGGCCCACGATCCCGAAGGCCGCACCGTGCCGTACATGCTGTCCGGCGGCACCGATGCCAAAGCTTTTGCGCGCCTTGGTATCCGGTGTTTCGGCTTCGCTCCGCTGAAACTGCCGACCGACCTCGATTTCGCCGCGCTGTTTCATGGGATCGACGAGCGGGTACCGGTGGAGTCGGTTCTGTTCGGTACCGATGTCCTCGAGCACTTCTTGCTCCACAGTTGATGGCCCGCACGCTTCACGGATTGACCCCTACGGAAAGGACGCGAACGACATGTCGAGTTACAACCCGTACGACGCACTACCTCACCTGCCCGGTTTCACCCTGACGTCCGAGAGCATCACCGACGGCGCACCGCTCGGCAAGGCGCAGGTCTCCGGGATCATGGGAGCCGGCGGCGAGGACGTCTCGCCTCAGCTCAGCTGGTCCGGCTTCCCAGAGGACACCAAGAGCTTCGCGGTCACCGTCTACGACCCGGATGCTCCCACCGCGTCGGGATTCTGGCATTGGGCAGTCGCGGACATCCCGGCGTCGGTCACGTCGCTCGACGCCGGCGTCGGTGATGGCGCCGAGGGGTCTCTCCCGTCCGGAGCCGTGACCCTCAACAACGACGCTTCGGCGCCGCGGTTCATCGGCGCCGCCCCGCCGCCCGGACACGGCCCGCACCGGTACTTCGTCGTTGTGCACGCAGTGGATGTCGAGAGCCTCGGACTGCCCGATGGTGCGACGCCGGCCTACCTCGGATTCAATCTGTTCAGCCACGCGATCGGACGTGCGGTCATCCACGGCACGTACGAGCAGCCGGCCGGAGACTAGTCGGACCGGGGTGCCGCGCTGCCGACCGCTTCGGTGATCGACGTGTACCCGGCAGCGCGCACCCTGTCGGCCAGTCCTTGATGAATGTGCTTGGCCCACAACGGACCACCGTAAATGAAGCCGGTGTAACCCTGGATCAGCGAGGCACCGGCCCGGATGCGCTCCCAGGCCTGATCCGCGGTCTCGATGCCGCCGACGCTGACCAGCGTCAACTTGCCGCCCACCCGGGCGTGCAGTCGGCGTAGGACCTCGAGCGAGCGGTCTGCGAGCGGAGCGCCCGACAACCCGCCTGCGCCCATCGCCTCGACCTCATGCGCGGGGGTGGCCAACCCGTCCCGGCTGATGGTGGTGTTGGTGCAGACGATTCCCGCCAGCCCCAACTCGACTGCCAGGTCCGCGATGTCGTCGATGTCGTCGTCGACCAGGTCGGGAGCGATCTTCACCAGCACCGGAATGTCCACCGACTCCTGTACCGCGGCAAGCAGCGGACGCAGGGAGGCCACGGCCTGAAGATCCCTCAGGCCCGGCGTGTTCGGCGAACTGACGTTCACGACGAGGAAGTCCGCCAGCGGTCCGAGTAGTCGAGCGCTGATGAGGTAGTCCTCCACCGCATCTTCGGCCGCGACAACCTTGGTCTTGCCGATGTTGGCTCCGATGGGCACCATCGTCGTTGTCGTCTTACGTTGTCTGAGCAGGTTGGCCGCCGCGCCCGCCCCATGATTGTTGAAGCCCATCCTGTTGATCAGCGCACGGTCGGCTGGCAGACGGAACAGCCGAGGTCCCGGGTTTCCGGGCTGAGCGGCACCGGTGACCGTACCGATCTCGGCGAATCCGAAACCGAGTGCGCCCCAGGCGTCGATCGCTTCCGCGTTCTTGTCGAATCCCGCCGCCAGTCCGAGCGGTGCGGGAAAGTCGATGCCGAAGACGCGCGACCGCAGGACCGGATCGTGGGTCAGCAAGACCCGACCGGCAACGAGGCGGAGCGGCTTGACCCGGCCGACCAAGATGATGATCGCCGCTGCGACGCGGTGGATCCGCTCTGCCGGCACACGGAACATCAGTGCGAGGAGCAGCGGATACAGCCGCCGATACAGCGACTCGATCACGCGCTCACCCCGGTGTCGGGAAGATCGGTCGGCGCGAGCCGCGGCCGGCGCCGACGGAGCAGGACCTTGCGGCTACCGTCCGAATACAACCGCACCCGCGACAGCTCCCACCCCCGAACTCCGCCTGGATCGACAGCTGCATCGATGCCGTCACCCGCGTCACGTCGGGCGGGAGGCGCAGGGGGACGTATTCGTAGTCGTCTGCCGACATATCCCATTCCCGCGGAAATCCGCGGTTGCGCTTACCTGCCAATCGAAAGTCACCTCACTGCTGGTCGGGGCCGATGATCTGCAGACCCTCACCACGGGCCGAGAGCAGATACACCGTTCCCGTCTTCGGGTCCACCACCATCGAGTTCGCCTGCCCGACTGTCTGGAACTGGCGTTGCTGAACCGGGGTCCCGGTGGACAACTCGTAGGCGGTGACCTTGTTGTTTCCGGTGGTGCTCACCCACGCCAGGTTGTGGGTGTCGTCGTAGTCTACGGCGTACGGTCCGAAGGCCACCGGATAGCGGAACCTGTTGACCAACGGGTCGCCGTTGAACGCCAGCAACTCGCCTCCGCGGGTGTCGGTGGTCAGGAAACGCCCGAAGTGATCCACCGTGAGATTTGTCGCACCGTCGCCCGCACGGATCGCGACCCCGAGGTCGTCATCCGCCAAGTCGAGTTCGGTCACCGACGACTGCGCACGGTCGAGAACAACCACCTGCCCACCGTGTTCGGCGAGTGCATCCGCCCGGACGAGTCCGTCGATCGTCCCCGTGACCGCGCCTTGGGCATCGACACGGAGAATCTCACCGCCCTCGGTACCGATGAAGGTCTCTCCGGTCGAGCTCAACAACGACGACAACGGGGTGCCCGGCACGTCGGTGGTCGTGATCGCGCCGTCTGCCGAATCGACGGTCAACATCGCGTCGGCCACAAGCACCTGCAGCTTCCCGCCACTGAACGTCCCGAACCCGGATGCCCTGTCGGGCAACGTGACTGTGCGAGCAGGCGCACTCCCGGGTGCCAGGCCGGCGGTGGGGTAGAAGAGAATCGTCCGCCCGTCGTCGGACAGCAGCGCGAGCTGGGAAGTGCTCGGGCAGAACGCCAGTGCAGTCCCGGCTCCGGGTACCGGTACGACAACACCTGCGGGCCGTTCCGACCCATCTGCCGCGGGTGCGGCGATCGGGGTCTGCGGGGTGATCGTCGGGACGTCCGGGGTCTCTTCCGAATCCGAGCAACCCGTCACCACGAGTGCCGCGACCACCATTGCCACGATCAGGCCTCTGCCGCGCACATTCATGGGAACCATCTTGCTCGTTGACGACCGGGGCATGGACGGCCGGGGGAGTGCGCGTCGCTCGACAGGGGCGGGGCCGCACGTCCCGTAGCATCGGCTGCCGTGACCGACTCGATGAGCTGGGCCCAGTCGATCGTCCTGGGTGCCGTGCAAGGCCTGACCGAATTCCTGCCCGTATCGTCATCCGGCCACCTGCGCATCGTCTCGGAGGTGTGGTTCGGCGACGATGCCGGCGCGTCGTTCACCGCGGTGACCCAGCTCGGCACCGAGGCCGCGGTGCTGGTCTATTTCGCCCGGGACATCGTCCGCATCATCGCGGCGTGGTTCCGGGGCCTGCGCCGCCCCGATGCCCGGGATCTCGACTATCGGATCGGCTGGTATGTGATCATCGCCACCATTCCGATCGGCGTCCTCGGCTTCCTGTTCAAAGACCAGATCCGCACCGGCGCACGCAACCTGTGGCTGATCGCCACCATGCTCATCGTCTTCTCGTTGGTGATCTTTCTGGCCGAACGGTACGGCGCCAAGAAACGACCGATCGAACAACTCACCCGGCGCGACGGTCTTGTCATGGGATTCGCGCAGTGCCTGGCTCTGATCCCGGGTGTCTCGCGTTCCGGTGCCACCTCGAGCGCCGGACTGTTCCTGGGCCTCGAGCGGGAGGCCGCGGTGCGCTTCTCCTTCCTGCTGGCCATCCCGGCCGTGACCGCGTCGGGGCTGTTCAGCCTGCCGGATGCATTCAGTCCGAGTGGCGACGGCATGCAGGCGAGTGGGCCACAGCTGCTGGTCGCCACCCTGGTTGCCTTCGTCATCGGCTTCGCCTCGATCGCCTGGCTGCTGAAGTTCGTCGCGAACCATTCCCTGAACTGGTTTGTCGCCTACCGGATCATCCTCGGATTGGTCGTCATGGGCCTGCTCGCCGGTGGGGCGATCAGTGCCACCTGAGTCACCTGTACAGGATCCGTTCCTGTTCGGCGCTGCGTCCACAACCGGGCGCAGTGCCCTCGTCCGCCTAAGCTGATTCGTGTGACGGTCATTCTGCTTCGCCATGGTCGATCGACGGCCAACACATCCGGGGTCCTGGCCGGTCGTACCGAAGGTGTGAACCTCGACGATCACGGCCGCACCCAGGCCGCCGCGCTGATCGAACGATTGGGCGGGCTCAGCGGACTCGCCGCCGTCGTCCGATCACCCCTGCAGCGTTGTGAACAGACGGTGGCGCCACTCGTCGAACACTTCGGCTGTCCCGAGATCGTCGAGGACAGGCTCGTGGAGGTCGACTACGGTCAGTGGTCGGGGCGGCCGATCAAGGAGCTCCTGTCCGAACCGCTGTGGCGCGTGGTCCAGCAACAACCGTCCGCCGCCATCTTCCCGGGCGGGGAGGGGCTCGCGCAGGTGCAGTCGCGTGCGGTGGCGGCAGTTCGTGAACTGGACGCCAGATTCGCAGGCGAAGACGGCGCCGGTGTGTGGATCGCATGCACGCACGGCGACGTCATCAAAGCGGTGCTGGCCGACGCGATGGGCATGCATCTCGACGCATTCCAGCGGATCGTGGTCGAACCCGCGTCGGTGAGTGTGATCCGGTACAGCCTCGCCAGGCCGTACGTACACGCGGTGAACTGCACTTCTACGCTGCCGTCGATCCCGAGTGCGCCGAAACCGAGCGAAGCCGCGGAACAGAAACCCTCCGACTCCGGCGAACCACAGTCCGACGAGGCGGTGGTGGGTGGCTCGACGGGCACCTGACCGCCACGGCGCGTGGGCCGCATCCAGCGGCGACCTCGTGTCGTGGGCGAACCGCCATCAAATGGGGATAATCGAACTCGGAAAAGGGAGGTGCCATGGCCAGAGCGATACACGTCTTCCGTAGTCCCGACCGTTTCATCGCCGGAACGGTGGGCCAACCGGGCGACCGGACCTTCTACCTGCAGGCTGTCCACGAGACACGCGTGATCAGCGTGATGCTCGAGAAGCAGCAGGTCCAGATACTCGCCGACCGGATCGGCGCGTTGCTCGAAGAAGTGCACCGCCGCTTCGGCACGCCACTGCCCGCAGAACTGTCCCGGGTCGAAGACCTCAGCCCCCTCGTCATGCCGGTCGACGCCGAATTCCGGGTCGGCACGATGGGACTCGGCTGGGACTCGGAATCCGAGGCCGTGGTGGTAGAGCTCTTGGCCATCACCGAGGGTGAGTTCGACGAGAGTGTGGTGCTCGACGACACCGAGGACGGGCCCGATGCCGTCCGCGTGTTCCTCAGCACGGGCGCCGCGCGTGAGTTCGCGACCCGCTCCAGCCGCGTCATCTCTGCCGGACGCGAACCCTGCCCGCTCTGCGGCGAACCGCTCGACAACGCCGGGCACATCTGCGTCCGCACCAACGGGTACCGCCGGGACACCGAGTTCGGCCCCTCGCTCGAGTTCATCGATCCAGATCTCCTTGAGGGCATCGAAGACGACGAACCCGGCGACGAGCCCGGGCCCGCCTCCGGCGACGAGCCGAGTCGGTAGTCCACGGTGGCAGCACCCAGTGAGAAACCCGTCGATGTGGCCGAGGTGCTCGCCGAGGGCGACCTCGAACTGATCGGGCAGATCCGGTCCGCCAGCAACGCCACCCTCGTGTGCGACGCAGTGGTCGGGGAGACCTCGGTCCGCTGCGTCTACAAGCCGGTGCGGGGCGAACAACCGCTGTGGGACTTCCCCGACGGCACGCTGGCCGGCCGCGAGGTCGCGTCGTATCTGGTGTCCGAGGCGTTGGGATGGTCGGTGATCCCGGTGACGCTGCTACGCGACGGCCCCTTCGGTCCCGGGATGGTGCAGCGCTGGATCGACACCCCCGAGCCCAGCGACGGACTGCCCACGCGGCTCGATGTGGTCGACCTCTGTTCGCCGGACCTTGTTCCGGAGGGCTGGAAAGTGATCTTGTCGGCCATCGATGCCCGGGGCGAGGACGTGGTGCTCGTGCATGCCGACGACCCGCGCCTGCAACGGATGGCCGTACTCGACGTGCTGATCAACAACGCCGACCGCAAGGGCGGGCACGTTCTCGAAGGCCTCGACGGTCAGGTGTACGGCGTCGATCACGGCATCTGCCTACACAGCGACGACAAACTCCGCACGGTCCTGTGGGGCTGGGCAGGGGACAACATCCCGGCGCACCTCCTCGAGGACGTCGGCGGCCTGCTCGACGCGCTGCGAGAGGAAACCTCACCGCTTCGGGAGAACCTCCGCGGGCTCATCACCGCAGCCGAGATCGAGGCCCTCGCGATGCGTGCGGCCATCATGCTCGGTGACCCGGTGATGCCTGACGCGAACAGGTCCAGGCCGATTCCCTGGCCGGCGTTCTGAGCGCCGACGCCGCGCCGAGCCCGCTCCACCCGCGCGGAAGTTCGGCCCTGAAATCGGTTTCCCCCGTCCCCGCCCTAAGGTGTTGTCATGCAGTCGTGGTCTGACACCGCCGTTCCGCCAGTACCCGGTAGAGGGCCGGCTCTAAGGCTCTATGACACCTCGGACCGTCAGGTGCGGCCGGTGAGCCCCGGCCCCACGGCGACCATGTATGTGTGCGGCATCACACCTTATGACGCAACACATCTGGGTCACGCAGCCACCTACCTGACCTTCGACCTCGTCAACCGCGTGTGGCGCGACCTCGGTCATGATGTCCACTACGTCCAGAACATCACCGACGTGGACGACCCCCTGTTCGAACGAGCGAACCGCGACGGGATCGACTGGGTGGATCTCGGTCAACGCGAGATCAACCTGTTCCGAGAAGACATGGCCGCGTTGCGGGTGCTTCCTCCCCGCGACTACATCGGTGCGGTGGAGTCTGTCGGCGAGGTGGTCGAGGTGGTCGACAAGTTGTTGGCCTCAGGCGCCGCCTACATCGTCGACGACCCGCAATACCCGGACATCTACTTCCGGACCGACGCCACAGAGCAATTCGGATACGAATCGGGCTACGACCACGAGACGATGCAACGGTTCTTCGTCGAACGCGGCGGTGACCCCGATCGTCCAGGCAAGCGTGACCCCCTCGACGCCCTGGTGTGGCGTGCCGCCCGCGAGTCCGAACCGTCGTGGGACTCACCGCATGGCCGAGGCCGTCCGGGTTGGCACATCGAGTGTGCTGCAATAGCTTTGAACCGGATCGGTGCCGAGTTCGATGTGCAGGGTGGGGGCAACGACCTGATCTTCCCGCACCACGAGTTCTCCGCGGCGCACGCAGAGGCGCTGACCGGTGTGCGGCGATTCGCCAAACACTATGTGCACACGGGAATGATCGGACTCGACGGTGAGAAGATGTCGAAGTCGCGGGGCAACCTCGTTTTCGTGTCCAAACTGCGGGCGGCACAAGTCGATCCAGCCGCGATCAGGCTGGGCCTGCTTGCCGGGCACTACCGCACAGACCGCGCCTGGACCGACGACGTGCTCGCGGAGGCGACGTCGCGCCTGGACCGGTGGCGTCGTGCCGTGCAGCGTGGCGCAGGACCGGACGCCGCCCCGACGATCGAGCGACTACGTCAGCACCTCGCAGACGACCTCGACACCCCCAAGGCTCTCGCGGCAATCGATGCCTGGGCGGCCGACAGTCTCGACGGTCTGGGCAGTGTCGCCTCCGCGCCTGCGGATCTCGGCGCCGCCGTTGACGCTCTCCTCGGTGTCCCACTCACCGACACCGGGGCCGAAGGGTCGCCAATTGTTCTCACCGACAGCGAATCCCACTGACGGCTTCGGTAAGGTTTCTCTCGTGGCCAACGTTCGAGAGATCGATCCCAGCACCGACGATGGCGTCTGGACCGTGGTGACCCGCACGTCGACCTATCTGCTGGACTTCGGTGAGATGACCCTGTTACGGGCTCCCGGCGTCGGTGGCACCGACGACGAGGACTGGGCCGTCAGTCGATTGCGCCGCGACTCCGAGGACATCCCTCTCCTGGGTGTGAAGTCGTGCCGGGTGGGGGAGTCGGCGCAGTTCTGGGTGCGCGCCGCGGACGACCCCGATGTGCGCACCTGGCGTATCACCACACCGGTCGTCTCGATCGAGCGGATCTCCTGACCCGCCCCCGGACGCCACCCCGACCGTGCCCGGAACCCCTCGACCGCGCCGTCAGACTTGCCGACCGGGCCCTCGTTCGCACGAGAGACCTGATCGACGGCCATCAGGCCCACACGTGGATCATCCCGTCCCTGACCTCTGCTCGGTAGTGCGGTAGCGCTTCGATGTCGTCGCTGTTGGTGCATCTGCCGTCCTCGAACGAAAAGGTGTACTGGTGCAACGGGCACATCACCTTCGTCGAGTCGGTCTGGCCGTCGGCGATCGGCCCGCCGCGGTGCGGACAGACCGCGCCCAACGCCCGCACAGTGCCGTCCGACATCCGGAAGACGGCCACCTGGCTGCCGTCCACCACGTAGGCGCGGCCCTCTCCGACCGTGATGTCGCTCAGTGGGCCCACCACCGTGGATGCGGGCGCGCTCATCGGACCGGCACCAGAGGCAGCTTGATGAGCGGCAGGGCCGGAGTGAACTGTGCCGGCGACTTCGGCGCCAACCGCTCCTTCCACGGATCGCTGTAGGCCGCGATGGACATGCCGATACGTTCGAGCAATCCGTCGACGATGCCGTCACGATCGTCGATCAGGATCGCCCGCAGCTCCTCGATGCCGATTCGGGGCACCCAGGAGTAGGTCCGTTCGAGCCACTTGGCCGTCTCGCGGTAGTACTGGATGAAGACGCCGCAGATGCGGATGACCTCCTCGGCGCCGTTCGCGGTCGCGAGCAGATCACCTTTACGGATGTGGGCACCGGCAGCCCCGCCGACATAGATCTCCCAACGGCCATCGCCGACAGCCACCACACCGAAGTCCTTACACAGAGCTTCGGCGCAGTTGCGAGGGCACCCCGTGACCGCCAGTTTCAGCTTGGCGGGCGACTCGAGCCCTTGGTAGCGCTCCTCGATCGCAATCCCGAGGCCGGTGGAATCGTCGAGACCGAACCGGCAAAAATCGGTTCCCACACAGGTTTTCACCGTCCGGAAGCTCTTCCCGTAGGCGTATCCCGAGGGCATGTCGAGGTCTTCCCAGACCTTGGGCAGGTCTTCTTTGCGAATACCGAGCAGGTCGATCCGCTGACCACCGGTCACCTTGATCATCGGGATGTCGTACTTGTCGGCCACATCGGCGATCTTGCGCAGCTGCGTGGGATTGGTGACGCCGCCCTTCATCTGGGGCACAACCGAGAAGGTGCCATCGCGCTGGATGTTGGCATGCACGCGGTCATTGATGAACAGCGCGCCGCGTTCGTCCTCCCACTCGTTGCCCCAGATGATCCGGAGCAGAGATGCCAGTGGCATCTTGGCTGTGACGTCTTCGCCGTCGGGTGCGAGTTCGGCGAGAATCGCCGACACCGATCGCAGATTGCGTTCCCGGATCTGTTCGATCAGCTCGGGCTTGCTCAACGGAATGGCAGGTACGTACCAGTCCGCAGACGGGTCTTCGGCCAGCGCTCCACCCGCGGCACAGGCGACAACATCGGCGACCAGGCCTTTGCACGAGCCGCAACCCTTTCCGGCGCGTGTCTTCGCAACGACTTCGCCGACCGATTTCGCCCCGGCGTGCACGCACGCCACGATGTCGCCTTTGGTGACGCCGTTGCAGTTGCACACCTGTACTTCGTCGGCCAGTTCGGCTGCACCTGTCGCCGCGCTGGGCGTGCCCATGTCGAAGAGCATGCTGATGCGCTCGTCGGGCAGCGGCACCTTCTCGTCGAAGGCCTGGGTGAGGAAGCTGACCTTGCTGATGTCGCCGAGCAACATCGCGCCGATCAGCTTGTTGTCTCGCACCACAACGGATTTGTATGTGCCGCTGCGAGGTTCGTAGAACTGGACGAACTCGTCGGTGTCGCGTTCGGGACCCTTCACACCCATGGCCGCGACATCGACTCCGGCCACCTTCAGCTTGGTCGTCAGACGCGAACCGTGGTAAGCCGCTGTGGGATCGGCTCCGGTCAGTACGTCTGCGAGTACACCCGCCTGCTCCCACAGTGGTGCGACGAGACCGTATACCTCGCCGCGGTGCTGACAGCATTCGCCGACCGAGTAGATAGAACCTTCGTCCTCACAACGCATCTGGTCGTCGACGACGATTCCGCGCTCGACCACCAGCCCGCCGAGACGAGCGAACTCGACATTGGGTCTGATGCCGGCAGTCACCACGATCATGTCGGCCGGCAGCGAGGTGTCGTCGTTGAAGCCGACTCCGGTCACCCTGCCCTCGTCGTCGCGCAGCACAGCCGTGGTGCGCTTGGACGTGTGGACGCCGACACCGAGCTCCTCGATCTTGTTGCGCAGTACCCGGCCGCCGCGTTCGTCCAATTGCTGGTTCATCAGGTGACCGGGGGAATGCACCACGTCGACGTCGATGCCTTGTGTCCGCAGTCCGTAGGCCGCCTCGAGGCCGAGGAGTCCGCCACCGATCACCACTGCCCGCATGTCGTCCTTGGACAACGCCATCTGCAACATGCCGTTGGTGTCCTCGATGGTGCGGAACCCGAACACGCCGCGGGCGAGGTGTCCGTCGGGTGCTCGGAGACCGTCCATGTTCGGGAAGAAGGTGTTGCTGCCGGTCGCGATCACCAAGGTGTCGTAGTCGATTTCGCGCCCGCTCTCGCAGGTGACGGTCTTGGCGAAGCGATCGAGCGCGACCGCGCGGTCACCGGCGTAGAGCTTGACGTCGTTCTCGCGGTACCAAGCCATCGGGTTGAGCATCAGATCGTCGTCGTCGATGGAACTCTCACCCGCGAGTACGTGCGAGAGCATGAT
Source organism: Williamsia sp. DF01-3 (assembly GCF_023051145.1). Lineage (NCBI taxonomy): Bacteria > Bacillati > Actinomycetota > Actinomycetes > Mycobacteriales > Nocardiaceae > Williamsia > Williamsia sp. DF01-3. The sequence continues at coordinate 3,091,458 of NZ_JALKFS010000005.1, forward strand.
GCGGTTGTAGTTTCCGTACGGTTCGTCGCCGATCATCGTGATCTCGAATCGCGTCCCCCCACCGCGCTCGAGTATCTCTTCCACGGTTCGCGCGCCGCCATCCCGTTGCCGACCACCACCAGGCGTTCCATCAGAACTCCACGAATCCGAAGTCGACGACGATGTCGCCGCTGCACCCCTCGGGCGCGGCGAAGACGAGCTCGAGCAAGCTGTCCGGATCCACGTCCTCCACCACGCGCAACGGAACGTTCACCGATGCCCTCGCTCCCAACGGGAACCATCTCATCGGCTGCTGGTCACGGTGCAATGCCACGTAGACGAGTTCCGAACTGCTGTTCCCTCCCCGGAAATACAGCGGTTGAACGGTCATCCCGGCCGGCACCTGATATGTCAAGGAAGGATCCAACGGCGCTGCCTTGGTCAATCCGGTACCGGTGAACGAGAAGACACCCTGCAAGAACTTCGGAGTACTGGACATGCCGTCACTAAACGTGAACTCGATGAACCATTACTTGCAGCCGCGTTACATCTCGATTGTCGAGAACTCACCGCATCGCCCGGCGGGCGGTGATCAAGGTCGGTTCCGCGCCCTCAGGCGCCGAAACTGCCGCCCGGACCGCGCCTGCGGAGATAGCGCTCGAACTCGGCGGCCAGCGCATCGCCGTCGATCTTCGACAGTGTCTCGTCCACGCTGACCTCGGCGTCGCCGCGCTCTTCGAGGCCGCGGACGTAATCGGCGATCTCCTCGTCGTCCTCGGTCATCTCGGTGACCGCGCGCTCCCATTCCTCTGCCTGTTCCGGCAGTTCGCCGAGTGGGACCTCGACGTCGAGCACTTCCTCGAGCTGACTGAGCAGTGCTGCCGATGCCTTGGGGTTGGGTGGGGTGGACACATAGTGCGGAACGGCGGCCCAGAAGGAGATGGCCGGTATCCCCGCCTTCACACATTCGTCCTGCAGCACACCGGTGATCCCGGTAGGCCCTTCATACCGACTTTCCTCGAGCTTGAACTGCTTGGCCGATTCACTGCTGTAGGCCGCCCCGGTGACCGGGACCGGACGAGTGTGCGGCGTATCGGCGAGCAGTGCCGCCAGGATGACCACGGTGTCCACCTCGAGGTTGCGGGCGATGTCGAGGATCTCGGCGCAGAACCCTCGCCAGCGCATGTTCGGCTCGATACCGCGCAGCAGAACGATGTCCCGGTGCGATCCCGGCGGCGTACAGTACGAGATCGATGTTGTCGGCCAATCGATTCGCCGGGTCACGCCGTCGATCTGTTTGATGGTCGGCCTGTTGACCTGGAAGTCGTAGTAGTCGTCGGAGTCGATGTCGGCGAGCGGAACAGCATCCCAGACGAGTTCGAGATGTTCGACCGCTCCGCTGGCCGCATCACCGGCATCGTTCCACCCTTCGAAGGCAGCAACCAGCGTGGGGCGGCGCAATCGTGGAAGGTTTGCGCTCTGCTCAGCGTTCACTGATCCAGCCTACGACCGAACACCGATGGAGAGCGAACTACCCTGTTAACCATGTCTGCCGCAACTTCAGCATCATTCGATACCGAATTGCTCGCCGCGATGAACAAACGCGTCCTGATCGGTGACGGTGCCATGGGAACAATGTTGCAGGCAGCGGACCTGACATTGGACGATTTCCTGGGACTCGAGGGTTGCAACGAGATCCTCAACGACACCCGTCCGGACGTCCTGCGGGAGATCCACCGAGCCTATTTCGAGGCAGGCGCGGATGCGGTCGAGACCAACACGTTCGGTTGCAACCTCTCGAACCTCGGCGACTACGACATCGCCGACCGCATCCGGGAGTTGGCCTTCAAGGGCACCAAGCTCGCCCGGGAGGTCGCCGACGAGGTCGGACCGAGCGCCGACGGCATCCCTCGCTTTGTTCTCGGATCGATCGGGCCGGGTACCAAACTCCCCACTCTGGGCCACACCACCTTCGCGGCGATCCGCGATGCGTACCAGCAATGCGCGCTGGGAATGGTCGAAGGCGGTGCCGACGCCATCCTGATCGAGACCTCGCAGGACCTCCTGCAGGTGAAGGCCGCCGTTCTCGGTTCCCAGCAGGCGATGGACGAACTCGGCCGCCGGATCCCGATCATCACCCACGTCACCGTGGAGACCACCGGCACCATGCTGCTGGGCTCGGAGATCGGGGCCGCACTCACCTCGCTGGAGCCTCTGGGCATCGACATGATCGGCCTGAACTGCGCCACCGGTCCCGCCGAGATGAGCGAACACCTCCGGTATCTCACCCGGCATGCCCGGGTGCCCGTGTCCGTGATGCCCAACGCCGGACTGCCGACCCTGGGCAAGGACGGTGCCGAGTACCCGCTCACGCCGGAAGAACTCGCCGAGGCACTCAAGGGTTTCGTCGAGGAGTACGGACTGTCGTTCGTCGGTGGGTGCTGTGGCACCACACCCGAGCACATCCGTCAGGTCGCCGAAGCGGTACGCGGCGCCGACAAGGCCGAACGACATCCGGAACATGCCGCCGAGATCTCGTCGTTGTACAGCTCGGTGCCGTTCCATCAAGACGCCAGCATCCTGATGATCGGTGAGCGCACCAACTCCAACGGGTCGAAGGCATTCCGCGACGCGATGCTCGCCGGGGACTACCAGAAGTGCCTCGACATCGCGAAGGATCAGACGCGCGACGGTGCACACATGCTCGACCTCAACGTCGACTACGTCGGCCGCGACGGCGCCGCCGACATGTCCGCGCTCGCCAGCCGACTTGCCACCTCCTCGACGTTGCCGATCATGCTCGACTCCACCGAGCCCGAGGTGCTCGAGGCCGGGCTGGAGCACCTGGGTGGACGCTGTGCGGTGAACTCGGTGAACTACGAGGACGGCGACGGCCCCGAATCGCGGTTCACCCGCACGATGAAGCTGGTCAAGAAGCACGGCGCCGCGGTGGTCGCGCTGACCATCGACGAAGAGGGCCAGGCCCGAACCGCCGATTGGAAGGTGAAGGTCGCCGAGCGCCTCATCACCGACATCACCGAGAACTGGGGCCTCAACGAAGAGGACATCATCATCGATGCCCTCACGTTCCCCATCTCGACAGGTCAAGAAGAGGTCCGACGCGACGGCATCGAGACGATCGAGGCGATCCGCCGGCTCAAGGCGAGTCATCCCGACGTCCACTTCACCCTCGGCATCTCGAATGTGTCCTTCGGACTCAATGCCGCCGCCCGTCAGGTGCTCAACTCGGTGTTCCTGCACGAGTGTGTGGAGGCAGGTCTCGACACGGCCATCGTTCACGCTTCGAAGATCCTCCCGATGGCCCGTATCCCCGACGACCACCGGGAGATCGCCCTCGACCTGGTCTACGACCGGCGCCGGGAAGGCTACGACCCGCTGCAGAAGCTCATGCAGCTGTTCGAGGGCGTCTCGGCGGCGTCGGCGCGGGAGAGCCGCGCGCAGGAACTGGCAAAGCTACCGCTCTTCGAGCGTCTCGAACGCCGGATCGTCGACGGCGAACGAGCCGGCCTCACCGACGATCTCGACGAAGCCATGACGCAGGTGCCGCCGCTCGAGATCATCAACGAGACGCTGCTCTCCGGCATGAAGACGGTCGGTGAGCTCTTCGGGTCCGGGCAGATGCAGTTGCCCTTTGTCCTTCAGAGCGCAGAGGTCATGAAAATGGCTGTGGCGCATCTGGAACCACACATGGAGGCCACGGGAGAAGACGGCAAGGGCCGCATCGTGCTGGCCACGGTCAAGGGCGATGTGCACGACATCGGGAAGAATCTCGTCGACATCATCTTGTCGAACAACGGCTACGAAGTGGTGAACATCGGCATCAAACAGCCGATCGCGAACATCATCGAGGCCGCCGAGGACAAGAACGCCGACGTCATCGGGATGTCCGGCCTGCTGGTGAAGTCCACGGTGGTGATGAAGGACAACCTCAAGGAGCTCAACAGCCGGGGTCTGGCCGAGAAGTTCCCCGTACTGCTCGGCGGTGCAGCACTGACCCGCTCCTATGTGGAGAACGACCTCAGTGAAACCTACGAGGGCGACGTGCATTACGCGCGAGACGCTTTCGAGGGCCTGCGGCTGATGGACGACATCATGCTGACCAAGCGTGGCGGTGCCCCGGCACCCGACAGTCCCGAGGCGCTGGCAGCGGCGGAGAAGACCGCCGAACGCAAGAAGCGCCACGACCGGTCCAAGCGCATCGCCGAAAAGCGTAAGGCCGAGGCAGAACCGGTGGTGGTGCCCGAGCGTTCGGATGTCGCCGCGGGGCTTCCGGTACCCACGCCTCCGTTCTGGGGGTCACGCATCGTCAAGGGTGTGCCGGTGGCTCAGTACCTGTCGTTGCTCGACGAGCGTGCCCTGTTCCTGGGGCAGTGGGGTCTGCGCGGCGCCCGGGCCGGTGAGGGGCCGAGCTACGAAGATCTGGTGGAGACCGACGGGCGTCCTCGTCTGCGGTACTGGATCGACCGGCTGGCGACGGAGAACATCCTGCAGCACGCCGCCGTGGTCTACGGTTTCTACCCGGCCGTCAGCGAGGGCGACGTGGTGCATGTGCTCACCGAGCCGCGCCCGGACGCACCGATCCGGCACAGCTTCGAGTTCCCGCGGCAGCAGCGAGGGCGTTTCCTCTGCATCGCAGATTTCATCCGGTCGCGCGCCGACGCGATCGAGACCGGCGAGGTGGACGTTCTGCCGTTCCAGCTGGTCACCATGGGGCAGCCGATCGCCGATTTCGCCAACAAGCTGTTCGCCGAGGATGCCTACCGCGACTACCTCGAGGTGCACGGCATCGGTGTGCAGCTGACCGAGGCGCTCGCCGAGTTCTGGCATCAGCGGGTGCGCGAGGAACTGCGTTTCGGTGACACCGCCATGGCCGCGGAGGATCCGGACAACCCGCAGGACTTCTTCGACCTCAAGTACCGGGGCGCGCGCTTCTCGTTCGGTTACGGCGCCTGCCCGAATCTGGAGGATCGGGCCAAGATGATGGATCTGCTCGACCCGGGCCGCATCGGCGTCGAATTGTCGGACGAGTTGCAGCTCCACCCGGAGCAGTCCACGGATGCCTTTGTGCTGCACCACCCCGAGGCGAAGTACTTCAACACGTAGGCGGCAGCTCGTCAGGTGGGCACCAGTTCGATTCAGCGTGAGTCGAACTGGTGCTTCTGGCGCGGTCGTGGCCAACACTTCATGCCATGACATCAACTGTTGCTGCTGCCGGAGCCTTCACCGACACCGAACTCGACGACCGTTTTCGTCCGGCTTTCGAAAGCATCGCCGCCGGTGCGACCGAGCGCGAGGTGGATCGAAGGTTGGCGTACGCAGAGGTCGGCCGGTTACGTGAACTGGGTTTCGGAGCGCTGCGGGTGCCCGTTGAGTTCGGCGGGCTCGGGGCCACTGTGCGCCAACAGTTCCGGCTTCTCATCGACCTCGCCGCGGCGGAATCGAACCTTCCACAGGCGTTGCGTGTCCACTTCAGTTTCGTCGAGGATCAGCGGCTCGCCGAGGTTAGCGACGCCCGTGACAACTGGCTTCGTGCGACTGCCGGTGGTGTTCTCGTCGGCAACGCGATCACCGAGCCGGGCGTGGGTGCCGTGGACCGGTATCAGACGCGCCTGACCCGCGACGGCGACCAGTGGGTGCTCAACGGCACGAAGTACTACAGCACCGGGTCGCTGTATTCAGACCACGTCCTGGTCGCCGCGGACCAGGACGGCGAACGTGTGTCGGTGCTCGTCGACGCACACGCCGACGGTGTCACCCAGCATGACGACTGGGATGGCTTCGGACAAAGGCTGACGGCCAGCGGCACAACGGAATTCAACAATGTCGGGGTGAGCCCAGACCGCATCCTGGGGCCGGGATACGGTGGCGCGGGAAAGACCTACGCCACGTCGTATCTGCAGCTGGTGCAATTGGCCGTGCTTGCAGGTATCGCCCAGCGCGCCACTGATGACGCCGCGGCATGGGTTCGCGATCGGACCCGCTCGTACACCCATGCCGCCGCGGATCTGCCCAGGGAGGATCCGCTGGTGCAGCAGGTCATCGGGAAGCTGTCGAGTGCCGCGTTCACTGCGCGCGCTGCGGTGCTGGCAGTTGCCGACGTCCTCGACGAGGTGCTTGCCGACAGTTCGACCGCTCAGGATCCGGAGTTGCTCGATCGCGCCGAACTCGCTGCGGCACAAGCCCAACTGACCGTCATCGATCTGGTCCTGGCCGCGACGACACAGCTCTTCGAGGTCGGCGGGGCTTCCATCACCTCCGAGAGCCTGCGCCTGGATCGGCACTGGCGCAATGCGCGGACGATCTCCACGCACAATCCGTCGATCTTCAAATCGCAGGCGGTCGGGGCGTTCGTTCTCAACGGCACCGAGCTGCCCTATGCGTGGAGTGCCGGCAAGCGTTAGCAAAGGTGGGGTCCGGCTCGGAGCGATAGCCTACGCAAGCAGCACGATTTTCTTCCTGGGCCGGTGTCGGGAAGGATGACGTGGTGAGCGATCTACCCGACGCCGTCTTCTGGGACATGGACGGCACACTGCTCGACTCGGAAAAGCTGTGGGACGTCGCGATGGCCGACCTCGCTGCCGACCTGGGCATCGAGATGGACCATGCACTCCGGCAATCGACGCTCGGCAATTCGATGACCGACGCGTTGACCAAGGTGTTCGTGGCCGCGGGCGTGCCCGACGGCGAACGCGACTATCCCGGCCGGGCTGCCTGGCTCCGCGCGCGGGTGTCGGCGCTGTTCAAGCTCGGGATTCCCTGGATGCCGGGAGCTCGCGAGGCCCTCGACCTCATCGGTGAGCAGGGCATCGCGATGGCGTTGGTGACCAACACCGAGCGCGAGTTGACCGACGAGGCGCTCGAGACGATCGGGAGACACCGGTTCGAGGCGACAGTGTGCGGCGACGAGGTGCCGCTCGGCAAGCCGCGACCCGACCCATACCTGAAGGCGGCACGGCTGCTCGGCGTCGACCCGTCGCGGTGTCTGGCCGTGGAGGATTCGCCGACCGGGTCACAAGCGGCGAGCGCTGCCGGCTGCGCGGTGATCGTCATCCCGTCGGAGGCACCGGTTCCAGGTGGTCCGCGTCGCACATTGCGTGAGAGCCTCGTCGGACTGACCCTCGACGACCTCGCTGCGGCGTCCAATGGAACACTTGAGCACCGTGAAGACCTTCGATGAGCTGTTCGCCGAGTTGACCGATCGGGCCGCCACCCGTCCCGAGGGAAGCGGAACGGTTGCCGCTCTCGACAAGGGAGTGCACGCCCTCGGCAAGAAGATCATCGAGGAAGCCGGCGAGGTGTGGCTCGCCGCCGAGCATGAGAGTGCGGAGGCAACCGCCGAAGAGATATCTCAGTTGCTCTATTGGCTTCAGGTGATGATGATCAAACGCGGCCTGACCCTCGACGACGTCTACAAACACCTGTGAGACGGCCCTGCCGTCTTCCCGAATCGCCCGTTCCCCGATAGGACCACCCATGCTGCGCGTTGCCGTTCCCAACAAGGGGGCGCTTTCCGAGTCCGCCGCCGAGATCCTCAGTGAGGCCGGCTACCGGCGCCGCTCGGATGCGAAAGACCTCACCGTTCTCGATCCGGCGAACGAGGTGGAGTTCTTCTTCCTGCGACCCAAGGACATCGCGATCTACGTCGGGTCGGGCGAGCTGGACCTCGGTCTCACCGGACGGGATCTGGCACTCGACTCCGGTGCGGACGTCGAAGAACGCCTTGCTCTCGGCATCGGTTCGTCGACGTTCCGCTACGCGGCGCCGACCGAGCAGCAATGGTCGGTCGCCGACCTTGCGGGCAAGCGCATTGCCACCTCGTATCCCAACCTGGTTCGCGGTGACCTCGCGTCGAAGGGCATCGAGGCCACCATCATCCGGCTCGACGGCGCTGTCGAGATCTCGATTCAGCTGGGCGTCGCCGACGCCATCGCGGACGTGGTGGGGTCCGGTCGCACACTCCGGCAACACGATCTGACCGCGTTCGGTGACTCACTCTGCGACTCCGAGGGAGTGCTGGTGCAACGGGCGGGTGCCGACCGCTCCAAGGCCGCCGACCGCTTCATCGCCCGCGTGCAGGGCGTCGTTTTCGGCCAGCGGTACGTCATGCTCGACTACGACTGCCCGAAGGGTCTGCTCGACGCGGCGATCAAGATCACCCCTGGACTCGAGTCGCCCACGGTTGCTCCCATGGCCGACGACAAGTGGGTTGCCGTCCGGTCGCTGGTACCACGCAAACAGCACCAGAACCTGATGGACGAGCTGTCCGAACTGGGTGCCAAGGCGATCCTCGCCTCCGACATCCGGTCCTGCCGCTTCTGAGCGACGCCCTACACCGGGCGGATGAGTACGGTCTGCGCGGATCGCCCGACGGGCCCAGCCGTGTCGTAGAGATCGGCGAACGTCGCGCCGGAGCCGTTCGGGCCCACAGCCATCTCCGCGGAGATACCCGTCCAGTCTCCGACCGGCTCGCGATGGAGGTGGACGGTGGTGTCGGTGTTCATGAACGTCCAGTCGCCGATCGCCAGTCGCGATCCCACACCGTTCGCGACGTCGAGGACCGTGAAGAACTTCTCGAGGTCGGTTGTCTCCTCGCCGGCGACGAGCGGCAGGGTCGGACGGACCCAGGCGCGACTAGGGCCGTGTGCGGCCCGGTCGATCAGACGATGTTCCAGCGTGCCCACGAACCCGACAGAACCCCAGTCCGCAGCATCGAGTGGCCCTACGCCTGCCAGGCCGATCGATCCCTCGAGCTCGTCCGGAAGCGGCGTCAGTGCCGGCGTGACGGCATGCTCCACCGTCGCGGTGTCGGCCGTGGCAAGGCGCCATCCCGTGGCTCGCGCGGCAATCCGAAAGCTGCCGTCGGGTTGTTTCACCGACAGTTCTGACGCGAGCAGACTGATCTGCCTACCCGGCCGCAGCACGGTCGTCGATACCCGGTTCTCGGTCATCCCGACCGGACCGAGAATGTCGATTGCGATGCGTGTGAACGAATGTGACGCGTCCGGCTCGTGACGCAGCAGTGCTCGAGTCAGCAATCCGGTCGGTGGGCCGCCGTGTTGCAGATCGGCACCCCACACGCTGACCGTGTGTTCGGTGGGTTCGAAACGATCGAATTCGCCGTCATGGCCCAGAGGGATGAAGTAGGCGGGTTGCGCAGACACAAGGGGTGATTCAACCACCTACTCCGACACAGCCTCCGCATGGCTCGTCTCACCCGGCGACGACGGCCATCCGGGGTAGGGCAGTAGCGTCCCACCGAACTCCGGGCAGTGGGCCTTGTGGTCGCACCACTGACACATCCGACTGCGCTTGGGTGGGAAGTCGCCTGTTGCACCGGCTTTCAGGATGGCCTTCCAGATCGCCGTGAGTGTCCTGGCGAATCGATCGAGCTCGGCCTTCTCGGGCGTGTAGATCAGGCTCTGACCATCTGCGAGGTAGAGGAGTTGGAGGCGGGCCGGAACGATCCCGCGGAGCCGGTAGATCGCCAGCGCGTAGAACTTCATCTGGAACAGCGCGCGTGATTCGAAACTCTCGCCGGGGGAGCGCCCGGTCTTGTAGTCGACCACACGTACGCGGCCGTCGGGTGCGACGTCGATCCGGTCGACGAAGCCGCGCAACAACACCCGTTCGGGGTCGTCGTCGTCCTCGGTCAGGTCGACCTCCACACGCAGTTCACACGATTCCGGTGTGAAGGCGGTGGGGTTCTCCAGCGTGTAGTAGGTGGAGATGAGTTTGTGCGCGTCGGCAAGGAACCGGTCGACCTGGTCATCGGGAACCAGATCGCGTAGTTCGGGTGTCTCCTCGCACAGGGCACCCCACGCGCCGTCCACGAGTAGCTCGGCTGACTCGGGCACCCGCAGCCCAGCCGGCATGTCGAACAGGTTCTCCAGAGCAGCATGCACCACGGTGCCCTTGACCTGGGCCTGGGTCGGGCTCTCCGGAAGTCGGTCGATCGCCCGGTACCGATAGAGCAACGGACACTGCTTGTAGTCACCTGCACGGCTGGGCGAGAGCGCCGGGGCCCGGACCGCCTTGGCAGTGGTGCCGGTCTGCGTGGGCACTCCTCGAGGCGGCTGGCCTGCTGCACTCGTGTCGGGGCACAATTCGGTACTGAGACTCACACCTGGCAGGGTATGCCTGACCAACGACAACAACGATCATTTCGAGTCCGTGGGTATCCGATGCCGCTCAGGTTCAGATCCGCGCATCGAGGGAAGGCTCACCGCCCCATGTCAACAACAGGTCCGTTTGCCGTCGGCGACCGCGTGCAGCTCTCCGACGCCAAGGGCCGGAAGTTCACCGTCCGGCTCGAAGCCGGCAAGAGCTTCCACACGCACAAGGGCGCCATCGCGCATGACGACCTCATCGGGTCGGACGAGGGAATCGTCGTCAAGTCCACGTCGCAGACGCCGTACCTTGCGCTGCGCCCGTTGCTCATCGATTACGTGTTGTCGATGCCTCGTGGAGCCCAGGTCATCTACCCCAAGGACGCGGCACAGATCGTGATGGAGGGCGACGTCCATCCCGGGTGCACCGTTCTCGAGGCGGGTGCGGGGTCGGGCGCCCTGACCTGCTCGCTGCTGCGCGCTGTCGGCGAGCACGGCCGGGTCCTGTCCTACGAGGTGCGCGAGGACCACGCCGAGCATGCGGTCCGCAATGTCAACGAGTTCTTCGGCGGACCACCGCCGAACTGGGATCTGACCCTGGCCGATCTGTCCGACCACCCCGGGACGGCCGACGTCGACCGCGTGGTGCTGGACATGCTGGCGCCGTGGGAAACGCTCGACACGGTGCGTCGAGCCCTGAAGCCGGGCGGGGTGCTGACCGTTTATGTGGCGACGGTGACCCAATTGTCCCGAGTGGTCGAAGCGATCCGTGAGCAACAGTGCTGGACCGAACCGCGCGCCTGGGAGTCACTGGTACGCGATTGGAACGTGGTCGGTCTGGCCGTCCGCCCCGGACACAAAATGCAAGGTCACACCGCATTTCTGGTGACCACCCGACGCCTGGCGGAGGGTACCGCACCGCCCAGGCCCCATCGGCGTCCCAGCAAGGGCTGACCTGCTTGGTGTAGCGTCGGAAAACCTTGCGGCGACACACTATTAACACATCGACAACACCACGTGCCGCGGGGCGTGAGGCAAGCCGGTCGATTCGCCGGTAACCTCGGGTAACGAGTCGATCGCTCGGACACCACGTGGTGGTGGCGCAGAGTCGACTCGGGGAGAGGAGTCAGAAATGACGGATTCCAGCAACGACGAGCCTCGGCAGAGTCGCGGTCCACAAGATTCGGCCGCGACCGATGCCGAGTGGGGATCATCTTCGCGCCCTGCCACCGGGGCCGGCCCCACGCGGGGAGGCGGCTCGTACGGCAAAGTCGGAGACGACGACATGCAGGCACGTGTCGACACGCTCACGACGCGCAACGCCAAGCTGCTCGAGACCCTCAAAGAGGCCCGGGCACAGCTCATCGCGCTGCGCGAAGAGGTGGATCGGCTCGGCCAACCGCCCAGTGGCTACGGCGTACTCCTCGAGATCTTCGAGGACTCGACGGTGGACGTCTTCACCTCGGGCCGCAAGATGCGACTGACGTGCTCTCCCAACATCGATCTCGACACGCTTCGTCGCGGTCAGACCGTGCGTCTGAACGAGGCCCTCACGATCGTCGAGGCCGGGTCCTACGACTCCGTGGGTGAGATCAGCACCCTGCGCGAGGTCCTCGAGGACGGCCAGCGAGCGCTTGTCGTCGGTCATGCCGACGAGGAACGGGTGGTGTGGCTGGCCGAACCGCTGAGCGAGAGTGTGCTCTCGGAGGTCGAGGGCAATCGCAAACTGCGCCCCGGCGACTCCCTGCTCATCGACACCAAAGCCGGTTTCGCTTTCGAGCGGGTTCCCAAGGCCGAGGTCGAGGACCTGGTTCTGGAAGAGGTGCCCGATGTCGGGTACGAGGACATCGGTGGGCTCGGCCGTCAGATCGAACAGATCCGCGACGCTGTCGAACTGCCGTTCCTACACAAAGACCTCTTCCGCGAGTACTCGCTGCGGCCGCCGAAGGGCGTGCTGCTCTACGGCCCTCCCGGTTGCGGCAAGACCCTCATCGCCAAGGCTGTTGCCAACTCGCTGGCCAAGAAGATCGCGCTGGCGCGTGGTGATGATGCCAAAGAGGCGAAGTCGTACTTCCTGAACATCAAGGGTCCCGAGCTTCTCAACAAGTTCGTCGGCGAGACCGAACGCCACATCCGCCTGATCTTCCAGCGGGCTCGCGAGAAGGCGTCCGAGGGCACCCCGGTCATCGTCTTCTTCGACGAGATGGACTCGATCTTCCGTACCCGCGGTTCCGGCGTCTCCTCTGATGTCGAGACCACAGTCGTTCCTCAGTTGCTCAGCGAGATCGACGGTGTGGAGGGGCTGGAGAACGTCATCGTCATCGGTGCCTCCAACCGCGAGGACATGATCGATCCGGCCATCCTGCGTCCGGGTCGCCTCGATGTGAAGATCAAGATCGAGCGTCCCGATGCCGAATCGGCGATAGACATCTTCTCCAAGTACTTGGTCCCGACACTGCCTGTGCACCCCGACGACATCAACGAGTTCGGCGGGGACCGGGCCGCGTGCGTCAAGGCGATGATCGAGCGTGTCGTCGAGAGAATGTACGCGGAGAGTGACGACAACCGCTTCCTGGAGGTCACTTACGCCAATGGCGACAAAGAGATCATGTACTTCAAGGACTTCAACTCCGGAGCCATGATCCAGAACGTGGTGGACCGCGCCAAGAAGTACGCCATCAAGTCGCAGTTGGAGACGGGCCAGGGAGGCCTTCGGATCCAGCACTTGTTCGATTCCATCCTCGACGAGTTCGCTGAAAACGAAGACCTGCCGAACACCACCAACCCCGACGACTGGGCGAGGATCTCGGGCAAGAAGGGTGAGCGGATCGTCTACATCCGCACACTGGTCACGGGCAAGAGCTCGGGTGCGAGCCGGGCGATCGACACCGAGACCAACACCGGTCAGTACCTGTAACACCTCACGCAGAGTCAAGAGCGGTGGGGACGAAGTCGAGACTTCGTCCCCACCGCTTTTCTGTCTCCCGACGGCGGATGCTTGTTTGCCTGCACGAACCGCGGCGCCGCGGTCGGGGCCGTCTACAGTGATGCGTTAATGAACGCATCGCCTACGCCGCTCCGCATTTGGGTAGACGGCACCGAGCAGCGCCTGAGACAGGCCGGCCGCCTCACCATCGGGCGCACCCCGGACAATGACATACCCATCGTCCACCCCATGGTCTCGCGCCACCATCTGGCCATCGAGTGGTCGGGTGACGCCTGGCGAATAGTCGATGTGGGCAGCACCAACGGTTTCTACGCGGACGGCGTGCGGTTGACCGGCATGATGCTGTCGGGCAACCATCGAATTCGTGTGGGTGACAACGTGTCCGGGCCTCTGGTCGACATCGCGGTGATGCACCCGGCGACCGGCGGACATGCTGGGCCGGCCCAGCACCGGTCGGCCCCGATTCCACACCGCGGTGCCCAGCCGCCCCCTCGAGCGAATCCGTCGCCGATGCGTCCGGCACCCCCAGGATTCAGTGGGGCCTCAGCGGCGCCACACCTGCAGGCACTGCATCAGAACGTGTCGGCGGTCTACCGGATCAGTCCGGACGGCCAGATCAGCCCGCAGGCCGGCTCCGGGCGGCGAGAGGCCATCGATATCGGGGCTTCGGCGCGAATGAGTATCGGCCGCACCCCGGACAACGACATCGTCGTCAGTGACGTTCTCGCTTCGCGTCGCCATGCCCAATTGACCGCAACGCCGCAGGGGCTGGTCATCGAGGATCTGCGATCGGTGAACGGCACCTACGTCGACGGCCGGCGGATCAGCAGGCAGCTGCTCACCGAGGGCAGCGTGGTCACCATCGGAAACAGCGACTTCGTGGTCAAGGGCGGCACGATTGTCCGGGGACAGTCTCAGGCCGCGGTCGCGGACGGTCTCCACGTGCAAGCGATCGGGCTGAACATCGACGGCAAACAATTGCTCCAGGAAGTCGAGTTCGCGGCCGGGCCCGGGAGCCTCACCGCCGTCATCGGACCTTCTGGGGCGGGTAAATCGACGGTGTCGAAGATCGTCGCCGGCGGGGCGAACCCGTCCACCGGAACCGTCACCTTCGAAGGCCGCAGTGTGCACGCCGAGTACGAGGCGCTGCGCACGCGCATCGGAATGGTGCCACAGGACGATGTGCTACACCGACGGCTCACCTTGCGACAGGCGCTTCGCTACGCAGCTGAACTCAGATTGCCACCGGACATGAGCAAGGCCGACCGCGACAACGTCATTCACGGAGTGTTGGCCGAACTGCAGCTCATCGAGCACCTCGACACCAGGGTGGACAAGCTGTCCGGCGGGCAACGGAAACGGGCGTCGGTGGCGATGGAGTTGCTCACCGGCCCTTCTCTGCTCATCCTCGACGAGCCGACCTCTGGGCTCGACCCCGCGCTGGACCGTCAGGTCATGTCGACTCTTCGCCGACTGGCCGACGCCGGACGTGTCGTGATCGTGGTGACCCACTCCTTGACGTACCTGTCGATGTGTGACCAGGTGCTGTTGCTGGCTCCCGGCGGGAAGACCGCCTATTGCGGCAGTCCTGGGGCAGTCGGCCCGGCGATGGGCACAGAGGACTGGGCTGAGATCTTCGCGTACGTCGCAGAGCAACCGGACGCCGCTCATGAGCGCTATCGGGCCCGGAATCGACGCCCGCCGGCCAGACCACCGAGTCGGCGGGCCGGGTCGCCGATACGCCCGCCCCAGACCAGTGTCACGCGCCAGACGTCGACGGTCTCGCGACGACAGGTTCGGCTGATCCTCGCAGACACCGGTTACCTGGTGTTTCTGGCGCTGCTGCCGATCGTGCTCGGGCTCCTGTCGCTGGTGATCCCCGGCACCGCGGGCTTCGATGTGAACAGCAGTACGAGTCTTGGTGAGACAGTCCAGATCCTGGTCGTGCTGGTGGTCGGGGCGAGCTTCATGGGCGCGGCTCTGACTGTGCGTGACCTGGTCGGGGAGCGGGCCATCTTTGTCCGGGAACGGGCAGTGGGCCTTCGCCCCGGCGCCTACCTGTTGGCGAAAGTCGTGGTCTTCTTTGTCGTCTCCGTGCTGCAGTGTGCGGTGATGGTCGCAATCACGTACGCGGGCAAGGGGACTCCCGGGTCTGGCCTGTTCACCGCCGGTGCCCTCGAATTGTTCGTCGCCATCGCCTTCTTGGGATGCGTCAGCACACTGATCGGACTCGCCATCTCGGCGGCGGTCCGGTCGAGTGAACAGACGATGCCACCACTCGTGGTGGTGGTGATGGTGCAACTCGTCTTCTGCGGCGGGTTGTTCCCCCTCGCCGGGCGGGTCGGCCTCGAGCAGTTGTCGTGGATCTTCCCGGCCCGGTGGGGGTACGCCGCTGCCGCGAATGCCGTTGACCTGCGCGCTGTCTCACCGTCCTCGCCGTCCACACAAAAAGAGACCATCTGGGACCAGACGGTTGCCAACGCCGCCCTCGCCTACGGCGCGATGACGGTGATCGCGTTGATCCTGGCCTGGTTCACCTACCGCCGCCTGGTCTTGAAGAAGAAGTCCCTGTCTTGAAGACCAAGTCTCTCCAGCCGACGCCGGCCTTGCGGCCTAATCGGCGAAGGCCACCTTCGCGAGTTCGGCAGTGTTGGTCAGCAAGGGATGGGTGGGCATCACTCGTACGGTGTATCCCACCGGTCCGGTCATCGGAAGCGGCACGGCGACCTCGAAGATCGTCGAATCGTCGGACAGATTGCCACCGGAGCTCACCGACATCGTCGTGGTGACAACCTCCGACAAGTTCTCCTCCTCATCGACCCGACCCACCACGGCCTGGACCAGCACCTGTTCCGGACTCAGACCGGCGAGGTCGACATGGGCGGTGATCGTCATGGTCGAGCCGAGCAGGGGAGTGTCGGGCAGACCGGCTGTGTCGACGTGGCGCACCCTCACCGAAGGCCAGGCCTCGTCCACCTGCGCCCGGAATCCGGACAGTTCGCGGGCCCCGGCGAAGTCGTTGTCCGACACCGCGTGGCCAGAGATGGCCGCCGGCGCGTAGAACTGCTCGGCGTAGTCGCGGACCATGCGCGAGGCCAGGACCTGTGGCCCCAGGGTATGCAACGTGTGGCGAACCATCTCCACCCATCGGGTCGGAACCCCGTCTGGCCCCACGTCGTAGAACTTGGGCACCACCACGTTCTCGAGCAACTCGTACAGTGCGGCTGCCTCGAGATCGTCGCGCCGGACTTCGTCGGTGACGCCGTCCGCTGTCGGGATGGCCCATCCGTTCTCGTTGTCGGACATCTCATCCCACCATCCGTCGAGGATGGACAGGTTCAACCCACCGTTGAGTGCCGACTTCATGCCAGAGGTACCGCACGCCTCCATCGGCCGTAGCGGATTGTTCAGCCACACATCGCATCCGCCGTACAGGTATCGAGCCATCGACATGTCGTAGTCAGGCAAGAACACGATCCGGTGCCGCACATCGTTGGCGTCGGCGAAGCGAACGATCTTCTGGATGAGTGCCTTGCCGCCTTCGTCGGCCGGATGGGCCTTGCCCGCCACCACCAGTTGCACCGGACGTTCTTTGTCGAGCAACAGCGCTTTGAGGCGATCGGTGTCGCGCAGCATCAGGGTGAGCCGCTTGTATGTCGCCGCCCGTCGGGCGAAACCGATGGTCAGCACTCGCGCGGAGAACACGCCGGCAGTCCAGCCCAGCTCGGCGGCCGAGTAGCCGCGCTCGAGGCCCGACTTGCGCAGGCGCCTGCGGACCTCGGCGATCAACTCGGTGCGCAGTTCATTTCTGGTCTTCCAGATCTGCTCTGCCGGAACATCTTTCATCGCGGCAAGTGCGTCGATCTCGGTGAGACCGCCTGACTGGCCGTCAGTGGCCAATTCCGCCCAACGCCGCGACGACCACGTGGGTGCGTGTACCCCGTTGGTCACCGATCCGATGGGTACCTGGGCCGCGTCGAAGCCTGGCCACAGTGGACCGAACATCTCGCGACTGACCGCCCCGTGGAGTTTGGACACACCGTTGGTGCGCTGGCCCAGCCGTAAACCCATGTGCGCCATGTTGAACACGGTCGGGTCTTTCTCCCGGCCGAGTTCGAGGATCCTCGCCAGCTCGATCCCGGGCAGCAACGTCGACTGCCCGCCGTCGTCGCCGAAGTAGCGGCGCACCATGTCGATCGGGAACCGGTCGATTCCGGCCGGAACCGGTGTGTGCGTGGTGAACACGGTCGATGCACGCACCGCGGTGAGGGCCGTGTCGAAGTCGAGCCCGGCGCCGGCCGGACCCACCAGCTCACGAATCCGCTCGGCGCCCAGGAAACCCGCGTGCCCCTCGTTCATGTGGAAGACGTCGGGGTCGGGCAGGGCGTTGATCCGGGTGTACTCCCGCACCGCGCGCACTCCACCGACACCGGCAAGGATTTCCTGGTTGATCCGGTGTTCCTGATCGCCTCCGTAGAGCCGGTCGGTGATCATCCGGAGATCCGTGTCGTTGTCGGGGATGTCGGAATCCAGGAGCAGTAGGGGGATTCGACCCACGTCGGCAATCCAGACCTTGGCGTGCAACACGCGGTTGTCGGGCATCAGAACCCGCACCGTCACCGGATTGCCCTCGGCGTCGAGCACCGCTCGCACAGGCAGGCCTTGGGGATCGAGATTCGGGTAGCGCTCGGTCTGCCATCCGTCCGACGTCAGCGACTGACGGAAATATCCGTAGCGGTAGAGCAGTCCTACCCCGATCAGCGGCAAGCCCAGGTCAGAGGCGGCTTTGAGGTGGTCGCCCGCGAGGATGCCGAGACCACCGGAGTAGATCGGCAGCACTTCCGACACACCGAACTCCATCGAGAAGTAGGCGATCGAGCGAGGGAATCGATTGCCCGAGGCCACCTGCTCCTGGAACCAGCGAGGTCGGTTCAGATAGTTCTGCAGATCGGACGCCAAGTCGTCCAAGCGGCGAAGAAAACCGTCGTCGGCAGCAAGTGCGGACAGCCGCTGCGGTCCGACATCGGCCAGCAGCCGCACCGGATCCTTGCCGGTCGCCCACAGATCCGCATCGATCGATGCGAACAGATCTTGGGTGGCCGGGTGCCACGACCATCGAAGGTTGGTCGACAATTCGGCGAGGGCTGAAAGGGGCTCTGGGAGGTGGGCGCGGACGGTGAAGTGGCGCAGTGCTTTCACCGAGCAAACCCTACCCACGCGACAGCGGGTTCGCGACCCCCGAAAACTTGTGTACATCAGCTCGTCATCGGACGGCCGGACAATTCGGCGGGAGCGCTCGGCATGGGCCCTGCCACCCCCGGCTACGCTCGGGGAATGCAGCGAATTATCGGAACCGAAGTCGAGTACGGAATCTCGGCTCCGAACGATCCCGGTGCCAACCCGATCATGACGTCGACGCAGGCGGTACTGGCCTATGCAGCGGCCGCCGGGGTGCCCCGCGCCAAGCGCACTCGCTGGGACTACGAGGTGGAGTCGCCGCTGCGCGATGCACGCGGCTTCGACCTCGGTCGCAGTTCGGGCCCGGCACCCATCATCGACGCCGACGAGGTCGGCGCAGCGAACATGATCTTGACCAACGGCGCCCGGCTCTACGTCGACCACGCCCATCCCGAGTACTCGGCGCCCGAGGTGACCGATCCACTCGACGCCGTCATCTGGGACAAGGCGGGGGAGCGCGTGATGGAAGCGGCAGCACGACATGTCGCGAGCGTTCCCGGGGCGCCGAAACTGCAGCTCTACAAGAACAACATCGACGGAAAAGGTGCCTCCTACGGCACCCATGAGAACTATCTGATGGCCCGGTCCACGCCCTTCACCTCGGTGATCACCGGACTCACCCCGTTCTTCGCATCCCGACAGGTGATCACCGGATCCGGCCGCGTCGGTATCGGTCAGTCCGGTGACGATGCCGGGTTCCAGCTGAGCCAGCGTGCCGACTACATCGAGGTCGAGGTGGGTCTGGAGACGACCCTCAAGCGCGGCATCATCAACACCCGCGACGAGCCGCACGCCGACCCCGAGCGTTATCGCCGGCTGCACGTCATCATCGGCGACGCCAACCTTGCCGAGACCGCGACGTACCTCAAGGTGGGCACTGCCTCACTCGTGCTGGATCTGATCGAGGCCGGTGTCGAACTGGGTGACCTCGAACTGGCCCGCCCGGTCCACGCCGTACACGTCATCAGCCACGACCCCACGCTGCAGACCACGGTCGCGCTGGCCGATGGGCGAGAGATGACCGCGCTGGCGATCCAGCGGATCTATCACGAGCGCTGTGTCGCCTTCCACGACAAGAACAACAGCGATGACCTCAGGGCCAGGGACGTTCTCGACACGTGGGCCGACGTCCTGGACAAGCTCGAACGCGATCCGATGGAGTGCGCAAACCTGCTCGACTGGCCGGCGAAACTGCGCCTGCTGGAGGGCTTCCGCAACCGTGAGGGCCTGGCCTGGTCGGCACCCCGGTTGCAGCTGGTCGATCTGCAGTACTCCGACGTCCGTCTCGACAAAGGCCTGTACAACCGACTGGTGGCGCGCGGTTCGATGAAGCGGCTCACCACCGAGCAGCAGGTGATGGACGCCGTCGGCAATCCACCGGAGAACACCCGCGCGTACTTCCGCGGTGAATGTCTCAGGCGGTTCGGCGCCGACATAGCCGCCGCCAGCTGGGATTCGGTCATCTTCGATCTGGGTGGCGAGTCCCTGGTCCGCATCCCGACCCTGGAGCCGCTGCGAGGCAGTCGCGCGCATGTCGGGGAACTGCTCGATTCGGTGAACTCAGCCGCCGAACTCGTGGATCAGCTCACGAATTGAGGATCTGGCACGACTCGTATATCCCGAGCGGTGTCGGCTTTGAACGGTAGTGTGAATATACGGACGGCCCCGGCGGGGCCGTGTTCTGAAGGAGGCAGCGATGGCGCAGGAGCAAACCAAGCGTTCAGGCGGAAACGACGACGACAACGATGCCGGTTCGGATTCGGGTGCGGGTCAAGAGCGTCGCGAGAAGCTGGCCGACGACACCGACGACCTGCTCGACGAGATCGATGACGTGCTCGAGGAGAACGCCGAAGACTTTGTGCGCGCCTATGTCCAGAAGGGCGGCCAGTGACCGATCGAATCCAGTCACTTGGCCAGGACATCTCGTCGTTCTCCGACTACCTGCGTAACCACGCGCCAGACCTGTTGCCGGTCGATCGGTTTCCCGAGGGGGTAACTGCGAACATCCCGCACGGAACCACCATCGTCGCCATCGCGTATCCGGGTGGCGTGGTGTTGGCAGGCGACCGCCGAGCCACCGCGGGCAACATGATCGCCAGTCGCGACATGCGCAAGGTGTTCATCACCGACGACTACTCGGCGGCAGGCATCGCCGGCACAGCGGGTGTCGCCGTGGAGATGATCCGTCTTTTCGCCGTCGAACTCGAGCACTACGAGAAGATCGAGGGCGTCTCGCTCACCCTCGACGGCAAGGTCAATCGACTTGCCTCGATGGTCCGCTCCAACCTCCAGGCGGCCATGGCCGGACTCGCAGCCATCCCTCTGCTCGTCGGTTACGACTCCGATGCGATCGACCCACAGCGGCCGGGTCGCATCTTCTCGTTCGACGTCGCAGGGGACCGCCACGAGGAACACGGCGGGTTCCAGGCGATCGGGTCGGGCTCGGTGTTCGCGAAGTCGGCCATCAAGAAGCTGTATCGACATGACCTGACCGGTCCCCAAGCTCTCGAGATCGCTGTCGAATCGCTGTACGACGCTGCCGACGACGACTCCGCCACCGGTGGTCCCGACATGGTCCGGGGGCTGTACCCGACTGCCGCGGTGGTAACCGCCGAAGGAGCAGGTGAGGTGTCTGCCGCCCAGATCGAAGAGGCGGCGCGATCGGTGATCACCCGTCGCTCCGCCGTCGAAGGGACGCAGTCATGACGTTCCCGTATTACGCCAGCGCCGAGCAGATCATGCGCGACCGGTCCGAACTGGCGCGCAAGGGTATTGCCCGGGGCCGCAGCGTCATCGCGTTGACCTACGCCGACGGAGTTCTCTTCGTCGCCGAGAACCCCTCGAACACACTGCGCAAGGTCAGCGAGATCTATGACCGCATCGGGTTTGCCGCGGTCGGCAAGTACAACGAGTTCGAGAGCCTGCGCAAGGCCGGCATCCAGCACGCCGACATGCGTGGGTACAACTACGACCGTGCCGACGTGAGTGGGTTGTCGCTCGCCAACGCTTACGCCAACACACTCGGTTCGGTGTTCACCGAGCAGCCGAAACCGTTTGAGGTCGAACTGTGTGTGGCCGAGGTGAGTCGGCCCGGGAAGCCGGGCCCGTCCCAGCTGTACCGGATCACCTATGACGGATCCATCGTCGACGAGACTCGGTTCCTGGTCATGGGTGGCGCCACCGAGGCGATCTCGGCGTCCATGAAGGACGCCTACGACGGGAATGCCGATCTACGAGGCGCGTTGGCTTCGGCGATCAAGGCGCTCGAAACCCCGCCTGCGCCCAACGGTTCGAGCTCCGGCTCGGGCTCGAGCACCACAGTCGCCGCCGAACCGCGCAAGCTCGAACCGGGCGACCTCGAGGTGGCAATTCTGGATCACGGACGGCCTCGACGAGCGTTCCGACGGCTGACCGGAACCGCTTTGGTGGACCTGTTGCCAGAACGTCCTTCCACCGACTCCGATGGCGCCGACGGCGCGACCGGTGCCGGTGGCTCCAATGGAACCGAAAGCTGAATCCGTACCCACTCGGACACTCGGCGGTAGGGTTGAAATCGTGCAGCGACGAATTATGGGTATCGAAACCGAATTCGGTGTCACATGTACTTTTCATGGGCACCGCCGGCTCAGCCCCGATGAAGTCGCTCGGTATCTGTTCCGCCGAGTGGTGTCGTGGGGCCGTTCATCGAACGTGTTCCTGCAGAACGGGGCACGGCTCTACCTCGACGTCGGTTCGCACCCCGAGTACGCCACTGCCGAGTGCGACAACCTGCAACAACTGATCGAGCACGACCGTGCGGGCGAACTCGTACTCGAAGACCTGCTCATCGACGCCGAACGTCGATTGGCCGACGAGGGTATCGGTGGGGACATCTACCTCTTCAAGAACAACACCGACTCCGCAGGCAACTCGTACGGTTGCCACGAGAACTACCTGGTGGTGCGTGCCGGTGAGTTCTCGAAGATCTCGGACGTCCTGCTCCCGTTCCTCGTCACCCGGCAATTGATCTGCGGCGCAGGCAAAGTCTTGCAAACGCCCAAGGCGGCCACATTCTGTCTGTCGCAGCGCGCCGAGCACATCTGGGAGGGCGTGTCATCGGCCACCACCCGCAGCCGGCCGATCATCAACACCCGCGACGAACCGCACGCCGACGCCGAGAAGTATCGCCGGCTGCATGTGATCGTCGGCGATTCGAACATGGCCGAGACCACGACGATGCTCAAAGTGGGGTCGGCGGCCCTGGTCCTCGAGATGATCGAGGCCGGCGTCGCCTTCCGTGACTTCGCCTTGGACAACCCGATTCGGGCGATTCGCGAGGTGTCCCACGACCTCACGGGGCGTCGCCCGGTTCGCCTGGCCGGCGGCCGCCAGGCCAGTGCCCTCGACATCCAGCGGGAGTACCACGCGAGGGCCGTCGAGCACCTGCGCACCCGTAAGCCAGATCAGCAGATGACCCAGGTCGTCGACTTGTGGGGCCGGATGCTCGATGCGGTGGAGCAGCAGGACTACGCCAAGGTGGACACCGAGGTCGACTGGGTCATCAAACGCAAGCTGTTCCAGCGCTACCAGGACCGCTACTCGATGGATCTGTCCGATCCCAAGATCTCTCAGCTGGACCTGGCGTACCACGACATCAAACGAGGTCGCGGCGTCTTCGATCTGCTTCAGCGCAAGGGCCTGGCCGCGCGCGTCACCACCGACGAGGCCATCGCCGCGGCGGTGGACACACCGCCTCAGACCACGCGCGCCAAGCTTCGTGGCGACTTCATTGCGGCTGCGCAGAAGGCCGGCCGCGACTTCACCGTCGACTGGGTGCATCTGAAACTGAACGACCAAGCGCAGCGAACGGTGCTCTGCAAGGACCCGTTCCGCAATGTCGATGAGCGCGTCGATCGCCTGATTGCCTCCATGTAGCGAGGCCGACACTAAGCTGTCCGGGTGGCGATCAATAAGGTTGAACGATTGATGAACCTGGTCATCTGTCTGCTGGCCACCCGGCAATACCTCTCGGCCGACCAGATCCGCAGTAGTGTCGCCGGATACCAGGACTCCAAATCCGATGAGGCATTCAATCGGATGTTCGAGCGGGACAAGACCGAATTGCGTGATCTCGGCATCCCGCTGGAGACGGGGCGCAGTTCTGGGTTCTCGCCGGTCGACGGTTACCGGATCAACCGCGAATCCTACGAGCTACCCGACATCGACCTCGACACCGATGAGGCCGCCGCTGTTGCGCTGGCCGCCGCGCTGTGGGACACCCCGGAGTTGGCGGCCACCAGCAACAGCGCTCTGATGAAGTTGCGGGCCGCAGGTGTGCAGATGGATTCCGAATCCGCGTTCGACGCCGGCGCCACGTCGATTCACTCGAGTGCCCCTCGCGGGATCGGGTCGCCAGAAGTCCTCGGAACGTTGCTGGCCGCTCTCGAGGAGAGCCGGCCGGTGCGGTTCGAACATCGCTCATCGCGTACCGCGCCCTACGTCACCCGCACGGTTGAACCGTGGGGAGTGGTCACCCATCAAGGTCGGTGGTACCTCGTCGGCCATGACCGCGACCGCGGACAGACCCGCACGTTCCGGTTGACCCGTATCGCAACGGTCACCCCGTTCGGTAAGGCGGGCGACGTCGCCCGCCCCGGGGACGTGGACCTGCGGGCCATCGTGGGTGCGGCCGTCGACCGTTCGGGTCCTGCGGTCACCGCCCATGTGTGGGTCGCCGCGGACCGCGCTGCCGGGCTGCGGCGGATGGCCAAGGTCGAGGAGCCAGGCGATCACAACGGCCGACAGGGATCCGTCCTCCAGATCGAGATGAGGTCGGTGGACGGATTGACCCGCCAGGTTCTCGCAGCGGGAACCGACGCGGTGGTGATCGATCCCCCCGAACTACGCAATACGGTGATCGACGGTCTGAAAAGCCTTGCGGGAGTGAGCTCATGAGCTCGGGGACCAGCCGGCTCACCCGCCTGCTCGTGATGGTGCCGTACTTCTTGGCAAACCCTGGGGTCAGCGCTGCAGAAGCGGCTCGTGACCTGGGTACGACGCCGAAGCAAGTGATGGACGACCTCAATCAACTGTGGATGTGCGGACTGCCGGGGTATTCGCCCGGCGACCTCATCGACCTGTCGTTCACCGAGGACAGCGTCGAGGTGACCTTCTCAGCGGGCATCGACCGACCGCTCAAGCTCACCGCCGCCGAAGCCGCACCTCTGCTGGTGGCCCTGCGCTCGCTGATCGACGCATCGGGCGTCGTGGATGCTGCTGCTGCGCGGCGGGCGATCGCGAAGATCGAGAATGCGATGGGTACCCCGATAGGGGAAGCCGTCACCGAGACACCCACCTCTGACTCCGATCCGGCGGAGTCACCTGCGGTGATCGCCGTGCGGGATGCAGTACGTCGGCGTCATGCCGTGCGGCTGCGGTACTACTCCGCATCCCGCGACGAGGTCACCGAGCGGGTCGTCGACCCCATCCGTATCCAGGCGGTGGACGGTCGCGGATACCTCGAGGGCTGGTGCCGTTCCAGCGGGGGTATCCGGTTGTTCCGGTTCGACCGGATCGACGAGGCATCGGTACTCGACGAGGTGGCTCGGCCACCGGCGACCGCGGAGTCCGACCAGACGCTCGCGCTCTTCGAATCCGACCCCACGTTGCCGCAGGCGGTGATCGAGATCGATCCGGAGGTGGTCTGGGTTCTCGACTATTACCTCATCGAGCCGGTCGATCCTGACGGGATCGCCGGTTCGGATCAGCCGGTGCTGGCGACTATGACGTACGGGTCATCCGAATGGCTCACCCGGTTCGTTCTCGGTTTCGGTGGCAAGATCAAGGTGCTCAATGCCGACGAGATGGCCACGGACATCCAGGCCAGGGCAGCTGCAACGCTGGCGATGTACAGCTGAGCAACAGCCAGGCGCCGGCACTCACACGTCGACTGCCCGGTTTCCGGGTAGCATCGCAGACATACTCGATTGGGAGAGGTAACCGCACCATGAACGCATTACAGCCTTGGCACATCATCCTGGTGGTGGTCGTTTTTCTGATCCTTTTCGGATCAAAGAAGCTTCCTGACGCCGCGCGCGGACTGGGCAGGTCGATGCGCATCTTCAAGAGTGAGGTCAAGGAGATGCAGAACGACGGCAAGTCGGACACGGAGACACCCCCGACGACCGCCGCGACCCCGGACCCACGACAGATCACCACGGGAACGGACGCTGCTTCGGCCACCGGCACCGAATCCGAACGCAGATCTGCCTGAGCGTTTCCACCGCCGTACGGCCGGCACAGGACGACGACCTCTTCATGGACCACACTGCGGACCGGAGAGGTCGCTTTCTGTTCGGCGCACCTCTCACTGACCTGAATAGTTCATACCGTGCGCATTCCTCTTGACCCTCGGCGCCGCAAGCGCAAGGTGAACCCCGACGGAACGATGTCGTTGGTGGATCACCTGCGTGAATTGCGGACCCGGCTGCTGATCTCGGTGGCCGCGATAGCACTCACCACGATCCTCGGTTTCGTGTGGTACTCCCATGGCTTCCTGGGTATCGACTCGCTCGGCGATCTCCTGCGGGAGCCCTATTGCAATCTGCCGGAATCGTCACGCGCCAACCTCACCGGCGACGATGCCTGCCGTCTTCTCGCGACCGGCCCGTTCGACCAGTTCATGCTGCGATTGAAGGTGGCGCTGACTGCCGGGTTCGTGATGGCGTGCCCGATCTGGTTCTACCAACTGTGGGAGTTCATCACCCCGGGCATGCACGACAAGGAACGCAAGTACGCGGTCTCGTTCGTCAGCTGCGCGGCCCTGCTGTTCCTCGCCGGAACCGTGCTTGCCTATCTCGTCATGACCAAGGCGTTCGAGGTCCTGCTGACCATCGGTGACAACGTGCAGATCACAGCGCTCGCCGGCGACCAGTACTTCAACTTCCTGCTGCATCTGCTGATCATCTTCGGGGTGAGTTTTGAACTCCCGTTGCTGATCGTGGCCCTGAACATGATCGGCGTGCTCAGCTACGAGCGTCTCAAGGCCTGGCGTCGCGGACTGATCTTCGGCATGTTCGTGTTCGCCGCCTTCTTCACACCGGGGTCTGATCCGTTCACGATGCTCGCCTTGGCGGGCGCATTGACGATCCTGCTCGAGATGGCGATCCAGATCGCGCATCTGCACGACTACCGCAAGGCCAAACGTCAGGAAGCCGAATGGGGAGACGTCAGTGATGACGAGGCCTCACCGATCGGCGGCCCGACGGCATCGGTACCCGCTTCCGGCCCGGTCGAGCGCCCCGCGCCGGTGTCGACGGCCCCTTCGATGAGCGGAGCCGATCACTTCGATGACACTCTCTGAGGCGCAACTCGAGCTGGACACATTTGCGGGGCGTCAGCCATTTGCCCTCGATCCGTTCCAGCGTGATGCCTGCTCGGCGCTCGCCGACGGACACGGCGTCCTGGTGTGCGCGCCCACCGGCGCGGGCAAGACGATCGTCGGCGAGTTCGCCGTGCATCTCGCCCTGGCCGCCGGCACCAAGTGCTTTTACACCACCCCCATCAAGGCGCTGAGCAACCAGAAGTACGCGGATCTGGTTCGGGCACACGGTGCGGAGTCCATCGGTCTGCTCACCGGCGATTCGTCGATCAATTCCGCGGCACCCGTGGTGGTCATGACCACCGAGGTGCTGCGGAACATGATCTACGCCAATTCGCCCGCGCTCGACCGTCTTTCGCATGTGGTGATGGATGAGGTCCACTTCTTGGCCGACCGCTTTCGCGGCGCGGTGTGGGAGGAGGTCATCCTGCACCTCGCTCCCTCGGTTCGCGTGGTGAGCCTGTCGGCGACGGTCAGCAACGCCGAAGAGTTCGGTGCGTGGATCCAGACCGTCCGTGGGGACACCACGGTGATCGTCGACGAACATCGGCCCGTGCCGCTCAGTCAGCACATGCTGGTCGGCAACCGACTCTTCGACCTGTTCGATCACCGTGATGCCGCTGCACCGAACAAGAAGCCGGCGGTCAATCCAGAACTCACCCGCTACATCCGGCATCGTGAACTCGCGGCGCGACGCGACGACGATTTTCCTCCACGCGGACGCGGTCGGCGCGGACCCCAACGTGGTGAGGGGCGCCGTGGGGGCGTTCCGAGACCGGTTTCCCGGCCCGACCTCATCGCGCGACTCGATCGTGAAGGTCTGCTGCCCGCAATCAGTTTCATCTTCTCGCGAGCAGGATGCGAGGGTGCACTGAGCCAGTGCCTGCGTTCAGGCCTCCGGTTGCTCGAGCCCGACCAGGCCAAGCAGGTCGACATCATCGTCGACAAGTACGTTGCCGAACTCTCGGCAGCCGACCAGGACATACTCGGTGTGCCCGCCTGGCGCGAAGGTCTCACGCGAGGGTTCGCCGCCCACCACGCCGGACTGCTGCCCGCGTTTCGTCATGCCGTCGAAGAATTGTTCGTCAAAGGTCTCGTCAAAGCTGTCTTCGCCACCGAGACACTGGCTTTGGGCATCAACATGCCGGCACGATCGGTCGTCTTGGAACGGTTGATCAAGTTCAACGGCGAGGCGCATGTCGACCTGACGCCGGGAGAGTACACCCAGCTGACCGGACGAGCCGGGCGTCGAGGGATCGACATCGAGGGCCACGCGGTGGTCGTGTGGACCGACGATCTCGAACCGACGCGCGTCGCAGGCCTGGCTGGTGCCCGCACGTTCCCGCTGCGCAGTTCTTTTGCGCCTGAATACAACATGGCCGTGAACCTGATCGGGCGGCTGGGCTTGGCCGGTGCACGGAATTTGCTGGATAGATCGTTCGCACAGTTCCAGGCGGACAAGTCGGTGGTCGGTCAAGCCCGGCAGATCGACACCGCGCGCCGTCAACTGCGCAAGATCGAGGTCGAACTGGAAGGCCGCGCCGATGGCCGCGGCCTCGACGAAGGCATCGACGGGTTCCTGGGTTACACCAGGCTGCGCGAGCAGATCCGGTCTCGAGAGCGCTCGCTCAAGTTCGAGTCACGGATGGCCTCGCAGCAGAGCACGGTCGAAGATCTGTCCGCACTCAAGCGTGGTCAGGTCATCGGCCTGCACGGTGGCCGGCACCGAGGGCTCGCGGTGGTTCTCGAACCGGCGACAGACATTCGCGATCCCAAGCCCCTTGTGATCTGCGAGGACGCCTGGTGTGGCAGGGTCGGTCCCCGCGACTTCCTGAACCCGCCCCAGGTGCTCGGCAACATGCGGCTCGCCAAGCAGATCGACAGGCGTACGGGGCGCGGTCGGCGAGACCTCGCGTCCGCGTTGCGGTCGTCGGGCATCGACATGCCCCGCGGTAAACAAGCGAAGCGCGCCCGCGCGGCAGATGACCGTGAATTGAGTCGTCTGCGTGGCGAACTGCGCAATCACCCAGCGCATCAGATACCTCAAGACGACGAGCTCTTTCGGTTGGCCGAACGACGAAACCGGGTTGCGCGTGAGATCTCGGCGCTCGAAGAGTCGGTTGCGCAGCGAACCTCGACGTTGTCGATCAACTTCAACCGCATTGTGGCGGTGCTCATCGAACTGGGTTATCTCGAGAAGGCGGAGGCGGAGGACGAGCTGAACATCACGTCGGCAGGCGACACCCTGAGCCGTGTGTACAGCGAGAGCGACCTGCTGATCTGTCAGTGCATCAGAGACGGGTTGTGGGATGAGCTGGGTCCGTCCGAACTCGCGGCTGTCGCATCGTCGGTGGTCTACGAATCCCGGCGCGACTCGTACGGTGGCGCCGAGCTCGTGACCGGAGTGGTCAGTGTGCGCGACGCGCTGCACCGGACCCACTCGGCCTGGCATGACCTGACCCGCCTGGAGATGAAGCATCTCGTGGAACCCACGCGGGAGCCGGACGCCGGGTTCGCCACGGCAATCTATCTGTGGGCATCGGGTCGAGGGCTCACCGAGGTGCTCGCGGCGGCCGGGGAGCGCGGCACTTCACTTCCGGCCGGTGATTTCGTCCGATGGAGCCGCCAGGTCATCGACCTGCTCGAACAGATCAGAACCGCCGCAAGCCTGCAGACATCCGGGCAGTCGCGTCTGACCCGTTCCGCTTCCGCAGCCATCGCCAGTATCCGAAAAGGTGTGGTGGCCGTCGAACTCGGCTGAACCGTGGGCTCCGGCCGGTCTACCTCTGCGTTTGCCGGTCGCGTCTGCTGAACCGTTCGATGGGTGTGCGGTATGTTCGGGGTCGGTAATTCTGGCACCGCGAGTTTCCACGGTGCGGACAAGCGGAGGGAACACATGAGCGGGCCCAACGACCCCAACAACCCCGGATCGCCTGAACAATGGCAGCAGGGTCAGCAACCGGGCCCGTGGGGTCAACCGACACAGGGCCCGCCACCGGGGCAGGGGTGGGGTCAGCAACAGCCACCGCAGCAGTACCCGCCTCAGCAGAACCCGGGTCAGCAGGGGCCCGGCCAGTATCAGCCGCCCAACTACCCGCAGCAGGGCGGCCACTACGGCCAACCCCAGGGACAGCCGGGCAATTACGGCCAACCTCAAGGTCAGCCCGGTTACGGCCAGCCCCAGGGCCAGTACGGACAACCCGGTCCGTACGGCCAGCCCGGCCAGTACGGACAGCCGGGACCCGGCGGCTCGGATCAGTTCTCGGCGATGGCTCAGCCGAAGTCGGGAAAGAAGCTGCCCCTCATCATCGGGGCGTCCGTGGTGGCGTTGATCGCGGTGATCTTGGCCGTCACAGCGTTTCTCGCACCCGGATTCGCCGTCACGAAGGTACTCAGCCAGGAGGCGGCCCAGGAGGGTGTCAAAACCGTTCTGGAGAACGACTATCAGGCAGAGGGCGTCGAAAACGTCAAGTGTCCCAAGGACAAAGAGATCAAGAAGGGCGACAGCTTCACCTGCACGGTGACGGTGAGCGGCGCCAATCAGCAGGTCAAGATCACGTTCCTCGACGATGACGGCAAGTACGAGGTGGGTCAGCCGACCGCCGGCTGACGCCTGCGGTCGCTCGCCTGTTGCTAGTTGATCAGGGGAACTGCCAACCCAGTGCTTTCCCGAGTCGGGAGACCGCCGAGCCGATGCCGAGCTCTTCGATCAGATCGGCCAACGCGGCCGGATCTGCCGGCTCGCTGGGCAACCGGTCGTCCCCGCTGCTGATTATCTCTGCGTCGGTTCGGACGAACACCACCGTGCGAGCGGCGCTGAGATAGTCGGCGGCAGCTTTGAGAGATGTGCGCTGGCGGGTGGAGATCCGCTTGTCGGCGGTCGTGGCAGCGACACGCTCCAGTTCGTCCAGAGTCCCGAACGCCTGCAACAGTTTTGACGCCGTTTTCTCCCCGATTCCGGCCACCCCGGGCAGTCCGTCGGATGGGTCGCCCCGGAGGATCGCCATTTCGGCATACGCCGAACCCGGATCGGAAGTCGGCACGTCGTATCGTTCGGCGACTTCGGCAGGGCCGTACATCTCGGCCTTCGCGAGCCCGCGCCCCACATACAGAACCCGCACCGGAACCGGGTCGTCTGCCACCACTTGCAGGAGGTCTCGGTCTCCACTGACCACCACCACCGGATCCACGGCTTCGGTGTGGGCAAGGGTACCGATCACGTCATCGGCCTCGCAGCCTTCTGCGCCGGCGGTCGAGATCCCGGCTGCTGCGAGAACGTTCATGATCATGTCGACCTGGGGTGTCAGCGTGTCGGGCACCTCTTCCGATCCGTCTCCCGCCGCGTCGGCGACACGGTGCGCCTTGTACGAGGGGATGAGGTCCGTGCGAAATGTGGGTCGCCACGAGAGGTCCAGACACACAACCAATCGATGGGGATGCTCGCGCGTGACCAGGGCGGCGATCATGTCGAGGAATCCGCGGACGGCGTTGACCGGACGTCCGTCAGGAGCGGTCATCTTCTCCGGCAAAGCGTGAAAAGCCCGGAACCACAGACTCGCACCGTCTAGCAGCATCACTGGTTGGCTCATGCCGTAAACCATGCCAGATCCACCGAGTGGTGATCGCGCGTCCCGGTGATCCCAGTGGATCCGAACGATGTCCGCGGACGACGGTCGGCGGCAGTTCTACGTCGCGCTTCGTTCGTCGCTGTCTATCGCGTCGAGAACTGCGATTCGCGTATGAGGATCGCCCGTCAGCGGCCTGGGCGGAGGGCCTTGTCGCAGGGCCACTTTCACGTCGTTGCGAGTGATCGACGCAGGGTTTGTGGCCGAGACGAATCGGAGGAAGAGATCGACGAACCGGGCAGGCTCGTCGCGGAACGGAAAATGGCCTGACTTCTCGAATATCTCGAGCTGCGAGTCAGGCATCGCACTGTGCAGCATATGGGCGTGGCTCACCGGGATCACCTGGTCGTCGGACCCCCACACGATCAAAGTCGGGATGGCAGCGCTGAGGTAACAGCGGTCGAGCATGGTGACCACTTGGCCGCGCCAGTCGACAGCCGATCGTAGAGTCCGCGCGAACACCTCGGCCGAGCCCTTCTCCGGCATGCGCTCGAGAACACGGACCACCTCGGTGTTGTCGCGGAACATCGCCATGGGCAACAGGTTCTGCATCATCCGGGCGACAGTCGAGAAGGTCGGGAACACTCCGGGTACAGAGATCACGCCCAAGGCGAGTTCGGAGAGGGGCAGCGACAACGCTCGAAGAGCTGGGTTGACCCCCTTGGTGACGCCACCGGTGCCGACGAGAACCAGCCGCTCCACCATCTCCGGGTATTGGTAGGCGAATTGGCCGGCCACGCCCCCGCCCAGCGAGTGTCCGACCACGGTGACGCGTTCGATATCGAGGTACGTGAGCAGATCACGCATCCCGTTCGCGAATGCCGAGACCGAGTAGTCGGCTCGGGGCCGGTCAGACAGTCCATGACCCAGAAGGTCGGGTGCTATCACCGTGTATTTCTCGCTCAGCTGCTCGAACACCGGCTCCCAGGCGAGCGAGTTGTCACCGATTCCGTGCAGCAACAAGACGGCCGGACCGCTCCCCGCCATCCGAAATGCGCGCTTGTAACCGTGCAGAGTCGCGAACTGCGGGTCGATTTGCGCGCTCGGGACAGCACGGAGCCTGCGCGGCTCGCGTCCACTGTTCACAGTGCCGTCGTTCGATCCCATCTGTACATTTTCCGTCGAACCGGCCGTTTTCGCCCGTTCAGCGACCTCTCACCGGGAGGACAGCCTTTTCGAGGGCCCGTTAGCCTGGTGGGCATGGCTCACGAGCGATTCTCAGCAGAGGTGTATCGGTCCCGACTGCAACGCGCGCAGCAGTTGACGGCCTCAGCCGGATTGTCTGCTCTGTTCATCACGCCCGGACCCGATCTGCGGTACCTGACCGGTTCCCGCGCCAGTACGTTCGAGCGTCTCACTGCGTTGGTGATCAGTCCCGACAGGGATCCGCAGGTCGTGGTTCCGAGGCTGGAACTCGCGGCCCTGCGGGAGTCAGCGGTCGGCGAGCTGGGCCTGGTTGTCCACGAGTGGGTCGACGGCCAGGACCCGTATGCCATTGCCGTCGAAGCAGCAGGTGTGAGTGCAGGTCGCTATGGCGTCTCTGATGCGGCGCCCGCACTTCACACCGTTCCGTTGGCAGCTCGGTTCGGTTCGAGCCCCGAATTGGCCACCGGCGTTCTACGTCAGTTACGGATGATCAAAGACGACGCGGAGATCGACGCTTTGCGCCGAGCGGGTGCGGCGATCGATCGTGTTCATGCTCGCGTCGGCGAATGGCTCTCGGCGGGAAGGACAGAACGCGAGGTCGCCACCGACATCGAGGCCGCGATCGTCGCCGAGGGCCACACCGGCGCCGAGTTCATCATCGTCGGCTCCGGCCCCAACGGCGCCGACCCCCACCACGAGGTGTCTGATCGGGTGATCGAAGACGGCGATGTGGTGGTCGTCGACATCGGCGGTCCAGTCGAGCCCGGGTACAACTCGGATTGCACTCGAACCTATTGTGTCGGAGAACCTTCCGGGGAGATGGCCCGTCAGTACCGGATACTGGAAGAAGCCCAGCGTGCAGCGGTGGCGGCAGTACGGCCGGGTGTCAGTGCCCAGCAGATCGATGCAGCGGCCCGCGACGTGCTGGCCGAGGCCGGACTGGCCGACAAGTTCGTCCATCGGACCGGTCACGGAATCGGCCTGTCAGTCCACGAAGAGCCCTACATCGTTGAGGGAAACGACATCGAGCTGCAGGTCGGAATGGCCTTCAGCGTCGAACCCGGGATCTATTTCCCAGGAGGATGGGGTGCACGGATCGAAGACATCGTCGTGGTCACGGCCGACGGATGCGAATCACTCAATCAGCGGCCTCACGAGCTGAAGTCGGTCTGACGGCCCACTTTCCGACTCCTCGTTTGATCGGTGTTGCCCGCCAACCTGGTATCGAACGCATGTTCGACTTTATCGTATTCTGTTGGTAGACTTGGTGAAAGGGGTTCGAGGGCTGGGGGGCTTGTCGATGACTGATTCGGTGACGGTGGATCCACCGTCAATGCCGGCGTTGGTGGGGTTGTATCGCGATCTCGATGCGGTGCTGCAGCGGATTGCTGGCGCGTCGTCGGATGATGTCGATGATGTGCAGGTTGCTGAGTTGGTGCGGGTGAACGAGAAAGTTGTTCGGGCACTGACCTTTCAAGGCCTCAAGCGGTTGCAGGAGGTGAACGACCGCGGCTTGTTCCGTAAGGCTGGTCATTCGACGTTGCACCGGTTTGTGATGAGTGAGCTGCGGGTGTCTCGTGGCGATGCCTCGTCACGGTTGAAAGCACTTGATGCTGCCGGTGAGTTGTTGTCGATGCAGGGCGAGGCGTTGCCCCCGAAATGTCCGGCCGCGGCCGAAGCGTTGGCCGAGGGTGCGATTGGGTTGGCGCACATGGATGTGATGCTCAAAGTCCGCGACCGCATTCCGCACAAGTCAGCACCGGAAGTGTATGACGTGGTCGATGCCTGGATGACCGACAACGCCCGCACGTCGACTCCGACTGAGCTCGAAGTGTGTGGTCGGGAAGTGTTGGCTCGGGTTGATCCGGACGGATCGTTGACCGATGACGCTGACCGCAGACGCAACCGGGGTTTGTCGGACGGTCCCCAAGGGTTGGACATGATGAGCAAGCTCAGTGGCAACCTTGACCCGGCGACGTTGGCTTTGTTTCGGACGGTGATGGATGTGTGGGCAGCACCGGGTATGAACAATCCTGATGATCCCAACTCACCCGTGGGTGCCGTCGACGACCCGAGCATGGACCCGGCGATCATCGAAGCCGCGGCCGGCCGCGACACCCGTTCCCGCGCCCAACGTCAACACGACGCATTCAAAGCGATCCTCAAGACCATTCTGGAGTACAAGCTGCTCGGTACGTCCCATCGTGGGTTGCCGGTGCAGGTCATCATCACCATGACCAAACAACAGCTTGATGAGGCCGCGGGCATCGCCCACACCGCCTCCGGGGTTGACCTGCCGGTCAAAGATGCCCTGGAACTCGCGGCCCAGGCAGATATGTCGCTGGCGGTGTTCGCCAACCACTCCGCCGACGTTCTCTACTTCGCCCGGGCCAAACGCACCGCCCAGCAAGGCCAACGGATGGCGTTGTTCGCCAAAGACCGAGGCTGCACCAGCCCAGGCTGCCGTAACCCCATCTCCTGGACCGAAATCCATCACACCACCGCCTGGGCCGACGGCGGACACACCGACATCGACGAGCTGGCCCCGGCGTGCATCCCGCATCACGCGATGATCGGACCCGGCGAAGACCAATGGCAAACCATCATGCTCCGCGACGGCCCCGACGCCGGCCGAGTCGCCTGGATCCCACCCACATACATCGACCCCGACCAACAACCACGCATCAACCGAGCCCACCACACCGACCACACCATCGAGGCGGCATGGCAGAACATCATCGCCGAACGCCAACAAACACTCAACGAACGCCAAGAACGCATGCAGCTCCAGCAACAAAGTGCTGACGAGTCAATGGCCACCGGGGACGACGACGCCAAGAAACCCGATCCGTCAGACTGATAGGTATTGGCAGCCAATGCGTTCTGGCCTTGCGTTATGAACTAGTCAGTGGATCCGAGGAGGGTTCGTGAGCCGAGTACGCGCTTGACTTCGATCTGAACGACAACACGTCGGGGGTTGACCTTTGGTTGCTTGTAGCGATTCGCGTAGCGGCGTTCACCTTCGGCGACGGCGTCGGGGTCGCGGTGCACCGACGCCGGGCCCTCGAGGGTCAGCCAGCGTGGGCCATCCACCTGGAAGACCGCCGCATACCCCGCACGCTCCACGTTGAGTACCTTCTGGCTTCCTTCGAAGGTGATCACGCGAACGACCTCGGCGTCTTCGTCGTAGGTGAAGCCGACCGCAACAACGTGGGGCGTCCCGGCCTGCCGCACGGTGGTCAGGCTTCCCAGATGGCGTGCGCTCAGGAACTCGAGCGCATCAGAGGTGAGGTCGGCTGCTGTTTTGGACATCTACAGAGAATAGTCAACTTGACGTCATCCCTGAGCACGAGCCGCTCAGAGGCCTGACCGACAAGAGTCCGCGTCCGATTTGGGATACTCGTCCGGTGAGCAATCGTCGAGTGGTGGTTCTGTTCGGAGGACGTAGCGAGATCGGTGTCGAGGTCGCTGCCCGTCTCGCCGGGGGAGCGACAGTGATCCTGGCCGCGCGTCGGTCCGATGACTTGGCTGATCAGCGCGAACGGATGCTTGGTGAGAACGCCGCTGAGGTACACACCATCGAGTTCGATGCGAATGACACGGCGCAGCACGACGAGCTGATCAGGAAAATAGTCGCCGAGTTCGGCAGGATCGATGTGGCGATCATCGCGTTCGGCATCCTCGGCGACCAGGCCCGCGCCGAGGTGGACAGCCAGCACGCACTGCAGATCGCCCACACCGACTACCTGGCGCACATCAGTGTGATGACCCCCCTGGCCGCAGCGATGAAGACACAGGGACGCGGCGACCTCATCGTCTTCTCCTCGGCCGCCGGCGTCCGGGTCCGTCGGGCGAACTACGTCTACGGATCGACCAAGGCAGGACTGGACGGGTTCGCTTCCGGTCTCTCGGACGCGTTGCACGGCACCGGTGTTCGCCTACTGCTGGCACGCCCCGGATTCGTCATCGGGAACATGACCAAAGAACTGATGGAGTCGGGCGTCAAACCCGCACCGATGTCGAGAACAGCTCCTCAGGTAGCTGACGCCGTGGTCAAGGCTCTGCATGCCGGCAAAACAGAGGTATGGATACCGGCTGCACTACGCCCCGTGTTCTTCGTCATGCGTTTGCTGCCTCGGGCCATCTGGCGTCGGATGCCACGATGACCGACCCGCGGTTTGTCGTGGTGGGGATCGGAGCCGATGGCTGGGACGGTCTCACCGTGGCAGCCCAGCGGGAACTGCGGTCCGCCCACGTCATTTATGGATCGGCCCGCCAGATCGACCTTCTCGCACCCGTCCAGGCTGAATTGCGTCCGTGGACGAGCCCCATGTCCAGGCATCTTCACGATGTCCTCGCCGGTGCAGAACCGAAACCGGTCCACATCCTCGCTTCAGGCGACCCGATGTTTCACGGCGTCGGTGCATCCATCGTCAAACAAGTTGGCGCGCAACACGTCCGAATCATTCCGGCGGTGTCCAGCGCCAGTCTCGCCGCCGCTAGACTGGGCTGGGACCTGTCCACCACGTCGGTACGCAGCATCGTCGACCGCCCATTGGACTCGATCCTCTCGGCGGTCACCGACAACGTACGATTGTTCATCCTGAGTCGCGACCAGACCTCGCCGGCCCACATCGCAGAACTGCTGACCACGCATGGATTCGGCTGGTCGCAAGTCACGGTGCTCGAGCAACTAGGGTCAGACCGCGAACGGCATGTCACCGGAATTGCGCGAACGTGGGGAGCACCGGTCGTCGACCGACTCAACCTTGTGGCCGTGCAGTGTGTGGGACCTTCGGTGAGCAGTCAGGCAGGACTTCCCGACACCGATTTCTCCAACGACGGACAGCTCACCAAACAGGCCGTTCGTGCCCTGACGGTCACCGCATTACGCCCGGCCCCACGCCAGTTGATGTGGGATGTGGGCGCGGGTGCGGGCAGCATCGCCATCGAGTGGTTGCGCACCGATCCCAGTTGCACAGCGATAGCGTTTGAATCCGACCCGGTGCGGCGCGGGCGAATCGCCCGGAACGCGGCAGACATGGGGGTCAGCGGCAATCTGACCGTACTCGGCAGAGCGCCCGACGATTTCGAACAGGCGCCCGACCCGGACACGATCTTCATCGGCGGGGGAGTCACGGCACCAGGCATCATCGATGGCTGCTGGGAAGCCCTTCTCGACGGCGGCCGAATAGTCGCCAACGCCGTGACGATCGAATCAGAGGCAGTGCTCGTGAAATGGCGATCTCTGGTGGGCGGAACGCTACGACGTTTCCACATCGACCATGCTGAAGAACTCGGCACGATGACAACATGGCGTCCCACTTTGCCTGTGACGCAGTGGATCGCAGACAAACCCAGGAGCGTCGAGTGACCGTCTACTTCATCGGCGCCGGACCAGGAGCCGCCGATCTCATCACCCTGCGTGGTGCGACACTCCTATCGCAATGCAGCACATGCCTTTACGCGGGCTCTCTCGTCCCGGCCGAGATGCTGGAGCACTGCCCACCCGACGCCACCCTCATCAACACCGCAAAGATGCCGTTGTCCCAGATCATCGAGCACATCGTGTCGGCGGACAGGTCCGGTCACGATGTAGCGCGCTTGCACAGCGGCGACCCGAGCTTGTATTCGGCTGTCGCAGAACAAGTGCGGCTCCTCGAGCAACACGGCGTGGCCTACCAGATCGTTCCCGGCGTCCCGGCGTTCTCCGCGGCGGCCGCCGCACTGGGTCAGGAACTGACGGTTCCAGGCGTCGGTCAGTCTCTGTTGATCACACGCGTGTCGACACTCTCGACGGACATGCCGAAGGGCGAGCAACTGGCGGAACTGGCGCGAACAGGTGTAACGATGGCACTTCACCTGGCGGCGCATCAAGCCGAACAGATCACGGATGCGCTCGGGCCGCACTACGGATTCGACTGCCCCGTCGCGGTGGTTGCTTTTGCCAGCCGCGACAACCAGCAGATCATCCGATGCGCTCTACGCGAACTTCCTGGCCGCCTCGCACAGGCGGATGTCCGGCGTACCGCGGTGATCTTTGTGGGCAGAGTACTTGCTGCTGAACACTTTCCGGATAGCTACCTGTACTCGTCGGCTCGCATGACCAAGCTCCGTGACGACGACGTGTCGTCGTGAGCGGCCCCGTTCTCATTCTCGGGGGCACCGCGGAAGCACGTGCTCTGGCAGAGATACTCGATCGGGACGGCATCCCGATCATCACCTCGCTGGCCGGCCGCGTCCAGAACCCGGCGCTGCCGAGAGGTGAGGTTCGAATCGGCGGCTTCGGGGGAGTGAACGGGCTCCTGACCTGGCTGCGCGAGCAACAGTGCCTAGGTGTGGTCGATGCCACGCATCCTTTTGCCCGGAAGATCTCCGCCAGCGCAGCGGCAGCGACGATGTCGGCGGGACTGCCGTTGCTGTCGCTTCGTCGGCCCCCATGGCAACCGCAGGCCGGGGACCATTGGCTGGACGTTCCGGACATCGCCGGTGCGGCCGCAAAAGTCGCCGAGCACGCCGACCGACAGCCGGGTCTTCGGGTCTTCCTCACCACAGGTCGCCAGGATGTTGATGTGTTCGCCCACGTCGAGAACGCCTGGTTTTTGATCCGTCTTGTCGACCCACCCGAGCGCAAGACTCCGCCGCAGAACTTGATCCTGCGCAACCGCGGGCCGTACACGCTCGAAGGTGAGCGCAAGCTTCTGCGCGAGCACCGTATTGACGTGATCGTCACCAAGAACAGCGGCGGAGATCTGGTTCGGGCAAAACTGGATGCGGCTCGCGAGCTCGAATTGCCGGTCGTCATGGTGCAGCGACCGGTCACCCTGACCGGTACGGCTGTGGAAAGGCCTGAGGACGCGGCCCGCTGGGTCCGTCAGCGGGTGCTGTCGTAACGTCGGTTGGTGAACACTGCCCGGCCGCCGGCCCGCTCGATCACCGTGGTGGTGGACGACCCCACGATGAGCAGCGTCCGCATGTCGACAGCAGCCGGATCGAAATCGGCGACCGTGGTGATGGCAACAGACTGCTCCGGTCCGCCCACGTCTCGCCCCAGAATCACGGGCGTCGAAAGCGATTTGTGTTGCAACAGAATTCCTTTGAGCTCGGCGACTTGCCAGTTTCGGCTGGCGGAACCGGGGTTGTAGATCGCGATCACCAGATCGGCACGTAGCGCTGCCCGTACCCGCTCGACGATGACGTCCCACCCTTTGAGCCTGTCCGACAGTGAGATCACCGCATAGTCATGGCCCAATGGTGCACCGGCGAGACTCGCCACGGCATTGGCTGCGGTGACCCCTGGAACCACTCGGACCGGCACATCGCGCCATTGGTCGTCGGCGGAC
Organism: Williamsia sp. DF01-3; assembly: GCF_023051145.1. NCBI lineage: Bacteria > Bacillati > Actinomycetota > Actinomycetes > Mycobacteriales > Nocardiaceae > Williamsia > Williamsia sp. DF01-3. Next base: position 3,131,222 of record NZ_JALKFS010000005.1, read on the forward strand.
TCCTCGACAACCGCGGCCGCCATGGCGAACACGCCGGGATCGCCCGACGACACCACGACAACGCGGGCGCCGTTCTTGGCGAGATCCAGGGCCAGGCAGGCCCGCTCGGATTCGACGCGGTTGTCGCTGGCATGCATTCGCTGGCCAGGCCGTGGGTTGATGCGGTTCAGGTACGTCTTGTAACCCACCAGGTCGGTGGCCCTTGCGAGCTCCGCCCGAACCTCTGGCGTGGTCCAGCGCGCCGCGCCGGGCCCCAGACCCACCACCACCACCTCGCCCTGGACAGCCGGTTCTGCCAGGGGTGGGCTGTTCAGCCGGCCTGGTATCACCACCATCGAGAAATAGGGGACAGAGGTGATGTCCACATCAGGTATGGGCAGGACCTTCTGTGCGCCCGTCGAAGCACGTTCCACATACCAGGCGTGATCGATACGTCCGGACTCCTCAAGGGCCGCAACAACATCTGGGAAGGTGCGCCCGAGTTTCATGATCGCGACGGCGTCGCTGTCCTCGAGGCGGCGCACCAATTCGTCCTTCGGCAGCGTCCCGGGCAACACCGTCAACGTCTCGTCGGCCTCCACGAGCGGCAATCCGGTGGCCGCCGCCGATGCGCTGACCGATGTGACACCGGGGATGATCTCGGTCTCGAACCGGCTCGCCAACCGTTTGTGCATGTGCATGTACGAGCTGTAGAAGAGAGGGTCTCCTTCAGCCAGCAGTGCCACCGAGCGGCCGGCCGAAAGGTGCTGCGCGAGAACCTCGGCCGCCTCTGTGTAGAAGTCGTCGAGCGCCCCTCGGTACCCACCGGGATGATCGGTCGTCTCCGTGGTCACCGGGTACATCAACTTTTCTTCGACCTGGCCCGAGCGCAGATAAGGTTCGGCCACCGATCGCGCGATCGACCTGCCGTGTCGAGCGCAGTGATAGGCGACAACGTCTGCGTCACCGATGATGCGGGCTGCCTTCACCGTCACGAGTTCACTGTCACCCGGACCGATCCCGACGCCCCAGAGCTTTCCCTGTACTGCCATGTCACTCCACCGTCGATGCCAACGCGTTGATGGCTGCAGCCGTGATGGCCGAGCCGCCGCGGCGGCCGAGCACGGTCAAGAATTCGATGCCGTCTCGCTCGGCCAGCGCTGCACACGACTCGGCGGCGCCGATGAAACCCACCGGGGCCCCGATCACAGCGGCAGGTCGAGGCCCGCCGGCATCGATCAGTTCGAGCAGGGCGAACAAAGCCGTCGGCGCGTTTCCGATGGCCACAACCGCGCCTTCCAGTCGAGGCCGCCACAATTCCACCGATGCAGCGGTTCTGGTGGTCTGCAGGTCGACCGCCAGCTGCGGCGTCGCCGGGTCGGTCAGCAGGCAGAGCACATCGTTGTCGGCAGGCAGACGTTTGCGGGTGACTCCGGACGCAACCATGTTCGCGTCGCACAGCACGGGGGCGCCGGCGTCCAGCGCGCCGCGCGCCGCCGTGACGAGCCCCGGGGATGCGCGCACATCGTCGGTGAGGTCCACCTGACCGCAGGCATGAATCATCCGCACGACGACCTGGGACAGATCGTCATCGAACTCGGCCAGATCGGACTCGGCGCGGATGGTCGCAAACGACTGACGGTAGATCTCTGCGCCGTCACGGATGTAGGTGTACATGGTGAAAGCCACCATAGTTGGTCGATCAGAACGCTCGGCGTTCGTACCCCGCCGGGGTCGCCTGCACCCGGATGTGAGCAGCGTGCGGCGATCCACAGCCGCGTTCGCAGCCCACCCAGTGCTCGCGGTTGTCAACGGACTGGTCGCCGATCGCCAGATATTGCTCGAGATCCCCGCGCACATCGGCATGCGATTTGTCGCATCCCGGCAATCCAGAGCAGGCGCTCACCCGCGTCCACGGCGACGTTGCATCGAAGATCAGACCCATGGGGGCCAGCACCCGCACCACCGTGTCCGCCATTCCATCCGTCAGATCACAGACGAGGATTTCCTTGCGCGGCGTGAGGTAGATGTCGCGCTCGATGGCGGCAAGGAACTCTGCGATGCGCGCAGACAATCGACCGTGAGGCACCACCGAACCCAACGAGATGAGGTCGTCGTCCTGCGCGAGCCACCCCACCAGCGGCTCCGACGGCGGGGTAGGCGGGGTATGCGGTCGAGTTCGGGGAAGACCTTCGAGCAATTCTGTGATCGACGGCGAAGCATCAAGGTCCTGTACTCGCCACTCGTCCGCACGGTCGGTGAGAAACGCGTGAGCCACATCGAGCATCGTCGCGGCCGCGCGACCTGCTGTGACCTGCCGGCCGGTGGTGTTTCCGGCGACCACGAGGTCGAGATGCTCGCTGTCGACCGCGACGACGCCGACGTCGGGTGCCTCGGCCAGCACGTCGCCGCGCCCGTCGTCGACGCCGAAGAGAAAACGAGCCGGCAGTGCAGCCAACACGTTGTCCCCGCGAAGGGCGACATCGAGTCGGTCGAGAACCGGTCGGCCGTCGAGTAGCCCGCCGCGGCGACCACTCAACGCCGACAGTTGCAAATTGCGCACCCGTTCATGACTCGGCGTCGGGATGAGATCCGCGTCGACGATCATGTCGGCAGCGCCTGCCACGTCCGCTATTCCGCGTAGCTGCAGATTCCCGCGCGAGGTGAGTTCCATGTGCCCGTCCCCGAACTCGTCCGCCACCACGACCAGAGCTTGCAACTGGGCGGGGGTTATCCGGCCGCCGGGAAGTCGGATACGCGCCAGATGACCATCGGCTGCGGGATGCGCCGAGAACACGCCCGGACAACGATCGGCGGGACGGGACATGGGTCCACGGTACTGGCCGTACGTGGGGTGATGGCGGATCGGCAGGTCACCGGCGGCCGGCCCATCGACGACCAGACGTGGTCACTTGACTACCGGCTTCTATAGGCTGAGCCCGACCCGCAACGGGGAAGCCGGTGGAAATCCGGCGCGGTCGCGCCACTGTGTCGGGGAGACCCGGAGTCAGACCCTCGTTGCCGTACCGCCACATAAACCCGCTGGGCGCGAGATCCCGGCAAGGAGGAACCCGTGATCCTGCTGCTGTCCACCTCGGACACCGATCTGCTGACGGCCAAGGCCAGTGGCGCGGACTTCCGATTGGCCAACCCATCGCGACTACTGGTCAGCGAGGATCTGCCGGTCCTGCTCGACGGCGCCGATCTCGTCGTGGTCCGGATCCTCGGTGGCCGACGGATGTGGGAGGAAGGCCTCGACGCCGTTCTCGCCGCGGGGCTGCCCACAGTGGTGCTCTCGGGCGAGCAGCTGCCAGATCCTGACCTGATGTCGTTGTCCACGGTTGCCCCCGGTGTTGCCGCCGACGCGCACAACTACCTCGCCCAAGGCGGGCCGGACAACCTCGCCAACCTCCACGCGTTCCTGTCCGACACCGTCCTGCTGACCGGACACGGCTTCCAGGGTCCCGTCGCGACCGCGCAATGGGGACTGCTCGAGCGTTCGGTGCCATCCGACACCGACGGACGGCCGACCATCGCGGTGCTGTACTACCGGGCTCAGCACCTTGCGGGGAACACGGCGTACATCCATGCCCTGTGTGATGCCATCGAGGACAAGGGCGGCCGTGCCCTGCCGATCTTCTGCGCCTCGCTACGCACTGCTCCCGACGATCTGCTGGCACAACTGGCGGTTGCCGACGCGCTGGTGGTCACCGTCCTTGCGGCCGGAGGAGCCACACCGGCAACGGCGTCCGCCGGTGGCGATGACGACAATTGGAACATCGAGCAGCTCGCACGGCTCGACGTGCCGATCCTGCAGGGCCTGTGCCTGACCTCGTCTCGTGAGAGCTGGGCGGCCAACGACGACGGGATGTCACCGCTCGACGTGGCGACGCAGGTGGCGGTCCCGGAATTCGACGGCCGGATCATCACGGTCCCGTTCTCCTTCAAGGAGATCGGCGACGACGGACTGCCCTGGTACCGACCCGACGCCGAGCGTTGTGCGCGAGTGGCGGGAATCGCAGTGCGGCACGGACGGTTACGGCATATTCCTACCGCACAACGACGTATCGCAGTTATGCTCTCGGCCTATCCCACCAAGCATGCCCGCATCGGCAATGCCGTCGGCCTGGACACGCCCCAGAGTCTGCTGCGGCTTCTCGAGGCCATGCGTGCCGCCGGGTACGACATCGGTCCGGAAATCGGCGACAGCGCCGTACCCGGTTTGGCAGAGAACGATTCGGACAAGCTGATCCACACGCTGATCGCGGCGGGGGGACAAGATCCCGATTGGCTCACCGAGGAAGCATTGGCGGCCAATCCCATTCGTCTGTCGGCGAGGGACTACCGCGAGTGGTTCGCGACGTTGCCCGCCGACCTGCAAGAATCGATGATCGAACACTGGGGGCCTGCTCCGGGCGAGTTGTTCGTCGACCGATCGGCGAATCCCGAAGGCGATATCGTCATCGCGGCAATGCAATTCGGCAACATCGTCCTGATGGTCCAGCCGCCACGCGGATTCGGCGAGAACCCCGTTGCCATCTATCACGATCCCGACCTGCCACCGAGCCACCACTACCTGGCCTGCTATCGGTGGGTTGCCGCAGAGAACGGGTTCGGTGCCGACGCAGTGGTGCACGTCGGCAAACACGGCAACCTCGAGTGGCTGCCCGGCAAGACGCTCGGGATGTCAGCGTCATGTGGAACCGACGCGGCACTGGGCGACCTCCCGATGATCTACCCGTTCCTCGTGAACGACCCTGGCGAGGGCACCCAGGCCAAGCGTCGTGCCCATGCGACGCTGGTCGACCACCTGATCCCGCCGATGGCCCGAGCCGAGAGTTACGGAGACATCGCACGTCTGGAGCAGTTGCTGGACGAGCACGCCAACATCTCCGCGCTCGACCCGGGCAAGTTGCCGGCGATTCGACAGCAGATCTGGACGCTGCTGCAGGCGGCGAAGATGGATCACGACCTGGGGCTGTCCGAACGACCAGAGGAAGACGTCTTCGACGACATGCTGCTGCATGTCGATGGCTGGTTGTGCGAGATCAAGGACGTACAGATCCGCGACGGCCTGCACATCCTCGGCCAGCCGCCGACCGATGACGTCGAAGTGGATCTGGTGCTGGCGATGCTGCGCGCACGTCAGCTCTGGGGCGGGAAACAGAGCCTGCCCGGGCTACGGGAGGCACTCGGTCTGGTCGAGGACGGCACGGCAGGCCGCGGTGCCACCGACGACATCGAAGCCCAGGCACGCGAACTCGTGGCCGCATGCGCGAAGAGCAACTGGGACATGACAACCGTCGCGGAGGTGGCCGCCGGGCACCCCAGCGAGGTTGCCCAGATCCTCGAGTTCGCCGGAACGGAGATCGTTCCACGGCTGCGCCAGACCGACCAGGAGATACCGCGGATACTGCACGCTCTCGACGGCGGTTTCATCCCCGCCGGTCCCAGTGGATCGCCGTTACGCGGCTTGATCAACGTTCTTCCCACCGGCCGAAACTTCTATTCCGTCGACCCCAAGGCGGTCCCGTCCAAGCTCGCGTGGGAGACGGGCCGCGCCATGGCCGACTCACTACTCGAGCGTTACCTCAAAGACCATGGCGAGTACCCGAAGTCGGTCGGGTTGTCGGTGTGGGGGACCAGTGCCATGCGCACATCGGGCGACGACATCGCGGAGGTACTCGCCCTCCTCGGGGTGATGCCGATCTGGGACGAAGCCTCGAGACGGGTCACCGCCCTCGACCTGATCGAGCCCGCCGAACTCGGCCGACCGCGTATCGACGTCACCGTGCGCATCTCCGGATTCTTCCGCGATGCCTTCCCCCATGTCGTGACCATCCTCGACGACGCGGTCCGGATGGTGGCCGCTCTTGATGAACCCGACGATGTGAACTTCGTTGCCGCACACGCCCGGGCAGACATCGCAGAGCACGGTGACGTCGACCGGGCCACGACCCGGATCTTCGGCTCGAAGCCCGGCACCTATGGCGCGGGATTGCTGCAGTTGATCGATTCCAAGGATTGGCGCACCGACCAGGACCTGGCGCAGGTGTACACGGCATGGGGAGGTTACGCGTACGGGCGTGGTCGTGACGGTGTCGCCGCCGTCGAGGACATGCGGTCGGCGTATCGGCGAATTGCGGTGGCCGCCAAGAACACCGACACCCGCGAGCACGACATCGCCGATTCGGACGACTACTTCCAGTATCACGGCGGTATGGTCGCAACCGTTCGCGCTCTGACCGGACAGGACCCGGAGGCGTATATCGGGGACAGCACCACGCCCGACAATGTGCGCACGCGCACCCTGTCCGAGGAGACGACACGGGTTTTTCGTGCGAGAGTCGTCAACCCACGGTGGATCGGTGCAATGCAGCGGCACGGGTACAAAGGCGCTTTCGAGATGGCCGCCACCGTGGACTATCTCTTCGGTTACGACGCCACCACCAACGTGATGGCCGACTGGATGTACGAGCAGCTCACGGAGTCCTATGTCCTCGACGAGGCCAACAAGGACTTCATGACCAAATCCAACCCGTGGGCGCTGCACGGCATCGCCGAGCGACTGCTGGAAGCGGCCCAACGCCAGATGTGGTCTGCGCCGCCGGCGGAGATGCTCAACGAACTGCGCCGCGTGTACCTGGAGACCGAGGGTGACATCGAGGGCGCCTGATCTCAACGGCGTCGATTTGCGCTGGTGAACACCGTTGAGATCATCGATCCCACGGGTCGGGAGAAAATCGGGCATCTCGTTCGTTGTCCCCGTGTACGCACATGCCGATAGTCGGGACGGTTGACATCATGAAGTTCGCACTCTTCTTGCTCTATGTGGCGATCGAGATCGCCGCGTTCGTCGGACTCTGTTACGCCATCGGCTTCGGCTGGACACTGCTACTGGTGGTCGCAACGGTCATCGGCGGGTTCTGGTTGCTGCGTCGTCAGGGTGCCAAGACCCTCGCCAATCTGCGCGACGCCGGACGCAACGCAGCAGGTGGCAGCCCCGTCGATCCGGCCAGCTCATCAGCACCCGTTGCCGACACCGCACTGCTGGCCGCGGCGACAATCCTCATGATCATCCCCGGCCTGGTGTCGAGTGCCGTCGGCATCCTCTTGCTACTCAAGCCCATTCGCGTTCTGTTGCGGCCCATGGTCATCGCCGTGGGCACACGCAAGGTGGTCAGCGCCATGGAGAAGAACTACGCACGGTATGGGCGCGGCATGGCAGGAGTCACCGTGGTGGACGGCCAGGTCATCGATAGCTCCGGTGCGGGAACCACGGGAACCACCGGCTTCGACCCGGCACGTCCCGAACTCCGCAAGCCCTACAACGAGCTCTGAAACGTTTGCCCATCGGAACGGATCCGGCCGCGGCGGCAGCTTGTTCACGGACCTGCAGCGACTGACGATCGGTTCGACAGGCAGACTGGACGCTCGTGGAGAGTCAATTGCTGATCGGTGGCCATATCTACACCCCGAGTGCCCCCGACGCGACAGCCATGGCAGTTGCGAACGGCACCATCGTCTGGGTGGGTTCGGATCATGTCGGCCGTACCCTGCACCCCGACGCGCAGGTGATCCATCTCGACGGCGCACTGGTGGCGCCCGCCTTCGTCGACTCGCACGTGCACTTGACGTCGGCCGGTCTGGCTCTGCGTGGCCTGGACCTCAGTGACGCCGTGAGCCGGGACGACTGTCTCGAACAGATCCGCCGGTACGCCGCCGAACACACCGACACCGACCTGATCTGGGGCCTGGGTTGGGATGAATCGACGTGGCCGGATCTGACCTGCCCCTCAACAGCCGAAGTGGATGCCGTGGTCGGCAATCGACCGGTGTATTTGGCACGCATCGACGAACACTCGGCCGTGGTGTCCACTGCGCTGCGGGCTCGGGCCGACGGTTTGGTCGGCAGTCACGGTTATGACGAGCAGGGACCGCTGACCGCCGACGCCCACCACCGGGTTCGTGCCGCGGCCCGGATGTTGTTGAGCGCCAATGGCCGACATCGCGCCCAGCGTGCTGCTCTCGACGATGCAGCCGCCCACGGCATCGTGGCGGTCCACGAGAACGGCGGCCCGGACATCAGCGGACGCGACGACTTCCTGTCACTGGCCCACCTCGACCACCCCGTCGAGATCCGTCGATACTGGGGCGAAGCCGTCACCGACTCCGAGCACGCCCGTGCTCTGCAGACCGAGACGGCCGCACACGGCCTCGGTGGCGACCTCTTCATCGACGGGGCCATCGGGTCGCACACCGCGCTGCTCCGAGAGCCCTACAGCGACGCCGACACCCACGGCGTCTGCTACCTCGACGAAGACACGGTCACCACTCATCTACGTGCTTGCACCACTGCCGGTATCCAGTCGGGCTTCCACGTGATCGGCGATGGCGCGATGGACGTGGTGGTCAATGCGTTCCGCGAAGTGGCGGCGGAGTTCGGCGGTCCGGCGATGGCCCGATTGGGACACCGCATCGAGCACGCGGAGATGATCACCGGTGACCAGGCCACCACTCTTGCTGCCTGCGGCGTCATCGCCAGTATGCAGCCATTGTTCGACGCCCTCTGGGGTGGCCCGGGCCAGTTGTACGAGCAGCGGCTCGGCCCTGATCGTGGCCGCTCACTCAACAACTTCGCCCAGTTGGCCAAGGCGGGCGTCGGCCTCGCCTTCAGCTCGGATGCACCGGTGACCTCGATGCGTCCGTGGGAGGCAATCGCTGCGGCCGCGCATCACAACAACCCGTCCAGCGCCATCTCCGTCCGAGCAGCTTTTGCAGCGGTCACCCGAGGGGCGTGGCGGGCCGGCGGTCACCGCGACGGTGTGGCCGGAACCCTCGTTCCCGGCGCGCCCGCCGACTACGCCGTCTGGGATGTGGACAACCTGGTGGTTGCCGGATCGGCTGATCCGGCAGTGGCCCGCTGGTCCACCGACCCGCGGTCGCGGGTACCTGCACTTCCCGACCTCAGTGCAGGCAGCCGGCTCCCGGAGTGCATTCGTACTGTGAGGGCAGGCGTGACGATCTACGACCGGGCGGGGCTGTGACGACGGCAATCGCGCCAGGGGAGTCCGAGGGCGGAACGATCGCCCGGCTCCGAGACGCGACGCAGCGGCCATGGGTGATCCGCACCGCCGTCAGTGCGCTCGGAGGAGTGCTCATGTGGGCCGCATTCCCGCCGCGCGATCTCTGGTTCCTGGGCATCCTGTCGCTGGCGTTGCTGGCCGCCGCGCTCAGAGGCGTTGTTCGATTCCGCGAGGGATTCTGGTACGGATTCGTCTTCGGCCTCGGGTTCTTTCTCCCGCTGCTGCCGTGGATCGGGGTGTACGTGGGGCCGCTCCCGTGGGTGGCGTTGGCAGTGGTGATGTCGCTCTACACCGGGTTGTTCGGCGTGATCGCCTGCCGTACCACCACCTGGCCTGCGGCACCGTTGTGGTTCGCGATCATGTGGGTCACCGTCGAGTGGGCACGTTCATCATTCCCATTTGGCGGGTTTCCCTGGGGTCGTACAGCTTTCGGCCAAGTCGGTGGGCCGATGCTGTCGCTCGCCTCGATCGGGGGCGCACCTCTGGTGTCGTTCTCGGTGGCTTTGACGGGGGCAGCGCTGACCGCAGTGATCGGCGCGGTGATCCGACGGCCGGTCAGATGGCAGACCGTGGTGCCGGCCCTGGTGCTCGCGCTCATCACACCGATTGTCGCGGCCGCCCTGTGGCCCTCTGTGGACGGCCGAAACAGTTCGGACGACGAGATCACCGTTGCCGCGATTCAGGGCAACGTCCCCCGGCTGGGCCTCGACTTCAACGATCAGCGTCGGGCGGTTCTGGACAACCACGTACGCGAGACCTTCCGTCTGGCTGCCGCGGTCGACGCCGGTGACGCCGCCCGTCCCGACATCGTGGTGTGGCCCGAGAACGCCTCGGACATCGACCCCACCGCGAATGAGGATGCAGCCGAAGAGATCACGGCGGCCTCAGCAGCTGTCGGCGCCCCGATCCTGGTGGGCACGCTCGTCCGGAACGCTGACGGACGCCCGACGAACACCGTGCTGGTGTGGGACGGACGGCGCGATTCCGGAGACCAGATACGTGGCCGGTATGACAAGCAGATCATCCAGCCATTCGGCGAATACCTGCCGTGGCGAAGCTTCTTCACCCTCTTCTCCTCGTATGCCGAGCAGGCAGGTAATTTCCGCGCGGGCACCGGCCCAGGTGTTGTCGCCGTCGAGACCACCGGTCGGCAGAGCGTGACCGTGGGGGTGTCGACGTGTTGGGAGATCGCGTTCGACCGTTCGGCACGTAAGGCGGTGCAATCGGGGGCCCAGTTCCTCTCGGTACCGACGAACAACGCCACCTTCGGGCGCACGCAGATGACCTACCAACAGTTGGCGATGTCACAGCTGCGGGCCGTCGAGCACGGGCGCGCCGTGGTGGTGGCAGCAACCAGCGGTGTGAGCGCGATCATCGCGCCCGACGGTCATACCAGCTCACGCAGCGGGTTCTTCGAACCCGCGACCCTGGAGGGCACGATTCCGTTGCACACAGGCGAGACCATCGCCACGAAAATCGGGCCGTGGCCCGAGCGATTGGCCGTACTCTTGGGCGTCTGCGCCTTTTTGTTCCTGCTGGCGCCAGGCATTAGGTTCAGGGGATGGTCAAAGGAGGAGCATGGTGACGGAGCCTGAGCACAACTCGCAGGCTGCGCGGCCGGTCGGGGCCGACGGGGCGGGCACCCTGGTGATCATCCCGACGTTCAACGAGATCGAGAACCTGCCGTTGATCGTCAAGCGTGTGCACGCAGCGCAGCCCGCAGTGCACATCCTGATCGTCGACGACAGCAGTCCCGACGGCACCGGCGAACTCGCCGACAAGCTGGCGGCAACCGACGGCGCTGACCGCATCCACGTGATGCACCGCACCGTGAAAGACGGTCTCGGCGCCGCCTACATCGCCGGCTTCAAGTGGGGCCTGGCTCGCGACTACACCGTCTTGGTGGAGATGGATGCCGATGGCAGTCATGCTCCGGAGCAGTTGCATCGATTGCTCGACCGCCTCAACGAGGGTGCGGACCTGGTGATCGGGTCTCGGTACGTTCCGGGAGGAACGGTGGTCAATTGGCCGCGGCGACGCGAGATCCTCTCGCGGGGTGGCAATGTCTACTCGAGGCTGGCGCTCGGGGTCAAGATCAAAGACATCACCGGAGGATTCCGCGCGTACCGCCGCCATGTGCTGGAAACGCTCGACCTGTCGTCGATCGAATCGCACGGCTACTGCTTCCAGGTGGACCTCGGGTGGCGAACGGTCCAGGCCGGGTTCGATGTGGCCGAAGTACCCATCACGTTTACCGAGCGCGAGCTGGGGGAGTCGAAGATGAGCGGAAGCATCGTCCGAGAGGCGGCCTTCAAGGTCCCTCGCTGGGGACTGGCCCACCGGATGGCCAAGCTCCGCCGGAAATGACAAAACGCCGCGGCACCGTGAGGTGCCGCGGCGATGTCGTGAACTGACCGGATCTAGCTGGCGCCCCGCCGACGAGCTTTGAGCAGGTCCAGGCGCTCGGCGAGCAACACCTCGAGCTCCTCTTCGCTCCGACGTTCGAGCAGCATGTCCCAGTGGGTACGCGGCGGCTTGACCTTCTTCTCCTCGGGCTCGGCACCTTCCAGAATGGTGCCTTCCATACCGTTCTTGCACGGCCACGTCGACGGGATCTCGGCGTCATCCGCGAACGGGACGTCGAAGATCTCACCATTGTCGGTGCGGTACTGGACGATGCGCCGGGGAGCAAGGTCATGATCGCGATCGGTCTCGTAGCTCACCGCTCCGAGACGGCTGCCGCGTAGGACTCGATCTGCCATAACTACTGTCCTCTCGTTGGATTACCTATCCATCTTACGCGCGTTGCGGGACCACGTGCGAAATACGTCCTCGAGACGGCGCGGTCGCTCCGCGAGTTCGGGTCTGCGGCCCGGTACCGTCATCGTCTATGGATCATTCGTCCACCACGGCGAGACGAAGCCGGACCCGCAACTCCTGCTCATGGTGCGGCCGCGAGGTCATCGAGTCGGACATGGGCCGTCGTCGCAAGTACTGCAAGCAGTCATGCCGCCAACGCGCATACGAGCAACGCAGTCTGGTCGCCGGTTCTTCCATCCCGGCCGATGCAGTGGTTCTGAGCGCGGGCGAAGCCGATGAACTGATCGAACGGTTGTTCCGGTTGAGGTGCGCCGCCGAGGACGTTGCTACGGCGGTTGCCGAGGAGGCCGACAGATCCGAACTCGCCGAGCTGGGCGCCGAGTTGGTGGCTCTGGCCAAAGAAGCCGAGCGGTGGCGCTGACGGGCCCCGACGGCTGGTTTTCGCTACAGCTGTCGCCGTGCTCCGGGTTGCGGCGCCGGGTCGGCGAGGCGGGCGACGATCTGACGCGCTTGCGGCGATTGTGGCTCGATCTGTTCGGGCCTCACCGACCATTGCAGACCCACCCACGGGTCGTGCGCCGTGGCGTCCGCGGACATCGGGAACATCAGCGTGCGGTCGGCGATCATGCTGACCAGCGGGTCGGCGTCATGCTCATCGACCGCGCCCGACAATACAAACGACCAGCCCAGCCTGCCGCCTCTGTCGATGATGCGCAGCAATCGGGCCATCGTTGCCGCATCCCATCCGAACGGAAGGTCCGCGATGACAACAACCCTGTTGTAGACGTCGGCGACGTCCCCGGCTTCCAACGCCATCTGCGCCAGTTCCAGAGACGACTCCAGGGCGCCCAGACGATCGACCATCACGTCCGCGGATGTGACTGCCGCGGAGCCGAGCAGCGGCGTGAGTAGATCCGACAGCGGGGCAAGCGAACCGGTGAGGTCGAACACATCGACCGCCACGGACCTGGCCGCGGTTGTCGAGGAGCTCGGTACGGCCCGCGCAGCGACGACCAGTCGCAACACCAAGGACGTGACCGCGGACAGAGCCGGCAGGTCGCCGTCCAGCACCCAGATCGGGCGCGCGATGGGTGTCGGCACGCAGAACGGCAGTCGTAGCTCACCACGTTCGGGAGCTGCGAACTCGCCGATGCGCACACCGCTCGCAGGTGGTCCGTTCAACCGTGTCCAGGCCGGCGATGTCCACGACGCCATCGCAGGTGGCAATTGGGGATCGAGGGCTGCCAGTTCGGCGATCAGGACTTGTGAATCGGCATCGAATCGCTGTCGAGCAGCGGCGATCAGCTCGTCGCAGCGACGTTGCGCCCGTTCGCGCTGGTGTGAGGCTGCGGGCGAATTACGTTGTGCCGGATCGGAGATCGCGTCGCTCAGCTCCTGGTCGAGACGATCCATCGCAAATGCCTCAGCCTGAACGTATCCCGCTGCCGACCGGGCCGCATCTTCGAAGACCACCTGCGCGCGGGCAATGGCTGCGGTGTAGTCCGATCCCAAGACCACGGATGCCGGGTCCAGTTCGCCACGTGAATCAGGTTGTGCTGCAGCAGCACTCGGATTCTGTGTCGGCGCGCTCGATTTCGCTTCCGGCGGATCGTCGACGTCCACGCCATGACGTGTGAGCAACTGGGCGAGCCCGCCACTGTAGCCCTGACCCAGAGCACGAACCCGCCAGCGCCCGGCGCGTTGGTAGAGCTCGAAACAGAGCAGCGCCGTCTCGCCATGCGCCGGCCGGACATCAAAGCCGAACAGGACCTCGCCGTCGGCTAGCTGTTCTTCCCGGGGACGTTGTGCACAGTGATGCGGTCGATGGGTGATTTGCCGTCGATGCCTGTGTGTGGTCTGTGGTGATTGTATTCATGGACCCAGTGTTGGTAGGTCGCGGCGCGGGCTTCGTCGGAGAGGTAGGTGTGGGCGTAGGCCCATTCTTGGTTGAGTGTTCGGTTGAATCGTTCAACCTTACCGTTGGTTTGCGGCCGGTATGGGCGGGTCCGTTTGTGCTTGATGGTCTCGCCGAGTGCTTGAGCGAATAGCGTTGAGCGGTAACAGGATCCGTTGTCGGTGAGTACTCGTTTGACGGTGATGTTGTGAAGGTTGAAGTAGGCGTTGGCGCGGATCCAAAACGCTGAGGCGGTCTCCTTCTTTTCGTCGCCGAGGATCTCTGAGTAGGCCAGCCGGGAGTGGTCGTCGACGGCGTGGTGGATGAATGCGTAGCCCAGGCCCTGTCGTTTGTTGTTGCGCTTGCCTTCTTGGCGTCCGAGTTTGCGGTGTCCGCCGCCGTGGGGAATCTTGCCCAGCTTTTTGATGTCGACGTGGATCAGGTCGCCCGGGGCGTCGTGCTCGTATCGGCGCGGTGTCGGTCGGCGGACCGCCAGGCCGGTGTTCTGGTCCAGATTCCGCAACAAGGGCATCGTGAAGCGTCGTAGGACCGCGCCGACGGTGCTGCGGGGCAGGTGCAGGTGGTAGGCGATGCGGTGCGGTCCCCAGCGGCGTGTGAAGCGCAGGTTGATGATTCGCCGTTCAGTCTTGCTCGGGGTACGTCCAGGGCTGTGGTGCGGGCGGCTGGAGCGGTCGACCATCGCCTTCTCGCCACCGACCCGGTACCGATCGGCCCACTTCTTGGCGGTGGTGGGCGAGCACTGAAACCGTTCGGCAGCTCGCCGGATCGTCCAACCGTCTACGACGATAGTTGTTGCGAGTTTCAATCTGCCCTTCGGAGCGAGCAAGGCATTAGCGTGGGACATGAGGACCTCTTGGTAGTCGCTGTAGTTGTGGTAACCACACCGATACCGGAGGTCCTCACCTATTTACTGGTGCCACACCGTTCACAACGTCCCTGGTCATTACAGCTAGCCCGGTCAGTTCCGCATACACCCCCGAGCCCGGGGCCGGCTCCACGCTGACGGCGCACAGTACGGTTGCGCCACTCCGGATGCCGTCCAGGTCGACCGTGAGCCGCGGGCCGTCCAGCCGGACCCCGACTGTCGCCGGCTGGTTGTAGAACACCACATCAGCGGAATCGAGGACTCGGAGGTCGGAATCCACGACAAGGCCGACGAGGTCGACGTCCGCACCGGTGGCCGCCACCCGAAAGCTGATGTCCGACACCTCGATCGGCGCATTTTGGCCGGCGACCAGCTTCCTCATCTCGCCTCGATCCTTGCGTGCTATCTCATGTAGTCGTTGGAGAGGAATCGCTGCAGCTGCGGAAGCGCTTCACCGGCATGACGGGCGGTGATGCCCTCGCCGATCGCCTGCAGCTTCCACGTGCCACCCTCGCGGAACACCTTGGCCATCACCACGCCGGTGTAAGGCATCCCACCGGCCAGTGTGTACCTGGCCAATTCGGCCTTGTTGGTCTGGTCGACCAGACGGCAGAAGGCGTTCTGCACCTGCTCGAAGGTCTGCCCCTGGTACGAGGTGACGATGAAGATCAGGGCGTTCACGTGGATCGGAACCCGCGTGAGATCCACCGTGATCACCTCGTCGTCGCCTTCGCCCTCGCCTGTGAGGTTGTCACCGAGATGGCGGATCGAGCCGTCCTTGGATGTGAGCTGACCGTAGTAGGCGACGTCGGCCACCTGTGTATCGGCGTACATGACCACCGACGCGTCCAGATCGATGTCGGCGCTGCGATTGCCGAACATCTTCTTGACGGTCACCGGGTCCCAGCCCAGCCCCATCTGGATGTTCGTCAGTGCCACGCCGCCATCTTTGTTCAGCGACACCCGCTGGCCCTTGGCGAGACTGACCGGGCGGTCTTTGCTCAGACTCACCTCTGGCCTGCCGGCGGGCGCTCGCCGGCGCTGCGGGTGCGGCATACCCAGGTTGCTGGTTGTATGCAGGCTGCTGCTGGGGGGCGGCCTGCTGGGGCGGTGGGAAGTTCTGTTGCGGCGGGCTCTGCGGGGTCGGTTGGCGGGTATAGCTCGGGGGTGCGGTGTTCTGCACCGGCTGAGAAGGCGGGGGAGGAGGCGGCGCTGCGGCGGGCGACGGGGCATCGTCCACCGACACACCGTGATCGGTCACGAGTGCGGCGAATCCTCCCGCGTAACCCTGTCCGACCGCGCGAACCTTCCAGTCGCCGCCGCGGCGGTACACCTCGAGCGCGATGACGATGGACTCACTCGACAAGCCGTCGATGCGGTATTCGTACAGCGGCTGTCCACCCGCGGTAACCCGCGCGACCGGCGGCGCGACCGCGCCGAATGTGCCGTTCTCCAGCGTTATCACTGCTCGGACCTGGCTGATGTCGGCGGGCACCGCAGCCAGCGAGATCGACAACGTGCCGATCCCGGCGCCCGGCTGCAAGGTGACACCCGGCCCCGACGGCTGGTTGTAGAAGACGAAGTCTGCGTCGGTCCGGACTTTGCCGCTGTCGGTGACGAGCAGAGCGGATAGGTCGCCGGCGGTGGCAAGGTCGACCGTGATCTCCACCGTCGGTGCGGACAGCGGCCCGTTTTGTCCTTTGACCAGAGTTGTTGTCATCGCCTGAGCCCTTCGTTGGGTGTGGATTGTTTCGCGATACCGGGGGCCGGGAGCGCGCTCGCGCGGATGTCCGATTCGCCAATGCCCCCCATTGTGCCTGTCTGCTCCAGCATCCAGACCAACATCTCTTCCGACGCGGCCAGACCGCGCCCTGTGGTGACGGCGACATTCGGATGAACCCAGCCGAGTTCTTCCAGTTCGCCGTGACGTGGGCGGATCGACGCATCCGCTGCGACGAGCATCGGTTGATCGAGCACCCCGTCGCCTGCGGCGAACGTCACGTCAGGGGGCGAGTCGAGTCTCGTCCGAACCTCGTCGATGGCCAGTTGCTTGGTCACGGGGTCGGGCATCACGTACACCTTGCGGCCCTGGCGGGACACGTTCCAACCCAGCTCTGCAGCCCAGCTCGCCCATGCCGGAACAACGTGCGGCGGAAGGAGATCGAGCTCCACCACCACGTAACAGAACAGACCGTCGGCGATCCGCATGGTCCGCAGCCATGGGGCGTCGGCCGCATCCTGCGCGAGGCGGGCGAACACCTCGTCCACTCCCACTGCGAGCCGGTCCAGCAGAGAGGCAACCCGCCTGCTCCATTCCGGGTCGGGGTGGCCTTCGACGAGAATGTTGCCGCCGTTACTGGTGATGGCGAAGCGGGGAACGCCGATCGGCAATCGGATCCGCCGATATTGCTCGATCGTGCGGGTGGTGGTCGGCACCACGTCCGAGGCGGCGTGCAGGTCGCCGAGGAGGGTCATCGACATCGTCGACATGAACGACTGCGGACGGCCCTGGTACATCTCCACACACTGCGCTGCAGACAGCGCCGCATCGGCATCTTCCCCCGGGCCGGCACCCTCGGCGATCGCATGGGCCGAGTAGATCAGGGTGCGGTCGAGATCCAGCGTCACCAGGGCGCGTCGAGACGCGGTGGTCGATGGCGTGGTGCTTGTGGGTGTCACCGGAGTTCTTTCACCAATCCCATGCAGCTGTACGCGAGGTCAGGCACCACTTCGACGGGTACGTCGCGTGCGTCGGCGAGAACTCGGATGTGTTCGTGTTCGGGGTCGTCCGGGGTCCGGACGAGAACACGCCACGGTACCCGGCGGAGAAGGACCCTCGTTGTCTCACCCACCCCTGGTTTGACGAAATTGACCGACGATATCCCGTAGTGCGCGCGTACGGCCTCTACCGATTGCCAGCCCGACCAGGTCGGCGTTCGATCAGATGCCTCGATCGCCGCCCGACGGATCGCCGCTTCGTCGGCGGCGGCATCGAACTCGCGGGCAACCGCGTCGAGCAGCACCTCTGAGACGTCCTGATCGGCGAGTTCGGCATAGAACTTCGCCCCGTGGAAGTCGGCGGGACCGATGAGCTCGTTGTTCAGAACGGTGCGCGAAACCAGCCCGGAGACCGTGGAATTGAGGCACGCCGAGGCGATGAGGAAGTCGTCTCGCGTTCCGAAGGTGCGCACGCAGGAGCCGGGGTCGGCGAGTACAGCGAGCTCGGGGTCGAACACAGGGCCACCATCGGCGGCCAACTGCGCCAGCGCTTCATCGAGTTCGCGTGCGATCGCTCCTTTCCCTGTCCATCCGTCGACGAACACCACGGACGCAGGGTCATGGTGGGTTGCCAGATATCTCATCGCGTTCGCGTCGATCCCCCGGTCGCGCACGATCGAGACCGCATAGTGAGGGAGCTCCAGACCATGGCGTTGCGCCCAGCGCCGCATGAGTATTCCCACCGGGGTTCCGGCTCTGGCCAACGACACCAGCACGATGTCAGAGCCTCGTTCGGCCAGCACCAGATCGGTCACCGCGCCGACCGCTACCGCCAATCGTCGCGCACTGTCAGCCAGGACTCGATGGAACAACTCCTGGTATGCCGCGTCCGGCTGGAACTCCACCGGTAAAGACTCCGCGTAGTGAGCCACGCCCGCTTGAATCCTCTTCTCGCGGAGGGCGACGTCGCCCTCGAGCGGAACGTGCGAGAGGTCTTTGAGCAGCCACCGAACCTCATCGGCGGCGTAACTGCCGAAATCGGGCCCGACGAGGGGCTCTTGGTACGTCACGGCGCTCTGCTCTGTCATCGGCCCGTCCTCGCCGCACACAGCAACCGGTAGTCGGTCGCGGGGACGACGACGAGGAGCAGGTCGTCGCCGCGTGCGCTCACCACATCCACCAGACCTCCGGGCCCGCTCAATGCCGGTGTGTCCGCGGGAGAATCGACGATCATCACGACGCGGGCGCCGTCGTGGTCGTGAGTTGCGTTGTACAGATACCTATCTCGAGCGTCATCGGGCTCCGGAGCTTGGAAGTGGTACCCCCGGCGCAGGGGGTAGGTGGGGTCGTCGATCACGTGGGCCGGTGAACGGGTTGTGGTCTGACTCAAGACCGGGGCTTGGCTCCACACGGACAACTCGGCCGCGATCCGCTGGGGGAGGTACATCAGCTCCTCATGCCCGATGACCACTGTCGGCCGGGTGGCGTCGAGGCGACTGACGACTCGCTGCGCCACCTCCGTGACCGCGCGATCGAAGTGCGGCCAGTCGGACCTCGAGAACCCGTACCGTCCGCCGTCGGGAACGTGAGATGGCCATGCCACGTCCAGTCGCTCGACGTGGCCTCTCTCGCGCACAGCGGGCGGTGAGGGTGCCGGGAGTTGCAACACCCGATCGGTCAGGTCGGGCGGGATCGACGTCGCCCCTTGCGCAAGGCTGACGAAGTGGACAGATGCCTCGAGCGCGTCAGCGCGCTGCTCACATCGCACGATGTCGTCACTCGTTCGCATGTCGACCAGCGATGCGACGACATACAGCGACCGCGGGTGAATTTCTTGCATCGAGCGGATCGCATCCAAAGCAGTTGCCCCGGTGGAGATCTCGTCGTCGACGAGCACAACAGGAAGTTCGGTGGAGAGAACCGCGGAATCGGTGGGGACGATGAGATGGTCGGTCGCGTGCGAGTGCCCTTCCTCGAAACGCGCCGCGACCGGCACATCGGCCGCGTGACGTCGCGTCGATTGTAGGTACATCGTCGCGTCGATCCGCCGAGCGACTGCGTGACCGAGCCCGGTGGCCGTCTCCGCGAATCCGAAGACGAGCCCGTCTCGCTGCCCTCGATCCGCGAGTGCCCGCACGGCCAGATCGCCGAGATCGTCTGCCGCGGAGAAGATGCTCGACGGGGCGACCGGTATGTGCTTGCCGAGGACAGTGGACACCCAGAGGTGTGCCCGCCGGGGATTGCGCCGGAGGCCAGGCCGGATCAGATTCTCGACCCGCCACGATCGGTACCCGGACCCGTGGGTGGCGTCCAGACCAAATCTGGTTGTGGCGTAGGGGGTTTCAGACGTTGTCGAGTTGCCGCCGATCGTCGGGACGTTCATCGGTCGACCACCGAGGTGAGCAGATCCACGACCCCGACCTCCGGTTGCAGCACCCCGAAGATCTGCGCTCTGATCAAAGTCTTGACCGCCCAGTTCCGGTGGGGCCGCCGTTCGTTCATCTTGTTCCGGTACGCCGACGGCTCGACCCCGCCCGCGTCGTCGACCCCGAGCACCGCCACCGCATCGACATACTCCTCGTGCGGCACCGCACTCATCGAGTGGACGACGTTCACATGCGATGGATGGATCACCGTCTTTCCCTGCAGACCGTTCGCCCGATCGAGGACCAGCTCACGCAGCAGCCCGTCGAGGTCTCGGCTGACGAGGTGCGTGCGGAATCGGACTGCGTCGATCTGCTCGAAAGGCGTGTGGCGCAACAGTGGGCGGAACATCCTGTCGTGAGTGTTGTAGTACTCCCAGACCGGTCCGGTGATGGTGAACCCCGTGCCATCGGCGCGCCCGAGCACGTTCACGATCGAGCCGATGACCTCGGCGACCGGGTGAACGTCATAGATGGTCAGGTCCGGGTCACGCCGGATCCCGAGCGCGCCACACATGTCGGTGCCACCGATCCTCACCGCGAGCACCTTGTCACGGTGCCGGGCCAGTACCTGGCGGATCGTCTCCAGAGCGTATGCCCGCGACTCGAGATGCAGGACCGAGGTCGACTCGATGATCGGCATCGCGTACAGCACCCGTCCGATCCGTGTGCTCGCGGCACCGATCCGGTCCAGGTGGTCACCACCATCGGTTGCGGTGAACTTGGGCAGCACAAAACCGGAGAGCACGCCGACCCCTGCAGCGAGTCTGCCGACGAGTTCATCGATCTGCTCGGCGCGTCGCACCCGGACGAACAGCATAGGTACCCGTTCGTCGCGACGGGCCAGGTCGTCCAGCACCGTTGCAAGATTGCTCATCGCGAGTTCCACGTCGTGGTCGGCGATCGCGTCCTCGAGATCGATCACCATGGACGTGGATCCACTTCGTGCCTGGCGGAGGATCAGCTCGGCCAGACGCTCCCGATTGGCCGGGATGTACAGGGTTGCACCGAGGGCCACGCTGAGGAGTTCGGGGGTCGCATCCACATCGATTCGCTCGGGCAACCGGTGAAACAGGCGTTCTCGCTCATTCGGGTCGAGATCGGCGAAATGCTCGATCTGTTTGATCGGCCCAGTTTGGGCCTGCGCCCCGTCACCACGGCTGCTGTCTGTCCCGTCGGTGAGTGTTCTCTCGGTCATGAACGCCGCGCCTCGTCCTTCATCTTGTTCACGACTCCGGTCACGAAGTCGGAGATGGCCCGTAGGTCCACCAGATAGCCCCAGTAGTCGGGGTGCCGCCCGGTCAGTGTGGCAACGGCCCGGTCCACGCGCAAGACCTGGGCGTCGAGGACCGAGCCCCACTGTTCGACCAGTCCGAGATTCACCGCCAGGAGTTGGGCGTCTCGGATCTGGAAGCGAACCCTACCGGCCGCAGCCGGCGGATCCTTCTGGACCACACGAAGTTCATTCAATCGATCGGTGACGCCGTCCACCAGTTGCTCGGCGTTTGCCAGAGCCGAACGGGCGCGGGTGATCGCCGCCAGGGCAGCTTCCGGATCGGACTTCATTTCCTCTGCGGCGGTGTCGATTTCAACTGCTGCCGCGTCGATGTCCCGAGCGCTGCGCTGGTCGTGGCCGATCAGGTCCTTCGAACACGCCGCGCTGAACTCCCGAAGCAGTGCCGAGTACGCCTCGGGCATGCGTGCGCTGCGGTTTCGTACCGCAGACAACCTTGTCCGGACCGAGGCGAGCGCGGCGGTGGCCTCGCCGACCCTCGTCGGAGCACGGTCGACTGCCTGACTCAACTTCTCGGTCGCGGCGACCAGAGCGGCAGCCCTGTTCCTCAAGCCGGCCCGGTCACCGCCCCCTCCCGACACATCGAGTTGAGCCGCCTCCAGCTGCGATCGAGCTCGATCGTGTTGTTCGCGAGCTGTTTTGACCGACGAATACGAGAGTTGTTCGGCGGGGAGCGTGCTCAGCCGGGTGAGCAGTTGATCCGACTGCGTTCGGGCCCTGGCAGCTTCATCGGGGACCGCTGCGTAGGAGATCCGGGCGTGTTCGATCTGGGTGGAGTTACGTTCGTAGAACCGGTCGAGAAGCTGGATCGCTTCGACGATCCGGGCCATCGTGCGCTGAACATCGCCCAGAGTTGTGGTGTCCGCATCATGGCCGCTGACTGTCAGATAGTCGTTGATGGTCTCGTAACAGGCCTCGCGAACCGGAGCGAACGTCCGGACCAGTTCGGCCGACATGCCGAGTGCCGCCGCGGCTTCGACCCCGTCGGTGATGATGGACAAGCGCTGATCGAGCTGGAGAAACGCACTGACCATGTCGCTGCGCGCACGGTCGATGGCGTCAGTGGGCCTGCCACCGACGCTTCGGTCCTCTCGTCGAAACCAGCCCCGGGCCACAGCCGCATCCTACTGGGACCAGGGCCCGGTACCCGGTGAGCCGAACGCGATCCCAGGACAGTTGTGCTCACCGGCGTGTCATTCGAACGGCTCCGGCGAATGGTCCTCACACTCCCGCCGATGTCCACTTTCACGTACGGTTACTCACAAGGAGCGGCTCCGGAGGGACCCGCTCATCGTGGTCTGCTTCTACGAAGTTTTGGAACAACCTCACGAAAGGGTTACTGACATGGGCGTCAGCTTGAGCAAGGGTGGAAACGTCTCGTTGACCAAGGAGGCTCCGAACCTGACCGCAGTCGCGGTCGGACTCGGCTGGGACATCCGTTCCACCACCGGCACGGACTTCGACCTCGATGCCAGCGCCATCGGCGCCGGTGGCGACAAGAAGGTCGTCTCGGACCAGCACTTCGTGTTCTTCAACAACCTGCGCTCGCCCGACGGTGCGATCGAGCACACCGGTGACAACACCACCGGTGAGGGTGAGGGTGACGACGAGGTCATCAACGTCGATCTGGCTGCGATGCCCCCGAACATCGAGTCCGTGATCTTCCCTGTCTCCATCTACGATGCCGACGCCCGCTCGCAGTCGTTCGGCCAGGTTCGCAACGCCTACATCCGCGTTGTCGACCGTGCCAACGGAACCGAACTCGCCCGCTACGACCTCTCTGAGGACGCGTCCACCGAGACGGCAATGGTCTTCGGCGAGCTGTACCGCAATGGGGCCGAGTGGAAGTTCCGGGCAATCGGCCAGGGGTACGCCTCCGGTCTGGCCGGAATCGCACGCGACTACGGTGTCAACGTCTAGTTCGACTGGCCAGAACGACGCCAGAATCTGAACGCCAGCGCTATCGCGGAACCCCAGCGGGTCCGCGATAGCGCTGTTCATACGTAACAAAAGAAGGAGTCCGCGTGGTCATCCGCGTATTCGGGATCTCGATCGTGGTCACGCTCGTCTCGCTTGTCGTGGCGTTCCTGTACGGCGGCTGGACGGCGCTCGCGCTGTGCGCGATCCTCGGCATTCTCGAGGTGTCGCTGTCGTTCGACAACGCGGTCATCAACGCCACCGTGCTGGAACGGATGAGCGAGTTCTGGCAGAAGATCTTCTTGACCATCGGCATCCTCATCGCCGTCTTCGGTATGCGCCTGGCATTCCCGCTCGTGATCGTCTGGGTCACCGCGGGGCTCAACCCCGTCGATGCATTCGATCTGGCGATGAACGTCCCCGAGGAGGGTTCGGGACAGCAGTCCTACGAGGAGATACTCACCGCCGCGCATCCTCAGATCGCAGCATTCGGCGGCATGTTCCTCTTCATGCTGTTCCTCAACTTCATCCTCGCGGATCGTGAGATCACCTGGCTGTCCTGGCTCGAGAAGCCGCTGGCCACGATCGGAAAGCTCGACCAACTGGCAGTTGTCATCGCCGGAGGCACCCTGGTCCTCGTAGCCGAGTTCCTCGCCGACGACGAGCACCGGTCCACGATCATGGTTGCCGGCGTGCTCGGCATGATC
The DNA here is from genome assembly GCF_023051145.1 of Williamsia sp. DF01-3. Classification (NCBI taxonomy): domain Bacteria; kingdom Bacillati; phylum Actinomycetota; class Actinomycetes; order Mycobacteriales; family Nocardiaceae; genus Williamsia; species Williamsia sp. DF01-3. Next base: position 3,154,946 of record NZ_JALKFS010000005.1, read on the forward strand.
ACCTACATCGCGGTCGACGGCCTGGGATCGCTGTTCCACACCGAGCAGTTCGATGAGGAACACCAAGCGGCAGCAGATGGTGGCCCGTCCCAGCTGGTGAAGGCAACCGGCAAGGCCGGCTTCTTCCTGTTCCTCTACCTCGAGGTCCTCGACGCCTCGTTCTCGTTCGACGGTGTCATCGGTGCGTTCGCGATCACGGCGGATCCGATCATCATTGCTCTCGGTCTCGGCTTCATCGGTGCGATGTTCGTCCGTTCCATCACGGTCTACCTGGTGCGAGCAGGAACACTGTCCGAATATCGTTACCTTGAGCACGGTGCGCATTGGGCAATCGGCGCGCTGGCGGTCATCTTGTTCGTCAGCATCGAATACCACATCAATGAGGTCATCACCGGCCTTGTCGGTGTTGCATTCATCGGTGCAGCCGCCATCTCCAGCATTCTTGCGAACAGGCGTGAAGGCGGCGACGGAGGAGCGTCCACAGACGCAGCCGAAAAGAACGCAGTCACCACCACGTAGTCCCTTCCACGTAGTCCCGTACACGGCCGTTTCGGATATCTGCCCGGTATCCGAAACGGCCGTTTGCACGGTGTACACGTGTACACTCGAATCACATTGCACCGTCGCGGCCAATCTCGCTCTCAGCCTCCGCCACGACACCGTGCCTGCGAACGGAGTGCATGTGGACCTGCTGAAGTGGAGCAAGCGACCGGCGGCCGAGGTCGATGCAACCAAGCCCCAGGTGAACGTTTTGCGGGGGCTGGTGGCGCGTGCCACCACACCGCTGTTGCCCGACGACTACCTGCATCTGCTCAATCCGTTGTGGTCGGCTCGGGAACTGCGTGGTCGAATCGTGGCCGTTCGCAAGGAAACCGACGACACAGCCACCGTCGACATAGAGACCGGCTGGGGTTTCAGTCACCGATACAGCCCCGGGCAGTACGTCGGCATCGGATTGCAGGTCGAGGGCCGTTGGCACTGGCGTTCCTACTCGCTGACCTCGATCGCCGGTGGCGCCAAGGTGATCTCGGTGACCATCAAGGCCAATCCTGATGGCTTCCTGTCCAGCCATCTGGTCGATGGTGTCTCGCCTGGCACCGTGATTCGCCTGGCAGCACCCAAAGGTGACTTCTCGCTACCCAATCCGCCGCCGCGGAAGATCCTGTTCGTCACCGCCGGCTCCGGCGTCACACCCGTGATGGCGATGTTGCGAGCGCTACAGCACAGAGGGGACATGCCGGACGTCGTCCACGTCCACTCGGCACCGGACCGCGAGAGTGTCATCTTCCATGACGAACTCGTTGCGCTGCAGAAGAATTCGCCGAACTACAAACTGATGATGCAGTTCACGGGGGAGAACGGCAAGGTTGACCTCGCCGACCTCACCCCGCTGGTTCCCGACTGGCGTGACCGCGAGGTCTGGGCCTGCGGTCCCGTTGCAATGCTCGACGTTGCCGAACAGGTCTGGGAAGAAGCCGGCCGTTCAGACCACCTCCACATCGAGCGTTTTGCGATCGCCCGCACCGACAAGGGCGGAGAGGGCGGCACGGTCACCTTCGCCAAGTCCGGTAAGACCGCCGAAATCGACGGCGCGACAACTCTTCTCGAAGCCGGAGAAGGCCTGGACATCCAGATGCCATTTGGCTGCCGAATGGGCATCTGCCAGTCGTGCGTGGTCCCGCTCAGCGGCGGCTACGTACGGGATCTGCGCTCAGGAGATGAGCGTCGAGAAGGAGACCGGATCCAGACGTGCATCAGCACGGTCTCCGGTGAATGCACGCTCGACCTCTGACCTGCACATCCGGATCAACAGGAGGTATCCCACCAGTGGCGATCACCGATATCGACCGATACGCACACCTGACTGAAGCCGACGTCGACGCGCTGGGCGCGGAGTTGGACGCCATCCGGCGAGACATCGAGGAGTCTCGCGGGGAGGCCGACGCTCGGTACATCCGTCGCGCAATCGCCATCCAGCGTGGACTGGCAGTCGGTGGGCGGGCGATGCTCTTCGCGAGCAACAAGAAGCCGGCGTGGGCCGCGGGCACCGTGATGCTCGGTTTGGCGAAAATCATCGAGAACATGGAACTCGGGCACAACGTGATGCACGGGCAATGGGACTGGATGAACGACCCGGAAATCCACTCATCGTCGTGGGAGTGGGACACCACGTGCCCGAGCAGTCAATGGAAGCACTCACACAACTTCATCCATCACAAGTACACGAACATCGTGGGGATGGATGACGACGTGGGCTACGGCATCCTTCGGGTCACCCGTGACCAACCGTGGGAGTGGTGGAACATCGGAAACCCGGTGTACAACCTCGTTCTCGGCACATTCTTCGAATACGGCGTCGCGCTACATCATGTCGAGACCGAGAAGGTTCGCAAACGCGAGAAGAGCCTGCACGAGGTGGGTCGTGACCTCCGGGTGATCGGACGCAAGGTCGGCAAACAGGCGGCCAAGGACTATCTGATCTTCCCGGCGTTGAGCGGACCGAACTGGAAACACACGATCGCGGCCAACGTCACCGCGAACTTCATCCGCAACTACTGGACCTATGCGGTCATCTTCTGTGGTCACTTCCCTGACGGGGCCGAGAAGTTCACCGTGCAGGAGTACGAAAACGAGGACCAGGCGCGGTGGTACCTGCGTCAAATGCTCGGGTCCGCCAACTTCAGGGCCGGAACCCTGATGCGATTCATGAGCGGAAATCTCAGTCACCAGATCGAGCACCACCTGTTCCCCGACCTCCCGAGCAATCGGTACGAAGAGATCGGCGTCCGGGTCCGCGAGCTCTGTGACAAGTACGACCTGCCGTACACCACCGGGACCTTATGGCACCAGTACATGCTGACCTTCCGGACCATCGCGAAACTTGCGCTGCCCAATGCTCTGCTGTCTGCCGGCGCGGACGACGCGCCGGAAACGGCCTCGGAACTTCGTTTCAACATCCGCGAAGGCATGCAATCCGGCTTCGCCTCCGAAGCCCAGACAGGCGCTCGGCGCGGTCTTAGAACCGCTCTGCGTGAATTGCGCGAGTCAAAGGTGAAGGCGGCCTAGGACACCGGTGCACCTAGACTTCGAGCTGTGAGTAAGGCCAACAACCGCGGCAGCGACCGCCCTCAAGGGCAGCGACCGTCCATAGGGCGGGTTGCTGACTTCTTGTCTCGCGCCGACAGCAACGACAACGTCCTCCGCGTCGCCCGTGCCGCACGCCGGGCGGTACCCGGTGCCAGTCCCGACGTGGACCCTGCTCGGCTCAGGCACTCGGAACGAGTTGCCAGTCTGATCGCGCAGGCGCGCGGAGAGCGGGCCAGTGCAACCCGCGAGTTGGCACTGGCAGCCGTCGAGTCGTGGCAGGCGATCGTGACCCGCCGCCGCAGCGGGAAACCACGATCCGATGGCCCGGTCACCATCCTGTTCACCGACCTCGTCGGATTCTCGACGTGGGCGCTGAGTGCGGGTGACGATGCGGTCCTCGAACTTCTGCGTCAGGTCAACGAGGCCAGCGCGGCAGTCATCAAGCGGCGGGGCGGCATCGTCACAAAGCACCTCGGTGACGGTCTGATGGCGGTGTTCGCCGACGGTGCCGAGGCGATCGAAGCCGCACATGAGGCGGGCCTTGCCGTCAGCGCCATCACGTTGGACGGATATCGTCCGGCGTTGCGTGCCGGTCTGCACACCGGCGAGCCACGCCACGTCGGTGACGACTACCTGGGCGTCGACGTGAACATTGCCGCCCGCGTCGCCGACGCGGCGTCCGGCGGCGAGGTGCTCGCCACAGAGGCAACACTCGCAGCCACCGACCAGTCCAAGTACATCAAGCGGCGCAGACGGTTTCGGGCAAAAGGGACACCAAAGGACTTGGTGGTGTACGAAGTCCTGCCCAGGTACGACGACTCGGCCGACCTGCCGCGCTGACCGCCTGAGTACGGAACCGGCGAAAACATTGCGATTGCCCGACAGCGCCATAGACTCCGAGGGTGCTCTCACCCAAAGACGCAAGGCGTACGGTGATCGCCCCCAGTTGGTCCGACACCGCTCTGCGACAGCTCACCCTGGCGGCCAACCACGGTAAATTGTGGATGACCATCGCGGTGGTGATGTCGCTGATCGGAAAACGACAGAGGCGTGCAGGTCTGCGCGGCCTCGGCTCACTTGCCGGCGCCAGTCTGGTGTCCAACACCGTTCTCAAACCGCTGATCGGGCGGCGTAGACCGACGTTGGACCCCGCCCGTCCGCATCCGCTGGTTCGGATGCCGTGGACGTCGTCGTTTCCCAGCGGACACAGCGCTTCAGCCGCAGCGTTCGCCGTCGGCGCAGCACTCGAGCGCCCCCGGACTGCTACCGTGCTGTTCCCGCTGGCAGCCGCGGTCGGGTACTCACGGGTGCATGTCGGCGTCCACTACCCGAGTGACGTGATCGCCGGGGCGGCCATCGGTGGCGGTGTCGCCCTGGCCGGTCAGCGCTTGTGGCCGGCGGTCCCCACCACAGCTGCGCAGACGGGTCCCGGGTCGGCTCCCGCGCTCCCGCGAGGTGCGGGGCTGACCGTTGTCCTCAATTCGGAATCCGGGTCATCGGCAGGCGCAGACACTCGAATCCTCGCTCTCTTACCTGACGCGAAAATTGTGCACTGGGATCCCGATTACCCACTCGACGAACAGATTTCAGATCACGCCCGGGCGCTGGGAGTGGCCGGGGGAGACGGAACTGCTGCCACCGTGGCGCAGATCGCCATCGACAGAGATCTCCCTCTCGCGGTGTTTCCGGCCGGCACCCTGAACCATTTTGCTCGCGCGCTGAGCCTCGAGACGTACGCCGATACCGCAAGGGCAGTGGTCGCCGGCTCGGCAGGCACTGTTGATGTCGGACGAATCAATGGCTGCCTGTTCCTGAACACCGCGGGCCTGGGAGGATATCCGGAGATGGTGCGGCTTCGTGAGCGCTTGGAGCACCGGATCGGCAAATGGCCCGCCGCCGCCGTGGCCTTGTTCCGGACGTTACGCGGCACCAAACCGATTGATCTCGTCATCAACGGCAAGCGACGCTCGGTCTGGGCGATTTTCATCGGGAACGGGGAATACCGACCCCGCGGGCTCACCCCGTCGAATCGATCGAGCCTTGCCGACGGCGTCCTCGACGTCCAATACCTCCGGGCCGACCGCCGTCTCGGGCGGACGACTGCCATCGCCGCATCATTGTTCGGCACGGTCGAGCGAACTCGGGTGCTCGGCGCGATCCAAGCCGATCATCTGGTGATCGAGTCCCACACGGGACCGATCCTCACCGCCCACGACGGCGAGGTCACCGGACCGGTCGACCACATCGATCTGGACCTGGAACCGCTGGCGCTCACCGTCTACCGCTGACCGGGCTCAACGTACGGACTCGACGGTCCGGTCTGCCGTTCAGATGATCGTCGGGCCCGGGGAAGGGTCGGGATTAGGCGGCTGCGGCGAAGGAGACGGCACCGGGTCCGGTGTCGGAAGCGGGGGTTCTGGCGACGGCACCGGGGGTGTGGGCGGCTCGGTCCCCGGTTCGGGAATCGGTCGGTCCGGGGCGGGAATCGGTTGTCCCATGGTCGGACTCCTCAGGGTTGTTCGAGCAGGTCGGACGAACACAACGTTGCGTCGCCCGTTTGTCTCACCCTTCCATCAATACCAGCCCCGTCCATCGCCTTCGGGGCATGCACCATTCGGGGACCGGTACGGTCCGGTAGACATGACCCATGGAGGTACTCAGCGGTCGAGTCATCGTGCAGCCGTCCGACCCCGAAGCGGCTCTCCGCTTCTACCGGGATCAGCTGGGTCTGGCGATCGCACGGGAGTACCCCGGCGGCGTCGTCTTCCACGCGGGCAGCGCCCTCATCGAAGTCGCGGCACACATGGGCGGAGGCGACAAGCCGTCGCCGGGCTGCGTCCTGTGGTTGCAGGTCCGCGACATCGCCGGCACGAGGTCGGAGTTGGAAGGTCGGGGCGTCGCGATCCTCCGCGAAGCCCGCATCGAGCCGTGGGGACTGGTGGAGATGCACATCGCCGACCCGGACGGACTGAAGATCATCATCGTCGAGGTACCCGCAGACCACCCGTTGAGACGGGATACGCGCGCCGACAAGTGAGAAGGCCGGCGCCATTCGAGAACTGTTTATGCCCAGGTGCGCGTGGGTAGACCACCCCAATGGACGACCAGCCCTCATCGTGCCATCATTCCTCCGACACCTCGCTCGAAACTATTACCCTGAACGTCAACGGACGCGATCTCGACGTTCGATGCGATTCGCGCTCAACACTTTTGGATGCATTACGCGACAACCTGTCCCTGACGGGCTCGAAGAAGGGTTGCGATCGTGGTCAGTGCGGAGCCTGCACGGTTCTGATCGATGAGCGCCGGGTGGTGAGCTGCCTGATCTTTGCCGTGGCGGCACAGAACCGTCGCATCACCACCATCGAGGGCATCGCCGACCTCGAGTCCGGAACCGATCTGCAGCAGGCGTTTGTCGACCACGACGGCTTCCAGTGCGGCTACTGCACTCCCGGGCAGATCTGCTCGGCAGTCGGCATGCTCGACGAAGCCAAACGCGGGTGGCCCAGCGCGGTGACACCGACATCCGGCGTGGACGACGGTGTGCTCGACGACGACGAGATCCGCGAGCGGTTGAGCGGCAACATCTGCCGGTGTGGCGCCTACGTGAACATTCTGGCCGCTGTGCGCTCTGTCGCCGGAGACGTTCTCGCCGAGCAGGACGCATCATGAAAACCTTCGAGTACACGGCGCCTCAGAACACTGATGAGGCGATGCTGCGTCTCGGGTCCGATCCCGGGGCACGAATACTCGCCGGTGGCACCAACCTCGTCGACCTCATGAAATTGGGTGTTGTCGCGCCCACCACCTTGGTCGACATCGGGGGACTCTCACTCGACGACGTGACCATCACCGAGACCGGAGCACTCCGCATCGGCGCCAACGTTCCCAACAGTGATCTCGCTGCCCACCCGCTCGTACGGTCGCGGTATCCGGTGCTGTCGCAAGCGCTGCTGGCCGGCGCGTCGGGACAACTCCGCAACATGGCGACCACCGGGGAAATCTCTTCCAGCGCACCCGGTGCCCCTATTTCATGGACCCGGGTAAGGCGTGTAACAAACGCGAACCGGGTACGGGATGTTCGGCCGTCAACGGCCTCAACCGCGACATGGCGATCCTGGGTGCGTCCGACAAATGCGTCGCGACGCATCCCTCGGACATGGCCGTGGCAATGGCCGTCCTGGAGCCGGATCTCGATGTACTCGGACCGGCCGGACCGCGCTCGGTTCGCTTCGACGACCTCTACCGGCTGCCGGGCGAGCAGCCACAGCTGGACACGATCTTGGACCGAGACGATCTGGTCACCTCGCTGACCATCCCGGACAACCCAGCCGCGCAATTCTCGACCTATCGCAAGGTCCGCGATCGCGCCTCGTTCGCGTTTGCGCTCGTGTCGGTTGCCGCAATCCTCGACATCGAGGACGGGGTTGTCGCCGACGTGCGGATCGCGCTGGGCGGAGTGGCGCACAAACCCTGGCGCGCTCGGCGAGCGGAGGAGGAGCTGCGGGGGAAGGCCGTCGGCCGCGCCGAGTTCGCCCGCGCTGTGGACTCCGAACTCTCCGACGCGAAACCGTTGTCCTCCAACGGCTTCAAGATCCCGCTGGTGCGCTCTGTGGTGACACAGGCCTTGATGGGTCTGGTCGATGAGCAGGAGGCATCGCGATGACCTCACTCGGAACCGCGCACGCTCGGATAGAAGCCCAGGACAAGGTGGGGGGCACGGCGCACTACACCGCCGACCGAGTGCCGCCTGGTCAGCAGGTCGTCCACTGCGTGCACGTCGGCGCGGAGATCAACGTCGGCCGGGTGATAGGCGTGGACGATGGCGCCGCCATGCAGATGCCGGGGGTGTTGGGCGTGATGTGGCATGGGAACGCTCCGCGGCTGGGTGAATCGGAGGACGCCGAGCTCCATGTCCTGCAGGGACCGGACGTGCACTACCGGGGGCAGATCGTGGCGGCAGTCATCGCGATTTCCGTCGAGCAGGCGCGCGCTGCCGCCGAGTCGCTCGACATCGACTACGAGCGGGCCGAGGGTTTCGACAACGTACTGCACGCCACTCACCCGGCTCGTTACGCGCCCGACGAGGTCAATGCGGGATTCCCTGCCGAGGCACGCCGCGGGGATCCCGAGGCAGCCATCGCAGATGCAGACCATGTGGTCGACAACTGGTATTCCACCCCCGCGATGCACAACGCACCGATGGAGCCGCACGCCACCATTGCGACCTGGGAACAGATCGACGACGGACAGGCCCTGACCGTCTGGGACTCGACGCAGGCACCTTCGGGTGTGCAGGGCGATCTGGCGACCCTGTTCGATGTCGAGCCCGACAATGTCCGCGTCATCGCCGAGCATGTCGGGGGAGGATTCGGCGGCAAGGGGAGCACCAGGCCCAACGCCGTTCTTGCTGCCATGGCCGCCCGGTTCGTCGGCCGGCCGGTCCGGGTTGTGCTTCCCCGATCGGCAACGTTTGCCTTTGTCGGCTACCGGACGCCCACGTTTTCCCGGGTCGCCCTCGGCGCCGATGGGAATGGCAACCTCGAGGTCGTCTGTCATGACACCGTGCAACAGACATCGAAGATCGTCGAGTTCGTGGAACAGACCGCCGAGGCGACGCGCCACATCTACGACACCGAGCACATCAGAACCACCCACGAAGTGGCACCACTGGACGTGTCGACCCCGCGGTGGATGCGCGCACCCGGCGAATCCCCCGGCATCTACGCGCTCGAGTCGGCGGTGGACGAACTCGCTCATGAACTGGGGCTCGACCCGATCGACTTGCGTATCCGCAACGAACCCGACGTCGATCCGGCGTCGGGGACCGCTTTCAGTTCCCGGAACGTGGTGTCGGTCTTACGTAAGGGCGCGGACCAATTCGGTTGGGAGCGGCGTGACCCCACACCCGGCAGCATTCGGCGGGGACGCAAACTGGTGGGGATGGGTGTGGCACTGGCCTCATATCCGACGATGACCTCGCCGAGTACGGCACTGGCGGTCGCTCAACCTGATGGCAGTTTCGACGTGTCGGTGGCCGCGTCCGACATCGGGACCGGCGCTCGCACCGTACTGACCCAGATCGCTGCCGACGCACTGCAAGTGCTGGCGGACAGGGTTCGACTTCACCTGGGCGACAGTGCACTCCCGAAGGCGCCGGGCGCCGGCGGGTCGGCGGGAACGTCTTCCTGGGGATTTGCTGTCCACAAGGCGTGTGAAGGCCTGCGCGAGAACATCGGGAGCGGGCCGGTCGATCGCCCCGTCGAGCAGTTCGCCGACACCACCGCCGACGTCGAAGCCGCCTCGGATCTCCATCGTGAGGCGTTCGGTGCGCACTTCGCGGAGGTCGCGGTCGACGTGGACACCGGCGAGGTGACAGTTGATCGCATGCTCGGCGTGTTCGCGGTCGGCAAGGTCCTGAACCCTCGTCTGGCCCGCTCCCAACTCATCGGCGGAATGACCTTCGGCCTGGGGATGGCTCTGATGGAAGAAGGACATCCGGACGCGCAATACGGCGGTTTCGGGAACGAGAACCTCGCGGACTACCACGTGCCGTCGCACGCAGATGTGCGAGACATCGAGGCCGTCTGGATCGACGAGGTGGACGACAACATCAATCCCATGGGCAGCAAGGGCATCGGCGAGATCGGCAACGTCGGTTCAGCCGCCGCCATCGCCAACGCCGTCTTCAATGCAACAGGGGTACGCGTGCGGGACCTGCCCGTGCGCCCGGACAAGATTATGGAGCAACTTGACCCGCGACACCGCGACTGAAGCGAACACCGTCGGCAGCGACCACGACGAGACGGCTGAGGGCACCCCGGTGGGCGAGCGGGGACCTGCGAAACCTGGCAGCATCGGCGCGGTGGGTTTCGCCCGGCGGTTGAGAAAACTGGCCCCCCCCCGTGGGGCTTCCCCCCCTTTGGGGGGGGGGGGAAAAAAAACCCCCCCCCCCCCCCCCCCCCCCCCCCCTCTTTTTTTTTCCCCCCCCTGTGTGGGGGGGGGGGCCGCGGGGGGGGCCCCCCCCCCCCCCCCGCTTTCCTTTGTGGCCGCGGGGCGGGGGCCTCCTCCCCCCTTTTTTTTTTTTTTGGGGGGGGGGGTTTCTCTCTCTCTCCCCCCCCCCCCCCCCCCCGGCGCGGCTCTTTTTTTTTGGGTGGCCCCCCCCCGGGGCGCGCCCCCCCCCCCCCCCCCCCCGGCTTTGTGGGGGGGGGCGGAGGAGAACCGAGCCGGGGAGGGCCGGCCGCCCCCCCCCCCCCCCCGCCCCCCCCCCCCGCCCCCCCCCCCCCCCCCCCCCCCCCCGGGGGCCGCCCCCCCCCCCCCCCCCCCCCCCCCCCCCCCCCCCCCCCCCCCCCCCCCCCCCCCCCCCCCGCCCCCCCCCCCCCCCCCCCCCCGCCCCCCCCGCCGCCGTGTTTTCGGCCGGGGCGGCGGGGGGGGGGGGGGGGGTTGGTTTGTTCTGTCTCCCCCCCCCCCCCCCCCCCCTCGCCGGGGCCGGGCCCGGCCCCCCCCCCCCCCCCCCCCCCCCCCCCCCCCCCCCCCCCCCCCCCCCCCCCCCCCCCCCCCCCCCCCCCCCCCCCCCCCCCCCCCCCCCCCCCCCCCCCCCCCCCCCGCCGCCGCGCGGCGGGCCGCCCCCCCCCCCCCCCCCCCCCCCCCCCCCCCCCCCCCCCCCCCCCCCCCCCCCCCCCCCCCCCCCCCCCCCCCCCCCCCCCCCCCCGAGGATCCAAACTCGAAGTGCTGGAGACCATTCACGCAGTACCACTGAGCCCGCGCAGACGTGGCGAGTTCGACCGCTACCTCGAGGAGGAAGGCGAAGGCCTACTCGGGTTCGCCACATGGTGCGCGCTCATCGAGAAATACGGTGCCGACAGTCCGAAATGGCGTAAGTCCCTGAGGGATCCGGAACGTGTTGCCGAGCTCCGCGACAAACTGGCCGACCGGATAGCCTTCTACAGTTGGCTGCAATGGATCTGTGACGAGCAACTCGCCACCGCACAGACAACGGCGGTAGCGGCCGGTATGGACATCGGCATCATCCACGACCTCGCGGTGGGAGTTCAGCACGGCGGCGCCGACGTCTGGGCACTCGGAGACGCTCTGACGCCTCGTGTGTCGGTTGGCGCCCCACCTGACGCGTTCAATCAGCAGGGCCAGTTGTGGAACCAACCGCCTTGGCACCCATGGAAGTTGGCGGAACAAGGCTACCTCCCGTTCCGCGACATGCTCCGAACAGTCCTGCGACGTGCCGGAGGTTTGCGCATCGACCACATCCTGGGTTTGTTCCGGCTGTGGTGGATTCCCGAAGGCGAGTCGCCGGCAGCAGGTGCGTACGTGCACTACGACTACGAGGCACTCATCGGAGTTCTCGTTCTCGAAGCCGAACGGGCCGGAGCAGTGGTGATCGGCGAGGACCTGGGTGTGTTCGAACCGATCGTGCAGGACTACCTGAGTGAACGTGGCGTCCTCGGCACATCCATTCTCTGGTTCGAACACGGACCGGAGGCGCCCGTTCCCCCGGAAGAGTACCGGCGTCTGTGCCTGACCTCGGTCACCACGCACGACCTGCCGCCGACTGCCGGATATCTCGCAGCAGAACACATCAGGCTTCGGTCCGAACTCGGCCTGCTGGAGCAGGACGAGGCGACCGAGCGAGCGAACGATGCCCGCGACCGTGAGGCCATCCTCGACGTCGCCAGAGAGCGGGGGTTGCTGCCAACCGATGCAGATGAGGAGCAGACGGTGGCTGCCCTGCACTCGCTCATCGCATGCAGCCCATCTCTGCTGCTCGGTGTTGCCCTCACCGACGCGGTCGGTGAGCGACGCATCCAGAACCAGCCGGGCACCGACTCGAGCCAGTACGCGAACTGGTCGGTACCGCTGGCCGACGGGGACGGCAAGGCGGTGCTGGTGGATGACTTGGCAGAGCACCCTCGTCTCACCCGTCTCGTGCGGTCCCTGCGCCGCACTGCCGCCGATTGAAACAGGCTCCGGCCACCGACCTGTCGGTCGGTGGCCGGAGCCGTTGGCGCGAAGGCGCGTTACTTGATGACGGCGTCGATCGTCTTCTTGAGAGCCGAAGGCTGCGCCGGACTACGCGGCGCCTTTTTCTTGAGCTCGAGCAGGTGCTCGCCCAGCTCCTGAAGTTCCTTGCGCCCCAACGCCTCTCGGACCTTCGGAAACCACTCTGATTCCTCTTCGTCGATGTGGTGCTCGACGTTCTCGATCAGTACGGTTGTCTTGGCATCGAACCGCTCGCTGTCGGGGCTCAGGGCGGCGAGTTCCATCACCAACACGTCCGCGACGTGGTGCTCCTCGTAGGACTCGAGGATGTCGTCTTCGACATCAGGCACGCGCTTGCGCACATCGGGGTACATGCCCTCGTTCTCGATGTACGTGTGAACGGTGAGGGCCTCGATGATCTTGTTGACGATATCGCCCTTCTTCTTTGTCGCGCCTTCACCGGCGGCGCGGAATTCCCGGAAGAGTTTCTTGATGTCTTTGTGGTCCTGTTTGAGGATAACGATTGCGTCTGTGGACATGATCACTCCAGTTGTTGGTCGACGTGGCACGTCGTCCACGGGGCTGTGTGAACGACGTGTCGGTGAGCGCCGGAAAGCGCTTATTGCACTGGGTCTGCCACGGCACAACCGAGTCTTCTCCCCGGTGTCCGCCGCCTGAGCTTAGCCGTCGTCGGGCACCGTTTGAGTGGACTTGACGATCACCCACCCGATCGATCCACGCGGATGGAATAGGGCACTGCCCAAGCGCGGCAACAGCAATCGTGACGGTTCCGGCGGATGCCAACCATTGGCGCCCTGGACCCGCTGCTTGCGTGAGGGTCAGTCGTCGTTGTCTTCGCCGTCGCGATGGACCAGTTCGGGAGTCACCTCGCGTGTCGCCATGCCGCCCGAGCCTCCCTCGTCGACAGGTCCTGGACGCCCACCCTTGGGCTCCTCGACTTTGCTGTCTTTTGGCTTCTTCTTGTTGTCGGTCATTGTTCGATCCTATGTGTGGGCGTCGGCTTCCCTACTTCGGCGGATGATCTTTGTGGACCAGATCAGCTGCCAATCGAGCAAGGGGAGTGTTGGTGTCCTGCGACAATTTGCGCAGCAACTCGAATGCTTGCACGGCATCGATATCGAAACGCTCCATGATCATGCCCTTTGCCTGGCCGATGATGTCGCGACTGGCCAGAGCACTCATGAACTGCGAACCTCGTTCGGTCGCCGCCCACGCCACCGCGGCGTGTGCAGCGTAGACCTGACCGATCTCCTCCGATTCTTCGGTGAACGCGAGTGGGGCGCGCGAGTAGAGCGTCAACGAACCCAGCGTCTCGCTGTGTGTGTATAGCCGAAAAGACATGAGCGAACGAAAGGGAGTGAGCGCGACCGCGTCTGCCGCGTAGGCCGGCCAACGAGTCTCGGAAGTGAGGTCGTTCACCCGAACAACGGGCTGGTCCCAGGCGGCGACCAAACACGGACCCTGCCCGTGTTTGATTTGTATATCGTTGTGCAGCTCGGCAATCGGATCCGTGGCCACCTGGGTGGTCAAGGTGTCCCGATTGGTGGTGACGGTGATGCCGGCATACTCCGCACCCGGCACATTCGACACCGCACCCTCGGCGACGTTTTCTAGCACTTCCTGGAGATCGCGTTGTTCGCCGGCGTGAAGTTGTCGGGCCAACTCCGCGATGGCCGCATGAACACTTCGTGCACCGTCGGTTTGGTTGGTCATGGTCGCCTCCTTGGGCCATCTGGCCGTCGAGCAGGTGTCTGTTGGACGTCGTCGATTCTCTGCGCCCCGCCGCAGATGGCCCCGTCTGCCGACGCGACATCGAGCCGTCACCGCCTGTTGGAGATTGCAGATAGTTGATCCAAGTTGATGTTTCACTCGACGCAGGCATCTGCATCGTTCCCGGACCACCTACGTGCGGGCAAGCAACGCCAGGTTTAGACCATGCTCACGATCAGTTCACCGTACCGCCGCCGACTCGACATGGCCGCATTCGTCGTAGCGGAGATCGGTGGTTTGACCGCATCTGAAGCCGGGTATCGCCGATTGCAGCGGTTGTCGTGTCCGGTTGCGCAGCAGACGGCCGCCAGGTGGTGTTCGACGCAACCCGGAGTCCAGAAAAGCGCATGGCCGGGCATCGCCGCAAGGTCGGGTTCGCCGGACGCTTCATGCGTTTTGTCGGGGACGGTACATCTGTATCGACCTGCCAGACCTGACCTTGCAATCAGGAACCCCAGATTCCGATTGAAAGAGGACCCATGTTCAAACACACCGATTACCTGCAATTCGATGTCAAGCCCGAAAAGCCGGACCCGGTCTACGCGCACAAACTCCAGGAACTCATCGGCGGCGCGTTCGGTGAGATGACAGTGACGATGCAGTATCTCTTCCAGGGCTGGAACTGCCGCATGGAGGGCAAGTACAAGGATCTGATCATGGACATCGCCACCGAGGAGATCGGCCACGTCGAGATGTTGGCGGTCATGGTCGCGCGCCTTCTCGAGGGTGCGCCGCCACCGAGTCCAGCAAGGCCGCCGGCGGCGACCCCGTTGTCGCCGCTGTGATGGGCGGAATGGACCCGCAGCAGGCGATTGTCGCCGGCGGCGGTGCACTTCCCGCCGACAGCAACGGTTACCCCTGGAACGGCCGCTACGTCATCGCAAGCGGCAATCTGCTTGCCGACTTCCGCGCCAACGTCACCGCGGAGTCGCAGGGTCGGCTGCAAACTGCACGTCTCTACAACATGACTGACGACCCGGGCGTGAAGGCCATGCTCAAGTTCAACCTGGCTCGCGACACACACCATCAGAACCTCTGGCTGGCTGCGATCGAAGAACTTCAGGCCGATGGTCTGGCCAGTGTGGTCGCTCCTGATGCGCTCCTCGACGAAGAGCACGCAGAGCACGCCACCGACCTCTGGCATCTGTCTGACGGCGAGTTCTCGTCGACCGGCGGCTGGGCGAATCGAACTGCTCCGGACGGCATTCACCAGATGGGGTTCCTCGCCGATCCCCAACCGCTCGGAAACAAGGCGTCCGCACCGCCGCCGGATCCGAAACTGTACTCAACGTACGACGGTTCGAAGGGCACGCCTCAAAACGCCCAATTGGGAACCGAAAAAGGAGTCATGGGCAAGCTGAAGGACGCGATCCCGGACTGAGAGTGTCGTGATCCACCGCCAGCTGCCGGCCGGTTCATCCGGCCGGCAGTTGTGTGCTCGGTGAGGTACGGCGCAGAATCGCTTCTCGTACCACCGCTCGGTCGTCGAAGGGTTGATTCCGCTCACCAGAGACGAGGGTGGGCGAGTGACCACGTCCGGCCAGCACCACAACGTCGCCCTTCTCCGCGAAGTCGACAGCGAGTTCGATTGCCGCGGCGCGACCCGGTTGTTCGAAGACGTGGGCGGCACGAGCTGCCCGGGCTCCGGCGACCACGGGCGCGCGAAGCTCAGCAGGGTCTTCCGAATGGGGACTCTCGTCGGTGACTATCACGATGTCTGCCATGCCGGCGGCGTTGAAGCCGAGTGGGAACCGCTTTCCGGGGTCTCGGTTGCCGGTCGCCCCGATCACTGCGATGACCCGCCGAGAGGTCAAGGACCGAAGGAATGGAAAGACGGTCCGCTGGCCTGCGGCGTTGTGCATGTAGTCGACGAACGCCAGGAACGGCTGTCCCGCATCGATGGGTTCGAGCCGACCCGGTATGCCGCTGAGTGCTTCGACTCCACGAATCGCGGAGACGATGTCGTTCCCGGTGGCCGCGACCGCCGCGATCGCCGACAACGCATTGTCTGCCTGTTTGGATCCCAGCAGCTGCAGATTCACAGTGAAGCGGCCGTAGGGGCTGTGCAGGGTGAAGGAGGTTCCCAGCGCGTGGGCTCGAACCTCCGCCGCGAAGAAGTCGGCTGCTGGATCGGCAGTGGACACACTGACCATCTCGATACCGATCTGGGCGGCGAGTCGACTGCCGTATGCGTCGTCGATGTTGACCACACCCAACCGGCAACGCTCGGCGCGGAAGAGAGAAGCCTTGACCCTGAAGTACTCGTCCATGTTCGGATGGAAGTCGAGATGGTCCGGGGAGAGGTTGGTGAAGACGCCGGCGCGCAGGTACGTGCCATCAACCCTGCCATACGCCAAGCCGTGACTCGAGGCCTCGAACGCCACCGCATCGACGCCCTGATCACGAAACGATGCGAGCGTCTCCTGCAGTGACGGCGCTTCGGGAGTGGTCAGGAGCCCGGGACAGTTTGACCGCGGACCCCGGACAACAACACCCGTGATGAGCCCGGTGGTGCGATGGCCTCCGGTGAGTGCGGCATCGATCAGGTAGGCAACCGACGTCTTACCGTTCGTGCCGGTTACGCCGTAGACGTCCATGTCACGTGAGGGGTTTCCGTATACAGCCGAGGCAAGTGGACCGGGCACCGCCCGCGGTCTGTCCACCACCAGCGCAGGCAAAACCGATGTGGGCACATCGCTGACCACCGCGACGGCCCCCGTCTGGCAGCTTCGCCGACGAAGTCGATTCCGTGGAATCTGTCACCAGGCAATGCCACATAGATGTCGCCCGGCCGTACCTGCCTCGAATCGACACTGACGCCAGAGGCGAGGAGCTCTGGCGTCAGTGGATTGTCGTCGACATTCAGCGGTACACGCAGGAATTCTGCGACGTCCCCGAGTGTCATGTAGTTGTGAGTATGCCGAGGATTCTGGCCGGGTTCGGGCTCATGCGCCTCGATCATCTACTCGGTGACCTGCGCCGTGAGCCCGGGCCCATTCTCAGTTCTTGCTGTTGTTCGCGCGCTCTGCCTGCCGCTTCGACTTCTCGGCGTCGGCCAGTTCCTCGACACGATCAGCTTGCGCACGCTTGCTCGCGGCGTCATCACGCTTCTCGGCGGCGTCCTGCGCCTTCGCCTTGGCAGCTGCGGTCGCCTTGTCTTCGGCGGCCTTGATCTTGGCCTGCTCATCGCGTTTTGCGGCCTCGGCTGCCTGCTTGCGTTTGGCGGCCAGTTCGTCGGCCTGTTGTTTCGCCTTGGCAGTTCTTTCCTCGGCGGCCTCTTCTGCGGCCTGCTTGCGCTCGGCCGCTGTTTGCTCGGCCTCTTTGATCTCGCGCTGCTTGTTCTCGCGGGCCTGCTTCTGCTCGTCGATCGCGTTGTCGCGCTTGGCCTTCAGTTCAGCGTCGGCCTGCTGACGCTTGCGCGTCGCCTCTTCTTCGAGCTGCGCCGCCCGACCCAGCTTCTCACTGCGCTCGGTCAGGGCCGAACCGCGCTTCTCGATGGCCGGATCTCCGAGCAGACCGCCGACCGTGGCATCGAGCACTCCGAGGGAGCGCTCGTAGA
Organism: Williamsia sp. DF01-3; assembly: GCF_023051145.1. Lineage (NCBI taxonomy): Bacteria > Bacillati > Actinomycetota > Actinomycetes > Mycobacteriales > Nocardiaceae > Williamsia > Williamsia sp. DF01-3. Next base: position 3,172,377 of record NZ_JALKFS010000005.1, read on the forward strand.
GCAGGCGTGCGGGTGCTTCGGAGTCGAGCCGTGAGACGACCCGGTCCTCGATCAACTGCAACGGGAATCGGGCGATCTTGTACTGCACGCGCAGTACTGCGAACGGAACTTGGATGACGTTCATGGGTGTACTCCTGGGTCTGATGAGCGCGTTGCTCTAGGAAAGGTCTGCCTGATCGGTGAGGCTGTCGGCCTGCCGACGGATTCGATCGGCCTCTGCCTGCGCGTCAGAAGCCTCTTTCACCGATTCCTGATGCTCATCGGCGGCCTCGACCACATCGTCGGCAGCATCGGCGAGCTCGACGCGCTCCTCGGCCCTTGCCTGCTGCTCCTTGGCACGGGCGTCGAGCTCGGCCTGGGTCTGCTCGACCGCCACCTTCTTTTGTTCCTGCTGTTCTGCGGCACGCTTCTGAGATTGCTGCGCCTCATGAGCGGCGCGCTCCGCTGCCGCCGTCTCTGCGCTGACCTCGATGCGCTCCTCAGCGCTCTCGGCCCGGGCTTTTTGGGCCTGCGCTCGCGCCTGCTCGGCCTCGGCATCCGCGACCGCCTCGACGCTGTTGGCTTCTTTGCGTTCCTGGGCCTGGGTCTGTTCGAGTTGGCCTTCGGCAGTCAGCGAGTCGTTGCCGGTCACGGCACCGGCGACCTCTTTGGCCTTGCCTTTGACCGAGTCGAAGAGGCCCTTGCGGGCCTGGTCGGCCTTGCTGTCCTCATTCATCTGAGAGACTCCTTCTGGTGACTTCTATTCGAGTACTCGGTGTGAGTCTCGGCGGGTGTCTGCGGACAAGTGGTTCCCCACGCCGGGCCTTTTGAACCGGATATGACCCGCCATTGTGACCGGGACCACATAATGGTTTCGCTGGTCAGGGCTTCTCTTCGTGATGGCGTCGGCCGTGGGTGCGCCGACGCTGCTTCATCTCCGCCTCGAACACATGTCGAACACCGCTCTGGAGTTCATCCCTGATCTGTTGGTCGTGCCTCCGAAACTCCGACCAGTAGTTGTCGTCGAAGTCTTCGACGATCTGGAAGGTCCACCTGTCTTCGATCACATTCCGACCGACCATGTCTTCCTGCAGTCGGTCGGCCTGCTCATGGTGACCGGCATCGCGAAGTGCCTCGACCGCCTCACCGAGTAGGAGGTCTGCGTGACCTGTGAGCTGGTGGAACGAGTAGAGGTGCCCACGCGCCCGATCGGCATATTCGAGCGCTTCGGATACTTTGCCGACGGCCGACACGGTTGCATCGGTGACCCCTTCGGGCCGGCGCTGATCGAGGGGTGCGGATTCATGATTTTTCGACACCTGCGATTTGTACCCATATGCGGACGAAATAAGACACACCCTGAGTACTGCCTCAGGTGACTGGGCACACGGCTCTCAGTTCCCGTGTCGGCTTGGTCCCTTCGACACCGAGGGGGCACCTGACGTTTCACCGTGGGTCACCCGGCCTCGCTAGTCTTCCGAGCGAGTCCAGGTAAGGGGGCGCAATGGATTTTCGACATCTCAAGTCATTCATCACGCTCGCTGAAGAATTGCATTTCGGCCGGGCCGCCGCACGTCTGCATCTGTCACAGCCGTCGCTCAGTGCACAACTGCAAAAGCTGGAGAAGTCACTGGGTGTCACGCTGGTGGTCCGCACGTCACACGAGGTCCAGTTGACGTCGTCGGGTGTCGAGTTCGCCAAGCAAGCCAGAGTGGTGGTCGCACAGATGGAAAAGGCTGTCGATGTCGCGAAGTCGACGGCCGCCGGCCAGGTCGGATCCCTGAATATCGGTTACAACTTCCCGGCGAGCAGACACGTCTTGCCCGCGGCGCTGACCAGGCTCAACGAGCGGCACCCCAGGATGGCAGTGTCGCTGTGGGAGAAGCGCACGGGACCACAACTCGGCGGACTCCAGGACGGTTCGCTCGACGTCGCCCTGGTCTATGGCCGGCCGCAGCTGCCGGGATTGCGGGCCAGGTTGCTGTTGTCCAAGGTTCCCATCGTGGCCGTGGTCGGTCGCTCGCATCCGTGGGCCGGCCGGTCGAGCGTGCAATGCGCGGAGCTGGCCGCCGAACGGTGCGTGCTGTTCGCTCGCGAACAGTGCCCCGCGATGTATGACGTGATCGTCGCGGCAGCGACCGAGGCAGGGGTCTCCCTGACGATCGCGCAGACCTCGGACGACCCGAGTGGGACAGCGCACATGGTTGCGGTGAAACCGTATGTCGCATTCGCATCGCTGTCGCGGGCGGCGGCAGTGGGTATGGGCACCGCGGGTGCGTCCTCCGTGGCGGTCAAACTCATCGACCCGATTCCCACCATCGACCTGTACATGGTGTGGTCGGCTTCCACGGTGAACAGCGCGGTGGATGCCTTCGTCGAATGCGTCGACGAGATATGTGACGAAGACGAAACAGCCAGGCGCGCCGGTACGTTGGCAGCTCAGTCACAGAACAATCCTCCAGATGCGAAGTCGCAGAACGTGTTGTCCAGGACGTCGTCGTCGCGGGTTCCGGCACAATCTCCGGCCGGCCCGGGCCACCGGATTGCTGTCGTTCACTGACTGCCATAGGCAAAACCTCTGGCACGGTCGGAAAGTGACGCCCGTACTGCCCTGCCGGAAGGCCACGAACAACCATTGTTCTCATGAAGCAGATATCGCACGGCGGTACCGGCCTTGACCTCCTGGCCGACGAGAACCTGTACGACCGGGTTCGAAAGGTGTTCGGAAGCAATTCTTTACGACAAATACTTGTCTCGGGTGCGGATGGAACCGCGCTGTCCGGCGCGCAGGCCGACGACGAGGTTCGCCAGCGTGCGGGGATCTTGTCCCAGCGTGGTGTGCGCCGGGGTGATCGGGTCGCGATCCTGTCGACAACCAGCCTCGACTGGGTGCTGACCGACCTTGCTGTTCTCGCGCTCGGAGCCGTGGTGGTTCCGGTGTACCCGACCTCGTCCGCCCAGCAGATCGCGCACATTCTGGCCGATTCAGGGGCGGTACTGGGCATTGCCGACACCGTCACGGACAGCGATCGACTCGTCGAAGGGGGAGTACCGTCGATCACCTTCGACGATCTGATCGACGCGTCGGCGTCCGCACTCGACATCGAGGACACCTTGGCAGCGTGTGTGGCCGATGACGTCGCGATGATCGTATACACGAGCGGCACAACGGGTCCCGCAAAGGGATGTGTCATCTCCCACCGCAACATGTTCGCAGCCGCGTCGAACACCGTGCTGAGGACCGGTGACATGTTCGTCGATCCAACCGCGGTGACAGCTCTGGCTCTGCCCCTGTCGCACGTGTTCGGTCAGACGATCTTGTTCGCCGGTTTGCTGGGCGGCACCAAGACCCACTTCATCAGCAGCATCCCTGAGCTGATCCCGCAACTCCCGGCGATTTCACCGAGCTTTCTCGCCCTGGTGCCGTACGCACTGGAGAAGATCCGCAAGATCGCCCGGCAAGGCCTCACCCCGGCAGACGAGGCCGGAGCGATCGCGCGTGGTCACACGGCGTTGACGTCGACCGAACTCGAAGCCGCCGAACCCGTTGCCGGATTGCTCGGCGGTCGCCTGACCAACGTCATCTCAGGTGGTGCATCGCTCGATGCGACGACAGTTGCGTTCTATGCGGGGTTCGGTGTGCGACTACTCAACTGCTACGGCATGACAGAGACCGCCACCGCAGTGACGGTCAACGAGCCCGCGACCAACCGGGTCGGCACTGTGGGACGCCCGATTCCAGGGACGACGGTCGCGATCGCCGACGACGGCGAAGTGCTGGTGGGAGGAGCCAACGTCAGCCGTGGGTACTGGGGCGCCGCCGCGGACAAGACCGCCGTGGACGCGGAGGGATGGCTCCACACCGGCGACATCGGCGAGCTGGACGCCGACGGGTATCTCGTCATCACGGGCCGCAAGAAGGAGATCCTGGTGACCAGCGGGGGAAAGAACGTCGCCCCCACGCCACTCGAGGACAGGATCCGCCTGCACCCGTTGGTGAGCAATTGCATCGTCATCGGCGACGGCCGACCATTTGTCACCGCACTGGTGACGCTGGATCAGGCCCAGTACGCGCGATGGCGAAAAGAAACGACGGACGCCACCGGCGACCTCAGGGATACACGGTTGACCCACGCTGTGCAGCAGGCGATCGACGATGCCAACAGCCTGGTGTCGCGTGCCGAGTCCATTCGCGAGTTCCGAATCGTCGAAGGTGACTTCACGGTGCAAGAAGGCCTCCTGACCTCATCGCTGAAACTCAGGCGCACCAACATCATCGACACACATCGGCATCTTGTCGATGAGCTGTACGCAATCCGGGTGTAACCAGTTCGTAGCAGCATGAACGCCGGATGAATTCTGAAACCTGTTAGCTGGCAATAGCTTACGTCGATAGACCGATGAGACTACGCATGACGGCCTGGAGCCCTCATCCGTTCCGCAGAAGACTGAAGTCATCACACATCAGATCGCACTGATCGCAGGGAGAATCGCATGTACGACGTAATCGTGGTCGGCACCCGGGTTTCGGGATCGTCGGTGGCAATGCTGTTGGCACGCAGTGGGCTCAAGGTACTCGCGGTCGACGGGGCAACATTCCCGAGCGACACGGTCTCCACCCATTACATCCACCAGGCCGGGCTGTCCCGACTGCAGGATTGGGGATTGCTCGACCGGGTGATCGCCAGCGGCTGCCCGCCCATTCGGCACCTGAACTTCTCTTACACCGACATCGCACTGAGCGGAATGGCAGACCCGATCGACGGAATCGACGCCGTGTACTGCCCTCGCCGGACTGTGCTCGACTCCATTCTCGTCGACGCCGCGCGCGAAGCCGGCGCCGAGATGATCGAGGGATTCACCGTGCGCGATCTGATCTTCGAAGGTGATCAGGTGGTGGGTATCCGCGGCAGCCGCGCCGGTGGATCCACCGAAGAGTTCAGAGCCGCGTTCGTGGTCGGAGCCGACGGCGCGAACTCCACCGTGGCCAAGCGTGTCGACGCCCAGAAGTACGACCAATCGGCCGGCGCGTGCTTCGTCTACTACTCGTACTACTCCGGGCTCGACTGGGGTATGCAACATCGCACCGGTTTCGGGGAACAGCAGTTCGCCGCATGGCCGACGAATGACGATCTCTACCTTGTTGCCGTGATGCGCAAGCGCGACCGTCTCAAGGAGTTCCGTAAGGACCCCGACGCGAACATCCAGGAGATCGTGGACGCCATCGATCCGAAATACGGAGAGAGCCTCCGCGACAACGGCACCCGGGTGGAGCGGTTGCGACCGATGACCTACCCGGACAACTACCGCCGCACCTCCTTCGGTCCGGGGTGGGCCTTGGTGGGCGACGCCGGCTATCACAAGGACCCGTTCACGGGCTGGGGTATCACCGACGCCTTCAAGTACGGCGAGATGCTCGCGCATCGCCTGGTGGAAGGCCTGGGCGGCCAGCGCCCGTTGTACGACGCCCTCGCCTCCTACCAAGCCGACCGGGACGCCCAGAGTGCCGGAACGTACGAACTCACCAAGAGCATCTCGGAGCTCTCCTTGACCCCGTACTACGACTCGGTCTTCCGGGCTGCGAGCAAGAGCCCTGACTACACGACGAAGTTCTTCGGTCTCATTGCCGGTGGATACCCGGGTGAAGAGTTCTTCGCGCCTGACAATCTCGCAGAGTTGTACGCGACCGTCGATCTGCCGGTCGGCGATCGGCACCTGGTCCAGGCATGAGCGGCTACGGGCTATGTGCCATCGGCGACAGTTTCGTCGAAGGCCGGGGTGATGAGAATGCCGGTGGCGGCTTCCGCGGATGGGTTCCGCGACTTGCCGGCCAACTCGGCCTCCGCTCGGCCAAGGTCTGCAACCTTGGCGCGCACGGCGCCACCACCACCGTTGTGGTCAGCGACCAACTCGATCGGGCACTCAGTGCGCGGGCACCATTGACCGGAGTCATCGTGGGTGTCAACGATCTTGTCAGCGACTTCGATCGAAATCGATTCAGCGACAACGTGAACACCATCTTCGAGACATTGAGCGCTGTATCACCGACCGTGTTCACGGCCACCTACCCCGATATCCCGGCTCGTCTGCCGGTTCCCGCATCGTTCGCCGACCTGCTCCGCGAACGCTTCCAGTACGCGAACACCGTACTGGCCGACGTGTGCGACCGGACCGGAACAGTACTGCTTGACATCGCTGCCGACCGGCAGTGGGCGCGCAGTGACCTCTGGTCGGCAGACGGATTGCACCCCAATGCGCTGGGACACAGCACTTTTGCGCAATCCATCGCGGCAACCATCGCACGGCGTGCGGACACGGACCTCGCGGCCTGACCCGATCGATCCTCGCACCACCAACTCCAGTGGAGACAGACGTGACACTCGCATCACCCCACGACACGGCGGGCCACGGCCCCGAATCGAGCAATCCCAGAAACGATTCGCCGCCGTCCGATGTACCCGACACCGAATATGTGAACCGGCGGCTGGCCGACACCCCGATCGCGATCGTCGGCATGTCAGCACTGCTACCCGGCGCCAAGAACATCCGAGACTACTGGCAGAACATCGTCGACGGGACGGACTGCACCACCGAGGTGCCGCAGTCGCGATGGGACCTGGAGGACTACTACGACGCCGACAGGACTGCGCCCGACAAGACCTATTCCAATCGGGGTGCGTTCATCCCGGACGTCGAGTTCGATCCCGTCGAGTTCGGTATGCCACCGAATCAGCTCGAGGTGACCAGCACCATGCAGACTCTGAGTCTCGGTGTTGTCCGTGACCTCCTCGGCGACGCCGGCGCCCAGGATTCCTCCTGGTACGACCCTTCCCGCACCGGCGTCGTCATCGGTACCACCGGTCCGGTACCGCTGATGCACCCTCTTGCCGCCCGGCTGTCGACACCGGTCCTCAAGGCGGCCGCTCGTAGCTGTGGCCTCAGCGAGGCCGACACCGAGGCCGTTGCCGAAAAGTACGTGGCCGCCTTCGCACCGTGGGAGGAGAACTCGTTTCCCGGCCTCCTCGCCAACGTCGTCGCAGGGCGGATCGCGAACAGGTTCGGACTCGGCGGTATGAACTGCACCGTCGATGCCGCCTGCGCCGCCTCGCTCGCAGCCATTCGTACCGCGATCGCGGAGCTGGTCGACGGCCGAGCAGACACGATGATCACCGGTGGTGTCGACACCGAGAATTCGATCTTCATCTACCTCTGTTTCTCCAAGGTGGGCGCGCTGTCGCCTACCGGGCAGATCAGCCCCTTCTCCGACAACGCCGACGGCACGCTGCTCGGTGAAGGCATCTGCATGCTTGCCCTGCGTCGACTGTCGGACGCACGTCGGGACGGCAACAAGGTCTATGCGGTCATCAAGGGAATCGGGTCATCGAGTGACGGACGATCCAACAGCATCTACGCTCCCCACGCCGATGGCCAGCGAGTGGCGCTCCAACGTGCGTACGACGATGCCCGCTGCGAGCCTTCGTCGGTCGAACTGTTCGAGGCACACGCCACCGGTACAGCAGTCGGCGACAAGACCGAACTCACAGCACTCGGAAAGATGCTGCGTGCCAACACCGATGAGGAGGCGTTTGCTGCGCTCGGTAGTGTCAAATCGCAGATCGGGCACACCAAGGGCGCAGCCGGTACAGCCAGCCTGATCAAACTGGCACTGGGTCTGCATCACAAGATCCTGCCGGGCACCATCAACGTGAGTCGTCCCAACCCGGTCATCACAGATGGCGCGCCTTACTACGTCAACAGTCTCACCCGTCCATGGGTGCTCGATCCACATCGCCCGGTGCGTAGGGCGGCGGTCTCGGCAATGGGATTCGGCGGCACGAACTTTCACATGGTTCTCGAGGAAGTCGATACGGACCGAAGCGGGGTGCGGACCTGGCACCAGACGCCGACGGCTTCGCTCTGGCACGCGCAGGATGTGCCGGCGCTCATCGAGGAACTCCAGAGCGGTTCGCCGGTCGATGGGGGCGCCATCCCGGCAACCGACGCCAGAATCGGCTTCGTGTGGGTCGACGAGGAGCAGCGCAGCCGGCTCATCGAGGTCGCGTTGGAGACATTGGCGCGCGACGCTGACTCACCGGCCTGGAATCACCCAGAGGGCATATACTTTCGCCGACAGGCGCAGGCCGACCTCAAGGTGGGCGCACTGTTCTCTGGGCAGGGCAGCCAGTACGTCAACATGGCGGCCTCCTCGGCCATGAACCTACCGCCGGTGGCAGGGGCCTTTGATGACGCCAACGCCGCTTTCGAAGGTGTGGAGCGCCGACTCGGCTCCATCGTGTTCCCGCCTCCGGCCTTCGACGACGATGAACGGGCCGAGCAGGAGGAGCTCCTCAAGCTCACCGAGCATGCGCAACCGGCGATCGGTGCGGTATCGGTCGGTCAGTACAGATTCCTGTCAGAACTGGGCTTCGCCGCCGAAGCGTTCGGCGGACACAGTTTCGGGGAGCTCGGCGCGCTCTGGGCGTCCGGCGCACTGGAGACCGGGGACTACTTCCGGCTGGCGCGCGCTCGCGGCGCCGCGATGGCCAAAGAATCGGGCTCAGACCGGGGAGCGATGCTGGCCGTTCGCGCTTCGCGCTCCGACGTCGACGAGCTGGTCGACCGCACCGACGACGTTTACGTGTGCAATCACAACGCCCCTGACCAAGTGGTGGTCGGTGGTGGCAATGACGCCGTGGCGGATTTCGCCGAACAATGCGCTGAGCTCGGCTGGAACACAAGGACATTGCCGGTGTCGGCAGCGTTCCATACGCCGTACGTCGCACACGCCACCGGCACGTTCCGCGAGGCGGTGGACTCGGTCACCATTGGTGCCCCCCAGGGCGCGGTGTACGGAAACGATCCCGAACGTGTCTACGGACCCGATGCTGCAGGCAACGCCGACATCCTCGTCGACCAATTGATGCACCCGGTCGAGTTCGTGGCGGTGCTCCGAGGAATGCGCGACGCGGGCTGCACGGCCTTCGTCGAGTTCGGACCCAAACAGGTGCTCACGTCTCTGGTTCGGCGCACGCTGGGTGATCAGGTCATCGCGATTCCCACCGACATCGGACCGATGGGAGACGGAGACCTCGGGCTCAAACGGGCCGCGGTCGCTCTGGCGGTGTTGGGGATGCCGTTGTCCGGCATCAATCGGTATCAGGCCGACCCGCCGGCCCCACCGCGCACGTCGGCGATGGCGGTCACCATCTCAGCACCGGAATACGTTCCGGAAACCCGTCGTAAGGCGTACGCCGACGTACTGGCCAACGGCTATCGGATCAACACGGTCGGCGCCGACGACATCGATGATCCCGTTCGACCCGATCCGGTCCAGCCCAATCCGCTCGGTGCCGACGAACATCCGACGACCACACCACACACACCCGCAGAACGTCCTGAGGAGTTCACAGTGACACAACACCTTTCCCGCGCCGGGGACCCGAATGACGGTCACCTGAACTCGGCATTGAACCAGCACCTCGACACCCACCGCGAGTTCCTGGGGGCCCAACTCGGAATCGCTCGCGACCTCGCTGACGCGCTGCGTCGCGGCAACCTCGACGACGGATCGATCCGGGCGATCGAAGCGGTCAGCAATCAGTCGGTGGCGTTGAGCGACAGCCATTCCCAAGCAGCACACGTGTTGGTCGGGCTCGCCGAACTCGAAGCAGGGCTGTCGCCCGAGACAACTGCGGTCCCGGCCCGCGCTCGGCGGTCCGTCACCGTTCAGTCGTCGCCGGTGCCCGCCATCTCCGCACCAGTTGACACGGAGTCGGCACGGTCCGATCAGACGTCGAACGCCCCGGCCGCGCACACTGCTCGTCAGGACAATGCCGCACCGGTCAGCACCACCTCGACGCCTCCGGCCGAGCCCTCGATACCCGGTTCAGATCTGTCGGAGCCGGCCGCCGAGCCTTCCGCGGCCCCAAGCGTGCCGGCAGTGGACGGACACGAGGCTGCTGCCGACGATCTCCACACCGCCCTTCGGGAGGTCATCGCCGAAAAGACCGGGTATCCGGTCGAGATGATCGGCAGCACGATGGATCTGGAGTCCGACCTGGGCGTCGACTCGATCAAACGGGTTCAGGTGCTCGGAGCGGTACAGGAGCGGTTCCCGCACCTCCCGAGTCTGGGCCCCGAGCAACTCGGTGAGCTTCGAACGATCGACCAAATCGTCGAGGTCATCTCCGAGGGGAGTGATGCTTACCCAAAAGCGCCGGCCGCGGTGGCGCCGCGGCTCACTGATCACGCCCTGACCTCAGAGCAGACTGATTCGACCGACGAACTTCCATCGGCCGAACGAACACCGGTCGAACTCGTGGCCCTGCCTCGGATCGACCGCGCTGTCGACGTATTCACCACTGATCCGACCGCATCCCTGCTCATCGTCGGGAACGTCAGCTCCCGGCTCGTCGACGCGCTGTCCGAAGCACTGCGAGCACAGCGCTGGCGGGTGACGGGCTCACAAGCGCACTCCGGCACCACCGGTTCGTCCGAGACTGCAACGGATCAGCCGACGGACTCGCAGGCTGACCTCTGCGTGGTGATCCTGGGTGAGCCGACAACGATCTCGGAGGCTCAACAAGTCCTCTCCGACTCGATCCTCGCCATCAAGGCAGCCTCCAAAGCACTGATCCCGACGGGCGGGCGCGCCGCGTTGCTGGCAGTCACCACCGTCGACGGTGCCCTCGGCTTCGGCGACCTCGATGTCGACCCGGTGGCGGCAATGGCCGCCGGCATCGGTGGTGCAGTGAAGACACTGGCAGCGGAACGCCCCGAGCTGTTCTGCCGCGCAGTGGATGTCAATCCACTGGTAGATCCGGACCAGTTCGCCCGGACGATCATCGACGAGTCACACGATTCGGCGGTCGACACCCTCGAGGTGGGTGTCGGTGAGCTGGGGGAGCGGCACACCCTGGTTCCCAGCGGGCACGGGGCCCCGGCCACAGAGTTGTCTGCGGTCGGTGAGGACCCGCTCCACGACATGTCGGTAGGCGCGAACGATCTTCTGGTGGTGTCCGGCGGAGCCCGTGGCGTGACCGCCCTCTGTGTTCGTGAACTGGCCGCCCGCACTGAAGCTCGCTTCATCCTTCTGGGGCGCACCGATCCTTCACCGGACCCAGATTGGGCACAAGGAGTCGACGACGCCTCGTTACAAGGTGCGGCGATCAGGGCGTTGGCCGGAAGTGGACTGACGCCCCGCGACATCAACTCTCGCTGCGCTGGCGTACGGGCGGGACGCGAGATCCGCGAAACTCTGAACGCGCTGGGAGAACGTGGGCAATACCTGAGCGTCGATGTGACCGACGCCGACGCACTGCGCACTGCGCTTGCGCCCTACAGGCAGTCGGTCACGGGCATCATTCACGGTGCGGGCGTCCTTGCCGACTCACTGATCGCGTCGAAAGAAGATTCAGAGATCGCGCGGGTCCTCACTCCGAAACTGCGTGGGATCGACGCACTGATGGACTCTTTGGACTCAGCCGCCGACGACTCGCCCGTCGAACACCTGGTGTTGTTCACGTCCGTGGCCGGGCTCTTCGGCAATCGGGGCCAGAGTGATTACGCCACCGCCAACGAAGCCCTTGGACGATTCGCGGTTGCCACGAAGCGTCGGCACCCGGAACGTCACGTCACCGCGATCGATTGGGGAGCGTGGGACGCCGGCATGGTCGATGACGTGTTACGGGCGCACTTCCGCGACAACGGGGTCGAATTACTCCACCCACGGGCAGGCGCAGTGGCTTTCGCAGAGCAGTTCTCGGTAGAACGCAGGGACGATGTAGTGGTCTTGATCGGGCCGACGCGTCCGTTGGCTTCCGGATCCGCCCCGGATCCGGTTGCCTTCACCGCACGCCGCGTCATCGAGGATCTGGCGCGCCACCCGATCATCGAGGCGCACCGGATCGGCGAGAAGGTGGTACTCCCTGCCACTTTCGCACTCGGCGCGATGATCAACGTGGCGGAGAGAGCGTTGCCGGGTCGATGCGTCCGAGGGGTCAGAGACTTCCGTGTACTCAATGGCGTCTCCTTTCCGTCGGGTTCGACGGTCCCGCAGCTGCTGGTACATGCCGAGCCGACGCGCGACGCGACCACGTTGTCGGTCCGGGTCACGAGTGTTGATGGCGAACGCCTCATCCCTCATTACGTCGCTCAACTCCTGTTGGCCGACAACGAGCCGCCGATGACCACAGTCGATCCCGACTGGGGCCACGTCGGGAAGGACGCTCAGTTCATCTACGACGAGGGACAGCAGTTCCACGGACCGGCCCTTCGTGGGCTCGCGGAGGTCTTGGAGTTGTCCGAATCGCGATTGGTGGTCACCGCCTCGCTACCCGAAGCGGTTGTAGCGCTTGGAGCGTACCAGGGAATGTTGCACAATCCGGTGCAAGCCGACCTGATCCTGCAGGTGCCACCGGTACTCGCACACAGCGCGCTGGGAGCGGCGTGCCTGCCGATGGGCGTGGGTTCCATTGACTTCTACCACCAACTGCCGACCGGCGAGGCATTCACCGTCGTCGCCGACAATCTCAGGCGCGATGCGTTGTCGGCCACTGTTGATGCGGTGGCGATCGCGCAAGACAACACAGTCTTGCAACGCTGGAACGACGTTTCGGTGGTCACCGCGCCTGACCTTTCAGCAATGTTTCTTGAGTCGGCCCGGCAGTGGAACTGACCACCCGGAACCACGCATCGAAGACAGGAAGATACATGGCACACATCCGCTTTGACGGCATTGTGTTCAATCCCGTACCTGCCCGACCCGCGGACGTGGTGGAGGCCGTGCCGAGATCCGCCGGCAACCGGACCCGCGAATTGCTCGCACCGCGAGAAACTGTGCCGGTGGGGACGATGGCACCGCTGGCCGCAGTCCGAGACAGCGTTGTCCGTGCTCACCAGGCCACCATTGCTGCCGCGTCGGCTGTCGCACGGGCGACACTGCACGATGGCCTCAACCCGGCACCGAAACAACTGGGTGAAAAGAGGTGGCCCGAGACCGTAGAAACGTTCTCCACCACTCGCGCTGCCGAACTCGCTGCTGTGCGTTGTTTTCGACCTCTGGCCCGATCCGCCAAACGGGAGCTGTCCTCTGAAGACATCGATGTACTCACCCGCGGCGGGATCGAGCAGGTGTTCGGTCCGACGCACTGCCAAACCGCCACCGATCATGCAACAGGCCGAACCATCGCCGCGAACAGCATGTTGACAGTCGCGTCCCACGGACAGGTACAGAGCATCGAAGGTCTCGAGTCGTCGGCACGCGGGGCCGACTTCGGCGGCCTCACAGTGAGGTACAACGGTGACCCCGTTGCGGCCGCACGGTCCGCGGCCGAGGTTTTCGGTGTGTTCGTTGGCCTGCATCTGTGCATGTCCGATTGTGTGGCCGAATCGCAGGCACACGGCACTGCACCGAATCCACCTTCCTCACAACGATTGTCATTGCGCGTGGTGGAGATCGATCTCGTCCCGATTCCGCATCTACGGGCGCGCGTGAGTATCTCTGGGTCAGAGCCGTCCCGGGACAACGGCTTCGATGTCACCGTTGACTTCATACCTCGCGATGGTGTCGCATTGGGCCCCGGTACCAACGGTCACCTGCAGGGCTGGACCGGACGCGTGGCGACAACCGGCCGGCAGGCACTGTTGAGCGAGTTCCACATGGCGCATCTGGCCCGCGGTGATCAGGGGATCGCGTTCGGACCCGAGTTCTCGCGCTACACCGGCAACCGGGCCACTCGGCTGCCCACCGGAGGGCTGTTGCTGGTTGACCGGGTCACAGAGTTCTCCGGCACACGAGGCAATTGGGACGCCGGTGCGGACTATCGCACCGAATACGACGTGCCTGCCGACGCGTGGTACCTGGAGGACACTGCAAACGGATCCGTGCCGCACTTCGTCTACATGGAGACATCGTTGCAGGCCGCTCTGCTGATGGGCTACTACCTCGGCCCCACGCTCGGGTCCACTGAGACCTTGCGACTTCGAAACCTCGGCGGAACCGCCACCGTCAGTCGCAGACTGGACCTCCGGGGAAAGACGGTCGACCAGAGCTCGACGCTCGTGTCGACGACGCTCATGCCTGGGTCATCGCTGCAGAGTTTCGACTACTCCCTTCGGATGGACGGAGATGAGTTCTACAGCGGCACGACCATGTTCGGGTACTTCAGCGATTCGGCCCTGGACAATCAAACCGGGCTCGACGCAGGACGCCATCGACCGAACTGGCTCGAGACATTGGACTCGGCACCACAGGTACGCACCATAGATGTGGCGGCACGTCGGGACCGACGCGAACCGCTGTGCTCCATGGGGGCGTTGGCTCTGGTCGACGGAGTCGATGTGGTCGACGGGGGTGGCCAGTACGGCAAGGGGTATCTGCACATGACCCGCGACATCGAGGCAGACGAGTGGTTCTTCGACTGCCATTTCTACCTCGACCCGGTGATACCGGGTTCACTCGGCGTCGAGTCGGTGATTCAGTGCATCCAAGAGTGGATGGTGGATGCCGGGATGCACCGGCAATGGCGTGACCCCCAGTTCCACATTCCCGTGAACGTGCCCTTCAACTGGAAGTACCGCGGCCAGTTCGTCCCAGACGACGGTCATTGTGAGCTGGAGGTCCACGTGAAAGACATTCGCCCTCAGCCCGGCTCGGTTGTTGTCGTCGCAGACGCGTCGCTGTGGAAACCGGGTTTGCGCATCTACGAACTCATCGACATTTCGGTTGAACTCAGAGAAGGGATCTGACATGGTTGCGCCGTCCACAACATCCGGGACCGATGAGATCGCCCAGACGACAGCGGCATTGTCAGACCTCTCGCGACCGTGCTGGGTGATCCGGGACAGAGAAGACATCCGGGTGACGTCCGACGAGGCAGTCGCTGCTCGGTCAGAAGTGCTCGCTGCCGTCGGGCCGTTGACGCCTGACCGTCTCGGCGATCGATCCTTCCAGCATTTTCACGGTGTGCGATACGGATACATGGCCGGCGCGATGGCCAATGGAATCGCATCGCCCGATCTGGTCAGCGCGCTTGCCAAAGCCGGATACCTTGCCTCCTACGGCGCTGCAGGCGTCGTACCGGCGAAGGTCGATGCGGCGCTGGCCGAGCTGACAGCAACACTGCGCGATACCCCGTTTGCCTGCAACGTCATCCACAGTCCGAGCGAACCCGCACTCGAACGCGCCATCGTGGATGCGTGCCTGCGCCATCGGGTGACCTGCGTCGAGGCGTCCGCGTTCATGTCCATGACGGCGGAACTGGTCCGCTATCGAGTTCTCGGGCTCAGATCCGCTCCCGACGGGGAAATCGTCCGGGGGCACAGGGTGGTGGCGAAGGTGTCCCGGCTCGAGGTGGCGGAGGCCTTCTTGCGGCCGGCGCCCGCCGCGTTGCTGCGCCAGCTCATGGAATCGGGTGACATCACCGCGGAGTCGGCCCACCTGGCCGCAACGGTACCGATGGCCGATGACGTCACCGTCGAGGCGGACTCGGGTGGTCACACCGATCGCCGGCCGTTGCTGGTGGCATTACCTGAGATCATCGCGTTGCGCGACCGCATCGCCGGGGAATCGCCTCTCGCCGCGAATGTTCGAATCGGGGCGGCGGGCGGCATCGGGACGCCTGCGGCCGCCGCGGCGGCTTTCGGACTTGGAGCGGCGTACGTCGTGACCGGGTCGATCAATCAGGCAAGCGTGGAGGCGGGTACCTCCGCGGCCACGAAAGAGCTTCTGGCAACCGCGGGTTCAGCCGATTGCGTGATGGCCCCGTCCTCGGACATGTTCGAGATGGGCGTGCAGGTGCAGGTACTGCGGCGAGGAACCATGTTCGCCGGCCGCGCCGCTCAGCTGTACGACGCGTACCGCGCTTACGACTCGATCGACGCGATCCCGCAGAAGGTGCGCGACGGGCTCGAACGCGACATCTTCCGCCGGCCGCTGGAATCGGTCTGGGACGAGTGCGTGCGTTACTTCACCGAACGTGACCCGAACCAGATCGCGGCTGCCCAGAACAACCCGCGTCGCCGGATGGCGCTGGTGTTCCGGTGGTACCTCGGCCTCTCGTCAGGATGGAGCATCGGTGGGGACGAGACCCGAACAGCGGACTACCAAGTGTGGTGCGGCCCGGCCATGGGAGCGTTCAATTCCTGGGCGGCCGGAACGCATCTGGCGTCCGCCCGCAACCGTCGCGCCGCGGACATCGCGCATCACGTCATGACCGGTGCCGCATTCCACACCCGGGTGAGCATCCTGCGCGGTGCGGGTGTGCACTTCCCGCCGCAGTGTGCGACCTACTGGCCGTCCCTGTAGTCACATTCGACGAGGGAGTAGCCATGTCCGAGGTGGTGGTGGGCGGTACAACCATCGGGTACCACGACACGGGTGCGCCGGCGGGCGTGCCCGGCGCGCAGACAGTCGTGTTTGCGCACGGATTGTTGTTCGACAGCACGATGTTCGAGGCGCAGGTCGAGGTGCTGCGGGGACGCTACAGGTGTGTTGCCTTCGATTGGCGGGGGCAAGGAATTTCGCCCCCGACAGTCGACGGGTACGACATCGAAACCCTCACCAGGGATGCGCTGGGCCTGCTCCGGGCTCTCGACATCGGGCCCGTGCACTGGGTGGGGCTCTCGATGGGGGGATTTGTCGGTTTGCGCCTCGGCGCCCGCCACGGCGAGATGCTTCTGTCCCTCACTCTGCTGGACACCAGCGCCCGCGCCGAAACGCCCGGCACAGTCCGGGAGTACAAACGACTGGCGTGGACGCAGCAATTGATCGGATTCGGACCGATCGCATCGATGGTCGCGCCTCACATGTTCGGCCCGTCGTATCGCCGAGATCCGCGGAACAAAGCATCGCTCGATCGCTGGCGACAAGCGGTGGGACAACGGAAACGCAGTAGCGTGCGCAAGGCGGTGTACGGGGTTGCCGAACGCGCCTCGGTAGATCACGAGATCGGCGCGATCGCCGTACCGACGCTTGTACTCGTCGGTGCGGATGACGCCGCCACGCCACCGTCGGAGTCCGAACACATCGCATCGTCGATACCGACGGCCCGACTGCAGGTGATCGACAACTGCGGTCACAGCAGCACCGTGGAACAGCCGGCGGCGATTTCAGCTCATCTTGCGGACTTCCTCGCCGAGGTGCCCCGAACCCAGTGATCAACCCGAGGACGACAGCTAGATTGCTCGCGTCAGTTTTTCATCAGTCGGATGTTGCGCATGGTCACCAGCCCGGTGGCACATAACGTGTCACCGACTGCGGTTGAAGTGAACACGTCTGCGGCAGCCACCGTGATGGTGCTGCCTGCCTTGAGTACTCGACCATGGACCACCAGTTTGTCGCCTTTTGCCGGTGCCAAGATCTTGATCGTGTAGTCGACCGTCATGTTGATCCAGCCGGGTGCAAGCAGAGTTCCGGCGGCCGAACCGCCGGCGAAGTCTGCCAGTGAGCCGATGACGCCACCCTGAAAGAATCCGTTGTGTTGGGTCAGCTCCTGGCGGTAGGGCGCCACGAGTTCGACATCCCCGGGTTCGATGCGGGTGAAATCGAAACCCAGATGTTTGGCCGCGGGCATGCTGAGGACGACGTCCCTCACCGCCTGCTCGAAATCAGGGTTTGGAGCTTCCATCTCTACCGTCCTTTTCTGGGACTACTGAGTCCGAGTCGATGCGCTGCGGATCGGGTGTTGAGGTCTGTGGCCGTACACATTCGAAATCACCTGCGAGGTAGCGACGTCGAGCTGAGGCTCGCATGATCTTCCCGCTGGTGGTCTTGTGGAGTTGTCCCGGCGTCACCAAGAGCACATCGCTGACGGTCACCTGGTGTTCGCGCGTGACCGCGCTTCGAATTGCGAACGAGATGTCGTGACACCGCGACTCGGGCAGCGGGTCTTCACCTCTGATCTCCGCTACCACCACCAGGCTCTCCACACTGTCTCGTACCGTGGAGAACGCAGCGCAACCACCAGGCCGGACCGACGGATGTGCCGACTGTACTGTGTGCTCGATGTCGTGAGGGTAGTAGTTCGTCCCGCGGATGATCACCATGTCTTTGAGGCGTCCCACAACGAAGAGTTCATCGTCGATGAATGCGCCGAGATCGCCGGTGCGTAAGTACCTCGAAGCGGGCGAGCCGTCGATGTGGGCAGCAAAGGTCGCCGCCGACTCGTCTGGTCGACGCCAGTATCCCTGTGCCACATGGTCTCCGGCAACCCAGATCTCACCGATCTGATCGGCGCGGCACGGCCGTCGGGTATCTGGATCGATGATGCGAACATCCTCTCGGAGCAAGACCGTTCCCGATCCGACGAGGGTGGGCGACGATGGCTCGGGACTGTGATTCGTCTCCGGCACAAGGCGTTTACGACTGCGCTCCGCGGGATCGACCACGATGTGGCAAGAGCCCCTGCCCTTTCTCGCTGCCGTCACCAGAAGCGTCGCCTCGGCCAGGCCGTAACAAGGCATGAACGCGGCTTCGGTGAACCCCGCGGGTTCGAATCGTTCGGCGAATCGTCGCACGGTGTCGTCGCGGATCGGCTCGGCTCCGTTGAAGGCAACTTTCCAGTGGCTCAGGTCGAGTCCGGCGACCACGGCGTCCGTAGCCCGCGCAACACACAGATCGAAGGCGAAGTTCGGGCCTCCACTCGTGTGCGCGCGATAACGCGAGATCGCCGACAGCCACATCAGTGGCCGTCGGATGAACGCGGACGGTGACATCAGGACGCTGGTGGCGCCGACGTAGAGCGGCTGCAAGACATTGCCGATCAGCCCCTGGTCGTGAAAGAAGGGCGCCCACCCCACCACGGTCGACTGATCGTCATGACCGAACGCCGCCTGGATCATCCGTTGATTGGCGACAAGATTGCCGTGCGTGACCATCACCCCTTTGGGGTCTGAGGTCGAGCCAGAGGTGTACTGCAGAAAGGCGATGTCGCCGATCGCGGGGCGCCGCGCCTCCAGTTCGGCATCCATCTGGTCGGTGAAGTCGATGCCTGTAGGTTGCATCTGGTCGACGACGATCCAGCTGATCGCCTGCACCATCAGCGCCGGCAGCGCCCGCGCCGGCTCCAGCATCGAGCTCACGGTGAGGACAGTCGTGGGTTCACAGTCCCGCACGATGTTCGCTGTGGTGGTCCGCTGCCCGTGTGCTCCCGGCGGAACAACCGGCACAGCGACAACTCCTGCGTACAGGCACCCGAAGTAGGCGACGATGAAGTCCGGACCCTGAGGGAACACCAGAACCGCGCGATCGCCGGGTCGGCAGCACGACAGCAGTCGCCACGCCACCTCCGTGGCCTGCCGGTACAGTGCCCCGTAGGTCAGCGTCACCGTCTCGACACCCGAATCATCAAGGAAGACATACGCTTTCCTGTCCGGATCAGAGTCTGCACGTTCACGCAGCAGCTGCGGCAACGTCGGCGATTCGGTAAGGGACCGTTGCGCTACATTCACTTCGCGGGCACCACGTTGTCGAGCGCGCGGACCATGTGGGCAGCGATGGCGTCGCGGTGCTGCTGGTGGAAAAAGTGGTCCCCTGTGAACTCATGCGATCGAAATGCATTGTGTGAGTGTGCTGCCCAAGCTCGAACTTCCTCGGGGTCAACCACCGGATCTCCTGTCCCGTAGAAGGCCGTGATCGGACACGGCAGTGTTGTTGTGCGCCCGAACGTGTACTTCTCCGACAGTTCCAGGTCGGCTCTGATCAGAGCCAGCACGTACTGGCGGAACTCGGGGCTCGTTGCCTCGATATCACCCATGCCCCCCATCGTGCGCAGCGCTGTGATCAAGTCCGGTTCTGAGGCGTCATGTATCGGTGTCCTACTCGGGGAACGATGAGGTGCACGACGTCCCGACACAAACAGGTGGACAGGCGCGGCACCGGCAGCACACAGCTCGTGCGCCAATTCGAACGCCACCAGTGCCCCCATGCTGTGGCCGTACAGCGCAAACCGTGAGTCGAGAAGACAGATGTCGGAGACCAATGCACTGACCGCCTCGCCGACCCGGCGAAAGTGCGGCTCGGACGCTCGATCCTCTCGGCCAGGGAGTTGGGTTCGCACCACTGCGATGGTGGTGGGGAACAGGCCGAGCCATCGATTGAAGGACGCCGCGCCTCCGCCGGCGTGCGGGACGCATATCAAATGGACAGGGGAGTCGTCGGCGCCCCTCAACAGCACGGACGTGGTCATGCCGCCTCATCGATCAGTCGAACCGGGAGCTGGGAGAGCCCGCGGACGATCAAACTGTCTGTCTGCCAGTCGACGTGCTCGGTCACCAGTTCCAGGCGCCGTCCGGAATCGCCGAAGAGAACGCCGATCGCAACCTCTGCCTGTAGCCGCGCGAGGAGGCCGCCGAGACAGCCGTGCATGCCGTGACCGAACGCGAGGTGACGCTGACCGGTGCGGGTCAAGTCGAACTCATCTGGCTTCTCGAACACAGCGGGGTCTCTGTTCGCAGCCCCGATACAGAGCAGTATCTGGTCGCCGGCTTCCACCTCGCTCCCGCTGATCTCGACTCCGCGGGTGGCGACTCGTTTGGTCATCTGTAGCGGGCTCTGAAAGCGGAGGGTCTCTGCCACCGCAGCGGTTGCCAGGGACCGGTCCGACGTCAGCAGGTTTCGTTGCTCGGGGTGCTGCAACAGGGCCAGCACAGCGTTCCCGATCAGTGACTTGGTGGTCTCGTTGCCGGCGACAAAACACATGATGCACAGAAAGACGATCTCCTCGGATGCGAAGGCGTCGCCCCCTGAGGTCTTCGCGGCCAGTAGATTGCTGATCAGGTCCGTGCCGGGGTGCGCTTTGCGGTGAGCCACCAGGTCGTCGAACGCAGTGGTGAACTCCTCCACCACGTCGCACACGCGACTGAAGACCGCGGCACTCATCAGGCCTGGTTCCAACAGGAACCGGATATCCCGAGTCCACGGCCCGACCTGTGCACGAATGCTCTCCGGAACGTCCATCCAGTCACACATCACGGTCACGGGCAAAGGTGCGGCATAGTCACCGATGATGTCCATGCCGTCGTGCCGCGTCTGCTCGAACAACTTCTGCGCGACACCGACAATTCGCGGCCGTAGCGAGGCGACAGCTTTACTGCTGAACGCCTGATTGATCAGGCCGCGTATCCGCGCGTGGTCCGGATTGTCGGTGAACACCAGCGACTTCTCGCCCAGCCGCTCGATCCGCGCAACGTTGCACTGCGACAGACGATCTGCTTGCCGATTCACCAATTGTGGTATCACCGCTGAGCTGAACGTCCGGTCCGTCAACACCGATTCGACATCTGCATGTCGGGTCAGCACCCACATACCCAGGGTCCTGTGCGGTGCCGCTTGCTGTTGAAGGGTGCGGTACTGACGATATGGATCGTCGCGAAACGCGGCGCTGAACGGGTTGAACCGTGCTACGTCCCGAACGGCGCCGGGGGGAGTGACGGAGGTCGGACCTCCGCCAGCTACCGATGATGTGGTGCCGGTCATCTCGGCAACCCGCCGAAGTGGCCCCCGGCATAAGGCCGTAGAACCAGGCGCAGGAGACAGATCTTGTTCATCCGGAAGCCGATTGCGGACATCTTCAGGTACCGCTCGTAGCGAGCAACCACATCCTCACCGACGAGGGCGTTGGCTTCCTCGCGACGGGCGCGAAGCCGCTGAGCCCACTGTTCGCAGGTCCAGGCGTAGTCGAGTCGGCCGTTGGCAACCGACTGCACCTCGAACAATCCGTCGGCCGCGCTGACTATCTCAGTCAACGTCGGGAGGTCGGCGTCGGGAAAGATCTCCTGTTGCATGAACGAATTGGCGTCGCTCCGGGACATGTTCGCGTAAGCGATGGTCTGCAGCGACAACGTCCCGTCACTGTTGAGCCAGGTGCGGCACCGGGAGAAGAACTCGCGGTATATCCCGATCTTCTCCGCGGGGGTGTCGTCTGGCCGAGCGAAATGTTCGAACGCACCGATGGAGATGATTCCGCCGAAACGGTCATCCGGCGCGAAGTCCATCCAGTTCTCGGTGCGCACTTCCACGCCGCGTAAGGCGAGCTCCCGAATGTGCCGAGTTTGCGTCGCACTCAACGTGAGGCCCACCGCACGTGTCGCGCCGTACTTCACCGACGCCTGCTCGAGTATCGCGCCCCATCCGCATCCCACATCGAGGATCGAACGCGCCGTGTCGGCCCGCACCGCCTCGAGGTGGAATCGGAGTTTGCGTTGCTGCGCGACATCGAGTGTGTCCGCGGCGTCGGTGGGCATGGCGCACGAGTACGACAGCGACGGATCCAGCCAGAGCCCGTAGAAATCGTCACCGACGTCGTAGTGATGACGAATGGCGCGCGTGGCGGCGGACTTCCGCTCCTCTCCGGCGATCTCGTCGACCCGAGCGATCACAGTCGCACGGACCTCTCGTGTACGTATCCGGCCACTGCCCGGAGAGTCGGATTGTCGAACAGCGCCTCTGGCGGAACCTCGACCCCGAAATGTCCTTCGACATCGATGAGTAGAGACACCGCCAGGGCCGAGTCGATGCCAAGCCGGTCGAAGGTCGCGTCGGGATTCACTCTGTCGCCCGCCACTCCCAAGATGTTGCCGACGTAGTCCTGGCACCAACTGACAATTTCGTCGCTGCGAGTGTTCGAACTCTTGTCACTCATGCCGGCACTCCACTCGTCGAGGTGTCACAGGTGTTGTCCGTGATGCGTTTTGCTGCCCTACGTTCGTCGGACGGTAGGCCGAGATCCCACACGAGCCCGCACGCTGCCAGCAACCTGATGAGCCAGTAACCCGGGTCCAGCCGGTACCAGTCCAATCCGAACGAAGCCGACTCCGGGAAAGCGTGGTGGTTGTTGTGCCAGGATTCGCCCAGCGTCACAAGGGCAAACACTCCTCCGTTGCGGCTGTTCTCCCTCGACGCATAGGGCCGTGTACCGAACATGTGCAGGAAGGAGTTGATGGCCCAGACGATGTGCTCGAGGACGAACATCCGGACCAACCCACCCCACAGGAGCCCACTGATCACCCCGGTCCAGCTCTGGTACACCACACCGCCGATCACGGCGGGCAAGACGAGACCCAGGGCAACCCAGTAGTAGTACTGGCGCGCGACGCGGACAAGGGCACGATTCTTGATGAGGTCCGGCGCGTAGTGGACCACGTTCGGATACTCATGGCGGCGCATCCACAGGAAGTGTGAGTGCATCAGACCTCGGAGACGTCCCTTGACATCGGAACCATAAAGGTTGGGGGAGTGGGGGTCTCCGTCCCGGTCACCGCATTCGTGGTGTCGGCGATGCAGGGCGACCCACGAGACGACTCCGCCTTGACCCGCCATGGATCCGAAGATCACCAGCGCGGTGATCACCGATTGCTTCGCCTTGAAGGTGCGATGAGTGAAGAGCCGGTGGTAACCAACGGTGATTCCCAGTCCCGTCAGTAACCAGAGCGAGAAGAACAAGACGAGCTCGGTGAGTCCGAGGGGGTGTACGAAGAGGAACGCCAGAGCCGCTACGGTTCCGACGATCGGGAGGATGTCGAACAGCAGAAAGTGCCGACGCTGCAGCCGGTGCAGATACGCATTGCTCACGGTCTTGGTTCGCGGGGCCTGCGGTGCGAGGTGATTGTCGGTCATCTGGGTCCCTGCCTACGCGGACCGAAAGATGGGATACAGGCTGGGGCCCCCGGGAAGTGTAATCTCGCCGCCGATTCGCTTCGATCCGAGACGTTCCCACAGCCGGAGGCTGCGCAGCGACGAAGCCTCGGCGTACACCCCGAAACCATGCGTGACACGGAGTTCACGGAAGGCTCCGATCAACATCTCGCGCGCTCCGCTACCGCGGGTTTCCGGTCGGATCGCCGCGTACAACGCGTGAACGTGCAGCGGAAGATCAGTGGGGTGGTGCGCATCAAGAGTTTGCATGAGCGTACTGACCTTGGGACCGCACGGTCCGCATGCCTGTTCCAACTCGGCCAGGACCGCGATGTCGTCCTCTTCGCTCGTTGCCTCCGTCCCCGACCAGACGAGCACGCCGTCATAGGACGCCGTCGCCGCGACGGCACCCCCGTTGTCGAGCAGCTGCCGTGTGGTGATGTCGAAGAACGCATCCAGGTAACGCGCCCGCTCCGGGACATCCTCCGGGATGGCCCACTTGATGACCGGATCGTCGGCGAAGGCGCAGGATAACGTGGCGACGACTGCGCCCAGATCGGGGTCCGAGGTGACTATGGGATCAGTTGATGGAGGTTGAGCAATGGTCATGGAACCAAAGGCCTTTCGGTGGTGTCGGTGTATGCCGTGATGATTGCCGCTGCGCAGGCGTCTACGTCCTCGGCAGTGGTCTGCCAGTTGCACACCGACAGCCGCAACGTGGGGGTGCCGCGCCAGACGGTGGGACTTGCCCAGCCCGTGCCGCCGCGTTGCAGGGCTTCGACGATGTGGTCGAGACGAATCGAGGGATCGTCAGGGTCGTCGGTGTCGAATACGACCAGCACCTGATTCAGTACCACGTCATTGACTATCGAGATCCCGTCGACGAGTACCAACTGATCGGCCAATCGCCTTGCCAGCGAACAGCACCGATCGATCAGCTCGGCAACACCACGTGTTCCGAGGTGCCGCAACGTGGACCACACCACCAATCCGCGGGCACGGCGAGACAGATCAGGTGTGTAGTCGGCGGGATCACGGGCACCATCGGGTGCGACGGTGAGATAGTCGGCAGTCGTGCGCAGCGCGGCGCGATGGGCCTCGGGATCGGCGCAGAAGACCAAACCGCAGTCGTAGGGCACGTTGAGCCATTTGTGAGCGTCTGTGGCCCACGAATCGGCCGACGCCAAACCCTCGACATGTTGTCGCGCAGTAGCACTCGCGGCCGCCCACATTCCGAAGGCGGCATCGAGATGCACCCACCCGTCCCGTGCATGCGCCAGTTCGGTGATGGTGTCCAACCGGTCGACCGATCCGGAGTCGACGTTCCCCACCTGACCGCAGACGATCAAGGGCCCGGTTGTGTTCTCGAGAGTCGCTTCCAGTGCCGGAATCGACATCCGGCCCTGATCGTCCACATCCACGGGGTGAATCTGCCCGGCCATGCCGAGAAGCCGAAGCGCCCGATAGACGGTCGTGTGGCAACCCCGGCTGACCAGCACCCGGGGCACCGGAGCACCGAACAGACCGTGGCGCTCCACATCCCATCCGGCCCTGGCCAGCACGGCGTGGCGGGCGGCGGCCAAGCCGCTGAGGTTGGCCATCGCGCAACCGGAGGTGATACCGGTCGATGTGCCCTCCGGTAGGCCGAACATGTCGACCAGCCACCGCGCCACCGTCTCCTCGACAACTGACGCTGTCGGACTGGTTGCGTAGAGCGCGCCGCATTGATCCCACACAGAGGTGACCCATTCGGTGGCTATGGCCACCGGGTATGCGCCTCCCATGACAAAGCCGAGAAATGTCGGAGCACCTGAATGCAGCAGTCCTGGTTCACCTTTGGTGAACAGCTCACCGAGCACGGACCACGGGTCCAGACCCTGGTCCGGTAGTGGCCCGGCGAAGGAGGCCTCCAGCTCGGCGCGGGCCGTCACACGCTCGGAGTTGTCGTCGGCCAGATAGTTGATGCTGTAGTCGCACACTGCGCGCAGCAAGTTGTCGATGTCGGTGGCAGAAGCGCTCTGTAGTGTCCTCATCTCGCGTTCCAGTCTTCTGCGGGCCCGCCGCCGGCGGGGGTGACGGGGCTCTTTGTCATGGACCGATCGGGCAGTGCTATCGCCGGAGCTGATTCACTTGAGACCGCTTCGCACGAAGGCGTTGACGATGTGGCGCTGCAGGATGACATAGAGAACGAAGATCGGCAGGCAGGCCAGACCGGCCAGAGCCATCATCGGCCCCCACTGATCGCCTTCGGTGCCCATGAAACTCCGCAGGCCGAGTTGCAAGACGTCGTTGCTGGATTGGAGTACCACTGCGGGCCAGAAGTACTCGTTCCAGGAGTTGATGAACAACAAGATGGCCAGCGCCGCCAACGCCGGGCGCAGGTTCGGAACCACGACTGTCCACAGGATCGACCACGAGGACCGTCCGTCCATCCGTGCCGCTTCGATCAGTTCCTTCGGGAACCCGGACATGTGCGTGCGCATCATCAGGACGGCGAGCGCTGAACTGAGAGTTGGGACAACCACCCCGGACAGCGTGTTGAGCAGCCCCAACTGGTTCAGCAGAAAGTAATTCGGCAGCATGGTGACCTGGTAAGGCACCAACCACGTGCCGACGAACGCCAGGTACAGCAGGCCCTGGAACTTGAACCGGTAGACCGCAAACGCGTACGACGCGAGGATGGCGATGAGAAGCTGGCCGCAGGTAGATGCAAGCGCAACACCAAAAGTGTTGAGCATCAACCTCGTCACATCGACTTTGTCGGCGGCGTCGAAATAGTTCTCGACCGACAGCGGCCACGGCAGTGGCGTCAAAGAGCTGACGTCGCCGGGCCGTCGGAGCGACGTCGCGACCAGCCAGTAGATCGGGAACATACACGCGAGTGCGATGACCGCCAGTGTGAGGTGCCCCCAGATGCGCGCGAGCACACCACGCCCCGCGCCCACGGTCGAGGCGGGCGATGTCGGCAGGGGAGGACGGACAGGCTCCGCCGTGTCCTCTGCCTTCAACATGCTGTCAGTTGTCATGGAAGGTGATCCGTTCCGACAGCCAGACCAAGAAGCCGGCGACAACGCCGAATCCGAGGAACAGGACGATGCCTGCCGCCGCGCTCAGGCCGGCATTGAATGAGTGGAATCCGTAGTCCCAGAGGAGGTAATAGATGTTTGTGGTCGCACCGGCCGGCCCACCCTGGGTCAGGGTGTCGATCAGCGGGAAACTCCACTGGGCGCTGAGCAGGATGGTCATGAGAGTGAGGAACACGAGAGTCGGCGACAGCAGTGGCAGGGTGATCCGCCGGCCGATCTGGAGCCGGGTTGCTCCGTCGAGCTGTGCGGCCTCGTCGTAATCCGAGCTGATGCCGGCGAGACCGGCGGCCACTGCCAGCACCGCGAATCCGATCAAGTGCCATCCGGTGATGACGATGATCGCCAGTTGCGCCGTGTTCTTGTCGTAGATCCAGTTGTGGTCGGTTCCCAAGACCCTGTTGACGATTCCGCCACTGGGATCGAGCAGCCAGCGCCACACTGCTGCCCCTGCTACCGGCGCCACCAGGAAGGGCGCGAAGATGAACCCCTGGTAGATCCGCGAGCTTCGTACCGAGACACCCCGCATCGCGAACCCGATCACGACCGGAACCACCACGGTGAACGGCAGCAGACCGATGATGAGTACAACCGTCAGCCACACGGCATCACCGAGTGCCGGCAGTTCGAACAACTGCTCGTAATTGTCGGTGCCCACCGACTTCATGGGACTTGCCGGAAGGAGGTTCCATGACACGGTGGACAACTGCACCGCTTGGACAAGCGGCCGGTAGGTCCACACCACCAAGAGGATCAACGCCGGGGTGAGGTACAGATAGGGCACGACGCCCCGCGTGAGCCGCGACCACCGCCGGGACCGCACAGGCGGTACCGGGGTGGTCGTCGAACTGTGTACGGGCGTCGGTGTCTGGACCGGAACGAACATCGTGGATCAGTTCGCGTTCGGGGTGAGCGACCACAGTCGTTCGAGGGCCACCGACTGCGGTTCGCTGTACACATCCTCCACGCCGACGACGTCGACGGACGTGGCAACCGCAGATTCACCGAACAGGTCGATTCGGCTGAACCCGAAACCGACACCCGCCCGGTGCCTTCCCTGCGGCGGTACCGGATCGGTGCGGTACGACAGCGGCGGCCCGATCCAGACCGGGATGCCCGATATCGCCGAGGCACCGGTGTAGTGCGCATGGCCGCAGAGGATCATCCGCACATCCGAGCCGGCGATGACCGACTCGAGCGCGCTCGGATCCGTCAGCCGAAGGAAGTCGACCGTGGCGACCGGCGACCGAACCGGCGGATGGTGCATCACCAGCAGCGTTCCGCGCGGGGCCCTGTCCTCCAATACCTTTGCCAGCCAGTCCAGCTGGACATCCTCGAGACTGCCGTCATGACGCCCCGGCGTGGTGCTGTCGAGTATCACAATGCGCAGTCCACCGATGTGATGGACCGCATCGAACGGCGCGCCGAGGTCGGTCGACCCATTGCGACTCAAGTCCAGGCCGATGCGGAACCCGGCGCGGTCATCGTGATTTCCCATCGCGTAACACAGCGTGGCGCCGAGCCTCGCCGCAGTGGGCTCCAACATCGTCCGCAGCGTTCGGTAAGCCTCGGGAGACCCTGCGTCGGCGAGATCGCCGGACACGATGATCGCGTCCACCGACCCTTCCCACGCGTCTAGGTGGTTGAGAACCTTACGCAGATTCCGTGTTGTGTCCATCATCCCGTGCATCAGATCGCCGCCGCCGCTCAAATGCGTGTCGGTGAGCTGGATGACGGTGTGGTCGGGCCCGGTCATGACACCGGCAGAAGCGTGTTCGCCTGCTCCTGCGCGGCCGTCAAGGCGGTCGCCGGATCGGCACCCTGGAACACCGCGGACTCCACGGCAGACATCACGCCGTCCCGAATCTGCAGGTATTCATTGCCGGGCATCGAGATCCACGGTTCCATCGACTTCAGCTGCTCCAGGTTCGGCTCGAGGAGCGGGTTCTGGGCCGCCCACTCCTGCAACCCGGCCGGGTCGTCCATCAAACCTGTGCGCAGCGGGAGATAGCCGATGCCACTGGAGATCTTGACGTAGGCCTGTTCGCTGGTGAGGAACTTGATCAGCTCCCACGAAGCACGCTGTTTGGCGGGGTCCTGCGAGAAGATGAACAGCGACGCACCGGAGTTGGTCGGCACGACGGGCTTGTCGCCGAAGCTCGGCATCGTCGTGGATCGCAGGTCCCATTTGTCTTTGGCACCCTTGACAAACTGATCCTGAATGGCGCTTGTCTCCAGTAGCATTCCCATCTCGCCGCGAGCAAATGCTTCATAACCCTGCTTTTGTGTCAGCTTGGGAGTGGCTCCCGAGTTGACCATCTGCTGTGCCATGCTGACCACCTCGACCGCAGCCGGATCGGCAAATGTCAGCGCGTCCCGGTTCTCGGAGATCACCCGGCCACCGTTCGAGCGCACGAGACTCTGGAAGCACCAATCCTTTGCGGCCTTGGTCAGGCAGTCGATGTAGGCACCGCCCTTGCCCGTCTTGTCAGCAATGGTCTTGGCAGCGACCGCAACTTCGTCCCAGGTACGCGGCGGGTTGTTCGGGTCCAGGCCGGCTTGCTGGAAAAGTGTTGCGTTGTAGTAGAACACCGGCGTCGAGAAGACGAACGGAACGCCGTACGTCTGGCCGTCCCAGTCGCTCAAGGTTCGGGCAGTCGGAGCGAACGGATGCGTGGTGCCCTCGAAGTTCTTGTCCACTGCCTCTTCGCCGACCAATTGATCCAGCGACTTTGCCTGGAGTTGATTCACCGTGAAGTCGAGATCGGAGAATCCCAGCTGTGCAACGTCAGGGGGATTGCCGGCGGTCATCTGATTGCGGATGCTGGAAATGGTGTCAGTGGCCGGATTGGGGCTGTTTCCAGCCGGCTTCTGCGGGGTGACGGTGATGTTCGGATGCTCTTTGGAGAAGTCTGCGAGCAAGCTGTTGAACGTGTCCGTCCACGCACCCGCCAGTCCGTAGTTGTAGCTCTCGAAGACGATCGAGACCTTCTGGTCGTCCGCCAATTCGGGAATGGCTGAGGTTTCTGTTTCGTCCGACGTACTCGACAAACAGCCGGTGAGCGTCAACAGTGACGCGATCAACGGCACGGCGATCTTGAGTCTGGCCTTCACGGCAGTGCTCCTACGTAAAAGAGAGTTGAGGATGGACGGGTCGTGCCGCCGGGTGCTGCCACTGCAGCCTCCGGCCGTTTTCGGGATCGAAGAGATGAAGATCAGAGCTGTCCGCGACAAGAGTGATCTCTGATCCGATGGTGAGGTCGCGAACACCGCCGATCCGAGACACCCGGGCGCACAGCGCGACCGAGTTGACCGAGCAGTGCAGCAGGACGTCCCCACCGAGATTTTCGGTGAGCGTCACCACGGCAGGAAGTCGCACCACGTTGCTGGCCGGGTCCTGGACGCGCCCCTCGAAGCGGTCGTCCAGTCGGAGACGCTCGGGCCGGACACCGAGGGTCAAGCGAGCGGTGTTCACCTCTGCCTGCGTGGCCTCGATGCCGAGGGGCACAACCGATTTTCCGACGTGAGCAACCAGTCGACCGGCTTGGGCCACGATGTCGACGTCTATGAGGTTCATCGGTGGGGCGCCGAGGAAAGCTGCGACAAACACCGACTGGGGGGTGTCGTACAGCTCCTCGGGAGTACCGACCTGCTCGACACGCCCCTTGTTCAGCAGCGCAATTCGGTCAGCCATCGTCATCGCCTCGACCTGGTCATGGGTGACGTACAGGAAGGTCTTGTTGACGCGCTTGTGCAGTTCGATGAGCTCGGTACGGGTGACCGCACGCAGTCGGGCGTCCAGATTCGACAGTGGTTCATCCATCAGGAACGCGCCCGGATCGCGAACCATGGCCCGTGCCAATGCGACACGCTGTCGCTGACCGCCCGACAACTGTCCCGGTCGCCGGTCGAGTAGTTCCGTCAGGCCCAGCGAAGCGGCCACGCGGTCGACCGTTTGTTTTGCCTCTTGCTTGGCCACTTTTGCGGTACGCAGGGGGAAAGCGATGTTCTTTGCCACCGTCAGATGTGGGTACAGCGCGTAACTCTGGAACACCATCGCCAGATTGCGTTCTCGGGGTGGTACTTCTGTGACATCGGTGCCATCGATCACCACGCTTCCCTCGGTCGGTGTCTCCAGACCGGCGATGATGCGCAGCAGAGTCGATTTGCCGCATCCGCTCGGTCCCAGGAGCACCATGAACTCGCCGCTCGGTACGGTCAGATCAATCGACTCGAGTACCGTCGTCCCGTCGAATCGCTTGGTCACCCCATCGAGGAACAGTTCGCTCATTCGACGGGCCCGGGTGTGGCGAGCTCGCCGGTCTCGATCCACTGTCGCACCACGGGCGCCAGCAGTCGCGAATCGGCCAGCCAATCGACGTGACCGCGATGGGTGATCGAAGAGTCGCCTTCGATGTGCCAGCGAGTTACTTTGGCAGAAGACAGCTTCCGCACCAGGAAGTCGACGTTCGATTTCGGCCCGAGGGTGTCGTCGTCCAGCGAGATGGCCAGCACCGGGAGGTCGAGCTTGCTGATGAGCTCGTCGTAGTTCAGCTTGGTGCCCTTCGGCCTGTAACGGGCGGTCAACGAATGCCGCGACCAGTCGATCATCACTCCGCCGGCCATCGGACCAGGTATCAGGATCCCGCCCGGCCAGGATCCCTTGACTCGAGCCAGCAGCCCGATCCACTGGATGGTCGACAGCGCCTCGATCCAGCGTCGAGGCCCGAATGCGCGCCAGAAGACGGTGCCGGTCCCGATGATCGTGACAGAGGCGACCGGGCCCTGCGTGCCTTGTGCAGCGGTTCGCAGCAGAGCCAGCTGGCCACCGAGGCTGTGTCCGAAGAGGTGTATCCGGGTCGCCTCGAATCGCTGACAAACAGCGTCGATGATCGCGGGGAGATCTTCTTCGAGCATCTCTCGGTAACCGAAGTCGGGACAGTCCGCGAGTGCCGGCCGCGCTTCACCTTGCGCACGGAGATCACAGGTGGCAACCTGCACGCCAGATTTGTTGAGTGCTTTGATCAAGGGCGCATAGTGCTTGGCCTTCATCGCCATCGCGGGGATGATCAGGACAACGGGTGCCTGCGCGTCGGTCGTGGGCCAGACACGCAGGGTGATCGTGATGCCCGGTACCGGCTCGACGACGATCGACTCCTGCTGTTTGAACGCGTCCGGACGCCCGGTTGTCTGCGTCATCGGACGACCTCTCCGTGCACCACATCGCACACGTACTCGAACGTGAACTTCGCAACGGTGACGTCGTCGGCGTTCAAGACCACCGCTTTGGCCGAGATGTCGTGACGGCCGGTGCTGACCGACGACGTGATGACCCTGAGTTCGCGCTCGTCGACCGTCGCGACGGTTCGCAGGACACCCATCGCAGGCTTGCGGTACGACGCCGTGGCGGACTTGAGCACGAGACGTTCGATTGTGTTCAGCTTGGTCGCGGCGGCGCCGACAAATGCGGCCGCGCCTGCGATATCCGCCGCCGTGTAGATCGCGCCCGCATGCACGGTACCCATGTGGTTCATACCCGATGCCTCGCCGCTAATTTCGACTATGGCGTGTTCTGGGGTCAGTACGGTGATCGTGGTGCCCACATGCTTGCCGAAGGGCACGATCTCGTCAGAGCGTGATCGGAGCGCTTCGAAGTCGGGATCGGCGTAGTCGATGTCGCCGAAAGCCGCGCCGAAGCTGCCGACAGGAACTGTGGTGCTGGTTGACATTATTCTCCTGGAGTCGATGTTGGTCAGTTGGGTAGCCGGCGTAGTGCACGCCGGGCAATCGACCAGCGCAGCACCTCCGTCGGTCCCTCGTAGATCCGAAATGCCCTGGCCTCCACCAGGAACCTGGCAACCAGGTGGTCCTCACAGACGCCGAGCCCGCCGTGCAGCTGGACAGCACGATCGAGGATGCGCCACACCGCCTCTGCCACAAATGCTTTGGCCACCGACGCGGCATGACGAGCATCAGAGGCAGCGGGCCCTTGAGCATCGATCACTTCCGCCGCCCGCCGGATCAGCCCCTGGCTCGCCGCAATGTCGATTTCGGTGTCCGCGATCATTGCCTGTGCAAAGCCGCTCTCCGCAATCGGTGATCCGAATGAGGTCCTCTTGGTCACATGCCGGCAGGCCAGGTGATGAGCCCGGATCGCGACGCCCAGCCAATTGACGCAGAAGATGACACGGGAGGGAGCAAGACGGGCCTGCGCGTAGACCATCGCGCTACCCACCTCACCGAGGCGCGCGTCGTCACCGACCTCGCAGTCGGCGAAACGAACAATGCAGTGTCCGCCGGGTACACATCGGTCGAGCGTGGTCATCCGTTCCACGACCTCGACACCGGGGTTGTCGGCATCGACGATGAACATCGTGGCGCCGTGCGCAGTGTCGGCAATACAGATGAAAAACGCCGCGCCATCTGCTCCGGTGGTGAAGTGCTTGTCTCCGTTGATGATCCATCCGGTCGACGTCTGTAGCGCAGAAGTCATGAGCATCGACGGATCCGAGCCGGCGCCGGGCGCAGGTTCTGTCATCGCAATTGACGATCGAACCGTGCCGGACGCCAGGGGAGCGAGGTACCGCTCCTTCTGCTCCGGTGTTCCGGCGTGCTCCAAGAGATGGATGTTGCCGTCGTCCGGTGCCGAGCAGTTCACCGAGATCGGACCGAGGAGGCTGGTGCCCGCCACCTCCATCACGTCGATCACTTCCGTCAAACTCAGATCCAACCCACCATGTTCACGCGAGGACAGCGGACCGAAAACTCCTGCAGCTCGCGCTTTTTCCTGAAGGTCGAGACGCATGTCGTCGGTTACCCGCAGGTTGTTGCGGATGACGTCGATCTCGACCGGGATCACTTCGTCCGTGATGAACGTCTGCATCCGCGCCTTCAGAGACGCTGGTGCCTGTGGTGGCGTCGTGGTGGCGGTCATCGAAGCACTCCGTCCTTCGGAACGGGCCAGAACTATCAGGACCCGCTCGTGGCTGCCTCGTACCGAGGCGGTCTGGAGTCAGTTTCTCCGAGCAGACGAGCCGGAGCGATGGCGATAGGGAGCGTCGATTGCGCGAGTGAGACGTACCGGCCGCGAGTACACCGGCCCGGCACGTGCCGCGCTAGAGAAGCGGTGAGGGCGTGCCTCACGTTCAGCTCAAGGAACGGCAGTGTCTACCGACGTGCCGGCGCATGGTCGGCGATCAGCCGGCCGGCCGCCGGCATCGGTGGACGTTCCGCGGGCTCGTCTGCCCGCGAGCGAAAACCCTGGCTATCTGCTGCTTCGAGGAGCAGTGACTTCGAGTCTGGAGGTCTGAGTCACGCAGGCTGGAACAGCTCGACCAGATTGCCTGAGGGGTCAGAGACGAGAATTTGCTGACCTCCCGGGCCGCTCACGATGTCACTGCGAAATGGGACGTCGGCAGCTCGAAGTCGGTCGATTTCCGCGGCCAAATCTTCGACGATCAGATGGATCCGGTTCCAACCGCCCGCGGTAGGCACTGCACCGTCCGGCTGGGTGCGTGCGCCGGAACTCGTCGGCCCGGAGAGCAACAGACGCAGGGGACCTCGAACCACATCGGCGAATGCGGGAGCTGCGCTGTAACGCAGAGTGAAGCCGAAGTGTTCGGTATAGAAGGCGATCGCAGCATCCACGTCAGTGACGATGTATCGCACATTTGCGAGACTCGGATCAATAGATGTCATCACAACGCCTCTCCGGTAGAACGGGTCTTTCGCCATCGGGATTTTAGCGGACAAGCACCGTCGATTTGCCGGCCCATCGGTCATGTCGCCTGACGGCCGCCGGTCGATGACCTGATTGGGACTCCGCTCGGCTGCCATGGTCGCATTATTCGCACACATGTGCGAATATGGTCACGATGAACGCGCGCGGAAAGACCGGACTGAGTACCGAGGACCTGGCATCGCTGACCACGGCACTTACCGCCGGCAAGCGGGTCACCGTCTACCTCCGTGATCCGATGCCATCGCTTGATCTGCCCGCGGGAGCATCAGCGCGTGTGATATCCGTCGACGGGTCGACGGTGACAGTGCGGCCGAAAGGTGTCGACGACCAATTGCCGTTCGAGGCCGATGAACTGCTGAAGACCCGGACGGCAGCAACACCGACACCAGCGCGCCAGCGGCCGGTCAAGGCGACGCCCGCATCACCCAGACCATCAGGCGCGTCGACCGCACCGAAACCCATTGCATCGCAGGCAAAGACGACATCCGAACCTGCGAAACCAACATCGGCGCAACCGAACCCTGCGCCGCCAAAACCGGTGCGACGCCCTAAACCTTCCAGCGCAGTAAGTGTCACCATCACGTCGGCTGGCGACACCGCGTGGACGGTGTCGTTGTCGCACGGAACCAAGAAGCAGGGCAAGGCCACCGAGGTCACCTCAGACCGGGTGGCGCGAGCGATGCAGGTGCTCGGTGACGACGCCGCAATCCAAGCCGTCAATGCAGTGATCGAGTCGGCACGGACGGCGGCCCAGAAAAGGATTGACGAGTTGAGCCAGGAGCTCGAAGCAGCAAAAGCCATGCTTGCACATCTTGAGGTTCAGGCGGAGGGCTCTGACTACGAGTAGCCTCGCGCCCGCCGCGCCCTAGTGTTTCGTCACGTGTGACGAAACGAGTGGAGCGGGCGCCTGCCTAGATGTGCCGCAGGGCCGTGCCACCTAGGCGAGAACCCAGGCATGTCGTCACACACAGCCTTGGGCGACCGTAGACGCAGGACTTTGGGCAGTACGCGCGGCCAACCCAAAGCTCGGCCACACGAATTCAGCACGCCGCCGCGGTTCGCATCGAGCCCGCGCTGTAAACCGTGAGCGGTAGTTCGAGGCGAAGCCAGGCCACAGGCGCGCCGTTAAGGGTGCGCAAGGTTTCATGCGTGCAGCGAAGCGAACTCGTCATATCGGTACACGCAGCGAACGAGGAGAAACTGGTCACCACCAGTCTCAACTTCCCTCACGCCGACGCCGATAAGAAACATTATGTCAAGTAAACTGGACATGCCGCAGGTAGGGACACATCGCGGACTGCGGCGGCGTCTGGCAGGCTTGACCCATTGCCAATTCTGGGTTGGCTTGACGGCCACTGGAGTCGCTTCGATAAGTGAATCCGCTGCCAGGTCGGCATCGGTGAGGTCGACGCTCGCACGACACGAACTCGAGAGCGAGGATGGTTTCAATGGATCAGCATTCCGCCCCGGTTGGAACCGACGACGTGTACGCGGCTCTGCCAAGGGCGTTGGAACTGGCGACCGAATACCTGCAGGGAATGCCACACCGGCCGGTCGATGCGAGTACGAGCTATGACGAGGTCGTCGACGCACTGAGCGGGCCGTTGCCCGACCAAGGTACGAATGCGGTCACGGTAGTCGAGCGATTGGCCGCCACTCTCGGTCCGGCAACCATTGCGTGCGCCGGCCCTCGCTACTTCGGCCTCGTCGTCGGAGGAACGCTACCCGCGGCCCTGGCTGCCGACTGGCTGGTATCGACCTGGGACCAGACCGCGTACAGCCGGATGTCGTCGCCGGCCGGCGCTGCGATCGATGCCGTCACCGAGCGCTGGGTTCTCGACGGTCTTGGGTTGCCCACGCGCGCGGCGGTCGGGTTCGTCACCGGAGCCACGGCGGGAAACGTCGTCGGGTTGCTTTCCGCACGGCACGTTCTCTTGGCGCGGCAAGGTTGGGACGTTGAGGCCGATGGGCTCGCCCAGGCGCCCCGTGTTCGCGTACTCGTGGGCGACGAGGTCCATCCCTCCGTACTGCAGGCGTTGCAGATGATCGGTCTTGGATCGCGCCGCGTCGAGCGCGTGGCGGTCGACGCACAAGGAGCGATGAGAGCCGACGCGCTCGCCGACGCGCTCGCCGCCGACTCCGACCCCGCCATCGTGTGCGCGCAGGTCGGCAACGTGAACTCCGGAGCGTGCGACCCAATGTCAGAGATCGTCGCGGCGACCCACAAGCACGGCGGCTGGGTTCACGTCGACGGCGCATTCGGACTTTGGGCTAGCGCATCGCCGCGACTGTCGGCACTCGTTCGAGGTGTCGAGTTGGCCGATTCGTGGTCGACCGACGCACACAAGTGGCTCAACGTCCCCTACGACTGCGGCCTGGCCATTGTCGCCGACCCCCAAGCTGCTCGCTCCGCACTAGGTGCCAACACCAGCTATCTGCCCACGAGTAGCGAGCGCGAGCCCGGCGTCCTGGTGCCCGAGATGTCCCGGCGTGCACGCGCGGTACCTGTCTACGCAGCGCTCGCCTCGCTAGGCAGGCTGGGGTTGCGACAACTGATCGAACGCTGCTGCGAGCATGCCCGCCGCCTGGCCGAGACGATGCAAGCCACCGACGGCTTCTCCGTATGCAACGACGTGGTGCTCAACCAGGTCCTGATCCGCGCTGACGACAGCGACGAGCGCACTTGGCGTGTGGCAGAACTCGTGCGCCGCAGCGGAGAGGCGTGGGTCGCGGGAACCGAATGGCACGGTCGAGCGGCGATACGCGTGTCCTTCTCCAATTGGACGACAGCGGATAACGACCTCGACCGTCTCGCTGAAGCGCTGCGGCAATCGCTGGCGGCGGCGCGCAAAACTCAACAGGCGTAAGGCCAAGGCTGCGGCTCAGCGGCGCCGCCAGCAGGGGACGGCATTCCTGGACGTTTGCGCAGAGAAGCGCCAAGTCTGAACTTGATCGTGCTTTCTCCGGCGGTCTCGGGTTCGTCGTCGTCGATGTTCTCCGGGTGCGGATTTCGCGTGGCTCCCGCTGTCGAGTCCCGGTCTCGTGTCGATCCCCCTGGCCTTTGTCCTGGGCGTCGTCGGCACGTTCGTCGGCCGAGGCAACCCAGAGGACCCGTGTACGCAGGCCGAGATAGAGGTCCGGTCACTCACCGTTGTCGGCGTCGAGACGGCCGTGACGCAAAGAACGCGCCGACGCGCAACAGAATCGCGAAACAATCTTCGCCGCGGCGGATCGCCATTTTGCATCGGCTCGTCGAGTCCGAGAGATTATTTCTGGGCGTAGTGGTCGAAAGTTGCCGGTAGACAACCGATTACACTGGCATTGACTATGGGCCGGTGGGCAGGTTCAGTACCCCACGACGCGTTTGGAGTTGGAGTGTGCGGCAACCGACGCCCGCAGCGCCTACGGGCTCTCCGAGATCGGTGGGAATGCAGCGCTCAGCGCTCAGGGCTAGTCCGGGATGAGGTCGGACGCCTTCACGCCCAGATGCGGGTTGAACTGGTGGCCGGGGGTCCGCGAACTATCCGCGGGCGGCCAGTGCACGCTTGGCCGCCTCGACCAAGTGCTCGGCCGCGCGGTTCATCTTCTTCAACTCCACAGCGGTCAGGTGCTGGTGCGTGTAGGCAGCCTTGTTCTTCAAGTTGAGCAGGACGTTCAGGTGACGCTCAGATCCGCCGTCCGCCCGCTTGAGCATGGCGACGGCCTCGCTGTGACTACCGGTGTTGGAGTGCACGCCGAGGCGTATGCAACAGATGACGTCCGAAGCGGCGATTCCGGCGTCCACGTAGAGGTCCCCGGCAGCGTTGGGCATCTCCTCGCCGAGGCGTTCCGCAGCGGCGAAGAACTCGTTCGCTTTGGACATACGCCCCGCGGTGACCACGGAGTCACAGTTCCGCTGTCCCGCCATCAGGACCTCCTCGCCGAGCGCAGTTGGGTATTGAGCCAGGCCCGTGTGCCCGCGACAGTCAGTCCCTGCTTCGACACGTCGTCGAGCAGGGGTTCACCGGCGATGGCCGCGGCGCGGAACTCATCCTCGGCGTACTCGACGATGCGGCTGTCGTTTCCAGTCCACGCGGTGACCAGCCGGGCGAGTTCGGTCAGCCTCTGCTCCCACCTCTCATCGTCGGAGTCGGTCCCGCGCACCAGGAACAGGTCGATGTCGCTGTCGAGCTTCATGCGCCCGGTCGCGGCCGACCCGAACACCGCGGCGTAGCGCAGCGCGGTCCCCCACTCGTCCAGGTGCTGTTCGAGGCGTCTTAGGAACGTGGAGTGCAGCCGCGACAGTCGAATGATCGGCTCGGCCGCAAGGTGGTCGGTGTTGAGGCGGTATGTGTGGGTCCGACCCACCTCGTCGTGCAGCACCACGCCCTGAGCGGTGAGCCGGTTGAGGACCTTGCGGATACCTTCCCCCGACGCGGTGTTCAGGATGCGCTGGACCTGGCTGATCGTGAACGTGACCTCCGCGCTCGCCAGGACCGCGAGCACGTCGCCATCCAACGTCGGCGTTACCGTGGCGAACGGCTTGCTGAGCTGCATGGTCAACCCCCTTCTCTAACTAAAGTTAGAGTATCACCACTATAGTTGGAGAAGGGTGATTCCGGCGGAACGGCTTGTCATAGTCCGGGATGAGGTTGTACCCACGCGAGCACAAGTCGCAGAACGCATCGCCGCAGGCCTGGCGACTCAACAAATCGCCGAGGACTTGATGGTCTCCCCTACACCGTCGGTACACCACGGGCTTTCGTCTTTTCTAACGAAACACGTTGCAGGACAACGGGTGGATTCGAGACCTGAACTATATGTCAAGTAAGCATGACTATGCGCTGATTGGGCCGTGCCCGCCCACCGACATCAGCAAAAGCGTGAAGACTTTTCTCGCCAGGTGACGCCATGATGGGCAACGCTCTGCGATACTCGCCACGTGGGGGCGGCGAAAGGCGTTGGAGACCATGCAGTGGGGATCCTCCGGACAGCGGGAGTTGAACTCGGTCCGGGTCTCACCGACACCGAGTTCAACGAGATCGCGGCACACTACGGAGTCGATTTCAACCCTGACCATCGTAGTTTGCTTGCGACGGCGTTGCCGCTCGGTGACCGCTGGCCCAATTGGCGAGACGGTGACGACAGATGTCTGCGCTTACTTCTCGACCAGGCCGTCAGTGGACTGATTTATGACGCCCTGCACCAGGATCCGCCGTTCTGGGGCGCCTCGTGGGGCCCCAGACCGACGACCGCCGCCGATGTTGCCGCCGTGGTGCGGCGAGAGTTCGCGAAATGGCCGCGCCTCATACCTATCTACGCCCATCGCATGACACCTGCAGCTCCCTCACCTTCCGGGTCGCCGGTGTTCTCTGTATGGCAAACAGACATCATCTACTACGGAGCCAATCTGCTTGAGTACCTCGACAACGAGATGACCGGCGGCGGTCGTCGGCACCTCTCCCCCAGAACAGTCCGCATTCCCCACTGGACCGACTTCGTTGAATCTGGCAACAACCCAGACGTGATCTAAAAGCCCGTCAACAGTGAGGCGGTGTGTTCGCGAAATGGAGACCTCGATCACCCGGGACGTGCTCGCAGCCTTCGGAGCCGGACTGTCCGACCCGGTGCGGACAGAAGTACTGATGGCGCTCGGATTTGGACCCAGTAAACCAGCAAGCTTGCACGATGCCTCAGCGCCAGACTGTGACCGAACAACATGCCCGAGTCAACTCCACTCCCGACCGAGGACCCCTCGACAGCGGGCTAAGGAGGCCATTCGATCGTTGTCTCGCACACTCCTTAGTGATTCATGCCCGACCTTCGGGTAGAACCAACGATGGATCTACTGTTGACTCGTGCGGTTCGACTTATCTTCAATGATCGATCCTGAGCTCTGGTCCCTGGCCGATGAGTCGCGAGCCTTTTATGCCCGCCGACAGTCCGGCCGCGGCGCACGTAACGTCGACGAGTTGCGGGCTTTCCGGTTGCAAGCACCCGCCCCGGCGGTCTGCGAACCGCCGCCGCACCTCGAGCAGGTGTCGGCCGATGGCGCAACCGTTCCCGTGAGGATCCACAGCCCCGCCGGACGGCCGCCCTCCGGCGTGATCCTCGAAATCCACACCGGTGGCTTCTTCATGGGCTCAGCGGCCGGCGGCGACATCCGCAACCGTCGACTTGTGGAGACGCTCGGGGTCGCTGTGGTGAGCGTCGACTACCGCCTCGCGCCCGAGAACCCATGGCCGGCCGCAGCTGACGACTGCGAAACCGCCGCGCTCTGGCTGGCCGAGCATGCCCAAGCACGTTTCGGCACAACGAACCTCGCAGTGGTCGGCTTCTCCGCCGGCGCGACCTTGGCCATGGCAACCCTTCTCCGATTCCGCGACCGTGGCCTCGAAGTCTTCAGCGGAGGCGTACTCCAATGTGGAACATACGACCTTTCCGCACAAACACCAGCGGGCAGGTTGATCGCAGATGAGTACTTCCTCGGCGCGTACGCCGGTGATGCACCTGACCGGACCCACCCAGATCTGTCACCCGCATTCGCTGACCTCGACGACTTACCGCCCGTCATGCTCGTGATCGGCACCGAAGACATCCTCTTGGAGGACAACTTGGTTATGGCAACACGACTCGCGGCCGCCGGCGTCGAGGTCGATCTACGCCTCTACCCTGCCTCACCACATGCCTTCAGCGGGCACTCAACGTCGATGGCTCGGGCGGCTCTGAACGACATCGACGATTGGTTGCGCGATCGCCTCGGTGTGCTCGACTGAACCCCGCTTGGCAGCAGCGGGCGCGCCTGAAGGTTACTGGCGTAATGGGAATTTTTCGCCACATTCAGCGACGGACACGCCGTTCAGAACTGCTGCGCGAACGGCGAGACCGGACGATCGGAGCACTCAACCCAAGCCGTGGCGACGTCGGCGGTTTTCGTTGTCGATGCGCTTCGGTCGGGCGTTCGAGAATCTTGGTGAAGTTGGGATGTTCGGCGATATGTTGGGCTGCGCGACTCCAGCTGGGCACCCGCGCGTAAGCACTGTTCCACACCCCGAACACCGCTTCGCTGGCCCACGTTTCGGCGAGCGGTACCACCGTGGCATGAACACCGCTGTCGCGGAATCTGGTCATCGTCTGACCGCCAGCCCATACTGCGCGTCATCCGCAGAGGACAGGGTGTTAGCCGACTCCGGAGTTCGGTTCGACAACCGCACATGGCGCTGGACGGTGCGAAGCGTCATCGAGAGCGTTGAGTACAAATGTTGCGACCCGGCGTGTTGCCGCAAGGCCTCGGTGCGCTGTTCGGTCGATCGCGCACCCATCTTGGACCACGATGTTGTGCACTGCTGTGCCTGCGGGCCCAGGCGTCAAACCCGCCGTGTACGGAATCACGAGCTCGTCGTATTTCGTGGCGATGTTCGTGTACCGGACGCCTGAAACATACGGCGAGCCATCGGCATTCAGTGTCGTGATGAAGTCAGATCCCTCTACTGCCTGTAAACAGGCCGGGCACAACGGAATCGAGAGCGCACCTGATAGTCCGAGCTGTTCGTGCATCTCCTGGAGATAGTCTTCCCCCGCGGGTCCAGCAGTGCCGTTCCAGAGCGCGCCAAGGGCAACCAAGTTGGCGACGATGTCTTTTCCCCCTAGGAACTTCGCGTAATATCCCGACACCAAGCTTCCCTGCGAATGGGAAATAATGTCGACTTCCGAAGCCCGTGTTGACGTGCGAACGCGTTCGACGAACACCGAGAGTTCGGCGGCATCGTCTTCCAAGGGATCAAGAGCACCTATTGCGGACAGAGGCCAGGGCGCATTGTCGATCTGGCCATATGTCAAACCGTAAACGCAGTACCCCTCGTTCTTCAGCAGCGGGCCGTACACTCCCCAATTGACCTGTTGGCTCGCAAATCCTCCGTGTACCAACACCACGGGTCGCGGGTGCGCCGGGCTTGGCCGGCACGACCAATCGTTGGTACCGGGCAATGAGCCGTTCGGGTTGGTCAACTCGGCGACGATCCCCGTGTTGAAGTCGTAGCTGACTGGCAGCGGCGCGGCGGTCGCCGTGGCGGGCGACGCAGCGACAAAGCAGATTGCCAACATCAAAATTGCAACTAAGCGTAGACGTTTCCTCATCAACCCCCTAGTGCGCGACGAATGCGACGCATCGTCCACACACACAGATCCCCGAATTCCGTCGAATGCTACTGGCTGTGCAGTGCCTTAGGGTCCATATCGACGGCTTTAATCGCGAGCAGCTTCGTTCACCGTGTGAGGCTCCCTAGGTGAGCGCCAATAGTTGTTCTGTCGCGTAGCCCCGGTGGGCACTGATTGCGTCGACGCGCAGTTCGGTTGGTCCCGCATGGATCGCGCTATTCGCCGACGGCGTCACGCCTGCTCAACATCATGATCGCCAGCCGCCAGTCGAAGCCGAC
Source organism: Williamsia sp. DF01-3 (assembly GCF_023051145.1). Lineage (NCBI taxonomy): Bacteria > Bacillati > Actinomycetota > Actinomycetes > Mycobacteriales > Nocardiaceae > Williamsia > Williamsia sp. DF01-3. Next base: position 3,215,226 of record NZ_JALKFS010000005.1, read on the forward strand.
CGTGGTGTCTTGGTTGATGGCGTCCGTCAGCCGCTCGGTGAACAATTCGTGCTCGATCGCCGCGCGGTCCTCGTGCGGTATGGCCGCGAGCAATGACGGGCCGAACGACACCCGAATGGCCTCGGCAACGTCGCGGGCGTACTGCCCCCGGTCGCCCTCCACGTTCTGCTCGGCAATCGGATCACCCAGGACTACCTCTTCGAAATGATCAAGTGTGAAGGCGGCGTGCGGGAATGGCGCATGCCACTCGGCTGTGGTGCGGTACCACGCCGGGATGGGAGTTAGCGACATCGTGGGCAGGCGTCCTGTTTCGGTCATGTCGTCGGCGACGCGCCTGAGCGTTGTCATCACGGTTTCGGCCCCGCTGTAGCCGGCCGAATCAGCCGACCCGACCACGATGACGAGGCGTCCACCCGGCAACAACTCACGACTTCTGGCGTCGAGGAACCGGGCCCAGTCATCGCCCGCCCGCCGGGCCCACCGGTCACGCTGCGACTGCGTCCCGTCGGTGTACCACATGCCGTCGAGCGGCCCCGGAGCTGCGCTGAGCCAATGCAGCGCAATCGAACTCCACCCCAGAGAGACAGATCGCGGCGGGAGTATATGTCGGTAGAACGACCTCCCGACCGCGCTGGTGTAGACACCGGGACCAGCGTAGGTGCCCGGATCGTCTGCGACAGTGGCAAACAACGAGCTGAAATCGTTCAGCGGGAGGTCAGTGTGGACCACGCTGATCGGCATGTCGGCCGGATGAACGCGGCGCATTTCGTCGATCGCGGCGCGCATGGGGGCCAGCGAATTGCGTCCCTCTGAACATCCGTAGTCAGCGATCGTCAGCGACCCGTCGGAGGTCGGTGGCACGACTGCGGCTGCCGAGCGAAGCAGCGGAAAGGCTCGTGCCGCGGCACTCAACTGCGCCGTCGAGTGCTCGTTGTACTGCCCGCCGCCCGCCATCGCTTCTGGTTGCGTCATGAGTGATTTCTCCATCGATCGGCGGGCTCCGACATCTGCTCGCTCCTCCCTACCTTCAAATTCCGGATGTCAGGCGGCGAATCGCGAAACCCGAACCCGGCCCCACTGCGAGTCCGATGAGTTTCGGTCCTTGGGGTGGTCTAACTCGCATGGGCAAACTCACTTACGGCATGAATATCTCAGTGGACGGCTACATCGCCGACGGGAACGGCGATATCGGGTGGAGCGACCCTGATGCCGAACTGCACCAGTACTGGAACGACCAGGTCCGCAACACGGCGGTGTCGTTGTACGGGCGAAAGCTGTACGAGCTAATGGCCGCCCACTGGCCGACCGCCGACGAGGCCCCCGACGTGTCGCCGGTGGAGGCCGAGTACGCCCGGCTGTGGCGTGCGATGCCGAAAGTGGTGTTCTCGAACACCCTCGGTTCGGTCGGCTGGAACTCGAGACTGGAGCGAGGCGATGTCGTCGACTTCGCCGCAAGACTGAAGGCGGACACCGACGGGGTGATCGACGTTGCCGGTGCCACGCTCGCCGCGCCGTTGGTCAGGGCCGGCCTCATTGACGAGTTCCACATGGTGGTCACCCCCGCCGCGGTGGGCGGCGGGCTGCCGTTCTTTCCAGCCTTGGACAGCTGGATCTCGTTAAAGCTGACTGAGAACCGGACGTTTCCATCCGGCGCGGTGCTCCTCCGGTATACAACCAAGAAGTAGGAGCCGGTCACGCTGGTGCGTCACTGTCTGTGGAGACGTGGGACGGCCGATCCCCCAGCCATCCCGACGCTGCTGGTGCTGGTCGCGGGCTGCACCACCGCACCAAACGCCAATCCAGAAAGGCAAGAGCGTCCGACACCAGCCTTACATTTGCGCAGGCCTGCTGAGAACGGTGTGTTGCTCAGCGAGGGGTGAGACCAAACGGTAGTCCTCTGCGCCGGGCCCAGTCGGCGTGAGCACGACCGGCGTCGGTGTTGGGTGTTCCGATACCGTCGAGGCAATCGAGTTGCTCGCGGGTGTCGAGAGTGGCTCCTAGTTCGCTGAGAATTGCATTGATACCCAGGTTGATTCGGGCGAGCATGACGAAATCGCTGGGAATCTGCATTTTGCGTACCGCAATACCTATCGGCCCGTCGTCGAACATGGACTGCATTAAGCCGGTGCTGTCTGCCGGAACGAAAGTATGCGGCTGTTCAGTGTTCACGCTCGAGGCCATCATTGCCCACCACTGAAAGGCATCGTCGACACCGAGATCCGTGTCGGCAGTGATGAAGCCGTTGTCGATCATCAGGCGGTACAACTCGTGGCGGTCGCCTTCGCAGGTGGCCCGAAACATTGTGACAATTCCGCGGCGAACCCACTCGGGGAACTGTTTGACACAACCGAAGTCGACAAAACCTACTGTCCCGTCGTTGCCGAATCGGTAGTTGCCCGGGTGCGGGTCTGCATTGAACAGGTTGCTGTGGCGGTACGCCCCGAAACCAAAATAGCCGATCGCCGTAGCCCAGCGGTTACGCAATTCCTGGTCGGCGGTGCGGGCCTGTGCCCACCCCACCCCATCGAGAAAAGTCATGGTTATCACCAGATCGCCGACATGACTGTCGACCACGTCCGGCACTCGGATGAAGGGGTGTCCGCGGTACAGGTCGGCGAATCGTCGGATGCTGCGTGCTTCGAGGCGGTAGTCGAGTTCGTCAGCGATTCGCTCGGCCACTTCAGCGGCAGCGGATCGCTGGTCGGTGCGCATCGCCCGCGGTGTCAACGACATCCCGAGTTTGAGGAACGTGGCCAGCAATTCAGTGTTGGCGAGGTCATCTCTGATCGCGCGGGCCACACCGGGGTACTGGACTTTCACCGCGACCTCTCGTCCATCGGCGAGCCGCGCCCGGTGCACCTGTCCGATGGACGCCGCAGCGACCGGCTCCGGGGAGAACTCGACGAACAACTCTTCGACCGGGCGACCGAGATCAACTTCGATGATTTCCCGGACCGTAGCGACGTCCATCGGCGGGGCGTCGGACTGAAGGCGCTGCAACGCAGCCTGATAGGCGGCGAACGGCCCACCGACGTCGGGATCGACGTCGTAGGTCGACACGAGTTGGCCTGCCTTCATCAACACGCCTTTTGAGTGGCCGAGCAGGTCTGCGTAGCGTTGAGCGGTGCGCTCGTGGAATCGGCCGAGGGCCTCGGTGTCTCCTGCACGCGAGCGCAGGCCCGCCACGACTCGTCCGCCGGCTGCGCGCGCAGCGAAACCGACGACAGGGACGGTGCGGCGAACTCTGCCGGCTTGCACAGATCCAAATCGGATTTCTTCATCGGGGATGGAGCTTTCGTCATTCATCGTTCTGCCCTATCGGTAAAGACCAAGGGGACCTGGGTGGGTCCGCGCAGGATTCCCGAGGCGTGCCAGGTCACTGGTCCGGCGAGCTGTGGTCGACGAGCGCACAACTGCCTTAGGGCGATAGCCAGTTCCAGCTTTGCCAATGCTGCACCCAGACAGCGATGTCGGCCGTAGCCGAGGGCTAGATGCGGCCGCCCCTTGTCGCGGTCGGGACGGAACTCGTCCGGCGCCTCGAACACTTCTGGGTCCCGGTTGGCTGCCGCGATGGCGACGATGACCCGCGCACCCGGTTCAATTGTGTGTCCGTCAATCTCGCGGCGACCGGTCGCGGCGCGCACGACGATCTGGGCTGTCCCGTCCAGGCGGAGTAGTTCGTCAATCACCCGGTCGGCGCCGACGTCGTCGAGCGTGTCTATCAACCTATCGCCGACGTCCCCGGCGCAAAGACGAATCATACTCGTTCCCAACAGTTTTGCAGTTGTCTCGTGACCGGCGACGGCGAGAAGAATCGCGTTGGACACCACTTCGTCGAGTTCGAGTTGGGGGTCGGTGGCCAACAAGCTGAGCAGATCATTCTCGGGCTGTTGCCGGCGCTCGGCGCACACAGGCAGGAACTCGGCCAGCACCGCAGTCAGCCCCGATATCGATGGCACGTCATCGGAAGGAAGGATTGTCCCTTCCAACCCGAGCACCAACTCACTCGTCTTGTCCCACATCAACTGCGCAACGTGAGGTTCGAGCGCCAACCACTCCGCAATGACAGCGATAGGCAGTGGTTCGGCGATCCTCGACATCAAGTCGAAAGTTACCCCTGACGCGACATCACCAATGACTTCGGCGGCGATCGCCGCAATCCCGTCACTCATCGACGCGATGTAGCGCGGCGTGAAGACGTCGCGAAGTGCGCCGCGGGCCCTTCCGTGGTCGGGTGGGTCGAGGGAGAGCATGGTCTGCGCGAGCGGCGCGTCCTCAAGACCATTGGCCCGCAACGCCTGGCGACTGACCTCGGCAGCCAACGGATCGCTGCTCCATCCAGTGCCGAGCAACACCTCGCGGGCCGCGTTGTATCCACTGATCACCCACGATTGAGTCTGTTCGTCGAAATGAATGGGCCGGCGGCCGTGATCCCAAGGCCGAGACAGCACCGACGTTGTGCCGTCTGGCCACTTCCATCTCTGCAGTGCTGACGGATCGGTAACCGCATTCATATGCGCCTCCTCAGACTCCTAAGTGGTTACTTAGGACCTCACTTGGCTACACTAAGTGCACACTTGGGGCGTGTCAACGGCGTTGACGCTATCGGGGCGACCACACGGCGTGTGACCGTACGGAATGAGGGTGATGAGCACAGCAACGCGCGACCGATTGATCGAGGAAGCGATGCGCCTCTTCGGAGAACAGGGTTACCGTGCGACGAGCGTGGCCCAGATCGAGGAAGCAGCAGGCCTCACGCCAGGTTCAGGCGGGCTTTACCACCACTTTCGGTCCAAAGAACAGCTCCTGGAAGCGGGAATCGACCGTCAACTCGACCGCCTGCGCGCGCTGCGCGACATCGGGCATATCTTCGAGGGGCTCACCGACATCCGCTCCGAGCTCACCGTCATGGGCCGGTACACGCTCGAGGTCATCGACGAAGAAAGTCAACTCCTGCGCATCGTGTCTTCCGAACTTCGTAACCGACCGGCCAAACTGGCCGACACCCTGGCCGATCTTGTTGACCAGTCGTACGCGGGCATGGCGAGCTGGGTTCAACGGAATGTCCCCGGCATCGAGAGGGAGCGGGCCGAAAACATCGCAACAATCGCGATGAACGCATTGTTCGCGCACCGGACAATGCCGCACTTCCTGGGCCTACAACCACTTTCGATTCAAGACGACCGCATCATCGGCGAATGGGTCGAGATGGTTGCCGGACGGATCGAACAATGCGACCCCACGCGCGGTCCTCGGGCAGACCAGAATTGAGACACCGGTACCAACGCACCACCCGACTAGCTCTGCGCCGCCGTGCTGTCGTCATCCAGCATCAGTGTCCATAGGTATAGCGGAGACCAGCATTGATGAGCTTCCCGATCCGCTGACACATGTGCCGGAACAGGCGGTCATCTGGAGCGGGTGGTTCGACCAGCAGAGTCCATCGAAGTGCCGTCTCGCTGCCGCTTCCCGTCAGGTCGAACTGGATATTTGCATCGGGTCGCTTCGCCCAGATCGATGACCACACAACAAGTGTCGGGCGCTGGGTGGCAAGAACGCGCGGTGGCGTCTCGTCGTCGAGCAGATGCAACCACGGCCGCTGGGAAGCGCGGCCGGGATTGGCCAGGTCCTCGAACACCACCCACGGCGGGGGCGGCTGAGTGCGCTGCCGAGTCGCTACCGCTTGCATACACGAACCGTACGAGACCGGATGCCGGCAGTCCACCGACTACCCGCTGCGTCGGCCGATGATGCGCCGGCAAATTGGGATGCAACGACCGCTGAGAAACCGGTACGGTGTTTTCGTGTTCCGTCGAGTCGAAGCAGGTACTGGCGCCGCGCGCGCCTCTATGAGATGACTGCGCCCCGCAGCCGACCGTGATGGTCGGCAGCTCAGTCATGTCCTCGCCCCGATGTTTCGGGGAATCGACTCACCGCGTCCCGGACGCGGTCTCACTGCAGGTCCCAACAGGGGCCGTACCTGCACGGACGGATCCACCATGAAACCTCTTACCCATCAGCAGATCATCGACTCATTTCGCGGTGCGACGCGCAGCGAGATCAAGCGGGTCACGTTCCCGGCCGACTTCGACGACACCGATTTCGAGGCGCTCAACTTCTACGGATGGCGGGATCGCAAGATCCCCCGTCGTGGCTACATCTGCGTCCCACATCAGGGCGACGTCATCACCTTGCTGTTGACGCAGGCTGAGGCCGTCCCCAAGCGACGGGCCATGTGTACATGGTGTCGCGATGTCACTCTGACGAGCGCAGCGGTCATGTTCTCCACGCGCCGGATGGGTTCTGCTGGGCGCCGCGGCGACACGATCGGTGTCCTCGCCTGCGAGGACTTCAGCTGTTCACGCAACGTCCGCCGGCTCCCACCCGCCTTCCACCGGCATACCGATCTCGACGCGATACGGGCCGAGGCGGTGACGGGGCTGCGCGTTCGCGTCGAGGCCTTCGTGGCCAACGTGCTGTCGTCTGCAGACGCCTGACTTCGCGCCGCGGCGCCGGCGAGCGATGCCGGCGCCGCGGCGTTCACTGCTCCCAGATGCGCAACATTGACGCGCAATTTCGCCCGGATCTACGCAGGTCAGGCTGATCGTCGGTCAGGTCTTCGCGTGCGCCGCGTGCCGCGACCACCAGCTCAAGAGCGGTCGAGACGGGTAACCACCCCTCGGTCTCCATCCACGCGAACACGATCACCGGTCTTCAACGTCTGCGTGGCCACCAACGTGTTGACGACGCACGGCAAACCGTATTCGCGCGCCACCACAGCACCATGGGACACCGAGCTGCCGATATCGGTGACAAGTGCACCGATGACGGTGAAGTACGGCGTCCAACCGACGTCGGTGACCGGTGCGACCAAAATCTCTCCACGTTGCACGTCGCGCGCCTCGATGATCGATTTGGCGACGCGCACAACGCCTTCGACAGTCCCACGACTCGCCGGCCGGCCGATGATCTCGTTGTCGGTGACACCTCGCTGAGGCCGGACGATGAGCGGTATCGGCCGCCCGACAGACACGTCGTCGAACTCCAGCGAGTCCTGGAATGCCAGCGCCTGCCGGCGCTTGACCGCTCGATGCACAAGATCGCCGTTATCGGCGGAATCGACGACGCGGTTCAGTTCTGCCCGGTCGAAGAAGAACACGAGATCCGAATCAGACAGTCGCCCGGCCGCGGCCAGCACCTCACCCAGATGCCGGTAGCCCAGCTTGAGTGAATGCGCCATCAGCGCCATCTTCGATTTGGTCTCCTCGCGCCCTCGTGCGCCTCCTTGCGCCAACCTGGCGAGAAGTCTGATGGACGCTGCGCTGGGCACTTCGGGCCGGCTCTTGGCCGAACCGCGGTCGGACGGATCGAGCGCGGAACGCACCATCACCTGCATCATCGCGCCCAGCCCTTCCGGGTCCTCGGCCCACGAGGCATCGCGCATGCACAGCTCGCGGTATCCACGGTGGCCGTGGCGCTCCAGGAATTTCTCCAGCGCTACCCCGGCTGCGCTGCCGGTGGCGCGCAACTCCCCGACCGCGGTACCCGGCTCCCCCGTCAAGAACTTCGTGGCAGCCACGTCGTCGGCCGCGATGGTCTGTACCACCGAGTCGAGCTCTTCCAACATGAGCGCGCTCTCGACATCGGACGCGCCGCCATGAGCCTGGTCGCCTCGGCGCGACCCTCGTCTTCGCTACGTCCTTCTTTGACTGCTTGTCGCATCAAAACGCTCTCGAGGACGTTTGCGGCGACCGCCGCGCGCGACGACGATCGCACATGGGTCAAGGTGATGTCGCAGTACTGTTCCACCCCGCGTTCGAGCTGCCGCAACACCTGCCGAGGGTCATCACCGGTCGGCACCTCGAACTCGGCGATCTGCTCCTTCAATCGCCGGATCGCGGGCCCGGCAGACAACGCGTACGTGGTGAGCCGCACGGTGTTGACCAGTCTGCGCAAGAACGGCTTTGGTGGTTTCGGTTTCAACTCGTCAACCACCCGACCGCAGATCGAGGTGGAGAATTGTTCGAGCGAATTGCCCAGGATCCCCGAGCTCAGACCGGTGCCCTCGGTCAGGTTCAAGAACATGTGCCCCTGAAAATAGCCGACCTGCAGCCACGGCTTCTCGTACTTCGGCTGCGCTCGCGCCACCACCTGCGTCATCTGCATCGCGTAGTCGATGGCAAAACCGGAGACCGAAGCAGTCAACGGGCAGAACGCCCCGGGCATCATCTCGCCGATGTTGCAGCGGGTGTACACATGGTCTGCACCCGCGAGTGGTGAATCCATCTCGCCAAGATCGCCGGGCAGAGTGGTGATAGGACGAGCCTGCAGCCACCAGAGCTTCCCCGATTGGTCTATGGCCCACTCGAGATCCATCGGTTTGGCCCAATGGTGGACAGCGCGCAGGGCGCCCGCCCGGATGTCCGAGATTTCGTCGGACGACAGGACCGGCGTCTCACCAATCTCACGAACGGCGGGGTTGCCCTCGGAATCCAAAACGATGTGGTCTGGGGACGCCGACCCGTCGACAAGCGCTTCGCCGAGCCCGGCGATGGCATCGATCACCATGAGGTCGCGCCGGCCGGTGGCCGGATCTGCGGTGAACACGACGCCTGCGGCTCGCGCATCGACCATGTGCTGCACCACCAGATGCATTGTGGCCGTGGTCTGTCCACTGTACGACGACGCCCGTCGGGAATGAACCGACGCCGCACACGTGTGAACAGCCGCAGCAAAGTCATCGACGGAGTCGACTCCCAGCACGGTGTCGTACTGTCCCGCAAAGGACTGGTCGTCGCCGTCTTCGCCGACTGCCGAGGACCTCACGGCCACCGGAGTCGCACCGGCCGAAGCCATCTGGGAGAAGCGTTCAGCCACATCATCGGCGGCGATCTGCTCGGAAGCGTCAGCGATGACAAATCCCACCGGCACAGGAAGTCCCAGCCGGCGCAACTGTGCGAGGCCGGCCGCTTTTCCGCCGTAGCGGCCGTCGACGACCTCGTCGAACTCGATCGCGGTCAACGTCATGATGATCCCCCCAATTCATCCACGATCTCCGCGAGTGCGTCGACCTCGATGGGGCCCGGTTGGTAGAGGCAGATCCGGTCGGAGACACCGTCGACCCGGTCGCGGATGTGCGCGGCCACCTCAGATGGGGTGCCACATGCGGCAATGGTGTGCAGTATTTCGTCGTCGATGAGCGTGGCCATCTCTTGCCAGCGGCCCTGCTTGGACATCGCGTTCAGTTCTGGCTGCAGATCGCCCCATCCGTGGGCGTCGAGGACCGGCCGGTACGCCGGTGTGGAACCGTAGAACGCCAGCAACATTCGAGTCGAGGCGTGATCGTCATCGCGGCCGGTATCCACCGACACGATGATCTCGGGCACCACCTCGAAGTCGCTCTCACTACGGCCTGCAGCAGCCAATCCCTCGCGCACCGCAGGCAGTGTCGACTCGTGGAGGAACCGCTTCGACCCGAAAGGCATCACCAACAAACCATCGGCCACTTCTGCAGTGGCCCTGGTCAACCGGGGTCCGAGCGCGCCGAGATAGATCGGCGGCGGACCGAACGGGTTCGGGCCGGGTACAAAGGTCGGCGTCATCAAGGTGTGCCGGTAGTACTCGCCGCGGAAGTCGAGTCGTTCGCCCTCGTTCCACGTGGCGAAGATGGCTCGCAGCGCCCCCACCAATTCCTTCATCCGCGCGACCGGATGATCGAACTCGACTCCATAACGCTTCTCGATCTGCGCGCGAACCTGCGTGCCCAGACCCAAGATGAAGCGTCCTTCGCTGATCAGCTGGAGGTCATTGGCCTGATGGGCGAGCTGAATCGGATTGCGAGGGAATGCAATCGCAACATTCGACATGACGTCGAGATTCTTCACCGACGATGCCAGCACCAGCGGGGTGAAGACGTCGAACGGTCCTTCGAAGGTGAACACGCCTGATGCGCCGGCTTCCTTGAGCACGTGCGCCCGTTCGAGTGCATCGGTTGGCCCGAACAGCGCTGTCATGATCTTCATACCTGGCGCCTAGCTCGCCGCGTCGGTCCAGTCGGAGAATCCCGACGGGTGGTGCGGCCCGATGACGCCGTGCTCGAACAAACCCGCGCCCTCGCGAACCGATCCGTCAGCCTCGGTACACACGGCCTTCCCGACATGGTCAATGAGACTGAATGGCGCCCGGGCCATCACCTCTGGATCCGTCAGGTCGAAGTCGACGCGTTCAGCGAATGGTGCACCCTTCCAGCTGCCGTGTGCCCACGATGAGTCGCCACCGTAGCCTGACCCGAAAGCGATAGGCGCAAACAACTTTGACTCGACGTCCAACTCGATCCTGTCTCCGGCGCGGTTCATGAACTCCACATGAGCGCTCCGAGGAATCCTTGTGCCGGGCTGGTAGTCAATGCTCACCCGAACTCCGTCGAGTTGCTCGACACGACCGTCTCGCCACCTGCGTGTGCAGTCGTACAGGCTGCGGTGGCCGTCGGGATCTTCCTGCAGGATCAAGAACAGCTGGTAGTCGTCGAACGCCAACGGCAGGTACAGCCACCACATTCCACGGAACGAAGCGTCTGGCCGTCCGGCCGGCTCGGCCTCGCCGACAGGTCGGATGCCCCACGAGCGGTCACGGCTCGCCACACTGCTGTCGTGACTGACCTCCAGTCGTTCGCCATCGACATCGATCCAGCCCTGCCACGAACCGACCTGCGCAAAGCGAGACGCCTGCAGGGTCACCCGCCTGTCGGTGAGCATCTGGTGCGGCTCCTCGAGCGCGGCGGGAAACAACCCGCGCCAGGTGAGATCGGCGGAAATACCTTCGGTCTGTGCCAACGTCAGATGCACCTGCTGTAGCGGCTCGATGACATCGAGGCGGTAGCCGTTGACGTTCTGATGAAGGCGATCGTCGTCGATGGCGTCGCTGAGGTGCACCGCGGTCTGGGTGTCGCCGCGACGAACGACGAAGTAGGCGTCCTTGACGCCGAGTCGCGGGTAATAGCCGATACCGGTCAGTGCCATGAAACGGCCTGCCCGGTCGAGCACGTTGAAGTACGACCGGTCGTAGAAATTTCGATCAGACGTAGCCGGCCAGGTCAGAGGCGCGGGCGTTTGGTGAATGGGGAACTCGTCGAGCGGGCTCAGATGCACTAGCTCTCCTCAAATACGATGCGTACCGTATTGGAACTATGGTGAAGCCATGACAGCAGAAAGCCGCAGTGAAAACAAGAGCTCTGCGCAGTCCACACCCGGGCGACCGCGTGACGGCAGGATCGATGCCGCGATCATCGCTGCCACACGCGAACTGATCCTCCAGACCGGCTACTCCGCGTTGTCACTGTCGGCGATCGCTGCGCGGGCCGGAACCACCACTGCAGCCATCTACCGCCGGTGGTCGGGCAAGGCACAGCTCGTTCACGAAGCCGTGTTGTACGCCGAATCGATACCCGTGCCAGATGGTTCCGGCGACATCCGCGCGGAGATCCGGGGTCTGGTCGAGACGGTCCGGGTCATCTTCGACAGACCGGAGGTGCGGTTGGCGCTACCGGGTCTGATCGCGGACACCGTTGCCGATCCTGAGCTGCACGCCATGATGATCGCGCGATTGGGCGGCAATCTCCCGGCATTCGAATCTCGGTTCGGACAAGAGCGCCGCGACGACGACCACCTGCCCATGCTCGCCGAGGTGGTCGCCGGCACTGCGATCTTTCGCATTCTCATCCGAAGCGACGCGGCCCTCGACGACACCTGGGTGGACGAGATGACCAAGATGATCACCGACCGTTGGCCCCCCGAGAAGTCGCTGGACCACTCTTGAAAAGCGCTCTCCGGTCCACCCGAACGGCTTTGACGGCGGGGAACTATCGTTCGCTGTATGCGCTTTGATGAGTATCAGGATTTCGATGCACTCGGACTCGCTCAACTCGTCAAAGACGGTGACGTGACGGCCGGCGAGCTCCTCGATATCGCGCAGCAGCGGGCACATGAGGTGAACCCTCAGATCAACGCAATCGTCCGCTTCATGAACTCACAGGCCGAAGATCACGTTGTCGATGAACGGGCGGGCCCATTCAGCGGCGTCCCGTTCCTGATCAAGGACCTGGCTCAGGACTATCGTGGCCTTCCGAGCAGCAGCGGCTCGCGATCACTCGCAAACGTTCTCGCGAGCGAGCATTCCACCGTGGTCCAGCGATGGCTCGACGCCGGACTCGTCATCTTCGGCAAGACCAACACCCCCGAGTTCGGCGCCAGGGGAATCACCGAGCCCGAACTGTTCGGGCCCGCGCGCAACCCATGGGATCTGACCCGGACACCTGGAGGTTCGTCGGGCGGATCCGCCGCGGCTGTTGCTGCCGGCATTGTTCCGGTCGCCGGTGCCAACGACGGCGGTGGCTCTATCCGGATCCCGGCCGCCTGCTGCGGACTCGTCGGTCTCAAGCCGGGCCGCGGGCTCCTCCCCATGGGTCCAGCCATCGGTGAGGCAATGCACGGCGCCGCCGCACAAGGCGTTGTCTCCCGCTCGGTACGGGATACTGCGGCGATGCTCGATGTACTCGCCGGGGGCGAGCCGAGCGGCCCGTTCCTGCCTTCCGTCCCGCCTGACACCTACCTCTCACAGGTGGGTGCCGATCCCGGACGGCTACGAATCGGCGTCTGCTCCACATCGGGCATCAATCCCGATCCCCATTCAGAAGCGGTGGCGGCGGTCGACGCCACCGCGAAAGTTCTTGGCGACCTCGGACACGACGTGGAGATCCTGGACCGGCAGCCGTTCGACGACCTGGCGTTGGCCCGCGACTTCCTGCTGACCTGGTTTGTGTACCTGGCTTGGGAAATGGACGACGCCAAGCGCCGATCCGGTTGCAGCGACTCCGATTTCGAAGTCGACACGCGTGTGATGGCCGCGCTGGGGCGAGCCCACAGCGGTGTCGAGTACGTCGATGCGGTCATGCGCCGACACGACCATGTACGAAAGTTGTCAGCGTACTTCGACAAGCATGACCTGCTGATGACGCCAACGCTGGCCGAGCCTCCGCCACGCATCGGGGCGTTCGACACTCCCCGCCCAGCGCGCATGGCGGCGGCCGCTCTTCTGAGAACTCGTACAGCCGGCCTTCTGCGGCATGCCCCGTTGGTGGACAACATGATCCAGGACAACCTCAGTTGGGTGCCCTACACACAATTGGCGAACCTGACCGGGCGTCCCGCGCTGTCGCTACCACTCCACTGGACCCCGCAAGGCATTCCGATGGGTGTGCAGTTCACCGCTCAGCTCGGTGGTGAAGCCATGCTCCTGCGTCTCGCAGGACACCTCGAACAAGCCATGCCCTGGGGACAGCGCTGGGCCGACCTCTCCCCCACAGCTAGCTCCGTGTGAGAGATTCGGTGTAGCAACGCTTTTCGACAGTCGCCTGACCACTGCCACGTCAGCCGCCACCGGATGTCCGCCGGAACGCGTCCGGCGTTGAAACGGATCTGAGGGCGCCTGCGTCGACCGCTCGTGCAAACGTGGCGATCGCTCTGCCCGTGACATCCGGCTGGATGAGCGGGAACAAATGACTGGCGCGCGGTATCACGGTCAGATGAGCACGGGGCGAAATCGCTTCGAAGCGGCGTTCATTGACGCGAAACTGGTCCCAGCCGCCATTGATGAATTCGATCGGACCTGGATACCGCGCGAGTTCGCCCAGAGCATCGAAACGGGAGACCTCGGCGACAACATCTTTGATCGATGCCAATGCGAGGCCACCGACTTCCATGTCGTCAGCGACTCGGCGCCCGACCGATGCTCGGGTGAGCCACCTGCTGATGGCCGCTGCCTGCTCGGGTAGGTACGCGGTCGCCGCCCCGAACGCCCGAAACGGGGCCGCATAGAACGGACTGGGTTGTGCGGTCGCGCACATCGCCACCAACCCACTGACCAGATCTGGACGCCTGCCCGCGACGGCCATCGAGACGTAGCCGCCCATCGACATGCCTGCAACGATCGCGGGTGGCCCGAGCTTTTCGATGGCCTTGACCACCGTGTCAACGGCACTTGCGAGCGTGAACGTCTCCCCCACCCGTCTGCCATGACCGGGCAGATCCGGGAACACCACTTCGCGGTCGGGGAGCGCGGCAGCAATTCGGTGCAACGATGCCCCGCTGACACGAATCCCGTGGACGAGAACAACCGGTGCGGGAACGGGCGCAGACACGGGAGTCAGTATGCCCTCAATACTCGATGGGCCCACAGCTCCAGCTGCGCCCCTGCGCCAAACCGTCACACGAAGTTCTCGAAAGTGTTGCGCAGCAACACTCGAGTTGAACGGCCGGGAAACGGCAGCTCATCCCAGGCGACGTAACCTGCTCCAGACAGGTCCATGCTCGAGCCACACGTAGTCCGGATTCGGACGCACCGGACGACCGCGTAGCCGATTCAGCCGTGGCGATTCGTCGATCAGTGACGTGAGTATCTCGAGTTGCCGCAGCGTCCATGCCCGCCGGGGACGAACGGCTATCTGGTAGGCGCCGAGGTAGTCGGTGATTTGTTCACTGAACGCGGTCTTGAACTGGCCCACACCGTGGCGGGGGTGAGATGGATCGGAAATGGTCGACGTCGACGGTGTCCCGTCGAGGTCATATCGCTCGCATCCCTGCTCCCGCGCCCATTGCATGATCTCCCACTGCAGCGCGTACGCCGCGCGGCTACCTCCCAGTCCACACAGGAACGGGTCGCCAGGGCGCTTGCGAATCGAGCCCGCCCCCAGGTACAGCGCATTCTTGCCCAATTTCGAGACGAATGCGCCGACCACCACCTCGCCCTGGTGCCGAGCCAGGAACAGCTGACCGTCGCCCGACGCTTCGTACTGCTGGAACAGCGCAGTCGACGTCTCGAGGCCGGGGATCCTGAACCGGCCACCGCTGGTGGCGTCGAGCATCTCGTACAGGATGCGGCAGTTCTCGTCGGTGGCCGGGACCCGTTCGACCGTGACACCTTCCTGCGCTGCACGACGGATCGACTTTCGCGCTCGCTTCTTGAAGCGAGCCTGCACGTCGAGTTCGGAGCCGCGTAGATCCACGATGACCGTGCTGTCGTCCAACCACGTCGGCACCCGGATAAAACCTTGGGCACGAAGGATTTTGGCGTCGTCTGCATTCGCCTTCAGTTGGGAACGCACCCGAACCGCGGTGATCCCGTTCTCTGCCCCGAACGCAGCAACTGCGCGGCCAGACCGGATCAGATCGTGAACGTCGAGGACAGGTGGTCCGAAAAGCACCCAGAGCGCTCCCACCAGCGGCACGTCCACCTGGAACGCCGTCACTGCGTAACCGCCCACGATGAGATAGATGGGCCTGGCACCCTGTAAGGCCATGCCGTCGATGTTGGCGCGACCGCGATAGACGGTGCCCTCGTCTGGGCTCAGCAGGATCAGTTCGTCCCACCGCGCGATTTCGTCCTCGTCGGCGAAGCGGACGTGCGTTGCTTCAGCCACAGGCTGATGACGTGCATCGCCACGTTGTCCGAATCGCCGACCTGAGCGGACAGTTCCGCGCACCGCGTTGACTGCGCTCATCTGGCAGAACTCCCGGCTAACGCAGCGCCGTAGCGCTGCTCGATTTTGTCGGCCTTCGGCGGGTGAACATTCACCTTGGAAAGGTCGCCGTTGTAATGACCGAGCACGCGGGGATCCATCACCTTCCGCCACAGCGGCGGGAAGAACGCCAGAACCACCATCATGGCGTAGCCCGCAGGAAATTGAGGGGCCTCGCTGCAGCTACGAAGGGCCTGGTACCGCCGTCCGGCGCGCGCGTGGTGATCGGAGTGCCGTTGCAAGTTGAGCAAGACCACGTTGCTGACGAGGTGGTCACCATTCCAACTGTGCTCGGGACGAACCTTTCCCAATCTCCCGTCCGGAGTGGGCATTCGCAGCAATCCGTAGTGCTCGATGTAGTTCACGGCTTCGAGTACAAGCATGCCAATGACCGCCTGCAGCGCGAAATATGGCAGCATCGCCCACCCGAAGGCTGCGACGATGACAACGACAATCGCGACACTCACCGACCAGGACTGCAGAATTGTGTTGCGCCAGTTCCAGAATCGGTGGCCCTGACGATGTAGACGAGCGGTTTCGAGCTCGATACCCGAGACGAGTCCTCCATAGAGCGCGCGGGGATAGAACGCGAACAAAGACTCGCCGAATCGCGCGCTCGCCGGGTCTGCAGGGGTTGCGACCTTGACGTGGTGGCCGACGTTGTGTTCGACGTAGAAGTGCCCGTATACCGACTGCGCCAACGCGATCTTGGCCAGGCTCTGCTCCAATTTCTCGCGTTTGTGGCCCAACTCGTGAGCGGCGTTGATACCGATTGCAGCACTCATGCCCAGTGTGATCGAAAGGCCAACGCGCTCACCCCTGGTCATGTCCGCGAAGGCAAGGCACCAGAAGCCGAAGAACAGACCCGCGTACTGGAGCGGGACGAAGATGTAGGTGCACCACCGGTAGTACCGGTCCGCGGACAGCGTCCGCACCGCATCATCCGGCGGTCCGGCACGGTCGGGCCCGCGGATCAGGTCGAGGAGAGGGACGACCACGAGCAGCAGGTAACCACCGAAACCCCAGAGCAGCCCCGACACGGTGTTCGCCAGGAGGCACGCGATGAACGGCCCGGCAGGCACGAGTAGACAAAGCGGCCACAGGTGGCGTTTGGGATCCTTCCAGGTGCGAGTATCCGACATACCCCGGTCCTCGACTTCAGCTCTGAGCTGGGTGTGGTGTATCAGCACAGCCACCTCGCCCGCAATCTTCACGCGTCTTCACACTCACGGATCCCTTCCGTGGCACTGCATACCCCAAAACCCGGTTGTTCGACGTCAGGACTGGTTCGCCCGCAGCGGCCGCTGCCAGTCCGTCTCGCCGTTCACCAAATGCAATTCCCCACTAATCGTCTGATGCGCAATTTAAACACAGAAAGTCCGCTACCAGATCGCCAATTCGGTCATGCTGGTCGAACTGTGATTTACCGAACCTCTTCACGCGTGTTTGCAGGTTCGGAAACATCGTTCTGGTAACGAGCTGTGCTAGCGACTGGGTCCGCGAACCAGCGCGTCAGGCTCATGACCCTGCCGCATACAGTCAGCGATGAGCCAGGGTTCACGACCAGTTGAATGACAGTTGCGTCGATCATGTCCACGAGAATCCTTGTGAGACACCAAAGCTCATGTCTACTCGTCTCGCCGATCGACCAGCAAGGGTGATACACGTCCAAGAACCCAGTTTCGCGATCATTGATCTGCATTCGCAATGCCTCGGCGATTGCAGGGAATGCAGGCGCCGACAGGTCGTTCAACTGGGTTCGCAGCTTTGGCCGGCTACCGGCTCGACGACGGGCGGCGTTTCCTGCAGTGATGTCTGCGTCGTCGCCGGGCCTTCGCGGGGTGATTACAAATATGCAATCCGGGTTCGCTCGCGCTCCAAATCGAGTGACAAACCCGCCCGTTTCAACGTCGCCCGACGGCAGCACGCATCCGGAGTAGCAACGGATACGCCGTCCGCGAGCACCGGACCTCGTGGTGTCTCATCCACGCCATCGAACAATCCAGCGCACGAATTTGCGGATCGACGACCTGTGTCGGCGTGCTGGGCCCTATAGTGGGCAAATCTCCAGTGTCGAGCGACGGCACTGGCGGCACCAGAGAAGATTCCGTTCGACGGGTAACGCGTCACCGCCCGAAGACGACATCTAATACAGTGCCTCAGTCGTCGGGGACCGAGATCAAGGAGCCAGTCCCCGCATGCCCTCACCTGCAATCCCCAGCGGCAATGTCGTTCCAGCTTGGGAAATCGACTCGACCGACAAGCAGCCCGGCAGGTCCGGTGGGCGTCGCAGGCCCCGCGTGCTGGTCATGAGTGCCGTTGTGGCCGTGCTCAGTATCGGGTTGACGGCCGCGAGTTCGTTCTTGTTCACATTCACGTCCGCATCCGCGCTGACCGGCCATCCAGAAGTGCTGCGAGATGGCTGTTCGTGGGACTCATCCGGCAGCTTCGTCCAGAACTGCCAGGTCTGGTCCCCGTCGCAGAACAAGTGGGTCACGGTCCAGATCCGCGCGTCGCAGGGCAGTGACCAGGGCGTGTATCTGCTCGACGGCATGCGGGCCCGCGAGGATCGTTCGGCGTGGACAACCGACGTGAGAGCCGCGGACGTCTACGACCACACCACCGACACCACGCTGGTGATGCCCGTGGGCGGCGCATCCTCCTTCTACACCGACTGGAACGGCGGCGCGGGCGACCAGAACAGCACCATCAGGCAGGAAACGTTCCTGACCGATGAATTGCCCGCTTATCTCGCACAGAACTTCGGCGTGAGCCCGTCCAACAACGCAATCATCGGCTTGTCGATGTCGGCCGGACCGGCGGTCACCCTGGCCGAACGTCACCCCGAGCAGTTCAAAGTCGTGCAGGCGATGTCGGGTTACTACCAAACCGACAATCCGCTGGGCGCTCTCGGTGTCTTCGCGTCTCAGACGTTGGTCTCCAACTACACAAACGGCATCCTCAACATGTGGGGTCCCCCGGCAGCGCGCAGTGGACCGAGAACGACCCTTCGAAGAACGTCAGCAAGTTGAAGGACAACGGGCAGGTCCTGATCATCTCCTCGGGTAACGGCTTGCTGACACCCGGTGAACTCGCCCACCTGGCGCCGCAGGATCAGATCAGCGCCATCGCCTTGGAGATGTTGTCGGCGGTGTCGACCATCTTGATGCAGATGCAGGCCAGACAAAGCGGCGCCAACGTGGTCGTCCTACCCAATTACGGCGGGCACACCTGGGAGAACTGGGGCCGCGGACTCCGCGATGGGCGAGAAGAGGTGACGCAGGCGCTACGCAGCACCCCGCCTGTCACCGCCAAGACCCAGGTGGTCACCGCCTCGGGCTCACCGGTGCCGGACGGATCGGCCAAGGTCACCGACGCCGCATTGCTGGCGGCGCAAACCCCATCGGTGCTTCCGTCCGACATCCCTGAGACGGCAACCGCGCCCGAAAGCGTTGATCCGAGCTCCGACCCATCGGCGACGGACTCCGCGCCCAGCGGGCCGACGTCCGCGACGGGGCCGGCGGCGACTGGGACCGTCACGCCCACCGACAGCCCTGCAACCACCACGCCCACTGCAGAACAGTCGCAAGTGAGCACCGAGGTACCTGCGTTGGACATTCCTTCGGCGACGACCACACCCCCGGCCATGAGTGGAGCGTCTTCGGCACCGGCAGCTCCATAGGCTTCAGCGGGCGGGTGACAGCGATCGCTGACGGATCGACGGTCCACCGTCGGACGTAGGCGAGCTACGAGGGGTGACCCGCCCGCTGCCTGCGAAGCGCCGACCACGCTCCGGTGGACCAGAGCGCCCACGCGATCAACACCGGCTGGAAGAGCAGACGTGTGGCACGGGCCTGGTCGGTGTTGAGCCCGAACGCATCACGGTGGTTGATCAGCTGCGCCAGGTTGCCCGGAAACACCGCGACGAAGAACGCGGCCAGCACCAGACCGACAGCGGCTCGGCGGCGTTTGAGGAAGACGGTCGAGGTTCCCAACGCGATCTCGACCACACCTGATGCGAGAACGGTCACGTCCGGGCCGAATGGCACGAAGTCCGGTACCTGCGCTTGGAAGTCCTGGCGCGCAAACGTCAGGTGTCCGATACCCGCGAACACCAAGGCCGATCCGAGCGCAATGCGTGCGACAGCGCGCGCCGGCTCTTCAGCCGAAGGAGAGTCGGCGAGAAACACCGTCAGAGGGTTTGGCCGATTCGTCATTGGATTCACCTTCGAGTCGAGGTAGCCGAAGTGGCTGCTCAACCAGCGTAGGCAACCGCTCTGCACCATGCAGCTCATGTGAGCACATCTGTTGTCCGACGTTTATCGCTGCACCGTGCGGTTGATCGGTTGTCGCGACCTTCAGGCAGTCGACCTGGGCACGTGGTTTACTGTCGCGGGGTCGGGAGCCCAGTATCGACGGCACGGGGGAATCAGTAAGTGAGACGGCGGTTTTCGGCCATTGTGGCCATTGTGATCTTCTGTGTCATAAGTGAGCTTGCGGCAGCCCCTGCGGCGATGACGGCACCGATGGCTGACGGCCTTGCGGCGCCTGCGCGCATCGACACGTTGGTGATGGTGACGCCTCAACGAGCAAAGCTCACCGTCTACTCGCCGATGATGCGCCGGACCGTTCGTGTTGATGTGCTGTTGCCGGCGCGGCCGAGAGCCGCTACCCCACGCCCGGCGCTCTACATGCTCGACGGCATCGACGCCGGTATCTACTCGGGCTACAGCCAGAGCGGATGGACCCAGTACACGGACGTCGTGGAGTTCATGGCAGACAAGAACGTCAACGTCGTGCTTCCCATCGGCGGCACCGGCAGTTACTACACCGATTGGAAACAGGACGATCCCGCGCTGGGCAGGAACAAGTGGGAAACATTCCTCACCCGCGAACTTCCCCCGCTCATCGACTCGACGTTCGAGGGCAACGGGCGCAATGCCATCGAAGGGTTGTCGATGGGTGCCACCGGCGCATTGATGCTGGCCGTGCGGAACCCTGATCTCTACAGCGGCGCTGCGCTTTTCAGCGGCTGCCTCGACCTCGGAGACCAGGCCGCCCAGAATGCCACCACCGCAAGCGTGATGACTCGCGGCGGGAATCCGGCCAACATGTGGGGCCCGGCGTACAACGAGGCGTGGCTCGCCCACGATCCAGGCGCGAATATCGGTGCCCTGCGCGGCAAACCGCTGTACGTCGCGGTCGGAAGCGGCGTGCCGGACTGGTCGATGGGCGTGGCGGGGCTTGCCTCACCCGTCGGCGGAGCTCTCGAGGCAGCTGCGTTGGCCTGCACCCGTACCTTCGAGACCAAGGCCGAGGCGGCGGGCGTAGACATCACGTTCGACTACCGAGAAGGCCTGCATTCCTGGGGCTATTGGAACGGCGATCTGCATCGTTCGTGGCCGACGATCCAACAGGCTCTAGGCGTGTGAGTCCCCTGTCGGCAGGCCCGTCGGTGCCGGGAGCCTGGCAAGTGCCACCACGGTCACGTCGTCGGGATTGTTCGTCCGGGATGCCATACCAGAGATCGCATCCACGATTTCGCTGGCGGACGATGCTGCCACGGCAACGGCTGCGACGTGGTCGACCGCGGCCATCGATCCGTCGTACAGATCCAGAACACCGTCGCTGAAGCACACCACCATGTCCCCCGGCTGGAGGAACAGTTCTTGCATCGTCCAATCGTCGTCGAGTCCGAGCCCGAGCGGTAGGTCATGAGACCCGAGTCGCTCCCACGATCCGTCGGCACGAGCGACCAGTGTCAGTCCATGCCCGGCATCGGCGTAGAGCATCCGGCCGTCCTCGGCGCGAATCCTGGCGTGGAAGAGGGTTGCGAACGATTCGGTGTCACCCAGATCGGTTGCAAGGCAATCTGCGGTTCGTGTAAAAGCGACAACCGGGTCCTCATCGTTGCGGGCGCTTCGCACGACAGCCCGGGCTGTCGCCGCGATGATGCCCGCACCGACACCCTTGCCCATCACGTCCCCGAGAGTGAAACCCAGACCCCCGCGTATGGGATACCAGTCGAAGAAGTCGCCTCCGATCGCGGTGGACGGAATGCATGCGCCCGCAACCTGATAGCTCGGTAGTGGTGTTCCGCTCTTCGGCAACAGTGCCTGCTGAACCCGCGAAGCCTGGTCGAGTTCACTGGTCGTCGCACGCTCTCGCCGTTGGATGACAGACAGTTTCTTTCTCGACAACCGCGACAATTCGTTCACCACGGTCGCTGCGAATGTGAATGCGAACGCACTGAACAATCCGCGCCACAACTCGTTGGGATTGTCGGACACACTCGTGCCCAGTGCAAACGGCACAAGAAGAGCCGCACACACGCCCAGGAACGAATAGAAGATGAATCGACGGCCCTCTGAACTGGCGAACCAGATCACCGGGAGTATCAGCAGAGAAGCGAAGATCGACCTGCTCTCTCCCGTCGAGAAGCGAAGCGCGCCACATGCGAACAGATCGAGCGTGGGAACTATGAAGCCATACCTGTACAACGACTCGTCTCGGGAGAAGGCAACTGCGAGAACGGTTGCGATCACTGTGACCACCACAGCGCTCACCAGCACCCGCGCATCGCTGACGACCAGCGTCGGGATGGTCCCACTGAGGACCACCGCCACCGAAAAGAGCGCAACGAACGGGAGTTGTTTCAGGAGAGGTGAAGGTCGATCCACACCCAATCGGTGGCGAAGAGAGCCTTGCGGCATGAACTCCCTTTCCCGAAAAACGAAATGTCTGATTCGACACTAGTGGACAGATCGACGTTGAGGTCGAGGGCATTCGGTGTTGTGTCGAATTCGCTTCCCGAAAAACTGTGGCTGCGAAGACATCAGCCCTCTCCACGACCATCAGATGACCGGGCCGGACCGTGAAAATACGTCTCCGATTACGTGTCAGGTGGGATCGAAAGCGGCGAGCAACATTCGCGCGCCGGTCGAGATCAGATTTTGTCGGTCTGATCGATCAGGTCGCAGTAGAGCGATGCGCAGACAGAGGCTTGCGGTCGCGCCCATCGTGAGGAAGACGAGGTCGTCGAGCGCCCCGCCCTCGAGGTCGGGACGCAGACGGGCGGGGAGGACACGGGCCAGCGGTATCAGAGGGCCCTCGACCTCGCGCCAGGCGTCACCGAACTCCGCCTCATCCGAGGCAAATGAAGCGCGGAGCACAGGGGCGTGTCTCTCGAACGCAGAAGTGAGGGTTTCCACCACGATCACCATGGCATCCATCGGATCCTTGTCCATCGCGCTACCGACGCCGGTTGCCAGCTCTGTGGTGATCTCGTGAACCGCGGTCTTTCGTAGGTCGTCGATGATGGCGTCCATATCCGCGAAGTAGCGATACACCGTACCGATGCTGACGTGTGCAAACTGCGCCAGTTGCTGGGTTGTCGGTCGACGCGCGGGCTCGCGCCGGAGAAGCTCGACGGTTCCCTCCAGCAGCGCCTCACGCATCTCGACCCCGCGTTTCTGTCGCGGCGTCACGCGTCGATGTGGCGGAGTCGCACGGGCCTTCTGGGTGGTCACAAAAGTGAATAGTAAGTGAGGATTCCTCGTGTTTGACTGAGATCATGACTTCAGTTCCACCGAATGACCTGGTGAATACCGATGTGGCGGTAGCTCGATTCGGCGACGCCGGTCGGGTATGGCTCGAGGCCATGTGGCTGGGCGACGACCTGGCGGATGCCGTCGTGAACGACGACTTCTCTGGGACGTCGGCCTCCTCGGCAACCGAAGCGGTGTGGACTGCACTCGCCGACGGTGTTCGGGCGATGCCGGACGCCCCGCGGTCTCTGCAGGATCTGTTCACATTCCTGGACACCGAACCCGACTGGGTGGACCATGAGCGGCTCGACCATGCCGCAGATGCACTGATACGTCACACCGCCGCGCTGGGAATCGTGCTGGGGGCAGCATCTCTGGTGCGAGGTGCATGTAACACCATCGCCGGGAAGCCGCTGGCACTGACAGGCCGGTACGTATCTCAGCCGGCCATTCGATCGGTCGAGGTCGGCGAGTGGCTGCGCAATGTGATCACACCCGGGGGAATGCGTCGTGGCGGCGACGGCTTTGCGTACACCGTGCGGGTTCGGATGATCCATGCGCATGTGCGCCGCGCTCTTCGGGATCTGGAGGTGTGGGACCAGGCCGCATGGGGAGTACCCATCCCCCAGCCCTACATGGCGTTCACGCTCGCCGAGTTCGGCCACATCGCCATCGATGCGATGCACAAGTTGGGCGTTCGGTTCACAGACCGCGAACTCGCAGACATCTACCACCTGTGGAGATACGTCGGACATGTCGTCGGGATGGACGAGCGGCTCAACCCGGTCAGCGAGTCCGATCAGATCCGGATCGAGGAACTGTACCGGTTGACCTCACCCGGGCCCGGTGAAGACGACCGCGACTTCGTCGTGGCACTCACCGACGACTATCTGATCCCAGAACTCGCCAATGCGTTGCCTGGACCGCAACGGATCCGCCACGCGGCCGCCTCCACGCTGATGCGATCGCTGCAGAGGGTGTTCATCGGCGACGACGCGGCCGACGAGTTGCACATTCCCGACGGGCGACTCAAGCACGTCGTGGGTCGCGTCGGTCCACTCCTGGCTGTCGCCGCGCGTGTCCGGCTGGCCGTGGCCGGGGACCCTGACCGGCTGACCCGCAGTGCCTATCTCGCGCGCGACGAGGACATGGATCGGATGCGGGCCGCCTATCGGGTCAACCATGATCTCGTGGACAACGCCCCGCCCACCCCGTTGCGGGCTGCTGCCGGACGGGGCTGACCGCCTCGGGCGTCTCGGATGCAGTCAACCGTCTGCGACAATTCGAACAATGACGTCCCGGATCACCGCCTCCCGCTCTGATTGTCTCGCCGAGCATTCATGACGCGGTTTCTTGTTTTCGCACTACTGCTGGCGCTGGTGTCCTACTGGCTCCATCGGCGACTTGTCCGAGCCACCGGCGTTGCCCGCCCGTGGTCGATCATCGTCGACATCTTCCTCGGACTGCTGTGGGTACTGGCGATGATCGGTGTCGGCAGCGGCGAGCTGCTCGATCCGTCGTGGGCTCGCACCCCCGGGTTCGCCGGATGGGTGTGGCTGGGAACGGTCTTCTACCTCGTACTCGGACTTGCGATCATCGGCTTGGCATCCCTTGTCGCGCGGATGGTTCGGCGCCTTCGGGGCTCGCGGAGCGAGTCGTTCGATTCGTCCCGTCTTCGCGCGATCCGGATTGCCACCGTGGGAGTGGTGATAGCTGCCGTTGCCACGACGAGCTACGGAGTGGTCGAAGCGGTACGACCTGAGGTCGTCCGTGTCACCGTGCCGCTCGCGGCGCTTCCCGACGAGTTCGACGGATTGCGGGTGGCTCTGATCTCCGATCTCCACGTGGGGCCCACCCGCGGCGGCGAGTTCACCGCACGCGTGGTGGAAACAGTGAATGCCGAACGCCCAGACCTCATTGCCATCGCGGGCGATCTCGTCGACGGAACGGTCGAGAAGGTGGCCGGCGACCTGCAACCACTCCAACGGCTGTCGGCGCCTCTCG
This sequence comes from Williamsia sp. DF01-3, assembly GCF_023051145.1. NCBI lineage: Bacteria > Bacillati > Actinomycetota > Actinomycetes > Mycobacteriales > Nocardiaceae > Williamsia > Williamsia sp. DF01-3. The sequence continues at coordinate 3,240,348 of NZ_JALKFS010000005.1, forward strand.
GGGTGTACGGCGTCAGTGGCAACCACGAGTTCTATGCCGACGACGGGGGGCAGTGGCTCGACGTGTGGGACAGGCTCGGCATCCGGACGCTTCGCAACGAGCACGCCGTGGTCGAACGAGGGGGCGCACGCATCGACATCATCGGCATCCACGATTACTCATCTCCGAAGCCCTACGAGCCCGACCTCGGCCGAGCACTCGACGGGCTGGACCGCGAACGCTTCGGTCTACTCCTGGCCCACGAACCGCGCCAGGCGTTCGAGGCATCCGACATGGGTGTCGATCTCCAGCTCTCCGGTCACACCCACGGAGGTCAGATGTGGCCGATCCGCTACCTCGTGCCGCTGCAACAGCCGTCCGTAGAAGGCCTGGACCGAGTGGGCGAGACCACCTTGTACACAACACGCGGCGCCGGAGCATGGGGGCCACCAACCCGTGTCGGCGCGCCGCCAGAGGTCACCATCTTGGAGCTGGTGCGTTCTCGGTGAATGGATTTCGGCCCGGGACACGCGGGAGACATGCGGGCACCGCGCCGACCAACCGGCGTGTCGACGGGGCAGCGGTCGCGCGTCTCGGAGACTCTTGCTTAGATGTGTCCTATGAGTACCTACACGTCGCTCGACGCTGCCATCGACACTTTCCTCAACACCAACCCCTGGGCCATCGACGTCCTCCAGTTCTTCCTGAACGGCCTGCCCTGATCAGTCGCTGATCGGGCTTCGCGCCCGCAGCGCAATTGTTCGCCCGAATCGGTCCGTCGCCTCATGGCGACGGACCGATTTGCTATATGCAACACGGCCATTCATGAGATGACGCCGGAACTTTCCGGGTCACGATCCCGCACTCCCCCGTAAATTCCACGCCTGACGATCCACGGTTGCAGCACACGGTCGATCGACCAGGCCGGGAAGCGAAACGGGCGGCCTGAGGGTGTGAACACCTCGAGCCCGTCCGGTTGGACGCCTAGGACTGATCCCCACCTCCGATTGCGCGGACGGTAACCACGTAATGAACGCCCCGCCAATTCCGCACGAACATTGCGAGCGACGAGGCGGTCGGCCCTGTTCCGAGCCGAACCACGCAGGGGATCGCTTGCAGCCACATCCCCCACAGCGAAAACACCCGGGTGCCCCGGTACTCGCAGCTGGTCGTTCACGCGAACGAATCCCTCAGCGTCGAGCACGCTTTCGGGCAGCCAGCCGGTGTTCGGACGAACGCGGCCGACCGCCCACAACACTGCGTCAGCTGACTCAGGAGCCTGCCCGGTGGTCCACGTGACGGATCCCGTAGTGATCTCATCGCCGACGAACCCGTCGTCCAAGGCGGCACGATGGCCAGGGTGGAGCTGAACTCCGAGGTCCATCAAACGGCCTCGAACACGGCGCCAGGTTCGGATGTGGTGTTGGGGAAGAGCTCTCTCGCCGGGGTACCACAAGCTGACCTTTTTCTCCGGCCACCTGCCTGCCACGTTGGCCGCACTGCTGACAGCTGCCGCGCCGCCTCCGATCACCATCACAGATGGTGCCGCAGCGAGCCGTTCATGCGCTGCGAGCAGACCGGCCCTGACCTCGTCGGGCGACTGCATCACGGGTGTACGCCAGAATCCGTTGCTGACTCCTGTCGAGATGACCAGAGCGTCATACGATTCGATCGACGTCGAGTCGTCCGCACTCCTCACGGCCAGGTTTCGTGCCACCAGGTCGACGTCGGTGATCGTGCCGTGGACCGTGCGAACGCCATCGAGGCCCCGAAAGCGGTCGAAGGAGACCCAGTAGTCACGAGACCAGTCGTCCGGTCGGCTCAACCGCGTTCCCAATTCCTGCCCGCTGACGAGACCAGGTTTGACCGAGATACCCACGACATCGACGTGCCCCGCCAGGTGAATCGCCGTCAGCACCCCGCTGTCGCCGAGGCCGGCCACGACAACTCGCTTGCGTGTCACACGGTCACCCGTCGCGGACGCCATGGGACAAATCTCGGTACGCGGTCGATCACATCCTGGTATCCCGCCCGGCGTTCCAGACTGCGCTTCTCCATCATCGGAATGCTGGCTCCCAAGAACATCCCGAGCATTGCGGCGGCGCCCAGGAACAACCACCACGCATCAGACGGCGACACAGCGACCCCGAACAGCGCCAAGGCAAACCAGAAACCGAACTCCCCGAAGTAGTTCGGGTGTCTCGACCAGCCCCACAGACCCCGGTCCATCACCTCTCCGGGTCTTCCGTCCCGAACGAATCGATGTAGCTGAGCGTCGGCGACGAGCTCGAGCCCCACCGCGGCCAGTCCCACGACGAACGCGATCGCGGTGAGCCAGCTGATGTCGTCACCCGGACGGGTGACGGCGATGTAGACCGGGAGCATTCCCGCGAAGACCTGCAAGGTGGGGATCACGTGGATGGCAAGAAGATCGGTGACGAACTCGAATCGGCCGGCCTGACCGCGCAGCATCCCGTACCGCCAGTCCTCGTGGTGCAGGCCGGGAAAACCGTGAATCCAGTTCGCCGTCAGCCGTACTGCCCAGAGCGTCACCACGATCGCGATCAACCAGCAATGCACCTCGTCGACGCCGAGATCGCCGCCGGCCCACCAATAGATCATCAGGAGAGGCGGAACGACACTCCAATAGGCGTCGTAAAAACTGGAGTTGCGATAGAACCGGCTGAACCCGAAGATGACCACGGTCGCCAGAACGTCGGCAATCAACGTGTCCAGCCACAGCCATGCCGTCTTCGGGCCCCATCCCAACCAGAGGACCGCCACGAGGATGGCGATGGAGTAGGCCGCTGCGATGCGTACGAGTGATGCTGTCTTCGTCACGAGGTCTGATGATGCCAGTACCGATCCCACCGGTGCCGTAAATCGACCATCATGGCCTCCTGCCGATCCCGCCGAAGCGGGCTCAGGCCAGAACGATCACCGCGCACATCGTGAGCGCCACGTGGACGAGGCTGTACAACTTGTAGGCCAGACGGTTCCGTGACCGAGTGTTGCGGATCGCGGTGAGAACGGCCGTTGGCCAACACAACAGCGCCATGAGGCCTGAGGCGATCGCGACTGCGACATCGGATCCTCCGCTGGTGCGGAACAGGACCAGGTAACCGACCGCCGGCCAGATCACCATCATCACCACGAACCAGGTGCGCACAGCGGTGGCTCCGAAGAGCAGCGGCTGGGTCACCCGTCCGATGATCCGGTCACCACCCATGTCCCGGACATCTTCGATCGAGAGAGGGATGATGAACATCGTGGCCAACGCGACTATCCAGAACCAGGCTGTGGCGTCCAGTGAATGCGCTATCGCCCACGAACCCCCGAGCTGAGCGATCACACCTACCCACGTCGTGACCGGCTTCCACAAGATGTAGAACCGGGGCTTGAGGAAACGGTGTGTGATCTGCACCGTCGCTATCCAGACGACGGCGGCAACAAAGGTGGTGAGACCGAGCGTTGCCGAGAGGCCGACAAAGATGGCCGAGCCGGCGTAGTTCCTGCGCCACATCCCCGCCGGCGTGACCAGGCCTGACGGAATCGGGCGGTAGGGCTTGTTCGCATGGTCTTCTTCGGAGCCGCCCGCTTGATTGGCGGTGTCGAAGACATAGATGAAGAGCATCGACCACAGCACACTCGCGACTATCGCGACGGCCAGATCGATCGCATCGAGATCGAATCGCAGCGCGGCAGTCAACGTGAAGAGCACCGGCGGCAGGCTTGCGACCCAGACGTTGTCGGCGTTGAGCCTGGCGGTGACAACAAGCTCACGGCGCAAACTCCACCGCGGTGTCACAGCTCGTGGAGACTTCTCCTCGACGTGCACGACTTCCCCGTCTTCCTCAACCATCGGTCGGCAAATTGCCGAATGCCAATACGCTACTGAACACGCGTTCACAGTTCGAACCGAACCTCGGTCAACCGCTCATCGCCAGAATCCGCCTCGGGGCGGAACAATCGTTTGTACCGCCCGGCCGGCGTCGGCAATGACTTGAAAGGAGCCCACCAATTGAATCAGCTCCTGCTCGGCGAGGGATTTCCCCACCGGCCTCGCCGGGAGCTCGCACCCGGCGCGGTCCATATCCCGGCCTGGTTGACGCTCGAGCAGCAGCGGTGGCTCGTGGCGCAGTTCAACGAGTGGGCGACCGGACCGGTACCCATCCGCGCGGCGCGGGTGCGTGGTCGTGAGATGTCGGTGCAGATGGTGTGTCTCGGGTGGCATTGGCAGCCGTATCGGTACAGTCGGACGGCCACCGATGTCAACGGTGCGCGAGTCCTCGACTTCCCGGACTGGATGGCCCGACTCGGCCGCAAGGCAGTCGCAGACGCTGCCGAGCACACGCCGTCCGGGGAGGCCTATGAGCCGGACGTCGCCCTCGTCAATTACTACGACGACTCTGCTCGCATGGGAATGCACCAGGACAAGGACGAGCTCTCCAGAGCGCCTGTTGTCTCCCTGTCGATCGGTGACACATGCCGATTCCGATTCGGGAACACCGAGAGCCGGACTCGCCCGTACACCGACATCGACCTCGAATCCGGCGATCTGTTCGTCTTCGGGGGCCTTCGCGGCTGGCCTACCACGGGGTCACGAAGATATACCCGCAAACCGCACCATCCGGTTGCGGTCTGACCCAGGGCCGGATCAACATCACCATTCGGATGACAGGGATGGAGGGCTGACCGCCTACCAGTAGATTCCGGGGACGAGACGCGCAATCCGTTTCGCGGACTTGGGGATCGGCGGGGTGACCGGCAGGCTCGACCGCGCCTGACGATCTGCCGACGGCTCCGCCGAAGCGGCTCCGTCATCCGCCGGTGCACCCTTGGCTGCGGCGGAGTCCGGGAACAGGCGGTAGGCCTGATGCAACAAGAGATGTTTGAAGCGGGGCGCGAACAACCCGGTGAACTCGGCAGCGGTACCGACCGGGGTGTCGATCCTGTCGGGACGTTTCTCGAGCGCGCGGACCACCATCTTCGCCGCGTCGTCGGGTGAGGCCACAGGAAGCGATTGATAGATCGTCGTGGGCGCGATCATCGGAGTCCGCACCAACGGCATCCGGATCGAGGTGAACGTGATCCCGTCGTCCAGGGTTTCCGACGCGATCACGTCGCTGAACGCATCAAGCGCCGCTTTGCTCGCGACGTAAGCCGAGAACCGCGGCACCTTGCTCTGCACCCCGATGGACGAGATGTTCACGATGTGGCCGAAACGACGTTCGCGCATCGATGGCAGCAGCGCGAGGACCAACCGAACGGCCCCGAAGTAGTTGACCGCCATGGTTCGTTCGAAATCATGCATCCGGTCCGTCGACTGCGCGATGCTCCGCCGAATGGAACGACCGGCATTGTTGACGAGGTAGTCGACGTGGTCGTGTTCGTCGAGGGCCGTCTTGACCATGGTCTCCACCGATTCGTGATCGGTGATGTCGCACGGGTAGCCGAACGCCGAACCTCCCTCTGCTCGAATGTCTTCCACTGCCGCCTGTAGGTCCTCTGCGCCGCGAGCGATGAGCAGGACCGTCGCTCCGCGTTGGGCGATCTTGTGCGCGGAGGCCAGACCGATTCCCGACGATGCACCCGTGATCATCACGACCCGGTCTGTGAGTTCTCCTGCGGGACTGGGCCTTCGGGCCAGATCCGGATCCAGGTGGTCGTACCAGTACCGCCAGAGCTTGTCGGCATACGATCCGAACTTCGGTACTGTCAGACCACTGTCGGCCAGAGCAGCTCTTGTGGTCGCCGAGGCGAACAGAGAGGGGAACGTGAGATGTTCGATGACCACGGGCGGTATCCCGATCTGGTCGAGCACGAGATCGCGCGCGATCTTCACGCCCGGTAGATCGCCGAGCCCGAGAAGCGGACGTGCGATCGGCGCCGGTACAGAGCCCACCGCCATCGGCGCACCTGCGGCACGCGCCAGTGCTCCGTAGACCTCGCGGACCGACTGGGGCTTCGGGTTGACCAGATGGAAGGCCCGCCCGTCGAGGCCGGGCTGCAACATGAGCTCCACGAGCGCCGCGGCTACGTAGTCGACAGGCACCATGTTGGTGGTGCCGATGTCAGGTACCGCGGTGGGCAGAAACGACGGCAGTCGGCTGAGCATTCTCAGTGCGGTGAAGAAGTAGTACGGACCGTCGATCTTGTCCATCTCGCCGGTCTCCGAGTTACCGACGACGATTGCAGGCCGGTACACCCGCCACTTCAGTCCCGGTGATTGACGAACCAACTGCTCGGCGATGAACTTCGTCTCGTGGTACGGCGAGGGAAGCCCTTGCCCCAGGTCGAAATCGTCCTCGGTGAAGACTCCGGCATGGTCGCCCGCCACCGCCACCGAGGACACGTGGTGGAACGTGGCGTCGAGTTCGTGAGCCAGGTCGATCATCGATCGGGTGCCGTCGACATTGGCCGCCTTCGATTCCTCGGCGCTTGCGGTCATGTCGTACACCGCACCGAGATGCAGGACGTGATCTGCTGCCGGCGGCGGCTTCTCGAGGCCCAGTCCCGGCGCGGTGAGGTCCCCGACGATCGGAACCACCCGATCGCCGCCCACCCAGGTGGCTGCCAGCCGCTCCATCCGCTCGACGGAAGCTTTGCGCACCAGCACATAGACCTGAGACTTGGGATCTCGTTCGAGAAGTTTTGGCAATACGTTCCGACCAAGGAAGCCGGTTCCACCGCTCACCATGTATGCCATCAGACCTCGACCTCCACGCTCATCGTTCACACTCGGCTGTCGGCGCGCGTTACTCGTCGGTAACGAGGGTAGGTCAACAGATCGCCCAGCAACTCCCGGTTCTGTATATTCCCGGCGACCTACCCGCCGGGCGATCACCAGCGAGTCACATGTTCGTACCGACGATCCGACCGCCGCCTGCGTTCTTGGCCCGGTACATCGCCGCGTCGGCGTTACCGACCATCACATCGACGATGTCGCCGTTCGGCGGGGGCCACGAGGGCACAAACGTCGTGACCGTCCCGATGCTGACGGAGACGAAATCGGTGCCTTCTCCCCCGCAAGACTCTGCCGGATCCGTTCGGCGAAGGCCTGGGCCTGCTTGGCATCGAGGTGCGCGAAGATCGCGAACTCGTCGCCTCCGATTCTCGCGAGAGCGTCAGCTCCCCGGCACAAATCGGCAAGGCAGTTCGCTGTGCGCGTCAGAACGGCATCCCCGGTGATGTGGCCGTGCGCGTCGTTGATCGATTTGAACTTGTCGATGTCGACCACAAACGCGGTGAGTGGTGACCACGGCGGATAGACAGCATGCGACTGCTGCAACGCCTCGGCCAGACCACGCCTGTTCAACACGCCGGTGAGTGCGTCCGTGAACGACTCCTTCGCGTCGCGACGCAGGAATGTGAGCGCGATCTGCGCGAGGATGTTCGTCGAGAGTCCGGCGCACATTGCGGTGAGTGCGAGCGCGGAGGCCACCAGGACGGACGTGCCAGGCGACATCACCGAGTACGTGTACGTGGCAACGATGACAACAAAAAGGTAGGCCAGCTGCGCGGACATCAATCGGGGCCCGTGAACAAAAGTCACGTACATCCCCGGGACCACAAACAGATTCAGCAGGGCAAGGGCCACGAGTGGCTCCCCGACGAACAAATAGGTGGTGATGGCCGCGTCGACGAAAACGACGAACCATGCCGAGGTCTTCTCGCGGGGCCACGGACCAAACCACCATGCGACCGAACAGACCGCGAAGCCCATCGCTGCCGCCAGCACAAGACCGTTGGTCAACAAGCACCCGCAGGGGTTGATCAAGATGACGAGTGCCCCGAACAACGCGTACACGAGGCAGCAGATCATCGCGCAGACACGGGTGACCAACAGCCACGTGCGCGACTCACCGTAGGTGTGCGCCCATTCGTAGTCGTAGGGCTGGGTGTACCACCAGCGCACAAGGCGAAAAACAACAGCCCAACGGTGTTTGCGAGATGGCTGTGGCAGACGAGGCTGTCCACGCTCGGTCCCGCGGAGAAGCCTCATTCACCTTCTATCGTGACGGATGGTCAAAGCGTTAGATCCTGTTCGCAGTCGAGCACGGACTGGTTCGGGTGTCGACACTGGACACCTACCTCAGACGACAGAACCCAGGCCGCGGTTTCATCTCGAAGAGATGGCGCAACAGACTGATTCCGTAGAAGTTGCCTTTCGGACAGATGATTGACGCTCGCAAATCTGGGTACATCGATCCTTAGGTTGGAGCCGACGGCCTATCTCTGCATCTACTTACTAGAGAGAACGCGAGACACACAATGACATCTTCAAGTGGTATTCCCATCCACGATCAGATGACGCCGAGTTCTGGGCCATCGCCGACTTCTGGTGAGACGTCAACCGCGGACGTCGCCAAGCAGCAAGCAGGCGATGTTGCAAGTGGCGCGACAGATGCCGGTAAGCATGTTGCATCGGTCGCAGGCGATCAGGCGTCGCAGGTCGCCGGCGAGGCCAAGACCCAGGCGAAAGACCTGCTGCACCAGACCAAGGGCGAACTGACAACGCAGGCTTCCGAGCAGCAGAAGCGTGTTGCCGGTGGTCTGCGGGCACTCTCCGACGAGTTCGGATCGATGGCCGACAAGTCCGAGAATCAGGGTATGGCAACCGATCTCACGCGTCAGGCCGCCCAGCACGCGCAGACGGTCGCATCGTGGCTCGACGACAGGGAGCCCGGCCAGATCCTGGACGAGGTGACCCGATTTGCCCGGCGCAAGCCCGGCATGTTCTTGGCTTTGGCTGCAGGTGCCGGTCTCGTGGCCGGGAGGCTCGGTCGAGGACTGACCGCAGCCAACAGTGACAGCGGCTCCAATGCGGGCGGAACGCCCAGTGCGGCGAACCTCCCCGACAACACGCAAACCGCGCCCATCCCGCCGATCCAGGCAGCTCCCCCGGTCGCCGGCTACGGCAGCGGACAGCATGCAGCGCCGCCTGCGCAGCCCGGTTACGTACCCGAGCCTCCCCGTACACCGTCGCGCCGGGATATCAAACGCAGCCCGGTTACCAGGCACAGCCGGGTTACCAGCAGCAGCCCGGCTACCAGCAGCCGCCGGCCCCGGGCGTGAACCCATGAGCGCCCCGTACGGCGCACACGCCGGAGAGGGAGCCGAGACAAACCCGCCATCGATAGGCGAACTGCTCTCGAATGTGAGCGAAGACCTGTCCATTCTCGTCCGTCAGGAACTCGCACTCGCGAAAGCCGAAGCCACTCAGACCGCCAGCCGGGTGGGCAAGGGTTCAGGAATGCTGGCAGGCGCTGCGGTGGCCGGCTACTTCGTACTCCTGTTCCTGTCCATCGCCCTGTGGTGGGGGCTCGGCAACGCGATCGGGCACGCATGGTCGGCCCTTGTGGTCATGTTGATCTGGGCCATCATCGCCGGTGTTCTGGCCGTCCTCGGTCGGACAGCACTGCGCAAGGCCAAAGGACTCCCGCAAACCACCGACACAGTCAAGAACATTCCCGGCGCACTGACGCCCCATCCCCAGGAGAGATCATGACCAGCAGTTCAGACCCCGATCAGATTCGTGCCGAGATCGAGCGCACCCGCGCGGCGCTCAGTTCAGACGTGGATACCCTTGCGTACGAGGCCAATCCGGCCACCATGGCCAAGCGAAAGGTCGGTCGCGTGACCGGTCGGCTCAGCGGCGTCCGTGAGCGCGTCATGGGTTCGGCTCAGGACTCCGCCCAGAATGCCTCGGCCACAACCAGTTCGGCAGCATCGTCGGTGACGGGTGCGGTTCAGTCCGCGTCCGGCACCGTTCAGGATGCCGTGCAGTCGGCACCCGGTGCGGCAAAGGCCCAGACCCAGGGCAACCCGTTGGCCGCCGGCTTGATTGCCTTCGGCGCGGGCTTGCTGGTGTCTGCGCTCATCCCCGCCAGCGAGAAAGAGCAGCAGGCGGCAGTGGCCCTCCAAGAGAAGGCTCAGCCCCTCACAGACGAGGTCACCGAGGTGGCCAAGCAGGCCGCACAGAATCTGCAGGGCCCGGCACAGGACGCGGCCGCAGCGGTCAAGGAGACAGCAACCGACGCTGCTGACACCGTCAAGCAGGAGGGCACATCTGCGGCCCAAGGCGTGCAGGAGCATGCGAAGGACGCGACAAACAAGGTTGCCGACCAACAGAAGTGACGTGGGGTGCCGCGCGGTGGGTCTCCTATCGCGCGGCCACGCGTGCGGCCGCGAACCGTTCGGGATCGATCCCGCCCCGCGATCCTTTATCGTTCTTGCACCACCCACAAAGGAAAAATGAGGCAGACATGAAGAAGTTCGCGGCACTGGTGGCATTCATCGGTTGCATGTTGTTCGCCGGCGCATGCAGCAGCGATGATGTGCAGGAAGCCACCGATCGAGCTACGGACAGCGCGAAGCAGGTGGCCGGTGACGTCTCGGACGCCACGGGGGATCTACGGGACGACGGCTACATCGAAGCTCTGAAGACTCAGGATGTGACGTTCGGTGATCGCACCAAGCAGATCGAGACCGGCAAACTGGCCTGCACGGAACTGTCCAACGGGTCGAGCATCGCCGACACCACAAAGAAGGTGGCCGAGGATGCCGGCATCAGCGAAGACAAGGCTCGAACGTTGATCAACATCGCCGTTCCCGCGTACTGCACGCAGAACTCGGCGAAACTCGCCGGCAACTGACCGTCTTTCACACCCCACTTCCGGCCCTGACCCAGTCAGGGCCGGAAGTTCATCTCCAGCTGGGTTCATAGTCTAGACTGTGAACCATGATCGACAGCGTGGCAGCAGTCCTCGGAACCGTGGGTGATCGCTGGGCTCTGCTCATCGTCCGGGAGGTGTCCCTGGGTCTGCGACGTTTTGACGAGATCCAGCGCGCCACCACCGCACCCCGGCAGGTGGTCTCCGATCGCCTTCGCCGTTTGACCGAAGCCGGCATCCTCGCAACCCGCCCCTACTCGGTACCGCGGCGGCGATCTCGCGATGAGTACGTGCTGACGGAGGCGGGGCTCGATCTGCTGCCCGTCCTGTCCGCACTGTCCGATTGGGGCGAGCGTCACCTCGGGTCCGGCGCGCTCCCCGACGTCGTCTACCGGCACAGCGGCTGCGGTGGCCGGATCACCGCAGTCCTGCGATGTGAATGTGGCGACCACGCCGATCCGCGCCACCGCCTCGTAGCCGAGGTCAATCGACTGTGACCACAGCCCTGCATCAACCGTCTGCACCTTTGGAGGACTGATCATGCCCCTCGTCCACGTATCGGATTCGTCGTTCGACAGCGACGTCCTGGGTGGTGACCGCCCTGTGCTCGTCGAATTCACCGCCCACTGGTGCCCACCCTGTCGGATGATCGCGCCGGTACTCGACCACATCGCCGTCGACGAAGCGGACGTCGTGGATGTGGTGGCGATGGATGTCGACGAAAATCCCGTCACGACAGCGCGTTACCGGGTCATGAGTATGCCAACGCTCGTGTTGTTCCACAACGGCCAAGAGCGGGCGCGCATCGTGGGTGCAAAGTCGCGGCAGGCAATCATGCGTGAGCTCCGGCCACACCTGCCGCAAGCTGCACCTGCACATCAATAAGTTGCGACCCACCCATCGCCGGGCTGAGGCATTTACGCTTTTCAGGTGCCGAAGCCTGATGGGAACGCCCGATGACGCCGTCGATTCTCATCGCGATGGTGGTCATCATCGGCTGGTCGCTTCTCGCCGGACGGCTCGAACGGTGGCGGATACCCGGTCCCCTGCTGATGGTCATCGCCGGCATCGCCATCGGTTTCAGCACTCGCAACGAGATCGGCAACACACTCAACACCGTGATCGCCGAACGAGCCGTGGAACTCATCCTGGCTCTGCTCCTGTTCGTCGATGCCACTGAGGTCAAAGGCGGTTACTTCGGAGGTGAGCGTGCCATCACCGCACGACTGCTCTGTATTGCCCTGCCTCTCTCGCTCATTCTCGCCACGGTGCTGGGAGTCCTTCTCCTGCCAGATCTATCGGTCGCCGTGGTGCTCATCGTGGCCTGCGTGGTGGTACCCACAGACTTCTCGCCGGCGTCCTCGATCTTGCGTGACAAACGCCTTCCGACGCGCGTTCGCCACGTGATCAATGTGGAGAGCGGATACAACGACGGCATCGTCGCACCGATCTTCGTCTTCGCTCTCACGCTCGCCGGCGACCACGAGCACGCCGCCACGCCCATCGAAGCGCTCGAGTCGGCGTTTCCTGCGGCAGCATTCGCCATCCTGGCCGGCGCCGCCGTGGGCCTGATCAGCGCGTGGCTGACCAATTCGGCTGTGCGCCTACACCTCACCACAGCTCAGTCACTCAGGATCGGGATCGTGATGATCCCACTGCTCGCCTATGGGTGCTCGGTCACCCTGGGCGGCAATGGTTTTGTGGCCGCATTCATCAGCGGCATCGCCTACCGGGCGGCCCGAAATCACCAAGAGCTGGGCGACGAACAATTGGGCCTGCTCGACGAAGTGGGCATTCTGGCCGGCCTGGTGATGTGGTTTGTCTTCGGGAGCACGTCGGTGCTGTTGCTGTCGCTCGGGATCGAGTGGTTGATCGTGCTGTACGTGCTGCTCGCCTTGACCGTCGTACGAATCGTGCCCGTCTACATCGCACTCACCGGGTCCGACCTCTCGCGGCCGGACCGATTACTCGTCGGCGCAATCGGCCCCCGCGGGACAGCGTCGATCGTGTTCGGGCTTCTCGCCTTCAACGCTCTCGACGACGACTTCGCCGGGGAGACCCTCTACGCGATGACCATCACCATCATCGGCAGTCTGGTCATCCACGGTGTGGGGTCGTCGCTGATCGCTCAGCGAATGGCCTCGGATGCACGTCCAGCGACCGCAAAGTCGGTGCGCTGACAACCGATCAGATGTCGGCGAGTTTCTTGCGGGCGGTCTCCAGTCGCGCTTGCGCTTGTTCGGCCTTGTGTTCTGCCGCAGTCACATTCGACGCGGCGGTACGTTCGGACTTGTGCGCGAACTGCCGTTCCTGCTCCGCCTGTGCCAGCTGGCTGCGCAGGTCTTCGATTCGCGAATCCAATTCGGCAACCCGATCGGCGGCTTCTTGCGCGTCGGCCTGGGCCGTGCCGACGGCTTCTCGAGCTTCGAGCTCAGCACGTTCGGCTGCGTCCACTTCGGTTTGCGCGTCGGCTTTCAGCTTCGTGGTGTCCGGCTTCCTCCCAGAAGTCGGCGGCTTCGATCTACCGCCCACCACCGTCATGCCCGCAGGACCCATACCGCTGTAGCTCGCTGCGGTGACGAGGCGTCCGGCCCGTACCAGATCGGCGATCTCCGGGTCGGCCAGTGCGGCGTGCAGCGATTGCCCGACCTCACGGGCCGCCGTCTCACTCACCTGCTGCCCCCGTGTTGCCGCCAACTCACCCGCTCGGCGCGCCATCGCCCGGATCACGCGCTGTCGTTGAGTGGTCAGTGCGCGTAGGTCGTCGCCCGACAGATGACGTTGTGCGTCGCGGAGGGCCTCGCCCAGTTCGAGTAGTTCTTCCACTTGCTCGGGTTCTTCTCGAGCGAAGTTGTTCACCACCCAGGCGACCAGAGTCGGCTTGCGCATCTTGCCTATCGCGGTCGCGAGTTCGCGATCACCTTCTTTGCGCGCCTGTGTGACACGAGCCTTGCGCGCTTCCACGAACTCGGCCGGGTCGAGCCCGTACAGCTCGTCGGCGACCTCGTCGATGTCCACCGGTCGACTTCCTGTGCCCCGCCCTACGAGCCGGAGGCGAGCGGCGAGAGGAAGAATACGGGAATCGTCCGCTCCGTGCGCTTCTCATAGACGGCGAAGTTCGGCCACACCGCGAGCATCCTCTGCCAGGCCTGGTCCCGTTCGGCTCCGGTCACCTCGCGCCACGAGACCTGGATGGTCTCGCGGCGATAGACGATCTCGGCTTTCTCGCAGGCACGGAGATTCAGAACCCATACCGGCATTTGTTTGGCCCCGAAGTACGAGCCCGCGATCAGCCAGCCGCCGTCCTGGGGCACACAGAGAAGCGGTGTGGATCGCGGGACTCCCGACTTCCGGCCCGGCACGGTCAACGTGATGTTCGGTAGACCGGCGATGTCGAGCGCACTGAGCCGCCCATTGCTGACCCGCTGCAGCCGGGTGTCCCACTTCTCGATCTGCGGCAGCAATTTCGGCATCCACGAGACCGCACCTATTTTAATCGCCACCGGCGTCAGAATCCCCACCGGAACAAGGCTACTCACAACAGCTTCACCTCACGGGAGAAGCGGCATCGCAGCCGTCATGTCTCGGTTGTGTCCATGGTGCTTCTGCGCCGCCGGACGGTCCCGGTGACCACCGCAACGATCGCGCCGACGGCCAGGACGATGGCCGACGCGAAGGGAAGGGCATTGTCGACGAACCCGACGATGATGACGGCAGGGATGGCCAGTGCCGGCCACGGGAAGATGGATTTCCAGTTGCTCGAACTCCAGCCGACGATGCAGCAGACACCGCTGATGAACAGCGCCAGGCCACCGCACAGCACCCACCGCCCGGTTGCCGTCAGTTCACCTACAGGGTGCAAGACGTACTGTTCGATGCCGACCCCGAGAAGTGCAGCACCGAGGGTGAGCGGCAGATGCCCGTAGATGTACCCATCGGCGCGGCCGCTTCCGACCGCACTCTCGTCGTCCTGCAGCAGGGTCTTCGCCTCTGCGCCACCGATGTCGAAGTACATCCACCACACGGCAGCCGCGATGGTGAAGCCGAGAGCAGCAACACTGAGCGACGACCACGCCCAATGGGTCTCGTGCATTCCGAGCACGATGGCCGAGATCGATTCACCGAGAACCAGGATCACGAACAAACCGAAGCGTTCCGGCAGATGTTCGAGGTGCAGTGGGACGTCAGGACCCCACCGGGTGGCTGCGAACGGCGCCATCGCTTCGATCGCGATCCCCAACGCCCAGAGCCAGTAGGTGATCGGCGACGGGGTCAGCAATGAGACCGTCCAGATCAGAGCGCTGACAACCGTCGCGGCGAAATACAGGTTGATCGTGACGCGGACTTCGCTGATGTGTCGCCATGCCCGCAGGTAGAGGCCGGCGAGGATCACTCGGGTGGCGATGTACCCGACTGCGAAAGCCACTGTGCCGTCGCCACCGACGGCCGCGGACGCGCTCGCCGCCATGACCGCGACCGCGAACGTGGCAGCCAGCTTCAGCACTCGGTAGAGGACGTCGTTCGTGTCGAATCTGTTCGCATACAGGGTGGTGGTGACCCACGACCACCAGGTGACCGCGAACAGACCGGCGAAGACCCCCACACCGTGCCACCCGAGATCGTCCTTCAGCGCCAGCGCGAGCTGGTGGATGACCAAAACGTACGCGAGGTCGAAGAACAGCTCGAGTCTTGTCGCAGCTCGATCATCTTCGGTACGCAGCCTAGGCGGCGCAATGAGCGGGGTGCGCTGGTCTCCCCCGCTGTCCGCACTGTCACCGTCGGATCGATCGCCCCCGAGCTCAGATGTGCGGTCAGCCATTACGTGGAAGGTCCTAACTGTTGGCCCCGACTAGGGGACGCGCGGCCTGAGCCGGCACGACGCATCCTCCGTCAGTACCCCGTGCAACGTAAACGCAAACCGGACATGTCACCACCCGTGTGGCGTGTACCGCGATCAGTTCGACGCGGCCACGGGGTTGCGTGGTTGTGTCGAACCTGCAGCCAGCCATCGAACACGCGGAGCCAGCAGGGCATCCACGCTGAGACGACCCGCGCCGACCACCGCCAAGAGCAGCGATCCCATCCCCAGCGACAACACCAGTTCATACCCGCCGTCGACCACCCAGAGGCCCATGTCGATGTGCGCGAAGAAGTAGGTGCCGAGCATGTCGAGCGCGAACAGGGCACCGACGATCGGGGTGAGCACACCGATGATGAGGGCGATTCCGCCGAGGATCTCGAGCCACGTGACCACAAATGCTGACACCGACGCCATGGGCACATCCATACCCTGGAAGCTGGCCTTGGTGCCGGCATACCCATAGGTGTTCAGTTTCTGGAGTCCATGCGCCAGGAACACCGACCCAATACCGATGCGCGCCAGCAGAATTCCGACACTCCGCACGATGGAATAGTTCATATCACCCTCGATCGACTCGTGAATCACTTGATGTTTCAAGTGAACCTTAGAGGGGCGATAATTGAAGCGTCAACTGAAGCATCAAGTACGCAGCGCGGGTTTACACTCGTTCCATGACTGGCCGACCGCCGACACGATGGCTCGACGAGCAGGAGATGGAGGCCTGGCTGCAGGTGGCTGTTCTGCTGTCCAGACTCCCGCATGCACTCGACGCCCAGCTGTTACGCGATGCCCAGTTGACCCACTTCGAGTACGAGGTCCTGGCCGCACTGTCAGAAGCACCCGGACGAACACTCCGGATGAGCGCCCTGGCCGAGTTGGCGAACGGATCCCTTTCTCGCCTGTCCCATGTCGTCAAACGGCTTGAACAACGCCAGTGGGTGTACCGCTCCGCCTGCCCCGAAGACGGTCGGTTCACCAACGCCGTCCTCACCGACGCCGGGTGGGAAAAAGTGGTGCAGACAGCACCGGGCTACGCCGAGAACGTCCGCAGACTGGTCATCGACCCGCTCACTCGCGCCCAGCTACGACAACTCGCCGCCATCGGACGGCGGATCAACGACGGCGGCCCACCGTCCCGATGAGGCCCGACAATCGCCACGGCCAACGGGTCACGGAGCCACAGAAAACCAGTCGGCAAAGCCCGATCGGTCGTGACGCCCGAGAGCTCCGTGCTCGAACAAGCCAAAACCTTCCGAGCCGTCCGCTCCAGGGCCGTGACACACCGCCCGCCCGACGTGATCGATCACCCCGAACATGATTCGTCCCGCGACGCTTTCGTCGGTGACGTCGTAGGTGCGTCGTTCGGTGAACTTCTCCCCTTTCCACATCCCATGGGTCCAGTCCGGGTCACCGCCGTATCCACCGCCGAGGTGGATCGGTACCGCCAGCCGTGATTCGATCTCGAGCCGCAACTGCTGTCCATCTGGGGTGGTGCACATGATGGTTGCGCCGGTGGGAGTTCGGGTTCCTGACTCGTACCGTATATCGACCTGCGGCCAGCCCAGTTGCTCGACTCGGCCGTCCTTCCACACCCGCGTGCAGTCGTTGAGGATCCGGTAACCGTCCGGGTTCTCTTGGATGATGAGAACGATGGCGAAGTCGTCGAAACGCATCGGCACATAGAGCCACCACATTCCGTCGAAGGGCGGGTCGGCCGGTTTACCGGCGGGTTCGGCTTCCCCGACCGGACGTATGCCCCACGAGCGGTCACGGGTCCCGACCCATTTCTCCGGGTCCACAGCAATGTCCTCTCCGTCGATGGTCAGAGTTCCGCTCCACGTGCCGACCTGAGCAAAACGCTGAGCCTGCAACGTGATCCGATTGCCGGTGCGCATGATGTGAGGCTGCTCCTGTAGGACGTCGAATGACCCTTCCCAGGTCATGTCCATCGCGATGCCCTCGGTCTCCTCCAAGATCAGACGCAATCTCCGCAGTGGCTCCACGACCTCGATCCGATAATTGCCGACGCGCTGGTTGAGCCGGTCGGAGTCGATGGCCTCACCGAGGTGGACCGCGGTCTGTACGTCACCGCGCCGCACGAGGACAAAGGCATCCTTGGTGTCGAGGTTGGGGTAATACCCGGCCCCGGTGATCACGAAGATGTCGCCGGTCCTGTCGTGCGCGTTCAGATAGCACCGGTCGTAGAAGTTGCGATCGCTCGCGTCCACCAACCCGATCGGTAGGGGCGCCTGGTGGATGGGGTACTCGTCCAGCGGCCCGATCACAGTGCATCCCTCGTGTTGTCGCCGATGAGGTCGGCGAGCAGTTGTCGATGATGGAACAGGCCGTCGACTTCTTCCGGCATCTCGATCTCCCCGAAGTGAACCTGCCGAGCTCCCGTTCTCATGAACACACATCCCCAGATGACTGCGGAATACGCGTAGAACCAGGTCAGGTCACCCAGCTCGACCCCGGTGAGCTCTGTGTACGTGCTCAGCACATCTTCTTCGCGCAACGTCGTCGGCATTCCCGGCAATCCGAGAGACGTCGTAATGTGCTGAAACACTTTGTGCGCAAAGATCATCCATGCCAAGTCGAGCTCACGTGGACCGAGTGCTGTCATCTCCCAATCCAGTACGGCCACGGGCTCGAAGTCTCGGTACACCGTGTTCCCCAGCCGGGCATCGCCCCAGAGCAAGACCGGTTCGGCCGCATCGGCTTGTGCCGGCCAGTTCTCTTCGAGCCAGACGAATGCGCGATCGAGCAACGACGAGCGCCCGATGCCCGGCACAGCGAATTCGTACCAGGACTTGCACCAGTTGACGTTGCGCCGCAACGCGGTATCGCCCGTCAACCCGTCGCCGAGGAACGCAAAGGTCTCCACGGGCTGAGGAATGGAGTGCAATTTCGCCAGAACCGCGACTGTCGCATCCTGCAGGTGCCGTTGGCGTTCGACCGGGGCGTCATGAAACCAGTTGTCGCCGAACGTATAGGGCATCACATCCGGGGGCACCACGCCTTCCACGTGATCCATCAGGAAGAAGGGCGTTCCGAGTACGTCCCCCGTCGCCTCCATCCAATGCACCCTGGGCACGGGAACGTCCGTCAGTTCACCCACCAGACGCATGACCTCGAACTGATGGTCAAGGCGATAGCTGGGGAACACCGGGATGTCTTCGTCCGACGGCGTCACCCGGGCCACCCACCGCTGCTTCTTCTGCTCGACGCCGTCGGTCCACACCGCGTTCAACACGATGGTCTCCGACGACATCCCATTCGAATCGATCCCGCTCTCCACCGTGATCTGCGGCTTCGCGCCACCGGGAACCACGGTGCACAGCCAGGACGCCAGTCGATCTGGAAGAGTGGTGACATCACGACTCGAGCGTTGGAGTTTCATGTCTGCAAGTGGTTGTTCAGCGGCCAAGGTGCCCCTCCGGAAACTCGTACGCCCCACCAGAAATGTGACGCAGATTACGGTACGGTCGGTTGCGTAATGAAAGCAGACGAGACAGTGGAAGACAAGACCGCCGGCGCCGGACGGCCACGTGACCCCCGCATCGACGAATCGATACTGGCCGCCACCGCAGAACTGCTCGTCACCATCGGTTACCCCGCCCTGACCCTTGCCGCGGTTGCCGAGAGAGCCGGTACAACCAAGACCGCCCTGTACCGGCGTTGGTCGGGCAAGGCGCACCTGGTCCATGAGGCTGCGTTTCCCGCAACGTGGACAACCCTCATCCCGGAATCCGGGGATCTCGCCACGGACATCCGGGCGATGATCGACGGTTCACGGAGGATGTTCACCGACCCGGTTGCACGGGCCGCCCTGCCAGGGCTTCTCGCCGAGATCGGGGCCGACCCGCAACTCAACGAACTCGTCATGCGGCGGTTCGAAGACGGCGTGTTCGCCGCCATGCGTACGCGTCTCGCGCAAGCTGTGGCTCGAGGTGAGGTCCGGGCGGGCGCGGATCCCGACCGATTACTCGAAGTCGTCGGCGGGACAACGATCATCCGGTTGATCATGCGACCAGGCGACGACCTCGACGATGAGTGGGTCGATCAGACCACCGAGCTGATCCTGCATGGCATTTCGCCCCCGGCGATCACCCGAGGCGGCCAGAAGGTGGCAGACAGTGCCACGTGAGGGCGAACCACTCCACAAGATGGGTTTTCTGACCATCGGGCGGTTTGATCCGGCTGATCCCGGAACCGGCCACGAGGAATTGCTGCGAACCATCGAAGTCGCGGAAGAACTCGGCTTCGACAGCGTGTGGCTTCGACACCGGCACCTGCAGTTCGGCATCTCCTCCCCCGTCGCGGTACTGGCTGCGGCAAGCCAGCGCACGAGCCGGATCGAACTCGGTACGGCGGTGATCCCACTCGGACTCGAGAATCCCTTGCGACTCGCCGAAGACCTGGCGACGGTGGATCTGCTGTCCGGGGGCCGGTTGAATCCTGGGGTCTCGGTGGGAACCCCGATGCGGTACGAGGACTTCAAACACAAGCTCTATCCCGAAACCCATGCGCAGGAGAACTTCAGCAAAGACCGGGTGATCCGGCTGATGGACAACATCCGCGGAGTACCGGTGAGTGACTTCGAGGGCACGGTTGGCATCGAGCAGTACTCGAGAATCGTCCAGCCACATTCACCCGGGCTGATCGACCGCCTGTGGTACGGCGGAATGATGTCCTCGGCGATCTGGGCCGGACAGCAAGGATTGAACTACCTGACCAGCTCGGTGGTGACCACCGAGGGCACATCCTCCACCGACTTCGCCGCGATACAGGCTGAGCACATCGACGCCTACCGCGCGCATCACCCGAACCCCGAAAAGGCCCGGGTGTCACAGGGATTGGTTGTCATCCCGACCGATTCGGCGACCCCGGAGCAGCGACGCAGATACCGCGACTACGCCGATGCCCGGTTCGACCGGACTCTCTCGCCTCAGGGCCCGCGCCGAATGCTCTTCGCCCCTGACATCGTCGGGACCTCGGATGAAATAGCGGAACGGTTGTTCGCCCACGCCGGCTTCCAGAGAGCCGGCGAGGTGGCGTTCGCGTTGCCCTTCTCGTTCGACGAGACCGACTATCTACAGATCATCACCGACATGGCCACCCACCTCGGCCCGAAGATCGGCTGGTCACCTAAAGCCTGAACGGCAGAGTTTGAACGGCCATCTGAGAACGTCGGCAGGCCTTCCATCCAGACGAACCCGACAACGAGAGTCCTCGGCGGCCCACCACAACGTCAGGTGTCCTTCGTGTCGGCGTCACCTCGGGGACCTCGGACAGACAGTTGATCCTGGTCGAGTACTCCTGTGGCGTCACCCGAGCTGTCGATCGACCGGAACAAGGTTCTGCGGGCTGGGACCACCCGTCGCAGGTTCTTGACCTGGGCAGGCGTGGCCGGTGCCCTTGCCTTCACTCCCGGTTTGGTCAGTTCCCCCACCGCATTCCCCTCGCCCGCTGCTCGCGGCGATCACGTGTTCGCCCTCGGCGTCGCTTCTGGCGATCCACTCTCCGACGCGGTGATCCTGTGGACCAGGTTGGCTCCAGAACCCCTGGCCCCGCGGGGAGGGATGTCCGAGTCCGATGTGCCGGTCGACTGGGAGATCGCCCTGGACAACAAGTTCGCAAACGTGGTTCGACGCGGCACCGTGAACGCAACTGCACGCGACGCGCACAGCGTGCACGTGGATGTTCGTGGCCTCGAGCCATCCACCGAGTACTACTACCGTTTCCGGTCCGGCGGCCACATCTCCGACGTGGGAAGGACACGGACCGCACCGGCGGCGAGTGCCGATGTGGCCGGCATGACGTTTGCCTGGGCATCCTGCCAGGCCTGGGCCGATGGATTCTTCAACGCCTATGGGGACATGGCCTCGGCTGCACCAGATGTCGTCTTCCACCTCGGGGACTACATCTACGAGAAGCCGATACCGGCGGACGGTGGGCGACGCGGATCGTCTGCCATGCCGAGCTCGTGCCATTCCGAGGCACACAGCCTCGATGACTATCGCGATCGATACGCTCTGTACAAACTCGACCCTCATCTGCAAGCGGCACACCGCACGTCCCCGTTCATCGTCACGTTCGACGACCACGAGATCGAGAACAACTGGGCCGCAGACATTTCTGAGGACAGCGCACCTCTGCCGGAGTTCTTGACACGGCGGGCGGGCGCACTCAAGGCGTGGTGGGAGAACACACCCGTCCGGGCGACCGTTCATCCCACGCGCGGTGACATCCGAATCTATCGCCGATTCACGTTCGGCAACCTCGCCGAGTTCAGCGTGCTCGACACCCGCCAATACCGAAGCGATCAGGTCAACGGGGACACCGACGGCCCGCTGAACAGACTGACCGCAGATCCCGCTCGCACCATCACCGGCGATGTCCAGGAGCGCTGGATACTCGACGGTCTCGGCTCCAGCACAGCGCGATGGAACGTACTGGCCCACCAGACACCCATGGCAGACCTCGCCCGCTCGCGGCGGGGATCCCGTGCTGTGAGCATGGACGCCTGGAGCGGATACGAGGCATCGCGCAAGCGCGTCCTCGACGGCGTGAGAGCCCGGGGCGTCGAGAATCTCGTGTCGATCGTCGGCGACATCCATCGGTCCGTGGTGTCCGAACTCAAGACCACCTATACAAGGCCCGCGCCCGCAGTCGGCGTCGAGATCGCCGGCACGTCAATCGCATCCGGAGCCGACGGCTCTGATAGTGACGAGGGGGATCGCGAGCTGAAGGCGGCATCCCCGCACGTCAAGTTCGGCAACTCTCAACGGGGATATGTTCTGAACACACTGTCGAGGTCGAGTTGGGAAGCCACGTTCCGGGTGGCCGAATCGATCGCCGATCCCGGCAACACCCTGCATACGCGGGCTACGATCACCATTCCGTCCGCCAGGCCAGAGGTCTTGGTGACCTGATCACATCGGGGTGATGGATTCAGCCAGCTCGCGGGCTTCATCCACGTCCACAGCATTCTTGTTGCTCAACCAGGTCATCCACCAACGCTCGCCCGCCTTTTCGACGACGGCTGAGAACACTTCGGCATCTGATCGAGACCGGTCATCGAACTCGACGCGGTAGAACTCGAAGGCCCCGGTGGTCTGGGCACCGCTCAGCGTTCCGCCCTCGCGGTCCACACGAGTACCCGAATCTGGGAAGAAGAACTCCCCCATGCCCGAACCGAGTTCTTGTGCGGCAACGCGATTGTCGGACCGAGCGGACGCAAAGATGGACCCGTCGAGCACTCCGATGAGAATCATCGACGCATCGTCGCCCTTCTTCGTGAGCGCGACATCCCCATAGATGAGTTCGTCGGAATCGTCTCGGACCGTCCAGCCCGGAGGCGCGGTGATGCTGAACCCGGCGTCCGCGAACTCGATGAAACCGACCGGTCTGGGATCAGCGACTGGCACCGCTCGACCATCAACACCCCTGGCACATCCGCCGACCATCATCATGCATATCCACGCCGCGACAACAGTTGCGGTCACCATCCCCCGAGTGGTCACGTCCGCGACTCTAGTACATCCTCGGCCGGGCCGATCCGCCCCGGAAGTCCCGTTCAGGCGGAAGTCTCTCGGGCACTCGCACGCAGGACAGGTCGGAACACCGAGCCCCCTGTCTGATTCGTCGATCAGCTCTTGGACATCTGCGGACTGTCGATGTCGTCGGCATCCATGGGCCCGACGAACTGACTGTTGTACAGCCGGTAGTACGCCCCCTGCGCCGCGAGGAGTTGGTCGTGCGAGCCCTGTTCGACGATCTGTCCCTCCTCCATCACCAGGATGGTGTCGGCATCGCGGACCGTGGAAAGTCGGTGGGCGATCACGAAACTGGTGCGATCGGAGCGCAACGCGGCCATCGCCTTCTGGATCAGCAATTCGGTCCTGGTGTCCACCGAACTGGTCGCCTCGTCGAGGATGAGCAGAGTCGGCCGCGCCAGGAACGCCCGCGCAATGGTGATCAGCTGCTTTTCGCCTGCGCTGACACCGCCACCCTCCTCATCGATGACCGTGTCGTATCCGTCCGGCAAGATCCGCACGAAATGGTCGACGTGGCTGACCCGCGCCGCCTCCATGATCGCCTCGTCGTCGGCTTCGGGATCGCCGTACGCGATGTTGTCGCGAATCGTTCCGCCGAACAACCAGGAATCCTGCAGCACCATCCCGGTGCGTTCGCGAAGGTCATCCCGGGTCATCAACGAGGTGTCCACGCCGTCGAGACTGATCGTTCCCGAATCGACGTCATAGAACCGCATGATCAGATTCACCAGGGTGGTCTTGCCCGCTCCCGTCGGCCCCACGATCGCGACCATGTGCCCGGGTTCGGCCACCAGCGACAGTTGCTCGATCAGCGGCCGATCCGGGGCGTAGCGGAACGAGACGTCGTCGAACGTGATGCGACCCTTGCTCGTTCCGGGGCTGATCGGGTCGGAGGGATCGGGTACCTGCTCGTCCGCGTCGAGGATGTCGAAGATGCGTTCGGCAGACGCGACACCGCTCTGCATGAGGTTGAACATCGACCCGATCTGGGTCAGTGGCTGGGTGAACTGTCGCGAGTACTGGATGAAGGCCTGGACGTCACCAAGGCTCAGCGAACCCGAGGCCACCCGCAGGCCGCCGACCACAGCGACTGCCACGTAGTTCAGATTTCCCAGGAACATAATCGCCGGCATGATGATCCCGGAGATGAACTGGGCCCGCCAGCTCGACTCGTAGAGCTTCTCGTTCCGGTCGTCGAATCTTGCCTCGACGTCGTCCTGCATGCCGAAGGCCTTGATCACCTCGTGTCCGGTGAACGCTTCCTCGACCTGACCGTTGAGGCGTCCGGTGCTCGACCACTGCGCCAAGAAGTGCGGTTTGGAGCGTTTTGCCACAAGGGTTGTCACCATCACCGCGGCGGGGATCGTGACGATGGCGATCAGCGACAGCAGCGGTGAGATCCACAGCATCATCACGAGGATGGCGAGCACCATCAACACCGAGTTGAGCAACTGGGCGATTGTCTGCTGGAGACTTTGCGAGACGTTGTCGAGGTCGTTGGTCACCCGGCTCAGTAGGTCACCCCGCTGATTGCCGTCGAAGTAGCTCAGCGGCAGACGGTGGATCTTGTTCTCGACATCCGAGCGCATCCCCTGCACGGTGCGCTGGGTGACGACGTTGAGCAGACGCCCCATCAGCCAGCTGAGCAACGATGACCCCGCATAGAGCACCAGAACCAGTATCAGCACGCGGCCGACGGCGTCGAAATCGATTCCGACGCCCGGCGTCAGGTCCATCGCTGCGACCATGTCGGCGAATGTCCCGTCGCCGTCTTGTCGTAGCGCCTCCACGGCCTCGGCCTTCGTTTCGCCTGCGGGCAGGCGGTCGGCGATCACCCCGGAGAAGATCAGATCTGTTGCATGGCCGAGCAACAACGGGCCCACGGCGTTGAGGACCACCGACGCCACAGCGCAGAGGAGCACGGCCCACAACGCGATGCGATGGGCGGACAGCACGGCGATCAGCCGCTTCACCGACGGACCGAAATCGCGTGCCTTCTCAGCGGGCATCGCACCCATCGACGGTCCGCCTCCGCCACCGGGGCGGGTCATCTCCGTCCCTCCACGGAGAGCTGGGACTCGGCGATCTCGATGTACGTGGGGCAGTCGGCGAGCAATTGCTCGTGTGTGCCGATGCCGGCGACGGTTCCGCGGTCGAGTACCACGATCTGGTCTGCGTCGGCGATGGTGGTGATCCGCTGGGCCACGATGATGACACAGGCGTCGCCGGTGGCAGGTTTGAGCGCTGCTCTCAGGCGTGCGTCCGTGCTCAGGTCCAACGCCGAGAACGAGTCGTCGAACAGATAGATGCTCGGTTTACGGATGAGGGCGCGCGCGATCGCCAGCCGCTGACGCTGCCCTCCCGAGACCGTCGTCCCGCCCTGCGCAACCTTGGTCTCGAGCTGATCTGGCATGTCCCGCACGAAGTCTGCGGCCTGCGCGACGGTCAGCGCCTCCCACATCTCGGCTTCGGTCGCGTCCTTCTTGCCGTACCGCAGGTTGGACGCGATCGTTCCCGAGAACAGATAGGGCTTCTGGGGAACGAGGCCGATTGATTCGCGCAAGACGGCGGGGTCGAGCTCACGTATGTCGGTGCCCCCGATGAGCACGGCGCCATCGGTGACGTCGATCAGACGAGGCAGCAGCGCCACCAACGTGGTCTTACCCGAGCCGGTCGACCCGACAACAGCCGTGGTGGTGCCCGGCGCGGTTCGGAAGCTGATGTCGCGCAACACCGATTCGTCTGCCCCTGGGTACCTGAAGCACGCGGAGCGCAACTCCACGATGCCCGCCGAGGTACGGAGCGGCTTCGGATCGGTGGGCGGGACCACCGACGTCTCGGTGTCGAGAACCTCGTAGATGCGCTCGGCGCACACCGATGCCCGCGGCGCCATCATCGCGAGGAACGAGGCCATCATGACCGCCATCAGGATCTGCATCACGTAGGCGATCATCGCGGTGAGTGCGCCGATCTGGACGTCACCGTCTTCGATGAGGTGACCGCCGAACCAGATGATGAAGACGATGGTGACGTTGCTGATGAGCATCACCGACGGGAACATCAGTGCCATCAGACGCCCGACCCGCAGTGCGGCATCGGTCAGGTCGTCGTTCGCGGCGGCGAATCGCCTGCGTTCGTGGGTTTCCCGCACGAAGGCACGAACCACCCGGATCCCAGTGATCTGCTCGCGCAGGACGCGATTGACCGTGTCGATGCGCTCCTGCATGGCCCGGAAACCAGGCATCATCCGATAGATGATCACCGCCATGGTCACCCCGAGTATGGGGACCGCAACCACGAGAACCCACGCGAGTTGGCCCCCGACCCCGATGCCGAGGACGATGCCGCCGATACACATGATGGGCGCTGTGACCAAGATGGTGCAGGCCATCACGCCGAGCATCTGGACCTGCTGAACATCGTTGGTTGTCCTCGTGATCAACGACGGCGCCCCGAATGCGCCGACCTCGCGCGCGGAGAAGGCGTTGACGCGGTGCAGCAGGTCGTGCCGGATGTCGCGGCCGGCACCGAGTGACGCGCGTGCACCGAAGTACATCGACACGATCGATCCCAGGATCTGAATCAGCGAGACGACCACCATCACGGCCCCCACCCGCAGGATGTAGCCGGTATCGCCTTGTGCCACACCGTTGTCGATGATGTCGGCATTGAGAGTCGGCAGGTAGAGCATTGCCGCGGTGGCCACGAATTGGAGGATCACCACCGCACTCAGTTCGCGACGGTAGGCGCCCATGTAGGTACGCAGAAGGCGGGTCAGCATGGGGCAGTCACAGGTTCGACGGTATCAACTCCAGCTCAGCCCGGTCACACCATTAATCAGCGGTGTAGGTCCGAGTCCGATTTGCGAACTCTGCTCAACTCGTCAGATGTCGAGGCCCGAGTACATCGTGCGCGCGGGGTCATATTTGGTACGGACAGAGCGCAGGCGCGGCAGATTGGCACCGAAGTAACGCGACGGTGCGACCCCGGATTCGATGTAGTTGACATAGGCACCCGAGGACGCCACGCCAATCGTGCTGTGTGCACTTTTCACCCACGACGTCGGCGACAGATACGAAGCACCGGGGGCGACGTCGGTGAACCACTGCAGGCTCGCCGCGTGCGTGCGCCACGGGAAGGCTGTGGCACCGGTAGCGACCCCGCTGATCGCGCCGTCGAGCGGGTCGATGATCACCAGCCCGGGACCGCCGGACCTGGAACGGTTCCGCACCGCGGTGACGATCGCTGCAGCGATGGGGTCGGTGATCTGGGCGAGGATGTCGGACCCGGCGACAAATCCATGTCGCGGCGCGGTCGCGCCGCCCGACAGCCGCAGGAACGTCGCCATCGGATCAAGCGTCGAGTAGTCGCTTCCACTCGGCACCACCCCGACGGCCGCCGAGATGTCGGCCGCGATGCGGCGACCCGCGCCGGACGCGCAGACGAGCAACACCGAACAGGTGACGCCACCCCGTCGATCGGAACCGATGTTGACGTTCGCCCACGCCGACGGTTCAGCGACCGAAAGCCAGCGCCGCCACCCCGTTATCACCGTGGCCGACGACGCGGGTGGAAAGTTCATGGTCACAACGTCTTTGCCAACCGATGGCGTGGTGCGGAAGGTCAGCGACGTGACGATCCCGAAGTTCCCGCCACCTCCGCCGCGCAGCGCCCAGTAGAGGTCGTCCCGTTCTCCTGGCGCAACGGTGACGGCTTCCCCGTTCGGCAACACCATCGTCGCGGCCGCGAGGGAGTCACAGGTGAGCCCGTGTAGCCGCGAGTCGACACCGAGCCCTCCGCCGAGCGTGAGGCCGGCGACACCGACCGTTGCGCATGTTCCGACAGGAACCGACCTGCCTTGCTGGGCAAGACCGCCGGCCACTGCATACAGCGTGCTCGCCGGCGTGACGGTGGCCAGGCCGCTTCCACCGTCATAGCCGATTCCTCCGTCGAGCCTGCGCAGATCCACCACCAACAACCCACTCGCTGCTGACGCACCGGTGTAGGAATGCCCGCCGCTGCGAGTGGCCACCCGCAGCCTGTGCTTCACGGCAAAAGCCATACACCGCTGAACATCGGCGACAGTTTTCGGCGCCACGACGGCCACCGGAGTCGATCCGTCGTAACGCGTGTTGAAGATCTGTTTGGCCTGCGTGAATGCGGCGCGTTGCGCGGGCAAGATCACCTGGCCACTGATCGATGCCGCGAGCGCCGCCCAGTCCGACGACCGTGGGGCGGCCCAGGCTGTTCCGGTGCCACCCGCGACGGCAACTGCCAGACCGCCGGCCAGAGTTCCCTGCAGCAGCCGCCGACGTGTGAGGTGCGAGGGGGTTGAGGATGGTTCGTCGAACGTCATGACAGGTAGTGCCTCTCGATCGCCCGACGACTGCGCCACAGACTATCCGCGATCGTGGGTCCACGTCACAGAACCATCAATCGGCAGGCACGGCGGAGCTGGACCACAACGACCGTCGAGCAATTCGACGTCTCATTGAGCCCAGGGGGGCGTGATGACCGCACCGTCGGCAGTGGTCGCCTGCAGACCGGGGGTGGTCGTCACCCATGCTGTTGATTCGGTGGCGCCACCATCGATCCGCACCTCGGTCCCGGCCGGAACCACGATGACCGTGTCGTCGCCGGCCAACTCCTGCACGCCGCCCAAACCGACCATCAGTTCCCCGTCGAGCACGAGAAGGACCTCTTCCCGACTGGGTCTGTGCGCCACTCCGATCTGGCCGGCGGGAACCGTCAGCCTCCAGGCGCAGAGCTCTTCGCTCCCTCGCCGCGAACTGACATACGAGTGGAAGGTGCTCCCGTGGGCCGGGAACACCTCGGCGTCGTCGGGTTGGATGATCGGCATGCTCTCCTCCTGAATATTAATAGACAAGCCACTTGACCATATAGACAAGCGTCTTGTCTGTCCATCCTCGACGCACTGGGTCATACTTCGACTGTGACCGATTCCGACTGGGCAACTGCGACGGCCGTGCTGCGAGTGTCCGCACAATTGGTGGATGACATCTCGGCCGGACTGGCCGAGCGGGGCTACCCCGACGTACGACCCGTTCATGGGTTCGTGTTCGCGGAGTTGTCCGACAACGCCTCTACCGCAGCCGATCTCGCCACCGCGTTGCAGATCACCAAGCAGGCCGCGGCCCAATTGATCGTCTATCTGGTCGAGCGTGGTTATCTAGACAAACACCCGGACCCGAACGACCGTCGCGCCCAACTGGTGACACTGACTCACCGCGGTCGCGAGTGCATGGTCGCAGCCCGCGAATCCGCGGAGCGATGCGTTCAGGTATGGCGAGATGAGCTGTCGGACAGGGACTTCAAGGCACTGGCCCGAGCCTTGGAGGTCATTGCGGTACCGGGCAGACTCAAACCGAGCTGGTGATCAGCTCGTCGTGCGCGTTCGGGCCTCCGGTACGGCGAGGAAGTCTTCGACGATAGCGACGACCTGATCGGGGCTTTCTGCGTGGGGATAGTGGCCGACGCCGCTGAGAACCTCGAGTCGACTGCCCGGAATCGCTTCGTGGGCCGCGTAGCCGTGCGCCACCGGAATGATCTTGTCTGCATCGCCCCAGATGAGGAGTGTGGGCAGGGCTGAGTTCAGGTACAACCGGTTCAGGGCGCTCACAGCCTGACCGCGGTAGTCCACCACCGACCGCAGAGTCCTCAGGAACGCCTGCCGCGTCTCGCGATCGCCGAGCGAAGAGTATGCGCGCCACGTCTCGTCCGCCCGCGGCGAGTGCACTCCGGCGGACGCGAACCACGAGCGAATCTTGTTGCCTGCCCGAAGAACTGGTTGCGGCGCAATCACCGGGAGCACGAACTCGGCCCCAGGAGCCGAGAGCACCCGCAGGGTCCAGTTGACGTCGGGCCCGAGTCCACCGCTGCCGATCAAGATCAGGCGCTCGCAATACTCCGGATGTTGATAGGTGAACTGCATGGCCACCCCACCACCGAGAGACTGCCCGACCACCGTCACCCGATCGATCCCCAATTCCCGCAGCAAGTCACGGAGGAACGCGGCGAACGCACCCAGCGAATAGTCGCCACGCGGTTTCGACGATTGCCCATGACCGGGCAGATCCGGTGCGATGACCCGGTGTCTCGCGGCAAGGGACGGAAGTACCGCATTCCACGTCTCCGAACTCCCTGCCATCCCGTGGATCAGCAGGAGAACCTCCGAACCGCTCCCCTCGTCCCGATATGCGACATGGTCGCCGTGCAGATCCACGTATTTCAGTGCAGTCATTGAAGGATTTCCTGTCGCGATAGAGCCAGGGACTCGACGCGGTCGGCGTCGATCGACGTGCCGATACCGTTCGGCAGTACGCGCGGCATCGTGCCGCAACCCATCACCACGATGATGCCCCCTGACAGGGGCCCAATCTACGCGCCGGGGGTTCACTTCCGCTTGTGATCACCGATCACGAACGCATACTGCGGCCGTCACCGATCGCGCCTGCCGACACCCTGAGAGAGTTCTGCGATCCTGCGGGCAGGCCCGTCCGGTGCCAACGGTTCGGTATCCATCCCCGAACCCTCCCGGACCCCCTCGATGAACTCCTCCAGCGCGTCTTTCGCGGTGTAGCGCGGGGACCAGCCGAGCTCTCGTCGAGCGCGAGTGATGTCCATCAGGGGCAGTCGTAAGACGGTGTCGAACAGGCCAGGTGAGGCGGGGATGACATGGGCGTGCCACGCTGCCCATACCCCCGCACGCAGCAACGGCGCCGGCGCCGGGATCGAACGCGCCCCGAGCATCTTTGCCAGGTACTTGGCGTCCACCTTCTCCTCGGTGGCGAGGTTGAATGCCCCGCGGACCGGCCGGACGGTCGCCTCGGCAAATGCCTCGCCCACATCCGCGCTGTGCAACGCCTGGAACGACAGCCCCGGCGTCCTCGGAACCACTGGGATCAAGGCGCTGCGGACCAGCTGCCGCGGGAGGAACGGCCCGACGAAGAGACGCCGTTGCGCCGTGGATGCCTCCCGTTTGAAGATGAAACCAGGCCGCATCCTCACGACTCGCATCTCGGGGTTGTTGTGCTCGTAGCCGTCCAGCCATCGCTCGAGATACGCCTTCTCGCGCGGGTAGGCAGCACCCGGCCAGCCGTTGGTCGGCCAGCTCTCATCGACGGGGGTGTCTTTCGGACCAGGCGAGTAGGCGGCGACCGAGGATGAGTACACAACAGCCGACACATCCTCGGCCGCAGCGGCCTCGAACACCCGGATCGCGCCGCCGACGTTGTTCTCCCATGTCGAAACGGGATCATGGGTGGGTTGAAAGATCCACGCGAGATGGATGACAACGTCTGCGCCACGAAAGAGGGGCCGCAGATCGTCCTGTCCCGTATCGGCAACGAGGAACTCTGTTTTCGGGTACGTGAGGTCGGTCGGACGGCGCGCGATCGCGCGGATGGACCTCACCTCGGACCGGGAACCGAGGGCTTCGATGACGCTCGTGCCCACATTTCCCGTCGCTCCGGTGACCACCACGGTCAGTGGTTGTGTCTCGCTCATCTGCTCCGGGTACCCAGGGCTCCACCGCTCGACACCATCAGACAGCGGAACCCCGCGCACGGCATCGTGCACGGGATCCCTCGGCCCAGATCGGGACGGTGTGTCAGACCTTGACGGCGGCCCGGGTGTTGTCGTCCCGATCGGCCGACTCGGAGTCGCCGAGCGTTTCGGATTCGGTCCCGTCGGGTGTCGAGTCGAGATCGATCGTCCGGCGCAGCGGCCGATTGGGCAGGAGCGACACCGCAATCAGCGCAACCACCGCTGCCGCAGCTGCGATCAGGAAGATCCGCCCTGTTGCGTCACCGTAGGCAGCGCGGATGATCGATGCGACCGGGCCCGGCAGGGAGTCGATGTCGAGGCTGCCGCCGGAGGAGCCACCTGAGACCCCGAGCCGAGCAAGGCCGCCCGACGAGAGGTCCGCCACGCGAGTGGCCAGGACCGACCCGAGGACCGAGACGCCGATTGCGCCGCCGAAGGTCCGGAAGAACGCCACGTTGCTCGAGGCAGCCCCGATGTTGTGAACGCTGACCGTGTTCTGGACCACCAGCACGAGGTTCTGCATCAGCATGCCCGTGCCGAGCCCGACGATCAGGGTGAAGATACTCACCCACCAGAGGTTGGTCGCGTGGTCGATCGTCCCCAGCAGAGCGAAGCCGACGATGAGCAGAACCGAACCGGTCACCATGAACACCTTCCACTTGCCGAACCGGCTGATCAGTTGACCCGATCCCACCGAGGCGATCAGCATCCCGATGACAAGCGGAATCGAGAGCATGCCGGCGATGGTCGGAGAGAAACCGCGCGCGGTCTGGAAGTACTGGCCCAGGAACGTCGTCGAACCGAACATCCCCAGTCCCACTGCGATGGACGCGATGATGGCGAGTCCGGTGGTGCGCTCGGTCACGATCTTGAGCGGGATGATCGGCGCTTTGACACGCGATTCCACCAGCACGGTGGCCACCAGCAGAAGCAGTCCGCCACCGACATACATCGCGGACTCTCGGGAGATCCAGTCGTAGTACCCGGCTTTACCCGCGAACGAGACCCAGATCAACAGCACGGAAACGCCTGCGGTCAGCAAGGTGGCTCCCAGCCAGTCGATGGAGATGTTCTCGGCGCGCTCGGTCTTGATCCGGAGGGTCTTCTGCAGCAGGAACAGGGCGATCACTGCCAGTGGCACGCAGACGAAGAAGCACCAGCGCCAGCCGAGCGGGCTGTCGACGATGACGCCGCCCAGGATGGGCCCGCCGGACATCGAGACGGCCATGGTGGCGCCCATGTATCCGGAGTACCGGCCGCGCTCACGGGGAGACACGATGCTGCCGATGATTGCGACGACGAGCGCGGTGAGACCACCCATTCCGATTCCCTGCACAACGCGGGCCGCGAGGAGAATCGGCACATTGTGCGCCAAGCCGGCGATGATCGAGCCGACCACGAAGATGATGATCGCGCTCTGGACAAGCATCTTCTTGCTGAAGATGTCGGCCAGCTTGCCCCAGATCGGCGTCGACGCCGCGTTGGCGAGCAGGGCGGTGGTGATCACCCAGGCGTAGGCCGTCTGCGACCCCTTCAGATCGCCGATGATCGTCGGCAGGGCGGTGGCGACGATCGTTGTGCTCAGCAAAGCGGTGAACAACGCTGCGAGCAGCCCGATCATCGCCTCGAGGATTTCGCGGTGGGACATCGCGTATGGATCGTGCTTCGCCACCGCCTCGGTTGAACTTGACATCTACTTCCTGTCTTTCCCTGTGATCGTTTTTTGCGCCGGCCGATCGGCCCGGTGCGCGTGTCTGGTCAATGAACCTCTGAGTTTGCGAAAGGCGCTGCCGGCCGCTTGCGCGTCTGCTTCGTCCCAGTCGTCGAGTGCGGTCTGCAACGACTCAGCACGCGCAGCCCTCGTTCGACCGAGGAGCTCGCTACCTGCACTCCTCGTCAGCAACTGCGTGGCCCGCCCGTCACCTGGGTCCGGACGGCGAGCGACGTATCCCTCGGCGACCAACTCGGCCACGTGCCGACTCAAGGCGGACTGACTGATGCACAGATCCGATGCCAACTCGTTCTGGCGGCACTGCCCTCGTGCCTCCAAGGCCATGAGCACACCGAGACCACCTGGCAATGTCGGCCCTTCGTCCGTGGACACGACGGCTCCGCGAAAAGCGCGACCCATCAGGTACAGCTCCTCGATCAATTCGCTCGCTGTTCCTGATGACACCGGCACGACGACTTCCCCTCATATAATTGATTGCACTACACAACTTATATAAGTTACATGCGGCAATCAACTATTCCCGGGGCGCGGGGTACATCCGCGGACCGGACGGAAGCCTTGTCGGAGTCGGGCCGTACGACTAGCGCGTCAAGCGCGTATCTGGCGAGGCCAGCGGGTACCCGCGCCGTACAGTTCGGTCGAGGATGCCGAGGGTACTGCGAAGCGCAGTGGCAGAGATCACCGGAAAGATCCCTTTGGCTCGCCACTCCGGATGGATGTTCGACCAGTCGTAGAACGACACCACGCGCGTACCTGCCGCGCGTCAGGGCCCAACAGTGTTGAGCTCGGCAACGAGATCGAAAGCAGGATCGTCCGGGCCGATGTCGAACGTGCATTGCTGCTCGCGCGGATCCGGCACGAAGGCCCAGAACAGCGCACCCGCAGTACCGGCGGCGCGCTGACCGTCGATTTTGGTCTCGAAGTCGTCCACCCGATCCTCACGGGTGCCGCACGACCCGGCGTTCTGCCCGATCTCGGCGACCACCAGTGGCTTCCCGACCGCCTGGGCCTGCACGATGTGGGTGGCGAGGCCATTCCACACGTCGCCGGGCAACGGCACACCATCAGCGCCGTAGTCGTGGTACTCGAGCACGTCGACGTGGGGTGAAGCCCCGAGCAGCTGATAGTCACCGCCGGCCGACCCACATTGCCCGCCACCGAGCAGGCCCGCCCAGATCGGGGTGGACGGGTCCGCTGCCCGAACCTTGGCTCCGGCTTGGTCGAAGAAGTTCCGCAGGATCTGACCCGAGTCGGACGGGCACGTGCGGTTCTGCCAACTGCACGCAGAATCGCCGCACAGACTCGTCTCGGGTTCGCCGACCAATTCCCAACCGGCCAGCGCAGGCGACGACTTCCACCGGTTGACCGCCGTGGTCACCCATTGATCGAACCGTAGGGGCGCCCCCGCCGGGACCAAGGTCTTCCAACCGGACGTGTACCAGCTCCGACCCTTGAACAACTCGTCTTCGCAGGCACCGTCGCCACCGGTGAAGACCGGCACGAGCATTTGGTCATGAGCTTCGGCCGCGGCGAACACCGCGTCCATCGGACCGAAATCGAGCTCGCCCGTGAACTTGTTGACGGCCAGACGCTGGAAAGCGTTGAAGCGCGTGAGCGAGTTGGGCTCGAGCGACGAGAAGTAGGAGTCGAGGTCGACCATCGCGCCGCAACCCTGGTTCACCGACCAATCGGTCGCGAGCTGGTAGGCGTTGAACCCGCTCGGCCACCATGGCGTTCCATCGAGCTCGAGACCGTCCGCCGTCGCCTCCACCCTGTTCGGCCCGGCCGCTTCTGCGGGCCCGGCTTGGGCCCACTGGGTCGACCCGACACCAACCAGCAGGATCATGGCCAATGCGAAGAAGTAGTACGTACGATGCGTGGTGCGTTGCATGTGATGGAGAGCCTGTCCTCGTTTTGACCGTGACGCTCATAGTTGCACAGCTTCGTGAACGAGGAAACTGCTTCGCAAAGGAAAACAGCGAGAACGCGACCGTCCGTCAAAAGACACGGTGACCTGCGCGATCGCCGCCGGCACGACCGAAGAGGACCGATGACCCTGTCAGATCGCGTAGATGTGTTGATCATCGGAGCAGGACTCTCAGGAGTCGGCGCCGCCTGCCACGTGCGGGAGAAGTTCCCCGACCGCAGCATCGCGATCCTGGAGAGCCGGCCCCGCATCGGCGGTACATGGGACCTGTTCAAGTACCCAGGGATCCGGTCCGATTCGGACATGTTCACCCTCGGATACAAGTTCCGGCCCTGGGTGGGTGACAACGCGATCGCAGACGGCTCCTCCATCCTGGAATACGTCCGGGCAACAGCCGCCGACTACGGGATCGATGAGACGATCCGGTTCAACCGCCGGGCCGTGCGTGCGGAATGGTCGAGCAGCGAACAGCTCTGGCGGGTTCACATCGAGCGCACCGACGTGGGCGCCGAAACCCAGACCGAGACCATCGCCGCCAACTTCCTGATGTCCTGTAGCGGCTACTACCGCTACGACGAGGGCTACACACCCGACTTCCCCGCGATCGAGAGGTTCGCCGGGACCATCGTGCATCCGCAGCATTGGCCGACCGACCTCGACTACACCGACAAGCGGGTGGTGATCATCGGCAGCGGGGCCACCGCCGTCACCTTGGCGCCGTCGATGGCCCCCGAAGCCGCACACGTCACCATGCTCCAGCGTTCGCCGTCCTACGTCATCTCCATTCCCAAGCAGGATGCCATTGCGAACAGACTGCGCAAACTACTTCCCGCGAAATGGGCCTACGCTGCCGCGCGCGGCAAGGGAATCGCCGTCTCCACCGCCATCTATCAACTGTGTCAACGTCATCCACAGTTCATGAAGAAGCAGATCCGGTCATGGCAAGAGCGTCAACTGCCAGATTTCGACATCGACACCCACTTCGCCCCGCGCTACAACCCCTGGGATCAGCGCTTGTGCCTCGTGCCCGACAGCGACCTGTTCCGCGCCATCAGAAAAGGGTCGGTGTCCATGGCCACCGACCGGATCGCCACGTTCACCGAAAACGGCGTCGAGCTGGAATCCGGCGACCATCTCGACGCCGACATCATCGTCACAGCCACCGGCCTCAATCTGCTCGCCCTGGGCGGGCTCACGTTCGTAGTCGACGGGGAGGAAGTCGACCTCACCGACACGATGACCTACAAGGGCATGATGCTCAGCGGCATCCCCAATTTCTTCTACGTTGTCGGGTACACGAACGCATCGTGGACCTTGAAGGCAGACCTGGTGTGCGAGTACATGTGTCGCCTGCTCGAACACATGGACGCCAACGGATACGGCGAAAGTGTCCCGGTGAAGGACCCGTCCGTACAGGAGGAACCGTTCCTCGATTTCGCTGCCGGATACGTTCTGCGTTCGGTCGACTCGTTTCCGCACCAGGGTTCACGTGCTCCCTGGAGGCTGCGGATGAACTACTACCGCGATGTCCTCACCTTGCGCCACGGCACGGTTGCGGACGCCCCGATGAGGTTCAGGGAGCGCAGCGCTTCCCTGACGTCGGCCGGCTGATCAGCCGACCGGTGTCGACTTCTCCCGCAGCCGCGTAGCCAGCCACTCGTAGACGGCTTCGTTGTTGAGCAGGGTGAAGTGGTGGGCCGACCCGAGATGCATCCCGTCGTCGTCACGAAAACCGATGTCGCGCAGCTTGTCTCGGCCACGGGCACTGACATGCAGTACCAAACCGTCACCGAGGTAACGACCGAGCAGGTGTTCCGGGTCTCGGGTGATCGAGGCCGACACAAAACTGTGCTCGGCATCGGCGAGCAACGGGACCTCCGCGATGGCGGCCTGGCGCAAGGCATCGAGGTCTCGACCCGTCCAGTCTTCGTCCACCAGCGAACCGGCATACAGGTCCCGGATCCCGGCGCTGCGCCTGTGCAGTAGCCGGCCGATCGGACGGGACTCGGGCAGCATCTGCAACAGCGCGGTGGCGGTGTGTACTGTCCGCGCCAACGGGGCCCCCAGATGCGGAGATCCGAGACAGACGATGTGGCGGACCTTTCCGGCCCACCCAGCCCCCACGAGGGAGGCCCCGTGACAGGCACTACGTGCCACGAGACCACCCATCGAGTGCCCGACCAGCACGATCTCCTCCACGGGTACAGGCCAGTTCCTCACCACGTCCTCGATGAGCACGGCGAGATCACGGCCGTTCTCGGAGATGTGCCTACCCGTGTTGTAACGCACCTGCAGTTCGCTGAAGCCGAGCTCCGCGGACAATCTGGCCCCATACGTCGGCCTGCCGCCGATACCCCAGGCGACTTCGGTCTCCATCAACCCATGCGTGAAGAAGACCAGCTTGGGCGTCGCGTGAGGATACGCTTTCGCCAGGGATTTGCTGTCCGCGTGTTGGATACGCCCGTCGACCCGAAGCGACATCGGCGTGGCCAGTGGCGAATCCTGTTCGGCGAGCGCGTCACCGATCAAACCGGTCAACGCACCGAGCGCAATCGCACCGCGTTTGGTCTCCGAGGGCACCCGCCCACGTCCGTCGACCGTCCGTGATGCCACCTGCGCTGCCACCTCACAGGCAACCGCGATGGATCGATACGTTCCATCGGCGATCGCGTTGTGAATGATCCGCGACGGTGCCGCCCAGGGGCCGACACCGAGCTGCACCCCCGAGAACACGCGGTCGGATATCGCCCTGTGTACGGTGCCGACCCCGGTCACCGCCTTCCCGACCTCCTCGAAGGCCAGTTCCGCCAGCGCGCGAACTTCGTCCTGCCGCGAGCCATCCACATCGATCATGCATTCAGTGTACAACCGTGCACTGACGAGGGTCTCCGGCGACCGCTTTCCTGACAGCACAGTGCACACCGGCTACCGTCCGACCATGGGATTGCACCGCTCCGCACCGACTCGAGGGTGGCGATGGAGGTGAGCGCCGCCACGCCCACCTCCAGGCCCACGCCCGGTCCCGTCCTGGTTGTCGCGATCCTCGCGTCTTTTGTCGCGTTCCTCGACGGATCGGTGGTGAACCTCGCCCTTCCCGCCATCTCAGACGACCTGGGAGGTGGGCTGAGTACACAGCAGTGGGTGGTCGATTCATACCTCCTCACCCTGGGCGCACTGATTCTGGTGGCCGGCGCGATCTCTGATGCGTTCGGGCGCTTGCCGATGCTCCGGATCGGGCTCGTGATCTTCGGCCTGGCATCCGTCGCGTGCGCGGCAGCGCCGACCGACCTCGTCCTGATCATCGCCCGCGGGCTGCAGGGTGTGGGTGCGGCCCTGCTGGTGCCCAGTTCGCTCGCATTGATCAACTCGGCCTTCACCCCGGACGACCAGCCCAAAGCGATCGGTACGTGGACCGCATGGACGGGCACGGCCTTTGTGATCGGTCCACTACTCGGTGGTGTACTCGTCGACACGTTGAACTGGCGGTGGATCTTTGCCGTCAACGTCGTGCCGGTGGCGATCACCCTGGTGCTGTCGATGCGACTCGTCGAACCGGCTCGGACGACACCGCGCGAACGCATCGACGTACCAGGCGCAGTGCTGACGGCCGGGGGTCTCGCCGGAACCGTCTACGCCCTCATCGAGCAGCAACGTCTCGGTGTCGGCAACCCTGCGGTGGCTGCAGCTTTGGCACTCGGACTGTTGTGCCTGGCCGGGCTGGGCTGGCGCGAAACGCACACCGACCATCCGATGATCCCAGCGAAGATGTTCGCGGTCAGGAACTTTGGTGTCGGCAATCTCTCGACGACGTTCATCTACGCCGGATTGTCGATGGGCACGCTGGTGACGGCTCTGTTCCTGCAAGAGGTCGCGGGCTTCTCGGCGCTGATGGCCGGGCTCGCGACGTTGCCGGTCCCGCTGCTCTCGTTCTTCATCGCTCGACCGGTGGGGGCGCTCTCGGCACGATACGGGCCCCGCGTGTTCATGGCGTCCGGGCCGATCATCGCCGGATGCGGTTACCTGCTCATGCTCACCACTGTCGACGGTTTCGATTTCTGGACACAGATGCTCCCCGGGCTCGTGCTCTTCGGGCTCGGCCTGTCGATCACCGTCACGCCGCTGACCTCGGCCGTCCTTGCATCGATCGATCGGCAACACAGCGGGATCGGCTCGGCGTTGAACAACGCGATCTCACGTATCGCCGGCCTGATCGCTGTTGCCTGCACCGGGATCATCGTGGGCGGCACGCTGGACACCGCGTCATTCCACCGTGTTCTGGTGGTGACCGCGGCCCTGTTCATAATCGGCGGCGTGGTGGCGGCCTTCGGTATCCGCAACCACGGCCACCATCCCGAACAGGTCGCGGTGACAGCGGCCGCACAGTGCTGTGATCGCTCGACCACTCCCCTGACGTCCGGCCGGTCGTCGGCCAGTGACGGCGTGCATCCACCGATGCCCCGATGACGATTGAAGCGAAGGCCTGGTGGTGGAAACATCGGGACGATGACCGCACTGCTGACCGAATCCGACATCACCGCCGCACTCGCCGATCTACCCAAATGGCAACGTGAGGGCCAATCGTTGACTCAGACGATCGATTGCCCGGACTTTCCGGCGGCGATCGCATTGGTGAATCGGGTGGCCGAGGCCGCGGAAGAGGCCAACCATCACCCCGATATGGATATCCGTTGGCGCACAGTGACTTTTACCCTCAGCACGCATTCGGCGGGCGGAATCACAAGCCTCGACGTGATGTTGGCGCAGCGAATAGACAACCTTGCTCCCTGACCCGGTCGGCGGTCCCGACGAGCGAGTCCGTATCGAAGACACCGCCGGGCGAGCCTGCGCGGCCCGCCCGGCGGGTGTTGCGCCCCCGTGCGGATGAGAACAGTGATGCGGTGTCAGGCCTTGGTGAGCGCCGCGTATCGCGCTATGTGCATGTCCGCAGAACCGAACTCGTACTCAATGGCCGTGAGCCGTTTGAAGTAATGACCGATCGCGAGTTCCTCGGTCATGCCCATCCCACCGTGCAACTGAACGGCATTCTGCCCGATGAATCGCGCCGCCCGACCGATGGTCGCCTTTGCCGCCGACACCGCCAGCGCGCGTTCGGTAGGCTCGGCCTCCAGATTCAAGATGGCGAGGTACACCGCGGCAATCGACTGTTCGAGCTCCATGTACATGTCGACCATCCGATGCTGCAACGCCTGAAAACTGCCGATCGTCTGACCGAACTGCTGACGCTGCTTGGCGTATTCGACAGTGTCTCCCAACACTTTTCGCATCAGTCCGACAGCCTCTGATGCCACCGCCGCCGTGGCCTCGTCCACTGCACGGTCGATCGACGCCCACGCATCGCCTTCGCCACCCAGAAGGGCATCGGCGGGTAGGCGCATCCCGGAGAACACGAGATCCGCCGCACGCCGGTCATCGATGGTGCGGTAGGCGTGAACGGCCAGACCTTCAGGAGGGTTGTCGGCATCAACATCAACAAGGAACAACGAGATCCCCGAGGTGTCGCGTCGCCCGCCCGCAGTCCGGGCCGTGACAAGCAGATGGCCGGCGAGGGGTGCACTGCTGACAACCACTTTCGTGCCGTCGAGCACCCACTCGTCGCCGTGTCTACGGGCGATCGTCGACACGTCATTGAAGTCAGGACCCGATGTGGGTTCGGTGGCAGCGAACGCCGTGACCGCATCCCCCGCGATGAGTTTCTCGAGAACGGCCGTGGCGCGGTCCCCGCCCGCCCGTTGCAACAGACCGCCGCCGAAGACAACTGTGTCCACGAAGGGCTCGACAACAAGCGCCTGGCCGAGTGCTTCGGTGACGATCATCAATTCGACCGGCCCACCACCGATTCCACCGGCTTCCTCTGGAAGGGTCGCACCCAGGATCCCGAGTTCGTCGGCGAAGGCTCGCCAGATCGACGGCTGCCATCCTGCCCCGGTCTTGGCGGCCGCCCGACTCTTCTCCAGGTCGTAACGGTTGGCCAAGAACTTGGCGAGGCCATCGCGGAGCAGTTCTTGCTCTTTGGTCAAGTTGAAGTCCATCAGAGCCCCAATGCTGCTTTTGCGAGAATGTTCCGCTGAATTTCGTTGCTACCGGCGTAGATCGAGCCCGCCCGGTCATTGAAGTAACGCAGTGGCGCGACTGCCTCCCACGGTTCACCGCTGACGTAACCGTCCGCGGGCTCGGTGAACTCGGAGATCGGACCACCAGGCTTGGTCGCGTGCGGTTGGTAGACCCGTCCGCGTGTACCGGCGGCCTCCAGGGTGAGTTCGGTGAGCTTCTGGCTGAGCTCGGTCGCGAGCACTTTGAGCATCGACGAGGCAGGACCCGGATCTATGCCCGACGCCATCGCCGACAGCGTTCGGTATTCCAGGATCTCGAGAACCTTTGTGCGAATGCGGGCTTCGGCCAGCTTGGCAGAGAACGCGGGATCGTCGATGAGCGGGCGTCCACCAGGCCCCGGCTGCGACGCCGCCGAGGTGGCCAGTGACTCCGCCATCACCTGCAACGCCGGGGCGGCCGCGCCCCCGCCTCGCTCGAACACGAGGAGATACTTCGCCACGGTCCAGCCGTCATCGATCTTTCCGAGCACGTTTGCCTTGGGCACCCGCACATTGTCGAAGAACACCTGGTTCTGGACCTGCTCGCCCGATGTCATCACCAATGGCCGTACTTCGATGCCCGGCGAGTTCATGTCGATCAACACGAAGGTGATGCCCTGCTGCTTCTTCTGCTGCCGGGATGTGCGAACGAGGCAGAACATCCAGTTCGCCTCGGTGGCATGGGTTGTCCAGATCTTGCTGCCGGTGCAGACCAGGTCATCGCCGTCGTCCTTCGCCGCCATCGAGAGGGACGCAAGATCCGAACCGGCCTCGGGTTCGGAATATCCCTGGCAGAAAAAACCTCGCCGGTGAGGATCCCGGGCAGATAGTAGTCCTTCTGTTCCTGGGTGCCAAAGGCGATGATGGCGTGGGCAACCATCCGAATCCCCATGGGAGACAACGACGGTGCCCCGGCGATGATGGACTCGCGACTGAAGATGTAGTGCTGGGTGAGGGTCCAGTCGCAACCGCCGTACTCGACCGGCCACGCAGGCGCTGCCCAGCCCCGCTCGTGCAAGATGCGCTGCCACTCCATGCTCGCCTCGTGGTCGGAGTAGACGCTGGTCATCAGACGGCCCGCCCGGCGCAGGTCCGGGGTCAACTTCTCGTCGAGGAAAGCGCGCACCTCGTCTCGAAACTCCGAATCGGCGGCCGACCATTGCAAGTCCATGTGCGCTCCTGAAGCGGTGTGCTGATTGACCGGAGGGCCGGTCGGAGACAAAATCTACTTATGTCTCACGAGACCGTCAACAGCC
The DNA here is from genome assembly GCF_023051145.1 of Williamsia sp. DF01-3. NCBI lineage: Bacteria > Bacillati > Actinomycetota > Actinomycetes > Mycobacteriales > Nocardiaceae > Williamsia > Williamsia sp. DF01-3. The sequence goes on from NZ_JALKFS010000005.1 coordinate 3,283,013, forward strand.
GGTCACACCCTCGCGTGCACCGTGACGACGTGATCGACCTCGCTCACGACTGGTTCCTCGCCGGCAGGCGGGTCGACATACAGGCGCTGTCCCGCGAACTGAAGATCGGCCGCGCGACGATCTACCGATGGTTCGCGGGCCGGGAAGTGGTTCTCGGCGAAGTCGTGTGGCGAATACTCATCGACGCCATCGAACGAGTCGAGGCGCGTGGTGGAGAGCTCGACGCCGACAAGTTCGTCAGCAACTTCGGTTTCCTCGCCGAGACCGTTCGAAATTACCAACCGCTCGAACGGTTCGTCGCAGATGACCCCGAATATGCGCTGCGGGTCCTCACCTCGCGGTACAGCGTGGTGCAGGGCAGGTTGATCGAGTGGACTGTGGGCAAATTGGCGGCCATGCCCGAGCTCTCGCGGTACCCGGACACCTCCGGTCTCGCGTATGCAGTCGTCCGCCTGGGCGAATCGTTCATCTGGAGCGACATGATCACCGGCGACCCTCCGCAACCCGACAAGGCAACCGCGATGGTGGGCATGTTGATCGCGGGCGCATGCGCGAACTCGTCTGGTCGAGCCTGATCTGCGCCGTGGCCGTACAGCATCCACGGGTCCCGGTCCGGCTGCACCCGGGCCAGGAAGGCGACCCGCGGATAGCATTCACTCATGGCGTCGCGACCACACCATCGAGCTGCCTGCCATGACTGACATCCGCTGGGCAACGTTCGACTGTTACGGCACGTTGATCGACTGGCGTCACGGTCTCTCGACCGGGATGGAGCTTGTCTTCCCGGGCCGCGGCGCGGGCCTCCTCGACGCGTTCAACCGGCACGAACCGCAGGTCCAGGCCCAGTACCCGGAGATGCGCTACCGCGATGTGTTGACCGAGGCGTTTCGGCGCACCGCCGACGAAGCCGGACTTGTCCTCAGACTCGACGACGCGGACGTGCTGGCCGCAGGTATCGCCTACTGGCCGGCCTTTCACGACACAGCTGCGGAGCTGGCCCGCCTGCGGGCGTCAGGGTGGCGTCTCGCCCTGCTGACCAATTGCGACCGCGACATCATCGGCGCAGCGCAGCGCCGCCTCGGGACTCCTGTCGATGCGGTGATCACCGCTGAGGACGTGGGCTCGTACAAGCCGGCCCATCCGCACTTCGAAAGGTTCGCCCAGACCTTCGAGCCCGGACCCGGTCAGTGGGTCCACGTCGCGCAGGGCTACTTCCACGACATCATCCCGGCTCATGCTCTCGACATCCCCCGGGTGTGGGTCAACAGACTCGGCCAGAGCGACGACCCGTCCATCGCCGATGCGGTGGTCCCCGACCTGAGCAGGCTGACCGAGGTGGTCGCCGCGGTCGGTACCGCCGCCGCACGCCGCGAGGAGTCGAACGTCACGCACCGCGATGTGTAGCGCTGCGAACTGGCGGGTATCCGCCTGACGGCCCGGGCAGCAGCCTCGGGCGAGTACGGCGACGAGAGGGAGACATGGCGGAGTATCGAGTTCTCAATCCAGACGAGGATGTTGTCGACAAGGTCGAATTCAACAACGCCGAAGACGCCTACGAGTGGTTCAAGAATCGCGAGGTGCCTTCAGGACAGCTCGGTTTCCGTATGGAGGTCAACGTCGACGGAGACTGGCGATTCTTCGACCAGACAGACGGAACCAGGTCACGCGACTGACCTCGCGCACACGGCCGCAAGGCCGGCGGACTTGCTGCATCCAACGGACACACCGTTGGATGCAGCTTTTTCTGCTACTCCGCCGTTCGGGACCGCTCGGCGAGCAACGCCAGACGCCGCAGAGCTTCCGAGTTCCTCGGATGAACCGCCAGGTGCTGGATCTGGTCGGGCATCAGTGACCATGGTGCGTTCGCCGCGTGCTCGATCATCTCGATGCGGCACCCTTGCGGGATCTCGTGCAGGCGCAGGATGATCTCGGCCTTGCCGAAGGGCAGAGCCCGGGCGATCAATCGCAGCTCGCGACCTTCCTCCATGCCCACCGACTCCGTCCGGTCGTTGAGCAGGGCAGGCCACAGCCCAACCGAATGCGCGATGTTGCTTCCCGGTTGCGGCCAGTTCGCATCGACCGCACGTATCCGTGACGAGCCGACTACCCAATTGGCATATGACCAGCCGTCTGCGAGTACACGCCACACATCTTCAGTCGACGCGGTTGTTTCATGCGTTGTAGCCACGAACCCCTCCAGTGCTCTCGGCAGGCCTGCGGGTCGGGACTCGACCCGCGCGAAGCGGCAGTGCCGCTGTCTCACCCGTTTGTCGATCTTACGGTCCGATGTACCCACCGGCGGCGATCTCACACGTGACCACGCTTCCGGGGAGCGGACGCCACTGCGGCCGACGGCGATTCGTCCGGCCGTTCACCTGCCGAACTGTTAAGCTCCGCGCGAGTCAAGGCGGCGCTCGGGCGGCCGATGGCCGCGCGAAAGGTGAATACGTTGCAGTTGCGACGCATAGAGCATCACGTCCGTCGATCGCTCTCGCTGGCCGTGGCCGCTGTGATCCTGGCCGCCTGTGGAACCGCCGGTGATGGGGACGGGCCCGGAAGTGTCGCAGTGCGACCAGTCGATGCCACGTCCGAACCGGTCGAGACGCCTCCGCCCGCACCGGCTCGGCGTGAAAGCAACGTCGTGATGGAACGTCTTTCGCCGAACGCGAAACCACCCCAATTCGTGTTGTTTTCCTTCGACGGTGTCGGCGTATCAGAAAATTGGGATCTGTTCCTGGACACCGCGAGCGAGGTCGATGCACGCTTCACGGCCTTGATGACCGGCTTGTACTTCCTCACCGACAAGAACAAGAAGAAGTACACCGGCCCCGGCTACGCACCCGGAGAGTCGCCGTTGGCTTTCGGAGGTACCGATAAGGAAGTCATCGAACAGGTCGATTACCTCAATCGCACGTGGTTCGCCGGTCATGAGATGGGCACTCATTACGTCGGCCATTTCTGTGTCGGCACAAAGAACCCCGGCCGCGACTGGACCACCGCCGAATGGAACCACGAACTCGATCAGTTCTTCCGGCTGATGACCGAGTGGAAGTCGCTCAACAACATCCGGAACACACCCGATCTGGCTTTCGGACCCGAAGCCGTCAAAGGTGGGCGTACGCCCTGTCTCGAAGGCGGTATGGGGCAACTGTTCCCGGCCTTGGGAGCGCACGACATGACGTGGGATTCGTCGAAGGCGGCCCGGCAACCGGGCATCTACTGGCCGACGAAGGTCGGCAGCATCTGGGAGTTCCCCATCCCGTACACGTGGTCACCTCCGCTCAATCACAGGCAGACCGCCCTCGACTACAACTACTGGTTCACGTTCAACCAAGCCAAGGACAGCCCCGCCAGCGCACCGAAGATCCGCCGTATCGTCAAGGAGTCCTACGACTACATGTTCCGGCGCGCCTATGAGGGCAACCGGGCCCCGCTGGTCATCGCCAATCACTTCAATGATTGGAGCGGGAACGCGTTCAACCCCGCCACAGCTGATTTCATGCGCGAGGCATGTGTGAAACCCGAAACGATCTGTGCCACCTATCAAGACGTGATCGCGTGGATGGAACTGCAGGATCCGGCAGTGTTGGCGCCATGGCGAAAGATGGCACCGGTTGCCGTCGACGCCGACAGTTGACCCGCATGCCCGATGTGCCCCGTATGCCCTGCGTGCCCATGTGGGCGCGACGCTCGTTGCCCGGAGTCCGGCCATCCGTCGAGCGATGAACCCGCGCCCCACTGCCTGAAAACCATGGAAGGTCTCCCTGATGCGACAACACCGCATTCTTGCCCTGCTCGGTTCACTGGCCGCCGCGGCCGGCCTGATCGCCGGCTGTTCCGACGATGGGGGCGACGCCGGACCAGTGGGTGCCCAGTCGTCCGCCGCGAGCGCCGGGCCCTCGGTCTCAGACGAGGTCACGGTGACCCGGATCGACTACCCGACTCTGGATGGAACGGACCCGGAGCAGAACTGGGGTGATCTCTATCTGCCTGCCGGACCGCAGGCGGTGGATTCGACCCGGCTGGTCGTCTTGATCCATGGCGGCGCATGGCAGTCCCAACTGGGTGCTGATCTCTTTGATCCCTTCGCCCGTGACCTCGCTGCGCGGGGAATGGCGGTGTACAACATCGAATATCGCCGGCTGGGTTCAGGCGGGGGTTGGCCGACCACATTCGAGGACGTTTCGCAGGCCCTCGACAATGTCATCGCGATCGACAAGAGGTTCCCCCAATTGGAGACCACCGACGCACTGGTGGTCGGACACAGCGCCGGAGCCCAGCTGGCGGTCTGGGGCGGGACACGACACAAACTGGATCCCACCGAGGTCGGTGGCAATCCGAAGTTCCGGCCTACCAGAGTGGTCTCCTTGGCCGGTCCGCTGGACATGGTGCAGGCAGTTCGCAACGGCGATGACCGGATCGTCGCGGCCCTCGGCGGAACGCCCGGGCAGGTACCGGAGCGTTACGCGTCGGTGGACCCGATCCAGAATCTCGACCCCGGAACTCCGGTGATCGCCGTCCACGGAACCCGGGACACCGTGGTACTCCCCTCGTTGTCGCAGCGGTACGTCACTGCGCTGAAGAACGAGAACGGCAGTGGTCGTGTGGTGTTGATCGACGGCGAGGATCACGGTTCGATCGTGAGCTCGAACTCCGTCGCCTATCGGCAGATACTCGACATCATCACCGAGGGATCGACCAAGACTGTCGACCAACTGAGCGAGTGACGAACGGTCATCTCACCGTTGCTGTGACCAGCAGGTATTCCCACTCCATCACGCCGTCGTGGTTCATCGCATCGCGGGCAAGATCGTCCAGACCGTCGTCGAGTGCTGCGACTGCCGCGGGGTCCGCCGCATTCGCTTTGTAGACCGCGATGGTGGGTCCGTACGTCGCCTTGAAGAAGCGGCGGAACTCTTCAGGAGTCTGAAAGCGGTCGACGGTGAGTGTCCGCCGCTCGGCAGTGATGTCGGCATGGTCGCCGAACAGTTCGCGGACGTGGGTTTCGTCGCCCCACAGCGGTGGAGGCTGCGCCCCCGGCGGTGGCGCGGGTGCGTACGGCTTCATGGTCGCGAACATCCGGCCGACGAACCCGCCGGGCGTCCAGCTGATCAATCCGATACGCCCTCCCGGGCGGCAGACCCGGACCAGTTCAGCGGCAGATCGCTGGTGATCAGGAGCGAACATCACGCCCACGCACGACATCACCACGTCAAAACTGTTGTCGGCAAAGGGAAGAGCCTCGGCATCGGCCTCCTGCCAGGTCAGCTGTACGCCCTGCTCGGCGGCAAACACACGACCGGCTTCGAACAGCTCGGGGGCAAGGTCCGCCGCGACCACCTCGGCTCCGACCCGGGCTGCCGGTACGGACGCGTTGCCCGAGCCGGCTGCTACGTCGAGCACGCGGTCACCGCGCTGCAGGTCGAGCTCGGCCACCAGGGTCTCGCCGAGAGCGGAGATCACCTCCGTGGCGACCGCCGGGTAGTCACCCGAGGCCCACATGGCGCGATGCCGCATCTTGAGTTCATTCGTCTGGTGACCTGCTGTGGTGGTTGTGGTGTCGGTGGCCATGGCATGTTCCTCATCTCGTGCGTGATCGGTTCATCTCAGAATCCGACCGTGGCCCGCCCGCAGTCCAGTGCTGGATCTGAACCGATCCAGTACAGAGTTTGTACTGGTCCGCGCTCGCGACGAGGTGTGTACTGACTGGAGTGGTCCAAAGGAGGGTTGATGTCCGGATACGGCCAGTTCTGTCCTGTCGCGAAGGCGATGGAAGTACTCGACGAACGATGGACTCTGCTCGTAGTTCGTGAGTTACTAGCCGGCAGTACGCATTTCAATGAACTGCGGCGCGGTGTACCGCGGATGTCACCTGCGCTGCTGTCCAAGAGGTTGAGGACTCTCGAGCACGCGGGCGTCGTCGAACGCCACGTCGCGGGCGGACGGACGAGCTACGCGATGACTGCAAGCGGCCGAGAGCTGTCGTCGGTGGTCGAGGCCCTCAACGCCTGGGGCATCCGCTGGATCGGCGAGCTCGGAGACGAAGACCTCGACCCCCACCTGCTGATGTGGGACATGCGCCGGACAGTACCCACAGACGTGTGGCCGACGAGCCGCACGGTGATAGCCTTCCGGCTCGGCGGCGTGGCTGCCAACGCCGACCGCTGGTGGCTGGTCGTGACGCAAGGCCAGGTGGACATCTGCGACTACGACCCCGGCTTCGAAACCACCGCCACGGTTGTGGCCGAGCTCCGTGACCTCGTCGCCGTCTGGCGGGGCGACCGCTCCTGGGACACAGCGTGTTCCATCGGCGCCGTCCAGATCGTCGGCCCCTCCGACATTCGCCGTCGTGTGCCCGGATGGATCGGGCAGGGTCAGATGGCGGCGATCCCCAGGCCTGTCACCGCACGGCAGACATGATCACCGCGTGCCGCAGATGAGTCTTTCGGTGGCGTCCCACAGCCGGGCCGCCAGCTCGGTGTCCTGAGCCTCCTTGCTGGGCTCGATCTGCTTGCCGCCTTTGACGTAGCGGCCGGTGAAGGTGCCCGCCTCGGGTGCGGATGCCGCCCACACCGCTGACCGAGCACCTTTGTCGACCGTGGCCATGAACGGCGTGAGCAATACGCCGATCACCTGATAGCCGAAGGGCAGATCACGCCCGAGAGTGGTGCCTTTGACGAATCCCGGATCGGCACAATTCGCCACCAACCGAGTTGGGTCGTTGCGGCGCGCGAGTTCTGTGGTGAACAGCGTCAGCGCCAACTTCGAATTGTTGTACACACGTTGGCCGCTGAACTTACGGCCCCTCTCCTGCAAATCCTGGATGTCGATGTGGCCGCCGCGGTGCCCCGACGAACTGATGTTCACTATCCGCGACGGTTCGCCGGCAGCGGCTGCTTCCGCCATGACGGGCGCCAGCGACGTACTGAGTACAAAGGGCGCCAGGTAGTTGACCGCAAGGGTGAGTTCGAACCCGTCCTTGGACTCACGTGGCTCACCGATGTCGATGCCGGCGTTGTTGATCAGCACATCGATACGCTCGAATCGCTGTTGCAGATCGATCGCCAGCGCACGCACATCCGCCAGATCGGACAGATCTGCCAGCGCTGTATTGACACTGCCGGTCGGCGATCGACCCGGTGATCCTGAACCGAGCTCGCCGGCCACTTCTGCAGCCTTCACCTCGTCTCGGGCCACGAGGACTACGTCGGCGCCCTGTGCGTACAACCGCCGCGCGGTTTCCTTGCCCAACCCCGATGTGGCCCCCGTGACGACGACAGTCTTACCCGCGAGCTCATAGCTCTGCGTCATGGTTTCCTCCCTGTCGGCCGGTGGCCGGGTTCGTCTCTGCCATCACAGAATTCCGGATTCGCGCCCTACCTGCACGGTGCGGACGACAAGATCGTCGATGACCTTGTTCGTGGGTCCGCCGTCGCGCGAAGCATTGCGCGGATCGTTGATCAATCGTCGTCGAACGCCCTCGGCGATGATGGTCAACCGCCACAGGGCAAGGGTGTGCCAGTAGCCCACATCGGTCACGTCCCGACCCGTCGCCTCGGCATAGCCGGCGATCAACTCGGCCCGCCGCGGGAACCCCGGCAGTGTCGGCGCGGTGAAGTGCCCGGCCACCCCGTCTCCGGCTTCCGGCCAGAACGCCAACAGGTTGCCCAGGTCGGCGAGCGGTTCACCGAGCGTGCACAGCTCCCAGTCCACGATGCCGATCACTTCACCGTTGTCGACCCCGGTGATCACGTTGCTCATGTAGTAGTCGCCGTGCACCAGTGTCACCTCGGACTGATCAGGGGCGTGCGCGGCAAGCGCCTGGGCGACCTCGGTGATCTCGGCGATGTCCTGGGTCTTGGAGTGTTCCCATTGCGCCGACCAGCGCTTGAGCTGTCGGGCCGCAAACGGCTTGTTGCTCGCCAGATCGTCGAGACCGACCTTGGCGAGGTCGACCGAATGAACGGTGCCCAGTGCCCGCGGCAGACTCAACCCGATGGCTCGCCGCCGCTCGGGCGACAGTTCCGAAGCCACCGCCACATCGTCGACCACAACCCCGTCGACATAACCCATCAACACAAGCGGGGCGTCTGTGACAGCCGGATCACTGGTGGTGGCGATCATCTTCGGCACCGGCACCGGGGTGTTCTGCAGTGCAGACATGATCCGGTGTTCGCGCAGCACATCATGTGCCGATGCCAGCAACGCTCCCAGTGGCGGGCGACGGAGTACCCAGTGCCGGCCACCGGCGTCCCCGACTCGATACGTCAGATTGGACTGACCATTGCCGATACGCGAAAACGTCAGCGGGGCAACAGCTCCGATGTCGAGACCGACGATCCATTCGGTGACGAGATCAGTGTCTATCCCGACGGCCGAACTCATGCCTTCGCCTCTGTCTTACGGTAGGGCCCGAGCTCCTGGCGCGCGATGGTCCGCTTGTGCACCTCGTCGGGACCGTCGGCCAGACGAAGTGCGCGCAGGTGCGCGTACATGCTGGCGAGTGGGAAGTCGTCGGACACCCCTCCCCCTCCGTGGACCTGTATCGCCCGGTCGACGATCTTGAGCGCCATGTTGGGTGCGGCGACCTTGATGGCAGCGATCTCGGTGCGCGCTTGTTTGTTCCCCACCGTGTCCATCAACCACGCCGCCTTGAGGGTGAGCAGTCGATTCATCTCGATGTCGATGCGCGCCTCGGCGATCCAATCCTGGATGTTCGCCTGGGCGGCGAGCGGCTTACCGAATGCGATGCGCGAGGAAGCGCGCTCACACATCAGCTCCAGAGCGCGCTCGGCCATCCCGATTGCTCGCATGCAGTGGTGTATCCGCCCCGGACCGAGGCGGGCCTGCCCGATCATGAAACCTGCGCCGGCCCCGGCCAGGACTATCGCTGTCGGGCACGCGTACGTCCTCGAAGAGAACCTCGGCGTGTCCCTCCCTGTCCTGGTACCCGAACACCGGCAGGTTGCGGATCACCCTGACACCTGGAGCGTCGATCGGGACCACCATCATCGATTGCTGCGCGTGAGCGGCCGCGTCGGGATCGGTCTTTCCCATCACGATCAATACTTTGCAGTTGGGGTGTAAAGCGTTCGACGTCCACCACTTTCGGCCGTTGAGGACCCACTCGTCCCCCGACCGGGTCATGCTCATCTGGATGTTTGTGGCGTCGGAGCTGGCGACCGCCGGTTCGGTCATCGCAAACGCGGACCGGATCGTGCCCTCGAGGAGTGGTGTCAGCCAGCGCTCCTTGTGTTCATCACTGCCGAACAATGACAGCACTTCAATGTTCCCGGTGTCCGGAGCCGAACAGTTGGTCGCCTCCGGTGCCAGTGCAGCACTTCGACCCATGATCTCGGCGAGTGGCGCGTACTCCGAGTTGGTCAGACCTGCGCCGTAGCGGGGATCGGGATGGAAGAGATTCCACAGCCCGCGCTCTTTCGCCTCGGTTTTGAGTTCTTCGATGATCGGCGGGTCGAAATGCGGATCGCCGGATTCGGCCATTTGCCTGGCGTAGATCTCCTCCGCCGGATACACGTGCCCCGTCATGAAATCGAGAAGGCGATCTCGGTATTCGAGGCATCGGTCGGAATAAGCGAAATCCATGTGATGAGTCCTGTATCGAGTGGAGATGTCTCGGGCAGACCTGATTGCCCGAGTCGAAGGCCGGCTGGTTCGGATCGTCAGGAATCCGCGAGCAGATGACGCTGATAACGACGCATCCCGGAAATCCAACGGTCGTAATCCGACCCCTTGTTACGGTAGAAGTCCAGCACTTCAGGATGCGGGAGAATCAGGAATTTCTCCTGCTCGACCGCGGCGAGAACCTGGACCGCCACGTCTGCCGGCTGAAGCACCGCACCCGCGCCGGTCACTGCGCTGGCGGCGACTGAGGCGCCCGGCTGATCGGTCTCGAACCCGGAGCGAAGCAACTCGGTGTCCACACCCATGGGGCACAGACAACTCACTTTCACACCCTGGTCGCCGTAGGTGACCGAGAGCCACTCGGCGAAGCCCACTGCAGCGTGCTTGGAGACCGAGTAAGTGGCCGAACCGATCTGTGTCAGCAGACCTGCCGCAGACGCCGTCGACACGAAATATCCGCCGCCACGCTCGATCCATCGCGGAACGAGCATCCGCGCGGCACGGACGTGGGCCATCACGTTCACCTCGAGGGCGACGTCCCACAGGTCGTCGGGAGTGTCCAGGCCCAGTCCGGCGGTGGTGCCGGCGTTCGCGAAGAAGATGTCCACCGGCCCGAACTCACTCTCGGCGCGGTCGACAATCCGCTGGAGCACACCTTCATCCGCGACATCACCGCCCTCCGCGACAGCACGACCATCATGCGAAGCGTTGATCTCGTCGGCGACGGCCTCTGCCTTGCCCGCGTTCAGGTCTGCAACCACAATCCGGCTGCCGGCCTCTGCCAGAGCACGACTGAGGGCCGCGCCGATTCCGGCTCCACCGCCGGTTACAACAGCAACTTTCTGGGCTACGTCCATCTCTGCGATCGTAGGCGAGTCACCCGGCGGCGACGTCACACGCCGGGGCGGGCGCGTCCTCGAAGAGCGGATCACCCAAGGGCTCCAGATAGGCGACGTACAGAACCACGGGGACAGTGCCGAGGTTGCGTCCGACGTGGGTGTTGGCGACCCCGCTCGGTTCGTTGATGAAATCGCCCGTACGGAAGATCTGGGGAACGCAGTCGGGCCCCGGATGGGTCAGGGTGCCCGCACCGACGAATCCGACCACCGGTCCATCGTGGTAGTGCCACCCGGTGGTCCCGCCCGGAGCGATGGTGATCTCGCGCGCCACGACGTGGACACCGGCCGGGATGAATGGGATCAACTCGGCGGGAATCTCGAAATCCGCGAGAGTCTTGGCCGAAATGTCTTTGCTGGGCGTCGCCGTGGCACTGGCCGCACCGACGAACAATGCCGCCGTCACCAGCAAAACTGCGGTCACAGACCGGATGAGTTGTTTCATTTGCTGAGCGTAACGGCGATCGAGCCGCCTCACGCAGTGTTCGATACGAACCCGATCCTTCGACAACCGGCCGCCGTACAATTCTTGCGCACAGCCGGATTGCCGGTTTCACCATGAGGAGCGACGTGACACGTTCATCCAACCGATCGTCCCGCCTCGGCTTCTTCACTAGGAACGCCGTGGGTTTCAGTTCGGCAGAGGCGTTCATGATCATCGCGATCACCACCATTCTCGTCACCCGGGGCTACTTGTGGATCACCGACTATCCGCAAGTCGGGGGCGGAAACCTACACATCGCCCACGCGCTCTACGGCGGAGCGTTCATGATGCTGTCGCTGCTGATCAGTTGGTGGCTGCTGGGGTTCGGCGCCCGCTTGTTCTGTGTTGTCCTCGGCGGTATCGGTTTCGGTCTGTTCCTCGACGAGGTGGGCAAGTTCGTCACCAAGGACAACGACTACTTCTACGGACCTTCCGCCGAAATCATGTATGTATTGGTCGTTTTCGTTCTGATCGTCGGTCGGGTCCTACGAGAGGTACGGCCTCTGAGCGCTCACGAGAAGGTCTCGTCGGCAGCCTCCATCGCGGCCGACGGGGTTGCCCGAGGCCTCGCCCCGCACCGGCGCGAGCTCGCGCTGCGCCTGGTGGAGGAAGCCGAGGAGATGGGCTATGACAAGGTCGCGGCGGAACACATTCGCAGCCTTCTGCTGACATCGGGCATCGCATCTGCACGGTTGTACGCGCTGTCGCAGTGGGCTCCCCGCTTGATCCCATCGTGGTTCCGAAGTCCGCGATGGCTGCCGATCGTCGGTTGGCTGATGACCGTGACCGCGGCGTTGGCGTTCGGCTTCGGTCTTCTCGGCGTCGCGATGAACGGGGTCTACCTGGACGACGACAACGTGAAGTTCGAGTTGGCGGGCATGAGCATGGCCACCGCCATCCTTCTCCTGAGTTCGACCGTCACACTTGCTTTTTCGCTCCCGGCGATGGTGATGCTGCGTAGAACCGACAAGATGTGGCCGTTGCATTTCCTGCGGTACGGAGCGCTCACCTTCACCATGCTCAATGCGTTGGTCGATTTCGCAACCGAAGGATTCGCCGCTCTGGTGAACCTGTCTGTCGGGCTGTTCACCCTGGCCATCATCTCTTACCGGATCGATGTCCGTGCCAGGGTGGCCAGGCCTCGGGCACACGAGGAAGCGTTGGCGGCAAGCACTCCCGTCCGCGACTGAGCCGCTCGGTACTCCGCCTCAACCGAGGTCGCGGGCGAGTGCGCGCCCGGCCGCCCGGCCGGAGAAGATGCAGCCACCGAGGAAAGTGCCCTCGAGTGCGTTGTAGCCGTGTACCCCGCCGCCACCGAAACCCGCGACCTCGCCGGCTGCATACAGACCTTCGAACGGCTCACCGGACGGCCGGATCACCTTCGCATCGAGATCGGTCTCCAGCCCACCCAGCGTCTTTCGGGTCACCAGATGCAGGCGGACGGCAATCATCGGGCCGTATTTCGGGTCTTGCAACTTGTGGGGCCGTGCCACCCGGATGATTTTGTCACTGAGGTAGTTTCGGGCATTGCGGATCGCCATGATCTGCATGTCCTTGGTGTATTTGTTGTCCAGTTCGCGGTCGCGGGCCACCACTTCGGCTTCGATGCTCGCGAAGTCGAGCTGCGGGCCTGTGGTGATCTCGTTCATCCCGGCCACCAGATCGCGGAGATTGTCGCGAACGACAAAGTCGATGCCGTGCTCCTTGAAGGCCTCGACCGGACCCGTTGCGCCTTTGCGGACGCGCTGAAGGAGAAGCTTGATGTCTTTGCCTGTGAAGTCCGGGTTCTGCTCCGAACCCGACAGGGCGAACTCTTTTTCGATGATCGCCTGGGTCAGGATGAACCAGGTGAAGTCGTGGCCGCCACGAGTGATCGTTCCCAGTGTGCCCAACGAGTCGAAACCAGGGAAGTTCGGAACCGGTAGGCGTTTACCCGTGGCGTCGAGCCACAGTGACGACGGGCCCGGGATGATCCGGATGGCGTGGTTGGGCCAGATCGGGTCCCAGTTCTTGATCCCCTCGGGGTAGTGCCACATGCGGTCGCTGTTGACGATGTTGCCGCCGGCGTTCTTGGTGATCTCGAGCATTCGCCCGTCCACGTGCGCGGGTACGCCGGTGATCATGTGTGCTGGGGCAGGCCCGAGACGGTCTACCGGCCAGTTCTTCTTCACGAGGTCGAAGTTGCCGCCGATGCCTCCTGAAGTCACGACCACAGCTTCGGCACGGAGTTCGAACTCAGCGGCGGTTTCACGACTCGACGACACACCTCGCCGCTGGGTCGAGGGCACCAGGACAGATCCCCGTACGCCGACTGCCGCCCCGTTCTCCACGATGAGCTCGTCCACCTGATGCCGGTATTTGATGGTGACCAGACCCTTGGCAGCACCGTCGAGAACCGGCTCGCGGAACACCCGGACCACCTCCGGGCCCGTCCCCCAGGTGATGTGGAATCGCGGGACAGAGTTGCCGTGGCCGGCAGCGAGACCGGAGCCACGCTCGGCCCAACCTACGGTCGCCATCACCCGCAGGCCCAGATCTTGCAGATACGAACGCTTCTCGCCGGCGGCGAAGTTCACGTAGGCCTCGGCCCACTGCCGCGGCCAGTGGTCCTCACGGTCACGATCGAATCCGGCGGAACCGAACCAATCCTGCCGGGCCAGTTCGACCGAATCCTTGATGCCGAGTCTGCGCTGCTCGGGGGAATCGACGAAGAACAGACCACCCAGCGACCAGAAAGCCTGCCCACCCAGGTTCTGTTCGTTCTCCTGTTCCAGCACGGCCACACGCTTGCCGGCCTTCACCAGTTCATGGGTTGCGACCAGCCCGGCCAGCCCGCCCCCGACCACAATGACGTCAAACCTGTCGGCCACCACGGCGCCTCCTCGCGTCCAATACCCGGCATGACGTTCACCCGGCGCATCCGAACAGAGCATAAAGAACGACGCGGGCGGCAGTCCGCGCTACGGCGGCTTTGCGAATTGCCCGGCACAGCCGAGGCGCGGAGAAGATACTTGGGGCGTGGTGACAACGGACAGTGGAGAAGACGGCCACGAACGGCAGCGTTTCCGGAAGCTGGCGCAAGCGGCGATGAACGCAGACGTCACTGTCGGGGAACTGGACACGATCATCGGCGACCTCGGCGGGGCCCTCACCGACTTCGACAGGGCGATGGGCGAGTTCGACAGGACCCTCGGCAGTTTCGGCGCGGCCATGGACGACTTCTCGGCGACGCTGACGCGGGTGGACAGCACGGTCACGAAAATGGTCGCGGTGGTCGAACGGATCGAACGTGTTGTCGGACGGGTGGAGAACATCGTCGATGTCGCCGAAACACTGATTGCACCGGTGGCATCCGCCGAGGCGATGGTGCGTGGCCTGCTGGGAATCGGACGCCGGCGCTGACCGTCACCGCGACCTCAATCCCGCCGGGCGGCAGACCGCACGTAGTCACTGGGTGTCCGACCGACAACAGCCTTGAACTCGCGGGCCAGGTGCGCCTGATCGGAGTATCCAAGTGACGCTGCCACATCCGCTACCGACATCCGGCCTTCACGCAGGGCGAGCGCGGCGTCTTGCAACCGGCGACGCTGGATCAACCACTTGGGGCTCAGGCCCGTTCGATGTACGCACAACCGCTGAAGGGCGCGCGTGGACATGTTCACCGCGTCTGCGAGTTCGGCGACGCGGCGCGGCCCGTCATCGTCTTCGACCACATCGACGACCCGGTTGATCAACTCGCCTTCGTCATCGATCTCCCACTCCGTGGCCCAGTCGAGGTATACGGACAGGACCGCCTCGTAGGCGCGCCGATCCGATTCCGAGTGTGAGCGCATCGCCGTCCGCACTGCTCCTGCGACATCGACCCGGCCGGGGATGGGCAGAGGCTCACCGATCGGCAACACCGGTCCGCCAACCGTCGCACCCGCCAGCGATCTGCCTGTCATCAGAGTGATCGCGGCCGGTCGCAGCAGAACTGCCGCGGCCCAGCTCTTCCCTTCGAGCTTCTGCTCACTCGTCCCCTGACTGACGCAGTACAGCGCAGCCTTCTCCGGCTCGACGACCACGTTCCCACCGGGGTGCTCGAGAACTGGTTGAACGATTGGTGCCGGAAGGTTCCAGCATGCGATCCAGACATGCCGCAAGATGCTCCCGGCCTGGTGTCCGGGAGGGATCGCGAGGCGTGAGATCTGTACGCCACCGGCGCCCGGGCGCAGGTCGCCACGCGGCCCGACGGGCCCATGGTGGGAACTGTCGCGTTTTTTCAAGCGCTCACACCCTGCGTCAGTGGACCATCGCCTTCATGAGTATCCACGCTGCCAACGGGCAATTCACCGATCACGGAATCCCCCACGGCTATACCTCCCTCACACCCTTCATCGTCGTCACGCCTGCTGCCGAGGCAATCGAGTTCTACAGCAACGTCTTCGGGGCACGCGTTGAACAGCGCACCGACTTCCCCGGTCCCGACGGTGAACCGATTGTCGCGCATGCCGACCTCGACTTCGGGACGGGGCGTCTACAACTGGGCGACCCCAACCCTCAGTATGGACTGGTGCCGAGGCCAGACGGGGACTCCGACTGTTACTCGATGGCCATCTACGTCACCGACGTGGATGCCGTGGTGCAGCGGGCCGTCGATGCGGGTGCGATCATCCGCGAGGAGGTACAGACATTCGTCTCCGGTGATCGGTTCGGCTCGGTGCGCGACCCTTTCGGGGTCCGATGGTCGGTGATGACCCGGATCGAAGACCTCTCCCCGCCGAGAGCGCCGCGAGAATCGAGGAGTGGGCCACGCAGCAGGGCTGACGAACCGTTGACCCGGTGATCGGCGATCAATTGCCTTGCCCGGTCTCGTGCCCGCCTGAGAGCATCGCTGAATGCTTGATGACGTCTTCTTCGCCGCTCACCAGGGACTGCCCCGCGAGGCACCGGGGTCGGTCGCGACGACTCAATTGCTGTTCAGGTTGGCCGACGTGAAGACGCCCGTTCCTCACGTCCTCGATGTCGGCGCCGGAACAGGTCCTGCCGCAATCGTTTTGGCGAAGCTGGGGGCTCGCGTGACGGCCGTGGACACTCATCGGCCCTTTTTGGACGACCTGCTGTCCAACGCAATCACCGCAGGGGTGGCGGATTCGATCTCCATCGATGAGGTCGCGATGGAGACACTCGACTATCCCGACCACCATTTCGACCTCATCTGGTCGGAGGGTTCGGCGTACATCATGGGCGTCGACAACGCGCTCAGGCGGTGGCGGCGGCTGCTCGCACCCGGTGGTGCCGTTGTACTCACCGACGCCAACTGGCTGACCACCGATCCGAGTCGCGAAGCGGCCGACTTCTGGCGATCCGCCGCTCCCGGGATGCGAACCGTCGCCCAGAGCATCGATGCGGCCCAGGCTCTGGGCTGGGTGGTGGCAGCGACATACCTGTTACCCGACAGCGACTGGGACGAGCTGTACGGCCCGCTGGCGGCAAGCATCAACCGCCTGCGCCATGAACAGCGCGCCGACGACGAAGCCCTCGACATCGTCGAGGAGGAAATACACATCCGTCGCCGGTTCGGTGCAGAGTACGGCTACGTCGGGTATGTGCTGCGTCCCGCACAGACGGACACCGATGCGTAGCGTGGGCCCATGGGCATCACGCATTCGAGTACCGTCCCCACTCCTGTAGACGAGGTGTTCGCCTGGCACGGACGGCCGGGCGCCTTCACGCGGCTGGCGCCACCCTGGGGACCACCGTCGTTGATCAAAGAAGCCGAGTCGCTCAGTGACGGAACTGCGGTGTTGGGGTTCCCGGGTGGACTGAAATGGGTCGCGCGGCATCAGCCATCGAGGTACCACCCGCCCAATCAGTTCGTGGACAAGCTGGACTCGTGGCCACTCAAGTCCGTGCTGACGTGGACGCACCACCACGGATTCTCTGCCGTCGACGCGAACTCCACACTGGTCACCGACACTGTCGACACACCGGTCCCGACTGCGTTGCTACGGCCCATGTTTCGCTACCGGCATCGCCAGCTCGCCGACGACCTGGCGGCCCACGCATGGGCGAGCGAGTTCGGGCGCGGACCGATGACCATTGCGATGACCGGCTCATCCGGCCTGGTGGGTACCGCTCTCAAGGCCTTCTTGACCACCGGCGGGCACCGGGTGATCTCACTCGTGCGCCGCGATCCCTCACACGGAGACGAGCGACGCTGGGATCCCGACAATCCGGCACCAGACCTGGTGGACGGCGTCGACGCAGTGGTCCATCTGGCCGGCGAATCCATCGCGGGCCGATTCAGTGACAGCCACAAACGAGCGGTGCGCGACAGCCGCATCGACCCGACGGCGAAGTTGTCGTCGGTGATCGCGGCAACCACACCCCAGCCCGCGCTCATCTGCGCCTCGGCCGTGGGCTTCTACGGCTACGACCGCGGCGACGAGCTGCTCGACGAAAAGGCCTCGCGTGGTGAGGGATTCCTTGCCGACGTTGTCGCTGGCTGGGAGGCGGCGACCGAAGCCGCAGGCGACTCCGGCGTCCGGGTGGTCATCGTCCGCACCGGCATCGTGCAGGCCGCGGCCGGTGGCACCCTACGGTTGTTACGCCCTCTGTTCACAGTGGGGTTCGGCGGGCGGATCGGGGACGGCAAGCAGTGGCTGCCGTGGATCGCGATCGACGATCTGGTGGACATCTACCATCGCGCCATCGTCGACGAGACGTTGCAGGGACCGATCAATGCGGTGGCACCGAATGCCGTGCGGAACAGCGACTACACCGCAGCCTTGGCCGGGGCGGTGCACCGGCCGGCGATCGTGCCCGTACCCAGCCTGGGTCCACAACTGATCCTCGGCGCGCAAGGCGCTCGCGAACTCGCGTTGGCCAACCAGCATGTGGTGCCGTCCCGGCTCGCCGCGATCGGGCATCGCTTCCGGTGGCCGGAAGTATCCGACGCACTGCGCCATCAACTCGGCGGTGTCACCGGCCGGACGTAGGTCGGGAAGTGCACACCTTTAGCGTGCGAGCTCTTTTCTGATGGTCTCGATGAAGCGGTCCACGTCGTCGTCGGTGGTGTCGAACGAACACATCCATCGCACCGTTCCCCCGACTCATCCCAGTCGTAGAAACGCCACGACTCACGGACCCGTTCGGCGGCTGCGCGATCGAGGACGGCGAACACGGCGTTCGACTCGGTGGACTGCGCGAAACGAAGCCCCGGAACACCTTCGAGACCGGCTCGTAGACGCGCAGCCATCGCGTTCGCGTGTGCGGCAGCGTGGATACCGTTGCCGTCCTCGAACAGTGCCAGCAGCTGCGCCGAGATGAATCGCATCTTGCTGGCCAGCTGCATGCTCAGTTTGCGTAGATAGATCAAGCCGTCGGCCCGGTCTGGGTCGATCACCACGATCGCTTCGGCGCCGAGCGCACCGACCTTGGTGGCGCCGAGGCTGACGATGTCCACACCGACGTCGGTGGTGAACCGCCCCATCGGCATCTGCAGGGCCGCAGCCGCATTCCACAACCTGGCTCCGTCGACATGCAACGCCATGTTGTTCCGGTGAGCGAAGTCGGCGTTGGCCGCGATCTCTGCGGGGGTGTAGAGCGTCCCGAGCTCGGTGACCTGGGTCAGGCTGACCACAGCAGGCTGTGCCCGGTGCTCGAATCCCCAGCCATAGGCCTCCGTCGCGATCAATTCCGGCGTCAGCTTGCCGTCCGGGGTGGGCACCGTCAGCAGTTTGATACCACTGACGCGTTCGGGCGCACCGCCTTCGTCGGTATGGACGTGCGCAGACTCCGTCACGATTGCCGCACCCCAACGCGGCATCAGCGACGTCAGTGCCACCACATTGGCGCCGGTACCGTTGAAGACGGGGAAAACCTCGGCGCGAGAGCCGAATTCGTTACGGATGACCGCCCGCAGCGCATCGGTGTAGTCGTCTTCGCCATAAGACACCTGATGGCCGCCGTTTGCCTCGGCGATGGCAGTCATCACCTCTGGCAACACTCCGGCGTAATTGTCGGACGCGAATGCACGCCACTCGGGGTCATGTCGTCTCAAGGATTCTGCTTTCCATGTGGGGTCTCACCCTCCGAAACGCTCGGTACGGATGTTCGCGGCGGGATAACCCAGATCGAGAAGCCACTGCGCATACTGTTCAACGAAAGCCGTTGGCCCGCAGACTCGCACCTGCGGATCGAGGTCCACCGGGATCAGTGCGGCCGCGAACTCGCCGATGTCCGGACGACCGGCCGGTCGCGTCGACAATTCAGGCGCCTGCCGGGTGTACACGTAGTCCACACGCAGTCGTTCAGAAGCGACCAGGCTTTCCAGTTCGTGCGCGTAGTAGCGACTTGCGGGTGTGCGCAGCGAATAGAAGAGCCGGAAAGGCGCCTGGGAGGACGTGTGTTCGTGTTCCCGGATCATCGACATGAGTGGCACCACGCCTGAACCACCTGCGATCAGCTGCACCGGGTTCTGTTCGTTCGCACGCCAGACGAACCAGCGACCGATCGGTCCGCGGACCTCCACCTGGTCACCCACCTGCAGGTCGTACACCAGGTAGGGCGAGACCTCTCCGTCCTCGAGCTCCTCGACGGTGGTCTCGAGCAGGTCGTCACCGGTGGCCGCGGCAATCGAATAGGACCTCACCGCCTGATACCCATCCTCTGCGGTCAGGCGGATGTCGATGTGTTGACCCGGCAGCACCCTGCCGCGATCAGGCAGCCGTAGGCGCAGGGTGCGTGCGGTTTGCGTCTCCATTTCGGCCGCGACCACCGTCGCGGGCCGCCAGCCGTTCACCAATACCGCTCTTCTTTCCACGGATCTCCGTGGTTGTGGTATCCGTTGGTCTCCCAGAAGCCCGGCACGTCGTCGTCCATGATCGTCAGGCCGTTGACCCACTTGGCTGATTTCCAGAAGTACAGGTGCGGGATCAACAGTCGTGCCGGCCCACCGTGTTCGGCCGCAAGTGGCTCACCGTCGTAGGTGTGCGCCACCCACGCCTTGCCGTCGAGGACATCTTCCAGCGGCACATTGGTGGTGTACCCGCCGTAACAGTGGGCCAAGATGAAACCGTCGGGATCGACGTCGTCGCCGAGGAGCACATCCAGCGAGACCCCCCGCCAGGTCGTGTCGAGCTTGGACCACGCCGTCACGCAATGGATGTCGACGGTGATGTCCTCCTGGGGCAGCGCCATGAACTCGTCCCACGTCCAGCTCTGCAGCTCACCGTCTCGCCCTTTGACGTCGAAGCCCCACTGCTCTTGTCGGATCGCCGGGGTGGGTCCGGCGGTCAGGACGGGGAAGTCGCGGGTCAGGTATTGCCCTGGCGGTAGCCGATCGTCCTTCTGCCGGCGGCGGGCCCCGAAGCCCTTGTTGATGATGGCCATGGGTGCAATTGTGCGCTGTGCTCACCGATCATGCATCGACAGGCCCGAACTCACTCGCCGGCGTTCTGTGAGGAGTTCGCGTAACCGCAGGGTCTGGTCGGCGCTCCACTGAGTCGGCTGCAGGATCGCCGCCCACGAATCGGCGATGTCCGCGTGGAACGTGTGACCGTGCCCGTCGGGAACGTCGTTGGACACGGCCATGTCCGCCGACACCTGGAGGAAGGTGATGACCGGGATCCATTGCATGCTGTCGAGTACGTCTCGCCCGCGTGCTTCGCGTAGCCAATCGGGTTTGCGGAACGGAAGGTGGGGTGACCACCAGGTGATCGGATCGGACGGGTACTGCAGGTAGACCACCCGCGGTGATGGCCAGTCGGTATCAGGGCGGGAAAGATCGTCCGCGCCGGCGATGAAACGGGCGGTGCTGCCGTCTTTGTAGATGGGCAGCCACTGCGGAGAGCCGGGAGCACGGTCGGCGCTGGTCTTCTGCCACACCTCGTTGGTGTAGGTCGGACCGATGAACAGGGCGCCGTCCGCGCGGGCCGCGAGGTCTTCGATGCTCGTGAACGGCGCCTCGGCTCCGAAGGACCCCAGGCTCTCTCCGAAGACCACCAGTTTGGGGCGCGAGTCCTCGGGTAGGACATGCCACCGCGCATACACCGCTTCGAACAAAGCCTGACCGGCGGCGCGGGCCCGTTCCTTGTCGACCAAAAACGAGATCGGACTGGGCAGGTACGAGTACTGCATGGAGGCCACTGCGGTGTCGCCGTTGTACATGTACTCCAGCGCGCTCACGGTGCTCTCGTTCACCCATCCGGTGCCCGTGGTGGTTCCCACCGCGATGACTGCGCGCTCGAAGGCGCCCGCCCGCTCGAGGTCGTCGACGACCAGGTCGGCCTCGGCGCCGTAGCCCCCGGCTGAGGCCAGTCCGGCGTATGCCCGGATCGGCTCCTGCGGCGATGCGTTGTTGAAGGCGCGCAGTTGCTGGGCCGACGGACCCGAGGACACAAACGATCGCCCTTGCTTGCCGAGTGAGGCCCACGTGACAACGGACTCCCGGCTTCCCGACCGCAACGGGCTCGTTGGTTGCGCTGTCTCCGGGTCGGTCTCGTCGTTGATCGCGGCAAACGATTCGTTCAGGCCTGACATCGTGGCGCGCACCACCACTCCGTTGAGAACCCCGATCGTCACGCCGATCACCAGAAGGACGGCGACAACCGCGGAGACCGCGGGCGGAACGATTCGGTTCAGCACGGCGGTCACCATCGCGGTCACGCGGCGCATGGTCCGGCCGAGGGCGATGAACAGCACAGCGAACACCAGTGCCGACACGGGCACCAGCACATAGCCGTATCGCGGGAACGACGCGGCCCCCATCAATTCTCGTAGTTCCCGTTGCCACAAGCCGAACCAGGCCAGTATCGCCACCGTCCCGATCAGCGCGACGACGACGAGCGTCCGCCAGGCCCACCGTTTGAAAGCAGGCGATGATTCCCTGGCAATGACACGACGCAGCGCCGCCGACAGCAGCACTCCCAGTCCGTAGCCGAGGGCCACCGATGCTCCACTGACAACACCTTGGAACAGCCAACCCCGTGGAAGGAGTGACGGCGTCAACGACAACCACAAGCTCACCAACGCCCCGCAGAGCCCGCCGAAGACGTACCGACGGGGTACCAGGCGACGCAGCATCGCCGGCGCCCTGGTCCCCGCACCATCGGCCATGTGGTGACTTTAGCCTCGCGGCGCCTCGCAGCCTGCTCTCGGTCGAGATCGGCAGCTGCGCCGATCTCGACCACCATCTCGGGCCGCACCAGAGATGGCGCGGACTAGGCTGAACCGGTGTCGCATCCGAGCCTGCTCTGCATCCACGCGCATCCCGATGACGAAGCGCTCTGGACAGGAGGTGTCCTCCTCCGGTGCGCAGAACTCGGCGGTCGCACGTCGGTTGTGACGTGTACGTGGCCCCCGGGCTCCGAACGGGCCGGCGAACTGCAGCGGTCCCTTCAGATATTGAATGCCGGTGCCCCGAGGCTGTTGGGTTACGCAGATCTCGGTGTCACCGACACCACAGAGGACTATCGCTCGTTCTGCGATGCCCCTTTTGATGAACTGGTCGAGTCGGTGGTCGCCCACATCCGCGCATTCCGGCCGGACACCGTGCTGACGTATGACCCGATGGGTGTGTACGGGCACCCCGACCACATTCAGACACATCGCGTTGCGGTAGCTGCGATCGGAGCATCCGGATATCCGCAGCTGTACCCCGAGGCGGGCCCACCCTGGCGGCCGAAACTCCTCTACCAGGCCACCATGCCGTTCTCGGCTGCCCAGCTTCTCTGGCCTGCGGTGAGAAAACAGGCGAACCGCCCGGTGGGGCCGCTGCCCGGGGTGCCCGACGAGGAGATAGATCTTTTCGTCGACGTGACCGCGTGGCTGCAGACCAAATGGGACGCCTTGTCAGCACACAAGAGCGAGATCGCCAGAGGTGGCGCAATGACCATGCTCGCTGCCCTACCAGAGGAAGTTCGCTGGGATGTCCTGCGAACCGAGTGGTTTCAGCGAATGGCGCTCCAGCCCGACGCGGAAGCCTTCGACGCCCTACGCTTTCCGTCCTAGCTCACTCGAGCCTGGTCCGTAAGCCGCTTGCGCGCAGCACTTTCCGATTCACACCGGCCCTGATGGCTTCTTCGGTGCCGACGAGCCGCACGCGAGCACTTGCCCGGGTGATGGCCGTATAGAGCAGTTCGCGTGTCAGCAGGGACGACCGCTCCGGAGGGATCACCACGGATACGGACTCGTACTGTGACCCTTGGCTGCGGTGGATTGTCATGGCATACACCGACGTTGCCGACACCAGCTGAGACGGATGCAGCATCTTGATCGACTGGCCGCGCGCGAACGCCACCATCGGCCTGCCGTCGATGTTCACCACCACCCCGGTATCTCCGTTGTAGATGCCGGTGTCGTAATCGTTTGCGGTCACCAGCAGTGGTTGTCCGGCGAACCACCGGCCCGTGTCGAAAGCCTCCTCCGGTGCGTCGATCCACTCGGTCGCCAATCGCGACCAGTATTCGACGCCCGACGTACCTTCCCGATGAGCACACAGCAGTCGATGCGAGCTCAGACCGGCCAGAGCCGCCGCAGCGTCCCCGGCCTCCGCGGCCACCCGCACTGCGGTGGCGGAGTCGACGACGTCGCGCCGCACCGATTCGAGAGTGTCGAACCCGACGAGTTCGAACTCGTCATGGCCGGCACCGAGGAGATCGATCACCTCATCGGCGTCGCCCCGGCGCACAGCCGCTGCCAACTGTTCGATTCTCTCTCCGAATCGGCGCACCCGCGTGAGACGGATCACCCCTCCGCCCAACTGTTCACGCTCCTCGACCGACAGCGCGTCGACGTTGTCGGCGTCGGGTTCGAGGTCATCGGCGACCAGACTGCTCAGCACCGGATTGGTCTGCTCGGTGACTGGCCTCGCGACCAGATCGGCGAGCACAGCCCCGGCATCCACAGAGGCCAGTTGATCGGGATCCCCCACCAGGACAAGCCTGGATTGGGGGCGCAACGCATCGAGCAGTCGCGACATCATCGTCAGCGACACCATCGACGTCTCATCGACGACCACCAGCTCGTGAGGCAGCCGGTTCGTGCTGTCGTGTGCGAATCTGCTGCGGTTACCCGGCCGCCATCCGAGTAGCCGGTGAAGGGTGGTTGCCGTCAGATGCTCCGGGAGCCCGAGTTCGGGTGCCTGAGCGCGCACCGATGCCTCGAGTTGGGCCGCTGCCCGGCCCGTCGGGGCAGCCAGAGCAACGCGAAAACCCGGTCCGTACTCGTCGAACATGAGGGCCAGTACCCGCGCAACGGTGTGCGTTTTACCGGTGCCCGGCCCCCTGCGATGACCGTTGTCCACCCGGCTGTTGCCAGGGCAGCCGCAATCCGCTGTCGGTCGGGACCGGCGTCGGGGAAATGCCGGTGAAGCCCCTCCGACAATCGCCCGGCGTCGAGATCCGGGTGCGTACGGGCCCGGTTGTCGAGGAGCTCCCGGATCCGCTGTTCCTGCTGGAAGTAGCGACGGAGGTAGAGCAGCGGGCCCTCGGGCGTGTGTGCGAGATGGAGCGGCCTCAACGGTCCCGATGCCGCACCCGCCAGCAGAGGACTCGACTCGAGCGCTCTGACGACGTCGGCCGGGTCCGGCCACGGCAACGTGTCCGGATCGATCCCCGACTCCTCGTCGTCGATGGCGATCTCGGAGAGCCGGTTGACCTCCACACAGACCGACCCCAACCGCACCGCGCGCACTGCCAGCGCGGTGGCGATCAACACCGTCGGCTCGATGTCGGTCTTGGACAGTGCAGCAAGTCGTTGAGCCACATGGACATCGGCGGCGCTGAGCACGCCTGCCTGATTGAAGGGCACCAGTGGCGCAGCGGCGTTCAACACGATCCGCGCGTCTACGTCGGCGGTCACGCGGCCACCGCCCTTCCGGCGATGAGGTCGGACACGGCGGCGATGAGGGACGCGGAGGGCTTCCATTCGAACACGCCGCAGCCCGATGGCGTCTGCGGCCCGATCATCGCGCGGACGAAATGGTACTGAACGCCACCGAGGTGCACCGAAGGGTTGTAATCCTTCAATCGCCATCGTAGATAGCGGTGCAGCGCAACCGAATACAGCAACGCCTGCAGAGGATAGTGCGAGTGCATCATCTCCCGCGCCATCGACTCCGGTGTGTAGTCCAGGCAGGTGAGGTCGCCGCGCGCGGTCCGGTTCGTCTTGTAGTCCACCACCACGAATCGATCGCCCGGAATCCGCAGAACCGCGTCGATGCTGCCGGTGAGGAATCCGCGCAGCGGCGGTGCGGGCACCCGACGCAGCAGGGCGGGATAGTCGGCGAGCAGATCATCGGGCGACAGATGCTCCGCCATCAGGTCGCTGATGTCTCGCAGGGTCGGATCGGTCTGCGATCCGAGCGGGAACTCGAAGGTCAGCTCCGACAAGCGATCCTTCGAAGGTATGCGCGCGAGGGTGAGTTCGCGATCAGAGCCCAGAGGTGTGTGCATCACCGCGGTCAGCGCCTCGGCGAGCACATCGATGTCGACCTCCGCCATCCGCGCCAGCGCGGCCTCGACACAGCGGCGCCGCACTTCGCCCGCCAGATCGGCGACATCGGTGTCGACGGTCTCGAGTACCTCGTGGACAAGCGTTCCGAAGGCCGCCCCGAAAGGCAGCGAGTTCATCAGCGACACGTGTTTGAGTTCGGCAGGGCCTTCCGTGGTCGCCTCGGCAAGAGGTTCCACCGTCTGTTCGTCTGTCTTGTCCGTGACCTCGGGCTCGCTCGCCACGCCCGGCTGATGTGTACCCGCCACCAGCGCCGAATAGGAGGTGCGCCGCCACGTGCGGTCGATGACGCGGGTGAAGGACGCTGACCCCAGGTCGCCTGCCGACGGCTTCGGTTGCTGCCAACGGGGACTGCCCATTGGCGCAAACGTCGCCGGCTGCACGGTGACCACGTCGCCTGCCGCCTCACCCCATTCGGTGAAGAAGCGGGCCACCCGTGCATCGTCGGGTACCACCGGACGTGGTTCGGGGCTGGTTTTGTCGCGGCTGAACAGCAGCCTGTGAAGCGGCGACGAGCGGGTGGCAGTCGCAGGCGCCCACCACAGCACCACAGCGGAGGCAGCGCGTGTGAGCGCCACGTACAACAATCGCAACTCTTCCCCGTCTTCCTCGGCAGCGGCGGTGTCCCGGCGGGCCCGGTACCCGGGTGCGTCCTTGCCTCCGACGTCAAGGATTCGCTCTCCTGAGTCGTTGTGCAGCAACAGAGTTGTCGGGTTCGGATGGCGTGCTGCGTCCCAGCCGTAGGGCACATAGACGATCGGGAACTCCAGTCCCTTGCTGCGATGCACGGTCAGCAGTTGAACCGCGGCGGCGTCGCTGTCGAGACGGCGGCTCTGCTCGCCCTGATTGCCTGCGACCGGATCCTTGATCAGCTCGGCGAGTCGGCGCACGAGCGCGGTGAGGCCCAGCCCCTGCTCCACCACGGCACGGTTGCACAACTGGGCGATGTGGGTGAGGTCGGTGAGTCGACGTTCACCGCCGGTGATACCCAGCAGACGACCGGCGATGTCGCGGCGTCCGGACAGATGCTCGTACACCGCCGCAAACCCGGCGTCCTGATAGACCGCCACGAGCTCGCGGATCATCGCGCTGATGTCCGCTGTCAGCTCGTCTCCGCCTGCATCGAGCTCAGTGGCAGTCCACCCCAGAAGCGGGGTCAGTGCAGCCAACCGGATTCGGGCCGTACGACTCGGCTGCTCCATGGCCTGCAACAACCACAGCCAGTCGAGCGCTCCTTGGGTGCTGTAGACACTGGTACCTCCCGCCAGCACCGACGGTATCCCCGCAGCGTCCAGGGCACCTTGAATCATGCTCAGGTGTTTGTGATTTCGAACCAGAACTGCGACGTCTCCGGGCTCGACCGGCCTCGTCTTCCCACCGGTGACGTGGTCGGTGCCGGAGTTGAGCAGGTCGGTGAGGTCCGCGGCGACGTCGTCGGCCACCGCCCGGCGCAGCCGGTCGAGCACCGGAAACCCCGACTTGTTCAGCGGCCCGTGTCCCTTGCGGTTCAGATGGCGCAACCGCAGCGGGACCAGGCCGGGAAGTCGGGATCCGTCGTTGTTCGCGGTCACCTGGTGCACAACGATGTCCGGGCTACCCAGAGCTGCTCCGGCGTAGATCCGGTCCAGCGCCTCGATCAGTCCGGCGTCACTTCGCCAGTTCGTCGGAAGAGCCTGATGGTTGTCTGCGGCGCGTACGGCATCGAGGTAACTGAACACCTCTGCGCCTCGGAAGGCGTAGATAGATTGCTTCGGGTCGCCGACGAGCACCAACGTCGTGTGCCCGTGGAACGCGAGGCGAAAGATCTCCCACTGCACCGGATCCGTGTCCTGGAACTCGTCGACGAGCACCACCCGAAAACGGCTACGGATCCGTCGGCAGGCCGCCGGCCCGTGTGCGGGGTCGGCCAATGTGTCGCGCAGCAACATCTGAAGGTCGTCATAGTCACGCACATTGGTGAGGCGTTTACGCCGTTCCACCTCTTTGCGTACCTGCGTGGCGAACTCCACCCGCAGGTACTCGTCCGCCCCGGGTTCGGCGTCAGGCCCCAGCCGCGCCTGCCGCCCGAACACCGCCGCCCGCGAGAAGGCATGGGCGTCAAGAAGACTGAACGGCACCGCGTCGGTACCACTGAAGCGCCGCAGGTACAGGTCGTCGGTGACTTCGGTGATGAGATCGCCTACGTCCTCCACCAGAGTGATGTCGTTCTCGAAGTCGCCGGCAAGACCGAGCCCGTCCAGCATGCGGCTGCAGAATGTGTGTGTGGTCGCGATGGTCGCCGCATCGAAGTCGGACAACGCAGCGGTCAACCGTTCGCGACGAACACCCACCTCCTCGACGCTGCCGCGGGCGAGCATCGCCACGAGGGGGTCATCGGATTGCGCCGCACGTTGCGGATCGGCAAGTGCCCGTGCGAGATCGGCCAGTCGCAGCCGGGTTCGTTCTCGAAGTTCAGCTGTGGCGAATCGGCTGAAGGTGACCAGGAGTAGTTCGGACAACGGCACCCCGGACGCCACGTACCGAGCGGCCAGACCGACGATCGCGTACGTCTTGCCGGTGCCGGCACTGGCCTCCAATACCGTTGTGCCGCCGGGCAGCGGTCCGGTGATGTCGAAGGTGACGGGAGAAAGACTGCTCTGGGTCATCTCAGCGCACCGTCTCGGCATCGAGCAGCGGAGCCCACAGGCCGGTCGCCAAGGCACCAAACCTCGAAGGTTCGGTGAGAACAGCCGCATCCGGTGCCGGCGACTCGGACAGAATCGCACCGAACTCGGTGCCGTACAGGTACTTCACGTACAGGTCTTGGCCCTCTCCCCCGAAGTCGCTTTTGAAGCTCACCTCGGCAGCCTCGATGGCGAGTTCGACACCGTCGCCCCGGTTGCGACGGGTGGCATATTCACAGGCCGCAGTGGTGGGAAGCGGCAGCGGCGCACGCAGGCCGGCATCGCGCATCGCGACCAGGTCACGGAGCGTCGCCGCGGGATCGGGAGGACTCTTGATGTCTGATCGCGCAAGGCGGCCCCCGTACTTTCCCCGACCCAGCACCACAGCCGACCGATCACCCGACTCACTCGCCGACAGCGCCAGCAACGCCACCCAGGCCGCCACCCGGTGTTTCGGAGCCACTCGCGAGAAGATCGTGCGCACGACAACACCTTCGTGCACGCCGGGCACCGTACCGGACAGTCGTCGTCCACCGCCGAGCTCCACCGTGACATCCCTTGATTCCGAAGGCTTTTCGTGCAGCGGGGCGGCGGCGGTCACCAGGGACTCGACGTCGCCGGCGATACGTTGGAACACCTGACCACCGAGCCGGAACGGTGGAAGCGAACCCCGCCGCAGTTCGGCGGCGCGTAGAGCGGCCCCCTCGACACCTGCCAGTCGGGACTGCAGCATTCGGTCGCCGATGGCCCACCGGTCGAGACCGTCGAGGTCCGCGCTGAACACATCGCTCAGTTCTTCGTCGTCGCCGGGCAGATACATACCCAGCCGCTGGCGGCAGAACGCCCGCATCGGATGTTCCACGAACGCGATGAGGTCGGCCAACTCGACGTCGCCGAGCTTCTCCGGCAATGGTTCCGGAAGGAACTCAGGCTCGCTGATCTGGATCGATTGTGCAGAGCGCGCACCGGCCAACGCAGAATCATCGAAGCTGAACGGGGCACCGGCATCGAAGTTGACGGGGTCGAACGCGTGCAGCGGGTGCGCACGCACCACCGTCGACCCCTCGGCCAGCATTGCGTTGGCCGAGTCGATCAACTCACCCACCGGAACGGCGGGCGGGCGACGAAGCCCGGTGACCGGATCGTTCCCCGTGAACAGTATGACCAGGCGGTCGATGGCCGACATGGTGGCGTCGAGGAGCAGCTGACGGTCCTCACTACGGATGTCCCGTTCTCCCACACAGGGATTGCGGCCCATGATGTCGTCACCGTTGACACTTCCGACCCGCGGGAAGCTCTCGTCGTCGAGCCCGAGCAGGATCACCACTCGGTGTGGCACGGCCCGCATGGGCACCATGGTGCACACGGTCAGCTCGCCGGTACGAAAGTTCGCCCTGGTCGGTCGGCCGGCCAGACGGTGCGCGAGCATCGCGCGGACGTCGGCCAACCGGACGATGGCCTGGCCACCGTGTTCGGTCGCGGCAGCCAACTCGCGGTGCGCCTGACTGCGCTGCCAGCTATCTGCCGACTTCACCGCCGTGAGCAGATCCATTGCCCTCGAAAGATTTTGGGACCACTCGACTGCTGGTCGCGGACCTCGGAGGGTGGCGAGTGAGTCGTCGAGTCGGCTGATGAACTCCGCAAAGCGGCCGGCTAGGTCGACGTCTGCGCTGTCGACGTCGTCGAGCGGCAGCGCGGTGTCGAGCCAGCCGAGTTCACTTTCGTCGGCCGCCACCCCGAGCAGGATCCGGTCCAACCCTGCGCCGAAGGTGTTCTGCCCGAATCCGCCGAGCCCGAACGGCTTGCGTTGGTTGTCGTTGATACCCCAGCGCGCACCTGATTCGGCGGTCCACTGCCGCAGTCGTTCCAGGTCGTCGTCGCTGAAATCGAACCTCGTTCGCACCGGTTCGCTCTCCGCCAGCCCCAGCACCTCGCTGGCCTTGACGCGCCCCCCGGCGAGCTCGAGCAGATCCGACATGACCTCGAGCAGTGGATTGGTCTGGCGCAGAGCCCGATCCGCGAGTCGCACACGCAATTGATGGCCAGGGTGCACGTTGATCGATTGCCCGAATGACGCACGGATCAACGGAGCGTAGGTCTCCACGTCGGGGCACATGACGATGACGTCACGCGGGTCCAGGTCCGGAGCTTCCTGGAACATGTGCAAGACCAGTTCGCGGAGCACCTCCACCTGCCGGGCCGGCCCGTGACACGTATGGACCTCGACGCTGCCATCGGCCACCCCGACAGCGGGCAGGACCGCATCGGTGCGGATCGCGTGCTGCAGTCGCCGCAGGTGCGTGTCGACTGGCTCGTCAGCGCGGTGGTGGACATCTTCGTCCGCGATGTCGCTCAGCCGGACCTGGAGTTCACGCACTTCTCGCGAGAGCGACGCCACCAGGGGGTGCTCGATGAACCTGGCGTCGATATCGCTGCGGCGCACCTGCCCGTCGAATCGTGGCATCTTCTCCCACAGAGCCGGACTCGCGTGCGGCAGAAAGAGGTTGACGTCGCGGTGGGCGCCGAGTGCTGACAGGATCGCCAGCTGCTGGGTGGTGAGGCGGGTGGCCCCGAAGAGGGCGATACGCTCAGGCAGGTCGACCGCCGAGGCCTGTCGCCGCAGTGCCGTGCAGACGTCGTCGAGACGTTCCGGCGGGCTGGGTGCGTCGATGCGCTCACGCAACATCCGCCAGAGATGCGGCTGCCACCGCACGTCTTCGTCGAGCTGGTCACCCACTCCATCGGTGTCCGAACCGGCAACCCAGTCGAGGATCATCTGGGGCCGGTGGGTGGCGTAGCTGCGGAACAGTTGCGTCAGGTGCTCCGCTGTCCCGAACCGGCGTCCGACACGGAAACCGGGAGCTGGTGACGTGGTCCCCGCACCCGAGGTTGCGTCCCGGCCGGTCCCGGCGGCGCTTCGGTGCCCGAGATGCCGGGCGAGGATTGCGCACGCGGGGTCGTCGACTGCGTCGTCGATCACCCCGAGCAGCGTCCACTGCATGCGCGCGGGCGCCCAAGGATCGTCGTCGGGTCTGCCTGCAGCGGCGGTACCACTGACCTGGGCGACAACATCGTCGACCAGCGCCGACGGCGAGGGGAACGCGATGTTCGCCGCAATTCCGTCGCCATGGTCGTCGCCACCCGGCGCCCGGCTCGTTCCGAGGGTCAACGACAACTGCTGGGTCAGCCAGCGCTCGACACCCTGCGCAGGCACCGCGACCACCTCACCGGCGAAAGGGTCGCCGGGCGGCTCCGAGAGGATGCCGGCCAAAGCCGCGACCAGCGTGCTGGTGCGTTCGGCACGATGAAGTCTCAGCACTGCACGCCCCCTCGTCCGCGGTTGTCAGGCCGGTATATCACCGCTGCCCGACATCGATCGTCACAGTGCGGTCAAGCGCGGCGCCGGAAAGGAACCGGATCTGCCATCTTTGCCTCGAGGAGGTCGCGTACGGCGTCGGGCACAGGTCTGGTGCCGCCGGTCTCGGGGTCGATCATCACCCCGGTCGTCTCGCACAGTCCCACCAGGTTGCCTTTCCCATCACGCAATTCGCTGGCGAAGTCGAAGGACGATGTGCCGAGACGACTGATCCAGACCTTGGCCGTCACGGGCTCGGGGCCGTAGTACAGCGGCGCCACGAACTCGATCTCCTGCCGGGCGAGATGGAAGGCGCCGGTACTGCGGCCCTGAGTGGCGAACCAGCGGGTGACGGTGCGGACCCGGGCTTCTTCGAACAATCGCGCGAACTGCACGTTGTTCACGTGATGGTTGGTGTCCAAGTCGCCCCAACGCAACTGCAGCTCGACCGTGTCCAGGTCGGTGGGGATTGAACCAGAAGAGGTGTCTTTCACCGGTGCCAGCGTAATGGCAGGGCCGAAGAGATCCGGGGACGGGTCCATCGCCGCGTTGGCGACAACGGCGAATCGTGTGTTGCGCACTCGCCGAACGGGTTTCGGCGCAAATCCGCTCACCAGCATGTCTTGGCCACCCGGGCGCCGGGCGGGTCGACCGACCGCAACCAGCAGCGGCGATCCTCGCCGACTCGCGATTTGACGATCGCCACCCACCCGCAAGCTGTCGCAAGCCCGAATCTCACCTCTCACCAGCACCGATGCCCTGGTTGAATGGTCTGCTCCGACACTCTCCGGCGAGGTCTACCACTTGCGTCGCACGAGACCGTAGGATGCCGACATCACGTCAGTGGAATGGGGAATGAAGAGTTGATCATCGAGACCGATCGCCTGGTTTTGCGGCCGGTGTCGATTGCCGATACCGACCACCTCGTCGAACTCGACAGCGACCCGGCCGTGATGCGTTATGTCACCGGTGGGACCGCCACCCCTCGAGAGGTCATCGAGGACTGGGTGATCCCGCGAGCGCTGGCCGAGGCGGGCCACCGCGGCGGTGCCGGCGTCTGGGTTGCACTCGATCGGCTCGACGTCGTCGCAGCGCGTTCCGTCGGCGACCCCCACGCAGAAACAAGCGGGTTCGTCGGCTGGTTCGGTTTGCGGGCGCCTCGCCATTCGTCGGAATCGGAGTTCGAACTGAGCTACCGGCTGCGCCGCCGCGCTTGGGGGCGAGGATTGGCCACCGAGGGAGCTCGGGCATTGGTGCAGCTGTCTTTCACCGAGCTGAACATCAGCCGCATCTTCGCGGGCACCATGGCAGTCAACGCTGCCTCGCGCCGCGTGATGGAGAAGTCGGGTCTGCGGCTGGCCCGGTTACACGACTGCGCCGACACCTCGATCGCAGGTTCCGAACGCGGCGAAGTCGAGTACGAGATCCTCAAAACACATTGGGAATCAAGCAGTTTCCCGTGGGCACAATCCGCCCGAATCGCATCGAGCATGATCGCCTGAACCGCTCACCTGCACACCTTCGGGCGAATCCGGCCCTTGCCGCGACCAACGCGAGCTCATTGACTACCGTTAGCCAATGAGCGGGTTTTGACCAGCCCTGAGATCCCCGCCGCACACCGCCAACCGACAGGAGATGGTCATGAGCGACGAGACTGCAGGTTCGACCCGGCATCGGGTAGTGGTCATCGGTTCCGGCTTCGGGGGGCTGTTCGCTACTCAGCGCCTGCGCAAAGCCGACGTCGAGGTCACCTTGATCGCACGGACCACACATCACCTCTTCCAGCCGATGCTCTACCAGGTGGCCACCGGCATCATCTCCGAAGGTGAGATCGCGCCCGCTACCCGCGTGATCCTGCGCAAGCAGGCCAACGCTCAGGTCCTGATGGGCAATGTGGAGGGCATCGACCTCGAGAAGAAAGTTGTGACGTCCCGACTGCTGGAGCGGATCACCGAGACGCCCTACGACAGCCTGATCATCGCAGCGGGTGCCGATCAGTCCTACTTCGGCAACGACCACTTCGCTCAGTTCGCGCCCGGCATGAAGACCATCGACGACGCGCTGGAGCTGCGTGGTCGCATCCTGGGAGCGTTCGAGCAGGCCGAGCTGTCCGAGGATCACGAGGAACGGGCTCGACTGCTCACCTTCGTGGTGGTCGGTGCCGGTCCCACCGGCGTCGAACTGGCCGGTCAGATCGCGGAGATGAGTGCAAAGACCCTCAAGGGCACATTCCGCAACATCGACCCCACAGAGTCGCGCGTCATCCTCCTCGATGCGGCGCCCGCAGTCCTTCCTCCCATGGGCAAGAAGCTCGGAACCAAAGCTGCCGAACGGCTCGAGGGCATGGGCGTCGAGATCCAGCTGAATGCAATGGTCGTCGACCTGGATTACGACGGCCTCGTGGTGAAAGACAAAGACGGCAGCACCAGGCGCATCGAGTCGCAGTGCAAGGTGTGGTCGGCCGGTGTGGCCGCCAGCCCGCTGGGCAAACAACTCGCCGAGCAGAGCGCAGTGGAACTCGACCGCGCCGGACGCGTCAAGGTGGAGCCCGATCTGTCCATCCCCGGGCACCCCAATGTGTTCGTCGTAGGCGACATGATGTCGGTCGAGAACGTGCCGGGCCAGGCCCAAGGGGCGATCCAGGGTGGGCGCTACGCGGCCGACGCGATCAAGGCCGAGCTCAAGGGTGGCAAACCCGAAGATCGTGAGCCGTTCAAGTACTGGGACAAGGGCTCGATGGCGACCATCTCCAAGTTCAGTGCCGTGATGTCGGTGCCGGTGCCAGGCCTGAAGAAGAACTTCGAGACCGAGGGCTTCTTCGCGTGGCTCGGATGGTTGCTGCTGCACCTGGTGTACATCGTGGGGTTCAGGAACCGTCTCACGACAATTGTCGACTGGTCGTTCGCATTCCTCACCCGAGGTCGCTCGCAGCTCACCATCACCGAGCAGCAGGTGCTGGCGCGCAACGCCATGGACCAGTTGGCTCAGATCGAGCTCGACAGAATCAAGGACGGTGGCGGCGACGCCGTGCCTGTGGACCGCGACCAGACCCCCGGCGACAAGCCGGTTCTCTCCGACCCCACCAAGTCGTTCACATCCGAACGAAACTCGGATCAGTCCAAGCCGGCCGCCAGCTGATCTGACCTCAGCCGACCAGTTCGGCTGCCGTCCGGTCCGCCGCGGTCAGCGTATTCGCCAGAACGGTTGTCATGCTGCCGCCGCTACCAGCCCCAGGCGTGCCGCTGTCGCGGTCGGGTGCACGGTGTCGGGCCGACTGTCGGGGTAGCGGTACTCACTCAGGAGTACCGAAGGTGAGCTGAGGCTGTCGGTGTCCGGCCGGCCGAGGCGCAGTTGATGCCGCAACGCAGCCGTGCCCGCGATGTCCACGCTCATACGACCCGACCACCGTCCGGCATCCTCGCCGCGACGGCCCACCTGCACCCGTTCACAGAACCGGAACTCCCCCGACCCGGCGATCTCCACCGTGCACCGCGTGTGATGCACCGCGTCACCCGCGACGATCGTTGGCTGTGGATCGACGATCAACGTGGCCCCGTCGGCAACGGTGATGTGCCACGACATGTCCGAGACGGTGTCGCAGCGGCCCGGCAGCGCGATGGCGGCAGCGACACTGCGCAGCGTCAGTACAGCACCGGATCTCACATCGACGTGGATGTCGATCCGGTCTCCACCGAGGGGGGTCGCTGCGCTGGAGATCAGATGCAGGACGTCGCGCCCGGTCTGACGAACCGTAAGGCCGCCGCTTGCCCGGACCCGGGGTGATCGCCCCTTGTGCGCCTCGAGATACAGCTCGGTGTGCATGTGATGTGCCGGCTCGTCACACCGTGTTCAAGGGCTGAGTCCGCGCTGCCGCGAGTTGGTCACGCACCCAGCTCAGCACGTCGGTCGCCGCGGGGTCGTCGGTCAGAGAGATGAGCACCGTCGGACGTCCTTCACGCACCTTCTCCGCATCGCTTCGCATGACGTGGAGGTCGGCGCCCACCATCGGTGCCAGGTCCGTCTTGTTCACCACGAGCAGGTCGGAAAAGGTCACTCCGGGACCTCCCTTGCGCGGCACCTTGTCGCCGCCGGCCACATCGACCACAAAGATCTGTGCATCGATCAACCCCGTCGAAAACGTTGCCGTGAGGTTGTCTCCGCCCGACTCCACCAGGATCAGGTCAAGGGGCGGATTGGCCTCTAAGAGGTCGTCGATGGCATCGAGGTTCGCGGTGATGTCGTCGCGGATCGCGGTGTGGGGGCACCCACCTGTCTGGACGGCGGTGATGCGCTCATCCGGCAAGACGGCATTGCGGCGCAGGAAATCGGCATCCTCGGTGGTGTAGATGTCGTTCGTCAGCACAGCGACCGACAGTTCATCACGGAGCTGGCGGCACAGTGCGGCCACCAACGCGGTCTTACCAGAACCGACGGGACCACCGATTCCGATGCGGAGTGCTTCACCGGCGACTCGTTCGCGCTTGGGTCGCGAGTGATCATGCGTGTGCGGTTGTCCGTCGATGAGGTGCGGGGGCATGTTGTTCTCCTTCGGTTGTGCAGGACGTGTTGTGGCAACGCCCGGGTCGACGTCGTCTTTGGGTTGTCAGGACGCGAACAGTGGCATGGCGCGCAGCTCGTGCCGCTGCGCGAACACATCGAGCAGCGGATCGGAATAGTCGGCGAGTTCGGTACAGGCGATCGCCGCGGTCTCTTCGCAGAGCTCGGTCATCTGGACGCCGAGCAGAGCGACGTCGCCAGGGTCCAACGCCAACAGCCGCTGGCCGGCGGTGGCTGATCCGGTCATGGTCGTGTAGATGAGCACAAGAGCGCTCTGGTACCCGTCGAGGCCGGCGGCACGTGCCACCGAACCCGTCACGACGGGTAGGTGCGGCCTGGCGGAGTGCTCCGTCCAATCATGGTGCGGCCAGACCTTTTTCCCCAGGCGCAGCATGCCTCGGCCTTGCGACCGGGACGCCGACCGAGCCGCGGCCGACGGTGTTCGCGCGTCGGCCTGGACGTCGGCAGCCGACACCTCGAGTCGGCGGTCGACCACTGCGGCCGTGATCGACGCGGCGACCAGACCCGTCGTGCGTACCCGCCTGATGAGAAACGCCCGGAGTGACGGGACGTCTCGGACCACGCCGGACGTGATCGCCTCCTCCAGTCCCCCAGAGTGGACATGAGCGCCCACCGGAAGCCGAGAGTCCGCCAGAGTCAGCAACATTGCGAGGTTCTTGGCGGCTGACCCACCCAAAGGTGGCGCTGCCTCCCCTGTCGAGATCGCGGTCATCAGAACAGGAAGTACCGCTGGGCCATGGGCAGCGATGCGGCCGGCTGCTGGTCCCACACCTGGCCGTCGATGGTGACCGTAAAAGTGTCGGGGTCCACCCGGATCTCCGGCTGTGCGTCATTGTTCGTCATGTCCGCCTTGCCGACCCGACGCACGTCCTTCACCACCGCCAGGCGCCGATCGAGTCCCAATCGGTCGGGAAGTCCGTCCTCGATGGCCTGCGGCGCAACAAAACTCAGCGATGTCGCCGCGGCGAGCTTGGGCGCCGCGCCGAACATCGGTCGGGGCAGCACCGGCTGCGGAGTCGGGATGGACGCGTTGGCGTCGCCCATGGCCGCCCACGCGATCGCCCCACCCTTGATGACGGCATGCGCGCGGACGCCGAAGAACGCGGGATCCCACAGCACGAGGTCGGCGAGCTTGCCCACCTCGACCGAACCGATCTCGTCGTCCAGACCGTGAGCGATCGCAGGACAGATGGTGTACTTCGCCACATACCTCTGCGCGCGGGTGTTGTCGGCGGCCCCGTCGCCGGCAAGGGCACCTCGACGTTCCTTCATCACATGCGCGGTCTGCCACGTTCGCAGTACCACTTCGCCGATGCGACCCATCGCCTGCGAGTCCGAGCCGATCATCGAGATCGCGCCCATGTCGTGCAGCAGGTCTTCGGCGGCGATGGTCGACGGCCGGATGCGGCTCTCGGCGAACGCAAGATCTTCGGGCACACTGGGATTGAGGTGATGACAGACCATCAGCATGTCGAGGTGTTCGTCCAGCGTGTTCACCGTGTGCGGCCGAGTCGGGTTCGTGGAGCTCGGCAGCACGTTCGGGTACGCCGCGACCGTGATGATGTCGGGTGCGTGCCCGCCGCCCGCGCCTTCGGTGTGGTACGCGTGGATGCCACGCCCGGCGATGGCTCCGAGTGTCTGTTCGACGAACCCGGCCTCGTTCAGGGTGTCCGAGTGCAACGCCACCTGCACCCCAGACTCATCAGCGATCCGCAGACACGCGTCGATAGCTGCCGGTGTACTGCCCCAGTCCTCGTGGAGTTTGAATCCCGAAGCGCCGGCGCGTAATTGCTCGCGCATCGAGTCGGCGCTGACCGTGTTGCCCTTACCCAGCAGGGCAATGTTCATCGGCCAGTGGTCGGTGGCCTGCAGCATCGAGGCGAGGTGCCAGGCACCGGGCGTGACCGTGGTCGCCTTGCTGCCCTCCGCCGGACCCGTCCCCCCGCCGATGAGCGTGGTGATCCCGTTTCCCAGTGCCTCGTCCATGATCTGCGGGCAGATGAAATGCACATGGCAATCGATGCCGCCCGCCGTGACGATCTTGCCGTTGCCCGCGATGATCTCGGTGGACGGGCCGATCACGAGATCCGGATGTACCCCGTCCATGGTGTCCGGGTTGCCTGCCTTCCCGAGGGCCACGATCCGGCCGTCACGAATACCCAGGTCCGCCTTGATGATCCCCCAGTGATCGAGCACCACGACACCGGTGATGATGGTGTCGGGAGAACCATCGGCCCGGGTTGCGCGGCCTTGGCCCATCGATTCGCGGATGACCTTGCCACCGCCGAAGACAGCCTCCTCACCCGCGAGACCCGGTCCGCCCGACCTGTCCTCGGTGACCTCGATCAGCAGGTTGGTGTCTGCCAGACGGATCCGGTCCCCCACGGTGGGACCGAACAGATCGGCGTAACGCGCACGGCTCAGCGATGCCATCTACGAATCCAACTTTCCGGGTGGGTTCAGCGAAATACCGTGCACCTCACGGGTACCGGCGATCGGGACCAGCTCCACGGTGGTCTCGATGCCTGGTTCGAACCGAACGGCGGTGCCCGCCGGAATGTTCAAGCGCTTCCCGTGTGCGGCCTGACGGTCGAAGTCGAGGGCAGCATTCGATTGGGGAAAATGCACGTGGCTGCCCACCTGAACGGGGCGGTCGCCGGCATTGGTGACCACGACCTCGGTGATCTCGGCACCCTCGTTGATGACGATTTCTCCTGGGGCACAGAGTACCTCGCCAGGGATGGGAGCAAGCTCTGCCATCGTGACTCCTCTAGGAAATCGGGTTGTGCACGGTCACGAGCTTGGTGCCGTCCGGAAAGGTTGCCTCCACCTGCACGTCGTGCAACATCTCGGGGACCCCGTCCATGACCTGTTCGCGACTGAGAACTTCGCGTCCCGTGGACATCAGTTCGGCCACGTTCCGTCCGTCGCGTGCCCCCTCGAGGATGTGGTCGGTGATGACCGCAACGGCCTCGGGGTGATTGAGCAGCAACCCGCGCGCCTGCCGACGACGTGCCAATTCCGCAGCGTACGAGATCATCAGTCGCTCTTGCTCATGCGGCGACAGATGCACGATGTCCTCCTCGGTGTGAACAGCCGATGAACACGCATCGACCGACTCATACTGCCACGCAGAGCCCGCGTCGGCGCGGTGGAAGACGCCAGAGAACCGCAGGGTCAGCCGAGCACGCCCCCACTGGCGCGCAGTTCACCCAGGGCCGCTGCCGAACACCGGGGTCCGACGGCCAGCACATCCGCCTCGGTGAACGCACCCACCGACAGTCCACGCAGCACCACGAGTGCCAGCGATTGTGCAGTCGCGGGCTCGTCCACAAACTCCGAACTCTGGCGGTCGAAGTACGACTGCAACCGCGTCACGGCCGGTGACATCGCCGACCGGAAGAAGCCGTACACCGCCAGCCATCGAGTGACGAGATGGCCCGGGTGCATGTCCCACCCCTGATAGAAGCCACGCTCCAGGCTGCGGGTGACGAGTCGGTGATGACGGCGTAGAGCCGCTTCGACGACCTTGGCGGAACCGACCGGGGACACCTGGGTGGACCCGTCCGACACCCAGACCCCGGTCTGTGCTGCCGCGACGAGCATCACCGACTTGGCATGGTCGGCGACCGGATGTTCCAGCGACTGCTGGGACGACACGATGCCGCAGGCGGCGCTGTAATCGTATGTCCCATAGTGCAATCCGGTCAGCCGCGGCACGCCACGATGGATCGCTTCGGCCACCGTGGCCCGTCCGTCGGCACCGAGCACCGCCTGAGGGCTCTCGATCTGCAGTTCGAAACGCAATGCGCCTTCGGGCAGTCCGTGCGCGCGTTCGAGCTCCTCACAGATCATCACCACCGCATCCACCTGGACTGCCGCGCGCAGTTTGGGGACGGTGAACACAAACCCGTCCGGCACCCCGCCGGCAGCATCGAGCACAAGCTCCAGTGACCGCAAGCCACGCGCCCGCTCAGTGGCGCCCAGCCCCTTGCAGCGAACACCGTAGGCGCTGGGCGCCTGCTCAGGTCGGGCAGACCATGTGGCGATCGTGCGACCGGCCGCTCGAGCGTCGCGGTCCTCGACCGCATCCGGTCGCCAGCCGTAACCGTCTTCAAGGTCTATTCGGAGGTCTTCGATCGGCTGCCCCCGCAATCGGGCCTGGACCAGCGAGGCGATGCCGGTGCGATCGAGGTCCGCAACCACGGCGGCGGCGTCATCGGCGATCGCCGACGCCCGGTCCCCCCAGGTGCCGGGGGTGTCCGCGTCCACGTCGGCGGCACTCACATAGACGGTGTGGGCAGGCTGCTTCTCGGCGCGATCGCCGGGATAAGCCCGGTCGAGTTCGACATCGACGGCAGAGAGGACCGCATCGATGCGGGCTCGCGCCGGGTCGGACAATCGTGTCGCGGCCGGTGCCGCATCGTGTCCCATACCGACGCAGATCAGTTCTCGGCGGCGATGTTCTGCAGCCGTACCCGGCCCTGTGCGATCAACTTGCCCGACTGGTCGGTGATGTCGACCTCCCACAGCTGCTGACGACGGCCCCGGTGGATCGGCTTCGAACGTGCAGTCATGGTGCCCGTGCTCACCGCGCGCAGGAAGTCGGTGCTGTTGTTCACCCCGACGACATGGGAATCGGTGATCCCCTTGCTGTGCAGCCATATCTGACCCGACGTACTCGCGACCGATTCGACCACCGAGCAGTACACGCCCCCGTGAACGATGCCCCAGGGCTGCAGGAGCTTGGGGGCGATCTCGAACGTCGCGGTGACCTCGTCAGCTGTTGCCGTTTGCATCTGCAACCCGAGCTCGTTGTCGAAGCCCTTGG
Organism: Williamsia sp. DF01-3; assembly: GCF_023051145.1. Lineage (NCBI taxonomy): Bacteria > Bacillati > Actinomycetota > Actinomycetes > Mycobacteriales > Nocardiaceae > Williamsia > Williamsia sp. DF01-3. The sequence continues at coordinate 3,323,961 of NZ_JALKFS010000005.1, forward strand.
GCAGCGTGCCCATCGTCTCGGTCAGATCGATGTTGTCTGTCACCGTGGTTCTCCCTTGCCTGAGGCCGCGCTCTCGGACTACGCGTCGCGTGATCGACAGTCTGTCAAAACCCGGATGACGAGTCCGCCCGCGGTGACCCTCCCGATCGGATGGGCACGACAAAAGAATCAGCAGGCCCCACCTCTCGGTGGGGCCTGCTGTGGCGCGGACCGGGGGTCTCTGCAGCCCTCAGGACACTCGCTCGGTCCCACGTGAGAATGAATGTAGGCTAGCCTTACCAACCTGTCAACTGCGACGGAAGAAAATTGATGGCACCACGCGTTGAGCTGTTTGATGAGAAGAAACGTAAAGTGAGAAGAATGAACGGGTTGGGTGAGCTCGAGCGGGCAGTCATGGACAATTTGTGGTCGTCCGCCGAACCGCAAACGGTGCGGCAGGTGCACGCGGCTCTGTCGGCGGATCGCGAACTCGCGTACACGACCGTGATGACCGTGCTCCAGCGACTGGCGAAGAAGAATCTCGTCACGCAGCTGCGCGATGACCGTGCCCACCGCTACTCGGCCACCCATCCGCGTGAGCACCTCGTGGCGAGCTTGATGGTTGACGCGCTGAGCGAAGCGGACGAGGCTGGATCACGGCAGGCCGCCCTGGTTTCCTTTGTGGGCCGGGTCGGCGCCGACGAGGCGGAAGCGCTTCGACGTGCACTGGATGAACTGGAATCGGCCCGCGGAGCCCACAGCGAGTCATATCGATCTTCTGAGCCCTAGGAACCTATTTTGACCGCGTTGGTGTTCGGGATCGTGGCTCTCGTGCTCGTGGGCCCGGCTCCGTCGTGGCTCGCGCGCGCGCAGTGGCCGCTCCGCGCCCCGCGTGCGGCCATGGCTCTGTGGCAGTCGATCGCCATCGCGGCAGTGCTCTCCGCGTTCAGCTGCGGCCTCGCCATCGCCGCAAATCTTCTCGTCCCCGACGCGCAGGGACGACCCACGACGAACCCGTTCGACGAGATCGAAAGCCTCGGCGTGGTGCTCTGGACGGTCTACGTCAGCGTGTTCTTGATCACACTCCTCATCGGAGCGCGGCTGTTCTACACCGTGATCCGGGTCGCCATGCGTACCAGGGCGCGCCGGTCGGCCCACCGCGAACTCATCGACCTGCTCGACCGGATGGATCGCACCGTCCCCGGCGATCCGCTCAGTGCGCGCGACGTGCGCATGCTCGAGGTCGATCAGCCCATGGCGTATTGCCTGCCCGGCCTGCGACAGCGTGTCGTGATCAGCGAGGGCACCGTGGCCCGATTGCGCCGGGATGAACTCGACGCCGTGATCAGTCACGAGCGCGCACATCTACGCGCCCGACACGACCTGATACTCGAAGCCTTCATCGCCGTTCATGAAGCCTTTCCCCGGTTCGTCCGTAGCCGTTCAGCGCTGGGTGCCGTGCAGTTGCTCGTCGAGCTGCTCGCCGACGACACCGCCATCCGCTGTGCCGGGCGCAAGCAGCTCGGCCGTGCCCTGGTCGCGTGCGCAGATTCGGTGGCGCCTCGCGGCGCGATGGCCATCGGCGGACCCAGCACCCTCACCCGAGTGCAGCGGCTCGTCGACACCCGTCCGGCCACGGCCATCTCTGCGTTCGCCTACGTCGCCGCCGCCGCGATCCTGGTGATCCCGACGGTCGCCGTGGCCGTTCCCTGGCTCACCGAGCTGCATCGCCTGATCGACAACTGATCTCGCCGCGAGGTCCGGTGAGCTTAGTCATAGGGTGTACGCATGACTGAAACAGCTGCCCGCGCCCAGATCGGTGTCACCGGTTTGGCGGTGATGGGCTCCAACATCGCCCGAAACTTCGCCCGTCACGGCCACACCGTCGCACTGCACAACCGCAGTATCGCGAAGACCGACGCACTGATCGAAAAGCACGGCCACGAGGGAGACTTCGTGCGGACCGAGACAGTCGCCGAATTCGTCGCGGCGCTCGAGAAGCCCCGTCGTGTCCTGATCATGGTGAAAGCCGGCGCCCCGACCGACGCGGTGATCGAGGAGCTCGCCGCCGAGATGGAGGAAGGCGACATCATCATCGACGGCGGCAATTCGCTCTACACGGACACCATCCGGCGCGAAGCCGCGATGTCCGAGCGCGGCCTGAACTTCGTCGGTGCGGGTATCTCCGGCGGCGAAGAAGGTGCGCTCAACGGACCGTCGATCATGCCGGGCGGACCGGCCAAGTCCTACGAGTCCCTCGGCCCGTTGCTCGAGTCGATCTCGGCCCACGTCGACGGGGAGCCCTGCTGCACCCACATCGGCCCCAACGGTGCCGGGCACTTCGTCAAGATGGTCCACAACGGCATCGAGTACGCCGACATGCAGCTCATCGGCGAGGCGTACGACCTCATGCGCAAGGCCCTGGATCTCCCCGTCGCCGAGATCGCCGACGTCTTCCGCGAATGGAACTCGGGAGACCTCGACAGCTACCTCGTCGAGATCACCGCCGAGGTCCTGAGCCAGGTGGATGCCGAGACAGGCAAGCCACTCGTCGACGTCATCGTCGATGCTGCGGGTCAGAAGGGCACCGGCCGCTGGACCGTGAAGTCCGCTCTCGATCTGGGCATCCCCACCACCGGCATCGCCGAGGCGGTCTTCGCGCGAGCGCTGTCGAGCGCAACCGATCAGCGAAAGCAGGCACAAGGCCTGGCGTCGGGCACTCTGGCGGCGGCACCTTCGGACAAGGCGACCTTCATCGACGACATCAACAAGGCGCTCTATGCGTCCAAGGTGGTCGCGTACGCACAGGGATTCGACCAGATCGCGGCAGGCAGCAAGGAATACGACTGGAACCTGCATCCCGGCGACCTCGCCACCATCTGGCGGGGCGGTTGCATCATCCGGGCCAAGTTCCTCAACCGCATCCGGGACGCCTACTCGGAGAACCCGGAGCTGCCCAGCCTGCTCCTCGCTCCGTACTTCCGCGATGCGGTCGAGAACGCTGTGGACAGCTGGCGCCGCGTCGTCGCCACCGCGACCACGATGGGTATCCCCGTTCCGGCGTTCGCGTCGTCGCTCTCCTACTACGACGCCCTGCGCGCCGAGCGACTGCCGGCTGCTCTGACCCAGGGGTTGCGTGACTTCTTCGGCGCGCACACCTACCAGCGCGTCGACAAAGAAGGCACGTTCCACACGCTGTGGAGTGAAGACCGCACGGAGATCGAGGCCTGATCCCCGATTGGACGACCGGCCCCCGGTCTTGTGTTGCTGTGACACCTCCCACCTGCAGGTTGGTCTGTCACAACGGCACAAGGTCGGGGCTTTCGGGCTTCGCGGGTAGAATTGCCTCACGTGCGCTTCCTTGACGAGCATTTCCCGAGCCATGACCTGACCTACGACGACGTCTTCCTCGTCCCCGGTCGAACCGACGTCACCTCTCGATTCGATGTCGATCTGTCCACCTCGGACGGCTCGGGAACCACCATTCCCCTGGTCGTCGCCAACATGACCGCTGTCGCAGGACGGCGGATGGCCGAGACCGTGGCGCGGCGTGGTGGACTCGTGGTGCTACCGCAGGACCTTCCCATCAGCGCGGCCGCCGACATGATCTCGTTCGTCAAGGGACGGCGCCTGGTCGCCGACACCCCTGTGGTCCTCGATGGCGACGCAGCTGTTTCAGATGCCCTGGCGCTTCTGCCCAAGCGTGCCCACGGCGCGGTGGTCGTCCTCGACACCGATGCGGCGACGCCCATCGGAGTGGTGACCGAGCGGGCCTGCGTCGACGTGGACCGGTTCGCGCGGCTCACCGAAGTGCTCGATCCCGACTTCGTCACCGCCCCCGCGGGAACCCCGCCGCGAGAGATCTTCGAGCTGCTCGAGGGAGCCCACACCGACCTGGCCGTACTCACCGAGCCGGACGGAAGCCTCGCGGGAGTGTTGACCCGCGTGGGTGCTCTGCGCGCGGGCATCTACCAACCCAATGTCGATGGCGCGGGGCGACTACGCGTCGCCGCTGCGGTGGGCATCAACGGCGACGTGACGGCCAGGGCGACTGCGCTGGTCGAGGCCGGTGCCGATCTGCTCGTCGTCGACACCGCGCACGGTCACCAAGAACGCATGCTGGCGGTGCTGGGGCAGATCGCCGACGCCGATCTCGGCGTGCCCCTGTGCGCCGGCAACGTGGTCTCGGCGCAGGGCACCAAGGACCTGATCTCCGCGGGTGCGTCGATCGTCAAGGTCGGGGTGGGGCCGGGCGCCATGTGCACCACTCGGATGATGACCGGCGTGGGTCGGCCTCAGTTCTCTGCTGTCGCCGAATGCGCCTCGGCGGCAAGAGGTTCGGGCGCCCACGTCTGGGCAGACGGTGGAGTGAGGCATCCCCGTGACGTGGCTCTGGCCGTTGCCGCGGGCGCGTCGAACGTGATGATCGGTTCCTGGTTCGCCGGAACGTACGAGAGTCCGGGTGACCTGAAGTGGGACCGCGACGGCAGACCGTACAAGGAGAGCTTCGGCATGGCCTCCAAACGAGCGGTCGCGGCACGGACAGCCACCGACAGCGCGTTCGACCGCGCACGCAAGGCGCTGTTCGAGGAAGGGATCTCGAGCTCGCGGATCGCCCTGGACCCCGAGCGGCCCGGCGTCGAAGACCTCATCGACCACATCTGCGCGGGAGTTCGCTCGACGGCGACGTACGCGGGCGCGCGTTCGCTCGACGAATTGCACGACAAAGCTGTCCTGGGGGTGCAGTCGGCAGCGGGCTTCGCGGAGGGACGGCCATTACCGACGGGTTGGTGACCCGTTAAGATCGTTGATATTCCGGCATCACCTTTCACTGCCCTACATCTGGAGGCTGGATTGTTGCGCCTCCACCAGGAGCGGAGCGAAGTTCTCGTGTCACGAACGTCACCGCGCGAATTCCGCCTCGCTGTGTCATCGGAACCCGTAGACGGCCGTGGTGATCGTTGATGCAAGCGCTCATCCTGGCCGGCAGCCTTCTCGGCTTCGTCGCACTGACCTTGGGAACGGCTCTGTTCGTCGCGGCCGAGTTCTCGCTGACCGCTCTTGAACGGTCCACGGTCGAGAACGACGTACGGACTCGGGGTGACCTTCGGTCGAGGCAGGTCAGCAAGGCCCACCGGTCGCTCTCGTTCCAGCTGTCCGGTGCCCAACTCGGCATCACGATCACCACGCTTGTCACCGGTTACATCGCCGAGCCGGTCTTGGCCCAGCTCTTCGAGCCGGCCTTCGAAGCGGTAGGGCTCCCGGACGGCGCGACAACGGCTGTCTCGCTCATCCTCGCCCTTGTCATCGCCACGTCGTTGTCGATGGTTCTGGGTGAGTTGATCCCGAAGAACCTGGCGATCTCCAAGCCACTGCCCACAGCCCGGGCCACCGCCGGCCCGATGAGTTTGTTCTCGGCAACCTTCCGGTGGCTGATCAACGCTCTCAACGGCACCGCGAACTGGGTGGTCAGGCGCCTCGGCGTCGAGCCCGCCGAGGAACTACGGTCGGCGCGTTCCCCCCAGGAACTCGGCAGCCTGGTTCGCAATTCGGCCCGGCAAGGCGCCCTGGACCCCGGCACCGCTGCTCTCGTCGACCGCTCCCTGCAGTTCGGCGAACGTACGGCCGAGGAACTGATGACCCCGCGGGTGACCGTGGAGTCCCTCGACATTCACGACACCGTTCGTGATCTGATCCTCGCCTCATCCCGGACGGGCTACTCCCGATTCCCGATCCTCGATGGCGGCGACCTCGACAACATCATCGGCATCGTCCACATCAAGCAGGCGTTCACCGTCCCTCTGACCGCGCGCGCCACCACGCAACTGGGCACCCTCGCGCGGGACGTCCCCGTGGTTCCGGCAAGTCTCGACGGTGACGCATTGATGCAGCAGATCCGGGCAGACGGATTCCAGGTGGCCGTGGTCGTCGATGAATACGGCGGCACAGCCGGCATCGTCACCACCGAAGACCTGATCGAAGAGATCGTCGGCGACGTCACCGACGAACACGACGACGAGCAAGCCGACGTCCAGCGGGATGGGGACGGATACATCTGCAACGGCCTGCTGCGAATCGACGAGTTGCTGGATGCGATCGGATACCGGGCACCGGACGGCCAATACGACACCCTGGGCGGGCTGTTGATGTTCCAGCTCGGCCGTATCGCCAGAGAAGGTGACGTGATCGATCTCCCCGTCCATACAACCGCTTCCGAGGACGACGAGGATTCGTCGCTGACGCAGTCTGATCAACGGTGGCAGGCGCGCGTGGTCCGGATGGAAGGTCGCCGGATCGACGTCGTCGCGTTGACGCCGTTGTCCGGGTCAGATGTGGAGCATTCCGATGGGTGATCTCTTCGGTGTTGTCCTGACGGTGTTCCTCCTGGGCGGCAACGCCTTTTTCGTCGCCGCCGAGTTCTCACTGATCTCGGCTCGTCGTGACCGCCTCGAGGCACTCGAGGAGCAAGGCAAGCGCCGGGCGCGCACGGTCATCGAGGCAGGCGAACATCTGTCGCTGATGTTGGCCGCAGCCCAGCTGGGCATCACGATCTGTTCGATCCTGCTCGGACGGGTCGGTGAACCGGCGATCGCCCACCTCATCGAGAAGCCATTGGAACTCGTCCACGTACCGCACGGCCTTCTGCACCCGATCGCCTTCGCGCTCGCGTTGTCGCTGGTGGTCGTCCTGCACATCCTCCTCGGCGAGATGGTCCCGAAGAACATCGCGCTTGCCGCCCCGAACGTTCGGCGATGCTCCTGGTGCCGGTGCACCTGCTGTTCATCAAGATCGCCAGGCCGCTGATCGCGTTCTACAACTGGTCGGCGAATGTTTCCCTACGCATCATGCGGGTGGAGCCGAAGGACGAACTCGACGCGACCGTCTCGGCCAACGAGCTGTCGCAGATGTTGGGCGAGTCGAGGCAAGAGGGCCTCATCGACGAGGAAGAGCACGACCGGCTCACGCGCGCACTCCAGACCTCTGGCCGCACGGTGCTCGAAGTGGCGATCCCGCTCAGCGAACTGCGCAGTGTGCAGGTGACCAAGGACGCCGAGACCGGCCGTGTCGGGCCAACTCTCGGCTCGATCGAGCAAGCAGTCACCGACACCGGATTCTCGCGCTACCCGGTGCGCGGCACCGACGGCACCTACACCGGTTACCTGCACCTCAAGGATGTCCTCGACGAGATCCTCGACGAATCGGTGGGTCCCGACAGCATCATCGGTGTCGACAAGATCCATCCCCTCCCGGTCCTGGCGGACCGCACAGCGCTCGACGAGGCCACCTCGGCCATGCGGCGCACCAGTTCACATCTCGCCGCCGTGGTCGACGACAACGGTCGCACGGTTGCGGTGGTTGCCCTGGAGGATCTCGTCGAGGAGTTCGTGGGAACGGTGCGCGACGAAACGCACCGCGTGTGAATGGGTTCGTGGCCGTTCAGTCCCCTGTCCAGGACTGGCAGGCCGCCGCACAGGCACATCGTGAGCGGGTCGACTCTCTGCTGAGCCGGCACCCGGCACGACTTCACGCCGCCACCGGGGGCGAGGTCCTTCATCCCGTGTGGGGATTTTTGTTCACCTACTACAGCTATCGCCCCGCACAATTGCGCCGCTGGCACCCCGGTTTCGGACACCCGATCAGCGGTTCCGCCGCTCGCCGCTACCTCGACTACTCCGGATACGCAGAGGTCGACGGGGTGGTCACCGTGGATCCACGCCACCTCGCCAAGCGACGCGAGACCGTCGAGTACGTGCACGACCTGCTGTCGGCAACCCGCGAACGCCCCGCTCGGCTGAACTGCTTCGGTCTGCACGAGTGGGCGATGGTGTTCGCCGCCCCCTCCGAGCAGATCAGGCACGCGGGCGTTCCCCTGCGACTGTCATCCGCCGACACCGACGCAGTGGTCCGTTCCCTGCCGCTTCGATGCACCCACTACGACGCGTACCGCTTCTTCACCGAACCCGCTCGGCCACTGAACCTGACGGTGCTCGACCGGACGACTCAACAGGACGCAGAACAACCAGGGTGCATCCATGCCGGAATGGAGCTGCTTATGCCGCTAAGATACATCTCGTGCGAGCAGCCGTCTACCTCCGACAATCCCTCGACCGTCATGGCGACGGCCTCGCAGTTGCGCGTCAACGCGACGACTGCCTAAAGCTCTGCTCTACCCGAGGGTGGACCTCGGTCGAGTACGTCGACAACGACACCTCTGCCAGTGTGGGCCGCCGCCCCTCCTACGAACGGATGCTTGATGACATCCGTGCCGGCAATGTCGACGCCGTCGTCGCCTGGGACCTAGACCGCCTACACCGCCGCCCGGTCGAACTCGAACACTTCATCATTCTGGCCGACGAGAAGGGCATTGCATTAGCGACCGTGGGTGGTGACGCCGACCTCTCGACAGACAATGGCCGTCTGTTCGCCCGCATCAAGGGCGCCGTCGCCCGCGCCGAAGTCGAACGAAAATCAGCCCGGCAGAAACGGGCAGGACTACAGCGTGCAGAATCCGGTAAAGCGTGGGGACCACGCGCCTTCGGCTACACAGAGAAAAACGACCAACTTATCGACACCGAATCCAACGCGGTGCGCGATGCCTACCGCGCTGTCCTCGCTGGCGCCTCGCTCGGCTCGATTGCCACCAAATGGAACGACGCCCAGATAGCCACCACAAAAGGCAACAAATGGCGTAGCGCGCAGGTGCGGCAACTGCTACTCAATCCCCGGTACGCGGGTTTGCGGTCCTACAACGGTGAGATCGTCGGCTCCGCGTCCTGGCCCGCCATCGTCCCCGAAGATGTCTGGCGCTCGGTGAACACGATGCTGCTCGATCCTGGCCGCCGAAGTGGCGCCACCCGCGGTCGCAAACACCTACTGACGGGTCTTGCGCTGTGCGGTGTCTGCCAATCCCCGCTCGGTTCCGGTATCGCCCAGAGCACAAGACAAACTGTCTATCGGTGCAAGGCGTGTCTGCGACTCTCCCGAAACCAGCGGTACGTCGACGAGGTGGTGGTCGCCGTCGTCGTCGGCAGGCTGTCCCAGCCCGACGCCATAGAACTAGCAATCGACGAGAAACGAGAGAACATCGGTGAGCTACGTGACCGGGCCGCGACACTTCGCGCCCGGCTCGACTCGATCGCTACCGACTTCGCAGACGGCGAACTCACCGCCTCGCAATTACGCACCGCAACGGCACGCATCAAAAATCAACTCGCGCAGGCGGAATCGGAAATGTTGAGCGCGAACCGGGCGCGCATATTCGATGGCATTATCGGTGTCAGCGATGTGGCGGAACGCTTCGCTGCACTCCCCCTCGACCGGCGCCGCGCCATCATCGACGCACTACTGACGGTGACCGTGATGCCCACCGGCCGCGGCCACCGGTTCGATCCCGCTACCGTAAAGACCGAATGGAAGAGCATCGGCGGCGTGTCGAGTGAAGATCCCGCACCACGCTGCTAAGGTGTCTATGACAGTTTTGAATGTCGAAAGCTAACCGAGGGAGATGGACCGAGCATCAATCTGGTTCCGCAAGCCGAGCTAGAAACGGCTTCCGTGCACAGATTGGGTTCGAGCCGCATGGCGCGTCCTGAAGGTCTCGATTAACGGCGAGTCCATTTTCATCAACAACCGCACGGTTGAAGATGGAGAGCCCCGCACGGGAGCCGAGCGCAGACAAGGTCCAGATGGCCTTTTCTGATGCTCGGCGTTCTTGTTTTTACAGGAGCCTGCCCCGTGTCCTCGCCTACGTTCACCTATCGCGCTAAAGTTGCCGGCCTCTCCCGTGACCGAGCCTCCGACGACCCCGAACTTGTCGATGCCCGGCGAGACCTCCGAGCCGCAAAGCTCGAAGCACATGTGCAAAAGGTCTTGGCCGACGCGCCACCGCTGACACCAGAACAGCGCGACCGTATCGCCACGCTTCTACAGGTTGGCGTCTCTTGAGCCCCGGAAATGGCGCCGCCCCCGGTCGGGCAACCGAGGGCGAGCAACAAGCCGACATCCATCACAACGTCTATTCGCATCCTACCGCCCTACACCGACGTTTCCTCGCAGCATCACGGGGTGTCCTCGAATGCGGCTGCGCAGACCCTTGGCTGTGCCGGTGCCTCGACGAACCCCGACCGCTGACCAATCACCGCCTCGACGCAATCCGCGACGCAGCACAACACCTACTGGGGGTTGGCATCTGCCCGGTTGTGTCGCCCGAAGCGGCCCGCATTCTGTGGCGAAGGGGTGGGGACGACCGACGCCTGCTCTCCGAGATCGCCAGCCGCAACGGCTTCCCGAGCGATCACAACCCCCTGCCCGACCGGACTGGTGGTGCCTGATGACTGAAACCTCTCCCGTCGGTTCCGTCGGTTCAACCGGTTCCGTCGGTTCAAACCGGCACCCCGTCGGTTCGGAACTTCTAACCGACGTACGGGCATGGCTCGACCGGTTCATCTGCTTCACCAACGAGCACGACGCCGACCTCCTGGCGCTGTGGATCGCACACACCCACGTCGCGAACGAGACCTACACCAGCCCCCGTCTCATCCTCGACTCACCGATGCCGAGCGCGGGCAAAACCACTGTGCTGGATCACATCTCACGCCTTGCGCACAATCCGATCCAAGCGGCTTCGCTGTCCTCTCCGGCCTTGCTCGTCAGGCTCATCGAGAAGGGCATCCGAACCATTTGCATCGATGAGGTGGACCGGTCGCTGGCACCCAATAAGCCCGGCGTCGAAGATCTGATCGCGATTATCAACTCCGGTTACCGCAAGGGCGCAACCCGGCCGGTCCTAGTGCCCAACAAGGGTGGCGGCTGGAACGTGAACGAAATGCCCACCTACAGCCCCGTCGTGATGGCCGGCAACGCGCCCGATCTACCAGACGACACACGGTCACGCTGCGTTCGCGTGCTCTTGATGCGGGACCTACACGGAATCGTCGAAGACTCCGATTGGGAGGACATCGAACCGGAGGCGCACGCCATCCGCGACCAGCTCCACATCTGGGCCGAACTCAACCGCGACAACATCCGTCTATCCCGGCCCACCCTCCCCGAGGGATGCATCGGACGGTCAAAGGAACGGTGGCGCCCTCTCAAGCGCGTTGCCGACGTAGCGGGCGGCACCTGGCCCAAGATCGTCGACAACCTCATCGAGCGCAGCCTCGAAGAAGACAGGTCCGAACGCGAGGACGGACTCATGCGAGAACCCGCCGCGATGGTTCTTATAAAAGACATAAGGACAACATGGGGCGAAAACGAGATCCACACCCCCTCGAAAACCATCGTCTCCAAGCTCATCACCCACAACCCCGACTACTGGGGACTGAGTTCCAACTACGGCAAGGCGCTCACCGTTCAGCGCATGGGCCGAATGATGGTCCAGTCGTTCAAGCTCAATTCCGAACGGCTCGGTGATGGCCCTCGCGGATACCGCCTCTCCAGCCTGCAACCGGTCTGGCGTCGGTTAGGTCTACCCCCTCTCTCAGAAACCGACGGGACTGACGGAACCGACGGAACCGACGGCGGTGCCTACTGACCGTGAGCCAGAAAGACCCCAACCGCCTCGCTCGCCGCCTCTGGTCCCTGGCCCACCGCGCCAGCAGAGGTCAGCTGACCCCCATCGAACGAGACACCCTGCACGCCTACCTCGACCACTACCAAGCCACCATCCGCGACGCCAACAAGGAGACCAAACCATGAGCAGCCTGCTCGACATCAGCCGCAAGGCAACACGCGCCCGCCTCCTCACCCTCGGCCGCAGCGCACACCGCATGACCCCAGACGAACTCGACCTCATGGACCGCCTGCTCGATGAGTACACCCGCAAGAGCCGAGCATGGCACCGCGCAGCACGAGAGCAGGACGAGACCAATGACTGACCACGACACCACCTCTCGCGACAGCATCGACACCTACCTCGCTGTCACTGCCCTCGTCCTCGAAGGACGGCGACACGACACCCTCAACCTCATCGGCTCACTCGAACCCGAAGAACAGATCGAGATGTGGATCGCAGGATGCTCCATCACCAGCGCGCTGTCACTGCACCTGGCCGGCACCCTCGGCATCCCAGCCCAGCGCGTACCCGCGTGGCTACGCGCCATGGCCGCCGACAACGGAGACACCAATGGCTAAGCCCTGCATCCGCTGCGGTGAACCCACCACCGACACCCGCTGCGCAGACTGCGCGTCGGCCAACCGAGCCCTGCACCGCACCGACGACCACAAGCTCACCACCGCCCAGCGCGGCTACGGCACACCGTGGGCCAAGCTGTCCCGGCGCGCACGACGGATGCAACCCTGGTGCCTCGACTGCGGCACCCGCGATGACCTCACCGTGGACCACACCCCCGAAGCATGGGCACGCTACGACGCTGGCAAACCCATCCGCATCACCGACGTCGAAGTCGTCTGCCGCTCCTGCAACTCCAAACGCGGCCCCGGACGTACCAGGGGGGTCACCCCTCCCGAGGGGGGCGTGACCGGACGGGGGGAGCCTCGGAGGGCGTTACACACCCCCAGGGGGTACCTACCAGACGTTGCCACCGGGCTTCGGGGCATCCTGGTCTCCGATGCGGAGCCACCCGATGGGCGAATAGGTCTCGGTCAGGCGGCCCTCGACGTAGATCCTGAGGACGCCGGAATCCGTGACCTTGTAGGAGTCGTCGCCGTCGTAGGTAACGACCTTGCTATTTGCGAACACAACACTGAATGCCATGGGGTGATCCAACCATGAGGGCGGGTCCGAAGGCTGCGGTGGACGACAGCCCCTTGCCCTGGGCGCCGCGGTCCGCGGGGTCGAAGCGGTTCGAGAAGTTCTGCGAGAAGTTCATCAAGGTACCCAAGGGCACGGGCGCGCTGAAGGCGCTGCGCCTGCGTGATTGGCAACGTGAGCTGGTCGGGTCGGTCGAGGACGCCGAGGTCCAACCCAGGACGGCGGGGTGGATGCTGCCGCGTGGTCAGGGCAAGTCGTCGCTGACAGCCGCCTACGGGCTCTACAAGTTCTTCGATGGTGGTGAGGGTGCGGTGGTGTGTGTGGTCGCGGTGGATGAGCGGCAGGCCGGCATCGTGTTCAACGTCGCCCGGCGCATGGTGGAGCTGGACGAGGAACTGTCGTCCCGGTGCCAGATCTTCAAAGAGCGTCTGTACATCCCGGCGACGGACAGCTACTTCCATTGCCTGCCTGCCGAGGCGAAGCGGCTCGAAGGGCTCGACTACACGCTCGCGATCCTCGATGAAGCGGGCGTGGCGAACCGGGACAGCTACGAGGTGCTGACCTTGGCGCAGGGTAAGCGGGAGCGCTCGACGCTGGTGTGTATCGGGACGCCCGGCCCGGACCCGAACAATCAGGTGTTGCGCGATCTTCGGGACTACGCCGACGATCACCCGAACGACACGTCACTGGTGTGGCGGGAGTTCTCCGCGGCAGGTTTCGAGGATCATCCGGTGGACTGCCAGCACTGCTGGGAGCTTGCCAACCCGGCGCTCGATGACTTTCTCCACCGTGACGCTTTGGTCGCTCTGCTGCCGCCGAAGACCCGTGAGGCTACGTTCCGGCGCGCTCGGTTGTGTCAGTTCGTCTCCGACACCACCGGTCAATTCCTACCCGCTGGTGCATGGGAAGCGCTCGCCACGGGCAAGCCGGTACCGAAGGGCACTGACGTTGTGCTTGCCCTCGATGGTTCGTTCTCCGATGACTCGACAGCGCTATTGGTGGCGACGGTGTCGACGGAACCTCATATGGACAAGGTGAGGGTGTGGCAGCGGCCGAACGGTGACGACACCTATCGGGTGCCGGTGGCCGAGGTCGAGCAGGAGATCCGCCTCGCCTGCCGCAAGTGGAATGTCGTGGAGATCATTGCTGACCCGTTCCGGTGGACGCGCACGTTGCAGATCCTCGAATCAGAGAAGCTGCCCGTGGTGGAGTTTCCGCACTCGCCGGCCCGTCTGACGGCTGCGACCGGCGACCTCTACAGCGCGGCTATCAACGCCCGAATGACCCACAGCGGTGACCGTCAGTTGGCCGAGCATGTCAACGCCGCGGTGATCGTGGAGGACGCCCGCGGCATCCGGTTGTCGAAGGGCTCGCGGCAACGGTCCGCCCGAAAAATCGACCTGGCTGCCTGCGCGGTCATGGCTCATAGTCGCGCCGTCTGGCGCGCATCCAAGAAGAAAAAACGAGCAAGGAGTTTCAAATGATCGCTGACCTGCGCACCACCCTCTTGCAAGCCATTGACGAACCGGTAGCGCGCTACGAGCTGCTGGACCGGTACTACCGGGGTGAACAGCCCCTAGCGTTCCTGGCACCCGAGGCGGCAAAGGCACTCGGCAACCGGTTCGGCCGGATGTCGAGCAACATTCCGCGGCTGGCGGTGACCTCGATTGCCGAGCGCCTACGGATCACTGGATTTACTGACGTCGACATCTGGGCCGACTGGCTGCGCAACGACCTCGACCAACTCGCACCCATCGCGCACCGTGAAGCCCTGTTGCTCGGTTGCAGCTATGTGGTGGTGTGGGCCGACGCCCAGGGGCGCCCGCAGGTGTCCATCGAATCGGCGCGGCAGATGTCGATGATTGTCGATCCCGGTACTCGCCGGCCTGTCGCGGCGTGCAAGCGGTGGACCACCGAAACTACAACAGAGGCAACGATATTCGAGGCGGACAAGATCACCCGCCTACGCGCCAATACGACCGGCGCCACAACGGCCGGATATGAGACGGTCGAAGTCCTCGACAACCCGCTCGGTGTCGTCCCGGTGGTGCGCCTGACTAACTCCGACCGCATCCTCGACGGCGGTGTCTCGGAGATCGCTGACCTGCTGCCTCTTGTCGATGGCCTCAACAAGGTACTTGCAGACATGATGGTCGGTTCGGAGTACTTCGCCCGGCCGCGCCGTTGGGCTACCGGCGTCGAGTTGGTCGAAGAGAAGAAGCTCGACGACGACGGTAACCCCGTGCTCGACGACGACGGCGAACCGATCTTCGAAGAGGTCAATCCTTACCCCGAAGAGAACCGATTCCTTCTGGCCGAAGAATCCGAGGCGAAGTTCGGTCAGCTCGAAGGGTCAGACCTGGCCGCCTACGAGTCGAGCGTGAACATCCTCATGTCTCAGATCATGGCCGTGTCTGCGCTGCCCGCGCACTACACCGGCATCCTGCAATCGGCGCCGTCGTCAGCCGATGCGCTGCGCGCCGCCGAGGCATCGCTCACCGCACGGGCCGAGGCCAAGCAAGCATTGTTCGGCCGGTCCTGGGAGCAGGTGGCCCGCTTGATTGTCGCGGTCCGTGACGGTGGGTCTGTGGAGGATGTCAGCCCCCGGGTGCAGTGGGCCGACGCCGCCACTCGCAGTGTCGCTCAGGAGGCCGACGCCGTCACCAAGTTGTTCGCCGCTGGTCTGCTGCCTGCCACCTACGCGCTGTCCCGGCTCGGCTACTCCGGTGACGAGATCCTCGACATCCGCACGGCGACCCGGCTCGAAGCACTCGACAAGGCGGGTACTGACATCACGGCGCTGACCCCGTGAACGCCTACGCCGAGCAAGTAGCTGCGCTCGCGAACTCGACCAACGAGACCGTCCAGGCGCTCTACCTCCGATTCCTCGCGGGTGAGATCACCGAAGACATGTTCGTTGCCCTGGCGACCACGGCACTGACGGTCGGTGACTCGAAGGCTGCCGCGCTCGCCGACGCGGGTGTGGTCGCGGCCCTGACCGTGATGACAGCCGAGGTGGTGCTACCGGTGGGCATCCCGGCACCGAAGCCGCCACCAAATCTGTTGCGGCAGATCATTGTTGACGCCTTGGCCGATGAGGAACCCAAGCGCGCACTCGAGACCGGCGCTCGTGGTCGCACGTTGGAGACCGCCCAGCACGCCTACAAGTCCGGCCTCGAATCGCACGAGGTCAAGTTCTGGACCCGCGCCCCGAACTCCGGCGCGTGCCCCGCCTGCCAGAACCTGGCCGGCCAAGTCATGCCGATCGACAAAGAAATGTGGACCCACAAAGGGTGCTCATGCACACAGAAACCAGCAAACGAACACCAAAAGGAGAAGTCCAGTGCCCGCAACCGAGACAACGCAAAACGAGCAGCAGCCACCCGCCGAGCCAACGACGCCGCCGACCCCGAGCAGTCAGCCGCCCGCCGATCAGCAGCAGCCCGAAGAGCAGCAGCCACCCGAGAGCAACGAGAACGGGAACGACGAGCAGGAGAACGAACCTGACACCTTCCCTCGCGAGTACGTCGAGAACCTGCGGCAGGAGAACGCCCGCTACCGCACCGAAGCCAAGACGGCCGAAACCCTCGGCGCCCGCCTGCACACCGAACTGGTGCGCGCTACCGGCAAGCTCGCTGACCCGACCGACCTACCGTTCAATGCTGAACACCTCGAAGATCCCGACGCATTGGCTGCCGCGGTCGACGCTCTGATCGAAGCAAAGCCGCACCTTAAAGCGCGCCGGTTTGTCGGTGACGTAGGGCAAGGTGGACGTGGCTCCGCAGAGGCGGGGGTAAACCTGCTCGGGATGCTGAACGCCCGAGCCTGACGAAAGGCTGCATAGCCATGGCAGACACGACCGGACTCGGGCAGGCGTACATCGACGCCCAGAAAGCGTTGCTCGACCGCGTTGTCGAGAGTTCGCACCACGACGTCGCCTTGCGGTACGCCGAAGCGTTCCGTGCACTTGTTGAGCACCCGCCGCGCAATGCCGATCCGCGCAAGTCCGTTTCGGACTAACGGCAACGATTGTCATCTGGCCTGCCACCTGCGATACTGGTGGCAGGCCAGATGCCATCTTCGTACGTAGTGAGCCAGGCGCTCAACGTGAAACCCGTTCATTCCGTTCACGTTTGGAGCACTCACAATGGCCAATTCCACGACCACAGCAAGCGAACTTACCGCTGAACAGGTGCAGACGATCCTTGTCCAGCCCCTCGAAGCGCAGTCCCAATTCCTCGCCGCCGGCCCCCGCGTCTTCGACAGCGCGAGCCAGATCCGCATTCCCAAGCTCGGCGGCCCCGTCACCGACCCCGGCTGGACCGGTGAAAATGAACAGATCCCCGAGCGGGACGCATCGTTCGATGAAGTGACACTGCTCCCATCAACCATGAAGTCGGTGAAGATCCTCACCCGCTACAGCAACGAACTGGCTCGGCAGTCTGTCGTCGCCCTCGACGCCGCCCTGCAACAGCGGCTAGTCAAGGATGTCGCCGACAAGCTGGACACCCAGTTCTTCTCCGCCTCCGGCGATGGCATCACCACCCCTAAGGGCATGTTCGGTTGGGCCGGTACACAGACGGTCGCCGCAGTCGGGGCCATCACACTCGACGCCCTGATCGATGCTTGGGGTAAGGCGCTGTCCGCCAACGTGAACCTCGCTGCGCTCAAGTGGGTAATGACCCCGCGGGAGTTCATCAAGATCCGCAAGCTCAAAGACGGCCAGAACCGCTACCAGCTTCAGCCCGACCCCACCCAACCGGGCGGATTCACCCTGTTCGGTTCCCCGGTCATCGTCACCGCACGTGTACCGGACACCACCGGTGGCACCCCGACCGGCCGAGCCGCGCTGGTCGACTTCTCGCAGATCGCGGTCGCCCGCGACATGGCGCCCTCGGTGAAGATCCTTGATCAGACCTTCGGCGACTATGACCAGCAGGCCATCCGCGTGGTGGCCCGCTACGACCTCGCACCACTGAACCCCGAGGCGGTCGTCGTCCTCTCAGGCATCACCATCTGATGACAGTGACCCCGCAGGACGTGGCCAACCTGCTCGGCCGTGGCGATGAGGATGACCTCGTCGACTTGGCCGAGCAGGTGCTACCGATTGTCACCGCCCAGGTGCGCGCCTACACCCGCGATCGCGGATTCTCCGGTGACCAGCCATCCGCCGACCTCGCGGCCGTGGTGCTCACCTCGGCGGCCCGGCTCGCCGCCAACCCCGAGAACCTGCGCGCCGAGGCTATTGGCGACTACAACGCGCAGCGGCAAGTCAACGACGGGTGGACGCTGACCGAGTTGGCGATCCTCAACCGGCACCGCAGGCGCGCACGATGAGCACCATCGCCAAGCGGCTGCTACCGCATCGGGTGACCTACCGGCCTCTGACCGGGTCGGGCGCGTACGGCGACAACTTCGGAGACCCAGTGACCGACGTGCCCTGCCGCATCCAGTTTCAAAACAGAATCGTCAGAGACGCCCAGGGAAACGAAGTAGTCGCATCGTGCACGATCTACTTCCGCCCGCAGGACGCACCTACGCTCGGCTCGATGGTCGAGCTACCTGACGGCGAACGCCCGATCATCGCCCGCGCCGAGATGACCGGCTCACGGCACGGCCATCACGTCGTCGTAGATATCACCTAGAGAATCGGTTTGCCGAGGCGGTTGTGGAGCATGTCATCTTCAAGTTGGTCCCGATTGGGGTAGGTCTCGGAGAAGATCATCGCGTGCCGGGTGCGTTCGCCACACTGGTCGCAAGAGGCCAAACACACCATCCGGTCGTACACCGACGACATCGAACGCAGGTGCGCAGGCTTCCGCTGCTGATGGCTCCAGTGGCCTCGCAGGTCGCCCCACCCGGCCGGCACATCGCCAGTAGGCGAGTATCCATTCGTCGGCATGAAGTCACTCGGTGTTCCGTTGTAGCGTTTGCGGTTCAGGTGGCGCAGCAATCCGCAGACACAGCACAGAGCCCGCAAATGACGAGCAGGGTCGTATTGTTCTCTCATGGCTCAATCCTCCGATGTGTGTTAGCTGCTTGTGCATGGATCTGTACAAGTGGGCGTTCAAGCTGTCGCCGCTGATACCTTCCGAGCTCGTCGTGGATGCATTCGAGATGGCACTGCGCTTCCGCGAGCTCGACATGCGGGCAAGTCCCTATGACCTGGCGGCGTTCGGATTCGAACCCATCGCAATCGAAGAAGCAGCTGGGCGTAGCGAATACGTCCGGGCGCAGTCGGTCCTGACCCATCACGCCCAGATCGTCCGTGCCCGGCTCATCGACCGATGCAGTGCGCTGCTGACCGGCCAAGAGCCCCTTCCTACCCATGAGTAACATAGAGGTCGAAATTGACCTGGATCGAAAGAAAGTGAGGCCGGTTATGGCTCAGCGCGTCACCGTCGACGGCGGCTTGCAGGTTGCGTCCGTTCTTTACGACTTCATCAACAACGAGGCGTTGCCCGGCACCGGCGTAGACCAGGATGCGTTCTGGGCAGGTGCTGCGGCGGTCATCACCGACCTCACCCCACGCAACCGTGAGCTGCTCGCCATCCGCGACGACCTTCAGGCCAAGGTCGACCAGTGGCACCGCGACAACCCGGTCTCAGACCCCGCTTCGTTCGATTCCGACGCCTACAAGGCGTTCCTGACCGACATCGGTTACCTCGCCCCGGTCCCCGACGATTTCCAGATCACCACCTCAGGTGTGGATGACGAGATCACCAGCACCGCCGGACCGCAGCTGGTGGTGCCCATCCTCAACGCCCGGTTTGCCCTGAACGCGTCGAACGCCCGATGGGGATCGCTCTACGACGCGCTGTACGGGACCGACGTCATCCCCGAGTCCGACGGCGCCGAGAAGGGCAAGTCGTACAACAAGGTTCGCGGCGACAAGGTCATCGCGTTCGCCAAGGATTTCCTCGACACGGCCGCACCCCTGGAGTCCGGCAAGCACGCCGACGCCACCGGTTACGCCGTCGTCGACCAGCAGGTGCAGGTCACCCTCTCCGGTGGTTCCACCACCGGCTTCGCCGATCCCGCCGCGTTCGCCGGATACTCCGGTGACACAGCTGCTCCCAGCGGTATCCTGGTGCGCCACAACGGACTTCATCTGGAGATCCAGATCGACGCGGACTCCCCCATCGGGTCGACAGACCCGGCCGGGGTCAAAGATGTGCTGGTCGAGTCCGCGGTCACCACGATCATGGACTTCGAGGATTCGGTCGCCGCTGTCGACGCCGAGGACAAGGTCACCGGCTACCGCAACTGGCTCGGCCTGAACAAGGGCGACCTGGCCGAAGAGGTCACCAAGGGCGGTAAGACCTTCACCCGCGTGCTCAATCCCGACCGCACCTACACCGCCCCTGACGGGTCGGAATTGACCCTGCACGGGCGGTCGCTGCTGTTCGTGCGCAACGTCGGTCACCTGATGACCAACGACGCGATCATCGCCGCCGACGGCAGCGAGGTCCCCGAGGGCATCCTCGATGCGCTGTTCACCTCGTTGATCGGTAGCCACGGCCTCAAAGCCGACGGGCTGCAGAACTCGCGGACCGGTTCGATCTACATCGTGAAGCCGAAGATGCACGGCCCGGACGAGGTCGCCTTCACGGTCGAGTTGTTCGGCCGGGTCGAGCAGGTCCTGGGGTTGCCCACCGGCACGCTCAAGGTCGGGATCATGGACGAGGAACGCCGCACCACGGTGAACCTCAAGGCCTGCATCAAAGCAGCTGCCGACCGGGTTGTGTTCATCAACACCGGTTTCCTCGACCGCACCGGCGACGAAATCCACACCTCGATGGAAGCCGGAGCCGTCGTCCGCAAGGCAGAGATGAAGGCGCAGACCTGGATCAAGGCCTACGAAGACTTCAACGTCGACACCGGCCTGCACGCGGGGCTGCAGCACAAAGCGCAGATCGGCAAGGGCATGTGGGCCATGCCCGACCTGATGGCCGACATGCTCGAGCAGAAGATCGGTCACCCCAAGGCCGGCGCGAACACCGCATGGGTGCCCTCGCCCACCGCCGCGACCCTGCACGCGCTGCACTACCACCAGATCGACGTGTTCGAACGCCAGAACGAGATCGCCAAACGCGATCCGGCGTCGGTCGAGGACATCCTCACCATCCCCCTCGCTCCCCGCACCGACTGGAGCGACGAGGAAAAGCGTGAAGAACTCGACAACAACTGCCAGTCCATCCTCGGTTACGTGGTGCGGTGGATCGATCACGGCGTCGGTTGTTCCAAGGTGCCCGACATCCACGACGTCGCGTTGATGGAAGACCGTGCGACACTTCGGATCTCGAGCCAACTACTGGCCAACTGGCTCCGCCATGGCATCGTGTCCGAAGCAGACGTCGTCGCAGCTCTCGAGCGGATGGCACCGGTGGTCGACAAGCAGAACGCCGGCGACCCGACCTACCGGCCGATGGCCGCCGACTTCGAGGCTTCCATCGCCTTCCAGGCCGCCAAAGAACTCATCCTCGAAGGCGGCCGGCAACCCAACGGCTACACCGAGCCGATCCTGCACCGGCGTCGACGCGAGTTCAAGGCCGCCAACGCCTGACCTGCGAAGCGCGGCGCAGGGCGTCGTCGTCTGATAATTTCCTTGTGGCCCGGGCACTGTGCTCGGGCCACAAGGCATTTCTCACCGAAAGTCGAGCACCGTGCTTTCTGACGTCCGTAAATTCGCCCTGGTCGCCGTTGCCGCGGCCGCCCTCTCCTTGTCGGCCGTCGGCTGCAGCAGCGACGAGACCGGAACGGCCACAACTGCTTCGAGTTCTGCGCAGGCGTCCTCCGCAGACCCTTTGGAGACGGCCGAGTCTCCCTCTGCAACACCGGAGGACAGCGGTGAGATCACCGAGATCGACGCCAAGGTCGGCGACTGCGTGAACCTCACCGGCACGATGCTCGACGCCGAGATCGCCCCAGCAACCTGCGGTGCCGTCGACTCTCACTACACCGTCGTGGCGAAGGTCGCCGACGAGAACAGCTGCCCGTCGGACGTCGATCAGACGTATTACGAAGAGCTGAACGGCTCCACGACCGGGGTGCTCTGCCTCGACATCGACTGGGTTGTCGGCAAGTGCTTCGAGATGGGCACCGCGTCGGACAGCACCGTCCAGGTGCCCTGTACCGGGTCCACCGGCGAGCGCATCCTGGCGGTCCTGCCCAACACCGTGGACGAGACCGACTGCCCAGCACAGACAGAGACCTACTACACCTACGACGAACGCAAGAAGATCGTCTGCACCGTCGCACTGTCCTGACCTGGGTTCGTGCCGATGCCGTCGGCGCGGGCGGCTCCACCACCAGGAGATACGACCGCATAGAATGCGCAGCACAAGTCAGTCGGCAACCCGGTGGAGCTGTGACCAGCCAGTCGCCGAAGCTGTAGGTTGCGGTGGACATGAACTTCGTGGATTGAGGTGTGCGTGGGCGAGCATCGCAGGGCCGGTGGCAGACGCGGTGTCAGCCGCGGCCTTCTTGTACTGGCTGTCGCAGTGGTCGTCGTCGTCGCGCTCGGATTCCTATGGGTTCTGTTGGGCGACCGGATCAACGAGCAGGGCAAGGATGCGGCCGCTCGCTGCGTCGAGGGCGACCTCTCGGTGTCGATCGTCAGCGACCCCGGTCTCGCGGTTCCTCTCAAGGCCGTCGCGGACAAGTACAACAAGACGCGTCCCACCGAACGCGACCGTTGCATCACGATCGAGGTTCGCCCAGGCGATGCCAAGGTCACACTGGACGGTCTCACCGGGGACTGGGACACCGCGTCGCGGGGCCAATTCCCGGCCGCGTGGATTCCGCAGTCGTCGGTGTGGAGTTCACAACTCATCGCGGCCCGGCCGGATGTGGTCGACGGATTGCCGTCGTCACTCGTGACCAGTCCGGTGGTCCTGGCGATACCGGCTGCAGCCGCCGAGGCCATGGACGGCGATGTCGGCTGGATCGAGTTGCCGACTCTGCAGCGCTCGGCCAAGGCGATGGATGACCTCGGACTCCGCGGCTGGGGTGAACTCAGGATGGCGATGCCCGTAGGCCCGCAATCGGACGCGACGATGCTGGCGGCCCAGGCCATCGCCACCGAGGTGTCGCGCACACCCAGCGGACCGTTGTCTCCGGAAGACGCTGCCTCCCCACTTGTCTCGTCAACGCTCCGCGCGATGCTCGCCTCAGCGCCGGCGACGGATCTGGGATCGTCCGAGAGCGGGGTGCGGGCACTGCAGCAGCAAGCCGATCCCGCGACCGGCAGCATCCATGCCGTACCGGTCACCGAACAGCAGCTGTATGCGATCACCAAGGACGACGCCAATTCTGCTGTGGTGGCACTGTTCCCGTCCGGGCCGACCCCTATGGCCGACTTCCCGGTGGTCGAGATGACCGGTGATCAGGTGGACGCGGCACAACGAGACGCCGTCGGCGCCTTCATCGACTACGTCCACGACCCCGAACAGATCTCGACCATCACCTCACTGGGTTTCCGCGGCGCAGGTCAGCTGCCGCCGGCAACCTCGACAGTGACGTTCCCCGTGACGCCGACACCCATGCCGATGCCGTCGCCCGAGGCACAGAACGCGATCACCGAGGTGCTCACCCGGCGCAGCTGAACCCCACCCGGGTTCAGGCGAACGCCTCGATCGGCGGGCAACTGCAGACCAGATTGCGGTCGCCGAACGCGCCGTCGATACGCCGCACCGCGGGCCACACCTTCGCTCGGGCACCGGCCGACGGCAGTCCGTTCGGGTACACGGCGACCAGTCGGTCATAGCTGTGCTCCCAGTCCCCGACGAGACACTCGGCGGTGTGCGGGGCACCTTGCAGGGGGTTGTCGTCGGCCGGCCACTGACCGTCCGCCACTTTGTCGATCTCCGCGCGAATCGAGATCATCGCGTCGCAGAATGCCTCGATCTCGTCGAGGTTCTCGCTCTCGGTGGGCTCGATCATCAGCGTTCCGGCGACCGGGAAGCTCATCGTCGGAGCGTGGAAGCCGTAATCGGCCAGACGTTTTGCGACGTCGTCCACTGTCACGCCGGTGCTCTTGGTGATCGGTCGCAGGTCGATGATGCACTCGTGCGCCACCCGATTGCCCGCGCCGGTGTACAGCACGGGGTACGAGTCGTTCAGCCGGGCAGCGATGTAGTTGGCGGAGGCGATCGCCGTGAGCGTTGCCTCCCGCAATCCCTCGGCTCCCATCATCCGGATGTATGCGTAGGTGATCGGCAGGATCGACGCCGAGCCGTAGGGCGCACCCGAGATGGTGAGATCGCCAGGCAGCTCATCAGCCAGTGGATGTCCCGGCAGGAACGGCGCGAGGTGCTCGCGCACTCCGATCGGGCCGACGCCGGGCCCGCCGCCTCCGTGCGGGATGCAGAACGTCTTGTGCAGGTTCAGGTGGCTGACGTCTCCACCGAAGCGCCCTGGGCGAGCCACTCCCACCAGTGCGTTGAGATTGGCGCCGTCGACGTAGACCTGGCCGCCTGCGTCGTGCACCGCGGCGCAGATGTCACCGACCTCGTCCTCGAAGACACCGTGGGTCGAGGGATAGGTGAGCATGATCGCTGCCAGATCGGCGGCGTTGGCGTCCACCTTGGCGCGTAGGTCGTCGACATCCACATCGCCGTTGTCGCGGCAGGACACCACGACCACCCGCATGCCCGCCATGACCGCGGATGCTGCGTTGGTCCCGTGGGCACTCGACGGGATGAGGCAGATCGTGCGGTTCAAGTCACCACGGCTGCGGTGGTATTCGCGAATGGCCAACAGCCCGGCATATTCGCCCTGAGACCCCGCGTTGGGCTGGACGCTGACCCGGTCGTAGCCGGTGATCGCGACGAGCCAGTCCTCGAGCGAAGCGATGATCTTGCGCATTCCGAGTACGTCACCTGCCGGAGCAAAGGGATGCAGCCGGGAGATGGTCGGCCAGGTGATGGCTTCCATCTCGGCGGCGGCGTTCAACTTCATCGTGCACGAGCCGAGTGGGATCATGCTCCGATCCAGTGCGATGTCCTTGTCGGCAAGACTCCGCAGGTACCGCATCATCGCGGTTTCGGTGCGGTACCTGTTGAACGCCGGATGGGTCAGGTATTCGCTTGTGCGGCTGTCGATCTCAGGCCAGTCTTTGGCGGCGTTCGAGGCGTCGACCCCAAAAGCGTCGCGGACCGCGGACACGTGGTCCGCGGTGGTGGCCTCATCGCAGGCGATCGCGACATGGTCATCGTCCACCAGTCGGAGGTTGATGCCACGTTCCTTGGCTGCGGCGACGACGCCGGCGGCCCGCCCCGGCACAGAGGTCAGCACGGTGTCGAAGAAGTTGTCGTGCACCACCTCGACTCCACCGGACCGCAGCGCCGCCGCAAGTGTGCGGGCATGCCCGTGCACCCGGCTCGCGATGGCGCGGAGGCCGTCGGCTCCGTGGTAGCTGGCGTACATCGCGGCGATGATCGCGAGCAGCACCTGCGCGGTGCAGATGTTGCTGGTCGCCTTCTCTCGTCGGATGTGCTGCTCACGGGTCTGCAGAGACAACCGGTAGGCGAGGTTGCCGTCGGCGTCCTTCGAGACACCGACGAGGCGACCCGGCAATTGCCGGGCGTGTTTGGCGTGGACTGCCAGGTAACCGGCATGGGGTCCACCGAAGCCCATGGGCACCCCGAAGCGTTGGGTGGTCCCGAAACACACGTCGGCGCCCAGCTCGCCGGGCGCAGAGATCAACGTGAGGGCCAGCAGGTCGGCGCCGACGGCGACCAGCGCACCGCGCTCGTGTGCCGCCTCGATGAGCGGCGTGCAGTCGATGACCCGGCCTGACGCTGCCGGAGTCTGCAGCAGGATGCCGAAGAAGTCTCCGTCGGGAAGTCCTTGCGAGAGGTCGGTGGTGACGACTTCGATCCCCAGTGGTTCGGCGCGGGTGGCGATCACCGCTGCCGTCTGCGGGAAGACGTCGCTGTCGACGACAAACCGGGGCGACTTGCTCTTGCCGGCCCGGCGCAGGAGGGTCATGGCCTCGGCGGCCGCAGTCGATTCGTCGAGCATCGACGCATTGGCCACCTCCATGCCGGTCAGGTCCGACACCATCGTCTGGAAGTTGAGCAGGGCTTCGAGGCGGCCTTGACTGATCTCGGGCTGGTAAGGGGTGTAGGCGGTGTACCACGCCGGGTTCTCGAGGATGTTGCGGACGAGGACAGGCGGGGTGAGGGTGTCGTAGTAGCCGAGGCCGATCATCGACGTCGCGACGGTGTTCTCGGCTGCGAGTGCAGCGAGTTCGGCGAGCACTTCGTGTTCGGATGCCGCAGGCGGCAGTGCTTCCAGACCGTTGTCCTGCGGGCCGTCGAGAATGCCTGCAGGCACCACTTGCCGGGCCAGGTCGTCGAGCGAGTCGGCGCCGATGAGCGAGAGGATTCGGCCGAGCTCGCTGTTGTCAGGACCGATGTGGCGATGAGTGAAGGAAGAGCCGGTCATGGTGGGACCTCCGCAGCGGTCACCCCAAGGGGCGACCACAGGTTGTGCCGACCGAAGCCGGACGCCGGTCCTCCCCCTCTGTCCTATCCACGCTCCCCGAGGGACCGGTGGACGCCTGAGAGATTCAGCCACAAAAGATGCGGCCTTTCACCATGGGCGGACGGCTGATGCCGCCACTCTCCAGAGACGCCGACGACGACACGGTCCTGGGTGCCTGAGAGTTTGACGGAGAGGTGTTGCTCCTTCGGCGGTCACACTGCTGTGACGCTCTCCCGGGTCGCTGCGACGCGGGTTCAGTCTAGACCGACGTCGGCAGACATTGCCGCAGGGGCGATGTTCTAGCCTGTGCGGCGAGCCCGGCTCTTGCGGCGCGAGGCCAGCTCGTCCTCGGGAGCGGCTTCGGTGACCCCGCCGTCAGCACGCTCGGCCGGGAAGTCGGCGATGGTTCCGCTCAGTTCACGCATGGCACCGCTGACCGCGATCCCGAAAACACCCTGACCGCCCTGTAGGAGGTCGACGACTTCCTCGGCGGACGTGCACTCGTACACGGTCGTCCCGTCGGAGAACAGGGTGATGCGCGCCAGGTCTTCGACCCCGCGCTTGCGAAGGTGATCAACGGCCACGCGGATGTTCTGCAGCGAAATGCCCGTGTCCAGAAGTCGCTTGACGATCTTCAGGACCAGGATGTCCTTGAAGGAATAGAGCCGCTGGCTGCCGGAGCCTGCGGCGCCGCGGATGGACGGGACGACCAGCGACGTGCGGGCCCAGTAGTCGAGCTGGCGGTAGGTGATACCCGCGATCTGGCACGCGCTGGGCACTCGGTAGCCGACGAGTTCGTCGGGCACGGTGTCGTTGGGGAACAGTCCCGGGATGATGTCGTCCAACGACCCCTGCGACGGTCGGTCGATCCGGTGGGCATTCTCCCCTTGGGCAGTCTCCCCCACATGGGCAGTTTCACCGTCGTGTGGCTGATCGCCCACTGGGATCTCCTCGCGTGCTCTGTCGGTGACCGTCCGAGCGACGTCTTGGCGCCGACGGGCCCAAGTTTACGCGCTCTGACTGGTCAAAATCACATCACCGCAATTTTCACGGCCTGGGACTGACCGTAGGTCCAGGAGGGGCGCCGATCAACGCGACTCGCCCTAACCCTGAACCTAAACTCGAGCTTTAGACGATTCGTGACCCCACGGTTTCCGTTCTGTGATCCAAGCCGACTGCGTCATCGTCAGAACGGAAGGCTCACGCGCCTCCGGTGGCCTTGAAGTCGTCCGGAGACACCGAGTCGAGGAACTCCTTGAACTTCTCCACCTCGTCCTCTTTGACCTCGCCTGCCGATTCGTCGTCGGCGTCGTCGCTGTCGTCATCGGGCATCAGCAGCCCGGCTTCGGCGAGTACGGACTCCTCCGCGTAGATCGGCACTTCTGCCCGCATCGCGATCGCGATGGAATCGGAGGGCCGGGCGGAGATGCGCAGATCCCCGGCGAACACCAGGTCTGCGTAGAAGGTGCCCTCTTGCATGTCGACGATGCGGACTTCGACCAGTTCATGACCGAGTGCATTGATCAGGTTGACGATCAAGTCGTGCGTCAGCGGTCGGGGCGGCTCGATACCCTTCTGTCGCAAGGCAATCGAGGCAGCTTCGCTCTGCCCGATCCAGATGGGCAGGAAGCGCTCACCACTGGTCTCCTGCAGGAGCAGGACCGGCTGGCTCTGCGGCGGTTCGACCCGGATACCTACAACGCGCATTTCACTCATGCGATCGGCCCTCCCAACGCTTGTGTGGGCGAATGCTGCACCGCCATCAATCCTATGGCAAGTGAGGCCGTGCGACGACCGAGAAAACCAAGAGTGGCTCAGTCGAGCACTTCGCGGACGGCCTGCTTGACCAATTGGGTGTGCAGTGTCACCGACAGGGCGGCGATCTCTCGCACCATCTCCTCGGCCCGGTCGCGGGCCCCGGTGCCCTTGCCCTTGGCGATGGGTCCGGCGATCTGCGCGACCAGACCCGCTTCGCGTTCCGCCGAAACCTTGAATGCCCGCAGATGCCGAGCCTGGAGACCGAAGTTCGCCAGGGCTGCTGCTGCAGCGACCAGCCTTACCGCATCCTCATCGAAGAAACCACGAGGACCCGGCACGAGCAGACCGTTGTCGCACAGTTCGGTGACAAAAGCCGAGTCGACCCCGGTGCGCTCGAGGAGGGTGTCACGGCTGAGCCGGCCACCACCACCCTGCGAGAAGTCGGTGGCCGGCGCCACCCAGTTCTTGGCGGAAGACAGCAGTCGGGGCCCGGCCTGTGTATCGGACTGAGCGCCACGATCGATCTCGTCGAGTTGTTCTTTGATCACCTTGAGCGGGAGGTAACGATCGCGCTGAGCAGTCAGCACGAACCGCAGCCGCTCGCAGTCTGCCCGACTGAATCGTCGGTAACCCGATGGCGACCGCTCGGGTGTGATCAGACCTTCCGATTCGAGAAACCGGATCTTCGAGATGGTGACATCCGGGAATTCGCCGCGCAGCTGATCGAGGACCGAGCCGATTGACATCGATCCTTCAGATTGCTGCCCCGCCGACGGAGAGGTCACGCGTTCGAGGAACCTTCGTCACCACTGGGGCCGGTCAGGAAGACGAGGCGGAACTTGCCGATCTGCACCTCGTCGCCGTTGGCGAGAACGGCGGAATCGACCGGCTCGCGGTTGACGTAGGTGCCGTTGAGGCTGCCCACATCCACCACCTGGAAGTCGTTGTCGCCCAAGCGGAACTCAGCGTGACGGCGACTGACCGTCACGTCGTCGAGGAAGATGTCGCTGTCGGGATGCCGACCGGCCGAGGTGGTGGCCTGGTCGAGCAGAAAACGAGAACCGGCGTTGGGGCCGCGTTTGACGACGAGCAGCGCGGTGCCTGCGGAGAGCCGCTCGACGCCGCTGTCGGCCGATACGGTGGCGGATCCTCCGGTCGACTCCATCTCTTTGATGAAATCGGCCCGGAAGACCGAAGTGGTCTCTACCGGAGCCTCGATGTCCTTCTCGTTGTCGCTCACCAATTCTCCTTCTTCGTAATTGTCCCCGCGGCCCGGAAGGGGGCCAAGTCGTTCCACGGCATTTCGGCGGTCGATCGCTCACACGCCGGATTCGTCCTCATCAAGTGGTTTGGGGAATTACCCGTGACCTAGACCGTACCCTGCCATCGGCCGCAGATGCATAAAGCTGCTGCATACAGTTCCCAAACCGACCCGTCACCGGGTTGCCCTATCCGGCAGTGACTTCGCGATATCCGGACGCATCGAGCATCTCACCCAACACGGCGTCGAGATCTGCGTCGTCACCAACGTTGATCTCCACCAACCAGCCCATGCCGTAGGGCTCGGAGTTGACCAGGTCAGGACTTGCTTCGAGCCGGTCGTTCACGTTGGTCACGACTCCGGCGAGCGGACCGAAGATGTCCGACACGCTCTTCGTCGACTCGACCTCGGCGAACGACTCCCCCACGACCACCTCGTCATCCACCGCGGGCAACTGAACGAAGACGACGTCGCCGAGCTGGTCCTGCGCGTAATCGGTGATCCCGACCCGAACGGTCGTGTCGGACACCTTTTTCACCCACTCGTGCTCGGTGGTGTAACGCAGATCGTCAGGAGTCTGCTTGTCGGTCACGTGTCACGCCTTCCGGTTAAGCATTCGCTTCGGGGGTTGAAGGGAGAATTTAGCGCACCATCGGTGTTCATCTCATCGGGGCGAGTTGTCTGGTGAGCTTTTCGCGTCATGCACGGGCGGCATCGTGCGCATCACCTGCACCACCTGTATCCAGTAGAGGACAAACGACCACAGGTACATGCCCGTGCCCCAGATCATGAAGGCCCATCCACACGGATAGAAGATGTCGCCTATGACCGAATCGAGTTGCCCGGCAAGGATCATCGGGAACCCGTACATCAGCGCGAACGTCGCTGCCTTGCCGATGTAGATCACAGGCAGGGCCGTGAGGCCGCGGCTGCGCAGCAGGGGCGCGCTCGCCAGCAAGAGGACGTCCCGGCCGATGAGTACACCGATCAGCCACCACGGCATGATCCCGCGGATCGCCAGGCCGATCGGTATGACCAGCATGTAGAGCCGATCGGCTGCGGGATCGAGGAGAGCGCCCAATCTGGACGACTGGTTCATGAGCCGGGCGATCTTGCCGTCCGCCCAGTCGGACAGCCCCGCGAAGAACAGGATCGCGAACGCCCAGCCGTCGGCTTCCTTCGCGAGCAGAACCCAGAGGAACACCGGCACCATCACGAGCCGAACGGCGCTGAGCAAGTTCGGAACGGTGAATATCCGATTCGTTTCCACAACCGGTTCCGGGCCGACTTCCTCCATGCGAACTACCCTGTCACATCCGCCGCATTCGGCGTTTCGCGGTTGTCCGGCGTTGCGGTGCCTGCGCTCGTTGTCGTCAGCGCCCGGTCTGACCGTCGATCAGCTCGCGCAAGATGTCGGCGTGACCCGCGTGGCGGCCCGTCTCCTCGATCATGTGGGTCAGAGCCCAACGAACGCTTGGCGCAGGACGTCCCGGCGCGGAACGTGGCAGACGTGCGGCGAGATCGGCACAGTCGTCGAGGACATCGTTCGCCGATTCGACGGCCTCCCGGTACCTGGCGATCACGTCATCGACGCTGTCCGATGCCTCGGCGGTGAAGGTCGACTGCCACCTGGTGACCGTCTCGCCGAGGAATGTCGCCCGTTCCACATGAACGAGATGGTTGAGCAGGCCGAGCAAGTTCGTTCCAGAAGGTACCGCGGCCGCCCGCACCTGCGGTTCGGGAGCGCCTTCCACCTTCGCGACGATCGAGGTCCTCAAGTAGTCGAGGAATCCTCTGAGTACCTCGACTTCGCTGCTACCGGTCCGGGGCGGCGGCGTGTCCCGACGACGCCTGACGCGACCGGACGAGCTCGTGGTCCCCATGGCCGGTTCCTCCGTTCGTCCGGCCATCCGCGACGTCGAACAGCCTGCCCTGGCCAGCCTTGCCCAGACGGCTCCGGCTGTCACGAAAACTTGCCGCATCGGCAAGAACGGCCCGGCACTCCGGCCACCGGACCCACGGGCCACCTTGCGCAGGCCCGCCCCGAGCGCTAGCGGAAGATGCCGATGATGCCCTGTAGCGCCTTTGCGCCACCGGAGCTGAACGGGCTGTCGTGCACCATGTACGTCCATGTGGTGGTCGAGCGGCGGAGGTCGGCCTGTTCCAGGTCGACACCGTCAGCAGTGATGACAGCTTCACGGAATGTCTTGCGAGCGTTGTCGACTGCTTCCCCGGGCAATCTGCCGAACTCATCGAGGATCAGCTTGTGGAATTCGTCGAGGGGGGACTCACGACCGAGTGAACGCAGGTGGATGCTGGCCCGGACGTCTGAGACGAATGCGAGGTGGTCGGCCCATGCGCGGTCGAGATGGAAGAGCATGATCTCGCGTGCGGCCTGCTCGAGGACGGCCGCGGGGACGGGTTCGGCTTTCTCGACCGGTACCGACGAATCAGACTCGACAGCGGTCTCAGCAGGTTCGTCGCCCACCGACTTCGTATCGGGAGCGTTGTCCGAATCGGCTGTCTCGGCCGGCTCGGAGGCCTCTCCGGTCAGTTCGCGGTACCGATCGCTTTCCAGGTCCTTCAGCTCTGTGAGAGCGGTGTCGGTCGTCAGCAGCTTCATGCGCCGCGCGATCACGATGTCGCGTTGCTGGTTCACCAGTTGGTTGTAACGCCAGGTGTTCGCATGCAGCTCGAGCATGACGCCCTCGGCCACCCGCTGTGCTTGCTCGATCAGGTCGACACCCTTGGAGCCCAGCGACCCGTCCTCGGACGAACTGACCGGGTCGCGTTTGAGGGTGAGGTTTCGCGTGACAACCGGATCCTCCACGCTCGAGAAGAACACCGAGCGGCCCGGATCCCCTTGTCGCCCAGCCCGGCCGCGCAACTGGTTGTCGAGTCGTTCGGTGTCGTGGCGACCGGTTCCGACCACGCAGAGGCCGCCGAGTTCGACCACTTCGTCCCGCTCGGACGTCGATTCGCCGTCCTTCTGGCCTGCGGAACCGCCGAGCTTGATGTCGGTGCCTCGCCCGGCCATCTGAGTCGACACGGTGACGGCATTCTTGGCACCGGCCTCAGCGATGATCTTGGCTTCTTCGGCATCGTTCTTGGCGTTGAGGACCACGCTCTGCACACCGGCCCGGCCGAGGAGGTGGGCGAGCTCTTCGGACTCCGCGACGTCGTGCGTACCGATCAGGATCGGCTGCCCGGTGTCGTGGATCTCCTTGACGAACTCGACGACGGCTTCGGCCTTGTTGGCCTTCGTGTCGTAGACCCGGTCGACCTCGTCGACGCGGATGTTCTTGGTGTTGGGTGGGATCTGGGACACGGCCAGGTGATAGAACTGCCGCAATTGCTCACCGGCCGCCAGCGCCGTGCCGGTCATCCCGCACACCTTCGGGTAACGCCCGATCAGCGCCTGAACGGTGATGGTGTCGATCACCTCGCCCGAATCGGTCTGCGCCAGGCCTTCTTTCAGTTCGACGGCTGCCTGCAGGCCATCAGGCCATCGCTGCAGCTGGGCGACTCGCCCACGCGAGGCGTTGATGAGGTGGACTCCCCCGTCGCGCACGATGTAGTGCACGTCGCGTTCGAGCAGGATGTGTGCGTGCATCGCCACGTTGACGTGCACGAGCGTGGTACCCACATGCTCTTCGTCGTACAGGTTGATGCCACCGAGCTCTTGCTCGATGAACGCCGCACCCTCGTCGGTCAGGTAGACGTTCCTGCCCTCGGCATCGATTTCATAGTGCGTCTTCTTCAACTTGCCGACAGCATCGTGGATGGGTTTGTCGGGCACGTCACCGGTGGTCGCACCGGCGAGGATCAGCGGCACGAGCGCTTCGTCGACGAGCACCGAGTCGGCCTCGTCGATGATCGCCACGTCCGGTTTCGGCGATACGAGGTCTTCCGCCCGGGTGGCGAGCTGATCACGCAGTACGTCGAAACCCACCTCGTTGACCGAACCGTAGGTGATGTCGGTGTCGTAGGCGGCCTTGCGCTCCTCGCGCGTGGAGTTCTCGGACACCGCCGACGACGAGATGGCGAACTGGTCGAAGAGAGGCTTCATCCACTCCGCGTCACGAGTGGCGAGGTAGTCGTTCACCGAGACCACGTGCACCCGATGCCCTTGCAGCACATAGCCGATCGCGGCGATTGCACCGGCCAAGGTCTTGCCTTCACCGGTGGCCATCTCGATGATGTCGCCCTCGAGCAGCCGAAGTGCACCCTGCAGCTGTACGTCGAACGGCCGCATGTCCAGCGCCCGATCTCCGGCTTCACGGACCAGCGCCAGGAAACGGGCCCGGTCCTCCCCCTCGGGGTCGGTGATGTCGAGCTTCTCCGCCTCGGTGGCGAAGTTCTCGTCGCTCAGCTCCGCCGCCCATGAGTCATGGTCACCGGACTTCTTGATCAAGGTCAGAGACTTCGACTGGTTGCGCGAAGACTGCGCTCCCAGCAGTCGCCACATGTTGTTCGTGAGCTTTCCCACCGAGCCGTACTCCCGTCCATCTGCAAAAGTGCCGTGCTCCACCGTACGCGGAGTGCGTCCGCGGGATACCGTACGCGGCAGGCTTCCCGAGCGATCAGACTCTGCCACTTTCGCGCTGGTCACGGGAGCAATATGATTCCGTCCCGGAGGTGGCCAATGAGCTCGGATCGCGGTTCCGATCGGTCCAGACCGCCGGCAGTCAGGTTCGCGGTTCGCGCAGCGGTCGCCGGCGCGGTGCTGGGATGCGCGGTCGGTCTCGGCGCGTACAACAACTGGCTCGTCTCGCTCTTGGTGGGCGTTCCGTTGATGGTCACCGCGCTTGTCATCTCGCCGCGTCCCCGCCGGATCGACGGAATGCTGAAGGCAGGGCAGTCCCGCAAACAGATCCCGGTGACGATCGAGGCACTGACCAGGTCAAGCCTCGACGCGTCGGATGTGCAGCCCACACTTGTGACGGCAACCATCTCACCGCCCAACGACACCGACTATCGCGCGCGGTGGCTCACGGCGATGCCCAAGCCGGTCGCCGCAACCGTCCTGCAGGACGCCGAGACCACACTCCCCTCTACCCTGATCCCGCCTCGTCCCGACACCTCGCTGTCCTACGACGTAGGTATCGCGCCAGGTAAGGCCACAGAGTTCGGTAATCACCCGCCGAAGTCCACGCTGCTGCAACCACTGATCACCGTCCTCGTGGCGGTTGCACTGTTCGTCGGTGTCGGCGATGGATGGCACATCTCGGTGTCACTGCCGGATGCAGGGATCTCATCCATCTCAGTCGAAGAGACCGAACCGACCTACGATCCCCAGCAGCAGATCGACAACTTGCTCCGGCAGATTCGAACTCTGGGACCGAATGCCGAGAACAGCATTCTCAGTCTTCGCATCACGCACGACGGTTACGACAGCGCATCCGTGCTCGACCGAAGAACCGGCGAAAGCATCGATATCGATTTTTCGGCGGCCAGCGAGAGGTGGGCGCCAGTCGAGCGCAACACGACGGACCTCCGCGCTCCGCGCACCTTCCGTTCGGACGATCTGGCGCGAATGCCATTCACCGCGATCCGGGATGAAATGAACGCGGTTGTTCCGGAGAAGTCTCGCTCCTTCCAAACCATGACGGTGGCTCGCTCCGGCGATGATCAACCCGTCCTGGCGACGGCCGACTTCGGCGAGGAAATCGAGGACAAGGTCGACATTCAGGCGAACACCGACGGAGTTGTCGCAACCTGGTTCAACCCGGGCGACTTCCAGACTTCCGTGACTCTCGCCGCGGAGATGTTGGCCGAGGCCGGTATCCCGACGGACCAGCCGATTCTCAATAGGTTCGAGATCCGTGGGGATCCGGACTCGGCGACGATCTCGGCTGGAGACATACAGAATTCCGGCGGAGTACTCGTGGAGTACACCGACCTCAAATCGAGCGGATCGCTGAGCCGGGCACCCGGCCACTTCCCTTCGCTGCGTATTTACAGCGAGAACAAGTCCGGTCGGCTGCGTACGGGTTCTTTCGCTTTCACCGAGGTGTCGGCGGCCACTTTCGATCAAGTGCGCAATGACGCGATGCGGCGCGGGAACGTCGACACGTTCGACCGCGACCTCGTGGACATCGAGGCTTCGTATCGGTACGTACTCGACGAGTATCAAACGGTCATCTCGATCAAGTCCGGACCTGACCCGACCGAGGAGATCTACTCCCTTGACGGCCAGTACATCGCACCGAAGTAGCCCCGCGACACGGCATTTGCCAGCGCCTACTCCGCCTCTAAAGCCCTTCGCCGTCCCGCATCGATTTCCTCTATCGCCTGCGGCTGTGGATGAAGGCTGCCGCGGTCGGTCAGGTCGGTGACGATCTGCTTGATCTGGTTCAGGTACTCGGCCTGCTGATCGCCCTGGACGTTTCGCGCATTCTCCAGCAGCGACAACGCAACCGTTAGCTCCTTCTGGTCGTTCACCTCGAGTAACCCTGTACCCACCGCGCGCCCATATTTCTCACATTCGACCCACGCCTTACGCAGGTCGATGACCGCCTGCTGATACTCGTCGGCACGATCGATGTTGACCGGGAACCGCTCGGTCCGCAGATCCTGCGCGTGACTCAGCGCCATATGAAAGAGTTCGACCGTGTCGACCGACACGTCGGTGACAGCTGGGAACCGGAGGAGCAGTTCGGGCTCGAGTTCGTACTGGGCGTAGTCCGCCAGCACATCGTCGTGTTGTTTGATTGCCGCCTGCCACAACCGTTTTGCGGCTTCCTCGCTGTCGGCGTTCGCGATGCGCGGGATCAACCGGCCAGGCGGGGGCTGTGCAGGTTGATAACCCGGCTCTGCCGCTGCGGGTTTGGCGAGGTCACCTGTGGCCTTACCCACCCTGACCGTGCGCTTGGCGGGCTGATGTGCGCGGAGGCGGGCGACCACCTCCGCCGCGGCCGGGTCCGACTCGATCGCCGCGACCTGCCACTCCTGATCCGGGTTGCTCGCGAACCGCAGACGCAGGTACCGGCAGCCTCGGACGTGGAACTGATCAGCGCGCGACGACCGGGCGACAGATGTGTCGGTTGCCAGCTCCGAACTCTGTTTGACCGACAGCAGCGAGTCCAGCGGAAAGGAGTGCAGCGTGGAGTCGGCATTGCCGAAGTGAACCATTTCATTGTCCACGGTGATCATCACGGCCGGCAGGTCACGGATGCGGCCCAACGCCGCCAGCAGCAGGCCCAGCCCCAATGTCACGATGACGATGAGACCGGTTGTCATCGGCGGGGCATCGACGATCGTCAGTGCGACCAACTCCAGCAGCGAGGCGATCACGAGCGCGCTCGCAGCTGTTGCGAGCCGTTCGTGAGTCGTACTGCGGTACTCGGTTCGGCACGTGACCGATGCGGGACCGGAACTGCTCGCCACGTCTTGCCTCCTACGGTGCGCCGCACTGCTCGCGACGCTTACACCGCGGGACTTTACCTCTGATCGGACAAGGCCTCGCGAACAATCGGGGCGACCTTCTCGCCGTACAGTTCGATGCTTCGCATCTTGGCTTCATGGGACAGGGTGCCGTTGCCGTACTTCATGTCGAAACGGGTGACCTTCAGTGCCCGCACATTCTGAATGATCTTCGCAGCAACGGTGTCCGGGGAACCCACATACAACGAACCGTCCGGGCCTGCCGCCTGCTCGAACTGACCGCGTGTCGTCGCCGGCCATCCTCGTTCCCGGCCGATCCGGTTCATCTGATCGCGGTAATGGGGCCACAGTTCTTCACGGGCCTGTTCGTCACTGTCGGAGACATGACCCGGCGAGTGCATTGCCACCGGCAACTCGGAATGCCCGAACTCGGTCAGCGCCCGATGGTAGAGGTCGACGAACGGTTCGAACCGGGCCGGTTCACCGCCGATGATGGCCAGCACCAACGGTATTCCGTATCGCGCCGCGCGTACCACCGACTCCGGCGAGCCACCGACACCGATCCAGGTGGTCAACCCTCCCTTCGCGGTTTTCGGGAACACCTCCTGGCCGGTCAGGGGCGCCCGGTGCCCACCGTTCCAGGTGATCGGGCCCTCTGATCGCAGCTCGGCGAACAGATCCAGTTTCTCGGAGAACAACTCCTCGTACTGCGCGAGGTCGTAGCCGAACAACGGGAACGATTCGGTGAACGAGCCGCGCCCCAGGATGACCTCCGCCCGGCCACCGGAGATCGCGTCGAGAGTGGCGAAGCGCTGGTACACGCGGATCGGATCATCTGAGCTCAGTACGGTCACAGCTGTTCCCAGACGGATGGAGTCTGTCTTGGCCGCAATTGCGGCCAAGACCACCTCAGGCGCTGAGACGGCGAAATCCTCTCGGTGATGCTCACCGACACCGAAAAAGTCCAACCCCACCTTGTCGGCGAGGACCCCTTCTGCGACCACATCACGGATGACCTGGTCGTACGAGAGTGGTTCACCATCCGGACCGGCAGTGCGATCGCCGAATGTGTCCAGGCCGAGTTCCACGGCCGACGATTTTGTTATGGGCATCGAGGTGTCCTTCTTCCTTCGCGGTCACGTGGGCAACCACATCAAGGCTCCGAAGATTCCCGCGGTCTTCAGAACGCGCCTGCCAACGGGTTGACATCGGTGGTTCAGTGAAACAGTGGTTCCTCTACCCAATCTGCTTGCATTCATCGTCGCCGCAGTTGTGCTGATCGCCGTCCCGGGGCCCAGTGTGCTGTTTGTTGTCGGACGTTCAATCGCCTATGGCAGGCGAGTCGGGCTCCTGAGCGTGCTCGGCAACACCATGGGTCTGATCCCTCAGATCGCGGCTGTCGCGCTGGGCATCGGCGCCGTGGTGGCCGCGTCCGCAACCATGTTCATGATCATCAAATCAGCCGGTGCTGTGTACCTGATTTATTTGGGGGTCCAAGCGATCCGTCATCGCCACCGCATCCACGCGGGCGCCGGTCCCGGCGGCGAAGTGACGACAAGGCGCGTTGTGACACAGGGCTTCACGGTTGGCCTCACCAATCCGAAGGCTCTGGTGTTCCTGGCAGCGGTGCTACCCCAATTCGTCGAACCGGGCTCGGGCGCCCCCGGCTTTCAGATGTTTGTCCTGGGGGCGATCTTTCTCGTGATCGGGTTGATCTGCGACAGCGCATGGGCGATGATCGCATCGGTCGCCCGCTCCTGGTTCACCGATTCACCCCGGCGGCAAGCACAGGTGAGCGCAACGGGCGGTTTGATGATGATCGGGTTGGGCGGCACCCTGGCGTTGTCCGGCAACAAGGTCTGAGCCGGATCGATCAGCCCGGTGGTTCACAATCGCTGACGACGCGCTTGCAACCCAGTAGGCTCCCTCCATGGGAAAGAAGGACAGCGGTAAGAAGAGCAAGGCCCACAAGATCCCCAAAGATGTCTATGAGGCCGAACTCTTTCGCTTGCAATCCGAGTTCGTGAAATTGCAAGAGTGGGTGAAGGACACCGGTACCCGGGTCGTGGTGATCTTCGAGGGCCGTGACGCGGCCGGCAAGGGCGGCACGATCAAGCGCATCACCGAATATCTGTCGCCCCGAGTTGTCCGTGTGACCGCATTGCCCGCACCCACCGACCGCGAGCGCGGCCAGTGGTACTACCAGCGATACATCGCACACCTGCCGGCGCCCGGCGAGATCACCATCTTCGACCGGTCTTGGTACAACCGGGCAGGCGTGGAGAAAGTGATGGGCTTCTGCACACCCACGGAGCATTCTCTGTTCCTGCGTCAAACGCCCATCTTCGAACAAATGCTCCTCGACGACGGCATCATCCTCCGCAAGTACTGGTTCTCGGTGTCCGACGACGAGCAGCTCCGGCGATTCCGGTCACGGCTCAATGATCCTGTGCGGCAATGGAAACTAAGTCCGATGGATCTGGAATCGGTGTACCGCTGGGAGGATTACTCTCGCGCGAAGGACGAGATGATGGTCCACACCGACACCCCGAACAGCCCCTGGTACGTGGTCGAATCGGACGTCAAGAAACACGCTCGGTTGAACATGATGTCGCATCTGTTGTCCACGATCGACTATCACGAGGTGAAGAAACCGAAGGTCGACTTGCCCGAGAAGCCGATCGACACCGGGACTTATCAACGACCTCCTCGCGAACTGGCGACCTACGTACCCAACCACGTGTCCGAACTGATCGGCGACGTCGAGACCTGATGCGGCAGAGGTCGTCTATGTCACGTAGACCTCGGTCGGCTGGGTCAACCGGATGCTGTTCCCGGATGGGTCCCTGAACCCGGCGTCGATCCCATACGGCCTTCGCTCGGGTACCTCGGTGAACTCAACCCCGCGGGTGGCGAGCTTCTCGTACTCCGACTGGCAATCGTCAGTGGTGAGAAACACCGTCCCCGCGAAACCCTTGGTGACAAGCGCGAGAATCTCGTCGTGCGTGGACTCGCTCACCATCGGTGGTGCCGGAATGGCCATCAGGATGATGGCCACATCGTCTTGCCCCGGTGGCGCCACGGTCAGCCAACGGAACCCACCCAGCTCCGGCACGGTGGCGTCGGACCGCACCTCCATACCCAACTGGTCGGTGTAGAACTTCAGCGCGATGTCTTGATCGTGAACCCAGATCTGCGCTCCAGCGATTCTCATGATGAACTCCTGTGTTCGAGTGGGATTTACACAGTCGACGCTAACGCCGCGTTACCGGTCGAGTCTTCTCCCCGCGTGCTGTTCGTCGACTGGCCCGATCTCCAGGATTCGGTTGCTACAGCCGACTGTCGGGCGCGGGACGACTGCACGTACGAACGACGCACGCGGGCACCATCGCTCGGTCGGCTGCGGCAGGCAGACTGGCCCGATAACGGGCCGGCGTGAGTCCGTAAGTTCGCTTGAAGCTCGTGGTGAAAGACCCGACACTGCGCAAACCGACGGCCACACATACATCTGCCACCGAATAGTCGGTGTCACGCAGCAGGGCCGCAGCGCGTTCGAGCCGACGCGTCTGCAGGTAGGGTGCTCCGAAGACCGAACCGCCCAGACGGGCCGTGCCCCTTGATCACCCGGTTCTCACGGCGATACGTGTAGGAATTGCCGCTGCACGCACCTCGACTACCCGACAGAGCGGTCGCTGTCGCTCCAGTACTGCTTGCGCAACGCTTTCTTGTCCGGTTTACCCAAGGCGGTCAACGGCAGGGCGTCGGCGACGATGATCTGTTTCGGCGACTGGACCGCACCCTTGCGCTCCTTGACCGCGTCCTGGATCTCGGCCGTCATCCGCGCGATCGACGATTCATCCGTGGGCGCATCGGTCCGCAGCACCACGATCGCGGTCACCGCTTCACCCCACTTCTCGTCGGGAACTCCGATCACGCCGACCTGCGCAACCGAAGGATGTTCGGCGACAACATCTTCCACTTCGCGGGGGAAGACATTGAACCCACCCGTGACGATCATGTCCTTGGTGCGATCGACGATGAACCAGAAGCCGTCCTCGTCTTCTCTGGCGACATCTCCGGTGCGAAGCCAGCCGTCTCGAAATGCTTCTGCCGTTGCTTCGGGTAGCCCCCAATAGCCACCCGCCAACAGCGGACCGGCCACGCAGATCTCCCCGGGCTCCCCTACCGCGACCGGCTTGTCGTCTTCACCCAGAAGGGCGGTGCGCAAGAACGCGGACGGACGGCCGCAACTGGACAGCCGCTTTTCATCGTGGGCGTCCTTGGGCAGGTAGCTGATCACCATCGGTGCTTCGGACTGTCCGTAGTACTGCGCGAAGATCGGACCGAAGCGTTCGATGGCCTCGGCCAGCCGAACCGGGTTGATCGCGGATGCTCCGTAGTAGACGGTCTCCAGCGACGACAGGTCGCGCGTGTGCGAGTCGGGATGGTCCATCAAGGCGTACAGCATCGATGGCACCAGCATGGTGGCGGTGATCTTCTGTTCTTCGATGGTGCGCAGCACCTCGGCCGGATCGAACTTCGGCAACACCACCATCGAGCCGCCCTTCATCAGGGTCGGTACGAAGAACGCAGCCCCGGCATGCGACAGCGGGGTGCACATCAGGAACTTCGGGTGCTCTGGCCATTCCCACTCTGAGAGCTGAATCTGCGTCATCGTGGACATTGCCGAAGCAGTCCCGATGACTCCCTTCGGCTTTCCGGTTGTGCCACCGGTGTAGGTGATCGACACGATGTGATCGGGGGAAGATCAGCTGCTTTGAGAGGCTTGGCCTCGAACCGCTGCGATTCAGCGATCACATCGCGGGCGACCTCCGAGAGTTCAGATGGAACCGGGCCCAGCGTGAGCACCTGCTTGAGACTGTCGACACGCTCGAGGAGTGCGGCCGCACGCTCGACGAACATCGGCACCGGGTCGATCACCAGGGTGGTGATCTGCGCGTCGCTCAGCACATATGCATGGTCGTCGAGCGATCCGAGCGGATGCAGAGCACTGCGTCGCCAACCCTGGGTTTGTCCCGCTCCGATGACCAACAGGACCTCTGGGCGGTTGAGAGCCAACAGGCCGACCGCACTGCCCGATCCGGCACCGAGTGATTCGAACGCCTGGGTGTACTTGCTGATCTGCTCGGCCATCTGCCCCCCGGTGAGGGTGGTGTCGCCCAAGAACAAAACCGGTTCGTTCGCATGGCGACGCAGCGCCGCGAC
Source organism: Williamsia sp. DF01-3 (assembly GCF_023051145.1). Classification (NCBI taxonomy): domain Bacteria; kingdom Bacillati; phylum Actinomycetota; class Actinomycetes; order Mycobacteriales; family Nocardiaceae; genus Williamsia; species Williamsia sp. DF01-3. The sequence goes on from NZ_JALKFS010000005.1 coordinate 3,365,774, forward strand.
CATGAGGTGGCCCAGGTGGGTGCCGCCGCGCAGATGGTCGAAATCGGTGGGGGTATCCGCAGAAACTGTCATGTCGTCAGACTAGAACGTGTTACAGATTTGGGGAAGTTCTTCACCGAAACCGCCGGTATCGGCGTCGTGGTAAAAATGCGCGGTGCCTGTATCGGACCAACAGACCTTGACCGTGGCGGCCGTGTGCTTCTCCGACGACCACCAGAGAATCCTCACCGTGCGCAAGTCAGACACACGGATGTTCATGTTCCCAGGCGGCAAACTCGAAGCCGGCGAGGACGCGACCGCTGCCGCGATCCGCGAGGTGGACGAGGAGATCGGGATTCGGCTCACTGCTGACGACCTGATGCTCGTGGGCACCTTCCGGGCACCCGCGGCCAACGAGACCGACACCATGATCTCCGCCACGGTCTTCAGCTCACGACTTCCCGCAATCCCCATCGCCTCGGCGGAAATCGCCGAACTGCGGTGGGTCCACCGCACTGATACCGGCGCAGATCTGGCACCGCTGCTGCGCGATCACGTCTTCCCGGTGATGAACGCGCGCTGAGATGTTGTGCAGGCGCCACGACCCGGCCTGTCCAGCGCGCGTTCGACCGCTCACCCGGCGGCCGCTAATTCGTTTGACCGTCCCTCGTGTTGCGCACATGCTGGACGAGTGCGGTTCCGCCCGATCGAGCGTCACGATCTACCTCTGATCCAGCGATGGCTGGAACAGCCGCACGTGGCGAGATTCTGGAACCACGACACGTCCGACGCGGCAGTAGAGCGGGACTTCGGTGGCAGCATCACGGGAACGGAACCGTGCGAGGTCTTCATCGTGATACACGATGGCGCGCCGATCGGTCTGATCCAGCGGTATCTGTTCTCCGCCTACCCCGAGGAGCTCGTCGAGATGCAAACCCTGGTCTCCGTACCTCCGAACGCTTTGTCTGTCGACTACTTCATAGGTGTCCCCGATCTCACCGGCCAGGGCTTGGGTACTGCCATGATCCGCGAGATGGTCGACAAATCATGGGTTGATCATCCGTCGTCCGACACGATCATCGTTCCGGTTGCGGTGGCCAACCCCGCTTCGTGGCGAGCTTTGCTCGCTGCCGGCTTCACTCAGATCGCGACCGGGTATCTCACACCGGACAATCCCATCGACGACGGTCAACACCACGTGTTCAGAACGGACCGGCCCTAGCCGGGCGCTTCTCATCGTCACAGCGACGAAATGAGCCCGTTATAGATCATTCGTAGGGTTCGCAGGTCAGGGCTTTCCCAGAACAAGGTGGAGAGTCCGTGCCTGAAGGGTCTAACACATGAGTGGAAACAACATCCGGCTTGCCGCGATCACTGCGGTCGAGGCGTACACGCCGCCTCCCCCAGCTTCGACACGGCCGAGGCTCCCGGAGACATCTTCGGCGAGAACGTGTTCAACAAATCGGTCATGCTCAAACGCCTGCCGAAAAATGTCTACAAGTCCGTCATGGCGACGATCGAAAAAGGGACCACATTGGATCCCGCGATCGCCGACGCCGTCGCATCAGCGATGAAGGATTGGGCGCTGGAGAAGGGCGCGACACATTACGCTCACGTTTTCTATCCCCTGACTGGCCTGACCGCGGAGAAGCACGACAGCTTCCTCGAGCCGGCGAGCGACGGTTCGACACTCGCAGAGTTCCAGGGCAAGACACTCATCCAGGGTGAGCCCGATGCGTCGAGCTTCCCCAACGGCGGACTTCGCAACACTTTCGAGGCACGCGGGTACACCGGCTGGGATGTGACCAGTCCGGCATACGTACTGGAGAACCCGAACGGCAACACTCTCTGCATCCCAACGGTTTTCGTCTCGATGACGGGCGAGGCCTTGGATCACAAGACCCCGCTCCTCCGCTCACAGCAGGCGATGGGCAAGCACGCCGAGCGTGTGCTCCGGCTGTTCGGGCACTCGAACCCGGGCCACATCGTGGCCTTCTGCGGGCCCGAGCAGGAGTACTTCCTGGTGGATCGACACTTCTTTCTCGCGCGTCCCGACCTGATCAATGCCGGTCGGACATTGTTCGGCACCAAGCCGCCCAAGGGCCAGGAGTTCGACGACCACTACTTCGGTGCCATCCCCGAGCGGGTCCTCGGATTCATGATGGACACCGAACGTGAACTGTTCAAACTCGGGATCCCTGCCAAGACCCGGCACAACGAGGTGGCGCCAGGGCAGTTCGAGATCGCGCCGATGTTCGAACGGGGCAACATCGCGGCCGACCATCAGCAGCTCCTCATGACAACCTTCAAGACCGTTGCCAAGAAGCACGGCATGGAGTGCCTGTTCCACGAGAAGCCGTTCGAAGGCGTGAACGGTTCGGGCAAGCATGTGAACTTCTCGCTCGGCAACGACAAGTTCGGCAGCCTCCTGGTTCCAGGGGACACTCCTCATGAGAACGCGCAATTCCTGGTCTTCTGTGCGGCTGTCATCCGCGCCGTACACCTGCACGCAGGGCTGCTTCGGGTCTCGGTCGCCTCGGCCACCAACGACCATCGTCTCGGCGCCAACGAGGCGCCGCCGCCATCGTCTCGATCTTCCTCGGTGAGCAGCTGGCCGATGTGTTCGAGCAGATCGCCAAGGGCGAGGCCACCTCGTCAAAGGGCAAGGGCACCATGATCATCGGCGTGGACACCCTCCCGGTGCTGCCGACCGATCCGGGCGATCGGAACCGCACCAGCTCCTTCGCCTTCACCGGGAATCGCTTCGAGTTCAGGGCGCCGGGCTCGATGCAGACGATCAGCGAACCCATGGTCGTCCTGAACACCATCATGGCCGACTCGCTGGACCACTGCGCGACCGTTCTCGAGGAAGCGGTCAAGGAAGGTGTCCAGTTCGACACCGCCGTCCAAAAGCTGCTCACCGACATCATCACCGAACACGGCGCCGTGGTGTTCAACGGCGACGGCTATTCCGACACGTGGCCGATCGAAGCTGAGTCCCGCGGTCTGCCGAATCTGAAAACCACCGTCGACGCATTGCCAGAACTGATCTCTGCCAAGTCGATCGAACTCTTCTCCAAGTACGGCGTGTTCAACGAGCGCGAGATGCACAGCCGTTACGAGATCGGCTTGGAGCATTACACCCTGACGATCGGGGTCGAGGCCAAGCTCACCCTCGAGATCGGCTCGACCCTGGTGCTACCGGCGGCGGTCAGGTACCAGACAGAATTGGCGACCAACGTCGGAGCGTTGAAAGCGGCAGGCGTCGAAGCCGATCTCACACTCCTCAACGCACTGTCCGAACCGCTTGCAGCACTGACGAGCGGTTTGACGCAACTCAAGGAGGCTCTGGCGACACACGTCGAGGGAAGCTACGAAGAAGCGGTGCACGCCAAGGACACACTGCTACCCGCCATGGACGCGGTGCGCGAAGCCGCCGACCAGATCGAGGCGCAGATCGCAGATGATCTCTGGCCGCTGCCGACCTACCAGGAGATGCTCTACATCCTGTAGATCAACCAGTTCCAGCAAGTTGTGACTCGAACAGAATCGTCGCCCCCATTCGGGGCGACAATTCTGTCTTCAAAACCGCTCAGCTCCAGCGGTTTTCGGTGACGAACTCCGAGATCGGCCGACCGTGTGCCCAATCATCGATCTCCAGGGCCGGCCTGTCGGGGAAATCGGGAACTGGTCCGAGACAGAGCACTGCGACCGGCTCGGCGCCGGGCGGCAGGGCGAGAAGATCGCCGAGGACCTCAGGATCGAACAGCGACACCCACCCCATCCCGAGACCTTCCGCCCGGGCGGCCAACCACATGTTCTGGATGGCACAGGACACCGAGGCGAGGTCCATTCTCGGCATCGTTCGACGCCCGAAAATGTGCCGGTCGCGGTCGTCGCCGAGTGCCACGACCAGCAGTTCGGCACAATCGAGAACACCTTCGACCTTCAGCTGAAGGAACTCGTCCGACCGCTCCCCCAACGCCTCCGCAGTCCGACACCGTTCTTCGTCGACGATGTCGCGGATCTTCCGGCGCAGCATGTTGTCGGTGATGCGCAGGAATCGCCAGGGCTGCATCAGCCCCACACTCGGGGCCGCATGGGCAGCCTGCAGGAGCCGCGTCAGGACTTCCTCGGGCACCACCGAATCGGGAACGAACCGCCGCATGTCTCGTCGTTCGCCGATGGCCCGGTACACGGATGCTCGTTCGGAGTCGGCGAAAGCGTGCGGATTCACAGCGCGAATGCCTCCTCGAGTTCGGGCACCAGCGCACGAACGGCCGGGCCGGCGGACTCGGGCCAGACGACAGCCAGCAGTGCGGGATCAGGTAGACCGGCAAGGGGAACAACGGTGAGTCGATCACGATGATCGTCCGCCATCGACATGCTCAGTATGCCGATTCCGAGTCCCCTGGCTGCCAGTTCCACGATGGCGTCCGGTGCACTTGCCTCCAGCGCGATCACCGGTTCCACACCGTGAGCAAGACATGCTCGGTCGAATGCTGTTCTCAGACCGGTCCCCGCAGGCATGGCGATGATGCGTTGGTCGGCGATGTCGTTCACACTCAAGCTTTTCCGCCTGTCCAACGAGTGGCCCACAGGCACCATCGCACACAGACCTTCACTCATGATCGTCATCGAGTTGAGCCCGGACGGAAGACTACCGGCCGCACCGATCAGAGCGAGATCGATTGTTCCACTGCGTACTTCACCGACCATCAGGTCCGATGAGCTCTCGCGCAACATCACCTCCACCCCGGGATGCGATCGATGGAACTTCTCCAAGGCGGCAAACAACGGCGTGATGGTGCAACCGGTCACCATGCCGATGGTGAGGTGGCCGCGCAGCAAACCCGCCACCTCGTCGACAGCCTGTTCCACTCCCGCAGCCGCAGCCAGCGCATGCCGAGCCGGTTCGAGTGCCGCACGCCCAGCCGGCGTCAGCCGCACCACCCGACTGGAGCGGTCGAACAATTCGCAGTTCAGCTCCTTCTCGAGCTGCCGGATCTGTGCGCTCACCCCGGATTGACTGATGTGAACCCGTTCTGCCGCACGCGTGAAGTTCGATTCGTCAGCCACCGCGACGAAGTACTCGAGTTGACGTAGCTCCATATCCAGTAATTCTAGTTCGCAGAAGAACAATCTGTTGGACTTCTTGAACGGCGGACGTGAGGCTTAAATCAGTCACATACCGACCAACGAGGAGACATTGTGCCGAATCGAGAACGGGCGCTGCGCCCTGAGGACCTGACCCGGCTGTTCGTCGAACGCTGCAACGCAGGCGACGCGGAGGGGGTGGCATTGCTCTACGAAGACGACGCTGTCATGGCCTATCCCCCGGGCGAGCAGACCGTTGGTCGCGCGGCCATCCAGGCGTTGTGGGAGAAGGTGCTGACCTCGCGGCCACAGTTCGAACCCGAGGCGCCGCTGCCGACTCTCATCAGCGGAGACATCGCCTTGACGTCAACACCACCCCGAGACGGGTCAGGCGCACGAGCACAGGTGGTGCGCCGTCAACCCGACGGCAGCTGGCTCAGGCTGCTCGACCAACCGGAGTTCGTCCCGCCGTCTGCCGATTGACCTCTAACCGGCCAGCGGTCCGCGCGGATCGACGAGCAGTGTCACCTGAGCGGCGAACCAGCGACACCACAGAGCACCGCTCCAGCGCTGTTCGTCGACCAACATCAGCCACACCCGCCGGGACGCCATCGTCCACACCGCATCGACGATGAGCGTCTCGGGTTCGGCGTCAAGGATCAGCGACAGCGCAAAGCCGACTTCGTTGTGACGGGTGCGTTCGCGCTGGGCGAGCCGCGAAGCCGCCTCGGCATCGGTGACAGCCGCCTGATCGAGCACGGCCTGGATGACCGCTGACCGTTCGTGCGCACCGCAGAGCCATCGTGCCCCGGCCGCTATTCGCGCGTGCCGATCGCCGACGCCCATCGCGCGATACTCGGGCATCTCTCGAACTGGGATAGCCCGACCATCAGAGAGCGCACGATCGATACACGCGTCGAGCAGCGCCAACTTCGATTCGAATTGGGAGTAGACCGTCTGACGCGTGACTCCTGCGGCAGCAGCAACTTTCGCCATCGTGGTGGGCACCCACCCTTCCTCGACGAACATCGCGTGCGCCGCTGCCACGACTGCGCGTCGCTTTTCTTGAGCTCGTTCTGCGCGTACCTCCGACGAGTATGTGCGGACCATTCGATCAGCCTATATTCATTTGACTTTACGCGCTGTAATCTCAATTGGACCGATCAACGAGGAGCTTCCCATGGCCATTGCCGAAATCACGTCGACTGTCCCCACCAGCCTGGGTGGCCTGCACGTCCGCGCAGTGGGAAATGGTCCACCCGCGGTGTTGTGGCACAGCATGTTCGTGGACTCGTCGAGCTGGGACCGAGTGCTGCCCACCCTCGCCGAACACCGGCGTCTTTTTCTCGTCGACGCCCCCTCGTCTGGTAAGAGCGACGCCCTGGTTCGGCCCACCGACATCGCAGCCTGCGCCTCTGCAGCAGCTGAGCTGATGACGTCGCTGGTCGAAGACCTCGGCGGACCAGTCGACTGGCTCGGCAACGCATGGGGAGGGCATGTCGGAATGCACTTGGCCGCAACACGTCCTGATCTGGTCCGCACTCTCACCGCGATCAGCGCACCGACGAATCCGATCAGCAAGCCGTTGCGTCTGAAGGTCCGCGCCCTCGCTCCGCTGTACCGCATGTTCGGTCCTCGGGGGTTACCGCGCAAGGCGATCGAAGAGACACTGTTCACCGACCGGACACGGGCGACCGATACAGAAGCGGTCGCCTTGCTCAGGTCTTCGATGCGTCGAGTGACGAACGCAGCGATGGTGAATGCGATCGAAACCGCGATTCTCGATCGAACCGACCTGACGTGGGCGGTAAACAAAATCGACTGTCCGACTCTGTTCGTCACCACTGATGACCGAGGCGAATGGACGCCCGCAGAGGCCAGAGCAGTCGCGGCAACGATGACCGATGCGCGCGAGGTCACCGTCAGGGGTGCCCGCGTGATCCCGGCGATCGAACAGCCCGCGGCCCTGTCCACGGCAATTGTCGAGTTTTGGAATGAGCAGCGCGACAACGTCGTCTGACGCTCCCGGCGCGTTCTGGCCCGCGGGGCGGTAGCGTTCTCCGGATGCTGCGCTTGACGGGGATGACCTCGTGACGAGGCCGACCGCGCCTGTGGCGTCGCGCGGGATCGTCGCGATCCTGTTGATGGTCATTCCGCTGAGCCAAATTCCGCTGGATGCATACACCCCTGCACTCCCCGACATGGCGACCGAGCTCGGGTCGACAAGCACGACCTTGCAGAACACGGTCACCGCCTACATGTTGGGTATGGCGTTGGCCTTCATACCGGTGGGCGTGATCTCGGACGCGGTCGGGCGCAAACCGGTGTTGCTGGTGTGTCTTTCGATCGTCGTCGCAACGAGCCTGGGTTGTTCGGTCTCAGACAACGTGATCACCCTGCTCGTCCTACGTTTTCTCCAGGGTTGCGGGGCCTGCGCTTGCCTGGTCCTGGCCTACGCCATCGCCGCCGACTGCTTCGCCGGTACTCGACTGATCGCTGTCTCGGGTCTACTCGGCGCGGCGTGGGGCGTGGCTCCGGTACTGGCTCCGGCGATCGGCGGACTGCTGGTGCAGTTCATCTCGTGGCGGTGGATCTTCGCTCTCATCGCGCTTCTCGCTGCCTCGGTCGCTGTCCTGGTCACGTTCGCGCTTCCGGAAACACTCGCAGCCGATGACCGCGATCGGGTGGACTTTCGGATCACCGCCCGTGTCCTGGCTGCCGCGTTACGCCACCGCGTGTTCGTGGTGCTGATTGTCGTATTCGGCCTGATGGCATCAGCGCAGTTGGTGTTCGGTGTGGTCGGCCCATTTCTCTATCAAGAAGAACTGGACTTCTCACCCGCCGCGTACGGCGCGATGGCGTTGATCGTCGGAGGTGCGAACCTGCTGGGCGAGCTGGCGTGCGGGACACTCGCGACCCGCATCCGCACCCGACCTCTGGCATTCGGAGCACTGGGCGTCTTCTTCTGCGGGGCAATGATTCTCGTCGCCTCCGCAGCGCTGATGGGCGTGAACGCACCGGCCATCACGATCGGCGCCTGCCTCGCTTTGGCCGGGTGCGGTGTCTTGTGCCCACAGATGTATGGACTTGCCCTGGGCCTGTTCGACCGCAATCTCGGCCTGATCGGCGGGGTGGTGAGTGCAGGGTGTTACCTCATCGTCAGTGCCGCGATGACCACCGCAGGGGTCCTGCCCGAGAACTCGCAAGCACCTTTGGGCTGGCTGTACCTCGGGATCGGAATCGCCGTCGGTGTGCTGCTCCTGTGGGCCACGGCACCGAAACGGGTAGGCGTCCAGTAGCACGCAGAGACACTCATCGGACCCGTCTGCCAAGGGTGGGCAGAATGAGACCATGGCTCACCTACTTCACCTCGATTCGTCCGCCGACGTCCACACCTCCCGATCTCGCGAGCTGACCCAGCTGTTCGCGCAGACATGGCTCGCCGCCGACTCGACGAGAACGGTCACCTACCGCGATCTCCATCGCGACCCCATCCCGCACCTTTCCGACGCAGGACTGCATTACGCCACCAGGCTGCGGTCTGCCACCGAGCAGCCCAGTGCCGAGTCGGAGGCCCTGCAGTGGCAACTGATCAACGAAGTGATTGCCGCCGACGTGGTGGTTGTCGGTGCGCCCATGTACAACTGGTCGCTGCCCTCCACCCTGAAAGCCTGGATCGACCACATTCACGTACTGGGCACCACAGCGCCTTTCGACACTCCCGACCAACCGTTCGCAGGTAAGCCGGTGGTGGTCATCTCCTCGCGAGGCCTTGTGTACGCGCCCGGCACGGCCGAGGAGTCGCTGGACCACACGATTCCGCCACTGACCCAGGTCCTTGGTAAAGCACTGGGGATGCAGGTGGAGGTCGTCACCGACGACCTCACATTGGTAGGTCGCATCCCGGATCTGGATTCGAAATCGACGCAGGCCGCCGAGGCAAGGCGCAGTTCCGAGACGCGCGTCCTCGAACTCGCCGCGCAGCCGTTGAACTAACTCCCGTCTCCCGGCAACATCGCCCGTACCGCCTCGATGGTGTCGGCCATCGCGGCGGTCTTGTCCGGCCGATACCGCAAGACGCGTGCGAAACGCAACGCGACACCGCCGGGATATCGACTGCTCACCTGCACGCCATCCAACTCGATCTCCACCACGATCTGCGGATGTACGTACACGGTGTGCTGGTCCCGGTTTCGCTCCACCTTCGGGAACTCTTCTGTCTGCCAACGCAACAGCTCATCGGTGAGCCCCTTGAACGTTTTACCCACCATGATCGGTTCCCCGCCATCCGGATCGCGAGCGCCGAGGTGCAGATTGGAGAGGTAGCCCGTCCGACGGCCATAGCCCCATTCGGCACCCAGCACGATGAGATCGAGCGTGTGCTCCGGCTTGACCTTCTGCCACGACTTGCCCCGCCGGCCTGCCGCGTACGTCGAGTCGAGGGCTTTGATCATGATGCCTTCATGACCGGCGGCGAGCGCAGCATCGAGATGGGCCTCGGTCTCCTCGACAGTCGGAGATCGTAGCGCCGGAATCCGATGCTGGGGCGCAAGGCGATCGAGTACACCTATCCGATCGGACAATGGCCGGTCGAGCAGGTCTTCACCGTCGAGATGCAGGCAGTCGAAGAAATATGGCTGCAGCAACAAATCGCGCTGCGAACTGGCGCCGAACCTGCTCATCGTCTCCTGAAACGGCCGGGGTCGGCCCGAGTCGGCGAGCGCCAGTGTCTCCCCGTCCAGAACCACCGACTCACACGGTAGGTCACGCACCAACTGCACGAGCTCGGGTACCCGTTCGGTGATGTCGTTGAGTGTTCGCGTGAAGATCGCCACCTCATCGCCGTTGCGATGCACCTGGATTCGAGCACCATCGAGCTTGTACTCCACGCTCACGTTCCCACCTAGCGCCGAATGCGCCTCGCCGAGCGACTTCGCGGGCGAAGCAAGCATCGGCCGCACCGGCCGGCCGACCTCCAAACCGAAAGACTGAAGGGCAGCTGCGCCGCCACCCATTGCCGCGGCCGCGGTCTCGGCAAGGCTGCCCGACAGCATGAACGCCCGCCTCACCACGTCAACCGGCAGATCAGAGGCCGTAGCGATCGCCTCGGTCATCACGCCTTCCAGCGCTCCCTGGCGTACCTCTCCGGTGAGCAGTCGGATGAGGAAGTCCTGTTCACCTGATGTCGCCCTTTCGAACAGGCTGCCCAACAACTCCTTTCGAAGCTTGACCGAGCCGGCACCGGAGGTCACGGCCAGCTCGTCGAGCAGGCTGTCGACCTCTGCCACCGTCCACGTCGGACTTGCGGCCGCGTGTGCCCGGGCCCCCGAGAGCGTGCGCCAACCGATACCGAGTCGGCCCTGCAGCGTCTCGCCTGACAGCCAGGCGACCACAGCGCGTACGTCCTGCGGTGCGGCGCCGCGCAACAGATCTGCGATGGCGAGGGTCTTCGCTTTCCGCGAACGGGTTGCGGCGACCGCCGCGCTGGTGGTCACGACGTCATCGAGGTGCATCCGTCAACGGTATCGATTGCTTCGGACAGGACCGTTCAACCTTGCCAGGGAGGGGCCATACCCCAGCCCCAACGTGGCACCGGGGCATGGGGCATCGGGGTGGCTCCGGGTTGGGAGTTCTCCACCGCGATGCGGGTGCCCCACTCGAGGTAGGCGACAAAGGCCGACCTGAACTCCGGGTCGTCGGGCAGACCCACTTCGTCCGCTGCATCGAGCAGTAGGTCCACCCAGCGCCGGCGTTGCGTGGGCGTGATGGCCTTACCGACGTGATGGGCGAGCATGTTCTCGTAGCCGCCGCCATGCGCGGTGTATTCGGCAGGGCCACCGAATACCTCGCCCACCCACGAGGCGACATGTTGCGCGTGACGCGCATCCATCCCGGCGAACATCGGTGCCAACAACTCGTCTTGCGGGACCAGTTCGTAGAAACGAGTGAAAAGCTTGTCGAACGCTTCTGCGCCGCCCGCCCATTCGAACAGGGTGGGCGGGACGTCGGCGCCCGAGCCGGTACCGGTGACGCTGGTCAGTTCGTAGTGCTGCATCTCGTCGATGGCGCCCACGTAGTTCTTGATCTCGGCGAAGAACGACCGGAACAGTTCACTGCCTCGAAAGCCTGTCAAATGTCCATCCAGGGAGTCCCACGTGATGCGCAGGATGTAGTGGTCGGGCTTTTCGACTGCTCGCGACAACTCGAAGTCGACGCAGTGCTCGGACTTGTGCAGGGCGTCGGCGGCGCGGGCGTACGCAGCCTCGAATTCGGCAGCTGATGATTCGTCGATGCGGTAGCGGATGTACTCCAGGATCATGGCGGGCCTCCAGCGCAGACGTTACAGCGGGCAGCGGGCCCGCACCGCGAAACGGAATCGGAGATGCTCCATTCGAATCGGCCGCAGCACCGGGGCGCGACCTGGCCAACCGCCTGAACCGCTATCTCGTGCAACGGGCCGCACCACCGCTTGGCATCATGCTCGTGTGAGTATCCGGCTGCTGGCAACCGACCTCGACGGCACTTTGCTGACGTCTCGACGAACGATCAGTGAACGGTCGGCGGCGGCCATGGCCGCCGCTGCCACAGCAGGTATCCGAGTGGTATGGGCCACTGCTAGAGCGCAACATTCGGTTCACAACCTTGCTGTCGGCAGCGGGTTTCGCGGTTATGCCGTTGCTGCGAACGGCGCCGTGTTGATCGACCTCACCGATGGCGAGGCCACCATCTTCGACGTGCAGGCGATGGCCCCGGACGTCGCCGGTACGGCAATCGAACAGGTGCGGACCCTCTTTCCCGGCACCGTGTTCTCCGTGGTCGGCCCGACTCGTTTCATCGCCGACCCGGCCTACGCCGCGCTCTGTGTCTACGCCGACCACCATCGTGATCCGCTGACCATGGAGATGAGCGACACGGCCTCGTTGGACGACGAACCGATTGTCAAAGTCGTTGCGCGCCATGCTCATATCCCGAGCGTCGACCTCTTCCGGCGAGTGGCGCAGGCCGGGATACCTGGCGTGACCCCGACCCATTCCGGCGCGCCCTACGTGGAGATGGCCGCCGAAGGCGTCTCCAAGGCGAGTGGACTCGCCCGACTGTGTGACGCGTGGGACATCGATCCGACCGAGGTCGCGGCCTGTGGAGACGCGATCAACGATCTGCCGATGCTCGAATGGGCCGGCCTGGCGTTGTGTCCGGCGAACGGCTCACCCGATGCCCTCGCAGCAGCCGATCACATCCTGGCGACCAACGACGACGACGGTGTGGCCAAGTATCTCGAAGTCCTCGTCGATGCCGCCGGTGATGCCGGTTAGAGGAAGTTGAGCACCTCGGTACCCCACGCCGCACGCAGATCCCGGTCGAGGTCATCGACCACTTTGTCTTGCCTGTCGATCACCAGGGTCGCACGCTGATCCGGTACGTAGGGAGGCCATTCCGGGTCACCCGGTAGTCCGCCGGGATGACCGTCCACGGCGAAGTTCACCCATCGATTCTGGAGACGGGCTGAGAGCGCCTTCCCCACTTTCAGGCCACCGAGTTTGAACGTGATGTCCTTGCGGCCGGCCACCAGGTTGCCCCAGACATACGGCAATTCGGTGGCATGTGTGGCCCCGACCCGCAAGGCCCGCAGCATCGGCGTGGCCCAGTCGAACCGGTAGAGATACACCGGCGCGACGGCACTGTGCGCTTCGGCGAGCCAGATGGTCGGCATCCGAAAACCGACGTCGCGGGCGACAGCGAGCCCGGCTGCCTTCATCTTCAAACCCGAGTAGGCCGAACCGATCTCGGCTTCACTGGGCAGTTTGAGCTCCGGCTGCTCTGCCGCGATCTCGGCGAACATGGCGCGAATCGCATCCGGGGTGATCGGCATCAACGGCGACTTCATCCACTTGAACAGCGCCGCCTCGTCTTTGTTGGTACCGATGATCAGAGGAACTGGGTTCGAGCGGCCGGCACAGGCCGCCGCCAGCGGGTAGTCAGGCAGCAGATCCTTGTCGACCACCGGTGCGAACGCCAGTGTCCCGGGTGTTGCGGCCGGCACATCGCTGAACAGTTCGAGTCCTGCCGACACCAGGCGATCGACCGGCATGTCATAAAGTGTCGCAACCTCATCCGGTTCGACCCCGACCTTCTGGAGAAAGATGTCGGCGGCACGTTTTGCCCTTGCGCTGTCGTACACCGAGGTCGCCGGCGAGCTCTGCGCGATTGCACGGGAGAACAGTCCTGACGCAGCCGGTACGGTCAGGAGTGTCGTGACGATGCCCCCGCCCGCTGATTCCCCGAAAAGGGTCACCCGTTCCGGGTCTCCCCCGAAGCCGGCAATGTTGTCTTGAACCCATTGCAACGCGAGGATCACGTCTCGCAGCGCGAGGTTGGTGTCGAAAACGCGCTCATCGGTGCTGAACGCCGACAGATCCAGAAATCCCAGCGCTCCGAGTCTGTAATTGACCGTCACCAACACGACGTCGCCATCAGAGACAAGCGCGCGCCCGTCGTACAACGGCTGACTCGACGTGCCGAAAATGTATGCGCCCCCGTGGATCCAGACCATGACCGGCCGTGGGTCGTCCGGAGTGACCACTGACGCCGACCAGACGTTGAGGCTCAGGCAGTCCTCGTCCTTGACGGCGCCGGGTCCGAGCGTGATCACCGGATTGTTCGGTTGCGGCGCCACCGGACCGAACGTGGTCGCGTCGACGACATCGGCCCAAGGTTCCGGTGACACCGGCGCCCGCCAACGCCGCTCGCCCGTGGGTGGCGCCGCATAGCGGATACCCCGCCACGACTTGGTGATCCCGTCGTCCAGGCCCCGAACCGGCCCACTGGTGGTTGTCACCACATTCTCGTCGTCTGCCATGTCTGAGCTCCTACCGAGGAAGGCAATGTCGCTCACACTACGCAAAGGGTCGCTTACGCGAATGCGGACAACATCATCCGTCCACGTCGCGCAAAGAATCGATCATGCTCCGCAGAAGCCGGAACGCTTCTGACTGCTCCCGCCCTGTCATGCCGGCCAGCATCCTGACCTCGACGGAGCGGGCCGCGGCGACCAAGCCTGAGCCGGCGCGGAGAGAACTCACTACCCGAGCGTCAGTTGTGAGCCGAGTTGAATGCGTCCACGATGGCGTTGGGAATACGGCCGCGGTCGGAGACCTCATAACCGTTCTCGCGCGCCCATTCACGGATGGCTGCCAGTTGCGACTTGTCGCTGCGCACTTCGGAGGTGGCCGGCGCCTGCTTGGCGGTGGCCCTCCTCTGACGGCCACCGATCTTGGTGGCCTTGTCAATCCACTTCTGCATGTCTTTGTCGAACTTCTCGGCCGACTTGGGGCCGAGATCGAGGGAGTATTCGACACCGTTGACGGTGAATGTTTCCACTATCACCTCCGACGGGTCGAGATCGGAACCGTCGAGGTCGTCGGTGATCTGTTCGATGGTTTTGCGTGCCATGTTCTGCGCCCTCTTCGTCGGGGAGGCGGTCCAGCGCCTGATGGGTGGTGACGTCTCGTATTCGCCCGAACTTACCTCTGATTGCCCGTGTACACCGAATTGGTGATTGCGCTCGCAACACAATTCTGCAGTCTTACCGCCTGAGTCGGCGACCCGCCGCGGCCCGGCGGGTCGTTTCTCCTTGGGCGGTATCGCGGTCATTTGCGTCTTGACTTATATAAGTTGTCAGTGAAATATAGCTCTGGTGCACGCACTCGACATCCTCGGCGACCCAGTTAGAAGGAGACTGCTCGAGCTGCTCGCCGACGGGGAACGTTCAGCGGGCGAGCTGTCGCAGACGATCGGCAGGGAATTCGGAATCAGTCAACCGGCGGTGTCCCAGCATCTCCGCGTGCTGCGCGACAACGGTTACGCGACCGTACGTCCCGATGGGGCGCGTCGGCTGTACGCAGTAGAGGCCGATCCGCTGCGCGCCGTCGATGAATGGCTTGCAGCATTCCGCGGCTTCTGGACGCCGCGACTGGCCGCGCTGGACACCGAGATCGCCCGCGGTAAGCGCGCACGAAAGACCCGACCCACCGAGAGGACCTGACATGACTGACAACCAATTCCCTGACACGGCACAGCAACTCAACAGTGTTGACAGGGCGGTTACCGCACAGGACAACGGCTCGACCATCAGCACGTCCGCCCGCCTGAGTCAGGTGTACAACACCACCGTGGCCGACCTCTGGGAAGCCTGCACCACAGCGAACCGCCTGGCGCGGTGGTTCGGCAATGTCACTGGCGACCTGGTACTGGGAGGCGAATACCACATCGAAGGGAATGCCAGCGGCACCGTCGAAACCTGCGATCCGCCGACGAGCTTCACCCTCACCTGGAAGTTCGGCGAAGAGATCACCCACCTGACCGTCCGGCTCGAAGAAGTCGCTGATGAGCAGTCGCGACTTGTCATCGAGCACTCCGGCGACATCGATCCCGATCGGTGGAGGCAGTACGGGCCGGGCGCGGTCGGGATCGGCTGGGATCTCGGTCTGCTCGGTCTCGCGCTGCACCTCGAGACCGGGGCCGATGCGCCGGCCGAGACCAGCGAGTGGGCCCAGACCGATGCCGCCCGGCAGTTCATGTCCGAGAGCAGTCGGCGTTGGGCAGACGCGCATATTGCTGCGGGTGCATCACAGGATGCCGCGCGTTCAGCCGAGATGCGAACCACGGCCTTCTATCTGGGCACGGACGTCCACGAGTCGTGATTCGACGACGCTCTCTCACGCGAGCGCGGGCAGAACCTCCTTCTCGAAAAGTTCGATTCCCGAAAGATCGTAAGCAGCCTCAGGGAAATAGAAGATGCCGTAAGAGAGACCATGGCTCTTGAGAACCGTCAGCTTCTCGATGATCTGCTCAGGGGTCCCCACCCCTGGTAGCCCGCGGAAAGCTCCGAGGGCGCCCTCGGCCGCATCCGCGCCAACGTGCGGGGTAAGTCGATCCTTGAGCGTGCTCAACCGCTGTTCCACCTCGGCCTCGGTGGAACCGATCGCGACGTTGTAGTTGGCAGACCGGACGATCGCGTCGAAGTCAGAGCCGACGGCTTCGCAGTGCGTCCGCAGGATGTCGGACTTTCGTACGAATCCTTCGGGGCTGCCATCGAAGTTCGTGTACTGCGCGTACTTCGCGGCGATCTTCAGGGTGACCTTCTCGCCCCCACCCGCGATCCACAAAGGAATGCCGCCCTCCTGCAGAGGAAGTGGACGGACGATTGCACCATCGACCTGGTAGTGCTTCCCATCGAGCGAGGCCGAGCCTGTGCTCCACGCTTGCCGCATGATCTGCACCCCCTCGTCGAGCCGGCCCAATCGCTCCCCCGCCGACGGGAAGCCATAGCCATAGGCCCGCCACTCGTGCTCGTACCAGCCGCCGCCGATCCCCATCTCGACCCGTCCGCCCGAGATGAGATCGGTCGTGGCGGCCACCTTCGCAAGATATGCCGGATTTCGGTAGCTCATCGCCGTGCACATCTGACCCAGCCGAACACGTGACGTGGACGCTGCGAGCGCCGACATCAACGTCCACGCCTCGTGGGTGGCCTCGTCGGTGGGAGCCGGAACCGTGTGGAAGTGGTCGTAAACCCACACCGAGTCCCACGGACCGTTGTCGGCGCGCACCGCAAAATCACGCATCACCGGCCATTGGTCGGCGGGGTCGATCCCGACGAGGTCCAGACGCCATCCCTGAGGCACAAACAATCCAAATCGCATGAACGCCATCGTAGTGGAACCGGTTCTGCGTCCTCAGGGTTCGACAGCGCGCCGCCACCGCGCAACGTGGTGCAGGTGGGCGAGGGTCAGGCGCGCGGAGTCGACTCCGCGCCCACCACAACACCTTTCGGCACACGTTCGCCGACTACGCCGGTTCGTAGATGCCCGTCACCGGTGCACCGACGGTCTTGTATTCATGGATGGCAAGACCGCCTGGTGTCTTCTCATGGCGGATGAGTTGTAGACCCGCGGGTGTTCCCCCGGCAGGGAACAACCGTCGCCCTGAACCCACCACCACCGGCGCGATCACCAACCGGATCTCATCGACCAGTCCGGCGGCGAGCATCGACTGCCCGAGCCGGGCACTGCCATGGATCTGGAGGTCACGACCCGGCCGGGATTTCAAGTCGGCGACCTGCCCCTCCACGTCACCGGACAAGATCGTCGTCGGGGACCAGGCGGCAGCAGTCAGCGTCTGCGAGGCAACGTATTTCGGAAGACCGTTCATGTTCTTCGTGAATGGATCGTCGGGGTCGGTGATGGCCGGCCAGTCACGCGCGAAGTTCTCATATGTGCGCCGACCCAACAAGAGACCGTCCGCTTGGTCGAGCCATCTCGCGGCAATCGTGATGAACTCTTCGTCCATGTGCGGAACCAACCAGCCGCCGCCCGTGAACCCGTCAGTCGTGTCTTCGTCGGGAGATCCGGGGCCCTGGCAGACCCCATCGAGAGATACGAACTGCATGAGCGTCAGTTTCATCGGCTGGGCTCGCCTTCGACCAGATCCGCGAGCTGCCGGGTGACAGTTCCCCAACCGTCATGAAAGCCCATGCGCTCGTGGCTGTCTCGATCCGCAGCGGAACGGTGCAGGGCCCTGGCCTCATATTCAGTGCCTTCAGGGTGCTCGGCAACAGTGATGATGGCAGTCATGAACGCGTCGGCCGATGGGCGCCACCCGGCTATGAGACTGTCGGTGAACACAATTCGCCGGCGCGGGTCGACAGCCAGGAAACAGCCGGTGATGTGTGGTTCGAAGCCATCCCCGTCTTCGCTGATCTCCGTACGGAAAGAACCACCGGGCCGTAAGTCCATCTCGAGCACCCTGCATACCGTCGGATGGGGAACCCACCACTTCTCGAATTGGCAGGATTTGTCCAGGCATCCCATACCGCGGCAGTCGGAGCCTTGATGACCCTGGAGATGACGAGGTCGAGCTCAGGGTTGGGCTGTGTTGCCATGGCGTGTCTCCTGATGTTGTTGCGTCGCTACTTCATTGACGACAAAGTTCTCGAGCCGATCGGTGCGTTGTTCCCACAGGGCGCGCTGGCTTTCCAACCAATCCTGCGCGACGTCGAACTGCCGTTGCTCGATGACGCAGGTGCGAACCCGACCGACCTTCATCGTGCGTATCCAGCCACTGTCCTCGAGTTGCCGGATGTGTTTCATGAAGGAGGGCAAGGCCATGTCGAATGGCTGGGCGAGCTCGCTGATACTCGCCGGCCCCTCCCCCAGGCGCCCGATCACCGCCCTGCGGGTGGGATCAGCGAGGGCTTGGAAAACCCCGTTCAATTGCTCTGAATACTGAGCCATAAGGCAAACTATCAGCGGACGGATACTTAGCGCAAGGGCTAAGTGTCAGCGCGTCGCGCCGCAACCCCGGACTGCCTACCCCTGGGCAGGCGACGGGGTCAAGATGATCGGGTCAGCGCCGCGATGGTTCGCCGTAACCGGTGACCGTGGTCAGAATGAAAACCGAGTCCTCGATCGCGGTCACGCTGTGCCGATGGTGCGTGAGCCCACGAAGTTCACCTACGTTCAGGACGACCTCACCCTCATCCGCGGTCACCTTCACCCTGCCGCTGAGTACAAGCATGCTCGCCGCCGGCGGCGAATTGTGTTCGCCGAGTTCGGTACCGGCAACCATCGCCATCAACGTCTGACGTAGCGGACCGTCGTGGACGAGGATGTCGGCACTGCGGCCATGCGCATCGTCGCGTGCGATGCCCAGGTGCTTGCGAGACAGATCTTCCAAGGTGGAGCTCGTATCGACCACGTCGTCCTCGCTTCATGATGTGCGCTCGAAGTTCTCTGCCCACGCTATCGCGTCACGGCCCGCCGGGGCGACCACACGTCCGATCCGGCCCCTGCGAGGCCGAGTTACAGAATTGACCGCGGCACCCGGGAATTGATAGAACCTCACTCATGTTAATTGAGTCAGATCCACTCAACTCTTAACTAGGAGGCTCCGCGAATGCCCGCATTCTTCGGCCCCGAGGGCCCGCGTCGCATCGACATCAGTCGGCTGATGAGCAGGTCCACCCAAGACCTCATCGCCGAGTCCGCCAGGTTCGCCGCCGGCCGCGGCGACACAGAACTCGACGCTCTACATGTTTTGCGCGTCATGACCGCCACGGAGCCCACGAAAACTCTGATGGAGCGCGCCGGGGCAAACACGACCGTGGTCGCGGACACCATTGAACAGCGTCTTCCTCAGGGGACGCCGACCACTGGTTTCACCACGACCTCACTGAGCGCTGCACTGAAAACCGCCGTGTTCGAGGCTCACCAACTCGCCCAGACCTTGGGCTCGACGTACATCGATCCAGAACATCTGTTCCTCGCTCTCGCTGCCGACCATGACAGGGCTGCGGGTCGTCTGCTCGCCGCTGCCGGCATCACACCCGAACACCTGCAGACCGCACTTCAGGGCGGCTCGGTCGCTGCGGAGTCCACGACTGCCACCCCGACGCTGGACAAGTTCGGGTTCGACCTGACCGAGAAGGCCCGCGGCGGGGGCGTCGACCCGGTCATCGGCCGTGCAGACGAGATCGAACAGACCATCGAGATCCTGTCGCGACGCACGAAAAACAACCCGGTGCTGGTAGGCGAGGCCGGTGTCGGCAAGACCGCCATCGTCGAAGGGCTCGCTCAACGGATCGTCGACGGCGACGTGCCCGATCGTCTCGCAGGCAAACGCATCGTGCAGCTCGACCTGTCGAGCATGGTCTCGGGGACCCGATACCGCGGCGACTTCGAAGAACGGTTGACAAAGGTGATCGACGAGATCGCCGCGAACAAGGACGAACTCATCGTCTTCATCGACGAGGTGCACACCATCGCAGGTGCCGGTGCCGGAGCCGAGGGGTCGATGGATGCCGGAAACATCCTCAAGCCCAAGCTCGCTCGCGGTGAACTGCACATCGTCGGTGCCACGACGCTCGACGAGTACCGGAAGAACATCGAGAAAGATCCCGCTCTCGAGCGTCGATTCCAACCGGTGACGGTGCCCGAACCCAGCGTCGAGGACGCGGTGGCAATCCTCGATGGACTACGCGGGCGGTACGAGGAACACCACGGAATCCGATACTCCGATGAGGCGATCCGTGCAGCTGTCGAGCTGTCCGCCCGCTACATCGGCGACAGGTTCTTGCCGGACAAGGCGATCGATCTGATCGACCAAGCCGGTGCGCGGATGCAACTCGCTTCACCGACCACCGACGTGGAGGCGATCCAGAAGCAAATGACCCAACTCGAGACCGCCAAAGAGCAGGCCGTCGCGGCGGAGGACTACGAAAAGGCCTCCGCATTGCGTGACGAGACCGCCCGGCTCCAGGCACGTCTGTCGGGCGGGCCGTCCGAGGCAGGCGAAACACCTGAGGTGACCGCCGAACACATCGCCGAAGTGGTCGCCCGCGCCACCGGTATCCCGGCAAGCCAGATGACCGAGCAGGAACGGGAGCGTCTACGCCGCCTCGAGGATGAGCTACATCAGCGTGTTGTCGGCCAAGAGGATGCGGTGAAGGCCATCGCGCGTGCGGTTCGCCGGAGCCGTACCGGGATGAGCGATCCGGATCGGCCCGTGGGCAGTTTCTTGTTCCTCGGACCGACAGGCGTGGGAAAGACCGAATTGGCAAAGGCGCTGGCAGCCTCGCTCTTCGGCGACGAGAAGAAGATGCTCCGACTCGACATGAGCGAGTTCGGAGAACGTCACACGGTCAGCCGCCTGATCGGGGCTCCCCCGGATACGTCGGGTACGGCGAGGCGGGGCAGCTCACCGAACAGGTCCGCCGGAACCCGTATTCGGTGATCCTTCTCGACGAGATCGAGAAGGCGCACCCGGACGTGTTCAACACGCTGCTGCAGGTGCTCGACGACGGTCGTCTCACCGACGGGCAGGGTCGCACCGTCGACTTCAAGAACACCGTGCTGATCATGACCAGCAACCTGGGATCGGACATCATCTCCAGCAAGTCCGGTGGACTCGGGTTCAACTCCGGTGACGCCGAAGCCGCGGAACGGCCGGTGCGTGAGCGAGTGATGGCCCGACTGCGGGAGTCGATGCGACCGGAGTTCCTCAACCGGATCGACGAAATCGTGGTCTTCCGCAAGCTCGACACCGAGCAGCTGCACAAGATCACCGACCTGCTCCTGGCCGACAGCCGCAAGCGGTTGGGCGCCAAGGGGATCGACATCGAGTTCTCTGATGCTGCTGTCGACTGGATCGCAGAGCACGGGCACCAGCCCGAGTTCGGCGCACGACCACTGCGTCGTTCGATTCAGCGTGCAGTTGATGACCGGATTGCAGACCTGCTGTTGGACGAGGTGCTCCTCGACGGTGGCAAGGTCTCCGTGCAGGTCACCGACGACCAACTGGATCTGTTGGTCAGCTAGGCCGCGGCGTCGATGCCCCGTCCGGTACGCCGGGCGGGGCATCACCGCGTTCAAACCCAGAATGACCGGCTTCGAGCAAAAGATCGACCACCACCGGCGCGTGGTCACTGGCCTGCACTTCGCCAGACGACGGCAGCACCTTGCGAGCGTCGGTTCGGCCGAAATGCGCCGAGGCATAGATTCGGTCGCTGTTCGCGGGTGCACCTGCCGTGGCCTCGACCAGGCCGACCGACGCAAAGATCTGGTGCTCACGCTGAAACTCCGGCGATCCGTCTCGCACATTGAAGTCGGCGCCCATGATGGTGGGCCCCGACCAGGTGCCGGCCGCTGCGGCGATCGGGTCGACCTGACGCCGCTGCTCATCGATACCGTGATGAGGCGGGCTGAAATGTCCTGAGAGCACGCGGATCTCGCGCCCCGAAGGGGTTCGCACCAACGCGTCCGTGGCCACCCGCGGTTGGTACTCGATCACTCCTCCGAACGGCACCCACGACCGGTGAACTCTTCCACTCACCATCCCCGCGTACGCGTCAGACGCTGCCCGGAAACGGCGGAGAGCGGTGTCCCCCATCGCATCCCCGATCCGAAGTCCTCGAGCATCGGTGATGTCGAAACCACTGAAGGTGAGGATCCCGGTCCCCTCACGACGGCCGTTCACCTTCTCGATCGCCGGAGTCATCACGGCGCCCGTCGGTGCCAATCGCTGAGCCAACTGCTTCAACGTGTCGGTGTAGTTCGACCGGGTCGCGAAGTGGTCCAACTCCTGCAGGAGCACGATATCCGGGCGCTCGCGCCGGATGGTGGCGGCGAGGTGGTCCAGACGACCAGGCGTGGCGAGGAATTGACCAGGCCCGCCCATGCCGCCATGCACGTTGTATTCCATGACACGTACGTGTTCGGTTGGGCCGGAATCCTGGACGCGCGCACGGGCGCTGGGGGCGTCGCCGACCTCGTGAACTCTGATTTCGCTCACCAGTAACCCTGTCGCCGCGCCCGCCGAGGTGCCTGCTCCGGCCCCGAGGCTGGTCATCGCGCCGACGAGACACCCGACGGCAGCCCCGACGAGAACCGATGGCCCTCGAGAACGAACGTGTCGTCCGGCCATGTCGATCGCGCCGGGTGCATAGGGCGGCGCATCCAGTGGCGGCAGACTGCCACCCGCTGCGAGCGGATGATCTCGCAGCACGTGGACCTTTGTGTCGACTACAAGTGTCACCGGAATCTCCCGAGGTTTGTGCCCGTCAGCCCGCGAGTGAGAACACGGCAACCAAGAAGTCGGAGTCGTCCGTGAACGGACGCAGATCCCAGGTGGACAAGAGAACGTCCACCGAGAGTCCGCTGCTGGTTGCGTCATCAAGGAAATCAGCAAACGGGTAGTCGCGGCCTGCACCGAACCCGACGACGACCCGGCCGTCCGGTGCGACGTGCCGGGCGAAACCGGCGAGGACGTCGCGGCGGGTGGATGGCGCAACAAAGGTCACCACATTGCCCGCACAAACGATGACGTCGAAGCCAGCTGTCACCCCTCGGGCCGGCAGATCAAGGTCGGCGAGGTCGCCGACGAGCCAGGTCGGGCCTGGATGATCGTGCTCGGCAGCGTCGATGAGGACAGGGTCCACATCGACGCCGACGACCTCGTGACCGGCGTCGTGGAGGTGGCCGCCCACCCGGCCCGGGCCGCAGCCGGCGTCGAGAACACGACTACCGCGGACCAGCATCGCATCGATCAGCCGCGCCTCTCCGACGATGTCCTGGCCGCGGGCCGCCATCGCGCGAAACCGCTCAACATAACGGGTGGAGTGCGCCGGATCGGCCTCGATGATCTTCTCCCACTGGCTGGGCGTGCGTTCGCTCATTCGGGCTCCTGACTCAGATCGTCCACGCGGTGTTCCGTCCCCAACCGTATGTGGCCTCGTGAAGGAGCCGTCGCCCAAGCGGTGGTTTCCTACCGTCCGAAACCTGCGTCTCGCAGAGCCTGTGCCAGTGAACCGTTCGACGGCGCCGCCGCTGGCTTTCCGGTTGTGTTGTCGCGCTTCGGCTTTCTCGGCTGTCCGGCGTTCTTGGGCCGTCGTTGCCCCTGCCCAGCCGGCCGATTGTCGGACGTACCGCCGGAACGAGGCGTGTCGTCGTCGAGTCGGAGTGTCAGTCCGATCCGCTGGCGTTCGACGTCGACCTCCAACACCTTCACCCTCACCACCTGTCCCGACTTCACGACCTCGTGCGGATCGGAGACGAACCGGTTGGCCATCGCCGACACATGCACCAATCCGTCCTGGTGCACGCCGACGTCGACGAAAGCCCCGAACGCGGCGACGTTGGTCACCACACCTTCGAGGACCATTCCCGGTTTGAGGTCGGCAACCTTCTCGACCCCCGCGGCAAACGTCGCAGTGGTGAATGCCGGTCGCGGGTCGCGGCCGGGCTTCTCGAGCTCGGCGAGAATGTCCGAGATCGTCGGTATCCCGAATCGTTCGTCGGCGAAGTCGGCCGGCCGGATCGATCGGAGGGTCCGCTCGTTGCCGATGAGTTCGGCCAAGGTCACACCTGATCGGTCCAGGATGCTCCGGACCACCGGGTAAGCCTCGGGGTGGACACCCGACGCATCGAGAGGGTCGTCGCCGTCGCGGATTCGAAGGAACCCGGCACACTGCTCAAAAGCCTTGGGGCCCAGACGTGGAACCTTCAGCAACGACTTACGACTACGAAATGGCCCGGTGGTGTCGCGGTGAGCGACGATTGCCTCTGCCAGCGTTGTCGTCACCCCGGAAACGCGCGAGAGCAACGGCACGGATGCGGTGTTCAGATCAACGCCGACTGCGTTCACGGCGTCTTCCACCACCGCATTGAGGCTGCGCGCGAGCGTCCCCGGCGTGACGTCGTGCTGGTACTGGCCGACGCCGATCGACTTCGGTTCGATCTTGACCAGTTCGGCCAGTGGGTCTTGCAGTCGCCGGGCGATCGATACTGCACCTCGCAGCGATACATCCATGTCCGGCAGTTCATGTGAGGCGTATTCGGAGGCGGAATACACCGAGGCGCCCGCCTCGCTCACCATCGCCTTGGCCGGGGCGTCAGCTCCCGAAGCCCGGATATCGGTGATCAATTCGGCGGCGAGGGCATCTGTTTCTCGTGAGGCGGTGCCGTTGCCCACTGCGATCAGTTCCACTTTGTGTCGTGCGACCAATGCCGCGAGTGTCGCCTTGGCGACATCCCACTGTTTCTGGGGTTGGTGCGGGTAGATCGCGCAGGTGTCGAGAACCTTGCCTGTTCCGTCGACCACCGCGACCTTCACGCCGGTACGGAAACCTGGATCAAGTCCCAACGTCGTCCGTGCCCCGGCCGGTGCGGCGAGCAGCAGGTCGCCGAGATTCCGGGCGAACACCGCGACGGCGTCTTCTTCGGCTCGTGCACGCAGACGCACACGCGCGTCGACCATTGCGGTGATCATCAACTTGGTGCGCCACGCCAACCGCGCTGTGCTCAGCAGCCACTGGGTCGCCGGGCCGGTGTTGGCTGTGTCGACGCCCAGGGCCGCCGCGGCGAGCGCCTGATAGCTCTCGTCGTCCCCACCGTCGAGGGTGAGTGACAGCGCCTCTTCCTTCTCGCCGCGCATCACAGCGAGCACGCGGTGAGAAGGCACCTTGTCCAGCGGCTCAGAGAAGTCGAAGTAGTCCCGGAACTTCTGCGCGGCAGCACTTTTCGCCACCTCCTGAGTTCTCGCCGTGGTGCGTAGCGATCCCTCGGCCCAGAATTTTTCGCGAATCGTCCCCACGAGTTCGGCATCCTCTGAGATGCGCTCGGTGAGGATGTGACGGGCGCCCTCGAGAGCAGCCGCGACGTCGGCGACAGTCTCTGAGACATACCCGGCGGCAACATCCTCGGGCACAACGCCCGGGTCGGAGACCAGTCGATCCGCGAGTGGTTCGAGCCCGTTCTCCCGCGCTATCTGCGCCTTCGTCCGACGCTTGGGCTTGTACGGGAGGTAGATGTCTTCGACACGGGACTTGGTCTCGGCGGCATTGAGCGCAGCCTTCAACTCATCGGTGAGCTTGCCCTGCTCGGCGATGGACGACAACACCGCGGCCCGACGCTCGTCCAGTTCGCGCAAGTAGCGTAGGCGCTCCTCGAGCGTGCGCAGCTGGGCGTCATCCAGGCTGCCGGTCACCTCTTTGCGATAGCGAGCGATGAACGGCACCGTAGAGCCTTCGTCGAGCAGCCGGACAGCGGCCGCCACCTGCGCTTCCCGGACCGCCAGTTCTTCGGCGATGCGGGTGTTCACGGACTTCACGGGTTGGCTCGAATTCACTCGCAGAACCCTACCCAACGATCAGCCGAGTCCGATCTCGATGGTCGGTGTGTCGGGCCGGGAACGGGAGGTATGGCCGCATCGCGTGGTCACACCCTGGCGACGCACCCAGTCGAGGACATGTCCCGTCGAATCTCAGTACCGCACGGACCACAGCGGCGAGTCCTGCAGTCGTCGCGTGGGGGCAGCGGAGAGCAAGCCGAATCGATGCGGATCGGAGGTGATCGCGGCAGCGGCCATCTCGACAGCGGATCTCGTTCCACTCGGTCCCGAGGTGAACACCAGATACGCAGTGCCCGCTCGTGCAGTGTGCACCTCGGCGACCACTTCTCCTGTCTGAACAAGCGCCAGACGACTGCGCAGGAAGCTCGACCACTGAGCGGAGGACATGGTCGTGTCGATGACCCGAGCATGCACGATCACGGGTTCTCCGCGACCATCACGGTTGCCGGCGTTGTTGTCCACCGGCCACCTCCGTGCTCGCCTCAACGACCCGACCCCTCGACGGATCGCTGAGGATGTTCTCTCCACCTCGTTCCTCAGCCCACGTGCCTCAGACAACCTCTCCCCCTACCTAGTTGAGAAATCACCTGTCACTACACACCCGCCGCTCGCGTGCTCTTGCGATTCCCCAGTCGGCAAGAACCGGCACCACACGATCGGCACCCACGCGCATCGGTGCGGTCAATCTGTCCGGGAGATATGCGAGGCCGACTGACCGGCACATGCCTCCGCTGACCCGACGCCGTCTCACGCAAGCGGACAGGTGAATAACTCGCGATCGGAGCCGATCGACCTCCACACATGCACTCCACGACTGACCGTGCGTCAACAACGCCATGCATTCCTTGCGATCGAACTCGGAACCCCAGAGTTCGAGAAATTCCTCCCGGCTGGGAGCGCAAAAGTGATCTTAAGGGACATTGTTGCAGGGGCGCAACAAATTAACTATCTGTCTTTTGTTCGTCGGGAGAGCGGAGGATATGCAATCGCTGAGTGGCGCCCCTACAGCGCTCGCGATCGCGAAATCAGTTCAAGGTCAACCAGTCGCAACTGCAGATGAGCATAGGCAAACGACGGTTGGGGCCCACGATCACCACGGGAGGTGCAGACGGAAGTGACGGACAACTGCGGTCTGCACCGCACCTGCATCCGGGCCCAGCCACGCGGAGAGGTGGCTCCCCACGTCGATTGTCATCAATCGACTGTTGGGCAGCGAATCGGTTGCGCGAACGGATTGTTCGAACGGGACATCCGCATCGGTTCGGGCATGCACCAGCAGCACTGGTGCGGTGATGGCGTCCAAGGGTAGATCGAGTGTGCGAAACTGCTCGAAGTCGTTGTTGAATCCCGCTTTCCGGTTCCCGGTCACCGTGCTGAACAGTTCTGTCGCAAATTGCCGCTGCCCGGGGTCCGACATGATCTGAGCAGTCAGCTGTATCGCTTGCGAGCGAGTCATGTCACCTTCGCCGGCAACCAGCGTCGAGATCGCGGTGGCGGCCGCCTTGTCGACGAGAGCGTTCGCGAACCACGTACCGAGCCGGGTGAAAAGCATTCTCTCCTCGCCCATCTCGAGCCGGCCGCGTAACGTTCGAGCAGGATTGAACGTCGTACTGACGCCGGCGATGACCGCGACGGCTGCCACACGGCCAGGATGGGCGGCCGCCAGCTCATAGCTGACCGGCCCGCCGCCCGACCAGCACATGACACCGAATCGGTCGATACCCAATGTCGACATGAGCTCGGCCACCTGGTCCGCTTGCGCTGACGGAGTCCGATTGCGTTCTGCCAGTGGAGTGTTCAGATACCCGGGCCGCGAGATGGCGACGATTCGATGATGAACTGCCAGGAACCTGCTCATGAGGGCACCTTGATCGCAGCCGCCAGGCGATCCGTGCAGAAACAGCACTGGCGGGCCGGCGCCTGTATCGGTGTACTCGATCGGCCCCTGCGAGGTGTCTGCAACGACAGCTGCCACATCCGCCTTGTCCTGACCGTGTCGCGCCATGTCGCGGCTCCTCACCGAGTCAGCACTTTCAAGGACAGTAACGCGCTCCAGCACTCGTAGGGCGCCGAACCGGCGTGCCCGCACGGCTCGGTCTTATCCCGTGGCGTCAGGCCCACATCGGATGAGAGGCTGTGAATCACTTCCAGGAGGTGAGTCCCATCGACCGGCCACATCAGAATGATCAGACCCGGCGTCTGATGCACGCGTTGCATGACGCTGACTCGTCGACTCGCTTGCGCACGGCGCTCGCAGCGGGCACCGAGCCGCACGCTGAGTTTGTCAGCGTCCTGGTGGAGTGTTGCGCGTTCGAGTCGGACTTCTACGTCCGGGACATGCTGACGTGGGCACTGACCCGCCATCCTGCAGAGATCGTCGTCCCGCTCCTGCTGGCCGAGCTACATTCCACGACGGCGCAGGCCCGCAGTCAGGCCTTGCACACCTTGTCGAAGATCGGCGATCGCGCGACATGGGCTGACATACCCCTCGAGCTCGTGCACGATGCCGACGACGAGGTGGCCCGAGCGGCGTGGCGTGCCGTTGTTGTCCTGGTTCCCGACGGGCACGAACACACCGTGGCGCTTGAGCTGGCAACGGAACTCGGTCGCGGCGACCGTGAAACCCAACGGAGTCTCAGCCGGGCGCTGATCGAACTCGGCGACACAGTTCCCGGCATCCTCGAGACCGCAAGCGAGAGCGGCAATCCGGCGGTACGCGCTCACGCCAGGGCGACTCAACGCCTCTGGAATGACCCCGACAGCGCATTCACCGTGACAGTCGAGGATGCCAAGAAGATCGCCAACGCCGGACCGCTGCCGGACCAGGACGCATAGCTCGACCCGGGGGGGCGACGCGTAGCGACCACCGGCGCAGCCGCGATGAGGCACATGGCAGGACTTGAGCACTTGAGCAGATCGCGCCGGAAGGGTAGACCGAACAGGTGCCGGAACTGCCAGAGGTCGAAAACGCGAGACAGGTCGTCGAGAAGGCGCTGAATCGCGTCATTGTCGACATCGACGACACCGACACGTTCGAGTGCCGTCCGCATCGGCCGGGCGAGATCGCGGGTGCACTGAAGGGCGGCAAGC
Source organism: Williamsia sp. DF01-3 (assembly GCF_023051145.1). NCBI lineage: Bacteria > Bacillati > Actinomycetota > Actinomycetes > Mycobacteriales > Nocardiaceae > Williamsia > Williamsia sp. DF01-3. The sequence continues at coordinate 3,394,622 of NZ_JALKFS010000005.1, forward strand.
TGACCGATGCTCGTCGCCGGGGCAAGGCCATGTGGTGTGAGACGACGATCGCCGACGGCTCCACTGGTCCGACGCTTGGTATTCACCTCGGCATGGGCGGGCGAATCATCGTCACCGCACCCGACGGCGACCAGACGTCGCGGTACGGCGGCGGGGACCCGCACGTCGGTGAACGCGACACCGACAAGCCTGAATGGACGCGCTTCGCCATGACGTTCGAAGACGGAGGTCAACTCAGGCTCTTCGACAAACGCCGCCTCGGCAGGGTTCGCCTCGAGCCGGACATCGACGCGCTCGGGCCTGATGCCGCTGAGATCTCGCGGGAGGATTTTCGTCACCGGATCGGTTCCAGCGGAGCACCTCTCAAGGCACGGCTGCTCGATCAGGCCGCGATCGCCGGCGTCGGCAATCTCCTCGCCGATGAAGTCCTGTGGCAGAGCGGGCAATCACCCGCGCGGCGCTGCAAAACCCTCACAACCGACGAACTCGACGAGCTACGTGTCGTCCTGCGCCGCGCCATCCGATCCGCGATCAGGAAGGGCGGTGTACACACCGGAGAGATCATCCCCTATCGCAAGTCCGGCGCCGTGTGCCCTCGATGCGGTGCACCGATGTCGCGGGGCACCGTGGGCGGACGCACGACGTGGTGGTGTTCGAAGGAACAGTCGTGACCTCCGGATCCACATTGCGATAGATCGGAATATGCAGTGACAGACTTTGACACGCTGGTCGTCGGTGCCGGGATAGCCGGACTGACCGCCGCACGAATCCTCTCGGGAGAGGGTAGGCGCGTGGTGATCCTGGAAGCTCGCGATCGGGTGGGCGGACGCGTCTGGACGTCGCGTGCCGACGGCGACGTCATCGACTACGGCGCATCGTGGATACACGGGGTCGACAACAACCCGGTTGCCGACGCAGTCGACGCATTCGGCATGCGCACCGTCGAGTTCACCGTGGGCAGCTTTCAACCGGGCGGACGGCCGATCGCCTACTACTCCCCCGCCGGAACCCGAATGAATGCCGAGGACACGGAGCGTTTTGTGTCGGACATCCATCGGTTCGACGAACAGTTCAGACTCACCGTCGCCGCTTCGGAGCCGGGTACGTCATACGGCAGGGCAGTTGAAGCCGCTCTGGCGCAACTCGATTGGAGCGGCCAACGCTCGATGCGCGTCCGCGAGTTCATGCGGCATCGGACCGAGGAACAACTCGGTGTGTGGCTCGACGACCTCGATGCACATGGGCTCGACGACGATGCGATCGAGGGAGCGGAAGTCGTCTTTCCCGACGGATATGACGTACTCGCCACCCGCCTTGCCGAGGGACTCGACGTTCGACTCGAGCACGAGGTCACGCGAGTGCAGTGGGGGCAGGCCGGTGCCTCCGTCGACACCGGCCGCGGTCGATTCTCTGCCGACCGGGTGGTGGTCACGGTGCCGCTCGGTGTGCTGAAGTCGCCGGAGTTCGTCTTTGATCCCCCGCTACCCGAGGCACACGGAGAGGCTCTGGCCAGGCTCGGGATGAACGCCTTCGAGAAGGTGTTTTTGCAGTTCCCACACAGGTTCTGGGATGAGGACGTCTACGCGATACGCCAACAAGGGGAAGCCGGCCGCTGGTGGCATTCCTGGTACGACGTGAGCTCGACGGCGGGTTCTCCGACCCTCCTCACATTTGCCGCCGGCCCGTGTGCGCGAGAAACTCGCGAATGGTCGGACGCGCAGATCGCCGACTCCGTCCTCGATGCTCTCCGAAAGCTGTACGGGGACCGCGTCGCCGAACCCGAACGGGTACACGTCACTCGATGGCAGGACGACCCGTACTCGCGGGGTTCGTACTCCTACATGTCAGTGGGCTCGGACCGCCTCGATCACGACGATCTGGCCATCCCGATCGACGATGTGCTGCACCTGGCGGGCGAGGCAACCTGGACCGACGATCCCTCGACGGTGACCGGCGCGCTGAAGTCAGGGCATCGTGCTGCGGAGCAGATCCTGGGTCGTGCCGTCTCGTTCGAGGAGATCTGGGCCGAGCCCGAGAATTGAAAAGGCGGTCCCGGATTTCTCCGGAACCGCCTTGACCCTTGCCATCACTGTCGGGCTGACAGGATTTGAACCTGCGACCACTTGACCCCCAGTCAAGTGCGCTACCAAACTGCGCCACAGCCCGTTGCTGATCCGTGAGGAGCAGCGTCAGAAAGACTATCTGACGGGCGGCCTCCGATGCCAATCGGTTCCCGGAGTGCCGCCCGTCAGCTACTTCTTGCGCTCTCGCTTCTCGCGGACGCGCACGTTCACCCGGACAGGTGACCCGTCGAAGTTGAAGGCTTCACGCAGCTTGCGCTCCAGGAACCGGCGATAACCGGCCTCCAGGAACCCCGTGGTGAAGAACACGAACGTCGGCGGCCTGGTGGCGGCCTGAGTGGCGAACATGACCCTGGGGAGCCGGCCTCCGCGCATGGGCGGAGGTGTCTCGGCGATCACGGCCTTGAGCCACGTGTTGAGCTGCCCGGTGGATACTCGCTTGTCCCACGACTCCAGCGCGGTCTCGAGCGCCGGCACGAGCTTCTGAACGGCGCGTCCCGTGTGCGCGGAGATGTTGACCGTCCGTGCCCAGGGCACGCGCGACAGGTCGCGGTCGATCTCCTTCTCCAACTGGGTCCGGCGATCCTCGTCGACGAGGTCCCACTTGTTGAAGGCGATCACCAGAGCACGGCCGGCCTCGATGATCATCGTGAGCACCCGCTGGTCTTGCTCGGTGATCGGTTCGGACGCGTCGATGAGCAATACGGCGACTTCTGCTGCCTCGATGGCCGAACGGGTACGCAGCGAGGCGTAGAACTCGTGTCCGCTCGACTGCTGCACCTTTTTGCGCAGGCCGGCAGTGTCGACGAAGTTCCAGATCTTGCCGCCCAGCTCGACCAACTCGTCGACCGGGTCGACGGTGGTTCCGGCAACGTTGTCGACAACCGCCCGATCTTCCCCGGTCAGTTTGTTCATCAGTGAGCTCTTGCCCACATTGGGCTTGCCCACCAACGCAACTCGGCGCGGACCACCCGTGAGAACGGATTCTCTAGGGGTCTCGGGCAACGCTTCCAGGATCCGGTCGAGCAGATCCCCGGTGCCACGGCCGTGAGCTGCGGACACCGTGAACGGCTCCCCCAGACCCAGCGACCACAACGACGCGGCTTCCGATTCGAGGCGTTCGTCATCAACCTTGTTGGCTGCCAGCAGCACTGGGGTCTTCGACCGGCGCAGCACCTTGGCAACCGCTTCGTCGGTGCTGGTGGCACCGACCGTGGCATCCACGACGAGAACGATCGCGTCGGCCGTCTTCATCGCGACCTCGGCCTGGCGGGCCACCGACTGCGCCATCCCTTTGGCGTCCGGTTCCCAACCGCCGGTGTCCTGCACCATGAACCGTCGACCGGCCCAGGAGGCGTCGTACGACACCCGGTCGCGTGTCACCCCGGGCACATCCTCCACAACCGCCTCGCGGCGACCGAGGATGCGGTTGACGAGTGAAGACTTACCCACGTTGGGGCGTCCGACGATGGCGACGGTCGGAACGGCAAGTGGGGCGCCGTCGACGTCCACATCGGCGAACTCACTCAGGTCCCATTCGGCTTCGTCTGTCCATATGCCGTCAGACGACGGCGCGGCCCCATCAAAAGTGTCGCTCATGCTTTTACCTCAATCCGGTTACGCGCCAACTCGACCAGCTTGGCGATAACCTCTTCGATGCCCAGATCGGTGGTGTCGACCCGGACCGCATCCTCCGCGGGCCGCAACGGCGACGTCGCTCGTGTGGAATCCAGATGATCCCGACGGATCACGTCGTCCAGAACCGTTTGGTAGTCGCTTTTCATTCCCGCAGCGGTGTTCTGATCATGTCGGCGCTGCGCCCGCGCCTCCGGCGACGCCGTGAGAAAGATCTTCAGCGTGGCGTCCGGAAACACCACGGTGCCGATGTCGCGGCCTTCCAGGACGCTGAGCCCACTCTGCGCGAGGTCGCGTTGTGCCTGGACCAGCCGCGTGCGTACTGCGGGTACCGCCGACACCGCAGACACTGCACGCGTCACCGCGTCGGTCCGGATCTCCTCGGTCACGTCCTCGCCGTCCATCATGACGATCTGCGCTTGCGGATCGTTGGTGACGGAGATGGTGAGGTCGTCGGTGGCCTTGTCGATCGATTCCGGATCATCCAACGACGCGCCGGCGCGAAGCGCCTTGAGCGTTGCCACCCGGTACATGGCGCCGGTGTCGATGTAGTTGCCGCCCAGCGCCATTGCCACTCGACGGGAGACGCTCGACTTGCCGGTGCCGGCGGGGCCGTCGATCGCTATCACGGCTCGTTCGGTTCCGGTCACATTCCCACCGCCTTGTACAGGGCACCGATCTCGTTGTTGCCCAACACCCGCAACGTTCCCGGACGCTGCTCTCCGACATTGACTGCGCCGATGTCGGTGCGTACCAAGCGGATCACCGGATAACCGGCTTCATCGAGGAGGCGACGCACAATCCGCTTGCGCCCTTCGTGCAGGGTCAGCTGCAGCAAGGAGATTCCCTGGTTCACGTCCAGCAGCGAGAACTTGTCGACCTTGGCCGGGCCGTCGTCGAGCTCGATACCGTCGCGCAGGATCTTGCCCAGCGTGCGGTGCGCCTCACCGCGAACGGTGGCCAAGTACGTCTTGGGCACCTCGTAGGACGGGTGCATCAGCCGATGGGCGAGTTCGCCGTCGTTGGTCAGCAAGATGAGACCCTCGGTGTCCGCGTCCAGTCGGCCCACGTGGAAAAGCCTCTGCCCGGCCATGACTCGCTCGGCAACAAGATCACCGATGCAGGGACGACCGAAATCATCTGCCATCGTCGACTGCCAACCCTTGGGCTTGTTCAGCGCCAGGTACTGGTGTTCTTCGTTGACGACCACGCGCGCGCCATCCACTCGCACGACAGCTGTCTTTGGATCGATGCGAAGGCCTTGCTCCAAGACGATTTCTCCGTCGACCTCAACCCGACCGGCGGCAATCATCTCTTCGGCACCGCGTCGCGAGGCGACCCCGGACTGCGCGAGGACCTTCTGCAGGCGCATGCCGCCCTCGACGTACGTCGCGCCATCACCGCCGACATCCAACGGGTTCTGTTCGCGGGCCGGTTTGGCGTTGTTCAGCCTCACCTGGCCGCTCTTCACATCAGGAGCCGACCGCGGTTTGCCCTCGGGCCCAGCACCTTTGCGATGGCTCTTCCGGAATCGTTCGACGGCCGCACCCTGTCCGCGATGTCCGGGCTTACCGCCGCGCTCCCCCGCGGGCTTCCCACTGCGCTCAGCGCCGGGCCTACCCGCGCGCTCGCCGGCGGCACGGCCTCGTTCTCCGGTGGGCCGTCCGCTGCGTTCCCCTGACTGTCTGCCGGCACGGTCGGCACCGGGGCGTCCGCCTCGCTCGCCACGCTCTCCGCCCGACCTACCGCCACGATCGGCCGTCGGCCTGCCGCCGCGTTCACCTGCGGGGCGCTCTCGACGATCTCTCGATGGGCGCGCGCCGCGCTCGGCTGCGGGTTTACCGCCACGCTCCGATGACGGGCGTCCTCCGCGGTCGGGCTCGGCCGAGTCCTCGAACCTCGGAGCGCGCCTCTTGCCCTTGTCTTTGTTTCTGTCCGGTCTGCCGTCTCGGCTAGCGGGTGCCATGCTTTTGTCCCTAATTCCCGTTGTCGTCAGTCGTCGTCAACGGTGATGTTGTTGGTCTTGTCCTTCAAGTCTGCCCTGCCACCTGCCAATTTGGCGAATCTCGGGTCGCTGTTGATCTCGTCACCGAGGGCGTCGATCACATCCACATCGGGCAGCAGCGGCGCCAGATCCGGCAGCTCACCGAGCGAAGCAAGACCCAGGCGCTCCAGGAACAGTTCCGTGGTGCGATACATCACTGCGCCCGAATCGACGTCGGTCCCTGCCTCACTGATCAGGCCACGAGCGATCAACGTGCGGATGACCCCGTCGACGTTGACACCACGAACAGCGCTGACACGAGACCGTGTGACCGGCTGTCGATACGCGATGACGGCGAGCGTCTCCAACGCCGCCCGGGTCAGTTTTGAACGTGCGCCGTCGAGCAGGAGCCGTTCGACGTACGGCGCGAAGTCGTTGCGGGTGTAATACCGCCAGCCGTCCCCGGCAAACCGCAGGTCCATGCCACTGCGTCGCTCGGTCAGCTCTTGGCTCATCTGACGGAGAAGGGCATCCACCCGAGCGCTGGTCTCATCGAGCGCCGATGCCAGCTGCTCACTCGTGGCGGGTGTGTCGACAACAAGCAACATGGCTTCGAGCGCCGCCCGCATCTCGGGTTCGTCGAGGGTCTCGGCCTCGAAAAGTGCGTCCGATTCCACGGCCGAAACGCCGCCGTCTGGCTCATCCATAGTCTTCCGCCTTCACCACGATCGCCGCAGGATCTGAGATCTCCCCGGTCCAACTGACCCGCAAGGTACCGAGCGCCTCGGGTTGTTCGAATGCGACTGCACGTTCCCGGAACAATTCGAGCAGGGCCAGGAAACGGGCCACCACTCCGAGCCCTGAGTCACACTCGGCGACCAGATCGGTGAAACTCACCCATGCTCCCGCGCCAGCGTTGCGCAAGATCTCACCGACTCGGGCCGCCTGTTCAGGAACCGAGATCTGTGAGACGTGTAGGTGCCCGAGACCCACCTGCGGAACCGGTTTGGGCGTCATGGCCGCAACGGCCACCTCGGCGAACACCGCCGGGCTGACGCCGATCGTCACCTCGGGCAGCAACGACTCGAACTGCGGCTCCAGCGATATCGCACGCGGATACCGTTGCAGTGCAGCAGCTTCCAGCTCGGCAAAAAGTGCGGCCACTTGTTTGTAAGCCCGATACTGCAGCAAGCGCGCGAAAAGTAGATCCCGGGCTTCGAGCAGTGCGAGGTCTTCGTCGTTCTCCACCTCACCTGACGGCAGCAGTCGTGCCGCCTTGAGGTCGAGCAAGGTGGCAGCCACCACGAGGAACTGGGTGGTCTGATCCAGGCCCATCTCGCTACCGAGCTGCTTGGTGTAGGCGATGAAGTCGTCGGTGACCTCGTGGAGCGCCACCTCGGTGACATCCATCCGGTGCTGGCCGATGAGGTTGAGGAGCAGGTCGAAGGGGCCCTCGAAGTTGGTCAGTTTGACCTGGAAACCCGTTTTCTCCGGCGGTGCTTCTGTCATCACGACTAGCGGGTGCGGGCGATGACTTCGCGGGCCAGCGCCCGGTAGGCGCGCGCACCTGCGGACTTCGGCGCCCATGACGTGATGGGTTCGCCCGCAACGCTGGTCTCGGGGAAGCGCACGGTGCGTGCGATCACGGTGTCGTACACCTTGTCCCCGAACACCTCGACAACGCGGGCCATCACCTCGCGTGAATGCAGGGTGCGCGCATCGAACATGGTCACGAGGATGCCGCCGAGCTTGAGGCGCGGGTTGAGCCGATCACGTACTTTTTCGATGGTGTCGTTGAGCAGCGCCAGCCCTCGCAGACTGAAGTACTCGCATTCCATCGGGATGATCACGGTGTCGGCGCACGAGAGCGCATTGACGGTGAGCAAACCGAGTGACGGCTGGCAGTCGATGAGCACGTAGTCGTAGCGGTCGAGCAGGGGGTGCAAAGCGCGGCCCAGCGTGTGTTCACGGCCGACTTCGGTGACCAACTGGATCTCGGCCGCGGACAGATCGATGTTCGACGGGAGCAGGTCGAGGTTCTCGACCCGCGTGCGCATGAGCACCTCGTCCGCCGACACCTGCGGCGGGACCAGCATGTTGTGGACGGTCAGGTCGAGTTCGTGATGGGGTACGCCGAGCCCCGCCGACAACGCGCCCTGAGGGTCCAGGTCCACGAGCAACACGCGACGCCCGCACTCGGCGAGAGCGGCGCCCAAGTTGATGGTGGAGGTGGTCTTGCCGACCCCACCCTTCTGGTTGCAGACGGCAACCACCGTCGCCGGGCCGTGATGGTCGAGCGGCGCCGGTTCGGGCACCTCACGCACGGGGCGTCCGGTCGGACCCAATTCACTCGCTGGGCTGGGCTTCTCGCGATCCTGATCCCAGCCACTCGGCGTCGTCTCGTCGTCGTTGTCGCCGCGCGAAGGCGTGGAGATCATCAATTGATGCGCGTCACGCCCGTGGCCTCGATCTGGTGGCTGTGGCGTTGTCACATCACGAGCCTAGTGGGTCGGCGCGACACGGCTGTGGAGGCTCACCGTCGCGGGCGCAGCGGGACGTCCTCACCGGGCCCGCGGATGAGCCAAGGCATACACCTCACGCATGGTGCCGACCGTGACCAGCGTGTACACCTGCGTGGTGGTCACCGATGCGTGACCCAAGAGTTCCTGTACGACGCGTACGTCGGCGCCGCCGTCCAGCAGATGGGTCGCAAAACTGTGTCGCAACGTATGGGGCGAGACCGATTTGTCCAATCCTGCACGCGCCGCCGCGTCGACGAGCACCTGCCACGCACTCTGCCGACTCAAACGCCCCCCGCGGGTGTTGAGGAACAACGCCGGGTTGAACCGCGAGACCAGCGCGGGTCGCCCCCGCACCAGGTAGGCGTCGAGTGCGGCGATGGCCGGCCTTCCGACCGGCACCACCCGCTCCTTGCCACCCTTGCCGCGGAGCAGAACGGAGCGCGATCCGGTATCGATGTCGTCCACATCGAGAGTGACGGCCTCGGAGATCCGGGCCCCGCAGCTGTACAAGAGCTCCAGCAGCGCACGATCACGCAACGATCGCGGCCCGTCGGAGGCGTCGTCCCCCCGCTGGCGGCAAGGATCGCCAGCACTTCGTCCACCGGCAGGCTTTTCGGCAGTCGGCGCGGCGCCTTGGGTGGCGCTACGGCATGCGCGACGTTGGCCTGCACAAGCCCTTCGCCGGCGGCGAACTTGTGAAATCCTCTGGTGGCCACCAGGGTTCGCGCGATCGAGCTGTCCGCGAGTGGCGGTCGTTCCTTGTCCGGATCGCCACGACGCAACGCAACCAGGAACTCCCGGATGTCGGATTCGGTGACCTCGGCGAGCGAATCGATCCCCCGCTCGGCCAGATACTCCTGGTACCGCCGCAGATCTCTGGCATACGACTGCAAGGTGTTGGCGGCCGAGCCGCGCTCGACCTCCAGGTGATCCAGATACATCTGCACCTGGTCGGCGAGGGTCATGACGCGGCCGGGCTCATGAGTTCTCGAGAACGTCGAAGGCCCGGCCGGCGATCATGCCTGTGCAGCCTTGCGCTGAGCGAACGCGACAGGCCGGTCAGCCCAGGGCGCATCGGTGCCGCGCAGCGACACAGAGCGCGCTCGGGCCGCAACCAGTGACAGGATCCCGCTCACGGCCGTCGAGTTGACTATCTCGCCCGAGAGCACCTTGTCCACTGCTTCATCGAGGCCGACCCACTGCATCTCCATGTCGGCTTCTTCGTCTTCGGGGTCTGGCCGCGGGACCTCCCGGATCCCCGTCGCGAGATACACGCGCAGGGCCTCATCGGTGAACCCCGGTGAAACCGCTACGTCGACCAACACGTTCCAATTGTCGGCAGCCAAGCCGGTCTCTTCGACCAGTTCCCGCTTGGCCGCTTCCAACGGTGACTCATCCGGCCCAGCATCGAGCAGACCTGCGGGCAGTTCGAGGAGCCGACGACCGAGCGGATGCCGGTACTGCAAGACCAGTGCGATCTCGTCTTTGTCGTTCACCGCGGCGATGGCGACCGCACCGTGGTGTTCGACCACCTCACGCTTCGCTGTGCGACCTCCCGGCATCTGAACCTCATCGACCCGTAGGGCCACGATGGCGCCGCTGTACTGCAATTCGCTTCCGACGGTGCCGAACTCATGTGGCGACTGGCTCAAGCCCCGGCCTCCAGCACACCGGCCTCGGCAGCGGTGACGTCGTCGAGATCGGCGGGATCCACGTCGTCATCGGGATGGATGTTCACCGGCAGTCGTTCGGCTGCCTTGTACCGCAGCGATGCCCGCACGAATGCACTGAACAGCGGATGGGGGCGAGTAGGGCGGCTCTTGAGCTCCGGGTGCGCCTGCGTGCCCACCATGAACGGGTGCACCTCGCGCGGGTACTCGACGAACTCCACCAGGTGCCCGTCCGGTGAGGTGCCCGAGAACACGAGGCCACTCTCGGCGATCTTGTCCCGGTAGGCGTTGTTCACCTCGAACCGGTGGCGATGGCGTTCGGAGACCTCGACTGCGTTGTAGGCCGTGGCCACCACGGAACCGCGATCCAGCTTGGCGGGATAGGCGCCCAGCCGCATGGTTCCACCGAGGTCGGCTTCGCCGGCGACAGCCTGCTCCTGATCAGCCATCGTCGAGATCACCGGGAACGGAGTCTCGGGGTCGAACTCGGTGGAACTCGCCTCATCGAGCCCGGCGGCTCGTGCGGCCTCGATCACGATGCACTGCAGACCGAGGCACAGACCCAGCAACGGGACGCCGTGGGTGCGTGCGAATCGCACAGCGCCCACCTTGCCCTCGATGCCCCGGATCCCGAACCCTCCGGGGATGAGGATGCCGTCCGCGCGGGCCAGCGCCGTCTTCGCGCCGTCGTCCTCGGCACATTCGTCCGATTGCACCCAGACGAGGTTGACCTTCGCGCGGTGGGCGAACCCGCCGGCCCGGATGGCCTCGGTCACCGACAGGTAGGCGTCGGGCAGCTCGACATACTTACCCACCAGCGCGATCGTCACCTCTTCGCGCGGCTCGTGAACCCGCTTGAGGAGTTCACCCCACACGGTCCAGTCGACGTCGCGGAACGGCAGACCGAGCTTGCGCACCACGTACGCGTCGAGCTGCTCGGAGTGGAGCACCTTGGGGATGTCGTAGATGGACGGGGCGTCCGGTGTCGAGATGACGCCTTCGACCTCCACGTCGCACATGAGGGCGATCTTGTTCTTGAGGGGCTCGGGCACGTCGCGATCGCAGCGCAGGATCAACGCGTCAGGCTGGATACCGATGTTGCGCAGAGCGGCCACCGAGTGCTGAGTGGGCTTGGTCTTGAGCTCACCCGACGGCGCCAGGTACGGCACCAAGGACACATGCAGGAAGAACACGTTGTCGCGGCCGACATCGTGGCGGATCTGGCGAGCGGCCTCGATGAAAGGCTGCGACTCGATGTCTCCGACGGTGCCCCCGATCTCGGTGATGACCACATCGGGGATCTCACCGTCGGCGTCGGCCTGGCTCATCGCCCGGACGCGATTCTTGATCTCGTCGGTGATGTGCGGGATCACCTGAACCGTGTCGCCGAGGTATTCACCGCGACGTTCTTTCGCGATGACAGTCGAATAAACCTGTCCGGTGGTCACATTCGCGAAACCCGAGAGGTCGCGGTCGAGGAATCGTTCGTAGTGACCGACGTCGAGGTCGGTCTCGGCGCCGTCTTCTGTGACGAACACCTCACCGTGCTGAAAGGGATTCATCGTGCCCGGATCCACGTTCAGATAAGGATCGAGCTTCTGCATCGTGACGCGAAGGCCGCGAGCTGTGAGCAACTGGCCGAGGCTCGAAGCCGTCAGGCCTTTGCCGAGTGACGACGCGACGCCCCCGGTGACAAAGATGTGCTTTGTGCCTGAGCGCGCATGGCGTAGTGGTCGCAACGCTTCTTCCGTTCGGCTGGAGACGAAGCCGAGGGCGGGGCTTGACCATCGGCTAGGCGGCAAGAAAACCTTGCCTACCTACGGGACTCCACGGTAACACCAATGCGGACTTTTCTTCACTGCCGCGACACGGACGGCACGCTCGCCACCATCGGTATCGGGACCGGGGTGGCGAGCGTCCATAGAGCGTCTGTCATTCCGGGGTGATGGCGGTGGCCCCTGGGCCGGTGCCGAATGCTCCCTGCTTGTTGCCGAGCTCGTCGGTGAGGGCCAGCACTGTGGTGATGCGTCCTGTGGCCTGATCGACGTTGTCGACGGTCGAGATCTTCGAGTTGAGCGATGGATCGGCCCGGACGACAGCGATCGGCGAGGAGCCCTCTGCCGACCCCGTTCGTCCGACCAGTACGGTGCCCGATCCTCGCTGGGCGAACGCCACGGCGAAGCGCCCGATCACTTGTCCGCGCGCTCCGGAGTCGTCCGCGAACTTGTTGCCTGTCACAACAATCGACAACTGGGCGGGCTTCACCGCGCCGTTGGCATAGTCCACGAAACCGCCCTGCTTGAGCGCGGCCAGACCGGCGGTGGTGTCGCTCGACGAGACCTGCGGTTCGGCGTCCTCCGGAGACAGGTTCAGCAGCAGCCCGAGAAGATCACCGGCCCGCCCGCCGGAGTCTGTCAGTTCGGTCCGGAGTTCACTGCCGGGCGGAATGGACTGGTCGATGATCGACCGCATCTTCTCGGCATTCTGGTCACTGATGAACGCCTCTGTCAGAGCCAGCTGACCGTTGAAGATCGCACCGGACTTGTTCAGGTTGTCTTTGACGGCCGCGATGTCGCCCTCATCGGCGTTCGGAGTGGTGATGATGAGCACAGGGCGGTCCTTGAGGCTCCCGCCGAGCAACCGGCCCGCGATGGCGGCGTCAAAATTGTTCGCCGCGTTGAGATTACTGCTGAGTTGCTGATTCTCGTCTCGCAGTTGCTGCTCACGTTCATCCTGCGCATCGCTGGACGACCCGAAGGTGTCGGCGACGAAACCGGAGCCCAACACCACACCCACAGCCAGCGCCAGGAACACCGCGACCAGCGAAATGGCATGCTGGCGAAGCGAAATCACAGATCCCTCTTTCTCACCGAGGTGCCGCACCCGAGTACGGGGCGGTACCGCGGACACATCGTGTCAATCATCGCCGGCAGCGGGTTCGACGTTGCCTTGCGGGCACTGGGCCGAGGTGAGGCGTCACTCATTCCAGACCCGGGTGACCCAGTCGGCCAGCCGGTCCCACTGATCTGCTGCCCAGTCGATCACCTCGGTGCCGGCGCTCGACATCAGTACCGCAACGATCAAGGCCGTCAATGCGGCCAGGATCAGCAGGGCCACCGCCGCGCCGGAGACCCGTGAGCGATACAGAGTGGCAACGGCTTTCGAGTCGACCAGCTTGGGGCCGACCTTGAGCCGCGTCAGGAACGTGGACGGGTTCGATTCCCGCAGGCTGCGGTCGAAGAACTCGTCGATCGATGCCGCGTGGCCGACGGTGACGATGAGAGCCGCTTCGTGGTGGTTGACGAGCAGGAGCGCCAAGTCAGCGGCCGAGCCCGCCGCAGGGAAGGTCATGGCCCCGATACCGAGGTCCTGAATGCGCTCGAGTCCGGGGGCATGTCCGTCGGGGTCGGCCGGAAGCACCACCTGCGCACCCGATTTGAGGGTTGCGGACTTCATACCTTCGGGGTCGCCGACCACCAGATCAGGGCGGTAACCCATCTCCATCAACGTGTCGGCGCCACCTTCGACACCAACCATGAGCGGCTGATACTCCTTGATGAACGGCTTGAGGCGCTTGAGGTCCGCGACATGGTCGGGCCCGTCCGCGACCACGACGACGTGGCGGCCCTCGATGCGGATGTCGACATCCGGCACGCCCACTCCGTCGATGATCAACGGTGACTCGCTGCGGATGAACTCGATCGTGTTGCCGGAGAACGCCTCCAGATGATCGACCAGGCCTGTCTTGGCGTCGATCATCAGGTCCGCGATCTCGCGCTCACCCAATTCGGTGCCCTTGGCGAGCCGACGCTCACCGCTGTAGAGCCCGCCTTCGTCGATCCGGATCTTCGCGCCATCCTTGATGCGTTTGAACACCTCGACGCCCACGTCGTCGATCAAGGTGATGCCGGAAGCCGCCAGCAGCTCGGGACCGAGGTTGGGGAACCGACCGGAGATGGACGGCGAGGCATTGACCACCGCCACCACGTCGGCGGCCACCAGGGCGTCCGCGGTGACGCGATCGAGGTCGACCTCGTCGAGGATCACGATGTCCCCGGGGCCGACTCTCGAGAGCAGTCGTTTGGTGTTCTTGTCGATCCTGGCGATACCGCTGATCCCAGGCAGAGTTTCGGTTGTGCGTGACAGCAGGGCAGGCATCTTCATGCGAGAAACACTGAACCACCACTCGACAGTTTTGGCGGAGGCGCGCCGTAACACACGCCACTTTTGTCACACGAGTAACAACGGTGTCATTCCGCGAATGCCGTCTTCTCCTGCTCGGCAGTGCCCAGAAGTTCCTCGGCATGAGCCCGCCCGGTGTCCGAGTCACCGAGGCCGGCAAGCATGCGTGCCAGTTCGGCGATGCGTTCGTCGCGGTCGAGCACCTCGACCGAGCTTGTGACCCGGCCGGCCTTTCCGCCGCGCGATTGCCCACCGGTCTGCTTGCCGATCAGCAGATGATTGTCGGCAAAAGCCGCGACCTGCGGGAGATGCGTGACGACGATGACCTGGTGGGCTCGGGCAAGTCGGGCCAGCCTGCGGCCGATCTCCACCGCTGCCCGCCCACCGACGCCGGCATCGACCTCGTCGAACACCATCGTCGATCCTCTGCCCTGACCTGCCAGCACCACTTCGAGTGCCAGCATCACCCGCGACAGTTCACCGCCAGATGCCGACTTCGCGATGGGACGAGCAGGCGCGCCCGCGTGTGCACTGAGGCCGAACTCCACTCTGTCCACACCATGTGATCCGGCATGCACCTGCTGTCCGGAAACCTCGATGGACCGGCGATCGCCGTCGGTGGCCACGTCGGATGACACCGAGACCTCTAGCTGCGCATCCCCCATCGCCAAACCGGCCAACTCTGAACTGACCTTGGCGGCAAGCGATTTGGCCGCCTTCACTCTCACCTTGGTCAACTTGACCGCCGCGGCGGCGACGTCATCTCTCGCGGCGGACACCCTGGCGGCGAGCTCGTCGAGCGACTCGGAGGAGTCGCCGATCTCGGCCAGCCGCGACCGGGCGGCGTCGGCCCATGCGATGACGCCGTCGATGTCCGGTGCGTACTTGCGGACCAATGACTTGAGTTCGGCCTGCCGCTGCAGGAGCTGCTCGAGTTCGGCAGCGTCGGTGGGCAGACCGGAGACGAACGAACTGAGTTCTTCCCCGATGTCACCGACCACGGTCAACGCTTCTTCGACGCGCGGCAACAGGGTCCGCAGGGTGTCGTCGTTGATCGCCGCCAGCGTCGTCCGGACTGCGCCCAACCCGTCGAGTACCGACGATCCAGTCCCCGCGTCGATCTCCGAACCTGCGCCCGTCACGACGTCCAATGCGGTCACCGCAGCGTTGCGGATGGTCTCCAGATCGCTGAGTTGACGGACGGTCGTGGCGATCGCTTCGTCTTCCCGCGGTTGCGGGGCAACCTTGTCGATCTCGTCGAGCCCGAACCGCAATCGGTCTGATTCCTGGGCGATCTCCCGCGAATTGGCCTGCCGATCGCGTAGCTGGTCGGCGAGGGTGATCCACCGTTCGCGCGCCTCGCGGTAGGCCTTGAGCGGTTTGGTGACCGCGTCGGCCGCGAACCGATCGAGTGCGTCGCGCTGGTGCTCGGCCCGCAGGAGCCGCAACTGGTCGTTCTGCCCGTGGATGGCGAGCTGTCCGCTGGTGAACTGTCCCAGCAGTCCGACCGGGACCGACCGGCCGCCCAGATGTGCCCGCGAGCGGCCGTCGGCGTTGACGGTGCGGACGGCGATGACGGTGCCATCCTCGTCGAGTTCTGCCCCTGACGAGTCGAGCACCTCCGCTGCGTCCGGACCCGTCGCCCGGAACCTGCCTTCGACAACCGCACGTGCCTGCCCCGATCGCACGCGCCCCGCATCGGCCCTGGCGCCCGACAACAGATGCAGGCTGGTGACAACCATCGTCTTGCCTGCACCCGTCTCACCGGTCAGTACGGTCAAACCCTCGTGGAACTCGGCACCGGCCTTGTCGATGACACCGAGGCCACTGATCGAGATCTCTTCGAGCACTACAGCTGCCTCCCCCGCCACCCGGTGACCGGTAGCTGGAACTTACGGACCAGACGATCGGCGAACGGGTCCGAATCGATGCGCACCCAATGCACCGGTCGCTCACCACGAACGACCTCGATCCGACCTCCCGCCGGAACGTCGATGTTGCGGCGACCGTCGCATGACAAGAGCGCATCCTGCCCACGGGCCAGTACCTCCACCGCGACCCGCGACTGGGGGCTGGTGATCATCGGCCGGGCGAAGAGTGCGTGCGCATTGGACGGCACCAGCAAGATCGCCTCGAGATCCGGCCACATCACGGGTCCGCCCGCGGAAAACGCGTAGGCCGTTGATCCGGTCGGCGTGGACACCAAGATGCCATCCGCCCCGAACGCCGAGACCGGTCGGCCGTCGACCTCGGTGATCAACTCCAAAACTCCTTGCCGCGAGAGGTTCTGGATGCTCGCCTCGTTCAGGGCCCAGCTCTTCGCGATCACTTCACCGTCGACGTGGACGCAGACGTCCAACGTCATCCGGTCTTCGATCTCATAATCACGGCGAATCAGCTTGCCGATCACTTCATCGACCCGGTTGGCCTCCGCCTCGGCAAGAAAACCGATGTGCCCGAGGTTGATCCCGAGTACCGGTGCCCCGACGGGGTGGGCGAGTTCGGCAGCTCGCAGGAACGTGCCGTCACCGCCGAGCACGATGACCACCTCGCAACCCGCCGCGGACTGCTCGTCGCCGGCGGTGACCGCGACATCGGCGCCGATCTCGCGGAGCTCGGCGGGATCGAGTGGATAGACCGTGCCGAGATATTGGGGCCCAGGGTGGCTGGGCATGGTGTCGTGGTCGATCACCCGCAGTCCGACGCCCGCCTCGGCGCATCGTTTGGCGATGACCGCCATGGTCTCGTGGACGTTGTCGCGTCCGGTGTGGGCGACCACCAAGAACTCACGTCCCGATGCCGCCGGTGCGG
The DNA here is from genome assembly GCF_023051145.1 of Williamsia sp. DF01-3. Taxonomy (NCBI): domain Bacteria; kingdom Bacillati; phylum Actinomycetota; class Actinomycetes; order Mycobacteriales; family Nocardiaceae; genus Williamsia; species Williamsia sp. DF01-3. The sequence goes on from NZ_JALKFS010000005.1 coordinate 3,411,507, forward strand.
CGTCGTTGTGGTCTGTCACTGGGGCCCTTCCTCGATTGCCTGGGCTATCGCCGCGCGTACCTCGTCGTCCACCGTCACCGGTTCCGACGCGCCCGCTGCAGTCGACTCTTTTCGCAGCCACAGGAAGTATTCAACATTGCCCGACGGTCCTGGCAGCGGGCTGGCAACCGCACCGAGCGTGCGAAGGCCATACCCCGCGGCTGTCTGGGCCACGGCAGTCACCGCTTCTGTACGTAGAGCCCGATCGCGCACGACTCCCCCCGATCCCACCCGGTCTTTGCCGACCTCGAACTGCGGTTTGACCATCGGAAGCAGGTCCGCTCCCTCCTGAGCGCAGTCGGCGAACGCTGCGAGCACCAGGTTAAGGGAGATGAACGACAAGTCGGCGACGACAACCTCCACCGGACCGCCGATCTGCTCGACGGACAGGCTCCGAACGTTGGTGCGGTCACGGACGTCGACGCGCGGATCGTTCTGTATCCGCCAGATGAGCTGGCCGTACCCGACGTCCACCGCAACCACCGCGGCAGCTCCACGCCGCAGCAACACATCGGTGAAACCGCCGGTGGATGCACCGGCATCCAGGCAGCGTTTGCCCGCTACCGATAGTCCGAGCGGCTCGAAGGCATCCAGTGCACCCAGGAGCTTGTGGGCGCCCCGTGAGGCCCAACCTTCGTCGTCGGAGTCGGCTACGACTATCGGGGCACCGAGGTCGACATTGGTGGCCGGTTTGGAGGCCACCGTTCCGTTGACCTTGACGCGGCCGGCCTCGATGAGTGCCCGGGCGTGGTCACGAGACCGCGCTTCACCTCGCCTGACCAGCTCGGCGTCCAGCCGGGCTCTACGCGCCATGAGAACGGCACTCAGACACGATCAACCTTTTCGAGGGCCTCGGTGAGTACCGTGTGCGCTCTGTCCAGCAGCTCGGCCTGCCGGGCCAGCTGGTTCAGACCCATACCTTCGGCGTCGTCACCGGCCGCGACTTGATCGGCCTGCTCGAGCAGGTCTGTCACCCGCTCCCGGATCTCACCGAGGTCGACGTTGGATGCAGGTTCGACAGGAGCCGGCCCAGGTCTGGGGCCGGGCCTGGGACCTGGGATGGGGCCGGGGCGGGGATGGTTCATCGCCTGCCAAGGCTAGTCGATTGTTAGCGTCGAGTGATGACGTCCACCACCGACGGATCGCCGTCCCACGCACCTGATGCCCGTGTCCTCCGCCGTGAGACGCAATTGTGTATCTCCCTGTCGGGGCGGCCGAGCAACATCGGCACCAAGTTTCACAACTATCTGTACAACGAGATCGGGCTCGACTACGTCTACAAGGCGTTCACGACAACCGATCTGCCCGCTGCCATCGGAGGTCTACGAGCCCTCGGCATCCGCGGTGCCGGAATCTCGATGCCCTTCAAGGAAGAAGTCATCGACCTTGTCGACGTGATGCATGATTCGGCCGCCGCCATCGCGTCGGTGAACACGATCGTCAACGAGGACGGTGTCCTCCATGCCTACAACACCGACTATCAGGCAGCAGCAAATCTGTTGCGCGACAGCGTGATACCGAAAGATTATTCAGTAGCCATCGCCGGTAGCGGAGGAATGGCCAAAGCGGTGGTCGCCGCTCTCCGCGATGAGGGATACCAGAACACCGTCGTGGTGGCCCGCAACCGTGACGCCGGTTCTGCGCTGGCAGACCAATATGGCTTCACCTGGCAATCCGAACTCGGCGCGGACCGCCCACAGCTACTGGTCAATGCAACCCCGATCGGCATGGCAGGCGGCCCCGACGCTCACGGCCTGCCCTTCCCCACCGAGGTTGTCGAGGCAGCACAGGCCGCGTTCGATGTGGTCGCGATGCCGTCGCGGACCCCACTCATCGCGGCGTTCGAGAACCGACCCACCATCACCGGCGCACAGGTGATCGCCCTGCAGGCGGCCGAGCAATTCGTGCTGTACACCGGTGTGCGCCCGACCGACGAACAGATCGCGGCCGCATCCGAGTTCTCTCGGAGCTGACCGGTCCGCACTCAGCTCAGGAGACCGGCACCCATCAGAGCGGCTTGCGCTTCTTCTTCGGCGGCCTCCACGGTCCAGCGAGCGCGCGGCTCCTGTGACCACGCGGCATGGAGCACCGCGTAGAGAACCGCGCTCGCGTCCGCACCGTCTTGAGCGACCACGGTCAACGTGCCGTCCAGGACACTGACGTGCCAGCCGGGGCGCGGGCCGACGACAACATCGTCCCCCGCGGCGTTGAGTCCGCTGAGATCCGCCGACACAAACGTCGGGCGCTGCGCCTCCGGAGCATTCAGTGCATCAACGGCGGTGCTGACCCCGGTGAGAACAAGCAGGCTGTCCGCCTCGATGGCGTTGGCGCCTTCGATGTCGGTGTCGAGTCGGTCGCCGACCACCAGCGGCGTCTTGGAACCGCTGCGGTTCACCGCATCGATCATCAGCGGTGCCGCAGGCTTTCCGGCGACCTGCGGTTGCTGCCCGGTTGCGTTCGCCACTGCGGCCACCATAGAACCGTTGCCTACAAGGAGTCCGCGGTCGGTCGGAAGCGTGGCGTCGACGTTGCAGGCAATCCAGCGGGCGCCGGCCCGGATCGCCAGGGCAGCCTCGGAGAGATTGGACCAGTCGGTATCCGGCGAATGTCCTTGCACAACAGCGGCCGGACGATCGTCGGCGCTTCGAGTCACCCCAAGGCCTGCAGATCGGACCTCGTGGACGAGTGCGTCGGTTCCCACGACCAAGACCCGCGAACCCATCGGCAACTGTTCGGCGAGCAGCCGCGCGGCGGTCTGAGCACTGGTGACGACCTCGTCGGGTTCCGCGACGAAACCGAGATCGCGCAGGTGCGCGGCGACATCGCCGGGAGACCGGCTGGCGTTGTTGGTCACATAAAAGTTGCGCTGATCGCCGGCGTCCAATGCTTCTCTTGCGCCGGGGATCTCATCTTTTCCGGCATAGACGGTGCCGTCGAGATCCAGGAGCAGGACGTCATAGCCGTCGCGCAGGCGCGCACCCGGCTCGGCGGGCTCAGCCGGGACGAGTTTCGGGACAACGGGAGCAGGCACCTGAACAGGCTCGGCAACCACAGGAACCGACCGTGCTGTCGGAGCGGACTGGGCAAGTGTTGTCGGCGTGGAGGTCTCGTCCTCGCCGGCCAGTCCGCCTTCTTCGAACTCGGTGTCGATGCCCTCGGGGTTGCTCAGCTCCATGAGCCGTTCCTCGGCGTCGGTCGCATCGTCGTCGTCGGCGGCAGCGGCGTTCATGAACCAGGTGATCGCCTCGTCACGACGGTCGGCGGCCAGCAGTGCCGCCGCATAGGCGTAAAAGTAGCGCGCGGCCTCGGTACCGACCCTCGATGGGTCGAGGTCTTTGGTCTGCAGGGTGACGATGGCCTTGTCGAAGTCGCCGAGATCGAGGCGTGCGCCCGACTCCACGATGCGCATCTCGGCAGCCTCTTCGCCCGTGAGTGCCCGGGCTTCTTCGCTTCTGGCGACATCGATTGCGCGCTCGGGCCGGCCCAGTCCACGCTCGCAGTCGGCGATCATGGGCAGCAGGGCGTTCCCACCTGACATCCGGCGGGCTGCGCGCAGTTCGGACAGCGCCTCTGCCCACTCCTGGGCGTTGTAGGCCGCGAGCCCGGCTGCCTCCCTGACCATCGCGATCCGGCCTGCGCGACGACGCGCTGCGCGTGCGTGTTCCAGGGCGAGCTGAGGATCCTCGTCGAGCAGCCGGAACGTCATTATCAGGTGCCGCGACACGGTGTCGGCATTGGTGCGGTCGAGACTCAGGAGGTCGCGGCGTACAGCGGTATCCAGATCCTGCGGCACCACGTCTTCAGGAATGAGCGGTTCGGGCGGCCGATTGGCCGAGCCGGTTCCGCGGCGCGCATCCGAGTCATTGCGGAAGTTGCGTCCGCGGTCTGAGCCCGAGCGATTCGATCCCCCCTGACGGTCGGATGACCGGCCACCGGGTTGATTGCCACGTCCACTACCGCCGGTGCTTCCGCCACTGCCACGGTTCATTCTGTCGTTCACGTCTGCCTCTTCGTCACGATCTCACCGCAGCGGACGGGCCGCCGAATCGATGGATTCACGCTATGTAGTTGCCTGTTGATGGCCGATCGGCCGCACGCCAGGGTAGTCGCTGAGGGCCCTCCGCGACGAATTGCCGGTGACGCGCCCTCTACAGAGCCGCGATGACCTCACGAGCGGCACGTTCCCCGGACCTCACTGCGCCATCCATGTACCCGGTCCAGTAGTCGGAAGTCTCGGTACCAGCCCAGTGGACCGGACCCACGGGCGCTCGCAAGGCGTTGCCATACCGTGTCAGCGTTCCGGGTCTGCTGACGGCCACCGGGCCGCCTTGCGACCACGGTTCGAGGTCCCACTTGAAAACGCCGTGATCCAGATGGTCCCGGGCCTCCGGACCGAAATAGTCGACGAAGTTCTTGATGCACTCGTCGACCAGCTGTTCCTGCGGCGCGTTGTCCAATCGCCGCATCGCGTCGGCCGAGATGAACCCCATCAGGACGTGATTGCCTTCGGCATAGTTCTCGAAGCAAACGTCGATCGGGTCGCCGTTTCCGATGACCTGACCCGACAATCCCTTCGCACGCCAGAACGGCTCGGCGTACACGGCTGCGAACTTGCTGATGGCACCCATCCGATAGCCGTCCTGCAAACCGGTACGGCCTGCCGGCAGCCCAGGGCTGAACTGGATGCGACCGGTGATCGCGGGCGACATGGCAACGATGACCTTCCTCGCCCGCAACGCCCCCGCATCACTCTGTACGGTCGCGAACCCATCGCCCCACGAGATGTGACGGACTGCGGCGTTGTACAACATGCGATCACCCAGCGCTGCGGCCATCCGAAGAGGAATCAGCGCAGCACCGCCGACAAAGAGCCGCTCCTGGGCGCCACCGGAGGTGCCCAGAAGTCGAATGAGGCTACCGGGGTTGGCCTCGTCTCCTGCTGCGGCAACGTAATTGAAGAAGTACAGGGCCGACACTTCGTCGGCTTCGACCGACAATGCAGCAGAGCAGGCGAGCGAGAGCAACATCCTGGCAGTCGGGGACATCGATCGCGCTTCCAGCCATTGCTTCCAGGTGATCGAGTCAAGGTAGGACGCATCAGGGTGTTTCCATGGCTCACCCACCGGGAATTGGAGCAGACCTTGCACCTCGAGCTGGGCGAGAGCAAACGCCGCCTCAGGACTGGCCGGGTCGATCGGTATCCCCAGCGCACTCGGCATGGTGGATCGCCGGCCGCTGTTCCAAAAGACGCTGTCCCCCTCGTTATAGGTGGGCACTGAAACAACACCGTATTCATGTGCCAATGCGGCAATGTGGGTCTGCGTCGGGCCCACGAACTCCGCTCCGGCATCGAGGGTGACACCAAGTTTCGGTGTGGTGATGTTGTGGACACGTCCGCCGGCGCGCTCGCGGGCCTCGAGAACCCGCACCGACTTTCCGGCTCTTGCAACAGATCTCGCAGCAGCAAGACCCGACAGACCGCCGCCGACGATGACGACGTCGAAGAGCTCATCGGGGTTCATTCCCGCGGTTGATGTCCCGGCTCCGAGAACAGTGGCTCCGACTGAGACGCCGACCGCCCCTGCCACCGCCGCGCCCAACAATTGTCTGCGGGTCATGCCGGCAACACTCAGAACAGGGCGCGGAACTTCGGTGTAGGACATGGCCAGAAGTGTAGGACGCCGGATCCGACAGTGGGTCGTTTGACCCAGTTTTGATGTAGGCAGCCAGGCGCGAGTCCGACTTAAGACGCAGCGGGGCCGATACGCAAAGCCCTCAAAAACAGCAAAACGCCCCGCGTTCAACATCTTTCGATGTCAAACGCGAGGCGTTCGCGAGTTGTGTTCGGCGGTGTCCTACTCTCCCACACTGATTAGGGTGCAGTACCATTGGCGCTGGAGGGCTTAGCTTCCGGGTTCGGAATGGGGCCGGGCGTTTCCCCTCCGCTATAGCCGCCGTAACTTTATGAAACCAGTACACACATCTTCTGGCCTATTTATATTTTTTTGAGATGTGCGTGTTGTTTCAGATATTGCACAGTGGATGCGAAACAAGTTTCTTGTTTTGGTTGTAAGTCCTCGGCCGATTAGTACCAGTCACCTGCACCCGTTACCGGGCTTCCAGTTCTGGCCTATCTACCCCATGGTCTGTGGGGGGCCTTACCCCTGCTAAGAGGGTGAGAAACCTCATCTTGGAACAGGCTTCCCGCTTAGATGCTTTCAGCGGTTATCCCTTCCGAACGTAGCTAACCAGCGGTGCCCTTGGTAGGACAACTGGCACACCAGAGGTTCGTCCGTCCCGGTCCTCTCGTACTAGGGACAGGTTTCCTCAAGTTTCTTACGCGCGCGGCGGATAGAGACCGAACTGTCTCACGACGTTCTAAACCCAGCTCGCGTGCCGCTTTAATGGGCGAACAGCCCAACCCTTGGGACCTACTCCAGCCCCAGGATGCGACGAGCCGACATCGAGGTGCCAAACCATCCCGTCGATATGGACTCTTGGGGAAGATCAGCCTGTTATCCCCGGGGTACCTTTTATCCGTTGAGCGACACCGCTTCCACTTGCCGGTGCCGGATCACTAGTCCCGACTTTCGTCCCTGCTCGACATGTACGTCTCACAGTCAAGCTCCCTTGTGCACTTACACTCAACACCTGATTGCCAACCAGGCTGAGGGAACCTTTGGGCGCCTCCGTTACATTTTAGGAGGCAACCGCCCCAGTTAAACTACCCACCAGGCACTGTCCCTGAACCAGATCATGGTCCGAGGTTAGATATCCAATACGATCAGAGTGGTATTTCAACAACGACTCCACACACACTGGCGTGCATGCTTCACAGTCTCCCACCTATCCTACACAAACCGAACCGAACACCAATACCAAGCTATAGTGAAGGTCCCGGGGTCTTTTCGTCCTGCCGCGCGTAACGAGCATCTTTACTCGTAATGCAATTTCGCCGAGTCTGTGGTTGAGACAGCAGAGAAGTCGTTACGCCATTCGTGCAGGTCGGAACTTACCCGACAAGGAATTTCGCTACCTTAGGATGGTTATAGTTACCACCGCCGTTTACTGGGGCTTAAATTCTCAGCTTCACACCGAAGTGTTAACCGGTCCTCTTAACCTTCCAGCACCGGGCAGGCGTCAGTCCGTATACATCGTCTTACGACTTCGCACGGACCTGTGTTTTTAGTAAACAGTCGCTTCTCTCTGGTCTCTGCGACCACACCCAGCTCACAACGAAAAGTTGATCACCAGACGTGGTCCCCCTTCTCCCGAAGTTACGGGGGCATTTTGCCGAGTTCCTTAACCACAGTTCTCTCGATCGCCTTAGTATTCTCTACCTGACCACCTGTGTTGGTTTGGGGTACGGGCCGTGTCGCCACTCGCTAGAGGCTTTTCTCGGCAGCATAGGATCATGGAATTCGCCTCATTCGGCTACGCATCACCTCTCAGGATATGTGAGACACGGATTTGCCTATGTCTCTCCCTACAGGCTTACACCAGTACAACCACTGACTGGCCCCACTACCTTCCTGCGTCACCCCATCGCTTGACTACTACCAGCAAAGGTCCCATGCATCCAACCAAACGAAACCCGAAGGTAACCCTTGATCTTCAGGATGGTTAGTACTGCTGATTCATCACGGACGCGACTACACGGGTACGGGAATATCAACCCGTTGTCCATCGACTACGCCTGTCGGCCTCGCCTTAGGTCCCGACTCACCCTGGGCGGATTAGCCTGGCCCAGGAACCCTTGGTCATTCGGCGGCGAAGTTTCTCACTTCGCTTTCGCTACTCATGCCTGCATTCTCACTCCCACACCCTCCACACCTGGATCACTCCGATGCTTCCATGGATGCAGGACGCTCCCCTACCCACCCACACACCTAGTCTTTCCCCCGCAGGAAAAAGACGGGCTAACGTATGAGTGCCGCGGCTTCGGCGGTGTACTTGAGCCCCGCTACATTGTCGGCGCAGGATCACTTGACCAGTGAGCTATTACGCACTCTTTCAAGGGTGGCTGCTTCTAAGCCAACCTCCTGGTTGTCTTCGCGACCCCACATCCTTTTCCACTTAGTACACGCTTAGGGGCCTTAGCCGGCGATCTGGGCTGTTTCCCTCTCGACTACGAACCTTATCGCCCGCAGTCTCACTGCCGCACTCTCACTCACTGGCATTCGGAGTTTGGCTGACGTCAGTAACCTTGTAGGGCCCATCGGCCATCCAGTAGCTCTACCTCCAGCGAGAAACATGCGACGCTGCACCTAAATGCATTTCGGGGAGAACCAGCTATCACGGAGTTTGATTGGCCTTTCACCCCTACCCACAGCTCATCCCCTCCATTTTCAACTGAAGTGGGTTCGGTCCTCCACGACGTCTTACCGTCGCTTCAACCTGGCCATGGGTAGATCACTCCGCTTCGGGTCTAGACCCGGCGACTCTGACGCCCTATTCGGACTCGCTTTCGCTACGGCTACCCCACACGGGTTAACCTCGCCACCGAGCACTAACTCGCAGGCTCATTCTTCAAAAGGCACGCCATCACCAACCAGCCACTAAAGACTGCATCAGCTTTGACGGATTGTAAGCGCACGGTTTCAGGTACTATTTCACTCCCCTCCCGGGGTACTTTTCACCTTTCCCTCACGGTACTAGTCCGCTATCGGTCACCAGGGAGTATTCAGGCTTATCGGGTGGTCCCGACAGATTCACAGCAGATTTCACGGGCCCGCTGCTACTTGGGTGTCCATATCAACAGTCGTCACATTTTCGGCTACGGGATTCTCACCCTCTACGACAGGCCGTTCCAGACCACTTCGCCTAACACAACGATTTCTCACTGTTGGCCAACCCGGCAGAATTGACACAATGGATCCCACAACCCCACGAATGCAACGCCCGCCGGCTATCACACATCCATGGTTTAGCCTCATCCGCTTTCGCTCGCCACTACTCACGGAATCACATGTTGTTTTCTCTTCCTGTAGGTACTGAGATGTTTCACTTCCCTACGTTCCCTCCACACACCCTATATATTCAGATGCGGGTAACACGACATCACTCGTGCTGGGTTTCCCCATTCGGACACCCTCGGATCACAGCTCGGTTGACAGCTCCCCGAGGCTTATCGCAGCCTCCTACGTCCTTCATCGGCTCCTGGTGCCAAGGCATCCACCGTACGCTCTTACACACTTACAAACATTATCAAAACAAAATAAAGATGCTCGCATCCACTGTGCAATTCTCAAACAACACACACCCACCACACCCAACACCCGAAAAACGAGCGGAAAGCAGTCGGCATCATCGTTAAATCCAGAGCAAACCCACCTCACAGTGTGTTCCCTCAGGACCCAATAGTGTGTCAATGCCCCACCCCCTCACAGGGGCAAGCACCAGAACCTCCGAAACCGAAGACCCCGATATTGTTAGCGTTTCACCCATGAGCTCCCACCACAGAACATTCGCCTGTGAAGCGGGGCCACCACGATCACACCCACTGCCGAAGCAGCAAGCGGGGCTGGTACAAAGCAACCCATCGACCGCAGTTTATGTTGCTCCTTAGAAAGGAGGTGATCCAGCCGCACCTTCCGGTACGGCTACCTTGTTACGACTTCGTCCCAATCGCCAATCCCACCTTCGACGGCTCCCTCCCACAAGGGGTTGGGCCACCGGCTTCGGGTGTTACCAACTTTCATGACGTGACGGGCGGTGTGTACAAGGCCCGGGAACGTATTCACCGCAGCGTTGCTGATCTGCGATTACTAGCGACTCCGACTTCACGGGGTCGAGTTGCAGACCCCGATCCGAACTGAGACCGGCTTTAAGGGATTCGCTCCACCTCACGGTATCGCAGCCCTCTGTACCGGCCATTGTAGCATGTGTGAAGCCCTGGACATAAGGGGCATGATGACTTGACGTCATCCCCACCTTCCTCCGAGTTGACCCCGGCAGTCTCCTGCGAGTCCCCACCATTACGTGCTGGCAACACAGGACAAGGGTTGCGCTCGTTGCGGGACTTAACCCAACATCTCACGACACGAGCTGACGACAGCCATGCACCACCTGTACACCAACCACAAGGGGGGCCATATCTCTATGGCTTTCTGGTGTATGTCAAACCCAGGTAAGGTTCTTCGCGTTGCATCGAATTAATCCACATGCTCCGCCGCTTGTGCGGGCCCCCGTCAATTCCTTTGAGTTTTAGCCTTGCGGCCGTACTCCCCAGGCGGGGTACTTAATGCGTTAGCTACGGCACGGATCCCGTGAAAAGGAACCCACACCTAGTACCCACCGTTTACGGCGTGGACTACCAGGGTATCTAATCCTGTTCGCTACCCACGCTTTCGCTCCTCAGCGTCAGTTACTACCCAGAGACCCGCCTTCGCCACCGGTGTTCCTCCTGATATCTGCGCATTTCACCGCTACACCAGGAATTCCAGTCTCCCCTGTAGTACTCAAGTCTGCCCGTATCGCCCGCACGCTTGGAGTTAAGCCCCAAGTTTTCACGAACGACGCGACAAACCGCCTACGAGCTCTTTACGCCCAGTAATTCCGGACAACGCTCGCACCCTACGTATTACCGCGGCTGCTGGCACGTAGTTGGCCGGTGCTTCTTCTCCAGGTACCGTCACTTTCGCTTCGTCCCTGGTGAAAGAGGTTTACAACCCGAAGGCCGTCATCCCTCACGCGGCGTCGCTGCATCAGGCTTGCGCCCATTGTGCAATATTCCCCACTGCTGCCTCCCGTAGGAGTCTGGGCCGTGTCTCAGTCCCAGTGTGGCCGGTCGCCCTCTCAGGCCGGCTACCCGTCGTCGCCTTGGTAGGCCATTACCCCACCAACAAGCTGATAGGCCGCGGGCCCATCCCAAACCGCCGGAGCTTTCCACCAACACCCATGCGAGTATCGGTCATATTCGGTATTAGACCCAGTTTCCCAGGCTTATCCCAAAGTTTGGGGCAGATCACCCACGTGTTACTCACCCGTTCGCCACTAATCCACCAGCAAGCTGGCTTCATCGTTCGACTTGCATGTGTTAAGCACGCCGCCAGCGTTCGTCCTGAGCCAGGATCAAACTCTCCATGAAAACCTTCCAAAAGAACACCCAAAGGCGCCTTTCAAAAAAATATGTCCTGAAGAGATTTCACAATCCCAACCAAACAAAAACTGACACCACCACAGGACTCAAAACCTGCGATGGGATCAAAAAAACAATCAAACTAATGCCGGCACCACACACCATCACCAACCAAACCCCAGAAGAGGCTCAGCCACCGTGACAGACATGCAGCACCTAAATTGGCACTAACAATCCATCGACACACTATCGAGTTCTCAAAGAACACACACTCCCCGACTTCGACACCTGAAAACAGGTGCCATCCCGGAGGGCATTTGTTATTGTCTTGCTTAGAAGTTCCGCTCCGAATCTCGTCCGGAGCAGGTCTCCCAGCCTATCAGCTCTGAAACCTGCTCGCAACATTCCGTTTCCGGCTGCTCCGTGGTCTCTCGGCCTTCAGCCACCCGCGCAGAAACGCTCCACCGGAGTGGATCCGTATCTAACTTGGGCGGTCAGCGTTGTTCCTTCAGGAAAACATCCCGTCGGTGTTCTTGGCCGCTCCGGACTCTCGCTCTCCGGCGCCTCACTCGCTGACTTGAAGAAAGTTACGCGGTCGTAAGCGTGTCGTCAAATCGCCTGGTCAGAGGGGTGTTTTCGAGTAACACCGCATGAACAGCCGTCATCGGACCCGGGCGCCGGCGAAGTTTCGCTTCCCACGACGCACCACCAACCACGATCCATGCAGCAGATCCGTCGAACTGGGCTGCCACTGCGGATCCGAGATCTTGACGTTGTTGACGTACGCGCCGCCTTCTCCGATGGTTCGACGAGCGGCTTTGTTGCTCTCGGACAGTCCCGTCGCCACCAAGATGTCGATGATGGTCGGCTGAGAGTCTGCGGACAGGTCGGCAATGGTGGTCTCGGACAGCGCCGCGGCCAGCGTGTTCTCGTCGAGCTCGGTCAATTCGGCACGGCCGAACAGCGCCTGGCTCGCCAGTTGCACCGCGTCGGTGTTCGCCTGACCGTGGACGAGAGTGGTCATCTCCTGCGCCAGCCGTCGCTGCGCCTCGCGCTTGTGCGGCGATTCCAGAGTGACCCGCTCGAGTTCGGCGATCTCCTCCTGACCCAGGAAGGTGAACCACTTGAGGTAACGCACCACATCGGCGTCCGCGGTGTTCAGGAAGTACTGGTACCAGGAATAGGGGCTGGTCCGCTCCGGGTCCAGCCACAGGCTCCCACCACCGGTTGACTTGCCGAACTTCTTGCCGTCGGACGACGTCACCAGCGGGACCGTCAACGCGTGGACAGCTCGGCCGTCGACCCTCCTGGTGAGGTCGACGCCGGCGATGATGTTGCCCCACTGGTCGGAACCACCCACCTGCAGAGCGCAGCCGAACTCACGGTTCAATTGCAGATAGTCGTTGGCCTGCAACAACATATAGCTGAATTCGGTGTAGCTCATACCGTCGGATTCCAGGCGGCGTCGCACGGTGTCACGAGCCAGCATCACGTTGACCGAGAAGTGTTTGCCGACGTCTCGTAGGAAGTCGACCACCGGGAGGCTGCCCGTCCAATCGAGGTTGTTGACCACCACAGCACCGGTGGGCGAATCATCGAAATCGACAAATCGCTCCAGTTGGGACCTGATCCTCCGCGCTGATTCGGCCACCGTGTCCGCTGACTGCATGGTGCGTTCCCCGACGTCGCGCGGATCGCCGATCATCCCCGTCGCCCCACCGGCGAGGACTATGGGCCGGTGGCCTGCGCGCTGGAACCGCTTCAGTGTGAGGAGTGGAACGAGGTGGCCCGCGTGCAGGCTCGGCGCAGTGGGGTCGAACCCTGCGTAGAGCGTCGTCGGACTCGTCAGCACTTTCGCCAACTCGTCGATGTCGGTGGTCTGGGCGATCAGCCCGCGCCAGTTCAGTTCGTCGAGGATCGCAGCGGTCACGGAGTCGATCCTTCCGTACCCGCCGCAGGTACCGACAGGCGGAGGGTGCGCGTCCCGGAGGGCAACGGCTCGGCGCGGCGGTACTTCGACACTGCGAGACTGCGCCCGTCCCAGAGACGCCACGGACGATCCTGGGCGGTGCTGACGCCGACGCGCGGCCCGTTCTCGACCGCGGCGGCCGGTACACGTGGCCCCCTGAACAACCTGACGGGCGACTCCCCCGTGCAGACGGCCGACCCGTTCAGTTCCCTGCTTATGGCCAGTGCCGATCCGACATTGCCTGGGCCGCAGGCCAATTGGTGGTCAGCTCGGGCAGTCAGGCGCCGGAGTCTGGCGATGTCGAGGCCACCGACTATCTCACCCGCCCGCATCAACACACCACCGCACTGCCCAGCCTGGCCGTAGGAGATGTTGGCGCACCAGTGGATGCCATACGACCGGTATACGTACAGGTGACCCGCCGACCCGAACATCACCCGGTTCCGGTCGGTCGGTCCGCGGTATCCGTGCGACGCAGGATCAGGGAACCGACTGTCGGGGGTACCCCCGTAGGCCTCGACCTCGACGATGCGCATCCGCACCACACCGTCGGCGGCTTCCACCTCGAGCAGCGATCCGAGTAGTCGGCGCGCTGCCTGCAGCGGCGTGGCACCCGCCAGCCGCTCCACGTCGAAGAGAGTCGGTTGCGCCAAGGTTCAGCTGGGCGAGGGACCGGTCGTGTCAGTGGCGCGCTGGAGCAATTGCTCGTGTTCTTCGTCGCCGACATCACGCGCATCGTCGATCAACAGCGCGGGTATGCCGTCATCGATCCGATAGGCGCGGCGGAGCCTGGGGTTGTACATCAGCTCGTCGCCGATGACCAGCAACGGCCCGTGGTCCTGCGGGCATGCCAGCAAGGTCAGCAACAAGGGGTTCAGTCCGGCTTCATGTGACACGGCGTCAACGGTACCTTTCCGAATCGACGTGCCTAGTGGGCGACTGCAGCGACCGACCGCGCGCCGGCGTGCCAACCGCGTTCCGTCGCGATCGCCCGCGTCAGCCTCCGGTACCGGCCCTCGTCGTCGCGGAACCAGACGCCTGCGCCGGCAGCCGGGATGCCCGCCTTACGCAGGGCTTCCGACCGCGGACGATAGGAAGTGGTCACCTCGATGTTGTCGAGCACACGAATGATGTGGGGCCGTTCGGCCGGAGTCAGTTCGGCCAACGCGAGTCTGAGCGCCGACCCCGTCGGTGAACCGGTGTCGGACTGCCTCGAGATCGCTGCAATCGCGAGCTGATTGCCGGGCTCCCCCACCTTGTAGACGACCGCGTGCTTGACCTGCACCAGCCGCGACAGGCCATCGACGATCGGTTGGGGGTAGATGTAACCCTCTGCCGAGTGGATCACCGAAGAGGTGTGGCCCATGAACCAGAAATCCCCATCGGCATCGCGTCTGAACATGTGCTCGGACAGCTGCCAACGGTCACCCGTGGCAAATACGTCACGCAGCACAGTTGCCCCCACCTCGTACTGCTGCTGCGCCTTGGACAACATCACGCCGACCTCGTCGACGCGCGCTTCCCTGACGTACCCGGTGTCGTCTGTGATCAGACGGCTCTCCCCCAGGTCGTATGCCGCGATCGCGACTTCGTTGACACCGGGCACCGGCCTGCCTGCCGACCCGACCTTGGTGCCGGTGACGTTGGCCAGGATCGCCGAGCCGTCGCCGGTGGCGAAGAACTCCAGCACCCGGGCTCGCGGAAAACGCTCGAGCAGGTCTTCCCACAGCCCGGTGGATATGCCCGAACCCATGAACAATCGGATGGGGTTGTGCGGCTGGATGGCGAGGCTGTCGCATTGGATGACGTCCTGCAGCATCGACCACGTATAGGAGACCACCGTGATCCCGTACCGGTGGACCTCGGCGGAGAACAGCTTCGGATCGATCCCGTTGGACAGGGCGATCCGGGCACCACCGGCGACCGTGCCACCGAGGGCCGTCAGCAGGCCCGAGGCGTGATGCAGCGGCGTGAGGCAGTAGACGGTGTCGTTGCTGCTGAGTGCCGCGGCAGATGCGGCCCCGAAGGCCGACAGTGCCCACCGATGGTTGGTCACCGGCCACTTCTCGAGGGTGCCGCCGTTCTTGCTGAAGAGAACAAACGCGAGGTCGCCGGCACGGCCCGGGTCGGGCCGGTACCACGTGGGTACCTCGACAGCGTCCGGATCGATCTGCTCCATGTCGATGATTCGTTCGCCGTCGGCCTGCGACAGTGTTCGGGTGTCGCCGCCGCCCAGTACGAGCACCCGGTCGGCGATCGCCGCAGAGTCGTCGAGGTTGGCCGGGTCGGCGAGAACAAGGGAGCAATCGCCGAGCCGGAGAGACTGTTTGAGATCGTTTCCGGGCGAGAGCATCACTGCCACGGCGCCCAGCCTCGACAGTGCCGCGATCGCTACCAGGGCACTCGGTCTGGTCAGCATCAGCACACCGACGTGCTCGCCCGGACGCACCCCGCACGCGATCAAACCGCGCACGACGTTGTCGATACGGTCGTTGACCTGACGATGGCTCAGTACCCGATCCTCGAACAGGAACAGCTCCTGTTTGCCGTTGCGTCGGGCGTTCTCGTTCATCAGTTTTCCGAGCGAGATCGTGGTCCGGGCCTGCAACTGGCCCAGCCGCACGAGCCGAGGGACCACGCGTGCCGATTCTCTGAGCACGGCATCGGTGGTGCGTCCGACCGACTTCGCTGCACCGACCAGATCCCGGCCGGCCTCTGCGCCGACACCTGCAGCAGTCCCCACACCATGGACGACTCGCGACGAGAAGCTGACACCGGAACCACCAAGTGCGTCGCTGTTGTCGTGCATCTTCTCGATCAGCTCGGGTTGATCAGCGGTGCCGTCCTGCCACCGGATCCATTGCGCAGTGGTGGGCCAGGTACGAGTGCCTGCGGTGGAGCCGACAACAAGTCCGAAATGTCCAACCGGGAGTGATGATTCGAACACCTGAGCCAGTGGCGCCGCGCGCATTATGCCGCGTACGGCCACCGGCTGACCGATGTCGTCGGCCTCGCCGAGGAATGCCAGTACGGGGCAGCTGACCTCTGCCAGGGTGACGACGCGGTCCTTGATGACGAAGCCACCGCCGACCATCCGGTTGTGGACGACGAACTGGCGCAACAGCTCTGCCACAGCGGGCCCGGACCACGCAACCCAGCCGTCGACCTCGATGAACCGACGCGAGTCCTCCCGTGGCAGCAGAGCTTCGCGGTCGTGGAGCTGACGCAGGAAGTCGATGCGGCTGCGTGCCGCCTTCACGGGGTCGAGGAGCTGAAAACCGGTGCGCGCCAACCAGCCGGGCACAGAGATTCGGTTGAACACGTTCTCTGCCAGGAACTGTGCGCCCGGGGTGACCAGTGCTGCGGGCAATCCCAGCGGGAGCGCACCGAGGACGTCGACGGGGCTGCCGTAGGTGATGAGACTCGCGATGCCCTCGGAACGGCGGTACGCGGCGGTCTGGTAGCAGAACATTCCGCCCTGCGAATATCCGGCAAGGTGGACGTCTTTGCCCGTGACCTCCCGAACCGAGTCGATGACCTCGCTGATGGCCACGACGTGGTCGGCAAGGGTCCGGTCCATTCCGCCGACGACCTTGTCCGGCGAACCGAAATCGACCACCCAGGGGTCGAGACCGTTGCGGTGGAGGACAGTGACTGCCCCGTTGTCGGCCGTGACGTCGTAGACGTTGGCAGACACCATCATCGGCGGCACCAGCACCACGGGCGGACCGTCGCCGGGCTCGTCCGGGAAGTACCGCCGCAGCTGGTACATCGGAACAGTCTCCTCGACCCGAAACGGGGCCGGTTGGGTCCCGGTCTCCGAGACTGCCGTACCTGATGACCTCCAGCCCGTTCTGGGCAGTGGCTACAACACGATCAAGGGTTTCCTTGACGTTCGGAAGGCCGCGCACAAACACCCCTAAGAAACAACATCTGGTTGGACCGTG
The DNA here is from genome assembly GCF_023051145.1 of Williamsia sp. DF01-3. NCBI lineage: Bacteria > Bacillati > Actinomycetota > Actinomycetes > Mycobacteriales > Nocardiaceae > Williamsia > Williamsia sp. DF01-3. The sequence continues at coordinate 3,428,542 of NZ_JALKFS010000005.1, forward strand.
ACTGGCGTCACACTCTACCCCGGCCGCAGCGGCCGCCCCCGGCGGGAACCCTAAAAGTCCCTGTGTCCGATTGCGGCCTCGGCCACCCTGTTCAATTGCTCGGCGACCCGCACACCGGCTGTTCCGCCGCGCGCGTCCCGCGAAGCGATCGACCCCTCGACGGTCAGCACATCACGAACCGCCGGCGTCAACGCCGGGTGGATCTCGGCGAACTGGTCGTCGGTGAGATCGGGCAGCCCGATCCCCTTCTCCTCGGCGGCGCGGACACATGCACCCGCAACCTCGTGGGCGACACGGAAGGGCACACCCGCGCGGACCATCCACTCCGCGATGTCGGTGGCCAGTGTGAACCCGGCGGGAGCCAGTTCCGCCATCCGGTTCTCGTCGAAGGTCAGGGTGCTGACCAGCCCCGCGATTGCCGGCAGCAGAAGGAGCAACTGGGTGACCGAGTCGAAGACCGGCTCCTTGTCCTCTTGCAGGTCACGGTTGTACGCCAGCGGCTGTGCCTTCAGGGTTGCCAGCAACCCGGTGAGGTTGCCGATCATTCGTCCGGACTTTCCGCGCGTCAGTTCCGAGACGTCCGGATTCTTCTTCTGGGGCATGATCGAACTGCCGGTCGACCACTCGTCGGCCAGTGTCACGTACCCGAACTCCGGTGTGCTCCATAGGATGACCTCTTCGGCCATCCTCGACAGGTCGACACCGATCATCGCGAAGACGAAAGCGGCTTCGGCAGCGAAGTCCCGCGACGACGTGGCGTCGATCGAATTGTCTGCCGCCGAGTCGAACCCGAGATCAGCTGCGATGGCCTCAGGGTCGAGACCCAACGATGACCCCGCCAAGGCACCCGACCCGTAGGGCGAGACGGCGGCGCGACGATCGAAGTCCTTCAGCCGCTCGACATCCCGGATCAACGGATGGGCGTGCGCGAGCAGGTGATGCGCAAGCAACACCGGCTGCGCCGCTTGCAGGTGCGTCTTGCCCGGCATCACCGCATCGGGGTGCGCCCGTGCCTGACCGACCAGTGCGTCCACCACATCGAGAACTCCCGCCGACACCATCCGCACGGCGTCGCGCAGCCACATCCGAAAGAGGGTGGCCACCTGGTCGTTCCGCGATCGCCCTGCGCGCAGACGGCCACCGACCTCCGCGCCGACCCGCTCGATCAGACCGCGTTCGAGCGCACCGTGGACGTCTTCGTCGCTGTCCGCGGGTGCGAACTCGCCCGACCGGACATCGTCGGCCAATCTCGTGAGTCCGTCCTGCATGGTCTGCAGGTCGTCGTCCGACAGCAATCCAGCGCTGTGGAGGACTCGGGCGTGAGCCTGGGAGGCCCGAATGTCGTACGGAGCCAACACCCAATCGAAGTGAGTGGACTTGCTCAGGGCAGCCATGGCGTCGGCCGGGCCAGAGGCGAACCGGCCTCCCCACAGAGATCCCTGGTTCGTGGACATCTAGCGCAGATCCCGCTTCGCGGAGATCTTCGACGACAGGCCGTGCAGATGGACAAAGCCCTTGGCTGCCGACTGGTCGAATGTGTCGCCTTCGTCGTAGGTGGCGAGGTTGAAGTCGTAGAGCGACTCGTCACTGCGCCGACCGGTGACCGCGATGTGACCACCGTGCAGGTTGAGCCTGATGTCGCCGGTCACGTGCTGCTGGGTGTGGTCGACAAAGGCTTCGAGCGACGACTTCAGTGGAGAGAACCACAGACCGTCGTAGACGAGCTCGGCCCACTTGCGGTCGGTGCCGCGTTTGAAACGACCCAGTTCGCGCTCGAGGGTGACGTGTTCGAGCTCTTCGTGCGCGCGGATCAAGACCATGGCGCCCGGAGCCTCGTAGATCTCGCGGCTCTTGATGCCGACCAATCGGTCCTCGACCACGTCGAGACGGCCGACGCCGTGCGCGCCTGCCCGACGGTTGAGTTCGACGATCGCCTCGAGGACCGAGACCGGCCGTCCGTCGATCGCTGTGGGACGGCCCTTCTCGAAGCTGATGATGACCTCGTCGGGCGCCTGCCAGTTGATGGTCGGGTCCTCGGTGTACGAGTACACATCCTTGGTGGGCGCATTCCAGAGATCCTCGAGGAACCCGGTTTCCACCGCCCGGCCCCACACGTTCTGGTCGATCGAGAACGGTGACTTCTTCGACACGTTGATGGGGATGGCGTTCTCTTCGGCGAAGGTGATGGCCTTCTCACGGGTCCAGGCGTAGTCGCGGACCGGTGCGATCACCTCGAGTTCCGGTGCGAGTGAACCGAATCCGACCTCGAATCGAACCTGGTCATTGCCCTTGCCGGTGCAACCGTGCGCGACGGTGGTGCCGCCGTGTTCGCGGGCCGCGGTCACCAGGTGCTTGGCGATCAGCGGCCGAGAGATGGCCGACACCAGCGGGTAGCGATCCATGTACAGCGCGTTGCTGGTGATGGCGGGCAGGCAGTATTGCTCGGCGAACTCGTCACGTGCGTCGACCACCACCGACTCCACCGCCCCACAGTCGAGGGCTCGCTGGCGGACCACCTCCATGTCCTCACCACCCTGGCCGAGGTCGATGGCCACGGCCACCACCTCCTTACCGGTTTCCTTACCGATCCAGCTGATGGCCACCGAGGTGTCCAGGCCGCCGGAATACGCGAGGATCACGCGCTGCGCCATGAGGGGGTTACTCCTTGTAGTTCGGTCGTGCGTTGTAGGTCTTAGGGCTGTTCGTCAGGTGGTGCTGCTCAGAATCTCATGCCAGCGCCTCGAGCATCTCGGCCAGGTCGGCGCCGGTGATCGGTTCGCGGGCAAGCACAAAAAGTGTGTCGTCCCCGGCGATGGTGCCGACGACTTCGGGAAGGCTCGCCCGGTCGAGCGCACTGGCCAGATAGTGCGCCGCGCCGGGCGGGGTTCGCAACACCGCCATGGCACCGCTGGAGTCGATCGACACGAGCAGGTCCCCCATCAGGCGCGACAAGCGGTCGGTGCCGCCGCTGACTCCGCGAACCGGTGAGCCGTCCTCCGGCACCACGTAGATGCCGGATCCGCCGTCGGCGCCGCGGATCTTCACCGCACCCAGTTCATCGAGATCACGGGAGATCGTCGCCTGGGTCGCGTCGATGCCATCGGCGGCGAGAAGCTCCCGCAGCTGGGTCTGACTGTGCACCTCGCGGCCGGCCAGCAGAGCGATGATCCGTGCGTGTCGGCCGGCCCGGGTGGTCACCGTTGATCCAGCAGCCACAACATCACCGCCTTCTGGGCATGCAACCGGTTCTCCGCCTCGTCGAACACCACGCTCTGTGGCCCGTCGATGACCTCGTCGGTGATCTCCTCCCCGCGATGAGCAGGCAGGCAATGCAGCACGATCGCTTGGGGATCGGCGAGCGCCAGCAGATCGGCGTTGATCTGATAGGCGCGGAAGGGCGCCCTCCGATCACGTCCGTCGTCTTCCTGACCCATCGACACCCAGGTGTCGGTCACCAGTACATCGGCCCCGGCAACGGCCGACTTCGGGTCGACGACAACCTCGACGCTTCCACCGGTGAGCGCAGCTCGGTCCCGTGCGTAGCCGACAAACCGTTCGTCGGGCGTGAATCCTTGCGGTGCACTGATTTTCACGTGCATTCCCGCCGTCACACAGCCGAGCATCAAAGAATGGGCCATGTTGTTCGCGCCGTCCCCGAGGTAGGTGAGCGTGAGACCCGCAGCATGACCTTTGTGTTCGACGATCGTCTGCAGATCAGCCAGCACCTGGCACGGGTGGAAGTCGTCGGACAATGCGTTGATGACCGGGACGGTTGCGGTGGACGCCATCTCTTCGAGACGGTTCTGGCCGTACGTGCGCCAGACGATCGCCTCCACATACCGGGACAGGACCCGGCCCGTGTCGGCCAGCGTCTCATCACGGCCCAGTTGGGTTTCCTTGCCGTCGACAACCACCGCGTGCCCACCGAGTTGGGCGATACCCATCTCGAAGGAAAACCGAGTCCGGGTGGAGTTCTTGTCGAAGATGACCCCGACACCCTTCGGGCCGGAAAGCGGTGTGTGAGCAAAAGGTTGTGCCTTGACCTCTGCGGCCAGGGCCAACACTCGGGCCTGCTCCTCCGGCGAGAGGTCATCGTCCCTCAGGAAATGCCGCGTCATGACTGCGCCTTTCCGGCCGCGTCGAGGATGCCGGGCAGCGCTTGTACGAACCCAGCTGCCTGTTCCTCGGTGAGGATCAAGGGCGGTGCCAATCGCAGGACGTCCGGGGCCGGAGCGTTGATGAGGAACCCACGCTCCCGGGCCGCGGCCTCGGCCGCGCCGGCGACCGGCTCGGTGAGGACAACGGCCAGAAGCAGACCCGCACCGCGAGTATGGGAGATGAGCGGGTGTCCCAGTTCGTCGATGCCGCTGGTGATGAACTTGCCCAGCGACGCAGCATGCTCGGTGAGCCCCTGTGAGTCGATCTGATCGAGCACCGACAGCGCAGCCGCCGCGCACACCGGGTTGCCACCGAACGTCGTGCCGTGTTGACCGGGTTCGAGTAGGTCTGCGGCCGGGCCCGTCGCCAGGACCGCTCCGATCGGCAGTCCGCCGCCGAGGCCCTTGGCCAACGTGATCACGTCTGGGGTGATCCCGACCGACTGGTGGGCGTAAAACGTTCCGGTACGACCGATTCCGGTCTGTACCTCGTCCAGGATCAGGAGGGCGCCGTGCTCGGTGGTGAGCTGCCGTACCGACGCGAGATAGTCCGCAGGCGGCACCACCACCCCGCTTTCGCCCAGGATGGGTTCGAGAAAGACTGCAGCGGTCTGCGGTCCGATGGCTGCGGCCATCGCGTCGATGTCCCCGTAGGGCACGTGGCGCACCCCTGGTGGCATCGGCTCGAACGGCGTGCGTTTCGCCGGCTGGCCCGTCAGTGCCAGAGCCCCCATCGTGCGTCCGTGGAACGCCTGCTCGGCCGCGATGATCTCTGGCCTCCCCGTGCGCCGGGCGATCTTGAACGCCGCCTCGTTGGCCTCGGCGCCGGAATTGCAGAAGAACGCCCTGCCCTCGACACCCCACCTCGACAGCAGCGCCTCGGCCAGCTTGACCACAGGTTCGTTGAGATAGATGTTCGAGGTGTGTCCGAGAGTGGACATCTGCTCGGTCACCGCCGCGATGACGCCGGGGTTGGCGTGCCCCAGGACGTTCACCGCGATCCCACCGAGAAGGTCGAGATACTCCCGGCCCTCGACATCGGTGAGAACCGCGCCGAGCCCGGACTTCAGGGCCACCTTCGGCGTCCCGTAGTTCGTCATCAGCGAAGCCGACCACCGTTCTTGCAAGGCCTCGGTCCGATCGTGTGTCATTTGTTTTCCCCACTAGGTGTCGGGTGCGTCTGAGCGTGGTCGACGGCGGGCACGTCATGCCCATAGGCCGGCGGCGTCGCATGTCCTTGGTCGGGAACCACCATGGTGCCGATGCCCTCACTCGTGAAGAGCTCGAGGAGCATCGAGTGCGGTGTGCGCCCGTCGATCACATGCGCTTGACCGACACCACCTCCCACTGCGCGCAAGCACGCCTCCATCTTCGGGACCATGCCCGAATCAAGCCGCGGGAGCAGCTCGGCGAGGTCGGTTGTGTTGATCTGCGACACCAGCGAGTCGCGGTCGGGCCACTTGGTGTACAGCCCCTCGACATCGGTGAGCACCACCAGCTTCTCGGCACCGAGTGCCTGGGCCAGCGCTGCCGCGGCGGTGTCGGCATTGATGTTGTGCACCACCCCGTCCGCGTCGGGCGCGATGGTCGACACCACCGGAATACGCCCCGCTGCAATGAGATCGGTGACGGCGGCAGGATCGACGGTCGTCACGTCACCCACCAGCCCGATATCGGTGGCCTCGCCGTCTACGAGAACCGAGCGGCGCGTCGCGGTGAACAGGTGCGCGTCCTCCCCCGAGATGCCGACCGCATAGGGTCCGTGTGCGTTGATCAGACCCACGAGTTCCCGGCCGACCTGGCCGAAGAGCACCATCCGCACGACATCCATCACCTCCGGCGTGGTGACCCGGAATCCACCACGGAACTCGCCGGTGAGCCCGAGGCGCTTCAGCATCGCCGAGATCTGCGGTCCGCCGCCGTGGACCACGACCGGATGTATTCCGCAGGTCCGCAGGAACACCATGTCCTCGGCGAATGCCGCCTTCAGGGTGTCGTCGATCATGGCATTGCCGCCGTATTTGACGACGATCACCTTGCCGGAGAACCTCTGCAGCCACGGAAGCGCTTCGGCGAGAACGTGTGCCTTCTCGAGAGGCGTGAGTGCGCCCTTCACGACGAGTACGCCGAGTTCTCTTCGACATACGCATGGGACAGGTCCGTGGTGCGGATCCACGCGCTGCCCGATCCGATTCCCAGGTCGACAGTGAGATCGATATCGGTGACCGACAGATCCACCTCGCGCGCGCCCGGGACACCCATCCCGTGTTCACACACCGGTGAACCGTTGAACCGCACGGCAATCCGGTCAGGGTCGAGCTCGATGGGCGCGATACCGACTGCGGCGAGGACACGGCCCCAGTTGGGATCGGATCCGAACAACGCGGTCTTCACCAGACTGTCCCGGGCGATCGTGCGTGCCGCGACAAGCGCTTCGGAATCACTGGCTGCCCCCGTCACGGTGACCACCACTCGTTTGGTGACACCCTCGGCGTCGGCCTGCATCTGGGCGGCGAGATCGTCACACACCAGCCGCACCGCCTCGTTGAGGTCGGCCTGCGTGGGTTCGACCTCACTGGCACCCGAACTCAGTAGCAACACGGTGTCGTTCGTGGAACTGGCGCCATCGACATCCAGCCGATCGAATGTGATCGCTGCCGCCGCCCGCAGTGCCTCGTCGAGCTGAGCCGCGGTCACCTTCGCGTCCGTGGTCAACACCGACAACATCGTTGCCAACGATGGAGCAAGCATGCCTGCGCCTTTGGCCATGCCTCCGACATTCCAGCCCTCGGCGTGGTGGAACGCAGATTGCTTCGGCACGGTGTCGGTGGTCATGATCGCGTGCGCGGCATCGGTCCCGCCCGAGATACCGCCGCCCATCTCGTGTACCACCTCGGTCACGCCTGCCAGCACCTTGTCCATGGGCAACCGGTCACCGATCAGACCGGTCGAGCAGACGGCGACCTCGATGGCGCCGGTCTCGGTACCCCAGCCACTGATGGCTTCTGCCACGGCTTCCGCCGTGGCGTGCGCGTCTTGGAACCCCCCGGGCCCCGTGCAGGCGTTCGCACCGCCGGAGTTGAGGATCACGGCCCGCAGCCTGCCCGTGGACAAGACCTGCCGGCTCCACAACACCGGCGCGGCCTTGACCTTGTTCTCCGTGAACACACCAGCGGCCTCGTACTCGGGACCCTCGTTGAACACCAACGCCAGATCTTCCTTGCCGCTGGCCTTGATACCGGCAGCGATGCCCGCAGCCCGGAAACCTGAGGATGCCGTGACGCCCTGCAATCGAGTCATCCGGTGCCCGCCGCCACCTCCCGCCAATTCTCTGGCGAGGCAACGGAGTCGGGCTCGATGCCGTTGACAGTCGTATCACCGTTGCTCATGGCGCCACACCCACAGTGCTCAGACCCTCTGTTTCGTCCCAGCCCAGAGCCAGGTTCATGGATTGGACCGCGCCGCCGCCGGTGCCTTTGGTGAGATTGTCGATCGCAGCGACGGCCACCAGGGTGCCCGCACGCTCGTCGACGGCCACGCTGAGTTGCACGGCGTTCGACCCCATCACCGAGCCCGTCGCCGGCAGCCGGCCTTCGGGCAACAACGCAACAAAAGGTTCATCCGCATATGCCTTCTCGTACACGGCACGCGCCTCGGCGGTGGTTGCGGTCGAGGGAGCTGTGCACGTCGCGAGAATTCCTCGGGTCATCGGCACCAATATCGGGGTGAAGGAGACGCTGACCGGTGAGTTCCCCACGGCCGACAGGTTTTGGATGATCTCGGGTGTGTGCCTGTGTGACCCGCCGACCCCGTAGGCACGAGCAGAACCGATCACTTCCGAACCCAGCAGATCGACCCGTGGCGAACGGCCGGCGCCTGAGGCGCCGGTCACCGCGACGATCGTCAGTTGCGGACCGACGATTCCCGCCGCGACAGCGGGTAACAACGCAAGAGTGCTCACTGTCGGATAGCAACCCGGCACTGCGATTCGCGACGCACCGGACAAGATCTCGCGGTTCCCGGGAAGCTCGGGCAGGCCGTAGGGCCAACTGCCGGCATGATTTCCGCCGTAGTACTTGTCCCACTCCGCCGAGTCCTGCAAGCGGAAATCGGCGCCGCAGTCGATCACCAGGGTGCTGGGCGGCAAAGCGTCGGCGACCGGCCCCGACGTACCGTGCGGGAGCGCCAGGAACACCACGTCGTGGCCGGTCAGCGCTTCGGTGGTGGTCTCGCCGAGTTCGCGATCCGCCAGCGGTAAAAGGTGGGGATGATGAGCACCCAGCAGCGACCCCGCGTTCGAGCCGGCGGTGAGTGAACCGATTCGCATCTCTCCAGAGATGTACTTGGGATGGCCGAGTAACAGGCGAAGAATTTCCCCGCCCGCGTACCCGCTGGCTCCGGCGACAGCCACTGACACAGTCATGTGATTCATTATGCACGCTGCCGCAAGTTAATTCACATGCTCCTCCATTGACGCCCACCATCGCGCGTTCTATGTTATTCACCAGGCAATGAATTCAACACAAGATGAATTGAGACCGCCATGGCACAGCCAGACCCCACCAACCACCCTCACCCCGCCATCCGAATCGAGGACCTCGTCGTCAGGCGCGGTAGCACTCGCGCGCTGAACGGCGTGACGCTGTCGGTGCCCCGCGGATCGATCACCGGACTTCTCGGTCCATCGGGATGCGGGAAGACCACGCTCATGCGTTCTGTGGTGGGCACGCAACGCATCACGTCAGGCTCTATCGACGTGCTGAGCCGACCCGCCGGCGCGAAAGAACTCCGCGGACGCGTCGGCTACGTGACGCAGGCTCCCTCGGTCTACACCGATCTCACCGTCGAAGAAAATGTCCGTTACTTCGCCGACCTCTACCGTCGCCGCGACCTGATGGACGACTCGATTCGCGCCGTCGGTCTCGACGATTTCCGTGGTCGCCGAACCTCTCAGTTGTCAGGAGGTCAGCGCAGCCGGGTGTCGATCGCCTGCGCGCTCGTCGGCAGTCCCGAGATCTTGATCCTCGACGAACCGACCGTGGGTCTCGACCCGGTTCTGCGGGCGGAGTTGTGGGAGCGGTTCCGTGCACTTGCCGACACCGGGACCACCCTGCTCGTATCGAGTCACGTGATGGACGAGGCCGACCACTGCGACGCGCTGGTGTTGATGCGCGAAGGCGGAGTCATCGCAGAACTCACTCCCGACGACCTACGCGCCCGGACGCGTCAGACCAACCTCGAACAGGCCTTCCTCGCCCTGATCACCGAACGGACAGCATCATGAACGCCACCATCGCGCTCTCGACCACCGGTCGGGTTCTTCGGCAACTCAAGGCCGACCCACGAACGATCGCCATGATCCTGCTCGTCCCGGTGATCTTGATGGCGTTGCTGTACTTCATGTTCGAGAACCAGGTCGGCCCTCCCGGCGGACCGGAACCGTTCGATCGGATCGCACTCGTTCTGCTCGGGGTGCTCCCTTTCGCGATCATGTTCTTGATCACCTCGATCGCGATGTTGCGAGAGAGATCGTCCGGCACGTTGGAACGACTGCTCACCACCCCTATGAGCAAGGCGGATCTGCTGGTTGGCTACGCCGCCGCGTTTTCCACGGCCGCGATGGCTCAAGCTGCACTCGCATGTGTCGTGTCGTTCTGGGTTCTCGGACTGCAGACGGCCGGAAGCATCGGATGGGTTCTCGTGATCGCGATCCTTGACGCCATCCTCGGTGTCGGACTCGGATTGCTGTGCAGCGCTTTTGCCCAGACCGAGTTCCAGGCCGTCCAGTTCTTGCCGGTGGTGGTCATCCCCCAGTTGTTCCTGTGTGGACTCTTCGTCCCGCGAGCCGATCTGCCGCGGTGGCTCGAGGTGATCAGCAACGTGATGCCGCTCAGCTATGCCGTGGAGGCGCTGGATCAGGTGGGCCGATATTCCGAGCCGACCGGCACGATGTGGCGGGACCTGCTGGTTGTACTGCTGTGCACCATCGCAGCGCTGGCGTTGGCCGCCGGATCGCTGCGGCGGCGGACCGAGTGATGGGTCTGCTCGTCCGACGCCACCGGCACCTGGAGATGATGCCCGGGTGAGCGGTCCGAGGCGATCAGGACGGCGCCCCGGTGAACCTGACACCAAGGGACAGATCTTGGCGTCAGCCCGCACACTCTTCGCTCGCGACGGACTGGACCGCACATCCATCCGTGCGGTCGCCGCGGACGCGGGAGTGGATCCGGCACTTGTGCACCACTATTTCGGCACCAAACACAAGCTGTTCCTCGCCGCGATCGAATTGCCCATCGATCCGCTCGATGTGGTGGGGCCTCTGCGCGAGGTCCCGCTCGATGAACTCGGCCCCATCCTCGTCCGTACGGTAGTCGGGGTATGGGACAGCGAACTGCAAGAATCCGGAATCGCGTTGCTGCGCACCGTGATCAGTGGACCCGATCCGACGCTGATCCGAACCATGGTGCTCGAGGTGGTGCTCGCAGACATCACCGAACGCGCCGACAACCCCGCCGGCACCGGGAAACTACGGGCCAATCTCGTGGGCAGTGCGGTGCTCGGCATGATCATGACGCGGTACCTGCTGCGTTTCGAACCCCTCGCTTCGCTGCCGGCCGACGACGTGGTCGCCAACCTCGGACCCACGATCCAGCGCTACCTCACCGGCCCGATCAGTCCGTAACTCCTCCCGGTCGGTCAGCTCCGCATCTGTGCACCGACCGTCGCCGTCGCCTGTGCGAGCGCGGCGTCGCGGGCTGCAGTGGCCTCGTCTTCGGTGAGGGTGCGGTCAGATGCCCGGAAGCGCAAGGAGAAGGTCAACGACTTGCGGCCGTCCCCCACTTGCTCACCGGTGAACACATCGAACAGTGCAATGCTCTCGAGCAGCTCACCGGCGCCGGCGGCCAGCGCGGCCTGCACATCGGCGGCCGCGACATCGGCGTCGACGACCACTGCGAGGTCTTGCAGCACGGGAGGGTACGGCGAGATACGCGGCGACACCAGGCGCTCGCTGAGCGGTACGGCGTCGATGTTGATCTCGAGCGCCAAGGAGCGTGCCGGAAGGTGCATCTTCTCGAGCACCGCCGGATGCAGTTCACCCGCCCAGCCGACCACGGAGTCATCGACCAGAACTTCGGCGCAGCGGCCCGGATGCCAGGGCACCTCGGAGCCCGAGCGCAGCGTTAGCTCGACACCGGCAGCCTGGCCGATGATGCGTACGGCATCGAAGACGTCGGTGGGGTCGGCCTGACGCCCCTTGCCCCACGGCCCTGCCGGCTCTCGCAGACCCGTCAGAACGGCGGCGACATGCAGCGGCTGCGCGGGCAACGAACAGATCAGCTCGGCGACCTCGTCATCGGTGGGTCGACGATCAACCGGCAGCGCCGGCACCGGGTGCACGCCGGCACCGGCCAGCACCACCTGACCGATTGCGAACATCGACAGATCACGTTGTCCCCGAGCAAGGTTGCGCCCGACCATCTCCAACAGCCCGGGCAGCAGGGTGGAGTTCAACTCCGGACGGTCGGCTTCCAGCGGGTTGAGCACCTTGACGGTGTTGCGGCGCGGATCGTCGGCCGGGAGGTTCCACACGTCGAACACATCCGCAGGCATGAACGGGTAAGGCAGCACCTCGACATAGCCCGACAACGCAAGGCTGCGTCCGATGCTGCGTCGGCGGCGCTGGGCCGGGGTCAGGCCAGTGCCTCCAGGAGCCGTCGGAACGGCAACCGGGATGTTCTCGTAGCCCTCGAGGCGTAGCACCTCTTCCACGAGATCGGCGCTCTGGCGTAGATCGGGACGCCAACTCGGCGGGACCACTGTGAGGGTGTCACCGGACGCGGCGACCTCACAGCCGACTTGCTCGAGGCGCCGCACCGCGGTGCCATCGGGATAGGCGATACCCGCGGTGGCCGAAGGCGCCGACAACGCCATCGTGACCGGAGTCTGCGGAGCCACATCACCGACATCTGTGTAGACGGGATCGATTGTGCCACCGCAGATCTCGGTGAGCAGCTGGGCAGCCCTGAGCAATGCGACATCGGTGATACGAGGGTCGACCACCCGCTCGAATCGCTTGCTCGCCTCACTGGTGAGGCGGTGCCGTTTTGCCGTCCGGAAGACCGCAACCGGGTCGAAGGTAGCGGCTTCGAGCAGCACTTCGCTGCTTTCGAGGTTGATCTCGGTGGACGCCCCACCCATCACACCCGCTAACGCGATGGGTCCCGACTGGTCGGTGATCACAACGTCTTCGGGGTCGAGAACGCGGACGGCATCGTCGAGCGTGGTCAGCTTTTCCCCGGCGAGTGCGCGGCGCACCACGATCTCGCCCGACAGTTTCGCAGCGTCGAAAGCGTGCAGCGGTTGACCCAGTTCGAGCATCACGTAGTTGGTGATGTCGACAGCGGCCGAGATCGGACGCACACCGGCCAACATCAGCCGTTTGACGAGCCACCACGGCGACGGAGCTGTCGGGTCGATGCCACGGACGACAGCTGCGCTGTACCGCGTGGCCCCCGACGCGGGGTCGATACGCACGGGCCAGCCGGAATCGCCTGCGCTCGTGGACAGATCGGGTTTATCCGCGGGATCCACGAACTCGAGATCGAAGCTGCAGGCGAGCTCCCTGGACAACCCCCGGACCGAGAACGCGTAGCCACGGTCGGGAGTCACATTGACGTCGATGACGGTGTCGTCCAGGCCCAGGACCGCGCGGGCGTCAGACCCCGGGGCGGCGATGTTCGGCGGCAACACCAGAATCCCGCTGTGATCGTTGCCGATGCCCATCTCCGACACCGAGCAGATCATCCCGTCGGACACCCTGCCGTAGGTCTTGCGTGCCGCGATGGCGAAGTCGCCTGGCAAGACGCTGCCCGGCAGAGCTGCGACGATCAGGTCACCCTCGGCGAAATTCTGTGCACCACAGATGATTCCGCGATCATCGGCTTCACCGACGTCGACCTGGCAGTACCGGATCGGCTTCTTGAACTCGGTGAGCTGCTCGATGTGGTTGACCCGGCCGACCACCAGCGGACCGGTGATCACGGGCAACGAGCGGATCTCTTCGATCTCGAAGCCGACCCGCACGAAACCTTCATCGATCTGGGCAGACGATGCGCTCCATCCGGGCGCGCCACGTTGCAGGACTTCGGTCAGCCACGACTGCGCTACTTGCACTGGGACTCAGCTCTTTCGTTCGGAAGGAAATCAGGCGCCGGGGCCGAAGGGCACCGTGAATCGGATGTCGCCCTCGACCATGTCGCGCATGTCGGGCAGGTCGTTGCGGAACTGCAGCGTGCGTTCGAGACCCATGCCGAAAGCGAATCCCGAATAGACGTCTGGGTCGATTCCGCTGGCGCGCAACACATTAGGGTTGACCATGCCGCAGCCGCCCCACTCTACCCAGCCTGCGCCGCCTTTCTTACCGGTGAACCAGACGTCCACCTCGGCCGATGGTTCGGTGAACGGGAAGTAGCTGGGCCGCATCCGGGTCACGGTCTCGGGTCCGAACAGTGCCTTCGCAAACAGGTCGAGCGTGCCGCGTAGATGCGCCATGGTCAGTCCCTTGTCCACGGCCAGACCCTCGACCTGGTGGAACACCGGGGTATGGGTGCTGTCGAGTTCGTCCGTGCGGAACGTGCGGCCCGGACAGGCGACGTAGATCGGGAGGTCACGCGAGAGCATCGCGCGGACCTGGACGGGTGAGGTGTGCGTACGCAGCACCTGCCGCGAATCGGGTGGAGCGATGTAGAAGGTGTCCTGCATCGAACGCGCCGGGTGGTCGGGCAGGAAGTTCAGCGCATCGAAGTTGAAGTGCTCTGTCTCGACCTCGGGTCCTTCGGCGATCTCCCAGCCCATCCCGACGAACACGTCGGCAACCTGATCGGCGATCACCGTGATCGGGTGCCGCGCTCCCGACGGACGACGCGCACTGGGCAAGGTGACATCGATGGTCTCGGCGACCAGGACGGCCGCGTCGCGTTCGGCGGTCAAGACCGCCAGTCGTTCCTCGTAGGCGCGCTGGACCTGGCCGCGGGCGATGTTGACCCGCTTGCCCGCTTCGGCTTTCTGCTCTTTGGGCAGCGCGCCGAGCTCGCGGCGAGCCAGAGCGATCGCCGACTTGTCCCCCATGTGTTCGGTCTTGGCGACCGCGAGCGCGGGCAGGTCGACCGCGTCGGAGAACGCTGCCACAGCGGCGTCCACTGCGGTCGCGAGTGGCTTGTCCGCCTCGCTGATTGGGATCGACTCGTCGGCCACGGCTGCGGTAACTCCTGCTCGTCAGATGGTGGAGAAAAAGGTTCAGGGGGTCGGGCTGGACCCCGTACGAGGGTAGTCGACACCCGAATGCGCATCGGCGCTGGCATACAGGCAGATCGCGGCCGCAGCAGCCAAGTTGAGGCTCTCGGCCCGGCCCCTGATCGGGATCGAGATGCGATGGTCGGCGCGGCCGAGGATGTCCTCGGGCAGACCGTGCGCCTCATTGCCGAAGAGCCACGCAGTCGGACCCGACAACACGTGGCCGGCCTCGGGCAGACTCAGCTCGGCATTCCCGGATGTCGCGCAGATCGCGACCCCGCCGGCACGCAGTTCTGCCAGGACCACATCGATGTCACGCTCACGAGCGATGGGGATATGGAAAACGCTTCCGGCGGTGGAACGCACACACTTCCCGTTGTGGGGGTCCACACTGTCGCCTGCCAGCACCACGGCGTCGGCGCCCATTGCATCTGCAGTTCGGATGAGCGTGCCGGCATTGCCGGGGTCGGTCATCTCGACGGGAACCGCAAGCAGGCGAGGTGAGGTCGCCAGTACGTCGACTAGGGGTACGTCGACCAGGTCGGCAATCACGAACAGACCAGTGCTGGTGACCGTGTCGGCGAGCTTGGACGCGGCGCCCTCGGTGATCGCGCAGACCTCGATGCCTATGCGCTGAGCGTCGTCGATCAGGTCAGCGTGCCGGAGGTGCGCGTCGTCCGTCGCGAGCAGGACTCGGGCGCGACGACTCTGTAGTGCAGCCGCCACCGAGTTGGCGCCCTCGGCCAGGAATGCGGCTGCTTTGCGTCGGCCCGCGGAACGGTGCAGTTTGGCGTACGAAACAATCCGCGCCGAACGTTCGGTGAGAACGTCCGGCGCGGACATGTTGTTGGCGGGCTCGATCAGGCGGCCGGCGCGTTGACGTCCGACGGCAGCGCCTTCTTGGCGACAGCAACCAGACCGGTGAACGCCTCGGGATCGCTGACGGCGATCTCGGCGAGGATCTTCCGGTCGACCTCGACACCAGCGATCTTCAGACCCTGGATGAAGCGGTTGTAGGTGATGTCGTTGGCCCGGGCTGCGGCGTTGATCCGCGAGATCCAGAGCTTGCGGAACTCGCCCTTGCGCGCCCGGCGGTCCCGGTACGCGTAGGTGAGCGAATGCAGCTGCTGCTCTTTGGCCTTGCGGTAGAGCCGCGAACGCTGTCCGCGGTAGCCCTTGGAAGCCTCCAGGGTTGTACGACGCTTCTTCTGGGCGTTTACCGCCCTTTTTACGCGTGCCATCGTTGATTTACCTCTTAGTAGTGCGGCTGCCGGGAACCGGCCAGCGGGTGGTCTGTGGGGAGCGTCAGATCTTCAGCAGGCGCTTGATGCGGGGAGCATCGTTCTCGGAGACGACGACGGTGCCGTCGAGACGACGTGTGCGCTTGGTGGGCTTGTGCTCCATCAAGTGGCGACGGTTTGCGCGCTGGCGGACGATCTTGCCACTGCCGGTCACCTTGAATCGCTTCGCGGTTCCCTTGTGGGTCTTTGTCTTGGGCATGGTCATGCCTTTCTTCTCGATCAGCCTGGGAGGCGGTCAGCCTTCAGGATTTGCGGCCGGAGCCGGTCCTGAATCTGCCGCAGGCTTACTGGGTGCACTCTGCGCTGGTTGCGCTTTCGGTGCCTGAGCTTGAGCTTGAGCCTGTGCTTTGGTCTTGGCGCCCTTGTGCGGGGCCAGAACCATCGTCATGTTGCGGCCATCTTGCTTGGCGGAGGTCTCGACGAACCCGTACTCGCCGACGTCGTTGCCCAAGCGCTGCAGCAATCGGTAACCGAGCTCGGGTCGCGACTGTTCGCGTCCGCGGAACATGATCGTCACCTTGACCTTGGACCCGGCTTCGAGGAAGCGGATGACGTGACCTTTTTGGTCTCGTAATCGTGGTCGTCGATCTTGGGGCGGAGCTTCTGCTCCTTGATGACGGTCATCTGCTGGTTGCGACGCGATTCGCGCTGCTTCTGTGCCGCCTCGTATTTGAACTTGCCGTAGTCCATGATCTTGCAGACCGGCGGGCGCGCGTTCGGGGCCACCTCGACCAGATCAAGATCGGCCTCGATAGCCAAGCGCAGGGCATCTTCCACGCGGACGATGCCGACCTGCTCCGAGTTCGGTCCGACCAAACGGACCTCGGGAACTCGGATGCGCTCATTGATACGAGTCTCAGTGCTGATGGGGCCTCCTCATTTGTGTCCGCGTACGTAGGTGGTTCCTCGTGGCAGACGTTTTCTGTCGGGTTGGACCGCGGGAGCAACTGGCGAAGACAGATCCTCAGCGAAAAGGCCCCGGCTCGATGAAAGTTCATCGACGGGGCCCACACCGACCGGTTCATGTCACCTATCGCATCCCAGCGATCACAGCCTCCAACTCAGAGGCCACCGGAAATATTCCGCTGACACGGATACCTCCGGCGACAAAACCGGACCGTTCAACTGTGCGGGCTTCTTGCGAAGACACCGACGTCGAGCGGTGGGAGTGTGAACTCCACTTGCAACCCCGGCGTACGCCAGGGCGGTCGTAGGTGAAAGTCTAACAGCCATGACGGAAAACGTGAATTCCGAGCCCGAGGTGCGCGACCTGGCCGAGGTTCCGGCCATCGAGGTGATCACGCGTGCTGCGGTGATGTTGATGAGTGCGGCGGCGGAAAAGCTCGGGTTGTCCGAGAGCGACCCGGCGACGAGCCCGCACTTCGACCTCGACGAGGCGCGGAAACTGATCGGCGCACTGGCCGGACTCGTACAGTCGTCGGTTGCCGACCTCGGTATCCACGCCGCTCCCCTGCGCGACGGCCTCAAGAGTCTGCAGCTCGCCTTCCGCGAGGCCAGTGCGCATCCAGATGAACCGGGGAAGGGCCCAGGCGAGAAGCAGACCGGCCCCGTCACCGACTAGCCCGAAGTGTGCCCTTGTGGCGGAGGTGCCCTTAAGATTCACTCGCCATAAGGGCACACTTTCGGGGTTCGGCGGGGTCAGTGGGTGACGGCTCCGACGGACGCCGAACGGACCAGCTTGGCGTACTTGGAGAGCACACCCCGCTGGTACTTGTGGTCGAGAGGCTGCCAATCCTGTTTGCGTGACTCCAGCTCGTCGTCGTCGACGAGGAGGTCCAATGTCCGCGCAGCGATGTCGACGCGAATGCGGTCGCCGTCGCGGATGAAGGCCACCGGTCCCCCGTCGGATGCCTCGGGCGCTAGGTGCCCGATGCACAGGCCGGTGGTGCCGCCGGAGAAGCGGCCGTCGGTCAGCAGCAACACGTCTTTGCCGAGACCGGCCCCCTTGATGGCGCCCGTGATCGCGAGCATCTCGCGCATGCCCGGTCCGCCCTTCGGACCTTCGTATCGGATGACGACCACGTCACCGGCTTTGATGACGCCGTCCGCGAGGGCGGCCAGCGCACCCTGCTCGCGCTCGAACACTCGCGCCGGGCCCTCGAAGGTGTCGGCGTCGAATCCCGCGGACTTCACCACCGCGCCTTCGGGAGCAAGCGAGCCGTGGAGCACCGTGATCCCGCCGGTCTTGTGGATGGGGTTGCTCAGCGTGCGGATGACGTCGCCGTCGAGTGGCGCGATGTCCATCGCAGCGAGGTTCTCCGACAACGTCTTTCCGGTGACGGTCAGTGCATCCCCGTTGAGTAGACCGGCGTCGAGCAGAGCCTTCATGACCACCGGGATACCGCCGTGACGGTCGAAGTCGTTCATCACGAACCGGCCGAAGGGTTTGAGGTCGCCCAGGTGGGGGGTGCGGTCGCCGATGCGGTTGAAGTCGTCGAGGTCGAGATCGACATCCGCTTCACTGGCGATGGCCAGCAGGTGCAGGACGGCATTGGTGGAACCGCCAAGGGCCATGGTGACCGTGATGGCGTTCTCCAGCGCGGGCTTGGTGATGATGTCGCGGGCGGTGATGCCGAGACGGATCAGGTTGACCACTGCCTCGCCGGAACGGTGTGCGAAGGCGTCACGCCTGCGGTCCGCTGCGGGCGGTGACGCCGACCCCGGGAGGCTCATACCCATCGCCTCGGCGATCGACGCCATCGTGTTCGCGGTGTACATACCGCCGCAGGCACCCTCACCCGGACAGATCGCGCGCTCGATGCGGCCGAGATCCTCCTCGGACATCGAACCGACCCGGCACGCCCCGACGGCCTCGAAAGCATCGATCAGCGTGACATCCCGTTCGGTGCCGTCACTCAGCTTGACCCAACCGGGGGCGATGGTGCCGGCATAGAGGAACACCGATGCGAGGTCGAGGCGAGCGGCGGCCATCAGCATCCCGGGCAGAGACTTGTCGCAACCGGCGAGCAGAACCGACCCGTCGAGCCGTTCGGCCTGCATCACGGTTTCCACCGAGTCGGCGATCACCTCCCGCGACACCAGTGAGAAGTGCATGCCCTCGTGGCCCATCGAGATGCCGTCCGACACCGAGATGGTGCCGAACTGCAGTGGATAACCACCGCCGGCGTGCACGCCCTCCTTGGCCGCCTGCGCGAGCCGATCGAGCGAGAGGTTGCATGGGGTGATCTCGTTCCACGAGCTCCCGATGCCGATCTGGGCCTTACCCCAATCCTCGTCGCCCATTCCGACCGCCCGCAACATCCCGCGGCTGGGTGCCGCCGAGATCCCGTCGGTGACGGTGCGACTGCGCGGCTTCATGTCAACCATGGTGCTGACTCCTACTCGATGGATGGAACAGCCGGTCGGCCGCGATCAACTCGCTGCGACCTCTTGCTTACGACCAGTCTGCTTTGCTGCAGCTTTGCGTGCGGGCGTTTTGCGCTTGGGCTTGGCCGGGACGGATGCGACCGTCTGCGGTTTGAGCATCTCCGCGAGGAACTTTCCGGTGTGGCTCTCCGCCACGGCTGCGACATCTTCGGGCGTACCTTCCGCCACGACCGTGCCGCCACCGGAACCACCTTCAGGCCCCATGTCGATGACCCAGTCCGCGGTCTTGATGACGTCGAGATTGTGCTCGATGACGATCACGGAGTTGCCCTTGTCGACGAGCCCGTTGATCACCTTGAGCAGCTTGCGGATGTCCTCGAAGTGCAGGCCGGTGGTCGGCTCGTCCAGCACGTATGCCGTGCGTCCGGTCGACCGCTTCTGGAGCTCTGCGGCCAGCTTCACGCGCTGCGCCTCGCCACCGGACAGTGTCGGGGCCGGCTGTCCGAGTCGGACGTAGCCCAAGCCGACGTCGTTGAGGGTCTTGAGGTACCGGTGGATCGAGGTGATGGCCTCGAAGAAATCGACGGCCTCCTCGATCGGCATGTCCAAGACCTCGGAGATGGTCTTGCCCTTGTAGTGGACTTCCAGCGTTTCGCGGTTGTACCGCGCACCGTGGCACACCTCGCAGGGGACGTACACGTCGGGCAGGAAGTTCATCTCGATCTTGATGGTGCCCTCGCCGGTACACGCCTCACAGCGACCGCCCTTGACGTTGAACGAGAATCGTCCCGGCTGGTAGCCACGAACTTTCGCCTCGGTGGTCGCGGCGAAGAGAGTACGGATCTTGTCGAACACACCGGTGTAGGTGGCCGGGTTCGACCGTGGGGTCCGACCGATGGGCGACTGGTCGACGCGCACCAGCTTGTCGAGATTGTCCATGCCGTTGATCCGCGTGTGCCGGCCCGGTACCTGGCGCGCACCGTTGAGCTTGTTGGCCATCACCGTGGCCAGGATGTCGTTGACAAGCGTGGACTTGCCCGAACCCGAGACGCCGGTGACCGCGGTGAGCACACCGAGCGGGAACACCACGTCGATGTTGTCCAAGTTGTGCTCACGTGCGCCGACAACGGTCAGCTGTCGCTTGCGGTCGATCGGACGCCGGATCTCGGGGACCTCGAGGAACTCGCGACCGGAGAGATATGCACCGGTCAGGGACTCGGTGTTGGTCAGCAGATCCTTGTAGCTACCGCTGTGCACCACACGCCCACCGTGCTCGCCGGCATACGGTCCGATGTCGACGATCCAGTCGGCCGAGCGGATGGTGTCTTCGTCGTGCTCGACGACGATGAGGGTGTTGCCCAGGTTGCGCAGCCGGGTGAGGGTGTCGATGAGACGACGGTTGTCGCGCTGGTGGAGACCGATCGATGGTTCGTCGAGCACGTACAGCACGCCGGCCAGACCGGAGCCGATCTGGGTGGCCAGGCGGATGCGTTGCGCCTCGCCGCCGGAGAGCGATCCGGCAGCCCGTGACAACGACAGGTACTCGAGACCGACGTCGAGCAGGAATGTGATGCGGGATTGCACCTCTTTGCGCACACGTCCGGCGATGGCCTGCTCGCGCGAGCCCAGCTTGAGGTCGGACAGGTAGTCGGCGCACTCGGCGACCGACAACGCACACACGTCCGCGATCGACTTCTCACCGAAACGCTGGTGGTCGAGGGTCACGGCGAGGATCTCGGGGCGCAGGCGGGCACCACCGCACTCGGGACAGGGGATGTCACGCATGTATCCCTCGTACCGGTCCTTCATCTGCTCGGACTCGGTCTGTTCCATGCGCCGGTGCAGGAACGACATCACACCTTCGAACTCGGTGTAGTACGAGCGCGTGCGGCCGTAGCGGTTGCGGAAACGGACGTGCACCTGGTGGTCGCTGCCGTTCAGGATCGCCTTACGCGCCTTGAGCGGGAGTTTCTTCCACGGCGTCTTGGTGTCGAACCCCATCTCGTCGCCGAGGCCTGAGAGCAACCGGAGGAAATAGTCCGCGTTGTGGCCGCCCGACCACGGCGCGATCGCACCGTCGGCAAGCGACAGGTCCGGGTCGGGAACGACGAGTTCCTCGTCCACCTCTTTGCGGATGCCGAGCCCGTCGCACTCCGGGCATGCACCGTACGGCGAGTTGAAAGAAAAGGACCGCGGTTCGAGGTCGTCGATGGCGATCGGGTGGCCGTTGGGGCAGGCCATCCGCTCGGAGAAGCGCCGCTCCCGGTGGGGGTCGTTCTCCTCCAGGTCGACGAAGTCGAGCACCACCACACCGTCGGCCAAACCCAATGCGGTCTCGACCGAGTCGGTGAGTCGCTGTTTCGCCGAGGACTTGACGGACAACCGGTCCACCACGACCTCGATGTCGTGCTTCTCCTGCTTCTTGAGCTTTGGCGGATCGGTGAGCGGGTACACCACGCCATCGATCCGGGCACGCGAAAAGCCTTGTGTCTGGAGGGTTCCGAACAGGTCGACGAATTCACCCTTGCGGGTGCGGACCACCGGCGCCAACACCTGGAAACGGATGCCCTGTTCCATCTCGAGCACCTGGTCGACGATTTGCTGAGGGGTCTGCTTCTCGATGGCCGAACCGCACTCGGGGCAATGGGCCTTGCCCGCACGTGCGTAGAGCAGACGGAGGTAGTCGTAGACCTCGGTGATGGTGCCGACGGTGGAACGCGGGTTCCGGTTGGTGGACTTCTGGTCGATCGAGACCGCGGGTGACAGTCCCTCGATGAAGTCGACGTCGGGCTTGTCCATCTGACCGAGGAACTGGCGCGCGTATGCCGACAACGACTCGACGTAGCGGCGCTGCCCCTCGGCGAAGATCGTGTCGAACGCGAGGCTCGATTTTCCCGAGCCGGACAGCCCCGTGAAGACGATCAAGCTGTCACGCGGGAGGTCGACGTCGATGCCGCGCAGGTTGTGTTCGCGGGCTCCGCGCACGATGAGGCGATCAGCCACAGTGGTCCTTTTCGGTGTCGAATCGGGGGTACCGACCGCATGCAGGTCGGAAGGTCGGTGTCAGCCAGGGGCGTACCCGGCAATGCTAGAGGCACCCACTGACAAGATACCGGCCCCAGCAAATCGCACCCCGGCCGAGCCGACTGTCAACCACTCATCTCACCCGGCTGATCAGCACTTATCGTGCGCGAGCCGGTCCGATGGCACCGACGGTTGTGTGTTGGCAACCACGGGCCTCCGAATGCCCAGGGACAGCAGCGCAGCAACGACGCAGAGGCCGGCCGCGACGTAGAACGCGATGTCGTAGCTGCCGTGCTGATCGCGCAGATGGCCCGCGCCGAACGCCGCCACCGCAGCCCCCAGTTGATGCGCGGCGAATACCCAGCCGAACACCACCGGCGTGCGGTCCGCGAAGTGGGTTCGGCACAGCGCGATGGTGGGCGGGACCGTCGCTACCCAGTCCAGACCGTAGAAGATGATGAACACCCATGTGCTCGGTTCTGCATGCGGAGACAGCAGCACGGGCAGGGCGAGCAGTGACACTCCCCTTCCCACGTAATAGACGGCAAGCAGGATCCGAGCGTCCACACGGTCGGTGAGCCAGCCGGAGAAGATCGTGCCTGCGACGTCGAACACCCCGATGGTGGCGAGTAGACCTGCAGCGACCGTTGTCGGCATTCCATGGTCGTGCGCAGCCGGGATGAAGTGGGTGCCGATCAGTCCGTTTGTCGTCGCCCCACAGATCGCGAAACTCGCCGCGAGCAACCAGAACACCCGTGTACGCGCACCGATCACCAGCCCGTCCAGAGCCATGCGAAAACTGCCCGAGCGCGCGACGGGCGGCAGCGACGGCTGCTGCTCGATCGGCGCACCGTATGCGCTGATCCCCTTGTCACTCGGATGGTTTCGCATGAAGACCACGATCAGCGGAACCACCGCCAAGGCAGCTGCCGCGACGATGAGGGCCGCCAACCGCCACCCGTATCGAGTGGTGACCAGGGCCACCAGCGGGAGGAAGATCAGCTGCCCCGTGGCGCTAGCAGCCGTCAGGACCCCGGTCACCAATCCGCGGCGTTCGACGAACCAGCGGGTGGCGACCGTGGCCACGAACCCCATCGAGATCGACCCGGTGCCGATACCCACCAGAACGCCCCAGAGCAGCAGCAGCTGCCACCCGGCGGTCATGAAGACGCTGAGGGCGGTGCCCAGTGCGATCAGGGTGAGTGCGCCGGCGAGGATCGGACGCACTCCGAAACGGTCCATCAACGCCGCCGAGAACGGCGCGGTCAGACCGAACAATGTCATGTTGATCGACATCGCCAGACCCACCGTGCCGTGGGACCAGCCGAACTCCTCGTGCAACGGGTCCATCATCACGCTGGGAACCGACCGGAAACCGGCCGCTGCAAGAAGAGCCACGAAGCTGATGGCGGCCACTGTCCACGCCCAGTGCAGACGGGGGCCGGAGCGGACGCGCGGGGTCTCGGCGATGGTCACCGGACAACTCTCGCTGTCGCCGATCGGCGCCGCCATTGGCATAGATGACAACATCTGAAAAAATGCTGCCATGGCTTCTCGCATCCCGACTCCTCATCGAATCGCTGTGCTGATGCTCGAGCCGGTGATCGGGTTCGATGCCACGATTCCGCCGATGGTGTTCGGGCAGGCCGCCGACGATGCGGGAAATCCCTTGTACGACGTCGAGTTGATCGGCCTGTCGACCGAGCCCGTGCGGACCCTGTCCGGGTTCGCGATGGTGCCCACCCGTGGTCCTGAGGCTCTCGACTCGGCGGACACGGTCGTGATCCCCGGCACCAGGCTGCACGAGGTCCGATTCAACGGCACCTGCCCCGCCGAACTGCGTCAAGCGCTGGAGCGCGTTCGGACGGGTACCCGCATGGTGTCGATCTGCACCGGCGCCTTCGCGCTCGCGGCAGCGGGGCTTCTCGACGGCCGACCGGCGACCACCCACTGGGACAAGGCCGACGACCTGCGTCGGCTCTACCCGGCGGTGCACCTCGACGAGGACGTTCTGTTCGTCGACGACGGGGACGTTCTCACCTCGGCGGGCCTTGCCGCAGGAATCGACCTGTGTCTGCACATGATTCGCCGCGACCACGGTGCGCGGGTGGCGAACCGGGTGGCCAAGTACTGCGTGGTGCCACCGTGGCGCGATGGCGGCCAGGCCCAATACATCGACGCCGCAGTACCCGACGTCGGTGACGCTTCCACGTCGGCGGTGCGGGAGTGGGCTCGCCACAACCTGACCGAGCCACTCACCGTTGCCCAGCTCGCCCGGCAGGCCAACATGAGTGTGCGTACCTTCAACCGGCGATTCCGCGAAGAAACCGGTGACACGCCTGCGGTCTGGGTCCGTAAACAGCGTGTGCACCACGCCCGCGAACTACTCGAGTCCCGCGACCTTCCGGTCGACGAGGTCGCCAGGCTGTCGGGTCTGGCCACCGGGGCCAATCTCCGTCACCACCTCCGCCACCACCTGGGGACATCCCCGACCCGTTATCGCCGGACCTTTCAGGGCCAGTGACCGAGTCCAGTGACCAAGTAAGGTCTTGAGCCATGAGTGCAGCGGCCCCGATCTCCGACACATACACCGGTGACTTCAGTGAATCCGAAGTCCCTCAACGCAAATCGACTCCCCGGGCGACCATCGTCAAATTGTCGGTCGGTCCGATGGACAACAACGTCTACGTCATCACCTGCAAGCAGACCGGCAAGGCGCTGCTGATCGATGCTGCGAACGACGCGGACACTCTCATCGAGCTGATCAGGAATCACGGCAACATCGAGCTGATCTTCACCACCCATTGGCACCCGGACCATTGGATCGCACTCGAAGAGGTGGTCAAGGCGACCGGTCTTCCCACCGCCGCAGGCCGAATCGACGCCGAGCCGATTCAGGTGAAGACAGACCGGTTGATCGACGAGGGCGACGTCATCGAGGTCGGCGAGCTCCGCCTGGAGGCCATCCATTTGAAGGGTCACACCGACGGCTCCATCGCGCTGTCACTCGAAGACGACGTCGCCCACCTGTTCACGGGCGATTCGCTCTTTCCGGGTGGTGTCGGAAAGACACACCGCGACGGCGACTTCGAGATCCTGCTGAACGACGTGACGACCAAACTCTTCGACCGCTTCGACGACACCTCTGTGGTCTACCCCGGGCACGGGCTCGACACCACTCTGGGGGCCGAGCGGCCTCACCTCGACGAGTGGCGCGAACGCGGCTGGTGATCAGGTGAGCAGCGTGTTCCACCGGGCCGCTGCCATGGCATCCTCGGACACCCTGGCCGAGACGAGACGAGCAAGCACCCCGGCTTCGTCGACCGTGAGATAACTGGGATTGGACATCATCGGCGCCCGCAGCTGCTCGCACCGGTCCAGACCCGGGGTGGCCTGGATCAGCCCGCGCGGCACATGGTTGTCCGCGCCGAGCCGCAAGCCCATGTAGTGGACCTTTCGTGGTTCGGGGGCGCCGATCGAGTTCGAAAGGTCCTCGCGGTTCTCGACCACCCAGCCCACCTCATAGATTCCGGGGTTCTTCGGACCGGTCACCCACAGGGCTATGAGGTCGCCGGTCCTCACCATCCGGCTTCTGCCGGACCGCGGACTCAGGCACCAGCTGTCTGCATAGAGGTCCGGGACAGGTCCCTGGCCCTGATCATCTGCAGCGATGGCCGCGAAGTAGTCGGTCCCGGTCACCGGGTTGCACTTCACCACCCAGCAGCCGACATCCCCGTGTTCGATGGGCACCACTCACCTCCGTTCGGTCGGCCGATGTCTACCCATTGCGAGGGACCATCACACAGGTCCAGGTTCATCTATAGGGTCAACAGAGTCCATCCGTTAAGCAGGTTCTGTCGGACCACCTGGCGAGAGGAAGGTTTCACGCATGACTTTCCCGGGGACAGGTCCATGTAACAAGTGTCTTGAGGAGGCCCTTCTATGCTCATCCGCCGCATTGCCCGTCCCATGCTCGCGACTGCGTTCATCGCAACTGGGATCGACGCGATCCGACGCCCGGAACAGCTAGCCGAAACCGCGCAGCCGTTCGTCGACAAAGCAAAAACCCAGCTCCCGCCGCAGGCCGCCGACCTGATCCCGGCTGACGCGCAGGTGGTTGTCCGTATCAACGGCGCCATCCACATCATCGGTGGTCTGGCACTGGCGACCGGCAAGTTCCCGCGGCTCGCCTCGCTGACCCTCGCCGGCGTTGTCATCCCCACCACGCTGGCCGGAAACGACTTCTGGAACGAGACCGACCCGCACGAGCGGGCCGAGCAGCAAGCGCATTTCATCAAGAACGTGGGACTACTCGGCGGGCTGCTGATCGCAACCGTCGACACCGAAGGCAAGCCGTCGCTGGCATGGCGCGGACGCAAGGCCGCGGCAATCGCCGGTGACAAGGTCAGTGCAGTACTACCGACCGCCGCTGCGAGCGCTTCGACCGCAGGCGTCCTGGCCGATCGTGCGTCGCACATCGCCGAGGTGGTCGGCGAGCGAACCGGCGATCTCGCCGAGGTGGCCTCCGACCGCGGCGGCAAGTTCGCCGAGGTCGCGTCGGAGCGGGCTGCCGAACTGGCACAGAAGGCGTCGCAACGGGCGGCCGTCCTGGCCGATGTCGCAGGCGAACGCGGCAGCGAGATCGTCGACGTCGCGTCCAAGCGTGGCGCAGTTCTCGCCGGAGTCGCTTCCGAGCGGGCCGGAGAGCTCGCGGCCAAGGCCACCACACAGAGCGCGAAGCTCGCCGAGGTCGCCACCGAGCGCACAGCGTCGCTCAGCAAGGCCGCTGCGAAGAAGCAGGCCAAGCTGAGCCAGCAGGCAGGCAAGAAGCAGGCGAAATTGGGTAAGACCGCCGCCAAGCAGCAGGCCAAGCTGACCAAGCAGCAGACCAAGTTCGCCAAGCAGGCCCTGACCAACGGAGCCAAGGCGAAGAGCGCTGCTGCCGATCGTCGCGCCGAACTCGCCGCGTCTGCATCACAGACGTTGGCTGCCACCAATGGGTACGCAGAGAAGACGCTCGCGACCGCTCGTGACCGGGCACCCGAGCTTGCCGAATCGGCCCGCGTCTACGCCGCGCAGCTCGCCGAGCGTGCAGCCGACGAAGGCGTCAAGCTGTCAGCGCAGGCACGCAAGCAGGCAAAGAAAGCGCAGTAGGTTCGCCCGTTCGACCGCTTGACGTTTCGAGTACGCGGGCAGCAGCCCACAACGCAGTCAGTCCAGAAGACTGCGAGCTGCTGCCCGCGCACTCATCGGATCTGCCGTTTGCGACACCGCGTCGGCTGCTCGCCGGCACTGATCCAGGGTCACCGTCGCCAGCTTGGCACCCACGCCCGCAACTGCCGATGCTGCCGCCGACAGCGATGTGATCCCGAAACCGACCAGCACACAGGCGAGCAGCGGATCGGCCGCCGCTTCCCCACACACCCCCACCGGCTTGTTCACGGCAGCGCCGGCGACTGCCGTGCGCGCCAGCAGTGACAGGACTGCGGGCTGCCAGGGATCGGTGAGCTCGGCGAGATCGGCCGACATCCGGTCGGCTGCCATCGTGTACTGCGCGAGATCGTTGGTTCCCACCGACAGGAAGTCGACGTGGTCGAGGATCCGTTCGGCGAGCAACGCCGCTGCCGGGACCTCGATCATCACTCCGGGGACGAGCCCGCGTTCACGGACTTTCGCGGCGAACGACTCAGCTTCGGCAGCCGTAGAGATCATGGGCGCCATCACCCACGGGGGTGAAACCCCCTCGGACGCAGCAGCAATCGCGTCCAGTTGCCGATCGAGAATGCCGCTGTCACGGGCTGCGATCCGGATGCCACGCACCCCCAGAGCCGGATTGGCCTCATGCGGGTGTTCGGCGAAACGCAGAGGTTTGTCCGACCCGGCATCGAGTGTGCGAACGACGACCTTTGCGTCCGGGAAGGCGTCGAGCACCTCACGGTAGATGGCGGACTGCTCGGCGACCGTCGGTTCGGTCTCCCGGTCGAGGAAGCACAGTTCGGTCCGGAACAACCCGATCCCACCCGCTGAGGTCTCCGCAGCCACCCGCGCCCCGGCGCCGTCTTGTACATTCGCGAGGACGTCAACTCGATGACCGTCGGCTGTCGCCCCGGGTCCGGTCCACGCGGCTGTGCGCTCGGCAATCAACCGGTACTGCGCCACTGCTTCGGATGCCGCGGCCGCATCAGGTGACACGGTGATCTCGCCCTCCGCGCCGTCGAGCAGTACCGAACTCCCTGCTGCGACCTCGTCGAGGCCGGTGACCGCCACGACGCAAGGAATGCCCAGTTGGCGCGCGATGATCGCGGTATGGCTGGTCGGTCCGCCGAGCGAAGTCGCCAGCCCGATGACCATTGCCGGGTCGAGGCCCGCCGTATCTGCAGGCGCCAGGTCCTCCGCGAAAAGGATCGACGGAACGTCCGGTTCCGGAACCCCCGGTTCAGGAGCCCCGATCAGCTCGGCGAGCACGCGGTCACGGACATCGCGGAGATCGGTCACGCGCTCGGCCATCAGGCCGCCGAGTTTGGTGAACATGGCCACGAACTGTTCAGTGGCCGCGGCTGTCGCTGCGGTGGCGGAATTGCCGGCCTCGATGAGCTTCTCGGCTGCACCCAGCCAGCCACGATCCGTTGCCATGGCCGCATTGGCGGCAAGCACTTCGGACGCCGCTCCGCTCGACACCGCGGCCCGTGCCTGCAGTCGCGACGCAACAGCTTTGGTGCCCTCGCGGAACGCCTGCAGCTCACGGTCGCGGTCCGCCGGGTCGATCACGGTGTCGTCGAGCGGCGGCGCGACGCGTGGACCCGGAACGATCACCGGGCCCGCCACCACGCCTGGCACCACCGGCGTTCCGTGCAACACCCTTCGCGGGCTTCCGATCAGCGTTGACTTCGTCATCCGTCCTCCTCTGACAAGTCTGCGGGCTTACGTGTCTACGTCACCAACCCGACTCGATGTGATTCAGATTACTCAAAATCCTTGACAAAGCAATACGATCGGGCATAAAACAACATAAAGCAACACCAACTAGCAACGTAACCCACATGGAGGGCAGATGTACGCAGAGGAGCGGCAGCAGGCCATGGCCGCGCTGATCGCGCAGAAAGGCCGCATGTCGGTCGCTGATCTGTCCGATCTGTACGGCGTGACAACCGAGACGGTGCGTCGCGATCTGGCGGCCCTCGACAGACTCGGGGTGATCCGACGGGTCCATGGTGGCGCAGTACCCGCATCCGCGCTCACAGCCATCGAGGTCGGCACGGCCGAACGCGAGCACAGTCGATCCGGAGAGAAGGACCGAATCGGCAAGGCGGCCATGGACCAGCTACCCCCGGTCGGCGGCAGCATCCTGCTCGACGCCGGGACGACCACGGCCCGAGTTGCTGCTCACCTCCCCGCCGACATGGACCTCGTCATCGTCACCAACTCCATCCCGGTCGCGGCCCGAGTGGGAGGCCTCGGTGGGTCACGCCTGCATCTGCTCGGTGGACGTGTCCGCGGGATCACCCAGGCAGTGGTCGGTGACGACGCGCTGCGAACGCTGGCGTCGATGCGGATCGACGTCGCCTTCGTCGGGACCAACGGACTCAGTCTGCGCCACGGGCTGTCCACTCCCGACAGCGATGAAGCCGCCATCAAGCGGGCGATGGTCACCAGTGCGCACCGCGTCGTGGTGGTTGCTGATTCGTCGAAGGTCGGCCGAGAAGACCTGATCAGTTTCGCCCCGATCGACAGGGTCGACGTCCTCATCACCGACAGCGCCCTGCGCGAGTCGGATCGCGCCGAACTGCTTGCGCACGACGTCGAGGTGGTGACGGCATGATCGTCACCCTCACCGCCAATCCGAGCATCGACCGCACAATCAATCTGACCGGGCCACTCCAGCGCGGCGCAGTACATCGCGCATCGGCAGCGACCTCCCATCCCGGAGGCAAGGGCGTCAATGTCTCCCGCGTCGTCACGGCTGCAGGCAAGCGTTCGATCGCGGTGTTGCCCGGCAACTCCAGTGAGCCGATCCTGCTGGCATTGGACGAGGCAGGAATCGACCATCGCGGTATCTCGCACCCGGGAACAGCCCGGGTCAACCTCACGGTCACCGAACCCGACGGCACGACAACAAAGATCAACGAGCCAGGGGCAGCCCTGCCACCGGAAACGCTGGCAGCCCTGACGGCTTGCCTGCAGGACCTGGCCGGCTCCGCGGTGTGGGTCGTGTTGTCCGGGTCGCTACCCCCTGGTGTCCCGGCCGATTGGTACGCCGACCTCGTCACAGCGCTCCGCGTCGGGCCGACCCAGATCGCAGTGGACACCTCCGATGAACCGCTGCTCGCCCTCGCGGCCCGGTTCCCCTCGGCCGCACCCGATCTCATCAAACCGAACGCAACCGAACTCGGTCAGCTCACCGGCCTGGACGGCGCCGAGCTCGAACTCGCCGCCGAACACGGGGACCCGTTGCCGACCGCCCGGGCCGCGAGATCGTTGATCGAGGCCGGCGGCCCGCGTGCCGTGCTGGCAACTCTGGGCGCCGCAGGAGCCGTTCTCGTCAACGACGAAGGCGCGTGGCACGCAACAACTCCCCCGATCGCGCCGCGCAGCACGGTCGGAGCCGGCGATTCTTCGCTGGCCGGATATCTACTCGCCGATCTGCAAAATGCCGGACCGGCCGACCGCCTCGCATGGGCGGTCTCGTATGGCAGCGCCGCAGCAGCGCTACCGGGAACGGCTTTGCCGAGTCCGCACCACACCCAGCCCGGCGCCGTGACAGTCACCGCGCTCAACCCGGTCATCGGCAACCACTGATCCCGGCTCCACCACCCCCTAAGGAAAAGTCATGTCCCACCCGACGATCCGAGCCGGTTCCGCACCGGCGATCATCAGCCCGGAACTGATCGCGCTCGACGCCGATCTGGGCACCACCAAAGATGCTGTCATCGACGCGCTGGCACACCGGCTCGCAGCAGACGGCCGCACGTCCGACGTGGATGCGCTCAAAGCCGCTGCCCTGGCACGTGAGTCCCAGTCGGCCACCGGCCTGCCGGGCGGCATCGCCATCCCTCATTGCCGGGATGCGTCGATCGCCGCCGCATCTCTCGGTTTCGCCCGCCTGTCGCCGAAGGTCGACTTCGGCGCGCCGGACGGCCCTGCCGACCTCGTGTTCCTGATTGCCGCACCCGAAGGCGCCGGTTCCGAGCACATGAAGCTGCTGTCCAGTCTTGCGCGCGCATTGGTCAAGCCGGCATTCGTGGCGTCGCTGCGAGCAGCAGCCACTCCCACCGACGTGGTCGCTCTTGTGGAGGAGGTACTCGCGCCCGCCACACCACCGGGCCCGACGGCGTCGGCCGCCTCGACCCCAGCCGCTTCGGCGGCCACCACCGACCCTGCCGACACGAAGCCGACCGACACCAACAGCTCCGACGTGCCGAACAAGACCCTCGTCGCGGTGACGGCGTGCCCGACCGGCATCGCGCACACCTATATGGCGGCCGACTCCCTGGTCGCCGCGGGCGAGCGGGCCGGCGTGACCGTTCATGTCGAAACGCAGGGCTCGAGTGGCAGCACTCCCCTTGCGGCCCAGATCATCGCCGATGCGGGGGCGGTCATCTTCGCCACGGACGTCGGCGTGAAAGGCCGTGAGCGATTCGCGGGCAAGCCGGTGGTGGCGTCCGGGGTCAAGCGGGCGATCAATGAGCCGGACGCCATGGTCACCGAGGCGCTGCGAGCCAGCCTCGATCCGTCCGCGGCCAAGGTGGCAGGTGACGCGGCCGCCGGCAACGACGGCGCATCCGCGACCACCGGTATCGGTTGGGGTACACGTCTACGGCAGATCCTGCTGACCGGCGTGAGCTACATGATCCCGTTCGTCGCCGCCGGAGGTCTGCTCATCGCCTTGGGCTTCTTGCTCGCGGGCTACGAGATCACCGACACCGCCGAGAAGATCACTCTCGACAACTCTTTGACACAACTGCCTGATGGTGGACTGAAGACCTACCTCGGCGCAGTGCTCTTCCAACTCGGATCGCTCGCGTTCAGCTTCCTGGTCCCGGCGCTCGCCGGGTACATCGCCTTCGCGATAGCCGACAGGCCCGGACTGGCCCCCGGCTTCACCGCCGGTGCGGTCGCGGTGTTCGTCGGTGCCGGTTTCATCGGTGGCCTCGTCGGTGGCCTGATCGCGGGCTTTGCCGCTCTGTGGATCGGCCGGATCGGCGTACCCCAATGGGCTCGCGGACTGATGCCCGTGGTGGTCATCCCGCTCTTCGCCTCGCTGATCGTCGGTGTCCTGATGTTCGTGGTGCTCGGCAAGCCGCTCGCCGCGGTCACCGACGGGTTGACCGACTGGCTCAACGGGCTCTCCGGTTCCTCGGCAATCCTGCTCGGAATCATCCTCGGTCTGATGATGTGCTTCGATCTCGGCGGTCCGGTCAACAAGGCCGCATATGCGTTCGCTGTGGCAGGCCTGTCCGTCACCGATGACGCGTCGCTGAAGATCATGGCCGCTGTGATGGCTGCCGGCATGGGTCCCCCGCTGGCGATGGCATTGGCTTCGACTGTTCGACCCAGCTTGTTCACCGACGCAGAACGGGAGAACGGCAAAGCGGCATGGCTCTTGGGTGCCTCGTTCATCTCCGAGGGCGCAATCCCGTTTGCGGCAGCCGACCCACTGCGTGTCATCCCCTCGATGATGGCCGGCGGAGCAGTCACCGGAGGATTGATCATGGCCACCGGTGCCACCTTGAGCGCGCCACACGGCGGCATCTTCGTGTCGTTTGCGATCGGGGGAATCGGCTGGTTCTTCCTGTCGCTGGCCATCGGCACCGCGGTCTCGGCCGCGTGTGTCGTCGGAGCCAAGCAGCTGATCAAGCCGCGTAAGCCACAGGCGGCGAAGTCGAAGGTTCTCGCCACCGCCTGATCCACCAGATATCAGAACTCACGAAACCAATTGTCAACAAAGGAGAAATCATGCCCAGCACCAACGTCCCAGTCGGTTCGTCAGTCGGCCTGCACGCCCGCCCCGCCGCGGTCATCGCCGAAGCAGTCGCCGAAGCCGGTGTCCCGGTGACTCTTTCGGTCGCAGGCGGCGAACCGGTGGATGCCGGATCGGCCCTGCTCATCATGACCCTCGGCGCCACCGCCGGCACCGAGGTCACCGTCGAGAGCGAAGACCAGGCTGCACTGGACACCATTGCCAAACTGGTGGCGTCCGACCTCGACGCCTGATCGGCGAGCGGCGCACTCGAGTCTCGATTCGCCGTCCGAACGCCCGACCCGGTTGTGACGGTCGGTGCGGCCCCCTCGATGATGGACACCTGACGACGCGGTGGTCCGGGAACGATCTCCCGGGCCACCGCGTTATCCTTGGCACTATTTTTGCTCCACCACAACGAGGAGGATCGTGTTCGAGGCTGAACAGCGTCATCTCGACCGGGTGTACGGCCGATTGGACCGGATGCGCCGCAACACCCAGTCGCGGTTGGCGTCTGCCCTTCGCGATACCGGCGGAACGCCGCAGGCCCGGTCCGAGCGTGAGTCCTACGAGCGCCTCTACACCGACGATCTGACGAAGTTCGATGCCGCCGAACACAACCTCTACTTCGGTCGTCTCGATCTCGAGACCGGGGAGGTACGCCGTATCGGCCGTATCGGCATCCTGGACGACGATGAGCAGGACAGCACGCTGCTGCTCGACTGGCGCGCACCGATGAGCCGGCCGTTCTACCTGGCCACCCCGGCCTCTCCAGAGGGCGTGCAAGTCCGTCGCCACATCAGGACCCGCAACCGCAAGATCACCGCCGTCAACGACGAGCGGCTCGACATGACCGAACTCGAGGATGCCGACACCACCGGTCACGGCGACGTGGTGAACGAATCCGCCCTGATCAACGCCTTGAATGCCGCCCGCACCGGGCACATGACCGACATCGTCGAGACCATCCAGCGTGAGCAGGACGAGATCATCCGTGCCTCGCACCGCGGCGTCCTGGTGGTGCAGGGCGGACCGGGAACCGGGAAGACGGCGGTGGCCCTGCACCGTGCGGCGTATCTGCTGTACACCTACCGCGACACCCTCGCGCGCAGCGGTGTGCTCATCGTGGGCCCCAACACCACCTTCTTGAACTACATCGGTCAGGTGCTCCCCTCCCTCGGCGAGAGCGGCGTATTGCTGTCCACCGTCGGCGACCTCTACCCGGGCGTACGGGCGTCGCTGACCGACAACCCCGTCGCCACCACTCTCAAAGGCGACCTCGCGATCGTCGATGTACTGCGGCAGGCCGTACGTGATCGGCAGGAATTGCCGAAGTCGCCTATCGAGCTGAGGTTCGACGGCTACCCACTCACGATCAGCAGCAAGGTGATCCAGCGCGCCAGGGGCCGGGCACGATCGTCTCGGCGCCCGCACAACCACGCTCGATCGGTCTTCCTGCGGTCGGCGTTCGACTCTCTGGCGCAGCAGCACGCCGAGCGGATCGGCGCAAGCCTGATCGACGGATCGCAGTTGCTGAGCAACATGGACATCGCCGACATCCGCGACGAGATGCGGGCCGATCCCGACATCAATGCCGCCCTGGCGCACTTCTGGCCGCAGCTCTCACCACAGGTGGTGCTGGCGGACCTGTTGACGTCCCCCGAGCGGATTGCCTCCGCAACCCCGACATGGTCCGACAGCGAGCGTCAATCCATCCTGCGAACACAGCGCGGCGGATTCAGCGCGGCCGACGCGCCGTTGCTCGACGAGCTCGCGGAGATCATCGGCGTCGACGACGACGGTGACGAAGAACGTGAGCGGGCCCAGTGGCGACAGAAGCTGTCCGAGGCACAGGACGCCCTCGACATCCTGACCGGTTCGGCACCGCAAGACCTCGAAGACGAGCTGGACCCCGAGATCTTGATGGCCTACGACCTGATCGACGCCGAGCAGCTCGCTGCGCGACAGACCACCAGGGTTGCCCTGACGACCGCGGAGCGCGCCTACAACGACCGGACGTGGGCCTTCGGTCACGTGATCGTCGACGAGGCCCAGGAATTGTCGGCAATGGCCTGGCGAATGATCATGCGCCGCATACCGAACCGCTGGATGACGGTCATCGGCGACACCGCACAGACCGGGGATCCGGCGGGCACGACGTCATGGGACGAAGTCCTCAGTCCCTACGTGGCACGGCGCTGGCGTAAGTACGACCTGACGGTGAACTACCGGACGCCCAGCGAGATCATGGCGGTGGCCGCGCCGATCCTCGAACGCATCGACCCCGACATGGCCGCCCCGAACTCGATTCGATCGAGCGGAACGGCCCCGACGTTCGAGCGAACGTCGGTCGACGACCTTCCGGCCACCGCGGCCAAGCTGGCCACGGCATCACTCGACGGCATTGCAGCGATCATTGCGCCGGACGGACTGGTGGACCAGATCCGGGCGGTGACCGGAGAGATCGAGGACTCACCCGAGCTGTCGGTACTGACCGTGGCGCAGTCCAAGGGATTGGAGTTCGACCGCACGGTGGTGGTCGAACCGGCCATGATCGTCGGCCAGTCGGCCCGTGGGTGGGGCGACCTCTACGTGGCGCTGACCCGGGCAACTCAGCAGTTGGCGATTGTGCACAACGCCGAGTTGCCCGAACCGCTCCGGGCGCCTGCTCAGACCGTGTGAACGATCAGGACGTCACACTTCGACTTGCGCGCAACATCGGCGGGCACCGAACCCAGCAGCCGTCCTGCGATCGAGTTCAGACCCTTGTTACCGACGACAAGCAGATCGGCCTTGCTGTCGGCAACGAGGTTCAGCAGTGCGTCGACTGGTGATCCGACCACGGGCCGGGTGGAGATGTTGCCGCCCCCGGCGTAGGCCGCACGCTCGCGCGCGGTTCGCAGGATCTCTTCGGTGGGCGCAGATCCGTGGACCTGGTACGCCTCTTCCTTGAGCACATCCGAGACTGCGGAAACGTCACGATCGTCGGTCGGAAAGTAGGCGCAAGCGATGATCAGTTGCGCTTTGTCACCACTGATCGCGCCTGCCCGCTCAACCGCCTGCATCGACGATTCAGAACCATCGGTTCCCACAACGACGGTCTGGTATGCGCTCATCCATCCTCCATCAATGTTCTGTGTAGATCACGGGCGCCGACGATTGTCCGTGCCCTGCCACCCCGGGCGGCATCTTCCGTGGAGAGGGTATCCCGTAACGGCCGTTCGATTACGTGGTATTGGCCGACGGGACCGTCAAACATACCGCTGACCAGGCAGAACAGGACATCGTCATGACGATCACAGTCGGCCGGGTTCAGCGGATTCCGGCTGCATCCATGCCACGCAGCTCTTTCTTGAGGTCCGCGATCTCGTCTCGCAATCGGCCCGCGAGCTCGAACTGCAGATCCCGCGCCGCATTCATCATCTGGTCCGTGAGTGCCGCGATGAGGTCCGCGAGCTCGGCACGAGGCATGGCCGAGACGTCGCGCGAGTCGATGACACCCGAAGACGACGACGACCGGCCGGGCTCGCCCTGTGCCCGGCGACCGCGACTCGAGTTGCGCCCCGACCCACCGATCGCGACGGCGTTGTCCTCGGCTTCCTCGTACACCTGGTCGAGGATGTCGGCGATCTTCTTGCGCAGTGGCTGCGGGTCGACGCCCATCTTCTTGTTGTAGGCGATCTGCTTCTCGCGACGGCGGTCGGTTTCGTCGATTGCGTTGCGCATCGAGTCGGTGATCTTGTCGGCGTACATGTGCACTTCACCGGACACGTTTCGCGCCGCACGGCCGATCGTCTGGATGAGGCTGGTGGTGCTGCGCAGGAACCCTTCCTTGTCGGCGTCGAGGATGGCCACGAGCGACACCTCGGGAAGGTCGAGCCCCTCGCGGAGCAGGTTGATACCGACCAGGACGTCGTACTCACCGGTGCGCAGCTGCCGGAGGAGTTCCACGCGGCGAAGGGTGTCGACCTCAGAGTGGAGATATCGCACCCGGATGCCCAGCTCCAGCAGGTAGTCGGTGAGGTCCTCGGACATCTTCTTGGTCAGTGTGGTCACCAAGACGCGTTCGTCCTTGTCGGTGCGCAGCTTGATCTCATGCACCAGGTCGTCGATCTGCCCCTTGGTGGGTTTGACCACCACCTGCGGATCGACGAGACCGGTAGGCCGGATCACCTGTTCGACGAACTCACCGTTTGCCTGGCCTAGCTCATACGGGCCCGGCGTGGCCGACAAGTACACCGTCTGCCCGATCCGGTCGACGAACTCACTCCACGTGAGTGGCCGGTTGTCCACGGCCGATGGCAGACGGAAACCGAAATCAACCAGGTTGCGTTTACGCGACATGTCCCCCTCATACATGGCGCCGATCTGCGGAACCGTGACGTGCGACTCGTCGATGACAAGCAGGAAGTCCTCGGGGAAATAGTCGATGAGTGTTGCCGGTGCGGTACCCGGGCCGCGGCCGTCGATGTGCCGCGAGTAGTTCTCGATGCCCGAACAGAACCCGACCTGCCGCATCATCTCGACGTCGTAGTTGGTGCGCATCCGCAGGCGCTGGGCCTCGAGCAGCTTGCCCTTGCCTTCGAGTTCGGCGAGCCGCTCCTCGAGTTCGGCCTCGATCGAGGCGATGGCCCGCTCCATTCGGTCGGGCCCCGCGACGTAGTGCGTGGCCGGGAAGATGCGGAGGTTCTCCACCTGACGCACCACGTCACCGGTCAGAGGGTGCAGGTAGTACAACGCCTCGATCTCGTCGCCGAAGAACTCGATCCTCACCGCCAGTTCCTCATACGACGGGATGATCTCGACGGTGTCGCCGCGGACCCGGAAGCTGCCGCGGGTGAAACTCACGTCGTTGCGGGTGTACTGCACGTCGACGAGCAGCCGCAGCAACGCATCCCGGTCGACCTCCTGGCCGACGTCCAGATGAACCGAACGGTCGAGATATGACTGCGGGGTACCGAGACCGTAGATGCACGACACCGAGGCAACCACCACAACATCCCGCCGCGACAGCAGGTTGAACGTGGCCGAGTGCCGCAATCGCTCGACATCGTCGTTGATCGAGGAGTCCTTCTCGATGTAGGTGTCGGTTTGAGCGATGTACGCCTCAGGCTGGTAGTAGTCGTAGTACGAGACGAAGTACTCAACTGAATTGTGCGGCAACATGTCCCGCAGCTCGTTGGCGAGCTGCGCGGCAAGTGTCTTGTTGGGCGCCATCACCAGGGTCGGGCGTTGTACCTTCTCGATCAGCCAGGCCGTGGTCGCGGATTTACCGGTACCGGTGGCACCGAGCAGCACCACGTCCTTCTCTCCAGCACGCAGACGCCGCTCGAGTTCTTTGATCGCGGTCGGCTGGTCGCCGGCCGGCTTGTGGTCACTGACCACCTGAAAAGGTGCGTGTGACCGCTCGATCTCCCCGACCGGCCGGAATTCTGAGTGCGCAACGACCGGATGTTCTGCTGCAAAAGCCATGTATCCAGAGTAAACGCGACGTCCGACAAGCGGCGCTCACCGAATGCGCCGTGCGCGAACACAGGAGACGCACCGGCTCGGCGTCGATCTCGTCACCCCGCGGTGGGTTAGCGTGCTGCATGGCCGCGTTGCACCCACCCAAACACGAGGTCTTCGACGTCGCGGCGGGCACGAACACCGATCCGAAAGGCTTCCGGCGACAGGTGGACACCTACCGGACCACCGACTTCGGGCTCTACATGGACCGCCCTGCCGACCACGCCGAGTTCCACCGCCTGCAGTCCTGGTTGCTTCCAGGCTTCGGTCTACGCGTCAGCGTCTTCCATTACCGAGCCGGCTTCGAGCGTGATCAGCGGCTCTACATCGACGTCGGGATGTTCACCGGTCCCGACGCACACGGCCGCTGGCATTCCGAGGACTGGTACCTCGACCTGATCGACCGCCCCGGACGGCCGCTCGAGCTCGAGGACGTCGACGAGCTGTTCGACGCGCACGCGGCGTGGCTGTTGCCCCACGACCGGGCGGAAGCGGCAGTGCGCATCGCTGCACGCACGATGGCGGGTGCCGCCGAGCACAACCATGACGTCGAGTCCTGGCTGGCAGCGCAAGGCGCCGAACTGAGCTGGGACTGACGCGAGAAGCCCGGGGCAGTCAGCTCGGGGTGGTCAGACGGATGGTGACCGCGCGGCCGGGATCGGCGTTGGCATGCAGTCCGGGTGTCAGCGCCGGAAAACCCCCATCGGCGAGGACATCATCGAGATCGGCCGGATCGACGTCCGGGGCAAGCTGTACCTCGAAGTCGAGAACGTCGGCGGCCTTTTCCCCGGCGGATGCCGTTGGTCCGACGTGGGTGACGCCCACGATCTTCTCCGCACCCAGAAGACGTAACCGATTGCTCAACCGGGTGGCCTGGAGCGACCACTCCGGGCGGTGATCCACCACGATCTCCGGACACCGGGCGCACGTCCGGCTGCGCACGTTGCGTTCGTAGGGAACAAGCCTCTCGTCCCACAGGTGGTGCGCCAGGGCCGCCAGATCGTCGGGGCCACCACTGTTGTCGAGCCATACGTCGGCGACGGCGCGGCGGTCCGCCTCGGAGGCCTGCGCCTTGATCCGCGCCCGGGCATCGGCTTCGGGCATACCGCGCTGGCCGGTCAACCGCGCCACCCTGTCCTCTTCGGCAGCGTGGACGATGACCACGAGGTGGAAGAAGGGAGCGCTGCCGTTCTCGACCAGCAGGGGTATGTCCTGGACCACCACGGCGTCATCCGGAGCGGCCTCGAGGAGTTCGAACGCGCGGGCACCGACCAATGGGTGCGTGATGGCGTTGAGCTTCTTGCGTTGCTCGTCATCGACAAAGGCTTTGGCGGCCAAGGCTGCCCGGTCAAGACTCCCGTCCGCCGCCAAGATGTCGTCTCCGAATGCGGCGACCAGTTGGGACAGTCCGTCGGTGCCGGGAGCCACCACCTCGCGGGCGATCACGTCGGCGTCGATGATGTATGCACCGCGATCGACGAGAGTGCGCGCCACCGTTGACTTGCCGGCTCCGATACCGCCGGTCAGACCTACTCGAATCACGTGGTCAGTGTCACAGATCGGCGGGTGCGCATGCGCAGCAGGGTTGCGATCTGTGGCGCCGGCGCAACGTGGTCGAGTCCGTCAGGGTCCTTGTTCGACGAGCGTGTCACGTATCGGAGCCGAACCATCAAGCGTTGGCTGTCACGTCGTTATCAGCCACTGACACCCGAGAGCTCATTCGGGGTGTTGTCCAGCTGGGTCTCCGCGATCTTGGTCCCGCTTGTGAGGTCGACCGCCACCAGCTTGTTGTCACTCGGATCGGTCACGTAGGCCACCGAATCCATGACAAAGAGTGTCGGGCGCGGGTCTTGCCACTCGACAGGTTCGGCCCAGTCCCCCACGGCTTCGATCTTTCGCGTGACCGCGGCGGTCTGCGGGTCGATCACGTGGATGTCTCCGTCGGTTCCGAGCACGAGCGCCTCGCCGTTGGGGCCGCGGCCAAGTGAACGGAAGCTGTAGCTGGTGCCGAGTTCCACCAATTTCAGCTCACCTGACTCGGTGTTGGTCAAGGTGACCCGAGTGGGCCGTTCGAGCTCTGCATCTTTGTCCACCTTGTAGTCGCCCAGCACCACCGGTGAAGACTCCGACCCAGCCTGATTTCCGATTCGGCCGTAGGGATCAGGGCTGGTGACCTTTCGAATGTCATTGCCCCGCACCACAAGCAGGCCATCCTGGCATCCGAAAGCGAGTGTTCCGTCGGCGGCCATCGCCTCACCGTGGACACCCGGGCACTGGTCGTTGGTCGCCAGCACCGCGTTGTCCGGCCCCAGGATCTGGATGCCGTTACGCGACTCCTCGGTGCCGACAGTGGTCACCAAGGTGCCGTCTTCTCGTGCGACCGCAACACCGTGATGCGGAGGAACCTGATGCTTTTCCGACTCGGCGTTGCCGCGGGACAGCTCCGCGGGGGTACGACGTCGATCTCGCCGGTGCCGTCAGAGAACAAGGTGATCCGGCCATCATGTGGCACCACGTGGCCCGGCTCCTCGCCGCCGAACTTCAGGTCGGTCATTGCCGGCGGGGCAGTGTAGTAATGGCCATGATCGCCGTGCTGGCGCGTCCACGTTCCCATGTCGAAGACGGTGAAACCGTCCGACTGCGAGACGAACAGGTGCCGTCCGTCATCGGCCGGATTGAGCCGGATGAACCCTTCGGTCTCCACCTCACCCACCGGCTCGAGCGACTCGGCATCGAGTACCTCGATGCCGTTCTCGTGTGTGTATGCCAACCGAGGTGTGGCCGATTGTTGTTCGACGGCAGACGAAGCCGCCACCGAACTCTGGGTTGAAGTCGAATCACTGGAACCGCCATCACTTCCGCATGCGGCAAGCAAGCCAACCGCCGAAAGGAGCGACACGATCTGTGGAGCACGAGTAAATTTCACGATTTGATGATCCTCGGTAATGATAATCATTGTCAAAACGCGATACATGCATGTGCAGACCACAAAAACGCCCCCGGCCAGAAAGGCCGGGGGCGTTCTTGTCAGTGCTCTATCAGGCGTTACCGGACAGCTTCTCGCGCAGAGCAGCGAGCTGCTCGTCGCTGGCAAGCGATCCACCACTCTTCGGCGCCGACGACGACGAGGAGGACGTCGCGGATGCGGCGTCACCACCGACCTTGTCAGCGGAATCCGACGAGTAGTCGGTCGGAGCGTTGGCAGCGGCCTCGGCGGCAGCGGCGAACTTCTCCATCTGAGCGGTGTGCATCTTGTGGCGACGCTCGGCCTCGGCGTAGCGCGACTCCCACGCTTCCCGCTGCTTCTCGAAACCTTCGAGCCATTCGTTGGTCTCGGAGTCGAAGCCCTCGGGGAAGATGTAGTTGCCCTGCTCGTCGTAGCTGTCGGCCATGCCGTACTTCGACGGGTCGAACTCTTCGGTGTAGTCCTCGTTGGCCTGCTTGAGGCTCAACGAGATCCGGCGACGTTCGAGGTCGATGTCGATGACCTTGACCATCGCGTCGTCGCCGACTGCGACAACCTGATCCGGCACCTCGACGTGGCGCTCGGCCAGCTCCGAGATGTGGACGAGGCCTTCGATGCCCTCTTCGACGCGCACGAACGCACCGAACGGAACCAGCTTGGTGACCTTACCCGGCACGATCTGCCCGATGGCATGCGTGCGGGCGAACTGACGCCACGGATCTTCCTGAGTTGCCTTGAGCGACAACGAGACACGCTCGCGGTCGAGATCGACGTCGAGAACCTCGACGGTGACCTCGTCGCCCACTGCGACAACCTCGGACGGATGATCGATGTGCTTCCAAGACAGCTCGGAGACGTGCACCAGGCCGTCGACGCCGCCGAGATCGACGAAGGCGCCGAAGTTGACGATCGAGGACACGACGCCCTTGCGGACCTGGCCCTTCTGGAGCTGGTGCAGGAACTCGCTGCGCACCTCGGACTGCGTCTGCTCCAGCCACGCACGGCGCGACAGGACGACGTTGTTCCGGTTCTTGTCCAGCTCGATGATCTTGGCTTCGATCTCCTTGCCGATGTACGGCTGCAGATCGCGCACGCGACGCATCTCCACCAGCGATGCGGGGAGGAATCCGCGCAGACCGATGTCCAGGATCAGGCCGCCCTTGACGACCTCGATGACGGTGCCCTTGACGGCCTCGTCCTTTTCCTTGAGCTCTTCGATGGTGCCCCACGCACGCTCGTACTGAGCGCGCTTCTTGGACAGGATCAACCGACCCTCTTTGTCCTCCTTGGTGAGGACGAGTGCTTCCACCTCATCGCCGACGCTGACAACCTCGCTGGGGTCGACGTCGTGCTTGATGGACAGTTCGCGGGACGGGATCACTCCCTCGGTCTTGTAACCGATGTCGAGCAGCACTTCGTCGCGGTCAACCTTGACGATGGTGCCCTCGACGATGTCGCCATCATTGAAGTACTTGATAGTGGCATCGATGGCGGCAAGAAAATCCTCAGCCGAGCCGATATCGTTAACGGCTACTTGTGGTGAGGTAATGGTCGTGGACGGCATATGTTAGATGGCTCCGGACAGGTTGGGTTGTAGGGACAGTAATGCGGGATCAACAGTGGCCACAGATGAGTGACCGGCATGAAGAACCACGCGGGCTCAGGCACGCGCGTGTCTGAGGATACGCCAGGCCCGCTGGGCTGGGCAAATACCCCGAAACCACAACCCCTGATGCGCACCAGAATCGACTCGCGAACCAGCGTATCGGCGAATCGCCGCTGGTGGGACGCCGATGCGGAGAATTACCACGAGGAGCACGGGGCTTTCCTCGGTGCCGAAAGCGCCGACGGAGACTTCGTGTGGTGCCCCGAAGGGCTGCGCGAAGAGGACGTCCGACTGCTCGGGGAGGTCGCCGACCGCGACGTTCTCGAGGTGGGTTGTGGTTCCGCGCCGTGCAGTCGTTGGCTTGCCGCGCAGGGCGCGCGGGTGATCGGTCTGGACCTCTCCCGAGAGATGTTGCGGCGCGGACAGGTGGCCATGGCCCGGGGCGGTCCACAGCCCGGCCTCGTCCAGGCCGGCGCCGAGCAACTGCCGTTTGCCGACAACGTCTTCGACATCGTCTGCTCGGCGTTCGGCGCCGTCCCGTTCGTGGCCGATTCGGCCGGGGTGATGGCGGAGGTGGCGCGGGTGCTCAAACCGGGTGGCCGGTGGGTGTTCTCGGTCAACCACCCGATGCGGTGGGCCTTTCCGGACGATCCAGGGCCTGCCGGCCTGACGGTGATGCTCCCCTACTTCGACCGGACCCCGTATGTCGAGACCGAAAGCGATGGCACCGTCAGTTACGTCGAGCACCATCGGACGCTGGGCGACCGCATCCGGGAGATCCGCGACGCCGGCCTGCTTCTCGTCGATCTGATCGAGCCGGAGTGGCCCGAGGGTTTTGACCAGGAGTGGGGCCAGTGGAGTCCGCTACGCGGTCACTACTTCCCGGGCACCGCGATCTTCTGTTGCACCAAACCGGGTTAGAAGCGCTTCAGAACAGCGGCTGTGAACTCCTCGGTGGTGGCCGCCCCTCCCAGGTCGGGAGTACTGAGACCACCGGCGATCACGGACTCGACCGCATCGCGAATCGCGCCCGCCGCGTCGGCCGCTGCGCCGTCCCCGGTTCGCGCGGCCTGCCAGTCCAGTAACAGCGCCGCCGAGCCGATGATGCCCACCGGGTTGGCCACGCCTCGTCCGGCGATGTCGGGGGCCGCCCCGTGCGCGGCCTGCGCCATCGCCTTGTCGGCCGAGCTGTTCACCGACGCGGCGGTACCGAGTGAACCGGCCAGCTCCGCGGCGAGGTCGGACAGGATGTCGCCGAAGAGGTT
The DNA here is from genome assembly GCF_023051145.1 of Williamsia sp. DF01-3. NCBI lineage: Bacteria > Bacillati > Actinomycetota > Actinomycetes > Mycobacteriales > Nocardiaceae > Williamsia > Williamsia sp. DF01-3. The sequence continues at coordinate 3,472,966 of NZ_JALKFS010000005.1, forward strand.
CTCGGTGACCACCACATCGAACTCGTGTCCTCGACGGACCAGGTGCGCAGCCATGGCATCGACATGTTGCTCGTCGACCTCGACCTCCGGGTACTGCCTGCCGACGTCGCGGCACACGTCCCGGAACAATCCGGTTGTCATCGTCAGCACATTCGCCTTGTGCACGATGGTCACTCGTTTTCGACGGGACATCGCGAGTTCGAACGCGGACACCGCAATTCGTGTCGACGCCTCTCGGGTGACCACCCCGACCGCCAACGCCACATCCGGTGTCGGCATGAACTCCCCCGTGCCCCGCGCCATGTTTCGGTCTGCGTACAGCCCCTCGCTGTTTTCGCGCACGATGATCAGATCCATCCGCGGGTTCACCGCCGGTATGCCCGAATAGGCCTTTGCCGGACGGATGTTGGCGAACAGATCGAAGCGTTTGCGGATGACCGCGCCTGGGGTCAATCCGGTGCGGTGCTCCGGCGGATACCCTGCCGAATCGTGCGGCCCGAGTATCCACATCTCCAATTCGTCCAGGGCAGCCAGCGTTTTCTGCGGGATCGCATCCCCGTACGACTCGATGGCGGCGCGTCCGATGTCGAGCGGTACCCACTCGACCGCGCGACCGGCGGCACCGACCGCCGCTTCCACGATCCGGGCCGCTGCAGGCACCACTTCCGGCCCGATTCCGTCGCCGTCGATCAGGCCGATCCGATACGGGTGTGTCATGGCACCGATGCTCCCAGACCTGCCTGCTGCGACACTTGGCCACATGCCGAACGAAGCACTGGGCAACAGCTCTCACTGGGGTTTGTTCACTGCATCCGTCGAATCCGACGGACTGCGTGTCATCCCGGACACCGACGATCCCGACCCTTCGGCCCTGCTCGGCAACATCCCGGCATCACTCGACACCCGTGCGCGGATCCTGCATCCGTACGTCCGCCGCGGATGGCTGGCCGACGGACCGGGTGCAGGCGCACGGGGCGACGACGAGTTCGTGGAGGTGACCTGGGACCACGCGCTCGACCTGGCCGCACGCGAATTGGAGCGTGTGCGTTCCACATTCGGCAACACCGCGATCTTCGGTGGCTCGTACGGCTGGGCCAGCGCGGGCCGCTTCCACCATGCACAGAGCCAACTGCACCGGTTCCTCAACTGCCTCGGCGGATATACCCGGTCACGGCACACGTACAGCCACGGAGCGTCGGAGACATTGCTCCCCCATGTGGTCGGCGGCCTCGAGCCGTTGTACGAGCCGACCACCTGGCAGGTGATGAGTGAACACACCGAGTTGTTCGTGTGTTTCGGCGGGATGCCCGCCAAGAACTTCCAGATCAACGCCGGCGGGGTCAGCAAACACATCGTCCGAGGTGCCATCGACGTCGCCCGTGACAACGGTGCCGAGTTCGTCTTGATCAGCCCGCTGGCGGACGACCTCGAATTACAACCGCGGGACCAGTGGATACCCATCACCCCGGCGAGCGACACCGCCCTGATGCTGGCGCTGTGCTGGGTGCTTCTCGACGAGAAGCTCTGGGACAAAGAGTTTCTCGACGACCATTGCGCGGGAACCGAACGATTCGCCGACTACCTGTGCGGCCGGTCGGACGGCGTGGTCAAAGACGCACGCTGGGCTGCGCAGATCTGCGGTATCGACGCCGCGACCATCACGGCACTGGCACGACGGATGGCGTCGTCGAGGACCATGGTGACCACGTCGTGGTCGCTGCAGCGGGCATCGTTCGGCGAACAGCCCCTGTGGGCGTCCATTGCGCTGGCCGCGTTCCTCGGTCAGATCGGGCTGCCCGGTGGGGGTTTCGGGCACGGTTACGGCTCGACGGGAGGGATGGGCGCTGCCAAACTCCCGTACGACCTGCCCACCTTTCATCAGGGCTACAACCCGGTGCGTGAGTTCATCCCGGTCGCCCGCATCGCAGACATGTTGCTGCACCCCGGCGAGAGCTACGAGTTCAACGGCACGACCATGAACTACCCGGACACCCGCCTGATCTATTGGGCCGGCGGCAACCCGTTCCACCATCACCAGGATCTCGGGCGCCTCCGACGCGCGTTCGGGCGACCCGACACCGTCATCGTGCACGAACCGTTCTGGACGGCGACCGCACGCCACGCCGACATCGTGTTCCCGGTGACCACCACACTCGAACGCAACGACATCGGCTGCGGGCGTCTCGACGAGGCGATGGTAGCCATGCGACAGATCACCTCTCCCGTCGGTGAGTCGATGAACGACTACGACGTCTTCTCCCACCTGAGCAAACGACTCGGTGTCCACGAAGAGTTCACCGAGAATCTGGACGAACTCGGCTGGCTGGAGAAGATGTACGAGCAGTGGCGTGCCGTGACTCCCGACCAGTACCGACCCCGAGAAGACTTCGCGCAGTTCTGGGAGAAGGGACGCCTTGATCTTCGCGGCGCGATGGCCGGTCACGTGATGTATGAGGACTTCCGCAACGACCCCATCGCCCACCGGTTGGCGACCCCGAGCGGCCTGATCGAGATCGTCTCGGGCACCATCGACGATTTCGGGTACGACGACTGTCCGCCGCATCCGGCGTGGCTTGCGCCGCCAGAAGTGGCCGGGCTCGGCTCGGGTCGGTACCCGCTGTGTCTTGTCGCCAACAACCCGAAGACGAGGCTGCACAGCCAGCTCGACCACGGCGCGTACAGCGCGGCCTCGAAAGTGCAGGGGCGAGAACCGATTCGCCTCCACCCCGACGATGCTGCAGCGCGCTCGATCGACGAAGGCGATGTTGTTATGATCCGCAGCGAGACTGCGCAGATGCTGGCCGGAGCGGTGCTCGATGACAACGTTGCACGGCATGTCGCACAGATCTCGACGGGAGCCTGGTACGACTACAGCGCACCGAACGTTGCCGATTGTGTGCACGGCAATCCGAACGTGCTCGCTCCTGACGTGGGTACCTCACGGCTCGCGCAGGGCTCGACCGGACAATTGGTGAGGGTCGAGATCGTGGCGTACGAAGGTGTTCCACCGTCGGTCTCGGTTCATGATCACACGTCCTGGATCCACGGATGACGGCCACATCCCTAGGCTGGTCGAATGGCGCATTCGATAGAGCTGATCTTCGACGAAAACACTGACACTCTTATCGGTGAACAGTGGGCCGCGCTGACCGAAGCAGGTCTTCCCAGTCAGGGCAACATCCGGTCGACGTCCAATCGGCCGCACGTCACCCTTGTCGCCGCGGAGTCGATCGACCCCGCCGTCGACTCGACTCTCGTGGCGATGACGGACGTGGTGGGGATGTCCGTAGACATCGGCGCCCTGCTGATCTTCAGGGGGCGGCGCGCCACTGCGGCGCGTCTCGTGGTGCCCTCACTGCCGCTGTTGCAGCTGCATGCATGCGTCTTTCACACTGCCGCCTTGCATATGACGGGTGAACCCCTGCAGCATGTGACGCCGGGGAGTTGGACCCCACACGTGACGCTCGCGCGACGACTCGACCACGGGCAGATCGCCGAGGTCGCTGCGGCGCTCAACAATTCGCCCGATACCTTCACCGCCACCGTCGCCGGGTTGCGACGGTGGAACGGTGACAGCCGCGAGGAGTTCCACCTACTCCCCAGAGCCTGAGTGGTGGCCGCCGGGCACGCAGGTCAGTGCGCGACGAGCCTGGCGATCGCACTCAAAGGCAACGGCAGCCACGACGGCCGGTGTCGCGCCTCGTACACCGCTTCGTACACGGCCTTGTCCAGTTCGTACGCCCGCAACAGCGCTGACGACGCGCGCGGATCTGTCCCGGTGACCGCTGCGTAGCCGTCACAGAATGCCGACGAGTTCCGTTCCACCCACTCACTGGCACGGAACTCACGCTGGTGAGTTCGATTGGGCGACTTCTCCCCCAGCAGGTGATGCCCTGCATAGTCGAACGACCGCAGCATTCCCGCAACATCGCGTAGCGGGCTGTCGGGTTTGCGACGATCCGCCACCGACTTCACCGGCTCGCCCTCGAAGTCGATGAGCAGCCACTTCCACGGCGTCCGCAAGACCTGCCCGAGATGGAGGTCACCGTGCACCCGCTGGATCATGGTCGGGCCGGCCTGTGCGGCCTCGTCGTACACGCGGAGCACGCCATCGCGGTACTCGGCGATGTCAGGGATGGCTTCGGCGGCCGCATCGAGCCGAGCGCGCATCTCATCGATCGCGAGGTCGGAAGCCTGGCGCTCTTCGGTGCCAAGACTTGCTGCGAGGTCGGCATGTACGTGTGCCACCGCGGCACCGAGACGTTCTGCGTCACCCGCGAAGTCGCTGCCGAGTTCTGCTGCGTGCAGATCGGCTTCGGCAAAGAGATCCCGCACACTGACCAGCGCCATGCTCCAGCCGTCGGCGGCGTTCTCGACGAATTCTTGAGCCATGCCCAACGTCGTGGTCTCACCGTCGATCTCGGTCTCAACCCAGCCACGCAGAGCGGCGACGTGCTCACACCCCACCTCGCTGAGCGCCCGATGGAGTTCCACATCGGGATTGATCCCGACTTCAACCTGGCGAAAGGCCTTGAACAGCAGGGACTCTCCGTACACCACCGACGTGTTGGACTGTTCCACACCCAGGCTTCGGCCCGTATCGGCGAGGTCGATGGTGACGTCGGGCAGCGTCCGGAACGCCAGCGGTCCGAGGTCTTCCTGACCGGCCAGCGCGGTGAGGTACCGGGCGAGAACCTCCGGGTCGTGCAGTCCGTCGTACCCCGCGGCGACATCCGACGGCGGTTCGGGCAGCGACCAGGTCAGCAGTGGGTCGGACAAATGTGTCCGGAACCCGAGCGGGATTTGATAACGCTGCTGCGGACCCGCATCGAAATCTACTTCGACCAGCACGTGTTCGGCGGCGAAACCCTCCTCGTCGAGGAGTGGAACACGCAACACCACCCGAACCTGGGCGATCGTTCGGTCCTTGCCGGAGAACCAGCGCTGACTCGGCAGCCAGCTCCGGAGATCAACGGCGAGCTGTTCATCGCTGGGTACGGGGGTGGTCATGGCTGCACCGCCGCCTCTGCTTCGCTGCTGAGCGGATAACCCGGGGCAACATTGGCGTCAGCCGGATCCGGCTGCAAGGCAAACCAATAGAACCCGTGACCCGGCAAGGTGACCATGTAGTCGTGGCCCTCGATCTTCGGGAACGGGATCGATCCCGTCAGTTCCACCGGAATCCGGCCGTCGAACGGCGTGAGGTCGAGGATGACCGCCTGCGGGAAACGTGACAGGTTGTTCACGCACAGAATCACGTCGCTGGAACGACGTTCCTCGTTCGACGGGGCGAGTTCACGCAGATACGTCAGCACGGACGGGTTGTTGTTGCCGAGCTCGGTGAACGTCCCGAGGCCGAATGCCGGGTGCTGCTTGCGCACCTCGATCATCCGCCTGGTCCAGTGCAGCAGGGTGTTCGTGGAATTCATCTGCGCCTCCACGTTGACCGACTGGAAACCGTAGGTGGGATCCATGATCACCGGCAGATACATCCGGGCTGGATCGGTACGGGAGAACCCGGCGTTGCGGTCCGGCGTCCACTGCATGGGGGTACGAACCGAATCCCGGTCGCCGAGCCAGATGTTGTCGCCCATGCCGATCTCGTCGCCGTAGTACAACATCGGCGAACCCGGCAGACTCAGCAGCAGCGCGGTGAACAGCTCGAGCTGATTTCGATCGTTGTCGAGCAGCGGCGCGAGGCGACGGCGGATCCCGATGTTCGCCTTCATCCGAGGGTCTTTCGCATACTCGGAGTACATGTAGTCGCGTTCCTCGTCGGTGACCATCTCGAGGGTCAACTCGTCGTGGTTGCGCAGGAAGATCGCCCACTGGGCCGATTTCGGGATCGCCGGTGTCTGAGCCAGGATCTCCGAGATGGGGAACCTGTTCTGTCGCCGAACGGCCATGAAAATGCGCGGCATCAGCGGGAAGTGGAATGCCATGTGGCATTCGTCGCCCTCCTCGGGTTCACCGAAGTAATCGACCACATCTGCCGGCCACTGGTTGGCCTCCGCCAGCAACACGCGGCCGGGGTACTCGTCGTCGACGACCTTGCGGCATCGCCGCAAGAACTCGTGCGTCTCCGAGAGGTTCTCGCAGTTGGTGTCCTCGCGCTCGAACAGGTACGGCACAGCGTCGAGGCGGAAGCCGTCGATGCCCAGGTCGAGCCAGAACCGCATCACGTCGATCATCGCGGTCGCGACTTCGGGGTTGTCGTAGTTGAGATCGGGCTGATGGGAGAAGAATCGGTGCCAATAGTATTGGCCGCGAACAGGATCCCAGGTCCAGTTGGAGATCTCGGTGTCGACGAAGATGATCCGGGCGTCGGAGTAGCCCGAGTCGTCGTCGGCCCACACGTAGTAGTCCCCGTACGGACCGTCGGGGTCGGTGCGTGATTCCTGGAACCACTGATGGGTGTCCGACGTGTGGTTCATGACCAGGTCGGTGATGATCCGGATCCCCCGGCGATGAGCCTGCTCGAGCAGCTCGACGAAGTCGTCCACCGTGCCGAATTCGGGCAGCACCGTGCGGAAATCCCGGATGTCGTACCCGCCGTCGCGCAGCGGCGAGTCGTAGAACGGCGGCAACCACAGGCAATCGACGCCCAGCCACGACAGGTAGTCGAGTTGCTCGATCAGGCCGCGAAGATCACCGACGCCGTCGTTGTTGGAGTCGTTGAATGCTCGAACCAGCACCTCATAGAACACCGCTTTCTTGAACCAGTCGTTGTCGACGCGCAACGGCTTCGCATGAGCGAAGTCGTCGGACTGCGCTTCGACCAGATGGCCGTCGGCAGTGTGCTCGGCGTCGCCCGTGTCCGGTGGCGGCACCGGCGGTTCGAGCGGGTTCAGGGGGTTCTCCAGCGGCATGCACACCTCGTCGATCGGCTCGGCGGTTGACGTGACCAACCCTACGTGTTGAACGCAGTGTCGGTTCGGGTCGCACATACCCGGATTCCGCCGAAGCCACACATCCGCTACCGCAAAGCCGATATGCGCTGGCCGATGGTCGCTCCGGGCGGCTTCTCACCCGGCAATTGCCGACCAGGAGCCGAACACCAATGGCTCAGCGCCGAAAAAGCTTGTTACCCAACCACACCAGCGGATCGTATTTGCGGTCCACAACGCGTTCCTTCATCGGGATCAGCGCGTTGTCGGTGATCTTGATGTGCTCCGGGCATACTTCGGAACAACACTTGGTGATGTTGCACAGCCCAAGTCCGTGCTCGGCCTGGGCCGAATCGCGACGTTCGGCGACGTCGAGCGGGTGCATGTCCAGTTCGGCGATCCTCATCAGATAGCGGGGGCCTGCGAACTGCTCCTTGTTCTCCTCGTGATCGCGGACCACGTGGCAGGTGTCCTGGCAGAGGAAACACTCGATGCACTTGCGGAACTCCTGAGAGCGCTGGACGTCCACCTGCTTCATTCGGTACTCACCCGCCTTGAGGCCCGGCGGTGGCGTGAACGACGGGATCTCACGGGCCTTCTGGTAGTTGAACGACACGTCGGTGACGAGGTCCCGGATCACCGGGAACGTGCGCAACGGGGTGACGGTGATGACGTCCGCTTCGGTGAAGGTTGACATCCTGGTCATGCACAACAGCTTTGGCCGACCGTTCACCTCAGCCGAGCACGAGCCACACTTGCCTGCCTTGCAGTTCCAGCGCACCGCCAGATCGGGCGTCTGGGTGGCCTGGAGCCGGTGGATGATGTCGAGCACCACCTCGCCCTCGTTCACGTTGACGGTGAAGTCCTGCAGCTCACCGCCCTCGATGTCCCCCCGCCAGATCCGGAAGTTGGCGTCATACCCCATGTCGAATCTCCTGCCTCGTCGGAGCTGAGTGCACGGTCATGCCCCGGCGCCGGCATTCGGATGCCCCGAGATCTCGTCGGCCGTGTAGTACTTCTCGATCTCGTCGAAGTCGAAGAGTTCGAGGAGTTCTGACCGAATCTGGGTCTGTTCTTTCTTGCGGACCGAGACCTCCGGAACCGGATCGTCGCCTGACCCGTCGGCCGTACAGACCAGCAGTGTGTTGCGCCAGGCCGAGTCCATCCCCGGGTAGTCGTCTCGGGTATGGCCGCCGCGGCTCTCGGTACGCATCAGCGCTGCCTTCGCCACGCATTCGCAGACGATCAGCATGTTGCGCAGGTCGACTGCCAGATGCCACCCAGGATTGAACTGGCGATGACCCTCCACCTGCATCCCGGAGAGCCGACCGCGGATCTCGGCGAGGACCTCGATGGCCTGCTCGACCTCGTCGGCTTTGCGAATGATTCCGACCAGGTCGTTCATCGCCTGCTGGAGGTCGGTCTGCAGCGTGTACGGATTCTCGGGCTTGCCCTCGGCGGGCGGATCAAAAGGCGCGAGCGCGAATCTGGCTGCCCGGTCGATGTCGTCGTCGGACACCTTCGGGTGTGACTCGAGCGACTCCACGTACGCCGCGGCCCCGAGTCCGGCCCGACGACCGAACACGAGGAGATCGGACAACGAGTTGCCGCCGAGTCGATTCGACCCGTGCATCCCGCCCGAGCACTCGCCTGCCGCGAAGAGACCCGGAACCGCGGCCGCTCCTGTATCGGGGTCCACCTCGATACCGCCCATCACGTAATGACACGTGGGGCCCACTTCCATCGGCTCGGCGGTGATGTCCACGTCGGCCAGTTCCTTGAACTGATGATGCATCGACGGCAGCCGCCGGATGATCTCGTCTGCCGGCATCCGCGAGGCGATGTCGAGGAACACCCCTCCATGTGGCGTGCCGCGTCCGGCCTTGACCTCCTCGTTGATGGCCCGGGCGACCTCGTCTCGTGGCAGGAGGTCGGGCGTCCTGCGGGCACTGTCGTTGTCGGCCAGCCACTCGTCGGCCTCTTCCTCGGTCTCGGCGTACTGGCCCTTGAACACCGGCGGGATGTAGTCGAACATGAAGCGCTTGCCATCGGTGTTCTTGAGAACACCGCCATCGCCGCGTACACCCTCGGTCACCAGGATTCCCTTGACGCTGGGAGGCCAGACCATCCCCGTCGGGTGGAACTGGATGAACTCCATGTTGATCAAGCTCGCGCCTGCCCGCAGTGCCAGGGCATGCCCGTCACCGGTGTACTCCCATGAGTTGGAGGTGACCTTGAACGACTTCCCGATCCCGCCGGTGGCCAGCACGACCGCCGGCGACTCGAACAGGATGAACCTGCCCGACTCCCGCCAATACCCGAAGGCCCCCGAGATGGCGTCGCCGTCCTTGAGCAGTTCGGTGATCGTGCACTCGGCGAACACTTTGATACGAGACTCGTAGTCGCCGGTGGCCGCGAAGTCTTCCTGCTGCAGGGAGACGATCTTCTGCTGCATGGTGCGGATCAGCTCCAGCCCCGTGCGGTCGCCGACATGCGCCAGGCGGGGATAGGTGTGCCCTCCGAAGTTGCGTTGGGAGATCCGGCCGTCCTCGGTCCGGTCGAACAGCGCACCGTAGGTCTCCAGTTCCCAGACCCGGTCCGGCGCCTCTTTGGCGTGCAACTCGGCCATCCGCCAGTTGTTGAGGAACTTGCCCCCGCGCATGGTGTCCTTGAAGTGCGTCTGCCAGTTGTCCTTCGAGTTGGCGTTACCCATCGACGCCGCGCAACCGCCTTCGGCCATCACGGTGTGCGCCTTGCCGAACAGCGATTTGCAGACCACCGCCACCGAATGGCCTCGTTCTCGGGCCTCGATGACCGCACGTAGGCCTGCGCCACCGGCGCCGATGACCACGACGTCGTACTGATGGCGTTCTGTTTCGGTCATCTACAGCTGACTCCTCCGGGCTGACGACAGGGACGAATGTGGCGCGATCGCTCGAAAGGTGCTGTGTGGCAAGAGATCAACCCACGAAACGCAGATCGGAGATCGTGCCGCTGGCAACGAGCATCACGTAGAAATCGGTGAGGACAAGCGTGCCCAGCGTGATCCAGGCGAACTGCATGTGCCGGGTGTTGAGCTTGGAGACCTGTGTCCACACCCGGTATCGGATGGGATGGGCGGAAAAGTGTTTGAGGCGGCCACCGGTGACATGCCGACAGGAATGGCACGAGATCGTGTAGACCCAGAGCAGAACCACGTTGGCGATCAGGATCACGTTGCCGAGACCGAAACCGAAGCCCCCACCTTTGCCATGGAATGCCGTGAGGGCGTCGTAGGTGTTGATCACCGACACGATGACGGCCGCATAAAAGAAGTACCGATGCGCGTTCTGGATGATCAGCGGAAGCCGCGTCTCCCCCGTGTAGCGACTGTGTGGCTCGGCAACCGCGCACGCCGGCGGCGAGAACCAGATCGAGCGGTAGTAGGCCTTGCGGTAGTAGTAGCAGGTCAATCGGAAACCGAGCAGGAACGGCAACACCACGAACCCGAGCGGAATCCACATAGGCAATTCAGGGAACGGAGTGCCGAAGTGACTCGAACCGGGCACGCACGACTCGCTGAGACAGGGTGAATAGAACGGCGTGAGGTAGTGATAGTCCTCGACCCAGTACGCACTGCGGACGAACGACCGCACCGTCGCGTAGATGATGAACGCGGAGAGTCCCAGCACCGTCAGCAGGGGCGGAACCCACCACCGGTCCTCGCGGAGGGTGCGCACCAAGATGCGTGCCCGCCCCGGCGAAAAGACTCCCGTTGTGCCCCGCTCAGTCGCGGGGGCGCTCACATCGTCCGCTCACGCGAGTGGAAACCCAGCCCTTCGTCTTGTGCGCCCAGCCATGCCGACTCGTCGGACTTGCTGTCGGGTACGTACACCACGTCGGACTTGTTGACCGGCGGTCGCAGCATGCGCGGTGGCGACTGCTCGAAATCGTGCAGGTCGATCTCGAGCCGGTCGAGATCATTGGTCAGTCGGCGCACCGCGTCGGCGTCCCCGTACTGCAATTTCAGCGCGACGATGTGGTGCCGCAGAGCTCCGATGCTGTGATGGAGTTCGTTCATACCGGCTGATGCCATGTCCATACCTCCAAGCGATGTGTGACTTCAACCACACTACTGGGGGTACTGCTGGATTCTCGGCTTTTTCCCAATGTGTCCGTTCACGCGTCGAATGCGCGAGCCTTCGCGAGGAGAACGTCTCGCTCCCTTTGGTTTCCGGTCATCCCCGCCGCGGCCAGCAATTCGGTCCGTGCCTCGTCAACCCGCCCGAGCTGCCCCAGGAGCTCGCCGCGCACTGCCGGAAGCAGGTGCGAGCGTGCCAACATACCGTCTGCGACGAGTCCGTCGACGATGTCGAGTGCTGCCGCCGGTCCGGAGGCCATCGACACCGCGACAGCTCGGTTGAGCTCGATGACGGGAGACGGTGACAGGCGACCGAGCGCCTCATAGAGCAGGACGATGCGTGACCAGTCGGTGTCGTCGGCAGTCGGCGCGCTCGCATGGCATTCGGCCAGCGCCGCCTGCAGACCGTAGGGGCCGCGCCCGCGACCGCATGCGTCGGCGCGAGCCAGCGCCGCGACGCCTCGACGGATCTGGGTACGGTCCCACCGACTGCGGTCTTGGTCGGCCAGCAGGATCGGCGAACCGTCCTGTGCTGCGCGAGCGGCAAAACGGGATGCCTGGAACTCCATCAACGCCACGAGCGAGTGCACTTCGGGTTCGTCGGGAACAAGTCCTGCCAGGACCCGGCCGAGCCGCAACGCCTCGTCGCACAACTCGGTTCGGATCCACCGATCGCCGGACGACGCCGCGTAACCCTCGTTGAACACCAGGTAGATCACACTGAGCACGGCGGAAAGCCGGCGCGGATAGTCCTCGCGGGGCGGCACCTCGAACGGCACCCGAGCTGCGCTGAGCGTTTTCTTCGCGCGCACGATGCGCTGCTGAACGGTAGACGTGGACACGAGGAACGCCTTGGCGATCTCTTCGGCGGTGAGACCACCGACGACTCTCAACGTCAGAGCGATCTGTCCCTCCCGCGACAGCACCGGGTGGGCGGAGACGAAGACCAGTCGCAACACGTCGTCGTCGATGTGGTCGGGGTCCCAGCCCAGGTCGGCATCCGGCCTGGAGTCCAGGTCGCGGGCCATCTCCACATACTTCGCGTCGAGACGTTCCTGCCGACGCCAGCCATCGACTGCCCTTCGCTTGGCCACGGTGGTGAGCCAGGCGCCCGGATTTCGCGGGACACCCGACTCCGACCACTGCGTCAGCGCCTGGATCAGCGCCTCCTGCGCCAGGTCCTCGGCGACACCGACATCACCCACCATCCGTGTCAGGGTGGCGATGATCTTGGCTGCCTCCATACGCCACACCGCGTCAACGGTGCGGTGGATGGCTTCCGGCGAATTCAACTGCGCTCAGATCAGCTGGTGCGCTGATCGAGCTCCTCTCGCCACTTCTCTTCCTTCTGAATCCACTCGTTGTCGGCCGGGAAGTCCTCGACCTCGGTGACGCGGCGCACCTCAAGTTTCACGCCCGGGCCCAGCGGGCAACGCGAAGCCCATTGCGCCGCTTCCTCTTTGCTCGCGACCTGCAGGATCCAGAAGCCGCTGAAGAGTTCTTTCGCCTCGGCGTACGGGCCGTCGGTGACCACGGGCGGGTCGGAGTCGAAGTCCACCACGAAGCCTTCTTCTGCGCCCGAGAGGCCTTCACCGGCGAGGAGTACCCCCGCCTTCATCAACGACTCGTTGTACGCCCCCATGGCGGCGATGATCTCCTCGAAGTCCATCGACTTGCTCGCCTCGATGGCTTCTTCGGTGGTCCGCATGATCAGCATGTAGCGCATTGTGTTCTCCCTGTCCGTGTGATCGCAGGGTGTCCCTGCGAGAGTTCCGTTCGAGGTTCTCAGTCATACGTCGAACGACGATCCGTCAGATCGACACGGATCCGAAAAAATCTTCGGGCGGTCCACTGACCGTTAGTGCGCGGCCTCGTCCCATGACCGGCCGTAGCCGATCGACACGTCCAACGGCACCGACAACTCGATCGCCCCACCCATCTTTGCGCGGACCAGGGACTCCAGTTGCTCTTTCTCACCCGGCGCGACCTCGAACACCAACTCGTCGTGCACCTGCAGCAACATGCGCGACGTCAGGTTCTGGTCTGCGAGCGCCCGTTGGACGTCGATCATGGCGACCTTGATGATGTCGGCCGCCGTGCCCTGGATGGGCGCGTTGAGCGCCGCTCGCTCGGCGACGTCGCGTCGTTGCCGGTTGTCGCTGTTGAGGTCGGGCAGGTAGCGACGGCGACCGAACAAGGTGGACGTGTACTCGTTGCGGCGGGCCTCTTCGACGGTTTCGTGCAGGTAGTCGCGCACCCCGCCGAACCGGGTGAAGTAGGCCTCCATCTGTTCTTTTGCTTCGCTCGTGCTGATCTTGAGCTGTGCCGACAAGCCGAAGGCACTGAGTCCGTACGCGAGCCCGTAGCTCATCGCCTTGACCCGGCGGCGCATGTCGGGGGTCACCTCGTCGATGGGCACGCCGAAAGCACGCGACCCGACAAAGCTGTGGAGGTCCTCACCGGTGTTGAAGGCCTCGATCAACCCCGCGTCGCCGGACAGATGCGCCATGATCCGCATCTCGATCTGGCTGTAGTCGGCCGTCATCAACGTCTCGAAACCCGAACCCACGACAAACCCCTGGCGGATCTGTCGGCCGGCATCGGTACGGACCGGGATGTTCTGGAGGTTCGGCTCGGTGGACGACAACCGTCCGGTCGCCGCGATGGTCTGGTTGAAGGTGGTGTGCACCCGTCCGTCGTCCGAGACGGACTTCAGCAGTCCGTCGACCGTGACCTTGAGCCGCGTGGCGTCGCGGTGCGCCAGAAGATGTTCCAGGAACGGGTGCCCCGTCTTCTCGAACATCGCGAGCAGCGCATCGGCGTCGGTGGTGTACCCGGTCTTGGTCTTCTTGGTCTTGGGCATCTCGAGTTTGTCGAACAGCACGACCTGCAACTGCTTCGGCGATCCCAGGTTGATCTGCTCGCCGATCACCTCGTAGGCCGCTTCCGCGGATTGGCGCACTCGCGCAGCAAACCCTGACTCGAGATCCTCGAGATGTGCTGAATCGATGGCGATGCCGGCTGCTTCGAGTTCTGCCAGGACAAAGAGCAGTGGCAGCTCCATGTCCGTCAGGAGTGAGGCCGAGTCGATCTTCGCCAACTCCTCGTCGAAGCGGTCGGCCAGCTCACCGACGGCTTGGGCCTGCAGCATCGCCTGGTCGGCCGCGGCCTGGGCGCCGGAATCCTCGTCGAGCAACGAGAGCTGACCGTCGTCGGGGGCGGCGTCGGCGCGTAGTTCACGCCGGAGGTACCGCAGGGCGAGGTCATCGAGGTTGAACGATCGTTGCCCAGGACGTACCAGATAGGCGGCGAGCGACGTGTCACTGGTGACCCCGCCGAGACGCCAGCCGCGACCCCGAAGTGCGTGGAAAGCCCACTTGGCCTCGTGGATGGCTTTGGCAGCGTTGGTGTCGGCCAGCCAATCGGCGATCGCCTCCTCGTCCGCCGGCCCGATCTCGGCAGGATCGAGGTATGCCGACTCGCCATCGGCCGCAGCGATCGCGATGCCTGTGACGTCCGACCCGTAGACCTGCCGGGGCCCGACAATCGTGAGGCCTGCCCGGCCGGTGCCGGGCGCCGCGTGCGCGGCGAGCCAATCCGCAACCTGGCCCGCGCCGAGCTGGCTGCCCCGTAGATCGAAGCCTGACTCGGCTTCTGGCTCGGCCGAGGTGAGGGTGGTGAACAACCGGTCCCGCAGCACCCGGAACTCGAGGTCGTCGAACAGCTGGTGAATCTGGTTGCGGTCCCACGGCGCCAGCTGCAGGTCGTCGGGACCGATCGGCAGGTCCATGTCACGGACCAGCTCGGTGAGCTGGCGGTTCATCTGAACACTGGCCACGTGGGCGCGAAAGGCGTCGCCCACTTTGCCTTTCACCTTGTCTGCGTTTTCCACCAGACCCGACAGCGACCCGTACTCCCGGATCCACTTCGATGCGGTCTTCTCCCCCACACCGGGAATGCCGGGGAGATTGTCCGACGGGTCACCGCGCAGCGCGGCGAAGTCAGGGTACTGCGAAGGCGTCAGCCCGTACTTCTTCTCCACCTCCTCCGGGGTGAACCGCGTCAACTCCGAGACGCCGCGTTTGGGGTAGAGGACGGTGACGTTGTCGGTCACCAGTTGCAGCGCGTCGCGGTCACCGGTGACCACCAGGACGCGGAAACCCTGCTCTGCTGCCTGGGTGGTCAACGTGGCGATGATGTCGTCGGCTTCGTAACCCTCCCGGGCCAGAACCGGGATGCCCATTGCCCCCAGGACGTCCTTGGTGAGGTCGATCTGGCCACGGAATTCGTCAGGCGCCGAGCTGCGCTGGGCCTTGTACTCCGGGAACACCTCGGCACGGAACGTCTGTCGCGACACGTCGAAGGCGGCCGCGATGTGGCTCGGATTCTCGTCGCGAAGCAGGTTGATCAACATGGAGGTGAACCCGTACACGGCGTTGGTGGTCTGACCTGATGCGGTCTTGAAGTTCTCGGCGGGTAGCGCGAAAAATGCGCGGAACGCCAACGAGTGACCATCGAGCAGCATCAAGGTCGGCTGCTGCGCCTTGGACGCTGATTTCGCCGATGTACGGCCGGGTTTGCTGATCTGGGCAGGACTCACGACGCAAGTGTATGGAGCTTCGCCGACAGTCCCGGCAAGACGCCTCACCAAAACCAATTTTCTTGGCGTCGAACCAGCTCACAAAGCCGAGTTACTCAACAGTAACTCGGGGGAAACATAGAAACCCTGCCGCGAGTCCTCCGTGGTTATAGGGTCGCCAAACGAGATGTTCGCGCGGCAAACGTGCCGCGCGCCGACCACCTTCGGGAGGATTCACGCGTGATGCCCCGTCATGCTCAGCGAGCACGGGTCTTGGGAGCCAAGTTAGGGGCAGGCGCTCTCCTGACCTTGCTGGCATCGCTTCTACTTGCCGGGATAGTCGGCACCGGAAGCGCTGTCGCCACCCCAGCTCCATCCTCAGACGACACCGTCCGGGTGTTCGGAACGCTGCGAAATGGTTCCGAGCCCGTCGCAGAAGTGAAAGTCGACGCCAAAGACCAGGCCGGCGCCGTGGTCCAGTCGTCCACCTCCTCCGACACAGGGGCGTGGACGATGAACCTGCCGCCCGGCACCTACTCGGTGGTCATCGACAAGTCGACCATCCCGAGTGGGGTCGAGGTACAGAAAGACACCGTCGCGGTCACGGTCACGGCCGGCTCTCCACGGCCGGTGATCTTCCTCTTCGGTGAGGAACGCACCGCCACGGAGATCGGCGCCGCCGAGGAACTCACGCGGCTGGCGATCGACGGTCTGAGATTCGGTCTCATCATCGCGATCACCGGCGTCGGCCTGAGCCTCATCTTCGGCACCACCGGACTGACCAACTTCGCCCATGGCGAGCTGGTGACCCTGGGTGCTGTGGTGGCCTGGGCGATCAACGTCAAACTCGGTGTCCAGCTGATACCGGCGACCATCCTGGCGATCATCGTCGGCATAGGTGTCGGCATCCTCAACGAACTCGCCATCTGGCGGCCGCTACGGCGACGCCGATCCGGACTCATCGCGATGCTGGTGGTGTCGATCGGATTGGCGCTCGTCATGCGCTACGGAATCCTGATCTTCTTCTCCGACCGCGCCGAACCGTTCGACGACTACCAGGTGCAGACGCAGATCGGTTCCGGCGCGTTCGCGATCACCCCGGTCAACCTGTGGTGCATCATCATCAGCCTCGTCGTGCTGCTGCTGGTGGCGCTGATGCTGCAGAAGACGCGGATCGGAAAGGCCATGCGAGCCGTTGCCGACAACCGTGACCTCGCCGCATCGTCCGGTATCAACGTGGACCGCGTCATCCTTTTCGTCTGGGCCTTGTCAGGCGGTCTCGCAACCCTCGGCGGCGTTCTCTTCGCGATGTCCGAACTGGGTGGCCGTGTCCAATGGGAGATGGGTTTCAAATTGCTTCTGCTCATGTTCGCCGGCATCACCCTCGGCGGACTCGGAACGGCCTACGGCGCGCTGCTGGGCTGTGTGATCGTGGGCCTTCTGGTCCAGGTTTCCACCTACTGGATCAACCCCGACCTCAAGTACATCGGTGGCCTTCTCGTTCTCATCGTCATTCTCACCATCAGACCCCAGGGCATCCTCGGGTCCAGAGCGAGGATCGGCTGACTCATGGATCTCATCTCTGCACTTCAGACGTCGTTTGCCCAATTGATCGGTCCCTCAGCGGTTTTCTATGCGCTGTTGGCGATCGGGCTGAACCTGCACTTCGGCTACGCCGGACTGCTCAACTTCGGTCAGATCGGTTTCGCCCTGCTCGGCGCCTACGGCGTCGGCATCATGGCCGACAATTACGACCAGCCACTGTGGGTGGGTGCGATCGTCGGTATCGTCGCGGCCGCGATCTTGGCCCTTGTGCTCGGTTTGCCCACACTTCGATTACGGGCCGACTATCTGGCCATCGTGACGATTGCGGCGTCGGAGATCTTGCGATTGGTCTTCCGGTCCACCGCCTCCGATGACCTGACGCACTCGACCAACGGCATCTTCGGATACGCGGACGGGTTCTTCGACTACAGCCCGTTCGCCAACGGCAAGCAGTACTCGTTCTTCGGCGTCAAGTTCCAGGGCACAGACCTCTGGGCGATGGTGGTCGGCTGGGCGATCGTGCTGTTGCTCTGTCTCCTGGTGTGGCTGCTCGTACGCAGTCCCTGGGGTCGCGTCCTCAAGGCTGTTCGCGAGGACGAGGACGCCGCCCGGTCGCTGGGTAAGAACGCCTACTTCTACAAGATGCAAGCCCTGGTGCTCGGTGGTTGCATCGGTGGCGTGGCGGGTGTCTACAACGCGCTGCAAACCCAGTCGATCAACCCCGACTTCTACTCCACGGCGCAGACCTTCTTCGCCTACGGAGCACTGATTCTCGGCGGCGCCGCCACGGTATTCGGGCCGGTTGTCGGCGCGATGCTGTTCTGGTTCCTGCTGGCCATCCCCGATGCCTTGCTGCGCCAGGTCACGTCCGGCCCCGACCCCTGGTTCGAGATGACGCAGCAGCAGGTCGGCGCCACCCGTTACGTCTTGTTGGGATTGGCGATAGCCCTGATGATGGTCTTCAGACCGCAAGGAATCCTCGGTAACAAGCGAGAGGTCCAGCTCGATGCCTGACGGACGTCACACACAGCCCCCCGGTCCTGACGGTCCCGGATCGGCCTCCGAACCCGGCATCGGGGTGGATGCCTCGACGCTGGTCACCGAGGCGGCCCCGGCCACTCTTGCCGAGTTGAAGGCGTTCAGCGCGGCTGAGCGTGCCGAGCTCTTCGCCGGTGTCACCGCCGAACCGGGTTCGGCCAAACCCGACCCGATCATCTCGGTGGACAACATCACCCGGACATTCGGTGGCCTCAAAGCCGTCGATGTGAAGCATCTGGAGATCCAACGCGGATGCATCACGGGATTGATCGGCCCCAACGGGGCGGGCAAGACCACGTTCTTCAATTTGATCACCGGGTTCGACAAGCCCGACACGGGTAGCTGGTCGCTCAACGGCAAGCACATGGGAAGGGTTGTGCCGCACCGGGTTGCGCGCAACGGCATGGTGCGTACCTTCCAGCTCACCAAGGCGCTGTCAAAGTTGTCGGTACTCGACAACGTGCGGCTCGGTGCTCGCCACCAGAGCGGCGAGCACATGCTGCAGGCGTTGGCGCCGTGGACGTGGCGCAAGCAGGAGGCCGAAACCACCGAGCGCGCATACGAATTGCTCAAGCGGTTCAAGCTCGACGCCAAGGCCGACGACTACGCCGGTTCGCTGTCTGGTGGCCAGCGCAAGTTGCTGGAGATGGCACGCGCGTTGATGACCAATCCCGAGGTCGTCATGCTCGACGAACCGATGGCCGGGGTGAACCCGGCGTTGACCCAGAGCCTGCTCGAACACATCAAGGCGTTGCGCGACGAGGGTATGACCGTGGTGTTCGTCGAACACGACATGGACGTCATCCGCGACATCAGCGACTGGGTGGTGGTGATGGCACAGGGCAAGGTGATCGCCGAGTCGCTCCCCGGCCGCCTCGGCGACAACCCCGCGGTGGTCGATGCATATCTGGGCGGCCACCACGATCAAGCGCTCGAGTTCGACGAGGACGGTAACCCGGTCGGCGAAACCGCCGTGCTGGCAGAGCAGGTCGAGGCCGCGATCGAAGAGACCCTCCACGCCGGCGGGGACCTGTCGCAGCCCGACCCGATCGCTCCGTCCACCTCGCACGGAAAAAAGGACAAACCATGAGTGGACCGGACCTCTCGAAATCGCCCACCTCATCGGGCGCAACCGCGGCGCCGGGCGGGCTCAGCCACGCTGAATTGGCCGCCACGCCTGAGGAACACCGCAAGCTGGCGGCCAACGCACTGCTACGCGCCGATGACATCACCGCGGGCTATCTACCAGGTATCAATATCCTCGAGGAGTGCAACTTCTACCTCGACGACGGTGAGATCGTCGGGATCATCGGGCCCAACGGCGCCGGTAAATCGACGTTGCTCAAGACCCTGTTCGGACTGATCCCGGTGCGGGTCGGAGCGGTGACGCTCCGCGGAGACAACATCACCTCGGCCAAGGCGCACGTGCTGGTCACCAAGGGTGTGGGCTACGTCCCGCAGACCCAGAACGTCTTCCCTGCTCTCACCATCGAAGAGAACCTCGAGATGGGAATTTACCTGCGTCCCAAGAAGTTCAACGAGCGCTTCGACTTCGTGTCCGAGCTGTTTCCTCTGCTCGCCGAACGTCGCAAGGTGAAAGCCGGAGCACTGTCCGGTGGCGAACGTCAGATGGTGGCCATGGGCCGGGCTCTGATGATGGAGCCTTCGGTACTGCTTCTCGACGAGCCGTCGGCAGGATTGTCCCCGATGTTCCAGGACGAGGTGTTCATCCGGATCAAGAAGATCAACGCCACCGGCGTCTCGGTGATCCTCGTGGAGCAGAACGCTCGACGTTGCCTGCAGATCTGCGATCGTGGCTATGTGCTCGACCAGGGCCGCAATGCCTATACCGACACCGGTACCAACCTCGCCAACGACCCGAAGATCATCGAGCTGTATCTCGGGACGCTGGCGGGAAGTGCCGAGAAGAAATAGCTCGGCTCAGAGGCTCTACGCAACGATCCGCCCCGGTTGACCCGGGGCGGATCGTTCTGGTTTCGGCGAAATATGTTGTCTGCAAGGCGATGCGGGCCAGGTCTCATCAATCAGCGCGAGCAGAAGGCCCGGGTCTCGCGACCCGGGCCTTTCTCAGTGTTGTGCATTCACCTCTGCGAGGTGATCAGTTGCCCTTGACCACCTTGTAGTCGGCGACAGGGGCGATCAACTTGTTGTTGCCGTCGAACTCGAGCACACCGTACGAACCAACTGACGGCTCACCGGCGGTGACGAAGGCCAATTCGCCTGTGACACCGTCATAATCGAGGTCAGTGCCGGCCTTCGCCAGCGGGAGGCATTCCTCAAATGTCTTGCACTTGGTGCCACCCTCGGTCACAGCGTTGATGTTCGCTGCGATCGAACGGCCATTGGTCGACTTCGCCACTTCGGCGGCGAGCGCGGAGATGACCACCGCGTCGTAACTCTCACCGGCGTAGTTGAAGTCGATCAGTGCCGGGTCGGCGGTCTTGAGACGAGCCTCGAACTGCGGGCCGACGTTCGTCAGCGGCGTGGTGCCCTTCATTCCCTCGAGGATGCCCGGACCGACCGACTCACCCAGGGCGTTGCCCATGTTGCCGTCGACGCCGAAGACGAGCTTGTCCTTCGGTCCGATCTTCACCTCGTTCATGCGGGTGATGATCTTGGCGCTCTCCTCGAATCCGATGACGGCAATGCCGTCTGGATTGAAGTTCTTGACCTGGTCGACCTCGGCGTTGAACGACTGCGCGTTGGGGTCGTAGATGATCGTCTTGATCTGGTCGGCCGGGATGCCCGCGGCCTCGAGATCGGAGACGGTGTTCTTGGCCAGACCGGTGCCGTACGGGTCGTTCATCGCCAGGATGGCAACACGCTGCACGCCGCCCTCGGCCATGACCTGTGCAAGCGCCTGTGCCTGCAGGGTGTCGGCAGGAGCGGTACGGAAGTACTGGCCCTTGTCTGCGTAGCAGGTGAACTCATCGGAGGTGTTCGCCGGCGAGAACATCACTGCACCGGCATTGCTGATCTTGTCGATGACCTTCAGCGACACCGACGAGGATGCGGCACCGACGATCACCTGGGTACCGGCTGCGAGCTCGCGGTCCACGGTGGCGTTGGCGGTGTCGGTTGTGGTGTCTCCGGAGTCACCGTCGATCTGCTGAACCGGCTGGTCGAGCACGCCGCCTGCCGCGTTCACATCCTGCACGGCCAACTTGACGCCTGCGAACTCAGGCGGTCCGAGGAACGCCAGGCTTCCCGTGGCGGGGAGCAGCGTGCCGATCTTCAGGGGGGCCGTGCTGACCGGTCCTGGCGTCGCCTTGTCGGCGTTCTCACCACAGTCGGTGTTGGTTGTCGCCTCCGTGGACGAAGACGCGGATGCACCGGTCGCGCCTCCGGTCGTCGCCGTGTCGTCAGAATCGTCTGAACTACAGCCGGCAATTGCCATGACGGAAACCGCCGCGGCAATCGTTCCCCTCAAGAGATATCTGTGGGACATCAACATTCTCCTCGCGGTAAACCACCGAGCGCGGCGCGTCTTCTACGACGCATACGACCGCCACTCGCTTGGGTAAAGCTAGCGCCATCGTGTTGCCCGCGAGTAACGTTCGTGAAACTGGAGAGCACCTGCAGCCTGGCCGTGACCGATTTGAAACACGGTTGTCCGGCCGGCGCCTCGGCGCGTCTGCTTCGGCCGGGCACCGAACCGCCCCGGCCGCGACGGAAATGCCTGACAGAGCGCTTATTTGGCCTTGTTGCCGAGGGTTTCGATGACCACTTCGGCCACCGCCTTCATCGTGGTGCGGCGATCCATCGCCGCCCGCTGAATCCACTTGAAAGCGTCGGGCTCGCTGAACGAATGCGACTCCATCAAGATGCCCTTTGCGCGTTCCACCAATTTGCGGATCTCAAGACGTTCGGTGAGGTCGGCGACATCGCGTTCCAGGACATTGAGTTCGGTGTACCGGCTCACCGCGACCTCGATGGTCGGCACCAAGTCGGCTTTGGTGAAGGGTTTGACCAGATACGCCATCGCACCCGCGTCGCGGGCCTTCTCGACAAAATCACGCTGGCTGAAGGCGGTCAGCATCACGACGGCCGCCAGGCGTTTGCTCGCGATCTCCGCTGCTGCGTCGATACCGTCCCGGACGGGCATCTTCACGTCCATGATGACGAGGTCGGGCCGCAACTCCTCGGTGAGGTCGACGGCCACCTGACCGTTGGGAGCCTCCCCCACCACGTCGTAGCCCTCTTCGCGCAACATCTCGATGAGGTCCATCCGGATCAAGGAATCGTCTTCGGCAACCAGGACACGGCGGACCGTTGCTGCCGGCTCCTTGGCCTGAGCTGCACTTGCGTCCGTCGTTGCCATCGGTCCCACCTCCACATTGAAATCGCCGTCCCGTGCGCAGTCGAGCGCCGTGATGTGGTGCAACAGTACCGGTTGGATCGGCGCCCGGCCCGTCATCTAAAGTGTGGTCTGCGACGCGCCCCCGTAGCCCAATTGGCAGAGGCAACGGATTCAAAACCCGTCCAGTGTCAGTTCGAGTCTGACCGGGGGCACCACGTAGCAGGGTTCTTGTCGAAGTCGATCACCGTGGGACGGCCCCGTGCTACCGCTCCCGGGCGAAGCCTCTCCGCTCGTCCGACGCCAGTGCTGCGATGTCCTGTGACCCAGCAGCAGATGAAGGTGACCGGCTCGCAGCATTCGTGACCTGACGAGCCATCGAAGAGGATCGGGCGGGTCACTTGACGAGCACCGCAGAAGCGCGGCTCGAATCAACTACGCATTCGATGGCATCCAACGACTTTGACCGCCGCTACATGCCTCGGGTGAACGCCGTGACGGCGGTGACGTCGTCACCACGAACCCCTTCGGTAGGGTCACCGGTCACCTGCGACATCCGAAAGTTTCAGTCCCACAGGCATACCGGCGTGATCGTCTGCCTTGCGACAACTCTCGGCACGCTCTTGCGCGCACGGGCGACGAGGCAGGGGCTGTGGACGCTCCACGGGGAGAAGCGGCCGATACGATCACTCTCTCGCGACATTCGCTGACAACAATCGCAACCCCATAGCGCCGGCGAGGGGGAAGAGTGCTCCGACCAGCCAGGGAATGGCTGCTCCCCAGCCGGTCTCGGGAGCCACATCGATGACGGCACCGATCACCGCGGAACCGATCAGCACGCCGACCCCGCCCACCGAGGCCATGAAACCGAAGTAGGAGCCGAGTCTTCGATCGGCGGCGAGCCGCGGCACCAGATCCCGTGCCGGCGGCACGGCGATCATCTGACCGAGCGCGAGCAGTACAACAAACACGGCGGCCGGAATCAGCGCCACCACTCCGTGCAGCTCCAGCGGAACCGTCATTGCAACGGCCACGAACGACACCGCCATGATGGCGAATCCGACAGGCAGCACAACTTGAAACGAGAGCCGCCGCAGCTTACGGGTGATCAACAACTGCGTCGCGACGACAAACACCGCCGAGATCGCGAAATACCAGCCCAGCACGGACTGCGATCCCCACGCTCGCTCGACTTCGAGTGGCAAGAGCAAGTAGAGCTGGTTGTACGCAATCAGCTGAGCGCTCATCGCGAGAGCGAACAGAACGAACAACTTGTTGCGCACCACTTCGTTCCACCCAGACAGCCACGACTCTCCTCGATGCTCGCCTGGTTGGTTCGGCAACCATCGAAGATGCGCGACGACCACTGCCACGAAGATGCCCGCGGCGGCGAGGCACGCACTCTGAAAATCAATAAGCAGCAACAACGATCCGATCAACGGACCGGCAAGAGACCCGATCTGCCCGCACACCGACAAGAGCGCAAACGTCTGGACCCGAGTGGGACCGCCGTCGCGCTCGCTCTTTCCCGCCTCCACGGCAATTGCCGACTCGACTGCCGGCGAGAACAAGGCAGCTGCGAAACCGACCAACACTGTCGCGGTGAGAACGCCTGCCATCGAGTCCACAAACGCAAATCCGACGAACCCCAGCACGCGCACCACACACCCGATGAGAATCACGGGCCTGATACCCCACCTGTCGGCAAGTGTGCCCCCGACGAAAAACAGACCCTGCTGTGAGAACGTCCGGATGCCCAGTACTACACCGACCATCGCGGCGCCGAGACCGACGTCATCGGTCAGATGAACCGAGAGATACGGCAGCACCATGAAGAAGCCGACGTTGAACGTCAGCTGGGTCAATACGAGCAGCCTGATGGCCGGCGTCGACCGTCTCATCTCCTCGATGAACGACAGGCGCCATCTCTTGTGCCGATCGTCGGCGCCCGCGGTCACGCGCTGCTCTCCCATCGCTTGATGTACTGCCTGCGCAGACGCTACAGGTCGTAATAGACCTGAACGGACGAGATAGGTTAGCCTAGCCGAGTTCTTCGCCGTGGCCGTGTCGCGAGGGTGGTTTGCGCGAAACAGATCGCGTTCCCCACGCACCGGTCTACATCAAGAGAGTTGTCAACAGTGAGTGCATTTTCCAAGGGCGTGTGTGCCCTGTCGACTCTGACCGTCGTGGCCGGTCTCCTGACCGCCTGCGGCGAATCTGAGTCGGTGACCGAGACAGAGGCCGTCGGGGGCGATGGAAAGACCTCCTACCCCCTCGTGATCGACAACTGCGGGCAGTCTGTAACCGTCGACGCTCCTCCGCAGCGGGTGGTCTCGCTCGATCAGAACTCCACCGAAATCCTTCTGTCCCTCGGCCTTGAAGACCGCATCGTAGGCACCGCCTCGTGGACCGACCCCGTGCGACAAAATCTTGAGGCCGCAAACGCCGCCGTACCTCGGCTCGCTGACAACGCTCCCACGTATGAGGTCGTTCTCAACGCCGACCCGGACTTTGTCACTGCATCGTTTGGACGTCATTTCAAAGAGGGCGGCGTCACCACGCGAGCCCGTTTCGCAGAGACGGGCACCGAGACCTACCTGTCCCCCACCGACTGCGACAACGGTGTCAGTATCAACGGGGGCAACACCCGGACCAACCCTCTGACGATTGATTCGCTTTACCAGGAGATCACCGAGCTCGCGGAGATCTTTGACGTTCAGGACAAGGGCGCAGAACTGGTGGGTCAATTGCAGGAGCGCCTCAACGCCGCGACAGAAGGACTCGACAAGTCCGGCGTTTCGATGGCGTTCTGGTTCGCAGACACCAAGAGCCCGTACATCGCCGGTGGCCTGGGCTCGGCGAACCTGCTGGCGACCACGGTCGGCGCCACAAACGTGTTCTCCGACATCGACGACGACTGGCCGGCAGTCGGCTGGGAGACCATGGTCGATCGCGGCCCATCCGTGCTGATCCTCGGCGACCTGTTGCGCGACAGGTTCCCGGGCGACCGCCTAGCAGACAAGATCGCCTTCCTCGAGTCCGACCCGGTCACCAAAACCATGCAGGCGGTCAAGGACAAGCGATTCATATCGTTGCACGGCGCCGAGATGAATCCCTCGATCCGGCTGGTGGACGGCGTCGAAAAGGTCGCCGCCGGCCTCCGCGAGATGGAACCGCAGTCCTGAGCGCGGCCACGTCGACTGAGCCCAGTGTTGTTCGCAGACAGCTCGGCCTACCCGTCGTCCTGGGTTTCGGCCTGGTGCTGCTGGTGGCTTCGGTTGCCGCGGCGATGACACTGGGCCCGGCGAATGTATCGCTGGTCAACGTCCGCGACGTCGTCACCAATCATCTTGGCCTGACGGACATCCCGGTCAGACTGTCGAAGAACGCCATCGTCTGGGAAGAGCGCTTGCCCCGCAGCCTCGTCGCTGCTGCCTGCGGGAGCGGCCTGGGCATTTGCGGAGTGATCATGCAGTCGCTGCTGCGCAACCCCCTCGCCGATCCGTTTGTACTCGGGATCAGCTCGGGCGCATCGACCGGAGCGGTCATCGTGGGAGTTCTCGGAATCGGTGGCGCCGCACTCGGACTGTCCGGCGGCGCGTTCATCGGGGCCCTCGTCGCATTTGCACTCGTGCTCCTGCTGGCACAACTCTCTGGCGGCAACAACGACCGTGTGATTCTTGCGGGAGTGGCCAGCACACAACTGTTCTCGGCGTTGACCTCGCTGGTCATCTTCGCGTTCGCGGACTCCGACGAGACCCGCGGCGTCATGTTCTGGCTTTTAGGATCACTGGAAGGGGTTCGCTGGGACGACGTGTTCCTCTGTGTGGCGGTGGTTTCAGTCGGTGTCGCCGTCTGCTTCTACTACGCGTTCGTTCTCGACGCGTTCAGTTTCGGCAACGAGGTCGCATCCTCTCTGGGGATCTCGGTGCGTACCGCCCGAACTGCGTTGCTCGTGGTGACCGCGCTGATCACTGCCACGCTGGTCAGTGTGGCCGGAGCGATCGGATTCGTCGGGCTCGTACTGCCGCATGCCGCGCGTTTGCTCATCGGTTCCCGGCACAACCGGCTCATACCGGTCACCGCCCTCATGGGTGCGGTGTTCATGGTGTGGGTCGACGCGGTGTCCCGCGTCGCTTTCGCACCAACGCCTCTGCCGGTCGGAGTCGGCACCGCCTTGATAGGAGTCCCCGCGTTCATCGCGATCCTGTCGCGGAGAAGGACGTCGGCATGACACTGGCAGCATCGCAGGTCAGCTGGCGGCGCGGCGGAACCCTCGTGGTCGACGGTGTCTCACTGCATCCGGAGCCGGGCGACACCGTCGGACTGCTCGGGCCCAACGGGTCGGGCAAATCGTCCCTGCTGCAGTTGTTGAACGGCGCGGTCAAACCCACATCCGGGGTGATAAGCCTCGACGGCACTGAGCTGAACAGCCTGCGGCGCAAGGAGATAGCCAAGACCGTTGCGGTGGTGAGTCAGCACGCCGACACCGACTTCGACATCACCGTCGCCGATGTCGTTCGGCTGGGACGAATTCCCCACCGTGGGGCGTTCGGAGGCAACGCCACGGCAGACCAGCAGGCCGTGGAATCGGCGCTGACGCACACCGGGTTGACCGCCAAAGCCCATCGGCTGTGGCATCAACTCTCCGGCGGCGAACGGCAGCGTGCCCAGATCGCTCGTGCCCTGGCGCAAGAACCACGCGAATTGCTGCTCGACGAGCCGACAAACCACCTCGACATCCATCATCAGCTCGAATTGCTCTCCCTTGTGGCTCGATTGCCGATCACGAGCATCATCGCGTTGCACGACCTCAATCTCGCAGCGATGTTCTGCACGCAGCTCATCGTTCTGTCCGAGGGGCGGGTCGTGGCAGCGGGTGCCCCTGCGGCCGTGCTGACCGAGGAACTGATCGCGGACGTTTACCACGTGCGGGCAAAGGTGGGCACCGACGGGCCACACGGACAACTGTTCATCAGATTCGAACCGTGAACGCGAAGACGAGCAACTTCTGGTCGATGGACTCCACAGTCTGTGCCGCGAGCTCTACGCTGCCCGCTCAGACCGCGTTGTTGGTGTCGCGGAGCCGATTACGAGCGATCAGCACTCGCCGTCGGTGACCGCCTCGGGAAGTTCGCCGACCATGTCGATGCCGGAACCGTTCCACCGGTAGGCCACGTTCACCTCGCCCTGCGGCGTGGCATTGGGTTCGTCGGCGACGATGTAGCGGTACCGAACGTCGATCTGATCGTCGGATGCACCCGTGATCATCTGGTAGCTGAGGTTGCAGGCGGTGCCGGTACCAAGGAACTCACCCCCACGGAAGAGCAACAGCTGATTCGGCGACGAGCCCGTACCGCCCTCGGTATGAAGGGCCACGAAGATCAGCAATGAACATGTGCCGGCGTTGGTCTCGCCCCTCACCCAATTCACGCCAGGCATCGGGGGCGCGATCTGCGCGATCGCATCGTCGATCGTCGTCGCATCGACCTGTGACCCGCACGGCGCTTCCTCCCCCACCGGCTCGGTGGCGGGCACGTCCGTTGCGGCCGGAGGCGGGGGCGGAGAAGTGATCGTCGGGTCCGCAGTGTCTCTCTCGGTCAACGTAGATCGAGACCCGATCACCGCAGTGGCATCGCAATCACGCGTCCAGGGCTGGAGAACGCTTGACCTTGACGCTGGGTCAACCATTCATCCTTATTTCACGAGCTGCTGCCCAACCAGCGGGACAGCTTCACTGGGGAGGTAGGAAATGACTGGAGAAGTGATGAAGAACGATCGCGGCGGGCCATCCGCGACCCGTGCCGCGGTGGTCTCGGCACGCGATACCGTGGCGGCACTTGCTCTGTGGATACACCCGTGAACCGACTACGTGATGGTGAGCCGGCTGTTCGCGTCGAGGGACTCAGCAAGTCGTTCGGTGAGCTCGAGGTGCTTCGCGGCGTAGATTTCGACGTGGCGCGAGGCAGCATCTTCGCGCTCCTCGGCTCGAACGGGGCTGGCAAGACCACCGTCGTGAAGATCTTGTCGACGTTGCTGCGACCCGACGGAGGTTCGGCCGTCGTCAATGGTTTCGATGTCGCTACTCGACCCGGTGATGTGCGCGAGTCGATCAGCCTCACCGGACAGTTCGCCGCGGTGGATGAGATTTTGACTGCGAGGGAGAACCTGGTCCTCATTGCAAAGCTCCGGCACCTACCAGACCCTGCGGCCACCGCAGATGCCCTCCTGGAGCAGTTTTCGCTCACCGACGCGGCTGCGCGAAGGGTGTCGACGTATTCAGGTGGGATGCGCCGTCGCCTGGACATTGCCATGAGTCTGATCGGAGATCCGCCGGTGATCTTCTTGGACGAACCGACGACTGGGCTGGACCCTGAGGCGCGCGTCGAGGTGTGGCAGACCGTGAAAGGGCTCGCCGGGCGCGGTACAACCGTTTTGCTGACGACGCAGTACTTGGAGGAGGCAGAGCATCTCGCAGACAGGATCGCCATCCTCCATCAAGGCCGAGTCATCGTGAACGGATCACTCGGCGAACTCAGACAGCTTCTTCCACCCACCAAGGTCGAGTACGTGGAGAAGCAGCCGACACTCGAAGACGTGTTTTTCGCCATCGTCGGTGACAAGACAGACATGACAAGGGCAGCAAAGCCTCGACCGACGACCAAGGATTGACTCATGGCCATTCAGTCTCTCGGGGACACCGCTGTCCTCACCGGACGCACGTTGCGTCACGTCACGCGCAGTGTGCACACCATCATCACCACCGCGCTCATGCCGATTGCGATGATGCTCATGTTCGTGTACGTGTTCGGCGGTGCAATCGACACCGGCGCAGTCGAATACATCGACTACATGCTGCCCGGCATTCTGCTCATCACGATCGCCTCTGGCACGTCCTACACTGCATTTCGACTCTTTCAGGACGTGCAGGGCGGCATCTTCGAGCGTTTCCGTTCGATGCCAATCGGGCGATCAGGGGTTCTGTGGGCACACGTGCTGACCTCACTGGTCTCCAACATCATCTCGGTGGTGATCGTCGTTGTGGTGGCTCTGCTCATGGGATTTCGTTCCGCAGCGGGGATGCCGGCCTGGCTCGGAGTTGTCGCGATCCTGCTGTTGTTCACGCTTGCGCTGACCTGGATCGCGGTGATTCCCGGGCTCACCGCGACATCGGTGGAAGGGGCGAGCGTGTTCGCCTACCCGCTCATCTTCCTGCCCTTCGTCAGCTCAGCATTTGTGCCCACCGAGACCATGCCCGGCCCGGTGCGATGGTTTGCCGAGAATCAGCCTGCGACGTCGATCGTCAACGCGATCCGAGAACTTCTGACCGGTCAGGCTGCGGCCTCGGACACGTGGATCGCGGTGGCGTGGTGTGCCGGTATCTTCGTCATCGCATACGGTTTCGCGGCAATCACCTACCGGCGGAAGATCGGCTGAGGCAGTCTGAGACCCATGCTCACCATCAGTCAATTGGCCACCTACGCGGGTGTGACTGTGCGGGCCATCCGGCACTACCACAAGATCGGGCTGCTGGCCGAGCCCGTGCGCGACCACTCCGGGTATCGACGCTACGACGCAGCGGCGGTTGTCAGGCTGATCCGAATCCGCACTTTGGCCGACGCAGGTGTGCCACTTGCCCGGGTGGAAGAGTTACTCGACGCAGAACCCGACGAGTTCGCCAAGGGGCTGACTGAGATCGACAGAAAACTACGCGCCGAGATCCGTCGACTGCAAGACACTCGCAAACGGCTGACCCGTCTCGCCGCAGGGGATCACTTGGCCCTCCCGCAGAGCGTGGTCGACTATCTGGATCGGCTGCGCGGTCTCGACGTCGAGGAACGCTACATCGAGATGGAACGCGACGCGTGGATCATGATCGCCGCCCAAGTACCAGACCAGATCGACGACATAATCGTGTCGAAGCACAGGCAGCTGGACGACCCGGATACCTTACGGCTCTACAGTCTGCTGAGCGATGCGTTCGATTGGGCCGTCGATGATCCGCGAGTCGATGAGGCGGCCGAGATCATCGAGCGCCAGATGATCGCGGCTGTACAGGCAGGCGAGATCGAGGTCGACGGACTCGACGACCCGTTCATCAATTTGTTGGACTCCACCACTTTTGATGCTGCGCCGGTCATGAAAGCAATTTTCGCGAACCTCGAGAAACGAGGATGGAAAGGGTGGACGCGCATCGAACGGGTACCAGCCGACAGACTCGACATGACACCTTCGTCGTAGCGCTCGGGTCTTGCCGGTGTCGGGCGCGATGTCGGAGCCCCAATGCATTTCGGCGGTAACCAATACAAATTTCGCAGCCCACGCGCCCCGTCCGCGGGCCCGCCGGTCGACGAACAATGTGTCGCCGTCGCGGGCAACGCGGATGTGGCCACCGCACGGACAGTTGACCCAGCGGCCCACACCTTCCGTCTCTGTCGATGGCGGTATTGTGGAACGCTTTGTGAGACAACAGTTCCTTCGCTTAGCGAAACGAAGAGGTTTCAGACAGAGAAATTGGCCCTATCCTCCTGCGCCGGAGACGATCTGCGGCCAGAACAAATTGCTCAACTCGAGGTCGAGAACATCAGCTTTCGTGGTTGTCCGGGTATGCCGTGACCGCCAGGAAGCGGATCGGCAGGCGGACCAGGTCGTTCGGTCCGTGGATGCCTTCGCCGTCCAGCAATAGGGAGTCCCCGGGGCGCAGGGTGTATTCGGCGTCGCCGTGGCCGTAGACCATCACGCCTTCGAGCATGTAGAGCAGTTCGGTTCCGGCGTGTTGAAAGCGAGGAAACACCTCGCTGGCGTCGGTGAGGGTGACCAGCACGGGCTCGAGCCGCTTGTGCTGACCGCGCAGCGCGCCGAGGAGTTCGTAGTGGTGTCCGACTCGGGTGCCCCGCCCGACGATCACGGCGCCGTGACCAGATTCGACGAACACCGCTTCGCGTTCGTTGTCTGCGCCGCGGAACAGCGAGGTGACCGGGACGTCGAGGCCAGCAGCAAGTCTGGCCAAAGTGGAGAGACTGCAGGATGTTTGGGCGTTCTCGATTTTGGACAGCATCGCTTTCGAGATGCCGACCTTCTCGGCCATGTCCCCCACCGAAAGCCCGGTGGCACGTCTCAGCGCGCGGACCTGTCGCGCTATCGCCTCTTCGAGGTCATTACCGGTTGGTGGTTCGCCGAGCACTTCACGCTGCACGGGTGCGGGGTCACCGGTGTCCCGAACCGTCTTGGAAGACCGCGTTGGCATGGACAGATTCTAGCCGACTGCGTCTACTGTCGTGAAACCAGCCGCTCGCACCGAATACGACTCAGCCCCCTTCCTGGCGATGCCGGGAAGGGGGCCGAGAGCTTCGAGGGGCTTTATGTCGAGGCTGCCGACGCCGGCTTCTCGACCGCCTCGGTCGCGATGGCTTCGGCCGCTTCGACGGCGTCGGCCTCGGTGACAGGCTTGCCGGTCAACGTCGCGTTCTCCATGACGTAGGCCGATTCACCGTGCACGGCAACGTCCAGACCTTCGGTCTCGTGATCTTCATGCGCTCGCAGACCCATGGTCTTGTCGATCGCCTTGGCGATCAGCCAGGTGACGACGAAGCAGTATCCGACGACGGCGAGGACAGCCACCGTCTGGCGCCACAGCAGGTCGAATCCACCGCCGTAGAACAGTCCCGCAACACCATTGGGTGCGGCCGGGTCGGCGATGAAGCCGATCAGGATGGTGCCGAGGATGCCACCGACCATATGGATCCCGACGACGTCGAGCGAATCGTCATAGCCGAGTCGGAACTTGATCGACACCGCCAGGCAGCAGATGGCACCCGAGGCAGCACCGACGAGCAGCGCACCCATCGGTGACACTGCACCACAGGCCGGCGTGATGCCGACGAGGGCAGCGATCAGGCCCGAGCTGGCACCGAGCGACGTCGCATGTCCCTCACGGAACTTCTCGACGACAAGCCAGGCGCAGATGCCGGCACACGCTGCGGCAACGGTGTTGAGGACCACGACGGCCGCGCTGTTGCCGGCGGCCAGGGCCGATCCACCGTTGAAGCCGAACCAGCCGAAGAACAGGATGCCCGCGCCGAGCATGGTCAGCGGGAGGCTGTGCGGACGCGGTGCGGCCGGGAAGGTGCGTCGCTTGCCGAGGACGATGACCAGGGCCAGTGCCGCAACACCGGCATTCACGTGGACCGCGGTACCACCGGCGAAGTCGATCGCCGCCAGCTGGTTGGCAATCCAGCCGCCGGTGATCGATCCGTCTTCGGAGTCGAAGGCGAACACCCAGTGAGCGACGGGGAAGTACACGAGCGTCGCCCAGACTCCGGCGAACAGCATCCACGCACCGAACTTCATGCGGTCGGCGACTGCACCCGAGATGAGGGCCACGGTGATGCCGGCGAACAGCAGCTGGAATCCGGCGACGAGCGCGGGCGGCAGACCGGGATCAGCAGGCGCTTCGAGCATCGACGAGAGTCCCATCGCCTCGAGGGGATCACCCAGAATGCCCTTTCCGCCAAGGGAATCGCCGAGCACGGCCGAGTAGCCGAACAGGATCCACAATATGCCCACCACGGCAAACGCACCGAACGTCATCATTGCCATGTTCAGGGTGTTCTTGGCGCTGACCATGCCGCCGTAGAACATGGCCAGGCCGGGAACCATCAGGCTCACCGCAGCAAATGCAGCCAGCAGCCAAGCCGTATCGGCGGCTGCGATCGCTTCGTCCATTGTCAGTCCTCAAGAGTCGGGCGCAGACCGGGAGTCTGCTTAAGGGAATCGAGGTTCACCGATAGTGGACCACTCGCGTGTTGCGGATTCGAGACCGCCGGTTGCGGCCGTGTTACAAAGTCCACATTGCGCGGTTCGGCTGAATCCGTTGAGTGCCAGTCAGTGTCGTGAACCTGGCGATCAGGGCACCACGGGGCCGTGGGTCCTCAGCCATTGCAGACCGGGGCCGCGGGTACGTGTGATGCCTTTATAGTCGGCCATGTCGACGGGCAGGTCTTCGAGGACCCGGTAGAGCCTGTCGGCCCATTCGGGGATGGTGGCGATGGCCCTGAAGGGTAAGAGGTAGGTCCGGATCAGGAACATGACGGCATTCGACTGCGGCAGTCGGATGAGGTGCTGGACCTCGGTGCGCAGGAACAGCCGGTCCCCCACGTCCTCCAGTGGCCCTTCGGCGAGGGTGCGCCGATCTTTGCCCCACTCCGGGTAGGTCTCGGTGGAGGTGTCGAGTTTGCCGTCGACGGTGAGTGTCCAGTTGGTTCTTCGGTAGCTCTGAGCCGGCTGTAGGCGTTTGATGAATTCGTGTGCGCGCGTTGCGATTTTCTCGCTGTGCAGTCGTGGCACGGGACCGTGGATCTGCAGGAAGCTCATGCCGACGTCGAACCCGAAGGACCAGTCGGCGGCGAACGTGACCACTCCTGCGTCGCCCCACATCTGGTCGTCGCGCTGATCGAGTAGTACCACGTCTTCCTGTATCTGGCTGCAGATGTAGGTCAGCGGATCGGTCGGCAGCGTATCGGCGGCGCCGAACGTAAAGGTCTGGTCGATGTCGAGGAGCGCGTTGCGCCAACGGTACGACGCCGGTTCAGCAATGACCCGCTCCAGGGTCATGTGCTGCGGATACCCATCGGCCAGCTCGTGCATGAGGGTGAGCATCGCGTCCCAGGCCGCGGGAACCATGTGCGGCAAGCACTGTGATCGGGTGGGATCGACCGCCAAAATCCGGGAGCGTTCGGCAAGTTCACGCCGATAGTGGGCGTCGATCACCACTCGCTGTTCCCCCCAGGAGCCGACCACGGTCGACGCCTTCTGCCCAGTCGGTTCGACATTGGCGCTGTAGCGGTACTGATCTTTCGGGAACGGGAAGGGGAAGTTCTCGATGTCGTTCTGCGTGAACACAGCTGCTGCGGTCATTACAGTTCCAGCTCCACTTGGTCACCGGCGGCCCGGGAGACACACGGCATCATCGTGTCGCCTTCGGCTCGCTCGTCGTCGGTCAGATAGAAGTCCCGGTGGTCGATTCGGCCGCCGCGCACGGTTACCCGGCATTCGCCGCAGACGCCCTGGCGACACAAGTTGGGTACGGCTACACCGCGTTCGAGCAGTGCTTCGAGCAGCGACACGTCGGCGCCGACGGGGACCAGCACCCCGGTGCGGCGAAGACGGGCGGCAAACGGTGCACCGCCGGTCGCCACGGCGGATGAGAATTGTTCGGAATGGACGCGCTGGGCCGGCCATCCCGCGGCGGTGGCGGCTGCGGCAACGGCGTCGATCATCATCGCCGGCCCGCAGGTGTAGAGGTGGGTGCCGAGCACCGAGTCTTCGAGGATCGGAGTCAGGTGCGACCAGAAGTCGTCGACGTCATGCACGATGGTCAGTCGATCTCCGCAGAGGTTCTGCAGCTCGTCGGCGAGCGCGTCTTGCCCGGGCCGGTGTGAATAGATCACTTCGAAAGATCGGTGCCACTGCACAGCTGCTCGGACATGAGACAAGATCGGCGTGACCCCGATGCCACCCGCGATGAGAACGTGATGGCGGGCAACGGATATCGGCGCAAACGCGCTGCGCGGCGGGGTGATCACCACCTGATCGCCCACTCGCAGAGCGTGAATCCACGCAGAGCCACCCCTACCGGCATCGTCACGGCGCACACAGATCGCGTAGTGGTCGGGATCGGTGCAGGGGCCGGTCAGCGAGTACGAGTTCTGGACACCGGTCCCCCACCGCACGCCGATGTGACTTCCGGGAGTGAACGAAGGCAGCGCCTGCGCGCCGGTGAATGTGACTTCACGGATGCCGTCGCAGAGTTCCCGGACGGTGCCGACGGTCACCAGCAAGTCGGTGCCGGTGAGCCCGGTGGGCGGCGCATTGACCGTGTGGGTCATGGTAGTTCCTCCGCGTCTGGATGAAATCCCAAGTAGGCGTGGTGCCGTCGCGAAAAGTGGTAATAGACCACCAATGGAGATCCGCATCCGGAACAGGTGAGCGACTCGTCGATGCCGGCGAAGGTGGTGGTGACGGAATGACAATGCGCGCAGTAGACGTCGCGCTCCCCGGGCGAGAATCCGTCCCCGCCGCCCAGGTCGACGACAGTCACTTCTGCGTCAACGGCACCTGCGGCGATGATGGCGGCCCGAACCCGCGCCGGCGCCGCCCCTCGCCCGACGACCACAAAACGCCAACCCACCCGCGCCGGCCGCAGTGCAGCGGCCAGCGCGTCGTCCTCCGGACCGGCAAGGCGGACCACCGATACACCTGCTAGGTCACCGACATGTTCGGCAGCCTCCTCGTCCGTGGTCACAACGAGGTGATGTGACGCCGCCTCATCGAACTCGACGTCGGTGAAAGCAGTGGCCTGCCACCGGGGGACGGTGGTGGTGGCCATCGAGACCGCCATGGTTACGGTGCGAACGAGCGGTGGCCGACAAAGAACGCCAGAGCCCGGTCCTCGGTGGTGAAGCGAATGGTCGAACCTTTCGGGAAGAAGATGGCGTCCTTGGGTCCAGCGGTCTCGACCTGGCCGGTCTCGAGGTTCTCGAGATGGAAGACGCCTTCGAGAACGACCTTCATCTCGTCGTAGGCGTAGTAGTAGTCGAGCGGTGCGTCGGTGTGGCGCAGTTCGAAGTACCCGGCGGACATCTCGGAACCTTCCGGGTTCGCATAGACGTCATCGATGAAGCCCTGGGTGCCCGGGTATTCGGTGACCGGCATCTGTGGAAGCGTCGCCCAAAAATCTGATGTGACCCGGAAGGCGGCGGTCTTGTCGGAATCTGTTGTGGTCATGGGCTTCTCCTTGAGGGGGCGTATAGATGATGCGGCAGAGCGCCGCGAGTAAGTTGTGAAACTAAATATAGTGGTAGGAAACCGTGAGCCGCGTGACATGCGCGTTAAATTCGACGAACACCCAGCGTAGGTCACCTGAATCCCCGCGATCTCGGCTGGCATGGCGCGATTCCGTGATACGCCGGACACTGGCCAGAAACTTCGTTGACACAAACGTCGTGTTTCATTACAGACAACACCGGATCACATGAAGAAACACATGAGCGGGAAGACTGACAGTGACAGAAACAGCGAAGTACGTGATCGTCGGCGGCGGCCTGGAGGGGCTCGCCATCGCATGGTCGCTCGCCAACCGCGGGGAAACCGATGTGATGGTCCTCGAGCGTGACACCCTCTGCTCGGGGATGACCGGCAAGTCCAGTGGGGTGGTCCGCTGCCACTACGGCACCCCGTCGTTGGCGGCGATGTCCTGGTACAGCGTCGACGTCTTCCAGCGCGCCCCTGAGCTTTTCGACGACGACATGGCGTTCCGGCAGTGCGGCTACGTGGTCGGAGTCGGCGAGAACAACACCGTGCCCCTCAAGGCGAATGTGGCGATGATGCAGGGTCTGGGTATCGATGTCGACTTCATCGACCACCACACCATGGCCCGTCTCTGGCCCGGCCTGCACCTCGACGACTTCGCGGCGTTCGCCTACGAGCCACGTGGTGGACGCGGCGAGGCCTACATGGCCGGCATGGCGTTCGGTGCCTCGGGCCGCAAGCTCGGCGTGACGGTGCGCCAATCGACTCGGGTGAGCGGTCTGCTGCAGAATGCCGGCGGGACCGTCTACGGCGTCATCCTGGCCGGCGGAGACG
Source organism: Williamsia sp. DF01-3 (assembly GCF_023051145.1). Taxonomy (NCBI): domain Bacteria; kingdom Bacillati; phylum Actinomycetota; class Actinomycetes; order Mycobacteriales; family Nocardiaceae; genus Williamsia; species Williamsia sp. DF01-3. Next base: position 3,510,096 of record NZ_JALKFS010000005.1, read on the forward strand.
AGATCCACGCCGAGCATGTCATCGTTGCTGCCGGGCCGTGGACACCGGCGCTGACCGCGACTGTCGGCGTTCCGGTGGATGTCAGGGCCCAGCGTGCACAGCTGGTCCTGGTCGACCAGGGGGCGCCGACTCCCGAGGTTCCCGTGCTGTCGGATCTGGCGGGGCTGCAATACATATGCCGCGAACCCAACGGTGAGTTATTGGTCGGGAACTCCGATCACCAGGCACCGCAGTACATCGACCCGGACGACTACGTGAACCGCGCGGACGATTCGGCGATCGAGAAGAACATCATGAAGCTCGGGAACCGATTGCCGGACATGCCCGATCCGCGGATAGCCGGCTCCTACGTCGGTGCCTATGACGTCACTCCCGACTACAACCCGATCATCGGGCCCTCCCCGGCGGACGGGCTGTTCCTCGCCACCGGATTCTCCGGCCACGGGTTCAAGATCTCCCCCGCCGTCGGCGAACTCGTCGCCGACCTTCTCACCACCGGGACGACGACGCTGCCGAACGTTGATCCACACGACTTCCGGTACAGCCGATTCGAGGAGAACGACCTCTTGCTGAGCTTGAACCCCTACGAGGGCGCCGGTGAGATGCGATGACCACCACCTCCCTACCCCCGACCGAATCCCCCGACCAGGAGCCTGCCATGGCCATAGACACAGCCGACGCGTTCACACCCACACCCGTAGTCGCCCCAGATCCGGTGGGTGCCGAACCGACACTGACCGAGCTGGTCCGGTCCACCGGAACCACATTCATCCTCGCTTTGTTCGTGACCATGTCGGGCAAGCCATGCGCCAAACTCGTTCCGGCACAGTCGGTCGGCATGCTCGAGGAAGACGGCGTCGGATTCGCCGGCTATGCGGCAGGCATGATGGGCCAGGAACCCAAGGACTCCGACCTGGTCGCCATGCCCGACGCGTCGTCGTTCACCCCGATCCCGTTCATCCGGCCCGGCCTCGCCCTGGTGCACTGCGATCCCCACGTCGATGGCAAGCCCTGGCCGTTTGCTCCCCGCATCATCCTCAAAGAAATCCTGCGCCGGGCTGCAGACCTCGGGTTCAGCGTCAATGTCGGCGCAGAGATCGAGTACTTCCTGGTCAACAAGGACGAGTCCGGCGCGCTCACCACCGCCGACCCCGCCGACTCCAAACGACAGCCGTGTTACGACGCCCGCGACGTGACCCGCATGTACGACCACCTCACCGAGATCTCGACGGCCATGAACTCGCTGGGCTGGGGCAACTACGCCAACGACCATGAGGACGCCAACGGACAGTTCGAGCAGAACTTCGACTACGCGGACGCCATGGTCACCGCCGACCGCGTGATCACCGCCCGGTACCTGCTCGCGGTGATCGCCGAAAAGCGCGGGATGCAGGCAACTTTCATGCCCAAGCCGTTCACCGACCGCACCGGGTCAGGCATGCACATGCACCTGTCGCTGTGGAGCGAGACCGGTGCCGTCTTCCCCGATGCCACCGACGACAAAGGACTCGGACTCTCGAGCATCGCCTACGGTTTCATCGCAGGCATCCTGGAGCACGCCTGCGCCCTGCAAGCCGTGATCGCCCCGACAGTCAACTCGTACAAGCGAACCGGCGCCACCACCACGAGCAGCGGCGCCACCTGGTCGCCGCGCTTCGCCACCTACGGCGGCAACGACCGCACCCACTACCTGCGCGTGCCCGACCACAACCGCGTCGAGCTGCGCGGCGGCGACGGGTCGGCCAATCCGTATCTCGCCGCAGCCGGCGCCATCGCTGCCGGACTCGACGGCGTGAAGCGCAATCTCGATCCCGGCGCTCCCGGCAGCGGCGACAGTCCCAGCGAGATGCTCCCGATGACCCTGCTGCACGCGATGGACGCCCTCGACAAGGACGACGTCCTCACCGCCGCACTCGATGTCGCGGGCCCGGGCGTCAGCGAGTACTTCGCCCAGCGCAAACGTGAAGAGTTCTTCGCCTGGCACAACACGGTCTCTGCGTGGGAGATCGACGAATACCTCACGGCCTTCTGACCACCACGACTTTCTGCCACCAACAACGAAGAACAGGAGTTCCACATGTGTGGAATCGTGGGTTTGCACCTACGTGACCGGGCTCTGTACCCAGAACTGGGCGCACTGCTGACCGGCATGCTCGACCAGATGTGCGATCGCGGCCCCGACTCGGCCGGCATGTCCATCTACGGTGACCCGACGTGGTCGCCCGAGGGCCACGCCACCGTTTCCCTACTCGAGAACCCACTCTCGGCGTCCGACCTGGCGTCGGCTCTGACCACCGCGCTCGGCGTCGAGGCGACAGTCATCGACCTCGAGCCGACCACTGTGCTCCACGCGGCCGTTCCGTCCGATGAGCTCGTCGCGGCGGTGCGCGGTGTGGCACCGGCGGCGCGGATCATCGGCTTCGGTAGCGAGGTCACGGTCCTCAAGGGAATGGGCAATCCGACCGAGCTCGCCCACCGCTTCGGCCTACCGAACGCCTCGGGCTGGCAGGGCGTCGCTCACACCCGTATGGCGACCGAATCGGCTGTCACCGCTGAAGGTTCGCACCCCTTCTCTGTCGGCACGGACCAGTGCCTGGTGCACAACGGATCGTTCTCCAATCACATGAGCATCAAGCACGAACTCGAACGCAGTGGTGTTGTGTTCGACAGTCAGAACGACACCGAGGTCGGCGCACGGTTCATCGCCAAGCAACTCGCCGAGGGTGTCGATCTCGAGAAGTCGCTGCTGATGCTCAACGAGACCTTCGACGGTTTCTACACACTGTTGGTCTCGAACAAGGACTCGTTCGCCGTGGTCCGCGACCCCATCTCATGCAAGCCCGCCGTCATCGCCGAAACCGACCGCTGGGTCGCGATGGCCTCTGAATACCGTGCGCTGGCAGGACTGCCCGGCGTCGACACCGCCCGCATTTTCGAACCCGAACCAGAAGAGGTGTACGTATGGCACCGTCAGTGACCGAGACGCCGAACGCCGTCGCCACAGCGGACGACACCGCTGAGATCACGACGTTCGATCTGCTGTCCACCACCGTCCGTTCGGTCAACGAGACCCTGCAGTCCCTGCAGGCGCCGAACCAGTCGGTCATCACGGCGCCGCAAGGTGCTCACGCCCTGGCCTGTGGACTCGACAAGGACATCGACGTCACCATCGAAGGACACGTCGGCTACTACTGCGCCGGTATGAACCAGCAGGCCACCGTCACGATCAACGGGAACGCCGGTGTCGGGCTGGCCGAGAACATGATGTCCGGGACCGTACGGGTCACCGGCGACGCCTCGCAGTCGGCCGGAGCCACCGCCCACGGCGGCCTGCTCGTCATCGAGGGCAATGCCGCAGCGCGTTGCGGGATCTCGATGAAGGGCGCCGACATCGTGGTCGGCGGCAACATCGGCCACATGAGCGCCTTCATGGGCCAGGCCGGACGCCTTGTCGTCTGCGGCGACGCCGGCGAAGCCCTTGGTGATTCGCTGTACGAGGCCCGTATCTACGTCCGCGGCACGGTCGCATCGCTGGGTGCCGACTGCATCAAGAAGGAGATGCGTGATGAGCACCTCGCCGAACTGGGTGACCTGCTCGCCACCGCAGGCATCGACGCCGATCCCGCCGACTTCACCCGCTATGGCTCCGCCCGGCAGCTCTACAACTTCCACGTCGACAACGCCGCGGCGTACTGACATCCGGCGTACTGACACCCCGGCGTACAAGGAGCGATACCCATGACCTACAACCCGACCTTGCGTGAATCGGCCACCTTCGACAGAGGCGTCATCGCCGAAATCCAACGGGCCGCCGACACCGGCATCTACGACATCCGCGGCTGGGGAGCCAAACGCAAACTCCCCCACTTCGACGACCTGCTGTTCCTGGGCGCGTCGATGTCGCGATACCCACTCGAGGGGTACCGCGAACGCTGCGACACCGACGTGGTTCTCGGTGACCGCAACGCGAAGTTCCCGCTGCACCTGGACATCCCGATCACCATCGCAGGCATGAGTTTTGGTGCACTGTCGGGTCAGGCCAAGGAAGCCCTGGGCCGGGGTGCCAGTGAAGTGGGCACCTCGACCACCACCGGCGACGGCGGCATGACCCCCGAAGAGCGCGGTCAGTCGAAGAACCTGGTGTACCAGTACCTTCCGTCGCGGTACGGCATGAACCCCGACGACCTGCGCAAGGCCGACGCGATCGAAATCGTGCTCGGTCAGGGCGCGAAGCCCGGTGGCGGCGGAATGCTCCTGGGACAGAAGATCACCGAGCGTGTCGCCGGGATGCGGACGCTGCCCATGGGAGTCGACCAACGGTCGGCGTGCCGACATCCGGACTGGACGGGACCGGACGATCTCGCGATCAAGATCATCGAGCTGCGTGAGATCACCAACTGGGAGAAGCCCATCTACGTCAAGGTCGGTGCCACCCGCACCTACTACGACGTGAAACTGGCCGTCAAAGCCGGCGCCGACGTCGTTGTCGTCGACGGTATGCAGGGCGGAACCGCCGCCACCCAGGACGTGTTCATCGAACACGTCGGCATCCCGACGCTCGCAGCGATTCCACAGGCAGTCCAAGCGCTGCAAGAGATGGGTCAGCACCGACGGTCGAGCGGAGCGAGGGGAGAAAGTGGATCAGTCCAGCTCATCGTCTCCGGCGGCATCCGTTCGGGCGCCGACGTCGCCAAGGCCATGGCTCTCGGTGCCGACGCCGTCGCGATCGGTACCGCTGCGCTCATTGCGCTGGGCGACAACAACCCTCGGTATGCAAAGGAGTATCAAGAGCTCGGTAGCGACGCCGGCTTCTACGACGACTTCCAGGCCGGTCGCGACCCCGCCGGGATCACCACCCAGGACCCGGAACTGTCCAAGAATCTCGATCCCGTCGAGGGCGGACGGCGACTCGCCAACTACCTGCGGGTGTTGACCATGGAGGCCCAAACCCTCGCACGCGCCTGCGGCAAGTCGCATCTGCGCAACCTCGAACCAGAGGACCTGGTGGCACTGACCGTCGAATCGTCGGCGATGGCTCGCGTGCCGCTGGCGGGCACCACCTGGATCCCTGGGAAGATGTGACCCTGCCCGAACCCGCCTTCTCGCCGGGTGTCGTCGAGGACACGACCCCTCGCGAAGTGTGCGACCACGACGGCGCCGGTCCGCTCGAATTGCTGATCGGGTCCCAGACCCGGCGGCTGCGGATCAGCGCCGGCCTCTCGGTCAGCGAGATGGCGGCCGCCACCGGGATCTCGAAGTCGATGCTGTCGAAAATCGAGAACGCCCAGACCTCCTGCAGTCTGGCGACATTGTCGAAACTGGCCGCAGCACTCGACGTACCGGTCACCTCACTCTTCCGTGGCGAAAAGACCCAACGCGAGTCGGTGTTCACTCGTGCCGGAACCGGCGCCGAGATCGTCGGACGCGGAACACGGGCAGGCCATCACTACGAACTGCTCGGAGCGTTGCGTGGGCAGCATCGGCGGCTCGAGGCTGTCGTCGTGACGCTGCGCGAGCAGACGACATCCACCCCACGCTTTCAGCATCCGGGAACCGAGCTGCTCCACATGCTCGAGGGCGAGATGGTCTACGGCCACGACAACTCCGAGTACACCCTGCACGCCGGCGACTCCTTGCTGCTCGACGGCGAAGGTGTGCATGGCCCAACCGAACTCACGCAACTGCCGATCCGATTCCTCGCCGTCACCGCGTATCCCGACAACTACTCAGAATGACAGAAGGACCTGACATGACCGCGTTCGATTCCATGTGGGCATCAATACTCGATGTCGGTCGCGCCACGACCGGCGGCTACCGTCGCTTCGCATGGAACGACGCCGACATGACGTTGCGCGAGTGGTTCACCGGCGCCGCCACCGACCGCGGTATGTCCGTCGAAGAAGACCGGAACGGGAACCTCTGGGCGTGGTGGATGCCGGGCGGCTGGAAAGGCGATCCGACCGACGCCTTCGTCACCGGGTCGCATCTCGATTCGGTGCCCGACGGCGGCGCGTACGACGGACCACTCGGAGTCGTGTCCTCGTTCATCGCGATCGACATCGTGCGAGATCGCGGGATCGTACCCACCAAACCGATTGGTGTCACGGCATTCTCGGACGAAGAGGGTGCACGGTTCGGCGTGGCTTGCGTGGGGTCGCAATTGACCACCGGCGCACTCACGCCGGGGCGTGCACTGGGGCTCCGCGACGCCGACGGAGTCACGCTGGCCGAGGCGCTCACCCGGTCCGGCCGTGATCCGTCACACCTCGGTGCCGATCCCACACTGACCGACCGCGTCGGGGTCTACGTCGAGCTGCATGTTGAGCAGGGCCGGGGTCTCGATCTGGTCGATCAGCCGATCGCTGTCGCGTCGTCGATCTGGCCGCATGGGCGGTGGTTTTTCAGCTTCACCGGTGAGGCCAACCATGCCGGTGCCACCCGATTGGTCGACCGCCGCGATCCAATGCTCGCGTTCGCGTCGTCGGTCCACACCGCCCGCAGCGCGGCAACCCTGCACGACGCCGTCGCCACGTTCGGCAAAGTCCGGGTACTACCCAACGGCGCCAACGCCATCCCGTCCGAGGTCCTCGCCTGGCTCGACGCCCGCGCCGCCGACGAATCGACGTTGACCGCGATGGTCGAGCAGATCTCAGCCGAGGCCCGGAAGTACGCCGACGCAGACGGCATCGGCCTGGCCGTCGAAGCGGAGTCGATCACCCCGATCGTCGAATTCCCCGCCGACACACGGCAACGCCTGCAAACCGCGCTCGGTCACCTCGGCGACATTCCGGTGCTCCCGACCGCCGCCGGACACGACGCCGGCATTCTCTCCGCGAAAGTACCCACCGCGATGCTCTTCGTCCGGAATCCGACTGGGGTGTCGCACTCGCCGCTCGAATTCGCAGAAGCCGCGGACTGCCATCGTGGTGCCGAGGCACTGGCAGATGTGATGGCGGAGTGGGTTCAAGAGTCGAGCGCTGGCCAACCCTCCAACGATTTCTCCACTAGCTAAATTACGGGTTCCATCTGTACCTCGGGCACGACTCTGGACCTCGGCTTCGAACCACATTGCCACCCAATCGCTGACGTACCGTTGCGGCGTTTGAACTCGGGTGCGCACGGGCGAGTCCCGCTACCCTGTACACGCGAGACGTACTGTGTGTCACTGCTGGGCGTCTCGCCTGAATCGTGCCGCACGAACAGGACCCGGTGATCGCCCAAGGCTGTAAGGAGTCACATGGCCACGGTTGGTGACTTCGTCACCCGTGTCGGCCTCGGGTCTTTGATGCCAGGTTCCACCGACCGGATCCAGGACCGCACGGTCGCGACGGTTGTCGAGATGACGACGCCGGGTCCGTTGAATCTCGACGACGGGTCCGTGGTCTACGTGCCGTCGACCTCGTGGTCATTCCTGACAACACCGGAAACGCTTCCTTCGCAGCTCAAGTCAGCGGGGGCGTTGGCCGTCGTGGTCAACAACGACGATCTGAAACTCCCGCCCGAGTTCGTCGAAGCCTGCGTCCACGCGTCTATTCCGGTCCTTCTCCTGCCGAAGTCCAAGACGTTGGATGAGCTGAGAGCTGCTCTGGCGGGAGAGACCGCTGGCGTCGACACCCGCGATGTCCACATCTCCGACCTCGATGCGATCCGCGGAGCGCTGAACGGTTTCACCGCGGGCACCGGGACCGAAGCGTGGGTCGTCATGGAAGGCGCCGTGGTGTCCAGTTCACCGGTCAACATCGCTCACCTGATCAAGATCCTTGCGCGTAAACCAATTGTGTTGCAGCAGAGCATTTGTGCAATGACCACGCTCAACGTTCCGCTACCTGCATCTGGTCACACACTGGCGATCGCGAATCCGAGCCGTTCCGCGCTGGACCTCATCGGTATCGAGAGTCTCGCCCGCGAGATCGATACCTACGCCCAGGCCATCGAGGTGAAGCGGTCAGCTCGACGACAGATCGAAACCGCGCTGGTCCGAGAACTGATCGAGGCCAACGTCGCTTCTGCCACCCTTGATCCGTGGGTGGGGTCATTTGATCTCTTGCCAGGGAGCCGTGTCCGGGCAATCGCAGCCGTCCTACCCGAATCCATGAAGTCCGAAACCGAGGAAGTCGGCAATGCTCTGCGCGACCTGGGTTTACTCGATGGCGGTATCTGCGTCACCGGTGCACACGGTGGCTGCGCGTACGCGCTGATCACACTGCCCGACGGCGAATTCGGGAGATCAGACGAGATCACCGGATTCGAGCACCAATTGAAGCTTCTGGCGGACCTGTTCGAGTTCCGACACCAGCAGGCTCTGTCTCTGGGGGTCAGTTCCTGCGTTCTCCGAGGCAGCGACGATCTGGTTCGCGGCTTGATCAACGCACGACAGCTTGCTGATCGTCAGGCGCGATCGACAGTCGCCGAGATGGACGAGATTCCACTGGCCGTGCCACTGTCGGCAACGTTGCTCGCCGCCGAACCCGAACTAGCGGCGGTTCTGGGCCGGGCGCTGCTGCAGCCGGTCATCGACTACGACCGGGAGAAAGGCACCAGTTATCTGGAGTCGCTTCGAACGTTCCTGGCGTTGGACTGTCAATGGGCCACCACCGCCACGGAATTGGGTATTCACATCAACACGCTCCGATACCGGCTCAAACGTATCGAAAGACTGACCGGACGTGGGCTGCACACGACGGCCGACCGCTCGGACTACTACTTGGCCCTGTGTTTGCGAGAATCACCCGGGAGCGGCTAGCGACCGTTTTCCTGACCACCACGGCTCCGGTAATCGTGGTGAAAACTCCTCGAGGACATCATACTTACCATTTGACGCCCGTGCGACGTACGACGGGTGGGCGCTGTAGTGGTTGTTCAGGAAATAGAACGGCAGCCCCTCAGGGTTGCGCTCGAATCGAACCCCGAGCAGAGCGGCCGACAAATGGGCGGGATCAAAAGAATCAGCGTGTTCGGCGGCGATCCGAATCGCATGAACTGCGTTGTACGCACCGACCTGGGCTGGATGCGACCATCGCTGGCCCCTGATCTTCCACAGAGACTCACGGTACGAGCTGTTCACATCTGAATCGACGCCGGAGAAATAGGTTCCGGTCATGAAGTGCCCGTTGGTCAACTCGGGGGACATGTGGGCCAAGTCGACCTCGGTGGTGACGGTGGCCGCGATCGGCAGAGTCGCCGCGCTGAATCCCGCGTAGTGGAACTGTTGGTAGAAAGCCGCGGTGGAGTCCGTGCCGACCAGGTTGCAGATGATCACCGACGGGTTCTTACGGCGGATGTCGTCCAGAACGGTCTGGAAGTTCGTCTCGCCGAGCGGGGCGTACCAGCTTCCAACAGTCTCGACATCAAGATGAACGCCATGCCGTGCGATGGCCTCGGCCAGCACGCGCGGGTACACGTAGTCAGATCCGATGATGTAGACCCGGCGGCCGAGATTGTCGGCGACCCAGCTCAGGTAGTCGGCGAGGTACTGGTTGGGGGCGGCTCCGCAATAAAAGACTCGAGGATCGGCTTCTTCGCCCTCAAAATAGGTCGGATACATCAACAGTGCGCGGTTGGCGTGTATCGCAGGAAGCATCGCCACCCGGCTCGCCGACGTGTAGCCGCCAACGATCACGTTGACGTGCTCCGTCCCGCACAGATGGTTGATTCCGCGCGCGCTCGACAACACCTCGGAGTGATCGTCGTAGATCGCCGGACGCAAATCCTGACCGCGTACTCCGCCATCGTTGTTGATCTCATCGACCGCCAGCAGGGCACCGTCGAGAATCGACTGTTCCATCTGAGCCAGCGGACCCGTCAGCGAGAAGAGCATGCCGATCTTCACTCACACGCTCCCGTCGGTGGATGTCATCAGCGGACAAGCCCACTGTAGCCGCATCTTTGGGAACAGTGCGAGGGCGTGGCCAGGTCGCAAAAAGCACGTTCGGCGACGTTTCGATCCGATGAACAAACGTAACGCACGCATATCGGTCACGCGGTTGTTACGTACAGCGCAGACGTATGTGCGCAGGTCAGCGCCCGATCGTTGGGGCGGGGTGTGTCAACGTCCAGTCGGTGCGGCATTCGAGTTGGGTGATGCGCCAATTGTTGAAGCGGCCGCCAGGCGGTTTCGTATGGACCGTCCGAGTTATCGCCGAGGAGGCACCCATGACCGAAGCCATCAGCAGGCCACGGAAGATCCGCACAGCCGTCGACATCGGCGGAACATTCACCGACATCTTTGTTCAGCACGGTGACGGTCTGATCACCACCGCCAAGTACCCGACACAATCGGATCCGATCGAAGGCGTGCTCGCCGGCATGGACCGCGCGGGAGTCGAGTGGAAGGACGTCGAATTCTTTTCTCACGGAACAACAATTGCGACCAACGCCCTCATCACACGAACATTCCCGAAGATCGCTCTCGTGACCACGGAGGGATTCCGCGACGTCATCGAGATCCGTCGTGGTGACCGGGAATCGTGGGATCCATACGAGGAGGTCGGCAAGCCTTTTGTTCCCCGCCGCCACCGCCTCACCGTCTCCGAGCGCATCGGCTACGACGGCGAGATCATCGAACCCCTCGATGAGGCCGGTGCACGGGATATTGCCCGGATCCTCAAGAGGCGTGAAATCGAAACCATCGCAGTGTGTTTCATCAACTCATTCACCAACCCGGTACACGAGAACCGGATGGCAGAAATCCTCGCCGAGGAACTGCCGGGTGTCGCGGTCACGACGTCGAGCGACGTCCTTCCGGAAATCTTTGAGTACGAACGGTTCTCGACGACTGTCGCGAACGCCGCGCTGGTACCGATCATCGGCCCCTACGCCCGTACCCTGGAGGCTCGCCTGGAGGACAGCGGCTACACGAACGACGTACTGCTGCTGCACTCGGGTGGCGGCGTCATGACCCCGAAGATGGCAGAGAAGTACGGTGCTCGTCTGGCCGCATCGGGCATCGCCGCAGGCGCCATTGCCAGCCGCCACATCGCGCGTCAGTGCGGCTACGAGAACTCGATCGGGTTCGACATGGGCGGCACGTCCACCGATGTGTCTTTGACGGACAACGGCGTGCTCGGAACCACCAACATGTGGAGCGTGGAGTTCGGGTATCCGATCTGCTTCCCGAGCATCGAGGTGTTGACAATCGGCGCCGGCGGAGGATCCATCGCCTGGCTCGACGATGCCGGGTCGCTGCGCAACGGACCACAATCGGCGGGATCTGATCCCGGGCCCGCCTGCTATGGCGCCGCCGGAGAACTCGCGACCAACACCGACGCCAACCTGATCCTGGGAACGATCGGCAAGAAATTGGCCGGTGGTGTCAAGGAACTCGACGTGGCGTCCGCGTATGCGGCAGTCGAGAAGGTTGCTACACCACTGGGTCTCGAAGTGGAAACCGCCGCACAATCGATCATCAAGGTGGCCAACGCCAACATGGCGGACGCCGTGCGCCTGATCTCGATCCGCAAGGGCCACGACCCTCGTGACTTCGCACTGGTCGGATTCGGTGGTGCCGGCCCACTGCACGTCGCGTACCTCGCCAAAGAGCTCGGCATCCCGACCGTCATCGTCCCGCCACATCCTGGGGTGACATCCGCGATGGGCTGCATGCTCGTGGACGTCCAGCACGACATCACCAGGATGTACCTCACCGACGCAGCGAACGCCGACCTCGACCACCTCGCACAAACCTTTGAGGACCTCCGGAACGAGGGTCGGCAGCGACTGACGGCCGAGCACGTCAACGACGCCGACATGGTCTTCGAGTACTACCTGGACATGCGCTACAACGGCCAGTGGCGAGCAATCGCCGTGCCGGTGACCATGCCATTCGGTGGCCTCGACGAGGTGGTCGCAACGTTCCACGCCACCCACCTCAAAGAACACAACTACGCGAGCGACGAAGCAGGCGTGGAGATCTACCGGATCTCGGTGCGTGCCATCGGATTGACACCCCGTGTGGACGCCAAGCCCGCCGAACTGATCGACCCGGCCGACTTCACACCGGTGCCGACGGAGATTCGTCAGGTTCTGTTCCCTGACGAGACGGCCCGACAAGAGACTCCGGTCTACGACCGCATCGACCTTCCGGCCGGCGCCGTGCTCTCCGGTCCGTGCATCGTCGATCAACTCGATTCCACGACCGTGGTCCCGCCGCAGACAACAGCCCGCGTCGATGCCTGGGGCAACCTGATCCTCAGCCAGGACGCCTGACTCCTTCTCCGCCACACCATTACTCACCGTTAGAGGTACATGACATGCCCACATCACTCGATCCAGTGACATTCGAAGTACTCAAGAACGCCTTCATCAACACCGTCGACCAGATGGCCGAGCAGATACTCCGGACCTGCTACTCCTTCGTCATCTACTCGCGCGACTTTTCCTCGGCACTCTGTGACCCCAACGGAGACACCGTCATGCAGGGCACCGGCGACATCGCCGCACACGTCGGCACCCTGCACTACACGGCCAAAGCCGTCATCCGGCAGTTCGACGGCGACATCCACCCCGGCGACGTCTTCGTCATCAACGACGTCTATGAAGGTGGCAGCCACTTCAATGACACCCGGATCATCCGGCCCATCTACTACGACGGTGAACTACTCGGCTACGCACAGGCGAACGGACACTGGGCCGACGTCGGCGGCGCGACTCCGGGCTCGTTCAACGTCAAGGCACTTGATCACATGGGCGAGGGCTTGCGCATTCCGCCGACTCGCCTGTGGAGCAAGGACGAGTTCCTCGAAGACGTCGCGTACCTCATCGCCAAGAACACCCGCAATCCTCGCGACATCATCGGCGACATGCAGGCTCAGGCCGAAGCCACCCGCGTAGCCGAACGCGAAATCCAGCGCCTCTGTGACAAATACGGTGTAGAGACAATCAAGACCGCCATGGCCGAAGTCCAAGACTACGTCGAAGATCTGACGCGCGCCAAGATCAGCGCCCTGCCTGACGGCGTCTGGTACACCGAGGATTACATCGACCAGGACCCCGGCGAGGAGGAAGGCCTCATCCCGGTCACCATGAAGATGACCATCTCTGGCGATACATGCCACTACGACCTCAGCGGCTCGCACGCGTCGATTGCCTCGATGCTCAACGCCGGGTTCGGCGGGTCCTTCGCCGGCATCGTCGCCGGTACCAAGATGCAGTTCCCGGACATCCCCTTGAACTCGGGCTTCTATCGGGTGGTCACGGCCGATCTCGGTCCGGTCGGCTCGGTTGTCAACGCCGACTGGCCGTCACCCTGTGCTGGATTCTGTTCTGGCCCTTTCGAAAAGATCATGAGCTCCGTCTTCGAGATCTGGTCCGACATCCAGCCGCATCGGGCCATGGCCTGCACCTTCAATCTCGAGTACTTGTTGGTCGGTGGTCGTGACAAACGCAAAGACGGCAACGAGAGCTTCATGTGGTACGACTGGATGATGGGCGGCTGGGGCGCCCGCAACGGTGGCGATGGACACAACGCGTCAGCCGCAGTCTTCGGAGTCCAATACGGAACACAGCCTTTCGAAGGTCAAGAGCGTCTGGCCCCGGTCCTCACCACCAGTCACGAGTTGGTTCCCGATTCAGGTGGCCCCGGCAAGTTTCGCGGCGGTGTGGGCGCGGAGAAGGGCGGATATCTGACCGCCAGCAGCAAGACCGTGATGTCTTACTGCTGCGACCGCGAGCGTTCGGTCACCTGGGGGTTGTGGGGTGGGTTGCCCTCCATCCCGCACGGCGTGTGGTTGAACAAGGGCACGGACCGCGAGGAGTATCTCGGTTCGATCTTCGCCGCGGTGCCGATCAAGGCAGGCGACGTGTTCACCCGGCCGTCCGCCGGCGGCGGTGGTCTCGGAGACGCCCTGCAACGTGACGTCGACTCCATCCTCGAAGACGTCATCGACGGTTACGTCACCATCGCGCGGGCCGAGAAGGACTATGGCGTCGTCATCAAGGAGATCGACCCGGAGGTCTTCGACTACGAAGTCGACATTGAGGCCACACTCGCTGCCCGCGAGTACATTCGGAACAACCGGCATGCGTGGATGACGCGAGATCCACTCGAAGTGTCCGCCGAGTACAAGTCAGGGCTCATCAACGAGATGGACTGCCTGCGCCAGTACGGCGTGATCCTGGACTGGGGCAGCGGCGAGGTCCTCACGACGACCACCGAACAGTTCCGCGCCATGCTTCAACGTCGCACCATCGTCCACTGGACTGACGACGCAAACGTTCCGTACGTCAAGGGAACGTTGACTGTCCACGACTACGCAACCGTCTAGTACAGCTCGATTCTCGCTGTCTGGGTGCCTCCTCAGGGCCGCGGAGGCACCCAGACGCCCATCTCTTCATCCACTTCTGTTTCGCTTCACAACTCACCTAGGAACCGGTCATGACCACAGAAGCACGCAGACCTGCGGCCAGTGAAATACCCCCACTCGCAGTCACATTCACCGACGATCCCCATGTGCTTGCCAAGGCGGCCAGCGAAGACTACTCGATGCACATCGTTCCGCGCTCCTGGCGGACATCCCGCACATCGGTGTCGATGGCGTGGTTCGGACTGATGAGCGCCATGTTCTTCGTCGTCATCGGTGCCACCGTGGCCCTGGCGGTCGGCACCATCAACTCGATCATCGGCATCGGCCTGTCGGTGGTGGCCTACGGTGTCATCAACTCGATCGCAGCCAAGGTCGCGAACGAAACCGGCACCAGTGTCTCTTTGTTCTCGAGAGTCTTGTTCGGCCGCGCCGGATCAGCTTTCGCAGCAGCACTCTTCGGGATCACCATTGCCTACTACGTGGTGGCAGAGGGATCCATCGTCGCATCGGCGCTCCATGCGTACTTCGGGGCGTTGCCGATCGCCTTCTGGTCTCTGGTCGTTGTTCTCTACCAGGCGCCACTGGCCTGGCGCGGAGTCACCACGTGGCTCGACAAGCTCAACGGGGTCTTGTTGCCGCTCTATGTGATCGGTCTCGTCGGATCGGTCGTCTGGACCATCATCGAGTACGGCTACAGCAACGAATGGCTGACCTACACACCTGAATCCACCGCAGACCTCGGCGTTCCCGGTTGGTGGTATGCCTTCGTCATTTACATGGGTGTCTGGGTTGTGACGATGATGGCGTGGGACTACGCCCGCTTCGGCCGGCCCGAGGACGCGAAGTTCAACGCCCGGTTCAGCTTCGGCACTCCCTTCTACATCGTGACATTGCTGATCAATGCCATGGTCGGCATCTTCCTGGCACAGACGATCACCATCGCCGGCCCGCTGTCCGAGGAATCGGCGATCCTGGGAATCATCGGCATGATGGGCATTTGGGGCCTGCTGTGGGTAGTCGTCAGTCAGACCCGGGTCAACAGTGGCAACTTCTACCTGGCGTCGACAAACTTCCAGAACTTCTTCGCCCGCACACTGAAGTTTTCAATGCCGCGCACCTTCTGGGTACTCGTGGTGGCAGTCCTCGTGTACCTGATGATGCTCACCAACGTGTTGTCCTGGATCGTGCAGGCGTTGCAGTACCAGGGCGTGGTGATCGTCGGCTGGGTGGCAATTGCCCTGACGCACATCGCATGGATGCGACTGCGGTCGATCCCTGCTGATTCTCTCGAGTTCCGGCCGGGTCGCGTGCCGGCGGTAAACCCGGCAGGTGTTGCCGCCTGGGGAGTGTCCTCGGCGGTGGGAATCGTGATGGTCGCTACCGGCGGGCCCGAGGGTGCCGTGTGGGCGCCACCGGTGTCATTCATCTTGGCCGCCGTCATCTACGGGGTAGCCCTCGGATTCAGCCGAGACGGCTGGTTCACGATGCGACGACCCCATGATCCCCGCGACGAAGTCGACGACATGTGGGAGGCCCGGGTCCAGTGCCACCGCTGCGAAGACAGCTACATCGCGTACGAGATGGATCGGGATCCGGCAGCAGATCACGCACCGATCTGCCTGGCCTGTGCTTCCGATGACCTCGAGTTCCAGCGGGCTGCGGCCAAAGAAGCAGCGCAGTTCCGCGTGAACAGCAAACCGTAAGAAGTACCGAAGATCCACCAAGACCCGGGCGCGCCATCGGCGGCCCGGGTCGTGGCGGGTAGACACCTGCACGGCAGCATGACTCGCGATTCGCCATCAAACTGGGATCCCCTAGGGCTACCCGTTCACACAACTGACGAGTAATCGAGGCACACGGTCCCCATCAGCTTTCTCGGCATGATTCGGAGTTCAGGTAGAGTTCGGTTGCACATCTGTAGGTTTGCACGATACGGGGCAATCCTGACCGATCAGTGCCGGTTGGTGTACCCGCCAATTCGGTCGACGTTCGGGGTGATCGGAGGTACCACTGTTGCTGCGCAAAGGTCTCTGCGTCAACAGGTTCGAGGTAGTCGTGAGAACGCGAACCCGGACCGGGCAGCTGTGATCGGCAGGTATATGCGCAGCGAACTGTTTCGGTTCTATCTCGTTGGCGGTGCCAGCGCGCTGGCGTACGTCGTGTTGTTTCTTCTTCTCCGCACCTCGTTGTCACCGCAGATCTCGAATGTGTTGGCGCTGTTGATCTCAGCGGTGGCCAACACAGCGGTCAACCGGAGATTCACGTTCAATATCCGGGGCACAGATGCGATTGTTCGGCAGTACCTTCAGGGGTTCATGGTGTTTCTACTCGGTCTGGTAGTGACCAGTGGAGCCTTGTGGCTGCTTCATCTGGGAGTACCGAACTCGTCGCGGGCTCTGGAGGTCGCTGTGTTGGTGGCCGCGAATCTTGTCGCCACCGTGCTGCGTTTTTGGGGCTCCGCCGGGTGTTCAAGGCGACTTGAGGTAACCAGCAGTCAACAGGCAGCCGAGCCAGGCGTACGTGCGGCGCCGGCTAGAGCGAGGTGCCGTCGCCGGTGGTTGTAGGTGCCGGCCGCGTGACGCGCTGCTGGGTCATGACGATCGCGGCCGTAAGTACCCAGATGATGGCCAGCGCTATCACAACGCTTGTCCCGTAGGGGCGGTCGAGAATGGTGGCATTGTCGGGGTACTTGTCTGAAGGCCGGGGAAGCAGGACCGGCAGTGACAGAACGAGGACGATCAGGCTCGCCGCAAGAGCCAACAATGTTGGGATCCACCATCGTTGTGGCAGCACTCTTCGCGCGCTCAGCCCGAGCGCAATGCATAAGGGAGCAAAGAGAGCGTCGTGGGCGATGAGCCCGCCGACGAGCCAGAACACGATGGAGAGTTGGTCGCGACCGGGCATTGCCCACACCAACGAGATCCCGTAGCCACCCAGCGCCAAAGCAGACAGGATCAGCACAAGCCGAATTATGCGCAGTGTCATAGTATTTCTATCCTGCTGAGCCACTTTGTCTGTAGTACACCGGGCCGATTCGGAGCGATGAGGCGGCAAGGGTAACCGTGGTCAAGGGTCAATTGTTCGTCGTGCAGTTGGAGCGCGATGAGCGAGAGTGGGTCGTTGGCGATGTTCGCGGGCAGTGTGCTGATGCCGTACAGTCCCGCCTCGAGCGAGGTGAAGCGGATGTCGCGGCTGGGGTCGCCGCCGATGAATGCGACCAGGTCGCGCACGCGGACGCCTTGCCACGTGCCGCGGGCACTCCACCCTTCAACACAGGCGATCGGGAGTTCGCTGGTGTGTTGTCGCATTGCCCGTAGCTGATCGATGGTCAGTTCCTGTGTGCGGGGCCCATTGGTGATGGTCAGTCGGTAGTCGGGGCGTTGTGCAGACTCGACAACATTGGCCGCAGATGCGGTGCGATTGATCGGAATCCCCTGCGGTCCTTCGCCTGAGCGTGGAGCGAGGAAGGCAAGCCAACGGAGAAAGGGGACGCTTTGGCCGGCGAACGCCAACGCCGACAGCACGCTGAGAGCGACAGTGCCTTGTAAGACCATGCGCCGCGACAACATCCGTTTGTCTGATTCAGAGGGGCTGGACACGGTGACTTCATCCTGCCGCTTGGGCGGGATGCGGTGATCGGCGGTGCCGGTCGACCCTGCGTTACGGCCTGATGTCTGCTCGACCAGCGGTGCCGGCTGCCTCGGTGGCAAGGTGTGCGAGGTGTCGTGGTCGATCGAGTCGGTGGCCGCCAGTGGGCTGCTCAAGGCGCGCTGGATGACTGGGAGCTTGACGGCAATGTGCACCAGGATCGAGGCCACCACGAGAAACGACATGGCGTAGTGCGTGGTGGTGAAGAAGAACGCCCACGGATACCACTGCGCGGTGTTGAGCAAACCTGTCAGGAGCTGGAAGATTGTTGAACTGACCAGTACTGCGATCGAGGCTCGTTCTATCGCGCGTGCGGGGCTGCCGACGATCGGCCGGGCAAATAGCTTCGGGTAGACAAGCTGCAGTTTGACCAGGAGCAGCGGAATCGTCACGACGCCGGTGATCACGTGCAGCCCCTGGGTGAATTGGTAGCCCCACACCGGGCGGGACGGCCAGTAAAACCAGCCGGGAGGATGCTGAATCCAGTGACTGAGCATTCCGGTAACAAAACAGACGGTGATCGATACCCCGAGGAGCATTCCCACCCGCGCGGTGAGTCGTGGACTTCGCACGCCGGTTTCACGGGCTGCGGTGTCACTGACCGTGTTCATCAACCCACCAGCCTTCTGCCTGGCAGAGTTCCGCCACCGGTTGACAGTAGCGCGCCGCAATCCAGACATATCAGTTATTCGTAACCGGGCCCCCGTTCGGCTTGGTCGCGGCCACTGCCTATTTTGCGCGGTGACCGCGTGCGCGAGCCTGGGTCCTGCTCGCGGAACCAGAAATGCCCAATTGCGCCCGCGGTTGCAGATCACCGAACCGAAAAGACCGAGCAGTATTCATTCGCAATCGGATGAATACCGTTGTGTTGCAATTTGTTTGTTGTCACTACAGGTCAGTTCGTTGCGATCCTTCAGGCACCTCGCGCGGGTGACCCATCCAAACGGGGCAGGGCTGCGAATAGCCAGTAACACACACGATGCCTTCGGGCAGACGGGAACAATACAATGTTTACTGCTCGAAAAGTATTTGCCAGCACAGCAATCACCGCGATCGCCGTTCTCGGCGTAGCGGCTTGTTCTGAAGATGATTCTTCGGGGGAGGAACATCGAGTTCACCGGCCACGTCTGTGCAGTCGGCAGGCCCCACGAGTGAGCAGGCGGCCCCCGAGCCGGTTGCGGTGGTGCCCAACTTGACCGGACGAACCACAGCGGTGGCGTTGGACAAGGGATTCACCGATGCACTCACCACACTGATGCTCACCCCCGGCGTCGTGGGTGGGGCCACAATGGAGGGCGGCTCGGTGGTCTTTCCCATCACCGGCGGCAATGTCACGTACTACACGCCCGGCAGCATCCAGCCGTACGTGCAAGGCATCATCAACCACCAGGGCAGTGGATTGTCCCTGACTGCCGGCGAGACCGTTGTCGAACTCACCAACTTCAACATCGACCCGGGAACCTCAAAGTTGATGGGTGACGTCACCGTCAACGGCACCGTTGCTGCTCCGCAGGCCGTCATCTTCGACCTTGACGGCAGCACCCTGCAGCCGCTGCAGTCCAATCCGGACGGCACCGCCGTGCTGACCGGGACCACCGTCAAGATGTCCGCCGACGCGGCAGGGCTGTTGAACAAGACGTTCAACACCGACGCGGTCAAGGCCGGCCTGGTGGTAGGCATCGCGACCATCACCATCAACACTCAGTAGCTCTCGCTGTCAGAGGTAGCTGTTGGCCAGGACCGTGAGGTCCTGGCCACAGCTATGGGTGCAGGCAAAACCGAAAGAAGAGGTGCGATGAGCAGACGTGAACTCATTCTCGACCAGCTGACGCTGGCGCGAAACGACCCCGCCTTGGCGTCGATGCGCGACAGTGGACTCTTCGCCGATTTGGCCGCCCTCGAGGCCAGATCTCATGGCGAGAGAGTGCGCGGGGCGGTGTCAGCCGACTGGGTAGGACCGACCACCGTTCGTATTTGCTACGACGTGGACGACTGGTGTGGAACCAGAAGCGCACATGACACCGCTGACCTCACCGCGGAGTCAGTTCAGCCAGCGTTCGCCCGGCGATGACTTCGGAACGACAGCACAGTCCCGCGTGATAGGCGAGTTCGGCTATGTGATCGACTCCGACTCGCGCCCAGGGAAACCATGCGCCGTGCGCGTGTGCCGTTTCGACACGGGCAGCGCCTCGCCACAGCCCGGGGAGGACAGAATCGATCTCGACGATGATCGACCCCCGCGCTCCGACCAGTTCGCGAACTCGTCGTGTGAGGCGTTCGGGGTCGCCACCGATGCCGATGTTCCCGTCCAGCAACAACGCGTGCCGCCATCGGCCCTCACCCGGAAGGCGATCGAACAGGCTTCGGCGAATGGCTACTCCGCCCAGCGCGCGCGTCATGGTCACTGCCTGCTCGCTGTTGTCGACGCCCAATGCTGCGATGCCATTGCCCAGCAGGCGGTGAACCAACCGTCCCGGCCCGCACCCGAGATCCACTGTGGGCCCGAAACATTTGCCTGCCACCCGGCTGTCGAACTCGGAATCTGAACTGACCGAGCTCGTTCCGAGCCATCGGTCGACGGGCAACACGTCGCGCGTACCATCTGCCTGACGAAGCCACGTCCGTTCGCCGGCAATGCCCTCAGAAACAGCGCTGTCAAAACACTGTGTGTCAGCGGTGTCGTCGGCGACCGTCATGAGGAGGGCTCCAGCATTGCTGCTGCGGCGGCGAATCTGCTACCGGGGGCGCAGCGCCGGGCGACGACGTCGATGTCCTCGGCATGATCGACGTCGGTGAGCATCGCCAGTTCACTCACTCGTAGACCGCAGCCTTCAAGCGCAGCGCGGGTCGCTGCGCCGGTGTGTGCTGATGACATGGGCACGTCGCGCAGAGTGTCTGCGCCACGGGCATTGTGCAGACCAAGTCCCCACCACCCACCGTCAGCGGCGGGACCGAGAACCGAGTCGGTGGCCGACAGCGTGGTCAGTGCGGTCCTGAACTGCACGGCGGTGATCTGCGGCGTGTCCATTCCCACCTGGAACACCGCACCGTTCAGCACGTGAACGGCATCGTGGTGTGCGTTCTGCAAGCGCTCGCCAAAAGTGCTACCCCGCTGTGCGAGCACGGTCGCGTGACGTAGGCATGTTCCGATGTCCGCCCTGCGCATCGCGGCCTCGAGCCTGCCGGTCATCGCAACCACCACAGAGCACACCGACAAGGCGGTCTCCAGGGTGTCCAAGAACGCGGCCGCAGCCAGATCAGCAGCCGCGACTTCCGAAATCGAGGTTGTCAGGCGAGTTTTCACCTGGCCGGGGACTGGCGCCTTGGCGACGATCAAGATCCCGTGGGGAGTGTCAGTGAGCAACGTGCTTCTCCATCTGGCGCAGAACCTTCAGAAAGTCGTGGGCGGCCCGCCACGTTCCTTTCAGTGATCCCGACACTTTGGACGTACCCCCGGCCCGTGCTCGATAGATGGTGTCCACTTCGACGACATGCCACCCTGCGGCCCCCGCCCGGGCCAACAATTCGACGGGATAACCGAATCGGCGGTCGGTGATGCCGAGGCCGAGTAGGTCATCTCGTCGAGCTGCTCGCAGCGGGCCGATGTCATGAATGGGTAGTCGATATCGCTGCCGTAGTCGGCGAGCGATCCATTGGGTGCCCAGGCGTGAATGCAGGGGCCAACTGCGCCGATCGACAGGCCTACGCCGGCCCACAGCAAGGTCGGCCCCAGCGACCACCGCCTCGACCAATCGCGTCAGATCGGCCGGATCCATCGAACCGTCACCGTCGATAGTGCAGACGATCTCCGTCTTCGACGCTGCGATCCCGGCGTTGACAGCTGACCCATAGCCCGGGATCGGCTGGTGTACAACGGTGCAGCCCAGGCTGGCAGCAATTCCTGCGGTGCCGTCGGTGCTGCCGTTGTCGACCACCAGGGGATGCAGGTCGACGGGCAGAGCACGGACGAGCGCGGGCAACGACTCGGCCTCGTCACGACACGGGATCACGACAGTGGCACGGATGTGCGACATGCGTTGGTTGCCCATGTCTTCGACGGTATGAGGGCGGGGCGTGCAGGGCCAGCATTATCCGGTGACGGAACTGTGACGTCTGCGCCGTCTGACACTGCAAACAGGCGGCCAGCGCCTACCTTGTAACAGTGACCACCTCTCTGGACACCCCGGCCGGATACGACGAGTTGGACCGGCGGCGCTGGATCAGCCGAGGTGATGTCGTATCCCTAGCCACGGCAACCACATTGCTGCTCGCTGCGATCGTCGCGCCCCTGGTCGGCGATCGCCAGTGGCGTATCAACATCTTCGCGCTGGCGCCGCCGCTGTTCGGTGAATGGGGTTCCCACGTCGGGTACGGGACGCTCCCGGCTGTCCTCATCGCGGTTGGTGTCATCGCCTACGGGCCAGCTCTTTCCGCGCGATTACGCTGGCGCCCATTGGTTTTGGTAAGTATGGCGGTGTGCACGGCGTGGACGTTCGCGCTCGCGCTGATCGACGGGTGGGATCGCGGTTTCGCCGGCCGCCTGGTTCGTCCCGACGAGTACCTTGCCGAGGTACCTGGCGTCTCGAGCATCACGGGAATGCTCGACGAATTCTCCAGTCGCATCCTTGATTACCAACCCGATTCGTGGACTACGCACGTATCTGGGCACCCACCAGGATCGTTGCTCACGTTTGTTCTGCTCGACCGCATCGGGCTCGGTGGCGGCGCCTGGGCCGCAGTGCTTGTCGTGCTCGTCGGCTGCAGCGCTGCCGGCGCTCTACTGGTCACCACCGCGCGTCTCGGCGGCGAGCTGGCGGCCCGGCGCATCGCTCCGTTTGTTGCACTCACTCCGGGCGCGGTGTGGATGGGGGTATCAGCGGATGGCTACTACATGGGTGTCGCCGCATGGGGAATCGCCCTGCTGGCCATCGCCGCGACAACGACCGGCGCACGGGCGGTCGCCGCCGGCGTCGGTAGCGGCCTTGTCCTCGGGTTCGCGATATTCCTCAACTACGGGCTGATACTCATCGGCGTGGTGGCCATCGCTGTGTTGGTCATCGCCCGCACGTATCGGCCACTCGTCTACTCGATTCCCGCCGCTCTGGCAGTTGTGGGCTGCTTCGCCGCTTTCGGCTTCTGGTGGCTCGACGGCTACCACCTGGTGGTCGACCGCTACTACCAGGGCGTGGCGACCTTGCGGCCGTTCTCCTACTGGGGGTGGGCCAACTTCGCGTCCGCCTTGTGTGCGGTCGGTCCGGCAGCTGCGGTGGGACTGGGGCGTGCTGTGCGACCCGGCAGAATTCGCCGGCGGGAAGCCGTTGCACTGTTGGCCCTGGCCGGGTTGTTCGCGATGATCGTGGCCGACGTCAGTGCGCTCAGCAAAGCCGAGGTCGAACGGATCTGGCTGCCGTTCAGCGTGTGGCTTCTGGTGGCCACCGCGTTGCTACCGCGAACGTCGCAGCGCTTCTGGCTCGCCGGGCAGGCAATCACTGCGCTACTGATCAACCATCTCGTATGGACCTATTGGTGAATGCGATGTTTGCTGGAGGAGTGCGCGTTCTGCTGGCCGACGACGATCCTATCGTCAGTGACGTCGTCCGCCGCTACCTCGAACGCGACGGACTGCAGGTCACCCTGGTCGGTGCCGGCGACGCAGCGCTGGAACATCTCGAGAACCATCGGGTCGATCTCGTGGTCCTCGACGTCATGATGCCCGGACGCAGCGGCATCGAAGTGTTGACCGAGATCCGCCGCGGACCCCATGCCGGGATGCCGGTCATCTTGCTGACCGCCTCCGGCGAAGAGGAGGACCGGCTGGTCGGCTTGGAGGCCGGCGCCGACGACTACGTCATCAAACCGTTCAGCCCCCGCGAATTGGTCCTGCGCGTGCAGTCGGTACTGCGCCGCAGTGTCGCCACCTGGTCCGGGCCGGCTGCTGCGTCCGACCTCAGCGACGGCAACATCGTCATGGACGCCGAAGCACGAACCGTCACGGTGGCAGGTGAGCTCATCAACACCACAAAACGTGAGTTCGATCTACTGCGTTTCTTTCTCTCGCACCGCGACGCCGTCTTCAGCCGAGAACAGTTGCTGTCACTCGTCTGGGGCTGGTCGTTCGGCGACCTGTCCACCGTAACCGTGCACGTCAAACGCTTACGTGCCAAGCTCGGCGACTGCGATTCGCTGGAAACCGTTTGGGGACAGGGCTACCGATGGGGCTCCGAACCGGCCAGCCGGCAAGAGACGACGTGATGCCCACGCACATCCCACAGATCGTGGGACTTTCACTCCTGTGGTCGGCGCCGACGGTGCTCCTCGGAACCGTTGTCCTCTTGCGCCTCCCACGGATATCGCTGGTGACGAGCACCGTCATCCTGACACTGATCCCGCCGGTGGCCATCCTCATGGGAGTCGTCGGGGTCAGCGGTTTCATGTTCACCGACGACCTCAAGAGGACCGCGACGGTGCTCACCTCTGTGGCCATCATCGCCATTCCCGCAGCGGTCCTGCTCGGGCGTTTTCAAGCACGCCGCACGGTGTGGGAACGTCACGCACGAGAAAAAGAACGGGCAGCCGAGCAATCACGCCGGGAGTTGATCGCCTGGGTCAGTCACGACCTGCGCACCCCTCTGGCCGATATCCGCGCGATGGCCGAGGCCCTCGCCGACGGCGTGATCACCGATACCGAGGAAATCGCGACGTTCGCCCGTCAAATCGACACTGATGCGGCCCGACTGTCCGCGATGGTCGATGACCTTTTCGAAATGTCGAAAATCAACGCCGGCGCCATGCGACTCGAACGGGAACACTTAGACCTTCGTGAGGTGGTAGACGAAGTCGTCGCTGGTTGCGGAGCAACTGCTGCACGCAACGACGTGCGCCTGCAGCCCGCCCTTCCTGAGTCCCCAGTGATCGTCGACGCCGATGGCAGAGCCGTCTCACGGGTGTTGACCAATCTGATAATCAACGCCATCGCGCACACCCCGGCCGGCAGCCCGGTTGTGATCGCGGTCGGCCGAGACGATGCTCATGCCTACCTCCGAGTCGATGATGCCGGCCCAGGAATTGCCGAGCACGAACTGACGCGTATTTTCGACATCGCATACCGTGGCACGTCCGCACGCACACCCCGCCGCGACAACGGCCTGCCCGTCGGCTCGGGAATGGGCCTCGCCATCGCCGAAGGACTCGTCGTCGCCCATGGCGGCCGGATCACCGTCTCCAACCGCGAACCGGGCAGTCGCTTCGAAGTGCGTCTACCCATGTCGATCACGGAAGAAGGAGCATGAAGCTAACGCAGCGGCGCGGTTGCGAACTCACGAAGGCCGCGCTCAGGCATGATCGTTGCCTGGAAACCGAGAACTGCTGCCGCTCGCGCCGGATCGGCGACGATGTGGCGGACGTCGCCCGGCCGGTACTGCCCAGTGGTCACCGGTGGCGGGCCCTCGATGCCGGCGGTCAGCGCACTGGCAACTTCTTTGATCGATACAGGGCGTCCTGAACACACGTTGAATGCTTCGAACTCGCCCGAGCCGTCGGCATTCGCTCCGAGCCGTTCGATCGCCGCGAGATTGGCTGCAGCGATATCGGCAACGTGGATGAAGTCTCGCATTTGGCCGCCGTCCTCGAACACCGACGGCGGCTTGCCTGCCTCGAGCTGCGACCGGAAGATGGCAGCAACCCCCGCATAGGGGGTGTCACGGGGCATGTGCGGGCCGTAGACATTGTGATAACGCAGCGCCGTCACAGCTCCACCGGTCTCGAGCGACCAAGCACGGCAGTATGATTCCTGCGCGGCCTTGCTCGCGGCATAGTAACTACGCGGGGCAATCGGCGCGTCCTCTGAGGTCAGTGCCCACTGAGCTGGCTGCCCATCGGACAGATACCTCTCGAACCTCCCGGATTCGAGATCGACAATCGACCGTGGCGGTGGAGTGACCACCGCGCCGGCCTGATCGCGATAGGTGCCGTCCCCGTACACCACCATCGACGAGGCAAGAACCAATCGCTTGCAACCGGTTTCGAACATCGCCGACAGCAGTCGTGCGGTGACGAGATCATTGTCGGCTGCATAGTCAGGCGCATCGCGCGCATCGACACCTGCGCCGACGCGGGCTGCTTGATGGCAGACAACGTCAACGCCCTCCAGTAGCTCGGTGAAGGACGCCGTCCGGAGTTCGGCCACCCGCACACCGTCGGGGACGATGGCGCCATGTCCGTGCGCTGCCGCCAGCATGCCGTCAACCGCGACCACCTCGTGGCCGACCGCGATCAGGGAGGACATGATGTGGGAGCCGATGAAACCTGCGGCCCCCGTGAGCAGAACTCTCATCACGAATCGACCTTCATCACCGACGAGATGTCGTGTTCACCTTTTGCACAGGAACATTCAGGTTGCGACGCGGCCCCGGCGATCGCCGCAACGAGAACTTCGCGCAGACGCTCGAGTCCGCGTTCGAAGACCGCGAACACCTCAGAGGTGGTGACGCCCTCCCCTTCCACCAAGCCGGCATCGGTGTCGGTGACCAAAGCGATGGCGGCGTAACACATTTTCAGCTCGCGGGCCAAGACTGCCTCGGGATGTCCGGTCATGTTCACCAGTGACCAACCCTGCCGGGCATACCACTGGCTTTCCGCACGGGTCGAGAACCTCGGCCCTTCCACGACCACCATCGTTCCCTCGACGACGGCCTCCGGTGCGGCGCTCCCGGCGACGCGGCGCAACGTCGGACAGTACGGGTCGGCGAATCCGACGTGGATGGCCGAGCCGTCGAAGAACGATTGAGCACGACTGGTCGTGCGGTCCACGAGCTGGTCAGGAATGACCATCGTGCCCGGTGCAAGCTCAGTGCTCAACCCACCGACCGCGCACGGGGCAAACACCTGCCTCACCCCCACCGACCGCAAAGCCCACGCATTCGCGCGGTAAGGAACGGTGTGGGGTGCGAACTCATGTGTCATTCCGTGCCGGGGCAAGAACGCCACCGACACTCCACCGACGTCGCCGATAGTGATCGCGGCACTCGGCTTGCCATACGGGGTCTGTACTTCGACCTGCTCGGCTCCGGCACTGAAAAACGAATAGAAGCCTGTACCGCCGATCACACCGATGCTGGGACGCGCATAAGAGCTCATGGCACCAGCCTGCATCACTACATGCGGTCGGGCACCCCCCAGAGCGCCGACGTCACAAATCCGTCATCACGAATGATGCCGATGATCTACCAGGACCACTGGTGCTCGTGCACACGTCGCCCAAAACGATGGGCGCAAGTGTCTATGCGTTGCGGTCGAGTTCGGCACACCTGGCTTCGATCAAGGCAATCCCGGTGTCGGGGTATGACATCACGGATAACCGAGTCAAGCGCTGGTGTCAGTGATCGGCGCCGTCGGTGGCGCGTGAGTTGGTGAGCATGAGCGCGCCGCCCGCAGCGATCAGCCCGACGACGACAGCGAGCACTCCATACGTGATCCGCTCACCATGGAAGAAGGAGCCCATGAGGCTGCTGGTCCAAGGAAAAACGGGCAGTTGGGTTGTGACCAGGGCCGCGATGAGAGTTCCGACCAGCGCGGTACCGACACTGGTGCCGACTTCTTGCGCGGTGTCGTTCAGGGCTGTGCCTATCGAGGTGCGGTTGGCCGGCATCGCCTCGACGAGGGCGACAGCGCAGATCGTCATCACCGTGCGTAGTCCAATTGTCATCACAACCATGCAGGCAGCGATGGCGGCATACCCGTGCTCGACGCCCCACGAGAGACCAGCCAGGGACCCGCCAAGACAGAGGGCGCCGATGAGGCACGCGATCCGGTGGCCGAATCGGGCGCCGAGCCACTCCGAAAGCGGTGTTGCCGCAATCATTGTCACGATGATCGGCAAGTTCGCGAGGCCGGCCTTCATCGGGCTCCAGCCATAGGCGTACTGGAAATGCAGGATGAGCCCGAACATCACGCTGGCCATCGCGATCGACGTCCCGATCTGGGCAATGGCGGCGCCTCTGACGGTGCCGACCGAGAACAGTCGGAGATCAAGCATGGGTGAGGCACTGCGACGTTCGTGCCAGATGAAGGCGACGCCGGCGGCGGCTGCGCCGAGAACCGAAATCACCGTGAGCGCGGAGAGCCAGCCGTGGTCGACACCGCTGGTCAGCGCCCAGCAGGCAAGACCGATCGTCGCGATACTCAGGACGGCACCGGGCAGGTCGAGCGGGTCGTTCGTCAAGTCCTGGCGCCGGTCGGCCGAAACCCCGAGCCAAACGCCGATGCCGGCGAGCAGTGCGATCGGCGCATTGGCGACGAGCAACCATTCCCATCGGAAATGGGTCAACACGGTTTCGCCGAGCACTGGGCCGAGAACGAACCCGGACATCCCGACGACGATCATCACCGT
This sequence comes from Williamsia sp. DF01-3, assembly GCF_023051145.1. NCBI lineage: Bacteria > Bacillati > Actinomycetota > Actinomycetes > Mycobacteriales > Nocardiaceae > Williamsia > Williamsia sp. DF01-3. The sequence continues at coordinate 3,538,431 of NZ_JALKFS010000005.1, forward strand.
CATGGCACGCATACGCAGCGTCTTGTCGTCGAACAGGCGGAACACCAGCGAGTTCGTGATGGGGGCCATCGCGGCCGCGGCAACGCCTAACGCGGCGCGCAGCGCAATGAGTTCGCCCGTGGAGCTCACGGCCAGGACGAGCAAGCTCAACGCGCCGAACACGGCGAGCCCGATCAGCAAAACCCTTCGTCGGCCGAATCTGTCGGCGACCGATCCGGCGGTCAGCAGTAGGCCCCCGAAGGTCAACGAGTAGGCGCCGGCACCCATTGCAGCGCTGTGGTGCCGCCGCCGAGGTCACGACCGATGGTCGGCAGCGCGATCGACAGCAGTGTGTTGTCGACCATTTCGACGAAGAACGCCAAGCACAGCGCGGCAAGCGGGATCCACGCCGCAGCGAGGGATGTGTACGTGCGCGAGGGTGCCGCAGTCGCAATGGTTTTGGTGGGGTTCACGCGAATCTCCTAGGCCGGGTCATGTTGGACCTGACGCTAGGAGCTGGTACTTACATCAGCCTGTCACGCGCTGTCGCCTGCTTACATCGGGCTGACAGACGGGCATGACCGGCCCCGCAGGTAGCGGTACACACCGCCGTCGGTGTGTAGATCGCATTGGCGATGTGTATGACATCTTGTCAAGGCGGCGACCTGTCGGGCACCGGCGTCGGCCAAGACTGTCTCAGGCACCCGCCACTCGATACGAGATTGACCACCCCAAGACGGACAATGCACCCACGCGCCACCAAACAACGGACGCGCCTGTTACGCATTCATCCTGCGCTAATTGGATTTAGCGCAGGATATCCCCGTCCAAACCCACGGCTACGAATGAGCTTCCGCCTGCCGTCCACTCGTCACTGAGTCACCCGATCCGCCCACAGCTCGGGCGGGCCAATTCTTGGCACGGCCACGCCGGTTTTCCGCAAGCCATGATGGTGGCATGGCTGCTTCCCACTCTTCGCCCCGGTTCGAGTCAAAGAGCGCGCGCCTCGAACACCCCCATGTTGCGACGTTGAACGCAATGGTGAGGCAGTGGCGCGACGGCCCCGGCAGTCCAGTAGTCCCGTGGTTCGATCCCGATGACGCGGGAACAGCGGCGAGAGTTCTGATCTTGATGGAATCACCTGCCCCCGCCACTGCTGAAATGGGCGCGGCAGCGTTTTGCTCGTTGGACAACGCCGATCGCTCGAACCGCACCATGCGTTTGGTGATGACTGAGGTTGGTTTGGCCCGTTCTGCATGTGTCAAGTGGAACGTCGTTCCTTGGGTGTTGCCCACTCGGGCACCCACTGTCGCCGACATCGATGCCGCACGACCCATGTTGATCGCTGTGCTCGCCCAGCTCCCCGCGCTTGAGATCGTTGTGACCGTAGGTAGACCCGCGTTGCACGGACTCACCCGCGCGTTGTGGGCGGGTGAGTTGCCGGGCCTTTATCGCCTGGTGTCCACACCCCACCCGTCACAGCGCACTGCGCTCGCCGCAATCGCCGCGGCGGACCGCCTTCGCGCCACCCTGACTCGGGTAACTGAACACATCGCCACCACCGAGGGTTGAGCAGCCGTACCAGTCGCCCTGAGCCCGACGGGCGTGAAAAATGCCGTAGCGGCCAAACTCCTTTGGCGGGCCGACGGTTGTCGCCGCTTGCGGAACCCGATCCTGAATCTACGATGGCGCTCATGGCAAAGGCAGTAGTCGCGAGCGCGTATGGCGGTCCGGAAGTCCTCCAGGTAAAAGACCTCGACCTCGGGACGCCGGGTCCGGGAGAAGTGTTGATCAACGTCAAGGCGGCGGGCGTCAACCCCGTCGACCTCAAGCTCTACAGCGGCGCCTTCGGTACCGACCCGAGCAAGCTTCCCTTGCATTTGGGCATGGAGGTGTCGGGCGTCGTCGCGGCCATCGGTCCCGATGCTGCGGGCATCTCAGGTCCACTGTCCGTCGGCGACGAGGTGATCGCCTTCCGGGTCAAAGGTGGCTATGCAGAGCAGGTGCTGACCTCGGCCTCGAACGTGGTGACCAAGCCCGCCACGATCTCATTCGAACAGGCGGCAGGTCTGATGCTCGTGGGCGCGACCGCAGTTCATCTACTCGACACCGTTCACCCTGTGGCGGGCGAAACGGTACTCATCCACGGTGGCGCCGGCGGTGTTGGGCTCAGCGCCGTGCAACTGGCCGTGCAGCGTGGATCCACGGTGATCGCCACCGCCAGCCACCGTAGACACGGGGTTCTGACCGAATTGGGTGCTGTGCCTGTCCTTTACGGGCCGGGCCTGGCCGACCGCGTCCGCTCCCTCGCACCGGAAGGCGTCGACGTCGCCGTCGACACCGTGGGCACGGACGAAGCAATATCGGTATCCCTCGAGTTGGTCTCGGATCAAAGCCGCATCGCGACCATCGCCGGCTTCGGAAAAACCGACGGGACCGGGATCAGACTCCTCGGTAACGGACCGGGCGCGGACCCAGGCACCGCCATCCGTGATGCCGCACGCAGTGAGCTGGCAAGGTTGGCCGGCGACGGCCGCCTCCGGGTCGAGATCGACCGTACCTACCAGCTCGACCACGCAGCCGAGGCCCACCGATACCTCCAAGACGGTCACGCCGCAGGCAAGGTGATTTTGCTACCGTGACCGCAGGGCTACCAGCTCAACGACGGGTCATCCTCGGCGACAACGATTCCGACATCATCGGACTCGACATGCCGGACACCGAATAACATCTCGATCAATTCCCGAGTGGTCAGCCCTACCTCTTCCGACCATCGTCGCGACCTGTGTAGTGCACGCGACGACCACATCGTCACCAACGCCGTGGACCCCGAACCGAATTCGACATTCACCTGCCCGGCCGCACCGGGCGCCACCTCAGCGGTGAGGCGAGCGATGCTGTCTGCCGAGAAGACGACGCGGCCGGTCACCTCGACGACGAACCGGCACCGGGACAGCACCGCCGCGTCCGGCTCACCGAGACGAACACGGGAGTCATGAATACCCAGTTCGCGCAGTAGGTTGTCGGCGTCGAGTCCGGTCAACCACACTGCAGCGTCGACCCCTCTGAGCACGCTGGACACGGTGAGCAACAACGACGGCGCGGTATGGCCATCGGTCGAGACCAACACTGCCACGTCCGGAATCAGGTACCGCAGACCACTGGCTCTGGCGGCGGGATCGGTGAGCAACGGCACCAGGGCCAGTGCTTCGGCGTTCTTTTCCGCCGCACGGTCCGACACCGACCGCTCCGCCCAGTCAGGCCCGTCGTGCCAGGCCACCGCGGCGGGCTCGTGCGCAAATACCGCGCCCATCATGAAGGCCCGGTTCGCCAGTTCCCAGTCCTCTCCCCCGTACTGCACAAACGACTCGTCGAAACCCCCGATGTCCTCGAAAAGAGTACGGCTGCATGTCATCACGGCACTGAGCATGTATTTGTAGCCATCCCAGCCGGGCGTGAGAAGATTGAGAGTGCGGTCGTATCCATCCACCAACCAGTGCGGTTCGTGCTGGTGCGTTTGTTCCGTGTGTGCGTTGTCCGACAACCAGCTGACGACCGAGTCCGCGGTGACCTGCGCGAGGTCCGCGTGCTTACGCCTTCCGACGACGATGGTGTCCGGGGCCACCGCGGGCAATCGGACGGCCTGGCGGATGTAGTCGGGTGTGGGCACGGTATCGGCATCGAGGAAGCACAAGATCGACCCCGTGGACGACGACGCGCCAAGGTTGCGAGCCGCCGCCGCACGAAACCCTTTGTCCTCCTGGCTGACCACCGTCACCGACAACTTTGAGGTCCACTCGCCGACATCGGGAGTCTGCGCGGACCCGTCGTCGGCGACCACCACCTCCATCCGATTCGCCGGATATGTCTGCGCCGTCAACGCTTTCAGCACGAGGTTCAGCTGTCGTTGCTGGTTGTAGTACGGGATGACAACGCTCACCAACGGCCTATCCGGCGAGTTCTCGACGAGGTCCCACCGGTTGCCCGGCAGGATCATGCGTCCGTCGTCGAGAGGAATCGCGCTCACGCACTCCACCGCCGCAGTAGCCGCTCGTACGTCGTTGCCACGTCTGCGGGCGTCGGCATCGGCTTTGCCGACGAATCGATCCAGGTGCTCCCAGGATCGGCGAGGGCACGATGGATCGCGACGCGCAGCGAGTTGGTGTCGTCGGCGTGCAAGGCGACCACACCGGGTGACCGTGTCGCGATCTCCTCGGTGTACGCGGTCCGCGGTACCAGTGGCCGGCGGCCCGCCGAAATCCATGAGTTGATGGAGCCGGATGCGGACATGTGCCGGTGATAGGCCACCGGCACGGTGATCTCGGCTGCTCGCCTGCGTAGTTCGTCATCGGACAGGAAGCCGGTGATCTCGCACGGTCGACCCATGTCCGCCGCCATCGCCTCGAGTTCATCGGTGATGTGTTGATGGCCCGGTGACGGACGACCGAGGGCAACGAAGCCGACGGACGGATCAAGCCCCGACATCGCTTCCAGGGTTTCCGCATGCCCCTTACCCGGGTAGAGAAAACCGAGGACTCCGACCGTCAATCTTGCTGTTGGAACCGGCTTTTCGACACGAACATCGTCGAACATGAGCGGCACTACCTCGACCACGATGTCTCGGTCGATGAAGTCGGCGAACAGTTTCGCTTCATGGCGGCTCGACACGATCACCCCTGAGGCAGCTCGCGCCACCGACCGGTAGAACTCCACCCGGGCAGGCATGGCCTGTCCGTCCGATGGCTGAGGAAGGTCGTGCAGGGTCACCGACACGGGCCGACTCAAATCCTCGATCATCGACAAGACCGTGCCGCGGGCTTCGGCCGGCGTACGTCCGAACAGACGGTCTGTCACGTGCAGATGCACAAGCGCGCAGTCGTCCAACACGCCTCCGACATCAGTGGTCGGGTCGTCGACAAACGGGCCATCCAGGTGGTGAAGCCGATGGTCGGCACCCTCGGCTATCGCAGCATCGAAGACCGAATGCGCGTAGCGGACAACACCATGCGATCGAGGCCCGACGGCGAGGTGACCGATCGGTCCCGTCATGACAGACCCAATATCGAGACCAGCTCCCGGTACCGTTCCAGGGCCGCGTCGATGTACTCCGGATGGTCGGCGTACCAGAGCATTTGGCGTTTGTGTACATCCTCTTCGCTCACCGGCGCCCCATCCACCGACCACGAGCGCCGAGCGGCAGCCTGCACACCCAATGCCTCGATGACACGTTGTTCCAGCGGAGCCCGGGTGTTTCCGAGCAACTCGCGATCCGGCGCGGACGGCGCAGGTGCACCGAGTGCGTCGAGTATCCGCTGTCCGAGGACCATCAGCGTCCTGTTGCCGGGATGATTGATCGTGTGCGCAGCGTCTGCCCCCAGGTCGAGCAGGGCATCGGAGATCGAGACGTCGCAATGCCGGCTCTCACGAGCCGACAGCTGAGCGACACTCCACTGCGCCGCTTCACGAACACGTTCCGGCGTGACCTCGACGTCCCAGTCCTCGAAGGACTCTCGTCCGTCACGGGCCGCAAGAACAGTCCTGAGATCGTGGTAGGGAACGGCCGCCGGCACCGCAGCCGGGCTTGCCGGGTGCCTCACGATGACCTGGAACGGGAACAGCCCGCCGTAGCGGATCACCGGCCACACGATGCGCCGCGCCGACGGTGCCATCTCTGCCAGATCGGGACCGCCGATGGGCAGGCCCCGGTATCCCTCGCGCACCGGCTGCGACACGATGACAGCGGCCTGACGGATCAGATCTTCCACCTGCAGGATGTCGGAGGCCTCCAATTCGTGGACAGGGGGAACTCGGACCGTACGGTAAGGAAGTTCGGGCGAACCCGACAGGACGATGCGCAGTGCCTCGGCCTGACAGTTGCCCCACACGACCAGTATTTGGCGATCGTCCGTCGTCGCGGTGTCGGCAACACCGTAGAACTCTCCATAGTGCCGGGTACGTCCGTCCACTTCTGCCCTTCTGCTCACCGTCGTCGGACCCTGCATATCGGCTGGGCGCCGCGATAGTACGTTGATGTCAGGACGCATCTCCTCTCGAACAGCCGGGCGGGGTCGCCACATCTCCGGGTATCCGAATTGCGCACGAAGGAATCATCGACTTGATCACCGTCGCCTCGGTGCCCACCGGCCACCGCTATGTAGCCCACCTCGACGCCGACGAATCGCAGGTGAGACGGCTTCCCGACCCGGTGCCTGAGGGCGCCGACTCCAATGATCGCTGGTGGCCACCGCGGTGGCTCGAGCCCGCCTGGTTGAGCGACCACATCGATGATTTCGACGTGCTACATCTGCACTTCGGATTCGATTCCATCTCCCCCGGCCAGCTCCACCAGGTCGTCGACCTACTCCACCATCACAACAAACCGCTGGTGTTCACCGCCCACGACCTGCACAACCCCCACTTCCCGGACAACACGCTCCACCTCAAACAGTTAAAAGTCCTGGTGCGCGGCGCCGACGAGGTCATCACCCTGACTCCCGGCGCGGCCACGGAGATCGTCCAGCGCTGGGGCGTCGAGGCCACTGTCATCCCCCACCCGCATGTCGCACCTCTCGGCCTGATCGGCCGGCCTCGTGATCACAGATGTGATCTTGTGATCGGTGTCCACGCGAAGAGCCTGCGGGCCAACCTCGACCCGCTTGCCGTACTCGACGCCATCGTGACCTCGGCGGCGGGTCTCCCTGACACGCGTGTGCGGGTGGACTTGGACTCCCACGTCTTCGACCCCGGTGGCGATCAACGGACGGCCGACCTCGCCGCGATCATTACCGACTACGCAACCGGGCACGGTGTGGACCTGAGGATTCATGACCGGTTCGACGACAACGAACTCTGGCAGTACCTGACCGAAATCGATGTCAGTGTGCTCCCCTACCGATTCGGAACACATTCGGGATGGCTGGAAGCTTGCTACGACGTGGGGACCGCGGTGATCGCTCCAGACTGCGGCTACTTCGCCGATCAAAAGCCATGTCGAACATACGGTTTCGGATTGGGCAGATTCGATCCCACCAGCCTGACCGAGGCCTTGAGGGCCACACACGCCGAACGAGAGAGCACACCGGCAGCCAGCAGAGCCTCGAGAGGAATTGAGCGGCAGCGCATTTCGGCGATGCATGACGTTGTCTACTCACGTGCGCTCGCACAGTTCTCCGCAGCGACCGCCCGCACGGAACAAGCGATCGACTAGCATCGTCAACAGCAGATCTCGAATCACACCACGCGCTCATGAGCGCCGACGACGCCCTCGCGCGTCACCGAGGAGATGACCATGCAACTCGCAGGTGTAGGCGTATGGAGTTCGCAGTTGCGCTATGGCGATGCCGTTGAATCCGCAGAAGCTGCCGCCGAACTGGAGGACCTGGGATACACCGCACTGTGGATCCCTGACGTCGGGGGTCCGCTGTTCGACGCCGTGGAGAATCTTCTCGGAGCCACGAGCAAAGCCGTAATCGCAACGGGCATCCTCAACTTGTGGATGCACGAACCGGTGGACGTCGCCGCGAAATACCAGTCGCTGGTCTCTGCTCACGGAGAGCGTTTGTTGCTCGGAATCGGCGTGAGTCACGCTCCGCTGATCGACGCGGGCGACCCCGGCCGATACAAGAAGCCGCTGGCTGCGACCAAGGCGTACCTCGAGGCTCTGGACGCGACCGAACAGCCAGTCCCCGTCGACGCCCGCGTCCTCGCCGCGCTGGGACCAAAGATGTTGCACTTGTCCGCAACTCGCGCGAATGGATCACACCCGTACCTGGTCACACCCGACTTCACCGCCCGAGCGCGCGAGTCCCTGGGCACCGGCCCGCTACTGCTCCCGGAGCAGACCGCCATCCTGACCACGGACGCCGACCACGCCCGCTCGATCGGAACCGAGTGGCTGCGCAACTACCTCGGGCTGCCGAACTACGCGAACAATCTGCTGCGATCGGGTTTCACCGAAGACGATCTGACATCGGTCAGCGACCGGTTGTTCGACGCCATCATCGCGTGGGGCGACGAAGCCGCCATCGCCGCCCGGGTGCAGGAGCACCTTGCCGCCGGTGCCGACCACGTCTGTGTGCAAGTACTCGACACCGACCCCAAGGTGTACCCAAGGGAGCAGTGGCGTCGGCTGGCCCCCGCCTTGTTGTGACTCCGTGAGAAAAACCCGTCCGATCGTCGACGCAAAGCCGAATCGTGAATGATCGGGCGGGTTTTCCGGGTTGTCAGTCCGGTGGTTCGCCGGTAGCCGACCCCTGCGCGGTGCTGGTGTCACCACTCGGATCCGAGCCACTCGGATCCGAATCGCCGCTGTCACCGGGGTCGCTCTCGGTGATGGGTGGCCCTGCTTTGCCTGAGTCTGCGTGTTCCTGACTGATCTTCTCTTCCAGATCGTCGACGGTTTTGCCCGGCTCGTTGGTGCTGCCAGGCTGCTCGTTCGGAGGTGAATCGCTCATGCTGCCTTCCATTCGGTATGGACTCGACTGTTCTGGTGGAGGAGTCGAACCTCAGACGGGTACCCAATCGTGCGTATCAACCACATCACAGAGTGGTCAGTGCAGTCGACGCGCCCGTGGCGCCTTCACGCCAGTGCGGCGACGCGGTCCTCGGTGAGCCCGTCGAGATCGTCGAGCACAACCGCTGCCCCTGCGATGGCGTCCTGGGCCGGCGGGTATTCCGGCCGGGGCGCAGCGACGAGCACCAGTCCGGCGGCGGTCGCCGACCGCATCCCGTTCGACGAATCCTCCACCGCAACACACTCTGCGGGCTCGAACCCCAATTCCCGCGCCGCCGAGAGATAGACGTCGGGCGCGGGTTTACCCCGGCTGAGCTCCTCGGTGGACACGGTCACCGCAAAAAGATCGGTCCATCCCGCCGACCGCAGGACAGCATCGATGAGTTGCCGGGGCGACGAGCTGGCCAGCCCCAATGGCCACCGCCCGGCACACCGTCGCACTGCGTCATCGGCGCCCGGTAACACCGGCAGATGGTCTACATACCGCTCGACCATCTTGTTGATCACGATCTGCGCCACCTCCTTCGGTGGCTTGCCCACACCGAGGTCCTCACTCATGTACTTCGCCCACTCCGGAGTGCTCATGCCCATCAGTGCGGTCTGCGCCTCGTCGAGCCACATACCGCCGTGTTCGGCCACCACGTCCCGGCGCACCTGTTCCCAGATGGGCTCGGAATCGATGAGCACACCGTCCATGTCGAAGATCACTGCTGCAGTCACTGCACCATCATCGCCTGCGCGATGAGACCGCGCGCAGTCACCCGAGGTCGATGACTCCGGCACCCGGCGGGTTCGAGTAGAGATCGACGATGGTGTCGGCGTACTTGCCGGCGATCGGCTTGCGCCGCAATTTCATCGTCGGAGTCAGTTCGTCGCCGCCCGGGTCCCAGGCAGATGGCACGATCGCGAACCGTTTGACCTGCTCCACCCGCGACAACTTCGAGTTGCCTGCCTTCACCGCCAGCGTGACCTCTTCGATGATCTCGGGGTTCTCGGCAAGATCCGCGATCTGCGCCTCGGGGACACCCAGAGCTTTTGCACGCAACGTCGCGACGTCGGGATCAAGGACCACCAAGGCACTGATGTACGGCTTGTTGTCGCCGATCGCGACCACCTGGCTGATCAGCGACGAGGACGCTTTCACCGCGTTCTCGATCGTGCTCGGTGCCATGTTCTTGCCGGACTCATTGATGATGAGTTCCTTCTTGCGGTCGACGATTGTCAGGTTTCCCTCGTCGTCGATCTTGCCCACATCGCCGGTGGCGAACCAGCCATCGGCATCGATCGCCTCTGCCGTCTTCTCCGGCTTGTTGCGGTAACCGCGCATGACCATCGGAGCTCGGACCAGCACTTCGCCGTCGTCGGCCAGTTTGATCTCCACACCGTCCACGGGTTTGCCGACCGTGCCGACCTTCAGATTGTCCGTGGTCGTCTTCGTCGCAGCGCCGGTCGTCTCAGACAGACCCCACACCTCGATGACGGGAATGCCGATCCCGACGAAGAACTCGATCACCTCGGCCGGAATGGACGCCGCACCCGAGATGGCAACCTTCAGTTCGTCGAGTCCCAGCGCCGCACGGACTTTCGACAGCACGAGGGTGTCTGCCACGCGGTGCTGAGCAGAGAGGGCCCTGCCCCTCGGCGTGCCCGCCAAGTCGGCCTTGGCTGCTCGCCGGCCCACGTCGAGCGCCCAGCCCGCAAGCTTCTTCTTCACCGGGCTCGTCTCTTCGGCCAGCTTGCCTTCGATGCCGGCCTTCACCTTCTGCCACACACGGGGAACCCCGAAGAAGACGGTCGGCCGCACATCGGGCAGCGCTGAAGCGAACTCGCGCGGATCGGCCACCGAGGTGATCTGGATTCCACGCATCTGGCTGGCACCGTGAGATGACACCCGATCGGCGATGTGTGCGGCCGGCAGGTAGGAGATGATCCGGTCGTCGAATCCGAACTGCAGTTCGTCGGCCACCGACTCCGCCGCGGCGATCACGTTGCTGTGCGTGATCTCCACGCCCTTCGGAGGTCCCGTGGTTCCCGAGGTGTAGATCAACGTGACCAGGTCATCGGATTTCACTGCCCGCCAGCAAGCTTCGAAATCGAACTCCTCGTCGCCCTGGGCTTCCACGTCTTTGAGTTCGATGACCCCGTCAGCCGGACCGTCGACGGTGATGATGTGCTCGAGCGCCACGCCGGATTGTTTGATGACGGGCATGAACACCTGCTCGGTGATCACGATCTTGTTGGCGGCGTCGGTGAACAGGTACTCGAGCTGCTCGGGTGCGCTGGTGTTGTACACCGAGAACGGGATCGCTCCCAGGTGAACGATCGCGGTGTCGACGAGGTGGAATTCGGGGCGATTGGTCAACATCAGGCCGACGGTGTCGCCACGGCTGACGCCGAGACGCACGAGGCCTCGCGCGATCGCCTCGACCCGGCGCGCGTACTCACGCCAGGTGATCTCCTGGATTCCGCCCGGTGTTCGCAACGCGACGCGATCGGGATGCATCTTGGCGGTCTGCTGAAACGCTTCGGCCGTGGTGTGCACGGCGACTCCCGAAGCGTGGTGAAAGACGACGTCGGTGGTGTTCTCGCTCATCAGTTCTCCCGGCGGTTGGTCGCGACGCATCATGAACACGGCTGTGATCAGAATCTAGCGCTGCCGCGCCACTCCCGAAGGCGATTCGCCGATGACCCGACAAATCGGACAGCCGACATCCACCTGAAATGGGGCGACCACGACGCAGCACCTCCGACCCCCTGCCCGCGCCGCTTGGCACCCGGAGAGCGGGTCTCGGCCGTAACATCACCTCGGACAAACGATTCCGGGTGGGAGAACAATGCCGACGACCACGACGACAACGCTGCGGTTCGCGCTGCTCGTCACTTGCGCCAGTGGCTTTCTGGACTCGTACACATTCCTCGTTCGCGGCGGCGTGTTCGCCAATGTGCAGACGGGGAACGTCATCTTCTTCTTCATCAACCTTTCCGAACAGCACTACGCCGACGCTGTGGCCCGGATCTGGCCGATCGTCGCGTTCTTGCTGGGTGTCACGCTCTCCACCCACATCAAGACCGGGCGTCTCGACTCGGTGGTGGCCCATCCGATCCGATGGACGATGGGCATCCAGGCCCTCTCGTTGGCCGCCATCGGATTCGTTCCCGAGACGGTCCCCCACATGTACGTCACGGTGCCGATCTCCTTCATGGCCGCGATGCAGATCGAGCTGTTCCGCTCGATCGGCGACCTCAACTACATGGTGGTCGCGACCACCGGGAACATGATGCGCACCGTCGAGTCGGCGTACGGCGTCCTTACCACAAGATCGGAGACGTCCAAGCGCGCGCTTGCCGTCTACTCCAAAGTCATCGGTTCGTTCTTCCTGGGCGCTGCGGTCGGCGCGTTCGCGACGGAGTGGATGGGCGTGCACGCCGCCTGGCTGCCCGCCGGCTTTCTTGCCGTCACTCTTGCCTTTTTCATTCTCGACGAGCGCGATACGAGTTCGGGACCCGACGAGGACGCAGGTCACGGCGCTGCGGCAGTGTGAGCCCGCCCACCACTGACAGCTCCGGAGGGGTTGATGCCGGTCCATCGGGTCACGGCCTCGGGCGTACCCTCGAACCGAATACGCACCGAAGGAGATCCGAATGTCCTCGACCGATGCCACCTCACGACCCGCATCTCTGGCGATTGCCGCGGACCCTGAGACACGCCCCGCGGCTGACGATTCGGTGACCTACCGGGTGGAGAAGACACCTTTCGGTCCCATCGCGCATGTACAGCTCAATCGGCCCGACAAGCACAACGGACTCACCTTGCCGTTGCTCGCCGGGCTCACCAGAGCGGCCCGGCAGGCGGCCAAGGACCGCACCCTGCGCGCCGTCATCATCAGCGGCGCGGGCAAATCCTTCAGCGCCGGACTTGATTTCGCCAGCCTCCAGGGCAAAGAGAAGAGCATCTACCGGAACTTCATCCCGAACCTTGTGAAGGGCTCCAACGGTTTTCAGGACCCCGCATGGGAGTGGCGGCGGGTACCTGTCCCCGTCATCGCTGTGGTGCATGGCCATTGCTACGGCGGCGGACTGCAGATTGCGATGGGAGCCGACTTCCGGTTCGCCACGCCTGACGCCGACTTCTCCGTCTTGGAGGCCAAATGGGGATTGATCCCCGACATGTCGGCATCGGCCGCGTTGGCTCAGCTCACCAACATCGACGTCGCCAAGCGACTGACGATGACCGGCGAGATGTTCTCTGCCGACCATGCCCAGGAGATCGGACTCGTCACCGGCGTGGCCGAGGATCCGATGGCCGAGGCAATGGCATTGATCGAGAAGATCGCGTCCCGCTCCCCCGATTCGGTGGCGTCAACAAAATCGTTGCTCGAGAAGACGTGGTCGCGCTCTCCCCGGTTCTCGTTCCCGGTGGAGCAGGTACTGCAACTGCGGCTGCTGCGCGGCAAGAACCACGCCATTGCCCGTAAAGCCGGCATGAAGCGCACAACCCCGGAGTTCGTGGACCGGGAGCTCTGAGTCTTCCGCTCAGAACTCGAACGTGATGCCGCGTTCGAGCACACCCTCACTCGCCTCGTGCCGGACGGTTGTCCCGATCTCGACGACGTAGCGGCCGCGGCCCTCCGGTACCCCGGAGATCGCGAATCCGAGGCGGCATCGGTTGTCGGAGAGTTCGGGTGCACCGAGTGTGCCTTCTTCGAGAATGGTCAGCTCCTCGTCGAGGACGCGAACTCGCGCACCGACCTTGAGGTCTTCGAATTCGTTTGTGCCACCGCAGATGTCAGAGGATGACACTGCATATTGGCCGCCGGTGAGGACAACTTCGCCTTCGGCGGTGAAGTCGCGGCCCTGCACACCCCAGGCCATGGCACCGAGAGCGATGACGGCGAGCACAACACCGACGACGGAACTGGCGATGATGATCGGTGTCCGAGTGCGCCGTTGCCATGTGCGGGGCGGCAGATCAGGTCCTGGCGCCAGCCAATACTGAGGCGTCTGCTGCGCGGGATACATGGCTCAAGTCTGCCTCATCGGCGCGCCGGGTCAGCCGCGTGGCGGGAAGTACTTGATGAGGGCTTCTTGGACCACGGTCGTCGCCAGCAGTCCCTCGCGGGTGAAGAACCGTCCCGACGCCAGCCCTCGCGAGCCGGCCGCGACCGGCGACTCACTTGCGTACAGCAACCAGTCATCAAATCGGAACTCGCGGTGGAACCACATCGAATGATTGACGGTGGCTGCGAACAACCGGTCGATCCCCCAGGACAACCCGTGCGTTGTCAGGATCGAATCGAGCACTGTGGTGTCCGAGGCGTAGCAGAGTGCAGCGATGTGCAGGAGCGGGTCGTCGGGCATCTGGCCGTCGGTGCGCATCCACACCCGGTTGTGTTCCAGGGTGTCGCCTGATTCGCGCACTTTCCACGTGGGGTCGTTGGCAAAGCGAATGTCGATGGGATGCAACGCATTCACGAACATGGCGATGCGATCTTCGAACCCCTTGAAGTGTTCACCGAGGGTGGGCAGGTCCTCGGGGTACGGCACCTCGGGGATCTGAACCGAATGCTCCAGGCCGGCCTTGTTGTCCTGGAAGGCCACCAGCATGGACAGGATTTCTTCGCCGTCCTGCACAGCGGTGACCAGACGATTGGCGAACGGTTTTCCGTCTCGCAGACGGGTGACGTGGTATTCCAGCGGTTTGGTCACGTCGCCGCCCCGGATGAAATGCGCATGCAGCGCATGCACGGGCGTGGGCCGCGGAACACTGCGCCCGGCAGCCACCACACCTTGCCCGAGCAGCTGACCCCCGAATGTGCGCGGCCCCACCTCAGCGGGGTGGACGCCGATGAAGACGTCGGTCTCGCGTTCCTCCAGATCGAAGAGCGCCAGCAGTTTGTTCAGGTCGGACGTCGAGCCGGGGGCATCAGTCACAGGACGAATGCTAGCTGTGCCTGATGGCTCGCTCCGCTCGCGGGGCGACCGGCCTCAGTCGCGCGCTGTGCTGGTTTGGCTCGCTCCGCTCGCGGGCTGGTGGCCCGGGTCACGCGCTCTTCCTTCGTCGACTCAGTCGCTGCGCTCCCTCGCTCCTCTGTCCAGAGCACGCGGGGCCACCCGCGACAATCACTCGCTTCGCTCGCTCACTCATTAGTTGCGAGGGGGCACAGCGACCGATTCGACCCGGGAGGTGTGGCCGCGGTTGTTCTGGACTGCCGACGAACGAGCGCAGCGATGTGAGGAGAAGGGAAGAACAACCGCCCGGTGGCCACACCGACAAAGCGAGCGGAGCGAGCCAAACTCAATGGTCGTCTTCACCGATCCTGTGCACATGGATCAGGTTGGTGGTGCCGACGGTGCCGGGAGGGGCTCCGGCGACGATGACCACCTGGTCGCCGACCTTGAGGCGTCCGATTTCCAGGAGTGACTGGTCGACCTGGCGGATCATGGCGTCGGTGGAGTCGACGCGCGGGACAATGAATGTCTCTGTGCCCCAGCTCATTGCAAGTTGACTGCGCACCTCGGGCAGCGGGGTGAACGCGAGCAGCGGCAGTCGGGTGTGCAGGCGCGCAAGCCTGCGGACCGTGTCGCCGGACTGGGTGAACGCGACGAGGGCTTTGGCGTCGAGGCGTTCGCCGATGTCGCGGGCGGCGTAGGAGATGATGCCGCGTTTGGTGCGTGGGACGTGTGAGAGCGGTGGGACGTCGCGGGGTCCGCTTTCCACTGCCTTCACGATGCGGGCCATGGTCTGGACGGTTTCCATGACGTACTTGCCGACCGAGGTCTCACCGGAGAGCATGACAGCGTCGGCGCCGTCGAGTACCGCGTTGGCCACGTCTGACGCCTCGGCGCGGGTGGGTCGCGAGTTCTCGATCATCGACTCGAGCATCTGGGTGGCGACGATCACCGGCTTGGCGTTCTCGCGGGCCATCTGGATGGCCCGTTTCTGCACCAGGGGGACCTCTTCGAGGGGCAGCTCGACGCCGAGGTCACCGCGGGCGACCATCACTGCGTCGAACGCCAGGATCACGGCTTCGAGGTTGTCGATGGCCTCGGGCTTTTCCAGCTTCGCGATGACTGGAACCCGGCGGCCAACGCGATCCATGATCGTGTGGACGAGTTCGATGTCGGCCGGCGACCGCACGAACGACAGGGCGATCAGGTCGACTCCGAGCCTCAGGGCGAACTCGAGGTCGGCTTCGTCCTTGTCGGACATCGCCGGCACCGAGACGTTCATCCCCGGGAGGGAGACGCCTTTGTTGTTGCTGACGGGTCCGCCTTCGGTGACCGTGCAGATGACGTCGTTCTGGTCGATGTCGGTGACGGTCAGCCCCACCTTGCCGTCGTCGACGAGCAGTCGGTCGCCTGGGCGGGCGTCGACGGCCAGTTGCTTGTAGGTGGTCGACACGCGTTCGGCGGTGCCTTCGCAGTCATCGACGGTGATGCGGACCTGCTTGCCCGCGGGCCACTGCACCGGTCCGTCGGCGAACGTCCCCAACCGGATCTTCGGTCCCTGCAGGTCGGCGAGGATGCCCACCGCATGTCCGGTGGTGTCGGAGGCCTTGCGCACGCGGTCGTACATTTCTCGGTGGTCTTCGTGTTTGCCGTGGCTGAAGTTCAGCCGGGCCACATCCATGCCACTCTCTACCAACTCACGCACGCGCTCGTCGGTTGCAGTTGCAGGACCCAGGGTGCACACGATTTTGGTACGTCGATTCACTCCGCCGAGCCTAGTCCGCGCCGGCGATCTCCTCCACGTAAGCACCCAAGACGTCACGTGAAGTTACGTCGAACTCCGTCTTTGGCCCCGTCGTAGGTACCGCCGCGGCAGTCCGTCGTCAGCGGACCGAGAGCGGAAGCGCCGCGGGATGAACTGGTGAGGGCAAATCCGATTCGCCCATCAGGTACTCATCGACACCACGCGCCGCCGCCCGTCCCTCGGCGATCGCCCACACCACCAGCGAGGCCCCACGGTGGGCATCGCCACAGACGAACACCCCGGGCGTGTCGGTCTGCCAGTCGCTGCCACAGGACAGCGCGCCGCGGCCGTTGGGGGCCAACTCGAGGTCGGTCAACAACGCCGTGCGTTCGACACCCTCGAATCCGATCGCGAAAAGTGCCATTTCGCACGGCATTTCGAACTCATCCCCCACCGGCACGACGTTTCGTCTGCCGTTGTCGTCGCGTTCGACAGTGACCTCGGCCAGCACCATCGCGGTGACGTTGCCGTTGTCATCGCCAAGGAAACGTTGCACCGCAACCTGATATCTGCGCTCGCCGCCCTCGACGTGCGCGGCGGAGTCGCGCAAGATCAGCGGCCATGTCGGCCAGGGTGAGAGGTTCTCGTCCCGTTCCGGTGGCAACTCGGGGTTGTAGTCGAGCTGGGTGACCGACGCGGCACCCTGACGGTGGGCGGTACCCAGGCAGTCGGCTCCGGTGTCGCCACCGCCGATGATCACCACATGTTTGCCGTGCGCGGAGATCGGTGATGCGCCGTCGCCCTCACACTCGCGATTGGCGGGCACCAGATGCTCCATGGCGAGGTGAACACCGCCCAGCTCACGTCCGGGCACCTCGGGGTTGTCGCGGGCCTTGAGCGCGCCGACAGCGAGGACGACGGCGTCGTGACGGTCGCGGAGCTCGGCGACGGTCAGGTCTTCTCCGACGTTGCACTCGGTGACGAACTCGGTGCCCTCCCCCTTCATCTGGGCGATCCGCCGGTCGATGTCCGATTTCTGCATCTTGTATTCGGGAATGCCGTAGCGGAGCAGACCTCCGATGCGGTCGTCTCGCTCGTAGACGGTCACCGCATGACCCGCTCGGGTGAGCTGTTGCGCGGCCGCCAGACCAGCGGGACCCGAACCGACCACCGCAACCGATTTGCCGGACAGCGTCGCCGAGGTCTGCGGGACGACGAGTCCCTCTCGCCAGGCTTCTTCGGCAATCGTCTTCTCGATGCGTTTGATGGTGACACTGCCGCCGGTGGTGGCGTGCGAGATGGACAGCACGCAGGCCGCCTCGCAGGGCGCCGGGCAGAGCTTGCCGGTGAACTCGGGGAAGTTGTTGGTGGCGTGCAGACGGTCACTGGCCGCATCCCACCGGCCGCGGCGTACCAGGTCGTTCCATTCGGGGATCAGGTTGCCCAACGGGCAGCCTGCAGATCCGGAGTGACAGAACGGGATTCCGCAGTCCATGCACCTGCGGGCCTGCTCGGAGACGTGCTGATTCTCTTTGTCCGGGTCTTTGTCGACGTAGACCTCACGCCAGTCGTTGACCCGTTCGTAGACCGGCCGGGTCGGGGCCTCGGTCTTGCCGACCTCCAGGAATCCGCGCGGATCAGCCACGAGCCGCCTCCATGATCGCAGCTTCCACGTCGCGTCCTTCTGCTTCGGCCATCCGGGCGGCGTCGAGCACCCGCTGGTAGTCGGTGGGCATCACCTTGGTGAACTTGCGGCTTCGCCGCGGCCAGTCGGCGAGCATCGACGCGCCCACCGCCGAACCGGTCAGCTCGACGTGTCTGCTGATGTGTTCGTGCAGGAACAGCAGGTCGTCGGGGTCTGGATTCTGCAAGGCCACCATCGCCTGGTTCACCATGCCCGGATCGAGTCGGTAGACGTAGGCGATGCCACCGGACATCCCCGCCGCAAGATTGCGACCGGTGGGTCCGAGGATCAGGACCCGCCCGCCCGTCATGTACTCGCAGGCGTGGTCGCCCACGCCTTCGACCACCGCGGTGGCGCCGGAGTTGCGCACCGAGAACCGTTCGCCGACTCGGCCGCGCAGATAGACCTCGCCGCTGGTGGCCCCGTACAGGATCGTGTTGCCTGCGATGACCTGGTCTTCGGCGATGAACAGGGCGTCGGGATGCGGCCGGACGACGATCTTCCCGCCGCACAGGCCCTTTCCCACATAGTCGTTGGCGTCGCCGGTGAGTTTCAGCGTGACACCCGGGGCAGGAACGCCCCCAGCGATTGGCCGGCTGACCCCGTCAACGACACCGTGATGGTGTCTTCGGCCAAACCGTCTGCGCCGTACCGTCGCGTCACCTCCGACCCCAGCAGGGTTCCGACCGTCCGGTTGACGTTGCGAACGGGCAGGTCCAGGGTCACCGGGTGAGCATCTTCGAGCGCTCCTTCCGCCAGCTGGATCAACGTCTGGTCCAGCGCCTTGTCGAGGGCGTGGTACTGCTCGCGGGTTCGCCGCCTCGGCGAGTCGGTGTCGGCCGTGTGGAAGATCGGCGACAGGTCGACACCCTTCGACTTCCAGTGCGCCACCCCAGGGGCGGTGTGAAGCGCATCGGAACGTCCGATCGCTTCATCGAGGGTCCGGAACCCGAGCATCGCGAGATGTTCACGCACATCCTCGGCAACAAACTCGAAGAAGTTCACGATGTGCTCGGCCTTGCCCGTGAACCGGGCTCGCAACTTGGGATTCTGTGTCGCCACACCCACGGGGCAGGTGTCGAGATGGCAGACCCGCATCATGATGCAGCCGGCCACGATCAGCGGGGCGGTGGAGAAGCCGTACTCCTCGGCACCGAGCAGGGCCGCGACCATGACGTCCCGGCCGGTGCGTAGTGCCCCGTCACACTGGACGGTGATCCGGTCGCGTAAACCGTTGAGCATCAACGTTTGTTGAGCATCGGCGAGACCGATCTCCCATGGGGTGCCCGCGTGTTTGAGCGAGGTCAGCGGGGACGCACCCGTCCCACCGTCGTGGCCGGAGATGAGCACCACGTCGGCATGGGCCTTGGACACGCCGGTCGCGACCGTACCGACGCCCATCGCGCTGACCAGCTTCACGTGGATGCGTGCCTGTGGGTTGGCGTTCTTGAGGTCGTGGATCAGCTGGGCCAGGTCCTCGATCGAATAGATGTCGTGGTGCGGCGGCGGCGAGATGAGCGCGACGCCCGGCGTCGAATGCCTGGTCTTGGCGATCCACGGATACACCTTGTAGGCGGGCAGCTGCCCGCCCTCACCCGGTTTGGCACCCTGCGCCATCTTGATCTGGATGTCGGTCGCGTTGACGAGGTAGTCGCTGGTGACACCGAAGCGCCCCGAGGCCACCTGCTTCACCGCGCTCCGGCGAGTGGGGTCGTAGAGCCGATCGGTGTCCTCGCCGCCCTCACCCGAGTTCGACCGTCCGCCGATGCTGTTCATGGCGATGGCTATCGTCTCGTGTGCCTCGGCCGAGATCGACCCGTAGCTCATCGCGCCGGTGTTGAACCGCGTCATGATCGACTCGATCGATTCGACCTCGTCGAGTGGGATCGGTTTGCGACCCTCGGTGTCGAACTCGAAAAGCCCACGCAGTGTGCCGCCCTCACGGGAGAGCCGGTCCACCTCGTCGGTGTATTTGCGATAGACGTCGGTTCGGCCGGACTTGCTGGCGTGCTGCAACAAGAACACCGTCTCCGGGCTGAACAGGTGCAGCTCACCTTCACGGCGGTACTGGTATTCGCCACCGACGTCGAGCCGGCGGTAGACCTGCTCGGTGGGGTTGGGCGGGTAGGCCCGGTGGTGACGGATCCGGACCTCCTCGGCCAGTTCGTCCAGTCCGACCCCGCCGATGCGCGACACCGTACGGGTGAAGTACTCCTTCACCAGGTCGCCGGAGAGTCCTACGGCTTCGAAACACTGTGCAGCCGTGTAACTCCCGACGGTCGAGATGCCCATCTTGCTCATCACCTTGAGCACACCCTTGCCCAGACCCTGCAAGTAGTTGCGGACCGCCTTCGACGGGGTGACGCCGGTGAGTTCGCCTTCGCGGACGAGGTCTTCGATGGTTTCGAAAGCCAGATACGGGTTCACCGCCGCGGCCCCGAAGCCGATGAGCAGCGCGACGTGGTGCACCTCGCGCGCATCACCGGTCTCGACGACAAGACCGACCCGGGTGCGTTCCTTGGTGCGGATCAGATGGTGGTGCACGGCAGACGTCGCGAGCAACGACGGGATCGGCGCATTGTCCCGGTCGGCTTCGCGGTCACTGATCACCAGCGTCGAATAGCCGTTCGCGATCGCCTCACTGGCCCGCCTGCGCAGTTCTTCGAGCGCACGTTCCAGACCCGGTCCCCCTTCGGCGACCGGGTAGTGAGCGCGCAGCACCTTGGCAGCCAGGCCCCGATGGTTGCCGTCGTCGTTGATGTGCACGATCTTGGCCAGTTCATCGTTGTTCAACACCGGCCAGGGCAGCAGGATCTGCCGGCACGACGCCGCACTCGGGTGCAGCAGATTCTGCTCTGGACCCATCACACGAGCCATGGAGGTCACGATCTCCTCGCGGATCGCGTCCAGCGGCGGATTGGTGACCTGCGCGAACAGTTCCACGAAGTAGTCGTAGAGAAGACGCGAACGCTGCGAGAGCACGGCGATCGGGGTGTCGGTGCCCATCGAGCCCAGCGCCTCGTACCCCGAGGCAGCCATCGGGGTGATCAGTACGCGCAGGTCCTCTTCGGTGTACCCGAACGACACCTGCCTTCGGACCACGCTCTCGTGGGTCGGCAGGAACCGGGGACGCTCCGGAAGCCTGGCCAGTTCCAGCAGTCCGGCGTGCAGCCATTCCTCGTACGGCTGTTCGCCGATCAACTGGCCCTTGATTTCCTCATCGGTGATCCGCCGACCCTCTGCGGTGTCGATCAGGAACATCTTGCCCGGCTCGAGACGGCCTTTGGCGACGATGTCGTCGGTGGGGATGTCGAGTACGCCCGCTTCGGAGGCCAGGACCACTCGTCCGTCGCGGGTCTGCCACCAGCGCCCGGGCCGTAGTCCGTTGCGGTCGAGCACCGCACCGACCATCGTGCCGTCGGTAAAGGTGACGCAGGCCGGACCGTCCCAGGCCTCCATCATCGAGGCGTGGAACTGGCAGAACGCGCGGCGCCGAGGATCCATGTCGGGCACGTTCTCCCAGGCCTCGGGCACCATCATCATCACGCAATGCGGCACACTGCGACCACCGAGGTGCAGCAGCTCCAACACCTCGTCGAGCGACGCGGAGTCGGACGCATCCGGGGTGCAGATCGGGAACAGCCGCTTGAGGTCACCGGGAATCAGGTCGGTATCCAGAAGCGCTTCGCGGGCCCGCATGCGATTCCGGTTGCCCCGAACGGTGTTGATCTCCCCGTTGTGGGCGACGAACCGGAACGGGTGCGCCAGGGGCCAGGACGGGAAGGTGTTGGTGGAGAACCGCGAGTGCACGATCGCGATGGCACTCTCGGCCCGCTCATCGCGCAGATCCGGGTAGTAGAGCGGCAACTGCTTCGTGGTCAGCATGCCCTTGTAGACGATGGTGCGACTGGACAGCGAGGCGAAATACAATCCGCTGCCGTCGGCCTCGAGGTCCGGCGTGACCCGCTCCGCACGTTTACGCAGCGGGTACACGAGCCGGTCGAGCTCCAGCCCCGACGGTGCGATGCCGTCGTCGTCGAGTGGTCCGCTGACGAACAACTGGCTCATGAACGGCATACAGCCCCGCGCCGTCTCACCGATGTCGGCCTCGTCCACCTCGACGGGCAGGTCACGCCAGCCCAGGATTCTGAGGTTCTCCTCGGCGGCGATGTCCTCCACCCGGGTGATCGCACGTCGTCGGGCGTCCGGATCGGCAGGAAGAAAACAGATTCCCGCGGCAAAAGTGTTCTCGCCGTTGAGGTTTGCCGGGGGCAGGTCGAACTCGACCACCTCACGCAAGAAGGCGTGGGGAACCTGCATCAGGATGCCGGCGCCGTCACCGCTGTTGGTCTGAGCTCCGGCCGCGCCGCGGTGATCGAGGTTCTCGAGGGCAAGAAGGCCGTCGGCGACGATCGAATGGGAACGCCGTCCGTGGATGTCGGCGACCATCGCCACACCACAGGAATCGACTTCGTTGTCCGGGTCGTACAGACCCTGGGCTTCGGGGAGCTGAGAGAACAGCAAATCCGACCTCCACGCCTAGCCCCCGCCTCGCGAGGGAACCAGCCAGCAATCCTCAGGACGTCTCTGGCCCGTGGGGTGAATACGTCGCTGCGAACTTCACAGTGGCGTAAGTTCCGATGTTAGCAGCAAAGGTGGAGGGAAGACCGGGTCAGTTCGAGCTCTCGTCGGCCCCGGTTGTGGTGTCTGGCTTGGGCTTCCGATACGGCGTGGCGGCCTTGTCGAGCTTCGGGTCCCCGGTGGTCTCGATGTCGGGATCTGGGGGCAGATCGTCCGGGGGCGGCGGAGGCAGTTCTGTCTCGGTTGCCGACTCGACGGGCTCGGCCGTCTCGGGATCGGCCTGGTCGGGTTCGGCTGTCTCCGCGTTCTTCGTCTCAGGCTCGGACTTGTCCGTCGCCGAGGTTTCCTGCTCGGTGGTCTCGGTGGTCTTTGCTGCGGTGGCTTCTGCAGTCGCAGGCTTGTCCACCGTCTCGGAGTCCGCGGCAGCCGGAGGCTGGGATACGCCGGTCGCATCCGGTGCATTCGCATCGGGTGCGGTCTCGTCCGGTGTTGCCTCCGCGGTCGTCGTCGACGGCGCGTCGGACTCGAGCCCGGCAGCCGGCCCGGTCGACTCGGCCGGCTTGTCGATATCGACGCGCCGGGTGCGGGTCGAATCGTCGTCGGAGTTCTTCGCGGTGCCCGCCGCAGCAACCGTCGCCGGTTCGCGTTCGTCTTCGACGTACCCGTCGACGGGGTGCTCGGTGGGTCCGGTCTCGGGGGCCGCACCTGGGTGATAGATGTCGTGCGGCGTCTCCCGGCCCTTGGGCGCGATGACCACATACAGGGCAGCGCAGACGAACACCAGCGCAGAGGTGAACAGGTTGATCCTGATGTCCCACAGCATGGTGGCCGGGTCTGTCCGGAGGGTTTCGATGACAAAGCGCCCGACGCAGTAGCCGGCCACGTAGAGCGCGAACAGCCGCCCGTGGCCGATCCGGAACCGGCGATCGATGATGATCAGTGCGGCCACGATCAGCAGGTTCCACAACAACTCGTAGAGAAACGTCGGCTGCACGATCGCGTAGACCTCGCCGGTGGACTTGCCGTCGATGAGGTTGGGGCTGGTGAAGCCCGAGGAATCCGACCTCTCGTAGATCTTCAGACCCCAGGGCAGATCGGTCCGGTCCCCATAGAGTTCCTGGTTGAACCAGTTGCCCAGTCGGCCGATGGCCTGGGCGAGCAAGATCGGTGGAGCGATGGCATCGCCGAAGGGCGGAAGCTTGATCCCGGCGCGGCGAGCCCCGATCCATGCGCCGAGGGCGCCGAATGCCACGGCGCCCCAGATACCCAGTCCGCCGTCCCAGATCTTGAAGGCGTCGACCGGCTCTTTCGCACCGTCGCCGAAGTAGGTGTTCCAGTCGGTGATCACGTGGTAGATGCGTCCACCGATCAGTCCGAACGGAACCGCCCAGATGGCCACGTCCAGCACTTCGCCGTCGCGGCCGCCCCGGGCGATCCAGCGCCGGTTGCCCCACCAGATCGCGACGACGATGCCGACGATGATGCAGAGCGCGTAGGCCCTCAGCGGGAAGGGACCGAGATGCCAGACCCCCTGCGACGGGCTGGGAATGTACGCCAGCAGCTCAGTGGTCACGAAGGGACCTCGGTCGACACCGGGTCTTGCCCGGCGTACGTCGCCCGGACGCCCTCAGCTAGTTCGGCAGTCAGTGCACGAAGCGCGTCGCCGCCCTCGGCCACCGCGCTCACCAGAGCGGATCCGACGATCACGCCGTCGGCGTACCCGGCGATCTCGGTGGCCTGCGCCTTGCTGCGTACACCCAGTCCGACCCCGATCGGGATGTCCGAGTGCAGACGGATGCGGGCACACAGTTCCGGGGCCATGGTGGAGACGCTGTCGCGGGCGCCGGTGACGCCCATCGTGGAGGCCGCGTAGACGAAACCACTGCTGGCCTCGAGTGTCATGGCCAACCGCTCCTCCGTGGACGACGGTGCCACCAGGAAGATGCGGTCGAGTTGGTGCTCATGGGAGGCAGCGATCCAGCTGTCTGCTTCCTCGGGAATGAGGTTGGGGGTGATCAAGCCCAGGCCGCCGGCGCCGGCGAGGTCACGCGCGAACGCATCGACCCCGTATTGGAGAACGGGGTTCCAGTAGGTCATCACCACTGCACTGCCGCCCGCGTCGGCGATCGCCTCGACCGCGGTGAACACGTCCCGGACCCGTACACCCGAGCGCAGTGCCTGGTCGGCCGCGTCCTGGATCGTCGGTCCGTCCATGACCGGGTCGGAGTACGGGACGCCGACCTCGATGATGTCGCAGCCGGCGTCGACCATGGTGCGCATCGCGTCCAGCGACCCTGGCAGATCTGGGTATCCGACCGGCAGGTACCCGATCAGCGCGCTGCGCTTCTCCTCGCGGCAACGGGCGAACAGGGGGCCGAGCCGGGAGTCGGCCGTTGGGGATTCAGACATGACCATCCACTTCGAAGAGTCCGAACCACTTGGCTGCGGTGTCGACATCCTTGTCACCGCGCCCGGAAAGGTTCACCACGATGACCGCATCCGGGCCGAGCTCGATGCCGAGTTTGAGGGCTCCGGCTACTGCATGGGCCGATTCGATCGCCGGGATGATTCCCTCTTTCCGACTCAGTAGTGCGAGCGCGTCCATCGCCTCGGTGTCGGTGATCGGCCGGTATTCGGCACGGCCGATGTCCTTGAGGTGGGCGTGCTCGGGCCCTACGCCGGGGTAGTCCAGGCCGGCAGAGATCGAGTGCGATTCGGTGGTCTGTCCATCGCCGTCCTGCAGGAGGTACGAGTAGGCGCCTTGGAAAGCACCAGGCGTCCCGCCGGTGAACGTGGCCGCGTGCCTGCCTGTCTCGACGCCGTCCCCGGCCGCTTCGAAACCGACCAGGCGCACGTCTTTGTCGTCGAGGAACGGGTGGAAGATGCCGATGGCATTCGACCCACCACCGATGCAGGCGACCACGGCGTCAGGCAGCCGGCCCACGGCCTGCTGGATCTGCTGGCGCGCCTCGAGACCGATCACACGCTGCAGATCGCGGACCATCATCGGGAAAGGATGGGGCCCGGCCGCGGTGCCGAAGCAGTAGTACGTGTCGTGGGCATTGGTGACCCAGTCGCGCATCGCCTCGTTGATCGCGTCCTTCAGGGTCGCCGAACCGGTCTCTACTGCGACAACCGATGCACCGAGCAACCGCATCCTCGCGACGTTGAGGGCCTGACGTTCGGTGTCGACGCGGCCCATGTAGATGATGCATTCCTGACCCAGCATCGCGCATGCGGTCGCAGTGGCCACCCCGTGCTGACCTGCCCCGGTCTCCGCGATGATCCGGTTCTTGCCCATCTTCTTGGCCAGCAACGCCTGGCCGAGCACGTTGTTGATCTTGTGAGAACCCGTGTGGTTCAAGTCTTCTCGTTTGAGGAAGATACGTGCGCCGCCCGCGAGCTCGGAGAGTCGCCTGGCTTCGTACAGGGGCGATGGTCGCCCGCTGTAGTCGCGTTGGAGACGGTCGAGTTCACCGAGGAACTCGTCGTCGGTGCGCACCTTCTCGTAGGCCGCGGTCACTTCTTCGATGACGGCCATCAGCGCTTCGGGGACGTGCCGCCACCGTAGACACCGAAGTGCCCGCCGCGGTCGGGTTCGAGAGAGGTGCGGGTGACCAGGCCGGCACTGGCCGGTGGCAGGTCGGAGGCGGGCTGAGATGAGGTTGATGCAGAAGACGAAGACGTCATGTTGCGGCGAAGGCCTAACGGACTGGTTTGGGACAGGACGGGTGGGTTCCGGCGGTCACCAGTTCGGATACCGCGGCGCGCGGGTCACCTGAGGTGACCAGCCCCTCCCCGACCAGCACGGCGTCTGCGCCGGCACCGGCGTAGGCCAGCAGGTCGGCGGTGCCGCGTACTCCGGACTCGGCGATCCGGATGACCTCGGTGGGCAGGCCGGGAGCGATGCGCGCAAAGCTGTCCCGGTCGACTTCGAGGGTCTTGAGATTGCGGGCATTGACGCCCACGACCGACGCACCGGCCTGCAGTGCCCGGTCGGCTTCTTCTTCGGTGTGAACCTCGACCAACGCCGTCATGCCCAACGACTCGGTGCGGTCGAGCAACGACGCCAGCACGTTCTGTTCGAGTGCGGCGACGATGAGCAGGATGACATCGGCGCCATGAGCCCGAGCCTCGTGGATCTGATACGGCCCCACGATGAAGTCTTTGCGGAGAACCGGCACCTGCACGGCGGCGCGCACCGCGTCCAGATCGGCGAGCGAACCCCGGAACTTGCGCTCCTCGGTGAGCACACTGATGATCCGGGCACCACCGGACTCGTACGCGGTGGCCAGGGCGGCCGGATCGATGATGTCGGCCAGGTCACCCTTGGACGGACTCGCCCGCTTCACCTCGGCGATGACACCGATTCCGGGCTCGTGCAATGCCGCCTTGGCGTCTTTGGGTTCCGGCGCCTTGGCCGACGCGGCCTTGATGGACGCGAAGTCGATCACGGACTCACGGGCGGCGACGTCGGCTTTCACCCCGGCAAGTATCGAGTCAAGGACGGTTTGCGTGCTCATGATCAACCCCTTTCTCACGCTACTGGCGAGGTTGCGCAGAACACGCCAACGGCCACAGCTGCTCGTGATTTCCGTACACAAAGGGTAGCTGCGCTGCCATACCCGTCGGATTCGGGGTACCGGCCCGGGACGTGAGACGCGTCACGGTTGCCGATCGGACGGACCGACGGTCGGATCGTCGCCTGTGTCGAGGGCGTCCCAGAGCATGCGTTCGTTGTTCGGCGCACCGTCCGCGGCCGCCTCGGTGGACGAGGTGCGTCCGCCCTCCTGGGGGGCGTCCGAGCCGGTGACTCGCCCCGACTTCTTGTCGGCCTCCCGCTTGGCGAACACCTGTTCCTCGAGCTCGGCCCGGCGTGCCGCAGGCGATTTGTACTTCGACGACATGGGGGCATCCAGGGCGGCGGTCTGCAGCATGACCACGGCCCCGAGCACTGCTGCCAGCGCACCGAGAAGCACGACTATGCCTGGCAGGACCGAGGTATCGACCTCGAGTGGCTGATACCGCGCCGGCATGTCGATCACCTTCGCGGCGTAGGTCGTGTGGTCATCGCCGGTGAGAAGGGTGATCGCGGGCAGGATCCCGAGGACGGCAATGGCCGCGACGATGACGGCGGCGATTCGCAGCGCCCACCCACGCAGGGAGGCGGCCGCGGCGATCCCGGCCAGAAGGACGATCGCGAGCGGGGTCAACAGCAGCGTCCAGTCCGACCCTTTGACCGTGAATGTGCGAGGCGGAGCCATGCCGTCTGCCGCGATCAGTTCGGCCCACGTCATGCGCGACGCGGCCCAGAACGCGACCGCCGCCACTCCGAGCAGAACGGCGATGACGCCGAGGCGCCGGCCACGTCCACCACCGCGATGGCCGGCCACCGCCTCATCGGAGGGCAGGTCGCCGGGGTGCGTCTTATCGCCCGGTTCGGTCATCGGTCGCCACCCACTCGTGACATCGTCTCGGCGGCGGCGATGGCCTTGAGGACACCTCGCGCCTTGTTGCTCGCCTCGTTGTATTCATAGTCAGCCTGGCTGTCGGCCACCACGCCTCCTCCGGCCTGCACGTAGGCCCGGCCCTCGGTCATCACCGCGGTACGAATCGCGATGGCGGTGTCCGCATCGCCTGCGAAGTCGAGGTAACCGACCACACCCCCGTACAGACCACGCCGCGTCTTCTCGTGCTCGTCGATCAGTTCCATCGCGCGCACCTTGGGTGCCCCGGTCAGGGTCCCCGCCGGGAAGCACGCGTTCACCGCGTCGAGCGCGGTGCTGTCATCACGCAGGTGACCCGACACCGTGGACACCAGGTGCATGACATGGCTGTACCGCTCGATGTGCCGGTAGTCGCTGACCTGCACGGTGCCCGGTTCACAGACGCGGCCGAGATCGTTGCGTCCCAGATCCACGAGCATCAGGTGTTCGGAGTTCTCCTTCTCGTCCGCCAGCAGATCCTTCTCGAGCAGCAGGTCGTCCGCCTCGGTGTCCCCACGCCAGCGGGTACCCGCGATCGGATGAGTGGTTGCCACCGAATCTTTCACGGTCACAAGCGCTTCCGGACTGGATCCGACGATGGTGAAGTCCGGGCGTCCGATGCCGGGGATGCGTAGGAGGTACATGTACGGGCTGGGGTTCGTGGTGCGCAGCACCCGGTACACGTCGATTGGATCGGCATCGGTCTGCATCTCGAAACGCATGGACGGTACAACCTGGAACGCCTCGCCTGCCTCGATCTCGGACACGAGGCTGGTGACGATGGTGCCGTACTCCTCACGGGTGCGCTGAGCAGTGAACTCGGGCTCGACCGGCCGATAGGTGGACACCGTCGAGGGCGCCGGAGCGGCGAGCGCCTCCGTCATCGTGTCGAGCCGGGCGAGCGCATCGGCGTAGGCGAACTCGGCGCGTTCGGCGGTGCCGTCCCAGTTGACCGCGTTGGCGATCAGCGTGATGGTTCCCTCGTGGTGGTCGACCGCTGCGATGTCGGTGGCGAGCATCATCAGCATCTCGGGCAGATGCAGATCGTTCTCGGTGGTGTCGGGCAGACGCTCGAGTCGCCGAACGGCGTCGTACGCCAGGAACCCGACGAACCCGCCGGTCAACGGAGGCAATCCGGGCAGCCGGTCCGTCGCCAGGATCTTCAGCGCCTCGGCGAGTGCGGCAAGTGGGTCGCCGCCCGACGGCGCCCCGGCCGGCCTGGTCCCCCACCACGTCGCCTCACCGTCCACGGAGGTCAACGCCGACGGTGATCCCGCCCCGATGAACGACCATCGCGACCACGAGCGCCCGTTCTCCGCCGACTCCAGCAAGAAGGTCCCGGGCCGGTCACCGGCCAGTTTGTGATACGTCGACAGCGGGGTCTCCGCGTCGGCGAGAACCTTGCGGGTCACCGGGACCACCCGATGGTCGGCGGCGAGGTCGAGGAACTCGGCCAGCGTGGTGGTATCTGAGAAACCCTCGGCGGGTGCGGCGGCTGTGGTCTTGTTCGGCATCGCGACCATCATTTCATCAACGGACTTCGTCCCGGTCGGCCGCCGCTATTGACCGAGCGGTTCCCCACCGACACCCCACTGCGTGCGCGGTACCTCGGTGATCGTGACCCACACGGAATCAGGGTTCTTCCCCGTCGCGCGGGCGTAGGCCTCGGTGACCGCGGCGATGGTCTCGCGCTTGACCCGGTCGCTGAGTCCCGGGGTCTGAGAGATCTGGATCAACGGCATGTCGGCCTCACTGTTTTGCTGGGTTCTGCGTCGCCGGAATCGGGTGGTCGCTGTGGGTTCTGACGGGAGTTGCTCACGAGATGGAGGTGAAGAGAACGTCCGCGTCGAAACAACTGTGGTCGCCGGTATGGCATGCCCCGCCGGTCTGCTCGACCGTGAGCAGCACGGTGTCACCATCACAGTCCAGGCGCACCTCGAGAACCTTCTGGGTGTGGCCACTGGTGGCGCCCTTGATCCACTGGGTGCCGCGTGATCTGGAGAAGTACGTGGCCTCACGGGTGGTCAGGGTTCGTTCGAGGGCGTCGTCATCCATCCACGCGACCATCAGCACGTCGCCGGTCCCGGCTTCTTGCACCACCGCGCAGATCAGACCGTCGGCATTGCGCTTGAGCTTGCCGGCTGTCTCCGGGTCGAGCGACATGGGAA
Source organism: Williamsia sp. DF01-3 (assembly GCF_023051145.1). NCBI lineage: Bacteria > Bacillati > Actinomycetota > Actinomycetes > Mycobacteriales > Nocardiaceae > Williamsia > Williamsia sp. DF01-3. Next base: position 3,568,534 of record NZ_JALKFS010000005.1, read on the forward strand.
CTCCTGGGGTTGAAACGGGTCGGGCGCTAGCGAACCGGGATGGACTCGGCCCGCATCGCGTCCTTGACCTGGCCGATGGTGAGCTGGCCGAAATGGAACACCGAGGCGGCCAGCACCGCGTCTGCCCCGCAACGCACCGCAGGGACAAAATGTTCCAGCGCCCCCGCTCCGCCACTGGCGATCACCGGGACCTGCACCGCTGCCCTGACAGCGGTGATCATGTCGAGATCGAAACCGTTCTTGGTGCCGTCCGCGTCCATCGAGTTCAGCAGGATCTCCCCGACCCCGAGGTCCTGGCCGCGTCTGGCCCATTCGACCGCGTCGATCCCGGTGCCCTTACGGCCTCCGTGGGTGGTGACCTCCCACCCCGATGGGGTCGGTGACTCGCCGTCGGGCACAGTGCGGGCGTCGACGGACAGGACGATGCACTGCGATCCGAAATGCCGGCTCATCTCGCCGAGCACATCAGGGTTGGCGATGGCAGCGGTGTTCACACCCACCTTGTCCGCACCGGCACGGAGCAGTCGATCCACGTCGGCGACCGTGCGGACACCACCGCCCACGGTGAGTGGGATGAACACCTGATCGGCGGTGCGCTTGACCACATCGAGCATGGTGCCGCGGTTTCCACTGGAGGCGGTGACGTCGAGGAAGGTGAGCTCGTCGGCTCCGTCCGCGTCGTATGCGGCGGCCAGTTCCACAGGGTCGCCGGCGTCGCGCAGGTTCTGGAAGTTGACCCCTTTGACCACACGGCCGGCATCGACGTCCAGACACGGGATGACCCGTACGGCGACCGTCATCGGTATTTCTCCTTCGGAACCTCGAACGCACGTGGATCGCCGAGCTGCGAGATGAGCTCGACCAGGTCGCCGTGCACCCCTGGCGCGGCGGCCAGGATGGACGGCGAGTTGACCGTCCACGGGTCGCCCGCGAGGTCACTGATCTGACCTCCTGCAGCGAGCACCAGCGCGGCCCCCGCCGCGTTGTCCCAGGCGTGGTGACCGAAGCTGATCGCCCCGTTGATCTGACCGCCGGCGGTCAGGGCCAGGTCGAAGCCGGTACTGCCGAACAGACGCAGTCGAGCGGTCCGTCTGCTGAGTTCGCCGAGCAACTCCACCCGGAAGGACCCGGGGTAGCGCCCGCGGCTGTCGAGGTTGAAGGCACCGAACGCCAGCATCGCTTCATCGAGCCGCAGGGTCGGCAGCGGATCGAGCAGCTTGCCGTTGCAGGTGATTCCGCCACCCACGAACCCGGCGTACTTCAGATCCGAGAGCGGGAGCCAGGTGAGTCCCAGCACCGGCAGTCCGTTGTGCAGCAGCGCCAGCAGGATTCCGGCCACCGGCACCCCAGCCGAGTAGTTGAACGTGCCGTCGATCGGATCGACCACCCAGACGGTGCCTTCGGTGAGGTCGGGGCCGCCGTACTCCTCGCCGTGCACACCGATCCCGGTGCGTTCCTGCAGTTCGGCCGAGATGATCCGTTCCAGCTCCAGATCGAACTCGGTGGCAAAGTCGGTGTGCCCCTTGGTGACTGCGCTCGGTGCACCCAGGCCATCGCGAAACCGGCCGGTGACCGAGTCGAGCACGTCGGCAGCGGTGGCGAGCAGACGGTTCGGATCGAGGTCGGCCGGGAAATCGGGGACGTCAGTGGCGGTCATGCGGGTTCGACGTTCATGACGACACCGCCGCAAGCGCCTCCACCAGGGTGAACCGCCCGGCATACAGCGCCTTGCCCACGATGGCGCCTTCGACGCCACCGTCGACCAGTCCGGCGATCGCCACGAGGTCGTCGAGAGTCGACACCCCACCTGAGGCGACGACGGGGGCGTCGGTCTTCGAGGTGACCTCGCGCAGCAGTTCGAGATTGGGCCCGGTGAGGGTGCCGTCCTTGGTCACGTCGGTGACGACATAGCGGCTACAGCCGTCGCGCTCGAGCCGGGCCAGAACCTCCCAGAGGTCGCCGCCGTCGGACACCCATCCCCGTCCGCGCAGCCGGTACGAGCCGTCGACGAACTGGACGTCCAGGCCCACCGCGATCCGGTCGCCGTGTTCGGCGATCGCGCGCGAGCACCACTGTGGGTTCTCCAGTGCAGCGGTGCCGAGGTTCACCCGCGCACAGCCGGTGGCGAGCGCCGCCTTGAGGGAATCGTCGTCACGGATACCGCCCGACAGTTCGACCTTCACGTCCAGCTCACCGATCACCTCGGCCAGCAATTCGCGGTTGCTGCCCCGGCCGAACGCCGCGTCGAGGTCCACCAGATGCACCCACTCGGCACCGTCGCGCTGCCACGTCAATGCGGCCTCTCGCGGAGAACCGTAGGACGTCTCGCTGCCTGCGGCGCCCTGCACCAGCCGCACCGCCTGGCCATCGGCCACGTCGACCGCCGGAAGCAGTTCAAGTCGTGAGCTCATGCTGTGTGTCAATCCCTTTCGGTGTTCTTCGGGTCGATCTCGCCATCATCGGCATGGGCTGCCCGGTCGACCATCCGGTTGGCCACAATACCCATCGCCGCGACCGCGACCACCAGTGCCAGCAGCGCGACGACCAGTGCAGCCAGCGGTGCGACCTGCGCCAACCAGATCACCACGGGCACCGAGAACACCAGAACCGCCGTGCCGGCGCCGAGCGCGAAGACGGCGAGCCGAGCAAAAGAGAACTGGCGCGCCGGGCTCATCGCCGTCCGCGTGTGATCGCGGTCGAGCTGGTCGGGCTCACTTCAACGACCGCACCCAGTTGCGCAGGAGCCGGGCTCCGGCGTCACCGGACTTCTCCGGGTGGAACTGGGTCGCACTCAGTGGACCGTTCTCGACGGCGGCCAGAAATCGACCACCGTGTTCGGACCACGTGAGCTTGGCGGGTTTGAAATGTCCCTCGGAATGCAGTTCCCACGTCTGTGCCGCATAGGAGTGCACAAAATAGAACCGCTCATCGTCGGGCATGCCCTCGAACAGGACCGAGTCCGGTTCGGCCTCAACGGTGTTCCAGCCCATGTGTGGGAGCACCGGGGCCGGGAGCGCACTGACCGTGCCCGGCCACTGTCCGCACCCGTCGGCCTCGACACCGAACTCGACGCCCCGTTCGAATAGGATCTGCATCCCGACACAGATGCCCAGCACCGGACGACCACCGGCTAGCCGGTCATCGATTATGCGGTCGCCCTTGATCTCGCGCAGCCCTTCCATGCATGTGGCGAAGGCTCCGACGCCGGGTACAACGAGGCCGTCGGCTTCCAGGGCCGTGTGGGCGTCCGAGGTGACGGTGACGTCGGCACCGGTGCGCTCGAGCGCCCGCTGCGCCGAGCGCAGATTGCCTGATCCGTAGTCGAGAATCGCGACTGTGCGGCCTTCGGTGCCGCTTCCGGTGTTGCTCACAGCGCACCTTTCGTCGAGGGGACCCCACTCACCCGCGGGTCTGGCTCCACCGCCGCCCGCAGAGCGCGTGCCACTGCCTTGAACTGCGCCTCGGTGATGTGGTGGGGGTCGCGACCGTACAGCGTTCGGACGTGCAGTGCGATCTGTGCGTTCATCGCGAGGGATTCGAACACGTGCTTGTTGATCACCGTGTGGTACGGGACACCTGGATTGCCACCGATCGTGCTGGTGAGAAGGTGGTCGGGTTCTCCGGTGAACACGCAGTAGGGCCGACCCGAGACGTCGACGATCGCCTGCGCGAGCGTCTCGTCCATGGGGATCCATGCGTCGCCGAAGCGGCGAATACCCGACTTGTCACCCAGTGCCTGTCGAATCGCCTGGCCGAGCACGATTGCGGTGTCCTCGACGGTGTGGTGCGCCTCGATCTCGACGTCGCCCTTTGCCGCGACGGTCAGGTCAAAACTGCCGTGTGCCCCGAACGCGGTGAGCATGTGGTCGTAGAAGGCCACTCCGGTGGAGATCTCGGTGACGCCGGTGCCATCGAGGTTGATCTCGACGGTGATGGATGATTCGCGGGTGGTGCGCTCGATCCGAGCGACGCGAGCCTGGGTTGTCATTGTTGTTGTCCTCCTACGAGGTCGGAGCCGGCCAGTTCGGCACTGCGTGCCAGCAGCGCGTCGTTCTCGGCGGGCAGGCCGATGGTCGCACGCAGATGCCCGGCGCTGTGCATGTCCCGGATCAGCACACCGCCGTCGAGGTAGTGCTGCCAGCTGGCGGTGGCGTCGGCAAAGTCGCCGAACAGGATGAAGTTGGCGTCGGAGTCCACCACGTGGAAGCCGAGGTCGGTCAGTCCCGCGGTGACCCGCTCGCGCTCGGCGACGATGGCCGCGACTCCCGCGAGGGTGTCGTCGGCGTGCCGCAGAGCCGCGCGCGCGGCGGCCTGCGTGATCACCGAGAGGTGATACGGCAGACGGACCAGCAGCAGGGCGTCGATCATTGCCGGGTCTGCGGCCAGGTAACCGAGCCGTCCTCCGGCGAACGCGAACGCCTTGCTCATGGTCCGGCTGACAACAACCGTGGCCGGGAACTCTTCGATGAGCGCCACAGCGCTCGGTGCTGCGGAGAATTCCGCATAGGCCTCGTCGACGATGACGATGCCGGGCGCGGCCGCCGCGACTGCCTGCATCTCGTCCAGCGGTATCGAGCCACCCGTCGGATTGTTCGGCGACGTCAGGAACACCACGTCGGGCCGCAGTTCCTCGATCGCGCCCAGGGCCACGTCGAGGTCGAACGAGAAGTCGGCGCTGCGCTTGGCCTCGATCCAGGTGGTGTCGATTCCCGTGGAGATGATCGGATGCATCGAGTACGAGGGTACGAATCCGAGTGCCGTTCGGCCGGGCCCTCCGAAGGCCTGCAACAACTGCTGCAGCACTTCATTGGATCCGTTTGCTGCCCACAGGTTTTCGACACCGAGCCGGATGCCGGTCCTCGTGGTGAGGTATGCGGCCAGATCCGTGCGCAGGGCAACGGCATCGCGGTCGGGATAGCGGTGTAACCGACTTGCCGCAGCACGCACCGACTCTGCCAGGTCGTCGACCAGTGCCTGCGACGGTGGGTGCGGGTTCTCGTTGGTGTTCAGTCGATATGGGACTTCCAGTTGCGGTGCGCCGTAGGGTGATTGGCCCCTCAGCGACTCGCGGAGTGGAAGGTCGTCCAACCCGATGCGGCTGCTGGGAGCGCTCACTGCTGCTCGCCACCGGTACTGTCCACCGCGCCGGCGAACCGCAGTCGGACAGCTTCGCCGTGGGCAGGCAGATCCTCGGCACGCGCAAGTGTCTGCACATGCCCGGAGACCTCTTTGAGCGCGGCCTCGTCGTAGTCGATGACATGGACCCCACGCAGGAACGTCTGTACCGACAGTCCCGAACTGTGCCGAGCCGACCCCGATGTGGGCAGCACATGATTGGAACCCGCGCAGTAGTCACCCAGACTGACCGGCGAGAAGTCGCCGACGAAGATGGCGCCGGCGCTGTGCACCTGCGCCGCAACACCCTTGGCGTCTCGGGTCTGGATCTCCAGGTGCTCCGCCGCATAGGCATTGACCACCCGCAGCCCCTGTTCGATGTCGTCGACGAGGATCACACCTGATTGCGATCCGCCCAGCGCGGTGCGTACCCGTTCGCTGTGTGTGGTGCGCTCGATCTGTACTTCGAGTTCGGCATCCACGGCATCGGCCAAGGCCGTGCTGTCGGTGACCAGGACGGACGCAGCCATCACATCGTGCTCGGCCTGACTGATGAGATCGGCGGCCACATTGACCGGGTTCGCCGAATCGTCCGCGAGGATCGCGATCTCGGTGGGGCCTGCCTCCGAGTCGATCCCGACAACACTGCGGCACAACCGTTTTGCGGCGGTGACATAGATATTGCCGGGGCCGGTGATGAGGTCGACCGGCTCGAGGTCGGTGCCATCGGTGTCGGTGCCGCCGTAGGTGAGCAATGCCACCGCCTGCGCGCCGCCCACCGCCCACACCTCGGTGACCCCGAGGAGCGCGCACGCCGCCAAGATGGTCGGGTGTGGCATGCCGCCGAACTGTGCCTGAGGCGGGGAACTGACCACCAGGGTGTCGACGCCGGCTTCCTGGGCAGGCACCACGTTCATCACGACGCTGGACGGGTACACGGCGTTGCCGCCGGGCACGTAGAGACCCACGCGGCTCACGGGGATCCAGCGCTCGGTCACCGTTCCGCCTGGACTGACCTCGGTTGTCACATCGGTGCGGCGCTGGTCGGCGTGCACCTTCCGAGCCCGGTCGATGGATTCGGTGAGTGCGGCGCGGACGTCCGGGTCGATGTCGGCCAGGGCCTGGTCGATCAGCTCGGTCGGGACCCGCACGGTGTCGGGCGCGACGCCATCGAACTTCTTCCCGTACTCCAGGGCGGCCTCGGCCCCGCGGTCGCGGATCGCGTCAATCACCGGCTTGACCTGTCCGAGGACTGCGTCGACGTCGGTCGCGCCGCGCGGCATCGCCCGGCGCAGTTGAGCAGTGGTGGCACGGGCACCGCGTAGGTCGGTGCGGGCAAGCATCGGCGAATACTCCTGACGGGTGGGTCGGCGATCCACAGTGCGCTATGGATCCGAGTTCAAGGATATGCGGTGCGGCCAGCTGTTTTCACCGGCGGCCCTAGGATCGGCACATGGTCTTCGTCGTCCGCCTGCTGATCAACGCCATCGCGATCTGGATGGCCGCGGCGCTCGTCACCGGCATCTCCATCGCCACCGACGGCCGCGACACGTCCGCACAGGTCCTGATCGTCCTGTTCATCGCCCTGGTGTTCACCGTGGTGAACACCGCGATCAAGCCGGTGGTGAAACTGCTGTCGATCCCCCTGCTGATCCTCACACTGGGCTTGTTCACGCTGGTCATCAACGCCTTGATGTTGCTGCTGACCGCGTGGATCACCGACTCCACCGAGTTCGGGCTCAGCATCGACGGGTTCTGGACCGCGGTGTGGGGGTCGGTGATCATCTCGATCGTCAACTTCCTGCTCGGCGCGCTTGTTCCCGATCGCAGGTCGAGGGACCGGAGACAGGCGCGTCAGGCGTTCAGATGACGACCGGCGGGTTCACAGCGTCGAGTTGTCGATGACAAACCGGTAGCGGACGTCGGAAGCGATCACCCGCTCGTAGGCCTCGTTGATCTGCTGTGCGGGGATGACCTCGATCTCCGAACCGAGATCGTGCTCGGCGCAGAAGTCCAGCATCTCCTGGGTCTCGGCAATGCCACCGATCATCGAGCCGGCCAGCGAACGCCGGTTCGCGGTCAAGGACATCGCCCGGACCGAGATCGGCTTCTCTGGCAGCCCGAGTTCCACCAGCGTGCCGTTCAGCGCGAGCATGCCCATGTACTTGTTGATGTCGAAGTTGACCGACACCGTGTTGATGATGAGATCGAACTTTCCGCGCAGCTGCTTGAACGTTGCCGGGTCGTCGGTGGCGTAGTAGTGCTGCGCGCCGAGTCGCAATCCGTCTTCCATCTTCTTGAGAGACTGCGAGATCACACTCACCTCGGCGCCCATGGCCGCAGCGATCTTGACGCCCATGTGACCCAGTCCCCCGAGACCGATGATCGCGACCCGCTTGCCCGGCCCCGCACCCCAGTGCCGCAGAGGCGAGTAGGTGGTGATCCCGGCGCACAACAGCGGAGCTGCCACATCGAGCCCCAAGGAATCGGGGATGCGGAGCACGTAATTCGCGTCGACGACCACTTCCTGGGCGTATCCACCGGTGGTCGGCTCGCCGTTGCGACCGGTCGAGTTGTAGGTGCCGACCATCCCGCGCCTGCAGTACTGCTCCTGACCGAGCACGCAGGCCTCGCACTCGCGGCATGAATCAACAAAACAGCCGACGCCCACCCGGTCGCCGACCTGGTACTTGGTCACCTCCGAACCGATCTCCGAGACGGTTCCCGCGATCTCGTGACCGGGCACGACGGGGTATGCGGTGTTCCCCCATTCGTTGCGAGCGGTGTGGATGTCCGAGTGACAGATGCCGGCATACGCAACCGCGATGCGAACATCGTGCGGACCCACCTCACGAGTGTCGATGGTGGTGGGGACCAGCTCTTCCGTCGCGGACATCGCGGCGTAGGCGTTGACGGTCGGCACGTGTTCTACCTCCAGGGGATTGGCGTGGGTGGTGCGAATGAATGGCGTCGAGCGCCGTATTCAATCGTACAGACGCATATGTCCCCGACCCTGTTCGCCGAGTCACCGTGAACGCAGGCCTTGCGTTGACGTGCAGGAGTTGCAGAACCTGCGGACGGACACAAATCCGGCCGTTGCGGAGAACTAGTCGCCGACCCAATCGAACCCGAGGTCGAGTGCGATGACCGAGTGGGTCAACGCTCCGACAGCGAGGTAGTCGACACCGGTTCGGGCGTAGTCCTCGGCGACATCAAGACTCAGACCACCTGACGACTCGAGTTTGGTCTTCGGCGACCGCGAGTTCCTGCGCTGCACCGCCATCTGGGTCTGCCACAACGGGAAGTTGTCCAGCAGAACAAGCTCCGCCTCCAGGCCCAGCGCTTCGTCGAGCTGTTCGAGCGAGTCCACCTCGACCTCACACGGCAGGTCCGGCGACGCGGCACGCACCGCCTGCAGGGCGGCCGTGACAGAACCCGCCGCGGCCACGTGGTTGTCCTTGATCAGGGCAGCGTCGCCCAAGCCCATCCGGTGGTTCTCTCCCCCGCCACACCGCACCGCGTATTTCTGGAGTGATCGCATGCCGGGCAGCGTCTTTCGGGAATCACGGACCTTGGCGCCGGTCCCTTCGAGTTCGGCGACCCACTGCGCGGTGGCGGTGGCGATCCCCGACAGATGACACAGGAGGTTCAACGCAGTGCGTTCGGCGACAAGCAGTCCGCCGACCGGGCCCCGCAACGTCGCGACGACCGTGCCCGGTTCGACCACCGCGCCGTCATCGAGGCGGTCGAGCACCTCGTATGCGCCGGAGCCGATCACCGCATCGAACACCTGTAGTGCAACGTCGAGGCCGGCGAGAACACCGGATTGCCGGCTCCCGAGGGCCACGGTCGCAACTGCTCCCTCGGGAACCGTTGCGGCCGTGGTGACGTCGGGTCCGTAGCGCAGATCCTCGTCCAGTGCGGTCGCGATCAGTGCGGCGACCTCAGCGGTGCCGGCGGGGTTGCCCGCCGTCACTCCCCCGACCCCGGATTGCCGATCTCGATCATCCGCTGCACGCTCAGCCGGGCGCGCTCCGCGGTGGCTGCGTCGACGTGCACCTCGTCCTTGCCCTCGGTGAGGCAACGCAGCAGCGCGGCCGGGGTGATCATCTTCATGTACGGGCATGACGCGCGGTCGTTGACTGCCTGGAAGTCGACGTCGGGAGCGGCCTTGCGCAGCTGGTGCAGCATACCGACCTCGGTGGCCACCAGCACCTGTGTTGCGCCGGTGGCGCGAGCGGCGTCGAGCATCCCACCGGTAGAGAGGATCTTGACCTTGTCTTCCGGCACGAAGCCCTCGCCCGCGAGGTAGAGAGCCGAAGTGGCGCAACCACATTCGGGGTGCACGTACAACTCGGCGTCCGGGTGGGTCCGGGACTTCTCCGTCAGCTCATCACCGTTGATACCGGCGTGCACGTGGCACTCGCCGGCCCAGATCTGCATGTTCTTCCGGCCGGTCACCCGCTTGACGTGGGCTCCCAGGAACTGGTCGGGGAGGAAGAGCACCTCACGGTCGGGGTCGATGGAGTTGACCACATCGACGGCGTTCGACGACGTGCAGCAGATGTCGGTGAGACCCTTCACCTCTGCCGTCGTGTTGACGTAAGAGACGACCACCGCATCCGGGTAGTCAGCCTTCCAGGCTCGCAGGTCCTCGGCGGTAATCGAGTCCGCGAGCGAACATCCGGCCCGCTCGTCCGGGATGAGCACCCGCTTGTCGGGGCTGAGGATCTTGGCCGTCTCCGCCATGAAGTGCACGCCGCAGAAGATAATCTCGTCGGTCTCGGCCTCGGCCGCGATGCGCGACAGCGCGAGGGAGTCGCCCACGTGGTCGGCGACGTCCTGGATGGCAGGCAACTGATAGTTGTGGGCCAGCAAGGTCGCGTTGCGTGCCTTGGCCAGGCGCTTGATCTCGGCGAACCATTCGGGCGTGGGGTCGACTCCGGTGTAGAGAGGTGCGGTAGAGCCGATCGGGAGTTCCGTGGTGGTCATGTCCAACCACCTCCTGTTCGTGGCGCCGACCTACGGTGGCCGGCCTGGGATACTGGGCTGGGGTTTTCGACTGCAGATCGAAAACCTCGACCCGATCGTAGCACTCGCCCGCCACGGGCCACCGAAAGGCCGCATCCACGACCCCCTCGACATGGTCAAACAGGGCACCGGAGACCCACTACACTCGCAGCTATGCCTGCGCCGAGCGTCTTCCATGAAGTGCTCTGCGCCGTGTTCCAGGTGCGCGAATCGGGTGACTCCGACGCTCCCCAACTCTCGGTCTTGCTGTGGCAGCGGGCGTTCGACCCGCAGGCCGGATCGTGGTCGCTGCCCGGCGGCGGCCTTCGCGCCGACGAAGACCTCAAGACCTCGGCGCTTCGGCAGTTGGCCGAGAAGGTCGACGTGCGCGAAGTCGCCCACCTCGAGCAACTGTCCGTGTTCTCCGACCCCAAACGGATGCCCGGACCGCGCGTCATCGCGTCCTCATATCTCGGTATGGTGCCGTCCGACTCACAGCCGAATCTGCCACCCGACACCCGGTGGCACCCGGTCTCGCAACTACCGGAGATCAGTTTTGACCACAGCCAGATCGTCGAACGGGCACGATCGAGACTGGCTGCGAAGTTGTCGTACACCAACATCGCGTTTGCACTTGCGCCCGCCGAGTTCTCGATGTCGGCACTGAGCGACATCTACTGCGCCGCGCTCGGCTACCCGGTGGACTCGACCAATCTGCTGCGCATCTTGTCCCGCCGCGGCGTGATCACCGCAACCGGAACAGTCGGGCGGACCGGCCCATCGGGTGGGCGGCCACCGGCGCTCTACCGTTTTGCCGACAAACAACTGCGCATCACCGACGAGTTCGCGACGCTTCGCCCGCCGCCCTGACCCGCCGGCCCTAAACCCGCCGTGGAGGCGCTACCCGGTCCGCGTGTGTTCGGCCAGTTTTGTCAGGAGAACTGCGAGGGAAGCGACCTCGTCGTCGCTGAGCGCGTCGAAAGGTACGGGCGCCGGATCCTCGACCGCTCGTGCCGCATCCAGCATCTCGCGTCCCGCCTCGGTCAGCGACACCAACTTGGTGCGCCGGTTGGCCGGGTCCGTTCGACGATCCACCAGCCCCCGCTGCTCCAGCTCTGTCACGGCCACCGTGGCGGCAGGTGCATCCACCGTGGCCGCCGACGCCAGCTGCTTCATGGTGAGCGGACCCCCGTCGAGCCGGCTCAGCATTCGGAATCGACTAAATGGCAACCCCGTTTGGTCGATCACCGCGCGGCGCCACGTCTCGCGGTTGCTGTGCACCAACGACGTCATCGTGCGCCACACCTCGTCACGCAGATCCCCCATCACCGGCTCCTGCCGCCGGTGGGGGTGTGATGCGTCGGCTGGACGATCGGCTTCTCGTCCGACTCGGCGAACAGGTCGGCAACCCGCGACGTCGTGCGCGCCGACGCCTCCGTGGTGGAGAAGATCCCCAATGCCGCGATGGTGAGGGCGAGTCCCACCGTCACCCACCACAGCGGAGCCATCGCGGAGACGGACACCGGCGACTCGGGCCCTGCCGCGATCACCGATCCGGCAATGGTCCCCGACAGCGCCACCCCCACACTGATCCCGAGTTGGCGGCTCGTCGATGCGATCGCCGACGCGGCACCTGCGCGTTCGCGTGGCATACCGCTGACGGCAGCCGTGGTGATCGGGGCGTTCACCGTTCCGAAACCGACCCCGAACATGCCGAAGACGATGAGCATCTGCCAGTTGGGGGTGTTCGGTCCCAACTGGGTGAGCAGGCTCGACGCCAGGGCGAGCATGACACCCGCGAACACCAGGGATGGGCGCGTTCCATAGCGGCCCACCAGACGGCCGGACAACGGCGAGCAGATGGTGGTGCCGATCGCGATCGGCAGGAACATCAGACCTGTCTCGACCGGGGAGTAGCCGCGGATCCCCTGGAGGTAGATCGACATCATGAACAGGAATGCGCCATAGGCGGCGAAGGCGCAGATGCCGGTGACGGTGGCCGCCGAGAACGGGATGCTGCGGAAGAACCGTAGTTCGATGAACGGGTCGGTCCGGCGCAGTTCGTAGGCGCAGAAACCGCCGAATGCGACGATCGCCACCACAAAGATCCCGATCGTCCGCCAATCGGTCCAGCCCATGCCGGGGCCCTCGATCAACCCGATGACAACACCAGCCATGAACGTGATCGCCAGGCCTTGTCCGATGGGGTCGAGTCCGCGAACGCGTTGCGACTTCGATTCGGGCACAACAACAATGGTGGCGATGACCGCGATCAGGCAGATCGGGAGGTTGATCAGGAACACCGACTGCCAACTGAACAGATCGATGAGCACGCCGCCCACGATCGGTCCGAGCGCCATCGAGACCCCGACCACCGCACCCCAGACGCCGACCGCCCGAGCACGTTCGACCCGGCCGGAGAACGTCTGGGTGATGATGGACATGGCCACCGGGTTGAGCATCGAACCGCCCACCCCTTGGAGGAATCTGGCGGCGATGAGGACCTCGACGCTGGGTGCCAGGCTGCACAGAAGCGAGCCCAGAGCGAACATCGTCAGGCCGATCTGGAACACCCGCCGCCGCCCGAATCGGTCCGCGGTGGTTCCGGCGAGCATCAGCAAACTGGCCAACACCAGGGTGTAGACATCGATCACCCACTGCAATTCGGTGGGCGTGGCTTCGAAGTCACTCCTGATCGACGGGATCGCGACGTTGACGATGGTCGCGTCCATCGAGACGATCAGCAGGCTGAGACAGCAGGTCGCGAGAATCGCCACCTTGCGATTGCGGCTGAGAACCTCAACTGGTTTGGTCACGAAACTATTGTGAAACTACAACTGTTTCCGCGCAAGTGCCTGTGCAGCACGTCACTCTCGGTGCGATGCACTCGCTGCGACGGGAGCATCCTCGTCGTTCGCCGACTCACGAGGTTCGCCGCGTTCGAGGGCGACCAGCAAGATGGTGGTGACCAGCGCGGTCAGAGGCGCGATCACCAGCAGGGCCCACGAGAATCCGACCCCGCCGGAGATGTCGAGCTGGGCGCCGACGATGCGCAGGCTGGGCGGCTGGGTGAACTCCTGCCCTACCGCCACCCCATCTCGACCCGAAAAGCGCAGACGCGCAATGGCATCGCCCACCCATACCGCCCCGACACCGGCCGTGATCGTCGACAGGGTCAACACCACCACGCCCAACGGACCACGGAGCAGCGGAGATACCCAGAGCACCACGGCAAGCACCACACCGGCGGCCAGTGCCACACAGAAGAAGATCGCCAGGGCGGAGAACTCGGTGCCGGCGTCGCCGGTGGCCACCGCCCTGCCCGATTCGATCACCCGACCGTCGATGCCCGGGGTGAGCAGTCCCCAGATCACGCCCCATGCGATAGCGACCAACACAATCCCCGCCACGACCACAGCGGCCGCCGATGCAGAAGGCGACAACGCCCGGCGCGAACCGGTCAACGCTGTGCCAGCTCCACCGAGTCGACCGTGCCGTGTCGTGAGCAGCGCGCCGACCATCCGTCAGGACGGACCTGAACGACCATCCGGCGCCCACACTGGCCGCAATATCGTGGCGGTTCCAGGCCCAACTGCGCGGCCTTGGGCACCGAGTCCGGGTGCTCGACCTCCAACCGCACGCCGGTGTACACCCCGAAGGTGAGAGGCGCGGCCAGCGGCGCGGGGATGTCGGTCATCGTCGGAGCGTTTCTTGAGGTGCGAACTGTCAGATCGAGTCGTTGAGGGCCTTGATCGGCATCTGGAGCTCTTCGAGCAGATCCAGATCGGTCTCGGCCGGACGGCCGAGGGTGGTGAGGTAGTTACCGACGATGACCGCGTTGATCCCGCCGAGGATGCCCTGCTTGGCGCCGAGGTCACCGAGGGTGATCTCGCGGCCACCGGCGAACCGCAGGATGGTGCGCGGCAGCGCCAGGCGGAAGGCGGCCACAGCTTTGAGCGCTTCTGCCGCCGGCAGCACCTCCAGGTCGCCGAACGGGGTGCCCGGACGTGGGTTGAGGAAGTTCAGTGGAACCTCGTCGGGATCGAGCGAGGCCAGGTCTGCTGCGAACTCGGCGCGCTGCTCGAGCGTCTCGCCCATGCCGAGGATGCCGCCGCAGCAGACCTCCATGCCGGCGTCGCGGATCATGCGCAGGGTGCCCCAACGCTCTTCCCAGGTGTGGGTGGTGACCACGTTCGGGAAGTGCGAACGGGCGGTCTCGAGGTTGTGGTTGTAGCGGTGTACACCCATCGCCTTGAGTTCGTCGACCTGTTCTTGGGTCAACATGCCCAGGCTGCAGGCGATCTGGATGTCGACCTCGGCGCGGATCGCTTCGATGCCGGCAGCAACCTGCGTCATCAGGCGCTTGTCGGGACCACGTACGGCCGCCACGATGCAGAACTCGGTGGCGCCGGACTTGGCGGTCTGCTTGGCGGCCTCCACCAGAGCCGGGATGTCGATCCACGCGCTGCGCACCGGTGATGCGAACAAGCCGGACTGCGAGCAGAAATGGCAGTCCTCGGGGCAACCGCCGGTCTTGAGCGAGATGATGCCCTCGACCTCGACCTCCGGCCCGCAGTGCTTCATCCGCACGTCGTGCGCGAGCTGCAGGAGATCGGTCAATTGTTCGTCGGGCAGCTGCAGGATCTGCAGTGTCTGCTCTTTGTCGAGCCCTTCACCGCGTTCCAACACCTGCTCACGCGCGACGTCAAGAATGTCTGTGCGTACTGGTGCCTGGGTCACGTGGGGCCTCCCTCTTGTCATGAATGTTGCGGTCTCAGTGTGCCCTATCACCGTGGCCGGTCAGTTTGGGGTGGGACACATGGCACTCAGCCAATCGCGATCGAACCATCCAACTGCCTGCGACACGAAGGCCTGCCGGTCTAAAGTACCCGCCCCGGCGGGCACTTTCCCGACGATGGGCACGCCGGTGACCTGCGGCAAGTCCTCGAGATTGGACCGTTCGGCAAGATCCGGCTCGACGGGCCAGGACCCAATCACCACCCCGGCACACTCGAGACCCGCCCCGGTGATCGCGCGGACGGTGAGCTCGGTGTGGTTCAGACTGCCCAATCCCGGTGCAGCGACCACGAGTACACGAGCACCGATGGCCGCGGCGACATCGAGGATGGTCAGATCGGCAGCCAGCCGGACCAGCACACCGCCGGCGCCCTCGACAAGGACAACGTCTGATCCGGCCAGACCGTCCACTGCCGCGACGATGTCGGACAACTGCACCGACTGGGCGCCTTCGTTACGGGCGGCACGCTCGGGGGCCAGTGGATCCCGGAAACGGGCACCTTCCGCCGTTGTCCTGACGCCGGCGAGACGCACCACTTCGTCGATGTCGCCGGGATCGTCCGGACCGACCCCGGTCTGGGCGGGTTTGCACACGGCGACGTCGAGGCCACGAGCCATCACCGCCGCGGCGAGGGCCGCAGTGGTGATGGTCTTTCCCACTTCGGTGGACGTACCGGTGATGACCAGGTTCACGGATCAGAGCCCGTTCAGCACGGAGGTCACCACGCCGGCCACCGTGCGGATGTCGTCGTCGGTGAGGTCGGCGCGCACGGTGAGACGCAGGCGAGAAGTTCCAGGCGGTACCGACGGCGGCCGGAAACAGCCGACCAGCACACCCTGTTCGCGACACCGTTGCGCCGCCAGCAGAGCCTGAGCCGGATCGCCCACGATGATCGAGACGACGGCAGCCTCTGGCGGTTCGCCGCCACACAAGTGCGCCAGCAGTGCCGCGTTCGCCCGTACCCGTTCGGACAGAGTCGGTTCGTCGCGGAGCACCGCGAGGGCGGCCTGGGCGGCTCCCGCCGCGGCCGGCGCCAGCCCGGTGTCGAAGATGAAGCTACGCGCCCGGTCGATGAGGTGGTCGCGGACCGCCTCTGTACCGAGCACCACTCCCCCTTGTGCGCCAAGGGATTTCGAGAGCACTGTGGTGGTCACCAGATCAGGGGCGCCGGCCAGACCCGCCTCGTCCAGCACTCCGCGCCCGCCGGAGCCACGGACGCCCAACGCGTGCGCCTCGTCCACCAGCAGGATCGCTCCGTGCTCGCGGGCGGCGGCGTACAACTCGGCAACCGGCGCGATCTGGCCGTCGATCGAGTAGACCGAATCGGTGACGATCATGGCCCGCTGTTCGCTGCGTTCGGCGAGCTCTTGCCTGACGGCCTCGTGGTCGCCACGATCCACCACCACCACTCGTGCGCGCGAGAGCCGGCAGCCATCGATCAGCGATGCGTGGGCGCCACCGTCGCTGATGATCACGTCCCCGCGGCCCATCAGAGCGGCCACCGCCCCGACGTTGCCGAGATATCCGGACGAGAAGACCAGCGCCGCCGGGTAACCGAGGAACGCGGCCAGATCCCGCTCCAGCGCCTCGTGCAGGGAGGTGGTGCCGGTGACCAGGCGCGACGACGTGGAGCCCGCACCCCAGGTGTCGAGCGCGGCGTGTGCGCCGGCCAGGACCCGGGGATCGCAGGACAGACCGAGATAGTCGTTGGACGCCAGATTGATCAGCGCATCGTCGGCCACGCGGGGGACCAACGTGCGGTGCAGCCCGGCGGCCTCACGGACGTCGGCAGCCTCGGCCAGCCAGTCCAGGGCGCTGTCCGAATCGGTGTTTCTGTCGGTCGGGGCAAGTGGTTTCACTGACGAACAGAGTCTCACAGCGCTTCGGCTGCGGCGGGCGAGGGTTGAGCCGTGCAGGCACGGACCGCAGCCGACACCCCACCGATCAGAACGTCGAGGTCGTCGTCGGTACACACATACGGAGGCATCGTGTAGATGTTGTCGCGGAACGGCCGTAGCCACACCCCCGCCGACACCGCGGCGTCCGTCGCCGCAGCCATGTCGACGGGGTGGTCGAGTTGCACCACCCCGATGGCGCCCTGCACCCGAACGTCACGGACACCAGGGAGGTCGGCGAGAGGGCCGAGTCCTTCCCGTAGTCGATCGGCGATGTGGGCGACCCGATCGCGCCACCCGGACGCGAGTAGCAGTTCGGTGGATGCCACGGCCACCGCACACGTGAGCGGATTCGCCATGAATGTGGGCCCGTGTGCCAGTACCCCCACATCGGACTGCGAGATCGTGTCGGCGATGTCGCGGGTACACAACGCTGCTGCCATGGACAGATAGCCACCGGTGAGCGCTTTGCCGATGCACATGATGTCCGGGGACACGCCGGCGTGGTCGGCGGCGAACAACTCTCCGGTGCGGCCGAACCCCGTGGCGATCTCGTCGAAGATGAGGAGCACTCCCTGCTCATCACAGATCCGGCGCAGCTCGCCGAGATAACGGGGATCGTGAAATCGCATCCCCCGGCACCTTGGACCACCGGTTCGACGATCACGGCGGCGAGTTCACCGCGATGCTCGGACACGAGGTGTTCGAGCTCTGTGACGTACTCCACGCTGAACTCGGACGGCGGTGCCGATGCGAACACCTGACTGGTGAGCACGTCGGTCCACAGCGAGTGCATCCCCCTTCGGGGTCACAGACGCTCATAGGGGTGAAGGTGTCGCCGTGGTAGCCCCCGCGCCACGTCAGCAGGCGGGTGCGGCCGGCTTCGCCCCGCGCCCGCCAGTACTGCAGGGCCATCTTGACCGCGACCTCGACCGACACCGATCCGGAGTCGCAGAAGAACACGGTCTGCAACGGATCAGGGGTTATCTGGACGAGCAGCTCGGCCAGCCTGGCTGCAGGTTCGTGGGTGAGGCCACCGAACATCACATGCGCCATCGAGTCGAGCTGGGTGCGTGCCGCAGCGTCGAGCACCGGGTTCCGATAGCCGTGGATCGCGGCCCACCACGAACTCATGCCGTCGACGACCGTGGTCCCGTCCGCGAAGGTCAGGCGGACACCCGACGCCGAGCGGACGACGCGGGGAACGGGGGCCGGATGGGGCATGGTCCCGTACGGATGCCAGATCATCTTCGAGTCGATCCGGGTGATCTGTTCTTCCGCCATGGGAGGCCGATTGATCTGAGATTCGGGCAATGTGGGCACCTACCCACCCTAATGAGCGCGCCGCGGCGTTCCAGGCCGGGGATTCTAAGGTGCAACAGGTAGATTACGTGCCGGAACCGCCCACCCCGCTGCTGTGACGACACCGATTTCAGCGCCACCGAACAAGTGAGACTAGAGAGCAGTTGACAGCCGCACCCAGCGTTGAGAAGAGGCCACCGGCGGTACCCGCCGACACGGTCCCCAGTTACCGCACCGACCTCGATGGTCTGCGGGGCCTGGCCATCGTCTTGGTGGCGTGCTTCCACATCTGGTTCGGGCGGGTGTCCGGCGGTGTCGACGTGTTCCTCACCCTGTCGGGGTACTTCTTCGTCGGCTCGCTGCTGCGGCACGTCATCGTCAGCGCACAGAACGAACAGGCCGGACTCTGGCCCGCGATCAACCCGGTCAAACGACTGACCCGGCTCGGCAGGCGACTGCTGCCCGCGCTGGTCGCGATCCTGGTCGTCATCAGCCTCGGTACGTTGCTCATCTTCCCCGAGACCCGCTGGCGGGCGACGGGCCAAGAGGTCATCGCGAGCCTGTTCTACTACCAGAACTGGCATCTGGCGTTCAATTCGCAGGACTACACAGCGGCCAGTTCGGCGAACAGTCCTTTGCAGCATCTGTGGTCGATGTCGGTACAAGGCCAGTTCTTCGTGCTGACCATGCTCACCGCCCTGGCGGTCGCCGGGATCATCACGGTGCTGGTGCGTGCCGGAGTGCGCAAGCTGGCCGACCCCACGGTCATCCGCATCCTGATCGGTGTATCGCTCCTCGGGGTGGCCGCCGTGTCGTTCTACTGGGCGCACATGCGGATGGACGTCAATCAGCAGTTCAACTACTACGACACCATCTCCCGCGTGTGGGAGCCTCTCGCCGGCGGTCTACTCGCCGTCTGGATGCCGAAATGGCGGGTTCCCAACGTCATCCGCAACATCGTCGCCGTCGCCGCCCTGGGACTGATCATCACTTGCGGCTGGTGGATCGTGGGTGTCGAGCAGTATCCCGGACCGTGGGCGCTGGTTCCGGTGCTGTCGACGCTCGCCATCATCTGGTCGGGTGCGACCGCGCTGCAGCACGGCCCGAAGTCGGGACAACCGGTCGTCAATCACGCACTGTCCGCCCGACAGATGGTGTGGCTTGGGTCGATCTCCTATTCCCTCTACCTGTGGCACTGGCCGCTGCTGATCTTCTACCTGACGTGGCGTGACAAGAACCATACGTCGATCGTCGAGGGAACCGTTCTCATCGCGGTGTCCATCGCGATGGCGTGGCTGACCAAGCGGTACATCGAAGAGCCATTGCGAGCGCCCCGGTCGGTGTCGATCCACAAAGAGGATCCGCCGCACAAGGGCACCCCGACGCGTCACCACCACCCGACGCACGCAGCCACGGTGAATCCGTGGCGAGCCAAGCTCCTGGACTACACCACCGTGGTGACCAGCGTGCTGATCGTGAGCGCGGTGGTGATGACGGTCGGTTTCAAGGCCTGGGACTACCACGTCACCCACATGACGGTGGACACCACCAAGCTCGATCCCCGTGTCTATCCCGGTGCCCGGGCGCTCCTCGACAACGCCCCGGTCCCCCACGTCGACCCCCAGCCATCTGCACTACAGGTCGTCAACGACCTGCCGGTGACCTCGTTCAACGGACACATCAGCGACTTCGACGACACCGGGGTGCACGTCGGGGTGTATGGCGATCCGTTGGCCACCAAGACGATTGCGCTGGCAGGTGGCTCGCACGCGGAATACTGGATCACGGCGCTCGACATCATCGGCAAACAGAACCACTTCAAGGTGAAGACCTATCTGAAGATGGGCTGTCCGCTGTCCACCGAGCTGGTGCCGAAGCAACGCGGAGTTCCCTATCCGCAGTGTCATGACTGGGTGCAGAAGGTGGTCCCGCAGATCATCGCCGACAAGCCGGATGCACTGTTCACCAACACAACCCGGCCCCGCGACGACGGGCCCGGCGACTGGGTGCCCGGCGACTACCTGCCGATCTTCGACCAGTTCGCCCAGGCGAACATCCCCATCCTCGGGATACGCGACAGCTCGTGGCCCCACAACGCCGACGGACCGATCAACACCCCGGACTGCCTGGCCAACACCCGCGACAGCGACAACTGCGACACCGCGCGTTCCGCCTCCTTCGCGCCGACGAACCCCACGCTCGACATCGTGGCGGACCACCCGAACGTCTTGCCGCTCGACCTGACGGACGGCATGTGCAACGACACGACCTGCCCTGCCGTGGTCGGGAACATCACCGTCTACCACGACTGGCATCACCTGAGCGCGACCTATGTGCGCAGTCTCACAGCCGAACTGCAACGTCAGATGCAAGCCGCGCTGCCCTGGACCTGAACCACCCTCTACTCTTCCGGTGATCTGGTGCGATGGCTCCGCACTGACAGTGCCGCGGGCCTCCGCGAACAGTAGGGTCATCAACATGAAAATGCGAGGGTGCCCATGACATCAACCCCCGGAAGCGACGCGTCGTCCGCCAGAACCGTGGACGATTCGACCGGCTCTGACGACGTCGCGGTGGCCGTCCACGGCACCACCGCCGACGCCACAGGCAGCGTGGTCGAGGAGCTGATGGTGTGGCCGGGTACTGCATATCCCCTCGGCGCGACGTTCGACGGAGCGGGTACCAACTTCTCGCTCTTCTCCGAAGTGGCCACCGCCGTGGACCTGTGCCTGATCGGTCCTGACGGGTCTGAGACACGGGTGCCCCTCGAAGAGGTCGATGGCTACGTCTGGCACGCCTACCTGCCGTCGATATCGCCCGGGCAGCTCTACGGCTATCGGGTCCACGGACCCTATGACCCTCGCCAGGGCCATCGCTGCGACCCCTCCAAGCTGCTGGTCGATCCGTACGGCAAGGCATTCCACGGCGAGTTCGACGGCGACGCTTCCCTGTACTCGTACCCGATCGTGCTGGAGGAACACCCGCAGGAACAGGTGTCGACCGAGCCCACGGCCGACACGAACGGTGGCAACGACCCGAGTACCCAGCCCGACACCGACACCGACACGCAGGCTTCGCTCGATGCCGGTTCGGAGAACGGCGCCACCGCAGGGTCAGACCAGCTCACAGACTCGTCCGCCGACATCGAAACCGACTCGGACGCAACCACTCCCGAGCTCTCGGTTGACGACGCCGACGGTGGCTCGGCAGCACCCGCACAGGAGCCCACGCCCCGACCGCGATCAGAATCGACGCCCGATTCCCTGTTCGGCGAACCTCCCAGGCTCGACTCGCTGGGACACACCATGACGTCGGTGGTGATCAACCCGTTCTTCGACTGGCAGCACGATCGGTCTCCCAATCGCCCGTACTACGAGACCATCATCTACGAAGCCCACGTCAAGGGCATGACGGCAACGCATCCCGAAGTGCCCGAACAGCTCCGCGGAACCTACGCCGGCCTCGCCCACCCGGCGATCATCGACCACCTCACGGCACTGGGCGTCACGGCCATCGAACTGATGCCCGTGCATCAGTTCCTCCAGGACCAGACGCTGCTCGATCAGGGTCTGCGAAATTACTGGGGGTACAACAGCTTCGGCTTCATGGCACCCCACGCCGACTACGCGGCCAACCAGCGGGCGGCGGCGCGGTCCCGGAGTTCAAAGCGATGGTGCGGGCATTCCACGAGGCCGGGATCGAGGTGATCCTCGATGTGGTCTACAACCACACCGCCGAGGGCAACCATCGCGGTCCGAGCATCGCCTTCCGCGGTATCGACAACGCGGCGTATTACCGACTCGTCGACGGCGAACCCTGGCACTACATGGACTACACGGGTACCGGAAACAGTCTGAACGTGCGCCATCCGCACACGCTGCAGCTGATCATGGACTCGCTCCGGTACTGGGTGCTCGAGATGCACGTCGACGGTTTCCGGTTCGACCTCGCCTCGACGCTCGCCCGCGAGCTGCACGACGTCGACAAGTTGTCGGCCTTCTTCGATCTGGTGCAACAGGATCCGGTGGTCAGCCAGGTGAAGTTGATCGCCGAGCCATGGGATGTGGGCGAGGGCGGCTACCAGGTGGGCAACTTCCCGGGACTGTGGACCGAGTGGAACGGGCAATACCGAGACACGGTGCGTGACTACTGGCGCGGCGAGCCCGCGACGCTCGGAGAGTTCGCATCGCGCCTGACCGGCTCGTCCGATCTTTACGAGGCAACCGGGCGCCGCCCCAGCGCCAGTATCAACTTCGTGACGGCGCACGACGGCTTCACCCTGCGAGACCTGGTGTCCTACAACGAGAAACACAACGAGGCAAACGGCGAGGACAACCGGGACGGGGAAAGCCACAACCGTTCGTGGAACTGTGGTGTAGAAGGTCCCACCGATGACCCCGACATCGAACGTCTTCGTGCGCGCCAGCAGCGCAACATCTTGGCGACCCTGATGCTGAGCCAGGGCACCCCGATGATCGCCCACGGCGACGAGATCGGCCGCACCCAGAACGGCAACAACAACGTCTACTGCCAGGACGGCCCGATCGCGTGGATGGATTGGGAACTGGCGGAGAAGAACTCGGATCTGCTCGAGTTCACCCGACGGGTCATCGCCTTGCGCTCGTCACATCCGGTGTTCCGCAGGCGCCGATTTTTCGCCGGGCGCCCGATCCGTTCCGGCAACCAGGCACGTGACATCGCCTGGCTCACACCCAGCGGCGAGGAGATGACCGAGGAGGACTGGGACAGCGGTTTCGGCAAATCGCTGGCCGTCTTCCTGAACGGATCCGGCATCAACGAGAAGGACGTCCGCGGACGGCTCGTTGTCGACGACGATTTCTTGATGTGTTTCAACGCGCACTACGAACCGATCGTCTTCCGGGTACCGACCGATTTCTACGCCAACGAGTGGACCGGCGAGCTCGACACCGCCCACCCGACCGGCTCGAGCACGGTCAACGCGAAAGCCGGCAGCGCACTGTTGGTTAGGGAACGGTCGTTGTTGGTACTCCGCAAAGTGAATTGATCTTCGATCTTGTGCCAACGCCTTGGCCGGACACCGATACCGGCCTGGCTCGACAACCGCTGGAGTACCCATGATCCTGCCGCTGACGGCCACCTACCGGCTTCAGCTGCACGGCGAGTTCACCTTCGCCGACGCAATTGAACAGCTCGACCACATCGAAGGACTGGGCGTCAGCCATCTGTACCTGTCGCCGATCCAAACCGCCCAAGAGGGGTCGATGCACGGGTACGACTGGGTTCCGCCGCCCGCGGTCGCCGAGTCGATCGGTGGGATCGATGGATTGCGGGAACTTCGGTCGGCTGCAGCCGACCGCGGCATCGGTGTGATCGTCGACATCGTCCCCAATCACACCGGTGTCGAGGACCCGCGGCAGAACCCGTGGTGGTGGGACGTGTTGCGCAACGGCCGGACGTCCGAGTACGCCGACTACTTCGACATCGACTGGTCGGCGGACAACGGGGCCGACGGCAAGATCGCATTGCCGGTTCTCGGGTCCGCCGACGACGTGGCATCGCTCGAGGTGGACACAAGTGGGGACGAGCCAGAACTCTCGTTCTACGAACACCGGTTTCCGCTCGCTCCCGGCACCGAGTCCGGCCAGTCCGCCCAAGAGGTCCATGACCGGCAGCATTACCGGCTGGTGCCGTGGAACATCGGCGTCATCGGCTATCGCCGCTTCTTCTCCGTCAATGGTCTGGCGGGGTTGCGGCAAGAAGACCCCGCCGTCTACGCGGCCACCCACGACCTGATCCGTCAGCTCGTCGCCGAAGACCTCGTGGACGGTCTTCGCGTCGACCACCCGGACGGTCTGGCGGACCCCCAGGACTACCTGCAGCGGCTGCGTGCGGACATCGGACCGGACCGGATCCTGTTGATCGAGAAGATCCTTGCCCATGACGAACCCCTGGATCCGAGCCTCCCGGTCGACGGCACCACCGGCTACGAGACGATGCGTTCGGTGGGCGCGGTGCTCATCGACCCGACCGGCGAATCGGCTCTCGGTCAGCTGCATCAGAAGTACACCGGTGATCGCGGCGACAAGCTGTGGCTGCACGCCGCGGAACGACAGCTCAAGCTGTCGATCCTCGACGAGACCTTCCCTGCCGAACGGGCCCGCCTACGACGGGCGATCACCGCGACGGCCCGCGACCGCGAGGTCTTCTCGGACGACGACATCGATTCGGCGATCGGTGCGGTGATCGCGGGTCTGGGCGTCTATCGCGCCGACTACCCGATACTCGCCGGAACTCTGGATTCGGTCATCGCGAGTGAGCGAGAACGGTTGCCGGCCCTGGCAACTGCTTTCGAATTGCTCGCATCGGCAGTGGCCTCCGACGACGAATCGCGCAGCCGACTCGCCCAGGTGTGCGGCGCCGTCACCGCCAAGAGCGTCGAGGACTGCCTGTTCTACCGGACCGCACGGCTGGTCAGCCTGCAGGAGGTCGGCGGCGACCCGGCGGCGTTCAGTGAATCGATCAATGACTTCCACGCCGCCAACGTGACCCGGGCGCAGAGCTGGCCGCGCGCACTGACCTCATTGTCGACGCATGACACCAAGCGGAGTGAGGACGTCAGGGCACGCATCGGCATCTTGTCCCAGATCCCGCAGAGGTGGACCGACTTCGTCGACCGCTCGGAGTCCCGCAACCCCGCGCCCGCCGGGGTCACCGGACTTTTCTTGCGTCAGAACCTGTTCGGGATATGGCCGGTCGACGGCGTGATCACCGGGGCCCTGCGTACCCGTTTCCACGAGTACACCACGAAGGCGATCCGCGAAGGCGGGGTGGGCACCACGTGGACCGACGTGAACGAACAGTTCGAGACAGCAGTACATGCCTGGATCGATGCTTCGTTCGACGGCCCGTGTGCGCCCGAGTACACCCAGCTCGTACAGGAGATGCTGCCCCACATCGAATCCGACGCTCTGGTGCAGAAGGCGCTGGCGTCGTTGATGCCCGGAATCCCGGACGTCTATCAGGGCACCGAGTGGTTCGACGATTCCCTCGTCGACCCGGACAATCGCCGGGCGGTGGACTACACGCGCGACGGCGAACACCCGAAGGCCCGTGTGGTGCGGGCGGCCTTGACCCTGCGCCGGCGCCGGCCGGAGGTGTTCGTCCAAGGTGGGTACGAGCCGCTGTCGGGCACCGGTCCGGCCGCCGATCATCTGGTGGCCTTCGGTCGCACCTCGACGGCCGGGGTGATCGAAGTGATTGTCGCGGCAGCTCGCTGGACCGTCGGCCTCGACGCCGAGCAGTGGGCCCAGACCCATCTCGACCTCCCCGCCGGTACGTGGCGGGAGCAGATCACCGGGACTGACGTCGACGGTAATGTGACGCTGTCAGGGCTGGCCACGCCGGTCGGCATTTTCGAGCGTGTGAGGGAGTGACCAGCGTCCTGGTTGCGGGCTTCACCAACGCGAGCGCGCACTGAGGAGTTGGACACCATGTTGGTCGCAGGAATCGATTCGTCGACCCAATCCAGCAAGGTGGTGGTGTGCGACGTAGCCGACGGCCGCGTCGTGCGCTCGGGTAGCGCGCCACACCCGACGGGCACCGAGGTGCACCCAGATCAATGGTGGCAGGCCCTCGGGTCGGCGATCGAAGCTGCCGGGGGGCTCGACGACGTCGCAGCGGTATCCGTCGGAGCGCAGCAACACGGCATGGTGTGTCTCGATGAATCCGGTGAGGTGGTGCGAGATGCGCTGCTGTGGAACGACACCCGGTCCGGTCCCGCCGCCGACGAACTTGTCGCCGACGTCGGCGGGCCGCAGCAGTGGGTGGACGAGGTGGGAGTGGTCCCGGTCGCGGCGATCACCGCCACCAAGCTGCGCTGGCTCGCCGACAACGAACCCGCCAACGCCGATCGCACCGCTGCGGTGTGTCTCCCCCACGACTGGCTCAGCTGGAAGCTCACCGGCAGCACCGACCTCACCGATCTGTGGACCGATCGCAGCGACGCCAGTGGCACAGGCTATTTCAGCGCAGCAGCCGATGAGTACCAGCCTCGTTTGCTGGAGTTGGCGATGAGAGGCCGGGCGCCGATGGTGCCCCGGATCGTCGGCCCAGCACAGAACGGTGGCGCCATGCGGTCGGGCGCGGGCATCGGTGCGGGCGCCGGCGACAACGCGGCGGCGGCGCTGGCGCTCGGCGCCGTCCCCGGCGACTGCATCGTGTCACTCGGCACCTCTGGAGTTGTCAGCGCGGTCAGTGACAGTGCTCCGGCCGACTACGCCGGACTGGTTGCCGGTTTCGCCGACGCCACGGGCCGGCATTTGCCTTTGGTGTGCACTCTGAACGGGGCCCCCGTGCTGGCGGCCGTGGCCAAGATGCTCGACGTCGACTTCGACACGTTGTCCGACCTTGCCCTGTCTGCGCCTGCGGGCGCCGACGGGCTGTCGCTGGTCCCGTACTTCGAGGGGGAACGCTCCCCCAACCTGCCGCGCACGCGCGGAGCCTTGCACGGCATGACCGGACGAAACCTGAACAGCGCCAACATCGCCCGGGCGGGCGTCGAAGGTCTACTGTGTTCCCTCCAGTACTGCGCCGACCGGATCCGCGACCAAGGCATCGAGATCAACCGGATCATCCTCGTCGGTGGCGGCGCACGCTCTGCGGCCATCCGGGAGCTGGCCCCGGCAATCTTCGCCCGCCCCGTCGTGGTCCCGGAACCGGGCGAATACGTGGCGCTCGGCGCCGCTCGTCAGGCCGCCTGGTCGCTGGACCCCACGTCTGAACCACCTCGCTGGTCAGCGGCCGACGAACGTGTCTACGAGGCCGATCCGACGCCTCATGTCGTCGAGCAGTACCACGAGGCATCCGGACTGACTGTCGGCCGGAACTGACCGCGCACCCACCGCGACACCGACATCGTCCCCGTCAGTGTGTGCCGAGGGCATGGTGCCCTCGGCTACCTGTCACGCGACCGATGTCGGCGCTGCCGCTTCGGTGAGCCGGTCGAGTTCGCTGTCAGGGGTGTTCGTCACCGGGCCAAACGATAGGGATCTCAACGCAGCTTGAAGTCAAGACTGGGGCTCCTTGCCCTCCCAGGCCGTTCGCCCCACACTGTCACCACAACACAGCCGAAGGAGTGCCCATGAAACCCACCGGTGTCACAGCGAACCTGTCGGTGCCCGACATCACCGCTGCGCGCGACTTCTACTCCGACTACCTCGGCCTCGGTATCGAGGCTTTCAACTTGGGCTGGGTGGCCAACTTCCAGTCCGCAGACGGCAGGGCGGTGATCCAGCTCGTCACCGAGGATGCGACCTCGCCCGTCGATTCGGTGATCTCGGTGCATGTGGGCGACCAGGTGGAAGAGGCCTATGCCGAAGCACAACGACGCGGGTTCGAGATCGTCCATCCGTTGACCACGGAACCGTGGGGCGTTCGCAGGTTCTTCGTCCGGGCACCCGACGGCAACGTCATCAACATCGTCAGCCACGACGACGACGCGGCAGCCGAATGAATCGAGCCAGGCTCCGTCAGGCCCCTCGGGCGCCGCTGTTGTCCACCAGTAGTTGCTTCAACGTCTCCCGAGCGCCGTTGCGGCGCAACGACTCCAACGTCCACAGGTAGGGGCGCACAAATCGGTTCTTGTCGGCGAGGTCACCGAACAGCTCACGATTCTGCACAAACGCCAACGGCTCGTTGCGGCTCCGGACCGCGAGGGGGACCAACGAATCCGCCAGCGGGTCGACCACGTCGATCGGTTCACCCGCTTCGTCCACCCCTTCTGCGTAGCGGGTCCAGCTGGCCACCACCGCCGCAGCCAACACCACGTCACCACCGGCATCGAGCTGCTGACGGATAACAGGCAACAACCACTTCGGTATCCGGTCCGACGAGTATTGGCAGAGGCGCGCGATGGTGTCGGCGATCGACGGGTTGGAGAACCTCTCGATCAACGTATCGATGTACGCATCCACATCCACACCGGGCAGGGGTAACAGCGTGTGCCGGGCCTCGTTGTTCATGTAGCCCAGCAGAAGACGGCGGATCAACGGATCCTGCGCTGCGTCGTGCACAAACCGGTAGCCCATCAGATGCCCGAAGTAACACAGGGTTTGATGGCCGGCGTTCAGCAGCCGGAGCTTCATCAGTTCGTACGGTCCCACGTCGGCGACCACCTGCACACCGACCGACTCGAGTCGAGGACGGCCAGCCGAGAACGAGTCCTCGAGAACCCACTGGGTGAAAGGTTCGGCGACCACGGGCCACCGGTCCGTGATGCCGGTGCGCGCCTGCACCTCATCGCCGAGTTCGGGTGGCGTGGCCGGGGTGATCCGGTCGACCATCGAGTTCGGGAAAGCTGTGTTGTCGCTGATCCACTCGGCCAGACCGGGGTCCTTGCTGCACGCAAAGGCGATGAAGGTCTTGCGTGCGATGTCCCCGTTGCCCTCGATGTTGTCGCACGACATCACCGTGAACGAGGGGTGCCCGGCGTCGCGACGACGACCGAGGGCCTCGACGACGAGGCCGAACGTCGTCGAAGGAACAGCACCCGGCTGGAGATCGGCCTGGATCGCCGGGTTGGTCAGATCGAATTCCCCTGTCGCGGCGGAGAAGTTGTATCCGCCCTCGGTAATCGTGAGCGACACGATTCGGGTGACCGGGTCGGCGAGTTTGTCGATCACCGCTGCCGGGTCGTCGGGTGCGAACAGATACTCGGCGATGGAGCCGACAACCGAGGTCTGCATGGTCCCGTCGGGATGCTTGAGAGTCAACGTATAAAGCCCATCTTGCGGTACCAGCGCATCCCGCATGTGCACATCACCCGGTAGCACTCCTACGCCGCAGATCGCCCAATCCCGCGAGGCCGGATCCGACGTCAGTAACGCGTCGACGTACATGGCCTGATGAGCACGGTGAAACCCGCCGACACCGAAATGCACGATGCCGCAGCCCAGTTGGGCCCGATCGTACTCGGGTTTCGGCACCACGAGATCGGCCAGACTTGCGTTGTCCAGTTTCACGATGCCCCCGCCCCTGCCGATCCACCGAGCCGGCCCGGGTAGACAACAGCTTTGATACTCCCCGGTTGCCGATCGGCGTCAAGGGCCTCGGCCACCTCGGACAAACCGAAGCGCCCGGTGACCATCGAGTCGAGATCTACTTTGCCCGAGGTGACCAACTCGCGCGCGATCGGCCAGGTGTTGGCGTACCGGAACACCCCTGTCACAACGAGTTCCCGATTCTGGACAAGCGAGATGGGAAACGCCATCGTCGAGTTCGCACTCATGCCCACCAGGACCACGCGGCCACCGGGTCGGACGGCTGCGATGCCGGATGAGATCGCCGATTCCGCACCCGATGCGTCGATGAAGGAGTCGACGCCGATCGTGGTGTCCAGCTCATCCGGGGTGAGCACCTCCGTTGCCCCGAATCCGGCCGCGACCGCGAGTCGCGTGCGGTTCACGTCGGTCACCACGATGCGGGTGGCACCCGCCGCCCGCGCCACCTGGACACAGAGCAGACCGACCGGACCCGCACCGGTGATCAACACGCCGTCACCGACCCCGACCTCCGCCTTACGGCAAGCAGCGATCGCCACCGACAGTGGTTCGAACAACGCGGCCGCCTCATCGCTCACCGAGTCGGGCACAGGGTGGGCAAACGCCGACCCGATGGTCACGAACTCGGCGAGTGCGCCGTCCACCGGTGGAGTTGCGTAGAACCGCATGTGCGGCGACAGGTTGTACTGTCCGCGTCGTGTCGGCTCGTCGTCGGGGTCCGGTCGTTGGGGTTCGATGGACACCCGCTCCCCGATCCGCGACTCCGGCACTCCGCTGCCGACCGCCACGATCCGCCCGGCGGCTTCATGTCCCAGCACCAACGGCGACGACACGACGAAGTCACCGATCCGTCCATGTCGGTAGTAGTGGGTGTCGGATCCACACACCCCTACCGCGCTCACCTGGACCAACACGTCCCCGGGGTCGGGCGACGGGACCTCTCGCTGCTCGATGGTCAGACTGCCGGGTGCGGTCAGGACGCTCGCGGTCATGGTGGCTGGAGTCATTCGCCGGTCCTTTGAGGGTGTTGCGTGGGTCACATTCTGGATGTTAGCTTACTGAGCATATGCACGACCAGTGAGCATTTGCTCACACCCATCTCGATGAGGAGGACGCGTGAACGCGTCACCGCTGGAGCCCACCGCCGACACCGGGCAAGACCTGCGCCTACTTGTTCGTGCGGCCACGATGTATCACCTCGAAGGGCTCACCCAGGCGGAGGTCGCCGCACGGTTGGGCCTCTCCCGCCCCACCGCCGGCCGACTCATCGCCAGGGCACGCGCGCAGGGCCTGGTGCGTGTGGTCATCGACGCACCCCCGCATCTGGCCGATTCCATCCACACCGACGAGGAGCGCGAACTCGAGGTTGCGTTCGGACTCAAAGAGGCCCTGATCATCGACCAGCTCGCCGACGGGACGCAGACCGGTGACTCCGCGCTCGGACGCGCAGGGGCGTCGGTTCTCATCCGGAGACTCGAGCCGAACAGCACACTCGGCTTCACATGGGGGCCGGAAACGGTCGCCGTGGCCGACTCGATCACTCCCCGCTCTGCCGGCTGCCGGCGGGTGGTGCAGATGGATGGCTCCATGACATCAGTCGAGTACCACACCGGCGTTGATCACGCACTGTCCCGATTCGCCGAACGCCTGGGCGCACAACCACTTCGGCTTGTTGCCCCGCTCTACGCCGATCCCGACACCGTGAAGGCGCTGCAGCGGGACTCCATCCTGTCGCAGTCGTTCAAAGCCGCCGAAGAAGCCGATGTGATGGTGTTCGGTGTCGGGTCGGTCACCACGTCCACCACCCTCTTCGAAGGGGCGTACATCGACGCCGCCATTCTCGACGAGTTGACCGGACTCGGGGCGGTCGGCGAGATCGGCGGGCGGTTCTATGACAAGGACGGGGTCACGGTCGAATCGTCGCTCGTCGACCGCACGGTCTCCGTTCCACTCGAGGCCGTCCGTTCCTGCCCCACCGCCATGCTCATCTCCGGTGGAACCCACCGCCGGGAGTCGATCCTGGGTGCCCTCCGAGGTGGCCTCGCCACCACAGTGATCACCGATCTGGGCACTGCGCACTGGCTCATCACGCAAGAGAAAGGTCAATGATGACTGACTCGACGAAGCCGAGAACACGGGCGAGATGGCGCAGAGCCCTTGCGCCCCTTGCCCTCGCGGGAACCGTTGCGCTGACGGCCTCCGCCTGCAGCGGCGCCGGATCTTTCACGGACGGCGGCGGTGAGGCAGTCACCATCGCGTTGGTCTCCAACTCTCAGATGCAAGATGCGATCGCATTGTCTCCCCAGTTCGAGAAGGAGAACCCCGGCGTCAAGCTCAAGTTCGTCACGTTGTCCGAGAACGAGGCACGCGCCAAGATCACCGCCTCGGTGGCAACCGGCGGCGGCGAGTTCGACGTGGTGATGATCAGCAACTACGAGACGGCGACCTGGGCCGAGAACGGGTGGCTCGTCAATCTCACCCCGTACATGGTCTCCAGCCCCGGCTACGACCAGGACGACTTCATCCCGACCCTCCGCGAGGCACTGTCCTACGAGGGCAACATGTACTCGGCACCGTTCTACGGTGAGTCCTCGTTCCTCATGTACAACAAGCAGATGCTCGCGGACGCGGGTATCAACATGCCCGCGGAGCCGACATGGCCCGAGGTCCAGAAGGCCGCCAAGACCCTCAACAAGGGCGACGTGTCGGGAATCTGCTTGCGCGGCAAGCCGGGATGGGGTGAGACCCTGGCACCGCTGGACACCGTGATCAACGCCTTCGGCGGACGTTGGTTCGACGAGGACTGGAATGCTCAGCTCGACAGTCCGCAGGTCAGAGAAGCAGTCGAGTTCTATGTCGACACCGTCCGTCAATATGGCGAACCCGGTGCTGCCTCAACAGGTTTCCAGGAATGTGCCAACTTGATGTCGCAGGGGCAGGTTGCGATGTGGTACGACGCGACCTCCGCGGTCTCGGTGCTCGAGAGCCCGGACGACAGCAATATCGCGGGCAATGTCGGGTACGCCATGGCTCCCAGCATGGCCAAGGGCGGCAACGGCTGGCTGTACGCCTGGTCGCTCGGTATCCCCGAGAGCAGCAAGAAGAAGGACGACGCCTGGAAGTTCATCGAATGGATGACCAGCAAGGACTACATCAAGATGGTGGCCGAGCAGCTCGGCGCGGCCAGCGTCCCGCCCGGCAGCCGGCTCTCCACTTATGAGCTGCCGGCGTACAAGGAGATCTCGGGCGCCTTCGCCGAACCGACCCTCAGATCGATGCAGGCCGCCGATCAGAACAAACCGACAGTGGACCCGGTGCCCTACACCGGAATCCAGTTCCTCGCCATCCCCGAGTTCCAAGACTTCGGCACCCGGGTGAGCCAGCAGATCAGCGCAGCAATCGCCGGACAGATCTCTGTCGACGAAGCGCTCGAACAGTCCCAGAAGTACGCCGAGGTAGTCGGCGAGTCCTACAAGAAGGAGCAGTGAGGACATGGCCACCGCACTCGCAGAGCGAGGCACCGAGCCCGATCCGGGTTCCGCGCCGCCGCCGATAACGTCCAAACGCGACAGGATCTCGCGCGCCGAGGGATGGCGACGACGGGGACCACTGCTACCGGCGTTGATATTCATGATCATCGTCACGCAGATCCCCTTCATCGTGACGCTGTACTACTCCACCCAGTCATGGAACCTGGTCCGTCCCGGATCTCGGGAGTTCAACTGGCTCAACAACTATGTCGATGTCTTCACCGACAGCCAGTTCCGGACGGTGGCACTCAACACGGTGATCCTCATCGTCGGGACCGTTGTCATCTCGGTTCTTCTCGGCTTGTTCTTCGCCATCCTCCTCGACCGCAAGTTCATCGGGCGCAGCATTGTCCGCACATTGCTGATCACCCCGTTCCTGGTCACCCCGGTAGCCGCCGCGCTGCTGTGGAAGACGAGTCTGCTCTCCCCCACCAACGGACTGGTCAACTGGGCGCTGAGCCCATTCGGCCTCGGCGACGTCGACTGGCTCAGCGAGTTCCCGCTCGCCAGCGTGATGGCCGAACTGGTCTGGCAGTGGACACCTTTCATGATGTTGCTGATCCTCGCCGGCCTGCAGTCGATGCCGAAGGACATCCAGGAGGCCGCCCGCGTCGACGGCGCCACCAGCTTTCGGCTGTTCCGTGAACTGACACTGCCTCACCTGCGCAGGTTCATCGAACTCGGATCCGTCCTCGGAGCCATCTACCTGGTCAACACCTTCGACGCCGTGTACATGATGACCTCAGGAGGTCCTGGTGTCGCCAGTTCGAACTTGCCCTTCTATATCTACCAACGCGCGTTCCTCGGTTTCGATGTCGGACAGGCGGCCGCGATGGGTGTGGTCACCGTGGTCGCGACCATCATCTTGTCGAGCCTCGCCCTTCGCCTGATCTTCAAGAGTTTCAGCGGGAAAGAGGAGGCAGCCTGATGTCCACCGCAGTGAACAACACACCGGCACAACCACATACCGACATCAAGGACATCAAGAAGCGGCGTAACCGAGGCGGAAGCCTACTGACCGCCTTCACCTGGATCATCGCCATCGGGTTCTTCTTCCCGGTCGCCTGGATGGTGCTCACCGCGTTCAAGCAGGAGAGCGATGCGGCGACCAATCCACCGACGTTCTTGTTCACCCCGACGCTCGACCAATTCAAGGCGGTCTTCGACGCGGGCGTCGGGACTGCGCTGCTGAACTCGCTGTTCGTGACGACGGTGTCGACGATCATCGTTCTGCTGCTGGGCATCCCGGCCGCGTTTGCACTCTCGCTGCGTCCGGTGAAGAAGACGAGCGATGCCCTGTTCTTCTTCATCAGCACCAAGATGCTCCCCGTGGTCGCCGTCATCATCCCTCTGTACGTCATCGTGGGCCAGATCGGGATGCTCGACAACGTCTGGACACTCATCGTCCTGTACACCTCGATGAACCTGCCGATCGCGGTGTGGATGATGCGATCGTTTTTCCTCGAGGTACCCAGTGAACTGCTGGAGGCCGCCGAGATCGACGGCGCCAGTCTCTGGACCTCGGTTCGCGAGGTGATCCTTCCGCTGATCTCTCCTGGGATCGCTGCCACCGCACTGATCTGCGTCATATTCTCGTGGAACGAGTTCTTCTTCGCGGTGAACATGACGGCCGTCAACGCCCAGACGATGCCGGTGGCCCTCACCGGGTTCATGTCAGGGCAGGGGCTCTTCTGGGCCCAGCTGTCTGCCGCCTCGGTGATTGCCGCTCTGCCGGTGGTCATCTGCGGCTGGATCGCTCAGAACAAACTCGTCCGCGGCCTCTCATTCGGAGCCATCAAGTGAGCTTCGACAGAGCACATCATTCGGGCTCCGCCCGGGCCATCAACTAAACAGGAGCACACAATGGCAACCATCAGCTACGAAAACGCCTGCTGCGTCTACCCGGGCGCCGATTCACTGGCCGTCGACTCACTCAACCTCGACATCGAAGACGGCGAGTTCGTTGTCCTCGTCGGCCCCTCGGGTTCAGGTAAGTCCACCGCCCTGCGCATGCTCGCCGGTCTCGAGGAGATCGACAGCGGGGCAATCAAGATCGGCGGCAACAACATGGTCGGCGTGGCCCCCAAGGACCGTGACATCGCCATGGTCTTCCAGAACTATGCTCTTTACCCGAACAAGACGGTCGGCGAGAACATGGGCTTCGCGCTGAAGATGCGCGGTGTCGGGCTCGAGGAACGCAAGCGCAAGGTCGCCGAGGCCGCCAAGGTCCTCGACCTCACCGACTACCTCGACCGCAAGCCGGGCAAGCTGTCCGGCGGCCAGCGCCAGCGGGTGGCGATGGGACGGGCCATCGTCCGCGAACCGCAGGTGTTCTGCATGGACGAACCTCTGTCGAACCTCGATGCGAAGTTGCGCGTGCAGACCCGCACACAGATCGCTGCGTTGCAGCGACGACTTGGCACCACCACCGTCTACGTCACCCACGACCAGGTGGAGGCCATGACCATGGGTGACCGCGTTGCGGTGCTCAAAAACGGTGTGCTGCAGCAGTTCAGCACACCGACCGAGCTCTACGACCGACCGAAGAACGCATTTGTCGCCGGCTTCATCGGGTCTCCCGCGATGAACCTGTTCACCGCGCCGGTACGCGACGGTGCAGTGACCGTCGCCGGGTCCAGGATCGACCTCGACGCGGACTCGACCACGCTGATCGAGAAGTCCGGTCTGCAGGAGGTCACCGTGGGCATTCGACCCGAAGAACTCTCCCTCGGAGACGGTGGCGACGGACTCGGTGTCACGGTGGCGCTCATGGAAGAACTGGGCAGCGAGACGTACGTGTACGCCACGCTCGACGACCCACATGTCAGAAGTCTCGAGGGCGGGCCGCTGACACTGGTGGCACGATCGGGCCAGCGGTCACCCGCGAAGCTGGGCGAAGCGGTCCGGCTGCGGCAGAACAGCGGAAAGGTGCACCTGTTCCATCCCGAGACCGGCGAGCGGATCAGCCTCTAGCGCCGGCCGGTCAGCGGTTGGCGATCACCCGGCCGGCGCCGGGGTCGGGGCAGGCTCCACCGGCGCATTCGGCACAGCCGGAGCGTTCGGATCCGCGGGGGCATTCGGATCAACCGGTGCTCCTGAATCCGCCGATCCCGCACCGGAGCTGGACGGACCCGGATCCATCTGGGACACCAGCCATTTACCGTCGTGCTTCTCCAACGTCAGACGGAACATGCCGACGTTGGTCACCGGTGTGGTGGCAACGCTGCTGGTTCCGGTGATCTCGGCGATGATCAGTGTGGTCGCCGAATCCTCTTCGGCCGACACCACACCCGACGACCAGATCGACGGCGTGATCTTCAACTGCATCTGCGTGATGTCGGCCTGGGTCTTCTCCCGCTCCTTGAGCAGGTTGTCCCTGAACTGACCGGTGGTCAGCGGTGACATCGTGTCGACGTACTCGCCTGCGGTGGTGGTGTTCATGGAGTTGAGCAACTGGGTGACGAAGTAGTCGGAGGCCTGTTTTGCATCTTCGGCCGCCGTGATCTTGTCCTGGTCGGATTTCCACTTCAGCCCGAAGAACACCGTCACCGCGATCAGTGCGATCAGCAACGCTCCGGCTGCCACCTTGCCGATTGCCGAGACACTGATGGTTATCTGTCTGGCCTGCTTGGTGTTCGCTCCGGTCGACGCCGCGGCGGAGGCGGCAGAACTCTTCGCGGACGACGTGGCCGATCCCGATATTGCGGCGGTGGACTCGGCGACAACCGGCTTCGCCCGCCGGGACTTGCCCGATGGAACCTTCTTCGCCGACGGCTTGTCGGCGTCATCGCCGTCGCCGGTGGGCGTTGATACATCTTTGTCTGCCATAACGGCGTTTCTACCTCACAACAGGTCTCGAGAACGGTGACGGCATCTGCCGGACCGTGAAGCGGTCGGCTGTCAGCCCAGCGGCGCGGTGCGCGCGTTGGGGTCCATGTTGGGCGGAGGGCCGGCGGTGTCGTCGCCTGGCGGCCGTGGTGCGTTCGCGGCTCCCCTGATCTGCTGAGTCGGATCTTCGGTGACACAGTACATATTCACCGGAACCGAGCTCTCCAGGATCTGGGTGGGCCGCTGCGGCATCGTCGGGTACTCGCAGTACGGCCGCGGATAGATCGAGCCGAACGCCCACCACGCTCCGTCATGGAACATCGCCTGCGCGGTGGTGGCACCATCCCGGATCGACGGGAGCAGGTTCACCATCGCGGGAGCACGGAGCGCACCTTGCTGGGCGATGTCGAGGAACTGTTTCAGGACATCGGTCAGCGGGTCCTGCAGCTGATTGAGCGAGCCCGCCAGGGTGGTCAGCCGCGCCGGCCCGCTACCGAGGAACGTACGCAGTTCCTCGTCGGAGGCGACGAGAGCGTCGATCAATCCGCTCATCCCGCCGGTGAGCCGGCCGAGATCCGGCTGAACGTCTGCGGTCGTCTCCAGGATGGTGCCGGTGTTCTGGATCAGCGTCACCGTCTCGGGCAACACTCGGTACAGGTCGGCGAAGATCACGCCACCGCTGTTGAACAAGGCGCGGAGCTGGTTCTTGCCACCGGCGTCGAGTGCGATGTCGAGTTCGTCGATCGTGGTTTTCAGCTTGACCGGATCAATCTGTTTGACCACTCCGACCGTCGACTCGAGCAATTTCGGGAACGCAACCGTCGACGAGGTCTGGACCGACGAGATCTTGTCGCCGTTCGAGAAGTACGGGCCGTCGGAGGTGGGTGGCTGAAAGTCGACGTACTGCTCACCGACCGCGGAGAGTCCGAGAGCCTTGACCTCGGAATCGGTGTTGATCTGATATTTACTGTCGATCGTGACCTTGACCTCGACAGATGCCGGGGTGACCCGAACGGTGTCCACCTCGCCGATCCGCGAGCCCCGAAGCGTGACCTCGGAAGTCTCCTGGACACCACCAGAGTTCGCGAATTCAACTGTGAGCGAGTAACTGTCGTCGAACGGACGCCAGCGGAGGACGCCCAGTGTGAGATAGCCGAACCCGATCAGCATCACCAGGATCAATGCGAGGTTGGACAGGAGGATCCGATGATTACGGAGGAAAGTCATCATCGTCCCCTCACCCACAACATCCGCGGGTTCCGGTGAGCCGGGCGAGGACTCGGGTGAGCGTCTGGTTCAAGCTGTTGACACCCTGATTGAAGTCCTCCATCTCCGGTAGCCGGCTACCCGAGTCGAACCCGAAACCCGGTGACAGATACCAGAGCCTGGCACTCACCGTGGCCGCCGAGCCGGGGGTGGCATCAACCCACTTCGGGGTCAGGACACGTAGCTTGTCGGCCAATGGTCCGAGTTCTCCGACGGCTTCGCCCAGGGCATCGATGTCCACCAGCAGGTTGTTGGTCATCTCCACCGCATTCTCTGTCTGGGTGTCGAGGAAATCGTTCAGGGCATCGGTGACCGTACTGGTCTTGTCCAGCGTGGTGACCAGGGCCGGGATCTGACCGTTGACCACGTCCAGTGCCGGGCCGACCGTGTTGATGGAGGCGACCAGCTGTTCCCGCCCGTTCGACAGGTCCTCGGCGAGTCCGTTGAACGATTCGAGCGCGGTGTCGAACTCGACGGTGTTCTGGGCGAGGCGGCTGATGCCTGTAGTCATGCCGTCGATCAGGCCGGTCAGCTCGGGCGCCTTGCCACCGAGCGCGTCCGACAACTCGTTGATGATCTCGGTCAGGTTCTTGATGGAGCCACCGTCGACAAATGCGGTCGCGGTGACCAGCAGATCCTCCACGGTTGCCGCCTCGGACGTCTCGCCTGTCAGCTCGTCGCCGGGCGCCATGGTCCCCTGGGTGTCATCACCTTCCGGTGGCTTCAACGCGACGAACACGTCACCGAGAGGTGTGCCCTGACGGAGTTCGGCCCCGGTGCCCACCGGCAGCTTGATGTCCTTGCGGATCTTCATCGTGACGTCGGCCGCGTAGTTGTTCGCCGAAATCGATTCCACCAGCCCGATGTCGTTGCCGTTGAGTTTAACCTTGGCCTGCGACGGCAGGTTCAGCGCGTTGCCGAACGAACCCTTGATCTCGTAGCCGTCACCGACCCCTCCCGGCGCCGGCAGCGGGATCTGGTCGATCGTCAGGCCGGGGATGGAGCCGCAACCGGACAGCAACATCGTTGCCGCCAGGCCCGCCACGACTGCTCCCCGGGTCTGCATCACCGATCGTCTGCGTGTCATTTTGTCATCTCCACCAGCGCCGAGAACACACCCAGATCGGGGCCGAAATCTTTCAATTTGCCGGTCCGGCAGCCGTTTTCCTGCAAGTTGATGGCTTCACAGAAGGTCGACAGCAGCTCGGTGTCGAGCAACGACTTGTCGATCAGCAACTGTGCGCGCCACGCCCTCTGCTCCACGGACACCGAGTTGGCCAGATTGTCGAAAGCCAACGGCGCGACATCGATCGTGTCGACCAGTTGACGCGAGTAATCACTGAGATTGCTGATCAGTGCGGCCAGCCTGCCCATCGAGCTGTCGACGACATTGACGTTCCCTTCGAGGAAGGTGGC
This sequence comes from Williamsia sp. DF01-3, assembly GCF_023051145.1. Taxonomy (NCBI): domain Bacteria; kingdom Bacillati; phylum Actinomycetota; class Actinomycetes; order Mycobacteriales; family Nocardiaceae; genus Williamsia; species Williamsia sp. DF01-3. Next base: position 3,607,733 of record NZ_JALKFS010000005.1, read on the forward strand.
GGTGTTGTTCAATGTCTGGTTCAACGCCTGCATGGTTGCCTGCAGACCCGGCGACTGGTCACCCAGCATCTGCGAGACCTGGGTGATGGCCGACGAGAACGCCGTCATCTTCGGATAGTTGTCCACCAGGGCCGTGGTCAGAATCGAGATCTTCTTGATCATCTCGACGAGTGCATCTCCGTTGTCGACGCCGACCTGCGCGACCTTGTTGAGTTCTTCCAGCGCAACGGCCATCCGCTCGCCGTTGCCACCGAAGATCCCCGACGAGATCGTCAGCATGTCGCCGAGGGGCCCACTGCCATCCGGGTCTGCCTTGAACTCCTCCACGAGGTTGTCCACGGTGTCGAAGAGCTCCCCGATCTCCACCGGGCTCTTTGCATTGGCCACGGTGTCACCGTCCCCGAGCTTCTCGCCTTCGGTGTAGGTGGGCGACAACTCGATGTGCCGGGTGGTCACCAACGAGGTGTTGATGATGGCGGCGGTGGCGTCTGCCGGGATGGGTATGGACTTGTCGACGGTGAACTCCACTTTGACCCGGTCACCCTGAGGGGTGATCGACAGGACCCGACCCACGGGCATGCCCAACACATCCACGTCGTTGTCGGTGTAAAGCCCTGCCACACTGTCGAAATAGGCGGTCAGCTTGATCGACTCGCCCACGGCGTGGCGCCATTCGGCGGGAATCAGCGTGCATCCGGTACCGAGGAGTGCGGTGGTGATCAGCAGTGCTGTCATCACCATCGAGCGGCGTACCGTGCTCGCGCCTCGGCGCGCGACATGCTGAGTGCTCAACATCCGTCGACCACCCTCGCTGCGCAGAGCCAGTTGTCGGGGAAGATGCCCCACGGGAGGTAGCCCATCGCGTAGGGACCGGATCCGGTGGTGTTGGCGATCGCCCGAACGGTGAGCGGCAGGACCTCGAGCATGTGACGGAGGTTGTCGCGGTTCTTTTCCATACCCTCGGAGATCGTGTTGAGGTTGGCGATCAGGGGCGCGAACTGATTGTTGTTCTCAGCACCCATGGCTGACATCTGGTTCGACAGGTCCGCGACGCCATCGAGCATCTTGATCACCAATTGCTGCCGGGTGGCGATCTTCTGAGCCAACAGCTGGCCCTGACCGACGATCACCGACAGTTGATACTGGCTGCTGTTGACGATCTCGGTGACGGAGTTCGTGTCCTTGATGAGCAAATTGATCTGGTCACTGCGGTTGCTGATCACCCTGGACATCTCGGTCAGAGAATCCAACGTGGTGCGGGTGATCCCCGGCGCGCCGGCCAACTGTTTGTTCAGCGCATCCACACTGTCGCTGAGGCTTTCGGCGTTCACCCCCGCGAGAACGGGTGTCCCACGCTCGATGGTTTCCTGCAGGTCGTACGGCACCTGGGTGCGGGCGATCCTCGAGCCGCTGAGTCGAGCCGTCGATTCACCGACCTTGATGTCGACGTAGCGCTGTCCGAGCAGCGTCGAGAGCTTGATCTCGGCGGAACCATCGGACATCACCTCGACGTCCTTTTGCACCTCCATGGCGACCGCGACGTGATCACCGGCCAAGGTGGTCTTCGAGACCTCCCCCACGTCGATGCCGGCGACGCGGACCTTGTCACCGGGGCGGATACCGCCGGCCTGGGAAAAGTCGGCGGTGTACTCCCGCTTGCCAATCCCCGACTCCGAGATCGCGAACGTGGACACCACGATCAGGACCAGCACCACCGACCCGATTGCTCCGAGCCAGAAATATCGATGCTCGGACCAGCTGCGGCGCAACATGTTCGGCTTCACAGCATGTGCCTCCCCGGGGCTCATCGGCACACCACCGAGTGCTGGGTGCCGCCGATCTGGCTGATCAACCCCGGCGGGAAGAGAACACCACCGATTGATACGTCCAGTTCGCAGGCGTAGATGTTCAGGTAGGCGCCCTGTCCCATCACCATGGGAAAGTGCACCAGGAACAGCGGCAGATCGATTGCCAGCTGGTCGAGTTTGGACCCGATGCCGATCATGCGGCCGGTTGTGTCCCGCAAGCTCTGCCCGAGTTGCTCGGCATCAGGACGGATCCGGCCGAGCAGCCCACCGAGGCGGCTCGTCGCATCACCGATGCTGTCGACCGAGGCACCCAGCGACGTCGAGTTGCCGTTCAGCCCCTCGATCAATCCAGCGAGGTTCTTCACCAAGACCTGCATCTGATCGCCCTGAGAGCTGAGGTCGCCCATCACCGCACTCAGATTGGTGATGAGGGCTCCGATGACCTGATCTCGATTTCCGAAGTCTGCGGCCAGCTTTCCGATCTGCTCGATCGTGTAGCTGAGCGATACCTGGTTGCCTTGGAAGGTCTGCACAAGACTCTCCGACAGCTGGTTGACCTGCTCGGGTTCGAGGGTGTCGAACACCGGCTGGAAGCCCGCGAGCAACGCCGAGACGTCAAACGAATCCTGTGACGGTTCTTCGAGAGTCGACCCCGGCTTGAGCTTCTTCTGTTCTGCGCCCTCGACGAGGTCGAGTCCCAGATAGCGCTGTCCGATCAGGTTCTGGTAGCGGATCGACGCCTGCGTGTTGGAGAAGATGGTCTGGTCGGTCTGCAGGTCGAACGTCACCTTGGCCCGGTTGCGATCGAGGGTTATGTCCGAGACCCTGCCGACCCGGACCCCGGCCATCCGCACGTCGTCACCCGAGTGCAGGCCCGAGGCGTCGCTGAAATAGGCGGTGTACCCGTTGGTCTGACCCGGCACGGCTCGTTCCAGCGTCGACCAGATCGTGTACGTGAGCAGCAACGCCAGTACGGCGAACAGGCTGAAGCCGATGAGAGGCTTGCGGTAACCCATCAGCCCTCCCCGCCGGTGTTCTGCTGCACCCGCACCGACTGGACCAGCGGGCCGAGCATCAGCGTGTCAGCTGCCGAGGGTTCGCGATCGAGTGCAGCGCGCAGCGTCTCATTGTCGGAGCCCGTTGTGACCGGCCTGGGAAGGGAGGATTCGTCGGTGTTCGTCTCGGTGTCAGCTCCGGCGGGCCGCACCACGAGGGGGCCGGAGTTCGTCGGTCCGATGCCGGTCCCGGGTCCGGTACATCCCGGTCCCCGGGTGATGCCGTACTCACCGCCGTTGTACACGGGGCAGTTCTGGCGGTTGTACTGCAAGAACGGGCTCAGGCTCACGCCGATGTTCAACTGCGGCTTCCCGTTGGTTCCGGTGAAAACGGTCAGGACCTTGCCGGCCAGCTGGTTGAGTGCCCGGATACCGCCTGGGAGCGCCTCCGAGTCCACGGCCACCGCGCCGGTCATCGTGTTCAGGTTCTGCACGATCTGTATGCCCGAATCACCGTTGCGCGCGAACAACTCCTGGATGCGGTCGATCATCGACTGGGCCGCGGTGAGCGTGCTCGCGAGGTCGCGTTGGCGTTCGATGATCGTGATGGACGGGATCACCGCACGCCCCATGGTGTCGAGTAGTTGAGGTGTCGATTGCTCGATCCCCTGCATGGCCCGGTTGAAATTGTCGAATCCGGGAGGTGCGCCATCGGGGAATTGGGCATTGATCTGCTGCCAGTACTGGTTGAGCGTGCCCACGAAGGCGGAGAACACGTTTCCTCCGCCGCGCAGCGCATCGGCGATGGTCCCGAGGACGCGACCGATCTCCTCCGGCGGGACGGCGACGAAGAGCTCGCGTAGATCGTTCTGCACCGTCTGCAGGGCGATGGTCTCCTTGGACTCGTCCGCGGTGATCTTGCTCCCGTTCGACAGGTGCCCCTTGGGATCAGGTGGTGCGATGAGTTCCACCGAGTTGACGCCGAACAGGTTGCTGGGCACCGTTCGTGCCGTCACGTTGGCGGGTACGCCCTGCGCCTGCTCGGGGGCCACCTCGATGAGGACGTCGGACAGGTCGTTGTTCGCGGTCTCGATCGACTTGACGCTGCCGATGATGACACCGTTGTACCGCACGTCCGCCTGACTCGTCAGACCGTCGCCCACATCGTCAAGAGTCGCGGTCACCTCGAGTTTTTCCTCAAAAGTGCCCTGGTGCCTGAGCATGAGGACAAAAAGGATCAGCACGAGCGCCACGACAAATGCGACGCCGCGCAGAAAGTACTGGGTCACAGACGGATTGCGTCCGGTGGTGTCGACGAACATGTGTTACCCCGAAATCCTGATGCCGGGCGACAGGCCCCAGAAAACAAGTGTCAAAAGAAGATTCGCGAAGACCAGCACGATGATCGACAGCCGGATTGCGTGGCCGGCCGCCACCCCCACACCCTCTGGTCCGCCTGAAGCAAAGAACCCGTAGTAGCACTGGATGAACGTCGTGAGCAGCACGAACACCACAACCTTCATCACCGAGAACACCATGTCCTTGGACAGGATGAACTGGTAGAAGTACGACAGGTATGCGCCGCGGCCCTGCCCGCTCTGCACTTGGAACATGAGTTGGCAGGCCAAGTAGTTCGCGGCCAGCGACACCGAGTACAGCGGGATGATGGCGATCACGGCGGCGATCATGCGGGTGGTGACGAGGTACGGCATCGGCCGGATCGCGATCGATTCGAGTGCGTCGATCTCCTCGCTGATCCGCATCGAGCCCAGTTGAGCGGTGAAGCGGCACCCGGACTGCGCGGTGAAGGCGACCGCAGCCAGCAAGGGCCCCAATTCGCGGGTGGTCGCGAATGCCGAGATGGCACCGGTGACCGGCGACATGCCCAGCAGGTTGAGGGCTGTATAGCCCTCGATACCCACGGTCGCACCACCCATGATGCCGAGCAGGATGATCACGCCGATCGTTCCGCCGCCCACCACGATGGCGCCGTTACCCCAGGTGACGTCGGAGAGCAGTCGCCAGATCTCTTTGCTGTAGTGCTTGAAGGCGATCGGGACCGCACCGACCGACCGGACCAGGAAGGTGACCTGATGTCCCATCAACACCAATGTGTCGCGAGGTGACTGATAGACCTTCTTGCCCCATTCGAGTGGCTTGAGGGCCGGCGGCGTGTACTTGGAGGCGACCATCAGACCACCCTGGCCGGGACGACCACCGCGAAGATCTGGGTGAGGATGACGTTGACCGTGAACAACAGGATCACGGAATTGACCACCGCCGCGTTGACCGAGTTGGCGACACCTGAGGGTCCCCCTTTCGTAGTGAGCCCGCGGTCGCAGGCCACCACGGCGACGATCGCGCCGAAGATCACTGCTTTGGTGATGGCGAACGCGAGGTCGGCCGGGGATGCAAAGGACGCGAAGGTGCCGGTGTAACTACCCGGCGTACCTCCCTGGAAGTAGACGTTGAAGACGTAGCCGGTGACGAAGCCGATGAAGCACACGAATCCGCAGAGCAGGAAACTCACGACCATCGTGGCCAGCAGCCGCGGCGCGATGAGCCGCTGGGTGGGATTGACTCCCATGACCCGCATCGCGTCGATCTCATCGCGGATGGTTCGCGAGCCCAGGTCGGCAGCAATGGCCGACCCGACCGCGCCCGCAAGCAGAAGAGAGGTGACCAGCGGAGCGCCCTGCCTGATCACGCCGAGACCGGTTGCCGCGCCCGAGAACGAGGTGGCGCCGATCTGGTTGGCGATGTTGCCGACCTGGATGGAGACGATCACACCGACCGGGATGGCAACCAGAAGAGTGGGGATGACGGACGTGTTGGCCATGAAAGCGCATTGGCGGATGAACTCACCGAATGGGAACCGTCGCTTCACGATGTCGACGAACAGCACCTTGAAGACCTCCAGGAACAGCGTCATCTGCCGCCCGAAGGTCTCGAAAGATGCGATCACGTGGCCGCGGAACCAGCGTTTGGCGGGCAGCATGGCGCTGCGAGCCGAGGCTGTTCGCCTGCTGCGGTACGCCGCGGTTTCTGTACTCACACCCTGCCTTAGTGATCCCCATCACACGCACACCCTGCGTATGAGTTCGCTCATAGTGCCATATAGCTAATCGAAATCGCCGACGAACCAACGTTTCCGACCCGACACGATGTTCTTTCGTCGCACCGCTGCCGTACGCAGCGGCGATCGTGTTCACCACGATCTGAAAGCGCGCGTGCTCACATTAGCCCAAAAGCTCTCGCAGTCCTACCATTGCCGTGATTTGTCGTTAACTTAAGTCGCATCGGCGGTGATCCGCGCGGGCAACCTCATGGACGCGCGGGGGTGACCACCACGGCGCCGACGATGGATAGCACCTACGGTTTAGAGGTGACCTCTCTACCGGTATGGGCGCCGACGGCGCAGCAGATGCGAGTGACGATCGACGGCGACATCCATTCGATGCGCGAGACCGGGGACGGCTGGTGGGAAAGTCCTGTACCTGCGTCGCCCGGCGCCCGCTACGGCTATCTCATCGACGACAGCACCGACCCACTCCCCGACCCTCGCTCACCGCGACAACCCGATGGCGTCCACGGACTGTCCCAGGTGCACGAGATCGACCCAGACATCTGGTCTGATTCGGACTGGCAAGGCCGGCCCGTCGCAGGCGCAGTCATCTATGAATTGCACGTCGGCACGTTCACTCCGGACGGCACCCTCGATTCGGCGATCGCCAAACTGGACCATCTGGTCGACATCGGCGTGGATTTTGTCGAGCTGATGCCGGTCAACACCTTCAACGGCACCCACAACTGGGGCTACGACGGCGTCGGCTGGTACGCGGTGCAAGAGACCTACGGAGGTCCCGACGCCCTCGCGCGGTTCGTCAATGCCTGCCACCTGCGGGGGCTCGGCGTGATCATCGACGCGGTGTACAACCATCTCGGCCCGTCGGGCAACTACCTTCCCAACTACGGCCCGTATCTCACCGAAGGTGCCACCTCGTGGGGACAGTCGGTGAACCTGGACGAAGCCGACTCCGACGAGGTCCGCGAGTTCATCCTGGGTTCGGCGCTGCGCTGGCTCGAGGTGTTCCATGTCGATGGACTGCGCCTCGACGCCGTGCATGCCCTGGTCGACCGCACCGCGCTGCACCTCCTCGAGGAAATGCAGATGCGTACCGACGCTTTGTCACACCGGGTCGGCAGGCCGCTGTCCTTGATCGCGGAGAGCGACTTGAACGATCCCAAACTCATCACCTCCCGCACCGACGGCGGATACGGCCTCGCCGCCCAGTGGAGTGACGACGGCCACCACGCGATCCACACCACCGTGTCGGGGGAACGACAGGGTTACTACGCCGACTTCGGCAGTCTCGAATGCCTGTCGAAGGTTCTGCGAGAGGGCTTCTTCCACGCCCTCACCTACTCGTCCTTCCGGCGGCGCAGGCACGGCAGGCCCATCAACCATCAACGGGTGGTCACCACCTCGCTGGTGGTCTACACCTGCAATCACGACCAGATCGGTAACCGCGCGATCGGCGACCGACCCTCGCACTACCTCGATCCGGGCCAACTGGCCGTCAAGGCTGCGCTGGTGCTCACCTCACCGTTCACGCCGATGCTCTTCATGGGTGAGGAGTGGGCAGCCAGCACCCCGTTCCAGTTCTTCACCTCCCACCCCGAACCCGAACTCGGTGAGGCCACCGCAAACGGCCGCAAGGCCGAGTTCGCCGAACACGGGTGGGATGCGGCCGACGTGCCCGATCCTCAAGACCCGGAGACCTTCTCGCGGTCGAAGCTGAACTGGGACGAACTCGCCGAGCAGCCACACGCCGCGTTGCTGGGGTTCTATCGCGATCTGATCACGCTTCGCAAGAGTCAGCTCGAGTACTCCGACGACGACTTCGACTCGGTCGCAATCGATTTCGACGACAGCAACACCTGGTTCGCCATGCACCGTGGAGCACTCTCGACGATCGTGACCCTGACCGAGGCGCCCGCGGAACCACCGTTCTCTGGCACCGTTCTACTCGCATTCGAGAACGGCGCGTCCAATGGGATCGAACCGGGCAGGAACGTCACGTCACCGACCCTGGCCGGGCACAGTGTGCTGATCATCCGGCGCGACTGACGTCACGCGGCCTCATCTGACTGCCCGACAGGCGGTCAGGTGAGGTAGCGGTACGCCGGCGAACCCGGTTCGAGCCGTTCGCATTTGAGTCGCGAAGCGTCCATCCGGGCGAGCAGCGGGCCAAGACCTTCCGGTGCCCCGAGCTCGACACCCACGAGCGCGGCTCCGGTCTCACGGTTGTTCCGTTTGACGTACTCGAACAGGGTGACGTCGTCGTCGGGTCCGAGGACTTCGTCGAGGAACCGGCGAAGGGCACCGGGCTCCTGCGGGAAGTCGACCAGGAAGTAGTGCTTGAGGCCGCGGTGGACCAGTGAACGTTCGATGATCTCGCCGTACCGTGACACGTCGTTGTTGCCGCCGGACAGCAGGCACACCACGGTCCAGCCGGGTTCGATCGGAAGATCCTCGAGTGCTGTTGCCGCGAGTGCACCTGCGGGCTCGGCGATGATGCCCTCGTTCTGATAGAGCTCGAGCATCGCCGAACAGATCGCACCCTCGTCGACGTGGGTGATGTGTGTGGCTCCGGCTGGCAGTTCCTCGTGTCCTCGATGCACTGTGCCGGACGGTGGCAGATCGGGATGCTGGGCCACCGTTGCGCCGGCGTCCGCCATCACCCGATGACCCAGTGCGCCAATGCGTTTGACAGCCGCACCATCGACAAAAGGGTCGATGTCGGTCAGGGTGACCGGGCCGCCCTCGACAAGAGCGGCCGACATCGATACCGCACCGGTGGGTTCCACCCCGACGATACGGACCTCCGGGCTGTGCGCACGCAGGTAGGTCACCATGCCTGCGAGCGCCCCACCACCGCCTACGGGTATCACCACCAGGTCAGGGGTGGCGCCGAGTTGCTCGACGATCTCCTTGGCGATGGTGCCTTGACCTGCGGCCGTACGAGTGTCGTCGAACGCGTGGATCCAGGTCGCACCGGTCTCCAGCACATCGGCCTGCGCAGCCGCAGCGGCAGCATCGTAGGTGTCCCCGACCGCGATCAGTTCCACGAAATCGCCTCCGTGCCAACGGATACGGTCGCGCTTCTGCTTTGGCGTGTTGGTGGGAACGTAGATCCGGCTGTGGATCTGCATCGTGCGCGCTGCGTAGGCGACGCCCTGGGCGTGATTGCCCGCGCTCGCCGCCACCACACCGGCTGCACGCTCGGCCTCGGTGAGAAGCGACATCACGTTGTAGGCACCGCGGATCTTGTACGAACGGACCGACTGCAGATCTTCACGCTTGAGGTAGACCTGTGCGCCCGTGTTCGCCGACAGACGCTCGCTGAGCTGCAGCGGGGTCGCCACCACCACATTGCCGATTCGCTCCGCCGCCGCCTCGATCGCATCGGCGTCGAGGTCGGGAGCGGTGGCGTGCGGAGTCGGATCAGCTGTGTGTCGTGTGGTCACGGTCCCTATGGTCTCACTGGACTTCCAGCGATTTACTCAGCGGGTTCGAGCACGAACACCGGGATCGCCCGGTCGGTCTTCTTCTGGTAGTCGGCGTAAGGCGGGAATGCCGCCACGGCGCGCTCCCACCATTCGGCCTTCTCGTCGCCGGTGACCTCGCGGGCGATCATGTCCGTGACCACCGGGCCATCGCGCAGCTCCACGTGCGGGTTGGCCACCACGTTGTAGTACCACACAGGGTTCTTCGGTGCGCCACCCAGCGAGGCAACAGCGGCGTACTTACCCTCGTTCTCCACGCGCATCAGCGGCGACTTGCGGAGCTTGCCGGACTTGCGCCCCACCGACGTCAGGACCACCACCGGCATACCGTTGAGTTCGTTACCCTCGGTTCCGCCGGAGGCCTCGATCTTCTCGGCCTGCTCGCGCGCCCAATCGCTGGTACTCGGTTCGTACTCGCCCTGAAGTGGCATCGGTTCTGCTTCTTTCCGCTGGAGTGACGTTCGGTTCGATCAGCTACAACCCCGGGGTCGCCCGAGCCTATTCCGTACGAGCAACCTCAGGTGGCCAGGCAGGAGGGCCCCAACAGCGCCTTGAGGTCACCCATCAGGGCCGACGTCGGGTTGACCCTCAATTGGTCGTCGAGTTTGAGGGTGGTGGCCTTGTCGCCGCTGATCAGGCGCACATGCACATCGGCGGTGCCGGGATGGCGCACCAGTACCTGCTTGAGCGCACTGACGCGGTCCGCTGTACACAACCGGGTGGGCATCGTCAGGGAGATCGGCTTCCCGACGCCCACGTGAGACAGGTCCGGAACCGCGAGGTCGTTGGCTGAGATCATCATGCTGTCGTCGCGCAGATTGACCCGTGCCTTCACCAGCACCACCGCGTCGGAGGCGATGTCCATGCCGTACGCCTGGTAGGCGCGGGGGAAGAAGTAGACCTCGACCCCACCGACCATGTCCTCGATCTGCACCACCGCATACGACTCGCCCTTTTTGTTGACGCGTCTGGTCACTGCGGAGATGATGCCGCCGATCACGATCTGGGCCCCGTCCTTGACGTTGCCCTCCAGGAGCGAGCTGATCGAAGTATCGGTCTGGGCAGAGATGACGTGCTCGACCCCGTTGAGCGGGTGCCCGGACACATACAGCCCCAGCATCTCTCGCTCCAGGGCGAGCTTGTGCTTGGTGTCCCATTCCTCGTCGGGGACCTTGACGGCGAAGGCGTCGTCGGTCATCGCACCACCGTCACCGCCGGCGTCGCCGAACAGGTCGAATTGGCCGACGGCTTCGGCCTTCTTGGTACCCAGGACAGCGTCGACCGCATCGGCGTGGACCAGGAACAGCCCTTTACGGGCGTGACCGAGCGAGTCGAAGGCGCCTGCTTTGATGAGCGACTCGGTGACCTTCTTGTTGCAGGCCGTGACGTTGATCTTGGCAAGGTAGTCCGAGAAGCTCGAGAAGTTCGATTTCTCCTCCCGCGCAGCGAGAATCGAGGCGACCACACCTGTTCCGACGTTGCGCACCGCGGCGAGTCCGAACCGGATGTCGTCGCCGACAGCCGCAAAGTTCTGCTGAGAGTGGTTGACATCGGGTGGCAGCACCGTGATGCCGAGGCGCCGGCAGTCGGCCAGGTAGATCGCGGCCTTGTCCTTGTCGTCGGCCACCGACGTGAGCAGACCGGCCATGTACTCGGCCGGGTAGTTGGCCTTGAGATAGGCGGTCCAGAACGAGACCAGTCCGTAGCCGGCTGCGTGCGACTTGTTGAAGGCGTATCCGGCGAACGGGAGGATGGTGTCCCATAGTGCCTTGATCGCGGCCTCGGAGAATCCGTTGTCGAGCATTCCCTGGCGGAAACCGGCGTACGCCTTCTCGAGTTCGGACAGCTTCTTCTTACCCATGGCCCGACGGAGCAGGTCGGCCTGTCCGAGCGAGTAACCGGCGACCTTCTGGGCGATCTGCATGATCTGCTCTTGGTAGACGATCAGGCCGTAGGTGTCGGCCAGGATCTCCTTGAGCGGGTCTTCGAGCTCGGGATGGATGGGGGTGACCGGCTGCCTGTTGTTCTTGCGGTCGGCGTAGTCGTTGTGGGCGTTCATGCCCATCGGTCCGGGGCGGTACAGCGCGAGCACTGCAACGATGTCGCCGAATCCCGTGGGCTGCATACGCTTGAGGAGCTCACGCATCGGCCCGCCGTCGAGCTGGAACACCCCGAGGGTGTCTCCCCTGGCGAGCAACTCGTAGGTCTTGGGATCATCCAGCGGCAACGAATCCAAGTCGAGATCCATGTTGCGGTTGAGCTTGAGGTTGTCGATCGCGTCGCCGATGACCGTGAGGTTGCGCAACCCCAGGAAGTCCATCTTCAACAGGCCGATGGCCTCACACGAGGGGTAGTCCCAGCCGGTGATGATGGCGCCGTCCTGCGGGCGCTTCCATACCGGGATCGCCTCGGTCAGCGGCTCGGACGACATGATCACCGCGCAGGCGTGCACACCGGCGTTGCGGATCAGCCCTTCGAGCCCCAGTGCGGTGTCGTAGATCTTCTTGACATCGGGATCGGTCTCGATGAGCTGGCGGACCTCGCTGGCCTCTTTGTACCGATCGTGCGTGGGATCGGTGATTCCCGCGATCGAGATGTCCTTGGCCATGATGGGCGGCGGCAGCGCCTTGGTGATGCGGTCGGCGATGGCGTATCCGGGCTGACCGAACTGGACGCGGGCGGAGTCCTTGATCGCGGCCTTGGTCTTGATGGTTCCGAAGGTGATGACCTGGGCGACCTTGTCGCTGCCCCACCTCTCGGTGGCGTAACGCACCATGTCGCCGCGGCGACGGTCGTCGAAGTCGATGTCGATATCGGGCATCGACACACGCTCGGGGTTGAGGAATCGCTCGAAGAGCAACCCGTACGGGATCGGGTCGATGTTGGTGATGCCCAACGCCCAGGCCACCAGCGAACCGGCGGCCGAACCACGACCGGGCCCCACCCGGATCCCGACCTCGTTGGCGTGCCTGATGAGGTCCCCGACCACCAGGAAGTACGCGGGAAAGCCCATCTGGATGATGACGTCCAGCTCGTAGTTCGCTCGCTCGAGGTATTCCTGCGGCACCTCGCGGTCCGGGAACCGCCGGGTCTTGAGACCTTGGGCCACCTCTTTGCGCAACCATGTCTGCTGCGTTTCGCCCTCGGGCACCGGGAACACAGGCATCCGGTCACGGTGTTCGAACACCTCGGCGTAGCTCTGCACCCTCTCGCCGATTAGCAGGGTGTTGTCGCAGCCGCCGGGCACCTCCTTGTCCCACAACTCGCGCATCTCGGCGGCCGACTTGAGGTAGTAGCCATCGCCGTCGAACTTGAAGCGTGTGGGATCGGACAGGGTCTTGCCCGTCTGCACACAGAGCAGGGCCTCGTGGCTCGCCGCGTGGCCCTTGGTGACGTAGTGGCAGTCGTTGGTGACCAGGGGTGGGATCCCGAGCTTGCGGCCGATCTCCAGCAGCCCGTCGCGGACCCGGCCTTCGATCTCGAGGCCGTGTTCCATCAATTCGAGGAAGAAGTTCTCTTTCCCGAAGATGTCCTGCCATTTGGCGGCGGCTTCGAGTGCCTCGCGCTCGTGACCGAGACGCAGCCGCGTCTGCACCTCGCCGGACGGGCAGCCGGTGGTCGCGATGATGCCCTCGGCGTGAGCTGCGATCAGCTCGGCGTCCATACGCGACCACTTGCCGAGCTGGCCTTCGATGGAGGCCAGCGACGACAGCTTGAACAGGTTGCGCAGACCGGCGGCGTTCTCGGCCACCATCGTCATGTGGGTGTAGGCGCCCGAACCCGAGACGTCGTCGCCCTTTTGCTCACGACTTCCCCAGAGCACCCGCTTGGTGTTGAAGCGCGACTCCGGCGCGATGTAGGCCTCGATACCGATGATGGGCTTGACCCCCATGTCGGTGGCGACGTTGTAGAACTCGCTGCCGCCGAACATGTTTCCGTGGTCGGTCATGCCGATCGCGGACATCTCCAACCTCGTGGCCTCGGCGATCATCGGTTTGACCTTCGCCGCCCCGTCAAGCATCGAGTACTCAGTGTGGTTATGCAGATGCACAAACGAATCCGACACGCGTCGCCTCTCATTTCGAACTCTCGAGCGCCTGCGCCGCCACCGGAGACGGGGGCCGTGACGCAAGGTCTTCAGTCTAGGCGGGGGTACCGACGCCGACGGGCAGGCGCGTCCGACGCCTCCCGGAGTGGTGACGCATGGTGCTGATGTGACAACTCAGGCCACGAGCAGGATGGCGATCAGTATCGCGATCGCCACCACCACCAGTCCCACGAGCAGCGCGATCATCACCGCATTGGAACCCGACGGCGCACCGGTGTTGTGTCCGGCAGCGCCTTGGCCTGCCTGCGGGTGCACGGACCTTCCATGAGCCGTGGGGGCCGGGGTGTGCTGAAATCCCTGACCGTACTGCTGGGAGACGAGATGCTGCGGGGTCGGTGACGGCTGAAACCGCTGGTGTGTCGGGGGCGTTCCTGCGTCAGGACGTGCGACGGGCATCGGCGGTGGCGTGGAGGTGACGGGTCGGCGTGCCGCCTGGGCCGGGTATCCGACAGTCCCGTTTGCTTGCCGCAACGCGGACTGCAACGCGTCGGTGAACTGCCGGCAGTTGGCGAATCGGTCATCGGCTTCTTTGGCCATGGCCTTCGCGATCACCGAGTCCACGGCAGGCGGCACCGACGGAACCAGTTCCGAGAGCTTCGGGACCGGCTTGCTCAGATGACCGCTGATCGCGTCGGCCGTGCTGTCGCCACGGAACGGCACTCGGCCTGCAATCAGATGAAAGACGGTGGCGGCCAGCGAGTACTGGTCGGTGCGCGGATCGACGGGCTGACCCTTGAGTTGTTCGGGCGAGGCGTACGACAGAGTCGCGAGGACGGTGCCCACCACCGTTAGCGACTCGGTTTCGTTTGCTGCCTTTGCCACACCGAAATCCGTGAGCAGCACGCGCTGCTCGTCATCCTGGAGTGAGTACCGGCGCTCGATCCCGTCGCCGTATTCGTCGCTCTCCACCTCTGAGAGGAGAATGTTGGCCGGTTTGATGTCCCTGTGCAGCAAACCCTTGCGATGCGCGTAATCGAGTCCTCTGGCGATCTCACCCGCGATCCGCACCACGCGCTCAGGGGGCAGACCGACGTCCGACCCGGCCTTTTCCTGTGCCCGATGCAGTTCCTGCGCGCAGTCGGTGCCGGGGACGTACTGCATCGCGATCCACAGCATGCCGTCGTTGCGGCCGCGGTTGTAGATGGTGACGATGTTCGGATGGTCCAGTCCGGCCGCGACTTCGGCCTCGCGCAGGAAGCGCTTGCGGAACTGTTCGTCGGCGCCGACCTGTTCGCCGAGGACCTTGATGGCATCGCTGCGGGGAAGTTCGGGGTGTTTGGCCAGGTAGACGGCGCCCATGCCGCCACTACCGAGAGCGCGCTCCACCCGGTACCCCGCTATCCAGGATCCCGGCTGCAACATGATCTCCCCTAACCGGCCTCCGTCCACCGAAGGGCCGTCTTCGGAAGACACCATATAACGACCTAGGCGGCCGGGACCTCGCCATCGTCGGGCCCCGGACCGACCACCGTGGTGGCCGAGGGCAGCAGCGGGATGACGGTCAACAAGCCGGCGAGCGCATCAGGGGGCAGTGCCTGGACCGCGCGGACACCCGGTTCCCCGGCGATCGATCGGAGTTGCCCGACATCTGCCCGCACGACGATCCCGATCAGGCATGAGCAGCTCGCCCGCAGCCGTCGGGCCGCGACGTCGTTCACCTGCTCGGCCCTCGGCGTACCGGGTGTCCGACTCATCACGGCCTGAGCGCCCACCTGCACCGACGCGGAGAACGACTCGCTGGTGTTGCCGGTCGGCACCACCACGGTGGGCGTCTGCACGCGATCGATCGGCACGTTGAAGATGTTCTGCGACAGCATGACCCGTGGCCTGGAACCGACCAGATCCCACGCTGCACCGACACTCACCGGCGCCGACAACGACACCAGGGCCCAGCGTGCCGAGTTCGGGGAGGTCGTCCCCTCGAGCGAACGCGTGGCCCGAGCGATGTAGTCCGACACCTGCTCGCCGTTCTCCGGACCCAAGATGTCGGTGGTGACGGGGGCGGTCGGCGCAGGGTTGAGCCGCCCGACCACATAGAGGCCGCCGACGACGAACACCAGGACGGCGACCGCCACGACGGTGGTGCGAGCTGCGACCTTCACCTGCTAGCCGGCACGCAATTCATCAAGCGCATGCTGCAAGTCGTCGGGGTATGGGCTGGTGAACTCGACCAGACGACCGTCGGAGGGGTGGGCGAACGACAGTGCGCGGGCGTGCAGCCATTGGCGCTCCAGCCCCAGCCGTTTGGCCAGTACCGGATCGGCACCGTAGGTGAGGTCGCCGCAGCACGGATGATGCAGAGCCGAGAAGTGCACTCTGATCTGGTGCGTCCTCCCCGTTTCCAGATGAACGTCGAGAAGGCTTGCCGCGCGGAACATCTCGATGGTGTCGTAGTGGGTGATGCTGGGCTTGCCCGCCGCGGACACCGTGAACTTCCAGTCATTGCCGCGACTGCGACCGATCGGGGCGTCGATGGTGCCGGTGGGCGGGTCCGGATGACCTTGCACCACAGCGTGATAGCGCTTGTCCACAGTTCGCTGCTTGAACGCCCGTTTGAGCAGTGTGTAAGCCCGTTCCGACGTGGCGACAACCATCACCCCGGATGTTCCGACGTCGAGGCGGTGCACGATGCCCTGCCGTTCGTGCGACCCCGATGTGGAGATCCGGAAACCCGCGGCTGCCAGTCCCCCGATCACCGTCGGTCCGGTCCATCCCACCGACGCGTGTGCCGCGACGCCGACCGGTTTGTCGACCACCACGATGTCGTCGTCGGAGTAGATGATTTCCATGCCCTCGACCGGCTGGGCCTCGATGGTGAGCACGCGGGCCGGTGCCGGTAACAGCACCTCGAGCCATTGCCCACCGACGAGCTTGTGGGACTTGCCGACCGGCGAGCCGTCGACGCTGATGTCCCCATCGTCGGCGAGTTGAGCCGCCACTGTCCTCGACAACCCGAGCATGCGGGCCACGCCGGCGTCGGTGCGCATCCCGTCGATCCCGTCCGGGATCGGCATCGACCGTGATTCACGCATCGGGTGCCTGACGGTCGCTCTTTGCCGAGCCGGTCGCGTCCTCGGAGTCGGTCCGGGCGGGGTCGTCGGCGTCTTTCGCTCCACCCGAACGCGTTCCGTCGAACTCGAATCCGAAAAGGGTGAGCACCACCAGACCGATCGCGCCGCACACCACGGCGGAGTCGGCGACGTTGAACACAGGCCACCAGCCCACCGACATGAAGTCGACCACATGGCCGCGCAGCTGGCCTGGGGCCCGGAAGATGCGGTCGATCAGGTTACCGAGAGCACCGCCGAGCACAAGACCGAGACCGAGCGCCCACCAGATCGAGCCGAGCCGATGGCTGTAGCGGATGATGCCCGCGACCACGGCGAGCGCGATCAGCGTGAGGATCCACGTATAGCCGGTGGCCATCGAGAATGCGGCGCCGCTGTTCCGTACGAGCTTGAAGGTGACGGTGTCGCCGATGATCTCCACCGGGTCGCCGGGTTCGATCAGGGCGACCGCGACGATCTTGGTGATCAGGTCGGCAACCAGCACAGTGACCGCCACGACCAAGAGGATCAGCCACATCCTAGAACGGGTGGGGTTGCCCGACGTGCTGTCGGCCGGGTTGCCCGACGTGCTGTCGGCCGGGTTGTCCGCCGGGGAGGGCGTGGGCTCGTTCGACGGCCGGGGTTCGCTCGACGGTCTGGACCCTTTCTCGCTTGTCACCTGTCCATCATCCACGACCCGGTCGATACGCTGGCTGCCGTGTCCCATCCAGCCCTGGCCCGCGCCACCTTCGGCCCCCTGTCGTCCCGTCTGCTCAGCACACCGGTTGTGATCTCCGCGGTGACGGTTGTGGCAATCGGGCTAGCCGGTTGCGGTTCCGATGACGAACCGCCGCCTCCCCCGCCATCGGGGTGCGCCACCGATTCGACGGCCGGTTCCAGCTCTGCGGCGCTCTTGCCGGTCCCGCCGGCGAAGGTCACGGTGGAGACCAACGGCACCGAGCCCAGGTCGGTGCCGGTCGCGGGATTCGATCGCGGGACCGCGCAGTCGGCGACGTTGGTCACCACGTCGACGTTTGCTTCTGCGACCGGACAGCAGGATGCCGAGTCGGGCGCGACCACGGTGGATCTGCCGATGACGGTGAGGGTCAACTGCACCGACGCAACCGACATCGATCTCCGGATCGGGGATGCAGGTTCCCCCGACACTGCCTTGGACCAGGCGCTCGAGGCCCAGAACGGCTCGCGCGCGGGCATGAGCATCGGGCCCGGCGTGGCGCCCATCTCGCTGCGGATACTGCCGACCGAGAAAGCCGACGACAGTGCCCGTCAGGCTGTCGAAGAAGCGCTGGTCGCGACGCTGCAGCGGTCTGTGACCCTTCCGACTGAACCGATCGGGGTCGGGGCGCGCTGGCAGGCCGTTCGGACCGTGAACGCCGGGGCGACAGTGCGTCAGACGATCACCGCCACGCTCGCCGCCCGCGAGGGCGAGCGGCTGACCATCGACTACAGCATCGACGAGTCGCCCACCGACTCTGCGTTTCGGCTCCCCGACGGTGGGGTGTTGACCATCGACGCCTACTCGATGACCGGGGCGGGTTCAGTGGTGATCGACCTGGCCAGGGGTGTGCCGATTTCGGGCCAGCTGAAGATCTCTGGTGGCCGGACCCTCGTCGGCGCCGAGGGAGCACAACCGTTCAGTCAGCTGCTCGGCTTCGATTCGGCGTGGTCGCCGGCCAACTGACGTCCACACGAAAAAGCGCCGCAGACGGCATGTCGTCTGCGGCGCTTCTAGTTCTGATGTGGGGTGTCAGCTAGTTGCTGGGCACATCGGGCTCTTCTCGTTGGCTCCGCTGAGCAGCAGGCACACCGTCGTCTTCGACAGCTTCCAACGTCCTTCGTTATAGGCGATCAGCGCCTCGACCTGCGTCTGCGGCTGGTCAGGGAAGTTGATCTTCACGTTGGCCTTGGCCTGGTTGGCTCCGGCGGGCCGCACGGGAGCGACGATCTCGTAGGTGACGTCGGGGTTGGCCTTCATACCCGCGATCAGCTTGTCGAAGATCTCCGGATCCGCATCCGACCCCTCGACCAGTTCGGTCTTCTCCGTATTCGGGATGTTGGGATCGAGGGCCACCGTCAACATGTCATTGAGCGCGGCGGCCGTCGGCGGCTTCTTGGGGTCGGTGAGTACGGGGTCGACGCCTGGGGCGGCGGTGGAGCCACTCGACCCGGTGTCCGTGGTGGTGGTGGTCGTGGTCGGTGTGGGGTCGTCGCTACCGCCGTCGTCTGAACAGGCAGCGATGGAAACAAAGGCGCATAGTGCGACGCCGGCGGTCACGAACTTGCGAAGCTTCAAAATCCGTCCTTACTCATTGTCACCGCCACCACCGAAATGGAGGCAGTGAGAACTAGTCGGTCGGCCGCTTGGGCCGTCGGTCCTGCCCCACTATGCCAAAAACATGTCGAGTTGACGCATAGCGGTGAAGCCGTCGAAGCTGACGGCGTGGTCAGAACACAACCTCTGGTGTCGATTCTCACCACTGGTGGCACCATCGCCAGTCGCCGATTTGCCGATGGCGCGCGTCCGGCGCTGGCCGCTGAAGAGCTGGTGGCGGGCAGTGCCGAAGCGGGTGTCGCGCTTCGGACCCGCGAGGTGCTTCACCTCGATTCCTCGTCTCTGTTGCCGGAGGACCTCGACGCAGTGCGGTCGGCGGTGGTCGCCGAGCTCGATGATCCATCGGTGACGGGCGTGGTGCTGACCCACGGCACCGACACCATGGAGGAGACGGCGATGCTCATCGATCTGATGCACGCCGATCCCCGGCCGGTGATCATGACCGGGGCCCAGCGTCCGGCGGATTCACCTGACGCCGATGGTCCGGCGAACCTGTCTGCTGCCATCGCTGCGGCGGTTGATCCCTTGTCTCGCGACCGCGGGGTTCTCATCGCGATGGGTGGCACGCTGGTACCGGCTCGTGGCACCGCCAAGTTCGACAGTGCCGCCGATGCACCTTTTGCCACCGTGCGCGCCGATCTGCCGCGGCCTCTGCTCACGCCGACTCCCATCGCCGGCACGCGGGTGGACATCGTGATGTTGTATCCCGGCGTCGACCCCTCGATCATTGGCTGGTGCGCGGGCGCGGGCGCGACGGGAATCGTGTTGGTAGCCACGGGTTCCGGCAACACGCACCCGCGGGTGGTGGATGCGGTGGCCGATGCCATCGGCCGTGGCGTTGTGGTGGTCGTGTGTTCCCGCGTTCCGCGCGGAGAGATCGTCGCGACGTATGGCGGCGGCGGTGGCGCTGTTGATCTGGTCGCCCGTGGCGCGATCATCTCGCCGTGGTTGCGGGGGCCTCAGGCGCGGATTGCCATGCAGGCGTTGCTCGCCGGTGGCGCAGGGCATGCCGATGTCGCGGCGTTTTTCGCCGCCGAGTAGACGTCTGGCCCCCGGAGCTCGTGCGCCGACGCCTTATGTGCGCTTGGGCCGCTTAATTCTCGGATCAATTCGTTGAATCGTCGCAGTCACCCGTGTCGTCGCTGTCTGGGTTTGCCACCGACTCGTCAGTAGTCTGATGCCGGACCTGCATCCGTTCTTCGCGTTTGTTGAGTGCTGCTTGGCGTTCGGCGATGATCTTCTGCCATGCCGCCTCGATGGTGTGGTCGGTGTGGTGGGCCCGGTTGATGCGTGGTTGCTGGTCGGGGTCGATGTATTTCGGTGGGATCCACGCCACCCGTCCGGCGTCGGGGCCGTCGCGCAGCATGATGGTCTGCCACTGGTCCTCGCCGGGTCCGATCATCGCGTGATGAGGAATGCACGCCGGGGCCAGCTCATCGATGTCGGTGCGTCCGCCGTCGACCCAGGCAGTGGTGTGATGAATCTCGCTCCAGGAGATCGGGTTACGACAGCCCGGACTGGTGCACCCTCGGTCTTTGGCGAACAACGCCATCCGTTGGCCTTGCTGGGCAGTGCGTTTGGCGCGGGCGAAGTAGAGGACGTCGGCGGAGTGGTTGGCGAACACTGCCAACGACCACTCCGCCCGCGCCGCCAACTCCAGCGCATCCTTCACGGGTACATCGACGCCCGACGCGGTGTGGGCGATACCCGCGGCCTCATCAAGCTGCTGCTTGGTCATGGTGATGATCACCTGCACCGGCAGGCCACGATGGGAGCTACCCAACAGCTTGTACTCCAGAATGGTCTTGAGGATCGCCTTGAATGCATCGTGCTGACGTTGGGCACGCGAACGGGTGTCACGCCCGGCCGCGGCTTCCACCACCGCTGGATCCATGCTCGGGTCGTCTGCGGCCCCGGTGGGTGAGTTCGGGTCATCGGGGTTGTTCATACCCGGTGCGGCCCACACGTCCATCACCGTCCGAAACAATGCCAACGTCTGTGGGTCGAGATTGCCGGTAATTTTGGCCATCATGTCCAACCCTTGGGGACCGTCGGATAAACCCCGGTTGCGTTTGCGGTCGGCGTCATCGGTGAGCGATCCGTCCGGATCGACCCGGGCCAACACTTCCCGCCCACACACTTCGAGCTCAGTCGGAGTCGACGTGCGGGCGTTGTCGGTCAGCCACGTATCGACCACGTCATACACTTCCGGCGCTGACTTGTGCGGGATTTTGTCACGCACTTTGAGCATCACATCCATATGCGCCAACCCAATCGCACCCTCGGCCAACGCTTCCGCCGCGGCCGGACATTTCGGCGGCAGCACTTCGCCCTGCATCGACAACAACACACCGGCAGCATCAAGTGCTTTCAACCGCGACGACGCATCGCCACGAGAGACCCGCAGTTCACTCATCACAAACCGGTGCAACGTCGAATGACCAGCCCTACGAAACAAACCCCGATCATTCACCTCCTGCAACCGCTTGAGGCCCTGAAACGTCAGTGCCCGAACCACTCTCTCGTTCACCCGCACCAACTCAGCAACCTGCACATCATCAACATCAGTTGCTGACGCCCCAGCAATCCGCTGCAGCACCGCATCAAGATCGCGATACAACCCCACCAACACCGGCATTGACGGTGGATCCACCGTCACCGAATCAGTCATCGACAAGCCCCCCAGCCCTCGAACCCCTTTCACCAAGTCTACCAACAGAATACGACAATGTCGAACATCCATGGCACTACTGACGTTATTGTGGGTTGTTGCGCGCCTATAGGACGCAACGCCCTGTCTCACATAGGGTTTGGTTTGCGAAGACTAAACCGAAGGAGCAGGGCGTTGCGCATGAGAAGCCTACTGCATGAGTTGCTGGGCGTGGAAGAGTTGGTAGTCCTCGACGGGATCTTCGAGGACGGGGTCGACGGGCGGGTGTTCGTGGCCTCAGTCCGGGCACTTAAGGCAACTCGGTCCCGTTGCCCGAAGTGCCAAAAACGTTGTCCCGGTTACGATCGAGTGTCCAGTGTGCGTCGTTGGAGGCACGTGGACGTTGGTCCGTGGAGGTGCTATCTCCAGGCGTCGGTACGACGGGTGGAGTGCGGTGAACATGGCGTTTTAACTGAGTCTGTTCCGTGGGCTCGCCCGGCAGCCAGGATGACCAGGGCCTTTGACGACCAGGTGGCATGGTTGGCTGCACATAGCCCGGCCTCTGCGGTAAGTGAGTTGATGCGGGTGTCGTGGCGTACGGTGCAGCGGATTGTGCAGCGGGTGGTCGCCGACGCAACCGGTACCGTTGATCGCCTTGATGGATTGCGGCGCATCGGGATCGACGAGATGGCCTACCGCAAGGGCCATCGGTACGTGACAGTAATCGTCGACCACGACACGGGCCGGCTGGTCTGGGCGCGTGAAGGCGCTAGGAAGCAGACACCGCGCATGTTTTTCGACGAGCTCGGTGTCGAGCGAACCAACGCGTTGACGCATGTCAGCACTGATGGTGGCAAGTACATTGCAACCGTTCTAGCTGAGCGAACACCACAAGCCATCTGGTGCATGGACCCATTCCACGTCGTGCAATGGGCGACTCGAGCGATGGACCGATGACGAATGCGGTTGCTGCATAGGGTTTCCGGTCTCTCTGATGCGGATCGGCGCCAGTTGCGCTGGGCGCTGTTGAAGAATCCCGAGAACCTCAACGCCAGACAAGAGCGCGCCAGACGAGCGCTAGTGCGCAGTACCAATACTGAACTCGCGGCCGCCTATCAGTTCAAGGAGGAGCTACGGCACTTGTTCGCTGGGCGATACGTGAAACCGTGGCCGACGCTACTGCGGTGGATCAAACGTGCGGAGTCCTGCGGCATTGTGGAGATCGTAGGTCTGGCCAGATCAGTTCGGGCGCAACAAGTACAGATCTACAATGCAATTACCGTCGGGCTATCGAACGCCCGCGTTGAAGCGACCAACACCCACTTACGAGCAATTACCAAAAGGGCGTACGGTTTCCACTCCCCAGAGGCACTCGTCGCCATGGCGACACTTACACGCGGGGGCACGTGTCCTGCTCTGCCACAACGATAATCACGTACACCCACTACAAAGTAGTAGGACCAAATCCCATTCGAACCCATTTCGAGCCCGCACCCGTCGCGGAAGAGAATCAAGTGTGTTGGCAGAGGAACATTCACGCAGCGCGCTGCGTGTAGCTGTCGACATACTGCTGGCCCGACAATCGCGAGAGGGTCGCCATCAGATGGTCCGTGGCCTCACGGACATCCGTTGGACTATCAGCCGAGAACCTCGACAAAGCAAGGGGCTGCCCGACTACGACGTCCACTTTGCCGGGCCGCCATAGCCGCGCGCCAGGAGGGTTCACGCGGTCGGTTCCCCTGAGTGCCAATGGCAAAACCGGCGCACCCGTCGCCAAGGCGACACGCATCACGCCGGTTCTCCCCCGGTGCAGCAGCCCATCTCTCGATCGCGAGCCCTCGGGATGGATGCCCCACACGCCGCCGGCACCGACGATGGCAACAGCTTCATCGAGTGCGGAAACGCTTGCGGCACCCCCTCGGCGGTCAATGGAAAGTTGCCCGGTGGCCGAGAAGAACCACCGCTGCACACAGCCGCGAATCCCCGTGCCCGTGAAGTACTCCTCCTTGGCGACAAAGGTGACCCGGCGCGGCAACACGAGAACCATCACCAGAGAGTCGACCACCGCCAAGTGATTCGCCGCCACGATCACAGGTCCGGTCGGGGGAAAGTTCGACAACCCGACAACGTGTGGACGGGCGACGAGCCGTAGGAAGGGCCCGATCAGGACATATTTGAAAAGCCAGTACCACATAGATCGCGCCTCCTCCTGTAGACAATGTCTACACCGCTGGTAGACACTGTCTACATGGCGGATCCTCATGATACAAGAGCGCTCATAGTGCAGGCAGGCACCGAACTCGTCGACACTGCGGGTCTCGCTTCTGTCGGACTCAGATCGATCGCGCGACACGCGGGTGTGTCACACGGAGCACCAAGGCGCTATTTCCCCACTCACCGGAGCCTGTTGTCGGCGATCGCAGCGGTCGGCCTGAACGATCTGAAAACAGCTATGGCGGAGTTAGATTTGGAGCCGTCTAGTTCACCGAACACAACACTGTCAGCGATGGCTCGCGCTTACGTCGATTTCGCCGCACGCCGACCCGGGATGTTCGAACTGCTGTTCCGCCACGATCTGCTCGAAGGTGGAGGCGAAAACCTGCGCGACACGACGATCCCCATGCTCACGACCGTGGAGGGGCTGGTCGCGGCCGTTCTCGGGCGGGACCAGGCGAGCAGCCGAGCCTTGTTGCTGTGGGCGTCGATACACGGAATTGCCATGCTGACCGCGACCCGCGCGCTCGACGTGTTCGAGACAGACCTCGAGGCCCTGGTGACCGACGCCGTGTTTATCCACCTGCATGCAGCCGCCGAGCAGTAGCCGCCTACTCATCCTCGTTCGCGAACCGGAGATGTTCTTCCGGCCAATCCAGGCTGAGCAGTGGATCCGCCACTTCCAACTGTGGATCGTCCAGCGAGAACGTCTTGGCGAATCCCGGACCGCGACTGCGTGTCTCGAATCGAACGGTGACGCGACCGTGTCCGCTGCCCTGAACCCACCCGTGCCCGAACTCGGAATGGTGCACATCGTTGCCGGTGGTCCAACGCAGGCGGTCGGCGTTGGGGTCGCGACCGCCCGGGTGGTACATCTCCTCCGATGTCGATTCCGCGCTTGACTCGGGGGCGTCGAAGGTGGAGTCGAGTTCTGGGAACATAGCAAACTGCTGCACCGCCGTCAGTCCCGAAAAGCCAACGCCGACAAGACGGATGGGCCCGATCTCCTGGGGATCCAACGCCAGTCGCTGCGCGGCAGCAGCGAGTACCGGCAGTTCGGTGGTCGCAGCCGCAAGTGTGGTCGACCTGGTCAGCACCGACATGTCCGACTTCTTCAGCTTGACCACCACCGTGCGCGAGCCCCGCCCATCGGCGAGCAGTCTCCGATGCGCGGACGTCGCAGCCCGCTCGACAGCACCGCGCAGATGCCCGAGGTCGGTGATGTCCTCGGCAAACGTCGATTCGGCGCTGATCTGCTTGGCCGATGCGCGCTCGGCGACCGGCCGGTCGTCTATCCCCTGAGCCAGCAGGTGCAACCCGGGCCCGACGGTGGCACCGAGAACCGACGACACCTCCAGCGTCGACATTCGCGCGAGGTCTCCGATGGTGTCGATTCCCAAGCGCTGCAGTCGTTCCCCGGCGACCGGGCCGATGCCCCAGAGTTTGCGCACGGGCAGCCGGGCGAGGAACTCGCGCTGCTCCCCCGGCGTCACCACCACCACACCGTCCGGCTTTGCCATTCCCGACGCGATCTTTGCGATCTGCTTGCCACTCCCGAAGCCGACCGAGGCAGCCAGACCCAGCTCGTCCCGAATACGGGCCCGGAGGCGCTCGGCAAAAGCTGCGGCGACATCGGCCGACGCGCCTGCGAGTTCGACAGGCTCGGCGAAAGCCTCATCGAACGACAACATCTCGATGACAGGAACCTGGGCGCGAATCAGGCCGAAGACCCGCAGGCTCACCGCCCGGTAGACGGATCCGCGGGGCGGGAGGACGACGGCGCCCGGACCGACCAGTCGGCGCGCTTGGTGCATCGGCATTGCCGAGTGTGCACCGAAAACCCGCGCCTCATAACTGCAGCCGGCGACAACTCCTCGGCCGCCCAGTCCCCCGACCAGCACCGGGCGGCCTCGAAGTGTTGGACGGGTGAGCTGCTCGACAGATGCGAAGAACGCATCCATGTCGATATGCATCACCCACCGGGAACTGATGTTCCCGTCCTGCACCCGCACACAGTGATGGTATGCCTCGCCGGGCGATTCAGCGGACAGGCATCGGCGTCAGCTCGAAGACGGGAATCACGGGGCCCGCTGCGGTCAACTCGCTGTCGCTCGAATCGGCGGATATCTTCACCGGCATCAACGACGCAACCTCCCAGCCCCAGCGCTTGAGATACGGGCGAAGCACCGGCAGCTTGTCCGCATCGGCCAGCTCGGTGACGCGGTAGGTCGTCGAAGTCCGGCCACCACGCAGCGTGCACTCCCCCGACGCCCGCACATTCCTCGCCCACTGTGTCTCACCGCGAGCACCGATCAGGAATGTCCGGCCGTCCAGACGCAACGGGTTGACCGGGATGCGCTGGATCGCACCGGTCTTGCGACCCCGGACCTCGAGCGTGCGGGCGCCGGCGAGAGTGATCCCACGGTCGGCCATCCAGGCAACAACCGAGTTGAACACGGCAACGGACTTACCAGGCTTGTTGTAGTGGGTCGCGGCGGTCATGGTGACTCCTGAGGGTCTCGAGTTACGAGAGCACTGCTCTCTGTTTCTTCGAGTGTGCGCCCCCACCGTCAAAAATGCAAGAGCACTGCTCTCTTTTGTGTGAGGATGGACGGGTGCCCCCGCAATCGCCTCACCGAGAAAAGACCGCGACGGAGTCGACACCGCGCGCGATGGCCCGCGCCCGTACCCAGGAACGCATCCTCGAACTCGGCCGCGATCATCTGGCTCGGTATGGCGCTGCGGCGCTGTCGCTGCGTGCCATCGCACGCGACCTCGACGTGGTCTCGTCCGCCGTCTACCGGTACGTCGCCAACCGCGACCAGTTGTTGACGCTGCTGGTGGTGGATGCGTACACCGAGTTGGCAGATCACGTGGTGGAAGCCCACGAATCGGCCGCCCCGGACGCATTCCGGGAACGACTGATGGTCAGCTGCCAAGCTTTCCGACAATGGGCAGTGGCCGAACCGGCCCGCTATGCACTGCTTTACGGCAGCCCCGTGCCCGGCTACCAGGCACCCGCGGATTTGACCACCGAGCCGGGCACGCGCGTTGTCGGCCTGCTGCTGAAGACGTTGCAGCAGGCGGCATCTGCGGGGCGGATCGGAGATCAACCGAGCTATGGCGACCTACCAGGTGCCGGCTTCGCGCCGATCAGAGACGAGTTCGCCCTCGACATCGACGACGAGCACGTTCATACGGCGATCCTGCTGTGGGCCACCACGGTTGGGCTGACGAGCCTGGAAGTGTTCGGCCAGTTCGGATCCGAACCGCCGACCGATCTGGAGGTCCTGTTCGACCTCCAGATCGGCGGCGTACTCGATCGGATCGGACTTGGCCGCGACCCAGCAGACGGGTGATCAGCCGACCGTAGAGGCCTTCACCAGCGTTGCCTCCACACCGTCGCCCAAAGCCACCCACTCGCCGGCGGCGTTACCGTCGTGACCGGCCACCAGGTCGAGCTCGACCGCAAGAACTTCCCCGGCGATCAGATCGCGGTGCCGCCGCGCCCACTCGACGTGGTTGTCGGGCACCGCGAGTGTCACGCGGATGCGGTCGGACACGTCCAGACCTGCCGCACGACGCGCTTCTTGCAGTTCGCGGATGCGGTCCTTGGCCCAGCCCTCGGCCTCGAGTTCCTCGGTGACGGACGTGTCCAACACCACCAGACCCGCCCCGGCAGGCAGCTCTGCGGTCGACTCGGGCTGCACTGCAACGAGTTTGCGGGTGTACTCACCTTCGAGCAGCTCGATGCCGTCGGCGCTGACCACATCGACACCATCACGCTCGTCGATCGTGACGTTGCCGGCCTTGACCGCCTTGATGACGCGCTGGACGTCCTTGCCCAGACGAGGTCCGGCAACTCTGGCGTTCACCGCGAGCTCGACACGACCGTATTGGTCCGCATCGTCGGTCAGACGCACCGACTTCACGTTCATCTCGTCGGCGATCAGATCGGAATACGGCCGCAACCGCTCGGCATCGGCGGATGCGACGGTCAACGACGGCAGCGGGAGGCGCACCCGGAGCTTGTTCGCCTTACGCAGGCTCGAGGCCACCGAGCAGACGGCCTGCACATCGTCCATCGCCGCAACCAGATCAGAATCGGCCGGCAACTCGTCGTCGGCCGGCCAATCGGTGAGGTGCACCGAGCGACCTCCGGTCAGGCCCCGCCAGATCGCCTCCGTGGCGAGCGGCAGGAGCGGTGCCGCCAGGCGGCAGGCCACCTCGAGCACGGTGTACAACGTGTCGAAGGCCTCGGGCGCATCGTCCTGGCCCGCCCAGAAACGCGAACGCGACCGGCGCACATACCAATTGGTCAGCGCATCGCAGAAGTGACGGAACTCGTCGCACGCCCCCGCGATGTCATATGTCTCCATCTGCCCGGTCATCACATCGCGAGTGGCGGCTGCCTTGGCCAGGATGTACCGATCGAGCACATTGGTCGAGCCGGTACTCCACTGCGCAGGCCGGTCCGCATACAACTGCAAGAAGCTGTAGGCGTTCCACAGCGGTAGCAACGCCTGCCGGACTCCCTCGCGGATGCCGCGCTCGGTCACCACCAGGTTCCCGCCACGCAGGATCGGAGACGCCATCAGGAACCACCGCATGGCATCACTGCCGTCACGGTCGAACACCTCGTTCACGTCGGGGTAGTTACGCTTCGACTTCGACATCTTCTGCCCGTCGTCGCCGAGCACGATGCCGTGGGCGGCAACGGTACGGAACGCCGGGCGGTCGAACAGTGCGGTCGACAGGACGTGCAGGTTGTAGAACCATCCGCGCGTCTGCCCGTTGTACTCGACGATGAAGTCGCCCGGACTGTGGCCCGGTAGAGAGTCCGTTCCCTCGAACCAATCGGTGTTCTCGAACGGATAATGCACCTGGGCATACGGCATCGAACCGGACTCGAACCAGCAGTCCAGCACTTCCGGAACCCGACGCATCGTCGACTTACCGCTCGGGTCATCAGGATTGGCGCGGGTGAGCTCGTCGATGAACGGGCGGTGCAGGTTGTCGGGACGCACGCCGAAGTCGCGCTCGAGCTCGTCGAGACTGCCGTACACGTCGACCCGCGGGTACTCGGGATCGTCGGACACCCACACGGGGATGGGCGCACCCCAGTACCTGTTGCGGCTGATGTTCCAGTCCTTGGCCCCTTCGAGCCACTTACCGAATTGGCCGTCCCGGATGTGCTCCGGCGACCACTCGATCTGCTTGTTGAGCTCCACCATCCGGTCGCGGAATGTGGTGACCGCGACGAACCACGAGGGCACGGCCATGTAGATCAACGGTTTCCCCGACCGCCATGAATGCGGATAGGAGTGCTCGATGGTCTCGTGGCGCAGGATCTTGCCCGCGGCTTTGAGGTCCTTGATGATCACCGGGTTCGCGTCGAAGACCTGCAGGCCCTCATAGGGAGCGACCAGGCTCGTGAATCGCCCGCCTGCATCCAGCGGTTGCACCACCTCGATGCCGTACGCGGTCGCGAGCTCCATGTCCTCTTCACCGAAAGCCGGTGCGAGGTGGACGATTCCGGTGCCGCTGTCGGTGGTGACGTAGTCACCCAGCAGAACACGGTGCGCCCCCTCGTGACCCGCGAAAAAGTCGAACGGCGGGGTGTAGTGCACGTTCTCCAGTTCGGCACCCCGGTAGGTCCCCAGAACCTCGGGCTCCGAACCCAACTCACGTGCGTAGCTGCCGAGCAACGCGGTGGCGAGCAGGTACTGCTGCCCGTCCTCCCCGCGAACGTGACTGTATTCGAACTCCGGATTGACGGCGATGGCGAGGTTCGACGGCAGTGTCCACGGTGTGGTCGTCCAGATCAGCGCTTCCACCCCGTCGAGCGCGGCAGGACCGGTATCGCTGGGGCGCAAGGTCATCCGCACCGTGACAGCCGGATCCTGGCGCATCTTGTAGGCGTCGTCGAGCTTGCTCTCCTGATTCGACAACGGAGTCTGCTCGTACCAGGAGTACGGCAGCACGCGGTAACCCTGGTAGATCAGGCCCTTGTCATGGAGCGCTTTGAACGCCCACATCACCGACTCCATGAAGTCGATGTCGAGGGTCTTGTAGTCGTTGTCGAAGTCGACCCATCGGGCCTGGCGCGTCACGTACTCCCGCCACTCGTCGGTGTAGCGCAGCACCGATGCGCGGCAATAGTCGTTGAACTTCGCGACGCCCATGGTCTCGATCTGGGACTTGTCGGTGATCCCGAGCTGGCGTTCGGCCTCCAGTTCGGCAGGCAGGCCGTGGGTGTCCCAGCCGAAGCGGCGATCGACCTTCTTGCCTCGCATGGTCTGGAAACGCGGAACGAGGTCTTTCACGTAGCCGGTGAGGAGGTGACCGTAATGCGGCAGCCCGTTGGCAAAGGGGGGCCCGTCGTAGAAGACGAACTCAGGCGCATCGGCGCGGTTGTCGATCGAGGCCCTGAACGTGTCGTCGGCCTGCCAGTAGTCGAGCACTCGCTTCTCGACCTCGGGAAACGACGGCGCTCCGGCCTTGGTTCCCCCGGTGAGATCGACCAGTGGGTACACGCGAGTTGCTGAGCCACTCGTCGATGGGGCTGATATCGGGTCCTGTGTGGTCACTACCGTCTCCTCGTGCGTCGGCTTTGCTGCCTGGCACGGGGACGAACCGATGAATCATCGGCCGCGGTACCACCCCGCTTGCGTCCGTGGGACGCCACTCGGTCGACCTGCCGGCGAGACGCCGGTAATCGTCGAGGCGTTGACGGGCCTCACCCGCCCGGTTCTACTGGGAACCGCCAGGGCGATCCTGTTCTTCCGAGAGCTCCCCGGTGATGGCCGGATCAACGCTGATGACAAGTCTAACGCGGCTTGTCGAGATGTATTTCCTCGGTGGGCGGGTCATCGTCGTACCGGTGACCATGCGCATCCGAGTGACCCTGTGCATTCGCGTCCTGCTGATGCCCGCTCTGGTCTCGCACCTGATCGGCGGACCCGGGGTCTGCGTGGTCGTCCACGCCCGAGTCTGGCTGGGCGTCGTGGTCGGCCTGATCAGAGTCCGGCCGGCGGCCGAGCCCGATCAGGTCTGCCAGCAAGAATCCGACTCCGATCACGCACACCACGATGCACGCGACCGCGAGCCAGAGGATTCCGCTGATCAGCGCCGCCACCAGCAGGACGAATCCCACCAAGGTGGCGCCCAGCGCCAGCACCAGCACAGATCAGACCCCGACGAAAATCAGTTGTTCGGCTTGCTGAATCCGCCGGAGTTGGTGAATCCACCGTTGCCGGGATCGGACGAGAAAGCGTCGCCACCACGTGCGTTGTCCACCGGTGCGGCGCTTCCACGCTGCTGCAACTCTTCGAGCTGGGATTCGAGGTACGTCTTGAGCCGCGTGCGGTACTCACGCTCGAACGTCTTGAGCTGTTCGATTCGACCCTCGAGTACCGAGCGCTGCTGGTTGATCGTGCCCATGATCTCGGTGTGCTTGCGTTCGGCGTCGGCCTGCAGAGCGTCGGCCTTCTCCTGCGCCTGGCGGGTCTGGGTCTCGGCGCGCGACTGCGCATCGGCCAGAATTGCCTCGGAACGCTGACGGGCATCGCTGAGCATTGCCTCGGACTTCGAGCGGGCGTCGCCGACGAGGGCATCGGCACGTGCGCGTGCGTCGGCAACCATGGCCTCGGACTCGCTGCGCGCGTTGTTGGTCAGACGGTCCGCGGTCTCCTGCGCCAGGCCCAGCACGCGGGCTGCCCGGATGCTCTGGTCCTCGTTGGAGGACTGCTGCGGCTGCTGCTGCGCCACCGGCTCGGGGGCCGTTGGCTGCTGCTTGGCGAATGTCTGTGTCGCCGGCTCTTGCGCGGGCGCAGCCTTCTTGGCCTGATCCACCTCGCCTTCGAGCTCCTCGACGCGCTGCTTCAAGTCGGAGTTCTCTTCGATCAGACGCGCCAGTTCAGCTTCTACGAAGTCGAGGAACTGATCGACTTCGTCCTCGTTGTAGCCGCGCTTACCGATCGGCGGTTTGCTGAACGCGACGTTGTGCACATCAGCTGGTGTCAGCCGCATTGGTCGGTCCCCTTATACCTTGTGTCGAACATTGGTCTACTTGTCTGGAGGTGCTGGCTGGCGTAGTCACCGCCCATGAATTCCACTTCTGACGCGACCCAGATCATGGATCAGTCAGCCGTATTATTCACGATCGACATCTAGCCTGTAACTGGCGTCCATCCTGTCACACTAGAACCGTTCGTCGCACCCTTTGGTTGCTATGTCGAAATCAAACGGGTGTCAAAACGCACTATTTACTCCGGCGCGTCCCGAGTTTGTGACCCGTTCGTTATCAACCTACTCGATACTAATGCCCCCGCTTGCCATCCGGGGGTACGACCCGCAGTCGAATCCGATCAGGCGGCGACCAACGACATCGCGATGAGCACCACGATCATCGTGATCATCAGCGAGAGGTCCAGGCGGACCGGTCCGAGCGGGATCGGCGGCAGGATTCGGCGAAGGGCCTTGATGGGAGGGTCTGTCGTGGTGAAGACAGTTTCGATGACCACCACCGAGGCTCCGGTGGGTCGCCACTCCCGGGCGAAGGTTCGCACCAATTCGATCACCAACCGACCGAGCAGAAGCAGCCAGTAGATGAAAAGGAGGTAGTAAATAATCTCGCGTGCGATCGTCACGCCACAACTCTGCCCGATTTCGGTCCCGGATGTGAAAACGACAGGCCGGTAGGCCTGTCGGCCGACCTACTGGTGGTTGTAGAAACCGGTTTCGGCGATCTTCTTGCGATCCTCGGGCGAGACGTCGATGTCGGCAGGAGCCAGCAGGAACACCTTGGTGGCCACCTTGTCGAACGAGCCGTGTAGCGCGAACGCGAGACCGGCGGCGAAGTCGACGAGTCGTTTGGCGTCGGCGTTGCTCATCTCCACGAGATCCATGATCACGGGGCTTCCGTCGCGGAACCGCTCGCCGATCGTGCGCGCCTCGGCGTAGCTGCTGGGCCGCAGGGTGGTGATCTTGCCGAGCGGGTTGCCTTCTTCGAAGACCCGGTCGAGTTCTGCGCGCGGATCGATGGCGAGGGCACCGCGGGTGGAGGGGCCACCAACTGCGGAGGGCCGGGTGCCGACCGTGCGTGTGGCGAGCGGTTCGAGGCGGCCCGTCATCCGTGCGGGCGCGGGGGCGGCAGCGTAACGGTCGATCGATTCGAACTGCGGGCGCCGGGCGCCGGCGTAGGCGTACTCGGGAACGCGCTCGTATTCACCGTCACGGAAGTCGGCTTCGCGGTAGTCGCGGTCGTCCACGTCGTCGCGGTACTCGGCGCGGTAATCGCCTTCGCGGAAGTCTGGCTCGTCGCGGTAGTCGCGCTCGTAGCGGCGCGACCGCGCCGGAGCGGGATCGTCCAGGTAGTCGTCTTCGTAGTCACCGGGAGGGACCATGCCGAAGTACGCCTTGAACTTGTGGATGGTGCTCATCGCAATTCCTCTTTCAGCCGCGGCCGGTACTCGACAACTCCTGCAGTCCTGTTGCCACTGTTAGTCATGTTGTCGCTGTTACTGATGTGACTAACCGTTATGGCGAGATTAGCGGCCTGTCCCCCATGATCGCGGTACCGACACGCACGCAGGTTGATCCGTGTTGCACTGCGATCTCCAGGTCTCCCGACATACCGGCGGACAGCTCTCGCGCCTCGGGGTGGTGCGCCACGAAATCGCGGTGGATGCGTGCCGACTCTGCCATCCAGCGGTCCGCCGAACCGTGCAGCGGAGCGATGACCATCAGCCCGCACAGCACCAGGTTGGGCAGTTCGGCGATCGACTCGGCCAGCCCGGCGAGGTCGCTTTCCGCCACTCCCCCACGGCCTTTCGCCTCGTCGTCGTCGAGGCCGACCTGAATCAGCACCTCCAACGCGGCAGCGCGGTCGCCATTGTCTAGAGCGACGCCGGTGGCGCGGTCGAGGGTTTGCGCCAACTTCAGGCTGTCCACCGAATGCACTCGATCAGCCCAGCGCGCAACGGACTTGGCCTTGTTGCGCTGCAGTTGACCGATCATGTGGAAGCGCAGATCCGTGCGGCCGGTGGCGGTTCGCACATCTTCGGCCTTCCGGCCGGCCTCGGGTTCCCGCGACTCACCGAACTCGGTGGCACCGGCCTCGACCAGCGCCAGCACGTCCGCCGCAGGGAAGAACTTCGTCACCGGCAGCAGTGCGACATCGGCGGGAGAACGACCGGCCGCGACACACGCCTCGTCCACGCGCCGGCGGACGCCGGCCAGACTGGCCGCCAGTTGCGACGCCCGTGCAGGGGACACCGACTCCTGATCAGGCACTGCCACTGTCCATCCAGATCACACAGGCCAGCCGGCCGGTGGGATTGTCGCGACGATGACTGAAGAGCGCCGGATCCTCGATGGTGCACCGCGGGTCCTCGGCCACCGCCGAGACGCCCGAGGACAGGAGCTGACGGCGAATCCCGGCACGCAGGTCCAGTCCGGGAGTCCCCTTGGCGGTGCGGGTGGCGCTACCGGGGAGGTGCTTCTCGACATCGGCCTGCATCTGCGCGGGCACCTCGTACTGACGACCGCTGGCGGCGGGGCCGAGGAACGCACCGATCCGGCTGACCTTGGCGCCGGCTTCCTCCATGGCCTCGAGCGTGCGGGGAATGATCCCTATGCGCGCTCCGACCCGGCCGGCATGCACCGCGGCGATCACACCCGCCGTCTCGTCACTGAGCATCACCGGCACGCAATCAGCACTGAGGACGGCCAACGCGAGGTCGGGCGTGGTGGTGATCAACGCATCGGTGGCAGGCACTGCGCCCGTCACCGGCTCGTCTACCCGGGTCACGTTGCGGCTGTGGATCTGCTCCATCCACACCATGCGCGCCGGGTCCACGCCGATCTTCTCGGCGAGGCGAAGCCGATTGCGGCGCACCGCATCCGGATCGTCGCCCACATGATCACCGAGATTGAACGACGCGTACGGACCGGTGGAGACACCACCGGACCGGGCGGTGACAACCCGCCTGATCCGTATCCCCACTGCGGGGCTCAGCGCTTCATGAACGGTGGGACATCCACCTCGTCGTCGGCCTCGTCGAGACCGTGAGCCGGACGCGACGAGCCGTTGCGTGACGAGCGATCGTCGGCGAAGGGGTCACCGGCGGGCACCTGCGCGAACAGCGGATCACGCCGTTCGGTGGTGTTGCCACCGGTCGACACCGACCCGGCGCGGGCCGAACCGACCGAGCCACTCGTGCGTGCGGCAGCAGTCGCGGCAGATTCGACGGGTTTGCGTGCGGGCGAACCACTGTCGAAGCCGGCGGCGATCACCGTCACCCGCACCTCGTCGCCGAGGTTGTCGTCGATGACCGTGCCGAAGATGATGTTCGCGTCGATGTGTGCGGCTTCCTGCACCAGCGTCGCTGCCTCATTAATCTCGAACAGGCCGAGATCGCTTCCGCCGGCGATCGAGATCAGCACGCCGTGAGCACCTTCCATGGAGGCCTCGAGCAGCGGCGAGTTGATCGCCGACTCGGCGGCCTTGGTCGCCCGCGACTCGCCCCGCGCCGAACCGATGCCCATCAGGGCACTGCCTGCATTGCTCATCACGCCTTTGACGTCGGCGAAGTCGACGTTGATCAGACCCGGCGTGGTGATCAGATCGGTGATGCCCTGCACACCGTTGAGGAGAACCTCGTCGGCGCTGCGGAAAGCATCCATCAAACTGACTGCGGCATCACCCATCTGGAGCAACCGATCGTTCGGGATCACGATCAGGGTGTCGCATGATTCACGCAGTGCGGCGATACCGACCTCTGCCTGGCCACCACGACGCTTTCCCTCGAAGGAGAACGGGCGGGTCACGACACCGACCGTGAGTGCACCCAGTTTGCGTGCGATGCTCGCGACGACAGGAGCGCCACCGGTTCCGGTACCGCCACCCTCACCCGCGGTCACGAACACCATGTCGGCGCCCTTGATCAGTTCCTCGATCTCATCTTTCGCATCTTCGGCGGCGCGGCGTCCCACCTCGGGATCGGCACCGGCGCCGAGGCCACGCGTGGAGTCGCGGCCGACGTCGAGTTTGACGTCGGCGTCGCTCATCAGCAGGGCCTGCGCGTCGGTGTTTATCGCGATGAACTCGACCCCCTTGAGGCCTTGTTCGATCATGCGGTTGACGGCATTGACTCCGCCGCCGCCAATACCGACGACCTTGATCACGGCAAGGTAGTTGTGCGGGGGCGTCATAGCGCTCGCCTTCCTTTTGTTTCGATCCGAACCATCTGGCTCTGCTGCTCGCAGCCACCGGGACGAAAACCCTCAACCTAAACCACAGGCTTAGAGTTATGTCAAGTAGTCACGTGCTGGGGGAAACGCTAGGCACCATCGGACTGTGGAGCCAGCAAGCGCTGCGGCGTGTCGCCAAGAACCGAAGAAATCGGGCTCGAAAGCTACTTGAAGGTCGGATTTTGCGGGCTCGACACGTTGTACTCGGTGCCTTCCTGCCCCAGAACGTGCCGGAGTGTCTCCGCCTTTTCACCGTTGCGTTGGTCGTCGCCCCACACCACGGTGCGATTGTCCTTGAGCTGCAGCACGATGTTCACCGGCGAGGTGACCTCGATACGGGCGACCTGATCGGCCACATAGGCGGGGACCCCGGTCATCACACTGAGCGCCGCGCGGGTCGAAGGATCTCCGGAGCCGGGATTCGACGTGACCAGTTCGGCCAGGCCCGGTGGTGGATCCTGTTGCGCGAACTCGAAGCCCAACTTGTCCATCAGGTAACGCTTGCCGTCTCGCTCGGTGAACACCACCGGCCGGCGTTCGACCACGGAGACGGTGATGGTCGATGGATACTCGCGCTTGACCCGCACCGTGGCCACGCGCGGGATCATCGACACCCTCTGGGCCGCAGCTGCGGTGTCCACCTGCATCAGCGGTTCGCCTTTGGAAAGTGCTGCCGCGGCAACGATCTCCGGTGACTGCACGATGGAGTTACCCGTCACCTCGATGTTTCGAACCGACATCAGAGGAGAGAAATAGGCCACCGCCGTCAGTGCGATCACCACCACGATGGCCCCCACTGTGAGCAGCAGTAGTCGCAGCCCACTGACACCCCGTGCGCGACGGGATGCTCTGGCCCCTCGGCGAGCTTTGCGCCCGCTCGCACCGGATTGGTCCGAGTCGACCGGCTCGACCGGCTCGTCGGGGTCGACCGGGTCACCGGGTTCGCTGCCGCTTCCACCACCGACCGTCACGTCGACCAGGTCGGTGAGGTCATCGGGTTCGAACTCATCGGGCGCGGAGCGGTCATCGGGCTCGGTCAGGTCGTCAGGGTGCGACTGCCCCTTCGGGTCCACCGGAACGCCGCGCGGTCCCTTGGCATCTCGATGATCGCCACGTCTGCCGCTACCCCGGTGGGGCCGGCGCCGCTCGCTCATCGGCCACCTTTCGGCGTCCCGCCATCAGCTCGGTGATGCCCCCGATCACGCAGAGCCCCCACGATCTCGGTGGCCTGCATCGTCACATCGCCGGCGCCGATGGTCAGGATCACGTCGTCGGGAGCTGCCATGTCGGCAACCTGACCGGGCAGCGCCGAGACATCGGGCTGAAAGGCAACGGGTTTGGTGATCTGGTCGGCGATGGTCAGACCCGAGATGCCCGGGATCGGTTCCTCCCGAGCACCGTAGACGTCGAGCACGATCACCTGGTCGGCCAGACTCAGCGACTCGGCGAACTCACGGGCAAAGGTTTCGGTGCGCGAATACAGGTGCGGCTGGAATATCGCCACCACGCGACCACCGTCTGCATCCACCATGTCCCGGGCCGCGGTCAGCACAGCGCGTACTTCGGTGGGGTGATGGGCGTAGTCGTCGAAGACGCGTATGCGTCCCACTCGGCCACGGAGCTGGAAACGACGGTGTACTCCGGCAAAACCCTCGACACCCTCGATGACGCCCGAAACCGGCGCCCCCAGACACACACCCGCGATCATCGCGGCGATCGCGTTGAGCGCCATGTGTTTGCCGGGAACGGTGAGGATGATGGACCGCTCCTGCACATCGCCGTCGACATCGGTGAACCGCACCTTCGCGATGCCACCGCTGGCCCGGCTCTGCCATTCGAGCAACTGGACGGTGAGTCCCACACCACCGGCCAGGTGCGCCTGGGTACCCTCGCCGTATCCGAGCACGGACACCCCACGCTCGGCCATCCGCGCAGCCACCCTGCCGGCCAGCGCAGCCGAGCCGGGATCGTCCAGGCACACGATCAAAGCGCCACCGGGGTGGATCCGGTCGGCGAAGTCATCGAAGACCTGCACGTAGGCCTCTGTGGTCCCGAAGAAATCGAGATGGTCGGACTCCACATTGGTCACGACCGCGACGTCCGGGCTGTACTGGAGCAGCGAGCCGTCGCTCTCGTCGGCTTCGGCGACGAACACGTCGCCCGAGCCGTGATAGGCGTTGGTACCGGACTCGTTCAGCTCGCCCCCGACGGCGAAGGACGGCTCGAAGCCGCAGTGCTGCAACGCGACAACGGCCATCGAAGTGGTGGACGTCTTCCCGTGGGTGCCCGCGATGAGCAGGTTGCGATGGCCTTCCATGAGCGTCGCCAAGACCGCCGGCCGCAGCAACACAGGGATATCCAGTTCACGCGCGGCGACGAGTTCGGGATTTGTCTTCGGGATCGCCGCGAAGGTCGTGACGACCACGGTGGGCCCACCCTCGAGCAATTCGAGTGCCGACCGGTCGTGACCGATCTGAATCTTGGCGCCGCGGGTCCGGAGATCGATGACGGCGCGTGACTCCTTGGCATCGCTACCTGACACCTGTCCCCCGCGCGCCAGCAGGATGCGGGCCAAACCGGACATTCCGGCCCCACCGATACCGACCATGTGCACACGTGAGAGTTGCGGTGGCAGAGCTTGTTCGACACCGGTGGTCGAGGTCTCGTTCATGTCGACCCACCCGAGCGATGCGTCTGCGCGAGCTCGATGCCGGCCCGAGCCACGGCCTGGGCCGCACCCCGAGCTCCCGCGCCCGCCGCGGCCTTCGACATCGCCGCCAGCCGCTGGGATCGGTCAGCAGGGGTGGAATGGTGCGGGCCACATAGTCAGGCGTGAGATCGGCGTCGTCGACCAAGATCCCGCCACCGGCCGACACCAATGGTGCCGCGTTCAACCGCTGCTCCCCATTGCCATGTGGCAGGGGCACGTAGACCGCGGGGAGTCCGGTCGCCGACACCTCGGCAACCGTCATCGCCCCCGATCGGCAGATCGCCAGGTCTGCGGCGGCGTACGCCAGATCCATCCGCGAGATGTACGGCAGCGCCACGTACGGACACTCGCCCTCGAACGGTTCGAGCGTGTTCTTCTTGCCGTAAGCGTGCAACACACCGATCTTGTTGTCCGCCAACACCTGAGCGGCTCCCCGCACCGCGGTGTTCAAACTCAGGGCGCCCTGCGATCCACCGAACACCAACAGGGTCGGCGCATCGGGGTCGAGCCCGAAGAACTCACGGGCCTGCGCACGAAGACCCGCGCGGTCCAGATCCGAGATGGATGCCCGCACCGGAATGCCGACGACTTCCGCATCCAAACCCGAGCCGGGTACGGCGGCGAGCACTCGCTGTGCCAGCCGAGCGCCGACCTTGTTGGCCACACCTGCACGTGCGTTGGCCTCGTGGATGACCACCGGCACCCGCCGCGAACGCGGGCGCATCCGGGCAGCGATATAGGCGGGTAGCGCCACGTATCCGCCGAATCCGATCACCACATCGGCGTTCACCTCGTCGAGAACTCGACGGGTGGCCGCCACCGAAGCGCGAAGCCGTAGCGGCAGCCTGGCCAGATCGGCGTTGGGCTTGCGGGGCAACGGGACGGGGGGATCAGTTCGAGCCGGTAGCCGCGCTCGGGGACCAGAGTGGTCTCCAGACCGCGAGCGGTGCCGAGCGCTGTGACCTCGATACTCGGATCGAGGTCGCGCACGGCATCGGCAACAGCCATCGCCGGCTCGATGTGTCCGGCGGTCCCACCGCCTGCGACCACGATCGACAACGGACGGGTCGACTCACTCACTTCGGGTACCGCCGCAGATGCGGGTCCGGTCACCGCCACCGTTCCGGATCCCGGTATCGCGGTGCCGGGGTGCTCCCACGGCGAGGATCTTGTTGCTGACGCTGTCGGGCATACGGGTCATTCTTGCGCAGGGGCCGGGCCCGTGTCTGCGGTGGGCTGGCGGCCGAGGCATCTGCAGGGTTGCGCAGGGGCCGGGCCCGTGTCTGCGGTGGGCTGGCGGTACCGCCATATCCCCAGTCCTGCTGCCTCGGGACCCCGCGCCCGCGCCTGGTCCGCTGTGGTGGCGGGTAACTGCGTGGCGGCTGCGTACCGCGGGTCCGACGTCGAGCGGGTTCGGCGACCGCGGCCCTGCGGGCACGGGTGACCGGGCGTGAATCCTGCTTCCCCCGGCGACGATCGAGTCGTTCGCGGAGCACCTCGGCGCGGGTTTGCGAATACGGGACCGGATTGGGCAGTCGCAACATCCGGCCGAAACGGCCATCTCCCCCGGCAGCCAACGCCGCAACCGCCTCGGGTTCGTGTCGTGCTGCGTTGGCGAGCAGGCCGAACATCACCAACGTGGTGAACGTCGAGGTGCCACCGGCCGACAACAGGGGCAGCTGGATACCGGTGACCGGCAGGAGGCCGACAACGTAGCCGATGTTGATCAGTGCCTGGGCAGTGACCAACACGGTGATGGTTGCGGTCAGCAGTCGCAGGAACGGGTCTACCGAGCGCGTAGCGATGCGCAGACCCACGTACGCGAGAAGTCCGAACAGGAGCAGGACGACAACGCCACCGATAAGTCCGAGCTCTTCACCGATGATCGCGAAGATGAAGTCGTTGTGGGCGTTCGGGAGATAGTTCCATTTGGCGCGACTCTGGCCGAGTCCTTCACCGAAGACACCTCCATTGGCGAGGGCGTAACCTGCCTGTCGCGCTTGATATCCCGCGCCCTGCGGGTCGTCGATGTGTCCGAGGAAGCTCTGCACGCGTTGACTTCGGTACCCGGCGGTCATCGCCAGGACACCGGCCGCGACCACACCGGTGGCGGCGAATGACAAGAACACCTTCACCGGCAGGCCGGCGAACCACAGCAGCGCTCCGACGATGACCGCGATGGTGATGGTGGTACTCAGGTTCGGCTCGAGGATGATGAGCACGCAGACCAAGAAGGAGACCGGAATCAGCGGGACCAGCAATTCGCGAAGCGAGGCGTTGTCACGCCGACGCGACGCCAGCAGATGAGCGCCCCATACACACAGGGCCACCTTGGCGAGTTCCGACGGTTGGACCGACAAGCCACCGACGGTGAACCACCGCCGTGAACCCTGGACCAGGCTGCCGATGCCCGGCACCAGAACGAGCATGAGCATGATCGTCGCGACGATCATGGCGGGCGCAGCCAACCTGCGCATCAACCTGATCGGCATCCGGACGGCGAAATAGAACAGCACCACACCGAGCGCGGCGAACACCAACTGCGTGGTGAACAGCCCATAGGACGATCCGGTCTTCGAATACCCCTCGACCGACGAGGCCGACAACACCATCACCAGGCCGAACGAAGTCAACAGCACGGTCAGCGTGACAATGAGATGGAATGAGGCGAGCGGGCGGCTGAGGACTCCGGAGATCGCCGTGACCACGTTTCCGATGCCCTCAGCGAACGTGATGACCCTGCGTTCGGGACGACTGCGGATAGTCGATGCACCGACCGCCGGCTTGTCGTCGGCAACCGAAGCCGTTCCGGCAGAATCTTTCTCACCGGTCGCTGAATCCGACTGCGTGCCATCGACATCGGCGGCCTCGTCGAACGCCGAGTCGTCGGCAGCCTGATCGTCAGGCGACAGCCCGGTTGTTGTGGGTTCTTCGGGATCGAGTCCGCGCGGCATCAGGATGCCCCCAACACACGCGCACCCGGCAGGGCGCGAGCGCTGGTGGCAAAGGCATCACCACGGACCCCGTAACCGGCGAACATGTCGAGTGAGGCCGCGGCGGGAGCCAGCAGGACCGCGTCCGGTGTGTCCGGGTCGGCAACGCACATCTCCCAGGCGGCGCGCACCGCCCTGGCCATGACGGCAGTGGGGTCAGCAGTGTTCACCGCCCCATCTTCCCCTGTTACTACTGTGACTGTTGGTACCAGAGGGGCGTGTCGTGTCATTGCGTCGGCAATGATGTCGCGATCGGCTCCGATGATCACCACCCCGGCCAGCCGATCGCGAACCGCGACGACGAGGTCGTCCACCGAAGCCCCTTTGAGGAGCCCTCCGGCCAGCCATACAACACGGCGATGTCCCCTGATGGACGCGAGCGCAGCGTGAGGGTTGGTGGCCTTGGAATCGTCGATGAAGGTCGTGGAGTCGATGACCGCGACCGGTGTGCTGCGATGGCCGCCGACGGTGAACGATTCGAGGCCCGCTTCCACTGCCTCTGGTCCGACACCGATGGCCCGGCACAGCGCTGCGGCGGCCAGAGCATTCAACTGTCCCGATGGCCCGGTCGGCCGGACCTTGTCCAAGGCGATCAACGCGACAACAGAGTTGTCGCCGCTCTCGTCCCAGTCCACCCGGTCAACGAGTTGCCCGTTGGAGACCCCGAGTTCGCCGGGGTGCGGGGTGCCGAGCCGGAACCCCACGGTCCGTGCACCTTCCGAGGTTGCGGCGAGGATGCCGGCGACAGGGTCGTCGAGCCCCACAACGGCAATCGGCCCGGACAACGCAACTGACTTCGCCTTGATGTAGGCCGACATGGAACCGTGCCAGTCGAGGTGATCTTCGGCGATGTTGAGCACGGCACCTGCGGTTGGCTGCACCGATGGCGCCCAGTACAGCTGGAACGACGAGAGTTCAACCGCCAGGACGTCCGATCGCGGCTCGGCCATCAGGGCGTCGAGCACCGGCAGACCGATGTTGCCGCACGCGCTCACCGCCGCGCCCGCCGCGGTCATGATGGCCTCGACCATGCCGGTGGTGGTGGTCTTGCCGTTGGTCCCGGTCACCACGAGCCACTGCCGCGGCGGCCCGGTGATCCCGGACCGATCGACCTGCCAGGCCAGTTCGACCTCACCCCACACGGGTAGACCGGCATCCGCCGCGGCGACCAGCATCGGGTTGTCAGGACGAAAGCCCGGAGAAGTGACCACAAGATCGAAGTCATCAACCCACGCGTCCCGCGCCAAGATCTCGTCCACCGTGGATGCCGCGGCTCCGAGCTCCACGAGCGGACGTGTGGCCTTGCTGTTGTTGTCGCACACCGTCACCGATGTGCCCTGGCCGAGCAGGAACCGGACAGCGGAAGCGCCGGCAATTCCGGCGCCTGCCACCAGGACACGTTGTCCCCACGGCGTGCCGGTGCCGGAGACGGGCACGGTCATCCTCCGCTGGCCGCCAGGAACTCGCTGTAGAACAGCGACAATCCCAAGGCACAGGCGATGGCCGTGAGCAACCAGAACCGGATGATGACCGTTGTCTCCGCCCACCCCGACAGTTCGAAGTGGTGGTGGAACGGCGCCATTCGGAACACTCGTCTCCCGGTGGTCCGGAACACTGCGATCTGGATGACAACCGAGATGATCTCGGCGACGAACAATGCGCCCACCACGACCAT
The DNA here is from genome assembly GCF_023051145.1 of Williamsia sp. DF01-3. NCBI lineage: Bacteria > Bacillati > Actinomycetota > Actinomycetes > Mycobacteriales > Nocardiaceae > Williamsia > Williamsia sp. DF01-3. The sequence goes on from NZ_JALKFS010000005.1 coordinate 3,651,111, forward strand.
CAGCAGTTCGGTGCTGGTGGTGATGGACAACCCGGCCAGCATGCCTCCGAGGGCAAGTGATCCGGTGTCGCCCATGAATATCTTGGCCGGAGCGGCATTCCACCAGAGGAAGCCGAGACAGGCGCCACCGCCGGCGACCGCGATCAACGCCAGGTCCAGGGGGTCTCGCACCGTGTAGCAGCCGGGTTCGGCCGTCTTGGGTCCACCCACGCAGGCATTCCGGTACTGCCAGAACGTGACCAGCACGTACGAGCCGAGGACCATCGCCATCGATCCTGCGGCCAGACCGTCGAGACCGTCGGTGAAGTTCACCGCGTTCGACCACGCCGACACCACCAGCCAGCAGAAGACGACAAACAACACCGAGCTCATCGTGATGGCGTCGATGTCACGCACATACGACAGCTGGGTGCTGGCGGGCGTATAGCCGGCTTCGTTGCGGAACTGCAGTGCCAGGATGCCGAAGAGCAGGGCCGCGATCAGCTGGCCGACCGACTTGGCTGTCTTGTTCAGGCCCAGGTTGCGTTGCTTACGGATCTTGATGAAGTCGTCGAGGAAACCGACGACGGCCAGGGTGGTCGCGAGCGACAGCACGAGCACACCAGAGGCTGTCGGTCCGCTCCCATCGGTCAGGAGACCGACGAGATGAGCGCCCCAGTAGCCCGCCCAGAGTGCCGCGACGATGGCGACGCCGCCCATCGAGGGCGTACCGCGTTTGGTCTGATGGCTCTTGGGGCCCTCGACCCGGATCTCCTGGCCGAACCCCTGCCTCGAGAAGACCTTGATCAACACCGGCGTCAGCAGAATCGCCACAGCCAGCGAGATCACGCCCGCAATCAGGATCTGCCTCACCTATAAGTCCTCACCTGTTCGAATGCCATCAGTTATTCGGACCCTTGTCGCATCAGGAGTTTGTCGGCCGGGACGTGCTCGTCCAACGCCTCGACCAGCCCCGACTCGCGTCCACCCATCACCAGCACCACGTCGTGCTCGCCGAGTTGAGCGTCCAGTATCTCCATCGCCTGCTCCGTTGCCGACACCAGGACCGCTTCGGAGCCCCACGATCCTTCCATGACCGCACCCTGGTGTAGGCCGTGCATGGCCCGGGATGTCCCCACACAGATGATCTGACCGATGTCCAGACGCACGGCCAGCCGTCCCAATTCGTCGTGGGCGACAACCCAGGACGTCATCGCCGCTCGATTGTCGGGGTCGAAGTCGGCAGGTTTGTCGAGTTCGCCCAGCACGGCCCAGCTGCGCCGACCGGGTGCCGCATGCACGGCATCGGCGAGCTGTCGCAATCCCGCCCGCACGCTTGCGGTGTCAAAGGCACCTGATGTCATGACCCACCTCCCGGAGGTGCATCCGGCCGGATGACGAGGTCGTCGATGGCCTCGGCCAACACCTGCCGGTCGTCGAACGGGTACTTGACGCCATCGATCTCCTGCCCCGCCTCATGACCTTTGCCCGCGATCAGAACCACGTCGCCCGGTTCGGCCCAGGCCACCGCAAAGCGAATTGCCTCACGCCGGTCCCCTATGTCGCGCACCGGCGCGGCGCCCGGCGGCCGTTCGGCGTCTGCCACTTCATGAGCCCCCGCCAGCACCTGGGCGCGGATGTCGTCGGGACGTTCTGTGCGCGGATTGTCGTCTGTGATGACAACGAGTTCGGCGCCACGAACCGCAGCTGCGCCCATCAACGGCCGTTTCCCGGTGTCCCGGTCACCGCCTGCCCCGACCACGACGGCCAGCCGCCCGTCGATCTGGCTCCGCAAGGTGGCGATCACCGCCTCGAGCGCCGCGGGCTTGTGGGCGTAGTCCACGACGGCCAGAAACGCCTGGCCACGATCCACCTTCTCCACCCGCCCGGGCACCGAGACTCCGGCGATGGCGTCGATCACCGTCCGGACCGAGATGCCGATGTGGTCGCAGACAGCCAGCGCGGTCAACGCGTTGGCGACGTTGTAGCGCCCAGGCATCGGGACCGTCATGGAATAGGTATCGCCGGACGGACCGGTGACGGTGACGCTCTGGCTGCCGTCGGCGGCGACCTGTGAGTCGGACGCATGCCAGTCGGCCGCGACACCGGTGGTCGACAGGGTGATCGCGTCAGGCCCGGCAACGCCGGCCATCTCTCTGCCCCACTCGTCGTCGACACACACCACCGACCGCAGGGCGCGCACCGGTGAATCAGGCTGGAAAAGCAGAGATTTCGCGTTGAAGTAGTCTCGCATCGTCGGATGGAAGTCCAGATGATCCTGCGACAAGTTGGTGAACGCGCCCACAGCGAAGGCACAGCCGTCGACGCGGCCGAGTGCCAGCGCGTGGCTGGACACCTCCATCACCACCGAGTGCACCCCCTGCTCCACCATCGCGGCGAGAAGGCCCTGCAGTTCCGGTGCTTCCGGGGTCGTCAGGGCACTCGGCTGGCGGATGCCCGCGATCCTCGTCTCGACCGTTCCGATCAATCCCACCGACTGCCCGGACGCCATCAACGCTGCTTCCGTCAGATAGCTGGTGGTGGTTTTGCCAGAGGTCCCGGTGATCCCGATGACGGTCAGACGCCGCGACGGTTGCCCGTAGATCCGGGAACTCAGATCGCCGAGAACCTGCCGCGGATCGGGGTGTACCAGCACAACACAGTCCAGCGGGCCGTCGAGACCCTGGATGATCGCGCTGCCCGCCGGATCGGTGAGCACAGCGGTGGCGCCGGCCGCCAGCGCATCTGCGGCGAACTGGGCGCCATGGAAGCGGTTGCCGGGCAACGCCGCGAACAGATCTCCACGACGCACATCCTGGGCACGCAGGGTGACCCCGGTGACCGGCGTCCGTTCGTCGACCGAACCGATCAGATCCATCCGTGCGTGGCAGGCGGCGGACAGCACCGACACTTCGGTCGGGGCGACCACGGCAGGGCGCAGCACCGAGTCATCGGAAGAAGACATTCGATCAACATACCGCCGACGGGTCACTCGGCTCGCAGCACCAGCGGCGGCGTCGGCTGCGCCGACATCGGCACCTGCTCGCGCTGCAGCATCCAGGACGCAATGCTCTGGAACAGCGGAGCAGCACTCTGGCCGCCGGTGCCGTCACTGCTGCGGGAGGGGGCGTCGAGCATGATCCCGATGACGTACCGGGGGTTGTCGGCCGGGGCTATGCCGGCGAACGTGATGTTGTAGCTCGACTGCGAGTAGCAACCGCAATCGGGGTCGACCTGTTGGGCGGTACCCGTCTTCCCGCTGATCTGATAGCCCGGCACCTCGGCTTTGGCGCCGGTACCCATCTGAACGCCCATCGGGTCGTTCTGGATGGTCGCGCGGAACATGTCCCGCACCGTCCGAGCCGTTTGCGGGCTCACCACCTGCACACCCTCGGGCGCCGGCAGCTGTCCGTCCTGGCCTGTCCCCTCGATCGACTTGATGATGCGGGGCGGAATGCGCAGACCGTCGTTGGCGATCGCCTGGTACATCGCCGTCATCTGCAGCAAGGTCATCGTGAGGCCTTGTCCGATGGGCAGATTGGCGAAAGTGCCTCCCGACCACTGGGACCGTGCCGGCACCACGCCGGCACTTTCGGCGGGGAGCCCGACGTCTGATCGCTGACCGAGGCCGAATCGCTTGACCATGTCGGCGAATCGGTCCTCACCCACCTCATCGGCGAGCATGAGTGTTCCGACGTTCGACGACTTACCGAAGATTCCCGTGGTGGTGTAGGGCTCGACACCGTGCGCCCAGGCGTCCTTCACCGTGACATCGGCCATGTCGATACTGCCCGGCACCTGATGCACCTCGGTCGGGTTGGTGATCCCGTATTCGATCGCGGCAGCCGCCGTGACGATCTTGTTCACCGACCCCGGTTCGAAGGGCGACGTGATCGGCAGGTCGCCGAGTTGCGCGCTCTCCTGCTCGTCGAGAGGCTTGGCAGGGTTGAAGGTGCCGTCGTTCGCCATCGCGAGGACCTCGCCCGTCTTCGCGTCGAGCACCACAGCCGACGCGTTCTTGGCCTTGGACAGCTTCTTGGCCTTCTCGACCTCGTTCTGGACGTACCACTGGATGTCGGAGTCGATGGTGAGTTCGACGGTGCCGCCGTCGACCGATGGATGCAGGTTCCTCGAGCTGCCGGGAATCACTGCGCCATCGGAGCCGCGATCGTAGGTTCGCGATCCATCGGTGCCCGAGAGGATCGAATCCATGGACGACTCCAGCCCGATGAGACCGTTGCCGTCGAAGTCGACGTCGCCGACGATGTTCGCGGCCAGTGACCCACCCGGGTAGAGGCGCACGTCCTGTCGCTCGGACCCCACCTCCGGGAACTCGTCGATGATCTTGCCTGCCGCCTCGGGGCTGATGGCCCGCGCGAGATACACAAAGTTCTCGTTGCTGCGCAACAGCTCTTTGATCGAATCCTGGTCGTACTCACTACCCAGTTCCGCGCTGATGCCCGCCGCGATCTGGTCGATGCGTTCGTCGACGCCGGGCAGGCTCGGGTTCTTCTTGTTCGCCTCTTCGATCTCCTTGCGGACCTTCACAGGCTGAAAGGTCAAGGCACGGGCGTCATCGGTGTACGCGATCGCCTTCCCGTTGCGGTCCTCGATCGCGCCGCGCTTGGCTGGGAGCACCTCGGTGACGGCTCGCTGACTCGCCGCCTCCGCGGACAACCCCGAGGCATCCACGACCTGGAGCATCACCATCTTGATCGCGACCACCGCCACGATCAGGACGATCACCAAGCTGGCGAGGCGATGCCGCACCAAGAATTGGCGCCCGGCCCGAAGTGCCTGTTGATTCGAATGCTGGGAACCACCGATCGGGAAGCCGGACCGAGTTGCCGCCGACCGTCCCGCCGCCACATTGTCGCCCTCGCGGGCACCGGCTCCACTCTTGCCTTGCCGACCCCGGGGCCGCCGCGCCGCGCCGGCGCGGTCTCGACCGGTGGCCCGCTGGCGGGCGCGCCGATCGTGATCGCGTGTGGGGCGCGTCATCGCGGGCATCCGGGGCCACGACGCCCGTCGGGGGTGGCGTTCGTCGCTCGGGAGCACGTCATGGTTGTCAATTCTCTGCTCCGCTAACGGGTTTGCCCCGAATTGAGCCCGGCGCGCCGCCGGTTGGGGGAAGAACGTTGGTGAATCCGGGTGTGGTGGCCGGATTTGCCGGAGTCTGAGGCTGGGCCGGTAGGGGTCCGCTGGTCGACTCCTCCGGCAACGCACCGTTCACCGGGGCACCCTGCTCGACCGGAGCGCCTTGCTGAATCGGGGTTCCTTGCTGAACCGGGGTACCCTGCTGGCCCGGTATCGGGGCAGGTGACGTCGGCGATGGATCCGAGTTCGCCGGGGAGGTCGAACGCGGAGTGTCGTTGAGCGAGGGCGCTTTTGGTCCATCAGCCGGTGTGATGTCACCGACAACCGTTGATCTGCCGTCGGTGCCGACGACCAGGCGCGGTACATCCGTCACGGGGATCATCCCGAGACGCCCTGCCTTGTCCGACAATTCGGGCGCGGAATCGCCTGACTCGTAGGTCTTGACGAGTGCGTTGAGACGGTCCGACAGCTGCTCGTTCTGTTCCCTCGCCACACCGAGTTGATACGAGTCCTGAGCCGATTTTGTCGACAGCCACAAGGTGAGGGCCAGACCCGCCAACAGCAATCCGACCACCACCACCGCAAAGGGGATCCGCCGTGCGGCACTGATCGGTGACGTGACGAGGCGAGCGACAAGATTCGAATCTCGTTCGTTCGCAACGGTTTCACCCGTCGCCCGCAAGGCGTCGCGTCGGTCACGCGACCGCACTGGCGCATTCGGCTCGCGCACAAGGCGTTTGCGTCGACGCTCGAGGGCCCTTTGCGCGGCCGCCGAACGCTGCCGGGTACCGGACTCGGCCGTGCGACGACTCCGGGCACCGGGCTGATCATCGACTACGGTCACGGATTCCTCCTGGCGATTCGTTCGACTGCACGTACCCGCACCGAGGCCGAGCGTGGATTCTGTTCGATCTCGGCATCCGAGGCACGCTCTGCTCCGCGCGTGATGAGCTCGAATTCGGGTGCGGTACCGGGCAAATCGACGGGCAGCCCGCGCGGCGACGTCGATGTGGTTCTGGCGACGAACTCACGTTTGACGATCTTGTCCTCGAGTGACTGGTAGGACATGATGGCCAGCCGGCCTCCGACGGCCAAGTTGTCCAAGGCGGCAGGCAGCGCATTGCGTAGCGACGTCAACTCGCTGTTGACCTCGATCCGCAATGCCTGGAATGTGCGTTTGGCGGGGTGTCCACCGGTTCTGCGCGTTGCTGCCGGGATGGCGCGGTACAGCAGTTCGACGAGCCGTCCGCTTGTCGTGAACGGCTCAGTTTCCCGCTCGCGCACGATGGCCGAGGCGATCTTGCCTGCAAACCGTTCATCGCCGAATTCGGAGAGTACGCGCGCGATCTCCCCGTGTGAGTACGTGTTGAGCACATCGGCGGCGGTGAGGTCGTCGGACGGGTTCATCCGCATGTCCAAGGGCGCGTCAACCGAGTAGGCGAACCCACGTTCGGGTTGATCGAGCTGCATGGAGGAGACACCGAGATCGAACAATCCCGCGTCGTACGATTCGGCACCCGCCTGCCGGAGCGCTTCGGCAACGGCGTCGTAGCGCTCGTGAACAAAAGTGATGCGGTCACCGAACGCCGACAGTCTGTCTCGGGCGAGTTCGAGAGCATTCTCGTCTCGATCGATCCCGATGATCGCAACACCGGGAAAGGTCTCGGCCACGAGTTCGGTGTGGCCACCGGCTCCGAGGGTGCCGTCCAGATAGGTCGCGCCTGTGCCGTCGTCGTGATGACGGGTGAGTGCGGGAGTGAGGAGTTCGACCATTCGCGTCGCCATGACCGGGACATGCCCGAATCGGCCCTCGACGTGATCCACGGTACTGCTGCCCTTCGTGCGGTGTGGGTACCGGAAGGACCGGCACCGCGGCGTCGATGGAATGCCGAACTCCGCGTAGAGCCGAAGCTCGAGTGGCGGGTGGATCCTGGTCCCTGCCCGATCGGCGAACCTGGCGCTGGGGAAGTGCGTCAGGGTCGGATCGGGCAGAGGCCTCGATGCACCCACGTGAGTTCTCTTCTGGTCCCGGCCTACAGAACCGTGTCCAGAGCGTCGAACCCAACGCTCGAATAGTTCTCCTCGTGCTCGTCCTGGTAGTCGCGCCAGGTCTGCGCGTCCCAGATCTCCAAGTGGCTCATGTTGCCGATCACCACACATTCTTTGGCCAACCCCGCATATCTGCGGTGGTCGACCGACAGGGTTATCCGGCCCTGCCCGTCGGGGCGTTGCTCATCGGTCGCCGAACTGAGTTGCCGCTGGAAGGCCCGGGCAGCGGGATCGTTCTTCGAGGCGGCCAGAACTCGTTTGGCCAACTCGTAGAAGTCATCTCGCAGGTACACGGCAAGGCTGCGGTCTTGACCTTTTGTGATCATCACGCCTCCTGCCAGTACGTCTCGGAACTTCGCGGGCAACGTGAGCCGCCCCTTGTCATCGAGCTTGGGCGTGTAGGTGCCGAGGAACATAGCGTCAGCCATGTCGACACCTCCAGCCCGAGGTCAGTGGGAAAGTCCGGTTCTCTCCCACCAACGATCACCACTGTACCCCACAACACTCCACTTTCCACCCCAAAGTCCGCGCCTAACCCGACTGCTCGCCTAAAACTGCAGGTAAAAACCAGATCAACGGTGGGGCATGAAACCTGCCATGGCGTGTCAGCGCCGGTTGACCAGCTCTAGAGCGCGACACAGGTGCCCCTCCAGTCACAACTGCAGGAGAAACCGGCCATGGTGGGAGAAAGTGGGGAACGGGGTGGAGAGTGGGCGCTCAGCCCTTTTGGACAAACAAAAACCGCGTATCGCTGATGCGATACGCGGTTTGAGAGGTCTGTCGAGGGGCTTGCGGCCTACTCCTCTTCGAACCGACGATTGAAACGCTCTTCCATCCGCTCGGAGAACTTCCTCCCCCGTTGCTCACGTCCGGACGAGCCACCACGTGGCGACTGGGGTCCTGAAGCAGCATCCCGAGTCGGAGTTGATCCGGCACGCGATCCCCAGAGAGCCAACAGTCCGGCACCGAACATCACGAGGAAGCCGATCAGACTGATGATGGGGAACCCGCCGAGTCGAACCTCGACGACAACTCCGCCGATCAGCAGGAACAAGCCCACCAGGAACAACACAGAGGCCTGTAGACGACGCCGAGCAGTGGAACCGCCGAAGCGACGCGACCGTACGTTCGAAGCAAACTTTGGGTCTTCGGCGTACAGAGCGTTTTCGATCTGTTCGAGCATGCGCTGCTCGTGCTCTGAGAGTGGCACCCGCCCCTCCTTCAGCACATGGTTTCGGTAGGGCTCACGGGGAGGCAGATTCCGGTTGCCCGAGTCCACTGTGGTGGGCTCACCTGAAATGATACGAGGTGTTGGGATTCTCGACCACCATTCCCTGGCACGAGTTGGTGAAGAAGGCTCTGAACGGCCGAAATTTGCGACATCAAGCCGCTCCCGCCGGCAATTTGACGACTTTCCTTGCTCGCGACGCACGATTTCCATCTCGACAACGTGGAGGAACTCGTCGACACGGACGCGCAGCTCGTCGATCTGGGCCGAATCGACGGCCCGGATGCCGGCTTCAGCGTCAGCGCGCAGCCGCGACAGACCCGCGAAGTAGGTTGCCCAACCGGCCATCTCCGGGAGGGCATGCGGCAGACGGGACCAGGCGCTGCGTGAGCCGCGACGACGGGTGGGCCGTTCGGCCACGGCGAGCGCGGCGCCGGCGCCCCGGAGAGCGGCTTGATAGAGGGCACTGAACTCGTCGGTGGGATCTGTGACGATGTCGGACTCGCGCAGCCGAACCTCGGCGCGCTCCAGGAGATCGCGTGCCGCGATGATCTGCGACGGCTCGAGCTTCGACGCTTCGGACGTCCGGTTGCGAGCTGCGCCACGTGAACGCTGGGCGGTTGTCGGCGACATCTGCTCTACTCCCTTCTCCCGGAGGTGAACTGTGGAGGGTTCGGTCCGATGGCCCACGCTTCCCTCGTCGACCATCGGACCGTCCTCACGTCGTGCGGGCAACGATGCGGCGTAGCCTTTGCGGAGGTTGAAGCCTCGAACACCCGTTCGACATATTCAATATACCTACGACGGTGTGAACCCTCAAGCGAAGAAGGCGGAAACTTCAGTGGCCATCCGGCTCGTGGACCTCGCGGCCCAAGATGCTCGGACGTGGCTCCCCGACGCCCTGACGGTGTATGTCACGGCGATGAACTATCCCCCCGGCACCGAGATGCAGCGTTCTCCGCTGTGGGAAGACCACGTGCACCGGCCCGGGTGGAAAGCGGTCGCTGCCGTCGACTCACCCGAACGTGCCGGAGCCCGCGACAGGTTGGTCGGCATCGCATACGGATACCGCGGTGCACGAGACCAATGGTGGAACCAGCAGGTACGTTCGGGGCTGGCCCGGGCCGGTTGCAGTCCAGAACGGATCGAAGCGATCACCGGCGACTATTTCGAACTGACCGAATTGCACGTCCATCCGTCTGCCCAAGGGCGGCAGCTGGGAGAAGCCATGTTGTCCCGACTCCTGTCCGACCGGCCGGAACCCCAGGTCCTGCTGTCCACCCCGGAGGTGACCGAGGAGAACAACCGCGCGTGGCGGCTCTACCGACGCCTCGGGTTCGTGGACGTGTTGCGCAGCTTCACCTTTTCGGGAGATCCCAGGCCGTTCGCGGTACTCGGCCGAACCCTCCCCCTCGGCCGATGACCGCCGGCATGATCGACACGGTCGTCATCGGCGCCGGACACAACGGACTGATCGCGGCGTGCTACCTGGCCGCGGCCGGACAGCGGGTCGTGGTGCTCGAACGCGACAGTGTGCCCGGGGGTGCGGTGTCCACCGTGGAGCGATTCCCCGGCTACAAGGTCGACCGCGGGTCGTCGGCACACCTGATGATCCGCCACACGCCGATCATCGACGAGCTGGGTTTGGCCGACCACGGACTGCGCTACGTCGACTGCGATCCGTGGGCGTTCTCCCCCGGGACCGCGGACGGGCCGCCGATCGTCTTCCACCAGAGTCTCGACCGGACGTGCGCGTCGATCGAGGCGGCGTGCGGAGCGGCTGACGCCGATGCCTACCGGCGCTTCGTGGCCGTGTGGGGGCCCAGGTCGGACGCGATGATGTCGGCGTTCACCTCCTCGCCTTCTCCGATGGCCTTGGGTCGGGCCTTCTGGGGACTGACCGGCCGGATACCGGGCGGAGGCGGAACAGCCGGCATCGGCCTGTCCCAGGAATTCCTGATGTCCGGGAATGCGTTGCTGGACAACTGGTTCGAATCCGAGCACCTCAAGGCCGCGCTGGCTTGGTTCGGGGCACAATCCGGGCCTCCGATGAACGAGCCCGGAAGTGCACCGATGGTCGGCTTCTGCGCTGCGATGCACACCATTCCGCCCGGCCGGGCCATCGGTGGCAGCGGGGCACTGAGCGAGTCACTTCTGCGCAAACTCGACTCCGATGGCGGCCAGGTGTTCCTGTCCGCTGCCGCAACGGCTCTGGAGCCCCGCGGCGACGGCTGGCTGGTCCGCAGCGCCGACGGCGGCGAGCACCGCACCAGATCCGTGGTGAGCGCCTGCCACGTACTGACCACGCTGGAGTTGTTGCGGGCCGGCGGTTTCGACCGCACAGCGCTGGATCGCTGGCGATCGCAGATCCGGATCGGCAACGGTATCGGGATGGCCGTGCGGCTCGGCGGCACGGACGTACCGGCCTACCCGGGCCTGCCTGCGGACACCGACGTGCATGCCGCGCTCGGCCTGCTGGTCACCGACCGGGGGCATCTCGCGCGGGCGTACGCGGACGCCTCCGCCGGCGATCTCCCCACGCGCCCGGCCCTCATCGCGATGAGTTACTCCGCGATCGACCCCACGCTGGCACCACCGGGACGCCACATGACCAGCCTCTGGGCACAGTGGCACCCCTACCGGTTGTCGGGTGGGCGTAACTGGGCCGACCACGCCGACGAGGCCTCCGACGCGATCATCGCCGAATTGGAACGCCACGCACCGGGTTTCACCGACTCGATCGAGCATGTCCATGTCCAGACACCCGCAGATCTCGAGTCCGAGCTCGGCCTGACCGGCGGCAACATCATGCACGTCGAGATGTCGCTCGACCAGATGATGATCTGGCGCCCCCATCCCGAATTGGCCCGTCACCGGGTACCCGGTGCGGCCGGAATCTTCCTTGCAGGCGCCTCGACCCATCCGGGCGGCGGTGTCTGCGGCGCAAGCGGCAGGATCGCGGCATCTGCCGTACTCGTCGATCGACGGTCGCCCCTCGCGAGGATCACTCGCGGCCGATGGGGATGACCTCCGGCGACGACACCCCGAAGCGGGCGTCGACTCCGGGCGCCGCACTGCTGTGGCTGTCCACCGCATTGCTGGCCACATCCATAGCCGCCCAGATCGTCTACCCCCTGGTGGAGGGCACCGGCCGCGACCGCGCGACCGTGGTGGTGGTGTTGGCCTCCGCGGCAGCCATGATCGCCCATTCGGCCGCCCGGCTGGGGGCACTGCGCACCGTGGGTGTGTTCGCGGCCACCGCCGGTGTCGGCTGGACGGCCGAGATCCTCGGCACCGCAACATCGTTCCCGTTCGGGGCGTACGAGTACGCAACCGGGCGCATCGGCCCGTCCGTTCTCGACGTACCGATTGTCATCGGCCTGGCCTGGACGGCCGGCGGCTACTGCATGTGGTGGATCAGCTCGCTGGTGACGTCGAACCCGGCGTTGCGGATTCCACTCGCGACCGTCGGGATGGTGGGCTGGGACCTCTATCTCGATCCTCAGATGGTCAGTGCCGGCTTGTGGACGTGGGATGACCGCGACAGCGGGCTACCCGGAGTCGACCAGATCCCACTGACCAACTATGCGGGTTGGGCGGGCGTGGCGGCGCTGATGTTCATACTGCTAGCCACACTCGATCGCGAACCCGTCGACACCACGCCGCCGGCCCCCATCACCCCGGTCGGTTGGTTCTGCTGGACCTGGCTCGGTTCGGCCCTGGCCTTTCTGGTGTTCCTCGATGATCCGGACCTGCCACCTGCGGTGCCCTACGGATTGATCGTGATGGGAGTACTCGGTGTGCCTGCCGGGTCGGCTCTGTGGCAGCGGACGCGAAACCGTTCGCGGGACACGCTGTGAGTGCAAATGGCGCACCGGTGCCCAGATGCACCGGCCTGATGGAAAGATGATCGCGTGCCTGTGATCCAAACCCGCCCCCGTGGTCGCCGTACCGGCGGCCTCACGCTGGTCATGCTGCTGATGGCCCTCGTCGGGGCCCCACTCCTGGCGGCGTGTTCGGACTCCCCCGCCCAGTTCGGCGACCGCATGTGGGGCGCTCTTGTGCTCGCGGAGAAGGATGTCGGCCAGGAGAAGGGCCCTCAGATCGACGTGCCCCAGTCACTGGAGACCGTGGTCAGCGCGACCGAATTCAAACGCGACGGACTGATCGGCACCCGCGCCACATTCACCGAGGCGACTCTGGGCCAGTTCACCCAGCTGGGTGAACTGGTCGAAGATGCGTATCCCGACGCAGCCGTGGCCATGGACCTGCAGGCGCAGCGTCGCGGCGACGCGGTCACGTTCCGCGGTACCGCCGACCTGCTGGGTCTGGCGCCCGGCCGGGACTATGTCGAGTTCTCGGTCCAGTTCGCCGGTCCGGTCAGCGCCACCAACGGACAGCAGGATGGCGACGACGCGGTGTCGTGGAAGCCGGAGATCGGCAAGGCCTCTCCGATGACCGCGGAAGCGCGCTACGACGAACCCGGAACGGCGGCCTTCACCGGCTGGACCGGCCTGATGGCCGGCATCGCCCTGGCGGTGACCGTTCTCGTCGTCGCCCTGGCCTGGGTCAACCGGGACCAGTCCCCCCGTCCAGGTGCCCCGGCCAGGAGACCACGCGACAAACAGGGATCATCCCGCTGATCGGCAACCTCGCGGCGGCGGTGTCCATCGTCAATCTTGCTCTGACAGTGGTGAACACCCGACGGTTCACCGATCTCGCAGACGACGCCGACCCGGTCGTCGGGGTGGTGTGGGTGTGTGTGCCGGCACGCGACGAGGCCGAGCGGATCGCCGACCTGGTGGATGACCTGAAAGTCCAGCACGGAATGCCGGACCTGCGCGTCCTGATCTGTGATGACGATTCCACCGACGGCACCGCGGAGGTCGCCGTCGCAGCAGCGGCCGGGGATCCGCGTTTCACGGTGGTCCGCAATCAGCAGCCGCCACCGGCCGGATGGACCGGCAAGAACCATGCCCTGGATCTCCTGACCGCCCAGATCACCGACGGAACCCTGGTGTTCGTGGATGCCGACGTGCGTCTGGGCCGTACCGCATTGCACCGCGCGATCGGCACACTGGTCAGGTCGGGCGGCGGGCTGCTCACCGTGTGGCCGTCGCAGCAGGCCGGATCCCTGCTCGAGTACCTGGTTCAGCCCCTGCTCAGCTGGTCCTGGCTCAGCTCGGTGCCATTGGCGATCTCCGAGCGTCTGCTACCCCGGTCGATGGCCGTGGCAAACGGGCAGTTCCTGGTGACGTCGCTGGATGACTACCGCCGCGCCGGCGGCCACAGCGCGGTTCGCGCCGACATCACCGAGGATCTCGCGTTGGCCCGCCGCTACCGCTCCGCCGGGATGTCGTCGGCGATACGCAGCGGTCGTGGGGTCGTCTGGTGCCGGATGTACGACGGTGCGGCAGACACCTGGGGCGGATACCGGCGGTGGCTGAGCACCGAGTTCGGAAGCCCTGCAGGCGCGAGCATCGTCGCCATGGTCGCTGGTGCCGTCTATGTACTGCCGGTGGTGGACCTGGTCCGGGGGCGACGACGGTCCCGTGCGTTGCTGTCGCTGGCTGCGGCGTCTGCGTCCCGAATGGTCGCTCGACACGCCGAAACCGGAGCGCTCGGCCCGGTCGACATCGTCTCGGCCATCGCACATCCGGTATCCACCGCACTGGCCGTCGCAGCGGTGGGCGACTCACTGCGGGCCCGCCGGCGCGGCACACTCGACTGGAAAGGTCGCGGTCTCACGCCACGCTGATCGACGGACGAGCCGGTCGGACTGTCAGGCAGCCATCACGTTCATACCGAGGCGCTCGAGCACCTCGCTGGTGGCCTTGGCGAAGTTGAGACTGCAGAAGTGCAGGCAAGGCACGCCCTCATCGATCAACCGCTGGGCCATCTCCGTGGCGAGGTCGATCCCGACGGCCCGCACAGCTTCACGGTTCTCCTCCGAACCGTCGCCCGCAGCCGCGGCGAGCCTCCGGTCGACGGCCTCGGGCAGCACCGATCCCGACAGCTCGACCATCCGCCGCACCGACGCCAGTGACGTGATCGGCATGATCCCGGGAATCAGCGGCTTGGCACCCTGTTCGGGGTCCATGGCGGTGACCCGGTCGCGCAGCCGCAGGAAGTCATCGACGTCGAAGAACATCTGCGTGATCGAATACTGGGCTCCGGCGCGGAGTTTCGACACCAGATATTTGGTGTCGTGGTCGAGGTCCGGCGCCCGGTGATGGCCTTCCGGGAACGACGCGACACCGACGTTGAAGTCGCCGAGTTCCTGCACGAGCCGCACCAGTTGCTCGGCGTACTCGACGCCCTCCGGATGCTTGACCCACTCGCCGAGCGGATCGCCCGGGGGTCACCGCGCAACGCGAGGATGTTGGTGATGCCCTTGTCCGCGTACCCGCCGATCATCGCCCGCAGTTCGGCGACGCTGTGCCCGACCGCGGTCAGGTGCGCCACCGGCAGCAATGTGGTCTCCCGGGCGAGCTGACCGGTGATACGCAACGTGCGGTCGCGGGTGGACCCACCCGCCCCGTAGGTCATGGACACAAAAGCGGGGCCCATTCGTTCGAAGATCCGCACCGTACGCCACAGACGCGCCTCGGCCTGCTCATCGCGGGGCGGGTAGAACTCGACCGAAAACGGCACCGGCCCCGGATGTGGCTCGGCCAGCCGCTGCACGATCGACGGGTGGGATTGCTGCGAACTCACCTGACAAGCATACGGTCGGCGCCGTGGTCGAGACCATGTGGTGCCACAGACATGGTCAACCCGCGACAACACGACGCCTATCGCGCCACCGCTAAGGTGAAGCCGTGGCAATCGAGTTCCTGCGCGACGTCCCGATGGCGACCACCGAGTTGTTGCGGCAGGTCTTCGAAGATCGCAGGCCCACGGTGACTGCCATCTCCCCGGGTTTCGCCGAAGCGGTGGATGCGATGGAGGCTTTTGTACTGCGCGGCGGTAAACGGGTCCGGCCCACCTTTGCCTGGGCCGGCTACCGCGCCGCCGGCCCGGCCCGGACACTTCCCGACGAGATGCTGACCGTGTGCGCGGCCCTCGAGCTCGTACAGGCCTGCGCCCTGATCCACGACGACATCATCGATCGTTCCGACACCCGCCGGGGTCACCCCACCATCCACCGCCAGTTCGAAGAAGGACATCGGGCTGCCGGCTGGCTCGGCGCGGCGGACCACTACGGCGAAGGCGCGGCCATCCTGCTCGGCGATCTCGCACTCGCGTGGGCGGACGATCTCCTCGCCGGCGCCGGATTCGCCCCCGACGTGTTCGGCCAGGTCACACCAGTGTGGTCCGGGATGCGGACAGAGGTACTGGCCGGGCAGCTGCTGGACATCCGGACCGAGGCGTCGGGGGACGAATCCCCCACCGCCGCTCATCGGGTGATGCGGTTCAAGACGGCGGCGTACACCGTGGAACGGCCGTTGCAGCTCGGTGCCGTGATCGGTGGCGGCGATGACGCCCTGGTGGATGCACTGCGCTCGTTCGGCACCGACATCGGCGTGGCGTTCCAGCTTCGCGACGACCTGCTCGGGGTGTTCGGCGATCCATCGGTGACCGGTAAGCCGGCAGGCGACGACCTCCTGGCGGGCAAGCGCACCGCACTGCTGGCCGCCGCACTCGATTCCGCCGACACCAACGATCCGGTTGCCGCACAGAAGCTTCGGGACGGGATCGGGCACGACCTCGGTCCAGCGGACTTGGCGGAGATCACCGGGATAATCGAGAACAGTGGTGCAGTGCAGGCTGTGGAGCAGCAGATCGACGGTCTCGTCGACTCGGCTCTGACGACCTTGGCCGCCAGCAACGCGACCCCGGCCGCCAAATCCGAGTTGACGGACCTGGCAACGGCCATGACCCGGCGGCAGACCTGAATGGCTCGCTCTGGCACCGCACGTCCGCGCACGTCGGTGGGCGACAACATTCGTCGGCTGCGTGAGTTCGGTGCGACGGCGATCGGCGGATCCGTCCTGCTCGGTTTCGCCGGATCATTGCTCGTCACCATCGGGAGCTTCGGAGTCGGCGACATCCCGCGGAACCAGACCTCACTGCAGGATCTGGGATTGTCGTGGCTGTCGTTCGGACACGGGAAAACACTGGCGGGGATGTCGTTCTGGCTGGGTGTGGCAGTGATGGTGGTCGCCTGGGTGCGGGTGGGCCGCACCCTCCGCGCCGCCACGCCGGCCGACGGGGCCGCACGCACTGTCGGATGGGCAGCCATCGCGTGGTCGGCGCCCCTGATGGTCGCCGTGCCGCTCTACAGCCGGGATGTGTACGCGTATCTCGCCCAGGGGGCGTTGTTACGCGACGGATTCAACCCGTATGCCGATGGACCTGCCGTACAGCCAGGGGCCCTGCTCGACTCGATGGCCCAGGTATGGGCGACCACCACAGCTCCTTATGGTCCCGCGTTCATGTCGCTCACGGGCGCGGTCACACGGGTGACCGGCGACGAACCCGTCGTGGGTGTGCTGGTCATGCGGCTCGTCCTGGTGCCCGGGCTGTTCTTGACGTTGTGGGCGCTTCCGAAGCTGGCCAGGCATTTCGGCACCGACCCCGCTCTGGCCCTCTGGCTCGCCGTCCTCAATCCTCTTGTGCTGGTGCACCTGGTGGGGGGACCGCACGTCGAGCTGCTGATGATGGGCGTCCTGATCGCCGGGGTCACGCTCGTGGTGACACGCAGACACGTTGCCGGCGTCGGCGTTCTCGCCCTCGCCATGTCGATCAAAATCACCGCCGGTGTCGCCATCCCCTTCGTGTTGTGGATCTGGTTGTCCCACATCCGCGACGAGCGTGACGTCCGTGCCAAGGACGTGGCTCGCGTTCTCGCCTGGATCATCGGGGTGTCCGCGGCCGTCTTCGGACTGCTGACGTTGCTCGTCGGCCACGGGTTCGGCTGGCTGCTGGGACTGACGTGGGCGGCAAAGATCATCAATTGGCTTACAATTCCCACCGCGGTGGCGCACCTCATCACCTTTGCCGCATCACCTTTCACCGCCTTGCCGCTGTTACCGGTGCTCGAGGTGACGCGCGCGGTGGGGTCGGTTGTCCTGGCGCTCACCCTGGTGGGTCTCTGGTTGTGGTTCCGACGAGGTGAGCGTGCCGCGGTCACCGGGATGGCGTGGGCCATGCTCGCCGTCTTGTTACTCGAACCGTCTACGCTGCCCTGGTATTACACCTGGGCGCTTGTGCTGGCTGCCGCCTTCACCATCGAGCGATGGGCGGTCGTGGCCATCGTGTTCTATTCGGTGTTCCTCCTCCAGGTGTTCGGGCCGGACGACGAGATCTTCATGTACAAGCTGACCGATGTGGTTGTCGCCGTTGCCCTCTCGGCACTTGCGGGTTGGTCGTTGATCCGCGAGGACCCCTTGCGTCTGCGCCGGGTGACCCGTGGCCCTTCCCCGGCCCCCATCAGCGGAGCGACCGCATGATCGGCGACGGGCGACTCGAACCCGCCTACGAGCACTGCCGCAAGCTCACCGCCACCCATGGCCGCAGTTACTACATTGGTACGCAACTGCTTTCGCGGCGACAACGTGCCGGGGTCTATGCGCTCTACGGCTTCGCGCGCATGGTCGACGACATCGTCGACACGGGATCGGGGCAACACCGATTGTCCGCACTCGACGCGATCGAGGCCGACCTGCACGCGGCTCTGTCCGACCCGGGACATCTCCCCCGCCGGCCCGAAGTGCTGGCCGTCGCGGACACCATCACCACTTTCGACATCGACCACCGGTACTTCGACGCGTTCATGCGCTCCATGAGGATGGACATCCCCGACAGCGACATCCACGTCGCGCGGTACCGGACGATGGCTGAACTGCGCGCCTACATGTACGGGTCGGCAAGCGTGATCGGATTGCAGATGTTGCCGATACTGGGCACGGTGGTCGACGGGGATGTCGCCATCGCGCCCGCCCGGGCGCTCGGCGACGCGTTTCAGCTGACCAACTTCATCCGGGACGCCGGCGAAGACCTCGATCGCGACCGCATCTATCTGCCGACCGACGAACTCGCGGCCTTCGGGGTGGACGAATCCATGCTGCGGCGGTGCCGACGTACAGGTCAGGTACCGGGTGAACTCCGGCGCGCCCTGGCACACCTGATAGCGGTGACACGTGCCGAATACCGTCGCGCCGAACCGGGAATCGAGATGCTGTCGCCGTCGAGCCGGCCGGGTATCCGAGCAGCATTCACCATGTACCAAGCGATCCTCGACGAGGTCGAACGTAGCGGCTACCGGGTACTCACCGAACGCGCGCGAGTGTCGACACCGGCCCGCCTCGGTCACGTCGCCCGGGCCGTGAGCACCCGGGGCCGCACGTTTAATCGGTCCTGAGCACCGGTACCCGACCGGCCCGATCAGTGGGACTGGTCAGAACGCTTCTGCCTGGGCCCGACGCACCATCTCACGGGCCTGATGCCCGTGCAGTGCCTGAGCCGGGGTGATGTCGAGGTCATCGTGAGGCGTGAACAGCCACCGCAAGGCCTCGTCGCGGCTGAAGCCGCCGTCGAGGAGGACATCGATGAGCCCGGGAAGATGTTTGGTGATCTCAGGGCCGTCCAAGAACAGGGCCGGGATGGCCACCTGCCCGTCACGACGAACCGCGAGCAATTGGTGGTCGGTGATCAGGTTGAGGATCTTGCTGTTCGAGAATCCCATTCGGGAGGAGACCTGCGACACCGACAACACCTCGACGTCAGCAGGCAGCGTGTCTTCGGAAAGCGGTACGGAACCCACGGTGACGAGGGTACCCAGGCGATGGTCGACGCGTCGAATCACCGGTCCGGGCGCAGGCGCCGCGCATGTTCCGTGATCTTTTCTCGACACTCCATCGCTAGGGTGGACTCGTTGTTCGTATCCCGTCCTGCCGAGAAAGGCTCAAGTTGGTGAACGCCCCGTCCGACGTGTTGCTCGGTGTCCTGATCGAGCGTCGCTATCGGATCGATGCGCTGATCGCCCGCGGCGGGATGTCGAGTGTGTACCTGGGCATGGATCTGCGCCTCGATCGTCCGGTGGCGGTCAAGGTCATGGATCCGCGTTTCTCGGCCGACCCGCAGTTCCTTGCCCGCCTGGAGTTCGAGGCCCGGTCGGTTGCCCGGCTGAAGGACCCCGGCCTGGTCGCGGTGTACGACCAGGGCGCGGACGGCGACTACGCATTCCTGGTGATGGAACTCGTCCAGGGCGGCACCCTGCGCGAATTGCTGCGTGAGCGCGGACCGATGCCACCCCATGCGGTCACCGCGGTCGCGGCGCCGGTCCTGGGAGCACTCGGTGCCGCACATCGTGCCGGGCTTGTGCACCGCGACGTCAAACCCGAGAACGTCCTCATCTCCGACGACGGGGAGGTGAAGGTCGTCGACTTCGGGTTGGTCCGGGCGATCGCTGCCGCCGGGATCACCTCCAACAGCGTGATCCTCGGAACAGCTGCCTACCTCTCCCCCGAACAGGTGGAAACCGCGTCGGCCGATGCTCGTTCCGACGTGTACTCAACCGGCATCCTGGTGTTCGAGATGCTCACCGGCCGAACACCTTTCACCGGCGATACCGCCCTTGGCCTGGCCTACCAGCGGCTGCACAACGACGTCCCGCCGCCGGGTTCGGTGATCCCGGGTGTGCCCCGCGAGTTCGATGAGTTCGTCCTCACCGCGACCGCACGCAACCCTGCGGATCGCTATCGCGACGGACATCACATGCGCCAGGTACTCGACGAGATCGCTGACGATCTGCAACTGCCCGCGTTCACCGTCCCGGCGCCGACCCGCTCCGCCGAACGCGAGACCATGGTCGCGTTCCGCGACCGTCAGCAACACCGTCCCGGGGCCGCCGTCGACCCGGACCTCACCGACCCGTTGCCGGCCAGAGCCGCCGCGCAACCCGACGTCCGTAATCCGACTCGTGTGCAGACTCTTCCACCGGACACCCGGCATCCCGAAGGGCACGGACCGCCTCAACCGCCGACGCCCCCACCCGCCTACGCCCAGGGCCCGCCGCCCGGCTCGCCCATGTTGCTGTCGCATGCCGCCGAGTTCGAGGAACGCCGGCGCAAGTCGCGCCGCAATGCGCTGATCTGGGTGCTCGTGGTGGTGCTGCTCGCCGCGACGCTCGGCGTCGCCGGATGGTGGCTCGGGTCGGGTCGATTCACCACCGTTCCGGAACTGAACGGGATGGACCGCGTGGCAGCGACCGAGGCGATCGAAGACGCCGGACTCGACGTGGTGGACAAGCCGACCTACGACAACGAGCTGCCCGTCGACCAGGTGATGGCCGTCGAACCCGCGCCCGGCACGCGCGTCAGCAGATTCTCGGACGTCGATCTGTCGTATTCGGTGGGACAGCCCAAAGTCCCGGACCTCTCCTCGGGTGATCCGCTGGCCGTGGTCGAGAAACGTCTGCGCGACCGCACTCTTACGCCCGTGGTTGCACGCCAGCAGTACAGCGCCACCGCCCCGAAGGGCTCGGTGGTCTCACTCAGTCCCAGTTCGGGCACCACGGTCGCGGTCGGCAGCGAAGTGCAGATCATCACCAGCAGAGGCCCTGAGCCGATCTCGGTGCCCGATGTGGCAGGGCGCGATCAGGACGACGCCACCGCGCTGCTCAAGACGGCGAAACTCAAGGCCGGCACCGTCCGCAAGGAATTCAGTCCGGATGTCGACGGCGGCAAGGTGATCGGTACCGACCCCGGCGCGGGCACACTCGCCGAGCCGGGCAGCACCGTCACACTCGTGGTGTCCGACGCGATCAAGGTGCCGGACCTGTCCGGCAAGACCCCCGACGAGGCGCGGCGGGTCCTGCAAGACGCGGGGCTGATCGCGCAAGACGGCGGCACGTCCACCGATGGTGATGCGAAAGCGGGCACCATCACCACCGCCAGCCCCGCCTTCGGGGCGAGGGTGGACCCCCGTGACCCGGTCGTGCGCATCTTCGTATCCGACGGCGTCGATGTCCCGAACGTCACCGGCGACACGGTCGGGACCGCGAAGAGCAAGCTCGAGGCGGCCGGCCTCTCCGTGGACAGCCGGGGCCTGACGCGCTCGAGTGTGTCGCTCGTGGTTGGGCAGAATCCGGGTGGCGGCACCCGGGTGAAGCAGGGCAGCACGGTGCAGATCACCTCGTTCCCCTGACGTTGTTCGGCGGGCGCGCACGCCCGGTCTCCCCCGAGCGGCCCGGTGTGATGTGATTGCCGGTGACACGGGGTGCCGAACACGTCGGCTGAGATCAGACCCGCTGTACCTGACCAGGTAATGCTGGCGGAGGGATGTCCATCGTGAATTCAGTTGCGCCCGAGAACGATTCCGATCACCGGCCACTGTCCGAGCAGATCGTCCTGGTGACCGGCGGGGCCCGTGGACTCGGCGCCGCCATCACCCGGGCGTTCGCCCTCCACGGCGCGCGGGTGGTCATCAACTTCCACCGCAGCCAGGCGGCCGCCGACGCGCTCGCCGACGATTTGGGGGCCGGCCGATGCCTGGCCGTGCAGGCAGATGTCACCGATCGGAACGCCGTGCTGGACATGCTCGCAACCGCCCGTGCGCATTTCGGAGCTCCGGTCACCACCGTGATCAACAACGCGCTGATCGATTTCTCGTTCAACGGCGATGCACGGCCGACCGTCGACGCCATCGAATGGCAGGCGTTCGACGCCCAACTAAGGGGAAGTGTTGCCGGCGCCCTGCACACCACACAGGCAGCTCTGCCCGGGATGCGCGAGGCGGGATTCGGCCGCATCGTCACCATCGGGACCAACCTCGTCCAGAACCCGGTTGTGCCCTACCACGACTACACCGCGGCCAAGGCTGCACTACTCGCACTGACGCGGACACTGTCGGCCGATCTCGGACCCGAGTCGATCACCGTCAACATGGTGTCCGGTGGCCTGTTGCGGACCACCGACGCCAGCGCCGCCACCCCCGAGGCGGTGTTCGATCTCATCGCCCAGAGCACACCCCTGCGACGGGTCACCACTCCCGCCGAGTTCGCCGACGCTGTTCTGTTCTTCGCCTCACCGTGGGCACGGGCCGTGACCGGGCAGAACCTGGTGGTCGACGGCGGCTTCGTCAAGGACTGAATCACCGACCACGTCGCCCGCCGGTTACCCCCGGAGCATCTCCGCGACGAGGAACGCCAGCTCCAATGACTGCTGGGTGTTCAGGCGCGGATCACACGCGGTCTCGTATCGTCCGGCCAGGTCCATGTCCGAGATGTCTTGCGCGCCACCGAGACACTCGGTGACGTCTTCCCCGGTGAGTTCGATGTGCACGCCACCGGGATGGGTTCCCAGTGCGTGATGGACCTCGAAGAAACCTTGCACCTCGTCGACCACGCGGTCGAAGTGGCGGGTCTTGAAGCCGGTGCTCGCCTCGTGGGTGTTGCCGTGCATCGGATCGCACTGCCAGATCACCTTGTGGCCGGTGGCCTCGACCGCCGCGACGATCGGCGGCAGCAGGTCACGAACCTTGCCGTTGCCCATCCGGGCGACCAGGGTGAGACGGCCGGGCACGTTGTGCGGATCGAGTCGCTCGACGTACTCGGCGGCGAGCTCGGGCGTGGTGCTCGGGCCGATCTTCAGACCGATCGGGTTGGAGATCAGCTCGGCAAACGCGATGTGCGCTCCGTCGAGCTGCCGGGTCCGGTCGCCGATCCACAAGAAGTGCGCGGACAGGTCGTACAGCACCTTCTTGCCGCTGTCGGGGTCTTCCGGGTCGTCGGCCAGCCGCAGCATCGCACGCTCGTAGTCGAGCACGAGAGCCTCGTGTGAGGCGTAGATGTCTGCCGATTCCAGGTTCGAGTCGCGAACCCCGCACGCGTCCATGAAACGCAGCCCACGATCGATCTCCGAGGCGAGCGCCTCGTAACGCGCACCGGCCGGCGATGTGCGCACGAACTCCCGGTTCCAGTCGTGCACGCGGTGGAGGTCGGCGTGACCTGCGCCGGTGAGCGCTCGCACCATGTTCATCGCAGCACTGGCATTGGCGTACGCCCGGACCAGTCGAGACGGGTCGTGCTCGCGGACGGACTGTTCCGCGACGAAGCCGTTCACCATGTCGCCGCGGTAGGACGGCAGCCCCAGGGCATCGGTGTCGGATGAGCGCGGCTTGGCGTACTGCCCCGCGATGCGGGCCACCTTGACCACAGGCATGCTGGCGCCGTAGGTCAGCACCACTGCCATCTGCAGCAGGGTGCGGATGTTGCCCTTGATGTGCGGTTCGGTGTTGTCGGCGAAGGTCTCGGCGCAGTCGCCACCCTGCAGCAGGAACGCCCGCCCCAGCGCGACCTCGGCGAGCTGCGCCTTGAGGCGCTCGACCTCGTTCGGCAGGCAGATCGGGGGGACACTCTCGAGCACCGTGCGCATCGCACGGGCCTTGTCCTCAGGCCAGCTCGGTTGCTGCAGCGCAGGCTTGTCCAGCACCTGCGCAAATCGCTCTGCCAGGTCTCCCGGCAGCGGCGGCAGTTCGGGCAGTTCTTCAATCGGAACGTCTACGGTCCAGTTCACCACGTGCCCAGCCTAATGCCCCGCGCGATCGAGCTGCCCCTCACCTCGGAACGCCTCGATGGCCAGCCACTTGTTCAGGTTGTGCCGGGCGTCGGCGAGCGCGTCGTGGGCGTCGTCGGGGGCCGGAGGCAGTTCGGGACGGCCGCTCAATTCCCAGTGTTGGCGCAGCTCTCGGGTGTACCTCGGCATCGACCGGGGCAGGGCGGTCATCGGTCCCCACAATTGGCATAGCACCACGTGGTCGTAGGCGCCCACCCAGGCCCACAGCTCGATGCGGCCTTCCCCGGCGGTCAGGAACTCCAGCAGGTCGTCGCGGATGCGCGCGCGGCTACGCCATGCCTTGGACGCAGGCGACGGCAGCTTCGGCAGAACCTGTGCGCGCACCCACTGGCCTGCCCGGTCGGGATCGAACTCGGTGGACACCGCGTAGAACTCACGTCCGTCCTCGGCGACGACCCCGATCGAGACCAATTCGATCGTTCGTCCGTCCTCGATGAACTCGCAGTCGTAGAAATAACGCACCGGCGGCTCAGGCGGCCGGCGATGTGTTGGCGGCGGGCGGCTGACCCTGCTCCTTGAGCGAGGCGGCGTACACGTCCACGTATTGCTGGCCGCTCAGGTGCATCAACTCGTACATGATCTCGTCGGTGACGGCGCGCTCGATGAAACGGTTGCCCTCCATCCCCTCGTAACGACTGAAGTCGAGAGGCTTGCCGATCTTGACGGTGATGCGGCCGAACCGCGGGATCGTCGTCCCGGGCGGGTTGAGTTCGCTTGTGCCGATCATGGCCACAGGGATCACCGGGACACCGCATTCCATCGCGATCCGCGCGAGGCCGGTCTTGCCCTTGTACAGTCGCCCGTCCGGCGACCGCGTTCCCTCCGGATACATCGCCATCAGGTCGCCGGTGTCGAGCTTGCGTTTGGCCGCCGTCAGGGCTCCGGCCGCGGCGTCGGCACCGGTGCGGTCGATGGGGATCTGGCTCGAGGCGTTGAAGAACCACCGCTGGAAGGCGCCCTTGGCGCCCGTTCCGGTGAAGTACTCGCTCTTGGCGAGGAAGTACATCCGCCGCGGCACCATCAGCGGCAGATAGAAACTGTCGACCACCGCAAGATGATTACTCGCCAGGATCGCCGGGCCCTTGGCCGGAAGGTTCTCCAGCCCTTCGACTTTGGGGCGCCCCAGCACTCGCAGCGCCGGCCCCATCAGGACGTATTTGAAGACCCAGTACCACATGTCTTCCCACTCTCCGACGAATCACTTCCGACCGCCACTGTCACCGACACCACATACGCACAAAACCTTACCCACCCCGCTGCGGTGGCGTCAGCGCCTGGCCTCGGTCCTCGCGATCTGGGCTGCGCCGATCATCCCGGCCGCCTCACCCAGCTGGGTCCCGCGGATTCGCGCCATCCTCCGGTGTCCGGCACCGGTGAGCAACGCCGAGTAATGTTCGCGCGCCTCGTCGAGGAACAGGCCCGAGGACGAACCGACACCGCCTGCGAGTACCACGAGGTCGGGGTCGAACACGTCACAGCACATCGCCAGCCCCAGACCCAGCCATCGAGCGAACTCGGCGAACGCCGCCAGCGCCAGCGCATCGCCTTCGTGCGCCGCCGCCGCTATCCGCCGTCCGGTCAGCGAGCCGGGATCGTCGGCGATGTCGCGGGCGAGTTTGCTGTTCCACATCCCACCGTCGGCGATCAGCTCGACCACCGTGTCGACCAGAGCCGTTCCGCTGCAATACCTTTCCCAACACCCGAACTTGCCGCACGAACACGGCCGGCCGTCGGGCATCACCCGCAGATGGCCGAGTTCGGGGGCCACACCGAAGCTACCGCGGTAGATCTCGCCGTCGAGCAGCAAACCCGCTCCGATACCCGTGCCGATCGCGATGACCAATGTGTTGTGACCTCGCGCGGCCGCGCCGAAGTGATACTCGGCGACAGCGGCGGCGTTGGCGTCGTGTTCGCAGACCACCGGCAGTCCGATCCTGCGCGACATCTCCTCGGCCACACGCGCCTCGCGCCAGGGCAGATGTGGCGAGAAGCGGATGACCTGACGATCACTGGTGAGGAACCCGGCGACGGCGACACCCACCCCGATGACGTCCCAGCGTGCGGTCAGTTCGGCGACGGTGCGGTCGAGGCACGTCTCGAGCGCCGACACCGTCGTGGGGGTCTGAGCCCGCACCGTGTCGTGCACCTGACCCTGCTCGTCGACGATCGCGGCACGGATGCTGGTGCCCCCGATGTCGATACCGATCGCCATGTCCCCGCGCTGGCCCTGACGGTTCGGCGTCGACTCGCGGGCACTCACGGTTCACCCCGCGGGACGTCCCCCACCGGCTCGAACAGCACGGTGATGGGCTGATAGGTGGCGGCCCGGGCACTCGTGCCCGGCGGGCGCCGCGGCCCGGGTTCTGGACGCGCGCCGATGACCTGCTCCAGCGCCTGCTGAACGGCCTCGAGGATGGCGATCAGCTGACTGAGGAGCTGCCACAACAGATCTCCGGCCTCGTCGATGATCGTGTCGAACGCCAAACGGGCCTGACCGGCGAAGTCGGTGGCCACGAACGAGCCGTCATTCCCTGCCGCGCCGTCGCCCGCCCGTCTCGCAGCCGTCCCGTTCTCGTCGAGCAGCACGGACGCAAAGTGGTCGACTCGCTCGAGGACACCGAGGACGAGGGTGCGCCAGGCCTCGGCATCGCCTCCTGACCGGGCGCCGCTGGGCCCACCTGCGGCCCTGCCCTGCTCGTCGCTCACGCCGGCCTTCTCTCGTTCGATTGCTTGCGCCATCGGACACTCGCGCGGTGCCCGCCATTCTTACTCATCTGTCAGTTCTGCGGCCACACATCGGGGTCCGGCCGAAAGCGTACGGTGAGGTCGCCGGCATCCCAGAATGCGCCCAGGACGACGCAGCGCCGCAAGACCGACGGCAACCGTATCCGCTGCCGCACCCCGCTCACCGTGATCATCAGATCGTCGCCGCTGCGGCCGAGCTGTAGTCCCGATGGGTCCGGAAGTGACTGCTTCCAGGTCATCCGGTAGACCGAATCGAGTCCGGACCCGGACTCGCGTTCGACCCGCGCGGCCCGTGGGCCCACCGCTGCCATCTGCCCGCCGGACAGATCGACGCCGAGTTTGCGCAACGACACGACCGAATCGATCGACCCGGACACCCACGGCACGCACACCACTTCGGCCTCGTCCTTCGTCGCCCTCAGATGATCGATCGCCGCCGACTGGGCGGCGATCTGGTCATCGAGCCACGAAGAACGGTCAGGCGCGACTGGTGTCTGCGCGTCGACCGACAACACCTCGGGCATCACCCGATTGGCCACGATGGTCGACACCGGCAGCCCCATCACCTGCAAGACGGCCCGGGCGCGGTCCAGCGAGGCCGCACCGTCGCGGTCCACCCCGACCACCACGTGGACGTGAACACCGGACGCGTCGAACAGCAGCTCGTCGACGTCCGCGCAATCGCGCACCAGGGCATCGACCATCCCCACGACGCGGGCGATACGTGCGTTGTCCGCTGCGGCCGCCAGTCGCCGGTGACGCGGCCACAACCTCTCGATCATGTCGGCCACCATCTGCGGAACCCGCATGAGCTCGAAGGGATCGACACCACCGGACATGTCGATCACCACCTGCGCCCACTCACCTGACGCTGCCTCATCGCGAATCCGGCGCAGCGCCAGCAACGATTCGACTCCGGGCATCCCAAGGATCTCCTCGGGGTCCAGGCCGGACACCACCGCGCCGGCCCCGGGCACACCCGTACCGGTCAGTTCCCCAGCGGTCAGCGCAGAACGCACCGAACCCCACATCTGCGAGACCATCGCCAATGTGTCCAGTTCGAGTATGTTCACCTGCTGCGACGCAGGCACAGGCTCGCCCGGAGAAGCGAACACGCCAAAGATCGCCGAGACGTCACGGAAGCGGCCGAGTGACACCAGAAGCGTCTTCCCGCGTCGTCCGGACCCGCCCTGCTGTTGCGGCAGGCCGACGGCACCGGCGGCGGCAACCGTCGACGTTCCGGCACCACCCGGCCCGAGAACGAGGTGGATGGGCGCTAGATCGATCAGTCTTCGACTCTCTTCTTCAGTTCTTTCAGGGCCGCGTCGGTGATGGCCTTCTCAGCCCGCCGCTTGAGCTGTCCGATCATCGGTATCGACAGGTCCACGGTCAGTTCGTAGGTGACCTTCGTCGACCCGGGTGCCTGCTGCACCAACCGGTAACTACCGTGCTGCGCGGTCTGCAGATCGCTGCTGACCAGGTCCCAGCTCACAGAGTGCCCATCGGCGGCCCATTCGTAACTCAATTCGTAGGTGTCCTTGAGGACACCTGCATCGAGCACGAACCGAACCTGCTTCGCGCGGCCTCCGGGGCCCGGGACGGTCACCTCCACCTTGCGCGCCGCCGACACCCAACGTGGGTACTGTTCGAAATCTGCGATCACCGCCATGATGTCGGCCGCATCTGCATTGATCACGATGGATTGTTCGGTGCGGTCGGTCATCGCGAACCTCCCGCGGCTGGTGCGCCGGCGGCAGGCCCACCGACGTGGCGAGATTGCTCGAGGCGGTCCTTCACCTCGAACGACATGACACGACCGGCCACCCGGCGCCGGTGATTCATCCGCGCCAGCTCGGTCCCGCGCGCCCTGGGTTCAGACGGGAGCGTCCCGGTCGGCTCCGCGTGCAGAAAATAGTGCAGCACGAAGCCGTCGAGCACCCGCTCGAGCCACAGCTCCGTCGTCCCTTCGACGGGGCCCGACACCTTCCAGCGCACACCTTGCTCTTTTCGGTCCTGAACCACGGTCAACCGCAGATCAGGCCACCATCGGCGCCAATTGGCGCGGTCGGAGATCACCGCGGTCGCCGACTCGGGCGGCGCCGCGATGAAGGTTTGGTCGGCAACCTGGATACTGGTCACCGCATTAGCTTCACATATCGGCGTGCCGGTCCGACCACAACCCTGCCTTGACGGTGCGCAGCGCGGCAGCCGGTCACAGCAGCTGCCGGAGCCGGCCGGCCATGTGCTCCCAACGCCACCGCGACTGGACCCAATCCCGTCCCGCAGCACCCATCGATGCGCACAGGTCCGGGTCTCCCAACAGAGCTGTCAGGGCATCGGTGATCTCTCTGATCGACCGGCCGTCCACGACCAGACCCGTTTCGCCCTGCTTCACCGTTTCCGGGGCGCCTCCCGACTCACCGGCGATCACCGGGATCCCCGACGCCGAGGCTTCCAGGTAGACGATGCCGAGACCTTCCACGTCCAGTCCCCGGCCTCTGGTACGCGCCGGCATCGCGAAGACATCCGCGATGTTGTGGTACGCGGCAAGCTCGTCGGCGGGTACCGAGCCGGTGAACAGAACGTGCTCGGCGACACCGACTTTGCGTGCCAGGTCCCGAAGCCGTTCGGCGTCGGGGCCGCCCCCGACGATCACCAATGTCGCGTCGCGGATCTCTGCACGGACCTCGGGCAACGCCCGGATCAACATGTCCTGCCCTTTGCGTGGGACCAGCCGGGACAGACACAGTATGGTCGGCGCATCTCCGAGTCCGTGCAAGTGTCGAAGACGTTGTCGGGCAACGTCATCCGGCTTGAACCGATCGGTGTCCACACCCGGCGGTAGGTGTTCGAGTGCCGCGCGGGGGCCGAATGCGGCACTGAAACGGTCACGCGTGTACTTGCTCACGTACGTGATCACGTCCGTGCCGCGGCCGATCACGCCGAGCCCCTGCCGCGCCACCGGAAGCATCGACCAGCCGACCTCGTGCCCGTGCGTACTGGCGATCACACGCTGTGCGCCTGCGCGTCTCACGGCCGGACCGAGCACGGCCAGCGGGGCTGCCGCCCCGAACCAGACGGTGTCGACCTGATGCGCCCGAACCAGATCGGCTGCCCGCCGCGCAACCGCAGGCGTGGGCAACATCAACGTCGTGGGATGGCGGACGACCTCGTAGTCCTGCTCCGCATCGAACCTGATGTGGCTGTCCTCGCGCCATCGCGGCGCATAGACGACCACGTCGCCGGCGGGCAACCGCTCGATCAGGTTCTGCAAGTACGACTGGATACCCCCTGCCGGGGCGGAAAGTCGTTGGTGACCAACAGCGTACGGTGCATTGGCTCACCGTAGCGGCGATCAGGGTGACGCAGTGAGCCAGCCACGCCACTGATCGACGAGTTCCTCGCGCGAGATCCCCAGAACGATGTTCGAGGCGGTGTCCTGGGACTTGATCACCAGTTGAGGGTCGGTCGGCTGATCAGCCCCGGCCAACGCCACATAAAAACGTTTGAGTTTGTCGTCACCGAACTTGTCCGCGATGAAGGCCGCCACAGACCACGCGGACTGGTAGGACAACGCCGCGTCGGGACTGCCCGGGGAGAAATTCGCATCGCTGGGAAGGTCCGCAGGCACCTCACCGGCTGCGACCTGCCCGGCCAGGGTCGGGGCGGCGTCGGCGAGGCGGGTGTACGTCCCTCGGCGGCCGACATATTCGGCCACCCCTTCGGTCACCCAGACCGGGGCCGCCTGAGCAGTGACGGTACGAGCGGCGACGTGGAACAGCTCATGCCGGAGTACCACCGCGAGTGCGTTCGGATCCAGCTGCGCCGCTTGAGGACTGAAGACCACACGTTGCCCCAGGGCGGTCGGTCCAGCGGGATCGATCCCTGTGAAGATCGAGACGGCCGCGGCAGCCTGGGCGTCGGCGGTCGCAGCACCGGTGAGCGATCGGAACTCGTCATCGGTGGGGGCAGCGATGATCCCCGCGCCCTGCGGCCACTTGGTGCCCCAGAACTGCGTGACGGCTCCGGCGGCGGCCGGCAGCAGTTCCTCCAGGCGGGCGGTGAAGCCGGTGTCGGACCCGTTGGTCAACACCAAGGACTCCCCTGGCGCGGTGGCGACAGACGTCGCCGACGGTGAGGGGAACTCCCACACCTGTCCCGCAGGCGCGGGCTGCCCGAACAGCGGCCCCGCATCGGCGACCATCTTCCAGCCGTCCGGGTACTGGGCCATCACCATGGGGAGGTCGAGCACAACCGGGATCGAGTCGATCCCCTCGTAGCCGTATCGCAACTGCACGGGGGCCACCCAGGAGTCGCTGCTCCCCTGCGCGTCGAGACGCTCCTGGAGGTCGGCGGGGACAAGACGCTCGAACTCGCGGCTGGCCGACAATCGGAACTCGAAAGCACTGAGCGGCAAAGCCGGCAGACCCGCCGCCGATGCACCCGTCCGCTCACGCAAGGCAGTGGTCGCCGAGGCATCCAATTGAGCCAGAGCCGACTCGGCATCCCCGTCGCGCAGGGCATCGGTGTAGGCCTGCAAGGTCAGCGTGACCCCCAGCGACCGTGACTGTTCGTACGGATTCTGCGGACGCGCGGACGGAGTTGCAGCAGGTGAGTCGGTGTCAGAGCCCGACGACGACACCAGCACTGTCGCGACGATGCCGACAACGGCCACGAGCACCACAGCGATCAGGATCCACAGCCACTTCCGGCCCAGCGGATTCCGGCGCTCGGACGCGGCGTCCGCTGCCGGTGCGGCGTCGAGGTCCTCGCGCTCTGGGGACTCGCGCTCGGAAGTCACTGGCGATCCGGTGCCCTCAGTATCGACGGGCCGAGTTGTACGGGCCGGCTCCGTCGATCGGGGCGACCTTGACCGGGACACCGAATGTCGAGGCGTGCACCACGTAGCCGTTACCGATGTACATGCCCACGTGGGTGGCGTCGGGGTAGTAGATGATCAGATCGCCGGGCCGCAGAGCATCTCGCTCGACCGCGGTGCCGCCCGCCAGTTGCGCCTGACTGGACCGCGGCAGCGTCTTCCCTGCCTGTTTGTACGCCCACACCATCAGTCCGGAGCAATCGAATTGATCCGGCCCGGTGGCGCCCCACACGTAGGGATCGCCGATCCGGGTGAGCGCTGCACGAACAGCGATGACCTCGGGGGCCGTCCCGGCGGGCAACATGGAGGCGTCGAATTCGATCTTGGGCCCGGCCAGTGCAGCGAGTTGCTTGCCGGTCAACGACTCGTACATCGCCCTGATCTCGGTGGCCTTGAAGATTCGTTCACTCTGCTTGGCCTGCAGGTCTGCGCTGGTCTTCTCGGCGGCCGCCACTGCCTGCTCGGCCTTCGTCTTCGCGTCCTGCGCCACCTTTTGCGCTTCCAGCGCTTTGTCGTTG
Source organism: Williamsia sp. DF01-3 (assembly GCF_023051145.1). Lineage (NCBI taxonomy): Bacteria > Bacillati > Actinomycetota > Actinomycetes > Mycobacteriales > Nocardiaceae > Williamsia > Williamsia sp. DF01-3. The sequence continues at coordinate 3,683,187 of NZ_JALKFS010000005.1, forward strand.
GCGACCTTGAACGTCTTCACGTCGGCAACGGTCTGACGCGAGATCATCTCGAGTCCGGACATCTGGTCGAGCAGGGATTGCGGCGAGTCACTGACGAGGACGGCGTAGAGACGATTGACCCGCGCGCCCCGGTAACTGGCGTTGACCAGTGCATCAACTGCGCCCTGCAGGCTTTCGGCCTGCTTCTCCTGCTCGGCAAGGGTGCGCTCGGCTGCCAGGGCGGCCTCGTTCGCCGCCGCGACAGCGCCACGCTGGTTGTTCAGTTCGATCGTGGTGTTGTGAATGGCCTCGGTGGCCTGCTCGGCCTCGCGGCCCAGCTGCGTGTATTCGGTGAGCATGTCATCCGGGCTCTGCGGTCCCGGTTCGGCACCGGCGGCGCACCTGCGCCCAGTGCAACCGCCAACGCCAGCACCACAGCCGCGATCACGGTGTGCATGACGGCGGCATAACGCTTCCGCACCACGACGATGAAACTCCTCAACACTTCACGCGGGCCAACCCGAGCCCTTTACCTCTGTGTGTACCGAACAGATCAGCTGCCCACTCGGTACGTCTTGTTTCGACCGATCCCGCTGCACTGACCAACCCGGCCAGGCTACACAGGCCTTCGCCCCACCGAGCGCGGACGGCCAGACTGTCTGCAACCGGGTGTTCGGAAGCCATTGGGCGGGTGCCGCTCGAGTGCGGCCCCGCCCAATGGTCGTGTTCAGTTGTGTAGATCAGTAGCGACGGATGTCGACGATCGACTGGTCGTTGAGACCCATCCGGCCGACGGGCACGCCCTCGGTCGAGGAGTGGACGACCTGGCCGCCACCGACGTAGATGCCTGCGTGGCCGCCACCGTTGTAGATCACGACGTCGCCGGGCTGGATGTTCGCGGCGTCGACGTGGGTGCCACCGCCGAGCTGGCCGTAACTGTCCCGAGGAATGGTCTGACCGGCCTGCTGGTGCGACCAGTAGACGAGACCTGAGCAGTCGAATGCGCTGGGGCCGGCGGCGCCGTAGACATACGGCGAACCGATCTTGCTCACTGCGGCATCAGCGGCGATCTGGCCTGCGGGCCGGACCGGCTGCGCTGCCTGCGGCAGGATGTTGGGGGACTTGAACTCATTGGGGATCTGGTTTTCGGCCAGGCCCGGGATCTCGAAGGTTCCTACACCGGGAACGGTGATCGGAGCAGCCATGGCCGGCGCGGCGGCCATTCCCATGGTGCCGAGGGTGATCGATCCGGCGATCAGTGCGCCCCGGGCGCTCTTGATGCCCCGGTTCGGCTGTTGCAAACGATGTTTCGCCACGAAGCGATGTCTCCTGTTTCTTCCCTATCCGCCTACCGGGTTAGCTGTCGGATTCGGGCCGGAAGATGGCCCTACCCGGCGAACCCAGAAGTCTGACGACCTCAGGGTTCAATGGGATTCACCCCGGATGTGAACTCGCATTCGCATCAGTGGTTCCCCGGTTCACCAGGACGGTGATTGAGCGGCGACCCTACGATCCGCTCCGGTTGGAGTGGACGCTTTCGCAAGGTCTCAGAAAGGTTACGAAACCGTGATGGTCCGTGTCCACTAGGGGACCGACAGGAGGCCAACCGGCGTGTCGGGTCATCCAGCTCGCAGATGACCGCCGGATCGGGGAACAAAAACCCTGCCACCTGCGTTGACTGCCGCGTCCTGACCGTGACGGTCAGACTTGCCGATCATGCCCGCAGCGTGGAACACCGCAATCGCGTCATCGATGCGCGCCTGGTGGTCAATAACGAATTCATCACAGCGAACTTCGTCGTTTGCGCTGTTAGGGACACCTACGGGACCCAGGAAAACGGTCATCATGCAGTCGTCGCAGGCGACCCGACGGCCCGGGCAGGTGTTGCAGTCTATGAGCATTGTGATCTCCGTCTCATTCGGTTTAGGGGGCCTTTTCTCAGGGTCCTCAGGGTTCTCCCTGAGGTCCGGAGCCCTTGGTTCGACCCCGATGGCCGAACGCTAACTCCACGGTCTGACAAGCCATCTCGCACTGCGCCCCCGCGGCGATGTCGGTGGATCGAACTAATGTTCGCAGTGTGAGTGTTGTTGGTGAGGCTGCTGGGACTCAGCTGTGTTTCGACGATCCCGTACTGGACCACCCCGACGACGTCCCCCTGCGGGAGACCACATTCGTGGTGGTGGACCTCGAGACCACCGGGGGCAGCCCGATGGGCGACCGGATCACCGAGATCGGCGCCGTGAAGGTCCGGGGCGGCGAGGTGCTCGGTGACTTCGCGACGCTCGTGGATCCACAGCGCGGAATCCCACCACACATCGTTCGCCTCACCGGCATCACCGAAGCGATGGTCTACCAGGCCCCCACGATCGACCAGGTACTCCCGGCCTTCCTCGAGTTCGCCCGCGACGCGGTGATCGTGGCGCACAACGCGCGGTTCGACACCGGCTTCCTGCGCGCCGCTGCCACCGAGCTCGGCCACCCGTGGCCGTTCCGCCGGGTGCTGTGCACCGTGAAGCTGGCCCGTCGAGTCCTGACCAGAGACGAGGCACCGACTGTCAAGCTCTCGGCTCTCGCCGACCTCTTCGCCGTCCAGACCCGCCCGACCCACCGGGCACTCGACGACGCCCGTGCAACAGTCGAGGTGATGCACCGGCTCTTCGAACGGGTCGGCAATCTCGGCATCCACACCTTCGGCGACCTCCGCAACTTCCTGCCCGGGGTCTCCCGTGCCACGCGGAACAAGAGGGGCCTGGCAGACCACCTGCCGTCAGAACCCGGTGTCTATATGTTCCGCGGCCCCTCTGATGAGGTTTTGTACGTCGGCACCGCAACCGACCTGCGCAGGCGGGTCCGCAGCTATTTCACCGGTTCGGAGAACCGCACCCGGGTACGCGAGATGGTCGAACTGGCGACGCGCGTCGACCACGTCCAGTGTGCCCATCGGATCGAGGCAGGGGTGCGCGAACTGCGTCTCCTCGGCGCCTACGCGCCGCCATACAACCGCCGGTCGAAGTTCCCACATCTCGGCTGGTGGATATGTCTCACCGAGGAGGCGTTCCCGCGTTTGAAGATCAGCCGGACCCCGACCGCGACCTCGGTTGGCCCCTTTCGTTCCCGCGCCACTGCCTATGACGTCGCAGACCTCATCGCCGACACATGCGGCCTGCGCACGTGCCGTACCGCGCTACGGGCCACTGCACTTCACGTGTGCGAGGTGGGCCCGGGCGGGCGGCGTGTGGTCGGCGGCTGCCACGCGGCCACCACCGAACCACTTGCCGCCGAGGCATATCTCCCCCGAGCCCGAACCGTCGCCGAGCTGTTCAGCGGCCGAAGCGACCTCCCCGTTCAGCTGGCTCTGGACAAACTCGAGTCGCTCGCCCGTGCCGAACTCTTCGAGAACGCCGCGCGGTTGCGCGATCGCCTCGACCACCTCATCGCCCACCTGGAACGGTGTCAGCGGCTGGCCGCGCTGGCCCGCATCTCGGAGATGGTCGCCGCCGCACCCGATGGACGCGGCGGATGGGACTTGGCGGTGATCAGGCACGGCCGCCTCGCAAGCGCCGGGGTCGCCGCGCGGGGCGTTCCGCCGATGCCCGTGGTGGCCGCGCTCGCGGCCGGTGCGGAGACGGTGCTCCCCGAACCGGGACCGCTGTACGGCGCGCCCCACGAGGAAGTTGCGTTGGTGTACCGGTGGCTCACCGGACCAGGGGTTCGAATCGTCTGCGCCACCAGCGGGTTCAGCTTGCCGCGCCACGGTGGCGGCCGGCACGTCCACTGGCGCGACAAGGTGGGCACGGCGCGTCGCACCATCACACTCGAGGGCGACCTAGGCTGAGTCAATGATTACCGCCATCGTCTTGATCCAGACCGATGTCCATCAGATCCCGGAGACCGCTCAGGCTGTGGCCGACATCTCAGGCGTCACCGAGGTGTACTCGTGTGCCGGTGACGTCGACCTGATCGCGAAGATCCGAGTCCGGGACCACGCGGAGATCGCCGACGTCGTCACCGCCGCGATCAGTCGGCTGCCGGGTGTGAAGCACACCGCCACCCACATCGCCTTCAAGAGCTACTCCAGCGCCGACGTCGACGCCGGCTTCTCCATCGGAGAGTGACGAAGGAACACCCGGTTGGCCGCCCTGGTCGGTGGCCAACCGGGGAGCCCGCAGGGCAACCCCCATGGAGAGTGCGTCAGAGGGCGTTGCTCACGCGCACCCAGTTGTCGAGCAAGGTCGCGGCCGCGCCGGAGTCGATTGCGTCGGCAGCCACGTCGATCTGCGTGCGCAGCTGTTCGTGCAGATCGGCGCCGCGGTCGGGACGGTAGGCAGCCAGTGCACCGGCAGCATTGAGCACCACGGCATCGCGTACCGGCCCGGTCGCTCCGGCGAACAGGTCCCGCGCGACCTGCGCGTTGTGGTCCGCGTCGCCGCCTCGAAGTGCTTCCAACTCGACCCGGGCCAGACCGATGGTCGTGGGGTCCACAGTCTGTTTGTGCACGGCACCGTCGACGACCTGCCACGCGGTTGACGTCGTCGTCGTGGTCAGTTCGTCGAGGCCGTCATCGCCGCGGACGACAAGTACCGAGTGACCCCGATCAGCGAATGTCTGGGCGAGTACCGGCGCGAGATCGGCAAAGGCACACCCAACCAGACCGCTGGTCGGCTGTGCCGGATTGGTCAGGGGGCCAAGCACATTGAAGACCGTCGGTATGCCGATCTCCTTGCGGGGAGCCGCCGCGAACCGCAACGCGGGATGAAACACGGGGGCGAAACAGAAGGCGATGCCCGCCTGACCGACACAGGTGGCGACGCCATCGGCGGTCAGCGCGATCTTGACGCCCAGCGCCTCCAGGACGTCGGCGCCACCACTCTTCGACGACGCCGCGCGGTTGCCGTGCTTGACCACCGGCACACCGGCTGCGGCGACCACGACCGATGCCATCGTCGAGATGTTCACCGTGTTCGACCGGTCACCACCGGTTCCCACGATGTCGACGCAATCGCGCGTTGTGGGCACCACACTGGAGTGGGCGAGCATCCCCGTTGCCAGGCCCAGCAATTCCCCGGGGGTCGGCCCCTTGAGCTTCATCGCCACCCCGAAGGCGGCGATCTGCGCTGGGGTCGCGTTGTCGGTCATGATCTCGTTCATCGCCCACTCGGCACCGTCGGGATCCAGGTCGTGGCCATCGGCCAGTACGCCGAGAATCTGCGGCCACGTACGGGCCGGAACGTTCGAGTGGGTCACAGTGGCAGCCTAGCCACCCCCCGCAACCTGATTCGTCGGCGGTTGCAGCACCTGCCAGCCCACTGCAGAGCCGCCGTGCCGCTGGGCCAAACCAGCCATCCGGGAGCGTTCCTGGGACACGTGCAGGGCATCGATCAGCTGTACGCGGGCCAGGGCCACCACCTCGTTGCCGCCGGCGGCAACGACACCGGTTCCCGGCGGGACCGGAACGGGTCCGTAGTGGTCCTGGGCCGCGAGTTCCAGAGCCCCTGGGACGGACCCGGACGGCAGCACCAGGAGGTGCCGAAGAACCGACTGTTCGTGTTCGCGCCAACCGGAATCGGCGAGCACCGACGACGCCGCCTTCGCGTCGTCGAAACTCTCGGCCGTCACGACCAGGGACGGATCGTCGGCAGACAACTCCCCGTTGGACTTTCGGCCACCGGCGAGCCGACCGGACCATCGTTTCCACCGGGACACTTCGATCGGGTTCCCGTTCACGTCGCGAGGCACCCCACCAGCCTCCCAGGTGTGTGATTTTCAGCTCTCGGACACGCCGGGAACTGGGGATATGCGTACGTTTAGCTGGGTCGTCGCGACGCGCCAGAAAAATTCTGGACCCCAGTAGTCATCGCTTACTACGAACCGTCATACTTCTGGGGTGACTAGCGCTGCAGCACCCACAGGATCAGCTATCACCCAGCGCGTGCACTCGCTGAACCGACCCAACATGGTCAGCGTCGGCACGATTGTGTGGCTTTCGAGCGAGCTGATGTTCTTTGCCGGATTGTTCGCGATGTATTTCGTCGCGCGAGCCGGAAACTACGGCAACTGGCCGATGGAGCCCACCGAGCTCAACCTGACGTTGGCGATCCCGGTGACCACCGTGTTGATCCTGTCGTCGGTGACATGCCAGCTCGGTGTCTTCGCCGCCGAGCGTGGCGACGTCTTCGGCCTTCGCCGGTGGTACACGATCACCCTGATCATGGGCGCGATCTTCGTCGCCGGTCAGGCGTACGAGTACTACCACCTGGTTCACGAGGGCACGACGCTGTCGTCTAGCGCCTACGGCTCGGTGTTCTACATCACCACCGGGTTCCACGGCCTGCACGTGATCGGCGGTCTCGTCGCCTTTGTCTTCTTGCTGATCCGCACGCGGTTGAGCAAGTTCACCCCGGCTCAGGCAACCGCCGCGATCGTCGTGTCCTACTACTGGCACTTCGTCGACATCGTCTGGATTGCCCTGTTCGCGACCATTTACTTCATCCGGTAACGCGCACCACACTTCAGCCCAGGCAGAGTCAGTCCGCTTAGCAGAGAGACACAGATGAGTTCATCTCCCCCACCCACCTCACCCGGGGATTCGGTTGAGGGCGCCCTGAGCGAGGGCGCAGGCAGGATCGACGCGAAAAAGGCCAAGGCACGCCGCAAGTTGCGACGTCGCGCATCCGGCATCCTGCTGTTGCTCGCAGGTCTTGTGGTCGCCGGAGGCCTGGCCACTGCGATCACCCCGGACCCGCAGGTCGCCAAGGCGGACAGCGAGTCGAGTGCGGCGCTGATCCAGGACGGCCGCAAGCTCTACGAGACGTCCTGCATCACGTGCCACGGTGCCAACCTCGAAGGTGTGCTCGACCGCGGACCGTCGCTGGTCGGCGTCGGCGATGCGTCGGTGTACTTCCAGGTCTCGTCCGGGCGTATGCCCGCGGTCCGTGGTGAAGCCCAGATCCAGCGCAAGCCGGCCAAGTTCACCCAGGCCCAGATCGACCAACTCGGCGCCTACATCCAGTCGGTCGGCGGCGGCCCCCAGGTCGTGTACGCCAAGGACGCCAACGGAAACGTCATCTTCGAAGACGGTTACCCGGTTGTCGAGCAAGAGCAGTTGCGTGGTGAGAACATCGGCCGCGGTAGCGAGCTGTTCCGGCTGAACTGCGCGTCGTGCCACAACTTCACCGGTCGCGGTGGAGCACTGTCGTCGGGCAAGTTCGCGCCGGTCCTCGACCCGGCCAATGAGCAACAGATCTACACGGCGATGTTGACCGGACCGCAGAACATGCCCAAGTTCTCGGATCGTCAGCTCACCGATGAGGAAAAGCGGGACATCATCGGCTACGTCAAGTACGCGACGCGCCCCGAAGCACCGGGCGGGTACGCCCTGGGCGGCTTCGGACCGGTCTCCGAGGGAATGGCGATGTGGGCTGTCGGCGTAGTGGCTATCGTCGCCGCCGCGATGTGGATGGGATCACGCACATGAGCGATCAACACAAATCTGTCCCCACCCAGGACGAGCTCGACGGGATGAGCAACGACCAGCTGGTCAAGCTCGGAACCAACCTCGATGGTGTGGAGATCATCCACCGTCGGGAACGGTTCCCCGAGCCTGGCAGCAAGGCTGAGAAGCGCGCGGAGCGGTCGGTCGCGTTCTGGTTCCTGCTGGCCGGTTTATCGGCAGTGGCCTGCTTTGTCATCTTCATCTTCAACCACTGGGAATTCGTGATGCCCGGTGGCGACCACTACTGGCAGTACATCTTCAACACTCCCCTGCTGGGCGTGACCTTCGGATTGTCGATCCTCTCCATCGGAGTGGGCGCCATCCAGTTCACCAAGAAGTTCATCCCCGAAGAGATCTCGGTCCAGGACCGCCACGACGGCGGCTCGGCAGAGGTCGACAAGAAGACCGCTGCCGCCATGCTCGGCAACACCATGACGTCGTCCACGATCGGTCGTCGGAAGATGATCATCGGTGCCGGACTCTTCGGACTCGGAACCTTCGCGGTCACCGGCCTCGTCGCCCTGGTCGGTGGAATCATCAAGAACCCGTGGGCCGAGGGTAAGGATGCCCCTCTCTGGAACACCGGGTGGTCGCCGATCCACAACTCCCCTGAAGCCCCCAATGAGACGGTCTTCCTGCGTCGCGACACCGGCAACCCCCACCAGGTGGTCCTCGTCCGACCAGAAGACCTCGATGCCGGCGGCATGGAGACAGTGTTCCCATGGCGGGTCTCAGATGGCGTCGGCGAGACGGAAGAGTCTCGGCACAAGCTCCTCGAAGGACTGCGTGCGGTGGACAACCCCGTGATGCTGATCCGTCTGCGTCCCAACGACGCGGCCCGGGCCATCAAGCGCAAGAACCAGGAAAGTTTCAACTACGGCGACTACTTCGCATACACGAAGGTGTGCTCGCACCTCGGTTGCCCCGCATCGCTCTTCGAGCAGCAGACCAACCGAATCCTCTGCCCGTGTCACCAGTCCCAGTTCGATGCCCTCGAGTTCGCCAAGCCGATCTTCGGTCCAGCTGCTCGCGCGCTCGCGCAGTTGCCCATTACTGTGAATGAACAGGGTTATCTGGTGGCGGCCGGCGACTTCATCGAACCCGTCGGGCCGGCGTTCTGGGAACGCGGCCAGGGGAAGGACAGACCATGAGCAAACTCGCGCAACGCGCAGAAGAGGTCGACAGCCGGTATCACCTGGCTCCCGGTCTCCGTCGGCAGATCAACAAGGTCTTCCCCACCCACTGGTCCTTCCTGCTCGGCGAGATCGCGCTCTACAGCTTTGTGATCCTGCTGATCTCGGGTGTGTACCTGACGTTCTTCTTCGATCCGTCGATGAGCGAGGTCGTCTACAACGGCGCCTACGAACCGCTCAACGGCGTGATGATGACCAAGGCGTACGCCACCACACTCGACATCTCGTTCGAGGTCCGCGGCGGTCTGTTCGTCCGACAGCTCCACCACTGGGCAGCACTGCTGTTCGCGGCGTCGATCATCATCCACATGGCGCGCATCTTCTTCACCGGTGCGTTCCGCCGGCCACGTGAGGCCAACTGGGTCATCGGCTGCATGCTGCTGCTCCTGGCGATGTTCGAGGGCTTCTTCGGATACTCACTCCCCGACGACCTGCTCTCGGGCACCGGCGTCCGCGCTGCCATGTCGGGCATCGTCCTCGGAATACCGCTTGTCGGTACCTGGATCCACTGGGCGTTGTTCGGCGGTCAGTTCCCGGGCGACATCATCATTCCGCGGCTCTACATACTGCACGTGCTGCTTTTCCCAGGCATCATCCTGGCCCTGATCGGTGCACACCTCGCATTGGTCTGGTACCAGAAGCACACTCAGTTCCCCGGCCCCGGCCGTACCGAACAGAACGTCGTCGGCGTCCGCATCCTCCCCATCTTCGCGGCAAAGGCCGGTGCGCTGTTCGCGGTCACCTTCGGCTTCCTGGCGATCATCTCCGGCATCTTCCAGATCAACCCGGTGTGGGTGCTCGGGCCATACAACCCGGCACACGTGTCGGCCGGTTCGCAGCCCGACATCTACATGATGTGGACCGACGGACTTGCCCGCCTGATGCCGGCGTGGGAGGTCTACTTCGGGAACGCGTACACGATCCCGGCGATCTTCTGGGTGGTTGTTGTCATCGGGATCATCATCACCGTGATGTTCGCCTATCCCTGGATAGAGAAGCGCCTCACCGGCGACGATGCTCACCACAACCTGCTGCAGCGGCCTCGCGACACCCCGGTGCGCACAGGTATCGGCGCGATGGCACTCGCCTTCTACATCGTGCTCACCGTGTCGTGCATGAACGACATCATCGCGTACAAGTTCCACATTTCGCTCAACGCGACCACGTGGATGGGACGCATCGGCCTGATCATCGTGCCGCCGCTCGCGTACTACATCGCTTACCGCTGGGCCCTGGCCCTGCAGCGCAGTGACCGATTCGTGCTCGAGCACGGCATCGAGACCGGAATCATCAAGCGCCTTCCGCATGGTGAGTACATCGAGCTGCACCAGCCGCTCGGACCTCTCGATGATCACGGTCACCCGCTTCCGATGCCGTACGAGGGTGCAGCGCTGCCCAAGCGGATGAACAAGCTGGGCTCGGCCGGACACCCCGGTAGCGGTTCGCTGCTGGTGGCCGACCCGCCGGAAGAGCAACAGCGTCAGATCGAGCTCGACAGCGAAGCCCACCACGTCGAGAAGGACGCGCTGCGCGCTCTTCAGGCTCGTGGCGGAAGCCCGTTCACCGACTGATCTGCAACACCACAAGAAATCCGGGTCCCACATCGGGGCCCGGATTTTTGTGTATGTACGGCCTCTCAGATGTGGCACCTCTCCCCTACCTCACCGCCATGCTCGCGATCGATGTGGACAGAAGGGATCGTTCTGAGCGCCTCGACAACGACGGGGAAAGACTGAAACCACTCGGCGCGCGCTGCATCCGGTCAGGACGATCTGGCCCCGGGGACGTCCGATACGTAAACACGAGCAGGCGGGTACAACGGCGGCGCTACAGAGCCACCAGGATCACCAGAGGTCGCCGGAGCGCCACTCGCACAGCAGACGACCATCGGGCCGTCCGATCTCACCGAAGACGTGGACCCCTCCACGGTCGTCAGGCGTCGTGATCGGGCCGTCTGGCGTCAGTGCCCCGAGCTCGCCTTCCCAAGGACGCCAGCCTCGCGCCCGATACAGTGCTTCGCCGGCCGCGCTGGCGCTGAGCGCTCCGAAGTCGTAGGCACCCAGGACGATTCGCTCGCAAGCATCCATCACCTGATGCCCGAGACCCTGTCGTTGCCGTGTGGGATCGACGGCAACCGCTTCCACATACCCGACGCGGAGCGGCTTTTCGTCGACGACCATGGATCTGGCCACCACCGCCGCGTGGGCCACCACCTCGCCGCAGTCGGACGCGACCATGACGTGCAGGCCGCCGAGGGCGTGGTCGTAGTCGGTGTCTGCGAATGCACCGTCGAAAGCTCGGTTGAAGAGCTCACGCAGGTGACGGCGTTGCAAAGCACTCAGCTCCCAGGTGTGCCGTATCTCTACGGGCATCCCAGGAGCTGAGTGCGAAGAAGGATTGATGTTGTGCTGCTGGTCAGTGCTTTTCTTGCCCGGTGTGGTACTCGAACACCAGGCCGGCGACCGCACCGATGATGCAGGCGGCTGCGAAGCCAACGAACCAGAAGTTGCTTGTTGCCATGGCCACGGCGAGCACTGCAGCGCCGAGCGCGATCACCACGGGCCACCAGCTGCCGGGACTGAAGAAACCCAATTCGCCGGAACCATCAGACACCTCGGCGTCTTCGTAGTCCTCGGGGCGGATGTCCACGCGGCGAGCGACAAATCGGAAGTATGTCCCGATGATCAGGGTCAGGCCGCCGGTCATGACCAGGCCGGTGACACCCACCCACTCGACGTTCTTGCTGGACAGTCCACTGGCCAGCCCGTAGGCGATGGCGACCAGGAAGAAGAACCCGGTGAGCACCTCGAAGAGGCGCGCTTCAATTCTCATCTCGTGGCTCCTGGGTGCTAGTTCGAGGCCGTCTGGGTGCCGCGGCGGGTGTCGAAAGGCTTGGTGGTCAGCGCAGTGGCGGGCTCACCGATCGATTCGAGTGCCTGGGCGTTGGTGGCGTTCGGGTTCGAGTCGCGGAACTTAATGTAGCGATCGAACTCCTCGGGACTGACAGCACGCACCTCGAAGTTCATCATCGAGTGGTAGGTACCGCACATCTCGGCACAACGCCCGACGAAGGCGCCTTCGCGGTCGATCGAGCTGACCTGGAAGCGGTTGTCGGTGTGGTTCTCTTCCGGGAAGGGGAACACGTCGCGCTTGAACAGGAACTCGGGGACCCAGAACGAGTGGACAACGTCGTTCGAAGCGATCTCGAACTCGATGCGCTTGCCGGTCGGCAAGACCAGGACCGGGATCTCTTCGGAGTTACCGGTGGTCTCGATCTTGTCGTACATGAGGTACTCGCGGATGTTGTTGCGCTCCGCGTCGATTGCGTTCTGTTCGTTGTGGCCGGCCTGCTCGGCCTTCTCGCCGGCATGCTCTTCTAGCTCGGCCCGCTGGTTCTCGTACGGGTTCTCGCGAGTGCCGTCGTAACGGGCGCCGTCTTCCAGCTGCACCGTGCGGTAACCGAACTTCCAGTTCCACTGGAAGGCAGTGACGTTCACGACCACATCTGGATCGGACTTCTTCGCCTCGACATCGTTCTGCACGATGATCGTGAAGTAGAAGAGCACCGCGATGATCACGAACGGGATGGCCGTATAGGTCAACTCGAGCGGCACGTTGTAAGCGGTCTGACGCGGGAACTCGTCGCCACCGGGCTTCTTGCGGTGGAAGGTGATAGTCCAGAAGGTCAGCGCCCACACGATGATTCCCATGACGAGGGCAGCGATCACCGACCAGGTCCATAGGTGACGCATGCTTTCGGCCTCGGGCGTGATGCCCTCGGGCCAGCCGAACCGCATCACTTCTTCAGCGCTGCAGCTCGACAGCATCATCGCGCCGACACCCAAGAACAGGGTCGCGCTGATCTGCTTGATTCGACGTCCGCGGTGCTGACGCTTAGTCGATGCCGGAGGTCGCCCACCGTGTGCCAATTTCACGCCTTCCTACCCTGCCCAGACTGCAAACAGCCACACCGCCACCCACGATTGGTAGCTCGTGTACTACGCAGCGTAGACCAACCGCCCGCAACATTCGTATCGGGGTTTGGGTTCGTGTCACCGACGCCCGGAAAGCCGAGGACGCGCATGGGCCGGGCGGGCGGGGGCGGCCGTTGTTGCGGCATACTCGGGCATGTTCGAAGTGCTGTCCGGAGGACGAATTGAGGCTTTTTCGTGTGTGGTCTGCTAGGTCTGTTGTCCAGCGACGCGTCTGCGGGAGAGTCTGCCGAATTGGTGGCCGCGGCGTCGCACTGCATGCGCCACCGTGGGCCTGACGAGCCGGGTGGGACGTGGCACGACGCGGATGTGGCCTTCGGGTTCAACCGTCTTGCATTCATCGACATCGAGCACTCGCATCAGCCGTTGCGCTGGGGTCCTGCGGACAATCCGGAGCGGTACGCGCTGGTCTTCAACGGCGAGATCTACAACTACCTCGAGCTTCGTGAGCAGCTGAGCCGGGACGAGGGTGCAGAGTTCCGCACCCAGGGTGATGGCGAGGCCATCGTCGCCGCCTTCCATCACTGGGGTCCTGACGCGGTCGCCCGACTGCGTGGCATGTTCGCATTCGCGATCTGGGATACCGAGGAGCGGTCGATGTTCATCGCCCGCGACCCCTTCGGTATCAAGCCACTCTTCATCGCGACAGGCTCGGGCGGAACGGTCTTCGGCAGCGAGAAGAAGAGCCTCCTCGAACTCCTCGACCGGATCGGCGTCGCGGACGGTCTCGACCCCCGCGCAGTCCAGCACTACACGGTGCTGCAGTACGTACCGGAACCAGAAACGCTGCACGCGGGCATCCGTCGCCTCGAGTCCGGCAGCTACGCAACCATCAAGCCCGGACAACGACCGCAGGTGCGCCGGTACTTCACTCCCCAGTTCAAGGTTCGCCCGTTCACCCCGGACACCCAACAGAAGCGATACGACGAGATAGCCGCAGCGCTCGAGGATTCGGTCGCCAAACACATGCGCGCCGACGTCACGGTGGGTTCGTTCCTCTCCGGAGGCATCGATTCGACGGCCATCGCGGCGCTGGCGATCAGGCACAACCCGGACCTGATCACGTTCACGACCGGGTTCGAGCGCGAGGGCTACTCAGAGGTCGACGTGGCAGCCGAATCGGCCGCGGCCATCGGCGCTCGGCACGTCGTCAAGGTCGTCGGACCTGCCGAGTTCGCCGCCGCGATCCCGGAGATCGTGTGGTACCTCGACGACCCCGTCGCCGATCCGGCTCTGGTGCCGCTGTATTTCGTGGCGAAGGAAGCACGTAAGCACGTCAAGGTGGTCCTGTCCGGAGAAGGTGCCGACGAACTCTTCGGCGGGTACACGATCTACAAAGAACCGTTGTCGCTCAAGCCTTTCGAGCGGCTACCCCGAGGACTGCGGAAGGCCGCGGGCCGGTTGTCGGACCGCATACCCGAGGGCACACGCGGTAAGAGCCTGCTGCACCGCGGCTCGATGTCGCTCGAAGAGCGGTACTACGGGAACGCGCGCAGCTTCGACGACGCCCGGCTACGCGCTGTCCTGAAGGATTTCCGGCCGGACTGGACTCACACCGATGTGACGGCTCCAATCTACGCGACCTCCCAGGGGTGGGACCCGGTGGCGCGGATGCAGCATCTCGACCTGTTCACCTGGCTTCGCGGCGACATCCTGGTGAAGGCCGACAAGATCACCATGGCGAACTCGCTCGAGTTGCGGGTTCCCTTCCTCGACCCCGAGGTGATGCGGGTCGCCGAGGCCCTGCCCTTCGACGAGAAGATCTCGCACGGCACCACCAAATACGCGTTGCGGAAGGCCCTCGAGCAGATCGTCCCGGCGCACGTCCTGCACCGCAAGAAGCTGGGCTTCCCCGTCCCGCTGCGTCACTGGCTGGCCGGGACCGAGCTCTACGACTGGGCTCAGCAGACCGTCGAGAAGTCTCAGACCGAGCACATCTTCAACAAAGACGCGGTGCGGCAGATGCTGACGGAGCATCGCGCCGGAGTGGTCGACAACAGTCGACGACTCTGGACGGTGCTTGTTTTCATGGTGTGGCACGGGATCTTCGTCGAGGGCACCATCACGCCCCAGATCGAAGACCACCGCTACCCCGTCAAGCTCTAGCCTCGGCGTAGGCCGGGGCGGTCATCTCACGCCGGGATGACCGCTCCGATCTCGGCAGCGGCTTCGTCTCCGTACGCGCCCGCAATGCGGGCCAACGCTGATTCGCGGTTCCACGTCCAGTCTTGCGGCGCAATGGTTTCCAGCACCAGAACGGCGACCATCGAACCGAGCTGGGCGCTACGCTCATGACTCAGACCCGCTGCGTTACCGACAAGGAATCCGGCCCGGAAGCCGTCGCCGACGCCGGTCGGATCAACCTTCTCGGTCTCGGGCACCACCGGCACATGGGTGCGTGTTCCGTCGGCCTCGACGATCTCGGCACCACCGCTGCCCAGCGTGGTGACACGAAGACCGACCATCTCGGCGACCTGGGCATCGCTGAGCCCGGCCTTCTGACGTAGCAGGCCCCACTCGTACTCGTTGGTGAACAGGTAGGTGGCCCCGTCGATGAGTTCGCGTACCTGTTCGCCGTCGAGTCGCGCGAGTTGCTGCGAGGGGTCGGCGGCAAACGGTATGCCCAGCTCACGACACTCCCGACTGTGCACGATCATCCCCTCGGGATCATCGGCGCCGATCAGGACCAGCTCAGGCTTGCCGAACTCCTCGGCGAGACGGGCAAGCGAGATCTGGCGGGATTCACTCATCGCTCCGGCGTAGAAACTGGCCAGCTGCGCCATCTCATCGTCGGTGGTGCACATGAAGCGTGCCGTGTGGGCTGTCTCCGAGACGCGGACACCGCGCGTGTCCACACCGTTGTCCTCCAGGAACTTGCGGTAGTCGTCGAAGTCGCTGCCCACCGACCCCACGAGCAACGGCGAACCACCCAGGACACCCATCGCATACGAGATGTTCCCGGCGACACCGCCGCGCCGGATGATGAGTTCCTCGACCAGGAAGCTGAGAGAAATGTGGTCGAGATGTTCGGAAAGCAGCTGCTCGGAGAACTTCCCCTGAAAACGCATCAAATGATCTGTCGCGATCGATCCACAAATGGCAATGGCCACGAAAACGAGCCTTTCTGTTCACCCGGTGATGGGGCTAACGCTACATACGCCCACAGACGAAGCAGGGCATACCCCGAAACCGTCAAAAGTATGGGCGGGCGCCTCCGGTCCGGCCGGCATGACAACTGCCCAGACAGGACAACGGCCGCATCCGAGTGATCGGATGCGGCCGTTGCCGAAAGCCAGAGCCCCGTCGGGGCGGGGCGTCAGTTGAACGAGTCGCCGCAGGCTGAGCTGCCGGTTGCGTTCGGGTTGTCGATGGTGAAGCCCTGCTTCTCGATGGTGTCGACGAAGTCGATGCTCGCGCCCATGACGTACGGCGCGCTCATCCGGTCGACGGCCAGTCCGACGCCGTCGAACTCGACAACCAGGTCGCCGTCGAGGTTGCGGTCGTCGAAGTAGAGCTGGTAGCGCAGGCCTGCGCAGCCACCGGGCTGAACCGCGATGCGCAGCATGAGCTCTTCGCGACCTTCCTGCTCGCGCAGGGCCTTAGCCTTCGCGGCAGCGGCATCGGTCAGAATCACACCGTGGGCAGGCGCTTCGGTCTCGGTCTGCACAGCGGTCTCATTCGATGCGGTCATGGATTCTCCTCAGTGTGCGGGGCGTAGGCGTGCGATCGGCACAGTTGCCAGGTATCGGATGCGAACTTCCAACGCCTATAACCGTACTCCTGTCCCACCTATTCCCGCGCCACGCGGGCGGGCGAAAGCGCCGGTCACCACTCCTCGGCGACGTGCCGCGCGAGTCGGCGCAGCTGGTTGTCGGCGTCATCCATCGCTAGCTGGACCGATCCTGCGATGTCGACGATCGAGTCAGCCCTGGCGATGCCCGCCTCGGCGATCTGCGCGGGCGTGAGCGTCACCTGGCCTGCCAGCACAACGGTCGGGATACCTCGCCGACGCGCGGCTGTGGTGAGTGCCGCGACGACCTTGCCCTTGAGGGTCTGTTCGTCACACCGCCCCTCGCCGGTGATCACCAGGTCCACGTCGTCGATCAAGTGCTGCTGTCCGGTCGCCTCGGCGATCACAGTTGCGCCGGACACCCTCGTCGCCCCGAGCGCGATCAGCGCGGCACCCAGTCCCCCGGCCGCACCTGCGCCTGCATCCTCGGTGATGTCGCGGCCGGCGAGACCGTTGAGTGACGTGGCCCATTCGGCCATACCTTCCTCCAACAAGGAGACGGTCTGTGGGTCAGCGCCCTTCTGCGGCCCGAACACATGTGCTGCACCACCTGGGCCCAGCAGCGGGTTCTCGACATCCGACGCAGCCACCAACGTGACCGACCTCAGCAAATGTGCGGCACCGTCGAGACCACCCAGCGCGTCGATCAGACCACGACCGCCATCGGTGCTCGCGCTGCCGCCCAGCCCCACAACGATCTCGGTGGCGCCGGCGGCCACCGCTGCGGCCACCAGCTGGCCGACCCCGAACGTGTCCGCGGACAGCGCGGTCCGCGGAGTGGGGCCGCCTCCCAACTGGTGCAGCCCGCAGGCCTGGGCACATTCGACGTAGGCGGTCGCACGGTCTCCGCGACGATCCAGTAGCCAGTCGGCCCGAACCGACGCTCCCAGTGGACCTGCCACCGTCTCGCTGCGGCGATCGCCGAACCGGCTGGCCAGGACATCGACGAATCCCGGTCCGCCGTCGGACTGCGGCACCGATATCAACTCGTCGCCGGGACGTCCGAGCTTCCACCCGGCCGCGATGGCCTGGGCGGCCGCGACCGCTGTGAGGGTGTCACCGAAGGAGTCCGGGGCGATCAAAGCCTTCATGGAGGGAGTATAGGAACGGCACGGCAGCTCCGGCAGCGCAGCGAAGGCGCCGGCCACCCCGCCGGCAGGGAGTCCTGCACCACCCGGGGATCAGAACTGCCGCCGGGGAGATAATCTGACGGGGTGAAATTGCCCTGGAAGAAGGACGACGTCGAAGGCGACACCGTCGACACGACCGCCGGTCAGACAACGGTGGAAGAAACTGCGGGCAGTCGCAGGTACACCGAGGGCAAAGGTCGCCCGACTCCCAAGCGGCGCGACGCCCAGGGCAAGCGACGCGGACCGGTCAGCCCGGCCCCGCTGACCCGCGCCGAGGCACGGGCACGGAAGAAAGAACTCAAGGGGTCGAACGTCACCCTGACCAAGGCCGAGAAAAAGGACCAGGCCGACGCCCGCCGTCAGCAGCGCGCCGATCAGCGTCAGAAGATGATGGAAGGCGACGAGCGGTATCTGATGCCGCGCGACAAGGGCGAGGTGCGTCGTTACGCCCGCGACATCGTCGACTCCCGCCGGAACTTCGCCGGGATGTTCATGCCCTTCGCCATCCTGCTGATCATCGTCATGTTCGTGCCGGCCATCGCGGTGTACGCCACCTTGCTCATGCTGGTCTTCGTGATCTTCCTGGTGATCGACGGAGTGTTGCTGGGGCGGATCCTGAACAACCGCGTCCGCGAGCGGTTCCCGAGCACCGAAGACGGCGGATTCAAGCTCGGCTGGTACGGATTCAGCCGCGCGATGCAGCTGCGGTTCATGCGGGCACCAAAACCGAGGGTCAAGCCGGGTGACGCGGTCTGAGCGACGATGCGCACTCTGATCCTTGGTGGAATTCGTTCAGGTAAATCAGCTTTCGGCGAGGGACTGCTCCCGGCAACCGGCGTCCGATACATCGCCACCGCGGCCGATCCGGCAACCGGTGACCCGCAGTGGTCACAGCGCATCGCCGCCCACCGGTCACGACGGCCGGCCGGTTGGCAGACGGTGGAGTCCGCCGACGTCGCCGGTCGACTACGGTCCGACCCGGACGTGGCGACTCTTGTCGACGATCTCGGCGGGTGGGTCAGCAGACAGATCGACGATGTGGGCGGCTGGGACGACGACAACTTCGACCTCTCCGACAAGATAGCCGAATTCGTTTCTGCGATAGCAGATTTCACCGGAGACCTGGTCATCATCAGCCCCGAGGTGGGCCTGTCCCTGGTGGCGCCCACGCCGGCGGGACGACTGTTTCAGGATCAGCTGGGGCTTCTCAACAACGCCGTGGCTGCGACGTGTGACCGAACGGTCCTGGTTGTCGCGGGCAAGGTGCTCGAGATCGGCGACACGCAGCCGGCTGCCACCGGCGCTGTCAGCGCGGCGCCCGTCCCGGTCGAGGCATCGACAGCCGATGAGATCGAGGCCACGTCGGCCACCTCACAGACCGAGGGGTCCGACGATTCCGGGCAGCACACCGGCCTCGGCGCCGCAACGGAGTTCGAACTCCCCGAGCAGTTCGACTTCATCGCCGCACCCGACCGTGATGCAGCCATTGCGGCCAGGGCACGACAGGGTGAACTGACCAAGCCCACCGGCTCGCTGGGTCGGCTCGAAGAGATCGCAGTGTGGGTCGCTTCATGCCAAGGGATCTGTCCCCCATCGCCTTTCGGTCAGCCGACGGTTGTTGTGTTCGCCGGTGACCACGGGGTCGCCCGCGCCGGGGTGTCGGCGTACCCACCTGAGGTGACGGCACAG
The DNA here is from genome assembly GCF_023051145.1 of Williamsia sp. DF01-3. Classification (NCBI taxonomy): domain Bacteria; kingdom Bacillati; phylum Actinomycetota; class Actinomycetes; order Mycobacteriales; family Nocardiaceae; genus Williamsia; species Williamsia sp. DF01-3. Next base: position 3,702,452 of record NZ_JALKFS010000005.1, read on the forward strand.
ATGGTCGCCAACTTCACCGCCGGTGGAGCCGCGGTGAACGTGTTGGCCAGACTGCACGGTGCAAAGGTCAGGGTCGAGGATCTCGCGGTCGACGCCGAGACCCCCGAAGCCATCAGCCGGTTCAAGGTGCGGCGCAGCTCGGGAGACCTCACCGTCGAAGATGCTCTGACCACCGAGCAGACCCGCGCTGCCCTCGCCGCCGGGCGAGCCATCGCCGACCAGGAGATCGACAGTGGCGCCGATCTCCTGATCGCCGGCGAGATGGGTATCGGCAACACCACGCCCGCAACGATTCTCGTCGGTCTTCTGACGGACAACGAGCCCGTCGTGGTGGTCGGCCGCGGAACCGGCATCGACGACAACGGCTGGATCCGCAAGACTGCCGCGGTGCGCGACGGGATGCGTCGTGCGCGCCCCCACGGCAGGGTTCCCCTCGAGTTGATGCGCACCGTGGCAGGCGCGGAGATCACCGCGATGGCGGGCTTCCTGGCCCAGGCTGCCTTACGGCGCACACCGGTCATCCTCGACGGTCTTGTGGTCACAGCCGCGGCGCTGGTTGCCAACGACATGGCGCCCGGTTCTCGCGAGTGGTGGTTGGCCGGGCATCGATCCGCCGAGCCGGCTCACAGCATCGCGCTCAAGCAGCTCGATCTCGAGCCCCTCCTGGACCTCTCGATGCGCCTCGGCGAAGGCAGTGGCGCTTTGACCGCTCTCCCGGTGGTGCAGTCTGCGGTGGCCACACTCGCCTCCATGGCCACCTTCGCCGAAGCCCAGGTCACCGGCGCACCGGAACCCACGCGCGCCGGTCGATGAGCCTTCGCCGCGCGCTGCGCGGTCCTCAGACCGCGCTGTCCTGGTTGACCATCCTGCCTGTGGCGGAACCACCGGGCCCATTCGACCGCGCCTTGGGCGGCGCGGTTATCGGGTCCACTCCCCTGGTCGGTGCGGTCCTCGGCGGCATCGCCGCCGCAGCCGCTTTCGGATTGTCGTTCACCGACCTACCGGTGTTGATGCTCGGTCTGTTGATCGTCGGGTTGTTGGCGGTCCTGACCCGGGGCATGCACCTCGATGGGCTGGCGGACACCGCCGACGGACTGGGCTGTTTCGGTCCGCCCGAGCGGGTTCACGAGGTGATGCACAGTGGCAGCACCGGCCCGTTCGGCGCGGCGACGCTGGTGCTGGTGATGGCTGCGCAGGCAACCGGATACGGCGCCCTCATCGAACAGGGAAACTGGGCCGCCATCGTCTTCGTGGTCTTCCTCAGTCGCGTGGCCCCCGTGATCGGATGCCGGATCACGTTGCACGCCACCGAGAAATCCAAATTCGGTGCGTTGACCGCGGGCACGCAGCGGTTGACCATCCCGTTCTGGGTGATGGGGGCTGTGATCGCCGGGTTCGCCATCGAGCCGGTACCGCCCATCCCCGGTGCGTTCACCGCCGTGGCGGTCGCAGCCTTCGCCTGGGCATTCACCGCACACTGTTCCCGACGATTCGACGGCGTGAACGGCGATGTTCTCGGCGCTCTCGTCGAGCTGAGCGCACTGATCGCCCTGTGCGGGATGCTGATCGGCTGACAGGCCGGACGCCGACCTCAGCCGTGGAGCTTGGTCATCCAGCCGTGCGTGTCCGCGAACGTCCCGCGCTGTATTCCGGTGAGGGTGTCACGCAGGGCCATCGTCACCTTGCCCGGCTGACCGTCGGCGATCGTGTAGTCGTCGACGTCACCCTTGACGTGTCCAACCGGGGTGATCACCGCGGCGGTGCCACAGGCGAAGACCTCCGTGATCTCGCCCGATGCCACGCCTTTGCGTAGCTCCTCGACGCTGATCTTGCGTTCACTGACGTCGAACCCGGCGTCGGTCGCCAACTGCAACAACGATTCCCGGGTGATCCCAGGCAACAGAGATCCCGACAGCTCCGGGGTCACGAGCTTTGCGTCGGCACCGGATCCGAACACGAAGAACAGGTTCATCCCGCCCATCTCTTCGATGTGACGACGCTCGATGGCGTCGAGCCAGACCACCTGGTCGCATCCGTGTTCGGCGGCCTGGGCCTGTGCCAGCAGTGACGCCGCGTAGTTGCCACCGAACTTGGCCGCGCCGGTACCGCCGGGCGCCGCCCGCACGTACTCGGTGGACAGCCAGACACTCACCGGATGAACGCCGCGGGGGAAGTACGCACCGGCAGGCGACGCGATCAGCATGTACCGGTACTCGGTGGCGGGCCGCACCCCGAGGCCGGGCTCGGTGGCGATCATGAACGGGCGCAGATAGAGCGACGACTCGCCGCCGGCTGCGGGCACCCACTCGTGATCCGCGGCCAGCAGGGCCTGCAGCGAGGCCATGAAGTCCTCGGTGCTCAGTTCGGGCATGGCCAGCCGACGCGCCGAACGCTGCATCCGCGCTGCGTTGGCGTCGGGCCGGAATGATGCGATCGTCCCGTCGGACTGCCGATAGGCCTTGAGACCTTCGAAGATCTCCTGGGCGTAGTGCAGCACCATCGCCGAAGGATCCAGGGCGATCGGGCCGTACGGGACAATGCTCGCGTCGTGCCAGCCTTTGTCCGCGCTGTAATCGATGATCACCATGTGGTCGGTGAAATGCCTGCCGAATCCCGGGGCTTCCAGGATGTCGGCGCGGCGCGACTGGGACACCGGCTGGGGATGCTCGGTCCGGACGAACTCCAAGGTCATCAGGCAATGGTAACGCTCACCCGTGAGCCGATTCCGACCACCGATTCCGCGTGGCCCGACGACCCCCGGACCGCAGGCGAAACGGGTGTGGTCAGCCGGCGTTCGCGGTCACGAACGGCGGCAGCACCACCTCACACTCGAGAGCCCGTCCCCGGACATCGATGACCACGGTGTCGCCTTTGGCGACACCGGCGGCACTGTCGATGAGCGCCAGGGCAATTCCGGTCTTGAGCGTCGGAGAGAAAGTGCCGGATGTGCACACGCCGATCCGGTCACCGCCTGCTTCCGACAACACGGGCAGATCGGCACGCGGCACGCCGCGCCCGGTCGCCCGCAGACCCCACAGCCGCCGCACCGGGCCCGCCTCCTTCTCGGCCAGCAGGGCGTCGCGGCCGAAGAACTCCGGCTTCTTCCACCCGACAGCCCAACTGCAACGGGCCTGCAGTGGACTGATTTCAACCGACAATTCGTGTCCGTGCAACGGGTAACCCATCTCGGTGCGGAGGGTGTCGCGAGCTCCCAATCCGGCCGGCTGCCCGCCGGCCGCGACAACCGCGGACAGAAGGGCATCGAAGACCGGCGCGCTGTCGTCCCACGACGGCAGCAACTCGTAGCCGCGTTCACCGGTGTATCCGGTCCGGCACACCCTCACCGGATACTTCGCGTCACCCACCGCCAACTCGGCATCGGCGAAGGACATGTAGTCCATCTCCGTCGGCACGCCCAGGTCCGCGAGCACCTGCGCCGAGCGTGGGCCCTGAACCGCGATGACACCGAAGTCGCGATGACGGTTCCGGACCTCGATCCCGGCAGGGGCAACGGCCGCGAGCGCCGCGACCACTGCAGCCGTGTTCGCGGCGTTCGGAACCATGAACACCTCGTCGTCGGACACCCAGTAGACGATCAGGTCGTCGATGACCCCGCCGGTGTCGTTGGTGCACAACGTGTATTGGGCCTTGCCCGGCGCGATCTTGTTCAGATCGTTGGTGAGGGTGCGGTTGACGAACTCCGCAGCTCCCGGTCCGGTGACGGACGCCTTGCCGAGGTGACTGACGTCGAATATCCCGACCGCCTCACGCACGGCAGTGTGCTCGGCGACGGTGCCCGCATAGGACACCGGCATGTTCCATCCGCCGAATGCCGCGAAACTCGCGCCCAGCGTGCGGTGCGATTCCTCGATCGGCCCGGCCAGCAATTCACCTTCGCTCATGGCGTTACGCTATCGCGCCCACGGCGGGCCCGGGAGCGCGGCGAACTAGGATCGACAATCGGGAAGCATGTCGGCTACGAGTGGGAGTGAAACGTGAGCAAGTCAAGCGCGAACCGTCGGCTGGGTCCGGAACTGTCTCTGGTGACCCAGATCGGCAAGGGCGACGACGTTCTGGTCATCGGATTGACGACCGCCGAGGACGACGGCGCTCCCACATTGGTGATCGGCGACGGACTGCTCGACGATGCGCAAGCAGGCGCAGTGGACTCCGCGCTGTCTGCGGTCGGGGCCACCGGCGCGGCCGGCCAGCTCACCCGGATCCCAGCACCTCCCGGACTCGGCGTCTCCTCTGTCCTCGCGGTGGGCCTGGGTGTCCCGGCCAAACTCGATGACAGCGAACACGTTCGACGGCAGGCAGGTGTTGCCGCTCGGAGCCTCGACGGGGTGGCCAGTGCTGTCACCACGCTGTCCACGATCGATCTGACCGCCGTCGCTCAGGGTTTCTTCCTCGGCTCCTACCGCTTCGACGAGTTCCGTTCGAAGGAGCCGGAGAAGTCCGGGGTCACCGCGGTCAAGCTCCTGGTGCCCGCCACGGACAAGCAGACCAAGAAAGATCTCGAGCGCGCCGAGGCCATCGCCACCGCCGTCGCGACCGCCCGCGACTTCGTCAACACCCCGCCGAGCCATCTGTATCCCGAAGAGTTCGCACAACGCGCCAAGGCCCTCGGCTCTGCCGCCGGCCTCAAGGTGGAGATCCTCGACGAGGCGGCCTTGGCCAAGGACGGCTATGGCGGCATCGTCGGCGTCGGTCAGGGCAGTTCCCGGCCACCGCGGCTGGTGCGGCTCACCCACACCGCCGGCCGCAAGGCGAAAACCGTTGCGCTCGTGGGTAAGGGCATCACCTTCGACACCGGTGGCATCTCGATCAAGCCGGCACCGGCATGGACCACATGACCTCGGACATGGGCGGAGCTGCGGCGATCGTGGCCACCACCATCCTCGCGGCCAAACTCGACGTCGGTGTCAACGTCATCGCCACCGTCCCGATGGCCGAGAACATGCCGTCCGGCACCGCCCAACGTCCCGGCGACGTCCTCACCCAGTACGGCGGCAAAACCGTCGAGGTGCTCAACACCGATGCCGAGGGCCGGCTCATCCTCGCCGACGCGATCGTGCGCGCGTGCGAGGACAACCCCGACTACCTCATCGACACCGCAACACTCACCGGGGCGCAGATGGTGGCCCTGGGGACACGCACACCAGGTGTGATGGGCACCGAGGAGTTCCGTGACCGTGTCGCGACGATCTCCCGCTCGGTGGGCGAATCAGGTTGGGCGATGCCGTTTCCCGAGGAATTGCGTTCAGATCTCGATTCCAGGGTCGCCGACCTTGCCAACATCACCAATCACCGTTGGGGCGGAATGCTCTCGGCGGCGTGTTCCTGCGCGAGTTCGTCGCCGACGGAGTCGAGTGGGCCCACATCGACATCGCCGGACCTGCATTCAACACCGGAGGCCCGTGGGGCTATACCGGTAAAGGCGGTACAGGCGTCCCCGTACGCACCATCTTCGCCGTGCTCGAGGAGATCGCTGCCGAAGGGTAGAGCAAAAGGTAGGGTTTAGACCGGCGGTTCGGCCCACCAGGAAGTACCGCCACAACGCCGCGTCACCAACACCGGTGGCTCGGACTCAGACCGCAGACCGTACACCGGATCTCGAAATCGAGGAGTCGACAACGATGGCCTTCTCCGTCCAAATGCCCGCCCTGGGTGAAAGCGTCACCGAGGGCACAGTCACCAGGTGGCTCAAGCAGGAGGGTGACACGGTCGAGGCCGATGAACCGTTGCTCGAGGTGTCGACCGACAAGGTCGACACCGAGATCCCGGCCCCTGCCTCAGGTGTCCTGACAAAGATCGTCGCCCAAGAGGACGACGTGGTCGAGGTCGGCGGCGAGCTGGCCCAGATCGGCGAAGAAGGCGAATCGGGCGGAAGCTCCGACGACGCCGACTCCGGCGATGCCGGTTCCGACGAGGCGCCCGCCGAGCAAGAGGCGGAACCCGAACCCGAGCCTGAATCCGAACCCGAGCCGGCCAAGCCCGCCGCTTCGGGGTCGGGATCGAGCGAAGGCACCGACGTCACCATGCCCGAACTGGGTGAGTCCGTGACAGAGGGCACGGTGACGCGCTGGTTGAAAGAGGTCGGCGACTCGGTCGAGGCCGATGAGGCCCTCGTCGAGGTGTCCACCGACAAGGTCGACACGGAGATCCCATCACCGGCGGCCGGCACCCTGCTGGAGATCGTCGCCCAGGAAGACGACGTGGTCGAGGTCGGCGGGCGTCTGGCGGTCATCGGTTCGGCCGACGCCAAACCGTCCGCACCCGAGCCTGAGCCGGAACCCGAGGCTAAAGCCGAGCCGGAACCCGAGCCAGAGCCCGAGCCCGAGCCAGAGCCCGAGGCGAAGGAACCCGAACCGGCGCCGGCCCCGAAGTCCGAGCCCGCCCCCAAGTCTGAGCCCGCCGACAAGTCGGCCGCTGCCTCCAGCGGTGGCGACAGCGGCTCGAGTCCATACGTGACGCCGCTGGTCCGCAAACTCGCGGCCGAGAACGACGTCGACCTGAACTCGATCAAGGGCACCGGTGTCGGTGGCCGCATCCGCAAGCAGGATGTGCTCGCCGCCGCCGAGGCCGCAAAGACTCCGCCGGCAGCCGAGAAGTCCGCCGAGCCCGCACCCGCGGCGCAAGGGTCTTCGTCTGCGGTGGCACCGCGGCCGGAGCTGGCCCAGCTGGTCGGTACCACGCAGAAGATCAACAGGATTCGCCAGATCACGGCCAAGAAGACCCGCGAGTCCCTGCAGGAGAGCGCTCAGCTCACGCAGGTCTTCGAGGTCGACATGACCAAGATCGTGACGCTGCGCAAGGCGGCGAAGGAAGGCTTCAAATCGAGCGAGGGCGTGAACCTCACGTTCCTGCCGTTCATCGCGAAGGCTGTCGTCGAGGCCCTCAAGGCTCATCCGAACGTGAACGCGTCGATCGACGAGGATGCCAAGGAGATCACCTACTACTCGAAGGTGCACCTCGGTATTGCGGTGGACACCGAGCAGGGTCTGCTATCGCCGGTGATCCACAACGCCGATGACCTCTCGATCGCCGGACTGGCGCGGGCGATCGCCGACATCGCGAGCAGGGCGCGGAGCAACAAGCTCAAGCTCGACGACCTGACCGGTGGCACGTTCACCATCACCAACATCGGCAGCCAGGGCGCGTTGTTCGACACCCCGATCCTGGTTCCGCCGCAGGCCGCGATGCTGGGCACCGGCGCGATCGTCAAACGCCCGGTGGTGCTCACCGGAGCAGACGGTTCCGAGTCGATCGCGGTGCGGTCGATGTCGTATCTGCCGCTGACCTACGACCACCGGTTGATCGACGGTGCCGACGCCGGACGCTTCCTCACCACGGTGAAGCATCGTCTGGAAGAAGCGGCGTTTGAGGCAGATCTCGGCCTCTAACCGATGCGCATCGCCGTTGCGGGATCATCTGGATTGATCGGCACGGCCCTGGTGGACAGTCTCACCGGGGCCGGCCACCAGGTGGTCCGTCTCGTTCGCAGACCGACGACGGCGCAGAACGAGATCTATTGGCAGCCCGAATCTTTCGGTATAGATCCGAGTTCGCTGCGCGGCACCGATGCCGTGGTCAACCTGTGTGGCCGGGGTATCGGCGACCGGCGCTGGTCCGGCCATGTCAAGCAGCAACTGCGAGACAGCCGGATCATCCCGACACAGGTGCTCGCCGATGCCGTACGGGCCGCCCGGATACCGGTACTGGTGAACGCCAGCGCCACCGGCTACTACGGCGACACCGGGCCGACAGCGGTCACAGAGGAAAGCCCGTCCGGGACGGGTTTCCTTGCAGACCTGACCACCGACTGGGAAGCCGCCGCGATGTCGGCGTCGGTGCCCGGCGAGCACCGCGTCACACTGCTCAGGATCTCGCCGGTGATGTCGCCGACGGGCGGAATTCTCGCCAGGCTCCGACCTCTGTTCCGGCTGGGACTGGGCGCGAAACTCGGTGACGGCCGTCAGTATCTCCCCTGGATCAGCCTCGTGGACGCTGTCCGCGCTATCGAGTTCGTGCTTGATCGGTCGCTTGCCGGGCCGGTCAACATCTGTGGCCCGGTGTCGGTGACGAACAACGAGTTCACCAAGACATTCGGTCGCGCTCTGGGGCGCCCGGCTCCGTGGACGGTCCCGGGTTTTGCACTCAAGAGGGGTGCCGGTGAGATGGCCGAGGAAATGTTGTTGGGTGGCCAGAACGTTGTACCTGCTGTGCTGACCGGCAACGATTTCGACTATCGGCATCCGACCATCGCCGCGGCGTTGGCGTATGCCACCGGCCGCGAGGGCCGAGGAGCGCCAGGATGAAGAAGCGATGACCAGTTCACGACTGTCCCGAGACCCGATCGAGGTTCGCCGACTGGGCCGGGTGGACTACCAGGAGACATTCGACCTGCAGCACCGGCTCGCTTCTGACCGGGCCGACGGTGTGCTGGACCACGACGTACTGCTGTTGCTGGAACACCCGCCCGTCTACACCGCCGGCAGGCGTACCGAGGACGCCGACCGGCCGACGGACGGTTCACCCGTCATCGACGTGGACCGCGGCGGGAAGATCACCTGGCACGGCCCTGGCCAGCTCGTCGCCTATCCGATCGTCGCGCTCGCCCAACCGGTCGATGTCGTGGACTACGTGCGACGGCTGGAAGAGGCGATGATCGCCGTGTGTTCGCAGCTCGGCCTTCCGACATACCGGGTTGACGGCCGGTCGGGCGTCTGGGTGCTCGGAGACGCAGCCGAAGGCGGAGCTCGACCAGAACACGGAGACGCAGCCCAAGGCGGAGGTGCGGATCGGAAGATCGGTGCCATCGGAATCAGGGTTGCTCGCGCTGTGGCCCTGCACGGGATCGCCATCAACTGCAATCCGGATCTCGATGCGTTCGGTTCGATCATTCCGTGCGGTATCCCCGACGCCGGGGCAGGTTCTCTGACAGGCGAATTGGGTCGCACGGTCACAGTCGACGAGGTGCTCCCCCTGCTGGAGAAGGCCGTGGTCGACGCGCTCGACGGCACCCTCCCGGTCAGCGACCACCCGGCACCGACCGAGCCCTCCCCGCAGGTCTTCGCACCTGCCCGCACCGGCGTAGCATCGATCCAGTGACCGTTTCGCAGGACAAACCATCTCAATCCAGCGCCCCCGGGTCCGTTGGTCCCAATGGCCGCAAGTTGCTCCGGCTCGAGGCGCGTAACGCCGAGACGCCGATCGAGCGCAAGCCGTCGTGGATCAAGACCCGCGCCACCATGGGCCCGGAGTTCACCGAACTCAAAGCCCTGGTGAAGAGCGAGGGCCTGCACACTGTCTGCGAAGAAGCGGGATGTCCCAACATCTATGAATGCTGGGAAGACCGTGAGGCCACCTTCCTGATCGGCGGCGAACAGTGCACCCGTCGGTGCGACTTCTGTCAGATCGACACCGGTAAACCGAGCGACCTCGACCGTGACGAGCCACGCCGGGTGGCGGAGTCGGTTGCGACGATGGGTTTGCGCTACTCCACCGTGACCGGTGTGGCGCGCGACGACCTCCCTGACGGCGGTGCCTGGCTGTACGCCGAGACCGTGCGTTACATCAAGCAACTCAACCCGAACACCGGCGTCGAGTTGTTGATCCCCGACTTCAACGCCGACCCCGACCAACTCGCCGAGGTGTTCGCCTCACGGCCCGAGGTGCTGGCCCACAACGTCGAGACGGTGCCGCGCATCTTCAAGCGCATCCGTCCCGCGTTCCGCTACCAGCGCAGCCTCGACGTGATCACCGCTGCGCGCGACGCCGGCCTGGTCACCAAGTCCAACCTTATCCTCGGGATGGGCGAGACACCGGACGAGGTCCGCGAGGCCATGGCCGATCTGCACAATGCGGGCTGCGACATCCTGACCATCACGCAGTACCTGCGTCCGTCACCGCGGCATCACCCGGTCGATCGGTGGGTCAAGCCCGAAGAGTTCGTCGAGCACTCCACGTTCGCCGACAACTTGGGGTTCGCCGGCGTGATGGCGGGGCCTCTGGTGCGTTCGTCGTACCGGGCCGGCCGTCTGTATGCCCAGGCCATGGCTCACCACGGCCGGGAGTTGCCCGCCGAGATGGCCCACCTGACCGACGGTGGTAGCGCCACGCAGGAAGCCACGTCGCTGCTCGCTCGCCTCGCCCGCTGACCCGGCACTCCGCCGCCACCGGACATTGACCGTCGGGTTGGGACGGCCTGGTCAACTGATTTGGATGGTTCAGTATCCTGGACCACATGGCTAAGGCACCAAAAGCGACAAAAGAGGCGAAGGCAGCAGCGAAGGCTGCCCGTAAGGAAGCGTCGCGGGCCCGCCGCAAGCAGCTCTGGCAGGCGTTCCAGATGCAGCGCAAAGAAGACAAGCTGCTGCTGCCCTACATGATCGGCGCGGTTGTCCTCCTGGTCGGCCTGGCCGTGCTCATCGGTGTGCTCACCGGATCGCTGGTGTTCGTTCTGCCGCTGGGCATCGTTCTGGGTGTGCTGATCGCTTTCATCATCTTCGGTCGTCGTGTTCAGAAGACGGTGTTCACCAAAGCGGAGGGCCAGGCCGGCGCCGCAGCGTGGGCGCTGGACAACATGCGTGGACAGTGGCGGGTCAAGCAGGCGGTCACGGGCACCGCCCATCTCGACGCGATCCATCGGGTCATCGGCAAGCCCGGGGTCATCCTCGTCGCCGAAGGCGCGCCCCATCGCACCAAATCGTTGCTGGCACAGGAGAAGAAGCGGATCGCCCGACTCGTCGGCGACACACCGATCTACGACGTGACCGTCGGCAACGAGGAGGGCCAGGTACCCCTCAAGAGCCTCGAACGCCACCTGAACAAACTGCCGAACAACATCAACAAGGCCCGGATCGACGCCCTGGAATCACGTCTTGCGGCGCTGGGCGGGAAGCAGCCCGGACCGGGAATGCCCAAGGGCCCGATGCCGCAGGGCGCGAAGATGCGCAACGTCCAGCGCGCCGCCCGCCGCCGATAGTTCCTCCGCACGCTGCACTTCCCCGCACATCGGATTTCTCCGCACAACACAGCGCCACCCGTTCTGGTCACATCCACCCTGATGGAGGATGGGCCGTACGGGTGGCGCTGTCGTCGGTGTGTGCAGCGGGAGGCTAGCGCGTGCGGACCAACGCGGTACCGGTTGCCCGATCGTGCAGTCCCCGGCCATCGGCATCATTGATCAGGGGCGGAACCAGGAAGACGATGAGGATCTGCCGGCCCAGCGACCGCAGAAGTCCCACCCGCTCGCCCCCGTCCACCCTGGCCACCCGTAAGCCGGTGATGAACTGGCCCGGTGTGAAGCCGAATGCGGTCAAGGTCACGGCCCCGACCACAAACCAGACGAGCAGGACGATCGTCGACAGCGACGACGACTGCAGGTCCTGGACAAACAGCAGCGAGATCCCGCCGCACATCAGCCAATCCACAAGCAGACCCACGCAGCGGTGCCACGACGACGCCAGCGCCCCGGGTCCCGATTCGGGCAGTCCGAGCTGTTCACCGCGGTAGGTGCCGTCGTCGACACCATCGTGCAGAGCCGACTGAGGGCCCGAAAGCCACGATCCGGTGATTCGTCCCATTGCCCAATCATAGATGTGCTGCCGAACCTGTCGGATCGGACGCGACTCGCCCCGACACGCCGTGATCGGTACCGTCGTTGCGTCGCGGACTTCCCTACGTAACACAGGCGAAACAACGAGGTATCTGCCAAGCAACCTGGTGTCAATACGGTCAGCGGTGATGATCCGCCGCTCTAGAGTGGCAAGGACAGTCGTCAGACCCAGGTAGAACCCAAGAATCGGTCTGACTACAACGGGTACGAGTGAAGGAGTCACCCACAGGTGTACAACACAAAAGAAGAACTGCTCGAGGGCATCAAGTCCGAGGGCGTCGAATATGTCGACATCCGGTTCTGCGATCTCCCCGGGGTGATGCAGCACTTCTCCATCCCGGCATCGGCTTTCGATGAGAGCGTCTTCGAGGACGGCCTGGCATTCGACGGATCGTCGGTGCGCGGCTTCCAGTCGATCGACGAGTCGGACATGATGCTCCTCCCCGACCCGGCGACTGCGCGGATCGACCCGTTCCGCAAGGCGAAGACGATGAACGTCACCTTCTTCGTGCACGACCCGTTCACGCGTGAGGCCTACAGCCGCGACCCGCGAAACATCGCCCGCAAGGCCGAGGACTACCTGGCCAGCACCGGCATCGCCGATACCTGCTTCTTCGGCGCCGAGGCCGAGTTCTACATCTTCGACTCGGTGTCCTTCAGCTCCGAGATCAACGGCACCCACTACCAGGTCGAGTCCGAATCAGGCTGGTGGAACACGGTTTCGCAGACCAACCCCGACGGTTCACCCAACCTCGGATACAAGGTCCGCCAGAAGGGCGGGTACTTCCCGGTCGCCCCGTACGACCACTACGTCGATCTGCGCGATGAGATCTCGACCAACCTCCAGACGGCCGGCTTCATCCTCGAGCGCGGACACCACGAGGTGGGCACCGCCGGACAGGCCGAGATCAACTACAAGTTCAACACCCTGCTGCACGCAGCCGACGACGTTCAGCTGTTCAAGTACATCGTGAAAAACACCGCATGGCAGAACGGCAAGACCGTCACCTTCATGCCCAAGCCCCTCTTCGGCGACAACGGATCGGGCATGCACGCCCACCAGTCGCTGTGGAAAGACGGCAAGCCGCTGTTCCACGACGAGGCCGGCTACGCGGGACTGTCTGACCTGGCACGCCACTACATCGGCGGCATCCTGCACCACGCGCCGTCACTGCTGGCGTTCACCAACCCCACGGTCAACTCCTACAAGCGGCTCGTGCCGGGCTACGAGGCCCCCATCAACCTGGTCTACAGCCAGCGCAACCGCAGCGCCTGCGTGCGTATCCCGATCACCGGCAACAACCCGAAGGCCAAGCGCCTCGAGTTCCGTTGCCCGGACAGCTCGGGCAACCCGTACCTGGCGTTCGCCGCGATGATGATGGCCGGCCTCGACGGCATCAAGAACAAGATCGAGCCGCACGAGCCGGTCGACAAGGACCTCTACGAGCTCCCGCCCGAGGAGGCCAAGGGCATCCCCCAGGCCCCGACGTCGCTCGGCGCGGTCATCGACCGCCTCGAAGAGGATCACGAATACCTCACCGAGGGTGGCGTATTCACCGAGGACCTGATCGAGACCTGGATCTCGTTCAAGCGTGAGAACGAAATCGAGCCGGTGCAGATCCGTCCGCACCCCTACGAGTTCTCCCTCTACTACGACGTCTGATCCGCCTCCGGCGAAGGACGTCTGATCCGCCTCCGGCGAAGGACGTCTGATCCGCCTCCGGCGAAGGACGTCTGATCCGCCTCCGGCGAAGGACGTCTGATCCGCCTCCGGCGGTCAGCGCCTGAGTACGTCACACCCGGCCGGCCCGGTGAACTGTCACGCAGTTCACCGGGCCGGTTCGGCGTATCCAGGCCCACACCCTGCCCACGGAATGAACCGTCGACCGCACCGGTTGGCGTGAAGAGGTTCACCCGTCACAACATCGCAGGGAGTCATTCGTGAAGATCGGCATCATCGGAGCAGGTTTCATCGGCGGAACGCTCACACGCCGCCTCACCCAGCTGGGTCACGAGGTTCGGGTCGCCAACTCTCGCGACCCTCAGACGCTGACCGAGTTGGCAGCGGAAACCGGGGCCACAGCAGTGTGGGCGCAGGAAGCCGCCGAGGACGCCGATCTGGTGATCGTCAGCATCCCGCAGAAGAACACTCCCAACCTGGCATCAGGAATCGTCTCGTCGCGCAAACCCGGGGCACCCATCATCGAGACGAACAACTACTACCCACAGCAGCGCGACGGAAAGATCGACGCCATCGAAGACGGCACACCCGAGAGCGTGTGGGTCTCACAGCTCCTCGGCGAACCGGTCTACAAGGTCTTCAACGGCATCTTCTGGAAGCACCTCCTCAACAAGGGTGTCCCGGCCGGCACCGAGGGCCGCATAGCGCTCCCGATCGCAGGCCCGGATGACGAGGGCAAGAAGATCGTCTCTCAGCTCGTCGACGAACTGGGTTTCGATCCGGTCGACGCCGGAAGCCTGGAAGAGTCGTGGCGTCAGCAACCGGGTACCCCGGTGTACGGCAAGGACTACGGGATCGACGGCACCATCGAAGCGCTTGCGCAGGCGACGCCGGAACGCACCGCCGAGTGGCGCGCCTGACCCCACGAGCGACGTCCGCCCGCGCCGAATGATTCGTCGCGGGCGGATGTGTTTGCGTCACAGCACATTCGCCGACCGCAGTGATTGGTCAGCGATCGGCAACTGCTACGTTGCCTGGATGACCTACAAGCGTTTGCTCCCGGCCCTCATCGTGTCCTCGACGCTGATGCTGGCCGCATGCGGCTCCGACGCCGACTCCGCCAGCTCTGAATCAACCGCCGCCGGAATCACCACCACCGCAGCACCCTCGGGATGCCCAACGGTGGCCCCGGAGGCCGACGTGGCGCCGGAGTGGACATTGTCAGGTAACACCGGTGAGGTCGCGGTCACCGGCTCCACCGACACCACCGCGCCCGCCATCGAGGTCACCACACCCTTCTCCGTCGACCAGACGACCGTTCACACGCTGACCGAGGGTGACGGCGCACTCGTGCGCGACACCGCCGAGGTGACGGTCTGCTACATGGGGGTGAACGGCCGCGACGGCACCGTGTTCGACAGCAGCTACGAGCGCGGCGTGCCCGTCGACTTCCCACTCGACCGCGTCGTTCCAGGATTCCAGAAGGCCATCGCCGGCCAGAAGGTCGGATCCACCGTGGCCGTCGCGATGACGTCTGCCGATGGTTACGCGAACGGCAATCCCCAGGCCGGTATCGAAGCCGGTGACACGCTGGTTTTTGCCATCAAGATCATCTCCGCTGAGAGCTGATCTGAGGTCGAGAACTGAGGCCGCAGCCGGCTGGGTACCAGAGAGACGTCAGCTCGGTACCAGTGCGACGACCAGCGCGCGATGGTCGGACCCCGTCACCGAGAAGGTGGACAACGACGTCGCGGTGAATCCGCGCGTCACCACGTGGTCGATGCCGATCAGCGGCGGGTAGCTGCGGTCGTCCGGGTAGGTCAACTGCACACCCTCGCCCGACTGCTCGGTCGCATCCCGGAATCCGCGCTCCAGTAGCGACCGGTACTGCGCGTGGTCCCATGTCGCGTTGAAGTCTCCGCTGACGATCACCCGATCTCCGGTGACCCCGTGCACCGTTTCGCGCAGGCGTTTCATCTCGTCCACCCATCGATCCGGGTCGTAGGGGTAGGGCGGGATCGGATGAACGGCGAAGACGGTGGTGCCGGGCGCGCCAGGAAGGTCCACGTCCGCGCGCAGATTTCCCAGCGCGAACCCGTTCAGTTCAGCAGTGTTGCGGAGCGGGTAACGGCTGAATATGCCGGTGCCGGTACCGCCTTCACCGGGTACCACGAACTCGTACGGCATCATGCCGCGTAGATCTGTGCCCTCGAGTGCAGCAAGGGACTGGGGCGTGAGTTCCTCGACGGTGAGCAACGCCGCCCCGGTCGCCCGGACCCGCGACACCACTTCGCCGGCATCGGCCTGGCCGAGCTTGAGGTTCGCCTGCACCACTGTCACAGACCCGCGAGTGGGTGCATCGGCCGCTTTGAACAGCGGCGCCTGGGTCCAGATGCCCACCCCCAAGAGGACAACCGCCAGCACGGTGGAGATCCACCGTCGTGTCACGGCGAGGATGAGGATGGCAGGAACGATGGCGAGCAACATCAGCGGTACGGCACTGGCAGCAGCGATCGCCACCTGCCCACGGCCAGGGAAGAAATGCAGCCACACCGCCGCCAGGGCAACCGCGAACAGCGCCCAGCCGATCACCACGGCAAAGAAGTAGAGAACCTTGAACGCGGCTCCCCGGTCTGCCAGACGCTGCGAGCGTCGCCTCACCCGCCGAATACCTTCAGTACCACGGCTTTTGCCCGCCGGGTCACGCGCAGATAGTTGTCCAAGAACTCCCCCGAGTCGTCATCGTGCCAGCCGGCCGCAAAAGCAACCGCGCGCAACGTCTTTCCCGGCGCCGGCAACTGGTCCACCGCCTTGCCGCGTACCAGCACCAGCGCATTGCGTGCCTTTGTCGCCGTAAGCCACGCCTCCTTGAGAAGGTGGACGTCATTCTCCCCGAGCAGTTCCGCCGAGCCGATGGCGTCGAGACATTGCAAGGTGGATGTGTTGTGCAGGGCCGGGATCCGGTGCCCGTGCCGCAACTGCAACAGCTGGACCGTCCACTCGACGTCGGCGAGGCCACCACGTCCCAGTTTCGTGTGCGTTGCCGGGTCGGCTCCGCGCGGGAGACGTTCGGCATCCACCCGGGCTTTGATCCGCCGGATCTCACGGACCGCATCCGAGGACACGCCGCCCTCCGGGTATCGGATCTGGTCGGCCATGTGCAGGAAGGCGACTCCGAGGTCCTCATCGCCGGCGACCTGGTGCGCTCGGAGCAAGGCCTGGATCTCCCAGGCCTGCGCCCACTGCTGGTAGTACGCCGCGTAGGCGGCGAGGGTGCGAACCACCGGGCCGTTGCGGCCTTCCGGGCGCAGCCCGGTGTCGACCTCGAGCGGAGGGTCAGCACTCGGCGTCCCGAGGAGTTGGCGCACCCGGTCGGCGATCGAGTTGGCCCACCGGACTGCCTCGGCCTCGTCCACGCCCTCCACGGGGTCGCAGACGAAGAGCACGTCGGCGTCCGACCCGTAACCCAGTTCACCGCCACCGAGCCGGCCCATGCCGATCACGGCCATCCGGGCGGGAGCAGGTGATTTTCGTTCGGCGACCGAGGCTTTGGTGACCACCGTCAGCGCGGCGTTCAGCACACCTGCCCATACCAGCGACAGCGCTCGACACACCTGCGGGACGTCGAGCATGCCCAGGATGTCGGCCGAAGCAACCCTGGCCAGTTCGGCTCGCCGGTGTGAGCGCGCCACTGCGATGGCCGATTTGAGGTCACGCTGCCGGACGGCCGAGGCGACCATGCCGCCGACCACGTCCTTGGGATCGACCTCGATGAGCTTGGGACCCAAGGCGCCGTCGGCATACAACCGGATCACATCCGGGGACCGCATCAGCAGCTCCGCTGCGTAGGCCGAAGTGCCCAGCACAGTCATCAACCGTTCGGCGACCACACCCTCATCGCGGATCAGGCGCAGGAACCAGTCGCGATCGGCTGCCGCGTCGCAGAGCCTCCGGTAGTTGAGAAGACCCGCATCCGGATCCGGTGTGCGACTGAGCCATTCGAGCAACGTCGGCAGCAGCAGTTCCTGGATCTGGCCGCGGCGCCCGGTCTCGGAGACCAGCGCTTTCAGATGCCCCAGCGCGTTCTGCGGTTTGCTGTAGCCGAGTGCGCCCAGACGCCGGATCGCCGATTCGTCCGACAGTCTCAACTCGTCCTTGTCGAAACGTGTGACCGCTTCGAGCAAGGGACGGTAGAAGATCTTCTCGTGCAGGCGGCGGACCCGATGCGACTGCCGTCGGATCTCTTCGCGCAGCACGCCCCCCGCATCGAGGTCGCCGGTGGGTCTGATGTGCGCGGCGCGGGCCAGCCACCGCATGGCCTCCACATCGGTGAACTCGGGAAGCGTATGCGTGCGCTTGAGCCGCTGGAGCTGCAGGCAGTGTTCCAGCAAACGCAAGAACTCGTAGGAGGCAATGAGATTGGCGCCGTCGTCGCGGCCGATGTACCCGCCGTCCCGCAACACGGTGAGGGCCTCGACAGTTCCCTTGACCCGAAGCGTTTCGTCGACCCGGCCGTGCACCATCTGCAAGAGCTGAACGGCGAACTCGACATCGCGCAGCCCACCGCGACCGAGTTTGATCTCGCGCTCGCGCATGTCCTCGGGCAGCATCGACTCGACGCGGCGGCGCATCGCCTGCACGTCGATGACGAAGTCTTCGCGCTCAGAGGCCTCCCACACCATCGGGCTCAACGCTTCCACGTACTCGCGGCACAGTTCCATGTCGCCGGTCATCGGCCGCGCCTTGAGCAGGGCCTGGAACTCCCACGTCTTGGCCCAGCGCTTGTAGTAGGTGACATGCGCATCGAGGGTTCGGGTGAGAGCGCCCGCCTTGCCTTCCGGCCGTAGCGCGGCATCCACCTCGAAGAAGGCAAGCGATCCCACGCGCATCATCTCGCCGGCGATACGGCTGGTCTGCGCATCGGCGGGCTCGCTGACGAAGATGACATCGACGTCGCTGACGTAATTCAGTTCGCGCGCACCGCATTTGCCCATGGCGATCACACCGATGCGACAGGTCAGCGGGTCGTCGCCGCAGATCTCGGCGATGGCGACCGCCAAGGCCGCGGTGAGAGCCGCGTCAGCGAGATCGGCCAGGAAGTTGCTCACATCGCTGAACCACAGGACCGGTTCGTCCTCGACGGTGGGCGCGAGGTCGCGGGCGGCCACCTGCAGCAGCAGGTCGCGATAGGCGAGCCGTAGCGCAATCACCGCTTTCGGGCCTGTCTCGCGTGCCCGGAACAGCAGGTTCCCGTTGTCTTCGTGTCCCGGCTCGGGTTGTGCGTCAACGGAATCGAGCATCGACCGCAGAACCTCTGCCGGTTCGGGCAGGTCGTTGCGGGTCAGCAATCGCCAGGCATGGTTTTCGGCGACGAGGTGGTCGCCCAACGCCGTCGACGAACCCAGTACGGCGAACAGACGTCCCCGGAAACCGCGGTCGGTGCGTAAGAGCCCGTCGATGTCCGCCCATTCCGAGCCGACGGCCGCGTGCAGCCGGACGAGCGCTCTGAGCGCGATGTCCGCACTCGGTGCGCGCGAAAGCGCCCACAACAGATCGACGCTCTCTTCTGCATCCCAGCCGAGCGTCGCCAGATCCGCAGCCGCTGTTGCTTCGAGCAGTCCGAGTCGGCCGACGCTGGGCACTCGAGATCGCGAGGCAGGTGGGTTCACAACACACAACGGTACTGGTCGAGCTGTCGGCGGAACCATCAGCCCACACGGCCGGCGCCGCCGGAGAGTTACAGGGCCAGGTAGTTCTTCAGTTCGAACGGCGTGACGTGGCTGCGGTACTCGGTCCACTCCGCCCACTTGTTGCGCAGGAAGTACTCGAAGACGTGTTCGCCGACGGCCTCGGCGACCAATTCGGACTTCTCCATCTTCGTGAGCGCCTCGGCCAGACTTCCCGGCAACTCGCGGTAACCCATGGCCCGTCGCTCCGCGGGAGTCAACGCGAACACGTCGTCTTCGGCATGTTCGGGTAGCTCGTAGCCTTCCTTGATCCCCTTGAGCCCCGCGGCCAGCAGTACCGCGAAGGTGAGGTACGGGTTGCATGCGGAGTCGGGGCTGCGGACCTCGATACGGCGCGACGAGGCCTTGTTGGGCGTGTAGAGCGGCAGGCGGATGAGCGCCGAACGGTTGGCCGCGCCCCAACTGGCGGCCGTCGGGGCCTCACCACCGTGGATCAGACGCTTGTAGCTGTTCACCCACTGATTTGTGATGGCGCTGATCTCGTCGGCGTGGTGCAGGATGCCGGCGATGAACTGTTTTCCGGTGTCCGACAGCTGCATCGGGTCATCGGGATTGTGGAAGGCATTGGTGTCGCCCTCGAACAGGCTCATGTGGGTGTGCATCGCCGAGCCGGCGTACTCGCTGAACGGCTTGGGCATGAACGTCGCCCAGACGTTCTCACCGATCGCGACCTCTTTGACGACGTAACGGAACGTCATCACGTTGTCGGCCATGGACAGGGCGTCTGCGTACCGCAGGTCGATCTCCTGCTGTCCGGGCGCACCCTCATGGTGGGAGAACTCCACCGAGATGCCCATCGACTCGAGGGCTTCGATGGCGTGGCGCCTGAAGTTGGGTGCCGAATCGTGTACTGCCTGGTCGAAATAGCCACCGCTGTCGGCGGGAATCGGGATCGACCCGTCGACACTGGGCGGGTTCTTCAGCAGGAAGAACTCGATCTCCGGGTGCACGTAGCAGCTGAATCCTTGATCGGCGGCCTTGTTGAGCTGCCGACGGAGGACGTGGCGCGAATCTGCCCAGGACGGTTCACCGTCGGGCATCACGATGTCGCAGAACATGCGCGCGGAGTGGTGCCGCCCGGTGCTGGTGGTCCAGGGCAGGATCTGGAACGTGGACGGATCGGGCTTCGCGATCGTGTCGGCCTCGGACACCCGTGAAAAGCCCTCGATGGCCGACCCGTCGAACCCGATACCCTCGGCAAAAGCGCCCTCGAGCTCGGCAGGCGCGATCGCGACCGACTTCAGATATCCGAGAACGTCCGTGAACCAGAGGCGAACAAAACGAATGTCGCGCTCTTCAAGGGTCCGGAGCACGAATTCTTTTTGGCGATCCATGACATCGGAGCCTAGGAGCGCGGTGTTAAATCGATGTTACAAGCGCGCATCAACCAGAATATCCAGCGGATTTGACCCTGGAATCTCAACATTTGAGGTTTTCTTCCGGGAGTGTGAGATCGACGAAGTATGCGGTGATCGCGTCATCCACACAGTCATCGCCCTGCAATGATGCCGTGTGCTGATCGCCTTCGAACGTGATCAGCCGGGCGCGTAGTTGCCGCGCGAGTTCCACACCCGCCTGGTAGGGAGTCGCCGGGTCGTTGGTGGTGGATACGACGACCGTGGTGGGCAGGGCGGGGACATCGAGTTCATGGGGTGTGCTCGTCGGTGGGACCGGCCAGAACGCGCAGGCGTCACGGGCGCCCCGGCCGGTTCCGCGACCGTCGTCGGCAAACGGCGCCACCCTGCGGGATTCGACATCGAGACGATCGATCTGGGCCTGATCGGTCAGTG
Source organism: Williamsia sp. DF01-3 (assembly GCF_023051145.1). Classification (NCBI taxonomy): domain Bacteria; kingdom Bacillati; phylum Actinomycetota; class Actinomycetes; order Mycobacteriales; family Nocardiaceae; genus Williamsia; species Williamsia sp. DF01-3. Next base: position 3,723,293 of record NZ_JALKFS010000005.1, read on the forward strand.
GCGGGTCGTCCACACAACGCACCACCGTGAAGGTGTCCAAGGTGTTCGTGTAGGCGCCCGAGGAGTCGCGGCCCTCGTACAGGTCCGCCAGCCGCAGCAACGTACTCCCGCTGCCCTCGGTCAGCTGCGCCAAACCCTCACGCAGCGGTTCCCAGAGCGAGTCCGAATACAACGCCTGACTCACCCCCGTCATCGCGTCGCCGTAGGTGAGTCGACGGTCTTGCGTCGTCGGGACCGGCGCGTCGATCAGCGGCCGGGTCAACTGCTGGAACCGTGACGTGGCCTTCGACGGGTCCGGACCGAGCGCACACTCGGAGTACCGGGCGCAGTCGGCAGAGAACGCATCGAACGCCGACTGGAAACCTTCTCGCTGCGCGACGGCATCCTCGACCGGGTCGGCCGACGGATCCACTGCTCCGTCGTTGACCATGGCCCGGACCTTGGTCGGGAACTGCTCGGCGTACGTCGCGCCGATGCGGGTGCCATAGGAATAGCCCAGATAGTTCAACTGCTCGTCTCCGAGTACCGCACGGAGGACGTCCATGTCCTTGACCACGTCGTCGGTACCGACGTGCGCCAGGTACCCCGCACCCAGGCGTTCGGCGCACTTCTGGGCGAACGACCGCGCACGGTCCTCGATCGCGGCGATGCCGTCGGGCGTCATGTCGACGAGGGTCTCGGCCCGTTCCGCGTCGCGTTCCTCGTCGGTCAGGCAACGGATCTCGGGCGTGGACTTGCCGATGCCCCGCGGGTCGAATCCGATCAGGTCAAAACGTTCGGAGACGTCGAGACCGCCGAGGAAGCCCGCCTGCGCCGCGATGAACTCGACCGCGGAGGCTCCCGGTCCGCCCGGGTTCACCAGCAGCGAGCCGATCTTGTCGCCGGACGCCCGCAGCCGGAACATCGCGATCTGCGCCACCTGCCCCTCAGGGTCGGAGTAGTCCACCGGGACCGACACGGTCGCGCAGTCGCTGCGGTCGGCCGGATAGCCGTTCAGCTCCTGGTCGGCGAAGTCGGTGCACGGACCCCAGCGGACCTCTTGTCCGTAGAACCGGTCGAGGTCCGGGGTCGGGGCCACACCGGTGGTGAACGTTGCGTTGGTCGGTGTTCCCGACACACCTTCGGTGCATGCGGCCGTCAGCAACAGCGCCATCAGGATCGTCGTTACCGTGACGCGTCGTCGCGGCAGGCACGGCCCATGATCCACGGGTCCGGTCGGGCCGTGGTCCACGAGCCGGGTCGGCCGCTCATCCATGCTCACCGTCATCATCGTGCCACGCGAACGACGCCGTACAGGCCCGCTGCGAAGTCGGTGAGGTTCCGCCGAGATCACATCCGTGTGACAAGTTCCACTGCCGACACCATTTCTCATGGCGCCGCGGAGTGCCACACTGGTGGGGTCATCCACCCACCCGGGTACCCGCAGATGCGGGACTCGAGGCACGAAAGAGACAACGATGTCCGAAAATTCGGTTTATGGCGCTGCTCCCTCCGCACCAACTACTGGCGAAGCAGCCACCTCCTCCCCCGCCGCCGCATCACCCGCGTGCATCACCTGGCCCAGATGAAGTCTGAAGGCGAGAAGTGGTCGATGCTCACCGCGTACGACTACTCCAGTGCCCGGATCTTCGACGATGCCCAGATCCCGGTTCTACTTGTCGGTGATTCCGCGGCAAACGTCGTCTACGGCTACGACACCACCATCCCCGTCAGCATCGACGAACTGCTCCCCCTGGTCCGCGGGGTCGTGAAGGGTGCGCCGCACGCGCTGGTGGTCGCCGATCTCCCCTTCGGCAGCTACGAGGCCGGGCCGCAGCAGGCCCTGGAGTCCTCGATCCGATTCTTCAAAGAAGGCGGCGCCCATGCCGTCAAACTCGAGGGCGGCGAACGCGTGGCCGACCAGATCGCCACACTGACCGCGGCAGGCATCCCGGTGATGGCACACATCGGCTTCACTCCCCAGAGCGTCAACGGCCTCGGCGGTTTCCGCGTTCAGGGCCGTGGTGATGCCGGCGACCAACTGATCGCCGACGCCATCGCCGTCCAGGAGGCCGGCGCATTCGCGGTGGTGATGGAGATGGTCCCCGCCGACCTCGCGGGACAGATCAGCCGCAAACTCACCATTCCCACCGTGGGCATCGGGGCCGGCAACGAAACCGACGCACAGGTCCTCGTATGGCAGGACATGGCCGGCTTCACGCACGGCAAGACCGCCCGGTTCGTCAAGCGCTACGCAGACGTCGGCGGCGAATTGCGCCGTGCCGCAGAGCAGTACGCGGACGAGGTGCGTCGCGGACAGTTCCCCGGACCGGAGCACAGCTACTAGGGCTTTCAGCTCGGTCGGCCGCAAATGCAGGCCCGTCCGCGGGCGGACCGGCATAGTGGTCGGATGCGCGATTTCTATCCGGCCATCGAGCCGTACGCCTCCGGACATCTCGATGTCGGTGACGGGCAACAGATCTACTGGGAGCAGAGCGGCAACCCGGGCGGCAAACCCGTGGTGTTCGTCCACGGCGGTCCGGGCGGCGGTACGTCTCCCAATCAGCGACAGTTCTTCCACCCCGACGCCTATCGGATCGTCTTGTTCGACCAACGGGGATGTGGGCAGTCCCGGCCGCACATCGCCGACGGCGCCGACTTGTCCGTCAACACCACCGCCCACCTGATCGCCGACATGGAGAAGTTGCGTACGGAGTTGGCGATCGACCGGTGGCAGGTGTTCGGCGGTTCCTGGGGGTCGACGCTGGGCCTCGCCTACGCACAGCGGCATCCGGAGCGGGTCACAGAGCTGGTACTCCGTGGGATATTCCTGCTGCGCCGCAGCGAGATCGACTGGTACTACAACGGCGGTGCCGCCAACATCTACCCGGATCTGTGGGAGTCGTACCTCGAGCCGATTCCCGAGTCGGACCGCGACGGCGACCTCGTCGAGGCCTACCACCGGCTGTTGACGGGCGACGATCGCACCGCAGCGGTGCGGGCCGCAGTGGCGTGGACGACGTGGGAGAAATCGACCAGCTACCTACTTCCTCAGCGCGCCGACGCAGACGAGGACGGCGACTCCGAACGCTATGCACTCGCTTTCGCCGGAATCGAAAACCATTACTTCACGCACCGGGGTTTCCTCGACGAGGGGCAACTGCTGCGCGACGCACATCGGATCGCACACATTCCGGGTGTGATCGTCCAGGGTCGCTACGACGTGGTGTGCCCGGCACGAAGCGCCTGGGACCTTCACCGCGCATGGCCTGCGGCCGAGTTGCATATGGTGGACGATGCCGGGCATGCCTCGTTCGAAACGGGTATCCGCCACCACCTGATCGAAGCAACCGACCGCTTTGCCGGTCTCGACCAACAGAAGGGAAGAACCCGGTGAGCGCCGACGAGGTTCTGGAAGTCGAACTCAAGTACGACCTGAATGCCGGAGCGTCCGTACCCGATCTGACCACTCTCGACGTGGTGCATTCGGTGTCCGGGCCGGTGGTCGAGCATTTGGACGCAACCTACTACGACACCGAAGCTCTCGATCTGGCCAGCAACAAGATCACCTTGCGCAGACGGGCCGGAGGACACGACGAGGGCTGGCATCTCAAGCGTCCCGCCCCCGCGAACAGCAATGGCCGCCGCGAGCTACACGCCCCGCTGGACGCGGTGACCGACGCCAGCACCGAAACGCAGACCGACCATTTCGCGGCCGTGGTGCCCCACGCATTGGCCGACCAGGTCGGTGTTCACGTCCGAGGTCGGCGCCTGATCCCCATCGCGACGATCGCCACCGTGCGGCACATCACCGAACTGCGCGACGTGGACGACAACGTGCTGGCCGTCCTCTGCGACGACAACGTGACCGCCCAGTCGTTGCTTCCCGGCGGACATGCCCAGAGCTGGAACGAGTGGGAACTCGAACTGGTCAACGGCAACGAGAAGCTGCTCAAGAAAGCCGACAAGTTGTTGCGCGCCAATGGAGCCCGCACCGCGTCCAGTGCATCGAAGTTGGCCAGGACGATCGGGCCGACCCCCACGGGCAAGGCCCACTCCATCGGGAAAAAGCCCAGCGCTCTCGAGCTCGTCATCTCGGAGCTGGCCGAGCACCGCGACCACCTGATCGCTCAGGATCCCCTCGTCCGCGAGAATGCGCCCGATTCTGTGCATCAGATGCGGGTGGCAACCAGACGAGCGCGTAGCGTGCTGCAGTCGTTCCCGCATGTGCTGTCCGCTGACACGGCCGAACATCTGGGCGGCGAGCTGAAGCATCTCGCAGCAGTTCTCGGCGAAGCCCGGGACGCCGAGGTACAACTCGAACGCAACGAACACCTGCTCGAGAACGAAAAGGCATCGGAGTCGATCGTCACCGCACTGATCGATGACCAGCGCGAAACGCACCGCATCGCACTCGAACTGGCCATCGACTTCCTGCGCTCGAAGCGCTATTTCGAGCTGCTCGAAGAGCTCGACCGCACCATCGCCGAGCCGGAAGCCGGCGAGGATGCAGAACTCACCGCCGCCGACGCGCTCGACCACGCGATCAAACGCAGCGCCAAGCGTGTCGAGAAGGCTCAACGCAAACTCGAGGAACTCACCGACGGCACACCTGAATGGGTGGAGCAACTCCACACCATCCGCAAACGCGCAAAGCAATTGCGGTACAGCGCCGAATCGGGTGAGCAACTGCAGAGCAACAAACACCGCAAGGTCGCAAAGGTCGCCAAGGGTGAACAGAGCGTGCTGGGCGATTTCCACGATGCAGAAGTCAGTCGCGAGCACCTCGCATCGCTGGCATCCGCATCCGGCATCACCCCGGCTGATGCCTTTGTCTACGGACGCCTCGACGCACGTGAGGAGTTCGCGGCCAAGGCTGCGCTCGCCGAGTACGACAAGATCCGCTCGGCTCGGTGATCGCGTGGCCGACCATCACGGCACGGCGGTGAACACCACCGTCGGTTCGTGAGGGTCGGCCTCGGTCAGCCTCACCTGGATCCGAGTGCCTTCCGGCGGGTCGCCGAGACAGCTGCCGAACACCGCTGGGTCAGAGATGAAGACCTGAGCGTGACGGTTACCCCGCTTCCCGTGCAGGACTGTGGCAGTGAAACTCTCGCCCACCCGGCTCGACAACAGCATCGCCTCGGCGAGATCGAGGCCGGCCCGGTCGGCCTTGCCGGCAACCGAACTCGAACTCCGCATCACATCGGGAAGAGTCGGCAGCGCCGTGCGAACCCATGGAGGAATCGACTCCCCCGACGCGAGCGCCAGGCACACCTCTGTCGCGAAACGATCGGCAAGCCGGCGCAGCGGTGCCGTCACATGCGCGTACACACCGGCGATACCGCCGTGGTCGGTGACCGCGTCCGGCGGGATCTCTCCCAACATCGCCAGATAATCACTGCCACGCAGAAGAGTGGTCGCATCCCACATCAGTGCCAGGGTGCTCGGAGCGGCCGGATCGAGCCCGGCCAAGAAGGCGCCCGCCGAAACACCCTGCGCCCAGGGCACATCCAGAGCAGAGGCGGATGCACGCAGTTTGTCCACGTCTTCCGGACGGGCATCGGGCAGGGTCCGCAGGAGCCCGGTCTTGGCGTCGAGCATCATCTGGCCGGCGCACATCCCGGTGAGCAGCGACACCTGCGAGTTCCACATGTCGGCGCGGGTGCGGGGTTGCACCACCAGCTGCCAGCCGCCCCCGGGCTCGCGGACGACCTCTTGTTCAGGCAACCCCAATTCGATGGCACCGCGGCTGATCGAAAGTCTGCTGCGAAGTTCACCGAAGGCGGGCAGCGCCGCGATCGACGGGTGCAGACGACCTGTGTCTGCGTCGCTCTGCACCGTTGCGTAGTCCAACCGAGCCACCGAACGCACTGACGCCCGGTGCACGTCCACCGACGTCGGCTCCCCAGCGGAGTCCACGGTGATCCGCCACAGCACCGCGGGCCGCGTCTGATCGGGCAGCAACGACCCGATGTTCTCCGAGAGCGGCCGAGGATGCAACGGCACGTTCCCGTCGGGGAAGTAGACGGTCTGCCCTCGCCGGCGCGTCTCCTGATCCAACGGCCCCTCGGGAGGGACGAGCGCGGCGACGTCTGCGATGGCGTAGTGCACTACGAAGCCGTCACCGTCGGAAATGATGTGGACCGCCTGATCGAGGTCAACCGAACCGGGCGGGTCGATGGTGACCAGTGGGAGGTCGGTGCGGTCGGCGCGGGAATCGGCGAGCCGGTCGGTTGCGTTCTGCGCCTGTTCCTGTGCGGCGGCGCCGAAGTCCTCGGACAAGCCCAGGTCGGTCCGGATGGCGCCGAAGTCTATGTCCGCTGCGCGGAGTCTGCGTTGCACCGCCCAAGACTAACGGCGGGCTCCCCCGGCAACGGCTTGTCGGGGCAAACATTCGGATGTGGGCGAACGAGCCGGCCTGTAAGCCGGATCCTGTACCGGCGACCTTGCGGTCGCCGATGGCGGCCATCCATCTGGGTACACCGTCGCCGGGTACCTCGAGCGGTCCACCCGCAGGCTCGGGCGAGCCGCCCTCGAACACCTGCGCAGCCGCACCAGTTGCCTGATGCGACCTTCGACCTTGCTCCGGGTGGGGTTTACCGAGCCATCACGGTCACCCGTGATGCTGGTGCGCTCTTACCGCACCGTTTCACCCTCACCGGCTTTCGCCGGCGGTCTGTTTTCTGTGGCACTGTCCCGCGAGTCACCTCGGGTTGCTGTTGGCAACCACCCTGCTCTGTGGAGTCCGGACTTTCCTCGACCGCGGGCAGGTCGCTGAGGCAACTGTTCCCGCGATCGCGGCCGCCCGGCCGACTCGTTCGCTCCATCACTGTACGTTCCCTCCTGTCCGATTGGTCCACCCGACCGGGCGCAGGGAACAATCATCGCGTGGATGTTGCGGCTCTGGTGCTCTTGGTCGCGACGCTGGGGATTGCTGTCTGGCGGCCGCGAGGGCTACCCGAGGCCGCAGCCGCAGTTCCGGCGGCCGGACTCGCGATCGCGATCGGCGCAGTGGCACCTGATCGGGCCTGGGCCGAGATCCGAACCCTGTCACCGACCGTCCTGTTCCTGGCGGCCCTGCTCGTGCTGTCGCACGCGTGTGCCGCACTGGGGATCTTCACCTGGCTCGCCAGGACCATCGCGCGCCGATCGGTTCCGGCCGCAGGCACGCCGGCGCCGAAGTACCGGCTCCTCGGTTTCGTCTTCGTGGCCGGCGCCCTCACCACTGCCGCCCTGAGCCTCGACGCAACCGTGTTGTTGCTGACGCCCGTCCTCCTGTCGATGACCCGGACGCTACAGGTGGCCGCACGTCCGTACAGCTACGCCTCTCTCACCCTGGCGAACTCGGCATCGACGCTGATGCCGGTGTCGAACCTGACCAACCTGCTGGCATTTGCCGCGACAGGCCTGGGTTTCGTCGAGTTCACCTTGCTGATGGCGCTGCCGTGGCTGGTGATCGTGACAGTCGAATACATACTGTTCTGCTGGTACTTCCGTGACGACCTGGAGACCCTCCCGCGTCCAGAACACACCGAGGAACCCGGTCCCGCCCCCGCAGCAGCCCTGGCCGTACTCGCCGCCACACTGTTGCTGTTCGGGCTGAGTTCGGTGATCGGTATCGAACCGGTGTGGTTTGCCGTCCTCGGTGCCACGGTGATGGCGGCGTTGGCAATTCGCGCACGCAGCACCTCCGTGGTCGAGATCGCGCGGTCGGCAAACGCAGGATTCCTCGCCTTCGTGTTTGCCCTCGGTGTGCTTGTCGTCGGGATCGCCGACGGCGCACTGGGCTCCCGGCTCGCCGAGTTCCTCCCAAACGGAACCGGCCTGCTCGACCTGCTGCTTGTCGCAGCCGTGTCAGCAGTGATCGCCAACGTGATCAACAACATTCCCGCAACCCTGCTGATGCTCGCCGCGCTCGGTGCCGGATGCCCGACTCCGCTGGTGCTCGCCATGTTGCTCGGCGTCAACATCGGCCCGACGCTCACCTATCTCGGATCGTTGGCGAACATGTTGTGGCTGAAGCTCGTCCGGGTCGGCGGTCAATCCGTGACGGTCAAGGAATTCACCACAGTCGGCCTGCTCACCGTTCCCGCCGCCCTCGTCGCCTCCGTGGTGGCACTCTGGCTGGTGACCTGAAGCCTGGTCGAGCTCCCGCTACGCTTCGGTCCGCTTGTGTACGGCCTGCAGCGTCGCGATCAGATCGTCCACGATCTCCGAATGCGCACCGGGTGAACGAACAACAGCAGACACCGGAACCCTCAGTGCGCGTTCGCGGTCCCGCGTGAAGGCGATACCCGCCAGCGGCATCCGTTCGTACAGCACCGTCCATTCGTCGGGGTGGTTCAGCAGCTCCATGGTGGCCGTGTGATCCACCGGCAACGGCGGCGCCTGACGAGGGCGATCCAGTCCGTGCCGGTCGAACGCATCCCGGATCACGTTGTGCAACAACACCTGATCGCGCGCAGGCGGCAACAACAGCGGATAGGCGCCCAGTTCGGACAACGGAACGTCACCGGTGCCCGCGAGCGGATGCCGATCCGACATCGCCACCACCAGATCGTCCACCCACAGTCGCTGCACCGCCAGGCCCGGGCGTTCGATGTCGCCTCGGATCAACGCGAGGTCGACGTCGCCACCGAGCACCGCCTCGATGCGCTGATCGAAACTCTTGATGATGAACTCGATCTCGACATCGAGATGCTCGGTGCGCAGTTGCGCTATCGCGGCCAGCGACTGCTGAGCGAACGACATGTTCGCCGCCATCCGTACGCGGCCACCGGGCGCCCGAGCCGCGGCCGTGATCATCGATTCGATGCCCAGCATCTGCCTGGCGAGCGGGAGTACCTGCGCGCCCAGCTCGGTCAGCCGCACGGCCCGGGTGGACCGTTCGATCAACTTGGACCCGAGCTCGTGCTCGAGCCGGGCAACTTGATGGCTGATTGCCGACTGCGAGATGAAGCAGCGCTGCGCCGCCCGGCTGAAGCTCAGCTCCTCGGCGACAGCCACGAAATACGTCAACTGGCGAAGCTCCATGTGAGCAGCATATATGCCGAATCGCGATAAGTCCTATCTTTAGAATTCGTTTGATCAGTGGCTGAAGAGGGATTAGTCCTTGATGAGTCGACGCTGTACTTGGCAGATGTCGCACCCAGGAGATAAAAGGATCATGGACGCACCTTTCGCAACGACCAGCACGAATCAGCAACTCGACGCCGACGTCGCCATTGTCGGATCGGGTTTCGGTGGGCTCACCGCAGCGCAGCGGCTCGCCAAGTCGGGTCTGCGGGTGGTCCTCGTCTCGAGCACTCCCGAGCACCTGTTCCAGCCGTTGCTCTACCAGGTTGCCACCGGCGTCCTGAACAGCGAGGAGATCGCCCCGGACGTGGCCGGCATCCTCCGTCGCCACAAGAACATCGAGGTGCGGCTGGGAACGGTGACCGCGGTGGATCCCGATGCCGGGCTCCTCACATTCCGCGGAGAGGGCGCAGCCCAGACCGTCCGGTTCCGCTATCTGATCGCGGCCACAGGTGCCACCCAGTCGTACTTCGGTCGTGACGAGTTCGCACGATATTCCTTTGCGCTCAAGACGATCGACGATGCCACCCGTCTTCGCGCACAGATCCGACGCTGCTTCGAGGAGGCCGCGCGCACGGACGATCCGGACCTGCGTCGCAGGTTGCTCAGCTTCGTGGTGGTGGGCGCCGGCCCCACCGGCGTGGAGGTGGCCGGCCAGATTCGCGAATTGGCCACGCGCTATTACAAGCTCGACGACGTCTCGGTCTACCTCGTCGAGGGCGCGGGGGCCGCGCTCCCCGTGTACGGGGGTTCGCTGTCCGCCTACGCGCAGAAGGCCCTGGAACGTGGCGGTGTCGAGGTGGTACTGAACGCCTTTGTCACCGAGATGGATTCAGAAGGCGTCACCGTCAAGATCGGCGACGGGGCGGCAACGCGCCGCATCGCAGCCGACACCATCGTGTGGTCGGCCGGAGTGCAGGCAAGCGCCTTCGCGGGCGTACTCGCCGAGGTCACCGGAAGCGCGATCGACCGCGCCGGCAGGCTGTTGATCAACCCCGACCTGACGGTCGGTGGCTACGCGAACGTATTCGCCATCGGCGACATGACGTCGTTGAACGGCTACCCCGGTCAGAGCCCGGTCGCCATGCAGGAGGCGCGCCACGCTGCGGACATCATCAGCCGAAAGAAGCAGCCGGGCACCCCGTTCCAATACTTCGACAAGGGCAGCATGTCGGTGATCAACCGCTTCAGCGCGGTGGTGGCCATCAACGAGCGAATCCGGTTCGGCGGCTTCATCGCCTGGCTGACGTGGCTGGCAGTGCACCTGTTCTACCTGGTGGGGTTCCGTAACCGGTTCGCGGCCATCGCCTCGTGGCTCTTCGCCTTCGTGGGCAGCAACCGCCCCGGATTCGATCAGGCCGACCGGATGCCGGCGGAGAAGCAACGTCGCCGCAAGGCCAGTTGAGTCAGATCTCGCCGAGGTGGTTGGTGTCGTTCACCAGTCGCACCGACGCACCGCCGTCGGGATAGAACTCGGCGAGGCTCAACGATGCCAGATCCAGGTGCAGTCGATAGAGAATCGACGGACCCACATCGAGCGCTGAACGCAGCAACACCTTGATGGGTGTCACATGGGATACCACCAGAACAGTCGACGACCCGTTGTCTGCGACGATCTCTGACCGCGCCTGCAGCACTCGTTCGGTGACGGTGTCGAAACTCTCGCCCCCGGGCGGAGCGACGCTGGTGTCACCGAGCCAGGTCTTGAAGAGCTCGGGATCGCGCTCTGCGGCCTCTCGGAACGTCAGACCCTCCCACGCCCCGAAGTCGGTCTCGATCAGACCGTCGTGCACCGTGACCGGCAAACCCAATGCGGTGGCGGCTGATTCGGCGGTCTCCCTGGCCCGGCCCAACGGAGAGCTGATCACAGCACTGACGTCCGAGGGGGTCCGCGAGGCCAGCCGCTTGGCGGCCAGTGCTGCTTGTTCGCGGCCCAATTCGGTCAGTTCAGGGTTACCCCTACCCGAGTAGCGACGCTCGACCGACAGCGCTGTCTGGCCGTGCCGCAACAGCAACAGACGTGTGGGAGCGCCGCGCGCGCCTGTCCACCCCGGCGACGTCGCCGGCGCTTTTTCCGTTGTGCCGGTGTCGGTGTCGGTGTCGGATGCAGGCGACGCGGCAGGCGTCAGACCTGCAGCGGCGTCCATCGCTTCATTCGCCAGTCGATCTGCGTGCCCGTTCTGGTTGCGCGGTATCCAGACGAACTCGACGTTGTCGAACCGTTCGGTCAATCTCTTGGCCTCGCGAGCCAGCGGGATCATGTCCGGATGCTTGATCTTCCAGCGGCCCGACATCTGCTCGACAACAAGTTTGGAATCCATCCGCATCGTGACGTCAGCGGCCCCGAGCTCGGCAGCAGCTGTGAGCGCCGCGATGAGACCCCGGTATTCGGCCACGTTGTTGGTGGTCACCCCGAGCGCCTCTTTGCGTTCCGCGAGAACCGCAGAGTGGTCGGCGTCGAACACCACCGCCCCGTAACCGGCCGGACCGGGGTTGCCGCGTGAGCCCCCGTCTGCCTCCGCTATCACCTTCACCGGTCCCTCACCCTTCGTGCCGACGGTGCACTGTCGTCGCGTGCGATGTCGTCGAGCGCACAGACGCCGCGGTCATTGCCGGGTCAGACCGGATTCGTTGGTGCGTACCAGGATTGCGCCACACTCGTCGCATCGGACGACCTCGTCGGCCGGGGTGGCGGCGATGCGGCCGAGCAGACCGCGGTCGAACTCCATGCGGCATCCGCCGCATCGGCCGGCCCGGAGCAAGCCGGCTCCGACCCTTCCAGCTTTCGTCTGCCGGTCGTAGATCGCCATGAGATCGGCGTCGGCGTGTTCGAGCATCGCGTCACGCTTGGTCTGCGCGGCAGCCTCTGTCTCCGCGATCTCGGCCAACGCGACCTCGCGGCGGGCCGTGGCGTCGTCGATCAGCCGTTGGGTGTGGGCCGTCATCGCCGATGCGCGCTGCTCGTCCGCGCTGACCGCTTCCTGCTGCTCCATCACCTCGAGCATCTCGTCCTCGAGATTGGACCGTCGACGGATCAGCCCGGCGACCTCGTGCTCGAGTTCGGTCAGTGCCTTGGCAGGCAGATTGCCTGCCGCCAACTGCTGGTTGTCCTTGGCCTCGCGCATCGACATCGAGTTGATCTCGTTGTCGAGCCGGCGCGATTCCCGCAGCAGGTCTTCGGCGGCGATCTGGGCGCGGATTGCCTCGTCGCGCTGGGTCTGCAGCTGTTCGGCAAGCCTGCTCAACTCGGCGTTCTCTGGGAGGACTGCCCGCCGATGCGCGATGCGGTGCAATTCGGCATCGATGTCGGCGATGTCCAACATGAGTCGTTGGCTGGCCGGGTCTGCTTTCACCAGTGCCCTTTCGTTTGATGCATGGATGTGCAACCGTACGCGGTCTGCGACGACCCACTCGGTTCAGCTCCCGCCGCCCTCATCCGCCGTGACCCCCTCGGTGAACGGTCCACGGATCAGTCGGGTTGGCGAACACGGTGGCCGAGAGCCCCGGCAGCTCGGCATCCAGGAGATCGACAACCTGCTCGCACCAAGGGAACTCGGTGCTCCAGTGACCGGCGTCGATGAGCGCCGGACCACCCCCGCGCAGATGTTCGTCGACCGGGTGATGGCGTAGATCCCCTGTCACGTAGACGTCCGCTCCGGCGGCCCGCGCGGCTCTGAGCAGCGAATCGCCCGCTCCACCGCAGACTGCAACGGTCCGGACCACCTGTTCGGGATCACCGGCGGCGCGTACCCCTGACGTCGACACGGGCAGGGCGTCGGCGACGAGCTTGGTGAACGCGCCCAGCGTCAGCGGTCCGGCGAGCTCACCGACCCGGCCGAGTCCCTCCCCACTGATCCCTGCGGCCATCTCGATGAGATCGAAGGCCGGTTCCTCGTAAGGATGGGCTGCTCGCAGCGCGCCGAGAACGGCTGCGCGCACCGATGTGCGTGCAACCATCTCGACACGGTCTTCGGCAACCTGGGTCAGCTCACCGCGCGCACCGACCGCCGGGTCCGCATCTGCGCTGGGAAGGAATTGTCCGGTTCCGGACGTACTCCAGCAGCAGTGGCTGTACTCCCCGATCTGGCCGGCTCCCGCAGCGAACATCGCTTCCCGTACGGAGGCGGCTTCGGCGGCGGGAACGAACACCGACCACTTGTCCATGGCCGCAGCAGGTTTCGGATCGAGCGGCCGCAGGTCGATCAGCCCGAGCGCGCCGGCCAACGCGTCCGACACCCCCGGGGATGCTGAGTCCGCGTTGGTGTGTGCGGTGTACAGCGCGCACCCGTTCCGGATCAGCCGGTGGATGAGCCGGCCTTTGGGGGTATGGGCGCCCACCGTGTCGACGCCACGGAGGAGCAGAGGGTGGTGGGCCACGATGAGGTCGACCCCTCCGGCCACGGCGAGGTCGACCACCGCGTCGGTCACGTCCACGCAGCAGAGCACCGAACCAACCGTCTCGACGGGGTCACCACACACCAGACCCACCGAGTCCCAGTCCTCGGCGAGCCGTACCGGGTATGCCCGTTCGAGTACTTCGATCACGTCTGCAAGGCCGGTCATCAGCCCACCTTTCCGATCGCATCGATCAACCCGGAGACAATGCTCTCGTCGCGGACCGCGAGCCGGAGCATGTCCGGCCCCATCCCGACGAAGTTGGCGCAGCTGCGCACCGCATAACCATGATCGCGCAGCCGTTCTTTGAACGCAGTGCCGTTCGGGACCGCGATCGTGACAAACGAAGCCGAAGGTCGTCCCATCACCTCGACACCTGCTCCCCGCAGTGCCGCGATCATCGAGGCGCGATGCGCCTGTACCTCGGCAGCCTGCGCCGCCGCGTACGCAGCACCCTCGGGGCCCGCACACACTTCGAGCGCGACCAGCTGCAACGTCCCCAGTGGCCAGTGCGGTCGGGCCCGGGCCAGCCGGCGCAGCAACAAGGGGTCGCCCAGGAGGTAACCGGCGCGCAGCCCCGCGAGTGCAAATGTCTTCGTGATGCTCCGCAGAACCACCACACCGTCGAGACGATCACCCGCGAGGCTCTCCGGCTCCCCGGGCACGATGTCGGCGAACGCCTCATCCACCACGACGACGCGACCGGGACGTCGCAGGGCGTCGATCGCGGCGCGGGGGTGGAGCACGGACGTGGGATTGGTGGGGTTGCCCAGCACCACCAGGTCGGCGGACTCGGGCACGAGATCGGGGTCGAGGTTCCATGGCGGCGGGAGCACCACCTGCTCGATCGCGACGTCCGCTGAGCGCAAGGCGCGCTCGGGTTCGGTGAACGAGGGTTGCAGAAGAGCCGCCAGCCGGGGCTGCAACTGCGGAAGCAGCGCGAAACCCTCGGCAGCCCCGGCCAGCAACAAGACCTCGGACGGGTCGCGGCGGTGATGCCTGGCGATGGCCTCCACGGCCCGTCGCTCATCGTCGACCCCGGGATAGCGGGCGAGGTCACCGATGCGGGCGTTCAGCGCTCGCAGTAGGAAGTCGGGGGTGGTGCCGCGCACGTTGACCGCGAAGTCGACGAGTCCGGGCTCGGCGTCACGGTCGCCGTGACGAGCAAGGTCCGTGAGCAGCTGCCCCGCAGGAACTCGGTGTTCTCCCCCGGTCGGTACGCTCGGCGATTTCACAGTTGTCGAGCCTACGGGCAGGATGGACTGGTGAGTTCGCGCATCGACACCAGCCTCCCCGACCCCGCCGATCTACCCGACCCGGCCGCCGCGTCGACGGTGCTCCTGTTCGACCTCGACGGCACCATCACCGATTCGTTCGCAGGAATCGAGAAGAGTTTCCGCCATGCCCTCGACACCGTGGGCGCACCTCAACCCGATGAGTCGGTGGTGGCCGGGATCGCGGGGCCACCGATGATCGACAGCCTTCGGCGGCTCGACCTCGATGAACCCACCGTCGATGCCGCGATGAAGGCGTACCGCGAGCGGTACGTCAGCGTCGGCTGGCTGGAGAACTCGGTGTTCGACGGTATGGACGGACTCCTCGCCGACCTGTCCGCGTCCGGCCGCAGGCTCGCGGTGGCGACCTCCAAGAATCAGGCCACCGCCCGGCGGATCCTCGAGCACTTCGGGCTCGACAAGCACTTCGAGTACATCGCGGGGGCATCCGATGACGGTTCACGCCGCAGCAAATCCGACGTGATCGGGCACGCACTGGCCTCCCTGGGCATCACCGACGTCTCCGATCACGCTGTGGTGATGATCGGCGACCGTTCGCATGACGTCCACGGTTCGGCCGAGTTCGGCATTCCCGCAGTGTTCGTGCGGTGGGGATATGCGGTGTCCGACGAGCACACCGACGCGGCGTGGGCTGTGGAATCGGTGGACCAGCTCCGCGGGTTGCTCCATGCCTGAACGCCTGCACGTCACCTTCGTCTGCACCGGGAACATCTGCCGCTCACCCATGGGGCAGAACATCTTCCGGCATGCGCTCGACGAGGCCGGGCTCGCGGAGCAGGTCCGGGTGACCAGTTGCGGTACGGGCCACTGGCATGTCGGCGATCCCGCCGACCTCAGGGCCCGTACCGAATTGACCTCGGCCGGGTACGACGACGACCACACCGCAGCCCAGATCGGACCCGAGCACCTCGGAGCAGACTTGTTGCTGGCGATGGACAGCGGGCATCTGCGTGCGCTGCAGGAACAGGGCGTCGGCGAACGAGCACGGCTGTTGCGCAGCTTCGACCCCGACGCCGATGGGCCGGATGTCGCCGACCCGTACTACGGATCGGACGACGGTTTCGCCACCGTTCGTCAGCAGATCGAGGCCGCCGTCCCGGGGCTCCTGGCGTGGGTGCGCGAACGCCACTGACCCGGACCCCCGCGGTCAGAGCACGGCCGGTGCGATCAGTCCGTGGATGAAGCGCATTTTCGACAACACCTGTTGCGGGAGTACAAACGGGTACAGATCCTGATGCCCCATCGATCGGTTGATCTGGTTGAGCGCCCACGTCAGCGGGAGCCACAGGTCGATGATCTGGTCGAATCCCACATCGCCGAGCAACACGCTGTCGAGGGTGGCTCCTGCCGGCGCCATCGCGAATGCAGCAGCGGTGTCGAGGGTGTCGCGGATGTGCAGGTAGTGCGCGAACGTCTCCGCCCAGTCCTCGGCGGGGTGCATCGTGGCGTAGGAGGAGACGTAGTTGCGGCGCCAGTTCGTCGGGGGTCCCTCGCCGTAATGGCGGTCGAGTGCGGCCTGGTAGTCCTCGTCCGGGTCTCCGAACAGTTCCTCGAACCGTGCCCGGTGTTCGCCTGAGCCGACCAGGACCATTTGGTAGTAGTGCCCGATCTCGTGACGGAAGTGTCCGATCAGGGTGCGATAGGGCTCGTCCATCGACACCCGCAACTGCTCGCGGTGCACATCGTCGCCCTCTGCGAGGTCGAGGGTCACCACCCCGCTGGCGTGGCCGGTGATGACCGGGTTCTCGGCGCTGGACAGCAGATCGAACGCGAGGCCCGTGTCGGGGTCCACGTCGCGGCCCCGGATGGGAAGCCCCAATTCGTCCAGTTCGAGGATCACCCGGCGTTTGTTGGTCTCGGCAACCCCGAACGCCTCCATCGCGGTGGTGTCGGTGTCGGCGGGCCGCGTTCGGGTGAGCCGGCATGACTCGCACAGAGTCGACGGATTCGGTTCGCCTGCAGGTGTTTTCGCGCCGGGTTCGACTTCGGGGATGACCCAGTTGCAGGAGATGAGTGCGAAGTTGGTGCATCGCACCAGCTTTTGTCCGTCGAGTTCGGTGGTCGCCTCGTCGTCGAGGACGTACATGGTGCGGGTCGGCATGTGGAATCCGAGCGGGCTCTTGCAGTTCAGGCACAACGTGTTCTCGAACGACAGTCGCTGACCACACTTACGGCAGACCAGATCGCGCATGGGTGACGCTCCCCTCGTGGTGATGATGACGGCGTGATGCCGGCCCGTCGCCGGGCGGACCGCAGTTTTTGCACCGTCCCACTGCGTTGAGCGTAGTCGCTGGTCCGGCCGCGTCGGACATGGCCGATCTGGGAATCGGACGCGACACCGTGTCGGACCTGGTGGGTGGACTCGGTACCGTGGTGATGTGCGTGTCCTGCGAAACTTCCTGCGTCCCGGATGGATCGCGCTTGCCATCGTGGTGATCGCGTTCGCCGTCGCGTGCTTCTGGGTGCTGGCCCCGTGGCAATTGGGTAAGAACTCACGCACCGAGCATCAGAACGACCTCATCGAACGAGCCGAGTCGTCCCAGCCCGTTCCGATCGGAGACCTCTATCAAGATGGTCGCCCGGTCGAGGACGCCGAATGGAGCCGTGTCTCGGTCACCGGCAGGTACCTGCCGGACAAGCAGGCGGTGGTACGGCTGCGCTCCATCGAAGGGTCGCCCGCCTACGAGGTGCTCACCCCGTTCGCGGCGAACTCCGGCGACACCTACCTGGTCAACCGCGGATACGTGAAGCCTGTTCAGGGCACGGCCTTGCCTCCGATCATCTCGCCGCCGTCCGAGCAGGTCACGCTGGTCGCCCGCATCCGTGCGGCGGAGGGAACCAGTCCGGGGCGTGAGCCGCGCACCGAGGCCGGGGCCACACAGGTCTATTCCATCGACCCGGTGGTCCTCGGCCGTGCCGTCGACGTGCCTTTGGCCGCCGGATACCTCCAGCTGACCGACGACCAGCCCGGTGGACTCGGCGTCATCGATCTCCCGCAGCTCGATTCAGGCCCGTACCTCTCCTATGGGTTGCAATGGCTTGCCTTCGGCGTGATGGCGCCGTTGGGGCTGGGCTACTTCGTGTGGTCGGAGGTCAAGCAGCGGAAAGCTGCGAAGACCGGCGCCCCGATACCCAAGAAGCCACGCGAGCGGGGCCGCCGGACGCGGGAGGCACTGGCCGCGTCGTCCACCGGCACAGTGGTCCATTCGGAGGCGCGTGGGCCGATCGGCTCAGGACCGACGAGCGCGCCGGACGACAAGCTGTCCGACCGCTACGGTCGCTAAGGCGCCGATCTGCACCCGCCGGGACAACGCCGCGGCGCGGTACAGGTCGCGGCCGGTGGGAGCGCGACCGTCGCCCAGCGTCGGGCGAATCTCGGTCCGGTGCCGGTAGACCGTGACACCGCCGAGCTCCACGCCGAGTGCTCCCGCGAACGAGGCCTCGACCACACCCGCATTGGGACTGGGGTGTGCCGATGCGTCCCGACGCACAGCAGTGGCCGCCCCGGCCTGGTCGTCGCCGAGCGCCACCACCAGGAGGGCGGTCAGGCGGGCGGGCAGGAAGTTCGCCACGTCGTCGAGTCGAGCGCTTGCCCAGCCGAAGTTGGTATACCTGCTGTTGCGATATCCGACCATCGCATCGAGCGTGTTGATCATCCGGTACGCCAGCAGTCCCGGGATCCCGGCGATCGCTCCCCAGACCAGCGGACCCACTGCTGCATCCGAGGTGTTCTCGGCGACGGACTCGAGCGCGGCGCGTGCCATCCCGTCTGCGTCGAGACTGTTCGGGTCACGCCCGCACAGACTGGGTATCAACGCGCGGGCGCCTTCGAGGTCGTCGGACGCCAGCGAGTCGGCCAGACGCTCGCCCACCGACGTCAGGGAGGTGCCACCCAAGGTCGCCCAGGTGATCAGCGCCGTCGGCAGCACCCCGCTGCGGCGGCCCATCACGCCCGCACCGGTGACCACTCCCACGCACGTGAGGGTGAACATGGTTCCGGCCCAACGTGAGTCGCGATACAGGACGCCCTCGAGCCTTCCCGCTGCGATACCCATGCCGGCCACGGGGTGATAGCGCGTCGGGTCGCCGAAGATGCGGTCGAGGAGATATCCCGCGGTCAGCCCGAGGGCGCGGTCCCAGCCAGCAGTCACCATGGTGTGCTCATCCTAGGACTTGGTGAGGCGCGCCCAGCGACGAGAGCAAGTGAGGGTACCCTCATCCTGCTTGGTGCCGCTTCAACGACGCAGCGGTGCCCGGCCCACCCGGGGCACTGCTTCCGACATCACGAACAATGGTGAGCTGATGAGAACTACCAACCTGCCAGACGACCTTGACCATACCGGCGACCAGCGATTGTGGTTGTCGGGTTTCCTGGCCGGTTTCGACGCCGGCTCGACGACCGATGGCGCCGTCGCAGCCGACCGCGACGCAGTTCTGGCCGCCGCCCGAGCGGCACTCGCCGAGCTCGACAGCGGGGTGTCGGCCCCGGAGATACCCGGCGCCGAGGAGATCGCCGCAGACCGCCCGGCCAAGCCGAAAAGGTCGCCGTGGACCCGCAAGAACCCCTATGCCGCCACGCTTGTCGCCAATCGACCACTGCGCGGGTCTGACTCGACCAAAGACGTCCGTCATGTGGTGTTCGATCTCGGCGACAGCGACATCGACTACGAAGCGGGCGACGGCCTCGGCATCCGGCCGGTCAACGATCCGCACCTGGTGTCGGCGCTGATCACCAGGATCGGGGCAGATCCGCATCAGGTGATCACCACCCGCGCCGGCGAGTTCACCCTGGTGGACGCGTTGACACACGAGTACGAGATCTCTCTGCCGACCCGCGACCTGATCGACTTCATGGTCGAACGGTCGCGCGATGCCGAACTCGATCACGTTCTGTCCACCGAGGAACGGGAGGCTCTCGAAGGATGGTTGTGGGGCAAGGACGTCCTCGACCTGCTCGACCTCGAACCCGCGCTCGAGATATCCGCGACCGAGCTGCTCGAACTCCTCAGACCGCTGACCCATCGGGTGTACTCGATCTCGTCGAGCCCACTGACTCACAAGGGCATGGTGCATCTGACCGTGTCCGCGGTTCGGTATCGCTCGGCGCAGCGCGACCGCCGAGGGCAGTGCTCGACCTACCTCGCCGACCGGCTCAAGGCGGGCGACACGGCCGGTGTCTTCTTGTCGAAGAACCGCTCGTTCCGCCTGCCCGACGACGACTCGGTACCGGTGATCATGGTGGGCCCGGGTACAGGAGTTGCCCCGTTCCGCTCCTTCCTTTACGAACGCAAGGCCAGGGCCGCTCGGGGACGCAACTGGCTCTTCTTCGGGGACCAGTATCGGGCAACAGACTTCATGTACGAGGACGAGATCGTGCAGTTCCGCCGCGACGGCGTCCTCGACCGGCTTGATCTGGCGTTCTCACGGGACCAGGAGCAGAAGGTCTACGTGCAGGACCGGATGCGGGAGAACGGCGCCGACCTGTTCACCTGGCTGGAGGACGGTGCCCACTTCTACGTGTGCGGCGACGCCTCGCAGATGGCGAAAGATGTGGATTCGGCTCTTCATGACGTGGTCGCCGAGCACGGCGGGTTCGATGCCGAGACCGCGGAGGACTACGTCAACACCCTCAAGCGGGAGAAGCGGTATCTGCGAGATGTGTACTGACCTCTGATGGGCCGCGCATCGCGACAACCCAAAGCCCGCAACGATTTCGGCGGGCCACAGCCCGGCGTGTACCCGATCGACACCGGCAGTTGTGAACTGGTTCGTGACCACCTCACCGACGGTTGGATACTGAACGTCAACGGCGTGCAGAGTTCTCACATCAACCTCTCCGACCCCACCCAGCTCGACTTCGAGTACATGCAGTGGATGGCCGCGCTCATCGCTGACCGCTGGCCGGCTTCGAGCCGACTGCGCGTTCTCCACCTCGGCGCCGGCGCCTGCTCGATGGCCCGCCATCTCGCTGCGAACTATCCGCAGGCCCGGCAGGTCGCGGTCGACATCGACGACACACTGGCTCGATTGGTCCGGGAATGGTTCGATCTGCCTCGGGCTCCCCTGCTCCGACTGCGGGTGGGTGACGCGCGCGAGGTCACCGAATCACTCACCGATAACAGCCGTGATCTGATCATTCGTGACGTCTTCTCCGCCGCCGTCACCCCACCGGCACTGACCACCGCCGAGTTCACCGCTCAGGTTCGTCGGGTGCTGGCCCCTGGCGGTGTCTACATGGTCAATTGTGGTGACACCCGCGACCTTTCACTCGCCCGATCAGAGGCTGCCACCATGGGGACCTTGTTCGAGCACCTCGCGATCATCGCCGACCCTGCGATGCTCAAGGGCCGTCGTTACGGCAACATCGTGATCGCTGCCGCCGACACCCCGCTCGGCGAGTCCCCCGCAGTTGCCCGGACACTCCTCGGTGGCGGCGTTCCGGCGCACATCTGGCTCGACCCGAAGGTGCGTTCCTTCGCCACGGGTGGCCGCGTTCTGCACGATCAGACCGGGTGACACCAGCACCACGAGGGTGTGATCATGGCCCGATGTTGCCGCCGTAGGTCGCGATCTTGTACTCGGTGGCCGCCAGCGACAGCTCCAGTTCGCGGATGCGCCGAGTGATCGTGTTGCGCTGCTCCACCATGATGTCGAGGCGCTCGGCAACCGTCTGCTCCCCTTGGTCGACCAGTTCCACATAGTGCTGTAGCTCCCGCATCGGCATGCCCGACAAGCGCATTCGGGAGATGAAGACCAGCCGCCGAAGGGCGGCGCCGTCGTAGACACGGCGGCCGGCAAGATCTCGCGGCACCGTGACCAGGCCGGCTCGCTCGTAGTAGCGAAGTGTGTGCGCAGACACGCCGAGGAGTTCGGCCACGTCAGCGATGCCCAGCGGGCCGTCCACGTTGCCGGCGTCGACCAGGCCGTGAACCACATCGACGGTCATCGACTCGTCGCCGCCCTGCAGCGCCTCGAGCGCTCGACTCATCAGATCTCGGGTCGCCATGATCCAACGCTAGACCGGTCGAACCGATTCCGGGACACCCGGAAAATCTGCGCTCTCGGACAGTGCGGCGATCTTGTCGAGCTCCTCGAGACCACGTCGGTGGGCGGCGGCGAGCCGACGTACCGCTTCACGTCCAAGGGGGACACGCAACGGCGCGCTCTCGGCGTCGACCAACGACCGGATGATGTCCGCCGCGCGAGCGGGATCGCCCTCCTGCTTCCCGTCCACGGCCAGCATGTCGGCGCGCACCGCAGCCAGCAGAGCGCCATAGGTCTTCGATGGCGTTGCGAGTTTGAGTACGTCGGGTGCGTTGAAACCCGTTCGGAAGCGGCTCGGCTCGACGATGAGAACTCTGATGCCGAATGGTTCCACCTCGCCGGCCAACGCTTCAGACCACCCTTCGAGCGCGAACTTGCCCGCGGAGTAGGACCCGGCACCCGGGAATGACACGCGTCCGCCTTGGCTGCTGATCTGCACGATTGTTCCTTTGCCCTGCTCTCGCATTCCGGGCAGTACCGCCCGCACCAGTGCCGCAGGACCGAACAGGTGCTGGTCGAGCATGTCTCGCAATTGCCGGTCGTCGATCTCCTCGGCTGCTCCGATCTGCCCGACTCCACCGTTGTTGACCAACACGTCGATGGCACCGAACCGCTCCACGGCGCCGGCGACGAGGTGGGCCGCAGACCCCGTGTCGCGCACGTCGTGGCGAACCGCCAGCAGCGAGTCGGGGTAGATGGTCAGCAGATCGGCGATCCGCTCGGGTCGTCGCATCGCGGCCACCACGCGGTCCCCTGCTGTCAACGCCGCTTCGGTGAGGGCCCGTCCGATACCCGAGGATGCGCCGGTGATGATCCAGTTCTTTGCCATGGTGGCGACGCTAGGTCTTCGAGCGCACTCGAACGCAACCCTCTGTCAGAAGGCCGACTTGTCAGAGGCCGACGTTAACCTCCCGGCACAACGATCTGCACCAGCCAGACAGCCAAGGAGGACGCCATGCGTCAGCAATCCGATCCGGTCGATTTCGCCCACCGCGCGATTGCCAAGCGCTATTGGACGGTCACCGCGGTACGGGCGGCCGTCCAGGTCGGATTCCCGTCGCTCGCCTACACCACCGGGCTGACCTCGCTGGCACACCCCGAGCTGATCATCTACGGACTCGAACCGGGCACCGCCGGATCCATCCTGAACACTGTCGGACACCGCATCGCAAGAGCCGGAGGCAGACTCACCGCCGGTGAACGCCTGTCGGGTTTCTTCGACAACGACCTGGACCTGGTGGCGATCGAAGCACTCACCACGTCGGATCTGCGCGTCGCGAACCGCGTCTACGGCAGCGTGTCGGCGTGGCAACTGGTCTGGCCGGATTCGGCAGGGCTCTACCCGTGGAGTGCCGGCTACGGCATCGCCAAGACCGTTCAGCCTCTGGCGGGCCTACCTGCTGCATGACCTCGGATCGGATCGGATCGGATCGGCTGATGGGCCGACATCAGATGCGTGTTCGGCGCACCATCGTCGATACTGAGCGCCATGGTCACCCTGTCGCGAGGCGCTAACACAACCATCTCTTCCGGCGTTCTCACTGTCGCGGTCACCGGAGCAGCGCCCGGCACGGTTGACGTGATGGCGTTTCTTCTCGGCGACAACCACAAGACGCGAACCGATTCGGATTTCATCTTCTTCAACCAGCCGCAGTCGGTCGACGGCGCGGTTGTGCTGTCGGGTGGCACCACCCTGACGGTCGACCTCGCGAGGGTGCCTGCCGACGTCCACACTGTTGCCGTTGCGGTCGCCTGCGACGAGGGGTATCCGTCTCCCCTGTCGGCGCTACCCGCTCTGGCGGCCTCTGCCAGCGGCACCGGGTTCCAGATCGAGCTACCCGCAGCCGGGTTGAGTACCGAACGTGCCGCGGTGTTGAGCGAGATCTATCGGCGGGGCGGTGAGTGGAAGATCCGCAATGTCAGCGCCGGATGGGATCGCGGCTTCGCGGATCTGGTTCGGGAACACGGTGTGGAGGTCGACGACGAACCCGCGGCCACATCGCCCGCCCCAGAGGTCCCGGCGGTGAGATCTGTTGCGGGCGAGGAGAAACTATCCCTCGAAAAGCGCCAGCGGCTCGACATGCGAAAGCGTGAGGTGCACAAGGTACTGCTCAGCAAGAACGCGACCGGCGTCCGAGCCCGGGTGATCCTAGTCATCGACAAGACGGGGAGTATGTCCAGGCAATACTCCAGCCGGGTGGTGCACCGGGTGGTCGAACGGATGCTGGCGGTGGCAACCCAGATCGACGACGACGGCCAGTTGGAGCCGTACATGTACGCCCGTGGTTTCGCGCGTGTCCCCGACATCAGTGTGACAAACGTCGAGTCGTGGACCGAGGAGTTCCTCCACTTGTCGGGTGTTCACGGGGGCATCGACTACGACGCGATAGGAGCCTCGAACGATGAACTGCCGATCATGAACGAAATCCTGAACACGGTTGTCCCCGGACGGCCGGTCCTTGTCCTGTTCTTCACCGACGGCGGTTTCCGGAAAAAGGGACCGATCAGCGAGCTGATGCGTGCCGCGTCGAGCGCTCCGGTGTTCTGGCAGTTCGTCGGGATCGGCAGGGCCAACTACGGAGTCCTCGAACGACTCGACGACATGGAGGGCCGCGTCGTGGACAACGCCGGCTTCTTTGCTCTCGACGACATCGATCAGGTGTCCGATGACGATCTGTACCAGCGTCTGCTCTCGGAATTCCCTGATTGGATGCGGGCTGCCAAGACCGCATCCATCCTCCCCTAGAGAATCCAAACCACACTGTGGCCTTGTCACGCACTCCGCCGAGGAGTTAGCGCGCGACAAGGCCACATCTGGTGATGGGATCAGCTGCGCGACGCCGCACTGATCGCCCGCACACCTGCGGCAATTCCACCGACGGCCACGATGAGGGCCGCGATCACACCGGATAGCACTGTCTTGGTGTCGAAGTCGCCGACGAACAGCGCGCGCTCTGCCTCCACCACGTAATGCAACGGATTGATGTTCACCAACACCTTCATCCATCCCGGCGCGTCATCGAGCGGGAGCATGGTGCCCGACAGGATCAACATCGGGAACATCAGCGTCTGCTGTACCGTCCAGAACACCCAGTCCTGTTCTCGCACAGCAAGAGCCAACGTGTACGACAGGGCTCCGAGTCCGACGCCGAACACACCGAGGATGAGGATTCCGATGGCCGCTCCCCGAGGTTGATGTCGAAGCCCAACGGCAGACCGACCAGCAAGATGATCACGGCCTGCGCTGCGAGCGGCACCATTTCCTTCAACGCGCGTCCGATCAGCAACGAGCTGCGGCTCAATGGCGTGACGAGCATCCGCTCATGACTGCCCGAGTGGATCTCGTCCATCAGGTTGGAGCCGGTCATCGACGTGCCGAAGATCGCGATCATCGCCAGCACACCCGGAATGAACCAGTTCCACACATTGCCCGAATCACCGGCACCCGGAACATCTTTCAGAAGCGGGCCGAACAGGGCAAGCAGGATCAGAGGCTGCACGAGACTGAAGATCACGGTGAACGGATCCCGGACCGTCGGCCGCAATTCACGGGTCAGAACGATGGAACTGTCGCGGATGATTGATGTTGTCATCGGTTTCTCCTGAAGACTTGGCAAATAGGGGGTTTGAGGGAAAGGTGTTCAGACGGCTGCGGTTTCGCGCAGGCTTCGTCCGGTGAGTGAGAGGAAGACGTCGTCGAGGGTCGGGCGCGTCGAGGATGCACTGCGTACCGCAACTGTCCTGGCCGCAGCTGCGGTGATCACCTGGGGCAGCACCTTGTCGGCACCGACAACCTGCAGTTCGACGGACTCGCCGATCACCTCGGCGCTGCGTACCGCATCGATCGAGGTGGCGATCCGGGCCAGTTCTGCGGCACCGTCGGAGGAGTCGGCGGTGAGGCTGATGCTGTCGCCGGCAAGAGTGTCCTTGAGCGCTGCCGCGGAGTCGTCGGCGATGACCGTGCCCTTGTCGATGACGACCACTCGCTCGGCCATCGCGTCGGCCTCGTCGAGGTAGTGCGTGGTCAGCACGATCGTGGCACCGGTCTCCGCGCGCAACCGCTGGATGTGTGTCCACAGGTTGGCCCGGCTTTGCGGATCCATGCCCGTGGTCGGTTCATCGAGGAAGATCACCGGAGGCCGGTGCACGATGCCAAGTGCGATGTCGAGTCGGCGACGCTGACCTCCCGAGAGAGTGCTCACCTTTCGGTTCTCCATCCCCGTGAGGTCGAGAGCCGCGATCAATTCGTCTGCGCGAAGCGAACTCTCGGATTTGCCGAATCCGTAGCACAGACCCTGGGTGATGAGTTCTTCACGCACGCGCTGGTTGTTGCCGCCACCGTTGCCCTGGCCCACGTAGCCGATCTTGCGCCGGACCGCATCGGGCTCGTCGGCGATGTTGTGGCCGGCCAGCCACGCCGAGCCGGACGTGGGCCGCAACAGCGTGGTGATCATCCGCAATGTGGTGGACTTACCCGCCCCGTTGGGCCCGAGGAATGCGACGAGCTCCCCTTCCTTCACGGCCAGATCGATGCCCTTGACTGCTTCGACGGTGCTCTTGCCCTGCTTGAAGGTCTTGGTCAGGCCCACCATCTCGATGGCCGGCATGTCGTGTGTCTGAGTCATCTTTGTTGTCCTCCCGGAATGAGTCGCGAACTGCGATGAGGAGAACCTATGACCCATTGCGGACAGTAACGGTCCGCAATATCTGGCATGGTGAAAAACATGTTGGATACATCAGCGCGACTACTCCGGCTCCTGAGCCTGCTTCAGACCCGTAAAGACTGGTCGGGAGCGGATCTGGCGGAACGGCTCGGCATCACCACCCGCACCGTGCGCCGCGACATCGACCGGTTACGCGAGCTCGGGTATCCGGTGGACGCAAGTGTGGGAGTCGGCGGCGGATACCAGCTCGGCGCCGGAGCCGAGATGCCACCGCTGCTCCTCGACGATCACGAGGTGCTGG
The DNA here is from genome assembly GCF_023051145.1 of Williamsia sp. DF01-3. NCBI lineage: Bacteria > Bacillati > Actinomycetota > Actinomycetes > Mycobacteriales > Nocardiaceae > Williamsia > Williamsia sp. DF01-3. The sequence goes on from NZ_JALKFS010000005.1 coordinate 3,750,049, forward strand.
CGGTGGCACTGAGTCTGGGCGCCGGCGCAGCCAACTCGGTCACGGGCCTCGATGAGGCGTCGGTGCGCGCGATGTCGAAGTTGCGTCAGGTGATGCCGTCGCGGCTCCGGCACCGGCTCGATTCGCTGCAGGTCGACGCCACCCCCACCCGAACCCGGGTGGCGGTGGATGCCGGCGTTCTCGCCGACGTCGCGGCGGTCTGTCACCGGCACGAGCGACTGCGGTTCGACTACAAGGCCCGTGACGGCGCGGAGAGCAGGCGTGAAGTGGAGCCCTACCGCCTGGTTCGCAGCGGCGCGCGGTGGTACCTGCTCGCGTGGGACCTCGGCCGAGATGACTGGCGATCGTTCCGCCTCGACCGTCTCACCCCGAAAATACCGACGGGCCCGCGCTTTTCACCTCGGCCACTGCCCGAAGGCGGCGCCGCGGCATTCATCGCGCGCAGCCTGGGGTCCGTGTACCGCCAGGCCAATGCGCGGGTGCAGATCCACAGTCCCGTCGAAAAGGTGGCCGACATGGTCGACGCCGAGTGGGGCGTGGTGGAATCCGGCGACGCCGACAGCTGCGAGGTACAGCTCTACGGCCAGTCTGTCGCGTCGATCGCGCGGTGGCTGTACGCGTTCGACGCCGACTTCACGGTTCTGGCGCCCACCGAATTGCGCGACGAATGTGTGTCACTCGCCGAGTACCACCTTCGGGTTGCCGAGCGTTACCGCAACGCCTAACGCCGGCTTCCGGGCGAGGCACACAACCCATCGACGGTCTTGGCGAGGTCGTCCGCGAGATGGCGCGCGTCCTGGAACACCCGCTTGGCGCCGGCACCACGGAGGGCATCACCGCCGATGCCGCCGGTCAGCACGGCCACCGAACGAACCCCCACCTTTGTTGCCGCGATGGCATCCCAGGTGGCATCACCGACCATGACCGCATTCGAGGCGCTCACCCCGGCGCGCTCCACCGCGATCTTCACCACGGTCGCGTCAGGTTTGGCGGTCTCCACGTCTTCCCCGGAGGTCACCGCATCGATGTGGTCCTCGACATCGAGAAGATCTCGCAAGATCTGCAACTCGTCCTCGGGCGCTGAGGTCGCAAGGACCACAACGTATCCGAGTTCTTTGGCACGCACCACGACTTCGCGGCCGCCGGGCAGGATGGTCAGCGACTCGGCACGCCGGAGGTAGGCCTCGGTGTGCCCGCTCGACGCCGCATCGGCCAGATCCGACCTCCCCGGCGCGTCCGCGGCCACTCCCGCAATGTCCAGGAGTTCGTCCACCAGCAGCGACCCATCCATCCCGATGCGACGGTGGATCTCCCAGTGGGGAACGGTGAGATCGACCTCGGCCAGCGCCTCATGCCAGGCCGCGACATGGGCGTACACCGAGTCCACCAGAGTGCCGTCGATATCGAACAGCACAGCGAGTTTTCCGCCTTCGATCTCCGCCATGCCCTACGCCTTCTGCTGCATGCCGGTGCGAGCCGGGTTGCCTTGGTCCGCGGCCTTGGGGTCGGCTTCCTCGGCCTTGGCCTCCACACCGTCCCGGATCGCCTTGCCGACGCCGGGGTCGATGCGCTGCCAGTACTCGAAGGCCCGGCTGAGCACCGGCTCCTCCACCCCGTTCAGCAGATGGCCGACGACGTTGTCCACCAGCCGATCTCGGGAGTCCTGATCCATCACCTCTCGGATGAGCGTGCCCGCTTGACCGAAGTCGTCGTCCTGTGGGTGATCGACGTACGCGGTGCGCACGATGTCACCATCGGCCGCCCAGCCCGGCTCACCCTGGAAGTCATTACGCGCGGCAGGGCCGCCTTTGGAGTTTGGTGCGTACACCGGATCGGACACGTTGGTGACCCGCATCGCGCCGTCTTTGGAGTAGCTGTGCACCGGATACTTGGAGGCGTTGACCGGGATCTGCTTGTAGTTCACGCCGATTCGGTAGCGGTGTGCATCCGCGTACGCAAACGAACGCGCCAGCAACATGCGGTCCGGGCTCAGTCCGATTCCGGGAACCAGGTTGTTGGGCTCGAATGCAGCCTGCTCGATCTCGGTGTGGTGGTCGGTGGGGTTCCGGTCCAGCTTCATCCGGCCGACCTCGATCAGCGGATAGTCATCGTGCGGCCAGACCTTGGTCAGGTCGAACGGATTGAACCGATACGACGTGGCATCGTCGAACGGCATCAGCTGCACCTTCATGGTCCACGTCGGGAAGTCGCCGGCATCGATCGCCTCGTACAGATCACGGGTGTGGTAATCGGTGTCCGCAGAGGCCATCTGGTCGGCCTCGTCCTGGGTGAATGTCTCGATGCCCTGATCGGTCTTGAAGTGGTACTTCACCCAGTGCTTCGCACCGGAGCTGTTCACCCACAGGTAGGTGTGGGAGCTGTAACCGTTCATGTGCCGCCAGGTCCGCGGAATCCCGCGGTCACCCATCAGCCAGGTGACCTGATGCGCCGACTCCGGGGACAGGGTCCAGAAGTCCCACTGCATGTCGTGGTCACGTAAGTTGTTGTCCGCTCGCCGTTTCTGCGACCGGATGAAGTGCTGGAACTTCAGCGGGTCCTTGATGAAGAAGACCGGCGTGTTGTTGCCGACCATGTCATAGACGCCCTCGCTCGTGTAGAACTTGAGCGCGAAACCACGGGGGTCCCGCCAGGTGTCGGGGCTTCCACGCTCGCCCGCCACAGTGGAGAACCTCGCGGCCATCTCGGTGACGGTGCCCGGCTGGAAGACCGCAGCGCAGGTGTATTCGGACACATCAGCGGTGACCTCGAACGATCCGAACGCGCCACTGCCCTTTGCGTGGGGCTGCCTTTCGGGCACGCGCTCGCGGTTGAACTGGGCCATCTGCTCGATCAGGTAGTGATCGTGCAACACGATGGGACCACCGGCGCCCACTGTCAGCGAGTGCTCATCGCTGGTGACCGGCGCACCGGAATCCGTTGTCGTGTTGAACCGTTCGTCTGCCATGCGCGCCTCCAGGGCCTGCTGTTCGATCGGTCGATCGGCCCAGGGTCTACAGGCCGACTCTTCGTAGCCTAGCGACTGGCCTACTGCTTTTCATTGCTTCGGTTGTCGTGGAATCACTCATACGCGCTGCGACCAGGTGCTTCTCCGCCCGGGTCACGACCGACCTTCGGAGTCGGAGGAGCCGACGACCGCCGCATCGGTCGCCGGTGCCGGGTGCGGCTGCGCTGCGAGTCGGGCGATGTCCGCCCGCAGGTCTCGGACCTCGTCGTGCAACGCGTCGATCTGACGCTTGGTGGCGGCGAGATTGGCCTCATCGGTCTCGTTGACGCGTTCGACAATCCAGGTGGCGATGCTGGCCGTGACAACGCCGATCAAGCTGATGCCGCCGATCATCAGGCCGACCGCGATCATCCTCCCGGTGAGCGTCGTCGGGGCGTAGTCGCCGTAGCCGATGGTGGTGACCGTGGTGATGGACCACCACAACGCGTCTTCGAAGTTGCGGATGGTGGCGTCGTTGCTACCCCGCTCGGTGTCGAGGATGGCCAGCGATGCGACGAAGATCAGCATCAGGCAGGCAACCACCGTGTACGCCAGCACCCTTCCGCGGATTGCCTGACCAGCAACGCGATGGAGGACGGCGAGTACCGCGAGCAGACGCAACAGACGTAGCGGGCGCAAGACGGGTAACGCGACGATCAGCAGTTCGGGTAGGTGACGAACGAACCAGCGAAGTCGTTCACCCGCGAGACCGAGCCGCACGAGATAGTCGATGACAAAGCTGACCCAGGTGATGAAGATGACCGCCTCGAGGAGGTCCTCCGCCGTTCCACCCGGTTGGGCGAGTACTTCAACCGCATAGCAGAGTACGAACACGACCCCGGCGATGGCCAGCGGCCACTCGGTCAGATGGATCCACCGCTCCTGCTGTGAGATCGCAGGACTGTGCACGCCATCGTCGACCTCTGTGGCCACCTGGTCCCCTCACGTCGCGAACACCCTCCCGACGGGTGTGGCCCCGCGCGGGGCTGTTCGATTCGCCCATTTCAGCAAATTGTCGACGGTCACCGCATGAAAACAGCTGTGCCGCGGACCAGCGGTCCGCGGCACAGCATTGCCAGAAGTGAGACTCAGGCAGTCACCGGCTTCTTCGTGGTGTCCACCTTCGTGCCGGAGTCGTCGTCTTTGTCCCAGCTGTCGTGGCCGTCGTCGACCATCGTCAGCTCGTCGAAAGGATCGTCACCGCGCAGCACGCTGTCGACCTGATCCTTGTCGATCGTCTTGGTCCAGGAACCGACCAGCATGGTTGCCACGGCGTTGCCGGAGAAATTGGTCACCGCACGCGCTTCGGACATGAACCGGTCGATTCCGACGATGATCCCGACGCCGTCGAGGAGTTCGGGGCGGTGGCTCTGCAGACCGCCCGCGAGCGTGGCCAGGCCCGCGCCGCTGACGCCGGCCGCACCCTTGGAGGCAACGATCATGAAGACCAGCAGCGAGATCTGCTCCCCCAGCGAGAGTGGCTGACCCATGGCATCGGCCACGAACAGCGAGGCCATGGTCAGGTAGATCGCCGTGCCGTCGAGGTTGAACGAATAGCCGGTCGGGACAACAACTCCGACAGTGGTGCGTTCGACACCGAGGTGCTCCATCTTGGCGATCAGGCGCGGCAACGCCGACTCCGACGAGGAGGTGGCGAAGATCAGGAGATATTCGCGGGCGAGGTAACGCACCAACTTGAAGATCGAGACGCCGGCGACAAAGCGGAGCAGCAGTCCGAGGATCCCGAAGACGAAGATCACGCAGGTGACGTAGAAGCCGAGCATCAACGTCAGCAGTTCGGTGACCGCACTCCAACCGGTTTGGCCGACGACGTTCGCGATTGCGCCGAAAGCGCCGATCGGGGCGAGCCACAGCACCATGGCGAGCACCTTGAACACGATCTTCTGCAGCGTCTCGATGGCTCGCAGCGCGGATTCGCCCGACTTGCCCAGACTCTGGATGGCGAAGCCGACCAGCAGTGCGATGAACAGGGTCTGCAGCACACTGCCTTCGGTCAGAGCCGAGAGCATCGACGTCGGGATGATCGACTGGATGAAGTCCAGCGTGCCGCCCGATTCGTGGGCCTTGTCGGCGAGTTCGGTGCCTTTGCCCATCGCCGAGGGGTCGAGGGTCAGGCCATCACCGGGCTTGAGCAGATTGCCGACCACGAGTCCGATCGCCAGCGCGACCGTCGACATACCCAGGAAGTAGGCGAAAGCCAGGCCGCCCACCTTTCCGACTGTGGCGGCTGCGCGCACCGACCCGATACCGAGGACGATGGTGCAGAAGATGACCGGGCTGATCATCATCTTGATCAGGCTGACGAACATCGTGCCGAGGACTCCGAGGTCTTTGCCGACCCCGGGAGCCAGGATGCCGACCAGGACACCGGCAATCACGGCCACGATCACCGCGATGTACAGCCAGTGCGTTCGATCGCGTCGTTTCGGAACGGCGGCGTCCCCGTCGGTCTGACGATCGTGTGTGGTTGTCATGATCGGACTTCCTTCTGACTGGTGGCAACAACAGGTCTGCAAGGATGGTGTTCCACGGGGGTGAGCCAGGTCACTATTTAGTTCATTACGTTCAATCGACGGAGAGGTTTCATGGCCAGGTTGGTGCCCCGTTCACTTGCCGGCCAAACGTTTGTGCTGCAACTGGTCGTGATCGCGGTGATGGTCCTGGGCGGGAGCGCGCTGGCGATCGTCGACGCGAGACGCGACGGTGACGCCGCGGCGCGGTTACAGGTCACCGGCATCGCCGGCGCGCTGGCCGAATCGCCGGCGACCGCAGCGGCCATCGAATCCGGGACCGCGACCGCGGTGCTGCAGCCGGTGACCGAACGGGTTCGGGCAGATACCCAGATCGCGTTCATCACGATCATGGCGCCCGACCGGACACGATTCACCCACACGAATCCCGAACTCATCGGCCGGCCGTACATCGGAACCATCGAGCCGGCGTTGCAGGGCCGCACCTTCACCGAGGTCTACACCGGCACTCTCGGTCCGTCGATCCGCGCCGTCGCGCCGGTGCGCTCGTCGTCCGGCGAGGTCGTCGGACTGGTGTCGGCCGGGATCACCCAGCAGACGCTGTTCTCGCGCTGGCAGCAGCAGTTGCCGCAGATCCTGCTGATCGCCGCCGGCGCGTTACTCGTGTCCCTCATCGGGATCTGGGCAATCCGCCGTCGCCTGCTGCGGCAGACACATGGGTTGGCTCCCACCGAACTGCAGGTGATGTATGAACATCACGACGCCATCCTCCACTCGGTGTCGGAAGGACTGATCGTGCTGGATCGACATGGCGTGGCCCTGGCCAACGACGAAGCCCGGCGCCTGCTGGCATTGCCCGCCGGCGACGTGGACAAAGAGAGCCTGCCTGCATTTCTCCGGTCGTACTCCCCCGGCGCACGCGATGAGGTCCACGTCACGGGTGACCGGGTACTGGTGGTCAACAGGTCTCGCGTTCCCGGCAATCGGTCGCCGGAGACCGAGGTGGTGACCATTCGTGATCGGACCGAATTGCAGGGCGCCCTGGGCGAACTCGACTCGATGAAGGTGTTCACCGAATCGCTGCGATCGCAGGCTCACGAATCGGCGAACCGCCTGCACACCATCGTGACGCTGGTGGAGATGGGACGCGGCGACGAGGCCGTCCGCTTCGCCACGACCGAACTGGAGTTGTCACAGCAACTGGTGGACCGGTTGTCCGAATCGGTCGGCGAACCCGCACTGGCCGCCCTGTTGCTGGGCAAGAGCGCTCAGGCCGATGAACGGGGCATCGAGTTGACGATCACCGACGAGACCGTGATTCCCTCGGACAACGAACACGCTGTGTTGTCGGGCCAAGAACTCGTCACCGTGGTGGGCAACCTTGTCGACAACGCCTTGGACGCATGCGACCGGTCCGACCCCTGGGTGGAGGTGACTGTACGACAAGATGGCGAACATCTGCTGATCCAGGTCGCCGACAGCGGCCCGGGCATGGATGCCGAGGAGTTCAGCAGGGCGAGGCAGCGCGGATACTCCACCAAGTCCGGTGGTGAATCCGGCAGGCGTGGACTGGGTTTGGCGCTCGTGTCCCAGGTTGTCGATCGCCATGAAGGCACCCTCACCGCCGAGGTGACCTACGGGTCCGTTGTCACCGTCACCTTCGGGCCGCCGGCATGATCAACGTTCTCGTCGTCGAAGACGAACCGTTGATCGCCGAAGCCCACCGCACATATCTTGGTCGGATCGACGGCTTTTCCGTTGTCGCCGTGGTGCATACGGCGCAGGATGCCATGCGATCGGCCGCAGAGGCCGCGACAACGACAACACCCATCGACCTCGTACTCCTCGATCTGGGACTACCCGACGCCAGCGGCATCGACCTGGCATCGGCACTGTCAGGGCTACGCCCGGCTCCCGACATCATCGCCATCACGTCCGAACGCGATCTGGAGATGGTGCGCGCCGCCGTGGCACACGGGGCGCTGGCGTACCTGCTCAAACCGTTCACGTTCGCCGCTTTTCGCGACCGACTCGAGCGGTACCAGCGTTATCGACAGGCCTTGCCCGCGGGTACCGACGCGGCCAGCCAGATAGAGGTCGACCGGGCGATCGCCGAATTACGTGGCACGACAGACAAATCTGCGGCCCCGAAAGGCGCGGCGCCCGGCACCACCGACGAAATAGCCCGTCGGATCCGCGACAGTCCCGAAGGTCTCACCGCCGCCGAAGCCGCCAACCAGGTAGGGGTGTCGAGGGTGACCGCCTGGCGTTATCTCGAACGCCTGGCCGACGAGGGAACCCTCTCTCGCCACACGGACTACGGCAATGCCGGTCGGCCCAAGATCCGTTACCAGTGGCGGCGCTGAGGGTCAGAACCTATTTGGCGCAAGCTATGAGTTATAGCTGGCTTCCCCCGCCTGCTCTTGTCCGCGTTGCAATGTTGCTGTGGCCGGCCATTCCGCGGAGTTTGCCGTCCGTGATCAACGGGTATCTGCCGGATCGAGTCAGATCATGGTCGTATCAGTGAAAGGACAACCGATGGTGTCGGAAACACACGTCCGGGAGCTTCTCGAGAGTTCATACGAGGATGCGCATCTGATCTTGGAGATGGGCCAGCTGTCGGTCATCGACGGGGCCAGTGCGGAGAAGGATGAGTCGGCGCTGGTGGTCGCCACCGCGCGCGAATTGCGCGAGAGCCATGACGTCGCGCATGTCAACGACGAGGAACTGACGTCCATCGCGGCGCTCCTTGATGACCGGATTGCCAAGCTCGGCGCCTGATCGCCGGACGCGTCACAGCGCACTCGAATAGCGGATGGCGGTAGGGCCAACAGGCCGTGAACAAACTAGAGGGTCGGACGTGCGCGCCGTACGGTCAAAGGTATGAACCCCGAGGATCAAGAGCAGCAGCAGATCGAGCAGATCGCCGACAAACTCGCGGACAAGCACGCGGATGTGCCGACGGAAGCTGTCGCCGAGGTCGTCGAGGACGCGTACCGGAAGTTCGATGGCCAACCCATCCGCGACTTCGTCCCGCTTCTCGCCGAACGCCGGGCAGAAGAAGAGCTCGGCGGAAACCCGGTCGCCACGCCTGAGTCCCTCGAAGAATCGAGCTGAGGGCCACTACGTCGCGGAAGCGGGAAGCGACATCACGCGCTTCCCGCAGTCTCCTTTGGCCGACCCGCAGACTGCAGAGCACGAAGGTCTGCGGCCTCGGCTTCGAGATCTGCGTGACTGATCACGCGCGCCATCACCAAGGCGACAAAGATCGAGATCAATACCCAAGCGGCTACGGCGACGCCTATCCATAAGAACACGTCGAAAGTATGGCCCACTATCCCGAATTGGGAAACTGTTCTTTTAGAAGTAATTTCGAATTGATCGTCACGATCAGAGTTTATGATTCTGACGATCACAACCGTCGGATTTCAAAACCTGTTCGAACAATGTCGAATCAGATTCACGGCCTGTTCCCACCGTGATCGTCCCACCACGACAGCCTTCTAGCAACGTTGCACCTGGCTGGTGAGCCGCAGACCAGCGGGCCGTCTTGCGTGCGGCACCGGGCCGGTGTGCGGTTCCGCGAGACTCCTCGGGTCACCTCGCCGTGGCTTTCCAGAGCCGGAGCGTGGCGGTGTAGCCGTCGGGTTCATTCGTCTCGCCATCGCGCATTGCCCGACCGACCACGTCGAGCGATTCAATTGCGAACCCTTGCTAAGCGGGTTGAATTGGTTTTGCGAACGAATGGCAACCGACTCGAATTGATGTTTACCGACAAAGCCGATTGAACAATTAGTTTCATCATTCTGGCGGTTCGAAACAGGCCTGTGGCAATCGCGGGTCCGTCGAGCACCCCCACCGTGGAGACACCGGCTCACCGAGTCAGGGTGTCGTACGCTCGCACCTGTGGGCATAACGAACGACGATGTACAGCACCTACGGCGATGCGTGGATCTGGCACGTGAAGCACTGGCGGCCGGCGATGAACCCTTCGGTTCGGTGCTCGTGAGCGCAGACGGCCGAACACTTTTCGAAGACCGCAACCGCGTCAAAGACGGCGACAACACCAGACATCCCGAGCTGACGATCGCGTTGTGGGCAGTGGAGAACATGGAGCCGGCCGCGCGGGCCGCGGCCACGGTGTACACCTCCGGAGAGCATTGCCCGATGTGCGCCGCCGCGCACGCTTGGGTGGGGCTGGGTCGAATTGCCTATGCGGTGTCATCGTCTCAATTGTCGGAGTGGCTCGCGGAATGGAATGCTCCTCCCTCACCGGTCGCCGGGCTGCCTATCAACACCGTTGCACCCCAGTTGCCGGTAGACGGACCAGCAGATGCTCTGGTCGACGAGATGCGGGCCCTGCACGCACAGCGATTCGGCGTTTAGCCGGAACCCTTGTCGCGCTCTCCGACCGGCGGCGCGTAGCACCTACCGCTCATGTCGGTTCAGATCTCGCCCGCCGACGTCCTTTCGTGGCCTCCACCGGATCGATCAACCCGCCCGACCATTCGGCAGCCATGGCAAGACTTGCCTCTCGGCCCGAATGAACGTGATGGAACGCTGATTCGGCTGCACGGTCGGCGTCGTGGGCCGCGATGGCGGCAAGAATTTCCTCGTGCTCGTGGCATTGACGGCCCGGATCCCGGTCTTTTGTCAGATGAAAGAGCCACTGCGTGCGCGCCTCCAGAGGGCGCAGCAGCGACTCCAGCAGAGGGTTCGCGGACAGGTCGACGATCATTTGGTGAAACTTGGCATTGGCCGCTGCGATCGCTGGGCGGTCCCGCTTCAGGGTCGCGGTACGAGCGGCTTCGAGTTGCTCCGACAACCGGGCGAGACCTTCCTCGTCGGCGCGCTCGGCAGCCAGCCGGGCGGCAAGGACTTCGAGGCTCTCGCGGACGTCGAACAGGTCTCGGACATCGTTCTCGCTGAACGGCGACACGATCGCACCCTGTCTCGGCACCAGAACCACCAGTCCGTCCTGCTGCAGCAACTGCAATGCCTCGCGCAGCGGGATACGCGAGACATCGAGTTCCGCGGCGAGATCGCGCTCCACCAGCCTCGACCCGGGCGCCAGCCGCAGATCCACGATCTGACGCCGAATCTCCTCATACGCGTGCTGGCGCAAAGACTTTCGATCGTTTTCCGAACCCGTCAGCTCTTCTACCGCAGGCATGAGCACCAAGTCCTCTCGCGGATTTCGCCTCGTTCAGCCGAGTCTAGCCAGACCCACTTAGCGGTATACCAATAACTAACCGCCTCGTAATCGGATGGAAACACTCAGCCCCCACTCTTCTCGTAACGGTATACCGCTAAACCACAGCGGCCGACGATCAGGAGACACGATGAGATTTCGATCCACAACCGTCCGCGTACCGGTGGCGCTGCTCGCGGCTGGAGCCATTGCGGTAGGAATGTCAGGGTGCGGCACATCGGGTGCCGACGCCAACGACGGGAGCCTGTCCGTCGGAGTCTTCTTCCCCGGCTCCGTCACCGACACCGGGTTCATGGAGTCGGGCTACCTCGGATACCAGAGGGTCGAACAGGCACTCGGTGATCAGGTGGACCTCAGCTATGTCGAGCAAGTTGCACCAGCCGACTACCAGCAGGCATTGCAGCGCTTCGCATCTGAGAACGAATTGGTCATCTCGGTCGGCGGCCAGACCGACGCCGACGTGCGCAAGATCGCCCCTCAGTTCCCGGACGTGAAGTTCGTCGAAATCGGTGGACCTTCCGACGCCGAACCGATGGACAACCTCGCTTACTACGATCCGCAACAGGCCGAGGCCGAATTCCTTTCCGGCGCAGTGGCAGCGGCATCATCGACCACCGGAACGGTCGGATTCGTCGGAGGCGTCGAGTTGCCGGCCATCGTCAATGCGGCCAAGGCGTTTTCGAACGGGGCAACGTTTGTCCGACCCGACGTCAAGGTTCTCAGCCCCCAATATGTCGGCGACTTCAACGATCCCGCCAAAGCCAAACAGGCTGCGGGCACCGCCTACGCGGGAGGTGCCAACATCCTCGGTCAGATCGTCAACCTCGGCAAACAAGGCATCGAGCAAGCTGCACGCGACTCGGGCAATCGTATGGTCGGCGGACCGATTCCCGGAGATTGCGCAAACCCGGTGTACGCAGGTTTTGTCCGCACCGACATCGGGACCGAGATCGAATACGCCGTCTCTTCAACGCTCGACGGCTCGTGGGAGGCTGCACAAGTTCCGTTCGGTCTGACAACAGACAAGGGTGGCAGCGACTTCATTCTCTGCTCGGAAGACCCCGCCGCCACCAAGGCGCTGACCGACGCAAAGGCGGCGCTGACATCCGGCTCTGTCGCGGCATACTGAAACGGCCGACGCGATGCCCCCAGCAACCAGCCCGCTGTTGACGCTCGACCGAATCGGTAAGTCGTATGGCAGTGTTCGCGCGCTCGACGATGTCACCCTGGCCGTCGAACGCGGCACGGTGCACTGCATCCTCGGAGAGAACGGCGCAGGCAAGTCGACACTGTGCAACGTCGTGTACGGAACGGTCTCAGCGGACCAGGGCAGTATGACCATCGACGGAACCCCGTATCGCCCTTCGACACCGGCAGCGGCACTCGAGTCCGGCGTCGCCATGGTGCATCAGCATTTCTCACTCATCCCCACGATGACGGTGGAGGACAACCTGCTGTTGGGCCGGCGAGGGTTTCGCCAGCCACACGATGAGGTGGAGCGGGGCCTGGCGCGCATCGCCGATTCGTACGGATTGACCGTGGACCGCACTGCCCGCGTCAGTGACCTTCCGATCGGCGCACGACAGCGGGTGGAGATCGTCAAAGCCCTGCTTCGCAGGCCAGACCTCATCCTGCTCGATGAACCGACTGCCGTGCTCGACCCCGGCGAGATCGACTCGCTGATCGAGACCTGTAATGCGCTTGCCGCCGACGGCAAGTCGGTTGTCCTGATCACCCACAAACTCGGGGAGGTCGCCCGCGTGGCCGACGCGGCAACCGTGCTTCGCGGCGGGACGGTCGTCGGCGGAGGTCGACTATCGCAGACACCGCTGGATTCTCTGCTCGACCTGATGCTCGGTGGCGCGCAACCTGCTGCGTCCGAACGACGCCCGCCATCGCCACCCCATCACGCAGCACCCTGCTTGGAAGTCAGGGGCGTCACGCTGTCCCGCCCAGACGGCAGCACTGCCCTGGCAGACGTCGATTTGACTGTCCACTCAGGAGAGATCGTCGGCATCGCAGGTGTCGAAGGCAATGGCCAGTCGGAACTGGCGGCAGTGTTGTCCGGGTCCGTCGCCGCTGATCGCGGAACAGTCAGTGTCGACGGACGCGACATCACCGAACACACTCCGGCGCAGCGCACCCGTGCGGGGATGGGTGTCATCCCCGAAGACCGGCATGCCGAGGGCATGATCGCTGAACTATCACTCGCCGAGAACTATGCACTCGGCCGATTGAGTGACTACCGGCGCTGGGGCCTCCTGGATCGCCGGCGCATGAGAGCTGATGCCGCGCAGGCCATCACGGAGTACTCGATCCGCGCCGATGGTCCCGACATCCCTATCGGATCATTGTCCGGCGGCAACCAGCAGAAGGTTGTGCTGGCCCGGGAATTGTCTACCCCGGGGCTGCGTGTTGTCGTCGCGGCTCAACCCACCCGCGGGCTCGACGTCGGTGCCGTCAGTTTTGTGCTCGACCGCCTTCGGGACGCCGCGGCGTCTGGCGCCGCAGTGTTGGTGATCTCCAGCGAAATCGACGAGCTCGTCACACTCTGCTCACGCATCGTCGTCGCCTACCGCGGCACCATCCGCGGGTCTGTCGACTCCGAGTCTTCCTCTGCCACAAACGACATCGGCGAGCTCATGATGGGGGTGGCAGGATGATGCAGACGGCTGGGCTGCTCCGCACCAAACTGCGGCAAGGCAATTGGGCCCACAGTCCGCTTGTGGTCGCTGTCGTGGCCCTGGTGATCGCCACAGGCGTTGGACTGTTGCTGGCCGCAGGCGCTGGGGCCGGGCCCGCCGAGGTCATCGACGCCCTCATCCAGGGAACATTCGGCTCGCCCTTTGCCGTCGGCACCTCGCTGAACAGCGCTGCCATCATCATGTTCATCGCGGCGGGCTTCACCGTCGCTTATCGGGCCGGTCTGGTGAACGTCGGAGGCGAAGGCCAGATCTGTGTCGGCGGCATTGCTGCCACCGCGGTGGGCGTGACCATCCCCGACTCCATGCCGCTCTTTGTTGGAGTCACCTTGGCGCTGGTGGCTGCCGTATTGGCCGGCGCATGTTGGGCGGCCGTCGCGGCGTGGCTCTATGTTCGGCGCGGTACCAGCGAGATCATCACCACCCTGCTGCTCAACTTTGTCGGCCTGGCGCTGGTTGTGTTGATGGTCCAGGAGCCGAGCTTGCTCCGGCAGCCGATGACCTCGTCGGAGACGCTCCCCCAGTCGGAGTCGCTGAGCGAAACGAGCCACCTCCCGCTATTGGGATTGACCAAATCGCCGGCCACCGTGGCCATCGTCATTGCACTACTTTCCATCACGGCCGTCGGAGTGGTCCTGCGGCACAGCGCAATCGGACTGCGGCTCCGCTCGGCGGGACTGTCACCGACCGCGTCGGCTCGACTAGGTGTCCCGGTAGATCGCGTTCGTTTCCTGGGGCTCTCCACCGCAGGTGGGTTCTCGGGGCTTGCCGGCGGAATCCTTGTCACGTCCGCCCCGTTCGTCTTGGCCGAAGGGTTCTCGTCGGGCTTCGGTTTCACCGGACTTGTGGTCGGTCTGCTTGCCCGCGGGTCGATGACAGCAGTTGCCGGGGTGTCGCTGTTCCTGGGATTCCTGGTTGCCGGCGGTATCAATCTGCAGTTGGCCGCGGGAGTGCCGTCGTCCACCGTGACCGTGGTGCAGAGCGTGCTGATCATCTTGATCGCGGGCGCTGCCTTGTGGACCACCCGGTCGAGATCAGTGGCGCCCCCCGAGGCCGCTTCGGCACCCGCCATCACAGCCCCCGCAAAGGCGACGTCATGAACATCGACATGCTCACCCAGGTCCTCACCAGCGGGGTGGCCTTCGCGATCCTGCTCATCGTGGCCGCAGCAGGTGAATCGATCAGCGAACGTGCGGGCGTGCTCAACCTCAGCATGGAGGGCATCATGCTCACCGGTGCGTTCGCAAGCGTGTTGGCCTCGGCCACACTTGATTCGGCAGTGCTCGGCCTCGTCAGCGGCGTGCTTGCGGCGCTCATCTTCGGCATCATCCAGGCGTTGCTGACGGTGCGGTTCCGAGCCGACCAGATCGTTGTCGGAATCGCCGGTAACGCTTTGGCTCTGGGGTTGACCACCTACGGTGCCCGCATCTTCCTCGAGGACGGCAAAGGCCAGGGTGTGCCCGGCTTCGACGGCGTCGACATCCCCCTGCTGACCGACATACCGATCGTCGGTCCGGCCCTGTTCGGCCAATCAGTCCTCGGCTACCTCTGCGTGCTCGTGGTGATCGCGCTGGCGCTGCTGTTCTCCGGCAAGACCATGGCGGGCATCCGCGTGGACGCCGTCGGCGAGGACGCCACATCGGCCGGCTGGACAGGATTGTCCGTCAACAAGATTCGAGCTGCATGCGTCTTGCTCGCTGCCGCAACGGGCGGTCTCGCAGGATCTCAACTGGCCCTGTCGGAAGTGCAGTCGTTCAGCGAGAACATGACTGCCGGCCTCGGGTACCTCGCCGTGGTCGCAGTGATCGCGGGGCGCTGGAAAGTGATCGGAATCGTGTGGGCGTGCCTGTTCTTCGGGATCGCCCGATCGCTTCAGTTTGCCTTGCCTGCCGTCGGAGTCGACATCCCTTACGCGATTCTGCTCATGCTGCCGTACGTCATCGCCATAGTCGCGATCAGCGGCGTGGTCGGTGGCCGCCGAGCCCCGTCGTGCCTCACCGTGCCGTACGCCGGCCGTTCCTGAACCTCTTTGCCCCGGAAGGCGACATGACCCTCATCCTCACCCACTCCGACATCGACGCGCTCATCGACCGGACTTCGGTCTACCGCGCCGTGGAGCAGGCTCACGCTGATCTGACATCAGGGGCTGCGAGTAACCCCGCTCCCCCTCAGTTGCCTATCGCCGACGACGGCACTGCGCTCCCGATGGTGGCGTCCTCAGAACCCTTAGGCGCCAGCGTCGTCAAAATGTTGTCGGACATGCCGGCCAATGTCGGCCGCGGGCTCCCGAGTCAGCGATCGACCATCCTGCTGATGTCGGCACAGACCGGCGAGTGCGAAGCAGTACTCGACGGCCGCCTCATCACAGCCGTCCGTACCGCTGCGGCGAGCGCTGTGGCGACGGCTCACCTTGCCACGCAACGGAGCTCGATTCTGGGACTCATCGGTGCCGGAACACTCGCAGTGGAGCACGCCCGCGCCATCTGCCGCATCCGGAACATCGAGAAGGTTCTGGTGTGGTCGCGGTCGGCGTCGACCGTCGACAGCTTCCGCCGTCGGACAGCCGATCTCGACATCCAGATCGAATACGCGGAATCCCCTCGGTCGATCCTCGCCTCCGCCGACATCGTCTGCACACTGACGCCGTCGCGCGAACCGATCGTCGAGGGCGCCTGGTTCCGCCCGGGCCTGCACCTGAACGCCGTCGGCGCTCCTCCTCGCGCGGACCACCGTGAGATCGACGGCCCTGGGATCGGCAGCAGCCAGCTGATCGTCGACAGCGTCCCGACCGCGCTCACCAAATCGGGAGATGTCCTGTTGGCGATCGCCGATGGCCACCTTCAGACGCAGGACGTTGACGTCGAACTCGGTGACGTTATCGTGAACCCCGCCCTCGGCCGCCAAAGCGACGACGACATCACCCTGTTCAACTCCGTCGGAATCGGTCTTCAGGATCTGGTGACCGCCCGGACGTTGGTCGACGTGGCGATGCAACAGGGTGTTGGCGCGAGTGTGCGGTTGAATGCGTGACTGATGCGATTTTGATGCTGGTGCGCGCCAGTTGGGCCGGTAATACAGGAGCATTTCCGGGCGGCAAACATTTACTTCGAATCATTCTCAAACACCAACCTCGCGGGCCAATCCCGAACCACGTTGGAGGGCGCACTCGCCGAACTGTTCCTGCCAAGCGTTCGGAACCAGGTACATCAGATTGATGGTCAGGTGCCTTCCCCCGTCACGAGTTCGTCTGCCCGGGGCAATGTCCCCAGCGCGAACGTCATGTTCTGATTTAGCTCCAGCCCATCAACCGTAAACTGATTCAGCAGTGCCATGTTCAGCGTCATTGGCTTGTAAACCGCCAATCTCTGGCTCTCTGGCTTTAACGACGTCACGGACCTTCTTCTCACTGAGGTTGACCTCGTCAGTCTCAGCCGTCCAGTCATCTGGACTGAGAGTGAGCTTGCTCAGTTGAAGGTTCAACAGCACGAGATAGACCTTCAAACAGGCGGCCTCCTGGTCGAGATCGACAGCCCGAAGCCTCTGGCACCCGTAAATACAGTCGCCGAGATGACTCCGAGACCGCACTTCACTCACCGAGGCGAGGGTCGTGACCTGTTCGAGACTTTGAGGAGTTTTCACAAGCACGTCCAAGTGATACTGGGCCATGTCGAGCGGAACGCCGTGTAAGTCGCATGTCCCCTTGCCCGGCCCGAGAGTCGCCGGACTCCTCGTCCGCCGCACTATATCGAGCCCAGCGGCGATGGCTCGGCGCGATCTCAGAGGCTCGCCCACCTGGGTTAACGGCCGCCATCCATTCGTTGATTCCGTCAACTTCTCTTCGCCGTAGCATCCTTAGCGATGTCCATAGCTTTGTCCAAGATCGGGACCAGCTCCTGCGGAACCACGCTTACTTTGCCGTCGTCCTTCGTTTCTAGTACAACAGCTGAGAAGATTCGACGACCCAAGAGCATGAGTATCTCCGATCGCTCTTCCTCTGATAGCTGTTCTGTGAAGGAGCCAACCGTATCCATCTGCACAGTCAACAAGTTCATGTGACGTCCGAACTCGCGATGCTGAGCGGCAATGCGACCACAGTATGCGGCTGCGCCGAAGAGTGGCAATGCGATAAGGGCTTTAACGACGGTGCCCGTCAACCCCGACACCGAACTGAAAACTTCCGTCTCAACTGACAGTGCTATAACAGGCAAGAGTATACCCAATGCGATAAAGACGAATACTGCGATCGTCCACCAGAACGCCCGCTGAGTCTCCGCCTTGCCCCTACTAGCGAAAGACTGCGCTTGACGCTCCGTGCCTATGCCAATGCTCGACGTGCGAATGTTATCAATTGACCGGCGTGCCACGTTCTCGAGAGTAGATAGACGCGCTATCTGTCGTTCTACGATCAGGTTCAGTACAGGCTCGTCCATGCGGACGCTGTACTGACGATAGTTTCGCCTTATGTCGAGGAGGCTATCCAGGATTGGCGGATATAACTCCTGCATCCACGACACTACCTCTGAGACGTATTCCTCTAACCTAATACCTTTGTACTCATCCGACACGTCGGCGTCAGAGTTCACCTCAACCAGAGCTTTAGTGCGTTCGTGAATCTTCGCGACTGAGTCTGAGTCAAACAAGTAGATAAACTTCAAAGTCGAAATTACAATTGCAGAAGACTCGCCGTCATCGACATTATTGAAAGAGATGTCCGAATTCAGCTGGCTGCTAAACTCTGTTAGCACGTCGTAGATCTTAATTGCAAGTTCCGCCGAATCGCGCGGCATTAGTTCAGAGCGATCGAGCAGACCCCTGAGGCCAAGGATGATCTGGCCTGCACGTTCGACTATTCCTGGATCGACAGGTGTTCGGGTGAGGAGGAGGTCCAGTACAGCGGACTCAATCTGTGCCTGACTCTCTTTGTGAGACTTCTCCGAGCCCATCGGCTCTACCCCATTCGCTAGCGGCGTCGTGCGAGTTGGAGACACCGACGGTCCTGTTGAACTGTATCTGCGCGACCTCCACATCCCACCGCACCATGTCCAGCGCAGCCACAATGGCCTGGCGTGCGATCTCGGGAAGCTCGTCAACCTCCGTTAGACGTAGCCGCCCGTTCGCTGGTTCCGGAGACTAGCGGGCTGGGACAGCGACCTGCAGGTTGAGTATGTTGTCGCAGTTCAACCTGTCGGGAGGCGTCAATTCTGGATTGGTAATGCACTTGTTGTACTGATCAACGAGCGATGCCAACGCCTTGGAACGTGCCTCCTGGACGGGATCGGCTGGCTGTGGTTTCGACGGCGGTGTCTGTGTCGGCGGTAGCTCGACCTTCTTACAGCCGTCACTCACAACCATGCCTTGCTTCCGCGCCGCCTCTACTAGCTCAACGCAAGCTTTGTTGCTTTCAATTAGCTCCTTAGGCCCCGTACCGTTTGATCTAACGAAGTCGGCCGCCATGAGTGCAACAACTAGTCCGAGCGGAATAGCAGCAAGAGCGACAATTGTCAGGGGTTCTTTGATGGTGCTAACGACTTTATGTCGTGCCAGGGCAACCGACGCAGAGTTCATGGTTGCCCTAACCTCTGCACGTATGGCAGCCGCGCGCTTCAAAGCGTCGTCGCGTGTTTCTTTATTGGTAACCTCAGCGTGCAACTGGTCGTACTGGTCTCGCACTGTTCTTGGTATTGGCTTCTTACGCGCAACTTTCCAGATGTTTCTGATTATCGTCCGTTTGAGCTCCTCAGGAAACTCCCAGTCGTCCCCATGCTTCTCTAGCTCCGTCCTGATCCGCTCGATAACCAAAGCCTCTCGCGAATATTCATCCAGCGTAGTCGCCCCATTAACCTTGGCAAAGCGATCGTATATCTTCTTTACTTGTACTTGACCGCCGTACTCGGGTGAGGTATCCATGTCGGTTTCCATTACAATGGGCTCACCGATCGAAGTTACCGCATTGCCAACTGTAATAACGCCCCAAACAGCGACAGCGAACGCTACGATCGCAACAACGACACCACCAACTCCGTACCAATCTTTGATTGGAAATATTGTGACCAAAGTACCAACGCCTAGTCCCGTCACCAATGTAGTACCGAGTGCGAGGACGGACTTCCCCCAGATATCGCCCCTGCCCCGCGCTCCATCTAGCGCTGCAACGGCGCGTTCCGAAACCTTCTCCGCGTAATCCTTTTGCTGGTTAAAGAATGACGCCTGTGGGGTTGGCCCGTCTGGCTCTTCCTTGGTCATGGTAACCGCAATATTGATGTCAGGATCAGGTTGGTTTTCCGGCTCAAACTGATCAGACTCGTCGGGCTGCTCGTCTGTCATGATGCTTCCCCTATTTTAAGAGTGACGCAGTTGGAGAACATCGTTGCACCTGGATGTCGCATTGGCACTTAGAACAAAGAAATCTAACGGTTCGTGGCGCTTAGTAACGAAACCCGTTCTAAGACTGGATAGCGCTAGGCGTAGAATCCGATCAAACCAATATCACCGTCGCGATCGTGGTCTCAATCGACCGACTCGCGAAACTGTCCGCCCAGTTCGAACAGTCGACGCTCGATGACGTCCGGGGGGTCTTAAGCTCCCGCGCACAGTCAGCGGCGAGGTCGATGTACCGGCCGTACATGTCGACAGGTCCGTCCTCAAGCCACTCGCCGTCGGTCACGCGGTTCAAACCTCTGACCACGCGACTGTCGTAAATGAGGGGCCGACCAACAGCAGGTTTTGCGTCGTACCCGGCGAAGTAGAGGAACTTGGTGAAGAATCCGGCAGCAAGCCGATTGATCTTCAGACTTCCGCCCTTGTAGAGAGCGCGGTAGCCACTGAGTGCCCCTTGTCCTCGCACCAGCTTTAAGGCCGTCGACAGCTTTTCTGGTGCACCTGGTTCGTGGAGCGGAAACAGACCCCGAACGATGCGTTGCGCCTTCTCACCAGCGCCCCAAGCGACGATCGCGACATGCAGCTGAGCGGCACTTGCAGGATCAACCTCCACCGCAGCACGATCGGCGATGTTGAAGACATCCTGCCGGCTGAGGAGCCGATACTTCCCCGCACCGCAGGGCAGGGAATCAAGCTCCGCCGGCCACATCGACTCACTAGGAAGCTTCGACCTCAAGTAGACCGGATCAAAGCGAAGGGTCTGGCCCAGCGGCCAGTCTCGCCCTGGAACATCGCCATCGGGGAACAACGTCGGCGTGTCCGTCATGAGGGTGACCGTACTAGCTCCTCGCCATTACCCGCTATGCTCCCGGAAAACCCGTCAGCACCCGCGTCTCCTTGCCGGATGCGGACTAATTGCTAGCAACGACGAGCCACGATGTCCCGCCCGCGTTGACTCGGATCTTGACGTACTTGTACTGGGCAGACAGGGCGTAGGTGAGTGAGCCCTTGATGGTCTCAGACCCGTTGGCGTCGATCGTCACTGTGTTGGCTGTTGCGTCTGTCTTGATGAACTCGAAATTATGCCCGCGCTGCCAGACGCGGCGGGCAGCGTGACGTGAAAGATGCTGTCGTAGCGTCGCACTCGTTGTTCGTCGCTGAGACGGTGGTCAGGGTAACTGCGGCGTTTCGAACGATCCCGACCGCACGTTGGTTTCCGTGAGCGAATGGACGCCAGTGAAAGCTCCGGTTCCCGATGTGCTGATCGGGTAGGCGCTTCCACTCGCACGGAGCCCGACATTTGCTAGAGCTGTTCCAAGATCGGTAGTCGCGGTCGACTGTACTACTGGCGTTGCGTTGAAGAACCCGATTCTCTGACTGGTGGCAGTACCGAACTGGGTTCCCCGTCGTCGTGCCAGTGTGTAGTTGACGGCGTCCGCAATTGTGTCACACAGAGACTTCGAGAGTCTTCCATCTAGGGCGGCTTGGAGCCCTGTGACGGTCGTAATTGCTTGACTGCCAGTATGTGTCGTTCTGTCCCGCAGATCAGCGTCAGTCGCGTTTTGTGTAGCTCCAGCGGCGATGCCTGTGAGCTTGGTCTGCTCGATCGTCGTGTAGTTGTTGGTCGATAGACCTTTGCCCGCGACCACGTCGACCTTCCCAGACAGGTCAGATGATGAGTGCCAGTTGGTGCAGTCAGACCACACGAGCAATTGACCGTAGTTTGAAGCGAGCTTCACATTCGCTGCGCCTTTAATGGTTCCAACCAGCGGTGCGATCGTGATGTTGTGCGTGCTAGCCAGCCCTGAGTCGTCAGCAACGATGTACGTCTGCCCGGCGTCGAGGGTCGACGCATCCTTGAGGGTAAGCGTTCTGCCAGCGGTGAGATTGGTCCAGGCGATCAAGTAGTGGTTGGCGTTCGCTGTGTAGGCCGTGTTGTCGACAGCTGTGCGCCAGTTGACCTGACCACCACCTAACCCAATAATCCCCTGCTGTTTGATGGCATCCCCTTCACCCAAAACGGTGCGGCCAGCAGATTGTTCCTGAACGGTCGGATCGCCACCGTAGAGCTGGTTGAGTCGCCGTTCCTACTTGCGGTAATCGCCCCGATGTAGTTCGTGTCATCTGCGCCAGCGCTCATGAGCATGGTCGCCTTGGCCGCGTTCGATGTACTCGTGCTGTGGAGGTTCAGACACTACCGTCAGCATTACGAAGTGCGAACTTTCGCTCCCCCGCATGTTCCACTACACCTCTACGGACGTGTCGTCGCCGGCCACCTGTAGCACTACCGGACTACCTGGCATGACGGCGTCGTTGATCGTCAGGGTGTTGTTCTTCGCCCGCCACGCGCCCGTCGCTTCGTTGCGTGTCATCTGTGTGCCAGATGTGTTCGGACGGTAGATTGGCAGGTTGCCGATCGGCGTAGATCGCGACTCAACCATGTTGTTCCCCATGACGCGGACATTGCTGTACGTGCCAGGAGTGTTCATTGAGATGCCGTGGTTCGAGTCTGTGTCGGTTGCCAGGATCTCTGTACCGTTTGCGCGGTACTGCATGCCCGGGTTGATGATGTGGCTGCGAGAGATGAGGGCATTGTCAAGCTCTTTGGTGCCGATGCCGTTGCGTGCAGCATTCTTGATGATGTTGTTGGTCACCAGTAACCCGGTCGCGTGGACGTTTCCACGCACCTGAGATTGAAATGCCATCTGTCCCAATGTCACCGACGTGCCCAACTGGGCCACGGTGGTACTGGCGTGTCCCCGGTAGATGAGTCCACGAGGTTTTAGAGTCTTTGTTGCCCCGACCTGGGGTTGGAAGGACGATGAACATCATGGCTGGACGGAAACGGCACTCCGCGGAGCAGATCGTGCGCAAGTTGCGCCAGGGCGACGAGCTGGAGGCGGCCGGAAAGACCTCTGAGGAGATCGCTGCCGAACTCGAGGTGTCGGTGGCAACGCTGTTCAACTGGCGCCGCCAGTACGGCGGTATGGACACCGACGCGGCCAAGGAGCTCAAAGAGCTCCGCGAGCAGAACAGCCGACTCAAACGTCTGCTCGCCGACGCCGAGCTCGAGAAGGACGCGCTGCGTGAGGTGGCCAAGGGAAAATTCTGAGCCCAGCTGCCAAACGCCGCGCCGTCGACATGCTCGTGGAAACACTGGGCGTGTCGAAGCGGTTGGCGTGCAAAGCTGTTGGGCTTGCCCGCTCTACCTACAGTCGTACCCCGATCGCGCAAACCACAGCCGACCCGGACGCCGAACTGCGTGGCTGGTTGCGCACATACGCCACCAAACACCCGCTGCACGGGTTCCGGCGGGCCTGGGCGGCGTTGCGCTTCGACGAGCACCGTGAGGTGAACAAGAAGAAAGTGCACCGCCTCTGGAAGGAAGAAGGCCTGCAGGTCCGCATCCACCATCCCCGCAAACGGGCCGGCCAATCCTCGGTTCCATTCGTGGACGCAGATGCACCGAAGGTGGTGTGGGCACTGGACTTTCAGTTCGATTCCACCATCGACGGCAAAGCGGTCAAGATCGCGTCGATGATCGACGAACACACCCGACTGTCGGTCCTGAACATCGTCGAGCGATCGATCACGAGCGACCGGTTGGTCGTCGAGCTGGGCAAAGCGTTCGCGCTGTGGGGTGGGCCGCCGCAAGTGCTGCGAATGGACAACGGACCGGAGTTCATTTCCCATGCGCTGCAACAGTTCTGCGACAAGAAGGTAGGTATCTCTTACATCCCTCCGGGCACGCCGTGGAACAACGGGCACATCGAATCGTTCAACAATCGCCTACGGAAGGAATGCCTGAACCGCAACCACTGGACCAACCTGCTCGAGGCACGCGTGGTCATCGAAGACTTCAAAGACGACCATAACCACCGACACCGGCACTCATCGCTCGGCTACCGAACACCGGCCGAGTATGCTGCCCAATGCACCCACCGGCATCATCCCGTGGAATGCGAGATCGACTAATTACCCGTGGCTCTACAACCACGTGGCCCGACTATCGGGGACCTGCCAGTACCCCTGGCTGGGGTAGTTGTCGGCGATGATCCCGTACGAAGGACCGAAGTCGAGGTTGAGGCACGCGCGTCCCGTGTCGATGATCGTGTTACCGGTGCAGGTGAACTCTGTCGGCCCAATACTCGAGTTTTAGCCAGGTAGCCAAATGCCATACAGCGCTGCATTTTCTACCGTGTTGCCAACGCAAACGACCTTGCGATGCCGCGGTTCAGAGAGAACCCGTTGTCGTTCGATCCGTACGACCGCTACCGATAAGGATGACCTCTTCGTTAAAGACCTAGCCTGCATCCTTCGTGTACTCAAACTCGCAGTTCGATGTGACATGGCGGCCACTCACACCGAAGATCGTGATCGGAAGGCTCGCCATGTTCTTCTCTTTGATGTTGTTCAGGTAGATGCTGCGGATCAACGGGCCAGACGTTGGTAGTCCGAACTCGTCTTGCACTTCTGGAGCGAAGCTGCCGTTGATCTTGATGCCGTAAAATGGACCGGGCGTTCGGGTGCGATCAGACGTTGGAACTGTCCGGAAGCTTGTCACTGTCCCGAGGAAGGAAACCTTCTGACAGACGAAACCGTCAGGTATCACATGTGTCTGGTCGGAGCGCAAGATGCCAAGCAAGCCTTCGACATCGGAGGTGAGATGCGCTGCGTTGGGAACACCGTCACCAGTCACCCAGTTCCGAATCCAAACATGTGCGCGGCACCTGTACGTACCCGGCGAGAAGCGCATGACCCCACCATCATTGGCATTGATGTAGTCCATGATCATGCGCAGAGCTGGAGCGTCATCTGTTGTACCGTCGCCGCTCGCCCGATACTTGACCCCGTCAACAGTGACCCCGAGTTTGACGTCGTAAACCAAGTGAGCCGGATTGTTCGGCTTGTTCAGAAGATCTGCGTACTCGCCCGTCACAGCGACAGTCGCTAGCTCATCAATGGCTGCCTGGAGGGTAGCGATGCGAGCGTCGACGTAGTGGTGTCGGCCTTCCCGGCGACGTCGGGGATGTCCGCGGTGTCTGCCTTGAGCCCGATTGCCTGTTCGATGTTACTGAACGTCTTAGCCGTCGCACTCGCCATGACCCGCCAGCCCGGTTTGACTTGCATGGGGACGCTGTCTTCGGTGTGGCGGTTGAGCGTGAGGTCATCCCCTTCAACCGCTGTTACGTAACGGATCTCGGCTGTGTGGCGGGTGGGCATGTCCACGGTCGGAGCGAGCATCGTGATCGGCCTGTTTTGTTCGAAACCGTTGCCATCACCGGGCATCAGGGTCAGCGTGTCCCCTGTGGTTGACGGAGACGGTGCGATCTGGACGTGCCGATCAGTAAGTTGGCGTGCGCGTCGAACTGCATCTAATTCTATTAAACACATCTCCCGTGCTAAAGGTACTGGTCAACGCCTCAAACCGCGCGGACCGTGGCGGTCGTCGATTTCAGCTCGCCGTTCTCATCGGTCCACTCCACTCGGCACTGAGCCGACTGTGGTGACCCGAAAGATTGCGCAATCGGATACCTGGCCGTGCCCGCAGGGGCCAATATCGAAATACTGTCATGACGGTCGCCGAAGAGGTCGAACTCCGGCATAGGATCACCCTTGTCATCTAGGTAAGTGAAGCTGACGTCGTGTGCCGGGTACCAGAGCGTGCTCTCTAAGACCAAATACCAGTTCTTAGAAGTTCTAATTCGTCCTTTGCTGTCTGTTTTGACGCTTTCCGTGACCTCAACCCGTGGCCAGATCCCGTAGGAAGCCTCTGGGCTGTCGTCGACATCAGCTGACGCTGACGTAGATGCGGCGACTTCGAGAAGCGCGCTGTTCGCGTCGCGTCGATATTTGCTGGCGAGTCGCGACAAAATCTGCTCGACGATTTCCGCTAAACGACCAATGGAATCGTAACTCGCGAGGAAAGCCTTCGGTCGGATTGATGCGATGTACTCATTCAGTTTCACCTGCTGTTCAGCGGAGTCGGCACCCCTTGCCGGAGAGCGCTGGCAGTTGTTCTGGAGTACCGCGACTTCCTTGCCCTGGGCCAATGCCCGGTTGATCTCCTCCGCGGTGCCAGACGGATGACCAGGTGTCGCTGTCCCCAGCCGGTCAGTAAATACGGCAAGGACCATGTCTGAATCATCTATGATCTGCTCGTTGACCACGTTCTGAGCGTATTCCCCGAACGCGGGCGCACCACCCTCCTCAGAGTCGGTAGGGCTGAAGTGGATACCGTAAATGCGTCCGTGCAGCGTGTTCCAACGGCGCATGGTGCGCGCAATGATTTCGCGATGTTCGTTTGGCAGGTCTGATGGGCTGGAAATTACGATTTGGACGATCAAACCACTGAACGACACAGGAACCTCCAACTAAGCGAGCCGCACGTTACGGCCGAACCCTCTTATATACCAAGGAGACCGCCCATGCAGGCGGTCTCGTGCGCTCTGTGTGTTCGATCGAACTACTTGGCAGCAGGTGGCGTCTTGGTCTCGGGAGCCGTCTTGGCGGCGTCCTGAGCAGCCTCGACGATCTTCTCTGCGTCAGCTTCGGGAGCGTCGACAGTCTTCTTCGCCTCGGCTTTGGCGTCTGAGCGGATCTTCTCTGCGTCAGCTTTGGACTTCACGAGCTGCTGTTCCGCTGCCTGGACAACCGTGCGGCTTTCGCTTCCGCGTCAGTCGACGCGATCTCGTTTCGCTCGACTTCGGCCTTCGGATCGCGGGCAACGCCAGCCCTGATCAGATCCGCAACTGTTTCCGAGTCTCCCTCGAAGGTCGCGCCCGGTTCGTAGCGGACGCCGTCGTGGCTAAGCGCGCTCAGTAGTTTCATTTCGGTCATGGGTACCTCCTTACGGTTCGAAGACCGTGGCTTTAAAGACGTTGTTGGCAGTCGCGGCAGCAGCGAGGGTGACGGTGAGCGTCGTCCCGCTGATCGCGACGTTGTCGACGAACTGGTCCTGGTTGCCGGCCGGTAGCAGCCGAGCACCGTTGAACCGCTCGTGACTGTCGCCGCGCCGCTGGTCTGGCCAGCGGTCATAGTGACGGTTTTGATCGAGATGTTGGAGGCCAGGTCAAGCTTCGCCCCAACCAGCTTCGCGTTCTTGAATCCTTTTCGGTGCTGTCATCTGAGTTACCCCCTACGCCACTGCATTTCGAATCAGGAAGAACAGCTCGCTCGCGAACAGCATCTGGCCTTAGTAGTCGTTGTTGCGGAACCCACGTACCCTTTGGATCTTTCTCATCCCACTTGTCGATGTACTTGCCTTCGCGCAGACAGAGTGTGTAGCCACCGTTGACTTTTGCGTAGGCCCGGAGTTGGTGTGGTGTAGCCAAGGATCACGTTCTTGCCCCAGACCGAGCCAACGACGGCCGTCTGACCTTCGACGGCGCTGTCACGCATCGCCTACCGACGAGCACGCGGGCGATGCCGTATGGCGCGAACAGGCGGAGGAAGTCAGCTTCAGTGACGACACCGAGGTTCGACCATTTGATGCGGTCGAGGAAGTCTGGGTGATCGACAAGCTGGAGCCACACGTCCTGGCTGAACGTGATGGTGTTCGGCGCCTTGAATGAGGCAGCTCGAGCTTGTAGAACGGCTGTTTTGATGTCTTTGAACAGATTTGAGTTGCCGTAGTCGCTCCACTGGCTCCTGCCAGACAGTGTGGTGTTCTGCGTGATGATGCTCGTGTCCGTCAGCAGGCCCTTGTCGCCAAGCTCTTTGCCGAGCATCTCGTTCTTCGGAAGCGCTGCGATCAGCACTTCGGTTTCCTTGCGGAAGTCTGCGCTGACGGAGCTGGCTTGAGCAGCTGACCTACTCACTTATCCTTGTCGCCGCTCTTGATCTGACCAGCTTTGATGCTGGCAGCGACGATCTCGCTCGCTTTCTTGCGCTCGAGTTCAGCCATCGCTTGACGACCTGCTTGAGCAATAGCTTCTGGCTCTGCGAGGCGGTCAGCGGTCAGCGGTCAGCGGTGATGCTGACACCCTTGGCGCTGGCTTCCAATCGGCTGCGTCTTCAGCAGCTTTGGCATCGGTCAGCAATCTGACCGTTCCCCATACTCTTCTCGTAGCAGACCTCGTCCAGGACGTAGCCACCGTTGTATTCGTAGACATCGAAGATCGCGGTCGGGTCGTTGGTGTAGCCCCAGTCCAGACTACGTCGCATGAACCGAGCGTCTTCAGCGACCGCATCGATGTGAATCCAGTTGGTCATGATCTGGCCTTCGTTGCGACCCACCTCGCCAAGCACGTACACCTGGCGGTAATTCTCGTCGATTCGGCCGGCCTCTTCTGTCTCTCGGACTAGTGATGGTGGTTCGAGGGCTTCGTTTGTGTGCGACTATTTATGCACGTCAGGGCGATTTTGTCGAGCACTCAGGCCCACATCCGGGCTACGATCACCTCATTGTCGATCTGTTGATGGGAGACACGAGTGAGGGAAACGCGGGTGCTGGGCGTTGTAGCGACGATCCTTCTACTTGTTTCACTCTTAACAGTCACGAGCGTCCTGGCATTCAGAGCGGCTGACGGCGATATGGGCTCCCTCCGACTCGCATTCAACGGATGCGCCGCTGTTGGCGCGCCGAACGACGCCGCGATAGAACCGAACGAAGAAGTGCTGATCGATCTCCGAGTTAGCGTGGAAACGTGCACCGGTTTCGCTCCCGACGAACGTGTGCTCGGGGGCAGCTCACACGGTGATGCTACGTCTGTCGAAGCGCACGCCAAATCGCCAAACCTCGATGTTCAGGTCATTGACAGAGCGCAGAGTCGTCAACCGATCAGCGCGTCCCAGGCAAACAATTGGACCTGGGTTGTAAAGTCATCGCGGGCAGGGCCCCTGGTAGTCACCATAGATCTGCTAATTTTCGACGGCGCGGGCGTGGAAATTACGCCAAGAAATCCCGAAATCACAGTCGAAACAAGCGTCACCCAGAAGGAAAGTGGAAAGGAATCGCAGTCGAAGTTCGACTTATACCTAAACCGAACCCAGCTGATCAGCGGGATACTAATTGGCATAGCAGGCGTTGTCATCGCATGGTTAGCTCTACCGCCCATCCGGCGCAGGTTTGGACGTAACGAACCTCCTGACGACGCAGCGCCGCCCCAGCCGCAGCCCCCACCGCCTTCACCTCCTGTCGTTCCGCCCCCGACGGGCGACACCAGCGAGTGGGCGAGGCCTCCAAACAATGATTAATTTCTCTACTCGACCCGCTTCAACACCAACGCCGACACCCAATGAGTCACCGTCTCCTGCCGATCCTTCGTGGGGATCGTGTACGTCACCTTGCCAAACCACTCCCAGGTCGTCGTGGTCGCCCACTCGGTGGAGGTCGCGGGGTTCGAGCGGTCCAATCCAGGGGCGCGGTGGATCTATTTCTATGACCGTCACGTTGACTTTCCTGTGCCTGCTGCAGATCCTGGCTCGGTTGATGTGGTGAATGACCAGGTCAGCAGCATGACCGAATAACCTTGCGGACCACCCGAAAGTGTCTCAGTCTATTAATAGAGGGAATTACTCCCTGCTTCCCTGGGACCTCGGACGCACTCAAGTCACGGGCCAGGGACTGTCTGCCGATCTCGGTAAACTTTCACTCTCGGCTTCAAGAAGGAGCTAGACCTGTGTCAACAGACAAACCAACCACGAACTCCAAGTCCAGCGAGCCAGCCGTCAAGCACACTAGCGCAAACCTAGTTCCAGGTTCCCCGGTGCCACGTCGAGTCAAGATCAACCTGAGCGCAGCGGTCGAGAAGAGCCTTAGCGATCTCGTTACCGGGCCAAGCGCTACGAAGCAGTTGGCCAGTCAGATCAACATGAGCAACTTCATGGACGCATTGACTAAGACAACGGAACCGGTTGACCTGTCTCGGTTCCTGGCCGCCCACACAAAGACCGCTGATCCATCGAAGTTCTTCCACCTCACAGACTCGGCCAACCCGGTACTGGTTAAGCGATTCATGGACGATCTGAACACACGGTATGGCGCCACTACGGGCGAACCGGTAACTAACGCTGTCGAGCCCATGCCAGTTCCGACCGAGGTGGTCGAAGAGTTCCGCGAAGATGTCTTCACGCCTGTAGCCGAGCAACTACTTGACGGTCTTTCGACAGAACCCTCAGACGAGGACATCACAATTCTTGAGGCCATGGCCAAGGATATGACGGCCGTGCAGGAAGAAGCGGCCGAGCAAATCGGGGAACTCTATCCAATCTTTAAAGACAAGCGTCGCAATGTAGTCAATAAGCTAAAAGAACGGCTGTCATGGGTCTCAGATAAACGGCTCCTTGCCTGTGTCATTGCACTTGTCGCTGCCGCGGTTCTCTCAATCGTCCTCTACGTTTTCGCCCCGGGTCTTCTGCCGGTTGCGGGTTACTACACAACGTTTGCCGGCTCATTTCTCGGCGCCGCAGGCATTGCACTAGCAATGCAAAGTAGTGACTGAAACTCAAGGTCTTTTCCACATATGGAAAAGATTCCTCTTGCAATGAAAGACCAAATGGCTCGCAGTCTTTCGCAGGGGGGAAACATGAACACAATAATAAAAACCACACAGCAACTCGAAAGAGAAGCCGCCGAGCAAGTTAGGGCTGCAGGCAAAGAGCACCCGAGATATTTACGATGCAGTTCGAAAAACACACGTCGATTGCGTTCCGTAGACCATCGGCTTACACCGACGAGCGAAGCGCCAGCAACTCGCTGCCAAGGATGAACGGGCCGAGTCAAAGGCCAACGCACACATTCGAGTCGCGCAATTATCGAGCGCAAGACCGGGAGAAGCGTGGGTAACGCTGTCCGGTACGCGCTGGCGATCGTCTTGCTCGTCGTAGCCACGCCGCTCATCGCACTCAATTTGATATTCATAAACCGCCGCTAGCTGCCCGTCCATCGCGGACGGCAAGGTCATCATCGGTGCGCCGGAGGCCGAGCGTTTATAGCGGATGCTCCCGATCTCCGACCCTGTGTGCACCTCGCTCCTCCATGTGCGAGCCGAACGCCGTAAGCGTGAGTAAGCCGGAACGAAGCATCAAGACAGCGGCTAAGTACCTCGTCGATCCCCTTGGGAGGCGTACTACCCCGACTTCTTCACTGACCGTTGGAAGTCCGCCTGCAAGCGAGCGAAGGTTCCAGTGATCAATCTGCACGACGAGCGACACACCTGCGCCACGCGGATGATCCTTAATGGCGTCCCGATCCCGACCGTTTTCGCCAGGCTCGGACATGCAACCGCCGTCGTTCACGATGGCGCGCTACATGCACAACCAGCTCCAGGCACTCATAGGGCGGCCACCACGTTGGCCGGTCTCGTGACAACGCAGCGTGACGTTGACGCAGAGTTATTGGGAGATGGGAACTCCAGTGACAACGCCGTCCAAGTGCAGAAACAACCCCTCAGAACTGGTGCGCGCAGAGGGATTTGAACCCCCGACCGCTGGTGTGTAAGACCAGAGCTCTACCGCTGAGCTATACGCGCGGGGCGACCGAACCGAAGGCGAGTTCGACCGGCCGCGACGGCGAGAGAAAACATGGACTCGCCGCCCGTCCGACACCCGAGGGCGTCAGACACCTTCAAGAATCTAGCGCGGCCAGGGCTTTCTCCCAAAGCGACTGGTCACGGACCTGCCCGGCGGCCATCTGCTCGGAGAATGCGATGTGTCCGGTCTTGTCGATGACGAAGGTGCCGCGGTTGGCGTAGCCCTTGTCCTCGTTGAAGACGCCGTACAGCTGAGCGACGCGGCCGTGGGGCCAGAAGTCCGCGAGGATCGGGAAGAGATACCCCTGGGCCGCCGACCACACCTTGTGGGTGGGCGATGTACCCACCGACACCGCGATGAACGCCGAGGTGTCGTTCTCGAAGTCCGGCAGCCGGTCGCGCACCATGCTCAGCTCACCTTCACAGGTGCCGGTGAACGCCATCGGGAAGAACACCAACAGCACGTTCTTCTTACCGAAATAGTTGGAGAGGGTGATGTCCTGATTGTTCTGATCACGCAACGTGAAGTCAGGAGCCGCGGTTCCCACCGCGAGCTCCTGATGAGCGGAGTCGGTCATGCCTTCTTGCCGGCTCGCGTCTTCGGTTGAACCAGACGAGATCCCAGCCAGTCACCGAAACTTACGGCACTGGTCTGGGTGAGGCCCGCGGTCGGCGCGGCTTCGGCGACCTCACTGGGGTCGACGTAACCGTCGCTTCCGGTCTTCGGCGACAACACCCACACGAATCCGTCGTCGGCGAGCGGCGTGATGGCATCCATCAGGGCGTCGACCAGATCGCCGTCACCGTCCCGCCACCACAGCACCACCATGTCGACGACCTCGTCGGAGTCGTCGTCCACCATCTCGGCGTCGATGGCATCCTCGATGTCGGCACGCAGGTCGTCGTCGGTGTCCTCGTCCCACCCCAGCTCCTGCACGATCATGCCCGCTGTCACTCCCAGCTTCTGGGCGCGATCACCATCTGAAGCGGCAACCAACGCGACGACCTCCTGTCAGTAGAAAAATAGGCGAACACTGTCTGTGTCCGCTTCGATGACTCAAGCGAACAGGGTAAACCCCCAAGTTGCAAGCCGAATGGCACCTTTTTCAACCGGCAACTTTCCCGCACGCGTCCACAGCCTTGTTCCTGGCGTCGATCCACTTGTCCGCCGGATCGTTGAGGCCGGCCCGATATTCGTTCCTCACCGCGGTGACCAACTCCCGGTTGCGGTCGAGGAAATTCCGTACGAGAGTCTGCACGGGCTGCTCGACGCCGCCCACCAGTTTCGCGGTAATTGCCTGCTCACCGGCGGTGAGCTGGTCGATCACCACCCGACTGCTGTCACCCATCTGCGAATAGGACTGCACGTCATTGAGTTTGGTGACGAACTCGTTGTAGCCGTTGAGCATGGTCACCACGGTGGTGGTGAATTGCGCGCAGAGGCCGACCGTCAGCGTGCGCGCAGCCTCGGCGGCCCTCGACGATTCTGCGATCTTCGATTGCTCCGCCGCGACCGACACGTCGCTCTGATAGGCACGCACATCGCTGGGGTCTACGCCACTGGAACCGTCGACAGTGGTGGCACATCCGGTGAAAAGCGCCGCGGCCACCACAACGCCGGCCACCCACCTGGACTTCACAGAGCAGATACTGCCCCATGTACCGCTCGAACATCCAGAGCAACACATGTAGGTTCGGCTAGTTTGCCGTCCTCCGATGCCAACGAACATCACATGCGGCACGATTGAGAGAACGCCGAGGACCTCACCAGGGTCCAGCGCCACATTTGGTTTCTGGCAGTCACCCTGCCGGACGACTCGAGGAGAAGACCAGCGTAGTGACTGACAGCACGAAAGCACCGAAGAACCAGCAGCGGGTTCGCGTCATCCGAGAGGGAGTCGCGTCCTACCTTCCGGACATCGACCCGGATGAGACCACTGAATGGCTGGAGTCCTTCGACGGTCTTCTCGAGAACGCCGGCCCCGGCCGGGCCCGGTACCTGATGCTTCGCCTGCTCGAGCGCGCCGGGGAGAAGCGGGTCTCGATCCCAGCCCTCACCTCCACCGACTACGTCAACACCATTCCCACCGAGAGCGAACCCTGGTTCCCCGGTGACGAAGAAGTCGAACGCCGCTTCCGCGCTTTCATCCGCTGGAATGCCGCAATCATGGTGCACCGCGCACAGCGTCCCGGCGTCGGCGTCGGCGGCCACATCTCCACCTATGCCTCGTCGGCCGCGCTGTACGAGGTCGGCTTCAACCACTTCTTCCGTGGGCAGGACCATGCCGGTGGCGGCGACCAGATCTTCATCCAAGGTCACGCCTCCCCCGGCATCTATGCACGCGCATACCTCGAAGGTCGCATCGACGAGAAGCGGATGG
This sequence comes from Williamsia sp. DF01-3, assembly GCF_023051145.1. Taxonomy (NCBI): domain Bacteria; kingdom Bacillati; phylum Actinomycetota; class Actinomycetes; order Mycobacteriales; family Nocardiaceae; genus Williamsia; species Williamsia sp. DF01-3. The sequence goes on from NZ_JALKFS010000005.1 coordinate 3,783,692, forward strand.
ACGGGTTCCGCCAGGAGCACTCCCATGCCGGAGAGGGCGGCGGTTTGCCGTCATACCCCCACCCTCGCCTGATGCCCGACTTCTGGCAGTTCCCGACCGTCTCCATGGGTCTGGGGCCGATGAACGCGATCTACCAGGCACGGTTCAACCACTACCTGGACGACCGCGGCATCAAGGACACCAGCGATCAGCACGTCTGGGCATTCCTGGGCGACGGCGAGATGGACGAGCCGGAGTCACGCGGCCTGGCGCACGTCGCCGCAACCGAAGGCCTCGACAACCTGACGTTTGTCATCAACTGCAACCTGCAGCGCCTCGACGGCCCGGTGCGCGGCAACGGCAAGATCATCCAGGAACTCGAGTCGTTCTTCCGCGGCGCCGGCTGGAACGTCATCAAGGTCGTCTGGGGTCGCGAGTGGGACGAACTCCTCCACAAGGACCGCGACGGCGCCCTCGTGAACCTGATGAACAGCACTCCCGATGGCGACTTCCAGACGTACAAAGCCAACGACGGCGCCTACGTCCGCGACCACTTCTTCGGTCGCGACCCGCGAACCAAGGAACTCGTCAAAGACCTCAGCGATGCCGACATCTGGAACCTCAAGCGCGGCGGCCACGACTACAAGAAAGTGCACGCGGCCTACGCCTCGGCGCTGGCGCACAAGGGCCAGCCGACGGTGATCCTGGCGCACACCATCAAGGGCTACACACTCGGCAAGCACTTCGAGGGCCGTAATGCCACGCACCAGATGAAGAAGCTGACCCTCGACGATCTCAAGGACTTCCGCGACAGCACGCGCATCCCGATCAGTGACGCCGAGCTCGAAAAGGATCCTTACCTGCCGCCGTACTACCACCCCGGCAACGACGCACCCGAGATCCAGTACATGCTCGATCGCCGAAAGGCGCTCGGCGGTTTCCTCCCCGCTCGGCGCACCAAGAGCAAGGTGCTCAAGCCGGATACCGCGCCGGCACTGAAACTGGCCGCGAAAGGTTCGGGCAAGCAGCAGGTCGCCACGACCATGGCCGTCGTCCGCATCTTCAAGGAACTGATGCGCGACAAGGAAGTCGGCAAGCGCCTCGTGCCGATCATCCCCGACGAAGCCCGCACCTTCGGTATGGACTCGTGGTTCCCGTCGCTCAAGATCTACAACCGCAACGGTCAGCTCTACACCTCCGTCGACGCCGAGCTGATGCTCGCGTACAAGGAGAGCTCGGTCGGGCAGATCCTGCACGAGGGCATCAACGAAGCCGGTTCCACGGCATCGTTCACCGCTGTCGGTACGTCGTATGCAACACACGACGAGCCGATGATCCCGCTGTACATCTTCTATTCGATGTTCGGCTTCCAGCGCACGGGCGATGGACTGTGGGCGGCAGCAGATCAGATGGCACGAGGATTTGTCCTGGGAGCCACCGCCGGTCGCACCACACTCACGGGTGAAGGTCTGCAGCACGCAGACGGGCATTCGCTGCTGCTCGCGGCGTCGAACCCCGCAGTGGTGGCCTATGACCCGGCGTTCGGATACGAGCTCGGGCACATCATCGCCGACGGCCTGCGCCGGATGTACGGAGAAGATCCCGAGAACATCTACTACTACATCACCATCTACAACGAGCCGATCAGCCAGCCGGCGCAGCCCGACAACCTCGACGTCGCCGGACTGCTCAAGGGCATCTACCGCTACGCCGAAGCTCCTGAAGGCAAGGAGTTCCCGGCGAACATCCTGGTCTCCGGCATCACCATGCCCAGTGCCCTCAAAGCACAGGAGTTGCTGGCCGAGGAATGGAACGTGGGCGCAAACGTGTACTCGGTGACGTCGTGGAACGAGCTGTCGCGCGATGGTGTGGAGTACGAGAAGGCGTCGCTCCGCGATCCCGACGGTGAGCACCAGCAGCCGTACGTGACCGAAGCGCTCACCGAGGCCGCCGGACCGTTCGTCGCGGCCAGCGATTTCATGCGTGGGGTTCCCGAACTCATCCGTGCCTGGGTTCCCGGTACCTACCTCACCCTCGGTACCGACGGATTCGGTTTCTCCGACACCCGGCCGGCCGCGCGTCGGTTCTTCAACGTCGACGGTGAGTCGATCGCGGTGGGTGTGCTGTCGGCGCTGGCCCGCGATGGCCACATCGAGGCCAAGGTCGCTGCCGAGGCCGCCGCGAAGTACAAGATCGACGACGTACTCGCAGCGCCGAAGCAGACGAGCGACCCGGGTCCCGGCGCCTAGGCCGAGTCCCACTCCGCCCGTCGAGGGGATCGCCTGCAGGCAGCGTCCGACCTGAAACCGTCCCGCTGACATAGATTGGTCAGATGGACGAGTCACGTGCGGTCGAGCAACCCGCCGGCGATCTCTTCGGGCCGAGGGGTGCCCATGTGCCCGCCCCGGCCAACGTGCACGACGCACTGCCGGACACGCTGCTCCGCCGGGTGAAGCAATACAGCGGTCGGTTGGCCACCGAGGCCGTCCACTCGATGCAAGACCAACTGCCGTATTTCGCCGACCTCGAGGCAGGTCAGCGAGCCAGTGTGCAGCTGGTCGTGCAGACCGCAGTGGTCAACTTCGTCGAGTGGCTTCAGGATCCCGAAGGCAACGTGAAGTTCACGGTGCAGGCGTTCCAGGTGGTGCCGCAGGATCTGGCGCGGCGGATCAGCTTGCTGCAAACCGTCGAGATGGTCCGGGTGGCCATGGAGTTCTTCGAGAAGTGGCTGCCGCTTCTTGCCAGAAACGACGCCCAGCTCCGTGCACTCACCGAATCGGTGCTGCGCTACGGGCGCGAGATCGGGTTCGCGGCGGCATCCATCTACGCATCCGCAGCCGAATCACGCGGTGCGTGGGATTCGCGGCTCGAAGCACTGGTCGTCGACGCCGTGGTGCGCGGCGACTCCGGACCCACCTTGTTGTCGCGGGCGGCCGCGCTGAATTGGGATACCGAAGCCACCGCGACGGTGCTGGTGGGCATGCCGCCACCCGAGCGCAACGTGTCGGTTCCCCTGGCGGTGCACAACACCGCACGCCAGCACGACCGCGCGGCGCTGTCCGTAGTCCAGGGCAGCCTGCTGGTTGCCATAGTCAGCGGGCCGGTGGCCGTGAGCGAGCCGTTTGTCATCGATCTGCTGAATCTTTTCGCCGAGGGCCCGGTGGTGATCGGCCCGACAACACCCAATCTGGGGGCCGCGCACACCAGCGCCATCGACGCCCTCGCCGGTATCGAGGCAGTGGCGGGCTGGCCCAGCGCTCCGCGGCCGGTGCATTCCTGGGAGCTGCTGCCCGAGCGGGCATTGCTCGGCGATCAGACCGCCATGACCACCCTCAACGACTCCCTGATCACCCCGCTGACCAAAGGCGGCGACACTTTGACCGTCACGTTGGACGCCTACCTCGACTCCGGAGGGTCGGTGGAGTCCTGCGCCCGCGAACTCTTTGTCCATCCAAATACTGTCAGATATCGACTAAAGCGGATTTCGGACATAACTGGCCGCGATCCGATGAACCCACGAGATGCGTACGTACTTAGGGTTGCCACAACTGTCGGGAGATTGGCACGAGTTCGACACGACATGCGCACAGTTTTCTCTTCAGTCACACGGGCAACAGGACACTGAGGACCAAGGTGACAATTGTGCATCACTTCACATTTGGCTAACGCATATCGATGTGGTGACGATGCAGGCACGCTGATGTGGTCATTTGTGGGAACCCCACAAAGGCCTTGCTCAAGGTTCATCGCGTCCGACACCCTCACCACACGCCAATAGGGTGTTCTCTTGTCACGTGCTCTCCTTGCTTGCGCCCGGACAGGGTTCCCAGACCGTCGGTATGCTCACCCCTTGGCTCGAGCTGCCCGGCGCCCGCGACCAGGTTTCGACCTGGTCGAAGATGACGAAGCTCGACATCGCACGACTCGGCACCACCGCGACGGCCGACGAGATCACCGATACCGCCGTCACCCAGCCGCTGGTCGTGGTGTCCGCACTGCTCGCATTCGACGAACTCTCCAAACGCTCTCCCCTGCCGGCCGACGCTCTCGTCGCCGGGCACTCTGTGGGCGAGTTGGCCGCAGCCGCCATCGCCGGCGTACTGACTGCCGATGAGGCCGTGGCCCTGGCTGCTGTTCGCGGCGCCGCGATGGCACAAGCATGTGCGCTCGAACCCACCACCATGGCTGCGGTGCTCGGTGGCGACGAAGCTGCCGTCCTGGCCCGTCTCGAAGAACTCGACCTGGTTCCGGCCAACCGCAACGCGGCGGGACAGATCGTCGCTGCGGGCACAGTCGCGGCCATCGACGAGTTGATCGCCAACCCGCCGGAGAAGGCGCGCATCCGTAAGCTCGCGGTCGCCGGCGCCTTCCACACCAAATACATGGAGTCTGCGCAGCAAGCGGTGGCCCAAGCTGCCGCGGACATCGTCCCGCAAGACCCGAACAGGACGCTGCTCTCCAATTCCGACGGCCAGCCCGTCACCTCCGGGCGCGATGCGCTCGACAAACTGGTCGCCCAGGTCACCAGCCCGGTGCGGTGGGACCTGTGCTCGGCCACGATGCGCGAGAAAGCCACCACCGCGCTCATCGAGTTGCCGCCCGCCGGCACACTCACCGGAATCGCCAAGCGCGAACTCAAGGGAACTCCCACCCGGGCCCTCAAGACCCCCGACGACCTCGAGGGACTCACCGATCTTGGATAGCGGTGGCGACGCACCTCGCGTCTCCATCCCCGGAAAGTGACAGACCACGCACGTAGGTCGTCACAGTCCAACGCGGCGTTCGCACGCCGTCCGGAAGACACCCGCAATACGAAGAAGAAGGGAGCCACATAGTGGCCGCCGCACAGGAAGAAATCATTGCCGGACTCGCTGAGATCATCGAGGAGGTCACCGGCATTGAGCCCTCTGAGGTGACTGTGGAGAAGTCGTTCGTCGACGACCTTGACATCGACTCGCTGTCGATGGTCGAGATCGCAGTGCAGACCGAAGACAAGTACGGCGTGAAGATCCCGGACGAGGATCTGGCCGGACTGCGCACCGTCGGTGACGCCGTGTCGTACATCCAGAAGCTCGAGTCCGAGAACTCCGACGCCGCTGACGCGATCCGCGCCAAGATCGAGGCCGACAAGACCACCGGTGAGTGATTATCAGTGACTAACTCTCTTCGCGATTACTCCACCCTCGGCGGGAATTTCCCGAACGTCGTCGTGACATCGATGGTTGCCACCACTTCCGTCGGCGAAGACCTCGATTCCACGTGGAAGGGTCTTCTCGCCGGAGAGAGTGGCATCAAAACGCTCACCGACGACTGGGTCGAGGAGTACGACCTCCCGGTCCGGTTCGGTGGGCGGCTTGTCAAAGATCCGACCGACGAGGTCTCGCGGGTCCAGGCCCGCCGCATGGCCTACGTCGAGCGGATCGCCTACGTGATGGGCAAGCGTCTCTGGGTGCATGCCGGCGAGCCCGACGTCGAGAAAGATCGTCTCGGTGTTGTCATCGGCACCGGACTCGGTGGCGGCGACGCTCTCATCGAGGCCGACAGGGTCATGAAGACCACGGGCAACTACCGCAAGGTGTCCCCGCTGGCTGTACCCATGTCGATGCCCAACGGGCCCGCCGCGGTCGTCGGCCTCGAGATCGGGGCCAAGGCCGGCGTCATCACGCCGATCTCCGCCTGCTCCTCGGGATCTGAGGCCATCGCTCACGCGTGGCGTCAGATCGTCATGGGTGACGCCGACATCGTCGTCACCGGTGGCGTCGAAGGTCACATCGACTCGGTGCCCATCGCGAGCTTCGCGATGATGCGTGCGATGAGCACCCGCAACGAGGACCCCGCCGCAGCCTCGCGCCCGTTCGACAAGGACCGCGACGGCTTCGTCTTCGGCGAAGCCGCTGCACTCATGGTCATCGAGCGTGAGGACCACGCCCGTGCTCGTGGCGCGCACATCCACGCGCGCGTGCTCGGTGCGGGCATCACGTCCGACGGCTACCACCTGGTCGCACCCGACCCGGAGGGAACCGGCGCCGCGCGGGCAATGAAACGCGCGATGTCGACAGCTGGGCTGAGTGCATCGGACATCACCCACGTCAACGCCCACGCCACGTCCACCTCGGTGGGCGATACGGCTGAAGCGTTCGCGATCAACGCGGCCGTCGGCGATCATGCCGCGGTCTACGCACCGAAGTCTGCCCTCGGGCACTCCATCGGTGCCGTGGGGGCACTCGAATCGGTTCTGACGATCAAGGCCATCGAAGAGGGAGTCATCCCTCCGACCTTGAACCTCGACAATCAGGATCCGGAAATCAACCTCGACGTGGTTCACGGTGAACCCCGTTACGGCCAGATCGAATACGCCATCAACAACTCGTTCGGATTCGGTGGGCACAATGTCGCGCTCGCCTTTGGGCGCTACTGACCCGTTGCCCCCTGTTCCTTCACGACAGGGCGCTTGAAGATCTACCTGTAAGGAGATTCCATGACCACCATGGCCCCGATCACCAAGCACGAAGAGTCGGTCGATCCGCGAGATCCATTGCTGCGCTTGACCAATTTCTTCGACGAAGCGTCGATGTCGTTGCTGCACCCCCGCGACAAGTCGGGAGTGCAGGCTGCAGTCGGGCGAGTCAACGGTGTTCGCACCGTCGCCTACTGCACCGACGGCACCGTGATGGGTGGGGCCATGGGGGTGGTGGGATGTAAGCACATCGTCAACGCCATCGACACCGCCATCGCCGAGCAGGCACCGGTCATCGGTATCTGGCATTCCGGCGGAGCGCGGTTGGCCGAAGGCGTCGAAGCATTGCACGCCGTCGGCGAGGTGTTCGAGGCGATGGTCCGCGCGTCGGGTTACGTCCCGCAGATCTCCGTGGTCGTCGGCTTCGCAGCCGGCGGCGCCGCATACGGACCGGCTCTCACCGACATCGTGATCATGGCCCCGGCCGGACGCGTGTTCGTCACCGGACCCGACGTGGTCAAGAGCGTCACCGGCGAGGTCGTGGACATGGAGTCGCTCGGCGGCCCACTCACCCACGGCAAGAAGTCAGGCGTCTCGCACATCACCGCAGACTCTGAGCCCGACGCCTACTGGCGAGCACGCCGGCTCATCGCCACCTTCAGCCAGCAAGGACACTTCAGCCGTCAGAAGGCCGAAGCCGGCGACACCGACCTGCGGGCGCTGCTGCCCGAGTCGAACCGTCGCGCATACGACGTTCACCCGATCGTGCGGGCCCTGCTCGACACCGACATCGCGGCCGACGGCGAAACCGAGATCTCGAGTTTCGAAGAGCTGCAAGCAAAATGGGCTCCGAACATCACCATCGGGTTCGGCCGACTGTCCGGCCGAAGTGTCGGTGTCATCGCCAACAACCCGCTGCGCATGGGCGGCTGTCTCAACTCCGAAAGCGCCGAGAAGGCCGCACGTTTTGTGCGTCTCTGCGACGCATTCGGCATCCCGCTGATCGTGATGACCGACGTCCCGGGCTACCTCCCCGGAGTCGGCCAGGAATGGGACGGCGTCGTCCGACGTGGAGCCAAACTGCTCCACGCATTCGCCGAATGCTCGGTTCCCCGCGTCACCCTGGTCACCCGCAAGATCTACGGCGGCGCCTACATCGCGATGAACTCGCGTGCCCTCGGCGCCACCGCCGTATTCGCATGGCCGGGATCCGAGGTCGCCGTCATGGGCGCCAAGGCCGCAGTCGGCATCCTGCACAAGAAAGCCCTCGCAGCAGCGCCCGACGACGAGCGCGAAGCACTCCACGAGCGCCTCGCCGTCGAGCACGAAGCCATCGCCGGCGGCGTGGGTCGCGCACAGTCGATCGGCGTGGTCGACGAGATCATCGATCCCGCCAAAACTCGCAGCATCATCGCCGAAGCACTCGCATCGGCACCGGCACGTCGCGGACGCCACAAGAACATACCTTTGTGATTGTTCGCTTCGGCGTAGGCCTTGTTGCGCGTTCTTCGCTCGTCACGTGGCGCTTCGCGCCGCGTTCCTCACTGCATCACGCGCGGCCTACGCCTGCGCTCACGCGCGGCCCATTGCTTCGCTCACGGGCTGCGTAGCCATAACAAACAAAACCGGCCCGGGCTTTTCGCCCGGGCCGGTTCTGTTGTCTTGTTCTACGCGTTCAGCCCACGCGCTGATGCAGCCAGGTGACCTCTGCGCCATCGCCGCCCATGCGGAATGACTCGAGTGCCTCGTCCCACGCGGTGCCGAGCGCGGCATCGAGCGCGCCGGCCAATTCCATTCCGTCGGTGTGCGATTCGATGAGGGCGCGCAATTGCATCTCGCCCACGATCACGTCGCCGTTGGCGCTCATCGAACCGCGCCACAATCCGAGACCGGGTACATGGCTGAAGCGTTCACCGTCCACACCTTCACTGGCGTTCTCGGTGACCTCGAACCGCAGGACCGTCCATTCACGGAGAGCATTGGCCAGTCGGGCACCCGTACCCACGGGCCCCACCCAGTCCACCGTGGCACGCTGCAACCCCGGCCCTGCGTCCTGCGCCGACCACTTCAGGTTGGCGCGGGCGTCTAGGGTCGACGAAAGAGCCCACTCGACATGTGGGCACAACGCGACGGGTGCGGAGTGTATGTACACAACACCCGATGTCACGTCCGCAAACTGATTCAGATTGCGCACTTTCCACCTCCGGTTTCGACGAGAACGTCTTCCCCAACGTCTGTCGCTCCAGCGGCGGATATCACACCTTTGGTGTTTATTGTGCCTTAAGTGACCCGTGTTGCGCTAGTGCATGGTGATTTCAATGTTTCAGCGACTCGACAATTGAATTGTTGAACTCGCTCCACAACGGCTTCGCCCACGGCCCGAAAGCTCGGTCGGTCAACACGACGCACGCTGCCGACAACACCGGGTCGACCCACAAGAACGTGCCCGACTGACCGAAGTGCCCAAAGGTTCCCGGGCTGTTGGCCGTGCCGGTCCAGTGCGGATCCTTGTTCGAGCGCAATTCGAACCCCAGACCCCAATCGCACGGACGGTGCTTTCCGTACCCCGGCACGAATCCGTCGAGCCCGGGGAACTGAACCGACGTCGCATCTGCGAACAACGAAGGCGACACCAACTTCGGGTTGAGCAGCTCGACCGCAAATGCCGCAAGGTCCTCGACCGACGAGTGCGCCATGTGCCCCGCCGACCCCTGCAATGATGTGGACCCCATGCCGAGTGGCTCGCACACGCCTTGATGCAGATAGTCCGTGAACTCGATGCCCGTCTCCGCCCTGATCAGATCAGCGAGTACCTCGAATCCTGCACTGGAGTAGATGCGCTGCTCCCCCACACCCGCAGCCGGGGCACGGCCTTCGAACGGCAGGCCCGATGCGTGCGCCAACAGGTGGCGAACGGTGGAGCCATCCGGCCCGGCCGGCTGATCGAGCTCGATCGCCCCTTCTTCGACCGCAACCAGAGCTGCATGTGCGGTGAGCAGCTTGGTGACCGACGCGAGCAGGAACACCCGCTGCTGGTCGCCATGGCGTTCGACGACCTCTCCACCGGCGACCACCGCGGCCGCCACCGTGTCGACCGGCCATTCCTCGAGTTGCTTGAGCATGGGTTCATGCCATCACGACCGGGGCGGCACGAGCAACACGCCGCAGCTACACACCTTTGGAAATCGTTGCGGCGCAGCGTTTGGCCCCTCCCGTGCGAGGTGCCCGACCACACAAGGGAAACAAAAATGGGGCCGGCGAGTGTGCGCTCGCCGGCCCCGGTGAGAGGGTTTCGGGTTGATCAGACCGCGTGGTCTTCTTCGGTGAAGCGGATGACTCCACGAATGTTCTTGCCGTCCAGCATGTCCTGGTAACCCTCGTTGATCTGGTCGAGACGGTACTGGCGGGTGACCATGTCGTCGAGGTTCAACTTGCCCATCTTGTACAGCGAGAGCAGCTGCGGGATGTCGAGCTTGGGGCTGGCGCCACCGAAGATCGTTCCCTGCAGGTTCTTCTGGAGCAGGGTCAGCATCGCGAGGTTGAGGGTGACGTCGGACTCCATCATGTTGCCCATGCCGGTGAGCACGCAGGTACCGGCCTTGGCCGTGATGCCCATCCAGAGATCAACATCTTTGCCGTGCACTTCACCGACGGTGACGATCACTTTCTTTGCCATCTGCCCGGCGGTCACCTCGGCGATGGTCATGGCTGCCTCTTCGACACTGGCGAATGCGTGCGTGGCGCCGAACTTCATGGCCTGCTCGCGCTTCCACTCCACCGGGTCGATGGCGAAGACGTACCGTGCACCCGAGAGCACAGCTCCCTGGAGAGCGGAGATACCGACACCACCGATGCCGACGATCGCGACATCTTCACCCGCCTGCACGTTCGCACTGTGGGTGGCCGAGCCGTAACCGGTGGGAACACCGCAACCCACCAGGCAGGCGACCTCGAACGGGATCTCTGGATCGATCTTCACCACCGAGGTCTCGTGGACCACCATGTATGGCGCGAACGTACCGAGCAAGGTCATCGGGTAGACGTTCTCGCCGTCTGCGGTCTGCACGCGGAAGGTGTGGTCGGACACCGCTTCTCCCTGCAGGAGCATGGCCCCCATGTCGCAGAGGTTGCTCAGCCCGGAACGGCACGACGGACATTTGCCGCAGGAGGGAATGAACGAGAGGACCACATGGTCGCCGACCTGGAAGTCGGTGACGCCTTCGCCGATCTCGTCCACGACTCCGGCGCCCTCATGGCCGCCGAGCACCGGGAACCCAGCCATCGGGATGCCGCCGGTCACCAAGTGGTGATCGGAGTGGCACATCCCGGCGGCTTCCATCCGGATCTTGACCTCGCCCTTGCGGGGGTCACCGATCTCGATCTCTTCGATCGCCCACTTCTCGTTGAAGTTCCGGAGCAAAGCGCCTTTGGTCTTCATTCAAACCCTCCACTCGCGGCGCCCGACGCGGCACCGCTCTTCTGCATTGAAGGTGACCACGTCACCACGGTTCGACCACTGCAGTGACGACGGTCACTGGTCTTCGAGAAGTGTAACGTGTTTCAGTTTTCAGGGCCAGAACGGGTCTTGACCTGTGTCAGAAGACTTTCCGAAAACCCGGCAAACGGCGGTGAATCACGAGGACCCCCGACCGTCTCGTCGAAGAGTCGATCGGGGGGCCCGGTGTTTCCTGGGTGTCAGTGCTTGAGACCGGCGTCCTTGCCGCCGTACTCCTTGCGCAGCGACGGCTTGACGACCTTGCCCGACGCGTTGCGTGGCAATTCGTCGATGACGATCATTTCCTTGGGCTGCTTGAAGCGCGCGAGATGTTCGTTCAAGAACTCGATCAGTTCGTCGAAGGTCAGCTCTTCGCCGGGCTTGAGCACCACGATCGCAACAGGTACCTCACCCCAGCGGTCATCGGCCTTGCCGACCACCGCTGCCTCGAGGATCTTCGGATGGGCGAACAGCGCGTTCTCCACCTCGGCGCAGTAGATGTTCTCGCCGCCGGAGATGATCATGTCCTTTTTGCGGTCCACGACGTAGATGAAACCCTCGTCGTCCATGCGGACCAGGTCGCCGGAATGGAACCAGCCGCCGGCGAATGCGTCGGCGGTGCCCTGAGGGTTCTGCCAGTAGCCCTCCATCATCGTGGGACCGCGGTAGACGATCTCGCCCACTTCGCCTGGAGCCACATCGTTCATCTCGGCGTCCACCACACGAGCCTGAACCGCCGGGATCACCTGGCCCACCGACCCCAGCTTCCGGAGCGCATCCTTGCCCTCGAGCACACAGGTGATCGGCGACATCTCGGTCTGACCGAACACCGCGACGTTGATCGCTTCGGGGAAGGTGTCGGCCATGGCCTGCAAGACCGTGTCCGACGCGGGAGCCGCACCCCACGAGATCACTCGCAACTTGAGGTTTCGGGGCTTGGCCTGCTGCACCGCGCACACCACCTGCCACTGAGCCGGGACCAGGAAGATCGAGGTGATCCCTTCCTTCTCCAGCACGTCGAGCAGCGATTCCGGGTCGAAGGCCCCGAGGGGATGGATCACCGTGCGGATGCCCATGTAGAACAGCGGGGCCATCGCACCCATCGCGGCGATGTGGAACATCGGAGCCACACAGGAGCCCACATCATCGTTGCGGATGTGCAGAGCCGAGATACAGGTGACCGCCTGCGCCTGCATGTTCGCGTGAGAAAGCATGGCGCCCTTGGGGTTACCCGTGGTTCCCGAGGTGTACATGATCATCGCGATCGAGTTCTCCGGCACGTCGATCGCCGGCAGATCGGAGGGGTCCTCGGCAAGAAGGTGTTCGTAGTCGAGCGCGTCGGCGACGTCGGACGGGCCGACGATGATCAGGTTCTCGATGCCATCGGTGCCCTTGCGGACCGCATCGGCCAGCGGCGCCAGCAGCGACTCGGTGATGACAACCTTCGCACCGCTGTCGGCCACGAGGAATCCGACCTCGGGAGGCGTCATCCGGATGTTGACCGGCACCGCGATCGCACCGATGAGGTTGGCGCCGAAGATCGCCTCGACATACTCACTGCGGTTCAGCATCAGGATCAGCACACGGTCGCCGAAACGCACACCGCGTCGGTACAGCGCTGCAGCGAACGCGACCGAGCGGTCGTTGAGTTCTTTCCACGTGGTGTCCTGACCCTGGAAACGCAACGCCACGTCGTTCGGTTTCATCGTCGCGTGCCGCCGCACGTGGGTGTTCCAGTTGTTCCGGCGCGACCGGAATGGCTCTTCTACCAAGTGGTCTGATTGGGCCAACGTGGTGCTCGTCATGTTCTGCTTCCTGTCGTGGGACCGCCCGTTCGCGTCGAACGGGCCGTTGTTGTCAATTACTGGTTGGACGCCGATACGGGCGTGCGTGCCTTGCCGCGGGAGGCGAATGCTTCGATGAGCGCCGCGAACTCGGGCGACTGCAGCAGTTCGATCTGACCCTCACGTTCGAGGTCGAGTGCGAGGTCGAACCCCGCCAGCGTCTGAGCGTCGACGGCCTGCTTGGTCAGCTCCAACGCCCGTGGCGATGCGGCCAGCAGTTTGTCGATGACCTTGTCGACCTTGGCCTGCAGCGCATCCGGTTCCACCACCGCCGTCACCAGACCGTCTGCCCAGGCCTGCGCGGCCGGCAGCTTCTCTCCGAGGAGCGCCATCGCGTTCGCCCGGGCCCTGCCGACCGCGGCAGCGACAGTGGCGGTGGCGGCGCCGTCCGGCATCAGCCCGATGTTCACAAAGGCGAGCAGGAAGTAGGCGTCGGACGCGGCGTAGACGAGGTCCGAGGCAAACGCGATCGAGGCCCCGATACCGACAGCCGCCCCACCGACCACGGCGACCACGGGAACCTTGATTGCGCGAATGGCGCGGACCACGTCTGACCCGGTGTCGATGGTCTGCTCGGCACGGGCTCTGGCTTCTTCCGGCGACTGCGGCGGCTCTGCTGTCGCCATCGCCACGATGTCTGCCCCGGTGCAGAAGTCGCGACCCGGTGCGCCCAGGACAACCAGTCGCACGGAGTCGTCATTCGCCCACGCGGTCATCACCTTGATGAATGCCGCACTGGTCTCGGAGGCCATGGAGTTCTTTCGCTCAGGCCTGTTGATCACCAGCCGAGCCACTCCACGTTCGTCGATCGACGTTGTCAGGCCGTCTTGCCCTTGCATGTATGCCACCCTCGGCTCAGATCTGGCAGCTGCGACACAGATCACGTGAATCCACATTAACTTCTCAGATCGTGGTGGGGGCGTCAAGTGACGTCGCACGTCGCCCGTGGCGATGCACAACACAGGCGGACCACCGCTGCGCCCACGCGGTACCTGCAGCTAGCATGATCGGATGGCATCTGCCAACGGCCGATTGAAGACGGCCCAGACAACCACCGGCGACACGCCGAAACCTCGGCAGCGACCGAAGGATCGACGCGATCAGATCATTCGCGTCGCTGCCGAGTCGTTCAGCCAACGAGGATATTTCGCGACGGGCGTGGACCAGATCGCCGGCGAGGTCGGGATCAGTGGACCCGCCCTGTATCGCCACTTCCCCAACAAGTACGCGCTCTTCTCAGAGACGGTGCGGACGCTCGGCGCCGATCTGGAACGTGCCATCGAGGTCGTCCCCGAGTTACCGGAAGACCCCGAACAGGAACTGCGCTTGTTGATCACCGAATTGACCCGCACCACGATCGACAACCGGTCGCGGGGGGCGCTGTACCGGTGGGAGGCGCGATACCTGACTCAGCCTGATCGGCAGGCGCTGGGCGCGATGGTCGGTCGCATGCACACCCGTTTCGCCACGCCGCTCGGCAGGATGAGACCAGAACTGACCGAGACCAATCCGACCGTCGCCGGCCGGCTCAACACCGATGCCCGATACCTCAGCGGATCGTTGCTGAGTGTCATCGGTTCGATCACCACGCACCGGGCGTCGCTGCCGCGCAAGCGCATCGAAGCGATCCTCATGTCCGCGGCGATGACGGTGGCTTGCACCGAACTCCCGCCCGTGCAGGCCCCTGTCGGGGACGCCGCCGCCGGCCCGGTCGGAATGGCGATGGCGTCCAAACGCGAAGCCCTTCTGACCGAGGCCATTCGGCTGATGCGCGGGCGCGGTTTCCACGATGTCACGATGGAAGAGATCGGCGCAGCCGTCGGCATGAACCAATCCGGCGTCTATCGGCACTTCGACACCAAGGTCGCGATGCTGACCGCCGCATTCCAGCGTGCCAGCGAGCGCCTCACGGCCGGGATCAGCGACGCCCTCGCGGAATCGGCCACTCCGCGAGAGGCCCTCGACAACCTCGTGTCGCGGTACGTCGAGATGTCTTTTGTCAACAGTGACCTGCTGAACCTCTACCTCTCGGAAATCGGTAGCGTGCCCGACCCACTACGCGCCGAGCTACGCGACCAGCAACGCCGCAATGTCGAAGAATGGGCGCAACTCGTTGTCCAGATCAGGCCAGATCTCAACCCCGTCGAGGCACGGTATCTCGTGCATGCCGCCACCAACACCGTTCTGGACCTTGGGAACTGGGAACGCTACGACGCACGTCCCTCCACCCGCAGACGCATCGAAGCGGTCATGTCGGCGATCCTTCTCGGCAACGGGCAGAACATCACCTGACCTGCTTCAGATCACCTTGAAGTCGGCCAACTTCCAGCCATCGGGCATCCACTGGAGTGTCACCTCGACGCGCGACTGGTAGGGCACGCCGTCCGGGAACTGCTCCGCGGTCCCAGGCGCCGTCACGGTCTGGTCGATGGCCAGAAGGACAACTGCCTCGGTGGACGACACCGAGATCACACCGGCAGAGACCACCTCTGCCTTGGCGACCGCCTGCGCGTTGGCCGACCCTTCGCGGGCCTGACGCGACCCTTCGATGAAGTCGCGGGCGAATGCCGGTGTGGAGATCTCGGTGATGCGCTCGTCGAGCGCGGCAAAGTCTGCCGAGTCGTAGGTCAAGAGCGTGGTCGCGTACTCGCCGGCGAGCTGGACTGCGCCGGGGCGCAACTGGTTGACCTGGTCTGCCGAATCGGCGCGGCTGTCCGCATCTCGGTAGAGGTAGACGAAGACACCTGCGGCAGCCAGTGCGACAACAAGCAGTACCGACAGCACCCGAACCGTCCAACGGCCATCACCGAATCGCTCGAGTTCAGCATCGGCGGACTTCGATTCGACGGCCGTGCCCGGTGCGGCGGCGGCCGACCGCCGCCACCACCGGCCCGACCGTCTGCGCGCGCGAGCCTCCTCCTTGGCACGGCGCGCTTGGGCGGCGGCCCGCATCTTGTCGCGGTTCCGGCGGTTGGCCTCGAGGAACTCCGCAGAATCGAAAGGAGAAGGATCGTTTCCGGCCGCGGCCTCTCGGCCGGGGTTCGACGAAGTCGCGTCGGTCGCGGGGACGTCTGAAGCGTCGGGCGGCGTCGAATCGGCACCACGATCGCCGGTTCCCCCCAGCTTGGCTTTCGGGCTCATGCCGACAATGTAGGCCCTGTGGCAGCCGACACAGCAACTGGCCATCAAATATATTTGATGTGATACCTTCGCGACAGCAGGCCACGAACTGATCTAGGAGCCATTTTCATGTCGATTCTCACCCCCGAGCAGACCGACTTCGCCAAGTCGGTCGCCGATTTCTGTCAACGCGAAGCCGGGACCCGCGAGCAGCGCGACGCCCTCACCGCCGCCGGTGCCGAACTGCACTCGGTGGAGCTGTACAAAAAGATGGCCGACCTCGGCTGGGCAGGCATCCTCGTTCCCGAGGAGTTCGGCGGAGCCGGCGCCGGCAATGTCGAGATGTGCATCCTCCTCGAAGAGGCCATGCGCGGCAACGCCCCCATCGGCGGCATCGGCCCCACCTTGATCGCCGCCGGCGCTTACCAGAAGTTCGCCGACGACCAGCTCAAGAAGGAAGTTCTCGCCGATGTCGTTGCGGGTGAATCACTTTCCATCTCGATGTCGGAGCCCGAGGCCGGTTCCGATGTCGCCGCACTGACCTGCCGTGCCGAGAAGGTCGACGGCGGCTGGGTCATCAACGGCCAGAAGACCTGGTGCTCCAACGCGCACTTCGCCAAGAGCATTCTCCTGGTGGCACGAACCGACCGCACCGGCAAGAAGCACGAGGGACTGACCTTCTTCCACATCCCTGCCGGCACCGAGGGACTGGAGATCAAGGGCATCGACACGCTCGGCGGCCGAGAGGTCAACGACCTCTACTTCACCAACGTCCGCGTTCCTGACAGCGCAGTGGTCGGCGAGGTCGGAGGCGGTTGGATGCAGCTCATGAGTGGCCTCAACACCGAACGCCTGATCCTGGCTGCCATGCAGCTCGGTGTTGCAGAACGGTCCTTCGCCAACACCCTTGAGTTCGTCACCGAGCGCAAGCAGTTCGGCCGCCCGGTCGGCACATTCCAGTCGCTGCGTCATCGGCTGGCCGACCACGCAACCGAGATCGAGTGCACCAAACTGCTCGTCTACAGCGTGGCCCAGAAATCCGACGCCAATCCCCAGAAGATGCTGCCGCGGGAGGCATCGATGGCCAAGCTCAAGGCCACCGAGGTGTCGAAGGCGATGACCATCGACGGCATGCAGATGATGGGTGGTTACGGCTACGCGACGGAGTTCGATGCAGAGCGTCTGATGCGGGGTGCGATCATATCGACCGTGTATGGCGGAACCAACGAGATCCAGCGCGACATCATCGGCAAGACGTACGGTCTCTGACGTCTTGACGACCCCACCGCGAGCGACGATGCGCCGGCGACCTGGCCTCTCCGAGGAGGTCGCCGGTCATCTGCGTCACCTGATCATGTCCGGGGCGATTCGGCCCGGCCAGTTCATCAGGATGGACGAGACCGCGGTGGAACTGGAGGTCAGCGTCACCCCCGTGCGAGAAGCCCTGCTGATATTGCGGGGCGAGGGCATGGTCAACCTGGTTCCGCATCGGGGTTACGTGGTCGCCGACCTCACCCGCCAGGACGTGGCCGATATCTTCTGGCTGCAGAGTGTGCTGGCCGTGGAGCTGGCGGTGCGGACTGCTTCGACCATCACCTCTGCCGAGCTCGACCGCCTCGCCGAATTGAACGAGGCCCTGCAGGACGCGCTGGCCGCCGGCCGAGTATCCGAGATCGTGTCGGCCGAGTTCGAGTTCCATCGGGTGCACAACCGAATCGCCAACGGCGACAAGTTGGCGTGGTTCCTGCTCAACGCCACCCGGTACACCCCGCAAGAGCTCTACGCGAACGACCCACAGTGGGGGCAGGTCGCCTACGACAGTCACCTCAAGCTCATCGACGCGTACCGGCGTGGCGACCGCGACGAGGTTGTCGAACAGACTCGCCGGCAGTTCACCGACGGTGCCGAGCGGCTGATGCGCCACCTCGAGAGCATCGGGTTGTGGTCCGACGGCGCGGATGACGCGGCTGCCCCGGGCTGAACCGCCCGACAGGACCGCGGAGTTCGTTGGGTGATCTACCCGCTCGGGTGTCGAAGGTGCACCGATGTCTCTATCGTCGGTATCTATGTCTGACATCTCGGTGCGAGTTCTCGGCGCACTCACCGTCATTCGCGACGGTGAACCGGTGACCCTGGGTGGTCCTCTTCCCCGCGCCTTGCTGGCGAGACTGATCATGTCGAATGGCCACATGGTCCCCGACGCCACCCTGATTCAGGATCTCTGGCGCGACAACCCACCTCGTTCGGCCCAGCTGACGCTCCAGACTTACGTGGCAGCTCTGCGCAAAGCCCTCGAACCCGAGCGCGGACGCGCTGCACCGGAGATTCTGGTCCGGCGGGGCACCGGATATGCGCTGGTGGTCGACCCCGGCCAGGTCGACGCCGCCCGATTCGAGACCCTTTCCACCGCGGGCCGCGACCAGTTGGCTGCCGGGGACAGCGAGTCCGCGCGGCGCACCATCTCCGAGGCACTCGAATTGTGGTGGGGTCCGGCATATGCAGATGCGGCGAATTGGGACTTCGCCGCCATCGAGACGGTGCGGCTCGAACGTCTGCGAGCAGATGCCACCGAAGACCTTCTTGCCGCGCGATCTGATTGCGGCGAGTTCGCTGCCGTCACAGCGCAGCTCGAGTCGATCATCGCGACCGATCCCCTGCGCGAACGTGCCTGGGAGCTACTCGCCCTGGCCCACTATCGAGCCGGCAACCAGGGCGATGCCCTCCAGACACTGCGCGAAGCGCGCGAACGTATCGCCGAAGAGCTGGGCGCCGATCCCCGGCAGAGTCTGCTCGAACTGCAGGACGCCATCCTGCGGCACGACCCGGCCCTGATGCCACGCGAGCGACATGCGGTAACGGTCACCGCGCCCGGGCCAGTCGGTAATCCGGAACGTCCGACCGGCAACATTCCGCTGGCGCTGACCTCTCTGGTCGGTCGCGAAGAACAAATCGAGCAGATCGGTGAGCTGCTGGATTCACATCGGATGGTCACGCTCACCGGCCCGGGTGGGATGGGCAAGACCCGCGCTGCCCTCGAGGTGGCCCGTGAACGCAAGGACGCCGACGGGCCCTGGCTGATCGAGCTCGCCGGGGTCACCCGTCCTGGTGACACGCTGGACACCGTCATCGCGACGCTCGGACTGACCGTGTCCGGCGGCATCGGCGTACTCACCTCACTCCTGCACGACCGCGATTTCCTTCTCGTTCTTGACAATTGCGAGCACCTGCTCGACGAGGTCGCCGCACTCGCCACCACGGTGCTCCAGACGTGTCCGAAGATCCAGATCCTGGCCACGAGTCGAGAAGCAATCGGTGTCGCCGGGGAGACCGTCTACGAGATGCCGCCGCTGGACGATTCGGCGGACCTCTTTCTCGAGCGGGCGGGCTCGGCCGCGGCCGATGCCGAGCATGCTGATGTCGAACACCTCTGTGCCGCACTCGATCACATGCCCCTGGCCATCGAGCTCGCCGCCGGCCAGTCCTCGACCCTCTCCGTTCGTCAGATCATCGACATGCTCGACGACCGCTTCGATGTGTTGCGCGGCGGACCCCGTACCAACAAGCGGCACGCCACCATGCAGGCGGCCATCGACGGCTCGTACTTCTCCCTCACCGACAGTCAGCAGCAACTGTTCTGCGATCTGGCGGTGTTCAGTGGCGGATTCGATCTGGACGCGGCCAGACAGGTCACCCGGCACCGGCATCTGCTCACCGACCTCAACGCCCTGATCGACAAATCGATGCTCAAGGCCGTCGGCGGAGATCCACGGCGGTACCTCATGCTCGAGACACTGCGCAGTTACGCTCGCGTGCAACAAGATCCGGACCGAGCGGCGAGACTCGAAAAGGCCCACACCGCATGGGTGGTTGCGGTGGCCACCGACGCCTACCTCGGACTGCGCGGCCCGCAATGCCTGGCGTGGACGCGCAGGCTCGGTGCCGACATGGACAACATCCGTGCCGCGCTCTCTCGGGACAGCACCTCACCGGAGACGTACCTCGAAGTGGTCGGGAACGTGTACTGGTTCTGGTACCGCCGCGGGCACACCGACGAAGGTATGCGGATGCTCGCACCCGCCCTGACCGCCTCCACCGACATCCCGATCGCGACCAGGGTCAGAGCCATTGCCGGCCGAACCATCATGAGCTACCTGGCTGCCGATCTCCCGGCGTTGTTCGCGGCCCTCGGCACTCTCGGCGAGGTGTTTGCAACGTTCGATGTGGACTCCCCGGACGCAGTCGAACAGGTTGCCCGCGGCGACGCTGCGGTCACCCTCGCCTTTTTCGAATCCGGGTCGGGGCTGGTGGATGCCGGCCGGGAGCATGCCGCCATCGCGCTCGAGATCGCGCGGCGACACAACTACCCCTGGACTGCAGCCGAATCGTTGATGTCGCTGGGCACCGCAGATTTCCGGGCCGGCGACCACGCGGCCGCTGCTGCGCATTTCACCACGGCGCTGGAGACCGCCCGCGGTTGCGGTTACGACTGGTGCGCTGCCTCGATCCTCTGGATCCATGCCAAAAGCGATATTGCACAAGAGAACTGGAACGGCCCCGCCGAACGAAAACTCGGACACATGCTTGCGTACTGCGAGCGGGCCGATGACCTCACCTCGGCGATGGTGGGCCTGTTCACACTCGCCTACATCCTGTTCCGCCGCTCTGAGCCGGCCGCGGCCGCACAGCTCATCGGAGCCGTGGATGACCTGACCGAACTCACCGGGTTCTCACCCGAGCGGATGGATGTGGTGGAGCTCGCGGCATTCGGGGCCACCATGCGCGACGAGATAGACCCGGATGTGTTCGCGGTGGAATCCGCTGTCGGACGCACCCTGGGTCTGGCCGGCGTCCGCGACCTCGTGTACCAGTGGGTCGGCATACCCGACGTCAGGTGACGAGGCCTTCCCTGGCCATTCTCCGGCTCGAGTGGACAGGCCCCGCAGCCGGTTCCATACTGGTCAACCATGGTCTCCACCAGGAGGTTCAGCATCCAGCACGACCCTCGGCTACCCCTTTCGGTCACCGGTCGACGCCTGCCGGGTTCGACCGGCGAGCCATGACGGCGCAGCGGGTGGACGTGGCCATCGTCGGCGCAGGACTGATGGGGGCATGCGCCGCGTGGCAGCTCACCGGACGCGGGCTCTCGGTCGCGTTGATCGAGGCATTTGATCTCGGTCATGTCCATGGCAGTTCGCACGGGCGCTCCCGGATCTTCCGCCGCGCATACCCCGATCCCCTGTACGTCGCGATGACCGGCTTGGCACTGGAGAAGTGGCAGGCACTGCAACAGGAATCCAGCACGACCCTGATCACCGGTACCGGTGGCCTCGACCACGGACTCGAGCGCATGCCGGCGAACCTGGCCGAGCAGATGGCCCTACACGGCGTCGAGCACGAGTTGCTCTCCCCCACCGAGGCCGCCCGGCGATGGCCGGGCATGCGATTCGACACCGACGTGATGTTCCACCCGTGTTCGGGTGTGATCGACGCGGAGAGCACCGTATTCGCGGCCGCGTCGCTCGCAGCTGCCGCGGGCGCGCAGATCCTGCCCCGGACCCGAGTCGTCGACGCGAATCCGACACCGGCGGGCGAGGTCACCCTGCGCACGGCAGACGATGATCAGATCATCGCCGACGTGACGGTTCTCACCGCGGGCGCCTGGTTACCCGACTTTGCCGGCGCACTTCTCGAGTTCGGACGGCCTGACGATAAGTTGTTGCCGCCCTTGACCATTCGTCAACAACAGGTGTTCCACTTCCCGATGCGGCCCGGCCACCCCACCCTCCCCACTTTTGTCCATATGGACGGCCGTCAGATGTACGGACTGGCCTCGGGCGAGGACGTTCCGGTACCGGCGATGAAGGTGGCCCGATTCGACGACGGCGTCACCACCACTGCCGACAGTCGGGACGGCCGCATCACCGATGAGCAAAGACAGGACGTCGTCGACTACGTCAGTGAATGGCTGCCTGCCGTGCATCCCGAACCTATCGCCGAGTCGAGTTGCCTGTTCACGATGACCAGCGATGAAGACTTCATCCTCGACCGCAGTGGTCCCCTTGTGGTTGCCTCCCCTGTTCGGGACACGGGGCAAAATTCGCGCCGTTGATCGGAAGCATGATCGCCGATCTGGTGACCGGCCAGGCACAGCCGGCACCTCGGTTCCGGATGGATCGGGGCGCCGGGATGACGCCCACCTGACCGGACGTCGGATGCGTCTGTGATCAGCGCCCCAGCGCACCTGCGAGTTCGTGCAGGTAGTTCGATACGGGTCCAAGTGTCAGCAATCCGCTTCCCGCTCCGGCGATCTCGCCCTCGGCCGGTAAGAGCGCCCGATGCGCACGAGTCATCATCCCGCGGACATCCACAGCGATGGCGGCCCGCGCGGTGAGACACCACAGCGCCTCCTGCAGATGGTCAGGCGGCGGATCGGCGAGCTGCCGAAGGGCTTCCGTCGCTTCGTCTTTCCGGTGATGAGTGGCCAGGAGGAGCGGGCGCACCCAGGGTTCGTAGGGCCCCCAGTCCGTGTC
Organism: Williamsia sp. DF01-3; assembly: GCF_023051145.1. NCBI lineage: Bacteria > Bacillati > Actinomycetota > Actinomycetes > Mycobacteriales > Nocardiaceae > Williamsia > Williamsia sp. DF01-3. Next base: position 3,806,117 of record NZ_JALKFS010000005.1, read on the forward strand.
GCCTCCGTCTGCGGCCTGCGGCGGATGCGCCCGCTGAAGGCGCAACGACAGGAGAGCCAGAGCAAGCAGGCCTTGATGCAGTCCGGGCATACCCGCGTTCTCCGAGCCGGAGGCTGCCGCACGGTACGCCACAGCGACGTCGTCGAACGGCGCGCCGGTCAACGCGAGCCGCAGCGCTCGGAACCACTGCGTGAAGACGGCCACCAGCGGTGATTCGTAACCTTCGGCGAGCCGATCCGCCGCAGCGGCATGATGGTCGGCGCCCGTCAGATCACCGATGGCACAGCAACTCTGCATCGCGATCAGATGCCCCAACACCTCGTACGTGACGAGGTCGTGCCGGGTGGAGAGGGTGATCAGTTCACTGGCGATGGCGGCGCGTCTACCGGCCAGACCCGCGCGCGAGAAGGACTGCATGAACGCTCCGTTGAGCGCGAAGGCCAGCAGGCCCGGATCATCGACGCGACGCGCGATCTGTTCGGCTTCTCGGGCGGCGGCCGCTGCCCGCGGATCCGATGATCCTCTGGTCTCCAGAGCAATCGTCGCCAGCAATCTGGCACGAATCGAAGCCCCGGGCTCGGAAGGTAAGGTCGTCAGCGCCTTCTCGGCTGCAGCGACAACTGCTGCCGCGTTGTCCGGATCGTCTGACCGTGACCAGATCGCCGGTACGTCGTATGACCCGATCACCTTGGCCGTCAGACCAAGATCACCCAGTTCCTCGGCAGCGGCAATCGTGGCGAGGCGCTGTTGCTGCGCCACCCGCAGCCCTTCGCCCCCGGTGGTGGCGAGACTGCGCAGCAGGTCGACGGTGGAACGCAGCCGAGCACGGGAGCCGGCCGCCACAGCCCTGTCGTACGCCGCGGTGGTCTGCGCCCACACTCCTTGCGCGCTCTGCCGGATCGGCGAGGTGGATCCCAGATTCGGCGACTGACGCAAGATGTCGGTGTACAAGTCGGCGAGGGCGGGTCCCGGCTCGACGCCCAGCTGATCGCCCAACAGTCCACGAGCCCGCCGGAGAACAGTGAGCGCATCCCCCTGCCGGCCCGTCCGATACAACGCGAGGGCCAGCAACCGCCAGCCTTCCTCGCGCCAAGGATGTTCTGCGACATGGGAATCGAGATCGGGAATCGCCTCGGCATCGAGACCCAGGTCGAGGCGGGCCTCCGCCAGGAGTTCCACCGCGTGCAGGCGGACCTCGGTGAGGCGGGATCGTTCAGAGCGGCTCCAGTGTTCGTCGAGAAAGTCCGCGTAGGCAGGGCCACGCCAGAGTGCCAGCGCGTCGAGCAGTGTGGTCAGCGCGTCCTGTGGGCTGAGGTCTCGTACCGACTCGACGGCCTGGCCGAATCGCCATGCGTCCACCTCCGATGCGCGTGCACGCAGCGCATATCCGGTTCCCTCGGTCACGAGCAGCCGGGCCGGCGACCGTGGTGCCCGTTCGGGTTCGATCGCTCGTCGCAAGGCGCTGATAAACGTCCTCATCGCGCCGACGGCGTCCGGCGGCGGGTCCTCCCACAGGTCGTCGATGAGCGTTGCCAGAGGCACGCTCCTGCCCCGGGCGATGAGCAACCGGGCGAGTACGGCTCGATGGCGGGGGCCTTTGAGGGCGATCGTGTTGCCTTCGCCGTCGTGGGCTGTGACCGACCCCAGGACGCTGAACTCGATCGACACGTGACCATTGTCCCCGCCGAGTCGGCTCTTCGGTGGCGAGGGGCGTCGCGAGCGGGGCTTCGTGCTGACTGGATGCTCATCGGGACGCGGCACGGTGACGAGGTACATCCAACGTTCGCCAGAGAGGCCTCCGATGAAACCGTCCATTCCCGACTTCCGGTACCAGAAGATCCCCGTCGCAGACGGCGTCGCACTGAATGTCGCGACCGCAGGCACGGGTAGCCCGATCGTGCTGCTGCACGGATTCCCGCAGACCCACCTGATGTGGCGTCACGTTGCGGCGGATCTGGCCGCGGACCACACCGTGATCTGTCCCGATCTGAGGGGATACGGCGACAGCGACAAACCCTTCGACACCGATGCCTCCACGTATTCCAAACGAACCATGGCCGCAGACATCGTGGCGGCCGCCGCGGCGCTCGGTCATGAGCGGTTCGCCCTGATCGGACATGACCGCGGCGCACTGGTCGCGTTCCGGGCCGCCCTGGATCATCCGGGCGTCGTGTCCCATCTGGCGTCGCTCGATGTGCTTCCCACGCTCGACATGTGGGACGTCATGCACGGAACCTCGGCGGCAGTGGGTTTCCACCTCTATCTGATGGCGCAGCCGCCCGGCCTGGCAGAGACCATGATCGCGGCGAGCGCCGACGTCTTCTTCGGCTACTTCCTCGACATCTGGACGCGGGATCCACAAGCCATTCCCGACGACGTGCGTGGTGAATACCTCACCGCAAGCGCGAATGCGGTGCCCTCGATCGTTGCCGACTATCGCGCCTCGGCCGGCATCGATGTTCAGCACGATCTCGAGGATCTGAACTCATCCAGGCGGTTGTCGATGCCGGTGACGGTCATTGCTCAGGACTGGGGCTCAGCTCTGGGATTCGATGCCGAGGCACTATGGCAGAAGTGGGCAATCGATGTGCAGCACCGCACCATCGACAGCGGGCATTTCATGGCGGAGGAATCACCGGCAGAAATCTCCGGAGCGATTCGCGAACTCCTGTTGCGATAGTTCACCAAGAGATCCGCGCACACGGCTGACAGTTCGATACACCCTGCATTACCGCGTGCGCGGATGTACTTTCATTCGGTGACCTCTGCGAACAAATCGCCCTTGGGCTCGTCAGCACGCTCCACCCTCGCGTGGTTCTGCGTCCTCGCCGGCGTACTGCTGACCGCTCTTGCGATCTACGACCTCATCGACGGCGAACGCAACGTCAGCTTGTGGGTCGGGATCGTCTGCTGGCCGATCGTTGCGATCTCCGGCGCACTGCAGCTGGTTCGGATTCGTCGAGAAGGCTGAGTTCGCGGGCTATCTCGCAGCCGATTCCACCGTTGGACAGCTGCAGCTTGGTCCATGATGGTGCGATGGACGACACCTCGAACCGCGCACCGGATGACCTGAACAACGACGAGCTCATCGCATTCATCCACGACCAGACAAAGCTTGTGCAAATGGAGTTCGATTCACTTCAAGCAGACGGTGATCGCACATCGTACGACGAGAGAATCGCTCAATTGGACAATGCAAACAAAATCGCCGAGCAGCGTGGACTCGAGGTTCCGCGGCGCGCTTGATCGGTTGGAGTGGGATTTCCGGTGAGTTGCGAAATTGATTCGCAATCGACCCATCCAGTTGTGTAGATGAGTCGAACCACTGGTGCTGGGAGATCCCCCGACCCTTCCGGCACAAATGCCCCTTGGCTCGCGCCAAGGGGCATTTCTGTGTTCGCGGTGGTGGGGCGGGCGGGGCTCGAACCCGCGACCAATGGATTATGAGTCCACGGCTCTAACCAACTGAGCTACCGCCCCGAGGCTGCGTCAACGACGCTGCGAACGTGCTGATGCTACCGACCCGCGCGCACCACGTCGTACTCGACCCGCCGCGAGCCCTACCGCCGCGGCCCTTGGACACAAAAGAGCCCAGGCGGTCCGGCGAACCGGTCTACCTGGGCTTATCTGCTCCCCCAACTGGACTCGAACCAGTAACCGTCCGATTAACAGTCGGAAGCTCTGCCAATTGAGCTATGGGGGAATATCTGGCGCGAGCGCCGAACAATGACTTTAGCCTACAGGTGCGGGGACATGCCAAATCGCCTGCTCGCCGGGCGTCCGACCAGGCGAGTTCCTCGTGCGGCGACCACATCAGGCAGGATGGGGCGAGCAATCGCGAACACGGCGCCGTGTTCGCCCGTCACCTGCACTGGAGGCAAGACTTCCTATGGTTCGATTCCTCGCCGCTGTCAGCGTCGGTTACGTCCTCGGGGCGAAAGCCGGTCGCAAGCGCTACGAGCAGATCAATCGCGCCTACCGCACCGTCGCCGCATCGCCCGCCACCAAAAAGGCGGTGGACGTGGGCCGGCAGAAGTTGTCGGAGAAGCTCAGCACCCAGCCCAAGCTCACCGAGTTGCGTGAGATCGACGACACCACCACCGTGTTGGGTCCCGACGAGGTCCGCAACAACTGACCCAACTGGTCAGCCGGCGTCCTGGGTGGGCGCCACGGCCTGCTCGAGCAGGCTGCGCCGATAGGCCTCCAAGGCCACCAGATCGCCGAACAGCGCGTTGTAGGCGTCGGGGTCGTCGCCGGGTGACATGCGACGTAGCTTCGACTTGAGGTCGGCGATCTGAGCGCCGACCCACACTTCTTGCAACCGGGCCAGCACGCTGCCGACGTACTTCGGGATCATGTACTCCGACACCGGCATCGACTCGACGGCGAGTTCGGTCACCAGCGACTCCAGGACAGCACCCTCCAGGTACTGACTGATGCTGTCCACCCACTGCGCTCCCCCATGCGACGTCCCCGTGCCCCCAGCGGAGGCGATGGCTTCACGGATGACCTGGTACGCGGGCTCGGTGAAGCACTCCGGCGGCAGGGAATCGAACACCGTCCCGGCGATGGCGGGGTACTGCAGCGCCGCCTTGAGCGCCTCACGTTGCGCCCACAACCGTGGATCGGACGGACGTGGGCGAACCACGGTCGGCGTCTTCGAGTCGGCCTTCGGCCGATCTGCGTCCTGCACTGCATCGACCCGGCGGTCTCGGTTCTTCGACGTGTCCGCGGTGCCGGAGCGGGCTGCTTTGGCCTGCTTGCCCGCTTCTTCGCGCACCCGCCGCAACACCTGTGAGGTGTCGTCCCAGCCGACCCATCCAGCCAGCTGGCGCGCGTACTCGTCCCGCAGCGCCACGTCGCGGATCCGGGCGACAACGGGCACCGCCTCCCGCAGAGCGTGAACCCGCCCCTCGGCCGTATCCAGGTCGTAGTTGCCCAGCAGAGCCTTCACCGCGAACTCGAACATCGGGATACGCCTGGCGATGAGATCCCTGACGGCGGCGTCGCCGTGTTCCTGGCGCAGCTCGCAGGGATCCATTCCGTCGGGCGCCACGGCGACAAACGTCTGACCGGCGATGCTCTGTTCACCCTCGAATGCCTTGAGCGCGGCAGCCTTCCCGGCCTCGTCTCCGTCGAAGGTGTAGATCACCTCGCCACGGAAGTAGCTGTCGTCCATCATCAATCGACGCAGCAGCGCGAGGTGGTCTTCGCCGAACGCGGTGCCACACGAGGCGATCGCCGTGGTGACGCCGGCCTGATGCATCGCCATCACGTCGGTGTAGCCCTCGACCACAACGGCTTGATGGCCCTTGGCAATCGATTTCTTCGCGTGGTCGAGACCGAACAGCACTTGGGACTTCTTGTACAACATGGTCTCTGGCGTGTTCATGTACTTGCCCATGTTGTCGTCGTCGAACAACTTGCGGGCACCGAAACCGATGACGTCGCCGCCGAGGTTGCGGATGGGCCAGAGCAGACGGCGATGGAACCGGTCGATGGGGCCGCGCTGCCCCTGCTTCGAGAGCCCCGCGGCCTCGAGTTCGGCGAACTCGAAACCCTGAGACAGCAGGGCTTTGGTCATCTTGTCCCAGCCGGCCGGCGCGTAGCCCAGGCCGAACTTCAGCGCGACTGCGCCGTCGAACGACCGCTCGGTGAGGTAGTCGCGAGCAGTCTGGGCCTCAGGGGTCTTGAGTTGCTCCGCGTAGTACTTCTGGGCTGCCGCATTGGCCGCCACCAGTCGCGCCCTGGTTCCCCGGTCACGGGCGACGCTGGTGCCGCCCCCTTCGAAGCTGATCTGGTACCCGACCCGGTCGGCGAGCTGCTCGACAGCCTCGACGAAGCTGACGTGCTCAACCTTTTGCAGGAACGTGTAGACGTCGCCGCCTTCACCGCATCCGAAGCAGTGGAAGTGACCGTGATTGGGCCGAACATGGAACGACGGTGACTTCTCGTCGTGGAACGGGCATAGCCCCTTCAGCGAATCGGCGCCGGCCTTGCGCAGGGCGACATACTCACCGACAACTTCCTCGATGTGTGCCTTTTCGCGGATAGCGGTGATGTCGCGATCGGGAATTCGGCCTGCCACGACAGCAAGTCTAGGCCGCTGCGAGCGGTCGGTACCCGCCCCCCGAAAATGGTGGCTTTCGGCGAAGCCGACCTGCGCAAACGCTCACCAGAACCCACCAGAACCGGGCTAGCCGAGGTGGGCTGACGCTCCGAGGTTCTGCTTGTCCATGCGCTCGAGACGGCCCTCGGTCATCGACGCGATCTGGTCGATGATCACCCGCATGCGTCCTGCGTCGTCGGCTGCCTGGTGCCACGCGGGAACCAGCAACGGGTCGAGACCACCGGGGGCGGCGTGCACCAGCCAGTTGGCGACCCGGTGGATCCGGTCACGCTGGCGGGCCTGATGGGCCCGATGGCGTGGATCGGAGAAGATGAACCGCAAAGCCAGGGTCTTGAGCACCGCGACCTCGGCTGCCACGGCAGGTGGGATGACCAGATCCGCTTGATAGCGGCTGACACCGCGCTCCTGAGCCTCTCGACGGGTCATGCTGATCGCCGCGGACGCGAAACGGCCGACCAGTTCGCTGGTGAGCCGTTTGAGAGCCACCGAACGAGCCAGTGTCCCGTCGTACTCCCCCACCTCGTTCACGATGTCCATCCCCCACAGCCGGGCTGCCGCCTCGATCAGCACGTTCTCTTCGAGGCCGGGGAACTCACGTAGTCCGACTGCGGCCAGGTCGCGCTGATCGGTGGGGTTGCCGAGGCTCCGCAGGTCGATGCGCCCGGCCATCACGCCGTCCTCGACATCGTGCACCGAGTAGGCCACGTCGTCCGACCAGTCCATCACCTGACATTCGAGCGATTGCCTGGTATCGGTGCGGCCGTTGCGGATCCAGTCGAGCATCGCCGAATCATCGCCATAGGCGCCGAACTTCGCGCCGGGAGACGGCCGCGTCCAGGGGTACTTCAACGTGGCATCCAGCGACGCCCTGGTGAGGTTGAGCCCTGCGCTGTGTCCTTCCGCGTCAAGGATTTTCGGTTCGAGTCGCGTCAGGATGCGAAGGTTCTGGGCGTTGCCCTCGAAGCCGCCGTACTCGCTGCTGACCTCGTCCAACGCGCGCTCACCGTTGTGGCCGTACGGCGGGTGTCCGATGTCGTGCGCCAGGCCCGCAAGATCCACCAGGTCGGGATCGCATCCCACCCCGATCGCGATCCCGCGGCCGATCTGGCCGACCTCGAGGGAATGGGTGAGCCGGGTGCGGGGAGTGTCACCCTCGTGCGGACCGACGACCTGGGTCTTGTCGGCCAACCGGCGCAGCGCAGCGCAGTGCAGAACCCGCGCCCGATCCCGGGCGAAGGCACTGCGATAGTCGTTGCGGGTGCCGGCGAGTCCGGCCACCTTCGAGCCTTCGGGGACCAGCCGCTCTACATCGGCCTCGTTGTACTCGGCTCGTAGGACCGGCGGGGGCGTTCCCGCGGACGAGTCAGTCAAACACCCAGCCCCGGGCGATGGCGAAGTCGGTGACCCGCTGCCGGATCGCCAGGATCTGCGCGGCGGTCAGAGTTCCTGACGCGTCGAGCAGGAGCTCGGTGATCTCCTCCGAGAAGGTGCCCGCATCCAGGGTGGCCGCATCGTTGTGACGCGGCTTGCGGCGGTCGTCGCGGCTGTCGTGCTTGCGGTCCGGGCGTCCGCTGTCGCGCCCGCCCTCTGAACGCCGCGGACGCTCCGGAGCGGATCCGGCTGGTGCCGCACCGGTCACCACCAGATTGATCGCTTTGGATCCCCGGTCGGTCTCTTCGATGTCGAACTCGACGGCCGCACCGGGCTTGAGCGAATGCTCGTCGATGTCGATGTCGTTGATGTGGAGGAACACATCCGAGCCACCGGCGTCGGGTGCCAAGAACCCAAATCCCTTGTTGGGATCAAAATGAACGATTTTCCCGCTTACAGACACAACTACCCACTCTCCTGCCGTCACTCTCGGCCGCGCCCCATGCGCGCCCAGACGGCTTGCTACAGAAACCGAGTATCCCAGATCAGACGGATTTCAGACAGTTCAGCTGCCGAATCCGTCCACGGCGCGACCACACCGGTCGTCAGCGGTTGTCTTTCTTCGCCTGCCGACGTTTGCCCGCAGCCTTCGACGACGCCGCAATCTTCTTGCGGCCGGGCGACGTCCGCGTCTTGTCAGCGCGGGTGGTGCCCTCGGAGATCACTGTGCCCTTGCCGTCGGCAGGGCCGCTGAACGAAATGCCCTCGCCCTTCGCATTCGACAGACGTTCCTTCTTCAGCTCGGCAGCGCTGCGTTTCGCGACAACACCCAGCTGCCTGCTCACCCGCGCCAGAGCGGCCTCGAAGGCCTCTGCCTTGGCCGCGTTGTGCTTGGTGGCGGGCCGGGCGGCACCGCGTCCGCCCTTCGCGCGCACGGATTGGGCAGCGGCCTGCCGGTAATTCTTGACGTGTTTGTTGCGGGCCCGCCGAGTTCGCATGTGCAACTCGATCAGGGTGTCCTCGTCCAAGTCGGCCAGTTGCTTTCGCTTGGTCTGACGAACCAAGCGGTACTCGTCCTCGGAAAGAGACTTCAAGACCTTCTTCATGACCCGCTCCTGACTGATCGGCGACGCTGCCTACGGCGATCATAGGCAGCAGCGCCTACGGTCAGCAGCCGATCAGGCGGACGGCAAGATACTCGACGACCTTGTCCAGGGCGACCCGCTCCTGGGTCATGGTGTCGCGCTCGCGCACGGTCACCGCGTTGTCCTCGAGGGTGTCGAAGTCGATGGTGACGCAGAACGGTGTGCCGATCTCGTCCTGGCGGCGGTACCGCTTGCCGATGCCCTGGGCGTCATCGAAGTCGACATTCCAGTTCTGGCGCAGCTCGGCGGCGAGGTCTTTGGCCTTGGGTGACAACTGCTCGTTGCGCGACAGCGGGAGCACGGCCACCTTCACCGGGGCCAGTCGCCGATCGAGCTTGAGAACCGTGCGGGTGTCGGTGCCGCCCTTGGCATTCGGGACCTGCTCTTCGGTGTACGCGTCACAGAGGAAGGCCATCAGCGAGCGGGTCAGGCCGGCGGCCGGCTCGATCACGTACGGCACGTAGCGCTCACCGGACGCCTGATCGAAGAACGACAGATCCTCGCCCGAATGCTTGATGTGGGTTCCGAGGTCGAAGTCCGTGCGGTTGGCCACACCCTCGAGCTCGCCCCACTCGCCTCCGGCGAATCCGAAGCGGTACTCCACGTCCACCGTTCCCTTGGAGTAATGCGACAGCTTCTCCTTGGGGTGGTCGTACAGACGCAGGTTGTCCCGATCGATACCGAGGTCGGTGTACCACTTGAGCCGGTAGTCGATCCAGTACTGATGCCAGGTCTCGTCCTCGCCGGGCTTGACGAAGAACTCCATCTCCATCTGCTCGAACTCACGGGTACGGAAGATGAAGTTTCCCGGAGTGATCTCGTTGCGGAAGCTCTTGCCGATCTGCCCGATGCCGAACGGCGGCTTCTTGCGTGTTGTCGTCATCACGTTCTTGAAGTTGATGAAGATGCCCTGCGCGGTTTCCGGTCGCAGGTAGTGGAGGCCGGCCTCGTCGTCGACCGGGCCGAGGAAGGTCTTCATCAGACCGGAGAACGCCCTGGGTTCGGTCCACGATCCGGGTTGGCCGGTTTCCGGGTCGTTGATGTCAGCCAGTCCGTTGGGCGGAAGGTGGCCGTGCTTGTTCTCGTAGGCCTCGATGAGATGGTCGGCGCGGTAACGCTTGTGCGTGTGCAGCGACTCGACCAGGGGGTCACTGAAGGTCTCCACGTGGCCGGAGGCTTCCCACACCTGGCGCGGCAGGATCACCGACGAGTCGAGACCGACGACGTCATCGCGTGAGGTGACCATGTTCCGCCACCACTGCTTCTTGATGTTGTCCTTGAGTTCCACGCCGAGAGGGCCGTAGTCCCAGGCCGACTTGGTGCCGCCGTAGATTTCTCCACACGGATACACCAGCCCCCGTCGTTTACAGAGGTTGACCACGGTTTCCACGAGATTGGTTTTGCCTGCCACGCGACTAGCCTAACGGTCGCGCGCGGGGCCTCTGTCCCCCGGCAGCGCGCGAGCGGGACACGGCCGCGGACGTCCCCGCCGAGCGCGCCCACGTTTGACATAGCGTCCAACGCATATGAAAATGGTTGTCAAGAGCTTTCGTTCGTTCGAACCCCGGGAGTATTCGTGACAACCCAACCCCTCAGCGGCCGTTCCGCCGGTACCAGCCAGTCAGCGATGGCCGCATCGGGAACAGTGAGGCCATCCACCGAGAATCGTGTCGACAAACAGGTCCTCGACGCGGCCGGCGAATTGCTCCGCGCACTGTCCGCTCCGGTCCGGATCTCAATCGTGCTCGAACTGCTCTCAGGCGGACGATGCGTGCACGAACTCGTGGGTGCATTGTCGGTACCCCAGCCGTTGATCAGCCAACACCTCCGGGTGCTCAAATCGGCAGGCGTCGTCGAGGGCCGCCGCTCGGGCCGTGAAGTGCTGTACACGCTCGTCGACGACCACCTCGCACACATCGTCACCGATGCGATCGCGCATGCGACCGAGGAGTCCACGAACGGCGAGGCCCGGCCATGAGTTCAGGTACCGAACAGCGTCCGGTCACCGGCGTCCGATCCACCAGGCAGCGCAGCGCCATCGCCGAACTGCTCTCGGGCAGCGAAGAATTCCGGTCCGCTCAGGACCTTCACGATCAGCTCAAGGCCTCCGGACAATCCATCGGACTGACAACGGTGTACCGCAATCTACAGGCCTTGGCCGACGCCGGTCAGGTCGACGTGCTGCGGACCGATTCGGGCGAATCGGTGTACCGGCATTGCTCGTCGGGCGATCACCATCACCACCTGGTCTGTCGCGAGTGCGGCACCACCGTAGAGGTGCAGGCCGACGTAGTCGAACAGTGGGCCACCGAGGTCGCGGCACAACACGGGTTCGTCGACATCAGTCACACGGTCGAGGTGTTCGGCCGCTGTGGCGCCTGCTCCTGAACCGGACCGTCGAAACAGCCGCGACACCGATCATCCCCGGATGCGCGCACCCACCTCGGCCCCTACACCGAGCACCATCATCAGCATCGTGCGCAACGCTTCGTCGGACAGGGTGCCGGCCGGAAACGTGTAGTGCAACAACACATCTGCGGTCACTTCGTGCACCGCGAGTTTGACGGTACCGAAATTGGACGATCCCGACGCCTGCTCCACGTCGGCTCGCAATTGATCGGTCACCGGTAGGTCCCACGCGAGCACCTGGGTCAGGGACAGCACGTCGAGTCCGGGCGCGAGAGACAAGGCACGCATCGAGACCACGGTGCCCTGGAAATACGCGGTGAGCGAATCGTCCTCGCCCGGCTGCACCGAGACCTCCGACGCCAGCACCTCGGCGGTTCGCGCGATGAGTCCGGCCTCGCCCTGGGCCTCAGGCACCGGAAGACCCCGGCACGCCACCGAAACGTCGGTCGCGGCTTGCGTATTCGACGCACGCATCCCACAGATCCCGGCGATCGAAATCCGGGAAGAGCTTGTGCTGATACACCATTTCGGCATAGGCCGACTGCCAGAGCAGGAAATTGGAGATGCGCTGCTCCCCCGATGGGCGCAGAAACAGATCCACGTCCGGCATGTCGGGTTCATCGAGATAACGGGCGAAGGAGGCCTCGGTGATGCGTTCGGGGTCCAGCGTTCCGGCGGCCGCGCGACGGGCGATCTCGCGGGCGGCATCCGCGATCTCTGCCCGGCCGCCGTAGTTGACGCACATCGTCAAGGTCATGGTGGTGTTGTCCTTGGTCAGCTCCTCGGCGACCTCGAGCTCCCGAATGACGCTGCGCCACAGCCGTGGTCGTCGCCCGGCCCAGCGCACACGCACACCCATCTCGTGCATCTCGTCGCGCCGACGCCTGATGACGTCGCGGTTGAAACCCATGAGGAACCGGACCTCGTCCGGACTACGGCTCCAGTTCTCGGTGGAAAACGCGTACGCGGACAGCCACCCGACACCCATCTCGATGCACCCGCAGACCGTGTCCATGAGCACCGCCTCGCCGCGCTTGTGGCCTTCGGTGCGCGGAAGGCCGCGGTCGGTGGCCCAGCGGCCGTTCCCGTCCATGACGAGGGCGACGTGTTTGGGGACGAACTCGGCCGGTATCTCGGGAGGCCGAGCGCCCGACGGATGCGGGTCGGGCGGACGGATCACCCGTGATGTCGCATCCGCTGCGGCCTGTGCCTCAGCTTGCCGCGCCGCGCTGCGTCGTCGCTGGATCACTGATGTCCTTTCTGGCAGGGGCGATGGGCACGCCGGCGGGGATGAGCCCCCGGTGTGGCGCCTCGCGTTCGATCAGCGGCAGTGTGCGCAGCTGGCGTTCGAGATGCCATTGCAGATGCGCTGCGGTCAAACCGCTGGCCTGCCGCCGAGCCGATTCGGTGATCTCGGTGGTGTGTTCCCACTGGCCACGGTAGAGCGCATCCATCAGGCCGAGTACCCCGGGTGAAGGCGTCGCCGAGCCGGGTGGGCGACAGTGCACACAGACCGCACCGCCGGCCGCCACGTGAAAGGCACGGTGAGGCCCGGGATCACCGCAGCGCGCACAGTTCTCCAGCGCCGGCATCCAGCCGGCGAAATCCATCGCGCGCAACAGGAATGCGTCGAGTACGAGCTCTTTGGGCCGATCCGCCGCCGCGACCGCTCGCAACGCACCCACCGTCAACCTCTGGAGGCGGGCCGCCGGGGCCCGTTCCTCACCGGCCAGACGCTCCGCGGTCTCCAAGATCGCACAGGCCGTGGTGTACCGGCCGTAGTCGGAGACGATGGCCGAGGCGAACGTGTCGAGACTGTAGACCTGGGTGACGATGTCGAGGTTGCGACCCGGGTGGAGCAACACATCGACGTGCGCAAACGGTTCGAGCCGGGCACCGAACTTCGAGCGGGTACGCCGCACCCCTTTGGCGACGGCACGGACCAGCCCATGCTCCTTGGTGAGCAGCGTGATGATGCGGTCGGCCTCGCCCAGCTTGTGCTGGCGGACGACCACCGCCTCATCTCGATACAACCTCACCCGGACATTGTTCCACCGGGCACCGACCGGCGTCCGATCCGACATGCCTCAGCAGGCACCCGATCGGGTCCGGCGATCACGCCAGTTGCACGATGGCCGTCGCCTTACCGAAGATGCGGCTTCCGTGAGCGGTGGCGTTGAGCACGATCGTGGCGGTCCGGGTCGACTCGTCGAGCTCTTTGATCTTCCCGGTGTAGGTCACTTCTGCCGGCGTGTGCGCCTCGACGAACACCGGCCGGGTGAAACGCACGCCGTACTCGATCACAGCCCCGGGGTCGCCCACCCATTCAGACAAGTAGCCGCCGCCGAAGGCCATGGTGAGCATCCCGTGTGCGACGACGTTGTCGAGGCCGGCGAGATCGACCACCTGCTCGCTCCAGTGGATCGGGTTCTCATCACCCGACACCCCCGCATAGTTCACCAGATCGCCGCGGGCGACCTGCACGGTGCGGGCCGAGATCTCGTCACCGACGGAGACGTCGGCGAACCGTCGCTTGGGTTGCGGCGCAACGGCGTCGGCGACTGCCAGCGCGCCCGTGTCGTCCTCCACGAGATGCACGATCGACGAGCCGATCTCGCCGCCGGCCTCGGTGGCGGCGCGCATCAAGATACCCTCCACGGCCTGGGCGATGTTCTCGTCGACAACTCCGCCCGAGCGGGCGACCGCAGTGGTCCACCCGGTCTGGACAAGGGCGCCGGTTTGATCCGACATGTCGGTTCTCAGGACAAACGAGTCCTGTCCGTGCCCGGCCCGGAAGGCATCGAGAGTGATCCGGCAGGTGATGTCGTCGCCCGCGCGCAACGGCCGATGCTGGCGGATGCGCTGTTCGGTCTGCAACACCTGGCTCAAGTCGTAGCCGGGCAGGAACTGTTCGAAGACACACCGCTGCGATATGCCGCCCAGGATCGCGGTGAAGGTGATCGGCGCCACCAACCCGTCGTGTCCCAGAGCGCACGCGACCCGCACGTCGTAGTGCGCGAGGTGATGGTCTTGCACTGCCCTGGCGAATTCCCGGATCTTCTCCCGCCCGACCTCATAGGTGTCGGACAGGCGGTAGGGCCGACCCAAGAGGGAGGTTGCCACGTCTGCGGTTGGAACCGCTTCTTGCTGCACGCTCATTGCTGCGCTGAATGAGGCTGCTGCTTGGACAAACTGAACTGCATGACGTCGATGTAGCCTTTCCGGAAATAGTCCACACATCCACTGAGGTATTTGACGTAGGTGTTGTACACCTCGGGTGAAGCGATGGCGATCGCCTGGTCTTTCTTCTCTTGCAGCGTGGCCGACCAGATCTCCAATGTCCGCGCGTAGTGCTGCTGCAGAGGGTGGATTCGTTCGACGGCGAAACCTGCGGCCTCGGCGCCGTCGACAACCCACTTGGGTTCGGGCAACTGGCCTCCGGGGAAGATCTCGTTCTGGATGAATTGAGCGAACTCCAGCACTTCCCTGTTGATCGGGAGGCCGCGCTCACGTATGTCGTGACGATTGTATTGCGTGATGGTGTGCAGCAACATCCGACCGTCCGCGGGAAGAATGTTCCGACACTTGTCGAAGAATGCGTCATAGCGCTCACGCCGAAAATGTTCGAACGCGCCGATACTGACGATCCGGTCGACCGGCTGATCGAAATCTTCCCAACCCTGCAGTCGCACTTCGGCACTGCGACCGGTGTTCTCTCGCTGCTCGAGCAGCGATGCCACGCGGTCATGCTGATTCTGGCTCAACGTCAGGCCGATGACGTTGACGTCGTACTGGTCCAGCGCTCGCAGCATCGTCGAACCCCAGCCACAACCGACATCGAGCAGCGTCATACCGGCCTGCAGATCGCATTTTCCCAGCGCAAGATCGACTTTGGCGCGCTGCGCCTCTTCGAGCGTCATGTCATCGCGTTCAAAATATGCGCAGCTATATGTCCTGGTCGGGTCGAGGAAAAGCTCGAAGAACTCGTCAGACAAGTCGTAATGAGCTTGGACGTCGTCGTAGAAAGGGGTCAGGTCATTCGTCATCGCGGCATGGCCTTTCAGCGTTCGAACACGTGGAATTGCCGTGCCGCTGATTGGACACCGCGTCACCGGCATCAGCCGATGTCCCTACCGCTGCGGCGCATGCCCCGACTCACTCGCCGCCGTCACGGATTGAACGTGTTATTCCCCACAAGGCGACCGATCAAACGTCATTTAATCGCCGGTATTTGATACCACGCGTATTCAGATGGCTGAGTTCGACGATTCCGCACGGTGACGAGGGCCGAATCCCCCGGGTGCACGAACCCATCCCTTGCGGTCGTACACCTGGGTCACCACGGCGCCCAGAACCAATCCGATGATCAGGCCCACGCCGGTCATCACCAGCGCCCGACCGAGCCCGGCAGAGAAGTTGACGTCGAAGTACAGGATCGCTCGTGTGCCCAGATACACCTGATGCATCGGTTCGAACCACGCGAGCCAATGGAACACCGAGGGAGTGGCCTCCAGCGGGACGGTGCCTCCCGAGGACGGCAGTCCCAGCACCACGAACACCACCATGTTCACCAGCAGACCGAAGGATCCGAGGGCCGCGGCCACCGACATGCACGTCACCCCGACCGCCGTGATCACCAGAACCCCGAACATCCAGAGAGCGAAGGCATTGGAGAGATCCATCCCGACCACTCGGCACACCAGCAGATACACCGACGCCAGAACCAGAGCGATCACGAACATGATCCACCACTTGATCACCAGGGTTCCCCACCGCGAGATCTTGAGCGGAGCCATCAGTCGATACAGGGGTCCGACCTCCATCGGACCGAAGCCGAGCATGCCGTCGACGAGGGTCTGCACGATCACCGACCCCGTGAACCCGGCGAGCACCAGCAGCAACGCAAAATAGAACGCTGTCAGTCCGTTCCCGGCGTTGCCCGGGAGTGGATCAGCAGGGTCGATCCGGACGTCGATGGGAGCGGCCAACCCGAGCAGGGACGCTCCGCTCACGGTCAATCCGGCCTGTTTGGCCTGATCGATGACCCCGGCCGCCAACTGCTTGCCGAACGTGGTGTTGGCCTCGGTGAGAGCGGTGTCCGCGTAGGCGGTGACTATCGAGGACGCGAGTGCGCCGGCACCCGGATTGGTCCACACCTGGATCACCGGGCGATCGACCTGGGTGAAACCCACAGCCGATCCGGCGAACTCGATCGAGGCCGAGGTGAAGTTCCGCGGGATGACAATCGCCCCATAGGCCTCGGCGTTGTCCAGACGACGGAACGCCGTGTCCGAATCGACCACCTCGAGATCGAATTTCTCTGTGTCCGAGCCTTTCTCGAGCCCGGACACGATCTGGGCGCCGAAGTTCTGCTCCGGTCCCTCGCCGCCGTCCGGCGCGGGCAATCGACCCCCATCGTCCTCGTTCACCAGGAGCACCGGGAACTTCTCGAGGTGTTTCTGCGGGTCCGCAACCGAACCCACGTACGTCGCGGCCAGCAACGACATCAACACCACCACCGCGCCGACGGGAACGAGCCAGAGCCACGGTGAACGGATTTTGCGCGCTACGTCCGGATCCATCGGGCTGCTCCCTCGATCGTCGTTGTCGCGCGCCCGTCAGAAGCCGAGTCGTCCCAACTGTTTGGGGTCGCGCTGCCAGTCCTTGGCCACCTTCACATGAAGGTCCAAGTACACCTTGGCACCCAGCACTTTCTCGATCTGAACGCGGGCCACCGTGCCGACCTCTTTGAGGCGAGCACCCTTCTTACCGATGATGATGCCCTTCTGACTGTCGCGCTCCACGAACAGATTCGCATGCACGTCGACCATCGGGATCTGCCCTTCTGGAGCCTCCCGTTCGATGATCTCCTCGATCACCACGGCGAGGGAATGGGGCAGCTCGTCGTGGATTCCCTCGAGCGCGGCCTCTCGGATGAACTCGGCCATCAACGTGGTCTCGGGTTCGTCGGTCAATTCGCCGTCGGGGTAGTACGCCGGGCCCGGCTCCATCAATCCGCGCAGGACGTTTACGAGCACGTCCAGTTGTTTGCCCTTGGCAGCGGAGATGGGCACCACCTCGCTGTCGGGTCCGAGTAGTTCGGACAACGCCATCAGCTGCTGAGGGACGCGGTCGGGTTTGACCTTGTCGATCTTCGTGACCAGGCCGACCACGGGCGTCTTCGGGGCCATCTCTTTGAGCTGCTGAGCGATCCAGCGATCGCCTGGCCCGATCTTCTCGTCGGCAGGGACGCAGAATCCGATCGCGTCGACTTCCGAATAAGTGTCGCGCACAAGGTCGTTCAGACGTTTACCGAGAAGGGTGCGGGGCCGGTGCAAACCTGGGGTGTCCACCAGGATGAGCTGGGTGTCCTCGCGGTTCACGATGCCCCGGATGGTGTGCCGGGTGGTCTGCGGCCGGCTGGAGGTGATGGCGATCTTCTCCCCCACCAGCGCGTTGGTCAACGTCGACTTACCGGTGTTCGGCCGGCCGACAAAACAGACAAAACCCGACCGGAAGTCGGAGTCGCTCTCTGAAACGCTCACGCTGGTACCGCCAGATGCCGGACGTCGCCCGCGGGGTCCACTGCCAGCGCGTACGCGTCGGCGCTGACCTCGGTCAACGGTGCCAGACCCGGATCATCGCCCACATCGGCACCGGACGCGATGACCGCCGCCTCGAATCCCTCGGCGCCGCTGGCCACCGCCATCGCCACTGCCACCTGTAGCGCAGACAGCCTGAGCGAGGTGAGAGCGACGGGACCGGCGGCATACGTCCTGCCATCGGTGTCCCGTACCGCCGCGCCGGTGTCGCCGCCGGATCGAGCCATCGCACCCCGCGCCAACGTCAACAGTTTGCTGTCCTCGTCATCGAGTCCGGAAGCCGCTGGTCGGCTCATGACGCCTCCTCGTGTAGCTGGGTGGTGCGTTCGGCGGTGTCCGGCTGGTGGTCAGCCGTGTCGACGGTCTCGGCTTCTGCGACGTCGCGCTTCTTTTTCCGCTTCTTCTTCTTCTCGAGTTCTTTCTCTGGAACCCGGTGCACCACAACCGACGTGATCCGTACGCGCCCCTGCCGATTCGGCCCACCCTCGGCGATCAACTCGAGCCCATGCAGTTCCACGACCGCTCCGGGCAGCGGCACCCGGCCGAGGACAAGTCCGAACAGTCCACCGACCGTCTCCACGTCGTCTTCGTCGAACTCCACGTCGAACAACTCCGCGAGGTCTTGGACCGGCAGTCGCGACGACACCCGATATCCGTCCGTGCCGTCGTCGAGAGCCTCGATGGGCGGGGTCTCGTCGGTGTCGTATTCGTCGTTGATCTCGCCGACGATCTCCTCGAGCACATCCTCGATGGTCACCAGACCGGCGATACCGCCGTACTCGTCGACCAACAGCGCCATGTGGTTGCGACTGCGCTGCATGTCGGCGAGCACCTTGTCCAAGGGCTTGGAATCGGGGATGAACTCGGCTTCGCGCATCAGTTCGCGTACTTCCACCGCAGTCGGCTGAGCCGGTGGGAGTCCGCGCTGCACCAGGTCTTTCAGATACACCACCCCGAGCACGTCGTCGGGGTTCTCGCCGATCACCGGCAGACGGGAATGTCCCGAGCGTACGGCCAGCGACGTGGCCTGGGCCGCGGTCTTCGTCGCCTCGATCCACACCATCTCACCGCGGGGAACCATCACCTCGCGCGCACTGGTGTCGCCGAGGTCGAACACCGACTGAATCATGCGTCGTTCGCCCGCGGCCACGACACCGGTGAGCTCGGCCATGTCGACCACCTCACGCAACTCGACCTCGGTGGCGAACGGTCCGTTGCGAAAGCCCTTTCCGGGGGTGATCGCGTTACCGAGAGCGATCAGCAGCCGGGTCAGCGGGGTGAGCAGCACCCCGATGATCTGCAGGACAGCCGCGGAGTTCACCGCGAACGAGTAGGCGTTCTGACTGCCGAGGGTGCGTGGCCCCACTCCGATCACCACGTAACTGACCACTGCCATCACGCCGATGGCCACCACGACACCCCAGGGGGTGCCGAGCACCTCGACGGCGTAACCGGCAGCGAAAACCGTTGCGGCAGTTTCGCAGACGATGCGCAGCAGCACGGTCAGCGCAACGTACTTGGCCCGATCGGTGAGCACGTCGCGCAGTCGCCGAGCGCCAGGCCGGCCGTCTTTGACCAGATCCTCGACCCGCGCGGGCGACACCGTCACGAGTGCGTTGTCGATGGCCGCGAAGACGCCGCCGATCGAGACCAGCGCAACTGCGGCGATCAGCGGGGCTATATCAGCGGGCACTGGTGATCAGCTTCCCTCGGAGGTCGGTGAGTCGTCGTCGAAACCGGTGCTGTGCAGCAGCTTCGCGTCTCGCTGGGCCATCCGGGCGGCACGGGCGCGAGCGCGCCGGTCGTCGTACCAGTCTTCGATGATCTGGCCCTGTAGACCGAACATCGCCTTCTCTTCCTCGGGCTCGGCGTGGTCGAAGCCGAGGAGGTGCAGCACGCCGTGCACGGTGAGGATGGACAATTCGTGGTCGGTGGAGTGCCGGGCAGTCGCGGCCTGCTCCGCCGCGAACTCCGGACACAGCACGATGTCACCGAGCATCGAAGGTCCCGGCCCTGCGGTGTCGGGGCGCCCGCCCGGACCCAGTTCGTCCATCGGGAAACTCATCACGTCGGTGGGACCGGGCAGGTCCATCCAGCGCATGTGCAGCTCTGCCATCGTCTCGCTGTCGACCAGCACCATCGACAACTCGGCCGCCGGATGTACATCCATGCGGCCGAGCGCGAAGGTGGCGACGTCGATGAGCATTTCTTCCGGTACGTCGACGCCGGATTCGTTGGAGACCTCGATACTCACAGGTCTCCGCCCGTCGTTCGGGGTGAGTCCGCGTTCATCGGTGACGCCCGCCGGCCGCGGCACGACGCTGTGCGCGATTGCCGTGCAAGTCTGCCGCCGCCTCATCTCGGCCATAGGCGTCGACGATGTCGGACACCAGGCGATGGCGTACGACGTCGGCGCTGGTGAGGTGCGAGAAGTAGATGTCATCGATGTTCTCGAGGATGCGGCTGGCCGCACGCAGCCCACTCTCTGAGTTGCCCGGCAGGTCCACCTGGGTCACGTCTCCCGTCACCACGATCTTCGAGCCGAAGCCGAGCCGGGTGAGGAACATCTTCATCTGTTCGGCAGTGGTGTTCTGCGCCTCGTCGAGAATGATGAACGCGTCGTTCAGGGTGCGCCCACGCATGTAGGCCAGCGGTGCCACCTCGATGACCCCGGCTTCCATCAGTTTCGGGATCGCCTCGGGATCCATCATGTCGTGGAGGGCGTCGTGCAGCGGCCGCAGATAGGGGTCGATCTTCTCGTGCAAGGTGCCCGGCAGGAACCCCAGACGCTCGCCGGCTTCGACCGCCGGACGGGTCAGGATGATCCGGCTCACCTCTTTGGCCTGCAACGACTGCACTGCCTTGGCCATCGCGAGGTAGGTCTTGCCCGTACCGGCCGGACCCATCCCGAAGACGATGGTGTTCTTGTCGATGGCGTCGACGTAGTGCTTCTGGTTGAGCGTCTTGGGCCGGATGGTCTTGCCGCGCCTGGAGATGATGTCCAGACTCAGCACCTCCGCAGGCGAAGCCCCCGACCCGTCGGTCAGCATGCCGACGCTGTGCCGGACGAGGTCCGGAGTCAACGGGGTTCCGCGCCGCACCACCGAGGACAGTTCAGCGAGAACGCGCTCGGCGATCGCCACGTCGGCGGGTTCCCCGGTCAACTTCACGGCGTTGCCACGTACGTGGATGTCGGCGGTCAGATCGGACTCGAGCTGCTTCAGATTCTTGTCACCAGCGCCCAGCAGTCCGAAGATGACATCCGGCGACACTTCGAGGGTTGTTGTCACCGTTGTACGCGCCGATGTCCCGTCCGCGTTGTCGCTGGTTCGGGTCGCGCTGTTGTCATCTCTCACGAAGTTCTTTTCTCCTGCTCTGCCGCTGGGTTCGATTGATTCTACGTCGATGAAACGCCCGGTTTCACGTCAATATTTCGCCTGCTCGCCGGAGGCGGACCTCGCGCCGTCAGATACCGAGTACCCGGACCGTCTCCCGATGACCCCTGCTGCGCGGATTGACGAACACGTCGTGACCCTCACCGGGGACCACGATCAGTTCCGCCGACTGACCGGCGTGCACCACGCGGTGCACATAGTCGCGGCTCACCTCGACCGGCACGGACTCATCGAGCTCGCCGTGGATCGCCACGACGTGGGCGGGAAAGGGAGCCTGCTCCACCGGCGAGGCGTCGCGGTAGAGCTGCGGCGCCTGCTTGATCGAGGCCCCCATCAGCGCACGCAGTGACGGGCGTCCGGCGCGTCCACCCGACTGCAGATCGAGCGGTGCTGCTTGCGCGATCACCGTGGAGATCGCTGCTCTCTTGGTCACGGCGCCCAGCTGGGCCACGGCCCACACCCCGAGCTGGCCGCCCGCCGAGTGTCCGATGACGGTGACCCGCGACCAGTCGGCCGCGGACGCGATGTGCTCGGGCAAGGCGTATCGGACCGGGCCGTCGAGTGCGGAGATCGCGGCGACGACGTCGTTGCCCGTGCGTGGCCATCCGCCGCCTTCTTCCCCGACGCGGCGGTACTCGATGTTCCAGACCACAGCTCCGCGGGCGGCGAGATCGCGGGCGATGGCGGTCTCGATGGTGAGCCCGAACTCGGTGCTCCAGTAGCCGCCGTGCACGAGGACGATGACCGGCACACCGTTCTCGGCGGGCGATGTCGGCAGGTAGACGTGACCGAACTGCGAATTACGCTCGCCGTAGGCAAGTTTCACCCTTTTGACCCTCACCTCCACGGAGTGCCCACCGCCCAACGCGGGGTCAGCGCGCCGATGGCACCGAGCGCGACCGCTGCGGCACTGGAGGTGCGCAGCACCTCGGGTCCGAGCAGGACCGCGACCGCACCGACCGACACGAGGGCATCGATTTCCGAATCGTCCAGTCCGCCTTCGGGTCCCACGATCAGCATGATCTCCGCAGCGTTCGACAGGTTCAGCTTGGCAAGGCTTTCCCGGGCACTCTCGTGCAGGACCGCGACGATGCCGCCGGCCGCGACGACCTGTTGTGCGCGCACCACGACGTCCCGCGTCGCCGCCAGGTCTTCCACCTCCGGGATGAAGGGCCGCCGGCTCTGCTTGGCCGCCGCCCGAGCGGCCGATCGCCACTTCGCCACACCCTTGTCTGCCTTGGGCCCAACCCATTTCGCCACGCAGCGCGCGCTCTGCCACGGCACGATCGTGTCGGCACCAGCCTCGGTGGCGAGGTCGACAGCGAGCTCGGATCGTTCAGATTTGGGCAGGGCCTGCACCACGGTCACCCGCGGTCGCGGTGCGGACCTGGCGACGTGATCGAGTACCCGCGCCTGAAGCGACGCCTTGCCCTCGGTCGTGATCACCTCGGCCAGCCCGGAGGTCCCCAGACCGTCGGCCACGATGATGCGTTCGCCCGGCGAAACCCGGGTGACGGTGACGGCATGGCGACCCTCGTCGCCGTCCACGGTGGCGATCTCCCCGGCAGGCGGCACGCTGCCGACCCAGAACAGCGGCGGACTCATGACGGCGTTCTCGGCACGGCCCTGCGTCAGCGCCCGGCGAAGGCGTTACGCAGCCGAGAGAACAGTCCCCCGGTGTTCGACGACCCGGCGTGCACCAGTTCGATCTGGTCCTCGAGTGTCAGTTTCCGGAACTCCTTGAGACGCTTGGTCTGTTGCGAATCGAGGCGCGTCGGAACCACCACGTCGAGATGCACATGCAGGGTGCCGCGCACCCCGGTGTGCAGGTGCGGCATTCCCTGACCACGGATCTTGGCGATCTGCCCTGGCTGCGTTCCGGGTTCGATCACCACGCGGGTGGAGCCGCCCAGGATCGTGTCGATGTCGATCTCGCCACCGAGGGCGGCGTCGACCATCGGGACGCGAACGGTGCAGTGCAGATCGTCGCCGTCGCGGACGAACACGCTGTGTTGCTTTTCCTGGACCTCCACGTAGAGGTCGCCGGCAGGACCGCCACCGGGTCCCACCTCGCCCTGGCCGACGAGACGAACCCGCATGCCATCGGCGACACCGGCAGGGATCTTGACCGTGAGGGTGCGGCGCGAGCGCACTCGTCCGTCACCACCGCATTTGTGGCACGGATCGGGAATGGTCTCACCGGCTCCACCACAGGTCGGGCACGGCCGCGACGTCATCACCTGGCCGAGGAACGAGCGTTGCACAGACTGCACTTCGCCTGCGCCACGGCAGGTTTCACACACGACCGGCTTGCTGTTGCCGTTTGTGCCCGACCCCGTGCACACGTCGCAGAGAATCGCTGTGTCGACCGTCACCTCTTTGCTGACACCTGCCGCGCACTCGTCGAGGTCGAGTCGCATCCGCAGCAGCGCATCGGAACCGGCTTGGACGCGACCACGCGGACCCCGTCCGCCGCCGCCTCCCGCGCCACCGAAGAACGCCTCGAAGACGTCGCCGAGGCCACCGGTGAACCCACCGTTGCCGAAGCCCCCGAAGCCGCCGGCGCCTGCCGATTCGAGCGGGTCACCGCCGGCATCCACGATTCGCCGCTTCTCGGGGTCGGTCAGCACCTCGTAGGCGGCGGTCACGTCCTGGAAGCGGTTCTGGGCCGACTCATCGGGGTTGACGTCGGGGTGCAATTCGCGCGCCAACTTGCGGTACGCGCGTTTGATTTCCTGGTCGCTGGCGCCTCTGTCCACACCAAGGATCCCGTAGTAGTCACGTGCCACGGCGATGCATTTTCCGTTCTTTGATTCATCTCCGGGAGCACCGAGCAGGCGCGTCCGGATGGGTTGTTCAGGTCAGTGTGCGGCGTTGCACGTCATCGATCGGCGAGTACCTCGCCGACGTATCTGGCAACGGCGGCGACGGACGCAATCGTTCCCGGATAGTCCATCCGGGTCGGTCCGAGCACGCCGAGACCACCGAACACAGTGCCCGAGGCACCGTACCCGGTGGAAACCACGGCGGTGCCACGCAGGTTCTCTTCTCGGGTCTCCTCGCCGATCTGCACCGTGACGGTGCCGGTGTTCTGTGTGGCGGCCAACAGTTTGAGGACCACCACCTGCTCTTCGAGCGCTTCGAGTACCGATCCCATGGCGCCGGCCATCGGCGCGAAATCGGCGGCGGCCCGGGTCAGATTGGAGGTGCCACCCATCAGCAGCCGATCGGCCGATCGCTCGACCAGTGTCTCCACCAACACGGTCGCGACCCGGATGAACGGCTGACGCAGGTCTTCGGGCGCCTTGTTGGCCAGCTCCGCGACCGCATGTGAGGCGACCTCGAGCCGCTGACCGTTCAACGCGGCACCGAACATGTCGCGCAGCCGGCTGATGTCGTCGTCGTTCAGGTCGGAGCCGAGGTCGACGATGCGCTGTTCGACACGGCCGGTGTCGGTGATCACCACCAGCAGCAACCGGGCCGGGGTCAATGCGACCACCTCGAGGTGACGGACCGAGGACGACGAGAGCACCGGGTATTGGATCACCGCGACCTGCCGGGTGAGTTGTGCCAGCAACTGCACCGACCGCCGGAGTACGTCGTCGAGGTCGACCCCGGAATCGAGGAAGCTCAGGATGGTGCGCCGCTCCACCGGTGACAGCGGCTTCACCTCGCTGATGCGGTCGACGAACAGGCGGTACCCCTTGTCCGTCGGAACGCGGCCGGAGCTGGTGTGCGGCTGGGTGATGTACCCCTCGGCCTCCAGGACGGCCATGTCGTTGCGGACGGTGGCGCTGGACACACCGAGGTGGTGGCGATCGACCAGTGCCTTGGAGCCGATCGGCTCCTGCGTCGCGACATAGTCGGTGACGATGGCGCGAAGTACTTCGAAACGACGTTCATCGGTGCTCGACATGAGCAGTTCACCTCCAGCCCTCGGCTTTGGACAATGGGCACTTCACAGCATTCATCAAGTCTACGGCGACGGAGAACCGATACGGTGAACCGGTGATTTTCAAGGGCGTCCGCGACGGGAAGCCGTACCCGGACCATCAGTTGTCCATCCGCGATTGGGCCAAGATCCCCCCGCGCCAGTTGCGGCTCGATCAGCTCATCACCGTCACCACGGTGCTCGCGCTGGACAAGCTGCTCTCGGAGGACTCGACCTTCTACGGAGACCTGTTCGCACACGCCGTGCGCTGGCAGGGCGACATCTACCTCGAAGACGGTCTACATCGCGCAGTCCGGTCGGCGTTGCGCAACCGGCACGTCATCCATGCACGACTACTCGACCTGGACAACGTGTCCGAACTCGCCCGCGAACCGAGTACCGGTGTCGAGAGTGTCAGCCCGCCAACAGGTCACGGACCACGCCATCAGCCAGCAGACGTCCACGGTTGGTCAGAACCAGGGACGATCCGACCCGTTCGGTGAGCCCGTCGGAGATCGTTCGCGCGGCCCGCTGTTGCTCGTCGGGACGGAGCTCGGACCACGCGAGCCCGACCGAACGGCGGATCGACAGCATCACCCGTTCGGTGTGCTGATCGTCCGGAGTCAGCTGTTCGTGGCCGGCGACCGGTAGTTCTGCGGCCGCCACCGCGGCGGCATACCTGGCCGGGTGTTTGTGGTTCCACCAGCGGACCCCCGCGACGTGCGAGTGCGCCCCGGGCCCGGCACCCCACCAGTCGGCGCTGTCCCAGTAGCCGAGATTGTGCCGACAGAACGCGTCGGGCACCGAGCTTCGCGCCCAGTTGGACACCTCGTACCACCGAAGTCCCTCGGCCGAGAGGCGTTCGTCGATCATCTCGTACCGGCTCGCGAGCACGTCGTCATCGGGAGCCGGCAGCTCTCCCCGACGTACCCGGCGGGCCAGCGCGGTGCCGTCTTCGACGATCAGCGCGTATGCCGACACGTGGTCCACACCGGCATCGAGAACCGCATCGAGGGACGAGGCCAGATCCTCGTCGCGCTCTCCGGGGGTGCCGTAGATCAGATCGAGGTTCACATGTCCAAGCCCGGCTGCTCTGGCCTCACGCGCGGCGGTGACGGCCCGGCCGGGGGTGTGCGTGCGGTCCAGCACTGCGAGAACGTGACCGGCCGCCGATTGCATCCCCAGTGACACGCGGGTGAACCCGGCCGCGAGGATGCCCTCGAAGAACTCGGGCGACGTCGATTCGGGATTCGATTCGGTGGTGATCTCGGCCCCCGGCGCGATGTCGAAGTGGGTCCGCACCGATGCCATGACGCGCCCCAAACCCTCCGCGCCCAGCAGGGACGGGGTCCCGCCGCCGACAAAGACCGTCGACACGGGCCTGGATGGATCCAGGTGGGCCGCGGCCATCGACAGTTCACCGTCGAGCGCGGAGAGCCACTGTTCCGGTGATGAGCTGCTGCCCAGCTCGCCGGGTGTGTAGGTGTTGAAGTCGCAGTAGCCACACCGCGTCGCGCAGAACGGGACGTGGATGTAGAGCCCGAGAGGGGTCTCGGATCGCGACTTCGGGATGAAGGTGTTCGGCATCGTGGTTCGATCATCCCAGTACCGGCGGCAAACATCAGAATCAGCGCAACTGGTGAGGGGCGAATCCATGACGGGACCCGGTGGGTCGGGCGACTTCATCCATCTGCCGAAAAGCCTGATCGCCTGGGCGATGGTGCGATCTTTCGGCACGGTCGTGGTCTATCTGGCGGCGTACTTCGCGGTGCCGTGGACGGTGCTCGACGGCTTTGGGGCGGTGATCCTGGTGGCGGCGTTCCTGGTGGTCGCGGCGCTGACAGCCGTCTGGCAGATCGGGCGGATCCTGCGGGCACCAGCGCCCGCGGTCCAGGCGATCGAGGCTCTCGCGATCATCGCCCCGCTCTACCTGCTGGGCTTCGCACTCGGATATTTCATGCTGTCGGCGAGTGACCCTGCGCAGTTCAGCGAGCCGCTGTCCCGCATGAGCTCGCTCTACTTCACCCTCTCGGTGTTCGCGACCGTGGGCTTCGGAGACATCACCGCGGCCGTCGATCTGACCCGCGCGATCGTGACGGTGCAGATGGTCCTCAACCTCATCGTCGTGGGCGTGGGCATCAAGGTCATCGTCGCGGCCGTCCAGTGGAGCAGGACAAAGAAGAAAGAATCTGGCGAGGAGGAATGACCACGACCCATCCGGTGTTGACACCTGAATACGTCGGCGTCGATCGCGCCGACGGACTTCGGCTCAGAGTGAGCCAAAGTAAGCCCAAGTAGACGCATCAAGGAAGGCCGTGGCACTATGGGCGACGTGACTTCTCAAGGGGTGTGGCTCGCGATGCGACGGCACATCGATCTCAAGCGCGTATGCAGCGCTTTACTGTCTTAACTGACAAGCGGCACAACCCACGGTCCCCAGCCCGGACCGTAGATGGTGACAAGCCCGCGCCACGCTCTTCCCTTGTACCAAGCCTTTGCAGGACTCCCGGGTGCCTCGAGCCCTGATCTGCATGCTGCCCGGAGTCCGCCAGACAGGAGAATCAATGACGTCGACCGCAGACGCCCCCGGCAAACCGGCGCGGCGGGCACGTCCGACGAAGCGCCGCGCCGAGGGCCAATGGAAACTCGGATACCGGGAGCCTCTCAACCCCAACGAGCAGGCCAAGAAGGACGACAATCCGCTCAACGTCCGCGCCCGCGTCGAGAACATCTATTCCAAGCAGGGCTTCGATTCGATCGACAAGCAGGATCTGCGTGGCCGGTTGCGTTGGTGGGGTCTCTACACCCAGCGCGCCGAGGGTTATGACGGTACCTGGACCGGTGACGACAACATCGACATCCTCGAGGCCCGCCATTTCATGATGCGGGTCCGCTGCGACGCTGGCGCACTGACTGCCGAGCAATTGCGCACAATCGGTCAGATCTCCACCGAATTCGCCCGCGATACAGCGGATCTCTCCGATCGTGAGAACGTCCAGTACCACTGGATCGAGATCGAGAACGTCCCCGAGATCTGGCAACGACTCGAGGCCGTCGGCCTCAAGACCACCGAGGCATGCGGGGATTGCCCCCGTGTGGTCCTCGGTTCCCCGCTCGCCGGTGAGGCCGTGGACGAGATTCTCGACCCCACACCCGCGATCGACGAGATCGTCCGCCGGTACATCGGCGACCCGAAGTACTCGAACCTCCCCCGCAAGTTCAAGACGGCAATCTCCGGCCTGCAGGACGTAGCCCACGAGATCAACGACGTCGCCTTCATCGGCGTCAACCATCCCGAGCACGGGCCCGGCCTCGACCTGTGGGTCGGTGGCGGACTCTCCACCAACCCGATGCTGGCGCAGCGGGTCGGTGCGTGGGTCGCACTCGACGATGTCCCGGACGTCTGGGAGGGCGTGGTCTCGCTGTTCCGCGACTACGGATACCGACGTCTGCGTACCAAAGCCCGGCTGAAGTACCTGCTCAAAGACTGGGGAATCGAGAAGTTCCGCCAGGTGCTCGAGGACGAATACCTGGGGCGCAAGCTGATCGACGGACCGGCGCCTGCCCCGCTCACCGCACCGCGCGACCACGTGGGCGTGCAGAAGCTGAAGAACGGCCTCAACTCCGTCGGGTTCGCCGCGATTGCCGGACGCGTGTCGGGCTCCAAGCTCACCGCTGTCGCCGATGCCGCAGCCCGGGTCGGCTCCGACCGCATCCGCTTCACCCCGTACCAGAAGCTGGTTGTGCTCGACGTCGCCGACGACAAGGTCGAGCAGCTCATCTCCGAACTCGCACCTCTCGGGCTGATCGCCAGGCCGTCGCCGTGGCGGCGCAACCTGATGGCCTGCTCGGGCATCGAGTTCTGCAAGTTGTCGTTCACCGAGACGCGTAAACGGTCGCAGGTGCTGGTGCCCGAGTTGGAGTCGCGGCTCGCCGACATCAACGACCAGCTCGACGTCCCGATCACGGTGAACATCAACGGCTGCCCCAACTCGTGCGCCCGAGCACAGATCGCCGACATCGGATTCAAGGGCATGCTCGTCGAGGACGCCGACGGCAACACCGTGGAAGGCTTCCAGGTTCACCTCGGCGGCAGCCTCGGTCAGGATTCGGCATTCGGCCGCAAACTCCGTCAGCACAAGGTGCTCTCCGGCGAGATCGGTGACTACATGGACCGCGTGGTCCGCAATTTCGTGAAGCAACGCAGTGACGGTGAGCGTTTCGCCCAGTGGGCGGTTCGCGCCGACGAGGAGGATTTGCGATGAGTACCGCAGTTCGTAGTGAGACGGAGTTGCGCGATCTGGCGGCGGAAGGTGCTGCACTGCTGGGCCCGGACGCCTCAGCACAAGACCTGATGCGCTGGACCGCAGACACTTTCGGCACCGACTTCATCGTCGCATCCAACATGCAGGATGCGGTGCTCGTCGACGTTGCGGCCTCTGCCGTCACCCCCGAGCAGTTGAACGGCGGCAAACTCAAGGTGCTGTTTCTCGACACCGGCTACCACTTCGCCGAGACCCTCGGCACCCGGGACGCCGTCGAACAGGTCTACGGCGTCGAGATCGTGAACGCCAAAGCCGAGCAGAGCGTCGCGCAGCAGGATGCGGCCGTGGGACGCAATCTGTTCGCCTCGAATCCCGGCGAGTGCTGCCGGTTGCGCAAGGTTGTGCCGCTCAAACGTGAGTTGTCGGGCTATCGCGCGTGGGTCACCGGCATTCGCCGGGTGGAGTCCCCCACCCGCGCCAACGCGCCTCTGATCTCCTTCGACGAAGCATTCGGATTGGTGAAGATCAATCCGATCGCCGCCTGGACCGACGACGAGTTCCAGGACTACATCGACCGCAAGGGCGTGCTGGTCAATCCCCTTGTGGACGAGGGATATCCGTCGATCGGATGCGCTCCCTGCACCACCAAGCCGATCAACGGCGCCGATCCCCGAAGTGGCCGATGGGCCGGACTGGCCAAGACAGAATGCGGGTTGCACGCGTCATGACAATCGACCAGAACACCGATGTACTGCCCGTCGAGACCGCGGACGAGTTCAGCACTCTCGACGCCCTCGAGTCCGAGGCGATCCACATCTTCCGGGAGGTGGCAGGCGAGTTCGAACGTCCGGTGATCCTGTTCTCCGGCGGCAAGGATTCGACGGTGCTGCTGCACGTCGCACTCAAGGCGTTCTGGCCGGCGCCACTGCCGTTTTCGCTGCTGCACGTCGACACCGGGCACAATCTGCCCGAGGTGCTGCAGTTCCGTGACGACGTGGTAGAGCGGCACAGCCTGCGCCTGCACGTCGCCAAGGTAGAGGACTACCTGGCCGATGGCAGGCTGACCGAACGCCCCGACGGCATCCGAAACCCGCTCCAGACCGTGCCCCTTCTCGACGCGATCACCGAGAACCGGTTCGATGCCGTGTTCGGTGGTGCCCGCCGGGACGAGGAGCGTTCGCGCGCCAAGGAGCGGATCTTCTCGCTCCGCAACGCCTTCGGGCAGTGGGACCCCAAGCGCCAGCGGCCCGAACTGTGGAACCTCTACAACGGCAAGCACGCACCCGGCGAGCACGTTCGTGTGTTCCCGTTGTCGAACTGGACCGAACTGGACGTGTGGCGGTACATCGCCCGCGAGCAGGTGCTCCTCCCCTCGATCTATTACGCGCATGAGCGCGAGGTCTACTCACGCGACGGCATGTGGATGACGCCCGGCCCCTGGGGCGGACCCGCCGACGGCGAACAGATCCAGAAGCTCTCGGTCCGGTACCGGACCGTGGGCGACGGATCGACCACCGGGGCCGTGTTGTCCGACGCGTCCGACAACGAGGCCGTCCTGGCCGAGGTCGCGGCTTCGCGCCTGACCGAACGCGGTGCCACCCGCGGCGACGACCGGGTCTCGGAGGCCGCGATGGAAGACCGTAAGCGCGAGGGATATTTCTGATGAGTGCTTCACCTGATCTGCTGCGTCTGGCCACTGCCGGCAGTGTGGACGACGGCAAGTCGACCCTCGTCGGCCGGCTGCTGTACGACACCAAGTCCGTACTGGCCGACCAGATCGACGCGGTCACCCGCGCCTCGGTCGACAAGGGCCTCGATCAACCGGATCTGTCGCTGCTCGTCGACGGTCTGCGCGCCGAGCGCGAGCAGGGCATCACCATCGACGTCGCCTACCGCTACTTCGCCACACCGACGCGTTCGTTTGTGCTGGCCGACACGCCAGGGCATGTGCAGTACACCCGCAACACGGTGTCCGGCGCGTCCACTGCGGGCCTGGTCATCCTGCTCGTTGACGCCCGCAAGGGCGTCATCTCGCAGACCCGTCGGCATGCCGCGGTGATGGCCTTGCTGGGTGTGCCCCGACTTGTGTTGGCAGTCAACAAGATCGACCTGGTCGACGACCCGGAAAGGGTGTTCGGCGAGATCCGGACCCAGTTCACCGACATGACCACCTCGCTCGGTTGGAGTGCCGATCGAGTCGTCTCGATCCCGGTGTCGGCGCTACACGGCGACAACGTCGCCGTGCGTTCGGACAACACGCCCTTCTACGACGGACCGACACTGATCGAGCACCTCGAGTCCGTGCCCGTCGAAGACGACCGCAAGCCGGTCGGTTTCCGCTTCCCGGTTCAGTACGTGATCCGGCCCCGCACACCTGAGTACCCCGACTACCGGGGATACGCCGGTCAGGTCGCCGCCGGGCGGGTCACCGTCGGCGACGAGGTGGTTGTCCTGCCTTCGGGCACTCGCACCACCGTCGAACGCATCGACACCGCGGACGGTTCACTGCAGTCCGCACACACCGGTCGCAGCGTGACCGTGCTCCTCGCAGACGACGTCGACGTCTCCCGCGGTGACGTGATCGCCGCAGTCGCCGATGCGCCAGAACCCATTTCGCAGTTCAGTGCCACGGTCTGCTGGCTCGGCGACAAGGCTCTGCGCCCCGGTGCTCGACTGCTGCTCAAGCACGGCGCCCGCACCACCCAGGCCATCGTCGGCGAACTCGAGGTGCTGTTCGACGAGCAGGAACTGGTACTGCGCGATCAGCCCGAATCGCTGGAACTGAACCAGATCGGCCGGATCGCCGTGCAGACCGCACAGCCGATCAGCGCCGATGATTACAACACCAACCGCGAGACCGGCAGTTTCCTGTTGATCGACCCGCAGGGCGGCAACACCCTCGGTGCCGGACTGGTGGGCGACGCCCTGTCGCAGCTGCACCTGAAAGAACTTGTGTGACAACACTTGTGCTCGCCGCCCATGGCAGCCGCGACCCCCGGTTCGCGGCCACCATGGAACGGATCACCCATGGTGTCCGCACCCGGCTCCCCGGGGTCGATGTGCGCCTCGGCTACCTCGACCTCAATTCCCCGAGCGTCGCCGAAGTCCTCGCGGGCTGCACTGGCCGTGTGATGGTGGCTCCCCTGCTGCTGTCCAACGCTTTTCACAGCAAGGTCGATCTTCCGGCGATCGTCTCCGACGCCTGCGCCGCCAACCCCGACATCGAGGTCTGGCAGTTGCCGCCACTCGGCGATGATTCCCGGATCGTCAGCGCGCTGATCGGCCGGCTGGACCAGGCGGGCATCCGCGCCACCGATGGCGTCGTGTTGACCGCGGTCGGATCCAGCGATCCCATTGCCGACGAGGCCGTTCGGGCCCGCGCCGGAGAACTCGCCGTCCGGCTCCGAACACCGTTGGTGCAGACGGTCTTCGCGACCCGACTGGGCCAGGATCACAGCAATTTGCATCAGGCTCTACGGAGTCTGCGTCGCGGCGGTGCACGGCGTGTTGTTGTCAGCCCGTACTTCCTGTCCGCCGGTTTGCTGGCCGAACGCGTCGATGCGGCCGTGGACCACTTGGCGCCGGGGTCGTTGATCGCCGGCCCGATCGGGGCTCATCCCGACCTGATCGACGTCGTGTGCGACCGCTTCCGCGACGCGACGAGGGCCACCCCGGCTCCGTTCTCAGCGTTCAGATAGAACGCTTGGTCGCCGCCTTCTCGGTCAGCGGCACCCCATCATAAGTACCTGCCAAGGCCGCCCCAGCGGCGAGTAGTGGCGCGGTGTCGCGCAGTGTCCGGGTCATCACGAAGGCCCCCTCCAATGCGCAGATGATCGCGACGATGACTTCCCTTGCCGTGTCCGGATGGACGCCTCGGCTCTCGAAGTATGCCGTTCCCAACGTGATCCAGTCACCGAACACCGATGCTGCGGCCAACCGAAGCGATTCGTCGGCATTTGCGACCTCACCGGCAACGGTGGACACCGGACACATGTTCGCAAAGCCGGTCTGCTCGATGTCCTCGGCAGCCAGGGCGAACGCGGCTCTGATGCCGTCGCCGAGGTCGGTCTGGTCGGCGAAGACCGCCGGGATGATCGCAGCGTAGGCGACGCCTGCGTTCACCAGTGCCTCACGGGCGATCTGCGCCTTGCCCTCGGGAAAGTGATGGTAGATGGACCCGATCGGCGCGCCGGAACCGGCGACGATCTGCTTCATGCTCAGTGCCGCATACCCGTGCACCCGCATCAGTTCGACCGCCGTGGTCAAGATCGTTTCGCGCGTCCCTCTTGCCATCAGCACCTCCGCGTCCCATACTAGAGCAATCGTTCTAGAACGATTGCTCTAGTACCGGGGAGGTCACCATGCAGGCAGTGCAGCTGAG
The DNA here is from genome assembly GCF_023051145.1 of Williamsia sp. DF01-3. NCBI lineage: Bacteria > Bacillati > Actinomycetota > Actinomycetes > Mycobacteriales > Nocardiaceae > Williamsia > Williamsia sp. DF01-3. The sequence continues at coordinate 3,839,746 of NZ_JALKFS010000005.1, forward strand.
CGCAGGAACCATCGAGTATCGCGAGGTGGGAGATCCGGAAGGCCCGCCCGTGGTGCTCACCCACGGATTGCTGATGAACGACCACCAGTGGGATCTGGTGCTGCCACTCCTGCCCGACGGTTTCCGCTACCTGTTGCCGGTGCTGCCATTGGGCGGTCATCGCATCCCGATGGATCCCGATGCCGACCTGACGATGCCCGGAATGGTCGGCATCCTGTCCGAGTTCTTGGCGGCACTGGACCTGCAGCAGGTGACGCTGATCCTGAGCGACTGGGGCGGCCCGTTGTTCCTGCCCGAGCTCACGTCCGGTGAACGGGTCACCCGCCTGGTGGTCTGCCCGGCCGAAGCGTACGACAACTTCCCACCAGGGTTCCCCGGCAAGGTGATGAAGGTCGCGGTCTCGGTACCGGGCGGAATCCTGTTCGCGCTGCGCCAGTTTCGCAACCGCTTCTTACGCCGGACTCCGATGGTCCTCGGGCTGATGGCCAAAAAACGCATCCCGGACGACATCATCGCGCGATGGACCGATCCCGGGGTGGCATCAGCCGACGTCCGCCGAGACGTACTCGCCTACTGCCGAACGAGATTCGACAGCGCAGCTCTCATCGCTGCAACCGAGCAGCTGCGCGACTTCGCGGGGCCCGTGCTGATCATCTGGGCGCCTGAGACCAACGTGATGCGGCGCGAGCACGGGCAACAGCTTACCGACCTGTTCCCCAAGGGCACCCTTGCCGAGGTCGACGACGCCTACGTCCTGATCATGCTCGATCAGCCCCAGCGCACCGCCGAGCTCATCGGTGAGTTCCTGGTGAGCACCTGACTCTCACCCCGAGCCGTACACGCGTGAAAACGACCCAGCCGGCCGGCTGGGTCGTCTTCACGTCAAAGGGTCAGGCGAGCGCGGCGTCGGGCACCCGAGTAGCCCTGACGTATACGTCGTCGCCATCCCGCAGGCCCAGCGCCGCGGCATCACCACGGGTGATCTGGGCGTGGAAATCCTCGTTCGTGGCAGCGTTCTCGAGTTCGACACGCACCTCGAATCCCAGGTACACCACGCGCTTGACCCGCGCCTTGAGCACCCCGGTCTCCGCCGCGTTCTTGTCTGCGGACGCCAGTGCGAGGTCGGGGGTTCGGCCGACGCGGATGTCGTGCGGCCGGACGAGTACCCCGTTCAGCTTTGCCACCGAGCCGAGGAACGACATCACGAACTTGTTGTCCGGCCGGTCGTAAAGGTCTGCCGGTGAGCCGATCTGCTCGATGCGTCCCTTGTTCAGCACCGCGATGCGGTCGGCGACGTCGAGCGCCTCCTGTTGGTCGTGGGTCACCAGCACGGTGGTCACCTGGACCTCGTCGTGAAGCCTGCGCAGCCATGCCCGCAGATCCTCGCGGACCTTGGCGTCGAGTGCGCCGAACGGCTCGTCGAGCAACAACACCTTGGGGTCCACCGCCAGAGCGCGCGCCAGCGCCATGCGCTGTCGCTGTCCGCCCGACAGCTGTGCGGGATAACGGGTCTGGAACCCAGCCAGGCCCACCACCTCGAGCAGCTCGTCGACCTTTGCCTTGACCTCGTTCTTGGGCCGCTTGCGGATCTTGAGCCCGAACGCCACGTTGTCCCGCACCGTCATGTGCTTGAAGGCCGCGTAGTGCTGGAACACGAATCCGATGTCGCGTCGCTGTGGGGAGATACGGGTGACATCGTCACCGTTGATGAGCACGGTCCCCGAGTCGAGCTGATCGAGTCCTGCAATGGCGCGCAGAAGCGTCGACTTGCCCGATCCGGACGGTCCGAGCAATGCTGTCAGAGAACCGACCGGGATGTCGATGGACACGTTGTCGAGGGCGGCGAAGTCGCCATAACGCTTGTTCGCGTCGATAACCGAGATCGTCATACCAGTTCACTCTCCTGCGTTTTCGGGGCTGTCTCGGCCGGGTCTGGGGCAGCGTCTGACTCGTTGCTCGCCTGTCGGCGCTCGATTTGATTGGTTCCGGTTCGCCGCTGCACGAGTGTCATCAGCATCAGCACGATGATGGCGATGATCATCAGCAGCGTCGCCGCCGCGTAAGCGCCGTATTCGTTGTAGTCGTCGGTGTACCGCGACGACACCAGCAGCGTGAGGGTCTGCGAGATGCCGGGCAGATTCGACGACACGATGATCACCGCGCCGTATTCGCCGAGCGAGCGCGCGATCGTCAGGACCACACCGTAGGAGAGTCCCCATCTGATGGCGGGCAACGTGATCCGCCAGAAGGTCTGCCAGCCGTTGGCCCCCAGCGTCGCAGCAGCCTCCTCCTGCTCGGTTCCGATCTCACGCAGCACCGGTTCCACCTCACGGACCACGAAGGGCAAAGTGACGAAGATGGTGGCGAGCACCATGCCGGGCAGCCCGAAGATCACCCGGAAGCCGAGGCTCTCGACACCGCCGAACCAGCCGCCGTACCCCCACAACAGGATCAGGGCGACACCGACGACGATGGGCGAGACGGCAAACGGCAGGTCGACGATGGCCTCGACGACGCCTCGACCGCGAAAACGTCCTCGTACCAGAGCCATCGCGGTGAAGACACCGAAGACCACGTTCAACGGGACCACGATGAGAACGATCAGCAGACTCAGCTGCAGAGCGGAGATCGCGGCGGGTGTGGTGATCCAGTCCCAGAACTGGACGATCCCGTGCTCGAACGACCGGTAGAAGATCAGTGCCACCGGAACCACCAGCAGCACAAAGAGATACAGAAGCGCGATGACCCGCAGGGTGAGCCGCGGGAATGTGGAGATCTTCATCAGTTCGCCTCCTCACGGCGCGAGGTCCAGCGACCGAGGACTCGCAGGACGAGCAGCACGACGAAGGCGATCAGCAGCAGGGCCACTGATACCGCGGCGGCATCAACCGGTGAGTCGATCTCGAGTTGCTGCTGGATGTATTGCGACGCCACCTGGGTGTCGCCGGGGATGTTGCCGCCGATCAACACAACCGAACCGAACTCGCCGATGGCGCGGGTGAAGGCCAGACCTGCACCCGAGAGCACCGCCGGAGCCAGTGACGGGAAGATGATCCGCCACCAGATGGTCCAGTTGCCTGCGCCCAGAGACGCGGCTGCTTCTTCGACCTCTTTGTCGATCTCGATCAGCACGGGCTGCACCTGACGAACGACAAACGGCAACGTGACGAAGGTCAGCGCGATCACCAGGGCCGGGCGGGTCGCGTTGAGTTCGATGTCGATCGGACTGCTCGGTCCGTACAGCGAGAGCAGTACAAGGCTGGCGACGATGGTGGGGAGCGCGAACGGTAGATCGATGAGCGAGTTGACGATTCGCTTACCCGGGAACTCGTCACGGACCAGCACCCAGGCCACGATGGTGCCCATCACCACGTTGATCAGCGCCACGACCAGTGAGACGAGGACCGTCACCTTCAGGGCGTCGACCGCGCCGTCGTCACTGACCGCGGCCCAGAATCCACTCCAACCGTCGTCGAATGCCTCACTGGTGATCGCGGCGAGCGGCAGGAGCACGATGATGCTCAACCACAGACCGGCGATACCGATGCTGAGCGGCCCGACGCTGCCCCATCCTCGCTTGGGTGGACCTGATGAAGCGGGTGGCTTCAACGGCGTCACTGTGGCGGTCATACCTTGCCTCCCGCGTCGTAGATCTCCGTGATTGCCCCGGAGGTGCCGAACAGCGCTTTGTCCACTGCCGGCCAGCCTTTGAGGTCTTTGCCCTTGTTCTGCTCGGCAGTGCCCTCGCCGAGGACCTTGCCCAATTCGCTGATCGTCCACAGTTTTGTGATCACACCGGGGAACAAATCCTTGGTCTCCTCGACGACTACCGGGTCGACTGGACGGAAACCCTGCTGCGCCCAGAGTCGTTGCGCCGGTGGGGTGAAGAGATAGCTGACGAAGGCGTTGGCCGCCTCCTTCTCCTTGCTGAAATTCACCACGGCGACCGGGTTCTCGATCTTGAACGTCTCCGGTGGGATGACGTAGTCGACACGCTGCCCTGGCTTGGCGGTGGGGTTCTGATTCTTGAGGAAGATCGCCTCGTTCTCGTAGCTGATCAGCACGTCGCCCTGGCCCTGCTCGAATGCGGTGGTCGCCTCACGTCCGGACTTGGGCTGTACCCGGGTGTGGTCGCGGACGAGTTCGGCCACGTAGTCCAGCCCGGCTTGCTCGTTGACACCCCCGTTGCTCTTCGCGGCGAACGGTGCCAGCAGATTCCACTTGGCCGATCCCGAACTACCGGGGTTCGGCGTGACCACCTGGACACCAGGCTTCAGGAGGTCGTCCCAGGTACGGATGTTCTTTGGGTTGCCTTCGCGGACCACGAGCGCGACCACTGAACCGAACGGTGTACTGCCATTGGGGTACTGCTCGGCCCAGTCCTTGTCCACCACCCCTTCTTTCACCAGGCGGGTGATGTCGGGTGCGACGGAGAAGTTGACGACATCGGCCGGGACTCGGCGGGCGACCTTACGTGACTGGTCGCCGGACGCGCCGTACGACTGCGAGAAGCCGATGCCCTTGCCCTCCTCGGTGTCGCGGAAGGCAGGGATGATCGCGTCATAACCGATCTTCGGCACTGCGTACGCGAAGAGGTTGAGGTGCCGTGAGCCGCTGGAGATGTCCTGGCCGCCGGGCTCGTCGGTGGATCCGCCACCGCAGGCCGAGAGCACCAGCGCGGACACGGTCAGCATGGTGAGGATCCCGGCCGACGATCTCCGAGCGCGCCTTCGCGTACTCGTTCGGCGGGAGAGACGGAAAAGCACGGTTGTGTCCCCTTGTTTCAGGTCGGATGTGTTCGAGTCGAATCAGCGCAGGGCGAAGCCCAGGAAAACGTGTTCAGCGACAGAGCGCGTCGAAAACGCAGCGGTAATCGACCGCGAACAACGCCAGGGTGTGGCGTACGCGGTAACCGACAGCTGCAGACATAGGCCGAAGACTAGCAGGATGAATTGGTCGGCAAACTCACCAAAAGAGGGTCGGATGAGCCCCTGCTCAGCCGAGCAACAACCAGGCCACCACTACCAACAGGATCAAACCGATCAGGGCCATCGTGACCTTCGAGCGAGGCATCAGTGTTCTCCGGAATCGGATTCGGCGGACTCGCGCCGGTCGACAACCCGAAACGAGGTGTCTACCAGCAGATTCATCAGATAGGACAGGCCGATGGCCAGCGGCACGACCACCGCGGCGCAGACAAGTATCTGGGGGACGAACGACAACGACGTCAACCACTCCTCGACGCCGTCCCACCACGTTGTCATCGCATCCACCACAACAGCCTAGCCCGACGACTTTTGTTCACCGTGATTCAAAATCGGCCAGGACGGTGTTCGGTGGAGTCGGACGCTGTGCGGCTCGCCCCTACGAGTATCGCTGCATCGGTGGCATGGGGCATCGCGCAACCGCATGATAGAGCGATGACAACCCCAACCGAGGGCAGCAGCATCTCTGACCTCACCGGCAACACAGCGGTCCCACGTCCGCATGTGAGCCATTCCGCCCTCAGCGGCGCGGCGCCCCATCAGTCCGCACCAGTGGCGCAATCTGCGTTCCCACCCATCGGTGACTACGCCTTCTTGTCCGATTGCGAAACCAACTGTCTGATCGCGCGGAACGGATCAGTGGAGTGGATGTGCGTTCCGCGGCCGGACTCCCCCAGTGTGTTCGGGGCGGTGCTCGACCGTAGTGCCGGTCATTTCAAACTCGCGCCCTACGGCGTCAACGTGCCCGTCGACCGGCGGTACCTCCCGGGAAGCCTGATGGTGGAGACCACCTGGCAGACGGACACGGGCTGGCTGATCGTGCGCGACGCACTGGTGATGGGACCGTGGCACGACAACGACGCCCGCTCCCGCACCCACAAGCGGACACCGACCGACTGGGATGCCGAACACATCTTGCTGCGAACCGTGCGGTGCGTGAACGGCACCGTCGAGTTGGCGATGAGCTGCGAGCCGGCATTCGACTACCACAAAGGTGGCACGAAGTGGGAGTACTCCGGGCCTGCCTATGGAGAGGCCATCGCCACCGCGACCGGTGTGACTGGTGACTTCCCGGCACTCAAACTCACCACCAATCTCAAGATCGGCCTCGAAGGTCGTGAGGCCCGGGCCCGCACCCGGATGACCGAGGGAAGCGAGATCTTCGTCGCCCTGAGCTGGGGTAGCCCGCCCGCCCCGCAGACCTGGGAAGATGCGGCCCAGAGGATGTGGGAGACCTCCGAATCCTGGCGTCAGTGGATCAACGTCGGCAGCTTCCCCGACCATCCTTGGCGAAATCATCTGCAGCGCAGCGCTTTGACCCTCAAAGGGCTCACCTACTCGCCGACCGGTGCGCTCCTGGCCGCCGCGACCACCTCACTGCCGGAAACCCCCAAGGGCGAACGCAATTGGGACTACCGCTATGCGTGGGTTCGAGACTCCACCTTCGCCCTGTGGGGCCTGTACACCTTGGGCTTGGACCGCGAGGCCGGCGATTTCTTCTCGTTCATCGCCGATGTGTCGGGAGCAACGAACGGCGAGCACCATCCCCTCCAGGTCATGTACGGGGTGGGCGGCGAGCGAACTCTCGAGGAATCCGAGCTCAATCATCTGTCCGGTTATGACGGGGCACGCCCGGTGCGAATCGGCAATGGCGCCTACAACCAGTCACAGCACGACATCTGGGGCACGATGCTCGACTCGGTGTACCTGAACACCAAGACCACCGAAACCGTCTCGGAGACACTGTGGCCGGTGTTGAAGGCGCAGGTCGAAGAAGCCATCAAACATTGGCGCCACCCCGACCGAGGGATCTGGGAGGTACGTGGCGAACCGCAGCACTTCACCTCGTCGAAGGTGATGTGCTGGATCGCACTCGACCGGGGGGCGAAGTTGGCTGCCATCCACGGCGAGACGTCCTACGCCAAGACGTGGGCCGAAAAGGCTCAGGAGATCAAAGAAGACATCCTGGAGTTCGGGGTAAACGATCGAGGTGTTTTCACCCAGCGCTACGGCAGCGACGCATTGGACGCATCTCTCCTGCTCGTGCCGTTGCTGAGGTTCCTGCCCGCAGAGGACCCGCGCGTGCGCAACACCGTGCTCGCGATCGCCGACGAACTGAGCGAGAACGGTCTGGTGCTCCGGTACCGGGTGGAGGAAACAGACGACGGCTTGTCCGGCGAAGAGGGCTCGTTCACCATCTGTTCCTTCTGGCTGGTGTCCGCCCTGGTGGAGATCGGTGAGCTGCCGCGGGCAAAAGCCTTGTGCGAGCGCCTGTTGTCGTTTGCGAGTCCGCTGAAGCTCTACGCCGAAGAGATCGAGCCCACCACCGGCCGCCAGCTCGGCAACTTCCCGCAGGCCTTCACCCACCTGGCGTTGATCAATGCGGTGATGCACGTGATCAGAGCCGAGGAAGCTCAGGGCCACGGGATGTTCATCCCCGCCAACTGAACCCGATGATGTGCGGTTCTGGCGACGAAACCGCCAGGTGAGCACCGCCAGAACCCCACATCATCGGAGAGCTTGCGGCAATCAGACCATCGGCGGGTTGAGTCGGGCGAACCCCTCCTGCCGGTGATAGGGAAAGTAGGGGTAGGGCGCCTGGCGAACACTGACCGCGTCGAGCCGGGCGATCTGTTCGGCGTCGAGGCGCCAACCCACGGCACCCAGGTTGTCGCGAAGCTGCTGCTCGTTGCGGGCGCCGACGATCACCGAGGAGACGGTGGGTCGGCGCAACAACCAGTTGAGAGCCACCTGCGCCACCGTGTGCCCGGTCTCGGACGCGATGTCAGCGAGCGCATCGACGACGTCGAAGAGCAGCTCGTCGTCGATGGGCGGGCCCGCATCGGCGGTCGCGTGCAACCGGCTTCCTTCCGGTAGCGGTTCGCCACGTCGGATACGGCCGGTCAGTCTGCCCCAGCCGAGTGGGCTCCACACGATGGCGCCGACGCCTTCTTCGGCAGCGAGCGGCATCAGCTCCCATTCGTAGTCCCGCCCGACCAGCGAGTAGTAGACCTGGTGCGCGACGTACCGCGAATAGCGTTGGCGGTCAGCAATTCCGAGAGACTTCATCAGTTGCCACCCTGAAAAGTTCGAGACACCCGTGTACCGGATCTTGCCCTGCTGCTGAAGGAGGTCGAGGGTGCTGAGCACCTCGTCGATCGGCGTACTCGAGTCGTAGGCGTGCAGCTGGAACAGATCGATCCGGTCGGTCCGCAGCCGCGTGAGCGCGCGCTCGACGGCACCGATCAACCGCGATCGCGACGACCCATGGTCGGACGGCCCGTCTCCCATCGGCAAGCTCGCCTTCGTGGAGATGAGCACATCGTCTCGGCGCCCTTCGATCGCCGCGCCCAGAACCTCCTCCGAGGCTCCGGCGGAGTAGACGTCTGCTGTGTCGAAGAGGGTGATACCCGCCTCCAGACACACGTCGACGATCCTCCGGGCCTGGGTGACATCGGTGTCGCCCCAAGCTCCGAAGAGTTCGCCCGCGCCGCCGAATGTGCCTGCGCCGAAACTCAGTTCGGACACCACCAGTCCTGAATTGCCCACGCGCCGATAATCCACGATCTTCCTCCTTAACGGAACTTCTGTTCCCTTAGTGACGGTAGCACGACAGTTCGGTTAATGAAACGGCGTTCCCGTTACACTCATGGCATGACTGAGCCAGGGATGGTCAGACCAGGCGGGCGAACGGCGGCGGTCCGCGCTTCGGTTCTCCGTGCGACCGGAGATGTACTCGCCGAATCAGGCCTGCCCGGCCTCGACCTCACCGACGTGGCCAGTCGTGCCGGTGTGGGCAAGACCACCGTGTATCGCCGGTGGGGTTCGGCGCCCGGCCTGGTGGCGGACCTGTTGTCGGAGATGGCCGCCGAATCCGTGCCGCGGGCAGACACCGGCACCCTGTCCGCCGACCTGCACGCCAATGCCGCACTGGTGCGAAAGACCCTGTCGGACAAGCGTCAAGGTCCGTTGTTCAAGGCGATCATCGCTGCGGCGACCTGCGACGCGCGTACCGCTGACGCACTGGCGCATTTCTACGACACCCGCGTCGCCGAATGGGCACCGTGTGTACTCGACGGGATCGCCCGTGGAGAAGCGCCTGCCGACACCGACGCGACAGCTGCGATCCGGCAGGTGTCAGCACCGCTCTACTATCAGTTCCTCACCTCGACAAGGCCGCTGAAGAAGGTCGATGCCGAACGCGCCGCCGAGTCGGCACTGGCCGCGATCGCGGCGGGCGTGCTGGCCTCAGGCCGGTAGCAGACCGCGCCGACGCAGCAGGGGTTCGATCTCGGCGGGACGGCCCAGGAGTTCCTGATGCGCGGCAATGGGGTCCACGCTGTCGCCTCGAGACAGGGTCGTTTCGGCGAACCGGGCCCCCAGATCCGAAGACAGGCCACCGCCGGAGAGGAACCACTGTTCGGTCTCGGCGTCGAGGACCTCGGACCAGATGTACGAGTAGTAGCCGGCCGAATATCCGCCGCCGAAGATGTGATTGAAGTACGCGCTGCGGTACCGCGGCGGGATGAGGTCGGCCGCGGCACCGGCTTTGGCGAGTGCCGCCTTCTCGAAGGCCTCGACGTCGTCGATGTCATCCTCGACGGTCACCCGATGCCAGGCCATGTCGAGGATTGCGGCCGCCAAGTACTCGATGGTGCCGTGCGCCGACTCGACGTCCGCGCTTGCCCTTGCGGCCTCGGCGAGGTCATCAGGGATGGGTTGACCGGTCTCGTGGTGTTTTGCGTACTGTCGCAACACCTCTGGGTGCAGCGCCCACATCTCGTTAACTTGTGACGGGAACTCGACGAAGTCGCGAGGGACCGATGTCCCCGACTGCGACGGGTACCGCACCGCCGACAGCAGGCCGTGCAGTGCGTGTCCGAACTCGTGGAAGAGTGTGGTTAGCTGGTCCATGGTGAGCAGGCACTTCTCACCTTCATCGGGTTTAGTCAGATTCAGTACGTTCACGATCACCGGACGGGATTCGAGAAGCCGGCTCTGATCGATGAAGTTGTTCATCCAGGCGCCACCCCGCTTGCTCGGACGGGCGAAGAAGTCGCCGAGGAACAATCCGATCGAGGTGTTGGTGCGGTCGAACACCTGCCAGACGCGGACATCAGGGTGGTACGTGGGCACGTTGTCCAACTCGACGAACCGCAGACCATAGAGTCGGCCGGCGGCGTAGAACACTCCGTTGGCAAGCGCGCTGTCGAGCTCGAGGTAGTCCGACAGCCCGCTCAACGAGACCGCAGCACGCTGTTCTTCCTGCCTCGCAAGCCAATACGTGAGATCTGCCGGACCTATGTCGGTGCCGATGGTCTCGGTGATGGTGGTGAGCTCGCGCCCCCCTGCCCGCATGGCCGACGCGATCAGGTCTCTCAGCAGTTCCTCGACGGCCTCGGGACTCGGAGCGGTCTCTTCCGCGATCACGTACTCGGCGTGGTCGCGGTAGCCGAGTAGACGTGCCCGTTCGGCACGAAGACGGACGATGTCGAGAATGAGTGCCCGGGTGTCGTTGTTGTTGTCACGCGAACAGCGGTTCACCGACGCCTCGTACAGCCGGATCCGGGTGTCGCGATCCTCCAGCACGGCGAGAGCGGATTGGCTCGACGGCAATTCGAGGGTGAGGAGGTAGCCGGTGTCGTGTCCTGCATCCTGCGCGGCGCGACGCGCAGCCGCGATCTGGCCGTCGGACAAACCGGCGAGCTTGCCCACGTCGTCGACGAGCACCGCAGAGTCGTTGCTGTCGTTCAGTATTCGCTGACCGAACTCGGTCGTCAGGGTGGCAAGGCGCTCGGAGATCTGCCGCATCCGGGCCTGGCCGTCGGCGTCGAGACCGGTCCCGGCGCGGATCGCGTCGCGATGGCGCCGCTCGAGCAAACGCAGCGATGGCTCGTCGAGACCGAGGCCGTCGCGGTTCTGGAACAACGTGTCGATCCTGGCGAACAAACCGGCGTGCAGTGCGATGGCGTTGCCGTGCGCGGTGAGCTTCGGTGCGAGCTCGGTGGCGATCGCATTGCGCTTGGGGTTGGTGTCGGCACCGGTGAGGTTGAAGAAGATGCCTGCCGCCCGCGCCAGCGCCTGCCCGCTGCGTTCGAGTGCCTCGATGGTGTTGACGAAGGTCGGTTCGGCGCGGGCGCCGGCGATCTTCTCCACCTCACGCAGGTGCTCGGCCATCGCCTCTTCGAAGGCGGGCACGAAGTCGTCGTCGGTGAACGACGGGAAGTCGGGCAGACCGTGCAGATGAGGACTTCGAGCCAGGACCGGGTTAGAGGGCATGGCCCGATGGTACTGCGGTGCTTGACTTTCGGTCCTGATTCCCTCCGGCCTTATTTGCCCCTGGGTTTGTCGCTCGACGCATCCGATGACAGTGCAGCCACAAACGCCTCTTGCGGGACCTCCACCCGGCCGATCGTCTTCATCCGCTTCTTGCCCTCTTTCTGCTTCTCGAGCAGCTTGCGCTTACGGCTGATGTCGCCGCCGTAGCACTTGGCCAAGACGTCCTTGCGGATCGCCCGAATATTCTCGCGCGCAATGATCTTGGCGCCGATCGCGGCCTGGATGGGGACCTCGAACTGCTGGCGGGGAATCAGTTCCTTGAGCTTGGTTGTCATCTTGGTGGCGTACGCGGCGGCGCCGTCCTTGTGGACGATCGCACTGAAGGCGTCGACGGCTTCACCCTGCAGGAGGATGTCCACCTTCACCAGGCTCGACACCTGCTCGCCTGCCTCCTCGTAGTCGAGGCTGGCGTAGCCGCGGGTACGCGACTTGAGCGAATCGAAGAAGTCGAAGATGATCTCGGCCATCGGCAGGGTGTATCGCAGTTCCACGCGGGTCTCGGACAGATAGTCCATCCCGCCGAGTTCGCCACGCCGGGACTGGCACAGCTCCATGATCGAACCGACGAATTCGCTCGGTGCGATCACCGTCGTCTTCACGATCGGTTCGAAGATGTTGCGCGCCTTGCCGTCCGGCCAATCGGACGGGTTCGTGACGATGTGCTCGGTGCCGTCCTCCATCTCCACGCGATACACCACGTTCGGTGCGGTGGAGATCAGGTTCAGGCCGAATTCCCGTTCGAGTCGTTCGCGGCTGATCTCCATGTGCAGCAACCCGAGGAAGCCGCAACGGAAACCGAACCCCAACGCCACCGACGTCTCCGGCTCATACGCCAGTGCGGCGTCGTTGAGCTGCAGCTTGTCGAGGGCTTCTCGCAAGACCGGGTAATCGGACCCGTCCACCGGGTAGAGACCGGAGTAGACCATCGGCCGTGGCTCGCGGTAGCCCGTCAGCGGGGTCTCCGCGCCATGACGAGCAGAGGTGATGGTGTCACCGACCTTGGACTGGCGGACGTCTTTCACACCGGTGATCAGATAACCCACCTCACCGACGCCCAACCCCTTGGACGGCTTCGGGTCCGGCGAGACGATGCCGACCTCGAGGAGTTCGTGGGTGGTGCCGGTGGACATCATCTTGATCTTCTCGCGGGGCACGATCTTGCCGTCCACCACACGGACGTACGTGACGACGCCGCGATAGGTGTCGTATACCGAGTCGAAGATCATCGCGCGGGGCGGGGCGTCGGAATCGCCGACCGGAGCCGGGATCAGCCGCACCACCTCGTCGAGCAGCTCCGTGACGCCGACGCCGGTCTTGCCCGAGACCCTCAGGACGTCGTCGGGTTCGCAGCCGATGATGTGAGCGATCTCGGCTGCGTAACGGTCGGGGTCGGCGGCCGGCAGGTCGATCTTGTTCAGGACCGGGATGATCGTCAGGTCCTTGTCCAGCGCCAGGTACAGGTTGGCCAACGTCTGAGCCTCGATGCCCTGGGCCGCGTCGACGAGCAACACTGCGCCTTCACACGCTTCCAGTGCACGTGACACCTCATAGGTGAAGTCCACGTGGCCGGGGGTGTCGATCAGGTGCATCACGTAGTCGGTGCCGTCCACGTTCCAGGGCAGCCGGACGTTCTGGGCCTTGATCGTGATGCCGCGCTCACGTTCGATGTCCATCCGGTCCAGATACTGCGCCCGCATGTCGCGCCCCTCGACCACACCGGTGACCTGCAACATCCGGTCCGCCAACGTCGACTTGCCGTGGTCGATGTGAGCGATGATGCAGAAATTCCGGATCTTCGCGGGATCGGTGAACGTGGTGTCGGAAAGCCTGGGAATTGAACTCACTCCTTGCAGTGGCCGAGATACCCGTCCAGTTTCTCATGCGCAGGCACATCGACCATCCATCGGCGGTCTCGACGCTAATGTTCAGGACGTGAGCGTCGAGGAGTGGCAGTCAGAAGGTGTGGCCGGCGCGTTGCATCGGCCCGATGGCGATCCGCTCGCCGTGGTGGTGCTCGCGCACGGTGCGGGCGGTGACCACAATGCGGTCATCCTGCGCCGCATCGCCGAGGAATTGTGCGACCGCCGGATCGCCGTCGCCCGCATCGACCTGCCCTACCGTCAGAAACGACCCAAGGGACCGCCGCATCCGTCCGGCGCGGCAGCCGACCGCGCAGGGATAGCCGCAGCGTGTGACGCCTTCCGGGGTCAATCGACCGGCCCCCTGATCGTCGGCGGGCATTCCTACGGAGGACGCCAGGCCTCGATGACGGTGGCCGAGAACCCCGACATCGCCGATGGACTGTTGCTGACCTCGTACCCGCTGCACCCACCCGGACGACCGGAGAAGATGCGCACCGATCACCTGCCCTCCATCACCAAGCCGGTCCTGGTGGTGCACGGCGCCACCGACCCGTTCGGCACCACGGACGAGCTGACCGCCGCCATCGCGATGATCCCGTCACCGACCCGATTCCTCGATCTCCCCAAGGTCGGCCACGACCTCAAACCCGATCGGTCAGGCGCGCCGCGGCTGATCGCCACCGAGGTGCTCGACTTCTTCTCGATAGGCTGACGGCGTGGCAGGCACCTTGGGACAGATGGCGATGTCGTTGATCCGTCGACACGGGCCGCGCGTGGTGCGCGAACTCACCCGCTCTGCGGCCACACGGCCCGGCCGGGAATCTGCGCCCTCACCGAGTGGGAACCGGGTGACGCGCACGTCACCGACGGCCACACACGCGCGGCAGATTGCTTACTCTCCCCGACTCGACGGCGCAGCCGATCCCGGCGAGGTGGTGTGGACCTGGGTCGAGTTCGAAGATGATCCAGGTCGAGGTAAGGACCGTCCGGTCGTGGTGGTCGGACGGGACGGACCCGCTCTCCTCGGACTCATGCTCTCCAGTCAGGAGCACCGGCGCGACGACGCGAACTGGATGAGCATCGGGACCGGCGAGTGGGACAGCGCCCACCGCGAGAGCTTCGCCCGGCTCGACCGGGTGCTCACGGTGCCCGAAAACGCCATCCGCCGCGAGGGTGCGATCGTCGATCGAGGCCAATTCGATCGGATCGCAACAGTTCTCCGGGACCGGTACGGGTGGCGTTGAATCCGGCCACCCACGTCTGATTCAGGACAGCGGCGCCTGCGTCCAGTTGTTGACGAACTCGAGACCGCTGCGCACGAAGAGCTGCGACACCGGGCACCGCCGTTCGGTTTCGGCGACGAACTCGGCGAATTGCTGCTTGTTTGCGTCTGATTCGACCACGGCCGACACGGTGACCTTGTCGAAGTTGGCGTTGCCTTCGGCGCCTTGTACGAGGACTGCGGTGTCGAGATCACCTTGCACCTCGAACGTGAACTCCCCCAACGCGATCCCGAGGTCTTTGGCAACCAGCGACGCGGTGACCTGATTGCACGACGTCAGTGCCCCGAGAGCGTAGAACAACGGGCTCGGGGCCTTGTCCTCACCGCCGAACGCCGGGTACGCATCGGTGTGGAACTCGTGAGCCGAGCCGCCGGTGACAAGACGTTGGGCGACCCCGCTACCGGTTGCGCTGACAACAAACGGGACAACGGATTGCTTTGCTGCAGTGGTCATTGCACGACTGTGACACCGGAGCGGCCGCCCACCGAGGGTTTGGCGCACAGCGAGCGAATGGGTGGCGATCACGCCAAACGGGTGATCTCCACCTTCACCTCGAGGTCCTTGGCGCCCGCGCCTGTGTAGATCCCCTTGAGCGGAGGCACGTCAGAGTAGTCGCGGCCCACACCGACCGACACATGCTGCTCGGAGATCGCGAGGTCGTTGGTGGGGTCGTACCCCCACCAACCGCCCGTCCAGGCCTCGACCCATGCATGACTCTGCCCCTCGACCGTGCGGTCGATGACTGCCGACCTGCTCGGGTGCAGGTAGCCGGACACATAGCGCGACGGAATGCCGAGGCTGCGCAACATCACCAAGGACAGGTGCGCGTAATCCTGGCAGACGCCTTTCTTCTCTTTCCAGGCCTCGACCGCGGAGGTGTGGACGCCGGTGGTGCCGGGAACGTACTCCATCTCGGTGTGCACCCATTGGCACACGGCGAGCACAGCCTCTTGAGGAGTGAGCCCCTTGGTGAGGCGTTTGGCCACCTGACCGAGCTGCCTGCTCACCGGTACGTATCCGGTGTTGCTCAGCACCTCGTCATATCGGTCGATCACCGACTCATGGTGCAGCGATTCCCAATCGAGCAATTCGTCGTCCGAAGGCATTGCGTCGGGCTCGGTTTCGACCACCGACAGACCCGACACCTCGAGTTCCTCGTGAGGAGCATGCAGGTCGAAGGCGGTGACCGCGGTTCCCCAGTAGTCGGTGTACCGATACGACCTCGTCGCGGGGATCGTCTCCACGCGGTTGATGATCACGTTCTGCCGGGTATCGCTCCGGGGCGTCAGCCGGGCCTCGTTGTACGAAGAGGTGACCGGGGCGTTGTAGGCAAATCCCGTCGAATGCACGACCCGCAATCGCCAGCTCACAGTTCACTCTCCTCGATGAATCGGTCGACCGAATCGCTTGCGGACGTATCCGCCCAGGCGACATACGGCGACACGTGAAAGTACTGGGCCGTCACGGCCTCGCTGACCTCGCGGCACGTCTCCTGCAGATCGAGCAACCGGGTCTGCAAGTCGTCCAACAACATTCCCGGCTGCATGAACTCGAGCCCGCTTCGCGCCCGCCCCAGGAGACGTTGCGCCTCGGCCTGCGCGCCCACCCGGCTCGGCCGGTTGTCGAGCTCGATCAATTGCCGTTCGGCCAGGCTGATCGCGTGGAACACTGATCGCGGGAACAGCCGGTCGAGGAGGAGGAATTCGACCACCCGGGTCGCATCGAGTGCGCCCCGGTAGGTCCGTAGGTAGGTGTCGTGTGCACCCGCGGACCGCAGCACCGTCACCCACGCCGGCGACCCCGACCGGTCACCCGCGCGCGACAACAACATCCGGATGGTCATATCCACACGCTCGACCGATCGGCCGAGCAGGAGGTAGCGATAACCGTCGTCGTGGCTGAGGGTGGCGTCGGCCAGTCCGGCGAACATTGCCGCCCGGTTTTTTACGAAGGACAGGAACTCGTAGGGCCCGAGCTTGCGCGACGCCCGCTCGGCGTCACCCAGGCCGTTGTAGGTGGTGTTGAGACATTCCCACATCTCACTCGACGTGACTTCGCGTGCGCCCCTTGCATTTTCCCGGGCCTGACCCACGCTGTCGACGATGGAGCCTGGTTCCTTCTTGGAGTAGGCGACCCGGTCGGTCAACGACCAGGCGTCCAGCTCCACATCGGCTGGGGGCAACTCCATCCCCAGCACCTGCAAGACCAGTCGACACCGGCCGTCGGGATCAACCGTGGCGTCCTCGAGCAGTTGGTGTACCGCCACATCGAGGATCCTGGCGGTGTCGTCGGCGCGTTCTACGTAGCGTCCGATCCAGTACAGGGATTCGGCGTTGCGTGCGAGCATCATCGGCGGACACCACCCTGCTGCGACATCAACTGGCTCTGCGTCTGACCGGTCGGACCCTGATTCTGGATCTGACTGTGCCGACCGGTCACACCCGCCTGCTGTTGCTGCTGTTGTTGCTGATCCTGCATGGCGGCGGTGTCCGGCCCCTGCTCTGTGGGAGTACTCGGAGCCCTCAGGTCTTGGCTCCGGACGAGTTCGTCGCCCGAGAGTTCGCGCTCCTCAGGCGAAGTACGGGTCGCGAGAACCCAGGTGTCCTTGGAGCCACCACCCTGGCTCGAGTTGACCACCAGACTGCCCTCCGGGAGAGCCACCCGGGTCAGCCCGCCGGGCAGCACCCACACCGACTCGCCATCGTTGACGGCAAACGGACGCAGATCCACGTGACGCGGCGCCAGCTTGCCGCCGATCTTGGTGGGCACCGTCGAGAGCTGCACCACCGGTTGCGCGATCCATCCACGAGGGTCGAGTCTGACCTTGCGCGCCAGCACGTCCAGTTCCTCCGATGTGGCATCGGGGCCGAACACGATGCCGTAACCCCCTGATCCCTCAACGGGTTTCACCACGAGTTCGTCGATCCGGTCGAGCACCTCTTCTCGCTCGTCGTCGAGCCAGCAGCGCAGGGTGTCGACATTGCCGAGGCTGGGCTTCTCACCGAGGTAGTACTCGATGATCTCAGGAACGTAGGTGTACGTGAGCTTGTCGTCACCGACCCCGTTGCCGACGGCACTGGAGATCACCACGTTGCCGGCACGTGCCGCGTTGAGCAGTCCGGCGACTCCCAGCATGGAGTCGGGACGGAACTGCATCGGGTCGAGGAAGTCGTCGTCGATGCGGCGGTAGATCACGTCTACTCGCTGCTCCCCCTCGGTGGTTCGCATGTACACCACGTTGTCGCGGCAGAAGAGGTCGCGGCCCTCCACCAATTCCACGCCCATCTGCCTGGCCAGCAGCGAGTGCTCGAAGTACGCGGAGTTCGCCACCCCGGGGGTGAGGACAACGACGTTCGGGTCGGCCTCGTTGAATGCCGCCGACGCCCGCAAGGCCCGGAGCAGGTGGGTCGAGTAGTCGCCCACTGCCCGAACCCGGTGTGAGGCAAACAGATCCGGGAACACCCTGGCCATGGTCCGACGGTTCTCCATCACGTACGACACACCCGAAGGCGAGCGCAGGTTGTCCTCGAGCACCCGGAAGTCACCGTGCTCGTCGCGGATCAGGTCGATACCGGCGACGTGGATGCGAACTCCGTTGGGCGGCCTGATACCCACCGCCTGGCGATGGAAGTGCTCACATGAGGTGATCAGCCGTTTGGGAACGACCCCGTCGCGCAGGATCTCCTGCTCGCCGTAGATGTCGTCGAGGAACATCTCCAGGGCCTTGACCCGCTGGGTGATTCCACGTTCGAGCTTCGCCCATTCAGCTGCCGAGATGACTCGGGGAACCACATCGAGGGGAAAGGGGCGCTCCTGCCCCGACAGCGAGAACGTGATGCCCTGATCGATGAAGGCCCGACCGAGAGCGTCGACGCGGGTGTCGAGGTCGGCACCGTCGTAACTGCCCAGGGACTTGTGGATCCCCCGGTACGGTCCGCGAACCTCGCCGTTGTCGTCGAACATCTCGTCGAATGCGCCGTCGTAGGGGCCCGCGGCGTAGCCGTTGAAGATGCCACTTGGCTTCGCTACGCCTTTCGCCGCGGTCTTCTTGGCCGGCGGCTTGGAACCGTTGCCTTTCGGCCCGGCCACCTTTGCCGGTTTCTTCTTGCCCGTCGTGGTCTCGGCTGACACCTTGGTACCGGTGGCGCGAGTGGCCACGGCGCGCTTTGACCCTGCTGCAGTTGCCGCACTCATGTGAACATCGTGCCGTAAGTGGCTGGTGTTGGCAGTCTTGCAGCGGTATCCGCTACCTGCCCCGCTGCGATTTGGGTGCACACCGGGCCGGCTGGTAACGTAGTGCGCTGGTGCTGACACCAAACCCCGTATCGCTGAGCTAAGGAAAACACACGCGTGGCAAACATCAAGTCGCAGATCAAGCGGAACAAGACCAACGACAGCGCACGGCTGCGCAACCAGTCGGTGAAGTCGTCGCTGCGGACCGCGATTCGCTCTTTCCGCGAGGCCGTTGCAGCGGGCGAGAAGGACAAGGCTTCCGAGCTGCTGGTCAGCACCAGCAAGAAGCTCGACAAGGCCGCGAGCAAGGGCGTCATCCACGCCAACCAGGCAGCCAACAAGAAATCGGCGATGGCTGTCTCGCTCAACAAGCTCTGATCGAGCCCGCCCGATGACCGGGCACAACTGAACTTTTGTACCTCGCTCACCCCGACGATCCCCCACGCGGTCGTCGGGGTGAGTGTCGTCCGATCACCTGCCGCCTCGCTGTCTCACCCCCGGATTGCTCCCGAAGTCCCTGGCCGGTGGGCCCTGTCAGCGACGACGAGAGGGACGCAGATCGGCGACCGCGGCCACAGCGCGTTGCAGACTGTAATCCGCGTCGGCGGCTTGACCTTTCACCTCGCCGTTCAAGGTTGCCACCACGGTCATCGCCTTGGCGATGGACACCGAGTCCCATGCCGACGCCTGGCCCTGAACCTTCTTCACCCGCCACGGCGGCATGCCCAGTTCCGACGCAGCCGAATACTGATCCATCCTGCCGATACCGCGCACCCGGGCGATCGCATGCACTGCTTCGGCCAACGCATCGGCGAGCAGAACGTGCGGAACACCGTGATGATGAGCCCATTGCAGTGATTCCAGGGCTCCTGGCCGGTCGCCGGTGACCGCCTTGTCGGCGACTTCGAAGCCGGTGATCTCCGGACGACCCGAGTAGTAGCGGGCGACCGCGGCCACATCCACCTTGCCCCCGGTGTCGGCGGCCAGCTGACTGCACGCGGCAGCCAGCTCGCGCAGATCTGCCCGTACCGAATCCAAGATCTTCTCGACGACGTCGGGGCCCGCCTTCACACCGTGACTGCGTAGTTCGTTGCGGACGAAATCCGCTCGCGCCGATGGTTTGAGGGCAGCGCAGTCGTGCTCTTCGACACCCGACTTCCGCAGGGCGGCGACCATGGATTTCGCACGCCCCGACCCTGAATGGACCACCACCAGCGTGACGCCTTCAGGTGGACTCGCTGCCACTTCGGTGACCAGCTTGGCCGGTTCCTTCCCGGCTTCACCGGCGGCCTCCAGGATCACGATGCGATCTTCGGCGAACAACGACGGACTGAGCAGTTCTGCGAGTTCGTGTTCGGTCGCATCTCCGGCGCGCAGCCGCGTCACCGGATGTCGCCGGGATTGTCGACCGACCCCCTGACGGCGGCAACGATGCCCGCGGTTGCCCGCTCACAGAGGAACTCGTCGTCGCCCAACACCAGATGCACACTGCTCACCCGGCCATCGTGCCAGAGACCGACGACAGGTCACCACAGAGTGATCGTGGCCATCGGGAGAGAACTCAACTGCTCGGCCACCACCACCATCCACCACAGGGCCGGACCGACGAACCGGACCAGCAACGTTGCCAGCGGCGGGCAGAGCACCACCAGGGCCGCAGAGGCCGTCCCCAGCACGGTGATGGGCGGGACCGCAAGAGTCACCGCGATGTTCGCGACGATCGCCACCAGGCTGATCTGACCGCTGATCATCACGACGATCGGAAGGGTGACCACCTGCGCCGCGACGGCGACGGCAAGCACTTCGGCGAGACCACCCGGAACGCGGTGACGTCGAAGCCGATCCACGATCGGCGGTGCCATCACGATCAGCCCAGCGGTTGCCGCGACCGACAGCATGAACCCCGGATGGACGGCGAAGGCGGGCCAGATCAGCAACAGCACAACGATGGCCGTACACAATGCAGGCATCGCCTGAGCACGTCGCCTGACCAGCAATGCGAGCAGTCCCACCGCACCCATCACAGCTGCCCGCACCACACTCGGACTCGGTCGGACCAGCAGCACGAAAACCACGATGGCGCAGGCGATCACAGCCACCGACAGACGGGGCCCGGCACCCACCGCTCGCACGGCGAGGAGCAGAGCACCGATGATGATCGCAAAATTGGCGCCCGACACAGCCGTGAGGTGCGACAGCCCGCACGTTCGAAATGCGGTCTTGAGGTCCTCGTCCAGAGTCGAGATGTCCCCCAGCACCATTCCGGGCACCAATCCCGATTCCGGGGTACCCAGTGCGCGTGAGGCCGTCTCCTGGAACCGGGTACGCACCTCTGCTCCGGCGCGCTGATACCAGGGCGGCGCACGCACACGGCTCGGCGGTGCGGAGACGGTCAGCGTGGCCACGGTGAGGTCCGGGCGCCGTGGCGCCGACACCTTGGCGACAGTCGAAAGTGTCTGTCCCGGAACAAGACCGGACCATCCGTCCATCGGGCCAAGCACGGTCGCCGCCGTGTCTGCGACATTCCGGTCCCGCACCGACAACACATCGACCGCGAGAACCACCCGATCGGTGCCGGCGATGATGCGCGGGTCGTCTGACACCCGGAGGGTCATAGTTGTCTTGCTTCCGCGCATCGACTCGGCCGCCAGCGGGTGCTCGGCCAGTTGGTGCTGACGCACCACCAGCGCCCACCCGAATCCGGCCATGGTTCCGGCGACCCCCAACACCACAGGCAGAACCAGCATCCGAGATCCGCGCGCCGTCCAAGCGATCGCGACGAGCGCGAGCACACTGGCCGATACGCTCGCCGCAACCGTGATGCCAAGGGGGCCAACAATCCCCAAGACCGTCATCGTCCACGCTCCGACTGCCGCGGGCACCAGCCGCACGTCGAGACCCACCGACGTGGGCGCCCGGATGTCGGTGCCGTTCACACCGTGACCTTGTCCTTCAGCTTCTCGAGGCGGGCGGGACCGATCCCGTCGACTTCGGCCAGCTGATCGACCGAGGTGAAGCTCCCGTGGGCCTGCCGCCACGCGATGATCGCGGCCGCGGTGACCGGGCCCACCCCGGGAAGCGTGTCCAACTCGGCTTCGGTCGCCGTGTTCAGATTTACCTTGCCTGCCCCATCGGCCGTTCCTGCCGGAGCGGGCCCGGGTAGTGCGGTGCCGGCAGCGGCCGGCGGACTCCCGGCACCGTCCACCGCGACGACGGCACTGCGCATCTGGAAGCCTCCCGCCGGGTCGGTGAAGCCGACGAGCACCTGATCGCCGTCCCGAAGTGGCTGAGCCAGGTTGAGGCTCAACAGATCTGCGTTCGGCTTTGCTCCCCCTGCCTTGTCGATGGCGTCGGCGACACGAGCTTGCGGAGGTAACCGGACCAATCCGGGACGGTGCACCAAACCGACCACGCTCACCACCAGTTCCGCCGGGGGTGCAGCGCTCGACGCTGGTGGTGCAGTGTCCACCGGGGCTGGGACCCCTGCCGATTCCGGGAAGCTGACGGGGACCTCGGATCCCGCGTCGGGCCCGGCGAACGCGGTATACAGGGCGATCAGAGTTGCCACGATGCCGACCGCCACCAACCCGATCGCCGCTGCCGGGGTTGAACGCCATCGCCGTCGAAGCGGTCCGGCATCGACGTCGTCGGGGTCATCGGTCCAGTGACCACGTGCGCCGCCGGCCGCGCCCGCCGGCGGGGCATCGCCACCGCCATCGGGCGAATCCGGGTTGTCATGCATCCATTGCGCCGACCCGAGCCAGGCAGGGGCCATCGGTTCTTCCACCGGGACGGATCGTTCAGGCGTGTCCGACGCGGTCGGCGACGCCGTCAACCGGTCCAGGTTGCTTCTCATACCCGAACAGTAGGAGGCCGATCTCTGCGTTCAGATCAGAACGCCACCCGGCGACGCGGTGCTGTGGACAACCCGGCGAGTGTTGACAGAGTCAGTCGACATCGATGTGGTCGAGCGACGTTGTCACAGCGATCCCCACCGCACCGCTCCCCACATGTCGCGACAACACGGGTCCGAGGTCGGATTGCACCAGCGAGGTGATGGTGAGCTTGGACTGCAGGGAGTCGATGATCTGCTCGGCCAATTCGGGTGCGTCACAATGCTGTACACCCAGCGTGATGGGACGGCGTTCGGCGACGTCCACGGCCGTGTCGATCATCTTGGCGATCGCCTTGGACATGGTTCGCTGTTTCTCCTTGAGCGCCAGCGTGCCATCGACCACCCGAAGTATCGGCTTGATCGCGAGGGCCGAGGCGAACAGACGGGTGGTGGCACCGATGCGACCACTCGACCGCAGGTTCTCGAGTTGTTGTACGCACAGCAGACACTCCGTGGTGGACCCCACCCGGATCGCTGCCTCGTACGCCCGGTCCATGTCGGCGCCGGTCTCCGCGGTCTGCGCGGCGGCGATCGCCGCGAACCCGACCCCCAGACCCACGGTGCGGGAATCGACCACTCGGATCCGGCCCTGGAACTTCTCGGCCGCCAGTCTCGCCGAGCCCCATGTCCCGCTGAACCGGCGCGACAGATGCACGGCGATCACGCCGTCGCCGTCGCTGAGGTCGACCGCCTTCTCATAGGCGGCTTCGAGATCGGCCGGGGAGACGCCGGACGTGGTGGTCTGCGGATCGTTGAAGATGTCCGGGCCGATGTCGTCGACATCCTCGAGGAGATCCTGCTCGGCGGTCAGCACATGCATGGGTACTTGCTCGATGCGGTACCGCTCGCGGATCGGCGCGGGTAGGCGGGCCGACGAGTCGGTGACGATGGTGACGGTCACAGTGCCACGCTAGTCGCGGTCGCGGCGGCGACGGCATCGCCCACCAGGTCGGCCACCTCCCGATGACAGCCGAAACCCCAGTGGATCCCGTCCGGGTTGCCTTCACCGTGGTCGAAATGGCGTGCCGTCGGCTCCAGCAGGTCGACCAGGGGCACGTGCGCCTGCGTCGCCCAATCAGTGATCGCGCCAACGGTTTTCGGTCGCCCGGCATGCACGTTCCCGTAGTACGGACTCCGATGGGTGGACGGCAGGCAGGCGACCACCGGCAGGTCGGGGCGAATCGCGACCAGGGCCTCGTGGATCTTCGTCAGGTAGTCGGTGGTCAACGCGGGCGGCAACGCCAACGGCCATCCGAGCGGCGAGAGTCGCGGCTGCAGCCACCCGTATGCGTTGCGCACCTGCTGCCGCAGCGCCGGGGGACGGATGTACCGAATCTGCTCACGGAGCGCCGTCGGGAGTGGGGACGGCAACGAATCCATCCCTCCGAAGGCGAACACCACGGCCTTGGCCCTCGGAACTGCCGACCAGATCCGCGGGTCCTGGGTGAGGGCCCACCACACGTCACGGCTGGTCCAGCCGATGCGCCCGAACAGCTCCAGACGCAGATCCAGGCGATCGGCCGCCAGAACCGGCCAGATCCGGGAGTCATCGGCAGGTAGACCACCGGTGGGTCCGTAGTAGGCCAGCGAGTCGGACAGGACCAGCAGGCTGTCGGGGACCGGCGGTCGACTCGGCGAGTTGCCGTCGCTTGAACTCATCAACAGGTCACTGCACTGCGTCGTCGGCGACCTCGGCCGATGCGTTCCACACATCGAGCCGCCACGTGGTCTCGTGGTCGGCACCGTGACCGCTCAGCTGAACCCAACTCGTGTTGGCGAGACCCCCGAGCACGGGCCAGTGGCTCACCGGCAACCGCAGCAGGCCCGCCGTCATCGCGGCGATGACCCCGCCGTGAGCCACCAGGACCACGGGGGCATCCGCGTCGTCTCCGCGACCCCAGTCCCCCAACTCGGCCACCAGTTCGTCGACCACCGGCATGCTGCGCTGGGCCACATCGGTGCGACTTTCGCCACCGGGCGGTCGCCATGAGGCATCGTCGCGCCACACCTTGCGGGCCCCGGGCATCTGGGCATCCACTTCATGGTGGGTCAGACCCTGCCACTCACCGAGATGCGTTTCGCGCAGCCGACGATCTGTGGCAACCTCCATGCCCACCTGATCGGCAAGAGCAGCTGCAGTGTCGCGGGCCCGCCGCAGATCGGAGGAGATGATCAACCGAGGGCCGCGTGCAGCCAGCACCTTCGCCGCCGCGGCGGCCTGCCGAACACCGAGTTCGGACAGGTCGGTGTCGAGTTGTCCCTGCATGCGGCTGCCTGCGTTGTAGTCGGTCTGACCGTGCCGCAGGAGAAGCAGTCGTCGTACAACCGGGGTCATCCGTTCGACGCTCGAGTCGTGGCCGTCCGGCCGAATCGACTCATTCACCAAGGTCACCCCGATCGCTGTCACCGGCTTCCACAGTGGATTCGATTCCGGGGATCTCGATGATCGGGCAGTCTTTCCACAGCCGTTCGAGGGCGTAGAACTCGCGCTCCTCGTTGTGCAGCACGTGGATCACCACGTCGATGTAGTCGAGGAGGGTCCAGCGGCCTTCTCTGGTCCCCTCCCGACGGACAGGTTTGCTGCCGGCCTCGCGGAGCTTTTCTTCGATCTCGTCGACGATCGACGCGACCTGACGTTCGTTGTCGGCCGATGCGATCACGAAACAGTCGGTGATCACGAGCTGTTCGGACACGTCGATCACGATGACGTTGGCGGCCAACTTGTCGGCGGCCGCGTGGGCGGCCACGGTTGCCATGGAAACCGCCTCGGATGACGCTGTCACTGAATGCCTTTCGATTGGTATAACTTTCGCTTGCTGATGTACTGCACCACCCCGTCGGGAACGAGGTACCACACCGGCCGGCCGGTGCCGCACGCATCCGGCAATCGGTCGAAGAAATGGCCAGCGCCGGTATCTCCATCAGATGAAGAGTATCGGGCGGCAGCTTGTCGAGGTGCTGGTCGAGATGTGCGGCGCCGAGTTCATACCCCGGCCGACTCACGCCGACGAAGCTCGCGAACTCGAACAGACCCTCCCAGTTCTGCCACGACAGGATCGATGCCAACGCGTCGGCGCCGGTGATGAAGAACAACTCCGCGTCCGGGTTGAGTGTGTGCAGGTCGCGAAGGGTGTCGACGGTGTACGTGTCCCCGTGGCGATCGATGTCCACCCTACTCACCGAGAACCGGGGGTTGGCCGCAGTGGCGATCACCGTCATCAGATAGCGGTCTTCCGGCGGGCTCACGTTCCGGTCCGACCGGTTCTTCTGCCACGGTCGTCCGGTGGGGACAAAGATGACCTCGTCGAGTTCGAACCGGTCGGCGACCTCGCTCGCCGCCACCAGGTGACCGTTGTGGATCGGATCGAAAGTGCCGCCCATCACCCCGATCCGCCGACCGCGCGGCTGCTGTGGGTCTGGCGCGATCTCGGGCATAGGGGCTGAGTGTACTGAGCGTGTGAGGTCCACAGCAGATCAGACCGGCAACAGGTTGGCGATGACCTTGGCGAGTTGACCGGCGTTGCGACATTCGTGCATCTCGATGACCGCCGAGTAGGTGCCGGCCACCGAGTCCCCCGTGTCCCAGTTCACCGCGGCTTCCGGATTGAGCCAATACGCATGCCGGGTGCTCTCGACCATGCGCGTGAGCGCATCGAGTTGGGGGTCGTGGTAGTTGTTGCGCCCGTCGCCCAGGATCAGTAGAGCGCCCCGGCGCGTGAGGGCATCGAGGTGGTCGTCCGCGAATCCGCCGAACGCGTGACCGTAGTCCGAGTGACCGTCGCGGGTGATCAATCGGGCGCCGGCGAGCATCTCGCGCACAGCTGTCGCGAAGTCGAGATCGGGCCCGTCGAAATGTTCGGTGACCTCGTCCACGGTGTCGACGAAAGCGAACACCCTGACCTTCGAGAACTGTTGGCGTAGGGCGTAGACGAGCTGCAGGGTGAACTGCGAGAACCCGGCCACCGAGCCCGAGACATCGCACAGGACAACCAATTCCGGCCGACCGGGCCGAGGTTTGCGGCGCACCAGGTCGATCGGGACGCCTCCGGTGGACATCGACGCACGCAGCGTTTTACGTACGTCGATCGACCCACGGTGGGCGCGTCGCCTGCGGATCTCGAGGCGCGCCGCCAGTAACCGTGCCAGCGGAGCGATGGTGCGACGGACCTCCGCAAGATCAGCTGCGCCGGCGGAGAGGAAATTGACCCGTTCGGGGAGATTGGGGACCGCGTACTGCGAGACCTGCTCGCGGCCGTTCCGCTGGGCCATCCGGCGCTTGGTTTCCTGCTCGATCAGCGACCTGAACTTCTGTACCCGGTCGGCCGCGGCTCGCCGGTACAGCGGTTCGGTGCCGGCGGTCTCGTCTCCCGCTCCGGCTGCCATGGCGGCGGCGATCTGCGCGATGAGGGTCTGGGGATTGATCGTCGACATCGCCTGATACGTGGAGAACGCCGGACCGCGATTGGATCGGTAACTGCCGAGTTGCGCCACAGCCATCGCCGCGAATGCGGCCAGTTCGGCCTGCGCCTGCGGTGAGTCGTCCGCGAGCAACTCGGCGAGCCGTTCGCGCACTGCGTCCACGTCGATGTTCCCGTCGGCGTCAGGCGTGAACGCGTCGTCGTCGACGCCGCTGCGTTCGCCCATGCCCAACGGGAACCAGAGGTCGAAGACGGAATCGAACACCCGGCGGTGTCCGTTGTCGTGCAGGAGTGTGCACGCCATGCCCTCACGGAAGCTGTCCCGATCGAGCAGATCCAGCACTGCCGTCGCCTGGCCCGCATCGATCAGGTTGGCCGGTCCGACGATGATGCCCCGGGCCCGCAGATCATCCACGAATCCGGTGAGCTGGCTGATGAACGGGGCATCCACGGGCACGCTCAGCTCAACTTCAGCTCTTTGAGCGCGGTGGCGAGGTCGGGACGGTGTTTGAGGACCACACCGAGGGTTTTCGCGATGACTCCGTCGTCGATCCGCGCCCCGGGCTTCTCCCCCACTCCCAGGGCGAGCAAGGTGTTGGCCCAGTCGATCGTCTCGGCCACCGATGGCTTCTTACGGATGTCGAGGGTGCGGAGAACTCCGATGATGCGCACCAGTTCCTTCGCGACGGATTCGGCGAGCTGCGGGACACGACTGGCGAGGATCTCGCGCTCGCGGGCCGCGTCGGGGAAGTCGATGTAGAGGTACAGGCAGCGTCGCTTGAGGGCTTCGGACAATTCGCGCGTCGCGTTGGAGGTGAGCAGGACGATGGGCCGCCGATCGGCGGTCACGGTGCCCATCTCCGGGATGGTGATCGCAAAGTCGCTGAGCACCTCGAGCAACAGGCCTTCGATGTCGACGTCGGCCTTGTCGACCTCATCGATCAGCAGCACCGTCGGGCCCGGCTGCGAGATCGCTTTCAACAGTGGCCGGGGCAGGAGGAACTCGTCCGAGAAGATGTCGGCTTTCGTCTCGTCCCATCCGCGCTGCCCTGTCGCCTGGATGGCGAGGATCTGTTTGGCGTGATTCCACTCATAGAGTGCACGAGCCTCGTCGATGCCCTCATAACACTGCAGTCGCACCAGATCGGCGTTCGTCGACTGCGAGATGGCGCGAGCGAGTTCGGTTTTACCCACACCGGCCGGTCCCTCGACCAGGAGCGGTTTGCCCAGCCGGTCGGCAAGGAACACCGACGTGGAGGTCGCGTCGTCGGCGAGATAGCCAACGCCGGCAAGCGTTTCGCGGACGCCGGGCACATCGGTGAAACTAGGCTGTACGCCCACAGGTCACTCCTCAGGATCGAAAATCAGGTGTCGGCCGGCTCGTCCACCGGGTCAGCGAGGCCGCGTCTGGCCGTTCCCCCACGCGATCCACTTCGTGGACGTGAGTTCCGGGAGTCCCATCGGCCCACGGGCATGCAACTTCTGTGTGGAGATACCGATCTCGGCACCGAAGCCGAACTGTTCACCGTCGGTGAATGCGGTGGACGCGTTCACCATCACCGCGGCGGCATCGACGCGGTTGGTGAACTCTTCGGCGGCAGCGAGGTCTGTGGTGACGATGGCCTCGGTGTGGCTGGTGCCGTACCGGTCGATGTGGTCGATCGCCTCGTCGATCCCACCCACGATCTTCACAGCGATGTCGAGGGTGAGGTATTCGTCGGCCCAGTCCTGCTCGGTGGCCGGAACCATGCCCGGTTCGTCCCCGTGGATGGTCACGCCTGAGGTCTGCAAGACCTGGGTCAGGCGCGGCAGTGCGGTCTCCGCGATGGCCCGGTCGACCAAGACGGTCTCGGCGGTGTTGCAGACGCTCGGCCGGCGGGTCTTGGAGTTGATCACCAGATCCTCGGCCATATCGAGGTCGGCGGCTGCGTGAATGTATATGTGGCAGTTGCCCGTACCGGTCTCGATGGTCGGCACGGCCGCGTTCTCCACCACTGCCTTGATCAACCCGGCCCCGCCACGTGGGATGACCACATCGACCAGTCCACGAGCTCGGATCAGATGGGTCACACTCGACCGGTCGTCGGACGGGAGCAGTTGGACGGCATCAGCGGGTACACCAGCAGCGGTCAGCGTCTCGCGCAGGATGCGTACCAGCTCTGCGTTCGAACCCGCGGCGGACGACGACCCACGAAGCAGGGCAGCGTTACCCGATTTCAGCGCGATGCCGAATGCGTCGACGGTGACGTTGGGCCGCGCCTCGTACACCATCCCGACGACACCGAGGGGCACCCGGACCTGACGCAACTGCATCCCGTTGGGCAGCGTCTTGCCCTGGATGACGTCGCCGATCGGATCGGGCAGAACGGCGACTTGCCGCAGCCCCTGGGCGATGCCCTCGACGCGGTCGGAAGTCAGACGCAGGCGGTCGATGAGACTGGCCTCCACACCCGCAGCCTCGGCCCGGGCGACATCGCCGGCGTTCGCCGCCAGAATGGCATCGGTCTGGACGAGAAGAGCCTCCGCTGCATCATGCAGCACCTGGTTCTTCTGGATGGTCGTCAGTCGGGCCAGCATCCTGGACGCAGCTTTCGCCGCGGTCGCCTGGGCACGAACGATCTGTTCGACATCAGCCGCAGTGGTGATGGAAGCACTCATCGGTCCAGGATAAGGGTTCGGGGAGTTCATCCCTGATCGACGTCACCCTGGCGACCGTCTTGTGCGATGTCGAACGAGCCATGGCGGCCCGCTCCCCCTGCGAACCGAGAAGCACCGGCCACGGTGTCGCTTGCCAACGACGTCAGTCCGTGCGCGAACTCATTGCTCAGTGCATCTCTCTCTGCCATACCTTCCTGCTCGATCACCGACAGCCGGTCCTGACGTAGACACGTCTGCGGGAATGCAGCGATCTCGCGCGCGAGATGCTTCGCGGCGCGCACCGCTTCGCCGTGCGGCACCACCCTGTTCACCAACCCGATGTGGTGGGCTTCCGCCGCCGAGACGGCCCGTCCGGTCAGGATGAGATCCATCGCGTGCGAGGTGCCGATCAGGCGCGGCAACCGTACGGTGCCGCCGTCGACCAGCGGCACACCCCACCGGCGACAGAACACACCGAGCACCGCGTCATCCTCGGCTATCCGCATGTCGGCCCACAAGGCCAGTTCGAGTCCGCCGGCGACCGCATGTCCGCTGATGGCTGCGATCACCGGTTTGGACAGTTGCATTCGCGTCGGTCCCATCGGGCCATCGCCGTCGGGCTCCACCCGGTTGACCTTGTCTCCCGTCGCAACCGCTTTGAGATCTGCACCGGCGCAGAAGGTTCCACCCTCTCCGTGCAGCACCGCGACCGCGGCGTCGGAATCGGCATCAAACGCGCGAAAGGCGTCCGCCAGCGCTGCGGCGGTCTCGCCGTCGACGGCGTTGCGCACGTCGGGCCGATTGATGCCGATCGTGGTGACCGATCCTTCGCGGCGCACCACCACTGTGTTCGTCATGTCTCTCCCTTGGCCGGATGGGTCCGAACGTATCGCCGAAACCGCAGCGGCGACGCCACTTCGCGCAGCCGGACCTATCTGCGGGACGCGACGTAGTCCGTCGCTCTGGCTGCGGACCGGCGTGCCGCCGACTGCAGATCCGATCCCGCGGCCAGGTATGCAGCAAGAGAGCCGACGAAGTGGTCACCGGCTCCCGTTGTGTCATGTGCGTGCACCTTCTCGACGTCGAACGTCTCGACCGAGCCGTTCGCGGCAACCACCACGCCGCGGGCGCCGAGAGTGATGACCACCGACCGCGCCACCTCCAGCAGTCGCCGGGCCATGTCACCGGGATCAGTGAGCCGGCGGTCGGCGCAGTAGTACTCGGCCTCCACCGCGTTGACAACCAACGGGTCGGCCGCGCTCAAGATGTTGTTGTCCAGCGGGGCGACCGGGCTGGGGTTGAGGATGAAACGACAGTCGCCGGCTTCGGTCCACCCCACCACGGCCGCCGTCACCGACCGTGGTGATTCCAGTTGCGTCAGAACCACTTTCGGGTCGAGAGCGTCGAGCGCAGCGGTGACATGGTCCGCCGAGACCTGATCGTTGGCACCGGAGATGACGATGATGCTGTTGTCGCCATCGGCATCGACCTCGATGACGGCGCGGCCACTGGCGCCGGCCACCTCGACGACGTGGCGGGTGTCCACGCCGGCGGCGTCCTGATGCCGGCGCATCGTTGTACCCGCGTCGTCGTCGCCCACTGCACCGATCAGGGCGGTGGGGCCGATGTCTGCGGCCGCGAGTGCTTGATTCGCCCCTTTTCCGCCGGGTCGTTCCACGTAGCTCGTGCCCATCACCGTCTCGCCGACCCGTGGCCGGCGGTCGGTGCGGACCACGAGGTCCAGGTTCAACGTGCCGACCACTGCCACAAGGGGCGTATCGGTCCTCGAAGATGTCGGCGTCTGAGGATTGTCCATGTCCAACATCTTCCCTCACCGTCACCTCTGCGGGACAGCTCGCGGCCGCGATCAGCAGGTTGCCAGGGCCTTTCGGAGCACGGGATACGACGCGCGGTCGAGATACAGCCCGTACGCTCGCACCACCCTGACGAACTGGGTTGCGTACTGACAGTGGAACGCCGTGTTGGCAGGCATCCACCGCGAGGGCTGCTTGTCGCTCTTGTCCTGGTTCGCTTCCCCGTCGACCGCCACCAGGTTCGCCGGATCGTTCGCAAACCGTTGTCTCACAACGGCATCCCAGCGGCGCGCACCCATCGACCAGGCGTAGGCCAACGGCACGATGTGGTCGATCTGCACCTTGGCACCGGACCCTTTCCCCCGTCGGAAGACAATCCAGCGCCCGCTGTACGGGCTCTGCAGTTCACCGGAGGCCACTGCTCGTGGACAACTGTCGATGGCGGCGAACACCTTGTCGCGCAGGTCCCGATCGAGGATGTCGTTGCGGGTGTCGCATCCGTTGCCGGCTCCGCGCGCATCGGTACCGTCGGTCCACGCCTCGCCGAAGGAGCTGCGTTCGTAGTCGGTCGATTTCGGGCGCTCCGCGAGTGCCGGGATCAACGCCAAGTCGGCCAGAACCGCTCGGGCATCGGTGGATGCGATGTGCGGATCCACACCGGTGAGCCCGTCGCTCGCCGCGAACACCGCCGCCATCGCGAAGGCGAACAGCGCCACCCACCATTTCAGGGCAACGGTACCGCCGTCACGACTTGTCCAGATAGGCCAATCGGACGGGCCCGAGGATCGAGTCGACGAGACCCGCCATCGGCTTGTGTTCGACGAGCGTGAGGTCGCGGCCCACCACTTCGTCGGCCAGCGCGCGGGTGTCCTCGATGAGGTCGCCGTCGGTGAGGAGAGAGAGGAACTTGAGCGACGACGTCTGCCCCGATTGGAGGGAGCCAAGCAGATCACCTTCCCTCCGCTGCGCCAGGTCGACGATCGACAACGCGAATCCGTCATTGGACTCCGCGACAGCCCGTAGCCGTTCCATCGCCGGCGACATCTCCGACGCACCGGTGACCAGAAGACACAATCCGGGCAGACCACCGCGGCCGACGCGGCCCCGCAACTGGTGCAGTTGACTGACCCCGAAACGCTCGGCGTCCACGATCACCATGGTGGTCGCATTGGGCACGTCCACTCCCACCTCGATCACCGTTGTCGACACCAAGATGTCGATGTCCCCTGCGGTGAAGTCGGCCATCAGCAGGGCCTTCTCGTCTGCGGGTAGTCGACCGTGCAGGAGGCCGAGGCGATGAACACCCAACGGCCCTTCGCTCAGCGTTGTGAACATGTCCACCGCGGACGTGGCCGGTTCGGCTGCGGCTTCGGCGCCTTTGCGCTCCGACTTCTGCCCGGCCGCAGTCCCGTCGTCGCCGATCCGGGCGCACACCACGTACACCTGTCGACCGGCCTCGACCTCCTCGTTCACCCGCTCCCAGACGCGCTGGACCCATTTCGGGTTCCCACGCGGGACCACACTCGTGGTGATGGGTTGACGACCCCGCGGCAGCTCTCGGAGCGTGGAGGTCTCGAGGTCTCCGAACACAGTCATGGCCACAGTGCGCGGGATGGGCGTCGCGGTCATCACCAGCAGATGCGGGACGATTCCGTCGCGTCCACGGGACCGCAACGTATCGCGTTGTTCCACACCGAATCTGTGCTGCTCGTCGACCACGAC
The DNA here is from genome assembly GCF_023051145.1 of Williamsia sp. DF01-3. Taxonomy (NCBI): domain Bacteria; kingdom Bacillati; phylum Actinomycetota; class Actinomycetes; order Mycobacteriales; family Nocardiaceae; genus Williamsia; species Williamsia sp. DF01-3. Next base: position 3,872,934 of record NZ_JALKFS010000005.1, read on the forward strand.
AAAACCGAGGTTGAAGAAGTCGACGTGTTCCTGGAGGAGCGCGTGGGTGCCGATCAAGATGCCCACCTGGCCGGTGACGGTTTCCAGAAGCGCCGTGCGTTTGGCCGCCGTCTTCATGGATCCGGTGATCAGCGCGATCCGGGTGGCTCCCTCCTCACCATCGAGCTCACCTTCGCGCGCGAGTCCTCCGAGCATCGCCTCGAGCGTCCGGAGATGCTGGGCGGCAAGGACTTCCGTCGGAGCCAGCAGCGCGCACTGGTAGCCGTTGTCGATCACCCTCAGCATCACCAGCAGCGCCACCAGGGTTTTGCCCGACCCGACCTCTCCCTGAAGCAGCCTGCTCATCGGCGCGACGCTGGACTGATCGGCCGCGGTGATCGGGGCCGCGAGGTCGGCGCTGATCTCGTCGATCACGGCCGCCTGACCTTCGGTCAGAGTGAAGGGCAGCCGCGCGATCATCTTGTCCTCGAGGCCACCGGGTACGTGCCGACAGACAGGGCCGGCCGCACCGCGGTCGACATGGCGTCGCTGCGCCAATGCCAATTGCAACGCGAGCGCCTCGTCGAACTTGAGTCGGGCACGCGCCTGGTCGATGTCGTTCTGCCCCTCGGGCACGTGAATCTTGCGAAGCGCCTCGTCGGCACCGATCAACCCGCGGGCGAGCCGCTCGGTTTCGGGCAACGGGTCGTCGATCGGATCGAGTTGGCCGAGAACGGCGCGCACGCACTGCCAGATGGTCCACGCCTGCAACTTGGCCGTGCCCCGGTACACGGGGATCACATCGCGCAGGAACTCGGAGAAATCGATCGACCCATCTTTTTCTCCGCCGCCGTCTCCTGCGTCCACCGCAAGCGCTTTGGCGATCCCCGCCATCACCGCCGACCCCACCGCATCGTCGGCCTCGATCGAGGTGCCGTCCTCTGGCAGCAGCAGCCAGTTCGGGTGTGTGAGCTGTAGTTCGTTGCGAAAGTACTTGACCTCGCCGGCCATCATCACCCGTGTCCCCTTGGGGAGCTTCGCGGCGATCCACGGCGAGTTGAAGAACGTGACGGCGATCCGGACGTTCCCGTCGAAGACGACGAGTTTGACCATCTTCCGGCGGGAATTGCGGATCGGGATCGTCTTGTTCTCCTCGACCCGGGCCACCACGGTGAGGCGCTCACCGGGTTCGGGTTTGCGTTCGCCCGAGAGATCACCTTGTTTGACGTAGCGGTCGGGAACGTAGCGTAGGAGCTCACCGACGGTCTGCACCTTGATCTGTTCCTCGAGCATGTCGGCGGCTTTGGCGCCGAGCACCGTTTCGAGCGAGTCGGACAGCGAAACCACTAGCGTGCCATGCCTATTCGACTCCGACCTGCAAGAGCTCGCCGACCTGGCCGCCGGGATAGCTGACGAACTCGACCCCGGGGTGGTTGGTGTTCACGTGGTGCTCGAGATGCTCCAGAACCCCTGGATCGAGGTTGCGGCCCGCCAGCACGCTGACCATCTCGCCACCTGTGCTGAGCAGCAGATCGATCAGACCTGTCGCAGCGCCGAGGATCTCCCTGTCGATCACCAGGACTCCGTCGCCGATGAGTCCGAGATGGTCACCCGGCCGACAGGTTCCGGCAAAGGTCAGGGCCGTCTCGGTGGCCACCACCACCGCGCCGAAACGCGTTGCGGCGGCTGCTTCTGCCATCGCGTAGGCATCGTCGTCGGCCAGTTCGGTCGGGTCGTGGACTGCCATCGCCGACAAACTCTGCACCATCGACCCGCCCGGGAGGATGACCACCGAGCGATCCCGCGAGCGGGCAGCGGCAGCGACGGCGACGAGTTCCTGGGCCGGCAATGCCCCATTGCCCATCAACACCACATGTGCGCTGTCGACCTCGATGATCGCCTTGGCCAACGCGTCCGCATCCAGTTCACCGGCACCGTCGGTGTCGGCCCGGACCACCACGGCCCCCTCCTGCTCGAACAACTCGGCAGCCTCGTCGCCGGTGACGACGGCAACGACCGCGCGTTTGCGTTTGGGAAGGTGTCCGGAGTCGTCGTCCTGGCCTCGATGGGCATCGAGCAGAAAGCAGCTGATCCGGATGTCGGAGACCCTTCCCAGGGCCAGCCCCGCCTCGATCGCCGCACCCGGTTCGCAGGTGTGCACGTGAATCGAGAATCGTTCACCTGCTTCGTCATCGGCGCTGTCGCCGACGATCACCACCGCATCACCGAGACCGTCCAGATCGCGCCGCAACGTCGAGATCTGCTCTGCGGCAGCGCCTTCGAGGAGGTACATCACCTCGAAGTCCATCTCATCGTCGCTCTCGCACGTCTCGCCGATCTGGTGTCCGATGCGGTCACCGCCACCGGCAAGCGCGCCCTGATAACGACGGCGGCGTGCAGATACACCGGTGAGTACCTTGACCAGTTCGTCGAAGATCACGAGCAGACCGCGTCCACCGGCGTCGACCACCCCGGCCTGAGCCAGCACGTCGAGTTGGCCGGTGGTGAGGTCGAGATCCTCGGCGCACCCGTCGGCGATCGCCCTGGCGAGGTCGGCAGGCGTCGCCTCGATGTGCTCGGCGGCATTGTGCGCCGCGCGCCGCAGCAACGTGAGGACGGTGCCTTCACGCGGCTGGCTCACCGCGCGCGTGGCGGCCAACGATCCGAGACGCAGGCCGGCGACCCACAACTCATTGAAGGACACACGGCCACCGATGGAGTTGACCTCGGCAGCGTCGGCCAGTCCGACGAGGACCTGCGAGAGAATGATGCCCGAGTTACCCCGCGCCTTGCCCACGGCACCATCAGCCATCGCCCTGGCGACCGTCGCCGTATCGGCGTCGGCCTGTACCTCACCCACTGCGTCGGCTGCCGCCATCATCGTGTGCAGCATGTTGCTGCCGGTATCCGAATCCGGGATGGGGAAGACGTTGAGGTCGTTGATCTCGGCGCGGACGGCGCCGAGACCTACCACCGCACCCTCGATCCAGTCGCGCAACAACCCGGGATCCATGGCGGGTACACCAACCTGCTCCGGCATGTCCGCACCTCCCCTCATGTGGTCTGTTCCACAGACTAATCTGAGGGGACGACCAACCGGACCCGGCCGTATCAGCGGGACGCGAACGTGACGCTATTTGGATCGCGGCGCACCGAGCCGCTATCCTTGCAGGGTTGCCTATCGGACGCCCGGCGTCACGCCGAACACCGAGGGCCATGACCACCAGTTTCTCACTAAGGAGTTCGACGATGGCTGCCGTCTGCGACGTATGCGCCAAGGGCCCCGGCTTCGGTAAGTCGGTCTCTCACTCACACCGGCGTACCAACCGGCGCTGGAACCCGAACATCCAGACCGTTCGGGCCCAGATCGCTCCCGGAAACCGCAAGCGCCTGAATGTTTGCACCTCATGCCTGAAGGCCGGCAAGGTCGTCCGGGGCTGACCCCGTGACCGACACACGGCCGGGATCGACCGTCGAGTCCGATTCCGTCCAGCTCAGCGACGATGGCGTTCTGCGGATCGCCGTCGCCTCTGACAAAGCGGGCAACTCTCTGGACCGCGGTTATTTCAACCGCGGCACCGAGGTCTTGCTCCAGGTGGCGCGCGGCGAGATCAAAGCCGGTGCCATTCTTCTGATCGGTACCGGCGCCAACTTCTGCGCAGGCGGCAACGTTCGCGATTTCGCGGCTGCCGACGACCGACCCGATTTCCTCGGCGGTCTCGCCGGTGACTTCCACCACTTCATCCGAGCTCTCGTCGGAGCCGATCTCCCGATCGTCGCAGCGGTGCACGGTTGGGCCGCCGGCGCGGGGATGAGTTTGGTGACGCACAGCGATGTCGCCATCGGTGGCACATCCACCAAGATGCGTCCGGCCTACATCGGGATCGGCCTCAGCCCGGACGGCGGCCTCACGTGGTCGCTCCCCGGGTTGTCGGAGCCGCCCGTGCCCGCGACATCATCTTGACCAACCGGATCGTGGACGCGGCCGGTGCACTCGAACTCGGTTTGCTCTCACGCATCGTCGAGGACGACGAGGTTCTGGCGACCGCAGAAGCCGCAGCATCCGCGATCGCGGCCGGTCCGTGGCGAGCGTTGTCCGCCACCCGGGCACTTCTCACGAACTCCCCGACATCCACGCTGAGCGATCAGCTCGATGCCGAGGCCGCATCTATATCGGCACTGTCCGGCCAGCCCGACGGAGTCGAAGGCGTCGACGCGTTCGTCGGCAAACGCAAGCCGGACTTCTCCTCCATCAACGGCAAGTAGTCGGCGGTACCGGACTTGCTGTGACGGCGCCGTTCACGGCAGGCGCCAGTCCACCTCATCGGCACCCTGCTCGGCGAGAGCTGCATTGGCACGCGAGAACGGCTTCGACCCGAAGAATCCGCGACTTGCCGACAGCGGCGACGGATGGGGAGACGTGATCGTCGCGACCCCGGGCAACCAGGGCGCAAGTGATGCGGCATCTTTCCCCCACAGAATCGCCACCAACGGCCGATCTCGGGCCGCCAAGGCCTTGATGGCACACTCGGTCACTGCCTCCCACCCCTTGCCGCGATGACTCGCCGGGGTTCCGGGCGCGACCGTGAGAACTCGATTGAGCAGCAGTACCCCTTGATCCGCCCAGGGCGTCAGGTCCCCGTTCGACGGTCGCGGAAGTCCGAGATCAGAACTGTACTCGGTGAAGATGTTCCCCAGACTGCGTGGAACCGGTCTCACCTCTGGTGCCACCGAAAAGCTCAGTCCCACAGCATGTCCGGGCGTCGGATACGGATCTTGGCCCACCACGAGAACTCTCACCTCGTCGAAGGGACGGGTGAACGCGCGCAAGACGTTGGGCCCCGACGGCAGATACGTTCGCCCTGCGGCCAACTCGGCACGCAGGAACTCTCCCATCCGCGCGACATCGTCGGCCACCGGTTCGAGGGCTTGTGCCCAGCCCGCGTCCACGAGTTCGGACAGTGGTCGCCCGTCGGACATATCGCTCCTCACCTTGGGAAAGTGCCGATCACCTAGTCGAGCCGCCTCAGGGCGGTTCGATAGTAGGTGGCATTGTTGGCATACAGATCGACGTTCAGGTCGATGTGACCTTCCGGAACCTGGTAGCCCTGCCGTATTTTCGCCGGAACACCGAGCGCCATCGAACGGTCGGGTACCTCGAACTTGAACGGCACCACCGCCCCGGCACCGACAATGGAGCCAGCTCCGATCCGAGACCCGTTGAGTACCACCGACCCTGAGGCGATCAGGCAGTTGTCGCCGATCACGGCGCCCTCGATGTGCGCGTTGTGCCCGATGGTGCACCGCGCCCCGATCACCGTCGCGTCCACGAGTGTGCAGTGGATGACGGTGCCGTCCTGGATGTTTGTCCGCTCGCCGACGGTGATGGTTCCGTAGTCGCCCCGAAGCACGGCGCCGGGCCATACCGAGACCCCCGCCTCGAGCGTGACGGCTCCGATCACCACCGCGTCGGGATGGATGTAGACCCCTTCGCCCAGTTGCGGTTCTCGGTCATCGAGTGCGTAGATCGCCATGGCAGTCACAGTATCGCGGGCGCACCGGCGGTCGAGCGCAGCGGTCAGAATGTCCGCCAGCCATCACCCAGGTCGGACACATCCAAGCCCGACACCACCACGGAAGGACCGCTGTCAGCGGCATGCACCGAACCGATAGCGGTCCACCCTGTCGGAAGCTCACCGGGCGCGAAAGCAGCCAGGAGTTCATGGTCTTCTCCACCGGCCACGGCCCAGCGGACCGGGTCGACACCCAGCTCGGCTGCTGCTGCGGCCAGGTCGGGGGGCAGCGGAATGGCAGCGGGGTCCACCCGAAGCGACAGACCCGACATCCTTGCCATCGTTCGCAGTTCACTCGACAAGCCGTCCGAGATGTCGGTCATCGCGTGCACGCCCGACTCCGCCGCGGCCAGGGCCAGCTGTAGGTGCGGCTTCGGAACGCAGTGCGCGGCAACTAGATCGGCGAAGCCATCGACGCCTGCCAGCAGGAGAGCAAGGCCCGCGGCGGATCCACCGAGCGGGCCCGATACGGCGAGAACGTCGCCGGCTACCGGTGTGGAGAGTCGAACCGGTGCGCGGTCGTCCATCGCACCGACCGCCGTCACCGCGATCACCAGTTGATCGCCGGCGGTGAGATCGCCACCGACGACCTGCGCCCCGTACCGCGCTGCGGCCTCACGCATTCCGTCACGGACACCGACCAGTGTTGTCGTGGGGGTTCGATCCGGGCACGTCAGCGACACCACAAAACCGGTGACCCTGGCGCCCATCGACATCACGTCGGCTGCATTGGCCACCACCGCTTTGGCGCCCACCTGACGTGGCGTGCTCCAGTCGAGTCGGAAGTGCTGTCCGTCGACGAGTGCATCGGTGGTCACCACCACCGGTCCGCTGCCGACGAGCACCGCGGCGTCATCACCCGGGCCCACGATCACCCCATCTGCAGGAGCGGAGTCGTCTCGTGCGGTGAACAACGCGATCAGCTCGTGCTCACCGACGTCGCCGACCGTGCGGACGGGATCGCTGGACAGGTTCCCTCACCGCCCCTCTGTTCGTCTCGAGTCTGTTGATTGGCCTCTGAGCACCGTTGTCGGTGAGAATATGTGCCAGTGTATTTGGGTCAGCCACCGGTTGATCGCAGTCGCCAGCGAAAGGAACGCCGTGGTTCAGGCATACATACTGATCCAGACCGAGGTCGGAAAGGCCGCCGTGGCAGCGGCCACCATCTCGGAGATCGACGGCGTCGCCTCGTCGGAGGAGGTCAGCGGCCCTTACGACGTCATCGTGCGCGTGGATGCGACCGACGGGACGCACCTCACCGAGGCGGTCGTACCGAAGATCCAGCAGGTCGAAGGGATCACCCGGACGTTGACCTGCCCGGTGGTGACCGGTACGCCGAGGCAGGGGTGAGCGACTCGTCGACGCGCCGGCTCAGTCCGGCCGTGATCGCCAGCATCGTAGCGATCCCGGTCATGGTGATCGTGGGGTTCATCACCTATGCGGTGGTCGGCACAGACGGCGCAACCTCTGACGACACCCCGCTGAAGACGATGGCAGCGCCCGAACGGGACTCTCCGGAGTGCGCGAAACTCATTGCCGCCCTTCCCGAGAGTTTTGATGGGTTCGGCAAGCGAGAGACCGCTGCGGACGGCCTGGTCACCTGGGCACCAGGCGACCAGGTGGCCGGACCCGTCCAGGTGCGTTGCGGAGTCGATCGGCCCGAATCACTCTCGCCGACCTCTGGTTTGCAGGTCGTCGATCCGGTGCAGTGGTTCTCGGTGTCGGCGACAACCGAGGCCAAGGGCTTCCTCTGGTACGCCGTCGACCATCGGCCCTATGTCGCCATCTGGCTACCCGAGAACGTCGGAAATGGCCCTATTCAACAGGTTTCGCAACTGATCGACCAGAACCTCACAAGCGCACCCATCGATCTGGGCGGCTGAGGACGTCACGTCACTCGGGCTTGGTCCGTCGGCCAAGCAGTTGATAGATGGCCTCGGTGACCGTGAGGCCTTCGTGGCAGACCTGGTGAACCGCTTCGGTCAAAGGCATGTCCACACCGTGTTTCTCGGCCAGGGCCCGAACCGACGTGCACGACTTCACACCCTCGGCGACCTGACCGTTGGTGGCTTCTTGAGCCTCTGCCAGTGTCTTGCCCTCCCCCAGCCTGCTGCCGAATGTGCGATTGCGCGACAGCGGCGAGGAGCATGTGGCGACGAGATCACCGACCCCGGCCAGCCCGGCCAGTGTTTCGGGTCTCGCCCCCAGCGCGACCCCCAAGCGGATCGTCTCGGCCAGACCGCGAGTGATGATGGATGCCAGGGTGTTCTCCCCGAGTCCGACACCGGACGCCATCCCACATGCGAGTGCGATGACGTTCTTGACCGCGCCCCCGATCTCGCAGCCGACCACATCCGTGTTGGTGTACGGCCGAAAATATCTCGTACTGCACGCCTTCTGGATGTCGCGCGCCCGGGACTCGTCCTCACACGCGACCACGGTCGCGGCGGGTTGGCCGACTGCGATCTCGCCGGCGAGATTGGGCCCCGACAGCACCGCGACGCGATCTGAGGCGGCGCCGGTCACCTCTGCGATCACTTCGCTCATCCGCAGCAGCGTCCCGGTTTCCACGCCTTTGGACAACGACATCAGGGTTGCGGTGTCAGCGAGGTGCGGCAGCCAGGTCTGCATACTTGCGCGCAGCGACTGGGAGGGCACGGCACAGACCACCAAGTCGGCACCCCCGAGAACCTCGGCGAGGTCGGCGCTGGCGCGCAAACCCTCGGGCAGAGGTACCTGTGGCAGGTAGTCGGGGTTGGTGTGGGTGCGGTTGATGGCGTCCGCCAGTTCGGGCCTCCTCGACCACAAGACCGTCGGGGTGCCCGCGTCGACCAACACCTTGGCCATCGCAGTGCCCCACGAACCCGAGCCCATCACGACCGCCTGCATCACGCCACCACCTTTTCCATCGTTCTCTGCCGTCCGAGTGTGTCGGCATCCGCTGCCCGGACCGACCCGATTCTCTCGAACGGTCCAAGACTAGAGGCCACGGAGGTGGTGGGGTGCCTTTTCCCCTCGCGACCACCGGCGACCATGATGGAGGTCATGGATACGCGATCGATCGCAGTCGTCATCGCGGTCAAAGAGCTGAGCGCAGCCAAGACACGGCTGTCGCCGGGCGTCGACGGCAACGCCCGACGCCAACTGGTGCTGGCCATGCTGACCGACACCCTCGCAGCGGTGCGAGCCGCGGGACTCGATCAGGTGGTGGTGGTCAGTCCCGACACATCGGTTGCCGAGGCCGCGCAGGCGAGTGGCGCTCGCACTGTGGTGGACCGCGGCGACGTGCTCAACGGCGATGTTCTCAACGCGGCGTTCGCGATCGGCATCGACCACGCTCTGTTGTTGTGGCCGGGCAGCCGAATCATGGTGCTGCAGGCCGATCTCCCCGCGGTGAGGCCCGAGTCGCTCACGGCCGCCATCGATCGGTCCTCGGATCTGGAGCGGGCCTTCATCGCCGACCATTCGGGCACCGGTACCACCGCACTGTTCCTGAACGCAGCCGATCTCAGCGCCGCCGACACCCTTCGGTTCGGGGCCCACTCGGCCCGAGAGCATCGTCGCCGGGGTGCGGTCGAACTCACCGAGGACTCCGGTCGCTGGCCGGACCTGAGGATCGACGTCGACACCGTCGAGGATTTGCTGACCGCACGGCGCCTTGGCCTGGGAACTTCCACCAGTGCCGTTCTCGAACGCTTGCAGTTGGATGAACAAACCTGATCTCCCGGTGTCGGGGCCCCGACAGATAGGCCATGATGGTCTGGTGAGCACAGCCGAATCAACGACCCCCGCTCCCCGGCCGCGATCGTCGATGCCGGCCGCCCCGCCGGCAGCCACCGCCGCCCCCACCGCCACAGCGGACCTTCCCGAAGACCGTTACCTGAACCGGGAACTGAGTTGGCTCGACTTCAACGCCCGGGTTCTGGCGCTGGCAGAAGACACCTCGCTGCCGTTGCTCGAAAGGGCAAAGTTCTTGGCCATCTTCGCCTCGAACCTCGACGAGTTCTTCATGGTGCGTGTCGCCGGGCTCAAGCGCAGACACGAAACCGGCCTGTCGGTACGGTCGGCCGACGGACTGTCGCCGCGCGAGCAGCTGGCACTCATCGCACAGCGCACACAGGTGCTGGCCGAACGCCACGCCCGGGTGTTCCTCGACTCGGTCCGCAAGGCCCTGGCAGACAACAACATTCACGTCATCACCTGGGACCAGTTGACCGACGACGAGCGCCGCCGGATGGCCGCGTACTTCCATGAAGAGGTGTTCCCGGTTCTGACCCCGCTCGCGGTCGACCCGGCGCACCCGTTCCCGTACATCTCCGGCCTGAGCCTCAATCTGGCGGTGACCGTCAAAGACGTCGCCGAAGGCGGCGAACATTTCGCACGCGTGAAGGTGCCCGACAACGTCGACCGCTTCGTTCAGGTCGATCGGTTCATGCCGCCGGAATTTCGGCAGAACTACGCGAAAACCGCCGATACCCCGGCGAAAACGGTTCTGCTGCCGCTGGAATATCTGATCGCAGCCCACCTCGATCAGCTGTTCCCCGGGATGGAGATCGTCGAGCACCACGCTTTCCGCATCACCCGCAACGCGGATTTCGAGGTGGAGGAAGACCGCGACGAGGATCTCCTGCAGGCACTCGAACGAGAACTGGCGCGGCGACGTTTCGGTTCACCGGTCCGGCTCGAGGTCGCCGACGACATGACCGAGCACATGCTGGAACTGTTGCTGCGTGAGCTCGACGTCGACCCGGCAGACGTCATCGAGGTCCCCGGGCTGCTCGACCTGTCAAGTCTGTTCCAGGTGGCCGCCGTGGACCGTCCGGCTCTCAAGGATCCGCCGTTCGTCCCGGCCACCCACCCGGCTTTCGGTGAGCGCGAGACACCCAAGAGCATTTTCTCGACCCTGCGTGACGGCGACGTCCTGGTCCATCATCCGTACGACTCGTTCTCCACGAGTGTGCAGCGGTTCCTCGAGCAAGCCGCGGCAGATCCCCAGGTGCTGGCGATCAAGCAGACGCTGTACCGCACCTCGGGCGACTCCCCGATCGTGAACGCATTGATCGACGCTGCCGAGGCCGGCAAACAGGTTGTCGCGCTTGTGGAGATCAAGGCCCGCTTCGACGAGCAGGCCAACATCAAATGGGCCCGACAACTCGAGCAGGCCGGCGTCCACGTCGTCTACGGACTCGTCGGACTCAAGACACACTGCAAGACTTGTCTTGTCGTGCGCCGTGAAGGATCCACCATCCGCCGGTACTGCCACATCGGAACGGGTAACTACAATCCGAAAACCGCGCGGCTCTACGAAGACGTGGGCCTGTTCACCGCGGCCCCGGACATCGGTGCCGACCTGACCGATCTGTTCAACACCCTCACCGGCTACTCACGGAAGGTGGCGTACCGCAACCTGTTGGTCGCCCCGCACGGAGTGCGGGCGGGCATCATCGACCGGATCCTCGCAGAGAGTGAACGGCGTCAGGCCGGCCACACCGATGCTCGTATCCGGTTGAAGATGAATGCTCTGGTTGATGAACAGGTCATCGACGCCCTGTACCGGGCGTCGCAGGCCGGCGTTCCTGTCGAGGTCGTGGTGCGCGGGATCTGCGCGCTCCGGCCGGGCGTTCCGGGTATGAGCGACAACATCACCGTCCGCTCGATACTCGGACAGTTCCTGGAGCACTCACGTGTTCTGCATTTCCAGTCCCTCGACGAGTTCTGGATCGGCAGCGCCGACATGATGCACCGTAATCTCGACCGCCGCGTGGAAGTGATGGCGCAGGTGCGCGATCCACGACTGACCCGCGAACTCGACGACGTCTTCAATTCGGCGATGGACCCGACCACCCGCAGTTGGGTGCTCGGCGAGGACGGCGGCTGGACGGCGTCGCCTGCCGCAGGTGAAGAGGTACGTGATCATCAGCGCCAGATGATGCGTCGCAACCGTAGCCGGGCCGACCTGATCCAGTGAGTAAAGCGGCAGACGGCAAGAACACTGTTGTCTATGCGGCCGGCGGAGTCGTGTGGCGCGAGAACTCCGCCGGTGACGTCGAAGTCGTGATCGTCCACCGCCCGCGGTACGACGACTGGACGCTGCCCAAGGGCAAGGTCGAGTCGGGCGAGACATTGATCAGCACCGCGGTACGGGAGATCAAAGAAGAAACCGGTTACGACGTCCGGCTGGTACGGCACCTACGCATGGTCAGCTACGACCTACGTGGACCCGGTCGCAAGCACGTGCACTACTGGTCCGCCGAAGCGGTCGGTGGCAGCTTTACACCCAACCACGAGGTTGACGAAATACGTTGGCTGCCAATCGAATCAGCGGCCGAGCAACTTTCCTTCCGGCTGGACCAGAAGGTCTTGGCAACTTTCGGGCAGCTACCCGCACGACTCGACACGGTCCTACTGGTGCGTCACGCCAAGGCGGGCCGCAAATCTCGGTACCACGGCGATGACCGTCTGCGGCCGTTGGAGAAGGTCGGCCGAACCCAGTCCGAGGCGTTGCTCGGTCAGTTACTCGCGTTCGGGCCCACGCATGTGCACTCCGCTGACCGCGTTCGGTGCGAGCAGACAGTGGCACCGCTTGCTGATGAGCTGGGTGTGTCGATCATCAGCGAACCCAGCCTGGCCGAGGAAGCATTCAACGACGATCCCAAGCCGGGGCGGCGGCGGATCCGAGAGATCGGTTGCGAGAGCGGGATCCATGTCGTGTGCAGCCAAGGCAAGGTCATCCCGCCGCTGATGAAGTGGTGGTCGGCGCACGACGGTGTGAAGCTGCCGCCCGCACGAAACCGTAAGGCGAGCGTGTGGGTGCTTTCTTTGTTGGACGGCAAATTGGTTGCTGCCAACCACATCGACAGCCCACTGCCCGGCAGCCCCGGCACCTGATCTCGGGACGTCCCACCTTGCCCTAGCGCGCAGGGGTGGCCACAACACAAAACAAACCCCGGCGGAGGGAAGGTCCGCCGGGGTTTGTTCGGTCTGGTGCTGGTCTGGCTACTTGCTTGTGCGCTTTGCAGCGGTCTTCTTGGCCGGAGCCTTCTTGGCAGCGGTCTTCTTGGCCGGTGCTGCCGTGGTCTTCTTGGCAGCGGTCTTCTTGGCCGGTGCTGCCGTGGTCTTCTTCGCGGCGGTCTTCTTGGCCGGTGCTGCCGTGGTCTTCTTCGCGGCGGTCTTCTTGGCCGGTGCTGCCGTGGTCTTCTTGGCAGCGGTCTTCTTGGCCGGTGCTGCCGTGGTCTTCTTCGCGGCGGTCTTCTTGGCCGGAGTGGCCGCCTTCTTGGCCGGAGCCGCCTTCTTGGCGGCGGTCTTCTTGGCCGGTGCACTGCTCGAAGCAGTTGCACTGCCCCGCTTGACTGCTGGTCCCGACGCGCTCAGCTTCTGCTTGCCGGAGACCACCAACTTGAACTGGGCGCCCGGACGGAATGCCGGAACCCAAGTCGGACGGACCTTGACTGTTTCACCGGTGCGGGGGTTGCGGGCAACCCGTGCAGCGCGGCGACGCTTTTCGAAAACACCAAAGCCGGTGATCGTGACGCTTTCGCCTTTGTTCACAGCGCGAACGATCGTATCGACGATGTGCTCAACGGCATCTGTAGCCGTCCGGCGATCGGTCCCCAACTTCTTTGTCAGTTCCTCGATGAGCTCTGCCTTGTTCATGGATTCAACCTCCGCAAACTGTTGGCCCACTTTGGGCCAGCTACAGGACACGGTAAACGTCAAATGGCAAAACGTCCACGATCCACGCCAAATTCACCCGGCGTGGCGAAAGGTTTGTCCTCTAACAGGTTACGTCAGAGGCCGGCTTCAGGCTCCCGAGGGAGGGACCGGCAGGGTTTTCGGTTTCCATACGGGCCTTAACTTTTCATACGCAGAAATGGCTTCGACCTGCCGCAATGTCAGTCCGATGTCGTCCAGACCCTCCATCAGACGCCACCTTGTGTACTCATCAATTGCAAAGCGCACCACTAGGTCCCCGGCGGTGACGGTCTGATCTTCAAGGCTCACCGTCAATTCCAGTCCCGGCTGCTCTTCGAGCCGTTTCCAGAGCAGTTCGACGTCCGACTGCTCCACCTGGGCGGCCACCAAACCCGCTTTTCCGGCGTTTCCGCGGAAGATATCGGCGAATCTCGACGAGATGACAACCCGAAATCCGAAGTCGGATAACGCCCAGACGGCGTGCTCGCGCGACGACCCGGTGCCGAAGTCGGGCCCGGCCACGAGCACCGAGCCGCGGTTGTACGGCTCGGTGTTGAGGACAAAATCGGGGTCGTTGCGCCACGCGGCGAACAAACCGTCCTCAAAGCCCGTGCGAGTCACCCGCTTCAGGTAGACCGCCGGGATGATCTGATCGGTGTCGACGTTGCCCCTGCGCATCGGGACGCCGATGCCGGTGTGCGTGGTGATCGGTTCCATCGTCTGTTCTTTCTTTTCGGCCTGTGAGATTTATCGGACGGGATCGGGCAGATCCGTGGGCGCAGAAAGCCGACCTCGGATGGCGGTGGCCGCCGCCACCGCCGGTGAGACCAGGTGGGTTCGGCCGCCCTTGCCCTGTCGCCCTTCGAAATTCCGGTTCGATGTGGACGCACACCGTTCCCCTGGCGCCAGCTGGTCCGGGTTCATCCCCAGACACATCGAGCACCCCGCCTGTCGCCACTGTGCGCCTGCGGCATCGAATATCTCACCGAGGCCCTCCTGCTCGGCCTGCAGCCGCACACGGGTGGACCCGGGAACGATCAGCATGCGCATCCCGTCGGCGATCGTGCGACCGTCGAGGATCTCGGCCACCGCACGTAGGTCCTCGATGCGCCCGTTGGTGCACGATCCGACGAAGACGGTGTCCACCTCCACATCACGCAGTGGGGTTCCGGGCTTCAAATCCATGTACTCGAGCGCCTTCTGCGCCGAGGCGGCCAGCCCCTCGTCGGTCATCTCGGCCGGGTCCGGCACCGTGGCACCAAGAGGCGCGCCCTGGCCGGGGTTGGTCCCCCAGGTGACGAACGGCGTCAGCGACGCCGCGTCGATGTGCACCTCGGCATCGAAGACAGCGTCCGGATCGGTACGCAATTGTCGCCAATTCTCCACCGCCGCGTCCCAATCGGCACCCTGCGGGGCGTGCGGACGGCCCTTGATGAACTCGAAGGTGATGTCGTCGGGAGCGATCAGACCCGCGCGTGCGCCGGCCTCAATCGACATGTTGCACACGGTCATCCGTGCCTCCATCGACAGCTTCTCGATCGCCGATCCGCGGTACTCGAGGACGTAGCCCTGTCCTCCGCCGGTGCCGATCTTTGCAATGATCGCCAAGATCAGGTCTTTGCTCGTCACGCCGGGCGGCAGCTCGCCGTCGACGGTGATCGCCATTGTCTTGAAGGGGCGCAACGACAAAGTCTGAGTGGCCATGACGTGTTCGACCTCGGAGGTGCCGATGCCCATAGCGATCGCACCGAAGGCGCCGTGGGTCGAGGTGTGGCTGTCGCCGCAGACCACTGTCATACCGGGCAGGGTGAGTCCGAGCTGTGGACCGATGATGTGGACGATGCCCTGTTCGGCGTCGCCCATCGAATGCAGTCGGATACCGAACTCTTCGCAGTTGCGGCGAAGGGTGTCCACCTGCAATCGCGAGATGGGGTCGGCGATGACCTTGTCGATGTCGACCGTCGGGACGTTGTGGTCCTCGGTCGCGATCGTGAGGTCGGGCCTGCGCACCGGACGGTTCGCCAGGCGGAGCCCATCGAATGCCTGCGGACTGGTCACCTCGTGCACGAGATGTAGATCGATGTAGATCAAGTCGGGGTTGCGCGAGGATCCTTCTCCCTCACCGCGGACCACAACATGCTCTTCCCAGACCTTTTCGGCCAGGGTCATCGGACGGTCGGTCACCACAATCACCACTTTTCTGTCTTACCGAGTTGGGGCTGGCATCTCAGTATGCGAGAGCATAGTATCGGCTTGTGAGAAATGATACCGCATCGGCCACCTCCAGTGGCATCGGTGTTCTGGACAAATCCGTTGCAGTTCTGCACGCCGTCGCCGAGGGCCCGTGCAATCTGGGAGAGCTCTGTTCACGCACCGGCCTGCCCCGCGCCACCGCGCACCGATTGGCGGTCGGCCTGGAGACCCATCGACTGCTGGCACGCAACACATCCGGCTTGTGGTGCCCCGGTCCGGTCTTGGGCGAATTGGCGGCCGGAGCCACCGACACGGTCCGCGAGGCCGCAGCCCTGGTGCTGCCGAGGCTTCGCGAGATCACCGGGGAAAGTGTGCAGCTCTATCGCCGCGAAGGTGCCGACCGCATCTGTGTCGCGGCGATCGAACCGCCGTCGGGGCTTCGGGACACGGTCCCGGTTGGCGCGCGTCTGCCGATGAACGCCGGTTCCGGAGCGAAGGTCCTTCTTGCCTGGGCTGATCCGGCAACTGCGCGATTGTTGTTGGGAGAGAACGGGTTCAGCGAGCGAACATTGCTCGAGGTGCGACGGCGCGGCTGGGCACAGAGCGTCGGAGAACGCGAGCCCGGCGTCGCGAGTGTGTCCGCCCCGGTTCGCAGCCCAAGCGGTGAGGTGATCGCGGCGATCTCGGTATCCGGCCCCATCGACCGTATGGGCCGGCGTCCGGGATCGCGATGGGCCGCTGACCTGCTGGCTGCAGCCGATGCGATCAACAAGCGGCTGTAGCACGGCATTAGTGTGTGAGAACACGTTTATCTGAGATGGAGATTGAGGGTCGTCGACCCATCACTCTCCCGCGGCGAGAGGGCACGGAGTGGGTACGAACGAGCGCGGCAAGATTGTCATGAGCGAGGACGAGATCTCGACGTTCATCGTCCAGAGCCGAACCGCGACACTGGCAACGGTGTCCGCTCAGGGCAGGCCGCACCTCGTCGCGATGTGGTACGCGGTGATCGACGGCGAGATCTGGTTCGAGACCAAGGCCAAGTCACAGAAGGCGGTGAACGTGCGCCGCAACCCGATCTGCACCGTGATGATCGAAGACGGCCTGACCTACGACAAACTCCGCGGCGTTGCGATCGAAGGCACGGCATCGATCCACGACGACCCCGACACCATCCTGAAGGTCGGGATCAGTGTGTGGGAACGGTACAACGGCCCGTACACCGAAGAGATGCGACCGTTCGTGGACCAGATGATGAACAAGCGCGTGGCGGTCCGGGTCTCACCCGACCGCGTCCGCAGCTGGGATCACCGCAAGCTGGGTATGCCCGAAATCCCGTTGGCCGGCAGCACAGCTGAGTTCCTGAACCAGCAATGATCGCGTGCACCGACCGCGGAGTGTGTGATCACTCGGCCAGGTGCGCGGCGATCTCGTCCAGGACCGGGTCACCGTCGGCTGCATTCTGGACCTGATCGCGCCACGACGACAATTTCGCATCCCTCGCATGGATGTCGTCCGCACTCTCGGTGGCGCTGGTTGTCGATGACGTCCCCGGCATGTCGGGTGATGATGATCCGATCCTCAGGTCGAGTTCGGCGAGCAGCTCGTTCTTGGTCATTGGGCAATCCTGCGTCAGCGACGTCGGTTTCTTCAACTCGCCGCCCGATCGACGGCATCAGAGACGCACACGCGGTGGATCCACTCAGCTGTCCGACGGCTTTTGTACGCTCATCGGGTTGACCCCGTACTCGAGGAGGTACCGATGGTGCACTATCTGCGCCTCGTCTCGGACTCTGGTCGCGAGTTGAACTACCGGCTCCATCACGATGCCGATCCCGACTCGATCCAGACCTGGCTCGCCGAAGGCGTTCGAGCGCAAGCGTTCGTCAACGTGCCGATCGTGATGGACGGCCAGGTGGAGATCACCACGCTCGCCGTGCAACCGGGGCGCTGGGCGGCCTGGATGGTGTTCCACGTCGCCCAACCGCTCTGACGCGACCGCACCCGACAAGACACCTAGGAGACGCTGCCGTGGCAGATCCCGTCTGGCTCGCCGACGTTCTGCGCGCCGAGGGTGTGGAGACCGTCGAGTATCCGGGCTGGCTTGACCGCGGCCACGGCGACTTCGGCCAGATCACACATGTCATGGCACACCACACCGGTGGCGACGCCAGTCCCCGATCCATCGCCGAGCATCCTGAGCTGGGACTGAGTTCCCAGATACACCTTGCCCGCAACGGCGTCGCGACAGTTGTGGGCGCGGGCATCGCCTGGCATGCCGGTCCTGGCGACTGGCCCGGCATTCCCACCGATGACGCCAACCGGGTCTCCATCGGGATCGAGGCGGAGAACAGCGGCACCGAAGGATGGTCCGCGGCGCAGTACTGGGCTTACGTGAAGGTGTGTGCAGCGATCTGCCGACGGCTCGGACTGGGCGCAGATCGCGTCATCGGTCACAAGGAATGGGCCGGCCGCTCGCAGGGGAAGTGGGACCCGGGCGGCATGGACATGGACGCGTTTCGGCAAGACATCCAGCAACAGATCAACCGAGGCCCGACACCGCCGGCGGTCAACCAGATCGATGAAGTCCAGAAGGTGGCGGGTTTCTGGCTGGGAGAACGTGAGACGCCCGGAGAGATGGTCTGCGGATCAGACGGCGCGGGCAGGTACGCGAAGTTCCGCGCCGGCTACATCTACTGGCACCCGCGGTTCGGCGCACATGCGGTGAACATGCGCATCTTCGAGTACTGGGCCGGATTGAACTGGGAGAACGGTCCTCTGGGTTACCCCGTGCAGGGTCACACCTACGTGGAGGGGGTGGGCGACATCCAGGCGTTCGAACGCGGCGTCGTGTTTCGCAGATTGGGAGCCGACCCCGGACATCATGTTCACGGCGTGATCGGCGACGCGTACTACCGCCGAGGGGCCGAAACCGGTGAGCTGGGTTGGCCGGTGTCCAACGAGTACGAGTACAACGGCGGCCGAGCACAGGACTTCGAAAACGGCTCGCTGGCCTGGCATCCCACCGGGGCCGTTCGTATTTCCACACCGTCCACCGACTGAATCGGGGCGACGGGCTCTGCCGACCCGAAGACTCTGCAGCCGCGACCCAAAACAAAAGACCCTCTCCCCTGCATTGCAGGTGAGAGGGTCTTTCTGTTGTAGCCCCGACGGGATTCGAACCCGCGCTACCGCCTTGAGAGGGCGGCGTCCTAGGCCGCTAGACGACGGGGCCAGAACTGTCACAGCTGCGCTGTGAACGCTGGGGTACCAGGACTCGAACCTAGAATGGCGGTACCAGAAACCGCTGTGTTGCCAATTACACCATACCCCAATGGGTGCTTTCCAAGCCGCTTGTGACCGCCGGAAAAGCGCCGAAAAGAAGGGTATCAAACCCCCCGCCAGAACCTACAATCGCCAGCTCAGAACGGGTTTTCAGCAGAAGTTTGCCCGGGCCTGCCGCAAACGTTCGAGACTGCGCGCCTCGCCGAGCAGCTCGAGCGACTCGAACAGTGGCGGGCTGATGTGGGATCCGGTCACCGCCACCCGCACCGGGCCGAACGCCTTGCGCGGCTTGAGCTCCAGCTTGTCCACCAGCGCATCTTTGAGGGCCGCCTCGATCGCGGGGGTGGTCCACTCGTCCAGAGCGCTCAGGGCGGCGATGGTGGCGTCGAGCACCGGCCCGGCGTCGGCTCCCAGATTTTTGCGCGCAGCCGTCTCGTCGATGGCGAACTCGTTGTCGGGAACATAGAGAAACGCGATCAAGCCCCATGCGTCACCGAGAACCTGGATGCGGGTCTGCACCAGATCGGCGACCACGGTGAACTGTTTGTCGTCCACCGGCTGGGTCAGCAGCCCAGCGGAGACCAGGTACCTGCGCAGCCGGCCGGCGAAGTCGTCCGGAGCCAAGCGTCGAATGTGCTCGGCGTTGATCGCGTCGGCCTTCTTCTGATCGAACCGGGCCGGGTTGGAGTTGACCTGACGGATGTCGAACGCCGCGATCATCTCGTCGAGGGTGAAGATGTCGTGATCGTCGGCGATGCCCCAGCCGAGTAGCGC
This sequence comes from Williamsia sp. DF01-3, assembly GCF_023051145.1. NCBI lineage: Bacteria > Bacillati > Actinomycetota > Actinomycetes > Mycobacteriales > Nocardiaceae > Williamsia > Williamsia sp. DF01-3. Next base: position 3,892,430 of record NZ_JALKFS010000005.1, read on the forward strand.
CAGGTAATTCAGCAGCCCCTCGGGGATGAATCCCCGGTCGCGGTGGTGGAACAGACTCGATTCCGGGTCGCGCTTCGACAGCTTCTTGTTGCCTTCGCCCATCACAAACGGAAGGTGACCGAATTCCGGTGTGCCCTTTGCGATTCCGATCCGTGTGAGCGCCTCGTACAGCGCGATCTGGCGAGGCGTGGACGACAGCAGATCCTCGCCCCGCAGTACGTGGGTGATGTTCATCAAGGCATCGTCGACCGGATTGACCAACGTGTACAACGGATCACCGTTGCCGCGCGTCAAGGCGAAGTCGGGGACCGTGCCCGCCCGGATCACCGTGCGGCCGCGCACGAGATCGTCCCACTCGATGTCGCGGTCGGGCATCGGCAAACGCACCACCGAGGTTCGGCCCTCGTCGCGGTAGGCCTGCTTCTGCTCATCGGTCAGAGTGCGGTCGAAGTTGTCGTAACCCAGCTTCGGGTCGCGGCCGGCCGCCTTGTGGCGGGCCTCGACCTCGTCGGCCGTCGAGAAGGCCTCATACGCTTCGCCGGCCTCGAGCAGCTTGGCCACCACGTCGAGATGCTGTGCCTTGCGCAGCGACTGACGGTACGGCTCGTACGGGCCACCGACCTCGGGGCCCTCGTCCCACTCGAGCCCGAGCCAGCGAAGGGCGTCGAGCAGGGACTGATACGACTCCTCGCTGTCTCGCGCCGCGTCGGTGTCCTCGATCCGGAACACGAAGGTGCCGCCGGTGTGCCGCGCGTGGACGAAGTTGAACAGCGCGGTGCGCACCAGACCGACGTGGGGGGTGCCGGTCGGTGATGGACAGAAACGGACGCGGACCTGCGAATCACTCATGTCCCCAGGCTATCGCTGACCGCCGGCCGCCCTCGCCCGGTCGTGGCTCAGCGGGCGTGCTGGTCGAGGAACCCGATCAGCAATGAGTTCACCTCGTCGGGTTGCTCGAGATACCCGTAGTGTCCGGCCTTCTCGACAACGCGGTACTCGGCACTGCCGATCGCGTCGGCTACCTCGCGCGCAAGGTGAGGTGGCAACGTCCGATCGTCGGCGAAGCCGACCACGAGAGAAGGCGTGTTGATGGCCGCATAGGCCGACAGCCGGTCGCTCTCGCCGTCGTGCAACGCCAGTTGCGCACGAACTCCCGCGGTGTTGGATTGACCCGAGAATTCGATGACGTCCAGCCAATCCCGGACCGCGGCGTCGTCGTCGAGTGTGTGCCGCGACAGGTTCAGGTGCGCGGTGATCGCGGCGTGATAACGCGGCGGGAGCGTGATGCCCTGGTCATACAGGGCACGCTCACCCTCTGAGATCGCCTCCTGGAGAGGCCCGCTGCGGCCGTACGTGGCGATCATCGCCGCGCACTTGACGAGTTCGGGACGAGCCAGCGCCAACTCCTGGGTGATCTTCGCTCCCAGCGAGGTGCCGATCACCGCGGCCGGGCCCGCACCGATGAACTCGATCAGTGCCGCGGTGTCGGCCACCATGTCGGCGAGGGTGAACCCACCGGGGCACTCGCTCGACGGCGAGATCCCGCGATTGTCGAAGGTGATGACCCGGTAGCCGGCCTTGACCAACGCCGGCTGCTGGTGCGCCTTCCACACCCGGCCGGGGCTACCCGTCCCCATCACCATCACGACCAGAGGACCGGTCCCCGCGTCTTCAAAACTCAGCTGAATTCCGTTGACCTGAGCGGTCTTGGGTTGCGGCCGCATGTCACTTGCCCCGATCGGCGATCGGATTGGTGAGGGTTCCGATGCCCTCGACCGTCACACTCACCGTCTGGCCGGCGTTCATGGGGCCGATACCTTCTGGGGTGCCAGTCAGGATGACGTCGCCCGGGAGCAGGGTCATCACCGCGCTGATCCACTCCACGATCTCACCCACGTCGTGGAGCATCAGACTGGTCCGACTGCGCTGCTTCACCTCGCCGTCGAGTTCTGTGCGGATCTCGAGATCGCTTGGGTCGAGCTCGGTTTCGATCCATGGGCCGAGAGGACAGAATGTGTCGTGCCCCTTACCGCGGGTCCACTGACCGTCGGCCTTCTGCTGATCGCGAGCAGTCACATCGTTGCCGACCGTGTAGCCGAGGATGACGTCTTTGGCGGCAGAGGCCTTCACATCACGGCACGGTCGCCCGATGACAACGGCCAGCTCGCCCTCGTAGTCGACCCGCTCCGACGACTTGGGTCGCAGAATGGGCACCTGGGGACCGATGATCGACGTGTTCGGCTTGATGAAGATGACCGGGTTCTGCGGCACGTCCGATTCCATCTCGGCAGCATGCGCGGCGTAGTTCTTACCGATGCAGATCACCTTGCTGGCGAGGATGGGCGCCAACAGCCTGGTGTCGGCCAGTTGCCAGCTGCGGCCCGTGAACGTGGGTGTGCCGAAGGGATGCTCGGCGATCTCGCGGGCGGTGGCATCACCGCCTTCTCCCTCGATACTGACAAAGGCAACCCCGTCGGGGCTCGCAATTCGACCTAGACGCATGGTCGCCACACTATCGCACCGGCGCCGTCTCACAGGGCGGGAGCCGGGTTGGTTGCATTCCCTAAGTGTTTTAGAATGTGGACGATCAGTTTCATATATTGAGATCGATGGAGGTGTGCGGTGCCTACGGAAACCAGACGTCGGGCGATGCTCGCCGCTTCACTGACGGCAGCAATGGCAACCACGTGCGTGGTCAGCGGGATAGCTTTCCTGATCCCAGAGCTGCACCGGTCCGAGGGAATGTCGCTGACGGCCGCCTCGACCCTTGCCGCGGTCCCCATGGTCGGCCTGCTGCTCGCGACCATCGCCTGGGGCGTTGCGCTGGACCGCTTCGGTGAACGTCGCATCTTGCTGCTGTCGCTGACGTTGACCGTCGCGGCAACCGGATCCGCCTGCCTGGCCAACGCTTTGGAAGCGCCGACCGTGATCCTCGGCGCGTGCCTACTGGTCGCGGGAATCACTTCGGCGGCGACCAACGGCGCCGGCGGGCGCATCGTCGTCGGATGGTTTCCTCCCGATCGCCGGGGCACCGCGATGGGGGTCCGGCAGATGGCGCAGCCGTTGGGCATCGGGGTCTGCGCGTTGACGATCCCGGTGCTGGCCGAAACCTTCGACGTCACCGCGGGTTTGGCTGTTCCTCTGGTGGTCACAACATTGGCGGCCGTATTCGTGGCAGTAGTCATCGCAGACCCACCCCGTGAGACCAAAGCCGACGGATCCGCGGTCGAGTCCCCGAATCCCTATCGTGGGAGCAGTTTTCTGCCGCGAGTACACGGCGTCAGCATCCTGCTGTCGATCCCGCAGGGGATGTTGTGGACCTTCGTCCCGGCGTGGCTCATCGTGCAACACGAATGGTCAGCCCTCAGCGCCGGGATACTGGTGACGATCAGCCAGGTACTCGGCGCATTCGGCCGTATCGCCGCCGGGCGGTGGTCGGACTCGTGGGGGTCGCGCACCAAACCCATTCGGCTGATCGCCGTCGGCGCGGCTGCCTCGGTCGGCTTGCTCGCGTTCACGGACTGGCTCGACAGCCCGACCGCAGCCATCGTCATGGTGGTCGCGAGCGTGATCACCGTGGCGGACAACGGGTTGGCCTTCACCGCCATCGCCGAATTCGCGGGCCCCGGGTGGAGCGGGCGTGGACTCGCGATCCAGAACACCGGCCAGTATCTCTGGATGGCTGGATCCACTCCCCTGTTCGGAATGGCGATCGGCGCCTTCGGCTATCCGGCGGCCTTCTTGATCTCCGCGGCCGCGCCGGCCATCGCGATCGGCTTGGTCCCGGCCGACGAAGAGCCACCAAACAAATCCGCTCCACCTACTTTCGTTCGCACCGCTTGCGACGGGAGCGAACAGAAGTAGGTGGAGCGGACTTTCGGAGGTACTCGATTCAGCCGAGTGCAGCCTTGATCCGGGTCCCGACCTCGTCGGTGGTCACCGGCTGATCGCCGCGGCCCGCGAGGTCGGCAGCGACCGCTTGGTCGATGCGGTCGGCTTCGGCGTCATGACCGAGATGACGCAGCAGCAGTCCCACGGACAAGATGGCAGCCGTCGGATCGGCCTTGCCCTGCCCGGCGATGTCGGGTGCGCTGCCGTGAACCGGCTCGAACATCGACGGGTTGGTACCAGTGGCATCGATGTTGCCGGACGCCGCCAGACCGATACCGCCACTGACCGCCGCGGCGATGTCGGTGATGATGTCGCCGAACAAGTTGTCGGTGACGATGACGTCGTAGCGCGACGGGTTGGTGACCATGTAGATGGTTGCCGCGTCGATGTGGTTGTAATCGACCGTCACTTCCGGGAACTCGGCCGCGACCTCGTCGACGGTGCGCTTCCACAGTGACCCGGCGAAGGTCAGCACGTTTGTCTTGTGGATCAGGGTGAGGTGCTTGCGGCGTGCCTGCGCACGCGAGAAAGCATCTCGGACAACACGTTCGACGCCGAAGCGAGTGTTGACACTGACCTCGGTGGCGACCTCGTTGGGGGTACCCACGCGGATCGCGCCACCGTTTCCGGTGTACGGACCCTCGGTGCCCTCACGTACCACCACGAAGTCGATGTCAGGATTTCCGGCCAGCGGCGAACGCACGCCCGGGAACAGCTTGCTGGGGCGCAGGTTCACGTGGTGATCGAGAGCAAATCGCATCTTCAGCAGCAGCCCGCGCTCGAGGATGCCCGGCGTCACCGACGGGTCCCCGATCGCACCCAGCAGGATCGCGTCGTGTTCGCGGATGGCGGCGAGGTCGCTGTCCGTGAGCAGTTCGCCCGTGCGGTGGTAGCGCTGGGCGCCGAGGTCGAACTCCGTCTTCTCGACCCCCGGAAGCACCTGATCGAGAACGTCCAGCGCCTGCCCGACGACCTCGGGTCCGATGCCGTCTCCCGCGATGACAGCCAGCTTCACGACAGGTCCACCTGCTCGATGAGGGTGGCGTCGACGGCCTCGCCGATGGCCTCGACAACAGCTGCCGGAACTTCCTGGCTGACACGGAGCAGGATGGTTGCGCCTTCACCCTCGGCGTCCTGGGAGAGGCCGGCAGCCTGGATGTCGATACCGGCGTTACCCAGCAGCGTGCCGATCTTGCCGAGCGATCCGGGCTTGTCGCCGTAGGCGACAACGAGGTTGCGGCCTTCGGCACGCAGATCGAAGTTGCGGCCGTTGATGTTCACGACCTTCTCGACCTCGGCCGGACCCGAGAGGGTGCCAGCCACGTTCAGCACGGTGCCGTCGCCGAACACAGCGCGCAGGTCGACCAGGTTCCGGTGGTTCGGGCTCTCGGACGCGGTGGTGACCTCGGAGGTCACGCCGCGCTCCGCTGCCAGAGCCGGAGCGTTCACGAATGTGACCGGCTCCTCGATGACCGCCGAGAACAACCCGCGCAGCGCGGACAGTCCGAGGACGTCCACGTTCTTGACGGCGATCTCGCCGCGCACGTCGACGGTGAGGTTGGCCGGAACCTGACCGGACAACGCGCCGACGAGGACGCCGAGCTTGCGGACGAGTTCGAGCCACGGCGCGACCTCATCGTCCACAGACCCGCCCGTGATGTTGACTGCGTCGGGAACGAAATGGCGGCGAGGGCCAACCGAACACTCTTGGCGACGTCGGTGCCCGCGCGGTCCTGGGCCTCCGAGGTGGACGCACCGAGGTGCGGGGTGACGACAACCTGCGGCAGCTCGAAAAGCGGCGAATCGGTGCACGGCTCGGTGGCGTACACGTCGAGCCCGGCAGCGAAGACCTGACCGGACGCGATGGCGTCGGCGAGAGCCTGCTCGTCGATCAGACCGCCACGGGCGGCATTGACCACGATGACGCCCTTCTTGGTACGGGCCAGCTGCTCGGCGCCGATCAGCCCGAGGGTTTCCGGCGTCTTGGGCAGGTGCACCGAGAACATGTCGGCACGCTCGAGGAGTTCATCGAGGCTGACGAGTTCGATGCCGAGCTGCGCGGCGCGAGCCGGGGACACGTAGGGGTCGTACGCGATGATGTTGGTCTCGAAGGCCGCGAGGCGCTGCGCGAACAGCTGCCCGATCCGGCCGAGCCCGACGACACCGACGGTTTTGCCGAAGATCTCCACGCCGTTGAAGCTCGACCGCTTCCATTCGTGCTGACGCAGCGTCGCATCGGCTGCGGGGATCTGGCGGGCCGCGGACAGCAGCAGGCTGACGGCGTGCTCTGCGGCGGTGTGGATGTTCGAGGTCGGCGCATTGACGACCATGACCCCGCGTTCGGTGGCAGCCGGCACGTCCACGTTGTCCAGGCCCACTCCGGCGCGGGCGACGATCTTCAGATTGGGTCCGGCAGCCAGGACCTCGGCATCAACCTGAGTGGCCGATCGGACCAGGATCGCATCGGCGTCCTTGACGGCTTCGAGCAATTTGGGACGATCCGGGCCGTCGACCCAGCGCACCTCGACATCCTCACCCAGTGCAGTAACGGTGGACTGGGCCAATTTGTCGGCGATCAGGACGACTGGGCGGCCGGTGGGACTCACGGTGATTTTCTCCTGGTGTCGGGCCGCGCCCGGTGCTCTACCGGGAGCAAACTCAGTTGGCAACTCCAGCGATCAGCTTAGAGGCCCTCTCCTGCGGATTTCCCGCGGGTGGGTAGACCGACAAGCATCCGACCTGCGTGATTAAAGAATCTTCATTCGCGTGCAGGCAATCTAGCTCCGTGTGACTTGCGTTACGGTTATATTGCATCCGGGCGGGGGGCGCTCAGGTGGCCCGCACACACGATTGGGGAATCGAAATGTTGAGGAAACTGCTCGCCGTCTGCGCTGCGATCGCAATGGCCGCACTCGTGCTGGTGGGGGCCGGCACGGCGAGCGCGGATCCCGCCAAGGTCACCCTCGGAGGCGGGTCGGGAATCCTCATCCTCACCGGGGGCAACACCGCAGCGGCGTGCACCCTCACCACCATCGGCACCGACAACCGGGGCGACCTCTACGGACTGACGGCGGCACACTGCGGCGAGGGCGGCCAGCGGGTCATCTCCGAACAGTTCCAGAACCGCGGTCTACTCGGCCGCATCGCGTTCTCCAACCACAAACTCGATTACGCCATCATCAAGTTCGACAACACCAAGGTGACCCCCACCCGCACGGTCGGCAGTGTCACCATCCGCGGCGTCCAGACCACTCCCCCGGCAGTCGGCAGCATCGCCTGCAAAGAAGGCCGCACCACCGGCAACACCTGTGGCATCACCTGGTTCTCCAACGGCACCGAACACATCAGCCAGATCTGCGTTGTCGAAGGCGATTCCGGAAGCCCCGTCGTAGTCGGCGACAGGCTCATCGGCATGGTCAACGCCTACTACTTCGTAGGGTGCATCGGTCCGGAGACCGGCACCAACATCAAGGCGCTCCTCGATGACATGCCCAAGCGGGGGGTTGAGGGTTTCAGAGTGTTCTGAGCCTGTTTACCCACTCCGAACCCGGCCGCAACGCAGGCGGCCCGCGTTGTCTGGACTGAGGAGCGAGGGAGCGCAGCGACTGAGTCGACGAGGGAAGACGACGCGAGAAAGGCCGCCTGCCCGCGAGCGCCAGCGAGCCAAAAACACAGTTGGTGAGACGAAGAACAAACGCAACCACAACAACAAACGCAACCACAACAAACAAGCCCCGGTCCAAAGTGGCCCGGGGCTTGTTGTGAAAACTACTGCGTATCAGGCAGTTTCGGTGATCGGACGATCAACCCAGCTCATCAGGTCACGCAGCTTCTGGCCGGTGACCTCGATGGGGTGTTCGGCGTTCTGCTTGCGCAGGCCTTCGAGCTCTTTGTTGCCGCCCTCGACGTTGGCGACGAGACGCTTGACGAAGGTGCCGTCCTGGATGTCCTTGAGGATGCCCTGCATACGCTCTTTGGTACCCGAGTCGATGACGCGGGGACCGGAGACGTAGCCACCGAACTCGGCGGTGTCGGAGACCGAGTAGTTCATGCGGGCGATGCCGCCTTCGTACATGAGGTCGACGATGAGCTTGAGCTCGTGCAGCACCTCGAAGTACGCCATCTCGGGCGCGTAGCCGGCTTCGACCATCACCTCGAAACCGATCTTGACCAGTTCCTCGGTGCCGCCGCAGAGCACGGCCTGCTCGCCGAAGAGGTCGGTTTCGGTCTCTTCTTTGAACGTGGTCTTGATGACACCCGCGCGGGCTCCACCGATCGCAGCGGCGTAGCTCAGGGCCAGGGCCTCGCCGTTGCCCTTGGGATCCTGATCGACCGCGATGAGGCAGGGCACACCCTTGCCGTCGACGTACTGCCGACGCACGAGGTGGCCCGGACCCTTGGGGGCGACCATGCCGACGGTGATGTTGTCAGCCGGCTCGATCAGGTCGAAGTGGATGTTGAGGCCGTGGCCGAAGAACAGCGCGTCGCCGTCGTTGAGGTTGGGCTCGATCTCATCTTTGAAGATCTTCGCCTGTGAGGTGTCCGGGGCGAGCACCATGATGACGTCGGCCCAGGCGGCGGCCTCGGACGCGGTCAGGACCTTGAGGCCCTGCTCCTCGGCCTTGGCGCGCGAAGCGCTGCCCTCGCGCAGGCCGATCACGACCTCGACGCCGGAATCACGCAGGCTCAGCGAGTGAGCGTGTCCCTGGCTGCCGTATCCGATGACCGCAACTTTACGGCCCTGGATGATCGACAGGTCGGCATCGTCGTCGTAGAACATCTCGACTGCCACTTGGTTTTCCCTTCTTCGGTGATCCCCCGGCCCTCATTGGCCAGGGACTAGTTCTTTATTCGACTCGAACTTCTGGTGTGGTGACGAACTCGGCCCGGGACGGGCCGACCGCATTCCGGCGAACGCCTCAGCGTGCCGCCGACATGCTCTTCGGACCTCGACCGAGCGCGACGATGCCCGACTGGGCGATCTCGCGGATTCCATACGGATCAAGCATTTTCAGCAGTGCCTCGAGCTTGTCGGGAGTACCGGTCGCCTCGACGGTGATCGATTCCGGCGACACGTCGATGACCTTCGCCCGGAACAGGTTGACCACTTCGATCACCTCTCCGCGCGCCGACGCATCCGAGCGCACCTTGATCATCATGAGCTCGCGGGCCACGGAGGTGTCCGGGTCCTGCTCGACGATCTTGATCACGTTGATCAGCTTGTTGAGCTGCTTGGTGACCTGCTCGAGAGGGAAATCCTCGACCGCGACCATGATGGTCATCCGCGAGACACCTTTGAGTTCGGTGGCTCCCACGGCGAGGGACTCGATGTTGAACCCGCGGCGCGAGAACAGAGCCGAAACGCGGGCCAGGACACCTGGACGGTCCTCGACGAGCACGCTGAGGGTGTGATGCGTCGTCATTTCGTCTCGTCTTTCTCGTCACTGATCCGGGTGGTCTGCACCGATTCGACGCCGGCGATGTCTCCGCCGGCCATCGTCCGGTGGATCTCGGCGGGTTCGGTGGATGCGGCCTCGTCGTCGTCGAACAACGGCCGGATTCCGCGGGCCGCCATGATCTCGTCGTTGCCGGTGCCCGCGGCGACCATGGGCCACACCTGGGCGTCGGCACCGACGACGAAGTCGATGACCACCGGACGATCGTTGATCGCACGCGCCTCGGCGAGCACGGCATCGACGTCTTCCTCGCGCTCACAACGCAATCCGACACAGCCGAGTGCTTCGGCGAGCTTCAGGAAGTCCGGGATCCGCACCGACGACTCGGAATGGTGAGTCGAGAGATTGGTGTTGGAGTACCGCTCTTCGTAGAAGAGGGTCTGCCACTGCCGAACCATGCCCAGATTGCCGTTGTTGATGACGGCGACCTTGATGGGGATGCCCTCGATGGCGCAGGTGGCCAGTTCCTGATTGGTCATCTGGAAACAGCCGTCGCCGTCGATGGCCCACACCTCGGTGTCGGGCATACCGAGCTTGGCGCCCATGGCAGCCGGGACGGCGTAACCCATGGTGCCCAGTCCGCCCGAGTTCAGCCACGTACGCGGCTTCTCGTACGAGACGAACTGTGCGGCCCACATCTGGTGTTGTCCGACACCCGCGCAGTAGATCGCGTCCGGGCCGGCGGTCTTGCCGATCGCCGAGATCACGAACTCCGGCGACATCGAGCCGTCGGCCGGGCGGTCGTAGCTCAACGGGTAGGTGCGGCGGATCCCGTCGAGGTAGCTCCACCAGGTGCTCAGGTCCGGCGCAGCCGCGGTGGTCGCCCGCTCGTCACGAATGGCCTCGGTCAGCTCTGTGATCACCGCACGACAATCCCCGACGATCGGCACGTCCGCGTGCCGGTTCTTGCCGATCTCGGCAGGGTCGATGTCGGCGTGGATGACCTTGGCGTCGGGAGCGAACGAATCGAGCGCGCCGGTGACACGGTCGTCGAAGCGAGCGCCGAGGGTGATCAGCAGGTCGCTGCGCTGAAGGGCCGCGACCGCGGCAACCGTTCCGTGCATTCCGGGCATTCCGAGGTGCAGCTTGTGGCTGTCGGGGAACGCGCCGCGGGCCATGAGGGTGGTGACCACGGGAATACCGGTCAATTCGGCCAGCTCGAGCAGCTCAGCGGAGGAATCGGACTTGATGACCCCGCCACCGACGTAGAGCACGGGTGAACGCGACGACGCGATCAGCCTGGCGGCTTCCCGCACCTGTTTGCCGTGAGGCTTGGTGACAGGACGGTAGCCGGGCAGATCGAGCTGCGGCGGCCACGAGAACGTGGTCTGGGCCTGCAGCACATCTTTGGGGATGTCGACGAGAACTGCTCCGGGACGGCCACTTTCGGCGATGTGGAAAGCTTCGGCCATCACCTTCGCGATCTCCGCACCACTGTTGACCAAGAAGTTGTGCTTCGTGATCGGCATGGTGATGCCGGAGATGTCAGCTTCCTGGAAGGCGTCGGTACCGATCAGCGCACGGCCGACCTGCCCGGTGATCGCGACGATGGGCACCGAGTCCATCTGCGCATCGGCCAGGGGCGTGACCAGGTTGGTGGCACCGGGACCGGAGGTCGCCATGCACACCCCGACGCGTCCGGTGGCCTGCGCGTAACCGGTGGCGGCGTGGCCGGCCCCCTGCTCGTGCCGAACCAGGACGTGGCGGACCTGCTTGGAGTCGAACAGTGGGTCGTAGACCGGGAGGACCGCTCCGCCGGGAATGCCGAAGACCGCATCGACGCCGAGTTCCTCGAGGGCGCGCACTACTGCCTTGGCACCACTGACCCGCTCCGGTGCCACCGTTCGACGGGGACCGGTTGCGGACGGGGCTACCGGCGAACCATTCCCTGGCGTACGCCGCGGGGCGACGGGCCCCTTGGCCTGCTGCGTTGTCTGACCACCGGGGTGGGACCCCGGCTGGGTGCGTGCTGCTGGTGCGCTCACTGCACCTTCCCTCTGTTCGGACACCACGGCCCTGGGCCGTATGCGTCGGTGGACAACAAAAAACCCCCGACAGCCGTTGCTGTGCGAGGGTGGCGCGTCGATGCTTTGTGAGTACTCGTGGGAGATACCCGGTCAGGCGATGACGCGCCGGCCGAGTACGAGAATCTGTTTTTGCATCACAGTTAGCCAGGCTAGAACTGCGGATGCAGTGAGTCAAACTCCTTGAGATCCGATCCCACATCGTGGGATCGGCTCGACGACCAGGCCGCGGGGTCGTGTCCATCGCCGATTCCGTCTGCGTCTTCGGGGATGCCACAATGTCTCGGTGTCCGAGACCGAATCAATCGAGCTGCCCGCGGTGTTCCGCATCACTCCGGTCGCCTACTTTGCCGCGTTCATGATGGCGGTGACGTCGCTGGCCCTGGCGGGCGCATCGTTGCGCTACCTCGGCTGGACCCTGGTGGTCCCGATCCTGCTGGCCCTGTGGATCCATCGGCTGCGCACCATCGTCACCGAGGACGGGGTCACCGCCGTGAGTCTGCGGGGTCGCCGTTCGGCAACATGGGACCAGATCGCCGGACTGCAGTTCCCCAAGTGGGGCGCTGTGCGTGCGGTCCGGACCGACAAGTCCAAACTCGTGCTGCCCGCCATCACCTTCCGTGACCTCCCCGCCTGTCGGCGGCCAGCCGCGGACGCATACCCGACCCCTACGCGATCGACAGCCCCGAGCAGGAACGGATAGCAGAGGTCGAGGAGCCCACACCCGAGCCGACCTCGTCGACCGATGACACCATCTCCGACAACGATGGAGAGTCCGGCACCAAACCGGGCGAGGGTACAGCCACCTGAGTCCTGGAGGGCCCTCCGCCGGCCCGTCCGCGTCGAGATGATCAGCGTTGGGATGGTCCGCGTCTACTCCGCGTGCGCCGAAACCTGGTGGGCCGAAACACGGACTGAGTGCTGCTGAATCCGTACGGCCGCGCAAATGCGGCCGCGCGCACCGGAGTACGGTTGACCGCGCAACTATTCCGTGCCGCAGCCCGGCCGGATCTGGTCGAGCAATCGAGGAATCTGCAGCCATGCCGAATTTGAGGTCACGCACCACCACTGTCGGACGTAATGCGTCGGGCGCCCGCTCGCTCTGGCGCGCCACCGGGATGACTGACGACGATTTCGGCAAACCGATTGTGGCCATTGCCAATTCGTACACCCAGTTCGTACCCGGCCATGTGCACCTCAAGGACGTGGGCGAGATCGTGGCAGACGCTGTTCGTGCTGCGGGAGGCGTGCCGAGGGAGTTCCACACCATCGCTGTCGACGACGGTATCGCGATGGGCCACGACGGCATGCTCTACTCGCTGCCCAGCCGGGAGATCATCGCCGATTCGGTGGAGTACATGGTCAACGCCCACACTGCCGACGCGCTGGTCTGTATCTCCAACTGCGACAAGATCACCCCGGGAATGCTGAATGCGGCCATGCGGCTCGACATCCCCACCGTCTTCGTCTCGGGCGGCCCGATGGAGGCCGGCAAGGCAGTTGTCGTCGGAGACACGGTGCATCCCTCGTCAGACCTGATCACGTCGATCTCGGCCTCTGCCAACGACGCCGTCGACGATGCCGCGCTCCGAGAGGTCGAACTCGCCGCGTGCCCGACCTGCGGATCGTGCTCGGGCATGTTCACGGCCAACTCCATGAACTGCCTCACCGAGGCGCTGGGGCTGGCCCTGCCGGGCAACGGTTCCACCCTCGCGACCCACGAAGCGCGCCGCAGTCTGTTCAGCAAGGCCGGACAGGTGATCGTCGAGGCGGCGCTGCGGTACTACCGGGACGATGACGAGTCGGTGCTCCCCCGGAACATCGCGACTCCCAGTGCATTCCGCAACGCCATGGCGCTCGACGTGGCCATGGGCGGCTCGACGAACACCGTTCTGCACGTATTGGCTGCCGCCCAGGAAGGCGAGGTCCGCGACTTCGATCTCACGGTCATCGATGAGATCAGCCGGCGGGTGCCCTGCTTGTCGAAGGTGTCGCCCAACTCGGACTACCACATGGAAGACGTGCACAGGGCCGGCGGAATCGCCGCCATCCTGGGCGAGCTCCGTCGGGCAGGACTGCTCGACGACACCACCAGCACGGTTCATTCGCCGACGATGGCTGCCTTCCTCGACGACTGGGACATCCGCGGCGGCAAGGCAACCGACGAGGCCTTCGAGCTGTTCCACGCCGCCCCCGGTGGCGTTCGCACCACCACACCGTTCTCGACTGCGAATCGATGGAGCTCTCTCGACACCGATGCTGCCGGCGGATGCATCCGCGACATCGAGCACGCCTACACGATCGAAGGCGGGTTGTGCGTGCTGCGCGGCAATCTCGCCGAGGACGGCGCGGTACTCAAGACGGCCGGCATCGACGAGGAACTGTGGCACTTCCAGGGCCCGGCTCGCGTGGTCGAGTCCCAGGACGAAGCCGTCCAGGTCATCCTGAGCAAGACCATTCAGGCCGGCGAAGTGTTGGTGGTGCGGTACGAAGGTCCTGCTGGAGGGCCCGGCATGCAAGAGATGCTGCATCCCACTGCCTTCATGAAGGGCACGGGCATGGGCAAGAAGTGTGCGCTCATCACCGACGGGCGTTTCTCGGGTGGTTCCTCGGGCCTGTCGGTCGGCCACATCTCGCCGGAAGCGGCTGCGGGTGGTGTCATCGGACTCATCGAGGACGGTGACCAGGTCCTGATCGACGTGAAGACCCGCAAGCTGGAGGTGCTCGTCGACGACGAGGTCCTCGCCGATCGCCGAGCAAAGATGAACGCATCCGAACGCCCGTGGCAGCCGATGCAAGCCCGCGATCGGAAGGTGACCACCGCGCTGCGCGCGTACGCCAAGCTCGCCACGTCAGCCGACAAGGGTGCGGTCCGCCAGGTCGATTGACCGGTCTCGATCGGCCCTGAGATCGGCCCGTTGCGAGGCCGCCGAGGGACATATGCCCCCGGCGGCCCGCCACGGCGACGAAGTTGGCGAAGTTGCGAGGGGCCCGACTACTGGGCGGGGTTACCCGGCGATTCGAACGGGTTGGTTCCGTTGAACAGGAACCAGATCGCCACCGGTGCGGCGATGCCGACAACAAGCCAGGCGACCGATCCGATGAACGGCCGGGTGGCCCAGCCCCGGTTGAAGTCGAGAGAGATACGGCCGGGCCCGGTCAAGATGATCACCGCGGCCGCCAGACCGAGGAACAGTTCGTACTCGATGCCCTTGTTGGTGAAGTCGGGGTCGACGGCGAAGAACCACACGCCGCCCGCGAGGGTCGACTTGAACAGCGCGGCGACAACCATGACGCCCAGGACCGCCGCGCCCGCGATGGGGGTCAGCAGTCCGAGCACCAGCATCAACCCGCCGATGGTCTCCGAGAGTGCGCCCAGCACGGCAAGCCATTTGGCGGCATCCGGGTTGAACCCGATGTTGGTGTTCGCCGAGTTGACGAGGTAGTCCTCGAAGCCGCTGAGCCGGGGGCCGTTCCACCACCCGAACAGTTTCTGGCTGCCATGGGCCATCGCGATCAGGCCGACACCCACCCGCAGGATCAGCAATCCCAGATCGGTGGTCCCACGCCGCACGGGCGCCTCGGTGACCACCGGACCGACGGGTTCGGGCTCAGCCGGGCCGCGGGTCGCGAAGTCGTCATCGTCGTCGTATCGCGGCTGCGGACCGTGCTGACGATGGAAGTCGTCCCGGTCCACACCCGCCGTCGGAATCCGGGTTGTCGCGGTGGAGGGCGCCGCTGCAGCGGGCCTGGCCACCACATCGGTGTCCTGACGGGACAGATCGTCGTCGACTGCCTGACCACCGGCCGGCGTCGCGCCGGCAGGCTGCTTGCGCATGGTCGGGATCTGCTCGGTCTCTTCCAGTTCCGCCTCGTCCTGGGCGAACTGACCACTTTCACCGGAGCGAGGAGAGCGGTAGGGCGCGTAGCCATAGGCGCCGGTATCGCCCTCCGGCCGGGTCGCCTGCGGGTCGCGCGCCGCACGCTGCGGCACTCCGATCTGTTCGGTGGGCTCGTCGTAGGGGCTCGACCCCTGGCCGTCAGGATCTCGTTCGGTCACAGTTCGACCTTAGAGGCTCACCGGGCAACCCAAGTGTTCGCCGGGCCGGGCGCGCCCGATCAGTAGGGTGGACGCCATGACAATGCACCACGGGTCTGCGATCGCACGGATCGTGATCATGCTGGTGGCGGCAGCCACCGTGGTGACCGGATGTGCCGACGGCTTCGCCGAGCAGGACCGCAACCGCGACGCCGGCCAGTTCTCCACCAACCCCAACCCGCCGTTGCAGCAGCAGGAACAGACACCGAGCAGTCCGCCGCCGACCGATCCGGGCGCTCCGACGGGTCCGTGCCCAGACCCCGACCCGACCGTCATCGCCACGTGTCTCGACACCACCAGCGGCGTGCTCCCAGGAAATGCCGACGCGACGGCGACCGTGGTCGCGCAACGCACCACGGGAAAGATCGTGCGCACCAAGCGCGGCGGCCCAACTCAGGACGTGGCCTCGTTCGAGGTCGATGCCTCCGGCGACGGCGGCCTGCTGGACTTCGCG
The DNA here is from genome assembly GCF_023051145.1 of Williamsia sp. DF01-3. Lineage (NCBI taxonomy): Bacteria > Bacillati > Actinomycetota > Actinomycetes > Mycobacteriales > Nocardiaceae > Williamsia > Williamsia sp. DF01-3. Next base: position 3,908,354 of record NZ_JALKFS010000005.1, read on the forward strand.
TTCTCCCCGGATTTCGCGCAGGATCAATTGCTCTACGCCTACATCACCACCCCCACCGACAACCGGGTTGTCCGGCTGGCCCCGAATGACGTGCCCAAGCCGATCCTCGTCGGTATCCCGAAGGGCCCGGTCGGGAACATGGGAACCATCTATTTCAAGAGTCCGACCGAACTGCTGGTGGCCACCGGCGACGCAGGCGATCCACAAGCGGCCTCGGACCCGGCATCCCTGGCGGGCAAGATTCTGTCGGTCACGGACCTGGCATCGGGTAGCACCACCCCACCCCGGGTGCTGACCTCGGGATTGGGATCGAATCCGGCCTTGTGCCCCGACGTCGCCACCGGTGCGCTGTACCTTACCGACCGCGCCCCCGCCGAGGACCGCCTCCAGCTGATCAGCGCCACCGGGGTGGCGCGCACGCTGTGGACCTGGCCCGACAAACCGGAAACGGCGGGATGCGCTGCGGTCAACGGCATGATCATGGTGTCGCAGACCAGGACTCAACGACTTCAGGCCCTGGCGGCACCGACCGAGGAGAAGCCCACCACGGCTGAACCGGTCACCGTGCTGGAGAAGCGATACGGGTCGCTCGGACGCCTCACCGCTGTACCCGGTGGCCTGTTTCAGGTCGCGACGGTGAACAAACAGACCGGTACGGCCGGCCCCACAGACGATCGGGTGATCATCATCCCGATGCCGCAGGGCCCCGCCGACACCAACATCTGAACCGCTACTGGCAGGCGGCCAGTACCAGTTCCTTGACCCGGGCCGGATCTGCCTGTCCCCGTGTGGCCTTCATGACATCGCCCACGATCTTGCCTGCGGCGGCCACCTTGCCGCTGCGGATCTTCTCCGCGATGTCGGGGTTGTTGGTCAACGCCTCGTCGACCGCCTTCTGCAACGCGGAGTCGTCGCGCACGACCTCCAGACCTCGGTCAGCGATGATCTGTTCGGGTTCGCCCTCACCGTCGAGCACTGCCGTCACGACCTGCTGCGCGAGCTTGTTGGTGAGTTTGCCCTCGTCGACGAGAGCGACAACGGCCGCAACCTGCTTCGGGGTGATCGGCAGATCCGCCAGCTCGGTACTCCGGGAATTCGCCTGCTGGGCCAGGAACGAGACCCACCAACCGCGCGCGGCGTCCACCGACGCACCGGACTCCACTGTCGCGATGATCAGGTCCACGGCACCGAGGTTCACCAGGTCACGCATCACCTCGTCGGACAGACCCCACTCCTGCTGAATCCGTGCGCGCCGCAGCCAAGGTAGTTCGGGGATGGTCTCGCGGAGTTCCTCGATCCATGCCGAATCGGGTTGCACCGGAGGCAGATCCGGTTCCGGGAAATAGCGGTAGTCCTCTGCGGTTTCCTTGCGGCGCCCGGCCGAGGTGGATCCGTCGGACTCCTGGAAGTGCCGGGTCTCCTGGATGATGTCGACCCCGGACTTGAGCAGCGCACCCTGGCGCCGCATCTCGTACCGGACCGCGACCTCGACGCTCTTGAGTGAGTTGACGTTCTTGGTCTCGGTGCGTGTACCGAACTCGGTGGCGCCCTTGGGCATCAACGACAGGTTGGCGTCGCAGCGCATCGAGCCCTGGTCCATGCGGACGTCGGAGACACCGAGCGACTTCAGCAGATCACGCAGTGCGGTGACATACGCGCGGGCGACCTCCGGTGCCCGCTCCCCCGCTCCTTCGATCGGCTTGGACACGATCTCGATCAGTGGCACACCCGCGCGGTTGTAATCGAGCAGCGAGTGGCTCGCGCCGTGGATACGACCGGTGGATCCGACATGCAGCGACTTGCCGGTGTCCTCCTCCATGTGCGCCCGCTCGATCTCGACGCGCCAGGTGGTGCCGTCGTCGAGCGCGACGTCGAGGTAGCCGTCGTACGCGATGGGGTCGTCGTACTGCGAGATCTGGTAGTTCTTCGGCTGATCCGGGTAGAAGTAGTTCTTCCGAGCGAAGGTGCTCGACGGGCGGATCGAGCAATTGAGGGCCAGGCCGATGCGGATCGCCGACTCGATGGCCTTCTCGTTCGCCACCGGCAGCGAGCCCGGCAAGCCGATGCAGACGGGGCACACCTGGGTGTTCGGTTCGGCACCGAAGGTGGTGGGGCAGCCACAGAACATCTTGGTGTTGGTGCCCAGCTCGACATGCACCTCCATGCCCATCACGGGGTCGAATTCGGAAATGACATCGTCGTAGTCGAGCAGTTCGGTCATGCACCGAGTTTAACTGGCCCCCACACCCCCGATGATGTGCCCTTTTGGCGGCGCTCACCTGGGCTTTACTCGCCATAAGGGCACATCATCGGGGTGGGGGTCAGCCGAAGAAGGCCGCGGCGTCTTCGTAGCGGTTCTGGGGAACGAGTTTGAGCTCTTTGGTGGCCTCACCGATGGGAACCAATCCGATGTTCGGCCCTTGGAGGCTGACCATCATCCCGTGGTCCCCGTTGTGCGCGGCGTCGGCGGCGTTGACCCCGAATCGGGTGGCCAGCACCCGGTCGTAAGGTGTCGGTTTGCCACCGCGCTGCACGTGACCGAGCACGGTCGTCCGTACTTCCTTGTTGATCCGGCGCTCGATCTCGACGGCGAGCTGTTGAGCGACCCCGGTGAACCGCTCGTGTCCGAACTCGTCGAGTCCACCCTTGAGCACCGAGAAGTTACTGCCCTCGGCAGGTTTGGCCCCCTCGGCGACCACGCAGATGAAGTGCGAGTCACCGCGCTGGAAGCGGCGTTTGACCAGACGGCACACCTCTTCGACATCAAACGGCTGTTCGGGGATGAGGATCATGTGTGCACCGGACGCGATGCCCGAATGCAGCGCGATCCAGCCGGCGTGGCGGCCCATCACTTCCACCAGCATCACGCGCTGATGCGACTCGGCGGTGCTGTGCAGACGATCGATGGCGTCGGTTGCGACGGTCAGCGCGGTGTCGAACCCGAACGTCACGTCGGTGCAATTGATGTCGTTGTCGATGGTCTTGGGCACCCCGACCACCGGGACGCCTTCATCGGACAGCCAGGACGCGGCGGTCAACGTGCCCTCGCCGCCGATCGGGATCAGTACGTCGATGCCGTTGTCGTCCAATGTCTGCCGGATCTGGTCGAGGCCGGCACGCAGCTTGTCCGGATGTGTGCGGGCAGTACCCAGCATGGTGCCGCCCTTCGCGAGCAACCGATCGTTCCGGTCGTCGGCGGCGAGATGGATCCGCCGGTCCTCGAGCAATCCCCGCCAGCCGTCGAGGAATCCGACCACCGCCGACCCGTACCGGACCTCGCTGGTCCGGACCACGGCCCGGATCACCGCGTTCAATCCCGGGCAGTCACCGCCACCGGTTAGCACTCCAATGCGCATCTGGTGTTCCCGCTCCCTCTTCATCTGTGCTCAGACTGTCATCTCTGCTCGGACAGCACGCGCTCTGCGGGCGCCACTGGCTTCAATTGTGCAACCGAATGCAAGCTCCGGCTCAGCGCACGCCGTTTTCGTAGGCATAGACGACCGCTTGCGCGCGGTCGCGCAGCTGCAACTTCGAGAGCAAGTTGCTGACATGGGTCTTGACCGTCTGCTCGGCCACAAAGAGATGGGTGGCGATCTCGGCGTTCGATTTGCCCTCGGCCACCTGCTCGAGCACCTCGCGTTCGCGAGGGGTCAACCCGGAGAGTTCGCTCGACGGGGCGCGGCGAGGGCGTTGTCTACTGGTCACCTCGGCGATCAGCCGACGGGTCACCGACGGTGCGAGCAGTGCGTCACCGGCTGCCACCACGCGGACCGCCCGCACCAGCTCTTCGGCCGGCGCATCTTTGAGCATGAAGCCTGAGGCACCGATCCGCAGGGCCTGATAGACGTAGTCGTCGATGTCGAAGGTGGTGAGCATCAGGACTTTGCTGGACACCTTTGCCGGTCCGGAGAGCAGTTGTTCAGCTGCTGCGAGGCCGTCGAGGACGGGCATGCGCACATCCATCAGCACCACGTCCGGGTGGAGCTGACGGACCGCCGCCACCGCGGCCTTGCCGTCCGGCGCGTCCCCGACCACCGAGATGTCGGACTGTGCGGCGAGCAGGGCACCGAAGCCCTGTCGAACCATTGCTTGATCGTCCGCAATGAAGACCGTGATCGACACGTCGACAGCCTACTTTTCCACCATCCCGGACTGCAGACCCGACTGTCCCGAATCATCGACCACACCCGGCGCCCGAATCGGCAGGCGTGCCTGCACAACAAACCCACCGTCGGGTTGCGGCGCTGCGGACAGCACACCACCGACAGCCTTGGCCCGCTCGATCATTCCCGGAATGCCCAGTCCACCTTCAGAATCGAGCCCGATGGGTTGTTCCGTCGGAGCGGTGTTGGCAATGGTCACCGCGAGTTCGGTTCCCTTGACCGACACATCGACGCGCACCTGCGACCCCGCCGCGTAACGGGTGGCGTTCGCCAACGATTCCTGCACGATCCGGTACGCCACCAACGCACACGCGTCACCCACCTCGTCCGCGCCGACGGCCGGGTAATACGTGACGTCGATCCCCGCGCCCCTCGTCGCGGAGATCAGTCCGTCGATCTGCGCCAACCCCGGGTTCGGGTTGCGTGCAAGTGCATCGGCGGCCGAATCATCTTCGAGACGAAGCACACCGAGCATGGTGCGCACCTCGTCGAGGGCCTCGCGTGCGACGTTGGCGATGGCATCGAACTCGGCCGCAGCCGCGTCGCCGACACCTTCGATCCGGTATTTCGCGGTCTGTGATTGCACCACCACCACCGACATCCGGTGAGCCACAACGTCGTGGAGGTCGCGAGCGATGCGGGTCCGTTCCGAGAGCACCGCATTCTTCGACTTCTCGGTGTCCTTCAGTCTGGTCTGCTGGGCGAGTTGGGCACGGGATCGCACGATGATGCGGATCAGCACGCACATGATGCCGGCGACAGCCAATCCGATCACCCAGCCGACCTCGGCCTCGCTCGGTGCAACCGAGAACATCACCAGTGCCGACACCAGCCAGATCACCGGCAGAAGACGTAGCGGCGCCTTGAGATAGGCGAGAACCGTGAGCACCACCAGTTCGATGAAGTGCACCACCTGGATGGAGTAGTTCCAGGTGTCGAGCCGATCGATGGTCAGCCCGATGACTTGCGAGGACACCACCGAGATCGCCCAGCCCAGTGTGGGATTCGCCCAACCCAGCATGATCGGGAGGGCCGCGAACGCCGCGACGACGGGCATCAGCGCAGGCTGCACGTCATGTGTTACGGCCAGAGTGGGCCACGCGATGGCGTACATGATGAGTGCGACGAGCGTGAAGAAGATGTTGACCTTGCGACTCAAGAATCCGATGACCGCCGGGTCGGCGGTGATCGGCAGTTTCTTGGCCTCGTCGACCACATAGTCGGCGGCAGCAGTCCACAGTTTCATTGGTTCGACAGTAGCCACCCATTCCTCGTCCGACCCCATACCTGAGAGTGAGATCTGCGCCGACCCGCAGGTAGCACGCGCAGCCCCGGTGCACCCCGTTGTAGCCACCGGACAACGCGTCCGACGACCGATGCGCCCGGGTGCTCCCGATTCCTACGTTCAATCCATGCGAGCCGTACACAATCGAATCTTCCTGTCCAGCTTGGTGATCTGCTTCGTGGTGGCGTTGGGTCTGTGGCCGGCAACCGCCGCCGCAGCCACCTCCGCGCCGGGGATGTCACCCGCCGAGGCCGCCGACATCCGTACCCCGGCCGGCGCGGCGATTGCGGCATTGACAGGGCCGAGGCCCGCCGATGCGATCGCTGTCCTGCCCGTGGACTTCGAGGCCGAGATGGGCTATCGGCCTGAGGTGGTCGATGACATGCCGATCGATCCCGCGGGCGCCTGCTCATCACCCATCCCGTTGCCCGACCGGTTCGAACCACTATGCAAGACACACGATTTCGGATACGACCTGCTGCGCCTCGCCGACAAGAACGGCGTTCCGCTGGCCGGTTGGGCTCGGGTGGCACTCGACACCATGCTCGCCGAGCGAATGCATGAGGTCTGCGACGATCCCGCATGCAATTGGGCCGCCGATCTCGCCCGGGTGGGGTTGAGCTTCAACACCTGGCGTCAGCACTCTGGCGCCCCGGTCGCGCGGGAGTCTTTCCCGGCGATCGTTGCATCCACCTTCGTCCGCAGTGGCGAGTCGCTCGCATCTCTGGTGGGTCTGGCATGAACGCACGCACGTGGCCACACCCGTTGGTGACGGCCGGCACCACAGCAGGCGCGGCAATCGCTTTGGCCCCCGGCTCGCTGCCCCGCGAATCACTGATCCAGGGCGTGCTACTCGCGGCCTTCGCCGGCATCGGCGCCCTCATCGGCATGCTGGCGTCCCGCTTCGTCCCGTGGCCGGCCGCGCGCGCGAGAAAGGTCACTGCCGTCGCCGGGGGCCTGGTCATCGTTGCGATGTTCGTACAGATGATCTGGTGGCAACTCGAGTTGCGATGGGCTCTGGGCACCGAAACCCTCGACCTCGGATGGGTGGCCGTGGCCGCCGCGCCCTCCGGTGTGGTGGCCGTGGCTGTTGCCCTGCCTTCCCGTATTCGCATGATCGGCGCAGTGCTCGCTGCCGCCATCGCGCTGTCGGTCGCCCCGTCACCTGCCGGTGCTGCGGGGGCAGGCGAGTCTGTGGCACACAAATTCACCGCTGTCGGCGCCCAATCCACATCGCTACGGGTCTACGGGGAACTCGACACCCGCGACGTCACCGACCGCGCGCAGAATCTGGTCAAACGCTGGCAGGCAGCGGGTGGGATGCACCGCAGCGCGGTGGTGGTCGCAGTACCCACCGGATCGGGGTGGGTGGACCCGGACGCTCTGGTCGGGATCGAGTCGCGAATGGCCGGAGATGTGGGAGTTATTGCACTGCAGTACAGCGACATTCCGTCTTGGCAGGCTTTTTTGTCCAGTTCCGCACCCGCCCGCGACAGTGCTATCGCGGTCACGGCCGCGCTCATCGATGCCGTCAACCGGTCGGCCTCGCCCAGCCGCCCGCACATCTACCTCTACGGTCAAAGTCTGGGTGCGGTCGGCGCCGACGCGGCACGGCAATGGGCACAGGACAATCGTTCCGGCGCGCTGTGCCACACGGTGCTCGCGGGTGCCCCGGCGGGCACAGCGTCACTGTCGGCGCCTTCGACCACCGTGTTGGCCAACGGATCGGATCCTGTGGTGCGCTGGTCCCCGCGGTTGATCTGGCAGCCGCCGGCGCTGGCGTCCGGCATCACCCACGACTTGCCGACACCACCGTGGCTACCGGTGGCCGGGTTCGTCCAGGCCAGCGCGGACCTGATCGGGGCACTGTCGTTTCCTGCCGGTCACGGTCATCAGTACGGAACCGAACAGGGCCACGTCATCCCCTTCTGCCCCCGATGATGTGGCCTTCTGGCGCACCCCACCTGGGGGTTTCGTCGCCAGAAGGGCACATCATCGGGGAATGGGGGTCAGACGATCGGGCCTCGGGCCGCCTCGTAGGCAGCGCCGACGCGATACAGCCTCTCGTCGGCCATCGACGGAGCCATGATCTGCAGTCCCACGGGCAGTCCATCGTCCTCGGACAAGCCCGACGGCACCGACATGGCGCAGTTCCCGGCCAGGTTCACCGGGAGGGTGCAGAGATCGAAGAGATACATGGCCAGCGGGTCGTCGACCTTCTCACCGATCGCGAACGCCGTTGTCGGAGTGGTCGGCGACACCAGAACGTCCACGGTCTCGTACGCCTTGGCGAAGTCGCGGGCGATGAGCGTGCGAACCTTCTGCGCCTGACCGTAGTACGCATCGTAGTAGCCAGACGACAATGCGTAGGTTCCGATCATGATGCGGCGCTTGACCTCTGGACCGAAGCCGGCCGCGCGGGTCATTGCCATCACCTGTTCGGCGCTGTGGCTGCCGTCGTCGCCGACCCGCAGTCCATACCGCATCGCATCAAAGCGTGCGAGGTTGCTGGACACCTCGGACGGCAGGATCAGGTAGTAGGCACCGAGTGCGTAGGTGAAGTGCGGGCACGACACCTCGACCACTTCGGCGCCACGCTCACGCAATGACTCCACGGCCGCGTTGAACGAGGACAGCACGCCGGACTGGTAACCGTCACCCTGCAATTCGGCGACGATGCCGACCTTGACACCTGAAAGGTCTTGCGAAGCGCCGGTTTTTGCGGCGGCGACCATATTACCGACCGGCTGGTCGATCGACGTCGAATCCCGTGGGTCGTGCCCGGCGATCACCTGGTGCAGGAGCGCGGTGTCCAGCACGGTGCGCGCGCACGGTCCACCCTGATCGAGCGACGAGGCACATGCCACCAGCCCGTACCGCGAGACGGTGCCGTATGTCGGTTTCACGCCCACGGTCCCGGTGACCGACGCCGGCTGACGGACAGAACCGCCGGTGTCGGTGCCGATGGCGAGCGGCGCCTGGAACGAGGCCAGGGCCGCCGCGCTGCCGCCACCCGACCCGCCGGGGATCTTTGTTGTGTCCCAAGGGTTTCGGGTGACCCCATATGCCGAGTTCTCGGTGGATGATCCCATCGCGAACTCGTCCATGTTGGTCTTGCCGAGGATCGGGATGCCCGCAGCACGCAGCCGTGAGGTGACGGTGGCATCGTACGGAGGTACCCAGCCCTCGAGGATCTTCGAACCGCAGGTGGTGGGCGCGTCGGTGGTCGTGAACACGTCCTTGAGGGCCACCGGGACACCGGCAAGCGGCGATGCCGGGGACTCGCCCGCAGCGATGGACTTGTCGACGGCCGCGGCCGCCTGCAGTGCTTCATCGGAATTGACGTGCAGGAAGGCGTTCAGCTCACCGTCCACCTCGGCGATCCGGTCGAGGTGTGCGCTGGTGACCTCCACGGCAGACAGGTCACCGGCATGGATCTTCTCCGCCAGTTGGGCGGCGGACAGGCCGGTGATCTCGCCGGACTGGCGGGTGGGTGCGGTCACTGTTCTTCTCCAAGGATCTGCGGCACTGCGAACCGTCCCTGCTCGACCGCAGGTGCACCCGAGAGGGCTTCCTCGGTGGTGAGACTGGGCACGATGGTGTCCGGCCGTAAGACGTTGGCGATGTCTGCCGGATGTGCGGTGCCGGGGATGTCGGCCGCGGCGACTTCCGAGATGTTGGCGACATGGGACAGAATCGAATCGAGCTGACCGGCGTAGTGGTCGAGTTCGTCGTCGGTCAGCGCCAGCCGCGACAGCCGGGCGAGATGCGCAACCTCATCACGCGAGATGGCAGACACGAGAGATGCACCCTTTCTGTTCGAGGGCGGCCCACGATGATGTCGGCCCGAACCCCGGTCCAGACTAGTCGGCGCCGGTCCCCCGAGCGCCTCAGGTGCCGCGAGCCCTACAACCAGCGTTTGAGTCGCGCGGTGATCCACGGCAGCAGCAGGTACACCATCAGCGGTGTGCTCACCAATGTGGCGATCAACGTCTTCACCACCAGCGGCGTGTCCCCCAGGTGGGCGATGATGCCGATGTTGATCGCCAGACTGAGTGGAAAGAAGCCGAGCCAGATGGTGATCGCCTGCTTCCAGCGTGGTGGCGGAGCGCCCATCACGCGTACCGCCTGCGTCAGCGTGGACTGTGGCTCGAACCATCCTTCGATGCCGGACAGGCGATGGGTGGCGTACTCCACCGCGATCCCCTCCCCACGCGAGAGCCAGGCCTTGCGCACCGGCGACGACACCCAATCGTCGACCTGCGCGTGGTTCTCGAACCGGTACATGACGTAGTACTCGCCGGGGACCTTCGATGAGCGCAACCACCCTCCGCCGAGGAAGCCCGGGAATGTCCGGGCCAGTGCGATTCCGGCGTCGGTCCAGGCGATGAAGTCGTGTTCTCGATCAGGCTCGATCCGGCGTGCCACGGACGTGGTCACGTCGGAATGATCGCGCGCATCGTCGATTGCCATCCGGTCATTATCGAGCCCGACCGGTTACCGCCCCGAACTCTGAGCCCGCGTAGTGATCAGGCGAATATCCGGCGGGCAGATGATGGGTCGCCGACGTATCGTCTCGTTCATGATCATCGTCACAACAAACGACATCCCCGGCTACCGGATCACCTACACCTTCGGCGAGTGCTTCGGGCTGACCGTCCGGTCACGCAACATCGGATCGAACCTCGGTGCCGGCTTCAAGGCGATGGCGGGTGGTGAACTCAAGGGAGTCACACAGCTACTCCACGATTGCCGCCAGGAAGCGCTGCAGCGCTTGGCGACCGAGGCGCAACAACGCGGCGCGAACGCCGTGGTGGCGTTCCGGTTCGAGACCACCGAGTTCGGTGGAACCGGTATCGAGGTGTGCGCGTACGGCACCGCAGTAGGTGTCGAGGCGCTCCCCGGGACCACTCCTCCGGCCTGATCGCCAGGCCACTGGGCGCCGGCCACTGAGGGCGCGCCACACGGCAGGGCCGACGTGGCGGTGGGAGAATGTCGACCGTGTCCTATCTCCTGCGCGTCTACCTACAGGACCGACCCGGATCCTTGGGCCTCCTGGCCGTTTCCCTGGGTTCGATCGGTGCCGACATCCTTTCGCTCGACGTTGTCGAACGCGGCGAAGGGTACGCAGTCGATGACATCGTCGTCGAGGTTCCCCGCAGCTCGCTGCCCGACACCCTGATCACTGCTGCAGAAAAGGTTGATGGTGTGCGGGTGGATTCGATCCGCCCGTACACCGGCGTCCTCGAGACCCACCGGGAACTCGAGTTGGTCAACGAGATCGCGGCCGCCGGCCGCGATCGGCTACAGGTCCTGGTCGAGGCGGCGCCCCGGGTTCTTCGGGTTGCGTGGGCCACCATCATCACCTCAGGCGCCAACGGGGCGATCCAGCTCTTCGGGAGCTCTGGTGCCCCGGAAACCCAACTCACCGATGCGAGTTGGCTGCCGATCGACCACGAGGCCGAGCTGGATCCCGAATCGCCGTGGGTACCGCAGTCCTGGCGCGACATGGACACTCGGCTGGCCGCAGCACCCATCGGGTCACCGGGCAAGGCGCTACTCCTCGGTCGACCGGGTGGCCCGGACTTTCGTCCGTCCGAGATCGCCAGGATCGGCTACCTCGCGAAGATCGTGACGACGGTGCTCAAACAACCCTGATCTGGTCGGCCGCGTCATCAGTCCTGCGGCGGGTCACCTTCGTCCAGGTCGGCAGGTGATTCGTCGGTGTCTGCCGGCGGAGGCCCTTCTGCGAGAAGCTTTTTGAACCCGTCTTCGTCGAGAATGGGTACGCCGAGCTGCTCGGCCTTGTCCGCCTTGGTGCCGGGCGAATCCCCGACGACAACATAGGCCGTCTTCTTCGACACCGATCCTGACGCCTTGCCCCCGCGCACCAGAATGGCCTCCTTGGCGCCGTCGCGGGAGAAGTCCTGCAGCGAGCCGGTGACCACGATGCTCAAGCCCGAAAGCGTGCGCGGGATGGAAGCGTCGCGCTCGTCCTCCAGCTGCACACCGGCCTCACGCCATTTCCGGACGATCTCACGATGCCAATCGACCGTGAACCAGTCAGCGACGCTCTGCGCCAACGTGTTCCCCATACCCTCTACGCTGGCGAGCTGCTCGGCTGTTGCCGATTCGATGGCCTCCAGGCTGCCGAACTCGGTGGCCAATGCGCGTGCGGCACTCGGGCCGACGTGCCGGATCGACAACCCGACCAATACCCGCCACAGCGGTACCTTCTTGGCCGCAGAAAGGTTCGCGAGCAACCGCTTACCGTTCGCGGAGAGATCTCCCGATTTGGTGGTGAACAAAGTGGTCTTGCGGAGATCGTCCTCGGTCAGGCTGAACAGATCACCCTCGTTGTCGAGCACCCCGGAGCCCAGAAGAGCGGTGGCAGCCTCGTATCCGAGAGCCTCGATGTCGAATGATCCGCGACCGGCGATGTGGAACAGCCGCTCTCGCAGCTGGGCCGGGCACGATCTGCTGTTGGGACACCGGATGTCGGCGTCGCCCTCCTTCTGCGGCGCCAATTCGGTGCCGCACTCGGGACAGTGGGTCGGCATCACGAACTCACGTTCGGTGCCGTCTCGCAGGTCGACCACAGGGCCCAGTACTTCGGGGATGACGTCGCCGGCCTTCCGGATGGTGACGGTATCGCCGATCAGGACGCCCTTGCGCTTGACCTCGGACGCGTTGTGGAGCGTTGCCATGCCGACCGTCGAGCCCGCCACCAGAACAGGCTTCATCGATGCGAAAGGAGTGACCCGTCCGGTGCGTCCGACATTGACCAAGATGTCGAGCAGTTTGGTGGTCGCTTCTTCGGGGGCGTATTTGTACGCGATGGCCCAGCGGGGCGCGCGCGAGGTGGACCCCAGCCGACGTTGGAGCGAGATGTCGTCGACCTTGACGACGATCCCGTCGATTTCGTGTTCGACGTCGTGGCGGTGTTCACCCCAATATGCGATCTTCTCCAGGATGGCATCGGCGCCCGTGAGTTTGGTGGTGTGCTCGGAGACCGGCAGTCCCCAGGCACCGAGCGCCAGATAGGCGTCATGGAGAGTCTTGGGCGGCGTTCCGTCGATCCGGCCGAGCCCGTGGCAGATCATCCCCAGCCGTCTTCTGGCGGTGATCTGCGGGTTCTTCTGGCGGAGGGACCCGGCGGCAGAGTTGCGTGGGTTGGCGAACGGCGCCTTGCCCGCCTCCACGAGCGACGCGTTGAGCGCCTCGAAATCCTCGACTCGGAAGAACACCTCGCCGCGAACCTCGAGCAGGTCGGGTATCGGGTAGTCGTCGGACGGCGTGAGTCGGTGCGGTACGTCGTTGATGGTCTTGGCGTTGAGCGTGACGTCCTCGCCGGTACGTCCGTCGCCGCGTGTGGTGCCGCGAACGAGGACACCTCTCTCGTACACCAGGGCCAGGGCTACGCCGTCGATCTTCAGCTCACACAGATTTTCCAAGCCCGAGCCGGCGTCAGCCTCCACCCGCGACACCCAGCTGCGCATCTCGTCGGCATCGAACACGTTGTCCAGCGACATCATTCGCTCGAGATGGTCGACGGCCTTGAACTCGGTGGCGAAACCGCCGCCGACCAACTTGGTGGGCGAATCGGCGACAGCCAACTCCGGGTACTGGTCTTCGAGGGCCTGCAGGCGGCGCAACAACGTGTCGAACTCACCGTCGGTGATGACGGGAGCGTCTTTCACGTAGTAGCGGAACTGGTGGTCACGCACCTCCTCGGCCAGCTGCGACCACTGCTCTCTGGCCGCAGAAGGAGTCGGCTCCGCGGGCGTCTGCTCACTGATGTCTGCACTGTTGGCCACCCCTCGAAGATAGTCCAGAGGGCTGACACCGAAACCGGACTCGCGGGGTTCGACTCGTCAGTATGGACTTCCGCTGTAGAGCCCCCGCAGGGCTCTAGCGGCCGATCGATCGCAGGTAGTCCCCCACCGTGACCACAGCCTGCGGGTTCCTGGGGCCCTCCACCAAGGCGGCGTAGGGCAGCGCGAGGATGTGTCCCTCTCGAACCGCGGTCGAGCCCGACATCAACGGGTGCGATTCGAGCTGACGGATCTTCGCGGCAACGGAATCGGACGGTCCCGCCCCGTAGTCGACGATGAGGATGACCTCGGGATCACGCTGGGCGGCGGCCTCCCACGAGGTGGTGGTCCACGAGTCGTTCAGGTCATCGAAGATGTTGCGGCCACCGGCCTCGGTGATGATCTGTTGTGGTGCAGCGGTTCTGCCCGAGGTGAAGGGTTCAGGGGCGGCACTGTCGAAGAGGAAGACCCTGGCCGAATCACGGTCTCGCGGCACAGCCGCGTTCACACCGCGCAAGACGTTCCGGTACTCCTCCACCAGGTTGTCCGCACGCTCGCGGACCCCGAAGATGTCACCGAGGTTCTCCAAGTCGGCATAGAGCGCATCGAACGGCGACATGATTCCTCGGCGCGTTGTTCCGGGCTGTCGACATGCCTCGGTGAGTTGGTACGGGACGGCGCCGATCTGCTTGATCCAGTCCGGTGTCAGGCCGGTCGACTCCCGGAAGCCGTAATTCCACCCGGCGAAGACGAAATCGGGGTCGGCCGCCTGCACGATCTCCCGGGTGAATGCCTCCCCCAGTTCGGGGGTCGATTCGAAATCCGCCTTCCAAGGCGAGGTCTGCACGTCACGTTCTTTGCCGGGATAGGTGGTGTACCCGACGAGCCGGTCGGCCAGTCCGAGCGAGAACATCATCTCGGTGATGCCGGTGTCATTGGTCACCACCCGAGTCGGCACTCCGGAAACCGTCAGTGGTGCACCGCAATTCGTCACCGTCACCGTGGGGCCGCCGGACGGGGTCTTCGGCTCCACGTCGGCGCCACACGCGCTGACTGCCACCGCCATCACGATCATCGCAAGGGCACAGCGATTTCGGTACATTCAGCTCTCCTCGTGGTGAAGGGCGTGGGGTGTGCAATTCGGCACTGGTTTGTGCCCGTCGGAGACGGCCCTGTTGAGACCGTCAAAGATGATCTGGGGAACGCCGAGGCGGGGATGGGCGACGATGTGGCAGCCGATCGAGAACCACCGGTTGATCACGGTTTCGGTGAAGACCTCGTGAGGGGTTCCGGCACACACCACCGCGCCGTCGACGAGCACGAGGACACGGTCGCAGTACTGCGCGGCCAAGTTCAGATCGTGCAATGCCGCTATCACCGTGATGCCCAACCCTTTTGCCGCACCGAGCACGCCGTGTTGATGTTGCACGTCGAGATGGTTGGTCGGTTCGTCGAGCACGAGCACCTGTGGCTCCTGGGCCAGAGCACGGGCGATCAGGACGCGCTGCTTCTCGCCGCCGGACAGAGAGGAGAACAATCGCGAGCGCAGATCCCCGGCATCGGCCTTGTCCATCGCCTCCCCGATGGCCTCGTCTTCGGCGGCACGGTCGCGGGCGACGATCCCGCTGTGTGGCAGTCGCCCGGTGGCGACCACCTCGCGCGCTGTGAAGTCGAAATGCAAGGTGTTGTCTTGGGTCAACGCGGCCACTTGACGGGCATTCTCGCGCATGCTGATGGCACGAATGTCGCGCTCACCCACCACGATATGACCGTCGGACGGCTTCAACGCCCGATACAGACAGCGCAGCGTCGTGGATTTGCCGCTGCCGTTGGGCCCGACGATCCCGACGAACTGACCCGCCTCGACGGTCAGGTTCATGTCGCCCACCACCAGACGGCCGCCGATCTCGACGTCCACGTGATCGAACTGCACGCGCATCAGATCTGCACCATCGATGCATCACGGCGTTTCATCAAGAACACGAACACCGGTACCCCGACTGCCGCGGTGATCGCCCCCAGTGGCAGTTCCTGTGGCGGAACCACCGTGCGTGACAACAGGTCGGCAGAAACGAGGAAGACGGCGCCGAGCAAGGGCGTCACGATGATGAGTCGCCGGTGATCGGCGCCGACCAGCAGTCGCGCCACGTGTGGGACGACCAGACCGACGAATCCGACCGCGCCACAGACGGACACGAAACAACCCGTCATGGCGGCCGCGATGACGAACAGGAAGATCCTGAACCGCGACGCGTTCAGTCCCAGTGCGGCACTGACCTCGTCGCCCATCGACAACGCGTTCAGGCGTCGCGCACACAGGGCGATGGACACCATTCCCACCGCGGCGACGACCACCACCAGCGGAACCATGCCCCAGCTGACGCCCGACAGGCTTCCAAGGAGCCAGAACATCACGCTGCGCGCACCGTCACCTTGCGGTGCCATGAAGATCAGCACGGTGGTGACCGCCGAGAAACCGTATCCGAGCGCGGTTCCCGTCAACACGAGCCGCAAAGGCACCAATCCGGCTGCCGATCTCGCCATCAGATAAACGAGGGCGGTGGCACCGAGGGCGCCCAGGAACGCTGCGGTACTCAGCGCGTAGATACCCAGCGCACCGAAAGTGCCGAACAGCACAACTGCTGTCGCGCCCACAGATGCTCCCGAGGAGATCCCGAGGACATACGGGTCTGCCAATGCGTTGCGTACCATCGCCTGAACGAGTAGACCCACAGCACTGAGTCCGGCGCCGACGAACACTGCCACGATCAGTCGCGGCATTCTGGAATCGACCACTATCCGGTAGTTGGGCACGTCGTCTGCGGATATTGCGCCTCCGACCAACTCGGCCCAGAGGAACGAGGTGGTGTCGCGCCAGGGAACGTGAACGGTACCGAACATGAGGGCCATCACCGACACAGCGACCAGCGCGGAACACAACCCGACCACCAACGCAGTCACCGAATGAGGGCGCATCGCCGCACTTTCCGCTGTACCGGATGCCGACCGACCCGTACGCATGCGTCAGCGAATGAAGGCGCGCGCGAGCACACCATCACCGCGTCAACCGTGTCCCTCGGAGTCGACGGGCGACCACGCCGGCGGCGCGGTCACGTTGGCAGGTCTTCGGACTCGTGGACATGACACCGTACGTTCGGTGTCTCCTACCGGCGGTCGCTTCCCAGGCTCACACCCAGTGCTGGTGACCGCGTTCGTTTCCACTCACCGCTGCGGGGCAGTTCCGGATCTTCACCGGATTCCCTCTTACGATCCGCCGGTCTATGACCGACGGAAACCAACGCCCGGTCAACCTAACATTTCACCGGCACCCGAACAGACACCGGTTCTAGACTGTCGCCATGCCCCACCCGATCATGTACTCCGAGGACGACCCGGTCCTGATTCGACTGCGCACCATTGCACTCGCGTTCCCGGATGCGACGGAGAAGATCGCACACGGTCGCCCGACGTTCCGCGGCGGGAAGATGTTCGGCATGTACGGCGGCGGGGTCAAAGGCGGACCGCAGTTCGAGCAATCGCTGCTGTTCAAAGTGGAGCAGACCGAACGCGTTGCACTGGAACAAGACTCGCGATTCTTCTATCCGGCGTACGTGGGACCGTACGGATGGATGGGGATCGACCTGTCGGCACGGCCGGACTGGACGGAGGTGGCCGAACTACTCGATGCCAGCTACCGCTCTGTCGCGACAAAGAAGCTGATCGCCCGGCTCGACGCCGGCGAGCGCCCCGCCGAACTGACCTGACGTCATCGCTCGGTTGCTGCGCCGTGGCCGAACTCATCACCGTCCTCGGTGGGCTGGGGGCCCGCATCGTCACGGCCATGGCACGGGAGCGGCCAGATGAAGGTGCGGCCCTGCATCGCGGTCCGAACCCGCGTCGGTCTCGCGCAAATCCGTGCGCGGCAGGCAAAGTTGTCCATACCTCATCAGAGGCTGCGCAGGCGATGAATGTTCCCGACCGACCGGGCCGGGTCGCTATACCGCGGTCGGGTCGGCGCGCAAACCGGCCGCCGCTGTGGTGCACAGCGAGAGCGCCGTCTTCGCCCAGGCGGCATCGGCACCGGCCAGACCGCACGCGGGACTGATCACCACCTGCTCCGCCAGGACCTTCCTGGAGAGCCCGATTCGGTCGGTCAGGGCGGCGCACGACGCGGCCACCTGTTCTGCGGCGAGTTCGGTTGCGGGGGCAGCTGTCGGCACGGCGCCCAGGATGACGTCCCGACCCTCGTCGAGCAGCTGACCGATACCGTCGAGATCCGCCGTGCGGATCTGGGCGAGATCCACACTGACCGCGGCGAATTTGGCGCGCTCCAACAGCTCCCACGAAATATTCGTTGAGCAGTCGTGCATCACCACCGGCCTGCCGACGACATCGATGAAGCCGTCGTACTTCTCGGCGAGCACAGCGACGGGTACGGGCCTGATGATGTCGAAACGGGTGAGCGGCTCCACCGAGCCCTCGATCACCCGCCCGATCATCGGCTCGTCGATCTGGACGATCACCTGAGCTCCGGTGCGGCGACGGACCTCGTCGGCATGTACTCGCAGGCCCTCGGCCATCGAATCCACGAGATCCGACCACGCCCCGACATCGTGCAGGATCTTGTGACCGTTGCGCAGTTCCACCGACGCGGCCAATGTGAACGGGCCGCACGCCTGCAGCTTGACGAAACGGTCGGTCGCGGCCATCCCGGCCCGCTCCCAGGCCTCTTCGAAGGCGTCGAGGTCGGCGTTCAGAAAGTCGCGCGCGCGGCGGGTCAATCCGGATTTGCGTGCCGACAGGCGGTAGCCGGAGGCCACGGTGTCCATCGGCATGTCCACCAGCAGGGCAGCCGACCGCCCGATCGTGTCGGCCCCGAGCCCGCGCTGCGGCAGTTCGGGAAGAAACGCCAGCTCGCACTCGCCCAGGCTGATGCCCGCGGATTCGATCGGATCGGTACCCGGCATCGATCCGACACCGGTTCCGGTGCCGGACGGCAGGACGGTCACGTGGTGGCGCTGCTGACGAGATCCGACGGGACCGAGCCGGTGACCGCGATTCGTCCGCTGCCGAGGACCAGGTCACCCGACACCGAATCCGGCTGGTACAGCACCGCCGCCTGCCCGCGGGCCACCCCGGTGAGGGGACTGCGCAGGGTGATGCGGATACCCGGGCCCTGTCCGTCGACACCGTCTGAAGGCTCGAGCTCGATGGCTTCGGCCACGGCCGGCGCCAATCCGCCGTGTGCCCGGACCTGGACCATGCACTCGAACGGTTCGGTGGGAGTGTGTCCGGACGTCCAGATGGCCTTGCGGGCGATGATCGTCCACACCTGGAGATGCTCGGAGGAACCCACCGTCACGGTTCCGGAGTCGGGATCGATCTCGGTCACGTATCGCGGTTTGCCGTCGACAGCCGGTGCATCGATACCGAGCCCCTTGCGCTGTCCGATGGTGAACCCGTGGACGCCTTCGTGCTGGGCCAGTTCGGCACCGGAGTCGGCGTCGACGACCTTGCCGGGCCGGACACCGATCGTGGCACCCAGGAACGCCCGGGTGTCACCGGTGGGGATGAAGCAGATGTCATGAGAGTCGGGCTTGTTGGCAACGGACAAGCCGCGCGCAGCGGCCTCTTCCCGGATCTGGTCCTTGGGTGTGTCGCCCACCGGGAACATCGCCCGTGACAGCTGCTCCGGAGTCAGCACGGCGAGCACGTACGACTGGTCTTTGTCGTGGTCGACCGCCCGACGCAACCGGCCGCCTTCGAGCCGCGCGTAGTGGCCGGTGGCAACCGCGTCGAAGCCCAGGGCGATGGCGCGTTCGGCCAAAGCCGAGAACTTGATCTTCTCGTTGCATGTCAGGCAGGGATTCGGAGTCTGCCCGGCGGCGTACGCCGCAACGAATTCGTCGATGACGTCATCTTTGAAGCGGTCGGCGAAATCCCAGACGTAGAAAGGGATTCCGAGAACATCTGCGGCCCGCCGGGCATCAGACGCGTCCTCGCGCGAACAGCAACCCCGGGATCCGGTCCGCAGTGCGCCGGGCGCAGTGGACAGTGCCAGGTGTACCCCGACCACGTCGTGTCCGGCGGCCACCGCCCGTGCGGCAGCCACCGCCGAGTCGACACCGCCACTCATCGCTGCGAGTACTCGCATCAGCGCTCTCCTGCCATTGCCGTGGCCATCCCGGCGGCGCGGGCGCGGGAGACCACTTCACCGATGACGGCGCCTACGGCGTCGATGTCATCGCGGGTTGTCGAGGACGCCAGTGAGAACCGCAGCGAACTGCGGGCCCGCGCAGTGGATACGCCCATCGCGGTCAACACATGAGACGCCTGGGCCACGCCTGCGGTGCAGGCCGACCCGGTGGAGCACTCGATGCCGTTGGCGTCGAGCAACATCAACAGCGAATCACCTTCGCAGCCCGGAAACGACACGTGCACGTTGCCCGGCAGCCGTGCCGAGCCGGTGGGTCCGTTGACCACACAGTCGTCGGTGTTCTCGGTCAGCACCGCGAACAGCTGGTCACGCAGGTTCGTCACTGCCGGGACGGTGACCGACAGCTCTTGCACCGAATGTTCAAGTGCTACAGCCATTCCCACCGCAGCCGCGACGTCGGGGGTACCCGAGCGAACGTCCCGTTCGTGCCCACCACCGTGGAGCAGCGGCACGCAGTCCACATCGCGGCCGAGCAACAGCGCGCCGATCCCGTGGGGCCCACCGAACTTGTGTCCGGCGATGCTCATCGCCGAGAGGCCGCTGGCGGCGAAGTCGAGCGGAAGGTGTCCGGCCGCCTGCACGGCATCGGAGTGCATGGGAACGCCGTACTCCCGGCAGATCGCGGCAAGCTCCGCAATCGGCTCGATGGTGCCGACCTCGTTGTTCGCCCACATCACACTGACCAGTGCTGTGTCCTCTGCATGCGCGGTGAGCGCCGCCCGCAGATCTGCGGGGTCGACAAGACCCTGATGATCGACGGGCAGCCAGGTGACCTCGGCTCCCTCGGTGTCGGCAAGCCAGAGCACCGGGTCGAGAACGGCGTGGTGTTCGATGGATGACGCAATGATGCGGCGGCGGGCGGCGGCCGGAGAACCCGACTTGTTCCGCGCCCAGAAGATGCCTTTGACCGCGAGATTGTCGCTTTCGGTTCCGCCCCCGGTGAAAATCACCTCAGACGGGCGTGCACCCAGCGAGGCCGCGATAGATTCTCTCGATTCCTCCAGGTGCCGGCGGGCGCGCCGCCCCGACGCGTGCAGCGACGAAGCGTTGCCCGCAGTGCCCAGGATCTGACTCATCGCCACGACTGCTGCAGGCACCATCGAGGTTGCCGCTGCGTGATCGAGGTAGATCGGGGCCCGGTCGGAGGAGTACATAACCAATCCAGGATAACCGCTCGCAGAGCCGGTTCTATTCCACCGGCGTCTGGACAGCGCCCCGCCACCGGGACCGTCCAGTGGTCAGCTCACCATCGCGGCGGGGATGCCCGACGAGAGGCCGATCAGCGACGGTTCTCCGAACACGATCCGCTCGCAGCGGTCGGCGAGCTCACGTCGGTCCGATCCCGGCCATTGGGTTTCGCAGAGGCGGACGTGCACGGTCAGACCTTTGGCCCGCAGGATCCGACCCATCGTGTCGGCGATGTTGTCGGTCCCGATGAAGGCCGCGACAGGGCTGATCGCGCCGTCCGGTGTGTGAAAACTCACCACCAGAGGCTGGACCGGAACCCCCGTTTCGACCGCGGCCTGGAAGATCGCAGGACGGAAACGACCACCGCCGCGACCGCATCGCGTCGTCCCCTCGGGGAACAACCCGACGCTGTCTCCCGCTCGGAGTCCGTCGACGGCGTCCGAGATGACAGACGGGAGGTCGCGCAACGACTCGCGGCGGATCGGGATCACACCCAGGCGACGGGTGAGCGTTCCGATCACCGGCCATCGGGTCAGTTCTGCTTTGGCCACGAAGCGGGCAGGGCTGACGGTCGCGATCGCGAGGATGTCCAGGAACGAGATGTGGTTGGCGACGATCAGGCCTGCGCCTGCGGCTCGCGGACCTCCCAAAGACAATTCGCTGTGCCGGACGCGTACCCGGATGCCGATCGAAGCCAGCAACAGGACAGCCATCCACCGCACGTACCCGGCACGCGCCGACCGTGGCAGCAGAGGCACCAGGACCCCGAGGGTGACCGCGACCGCCACGGTGGTCATCAGTGCGACGACGCGCCAGCTCCTGCGTACCCGCCCCGCTTCGCAGCTCGAGGTGGACAGGCAGCTGCTATCACAGGCACTCGCCGGAAACCAGCTGTGCCGAGCGGGCGCGTTCGTCACCATCGGGTCGTCTGTCATCCGGGTACCCGCTCGGCGGCCTGGCGGAGCCGGTCCAGGTACCTGGTGTTCGCGCGTTCGCGATCGATCACCGTGAAGAAGTCGGCCACCCCGAAATCGGGGTCGTAGGCCGGTTCTCCGCACACCCAGGCCCCCATCCTCAGGTATCCACTGAGCAGGGGTGGGAATGCCAAGCGGTC
Source organism: Williamsia sp. DF01-3 (assembly GCF_023051145.1). Lineage (NCBI taxonomy): Bacteria > Bacillati > Actinomycetota > Actinomycetes > Mycobacteriales > Nocardiaceae > Williamsia > Williamsia sp. DF01-3. Next base: position 3,930,135 of record NZ_JALKFS010000005.1, read on the forward strand.
GGGCGGTGCGATGTCGTCGAGCCGCAGGCCGTCGAGCACCACCGGCCTGTGCGGGTACACCTCCCACGGACCACGGTGCCGGTCGCGTACGAAGTCCCGGATACCGCGGACCTGTGCGCCGGGCCGGTCGCGGTCGCTGTCCTTGCAGATCGGCACCGAGGTCGCGCCCATCAGGTACCGGTAGCCACTGAGATCCAGATACCTCAAGATGCCCGCCCACATGAGAGCCAGGACAGATCCGGACCGGTGTTCGAGGGCAACACACGCCCGGCCCATCTCGACAGTTTGCGGCGCAATCGAATCCAATTCGTGGACGTCGAATTCCGTAGCCGTGTAAGGGCCTCTGGCGGCGATGGCACCCGGCGGCGGCAGGAGGCGATAACAGCCGACCACGGCGCCGGTCATGTTGTGTCGCACCATGAGGTGGTCACAGAACTCGTCGAAGGGGTCGCAATCCCGCCCGTCGGTGACTCCGGCCATTGCGCCGCCGAAACCCGGCTCGTTCGCGAAGACCTGGTAACGCAGACGCGCGATGACGTCGATGTCGGAAGGGTCGGTACTCAGATACAGGCTGTAGTCGCGCCCGGAGACGAGTGCGGTCGTGCTGATGACTGCGGGTGTCCTCATGGGCACAGGTGTATCGAGCGCGTCGGACCGGTCGGAATCGGCGGCGTGTCGTGTCGGTGCAACGTGCATGAACAGCAGATGACCCCCGGGCAGGGTGCCAGGGGGTCATCTGTGGTTCAGCTGCGAGCGGTGTTACTTGCGCTTCTTGACCGCTTCGGTGAGCTGCGGCGCCACGTTGAAGAGGTCACCGACGATGCCGTAGTCGGCGATCTCGAAGATGGGAGCCTCTTCGTCCTTGTTGACCGCCACGATGGTCTTGGAGGTCTGCATACCCGCACGGTGCTGGATCGCGCCTGAAATACCCAGAGCGACATACAGTTGCGGCGACACAGTCTTACCGGTCTGGCCGACCTGGAACTGGCCGGGGTAGTAACCGGAGTCGACAGCCGCACGCGAGGCACCGACAGCGGCACCGAGCGAATCGGCGAGTTCCTCGACGACAGAGAACTTCTCGGCACTGCCGACGCCGCGTCCACCGGACACGACGATGGTGGCCTCGGTCAGTTCCGGACGGTCACCGCCGACGTTCGGCTCGACCTTGGTGATCTTGACCGCGTTCTCGGGAACCTCGGGCACCTCGACGTCGACGCGCTCGCCTGCGCCGGCCTGTGGGGCAGCCTCGACCGCGCCAGGACGCACCGAGTACACCGGGACGTCGCCGCCGGCCTGTGCCTCGGCGGAGAAGGCGCCGCCGAAGATGGAGTAGACGCCCACTCCGCCTTCTTTGACCTCGACCACGTCGGCGTGAACGCCTGAACCGAGCCGTGCGGCAAGGCGGCCGGCGATCTCTTTGCCGTCGAAGTTGGCGGTGACGAGGACACCGGCCGGGGAAACCTGCTCCACCAAGGTGCCGAGGATGTCGACCTTCGGCGTGATCAGGTAGCCGTCGACGTCGTCGGACTCGGCGACGTAGATCTTCTCGGCGCCGAACTCCTTGAGCTCGTCGGCGATGGCGTCGGTTGTTCCGGGCTTGGCCGCGACGACAACAGACGGGGTGCCCAGTGCGCGGGCAGCGGTGATGAGTTCGGAAGTGACCTTCTTCAGGGCACCTTCCGCGTCCAACTCGGCGAGGACGAGTACTTCAGCCATTTGTTAACTCCTTGCGGTGTGGTCGATGTCGGGGGATGTGATCGGCGGGGATCAGATGATCTTCTGACCGACCAGGAACTCGGCGACCTTCGTGCCGCCGTCACCCTCATCGACGACCTTTTCGCCCGCGCTCTTCGGCGGCTTGGGGGTCGCGCTGGTGACCGTCGATCCGGCATTCGCCAGTCCGACCTCTTCGGCTTCGACGCCGATGTCGGCAAGCGAAAGAACCTGAACCTCTTTCTTTTTCGCCGCCATGATGCCCTTGAAGGACGGGAAGCGAGGCTCGTTGATCTTCTCTCCGACGCTGACGATGGCAGGCAGGGTTGACTCGAGATGGAAGATGCCCTCGTCCGTCTCACGCTCGCCGGTGATCTTGTCGCCCTCGATGGTGAGCTTGCGCATGTGGGTCAGGTGCGGGAGCTCGAGGTACTCGGCGATGATGGCCGGCACAGCGCCGACGCGACCGTCGGTGGCCTCGTTGCCTGCGATGACGAGTTCGACGCCCTCGACGGTGCCCAGCGCACGGGCGATGACCCATGCGGTCTGGATGGCGTCGCTGCCGTGCATCTGGTCGTCCTTGACGTGGATGGCCTTGTCGGCTCCCATCGACAGTGCCTTACGGATGGCGTCGGTCGCGCGATCCGGTCCGACCGTCAGCACGGTGACTTCACCGCCGTCCGCTTCTTTGATCTTCAGAGCCTCTTCGACGGCCTTCTCGTTGATCTCGTCGAGTACGGCGTCGGCGGCTTCGCGATCGAGGGTGTAATCACCGTCGCTGAGCTTGCGCTCGGAGTAGGTGTCAGGGACCTGCTTGATCAGAACGACAATGTTTGTCATGGGTCTTCGTCGACCTCCTGCGTAGGGTTCTGGACAACTTACCCGTCGGTAAGTACTCCTGTTTCTTTACCACCTTAGCGCGCACTTCCGGCAGGTCGAACACCCGATTGCAGGGGAATGAAGTCGGTCACACTGCCTTGCCGAACCCCGCATCGCGAGGGTCACCGCGAGGTCCGCCTCCGGCTCCACACACGGCCCACTAGGCTCTGCTGGATGGTCAGCCCCACGCATGGATCCAACAACGCCGTCGGATCGCCTGCCCCGATCGGCGCCGAGGACGGCGCAACAGCCCCCGAGCAGGGTTTATCGCTCACCGGGGAGCGGACAGTTCCCGGAATTCCCGAGGAGAACTATTGGTTCCGCCGCCACGAGGTCGCCTATGAGTACATCGCCGACCGTTGTCGCGGACGCGATGTCTTGGAAGCCGGATCAGGCGAAGGTTATGGCGCCGACCTGCTCTCCGCCGTCGCCCGGTCGGTGACGTGCGTCGACTACGACCAGTCCGCCGTCGAGCACACCCGGGCGCGCTACCCGCACCTCACCATCCACCAGGCGAACCTGATCGACCTACCCCTTGCCGACGCCTCGATGGACAGCGTCGTCAACTTCCAGGTGATCGAACACCTATGGGATCAGCCCGCGTTCGTGGCCGAGTGCCTGAGGGTGCTCCGACCCGGTGGTGAGTTGCTCATGTCCACGCCGAACCGGATCACCTTCTCCCCCGGCCGCGACACCCCACTCAACCCGTTCCACACCCGGGAACTCGATCCCGCCGAACTCCACGAACTGCTCTCGGCAGCGGGCTTCTCCGTCACCGAGCAATTGGGCGTCCGTCATGGCCGGGGACTCCGCGAACTCGACACCAGATGGGGTGGCTCGTTCATCGACGCCCAGATCGACCGGGCACTGTCCGGTCAGGCCTGGCCCAGCGACTTGACCGCAGACGTGGCGGGGGTGAGCACCGCCGACTTCGACATCTCCGACACTGATCTCGACAGCAGCCTCGACCTGCTGTTCGTCGCGGTGAAGCCGTGACCGAAGCGGGTCTTCGCGACGACGGGGTCGCGGATGCCGTCCCCGGTATGTTCGCCCTGGTCCTGCACTCGCATCTCCCGTGGCTCGCCAATCACGGCCGATGGCCCGTCGGCGAGGAGTGGCTGTACCAATCGTGGGCGGCTCCTATCAACGCGTGTTCGCAGTCCTGCGAGGACTCGCAGCAGATGGATACACAGACCAACTGAGTCTCGGGATGACGCCGGTGCTGGCGGCGCAGCTCGATGATCCGCACTGCCTGGATTCGATGTATCAATGGCTCGCGGATTGGCAGCTGCGGGCGGGTGAGGCCGCAGTCGCCGACAGCCCCGACGGCCGGTCCTCCGACATCAACAACCTCGGCGCGCGCGAATACCGCAGTGCGGCAGAAGCTCTCGACGACTTCGAAAGCCATTGGCGCCACGGCGGTTCCCCGCTCATCCGGTCGTTGGTGGACGCGGGAACCGTCGAGTTGCTCGGCGGCCCGCTGGCACATCACTTCGGCCCCCTGCTCGATCCGCGCCTCCGGGCGTTCTCCCTCCGGGAGGGACTGGCAGATGCGGGCCAACGCTTCGGCGTACGTCCGCGTGGGATCTGGGCACCTGAGTGCGCTTACGCACCCGGCATGGAAGAGGATTACGACGAAGCCGGCGTCGAGCACTTCATGGTCGACGGCCCTGCGCTGCACGGGGATACGGCACTCGGACGCCCGGTCAGCGGGAGCGATGTGATCGCGTTCGGCCGGGATCTGCCGGTGTCGTACCGGGTGTGGTCACCGCGATCGGGATATCCCGGGCACAGCGCCTACCGCGACTTCCACAGTTACGACCACCGATTCGGGCTGAAGGCCTCGCGGGTGACCGGCCGCTCCGTCGCCGCCGGCGACAAGAAGCCGTACGAACCGGAGCGCACCCACGCAGTTGTGCAGCGTCACGTCGACGACTTCGTCACCAACGTCCGAGCCCGGTTGATCGCCGAGACCGATCGGATCGGAAGGCCGGCACTGGTTGTCGCCGCCTTCGACACCGAGCTGTTCGGCCACTGGTGGCATGAAGGCCCCCAGTGGCTCGATGCAGTGTTGCGTGCACTCCCTCGCGCCGGCGTCCGTGTGGGCAGCCTGCAGAGCGCCAAAGTCGGGGGCTTCGTCGGCGATCCGGTCGACCTTCCCGAGACCTCTTGGGGCTCAGGCAAAGACTGGCGGGTGTGGAACGGGCCGCAGGTCGACGATCTGGTCCGGATCAACGCCGAGGTCGTCACCGCAGCCCTGGCCACCGTCGACAAACGCCTGGACGATCAAGGCCCCGGACGTGACCGGGTCAATGATCAGATCCTGCGCGAGACGCTGATGATGCTGTCGTCCGACTGGCCCTTCATGGTGTCGAAGAACACCGCAGCCGACTATGCGCGCCGGCGCCTGTACACCCACGCGCACGCTGCCAGGGAGATCTGCGACGCCGCCGACCGGGGTCGCGAGCAGTGGGCCGAAACCCTCTCGGCGCGTTGGAATCTCGCCGACAACGTATTCCCCGGACTCGACTCCCGCCGATTGCCGTCCGACGCGATCACATGAGGATCCTGGTCGTCTCCTGGGAGTATCCCCCGGTGGTGGTCGGCGGCCTCGGCAGGCACGTCCACCACCTGGCAACCGAGCTCGCCCGAGCGGGACACGACGTGGTGGTGTTGTCGAGACAACCCACGGGCAGCGACGGACTCACACACCCGGGTACCGACACGGTGTGCGACGGGGTTCGCTTGATCGCTGCGGCCGAAGATCCCCCGCATTTTGTGTTCGGTGAGGACATGATGGCGTGGGTCCTGGCGCTCGGCCACACGCTCATCCGCGCCGGTCTCGGGCTCGGGCATCCGAAAGGCGTTGACGGCGAGGGCACGTGGGTACCCGACGTCGTGCACGCCCACGACTGGCTCGTCGCTCATCCGGCAATAGCTCTGGCCGAACACTTCGACGTGCCGTTGGTGAGTACCTTCCACGCCACCGAGGCGGGCCGGCACAGCGGATGGGTCAGCGGACGGGTGAACAAGCAGGTCCACTCGGTGGAGTGGTGGCTGGCAGCCGAGTCCGACGCCGTGATCACATGTTCGGCGTCGATGCGGGACGAGGTGCATCGGTTGTTCGGCCCCGAACTGGCCGAGATCCACACCATCCACAACGGCATCGACATCGATGCGTGGCCATTCGCGCGCCGCGTCGCGCACGACGGCCCCCCGCGCCTGTTGTTCGCGGGGCGACTGGAATACGAGAAAGGTGTCCAGGACGCCATCGCGGCCCTCGCACGCATTCGGCGCACCCACCGGGGAGCGGTGCTGACGGTCGCCGGTGACGGCACGCAGTTGTCGTGGCTGCGGGAGGTCGCCCGCGACCACAAGGTGTCGCGGGCGGTCCGTTTCGTCGGTGCCGTCGACAAGGCGGGACTGGCCGAACTGATGAAGGACTGCGACGTGATGGTGCTTCCCAGCAGATACGAACCGTTCGGGATCGTCGCCCTGGAGGCGGCAGCCACCGGCGCCCCGCTGGTCACTTCGACCGCCGGCGGTCTCGGCGAGGCCGTCACCGACCGGGTCACCGGGCTCAGTTTCGCCCCGGCCGACGTCGGTGGCCTCACGGCTGCGATCCGCGCCGCTCTCGCCGACCCCTTGGCCGCTCAACAGCGCGCCATCGCCGCGCGCGTCCGGGTGTCACAGGGATTCGCCTGGGACCAGGTGGCGGCGCGCACGGCGGCTGTCTACGAGAAGGCCACACGGCGCCCACGGCGCCCACTGGGGCGGCCGACCATCGTCGACAGGCCATTGCCGGAGCGGGACCCGGCTGGGCCGATCTGATCCGTCCAGGTGAGGGCCATCCGGCGGGCCGGTTCGATCCCCCTGGCTTGAAACGCCTGTTCTGAAATCCCCTGGGCTCAATCCCCTTGGGCGGCAGCCTTCTTGCGTTCGATGTCGGCGAGAGCACGCTCCAGTTCGGCTCGCTCGGCAGCATTGCTCGCCCAGTCGTCCATGCGGTTCTTCACCACTCGCGCCGGCGCACCGACCGCGATGGAGTAGTCCGGGATCGTCCCCTTCACCACCGCGTGAGATCCGAGCACACAACCCCTGCCGACCAGGGTGTTGCGGAGCACCGACACCTTGGCGGCGATCCAGGTGTCCGGGCCGATCCGCACGGGCCCCTTGACGATCCCCTGGTCTTTGATGGCAACGGTGATGTCGTCCATCCGGTGGTCGAAGTCGCAGATGTAACACCAGTCCGCCACCAGTGTCGATGCGCCGATCTCGATGTCCAGGTAGGTGTTGACGACGTTGTTCTCACCGAAGACGACCTTGTCGCCGATGCGCAGCGAACCCTCGTGGCACCTGATCGAGTTCCCGTCTCCGATGTGTACCCACCGGCCGATCTCGAGCCGGGAAAGTTCAGGGGTCGCGTGGATCTCCACGTTCTTGCCGAGGAACACCATCCCGCGCAGGATCACGTGTGGGTTGGCGAGTTTGAACCGGAGGAGCCGCACATACCGCACCAGGTACCAGGGTGTGTACGCCCGATGTTCCAGCACCCACCGCAGCGATTCCCGGGTGAGGAAACGGGCCTGCTCCGGTTCCCGCCGCATTCCAGCACGCCACCGGCGATGCAGCGGTGCGTTCCACATGCTCGTCATGGATACGAACACTAATGGACGCCGATACCCGATCCTGCGGGTCACTCGCGATAGGCTCAGGCCCGATCTGCCGAAGCAACGAAGAGGAGCACGATGGGGCGCCGGACCACCGCACGAGCCGCCGCGGCCCTGGTGATGTTGCTGGCCGTTCTGCTCAGTTCGTGCTCTGACGGTGTCGACGACGTGCGTTCGGTGGCCAGCGCAGGCTGGTCCAGCTATGGGGGTAACGCCCACAACTCGAACTTCGCGTACCCCAAGACCGGCGAACTGGAACTCTCGTGGTCGCGGCCGGTCGGTGGGCCCATCTCCTCGCCCCTGACGATCTCCGGCCGATCCAACGTAGGCGTCACGGCCGCCACCCCCGGGGGCTGCAACACATTCCTCTTCGATCAGCGAGCCGGACGGAAGAACTTCTGCAAGTACTACGGACCGGGCATCGAACTCAATTCGATGCTCTTCGATCAGTACGAGAACATCTACATCGGTGACGCCGGCATGTTCTACGGGCTCAACGGAGCAGGTGATTTCCGGTGGCGTTTCGGCGTCGTCGGCGTGCCGCTCTCGGCAAAGTTCGCGGCGCCGGGGCTGGTGCTGATGGTGAGCCATCTCGGCCAGATCCTGCTGTTCGACTCGCAGACCGGCAAACTTGCCGCGCCGGGTATTGCGTTGCGTCCTGATGCCGATCCGGCACAGCCGCTCTACGGCCTCGGCGACTGCGTCTCGGGTGGTCCCCGGTGCCCCGTCCAAGCGCCTCCCGCAGTCGATTCCGATCGCGAGCGCTTCTATCTGAACTACTGGCCCGAAGGTGTCATCGCATCCGGGGTCCGCGGCTACGACTACTCCGAGGAGAACGGCACCCGCTCGATTCGCGAATCGTGGAAAGCGGAGATCCCCGGCGGCGTCATCGGAACGCCCACCTTGTCGGCCGACGGTCGCACGCTGTACGTGTTCAACCGCCTCGGCAGCATCTACGCTCTCGACGCCCTCACCGGCACGCCCAAATGGGACTACTTCGTGGACAACTACGGTTTCGGGACGATGACCGTCTCACCCGACGGCCTGATCATCCCGACCGGACTGCTCAACGCACCGGTGCGCGCCTACCGAGATCTGGGCGACAAGGCCGAACGAGTGTGGCAACGCACCGATGTGCAATCGGTGGGGCTGTCGGCACTCACCACCTCCGGGACCGCATGGACGGTCGTGCGCGAGAACAACGCGGACGAACTGACATTGATGGAGGTCGATTCCGCCGACGGTGCCACGGTGCGGAAGTTTGTGATCCCCGGGTCGGTCGGTTTCACCACGGGTGTGGCCGTGTCCAACACCGGCCAGGTCGCGACTGCGACCAACCTCGGTGAGGTCTACTTCTACGACGCACCGAAGGACAAATAGACCGCACACATCGCGGTGGTCATCAGCGTTGCCGCACCCCCTCTTCGCAGATGAACATCACCCCGCGCCGCCCGATCCTGGTGATCACCACAGCGTGGGCCGCAGAACCCTTGAGCTTCAGTCTCTTACGCAGCCTGTCGGGATCGATGTCGACACCGCGGACCAGGATTTCGAGGGTGCCACAACCCAACTCGCCCAGGCGTCGCTTGAGGTGTTTCTCCGAGAAGTTGAACTGTTCCATGACCCGCCATCCGCGTTCACCCGTCGGCAGGTGATCGCCGCTGAGATAGGCGATCTGGGGGTCGAGTTGCCACAGCCGGTGGGCTTTTGCGAAGTGGCGGACCAGACCGGCCCGGACGACGGCGCCGTCCGGATCCAAGATCCACTCCCCTGCGTCATCGACGCCTGCATCGTCGTCGGCAGCGTCGGTGATCTCGAAACCTGAGCCGTCGGTGCGGATCACGGTTGCCCGGCGCTTGACGCCAGGGCGAGGGTCGTTCCACAGGCACGCTTCGCGCACCGCGCCGTTCAGCGAGATGATCTGCACTTCGCCTGCGAATCCGTAACGATCGCGCAAGAGTCGGTAGTCGAGCCCGGGGGCGCACTTGACCACCAGTGAACGGCCTGCGTAGACGGTCAGCAGTTCCAGGAGCGGCGGCGCGGTGTCCTCGATCCGGAAGCTCCGGCGGCCCCCACTGCGGCGTGCGGGGTCGGCGACATAGACGTCGGCAGCACTCGTCGGCGTGAGTGCATCGGCGCGGGCCAGCGCAGCCTGGGGCACGTTGTGCGCCGCCATCGCCAACCTGATCTGGTCGATGTCGCTGCCGATCACGCCGCCCAACCCGTCGGCGTGCGTCAGCGACGCGAGATCGGCACCTACCGAACAGGTGACGTCGTGGACGGTGGCACCGGGATATCGGGCGGCGAGTTCAGCTGCCCGGTGATCGGCGACGGGGTAGGCGGTGGCCTGTTGCAGGGCGTCGGAGGTCAGCAGCCAGCGATGCGGGTCACGCAGTTTCCCGGCTGCCCGACGGCGGCAGGAGACCGTCTCCACCAGCGCCGCCTGCCGCCCGGGATAGGCAGCGGTCAGGCGCCCGATGTCGGTCATCAATGAATCCGGCTGCAGAGCAAGCGAATCGGCCAACCGCAGTGCCTCGCGTCCGGTTTCGGAACGGAGGAACGCCACATCGTCGGTCGAGAAGTCGTAGCCCACGGGTATAACAGTATCCGTGCCGAAACCGAGGAGAACGTGAACCGACCCGAACAGGGCCGCCACCTGGCGCTCACCTTGCTGAGTGTGCTGGCAGTCGCCTCCTGCCAGATCGAGGACGCGCCCGTCCCACCCGGGAGTCAGACCGCGGCCCGTCCTGCCCAGCCCGACGCGCCGACGGCCCAGAGCCCCGCGCTTGCTCAGCTCGACTCGCTGACGGTCAAGGGCCGAGCGCCCAATACCGGTTACAGCCGCGAGCAATTCGGGCAGGCCTGGACCGACGACGTGAATGTCGCGCAGGGCCACAACGGATGCGACACCCGCAACGACATCCTGCGTCGCGACCTGACGGTTGTCACGGTGAAGCCCGGTACACGCGAATGTGTCATCCTCACCGGCGTCCTGGACGACCCCTACACCGGCCGTCGCATCGACTTCGTCCGAGGCGAGAAGACCTCTCCCGCAGTACAAATCGACCACGTCGTAGCGTTGTCCGACGCCTGGCAGAAAGGAGCAGCGCAATGGGACCGCGCCAAGCGGACCGACTTCGCGAACGACCCGGCCAATCTGCAGGCCACCGACGGGCCGACCAACCAGAGCAAGGGCGCAGGCGATGCGGCCACCTGGCTTCCACCCAACAAGTCCTACCGTTGCACCTACGTGTCCCGGCAGATGGACGTCAAGGCGCGCTACGACCTGTGGGTCACGGAGGCCGAGAAGGAAGCCATGGCCCAGATCGTGGCCACCTGCTGATCGACGACACGGACCGAGCTGTCGCCGTGAGCGCCTGCATCCTTTGCCGACACAGGCGAGCCCGAAACTACTCCGGCTTGGTGCCTGTGATGATCACGTTGTAGAAGAACTTCGGCGGCACCACTTTTCGCAAGATGTTCTCGTCCACCCAGGTGAGCCGCTTCCAGCCGCCGAACGCGAACCGCGCCCAGCCCCAGCCGAGCTTCTCCGGCGGAACGGCGGCCTCGAAGGTCCGAACCGGCCAGCCCAGCATGGCGGCGGCAAACTCTTCGGTTGCGGTCTTCACGTTCACAGCTCCGGCAGATGTGGACATCCGCTCCAGGTCGCTGGGATCAAAGGTGTGGATGTCGACGACCGCCTCGAGCGCCGCAGCGCGCGACGACTCGTCGAGTTCGGCCTGCGGTCGGCGCCAGCCTTGCAGCGGCCCCAGTTTGGTGACCTTCGTCGTCGCTGCCCACGTGGCACGCGAGAGCCACCGTGCGTAGAAGTCACCGATGGTCGACGGTTCGCCGGCGAAGATGAACCGCCCCCCGGGTTTGAGTACTCGCAGCACCTCGCGCAGCGACTTCTCGACGTCGGGGATGTGATGGAGCACCGCATGACCCACCACGAGGTCGAAGGTGTTGTCGTCGTAGGGAATCGTTTCCGCGTCGGCCACCCGGCCATCGACGTCGAGGCCCAGGTTCGCCGCGTTGCGCAACGCCACCTTCACCATGCCCGGCGACAGATCGGTGACCGAACCTTTGGTCGCGATCCCACCCTGCATGAGATTGAGCAGGAAAAATCCCGTACCACAACCCAATTCGAGCGCGTGCCCATACGGCAACGGTTCGTCGGCCGCAACGGCGTCGAAGCGACCCCTGGCGTAGTCGATGCAGCGCTCGTCGTAGCTGATCGACCACTTGTCGTCGTAGGTCTCGGCTTCCCAGTCGTGGTAGAGAACCTGCGCGAGCTTGGTGTCTGCGAGTGCGGCCTGGACCTCGTCCGCGGTGGCATGCGGGTTGGGAGCGGGATCACTGGTAGGCGAAGTCATTGGTTCCACAACTGCTTTCGGATCGATACTCATTTGCCCGTGAACTCTGCTTTGCCCGGGCCGTTCTCGACAAACGACGCCATGCCGATCGCTCGGTCGTCGGTGGAGAACAACGCAGCGAAGAGATGCTCCTCGATCTTGAGGCCGGTGCGCAGGTCGACGTCGAGACCCTGGTCGATGGCCGCCTTGGCTGCGGCAAGCGCCACGCTGGCCGCGCCCGAAAACTTCGACGCCCACCGAAGCGCCGCGTTGTAGACCTCGTCCGGAGCGACGACCTCGTCGACGAGCCCGATCTGCAGGGCCTCGGCGGCGCCGACGAATCGGCCCGTGAACACCATGTCCTTGGCCTTGGCCGGCCCGATCAGCCGTGCCAAGCGCTGCGTGCCCCCACCACCCGGGATGACGCCCAGAAGGATCTCGGGAACGCCGAGCTTCGCATTGTCGCCGGCGATCCGGCGATCGGCACCGAGCGCAACTTCCAGCCCGCCTCCGAGGGCGTACCCCGTGATGGCCGCAACGGTGGGCTTGGGGATGGCGGCGATGGAACTCAGACCGTCCTGCAACTGGCCGGCAACCTTACGCATCTCGGCGTAGGTCATGTCGTTCATCTCTTTGATGTCGGCCCCTGCGGCAAGCACTTTCGGTCCGCCATAGACAACAACCGATTTGATGTCGTCACGGCGGGTGGCGTCGCGGGCGGCGTCGGCCAATTCACTCTGCACCTGCCGGCTCAGAGCATTCATCGGAGGGCGGTTGAGAAGAATCGTGCCGACCCCGGGGAACTCGTCGGACGTCTGCAATGTGACGAACTCAGGCATGTATCGGAGGCTACCGGGTGTCCGGTCCATCCCCTACTGTCGGGGGATGGCAGCTAGCTCGCACGGCGAGCCGATCGAGATCTCCGTGGGCGACCGCGTCGTGCGCGTATCGAGTCCTGAACGGGTGTACTTCCCTGCCCGGGGCGAAACCAAGCTGGATCTGGTCAACTACTACCTCGCCGTCGGTGACGGAATCGTCCGCGCCCTGCTCGACAGGCCATGCATGTTGCACCGGTATCCCAAGGGCGTTGCCGGACAGAAGGTGCATCAGAAGCGCATCCCGTCCGGAGCACCTCCCTGGCTCGAGACGGTGAACATTTACTTCCCCCGATTCGGCCGGACGGCCGACGAGGTCTGCGTCACCGAATTGGGCAGTGTCATCTGGGCGGTCCAGATGTCGACCGTCGAGTTCCACCCGTGGAACTCGCGTCGTTACGACACCGAGAAGCCTGACGAATGGCGCATCGACCTCGACCCGATGCCCGACTGCCCGTTCGACCGGGTGCGCCGCAGTGCACACGTCGCCCATGAGGTACTCGATGAGTTGGGCATAACCGGCTATCCGAAGACATCCGGCGGCTCGGGCCTACACATCTACGTTCGGATCGAGCCCGAGTGGGGTTTCGCCGACGTCCGCCGCGCGGCTCATGCCTTTGCCCGGGAGGTGGAACGCCGCGCCCCTGACGACGTGACCACCACCTGGTGGCGCAAGGACCGCGACCCCGCCGCCGTGTTCGTCGACTACAACCAGAACACCCGCGACCACACGATCGCGAGCGCCTACTCGGTTCGGGGCAACCCGGAGGGAACGGTGTCCACCCCGATCCGCTGGGACGAGATCGACGATGTGGAACCGAAGGAGTTCACGATCGCGACGGTTCCGGCCCGGTTCGCCGAACTCGGTGACCTGCATTCGGCGATCGACGACCACGCCTACCGGCTGGACACACTCCTCGAATGGGCCGACCGCGACGAGCGTGAGGGTGCCACACCGCCGCCTGAGCCCGAGTGACCCCTCAGGCCAGGTCCGTCCGATAGCGGCGGTAGTCGGATTCCCCGTCGAACCGGACACGCATCCGCTCGCCGGTCGACACGACCTCGGGGAGGATCGTCTCGATCTCGCGTTCGGCCGCGAGCAGGTCGGCAAGACTGCCGTAGGAGCTGATCTCCTTGAGTTGAGTCCAGGTGGGCGGCAACAGGAAGTGTTTCCCGTCGTCCCAGGCCTCGAGCGCCGCACGTGGCGTCGCCCACGCTGTCTCCGCGGCCTCGGTGGTCTCGCCGTCTGCCTGTTGGCCTTTGGGCAGAGCAGCGAGGAAGAACCTGGTGTCGTAGCGACGGATCTCCCCGATCGGCGTGATCCAGTGCGCGAGCGGACGCAACAGGTCCGCGCGCAACGACAGGTCGTGCTCACGGAGGAACTGGGCGAACGACAACGATTTGTCGACGAGAGCTGCCCTCTCGGCGGTGAGGGCAGAGGTGTCGGGGAACGTGCCATCCGGGCGTGCGGCAAGCAGCACACCGCATTCCTCGAACAGCTCACGAACGGCCGCGCACACCAGGGCCTGTGCTGTCGCGGCATCGGTGTTGAAGCGCTCCGCCCACCAGTGCTCGTCGGGCCCGATCCATGCGAGATCAGCCTCGGCGTCGCGGCGGTCGACGCCGCCACCCGGGAACACGGTCATCCCCCCGGCAAACGCCATCTGCTTGACCCGCCGCATCAGGAAGACCTCGATGGGCCGCCCATCCGCTCCGCCGCGGACGAGAACCACCGTTGCCGCATCGCGCAGAGGGACGGACTCGGGATCGGAGACCTGCCCGAACGTCATTCGGCACGCCGCCGATGCCCGCCCGCGCGACGTGCCCGCCGAGCGAAGAAACGACCGCCGGTGTTGGTCAGCACGATCGACTGGCTGAAGGCGCTCGACAGGTTCTCCGACGTGACCACATCCTCGATCAGGCCTTGGGCGACCACCGCACCCTCCTTCAGGAGCATCGCGTGTGTGAACCCGTTCGGGATCTCTTCCACATGATGTGTCACCAGAACGATCGCCGGGGCGTCGGGGTCGGAGGCGAGGACCTCGAGTCTCGCGACCAGTTCTTCGCGCCCGCCCAGGTCGAGCCCTGCGGCCGGTTCATCGAGAAGGAGCAGCTCGGGATTGATCATCAGGGCACGCGCGACCAGAACCCGTTTGCGCTCGCCCTCGGACAACGTGCCGAAGGTGCGGTCGGCGAGGTGTTCGGCACCCATCGATTCGAGGGTTTCCAGGGCCTGTTCGCGGTCGACCTGGTCGTACTCCTCTTTCCATCGGCCGAGCACCGAGTAGCCGGCGGAGATGACGAGGTCACTCACCTTTTCGTCATCGGGGATGCGTTCGCCGAGCAACGCTGACGTGACGCCGATACGAGTGGTGAGCTCTCTCATCTCGGTACGACCGACCTGCTCACCCAGCAAGAAAGCGCTTCCACTGCTCGGATGGGTCTGCGCGGCGGCCATGCGCATCAGCGAGGTCTTCCCGGCCCCGTTGGGACCGAGGATCACCCACCGTTCGTCCAGTTCCACCTTCCAGGTGATCGGCCCCACCAAGGTGTTGCCGGAGCGTCGCAGGGCGACATCCTCGAAGTCGATCAGCAGGTCCGGATCCGTTTCACGCACCCCCCTATCGTGCCGCACCGGGACACGAAGACGACGCAGGCGGGCCGAATACGTCCGGTACATTGCCGACCGGGTTTGTGGTCCCCGAGGTCAGTGCATGGTGAAGTCGGCAAAGTCGAAGCCGGGCACGACAATACAACTGACCAGCGACGGTTCGTCTCCCTGCGGCTGCGCGCGCTGCCATTCGCCAGGCGCGACGATGTACTGCGGGCGATGACCGGCGGTGATGTCGGCGCCGACCAGCACGGTTCGTTCACCGGCAGGCTCAGGTCCGTCACCACCGAGACCGAGGGCCACCGGAGCCCCGCGGTGATACAGCCAGATCTCAGCGCTGCGCACGGTATGCCACGCGGATTGTTGTCCCGGCAACAGCAGGAACAAGATTGCCGTCCCGGCCGCTCGCTCAGCCGGATACCCCTGCGGCAGAGCATCTTTCGGGATAGTCAGGTCGCTCACCCAGGTCTGCCGGTAGAACCCGCCTTCAGGATGCGGTTCCAGTTGCAGTTGGGCGGCCCAGTCGGGGAGCTCGGTCATGGCGCCAGACTAATCGGCAGAGCCCAGGCCGTCCTGCCCTATTTCGGCGATCACGGTCACCGAGCCCGGCGCGATCTCGGTGAAGCCGGCATCGCGCACAGCAACCGCATGGCCGGTGAGGTCGGCGTCGATCAACCTGGTCCAGTCGGTCGGCGACGCGGTGCGTACCCGTACTGGACATCCATCGGACCACCATCGCTCGGCGTCCTCCGAGGACATCAACCGGACGACCAGCATCGCAGCGTGCCCGACCTGCGCGGCCAGCTTCCCGACCGTCATCTCGAGAGTCGGATTGACCCACAACACCGGCCCGGTGCCCACGTCGGCATCGTCGCCGGGCACGTCGGTGCCCCCGATCTGGAGGCGTCCGATCCGCCGATCGATGTCGCCGACCGGTCCGGGGACGATGGCCCGGGCCTCGGCCGAACCGCATCGTGCGGTGACCCCCGGGACTTCTTGTGCCGCACTCCAATGCGATCCACGTGCGCGGCGCGCGATCTTACGGATCCGCGCGTCGCACCACGCGTCCATCGGTTCCGACCACGGGCCGTCGCCGCCCGAGCGCGGATCGAGGCACAATGCCGCGACCGCTGAAGCCGCAGCGTTGAGCAGCTCGGTCCTGGGCGGAGGATCGGTCTTGGGGATGTGCAGCACCATCGGCATCGCCAGCACCTGGCCCGGATCCACCGGATCCGAACCGCCACCGACGTACTCGGTCAGGCGCCGGTACCGCTGCACAAAAGTGTTGTCGGCGTCGG
Organism: Williamsia sp. DF01-3; assembly: GCF_023051145.1. Classification (NCBI taxonomy): domain Bacteria; kingdom Bacillati; phylum Actinomycetota; class Actinomycetes; order Mycobacteriales; family Nocardiaceae; genus Williamsia; species Williamsia sp. DF01-3. The sequence goes on from NZ_JALKFS010000005.1 coordinate 3,946,536, forward strand.
GCGCGACCATCAGTTCAGCGGCACCCGGCGCAACACACCGTCGACGGCGTCCGCGGCCTCGATCTCGTCGCGTGTGACACCGAGGATGAAGAGGACGGCGTCCAGGAACGGGTGCGACAGCGCGGCGTCGGCGACTTCCTGCAACGCCGGTTTGGCGTTGAAGGCGATTCCGAGGCCGGCGACTGTCAGCATGTCGATGTCGTTGGCCCCGTCACCGACCGCGATGGTCTGCTCCATCGGCACACCGACGCTGTCGGCAAACGCACGCAAGGCCTTCGCCTTCCCGGCCCGGTCGACGATTTCGCCTTTCACCCGGCCGGTGAGCTTGCCCTCGGAGATCTCCAGCGTGTTCGCCTTCACGAAGTCGAGCTCGAGTTCATGCGCCAGCGGTTCGATGACCTGCCGGAAGCCACCCGACACCACGCCGCAGTGGTAACCCATGCGGTGGAGGGTGCGGATGGTCGTCCGGGCACCGGGCGTGAGCTGCAGTTCCATAGCCACTTCGTCGAGCACCGATACGTCGAGGCCGGCAAGTGCGGCCACACGCTGGTGGAGAGACTCCGCGAAGTCGAGTTCGCCTCGCATGGCAGCCTCTGTGACTGCGGCGACCTCTTGTTCGCGGCCTGCCCGGGCCGCGAGCATTTCGATGACCTCGCCCTGGATCAGGGTGGAGTCGACGTCGAACACGATGAGGCGCTTGGCCCGCCGGGCCAGACCGCCGCGCTCGACGGCCACATCGATGCCGTACTTGCTGGCCACGGCGGCAAGTCCCTGACGCAGTGCGGCATCGGCGGCGACGCTGTCCTTGTCGACGCTGATGAGTAGTTCGAGTCCGGTGACCGGATAGTCCGCGATTCCACGAATGGAGTCGATGTTGCCACCCTGGCGGGCGAGTTCACCCGCCAGTGCGCTGAACCCCTTGGCGCTGACCGGGCTGCCGAGGATCACCACAGCGTGGGTGGACAGCCTGCGGTCGCCGTTGACTGCTCCCACCTCGACCGTGACATCGATTCCGAGGGAATCCATGGCCTGCTCGATGACCTCTTGCAACTCTTCGCTGTCGCCGATGCAGCTCACCAGCACACCGAGGGTGAGGCGACCGCGGATGACCACCTGCTCCACGTCCAGCACGCTGACGTTGCGGGTGGACAGGGCTCCGAACAGTACCGACGTGACGCCTGGCTTGTCGTGACCGGTGACCGTGATCAGCACCGAGGTGCCGAGAGGTCCTGCTTCTTCCGAGCTTTGGCTGATGTTGTATCCCACCGTCAGAACGAGTTGGGTTCGGTGGATGACTCGGTGCCACCGACCGTCAAAGGATCACGCTTGGCCTGTTCCGCTTTTTCGCTGGCATGGCCGACGTGTGCTTCTTCGCGCATCCGGTCGACCATGTGCGGGTAATGCAACTCGAACGCCGGACGCTCCGAACGGATCCGGGGCAGCTCGGTGAAGTTGTGCCGCGGCGGCGGGCAACTGGTCGCCCACTCCAACGAGTTACCAAAGCCCCACGGATCATCCACCGTCACCACCTCGCCATACCGGTAGCTACGGAACACATTCCACAAGAACGGCAACGTCGAAGCACCCAGAATGAACGCACCCACCGTCGACACAATGTTCAACGACGTGAACCCATCCGTGGACAGGTAATCGGCATACCGACGCGGCATACCCTCGTTACCCACCCAGTGCTGCACCAAGAACGTCGTGTGGAACCCGATCATCGTCAACCAGAAGTGGATCTTGCCCAAACGCTCATCAAGCATCCGGCCAGTCATCTTCGGGAACCAGAAATAGATACCGGCGTACGTCGCGAACACGATCGTGCCGAACAACACGTAATGGAAGTGCGCCACCACGAAGTAACTGTCAGACAGGTGGAAATCCAACGGCGGGCTCGCCAGCAACACACCGGTCAGACCACCGAACAAGAACGTCACCAAAAAGCCCACCGAAAACAGCATCGGCGTCTCGAACGTGATGTGACCCTTCCACATCGTCCCGATCCAGTTGAAGAACTTCACACCCGTCGGCACCGCGATGATGAACGTCATGAACGAGAAGAACGGCAACAGCACAGCCCCGGTGGCATACATGTGATGGGCCCACACCGCCACCGACAAAGCCGCAATCGCCAAGGTCGCATAGACGAGTGTGGAGTAGCCGAAGATGGGCTTGCGCGAGAAGACCGGGAAGATCTCCGACACGATCCCGAAGAACGGCAACGCAATGATGTACACCTCGGGATGACCGAAGAACCAGAACAAGTGCTGCCACAAAATCGCACCACCATTGGACGGGTCATACAGATGCGCCCCGAACTGCCGATCAACCTCCAACCCCATCAACGCCGCCGTCAACAACGGGAACGCCAGCAAGATCAGCACACTCGTCACCAAAATGTTCCAAGTGAAAATCGGCATCCGGAACATCGTCATACCCGGCGCACGCAAACACACCACCGTCGTGATCATGTTCACCGCACCCAAAATCGTGCCCAGACCCGACACACCCAGACCCAAAATCCACATATCCGCACCCGGACCCGGCGAATGCACCGCATCGGTCAACGGCGTATACGCAGTCCAACCGAAGTCAGCCGCACCACCGGGAGTGATGAACCCGGCAATCGCCACCGTCGAACCAAACACGAACAACCAAAAACTGAACGCATTCAACCGCGGGAACGCCACATCCGGCGCACCGATCTGCAACGGCAACACCACGTTGGCAAACCCGATCACAATCGGCGTCGCATACATCAGCAACATCACCGTGCCATGCATGGTGAACAACTGGTTGTACTGCTCAGTCGACAAGAACTGCAGACCAGGCACCGTCAACTCAGAACGCATCAGCAACGCCATCAAGCCACCGATGAGGAAAAACGCAAAACACGCAACCAAATACATGATGCCCAGCATCTTGTGATCGGTCGTCGTCAACATCTTGTAGATGAACGAACCCTTGGCACCCGTGCGCTCGGGATAAGGCCGAACCGGAGCCACCTGAGTGGTGGGCTGGTCTACCGCGGTCACTGATCCTCCTGTGGCCGATCTGCTCATCTGTGTGTTGGGCAGCATGACGTGAAACTCAGCTGATCGTAAACCCTCACACCCTCATGAGCCGAGCCGGTCCTACGAACTGTCGTAGCGCGTCGTCGTCGCCCGGCTCGGAAAGCTCGCACACAGCACCGCGGCGGCACTGAAAACCAGTGCCGCCGCGGTGTGAGAGAACTCAGTTGTGCCTGGTCAGCTCGGATCGGGATCCGTCGAGGACTCGTGCGTGCCGACTGTGAGTGGATCACGCTTGGCATGTTCTGCTTTTTCGCTGGCATGGCCGACGTGTGCTTCTTCGCGCATCCGGTCGACCATGTGCGGGTAATGCAACTCGAACGCCGGACGCTCCGAACGGATCCGGGGCAGCTCGGTGAAGTTGTGCCGCGGCGGCGGGCAACTGGTCGCCCACTCCAACGAGTTACCAAAGCCCCACGGATCATCCACCGTCACCACCTCGCCATACCGGTAGCTACGGAACACATTCCACAAGAACGGCAACGTCGAAGCACCCAGAATGAACGCACCCACCGTCGACACAATGTTCAACGACGTGAACCCATCCGTGGACAGGTAATCGGCATACCGACGCGGCATACCCTCGTTACCCACCCAGTGCTGCACCAAGAACGTCGTGTGGAACCCGATCATCGTCAACCAGAAGTGGATCTTGCCCAAACGCTCATCAAGCATCCGGCCAGTCATCTTCGGGAACCAGAAATAGATACCGGCGTACGTCGCGAACACGATCGTGCCGAACAACACGTAATGGAAGTGCGCCACCACGAAGTAACTGTCAGACAGGTGGAAATCCAACGGCGGGCTCGCCAGCAACACACCGGTCAGACCACCGAACAAGAACGTCACCAAAAAGCCCACCGAAAACAGCATCGGCGTCTCGAACGTGATGTGACCCTTCCACATCGTCCCGATCCAGTTGAAGAACTTCACACCCGTCGGCACCGCGATGATGAACGTCATGAACGAGAAGAACGGCAACAGCACAGCCCCGGTGGCATACATGTGATGGGCCCACACCGCCACCGACAAAGCCGCAATCGCCAAGGTCGCATAGACGAGTGTGGAGTAGCCGAAGATGGGCTTGCGCGAGAAGACCGGGAAGATCTCCGACACGATCCCGAAGAACGGCAACGCAATGATGTACACCTCGGGATGACCGAAGAACCAGAACAAGTGCTGCCACAAAATCGCACCACCATTGGACGGGTCATACAGATGCGCCCCGAACTGCCGATCAACCTCCAACCCCATCAACGCCGCCGTCAACAACGGGAACGCCAGCAAGATCAGCACACTCGTCACCAAAATGTTCCAAGTGAAAATCGGCATCCGGAACATCGTCATACCCGGCGCACGCAAACACACCACCGTCGTGATCATGTTCACCGCACCCAAAATCGTGCCCAGACCCGACACACCCAGACCCAAAATCCACATATCCGCACCCGGACCCGGCGAATGCACCGCATCGGTCAACGGCGTATACGCAGTCCAACCGAAGTCAGCCGCACCACCGGGAGTGATGAACCCGGCAATCGCCACCGTCGAACCAAACACGAACAACCAAAAACTGAACGCATTCAACCGCGGGAACGCCACATCCGGCGCACCGATCTGCAACGGCAACACCACGTTGGCAAACCCGATCACAATCGGCGTCGCATACATCAGCAACATCACCGTGCCATGCATGGTGAACAACTGGTTGTACTGCTCAGTCGACAAGAACTGCAGACCAGGCACCGTCAACTCAGAACGCATCAGCAACGCCATCAAGCCACCGATGAGGAAAAACGCAAAACACGCAACCAAATACATGATGCCCAGCATCTTGTGATCGGTCGTCGTCAACATCTTGTAGATGAACGAACCCTTGGCACCCGTGCGCTCGGGATAAGGCCGAACCGGAGCCACCTGAGTGGTGGGCTGGTCTACCGCGGTCACTGATCCTCCTGCCTGCGTGGCCTCTCGCCTGCGTCAGGTGCGGAAGTGTGTTCCGCGGAGGACGTTGGGGCGACGGCCATGAATGTGCGCTGATGTTGATCCTAGACCCTCATACGGCCCGCAGCCGATCGGGTCCTACGAACTGTCGTAGTCGATCCGGGGGTGGGCAAACGCGGCTTTCGACATCGGTCTCCACCCGGCGGAGCAGTGCTAGTTTGTTCGGGATTCAGCCGTCATCGGGCCGCAACCGAAGAGTGGAAGAGAACCTGTGAGCGAAGTGATCCGTCGCCGTCGCGCCCTGGCGACTCTTGCGCTTGCCACCCTGGTCAGCGCAGGTGTGAGTGGATGCCTCGACTCGTCTGTACCCGAGGGCGAAGGGTCGATCGTGAAGACGACGACACGTATCGCCTCGGTCGATCTCGCGGACCCCGATCGCCACAAGAACCAGACATGTCAAACACCGGCACCGGTCGACTCCGGAGCCCCCGACCCCAGTCGCATCCTGGTCGCGGACCCGAGCCTCCTCGACGCTCTGTGCGCGCTCGGCGTGCAGGGCAAAGTGGTCGCATCCACCACCGTCGGCGGCTCACTCCCCTCGTTCATGGGCACAGCGGTGCAGGATCTTCCCACCGTCGGTGAAAAGAGTCGGCCAGACGTCGCACGGGCGGCCGCGAGCAAACCTGACCTCCTGCTGACGGTCGGCGAATCCCCACTCGACGGTGCTGTGGGCTCGGTCCGGACCGTCCAGATCGACCCGGCGCAGGACTGGCGCGAGCGGTTCTCGGCGGTTGCCGAGGCGGTGGGCCGCGGTGACGCGGGCGAGCAACGACTGCGGGCCTACAAAGACGCCGCCAAGACCACCGGCGACCGACTCGGAGCGCGATACAACCAGGCCTCTCTCGTGCGGTTCGGCAAGGACTCCGAGACGGTGGAGGGCACCGACGGGTTCGCCGCGAGCGTCCTGACCGACATGGGTGTGCAACGTCCGCCCGGTCAGCGTGAGCCGGAGCCGACGCCGATAGACGACAAGAACTTCGAGATTGCCGACGGAGATGTCATCTACGTCGGATTCGACGGGCCTGCCGGGCTGGAGCACGGCACCTCGGTCCTTGAGAGCGATCGATGGCGCGACATGGGTGCACCGAGCTGGGGACGCGTGCGCATCGTGGAAGACGAGGTCTGGTTCGGCTCGGGAGGACTGTCGGCGGCGAACATAGTGCTCTTCAACGTCGGCAACTCATTGGTGTGAGACCCCCGTTTCCCAGGTTCGCCGAAGGCGTTCGACCAGATCATCGCGGCGGACTTCGTTGGAATCATCGTGGCTGGTGAGGCACATGTCATCCGCAATGCCGGCGGCGTGATCACGGACGATGAGATCCGGTCAGTCGCCATCAGCCAGCGGCTGCTCGGCACCACCGAGATCATCCTGATCCACCACACCGACTGCGGCATGCTGACGTTCACCGACGACGACTTCAAACGAGCCATCCAGGACGAGGTCGGCGTGAAGGCGGCGTGGTCTGCCGAGGCGTTCAGCGACCTGGACGAAGACGTGCGGCAGTAAGTGGCGCGGATCGAGAAGTCCCCGTTCATCACCAAGACGACGTCGTTGCGCGGGTTTGTGTTCGATGTCGCCACCGGGAAACTCAACGAGGTCAGCTGAGAAATTCGCTCCACCTACGACAAAACGCTCCGGTTGCGGCCGGAGCGTCTTGTCGTAAGTGGAGCGAATTGTGGCGTGGGTCAGAACTCCCAGTCTTCGTCTTCGGTGTTGACGGCCTTGCCGATGACGTACGAGCTGCCCGAGCCGGAGAAGAAGTCGTGGTTCTCGTCCGCGTTCGGTGACAGAGCCGACAGGATCGCCGGGTTCACGTCTGTCTCGTCCCGGGGGAACATCGCCTCGTAGCCCAGGTTCATGAGCGCCTTGTTGGCGTTGTACCGCAGGAACTTCTTGACGTCTTCGGTGAGGCCCACATCGTCGTACAGCTGTTCGGTGTAGTCGGTTTCGTTGTCGTACAGCTCGAAGAGCAATTCGAAGGTGTAGTCCTTCAGCTCCTGCCGACGCTCTGGCGTCTGGGTTTCCAGCGCCCGCTGGTACTTGTAGCCGATGTAGTAGCCATGCACCGCCTCGTCGCGGATGATCAACCGGATGAGGTCAGCGGTGTTGGTCAGCTTGGCCCGCGACGACCAGTACATCGGGAGGTAGAAGCCGCTGTAGAACAGGAACGACTCGAGCAACGTGGAGGCCACCTTGCGCTTGAGCGGGTCATCGCCCCGGTAGTAGTCCATGACGATGCGCGCCTTGGTCTGCACGTACTCGTTTTCTTCGGACCACCGGAACGCCTCGTCGATGTCCTTGGTGGAGCACAGCGTGGAGAAGATGGAGCTGTAGCTCTTGGCGTGCACCGACTCCATGAACGCGATGTTGGTGAGCACCGCCTCTTCGTGAGGGGTGGTGGCATCCGGGATCAGGCTGACGGCGCCGACGGTGCCCTGGATGGTGTCAAGCAGCGTCAGGCCGGTGAAAACCCGCATGGTGAGCTGCTTCTCGACCTCGGTGAGGGTGCCCCACGACGGGATGTCGTTGGACACCGGCACCTTTTCCGGTAGCCAGAAATTACCGGTGAGGCGGTCCCACACCTCGGCATCTTTCTCGTCGGGAACCCGGTTCCAGTTGATCGCCGAGACCCGGCTGACCAGTTTGATCGGTGCTCCGTCGGCCGGCGAATGGCTCTGAGTGGACGTCATCGTTCCTCGCTTACGAGTTCTTCATCATGAAAGTTGTTGTCGGCCAAACACATCGAGACAGCCACTACAGCATGCAGGAGACGCAACCCTCCACCTCGGTCCCCTCGAGAGCCATCTGACGCAGCCGGATGTAATACAGCGTCTTGATTCCCTTGCGCCATGCGTAGATCTGCGCCTTGTTCACGTCGCGAGTGGTCGCGGTGTCTTTGAAGAACAACGTGAGACTCAGCCCCTGGTCCACGTGCTGGGTGGCTGCGGCGTACGTGTCGATGATCTTCTCGTAGCCGATCTCGTACGCGTCCTGGTAGTAGTCCAGGTTGTCGTTGTCCATGTAGGGCGCCGGGTAGTACACGCGGCCGATCTTGCCCTCTTTGCGGATCTCCACCTTGGCGGCGACCGGGTGGATCGAGCTGGTCGAGTGGTTGATGTAGCTGATCGAACCCGTCGGCGGAACGGCCTGCAGGTTCTGGTTGTAGATCCCGTGCTCCTGCACGGACACCTTCAGCTCACGCCAGTCGTCCTGCGTGGGGATCGCGATCCCGGCCTGTCCGAACATCTCTCGGACCTTGTCGGTCTCCGGTGCCCAAGTGCGGTCGGTGTACTTGTCGAAGAACTCGCCGGTCGCGTACTTCGACCGCTCGAATCCACCGAACGCCCTACCGCGCTCCTTGGCGATGCGGTTCGATGCGCGCAGCGCGTAGAAGAGCACGGTGTAGAAGTAGATGTTCGTGAAGTCGATACCCTCGGGCGATCCGTAGTAGACCCGCTCTCGCGCCAGGTAGCCGTGCAGGTTCATCTGCCCGAGGCCGATGGCGTGGGATTCGTTGTTGCCCTTCTGGATCGAGGGCACCGACGTGATCGCGGTCTGATCCGACACGGCCGTGAGCCCGCGGATCGCGGTCTCGATGGTGTGCGCGATGTCGGGCGAATCCATCGTCTTGGCGATGTTCAGCGAACCCAGGTTGCACGAGATGTCTTTGCCGATGTTGGCGTAGGACAGGTCGTCGTTGAACTCCGAGGCCGTGGAGACCTGCAGGATCTCCGAGCACAGGTTGGAGTGGGTGATCTTGCCGTCGATCGGGTTGGCGCGATTCACCGTGTCCTCGAACATGATGTACGGGTATCCCGATTCGAACTGCAGCTCTGCCAGCGTCTGGAAGAACTCACGTGCCTTGATCTTGGACTTGCGAATCCGCTTGTCCTCCACCATTTCGTGGTACTTCTCGCTGACGTTGATGTCCGCGAACGGCACACCGTAGATCCGTTCGACGTCGTACGGGCTGAACAGATACATGTCGTCGTTGCGCTTGGCCAGCTCGAAGGTGATGTCAGGGATCACCACACCCAACGACAGCGTCTTGATGCGGATCTTCTCATCCGCGTTCTCGCGCTTGGTGTCGAGGAAGCGGTAGATGTCGGGATGGTGTGCATGCAGGTACACCGCACCCGCACCCTGCCGGGCACCGAGCTGGTTGGCGTAACTGAACGAGTCCTCGAGCAGCTTCATGATGGGGATGACACCCGAGCTCTGGTTCTCGATCTTCTTGATCGGGGCACCGTGCTCACGAATGTTGCTCAGCAGCAAGGCCACTCCCCCGCCGCGCTTGGAGAGCTGCAGTGCGGAGTTGATCGAGCGCCCGATCGATTCCATGTTGTCTTCGATGCGGAGCAGGAAGCACGACACCGGCTCGCCGCGTTGTTTCTTGCCCGAGTTGAGGAACGTGGGTGTGGCCGGCTGGAATCGGCCTTCGATGATCTCGTCGACGAGGTTGCGGGCCAGCGCGGTGTCCCCGTCGGCGAGGGTGAGAGCCACCATGGCGACACGGTCTTCGAACCGCTCGAGGTACCGCTTACCGTCGAACGTCTTCAGCGTGTAAGAGGTGTAGTACTTGAACGCACCGAGGAACGTCGGGAACCGGAACTTCTTGCTGTAGGCGTGATCGAAGAGCCCCTTGACGAACTCGCGGTCGTACTTCGCCAAAACCTCTGGCTCGTAATAGTTTTCCTCGACAAGGTACTTGAGCTTCTCTTCCAGGTTGTGGAAGAAAACGGTGTTCTGGTTGACGTGTTGCAGGAAGTACTGATTGGCCGCTTCGCGATCCTTCTCGAACTGGATCTTGCCGTCTGCGTCGTACAGGTTCAGCATCGCGTTGAGCGAGTGGTAGTCCATCTCACCCGGGTTGTGTCCCGACGGGTCGGCATGTGCGCCTGACTTGCTTGCCGAGGTCTCTACTGCGGTTGCGGTTGGCGACACTGTGCTGGCTCCTGTGCGAGTTGATCGAGTGTGAATTGATGGAGGCCGGTGCGGACTCGCTCTACGTCTTCGGCGTCGCCCATCAGCTCGAACCGGTACAGGTACGGCACCTGGCATTTGTTCGAGATGATGTTGCCTGCGAGGCAGAACTCTTCACCGAAATTGGTATTCCCTGCCGCGATGACCGCGGTGATCAGCGAACGGTTGTGTTTGTTGTTCAGGAACTTGATGACCTGCTTGGGAACGAATCCGCCGGGCTCTCCTGACGCCTTCCCACCCCCATAGGTAGGGCAGACCAAGACGTAGGGCTCATCGACGACGAACGTGCCCTCGGGGTCGAACAGGGGGATCCGGACCGCCCGAAGACCGAGCTTCTCGACGAATCGGTGTGTGTTCTCCGAGACGCTCGAGAAGTACACGATCAGCGGGGGGCCATCGGATCCGGCCTCCGCGGAATGTACGGGAATCTTCCCCAATGTCCCGACCTCCGCGATGGTGCTGACGGTGAAGCTAAGAAAGGATGAGACGACGTGGATCAGGCTGCGGCTGCGACGAGCGCCTTGATGCGATCCGGACGGAACCCTGACCAGTGGCTGTCGCCGGCGACCACCACGGGCGCCTGCAGGTAACCAAGAGCCATCACGTAGTCGCGGGCCTCGGAATCCTCGGTGATGTCGACGACCTCGTAGTCGAGACCGTTCTTGTCGAGCGCCTTGTAGGTGGCGTTGCACTGCACGCAAGCAGGCTTGGTGTAGACGGTGATCGTTGCGGTGGCCGAAGTAGTCATATCCCAGAACTCCCTGTGTGCGGACCGGTTATCGCTGCCGAAAATGTGTCTCGAGCAGCAAATCGTGTCTTTCGTATCTCGATCTGGCCGGCCTGTCAGTGCTGTTCGTAAGAGTCAACCCCGTCGTGCCGTTCAGTGTTCCAAACACTACACCTAGTGTCTGACATTCGGGAGCGACACAACACGTTGCGAATCACATTCATGAAAGTCCCAGGTCGGGAGCTCCGAAAAAATCGGCATCTGGCGTGTCTCGGCGTGTCGTTCGTCACATGTCGCGCCGAATACGAACGGACCGCCACGGCGAGTCGATCGATCTCGCCACGGCGGTCCGTCAAAGGTGTTGTCGGCTGTGCGAACCCCGCCCTCAGGCGGCGACGGTGGCGTCGACGGCATCGACCAGCACCGTGACGGCGTGCCGCAGCTGATCGACCACCTCGGGCACTTCGGCCACCGGCTTGCCGCCCAGCTTGCCGATGGTGAGATGCAGTTCGACGTCCTCGACCACCCGGCCTCCGGCGATACCCACCGACCGGCTGGTGTCGTCGTGTGACCACTTCCCGCCGAACTGCGCGAGCGCTGCGCCCAGCACTCCGACCGGTTTACCGGTGAGGGCGCCGTCGCCGTACGGGCGTGACAGCCAGTCGATGGCATTCTTGAGAACCGCCGGAATGGTGCCGTTGTACTCCGGGGTGACGATCAGTACAGCGTCCGCGTCTCCCACGGTCCCGCGCACCCTGGCAACCTCGGCATCAACCGGCTCGGTGTCGAGGTCCTCGTTGTAGAACGGCAACAGTTCCAGGCCCGAGTACACGTCCACTGCGACGTCGGCCGGCGCGTTCTCCGCGGCCACGCGTGCCAGCGCGCGGTTCACCGACTCGCGTCGCAGGCTCCCGACCAGCACCACGATCTTCGTCGACTCCGTTTTGTTCTCGTTTGTCACTGCTCTTCCTCCAAGATTGATTCGGCCTACAACCGACTCAACCGGACCATGGTCCGAATAATTCCGTCGTTGCAGCAGGCGTTACAGTCAAGGTGTGTCCAAGCCCGCACGGCACCCGGCACCCGGGGCGAACTCCGAGCAGTCCAGCGCGATCGGCGCCGAGCTGCCGTTGATCGATGCCCCCAACACGCCTCGACCGCCCCTTCCCCTGACACTGACCGGACGCCACCCCGCCTCGATCCCCCTGGTCGACAACCAGGAACCGGAACGGGCCGATGCCGCTCGCAACCGTCAGCTGCTGATGGAAGCCGCGACTCGCCTCATCGAATCGTGTGGCGCGGCGGCGGTCACCATGGACGCGGTCGCACGCGAGGCGGGCGTCGGCAAAGGCACCGTCTTTCGCCGATTCGGCAACCGGTCCGGCCTGATGCTCGCTCTGCTCAACCACTCCGAGATCCAGCTGCAACAAGCCTTCCTCACCGGCCCGGCGCCACTCGGACCCGGCGACCCGGGCGAGAAGGTCGACCCGCTGGACCGGTTGATCGCATTCGGCCGCGCCCGCCTGGCGATGGCAGCGGCACACCTCGATCTACTGCTCGAAGCCGAGGACACCGGGCCACAGCGGTTCAGCCATCCCACCAGGACTGTTGTGGTCACCCACACGCGAATGTTGCTCACACAGATGGGTTTTCGCGGCAATCTCGAACTGATGTGCATGGCGGTGCTGGCACCGCTGGAAGCTCCGGCCATCCACCACATGCTCCACAACGACCACATGGCCCTCGGTCAGATCGGCGATCGGTGGGAAGAACTCGTGCGGGCGCTGACGCCGCCACGACGCTGACTCCGCTGGACAACTGCGGGCCATCATCCCGAATCGATCCGTCTAGTTGCCGGGTGGCTCGAACTGCGCACCGGCCAGATTCGGCGCGATGCCGTCGTGGGACACCAGTGCGTCGTACTGGTTCAGTGTCGGTCCGACAGCGAGCAATGAGATGACCGACCAAGGCGCCGGCAGTGGATCTCCTCCGAGCCCAATGACATCGGCGGTCGCAGCGTCGGGGACGCCGAAACGAACCCCCGAATCGTTGACGTAAAAGAGGGATTCGGCTCGCGTGCTGTCGGGTTCTGACCCCGTCGCCTGGATGTAGTGTCCACGTCCGGGGGTGACGAACGCCGCGTCGAGACCCGGGCCGGGACCGTCGGCGCCGCTGAGCGGAACCGGCTTGTCGCGTGGCCTCAGCGGCAGGGCGGAACCGAGCAGTGTCTGTAGCGACGCCTCGTGGTCGTCCACCGACCGTGACCAGGCCGCACATATGACGGGGTCGGCCGTAGCGTCCGCGAATCGTGGCGGTGCCGTCGGAAAGTCGTCCGTGGGGAGAATGTTGACCGTCTCCACCCCTGTCAGAGCGCCGGGATTGAGTGTCGGCACACTGTCGGCACCCGATCGATCAGCCTGCCGGATGATCTCAGCAGCGACCTCACCGATCCGTTGCACTCCTTGCGCCAACGCCACATAAAACGTCGCCTCTCCCGACAGCGCAGTCACCTTGAACACCGATCCGACTGGGGTGTCCCGGCCGAGAGCCGAAGGGGCACCCCGATTCGATATGTCGGGCACCGCAATGGGATCGGTTTCCGGGAAGGCATTGAGGACCCCCGGACTGACCTCGCGCACCTCGGCGTGGTCGAGATCGAGAGCTCGGCGTACCGGCACGCTCTCGGTGTCGACGCGGGATCGGCGCCCCGCACCGATCAGGTGGACCTGCCCCGCGGAGGAGACGAGAACGGCCTCGTCCCCGGGCCCGTCGGCTCCGCCGGCCGAACGGACCTGTTCGCCGAGTACGGGGGCCACGCCTTGCACGCTGGTGGCGACCTGACCGGCCGACGTCGTGTCGCAGACAACCCAGTCCGAACGCTTCGTGTCGGTGGGGCCGGGCAGCGCCGCGGGCGCTCCGGGAATTCCGAGAAGCGGGCCGCGCGCGTATCCCGTCAACTTCTTCTCACCGACCGACTTCGGGGACTCGTCGCTGCCGGTGATCAAACGCGCCGAGGCGAGATTGAGGACAGGATGCAGTCGGCCGTCCAGGACCACATACATCGCGCCGGCCTTCTTGCTGATGATGATCTGCGACTTACCAACGGAGCCTTGCGGTTTGATCAACCCGTATACCCCGAAGCCGGCGAGCACCAGGATTGCGAGTACCAATCCGACCATAAGCGACCGCAGCTGCGACCGCATCGGGTCGTGCAACATCCGCACGTCCCGACGGATCAGCGCATGCTCGAGTCTGCGCAGTAAAAAGCGGTATCCGTTGACCTGAGCCTTCGTCGTCAATTGAGCCGGCATGCCGTCCCCCCATCTCCCCGGCGTGTAGCGTATAGCACCATTGGGCCGGCGGAGACGTAGCGCAGCGGAGCTCGACCAGACTTGCGGGAGACGTAGCGCAGCGGAGCTCGACCAGACTTGCGGGAGACGCAGCGCAGCGGAGCTCGATCGAGGATGCCGGTAGACGTAGCGCAGCGCAGCGGAGCTCGACCATATTTGCAGTAGACGCAGCGCAACCGGGGGGATGCGAGCGGGGCTCGTCCATGACGTGCGGTGTTGATGATTCTTGGGGGGATCATGAAGGTAGTGGTCGCGATCGAAGTTCTGATCGCCGGGGCGCTGGTGCTGTCTCACGACGTGGGCGGTCTCTGGTGGGCCGGGATCGTCGCGGCAATCGCGTTGTCCGCGACGCTTGTCGCGCTGCCGGGCCGTATGTCGCTGGCGGAGCGGACCGGTTTGCGACTGGGCCTGTGGCGCAGAAGGCTCATCGGTGCAGCGGAGTCGGACGGTTCGAAACCGGATCAGGCACCGTTCGACATACCCGTATCCGGATCGAATGCGATCGGCGCACGTTGGGACGGAACGGCTCTGGTCACGGTGGTGCGTATCGACACTCCCCCACCCACCCTGAGTTTCCTCGACCCCAGCGGTTGTCGCGGCCTTCCGCCGATCCCCCTGGCCGCCCTCGCCGAATGCGTTCGCCAGTTCGACATCCGCCTGGAGTCGGTCGATGTGATCAGCCACGGGATACGCACGCACGGCACCGGGCCGGTGGCCCAGGTCTACCGGCGCACGCTGGGCCCGTTGCCTGCCACTGCATATCGGTCGGTGCTTGTTGTGCTGCGGCTGGACCCGTCGCACTGTCCCGACGCCGTCGCACGTCGGGGTGGTGGTTCCGAAGGCGCTCTGCGCACCGCGATGATCGCGACCCGCCGGGTAGCCAACCGCCTTGCGGGACAGGGTTTGTCGGCCAGCATTCTCACGGCGGCGCAGATCACCGCCGCGACCGGCCACCTCGCTCACGGCGCCGACACCGGTGAGGTGCGCGAAGACTGGGATGCGGTGACCTCCGATCGGTTGCGCATGTGTACGTATGCGGTCGATCCCGACCACCTCGACGAGATCCTCGACGCGGTATGGGCCGTTCCGTCGATCTCCACGACGGTGACGATGCGATTGTCGCCGGCAGGGCCCGGCGAGGTCGCGATGCGGACGCTCGTCCGGTTCAACTCTGCGTCCCTTGATCATTCGGCGATAACCGGGTTGATCGAGTTGCCCGGCCGTCAGCGCACAGCGCTCGCGGCAAGTCTGCCGGTGGGGGCTGCCGCCGAGCTACCCCCGATCGGAAGGCAGACGGTGCCGTTCGATTCCTTGTCCGATGTGGCCCTGTCGGCAACGGGCTGCGGTCAGCTCGTCGGGGCGGACCACTCAGGCCGGGCCGTTGCGGTCGACCTGCTGGGTGGTCCACCGCATCGGGTGTCGATCGCCGGCGGCCTACATCTGGCTCAGCAGGTGTTGCTGCGCGCCATCGCAGTCGGCGCTCGAGTCCTCGTCTACACCGACCATGGCGCAGTCTGGCAACAATTCGTCACCGCCGTCGGGGATCCGGGTCTCCTCGCACTCGCAGGAGGGCGAAACCCCCAGGGTCACTACACCGTGGCGGTCTTCCATGGCGTGGCACCGGCGCCCGTCGATGCTCCGACCGTGATCACCGTGGTTCCTCCCGGCTCACCGGGTGAACCGGCGGACGTCCGGCTGGTACAGAATGAAGCCGCTCCTCAGGACATCTGGGTTGCCACACCCACCGGCAGCGCAATGGTGACGATGGTCGCGACGCCGGACGAGATGGCATTCATCGGCAGTACGCTGCCGGTTCCTTCCAGGGTCTGACCACGTCGGACCGGACGGCTAGTGTCCGGGTACCAACCCTCGGAAGAATGTGGTGTGGGCCGATGCCGCATGCACGATGACGTCGGGATCGTTGTCACCCAGCCACGCCGCCCGACCTTGCGGCACCACCAGATGACCTGATGGACCCCGCAGTTCGATCGAACCCGTTGTACACAGCAGAATCTGCGGACCGGGAACATCGAAGAGGATCGACGACGGCCTGCGTAGACCGGTCCCGTCGAGCTCCACCTTCGACAGTCTGAACTCCGCCGCCGGTGTCTGGTAGATCAGTTCGGAATTCAAGGTGTGGATCGATGGAGCGATGTCGCCCGGAGCGACCGGGGTGAAGTCGAGGACGCGCAACAACTCGGGGACATCGACATGTTTGGGGGTGAGACCACCGCGAAGGACGTTGTCGGAGTTGGCCATCACTTCCACAGCGGTGCCCCAGAGGTAGGCATGGAGATTGCCTGCCGGCAGATACAGGCCTTCCCCGGCGCGAGCGTGACCCGATTGAGCAGGAGCACAGCGAGAACGCCAGGGTCGAGCGGGTAGTTCTCGCCGATCTCCAGCACCGTACGGGCCTCGGCTGCGAAGCGGTCCTGCCCGGATTCGAGATACCGGATTGCCCCGGCCAGAACTGCCGGGATGAGAGTGGACAACGCCGACTCGGGAAGGGTGATCCAGGTGGTGAACAGTGCCCGCAGACCCTGCGAGTCCGGTTGACCGGCAATCATTCCGAGGTGACTGTCCAGCTCGGGAACCTGTAGCACGCGCAGCAGGTCGACCGTCTCGCGCACGTCACGGAAGCCGGCCAGGGCGTGGAACTCGCTCAGTGCCACCACGAGTTCGGGCTTGTGGTTCTCGTCGCGGTAATTGCGGTCCGGTGCACCCACATCGATGCCACGCTCGTTCTCCCGCGCGAACCCTTCTTTGGCCTGCTGCAGACTGGGGTGTGCCTGCAGTGACAACGGCTCCTCGGCCGCAAGGATCTTCATCAGGAACGGCAGACGCCCGTCGTACCGTTCGGCACAGAGAGTGCCGAGTTCTGCATGCGGATCGGCGTCGATGACTTCCAGGAGCGTGTTCTCCCGGGCGTCATCACGAACGACCGCGGGCGCTGCCGGGTGGGCCCCGAACCACAACTCGGCCTCCGGATGCGCGCTGGGTGTGGGCATCCCACGCAGAGCTGCTATCGCAGTACGCGATCCCCAGGCATAGGGACGGACGACACCATCGAGCAGGCGCATCAACGATCCCCGACCAACCGCAGGTAGGCACCCGCCATGTCGACCCTCAATCCCAAGATCATCAGTGGCACAACATCTTCCAGTCCACTCGGCGCCGGCCGGTCAGCATGTGTGCCGGGCGCCGGCTGCCCGTCGACCGGTGGAGACGCGGGACCACTGGTCACCACATCGGCATCCGGCAGCACTCCGAGGCGACGACGGATCTGCCACTCGCGATCGGGGGTGGTCAACACTTGTACCCGGACCTGTTGCCCGGCGACCGGGCCGTCGATCTGCGCGTCGTGAAAGATGGGATCATAGTCTGCCGACAAGGCTCCGCCCCCTTTGGCCAGCACCGGTGCCGCCGCCAGCACGTCGCCGAGATCCGTTGCCGTACTGACGATCCCGGCACTGGCGAAGACACTCCTCGACGCGTGCACCGCGAGCGCCAGCGCAGCCGGCGTGTCTGCCGCCCATACTGTGGGATGCCCGACCAATCGCGCCGCCAATTCCTTTGCGGCATTGTGGAACAGCTCGTTGGCGGGGTGGTTCCCGGCGGCCTCGGTGTCGAGCTGATCGGCGAGCGTTTCGAGGTCGGGGTGGCGGCCGGTCACCCGGACCGATTGCAGGCCGGCGAGAACAGCCAGGTAGGCACACACATAGTGGGTGAAACGGAAACGCGCAGGCACCGGAACCCGCGGCGACATGTCCAGCACCCGCCCGGCCAGCGCGTCGCGCAACGGCCCCTCCACAGGTCCGGCGACCACAACCTCTGCCTGTCGGCGTCCGGCACGGGCCGCCGCGTCGGCGAGCCTGGGATCGCCGGCATCGTCACCGGCGATCACGACCACGTCGAGAGGACCCACCCACGACGGCACCGTTTCGGACCTGATCAGTGGAACGTCGATGTGGGGCGCGGCCAGTGCCAGAACCAGAGCCGCCGCCCGTCCGGCCGGACCGGCGCCACAGACGATCACCACGGCCCGTGGCCGTAGGTGGCCCAGAGGCTCCAGAACGCCTTCGCTGTGGGCTGCCGACACTGCGCGACACTGCGCACCGGCCAGGGCCGAAGCGGGCAGCAGACCGTCGACGTCTGCGTCGAGCAGTGCGGCGACATCGTCGAGGTCTGGAGCTCCGGTCAACATGAGACCAGACTAATGGTCCGCACCCGTTCGGGAGCGGAAGAATTGCCGTCCGAGCCGCCCCTCACCGCGGTCTGCTCAGCCCCGCACCACCCCGAGGATGCGGTCGACCAGCTCGTTGACCCGCTCCGCGGTCGGCGCCTCGACGTTGAGCCGCAGCAGGGGCTCGGTGTTGGAGGCACGCAGATTGAACCAGGACCCATCTGCGAGATCCACGGTGACGCCGTCCATCCGGGCGGTCTCGGTGATCTCGTCACCGAAATCCGCGAGAACGGCCGCAGTGCGCGCGACCTGGTCGTCGACCGTTGAGTTGATTTCTCCTGAGCTCTTGTACCGCTCGTAGCGGGCCATCATCGCCGACAACGGCTGATCTGAGGCACCGAGCGCGGCAAGCACGTGCAACGCCGCGAGCAGCCCGGAGTCGGCGTTCCAGAAGTCCTTGAAGTAGTAGTGCGCGGAGTGTTCACCTCCGAACACCGCACCGGTGTCGGCCATCTCCTGCTTGATGAACGAATGCCCAACACGGGTCACCACCGGCGTCCCGCCCAGCTCTGTGACCAGCTCGGGAACCGCGCGTGAAGTGATCAGATTGTGAATCACGATGGCGCCCGGATTCTTTGCGAGCTCACGTTCGGCCACCAGCGCGGTCACCGCTGACGGCGACACGGGTTCACCCAGCTCATCGACCACGAAGCAGCGGTCGGCGTCCCCATCGAAGGCCAGCCCGATGTCGGCCCCGGTCTCGCGCACATACGCCTGCAAGTCCACCAGGTTCTTCGGATCGAGGGGGTTGGCCTCGTGGTTGGGAAATGTTCCGTCCAGCTCGAAGTAGAGTGAACGCACGGTGAACGCCTCAGATCCGCCGAGGACCACCGGAACTGTGTGACCACCCATGCCATTGCCCGCATCCACGGCGACCGTCAGATGCCGCAGACCGGAAAGATCGACGAGCTTGTGCAGATACGCCGCATAGTCCGCCAACACATCGCGCTCGGTCAGGGTTCCCCTGGTGCTCTCGGGGGCCGCCGTGCCGTCCACCCCGTGCACCAGCTCGCGCGAGATGGTGGCCAGTCCGGTGTCCTGACCGACAGGTTTTGCACCGGCGCGGCACAGTTTGATGCCGTTGTACCGAGCCGGGTTGTGACTCGCGGTGAACATGGCGCCGGGCCGATCCAGGAATCCCGACGCGAAGTACAGCTGGTCGGTGGACGCAAGACCGATCATGGTGACGTCCAGTCCCTCGGCCAGTGCGCCGTCCGCGAAGGCAGCGGCCAGTTCCGGCGACGACTCCCGCATGTCGTGGCCCACCACCAAACCCAACTGGCCCTCGGTGCGCATGAGGCGGCCGAACGAAGCTCCCACGCTCCTGACGAACTCCGAGTCGATCTGTTCGCCGACGAGACCACGTACGTCGTAGGCCTTGATGACGGCGCTGACCAACTCGGGGCTGAACAGCTGTGCGGGACGATCCACGGAATGGCTCCTTCTCATCGGGTGCATGTGCATCCATTGGAACTGGCGAAAAACGGCTCGGTCGACACCGGGGTCGCCGCGCAATCATGACCGAACTGCAGAGCCCCCAAAAAACTGACGCCCCTGTTACATCTTGGTACGCCCGAACCCGATTCGCCGAGTTCGCGGCGGCGCGTCTGGTTTCCGAGAGAGTGAACCTGGTCCTCGTCCGTCGCGTGACGGTCACCATCTGGGCCGCCACGATCATCGTGCTGCTGGCCACCAGGACCATGTCGTTCGGCAGATCGTACGTTCTCGTGGCCCTCGGGCTCGGGCTTGCCGCGGCATCCATCGGACGACGGAACATCCTTTCGGTGGTGCGCGACTGGCTGCCGTTCGGTGTGCTGCTGGCGGTCTACGACTCCACTCGCGGTATCGCAGCCTTCCTCGGGATGCCGACCCAGTGGCACCTCGCGGTGGACGCGGACCGGTGGATGTTCCACGTCGTGCCGACCGTGTGGCTGCAAGAACACCTCAAGATGGCCGAGGCGCAGTGGTGGGAGGTGTTCACGAGTTTCGTGTACATGTCCTACTTCATCGTTCCCTACGCGGTCGCCGGCTTCTTGTGGCTCAAAGATCGTCTGCAGTGGCGTCGATTCGTCTTGCGGCTCATCGCCATCTTCTTCATCGGGTTGATCGGCTACATCCTGGTGCCCGCCGCACCGCCATGGGCGGCGGCCAAATGCACCCCGGCCGAGGTCGCCGACGGATCGGCGTTCCCGCTCTGCATCACCCAGCCCGTCGAAGACGCCCCCGACGGCGGCCTGCTGGGCCCGGTGCAGCCGAGGCACGATGGCGCACAGCCGTACGTCGAGCGCATCTCCAGTCGCGGTTGGGATGTGCTGCACATCGGACCCGTCCGCGAGGTGCTCGAGGTCGGGCAGAAGAAGTCGAACCAGGTGGCCGCGATCCCGTCGCTGCACGCCGGTGTCACCGCACTGCTGGCCATGTTCATGTGGGGCCGCACCCGTGCGTTGGGACGCACGATGTACACCGGATACGCACTGGTGATGGCGTTCACGCTGGTGTATTCGGCCGAACACTACGTGATCGACCTCTTCCTCGGCTGGGGCCTGGCAGCGCTCGTCATGGTTGGTTGCCACTACGGCGAGCGGGCGTGGACGAACCGCAAAGATCGACGGCTACAGGCGGATTCGCAGGCGGCGTTCAGTCGACAGGATCAGGCAGTACTCGAAGGTGCCCGCGGCGACCTGGTCGAGGACGAGGAAGCGGATCGGGTCCGCTGAGCGAACCGTTGCCACGAGGCGCGGGGCGCTCATGGGATCCGATCGACTCGCCGGAACGTACGGACGACGAGCGGGGCACCAGTCCCCCACCGCCGGCTGCCTCACGGACAGCCTCGGCAAGAGCGGTCAGATCGTCCTCGTCCCGCAGAGGCTGGGCGAACCCACCCTCACTGCGCAGCATCTCCCACCCCCGAGGCACGGTGATCCGCGTGGCGTGCGTGTCACACAGATCCCACGAATGAGGTTCGGCCGAGGTCGCCAGCGGACCGACCACCGCGGTCGAGTCCGAATACACAAAAGTCAGAGTTGCCACCGCCGGATTGGCGCAACCGGGCCTGGAACACTGACGTGGGAGCCTCACGGAGGAAGATTATCCCGACCGACTGGCGGGTCGTAGCAGGACACACCGTCCGCGACTGCCTAGACTTGCGCTCTATGGCTCCCATTCGTCCTCCGCTGGCACGACCGCGGCGCCGGCGAACCTCACGTGGTGTTCCACGGGTCCGTGATCGGCGGGGCCGCGGATTGCGTTCGACGTTGCTGCCTACCCACGTCCCCGCCTGGACCAGCCGGTCACAGTCGTTCGATGCGGTGGTACTCGAGGCATTCGCCGAAATCGACGCGCGTTGGCATGCCCGGTTGACCGACCTGGACATCGCGGTGGACGACGTGCCGAGGATGCTCCCGCGCGACCCCGAGACCGTTCAATGGCCGGTGGAGGTGACGGCCGACGGCCCGATACCTCTTGCCCGGCTCATCCCGTCCGGCATGGACTCGCAGGGGCGAGCCACCAAAGCGCGCATATTGTTGTTCCGCCGCCCGCTGGAGAGCAGGGCGAAAAAAGGTGCAGATCTGCTGGACCTCGTACACGAGGTCCTGGTGCAGCAGGTCGCTGCACACCTCGGTGTCGACGAGGACACGATCGATCCGCCACCGACCTGAGAGGCGCTGAACAGACCCCGCTTACCGAGCTCGTCGACGGCTTCAGCGCAGACGCCCCGAGCTCACAGAGCGAGGGTGCAGAGAAAAGCGAGAGACCTAGACGATCCCGCGCTTGATACGGCGACGTTCACGCTCTGACAGGCCGCCCCAGATTCCGAAGCGTTCATCTTTGTGCAGCGCGTATTCCAGGCATTCCGGACGTACTTCACAACCCTGGCAAATGCGCTTGGCTTCCCGGGTCGAACCGCCCTTTTCAGGGAAAAAAGCTTCTGGATCGGTCTGTGCGCACAGCGCACGGTCCTGCCACTGGTCTTCGACCGCTTCGAACATATCATCGAATGCCGACGTGACCAGGCTCAGGCGAGGACGTTCAGTTTGGTTGGTTTCGGATGCATTCGATTGCGAATCGACTTGCGGTTCAAGGCTGTTGGTAGCCATGTGTTCCAGAGCCATCGTCCCGCCTCCTCATCTCACTTCGAATTGTGCAGTTGGTCAATCGGATTCGAACAAGTGATCGATCCCCGTGCCCCGCAACAATTCTCGCTGTCAAAACAGGGAATGACACTGATGTGATTAGACACGGGTTTGGGTGTCCAGGTCAAGCTCAGCGGGGAAATTGCTTTATCACCCCTCTGCCCGATTTCGTTGTCTCGACACGGCGCAGAGCGAGGAAAAGTCAGGCGAGGATATCGAATCGCCGCAAAAACCCCCAAATTGCGCGACGTCGCCGTGAGCAACGTTACGTGCACTCGGCTCACTTCGCTGGCACTCTCGGCAAGCGCCTACCCTGGTTCCCTGTGAAGGTGACGGTTCTCGTCGGAGGCGTCGGTGGCGCCCGGTTTCTGCAAGGTGTACGTGAACTCCTGGGACATACCCCGTTCCCGGAGGTTCTCGCGTCCGGTCGCGCCCCGGCCGACCATGAGGTGACGGCAATCGTCAACGTGGGAGACGACGCGTGGATGCACGGGGTCCGGATCTGTCCGGACCTCGACACCTGCATGTACACACTCGGTGACGGCATCGACACGGAGCGCGGCTGGGGCCGACGCGGGGAGACGTGGCACGCCAAGGAGGAACTGGCTGCCTATGGCGCCGACCCCGATTGGTTCGGGCTGGGTGACCGTGACCTGGCGACCCATCTCATCCGCACGCAGATGCTCGATGCGGGTTACCGGCTCAGCGATGTGACCGCAGCGCTGTGCCGACGGTGGGATCCGGGCGTTCGCCTGTTGCCCGCCACCGATGACCGCCACGAGACCCACGTCGTCGTCAGCAAGGAAGAGGACGAGAAGGTCGCGATTCACTTCCAGGAATGGTGGGTGCGTCACCGAGCGCAGATCCCGACCCACGGGTTCGCCCAGGTCGGTTCGGACGATGCCAAAGCCGCGCCCGGGGTTCTCGATGCCATCGCCGATGCCGACATCGTCTTGCTGGCACCGTCGAACCCCGTGGTCAGTGTCGGCGCAATCCTCTCGGTCCCCGGCATCCGGGGAGCGTTGCGGACAACCGCCGCACCGGTCGTCGGCATCTCCCCGATCATCGGGACCAGTCCCCTGCGCGGCATGGCCGACGAGTGTCTCTCGGTCATCGGCGTGGAGACGAGCCCCGAAGGTGTCGGTCGGCACTATGGAGCGCGTAGCGGCAACGGCATCCTCGACGGGTGGCTCATCGCACAGGGCGACACCGCCGACATCCCCGGTGTGGCGGTCGCGTCTGTTCCCCTGCTGATGAGCAATCCGGAGACGACGGCCCAGATGGTCCGCGACGCATGTGATCTCGTGGGTGTGGCGCATGGATGAGGACCACGCCGCCGGTGGGACGATCCAGATCCTGCCGATCGCCGGCCTGCCGCGGTTCCGGGCGGGTGACGATCTCGCCGGTGCGTTGGCAACGGCGGCCGATTGGTTGCGTACCGGCGACATCTTGGTGGTGACCAGCAAGATCATCTCGAAGGTCGAGGGCCGGATGGTGCCGGCCCCCACCGACCCGGAAGCCCGCGACATCGCCCGTCGCGCCCTCGTGGACTCCGAAGCGGTGCGGGTGGTGGCCCGAAAGGGCCGCACACTGATCACCGAGAACAAGCTCGGCATCGTTCAGGCGGCATCGGGCGTCGACGGCTCCAACGTCGACGGTGACGAATTGGCACTGCTCCCCACCGATCCTGACGCCAGCGCTGCGGCCCTGCGCGCGTCCCTGCGCGACCGACTGGGCATCGACGTGGCCGTATTGATCACAGACACGATGGGACGGGCCTGGCGGGTCGGACAGACCGACGTGGCAATCGGAGCCGCAGGTATCGCTGTCACCCACCCGTACGAGGGTTCGGTCGACGAGTACGGCAATCCGCTGATCGTCACCGACATCGCCGTCGCCGACGAACTCGCCGCAGCCGCCGATCTCGTCAAGGGCAAACTGGGCGAGATCCCGGTGGCGGTGGTGCGTGGTCTGACTCCGCGCGGAAACGGCACCACCGCAAGGGATCTCCTTCGTCCCGGCGAGGAAGACCTGTTCTGGTTGGGTACTGCCGAAGCCATCGATGTGGGTCGGCGGCAAGCGGTCCTCATGCGCAGGTCGGTCCGTGATTTCACGGACGAACCGGTACCGGCCGATGTGATGAGGGCAGCATTCGCCGACGCCCTGACCGCACCTGCACCGCACCACAGTCGTCCGGTGCGCTTCGTGTGGCTGCGCGACCGCACCCGTCGCGTTGCGTTGCTGGACGCCATGGCACGTAAGTGGCGTCACGACCTGACCGACGACGGCAAGACCGAATCGTCGATCAGCAAGAGGGTGGCGCGCGGTCAATTGCTCTATCGGGCGCCAGAAGTCGTCATCCCCGTGCTGACAGGCGATGGGCGGCACGACTATCCGGACGACCGGAGGACGGCGGCGGAGCACACGATGTTCACCGTGGCTGCCGGTGCCGCCGTGCAGGGCCTGCTCGTTGCACTGGCCGTGCGTGATGTCGGGAGTTGCTGGGTGGGTTCGACGATCTTCGCGCCGGACGCGGTGAGAGCCGAGCTCGGACTTCCAGACGACTGGGAACCGCTCGGCGCCGTCGCCATCGGATTCCCCACCGGCCGGCTCGAACCGAGGACGCCTACGAACACCGACGACCTGGTGGTGGAACTGTGAGCGCCCAGAGTCTGCACCGCTCGACCACCGAACTGCTCACCGGATGGCAGGCACCTGACCCGCACCAGGATTCGTTACGTCACACCGTGCTCGCGTTCCTGGCGGCCGCACCGCGCGGGTGCCTTCGCGAGAGTGCGGCGGGGCACATCACCGCGTCGACCATCGTGATCAACGCGGCCCGCACCCACGTGCTGCTCACGTTGCATCCCCGGGTCGGCAAGTGGATCCAGCTCGGTGGGCACTGCGAGGACACGGACGAGACCATCGCCGACGTCGCCACTCGCGAGGCGCGAGAGGAATCCGGGATCGCCGGCCTCGACGTCGTACCGGAGCTGGTCCAGATCCACACGCACCCGATCACCTGCTCGCTGGGTGTACCCACCCGGCACCTCGACCTACGGTTCGCGGCGTTTGCCGACGACAATGCCGACGGCACCCTGCCTGCCATCGTCCGCAGCGACGAGTCGGTGGATCTGGATTGGTGGCCCATCGACGCGCTGCCCGAGAACACCGAACACCCCGCCATCCCGGCGCTGATCGACGCAGCGCTCAGCACTGCAGCCGGTCGCTAGACCCGTACGCCCTTGCCGATGGCCACGACGCCGCCGTTGCTGAAAGCGAAACGCTCGCGGTCACGTTGTTCGTCGACGCCGACGATCTCGCCGTCTGACACCACGACGTTCTTGTCCAGGATGGCCTTTCGAACGACCGCCCCCTTACCGATCCGCACACCCGGCATCAGCACGCTGCCTTCGACGGTGGCGCCGTCTTCGACGATCACGTTGGAACTCAGGACAGAGTTGCGAACGGTGGCTGCAGAGATGATGCTCCCCGCCCCCACCATCGACTCCTGCGCGAGGCCCCCTGGACGAACTTCGCAGGCGCCACCAGATAGTCCGCGGAGCCGTGGATGGGCCAGCGCCGGTTGTAGAGGTTGAAGATCGGGTGCACCGACACCAGGTCCATGTGGGCGTCGTAGAAGGCGTCGAGGGTGCCGACGTCACGCCAGTATCCGCGGTCGCGGTCCGTGGCCCCGGGCACCTGGTTGTCCTTGAAGTCGTAGACGAACGCCTCACCGCGGTCGACGAAGGCCGGGATGATGTCGCCGCCCATGTCGTGGTCGGAGTCGGGATTGTCGGCGTCGGCCTTGATCGCCCTCACCAAGGCGTCGGCTGTGAAGACGTAGTTGCCCAT
Source organism: Williamsia sp. DF01-3 (assembly GCF_023051145.1). Taxonomy (NCBI): domain Bacteria; kingdom Bacillati; phylum Actinomycetota; class Actinomycetes; order Mycobacteriales; family Nocardiaceae; genus Williamsia; species Williamsia sp. DF01-3. Next base: position 3,972,906 of record NZ_JALKFS010000005.1, read on the forward strand.
CGATGCGAACGTCGCGTCCGGATCGTCCGGCGTGCCGGGCGGATCGGCGGGCTTCTCGAGGAACTGGGTGATCTTGCCGCTGTCGTCGGAATCGATACAGCCGAACGCCACGGCCTCCGCACGCGGAACCCGGATGCCCGCCACCGTGCACTCGGCACCAGAAGCGATGTGGGCCTCGACCATCTGCTCGGGATCCATCCGGTAGACGTGGTCGGCGCCGAACACGACGATGTACTCGGGCTCCTCGTCGTAAACCAGGTTCAACGACTGGAAGATCGCATCGGCGCTACCGGTGTACCAGCGGGGTCCGAGCCGTTGCTGCGCCGGGACAGGCGTGATGTATTCGCCGTTGAACCCCGATGGCCGCCAGGTCTGCGAGATGTGGCGGTCGAGCGAGTGCGACTTGTACTGCGTGAGCACGCACAGCCGCGAATACCCGGCGTTGACGAGGTTGCTGAGGACGAAGTCGATGAGCCGGTATCCGCCACCGAACGGCACGGCGGGTTTGGCGCGGTCCATCGTCAACGGAAAGAGTCGTTTCCCCTCGCCGCCGGCGAGGACGATCCCGAGGACGTGGCGCTGTGAAATCACCCCTTAAACCTATCCGTCAAGTGACGTCGCGGCCAGAGACAACAGGCGAGAGTTTCGAAATCGCTTGCGCTATCGCGACACAACTTCTGATCACACGGCGGGATTGAAGTGCACCGATGGCGTTACGGCCTTCGCCCGACTAGCGTCAGACCCATGCGCGTGGCGATGATGACCAGGGAATATCCACCAGAAGTGTACGGCGGCGCCGGAGTCCACGTCACCGAATTGGTGCGCCATCTGCGCCACCTCGCCACGGTCGACGTGCACTGCATGGGCGCTCCGCGTGAGACCGCTCAGGTCCACGGAGTCGATCCCGGCCTCGAAGGCGCCAACGCGGCGATCACCACACTGTCGTCGGATCTACGGATGGCGGTGGCCGCCGAAGGTGCATCGGTCGCCCATTCACACACCTGGTACACCGGGCTCGCCGGCCACCTCGCCGCGCAGCTGCACGGGATACCCCATGTGCTGACCGCACATTCACTCGAACCCCGCAGACCATGGAAAGCCGAGCAACTCGGCGGTGGATACCGCGTGTCGAGCTGGGTGGAGAAGAACGCCGTCGAATACGCAGATGCAGTGATCGCGGTCAGTTCGGGCATGCGGATCGACGTGTGTGATGCGTATCCGCGCCTCGACCCGGACAAAGTGCATGTTGTCCGCAACGGCATCGACACCCACACGTGGCACCCGGTGGACGCCGCCGACTCGACGTCGGTCCTGACCGACATCGGCGTCGATCCGTCACGCCCCATCGCGGTGTTCGTCGGTCGCATCACCCGGCAAAAGGGTGTTCGCCACCTGATCGCGGCAGCCCACCACATGGACCCCGATCTGCAACTGGTGCTCTGTGCCGGGGCACCCGACACCCCAGAGATCGGTGCCGAGATCGCCGAAGCCGTGGAGCACCTGTCTGCCGCCCGTTCGGGGGTGTTCTGGGTGCGCGAGATGTTGCCCACCGAGAAGGTTCGGGAAATCCTTTCGGCTGCAACGGTATTCATCTGCCCGTCGATTTACGAGCCGCTGGGGATTGTCAACTTGGAAGCCATGGCATGCGGAACCGCGGTCGTGGCCTCTGACGTCGGTGGCATCCCCGAGGTGGTCCGAGACGAGGTCACCGGCCTACTGGTGCACTACAGCGAGGACAACACGCGCGACTTCGAACACGATCTTGCCGCGGCGGTGAATCGGGTGGTCGCAGATCCGGTTCAGGCCGCAGCCATGGGTGCAGCCGGCCGCGAACGCGCCATTGCCGAATTCTCGTGGGACTCGATCGCCGAGCAGACGCTGTCGATCTACGAAACTGTCTGCGCCACAGGCTGATACACCTGGACGGTCGTCGACACCGTCACCGACAGCGGGTCGGGCAGACCGGAAAGCTTCGTGGCGACATCGCCTGGTGTCAGATGGAATGCGGACGGACCCATGAGGACCACATCGGCTATCTCAGAATGCGACAGGGCAACCGAGTACTCGACCAGGGTGCGTTCGATGCGGACGAAGGTGCCCGCCATGCTGTTGCCGATCCGCTCGGACTTGTCCTTGTCCACTCCGATCATGCCCACGGCGTCCACCAGTTCGCGCAGGTGGCGAGGCGTCGGGGTCACCACCACCAGCTTGCCGTCGGCCCTGAGCACTCGCGCGAACTCCGGTACGTTGCGCGGCGAGAACACCGACAACGCAAGATCGATCACCCGATCGGCGACCGGAAAGGGTTGCCAGCCATCAGCGACGACGGCACCGATGTCCCCCGGCAGCCGACCGAGTTGCCGCGCCGCGATCTTCGAGAGGTCGATGCCGACGCCGCGCCCGCCCGACGCATCGACCGCGGCCGACAGGTAGTGCCCGGTACCCGCACCCACGTCGAGAATCGTTGCGCCAGGCGCGCACTGATCGCGTACCGCGGAGAGAATCGGGTTGTAGAAACCCGCGTTCAAGAATCTTGTTCGGGCACCGAGCATCTCGGCGGTGTCCGAACGAAAACTGCTCCCCCGCCCCCGAGCAGGCTGACGTATCCCTGCTTCGAGATGTCGAAACTATGGCCGCCGGTGCACCAGAGAGTGCGGTCGGCGCACTCGAATGGTGCCCGGCACACCGGACAACACAAGAGATCGACCACTGCAGAAAGCATGGTCGATCGTCTCCTTGTTGTTGCTGCGTGTCACCGGATCAGGCGGTCACCCCACGCAGTTCTTCACCCAATGCCGCTGCCTCGTCCGAGGTCAGCTCGACAACCAGTCGGCCGCCACCCTCGATGGGGATGCGTACAACGATTCCTCGCCCTTCCTTGGTTGCTTCAAGGGGACCGTCCCCGGTCCGTGGCTTCATCGCCGCCATCTCTGCTCCCTTCAGATTCGCTGCCGCAGTCGGCGTCGAAGTCTGATCTTATTCGGTCGGTGCCAATATCCGTTGACACCGCGCGGTTATACGCTGGTCGGCTTCTATAGTACGGACTACTGACGGGTTATTCTGCCTCTTGCGCTGGGCTTTCGACCTCATCACGCGCCTGGAGCCGGTATAGCGCCGACCTGAGTTCATCGATTTCCCTGGCAAGCTTCTCCAGGGCCCAGTCCACTTCGCCCGCCTTATAGCCGCGGGTCACCTGTGCGAACCGGAGGGACCGGATGTCGTCGCCGGTGATCCCGGCGCGCGGCAGCCGTGTCAGCGTGGTGCCCGGTTCAAGGGGCGGAAGGTCTTCCGACCGCCCGAACACCACCCAGACAACGGCGAACACGACACCGATCACGGCGATCATGATCAGCAGGTAGAGCAGTAACGTCAGCACCCATCCACTATGACACCCGCTCGGCGTCCTCGAACGTCATCTCCAGGTGGCCGACCGACGATGTCATCAACGCCCGACGTCCCAGCTTCAGGCTTCGCAGCTCATCGGCGATCGGATGCGAACCCAACTGCAGATCGGCGCCACCGATGCGGGTGCGGGTGTCCTTGGTGTTGTTCAGCACCCACGGGGTCTCCCTGGTGACCCCGTCGAGATGTGAGTAGGCACGCAAGACCGTGGTGGCGCCGGAATCGGGAACCTTGATGCCCGGCCGCACCGTCAACGCAGCGATCATCTGTCCGCCCTCGCTGACGACTCCCCGCTTTGTGGCGCTGCGATGGTCGACATCGAAGTCGGCCAGTGTCTTGGGAAAGCCCCAGATGCCCCGGCCCGCAGCAAGAGTGAACTCGCCGTCGACGGGAAGTCGGTGCACGAGGGCACGTGCCCGCCCGGCAGCCAGATCCCTCAGATTCGAAACGATAGACGCGCCACGGCGTTCCCGATCACCGACGAGCAGGCACACCCCGAATTCGTTGTAGGGACCGAGATCTCCGTCCACGTAATCGACGAATACGAGCATGCACATCGCCCGGCCCGGGCGCACCTGCATCACCTGCAGCCCTGTCTGGTCGATCGCGGCCTGCGCCGCCGACGCCGAGGCGGTGAACCCGGCAACAAAACAACTCGCATCACGAACCTGTACCGGCATCTGCACCTCGGCGCCCAACACCTGATGTGCGGTGGTCATGACCTTGCCTCCTCTGTGTTCTCGACTGCTCCGTCACTCTCCGTGTGGACGACTCCGCGCAAGCCCTCGGCTCCGAACAACGGCTCGAGCATGGAACTGAAGTCGGGACCGCGCCGCAGCATCTGGCCCCCGTCCACATTGATGACCTGTCCGGTGATCCAAGACGATTCGTCACCGAGCAGGAAACGCGCCAGCGCGGCGATGTCCTCCACCTCGCCGACACGAGGCAGCGGGGTGCTCACCCGGTAGTCCTCGCTCAGCGTCGCGTCGTCCACGATCATGCCCACCAATTCGGTGCGGGTCAGACCCGGCCGGATCCCGTTGACGCGAACGTTGCTGGCGCCCAACTCGTCTGCGGCCAGCGCAACGAGGTGATCGACGCCCGACTTGGTGACGCCGTATGCCCCGAACCATCGGTGCGTATTGCTCGCCGCGATCGACGAGATGGCCACGATCGACCCGCCGCCGCCCCGTACGAGTTCGCGCCCGCCGTGCTTGATGGTGAACATCGTGCCGTTCAGGTTGAGGTCGATGGTGCGTTTCCACGCAGCGGTGTCCATCTGGGTGATCGGGCCGATGGTCTCGCTACCGCCGGCGCACGCAACGATTCCGTCCAGGCGCCCGGTGAGAGCCGTGGCCGCGGCCACCGCTTCCGCGACCTGATCCTCGTCGGTGATGTCGCCGGCGTGAGCGTGCACCGAACCGCCCACCAGTGCTGCGTTGAACTTGTCGGCCGTCTCGCCGAGGCGCTCGGCGTTGCGCCCGACGATCGTCACCTTGGCCCCCTGCTCGGCGAGTGCACCGGCGATTCCCGCGCCAATCCCACTGCCGCCACCGGTGACCAGAACGGACTTACCTGTCATCGAACCCGACATCGACCAACTCCCCGAAGTGTGAAACGGACACCTTGCTAGAACATGTTCTAGTTACGGTAGCCGACCGGGGCGCTGCATATGCAAAGACGATCCACCTGCTCGGCAGGTGGATCGTCTTTGGTGCTGTGGTGACGGTTGGGTCGACCGTTACGAGGCGCGGCGCGCTCGCGTGGTGGCCATCGGCCGCAAGGTGTTCATCGCGGGCCGATCAGCGAGGTAGACATCGGTGGTCTTGGGTGTGAAGGTGCCGTCGGGCTGGATCTTGAACTGGGTGAGCCCCACACCCGAGTCCTCGATGCCGCACCGGCCCATCAGTGTGCCGACGATCTGACGACTCATCACCCCGAGCTCCACAAGAGGGCGGTTGCGGTGGGTGCGCACACCCAGGTTGACCTGGCCGATGCCGGCCATCCCGTAGCGGTCGTACGTGTCGACGAGCAACCCGATCTCCACTCCGTAACCGGGGGCGAAAGGAACGGCGCACAGCAGTTCTCGGGTGCCGGCGTATTCGCCTCCGAGTGGTTGCAGCACCGCGGTGAGATCAGGTTTGAAGGACGCGAGCAGCGGCCTGGCAACCAGTTCGGTGACTCGGCCGCCTCCGTTTGCGTCCTCACCCTGACCCGTACGGAGCGGGCGTCGATAGAAGCCCTTCACCAATTGGATGTCCTCGTTGATCAGCAGCGGTCCGAGCAATTTCGGCACGAACATCGGATCGGGATCGATGAGGTCGGAGTCGACAAAAGCGATGAGATCGCCGGTGGTGGCGGCCAGCGAACGCCACAGGACTTCACCTTTACCGCGAACCGGCTCCACCTCGGGAACCGCCTCTTCACGGGTGATCACCTGGGCACCGGCCGCGCGAGCCCGCTCGGCGGTGGCGTCGGTCGAGCCCGAGTCGAGCACCACGAGTTCATCGACCAGGGTGCCGACGAGTGGACGGATCGAGGCGATCACATCCGCGACGGTGTCTTCCTCGTTCAGCGCCGGCAGGACCACCGACACCGTGCGGCCGCGTTTTGCGGCCACCAACTCCTCGACAGACCAGTCTGGTCGGTCCCAGCTGTGATCGGCGGCCCACTCGGCCTGCGGTGAATCTTCGGGCGCGGACGCGATGGGCGTCCAGACGCGGTCGGACCTTCCAGTGACGTGTTTTCCAGCGGTCATGCCAAACCCCTTACTGTTCGGGCAGGTGGTCTGGTCCCGGCTATTGCGGCAACCATCTCGACCACCCTTCGTGTGGCGGCAACCTCGTGAACGCGAAACACTCGTGCTCCCGCCGAAGCGGCAAGTGCTGTCGCGGCCAGTGTCCCCTCCAGCCGATCTTCCAGGCCTACCCCTAGAGTCTCCCCTACAAAATCCTTGTTGCTCAGTGCCATCAGCACTGGCCAGCCGGTATTAACCAGAACGTTCACCTGGCGTAACAAAGCCAACCCGTGATGAGTGTTCTTACCGAAGTCATGCGTCGGATCGATGACAATCGAATCACGGCGCACACCTGCGGCAGCCGCGCGGTCGGCAGCTGTTGTCACCTCCGCGAGCACGTCGGCCACCACGTCGGGGTACCGAACCCTGTGGGGGCGGGTACGCGGCACGGCTCCCCCGGTGTGCGAACAGACGATGCCCGCCGACATCTCGGCGGCCACCGAGACCAGGTCTGGATCGGCCCCCGCCCACGTGTCGTTGATCAGATCCGCTCCGGCGTCCACTGCTTTGCGGGCCACATCGGCGCGCCATGTGTCGACGCTGATGATGAGATCCGGGTGCCGGTTGCGGATCCACTCGACCATCGGCAACACCCGGTCGATTTCCTCTGCGGCATCCACGTCGGCACCGGGACCCGCCTTCACCCCGCCGATGTCAACGATGTCGGCACCCTCGGCGACGACCTGCTCGACTCGGGACTTCGCGCCGTCGTCGGTGAAGCTGGACCCACGGTCGTAGAACGAATCAGGTGTCCGATTGACGATCGCCATGACCAACGCACGATCCGTGACCACCGCACGGCCGCAGAGGGTCGGCGACACCGGCGCATGCGCCGACCACGCGTCAGGCCTGACGGTCTGCGCGCTCGGGATCGACTTATCCGCGGGGGACTTTGGCACCGGCAACGTCATCGGGGTACTCATCGTAGAACTCGATGTACCCGTCCTCGCTACCGGTCAAAACATAAAGCGCATCGTCGCCGACGTCCGTGTAACCCTGATCGCGCAGCTCGACCTTCCGGTTCTTGAACGTCGATGTCTGCTCGAGCTGATCCACGACTCGGAGGAACAGCGGGACCGCGTACGGGGGCAGCTCGTCGTACAGGTGTTTCGCAAGCGCCTTCGGGTCCAGGTCGGCGCCCTCGCGGACGGTCACCGAGGCCATTCCGGCCTTGCCGTCACTGCCCGGCACCTCCACGCCGTAGACCACGGCCTGATCGAGGGTGTCGACGCCTGCGAGAGCACCCTCGACCTCGGTGGTCGCGACGTTCTCGCCTTTCCAGCGGAAGGTGTCACCGAGCCGGTCGACAAAGGCGATGTGCGACATACCGAGATCGCGCACGAGGTCACCGGAGTTGAACCAGCGGTCACCGTCCTTGAACGCGTCGGAGATGATCTTCTTGTTCGACGCCTCTTCATCGGTGTAGCCATCGAAGGGCACTCGGTCGGAGATCTCTGAGATGAGCAGTCCCGCTTCACCTTTCGAGACCTTTGTCAGGCGACCGTCGCCATTGCGTTTCGGGTCGCCCGTCTCGTGGTCGTACTCGACGACCTTGTACGGCAGCGGGCAGAACCCCGCGGTGCGGGTCAGGTTGAACACGTTGATGAATGCCAGGTTGAGCTCGGAGGCGCCGTAGAACTCGACAACCCGCTCGATGCCGAAGCGTTGGGTGAATTTCTCCCAGATCTCGGCCCGCATGCCGTTGCCGACGATCACCTTCACGCCATGGCTGCGGTCGGTCGGCTTCTCGGGCTGGGCCATCAGGTACCGGCAGAGTTCGCCGATGTAGCAGAACGCAGTGGCCCGGTTCTGGATCACGTCGTCCCAGAAGCGGGACGCCGAGAACGACTTGCCGATCGCGAGGCATGCGCCGGACGCCAGCACCGACGACAGCGCGACTGTCAGTGCATTGTTGTGGTAGAGCGGCAGCGCCGAATACATGGTGTCGCTGTGACGAAGCCGCACCCCCATGCCGCCGATGCCGTCCATGCTGGTCATCCAGCGGTAGTGCGACATGATGCTGGCCTTCGGCATCCCGGTGGTGCCAGAGGTGAAAATGTAGAACGCCTTGGTCTTTGCGGGAAGCCCGGCGGTGACCGCAGGATTCTCTTCGCTCAGACCTTCGGTGGCCTCGTCGAGCTCATCGAAGTCAACTGTGACCGAGGGCAGCACGTGGTCGTCATCGATCGATTCGAGGGCCTCGCGAACCTCCGGGTCGACCACGAGAACGGTGGCCTCGAGGATCCCGAGGCTGTGGGTGAGCACCTTCCCACGCTGGTTGTAGTTCAGCATCCCCGCCACCGCGCCGAGCTTCACCGCGGCGATCATCACCAGGAGCGTCTGTGGATGGTTCTTCGCGAGTACGCCGACGACGTCGCCCTGTCCCACACCGTTCTTGCTGAAGAAATCGGCATAGCGGTTGATCCGGCGATTGGCCTCACCGTAGGTGATGGAATTGCCCTCGAACCGGATGAAAGGCCGCTCGGGGTGTTTGGCCACCAGCGAGTTGAACACCGACCCGATCGTCGACTCCGCCGACGGCCTGCGAAGGATCAGCCCCGGTGCGTGCCTGACGATGCCGGGTACGTCCGGCACCATTGCAAGCGCGCCCTTCGCGACGTCGAGAAGTCCAACACTTGTCCGGGATTCACTTGCCACCTGAGCTCCGATGCTTGTCCGTTGTGCCCCCAAACGAGCTCCGTAGAGCTCCGCACGGCACATTCGCGATGAGGTTACCGATATTCACAGATAAATATTGCACGCTGCCAAAGCGTCGCGGACCGACTTGGTGACCACAAGCCGATCGAGTGCATGCGTGGAGACGAATCCGGTTGTCGTCAGGTCACGCAACCACCGCACGAGCGGGTCGTAATGTCCTCCGGGATCGAGCAGGACCACGGGCTTGTCGTGCATCCCGAGGTAGCCGGCCGTCCACGTCTCGAACAGCTCTTCGAGCGTCCCGATACCTCCGGGCAGGGTGATGAACGCATCGGCCCGATCGTCCATCTGCTGCTTGCGCTCACGCATGGTGTCAGTCACGACGAGTTCGTCGGCGTCGGTGTCAGCGACTTCGCGGTGCACCAGAGCTTTGGGGATGATCCCTACCGTGTGGCCACCGGCGTCGCGGGTTGCCTGTGCCACCGCACCCATCATGGACACGTTGCCGCCCCCGGACACCAGCGTGTTCCCGGTGCTACCGATGGCGGTGCCGAGCTCGGCCGCCAACTGTAGGTACTCGGCGGGCACTGGTCCGGAAGCGCAATACACGCAGATCGAACTCATGACTTGGCCTGCCGCTGGCGCGACTCGTCCACGATCGCGACTGCTTCGGTCACCGAATCGGTCACCTGCAGGAGCTCGATGTCGGTTTCGGACACCAGGCCCTCACCGGCCATCGTCGTGCGGACCCAGGCCAAGAGCGGTTCCCAGAAGTCTTTGCCCAACAAGACGATCGGGAATTGGACCACCTTGCGGGTCTGCACCAGCGTGAGAGCCTCGAAGAGTTCGTCGAGTGTTCCGAAGCCGCCGGGCAAACAGATGAAAGCCTGCGCATACTTCACGAACATCGTCTTACGGACGAAGAAGTACCGGAAATTGATGCCGAGGTCGACCCATTCGTTCAGGTTCTGCTCGAACGGCAGCTCGATGCCGAGCCCGATGGAGTAACCGCCGTTCTCGCAGGCGCCGCGATTGACCGCTTCCATCAGACCGGGTCCGCCACCGGTGATCACCGGATACCCCGCGTCGGCCAGCGCCGCACCCAGCTCGCGGCCCAATTCGTAGAACGGAGAACCTGGTTGCACTCGGGCCGAACCGAACACGGTCACCGCGGACGAAACCGTCGAGAGGGTGTCGAAACCCTCGACGAATTCGGACTGGATGCGCAGTACCCTCCAGGGGTCACGTGCCGAATCGGGTGATCGCAGCAGGCGCTGGTCGGTGGTCTGAACAGGCTTGTCGTGATCCTCGCGGATCCGGGCCGCCCCGCGATAGCTGAGCCGGGTGTCTCGGTCGGGTGTTGACATGCCACGACGCTAGCAACGGTCGACAGATGTCGGCCCCTCGAGCAGTCGGTCAGGTGGTGAGATACCGCCGCAGGACGTCGGCCACCTCGGTGATCTGTGCTGTGGGCACCCGTTCATCGCGTTTGTGCGCGAGATTCGGGTCACCCGGCCCGAAATTGACCGCCGGGATCCCGAGCGCTGAGAACCGGGACACATCGGTCCACCCGTACTTCGCCCGGAACTGCCCGCCTGCTGCCTCGACCAGGGCCGCGGCCGCCGGATGCCCGAGTCCGGGCAGCGCTCCCGCCGCCGAATCCGTCACTTCGAAGGTCACTGCGCCCGAGGCGATCTCGTCCGCGAACAGCTGGCGGACGTGGTCGGTCGCCTGCTCCACCGACCGATCGGGTGCGAACCGGAAATTCACGTCGACGCTCGCCACGTCGGGCACGACGTTCCCGGCGACACCGCCCTCGATCCGTACGGCCGACAGCCCTTCCCGGTATTCGCACCCGTCGATGTCCACTCGGCGCGCCTCGTAGGCGGCCAGGGCGTGGAGCACCGAGCCCAGCTTGTGGATCGCATTGTCGCCCAGCCAGGAGCGAGCCGAGTGGGCGCGCACACCCGCGGTGCTCAACCTCACCCGCAGGGTGCCCTGGCAACCCGCCTCGATCTGGCCGGCAGTGGGCTCACCCAGGATGGCGACGTCTCCGGCGAGCCACTGCGGCAATTCGCGCTCGATGACACCGAGGCCGTTGTATTTCGCGGCGATCTCTTCGCAGTCGTAGAAGATCAGGGTCAGATCACAGTTCGGGTCGTCGAGTGTGGCGGCGAGGTGCAGGAAAACCGCATCGCCGGACTTCATGTCGACCGTGCCGCAACCGTGGAGCACGTCACCCTCACTGCCGACCGTCTCACGGCGACTCGGGACGTTGTCGGCGATGGGGACGGTGTCGAGGTGACCGGCCAGCACCACTCGACGGGGCTTACCGCGATCGGTGCGGGCGAGCACCCGGTTGCCGTGGCGCAGCACCTCGAAACCGGAGGTCTGCTCGCGTATCGCGGTCTCCACGGCATCCGCGATCACGGCTTCGTCATGACTGACACTGGGGATGTCGACGAGCGCCGCCGTCAGGTCGATCGGGTCGGCGCGCAGGTCAAGGGCCGGAATACTCACGTGGTTCACCGTAGTCGCCCACCGCTCCCCCGCACGAGTTGTCCACGTCGTCCGAAACGTTCATGACCGATGCCCGGCCAGGCAAATACGTTGACGCTCATGAAAACGCCGATGCCGATCCTCAATGCGCTGTCCATCGTGGTCGAAGACATGGCCGCCTCGATCGCGTTCTACCGAGCGTGTGGTCTCGAGTTCGCAGACGACGGGGTTGATGCCCCTCATACCGAGTCGACTGCATTCGGGGGATTCCGGATCCTGCTCGACACCGCCCGCAGCATCGCCGAGTTCGACCCCGCATGGTCGACGCTCGCGAAGGGTGGACGGATCTCGTTGGCATTCGAATGCGCTGACCCGGCCGAGGTGGATTCTCGATACGCGGAACTGACCGGAGCCGGACACACCGGCCGGCTCGAACCGTTCGACGCGTTCTGGGGCCAGCGCTACGCGACCGTCGTCGATCCCGATGGGAACAGCGTCGACTTCTACGCCCCCTCGACCTGACCACGCGCAAAATGGGTCGGGGGTTTCCCGGTGACCGCCCGGACCTCGCGGAACATGTGCGCGTAGTCGGCGTATCCGGTCGAGTGGGCCACCTCTGTGAGCGGGGCCCCGGCCCGTAGACCATCCAGCGCCGAATCCACCCGGAGGATCCGGGCGAGCGTCTTGGCGCCGTACCCGTAGTGGTGCCGTGACCATCGCTGGAGCTGACGAGGGCTCACGCTCACCTCGTCGGCGACCCGGCTCACCGGTTGACCATCCGCCAACAGTGCCGTCGCCGGACGGAGCCATCGCGGGGGCGGCCTCCGGGCGAGGCGGTCGGCGGCGCATCTCTGTAGTACTGCTGCAGGATCCGCGGCGCACGCCAACTGTTCGGTGAGCAGACGTGCCGCCCGGGCCGACAACACATCGGCGAGCGCGACCCTGCTGTTGAGCAGTTCGTCTGCAGCACAATCGAAGACGACGGGGGCCATGCCCGGCTCGAATCGCACAGCGGTCATATCTGCCGTGCGCGATCCCTCCACGACGACGGGCCGGGTGTCCGGTCCGGCGATCATCAGATCTGTTCCCGTCCATATCAGGTCCATGCACCCATCCGGCAATATCTCGGTGGGACCTGCCGGGCCGCTGCGCCACCAGATCGTCGCGGGCACCAGCGACGAGCGACGTTCGTGGTAGGTGACGGATTCGGACACACTCTGGATTGTCCTGCGTGAAGTTGCTCCGCGTAAACTCATGACCCGTGACCAACGCATCTGGAGCCTCAGCCATCGGCATCGCCACCATCACCGATGACGGGGCGGTCCTCGACACCTGGTATCCCTCGCCCGAACTCACCGAGGTGACCGAATCCGGTACAGATCTCCTCGAAGGCGACGACGTACCCGCCCACCTCAGCTCTCTCGTGGGCAGTGACACCGACCGCGGTGTGCGCACCGTGGCGGTCCGCACCTCGATCGTGCTGGCCGATCCACCTTCCGACGCGCACGACGCATACCTGCGACTGCATCTGCTCTCGCATCGACTCGTCGTTCCCCGGGGCGCAAACATGGACGGGATCTTCGGGAAGCTGTCGAATGTGGTGTGGACCAACTTCGGCCCGTGTGCCGTCGAGGGCTTCGAGCTGACCCGCGCCAAGCTCCGGGGCCGCGGAGACGTCACGGTGTATGGCATCGACAAGTTCCCCAGGATGGTCGATTACGTTGTGCCGAGCGGAGTCCGGATCGCAGACGCCGGCCGCGTACGGCTCGGTGCGCATCTTGCCGAGGGAACAACGGTGATGCACGAGGGTTTCGTGAACTACAACGCCGGAACACTCGGACAGTCGATGATCGAGGGCCGGATCTCTGCCGGGGTCATCGTCGGCGACGGGTCGGACGTCGGCGGTGGCGCGTCGACGATGGGCACCCTGTCCGGCGGCGGCAAAGAGATCATCTCACTCGGCGAGCGTTGCCTGCTGGGGGCGAACTCCGGGTGCGGTATCGCGCTCGGGGACGACTGCGTGATCGAAGCGGGCCTCTACGTGACCGCGGGCACCAAGGTCACCGGACCTGACGGCACCGTGGTCAAGGCGCGGGAGTTGTCGGGCAAGAGCAACATCTTGTTCCGTCGCAACAGCACCACCGGCGCCGTGGAGGTGGCCCCATGGAAGGGCGATGGAATCGAACTGAACGCGGCACTCCACGCGAACTGACGCTCGAGGAGGTGCGGCGGAGTCGACGGTCAGTCGCCTCCGCCACCACCACACCCCGAGCCACAGGAGCTCCCGGAACTACAAGAACTCCCCGAACTGCACGATCCTGAACTGCTGCACGAGCTGCTCGAGCTGCAGTTGTGTTGGTGGCCCGATCCGCAGCTGTTGCTGTGCCAAGGTCCCGACGAATCGTTCCAGCTGGTGTTCCCGTGGTTCGTCGACCCATTCCCACCGCCGCCGAGATTGTTGTACGGCGAGCCGTACCAGGGTCCCCGGCCCGGAGCCCGATACCGATCGGCCGATCTGGACGAGCGGGAACCGACCACGGCGATGAGGGCGATCAACGCCCCGCCGGCCAAACACGCACCGATCACGATCAGAATTGTCATCGCCTCGCCTCTCTAACCGCTGCTCCCGCAGCCACCGCCACCACTCGACGAGCCACCGCCGCCGCCACAACTGCTTCCACACGAACCACCGCCGAACCCGCCATCGCCGTGACCTCCCCCGTCGGAACCGCCGATCCACCCGCCGCCGTCGCCGGACCAGCCTCCACGACGCCTGCGGCGGCGCCCCGGCTGCATCGATCGGGTCAGCAAGACGAACAGCAGAGCCGGTATCCCCACCGCCAGAGCTATGAACAGTGCGTTCATGACAACCCCTCCTCGTCGACAACTCTTGGACGCGACCCTGACAGATGCCATGTCGCCGAACCCATTCCGATCACCAGTTCTCGACGTCCGCGGTAGCGCACCCAAGCGATCCGCCGGACACCGGCGTACACCTTTTCGACCGCGAGCCAATCTGATTCCTCCGGGTCTAGATCGTCGCGACGCTCGAGCCACAACGTGAAAGCGGCCACGTCATCATGCGCGCACCCACGAAGCGGGTTCTCTCTACCGAACTGACCGAACCGCGAACGCCAGCGCGGGAGAGCTTCGAGTTGCGGGCCGGCACGCAGCGCTGCCGACGCTCGCTTCCCGACCAGGATGTCGCTCGTCAGCAGCGATCCGACGCGGTCGAAGCCGGCGGGGACCCGGCCTGCCAACAGGTCACCCACCACCTCGCGTTGCCGGGCGGCGAGCGCCGCGCGTTCTCGGTCAAGCGCAGTGGTCGACTTCACGGACCCGGCCTTCCTCGATCGCGGCGTCGATCGCGCGCAAACCCGGCAAGACCGTCTCGGGCCTGATGTCCGTGTCACGTTCGAGCATGATCCCGGGAACCCGAACCCGCGCCCGGTGGCATCCCGCCACGAACTGCGTGAGCAACGTCGTCACATCGTCCACCATCGGATCGCCATGGGTGTCCACATATCGCCCGTGGCGGTAACGGCCGCCTGCGGTGTGCACATAGGCGATGTGCGACAACGGGAATCGCAGCAACTGCCGCAGCGGATCACTCCCCTGCGCGACGGCGCTCGAGAAGAGGTTGGCCACGTCCAGAACCAACTGTGCCCCCGTGCGCCGGACGATCTCGGCGAGATAGTCGGGTTCGTCGAACTCATCCTCCGGCCAGGCGATCAGCGCCGCGATGTTCTCCAGTGCCAGCGGCACACCCACTGCGTCTTGGGCGCGGGAGATGTTGTCACACAGGATTGTCAACGCCGCGCGTGTTCGGGGAGGCGGCAACAGGTGACCGGCTTCCAGGACGTCGCCATGTAGCGGATCGGGCGAGTCCGCGGCCCGGACGAACGCGATGTGCTCGCTGACCACCGGCGACTCGAGTTCACGTGCGAGTTCGGCCAGTCGGCGCAAGCGCCCCGGGTCGGGTAGATCGGCCCCGGCAAGCCCGAGGCTGACGCCGTGCGCCACGATCGCCACTCCCCGGGCGCGCAGATCGGTCACTCCGTCCGGCAACACGCCGGGCGTCATGTTCTCGGCGACCACCTCGGTGAAGCGCAGGGACCCCGTATCCGCGAGATCGTTGAGCAGGTCGGAGATCGGGGCTCGCCACGCGATTGAAGATCCGGTCAGCTGTGTGCTCATCACGCCTCCTCACCCGGTCACGAGTGGACGGCGTCGGCCATTCGAATCCCTTGTAACGGTAGCTGTTTCGACAATCGATCCAGCTGACTGAAGACAGCTTCGCCCAAAGTGGCCGAGATGGGGTAACGGAACGGTCTCAGATTGGCAACAGGTGATATATCTGCAGGTCAGGACGCCAGGCGGGTGGCCGCAGCCGTAATCCGTTCGTCGGTGGCGGTCAGCGCGAACCGTACATGGCGCACGCCACGCGGGCCGTAGAAATCGCCTGGGGCGACGAGGATGCCGCGATCGGCAAGCCAGTCGACGGTGTCTCGGCACGGCTCGTCCCGGGTCGCCCACAGATACAGACCTGCGGCCGATTCATCGATCCGCAGCCCTGCGCCGCGAACGGCCGCCGCGAGAGTTTCGCGGCGGGCGCGGTAACGCTCCCGCTGGGCGTCGACGTGATGATCGTCGCCGAGCGCTGCGGCCATCGCCGCCTGCATCGCGTACGGGACCATCAGGCCCGCGTGTTTGCGCACGGCCAGCAGCTCCCCGATCAGCGCCGGGTCGCCGGCGAGGAAACCAGCACGGTAGCTCGCCAGGTTCGACGTCTTGGACAGCGAATGGACCGCCAGCAGACCGGTCGGATCACCGTCGGTGACCCGTGGGTCGAGGATCGACAGCGGTTCGTCGTCCCACGCCAGGCCCAGGTAGCACTCGTCCGACACCACGATCGTCCCGCGCTCGCGCGCCCACTGGACCACCTTGCGGAGGTGCTCGAGCCCGAGGACCTTCCCGGTGGGGTTCGACGGCGAGTTCAGGTACAGGAGGGCAGGCGAACTCGGTCCGAGCTGCGTGAGCGAATCAGCGCGAACCGGCTCCGCACCGGCAAGCAGGGCACCGACTTCATAAGTGGGATAAGCGATTTCGGGAATCACCACTTGATCGCCCGGCCCGATACCCAGAGTCGACGGCAGACCGGCGATGACCTCTTTGGTGCCGATCACCGGCAGGATCATGGTCTCGTCGAGACCGGGAACCGCGTGCCGGCGCGCAAGAGCGGCCACCGCGGCGTTGCGGACCTCGAGTGTCCCGATGGTCACCGGATAGCCGGGGAAACCCGACGCCTCGGCCAGTGCCGACCGGATCAGCGGATCAACCGGGTCCACCGGCGTCCCCACGGAGAGATCGACGATCCCGTCGCGATGCTCCGTCGCCCGAGCCTTCGCGGCCGCGAGGGTGTCCCAGGGGAAATCCGGAAGCCGCCTGGAAACCGGTTCGCGGCCACGCACCACTGTCATCGGGCAGTCAGTCCTCGGTGTTCATCGGAGGCAGCGCTTTGACGAACGGTGAGTCGTGCGCAACCTTGCCCACCTTGCTGGCACCGCCAGGCGAACCGAGATCATCGAAGAAGTCGACGTTGGCGTTGACATACGGTTCCCACTCGTCCGGCACATCGTCTTCGTAGAAGATGGCCTCCACCGGGCACACCGGCTCGCACGCACCACAGTCGACACATTCGTCGGGCTGGATGTAAAGCATCCGTTCGCCCTCATAGATGCAGTCGACAGGGCATTCCTCGACGCATGCCTTGTCCAACACATCAACGCAAGGCTCAGCGATGATATAGGTCACCGACCACCCTCCTCGTCTTCGCTACTCGCGCGTGGGCTGCACGCGCTCAAAAGCGGGCACGCCCTCCACCACAAAAAAGGACGGCAGACTGCCCGCTTGTCGCCTCCTAGTATCCGCGTTGCACATATCAAGTCAAAACCGGGTGAGGGAAGGTGGCCTTTATCCCCATCAGTCGGGCCTCGATTGAAATCACGACGGTCCTAACCCTGTGCAGTCCGGCGTGCGCGATCCATCCTGGGTGACGTGACCGTGCGCCAGATGTCCCTGTGGAACCGAATGTGTTGTCGCTGACCCAGCGACCACGCACCATTCGACTTTCCCAGGAGCACCTGCCATGACCTCCACACTGAACCGTCCGCTCTCCACCGCCGCAGTACCCACCCACCACTTCCCGACACGGTTGCGACCGGCCGATCTGCTGCGGCTGACCGACCAGAGCGCGAGTGACGTACTCGACGGCCGCCACGACGACCTGCTGCCCAAGTACTGGGACCGGGAGAACCGGTGGGCAACGCGTCTGCATCATGACGACGATGTCGACATCTGGCTGATCAGCTGGACTCCCGACGAATCAACCGACCTGCACGACCATGCCGGTTCGCTGGGCGCGCTCACTGTGCTGTCCGGCGCACTGACCGAATACCGGTGGACCGGGTCCACCCTCCGGGCCCGCACTCTCGACGAAGGCGACCAGGCCTCGTTCCCGCTGGGCTGGGTCCACGACGTGGTCCGCAGCCCCACCCGCGAGGTGACCAGCGAGCCGACGCTCAGCGTGCACGCGTACTCACCACCGTTGACCGCGATGTCCTACTACGAAGTCACCGACTCGCAGTCACTTCGCCGGACCAAGACCGTACTCACCGACGGCGGGGCAGCATGAGTTCGCAGTCACTACGCCGGACCAAGACCGTACTCACCGACGGTGGGGCAGCATGAGTTCGGTGACAACACGTCTGACGATCGATGAGATGCTGGCCCGTGCGCGGGAGGGCCTGGTGCGCCTGGAAGCGGCGGACGTACCGATCGCCGTCGAACACGGTGGCGTGCTCGTCGACATCCGGCCCGCAGCCCAACGCGCCGCCGAGGGCGAAGTGGACGGTGCCCTTATCATCGAACGCAACGTTCTCGAATGGCGACTCGATCCCACTTCCGACGCCCGCATCACCCGAGCGGTCGACCATGACGTCCAATGGATCGTGCTGTGCTCGCAGGGATACACGTCGAGCCTGGCCGCCGCGTCGCTGCAGGAACTCGGCCTCCACCGGGCCACCGACGTGGTCGGAGGATTCGAGGCACTCGTCGAAGCCGGGCTGGCCGAGCCTGCCCGTTGACCCCCGGTCAGCTGTTGTGCCGGATCTTCTCCACCGCGGAGTCCGTGGCCCGACGAAGGGCGGAGTGCTCGCCGATGAAATCGGCCACGGCGCCGATGACCGGTAGGGCACCCAACATCCGCCAGGGTTGACGCGGCGACGGACGACGACCCAACTCACCGACGATGGCACGGGATGTGGCCAGCCTGTCCCACACCGAGGCGTGACCTTCGTCTGCCGACTCATTGCGCAGCAACGCACGCGAATCCAGTTTCCGGCGGCAGAGCACGTGGGCGAGCAGGTCGGTCTGCGCATGACGGTCGTCGATGCCGTATGCCCGTGCGACCGCGCACAGCACGACCGCTTGCTGCACGAATCCGGCGATCACCTGGATCGGCAGCCGATTGGCGATCACGCCGAACACCCCGGGATAGGCCACCAGGGCCGTGGTCACCGTTCCCATACGGCCGACCCACCAGTCGCGGCGCTGATCAGCGGTCCAGCTCTCCCACTTCGCCGTCCCCGGGAAGCCGGAAGCATCGGTGACCTTGACGAGTGAGTCGTCCAAGGCCGCAATCAATTTCGCGATTCCCTCGGCGGGCACCTCCGACGCGGACATGGCCTGCTGTTCGGGTCCCCGAAACGTCCTGTGCTTGATCCCCAGAGGATCGAGGTGCTCCACCGCCCCGAGTGCGGGATCGATCAACCCGGTGGCCGTGTACAACAACCGGGCGACCTCGTGATCACTCAGGTGCTTCGCCGGCGGCAGCGGTAACTTCATGCGGCACTCTCTTTTCGGACGCCGGCGACGATTCGCTCCTGCGCTGGTCGGCCGATTGCTCCAGCCATGGACCGCATCTCTGCGGGTGTCCACGCGAGTCCATGATGCGACCCGGTTGATCGCGCGATGGTTTCCTCGATTGCCGTCCGCCCCAGATCGCTTGCGCCACTCTGCAGCATCAACTGCGCATCCGCCACCCCGAGACCGCGCAGACTGGTTCCGATCGTCGAAATCCGACCGTGCAACATCACACGCGACAGAGCGTGCACTGCCCGACTGTCGCGGATCGTCGGTTTGGTGGCATCCACAGACGGGGCGGGGGCTCCGGCGTGTGAGAACGGAAGCGGCACGAAGTCGATGAATCCCTCGGTGCGGTCGAACATCTCGCGCACCAGGCCCAACTCACGTACCCAGTCGGACGGACCGTCCCCGTGGCCGTAGACCAGGGTCGCGGTGGAACGCAGCCCCAGCTCGTGGGCCACCGAGAGGGCGTTTGCCCCCATGCTGAATCCCGCTGCGCCACCGATGTGGTCGAGGCCCGCGTCACGCAGTTCGGCCAGGAGGGTGCGGGCCACCGTCCCGCCCGCACGGACCGCGACGCCGATCGTCTCGGGGACCAGGAGGCTCACGTGCATGAACGGCACCCGCGCCTTGATGGCGCGGATGTACTGACAGCACTCTGCGGCGGTGGCGTTGGAGTCGGTTCGAATGCAGACCTCATCCACCCCGGCGATCGATGCTTCCCAGGCCCTGTCGGCGACCTCCTCGGCCGACAGAGCCGAGTGGGTGGAGGTCGCGCAGTATCGGCAGCCGGGTTCGCACACGGACACGGTGTTGATGATGCGGCTGGAAACGTAGGTGACGTCATCGCCGACGGTCTGTCGACGCAGCGAATCAGCCAGCGCGACAAGAGCATCCAGCTCATCACCATCGGCGTGCGCCAAGGTCAGGTAGTCGTCGGGACTGCAGCCGGCCGGGTCGGCGTGAGCACGGTCCAACGCCGCGCCGAAGTCCGGCACACCCCGAGCCGGGGCTCGGCCCGCCTCGCGAACCACACCCCATGGCCGACCGCTGGGACGGATGTCGGCGGCCAGGCCGGTCGTCGGATCCGCCACCGCCTGCACGTGGCCCGCGACAGCCGGATCGATCCACGGCGCGCCTTGCAGGACGTAACGCGGCTGCGCGGTGACGCGCTCGGTGAGGGTGTAGCCCGTGGCGGCGGTGATCTCGGCCAGGGATTCCAGATTGGGCCAGGGCCGTTCGGGATTGACGTGGTCAGGCGTCAACGGCGACACACCACCCCAGTCGTCGACGCCCGCCGAGACCAGAGCTGCACACTCGGCAGGCGAGACCAGATTCGGCGGAGCCTGGATTCGCATCCGCGGCCCGAGCACGATGCGCGCCACCGCGACTGCCGCCAGGAACTCCTCGAACTCGGCGTCGGCGACCCCGCGCATCGCGGTGTCGGGCTTGGCCCGAAAGTTCTGGACGATGACTTCTTGGATGTTGCCGAAGATGTTGTGTATCTTGCCGATCTCGATCAAAGAGTCGGCACGCTCGGCGAAACTCTCCCCGATTCCGACGAGGATCCCCGTGGTGAACGGTATGGACATCCGTCCCGCGTCGACAAGTACCCGCTTGCGGATCTCCGGGTCCTTGTCCGGACTGCCGTAGTGACAGTTCCCCCGGTCCGTGAAGAGACGGCGTGCCGTGGTCTCGAGCATCATGCCCATCGATGGAGCGACCGGCTTGAGTCGCGACATCTCTTCGGCACTCATCACCCCGGGATTGAGGTGGGGCAGCAGGCCGGTCTCTTCCAGAACACGGATGGCAGCGGCACGGACATAGTCGAGGGTGGAGCTGTAGCCGCGTTCGTCGAGCCACTGCTGCGCTTCGGGCCACCGGTCTTCTGGCCGGTCCCCCAAGGTGAACAGTGCTTCTTTGCAACCCAATTCAGCACCCTGCCGGGCGATCTCGACAACCTGGTCGAGTTCGAGGAACATGCCGTGGCCCGCACGGCTGAGTTTGCCCGGCACCGTGACGAAGGTGCAGTAGTGGCAGCGATCGCGGCACAAGCGTGTCAGCGGGATGAAAACCTTGCGTGAGTAGGTGATCTGGCGGTCGCGGCCTTCTTCTGCGAGCCCGACGTCACGTAGGTCAGCGGCGATGCGACACAACTGCTGGAGATCATCGCCGCGCACTGCAAGCAACGTGGTGGCCTGTTCCGGGCTGAGGGCGCCATCGCGAGCTTGCTGCAACGCGTTGTGCACCGCTGCAGACACCTGCCCGTCCGTCTGCGCCTCTGAGGTCAGCTGGTCTGGGGTCACCATCAGATAATGCTCCCCGACTGCCCGATCATTCCCTGGCCCCCGCGACCGGGGTGGTCTTGCCGGTGTCGGCGGCGGGCAACAGTCCGGCGTACGACACGAATGCGGGAACTCCCACACCCAGCCCCAGCAGCGCGAATGCTCGCCAGTCCTGCGGCATCAGAGCATCACCCCCGGGGCCACTTGCGGTGGCCACGAAGAAGGCGAGCCCGAACGCGATGAGAGCACCGAATCGGGCCATGGTCTCGGTGAGCGTCGCGCAACACCACAGCAGCACACAGTTCGCAGCGGCCGCCGCCACGGCGCTGATCGGAATCTGTACGGTGCCGATGGTCAGCTGGAGGAACGCCACCGAGGCGATCCCGACCAGGAATCCGTCCAGCCAGAGGAAAACCAGCAGTGCCCTGCGCATCACAGCCCCCGAACAGGTCCGGCTCACGGCCTCCCGGCCCCGTAGGCCCCTGGACCCCGGACACCAAGATGTAGTGTTCCTCGGCGAAGATGGGCTGAATGATGTTGTTGGACAACGCGTACTCGGTACCCGACGCTGACACCGTGACCTGTGTCGCATGAGCGGCAAGTGCCCGGACCTTGTGGTCGTACACCTCTCGCACGTCGATGGCCGTCGTCACCTCGGCATCGGGATGGCTGGGCAGCTCCCCGCCAGCGGCATCCGCCAGCCCGAAGGCACCCGCGTCTGCGCAGAGGCCAGCCCGTCGGCAAGCGCCGACTCCTCGGTCACCGTCCAGTAGTGCTTGCTCACCGTCCACGGCCGGGTCTCCGACGCTGCCGCGAGCTCGATGGCCCGGGCGCAGATCGCATGCACCTGGATGTGGTCGGGATGCCCGTAGCTGCCCACCGGGTCGTAACCGACGAGGACCTGCGGACGCGTCTGACAGATCAGCTCGGCCAAGACCTCGGCCGGTACGGTACCGGCTCCGATGAATGCCCGCGGGTGGTCGTTCGACGGCGCCCCGGCCATGCCCGAGTCACGCCACCGGCCGGCGCCGCCCAGGAACACCGGTGCGAGGGATCCGGCCGCTGGAGCGCTCAGCTCCGCCAGGGCCCGGGTCAGTTCGCTGATCCGGTAGCCCCCGAGCTGATCGGCACCGCCGTCTGCGGCCAGACCACTCCACTGTTCCCCGATCACCTCGCCCTCCTCACCCAGCGTGCAGGTGACGACGGTGACCTCTGCTCCGTCGGCCAGGTACTTCGCGATTGTGCCGCCGGTGGTGATGGTCTCGTCGTCGGGATGGGCGTGCACGAACAGCAAACGGTTCAAGGTGAGAGTTCTCTTTTCAGTTTCCGGTCTGCTGCTGCCAGCCCGCGGACCCACCGAAGATACCCGTCTGAACCGGCCCGGTGACAGGTGCGCCGGTCACCAGCGGCGATACCGCCGTGGTGAGGACGTCCTGATAGACGGGCAGATACACCGATTGGTCGTCGAGGAGTCGCTGGGCGGCGCGGAGATCCTCGGTGGGGTCGTCGGCCGAGATGGCCCGCGCCGACAGCGCCTGCAGTGCCGGGTCGCACAGACCGGACACATTGCTGGTGTACCGCGGTTCGGTGCGCTCCTCGGGTGCCTGCGACGAGCTCGACGCCGACTCGGTGGGGCCGGGAGAGGGTGTCGCCGACAGGCTGGGACCGGGTTCACCCGAGACCGATGTCTCCGTGGTCGCCTCGGTACTGAGGCATTCGGTGTTCGATGCCAGTGCGGTGGCGGGCGACTCGCCCGCGCGGCTCCAGCCCACGACGATGTCGACCTGACGGCCGGTCAGAGCCGAGCTGTAGAGGTCGGCGGTGGACAGGCTGACGGTCTCGGCGCGGATTCCCGAGCGGCCCAGCTGGTCCACGATGTTCGCGGCCGCGGCGCCGGTCCTTGGATCACCGCTGACCGAGGCAACCCGCACGATGAGGGGTTCACCGTCCCGCTCCACCTGCTGGACGCCCACGGGCAGGCGGGGCAGATCGCCGGCTGGGGTCTGCGGGGTCGGTGTGCCCGACACGTCAGACGAACCGGGTGCAGTGGTCGTGGTCTCCGTTGTCGTCGAGCCCGGCGCATCCGACGGGATCGATTCGTCCGACGGGGTCGGCGGCGGTTCGGCCAGTCCCCGGCGATACCCGGCGGCCGATATCCACCCATCGATCTGCTGAGGTGTGGCAACCGTGCGCGGAACGGGGTAATAACCCGGGTCCGATGGTGCGTACACCGAGTTCATGGCCGGCAGCACCTCGGTGTCGTCCGCGCCGGCGTAGGTGACGAGCTGGGTGTCGATGGAACCGAGCACCGCCCGCCGCAGATCCAGATCGGCCATCGAGTCGGTTCGGGTGTTCACCGTGATCCCGAGCGTGCGGGACTGGGCCACCTTCCCGGTCTGGACACCGCCGATGCTGCCGAGGTTGGCGCCCAGGGCCGGCCCGCCGCTGATCGCGGCGACGCGCGTGTCGCCTGAGCGCATCGAATCCGCCACCTGGCTGATGGTTCCGGCGCGCCGAAGGGTCAGCCGATCGACGATTGCCGGCTTGAGCCAGAACCGATCGTTGCGGATCATCCGCACCTCGTCGCGGCTGTGGTCGATGCCGCTGATCGTGAAGGGGCCTCCGGACGCCGGGAAGCCGCTGTCCATGCCCGACTGGAAGCCACCGGGAGCGCCCTTGAGCACATGCGACGGCAGGAGGTCGTTGAACAGCTCCCGCCATGCCGGGTACGGCGCCGCGAAGGTCGCGGTGACCTCTTTGCCACCGCCGCCGCTGCGGACATCGGTGATCAGCCGATATCCGGCCGGCGCGGTGACGTTGGGTTGCCGCGACATCTGCTGCCAGAGGTAGATGAAATCCTCTGCGGTGATCGGCAGCCCGTCGGACCACTGGGCGTCCTCGTGGATGCGGTAGGTGATCGTGAACGGCGCGGTGCCGGTCACCTCCGCGCTGGTGAGCAGAGCCGGGTCCATCACCCATCCCACCCGCGGGCCGTCGGCGACCGGCCGGAATGAACTGGGCAACGTCATCGCCGCGACCGCTGTGGTCACCGCCGACTGGTCCGCGGCCAGGTGCGGGTTGAAGCCGATACCGATCGAGTCGGTGGCGACGTACAGCACCTGGCCTGACGGCTCGGTGGGCTCGGGCGGGACCGAATTGGTCTGCTGCACAGGGGGCGGCGGGTCTGCGACGCACGCCGTGACGAGCATGAGACACGCCGCGACGAGCCCCAAGCACCTCAGCGCCTTGGTATCCAACCGCGATTGTCCGGCAGCGTCGCCCGTCATCAACTCCCCGTCGTCGATCCTTCGCCCGATGTCAGCTCACACAGCGAGTCAGCTGACGCTCTGGTTGCGGGCCTTGGTCTTCGACCGCTCACGTGCGCGGGTGTTCGAGTCGAGGTTGACCTTGCGCACCCGGACGACCTCCGGGGTGACCTCGACACACTCGTCGTCGGTACAGAACTCCATCGCAGCCTCGAGTTCGAGCTTGATGGGCTTGGCGAGGGTCTCCATCACATCGGCGGAGGACTGACGCATGTTGGTCAGCTTCTTCTCCTTGGTGACGTTGATGTCGAGGTCCTCCATGCGCGGGTTGATACCCACGACCATGCCCTCGTAGGTGTCGGCGCCCGGCTCGACGAAGAACGTTCCCCGGTCGGCCAGCTGGATCATGGCGAACGGCGTGACCGTTCCGGCGCGGTCCGAGACCAGCGAACCGGTGTGGCGGGCGCGGATCTCGCCGCCCACGGCGCATAGCCGTCGAACACCGCGTTCGCGATACCGGTGCCACGGGTCTCGGTCAAAAAGTCGGTGCGGAATCCGATCAGACCGCGCGAAGGAACGACGAACTCCATCCGGACCCAGCCACTGCCGTGGTTGGCCATGTCGCCCATCCGACCCTTACGGGCGGCGAGCAGCTGCGTGACCGCACCCAGGTACTCCTCGGGTACGTCGATCGTCAGATGCTCGAACGGCTCGTGCAGCTTGCCGTCGACCTGCTTGGTGACCACCTGCGGCTTGCCGACGGTCAGCTCGAAGCCTTCGCGTCGCATCTGCTCGACAAGGATTGCCAGAGCGAGCTCACCACGACCCTGGACCTCCCAGGCGTCCGGACGACCGATGTCGAGGACACGCAACGACACGTTGCCGACGAGCTCGCTGTCGAGGCGGTCCTTGACCATGCGGGAGGTGAGCTTGTGCCCCTTGACCCGACCGACCAGCGGTGAGGTGTTGGTGCCGATGGTCACCGAGATGGCCGGCTCATCGACCGTGATCCGGGGCAGTGCGATCGGATGATCGACGTCGGCGAGGGTGTCGCCGATCATGATCTCCGGCATGCCGGCCACGGCCACGATGTCGCCGGCGACGGCGGTTTCTGCGGGAGTGCGCGCGACGCCGACGGTGACGAGCAGTTCGGTGATCTTGGCGCGTTCGGTGACGGGCTCGCCGTTGACCTCACGCAGCCAGGCGACGGTCTGGCCCTTCTTCAAGGTGCCGGCGTAGAGGCGGACCAGCGCGAGCCTGCCGAGGAACGCCGAGGCGTCGAGGTTGGTGACGTGGGCCTGCAGAGGCGCGTCGAGATCACCTTTGGGGGCCGGGACGTACGAGAGCAGCACGTCGAAGAGTGCGTCGAGGTTCTCGCCATCGGGAACCTGGCCGTTCTCCGGAGCGGTGGTGCTGGCGATACCCGCACGACCCGAGGCGTACAGGACCGGCAGGTCGAGAGCGAGTTCGGCGGCCTCGGCGGCTTCGTCGTCGACGTCGGACGCGAGGTCGAGCAGGAGGTCGTGGCTCTCCTCGACGACCTCGGCGATACGCGCATCCGGACGGTCGGTCTTGTTGACGACGAGGATCACGGGCAACGACGCGGCGAGTGCCTTACGCAGCACGAACCGGGTCTGCGGCAGCGGACCCTCGGACGCGTCGACCAGGAGCACAACACCGTCGACCATGGACAGGCCGCGCTCGACCTCACCGCCGAAGTCGGCGTGGCCGGGGGTGTCGATGACATTGATGACCACTTCGGTGCCGTCGGGCTGACGACGGTGCACCGCGGTGTTCTTGGCCAGGATCGTGATGCCCTTTTCCCGTTCGAGGTCGCCGGAATCCATCACACGATCGACGAGTTCGGCGCGTTCCTCGAAAACGCCCGATTGCCGCAGCATCGCATCAACCAGGGTGGTTTTCCCGTGGTCGACGTGCGCAACGATCGCGACGTTGCGGAAATTGGGGGCAGCAGTCACTGAAGTTCTCCGGACGTGAAGTGGGCATGTCAAAAAGGTCGAGCGAGGTGCTCAGACCAATACAGGGTATCCGGTACCCCGGTGAGAGCGCCGTCACAGGACACATCGACCCCAGAATTAAGGTGCTGCTAACCTAACTTTTCCGGGTACGCACCGACACGAAGAGGTCAGCAGTGGGCAAGAAGAAGGCGGCAGACGTCTGCAGCATGAAGGCGAAAAAGAAGTGCTGCCGATCGTCCACCCGGTGCCTGCGCTGCCCCGTGGTGATCCACAAGATGCAGAAGTTCGCTGATCAGGGCATGTCCAACAAGGAACTCACCAAAGCCCTCAAGAAGGTTCGTTCCCGCGCTGCCTGACGGCCAACAGTTCAACAAGGTCATCGAGCCAGACCGCGTCCGCGGGCACGAGTTCACCCCGCGCCGCCATCGACTCGAGTTCCGGGGTCTCGACCCACCGCACGGCCGAGTGTTCCGCCGGCCGGGGCGACCCTTTGATCAGATCAGCGGCCAGCGCCACCAAGACGAGGTCGGCGCGCAACGGTACGGGCTCCCCTAGTTGCCGACCGACTCGTACCTCGATGCCGAGTTCCTCGCCGAGTTCGCGGCGCAGAGCTTGTTCACGGCTCTCCCCCGCCTCGACCTTTCCGCCCGGCAGTTCCCACAACCCGGCGACCTCCGTGGGATAGGTCCGTTGCGCGAGCAGCAGCCGACCATCCCCGATCACTGCTCCGGCGACGACCTCACGCATCGGCGTCCTCCGTGCTGTGTTCGGTGATGACCGCAAGCCGGTGTGCGTCGAGCACAATCGCCATCCGATCACCCAACGACACCGCAGCGTTGCTCACGGCATCCACGTCGATTCCCGCCACCGACAGCCGCACTCGTGTGCCCTCCGGCAGCGACGCCACATGCCGCACCGTTCCGACGGGCGCCGACTGCCCGGCATCGGCAAGCGGTAAGGCCGCGACAGCATCCGGCCGTAGCCCTATTCGCACTTGCCCGTCGGGAACATCCAGCGCAACCGCGCCGAGGTCGCTGTCCAACACACCCGCGCGAACGGTCCCTTTGAAGATGGTTGTGCACCCGATGAACCGAGCGACCCGTTCGTTTCGCGGTGCGCGCCACAACGACGCCGGGTCGTCGTGCTGGATGATCCGACCCCGGTCCATCACGGCGATGTGGTCGGCCATCAACGCCGCCTCGGTGTGGTCGTGGGTCACCACGATGGTGGGAGTGCCTGTGGCGTCGATGATCTCGGCGATCTCGACAGCGAGTCGTTCACGAAGTTGCCGATCGAGGGCCGAAAGGGGTTCGTCGAGCAACAACAGGCGAGGACGAGGGGCAAGAGCGCGGGCCAGTGCCACCCGCTGCTGCTGCCCACCCGACAACTCGGCGACCTGCCGGTTCCCGTACCCGGAGAGATCAACCAGGTCCAGCATCTCTGCCACCCGGGCGGCGGTGGCATCTTTACGCCAACGCCGGGCACGCAATCCGTATCCGATGTTGTCTGCGACGCTGCGTCCGGGCAGCAACTGTCCGTCCTGGAACACCACCCCGAAGTCGCGCCGATGAGTCGCGATCGGCGCCAGATCCGCTCCGTCGAACGTGATCGTGCCGCCGGTCAGCGGTTCCAGGCCGGCGATGGCGCGGATGAGAGTGGATTTGCCACATCCCGACGGACCCAGCAGTGCCGTGATGGCCGATCCCTCGGTGCCGATCGACAAGCTGAGGTCGTCGAGGACGGTTTCGGACCGATAACCGACTGTCACAGAGGATAATTGGAGCATCTCAGAACTCGCCTCCCCGTTCTTCGCGACGGACGACCTCGATCAGGGTGACCACCACGGCGGTCACCACCAGCATCATCACCGAGCAGGCCATCGCGGTCGCGAAGTTGCCCGACCCGGGCCGGGCAAGGGACGAACCGATCAGTACCGGCACCGTTGTGGTGTCGGGACGAGCGACAAAACTGGTCGCCCCGAACTCCCCGAGCGCGATGACAAAAGCGAAACCCGCTGCAGCGCATAGTGCCCGCCTGATGACCGGGAAGTCGACGGTCCACCACACCCGCAACGGACCGGCCCCCAGGGTGGCCGTCGCCTGACGCAGCCGCCTGTCGATCAGACCCATGGCCGGCACGAGGATCCGGATGACCAGTGGGCACGCGATCAGGGCCTGCACCGCGGGCACGATGACCGGCGAGGTGCTCACCTCCCGCGGCATCGCGGTGAGGACAACGAGGTACCCGAGGCCGACGGTCACCGCGCTGACCCCCAGCGGGAGCATGGTGATCACCGTTGCAGCACTGCCCGACCACCCCCTCGCCCGGGAGATGGCAACGGCGCCGGCAAGACCGAGGGCCATCGCAATGACCGTCGCCCATGTCGCACTGAGCAGTGAATACCGCATGGTGTCCAGTGGTGTCTGACCGTTCACCGACTCCGACAGCGCCCGGTAACCGTCCAGATTCCAGTTCCCACCCACGGTGGGTCGCACCGAGCGCAGCACCAGGATTGCCGGTGGGGCCAGCAGGATCACCCCCGACACCCCGAGGATCGAGCCGATCACCGGCCACTCACGGCCGCGTGGCCGCCTGCGGTATCGCGGAGCAGCTGTCGCGCGGACCCGGCGACCGAGGATCGCGCTGAGCGCGACCACCACCGCGACCACGACGATCTGGACCATCGAGAGCGCAACCGCAGCAGGTAGCTGGAAGAAACCGATTGCCTGCCGGTAGATCTCGGTCTCCAGCGTGTTGAATCTGCCGCCACCGAGTATCAGGATGACCCCGAAGCTGGTCGCGCAGAACAGGAACACCACTGATGCCGCAGAGGCGATGGCCGGGGCCAACGCGGGCAAGGTGATCGTGCGGAACACGCGGATGGGTCCGGCTCCGAGAGTCCGGGCGGCCTGCTCGGAACGAGGATCGATTCCGGACCACACCGACCCGACCGTGCGCACCACCACTGCGACATTGAAGAACATGTGCGCCAACAGGATTGCCCAGACGGATGCGGCGAGATCCAAACCGGCGAGCGGGGCGCGATCACCCAGCAGAGCCGAGAACGCTACGCCGACGACAACGGTGGGCAGGACAAAAGGGATGGTGACGAGCACCCTCAGCAGCAGCGCACCTCGGAGTTCATAGGTGGACAGCACCCACGCGAGCGGAAGGCCGATCAGCAGGGTGAGGGCAGTGGACGCGGCAGCCTGCGCGACGGTGAACCACAGCAGATGTGCGGCGTTGGCACCGTCGAGAAGCTGCCACAGGTTCGACGCGGAGCCGTCGGCGAACGCCCGCTCCGCCAAGGCCACGAGTGGCCAGCCGAACATCACCGCCACGAACACCAGCGGGGCGGCGCCCAGAGCCGTCACAGCCACTCGGCCGACAATGGCCGAATGTGCCGGCCGAGCCGTCGGCACCTCGATCAGCGGCCCATCACGGTGCGCCACTCCTGTTGCCACGCTTCGCGGTTCGTCGCGATCTCGTCGGCGGGCATGGTTGCGGCGGCCTCGGGCTCGGGAGCGTGCTGAGCCCAGTCGACCGGCAGGGGTGTTCCTTCACGGACCGGGTAGACGTACATCGACTCGGGAAGCGCCGCCTGAACGGGCTCACTGATCAAGTAGTCGATGACCTTCTTGGCGCCGTCTTCGTTCGACGCGCCGCGCAGTACGCCGGCGTACTCGACCTGCTCGAAGCAGGTGTCGAGCAAGGCGGTGGTGGTGGGGAGAAACGCGGGCGACGATGCGTAGGAGACGACGATCGGCTTGGAGCCCTTGCCCTCACCCGCGGTGAACTCCTGGTTGTAGGCCTCGGTCCATCCGGGCGCGATGGCCACCTCGTTGTCGCGCAGTCGCTGCCAGTAGCCCTGCCATCCGCCGTTCACCCCATCCGGGTAGGCGGCGATGGTCGCGAGCAGGAACGCCATTCCGGGTGATGACGTGGCGGGATCCATCGCGACGGTCAGCCCGCGGTACCGCGGATCGGTGAGGTCGGCCAGGTTCTGGGGTGCGGGCAGGTTGCGGTCGGCGAACCAGGTGTTGTCCACGTTCACGCAGACGTCTCCCCGGTCGACGGCGGTGAGCAGGTTGGGGGGCGGCAACGCGTCGTCGGCGGGTCCGAGCGCGTTGTCGGGGCTGGTGTACTCCACCAGGGCACCGGCGTCGATGACCCGGGACGCGAAGGTGTTGTCGATGCCGTACACGGCGTCGCCGCGAGGCGATCCGGCCGTGAGGGCGACCGAGGAGGACAGCTGACCCGCATCGGCTTCTCTGACCACCTTCAGGGTCAATCCGGTCTGCTCCTCGAAGGTGGCCAGGAGTTCGTCCGGCAGCACAAACGAGTCGTGGGTGAGCAACACCACCTCGTCGCTGGTGTCCGAGTCGCCACAGGCGCTCAAGGCGGTCGTGGCGACCGCGGCAGCGATCAGCGCTGCTACGAATTGATGTCGTCGACGCATCGAGCCTCCAGAGGTGCGGTGGTGCCTGGTCATCAATGATCTAACCAGGCACTCGACGCACCGCTCTCGCCCAGTGCGCGTGGCCGTGGCCCGAATGACACATAACAATTGTGTCTCCAGCCCCATGAGTCACTCCAGTAACACGCTATGGTCCCCTGGCGACAGAAATCGATTCTCGCGGCGCGTCCCCCTGTTGGCGGGATGGTCACGGAACGGTTACCGTCAGCACGGCGATTTACACACCAGCCGTCAGATCGCGGGCAATCAACGCAAGATGGGACACCACACAGTGCTATTCAGTGAGCCGACAGGTCGCAGCAGCAAGCGTTCACGCAAGCCGTTGCCCAACCTTTCCGCCCGCCGGGTCGTCACGGCCGTCGCGATTGCCGCCAGCGCTGCGCTCGCACTGCCGGCCACGGCCTCTGCCGCACCGGCCCCGGCGCCGACACCCAAGGTCAGCGAGGCCACACTGCAGTCGCTGGGCGCGTTCGTCCCGGCGATCATCGGTTCGGCCGCGACCCCGGGCCCCGACGGCAAGGTCAATGCCGATCTGATGGCGAACGCCAGGACCCTGGCAGCCGACTCCGGATTGCCGCCAGACCTCGCGAAGATCTGGGATCGTGTCATCAGCTTCCTCGAGGGCACCGGCGGTGGCGGTCCCGCAATTCCCACCGGCCCCGGCGCACCCGTGATCCAGCAATTCCTCTACCCGACCCTGGGCAACGGGTGCATTCCCGGAGGCAACTCCGTGGGCACCGCGCTCGCGACCGCAGGACCGCAGCAGGCACCCGCTCCCGGTCCCGCCCGCGGCGAAGCCGGCTTCGTCTACACCAGCCTCGGCACCGGGCCCGCACTGAACAACAAAGAAGCCCCGCTGACCGTGGCCTGGGTCAACATCGACACCGGCAAGACCGGCCAGCAGAGCCTGCAGCGCAACGAGAAGATCAACGTCGCCGAGGGCCCCGGAACTTTCACCACGATCGCGAAAACCGGTAAGGGCCGGGTCATCTCGGCCATCTACGGCAATGTCACCACAAAGACCGAGGGCAAGGTGGTCAGCTGCACCATCATCCCGACCGTCGGCTTGATGAACATCTAGCCGTCCCCCGCACAGCTACAGGCGCCGACCATCTGGTCGGCGCCTGTTTCTTTTACCATTGCGAACAGTCCCGCCGAGATCCGTTGACCCGCAGGGAAACCGGAACGGTAGCAGTTGCATCACAGGTCAGCGTCGCAGCTTGCCTTCTCCTTGAATCACATGGTTGTGTGTAACAAGCGCACCATTGGCCACATCTGTCACACGGGTAACAGGTGGCCCATCATCTTCTCTTCAAGGGGGAACCATGCCCAGCTCACCAATGCTTCGCCGAGGCCTCGCCGCACTTGCGATCGCAGCGTCCGGGGCGCTGCTGATGCCTGCCCTGGCTTCGGCTGAGCCTGCGGCACCGATCGACACGACCCTCACCGCTCCGAAGCACACCCCCAGCGACGCCGAACTGACCTCGGCGATCGGAACGCTGAAGAAGACCTCGGGAGATCCGACCGCCCTGGCCGCGGCGAAAGCGCTCCTGGGCGGAACAGGTCAGGTGCCGACCGAGGTCGCCGGCACCGCGGCCACGCCGGCGGCTGACTCCTCGGACATGTTCGGCCTTCTCGCCGAGGCCAACGAGAGTCTGCGCAAGCTCGGCATCCAGAGCTTCATCAACCCGTCGGCGGCCTTCAACTGCACAGCCCCGACCGAATCCAATCCGCTCGGACTGGTCCCCGCAGTAGGTGGAGCGATTCCGGGCCCCTACTTCCTGCCCGGGCTGAAGCTTCCCGAAGGACTCGACGCCAATCTCATCAAAGACGGTGAGACGCTCTTCGGCTTCTTCCCGGCCGGCATCACTGCCGACGGCGCAGCCACCGGAATGCAGGTCGCCTGGTTCAACGTGAACACCCTCAAGGGCGGTTTCGCGGACATGGCGCCGGTGGGCACGACGATCGTCGACTTGCTGATGAAGAACGTCCCCGCCTCCTTCCCGGCCGCGATCCGCACCGCGATCGCCGAGCGCATCTCGGCTGTGGTGAACAACGTCAGCGTCAAGGGTGCCCGCCTGGCACCGGTGGAGACGGGCAACGGCACAGTGTTGTCCGCAGTCTTCGGCACCGTCCAGAACGGAAACCGCAGCTGCTTCTTCTTCCCGATGATCGGGATCACCCAGGCGTAGCTCGGTATCAGCGTTTTCATGTAGGAGAAGTCATGAAAAGTGTTCACACACAAGCACTGCGTCGGATGGGTGTCAGCGGTCTGACCGTTGCTGCCCTGGCCGCCACCGTGGCCGCCGCGATCGGGACCGGCGCCGCAGCCGCCGCGCCGACCGCCACCTCGGGCACCGTCCACGCCAACATCGGTCTGCCAGACGACCGCTGGGTCACCGGTGCCGGCAGCGCCGACCGCTTCACGTACTGGACCACCGCGGCCGAGAATCGCAGCGAGATCAGCAGTGCCGCGGTGTACCTGCCGAGAGGCACTGCGCCCGAAGGCGGCTGGCCGGTGATCGCATGGGCGCACGACACCGTCGGACTGGCCGACAAGTGCGCACCGTCCTGGTCGGGTAAGACCGAATCCGCCGCCCACTGGAACGACATCACCCCCTGGCTCCGCAAGGGCTACGCCGTGGTTGCCTCGGACTACGCCGGTCTCGGTGTCGAAGGGGCCACGCCGGACTTGCAGGGCGACATCAAGGCACGCAACATCGTCGACGCGGTCAAGGCCGCCCACGACATCACCCCGGACCTGTCCGACGAGTGGATCGTCAACGGGAACGGGAGCGGGGCGACCTCGGCGCTGGCGACTGCGCGCAACGCCATCGCGTGGCAGGGCCCAGAGCTCGACTTCCGGGGCGCGGTGACCACCAGCGTGCCGGCCAACCTGGGCGAACTGGTACTCAGCGCCGGACCCGGTTTCATCCCCGTGCCGCTGCCCACCGATCTCACCGCCGAGGTGCTCTATGCGATCGCCGGTATCCGCGGCTCGTACCCGGAGCTCAACTTGAACTCCTACCTCAGCACCGAGGGCAAGGCACTCGTGGACAAGGCCCTCAAGGTGTGTTCCGCCGAACTGCAGCGCTCGGTCGCCTCGACCGGACTGAACGAGTTGTTCACCAAGCCTGTCGCGTCGATCCCGAACATCAGGCCTGTCGTCGACGCCTACCTCGGTGTCCCCGATCGCGGTTACGACAAGCCGGTGTTCATCGGACAGGGGCTGCTCGACACCACGGTTGTGCTGCCGTACACACTCGACTTCATCAACAGGGTGCAGGCGTCGGGGCAGAACGTGACGGTCCGTACGTATCCGTCCGACGGTCAGGGCACGGCTGCGGCCGCATTGCCTGACGCCTCAGGGTTCGTCGAGAGAATCTTCGCGGGCTGATCCAGACATGCGGGTATCCGGCTGGAAGTATCCGGAGCGCAAGGCGTTTGCGGTGACCACCGTGTTGGTGGCGGCAGCGGGAGCTGTTCGCCACCGGCCGGTGGTCGCTGTCGTCAAGCCGGCAGCGCTGGGAATGTTGGCGATCACCGTTGCCCGCGGCACGAGGCGACGGGCACCGGCGGACAACGCACTGCTGGCCGCCACGCTCATCGCCTCGGCAGCCGGCGACTACTTCATGTATCGCGAAGAGTTTGCCGACGGTCGAGGCAAAGACCGGCACATACAGACCGGCGCAACCATGTTCGGCGTGGCACACCTGGCCTACCTGGGCCTGTTCAGCCGGCACGGTGCCCGACCGACACGTCGACGACTGCTCCCCCGGTTCGCGGTGATGAACGAGGTTGCCGCACTGCTGATCCTGAACCAGCCCAGGCTGCTGCCCGTGCTCGGTACCTACGGGGCCGCCTTGTCGGTGATGGCGGCCACGGCCGCAGACCCGTGCCTGTCGTCGGGCACACGAAGCGATCCCACCCGCCGACTGGCAACGGGTGGGATCCTGTTCATGCTGTCCGATGCAATTCTGATGAATCGCCGATATCTGTTGCGCGGCAACCTCGCACGCGCGATGAGCGAGGCAACCGTGCTGTCGACCTACTTCGTCGCGCAGATGTTCCTGCTCGACGGCGTCGACTCACTGGCCCGGCGGCGTCACGCCGCAGGCATCGTCAGACCGGCGTGACCCCGCCGGCGGGAGCGATCTTGCCCTGCATCGGCATCACCAACCAGAGAGCCAGGTAAACGACCAGCTGCGGCCCCGGCAGCAGGCACGAGACCACGAATGCCACGCGCACCGCATTCACGTCCCAGCCGTACCGTCGTGCGATGCCGGTGCAGACTCCTCCCAGCATCCTGCCCTCGGAAACCCGAACCAATTCGTCCATGTCATTCCTTTCTGTTCAGTCCCCCAGCGACACCGAGCCGCTCTCACCTGTCCCAATGTATGGACGTCGAGCGTCCCTGCCATCGGGGATCGACCCTGATCTTTGTGGCCGACTTCCCTGATTCGCTCCTCAGGGAACACCGCTCGTGTCACGATGGCGAAATGTCGTATGTCCGGGTGGACCATCCCCGCGAACACATTGCCCTGGTGACCTTGGATCGCCCAGAACGCATGAATGCCATGGCTTTTGACGTCATGCTGCCGTTCAAGGAAAAGCTCGAGGAGATCAGTGCGGACAATGCGGTCCGAGCTGTGATCATCACCGGCGCCGGACGCGGTTTCAGTTCTGGCGCCGACCAGAAGTCGGCGGGCAAGATACCCGGCATCGACGGCCTGACCGCCCCCACGATCGCGCTTCGTTCCTTGGAGCTGCTCGACGAGACGATCAAGGCGATCCGCCGCATGCATCAGCCGGTGATCGCCGCAGTCAACGGCGCCGCGATCGGTGGCGGGCTGTGTCTGGCGCTGGCATGCGACATCCGCATCGCGGGCGTGGCGGCCTATTTCCGTGCGGCGGGTATCAACAACGGGCTCACCGCAAGCGAGTTGGGGTTGAGCTACCTGTTGCCGCGAGCCGTCGGTAGCTCACATGCCGCGGAGATGATGCTGACCGGATGGGATGTCCACGCCGACGAAGCCGCCCGAATCGGGCTGGTGTCGCGAACCGTGCCCGACGCCGACCTGCTGGCCGAGTGCTGCCGCGTCGCTGACCGGATCGCCGAATTGTCGCGCCCTGCTATCGAACTGACAAAGCGAACGCTCTGGTCGGGCATGGAGGCCTCGAGCCTCGACGCGCACATGCAGGCCGAAGGCCTCGGCCAGCTCTACGTCCGGTTGCTGACCGCCAACTTCCAGAAGCGACGGCCGCCCGCAAAGAGGGACGGCCGCCGCTGTTCACCGATTCGCTGTAGCGCTATTTCTCTTTGGCCGCGGCTTTTTCGGCCTTGAGTGCGGCCTCGACGTCGCCGAGAGTGTCCATGTCCTCGAGTTCCATACCCTTGGTCTCGGGAACCTTGAAGTGCACGTAGAAGTACGACACGATCGCGCAGAACGCGAAGAACCCGTAAATCCACGCCAGACCCAGACGCGAGTTCAGTTCCGGGAAGAGCAGCGAGATGGTGAAGTTCGCGAGCCAGTTCACACCGGTGCACACACCGAGCGCCACACCGCGGATCCGGTTGGGGAACATCTCCCCCAGCATCACCCACATGACCGG
The DNA here is from genome assembly GCF_023051145.1 of Williamsia sp. DF01-3. Taxonomy (NCBI): domain Bacteria; kingdom Bacillati; phylum Actinomycetota; class Actinomycetes; order Mycobacteriales; family Nocardiaceae; genus Williamsia; species Williamsia sp. DF01-3. The sequence goes on from NZ_JALKFS010000005.1 coordinate 4,009,808, forward strand.
GCCCCATGTGGCAGCGAACGCGACCACGAACAGGTTGGCACCGATCAGCGCGACCACGCCCCAGTTGTCGGGGAGGGTGATGTCGTCGCCCGAGCCCTGCTGCTGGGTGAAAGCCGCGCACGCCAATATGAGCCCGATGGCCATACCGACCGAACCGATCAGCAGGAGCTTGCGGCGGCCGATGCGGTCGACGAACAGGATTGCCCCGAAGGTCATCACGACGTTGACAACGGCGGTGATCACCGACGTCTTGAACGACTCGCTCTCACTGAATCCGACGGACTGCCAGAGCGTGGTGGAGTAGTAGAAGATCGCGTTGATGCCGACGAACTGCTGCAGCACCGCGATCCAGATACCGACCCAGACAAGGGGATGCAGACCGAACGAAGGCCCGCGGATGTCCTTGATCGACACGTTGGATTCGCGTTTGAGCGTCAGCCGGATCTCTTTGACGCGTTCGAGTGGGTTCGGCTCACCGGTCACTTCGGTGAGGATGCGGGCGGCTTCCTCGTCGAGGTTGCTCCCCACCAGGTACCGGGGTGATTCCGGAATCAGTAGGGCCAGAACGCCGTAGACGATGGCGGGGATGACGCCGACCATGAACATCCAGCGCCACGCCTCGATACCGAACCACAGATCGCTCGATGCGCTACCGGCGCTGTCGGCGAGCAGCGCATCCGACAGCAGTGCGACGAAGATGCCCATGGTGATGGCCAGCTGCTGGAGGGATCCGAGTGCACCGCGGTATCGGGCGGGGGCGATCTCGGCTATGTACGCCGGAGCGATCACCGAGGCGATGCCGATGCCGAGGCCGCCGATCACACGCCAGATCAACAGGTCTGGAACCGACCACGCCAATCCTGTGCCGATGGACGAGGCGATGAACAACGCGGAGCCGAGCAGCATCACCTTCTTGCGGCCCCAGATGTCCGCGAGCCGACCGGCGAACCAGGCACCGAGCGCGCACCCGAGGAGTGCGATGGCGACCGCGAAGCCCTTCATGAACGAGTTGAGCTCAAAATGTGTGCCGATGGATTCGACAGCACCGTTGACCACCGAGCTGTCGAAACCGAAGAGGAATCCGCCGACGGCTGCGGCGACGGTCACACCGATGACCTTGGCTACGTGTGCCTCACCCCCGACCGGCCGGCTGGATCTACTGGCTGCACCTGTGGACATCGGGGGTACCCACCTTCCGGACGGCGGTCGGCAATCACCGCCGACGACATACGCCAAGAGCTGACGTTACTCCTGTCATGTCAGGCGAGTTCGCAAGTCCCCGAAAGACAGTCGGTCACAAGTCGGTCACCGGCGAGCGGAGCGGCACGCGTTTACGCCTCCGCGAGCTGGGGAACTCCAGCGCCCCACCCGACAGGTGATCACACCGTTGCAGCGCCACGACAGGTCGACGATTGTGGGTTCACCATGGGCATGAAGGCGAGTGCACCGATCTTCTGGGTGACGACGTAGGCCACGTGGCCACGGCCGGTCGGCAGGGAACCTTCCCAATTGGCCGAGCGGCCCCGCGCCGGGATGACCGTCGTCCCGCGAGCTCCGGTGGTGGTGTTGACCCAGCGGACGGTTGCCTCGACGTTGTATTCGAGCAGGAAGCCAGGACGCGAGTTGTTCGCACTGAGGTACAGGACAGGCCCACGCGCCCCGTCGGGTGGGAAGACGACATCGTTGTACACGTCGATGTCGATCCTGAGCCGGCCCGGCGACCACGGGTCGGCGCTGTCGCAGCGCACGGTGTCGACCAGCTTGGGTTCGGTGTACGGCTCGGCCGAGGACTGGCCCGCGGCCAGCACAGACATCGTGGCCGCGGCAGCCAGGGCCGCCGCCGCAACCCGGCTGCGTCTCCGCATGACCGACTCCGCTCTCCCCGACCCGGACCGTCCTGCCGAGCATTCAATCACCACCAAGCCCCCGGTGATCGGGGTTCGGTGAGACGGGTCCTCGCGCGCGTCGATGTGGGTTGGGTGCCCGGCACTAGACTTCGTGTCCATGACCAGTCTGCACATCACGGGCGACCCGTCCGCCGACGAGTTGCTCAGTACCGATTCCTTCGCGTTGCTGGCCGGGATGTTGCTGGACCAGCAGTTCCCGATGGAGCGAGCATTTGCCGGGCCGGCCAAGGTCAGGGAACGGTTCGGAAGTCTCGACCCCGCCGCGATCGCCGCCGCCGAGCCCGACTCGTTTGCCGACCTGTGTGCCACCCCTCCGGCCGTCCACCGCTACGGCAGGTCGATGGCCGCGCGCCTGCAGGCCCTGGCCACCATCGTGGTGGAACAGTACGGCGGCGACACCGCACGGATCTGGAACGAGGCGGCAGACGGACCGGATCTGGTCAAACGCATCAACGAGCTGCCGGGTTTCGGTGCCCAGAAGGCCAAGATCTTCACCGCACTTCTCGCCAAGCAGTGCGGTGTCGCCCCTGCCGGTTGGCAGAAGGCGGTCGGCGACTACAGCAAGGCCGGATACCGCTCGGTGGCGGACGTGGTGGACGAGGAATCCCTGCAGAAGGTGCGATCATTCAAGAAGGAACAGAAGGCAAAGGCCAAAGCAGGGTGATCGGCCACCGGCGTGGAGGGGACGTCTTAGGGTGAACGGCATGGATGCCAGATTGGTGATCGAACTCCCGACCCGGTTGGGATTCGCGATCGCAGGGGCGGCCCTGTCGGCCGTCGAGGCCAGCGTGGCGGTCAGCCGCATCGCCATCGAGAACGTGCAGCACGAGATCACGGTGGCGATGGGGGTGTCTCAGGGACCTCCCGGCCGCAGTCCCCTCCAACTGATCGGCCAGGTGGCCGAGCTGCTGGAGGACGACCGTTCTCTGGGTCGCATCCTGGCCAAGGACGGCCCCCTGGAGCGGCTGGTGTCCGATGACGGACTGGTGAACCGGATGCTGTCCGACGACGGCGTGCTTTATCAGATGACCGAGGACGGTGGGCCTCTCGATCGGCTCCTCTCTCGTGGTGGCCCGGTGGACCGCCTTCTCGCCGAGGACGGAATCCTTGCGAAGTTGACGACGACGGGCGGCTTGCTCGACCGCCTTGCCGAGGACGAGGGCTTCATGGACCGCCTCGTGGCCGAGGAGGGGCTGCTCGAGCAACTCCTGGGCGAGAACGGCGCGATCGAGCGCACCATCGCGCCGGGCGGGCCACTGGACCGGTTGACCGAACTCGTCGAGGTGATCGGCGAACTCGCGCCGAACATCCGGAAGCTGCAGGAGACGGTGGATCAGCTCAACGACGCCGCCGAAGTCCTCGGCCAGGCCGTGCTCCCGCTGGGCGAACTCGTCGGCCGATTGCCGAAACGGTTGGTACGCACCAAGAACGGAACCGACGACCACTGACGAACTGCGACGGGCGGCCGTAGAGGGAGTCGGCCGGTCACCGTCCGGCGACGATTCGGTTCCATGCGATGGACGCACTCAGCGATTCGAGATAGTCGTCGATGTTCCCGATCGCCGACTCTGCGGCGTGCACGCTGATCGCCACCGTGTCACCGATTCCGTGCACCCCGTGGGTGACGCCCATCGCAGGAGACAGGGCCGGGTAGCCGGCGGTGAACGCAACCGGCGCCCCGCCGAATGTCAGGTCGGCCGGGCCGCGGTTGATGCTCGACACCACCGTGTTCCCGATGACCATGGGTGCAACCGCAGTCGGATCGAATTGTGTTATCCCCCAGTACAACAAAGGAGCGGGAACCGCCGAGAAGGCTTCGTCGGCCGCTCGCAACGCGGGATGAGCACCACGAGATCGACGATGCATCAGCGCCTCGGCGATCTGCTCGGTTCTTCGTTCCCATGATGCCGTGGTGCTGAACAGTTCGACACCGACGTTCCGGAAGTGGTTGCGAGCGAGGGGTTTTCCTGGTTTCGCGACAGTCAACTCCGCACCGAGCGCGGCAGTGTCGACACCCTGGCCGGCGAGGTGCTCCGACAACCCCAGCGAGATGGCTGCGAGCGCTCCGACAGTGACGGTGGGCCCCGGGAAGTCGTCGCGGTCACGGACCAGCGTGCGGATCTCGCGGCGACCCTCCGGCCTGTTGTTGGTGGGCAGCGCGGGTCGCACATCGGCCTGCGGGGGCACGGATCCGTCGGCCACGTCCGCAACCAGCCTTCGGTGTGTGACAGCAGCATTCAGCCCGCGCAAACTCAATAAGCCGAGCTGTTTGGGTGTCCGGATCGCCGCGACCGTTGCCGCCCGCACCGTCGAGTAGCCGCTCTCGGGTTTCGCCGCAATGCCGCGGCGCGGTTCCCCGCCATCGACGAACAGACTCCTGGCCACGCCCGTCGCGCGGCGGCCGTCGGCGAGGGCGTGTCCGATCTGCAGGACCACCACCGTCACCGGACCCTGGCAGCGGGGAACGTCGCCGACACCCTCGAACACGTGCAGACGCCACACGCTGTCGCGGAGGTCGAGCTGATCTGCGAACAGATTCTGAACGGCCGCAAGGCAACCCGACCAGGTGGGCTGCGGCAATTGGTGCACTGTGACGTGATCTGGTCCGACCCCGTGGCGAACCCAGTAGGGGTAGTCGAAAGCACAGCCCGGGTCGGCGACCCGCAAGGTCAGATCGACGTTCGACGCCGCGCGCCCGAGCACGTCGGCGATGGCCGACTCGAGGTTGTCGACCTCACCGTCGAAGGCGAACAGCAGGAATTGGTCGTTCGGAACTCGACTCGACATCCAGTACATCTGGGCATCGATGGGTGTCATTCGCTCCATCCGACGAACGTACTTCACCGCCGCGAGCACATCGGGTGCCTATCTGATGGCCGCAACCGTCCGCGCACGTCGGTCGATACAACTTGGCTATTGAAAGCGTCCATATTTGACTTGGACATGAATGAATAAGCGGCCTACGGTCGATGTATGACCCAGGTCACGCCTGCCGCTGGGCGGCGTGGTCTGGGTCGACGACGCAGGTCGGCCGCGATCGCCATGGCCGAACAAGTACGCACAACAGGTAGGAGTCGGCACATGACGACGACAGAAGATCGCTCGACAGGGCAGGCGCAGATGAACGCCCTGACCGGGCAGATGATCATCGCGGGCACATTTGTCACCGGACAGGGCGACACCGTGCACGGGCTCGACCCGGCGACCGGGGACGTCCTCGAACCCCGTTACTCCTACGGGTCCGACAGTGACGTCGACGCCGCATGTGCCGCTGCCTCCGCTGCCTTCGACCGGTATCGGGCGACCACGTCCACCGTTCGCGCCGAATTCCTCGAGGCGATCGCAGAGAACATCGAATCTCTCGGCGACACCCTCGTCGACCGAGCCTGCTCCGAATCGGGTCTACCCCGCCCCAGGATCGCCGGCGAGGTGGGCAGGACCGCAGGACAATTGCGTTTGTTCGCAGGCGTACTGCGAGACGGCGGCTGGAACGGTGCACGCATCGATCCCGCACAACCCGATCGCACACCGTTGCCGCGCGCCGACATCCGGCAACGCAAGATCCCCGTCGGACCGGTGGCAGTGTTCGGCGCCAGCAACTTCCCCCTCGCGTTCTCGGTGGCAGGCGGCGACACGGCCTCGGCTCTCGCCGCCGGCTGCCCGGTGGTCGTGAAGGCACACGACGCTCATCCCGGCACCTCGGAACTGGTCGGTCGCGCCATCACCGAGGCAATCGCCCGTACGGGGATGCCTGCCGGAACGTTCTCGCTCCTCTACGGCTCGGGACCGATCCTCGGTACCCGCCTGGTGACAGACCCGAGGATCAAGGCGGTCGGATTCACCGGATCGCGTTCTGGCGGAACCGCTCTGGTCGCTGCCGCCGCAGCCCGCCCCGAGCCCATCCCCGTCTACGCCGAGATGAGTTCGGTCAACCCGGTGTTCCTGATGGAGTCCGCCCTGCGGAACCGGGGCACCGACCTCGGGCAGGCATTCGTGGGGTCGTTGACCATGGGTGCCGGGCAGTTTTGCACCAACCCCGGCCTTGTCATCGCCGTGGACGGCCCCGCGTTGGATGACTTCGTGCGGTCTGCAAGCGACGCGATCGCCGCGTCGGCCCCAGCACCGATGCTCACCCCCGGCATCGCGAGGTCCTATGCCGACGGCGTCGAGGCGTTCTCGACCGCAGCGACCGCCGAGGCGAAGGCCTCGACGACCGACCGGCCGAATACGTGCGGCGCCGCTGTCTTCAGCACCGACGCCGATACGTTCCTGGCGTCAGAAGTGTTGCAGGAGGAAGTATTCGGCTCGGCCAGCCTGGTGGTCAAATGCGTTGACGCGAACGAGGTACGCGCCGTCGCGGCACGCATGGAAGGCCAGCTCACCGCAACGGTGCACTGCGACGACGATGACCTCATGGCGGCGGGCGAGCTGATGAGGGTTCTCGAACTCAAGGCAGGCCGGATCCTGTTCAACGGCTGGCCCACCGGGGTCGAGGTCGGCCACGCCATGGTCCACGGCGGCCCGTATCCAGCGACGTCCGATTCGCGTTCCACGTCTGTGGGATCGCTTGCCATCGAGCGGTTCCTGCGGCCGGTCGCCTACCAGGACGTCCCACCCGCACTGCTGCCGTCGGCGATCGCCGACGGCAACCCCAATCAGCTGTGGCGCCGCATCGACGGCCGCCTCGTCCAAGACTGACCAACCCCACCCACTCTAGGAGAAATCTGATGCTCGACGGAGTTCTGTTCTTTCCCGTCACCCCGTTCACCCCGTCCGGGGATGTGGACTACACCCTGCTCGCCGAGCACCTCGACAAGGGTGTCGCCGCGGGACCCGGTGGCGTCTTCATTGCCTGCGGTACAGGCGAATTCCACGCTCTCGGGCTCGACGAGTTCAGCAAGATCGTCGCAACGGCGGTCGAGGTCGTGGCCGGACGGGTGCCCGTCTTCGCCGGCGCCGGCGGATCGCTGGTCCAGGCAAAGGAATTCGCGCGTAGCGCCGAGGCCGCGGGCGCCGATGGCATCCTGCTGCTACCGCCGTACCTCGTGACGATGCCGCCCGCCGGGCTCGTGGAGTACACCCGCACCGTCGCTGCCGCCACCGACCTCCCGCTCATCGTCTACAACCGCGGTTCGGCCGTCTACAACGAGGCTGCCGCGGTCGAGGTGGCGCAGCTGCCCACCGTCATCGGGTTCAAAGACGGAACCGGCGACCTGGACAACGTCGCCCGTATCGTGATGGCCGTCAAGGACGCCCTGGCACCTTCGGGCAAGAACTTCCTGTTCTTCAACGGTCTGCCCACAGCCGAGATCACCCAGCAGGCCTACCGCGCCATCGGTGTCACCCTGTACTCCTCGGCAACCTTCGCGTTCGCCCCTGAGATCGCGCTGGCGTTCTACAACGCCCTGGAGTCCGGGGACGACCAACTCGCGGAAGCTTTGTTGCGCAAGTTCTTCCACCCGCTGGTCCGCCTACGCAACCAGGTCCCCGGTTACGCGGTGTCGATGGTGAAGTTCGGCGTCACGATGGAAGGTCTCGACGCCGGACCGGTTCGCGCACCGCTCGTGCCGCTGACACAGGCACACCAGCAGGAGCTCATCGAGATCACCGCTGCCGGCCGGGCCGTCCTCGAAGGCGCCCTGTCACCGGCCGTCGCGGTCTGATGCCCACTGGACCGATCCGGATCACCGGCGCCCGCATCACCCCGGTCGCTTTCGCCGATCCGCCGCTGCTGAACACCGTCGGCGTCCACCAGCCCTTCGCACTGCGGGCGATCATCCAGCTCGACACCGACGCCGGAATCGTCGGACTGGGCGAAACCTACGCCGACACCGCGCATCTGGCTCGGCTCGAGGCGTCCGCGAAGGCGATCACCGGACACGATGTGTTCGCGCTCAACGCACTGCGAACAACCATCGATGCCACCCTGGGCACGCTGTCTGTCAGCGGCGGGGACGGTGTGGCCGGCATGATCACCACCGCCAGCACCACCGACCGGGTGCTGTCACCCTTCGAGGTCGCGTGCCTCGACATCCAGGGCAAGGCCCTGGATCGGCCGGTGTCGGACCTCCTCGGCGGCGCCGTACGCACCGAGGTGCCGTTCAGTGCATACCTGTTCTACAAGTGGGCCGGCCATCCCGGAACCGACCCCGACGAGTGGGGCGCGGCGCTCGACCCGGAGGGTCTCGTCCGGCAGGCGCAGCGGATGATCGGCACGTACGGATTCAAGGCGATCAAGCTCAAGGGCGGCGTGTTTCCTCCCGAGCAGGAGATCGCGGCCATGAAGGCCCTGCGGTCGGCATTCCCCGACCTGCCGCTGCGGCTGGACCCCAACGCGGCGTGGACGGTCGAGACCTCGATCGAGGTGGCATCCGAACTCGCCGGCGTCGTCGAGTACCTCGAAGACCCGACACCGGGCCTGCAGGGCATGGCCGAAGTGGCGGCGGAAGCGAAAATGCCTCTGGCGACCAACATGTGCGTGGTCGCCTTCGACCAGCTCGAACCGTCGGTCCGGCAGAACTCGGTGTCCGTGGTTCTCTCCGACCACCACTATTGGGGTGGCCTGCAACGGTCGCGGTTGCTCGCCGGGATCTGTGAGACCTTCGGGCTGGGCCTTTCCATGCATTCCAACTCGCACCTGGGAATCAGCCTCGCTGCCATGGTCCACCTGGCCGCCGCCACGCCCAATCTGTCCTACGCCTGTGACACTCACTGGCCGTGGAAGACCGAGGACGTCGTACGAGCAGGAGCGTTGTCCATCGTCGATGGCGCAGTACCGGTTCCGACGGGACCCGGCCTGGGTGTCGAGATCGACGACGATGCCCTCGCGACTCTGCACCGGCAATATCTCGAATGCGGCATCCGGGACCGCGACGACACCGGATACATGAAAACCATCGACCCGTCGTTCGAGAACACCTGCCCGCGCTGGTGAACCCGCTCGTCCGGCGCTGAACCGGCGCGTACATTGATCCACTGGGCCGGTTGCGCGCCCAATTCCGATACCGGGAGTGGATCAATGTTCTCGCTGGCTCGCCTCACCTGCTTCATCGCTGTCGCCGAAGAACTCCATTTCGGCCGAGCTGCCGAACGTCTTCACATGACCCAGCCGCCACTGAGCAGGCAGATCCAGCAACTGGAGAACGAACTCGGGGTGCAACTCGTCGACCGGACCAGTCGTTCGGTCACGCTGACCGCCGCCGGCTCGGCCTTTCTGCCCGACGCCCGCCGCATCGTGCGGCTGTCCGAGAGCGCAGTACTGACCGTGCGCCGGGTGCCTGCCGGCGATCTCGGCACCGTCATCATCGGATTCACGGGCGCTTCTGCTCATGCGGTACTGCCCCGGTTGCTCGCCACCGCCCGCGAGGTACTACCCGACGTCAAACTCGTTCTGCGCGAGATGGTCTCTTCCGCCCAGATCGAGTCACTGTCCGGCGGAGAGCTCGACCTGGGGCTCGTGCGCCCCATCATGACCCGTCCGGGTATCAGCAGCCGGCCGATCCATCACGAGCGGCTGATCGCCGCCTTGCCCGCGGATCACGATCTCATCGATGCCGAGCATCTCACCATCGAGGACTTCGACAATCGTCCCGTGGTGATGTACTCCCCCGTCGACGCCCGCTATTTCCACGAGTTGCTGATCAGCACGTTCACCATCGTCGGCGCGACACCACGGTACGTCCAGTACGTCACCCAGGTGCACACCATGCTGGTGCTGGTCAGATCCGGTCTCGGAATGGCGCTTGTGCCCGAATCAGCCGCCACAATGCATCCTGAGGGCGTCGTCTTCAAAGAGGTGACAGCGGTTCGAGACCGCCCGGTTCAGATGAATGCCGCGTGGCGCCCGGACAATCCGAATCCGGCTCTGGCACGGATCATGGAAGACGTTCTACCGCAACGCGAATGGATATGACTTCGAATCGTGAAGCAGTTGTCACACAGCGGAGCGCACCGGGGGTTTGACTGCCGCGACCGGGCACTGCGCGTCGAGCAGAACCCGTTGCATGGCGCTGCCCGTCAGTAACTTGCCAACCGGTGAACGTCGACGGATACCGATCACGATGAGCTCGACATCGTCGCGATACGACGCGTCGATGAGATTGTCGGCGTGCGAGAGAGCCGGGTCGTTTGGCTCGATCGCAAAAGCCACATCGGCCGCCCCCGCGGCCTGGCGAGCCGCGTCGAGATCCGATTCGAACTCCGGAGACGATCCGCTGTCGTCCTCGGCGATGACCATCAGATCCGTTCCGCGCATGCGTGCCTCGGCGAAGCCGAACGACAACGCACCGCGCCCCTCTGTAGAGGGCACATAGCTCAGCACAACGCTCATGGGCGCGGCCTTCCTTTCGGTTGAGGTTGCAGCACGGCCGTCCTCAGCGTGCCCCGGGCGAGATACTCGTCGAGGTTGGCCAGCGTCAGGGCTTCCATCGCGGCGCGGGTCTCGGTGGTGCCACTGGCTACATGGGGCAGCAGCACCACGTTGTCGAGGCCGACGAGCGCTGCCGGGACATGCGGCTCGTCGGCGAACACGTCGAGACCCGCGCCGGCCAGACCGCCCGACGTGAGCAGGTCGACCAGCGCTTCTTCGTCGACCACGCTGCCCCGCGCCACGTTCACCAGAAAACCGTTGGGCCCCAGCGCCTCGAGGACATCACGATCGACGAGCTGCCGGGTGTGTTCACCACCTGAGGCCGCCACGACGAGTACGTCCACCGACGCCGCCAGTTCGGCCGGCAACGATGAGTACCGATACGGCGAGCCGACTATCTCGCGGCGGTTGTGGTAGGCAATGCTGCACCCGAAGCCTTTGAGACGCTCGGCAATTGCCGAACCGATGCGGCCGAGTCCGATGATTCCGACTCGGGCGCCGCTCACCTTGCGCGTCAGGCGGAAGTTGCCCTCGCTCGCCCACCGGCCGGCCCGCACGTAGCGGTCCGCGGCAGAGAAACCGCGAAGCGTGTCGATGAGCAGCCCCACCGCGGTGTCCGCAACGCAATCGGTGAGGACGTCCGGGGTGTTGCTCACCCCCACGCCCCGCTGCCGGGCAACCTCGACGTCGGTGGTGTCGTAACCGACGCCGAAGTGGATGATCGCGCCGAGGTTCGGCAACTGCGCCATCAGTGCCGCGTCGACGCCCGTGCGGCCAGAGGTGACAACAGCGGCGACGACGTCCCCCCGAGTGGCGAGGAAGCCTTCTCTGGAACTGTCGTCCGGGAGCAACAACGCTCCGTAGCCGGCTGCCAGGGACTCAGCGAGTGACGGCTTGAGCGGGCCGACCTGCAGCACCCGTCCCGCCTGGTCCGCCGAATCGCGATACTGGTGTGGTGCAGTGCTTTTCGCCGGTCGTGCCGCGACTGGTGCGACATCGGCCATCGTGCCTCCTGACGACAGGGAAAGACCATCATGGTCTTCATCGAGTTACCCGTACGGTAAGCCGCCTCAGGAATACCTGTCCAACTCGTAAATAACATGGACTGATACCCAAACGGCATCACTGGGTTGGCTGCCGAGCGGGCTCGGCGACAAGCAATCCGTAATGCGGCAGGTCAAAGACTATATTGCAGGTGAGTCGTGTCACCAGATGACACATCCAGTGACGCCCATCACCGACAGAAATGGCGGTTTGCAGGCGTTTTGGCCTGTTGACGCCTCCTCGGGGCACTTCTAGGTTGTGGCTACCGTCACAAACGGTCAGCGTCTCGATCGACGCGATTCACCATCATCAACGGAGGACCCATGCACGCCGCAGCCCCGCAGCCGGCATCCCGACGCCATTCCGTACGGGCGGTCGTCGCCATGGCCGCCGTGGCCGCTCTGGCCACCGGTTGTTCGGTCGCCAACTCGACACAGACCGACGCTGCCGACCCGAACACCCTGCGCATCGTGCTCCCGCAGGAGCCTCCGACGCTCGAGCCGTGCGACGCCTCGCTGACGGCCACGGGTCCCGTGGTCCGGTCCAACATCACCGAGCCGCTCATCGAACGCAATCCCGATACCGGTGACCTCGAGCCGAAGCTGGCCGACTCATGGGAGCAGACCTCTCCCAACACCTGGACGTTCCGCATCCACCAGGGCGTCAGATTCAGCGACGGCACGCCCTTCGATGCCGAAGCCGCCGCCTTCTCCATCAATCGCACGATCAACTCCACGATCGGCTGCGAGGTGGACGGCTACGTGTTCGGTGACGACGAACTGGTCGTCGAAGCGACCGATCCGGCGACGGTGACAGTGACCACTCCCACTCCGGATCCGATTCTGCCGCTGCGTGTCTCGTTCATCGAGATGGTCCCGACCAGTACCGACACCGCAGACAAGGTGCGTATCCCGATCGGCACCGGCCCCTACCGGGTCGACTACTGGGATCCGGGCCAAAAGCTGGCTCTCGCGCTCAATCCCGAGTACGCCGGCCCCACCCCGGAGTACAGCCGTGCGGTGTACCAGTGGCGTACCGAGGGCAGCGTGCGGGCAGCCATGGTGACCAACGACGAGGCGGAGATAGCCACCTACCTTGGCCCGGAAGACGGCGCCGGGGACCTGGGTGTGTCGTACCCGAACAACGAGACCACCGCGCTGCGGATGCAGGCGGATGAACCACCGCTCGACGACTACCGGGTTCGCGAGGCCATCGATCTGTCGATCAATCGCGACGGGATCATCAAGGCCCTCTTCCGCGGCCTCGGGGATCCGGCAGCACAGCTCGTCGGCCCGAGCATCATCGGGTTCAACGACACGATCTCTGCCACCCCCTACGACCTCAACCGCGCGAAAGAGCTTGTGGCCGAGGCCAAAGCAGACGGAGTGCCGGTCGACAAGCAGATCAAGCTCATCGGGCGCACAGGGATGTACCCGAAGATCAACGAGACCATCGAGGTCATCCAGAACTCACTCGACCAGATCGGTCTCAACGTCAAGATCGAGATGATGGACACCTCGGGCCAGATGCTATATCAGATCCGGCCCTTCCCCGACGAGGGACCGATCCTGCTGATGATCCAGCACGGCAACCAGGCCGGTGATGCCCAGTTCACCGCCGAGCAGTACCTGCTGAGCGATGGCTATCAGAGCACCTATGGCACGTCCGAGTTCGACGCCGAGATAGAGACAGCCCAGAACCAGACCGGCGACGCCCGCCAGGGGGCGTTCGCCGCGGTACTCGCCGACGAACCGAGCAAGATCCGTCAGTACGCCTACCTCGCTCACATGAACGCGGTACTGGCCAAGGCGCCGTCGGTTGCCTACCAACCGAACTCGGCAACCGGCGACGAGATGCGACTGGCCGAGATGACCCATGCCACCTCCTCCGGCAACGACTGACCCCCGCTTTCCACACCACCTGAAGGAACCTGTCATGACCAGCCCCATGTCCTCGAGAAAGCGGTGAGAGATGTTCGCCTTCCTGCGACGCCGCATGTACACCAGCCTCATCCCTCTGTTGGTCGTGCTCTTCGGTGTCTTCCTGCTCGCCCGACTCACCGGTGATCCCACCAACCTGTACCTCCCGGTGTCTGCGACCCCGGATCAGCGTGCCGAGTTCGCGGCCGAGAACGGTCTCGACAAGCCCGTCTGGAACCAGATGCTCGACTACCTGGGCGGCGTGGTCCACCTGGACTTCGGCGAGTCCCTACGCACCGGCGAGTCGGCCGCCGAGATGGCCTTGCGGGCATTTCCCGCGACATTGCAGCTGGCGTTCTTCACCATGTTGCTGGCCATCGTCGGCGCCGTGATCCTGGGTTGCTGGGCGGCTTTCCGGCCCAACTCACTTGCCGACCGCTTCTCGTCGCTGCTGTCGATGACCGCGGCGAGCGTCCCCGACTTCTGGTTCGCCATCACCGGCATCTGGATCTTCGCGGTGGTCCTGGGCTGGCTGCCCACGTCCGGTACGGGCAGCACCCTCTCCTGGATCCTGCCGATCGCCACACTGTTGATCAGGCCGCTGGGAGTCCTGACCCAGGTGGTCCGGGGCGCGATGGTGCAGGCGCTCTCCGCGCCGTATGTGCGGCTTGCCCGCAGCAAAGGGGCCGGCGACATGCGCGTCGTCACGCATCATGCGCTGCGGAACGCCGCCGCACCGGCGTTGACCGTGGCGGGCGACCTCGCCGTCGCGCTGGTCAACGGTGCGGTGGTGGTGGAGGCCATCTTCGGTTGGCCCGGCATCGGCAAGCTGATGATCGATTCGATCCTGCAACGCGACTTCGCAGTGCTGCAGGCCGCCGTATTGCTCACCGCTGTCAGCATTTTCATCCTCAACGTCGTCATCGACGCCGGTTACGCGCTGCTGGACGCGCGGGTCCGCGAAAAGGTCAAGGTCTAGGAGAACGTCATGTCGATTGTCACCGGACCGTCCGAGTCCACAGTCACCGATCCCACCGGTTCGCTGGTCGCGCCCACAGACATCACCGGCGATTCCGTTGCCGCAGGCAAGGTTCCGTCCAACAGGATGCCCCTCTGGCGACTGCTGCTGCGGGATCCGATGGCCACCGTCGCCGCCGGCATCCTCGCCTTTGTCCTTCTCGTCGCCTGCTTCGGGCCGTGGCTGGTGGGTAGCGCCGCCACCGATCAGAACCTCGACCAGTCGAATCTGGCCCCGTTCAACCTCGATACCGGCTGGATGAACGTGCTCGGCACCGACCCGCTCGGTCGCAGCATGCTGGCTCGTCTGATCGTCGCCTGTCAGACCACGATGATGGTGGCCCTGCCCGCCGTGGTGATCTCTTGCGTCATCGGTTCGGTGATCGGCATGTGGGCCGGTTACCACCGCGGCTGGCGCGAGACCACGGCGATGCGGGTCGCCGACGTGATCATGAGCTTTCCTTCCCTGCTGCTGGCGGTGGTGGTGCTCTACGTGTTCTCGCCGAGTGCGGCCAATATCGTTCTGGTGCTGGCCTTCACACGCATCCCCATCTATCTGCGTACCGCACGGGCGGAGTCGGCCGAACTGCAGAGCAGGGTCTTCGTCGATGCGGCCCGCACGTTCGGCGCCAGCAGTGGATCGATCATCCGCTCGCATGTCCTGCCGATCCTGCTGCCCACCTTGCTCACCGTTGCCACCCTCGACTTCTGTTTTGTCATGCTGGCCGAATCGTCGCTGAGCTTCCTGGGCATCGGAATCCAGCCCCCGGACATCAGCTGGGGCCTGATGGTGTCGCAGGGACGCACCTACCTGCAGACCGCATGGTGGCTGTCGTTCTTCCCAGGTCTGGCCATCGTGGTGACCACGGTGTCCGCCACGATCCTCGCGGCGTGGGCCCGGATCGCCACCGATCCCGGTCAGCGCTGGCGCCTCACCGTGCCGCGTGCCCGCCGCCGTCTGTTCTCCTCACGAAAGGCAGTCGCATGAACGCACCAGCCATCGCCGATCCCGGCGCGACCACCGCCGACGAGCGGGTCGCCCTGGACGTCACCGACCTGACCGTCGACCTTCGCACCCCAACCGGGGTGGTGCGGGCCGTCGACCACGTCTCGTTTGTCGCCCGCCGCGGCGAGACGCTGGCCCTGCTGGGCGAGTCCGGATGTGGCAAGTCCATGACCGCCCAGGCCCTGGTCGGGCTCTTGGACCCGATCGCGGATGTCACCGACGGCACGGTGATGCTCGGGGACACCAACCTGACGACGGCGAGCAAACGCAAGCGCCGCCAGGTCGCCGGAACCGAACTGGCAATCGTCTTCCAGGACGCACTGACCGCGCTCAACCCTGTGTACACGGTCGGTACCCAGCTCGCCGAGCCGTTCCGTATCCATCGCGGGATGTCTGCGCGGGCCGCCAAACGCGAGGCCATCCGGCTGATGGAGCACGTCGGCATCCCCGAGCCCGAGTCGCGTATCGACTCCTATCCCCATCAGTTCTCCGGTGGCATGCGCCAACGACTGCTGATCGCGATGGCGGTGGCCCTGAGCCCCAAGGTTCTCCTCGCCGACGAGCCGACCACCGCGCTCGATGTCACCGTGCAGGCACAGATCATGTCGCTGTTGCAGAACCTGCGAGCCGAGTTCGACATGGCGGTCATCTTGATCACCCACGATTTGGCGCTGGTGGCCGAGCAGGCCGACCGCGTGGCAATCATGTACGCCGGCAACGTCGTCGAGACCGGGCCGGTCGCCGAGGTGTTCTCCCGTCCGAGACACCCCTACACCAAGGGGCTGCTCGACTCGGTGCCCGTGAACGCCAAACGGGGCGAAGATCTCAAGTCCATCGGTGGTACTCCCCCGGACCTGCACTCGATCCCGACCGGGTGCGTGTATCAGGCCCGGTGCCCCCTGGCACAAGACATCTGCGCCACCTCCCGACCTGCACTGAAGTCAATCGCCACCGGCCGTTCTGCGGCATGTCATTTCACCGAGGAGGTCGGCAATGTCTGAGTCCACGAAACCGAGATCGACAGGATCGTCGGTCCTCGAGGTTCGCGACCTCACGAAGACGTTCCGGGTGCCGGCAGGCAAAGACGGCAAGACCGAACTCAAGGCGCTCGACGGGATCGACCTCGATCTCGCCCCCGGCGAGACACTGGGTCTGGTCGGTGAATCAGGTTGTGGCAAGTCAACTCTCGCCCGCACGCTGATGATGCTGGAGCGCCCCGACGCCGGTACGGTCAGCTGGGATGGCGTCGATCCGTACACCCTCAAGGGCAAGGACATGCTCGCCCTGCGACGCCGCGTCCAGATGGTGTTCCAGGATCCGTATGCCTCACTCAACGCGCGGATGACAGCCGCCGAGATCATCTCCGAGCCGTGGCGGACCCACAAGACCCTCTACAAGTCCAAGCGAGACAGGGCCGCCCGGGTTCGCGAACTCCTGCACCTGGTGGGTCTACGCCCCAGCGACGAGCACCGCTCACCACAAGAGTTCTCCGGTGGGCAGCGCCAGCGGTTGGGAATCGCCCGAGCGCTGGCCCTCAACCCGTCGGTGGTCATCTGTGACGAGCCCGTGTCGGCACTGGACCTCTCGGTGCAGGCCCAGGTGCTGAACCTGCTCAACGACCTGCAGCAGCAACTCGGCATCTCCTACGTCTTCATCTCGCACGACCTGTCGGTCGTGCGGCACGTGGCCGACCGCGTCGCCGTCATGTATCTCGGTCGCATCGTCGAAACAGGGCCTACCGAAAGAGTTTTCGACACCCCGATGCACCCCTACACCGAGGCGCTGATGTCCGCGGCACCCACCTCGACCCCGGAACCCGGCGCACCCGGATCATCCTGGAGGGCGAAGTGCCCTCGCCGCTCAATCCGCCGTCGGGCTGCCGGTTTCGTACCCGGTGCATGCACGCCACTTCCGAGTGCGCGGAGTCGGCGCCGCCCGTCGCCACCGACGTTCCACAGAGCAAGTCGATCCGGGCAGCGCTGAGCGGTCCGCCACACGTGGCCGAGTGCTTCCACCCGCGCAACACGGTGTCGCTCGGTATGCCCGCCGCGGTCGGGTGAGCATCACAGCTCTCGTCGTGATCAGCGTGGCAGTGTTCGCTGCCGCCTGCATGCAGGCATCGATCGGGTTCGGCATGGGGATGCTTGCCGCGCCGATCGTCGCCCTGGTCGACCCATCGCTCATCCCGGGCACGCTGATCATGTCCGCGGTGGTGGTGACGCTGCTCGTCGTAATCCGTGAACGACAGAGTCTCGACCTCCGGGGCACCGGGTGGGCGCTCGCGGGCCGTGTCCCCGGCACCATCGCGGGGGCATTGCTGCTCCTGTTCCTACCCGAACGCGGGCTCGCGTTGTTACTCGCGGCCGTCGTGCTGGCCGGTGTTGTCATGGCGACGATGGGTTGGGCGCCACCGCCGCGGCGACGAAACCTCGCGACGGCGGGCGCTGCGTCGGGTCTGCTCGGCACCGCGACCTCGATCGGTGGTCCGCCGATGGCTTTGGTGTTGCAGGGATCAAGTGGCCCCCGGCTACGCGGGAACATGAGCGCGTTCTTCTTGGTCGGGTCGTTGATGTCCATCGCGGTGCTGGCCGCCGCCGGTGCCATCGAACGGGAGAACGCCGAGATGTTCCTGATTCTCATCCCGGCGGTTGTGCTGGGCTACGCGGCCTCTCGATTCGTCAACACATTGCTCGACCCGGTGCGGCTGCGCCGGCTCTCCATCGCCATCTCCTCGGTGGGGGCTGTCCTGCTCATCGGGCAGCAGATCATCTGAAATCACAACAGCGAAAGGCTCCACCATGACGTCATCAGCCACATCGCGAGTATCGCGTGGTGCTCCCGCGGTCACCGAGATGCGGGTGATCCCGATCGCCGGCCGCGACAGCATGCTGCTCAACCTGTCCGGGGCACATGCTCCGTTCTTCACCCGGAACCTGGTGATGATCACCGATGCGGACGGGAACACCGGGGTCGGCGAGGTGCCGGGAAGCGAGCCGATTCGTCAGACCCTGTGCGACGCGATCGACCTGGTGGTCGGACGCCACGTGGGCGACCACAACGCAATTCTCGGCGACATACGGCGCGCCTTCGCCGATCGCGACGAGGGTGGCCGAGGCAATCAGACGTTTGATCTTCGCACCACTGTTCACGCCGTCACCGCTGTCGAATCCGCTTTGCTAGACCTGTTGGGCCAACACCTCGGAGTGTCGGTTGCCGCCCTCCTCGGCGACGGCCAGCAGCGCGAGCGCGTGCAGGCGCTGGGATATCTGTTTTTCGTCGGCGACCGCACCAAGACGGGACTCGACTACCTCGACGGTTCCGGAGAGTCCGACGACTGGCTTCGACTACGGCACCAGGAGGCGCTGACTCCTGAGGCCGTCGTCGCTCTCGCCGAGGCCGCGCACGATCGTTATGGCTTCTCCGACTTCAAACTCAAGGGCGGGGTGCTGGCGCCCCGGGAGGAAGCAGCCGCGGTGACCGCGCTCGCCGAACGCTTCCCGGCCGCGCGCATCACGCTTGATCCGAATGGCGGCTGGCTGCTCTCGGAGGCGATCGAGGCCTGCCGCGGACTGCGCGACGTGCTCGCCTACGCCGAGGACCCGGTCGGCCCCGAGGGCGGCTTCTCCGGGCGTGAAGTGATGAGTGAGTTCAAGAGGGCCACCGGGTTGCCCACCGCCACCAACATGATCGCCACCGACTGGCGGGAGTTGGGGCACACCATTCGATCCGGAGCGGTCGACATCCCATTGGCCGATCCCCACTTCTGGACGATGGCCGGATCGGTGAGGGTGGCGCAGCTCTGCGATGTGTGGGGCCTGACGTGGGGATCGCACTCCAACAACCACTTCGACGTCTCATTGGCCATGTTCACCCACGTCGCCGCTGCCGCACCCGGCGACATCACGGCCATCGACACCCACTGGATCTGGCAGGACGGTCAGCGGATCACCAAGGAGCCGTTCGAGATCAGCGACGGTCACCTCACGGTTCCTGACCGGCCCGGACTCGGTGTCGAGCTCGACATGGACCAGGTCGACGCCGCACACGAGCTGTACCTCCGCGAGGGTCTGGGGTCCCGAGATGATTCGGTCGGGATGCAGTTCCTCGTACCGGGCTGGAGTTTCGACAGCAAGCGTCCAGCACTGGTTCGGGCATGAGCGATCCATTCGGGCGGATGGTGATCGTCGTCGGCGATCGGAATCTGCTGCCGCATCGTGAGTTGTTCGAGAGCTTGCTGCCTGCCGAGAGTGAGGTCCGGTGGCACCAACGCTTCGACGAACGGGCGATCATCAACGACCTCCCGGCAGCCGATGTGTACGTGGGCGGCAGGTTCACCACAGCAATGGCCGCCGCCGCCCCGCGACTGCAACTGGTGCACGTGGCAGGGGCGGGCACTGACAATGTCGCATTCGACGCGCTCGGACCTCGCACCAAAGTCGCCAACACGTTCCATCACGAGGACTCGATCGCCGAATACGTGTTGTCCACTTCCGTCATGCTGCGCCGTGGTTTTCTCGCGCACGATCGGGCACTCCGACAAGCCGTGTGGGCGACATCGGTGTACAACGACTCCCTTCCCCAGCCCCTCACCATGCGAGATGCGCACATCGGCTTCGTCGGGTTCGGCCACATCGGGTCGAAGAGCTGGAACCTCCTGCGTATGTTGAGCTGCACCGCGTCGGCGGTCACCGGCCGCGGCACCGTCGACGCCGAAGCACAGGGCCTGTCATGGGCGGGCGATGCCACCGATCTGGGCCGCCTGATGACCGAGTCCGACGTTGTTGTCGTCTCGGCACCGCTGAACGCTCATACCCGAGGAATGATCGGTCCCGCAGAGTTCGAGGCCCTCGGTTCGGAAGGAGTCTTGATCAACGTCGGACGGGGGCCACTTCTTCAGCAGCAGGCTCTCTACGATGCCCTCAGCACGAACACCATTCGTGCGGCCGCCATCGACGTCTGGTACTCGTACCCCGGCCCGGATGGTCGCGGTGTACCGGGCGATCTGCCCTTTGCCGAACTCCCCAATCTGCTGATGACGCCACATTCTTCTGGCGTCACGCACGACACTTTCGTGGGACGGGTTCGGGACATCGCCGACAACATCCGCAGACTCGCCCGGGGCCTGACACTGGCTCGTACCGTCCGCTGATCGCACGGGCGACAGGCGGTACGTCCGGCGGCCCGAAACATGTTCACACTGTGGAGTTGTCAATGTTCTATCGCGGTTCCGGCCGGGGGCCGGTTGCGAGTGGGTCTATCGATCATCGGCCCAGCAGTTCGGTGTGGCCTTGCAGCTTTGTGCGGTTCGGCCGCCTTTACGCAGCGAGGGTGAGCGTCCTACGGTTGTAGGCCGGCAGGGGTTTTCGCAGCGGATCCACGTCAGCGGGCGGGAGCAGCCATGGGTGTCTGTCTGGCCCCATGACAACGTCCCAGTCCGTGTTGTGAACTGCGCGGTGGCAGGTGCGGCACAACAGGCACCCGTTTTCCAGGGTGGTCGGGCCACCTTCTTGCCAGTGGACAATGTGATGGCAGTCGGGCCATTCCGCCGGTGCCCCGCATTTCACACAGCACGCGTCCCGGATGATGATCGTCGACAACTGCAAAGTCCACGGTGTTCATCGCCGAATCCTCGGACGCCGGGGGCCCACCCGTGTTCCCAGAGACCTGATTCCCCAGCTTGCGCGCGGCCTTGCCCACCTCGTCGGGCGAGGCGCCGGAGATGGCGTGGCTCAACAATTTCCGATCGATGTCCGGTCGCTCCTCAGCAACCATCTCGGAGCCGGCCCGGGCCGCGACGTGCGCGCGCCCCCTGACCACCGCATCAACATGTTCGGTCGACAGGAATCCGTCGCGAAAGTAACCGGCGGTGCGATCCAAACCGGCCAGCCCGGTCCCGATCCGCAACCACCGTGATGCAACCGCTGGAGCGACCCCGTTGGCCTGCAACAGCTTCGAGGTGGTGGACCCTGACTTCTTCGCTATCCCCAGCCGTTCGATATGCGCTGCCGCCGCAGACAACTTGCACTCGGTCGCATTGCGAAGGGTGATCAATTCCTTGATCAGACCCACAACACCCGGTGGGTCATCCGGAACGACCAACCCCATCACATCGTCGACCACATCGAGAACCCGCATCCTCATACCCCTCCCCAGGGACCCCCACAGCAGTGACACCGTTCGAACCGTGCGCCAGCTGTCCAATTGATGCCGTCACACTACCGCATCCGAACACATGTTCGCGATATTCGAACTGCAGATTCTCCTGTCCGACAACAGGTTTGGCCAACCAGGAGAGCGCACGCACCTCGCCGAGCGAAGGCTACCACCAGCCTCCGACATCACCCCGTCGCGTCAGTCGGGCTGCCCTCCCACACCTGCGTCCCTCGCCCTGGCCACCGCCTCCGCCCTCGTCCGAGCACGCATCTTGGCCAGGATCTCACTGACCCGGTTGCGAACGGTCTTCTCGGACAGGAACAACCGGCGGGCGATGGCAGCGTTGTCCAAACCCCGGGCCATCAGTTCCAGGACTTCGCGCTCACGGCTCGTCAGCTCCGGAAAGGCCTGGGGTCCAGCACTGTTCGGGGCCATCGCCGAGAAGAACCCGACCACCTGTTCGGCGACGCGGGGTCCGAAGACGGCCTCCCCCTGGCGACCGCCGCAATCGTGCGGTGCACATCACCGGCTTCGGCTTCCTTGAGCAGATAGCCTCGGGCGCCGGCCCGCAGGGCTGCGAAGACCGAGTCGGGGTCCTCACTCATCGTCAAGACCACCACTGCGACGTCCGGATACCTGTCCACCACCCGCGCCGTGGCCGCGAGCCCACCGATACCGGGCATCCGCAAGTCCATGAGCACCACCTGCGGCCGTAGTTCTTCGACAGCACGGAGCGCCGACTCGCCGTCGGCGGCTTCCCCGACGACCTCGACGTCGTCCATCGCCGTCAGCACCGCGAGCATACCTGCGCGAAATAGCGCATGGTCGTCAACCACGAGCACCGATGTCATTGACGCACAGCCTCTCTCGGAACAGCGACGGACGCGACGGGCACCACCAACCGCACCACCGTTCCTCCCCTTGAGCGGCAAGGTGCTCCACACGGCCACCCACTTCGGCGGCACGCTGCCGCATGCTCATCAATCCCACGCCAGGTGTCGGCCTGCTTGGCATTCCTCGACCGTTGTCGCTGACCCGGAGTTCGAGGTTCTCCTCGTCGCATTCCACGTCGATCCTCACCCGTGACGCCGCGCTGTGGTGCACCACGTTGGTGACCGCTTCGGCCGCGATGGTGTAGGTGGCGACCTCCGCGGCCGCAGGCAGTTCACCCATGTCATCAAGCTGCACAACACCTTCGATGGCACCGAGACCGTCCACGAGTTGACGCAGCGCCTGTGCCAGCCCCAGCTGGTCCAGAACCGGTGGCCGCAGACCACGAGACACCGCACGTACCTGGACCACTGCTTCGCGGACCCGGTCCCGGATCCCATCGGCCTTGGCCGCGTGGGCATCATCACCCTTTCGGCGGAGCTCGGCGGCCAGTGCATCCATCTGCAGGGCGATCCCCGCAAGACCCGGGCCCACCCCGTCGTGCAGATCATTGCGCAGCCGTCGTCGTTCCTCTTCCCGGGCCGCGACGATACGGGCCCGAGAGTGCTCGGTCTCGGCCACCAGCGACGTTGCGTAAGCCATCATCGCCGCGTGCGCCGCGACCTGTTCGAGGAGTCGGCGTTCTTCAGCGCTGAACCCTTCACCGACGCGCCGTGGTGCGACCTCGAGCTGACCGACTCTGCGTCCCAGCGCAATTGCGTCGATGGTGACCAGGTGGGCAGGCCGAACTCCTTGTTCGGCCCGCACCACACCGTCGAAGGCCACGTAGGGCATACGCAACTCCGTGCGCAATGCCGAGATCAAGTCGGTGAGCGCTGCACGCGGCTCTGCCGACAGTGTCACGGCCTCGGAGATCCGCGGCGCAAGGGTGCGGCTGCCGCGCAGTTGCGGAAACCACCAGTTGTCGATGACCCGTTGCAACACGGCGCGAACGGCAAACGCTCCCAGCACAAGCACCACCACAAGGGCGATTCCGGCTCGGGATCCTGCCAGCCCTGGATCCAGCCGCCACAGCATCAGGCCGCCGCCCGCGGCTACCAGAGCGACCACGAGCACCAGCACGATCGAACGACTCAGAGCGAACTCGGCGTCGACCAGACGAAAACGCAGGGTCGCCGACACGACCGCCACCGGGGGCGCCAGCAGCGCGATGACAAACGCCGCGTTGCCCGGCCCGGTCTCACCGAGCAGGAGCGCCAAGATGAGCGCGCAGGCCATGACGATGCCGCCGACCATGAACCACTGCAACTGCGCCCGCTGCACCCCGACCGCGCGTCGCGTCCGCAACACCAGCGCGACCACCGCGAGCGGCGTCGCCACCGCCAGGCAATAAAACGAACTCACCAACGTCACGTAGTTCAGCGGCTCCAGCGCGTCGATCCCGATGGGGTTCTGCACAGCCGCGTCGACATCAGCGCGACCTGGAACCACCATCCGCGCGCCGACGGCCGCCATGGCGGCCGAGAGCGCGGAGATCGCCAGCATCTTCTCGTGCCGCGACCCGAATCCGCCCTCGGGGAACATCAATGTGAGCAGCGGGAGCACTACGAAGTAGACGCCGAAGCCGAACATCGAAATCCAGTCGGCCACCGCTGAACCCGGCAACGGCGAGACCTTCGCATTCCAGACGCTGTACTGCCCGAGGAGCAGGTAGACACTGATCAACCCCGTCGCCACCAACAGCCAGCCACAGCGATTACGCGGCTGGTGCCACAGCAGCACCACACCCGCCACGGGCCATACCGAACCGAGCACGAGATCACTCGCGAACATCGGCTCGACACTCACACGCTCGGTGAGTTCATGGTGGAGCACAAGCGCTCCCACGATGCACGTCACCGCGCCGACGCCGAGCACCAGCGCGATCCGGCGAAGCGCGGAATCACCGATCTTGTCGGCGAGACCGTGGACGGTAGCTCTCACCAGGTCATCGTGGCACGCCGATTCCCAGAAAACCGCTGCAGACGCGAACTTCCCGGCAACCAGGGACCGGCGTCCCTGTCGGCCGGGACACGTCCCCCCAGACAGTTCTGTCATGTCCATTCCCGACAGTTCCACCGACAACGCGGACAGAAGCGGCCCGCACCCCGAGAAGAAGGAGAACAACGATGACCACACCCACAACACAGGCTTTGGCGGACACCACCGAGACGGCGACGAGGGGACGCTGGCCGTGGGTGGGCGTGGCTGCCGGAATCGGCGCATTGGCAGCCACTCTGGCCTTCGATCTCCATCCCGAGTGGGACGAGAACACGCCCTACAACGCGGACATTGTCGACGATGTCAGTAGCGGCAAAGCCCACGCATCGATCATCACCGGCTACCTCACTGTCGCCCTGCTCCTGGTGCTGGCCGCCGCGTGGAAGCGCCACGTCGAACCCCGCACCCCGTCGAGCACCGCAGCGCGCGTCGTCCCGCTCGGCTTCACCGCATCGGCGGGCGCCCTCTCCCTGGGTTATGGCTGGAAGGGCGCGATGGGTCTGTACAACGGCGGCTCCGAGGACGAGGCCTTCGACAAGTCGGGACTGTACGTGCTCTACGTTCTCAACGACTTCGGCTCGTTCATCGGATACCTCGGCGTCACGGTCGCTGCGGGCGCCGTCGCCTGGATGGCATTCGGCGAGCGTCTGGTCTCTCGCTGGATCGGGGTGGTCAGCGTGCTGGCGGTACTCCCCGTCATCGTCACCGTCGGCGCATTCGGGCTGCCCGGATTCCCGGGTGTAGTGAGCGGGGTCTGGCTGGTCATCGCGTTCGGTGGACTCGCGCTGGGAAAGAGCACCATCAACCGGTGAGTGAGGTCGTTCGGAACGAAAAGGGGTCTGAAAATCACTGTTCCTGACCGGGCGTAGAGTGACCGGCGCCACACTGGTCCGTGAACCCATGGGTCAGGGTGGCGCCGGATACAGCGCTTGCGGCAGACAGCAGGCGTGAATCCTCCTACCGCCCACAACGCACAGGAGCCACGGTGACCGTCACTCAGGAACGCGACCGAGATCCCCACATCGATCTCATCCGCACCGACCCCGACCTTCCCCCGTCGCCATCGTCGACCGAAGTCCGATGACCGTCGGCAAACGCATCATGTTCGCGATCATCGCGATCATCGGGGCATGCGCCTGGGCGATCATCGCGTTCGTCCGCGGCGAGACGGTCAATGCGATCTGGTTTGTCATCGCGGCACTGTGCACATACGTGATCGGCTACCGCTTCTACGCGCGCCTCATCGAGATGAAAGTCGTTCGGCCCCGCGACGATCACGCCACCCCGGCCGAAGTCCTCGACAACGCCCAGGACTACATGCCCACCGACCGGCGGGTGTTGTTCGGGCATCACTTCGCAGCCATCGCGGGCGCCGGGCCATTGGTGGGCCCCGTCCTCGCCGCGCAGATGGGCTACCTGCCCGGAACCATCTGGATCATCATCGGCGCAGTGTTCGCCGGCTGCGTCCAGGACTACCTCGTGCTGTCGATCTCCACGCGGCGCCGCGGCCGCAGCCTCGGCCAGATGGCCCGCGACGAACTCGGTGACATCGGCGGCTTCGCGGCGATGATCGCCGTATTCGTCATCATGATCATCCTGATCGCGGTCCTGGCACTCGTTGTGGTCAACGCGCTCGCCGAGAGCCCGTGGGGTGTGTTCTCGATCGCGATGACCATCCCCATCGCCTTGTTCATGGGCATGTACCTGCGATTCCTGCGTCCTGGACGCGTGTCTGAGGTGTCGCTGATCGGCTTCGTACTGCTGATGTTTGCGATCATCTCCGGCCGATGGGTCGGCGAGTCGAGCTGGGGCGCAGACATGTTCAGCCTCTCGCCGGTGTTCCTGAGCTGGGCCATCGTCATCTACGGGTTCGCAGCAGCGGTGCTACCGGTGTGGCTGTTGCTCGCGCCGCGCGACTACTTGTCCACCTTCATGAAGATCGGCACCATCGTGCTGCTCGCGGCGGGCATCGTGATCGCACGACCGGTGATGCAGGCTCCGGCGGTCAGCGAGTTCGCACACAACGGCCAGGGTCCGGCCTTCGCCGGTGCGCTGTTCCCATTCCTGTTCATCACCATCGCCTGCGGCGCGCTGTCGGGCTTCCACTCGTTGATCGCCTCGGGTACCACGCCGAAGTTGCTGGAGAAGGAGAGCCAGGCACGCATCATCGGTTACGGCGGCATGCTGACCGAATCCTTCGTCGCCATCATGGCCCTGATCACCGCCTGCATCCTGAACCAGCATCTGTACTTCGCGATGAACGCGCCGAAGGCGTTGACCGACGGGACTCCGCAGGGTGCAGCCGATTACGTGAACGGCCTCAATCTTCCCGGGGATCCTGCCACGGCCGCACAATTCGAGCAGGACGCCAAGGCTGTGGGTGAGAGTTCGGTGATCTCCAGAACAGGCGGCGCACCCACGTTGGCGATGGGTATGGCCGACACGATGCAGCGCGCATTCGGCGGGGAGTCGTTGCGTTCCTTCTGGTACCACTTCGCGATCATGTTCGAGGCCCTGTTCATCCTCACCACCGTCGACGCCGGAACCCGTGTGGCCCGGTTCATGCTCTCGGATGGGCTGAGCAATGTGAAGGGCGGCAAGCGATTCAAGGATCCGTCGTGGCGACCGGGCGCGTGGATCTGCACCTTCATCGTTGTCGCGGCGTGGGGCTCGATCTTGTTGATGGGTGTCACCGACCCGCTCGGCGGCATCAACACCCTGTTCCCGCTGTTCGGTATCGCCAATCAGTTGCTGGCGGCCATCGCACTGACGATCGTGCTGGTGATAGTCCTCAAGCGCGGGCTGTTCAAGTGGGCGTGGATTCCCGGCATCCCACTGGCGTGGGACCTGATCGTCACGATGAGCGCCTCGTGGCAGAAGATCTTCTCGAGCAACCCCGCCATCGGGTACTGGCAGCAGCACAGCGATTTCCAGAACGCGAAGGACAGCGGTGCGACCGCATTCAAGACCGCCAAGAACGTCGGCGAGATCGACGCCGTCATCCGGAACACCTTCATCCAGGGCACGTTGTCCATCGTGTTCGCGGTGCTGGTCCTGATCGTCGCCGTCGCAGCAGCGTTTGTGTGCGTGAAGGCTATTCGGGCAGGAGGACTGCCCACGACAGAGGACACCCCCGTGGAGTCGAAGAGGTTTGCCCCCCGCGGCCTGATCGCCACACCCACCGAGAAACAGATCGAGCGGGAATGGGCCGAGTTCGAGAAAGCCGACAGAATCTCAACGGCGTCTGCCACGGGTGATCCGGACGGGCATGGTACGAGCAAGGGAGCGAGGCCGGCCCCGTGATGGACGTACTCCGCCGTGGCTCAGACGCGGTGCGCTGGTACGTGGGAGCGATGATGGGTGACAGCGATTACCAGCGCTACCTCGCCCATCACCGGGCGCACCACCCGGCCGATGTCCCGATGACCGAGCGCGATTACTGGCGTACCCGGTACCGCGATCAGGACCGGAATCCGCAGGGCCGCTGCTGCTGATCCGTCAGTCCGGCCGGGTGGCGAAGAAGCGGGCGAGTTGCTCGGTCCAATATCGGTCGTGTCGCTGTTCGACCGCTCTGCGGGTCACCTGCCGGATCACAACGATTCCGCCTACGCCCACCAGCATCGCCAGTATCACCGCGGGTCCCACTCGTGGGATCGGTCCCCCGAAGGCAGCACCGGCCGGTGCCCAGTCGCCGTTCTCGTCGACGGGGATGTCGCGGTTGGTGCCCGCGGGGGTACCTGCCGGTACTGCGATCACACCGTCACGCCGTTGCGACTTCCACTCCCAGTGCGCCCGGACCGCCACGGCCGGGGTACCGATCGTCTGGGCGGTGGCGGGCATGGCCGCCTCATCGGTCACCGCTCGTACCGCCGCCACCGGCTCGGCGATGGGCGACCGTTCGGCCATGTCCCACACCAGAACTCCCGTGAGCACCGACATCATGCAGGCGACCACCACGCACAGCGCCGACACTCGTCGTAGCCTTCGTTCGAACCGATCGACGGGGCGGCTCAGCAGATCCGGGGGCACCTACTCGATTGTCGGGATATCGCGTGCAGGCGCAACCCGGGATCGATCAACGCCACGCGCCGCGCGTGTACTGCGGCGGGTAAGGGGCCTCTCGCCAGGTCAGACCCAGTTCGTGCGCCGCGCGCAGTGGCCACGCCGGCTCACGGAGACCAGCTCGTGCCAGCAGTACAGCGTGTGCGGACTCTGTCTCGAGGATCTTCTCTGCCTGCCCCGGCTCGGTGATCAGGCCGACCGCCGCAGTGGGAACACCCGACTGCTCGAGAATGGCCTTGGCGAAGTCGACCTGGTAGCCGGGGCCCACCGGAATGTCTGCCAGGACATTCCCGCCACTGGAGACGTCGATCAGGTCGACTCCCAACGGTTTGACGAGTTCGGCCAGCCGAGCGCTGTCGTCCACCGTCCAGCCACCTTCTGTCCAGTCGGTCGCCGAGAGCCGCACGAACAGGGGCTTTTCGTCAGGCCACACACGGCGAACGGCTTCGACGACCTCGAGCAAGATCCGGGTACGGCCTTCGAAATCGCCGCCGTACTCGTCCTCGCGGATGTTCGACAACGGCGAGAAGAACTCGTGGAGCAGGTACCCGTGAGCGGCATGGATCTCGACGACGTCGAAGCCGGCCTCATGTGCCCGGGACGCCGCGGCGGCAAAAGCATCGACAACGCCTGCGATGCCATCACGGGTCAGGGCCGACGGGGTGGTGTAACCCTCGAATGCAACAGCAGACGGGGCGCTGGTCACCCAGCCTCCGTCTGCATCGGCGATGCTGCCCTCGGCGTCGGCCATCGGGGCGTACGTCGAAGCCTTGCGGCCTGCGTGCGCCAGTTGGACGCCGATCGCCGAACCCTGGTCGTGCACGAAATCCACGATTCGACGCCACCCTGCGGCCTGTTCGTCGTTCCAGATGCCTGCGTCCTGGGGGCTGATCCGCCCGTCGGGCGTGACGGCGGCGGCTTCAGTGAGAATCAGGCCGAACCCGCCGGTGGCCCGGGCGCCGAGATGGACCAGATGCCAGTCCGTGGGCACGCCGTCTTCGGCGAAACAGCTGTACTGGCACATCGGTGCAAGCCAGATGCGGTTCGCGATGGTCAGATCGCGCAGGGTCAAGGGCGTGAAGAGTGCTGGTGTGGTCACGCCACACATCAACCGCCGAGGCCAGGTGCCGATTCCGCGACCCACCCGACCGTGAGATAGGTCTCGCTGGATCATCAGCAAAATCTCACACGTTGCTGCAGGTTGAACACAGGTCCACGGTCTAATCTCGACACAGATGAGTATTCAGATGAAAGCACTGTCGACGATGCTGAGGCTGAACGGGTTGTCCCTCACCAGCACCGCGGAGCGCGCACGCCGACAGATCTACCGGCCCAAGAAGGTCGTGTCGCCTCCGGAACCGATGTACACCTCGCACATCGTCAAACGTCGGTCGATCGGCGGTTTCCGTAGCTACAGCGTCACCCCGCGTCGCGTCCGCCCCCAGACCACGGTGCTGTACTTCTACGGCGGCGCGTATGTCAGCGAGATCAGTGCCCAGCATTGGGCTTTCATCGCGCAACTGGCCGACGCCGGCATGCGGGTCGAGGTACCGATGTACGGGCTCGCTCCCCGCTACGACCACCGGGACGCCCTTCCGTTCATCACTGCGGTGTATCAGCGACTGGTGACCGAGCACCCCGGGTCGCCCATCGCACTGGTCGGCGATTCCGCCGGCGGCGGCCTGGCGCTGCTGATGGCACAGACCGCGCGTGACAAGAACCTGCGCCCGCCTCAGCGCCTGATTCTCATCTCACCCTGGCTCGACCTGTCCCTCAGCAATCCCGACATCGCTCGTGTCGAGCGTCACGACCCCTGGCTCAACCGGTCCACGTTGGACATGGCAGCACGGGTGTGGGCTCCCGACAAACCACTGACGCACCCGGAGGTCAGCCCGATGTACGGCGACCTCGGCGGGCTCGCCCCAACGACCGTGCACATCGGCACCCACGACATGTTGTACCCGGATGCCCTGCGATTCCATGAGCAAGCGAGCGCGGCTGGATCCGAAGTGGAGCTCAACACCTGCCCCTCCGGCCTGCACATCTACCCGCTGACGCCAACCCCAGAGGGCCGTGCCGCCACCCAGCTCATCATCGAGACGCTGCAGCTCGTCTGACTTCGCCGCGCTGGGCGCATAACCGGCCGAACACGGTTTCGTCACAGCACGATGTCGCAGCGTGGCTGAAGTCTCGACCTCAACTTGAGCTGGATATGTTTGCCGCGACCTGAATGGTGAGTTGTGGCAAGGAGCGACATGCACGCGTGGGGGGCTCCGGCCGCTGAACCGATGGATTCGAGCACAAAACCGACAGCCGGGCGCCGTTGGGCACATGCCCGCCGCGTCGCGGTTCCTGCTCTTCTGGCTCTACTCGTCGTAATGCTCGCACCGGCGCCGTCCGCGCTGGCACAGTCGATCGTGCAGCCGGTGGCGGCCGACCCGACCGTGATCCGCGCGCAAGACGGCCGGTATTACATGTACGCCACCGCCGACGACTGGGGCGACGGCCAGGGCGAGCACAACATGACCGTGTTCACCTCGTTCGACCTGGTGGACTGGAAGTACGTCGGCGATGTGTTCGACGAGGCGCCAGGCTGGCACCCACCCGGCAGACTCGCCTGGGCCCCAGACATCTCGGAGTCGAACGGCACCTATTCGCTGTATTACGCGCTCTACGACGAGAAGAACCCCTGCATCGGCTTGGCAACCGCACCGGGTCCGACAGGACCGTGGACCGATCTGGGCCATCCGGTGTTCTGTGCGCAGGACGTCGGCGTCGAGGGCACCATCGATCCATTCCTCTGGGACGACGGCAAGACTAAAACAATGTTCGTCGGCAACTTCCACGGCGTGTACGCGATACCGCTCAACGCCGAGGGAAATGCTGCGGCCGGAGCCCCGGTACGGGTGGCCGACGACCGGTTCGAAGGTCCCGAGATCATCTTCCGCGACGGCTACTACTACCTGTTCGTCTCGGCGGGCAACTGCTGCAACGGCGCCGACACCGCATATCGAGTTCTTGCGGGCCGTTCGCAGTCGCTCACCGGGCCGTACCTCGACCGCAAGGGCGACGACCTGAACGCCGGCGGTGGCGCGCTCATCCTCGCCGGCAGTCAGGCATGGGCCGGCCCCGGCCACAACACCGTTGTCACCGACGACGCCGGAGCGGATTGGATTGTGTATCACGCCGTTCCACGCGATGACCTCGAATTGCCCAGTGGCGCCCAGCGACGTGAAGGGATGATCGACCGCATCGTGTGGGCCAACGGCTGGCCGGAGGTCGGCGACGGCTCGCCCGCATCGACGGGGCCGGCGTCTCCGCAGACCAAGCTGCCGGTGCAGGTCCGACTTTCCCCGGAGACACCGACCGAACTGCCCGAGGGCGGTGGCCCCCTGAACGCGAAGCTGATGGTCTCCGCACCCGCCGACGCACCCTACGTCGGGCAGGTGTGGGTGGATGTGGTGCAACCAGGCAGCGCAACCGTCACAAGCGTTCTCGCACCGATTCCGGTGGACCTCAAACCCGGGCAGACGATGGAACAGACGGTCACGTACACGGTTCCACCTGAGGCCGCCGCCGGGATCTATGGCATCTTCGCCTATGCGGGCGCGACCGTCGATGCGCCCGTAGAGTTCGGGACAGTCACGGCCACCAAGGCTGGGAACTCGGTCGGCAGTGGGCTCACCGGACTGTCGACGTCACTCGACAACGCTTAGACCAACCGCCAGGGGCTCACGCAGGCGTGGGCAAGGTCATCCCCCGAGTGGCCATCACCTCCCGCAGGCGAGTGGGGTAGTCGGTGATGATCCCGTCTGCACCCGCTTCGATCTGTGCGTCCATCACGGCGGGATCATTGATGGTCCAAGGGATCACGGCCAGCCCGGACTCATGCGCCCTGGACACGAAGTCCTCATCGGCCACCAGCGTGTAGCCCGCGGGCGGTACCTGTCCGTCGGGGTACGGGTTCACATATCCGGGCGACAACACCGTCACACCGTCG
This sequence comes from Williamsia sp. DF01-3, assembly GCF_023051145.1. NCBI lineage: Bacteria > Bacillati > Actinomycetota > Actinomycetes > Mycobacteriales > Nocardiaceae > Williamsia > Williamsia sp. DF01-3. The sequence continues at coordinate 4,042,215 of NZ_JALKFS010000005.1, forward strand.
ATCGATGAAGCCCCTTTGATCACATCGCCGCCCACCGCGTCGAAGTCAACCGGGCCGAGCCACTGGGAATCCTTCTTCCAAGTGGTCTCGTCCCAGAGCGCCACCAACGGAATGCTCGGCTCGGCGTCGTGCACCAGCGGCAGTGTGCGCCAGTCGAAGCTCTGAATGCTGACCCGGTCAACCATGCCGGCCTCTTTCACCGCCGCCAAGGTGACGTCGACGAACTCCTCCGGTGTCGCCGAGTCTGCCCGTTTCTCCGCCTCGATCTTGGTCTCGATGTTGAACCGCACCGCGTCGGCGCCCCGTGTCTCGACGAGTGCGAACAGTTCTGGCAGAACCGCGATCTTGTTCCCGGCCACCGGCTGGGCTTCGGGGTAGCCGGCGAGCACCTTGTCGCAGTTGAGGGTCCGGATCTGCGGGAGGGTCAGATCGTGGACGAGGTCGCCGACGTACGGGAACTGCGGGTCGCCCGGCGTCGCCGCTGCGGTGTCCGCGCATTTGGTCTCGTCTATTTTCGGATCGTGCCAGATGAGCGGCTGGTTGTCCTTGGTCAGCACGATGTCCAACTCGAGGGTGCTGACCCCGAGGGACAGCGCCCGGTCGAACGCATGCAGCGACTCTTCGGTGTATTCGCCGCGTCCACCGCGATGTGCCTGCAAATCAAAGGATTTCGGCGACTCCGCTTCGGATGCCGATGGCACGGTCGACGCGCTCTCAGTCGAATCGGCCGAGTCGCTGCCACAAGCGACCAGTCCCACCGTAGCGACCATCGCGGCCATCGTTGTCGCCAAGAGATTCTTTCGCACACCCATCCCATCACCCTGTCGTCTGGTACCGCGAAAACCTAACGTACGGGCGGTTCCAGGGCTGGACGAGCAGAGCTGAGTTCATCTCCTGTTGGCGTCGAGTCCTACGCCTGGTCACACGTCCGCTGAACGCAACGTCGCCGTCACGGCATCCGCAGCGGCGGGCCGGCCGAGGTGGTAACCCTGCGCGTAGTCCACACCGCACGCACGAAGAGCCTCGAGCTGCTCGGCGGTCTCCACACCTTCGCCCACGACGGTGACGTCGAAAGCTCGTGCCAGACCGACGATCGCGGACACGATCGCCTCCGGTCGGGCACCCGGAAGGTCTGCGATGAACGACTTGTCGATCTTGAAGCACTCGAATACCGGATAGCGATCCAGGTAGTAGATCGAGCTGTGGCCCCTGCCGAGGTCGTCGAGCAGCAGAGACACCCCCATGTTGTGTAGCTCGGTGAGTGTGCCTGCCACCCTTGCGGTGTCGGACACCCACACTGTCTCGGTGATCTCGAGTCCGAGTGCGGATGCTTCGAGGCCGGTCGCGGCCAGTACCCGTGAGACCACCCGCGGAAAGGCCGGGTCGCGCAACTGCAGCGCGCTCACGTTGACCCGGATCGACACCGTGGTGAACTCTCGCCACCTGGCTGCCTGAGCACACGCCTCGGCCAAAGCCCATGTCCCGAGATCTGTTGCCAATCCTGTCCTTTCGGCAACAGCCACGAACTCCACCGGACTGACCGGGCCATGGACCGGATGGTTCCATCTCGCGAGTGCCTCGACCGCGACGATTCGCCCCGACGCGATCTCCACCAACGGCTGGTAGTGCAAGGTGAGGTCGCCGCGTTCGAGCGCCGACCGCAGGTCGATGGACAACGAGCGTATCCGCTCGGCGTCGTACACGTCGTCATCGTCGTAAACCGCGTGGCCGCCGGCGCCCATGTCCTTGGCCCGGTACATCGCGAGATCGGCCCGATGAATCAGTTCCCGCCGGGACGAGCCCGGTTCGCTGACGGCGACACCGATGCTGGCACTCAACGGCGTCGGCGCACTGCCGTGCGCGTAGGGAGCACCCAGCCGCTCGGTGATGGAGTGCGCGATCTGCTGTGCCTCGGCGATGTCGCGCACCTCTTCGCAGAGGATCAGGAACTCGTCGCCTCCGAGTCGGGCCACCACATCCTGTTCTCGCACAGCAGTTCTGAGTCGCTGGGCAAACCGGACGAGGGCGAGATCGCCCGCTTCGTGCCCCAGGCTGTCGTTGATGAGTTTGAAGTCGTCGACATCCAGGAGCAGCACCGCGACGTGGGTATCGGCGGCCTCTGCCCTTTCGAGGGCTTCGTCGATGCACGCATAGGCCAAAGCGCGGTTGGGGAGGTCGGTGAGAGGGTCATGCATGCTGCGCTGGCGCACTTGGCGGTCGAGTTCAATGCGCCGGATGGCCGCGGAGAGCACATCTGCCACGGTCTGGAGGAACGTGATGTCGCGATCGGCATAATCGCGCGCGTCGGCACTGTGGACAGAGAGCGCTCCCCACGGTGCGGTCGCGCCGGCAATGGGTATGCCGACACCACTACGCAGGCCGTAGCTCTTCATCACCTCGGTGGGAAAGCGGTTTTCGGCCAGGCGGTCCGGGCACACCACCACATCGGCAGTGTTCATGGTGTAGCCCATGAGCGAGTGATTGCCCGCGGGCACGTCGAAGCCGTCTCCCCGCGGGCCGGTGACCGCCTCGAGGCTCAGACGTGTGCTGTCCAACTCGTCTACCCGGGTGACCATGGCGGTCTCCACCCCGACCAGCGTCACCGCAGCCGCGGTCGCAGCGGTCAGCAGTTGAGGGAGTTCGGCCTCCAACGCGAGCCGGCTCAGCTCGGCGACGGCTTTCTGTTCGGCGCCGAACTGAGCTGCAGCGTCAGCGACCTCTCGTAGCCGGCGATCACGTTCATCTCCGCGGCGGCGATCACGGACAATAGTTGCGATCACAGACGGCTGACCGTCGGACCGCTCCACCACAAAAGTCGTGAGCGTCACCGCGATGCGGGCATGCGTATTGAAATGCCGCAACTCATTGCGCCCACGCCAGTACCCCCTCGATCTGAGGTTCTCCTCGACCTCATCCGAGATCGACAACCCCGCCGGCGTGAAGAAGTCTTCCGTGAACAGTTCACGTTCCGGGGACCAGTCCAGACCTACCAGCGCCTGACCGGCCGGGTTGACGTACAGGACACGACCGGAGAACTCGGAGAGGACGATCAGGTCGGGAGACAACTCGAGGATCGCACGCAGAATCTGCGGGTCGTCCACGAATCCGGCCATGCGCCGCCCATCCCTCTCCGACGCGCATGTGGCCCTGCGGGCAACGATTCCACGGGGCGGGATCGGGCGCGAGCACACCGTGTGCGACTGATCAGATCATCGCACACACCTAACTCGTCGTTACGGCGCGCGAACCAGCCCCCCAGCGTCGTTTCAGGCGCCGACGTACGCCGCGAGGTGTTCGCCGGTGAGGGTGGACCGAGCCGCGACAAGATCGGCGGGTGTGCCCTCGAAGACAACCCGGCCACCATCGTGGCCGGCCCCCGGCCCCAGGTCGATGATCCAGTCCGCGTGTGCCATCACGGCCTGGTGATGCTCGATGACGATCACCGACTTCCCCGATTCGACCAACCGGTCGAGCAGGCCGAGGAGATTCTCGACGTCGGCAAGGTGAAGGCCGGTAGTTGGTTCGTCGAGCACGTAGATCCCACCCTTGCCGGCCATCTGGGTGGCCAGCTTGATCCGCTGCCGCTCACCGCCGGACAACGTGGTCAGCGGTTGTCCGAGCTTGATGTAGCCCAGCCCCACGTCGGCCAATCTGTCGAGGATCTTGTGCGCTGCAGGCAATTTCGCATCACCATCACCGAAGAACGCTTCCGCCTCGGCCACCGACATACCCAGCACTTCGCTGATGTCGCGTCCGCCGAAGGTGTATTCGAGCACCGCGGCCTGGAATCGTTTGCCGTCGCACTCCTCGCAGGTGCTGGCCACCCCGGCCATCATCGCCAGGTCGGAATAGATGACGCCCGCGCCGTTACAGGTGGGGCAGGCGCCCTCCGAGTTGGCGCTGAAGAGTGCTGGCTTGACACCGTTCTCTTTGGCGAAGGCCTTCCGGATGGGGTCGAGCAATCCGGTGTACGTGGCCGGGTTACTTCGCCGTGACCCCTTGATCGGGGCCTGATCCACCGAGATCACCTCGTCGAGGCCGGTCACCGAGCCCTGGATGAGCGAACTCTTACCCGATCCGGCGACGCCGGTGAGGACAACGAGTACACCGAGGGGGATGTCGACGTCGACCTTCTGCAGGTTGTGGGCATCGGCTCCGCGTACCTCGAGAGCGCCCGACGGTTCACGCACCGAGGGCTTCAGCTGCGCCCGGTCGTCGAGGTGATGCCCCGTCAGGGTGTCGCTGGCACGCAGTCCCTCGACGGTGCCCTCGAACATCACCTGACCACCTTCGGTGCCGGCGCGCGGACCGAGATCCACCACGTGGTCGCCGATCGCGATGGTCTCCGGCTTGTGCTCCACCACCAACACGGTGTTGCCCTTGTCGCGCAGCCGCAGCAGCAGACCGTTCATGCGTTCGATGTCGTGTGGGTGCAGCCCGATCGTCGGTTCGTCGAAGACGTACGTGACATCGGTCAGCGATGATCCGAGATGCCGGATCATCTTGGTGCGCTGCGCTTCTCCTCCGGACAGGGTTCCTGAGGGTCGGTCCAGTGAGAGGTAGCCCAGCCCGATCTCGACGAACGAGTCGAGTGTCTGCTGCAGGTTGGACAACAAACCGGCCACCGACGGTTCGTCCAGTCCACGGACCCACTCTGCGAGGTCGCTGATCTGCATCGCACAGGCATCGGCGATGCTGATCTTGTTGATCTTCGACGAGCGGGCCGCTTCGCTCAGCCGCGTGCCATCGCATTCCGGACAAGTGGCGAAGGCGACCGCCCGTTCGACAAACGTCCGGATGTGCGGCTGGAGCGCATCGATGTCCTTGGACAGGAACGACTTCTGCATCTGCGGGATCAGCCCCTGGTAGGTGAGGTTGATGCCGTCGATCTTGATCTTGGTCGGTTCCCGGTAGAGCAGATCATTCAACTGCTTCTTGGTGAACTTGCTGATCGGCTTGTCGGGGTCGAAGTAGCCGCAGCCCCGGAAGATTCGGCCGTACCACCCCTCCATGCTGTACCCCGGGATGGTGATGGCGCCTTCGTTGAGTGACTTGTCGGCGTCGTACAGCGCGGTGAGGTCGATGTCGGACACCGACCCCCGCCCCTCACAGCGTGGGCACATGCCACCGGTGATGCTGAAGGTGCGCCGCTCCTTGGTCTCCCGTCCTCCACGCTCGATCGTCACAGCACCGGCGCCGGAGATCGACGCGACGTTGAACGAGAATGCCTGTGGGGAACCGATATGAGGTTTGCCGAGGCGGCTGAACAGGATTCGGAGCATCGCGTTGGCGTCGGTCGCCGTACCGACGGTGGACCGCGGGTCCGATCCCATGCGCTGCTGGTCGACGATGATGGCGGTGGTGAGACCGTCCATGACGTCGACTTCCGGCCGCGCCAAGGTGGGCATGAACCCCTGCAGGAAAGCGCTGTAGGTCTCGTTGATCATGCGCTGCGATTCGGCAGCGATGGTGCTGAACACCAGCGAACTCTTGCCCGAACCCGAAACGCCGGTGAACACCGTGAGCCTGCGCTTCGGGATCTCCACGCTGATGTCTTTGAGATTGTTCACCCGGGCACCCTGCACGCGGATCAGGTCGTGGGTGTCGGCGATGTGCGGTTCCTGCGGTTGCGGTTTCTTGGTGGTGGCCATGCTGCTCCGGTCTCCATCTGTTGGCGCGACGTCGCGGCAGAGCGCCGACTCGGTCTAGTTTCGTACAGCGTACTGGGTTTCTCGGGCCCTGGGTGCCGGTTGAGGATCAGCGCGGGGTGAGCCGGACAACCGGGTACTGCCTGTCGGACTTCTGCTGATACTTCGCGTACCGGGGCTGCGCCTTTACGATTCGTTGCCACGCCCGTTCGCGCTCAGGACCTTCGAGTCGTCGCGGCGTCACCGCGACGGCGTTTTGACCGGGCAATTCGATCGACGCCTGGTCTGGAGCGGCCATCAGGTTGGCGTACCAATCAGGGTTCTGGTCCCCGCCGCCCGACGCGATGATGAGCCGGGCACCGTCGCCATCGTCGAACCAGGTCACCGGCGATTGCCGCGGCTCCCCCGTACGCCGGCCGACGGTATGTAGGACTAAAAGGTCCATACCCATGAAGGTCGCCTTGCCCCGTCGTATGCGGGTGATCGTCCGGCTGTTTGTGCGCTGCTGCATCCACCGCGACAACCGCCCCGGCGTCTTACCGCGATTTTTTCGGCTGTCCGCTTGCTTGCTGTCCGTCATCAAGCGACTTCTTGGATACGGATCATGTTGCCTGCCGGGTCACGGATCGCGCAGTCCCGGATGCCGTACGGCTGTTGCGTTGGCTCCTGCACCACCTCGGTGCCGTTTGCCTGCACACGCTCGAACGTGTCGTCGAGGTCTCTGGTGGCTAGCAGCAGGCTCGCGTACGTGCCCTTGGCCATCATCTCGGTGATCGTGCGCCGCTCATCGTCGGTGATGCCCGGGTCGGCACCCGGCGGGGTCAGCACGATGTTGACGTCGGGCTGACCCTTCGGTCCGACCGTGATCCAGTACATGTCGTTGTAGCCGACCTCATTGCGGACCTCGAAGCCGAGGGTGTCCCGATAGAAGGCCTTCGAAGCCTTTGGGTCGGTGTGCGGGAGGAAACTCGAATGAATGTTGATGTCCATGCCGCTTACGCTAGTTGCGACGCGACGCCCTTGGCTTCTCGATTCCTGATCGGTCTGGCCACCTTTTTCGTGACGCAGGACGGCATCCCTGCGGTCTCACCCGCGGCCTCACTCCGGTAGGTGCTCGGCGACATCCCGACCAACTCGGTGAAGCGGGTGCTGAATGTTCCCAGCGATGAACAACCCACGGCGAAACACACTTCGGTGACGTTCAGATCGCCCCGCTGGAGCAGCGCCTTCGCACGCTCGATTCGCCGGGTCATCAGATAGGAGTACGGCGACTCGCCGTAGGCCAGCTTGAACTGGCGACTGAGATGACCTGCCGACATGTTCACCCCTCGGGCAAGGGCTTCGACGTTCAGTGGTTCCGCGTACTCGCGGTCGATCCGATCGCGGACGCGTCGCAGCAGAGCAAGGTCTCGAAGGTTCTGCGCTGCGGCGGAGTCGCTGGTCACAAGCGTAATGTTGCCATGTCTGCTCCACCTTGCCCAGAGTTCTCGGCCTTGTTACCTGCAGCGCGGGCGCTCGGCCGTAGATCAAGCCGACGCAGGAGCTGCGCGTTGAGTGCGACCACCACCGTCGAGACCGACATGAGGATGGCGCCCACAGACATCGGTAGCACGAACCCGATCGGGGCCAGCAGTCCAGCCGCCAGCGGCACGGAGATCAGGTTGTAACCGGCTGCCCACCAAAGGTTTTGCTTCATCTTCCGGTAGCCCGCCTTGGACAACTCGATCACCGACACGACCGAACGCGGATCGTCCCCGGCCAGGATGACCCCCGCCGATGCGATCGCGACGTCGGTCCCGGCGCCGATGGCGATACCGACATCGGCCTGGGCCAGCGCGGGCGCATCGTTCACCCCGTCACCCACCATGGCGGTCGTGCGGCCGGCGCCCTGAAGTTCTTTGACCTTCGACGCCTTGTCCTCCGGCCGAACACCGGCGAACACGCGGTCGATGCCCAGCTCGGTCGCCACCGACCGGGCCACGGCTTCGGCGTCACCGGTGATCATGACAACCTCGATGTCGAGTCGGTGCAGTGCCGCAACGGCTTCCCGCGATTCCGGCCTGATGTCGTCGGCCAACTTCAGTGCTCCGACCACCTCGTCGTCGACGAGTACGTGCAGGATGATGGCTCCGTCGGCACGCCACTTCTCGGCCATCTCGACCTCGGCGCGCTGATACCGCGCCAACATGCGCGGACCCCCGACCCGGACATGCTGCCCTTCCACCTTCGCCGACACCCCTTCGGCCGGCGACGCCCGGAACTGTTCGGCCGGGGGAACCTGCAGCTGACGCCCCTTGGCGACCTCGACAATCGCTTTGCCCAACGGATGCTCGCTATCGGACTCCACCGCCGCGGCCAGGGCAAGCACTTGGTCCTCGGTCGACGTACCGAGTGCGTGGACCGCGACAACCGTCGGCTCCCCTTGCGTCAATGTGCCGGTCTTGTCGAACAACACCGCGTCGACCGACCGCATGCGTTCGAGGGCTAGACGATCTTTGACCAATACACCGGCACGGGCGGCGCGCTCGGTGGCGATCGCCACCACGAGAGGTATTGCCAGCCCCAGAGCGTGGGGGCACGCGATCACCAACACGGTGATGGTGCGCACCACCGCGTCGTCGGTGGATCCGAGGACCGACCAGACGATTGCGGTGAGGGCTGCGGCACCGAGCGCGTACCAGAAGAGCCACGCGGCGGCACGGTCGGCAAGGCGCTGTGCCCGCGACGACGAGTTCTGCGCCTCGGATACCAGTCGCTGGATACCCGCCAACGCGGTGTCGTCGCCGATGGCCGTGACCCGAACGCGCAGAGCTGAATCGGTGGCGACGGTTCCGGCCACCACAGCGTCTCCGACCGTCCGGCCGACGGTGCGCGATTCGCCTGTCACCATCGACTCATCGACCTCGGCAGTCCCGTCGATGATCGTTCCGTCGGCCGGCACGCTCGCTCCCGGACGTACGAGAACCACGTCGCCCAGACGGAGTGCCGCGGGAGGTACGAGCACCGTGGAGCCACCTTCAATCCTCTCGGCCTCGTCCGGCAACAATGCGGCCAGCGAGTCGAGTGCTGACGTGGTCTGTGCCAGCGAACGCATCTCGATCCAGTGCCCGAGCAGCATGATGACGATCAGCAGCGCGAGCTCCCACCAGAAATCCAGATCATGGTGCAGCACATCGAGGCTCGCGCCCCATGACGCGACGAACGCGACCGTGATGGCAAGAGCGATGAGCAGCATCATTCCGGGGGCCCGCGAGCGGATCTCGTCGATCGCGCCGCTGAGGAACGGGCGGCCACCCCACACGAACATGACCGTGCCGAGCACCGGCGAGATCCACGAGACCAACCCGTGGTCGGGTAGTTCGTAGCCGATGAGCATTGCGAACATGCCCGAGAATCCGACGACCGGGACTGCGAGCGCGAGCATGATCCAGAACAGTCGGCGGAACTGTCCGACGTGATCGCCGTGGCCGGAATGCCCCGCGTGTCCCGCGTGACCACCCTGATGGTCCATTCCCTCATGAGCTGCGTGATGTTCGGCGTGAGCCGAGTGGTTGTGCATCGTGTCCATGCCTCGAATGTATACCCCCTGGGGTATGTGTCGAGGAGATGTTTCAACAACAAAGGCGCTCCCGCCGAAGCCGGAGCGCCTTTGCTGGATCTTTGATTCCGCGTGTGCAGTCAGGACTGCTGGAGCGACTTCATGGTGTCGATCTCCTGCTGCTGAGTCGCCGCAATCGTCGTTGCGAGTTGCTTGGCGGCCTGGTTTTCACCGTCGGCGATCTCGGCGTTTGCCATCTCGATGGCGCCGGCGTGATGTTCGATCATCATGGCCAGCCAGGCCTGGTCGAACTCCGTGCCATTCTTGGCCGCCAGATCATTCATCTCTTGCTCCGACATCATTCCGCTCATGGTGTCGTCACCGTGATGCATGTCGCCCTGCCCTCCACCTTCGGAGCTGGGATCAGGCTGACCCCACTGCTTCAACCACTGCGCGAGCTGTTCCATCTCCGGACCCTGAGCCGACTCGATGGCATCAGCGAGTTGGACGACATCGGGAGTGGTGGTCCGACCCTCGACCAGTTGGGCCATCTCGACGGCTTGCGCATGGTGGGGGTACATCATCTGCGCAAACATCACATCGGCATTGTTGAATGCGGCGGCCTGTTCCGAATTCGAGGCCGTCGGAGCGGCAGATGTGGCAGACGATTGGTGGGACATCGAGCCCATGTCGTGGTCACCGTTGTCAGAACTGCACCCCGCAAAAAGCAGGGTGGCCGACGCAGCGATGCCGACAAGCGCGAAACCGGTTCGGCGAGAACGTGTTTTGTACATGATTGTTCCTTCGAATGTTGAAAGGGATCGGCGTGCGAAACACACACCATGACGAGGACTCACCCGCGGGAAACGGGCGGGGCCCATCAGATCCTCAAGATCGACAACTTTTCGAGGGAGGGCGCGGCCCAGGGTGGGGCGCGAGAGGCGTACCTGCCGTCGCCGGGAACGTGAATTCGCGGTCCGGCGTTGGCGCCTTGACGTCCGAGTAGCCGCCGCACGATCAGCAACACCGACGCGACGGTTATCAACGCCATACAGAGGGCCATGGCTGCGTGCGTCGTCCAGTGGGTACTGTCGGCTGCCATCGCCGGCGGAGCCATGGTTGTGTGGCCCGCATGCTCCTGGTGGGTGGTGACTGCGGCATGCGCGCCTGCGACGCCATGCGCCGGTGCATGCACCATGGGCACCGAGTGCATGAGGAGAACTGCCAGTAGCGCTGCAAACGCCGATACCGCGACAGTGGCGGTTGAGCCGACGAAGGCGGAGTCAGCGCGCTGCGTACGCTTCATCTCACCCTCCTCGTGTCGGCCAAAATCGACTATACCCCCGTAGGGTACCGAAGCAAGTAGGTCGACTTCGACTAGAGCCACTTCGTGGCCTGGCGTAACGCAGGTTCCGTAGCGACCTGCTGTCCGGCCCGCGTGTGTTGATCCAGATCTTCCGGTCGCCATTCAGGACCACTCGGATGATGCCCCGGGTTTTGAGGTCGTGGTGCTCTTTGCACAGGCACTCGAAGTTCGCTTCGATCGACCACCCACCGGCCTTGGGGTTGGCATGGTTGAACGGCACGATGTGGTCGAGCTCGCATTTGTCCGCGGGGACGAAACAGCCCGGATACCGGCAATGCCCATCGAGCGCACGCACTATTCGAGCCAGCCTTGCCCCGGGTCGATATCTCAACGCGCCCGGCGGCGGCGTACTCCAACCACCGTGGCCATCCTGATCGGGTGGCGCTTTCAGGGCGGCGGCAGGCCCAGGTTCTTCTCCCCCAGCACGATTCGACTTCCGCCGTCGACCGAGCTCATCAACACCGCCGTGATGTCGTCACGGGTGATCGCCGCGCCTGCGGCAGTGGTGAACAAATCGAGGAGTCCCGAGACTGCCTTTTCCCCGACCGTCACCAAGCCCCGCCACCTGGACCGACCTGCCAACGACCGCGACTGCTCACAATCGAGCGGCCCATACCCGAGCAGATATCCCGGATTTGATGACAACCCCAGGACTGTCGGCAGGTCGACCACCAACTCCGTCCATGCGCGAGGAGCCGACCGCGCCGGCTTCCGCTCTGCATCGGCCAGGTCGCGCGTGTCTGCTTCTGAACTGACGGCTGATTCTGCGGGATTCGACGTCTCGGCGACAGCAGCTTCAGTCTGGCCATGGCTGGTTGCGATCGCATCGAGCACCGCGTCCACTTGTCCGGCCCGATCGTCCGGCGCCATTTCATCGAGCTGCGCTTTGACCCGGACCGCTTCTTCCGCAGTGCATGCGGTGATCACACTCGCCATCCCACCCGCACGCCGACGCACCACCACCCGCCGAGCCGGATCGGCTACCTCGTTATCGTCCGCGGCCTCCGGCTCGAACAACATCAGATGACGATCCAGTTCTTCGGCAAATGAGTTGTCACCCAACAGCATCGCGTCGTCCGCGAGCACACCGTCTAGGTCCATCACCGCGTCCCGGTACCCCCGCGATGCCCGGTGATGCAGCGCCTTGAGCTTGCCGATGCTCACCTCACCGGCATCAAGCGCCTCGGCCAAAGCCGGCAGGTGATCCAGCAACCGCCGACACCGCAACAAATGATCGGCCTGCCCGGTGGTGTATCGCCACGCCACCGCAATCTCACACGCCGCCGCCCGAGTGCCGTTCTCGTCGTCATTGCTCGAGACATACCGGTAGTACTCCAGGCCGTCATCGAGCCGCCGCGCCCACGCCCGATTGACCTCACGAACCCCAGACTGCACCCGCGACAACAACTCCGACGCCTCAGCGCCCATCGTGGTGGCCCCCGGCCAACTCACAACTCGATCATAGGTTCGAAGTCTGACAAGTGTTTGAGCCGAACGCAGTTGACTACACGTCCAAGCGAAACTCCACCACGTTCCGTCACAGAACAACCTGTGCAGCCGACACCTCCGCGTCCACGACGCGTTTCAACTCGCCGTGGAGCCGATGAACGGAGCACGCGACTGAGCCCAGCCCAAACGACGCCGTGTCGAGCGGTCAGAGCCGGGCCCAAGCGCGCCAGTACACCCCGCTCAGGAAACCACTGATTGGACGATCTCGGCGATGCGCTTCTCCGTGGGCTGGTCGAGGGTCTCGAAGTACCATGCTGCGGGCATCAATGTTCCGTCGGACGCGCCTGCGGGGACGAGCGCGACCTTCTCGGTGAGAGCAAGGTTGACGCGTTCGTCGTTACGCAACGTCACCAGTGCAGGCGTGCTCGCGGAGAGCGCATAGGCGGGCATGCCGTACCAGATCCGCGGCTTCAGCGTGGGCGCGGCAGCCACGATGACCTCGTGCACTCGCTGCATGAGTGACCGCCCCGGTTCGTCCATCTTCGCGATCTTGTCGACCACCTGGGCAAGGTTCTTCTCGTCCTTCGATGCCATGTCATGTCCTCTCGTCAGCCAATGCCTTGCATCGGCAGTTGAAGTCGGCGCAATCACGCGCCGCACCTCATCCGGACATGTCCCGAGCGAGTCGGGCCTCTCCGCAATGTTTCAGGCGACCCGCGCCTGGAAGTGCAGTCGGCAGCATCCGCTGCCACATTGAGGATAACCACGCTCTTGCAACGGCGCGGGCCGAAACAGAGTAGGTCAGGACTCTTCTTCTCGGCGATTCGATCACACGTTGAAGCGGAACTCCACGACATCCCCGTCGGCCATCACGTAGTCCTTGCCTTCCATCCGGACCTTGCCTGCAGCTTTCGCCGCAGCCATCGAGCCGGCGGCGTCGAGGTCGTCGAATGACACGATCTCGGCTTTGATGAAGCCCTTCTCGAAGTCGGTGTGGATGACACCTGCAGCCTTGGGCGCGGTGTCGCCCTTGTGAATTGTCCACGCGCGCGACTCTTTTGGTCCCGCGGTGAGGTAGGTCTGCAGCCCGAGGGTGTGAAATCCCGCGCGGGCCAGTGAATGCAGGCCGGGCTCGTCCTGGCCGATGGAGTCGAGCAGCTCCTGGGCATCCTCGGCGTCGAGTTCGAGCAACTCGCTCTCCACCTTGGCGTCGAGGAACACCGCGTCTGCCGGGGCCACAACAGCTTTGAGTTCAGCGATGCGGTCGGCGTCGGTGAGCACGGACTCATCGGCGTTGAACACGTAAAGGAAGGGCTTGGTGGTCATCAGATGCAGCTCACGGAGTTTCGCGAAGTCCAGCGAGTCCTTCTGTGAGAACAGGGTCTTGCCTTCGTCGAGTACCTTCTGCGCGGCCTGGGCAGCCGCCACGACCTCGACGAGGTCCTTGTTCTTCCGAGAATCCTTCTCCAGCCGCGGCAGCGCCTTCTCGAGCGTCTGCATGTCGGCGAGGATGAGCTCGGTCTCGATCACCTCGATGTCGGACACCGGATCGACCCGGCCGTCCACGTGCACCACATCGTCATCGGCGAACACACGCACCACCTGGCAGATGGCTTCGGCTTCGCGGATGTTGGCGAGGAACTGGTTGCCCATCCCCTCGCCCTCCGAGGCGCCCTTGACGATGCCCGCGATGTCGACGAACGACACCGTGGCCGGCAGGATCCGCTCGCTGGCGAAGATCTCCGCGAGCCGGGCCAGCCGCGAGTCGGGCAACTCCACCACACCGATGTTGGGCTCGATCGTGGCGAACGGGTAGTTCGCGGCAAGCACATCGTTGCGGGTCAGCGCGTTGAAAAGGGTGGATTTGCCGACGTTGGGCAGTCCGACGATACCGAGGGTAAGACTCACAACCGACCAGTCTAGTGGCCGCCCGGAGCACGTCGGCGCGCCGTACGATTCCCGCCGCCGCGCGAGTGCCTAGGTGGGTTCGGGCTCGGTGGGCAATTCGCTCTTGGGAACCACCAGATCGTCGTCCTCTTCTTCCGTCTCCACCGTCTCGCCGGCGCGGATGGCGATCTGCTCGTCGAGGTACCGCAGGATCACCGTGCCGACCGCCGCGACCGGGACCGCCAAGAACGCACCGACGATGCCGAACAGCGATCCACCGAGTGACACCGACAGCAAGACGATGACCGCGTGCATGTTCATCGACCGCGATTGCAGCCACGGCTGCAGCACGTTTCCTTCCAGCTGCTGCACGGCCACGATGATGCCCAGCACGATGAGGGCAGTCCACACACCGTTGCCCACCAACGCCACCAACACCGCCAGAGCGCCGGCGACAAACGCACCGACAATCGGGATGAACCCGCCCATGAACGTGATGATGGCCAGCGCATACGCAAGTGGCACACCCAGAATCACCAAGCCGAGCCCGATCAGCACGGCGTCGATCAAACTGACCAACGCCTGGGTCCGGATGAAGGCACCCAGCGTCGACCACACCCTCGTCATCACCTCTGCGAGGTGCTCGGCGACCGGCTGGCCGCTCGCCCGGCGGAGCCACGGCACGAATCGTGGTCCGTCCTTGAGGAAGAAGAACACCAGGAAGATCACCGTGAACAGCGTGATCAGAACAGACGTCGCCGCGGTCACACCGGAGAAGACACCCGAGGCGATGGTGGCGCTCGAGTCCTGGATGCGGCTGGTGATGGCGTCCACGCCGTCGTTGAGCTGATCCTCGCTGAACCGGAACGGCGGACCGTGCAGCCACTCCTGCACCTTCTCGACACCCTCGGTGGCCTGGTTCGCCAGGTCGGTGGACTGGTCGACGACCGACGGTGCGATCGCTCCCATCACCCCGGACACCACCGCCAACGCCAGGACCAGGACCAAACCGGAGGCCGCGGCAGGCGCGACACCTTTGGACCGCAACCAACGCACGGGCGGCCACAGCACCGTGCAGACGATGATCGCAATGGCAATGGGCAACAGAATCGTCCACAACTTGCCGATGACCCATGCCGCGATCCACGCGGCAATGGTGATCAGGATGATCCGGAGGCTGTGCTTGGCCGTCCACGCCATACCGTTCCCGATCACCCTGCCGCGGGTGGGGTGCGACCGGCGGCGTGGGCCGGTCACGGACTTGGTGACCTTGGGCCGAACTTGCTCCGACGCGTCGTCCGACGGTGTTGTTGCCATGGTGTGATCGTCACACATGACGCCGACCGGGACCGAACTCGACATCGAACGGCTCACAGGATGTCGCCGGTGCTCCGTACGGTTGTCACGAGGAGGTCATCATGCAGTCAGTCCGTCGCGAACAGGTTCTTGCTGCCCGGTGGTTCGCTCAGCAACTCGAACGCCCCGACGCAACCGGCGACGACTGCGATCTGCTCGACTTCGGTGTGCAGGACACCGGACCCGACGGCGCGCCTTGGGCTTTGACGATCCGAGGAATGTCAGCGGCCGCGATGGAGGGTCTCACCGTGGCCTGGACGGTGCGTGGAGCGCCACACTATTACCGGCGCACCGACCTCGACGATGTCGCGGTGGCCGTCAGCCCCTACTCGTCACCCGATGCCGCCAAACGGATCTTCGACGCCAACAAGAAGTTCAAAGACGCAGGCGTCGACACCCTGGTGGCGCTGCGCGAGCTGGCCACCACGATGCGCGCCATCGTCACCGACACGATGGTGAAGGGCGAGATGTCGAGCCAATTGACCACCGTGCTGCCCGAGCACCACCTACGGGACTGCAAACCGTGCGGCGCGGTGCACCCACATGAGCAGACGTTCCGGCTCGCGGCTCTGCAGGCCGGTCTCGAACTGGTCCCGAACACCAGCCCACCGGTGTTGCACAGGGTGAAAGGTTTGCGCCCCAACGAATTCCGCAGGCCGGGTGGGGACGCGTCCCCACAGTTCGACCTCATCCGCAACTACCTGCGGTTCTACGGTCCTTCCACAGCCCAAGAGGTGGCGGCGTTTTTGGACGCACCGGTGAAAGAGGTCAAGGCGCACTGGCCCGATGACGTTCTCGATGTCGACATCGGAGGTCAAGGCAAATCGGCGTTGATCGAGGCGATCGACGTCCTGACCGATCCCCCACAGCCGACGGCTGTCCGGCTCGCCGGACCCTATGACGCTCTCCTGCAAGGACGCGACCGAGAGATGCTGGTCCCCGAAAATGATCGCCGTAAAGCCGTGTGGCCGGTCCTGGGTAGACCGGGGGTGATCTTTGCGGCAGCCGAACCGGTGGGGACCTGGCGTCCCGCCAAGGCGGGCAAGAAATTACGGATCAAGGTCGAGCCGTGGGTCCGTCACACCACCAAAATGCAGAAAGCCATCGCTGCCGAAGCCGAGAGATTGGCCTGGTTCCGCGGCGCCGAACTCGCCGGCATCGACACCGTGGAGTGATGCCCTAGGCGCGTCGACGCTGCAGCCAGCGGAACATCCCGCCGACCGCGTCGAGGTCTTGCTGCACCGGATCCACATCCTTCGGCTGCGGCAGATCCGTACCCGCCGCGGGCCGGACCGACCCAGCAGAAGCGTTCTTCTCGGCCTCGATCGCCGACCGCACCGACTGTTCGCCGTAGAGACCCATCATGATCTCGACACCCCAGCCGGGAAACTGCGACAACGGCGCCTCTTTGCGTCCCCATCGTGTTACGTACATATTTCCACTCTGGCACGGGTTGGACGTTTTGTCCGCCTTTTCCTGCGCAAAGAGCCTGAAAGTCGGCAGTTTCAGGACAACCGCCACAGCTCCCACGTGATCTGGGACACAGCGTCTCACGCGGGCCGCCAGGCGTGTGCGAACGCCCTGAAGGCCCCGTCATGGCGGCGTCCGATTCCCGCTAGTAAGAGCGCCGGAATGCTGCCAGAGTGGTGCCATGCCCACCACCGCCATCAGTGCGAGCCAACTCGACTTCGACCGTTGCTTCCGCGCGCTACAGGCGCGCGACGCCCGGTTCGACGGTCAGTTCTTCGTGGCGGTGCGCACCACCGGCATCTATTGCCGGCCGTCGTGCCCGGCAATCACGCCCAAGCCCGGCAATGTCTCTTTTGTCCTGACCGCCGCGGCCGCCCAGCAGAACGGCTATCGCGCCTGCCGTCGCTGCCTCCCCGATGCCGTCCCGGGTTCGCCGCGCTGGAACATCAACTCCGACCTCGCCTCACGCGCCATGCGACTGATCGAGGACGGCATCGTGGACCGGGACGGCGTGAACGGCCTGGCCCAGCACCTCGGGTACTCCCCACGACAACTCGGGCGGGTTCTCGGTGAACAGATCGGCGCCGGACCACTCGCCCTGGCCAGGGCCTACCGGGCCACCACCGCGCGGATGCTCATCCAATGCACCACGATGCCGATGTCGGACATCGCATTCGCCGCCGGCTTTGCCAGCATCCGGCAATTCAACGACACGGTGCGCGAGGTGTTCGCACAGACGCCCACCGCTCTACGTGCCAAGGGCGCCACCAACGCACCCGGTGCCACCGGCAGTGCCGTCACACTCAAACTCGCTGTCCGCCAGCCGTTCACACCGCCCTGGTTGCAGTGGTTCCTGTCGGGACACGCCGTGGCGGGTGTGGAGAGCTGGGATGGCCGTATCTACCGACGTTCGATGTCGCTGCCGCACGGGCCGGTGATCGTGGGTCTGGAGATCTTGTCCGACCATGTCCGCGCCGACCTCCGGATGCACGACATGCGCGACCTGGGGGTCGCCGTGCACCGCATCCGGCAGTTGTTGGATCTGGACGCCGACGTGGCCGCGGCCAACGAGGTCCTCGCGGCGGATCCTGCTCTGGCACTCCTGATCGCCGAACGCCCGGGCATACGAGCCCCCGGATGTACCGACGCCTTCGAAGTTCTCCTACGTACGATGATCGGCCAGCAGATCTCCTTACCTGCCGCACGGACCCACGCCGCCAAACTGGTTGCGGCCCTGGGGGAACCTCTGACCGAGCCGGACGGTGACATCACCCACCTCTTCCCCACGGCCGACGCAGTGGCCGAGCGAGGGATGCAGGTGCTCACCGGGCCGGCCGCCCGTACCTCGTCCATCGTCGACGTGAGCCGAGCCGTAGCCGACGGCCACCTCACCATCCATCCAGGGATGCCGGCAGCAGAGGTGCGTACCCAGCTGCTCGCCCAACGCGGAATCGGTTCGTGGACCGCGGACTACGTGACGATGCGACTGCTCAACAACCCCGATGTGCTGCTCAGTACCGACCTGGTGCTCAAACGCTCGGCTCAGGACCTGGGGATCGATCTCGGCGCCACCGGACACTGGTCGCCGTGGCGCTCGTACGCATCGATGCACTTGTGGGCCCATGCACTCGCGCGAACGGTTCCGATGCTGGCGTCGACACCCACCTCCGTCCCTGCACCCACAAGAGAGAAGATCTGATGAGTACAGCTGCCTGGTCCACCATCTCGACACCCGCCGGGCCGTTCACCATGATCGTCGACAGCGACGGTCAGGTGCTCGCCTCCGGATGGTCCGACGATCCCGAATACCTCAAAGCCCTTGTCCACAAGTCGATCCGCCCGCTGACGTTGGTGGACAAGCCCGATCTGGGTGAGGTCACTACTGCCGCGAAGACCTACCACCAAGGCGACCTGACGGCCATCGACAACATCCCTGTCCTGCAACGATCGGGTGAGTTCCTCGAACATGCCTGGGACGTGCTTCGAGAAGTGCCCGCCGGAGCTCCGGTCAGTTACGCGGAGTACGCCGCCCGCAGCGGCAGGCCCGCCGCGATCCGCGCTGCTGCGAGCGCGTGTGCCCGCAACGCCGCGGCCTTGTTCGTCCCTTGTCATCGAGTGTTGCGTACCGACAAGACCCTCGGGGGCTTCCGGTACGGCCTCGACGTCAAACGATGGCTGATCGCTCACGAAGAACGGGCCTGAGACCACCGCGCCTCCCCGACGATGTCCGACCCCTGATGCACCATCAACACCATGGGTACCACCGCAGTTCTACTGCTCGTCCTCGGGCTGGTGATCGGTTTCGCGCTCGGATGGTTTGTGCACGCCGGCCGATCCAACACCGAAGTGGCTGTCGCGCGGGCGGAGGCCGAAGCCGCGCACGCCAATCACGAACTGCTGGTCCGATCGTTGTCGGCAGCCAGCGAGGATGCCGCCCGCCGCCAGTCCGGGGCGATCGGACAGCAGGTCTCGCACATCGTCGGCCCGCTGCGTGACACGCTCGACTCGCTCGCGGGCGAACTGCGCCGTACCGAGCGCAACCGCATCGCGGCCTATGCGGGCCTTTCCGAGCAGGTCACCGGAATGCGCCAGACCACAGCACATCTGGGGTCGCAGGCCGAACAATTGGCCGGAGCGCTGCGTTCCCCACAAGCCCGCGGAAGGTGGGGCGAACTGCACCTCGAGCGCGTGATCGAGGCGGCGGGTCTGCAGCGACACTGCGACTTCACGACGCAGGCCGCCGGAACCACCAACGACTCGAGCCGCGTCCGGCCCGACCTCGTGGTGCACCTTCCCGGAGGCAAAGACATCGTCATCGATGCCAAGGTGCCGTTGTCGGCATATCTGGAAGCCGCTGAGAGCACCGACCCGACCGCACGCGCGCAGGGGTACCGCGCGCACGCCCGCGCCCTGCGTGCTCACGTGCAGCACCTGGCGTCGAAGTCCTATTGGGAATCTGTCGGCAACTCACCCGAGTTCGTGGTGCTGTTCGTCCCGGGAGAGGCCATCTTGGAGATGGCGTGCCGCGCCGACCCAGACCTCCTCGACTTCGGATTCGACCAGAACGTCGTGATCGCCACCCCCACCAATCTGGTGGCCCTGCTCCGGACGATCGCGCTGGGCTGGCGCCAGGAAGCTCTGACCCGAGATGCCCAGCAGATCCACCATCTCGGCAAAGAGTTGTATCAACGCATCGGGATGGTCACCCGCCACCTGGACAAGCTCGGGGGTTCGCTGTCCAAGGCCGTGGACTCCTACAACGGTGCGATCGGCACCATCGATTCACGGATCACCGTCACCGCTCGCAAATTGTCCGAGCTCGACGCATTCGCCGACCTCGACGACCTCGCCCCGCCGGTTCCGATCGACTCCCAGCCCAGACGCACCGGTGCCGGCCTCGTCTGACGTGCACCGACGGGCCTTCTTGGAATGGACAACACGACTTGGAAGGCCGGGTCGCGTGGCTTCCTAGTCATCTTCAAGCCCAGTCCAAGCGGCAGACGACACAGTGATTCCAGTTCCCTTCAAAACCTGGAGTCAGTCACATGCATGTCAGCCGCGTTCCTCAGACACCGTCATCCGGAACTCTTCGCAGCGCCGGTGTGGTCAGTGGCTGGCTCCTCACCACCGCAGCCGTGGGCGCATTCGCATTCGCGGTCGGAGACAACGCCGACCGTGAGCTGACCGGCCAGGTGATCACACCTGCGGCGACCGTGGCCGCCAATGTCGAAACTGCGAACACCGGCTCGCTCGGCAGTGTCCTCACACACGCGAAGGTCACCGCGGCCGTCGTCAACGTAACTCGGACCACCGGGCAACAGCCAGGCTGCAGCAGAGTCGGATCAGCCGACCACGTGCGCAGCCTGCTGATTCGGGAACGAGCCGTCCAGTCATCCAACCGGCGCGGACCACGGACGCTGGCGCGGGCGGCGGACTTCACGTGCCCGCATGCCATCACCGCCACGTTCACGGGAACCCGCGTGGGGAGCGTTCCCGGGTCGGGTCTGCCGGGCCGGGCGTCGCTCGACGGCCCCCGTTAGCGATACTCGCCACAGTTCGATCCGACGGGTTCGTTACCGGGTTTCTCAGGGTTTACCGGTACGGTCGACATGTGATTTCTGGCCCGCGCTCTCGCTCGGGGGTTCCCCTCGATGAGCAATCCGCACTTCCCACCGCACCCGGGGTTCCGTGGTGGGGCGCGGTGTTGCTCGCCGGTGGCCTGACGGTGTTGGGTGCGGTCCTCGCGCTCGCCGGTGACGAAACCAGTCTCGGGTTCGGATTCCGGGCCCTCTACGTGATCGGCTGCATCGCCGCGGTACTCGCGGTACGCCGACGCGCGCTGTTCACCGCCGTCACACAACCCCCGCTCATCCTGTTCGTCGTCGCGGTGGTGACCCTCTACTTCCTGGTGTCGGACAGTGACTCCGGCGTGAAGCGGCTGATCTTCAACGTGGCCCTTCCGGTTGCCAAGCTCTTTCCTCTGATGGGCTGGACCTTTGCCGCGGTGCTCGCGATCGCGGCGGCCCGGGTATGGCTGACCCATCCCAAGAAGACCGTGGTCCTCACCAAGAGCGATCGACGCCCGGCCACGGGTCGACGCCCTGCCGCATCCGCGGACACTCCGGCGCGAACCCGTGCGAGCCGGTCCGACGACTCGACGCCACCTGCGGCAACCACCTCGCGGTCGCGAAGTGGCCAAGCGCCTCGCCCGGGTACCGCCCGATCCACCGAGCCGCGCGACCGCGCAGTCAATCGGGCATCGGATCCGGCCGCGGCCCCTCGCCGCCGCCGGGCTGTCCCGGAAGCCCCTGAGCCGCGTCGCCGGCGTGCATCGTCGTACGACGACCCACCGCCGCCGGGCGCACGGGCCTACCGGGCCCCCGATGATCTGACCAACGCCCCCCGGCTCCGGTACCGCGAACCCAGCTGAGTCCTCCGGTCAGCACGCGTCCGCGACGTGGGTTCTGAGCCAGTCGCCGAGGAGTCCTGCCACCGCATCCACCCTGGCCGGCCAGTCCATGGCTTGCGCATCTGCCTCATCGCTGACGACCTTGACCAGGCGACAGGGCGCCCCGAACTCTCCGGCAGCTCGGGCGATCGCGAACCCCTCCATGTCGACCAGCGCCGCCCGATGCGCCAGCGCATCGCGGTGAGCTGGGTCGGCCACAAAGGTGTCCCCGGTGGCCAGTTCGCTGCCGTCCCCGTCAGGTAGTTCGATCCGGTCCACCACCGGGTATCCCATCGCGGTGAGAGCGGCGCTGCTGATGTCGTGCTGATGCACCACCGATGCCACGTACAGGCCGGCCATCGAAGGCCGGAGAGCTCCGGCAGTGCCCACGTTGATCACGGTCACCGACGCGGGGTCGGGATGGGCCGCCAACGACCGGGTCACCGCGATCGAAGCAGCGACCTTGCCGATCCCACAGATGAGCAACGGCAGTTCGACGGGTACGTGGGCTGCCTCTGATCGGGTGGCCGACACCACCAGGATGTTGCTCAACGCGCCAGCTCCAGCGTGCGGCGGGCCGCCCGGCCCAGTTCGACCCCGTAATGCGGACCATGGCCGGCCGCGTGCACGGCCAGCGGATGCAACTGATGCAACGCAATCCGCTCGCGCCAACCGGGTTCCAGCGGGTGGGTGTCCTGGTACCCCTCGATGACCGACCCCAGTTCCGGGCAGCCGAACAACGCGAGCATCGCCAGATCTGTCTCACGGTGACCGCCGTGCGCAGCAGGATCGATCATCACCACCCCTTTCGATGTCCACATCACGTTTCCGTTCCACAGATCACCATGGATTCGTGCCGGGCGGTAGGCGTCGTCGAACGCGCCCGTGGCGATCAGCTCACACGCCGCCCTGGTGTCCGATTCGTCGGCCGCGCCAAGGTTTCCCGCAGATACCGCATCGTCGAGAAATGGGAGCACCCGCTGGCGCGCGTAGAAGTCACCCCACGTGGCGGTCGGGTCTGACGGCATCGGACGCCGGCCGATGAACAACTGACCGTCGAAATCAGGTGGCCCGCTCCCGAACTGGTCGGCCCCCGCATCATGCATCCTCGCCAGGGCGGACCCGAAGTTGCGTGCGGCCGCCTTGCCGGGCGCCGATGTCGCCACCCTGGCCAAGGTGATGTGATCGGCTCCCACATCCAACACCCGCACGACAGGAGCTCCGGCGGCGGCGAGCCACCGGAGACCGGCCGCCTCGGCCATGAAGAAATCGGGGTGCACCCCGGGCTGATGCTTGCGGTACTCGTCTGCGCTCACCCGTCCAGCGTGCCGGATCACCGTAGGGCGCACTACCATCGCCTCATGACCAGCCTGCAAAAGCGCATCATCACCGAGCTCGAGGTGTCGGACACCATCGACCCCGGAGCAGAAGTGGAACGGCGAGTGGCCTTCCTCAAGCAGTATCTGAAGGCTGCGGGCTCGGCAGGGTTCATCCTCGGAATCAGCGGCGGGCAGGACTCCTGCCTCACCGGCAAACTGTGCCAGCTGGCGGCCGAGGGTCTGCGATCAGAAGGAACCCAAGCCACCTTCGTCGCGGTACGGCTTCCCTACGGCGAACAAGCCGATGAAGACGACGCCCAGATCGCATTGACGTTCATCGCGCCCGACCGGTCGGTGGTGTGCAACGTCAAACCGGGATCGGACGCCACTGCCGAGGAAGTCGTCCAGATGATCGGCGAACCGCTCGAAGACCTGGTGCGCGGCAACATCAAGGCCCGCGAACGCATGGTGTTGCAGTACGCCATCGCCGCCCACGACAACCTCCTGGTCGTCGGTACCGATCACGCGGCGGAGGCCGTCACCGGATTCTTCACCAAATACGGCGACGGGGGCGTGGACATCACTCCCCTCACCGGATTGACCAAACGACAAGGGGCACAGATTCTCCGGCATCTCGGCGCACCCGACTCGGTGACCTCGAAGGTTCCCACCGCCGACCTCGAAGATGATCGGCCGGCGCTGCCGGACGAAGAGGTGCTTGGTGTCACCTACAGCCAGATCGACGACTACCTCGAGGGCCACGAGGTGGACGGTCAGGTGGCCGAGCGGATCGAATCACTGTTTCTGCGCACCCGCCACAAGCGAACGGTACCGGTCAGCCCTTTTGACGACTGGTGGACGAGCTAGTATTCGAATCCGACTGCACGGCAAGAGCTTCGAGGTTACGACCACTCACTCTCGCCAGCTGATCGAATCGGTTGTTGGCAATACGCATGACCACCTCGTACGGCAAGGCGAACTTGCGTGCCACCCAGTAGCCGAACCGGATGTCCAGCGAGGTGTACACCATGAACTGGTTTTTGCGCACCCCACGCAAAATGGCCTGCGCGGCACGCTCGGGAGAGACGGCCACCTTGTGGAAGTGTTCGATCTGCCGCTGAACCTTCGGGTTGTCCCGGTCGATGCCGGCGATGTCCACGGTGTTGACCAGAGGCGTGTCGACACCGCCGGGGCACACCAGCGAGACCCCGATCTTGTGGCGGCGCAGGTCCATTCGTAACACCTCGGACACGCCGCGCACCCCGAACTTGCTGGCACTGTATGCCGCGTGCCAGGGCAGGGCGAGCAAGCCCGCCGCCGACGACACGTTGACGAGATGGCCCCCACGGCCACGGCGCACGATCTGCGGAACGAAACACTCGATGATGTGGATCGGGCCCATCAGGTTGACGTCGACCATCTTCTTCCAGTGACGGTGCTCCAGGTTTTCCACTGTGCCCCAAGCAGATACACCGGCGATGTTCATCACCACGTCCATCACGCCGACCTCAGCGTCCACCTGCTGGGCGAACCGGCGCACCCACTCGTAGTCCGAGACGTCACCGGGACGATGGAACAGGATCTTGCCGTCGGCGCGCTTGATCTCGGCGACGGTCTCGTCGAGATTGTCGGCGGCGATATCGGTGAGCACGAGCGCTGCGCCCTCACGCGCAGCCGCCACGGCAGTGGCTTTGCCGATCCCGCTCCCGGCACCGGTAATCAGGACCCGCTTGCCCTGCAAAGTGGGCACTGGAGCCTTCATCACCAACAGATCTCGAACACTCATGACCCAACCCTACGGGTCACGTCCGTACTCAGATAGGGAGTTTGCCGCCAAACATCTCGTAGACGACCGACAACATCGCCTGCAGAACCTGCGATGCGGCGTCACTTCCCTCGCTCGACAGGAGACCCTCGATGGCCTCGGGATCGTCGGTCTGCGACAACTGTCCGAGCAGCGGCAGGATCGCCTGCAGACCACTCAGATCGATTCCCTCACTCTGCTCGGTGGTGGGTGTTGTGGACTGCTGACCGGCCAGAGGCAACTGCGGAAACCCGATA
Organism: Williamsia sp. DF01-3; assembly: GCF_023051145.1. Classification (NCBI taxonomy): domain Bacteria; kingdom Bacillati; phylum Actinomycetota; class Actinomycetes; order Mycobacteriales; family Nocardiaceae; genus Williamsia; species Williamsia sp. DF01-3. The sequence goes on from NZ_JALKFS010000005.1 coordinate 4,067,257, forward strand.
CCCGGCGAAGGAGTCGTGGTGGTCGTCTTCGGTGTGGTTGCCTTCGGGGTGCCCGTCGAGGGTGTCGTCGTCGGTCGCGCAGGTGTTGACGGGGTGGTCACCGACGGCGCCGTGGTTGAAGGCGTGGTGGTGGAGGGCGCGGTGGTCGACGGCGTGGTGGTTGAAGGTGCGGTCGGGGCGACCGTCGATGCCGCCGGCGTGGTCGGCTGTGTACCCGCGGCAGAGGGCGCGGCCGTCGTCGGCGAGGTTCCGGTCGTCGGCGCCGTAGCGGTGGTAGGCGTGGTGCCCGTGGTGGGGGCGGTCGTCGGGGTCGGTGCGGTGGCACCCGTCAGCAAGTACCTGATGGCGCCGTCGACGATGGCGATGGCGTACTTGAGCTGGCCCTCGGCACCCGACAACGCAGCGGCATCAGCCGGGTTCGACAGGTTGCCCAGCTCGGCGAAGACGTCTGGCACCTTCGTCAGGTTGACGGCCGCAATGTCCGCGCGGGTCTGCAGTCCGTCCTGCGCGCCGGCGTAGTTCGCGGGTGCAAACCCTGCGCTCTTGAATGCGTCACGCATCTGCTCGGCGGCCTTGCGCCCCTTGCCCGACTGCACCTCGTTCACGGCCGCGTCAGGAATGGGCAGTTCGGGGACGATGATGTGGAAGCCACTCTTACCCGCATCGGTGCCGGGCGAGGTCGAGTCCGCGTGGATGTTCACGGCCAGGTCGGCATTCGAGGCGTTGGCCGCGTTGGCCCGCTCATCGATGCACCCTCCCCACCCGGTGTCATCTTGGCGACTCAGGACAACCTTGGCGCCCTGGCTCTCGAGTCCGGCCTTGACCAGCTGGGTGATGTCCCAGTTGACCTTGTGCTCAGGCACCCCATCGGGGCTGGTGGCTCCGGTGGTCTGGCACGGCTTGGTGCCTCCACGCCCGTCGGGAACCGGTTTGTTCAGGTCGTTGCCCGCAGCCGATCCCTGATGTCCGGGATCGAGGAAAACAGTCTTGCCTGCCAGCGTGTTCCCCTGTGCCGGTGCAGGTTCGGCATTGGCTGCAGTGGGCATCGCGATCAGGGAGGCCGCAACCGCCAGGGAGGTGAGCCCGGCGACGCGGAGGTTCTTCTTGGTCACGGTGTTCCTTTCGAGTACGCCTGAAATCGAGTCCGAGTTCCACCCAATAGGCGCAACATCAGTCACAATATTCACTTCAGTAACAGTCAAGCAGTAGTTGAGACTTTTGGGAAATTGCCGACCTGCAGCTGAGAAACTGTTGTTGGCTTGTGATCTGGTCGATGCGCAACTGTGCGGCGGCACAGGTCGTGACAGACAGATCCGCAGGTACCCTGCGCTACCGCAGGTAGCGGGTGAGGCTGAGCATGGCCTGCTTGTCGACGTCGCCGTCGGCGCGAGCCTCCAGCAGGACCCGGCGCACCTGCTCCTCGTCGATGCCCACCCCGATCACCACGAGTTCGGTACGCCGTGGCTCGTCTTTCTCCCAGCGCTGGGAGTGGACCGTCACGTAGTTCCCCACGGTGTGCAGGACGTACTTCTGCCGATGCCCCACCACGTCGAACCAGACGAATCCCTTGATACGGAACACACCTGCAGGCGGTTGTTCGAGAAAGGCCGACAGCGCCCGCGGGTTCATCGGGGCGCTCTCGGTCACGGACACCGACTGGTAGTCGTGGTGCAGATGACCGCAATGCTCCTCGCTGCCGTCTGCGCCGCCCGGATCCTCGGCCAGCAGCAGCTCGTCGAGACCCAGCTGCCGCGGAGCCTTGTCATCCACGGGCTTGTCGTCAGCATCCAACAGCAGCCCTATGTCAATCGCGGAGTCGCTGGTCGCGACGATCGGCGCCGTGGCGTTTCGCTCGCGTAGTCGGTCGCGCACGGCGTCGACAGACGATTGCTCGGCCAGGTCCACCTTGTTCATCACGATCATGTCGGCGAGCGCCACATGCTGATCGATCTGCGGATGACGCTCCCGTGTGGCCTCATAGTTCGCCGCATCGACAAGGTAGACAAGACCGCCGTACTCGGTTCGCGGATGAGTGCTCGCCGCGACCATCCGCACCAGATTGCGCGGCTCGGCCAGGCCGCTCGCCTCCACCACGATCAGGTCCAGAGCGGCGCGCGGAGTGGTCAGCGCGGCAAAGGTTGCCTCGAGTCCCTCGTCGTCGACCGTGCAGCACATGCAGCCATTGCCGAGCGCCACCGTGCCGTCGACCTGACCCGCCACCAGCATCGCGTCGATGTTCACTGCTCCGAAGTCGTTGACCACCACCCCGATTCGCAGACCGGCACGGTTGCGGAGAAGGTGGTTGAGCAGAGTTGTCTTGCCCGAACCCAGGAACCCCGCGACTATCAGAACAGGAACGGTCTTCATCGCTCCGGTCCGGCGACGCAGTCGGGGCAGACGACAACGAGGTCTCTGCCGTCGGCGTCGGGATAGTTGGCAACGTTCTTGGTGGCTGCGCCACACTGCGCGCAATGTCCGATGACCTTGGCATGGTCAGAGAAGTCGACGCTCATCCGCTTGTCGAAGACGTAGAGCGAGCCCTCCCACAAGCCGTCATCGCCGAATTGTTCGCCGTACCGGACGATTCCACCGTCCAGTTGATAGACCTCACCGAACCCGCGGTTGCGCATCAACACCGACAGCACCTCGCACCGCACACCGCCGGTGCAGTACGTGACCACGGGCTTGTCCTTGAGGTGGTCGTAGTCACCGCGCTCGATGACCTCCAGGAAGTCGCGGGTGGTCTGCGTCGGTGGCACCACCGCGTCGCGGAAACGACCGATCTGCGCCTCGATCGCGTTTCGACCATCGAAGAACACGACGTCGTCACCGCGGTCCGCGACCAGCTGATGGAGAGCCTCAGCCGTGAGGTGCGCACCGCCGCCGACGACGCCACCGTCGTCGACCCGCACTTCGTCCGGCGCCCCGAATGTGACGATCTCCGGACGCACCTTGACACTGAGGCGAGGAAAATCGTCCCCGGCGCCGTCGGACCACTTGATGTCTGCATTCTTGAACGCCGGATACGCCCGGGTGCCGCGGACGTAGCGCTTCACCGCGGTGATGTCGCCGCCGACGGTGCTGTTGATGCCGTGCTCGGAGATGATGATCCGGCCCGTCACGCCTGCCGACTCGCATAAAGTTTGCTGCCATAGGCGGATTGCCTCTGGATCGGCCAGCGGCGTGAAGACGTAGAACAGCACGATCTTGGGTGTCGACACACGGGTAAGGGTACGGACATGAGGAACAGATCGATCGCCGCGGCCATCGCAGCCGTCGCGACCGCGGCGGTGCTCGGCGGCTGCCTTCCGGAGGACGGCCCCACCCGCACGGAACTGCCGCCGACCGACGAGTTGTCCACCGAGCAATCGGCGACCTCCACCACCACGACCACACGGAGCACCACGGCCGGGCGGTCACAGGGCTTCACCGTGGCCACCGCGATCAGCACCGCGCCCCGCGTCGACAACAGCTTGTATCACCAGGCCGCGCAGACACAGGACGGTCCGATAGAGGACACCTCGCAGTTTCATTTCGCGACCGCAGACGGTGCGGTCAACTGCTCCACCGTGCAGCGTGACCGGCCGACCCTTGCGTGCGAACCCACCAACCCCGCCGGCAGCTCCACGACCACCCGCGACTACTGCAACTGGGAGGCCGACTATGTTGTCCTCACCGACACCCCCACCCAGGGGACCTGTGCCGACACACCGTGGGTGTGGGTTCGGGGCTCCGTGTTGCCCACCGGCTCCACCATGTCCGTCGGCACCTTCCAATGTCTGAACGACGACTCCGGCCTGTACTGCCTGAACACCCGATCACTCAACGGGTTTGCCCTGCGCGACGGTGAGTACCGCGCCCTGTCCGGCGCCGACCCGGCTCCGGCCGCACTGACCGAAGGCGGCGAGGAATCCACCGCCACACCCGGGCGCTAGCCGGATACACTCGGCACACGAATCGGGCCGCTGCCTGACCAACTCCAGCTGAGCCCGAGCGCCCCAGTCGAGCCTGAAAGGTGACGGCATGACCTATCCCCCGCCGTACGAGCCGCCCTCCAACGATCCGCTGCGCAAACAGGATCCGGGCGCCGGCGACAATCCGCCGCCCGCGGACCCCGGATTCGGCTACCAGCAGCCCGGATTCGGCCAGCCCGACTACGGGCAATCGGGTTACGGCCAGCCCGACTACGGCCAGCAGGGCTACGGGCAACCGACCTATGGGCAGCAGGGCTACGGCCAGCCGGGTTACGGCCAGGTGCCTGGATACAACCCCGCGGGGTATCCGTACACCCCCGTCGCCCAGACCAACACCAGTGCGGTGATCTCGCTGGTGCTGGGCATCGGTGCATTTGTGCTCGTGTGCGGCCTGGTCAGCATTCCCGCGGTGATCTTCGGCAACAAGGCGATCAAAGAGATCGACCAGTCTCAGGGAACGCAGAACGGCAAGGGCATGGCGCAGGCCGGACAGATCCTCGGCTGGATCGGGATCGCGATCTCGGTGATCGGGGTCATCGGCTTTGTCATCCTTGTCGCGGCAAGCTCCGGATCGAGCTGACCACCGCTACTCGGGCGGTCAATTACTCGGCAGTCCTGAGAACTCGATGACCGCGATCAGGTCGTCGAGGGCCTGGCAGAGTGCATCGATACGCTCTGCAGTCGTCGGGGCCGACAGAATGCGCAGTCGATCGGCCGGGCCGAGGCCCAGTCGCACAGCGGTGCCGTAAACTTTCGTCTCCACCGTCTCGTCGTTGTCGAGCGGTTCGATGAGGCGGTCGCCGACCGCGATTCCCCGGATCCGCATCAGCGCTTCGGCCAACGAGTCGAGTCGGTGGACCACCGGCTGGAGGTCGAGGTTCAGCTCATCGGTCTGCGGCGTCGGCCACAGCTCGATGTCGGCCTTCGGATACGGGTTGTCGGGCAGCCACGACCTCACCCGGAATCGTTCGGTACCCACGCACGACAGGTGATAGCGGCCGTCGGGACGTGGACTGCATTCCTCGATGGAGGCAAGTGTGCCGACGTCCACGCGTTCTTCGCCGCCGCCCACCTCGTGGCCTCGAGCGATCAGGACGACGCCAAAGGTGTTGTCGCCGTCCGCGGACGTGCAGTCGGCGACCATCGTCCGGTAGCGAGGTTCGAACACCTGCAAGCTCAACGGTTCGCCGGGCAGCAGCGTCATTCCCAGCGGAAACATCGGGTGTGCGCTCATGTCACCCAGCATGCCTGGCTGCCGGCACCTCAGAACACCCGGATCCCAGCGCGTCGCCGCAGCCGCACGTCGAACACTTGCGCCCGCATCATCAGCTTCAGCACGGGCGCGACACGGTCGACCACTGCCACCATCCGCCGGATGTCGTCAAAGGCACGCTGCTGCGCGGGCGACCACCGAAAGCCCATCTCGTCACGGAACGGCTGGGGCAGGCTACCTGTGGTCATGAACAGGTAGGGCTTTCCCAGCGTCAAGTGAAGCAAGGTGCCCACCGGACCCACGTGACCTCGTAGGAAACTGAGGTCCGCGATGGCCAGCAGATGCTCGCGCACCGCAGGGTCGATGTGGATCGACCCGAGCTGCTCCTCCCAGTAGCGCTCGAACTGTTCTCGGTCGGCCGGCCACATGTGCGGTCGCACATTGAGAGTTGTCGCCAATGTGGCGGCGTCCTGGTAAATGGCATCAGCCTGGCCAGGAGGTATGGGTCCGTACAGGAACTCGTATTGGTCGACGAACCAGCGGTACAGGCACGCAGCAACCCAGAGTTGCAGGCGTGGGTCATTCGCGCTGTATTTCACGGGACTGGTTTTCGTGGACACCACTTGGCGATGAACGGATCGAAGTTTCTCCCGCACGAACTCCTTGTCCTCGTCGTCCCCCATCAACGCGACCGCAAGAAATGAAAAGGTTGTCCGTGCCCGCTTCACGGGATGCATGAAGACATTCCCGGAGTCGACCCGACTTTCACGCACGCCGTGGCCAACAGGCGCCATCGCCAATTGCATGATGACGTTGGCCGTGTTGTTCGCGCTCCCCATGAGGGTCAGCAAATCCGCGGTCTTCGTGGGTGTTCGCACGGTTCCCCTAACTTCAGGGTGATGATGCCCGATGTCACCTGTTGTCGGCGGCGAACTCCCGGATCAGTGCCTCACAGAATGCGGGTAGATCGTCCGGCTTACGACTGGTGATCAGCGTGTTCGAACCGGCGTTGTCGACAACCACTTCCTCATCGGTCCATTGGCCACCGGCGTTGGTGATGTCGGTGCGCAGGCTGGGCCACGATGTCAGCTTGCGGTCGGACACCACACCGGCCTCGATGAGCGTCCACGGGGCATGGCAGATGGCGGCAACAGGTTTGCCCTCGGTGAAGAAACCGGAGATGAACTTGACGGCTTCGTCGTTCATCCGCAGATTGTCAGGATTGGCGACACCGCCCGGCAGGACCAACGCGTCGAAGTCCGCAGAGGGGACCTCGGCTACCACCTTGTCGACGGGGAATTGATCAGCTTTGTCGAGATGATTGAAGGCCTGGATCTGTCCTGATTCGAGGGAAACCAGAGACGGTGTACCGCCCGCTTTCTCCACCGCGTCCCAGGGTTCGGTGAGTTCAACCTGTTCGACGCCCTCCGGCGCCACCAAGAATGCGATCTTCTGCCCACTCAGTTCGTTTGCCATTGCAACCTTCCGGTCAAAGCGTTGTGCACGTGTGCTTTTGGCGCGTTCTGCACTCGTCGACCCGGATACCCGGCCCACCCTGCCGACAAACAAGCGGTTACCGCGAAACTGTCCGCCGATTGGGCCTAGACGTGAGCTACATCACAGTCTTACCGTGGGGTATGGCAACGAAAACGTATAGCAAACCAGTGATTCACCATTGTCCAGCCTGCGGCCAGCAGATGGAGGTCGAGGTGAAGGAGTTCCGAACCTTCGGGGGCGACACTCACAAGACCAAGACGGATCCGCACTGCATCAATCCGAATTGCGTCGCCAAACACGATTGAGAGCGACGTTCCGGTCGGTCGAATCCACTTCTACTGACGAGTAGCACCGGCTACACCGGGCCGCGCGTGTACCAGCGGTACGCGAAAGCCCTTGCTCGACATCTCCACTCACAATTCAAACCCGTCTCGGGGCCGGGCGATGGACAGCTGCGACTGTAACGGACTGAGAACATGTCCCTATATGGAAATATGACCGACGCACCCGAGACGGAGTCAGAGGTCGACCTCGGTCAACTTCTCCAGCGTGTCTCCAAGGGAGACGAAGCGGCGTTTCGGCGATTGCACGACACCACCCGAGCACGATTGTTCGGGTTGATCTACAAGACCGTCCGGGATCTCGGATACGCCGAGGAAACCCTGCAAGAGGTCTACATCGAGGTATGGCAGAAGGCCGGTCAGTACCAGCCCGAGATGGGTAGACCGCTGTCCTGGCTCATGATGATCTGCCACCGGCGGGCGATCGACCGGGTGCGGGCAGAGGAACGGCTACGCAAGAAGACCGCGGTTCTCGCGATGTTCTCGGTCGACATCCCGCAGGGCGGAGCCGATGAACCCCTCCTGCTGCGCGAGGAGCACCTTCAGATCCGGCGGCATCTCAGCAAGCTGTCGAGTCGCCAGCGTCAGAGCATCGACATGGTGTACTTCGCCAACCTGACACACGGAGAGACCGCGAAGCGTCTCGGCATCTTGGTGCCAACTCTCAAGACCCGCCTCCGCGACGGGATCCTGCGGCTGAGGTCGCAAATCCACGCCGAGGCGTGATCTCGCCCATCCGATCCGTCGCTCGGGTCCGGTACTGAGGTTCGGTACCGGCACTTCGGGGTACGAAGTGGTCATGGTCAGACCACACACCCCGGGATGCCTCCGCTGAACGTCGAAATCGCCTACGTGTCGGCCGGCGTCGCGCTGCTACTCGCTGCGACCGTTCCCCGACTTTTCCGAGACCGCGCCTTGTCGGCCCCGATGATCGTCCTCGCCATCGGCGCAATAACGGGACTCATCGTCGGGGACACCGGAACCGATCCGGTCTCCCCTCTCTCCCATCCGGCCGTGACCCAGTACCTCACCGAGGCTTGTGTCATCGTGGCATTGATGGGCGTGGGACTGGCCATCGATCGACCACTCAACTGGCGCACCTGGAGTTCCACCTGGCGCCTGCTGTTCATCGCGATGCCGCTGTGCATCGCGGGGGTCGCGGTACTCGGTTGGTGGGCTGCTGCGCTCACCCCCGCCGCAGCGGTTTTGCTTGGAGCCGCCCTGGCGCCGACCGATCCGGTGTTGGCCTCGGACGTCCAAGTGGAGGGACCGACCTCTGGCGAGGGCTCCCACCAGGAAGACGATGAGGTTCGATTCGCGCTGACATCTGAGGCAGGCCTGAACGACGCACTCGCATTCCCGTTCGTGTATTTGGCGATATTTCTGGCGACCAAGGGCCCGATCGAGGACTGGATCGTGACGTGGCTGGCGTGGGACCTGGTCGGCAAGATCGTGATCGGTGGTCTGGTCGGTTGGTTCGCCGGGAACCTGCTCGGCCGCGGATTCTTCCGCTTCCCGATCAAACACGCGCGGCTGGCCGATCGCGGTGAGCCGATCGTCGCACTCGCCGCTACTTTCGCGGTGTACGGCCTCACCGAGCTCGTCGGCGGTTACGGCTTCCTGGCCGTGTTCGCGTGCGCCCTGGCCATCCGCAACGTCGAACGGTCCAGCGGTTACCACGAGGAGATGCACAGTCTCATCGAACAACTCGAGCACGTTCTGACATTGGTTGTGCTGCTTCTCGTGGGCGCTGCCCTCACGTCCGGGCTGCTGGCCGAACTGACCTGGGGCGGCGTCTTGGTGGGTGTGGCCCTGGTGTTTGTCATCCGACCCGTGGTCGGTTGGCTGTCGCTGCAGGGTTGCGCCGACCTCGGCCCCAAAGAACGCAGGGCCACCGCATTCTTCGGGGTCCGGGGCATCGGCTCGATCTACTACCTCGCCTACGCGGTCGCCGAAACCGACCTGCCACAGGCGAACATGCTCTGGGCCACACTGTCTTTCACGATCGTGCTGTCGGTGGTGGTGCACGGCGTGAGCGCCGCGAGGGTGATGCGCCTGCTCGAAGGCGAACGCGATGACGCTGCCGCCGCGGACCGGGATCCGAAACAGTGAACCACCCCGCGGACTCAGGTTCCCTTGACGTTGAGTACCTGACGCAGTTCGAACTCGATGTCCACGAGCTCCTGCGCGTCACGCATGACAACGTCGATGTCCTTGTAGGCCGCCGGGATCTCGTCGATCCAGTCGGGTCCGTGCCGGTATTCGATGCCGACCATCGCCTTGTCCAGATCTGCCTCGGTGAACCGGCGCTTGGCTTCGGTGCGGGAGAACCGGCGACCGGCCCCGTGCGGAGCCGAGCACAAGCCCGCCGAATTTCCCTTGCCGCGCACGACATATGAGCGGGTGCCCATGGAACCGGGGATCACACCACGCACACCCTCGTGTGCGTCGATGGCCCCTTGCGGGTGAGCCACACGTCCTTACCCGCGTGGCGTTCCTGAACGGTGTAGTTGTGGTGGCAGTTCACCGAGTCCGTCTCGATGTCGGCAGGGTCGCCGTCGTGTCCGATCCACTGCGCGAACACCTGTCGGAAGCGATCCATCATCTCCGCGCGGTTCTCGAACGCGAATCGCTGGGCCCACGACAGGTCGGTCAGGTATGCGTCGAAGTGCGGTGTCCGCGCCGGCAGGTAGGCGAGATCGGCGTTGGGTAACCCGATATGCCATTGCTTGCACAACTTCTGAGCGATCTTGATGTGCTTCTGGGCGATCTTGTTGCCGACGCCCCGCGAACCCGAGTGGAGAAACAGCCAGACGCCGCCGACGTTGTCGATGCACAACTCGATGAAGTGATTGCCGCCCCCGAGCGAGCCGAGTTGCTCACGCCACTTGGGTGAGTGGGACAGGTCCACGCGATGGCTCGCGGCGTCCGCGGCCAGCGACGCCACCCGTTGCGCGGTGAACGGGAACCGGTCCAGCGAGCGGTTGTAGTTACCCGGCGACAGCGGGATGGCCGATTCGATCGATGCCCGCAGCACCGACAGATCACGGCCGGCGAGGTCGTCCTCGCTGTATCGGGTTCGCAGTGCGATCATTCCGCAGCCGATGTCGACGCCGACTGCTGCGGGGATCACCGCGTCGACGGTGGGGATGACAGTTCCCACGGCAGAACCCTTGCCGGAGTGGGCATCTGGCATGAGGGCGACGTGTGGGTGGACAAACGGCATCGACGCGGTCTCTTTCGCCTGCTCGATCGTGTTGTCGTCGATGTGCGAAGCGAACGACAAGAGCTTGAACGAGTCGATACGTCGGGGCCTTCCCGCATTGCTGTCCATATGTCGGACACTATCGCCGGGGTCAAGGCGTTTGTGGTTGTCGCATTGTGACAACCACTTGTCACGCCTCACTTGATGAAAGCCAATCCACCACTTCGTCAGGAGTCGTTATGCACATCACCAAGAATGAGATCCCGGTCAAGATCGATGTGCCCGGGGCCAAGGCACGTCAGTTGCCCGATTTCGGGTCGGCGTCCGCCGGGCCCGTGGGCGCAGAGTATTTCAGCCTGGGCGCGGGGACCGACATCGCGCCGCTACTCGAAGGTCTGGCCGACGACGCTTGCCACTCACCCCACTGGGGTTACCTGATCTCCGGCGAGGTAATCGTCAGCTTCACCGACGGCGCTGCCGAGACGTGCGTCGGCGGCGATGTGTACTACTGGCCACCGGGACACTCGGTACGCGTTGTGCGTGACACAGAGGTTGTCATGTTCAGCCCGCAGGTCAAGCACGGGGCGGTGATGGATCACATGCTCACCAAGCTGGCCGCTGCGACGCCCTAGATCGAGACTTCGTAAAACTGACCACTCAACGAAGCACCGTCCACGTGATCGGCGCAACGGTGTCCGGTGAGTAACTGCAGCAGCTTCCGGTCCGTACGGTCTTCTTGAGGTGGTCGCCCAGCACGGGGTCGTGCTCGGCGAGACGGTCGAGCGCATACCGCAATGACCTGGTGACGCTGGTCCGGGCTCGTTCAGCGGCCCCACCGGTGTGACGCAGTCGTCCGCCGAGACCGACCGCGCCACTCAATTCGGCGAGCAGGAACTCGCGGTCGCGGTGCGCCAGATCGATGCGCGCGATGTCGTTGTTGTGCTCCGCCTCCTCGATGTCCTGGTCGACTTCGTCCAGTCGCCGGCGATACGCGGCACGGGCCTGTTCATCGATGATGGGGGCCGGATCGGCAACCTCGTGGCCACCACACAGGTCCATCGCCCGGAACTCGTGACCGGGCCGCGACAGCAATGTCGCCAAGTATCGGAGGCCTCTGAGGTCGGCGAGAATCGTCTCGGCGTGGCGGAACGCGAGTTGCCACCGGTCACCGGTCCACGTCATCGTCGCCGTCATGGGTTCCGTCGTCGTCGCCGAGGAGTCCCCGGCCAGCAGCGCGGCCACTTCTGCCGCCCGCCTGACCGCTCCGAACGACTCGAACTCGGCGTGAGCAGCCTGCCAGTCGAGACGACTTCGCACCGTGTCGCCCGCAGCTGCACAGGCAGTCCCCAGCACCACGCGGGCAACGGCCGCCTCATAGGGTGCGTCCAGCTCACACCACTGCACGACGGCGATGTCGGCTTCGCCGACGGCGAGCTCCGGGATGCCGGCCAACAGGTGTGCCCGAGCTGTGGCCAGCGCCGCACAGGCGGCGAGACCCTGACCGACGAACCGTTCGCTGATACTGCGCAGGCGCGCGGCTGCCAGCGTTGCCGTAGCGGCGTCGCCACCGGCGTAGGCGATCTCGGACTGGGCGTCGAGTAACGGTACGAGCCGCAGGTCTCCGAACGGCGGCCGTTCCTTCCACGGCAGATCCGGCGGGTTGTTCACGGCGTCAGCGATGAGTTCCGTCGCCGCACCGATCTCACCCTGCTCCAGCCGCAACAGCGCGAGGCCCGGCAGCGACGGCCATGCCCGTCGATGCGCCTCCAAGAACGCATCCTCCGCGCCGGCCAGATCACCGAGGCGGAGCCTGATGTTGCCGAGTTCGACCAGCGGCCAACCGAATTCGCGACGCATCCAGGGACGGAGTTCGTCACAGGCCGCGAGCGCCTCGCGTTCGGCCGCGGCGCCGGGGCCGCTGACTCGCAATAGTTCGGCGCGGTGCACGCGGCACCGCCCATGTAAGCCCCCGTACGCGTGACCGTGGCGCCAGTGGTCCATGACGTCGGTCCATTCGCGGGCCCGGTCGTAGGCGAGCAACCCCTGCGCGGCGCAGATGAGTTCGCAGTAGAGCATCCCCGTGGTGAACGGATCCACGGCGCCCGACATGAGCTGCAGTGCAGCATCGTCGAGAATGGCGAGGCCCGTTTCCACCTCGCCGTCAGCGATGAGCAGACGCGCGGTCGCCACCTGCCCGAGGAGTACGGCAGGCGAGACGTCCAGCTGTGCACCGAGTTCCATTGATCGTTGAGCTTGCTGACGTGCTCCGTCCGGGTCACCGCACATGAAACGTTCGTACGTTCTCACCATCGCGAGCAACGCGTGAGCCGGCACCTCACCGAGCCCCACGAGCTCGCGCTCGGCTCGCGCGACCCAGCCGCGAACCGGTGCCATCAAGCCGGTGTCGACCAGAAGGTGGAGTGCCACATGTGCTGCAGCCCAGCCCGCGCCCGCATGCTCGCCTGCATCGCGTCGACGCTCGTACAACGACTCCCACACGCCGACAGCAACTTCGAACTCGCCGTTTCCGTAGTGCGCCACTGCGCGGGCCTCATCGGCCTCGGAGGAAGTCTCGTGGGCGAGCAGATCCAGCGCGGCGGCCCATTCGTCGCGCGCCATGGCCGCCTTGGCGTCGGACAGGCCGGTCATCGCCCCAGATCGCTCATCGGCTCAGTATGACCGGGCACGATGTTCATTTGGGCGAAGTCACAAACCTCCGACTTTCGGGCGCGAACCGTCCACCGTGTCAGGTGGCCCGTGACGGTTGATACCGCCGGATCAAACCGACAACAAGTGCCGCCGCTCCGGCCAATCCGAAGATCACGACTTCGTTGGTCTGGTCTCCGCGCGCGGACTCGCACGCTTGCACCTGGCTGGTGTTGTCGCCGAGCCCGAGACTGTTGGCGGAGTTGTCACCGAGGTAGCGATCGGCGAGTGCCCGGGTCAAGTCCTTGGTGGTGTCGCCCAGGTTGAACTCGGAGTCCTTTGCCGCCGCCGACGAATCGTCTTTCAGCGCCCAGCTCCCGCACCCCGTGCCCTGCGAGTTGTCCACCGGCCAGAACGCGAACGCCGCAGCCACGACGAGCAGTATCGCCGCCGCGATGAGGAACACCCGACCCGGTTGCCCAGATCTCTTCGGCAGGTACACAGCAGCGCGGTCCTTTCACGAGCGAATGTCTTCTTTGATTCCTCGTTCATGATCGCAAAGTTGTTACTGGTGGGCTTCGGACGGCCCACAAACGAACAATCCACCTGCCGACGTATGTCGTGGACAGGTGGATCATCTTGCTTCAACGGTGGAGCTAAGGGGACTCGAACCCCTGACCCCCACACTGCCAGTGTGGTGCGCTACCAGCTGCGCCATAGCCCCGTATTCGGTTTTTGCACCCCACGCCAGGTTGTTTGCCCTGGTGCTGCGTGCTCGATCGAAATTACACCATCGGCGCGAACCCGGCCAAATCCGCTGTAGCGGCGACTTCGGCCGGGTTCTCCCCCACGTTCACCGGGGTGCGATGTTGTCAGTTGTTTGCGCCACCGAGGATCTGATCGACCCAGCCGGTTCCGTTGGTGATGGTGACCTTCTTGCCGTCCTGCAACACACTGGGAGTTCCGACCTGACCGTCGAGCGCCTTGGCAAGCTGCGTCTGAGACTCGTCGGCGATGGACTCGGCAGCCTGGACCTGAGTGCCGTCGGCGATGCACTGCTGGGTGGCATCCGATGCGCCGACTTCCTTGGCGAACCCGGCCAGCGTCTGGTTGTCGTGGTCGTCGCCGCCCTCCTTCGGCTGCACCGCGAAGAGCTTGGAGTGGAACGCAAGTTTCACGTCCTGGTTCTCGGCGTCGGCCACGCACTTCATCGCGCCCGCTGCCCGAGAGCTGTAGTCACCCGACCCCGACTGCTCGTTGAGGAAGGTCAGCATGTGGAACCGCACCTGCAGCTGCCCGCTGTTGACCGCGTCGGTGATGGTCTGGCCGGATTGCTTCTCCACGCTGGCGCACGCCGGGCACTGGAAGTCCTCGAACATGTCGATGGTGTGCGGAGCCGTGGGGCTGCCCACCACGAAGGTCGCAGAGTTGGACAACACGGCGCTGTCGGCACCGCCCTTGTTGCGCTGGCTGTTCCAGATGATGCCGCCGATGACCACCGCCGCGATCACCAACACCGCGAGGCCGGCGAGCACATACGTGGTGGTGCTCGACTGCGCCTGGGGCTGGTACTTCGACTTCGCCGTCTTGGGAGCGGGCCGTTTGTTGTTGCTACTCAATGCTTTTCCTCGGTTGCCATTTCATCATCTACACCCGCGGCCGTCGCGGGGTCGTTGGAGCCATCGTCGTGGTTGTCGCGGGCCACCCGCGGTCGCGAGCCCGGGCCGAGCGCCAGGTGGCTTCGCGGAAAAACGATCAGCCACGCTGCGAGTGCCAGGAACCCGACATCCCGAAGGATCTCGGTGAGGTAGTTACGCCACGACACATCGGCTTCCCCACCGCCTCCGAAACAACCGCAGTCGATCGTGTAGCCCCGTGCCCACACCGACACGATGGCCGCGATCAGCAGCACCAGCAACACCGCCGAGGCGATGGCCGCCGGACGTACGGCCAACCCGATCAACAGCAGCAGTCCCAACGCGATTTCAGCCATGGGTAGCACCAGCGACACCGCGTACGCGGTCGAATCCGGAAACAGGTGATACGCCTTCACCGCGATCTCGGACTGGTCGGGATCAACCGCCTTGATGCCACCGGCGATCAGCCATACCGCCGCCAAGCCGATACGCACCGGCACGCTCACGACGTATCTCCACACGCGCACCAGCCTAACGACCACCGCCTGAGAGGTCGCTTAGCAAATCAGGAAGCTTCGAACACGTGCGAAGCAGAGTTCTACAGGTGTCGGCCGATACCATCTCGTGGTGACCATTCCAGGTTCCCCGGACCAGACACCGCATCCTGCTGACGTGGGTGTGGAAGAGGTCGGGCACACCCACGCCAACGTGGCAGGCGGTCGACTCCGTGCCGCGACATTCGGCGCGATGGACGGCCTGGTCACCAACATCAGCCTCGTCGCCGGTGTCGGCGCGTCAGGCGCCAGTGGCCACACCATCGTGCTCAGCGGAGTCGCCGGGCTGGTGGCCGGAGCGTTCTCCATGGCCCTTGGTGAGTTCGCCTCGGTCTCCACCCAGAACGAGCAGGTGGACGCCGAGGTACTCGTCGAGCGTCGGGAGATGCGCAAGCATCCTCGAGAAGAACTGCACGAGCTGGTCGAGGCGTTCATCGACATGGGGATGTCGGAGCAGACCGCGACGGCGGCGGCCGCCGAGATCCACCAAGACACCGACAAGGCCGTGAGCCTGCACCTGACGCAGGAACTCGGCGTCGATCCCGATGAGAAGCCGTCACCGAAGGTGGCCGCGGTCTCGTCGTTCGTGATGTTCTCGATCGGCGCGGTGCTCCCGCTGATCCCCTATCTGCTCGGGTTCGAATCGCTCACCGCAGGATTGCTCGTGGGTGCCGTCGGCCTGATCCTGGTCGGCGGGCTGGCTGCCCGGATCACCGGCCGACCGATCTGGAAAGGCGCGCTGCGGCAACTGCTTTTCGGTGTCCTCGCAGCCGGCGCCACCTATCTCGTCGGATTCGCGATCGGGGTGCCCGCGGGCGGCTGACCCCGCCACGCACGGCCTTGCGTGTCGCGCTTCGGTTCGAACCGGAGCGGGGCGCACAAGACCGTGCGGCGTCTGGTCTCTCAGCTCGATCCGAGCACACCGTCCACCAGTTCCTGGGCCTCGTTCTGAACCTGAGCCAGATGGTCTGCGCCGTTGAAGGATTCGGCGTAGATCTTGTACACGTCTTCGGTACCCGAAGGCCGAGCCGCAAACCAGGCGTTCTTGGTGGTCACCTTCAGACCACCGATCTTCGCGCCGTTACCCGGCGCCTCGGTGAGCACTGCGGTGATCTCCTCGCCGGCCAGCTCAGTCGCCTCGACCTGCTCGGCCGACAGCTTCCCCAGCACCGCTTTCTGCTCGCGGGTGGCCGGGGCGTCGCGACGCGCGTACGCGGGCGACCCGCCGTATTGCTCGGCCAGCTGCGCATACCGTTCGGACGGTGAAATGCCGGTGACGGCAAGGATTTCCGAGGCCAGCAGCGCCATGATGATGCCGTCCTTGTCGGTGGTCCACACCTGTCCGTTCTTGCGCAGGAATGACGCGCCCGCGCTTTCCTCACCACCGAAACCGACCGAACCGTCGAGCAGCCCGGGCACAAACCACTTGAAACCCACCGGCACCTCTACGAGCTGCCGGCCAATCCCCGCGACCACCCGATCGATCATCGACGAGGACACGAGAGTCTTCCCCACTGCCGCGTCCTTCGGCCAATCGGGCCGGTGGGTGAACAGGTAGTCGATGGCGACCGCCAGAAAATGGTTCGGATTCATCAGGCCACCATCGGGCGTGACGATGCCGTGCCGGTCGGAGTCGGCATCGTTGCCGGTGGCGATCTGGAAGGAATCCCGCGCGTCGATCAGCGATGCCATCGCGTTCGCGGAACTGCAATCCATCCGGATCTTGCCGTCGGTGTCGAGCGTCATGAATGAGAACGTGGGGTCCACAATCGGATTGACGACAGTCAGTCGTTCCAGCGTGTAACGGGCACCCAGCTCGGCCCAATACCCAACTGACGCGCCACCCATCGGATCGGCACCGATACGCACACCGGAGTTCCTGATGATGTCCATGTCGACCACAGAATTGAGGTCGTCCACGTAATTGGCGCCGAAGTCATAGGTCCCGTAGAACTCGGACTCCTTGGCCCGCTCGAACGGGATTCGTCTGACGCTGCCCAGACCGCTCTGCAACAACTCGTTGGCGCGAGCGGCGACCTGCGAGGTGATGTCGGTGTCGGCAGGGCCACCGTTGGGCGGGTTGTACTTGAAGCCACCGTCGCGAGGCGGGTTGTGGGACGGCGTCACGACGATCCCATCGGCACTCGGTCCCCCGCCGCGGTTGTGCGTGAGAATCGCATGACTCAACGCCGGTGTCGGAGTGAAGCGGTCTTTGTTGTCCACCAGGACACGGACGTCGTTGGCCACCAGGACTTCGATGGCCGTCTGCCATGCGGGCAGCGACAACGCGTGGGTGTCGCGTGCGATGAAAAGCGGTCCGGTGATGCCGGCGACGGTGCGGTACTCGACGATCGCCTGGGTGGTCGCGATGATGTGGTCCTCGTTGAACGCACCGTCGAGACTGGAACCGCGATGGCCCGACGTGCCGAAAACGACTTGCTGGGCCGGGTTTTCCGGGTCAGGCTTTTCCGAGTAGTAGGCGTCGATCACCGCCGACACATCAATCAGATCTTCCGGTAGTGCCACGGTCCCCGCACGCGGGTGAGCCATTGAAAATCCTTCCGGTTGTCTGCGACCGGCCGGCGGGCGGCGGTCACAATCCTCGGCGTCTTTGACTGGACCATCCGAATTCTGCCACCGATCGCGGTCGCCATGGGGTTGGCGCGGGTTACACTCCTCCCGAACACCGCTCCAAACGTCTGGGCGGACGACCTCGGTCGGGGTGACGGAGGCACATCAATGCGCGTTCACACGTTGTTTTGGCGTGGGCTGGGAGTGAAGGTCGCGGCCGCCGTCTTCGCAACCGCCGCTGCAATCGGGTTCACCGCTGCGCCCGCAAGCGCTGCCCCGTTCATGCCTGCCACCGATTCGGATCCGTTCTAT
Organism: Williamsia sp. DF01-3; assembly: GCF_023051145.1. Classification (NCBI taxonomy): domain Bacteria; kingdom Bacillati; phylum Actinomycetota; class Actinomycetes; order Mycobacteriales; family Nocardiaceae; genus Williamsia; species Williamsia sp. DF01-3. The sequence continues at coordinate 4,085,207 of NZ_JALKFS010000005.1, forward strand.
GCAGAGCCGGCGGGCATCGAGGGTGCAGCCAACGGTGACGTGCTCCGAGTGCAATCGCTGCCGAGTCCGTTCCCCGGATCCAGTGCCCAGAAAGTGTTGTTTCGCAGCACCAATTCGCAGGGCGAGCCGATCGCCGCTGTCACGACGGTCATCGTTCCCGACGGTGGGGCCCGCCACGACCTGCTGTCGTATCAGCCGTTCACCAACTCGCTCGGGCCGCAGTGCGCGCCGTCGCATCAGATCTTCCGTGGCGGTTTGCAGGAGCAGCAACTCATCGGTCTGGCGCTGGCGCGTGGAGTCGCGGTGAACATTCCCGATCACCTCGGACCGACCAGCGCATACGGGGCGGCCCGCCTCGGCGGCACCATCACGCTGGACTCCATCAGGGCCGTCCAGTCGAGCCCCGGATTCCGGGTCGGCGATTCCCGCACGGTCCTGGCCGGGTATTCGGGTGGCGCCATGGCCACTGCCTACGCAGGGGTGTTGGCACCCACGTACGCCCCGGAACTCGATCTCGTCGGTCTGTCCGCGGGTGGCACACCGGTGAACCTCGAAGCGATCGCCCGCACGCTGGGGGTGGCCCCGAACCCGCTGTTCGGCCTGGGCTTCGCAGCCTCCCTCGGCCTCGAACGCGAGTACCCGAACGAGGTGTCGTTGTCTGAGCAACTGAACGATCGGGGGATCGCGCTGGCCAACCAGATCCGCAACGCGTGCACCGACCAGATCATCGATGCCGGTGCCAACATGAAGATCGCCGACGTGGTCAACTCGGGCACCCTGGCCAACACCCAGGCCGGTGTCGATGCCCTCAACCGCAACAGCGTCCAGATGTTCCCAGGCGCGCCGCGGATGCCGGTGCTGCTCTACCAGGGTGCCGATGACCAGCTCACTCCCACATCCCGGGTGCTGGCCACCGCTGCACACTGGTGCCGACAGGGAACGCGGGTACAGACGGTGATCGTCCCCGGTGACCACGGCTCCACCATCGCGTCCGGTGTCCCGATCGCATTGAGCTACCTCAACGACCGCCTGGCAGGGGCGCCGGCACCCAGCACATGCTGATACCCGGTTTGCCGGTGGCGGCATCGGTCTTGGTGTTGCCCGGTGGCACCGACAACTCCACGACGCCGTTCAGCCGACGCCAACCCGCGCCGATGCGGATGTACCCGTTCACGTTGTCGCTGCGTGCGCTTCCGCGAGTGGTGGTTCACCAGGCCGTCTACGACGTCCACGGGTGGAACGGCCAGCACAACAGTCCCCTCGCTCCGGCCCAGGCCGCCTTGGACCGCCTCATCGACGCGCACCCGGATTCCCCGGTGATCCTGGTCGGGCATTCGATGGGCGGCAGGGTTGCCGCGCACCTCGCCGCCGACAAGCGGGTGGCCGGCGTTCTCGCCTTGGCGCCGTGGTGGCAGCACGCGGATTGGGAGTACATCCACGGTGAGGCACGGGTCTTGGCGCTGCACGGGACTGCCGACCAGCGAACGTATCCGGCCCGGACGGAAAAGGGCATCGCCCAACTCCGTGAGCGTGGGGTCGACGCCGAGTTCGTGCCGATCGAGGGCGGCGGTCACGCCATGCTCGACCACGTCTGGACGTGGCAGTCGACTGCTCTGACCTTCGTCCGCAGCTTCCTGTAGTCGAAGTTCGCGCCACCTACGACGAAACGCCCCGGTTGCAACCGGAGCGTCTCGAAGTGCGCAGCGCGAATTTTCGGCCGACCGAATTTCGGCCTGAGGGGTCAGCCGACGTAATCGAACGTGTCGGGATGCGGGCCGACCCGACCGTCCTCGCCCTTGTCGAGCGCGTCGATCTTGGCAACTGCGTCGCTGTCGAGCTCGAAGTCGAACAGCGCGAAGTTCTCTTGCACCCGCTTGGGGGTCACCGACTTCGGGAAGATGATGTCGCCGCGCTGAATGTGCCAGCGCAACACAACCTGTGCCGGGCTGTTGCTGACCTCGGCAGCCAGGTCGGTGATCACCGGATCGTCGAGCACCTTGCCCTGCGCGATCGGTGACCAGGCCTCGGTCGCGATGCCGTGATCCCTGCCGTACTTGCGCACGGTGTCGTTGGTCAGATACGGGTGAACCTCGATCTGATTGACCGCCGGCACCAGTTCGGTCTCCTTGGCGAGCCGTTCGAGGTGCTCTACCTGGAAGTTGGACACACCCACGGACTTCGAACGGCCCGACTTCGCGAACTCGATCATCGTGTTCCAGGTGGAGACGTAATCGCCACCGTACTGGGTGGGCAGCGGCCAGTGGATGAGGAACAGGTCGATGTAGTCGAACCCGAGATCGGACAAGGTGGTGTCGAACGCCTTACGCGCCGCATCGGGCTCGTGGAACGAGTTGTTCAGTTTGCTCGTCACGAAGATCTCGTTGCGCGGGATGCCCGAGGCGCGAATGCCTTCGCCCACCTCTTTTTCGTTGCCGTACATCTCCGCGGTGTCGATGTGCCGGTAGCCGATGTCGAGTGCCGTCTTGACCGCATCGGCGGTGTCCTCGGGTTTGATCTGGAAGACACCGAAGCCCAGCTGCGGAATGGTGTTTCCGTCGTTGAGAGTGATGTTCGGAACCTGAGTCATCGTCGTACTCTCCTCATTGGTTGTGCCCTGGACACAGAAACGGGGAGAGAACCATTGTTTGGTTCTCCCCCGTATCCGTGATCTGACGGTGGAGCTGCCGGGAATCGAACCCGGGTCCTTCGCCGTTTCAGCAGGGCTTCTCCGTGTGCAGTTCGCTAAGCCTCTACTCGGATCTCTCGGTCACGCGAACAAGCCGAGATGACGATCCCAGTCGCTGTTTGATGTCCCATTGCGGTCCGCGACCGCCCGCAACGGTTAGCTCTCTGAATGATGCCGGTACCCGGGGCGAGAGCTCACCCGGGCCGACAGACCAGCCGTCGCTTAGGCAGCGAGGGCGTAGTCGCGCTGATTCTTATCGGCGCTTAATTGGTTGCTATGACGCTTACGGTGGTCTCTAGCCTGCACCGACACGCTTCCCCTACCTTGACGCACGCAGTCGAAACCGTTCAGCCCCTCGATAGGTTCCACCGCACCGAAGTACGGCAGACATACATCGTAACAAGCACTGCGGCCCGAATCATTCCCATTTCGATTCGAGCCGCAGTGTCGTCACCCTCTCGGGCGCTGTGATCAGGCCGGCTGCACGGATGTACCGATCACTGCCAGTGCCTCGGCGAGCGGGTCGCGCGAGGTGATCACCTTCTTTGCCGAGTCCAGCACCACGTCGACCACCTCGGGAAGCTGCGGTGCCACCACGCCCACACTCTCGACGGCGGCGGTTGCGATCTCGACTGCGTCCGGGGTTTGATCGGCCAACGAAACCGACGCTTGCTCGACCGTCGAATCGATGGACGCCACCGGGGTGTCGCCCGCCGGCGAGTCGTTCACCGCCGACTCCCGCAACCACGTACTCACGTACTCCGAACCCGTACGCCCCGACGAATCGGCGGGCTGGTCGAAATAGCTGACATGACTCGGCCCCGGGTACCAATAGCTGGGTTCGGTTGCCATCGTCACGAGCCCGAGATTGTCGCGGAGGCCGGCCTCCCTCTCGTACTGGAGTCTCGCCTCCCAGGAGACGGGCAGATCCACCACGAAACCGAGCACTCCGGAGACAGACAGATCGTCCGGGGTGGGCACGGCCGATGATGGAGCACTGTTCTTCTCCACCGCCTGGCCGAGCGATTCCGAACCCGACAGCCAGTCCGGCGTGGCGAGTACGTACGCGCCGGTCCGCAGTGCGGTACGGACGAGTGCGTTCCCGAGATCAGATGCAATGCCTGACGGGTCGGTGGTGTCGATGTGCATCTGTTCGGCGATGTTCGCGCCCGTCCGGACCACCTGTGCATCCTCGGGGATCGAGCATGCGAAGTCGCCTGTCTCACAGAGAGATACGACCCGACCGGTGAGCGCGCCGAATCCGGTCGACCCAACCGACCCGATGCCGCCGCCGACCGCGACCTCAGTGGTACCGGACAACGTGCGAGCACCGTTGAGCGGCGCCCGAAGGCCCGGCGCCCCGGGTACGAGACCCGTACCGGCGGCGCGGTTGGGATCGGAGATCAGGTACACGCCGCGTACCCGGTCGGGCGCCACGGGCCCACGGTTCTCGCCGATGTCCGCGGCGACCCTGTGTGCGATATCGGCGCCCTGGCTGTAACCGACGATCGCGATGTCGGTGCCCGGTCCGCACTGCGCCCCGATCTGGTGAATCTGGGCGTTGGTCGCCTCGACTCCTCGCGCCGAGGAATCGGCGTATGTGGTCCCGTCGGCGGTGTAACCGAAGTCAGCCGGATACGGAACGTAGGTGGTTTGCATTTCCCCTGGTGGCACCCCACGCCCGGCTTCTTCGATCGTGGGGGCCAGAACTCCGGCCTGCTGGTGCGGGTCCCGGTTGACGCTCGAGTCGAGCGTGCCCGGCACCACCACCACGTGCAGGTCCGGACAGTCACTGATCGGCCGGGCCGATGCGACCTGCGGTGTGGCGGTCAGCGAGATCGCCGCTGCCGCTACAGCGGCAACGCCCAGCACAGAACCCCGCAAACGGCGTCCGGCCGGTGAAAAGGTGAGGCCACCGGTGTGGCCTCGCGTTCGATTCATGCTCGGTTGCTCCTGTTTTGACACGCACCACAAAGGGCGACATGTTCTTTACGACGTGCCCGAAAACGGCCGATTGGCCACCCGCATCAACGAGGGCTTTCCAGAAATGACACATGGCGATCATCTGTCATCCGATTGAACGGCGCGCGGCGAGAAAGGCACGCGCACACAAATTGCTGGGCGCGACAGGTGAACGCAACGGTTCACGTCGGCTCAGCACTTGAGGTTTGAGCCACCGAGACCCATGAATGTGATCTTCGTCGCTCAAAACGGTCCGGTGACCTAGCGGACCGTGCGATGAGGTAGTTCGTTCCGCTTGCGGCCGAGCGACTCTCGGCCGGCGCCCGATCACCCGCCGGACGACGAACCACTTTTTCGACTGAATAGCCAATAATTAGTCGACTAAACGCCCGATCGGCGATTCAGACGGGACCTGGTGCGCACGAGACCACGAACAAATCGCAAAAGAATCACTGTGGACAAACCCATTGATGGCTGCCGCCAACTAATTCAGCCGACGGCCGAATAAGAGCTACGCCTTTTAACGCATTCCCTTGACGCGCCGGCCCAATTCACGAGTGACCTCGCGTTCGGCGTCGCGACGGGCCAGATCATGCCGTTTATCGTGAGCCTGTTTACCGCGCGCCAGTGCCAATTCAACTTTGACCTTGCCATCGCTGAAATACATCGACAGCGGTACCAGGGTCAGGTTGCCGTCACGAATCTTCCCGATCAGGCCATCGATCTCGCGGCGGTGCAGAAGCAGTTTGCGATTGCGGCGGGGAGCATGGTTTGTCCACGAACCGTTGCCGTACTCCGGGATGTGAAGGCCCCGCAACCACACCTCACCGTTGTCGACGGTGGCGAAGGCATCGACCAGTGAAGCCTTACCATCGCGCAGGCTCTTCACCTCGGTGCCCAGCAACGCGACGCCCGCCTCGTAGGTGTCGAGAATGGCGTAGTTGTGCCGCGCCTTACGGTTCGTCGCAATCGCCTTGCGACCTTTTTCCTTCATCGATTCACCTACTTTCGTCCCGTCTTCTTGCGCTTGTGGTGCGCCGAGCTGTCTATTTCACCGAGCCACGCCACACTACACACGCTGCGTCTGGACGTCGCGTGATTTGTCTACCGGCCGAGAACGGCGGTGTCACTCGCGGACGTAGTACCGCAGAGTGCCGTATGCCGTCACGCTCGAGAGCACCACGCCGATGATGATCAGCCACGGGGCCACGAACAGCACGTCGGCCGTCTGGATCTTGGCCAGGATGTTCACCCCGTAGAGGTCTTGCAGTGCCCGGTCGAAGAACAACGCCTTGGCTCCGAATAGTCCCGCGATGGCCAGCAGAGAACCAACCACGGTCGCGACCACTGCTTCGAGGAGGAACGGCAGCTGGGTGTACCAGCGTGTCGCACCCACCAGGCGCATGATGCCCACTTCCGTGCGTCGGGTGTAGGCAGCCACCTGAACAGTGTTGGCGATCAACAAGATCGCGGCGATCGCCTGCACCAGCGCGATGGCGAAGGCAGCATTACGTGCCCCGTCGAGGACGCTGAAGATCCGTTTGACCAGCTCTCGTTGATCGAGGACGCCGTCCACTCCGTCGGCGTTCTTGAATTGATCGAGGACAGCACCGAACTGGTTCGGGTCTGCCATCCTGACCTTGAACGACGCGGGAAGAGTGTTCTCCCGCACCAGGGCGGCGATGTCCGGGTTGTTCGCAAACGTCTTGGTCTTGGCGTCTTTGAACGCCTCGGCGCGGTCGATGTACTGCACCGACTCCACGCCACGGGCAGCTTCGATCTGCTCACGCAGCGGCGCACATGGCGCTGCCTTGCAGTCGGGGTCGGCGTCGGTCACCGGATCGGAGATGAAGATCTGCATCTCCACCCGGTCGAGGAAGATGTCCTGGGTCTTGTCGGCCATCTGCACCACCAGCAACCCGGCGCCGAACATGCCCAGCGTGATCGCCGTGGTGATGGTCATCGCCATGGTCATCGTGACGTTGCGGCGCAGTCCGTTCAGGACCTCGCTCAATATGAAACTCGCGCGCATGTGAGTTCGGGTGTCCTCCCGGTCGGGACTACAGAAGTAGGTGAAAGTCGAAGGGTCGGAGTCGGCTCAGCCGCCGAGCCCGTAGACGCCATGGGCGTCGTCACGGGTGAGACGGCCGTTGCTGAACTCGAGCACACGGCGCCGCATCGCATCGACGATCTGGCGGTCGTGTGTTGCCATCACCACCGTGGTCCCGCGTCGGTTCACCCGATCGAGCACCTCGACGATCTCCCGGCTCGTGTCGGGATCCAGGTTGCCGGTGGGCTCGTCGGCGAGCAGCAGCAGCGGCCGGTTGGCGATGGCGCGGGCGATGGCGACACGCTGCATCTCACCGCCCGACAGCTCGTAAGGCATGCGGTCCGCCTTGCCGGACAGCCCGACGTACTCGAGCACTTCCGGAACCACCTTCGACACGGTGCTCTTCGGCTTCCCGATCACCTCGAGGGCAAACGCGACGTTCTCGGCCACCGACTTCTGCTGCAGCAACCGGAAGTCCTGGAATACACATCCGATGGACTGGCGAAGCTTCGGCACGCGTCTGCCCGGCAGTTTGTTCACGTGGAAATCGCCCACATACACATCACCCGAGGTGGGTTTGTCTTCCTTCAACAGGAGCCGGAAGAAGGTGGATTTACCTGATCCGGAGGGGCCGATGAGAAACGCGAAATCGCCCTTGTCCACCTCGAGAGAAAGATCTCGCAAGGCGGGCCTGGTCGATGCCTTGTATTGCATCGTCACATTCTTGACGCTGATCACGGTCTGCCAGTGTAACCACGGATCCTGGCCATCCGGCTCAGACTTGCCCGGGCCCGGGGGCCCAGATCACCTGGCGATGCTGGGGGTGGGGATCTCCAATCCCGGGATCAGCCCGCCCCGGGGCTGCTCGGTCTGCGTGGGGACCGTGGTCTCGATGGTCGACGAGCTCGAGGGGTGGATCGACCTCCACGGACGACTCGGTGGTCTCGGGTGTGGTCGTCGTAGCGGTTGTTGTCGTCTCCTCGGTGGTCTCCGGAGGCGGCGGTGTGGTTGTACGCACCGGTTGTTGTTGGCTCGTCTGCGCCTGAGCGTCTTGCTTGTCCAGTTCGCTGTAGTACTCCGACCGCTGGCCGTACAGGAGCATCGCGCCGATGAACAGCAGCACCAACGCTGCTGTCGTGGTCCGAACCCTGCCGCCGAAGAGTGTGCGCGGGATCCGGTGCCACCATGCTGGCCGGTCCTCGGCCTCTGTGGCGGCCGGCGTGGGCGCACTGCCGGCTGGGATGTTCGCCGAGTTCAACGGCTCGTTGTCCGGGTTCTGCTGGTTGTCGGTCATCGGCTTCCCTCCTCGGCTGCGACGGGTGACACGGAATCGGTTTCGATGACGCTGCCCGGGGCCAGTGCGATACCGGCGCGACCGAATGCCCGGACGATGCGCGAGCGGAGGTCGCGGCTCACCTCGAATTGTTTACCTGGCAGGGTGCGGGCGACGATGCGGACCGTCATGGTGTCAACCTCGATGTCGATCACGCCCATCGCGGTCGGCTCATCGAGCAGCAGATTGCGGGTGCGCGAGTCGGTGAACGCCTGGTGTCCGATCTGGGCGATGAGGTCGTTCACCTTGCTCATGTCGGCACCGATCGGCAACGGGATGTCGACCACCGACCGTGCCCAGTCCTTCGACAGGTTGATGGCCTTGACGATCTGGCCGTTGGGGATGGTGATCATCTCGCCATCGGCGGAGCGCAGTTTGGTGATGCGCAGTGTGACGTCCTCCACCGTCCCCTCGGCGGGTTCGGTCGCGCCGACGATGGCCAGGCTGACCACGTCTCCGAATCCGTACTGCTTCTCGGTGATGATGAAGAATCCGGACAGCAGGTCCTGCACGATGCGCTGCGCACCGAAACCGAGGGCCGCACCGAGCACTGTCGCGGGTGCGACGAATCCGGTGATGGGGACGTTGAACTGCCGCACGACGTTGAAGCCGGCGATGATGTAGACGATCGCAATCGCCGCCCAGGCGAGGATCTGCGCCACCGAGTGGCGATGCTTGATCGCTTCCGAGCGCACGAGGGCATCGGATTCGGTGAACTGCGAGTCGATGCGCGCGGTGATCCGTCCGACCACCCACTGGATGAATCGGGTCGCGAGCAGGGCGCCGAGCACCCAGAGAACGATGGTGAGTCCCTGTAGGGACAGCCATCGGACGAAGCGGCTGGTGCCGGCCGGGGTTTCCGGCGCTGCGGTCACGAGCGCGACGAGGTCTTGCATCAAATCGGGTTGCTCCTCCGGGTCGTGTGTTGGGATCGAGCCAATACCGTCCGGCGCCTACTCGAAGCACGCGGCCGGTGGACACCGGTTCAGGCGGGTGGTGCGGTCAGTCGTTGTGCGGCCTCACGCGTTCTGTGCCATCCGCCAGCGAATACCGGATTCTATGAACCCGTCGATGTCGCCGTCGAGAACCGCGGTGGGGTTGTTCACCTCGAACTCGGTCCGTAGGTCTTTGACCATTTGATAGGGATGCAGTACGTATGACCGCATCTGATTGCCCCAGCTGGATCCGCCGTCTCCCTTGAGGGCGTCCATCTCGGCGCGTTCTTCCTTGCGTTTGCGCTCGAGCAGCTTGGCCTGCAGCACGCGCATGGCGGCTACCTTGTTCTGCAACTGACTCTTCTCGTTCTGACAGGTCACCACGATACCGGTGGGAATGTGTGTCAGACGCACAGCGGAGTCCGTGGTGTTCACCGACTGTCCACCAGGGCCGGATGAACGGTAAACGTCAACGCGCAGTTCGGTTTCCGGGATCTCGATGTGGTCTGTGGTTTCCACCACAGGGAGCACCTCGACCTCCGCGAACGACGTCTGCCTGCGACCCTGGTTGTCGAACGGACTGATCCGCACCAACCGGTGGGTGCCCATCTCGATGGACAACGTGCCGTACATGTACGGCCCCTTGACCGCGAAGGTGGCCGACTTGAGTCCGGCTTCTTCGGCGTAGGAGGTGTCGTACACCTCGACCTTGTAGTTGTGCTTCTCCGCCCAGCGGATGTACATGCGCATCAACATCTCGGCCCAGTCCGCGGCGTCCACGCCACCGGCGCCGGATCGGATGTTGACCAGCGCGTCACGATGGTCGTATTCACCCGCCAGCATCGTCTTGACCTCCATCGCCTCGATGTCGGCCCGCAGTGCGATGCGCTCGGCGTCGGCGTCGGCCATCGCCTCGGTCTGGGACGCGCCTTCCTCGGATTCGGCCAATTCGTAGAGGAGTGGCACGTCTTCCAGTCGCTGCCTCAGCTCGGAGACGCGCCGCAGCTCACCCTGGGCGTGGGACAGCTCGCTGGTGACCTGCTGGGCGTGTTCCTGGTTGTTCCACAGCTCCGGATCGGCGGCCTGGTGTTCGAGTTCGTCGATCCGTCGCCGGAGCTCCTCGAGGTCGAGCACCTTCTCCACTGTGGTGAGGGTCGAGTCGAGGGCGTCGAGGTCTGCTGAAACGTCTGGATGCACGGTCACCCAGGCTACCGGTCCTCGGGGACCGTGGCGGCGACCGCCGCAGCAGGACTCTCGAGGATCAGTGCTTACGCAGGTCCGGACCCGACGTGCCCGGACCACCGCCGATCGACCCGGCGATCTGCCAGGTCGATTCGGCCTTACCCGGTTTGTAGGTGACCGGGACCTGATCGCCGATCTGCGGCCACGCCGACGACATCGGCATCACGAACCGGCCATAGACATCGGTCGGGGCTGTGTCGGGTCCGGTGATCGTGCCCGAGACAGTGCAGAAGGCCTGGTTGTTCTTGTCACCTTCGACGGGTTTGTCCGCCACACCGGTCAGCGTGAGGGTGCCGGGCACCCGATCGGTGAATGCGGCGTTGCCCTCGCGAGGGGCAGCGGCGCCACCAGACCGTCCGCGTTGCCACTGGATCAACAGCACCGCGAGTAACCCGGCGAGCATCAGCGTGATGATGATCGAGAACCACATGAAAATCGCACTCCTGGGGTCGGAAGCGGTCGCCGGTCCGGTCGTTTGCGGCACGCCTGTCGGTTGTCATCAGGTTAGCCGGACGACCTGGCGACAACGGCCGGCAAGCGGGTGTCTGTAGTTTTAGCGTCCATGACCTCGCCGACGCAGTCCGACCTCGAGGTGGCGCTGACGCTGGCCGACGCCGCCGACGCCATCACCATCGATCGTTTCGGCGCGGTGGATCTGCGCGTCGACTCCAAACCCGATTTGACCCCGGTGTCCGACGCCGATCTCGCCGTCGAGACGACGCTGCGTGAGAGGCTCGCGGACCTGCGTCCCGACGACGCGGTGCTCGGTGAAGAGTTCGGAGGCGAGGCGCAGATCAGCGGTCGCCAGTGGGTGATCGATCCGATCGACGGCACAAAGAACTTCGTGCGCGGGGTGCCGGTCTGGGCCACCCTGGTCGCGCTCCTCGTCGACGGGGTGCCGCAGGTGGGTGTGATCAGCGCGCCCGCTCTCGCGCGCCGGTGGTGGGCTTCGGCCGGCGAGGGCGCGTTCGCACAGCGTCCGGACGGCTCGGCGCGGCCGATCACGGTGTCGCAGGTGACCGAACTCGACGCGGCGAGCCTCGCGTTCTCGAGCCTGTCGGGGTGGCGCGACCGCGGGATCCGGGATCAGTTCATCGCCTTGACCGACGCTGTGTGGCGGGTACGCGGTTATGGCGACTTCTACAACTACTGCCTCGTGGCCGAGGGCGCGGTCGACATCACCGCGGAGCCGGAGGTGTCTTTGTGGGACCTAGCGCCACTGGACATCCTGGTGCGTGAGGCGGGCGGGACGTTCACCTCGCTCGACGGAACGGCCGGCCCCCACGGCGGGAGTGCGATCGCCACGAACGGCGCCTTGCATACGGCCGTTCTCTCGTCGCTGCGGCCGCGCGACGGCGCATACTGACACCATGCAGATCACACACTTCGGGCACTCCTGCATCTTGGTCGAACACGACGGCACCACAATCCTTTTCGATCCCGGCAACTTCTCGCACGGGTTCACCGGACTCACCGGGCTCGACGCCATCCTGATCACGCACCAGCACCCCGATCACGTTGATGTCGCGGCGTTGCCAGACCTGGTCGCCGGCAATCCCGGCGCGGTGTTGTACGCGGATCCGCAGACCACCCGTCAGCTCAATGACGACGACGTCGCAGGCTCGTGGACAGCAGCCCGCCCGGGCGACGAGTTCGCCGTCGGCGGGCTCACGGCTCGCATCACCGGCGGCACCCACGCGGTGATCCACCCCGACATCCCCACCATCGACAACGTGGCCTACCTGTTGGGCGACGATGCCGGTCGGGCACAACTGATGCACCCCGGGGACTCGCTGTTCGTACCAGAGGTGGAGGTGGACGTGCTGGCCATGCCGACCATGGCGCCGTGGATGAAGATCAGCGAGGCGATCGACTATCTGCGCGCAGTCTCGCCGAGGGTGGCCTTCCCCATCCACCAAGGCCTACTCGGCGACGCGGGCCTCAAGATGCACTACAGCCGGTTGTCCGAGATGAGTGATCCCGCAACCGACTTCATTGTCCTGCCCGGGGAGGACGCGCTCGACCTGACGTGACGGCTGCAGCCGATCACGAGACGTCGGGGAACAGACCACCACCGACTACCTGGTCGACGACGCGCGCGATTCCGTACCCGATCCACAGGGCGACCACCGCCCAGAGAACGGGATGCCTGGCGGCTCGCGCGAGACCGGCCACCGATCGTCGCCGCGCCAGCAGTACGCCGGCGAGCGCAAGGAACACCATGGTCGCGGCAAGGCTGATCGGGCCGAAGAAGTTGTAGGCGAAGGCATCAGAGAACTGGCCGTGGGCGGCAGCCGTCCAGCTACGGGTGAGCCCGCAACCGGGGCAAGGCAGCCCGGTGACCAGTCGTACCGGGCACAGCGTGGGCCCCGATGTGCTGAGAGCTGGGCTGATCAGGAACGCTGCGGCGACCGCACCCAGACCGAGACCGGCGGCAATCCGAACATTTCGTTCGGACTGCCGCCGGTCTGCGGTGGGCGGGGCCGCCACGTCAAGCCATCACTTCAGGGGGACACCGTTGGAGTCGGGGAGCTTGCGCATCGCGATCAAGACTATGTCGATGAGTGTCCAGATGCCGAGGCCACCACAGGTGAGCAGCTTGGCGATACCGAGGCCGGTGTAGCCGAGGTAGAAGCGGTCGATGCCGAGACCGCCGACGAATACGGAGATCAGCAGGGCTGTGAGCCATTCCTTGTCCGAGAACAGGCCGGGCACCTGAGAAACCGGGAACCAGTTGCTCGACTGGGTGCGCACCTGCGTCTCCGGCTTGACCTGTCCGGAGCGGACAAGCCCGGCGAGGTCCTGGTACCCCATCGGGCCTTGTTCCTGGCCGAAGATCGAAGCGTAGAAGGTGTCGTTGTAGGGGCCACCCTGCGGCTGGGGTGGCGGTGCCGGATACCCGGGAGGAGGTTGTGTCATGAGGAGCAGGATATGGCACGGGACCGGGCTTCGGCTGGACGTGGACCATTTTCAGAACAATTGAATGACGGCCGGAGAACATCGCTGTGAGCTGCGCAAACAATAGTTCGCACTGCTAATCGCTTGGTAGTTGCACCCATCTGTGACGGGCGGCCCGGACGGGCACGTGACAACCGACCTTACTGAGTAGTAAGGTCCGTGCTGTCCGCTTTCTTACCGACCGGTAAGATCGGTGAGACGCGGTCTTCCGACCGACACCCCACGCCCAACACGTAGAAGACAAGCTGGTGAGAATGAGCACTCATACCGAGCCCCGCGACACCTCCGCTGTGGGCAAGAACCCCCACCGCCGTAGCGCCATCGGAGCAGCGATGCGAGTCCTGACCACGGTGACCGGCTCCGACTTCGCCGACAAGTACAAGATCCGCGAGCCGCTGAACCGCATCGCGTACGAGGGAACCAAGACGGGGTTCAAGACGATCGGCGCCGCAACCCGCGCCTTCTCCCGCGCCCAGGGTGGCGACAAGGCGAAGCGTCTGTCCACCACCCCCAAGGACTACTTCAACCTGTTCCCCGACGACGAACAGAAGATGATCGCGGACACCGTCAAGGAGTTCGCGGGCGAGATCTTGCGCCCGGCAGCCCACGACGCCGACGCCGCAGCCGCAGCCCCGCCCGAGATCCTCGCTCGCAGTGCCGAACTCGGCATCACGATGATCAACGTTCCCGAAGAGTTCGAGGGCGCCGCCACCGAGCGTGGCGTGGTCACCAACTCGCTCGTCGCCGAAGCGATGGCTTATGGCGACATGGGCTTGGCACTGCCGCTGCTGGCACCCAGCGGTGTCGCCACCACGCTCACCCAGTTCGGCAGCGACGCGCAGCAGAAGACCTACCTGCCGGACTTCGCGGGCGAGAACGTGCCCCAGGCCGCCGTCGTCATCGCCGAGCCACGCCCACTGTTCGACGCAATGTCGCTGCAGACCAAGGCAACCCGGGTACCCAGCGGATACCGGCTCAACGGCGTGAAGTCGTTTGTGCCCGCTGCGGCGTCTTCGGAACTGTTCATCATCGGCGCACAGCTCGATGGCCGCCCCGCTCTGTTCATCGTCGAGTCGAATTCCAAAGGACTTGTCGTGGAAGCAGATCCCGGCATGGGTGTGCGCGCCGCCGGCATCGGTCGGCTGCTGCTCACCGACGTGACCGTGCCCGCCACCGCATTGCTTGGTGAAGAAGAGGGCGAGAGCGCCTTCACCGACTACCGCGACGTGGTCCGGCTTGCCCGGCTCGGTTGGTCTTCGCTGGCAGTCGGTACGGCCCATGCCGTCCTCGACTACGTCATCCCGTATGTGAACGAGCGTGAGGCGTTCGGGGAGCCGATCTCCAACCGTCAGGCCGTGGCATTCATGGTCGCGAACATGGCAACCGAGCTCGATTCGATCCGGCTTGTCACCCTGCGTGGCGCTGCCCGCGCCGAGCAGGGCCTGTCTTTCGCCCGAGAAGCGGCGCTGGCCCGCAAGCTCACCGCCGACAAGGGTATGCAAATCGGTTCGGACGGAGTGCAATTGCTCGGCGGACACGGCTTCACCAAGGAACATCCGGTCGAGCGCTGGTTCCGCGATCTGCGCGGTGCGGCCATCGGCGAGGGCATCGTCGTCATCTGACGACCGCTCCCCCATCCGACCCGACACTCTTGCACAGAAAGACATCAAGCCATGGCAATCAATCTCGAACTTCCCCGGAAGCTGCACCAGACGGTCGACCAGGCCCATCAGGCTGCGGCGCAGATCTTCCGGCCCATCTCTCGTAAGTACGACCTCCGCGAACACGACTACCCGGTTGAGCTCGACACCCTGGCGAGTCTGTACGACGGACTCAATGAAGCCGGAGCCGCCGGAGCCGGCGCCGACGGCGGACGTAGCCAGCAGAAGAACAAGAAAGAACTGCCCGCAGGCGCAGTCGTCAACGGCGGCAACATGCAGTCGGTGCTCAACACGATGGAAACCTCGTGGGGCGACCTCGGTCTGATGCTGTCGATTCCGTATCAGGGGTTGGGCAACGCCGCCATCGCGGCCGTCGCCTCCGAAGAGCAGCTCAAGAAGTTCGGCAAGGTCTGGGCATCGATGGCCATCACCGAACCCAGCTTCGGCTCCGACTCTGCCGCGGTCTCGACCACCGCGACCCGGGACGGCGACGACTACATCATCAACGGCGAAAAGATCTATGTGACAGCCGGATCCCGCGCCGACCACATCGTCGTTTGGGCCACAGTGGACAAGAGCGCCGGCCGTGCGGCGATCAAGAGCTTCGTCGTCCCCCGTGAACACGAAGGTGTGACGATCGAGCGTCTCGAGCACAAGCTCGGCATCAAGGCTTCCGACACTGCCGCGATCCGTTTCGAGAACTGCCGCGTCCCGGCCGAAAACCTCTTGGGATCACCAGAAGTGGACACCAAAAAGGGTTTCGGCGGGGTCATGCAGACCTTCGACAACACCCGTCCGATGGTCGCGGGTATGGCGGTCGGTGTGACGCGGGCGGCGCTCGAGGAACTCCGAACACTGCTCGAAGAAGCAGGCGTGGACATCGATTACGACAAGCCCGCCAACAACCAGCACGCCGCTGCAGCAGAGTTCATCCGGATGGAGTCAGATTTCGAAGCCGCATACCTGCATTCACTGCGGGCAGCGTGGATGGCCGACAACAAGGAGCCGAACTCCAAAGAAGCTTCGATGTCGAAGGCGAAGGCTGGGCGTACGGTCACCGACGTGACCACCAAGGCCGTGGAACTCGCGGGCAGCCTTGGCTATTCGGAACGCTCCCTTTTGGAGAAATGGGCCCGCGATTCGAAGATCCTCGATATCTTCGAGGGAACCCAGCAGATCCAGAACCTGATCATCGCACGTCGAGTTCTCGGAAAGACGAGCGCAGAACTCAAGTGATCTGATGGACGAAGGACCCCGTCCGCATCGAGGGGTACGGACGGGGTTTTTTGTTGCCTCGGACAAGGTTTGAGGCGTGATCCGCCCGCCCAGAGCATGTGCCACATCACATTTGACCCGTGTCGACCATCACATTTCTCGGTTTGATCCCCGGCCTGTAACGCCTGGAGAACACCGATCTGACCAGCATTGACGACGAATCATCAAGTGCCCGAAGCGCACGTTGTACACAACACCCGGACGTGACCTCAACGCTTCGAGTACGTAACGTCGCTGAACGTGTCGTAGAAGACGGCAACACGGAAGTCCTGGATACAACGATCCCGCTCGTCTGATGTTCTGGGCAAGCGGCAGAGGAGGAACCATGACCAACATGCGCAAGCTTGCCGCCCGCACGGCGATCGCCGGAGCTCTGACGCTCGCACCGATGGGTGCGTTCGCAGCAACTGCCTCGGCCGAGGGTGCCCACAACTGGGACGCCGTCGCACAATGCGAGAGCGGCGGGAACTGGGCCATCAACACCGGTAACGGCTACTACGGCGGACTGCAGTTCAGCCAGTCGACCTGGGAGGCCAATGGCGGCGTCGGCGTTGCGTCGGACGCAAGCCGTGAGGAGCAGATCCGAGTGGCTGAGAACGTGCTCGCCTCGCAGGGCGTCGGCGCTTGGCCCGTCTGCGGGCAGTATCTCTACAGCTGACCCCCGTTAGAACCGATCTCGCCCGGACCGCACTCGCGGTCCGGGCGAGATGCATGTGAGGCCCTCATTTCGAGGTAGCGCACGTTGACACGAAATGACTCTGCGGTTAGCGTCGGATTCGATGAAAACGACGCGAAACTACGTCATGCGTTCGCGTGCCGAGTCCGCCGGTCTGACCCGGCGGCGGGCACTGGAGGCCACCGTCGCACTCGCCGGTGAGAAGCCGTTCGCAACGATTGTGCTCCCTGAGGTCGCCGCTCGCGCCGGCGTGAGTGTGCAGACCGTCCTGCGCCAATTCGGTAGCCGTGATGGTCTGCTGGATGCCGCCACCGAGTTCGTCGCCGAACAACTCCGATCACACCGATCCAGTCCTCCGGGCGACGTCCGGGCCGCTCTGGAGGTGCTGTTCGACCACTTCGACGACCACGGAGACGCGGTGATCATGCTCCTGGGTCAGGAGGGTTGGGACCGCCGCGCGGCCCAGCTCACCGAGTCCGAACGTCAGGCCCACCGCGCGTGGGTGAGTACCGTCTTCGCCCCGCAGCTGGCCGACCGGTCGGCTGCGGCACGGACCGAGCTCATCGACATGCTGGTGGTGGCGACCGATGTGTACACCTGGAAGCTGCTGTGCCGCGACCGCACGTTGTCGAGGAGCACAGCGCAGCGCCGGGTATCTCGAATGGTGTCGGCGATACTCGCGGCTGCATAAGCTCAGGCCGTGCCGACGCCGACGCAGCCCGCCCGCATTCTGTTCGTGACCTTCGACGCGGGAGGAAACTTCCCGCCGGTCATCACGCTCGGGCGGGAATTCGCCCGGCGCGGACACCACGTGACCGTTCTCGGCCACGCACAGCAGCGGCGCAAGGTCGAGGCCGCCGGGTTCGAATTCATCGCCTACTCGAACGCGCCGTCGTGGTCGTCCAGCAGACACAGGAGCACCGCGTCCACGTTGTGGGGCTACCTCGCGCTCTTCACCACCCGGACTCTGGTCGATGACGCCGTCGCCGCCTCGCGTGCGGCCGACCTGGTGGTAGTTGATTGCATGCTGTTGCCGGTGATGTCTGCCCTGAACGCTCTGCCGCCGCCGACCATCGCCCTGTTCCACGCCTACTACGCCTACCTCGACGGGCCGTGGCGCCGCGGACCCATCGGAGTGGTCGCCCGCCTGCGCGGCTTGAGTTCACGTCGGATTTGGGGTTTCACGGACCTGCAGGTGGTGATCTCCGACCAGGCACTCGATCCTGCCGGCCGCCGGCACCGCGCAGCAGGCAACATCTTCTGGGCCGGGCCCGCGGAACCGGCCGCCAGACCCCTCACCCCGCGGACTCCCCCCACGGTGTTGGCCAGCTTGAGCACCACCTATTTCCCTGCCCAGCAACAGACCATGCAGAACATCCTCGACGCTGCTGCCACCCTGCCCATCCGGCTGATCGCCACCACCGGACCCGCCATCGACCCGTCCCGGTTGCGGGTGCCCGTCAATGCCGAGCTCCATGAGTACGTCCCGCATGCCGACGTCCTGCCGGATTGCGTCGCGGTCATCGGTCACGGCGGACACTCGACAACTTTCCAGGCCCTCGCCCACGGCCTTCCACTCATCGTGATGCCGATGCACCCACTGTTGGACCAGCCGATGGTGGGTCGATCGGTGGCCAGAGCGGGTGCGGGGATCGTCGTGCGGAAAAAGGCGTCGGCCGCTCGTATCGCCGCGGCGTTGTCGCGCATCCTCGACGAGCCCGGTTATCCCGCATCGGCGCGGGCGATCGGTGATCGCCTCGCGTCTGGCGACGGCACAACGCGAGCGGTTGATCGAATGCTCGCCGAACTGCCGTGACTGTCGCCGTTCGGGTTGGCGTGCGACGCAGACAATTCGCTCCCTGAGTCACTCACCCGGCTCGGTCGATCCCGGTGTCTCCTTGTCGCTCCCCTCGCTCTGCTCAGGGGCCGGAGACACAGACGGCATCGACGCCGACGGTGAGGTAGGCAATTCTGAGGTGGGTGACGGGAGCGGGGTCTCGGACGGCGATACCGACAGGATCGGCAGCGATATCAGCCATCCGGCTGTGCCGTTCGGTTGCCACAGCACGGGCGACACAGGATCGGGGACCTCGAAAATCACCCAGCCGACGGCGGTGCGGCCTGGAGTCAAAGAGGAAAGCGTTTGCCCGAGAGATCCACACGGCTGACCCCATCTCGAGATCGGCGTGCCAGAACCGCTGCCCTGACTGAATTGAGATGACTCCACACCATCCAGCGCGTACTCACCGGTGTGCGTGGATGGGGTCACCGTCATCCGCACCACGACGGTCACCGCGGGAGAAGTGTTGCAGCTCTGATCAATCAAGACCTCGTCGATCCGCGCTGCTCCCAGGTCAGCACCGTCCGTGCTGACAAGGGCGAACTCTTCCCCGGGTGACGGGGTGGTGGGTCCGTCCGGGACCATCAGCGGCGGTGCCGGTTCTTCGATGTCGGCCGCACCTTCCGGCGGCGGCCTCACCGGCAGGGCCTCGGCAGTGTCGGATGTGATTGTGGTCGAATCTGTTTCGTCAGGTGAGGGCGTGCTGGTCGGCGTACCGGTCGGGCTCGGATCAGCAGTAGAAGCTGTGGGGTCAGTACCACCGCACTCGGCTGTCCCGTCATCTACTGGCGTGTCGCCGTCAGCGTCCCCAGCGGGCGGCGCAGGCGTGGCGGTCGGGGTGCCTGTCGTCGTCACCCTGGTCGTCGTTGTATTGGGAGCGGCCATTTCCTCGTCCCCGGCGGGCACAACGACCGGACACGTCGCCTGCGCGACCTTGCGCGAACTCAGCGCCGACGGGGCGCTCAGCGGAGGGGGCTGACCTGCGGTGCCGCATTCGGCGCGGGCGAGGACAACATTGCGCAGATTAACCTCAGGCGTCGCCGGAAAGACGTACGGCTGGGTCCACGTCATGATCAGCTCCGACCGGATGGAGGTCGCAGTGTGGGCCACATTCCACACGATCGAGAGCTGACGCGCCGGTCCCTCACCCGTGCTGGTTTGCCCGGGCTGAGTGGGAACGGCTACGGATTCCCAGACCACCGCCGAGTGCCGAAACCTCACTGCCCCTGTGGGGCTGGGCGCAAGCAGCTGTCCTGGACGACACGACACCGACACCTTCACCGGGTTGACCACCCCTAGAAGATCACCGAGAGCAGCGCCGAAGTAGGTGAGGTACAGATTCGATGTTGTCGTGGCTGCGCTCGACGTGGCGTCGGCAGGCGCAGGCGCGCACTGTGCCCCGGCAGCGTGGCGCACACACTGCGACGAGGTCAGGCTGAAGTCCACACTGCCCGGCCAACCCCCGTAGGTCGGGGTTTGTGGGGACGTATAGCTCGACCTCGTGGGAGCCGCCAGGGATTGTTCGCCACCGGAAAACGTGGTCACCGTGCCCAACCATCCACGGTCGGGGCGTTCTATGGTGCCCGCTCCCCTGATGCCCGCGCCCACCCTGTGGGGACGTATGCCGGGTCGACACCGAATGTGCTTGCCCCCCAGACTTTGTCTCCCCAGGCGGCCAGTGTCCGATCGGCGAACGCCCCGGTCAGCGCGGATGCGCCAACGACCACCAGGATTGCCAATGCCGCCACCCCGACGAGACGCCGGCGGTGCCGCTGCCCAGCATCTCTGTTGCCGAGCACCTTGCCATGATGGCCACCCACTTGTTCAGGCCTCGATCCGAGATCGGGCGCCGACACCACGTTCGGGCACTGCTATTCGGCCGTCGGGAATGCCATCATCGGGATCGACGTCGTCCTCGCTCTTTCGCGGCCAGAAGGCCCAGAGCACCAGCAACGCTGCGCCAATTGTGATCGCCAGTAGGACAAACGGATTCGACAGCCAGATCACACCCTTGGCAAGACCCGGTACTGACCACAGGACCTTGCGTACCTCCGTGACCTGATAACCACCCGGGTCGTCGAATGAATTGGCATCACCACGCATTTCGAGCATCGTTGTGCCGTCGGCGCCCGGCGAGGTCTTGATCACCCGGTGCGTGATCGGCATCTGACCCGGTCGTTTGACGGTGACCACGTCACCCACGTCCACAGACGCCGCCGGCACCGTCTGCACGACGGCCAGCGATCCCGCCGGGATGGACGGCGCCATCGACCCGGTCTTGAACATGATGAGCGAGACGTTGAACACCACGGCCAGGACAACCATCACGATGCAAGCGAGCCCGCACACCGCGAGCAGGTTCATGATCACACTGCTCACGACCGACAGCGCGGATGGCCGTCTCGGGGCTGAGGGATGTTCGGCGTGGGCAACCGGATCAGCATGAAACATCAATGACTCCTATAGATTTCCGGACTTCACGACGCGGACGCGCAAAGGTCAGGGCTACCGGGCCGCCGGGGCTCTGCAATGAACCACTGGCCCGGCGGCCGGCAGATGCCTACGGTTCGACGCTGGTTGCCTGGAACTCCCAGAGAACCTGCCCTGTTGTCGACGTATTGAGCAGCGCCGCGTCGGCCGGCAGCGTCACAGTGAAACAGAAGTGCCGCGGGGTCATGTCGCCGTTGAGGATGATCGGGGTGCTTCCGCCGGCCGTCGCCACGCTCCCACCTGCCGGCCAGCCTGAGGGCGTGGTACCCGCAACGCTGCAGCTGGCGGCCTCGGTGACGGTGAGTTCGAGTTCGCCGGCCAAGGCAGATGTGTTGCCCGACGGAGCAAGGGTCACTGATGCATTCAATGCCGATGCCGCCGGGCCGACCCGCAGCGACACCGGGGCTTTGACCGATTCACCGGGCGTGAGGCTCGTGGCATCGGCCAGCGGGAATGTGAAGGTGCCGGCCGTCGGTCCCGTTGCGAACTCACCCCAGCTGGTGCCACCGTTGAAACTGCCCTGAACGTTCCACTTGTCGGTGGCGAACTCGCTCTGGCCCCAGACAGAATCACTCCAGGCCGCAAGAGTCACCGCCGCTCCCACTCCGAGCACCAAACCCGCCGCAAGAATCGCTCGGATCTTGCGGCGATTACGTTTTGTGACCGTCAAACTCATAATTGAACCTCGCCTACACAAAAGGGGCCAGCCAGTCCGACCCGCTTGCCCCGAGTATGAAAGTAAGGAACCGAAAAGTTTCGCGGAATGCGATTTTTATCTTCGATTTTCGAAAGCAGTCAGCGCATTCTTTCCGCGTCATTACCCGAACACATCAATTGGAAAGTGTGCGAGTCCATTAATAGGCATGGCGTCAATTAGGCCAGTGCAGCCGCGGCTGACGTGCAGTTATCGGAGCGCCGGCAAAGTCAGTCGCGCATCTCAGACAAACAATGGGCGGACTTGGACCACTAACGCTCAGGTTCAGGCAAAAAGGCGGCGACCGTTCGCCCGAAGGTCCATCGCAGCAAGGTCGAGCGGCAATTTCTGAACGTGACGATCATATCGATCGGTCTACGAATTACCCGACACGGCTGATCGACAATGGCCGAATAGCCATTTGTGTCGATCCCATCCCCAGAGGTGGCGATCAGCGCTCGAGATCGGCGTAGGCCGTCTCGGCGTGCTCGGAGAAGTCGACTCCTTCTCGTTCATCTTTCGCCGACACCCTGAACCCGATGGTCCAATGGATGACCTTTCCGATTCCGAATGACATCAGAAATGTATAAAGCGCTACCGCAAATATGGCGACCACTTGTTTACCCAGCAGAGCCAGTCCACCACCGTAGAAAAGCCCTTCGGCATCGGACGTCATCATCGAGGTCGCGAAGAGCCCGATGAGGACGGTGCCGACCACACCACCGGTGAAGTGCACGCCGACGACATCCAGTGAATCGTCGTAGCCGAACTTGAACTTCCACAACACCACGTAGGCACACACGATTCCGGCTGCGAGGCCGACAACCGCCGCGCCGAGCGGCCCCACCGATCCACACGACGGTGTGATCGCCACCAGCCCGGCGACAATGCCCGACGCAGCGCCAAAACTGGTCGGGTGCCCATCACGATTGGTCTCGACCACAAGCCAGCCGACCATTCCCAGGCCGCCCGCGATCAAGGTGTTGAGTAGGACGGCTGCCGCCATGCCGTCGGCCGCGAGAGCGGAGCCGGCATTGAAGCCGAACCATCCGAACCACAACAGTCCCGCGCCGAGCAGCACGAAAGGCAGATTGTGCGGGCGCATCGTGTCGTGTCGGAATCCCAGGCGGGGCCCCAAGACGATGGCAAGTGCCAGCGCCGAGGCACCCGAGGTCACCTCCACCACCAGACCGCCCGCGAAGTCGAGTGCCCCGAGCTCGGCGATCCAGCCGCCGGGACCCCAGACCCAGTGCGCCACAGGCGCATAGACCAGTAGTGTCCAGATCGGTACGAACACGATCCAGGCGACGAAGCGGGCACGGTCGGCGATGGCCCCACTGATCAGTGCCGCGGTGATCACGGCGAACGTCAGCTGAAACGTCACGAACAACAAGGTCGGGATGGACCCGTGCAACGACTCCGGACCGATCCCGGCCAGCCCGAACGACTCCACGCCACCGATGAGGCCGAACCCCGCGTCGTCTGAGAACGCAAGGCTGTAGCCGGCGACCAGCCACGCGACCGCGACCAACGGGATAGCGATGAAGCTCATCATCATCATGTTCAGCACGCTGAAGCTGCGCACCATGCCGCCGTAGAACAGCGCCAGTGCCGGAGTCATCAGAAGAACCATCGCGGTCGAGACAAGTACCAGCGCAGTGGCAGCACCATCGAGCTCGGACACAGGAGCCCTCCGTGTTCTGTGAAGAGTTGAGTGGTTGTGCTCGAAGGACAATAACCGGCACCCGATCCGTCCCGACGGGCCGTGGCGAATCTGCCCGTATGTATCGAATCGACAACACACCCACACCGATTGCCGGACTTCGGTAGCTTCGTGGCGACAGTCCTTTCCCGGGCCCACAGGCCCCGCGTCGAACAAGGGCGGACCGTGACATGAGCATCCCGATGACTGCGGGCGCGAACACTGCGTTGCAGGCCGCCGAAGTCCGCATCGAGGTCGGGGTGAGCGGACGGCAACTCGACGTGTCGGCGCTGTTGGTGGCCCCGTCGGGCAAGGTGCGCAGCGACGCCGACCTGATCTTCTTCAACGCGCCCGTCGGGCCGGGGCTGCGTCATATGCCCGGTACTGCTCACGGTCCCGATGCAGTCTGCATCACCCTGGCCGCCATTCCGTCGGCCATCGACAAGGTGGTGATCACGGCCAGCCTCGATCCCCCGACCACCACGTTCGCCGGGACGAATCCACATGCACGCGTCATCGATGCGGCGAACGGTGACCTGCTCGCCACCTTCGACCCGGCGAACCTCTCCGGCGAGACCGCCCTGATCGTCTTCGAGGTCTACCGGCGCGGCAGCGAATGGAAGCTGCGTGCGGTCGGGCAGGGCTACGCAGACGGATTGGCCGGGATAGCAACAGATTTCGGTATCAGCGTGGACGACCCGGCCGAGACTGCGCCGACGGTGGAGCCGGTAGCGGTTCCCGCCGTCCCGGCGGCGACCCCCACCAACTCGGCAAACCATCGGCTGAACCTCGACAAAGGTCACGTGGTCCTCGAAAAACGCCAGTCGGTGGTGCTGACGAAGTTCGGCAAGCCACTGCAGAGCAAGGTCCGGATGGGACTCGGGTGGGATCCGGCCGCAGGCAAGGGCCGGATCGATCTCGACGCGTCGTGCATCGCCTTCGATGCGAACCGGAAGGTCGTGGCGACCTGCTGGTTCTTGAAGTTGTCGATTCTCGATGGCGCGGTGGCACATTCGGGTGACAACCTGACCGGCGCAGGCGAGGGCGACGACGAGGTGATCTCCGTGGACCTGGGACGGTTGCCCCATTCGGTCACCGGCCTGGTGTTCACCGTGAACTCCTTCTCGGGCCAGCGATTCACCGACGTCGGACGGGCCTTCTGCAGGCTCGTCGATCACGGGACCGGCCAGGAAATGGTCCGATTCGAACTCTCCGACTCAGGTCCCACCACCGGGGTACTGATGTGCAAGATGATCCGTGAACCATCTGGCTGGGTGATGACCGCGCTGGGCGAATACGCCGATGGAAAAACCGTGCGAAAGATGAAAAAGCCCGCCGCCGCGGCACTCTGAAGGGTCACATCGTCTTTTGTTGTCCGGTTTGCTCACATGTTGCGCGGGGTAACCACCGTCTGTCCGTGACTCGCGGCTCGGTAGGTCGGCTGAGCTGATCACTGCGTCGCAGCCCGCAGTCAAAGGAGCAACGATGAATCAGCCCCCACCGACAGATCTCTCGACCGTCCAGTTGATCGAACGCCTCTCCGAGCAGACCTCCACCCTCGTCAAGACAGAAGTGCGGAACGCACTCGATGAGGTGAAAACAAAAGGTACAAAACTCGGCATCGGCGTCGGCATCTCCGGAGCAGGTGCTCTGTTGCTGCTGTTCGGATTCGGAACACTCATCGCAGCGGCCGTCCTGGGGTTGGCCACCGCGGTGGATCCATGGCTCGCCGCACTCATCGTCGCGGCCGTACTGGTCGTCATCGGAGCGATCGCTGCCGCGATCGGCGCGTCTCGGGCCAAGAAAGCCGTCCCGCCGGCGCCGCAGGCAACCGTGCACAGCATTCAGCGGGACATCAACACCGTGAGGGAGCATCTCTGATGAGCGAACCGACGTCATCGGGCGCGACACCCGAACCCGGAGCCACTGCGCCCACCGATGTGCCTCCGGTCGAGGAACAGCGCGCCGAGTTGGCCCAGACAGTGGACGCGCTGGCGCAGAAGTTCGATGTACCCACCCGCGTCAAAACGGCTGCCGCGGACACCGCGCACACCGCGCAGATCAAAGCCAAAGACAACCAGCAGGTCCTGGCGACCTCCGGCGCGATCGGGGCAGTGCTGCTCGTCCTGCTCGTGGTTGTCCGTCGTCGCCGTTCGAAGAAGAGGGAGATCGTATGAGCGCCGTGTCCAAAGCCGCCTACAAGCCGCTGTCGTTGGCCACAAGCGTCCTTGGCGGTGTCGCGGCGTCAGCCGCATTCGCTCAGGTCTGGAAGCGTCTGGGTAACGATGCCAAGGCGCCTGATCCCAAAGACCTCCAGAGGAGCAACACCGAAGTCTTGGTCGCCGCTGCACTGCAGGGTCTGATCTTTGGCCTCGTGAAAGCTGCGGTCGATCGGGCCGGTGCACGTGGCTACAAGGCGGTCACCCACGAAGACCCATCCTGATCGAGGGCCCTTCGCCTCCGACTGGAACACCACCCCCGGATATAGCAAAAACCCGCGTTCTGCGTGATGCAGAACGCGGGTTCTTGTCTTCGTAGCGGGGACAGGATTTGAACCTGCGACCTCTGGGTTATGAGCCCAGCGAGCTACCGAGCTGCTCCACCCCGCGGCGGTGAACACAACGTTACAGGCGGGCACCTGCGAAGTGCAAATCGCCCGCCTGTAACGCCGGTCACGCTTCTGAACTGGGCAAACGCTAGCCCGTCGGCAGATTCTCGTAATCGCGCACCGCAGCCTGCAGATCCGTCTGTGCCTGACCGTAGGCGGTGAAGTTACCCGCCGACAGGGCCTGCTGCATGGCGGTCAGGGCATCGTCCATCCGCTTCACGATCGCATCTCGTTGGGGCGACGGCGGGACCGCGGACTGGCCGTCGGCCGGCGGCGGCGTCGGGGTCTGTCCCTGCTGCGGTTGAGTACCCGGCTGCACCACAGGCGCGCTTTCAGCCCCCGGGATCTGCGTCACGGAGGACGGATCGATCCCGACACCTGCGAGCGCTGCCGCGACGGTGGGCGCATAACCCACCCGAGGCGGCTGGCCGCTGCTGTCGTCGTACCGCACGATCACACGGACCAGGCGCGGGAACGTACCCGCTGTCGACTTCGCCTGCGCGTACATCGGCACCACGTTCAGGACCCCGTTGTTGCCGACCGGCAAAGTCAGCAGATTGCCGAAGGTGACATCCGCTGTGTTCTCGAGGTTCTTGCGGCTCTCTGCTACGCGGGTGTCGGTCTCCATTGCGCTGAAGACCTGTTTGGGACCTTCACGCTGGGTGTTCGGCGGGAGATTCTTGATGGTGATCTGACCGTAGTTCTCCGGGTCGGAGGACACGGTCACGTATGCCGCCAAGAACTCCTGCTTCAGGACGTTGAAGACTGACGTCAGCTGGAACGACGGCCTCTTCGTCTCAGGATCGGACGCGACAAAGTAGTACGGCGGCTGATCGAGCCCCCGGGTGACCGCAGCGCTGTCCGTCGGATCGGCAGGCACCGACCAGAAGGCGTCTCCCTGGAAGAACGTCTGCGGGTTGGTCACGTGGTACTTCGTCAGCAGCTGACGCTGGATCTTGAACAGATCCTCCGGGTAACGCACGTGGTCGCGCAGGTCTGCGTTCTCCGCATTGTCGAACTCCGCGCGCGACTTCACCGAATCGGGAAACACCTTCATCCAGGTCTTCAGGACAGGATCCTTGTCGTCGAACTGGTAGAGCGTGACCTCGCCCGAGTAGGCGTCCACGGTGGCCTTCACCGAGTTGCGGACATACGAGACCTGCCGGTTGACCTGAGTGCGTCCCGTTTGGCCCTGATTGAGCTGCTGTGCATCGGTGGTCGCATCTTCGAGTGACGTCTTCTGCGCGTAGGGGAATGCGTCGAGAGTGGTGTACCCGTCGACGATCCACTTGACCGAGCCGTCGGACATCACGGCCGGATAGGTCTTCGAGTCGACGGTCAACCAAGGTGCGGCCTTCTTGACACGGTCACGAGGATCACGGTTGTAGATGATCTTCGACTCTTCGTTGATGGCCCCCGAGAGCAGCAGGTTGCGCTCGGTGTACTTGACTGCGTAGGCAAATCGGTTGAACCAGTTGGACAGCGGCACACCGGCATCACCCTGGTAGGTGTACTTGGGTGTGTCCGCGGTGTCGAACTCCCGCGGCTCACCGTTGTTGCCGACGATCGCGTAGTCGGGATTCACCTTGGAGATCAGTTCACCGAAGTAGATACGGGGCTGCGTCACCTTGATGGGCGCGTTCGCCTTGTATTCGTCGGTCTGATAATTACTCAGGTCACTGACGTTGAAGACGGGCTCACCGCCACCGTTGACATCACTCTCACTGGAGACGGCTTCGTTCACGGTGTTGGCGGGAGCGGCGATGAAACCGTTGCCGTGGGTGTAGACGGTGTGCTTGTTGAGCCAGTTCTGCTGGTTCGCCTCGAACCTGGTCGGGTCGAGTTCCCTTGCGGCGACCACGAAGTCACGCATCTCGCCGTCGACCGTGTAACGGTCGAGGGCAAGTTGGGACGGGAAGCCGTAGAAGTTCTGCTGCCGCTTGAGCTGAGCGAAGGCCGGCGACACGATGTTGGGATCGAGGAGCCGGATGTTCGACAGGGTCGGTGCGTCGGCGTCGACCTGATCGGCATTGGCCGGTTCACCGGTCCAGTTCGCCTGGGTCTTCACCCTGTCGTCACCGATTCCGTAGGCCGCCTTGGTGGCCTCGATGTTCCGGTTGATGAACTCGGCTTCCTTCTCGGCCGCGTTGGGCTTCACCGAGAACTGCTCCATGGCAGCGGGCCAGCCCACGCCGATGACCAACGCCGACAACAACATCATGGCGGTGGCCAGGGCAGGGATACGAAGGTCGCGAAGGACCACACCGGCGAAGAACGCCAACGCACAGATGATGGCGATCGCCATGAGGATCAATTTCGACGGCAGCACCGCGTTGATGTCGGTGTAGCTGGCGCCATTGAAGATCTCTTGCTTACGGGTGCTGCTCAGCAGCGTGTACCGGTCGAGCCAGTACGCGATGGCCTTGAGCAACAAGAAGGTACCGGCGATGACCGCCAACTGGATTCGTGCCGCGTTGGTCAGCGTTCCGCCGCGTCCGGCGAGACGGATCCCGCCGAAGATGTAGTGGGTCACCAAACTGACGACAAACGCGATCACCACGACGACGAACAGGTAGTTCAGCACGAAGCGATAGAACGGGAGATCAAACGCGTAGAAGCCGACATCGAGGCCGAACTCCGGATCCTTGCTGCCAAAGCTCTCACCGTTGAGGAACATCTGCACGGTGGACCACGAGCCCTGCGCGACCAGGCCCGCAAGAAGTCCGACCAGCAACGTCGGGATGATGGCAAACCACCGGATGCGGCTCATCACCACGGTGCGGTAACGCGCGATCGGATCGCCTGGCCCACTCGTCGGAACGAACACCGGCCGACTGCGATAGGCGAGCCACAACGCACCGAAGATGATCAGTCCGGCAATGGCGCCGCAGATCCCGAACAGCGCGATGCGCGTCCAGATGATCTTGCTGAACACCGAGCTGTAGCCGATGTCCTTGAACCACAACCAGTCGGTGTAGATGGTGATGAGCCTCGGCCCCACCAGCAACACCACCAGAACGATGACGGCAGTGGCGATGAGCGCCTTGCTTCGCCGCGACAACGTCGGCATTGCTGCCGGACCCCGGATTCCCACGTGTTCTACTCCAACTTTTATGCCGGGGGCACCGCACCCGGTCTTGACCAACACTTTACTTTGCGGCGCCCCGCTGCCTCGCTGAGCGTTGAAAGCCGAGAGAGTGGCCGGTATCGGCTCCTCTACTCCGCATTACTTAGAACAGTACCGATCGCAGCTGTGAACCGTCTTGTGCGTGCATGGCGTTGCTCACCGGCGGATGAAGACGTGGGTGCGAACCCCGCTGACAGGTGTGTTCGAACGGATCACTCGCCGCATACGGAGCCGTAGATGTCACTATTGTCCGGTGACCGATCCGCAGCCGCCCGTCCTCTCCCCCGACGCCCTGGGAAGCGCGATCCGTGAAGTCGTGGAGTTCGTCGATGCCGCCGGCTGGGGTCAGCCGCCGCAGCTGTTCGCGCTCGTACCCACCGCGTTGCTGGCAGACACCCAACCGGACTGGGTCGACGACCACGACACATCCGAGCTCACGCTCATCGAACAGGCCCCGCTGCCCGTGTCGCCCGACAGTGGCATGGCCGAACTCGAGCATGTTCTGGCCACCACCAGCTGGCCACCGGACGTCGAAGGGTGCGCCCTGGTCCAAGAGATCATCGTGTTGCCACCGGAGGCCCAGAGCGATCTGGACGAGGCACTGGGCCCGCTGCTCACCGACCCCGACGCTGCCGACCACGCTGCGCGCAGCGCCGCCGAAGCGCATCCGGAGAGTCGCGGGGCGCGTCTGGCCGCAGCGGTACTGCGTGACGGACGGGCATTGAGCCTCCTGCAGCTCGCTCCGGGCACAGAAGATGATCCCGACGCCCCGATCGAATTGCTACAACATCCCGAGTTGGCGCCCAGCCTCCTGGCCGCTCTCGCCGGGACACTGGAGAACACCCCGCCGGAGGAATAGTCGGACGAACAGTCGTCCGGGCGGGCCGCGTCGGAGGTCAGCAACCCGGTGGCGTACGACCCGCTTCGAGTTCCTTCAATCCGTCGACGGCGTTCTGCAATGTGTCGACCTTGACCAGGGTCAGACCGTCCGGTGTGTCCGATTTCGCCTCGGCACAATTGCCGGACGGGACCAGAAATGCTTCGGCGCCCGCATCTTTCGCGGCCCGCATCTTGTGTGTGATGCCGCCGATCTCGCCCACGTCCCCATCCGGGGTGATCGTCCCGGTGCCGGCGATGAAGTCGCCGCCGGTGAGCTCTCCGGGACTCAACTTGTCGATCACGGCCAAAGTCAGCATCAATCCGGCCGACGGTCCGCCGATGTCACCGACGTTGAAATCCACGTCGAGCCCGGGGTCGCCGTTCTCCTCGGCGAGCGTGATGCCGAGGATCCCCTTCGACTCGTCGTCGGGATTGGCACCCAGGGTCACCCGCGCCGTGACCGGTTTTCCGTCGCGAAGGACGTCGAGTGTCACCTCGGTACCGGGGGCGAACCGGCCGAGCTCCGCCCGCAGGGCGTTCGGGTCTTCGACAGCCACTCCGTTGACCGCGACGATGTCGTCGCCCGGTTCGAGCTTGCCCGCCGACGGTCCGTTGTCGTCGACACCACCGACCACCTGTTCCACCGGCCGCCCCAGATAGTTCAGTGCGGCAAGCGTCGCGGAGTTCTCCGAGCCGGTCATCTGCTGCTTGTTCTCTGCGTCCACCTCGTCGTTGGACTTGCCCGGCGGGTACACCCGGTCGCGCGGCTGCAGCTCATCGTCGCCGGAGAACCAGAATCCCATCGCCTGGAACAGCGTCAGGTTGTCGGTCACCGAGACGGTGGTCAGGTTGAGGTTGCCCGTCGTCGGGTCGGTCTGCGTCCCACCGATCGCGACGACATCGATCATCTCGCCGTTCGATCCGTCTTTCAGCTGGCCCAGCGTGTTGACCGTCGGACCCGGTCCCAGTGCCACGTAGGGCACCTTCACCAGCGTTCCCAGCAAGACGAACGCAACCAGGAACGCCAACGCCACCAGCAACGTGGTGACCCGCCGGTATTCCGGGGCAACTCTGAGGGACTGCATTTTCACCAGGCCCAGCGTAGAGGGTGACCGTTCGCCGAGAGCGGATGGATTCGCAGGAGGATCCGGGCTGATGCGCCGGTACCGTAGAGGTATGAATGACTTGCCTTTCGGTTTCTCTCCTTCGTCCGGCGACGACGGGGACGGTGACGAGCGCGGCAAGAAACCCGGCGATTTCGATCCCAATCAGCTCGGGCAGATGCTCTCGCAGCTCGGGCAGATGCTGTCCGGTATGGGAGCCGGAATGGGCACGGGCGGCGGTGGCGAGCCGGTCAACTACCAGGTGGCGACCTCGCTGGCCCGCCAGCAGATCGGCAAACACACCCCGGTCAGCGACCGGGAGACGTCCGCGGTCACCGATTCAGTCCGGTTGGCCGAGGTGTGGCTCGATGCCGTGACCACACTGCCCGCGGGAGTCACCACCACCGAGGCATGGACGCCGGTGGACTGGCTCGAGAAGACGCTGCCGGTGTGGAAGACGTTGTGCAATCCGGTCGCCGAGCAGATGGCGACCACCTGGTCCAAGAACCTGCCGGAAGAAGCTCGAGATTTTGCCGGCCCCATGCTCGGCATGGTCACCCAGATGGGTGGGATGGCCTTCGGAACCCAGCTCGGGCAGGGCCTGGGCCAGCTCGCGAAGGAAGTACTGACGTCCAGCGATGTCGGCTTGCCACTGGCTCCCACCGGAACGGCTGTGCTGCTCCCCGAGGCGATCGCCGCGTTCAGCGAGGGCCTGGAACAGCCCAGCCAGGAGATCATCGTGTTCTTGGCGGCGCGCGAGGCCGCCCATGTGCGGTTGTTCTCGCACGTCCCGTGGCTCCGCCAACGCCTGCTGGCGACCGTCGAGGAGTACGCCCGCGGGATCTCCATCGACTTCTCCGGCATCCAGGACGCCGCGGCGGGCATCGATCCGGCCCAGCTGCTGTCCGATCCGAGCAAGCTCCAAGACCTCCTCGGCGGCGGCGCGGCGTTCGAACCGAAGACCAGCCCCGCTCAGGAACACGCCCTTGCCCGCCTGGAGACGCTCTTGGCTCTCATCGAGGGCTGGGTCGAAACCGTTGTCTCCCAAGCTCTCCACGACCGGATTCCGTCGGTGGGCGCACTCACCGAGACGATGCGCAGGCGACGGGCCACCGGTGGACCGGCCGAGGAGACCTTCGCCACCCTCATCGGACTCGAACTACGCCCGCGCAAGTTGCGCGAAGCCGCCGACCTCTGGCGCAAACTGCTGGAGTCGTCGGACGTGACCACACGCGATGGCGTGTGGGCGCACCCCGACCTGGTTCCCGACGCCGACGACCTCGACCATCCGGCGGCCTTCATCGACCGGGTGATCGGCGGTGGAGTGGACGCGTTCGACGACCCGATCGCCCAACTCGAGAAGACCATCGCGGACGAGGCCAAACGTGCCGAGAAGCGCCCGCCCACCGACGACGAGGACGATCAGAAGTCGCCAGGCGCCTGAGTTTTCTACCGGGACGCATACGTCCTGCTCGAGCTGCATTTCGCCCTGTGGATAACTGACGTCAGCGGGCGTCGGTCCCCACGTCGCGGTGGTTGAGTGGCGGCATGGCTGTTGTGATGTCTTTGCCCCGGTTACGGCCGGAGACGGTGATCGTGTTGCGTCCCGGCGGCCGGGTGCAGGTCGGATGCGACCCGGAGACCGCCGTTGTGCTCGAACCGCCGGTCCACGTTTCCCCCGCCCGTCTGGTCGGACTGCTGCGGTGGATGACCGGGCCTCGGTCGGTCACCGAGGTGACGGCCGCGGCCGCGGACATCGGGCTCGACCTCGACGAGGTCCGGGGCATTCTCGACCGTTTGGTTGCGATCGGGATCGGACACCACTTACCGCATGCGGGCACCCACCGCCCACTGACGATCCGTGTGCACGGCTCGGGGCCACTGGCAAGCGCAGTCGCCAAAGCGGTCGGCGCCGGGGGCCAACGCGTTCGGCAATCGGTGCGGCGACCTCGACTCGCTCCTGACCACCCGGCCACGGAGAAGGCCTTTGCGACCTGGTCGGCCGATCTTGTTGTGCTGACCGACTTCCTCACACACGACCCGTGGCTGATATCGGATCTGATGAAGTCGCGGGTCCCGCACCTGACCGTCCGGCTGCGCGACGGATCCGGAGTGATCGGGCCGCTGGTGTTGCCGGGGCTCACGAGCTGCCTCGTGTGCGCCGACCACCACCGGCGCGACCGCGACGCCGAGTGGCCCATCATCAGCGCCCAGCTGTTCGGTCAACGCGGGTGGGCCAGTCCGGCGACCATAGCGGGCACCGTGGCCCTCACCGTGGCGCAGATCGAACACATCACGGCTGTCACCAGCGCTGCAGCATCGGCATCGGCATCGCCCGACCACGATCCACCCACCACGGTGAACGCGACGATCGAGCTGCGGCCGAATGCAACATCGCTGCAGATCAGGCAGTGGACGCCGCACCCGCTATGCGGTTGCGGGGTGCCGGCGTGATCTAAGCTCGAAGAATCGGGAAAGGGGAAAACTCAATGGCTGAGATCACACGAGGTGGAGCGCGGCGCAATGCCAAGCTCGCCTCGCTTCCGCTCGGGGTGGCAGGACGGGCGGCGACGGGGTTCGGCAGACGGTTGGCAGGTGGGGACCGTGATGAGATTGCCGCAGACATGCTCGAGAAGACCGCCGAGCAGCTGTTCGCCGTCCTGGGCGAGCTGAAGGGCGGCGCCATGAAGGTAGGCCAGGCGCTGTCGATCATGGAGGCGGCGATCCCCGAGGAGTTCGGCGAACCCTTCCGTGACGCTCTCACCAAGCTCCAGGCAGAAGCCCCACCACTGCCCGCAGCCAAGGTGCACGGCGTGCTCGACAACCAGTTGGGCACCAAGTGGCGTGACCGATTCCAGGAATTCTCCGACGAACCGGCGGCCTCGGCGTCCATCGGCCAGGTACACAAGGCGGTGTGGCACGACGGCCGCGACGTCGCGGTGAAAGTGCAGTACCCCGGTGCCGACCACGCCCTCAAGGCCGATCTCAAGACCATGTCGCGGATGACCGGACTGCTCAAGCGCCTGTCCCCCGGTACCGACGTCAAGTCGATGATGGACGAGCTCATCGAGCGCACCGAAGACGAACTGAACTACACGAAGGAAGCCAACAATCAGCGGGCCTTCGCGAAGGGATTCGCCGACGACCCCAGTTTCGTGGTGCCCCGGGTGGTTGCTTCGGCCCCCAAAGTTGTTGTGTCGGAATGGATCACCGGAACACCCATGTCGAAGGTGATCAAGAACGGCACACAGGAGGAGCGAAACGACGCTGCGGCGAAGATGACCGAGTTCGAGGTCAGCTCACCGAAGCGGGTAGGACTGGTCCATGGCGATCCCCACCCGGGGAACTTCCAGTTCCTCGCCGATGGCCGGATGGCGATTCTCGACTTCGGCGCCGTGGGCATCTACCCGAACGGTCTGCCTGCGGCGACCGGGCCGATCCTCCGGCTGTGCCGCGACAACAAGTACGACGAGCTGAAGGAAGAAATGGTGCGAGCCAACTTCATCCAGCGCTCGCATCAGGACAAGGTCACCCCGAGTGACCTCGAGGCGTACCTGCGTCCGTACGTCGATCCGCTCTACAGCGAGTCGTTCCACTTCACCCGCAAATGGCTGCAGAGGGCGGCGGGCGCAGCCTCGGATCCACGTGGGGACGTCTACCGCACTTCACGAAACCTGAACTGTCCCAAGGAGTATGTGATGGTGTTCCGGGTTCTCGGCGGCTGTGTGGGTATCGCAGCCCAACTCGACGCCGAGGCCCCCTATCGGGCGATCATGGAGAAGTGGGTCGACGGGCTGGCCGAGTAGAAGGCACCGGCTGATTCAGACACACGAGCGGGCGGTCTGTGTAGTTCTCACAGACCGCCCGCTCTGTCGTCGCGGAGCTCATGCCGCCGTCTGGTTCTTACGTGGCCGTCCGCGGGGACGCTTACGGGCGATTACCACACCCTGATCGAAGATCTCTCCACCCCACACGCCCCACGGCTCACCGCGTTCGAGTGCTTCGGCCAGGCATTCCCGCCGTAATGGGCAATCGGCGCACAATGCCTTCGCCTGCTCGAGCTGACTCGGGTTCTCGGAAAACCACAGGTCCGCGTCGGCGTACTGGCATGGCAACTCGGTCTTAGATATGTCCAGTGCGAGCCCGCCGCCTATATATGACTCGAGTAACTCGGTCATCAGTTCCTCCACTGTCGAATGTGCTCTCGGATTTGTCTTGAAAACCCGGGCTCACAGTGGGGGAACTACAGATGTTCCACTTCACACAAGTGAGGCCACGGGTTCGCTGTTGCGACTCGCCGTGGCCTCGAATGAATTGATCTGTGTCAGATCGACGTTCGTCGGGGTCGCACGGGAAGCGCTGAGCGGTTTACCGCCGGAATCGCTGCTTTCGGAGCCAGGAGTTCCGGCTTCATGGCGGCGATTGCGGGGGTATGTCCGGGTCGCGGACGCAGGCCTTGGACAGGCAGATACCACGACTCGCACACGCCGGCGGCGCTGATGAAATCGTTCACGGTCCCTGTCCTTCCCTGCTCGTTCGAGATGCACATTCGGTGCGATGTGGCGGCTCGGTGGTCACTCGAACACATCGAGTAGCCCCTCGCCTTGGTGATGTGGACCAGCCTAAACGTCGACGCCGAGATTGCACAACCTATTTTTGACCTGCAGTTTTTCCGAGATCTCGGGCGAAGGACCGTCGACCGGTCAGCCCCCGCCGTTGTCGCGGACCAGGGCCAGCAAATCCTCGCCGTATTGGTCCAGCTTCTTGGCGCCGATTCCCGGTATGGCAACGAGCGCAGGCACATCCCCGGGTTGCTGCTCGGCAATCGCGATCAGCGTGTTGTCGGAGAACACCACGTAGGCCGGAACCTTCTGTTCCTTGGCCCTGCCGCTGCGCCACTCCTTGAGAGCGACCAGCAAACCTTCGTCGAGGTCGGACGGACAACTCTCGCATCGGCCCAACAGCGAGGCGGTCTTGCCGAGAAGCGCTTTCCCGCAAACTCGGCAGCGCGGCCCCGATCGTTTCCGTTTCGGTTCGGCGATCCTGGAGGCGGGCGAGTCGTCCGGGACGAGGTCGGCAAGAAATCTCGACCGCCGTCGCGAACGCCTGCCACCCTCATTGCGCGCGAGTGCCCACGACAGCTGCAGGTGTTCGCGCGCCCGGGTGATGCCGACGTACAGCAGCCGCCTTTCTTCTTCGATCGCCACATCGCCGGCGTTGATGGCCTGGCTGATCGGCACGGAGCCATCCACCATGCCCACCAGGAACACGGCGTCCCATTCGAGTCCCTTGGCGGCGTGCAGCGACGACAGCGTGACACCTTGCACGGTCGGTGGATGCCGCGCTTCAGCACGGGCTGCCAGCTCTCGGGACAACTCGGTCAGAGTCAGGTGCTCGTTCTCATGCACCATCTCCTCGGTCAGATTCAGCAAGGCCCGCAACGACTCCCAGCGCTCTCGAGCCTGGGCACCGGCCGGCGGGTCGTCGCTCAGACCGAGCGGGACGAGGATGGCCCGCAGCAGGGTGACCACATCTGCCTCAGCTGGCAGGTCGTCGCGGCCAGCGGTCTGCTGCACAGCCCGCATCGCCTGCCGGATCTCTGATCGGGCGAAGAACGCCTCGCCTCCGCGTACCTGGTACGGGATGCCTGCCGCCGTCAGCGCCTGCTCATGGGCTTCGGACTGGGCGTTGATGCGATAGAGGATCGCGATCTCGGATCCGGGAACACCTTGGGCCATCAATCGCTTGATCGCCTTCGCGACGGCAGCGGCTTCAGCCGGCTCGTCGTCGTACTCGGCGAAATCCGGCGCGGGTCCGGGCGGTCGTTGCCCGATGAGCTGCAGGCGAGTACCCGCGATGCGACCGCGGGCGGCTCCGATCACGCGGTTGGCCAGACCGACCACCTGCGGAGTGGATCGGTAGTCGCGCTCGAGGCGGACCACCATCGCCTCCGGGAACCGCCGGGAGAAGTCGAGAAGGTAACTCGGGGTTGCGCCGGTGAACGAGTAGATCGTCTGGTTGGCATCACCCACCACCGTCAGGTCGTCCCGCTCGCCCAGCCAGGCGTTGAGCAGCGCCTGCTGCGCGGGCGTCACATCCTGGTACTCGTCGACCACAAAGCAGCGATATCGGTCGCGGAACTCTTCGGCGACCACGGGATGGTCGTCGAGGATGGCACGTGTCATGAGCAGCAGGTCGTCGAAATCGAGGAGCTGATCTCCTGAGGGTGACACCTTGAGTTGTTCGTATCGCTCGTAGACCAGCGCGACCTGTTCGGCAGGCATCGGCGCCTCTCGCCGCGACTTGGACACCTCCACCGCGTACTGATCCGGGCCGATCAACGAGCCTTTTGCCCATTCGATCTCCGAGATGAGGTCACGGAGAGAGTCGGTGGTGGTGGGCGCCCCCGCCGACCGGGCCGCGCGGGACACGACGGGGAACTTGTTGTCGAGCAGTTCCCACTGGTTGTCGCCGATCGCCTGTGGCCAGAAGTACCTGAGTTGCCGCATGGCCGCGGCGTGGAATGTCAACGCCTGCACCGCATTACCTGACCCGGCGATTCCCAGCGAACGGAGCCGGGTCCGCATCTCTCCGGCAGCGCGCGCCGTGAACGTGACCGCCAGCACCTGACTGCCCCGCACATGACCGTCGCCGACCAGGTGCGCGATCCGCCGGGTGATCGTGCGCGTCTTGCCGGTGCCGGCGCCTGCGAGCACACACACCGGGCCGCGAGGGGCGAGCACCGCCGCCTGCTGTTCGGGGTCCAGTGAGTCCATGTGCTCAGTATTCCAACGAGGGCCGACACCACTGCGTCCGCCCGCCGCAGCGGACGGGGAACAGCTGTGGCGGTCGTGGTGTTATGTAGGCGTGACTACCGAGAACGCGACTTTGACCATGTACACCACCACCTGGTGCGGGTACTGCAAGCGCCTGAAGATGGGCCTGCGCAGTCAGGGCATCGAATGGGTGGAAATCGACATCGAGCAGGACCCCAGCGCCGCTGACTTCGTCGGCAGTGTGAACGGCGGCAACCACGTGGTTCCCACCGTGAAGTTCGCCGATGGCAGCACCGCGACGAACCCGACGGTCGCCGACGTCCGCAAGAAGCTCGGGGTCTAGACCCCGCCCGACGTGTCGGACGGTGGCGCCAACCGGCCCGGCTCCGACTGCTCGGCTCCCGCACCACGGGATGCCGGGCGGTCTGTGTCTGCTGGGGTGTGCGCCCAGGCGCGGATGAGCGCACTCGCGATCGAGATCGATCCCGGCAATCTCAGCCGGGCATCGTCGATGATCGGCTTGCCGTCGGCCCCCATCCAATCCTGCTGGGCTTCGAGCGCTTCGAGCACCTCTGCGCGGCTGAACCACTCGGCGTCCGCGATCTCGCCGTCGATGAAATCGAGAGCCTGATCCGGGTCTGCCGTGACCTCGAATCCCACCATCAGGGAACGGGGAAAGGGCCACGGTTGCGACCCCACGTACTGCGGATCCCAGCAGTCAAGTCCCACCTCTTCGTGCACCTCGCGCACCACGCACTGCTCCAGCGATTCACCGGGCTCGACGAATCCGGCCAGCGTCGAGAACCAGCGCTCGGGCCACTGCGACTGTCTGCCGAGCAGGATCTGGTCGGCGCCATCGTGGACGACGGTGATGATCGCCGGATCCGTTCGGGGGAACTCCTCGCGGCCACTGATGGTGTTGCGGCGGACCCAGCCGCCTTTCGCAGGTTCTGTCGGATTGCCGTCGACCGGCGAAAAACGGGCTGAGTCATGCCAATTGAGCACTCCCAGCGCGGTGGACAGAATTCCGGCTTCGTCGGCGCCGAGGAGTTGCGCTCCACGCCGTGGGTCGTCTTTCGGCCCGTCGATGATGTCGAACCGCATGGCCCACATATCGGTGCCCTCTTCGGGATGCAGGCCGAGGAACACCGCCTCCGGCGGGGGTTCGTCACCGACGTCCACCGCCATGATCCAGCCGAGACCGTCCTCGCCCACCGGATACCGGCCCGACGGGTCGATCTGTAGGAGTAGGGCGTGCGGCCATCCTTCTGTCAGTCGTTGCTTGTCGTGCCTGATCTCGTCGGCACGGTTGTACACCGCGCGCGACAACATCGGGGGCTTGTCGAACTCAAATCGCCGCAAGCGAATTCACCTCTTGCCTCGGATCGATCTCTTCTCGGCCGGGTAGTTCGGTCATCCCTGGCCCTGCCGCACATAGAGCAGTCGATCACCGTGTTCGATCGCGTCGACTTTGCTGTCGTCGATGCGGTGCAGCGTGCCGCCCCGCACCACGCCGAGGACGATCTCGGACAGGTGCCGGGGCGACCCACCCACCTCGTCCGGTTCCACGTCCCGCTCGGCGATCGCAAATCCCTCGTCAGGAGTCAGGAGGTCCTCGATCACCTGCACGACGGTGGGAGTGCTGGTGGCCAGCCCCAGCAGGCGGCCGGCGGTCTCCGAACTCACCACCACCGAGTCGGCGCCCGATTGACGGATCAGGTGGGTGTTCTCCGCTTCGCGGATGGACGCGACGATCTTCGCGTTCGGCGCGAGTTCACGAGCGGTCAACGTCGCCAGGACTGCCGTGTCGTCGCGGTTCGCGGCCACGATGATGGAGGACGCATGTTGTGCGCCCGCAAGTCGCAGCACGTCGGATCGGGTCGCGTCACCGCGCACGGTCACCAGCCCCTTGGCAGCAGCATTGTCGAGCACTGTCTGGTCACCGTCCACCACAACGATTTCCGAGGGCTTCTGACCGTCGGCGATCATCGCCTTGACTGCTGTCTTGCCCTTGGTCCCGTACCCGATCACCACGGTGTGATTACGCACCTTGTTCCTCCAACGCTGGATTTTGAGAGCTTGACGGGATCGCTCGGTCAGCACTTCCAGCGTGGTGCCGACCAACACGATCAGGAACATGACGCGGATCGGGGTGATGACCAGTACGTTGACCAACCTGGCCGTCGGGGTGAGAGGCGTGATGTCTCCATAGCCCGTAGTGGACAGTGACACCGTCGCGTAGTAGAGGCAGTCGAGGAACGACAGCGGCCCACCTCCGCTGTCCTTGTAGCCGTCTCGGTCGACGTAGACGATCATCACCGCCGCGAACAGCACTGCGAGCGCGATCGCAACACGTCGCGTGATCGCCCGGATCGGGCTGGATTGCAAGTTCGGGATATGAACGACACCGACCAGCGCGTGGTCGGGCATGTCGGTCAGCTCTTCGCTCTTGAACCGCCGGCGGAGCCTGCCTGCGGGCATCAATGCCTCCCGACGAAGGCGCCGACACGGCGCCGGGAAAATTGCATACGCACAAGTGGGGACTGTAGTCCTTTTCCGCACCGGTGGTAATCAACACCGATCTCGTCACCATCAGGCATGGTGGACGCATGAACAGTGGCAAGCACAAGTTGCGGCAGTTGACGTTTCCCGATGATGCGACGCTGGCGAGGCGGATGGGCGTCGGCCTGTTGGGTATCGGCGCCTTGCACTTCCTCGCACCCAAACCGTTCGATGACCTGATCCCCGAGGAACTGCCAGGTAATCCGCGTGCCTACACGTATGGCTCCGGCGTTGTCGAACTCGCGGTCGGCGGCGCCCTTCTCGCTCCCCGGACCCGTCGCTTCGCCGGGCTGTTCTCGGTTCTGTTGTTCATCGGCGTGTACCCCGGGAACATCAACATGGTGCGCATCTACCGCAACAAACCACTGCCCTACCGGCTGGTCGCGTGGGCACGCCTGCCTTTCCAGTTCCCCATGGTGTGGGCGGGATGGCGGGTCTGGAAGACCGCGCCCAAGGTCTGACCGGTTCAGGGTCGTTCTCGCTTCTCACGTCTGATGAGGTCGGCCAGTCCGGAGCGGTCGGGCAGGTTCGCGGGTTCGAGCGTGGTGTTCGACCGTACGTAGTGGAACGCCGCCCGCACCTTCTCCAGGTCGACGCCGGTGAGTTCCGCCCAGGCCACCCGGTAGGCGGCGAGCTGGACGAACACCGACTTCTCCTGTGCCGCAGTGGGTCGGGCACCGGTCTTCCAATCCACCACGGTGAAGCCGCCGTCCGGTTCGGAGAACACCGCATCGATCCGGCCCCGGACGATGGTGTCGGCGATGACCGTCTCGAACGGCACCTCGACCTCGATGGGGTTCCTTGCGGCCCACCGGGACCGGAGGAACTGCTCCCGCAGCACCTCCAGGTCGGCGTCCGAGCCCCCTTCGGCGTCGGCCGCTCCCGGCAACTCGTCGATGTCGAGCAGTCGGGTGGCGCCGAATCTCCGTTCCACCCAGGCATGGAAGGCGGTGCCGCGGCGGGCCAGTGGATTGGGTTTGAACGGCAGCGGCCTGCGCAGGCGCCGGGCAAAGGTCTCCTCGTCCTTGTCCAGTTCGACGAGCTGGCTGACCGATAGATGCTGCGGCATCGTCACCTCGATGTCGGTGCCGAGGCCACTTTCCCGTTCGGCGAGCAGCACCGCGAGGTCGTTGGCCCAATCGCGGACCTGCGGGTCGTCGGCCGACAGGTCGGGTTCGGGTTCGGCGCCCATGTCGAAGAGGGCCGGCTCGCCGCGGGCTCGCAACGCGGCGCGCACGAGATCGGCGCCGCGTTCGACACCAGGACGGCGGGAACCGAGCGGATCAGCGGGCCACGGCACGCCGGCGGTCAACGCCGCCAAGGGATTGTCTGCGTTCTCTTCAGGAGTCGCCGCCCAGCCCGCGATGGTCAATCCTGGTGCGCCGTCGCTCGAGGTCTCGATCAGCCGAGAAGCGATGTCGTGCAACTCGGTCAAGAAGATCGAGGGTCCACGAGGTTTGTCACCGCCGTCGGACCAGTGATGCCCCGAGATGACCAATGCCCTCTTGGTCCGCGTCAAAGCCACGTACAGCAATCGCCGATCCTCTTCGAGCTTGCGGTTGCGCAAAGCGTCCTTGTGGGCCTCGATTGCGTCCTCGAGTTCTTTGCGGTTGTCGAGTTCGGCCAGCTCGAGAGGTGGGAAGCCCTCGGCGCCCAGTGTCTCGGCGAGGTCGCCCCGCAACTCCGCAGGTAGTTCCCGCGCACTACCGAGCCAGGTCCCGTCGGCCTTTCCACCCGGGAAGATGTTCGTGCACAGATGCGCGATCACCACCACGTCCCATTCGAGGCCCTTGGCCGCATGCACGGTGAGGATTTGGACGCGGTCTTCGGCGATCTCGACCTTGCCCGGTTCCAGACCCTTCTCGATGTCGGCGGCAGACTCGAGAAAGGCGAGCAGTCCAGGCAGGGTGGCGGCCGACCGCTCGGTGTAGTCGGCCACGTACTCGGCAAAGGCGTCGAGGTGCTCGCGGCCGGTGATGTTGCCTCGCAGACCCCGTGCCCGGATCTGCGCCTCGACATCGACGCCGATGACCCTCTCCACCTCGGCGACCAACTCGGGTAACGGTTGTCCCATCCGGGCCCGCAAGATGGTCAGCTGGTGACCGAACGATTTGATCCTGCGGTACCCGTCGGGTGAATACCGTTGCGCCGGACCGGGGTCGGCCAGTGCATCACCGAGACCGGCTTGATCCACCACCTCGGTCGGCACCGCGGAATCGAGCGCGCTGTCGAGTTCTTCCAGACTCGTCATCGTGCCGGTGACGATGTTGGTACCGGCAGCGAGGTCCCGCGCACGCGCCCACAGGGCAGCGATGTCACGCGCCCCGAGCCGCCACCGCGGTCCGGTGAGGAGTCGCACGGCAGCCGTCCCCGCCATGGGATCAGCCATCAGACGGAGCATCGCCACCACGTCCTGGACCTCCGGTACACCCAGCAGGCCGCCGATGCCGACCACTTCCGCCGCGATGCCACGATCGGTGAGTTCGGCCGCG
The DNA here is from genome assembly GCF_023051145.1 of Williamsia sp. DF01-3. Classification (NCBI taxonomy): domain Bacteria; kingdom Bacillati; phylum Actinomycetota; class Actinomycetes; order Mycobacteriales; family Nocardiaceae; genus Williamsia; species Williamsia sp. DF01-3. Next base: position 4,128,258 of record NZ_JALKFS010000005.1, read on the forward strand.
AGCGGCGCCGAATCCTCGTTGCGGCGCACCAGGATCGCCACCGTCGGCGGTGGACCCTCGGCACGGTTGTACTCGTCTTCGATCTGGTCGACGATCCACTCACGCTCCTGCACCACGGTCTCGGTCAGAGCCATGGTGATGGTTCCGGTCGGTGCATCGTCACGCGGCCGCAAGATGCTCACCGGCACACCCCGCCGTCGCAGCTCCTCGGACGCGGCGTTGGCCATGTCGAGGGCGTGGCGGGCGTTACGCCAGCTGGTCAGCAGTTCCAGGCGTTGCGCGGGAGTCCCGTCACTGCAACGGAAATCGGTGGTGAAGCGGGGCAGATTGGCAGCCGACGCGCCGCGCCAGCCATAGATCGACTGGATCGGGTCACCGACCGCGGTCACCGCAATCCCGGCGCCCCGTGTCACCCCGGGCGGCGTTCCGAACAGCTCCGACAGCAGCACGCGCTGGGAATGTCCGGTGTCCTGGTATTCGTCGAGCAACACCGCGCCGATGGCGGCGCGTTCGGACTCGCCCACCTCCGGGTGACGTGCGACGAGTTGGGCAGCCAGCGACATCTGACTACCGAAGTCGAGCACGTTCGCCTCGCGCATCGCAGCGCCCAACGCGGCCACCAACGGCATCAACGCGCGCCGCTCATCGATGACGGATTGGATGGACCGGAGCTTCTGAGGCGGCTCAGGTCGTTGCCTGCCGGTCGGGGGCAGGGTGTCGATGAGCTCGTAGAGCGAGTCGCCCGCGGTGGCGAGCTGGTCGAGGTCCACCAGGTGCTCGGCGAGCTCGCTGTAGAGCTTCAGTACCGATTCGGTCACGCCGCCAGGGGTTTTGGTGGTCTCGAGGTCATCGGTCCACCCCGCCACCACCGAGAATGCCAGTTGCCACAGTTCGGTTTCGCTGAGCAAGGTGGCCGAGGGTTCCACAGGCAGCAGCAATCCGTAGTCGGCGATCAGCCTGCCGGCGTAGGCGTGGTAGGTACTCACCTGCGGGTCTGCCGACCGAAGCCGGCCACGCAACGTGCCGTCGGGGTCCCAGTTCTGCATCGCCGGCGATCCCGCGAGCATCGACAACCGCCGGCGGATGCGCGCGGCGAGTTCTTGGGCGGCCTTTCGGGTGAAGGTCAGGCCCAGCACTGCGTCCGGCTCGACCATACGGTTGGCCACCAGCCACACCACACGGGAAGCCATGGTCTCGGTTTTGCCTGCACCCGCGCCGGCGACCACCAGCACGGGCTCCATCGGCGCCTCGATCACCTCGACCTGCTCATCGGTGGGCGAGGGCAGACCGAGCGCCGCCGACAGGACCCGGGCGGAGATCCTCGTCATCGTTCCGGTGTCAGCCATCGGTCACGGTCCTGCCGTCGAGTTGGGCCGGACAGCTCGCGGTGAGTGGACAGTGCCCGCATCCGTCGTTCACGGTGGCCACGAACTGCGGCCCGATACTGCGGTGGGCGGCCGCCCGCACCACGGCGAGCCACTGCTCCACCTGCTCTTCCGACAGGGGCGGCTGATCACGTTGCGCCGCACCGGTTTTGTTGTTCGAGTTGTTGACGTAGACGAGCGATCCACCACCTGGCTCGACCGGTCCGACAGCCTGCACACCACCGAGCCGCAACGCGAGCTGATAGGTGGCCAGCTGCGCGTGCTCCTGGGCGGCCTGCACCGACAGCGTGGTCTTGCCGGTCTTCACATCCACCACCACCGGGCGTCCGGCGCTGTCCTGTTCGAGCCGGTCGATGCGCCCGCGTAGCCGCACCTCGGGCATGTCGACGGTCTCGCCGTCGGCGTCCTGGACCGAGGCGGGTTCGATTCGCGCATCCACGTCCACCTCGACTCCCACCTCGGTGAGCGTCTCGCGGGACACCTTCAGCCAGCGCTGGAAGTTGGTGAGCATCTCCTCGGTGCGTTCGAGTTCGCGGCGCGAGAACCACGGTGCCCCGACATCCACCTGGTCCCAGACCCGCCGCAGTGCAGCAGTGACATCGTCGGGTGGGATCTCTCCGGCGACGGCCTGCACAAGTGTGTGGACAAGCGTTCCGGCGACGGCCGGACGTGAATCGCCGTCGCGGCCGCCGTACCGCTCCAGCATCCAGCGCAGCGAGCAGGTTCCCAGCGCCTCCACACTGGACGGCGAAAGGGTCAGCGGCCCAGCCGACTCCGACCACAGAGGGATCTCCGAACTGGGAGCAGCGAGGCCGTACCACTGGTCGGGATGCGCACCCGGAACACCGGCATCGGCGAGCTCGGCGAGCATGTCTGCGGCGGCTTTCGCCCGTTCCGTAGGCGTAGCGGTGGCTGCGCACACCTCGGCGCGCAACTCGGCGACCAGCGACGACAGCGACAGCACCCGTCGCAGACCTGGCTCCACCGGGAGCTCCAGTTCGATCTCATCGTCGTCCACGGCGCCCTTCTCGACGATCGCGGCCAATTCGCCGATGAACCGTGAGGGCGCGGCATCTCCGCTCCCGTCGTCGACAGCACTGACCATCAGTCGATCGCGGGCCCGTGTGCATGCCACCAGCAGCAGTCGACGCTCCTCGGCGAGAGCCATCGCGGTGCGCGAGATGGTGTCCAGCGCATCGGCGTCCACGCCATCGAGAAGATCAACCAACTGTCCGGTACCGAGGATGCTCCCCCGGCTGCGCAGGCTCGGCCACAAACCGTCCTGAACACCCGCGACCGCCACGACGTCCCATTCGCGACCGGTGGCCGCATGGGCGGACAACACCGTGACGGCGTCCGATGAAGCCTGCGCCATGCGGGATTCGGTGGGGATCTGCAACGCGCCGAGATAATCCAGGAACCCACCGAGTGTCGCGGCAGGCAGGCTGTCGGTGAAGCTCGCCGCGGCGTCGAACAGCGCCACCATCGCATCGAGGTCCCGATCGGCCTGCGCACCACCGGGTCCGTGGTCGCGGCGCATCACCTGATTCGACCATCGCGGGCCGAGTCCGGTGGCCTGCCATGCCTCCCAGAGGATCTCCTCGATACCGCGGCGGTTCTCGTACGCCACGCGAGCTGCGCCGATGACCGCGAGAACCCTTGCCAGCGGCTGCTTCTCGGCGTCGGTCAGCCCGTCGAGGTAGTGGTCGACATGGATGGGGTCATGCTCGACTCGAACCCGGTGGCCGGTGACCAGTTCGGCGATGACCGACGCGGAGTCGCGGTCTCCGCCGGATTCGGTCTCGATACGACGCAGTCCACGCCGTAGCCGCCGCAGCGCAGCCGGGTCGGCTCCTCCGATGGGTCCAGCGAGCAGTTCGAGCGCTTCCTCCGGCTCCAGCGGTTCCGACACCGCGCGCAGGGCCAGCAGCATCGCAGCCACCGAGCGTTGACGCGCGAGTGGGATCTCGCTGGCCGGTGTCATCACCGGCACACCGGCCGAGCGCAGCGCGCGCCGCAGCGGCGCCATCGCGCGGGGCACCGATCGGACGATGACCGCCATCTCCGACCACGGGACATCGTCGTAGAGGTGCGCCCGGCGCATCATGTCGGCGATGGCCGTGGCCTCTTTGGCGGCCGATCCGTAGATCTTGACCACGGGCACCGGCCCACCCCGGTCGGCGGCCTCGGCCCGGCGCCGACGGGGACCCGGGAGCCGCGCGGCGATCGCCGCGCCCAGGTCGCTGATGGGCTTACTCGACCGGAAGTTGTTGTCGAGCAGAATATCTCGCTCCGGGTCGTCGAGTTCGTCGAGAAACCGCGAACTGGCCCCACGAAAACCGTAGATCGCCTGGTCACCATCTCCGGCGACCACCGTCTGGTGTGTTCCCGCCCCGATCAGCTCGACCAGGGTGGCGGCCTGCGGATCGAGGTGCTGAGCGTCGTCCACCAGCAGATACCGCACCCGCGCTCGCTCGCGCCGCAGGAGATCGGGGTCGGTCGCGAATGCTGTGAGAGCAGAGCCCACCAGCTCTGCGGCGTCGACTGCGGGCGCGGTCGCCTGAGGTGCCTCCAGCCCGACCGCCCCCCGCAGCAGACCGCTCTGCTCGTACTGACGGTAGGCCTTGCCGACCGCCTCCCACTCCGGGCGCTTGTGCCTGCGGCCCAGCGCCATCAGGTCCTCGGGCCCCACACCGCGTTCGGCGGCCCGCATCATCATGTCCCGCAATGCCTGCGCAAATCCGTTGGTACCCAGAGCCGGCCGCAAACGCGGCGGCCAGTAGCCGGCACCGTCCTCGATGTCGCCGGCCAGGAGTTCCCGTAACACCGCATCCTGCTCGGCGCCGGTGATCAGGCGCGGCGGCGGATTGTCGTGTGCCGCCGCCTGCAGGCGAAGCACCGCAAACGCATAGGAGTGCACGGTGCGAACGATCGGCTCGCGGGTGGCTCGCGGAGCGCGGCCCGCTCCCCCGGCGCGCTGAGCCAGCAGTCGCGCGGTGATCTGCTCGCGCAACTCGGTGGCTGCCCGTCGCCCGGCGGCCAGGACCAGCAGCGACTCCGGATCGATCGCCGGGTCGGCGAGACGGGCCACCGCGACGTCGACGATCAGTGACGTCTTTCCCGCGCCCGGGCCTCCGTGGACCCGCAGTGGGCGGAAACCCGGTGACGCGGCGCCGCCGGGACGGTCGATCAACGACTGCACCCGTTCTGGCCAGGTACGAGGTTCCGCCGGAGGGATGGGCGCCGACACCAGTCGCGTCGTCATGGCTGGCACACGGTCTCCTTCCTCTGGTTCCTCCACGATGGTGTCACGGGTGACCGACATGTCGACCGCGCCACCATCGCCCGGCCGCGCCCGGGTCGGTACTGCGTGCCCGACCGCGGTCGGGCACGATTGGCCTCATGGCTGGTTTGAACGTGGAACTGTACGGCCCCGCAGACGGCGACCCCGTCCTCGCATTGCATGGTGTCACCGGCCACGGCAAGCGGTGGGCGGACCTCGCCGCAGCGCTGCCCGACGCCAAGATCATCGCCCCTGACCTGCTCGGACACGGATTCTCGACCTGGGAACCGCCGTGGTCCATCGACGCACACGTGGCTGCCCTGGCCGACGTGGTCGAGGCCCACGCGTCGTCCCCTGTGGTCCTGGTGGGTCATTCCTTCGGCGGAGCTCTTGCCCTACATCTGTCACGACTGGTCCCCGATCACATCCGGTCGCTGGTGTTGCTCGACCCGGCCATCGGCCTCGAACCCGCCCGGCTCATGGACATCGCCACCAGCTACATCACCCATCACGACTACCCAGATGAGGCAGCCGCACGTGCGGAGAAGCTGGGAGAGTCGTGGGCCGAACTACCTCCGGAACTGCTGGATCGAGAGGTCGCCGACCACCTGACCACAGCAGGTGACCGGATGAGCTGGCGCGTCCACCCGGGAACCGTGGTCACCACATGGAGCGAATTGGCCCGTCCCTTTGTGCTACCCCCACCACACATGCCGGTCGATCTGGTTCAGGCCCTACGCGTGCAACCGCCGTACGTCACCGCCGATCTACTCGAAGCGCTTGCGGCACAACAGGGAGACCTCTTCTCGCTGTACGAGGAGGACTGCGACCACATGGTTCCCTTCGCCCGCCCCGAACTGACCGCGCGCCTGGTCGCGGACGCCCTGGCGCGTGCACGAACCGAGAGCTGATGGCGAAGATCACCGACGATCAGGTCGAACGCGTACGGGAGATCGTGGCCTCGGTACCTGCCGGGAAGGTGACCACCTACGGTGACGTGGCAGCGGCCGCGGGTCTGTCGAGCCCCCGCATCGTCGGATGGATCATGCGAACCGACTCGGCTGATCTACCGTGGCACCGCGTGATCAGTGCCGCCGGGACGCCGGCTCCGCACCTGCGTGACCGCCAGCTCGAAAACCTTCGCGCCGAGGGTGTTCCGGTGTTCGACGGCAGAGTCGACATGAAGGTCGCCCGAGCCGACCTCGCCTGACCCTCCCCACCACAAATTCGCGCCACCTCGCGAGGTTCGCGCCGGTTGTAGCCGGCGCGAATGTCGGGAGGTGGCGCGAACTTTGTGGTTGGAAGGTGCTCAGAGACCGGCGGCGACCGCGGGGCGCACCGACCTCATCCGGCGCACGACCAGGTCGACGACACGCGGGTCGGTACCCAGAGGCTGAGCCACACCATCAGCGCCGGCGTCGTGGAGCCGATCGTGAAACAGCCCATGCGCCAACAGATATGAGGCGATGAACACCCGACGCCCGGTGCGAGCCCTGGTGTCGGCGACGACGTCCGCGATGCGCGGCTGGGCAGTGGCCACATACCCGACCGGCACCGGCTCACCGATCATCGTGCCCAGCAGGTTGGCGGCACGCCGGACCTGGCCGAGCGCGAACAGATCGGATGACCCCGCCGCGGCGAGAACAACGGAATCACCTCGGCGCCAACCACTTTCGGACAGACGCAACGCCAAGACCCGCGCCAGTTCGGGATCGGGACCCAGCGACCGCGAGACCGAGACGCCCTGATGGCCGCTGGCCTCGATGTGCTCGGGAAGATCTTTGCGAACGTGGTAGCCCGAGGCCAGGAACGCCGGGACGACCACCGCGGGCCCGTCGATCCCGCGCAGCACCTCTGACGGCGAAGGCCCGAGTACGTCGACGAACGCAACGCGCGTACTACCGATCTGGGCCGAGACCTTGTCCGCGAGGTCCGCGATCATCGATACGCCGTGTTCGGAGCGGGTCCCATGTGCGACCAGGATGGGTTGCGCGTCGATTCCCTTGATTCTCATGCGTTTTCCCCTTCCTCGTACTCGACGTCGACAGAGAGGCGGTAGCCACGTTTGACAACGGTCTGGATCATCCGGGGGTCACCGAGGCCCGCTCGCAGGCGTGCCATGGCGGTCTCCACCGCGTGGGTGTCGCCGCCGCCTCCGGGGAGTTCGGTGAGCAGCGCATGCCGTGACACCACCCTGCCGGGGCGGCGCGCCAGCGCTTTGAGCAAGGTCAGACCTGCCGGCGACAGCGGCCGGAGCTCGCCGTCGACCATCACCGAGCGGCTGCGGATCGACATGTCGTGACCGGCGACGCGCAGAGTCGGCACCCGGCGGGGCAACTCTTCGGCGATGTGACGGGCGAGAGCACCGAGGCGAAAGCGATTCGGCCGCGAGGTGGGCACCCGCAACGCCGCGAGCGGGCCGGCCGTGACCGACCCCACACACATGACGTGGACGTCGGTTCGCAGAGCGTCCAGAAGCGCGTCGAGCCGCCCCGTGTCCTGAGCCCGACCGAGCATCGATGCGACGGCCGGAGCGCTGGTGAACGACACCGCGTCCATCTCGCCACCCACGATGGCCGAGATCATCTGGTCCATCGCAGTAGTGTCCTGCGGCGGTAGCCATCGGTAGACCGGGATTGGCAGCACCTCTGCACCCGCCTCGCGCAACACCTCGCAGAAGTCGGGCAGTGGCTCCCACTCGGTGGTGGCGCCGTGCAGCTGCACGCCCACCCGGGTGCCTTCGACACCCTCGTCGAGCAGGTGCTCGAGAACTTCACTCGATGATTCGTTGGGTGGCGACCATTCCTCGCGCAACCCGGCGGCGCGGATCGCGCCCTTTGCTTTCGGCCCGCGCGCCAGCAGCCGGGTGGGTTCGAGGGCGGCGACCAATCGCTCCGCAACACCCCAGTCCTCGGCCGCCTCCATCCACCCGCGGAACCCGATACCGGTTGTGGCGACGACGATCTCCGGCGCGTTGACGATGATCTGGTCGGTGACCGACCGCAACTCTGCGTCGTCGGCCAGCGGGATGATCTCGATCGCCGGGGCGTGCTCCACCTGCGCGCCGCGTCGTTCCAGCAACGCGGCGAACTCGTTGGCCCGCCTGGCCGCGGTGATGCCGATCGTGAATCCGGTCAATGGACCGGATTCGCAGTCGGCGATTCGATCACCCGCTTTCACTAGACCTCCATGTCTCACGCGATCGGCGTTTGCACTCGATGGGGCCTGACCTGGACGAGACCGGCCTTGATCCGTACGTCGTACACCGGCAGGACAACGGATTCGTCGCTGAGGCAACGCCCGTCGACCAGCGAGAAAACCTGCTTGAGCAACGGTGAGGCCACGGTGGGCTCACCGGCGCGGTCCCCGACCAGGCCGCGAGACATCACCGCTGCACGTCCGAAGGGGTCGATGTTCCCCACGGCATGGAGGGTGTCGTCGGTGAGGCGGAACAAGGCCACCTGTTCGTCCCCGGGCAGGAGCACGGCCACTCCCCTCCCTGGTACGAGTTGGTCGAACGGGCACGCCGCAGTCCATGTGGCTGCGACTTCATCAACCCGAGTGTCATCAACGAGACTCATGGTCAGTTTCCTCCGTTCGCCGGCGGGCGTACGCCGGGCTGCGGTGTTCCCAAGAGTACCGGTACCTTGCGTCCGCTACCTTCCGAGAACTCGATGGTGGGGTCCGGCTGGGCGGGTGCGTTGACGAATGAGACGAACCGGGAGAGCTTCTCCTCGTCTTCGAGGACTCCGGACCATTCGTCCTTGTACCCGGCGACATGCAATTCCATCGCCGTTTCGAGTTCGGCTGCGATTCCCAGGCTGTCATCACACACGACGGCCTTGAGGTGATCGAGACCACCCTCGAGCGAATCGATCCACGGCGCCGTGCGCTGCAGCCGGTCCGCAGTGCGGATGTAGAACATCAGGAACCGGTCGATGTAGGCGACAAGCGTCCTGTCATCGATGCCGGAAGCCAAAAGCTGTGCGTGCGCGGGGCTTTGGCCACCGTTGCCGCCCACATACAGGTTCCACCCGTGTTCGGTGGCGATGACGCCCACGTCTTTACCGCGGGCTTCGGCACACTCTCGGGCACAACCGGACACCCCGAACTTGATCTTGTGGGGCGAACGCAGACCGCGGTAACGCTTTTCGAGGTCGACGGCCATGCCCACCGAATCCTGCACGCCGTAGCGGCACCAGCTCGTACCGACACAACTCTTCACCGTGCGCAGGCTCTTACCGTAGGCCTGCCCGGACTCCATGCCCGCGTCGACGAGCTTGCGCCAGATCAGCGGCAACTGCTCCACCCTGGCCCCGAACATGTCGATCCGCTGGCCGCCGGTGACCTTGATGTAGAGCCCGAACTCCTTGGCCACCTCGCCGATCACGATCAGCTGCTCCGCGGTGACCTCACCGCCGGGCATCCGTGGCACCACCGAATACGTGCCGTTCTTCTGCATGTTGGCCAAGAAGTGGTCGTTGGTGTCCTGCAGAGCGGCCTGCTCTCCCGACAGGATGTGGTCGCTCGAGGTGGAGGCGAGGATCGAGGCAACGGTCGGCTTGCAGATCTCGCATCCCCCGCCCTTGCCGTACCGTGCCACGAGGTCGGTGAAGGTCCGGATACCGGTCGCGCGGACGATCTCGAAGAGTTCACTGCGCGACTGGTGGAAGTGATCGCACAACGACTTCGACACCGCGACACCGGAATCGGCCAGCAAGCGATTGATCGATGGGATACAGCCACCGCAGGTGGTGCCCGCCTTGGTGCACGTCTTCACCGCGGTCACGTCCTGGGCGCCATGAGCGATCGCGCTGCAGATATCGCCTTTACTGACCCCGTTGCACGAGCAGATCTCGGCGGAATCCGGAAGGGCCGACAGACCCACACCTTCGCCGGCAGCCGGCGCGATCAGCGCTGCGGGATCGCCGGGCAACGGGCCACCGACCATTGGTTTGAGTAGCGCATACTGGCCGGCATCACCGACGAGCACCCCACCGAGGAGGGTCTTGGCATCATCGGAGACAACAACTTTGGCGTAGGTACCGGCAACGGGATCGTTGAAGACCACCTCGAGCGCACCTTCGGAGGCACCCATCGCGTCACCGAAACTCGCAACATCCACGCCGAGCGCCTTGAGCTTGGTGGACAGGTCCGCGCCCGGGAACTCGGATTTGCCACCCAGGAGCCGGTCGGCCACGACCTCGGCGGTGCTGTACCCCGGGGCGACCAGCCCGTAGCAGACACCGTTGACCGCGGCGACCTCGCCGATGGCGTAGATGTCGGGATCGGCCGTGCGACATCCGTCGTCCACCAGTACCCCGCCGCGCTCACCCACTTCGAGCCCCGCGTCGCGCGCAAGCTGGTCGCGGGGCCGGATGCCGGCCGAGAACACCAGCAGGGCAGCGTTGTCGATGCTGCTGCCGTCGGAAAGGGTGACGTGGAGGGTGTTGTCGCCGGCCGATTCGATGGCCGTGGTCCCGACACCGGTGTGCACACTCACCCCGAGTTCGGTGACGAGGCCCGCGAGCAGCGCGCCGCCACCTTCGTCCACCTGCAGCGGCATGAGCCGCGGCGCGAACTCCACCACATGTGGTTTGAGTCCGAGCAGCTTGAGTGCGTTGGCTGCCTCGAGCCCGAGCAGGCCGCCCCCGACAACCACCGCGTTGGCCCCTGCCGGCGCCGCATGTGCGGTGGCACGGATTTTGTCGAGGTCGTCGAGCGTGCGATAGACGAAACAATTCGGTGAATCGGCTCCCTGTACCGGCGGCACAAACGGATACGAACCGGTCGCGATCACCAGCGCGTCGAACACGATGCTCGAGTTGTCGTCGAGGACAGCCGTACGCGCGACCCGGTTGATGGAGGTGACCGACCGGCCCACCAGCAAGGTCACCAGCGGGTCGCCCGGGTAGGTGTTGCCCTCGAGCGCCAGCGCGTCGGGATCCCAACTGTTGACATAAGACGAGAGTCCTACGCGGTCGTAGGCAGGGCTGGGTTCGTCGCAGACGACGACCACACGCCACTGGTCGGTGACGTCACGTTCGCGGAGTTCCTGAACGAACCGATGGCCGACCATCCCATGGCCTACCACCACAACTGTTTTGCTGGGCACTGGTACCCCTCCTAGTACTTCTGTTGGTCTCTCAGGCATCGGCTGTTGCCAGCCATTCACAAAGTCCCTCGACGACGGATTCACAACTGCCGCAACCTGTTGTGGCCCTGGTGGCATCGGCCATCGCCATGGGGCTGCGCGCACCTTTGCGCCAGGCATCCGTCAGATTCTTCTTGGACACCGAGTTGCACCGGCAGATGATCGCGTCGCCCGGCATCTGGGCCGGACTCGCCGATTCGGTTGCGCCACCGATGAGGTGACCGAGCAGCAGGCGCATTCGATCGCTGGGCACCGGCGCGCCGGAGTCGAACAACTGCGTGATGGTGCCGACCACCTCGGGGTTGCCGAGCAGTACCGCGCCGACCAGACGGTCTTTGCGCACAACCACTTTCGCGTAACGCCCGCGATGAGGATCGGACAGGGTCAGCACCTCGGCCTCGAGGTCATTGGGATCGGTGTCCACTTCCCCCATCGACGCGAGATCCACGTCGTGTGCCTTCAGGCGCAGGATCTGCTGCGTCCCCTCATAGGCGGCCTGCTGGTCACCGAGCAGGTTCTGGGCCACCGTCTCGGCCATCTCCCAGCCCGGTTGCACCAGGCCGTAGACGATGTCGCGGTGCTGGGCGCATTCGCCGATCGCGTAGATCGACGGATCGTTTGTGCGCAGATGATCGTCGACCTTGATGCCGCGTTCGACAGCGAGGTCCGCAGCGGTGGCGAGCTCGACGTTCGGAGCGATGCCGGCGGTGACGATCACGAGGTCGGCGCCCAGGGTGGAGCCGTCGGTGAGCACCACTTCCCGGCCTGTTCCCGGCTCGTCCCGGACCGCGGTGACCCGGCTGCCGAGCACCACGTCCATCCCGATCTCCCGCAGCACACGGGTCAGCACTGCGCCGCCGGCGGCGTCCATCTGCTTCTCCATCGGGAAGCTCCGTGGATGGACAACCGTCACCTGGGCCCCGCGCAGCAGCGCGCCGCGCGCGGCTTCGAGTCCGAGAAGGCCGCCACCGACAACAACCACGCGTGTTCCCTCGCGAAGGGAGGACACGATCGATTCGCAGTCGGCCAGGTTACGGAACGCGATCACACCTTCCATCGGGCGACCCGATTCCGCGAGCGCACCGTCGATCGGCGGGATGAAAGCACGGCTGCCGGTGGCAAAGACCAGACTGTCGTAGCCGTGCACCGTGCCGTCGTCGCAGTGCACGGTCTTGGCGTCGCGGTCCACACGCTCGACCCGAACACCGGTGTGCGTCTGCAGGTTCCGTTCGGAATACCAGTTGTCCGCGCGAAGCCTGGTGTCGGCGGGTGTGATCCGGCCGGCCACCACGTTCGACATCAGGATGCGGTTGTACGCCGACCCGGGCTCGTCACCGATGACCACGCTGGTGACGCGCTCACCCGCGGGATCCCGCCGGTGCAGTTCTTCCTGCAGTCGGGCGCCGGCCATCCCGTTTCCGATGATCACCACACGCCTGGTCATGACACCTCTCCAACGATTGGTCGCGCTCCGCTGCGCTGCGTCTCCACGACTGACCGAGCCGGCAACTCCAACGGCTCCAACCGCACCGCGCACGCCTTGAACTCGGGCATGCGGCTGGTGGGGTCCAACTCGGGATTGGTGAGCAGGTTGGCCCGCTGGTCGCCCGCGTAGTGGAAGGGCAGGAACACCGTGTCCGGTCGCAGAGACTCGACGCAGCGTGCCGCAGCGGTCATCGTCCCCCGCCGTGAGGTCACACGCACCTGCTGACCGTCAGCGACCCCGAGGCGTTCTGCGGTGTCGGTGTTCACCTCGACGAACATCGGACCGGCTGCATCGGCGAGGTCTTTGACGTACCGGGTCTGCGCGCCGGACTGGTAGTGCGTCAGCACCCGGCCCGTGGTGCACACCAACGGGTAATGCGCGTTCACAGGTTCCGTCGGTCCGCGGTAGTCGACCGCGACGAACTTCGCGCGGCCGTCGTCGGTGGCGAACCGGTCAAGGAAGATCCTCGGGGTGCCGGGATGGCCGATCGTGGGACACGGCCAGTGGAGCGCCTCGTCGTCGTCGAGTCGTTCGTAGGTGATCCCGGTGTAGTCGGCCGCGCCACCCGCCGATGCCGCGCGCAGTTCGTCGAACACCTCGCGAGGGTCGGTCTTGAAGCGGTGTGCCGGCTGACCGAGGCGGACCGCGAGTTCGGAGAGGACCTCGAGCTCGCTGCGGGGGCCGTCGGGAACGGGAACCGCTTGGCGACGGCGAAGGACCCGGCCCTCCAGGGAGGTCATGGTGCCCTCTTCTTCTGCCCACTGCAGAACCGGCAGCACCACGTCGGCCAATTGCGCTGTCTCCGACAGCAAGAAGTCGTTGACAACCAGCATCTCCAGCGATTCGAGTCGCTCGACCACGTGCCCCGCCCGCGGCGCGGAGACGGCCAGGTTCGCGCCGTGCACCATCAGCATCTTGGGTCCGCCGGGCTGTCCGAGTGATTCGAGCAATTCGTAGGCACTCTTGCCCGGGCCGGGCAGATCGTTCGGGTCGATGCCCCACACCTCGGCCACATGCGCGCGGGCGGCGGGATCGGTGATCTTGCGGTAGCCCGGCAGTTGATCGGCCTTCTGGCCGTGTTCGCGGCCACCCTGCCCGTTCCCCTGACCCGTGATGCAGCCGTATCCGCTGCCCTCACGACCGCACAGGCCCAGGGCCAGGGACAGGCCGATGACGGCACTGACCGTGTCTGTACCGCTCGAATGTTGTTCGGCGCCACGAGCTGTCAGCACATACGCACCTTTGCCCGTCGCGCGGGCGCCGGCGAGCATCGCAACCGTGCGACGCAACGCACTCACCGGGACCCCGGTGACACGCTCGGTACGTTCGGGCCACCATTGGGCAGCCGCCCGCCAGAAGTCGTCGAAGCCGTTGGTCCGGTCGGCGACGTAGTCGAGATCGGCATAACCCTCGGTGACCGCGATGTGCGCGAGCCCCAGTGCCAGAGGCAGATCCGTGCCCGGCGACAGTTGCAGATGTACACCGCCGTCGGCGACCGCCCGCTCCACCGTGGCGGTCCGGCGTGGGTCTGCGACCACCAGCCCGCCGGCTCGTGCGGCTGTCATCAGATGACCGACCATCGGCGGCATGGTCTCGGCGACGTTGCCGCCGAGGATGACGATGCACTCTGCCGAACCGAGATCGGCGAGTGGGAAGGGCAATCCACGATCCAGGCCGAACGACTTGATGCCCGCGGCCGCGGCCGAACTCATGCAGAAGCGGCCGTTGTAGTCAATGTTCGACGTACCCAGTGCCACCCGGGCGAACTTGCCCAGCTGGTAAGCCTTTTCGTTGGTCAATCCACCGCCGCCGAAGATCCCGACCGCGTCAGCGCCGTACTCGCTGCGGGCCCGGGCGAATCCGGACGCGACGACGTCGAGCGCGTCCTCCCACGTAGTGGGCGTCAAAACACCGTTGCGCCGCACCAACGGAGCGGTCAGGCGGTTGGGGTTGCGCAGCACATCGGCAGCGGTCCAACCCTTCTGGCACAGACCGCCCCGATTGGTGGGGAACTGCCGCGGCGTGACCACGGCATCGGCGGCTCCGTTGCCGCTGATGTTCATCGCACACTGCAGACCGCAATACGGGCAGTGTGTGGCGGTCCCGACCGACCCCGCGGCGAACTCGCCGGCGGAGCGGTTGCCCGGCTCGCCGAGGGGCAGATCGATGGACACGGCTTCAGCAGTCATGATCAGGCGGTGACCGGTGTGGTGGTGGACGAGTCCTCGAGCGCGCGGGTCGTGTCGGTCGATTCGATCGACCGGCGGACGTAGAACCAATAGGTGATGCCGGCGGCCACCACATAGAAGGCCAGGAAGATCCAGAATGCCTGCGTGGCAGACTGATTCGACTTGTAGCTGTCTCGCAGAACCAGGTTGATGGCCACGCCGCCGAGTCCACCGAACGCTCCGGCGATACCGATCAGGGCTCCGGACATCGACCGCGACCAGTTGGCCTTGCCGAGCGGATTGAGCGCAGGGTTGACCTTTGCTTTGTGTTCCCAGATCGCCGGGATGATCTTGTACACCGAACCGTTGGCGATACCCGAGATGACGAAGAGCAACACGAAGCCGATGACAAAGGCGGTGAGGGTGCCACCGGTGATCTTCTTGTCGTTGGCATCGGACAGGGCACTGGCAGCCACGAGGATGGACGACGCGGCCACCATCGAGATGAAGCAGTACATCGTGATCTTGCCGCCACCGATCTTGTCGGCGAGCTTGCCACCGTAAGGCCGGCTGATCGACCCGAGAAGTGGTCCGATCCAGGCGATCTGGGCTGCGGCGAGGGCCGGCTTGGTGGCGCCGTTGGCGGTGAACGAGATGTTGAGCACCTGACTGAAGGCGAATCCGAATCCGATGAACGAACCGAATGTTCCGACGTAGAGCAGCGAGATGATCCACGTGTCCTTGTACTTCAGCGTCTCGAGCATCGCCTTGCCGCTCGAGGTCTGGTGGTCGAGGTTGTCCATGTAGAGCGCTGCACCCACACTGGCGACCGCGAGCAGCACCAGGTAGATGGCGCAGAGGATCTCGGGCTTGTCCGAGGCCACCCAGATCACGAACAGACCGACCAACTGGATCGCGGGGACACCGATGTTGCCACCACCGGCGTTGAGGCCTAAGGCCCAGCCCTTGAGCCGCTGCGGGTAGAAGGCGTTGATGTTGGTCATCGAGGAGGCGAAGTTTCCGCCACCGAAGCCGGTGAGTGCGGCGACGAAGAGGAACCATCCGAACCCGAAGTCACCGGGGTTCAACACCAGCATCAACGTCAGACCCGTGGGGATCATCAGGACAACCGCGGAGAAGATCGCCCAGTTGCGGCCGCCGAAGATGGCGGTTGCCTGGGTGTAGGGAATCCGCAGACACGAACCGACAAATGTGGCGGTGGCGCCGATGACGAACTTCTGGTCGAGGCTGATGCCGTATTCCGGTCCGAGGAGCAGCGCGAGAGCCGAGAACATGGACCAGATCGAGAATCCGACGTGTTCGCAGATCACGGACCAGATCAGATTGCGCTTGGCGATGGCAGCGTTGCCGTTGTCCCAAGCCTCTACATCCTCTGGATCCCAGTCGGTGATGTAGTGCTTTCGTTTGGTGCCAGTAACGGTCACTAGGCCCTCCTCAGGGGTCCGGCGCGAATTGGCGGGTGCCTGAGGAGAACGGTAGGAAACGGGTGTTGCCGCAATTTTGCATTCAGTGACCGAACAATCACAGTGTTCTCACTCCGGTCCGTCACCGAACGTGAGAAGGCCGGAACACAAAAACCCGCCAACTGGTGGGCCGAACTGAGTATCCCCAGCTCAGAGGGCGCTGTCAGACGAGAAAGCGCACCATGTCGGCTACGCGCTGCAGGCCGGGAAGGGCTCCAGCGGTGGATCGCGGATGTAACGCGTGCACCGCAAGACGAAACATCACGGCCCGCAACATCATCTGCGGCCACTCGGGCAGGTCTTCCCAGCGGTCCACGAGACCATCGTCTGCGCCGCCCCAGGCGAGCGCATCGACCACCACGACGGCGGCCGCCCACGCTGCAGGTCGCCAATACGGCGTGATGTCCGTGATCCCGGGGGCCGCGGCGCCGGCGAACAGAACCGTGCCGAACAGGTCACCGTGGACCAGCTGGGACGGCGACGACACCTTGGTGCGCAGCTTTGCAAGCGTGTGCAGGATCTCCAGACTGGTGACCCCGTCGGGTGACGTGGGGTCGCCCATGCCCGCGGCCTTTGCCGAACGCAACGGCACATCGTCCCAGGCCGCGCGGTCGGCGGCGGTGAACACGTCGACGTCGTTGTACGGCGGTGCGGGAGGCTGCATCAGGAATCTCGGCCGTTCGAGCTCGGCGGTCGCCTCGTGCAGCCGGTCGGCCAGCGAGACTACTTCGTCGTAACGCGGTTCCGGAGTTCCGGCGATGTAGGTGTCCGCTCGCCAGCCCGACACCACGTACCGGCCGTCGGACGATCGCACAGGGCGCGCGATGCGGACGCCTTCGACATATAGGGTTTCTCTGACCTTGGCCGACCAGGCAGCCCGGGCGTGGTCGGGAACCAGCGACAACACCGTCTCGCCGATCCGCCAGCCACCTTCCCAGCCCTCACCGAGAGCCACGACGGGATGTTGCGTCAGCCCGAAGGTCTGCAGCACATGCTCCGGAGGCTCGACGGAGGTCAAGTCAGAAGTCACCCGTCAAACGTTACCGGCGTGACCGCGAGATTCAGAGCAGGCAGCGCAGGTGTCGCCGCACCAGCGCCCGTACCTGCCACAGGTGGCAGATACGGTCAGTAGACCGGCAACGCCGGATCGACCTGCTTGGCCCACGCGGTGATCCCTCCCTGCAGATGGGTGGCGTCGGAGAAACCGGCCTTCTTGACCGCGGCCAGCGCCTCTGCGGACCGGATCCCGGTCTTGCAATAGAGCACCGCCGGCCGGTCCTGTGGCAGCTGGGCCAACCCCTCGCCTGACTCGATGTCGCCCTTGGGGATCAGGGTGGCGCCGTCGATCCGGACGATGTCCCACTCCACCGGCTCACGTACGTCGATCAGGGCGATCTTCTCGCCGGAGTCCAGCCGCTGCTTGAGTTCGACGGCGGTCAGCGTCGAGTCGGCCGCAGCCGAGACACCCTCATCCGACACGACGCCGCAAAATGCGTCGTAATCGATCAGTTCGGTGATCTTCGGCGCCTCCGGATCCTTGCGGAGCTTGATGGTGCGGTACCGCATGTCCAGCGCGTCGTACACCATCAGTCGGCCGAGCAGCGTCTCGCCGATACCGGTGATGAGCTTGATCGCCTCGGTTCCCATGATCGACCCGATCGATGCGCACAGGATTCCGAGCACGCCGCCCTCGGCGCACGACGGCACCATCCCGGGCGGCGGGGCCTCGGGATAGAGATCGCGGTAGTTGAGACCGAGTCCGTCCGGCGCATCTTCCCAGAACACCGAGGCCTGGCCCTCGAACCGGTAGATCGAACCCCACACATACGGTTTGCCCGCGAGGACAGCCGCATCGTTGACCAGGTAGCGCGTCGCGAAGTTGTCGGTGCCGTCCACGATCAGGTCATAGGCGCTGAACAGTTCGATCGCGTTGTCGTTGTCCAGTCGCACCTTGTGGGTGTTCACCGTGACGAGCGGATTGATCTCGAGGATGGAGTCGCGCGCGGAATCGGCTTTCGGCCGGCCGACATCGGCCTGCCCGTGGATCACCTGACGCTGGAGATTCGATTCGTCAACCTCGTCGAACTCGACGATGCCGATCGTTCCGACCCCGGCTGCCGCGAGGTAGAGCAACGCCGGGGAACCGAGTCCACCCGCGCCGATCACCAGCACCTTGGCGTTCTTCAGACGCTTCTGCCCGTCGACACCGAGGTCGGGGATGATCAGGTGCCTGCTGTATCTGGCGACCTCGTCGCGGGTCAGTTCGGCAGCGGGTTCGACCAGTGGCGGCAACGTTGACATCTCGGGCTCCTCACGAAGTGCGCGTGACGGTGATGGTCGTCGGTCCGGCCACCCCACGTAGGTGCAACGAGCATTTGCCCGGGAAGATTCCGGCAGCCCCGGCCTGTGCGGTGGCCGAGCTCAGCGTTCCGGGAAAGGCCAGGGGTTGGGGTTGCAGACGTAGTCGCGGTTGGCCTTCATGTCCGGATCGAGCGCCATGATCTCGCTGTTCGCGGTGCCGAACGTCTGCTGCATCATGATCGGCGCCAGGGACCCGTTCATCTTGCAGGGCTCATGCGCCTCGAACCCGATCGCATGCCCGATCTCGTGATTGATCAGATATTGCCGATAGCCGAGATCGTCTCCCTGATACGACGTCGCGCCGCGGACCCATCGCGCCTCGTTGAGCGTGACCCGGGATTCCGGCGGGTAGTAGCAGGAGGTCTCGAGCTTGATCTCGTATCCGCACAGCTGCCGCGTGGTGTCGGGGGACGTGAGCGTCACCCGGAAATCGGGCTCGCCGTTGTCGATCCGACGGAATGACACGGTGCCGTCGCCGATCCAGCTCTTCGGGTTGGCGAGTGTTGTGTCGATCAATTTGGCGAACGTGGGGTCCCCGCCGAAGTCGCCCGACGCCAGGCCGTTCTCGACCTCGACGGTGTAGGTGTACTCCTGTCCCCCGGTGCCCACGCGAGTCGTGGTCCCGGGCACCACGTGATAACCGGCCGCGCCTTTCTCTGTGAAAGGACCGCCTGCGGGCAGGACACCGGCAGGCAGTTGCTCTAGCGGCACAGACTTCGGGGGTGCACCGATGGCGGTGGTCTGATCCCGCACGTTGGTGTTGCGAACGGCATCGGGATCGGAGTCGACAACCCGGTCGGAGCCACCGTCCTGGTGGGATTGGACGGTGAGGACGATCATCACGATCGTCAGCACGACGAGGACGGGGATGGCGTACGCCCGCCAACCGTAGGTGGTGACGAATCGACCCACCGCCGATTGCTTCTTACGGTCCTTCGCGCGGTCCGCACGCGGTCTGCCCGGTTCGTCGATGGGATCCCAGCGGGCACGTAACGGCTGGTCAGGGGCGGGCCGACCGGAGACGGGACGGTGTACGTCGGTCTGCTGGTTCGCGAGGTGGGCGTCGGCCTCTGCCGCACGCCTGGCGGCGCGGCGCGCCCGATCGACGGTCCTGCTGGTCTGATCGGGGTCGGCACTTCGCCGCTTCCGCTCCGCGCCGGCGGTACGACGGGTCCGTTCGGAGTCGGCGGTCTCGCGCGGTGTACGCCGCGTTTCCGTCGGTCCCGAGCCGCCAGCACCAGTCACCGTTAAACCTTCTCACAGGCATCCGCGATTCATCTGTAGGCAACCACCGGTGGCGCACATCCCGGGCGGATATACCCTCGAACCATGACTGAATCGGCTGCCGCAGGCACCGGAACGAACTCGACCACCGCCGGCGGCGGACGTCGGAGCGTCCGGATGCCGCGCAGCGCGCGGCGACTACAACTGTTGGACGCCGCCAGCGAGATCTTCGTCGAGCGCGGCTACCACTCGGCAGGGATGGACGAGATCGCCGTACACGCCGGGGTCAGCAAACCTGTTCTCTATCAACACTTTCCGAGCAAGCTCGACCTGTACCTCGCGGTCCTCGACTCCCACGCCGAGTCGATGGTGAACCGGGTCACCGGGGCCCTGCTCAGCTCCACCGACAACCGTCATCGGGTGCGTGCCGCTGTGCAGGCGTTCTTCGATTTCATCGACGAGGACAGCCAGGGATACCGGCTCATCTTCCGTTCGGACGCCCTCGATCCGGCCGCGATCAGGCGTGTCGAAGGCGCAACCGAAGCGTGCGTCGACGCCGTCTACGGACTGGTGATGCACGACTCGGGGCTCGATCCGCACCGGTCGAGGATGCTGGCAGCCGGGCTGGTGGGGGCCAGCCAGGTCAACGCCCGGCACTGGCTGGACGCCAAGCGCCCGGTGACCAAGGAAGAGGCCGTGGACATCACGGTGACCATGCTCTGGGGCGGACTGTCCCGAGTGCCGCTTCAGCAGTCCTCCGGCATCCTCGAGAATTAGCCCGGCCCGTCGGCCGAGCGTCAGATGGCGCCGAAACCGACCTTGCGCGCATCGGAGATGCCGACCTCGACGTAGGCGATCTTGGTGACAGGAATCAGGAAACGTGCGCCCTTGTCGTCCTGCAGACGCAGCAGCTGGTCGCCGCCGGCCAGCGCGGACTCCACCGCAGCATGGGCGTCATCACTGCTCTGATCGGTGTGCACCACGATCTCGCGTGCACTGTCGGTGATCCCGATCTTCACATCAACGGCCACAGAATCCTCCACAGGTCTTCACGATTGGATCTCACAGGTCGAGCTCGGTGAACAGGTCCCGACTCTCGTTCCAAGGCTAGTCGCACTCACGAGTGCCGACGACGCCAGCCCGGACGCGGCGGCTCAGCCCAGGCCCATGTCGGCCATCCGGCGAGCGTGCCGCTCCTGGATGGAATCGAAGAACGTCACGATCCGGTTCAGATCGGACTGGACCGAGAACAGCAGCTCGGTCAATTCCTCCTGGCCGGCGAGCACGTACTGCGTCTGGGTGATCGCCTCCCCGAGAAGCCGGCGCCCCCAGAGGGTGAGGGGCGAATTCAGATCGGGGTCTGCGGCGACCGCGTCACGGACGGCGGTGGCGGCGAAGTCCGAATGCCCGGTCTCCGACATCACCTTGCGGACCACGGCCTCGGCCTCAGGCGGAAGGGTGCCCGCGATCTCGAGATAGAAATCCGCGGCCAGACCATCGCCGACGTAGGCC
Organism: Williamsia sp. DF01-3; assembly: GCF_023051145.1. NCBI lineage: Bacteria > Bacillati > Actinomycetota > Actinomycetes > Mycobacteriales > Nocardiaceae > Williamsia > Williamsia sp. DF01-3. Next base: position 4,149,315 of record NZ_JALKFS010000005.1, read on the forward strand.
TTGACCAGCGACTCCTGCCAACTGCTCGGCACAGTCGACGCGTGGTAGCGCTCGAGTACGGCCTCGTACTTCTCGATCGCGTCGTACACGTCCACCCCGCGCGCACGCAGTTCGTCCTGCAGGATCTCGAAGTGGGCCATCTCCGCGGCGGCCATGCTGGCCATCGCCACGCGTCCCCGGATTCCCGGGGCCATCGCGGCCTCGGAGGTCAGGCGGTAGAACGCGGCCAGTTCACCGCACGCCAGAACCCCGAAGAGTTCGGTGATTCCAGGGTGATCGAAGGGAACCGAGGTGGCGACATCCGACACCGGCGGTTCGGTTTGTGAACCAGACGACATGGTCTCCAGTGTAGTCAGCAGCTCACCGTCCGCGGCGACTCAGCACGCGGGCAAAGCTGGACGGACATCCGGCGGCTCGCCGACTCGATGTTGGCAATATGCCGAGGACACGTACACTGCGAGGAGTAAGCCAAGCGCCTTAGCTGGCTCACACGGACATTGTGCGCGCACCGACGGCAGCCCGATTGAATTAAATCGGCCCGATTCGCCCGATACCGGTCATGCGAGTCCTCGACAGATCGAGGATCCAGACCCGGCCTGTTGGTTGATTCTTGCAGTGCGCGCGGGACAGCACTTTGCGGAAGGCAATCAACTGAACACCGACAATCACACCTCAGATACGAACACCGAGACCGCAGTCTCCCTGGACGACGTCGTCGAGGCCGAAGAGCACGTCATCGTCGCCGAGGACCACGTCTCCCCCACCTTCGCCGAGCTCGGCGTCCGGCAGGAGATCGTCAACGCCCTCGCCGCCGACGGCATCACGAACACCTTCGCGATCCAGGAGCTCACGCTTCCCCTGGCCATGGCGGGCGATGACCTCATCGGCCAGGCACGGACCGGCATGGGCAAGACCCTCGGCTTCGGCGTCCCCCTGTTGCAGCGGGTGTCGCAGGCCACCGCGGAAGCCGGCGAGCCCGGCATCCGCAAGCTCGACGGCACTCCCCGCGCGCTGATCATCGTGCCCACGCGCGAGCTGTGCATCCAGGTGACCGACGACCTCGAGGTCGCGGCCAAGGGCCTGCACGTCGACACCGCGGACGGGCAGAACCGGCCCATCCGCCTGCTCTCGATCTTCGGCGGCCGGCCGTTCGAGCACCAGATCAGCGAGCTGAAGATCGGCATCGACGTCGTGGTGGGCACTCCCGGGCGTCTGCTCGACCTCGCCCGCCAGGGCCACTTGATCCTGGGCAAGGTGCAGGTCCTGGTTCTCGACGAGGCCGACGAGATGCTCGACCTGGGATTCCTTCCCGACATCGAACGAATCATGAGCTCGCTGCCGGATGCCCGTCAGACCATGCTCTTCTCGGCCACGATGCCCGGACCGATCGTGACCCTGGCCCGCACATTCTTGACCAAGCCGACGCACATCCGCGCCGAGCACGCCAACGATTCGGCGATCCACGAGCGCACCACCCAGTACGTGTACCGCGCGCACGCCCTCGACAAGGCCGAGCTCGTGGCCCGCATCCTTCAGGCCGAGGGTCGCGGCGCCACAATGGTTTTCACCCGGACCAAGCGCACAGCCCAGAAGGTCGCCGACGACCTCGCCGAGCGCGGGTTCGCCGTCGGTGCCGTTCACGGAGACCTGGGACAGGTCGCGCGCGAGAAGGCCCTGACGGCCTTCCGCGAAGGGCGCATCAACGTACTCGTGGCCACCGATGTCGCCGCCCGAGGAATCGACATCGACGACGTCACCCACGTCATCAACTACCAGTGCCCCGACGACGAGAAGACCTACGTGCACCGCATCGGCCGCACGGGGCGCGCCGGACGGACCGGTATCGCCGTGACGCTGGTCGACTGGGACGAGTTGCACCGCTGGGAGATGATCAGCAAGGCGCTCGACCTGGCAAAGGACGAGCCCGCCGAAACCTATTCCAGCTCACCGCATCTGCGTTCCGACCTCAACATCCCGGAGACGGCCAACGGCCGGATCGGATCGGGCGGCGCGGCGCGCGAAGACCGCAAAGAACGTGAACCCCGCTCGGGTGGTCGTTCGTCGGGGTCGGGTCGCCGGGAATCGGGAAGCCGAGAATCGACAGGCCGCGAATCCGGCCAGCGCGAGGGTGGCCAGCGCCCGTCTCGTCAGCGTCGTCGCACCCGCGGCGGCACACCAGGCGAAGGCGCCGGTGTGTCCGGTGAAGCGCCCACCACCACCGAGTCCGCGAGCACCGGTTCGGCCGCCTCGACCGCGCCGTCGGAGACTTCCGGACCGGGCACCGAGGGCGGCAGCGACCGTCCGCGGCGTCGTCGACGTCGACGTGGCGGGCAGACCTCGGGCGGCGCCGAAGGCAACGGTGAGACCGTGAGCAACACCTCGGAGTAACTGACGGTGCCAAAGCCTGAGCGGCGGACACGGGTCGATCTCGCGGTGGCCGCGGTCATCGTTGTGGTGATCGTCGTTGCAGGCGTTGCCATCTGGTCCACCAGTGCCGTGCGCGGGACCAGCTCGGACCCCACTCAGAACTCGGCACCCCTTCCGACCTCGGCATCGTCGGTACCGTCGGGCCTCACCGAGGCCTGGCGCGCTGCCAGCAACGCGACCACAGTGCCCGTGGTGATCGGCCCGGTGGTGGTCACCGGCGACGGCGGGGCCGTCATCGGACACGACCCGTCGACGGGTCGTCAACTCTGGTCCTATCGCCGCGACCTGCCGCTGTGCGGGGTTGCCGGCTGGCCCGGGTCGGGACGCGATTACGTCATCGCGGTCTATCGCAATGCCCGGGGCTGCAGCGAGGTGACAGCTCTCTACTCCGCGACCGGGCAACGCGCGGCGTCCCGTAGTAGCGACGCCGACAGCACTCTCGACTTCAGCGTCGAGAAGGACTACTTCCTGGCACAGGGCGACACCCGGTTGGAGACGTGGCGCAGCGATCTGGTGCGCACCATCGAATACGGTCGCGTGGACGCACCCGTGAACCCAGGCGCACAACCGCGGTCGGGCTGCGAGTTGCTCTCCAGCGCAATCGGTTCCGGTCGGGTGGCAGTCGTCGAGCGGTGCGGGATCGAACCCGGGTACCGATTGACGGTTCTCGGTGCGACGCTGGACAAAGACGAGAAGCTGGACGAGCAGGGGTCGACGCTGATCACGGCCGATCTGGGTTCACCACCCCGCGTGGTGGCGGTCGGTGCGAACGGCGTGGCCGTCTACGTCTCGTCGCCGAGCCCCATGCTCGAGTCCTACGCACTCGACGGCACCCTGCGCGGCCGCACCACCCTGCTGGGTCGTGCGGTGGGTGTCGAGAGCAAGCCGGTCAGCAGCGGCGGGCTCATCACCTTCTGGACCGGCGAGGCCACTGTGGTCCTGGACGCGAGCACGCTGCAGGCCCGATTCCAGGTGCCGGCGACGTTGGGACCCGGCGTGGTGATGGCAGGTTCTCTGCTGCTGCCCAGTGCGTCGGGCATCAGCGAACACAACATCGTCGACGGCCGGCCGGTACGGTCGATCCCGGTGCAGCGCAGCGGCTACGGCGGCGGCATCATCACACTCGGTCTGATCGGCGACAACCTCGTCCAGCAATGGGGATCGACCATCTCGGTACTGAAACCCTCCGCGGCCTAGGTGTAATGACCAGGGACGTTGTGAACGGTGTGGCACCAGTAAATAGGTGAGGACCTCCGGTATCGGTGTGGTTACCACAACTACAGCGACTACCAAGAGGTCCTCATGTCCCACGCTAATGCCTTGCTCGCTCCGAAGGGCAGATTGAAACTCGCAACAACTATCGTCGTAGACGGTTGGACGATCCGGCGAGCTGCCGAACGGTTTCAGTGCTCGCCCACCACCGCCAAGAAGTGGGCCGATCGGTACCGGGTCGGTGGCGAGAAGGCGATGGTCGACCGCTCCAGCCGCCCGCACCACAGCCCTGGACGTACCCCGAGCAAGACTGAACGGCGAATCATCAACCTGCGCTTCACACGCCGCTGGGGACCGCACCGCATCGCCTACCACCTGCACCTGCCCCGCAGCACCGTCGGCGCGGTCCTACGACGCTTCACGATGCCCTTGTTGCGGAATCTGGACCAGAACACCGGCCTGGCGGTCCGCCGACCGACACCGCGCCGATACGAGCACGACGCCCCGGGCGACCTGATCCACGTCGACATCAAAAAGCTGGGCAAGATTCCCCACGGCGGCGGACACCGCAAACTCGGACGCCAAGAAGGCAAGCGCAACAACAAACGACAGGGCCTGGGCTACGCATTCATCCACCACGCCGTCGACGACCACTCCCGGCTGGCCTACTCAGAGATCCTCGGCGACGAAAAGAAGGAGACCGCCTCAGCGTTTTGGATCCGCGCCAACGCCTACTTCAACCTTCACAACATCACCGTCAAACGAGTACTCACCGACAACGGATCCTGTTACCGCTCAACGCTATTCGCTCAAGCACTCGGCGAGACCATCAAGCACAAACGGACCCGCCCATACCGGCCGCAAACCAACGGTAAGGTTGAACGATTCAACCGAACACTCAACCAAGAATGGGCCTACGCCCACACCTACCTCTCCGACGAAGCCCGCGCCGCGACCTACCAACACTGGGTCCATGAATACAATCACCACAGACCACACACAGGCATCGACGGCAAATCACCCATCGACCGCATCACTGTGCACAACGTCCCCGGGAAGAACACCTAGGCCGAGTGGCGATCACTCCGCGTCGATCGTCACCAGGTCGGCTCCCACCTGCCAGTGCTTCCACAGGTTCTCCGCGAGTTCCCGGTAGGCCTCCGACCCCTTGTTCTTGCGACCCCCGAGCACACTGACCCCGGTCGCGGACGCCTCGGCAAAGCGCACCGTGCGCGGGATCGCGGGCGCCAGCACGGGGAGGTCGTACCGGTCGGAGACATCGGCGAGCACATCGCGACTGTGGGTGGTGCGGGCGTCGTACAGGGTCGGCAACGCGCCGAGCAGCGCCAGATCAGGGTTCGTGATCTGCTGGATCTCGGTGACCGTGCGCAGCAGCTGGCCGACACCCCGATGCGCAAGCGTCTCGCACTGCAGGGGCACGATCACCTCGTCTGCCGCGGTGAGTCCGTTCAAGGTGAGCACGCCAAGGGACGGCGGGCAGTCGATGATGATCACGTCGTAGTCAGCAGCCACCTTTGCCAGCACCCGTTTGAGCGCGTACTCGCGCCCCGGCCGCATCAGCAACAGGGCCTCGGCGCCGGCGAGATCGATGGTTGCAGGTAGCAACGTCATCTTGTCTTCGGTGTCGAGCAGTACGTCGGCGATCTCCGCTTCGCCGAGCAGCACGTCGTGCACCGAGACGGGCAACTTGTCAGGGTCGTGACCCAACGAAAAGGTAAGGCTGCCTTGAGGATCGAGGTCCACGACCAAGACCGACACATCCATCCCCGCCAGCGCCGCCCCCAGCGAGATCACGGTTGTCGTCTTGGCGACGCCACCCTTTGATTCGCCACGGCAAGTACCTTGCTCATTGCTTGACTCCCTCCGGCCACGCATTTGGAAGAGCTGATCGAGCTTCGCCCTGCTCTGTCTCCGACAGCGCCTACAATTACATGTTCTGTCCGCCGGTCAGGAACAGAAGATGGCTTGCGGTGCCGTCGCAGCCTGTGTTCCCTTGACCCTATGCGCCCACCGAGCAATTTGTCCGAAGAGAACGCTGCAGTTTCGGCAATCCATCGTCTCATCCTCATCCGGCACGGTGAGACGGAGTGGTCGAAGGTGGGAAAGCACACCGGGTCGAGCGATATCGCTCTGACAGAGCTCGGTGAACAGCAGGCGGAGAGCCTGCGGGCGCCACTCGATGAGCTGCTCCTGACCGATCCACTGGTGCTGTCGTCGCCGAGGCTGCGCGCCCGCCACACCGCCGAACTGGCCGGATTGACCATCACCCGTACGGGCGAGGAGTTCGCCGAGTGGGACTACGGCCGATACGAAGGTCTCACCACACCGGAGATCCGCGAGACCGACCCGGGTTGGACGGTGTGGAATCGCGGCGGACCCGATGGTGAGTCACCGCAGCAGATGAGTGACCGTATGGACGGTGTGATCGCCGATCTCGTGCAGTACCTGCGTGATCGATCGGTGGTGGTCATCGGCCACGGACACTTCTCGCGGTCGCTGCTCGCACGGTGGATCGGCGCGCCGGTCCGATTCGGCGCTCATTTTGCGATGCTGCCCGCCTCGCTGGCGGTTCTCGGCTTCGACGGCGAGACCCATCAGATCCAGTCGCTCGGGATCACCGGCTATCGCAGCGCAGATTACGTGGATGCGGGCCGCCCGGCCCATGTGCGAACCGTCACGTGACCGGTCCGGGCGTGTCCTGACCAACAGCCACCCCGATATCAGACCATGGGTCGGCCCGAGCGCGGCGCCGCTACCGGCGGCGCTTCTTCTTGCGTGACGGCGCGCGTTTTGGTGCTGACTCCTTGTCTGCCACAGCATCTTCCGCGCCGTCGTCCGGACCGTCGATTGCATATGCGGCAGCGAACCACGTCATCGAGGACGGACTGAAGAGGAACACCAGTGCCGCCACCAGTGCGATCAGGATCGGCGTACCGAGAACCGGCAGGTCACTGTCAGTGATCAGCGCAAAGGCGAACGGCAGCAGCAGGACCTGGGCGATGACCGCGATCGCCCTCCCCCATCGCCGACCCATCAGCAGCGCGAGCCCGCCCGCGAAGATGCCGCCGCCGAGGATCGCGAACCACGCTGCGGTGCCGTACCCACTGATCGCCTCCTCTTCGTGGCCCATCAGGCCGCGGACAACGGCGACAATCGCATAGACGATGAAGGCGGCGCCCTCGAGCGCCACGATGGCGCCTGCCCGGCGAACGTTGATCGGAGGAGTTGATTCCGGCACCGGACCAGCCTAGTGGTCCGCGATCGGCCGGACGGTGGAGGATCGCGTCGGCGGTGGATCCCCACATCCCGCTAGGCTCACTTCTCGTGCGCGCGATGCTGATCGTCAACCCCTTCGCCACCTCGACCACCGAGGCGGGGCGGGATGCGCTGGTGGGCACCCTGACTGCGTCACTGCGCCGGCCCGGGGACCACCGGACCCCATTTGTCGAGATCACCGTCGAACACACCACCCACCGTGGACACGCCGGCGAACTGGCGTCGAAGGCTCGGCTCGAGGGTTACGACGTCGTTGTGGTCCACGGCGGCGACGGCAGCGTGAACGAGGTGGTCAACGGCGTCATCGACCCGCCCGGATCAGCTCGGTCGAGCGGCCTGCCCTCACCTGCCGTGGCGGTGGTGCCGGGAGGCAGCGCAAACGTTTTCGCCAGGGCGTTGGGTATCGATCCCGATCCGCTCAAGGCCACCGGCCAGCTCGTGGATCTGCTCGCCGGCGGGGCGCGGCGCCGAGTCAGTCTCGGGCACACCGATGACCGCTGGTTTCTGTTCAACGCGGGCCTGGGTCTCGACGCCCAGGTGGTGAAGTCGATTGACGAACAGCGTGTGGCCGGTCACCGGGCCTCCGCCACGAGATATCTGTGGACCGCAGTACGCACCTTCATCGGGACCGCGGGCCAACAGCCGACGCTGACCGTCACCCTTCCCGATGCCGAACCTGTAGACGGCGTCCACTATCTGTTCGTCTCCAACTCCCGGCCCTGGACCTATTTGGGCGCGCGGCCCATCGAGACCAATCCGGACACCAGCTTCGATGGACAGCTGGGCGTGTTCGCGTCGAGATCGATGAGTCCGCTGCGCAACCTGCCGCTCGCCCGCCAGCTGCTCTCGCGCACGGCGCAGCCGAGCGCACGCCACCTGCTCAGAGCCGACGACGTCCCGTCCGTGGTGGTCAGCAGTACCGCACCGATAGACATGCAGATGGACGGCGAATACCTCGGGACGCGCACCGCCTTGACGTTCGGCTGCAGGCCCGGCGCGTTGGAAGTGGTCGCTCCGCCCGAGTGATGTGCCTCTCGTCCGCGCGCTAGCTGATCGTTGGACATCTGTAAAGAGTCCGAGGTCACACCGTGTTTGCCTGGTAAATCACAGGCAAAACCGTCTGCACAGTAGTACAACGGGAGGTGGACCAATGAAGGCACCCCCTACACAGTGATATTGCACACGTGTTAACGCAACACCATTGACTTCATCTGGATTCGTGAAAGTATTCACAAGCAACAGTGCGGAAACAATAACTACGCACGCATGAACTGACGGTTACGAGCGGCGCGAAGAAGCGCCTGAAGGAGCAGAGGGATGGACTGGCGTCACAACGCAATTTGTCGCGACGAGGACCCGGAGCTGTTCTTCCCGGTGGGAAACAGTGGCCCGGCCATCGCGCAGATTGCTGATGCGAAGCTCGTCTGCAACCGCTGCCCGGTTACAGCTGATTGCCTCACTTGGGCATTGGAGTCCGGACAGGACGCAGGCGTTTGGGGCGGAATGAGCGAAGACGAGCGGCGTGCGCTCAAGCGGCGTAACGCACGCAGTCGCACACGCAGTTCCGTATAGCCCGACCGGGGTGATCACAGCCCACTGATCACCCGGCAACAGACAACCCAACCCGGTGGCACACCAGCCACCGGGTTTGTGTTGTTTCAGGCTCAAAATGAAAGAGCGTCAGCGCTTTTCAGCGCAACGGAACGGTGAGCACGGCATCGGTACCACCATCGGTTCCGCTACGGAGCTCCAACGTGCCGGACAGCTCGATCTGCACCAGCGTGTGCACGATCTGCAACCCCAGCCGGTCAGACTTCTGCGGATCGAAGTCCGGCGGCAACCCGATCCCGTTGTCGTGCACCGTGATCACGAGTTCGCGGGTGGTGCGGGAGGTCTCGATCAAGACCAGGCCCGATTGTTCGGGCGCGAATCCGTGCTCGACCGCATTCTGGATCAGCTCGGTGAGCACCATCACCATCGGCATCGCGAGATCACTCTTCACCACACCGATCTTTCCGACCCGGCGGACAACAACGTCGCTGCCACCGGACGCCACATCCGCCATCACCGGGACGAGCTGGTCGATGGCGACGTCGAGATCGACCTCCTCATCCACGCTGCCCGAGAGCAATTCGTGAACCAGCGCGATCGAGGCGACCCGGCGCACCGCCTCGCCGAGCGCTTGCCGGGCCTCTTCGTTGGGGGTACGGCGGGCCTGCAGACGCAGCAGCGCCGACACACTTTGCAAGTTGTTCTTCACCCGGTGATGGATTTCGCGGATGGTCGCGTCTTTACTGATCAAGGCCAGGTCCCGGCGCTTGACCTCGGTGACGTCGCGCACAAGGATCACGGCTCCGACCAGTTCGCCGCGGGGCCGGAGCGGGACAGCGCGGATCAGCACCGTGGCACGGTGCGCGTCCGCCTCGATGCGCATGCCGGCGTGCCCTTCGGCGGCGGCGCGCAACATCGCAGCAGCTTCTTCGGATTCGAACGGATCGGTCAGCAGTGACACGGTCACATCGGCGAGGTTGTTGCCGCCGAGCTCGGACGTCCACCCCATCCGGTGATACGCGGACAGTGCGTTGGGACTCGCGTACTGCACGGCGCAGTGTTCGTCGACACGGATGAAACCGTCACCGGCGCGCGGCGTGGACAACCCTCTCGGGTTGCCCTCATTTTGCGGGAATGTGCCCTCAGACACCATCTGGCACAGGTCATTTGCGCAGTCCTGGTACGAGAGCTCGAGCGGTGACGGCAGCCTCGGCTGCGTCAGATTGATCGCCCGGGCGAGCACTCCGACAACCGACCCCTCGAACCTGACGGGCACCGCTTCACGCCGGATCGCCACCGATCCCACCCACGTCGGATCTTCTTCTCGCAAGATACGGCCACTGACCAGTGCGCCGAAGACCTGAGGATTCTCATCGACGGTGATCGATGTACCGACCACGTCGGACGGAAAGACGGTGGGCGCTGTGTTGGGGCGGCACTGGGCGACACAGACCATGTGGGTGGTGTCGCCGGACGTACCGTCGTCTGAGTTGTCGTGGGCCCGCTGCGAGTGAACCCACATCTGCAGGTCGGCGAACGACAGGTCGGCCAGCAACTGCCACTCGGCGACCACACGCTGCAGATGGCCGCCTGCGGCGCCGGAGAGCTCAGTGTGCTCGGCGAGCAGCTCGGACAGCGTCGACATCAGGACATACCCCGCTTGGTCGGAGTGTGAGCGGGGCGCACGTCAGTGTTGGTCGACATCACGACCGCGAGATCGGCAGTCAGTTGTCGATGACCGCGATGAGGTGCCCGGCCTGGATCACGTCGCCGACATTGACCTTGACCTCGGTCACCGTGCCCGCCTCTTCGGCGAGTACCGGGATCTCCATTTTCATCGACTCCAAGAGGACGATGGTGTCACCGGCTTCCACCGCCTGACCAGGGGTGACGACCACTTCGAGAACGCTCGCCACAATCTCTGCCACGACCTCTTCTGCCATGCCGTCCTCCCAAGTTGATGGTTCTGCGGTATCAACCTATCGCACGAAGACCGTCCGCGATTCTCGGCGGCGACCCCCTTCGTGTCACAATGGAGCGCTGTCGAAAGGAGACTGTCATGGGAAAACGTGGACGTAAGAAGCGGGCCCGCAAGAAGAACGCGGCCAACCACGGTAAGCGCCCCAACGCCTGAGCGTTGGGCGCTTCATCGAAGAGTGCCCGAAACAACAATCGATCCACTTATCCGAGGACGATCCGCTTGCACGGCGGACTGTCTTCAGATAAGTGGATCGTTTGCTTGTGGGGCCGTGTGTGGAGGAGCTACCCGCGGGTCTCGCGGACGATGACCGTCTTGCGGATCTCCAGGGTCAGGCGTTCGCGTAGGCCTTCTGGCGCCTGATCCCCACCGCATTTGCGGCTCACCAGACTCTTGAGCTGCTTCTCGATGCCGTAGTGCTCGAGGCATGGCGCGCACGAATCGATGTGCGTCTGCAGCCGCGCCCGCGCGTTCTGGTCGCACTCGTTGTCGAGCAGCAGCCAGACATCGGCGATCACCGCCGAACAGTCGAGCCGGTCGTTTTCGTCGATGGCCTCGTCGGCACGCGCGTCGCGTCCCACTCCATCGCCTGCATTCCCGGTACTCATCCGGCAACCTCCTGTTCGTGACCCTTGCGGCCACCGGCCGATCGGCCGCCAGTTCCTCTGTTGAATCCTCGCTCGCGAGCAACGTCGCCGAGCAGGTCGCGCAATTGCTTACGGCCCCGGTGCAATCGCGACATCACGGTCCCGATCGGGGTGTCCATGATCTCGGCGATCTCCTTGTAGGGCAGCCCTTCGACGTCCGCGTAGTACACGGCCATCCGGAAGTCCTCGGGCAGCTCCTGCAGAGCTGCCTTGATGTCGTCGTCCGGGAGGGCGTCCAGCGCCTCGATCTCGGCCGACCGCAGACCTGCCGACGTGTGCTCGGCGGTGGCCGCCAGCTGCCAGTCGGTGATCTCGTCGGTCGGGTACTGCGCGGGCTGTCGCTGCTTCTTGCGATAGCCGTTGATATACGTGTTGGTGAGAATCCGGTACAGCCACGCCTTCAGGTTGGTCCCGGCGCGGAACGACTTGAACGCGGTGAACGCCTTCACATACGTTTCCTGCACCAGATCTTCGGCATCGGCCGGATTACGGGTCATCCGCAGCGCGGCCCCATACATCTGATCGAGCAACGGCAGAGCGTCGCGCTCGAATCGCGCGTACTGCTCTTCCGGGGTCTCTGGGTGCTCTTCCGGTGTTTCGGCTTCGGTCACGACAATCCCTTCGAGACCTGCGGGAAAATCAGGTCTGTCGAGCAAGCCTACCGACCCGGTATCTGCTGAGTTGCTGTGCACACCACACCTCCTTCGCAGTAAAGAACACCATCACCGCGCACCTTGTTCCGGAAGACGTCAGGTTTCGCCCACCCTGGGCTTTATCAGTGACTCTCAGGGCACTCTCGTCACGACAACGGGGTGGCCGGACCGAACACCCGTCTCGGGCAGGACAATGGATCCCCATGGCAGCGACTTCGGCATTGCTGGCCCTGCAGACGGCAGGCATCGACCACCGCGTTCACAAATATTCGGCGAGTTCGGAGGGGGCCTGGGGTCCTGAGGCCGTCACGTTCATGACCGACGCGGTGGGCGCCGAACCCGACCAGATCTTCAAGACACTGGTGTTCGATGTGGCCGGCGCGCTGGCCGTGGCGGTCATCCCCGTTCCCACGCGGCTCTCGCTCAAGGCTGCCGCGGCCGCCCTGGGGCTCGGAGGCAAAGCAGCGATGGCCGAGCCGAAGGACGTCATGCGGGTCACCGGCTACGTCCTGGGCGGGGTGTCACCGATCGGTCAGCGCAGGCCGCTGCCCACCGTCGTCGACGAGACGGCCGAGCTGTGGCCTGTGGTGTTCTGCAGTGCGGGCAAACGCGGGCTCGAGATCGAGCTGTCCCCCGCCGACCTGATCGCCGTCACCGACGCCGTCGTCGCAGACATCACCACCTGAAGGCGCCGCGACTGTTGAACCGCTGAGAAACCGAGCTGCGCGGACCCTCAGAGCGGCTGGATCAGATCCGCACGATTGTTGCGGACGTTGTTCACGTCGGTGGACACCCGGTACGGCACCAAATGCGGCTCGGGCAGGGCCTCCAGCAGGTCTCGGGCCACATCGACCTTGCCGCTCGAGCAATCCAGCCAGTCGTCGCGCATGTCCGGGGTCACGATGACCGGCGTGCGGTCGTGGATGTGGCCCAGCGCATCCGCCGCGGGACGGGTGATCACCGTGGTGGTCCACAACCAACGGTCCGGATCATCCTTGGCCTTGCCCGGGTCGGGCCACAGTTCGTAGAGTCCCGCGAAACCGAGGATGGGGGTGTCGGGGTCGTGCAGGAAGAACGGCAGCTTCTTGCCGTCCTCGCCCTTGGTCCACTCGAAGAAGCCGGCCGCCGGCAAGATGCAACGGCGTTTCGCGGCGGCCCGTTTGAAAGAAGGCTTCTCGGTCAGCGTCTCCGATCGCGCGTTGATCATCCGACTGCCGATGGACGGGTCCTTGGCCCAACTCGGCACCAGTCCCCAGCGCAGCGCCCGCAACTGTCGCTGCACGGCGGGCTCGCCATCGGTGACATGGACCGACTCAGATCGCTCCGCCCGTTCGAGAACGGTCGGGACCGTCGTCGTCGGGGCCACGTTGTAGGACGGATTGTCGAGTTTGACCGCGTCCTCGGCGGCCAGAGCGGCGTCGAATGCGGCAACCAGATCTGATGTACTCGCCGTCGTGGCGTATCGCCCACACATACGGCCATTATCCCCCCGCGGGAGCGCTGACCGCGGCACCGACGCATGCCCGGTACGGGCGCACAAAAACCAGCGCCCCCTCGACAGGTCGAGAGGGCGCCGGTTCGGTCGGTATCAGGCGTTGGCTGCGTCCTGAACGATGGCGATCTGCTTGTTGAGTAGGTCCACCACTGCCGCCTCGTCGGCGCTGCCCCAGTGCCGGCGTCCTCTCCGATGAGCGTCACGTCGACGCTCACGGTGACACCGTCGACGTAGGCCCCGGTGGACCGGATGGTGAGCGGCAACGTGTCGGCACCCACGGTCGCGGTGCCGGTGCTCACCACGGTCTTCGCCGGGACAGTGGTGCCCTGGGGGTCCTCGAGCGAGTTCTCCATCTCGGCGACCAGCTGTGAACCATCCGGGAGGTCGTCGCGCATGGTCATCGCAGGGCAAGACGCGATGTCGTTCTCCAGCTCCTCGAAGGAACCGTCCTGCCCGAGGATGACCTGGGTTTCGATGGTGCTGCCGTCTTCGAGGTCGTACTTCACCTTCGCCCGGTCGAATTGCTTGCTGGCGTCGGTCTCATCGGCGATGTTGGCGCAGCCTGCAGGAGTGACCTCGGGATCGGACTCGTTGTCGGCTTCGATCGCGGCTTTGTCCATGACCACATATGTGCCGCCGCCAGGGAACTCCGACTCGGGCAGCATCAGGTCTTCGGCACGGGCGTCGAGTTCGGCGGCCGTGGGCTCCGAACTCGAGGACGTTTGCGCGCTCGCGGACGGATCCGCACTGTCCGACGAGTCGTCGGAGCACGCCGAGAGGGTCAAAACGGCTGCGGCACATAGTGCGACGAGCGCGGCGGGGCGAGTTGGGCGAAGGTTCATGGAAAGAACATAGCGGGCGAACAGCCACAAATTCCCGTCTTGTCAGCTATTCGGCAGACCACCTTCGGCCGACGGCGCCCCGAGGTCGCCTCGGACCATCGGACCTGCTGCGAAGGCATGAAAGACTGTCTGGGTGAATGCATGGAACGCCCCTCACGCTCCCGCGCCCGTCGACGCCGTTGTCACCCTCCCCGGCAGCAAGTCGATCACCAACCGGGCACTGGTGCTGGCGGCGCAGGCCGACGGTCCGTCGACACTGACCGGCACACTCCGCAGCCGTGACAGCGACCTGATGCTCGATGCGCTGGCCGAGCTCGGTGTCGGGGTCGACATCGATCCCGACGATCCCGCCACCGTCACCATCACCCCCGCGCCCATGCACAGCGGAAAGGTCGATTGTGGGCTGGCCGGCACGGTCATGCGGTTTGTTCCTCCGCTGGCTGCCCAGGCGGACGGCGTCGTGGAGTTCGACGGTGACGAACAGGCCCGCAGCCGGCCGCTGCACACCATCCTCGGGGCACTCCGCGACATCGGCGTCCAGGTCGCGGACGATTCCCTCCCGTTCACCATCACCGCGACCGGTTCGGTCCGCGGGGGCGAGGTGACCATCGACGCGTCGGCGTCCTCGCAGTTCGTCTCGGGCCTGCTGCTCAGTGCGGCCCGCTTCGACAACGGACTCACGATCCTCCACGTCGGTGACCCCGTCCCGTCGACCCCCCACATCACGATGACGATCGACATGCTGGCCACAGCCGGTGTCGCGGTGGACGTCTCGACCGCGAACCGTTGGCATGTGGCGCCGGCCACGGTCCGCGCCGTCGATTGGCAGATCGAGCCCGACCTGTCGAACGCCGCGGCCTTCCTCGCCGCCGCTGCCGCCACCGGCGGCACGATCTCAGTTCCCCGGTGGCCGGTGACGACCACCCAGCCAGGCGCGGTGATCGTCCAGATCCTCGAGGCGATGGGATGCCGCAGCCAGAACCGAGACGGCGTTCTCTCGATCACCGGACCCACTGCGCTGCAGGGTATCTCATGGGACATGAGCGCCGTCGGCGAACTGACCCCGACGGTCGCCGCACTGTGCGCCCTCGCGGAAGGACCTTCGACACTCTCCGGCATCGCCCATCTGCGGGGCCATGAGACCGACCGCCTCGCGGCATTGACCGCCGAGATCAACCGGCTGGGTGGGCGGTGCAGCGAAACCCCCGACGGTCTTGTCATCGAGCCCAGGACCCTGCACGGCGGGACCTGGCGTGCGTACGCCGATCACCGGATGGCCACCGCGGGCGCTCTTGTCGGTCTGGTCACCGAGGGCGTCTCGGTGGACGACATCGGCACCACCGCCAAGACACTCCCCGACTTCCCGGCGATGTGGGCGAGGATGATCAACGCTTGAGCAAGCGGCAGTACGACGAGACCGATGTCCGGGTACGCCCGGGCCGGGGCACTCGGCCACGCACCAAAACCCGTCCGACACATGAGGATGCCGAGACGGCCATGGTGGTCTCCGTGGATCGCGGACGGTGGGGATGCGTACTCGTCGACGACCCCGACACCAGAGTTGTCTGCATGCGCGCCCGCGAACTCGGCCGCACCCCCATCGTGGTCGGTGACGACGTCTCGGTGGTGGGCGACCTGTCCGGCAAAGCGGACACCCTGGCGCGCATCGTCCGGGTGGCACCGCGACGAACTGTGTTGCGGCGCACGGCCGATGACACCGATCCGTACGAGCGCATCGTGGTGGCCAACGCCGAGCAACTGCTGATCGTCACCGCCCTCGCCGACCCACCGCCACGTACCGGATTCGTCGAACGAGCCCTGGCCGCAGCCTATGTCGGCGGCCTCACCCCGGTACTGTGCCTGACCAAAGGGGACCTGGCCGACCCCGAATCCTTTCGGGCGGCGTTCGCCGACCTCGACCTGCCGGTTCTGATCGCCGGGCGGGACGATCCCATCGAACCCGCGCAGGAACTGTTGCAGGGCAAGCTGACCGCCTTGATCGGGCACAGCGGCGTCGGCAAATCCACGCTCGTGAACAGACTGGTTCCCGACGCATACCGCGCAACCGCGGTGGTGTCAGGTGTGGGCAAGGGCGGCACACCTCGACACAGTCGGTGGTACTGCCGTTGCCTGGCGGCGGATGGGTGGTCGACACTCCCGGCATCCGCTCGTTCGGGCTCGCCCACATCGGCCCGGAGGACGTCATCAAGGCCTTCGACGACCTGGCCGTCGCCATCGAGGCCTGTCCCCGTGGTTGCACCCACCTCGGTCCGCCCGCGGACCCCGAATGCGCTCTGGACGCGCTCGAGGGCCAGCACCACCGCCGCGCCATGGCTGTGCGCGAACTGCTGGCCGCGTTGAGCGTGGCCAACCACTGGGACTAGGCGCGTAACTGCTTTGCGCGGGCCCTGCGCCGTGAACGCGCCTCGGCGAGAGCGGTTTTGAGGCCTTCCCGCTTGTCGGCGGCGAGCCGTCGACCACTGACAGCAGCGGCGCCACGCAGGCCGGCGAACTTCTTCTCGGAGGCGGTTTCCGGAGCATCGTCGGCGGTGTCGACGAGTAGACCGTCGGGCAGCGCCAGCTTGCAGATGGTCCGGAACGTCAACCAGTACTGATTCGGCAACGACCCCGTGGTGTACGGCAGGTCGTACTTCTCGCACAGCTCGCGGATCCGGACACCGATCTCCGCGTAGCGATTCGACGGCAGATCAGGAAAGAGGTGGTGTTCGATCTGGTAGCAGAGATTGCCGCTCATGAACGCCATCGCCGGGCCGGCATTGAAATTGGCGGTGCCGAGCATCTGCCGCAGGTACCACTGGCCGTGCGTCTCGTCGATCAACGTTTCCTCGTTGAACTTCTCGGCGCCATCGGGGAAGTGACCACAGAAGATGACAAGGTACGCCCAGAAGTTACGAACCAGGTTGGCCGTCAGATTGGCGGTGAGGGTACGACGAGCAGCCTTGCCCGACAGCAGCGGGAAGATCACATAGTCCTTGGCCAGCTGCTTGGCGACCTTCTTCGAGAAGTCCTTGATCTGCGGGACCGCAATCTCTTTCGGCTTGTTCCCCGCCAGGTACTCGCGGATCTCCAAGTCGTGCAGACCGATTCCCCACTCGAAGGTGGCAGCGAGGAACAGGTTGATGAACGGTTGGGGCAGGTGCTTCCACTGCCAAGGTTCGTCGCGCGTCACTCGCAGCACCCGGTAGCCCACGTCGTGATCCATGCCGACAACATTCGTGTACTTGTGATGGATGTAGTTGTGCGAGTGCTTCCAGTGGGTCGAAGCGCACACCATGTCCCACTCCCACGACGTGGAGTGCACCTCCGGGTCGTTCATCCAATCCCATTGGCCGTGCATGACATTGTGGCCGAGTTCCATGTTCTCGATGATCTTGGCGACCGAGAGCATGGCCGTTCCGCCGAGCCACAGCAGCCGGTTGCGGCTTCCCAGCAGTGCCAGCCGACCGCCGACCTCCAGGAATCGCTGTGCGGCGATGGTGCGCCGCAGATACTTGGCATCGCGCTCGCCGCGGTCGGATTCGATCTCGCGTCGCAGTGCATCGAGCTCGTTGCCGAGTGCCTCGACGTCGGCTTCGGTCAGATGCGCATACGCGTTGATGTCAGTGATTGCCATCGCGCCTTGTAACTCCTTGTCGGCGTTGTCCACCGGATGAAGCCGGCGTGGACTGGTGGTGTTCCACCATTGTCCACGCCGGGGTTGTCGGGGGCGACCCGGTACGTTCAGGCAGCCCTGACGCCGTCGGTCTGAGTGCGTTTACGGATGGAGATCACCGGTGAACGGCGACCGCGAAGACTGTTGATCGCACTGCGCAATCCACGGCGGCGGCCTGTAGCCGGGTCGATCTCGGCGACGAGTCGCTGCTCGGGATGCGACTTGAAGCGTCGTTCGGACGCCGTTTCAGGTGCGTCGTCGGTGGTCGCCTTGAGGTACTTGTTCGGTAGCGACAGTTTGGCGATGGTGCGCCAGGACTTCGCGTACTGCACCAGGAACGGGCCCGTGGTGTACGGCAGGTCGTACTTCTCGCACAGTTCGCGAACCCGTACGGAGATCTCCGCGAGCCGGTTGCTCGGCAGATCGGGGAACAGGTGGTGCTCGATCTGGTAGCAGAGATTGCCGCTCATGAAGGCGAGGGGTTTGCCCGCATGGAAGTTGGCGCTGCCCAGCATCTGCCGCAAGTACCACTGCGCCTGGGTCTCGTTCTCCATGTCCTGCTTGGTGAACTTCTCTGCCCCATCGGGAAAGTGACCGCAGAAGATCACTGCGTTGGTCCAGATGTTGCGGATGG
The DNA here is from genome assembly GCF_023051145.1 of Williamsia sp. DF01-3. Taxonomy (NCBI): domain Bacteria; kingdom Bacillati; phylum Actinomycetota; class Actinomycetes; order Mycobacteriales; family Nocardiaceae; genus Williamsia; species Williamsia sp. DF01-3. The sequence goes on from NZ_JALKFS010000005.1 coordinate 4,167,724, forward strand.
TGTTGCCGGCGAGCGTGGCGGTCATCGCCCGTCCCCAGCTCGTCCACGAGCGGTTGGCCGCGCCGGCCAGCGCCGGGTACACGACGTAGTCCTTGCTGATCTGCCGGCCCACCTTGATGCCGACGTCTTTGAGGTCCTTCTTGAACTCGTCGGGGTTGGGGTGTTTGCCCGCGGCGACACGGCCGAGTTCGAGGTGCTGGACGGCGACGCCGTACTGGAAGAACAGCATGAGGAGCGTGTTGTAGGCCAGGTTGCCCAGGTTGAACGGCTTCCACCGCTGATCCCGGGTCACACGGATCAATCCGTAGCCCACATCGTCGTCCATCCCCAGCACGTTTGTGTACTTGTGGTGGATGAAGTTGTGCGTGTGCTTCCAGTGGGCGGATGGACCGGTGTTGTCCCATTCCCAACTGGTCGAGTGCACTTCCGGATCGTTCATCCAGTCCCATTGACCGTGCATCACGTTGTGGCCGAGTTCCATGTTCTCGACGATCTTGGAGACGCCCAGGGCGCCGGCACCGAGTGCCCACAGCTTGCGATCGCGGGCGCCGAACAGCAGCGCGCGGCCCGTCAGCTCCATGCCGCGCTGGAAACGAATGGTGTTGCGGAGGTACTTGGCGTCCTTCTCGCCACGGACGGATTCGATGTCGCGACGGATCGCATCGAGTTCCGCGCCGAGCGCTTCGACATCGGCGTCGGTCAGGTGGGCGTACTCGGGGATGTCAGCTATTGCCATCTGGGTCATACCTCTCTTCTCGAAGATTGGGGGAGGCCGAACCGGATCGAGAGAGCAACCTACGGGAACGTAACTTACGCAATCGTAGGTTCCGATCCCGAGGCTGTCCAGTGCGGTGAGACTCAGGTCACGCAGGCGCAAATACCCGGAACGCGGCGATGGCGGGCTATAGTTGACGGGTACTCCGCGCCATATGCGCGGAACCGTCGTGGAACTGCTTCCTCGCACCGTCGCACCCGAAGAGATTCGATGCGCAACATGTGCGAGTTGATCAACCCCACCGAGCTTTCACACGGCGATCGTTACTGCCCACCGAATGGTGGCCGAGATATTCGGCCCTGATCAGCGGCAGTCGCGCCAACCAGCGGTGAATCGAGCTCGGAGCACCGCGTAACACGGAAAACGTGATCTTTTGATGACTTCTGTATCCAGTCCTGCCTCAACGACTTTCGCCGACCTCGGCGTTCCCCCGCGCCTGGTCAAGGTGCTCACCGCCGGCGGCATCACCGCCCCGTTCCCCATCCAGGCCGACACGCTGCCCGACAGTCTCTCCGGTCGCGACGTACTCGGTCGCGGAAAGACGGGTAGTGGCAAGACCCTCGCTTTCGCCATTCCGCTGGTCGCCCGTCTGTCTGCGGGAAGCCCCGCAGGAGCCGGCCGCCCCCGCGGACTGATCCTGGCGCCCACCCGCGAACTGGCGACCCAGATCACCGCTGTCGTGCAGCCGATGGCCTCGGCCCTCGGACTCACCGTGACGACCATTTTCGGTGGCGTACCGCAGGGTCGTCAGGCCTCCGCGTTGCGCGCCGGAGTGGACATCGTCGTGGCCTGCCCGGGCCGCCTCGAAGACCTCATGCGCCAGCGTCTGGTCCGTCTGGACCGCGTCGAAATCTCCATCCTCGACGAGGCCGACCACATGGCCGACCTCGGTTTCCTCCCCGGCGTCACCCGCATCCTCACCGCCACCCCCGAGGGCGGACAGCGACTGCTGTTCTCGGCCACCCTCGACAACGGTGTCGACAAGCTGGTCAAGCGTTTCCTGAACCAGCCGGTCATGCACTCGGTCGACGAGGCCACCTCGCACGTATCCGCGATGACCCACCACATCTTCGAGGTCTCCGGGCAGGACTCCAAGAAGGGCGTCGTCTTCGCACTCGCCTCAGGGCGTGGTCGCCGGATCCTGTTCATGCGCACCAAGCATCAGGCCCGCAAGCTCGCCAAACAGCTGACCGACGCCGGCATTCCCAGCGTCGACCTTCACGGCAACCTGTCGCAGGGTGCTCGTGACCGCAACCTGCTCGCCTTCTCCAGCGGTAAGGCCCGTGTGCTCGTCGCCACCGACGTCGCGGCACGCGGCGTGCACGTGGACGACGTCGAATTGGTTGTGCACGTGGATCCGCCCACCGAGCACAAGGCATACCTCCACCGTTCGGGCCGTACGGCTCGCGCAGGCAGTGCCGGCGACGTGGTGACCCTGACCCTTCCTGAACAGCGTCGCGACATGTCGCAATTGCTGCGCAAGGCGGCGATCAAGGCCACCCCGATCCGGGTGACCGCCGATTCCGAGCAGCTCAAGACCCTCGTCGGCGAACCGGCCGACCTGGTTGCGCCGCCTGCCGTGAGCAACGTGCCGAACCGGACCGCCAAGGCGCCGGGCAGCCGCTCGGCCGGATCACGTCGTCCTCGCCCCACCGCCAACGGCTCCGCGCCGTATGAGGGTCGTGGCCGTGGACAGAGCGCACGGTCCGAGGGTGGCCGCGCAGAGAACGGCCGCACCCGCGGCCACACCGGCCAGGGCGGCAGCCGTCGCACCAGCACCTCCAGCCGGACCGGGTCCGCGCGCTAGAGGCTCACCGCACTTCCCGACCCCCGATGATGTGCCCTTCTGGCGAACAAACCTCCAGGTGAGTTCCGCCAGAACAGCACATCATCGGGGGTCGGTGTGCGTTCTACGGGTCAGACCTCGAGGGTGCAATCCCCCGCCGCGACGCTGACGCAGGTCTGAACTCGTTCTCCCTCTACGTGCTCGGCGCCGCTGCGCAGATCTCGCACGCAACCCTTTTCGAGCATCACCACACAGCTCTGGCAGATACCCATTCGACAGCCGAACGGCATCTGCACGCCCGCATCCTCACCGGCCGTCATCAGTGTGGTGGCACCGTCCACGGTCGCCGTCTTACCGGTGCGAGAAAACGTCACCGTGCCACCCTCGGCACCGACCTCGCCACGCTCCAACGCGAACCGCTCGATGTGCAGGTGGTCCCGCAGACCCGCCTGGGTCCACTTGTGGGTCAGCGAATCCAGCAGAGCGGCCGGACCGCAGGCCCAGGTCTGGCGGGACGCCCAATCCGGGCACAGATCGTCGAGACGCTCGATGTCCACCTTGCCCTCGCTGCGGGTGAACTGGATATGGGCGCCGAGCAGTCCGCTCGCCCGCATCGATTCGAGTTCGGGGCCGAACATCAGGTCATCCGCCGTCGGCACGGAATGGATCAGCCGCACATCGGTGTGCTGGTGGCGCGACTCCATCGTGCGCAGCATCGACATGATCGGGGTGATGCCGCTGCCGGCGGTCACGAACAGCAGCTTCTCGGGCAGGTCGGCGGGAAGGACGAACTCACCCTGGGGTGGCGCGAGCCGGACCACAGTGCCCGGCGCCAGGCCCCGAACCAGGTGCCCGGAGAGGAAACCCTCGGCCATCGCCTTGACGGTGATCGTGACCACCCGGCTTCGGGCACCGCCCGAGGTCTGCGGCACCGACGTCAGAGAATACGAACGCCAGGTCCAGCGACCCTCGACGAGCACCCCGATCCCCATGTACTGCCCAGGAAGGTAGTTGAACGAGAATCCCCAGCCCGGCTTGATGACGATGGTGGCCGAGTCCGGCGTCTCCGGCCGGACCTCCACGATCTTGCCGCGCAGCTCACGCGCTGACCACAGTGGGTTCGCGAGGTGCAGATAGTCGTCCGGCAACAACGGGGTGGTGATCCTTGCCGCCACCGCTCGGACGGTGTTGGCCGCCCGGTTGCTGCTGGCGATGCCCCGCACCGGTGCCTCGAAACGTTCTCGCCAACCCATCTGAAGTGCCTCCATTCGACTGCCGCCGTCAATTCTCGGGCGCTAACTTACGCAACCGTAGGTTACGCGTCGAACGGGCGCACAGGGAGGTCGGCGCGAGCGCGCCTAGAGCAGCTCCAGCAGGAACGGAAGCTCTTGCGTTGCATACCAACCCAGGTCGAAATCTTCGACATCGCCGATCGCCAGCTCGGAGTCCTCGTCGCCGAGGTCGGCCGAGTCCACCAACCCGGCAGCCCGGACCACCTTGTCCTCGGCTTCACCACCGTCGATGAGGACAGACGCGATCGCCGAGCGGTCCACCACCGGTGGCACCTTGATCACTGCCACGTCGAGGTCGGGCCGCAATGTCACCTCGTCGACGTCGGCGGCGATCACCACACGCCTGGCGGGTAGCTGGGCCTGTCCGTCTTCGTCGGACCGATCGTCGTCCTCTGCTGCCAGCAACCGCAGCGACGCCCTGGCTGCCTCACGGATGGCCGCTTCGGCGAGTTCCTCGTCGTCACCGTCGTGATACGACTCTCGCAGCGCCGGGGTCAGCGCGAATGCCGTACCGCCGACCGGCCGGAACTCACCGGACTGGTTGAGTTCGAACAGCATCGACAACGTGGCGGGCAAATAGATTCTCATGTGACCTTTCTCGAGGGACCGGCACGGGCTCAGCGCGCGCCGGAGAGCAGTTCGTCGAACGAGTCGGTGAGGTACTCCGTCATGGCGCCGAGATCCCACATCACGCCGCGATCGGCATTGAGGCCGAAGTAGATCCGGCCGTTGTACGACGTGAGGCCGACGGCCAGCGCACGGTTGCGCACCAGGACCGGAACCGGGTGGATCGCCAGGATCTCGTTGCCCCCGAGGTATTGCGCGGTCCTCGGACCCCTGGCGATCGTGATGGGCAGATTGAACGACCGGCGCGACAGCGAGGCTGTCGCGCGCGCGCTCATCACGTGGAAGGTTGCCGGCCCGATCTCGGGTATCCAGGGTTCCACGCCCACCGATCCCCGTCGGCCCGACTGCGAGTGCCGTTCGGCCAGCTGCGCGACCTGCGAGAGCCGAACGGCCGGGTTCGGCTCTCCCACAGGAAGATCCGTGACGAACCCATGCAGACCGCCTGCCATCCATTCGGCCGATGTGGCCAGGCCGCGGGCATCGATCTCGGCGTCGGACTCCGCCGCGTCGTTGTCGACCGGATACGCCGAGAGCGGGACCATCGCTCGGATGGTCTCGACCTGGTCGACAGCCTGCTCACGGGAGAGCAGCCACCGCCGGATGGCCCCCGCGATGGCAGCGAGGATCACGTCGTTGGGTTGGCAGCTGTACCGCTCGGCGATGTCCACGCAGTCCTCGACCGCGAACGAGGCGACCGTGAAACGACGGGTGGGCGCCGTCGCACCGTTGAGTGGACTCGCGGGCGCAGTACTGGCCGCCATCTTCATCACCGTCTCCACCCTGCGCGCCGTCGCCGTGACGGCCTGGCCCAACCAGGTCACCTGGTTGGTGGCGGCCCGCACCTGGTCGACCATCTCCCAAGGTCGGGTGATGACGTCGGTGATCGCTCCGACCACCAGCTCGCCACTGCTCGGCTCGCGGTCGGGAAGCCAGAGATCCTCGGGCATCTGGGCGGGTTCACGGGTGTCGTCGACGATGACCTGGTTGATCTCCAACGCTTCATGCCCGTCGACCAGCGCCCGGTGGGTCTTGGTGAGGATGGCCATCCGATCGTCCGCCAGACCCTCCACGAGGTACATCTCCCACAGCGGCCGGCTGCGCTCGAGCGGTCGCGACATCAGGCGCGCGACGAGGTCGTGCAACTGATCATCGGCACCGGGACTCGGCAGAGCCGAGCGTCGCACGTGATAGGTGATGTCGAACTCGCGGTCGTCGACCCACACCGGGCGCGCCAGCCCCAGCGTGACCTCGCGGATCTTCTGGCGGTATCGCGGTACCAGTTGGAGCCGGCACTCCACCGTGGTCAGCAGACTTGCGTAGTCCAGTCCCCCAGGGCGACGTTCCAGGATCAGGAGTGATCCGACCTGCGTGGTGGTGCCGCGCTCATCGAGGTAGTAGTACATCGAGTCCTGGGGCGACAGCCGATTCACAGTTCGATGCTAGCCGTCGGTGGCCGAACGGGCCCACCTGTCCGCCACGCCGGCGTTGCGGCGTCGTGGCAGGCGAGCGCATGGTCGCCGATCATCCGACGGTCACCGCCGTCAGGAGACAGCGCTGCGTTCGCCGGCGTGCTCCCCCGGTTCGGCTGCGCGCATCACCACCCGGCGGCGCTCCACACGGGCGCCCATCGCGAAAACTCTGCCGCCCCGTCCGTAGACGACGGTGATCTCGGCGACGTCTGGCCGGATGCTCTGCGTATGCAGGCGCAGCAACGCCGCAGGCGGGCCACCCCGGTCGGTTCCCGAGGACAGCAGCGTGCGGAACTGGTCGGCGATATGCGGGATCGCCACTGCCGACAACTGCGTCACGGGACGGCGACGATTCATCACCTCGAGCACGAGTTTGATTGCCCCGATGGCGAATTGCCGCATCTCGAGGTCCACACCGTCGGGCACCACGGGTACCGGAGATCGACGGAGCGGAGCCGACCGGCCGAGTGTGATCACCCGCGGCTGACTCGGATCAACCGGTTCCGGTTCGTATCGAGGTGCGGCAGTCACCCGTAGAAGTGCGCCATTCACGACCTCCGCGGCGGACGAATGGGACTCTCCCATCGGCCGAGCACATGCGAACGGACCCTCTTGTGCGGGTGAGCTCGATTCTGAGATCGGGCCGAGCTCCGTGGCCGGCCCAAGCGTTGTTGTTGTCATGGTCCCCCCGGACCCATCGGCACACGACCGGCACTGGTGGCCGGCCCGGTAAACCAGGGAACCCGGATACCAGCAGTACGACGTGCCCTGCGGTATCCGGGTTCCTTTGTCCCGAGAGGTGACGATGACGGCGACCTCAGATCGCCGCCGGTGTCACCGCTTCTTGCGCGATTTGGCCGGCTTGGGCCCGCCTGTCTTGGTGCCTGCACGTGCGGCAGCGCGCCGCTCCTTGCGGGTACCGGACGCCTGACCGTTCGACGAACCGGTCTGGCGGACTGCGGTGCCGCCGGTCTCCGACGGACCGCTGTACGTCAGCGCGGTATCGGCCGAGTCGTCGATCCCTTTGGCGCGCAATGCTGCCGGAGCAGGCGTACGTGCCGGGGCCGGCTGTTCGGTCGGCAAGGGGGCCGGCGGCGTGGGGGCAGCAGGCGCGGCGGGCGCAGCTGGTGCAACCGCGGCCGCCGGTTGCGCAGGTGTCGCCTCGACAGCCACGTTGAACAGGAAGCCGATCGACTCCTCTTTGAGGCCTTCGAGCATGCCGGTGAACATGTCGTAACCCTCGCGCTGGTACTCGACCACGGGGTCACGCTGCGCCATCGAGCGCAGGTGGATACCTTCACGCAGGTAGTCCATCTCGTAGAGGTGGTCACGCCACTTGCGGTCGAGGACACTGAGCAGGATGGTCCGCTCGAGCTGGCGCATCGCGTTCTCGCCGGCGATCGACTCGATCTCCTTCTCACGCTTCTCGTACGCAGCATGGGCGTCGGCGATCAGCATGTCCCGCAGTTCCTGCGCGCTGATCTCCTTGCGCTCGCCGAACTCGTTCTCCTCGACCAGTTCCTTGTAGTCGATCTCGATCGGGTAGAGCGTCTTGATCGCGGTCCACAGCTGCTCGAAGTCCCAGTCCTCGACATAACCCTCAGCCGTGGCGGCATCGACATAGGCGCCCACGACGTCGTCGATCATCCGCTGGACCTGCTCGCGGTGGTCTTCGCCCTCGAGGATGGTGCGACGCTCGGCGTAGATCACCTTGCGCTGCTGGTTCATCACCTCGTCGTACTTGAGGACGTTTTTACGGACCTCGAAGTTCTGCTGTTCGACCTGTGTCTGTGCGCTGCGGATGGCCTTGGTGACCATCTTGGCCTCGATGGGCACGTCGTCCGGCAGGTTGACCCGGTTCATGATCGCCTCGAGGGCTGCGCCGTTGAATCGGCGCATCAGCTCGTCGCCGAGCGACAGGTAGAAACGGGATTCGCCGGGATCGCCCTGGCGACCCGAACGACCACGGAGCTGGTCATCGATACGGCGGGACTCGTGCCGCTCGGTACCCAGTACGTAAAGCCCGCCGGCCTGCCTGACCGTCTCCGCGTCGTCGGCGACCTCGCTCTTGACGAGCTCGATCATCTCGTCCCACGCGGCCTCGTACTCCTCGGGAGTGTCCACCGGATCCAGCCCCGCCTTGCGCAGGCGGATGTCGGCCAGGATGTCGGGGTTGCCGCCGAGCACGACGTCGGTGCCACGGCCGGCCATGTTGGTCGCCACGGTGACCGCACCGCTGCGACCGGCCTCGGCGATGATCTGGGCTTCCTGTTCATGGAACTTGGCGTTGAGCACGTTGTGCGGAACGCCGCGCTTCTTGAGCTGCCGGGCGAGGTACTCGGACCGTTCGACGCTGGTGGTACCGATCAGGACCGGCTGGCCCTTCTGGTGACGCTCGAGGATGTCGTCGACCACCGCATCGAATTGGCCTCCTCGGTCTTGTAGATCAGGTCCGTCTGATCCACGCGCACCATCGGCTTGTTCGTCGGGATCGGCAGCACACCGAGTTTGTAGATCTGGTCGAGCTCGGCGGCCTCGGTCTGCGCCGTACCCGTCATACCCGACAACTTGTCGTACATGCGGAAGTAGTTCTGCAGGGTGATCGTGGCCAGGGTCTGGTTCTCGGCCTTGATCTCCACCCGCTCTTTGGCCTCGATCGCCTGGTGCAGGCCTTCGTTGAAACGCCGGCCCTCGAGCACGCGGCCGGTGAACTCGTCGACGATCAGGACCTCACCGTTACGGACGATGTAGTCCTTGTCACGCTCGAAGAGTTCTTTGACCTTGAGCGCGTTGTTCAGGTAGCTCACCAGAGGCGAGTTGGCCGCCTCGTACAGGTTGTCGATCCCCAGCTGGTCCTCGACGAACTCGACGCCCTCTTCGTGCACACCGATGGTGCGCTTACGGATGTCGACCTCGTAGTGCACGTCCTTCTTGAGCAGCGGCGCGATGCGGGCGAACTCGGCGTACCACTTGCTCGACGAGTCGGCGGGACCGGAGATGATCAGCGGCGTCCTGGCCTCGTCGATGAGGATCGAGTCGACCTCGTCGACGATGGCGAACGGATGGCCGCGCTGCACCAGGTCGTTCAGCGAGTGCGCCATGTTGTCGCGGAGATAGTCGAAACCGAACTCGTTGTTGGTTCCGTAGGTGATGTCGGCGTTGTAGGCCTCGCGGCGCTGATCAGACGTCATCCCGGTCAGGATGACGGCCGTCTCGAGCCCTAGGAAGCGGTGCACGCGGCCCATCCACTCAGAGTCACGCTTGGCGAGGTAGTCGTTGACGGTCACCACGTGCACGCCGTCGCCGGCCAACGCATTGAGATAGGCGGGCAGCACACAGGTGAGGGTCTTGCCCTCACCGGTCTTCATCTCGGCGATGTTGCCAAAATGTAGGGCGGCGCCGCCCATGATCTGAACGTGGAAGTGTTTCTGCGAGAGCACCCGCCAGGCGGCCTCCCGGGCGACTGCGAACGCCTCCGGCAAGAGATCGTCGAGCGCCTCGCCACCGGCGTAACGCTCCTTGAACTCGTCGGTCTTGGCCCGCAGCTGCTCGTCGGTCAGCGCCTCGGTCTCGTTGTCGAGCGTCTCCACATGCGAAGCGATGGCATCCAGGCGTTTGACCATCCGGCCTTCGCCGACGCGCAGCAGCTTGTTGAGCACTGGTTTTATCCTCGATCCAATTGACTACACACGAAATCCGACCTGCAGATTCGGAGCAGGTCGGATTCCATGGTAGCCACGGTCAGCGCCATCGCGGTCACGCGAGGCAGATCAGGTGCCTCTCGATGGTCAGGACAGACGGATCAATCCGTAATCGAACGCATGGCGCCGGTACACAACCGTGGGTTTGTCGGTTTCCTTGTCATGGAACAAAAAGAAGTCGTGGCCGACCAGTTCCATCTCGTAGAGCGCGTCATCCACGGTCATCGGGACCGCGTCGTGCTCCTTGATCCGGACGATCTGACCCGGGCCCGCGGCCTCGGGACTGTGGTCGGCCCATCGGTCGTCGTCGACCTCGCCGGCCGGTGCGGGCGCATTGCCGTTCAGGAGCGGATCAGCAGCGGCGGTGGCTTCGGCAACGGAGATCGGAGTGCGGAGACCGTGGTGGACCTTGCGCCGATCCTTGGTGCGACGCAGACGGGATTGCAGCTTGGTGAGCGCTGCGTCCAGGGCGGCGTAGAAGTTGTCGGCGCAGGCTTCACCTCGAACCACGGGGCCCTTGCCGCGTGCGGTGATCTCGAGTCGTTGACAGATCTTCGACTGACGCCGGTTGCGTTCGTGGTGCAGTTCAACGTCGAAGCGGAAGATCGTGGGATCGAAACGTTCCACCCGGGAGAGTTTGTCCATCACATGGATGCGGAAGTGGTCGGGGATCTCGACGTTGCGGCCACTGACCTGGACTTCGGCATCAGGTCGCGATGGCGCGTCGGAGGATTCTGTTCGTATGTATATGCCGGGATCAAACGGATCATGCGCGGCGGATTCGGGGGCACCTGCGGCTTCGGGGTCGACACTCGCTTGCTTGTCGACGCTGGATTCGGAAACGGCATTCCTGCCGACACTTGTCGTCACTTGCGATACCTCCTGGATCGGTGAACAGGACTTCCGGTACCGCGGCCGTAAGCGACCTGGTACCGGTCTGAATGTTCGGCATCACCTCCCCCGTCGCCACCGTCGGTGGCCTTTGGGTCTGGCAATCAGATCGCACCCCTGACGTTAGTCCGCCCGGCAGGTGTTCGCCACAGTTTCGTCAACAGGTGTTCACCTCCCACGGCACGCCGCCCGACTTCAGAACCCCTACCACTGCGCCACGAAACACCCTCGGCGCCAACGGATGACACGCACCGAAAACCCCTTCACACTGCTGCGATCACCAGCACCAGATGTACGCCGATTCCTGCTCGATCGAGAACCCTGATCGATTCGGCCGCCGTCGCTCCGGTGGTCAACACGTCATCCACCAAGACGACGGCGGTGTCGCCGGCCCGCGCGGTCGCGACCTCCCGGAGGCCACGCCCGCCGATGCCTATCGCGCCGGCCAGGTTCGCGCTGCGAGCAGACGCCGACAGCCCGGCCGAATCCCGGGCCCACGGCGACGTCGTCAGGACCGGGAGGACCACCACCGCCGACCCCAGGTGCGCCGCGGCGGACCGACAGACCGCGGTCACAGGATCGCCACCGCGCCGACGTGCCGAGAGCTTCCTCGTCGGAGCCGGGATGAGGACCAGGCTCGTGGCCAACGGCAACTCCGACCAACCATCGAGGATCCGGAGTGCGTCGGCGAGCGCCCGTCCCAGCGGCGCGGCGAGATCGACGCGGCCGTGTTCCTTGAATTCGAGGATCGCCCGGCGGCGCGGCCCGGTGTAGGGACCAACGGCATAAACCGGCACCGCGAGTGGGACGCGGGTCTGCACAGCTGTCGGTGCGTCGGAGAGAAGGCATGCGCACTGCGCACACCAGTTCAGACCAGGACGTCCACAGCCGCCACACAGTCGCGGCACCACAAGGTCGGCGAGGGCATCGACCACACGTCTGACCATGCCGCCATCATCGCGTCGACAACCACTCGCACAGCGGGCGTCGAGTGAGTCAGCTGCGGCTGTCCACAGCCCGATGGTTCTCCACAGCAGGGCTCAGTGCGGCAGGACGGGGATTGCGCCCGACCCCATCGTCGGGGTGACCTCACTCCAGTACTGGTCGGGTTCATCGTTGGTGCTACCGAGCCTGAGCACTCCGCGACTGTCCGCGGCGTAGATGGTCGATTGGCCTGCCACCACCGCGGTCACCGGCGGACTGAGGTTGCCGCTCGGCAGCGCCCCAGGTGGGGTGCCGTCGATCCGCAACTGCACCACCGGACCGTCGGAAGCATTCCTCGCGATCACGAGCATCTCGCTGCTCAACCAATCGAGCGACACCGCCCCCGAGATGTTGAGCGCCGCCGCGCCCTGCGCGTTCGTGAGCACCGGCCTGCCGTCGGCGCGGTCCTCGATGACGGCGAGCACCACCTGACCGTTCACGATCATCGCGGCTCTGGCACCGTCCTGCGAGACCTGCAGTTCGGTGATCGGCCCCTGGGCCACCGCCCTGATGGCCGACGAGTCGACCTCCGTCTCGGTGATCTGCCCACCACCGGCACCCTGGGTCACCTGCGTGACCCGGGTTTCGTCCACAACTGCCCACATCGTCTGGTCGTCACCGGCGAACGACGGCCGGGTGATCATCTCCCCTTCGAGTACCGGGGTGACAGCGGCGCCGTAGTCCCCGACCGCGAGCGCCAGGCGCGGCGCCGGACCCGGCGCCGTATTCTGCGACACCACCGCCACCCGCCTGCCGTTGGCCGAGATGTCGGCCGACAGCAGACTGCGCGTCGACCCGAGCGCCCCGGGCACCGGTGTGACCGCGTTGTCGGCCACCAGCGACAACGACCCGCCGCGGACGATGTGCAGCCCCATGGGTGAGTCCGGTGCCGGGCTGGGATCAAGCGACTCCACATCGCTGGTCTGCCATCCGCCCGAGTGACGTTCGTCGAGCGGTGCGCCGTCGGCGTCGATCACGTACGGCCCGGTGATGTCGGACTCGCTGAGCGTCCAGATGATTTGTGCCGCAAGCCGATTACGTTCGGCGTCACCCACACCGTTGAGCCCGGCGAGATCGAGTCGGATCCCGCCCGTCGGCAGCGACTCGATCGAGCCGTGCAGCGACGACCGGGCCGGGAATTCGTTGGTGACGGCGCCTCGTAGGTCGTCGACCGGTCCGGCGATCAACAGCCCGATGAGCTGGTCGGCGAGCTGATCGCCGCCGGAGTACATCCACCGGGGATCGGCCACCAGGTGCTGGTCGTCGGTGCTCGGGTAATAGAGCACGTGCGGCCGGTACGACGACTCGAACTGTTCGCGGTCCATCACCACCCCGACCGGGAGCGGACCGTCGATGCGCCACTGCCCGTCCACCTTGCGCAGCGACAATCGGGTCTCGATCCGTCCCGAGCTCGGGATCAGTTGGCCACTGGGCTGTAGTTCACCCGTGTTCTCGCCGTTCACCCGCACCGTGATGGTGTCGTCGGTGCGGTTGTCGCTGAGCACGTTGATCTCGTCGAGCAGCAGTGCCCCGCCCTGGTCGTCCCAGGAATTCGACGCCTCTTGCGTGAGGAACTGACGTGCCGCGAGATGGCCCGATCCCGGCTGCACCGACGCCTTCAGGAAGTCGCGGACCAAGGCCTCGGGGTCCATGTCCGGGCGCGGTGTGGGGACGTTGCGGGTGGGCTGATGCCGTTCGAGCGACCCCAGGGGCTGCGGACTGGAGTTGTTCGGGATCGACACACACGACGACAGCAGGGCCGCGGCCGCGATGAACACCGCCAGTACTATCCCGGTCCGTAGGGCCCTCGATCGCTCATACATGGGTCTGCCCCGAATCCCGGCTGCGTCGCATCGACGGCGGCTTGAGCGGCAGCGGACTGCCGAGCACCTTGTGTCCACGGACCAGCGGGAGCGTGAGCCTGAAGCAGGCGCCCTGCCCCGGCTCTCCCCAGGCCTCGAGCCGGCCCTGGTGCAGCCGGGCATCTTCGACGCTGATGGCCAATCCCAGGCCGGTGCCGCCCGACCTCCGGAACCGCGAGGGGTCAGACCGCCAGAATCGGTTGAACACCAACTTCTCTTCACCGGGCCGTAGACCGATCCCCTGGTCTCGTACCGTTACGGCGACCGCATCGCCGTCGCTGCGCATCGTCAGCGTCACCGGCCGCTGTTCGCCGTGGTCGATGGCGTTGGCCAACAGATTTCGCAGAATACGTTCCACTCTTCGTGGGTCGATCTCCGCGATCACGGGTTCGTCGGGGAGATCGAGGATGAGTTCGGTGTCCGTCTCGTCGGCAAGATGCTGCACCGTCCTCACGGCGGCATCGATCGGGATCGACATGTTCAGCCTGTCGGCGGCGAGTTCCGCCACACCGGCGTCGTGGCGGGAGATCTCGAGCAACTCACTGAGCAACGTCTCGAATCGATCGAGCTCTTTGTCCAGCAGTTCCACCGAACGCTTGAGGACCGGCTCGAGCTGTTCGCGACTCTCGTAGAGCACGTCGGCGGCCATCCGCACGGTGGTCAACGGGGTGCGCAGTTCATGGGAGACATCCGAGGTGAACTGCCGCTGCAGACCGCCGAACTCTTCGAGGTGGGTGATCTGCTTCGACAGGCTCTCGGCCATGTCGTTGAACGACATCGCCAACCGGGCCATGTCGTCCTCGCCGCGCACCGGCATGCGTTCTTTGAGGCGTCCGTCCGCGAATCTGACCGCGATCCTCGACGCCGATCGAACCGGGATCACCACCTGCCGCGACACCAGGATCGCGATGGCCGCGAGGAGCCCGAGCAGAACGATTCCACCGGTGAAGATCGTGCCCCGCACCAGCGAGACGGTGTTCTCCTCATTGGTGAGCGGGAAGACCAGATACAGCTCGAGGCCGGGGATGTCGGAGTTCGTGGGGCTGCCGATGATCAGCGCGGGACTCTGGTGCCCACTCGACCCCGTCACCGACGAGTATCGGTAGGCGATCTGGCCGCCCTGCACCATCTGGCGCAGGTTCTCCGGGATCTCCCCCACCGGTCCGACGCCTGTCGGTTCAGTGGGTCCGGAGCCTGGTGCGAGCAACACCGTGTCGAAGGTACCCACCACACCCGATGAATCGCCCGAGTCGACATCGCGGTCGGTGAGGATCGACCGGGTCTGGCGCAGCCGGTTGACCAGTGAGGTGTTCGGATCGGCGCCGGAGAGATCGCGTTCCACGGCGACCCGGGTGCGGTCGAGTTCTTCGGTGGCCGCCTGCAACTTGAGGTCGAGCAGCCGATCGGTGATCTGACTGGTCAGGACAAACGCCAGGATGAGGAGCACCACAAACGACAGAGCGAGGGTGGACACGACAACACGCAGCTGCAGCGATCGCCGCCACAGCTGTCCGACGATCCTTCCGACCGCGCCCACCCGACGCATCCACGGCCCGAACGAACCATTGATGCGGCGCCGAGGGCGTCCGATCACGGTGGTCCGGCCTTGTAGCCGACCCCCCTCACCGTGAGAACCACTTCTGGGTTTTCCGGATCGTGTTCGACCTTGGCCCGCAGGCGCTGTACGTGCACGTTGACCAGCCTAGTGTCGGCCGGGTGCCGGTAGCCCCACACCTGTTCGAGAAGCACGTCCCGGGTGAACACCTGACGGGGTTTGCGAGCGAGCGCCACCAGGAGATCGAACTCCAGCGGGGTCAGCGAGATGGGCACGCCCTCACGCGTCACCTTGTGCGCGGGAACGTCGATCTCGACCGGGCCGATCGACAGCAATTCGGCCGGTTCGTCTTCCGTGCGGCGTAGGCGGGCACGCACTCGGGCAACCAGTTCCTTGGGTTTGAACGGCTTGATCATGTAGTCGTCGGCACCGGATTCGAGCCCGAGGACCACGTCGACGGTGTCGGACTTGGCGGTCAGCATCACGATCGGGACTCCCGAGTCCGCCCGGAGCACCCGGCACACGTCGATCCCGTTCATCCCAGGCAACATCAGGTCCAGCAACACCAGATCCGGCCGGATCTCGCGGACCGCCGTGAGCGCCTGAGTGCCGTCGCCGACCACGAAGGGCTCGAAGCCCTCTCCGCGCAGCACGATGGTGAGCATCTCCGCCAATGCCGCATCATCATCGACAACCAGAATCCTGGGTTTCATCGTCTCATCGTGTCACCGAATGGCCCTTATTTGTGGTTGACGCGCCGACCGGCCCATCCCACCGGGCTGCGGCGTTTGGCCGCCGAACGCGGCTACCCTGCAGGAGTGGGCGTATTGATAGCGGTGGAAGGTCTCGACGGCGCCGGCAAACACACGTTGGTCACCGGACTCGTCAACCGTTGGGCCACACAGGGTTATCGGGTGCAGACGTTGACGTTCCCGAGGTACAGCGAGTCCGTCACCGCCGACATCGCCGCCGAGGCACTACACGGAGAGCACGGCGATCTGCGTTCGAGCGTGCACGCGATGGCGATTTTGTTCGCCCTCGATCGCCGCGACGCCGCGGAGTATCTGCGAAAGTTGTTAGCTGCCAACGACGCCGTGATCCTCGACCGCTACGTGGCGTCGAACGCCGCGTACAGCGCAGCCCGTTTGGGGCAGGACGCCGATGGTGAAGTGGTTCAGTGGGTGACGACTCTGGAGTTCAGCAGGTTCGGACTGCCGGTGCCCGATCACCATCTGCTGCTCGACGTTCCGACCGATGTCGCAATCGGCAGGGCCAAGTCGCGCGCCGAGCTGGATGCCTCACGCCTGCGCGACCATTACGAGCGCGACCACGAGCTCCAGGAGCGCACCGGACTCGTCTACCGCGCGCTCGCCGAGATGGGATGGATGTCCCCGTGGTCGCGCCTCGGCACCGAGGCAGATCCAGAGCTCGCGGACCGGTTGATCGCCATCTAGCGACAACCTCCCCCGGTTGCGCGATAGCCAAGTGCCGGCCAGCGATCACAACTCGGTCAAGACACTGCAACGACAGCCGTTATGTCCGCTGCCGTACACCGTCGCATCACTAGCCTCTCGACCAGAGACCTGAGGTCGTCCTCGAGGAGCACCCGCGAGGGACGGTCCGGGTGGAGGGAGGTCAGCGCGTGAGCCTGACGCTGCCCCACCCGACTCAGTACGTACCCGTCCGCACCGCAGCGCTGCTCGCCCTGATTGTCCTGGTCCTCAACATCGTGCTGGTGTGGTCCGCTCTTGCGCTGCGACCGGCCGCGGCCGGCGACGAGAGCCAGATCCGCGAACTGGTCCACCAGCAGATCAACGCACTCAACCGCCGCGACGCGGCCGCGCTCTCGCTCACGTACTGCGATCAGCAGGGCGTCGTGGCCCACCAGATCATCCAGGCCCTCGGGCCGCCTGCGCAGGGAGCGCTCGTTCGTGTCACCCGCATAGCCGACATCCAGTTCATCGGATCGGGCGACAACCAGATGGCAACTGCACACGTGACGCTGGCGATCGCCGGGCCCACGAACGGGGCCATCTCCGCCCGACCTGCCGAACTCACACACTTCAGTCGCGAACAAACCGGCTGGAAGATGTGCCAACCAAGCGATAGCGAATCGCCTATCCATTATCTTTGATCCCACGGAAGCCGCCTCTCACCACGATCACATGTCGGCAACGACCCGGCGTGTGGTCGACTCCCCTGTTGGTGGGTGCCGGTATCCCCAGTAATGTTCGAACACAGCAAACCGCCGCTGCGCAAACGCTATTCACCACACACCGAGCTGACACCCCCGCCGCTCCCGAAACTCGCCCGGAGGCCCCGATGACGCAACCACCGCAAGGCCCCTACGGCTCGGGCGACAACCAGGGCGACCCTCGGTGGGGTTCCGGTCCGGGTGAACCGACCTGGGGCGGACAACCGGGACAGCAGCCGAATTGGGGCCAGCCCGGCGAACCCACCTGGGGCGGTCAGGCCGGACAACAGCCCGGCTGGGGACAACCCTCGACGCCCGGCGGCGGACAACCGCAGTACGAACCGACAAGCGAGTACCGCCCGGGTGAGTACAACTCCGGCCAGTACGGCGGCTACCAGCAGCCTTACGGAACCACCCCGCCGCCACCGGGAGGCGGTCCCGGCGGGCCGGGTTACGGTCCCCCTTCCGGGCCGAAGCCGTCGAAGACGCCCTGGATCATCGGCATCGGAATCGCGGCCGCAGTGGTCATCGCCCTGGGCATTGTGCTGTTCCTTGTTCTCGGCGGCAACGACGACGACTCCAAAGCCTCGCCGTCCAGTTCGACGGCCACCTCGGAATCCACCGGGTCGTCGGAAACCACCGACAGTTCGCAGACCTCGACCGCCGACGCCGAGGAGCAGATCGAGGCGGCCGTGCGCGAGTACACGACGGCGTTCACCGCACGCGACTGGGACGCGGCGATCGCGGTCACCTGTGGCGCCGAAGAGGCGACGATCGAGGACATCCAGGCCAAGGACACCGCCACCGTCGGCATGAAGCTCAACTCGGTCACCGGTATCGATGTCACCGGGGACAGCGCGCAGGCAACCGTGTCACTGACCTTCGTCGACCCGGACAACCAATCCGACCTCGACACCAATCGCTATACCTTCGACATGGAGAACCGCTCCGGGGACTGGCTGATCTGCTCGACCCGAGAAATCTGAGCGGCCCTCGGGAAGGACTCCTTGACCCACCCACCACCGGGCTCGTCGCCCTGGCGTGACCCAGGTCCGTCGGAGCCCTACGGACGACCCGGCAACCACGGTCAGCAACATCCCGGTCAAGGCGGCTCACAAAAGCCCGGCCCACCGAGCGGCCGGCATGCTGCCGGTAACGGACCAGGACAGAGCGGTCAATGGCAGGCACCGGGGCCGGGCCAGTGGGGGCGCGCACCCTCCGGTCAATGGAACCCGCCTCCGCCGCCGGCCCAGCCTTTCGGACAGCCGGCACCATGGGGATCGCCTCCACCCCCACCTCCACCTCCACGAGGTTCACACACCGGACTGATCGTCGCCGGAGTCATCGGCGTGGTGGTCGTGCTGACCGTGGCGTTGGCCGCCGTCCTCTCGTTCAACGGCGGCAACAACAGCGACCCGTTCGCAGCACCGTCCTCATCCACCCAGGGCCCGGTCACCACCACCGGCCGACTGGACGGTACGGCCGAGGAAAATGCCGTCCAGGCCGCTGCGGAAAAACGTGTTCAGCTCATCAACGATCAGGACGCGATCGGGCTCCACGACATGGCCTGCGCCGCGGACTCACGAACCGAGTCCGTGGCCGGGTATCAGCAGCTCTTCGACCGCAACGGGTCGATCACCGCCCGCATCGACATCCAGGACGTCACGGTCAGCGGCATCGTCGGCAAGATCGATGGCGTGATGACGATCGAGTCCGAGACAGGCGAGGTGCACTGGGCATTCCGGAACGAAGAGGATCAGTGGCGCTTCTGCCCCAGCCTGTCCGAGCGTTCCACCGCTGACGAACCAGAAGGCGGCGGGATCATCACCGGCTGATCGCCACCACAGCCCCGACAACAAAATGGTGGGCCCCGAGGCGGTCACCGAGTGATGCCCCTGGACCCACCATTTCGGTGGTGGTCGTTACCTGTTCAGATGTGGATCAGTACCGGTAGTGCTCGGGCTTGTACGGCCCTTCGACGTCGACATTGATGTACTCGGCCTGCTCTTTGGTGAGCTTGGTGAGCTTGCCGCCGAGCGCTTCGACGTGAATCTTCGCGACCTTCTCATCGAGGGCCTTCGGCAGCCGGTAGACCTCGTTGTCGTACTCGTCGTTCTTGGTCCACAGTTCGATCTGGGCGATGACCTGGTTCGAGAAGCTGTTGCTCATCACGAACGACGGGTGGCCGGTGGCGTTGCCCAGGTTGAGCAGACGACCCTCGGACAGGACGATGATTGCCTTGCCGTCGGGGAAGATCCACTGGTCGACCTGCGGCTTGATGTTGATCCGGGTCATGTCCTTCGACGCTTCCAGGCCGGCCATGTCGATCTCGTTGTCGAAGTGACCGATGTTGCCGAGGATGGCGTGGTGCTTCATCTGCCTCATGTGCTCGAAGGTGATGATGCCGAGGTTGCCGGTGGAGGTGATGATGATGTCGGCGGAGCCGATCGCGTCCTCGACCGTGACGACGTCGTATCCGTCCATCAACGCCTGCAGGGCATTGATCGGGTCGATCTCGGTGACCTGCACGCGGGCCCCCTGGCCTGCGAGTGACTCGGCGCAGCCCTTGCCCACGTCGCCGTAGCCGCAGATCAGCACCTTCTTGCCGCCGATCAGGACATCGGTGCCGCGGTTGATGCCGTCGATCAACGAGTGGCGGGTGCCGTACTTGTTGTCGAACTTGCTCTTGGTGACCGAGTCGTTGACGTTGATGGCGGGGAAGGTCAGCTCGCCGGCAGCGGCGAACTGGTACAGCCGCAACACACCCGTGGTGGTCTCTTCGGTGACGCCCTGCACCGACTCCGCGATCGCCGACCACTTGCCCTTGTCGGTTTCGAACCGCTCGCGCAGCAGCGCCAGGAACACCTTGTATTCAGCCGAATCGGTGTCGTCGTCGGTGGGTGGCACGGTCCCGGCCTTCTCGAACTGAGCGCCGCGCAGCACCAGCATGGTGGCGTCGCCGCCATCGTCGAGGATCATGTTGGCCGGTTCGCCGGGCCAGGTGAGCATCTGCTCGGCAGCCCACCAGTATTCCTCGAGGCTCTCGCCCTTCCACGCGAACACGGGGACGCCCTTGGGCTCGTCCACGGTGCCGTGAGGTCCGACAACGATGGCCGCGGCGGCCTCGTCCTGGGTGGAGAAGATGTTGCAGGAGGCCCAACGCACTTCAGCGCCGAGAGCCACCAGGGTTTCGATCAGCACAGCGGTCTGCACGGTCATGTGGAGAGATCCGGAGATCCGAGCTCCCTTGAGCGGCAACACATCTGCATATTCGCGTCGGAGTGCCATCAAGCCCGGCATCTCGTGTTCGGCCAGGCCGATCTCTTTACGCCCGTATTCTGCAAGCGAAAGGTCGGCGACCTTGAAGTCGATACCGTTGCGGTTGTCCGCCGTGAGCGAACCGGTCTGGACCGATGTCATTAACCACTCCTCAAGTCCAACTTGGATGATGGGTACCAGGCTAACGGGTGGATGAACCGACTCGGCCCCCGGCTGCGGCATCCACCACCGGCCCAAAGATCTCGGCCAGATCGTCTGCGACGTCGCGGTCGGCCTCGGGAGGCATCGACACATAGCTCAGCGCCATCCGGACGATGGCACGGGCGATCCTGACCGCCGCCGTCTCGTCCGCCTGGACCCAGCTCGTCTGTAACAGGCCCACGACCCTGGAGCTGGCCTGCGTGATCAACGGTCCAGCATCGGTGGTGATCAGCCGGAGCAGATCCGGTTTCGCCTGCCCGGTGAGCAACGACTGGATGAGTGGGTCGTCGGCCGCAGTCGCGAAGAAGTCCGAGAAACCCTCGGCCAAGGCGACTTTCGCCTCCCCCTCGTGCGCCAGGATCGCGGCTGACACCAGGTCCACGAGTTCGTCGGCCAACCGCAGCGCGTACGCCGAGGCAAGGCCCTGTCGCGAACGGAACTCGTTGTAGACGGTCTGCCTGCTGACCCCGGAGGCCGCCGCAACATCGGCCATGGTGACCGCCGACCAGTCGCGGGTACGCAGGAGATCACGCATCCCGTCGAGAAGGCTGTCCCGCAACAGCTTCTTGCTCGCCTGCGCGAAGGGGGTCTGTGGCGGCGGGACCGAACCGACGTCCGTTGATGCTGTGCCCCGTGGTGCGTGGCGTGCCGACGCCGGCTCGACAGGGGGTTCAGACATGCGGTCAGGATATCGGTCGGCGGCAGTGTGCCCGTCGGCCCGTGTGCGCGTGCCCGCGCGCACCGCGACACCGGGCCGCAACGGCACCACCGCATCGGTGGTCAAGACCGGGTTACTTCCTCCATGTAGAAATCGGCCTTGGCGGCACCGCAGTCCGGGCAGCTCCAGTCATCCGGGATGTCGTCCCAGCGGGTTCCCGGCGCGATTCCGTCTTCGGGCCAACCCTTTTCCTCGTCGTACTCGAACCCGCATTGCATACAGACGTACAGCTTGTAGTTCATGGTGATGTCCTTCGTGGTGATGTCTTGGTGGTTATGTCTTTGTGCGATGTCATCGGTGATGTTTCGGCCGCTGCGGTCAGCGCCCTGGAGCGGGTTCGAAGTCGACCTTCTCGCGGACCCCGCAATCGGGGCACGGCCAGTCGTCCGGCACGTCGCTCCACGCTGTGCCCGGCCGGAAACCCTCGCGCGGCGCCCCGGCCGACTCGTCGTAGACGTAGTCGCAGACCGGGCATCGGTATGCGCTCATCGCTGCTTGCTCCCAGCCGCTCGGGCGAGCACCTTCTCCCGTTTGCCGGGTACGACGTTGAGCTTGGTGAGGTCGCCGTCGTAGTGGTCGATCACCCTGTGGTCCATCACCTTGCGCCAGATCGGAGGGAAGTACGCCAGCGTGATCATGCTCGCGTAGCCGCTGGGCAGATTCGGGGCGTCGTCGAAGCTCCGCAGGATCCTGGTAACGCCTGGTCGGATTGGCGTGGTGGTCGCTGTGACGCTGCAGGTGATAGAGGAAGATGTTGGTGCAGATGTGGTCGGAGTTCCAGCTGTGCTCGGGTGCCGCGCGTACGTACCGGCCACTCGGGAGCTTCTGGCGCATCAGTCCGTAGTGCTCCAGGTAGTTGACCGTCTCGAGCAGGCTGAACCCGTACACCGCTTGGATCACCATGAACGGCAATATCTCCCAGCCGAAGATGATCGTCAGCGCACCCCAGAGCACCACTGACATCAGCCAGGCGTTGAGCACGTCGTTGCGGATGTTCCAGACAGAGTGCTCCAGGCGGTTCATCCGGGTGCGTTCGAGCTTCCACGCCGAGGCGAGCGAACCCCAGACGCTGCGTGGCAGGAACGCCCAGAAAGTCTCACCGAACTTGGCGCTGGCCGGATCCTCGGGCGTCGCGACACGGACGTGATGGCCCCGGTTGTGCTCGATGTAGAAGTGACCGTAGAACGTCTGCGCGAGAGTGATCTTCGAGAGCCAGCGTTCGAGCGAATCCTTCTTGTGACCCAGTTCGTGAGCGGTGTTGATGCCGATGCCACCCATGACACCGATCGACATCGCGACACCGATCTTGGAGATGATCCCCAGTCCGCCCTCGACACCCAGCCAGCTCAGATCGCTGGTTGTCCACAGGTAGCAGGCAAAGATCAGGCTCGCGAACTGAAACGGGATGTAGGCGTAGGTGCAATACCGGTAGTACTTGTCGTTCTCCAGTTGCTCCATCAGCTCTTCGGGAGGGTTCTGACCGTCCGGTCCGAAGAAGATGTCGAGGACGGGTAGCAGACCGTAGACGAGCAGAGGTCCGATCCACCACCACACCGGTGACACCGCGCTCCATCCGAGTGCGTTGAAGCCGGCGATCAGACCGACCGCGAGAAACAGTGCCGTCGGGGGGATCAGGCCGAGCAACCACAGGTACCGCTTGCGGTCTCGCCACTCGAGAGCCGGCGACACCCCCTGCCCACCCTGTGCCGTGAGATCGGTGCTCATCAACTACCTCCTCGTCGAGTAGAACGTGATGAGTTTGACAATAACCAGTGTCACGTCCGTTGTCTATACATACCGGGTTATTTGTAAAGCGCTCCAGTTCACAAAGAGCCCCGGTCGAGAGTTGGACTCTCGACCGGGGCTCTGTGCGAGTCAGCCGTTACGGCCGATTCGGTCCCGCTCTCTTCGCTTCCGCGGCCAACGCCGCGTCGCCGACAGCGTCGTCTATCTCGCCACGCTGACGTTTGCCCACCATGGAATGACGCTGGCTGTAGAGGAAGTAGACCGCTACGCCGATGACCATCCAGATCAGGAACCGGATCCACGTCAGCGCCGACAGGTTCAGCATCAGCCAGAGGCAGGCCACGATTGCCGCTATCGGCAGGATCGGCATCAACGGCACCTTGAAGCCTCGAGGCAGATCCGGGCGGGTGCGTCGGAGAACGATGACTCCGGCCGCGACCACAACAAAGGCGAACAGCGTGCCGACGTTGACCATCTCTTCGAGCTTCTCGATCGGGAAGAACGCCGCGACAACCGCGACCGCGACGCCCACGATGATCTGGATGCGGGCGGGTGTGCCGAACTTGCTCGTCTTCGACAACGAGCGCGGCAGGAGTCCGTCTCGGGCCATCGCGAACAACACCCGGGACTGGCCCAGCATCAACACCATCACAACGGTTGTCAGTCCGGCCAGGGCACCGATCGAGATCGCCTTCTCTGCCCAGGTGACACCGTTCTGTCCGAACGCGTACGCCAGGTTCTTCGGTTCGCCGTTACCCGCCGATGTGGCCAGTTCCTTGTAGCTCAACATGCCGGTCACCACGATCGTGACCAGGATGTACAGCACCGTCACGATGGCCAGGGAACCGAGGATGCCTCGCGGAACATCCTTCTTGGGATTCTTGGTCTCCTCGGCAGTTGTTGCCACCACGTCGAAGCCGATGAACGCGAAGAACACGATCGATGCCGCCGCCAACACGCCGTACCAGCCGTAGCTCGAGTCGCCACCACCGGTGATCAACGAAAAGAGCGTGGAGTCAACGGACTTGCCACCCGATTCCGATGGCTGCGACTCCGGGATGAACGGCTTGTAGTTGTCGGCCTTGATGTAGAAGAAGCCCACCACGATGACCAGCAGCACAACCGTCACCTTGATGGCCGTGATCACTGCACTGAAGGTCGACGACAGTTTGGTGCCGAGCACCAGCAGGACGGTGATCACCGAGACGATCACCAAGGCACCCCAGTCGACGGTGTGCCCGGCTATTTCCGTTGTGCCACCCGCGAATCCGAAGACCGTGCCGAGATAGCTCGACCACCCCTTCGACACCACTGCGGCGCCGACCGCGAACTCGAGGATGAGGTCCCAGCCGAGGATCCAGGCCAGGAACTCACCGAAGGTGGCATACCCGAAGGTGTAGGCAGACCCGGCCACCGGAACCGTGGAGGCGAACTCGGCGTAACACAGGGCCGCCAATGCGCACGCCACTGCGGCCATCACAAATGACAGCGAGATCGCCGGTCCGGCCTTGTTACCCGCGGTGGACGCGGTGATCGTGAAGATGCCGGCACCGATGACGACCGATACACCGAAGACCGTGAGGTCCCACCAGGTCAAACTCTTCTTCAGCTGCGAACCGGGTTCTTCGGTGTCAGCCGTCGATTGCTCTACGGACTTTGTCCGTGTCAGCGGATTACCCATGCAGGAACTCCCTCACTCGAACGCGGCGTGCCCCAGCGTGCAGCCTTTCTGCAAACTATCGGACGCAACCGGCGTAGATTGCCCAATCCGCCGCGATGCACACGAAGATTCTTACGGCAACGAAATTGGCGGCTCTGCGGCACCCGGTCGATCGGCGTGATCTGGCGGCGGTGGCACGGATCGCCGCACCTCTCAACCCACCTGCCAAACGCCGAAGCCCGCCGACTCAGGTGGCCGGCGGGTTTCGGGTTGTTCGAGGTGGTCCGACGATCAGCTGAAGTAGCCGGCCGTCCGCTGGTCGGCAGCCTGCATGTTGCTCGATGCCTCGGTGACCTTCGACGACAGCGCGGTGAGCAGCGCGCGGGAGTCGGTGAAGCTGGTGTCCCACGACTGCTGCGCGGCACCGTAAGCCTGCGATGCCTGCTGTGACTGCCAGTTCTCGTGCAGCCGGGACACCTCGGACTTCAGGGTGGTGGCGAGGTGTTCGAGCTGGTTGAAGTTGCTGTTGAGCTGAGATGCCAGCTCTTCCATCCGCGGGTAGTTGTACTGGATGATGCTCATGGTTGGTCTGCTTTCTGACTCAGTGGAAGTGGGAGCGCTCAGAGCTTGAGCGCGGGTCCGGATCCGGCGACGTTGTTGAAGATGCCGGCGTTGTCCTGGTCGTCGGCGTCGTAGCCGTTGAAGCCGGTCGACAGCGACGTCTTGAGCGTGTCGAGAGCTGTCTTCAACTGTGTCGCCTCGTCCTTCCAAGCGGTCACCGCGCCCTGGAAGGCCCCACTCGCGTTGCCCTTCCACAGTGCAAGCGCCTCTTCGGCGTCTGCGGTGATGCGGGCCAGGACGGTGCCCATGTCGTCGACGATGTCCCCCACCGATTTCGTCGAGGCCAACCCGGCCGCGACGTCGAGATCGAGACCGTTGGTTCCGGTGCTCATGATGCTTCCCCTTTTGTGTGTGATTGCCGCGGAATCAGATGACGTCCGCGTGTACAGCGACTGACTCCCGTTCGTCGATTGGCATCGACGACCGGGATCTGCTCCCCCTCTCGATTTCCCCCGATCACGGCATCCATCTGCCGGTCGGCAACGTCTCCATCAACAGGTCGGTTGCCTGCGCGATGCGGTGCGGTGTGCCCGCGGACAGCGTCGTCCAGATCCGGCCATCGGGCGCCATGGTCGGACTCGCCACGATCCGGCCACGGGCGGTGTCGTACACCGCGACCGCGCCTGACGTTCGTAGATTTTCGCTCGGGCCTGCCTCCCGCGCGATGATCTCGGCATGGCCGACACACGATTCGAATGCCGCCGCGTACCTGGCTGCGTCAGCGTGCGTCGCACCGACGGCGTACAGCGCATCCGCATAGTCGGCCGCCGTGGCCGCGCGATCGAGTCGTTCGCGGAGTTCGGCCGCGGGCGCGCTGATCGACTGCACGGCCGCCGCCGACATCGCACCGAGTTCAGCGGCGATCAGCGGCCCGACCTCGCTCGCGTCGACCGTCCCGAGCATCCGGATGGTGAGTCCGTCCGGCCGTCGATGTGCCACAACATGTCTGTCGCCGCTCCGGGCGAGACACATACGCGCCGACATCTCGATGCCGTATCGCCGGAGTTCCACAACAGCCTCGGGGTTGGCAAGGACGGCCAGCGCGTCCGCCAGTGGCTTGGTCACGCCGGCTGTCGAACAGGCATCTCTGCTCATGATCCCGGCATCCAGCAGCGTTCGTGACGCGGAGGCATGCGCCGCGGCTCGCTCCACTGCGGTGTCGTGAATGGGCGTCACGTCGAGCACCGTCGGCCACGTCTGAATGTCGAGAACCCGTGCGAGATAGTCGATATCGCTGAGCGTCACGTGGTACTCCGGCGCGATGTCCTTGATCCACATCGTTGTCATCGTCCTGTGTCCGGGGCACCGAGGACTGCCGGGATCGAGGTGGCCGGCGGCAAATCGAGTGCACCCGTGCGGTATCGCGCGTCGATGACCTCGGCTGCCCGCCCCGAATCGTCACCGAACCGACCGGTCGGGTCCTGGGTGACGGCCGCTGCGTCGATACCCGCGCCCTGCGGCGACCGGGATGCGCGTGCCGACTCCTGGCCGACCGTCGCGAGCGGCGAGACCGGGGGCCCAGGCGTCATCGCAGTTGTCGACCGCTGCGGTGTCGGCTGGCCCGCAGCTTCGGCCGCCGCGGACGGAGTTGCGGTGCCGGCCAGAACCGTTGTGGCAAAACGCGTCTTCTCACGTGGAGCCTGAGGGGCCGGCGCGAATCCGCCCAGAAGCAGTGGCCCGGGGGATGTCGTCGAGGTGGGCGCCGATACCGGCGCGACATGCGCAGGCGGGCGTGACATCTGTTCGCCGGCCAGCGCGGCGGACGAGACGACCTCCGTCAGACGCGGCGGAAGCCACGGTTCGGCAAGAGGTGCACTCGCGGCCTCGTACGTGTCCATGACCCGGGCAGCACGCTGCTTCTGGTCGTGCAGAGCGCGTTCGGCATCTGCCGCAACGCCGCCGATCGGCGCGCCAAGGGCGGCACCCACGGTAGCCGCGGTGTCCCGAATACCCTTTGTCACAGCGATCTCAGGCAGATTGGGCATGTTGGCATGAGCAACGGTGGTGGCGGCGCATTGAGCCGTGGCCTTTCTCGCGTTCTCCACGGCGGCCGCGGAAACCTCGGTGAACCAGGTCGCGAAGTCGGCGAGCCTGGCGAACGCGTGGTCGGACGTCGCAGATTCCCAACCGGTTCCGAGGCGCGTCAGAATTGCCGCGTAGTCCAGTCCCCCATCGGCGAGCACGCCCGCGACGCAGCCCCAGGCGAGAGCCGCTTGCGCAGACGGTGTCGCCCCGGCGCCGCCTTCGACGAGATCCGCGGCGAGCCGCTGCGCAGGCCGCGCCTCCCAGACCACCCCCGTGAACCCGGTCACAGCCGGAAAGCCTCCTCGACACTCTCTTCGGCACCGCGGTAGCCGCCGGCCTGAGCCCGCAGCACGGCCGCGATCTTTCGTAGCTCGTTCACCCCGGCCGAAGTGGTTGCCGCGAATTCGGCCCCCACTGCCGTCAGGGTCTGTGCGGCGACGGTCGACACTTCGTCGCGGCCGGCCGGAGCAACGGACAGCGTCGGCAGGTGCTGTGTCAGAGCACTGCCCAACTGATCGGCCAGTCGATCCAGATCCGTTGCCGCGCGGACCAATTCGTCGGGGTCGACGTTCAACTGCGATCCGGTCAAAGTTTCTCCGTTGTTCATCGGTGTCATATCTCCTGGTCTCGGCCCGACGGTCCCAGGCGCAACCGCACGTCAGGTGCGGAATCCCGGTCTTCGGTCTGCACTTCTCCCAGCACAGGTGGCGCGACGTCCGGGATGTCCCCGATGATCTGAGTCCCGTTGAGCTCGGTGACGAGGTAGTCCGCGGTCTCGTGCTGGTCGTCTGACGCACCAGCTCCACGACCGGCTCCCATCGCACCCATCGGCGCCATCGGGCTTCCCATCGCAGCCGGGACCACCGTGCTCTGATTGCGATTGTTCGTTGCCGGAACACCTTCCGGTCCGGCGCCGCTCATCAGTCCTGGGGTGGTACGGGCGCTCAGCGCACTGGGCCCGCCGCCTCCTGGACCCAGGCCACCGCCGCCTCCGCCACCGCCCAGGCCACCCGCAAGGCCGGCAGGCATGGTTCTCGCGGGATCCATTGATGGACCGGAAGCCGACTTCTTCAGTTGCGCCTCATGGGTTCTGAGCAGTTGAGCGCCCGCCGGACCTGCCATCCCGCCGAGCTGCCCGACGCCCGCGACCATGGGCTTGCCGACGCTGTCGAGCACCGTCCCGGCGATGGAGAACGGCGATGGACCCGCCATCGGTGCCCCGGTCACGGGCACCGGTTGTCCGTTCACGACCATGTGCCCCGTCGGCGCCAACAGCTCTGCACGCGTGGCGGCGACCACGGCGGTGGCCTCGGCGAGACCATCGGCAGCGGCACCGAGGGCCACTGCCTGTCCCGGAGGCGTCACCAAGAAAGGGGCCGAAGCGGCAATGATGGCAACAGTTTTCGCGATGATGCCCTGTACCAGCGCCAGCCCGGTGCCGACGATCGCCGCGGCACCCTGAGTGTCGGCCGTCATCGTGGTTCCCTGGGCGGACAGAGCGGCCGTATCAGCGCTTGCCTGCACACTCTTGGCTGCGGTGGCAGTGGCCGCCTGACCCGTCCAGACCTGGTCGAGCGCCTTGAGCGCTCCCGAACCCATGGACATCGACAGATCGAGGATCTGCGAGAGCCCCTGGAGTATCGAGGTCGGATCGAAGTCCCCACCGCCGAGGTTCCCCGTACCGAAGCCACCGAGCAGGTCGGTGAGCGGCTTGACGAGGACGTCCAGATCAAGCGGCGGCAGCGGCGGAAGTCCAGGCATCGGTGGAGCAGGCGGAACCTGCGGAAGACCGACTATTCCCAGGTCTTTGAGCACCTGACTGACCGGGGTGTCCAGGATGGGACCCAGCGGACTCGCCTGCAGGAGGTCATTGATGGTGGGGTCGACAGGAGATGAAGCCGGTGGGGCAGGCTCGGATTCGGTCACTGGTCGCGCTTTTTCACAGGGCCGACTGGATGGCTGTGAACTCTCGGCCGGCCCCATCATCGGTGTCCGCGGACTCCGATGCCGTTGCCAGCGCAGCGGCTGCGGTCCCCGCATGCACCGCTGCGAGCTGACCGACCCCGAGCAGGTGGCTGGCCTGGGCCCCGGCGAACGCCAGGAGGAACTCTTGGCCTATCAACCCGAAGACCGGCACCATCTGAGCGATGTTCGCCGCGGCGTTGATGG
This sequence comes from Williamsia sp. DF01-3, assembly GCF_023051145.1. Taxonomy (NCBI): domain Bacteria; kingdom Bacillati; phylum Actinomycetota; class Actinomycetes; order Mycobacteriales; family Nocardiaceae; genus Williamsia; species Williamsia sp. DF01-3. The sequence continues at coordinate 4,197,279 of NZ_JALKFS010000005.1, forward strand.
ATCCCGCGCTGGCCACAGCAGCGGACATTAGTGCCGCCGTGTCACCGAACGCCTCGATGGCAGCAGGAACAGCAGTGATCTCGGACATCGAACCCCCGTTGATGTGAATGGTGAAGCGTGTACGTGCAGAAGCGGACCGGCCGACGCCGGTCGTGCTGATGACTGCGTCGCGAACTAGGACGCCGGCGAATGCGGTGTGGTTCCGATCGGCGACCGGGGACGCGCGGCGCCCGGCCGGCTGGCGACGAGCTCGGTGAAGGACTCGTTGAAGTCCTCGAGCACAGCAGCACGCCGCGCAAAAGCGTGCGCGGCGGCGGTGGACGCGGTGGCGACCACGAGATCACCCAGCTCTGTCGCCCCGATGGCGTGCGCGGTGGGGCTGAACCACAAGCCGGTCAGCGCACCGACCCCGTCGACCTCGGCGGTGACACGATCATCGGGTGAGGTCTCCCGTACCGAGATGGCCGCGAGCTTCTCGTTGACCTCGCGGAGTCCGTCGAGCTGCGCCCGCGCCCGCGCCTCGAGTTCGTCCATGGCCGAACTCATACCGACCTCATCCAGCTACCGGGAGCACCGGCGACCGCGTCGTCCTCGTACTCGGCCCGGGCGAGGTCGTCGGGACGCGGGAGGTTCATCGCATCGATGATCTCGCTGCTCACCCCACCGGCACGGAGCTCGTCACGCCGCGCGACACCGGCTTTCATCGCGGCCTGCTGACACAGCCTGAGCACCTCAGCGGCCAACAGGCCCGGGTCTTTCCGGAGCTCAGCGGGCTCGATCCTGACCGATGTGGGCAAGCCCTGATCAGTGGTCAAAACGGCAATGTTCCCGGTACGCGAAGTCGCGGCAGCCACGTTCCCCCTAGATTCCTTCTCCCCTGTGGTTGCAGATAGTACCCACAAGCGCCGACAACGCCAGTCCAGAACATCCGGTGAACCGCCCGTTGGTCTATAGTCCGTGCAGGCGGTGTGCAAGACAGGGCCGGCGATGTCGCCGGCGCCGTGAGCACGCCGGGGTGCGGGGCAGTTCGGGGAGATCGAAGAACTGTGTCCGGGGGTTCGATCGTGCAACAGGGGGCAGTACTTTGAGTTTCGACAATGCCGACGTGCCGGCAGCTCCGCCGTGGCTGCAAGACGCCGCAGAGGTGGATGTCGCCGCGTTCGGCGCACCCCGAGGCACCAATCCCGCTGTCTCGCAGCATGATTCGCCGCCCGCACCCGACGCCCGTTTGCAGGAACCGTCGGGCGAACACGTACCGGGCAGGCACGGACAGGTGCCCGCGAGCGCCCCTGAACCTCCGATAGATGAAGGACAATCGACTCACGACGGGCACCCGACGCCCGCGCCGCACAACCGTCCATCGCCGGACATGGTGCCGACAGCAGTTCCGCAGCAACACTTCAGCGCCGCGCATGACGGACCCGCGCCCACGGCATTCGATCCTCTGATGTCGCAGAGCAATTCGCCGGCCCCGGCACCGCACCCCGGCCCGCCACATTCGGGCCCGTCGCACCGTCCCGGCCCGCCCCAGTATCCGACCCCGGATCAGCAGGCCGCCCAGCACTTCACCACTCCGCCGTTCGTCACCGGACCGGGCCCCGCACCGTCTCAACACTTTTCGACGATGCCGCCACCGCACACCTCACCACCGCAAGCAGCGTCGCAGTCCGGCCCCGCTCCGGCCCCGTACATGACTCCCCAGCACCATGCGCCGCATACCCATCCCGGCCCGGCGGGATTCACACCCCAGCCCCCGGTGTCGGGGCCGGCCACCCTCGACGAGGTGGCACTGCTCCGCAAGGCACGGCGCGCCCCGGCCAGTGGATGGCGACGCACCGTACACAAGTTGTCTGCCGGAGCCATCAACCCCGGCGAGTCGCCGGATGACCTGATCTACAAGCAACTCCTCGATCGGGTGAACCAGCCGGTGCGCGGCGATTACCGCATAGCGGTTCTCTCCCTCAAGGGTGGCGTCGGAAAGACAACCGCAACAGTTGGTCTGGGATCGACGTTCGCTTCTCTGCGCGGCGATCGCGTGATCGCTGTGGACGCGAACCCCGACCTGGGCACGCTTGCTCAGCGCATTCCGCAGCAGACGCGGTCCACCGTGCGCGACCTGCTCTCCGATGAATCGATCTACCGCTACTCGGATGTGCGGGCCCACACCTCCCAGGCCCCGAGTCGGTTGGAAGTTCTTGCTTCCGAACGTGATCCCGCGGTTGCCGAAGCGTTCAGCGAGACCGACTACCGCGGCGTGATGACGGTGCTGCAGCGGTTCTACAACATCATCATCACCGACTGTGGCACCGGGTTGAGCCACTCGGCGATGAACGGTGTACTCGACATGGCCAATTCACTCATCCTCGTCACCTCGCCCGCCATCGACGGTGCCCGCAGCGCCGGCGCCACCCTGGACTGGTTGCAGGCGCACGGTTTCGGGCACCTGGTCTCCGGCGCGGTGGTGGTACTCAGCTCGTCGCGCCCAGGGGCCTCCACCATCGACACCGGTCAGCTCAGCGCCCACTTCCTCACCCGTTGTCGCGCGGTGCAGCAGATCCCGTTCGACGACCACCTCGCCGAGGGCGCGGAGGTCGACCTCGACCTTCTCGGCAAGGCGACCCGCAGGGCCTTTGTCGAGTTGGCGGCCACGGTCGCCGAGGACTTCTCGACCACCGCATCGCGCCGGGGCGAACCCTTTTACAACTCCTGACCCATCCGGTCGACCAGCGAGGTACAAAAATGAACTATCCCATGCCATACGACGATTCGGGCGTTCCTGATCCATACGATCCGACGCGGCCGGCGAACCCGTCACAGCCGTGGGACCAGACGCATTATCAGCAGCAGCCGTTTCCGGCGCCGCAGTTCGCTCCGCAACCGTTCTACAACCAGCCTTACGGGCCCGGGTATGGGTTCGGCGGCGACCCGGGCGCGCCGTTCGGTCGTGACCCGTTCACCGGAGAACCGTTGTCGGACAAGTCGAAAGCGACGGCCGGCTTGCTACAACTCTTTCTGGGAGGCTTCGGCGCCGGACGCTTTTACCTGGGCTCGAACGGTATCGCCGTCACTCAGCTCATCACGCTGTTCGTCGGTTGGCTGCTGACCCTCGTCCTGGTCGGCTGGCTGGTGTTGTTCGGCCTCGGCATCTGGGTGATCATCGATGCGATCATGATGTTCACCGGCGCGGTGCGAGACCCGCGGGGATTCAAGCTGCGTCCCTGACCATCGGACGGCATGGAGACGCACGGGAGGCCCGTGGAAGCGGTCAGTCGCCGCAGCACCCGGCCGGGTCGATCGCCGACCTGACCTCACGGGTCACGGAATTGCGTTCGGCGACTTGCTCATCGGGAGGGTAGTCCACACCGACGAGACTCAGACCGCACGCCGGCGCGACGGGCACCTCGCTGGAGCGAACCCGTTGTCGGAGGAGTCCGGCGCACCATTCGGGCGTCCGTCGGCCCTCCCCCACCACGGCGACCGCACCCACGAGTGAGCGCACCATCGACCAGCAGAAGGCGTCGGCACTCACCTGGGCCACGAGCACGCCATAGTCGTCACGCACCCATTCGAACCGCTGTAGGTGACGAACGGTGGTCGCCCCATCACGCCGGCGGCAGAAGGCGGCGAAATCGTTCAGACCCACCAGTTCTGCTGATGCCTGTTGCATCCTGTCCACATTGAGGGGCCGCGTCCATGCCGCCGTTGTGCGAGCAGCCACCGGCTCGGCACCCCAGGGATCATCGGCCAGTCGGTATTCGTAGTGCCGGCGCAGCGCCGAGAATCGGGCGTCGAACTCGGCAGGTGCGGTCTCGACATCCTTCACCCGGACGTCGGGCGGCAACATCTTCGCCAGCCGTCGAACGAGGTTCGCGGGTTCACCGGCAATCGACCTGGTCTGCAACGCCTCGCCGGACACGTCGAAGTGGGCGACCTGACCGGTGGCGTGTACGCCGGCATCGGTGCGTCCGGCGACCGTCAGAGTGACGGGCTCTCGGACGATGGTGGACAGAGTCTGCTCCAGAACCCCGCACACCGTGCGCTGCCCGGGTTGTCGGGCCCATCCGGCGAAATCTGTTCCGTCGTAACCGATCTGCATACGCAGCCGGGCCGGCGAGACGAAATGACGAAGCCCGCCACCGGAAACTCCGGTGACGGGCTCGTCAGACATGTTCTCGCTCAGGCGCCAGAATCTTTCTCGGCAGACTTCTTGTCGTCGGAGCCTTCGGCCTTGCCTTCGTCGACGATCTCGGTGGCGCTCTCCGCGGTCGTCTCCTCGGTGAAGCCCTCGGCGACGGCGTCGGCGTTCTCGACCTGTGCGTCGGTGGCCTCATCCAGGGTGGCCTCGACGACATTGTCGCCTTCGGACACCTCGGCGGGAACCTCGGCGACAGGCTCGGAAGCCTTCTGCTTCGAGGCAGCAGCGCGGGTGGCCCGATCGGCCTCCGACGAAGCCGTCTTCTCCCGAACCAGCTCGATCACTGCCATGGGGGCGTTGTCGCCCTTGCGCGGCAGGGTCTTGATGATGCGGGTGTAGCCACCGTTGCGGTCGGCGAAGAACGGGCCGATCTCCGCGAACAGGGTGTGCACGACGTCCTTGTTGCGAATGTCCTTGAGGACCTCACGACGGTGGGCGAGGTTGCCGGCCTTGGCGTGCGTGATCAGCTTCTCCGCGTACGGACGCAGCCGCTTCGCCTTGGCTTCGGTGGTGGTGATCCGGCCGTGCTCGAAGAGCGAGGTGGCCAGGTTCGCCAGCATCGCTTTCTGGTGCGAAGCCGACCCACCGAGGCGGGTACCCTTTGTGGGCTTGGGCATTTCGAACTCCTAGGGTTAACTCTCGGCCTCTCGGCCGTGAGCTGGGTTGCGATTAAAGCTGTTCGGTTTCCGCGAAATCCTCGCCGGCATCGGCATCGGAGAAAGCGGCGTCATCTGACCACGTGCCGGTGGCCACGTCGTATCCGGCCACCTGGGACGGATCGAAGCTGGCCGGGCTGTCCTTGAGTGCCAGGCCGAGTGCGTGCAGCTTGACCTTGACCTCGTCGATCGACTTCTGGCCGAAGTTGCGGATGTCGAGAAGATCCGACTCGGTGCGGGCCACCAGTTCGCCGACCGTGTGCACTCCCTCGCGCTTGAGGCAGTTGTACGACCGGACGGTGAGTTCGAGATCCTCGATCGGGAGGCTGAACGATGCGATGTGATCGGCCTCGGCGGGCGAGGGTCCGATCTCGACACCTTCTGCTTCGATGTTCAATTCACGAGCGAGCCCGAACAGCTCGACGAGGGTCTTGCCGGCCGAGGCCAGCGCATCCCGCGCGGTGATCGAGTTCTTGGTCTCGACGTCCAGGACCAGACGGTCGAAGTCGGTGCGCTGCTCGACGCGGGTGGCCTCCACCTTGTAGGTGACCTTGAGGACCGGCGAGTAGATCGAGTCGACCGGGATACGGCCGATCTCGGCGCCCGAGGCCTTGTTCTGCACGGCCGGGACGTAACCGCGACCGCGCTCGACCACGAGCTCGATCTCCAGCTTGCCCTTGTCGTTCAGGGTGGCGATGTGCAGATCGGGATTGTGCACGGTGACACCGGCCGGAGGCACGATGTCGGCACCGGTGACTGCACCCGGTCCCTGCTTGCGCACGTACATGGTGACCGGCTCGTCCTCTTCGGAGCTCACGACCAGGCCCTTGAGGTTCAGGATGATGTCGGTGACGTCTTCCTTGACCCCGGGAACGGTGGTGAACTCATGCAGCACACCGTCGATGCGGATGCTGGTGACAGCAGCGCCGGGGATCGACGAGAGCAGGGTGCGACGCAGCGAGTTGCCGAGCGTGTACCCGAAACCCGGCTCGAGCGGCTCGATGACGAACTTCGAGCGATCGCCGGAGATGACCTCTTCGGAAAGTGTGGGTCGCTGTGAAATGAGCATAGATTTTTCCTCCTGTGTGAACGTCCGCTATATGACGCTCGACGGTGGCAGCAGACCCGTGTGTCTGATGCCGATGGCCGGCCGGCCGCTGGGCAGGGCGAACCCTGCCCAGCGACGAACGACGATTACTTCGAGTAGAACTCGACGATGAGCTGCTCGGTGAGCGGCACGTCGATCTGCGCACGCTCAGGCTCCGAGTGCACCAGGATGCGCAGCGTGTCAGGGACAACCTGCAGCCAGCCCGGCGCCTTGCGATCGGCCTGGATTTCCCGGGCGATCTGGAACGGGGTGGTCTGCAGCGACTTCGGGCGGACATCGATGATGTCGAAGCGAGAGACGCGGTAGCTGGGCACATCGACCTTCACACCGTTGACGGTGAAGTGGCCGTGGCTGACCATCTGACGCGACTGGCGACGCGTGCGGGCCAGGCCTGCGCGGTACACCACGTTGTCGAGACGGGTCTCCAGCATCTTCAGCAACTCGTCACCGGTCTTGCCGTTGCGACGGTTGGCCTCTTCGTAGTAGCGACGGAACTGCTTCTCCATCACTCCATAGGTGAAGCGGGCCTTCTGCTTCTCCTGGAGCTGCAGCAGGTATTCGCTCTCCTTGATCCGCGCGCGGCCGTGCTGGCCGGGCGGGTAAGGGCGACGTTCGAACGCCTGGTCTCCGCCGACGAGGTCGACGCGGAGGCGACGGGATTTACGGGTGACGGGTCCGGTATAACGAGCCATTTTCTAGTTCTCTCTTTCCCGTTAGACCCGGCGCCGCTTGGGCGGGCGGCAACCGTTGTGCGGCTGCGGGGTGACATCGGAAATCGTGCCGACCTCGAGGCCGGCGGCCTGCAGTGAGCGGATCGCGGTCTCACGACCGGAGCCCGGTCCCTTGACGAACACGTCGACCTTCTTGACGCCGTGCTCCTGCGCCTTGCGGGCAGCGTTCTCGGCAGCGAGCTGCGCGGCGAACGGGGTGCTCTTACGTGAGCCCTTGAAGCCGACGTGGCCCGAGGATGCCCATGCGATGACGTTCCCGGCGGGGTCGGTGATCGAGACGATGGTGTTGTTGAACGTGCTCTTGATGTGCGCGCTGCCGTGCGGGACGTTCTTCTTCTCGCGACGGCGAGTGCCCTTCTTCGGGCCAGCGCTACGTGACTTAGGAGGCATGGATTACTTCTTCTTCCCGGCGATGGTCTTCTTCGGGCCCTTGCGGGTCCGAGCGTTGGTCTTGGTGCGCTGTCCGCGGACGGGCAGGCCACGACGGTGGCGCAGGCCCTGGTAGCAACCGATTTCGATCTTGCGACGGATATCGGCCTGGACCTCGCGGCGCAGGTCACCTTCGACCTTGACCGAGGCTTCGAGGTACTCACGAAGCTTCAAGACGTCTTCGTCGGTGAGGTCCTTGGCGCGCAGATCCGGGCTGAGCCCGGTGGCGTCGAGGATTTCCTTGGAGGTGGTGCGGCCAACTCCGTAGATGTAGGTCAGTGCGATCTCCAGGCGCTTCTCGCGCGGAAGATCAACACCAGCAACACGTGCCATGTGGCGTTTCCTTTGGTTCTCGGAGGTCTGCTCCCAGTCCGTCCCCTACTCTGCGAGGGGCCCCGGCCTCCGTGCCGGGGGTAGGCGGTCATCCGTTTATGGCCGCTGGTGCTGGAAGGTCTTCTGTCGTGCCTGTATTGAGTTGTGTCGCTCTCACAAGCGATCTCCTACAAGTGCTGATCAGCCCTGGCGCTGCTTGTGGCGCAGGTTTTCGCAGATCACCATGACTCGGCCGTTACGCCGGATCACTTTGCACTTTTCGCAGATCGGCTTGACGCTCGGCTGAACCTTCACGTCAGTGATCTCCTTCAAAGCCTGCGGCGTGGCCCTGGGGCCACGCCTGTCGTTGGTGTTCACACCCGGCGGTACCGGGCATGTTGCACTGGCCCTCTCGCCCGCATCAGCGGGCCGAGGTACCGGTCGATTACTTGTAGCGGTAAACGATGCGGCCGCGGGTCAGGTCATAAGGCGAGAGCTCCACGACCACGCGGTCCTCGGGCAGGATGCGGATGTAGTGCTGCCGCATCTTGCCGCTGATATGGGCAAGCACCTTGTGGCCGTTCTCCAGCTCAATGCGGAACATCGCATTGGGCAAGGGTTCGACAACACGGCCCTCGACCTCGATCGCGCCTTCTTTGGCCATAGCCTCCACGATTCTGGTGTGTTGACCACACCTGAACAGTTCTGTTCGGTTACCTTCTTGGCACGCACTTGTCCCGGGCTTTCGAGTCTCAGTTGGCAGGCGACTCGAACGAGCTCTGCGGATCTGGGCACAAAAACAACCCGGCGCGCGGGCGCACCGTTGATCTACATTACGCGTTCGCGCAGCTCAGGACAAATACGCCCAGTTCGGGCCGCTCAGATCCCCGCCGACCGGGCGTTTTCGGCACCTCGTCGCGTCGCCTTTTACCCAAGAGAGCAGTGGCCCGGATTCCGAAGGCGCACGAAGTCACCTCTTGACGGCCACCGTCCATCAGTTTACGGTGACTCCAATCACATCGATTTGAAACGTTTCAAAGACGTTCATCCCCGTCTCATCCTGCGGCTCTCCGACCGGATGCCCGATCAGCTCAAGGACCAACGATGGCTCCCATCCCGACCACTCATCTCACGGACTCCCGGGCAGGAGATGGACCACCGGCACGCCGGCGAGTGTGTTTCACCATGAACCTGCGACCGGAGCGCGTGGACGACTACCTCGCGGCGCACGAGCACGTCTGGCCCGAGATGCTCGACGCCCTGCGCACCGCCGGCTGGCACAACTACTCACTTTTCCTGCGACGCGACGACGGACTGGTCGTCGGCTACCTCGAGACCGACGACTTCGACCGTGCAATGGCCGAGATGGACGCGACTGATGTCAACGCCCGCTGGCAGTCCTCGATGGCCGAGTACTTCACCGACCCCGCCGGCCGCGGACCCGATCAGACGCTCGAACGACTCACCGACTACTTCCACCTCGACTGAGGGGAGATCCCTGCCCAACCCGCCGCGGCAGCGCCTCATGGCCGTCCGCCAGATCGCATCAACCAATTACCCTGCACAAGACTCACCCCACGAGGAGTACCCATGAAACTGGGGGCCAAGAAGACCACGGGATGGAAAGCAACCATCTCCGTGGCCATGTCCAACTACATCGAGGCCGGCTCGATCATCGCGATCGCCACGAGTCTCGGATTCTGGCAAGACGAGTTCGGGATCAGCAACTTCGCGGTCGGCCTTCTCGCCGCGCTGAGCGCCAACGCCTTTGGTGCGGCCGTCGGCGCAGCAATCGGCGGGCCACTGTGTGACCGGTACGGCCGCAAGGCGATCTACACCTACGACCTGCTGCTGTACATGGTCGGTGTGCTCATCGCCGCGTTCGCGATGAACTTCACCATGCTGCTCCTGGCGTTCGTCGTGACCGGCCTGGCGGTCGGTGCTGGAGTCCCGGCATCGTGGACGTACATCGCCGAACAGGCACCCTCGGGGGCGCGGGCCCGCCATGTGGGAACAGCACAGTTGGCGTGGTCCGTCGGGCCACTGATCGGCTTCGCCCTGGCCGCCGCACTGGCGCCGCTGGAGTTGCTCGGTTCGCGGTTGATCTTCCTGCATCTGTTTGTGGTCGCGGCCATCGTCTGGTGGATCCGGCAAGGCCTCGTCGAATCGAAGATCTGGACCGAAGAGGGCCATGACACCGCCACAGACCAGGCACAGCGCGTCAGCGGTGGCAACGGTCTGCGCGGACTGTTCTCGCGCAAGAAGAACATCACCGCACTGCTCGTCCTGATCGGCATCTACGGGTTCTGGAACACCGTGGCGGGCCAGGCAGGCATCTTCATGCCCCGGGTGTACGAGACCGCGGGCCTCGACAGCGAGGTGCAGCAGAACCTGCTGCAGGTTCTGGTGTGGGGAATGACCGTTCTGGCAACCTATTTCGGGTTCATGCGTTACGGCGACCGCGTCTCGCAACGCACGCTGTATGTGGCGGCGCCGTCCCCGGCATCATCGGATGGGGCGTGTTGGTGTTGTTCACCGACGGCGGTCTGCCCACGTTGCTCATCTTCGCGATCTGCTGGGGCATCTCGAGCGGTATCGGCGCGCAGGCCTTCTACAGCCTCTGGGCCAGCGAGTTGTTCGCCACCCCGTACCGCGCGAGTGCACAAGGCTTCATGTTCTTCGTGGTCCGCACGGCGACCGGGGCACTGAGTTACTTCTTCCCCACCCTGCTCGCTGCCGTCGGACTGGCCTGGGTCGGCCTGTTGCTCGTGACCCTGCTGACCGTCGCCCTCATCATCGGTGCGATCGCCGCCCCGAACACCCGCGGCAAGACACTGCAGCAGATCGAGGTCGAGCGTTACGGCGAACCCCTCAGCCCGGAACTGGCGACCGCATCGAACGTGGTTGCGGATCATCCCGTCCCGTCCGAGAACGTTGACCGACCGGCGCCCGCCTCGGTACCCACGGGTGGGGGTCTGTAGCAATGGCATCACCTTCACATGCCAGTATTGAAACGTTTCAACCACCCGACGATCGCAAGGACTCCACACCGATGACAGCTGTGAACGCACCCGGGTCCCTCCTGGAGAACCTCGCAATCGAGTTGCCGTCCTGGGCATTCGGGAACTCCGGGACCCGCTTCAAGGTCTTCGGTACGCCGGGCACGCCTCGCACCGTCGAGGAGAAGATCGCCGACGCCGCCGTCGTCAACCGCCTCACCGGGTTGGCACCCTCGGTTGCGCTGCACATCCCCTGGGACATGACCGACGACTTCTCGGCGTTGGGACGGTACGCCGCCGACCACGGCGTGCGGCTCGGCACCATCAACTCCAACACCTTCCAGGACGACGACTACAAGTTCGGCAGCCTCACCCACATCGACAAGACCGTGCGCCAGAAGGCAATCGACCACCATCTGCGATGCATCGAGGTGATGAATGAGACCGGGTCGCGGGACCTCAAGATCTGGCTCGCCGACGGCACCAACTACCCCGGGCAGGGCGACATCCGGGCCCGGCAGGATCGCCTCGCCGAATCGCTGGCAACCATCTACCAGCACATCGGTGAGAGTCAGCGACTCGTGCTCGAATACAAGTTCTTCGAGCCGGCGATGTACATGACCGACGTGCCGGACTGGGGTACGTCGTACACGCAGGTCAGTGCTCTCGGCGAGCGAGCGATGGTCTGCCTCGACACCGGGCATCACGCACCCGGCACCAACATCGAGTTCATCGTGGCCCAGTTGCTGCGCCTGGGAAAGCTCGGGTCGTTCGATTTCAACTCGCGTTTCTACGCAGACGACGACCTGATCGTCGGGGCTGCTGACCCGTTCCAGTTGTTCCGCATCATGTGCGAGGTGATCCGCGGCGGCGGTCTCGACGCCGACTCCCCGGTGGCCCTCATGCTCGACCAATGCCACAACGTCGAAGAGAAGATCCCCGGGCAGATCCGCTCCGTGCTCAACGTGCAGGAGATGACAGCAAGAGCTCTGCTCGTCGACACCGACGCAATGGCCGCCGCACAAGAAGCGGGAGATGTGTTGGGTGCCAACGGAATCGTGATGGATGCGTTCTACACGGACGTGAGGCCGATGCTGGCCCAGTGGCGCACCGAACGTGGACTGCCCGCCGATCCGATGGCCGCGTTCGCGGCGTCGGGATACCGAGAACAGATGGCGACCGAGCGGGCCTCGGGCACCCAGTCGTCCTGGAACGCATGAGCTCACCGAAGGGAACTCCAATGACCGACAAAGCAGCCACAACCCAGGCACTCCCGAATACCAACCCCACCGTCAGCGCGCTGATCGAGCGGTCCAACCGACTCGGTTCCGACCCCAAGAACACCAACTATGCCGGCGGCAACACCTCTGCCAAAGGCACCGACATCGACCCGGTCACCGGCGCCGACGTCGACTTGATGTGGGTCAAGGGATCCGGCGGAGACCTCGGCACACTGACCGAGAAGGGCCTGGCCGTTCTGCGCCTGGATCGGCTCCGGTCCTTGGTCGACGTGTACCCCGGTGTCGAGCGCGAAGACGAGATGGTCGCGGCGTTCGACTACACGCTGCACGGGCGCGGTGGCGCAGCGCCGTCGATCGACACCGCCATGCACGGTCTCGTCGACGCCGCCCATGTCGACCACCTGCATCCTGACTCCGGGATCGCCATCGCCACCGCTGCGGACGGTGAGGCCATCACCAAGCAGATCTACGGCGACCGGGTGATCTGGATCCCGTGGCAGCGACCGGGTTTTCAGCTCGGTCTCGACATCGCCGAACACAAGCGCCGCAATCCGCAGGCCATCGGGACCATCCTCGGTGGACACGGCATCACAGCGTGGGGTGAGACGTCCGAAGAAGCCGAGGCGAACTCACTGGAGATCATCAGGGCGGCCGAAGAGTACATCGCCCGCAACGGGCGACCGCAGCCTTTCGGCCCGGCGCTGCGTGGGTTCGGGCCGCTGCCCGACGACGAGAGGCGGGCCAAGGCGGCGGCACTGGCGCCGACACTGCGCGGTCTGGTGAGCACCGACAATCCTCAGGTCGGTCACTTCACGGACACCGATCCCGTCCTCGAATTCCTCTCTGCCGCAGAGCATCCGCAGCTGGCAGCCCTCGGCACCTCCTGCCCCGATCACTTCCTGCGCACCAAGGTGAAGCCGATGGTGCTCGATCTGCCTGCCGACGCATCCGTGGACGACTGCATCGCCCGACTGAAGGAGCTCCACGCCGCGTACCGCAAGGACTACACGGCCTACTACGAGCGGCACGCCACCCCCGGCTCCCCCGCCATGCGCGGTGCCGATCCGGCGATCGTGCTGATCCCCGGGGTCGGGATGTTCAGCTACGGAAAGGACAAACAGACCGCGCGGGTTGCCGCTGAGTTCTACCTCAACGCCATCAACGTGATGCGCGGCGCCGAGGCCATCTCGCACTACCGCCCCATCGACGAGGCCGAGAAGTTCCGGATCGAATACTGGGCCCTGGAAGAGGCCAAACTGGCCCGGATGCCGAAACCGAAGCCACTGGCGACGCGCATCGCGCTTGTCACCGGGGCAGCTTCGGGTATCGGCAAGGCCATCGCGCAGCGCCTGGCCGCCGAGGGTGCCTGCGTGGTGATCGCCGATCTCGACGCCGACAAGGCACAGGCAGCCGCCGAGGAGATCGGCTCGCCCGACGTGGCAATCGGCATCCGTGCCGACGTCACCGACGAAGAGCAGGTGCAAGCAGCGGTCGACGCGTGCGTGCTGGCCTTCGGAGGTATCGACCTGGTGGTGAACAATGCCGGCCTTTCATTGTCGAAGTCGTTGCTGGACACCACTAGTGCAGACTGGGACCTGCAGCACAACGTGATGGCCCGTGGCTCCTTCCTGGTGTCGAAGGCGGCAGCCAAGGCCCTCATCGAGCAGCAGATGGGCGGCGACATCCTCTACATCTCGTCGAAGAACTCGGTGTTCGCCGGCCCGAACAACATCGCCTACTCGGCGACCAAGGCCGACCAGGCACATCAGGTTCGCCTGCTCGCGGCAGAGCTCGGAGAACACGGCGTGAAGGTGAACGGCATCAACCCCGATGGCGTTGTGCGCGGCTCGGGAATCTTCGCCGGTGGATGGGGCGCCAAACGTGCTGCGGTGTACGGAGTGCCGGAGGAAGAGCTCGGTGAGTTCTACGCGCAGCGCACCCTGCTCAAACGTGAAGTGCTGCCGGAGAACATCGCCAACGCGGCGTTTGTCCTGTGCAGCGCGGACATGTCGCACACGACCGGCCTGCACGTGCCGGTCGACGCCGGTGTGGCGGCGGCTTTCCTGCGATGACGAGGTCAGGGCCGACACGGCAGCTGGTGGCGGTGGATCTCGGCGCCACCAGCGGCCGGGTCATGCTCGCCGAGGTCGGTGGCGGACAGCTACGCATCGAGCAACTCACCCGCTTCGCAAACGGGCCCCTACCGATCTGGGACGGGACCCGGACGGGCCTGCACTGGGATGTGCCCGGGCTCTTTGCGCACATCCGAGAGGGGCTGGCACTGGCCGCGAGGCGGGCGCCCGACCTGACGGGTATCGGGATCGACTCGTGGGCGGTGGACTACGGATTGCTCCGCGACGGACGCCTGCTCGGTCTGCCCTACCACTACCGCGACGACCGATCGTCCGTCGGCACCGAGATCGTGCACAACGCCGTGTCGCCGGAGATCCTCTACTCGCGCAACGGCCTTCAGTTCCTGCCGTTCAACACCGTGTACCAGTTGGCCGCGGAGAAGGCGTGCGGCACCCTGGAGTTGGCCGACCACGCACTGCTCATCCCCGACCTCATCGGATACTGGCTGACCGGTCAGATGCGCACCGAGCGCACAAACGCCTCGACAACCGGACTGCTCGACATCTACGGGGACTGGGACGACGACCTGATGTCGACACTGGGCTTCCCGACAGACCTGTTCGGTCCGCTGATCGAGCCCGGTTGCGAACTCGGGCAGGTGTTGCCGTCGGTCGGTTCGAGTCTGGGTGTGCCAGGGGGTGTGACAGTGAACGCGGTCGCATCCCACGACACCGCATCGGCCGTCGCCGCTGTACCGATGAATTCCGACAATGCCGCCTACATCTCCTGCGGCACGTGGGGCCTGGTCGGTGTGGAACTGGCGCACCGGGTGGTGGATCAGGCCGCCCGCTCGGCGAACTTCACCAATGAGGTCGGTGCCGATGGCCGTATCCGCTTCCTGCGCAACGTCATGGGTTTGTGGTTGCTCAGCGAATCGGTACGGCAATGGGAACGCGAGGGCACCGTGATCGACCTCCCCGACCTGATCGACGGGGCCACCTTCGCCCGACCTCCGGCCCAGGTCTTCGACACCGACGCCGACGAGTTCCTGACCCCTGGCGACATGCCTTCGCGCATCTCGAGGTGGTACACCCAGCGGGGCCTACCGGCCCCGAACGGGCATGCCGAGATGGTGCGCGCCATCTTGGAGAGTCTGGCCGCCGCTTTTGCCGAACGCGTGCAACAGGCCGCGCAGCTGTCGGCGACCGAGGTACGCACCGTGCACATGGTCGGCGGCGGTGCTCAGAACCGCCTCCTGTGCCAGCTGACCGCCGACCGGCTCGGTCTGCCGGTGCTCGCCGGCCCGGTGGAGGCCACCGCCATCGGCAACGTACTGATCTCAGCCCGCACACAACAACTGATCGGCGCCGATCTCACCGCTGCTCGCGCGATGGTCGCGGCGGCCTTCCCCCACAGCAGTATGATCCGCGACCAGCGGCTCTGAGAAAGGCATGACGATGAAGCGGCAGATTCCCAAGCCCCACGACCTCGCCCCCTTGATGCAGTTCAAGAAGCCCGAGTTCAACGGCAAGAAGCGACGTCTCGAGGCCGCCCTGACCATCGAGGACTTGCGCACCATCGCCAAACGCCGGACCCCGCGCGCGGCGTTCGACTACACGGACGGGTCGGCCGAGGCAGAGCTGTCCATCGCCCGCGCCCGTCAGGCCTTCGCCGACATCGAGTTCCATCCGGCGATCCTTCGAGACGTGTCCAAGGTCTCCACCGGCTGGGACGTGCTGGGCGGCCCGGTGCAGCTGCCGTTCGGTATCGCACCCACCGGCTTCACCCGGATGATGCAGACCGAAGGCGAGATCGCCGGTGCCCACGCCGCCGCGCGTGCAGGCATCCCGTTCTCGCTGTCCACCATGGGAACTGCATCCATCGAGGATGTGAAGGCCGCGAACCCGCTCGGCCGCAACTGGTTCCAGCTCTACATGTGGAAGGAACGCGAGCGGTCGATGGCGCTTGTCGACCGCGCAGCCAAGGCCGGGTACGACACCCTGCTGGTGACCGTGGACGTACCGGTCGCCGGGGCCCGACTGCGGGACAAGCGCAACGGGATGTCGATACCCCCGGCCCTGACGCCAGGAACCGTCATCAACGCATTGCCCCGCCCCCAATGGTGGATCGACTTCCTGACCACCGAACCGCTGGCCTTCGCGTCGCTGGACCGCTGGTCGGGGACGGTCGCGGAACTGCTGGACACGATGTTCGACCCCACGGTCACCTTCGACGACCTTGCCTGGATCCGCGCCCAGTGGCCCGGCAAGCTGGTGGTCAAAGGCATCCAGACGGTGGCCGACGCCAAGGCCGTCGTCGACCTCGGGGTGGACGGGCTGGTGCTGTCCAATCACGGCGGCAGGCAACTCGATCGGGCCCCGATCCCGTTCCACCTGTTGCCCCACGTCGCAGCCGAGCTGGGCCGCGACACCGAGATCATCCTCGACACCGGCATCATGTCGGGCGCGGACATCGTGGCGGCGGTTGCGCTCGGAGCCCGGTTCACCCTCATCGGCCGGGCCTACCTGTACGGCTTGATGGCGGGCGGCGAGGCCGGCGTCAACCGCGCCGTCGACATCCTCGCCGAGCAGATCGAACGCACCATGCGACTGCTCGGAGTCACCTGTCTCGAAGAGCTCAATCCCGGGCACGTCACCCAACTCGTCCGGCTCGCCCCGATGCCCGCACACGCCCCGTCGCCGGAGACGACCCGATAGCCTTTCGGACAGATACCCGTTCGACCGATCACCCGGTCTGCGGTCCCTGCGTGGCGTCGAGAGGAGCGTGCGGCGGTGGCAGTGAGCGTTCGCGACGTCGCCGCTGCGGCAGAGGTGTCCGTCGGGACGGTCTCCAACGTCCTCAACGCACCGGAGAAGGTTGCCCCCACCACCGTCGAACGGGTCCATCGAGCCATCGCCGACCTCGGATTCGTCCGCAACGATGCGGCCCGTCAGCTCAAGGCGGGCCGGTCACGGTGTGTCGGGCTGATCGTCCTCGACGTCGGTAACCCCTTCTTCACCGACCTGGCGCGGGCGGCCGAACGCAGGGCCGCCGAGAACCGGCTCACGGTACTCCTCGGGACCTCGGACGATGACCCGGCACGAGAACGCGCATACGTCGAAACCTTTGACGAACAGCGCGTTTACGGTGTCCTGGTCTCCCCCGTCGGAGACGACCTGAGCCGTCTCGCCGAGCTCCACCGACGCGGGACCCCCGTGGTCCTGGTGGACCGTCGTGGCGAGGGGAGCCCATTTTCGTCGGTGGCAGTCGACGATGTCGCCGGGGGCAGACTCGCCTGCGAACATCTCTGCGCCATCGGTCGCCGGCGCATCGCCTTCATCGGCGGACCGGCAAATCTTCACCAGGTCGCCGACCGGTTACGCGGTGCACGCAAGGCGGTTGCCGAGGTCCAGGACGCCGAGCTCGAGGTCATCACGACGGGCGCCCTGAGCGTGCTCGCGGGCCGCGCTGCCGGCGAGGGCATCGGTTCGCGACCGGCTGCCGACCGTCCCGACGCCATCTTCTGCGCCAACGACCTGCTGGCCATCGGCGTACTGCAAGCACTGACGATGCTCGGAGACGTGTCGGTTCCCGGAGACATCGCGCTGATCGGGTACGACGACATCGACTTCGCACAGTCAGCCGTCGTTCCCCTCTCGTCGATCCGTCAGCCCAGCGGTCAGCTCGGGACTCACGCGGTGGACCTGCTGCTCGCCGAGACGGACAGGGCTCCGGGCGCCGGTCCCGAGCACATTCTCTTCCAGCCGGAACTGGTCGCCCGCGCCTCCACCGTGGGCGCGACATCGAGCGATCAGCCCATCGACATCTGACACCGCTGGCGCACGCCCCGCAATCGTGAAACACTCGTTGTCAGATGTGAACGGGGTCACAAGGAGGCAGCGCGTGCACGAAGAGAAGACCACCTATTGCCGGATCTGCGAACCGCTCTGCGGGATGATCGCCACCGTCGAGGACGGGAAACTGCTATCGCTGCGGCCGGACAAGCAGAACCCGTTGTCCAAGGGCTTCGCCTGCCCCAAAGGCATCGCCTTCACGGAGATCGTCAACGACCCCGACCGCGTTCTGCACCCCCTGCGCAAGAACGAGTTCGGCGAGTTCGAAAAGGTCTCCTGGGACACCGCGATGTCCGACATCACCTCTCGCCTCGGCGCGATCCACCGCCGTGACGGTGCCGGCAGCATCGGATGGTATTTCGGCAATCCGGCAACATTCTCCACCGGCCACACACTCTGGGTGGCCAACTTCACGACGCTGCTGGGCACACCACACGTCTACTCGGCCGGGTCGCAAGACGTCAACAACCGATTCGTGGCAAGTCACTTCCTCTACGGCACCCCGGTTGCCGCACCCATTCCCGACATCAACCGGGTGCAGTTCCTGGTGATCATCGGCGCCAATCCCGTTGTCTCCCACGGCAGTGTGATGAGTTCACCGCGTATCCGGGAAAGCCTGCAGGCCATCACGAACCGCGGTGGACGCGTGCTGGTGATCGACCCTCGCCGCACCGAGACCGCCCGCGAGTTCGAATGGCAGCCGATCGTCCCGGATACCGACGCGCTGCTGCTCCTGTCGCTCCTGCACGTCATGTTCGCCGAGAAGCTCGCCGACGAGGATCAGCTGGCCGAGCAATCCACCGGTATCGAGTCGATCAAAGAACTGGCCGCCGGTTTCGCTCCCGAGGTGACCGCCGATCGCACGGGCATCGATCCCCACACCGTGCGCGATTTGGCCCGCACGCTGGTGGTCACCGACCGCGCCGCGATCTACGGCCGGATCGGGACGTCGCTGGGTCGCGCAGGCACCCTCACCACCGCGTTGCTCGACATCGTCAACCTCGTCGCCGGCAACCTCGACGTCGCCGGCGGATCGATGTTCGGCGATCTGGGCATCCCCGGACAACGCCTGGGAGTGGCAGCGCTGCAACATGTCTCGCGGTTCGCGTGGAACGGCCGGCGCAGCAGGGTCGGCGATCTGCCGCAGGTTCTGGGCACCGCTCCGGCCTCGGTGATGGCCAAGGAGATGCTCACCCCGGGCAGAGGACAACTCAAGGCCCTGTTCGTGAGCGCCGGCAATCCGGTTCTGTCGGTGCCCAACGGCGACGAACTCTCCAAGGCGCTCGGCGACCTGGAGTTGATGGTGTCCCTCGACTTCTATCAGAACGAGACCAACGCTCACGCCGACTACATCCTGCCCACCACCACGATGTACGAGCGCTCCGACTTCCTCCTCCCCTTCCAGGCCCTGTTCACCACGCCCTTCAAACAGGCCACCGAAGCCGTCATCCCGCCTCGCGGGGAAGCGCGCGAGGAATGGGAGATCATCAACGAGCTCGTGGCGTCGCTTGCCAAACAGGCACCGCTGTTGGGCGGGCTGCACCTGTTCAACAAGTTCGCCGGTCTGGTCGGCAAGCCGTGGACCCCTACGAGGCTCTCCGATCTGGTGGTGCGCATCGGGATCGGCGGTGACCGTTTCGGTCTTCGCCGCGGTGGCCTCACCTTCGAGAAGCTGATCAACAAGTTCCCGCACGGCAAGATAGTCGCCGACAATCTCGAGCCCGGTCAGCTGCGCAAGATCGTCACCCATCGAGCGCGCAAGATCCGGTTGGACGCGCCCGAGTTGCTCGCCGAGATCGACCGCCTCGAGCGTGATACCGACCCCGGCTACCCTTTACGGCTCATCGGCATGCGCGAGATCCGTTCGGAGAACAGCTGGCAACACAACGCCCCGATGTTGTTGCGCGGCGGCAGGACTCATGCGGCCCGCATGCACCCCACCGATGCCGCCGACCGAGGAATCGCGGAGGGCGAGCTGATCAGTGTCGCGTCGCGGCACGGTCAGATCGCGCTTCCGGTGACGCTGACGGACGACATCAAACAGGGCGTCGTCGCCATCCCACACGGCTGGGGCCACAACGGGAACGGCGGGTGGACCAGAGCGAACGACGCCGCGAGCAACGACCTCGGCACCGGCGGGGTCAACGTCAACAAGCTCATCTCCTCGGACCCCAAGGATCTCGAGCGCCTGGCAGGGATGGCCAACATGACCGGCGTGCCGATCCAGGTTGCCGCCCTCGACCGCACGTCCGACTCCATCCGCGACCGGCTGAGCGCGTCATCGGACATGGTCGCCTCCGGCGAGTAGGTCCGGGTACCCGCTAAGTTGGCCGGGTGAGAGCACTTCTGCAGAGGGTCACCGAAGCGTCGGTCGAGGTCGAAGGTGAGGTGGTCGGCCGGATCGAACCCGGCGATGGTCGCCATGGCCTGGTCGCGCTCATCGGGGTGACGCACACCGATGGCGCCGACGAAGCCAGGACCCTCGCCGACAAGATCTGGCGGCTCCGGATTCTCGAAGGAGAGAAGTCAGCTGCCGACCTCGGCGCACCGATTCTCGTGATCAGTCAGTTCACCCTGTACGCCAACACCACCAAAGGACGTCGGCCGTCCTGGAATGCGGCAGCGCCGGGTTCGGTGGCAGAACCACTCGTGGACGAGGTGGTCGCAGCGCTGCGGTCGTCGGGTGCCGAAGTGGCGACCGGCCGGTTCGGGGCGCACATGCAGGTCAACCTGGTCAACGACGGCCCGGTGACCATCATGTTGGAGGTCTGAGACCCGATTTTGGTGGGTTCCGGTGAACCTGACCTGCAGGTTTACCCACCCGAACCCACCACTATGGGATTACGGGCGGACGGTGAGGATGCGAGGACCGTCGGAGGTGACCACAACGGTGTGCTCCCAATGCGAGGCACGGGTGCCGTCGTTGGTGATGACGGTCCAACCGTCGTCGAGCACGGTGGTTTCCACCGTGCCGAGGGTGAGCATGGGCTCGATCGCGAGCGTGGATCCGATCACCAGCTGCGGGCCCCGGCCCGCCTTGCCCTCATTCGGCAGGAACGGGTCCAGATGCATCTCGCGTCCGATGCCGTGGCCGCCGTATCCGTCCACGATGCCGAAGGTCCGGCCGTAGGTCTTCTCCGCAGCACGCGTGGCTGTCTCGATCGCGTGCGAGATGTCGGTGAGTCGGCCGCCGTCGACCATCGCGGCAATACCTGCCTCCATGGCCAGCCGGGTCGCGTCGTTGAGGTCCTGATCGGCCGCCGACAGGTCACCGACCCCGAAGGTCCACGCGGAGTCACCGTGCCAGCCGTCGAGAATCGCTCCACAGTCGATGGACACCAGGTCGTGCTCGGCGAGCACCACGTCCTTGGACGGGATGCCGTGCACCACAACATCGTTGACCGACGAACAGATGGAGCCCGTGAACCCGTGGTAGCCGAGAAACGATGGGACGGCCCCGGCCTCGCGGATCACCGACTCGGCGACCTCGTCCAGTTCCAGGGTGGAGACACCTGCCTTGGCGGCTTCGCGTACGGCAACCAGCGCGCGGCCGACAACCTCACCGGCAGCGGCCATGGCGTCCACCTCGCCCGCCGAACGGAACGGAACGGGCTTGGGTTTACGAAACCCCATCAGAACCTACAACTCTCAGATGTTCAGGCGCCGATGGCCCGCAACACGCGCTGGTGAACCTCGTTGACGTCACCCATGGCGTCGATGGTCTTGACCGTGTCGGCGTAGTACTCGAGCAGCGGCGCCGTCTCCGTGAGGTAGACCTGCATGCGGTTGCGGATCACTTCTTCGGTGTCGTCCGCACGTCCGCGAGCCAGCATCCGCTTGACCACAACATCTTCGTCGACGCCGAACGACAGCACCGCATCGAGCTTGGTGTCGAGCTCATCGAGGATGTGTGTGAGCGCATCGGCCTGGTCGGTCGATCGGGGGAAACCGTCGAGGATGAATCCCTTGGCGGCATCCGGCTCGGCAACGCGAGCGCGAACCATGTCGATCGTGATCTCTGACGGCACCAGATTGCCGGCATCGAGGTACTTCTTCGCTTCGAGCCCGATCGGAGTGCCCTGCGAGATGTTGGCGCGGAACAGGTCTCCGGTGGAGATGTGCGGGATTCCCAGGCTTTCCGAGATGAGTTCCGCCTGCGTACCCTTGCCGGCGCCGGGCGGGCCGAGAATCACCAGTCTCACTTGAGAAACCCTTCATACTTGCGCTGCATGAGCTGCGAATTGACCTGTTTGACGGTGTCCAACCCGACGCCGACCATGATCAGCACCGCGGTGCCGCCAAACGGGATGTTCTGCACCGATCCCGAATTGCCGATCTCGAGGAAGAGGTTGGGCAACACGGCGATGGTGCCGAGATAGATGGAGCCGGGCAGAGTGATCCGGCTCAACACGTAGCCGAGGTAGTCCGCCGTGGGCTGGCCCGGGCGGATGCCCGGGATGAAGCCGCCGTACTTCTTCATCTCGTCCGCACGCTCTTGTGGGTTGAACGTGATCGCCACATAGAAGTACGTGAAGAAGATGATCATCAAGAAGTAGACGAGGATGTAGACCGGATTGCTCGGGTCCACCAGATACGTCTGGATCTGACGCTGCCACCACGAGGGTTCCTCGGTGGAACTCTGCGTCAGCTGGAGGATCAGGTTCGGCAGGTACAGCAAGGACGACGCGAAGATGACGGGGATGACGCCGGCCTGGTTCACCTTCAACGGGAGGTAGGTGGACGAACCGCCGTACATCTTGCGGCCGACCATCCGCTTGGCATATTGCACCGGGATACGGCGCTGACCCTGTTCGATGAACACCACGCCGGCGACGATGGCCAGTGCGGCCAGCAGCACCAGGAAGAAGACCAGGCCACCACGGGTGTCGAGGATGGTCTTGCCCTCGGACGGGATGCGGGCGGCGATACCGGCGAAGATCATCAGCGACATACCGTTGCCGATGCCACGCTCGGTGATCAATTCACCGAACCACATCACCACGAGCGCGCCCGCAGTCATCACGAGGACGATGATGAACAGCCCGAAGATCGACTGATCCCGCAGGATCTGATCACCGTTCTCACACTCGGGCAGCAGATCGCCACGGTCGGCGAGAGCGACGATGCCGGTGGACTGCAACAAGGCCAGGGCGAGCGTCAGATACCGCGTGTACTGCGTCATCTTCGCCTGGCCGGACTGGCCCTCTTTACGCAGCTGCTCGAAACGTGGGATCACCACGGTCAACAGCTGAACGATGATGCTGGCGGTGATGAACGGCATGATGCCGATGGCGAACACCGACAACTGGAGCAGGGCTCCACCGGAGAACATGTTGATCAGGGAGTAGATGCCGGCCGAGTCGCCCTGAGACGCCGCGTCCAGACACTGCTGAACCTGCTTGTAATCCACGCCGGGCGACGGAATGGTCGCGCCGAGCCGATAAAGAACGATGATTCCCAGTACGAAGAGAATCTTCCGCCTCAGGTCGGGTGTCCTGAAGGCCGATATGACGGCGGAACGCACTAACTCCTCCTGGGCAATGTCGCTCCGGCAGCAGCGTTGCACCGGGCTACAAACAACTCTTGGACTCTAACAGTCACGCGCCGGGGATCCGGCGTGCGACCACTGAAGTGGCGAGCGGCGCGCGCAGTTGCAAACGCGCCGCCCGCCACTGTAGCGAGTCCTGGGTGGTGGGTGATCGACGTCTGCCCTACAGGACAGTCGTGGACCCGCCCGCGGCAGCGATCTTCTCGCTCGCGGACGACGAGAACTTGTTGGCGGAGACCTGCACGGCCACCGACAATTCGCCCTCGCCGAGAACCTTCACCAGCTCGTTCTTGCGAACGGCACCCTTGGCGACCAACTCGTCGACACCCACGGTGCCCCCTTCGGGGAACAGCCGGGCGATGTCGCCGATGTTGACAACCTGGTACTCGACCCGGTTGCGGTTCTTGAAACCCTTGAGCTTGGGCAGCCGCATGTGGATGGGCATCTGCCCGCCCTCGAAGCCGGCAGGCACGTTCTTGCGTGCCTTGGTGCCCTTGGTGCCACGTCCCGAGGTTTTACCTTTGGAACCCTCACCGCGACCCAGGCGGGTCTTGTCTGTCTTCGACCCGGGGGCGGGCCGGAGATGATGCAGTTTGATTGTCATGGAACTAAACCTCTTCGACGGTCACGAGGTGCCGGACCGCATTGATCAGGCCGCGGTTCTGGGCATTGTCCTCGCGGGTGACGGTCTTGCGAATGCCCCGGAGTCCGAGAGTCCGCAGGCTGTCACGCTGGTTGCGCTTGGAACCGATGGTGCTCTTCACCTGGGTGATCTTCAGTTCTGCCATTTCACTACGCTCCCTGTCCTGCTCGGGCTCGCAACATACCGGCCGGTGCGACGTCTTCGATCGGCAGGCCACGACGTGCAGCCACCTCTTCGGGACGCTGCAGCAGCTTGAGCGCTGCCACGGTTGCGTGCACAACGTTGATGGCGTTGTCGCTGCCCAGGCTCTTGCCGAGGATGTCGTGGACACCCGCGCACTCGAGCACGGCACGCACCGCGCCACCGGCGATCACACCGGTACCGGGGCTGGCCGGACGGAGCATCACGACTCCGGCCGCAGCCTCACCCTGAACCGGGTGGGTGATGGTCGCGCCGATCATCGGGACGCGGAAGAAGTTCTTACGAGCCTCTTCGACACCCTTCTGGATCGCCGCGGGAACTTCCTTGGCCTTGCCGTAACCGACACCGACCAGGCCGTTGCCGTCACCGACGACCACCAGAGCGGTGAAGGAGAACCGACGTCCACCCTTGACCACCTTGGAGACGCGGTTGATGGCTACGACGCGCTCGAGCTGGTTCTTGTCTTCCCGGCCGCCACCGCGCTGGTTGTCGCGACGGTCACGGTTGCCGCCGCCACCGCGGCGGTCGCCGCCCGCGTTGTTGGCGTTGGGGTCATTGCTGGTACTTCCGGCGGGTCCGCTTCCGGTACCGCCGTCACGACGCTGACGTCCCGGCATCAGATGGTCCTTCCGTTGCAAGTATTCGTATCAATCATCAGAACTCGAGCCCTCCCTCACGGGCGGCATCCGCCAGAGCGGCGATACGACCGTGGTAGCCGTGGCCACCGTGGTCGAACACCACGGCCTGCACACCGGCAGCCTTGGCGCGGGCGGCGATCAGTTCGCCGACCTTCTTGCTCTGTGCCGACTTGTCGCCACCGGCGCTGCGGACGTCGGCCTCGATGGTCGAGGCTGCGGCCACCGTGTTGCCGGCGAGGTCGTCGACCAGCTGCACGTGGATGTGGCGCGAGGAGCGCTTCACCACGAGCCGCGGCCGTTCGGGAGTGCCGCTGATCTTCTTACGCAGCCGGAAGTGCCGGCGGGCGTTGGAGACACGACGACGGGTGGACACGTCCTTGCCCAGGGGCAGACGCTTGGTCTTCACAGTTTCACTCATGTCACTTACCCGTCTTTCCGACCTTGCGACGGATCTGCTCACCCTCGAAGCGAACGCCCTTGCCCTTGTAGGGGTCCGGACGGCGCAGGCGGCGGATGTTCGCCGAGATCTGTCCGACTTGTTGCTTGTCGATTCCCGAAACCGAGAATTGGTGGGCGATTCCACCGCGAAGGTGATGCCCTCGGGCGCCTTGATGGGCACCGGGTGGCTGTAACCGAGCGCGAACTCGAGGTCGCTGCCCTTGAGTGCCACGCGGTAACCGACACCGAAGATTTCCATCTTGCGGGTGTAGCCCTCGGTGACACCGGTGACCAGGTTGGCCACCAGGCTGCGGCTCAGGCCGTGCAGTGCACGGTTACGTCGCTCGTCGTTGGGACGGGTCACCACAACGGTGCCATCTTCGACTGCGACACTGATCGGCTCCGAGATGTCAACTGACAGTTGCCCCTTGGGGCCCTTGACGTTGACGGTCTGGCCGTCGATCTTCACGTCTACTCCGGCCGGGATTGCGACCGGGTTCTTTCCAATACGCGACATTAGTTTTGCCCCTTACCAGACGTACGCGAGGACTTCGCCGCCCACGCCCTGGTTGGCGGCTTGGCGGTCGGTCAGCAGACCCGAGGAAGTGGAGATGATCGCCACGCCCAGGCCGCCGAGCACCTTTGGCAGATTGGTGGACTTCGCGTACACGCGCAGACCCGGCTTGGAGACGCGCCGGAGACCGGCGATGCTCCGCTCGCGGGTGGGGCCGTACTTCAGCGTGACGACGAGGTTCTTGCCGACCTCGGCATCTTCGCTGCGGTAGTCCGTGATGTAGCCCTCGCGCTTGAGGATCTCGGCGATGTTGGCCTTGATCTTCGAATGCGGCAGGCTCACCTCATCGTGAAACGCCGAGTTGGCGTTGCGCAGACGGGTCAAGAAGTCTGCGATCGGATCAGTCATGGTCATATCAGACCGTCAACCTTTCTCGCGGCGGTTCCCATGCAGCATGCGCATACCGGTTCCGTTGACCTCCAGGCGATCGCCTGGCCGTCGCGGGCCTTGCACGTCACATCGTGGGCCTACTACGAAGTGAGTTACGTGTCCCTGACCGACCGTTGCCGGTCAGGGCAGTTCAGTCCGACTGGCAAGCCAGTCGGGGGTGGTGCTCCCCCGAATGCACGGATGCACTCGGGAGTTTTCAAAGCCGGAAGCCAAGAAAAAGTGGTCACCTGGGTGTTTCTGACCGACCGAAGGCACGGGTCAGCCGAGGCAACCGTTCTAGTGTAGGGAACGGTGCTGCTCAGGCCAAATTGTCGACCTTCTCCTGCGCGGTCGGCACCCACACGATTCCAGTGTGAATCCGCCGGTGGCGGCTGCGACGCGCACGTACCTGGAACAATGGCACACACCATGAGAGAACTCGCTCCAGGAGAGAACACCGCGATCCCGTCGCCGCAGATCAGCGTGTCGGTGACCTGCGCATCTCCGGTGAACACGTCGGCGGTCATGCTGGGCCGCGACGGCCGGGTGCGTTCGGACGACGACCTGATCTTCTACAACCAGGCGTCGGGGCCCGGTGTCAGCTACCGCGACGCCGGCGCGTCCGACGTCATCAGCATCGACACCGGCCGGGTGCCCGCCGACATCGAGACGATCGCCATCACCGCCAGTCTCGACGGCAACGGTCCGACCACCTTCGCCACCGCGGGAACGCTGCGCGCCGAATTGCGAGATGGCGCAGGTGTGCCGGCCGTGTCGTTCACCCCGGCACGTCTGACGACCGAGGCCGCGGTGGTTTGTATGGAGGTGTACCGGCGCGGCGATGCATGGAAGGTCCGAGCCGTCGGCCAGGGGTACGACGACGGGCTCGCCGGACTCGCGCGAGCCTTCGGTATCCAGGTCGACGACGATCCGGTGACCACTCCCCCGCGCCCGACCCCATGCCCTGGCCCCCTGCCGGGCAGCCCACTCCGCCCGCGCAGCCCCCAGCTGCATCCTCGTACGCCCCGGCGCAGCCGGTGTCGCAGCCGACGAACTCGCCATCACCCCAGAACCAGGGAGTCCACGCCATGAACAGTGACCTTTTCGCGCCGGCACATGCCGAGGTGTCGGGCACCGGAATCCAGAAGCAGGGCAGCAAGATGTGCCGGGTCGGCATGAACGGCGAGGTGATGGCCCGATCCGGGTCGATGGTTGCCTACCAGGGCGACCTGAAGTTCGAGGCCCTCGGATCCGGGGGTATCGGCCGGGCCATCCGCAACACCCTCACCGGCGAGGGTGTCCCGCTGATGAAGGTCACCGGACGCGGCGATCTGTTCCTTGCCGATGCCGCGAGCGACGTCCATCTGATCGACCTCGACGGGACCGACGGCCTGACCATCAACGGCGCCAACGTCCTCGCCTTCGACTCCACGCTGAGCTATGACGTCAAACGAATGCAGGGCGCAGCCGCACAGAGCAATGCCGGTCTGTTCAACTGCGTCTTCACCGGCCGCGGCCGGATCGCCATCACCACCGACGGCAACCCGGTGGTGCTGACCGTCGATCAGCAGACCTATGCCGACCCGAATGCCGCGGTCGCGTGGTCGTCGAGCTTGCAGACCAGCGTCAAGCGCAACGATTCGTTCAATCTCGGAACCCTGATGGGTCGCAGTACCGGCGAGCGATTCACGCTCGCGTTCAGCGGCCACGGCTTTGTGGTCGTGCAGCCGTCCGAGATGCCGCCGGGTGGACTCATCGGCGGGACCGGCGGTGGGCAGCAATCGGGTGTCCAGGGCGGGCTCGGCGGACTACTCGGCCGCTGACACCACCACCTTCATCCCGCAGCAAGGTCACCAAGGGCACATAACCCTTCGCCACCACCGACAGGGACGTTCCTGGTGCGAATGCGATGGCGGTCGGCCCGGGTGATGGACCGGATGTCGGCGAGGACCTCCTCCCAGCCGTACAGGACGTCGTCATAGGTGATCCGCATGGTCAGCCACCTGTCCAGCAGAGCCTTTCGGTCGCGACGACGATCGTTGCGGTAGTTCTCGAGGCTGGTGTGGTGCCTCTGGCTGTCGCACTCGATGAGCAGCCGGCCCACCCGCATGTCGACTCGGCCGATCCCGAGGATCACCGGTTGCACGACCACGGTGAACCCCGCCGCACGGAGGCGCAGGCGCGTGATCGATTCGGTCCCCGACTGAGATTCTGGTTCGCACTTGTCCATCAGGTCCGAAACTCGTTGTGTCACAGGGCCCATCGCCGACTTGAGCCCGGCGATCGTCAAGCCGCCCGAGTTCAGCGCCGAGTCGCAGACGACGATCCAGTCCTCGGCACCCATACACCGGGCGGCGCAGTCGAGCGCCACCGGAATCGAGTCGACCGCGGTGGTGACCGGCCTCGGCCGCCCGTGACCCTGACACGAACGTGTGCCGTGCGCTTTGTTGTGTTTACTGGCCCGCACGTGAACGCGGTCGTAACCCGGCGGCACCCACAGTCCGTGGTGGCGCAGGACCGACACACAGCTGAGCGCTCCGCCGCGGCGAACAGCCTCCACGACAACAGCATCGGCCGTCTCCGTTGCGTACCAGCCGGGGCGCAGCCTGATCAGCGAACCGTCGCGAACCTGTTTGCGCAGTTGCCACCCATCCAGCCCCCGCAACTGAAGCTCCGGACGACTGTAGACACCGATCTCCATGGCGATCTGACGCACCAACAATGTGGACGGCCCCAGTCGCACCAGGATCATCCCCCTGACCTGCAGTGAAGGGCATATTTCCCTCAACAACGACGCAGCGGGCCGATCGTGGTGACTTGTCCGACCCCACTGCTCTAGTGGTCGCAACCGAACGAAGGAGCGAACATGTCCGACCACGCCGCAGCCGTCCGAGGACTTCCACGCTGGCACCGCGATCCGCGAGTGAACGCCACCATTTCGAAGATCCGTGCCCACGGCTGGGCCGTCACAGCCGTGAGCGAAGAGTGCGAGTGCAACTCACCCGAGTGCGAACCACCCGACTGCTCGTTCGCCTACACAACCGGCCTCGGCCTGCATTCACTACCCGAACTCGTCGTGTACGGGCTCGACGCCAGGACAAGCGGTTCGGTGCTGAACGAACTCGGCAACTTGCTCCACCGCTACGAGTGGACCGACATCGTCGACCAGAGTGTCGACGTGCCACTGCAATCGATCGATGTCCCTGTCCGCCTCATCGAGCTGATTGACAAGGACGATCTGATCATCACAAACGAACTGTTCCCCGATTCGCCTGCGCTGCAGGTCGTTTGGCCGGACGAGTATGGGCAGCACCCGTGGGAGGAGGGTTACGCGCTGCGCCCCGAACACCAGCTACTCAAGGGCGTCCTGCCGAGCGATGACAACCGGCCGCGGGGCCCGCGAGTCATCACCCCACACACAGGACCGAACCGAGCCCAGCGACGTCACAAGCAGCGACGCAAGAACAGACCCTGACCACGTGCTCCCCGCGGACGCGAAAGGCGCCCCACCCGAAGGTGGAGCGCCTTTCGTCAAAGCCTGACGGTGAGCCTGGTGGCTACCAGATCACCAGCTGCTCTTCTGCACGCCGGGCAGCTCGCCTGCGTGTGCCATCTCGCGCAGGCAGATTCGGCACAGGCCGAACTTGCGGAACACCGAGTGCGGGCGACCGCAACGGTTGCAGCGGGTGTAGCCACGCACGGCGAACTTGGGCTTCTTGTTGGCCTTGTTGACCAGAGCCTTTTTTGCCATGTCAGTTGTCCTTCACGTTGGGGTCTTTGAACGGGAAGCCGAGCTGACGCAGCAGTGCCCGACCTTCGTCATCGTTGGTCGCGGTGGTGACGACGGTGATGTCCATGCCACGCGGACGGTCGATGTTGTCGATGTTGATCTCGTGGAACATCGACTGCTCGTTGAGACCGAAGGTGTAGTTGCCGTTGCCGTCGAACTGGCGATCGCTCAGGCCACGGAAGTCACGGATACGCGGAAGTGCGATCGACACGAGGCGGTCGAGGAACTCCCACATGCGGTCGCCACGCAGGGTGACGCGGGCGCCGATGGGCATGCCTTCACGCAGCTTGAACTGTGCGATCGACTTGCGGGCCCGGCGAACTTCTGGCTTCTGACCGGTGATCAGTTCCAGGTCCTTGATGGCACCGTTGATCAGCTTGGCGTCACGGGCGGCGTCGCCGACACCCATGTTGACCACGACCTTGACGACGCCGGGGATCTGCATGACGTTGTCGTAGGCGAACTCTTTGTTCAGCGCGTCTTTGATCTCTTCGCGGTAGCGAAGCTTCAGTCGCGGCTGGATCTTCTCAGTTGTGCTCATGTCAGATGTCCTTCCCGTTCTTGCGGGAAATGCGCACGCGCTTGCCGTTGTCGTCGGTGCGGTAGCCGATGCGCGTCGGGGTGCCGTCGGAATCGACGACCATCACGTTCGAGACGTGGATGGGGGCTTCCTGGGTGACGATGCCGCCCGAGGATGCGCCACGCTGATTCTGCGAGGCCGAGGTGTGCTTCTTGATGCGGTTGACGCCCTCGACGAGGATGCGGCTGCGCTGCGGGTAGGCCTCGATGACCTTGCCCTTGGCGCCCTTGTCCTTGCCGGACACGACGATCACGGTGTCGCCCTTGTGAACCTTCATGTCAGAGCACCTCCGGAGCCAGCGAGACGATCTTCATGAACTTCTTCTCACGCAGCTCACGGCCGACCGGGCCGAAGATGCGGGTTCCGCGAGGATCGCTTTCGTTCTTGATGATGACGGCGGCATTCTCGTCGAAACGGATGTACGAACCATCCGGACGGCGGCGCTCCTTGGTGGTGCGCACGATGACCGCCTTGACCACCTCTCCCCGCTTGACGTTTCCGCCGGGGATGGCGTCTTTGACAGTGGCGACGATGACGTCACCGATGCCGGCGTAGCGCCGTGACGAGCCTCCGAGCACGCGAATGCACAAGATTTCCTTGGCACCCGTGTTGTCGGCGACCCGCAGGCGTGACTCCTGCTGGATCACTTTGTAGTCTCCTTGACCTGGTTTACTTCTTGCACGCCGAATTTCCGACCCGACGCACGCGGTCTCGCCGCCAGGGCACAACTGTGCCCAGGCAACCGCTCAAGTGTAGAGAACCAGCAGGTGGAAACCAAATTGCTGCGAGGGGCCCGGTACACAACACTGACGTCTTGTTTCACCAGTCGTCGAGGTGCGTGTACCCGTCTTGGATTGCCCGCGCGAGCAGCTGCGCTTTTGTACGGGCCGGTCGGCCGACAAGATCGTATTTGCCCCGGATCCGGGTGATGTGGGTGCTGACAGTGGCCGGCGTGATGAACAGCGATGCCGCCGCCTCGACTTTGGAGTCGGCGGCAAACCAGGCCAGGAGCACCTCTACCTCCCGTGGCGACAGGGTGGGTACAACCACCGAATCCGCCTGACCCCCCGCGTCGGGAGTGCGCCCCGGATGCACATCTTCGACTGTCATGGACTTCGCTCCCCATTCCGTGATGACCGTCGCAGCACACGCCGTGTCGACGACAACCCGCTGTGAGGGTGTGCACTGCGCCGACCGCGACCCCCTCCTTGGGTGGCGACCGGCACCGCAAATCTAGCGCTTGATGCCGTAAAAGGCTCAATCACAACATCTTTCGCAAAGGTCACTAGTCGTCCACACCGCCCGGATGGACCGTGGCGATGAAGAACCCGTACCGCCATCCGAGGCATCGAAACCCGTCGGGCGGGGCACCTGACCTCGTCGGACGCGTCGCGCGCGCCTGGGTTAGTGTTGGCTTACTTAATCGGTTCTAGGAGTGCATATGAACTTTCGCAAGAGTGTGGCCGGCATCGCCCTGGTCGGCCTGACCGTCTTCGGAGTCGCCGCGTGCAGCAACGACAGCGAGTCCGAATCCGCATCCTCGACCACGGCCTCGGCGACATCCCAGAGCGCTGCGGACACCTCCGGCACGGCCACCGAGTCGGGGTCGACCCTCGAGAGCTCCACCGCACAGGAGATCTTGCGCACGGTCCTCACGCCCGAGACCGCGCCTGCCGACTCGGCGAAGCTGGTCGACTCGACGGATCCGTCCATCGGCGCACAGCTGACCGGATTGTCGCGCGGCTTCACCGCCGCCGGTTACACACCGGACAAGTTCACCGTCACCACGGTGACGGTGAACGGAGAGAACAAGGCCACCGCGAACGTCGAGGTGGCGAGCCCGCACACCCCGCAGCCGGTGGCCATGCCCATCGACTACGTCTACATCGACGGCACCTGGAAGCTTGCGGGATCGTCCATCACCGACCTCGCCTCCATGGGGTCCACGCACGGCGGCTGACGCCCCCACAACCTGATCGGAACCGATGCGCGGTGCCGGGTCACTTCGGTGGCCGGGCACCGCGCTTCGTCGTCCCAGGCGACCGCCGTGACCGCCGAATGCGCCACAGATCTCGCCGGCTCCCGGTGGGCGACGCATAAGCTGGCACGAGCAGGCGATGGACAGCCGAACGAGCGGAGCGCACCGATGACACAAGGCCAGGAATCCGATCGTCAACGGCCTGATCTCGCCAAGCCCACGCCCGCCGGTCAAACGCACAGCACGGAGCCCATCGCCACCGACTCATGGCCGTCCGGCCACTGGCCGCCGTACGACCCAGAAAAATCGGGTGGATTCCGAGATCCCCTCGCGAGTCTCGACCCCGCGTATCCCCCGTACCCCGGCGCCTACCCGGCGCTGACGTACCCAGGCGGTCCCTACGCGTACCCGGTCAACCCGTATGCGACCGCCCGCCCCCGGACGAACTCGATGGCCAACGCGGCCATGATCTGCGCCCTCATCTCTGTACCCGCCACGTTCATCTGCCTGGGAGCGTTGCTCGCGCCCGCAGCAGTGATCATGGGCTTCGTCGGGTTGGGTCAGATGAGGAAGACCGGGGAGACGGGCGAGACCCAGGCATGGACAGGCATTGCCATCGGCGGCCTCATGACGTCATTTGTCCTCATGCTCTTCATGGCACTCGCGCTGGCGATCGGTTCCTGAGGTGAGCGTTGCCGACGGGCCGATCTTTCAGGTCGCGTGGGTGGTGGCCGACATCGACGCCGCCGAAAAGGAGTTCACCGACCGCTACGGTGTCCGATCGTGGTTGCGCATCCCGGACGTGGCATTCGGCCCCGGCTCGTGCTCCTACCGCGGCGCACCCGCCGACTACTCGATCCACGTGTCGCTGGGATACGCCGGCGGCCAGCAGCTCGAATTGATCCAACCCGTCTCAGGAGTGAACCTCTACACCGAATTCCTCGATGCGCACGGGCCCGGCCTTCACCACATTGCCTGGCTCCCAGACGATTTCGACGCGGCTATCGCCGACCTCAAGGCTGCGGGAACACAGATCCTCCAGGACGGCGTGTTCGAAGGCGTCGGTATGGAGTTCGCCTATATCGGAGGCGGTCCGATCGGGTCCTACGTCGAACTGATGAAACTGTCCGACGACATGCGTGCGATGTTCGACGGGCTGATCCCCGACGGCCACACCAATCCGTGGCAACGGACCGGCGACTGAGTCAGTCCGCGGACCGACCGTTGTCGGCCGCGTAGACCGCACCGTGCACGGCTGCGGCGTCGTCGCTGGCGAGGAACGCGATCAATTTCGCCACGTCCGCGGTGTCGGCGAATCCTCGCGGTGACGCCGCTCGCATCACCAGGTCGAAGTCGGCGTTCGAGGGCGGCGCGAAGTCTGTCACCTGAGGGGTCAACATCCCTCCCGGGCACACCGCATTGACCCGCAGTCCCGTGTGGGCGTACTCCACGGCGAGCGCTCGGGTGAGGCCGACGAGACCGTGTTTGGCAGCGCAGTAGCCGGCTGAGTACGCCTGACCCTGGACCCCCGCCACCGACGAGACGTTGACGATGCTCCCCCGGTTCTCGATCAGCTGAGGCAATGCCGCCTGGATCAGATGAAAAGGACCACTCAGATTGACAGCGAGATCGCGCTGCCAATCGTCGTCGGTCACCTCCGTGGTGTGACGCATGGTGTGTGCGCCCGCGACGTTCACGAGTGCGTCGATCCTGCCGAACCGATCCACACACGCTGCGATCGCACGCCGACACTGCTGCGCATCGACGAGGTCGCCGATCTGAAACCGGCCGTCCGGCACGCCCTCGAACGCTGCCGCCAGGCGGTCGGCATCACGCGCGAAGCCGAACACTTCTGCGCCGCGCGCAGAAAACAGTTCGACCACAGCGGATCCCAGACCGGACGAGGCACCAGTGACAAAGACCACTTTTTTGTGCAGTGGGTCGACAATCATCGTTCAATATAAGCACGCCCGCTTAACGATGATGTGGCTTACGAACCACAATCGGGCCGACTCGGCCGGATGTGACAGGAGGGGCCACAGTGACGGATACCGGAACCGACCGTGGCAAACGGGAATTGCTCGATGCGGCCGAGAGATTGATCGCCACCCGCGGCTACGAGGTCCCGCTCCGCGACATCGCGATCGAAGCCGGACACCGCAACAACTCAGCCGTGCAGTATCACTTCGGGAACCGCGAGGGTCTGATCGCCGCGATCGTCGCCCGACGACTCGGACCGATGGAGCTCGTGCGGTCACAAATGCTGAAAGAGCTTGCCGCACAGAACAAAGAACCCAGCATCCGCGACCTGATCAGCGTCCTGGTCCTGCCCATCCTCCAGATGAAGGGCACCCACTACGCGCGCTTCCTCGAGGTGATCCGAACGGCCTGGCCGGACGAGACATTGCAGCGCCACGACACCGAATGGCCCAAAGTACTTGAACGACTGACCAAATCGATCGACGCGGATCGTGCGGCCCGTACCCGGCGGGTGGCAGCCGTCGCCACGGCGATGTTCGCGTTGATCGCCGACTACGAGCGGCGCACCGAAGCCGGCATGCAATCGGACTCCGAACCTGACGAAATCATAGATATGCTAACGGCAATCGTGACCGCGAAGATCATTCGATAACGGTTGTGTGCAAACACCGGGTGACCATCCGGCGAACCTTCGCCGTTTATTGTGTTGCGACCGTGGGTAACTAGTCCGCCGTACGCGTAAGTCCCCCTGTAACAAAGTAATTCCGAACAGCGATAGGGCTGTCACCAGGCCAGACTCCATCGGGGCGACAAAAATAGTCAGTCTGACCAATCTATTGCAGCGTCAGCACCGAACAACTACGCAAGACACTGCACAACGAGCGACCAAATTACGGGAGGGGCGTTGTGAAGCGAGCCTTTAGCGGTACAAGCATGCCTGAAACCATCGGCATCGGCCAGGATCTGGTCGTCCCAGAGTTCACCTTGGGCAACGAGGACAGGCCGGCACCAGAGGCCCCTACACAACCGTCATTCCCGATGACCGCCGCTCAGCGCGGGATCTGGTACGCCCACCAGTTCGATTCCGAGGTTCCGCTGTCGGTGTCGGCTTATGTCGAACTGCGCGGGCCCGTGGACCTCGACGTACTGGCCGACGCCGTACACAAGACCGCCCGAGACACCGAGTCGGCGCTGCTGCGTGTTATCGAGACCGACGACGAGCCGGTACTGACCGTCGATCGCGACCGCGAGGTCGAGCTCGGCTACGTCGATCTTCGCAACGATGCCGATCCCCATGCCGCAGCTCTCAATTGGATGAAGACCCACCGACTCAAACCGGTGGATCTGGTCACCGACCACTTGCTCGAGACCTACGTACTCCAAATCGCCGACGAGCATGTGATCTGGTACTGCTGGGGTCATCACCTGGCCTTCGACGGCTACGGGGCCATGTTCATGCTCACCGCCGTCGCCGCACACTACGGTGCGATCGTCGAAGGGCGCGAGTACACACCCCCCACCTCCGCCTCGATGCTGCACATCTCCGAGATGGACCGCGAGTACCGCACATCAGAACGGTTCGAGACCGACCGCCAGTACTGGAAAGACCAGCTCGACGCCATCGACCCCGACGTCGCCGCGACCGCGCGGGCATCACTCACCCGCAGCGAGGTGCTGCGGCGTGGCGCCGAGACCGATGACCTGACCGCCGCCCTCACCGCCACCATCGCCTCTTCTGAGCTCAGCGAGGAACTCGCCGCGGACCTGCGTGCCGCGGCCAAGGCCTGTGGCGTGCGACCGGCCTCTGCGATCACTGCCATTGTCGCCCTGTACCTCTCCGGATTGACCGGCCGGAATGAGACCGTCATCAGTCTCCCCGTGGCCGCGCGCACCTCGGACATGCTGCGCGTGAGCGCCGGGATGACGTCCAATGTCCTGCCCATCGAGGTCCCCGCCGATCCGTCGATGACGATCCGTGAACTCTTCGCCCAGGCGAACCTGCACATCAAACACGGCCTCAAGCACCAGCGCTTCCGCCACGAGGACATCAACCGGGAGCTGCTCGGCGACACCGGCACCGAGCGGGACTTCTACGGGCCGATGGTCAACGTGATGCTGTTCTTCAGCCACATCGACTTCGGATCGGTCAGCGGTGAAGTGCACCTGCTGTCCACCGGGCCTGTCGAAGATCTGTCGTTCAACGTCTACGAGAACTTCGGCAATCAGCACATCATGCTCGACCTCGAAGCAAATCCCAATCGGTACTCGCCCGACGAGGTCCATGATCACCACCGGCGTATCGAGGCACTGCTCACCGACATCGTCCGCGGCGACCTCGACCGCACCATTGCGCAGGTCAGCACCGTACCCGCCGACGAGCGCAGACAGCTTCTGCACGTCTGGAACGACACCTACCGGGAGTTGCCGGCGCAGACGCTGACGGAGCTTCTGGATGCGGCCGCCGAACACCACGCCGATCAACCCGCCCTTCAGGCGGCCGAGACCGGCGCGCACCCACTCACGTACGCAGAGCTGGCACGGCATACGAACCGCCTTGCACGACGTCTCATCGCGGAGGGTGCGGGGCCTGAGTCGGTGGTGGCGGTGACGTTGCCCCGCAGCGTCGAACAGGTGGTCGCCATCCATGCGGTCATCAAATCCGGTGCCGCGTATCTACCGATCAACCCGGACGACCCTGCCGACCGCATCGAGCACATCCTGGGCACAGCCGCTCCGTCGATCGTGCTGGTCGCCGCCGATCAGCAGGCTCCCGAGACCACCGCGACCGTTCTCCACGTCGGCCTCGACGACACCTCGGACGTCGACCACCGGGCGATCACCGACGCCGACCGCCGCGCACCCTTGCGACCGGAGCACCCCGCGTACGTGATCTTCACCTCGGGTTCAACCGGTAAACCCAAGGGCGTCACCGTCAGTCATCGAGCGATCACAAACCGGCTGCAGTGGATGCAGCACGAATATCACATCGACCAGAACGACCGTGTCATCCAGAAGACCCCGGCCACCTTCGACGTATCGGTGTGGGAGTTCTTCTGGCCTCTGGTGGCCGGCGCGCATCTCATCGTGCCCACCCCTGACGGACATCGGGATCCGTGGTACCTGCGCGACGTCATGTCGGCACATGCCGTGACGGTCGCTCACTTCGTTCCTTCGATGCTCGCGGCCTTCGTCTCCGCGTTCGAGTCCGATCCGCAGACCGCAGACGGTCGCGATGGGCTCGACAACCTGCGGCTGGTCTTCACCAGTGGCGAGGCCCTCGCCACGGCGACTGCTGTGCGGTTCCGCAGCGTCAGCAATGCTCCGGTCAACAATCTCTACGGTCCCACCGAAGCCGCCGTCGACGTCACCTTCGAGAACGACAGCGCCTCGAGCACCGGCGCCTCCGTACCGATCGGTCGCCCGGTGTGGAACACCGCGGTGTATGTACTCGACCAGCAGCTTCGCCCCCAGCCTGTCGGCGCAGTCGGCGAACTGTACTTGGCCGGAACCCAACTGGCCCGTGGATACGTCGGACGCCCGGACCTGACGGCCGATCGGTTCGTGGCCGATCCCCATCAGCCGGGTCGACGGATGTACCGCACGGGCGACCTCGTCCGGTGGCGTGCAGACGGCACTCTCGACTACATCGGGCGCAGCGACTTCCAGGTGAAGATCCGCGGTCAGCGCATCGAACTCGGCGAGGTCCAGGCAGCGCTGACCTCCGCCGGAGGCGTCGGCGAGGCCGTGGTGGTCGTCCGCGTGGATCCGGGAACAGGCGATCCCATGCTCGTCGGCTACATCACGCCGTCGGGCGGAGCATCCCCCGACACGGTCGACATCCGCCGCGCACTCCGAAGGACATTGCCCGAGTTCATGATCCCGTCGGTGATCGTGGAACTCGACCAGATCCCCACCACGTCGAACGGCAAGCTCGACAGCCGAGCGTTGCCGGATCCAGTGTTCATCCCCACCCAGGACGCGACGGTCGCCCCTCGCGACGACCTCGAACTCGCACTGTGCCAATTGTTCTCGGGCATACTCGGACGAGAGACCGTCAGCGCCGAGGCATCATTCTTCGATCTCGGGGGC
This sequence comes from Williamsia sp. DF01-3, assembly GCF_023051145.1. Lineage (NCBI taxonomy): Bacteria > Bacillati > Actinomycetota > Actinomycetes > Mycobacteriales > Nocardiaceae > Williamsia > Williamsia sp. DF01-3. The sequence continues at coordinate 4,235,705 of NZ_JALKFS010000005.1, forward strand.
AATTCACTGCTCGCCACCAAGATCGTCGCCCGGTTGACCGCGCTGGCCGGCCGACGTATCGGCATCAAGACCCTGTTCGCGGCACCCACCCCTGCGGATCTGGCCGAGGCGTTGCGGGACATGGGCGTCGACGAGTCACTGATCCGACCCGATCGCGCCGTCACCACCATCAAGGCGGTCACCACCGATCACACCCGGATCCCGCTGTCGGCGGCCCAGCAGCGGGTGTGGTTCATCAACCGGTCAGATCCGGAGTCGGGCGCCTACAACATCCCGTTCCGCCTGACGCTTCGTGGCACGCTCGACCACGACGCACTGGCACAGGCACTGGTCGATGTAGCCGAACGTCAGCAGGTGCTGCGGACGGTGTTCCCACTCGACGACGACGGACCGTTCCAGCGCGTTCTGCCGGTGGACGAGGTGGACCTCGACCTCGCCGAGACCGACGTCAGCCGATCGGACGTCGAACGCGTGAGCCGTGAGCTGGCTGGTGAGGGCTTCGACCTCGGTCAGCAGGTCCCGATCCGTGCGCGACTGCTGCGCATGTCCGACACCGAACACGTGCTGGTTGTCGTCCTGCACCACATCGCGGCCGACGGCCTCTCACTTGCCCCGCTCGCGGGCGACCTGTCGATCGCTTACACCGCCCGCTCGGCCGGTCACCGACCCGACTGGCAGCCGCTACCGGTGCAGTACAGCGACTTCAGCATCTGGCAGGCCGAGCAGCTGGCCGATGACAACAGCCCCGATTCCATTGCGGCGCAACTACGTTACTGGTCGCTCACGCTCGCCGACATGCCGGCGCAGACCGATCTCCCGACAGACCGGCCGCGGCCGGCGAGCCCCACGATGCGTGCCGGTGGCCACACCGTCGAACTCGATGCCGACGTGCATCGCGGACTGCTCACTGCCGCGCAGGCGCCGGGCGAGCAGACGCTCTTCACCGTTGTCCACGCGTTGATCGCGACGTTGCTGCGCCGGATGGCCAACGACGACGACGTCGCGGTGGGCACACCGGTGGGTGGTCGCGGCGACGACGCACTCGACCAACTGGTCGGCATGTTCGTCAACACCGTCGTACTGCGCGCATCGATCAGCAAGTCGGACAGCTTCGACGATCTCGTATCCCGCCTGCAGGCCATCACGGTCGATGCACTGGCACACGCCGACGCCCCGTTCGAACAAGTGGTGCAGGCCGTCAATCCCGACCGGTCGAACCCAGCACATCCGCTGTTCCAGGTGAGTATTGCTCTCAACGAGAACACCGACATCTCCCTGGAACTGCCGGGTCTCACCGTGTCGGCTGCACCGATCAGCGCCGGGGTCATCAAGTTCGACCTCCAGTTCACCGTCACCGAGCAGTACACGGCGGACGGCGAGCCGGCCGGCCTTGATGTCGAGATCGACTACGCCGCAGAACTGTTCGACCACGCGACGATCCGCACACTGGGCAAACGACTGCAGCAGGTCGCCCGCGGCGTGCTCGCCGACCCCACCCGGCCGATCGGCGACATCAACATTCTCGGTCGCGCGGAGGAGATGGCGCTTGTACCGGCCACCGGTCCCACCCCACGCCGCGCGCGGGTGCTGCCGGACATCCTCGCCGAGGCGGTCTCGGTCAATCCCGACGCGGTCGCGGTCCGCGAAGCCGGCCGCGAACTCACCTATCTCGAACTCGACACCCGCTCGGACGCCCTCGCGCACCTCCTCATCGCGGAGGGCATCGGCCCGGAAGACTTCGTGGCCATCGCGGTCCCGCGTTCGCTCGAATGGATCATCGCGCTGTGGGCCACCGCCAAGACCGGCGCTGCCTGGGTGCCGGTGGATCCGCGGTATCCGGCCGAGCGCATCGACCACATCCTGGCTGATTCGGGGGCGAAACTGTGCCTCACCGTGCGGAACTCGCCGGTGGCGCCCCCTGGTACCCCCGCGATCGCAGTCGACCACCCCGAACTGCTCGAGCAACTGCGTACAACTCCGGACAACCCGGTCCGGTCACACGACCGGGTCGGCCCACTGACACTGGACAACCCTGCGTATCTCATCTACACCTCCGGGACCACCGGTGTGCCGAAGGGTGTGGTGGTCAGCCATCACGGCCTGGTCGACTTCACGTCCGAACAGGTGCAGCGGTTCGGTGTCGAGACCGACAGCGTCACACTGCACTTTGCTTCGCCGAGCTTCGACGCCTCCGTCCTCGAGGTCCTCATGGCGGTCGGCGGAGCCTGACCATGGTGATCGCTCCGCCACATGTTCTCGGCGGCAACGAACTCCAGGACGTGCTCGCCGACCAGTCGGTCACGCACGCGTTCGTCACGCCGTCGGTGCTGGCAACCATGGAATCGGACGCCCTGCCTGCCCTGTCCACGGTGATCGTCGGTGGCGAGCATCCCAACCCCGAGGTCATCTCTCGATGGGCCCGTGGTCGTCGGTTGTTCAACGCGTACGGCCCCACCGAAGCCACCGTCGCTGCCACCATCACCGACCCGATCGCACCCGATGAGACCCTGAGCATCGGCGGGCCGGTGCGAGGCATGGATCTGCTGGTTCTGGACGAACGGCTTCAGCCGGTACCGACCGGCGCCGTCGGCGAGCTGTACCTCGCCGGCGGACACCTGGCGCGCGGATATCACCGTCGGGTACGGCGCACGTCGGAGTCGTTCCTGGCCAACCCATTCGGGCGCGACGGCGACCGCATGTACCGCACCGGCGACCTCGTGCGCTGGACATCGGCCGGTGAGCTGGAGTTCCTCGGGCGTGCCGACAGCCAGGTCAAGGTGCGTGGATTCCGGATCGAGCTCGGTGAGATCGATGCCGCCCTCATTCGTGATGACCTGGTGGCCGAGGCCGTCACGGTCGCCCGGCCGGGCCGCGACGGCACCACGGAATTGGTGTCGTACGTCAGCCCGGTGACCGCCCACACCTTGCAGGCCGATTCGCTGCGAGAACGGTTGTCAGCTCAACTCCCGGGTCATATGGTGCCGCGCTCCATCATGGTGATCGATCGGCTGCCGGTGACCCCCAGCGGGAAGATCGACTACCGGGCGCTTCCCGAACCGTCGCGTTCCGCGGACAGCCCGACCGACAACGGCGGCGGACCGCGCGGCCTCCGCGAGCAGCAGATCGCCGCCATGTTCGCGCAGGTGACCGGCCGCGATGCCGCCACCATCGGCCGCAGCGAAGACTTCTTCGAGATGGGCGGCAACTCGCTGATGGCCACTCAGGTGGTGGCGCGTCTCGAAGCCCTGCTGGGACGCCGCGTCCCGGTCCGTACCCTCTTCGACAACCCCACCATCGCGCGACTCGCACGGGCCTGTGCAGCAGAGCCCGGCGACGACGCGGCCGCACCTCTGCCCGAACTCGTGGCCCGTGAACGCCCGGCGTTCGGGCGTGACTCCGTTCCCGCGCTCGCCGCCTCACGACTCTGGTTCCTCAATCGACTCGAACCCGAATCCGGCGCGTATAACATCGCCTTCGCCGTCACCTTGCGTGGCGCCCTGAATGTGGCAGCGCTCGAACTCGCACTCACCGACGTGGTCGCCCGCCATGAACCCCTGCGCACGATCTATCCCGAGGACGACGGCAGGCCACAGGTCGAGGTGCTCGAAGCCCCGCGGTTCGAGTTGCCGGTCGCCGAATCGGCAGGCGATCAGTTGGCCGAGCGGCAAACAGCATTGGGCGTCGAAGGATTCGATCTGCGCACCTCGCCGCCGATCAGGGCCGAACTCGTCCGCACGGATGTCGACACCCACGTGCTGACGATGGTGATCCATCACATCGCCGCCGATGGCTGGTCGCTGCGTCCCCTCGCAACCGATCTCGCGGTCGCATACGAAGCGCGGTGCGCGGGACGAACACCCGACCTGGCCCCGCTGCCCGTTCGTTTCCGTGACTTCGCCGAGTGGCAGCGGGCTGCACTCGGGGACGACCAGGATCCGAGCAGCCGGATCAGCGGTTTGCTGACCTGGTGGCGCGACACCCTGTCAGGGGTGAGCCGGGAGTCGATTCTCGCTCACACCGAAACCGGCGAACACGGCAGTGGAACGGTCGACTTCGAGGTAGCTCCTGAGGTCCTGGACGGACTGTCCAGCGTCGCCCGCTCGCGTGACGCAAGCCTGTTCATGGTGATGCACAGCGCGTTTGCCGCGCTACTCCACCGCCTGAGCACCCACTCCGACGTCCATCTCGAGGGCGCCGATTCCGATGTGGTGATCGGTAGCCCGGTCGCCGGACGCGACCACCCCGATCTCGCCGACCTGGTCGGCATGTTCGTGAACACCGTTGTGCTGCGCACGCCGGTGACGTCCGGTGCGCAATTCACCGAGCTCATCGACCGCGTTCGCGACTCCGACATCGACGCGTTCTCACATGCCGACGTTCCCTATGACCAACTGGCCACCGCTGTCGCGGACGACCGCCGCCAGCAGGATCCCCTCGTCCGGGTCGCCCTGGCGTTTGCCGACGAATCCGGCCCTGCCCTCCAGCTCGGCGACCTGATCGCCGACGTCACAGAGATCGACACCGCGGGAACGCGTTTCGATCTGGAGCTCCGGGTCACCGGGCACATGATGCGGCTGACCTACGCGCGGGACAAATACCCCGCAGCCGTCATCGAAGCCATGGCGCAGCGCTTCGTCCGCGTCCTCGAGAGCGTCGTCGCAGACCCCGAGATCACCATCGGCGACCTCGATGTGCTGACCGAAAACGAGTGGCCCGAGGGTGTCGCCGCGGGAACCGACGAGGCGGGCAATGCATGGTCGGACCAGCAGACCCTGCTGCCCGATCTGCTCGCCGATGCCGTGAGCCGCAACCCGGACGCGCCCGCGCTCGTCTTCGACGCGGGCCAATGGCCGGCCTCCGAAGCCGGTTCGGGCACGCTGACCGACGACGGTCGCCAGGTGCTCACCTACCGGGAACTCGACGAATGGTCGAACCGTTGGGCCCGTTACCTTCTCAGCCTGGAGATCGGACCCGAGGACATCGTTCCCATCGCCCTGCAGCGGGGTGCCACCTCGGTGGCCGCGATGTGGGCGATCACCAAGACCGGCGCAGCTTTCTTGCCGGTGGACCCGGGTTATCCGGCTGAACGCATCGAACACATGGTCACCGACAGCAAAGCCGTCGTGGGCCTGACCGATCAGGCGACCGCGCATGATCTTCCCGTCGGTGTCCGGTGGATCAGCCTGGACGGCCAGCTCGGTGCAGCCGTGGACACGATGAGTGGTCGTCGACTCACCCGTCACAGGTGGGCCCAACCGGACAACATCGCGTACGTGATCTACACGTCGGGCTCCACGGGAGTGCCCAAGGGCGTGGCGGTCACCCACCGTGGTCTGGCACCGCTGGCGGCCGAACAACGTGAGCGGTACGGGGTCGACAGCGATTCGCGCACCCTGCATTTCGCGTCCCCGAGCTTCGATGCATCGATGCTCGAACTGCTGCTGGCCGTCTCGGCCGGTGCCACCATGGTCATCGCCCCACGAATCTATGGCGGGTCCGAACTCGAGCAGTTCCTGCGGTCGCAGCGCATCACCCACGCGTTCATCACACCCGCGGCCCTCGCCACCGTTCCGAGCGCAGATCTGCCTGATCTCCGCACACTGGCGGTGGGCGGCGAGGCATGCGGTCCCGACCTCGTCCGTGCCTGGGCCCCCGGACGCACGTTCCTCAATGCCTACGGTCCCACCGAGACCACTGTCGTGTCCGTGATGGCCACGATCAACGGTGACGACAGCCGGCCTCTGCCGAGCGGACCCATTCCGATCGGCACGCCCGTACGTGGTGAGGGCGCAGTGGTTCTCGATGCCGCACTGCGGCCGGTGCCGGCGGGTGTGCCCGGCGAGCTGTATCTCAGCGGGGCGGGTCTCGCACGTGGATACGTTCGGCGTGCGGGTCTGACGGCCACGCGGTTCGTCGCGAACCCCTACGGCGAGCCGGGCGGATTGCTCTACCGCACAGGCGATGTGGTGACGGTGAACCCAGACGGCGTGATGACCTACCTCTCACGCAGTGACAACCAGGTCAAGCTCCGTGGGTTCCGGATCGAGCTCGGTGAGATCAACACCGCACTCACCGCACGACCCGACATCCGCTTCGCGGTGACGGTGGTGCGCGGGCGCGGGGAGGGTGCCACGCTGGCGAGTTATGTCGTCCCCGTCGACGGCGAGGTGGATCTCGACGACGTGAGGCGCCACCTGCAGGCCCGACTACCGCGCCATCAGGTGCCTGCTTCGATCACTCCGATCGACTCGATCCCGTTGACCCCCAACGGCAAACTGAACAGCGCTGCCCTCCCAGAGCCCGTGGTCGGCGGGACCGACACCGAGCGTCGCCCCGTGGCGGGCGATGCCCAGGAGGCCCTTGCCACGTTGTTCGCCGAGGTGCTCGGCGTACCGGCCGACCAGATCGGGGCAGACGACGACTTCTTCGAACTCGGCGGTACCTCGCTGACCGCCACCCAGTTGATCAGCCGGATCAACCGGGCATTGGGTACCGAACTGCCGGTGAGGGTTGTCTTCGACCATCCGACGGTCTCCGACCTCGCCGGGTTTGCCGCAACCGGAGGCGTGGCTGCGGACCGAGGTGCGCGAGCGACGCTGAGCCACCGCGACCACGCCACGTCGGCACCGCTGTCACTGGCGCAGCGGCGCCTGTGGTTCCTCTCCCGCACCGATCCGGAGTCGGCGGCGTACAACGTGCCCTTCGCGGTGGAGTTCCACGGCGAATTGTCCGTCGACGCACTGCATTCGGCGTTGGTCGACCTGGTCGAGCGGCACGAGAGTCTGCGGACGCTGTTCCCCGAGGTCGACGGGGAGGCCACCCAGGTCCCCGAGCCCGACGCCGCGAAGGTGATCGGTCACCGGTTGCTGGTGGAGAATCACGACACCGCAGACCTGGAAAGCCTGGTCTTGACCACCGCTGCACAGGGTTTCGACCTGTCGAATAAGCCGCCCATCCGCGTCCGGTTGCTGCGTACCGGGCCCCTGAGCCACACCCTGGTGGTGGTGCTCCACCACATCGCCGCGGACGGATGGTCGTTGCCGACGCTGCTCGGTGATCTGATGCTCGCCTACCGCGCGCGCAGCTCGGGCGAGGCACCGCAGTTCGATCCGTTGCCTGTCAGCTACATCGACCACACCCTGTGGCAACACACCACCGTGGGTTCACCCGACGATCCCGGCAGCGCTGCGGCCCGGCAGATCGACTACTGGCGAGGTGTACTCGCCGATGCCCCGGTCGATTCCACGATCCCTTCGCAGGGAGAGACAACCGCCGGTCTCGATGCCGCCGCCGCACACAGTGGCGGACACACGGTGCTGACCATCGACGATGATCTGCGCGGCGCCATCGCGGAACTCGCACGCCGAGAAGGTGTCAGCCCATTCATGCTGATGCACGCCGCGCTCGCGGTTCTGATGTACCGCATGGGTTCGGGGTCCGATGTGCTGATCGGCACCCCCGTGGCCGGCCGGTTCGAGCCCGAATTGCAAAGGGTCGTGGGCATGTTCGTGAACACCCTCGCTCTGCGCAGCACACTCGATCCAGCGGCGTCGTTCATCGAGCTGTTGTCGTCGATACGCGAAAGCGATCTCGAAGCACTCGCGCACGTCGACGTACCGTTCGACGACGTCGTCAGCGCCGTCAATCCTCAGCGGGTGCCCGGACGTCATCCCCTCTTCCAGGTCGCTCTGTCGGTTCACGACTGGTCCGAGACCAGCCTCGGCGGCAACCTCGATGCCGGCGCCGGACTTCTGGCCCAGGTCACCGAGGTCGACACGGAGTCGGTGAAGTTCGACCTGCAGTTCACCGTCACCGGCATCAACCCCGGCGCCGAAGGTCAGGCGCGGATCAAGATGACCTACGCACGGGCGCGCTATGACCAGCGGACCGCCGAGGCAATCTCGGCGCGATTGATCCGTGTTCTCCGGGCGGTCACCGACTCGCCGACGATGCCCGTCGGCGACACACCCGTCACCGATTTCGTCGAGGAGGCCACCCTGGCCCCGGTGCGTGGTCTGCCCGCCCCGAAGCCGAGGTCACTGGTGGAGCTGTTCACCGCGGCGGTCAACGACAATCCCGACGGCACCGCGCTGATCGACGCGCACACGAGTGTGAGCTACCGGCAGGTCGACACCCGATCGAACAAACTGGCCAGGCTGTTGCTACGTCGCGGACTTGGCCCGGATTCGTTGGTGGCCATGGCGATTCCGCGGTCGGTGGACGCGATCATCGCGACCATCGCCATCAGCAAGACCGGCGCGGCATTCCTGCCGGTTGATCCCACATACCCGGCAGGCCGCATCGAGCACATGCTCGCCGACAGCCGGGTGCGCGTGGGTATCACCATCGAGCAGTACGCCCAATCGATGCCACCTGCGGTGGACTGGTTTGTTCTCGACGACTCCGCGGTGCAGGGGGCGACCGTCTCGATGTCTGCACTGCCCCTCACCCCGGCCGAGGTCGGGCACGGTACGCGGCACGATCAGCTGGCGTACATCATCTACACCTCCGGTTCCACCGGGAGGCCCAAGGGTGTGATGGTGCCCCATCGAGGTCTGGCGGCCGTGCACGACGAGCTGAAGGCGAAGATGTCGCCCGAATCGGCCTCGCGGGTACTGCATTTCGCATCGCCGAGTTTCGACGCGTCGATCCTCGAGATGTTGCTGGCCATCTCGGGGCGCTCCGCGCTGGTGGTCAGTCCGACCGATGTCTTCGGTGGCGATCAGCTTGCCGACTTCCTCGAGCTCGGCGCGGTCACCCACGCCTTCATCACGCCCGCGGCACTGGCCAGTCTGGATCACCGGCGGGTCCGCGGACTGCGCACCATCGCGGTGGGTGGCGAGGCATTCGGCAGCGATCTGGTCCGCCGGTGGTCCGCTGACCGGTTGATGCTGAATGTGTACGGCCCCACCGAGACCACCATCATCACCACCAGCAGTGAACCGATGGCGCCTGACACCCCGATCACGATCGGGGCGCCCAACCGCGGCGTCCGGGCGCTTGTGCTCGACTCCCGCCTGCACCCCACCCCGGTGGGGGTGGCCGGTGAGCTCTATCTCATCGGAGATCAGGTGACCCGCGGCTATTTCGGGCGCCCCGATCTCACATCGGCACGCTTCGTTGCCAATCCGACCGGTGTCGGTGGCGAGCGGATGTACCGCACCGGTGACGTGGTGCGCTGGACGGCAACTCGCACACTGCAGTACGTCGGCCGCAGTGACGATCAGGTTCAGGTGCGCGGGTTCCGCGTCGAGCTCGGCGAGATCGACGCCGTCTTGTCCGGCCTCGAGCAGGTACAGCATTCGGTGACCATCGTGGACAACGGTGAGGAAGCGGGCCATTCCGCCCGGCTGCTCAGTTATGTGGTGGCCCATGACGGTGCGGACGTCGACACCGCCGCTCTCCGCGACAAGCTGGCCCACAAGTTGCCTCGTCACATGGTGCCGTCGGCGATCACGGTCATCGACGCGATGCCCCTGACACCGGTGGGCAAGCTCGACAAGAACGCGCTTCCCAAACCGGAGTTCTCGTCCGAGCCCGGACGCGAACCGGCACCGGGAACGGAAACCATTGTGGCTCAGGCCTTCGCCAAGGCCCTAGACGTCGAATCGGTCAGCGCTGTCGACGGGTTCTTCGATCTCGGCGGCAACTCGCTCCTGGCCACCAAGGTGATCGCGACACTGCGCGACGAGGCCGGTATCGCGGTTCCGGTCGGCTGGATGTTCAGTGACTCGTCCCCGGAGGAGCTCGCGGCACGGATCGACGAGCAGGGCGCCGACGGCGATCCCGCTGACACCGGGTCCGCGCCGGGTATCGACCCGGCGCTGGCTCCGCTGATCGGCCTGCGGGCGCAGGGAACCCGGGCTCCGCTCTTCGCGGTGCACCCGGCGCTCGGTGTCGCGTGGAGCTACACCGCACTGCTGCCGCATCTCGATTCCGACCGGCCGCTCTACGGGCTGCAGAACCCGGCGCTGTCGGGCGGTCCCCGACTTCGGTCGGTGCCCGACCTTGCCGCGTACTACCTACAGCAGGTCCAGGCCGTGCAACCCGAGGGCCCGTATCACCTGATCGGCTGGTCGCTGGGCGGTTCCATCGCACATGAGATGGCGGTGCAACTACGGGAGCAAGGCCACCAGGTCGAGACGCTGATGCTGCTCGATTCGTACGTGATCCCCGGCCGTCCCGAGCTCGATGTGACACCGTCGGTCGGAGAGTTGCTGACGGAGTTCGGCTTCGGAGACGGTGAGCTGGCCGGTGATGCGGGCGGCGACATCGGCATCGACGAGGCGACCGAGATCATCCGCGCCTCCGAGGGCCCGTTGGCGCATCTGTCGGTATCGGATCTCGAGTCGTTGTACGACGCTTACGTCGCTGCGACTGCGGTGGCCCGCGAGTGGACACCGCGGGTGTACGACGGCGCAGCCTTGTTCGTCACAGCGTCGGAGGATCCGCCACCCGGACGGCCCGCTGTCGATGACTGGCGTCACCACGTCACCGGGGACATCGGGCACACCGTCGCCCACTGCCGGCACAGCCAGCTGCTCGACGGCGATCACGTCCATCCAGTCGCCGGGGCACTCGGCGATCACCTTGCAACACTTGATGAAAGGACCAATGATGATCAATCCATTCGATGACGAGCGGGGCACCTTCCGCGTCCTGGTCAATCACGAGGGCCAGCATTCGCTGTGGCCCGATTTTGCCCCCGTCCCGGGCGGGTGGACCTCGCAGCACGGGCCGTCCGGACGCGAGGAATGCCTGCAGTTCGTGGAACAGAACTGGCGCGACATCGCGCCGGCGAGCTTGACGCGATCCATGCCCGAACGCAAGGCCGTCGCCGCTTCGGCTCGCGACGGCGAGTGGTGGATCAATGGGTGAGGAAACGCAGACGCATCTCGAAGACCCTGTGAACGGGGTCGACGGTGGCGCGCCGGAGAACACGGTGGACGACGGGTCCGAGTTCGCCATCGAGGTATCCGGTCTGTTCAAGACATTCGGGAGCCGTTTCGGGCGCGGCGCATCCCATCAGGCACTCGGCGGTGTGGATCTGAAGGTGCGTCGTGGAACGGTGCACGCACTGCTCGGGCCCAACGGCGCGGGCAAGACCACCACCGTGCGCATCATCTCCACCTTGCTCAAGCCGGACGCCGGTTCGGTCCACGTTCTCGGTATCGATGCGCTCGCGCATCCGGCGCAGGTGCGCCGCAGCATCGGCGTGTCCGGTCAGTACGCGGCCGTCGACGGCAACCTCACCGGCTGGGAGAACCTCCGGATGGTCGCGCGTCTCTACGGGATGACCAGGCGCGCCGCCGGCACCCGTGCCGACGAACTGATCAACGACTTCAGGCTCGAGACCGCGCGCGACCGCCCGGCGCGCACCTACTCCGGTGGCATGCGTCGCCGTCTCGACCTGGCCGGCGCGCTGATCGCGCAGCCCGGTGTGGTGATCCTGGACGAGCCGACCACCGGACTCGACCCGCGGGGGCGACGCGAGATGTGGGCTCTGATCAATCAGCTCGTACGCGGCGGCACCACGGTGCTACTGACGACCCAGTACCTGGAAGAGGCCGACGCACTGGCCGACACCATCACCGTCATCGATCGCGGTGAAGTGGTCGCCTTGGGCTCGGCCGCCGAGCTCAAGGCGGCGAGCCAGTCGACGGTGCTGACCGTGGAGGTCGGGCTCGACATCGACCGGGATCTGGTGCACCGCGTCCTGTCTCAGCACGGATCTTCCGAACCGCACGGAACGGCACACTCCACCGAGTGGCAGGTTGCCGTCAGTGACGGGACCGCCAGCGCCGCGACGATCATCCAGGCCCTGTCCGACGTCGGAGTGACGGTGCACGACTTCTCCGTGGAAGCACCGACGCTCGACGACGTGTTCCTTTCCCTCACGTCCAATCCCACGCCCGATCCCGAGGAGAACGCCGCATGACCGCGACCACCGAGGCCCGATCCGCCAGGACCGGCGCACCGCGTGCCGCCTCCTCGAAATCCACACCGACGATGTCCGGTGGCGGACTCTTCTCCGACAGCTCGGTGATGGCCGGACGCAACCTGCTCACCATCCGCCGCGTTCCGACCCTGCTGGTCTCCGCAACCGTTCAGCCGTTCATGTTCGTGTTCCTCTTCGCGTACGTCTTCGGCGCGACGTTGGGCGGTGCGTCATATCGTGAGTTCCTGATGGCCGGCATCTTCACGCAGACAGTCGTTTTCAACTCGGCCTTCACGACCGTCGGGCTGGCAGGCGATCTGCAATCGGGCTTGGTCGATCGGTTAAGGACCCTGCCCATGTGGTCGCTGGCGGTAGTCCTCGGCCGAACGCTTTCCGATCTCGTGGTCAGCATCGTCAGTGTTGCGGTGATGGCCATCACCGGACTGGTCATCGGGTGGCGAATCCGCGGCAGCTTCGCCGACGCTCTACTCGCGCTCGGTTTGATCCTCCTGCTCGCCTTCGCCATGTCATGGGTGGGCGCCTTCACCGGATTGATGGCCCGCAACGTCGAGGTGGCGCAGAGCGTCGGCTTCGTGTGGATGTTCCCGGCGACGTTCCTGTCGAGTGCGTTCATCTCGGCTCAGAGCCTGCCCGGACCACTCAAGGCGATCGCCGAATGGAACCCGATCACCGCAGTGGCCACGGCAGCTCGTGATCTGCTCGGCAACTCCGCTCCCCGGACTTCCCGCAGGCCACCGGATGGGTTGCCGATCACGCCGTCGCGTACTCGCTCATCACCTCGCTGGCGATCCTGCTGGTGTTCGTCCCGCTGTCGCTGTGGCGCTATCGGACCGTCGCCAGCCGCTGACCACAACCGACTGTCAGTAGTCCGCCTCCGCGGCCAGGATCTCCGCCAGGAACGCGTCCGGCCCTGGCTGATCGAGCCGGCGGCGGGCGAATACTCGCACCCGGTCCCTGGTTTCGCGTGTCTCCTCGACGGAGACCCCGACCGTGACCGACGTTGATGACCAGTCGTGGGACCATGCCCGGTCGTCGTCCATCGGCTCACCGTCGGTGTCCACCAGCGGGACACTCGCCCGGCCGTCGGATCCCAGGACCGCCGAGCCGCTGACACCGTCGGCGCGCACCGACACATCGATGCCCGCCGGGTTGGCGCCCGGCACCACCGCCGCCGCGACGATCACGGCGGCAGCCGGGTCGGCTCGCACGTACCAGTCGACGGTGTCCTCGGCAGCATCGAAGATTCCCGCAGGCACACCACCCCAGCGAATCGTGTCGGTGCCGGCGGCGATCGCATCGCTTCGAGGCGCCGAACCACTTCCCGCTGCCAGGGCGTAATCATCCTGACGTCCCGATGGCGGCGTATCGAGTGCGTCCATGTGCGCAGTGAGTGCCGAGAGCTCAGCCCACTCTGACCGGTGAACCGGATCGCCGATCCCCACCTCCTCCACCAGGTCCACGCATCGACGCACCATCTCGACCACACGTGGATCGCCCGAACGCACATGTTCGGTGAGCGCTGCGGCGTGTGGCGAGAGCAGTTCGGCGACACCAGAATCGATGGTGTCGTCGGTGAAGAAGATCTCCGCGGCGGAGGTGAGAATCGCGATCTCCGCGTCGAGCAGAGGCAGGTCGAGAGCGGTGATGCCATCGCCGACACCGGCAGGCCACCATCTGCGCAGCCAATGCCCCAAGGCGAGTCGTCTGGGGATCTCGACGGCCTCTGTATCCACGTCGATGCCGTCGAGTTCGATCGCCACCGCGGAGTCAGTCGGGCCCTCGGTGACCGCCGCGACCGCGACATGGCCGCGTTCACCGACCACCCGCCACAGCCAGTCGGCACGGGATGCATCGGTGAACTCGATCTGCGGCGAGTTCGGCTCATCGAGCGTCCATGACATCACCGCGCCGCTCACCTCGAGCACCGTCACCAGGGGTAGTGCACGCTCCACATTGCCGGTGGTCCAGAGCCCCGACTCGACTCCGATTTTCATGACACGACTCTCACGGGGCCACCTCGATCTCGGACCCGCGCACGTTCGCCAGCATGGCCTTGATCCGCTGGCGCTGGTCCAGACTCGCCGACCGGGCGACCCCATCGAGCAGTGATCGGATGTCCTCGACATCGTCGCAGGACTCCTGCCAGACATCGCGACCGTGCAGCCGGGCCCACAGCCGGCCGAGATACGGGCGACGAAACGCGCGTAGGTCGTCGACCACCCGCTGCTGACGCGGATGAACCGGGGCGCCGGCGGCAAGGCACCGGCGGGCGTGCAGCACGTAGGCCTCCTTGCGCAGCCGGGCCTGGATCAGCGCCGCCAATCCGTATCGGGCGCTGTGTTTTTCGTCCAGCGGCATCAATTCCACAGCCACCTCGATGCCGGCGAGAAGAGTTGCCTGGATGTCCTCTGCGAGCAGACCCCAGGGGGAACACGCCCGGTCCACCTCCTCGGCACACAACAGCGGGATGTCGGGGAGTTCCTCGCGGTCGAGCGCTCGACGCAGTGTGGCGCGGACACGGTCGACCACGGCCCGGTCGAGCGGCCGCTCGCCGGAGGACCTCTCCGTCAGATGCGGACGTCGTTGCGGCTCAGTAGATGTCAGACCGAGGTCGGTCAGCCGCCAGGGCAACGCCGCAGGATCGACCCGAGCGCCCGCCCCCAGGTTGAACGGTGTGTCATCGGCGACCAGGGCCGTCCACACCCGTTGCCGTGCCGCCCGCGCCCGATGGTCGCCCGTCTCCGCCAGTACGGTGCTCAATCCCGCCAGGAACGGCCCCGTGATCGCCCCACCGGGACGCACGTCGCGCCAGCTCCTCTCCAGTTGTCGAGTGAGGGTCGAGATGGTCTGGGACGCAGCCAGATGCTTGTCCAGAGCTGCGGTCGCGGTACGGTCCCGATCCGAGTGAATGTCCCGTAGGACGGCATCGGCGACAGCCTCCGCGTCCCCCGTCGGTGCGCCGCGGGTGACGGCCAGCTCGTACGAGACCGGGAAATAGAGTTCCTGCACGTTACCGGTGGTGATGCGCAGCCGCCTGCGACTCTTCTTGAGCACCTCGAACCACTGTGCGGTGCAGAGCAATTGCTCGCCGTGCGCGATGATCACGTCATGTAGGTCGCGCGCCACGTCGGGGGCGAGGATCGCCGCCGAGAACTGAGGATTCGCACGAAGCCGCAGGACCAGCGGATCGAGAATACGTTTGACGGTCCGGCGCAGCGGGTCACCGTCGGTGCCGCTGAGCACCTCCACACCGGGACCGAGCCCGCGCCAGGCCTCGTCGATGACCGCCCGACGTGGGCGGGCGAGGGCGACCTCCGTCGCCACGTCATACCCGGTAGTCACCAGGTGATGCTAGACGAGGCACTGTGCGCTCGACCAGAGCCGCGTGGCTCGATAAGTTGGGTTCGGTAGCCGGCACCTGCAGTGAGTCTTGTTCCATGAAACAAGCACCCCACCCCGTTACTGGTCCGATCTCAACTCCCGCAATGGCGACCTTGGCGTCGTGCGCGACGATCGCGCTGATCGTGACCGTTGCATTCCTCCTGCCGAGCGCCACGGTGTTCTTGGTCGGGGCCGTTTCGCTCGCCGGCGCGGCTCTGGTGTCGGTCGGCGAGATGCGACCGTCGTCCCGCATGAGCCTTCGCTCCCACCACGAGCCGAACTCCATGCCTGTGGACGAACCGGGTATCGGTATCGCAACAGTCCATGCCGTCCAGGAAACGCCACCGGTCGGTGACAGGGCTTCGGTTGACGACAAGGCCTGGGTTGACAGGGCCGCGGCCCCCACGATCATCGTCGACGTCGAAACGGTGTCCGGACAGCACTTTCGGGGACATCTGAATCATCACGCGTTCGATGCCGAGGGCTCACGCGCCACCCTGTGGCCGGGTGTGGTGCTCGCCGTTCGTTTCGACCCGGAGCGACCGACCGAAGTCATCCTGGCCGACGACATGACCGCAGCGCGAGCGGCATTCGACACCATGCTGATCCGTAAGGGATTGACCACGGCGGACAAACTCGACCTCATCCGGCGGGGCGTCAAGTCACGTGCGGTGGTGACGGCGATGAAGCCGACCGGCCGGGTGTGCGAGGACTACCGTCAGGTCGAGCTCGACGTGATCGTCAACCGTCCCGAAGGTGGCCAGTTCCCCGCACACGAGGTGACGTTCATCCCGGCTACATCCGTGGCGAAGGTCGAACCCGGCAGCATCATCGACACCTACTACCGCTCCACTGATTACTCCCATGTCGCGGTCTGCGTCCCACGCAGTTGAGCCGGCACAGCACCGACCTCACGCTCCGCGATCGGGCACTGCGAAGGTGACCAGGGATGCCCAGAACACCGGGTGCGCAGTGACATCCCCCGATCGCCAGCGTCTCATCTGCGCACGCTGCCACCGGCCGAGTACCACCACCGGGTCATCGCTCTCGTGGGCGCTGTCCACAGCTGCGATCAACTCCCCCATGGGATCGATGGCGGTATCGCCTTCGGCGAGGCTTCGATATCCGGCTGTTGTCGACAGCGACCACAACGTCGCCGTCACCAGCTCCGATCCGGCCAGGATCATGGCCGCGACCAAACCGTTCGGCTCGTCGAAGCGGTGATCGGTGCCAGATGCGCACGCCACCAAGGCCACTCGCGGCGGCATCGGCCAGCGCCCGGTATCGGCGAGGATGTCGGCGGCCGTCCACGGTCGATGACTGCCCACCGGATCCGCCAGCCCGGGGTGCAGAGCTGTACACGACAGGTGCAACGCCGAACGCTCGGCGTAGCCCACCTCGCTCGAGGCTGCACTGGCATGACCGACGAACAGCATCCTGCTCGGCTTGTCCTGCAACACAACCGACAACCAGTTCCGGTCCGTGTCGCGGCGCCTGAACAACTCCACCGTGTCCGAAACCGGCGGATACACGGTATGGCGCGCCAGTGCGCCGGCGAAGTGTTCTGACACCAGCTGTCCGGCGACGGTCTGCCCAACACCGAACCCAGAGGCGAGGAAGGTGTCTGCCCGGGCACGCGGGGATCGAGGATGAGAACCGGAGGTGAGGTGCGGCGCTCCTCCCAGCGCGCCGGGCTTCTCTGGGCGTTGACGATGTTCGCCGGGGGCGACATCACGAGATCCACCAGTTCCATCAACCGATAACCCTCGGTGTACGCGGTGAGATCGTCTGCCTTCCAGGGCAGTCGCGCGAGTACCTCCCCGGTGGCCAACACAGCCCCGGCCTTGGCGCGCACCAACTGGTCGGCGGTGGGATATACCGATGGCAACGCGAGCAGGGCGAACGGGATCTGTGCCAGCCGCGCGGTGGGAGTGAGATGTAGAACCGGGCGAACGGCCGCCACACATTCGAGCAAAAGAGACCATGCCTGTTGTGAGAGCAACAGCAGCCCGAGATGGTACGACGCACGCAACTCGGTCGACGGATCGGCAAATGGGCCCGACAGGAGTGACCGCTGAAGGGCATCCACCATCGTCTCGCCGTCGCGCGGCGAGGGCAGTGCATCGGCCACCTGCTCGATCGCGGCCACCACAAACGGCTCCTCCACCACCCAGGTGACGGTGCGTGCGGGCTCGCCCACCACCCGCAGGCTGGCGTATGTCGCAACTCCCACGTCGGCAAACCGCAGGATCAATTCTGTTGGTGGCGAGGTGGTCATCTCCACGTGGGCCACATCGGCTCGTCACTCGTGACCTTGCGTCCGTAGCGTTCGGCAGCCAGCCGTCGATACTCCGCCAGGATCGCGCCGGCACCGCGGTCCATCTGCAACGGGGGCAACGGACCCAGCCGGGTCAGACCGCCGGTGACCGCAGTGGTCGTGGCCCCGGCAGCCACCGCACGGTTCTCGTCGATGCCGGCATCGGAATCGGCGACGGAGTGCAACGGTGTGGCCCCCGTCGCGGTCAGTGCCCACTCGCCGCCGACAGCATCGGACACTCTCGGGTCGAGGCCGAATGTTCCCCGTGCACTGACGTATTCGATCATCTCGGCGACCAATGAGGTGTTGTCCCATTCCCACGCCACAGCGAAGGCACCGGCCATCACCGGGGCCGAGACCGACCGGGCCCAGCGCGAACGAGCCTCGGCGTCGGGCATCGAATGCCGCACACTGTCGACCGCAAGCGCCGCGGGTATCTTCAGCGCAGCGGCCTTTTCGAACTTGGGCTGGGCCGAGAGATGGCCGTCCGACCCGTCGGCCGCCGTGGTGATGCCCTCCGACATCGCAACCCGCGCCTCCACCGAATTCCAGTCGGCGAACGGATCACCGATGCCGTCGAAACCCATGTCGGCGAGCGCCTCTGCTCGCCATATCGATCCCATGAGGTCATCGAGGCGGGCGTGGTGCAGCCAGGTCGCATGAGTGGTCGCGTCCAGGAGCATCCGGGCCTGCCCGACCATCTCCCGGGCGCGGTCGAATTGTCCACGGAACACCGGTATCCAGCTGCGCTGCATCATGATCCGGTGACGATGCAGGGGTATACCCAGTTCGTCCCAGTGCCGCTGCGCCTGTTCCCAGCAGTGGTCGGCTGCCTGCAGTTCGCCCGCAGCCATCCGGGTGAGCCCCAGGTACAACCAGCATCTGGAGACGTCATGCGCGACCGCATACGTGGCCAACACCGGGTACGCCGCCTGAGCCAGGCGTTCGGTGTCCGCATGGTCGGACCGAGCCCAGGCGAGAGCCGCACGTTCGAGTTCGCTGCGCGCCGATGCCAGAGGCCAGCCGCGTTGCGACGCAAGCGCACCCGCACGACGAAGATGCGAGCCGGCCTGCTCGAGCCGTCCGGTCTGCACACAGAATCTGCCGTAGCCGATCCCAGCGTCCACCTGAAGCCGGTCGGCACCTACCGAGCCCGGCCGGCTCCAGGCATCGGACGGCGGGGGCGGGCCGAGTTCCGACGCGGCTCGTCGCACGATGAGCAACTCTTCGAGACCGAGTTCCCACAGGCGCGCGGCAGCCACGTGCTCGTCGACATCGCCGAGCGCGGTCGCGCACAGGATGCGTGCGTGTGTGACATGAAACCCGTGGTCGGGGTCGGGGTCCGAATCGGGCTCCCCCACTGCCTCGTCGGTCAGATGCGCAAGCCGCCGCGCCGCTTGGTCGTGGTCACCGCGAGCTGATGCCAGGCCGATGTCGAGGACATCCGCACGCCCGGTGTAGCGGCGGACCATCCGGGTGATGTCGTCGGATGACATCGTCACCTGCGCCGCGGCTTCGGGCATCTTCCCGGCGAGGATCTCCGAATAGATACCGACGCAATCGCGAATCCTGCGGACACATTCCACGACCCCGTCGTGAGCGCCGCGGGTCAGGTAGATCGCTCCGAGCTGGGCGAACACCTCGAGCATCAGGTCGTCTCGGTCGAGCTGTTCGATCTTCGGCATCAGCGACAACAACAGATCGCGGGCGGCAGCGTGGTCGTCGGCACAGGCGAGGTCGCGCGCACGCTCGAGATCACCGGCCACCGACATGGCTGCATCATATTGATCGCGGACCAGCGGGCAACCGCATACACGGGCACCACACACGAAAGCGGCGGACGTGCGATGCACGTCCGCCGCATTCTCACCGGTTCAGATCAGTTGCAGCTCACCTTGATGCTGAACTCCTTTTTGATCATTCCGGCCGTGGGATTCTTCATGTCAGCGCCTTCGGCCTCACCGGTGATGGTGTAGGTGTCACCGTCTACCGAGACCTCCGCCGAACCGACCGACATCCCCATCCCGTTGGTTACGGCCAGTGCGTTGCCGTCGACCACCAGTCCCAGCGACTCGACCTTCGGGGTGGCCTCGTCCGTCATCACGATGCCGAGGCCCTGCTGGCCACCGGTGGAGCCGCTGCCGACGTTGATCTTGCCGCCCTGCTTCACGCAGCTCACAGAGTTGAGGTCCACGCCGGCGAGATCCTTGCCCTCCACCTTGACCTCGGTGTCGCCGCCCGTGGAAACCTCTGTTCCGTTCGACTGGCTGGTTGCGACCGGGTTGGCCGCGGGGCTGCTGTCTGCGTTGTTGCTGCTGTCGTCCGAGCAGGCCATCAGCAGGGTTGCGCTGGCGATCAGTCCGAGGGTGGCTGTGAGGACTCGTTTCATTGGTCTTCCCTTTCGTTGTGCGGCGCCTTCGGTGTGGCTCCGGCATGGGATAACTAAAACCCGACCGAGCGGCTACCGATCCCAATTTTCGCCGCTTGTCCACCATTCGCCGACGCGATCGAATCCCCCATGACGATCGAAAAGCCCCCGCTGACGTCGCACATCCCGTGTCCAGCACGCTGACGCGAAGACGCCCCCGGCAGTGTCGCCGGGGGCGCTGATGCCCGTGAAAGTGTGTCCGTGGGCCGATCCCGCGTTCAGTTCGGTTGGTGGAAGGACTCCCCCAGCAGCCGAGCGAAGTTGGCGATTCCGGCTTCGTCATCGTCAACCGGCGATGGCGTCGTACGGGTGCCGCCCAACAGCGCCACCAGTTCTCCGGCGGCACGATCCACCCGGTCGGCAAGCGTGGCGGTGTCCCCGGAGGTACCCGCCCAATCCTCGGACGCGGCATATACGCCAGTCGGGACCACCACAGCGCGCAGATACGAGAACATCGGCCGCACAGCGTGATCGAGCACCATCGAGTGTCGCGGGCTACCACCGGTGGCAGCGATGAGCACCGGCTTACCGGCAAAACTGTCCTTGTCGATGATGTCGAAGAACGACTTGAACAATCCGCTGTAGGACGCGTTGAACACCGGTGTTGCAGCGACGACGGCATCGGCTTCGACAACAGCCCTCACCGCGGGATCCGCAGCACCCACCGGGAATCCGGCGATCATGCTCCGGGCGATGTCCACCGCGATCTCCCGCAGGTCGACCGTCTCGACGACAACCGAATCACGTTGCGCCTGAACCGAAGCAGCGAGCCGGTCCGCGAGTAGCCGAGTCGACGACGGTTCACCGACACCGGCACTCACGACCACCACACGAGTCGGGTTCATCGGCTGATCGCCTCCGCCTCGATTGTGTCACCCTCGGTGACCGCAGCGCTTCGTGCGGCTACCAGCGATGCGTGGGTGGGCGCGTCCGGAACGTCCGAAGGGCGCCCCTCGGCGAATCCCGCTCGCAGTTGCGGCAGTACCTCCCCGAGTTGATCGAGTTGTTCAAGAACGGTTTTCAGCGGCAGTCCTGCATGGTCGACCAGGAACAGCTGGCGTTGGTAGTCGCCGAAGTGCTCACGGAAGCTCAGCGTCTTGTCCACGAACTGCTGTGGGCTGCCGACGGTGAGCGGCGTGTCCGCGGTGAACTCTTCGAGCGAGGGGCCGTGACCGTAGACCGGCGCGTTGTCGAAGTACGGCCGGAACTCGTTGACCGCATCCTGCGACTTGGGGCGGATGAAGAACTGCCCGCCGAGTCCCACGACGGCCTGGGACGCGGTGCCGTGACCGTAGTGCTCGTAGCGCTCACGGTAGAAACCGATCAGCTGCTGGAAGTGCTCCTTGGGCCAGAAGATGTGGTTGGCGAAGAAGCCGTCTCCGTAATAAGCGGCCTGCTCGGCGATCTCCGGGCTACGGATCGACCCGTGCCAGACGAATGGCGCGACGCCGTCGAGCGGTCGCGGCGTGGAGGTGAACGAGGTGAGCGGCGTACGGAACTTGCCCTGCCAGTCCACCACCTCTTCGGTCCAGAGTCGGTGCAGCAGATGGTAATTCTCGATTGCGAGCGGGATGCCCTGCCGGATGTCCTTGCCGAACCACGGATAGACCGGACCCGTGTTGCCGCGGCCCAGCATCAGATCGACACGGCCGTCGGCCAGGTGCTGCAACATCGCGAAGTCCTCGGCGATCTTCACCGGGTCGTTGGTGGTGATCAGTGTGGTCGACGTCGACAGCTGCAGAGTCTTGGTCTGGGCTGCGATGTAACCGAGCATCGTCGTGGGAGACGAGGGCACAAACGGCTTGTTGTGGTGCTCACCGGTGGCGAAAACGTCGAGCCCGACGTCTTCTGCCTTCTTGGCGATGGCGACCATCGCCTTGATCCGGTCGTTCTCGGTGGGTTCCACACCGGTGGTGGGGTCGACGGTGACATCGCCGACGGTGAAGATTCCGAACTGCATGGCTACCTCCTCGGTAGAAGCTACGATCATAATAACCGGACCGTGGTCCGAATTATTTCGTCGCGCCGACGAGGCTGTCGAGCGGTTGTCACAGAACGACCGGGACCCAGAAGCCGAAGAACCAGAAGCCCCAACCACGCTTGTACCGGTCGTAGCCTGGGGTGACCTCCTGCCCGCGGAAGGTGAATGTCGCAAGATCCGGGCGTTTGACCGCGCCCGGGGACGATGAGGTCGTCCGGGTGGGGCCCTCCTGCGTCGTTGTTGATGATGTCGCCGCCGGCGCTGCAGTCGCCTCGGCCACTGCCCCACCGACTCCCAGCGAAGCCAGGCCGATTGCCCCCGTTGCGACCGTCCGCGTGAACGCCTTCTTGACCTGCATGTTGTCCTCCCTTTCTGAAGCCCGACCTGGTTCTGCCGAGGCCGACTCCTCACAAGGTAGAAACGCGAACTCGTAGAACTCTGGCACCTGGCTGTGAGCTTCCTGGACGCCCGACGTTCCGGGTTCGCTCATCACGGGAACATTCGAGCCCTGACGCCGATCCAATCGACATCGGATCTGATCGAAGGGAACAGCCATGGGTGAAGGCGATGCCGAATACAGCGCGCAGGGCAGCTCGACAGCGTCGGCGTCCGACGACACCGGCACACTCGATGAACTCGAGTCGGTGCTGACAGAACTGTGGCCCGATCAGGATGCGGCTCCGCCGGACGAGCCCGCGGAACCGTCTGACGGGGTCGGCGGCGGCGACGCGGACGAATACTCCGAACACTGGTTCCAGCAAGCCGTGAACGGCACCTGCGTGCCGGCGAGTGTCGCCCAGATCGTTGCGGAATACAGCGGCGAAGACATCCAGAGCGAAGAAGCCTTTGTCGAGATGGCCCAGGACAACGGCTACTTCCTCGACGGCGAGATCGAGAACGGCATGCCCATCTACGCTGCGGCGGACCTGCTCGAACAGAACGGGATCCCGGCCACCGTCGAGACCGGCACGATGGACGACCTCGCGACCGCCTTGGAGGAAGGGCGCGGCGTCATGCTGTACGTCGACTCCGGGGAGTACTGGGATCCGGAGCAGGAGGAGCGCGACGAAGCCATGGGTCGCGACCAGGGAGGCGATCACTGTGTGGTGATCAGCGAGATCGACACCGACAAAGGTGTGGTCTACCTCAGCGACCCAGGGCATCCCGACGGCGACCGCATGGAAGTCCCACTCGACGAATTCGAGGAGGCATGGGGCGAAGCCGACAACACGATGATCGTGTGCGACGAACCCTCACCCAATGCCGGTGTGTCCGAGGACGACCCCACACGGGATCCGCTTCTCGACGACCTCGATGCCGACGAGACACCTGGGCTCTCCAACGTCATCGACTGGCTCACCGATCGCCCGTGGAACCTGCTGCCGGTGGTGATCGGCGGCAAGTAGCCCACGCCCGCCACCAACAACGTCCCCGTCGACATGTACGGAGGGCACTACTCCCCCGGCACACGGTCACGGGGACGTTGTCGGTGCACAGCAACCAAAGCGGCCCGCCCCAACAAAGGGACGGGCCGCTTTCGTGAAACTGGTTGGCTTACTTGGCCTTCTCGAGGACCTCGACCAGACGCCAGCGCTTGGTGGCACTGGTCGGGCGGGTCTCCATCAGGCGAACGCGGTCGCCGATGCCGGCGGTCTCGTTCTCGTCGTGAGCCTTGACCTTGCTGGTGGTGCGGATGATCTTGCCGTAAAGCGGGTGCATCACACGATCTTCCAGCTCGACCACGATGGTCTTCTGCATCTTGTCCGAGACGACGTACCCGATCCGCTCTTTGCGGCGTGCACGCTCCTCGGTGGTGGACGTTTCAGTCACTTTTTGGTCCTCGCTCATGCGTCGTCACCGCTCTCGGCTTCGGGTCCTGAGGCCAGGCCGAGCTCGCGCTCCCGCATGACGGTGTACACGCGCGCGATCTCGCGACGCACGGTACGCAGCCGGCGGTTGTTGTCGAGCTGACCGGTGGCCATCTGGAACCGAAGGTTGAACAGCTCTTCCTTCGACTCACGCAAACGTTCGACCAGTTCTTCGTCACTGAGCTCGCGGAGCTCGGCGGCGGCGATTCCGACAGACATCAGAACTGCTCCTCCCTGGTCACGATGCGGGTCTTGATCGGGAGCTTGTGCTGCGCGCGACGCAGGGCCTCGCGAGCGGTCTCCTCATTGGGGTAGCTCATCTCGAACAGCACGCGACCCGGCTTGACCGGCGCGACCCACCACTCGGGCGAACCCTTACCGGAACCCATGCGGGTCTCGGCAGGCTTCTTCGTCAACGGGCGGTCGGGGAAGATGTTGATCCACACCTTGCCGCCACGCTTGATGTGCCGGTTGATTGCGATACGAGCTGACTCGATCTGACGGTTGGTGATGTACGCGCTCTCCAGTGCCTGGATGCCGTAGTCACCGAACGTCACCTTGGTGCCGCCCTTGGCCTGACCTTTCAGGCTGGGGTGGTGCTGCTTGCGGTGTTTGACCCGACGAGGGATCAACATGCCTCAGCCCTCCTGGTTCTCGGCCTGCGCGGGGGCAGGCGTTGTCGCTGGAGCGTCGACAGCCGCAGGCGCATCTGCGGTCGCGGTGGCCGCACGTCCAGCTTCGGTGCTGGTCGCTGTGGTACCCGACGAACCGCTCCGCTTCGGGCGGGCCGGACGACGCGGACGACGATCTTCAGCCGGAGCAGCCGACGAGGACAGTGCCTCGCGCTTGCCACCGACGATGTCGCCCTTGTAGATCCACACCTTCACGCCGATACGGCCGAAGGTTGTCTTGGCCTCGTAGAGGCCGTAGTCGATGTCTGCGCGCAGCGTGTGCAGCGGCACCCGACCTTCGCGGTAGAACTCGCTGCGGCTCATCTCCGCACCGCCGAGGCGACCCGAGCACTGGACCCGGATTCCCTTGACGTTGGGCTGACGCATGGCCGACTGGATGGCCTTACGCATCGCCCGGCGGAAAGCCACGCGGTTGCTGAGCTGCTCGGCGACACCCTGTGCCACCAGCTGAGCTTCCGACTCGGCGTTCTTGACCTCGAGGATGTTCAGCTGGACCTGCTTGCCGGTCAGCTTCTCCAGGTCGCCACGGATCCGGTCGGCCTCGGCGCCGCGGCGACCGATGACGATGCCCGGACGGGCGGTGTGGATGTCGACGCGAACCCGGTCACGGGTGCGCTCGATCTCCACCTTGGCGATGCCGGCGCGCTCGAGGCCGGTGGCCAGGAGCTTGCGGATGGCGACATCCTCTTTGACGTATTCCGCATACTGCTTGTCTGCGTACCACCGGGACTTCCAGTCCGTGGTGATACCGAGACGGAAGCCATGCGGGTTGATCTTCTGGCCCACTACTGAGCTCCCTTCCGGCGATTGCGGCCGGCGGCCGCGTCGCTCCTGGCGATGCTTTCCACCACGACGGTGATGTGGCTGGTCCGCTTACGGATCCGGAAGGCACGCCCCTGGGCGCGCGGACGGAACCGCTTCATGGTCGGACCCTCGTCGGCGAACGCCTGCGACACCACGAGGGTGCGACGGTCGAGGTCGAGGTTGTTCTCCGCGTTGGCCACGGCGCTGGCGAGCACCTTGGCAACCGGCTCGCTCGCGGCCTGGGGCGCGAACTGCAGGATGTCGAGGGCCTCGTCCACGTTCTTGCCGCGGACCAGGTCGATGACACGACGCGCCTTCATCGGCGTGACACGCACGAACTTCGCGGTCGCCTTGGCGGTCGGATTGGTTGTTTCAGTACTCATCTACCGACGCTTCGCTTTCCGGTCGTCTTTGATGTGTCCCTTGAAGGTGCGCGTCGGCGCGAACTCGCCGAGCTTGTGACCGACCATGGACTCCGAGACGAACACCGGCACATGCTTGCGGCCGTCGTGGACGGCGAAGGTGTGACCGATGAAGTCCGGAATGATGGTGGACCGACGGGACCAGGTCTTGATGACCTGCTTGGTGCCCTTTTCGTTCTGAACGTCGACCTTGCTCAACAGGTGGTCGTCGACGAAGGGGCCCTTCTTGAGGCTGCGTGGCATTCTCTAACTCCCTCCTGTTATCGCTTGTTCTTGCCGGTGCGCCGGCGACGGACGATCAGCTTGTCGCTGGCCTTGTTCTTGCGGGTACGGCCCTCGGGCTTACCCCACGGGCTGACCGGGTGGCGACCACCGGAGGTCTTGCCCTCGCCGCCACCGTGCGGGTGGTCGACCGGGTTCATCACGACACCACGGACGGTCGGGCGCTTGCCCTTCCAACGCATACGGCCGGCCTTGCCCCAGTTGATGTTGCTCTGCTCGGCGTTGCCGACCTCGCCGACGGTGGCGCGGCAGCGCACGTCGACACGACGGATTTCACCGGAAGGCATACGCAGCGTGGCGTAGGGGCCTTCCTTACCGAGCAACTGGATCGAGGCACCGGCGCTACGAGCCATCTTGGCGCCGCCACCGGGACGCAGCTCCACAGCGTGGATCTGGGTACCGGTCGGGATGTTGCGCATCGGGAGGTTGTTGCCCGGCTTGATGTCGGCGGTCGGACCGCTTTCCACCACGTCGTGCTGCTTGAGTCCCTTGGGCGCGATGATGTACCGCTTCTCACCGTCGACGTAGTGCAGCAACGCGATCCGCGCAGTGCGGTTCGGGTCGTACTCGATGTGAGCGACCTTGGCGTTGATGCCGTCCTTGTCGTGGCGACGGAAGTCGATCAGACGGTAGGCACGCTTGTGGCCACCACCCTTGTGACGGGTTGTGATGCGGCCGTGGGCGTTTCGTCCACCGCGACCATGCAGCGGACGAACCAGCGACTTCTCCGGGGTGTCACGAGTGACTTCGGAGAAGTCCGCGCCGGAAGCGCCACGACGACCGGGGGTCGTCGGCTTGTACTTACGAATAGCCATGAGTCTTCTTGTCCTCTACTTCTTCGGTGGAGTCCGAGCGGCGTCAGCCGACCGGGCCTCCGAAGATCTCGATGGGCTTGCTGTCTGCGGTCAGTGTCACGATCGCGCGCTTGGTGTCCTTGCGCTTGCCGTAGCCGAAGCGGGTGCGCTTGCGCTTGCCCTGACGGTTGGCGGTGTTCACGCTCGAGACCTGCACGCCGAAGATCTCTTCGATGGCGATCTTGATCTGGGTCTTGTTCGACTCCGGATGCACGAAGAACGTGTACACGTTGTCCTCGATCAGTCCGTAGGACTTCTCGGAGATGACCGGCGCCAGGATGATGTCGCGGGGGTTTGCCTGAACTGTCATGTTTCTCAGGCCTCCTTCTCATCTTTTTTGGCGCCGTCGATGAAGACGCCGAGTGCCTCACGGCTGAACACGACCTCGTCGGCATCGAGCACGTCGTAGGTGTTCAGCTGGTCGGGTGCGATGGGCAGAACGTGCTGCAGGTTCTGCACGCTCTTCCATGCGGCGACGTCTTCACGTCCGACGACCAGCAGGAACTTACGACGATCGGACAGCTCTTCGAGGAACTGACGAGCCGACTTGGTGGACGGGGCCTGCCCGGAAACCAGTTCGGTGATCACGTGGATGCGGTCGTTGCGGGCCCGGTCGGAGAGGGCACCGCGCAGGGCGGCTGCCTTCATCTTCTTGGGGGTGCGCTGGCTGTAGTCGCGCGGCTGTGGGCCGTGGACGGTGCCACCACCGGTGAACTGCGGGGCGCGGGTCGAGCCCTGGCGGGCGCGACCGGTTCCCTTCTGGCGGTACGGCTTTGCGCCGCCACCGCGGACCTGGGCCCGCGTCTTGGTGGCGTGGGTGCCCTGGCGTGCGGCACCCTGCTGCGCGATGACGACCTGGTGCATCAGCGAGATGTTCGCCGGTGCGTCGAAGATCTCGGCAGGCAGCTCGACGGTTCCGTCGGTCTTGCCGCCGAAGCTCTTCACGTCGACCGTGCGGGTCTGCTGCTTCTCAGTGTTGACGCTCACTGGCTATGCACCACCCTTCATTGCGTCGCGAACGATGACAACCGCGCCCTTGCGACCGGGGATTGCTCCCTTGATCAGCAGGAGGCCCGATTCGGCGTCCACCTTGTGGACCTTCAGGTTCTGCGTGGTGACCTTGTCGTTGCCCATCCGTCCGGCCATCCGCATGCCCTTGAACACGCGACCGGGGGTGGCGCAGCCACCGATGGAACCGGGAGCGCGGTGCACGCGGTGCACGCCGTGGCTGGCGCCCAGGCCCTTGAAGCCGTGGCGCTTCATGACACCGGCGAAGCCCTTGCCCTTGGAGGTCCCGGTCACGTCGACCAGTGCTCCGTCGGCGAAGATCTCGGCGGTCAGTTCCTGTCCGACGGTGTAGTCGGACACGTCGTGGACGCGGATCTCGGTCAGGTGCCTGCGCGGGGTGACCCCGGCCTTGGCGAACTGACCGGCGACAGGCTTGGTGACCTTGCGCGGGTCGATGGCACCGTAGGCGAGCTGCACGGCGGTGTAACCGTCGGTCTCTTCGGTGCGGATCTGGGTGACCACGTTGGGTCCGGCCTTGACGACGGTCACCGGGATCACCCGGTTGTCTTCGTCGAAGACCTGGGTCATCCCGAGCTTCGTGCCCAGGATTCCCTTCACATTTCTTTGAGTCATCTGATGATTCCCGCCACTCACTGGATGTTGACGTCGACGCTCGCCGGCAGATCGATGCGCATCAAGGCGTCAACGGTCTTCGGCGTCGGGTCGAGGATGTCGATCAGTCGCTTGTGTGTACGCATCTCGAAATGCTCGCGCGAGTCCTTGTACTTGTGCGGCGAGCGGATGACGCAATACACGTTCTTTTCGGTGGGCAACGGCACAGGGCCGACCACACGTGCACCCGTACGGGTCACGGTCTCCACGATCTTGCGCGCCGACGCGTCGATCGCCTCATGGTCGTAGGCCTTGAGCCGGATGCGGATCTTTTGTCCCGCCACGCTGTGTCCTCTTCCGTCAATTTCGGCTGCACAGATGAACACCTCGAACGACGCAACTGTGTAGTCGCATCCCCGTGACCAGAACCTTGCGGTGGTGATCGACGCTGTTCATCTGTCGTTGTTCAGTGCCTGCTTCCGCAGGCCCGTCCGGTCCACGCAGTCGGGCGTGTCGCAATCGCTACACATACCTCTGCGCATGCGCAGAACCCGTGGTGCCGGTGTGCGTCCAGGTGGACGCGGGTCGTACTTGCTTGTTGTGCACCACAACGGAAGCTCGAACCAGTTCGTGACCGCTTAGTTCGTCCGGTGATGCTCTCTGATCGACGGGGGCCTGCCACCTGGTCTGGACGTTCGCACGCTCAGACGACAGACATACAGGGCCGCGCTGCCGATCAAGGCAACCCGACAAGTATGCAATAGATCCGGCCCAGGTCCAAATTGCCCCGGCCCAGGTCACGACCCTGCCGTCACGACCGCGCATTCTCCGCACAAAACCTTCGCAGACTCTTCACAACATCTGCGCAGGGTGCGGACATCGGAGCACTACCGTCGCAGTCATGACCCCACACCCGCAGACGCCATCGGTGCTGGTCGTCGACGACGAGCCACTGATCCGTCAGTCGATCGCGGACCGCCTTGGCGCGGAGGGCTTCGCGGTGATCACGGCCGACACGGGGCCTGCTGCGATCGACGCTCATCGCAGCACCGATCCGGATGCGGTGATCCTCGATCTGATGCTTCCGGGGATGGACGGCCTCGAGGTCTGCCGGCGCATCCAGGCACATTCGGCGACCCCGGTACTGATGCTCACCGCCCGCTCCGGCGAGACCGACCTCGTCATCGGACTGGGAGTGGGCGCCGACGACTACCTGGCCAAGCCGTTCTCGATGCGCGAGCTCGTGGCGCGCACCCGCGCCCTGCTCCGACGTGCCGAACGCTACGGCCCGTTCACCGACTCTGCCGCCGAGCCCGCGGCGGCAGATCCGGCCGACGAGGTGAGAGACGGTCTGCGCATCGATGAGGCCGCCCGGCAGGTGACGGTCGAAGGGCAAGAGGTACATCTCACCCGCACCGAGTTCGACCTCCTGGCGTTCCTGCTCCGCCACCCCGGCGCCGTGCTCAGTCGTGAACAGTTGCTCGACGCGGTCTGGCACTGGCCCGCCGCCGGAGAGACCCGCACGGTCGACAGCCACATCCGTTCCCTCCGCAAGAAGGTGGGTTCGTCTCGGATACGGACCGTGCACGGCATCGGCTACGCGCTCGAGGTCCGCGCGGTGTCGGGAACCGAGGGATCGCCGTGATGCTGCCCCGGCCGCTGGACCCGCTGCACTCGTTCAAGTTCAAGACCGCGGTTGTGGTCGGTTGCGCACTGTTCACCTCGAGCGTGTCCTTCTGGATCACCGCGCAGTGGCAGTTCCGGTACGCCTTGCTGATGGCACTGCTCGTCGCGATTGTCGTCACGTTTGTGCTCGCCCACGGGATGACGTCTCCGCTGCGCGAGATGACGGGGGCGGTGCGCCGGATGTCCCGCGGCGACTACACCGCCCGCGTCCGAGCGACGTCTCGCGACGAGATCGGCACGCTGGCAACGGCTTTCAATCAGATGGCCGATGACCTCGCCGGGGAGGACCGCTATCGCCGCGAGGTCATCGGAAATGTCGCCCACGAGTTGCGGACACCGGTCGCCGCACTGCACGCAGTGCTGGAGAACATGGTCGACGGCGTGCGAACGCCGGACCAGGAGACCCTCGAACTGGCGCTCTCGCAGACGGACCGGCTGGGACGGCTGATCACCGAGTTGCTGGACCTGTCCCGGATCGAAGGCGGGGTCGCCCAGCTCGACCACCAGCGCATCGATCTCACATGCTTCGCCGAGACCGCCGTCGCCGAATGCCGGCTCCGCTCACCGGGCGACGTCTCGTTTGCGATCGACGTAGCGGCCGGCCTCCACGTTCACGCCGACGAGGGCCGTCTGCACCAGGTGCTCGCCAATCTCCTCGACAACGCGGCCCGCCACTCCCCGCCCGGCGGCGTCGTGGAGGTCAGTGCCTGGCCGGAGGGCGAGGTGATTGTCATCGACGTGGCCGACCAGGGCCCGGGTATCGCGCCCGCCGAGCGACTGCGCATCTTCGAGCGGTTCAGTCGAGGCGGATCACGCGACGGCGGAACAGGTCTGGGTCTGGCCATCGCCCAGTGGGTGATCACACTGCACGCCGGCGACATCGGTGTGGTCGACGACCCTGAGGGATGCCGGATCCGGATCCGCCTACCGCTCGTGCCCGCCGACTGACGACTGCTGGAACGCGCACACCATCGCCGCAGATCGCGGCACCATTTTGATCCATCGTCTCCGAGAGGTGCTACACCCATGCCCAAAACCGACAGTTCGGATACTCCGCAGGCTTACCAATCGGTGGTGCTGACCAAGGAACCGGTCAAGGTCCGCCGGGTCACCCTCTCCACGTCGTTGCCTGGGGCCGCGCCCGCGAAAGTCGTTGGGGCAGTTGCCGTCACCACGGTACTGGCGATGGCGTTGGTGCCGACCGACGCGATCGGGATCGGCATCGCATTGACCGGCGTCGCGGTGCTGGCAGCCGTCTTCACCGCGTCGCCCGAGCGGCCCACCGTGCCCGAGCTGATCACCGCCGCCGGCATCGTTGCACTACTACTCGTCTCGGGATGGCGCAGCGCCGGATGGCTGGCCGCAGTCTGCACGGCCATCGCGATCCTGGCCACGGGGACGCTCGTTGTCGGCGCCCGGACCATTCGCGAGATGGCCGCAGCCGTCGTCGCGCCGATCGTCGCGGTCGTCCCGACCGCCGCGTGGTTGGGGCGCGGTATCGCCGATGGCGCACGGGACCGTCCGGTGAAGAACCTGGGGGCCATACTCCAGGTCGCAGTGGTGACAGTGGTGCTCCTGGTGGTGTTCGGCGCCCTGTTCGCCGGCGCCGACGCGACGTTCGAGTCGTTGTTGAGCACGGTGTTGCCGGACGTCGGCGACACCGAGGTGGGCCCCAGCGTTGTCCTCGGTCTTGTCATCGGAGGAGTCACCGCGATCGGGATCTACCTGCGCTACGCCCGGCCACGCCTGACTGACCGGTCGCCGCGCACGTCGACCGAACCGTGGATGTGGGCAGTTCCCACCGGCACCGTGCTCGTCTTGTACATCGCCTTCCTGATCACCCAGGCGCGGGCGATGTTCGGCGGTGACGACTACGTGCAGGAGACGGCGGGACTGACCTACGCGGACTACGCGCGCACCGGATTCTGGCAACTCTTCGCCGTCACGGCACTGACCATCCTGGTGGTGTCGATCGCCTGGCAACGCGCGGACCGCAGCACGTCCGCCGGGCGGGTACTGACGCGGACGATCCTCGGCGGACTCTGCATCGCGGCGCTTGCCGTCGTGGCTTCGGCGTTGCACCGGATGGACCTCTACATGGACACCTTCGGCGCCACCCGGCTGCGCGTCGGTGTGATGGCGACAGAGCTGTGGCTCGGAGCCGTCCTCGTCGCCCTGATCATTGCCGGCGCCGGCCTCGGCACCCGCCAATTGCCAAGAGCTCTAGGGTTTCTCACCATGGTCGCCGCATTGTCGTTCGCGGCCTACAACCCGGACGAACGGATCGCCCAGGCCAACGTCGACCGCTTCGAGCGAACCGGAAAGGTCGATCTGATCTATCTGACGAACCTGTCCCCCGACGCCACCGAAGCGCTGCTGGGGCTGCCCGTCGACCTTCAGGAGTGCGTCCTGCGTGGCATCGGGCGCGACCTTGCGGACGAACACGGACCCACGGCATTCAATGTGGGACGCCACCAGGCACGCGAAGCACTCGAAGGCCGCGAGTCAGGTTCTGCCGCTGCCCCGGTCAGCTGCGCGCCGCGCTAACTTACTCGCCGGTAAGATGCCGTCATGACATCTTCCGTCCAGCCCCCTCGAAGCAGCCCCACCCACCGTTTCCGTCAGAAGCTCCCCGCAGGCCGGCTGGGCTCGGTGCTGTTCTCGATCGGGATGTGTGTGCGGGTCCCCTACTTCGCGACCATCGTCCCGTTCGTGAAGACGATGGAGCCCGGCAGATGCGAGGTCGTCGCGCCGAAGTGGTTCGGCGTCCACAACCACCTCGGCACGTTCCACGCCATCGCGGCGTGCAATCTCGCCGAGGTCGCGATGGGAATGCTGATGGAGGCCACCGTGCCCAGCACGCACCGCTGGATCCCGAAAGGGATGGAGAGTCGCTACCTCGCCAAGGCCACCACCGGTCTGCATGCGGTCGCGACGCTGTCCGAGCCGGTCGACTTCGCGGCATTGACCGAGGGATGCGAGGTGCCGGTGGACATCTCGATCACCGACCGCGACGGCGTCGAAGTGGTCCACTGCACCATCACCACCTGGGTGACGCCGTCATGAACCTCGGGTGACCACTTCTGGCGTTCCTTCGCCGTGCCGACTGCCGATATTGGTCTTAGGCTTCTCAAATGAACGGTCAGCCGCGGAATATCGGGGTGGAAGAGGAGTTCCACCTCGTCGACCTCCGCACCCGCCGGTTGACTCCACGGGCACCTGAACTGCTCGAGGCCCTGCCGCATACGGGTGGCTATGTGGAGGAATTGCAACGCTGTGTCATCGAGGTGAACAGTGCTGTGTTCAGCAGGCTTTCGTCGTTACGTGATGATCTGCGTGAGCATCGTGCGGTCTTGGCGGACACGGCCCGCGAACTCGGGATCGGGGTGGTGGCCGCGGGCGCCATGCCTCTGGCGGTCCCCACCGAACTACAGGTCACCGAGACCCCGCGCTACCGCCAGATGCTGGCCGACTACCAACTCCTCGCCCGGGAACAGCTCATCTGCGGAACCCAGGTCCACGTCGATGTCGCTGATCGCGACCAGGCGGTCCAGGTTGCGTGGCGACTGTCGCCTCACGTGCCGACCTTGCTGGCGCTGTCCGCGAGTTCACCGTTCTGGGCCGACGGTACCGACACCGGCTATGCCAGCTCACGCACACTTGTCTGGCAACGTTGGCCCACCACGGGCCCATTTCTCCGTCTCGATTCCGCCGCTCACTATGACGCCGAGATCCAACGCCTGATCGACACCGGAGTCATCACCGACCCGGGAATGGTCTATTACGACGTGCGGCCCTCGGCGAGGCAGCCGACACTCGAACTCCGGGTCTGCGACAGCTGTCCCTCCGTCGACACCGTCGCGCTCGTCGCCGGCCTGTTCCGGGCATTGGTGCAGCACGAGATCACGGCCATGGCCCACGGCGAACCCGGCGTCGAGGTGTCGCCCACGATCTATCGGGCGGCGTTGTGGCAGGCTGCGCGGTCGGGCTTGGAGGCAGACCTCGTCGACATGGTCGCCGCCAAACCGCGTCCGGCCGAGGACATGGTGCGCGAACTGGCGTCGATGCTGCAGCCGGAACTGGAGTCCTGCGGCGACTGGGAGACGGTCACCGAGCTCATCGATCAGGCGATCGGTGTCGGCAGTTCGTCGGCCAGGCAACGACGTGCGCTGCGGCGGCGTGGACATCTGTCGGACGTGGTGGACAGTCTGATCACCGAGACCGCCGGCGCTGCCCCACCCCCGCCGACAGTCGCCGACCCCGCCAACCCGATGCTCCACAGCTACAACACACGGCACGACAATCCACAACACGACAATCCACAACCCGACCTCTACGACGAGGTGTTCGACGCCGACGGCCGGGTACGGGGCGCATACCGCGGGGTCATCGACACTCTGACCACCCTGGGCCCGGTCACCCTGCGCAACCGGCAACATCACATGGAGAGCGAGCAGAGCGCGGGCGGGATGACCTTCCGGGTCAGCGGCCAGGACCGGGCACAGATCTTCTCCCTCGACGCGGTGCCGCGGATCATCGAGGCCGATACCTGGGGGCGGGTGTCGAAGGGGCTGCGCCAGCGCGCCCTCGCCCTCAACGCCTTCCTCCTGGACGTCTACGGCGACCAGCAGATCATCTCCGAAGGCGTCATCCCGCCTGAGATCCTGGACCGGGCCCCTGGGTACCGAAGCGCAGGCAATGCCCCACGGTGGCAACGGGTTCGGACCCACATCTGCGGGACCGATCTGGTGTCGACCGGACCGGGCGAGTTCTGTGTCCTGGAGGACAACCTGCGGGTGCCCTCGGGCGTCGCCTACGCGATCACCAACCGCGCTCTGATGACCCGGTTCCTCGGCGAGATCAGGTGTCACGACGAGATCCTGCCGGTCGACACCATGCCGCAGATGATCGCCGAGACGCTGGACGCCGCGCGTCCACCACGCGGCGATCCGAACGGCGCGATCGTGGTCCTGAGCGTCGGGTGGGAGGACTCGGCGTGGTTCGAGCACACGATGATCGCCGAACGCGCCGGGCTGGCCGTGGTGGACGCCGGCGACCTACGTGGTGACGGTAACCGGATCGTGGCGCGGATCCACGGCAAGGACGTGCCGCTCAGCGTCATCTACGCCCGCATGGACGAGGACATGCTGCTCTCGTCGACAGGATCCGATGGTGCACCTCTGCGGCACCCGTTCCTCCGGGCGCTCGGAGCCGGAACGCTCGCGATCGCCAACGCGCTCGGCAACGGGATCGCCGACGACAAGGCCGTGTACGCATTCGTCCCAGCGATGATCCGGTATTACCTGGGCGAGGAGCCGGCGATCGACCAGATCCCCACCTGGCTGTGTGCCGAGCGCGATCAGCGCGACCACGTGCTCTCCCGCCTGGACGAGATGGTCGTGAAACCGATCGACGGCCTCGGCGGCTCAGGGGTGATGATCGGACCCGAGGCCACCGAACAGGAGCTGGCCGAGCGGCGCAAAGACCTGATCGGGCACCCGGAAAGGTTTGTCGCACAAGACGTTGTCCGGCTGTCCACCCACCCGACGTTCGACGGTCAGGGGCTCTACCCGCACCACGTGGACCTACGTGCGTTCGTTCATCTACGGGCCGACGGGGAGGGCAACGTCTCGGCTCACATGGCGCCGGCGGCCCTCACCAGGGTCGCCCCCTCGGGCAGCATGATCGTCAACTCTTCCCGTGGCGGAGGCGGCAAGGACACGTGGATTCTCACCGGAGAGTCGCGGGACCATGGCTGCCCGCAGACCCCAACGGAAAGGCGGTAGCGAATGTGCGGCATCAGCGGGGAGATCACCTGGGGCGGTGAGCGGCCCGATCTCGCGGCCGTCGCAGCCATGACCGAGACGATGACCGCTCGCGGACCCGACGGCGAGGGTGCCTACCTCCACCGCAACGTGGCCCTCGGGCACCGGCGACTGGAGATCATCGATCTGTCCGGCCGAGGTGCACAACCCATGGTCGACACCGCTCTGGGTCTGTCGCTGGTGTTCAACGGCTGCATCTACAACTATCGCGAGCTGCGCGATGAACTCGCGGGCCACGGCTACTCCTTCTTCTCGACCGCCGACAGTGAGGTGATCCTCAAGGCGTTCCACCGCTGGGGCGCCGACTGCGTCCAGCATTTCAAGGGCATGTTCGCGTTCGCGATCGTCAACACCGACACCGGTGAACTGACGCTGGCCCGCGATCGCCTCGGCATCAAACCCCTGTACATCAGCGAGACGGCGTCGCGGCTGCGCTTCGCATCGTCCATCCCGGCACTGCTGCGCGCCGGTGGCGTCGACACCTCGATCGATCGCGTCGCGTTGCACCACTACTTCACGTTCCATTCGGTGGTGCCCGCGCCGCACACCATGTATGCCGGTGTCCGCAAGTTGCCGCCCGCCACGGTCCGCACCATCACAGCCGACGGCACATCCACCGAAAAGCGTTACTGGGAGCCGGTTTTCGAGCCTCATCCCGATCGCCTGAATTGGGACGAGGCGCAATGGGGCGAAGCCCTGATCGACTCCCTGCGGGTGGCGGTACGCCGGCGGATGGTCGCCGACGTCCCGGTCGGCGTGCTGCTCTCGGGCGGTATCGACTCGTCCCTGGTCGTCGCGCTGCTCGCCGAGCAGGGACAACGCGACCTCGCGACGTTCAGCATCGGATTCGACTCGGCCGGTGGCGAATCCGGTGACGAGTACGAGTACTCCGACCTCATCGCGAGCACGTTCAGAACCGACCACCACAAGATCCACATCGGCACCGACCGTCTGCTCCCCGCCATTCCAGGCACCGTCGCGGCGATGAGCGAGCCGATGGTCAGCCACGATTGCGTGGCGTTTTATCTGTTGTCCCAGGAGGTCAGCAAGTCGATCAAGGTGGTGCAGTCCGGACAGGGCGCCGACGAGATCCTCGGCGGCTACGACTGGTATCCGCCCCTGGAGAACACTCCGCGCGAGGATGTCACGAAGGCATACGCCTCGGTGTTCTTCGACCGTTCACACCACGAGCTGAACACGTTGTTGCGCAGCGACTATCGCCTGGACCACGACCCCAGTTGGCAGTTCGCCTCCGAGCACCAGAACGCGCCGGGTGCCGCCACCGCCGTCGACGCGGCCCTGCGACTCGACACCACCGTGATGCTGGTCGACGACCCCGTCAAACGCGTCGACTCGATGACCATGGCATGGGGTCTGGAAGGTCGCGTCCCTTTCCTCGATCACGAGTTCGTCGAGCTCGCGGCCACGTGCCCACCGGGGCTCAAACTGGCGCACGGCGGCAAAGGGGTGCTCAAGGAGG
The DNA here is from genome assembly GCF_023051145.1 of Williamsia sp. DF01-3. Taxonomy (NCBI): domain Bacteria; kingdom Bacillati; phylum Actinomycetota; class Actinomycetes; order Mycobacteriales; family Nocardiaceae; genus Williamsia; species Williamsia sp. DF01-3. The sequence continues at coordinate 4,273,304 of NZ_JALKFS010000005.1, forward strand.
CCAGCCGCACCCTGTTGCCTGCTGAGGTCATCGACCGCACGAAGGGCTATTTCCCCGTCCCCGGCATCCGCCACCTGGACGGTGGAGTCCTCGACCTGGTCACCGACACCTTGCGCGCCGAGTCGGCGCATCGCCGCGCGTTGTACGAAGACGACGCCATCGCCGCACTGCTGGCCACCCCGAATCGGACTCGCACCACCCTGGGCTCGAACGCGCTGTGGCAGGTCGCCATGCTGGAGATGTGGCTACAGAGCATGGAGTCGATGACAGGCACGCCGGGGTCGAGGTGACACCGGCGGTCACAGGCAGCTCTGCGCAGCGTACGTCGGGCTCGACGACCTCGGACGACACCCGTCAGCGCCACAGCTACGGTGCGTCGGTGTCGCCGGGAGGAAAGGCGCTCGCCTACATCCTGGACGATGGCACCGGGTACCCGCGGGCAGTGCAGCGATCTCTCAGCAGGGCGGGCGCCGGACCGCTGCGGATGGTCGATCTGCCGTGCACCGGGCCGGTACGCAAACTGATCCACTCCGCGGACGGGCACTGGCTGGCGTGTGAGGTCGCGCCCGGAGGCGGCGAACACCATCAGGTGTGGGTGGTGACCACCGACCCCCACGACACCGCCGCCCACCGGGTGGCGGCCGCCGACGACTACGCGACGGTCGAGCTGATCGGGTGGGACGTGAACCGGGTGCAGCTCACCGCGACCGAGGCCGACGGAACCGCCCACGCTCTCATCGCCGATCCCCAGTCGCAGTACGTCATCGACCTCGATGCCCGGGTGGGTGGGCACTTGGTCGATTCGTGGAAGGACGCCGCCCTGCTGCGGGTGGGACCACGTGGATATCGCGACATGTTGTTGCTGCGCAGGGACAATCGGCGTTCGGCGCAGTCCGATCCGCACGCCACGACCATCACCCCGCTGCTCCCCAACGACACCGGGGCGACGACCGACCAGGGTGTGATCCTCGACCAGGGCTACCAGCACTCGTCCCTGCTCTTCCCCGGCCTCGGCCTGCCGAAGCTCCACAAAGACCTCGACAGCGTGCAGGCGCTGGTGCGCAGCGACTTCGACGCCAAGTTCCCCCGACTGCTCGGTATCGAATCCGCGCGGGAGGGTATCCGGTTCGCGGTCATCGCCGAGCGGCCGGACTGCGGTTTGGACGAATTCGCGCTCAGCTACGACCAGAGCACCCTGGCCATCCTGTGGAACAACAAGGGGCGCAGCGAGTTACAGGTGATGACACTGCCCGACCGCACGCTGCACCCACCGATCGAGTTGCCCGGTGCGGTTGTCGGTGAATTGTCGATCAGTACAACGGGTTCCCTGATCGCGATGACCGTGCAGGGTCCCGACCTCCCTCCCGAGGTGGGTCTGGTGAACTGGCGTGAGGCGCACTGGACTCCCCTTGACCACCCGGATGCCATCAGCCACAGCACCACGGATCGCCGCGGCACAAACCAGCCCGACCACGTCGAGTTCTTCGCCCGCGACGGGATGCCGTTGTCGGGCTGGCTCTATCACCCGGACGACTCGGCGTCCCGGGCCGCTCGTGAGCGGCGGGCGGGCCAGGGTGGAGGCTCCGGCGCACAACCGGCACTCATCTACTTCCACGGCGGACCCGAAGCCCAGGCCCGGCCCGACCACAGCTTCCTGTTCCCCGCCCTGCTCGAGGCAGGCATCACCGTCCTCGCGGCGAACGTGCGCGGCTCGGGAGGTTCCGGCCGGCTGTTCGCCCACGCCGACGACCGGTACGGCAGATATGCCGGGATCAACGACGCCGCGGACTGCGCGGCTTTCCTCGTCCGCGAAGGTTATGCCGATCCCGACCGGATCGCTTGCGCAGGAAGGTCGTACGGCGGATACCTGACGTTGGCATGTCTGACCTTCCACGCCGAGACGTTCGCGGCCGGCGTGGCGATCTGCGGGATGAGCGATCTTCAGTCGTTCTACGAGAACACCGAACCATGGATCGCAGTGGCCGCGTACACGAAGTACGGACATCCCGACGCCGACCGGGAACTGTTGCGCGACCTGTCGCCCATCCATCGCATCTCCGAGCTACGTGCGCCGCTGCTGGTGATCCACGGCCGACACGACACCAACGTCCCGGTCAGTGAATCCGAGCAGGTCGTCGAGTCCGCTCGCGCACACGGGCAGAAAGCCGATCTGATCCTCTTCCCCGACGAGGGGCACGAAATCGTGAAACGGGACAATCAGCGTGTGCTCACCGAGGCCCTGCGAGACTGGGTGCTCGACGCATTCGCCACACCCGGCTCACCCGGCACCGGTAGCCGATAGCCACCCCCATCACAGAGGAAACCGTGTCCACACACCAGTCGCAGCCACCGTTGGTCTCGTACCTGAGCGGCGAGCGCTCGGGGTCGGCGCAGGCGAGCGTGCTGGGCGATCTGCGGCGGGTGATCCTCGACGGCAGCGCGGCTCCGGGTACCGCCATCCCGGTCGGTGAGGTGGCAGATCTCTTCGGTATCAGCGCGATCCCGGTGCGTGAGGCGCTCAAGACCTTGATCGGCGAAGGCCTGGTGGGCCATCAGACCGGCGGGGGTTACTTCGTCGCGCAGCTCACCCTCACCGAGTTGAAAGAGATCTACTTCGTCCGGGGCGTCCTCGAGCAGGCCGCCTTGAGCCGAGCATGCGAGCTGGCCACCGACGACGACCTGGACCGCGCGCGCAGAGAGCACGAGGCACTGCAGGAAGCGACCATCGCCGGCGACAGGCGCGCGTACCACGTGCATTCGCGTCTGTTCCATCGCGCACTCGCCGCGCCGTGCGGCATGCTTCGCCTGCTCAACATGTTCGACTCCACATGGGACATCACCGAACCGTTCCAGGTGATGCAGCGGGCGACCGGGCCCACCCAGCTGCAACTGCACAGCGACCACGAGAAGATGATCGACGCCATGGCCAGGCGTGACGCCGGCGACTTGATCTCGATCGCACAGGCCCACCATCGCCGGCTCGAATCGGTGATCATCGAGACCGCCGCCGAGCTGAACGTGGCTCGTGAGGATCAGCCACCGGTTCGCTGATTCGCCCGCAATTCGCGCTCTACCAGAGCGTTTCTGGTCGGTGCTCGCAGAATATATCGCATTCCCTGGCGTTGACCCGGCCGATTTGTCACGTACGTAATCAGGGTGCAACACAGCGAACTTAGGTTTTTCTCAGCCGCAAAGGAACTCCGAAACAACTCGAGGATGCCGCCCATGACAAACGTCAAGACTCCAGGTTCTGAACCCGAGATACCGACCAATCACAACAATGCAGCGGGCGAGAGCGTCATCAAGCTCGGTTACGACCAGCGCCTCACCAACGAGGATCTCGCGCCACTGCGACACCAGACGTGGACCTGGTACAACATCTTCGCGTTCTGGATGTCCGATGTTCACAGCGTCGGCGGATATGTCTTCGCGGGCAGCCTCTTTGCGCTGGGCATCGCCGCCTGGCAGGTCTTGGTCGCCCTGGTGATCGGCATCGTGATCGTCAACCTGCTCTGCAATCTGGTCGCGAAACCGTCCCAGCAGGCGGGTGTGCCCTATCCGGTGACGACCCGCGTTGCCTTCGGTGTCCGCGGCGCCAACATCCCGGCCATCATCCGCGGTCTGATCGCAGTGGCCTGGTACGGGATCCAGACCTATCTCGCCTCGGTGGCGTTCGGTCTCCTTGCTCTCAAGTTCTGGCCGTCACTCGAGAAGTACAGCGAGAGTGGCGACATGGCCTTCCTCGGTCTGTCACCACTCGGCTGGGCCGGCTTCATGCTGATGTGGGTCCTGCAGGCGATCGTCTTCTGGAACGGCATGGAGACCATCCGCAAGTTCATCGACTTCTGCGGGCCCGCGGTTTACGTGGTCATGGTCATTCTCGCCGGCTACCTCATCTGGAAAGCCGGCTGGGACAACGTCAGTTTTGATCTGTCGGTCGGCCCCAGCAAAACCGGCTGGGCATCGATCACCGCTCTGATCAGTGCCATCGCCCTTGTGGTGTCGTACTTCTCGGGCCCGATGCTCAACTTCGGCGACTTCTCCCGCTACGGCAAGTCCTACAGCGAGGTCAAGAAGGGCAACTTCTGGGGACTGCCGGTCAACTTCTTGTTCTTCTCGATCCTGGTGGTGTGCACGGTGTCCGCGGGCGCCACGGTGATCGGTACGGACGAGGCGGGCAACATCATCACCGATCCGGTGCACATCGTCGACAAGATCGACAACACCACTGCTGCCGTCCTGGGTGTCCTGACATTCGCCATCGCGACCATCGGGATCAACATCGTCGCCAACTTCGTCTCCCCCGCATTCGACTTCTCGAATGTGGCACCGACCAAGATCACCTGGCGCGCAGGCGGAATGATCGCAGCGGTCGGTTCCATCCTCATCACCCCGTGGAACCTGTACAACAATCCCGACGCCATCCACTACACACTCGACACGCTGGGTGCGGTCATCGGGCCGCTGTTCGGGATCCTGATCGCCGACTTCTACCTCATCAAGAAGCAGAAGATCGAGGTCGACGACCTGTTCACGATGAACGAGAACTCCATGTACTACTTCCGCGGCGGCGTGAACCCGGTTGCGGTGGTGGCGACCATCGTCGCGGCGCTGGTCCCCATCGGAGTGGTCATCTGGGGCACCAGCTACCAGGCCAGCTTCACCTGGTTCATCGGTGCGGCAATCGGATTCGTCATCTACATGCTGGGTATGAAGCTGCTTCCCACCGAGCTGATCTATGGCACCCGGACCCGAGCTGCCGAGCCGTCTGAGGCGTCGGCCATCTGACCGGATCAACCCGATCCATATCTTCGATCGCGGGTGGCCGGCTGCGTCCGCAGCCGGTCACCCGGGCCGTTCTCGTGCCGGGACAGGAATACTGGTTGTCGTGCGTATCAGCGTCATAAATCCCAATACCACCGTGTCGATGACCGAGCAGATCGCGGCCGCGGCGCGGTCGGTGGCGGCGCCGGGAACCGAGATCGTCGGCGTCACCTCCTCGATGGGGCCCGCTTCAATCGAGTCGCACTACGACGAGGCCTTGTCCGTTCCAGGCGTGATCGAAGCAATTGTCCGCAGTGAGCGCAGCGAGCATCCCGCCGACGCCTACGTGCTGGCCTGCTTCGGCGACCCTGGACTCGATGCAGCCCGCGAAGTGGCCTCGGTTCCTGTGGTCGGAATCGCCGAAGCCGCGATGCACACCGCGTCCTTGCTCGGCCGCACCTTCTCGGTGGTCACCACGCTCGGCAGAACGATCGGTCGCGCCGAAGAGCTCGCCGAACGGTATGGACTGACGGGCCGCTGCCGCGGCATCCACGCGTGCGAGATCCCGGTGCTCGAACTCGAGACCAATCCGGACACCGCAGGCATCCTGGTGGAGGCGTGCCGTTCGGCCGCCGAGGCGGACGGCAGCGACGCGATCGTCCTGGGTTGTGCCGGTATGGCCGATCTTGCACAGGTCATCAGCGCCAAGATCGGCATTCCTGTGGTCGACGGAGTCGCCGCGGGCACCTTACTGGTCCAGTCGTTGGTCACCATGGGTCTGCGACCCCGGAACACAGGCGAACTCGCACCGCCGATCCCGAAGGTCTACCGCGGCCTGCTCGAGCCTTTCGGGCGAGGTGCGATCAGCTGACCGACGGCGTGAGGTCCGTGTCGACGATGCGCGAGAGCAATGCGGTGACCACACCTGCCATCTCATAGGGATCGTCGATCACGCCGAGGTCGGGAAGCGTGTGCATCACGGCCGCGTACACCGCTGCGTTGTCGTCGAGACCGAGCTCAGCGGTCAGTATGCGATATTCATCGATGATCATCTGGAGGCGGCCGTAGGTGACACGGCTTCCACCGTATTGCGCGGCCACTCGATCAGGCACGCTCGCCGCGGTCTTCGTGATGACGGAGAGTGCGCGAACACCCGCTTCCGCCGGACGTTCGGACGCCGAAATCGTATCGCTCACGAGGATCTCCGCTTTCGCTCTTCTCTCGCCGGTGGCGAGGTGGATTAAGGGTGCCATACGTACAGAAATGTCGGATGGGCCGTTGATTGCGCGGGCACCTTGTCTATTTATGACGTTGATCACTGCAGGTGACAGAGTTGCGGCTGAAATTCGCGACGATCGAAATAAGTGAGCGTCACGGTCAATTTCGCGCTTTGCTTTTTGTTTGCATTCGCGAATGAACAGGCGCCGCCGCCGGTTTGACATGTAATACTCCTGATTCATGACCTCCCCCACCTTGTCGCTGGTCATCCCTGCGTACAACGAAGCCGATTCGATCGGTTGGCTACTCGAGTCCCTGATGACCGAATTGGACCAGCTCGACGAGATCATCGTCGTCGATAACAACTCCACAGATGAGACGCCGCAGATCGTTGCCGGGTTCACCGACCGCATCGCCCAATTGCGTGTCGTCACAGAGAAGCGGCCAGGCGTCATCGCCGCGCGTAATGCAGGTTTCGACAGCGCGACCGGCGACATCATCGGAAGAATCGACGCCGACGCCAGAGCGAAACCCGGTTGGGCCCGCGCGGTCCGCGAGTTCTTCGCGAATGCCGACGAGACAATCGGTGCGGGCACCGGCTTCTTCGACCAATACGACATGCCTCTGCAATGGGTGCACAGGAAGTTGCTGACGGTCGCGCTGAAATCGGCCGACAAGAAGGGCGGCGACCTTCCGTCGCTGTTCGGCGCGAACATGGCGATCCGTCGGACAACCTGGGAGCAGATCCGCCCGATCCTGCTCGACCAGAACGGCATCTTCGACGACCTCGACATCACGTTGTGCGTGACCGAGGTCGGCCAGCGAAGCGTGTTCATCCCAGGCATGGACATCAGCGCCTCGGGACGCCGCATGCTCTCGAGCGTGGAGGTGTACCGCAAGTTCACCGACTACATGCCCGCCACCTATGAGGCGCGCGGCATGCACGAGCAAGCTCGCAGGTCGGTGGCCAACGTCCGGACAATGCGCGTGCTGCATCGAATCTTCTGGCTGCCATCACGTGCGTGGGACCCGGTCAAAGGCCGCTACTCGCTGCGACAGCTGGTCTCCAAACACAAGACGCGGGTGCTTCCGTACGCGTCGTCCTGACCACGTCCCCGCGATTGGTGACGCCCCGGCGATTGGTGGCACCCCGGCATCATCCCGTAAACTCTCAAGAAGAAGTTGAGAGTTTGTGAACGGATGAGGGGCAAGGTTTGCTGCGAACGCTGGATCGACGATTGCTCACGGGACGAACCGCCCTGGTATGCATGGCGGTGATGTGCCTGGGACTGACCCCGCTCGCGGCGCCTGCGACGGCCGCACCTGCACCGACAACATCCGACGAATCACCCGAGGGCGCCAACGACTGGTCCTGTGTCCCCAGCCCGGCACATCCCCGCCCGGTTGTCCTGGTCCACGGAACGTGGGCTGACATGGACACGACGTGGAAGACGCTTTCTCCCGCGCTCAAGGCCGAGGGATACTGCGTCTTCGCTCTCAACTACGGAACGAGAGCGCCCGGCACCCTTCAGAACCTCCTCGATCTCGTCGGCGGCGACACCATCGAGCGGTCGGCCCGCAGCCTCGGCGAATTCGTGTCCCGCGTACGCACCGCGACCAAAGCACCGCAGGTCGATGTGGTCGGGCACTCCCAAGGCGCGCTTGTCGCGCGGTCGTACCTGAAGTCAGGCGGTGGCTCGGATGCCGTTCGTCCTGAGCGCAACATCGTCCGCACCCTGGTCAGCCTTGCCGGCACCAACCAAGGAACAAGCTTCAACATCAACCAGCAGCTCGGTGCGATCGCCGAGATGCTCGGGATCCCCGTGGTCACGCTTGCCGCCGCAACGGTGGGGCCCTCGTACATCGAGCAGATGGCGGGCTCGCCGTTCCTTCGCGAACTGGCCGCCGGCGGGGACACCCGTCCCGGGGTCGACTACGTGGCGGTCGGTACCAAACAGGACACGATGGTGACGCCACCGGAGCACTCGTTCCTCAAGCCGGTTTCGGGCGCGACCGTGAAGAACGTGTGGGTGCAGGACGGTTGCGAGAACGCTGAGGCCAACCACATGGAGGTCACCAGCAGCCCACGTTCGGTGTGGATCACCCTCGGTGCCCTCGACCCGGGATATGCGCGGACACATCCGGCACCGTGCCCCTGACGCCAGAATGATGACTCGGGCCGGGAGAGATTTCAGAGCAGGGTTGTGACGATCCGCGCAGCCTCATCGAAGTCGCGGGCGAGATGGGTGCCGGGAGCAGAGCCGAGATAATCCCGGTAGATGGCCGAGATCTTCTTGTTGGCGTTGTCCACCATCACCACCGGCTTGTCGAGCAGAACCGAGAAGACCGCTGCGTGGAGCCGATCGGTCACCACCACCTTGCCCTCGGACAGGATGTCCACCGCGTTGCGGATGATCAGGTCGCACTGGTAGTCGAACGCCCACCGGGCGTACGGGTAGGCCCGCACCCGGACCCGCGGCACCTTGTGGATCGCCGAATTGACCAGGCTGACCGGCCACCACTTGAAGTTGTCCGCCACCGACGCATGCCACTCGGTACGCGGCACGCCCGGAAACGCCCGGCCGACATCGTCTTTCTCGTGCATCGATTCTTGATCCCGGCGTTTGAGCATCACCACGTCGCGAATCGGTTCGCTTACCGGTGGCAGTGGTCCGGCTCCGAATGCCAGGTCCGGACAGTAGACCACCCGATTGTCGGGAAACAATTCGCGGGTCGTTTCGCAGCCCGCCCTGTCGCGGATCATCAGTGTCAGATCCGGGTGCCGGGAGTATACGGCCTGCGCACGCTCCAACGCAGACTTGTCGAGAAAGTCGATCGTCTGCGGCATCTGGATGATTTTTCGGTCCGGATTCTCCTCGATCACCCGTTCACGAAAAAGCTGAAATCGGTCATATCGATCGCCGAAATTTCCACCACCCTGCAACAACAGCGGGCCCGTCGGCAGTCGACGCGAAAGGGCGGCCCGGTCGTAGGTATGCGTCGCACAGACATACGCGGGATCGATCCCCAACCGATCGAGGTACGCCAGTTGTCCGCGATAAATGAGGAGGTCACCGGAATTGAAGTGGTTGGGGTAGTCCAGAACGGCCACCCGATCACCCGGGATCTCCGCCCGCAAGATGTCAGCGGTCTCCTGTTCGATCTGGTCTACAGCTGTCGTCACGCGTACATCCTTCTGTCAGGGGCCTGCCCCATCGGGCGGCGCCCGGGTGGACGGTTCGGTGTCAGGCGATCGGCCGGTCTTCTCGATCGGCGAACAGTCGTCTGATGCTGTGCTTTCGCGCCATCGGATCGTACGTACGGGTGGGTACCCAGAACACGAGATACATCGTCCGCGCGATCCACACATTGATCCACGACGCCCGCGCTCGTGACCGGTCGCCGTGCAGCTCCCAGGTGCGGGGAACGCCCCGGGTGAACTGCCAGTACAACTTTCGGCTCGTCAGCATCCGCCGACCGGACACCTGCACCCGCATGCCCTCGATCACGGCGATCTTCCGACCCACAGCGCGCAACGCGATCGAGATGTCCAGATCCTCCCAGATCCCCGGCTCGTCATGGGTCAGCGACTCGATCTCCTCCCAGACTTCGCGCCGAATCGCCATGTTGGCCCCGTACACGCCAGGAGATTGCTTGATCTCGTCGCTCTCCCCTTTTCGCGACGTGGTCGCAATCCGCATCAGAGCGCGGTGTACGCCTTGGAGCGGCATGTCGTACTGGGTGAAGGGGCCCACGGCCGCGCCGAACTCGGGGCCCGCGGACGAGAAAAACGAGTCGATCGCTGCGGCCCACCCCGGCTGCACGATCGTGTCTGCATCGATCCGTGCGATGACGTCACTCGCGGCCGATGTCAGGCCGCGGTTGCGAGCTGGCACGATTCCCTGACGACTCTCGTCGAGCAGACGTATCTTCTGGACGGTCGCTTGGTGAGCGGCGACTATGTCGGCCGTTTTATCGGCCGAATTGTTATTGACCACAACTATCTCTGCAATGTCGTCGATTTGTTCGACGAGATTGTCGAGACACCGACCGATCGAAACTTCTTCGTTGAATGCTGGTATGACCACTGAAATGGACACAGCTCCCCCTCGCCTCGACGACCTCAATAGACAATTGGCTGCACAATGCTCCACATGCTATGCATCACATGAAATATCGGCGCGCAAACAAATGCGCGTCGGGACTCACTTTACGAGATTAGTGGACGCGGGTGTAATTGCCCCGCATTTCGCCTGCCGCTCGTTATGAACGCGCGAATATCGACTCGGTCGCTGCAGATCAAGCGCGCGCGAGTTTCGCGAGCGGGGCTCGAGCTTCGCTCGCGGTACCGGCACACGCTCGGCCTACAGATAGAGCGCGCGCGAGTTTCGCGAGCGGGCATCAAGCTTCGCTCGCCGGACCGGCACACGCTCGGCCTACCGGCCGAGCCAGACCGAGTTTCACGAGCCGGCCTCGAAGCGCCGCCGCCTGGCTCAGCGCCCGGCCAGGCTCCGCAGAGCGAACAGCCAGTGCTGCATCAACTCGTCGAGGTCCTCGGGGTCGACGGCATCTGCGATATACGTCACGAAGGCGCGCACGACCGGCCCATCCGGTGTGTCGGTGGCCATCGACTGGATGTCGATCTCGGCCTGGGCCGGCATCCTGTTCCCTCGTGCCATCACATCGCTGTCGGTGCCGCCCAACTGCGGCCCACGCACGTCCGGGAACCACGGCGCTGCCGCGATCTCGTCGGCGATGTCGCCGCCCGGGACGGTCCCGATGTAGTTGAAGACGATCTGCGGCTCGGGCAGCGCGGCCAGAGTTGCAGTCGATTCCGGGTCGAGATAGCGCAGCATGCCGTAACCGATGCCCCGGTCCGGGTTCGCCGCCATCGCCTCGCTGGTCCGGTTCAACACCTCGCGGGCGATGTCGGGCCGTTCGAACAGCGCGGCCATGTCGATGCCGGACAGGTCGATCCTCGCGGGGAACATCGACGTGAACCAGCCGACCGTCCGGGACAGGTCAGCACCGGGCACCACGTCTTCCTGACGTCCGTGGCCCTCGAGGGTCAGCAGTGCGCTGGGCACCTCGATGCCGCGGTCCCGCCGCCAACCGACCAACGCAGCAGACAAACCGGCAACCAGCTGGTCGGCCATTGTCGTCCCGTCGCCGGTGGCGCTCATCAGTGGCTCGACGATGTCGGCCGGGATCTCGACGGAGGTCCTGGTGAGCAGGTCGGTCCGGTCGCGATCGAGGTCGAGTCGGCGACTGCCCAGATCCGGGTCGTCGCCGTCGAGGATCGACGTCCAGTACTCGAGCTCGCCTCGCCGGTCCGCGACCCGCGCATGCTGGCCGGCAGTCCAGTCCCGCCATGTTGTCCCCGCGTCGGGAAGGTCAACGGGAGCGCCTGCCGAGATCTGCGAGCCCGCGGTGGCGATGTCCGCCACCAGGATTCGCCACGACACCGCATCCACCACGAGGTGGTGCGCAACGATCAGCAGTCTGCCGGCCACACCCGGTCCCGCATCGAGCCACGCGAGCCGCAGCATGACGCCGTCCTCAGGAGCAAGCCTGTCCATCTCCTCGAACAGCGCCTCGCGCAGGGCATCCTGGTATCCAGGCGCACCCGGGCGGCTGTCGTCCGCCAGATTCACGCGGCGCAGCAACGGGTGCACGTCCACAGATCCGGGTGCACCGATGCGCAGCGCCTCGGCGTCGCGATCGAGCCGGGACCGCAGGATGTCGTGGGTGTCGATGACCGCGCCCATGGTGGCCGCGATCTGGTCTGCCGTGACGTCGGCAGGAAGGTTCACCACCATCGGCATCACGAACCTGCGGGTGTCTCCGCCGCGTTCGATCATGCGCGCTGCGGCGGGACTGAGCGGGGCCAGCGTCGGGTCACCTGGCGCAGCAAGGGGTTCGGCACTCTCGGCTGCCGTCTCATCCGTGTCGGACGCGGCACCAGCGCGATCCACCGCAGCAGCGAGCGCGACGATCGTGCGGTGCTCCAGCACATCCCGGGCGGTGAAGTGCACTCCGGCCGACCGGGCGCGGCTGACGAGCTGCATCGCGAGGATGCTGTCGCCGCCGAGTTCGAAGAACGAGTCGTCGGCACCCACAGACTCGGCACCCACCAGCTCGCCGACGATGCGGCAGAGCACCTCCTCGGTCGGGGTCGACGGTGCCCGGCCCGCAGCCAGAGTGGCCTCGGGTAGTGGCAGTTCACGTCGTGCGATCTTGCCCGACCGGCTGCGAGGGAACTCCTCCAGCGGAACGATCACCTCGGGCACCATGTACGGCGCGAGTGTGCGTGCCGCGTGCGCACGGACCGCCTGTGGATCCGCGTCGTGTCCGGTGACGTAACCGACCAGACGCTGCCGTCCGCCGTCCTCGTGCATCACCACGGCGGCCTGGGCCACCGAGTCATGCTGTGCCAGAGCAGATTCGATCTCTTCGAGCTCGATGCGCAGACCGCGGACCTTCACCTGAAAGTCGACCCGGCCGAGGTACTGGAGTGTGCCGTCCGCGAGGCGCCGTACCCGGTCGCCGGTGCGGTACATCAGCGACCCGGCAGGGCCGAACACACTCGGGACAAAACGTTCGGCAGTCAGGTCAGGACGCCCGAGGTACCCGCGTGCCAGCTGGTCACCGGCCAGGTACAGCTCACCCACCGCACCCACCGCGCAGGGCCGGAGCCACCGGTCGAGGACAAAGCTGCGGGTGTTCCAGACAGGCCGGCCGATCGGCGCCGCATCGGCACGGGTTGCGTGCCCGTTCAGGTCCGTCCCCGGTACGGCGACGACCTGCGAGGTGGCATCGACGGTGACCTCGGTGGGCCCGTAGAGGTTCACCACCTGCGCGCCGGCGATGTCGGCCACACGTTGGGCAAGCGACACCGGGAGGGCCTCGCCACCACTGAACACTGTGCGCAATGAGTTCAGCGATCCGGGTTCTGCCGACTCCGCGAACACGGCCAGCACCGACGGCACGAACTGCACCACGGTCACGTCGTGCTGCTGTACCAGCGACACCAATTCATCGGCTTCGCGATGTGCCTGCGGACCCGCGATCACGGTGGTGGCACCGACGATGGTGGGCGCGAACATCTCCCAGACCGAGGCGTCGAAGGTGAACGGCGTCTTGAGCAGGACCACGTCCTGCGCCCCGAATCCGTGTTCGGAAGCCATCCACTGGAGCTGGTTGACCAATGCCCGCTGGGAGATCTGAACACCCTTGGGCCTGCCGGTGGATCCGGAGGTGAACAAGACGTACGCCAGTGAACGTGGACGCACCCTGCCCCTGCGTTCGCCGGGACGTATCGGGCTGTCGTCGATGGACTGCAGATCCGGCACGGTCGGGTCCAGGCAGTTGACGCCGGGCAGCGCCGAACGCAGTCGTCCGAGCTGTGCCGAATCAGCCACCACGCAGGTGACGTCGGCGTCCGAGACGATCGTACGCAACCGGTCGTCGGGCGCCTCCAGGTCGAGCGGCAGGTACGCTCCGCCCGCCTTGAGGATCCCGTAGACGGTCGCGACCTGTTCGAGGCTTCGCGACATGGCGACGGCCACAACGGCATCGGGCCCGACGCCCCGGGCGATGAGCGCCCGCGCCCGTTTGTTGCCCAGAGCGTCGAATTGCGCGTACGTCAGCGTCCGCTCGCCTTCGATGAACGCGACGGCGTCGGGAGTTGCCGCCACCTGCTCGGCGAACAGTTCCATGGCGGTGCGGTCGGTGATCTCTTTGCCGGTGGCGTTCCAGGTGTCCAGTTGCGCGTGCAGTTCGTCGGCGTCGAGCAGGTCGAGTTCACGAACCGGCGTCAGACTTGCCTGCGCGAACGTGTCCAGGACCCTGACCAGTCGATCGGCCAGCACCTGTGCGCGGTCGTCCGGCACCAGGGACGGCAGGTACTTCAACTTGAGCGACAGATCTGGATCCGCCTGTGCCAGAAGCGTTGCCGGGTAGTGCGACGCGTCGTTGATCTGTGCGCCCGCGATCGACATGCCGTCGATGTCCGACTGCGCGTCGAGCTTGCCGCGGTCCACCGGGTACGACTCGAAGACGGTGAGCGTGTCGAACAGGATCGGCAGCCCCGCAGAACGCTGGATCGTGGGCAGCCCGACATGGTGCGCGTCGAGGAGGCCTGCCTGTTCGGACTGGATCCGTTCGAGGAGCCCGAGGACGGTCTCCCGCTCGTCGAGCCTGATCCGCACGGGGATGGTGTTGATGAACAGTCCGAGTATCGACTCGACGCCCGGGATCTCGGGCGGTCGGCCCGAGACCGTGGCACCGAACACGACGTCGTCACTGCCCAGGGTGCGTGCCAGCACCAGACCCCATGCGGCCTGCACCAGGGTGTTCATCGTGATGCCGCGGTCTCGCGAGAGATCCGCGAGCCCTTCAGCGGTCCGATGACCGAGGTCCAGCCCCAACTCGATGGGGATCTGATCTCCGGCGCTCTCAACGGCCGGCTCATCGACCAGCAGAGTCGCCGAGTCGAGGCCGTCGAGGGCGTGTTGCCACGATCCGACGGCCGTGGCCATGTTGCGCCGGTCCAGCCAGGCCAGGAAGTCGCGGTACGAGCGGTTGCGGGGCAGGTACGAGTCGTCGCCGCCGGTGGCGTACAGCGTGAACAGCTGTTCCATCAGAAGCGGTCCGGACCACCCGTCCAGCAGGATGTGGTGGTTGGTGAGCGACATCCGGTAACGAGGGGTCCCGTCGGCATCCGGGGCGATGCGCAGGAGCAGCGCGCGCATCAGCGGCGGAGCGGCCATGTCGAACCGGTCGCTGCGGTGAGCCCTGAGCAGCCGGTCGACCTCGTGGTCGGCGGCAGCGCTGTCGGTCCGGTAATTGTCGGTGAGATCGATGAACTCCCAGGCGATGTCGACGCCACCGGCGATCACCTGGACAACCGAGCCATCGCCGATGTGCCGGAATCCTGCGCGCAGGTTGGGGTTTCGTCGCACGAGAGTAGCCATCGCCGCACGAAGGCGCTGTTCGTCGACGGCCCCGCGCAGCTCGAGGACAACCTGTGCGGTGTAGACGTCCGTGACGTGCTGACCGGCGACCTCGGCGTGGAAGAGCATGCCGATCTGCAGCGGCGAGAGCGGCCAGATGTCGTGCACGACGGGGTAATCGCGCTCGAGTTCCTCGATCTCGCGCTGGCTGATCCGGACCAGCGGGACGTCGGACGGGGTCAGTCCGCCGGCCCTTCCACTGCGCTCGTGGGTGGCGAGCGCGGTCGCCGCAGACACCCAGAGTTCGGCGAGTTCCTGCACATCGTCGTGGCCGAGGATCTCCCCGCGTAACCGAAGGAGGCCGACAGCCGGGCACCGTCGGCGTGGTCGGTGGTGACCGCGTTGATGCTCAGGACCGCGGGCACCACCATGCCTGGATCCTGTGCGCCCGCAACCGATCCCCCACCATCGGTGGCTCGCTGCCACCCGTTGGCGTCTGCGACCGGGTCCGTGTCGTCCTGCCCGGCGCTGATGCGGCCGAGGTAGTTGAAACCGATCTGGGCACCCTCGTAGCCCGCGAGCGCGGGAACCGAACGCGCGCCACCGTGAGCGAGGACGCCGAATCCGATGCCGTTGCCGGGCACCGCGAGCAGTTGCTCCTTGACGGCCTTGAAAGCCGAGCCCGCAGCAGGGCCACCGGCGAACGCGTCGCCCTGGTCGATGCCGGTGAGGTCGAGGGCCACCGGGTACAGACTGGTGAACCAGCCGACCGTCCGAGACAGGTCGGCTCCACCGACGGCCTCTTCTTCGCGCCCATGGCCTTCCAGATCGATGAGCAGCGTGTCCGAGTGGACCCCCGACGCGCGCGCCATTGCCGCACAGCCAAAGCGAGTGCCGTCAGCAGCGCATCGTTGACACCGCCCCGGTAGGCGGAGGTGACGCCGGTCAGCATCGACTCGGTCACGTCGTTCGGGAACTCGACGTCCAGGCGTTCGACCGTGGACGCCGTGTCGCGGTCGGGATCGATCCGGCGATCACCCAGCGCGGGATCGTCGGTGGCGACAACGGCAGACCAGTGGTCGATCTCGTCATCGCGGTGTGTGGCGGTCTCGGTGAGCGCAGTTGCCCACGCACGCAACGAGGTTCCCACAGCAGGCAGGTCCGGAGTGCCGCCGTTCTCGCTCTGCCCCCAGGCGATGGCGAGGTCGGGCAGCAAGATCCGCCACGACACGCCGTCCACCACCAGGTGGTGGACGAGCACGTACAGCCGTCCGGTGGCGGTGGGGTCGACGGGATCGAACCAGACCACCTGCATCATGACGCCTGCGGCCGGGTCGAGGCGGTCGACCGCCGCCGCGGTGGTGGCTGCGACCATCGCCTTGAACTCCGGCGTCCCGGGGGTCTCGGAGAACTCCACGCGGGTCAGCACCGTGGCCGGATCGATGGTGCCGGCCGGCGGAATGACCAGTCCGGACGATTCCGGGTTCGTGTCGTCGACGTCCAGTCGCGCGCGCAGGGCATCGTGGCGGTCCAGGACGGCACCGACAGCCGAGAGCAGTCGCTCATGGCCTGGATCGGCAGGCAGGGTCAGGAAGCTCGCCTGGGAGAACTGCTTGTAGTGACGGCGGGTGTCGACGAGCCACCGCATGATAGGGGTCAGCGGTACGGGACCGACTGCGCCACCGGGCAGTTCGGCCAGCATGCGGACCTCGGCGTCGGCGGCGAGCTTGGCCACCTCGGCCAGCTCCGCCACGGTGCGCCGATCGAAGACGTCGCGCGGTGTCAGCACGATGCCGGCGGCGCGGGCCCTGGACACGAGCTGGATGGAGACGATGCTGTCACCGCCCAGGGCGAAGAAGGAGTCGTCGACACCGATCCGCTCCACACCGAGTACCTCGGTGAAGAGCTCGGCCAGCCGCTGCTCCATCGGAGTGCTCGGGGCCCGGTAGGCGCCGGAGTTGCCGTCGAACACCGGCTCTGGCAATGCGCGTCGATCGAGCTTGCCGGCGGGGGTCAGCGGCACCGAGTCGAGCACCGTGATCGATGAAGGGACCATGTGCGAGGGCAACCGCTCACCCAGCCGGGCGCTGATCTCGGTCGCCTGGACACTCCGGCCGGGCCGTGGGTACACGTAGGCGACCAGCACGGTCTGGCCGGTGTGTGGATGCGTGTGCCCGATGGTGATGGCGAAGTCGATGTCGGGATGCTCGCCGAGGGCGGAGTCGATCTCGCCCAGTTCGATGCGGAAGCCGCGGACCTTCACCTGGTAGTCGGTTCGGCCGAGGAACTCCAGTTCCAGGCGCTCGTCAGCGGTCCGCTTCCACCGGACGACATCGCCGGTGCGGTACATCCGCGAACCGGGTTCGCCGAACGGGTCGGCCACAAACCGTTGAGCTGTCAGGTCGAACCTGCCGAGGTATCCGCGCGCGACGGCGGACCCGGACACGTAGAGCTCACCGGCGACACCCGGCGGCACGGGCTGCAGACGTGAATCCGCCACCAGCGCACGGACACCGGTGATCGGGCCACCGATCGTGACCGGCCGGGACGGGTCCATGGCGTCCGTGGACGTCGACCAGATGGTCGCCTCCGACGGGCCGTAGAGGTTGAACATCGCACGGTCCGGAGCCCAGCGCCGCACCAATTCAGGCGGGCACACATCGCCGGCGACAGCGATCATCTCGACACCGCCGAGACCGTCCGGGGGCACGGTGGCCAGCGCGGCGGGTGTCACGAAGGCGTGGGAGACCCGCTGCTCGGCGAGCAGCCTTGCCAGGTCCTCGCCACCGAAGATCGATGCCGGAGCGATCACCTGTGTGGATGCGGCGTTGATCGCCATCATGATCTCGAAGATGGATGCGTCGAAGCTCGGGGACGCGAAGTGCAGAACCCGTGACGACGAGGTCAGCGAGAACCGGGGGCCCATCTCGGCCAACAGGTTGGCCAGACCCCGATGGGTGACACCGACGCCCTTGGGCCGCCCGTCGAACCGGAGGTGAAGATCACGTACGCGAGGTCATCGAGCACTGGCGGGTGCACCAGGAACGAGGCGTGTGTCTCCCCGCCGGTCTCGACTGTGCGACGGCCGTATCGGTCCATCATCTCGTCGGACACCGGTAGCCATTTGGCCAACTGAGGGAGGCGGTCGACGATTTCGTCGATGGTCAGACCGATGGTCACGTCGGCGTCGGCGACCATGTGCTCGATGCGGTCTGCCGGGTAGTTCGGATCGATCGGCAACACCGCGCCGCCCGACTTGACGATGGCCCAGAACGCGACCATCGAGTTCACCGATCGGCTGATCGCCAGTGCAACGGGCATCCCGGGACGCACACCTCGCTCGACGAGCAGCTCGGCGTACACACCCGACCGGAAGTCGAGTTCACGGTAGGTCAGCGATTCGGAGCCGCACACCAGCGCCACACCGTCGGGGTTGCTCTGCACCGCGCCGTCGAAGATCTCGATCATGGTGCGCGACGGGGCATCCGGCGGGCCGGCGACCGGCGACAACTCGGCCCGCTCCGCAGGCGTCAACAGATCGATGTCACCGATCCGTACGTCCGCGTCGGCGACGATGGCGGTCGCGATCGCGGTGAAGCGCTCGGCCAGCGCGGCGATGGTCGACTGGTCGAACAGCGCGGTCGCGTAGGTGAACAACGCCGTCAGGCCTGTGTCGCCGTTGTCGTCGACGTCGTCGGCAAGGGTCAGTTGGAGATCGAACTTGGTTGTCGTGATCGGTGATTCGAGTCCGGACACGTGCATGCCCGGGAGCTCGAGCTCGGCCCGCTCGTTGTTCTGGAACGCCAGAGCCACCTGGAACAGCGGCGCGTAGGAGGTCTCACGCTCGGGCGCGAGGTGCTCGACCAGACGCTCGAACGGCACCTCCGTGTGTGTGAAGGCGGCGATGTCGGTGGCGCGGGTCCGGGCGAGCAATTCGCTGAACGGCTCACCGGGCCTGACCTCGGTACGCAGCACGAGTGTGTTGACGAACATGCCCACGAGGTCGTCGAGTTCGGCCTCGCCGCGCCCGGCGATCGCGGTTCCGACGGCGATGTCGTCCGTGGTGCCCGATCGTGCGAGCAGCACGGCCAGCGCCGCGTGACAGACCATGAACATCGTGGCGTGATGGCCCGATGCCACGCGCGCGAGCCCATTGCGCAATTCGGGATCGAGCGAGAACTCGTACGACGCACCGGCGGTCGACTGCACCGGCGGCCGCGGACGGTCGATCGGTAGATCGATGACATCCGGGATTCCGTCGAGTTGACGGGTCCAGAAGTCGATCTGACGCGCGGCCAGGCTCTCGGGGTCGTTCTCTTCGCCGAGTACCTCGTGCTGCCAGAGGGCGTAGTCGGCGTACTGCACCGCCAGCGGCGACCAGCCGGGCTCACTGCCCCCGGTACGCGCGGTGTAGGCCACCATGACGTCACGCGCCAACGGTGCGATCGATGCACCGTCGCCGCTGATGTGGTGGATCACCACCACCAGGACGTGTTCGGACGGCGACCGTCGTAGCAGTGCGATGCGGACCGGCACGGCGGCGGTCACATCGAACCCCTCGCCGATCAAGGCACCGAGCTGCGCATGCAACTCGTCGTCGCCCGACACCTCACGCACGTCCAACGAGAGCCCTGCGGACGGCAATTCGTCCACGTCGAGGATCAGCTGGCGCGGTCCGTCGCCGTCATCCGGGTAGCGGGTACGCAGCACCTCGTGCCGGCTGATCACATCGGTCACGGCCTCGCGAAGTGCGTCCACGTCGAGGTCGCCGGACATCGCGATCACGGCCGGGATGTTGTATGCCGGTGAGGTGGTGTCGAACTGATTGATGAACCACATCCGGCTCTGTGCGGGCGACAGGGGCAGGAATGCCGGACGCTCGGCCGCCAGCAGCGCAGGCCGCGCCCGGTCCCCGTCGGCGCGTTCGGCCAGCAGTGCGAGTCCGGCGACGGTCGGCTCGGTGAACAGGTCGCGCACGGCCAGGTTCGAGCCCACTGCAGCGTTGATCTGCGCGACCACACGGGTGGCCGACAGCGAGTTGCCGCCGAGCGAGAAGAAGCTGTCACCCGCGCCGACCATCGTGGCCCCGACCACGTCGGCGAAGATGCCGGCAACGATCTCCTCCACCGGGCTGCTCGGCGGCTGATAGTTGTCCGACGATCCGAACTCGGGCTGCGGCAACGCTTTACGGTCGAGCTTGCCGTTCACACTGAGCGGGAGCCGCTCGATCGGCACCACGAGCGCGGGCACCATGTACGCCGGTAGCTCCTCGGCAGCGGTCGACAGCACCGAACGGGTGTCGAGGGCTGCGCCTGCGGACGGCACCAGATACGCGACCAGCTGCTCACCGACGTGGGGGTCGCTGTGGACGGTGACCACCGCGGCATCCACCTGTGGCGACATGGTGAGGACGCGTTCGATCTCGCCGAGTTCGATGCGGAAGCCGCGCACCTTCACCTGGAAGTCGCTGCGTCCCATGTATGTCAGGGTCGGCCGGGTGTCACCGGCGACAGTGGTCCAGCGCGCGAGGTCGCCGGTGCGGTACATCCGGCTGCCCGGCGTGCCGAACGGGTTCGCGACGAACCGCTCGGCCGAGAGGTCACTGCGCTGGTGGTAGCCCCGCGCCAATTGCGCACCGGCGAGGTACAGCTCACCGGTCACCCCGTCGGGTACCGGATGCAGCCGGTTGTCGAGCACGAAGACCTGGCTGTTCCATTCCGGCCGACCGATCGGTACCGCCGAGCCCAGTTCGGACGGCACCTCCTGGTGGGTGATGCTGACCGCGGCCTCGGTGGGCCCGTACAGGTTGTGGATCTCCACGCCCGCAGACGCCTGTGCGGTCAGGTCCCGGAATCGCGAGACGACGTCCGGGGTCAGTGCCTCGCCGATGCACAGGACGTACCGCAGAGTCGTGAGCTGATCTGCCCGCGCCTCCTGCAGGAAGACGTTCAGCAGCGAGGGTACGAAGGTCACCGTGGTGATCGCGGTTCGCCGGATCAGTTCGGCCAGGTACGCCGGGTCGCGATGTCCCTGCGGCGAGGCGATCACCAGACGGGCGCCCGCGGTCACAGCCCACCAGAACTCCCACACCGAGAGGTCGAACGTGGCCTGCGTGCGCAGGAGCACGGCGTCATCGGCGTCCAGTCGATACTGCGCGGCGATCCAGTCGAGTTGGTTGACGATCGCGGCGTGAGGCACCGCAACGCCTTTGGGCCGGCCCGTGGACCCGGACGTGTAGATGATGTACGCCGTGTTGTGCGGCCGCAGCGGAGCCAGACGGTCGCCCTCCTCCACCGGCGCCGAGGAGACTCCCGTCAGATCGAGGCCACAGACATCGAGCGTCTGGGTCGTCTCCGGCAGTCCCGCCGGTCGCTCGCCTGCCACCAGGGTGAGCACGGGCCTGGCGTTGTCGACTATGTAGGAGATGCGGTCCAGCGGATGGTCCGGGTCGATGGGCAGGTAGGCGCCGCCGGCAACGGTGACCGCGTACATCGCGACCACCAGGTCGATCGACCGCGGCATCGCAAGTCCGACAGTGGTTTCCGGGCCGACCCCACGGTCGATCAGGATCCGGGCCAACGCGTTCACCCGGACAGCCAGGTCGCCGTACGTCAGCGCGGTGCCGTCATCGGCCTCGAGCGCGACATCTTCTGCGTTGTCGCGCATCGACTCCGACAGTCGGGTCGCGAGCGTGCCCGGCGACAGCACCACAGCGGTGTTGTTGCGACCACGGACCAGTTCACGCTGCTGTCGACCGGTGAGCATCGGCAGGTCACCGACGGCAACGAGCGGCTCGTCGATGATCTCGTCGATCAACGTGACGAAGCGGTCGGCGATCGCGCTCACCGTCTCCGGGTCGAACAGGTCGTCGGCGTAGGTGAACACCGCGTCGAGTCCGGCCGGCTGCCCATCGCCGTCGTAGTTGTCCGACAGGATCAGATGCAGGTCGAATTGTGCGACGCCCTCGGGCATCTCGACGGGTTCGATGCGCAGGCCGGCCAGGTCGAGGCTGGCGCGCTCGATGTTCTGGAACGACAGGCCGACCTGGAAGATCGGATGGTGGGCGGTCGAACGCACCGGATTGAGTACCTCGACGAGGCGTTCGAACGGCACATCGGCGTGGGAGAACGCTTCGGCGTCACGATCGCGGACGGTGTCCAGGAGCGCACCGAAACCACGGCCGAGATCGATCTCGGTCCGCATGGCGAGGGTGTTGACGAACATGCCGATGACACCTTCGACCTCGCTCTCGACCCTTCCGCTCACCGGCGTACCGACGGTGATGTCGGGGTTGCCGCTCAGGCGCGCGAGCAGTAGCGCGAAGGCGCCGTGGAAGGCCATGAACGCACTGGCGCCCCTTGCGCGTGCCAGGTCGGCCAGGCCGCGATGGGCGTCGGCAGAGATCGAGAACGACAACTGACGTCCGCGCAGCGACTGCACCGGAGGACGCGGCCGGTCGGTGGGCAGTTCCAGCTGGTCGGGGATGTCCGCGAGGTTCTTCTTCCAGAACTCGACCTGGGTGGCCAGCACGCTGGTCGGATCCGACTCGTCACCGAGCAACTCACGCTGCCAGATGGAGTAGTCGGCGTACTGCACCGGCAGCGGCGTCCACTCCGGAGCCCGTCCGGCCGAACGCGCGTCGTAGGCGACCGCGAGATCACCGACGAACGGCACCATCGACTGACCGTCGGCCGCCACGTGGTGAACCACCATCGAGAGCACATGACGCTGTTCGTCCAGTCGCATCAACGCGATTCGCACGGGAACGGTGGTGGTGACGTCGAAGCCCCGTGCCACGAACCTGGTCAGCTCATCGAAGAGCGTGTCCTCGGTGGCGTCGACCATCTCCATCTCCGGGGCGGCCTGCTCCGCCGTCAGGATCACCTGATGCGGTCCGGTCGGCGAGTCCGGGTAGATGGTCCGGAGCGATTCGTGTCGCGCGACCACGTCGTTGATCGCGCGCCGCAGGGCTGCGACGTCGAGATCGCCGACCAGCGTCACCGCGGCAGGGATGTTGTAGGCAACAGATTCCGGGTCGAAGCGGTTGAGGAACCACATGCGGGTCTGGGCCAGCGACAACGGGATCCGGACCGGGCGTGGTCGTGCCACCAGCGGTGGGCGGTGGGCACGTACACCGGTCCCGGAGGCCAGGCGCTCGGCGAGTTCGGCGACGGTCGGCGCGGCGAACAGCTCACGCACCCCGATCTTCCCGCCGAGTGCGGCCCCTGCCCGACCGACGACCTTGGTGGCACTCAGCGAGTTGCCACCGAGGTCGAAGAAGCTCTCGTCGATGCTCACCTCGGGCAGATCGAGCACCTCTGCGAACACCTCGGCGAGGGTGGTCTCCACCGGATTGCGTGGAGCGCGGAACACGCGGTCGCCCACGGTGAAAACAGGTTCGGGCAGCGCACGCCGGTCGAGTTTGCCGATCGGGGTGAGCGGGATGGCGTCGAGAACGGTCACCGCCGACGGCACCATGTGCTGTGGAAGATGATCGCCGACATTACGTTTGAGCGCTTCCGGATCCACCTCGTGTCCGGGCTTCGGCAGGACGTACGACGCCAGCACGGTGTCGCCACCGGGTCCGGCGGTACCGACCGTGACCGCGAAATCGACGTCGGGGTGGGAATCGAGCAACTTGTCGATCTCGCCCAGCTCCACACGGAACCCGCGCACCTTCACCTGGAAGTCACTGCGCCCCACGTATTCGAGCGAGTGCCCGTTCCTGCCGGGGTCCATGCTGTAGCGCACGAGGTCGCCGGTGCGGTAGAGCCGCGAGCCCGGCTCACCGTAGGGATCTGGGACAAAACGTTGTGCCGTGATCTGCGGACGATCGTGGTATCCGCGGGCGACCCCTGGGCCGGCGAGGTACAGCTCACCGACGACACCACGGGGAACCACACGCAACCGGGAGTCGAGGATGCGAGTGGTGACGCCACGCAGCGGCGATCCGATGGTGACCTTGGAGCCCGCGGACAACGGCGCGGTGATCGTGACGATGACCGTGGCCTCGGTGGGGCCGTACGCATTTCGCAGTGCACCGGACCAGCGTTCGGTGAGCTCTGGCGGACAGATGTCTCCGCCGACCACCACCGAATGCACCGTGTCGAGCCCGGCCGGGTCGACGGTCATCAGAGCGGTCGGGGTCATCACCACATTGGTGATGCGTTCGGTATGGATCAGCTCTGCGAGCTCGCTACCGCCGAACACGTCCTGCGGCGACACGATCAGTGTTGCGCCGGCGGTGAATGCTGCCAGCAATTCGCCGACCGATGTGTCGAAGCTCGGTGAGGCCACGTGCAGGAAGCGCGACGAGGTGGTGACGTCGTAGTGTTCGCGCACGTCGGTGGCGAGGTTGGCGAGCCCGTGGTGGGTCACCACCACAGCCTTCGGCTTCCCTGTCGAACCCGACGTGTAGATGAGGTACGCGGGGTGGTCGATGCGAAGCGGCGACAGCCGATCGGAGTCGGTGACAACGGCTTTGGAGCGGTCGCCGGTCTGCGCGTCGAGTTCGTCGAGGTCATACCAGTCGACGGAGGCGGGCAGCGCCTCGTCGTCGCCGAGCACGGTCAGACCGAACGCCGTACCCGAGTCCTGGATCATCTCCACGATCCGCTCGAGCGGGTAGTCGAGGTTGATCGGCAGATACACCGCGCCGGTCTTCGCGATCGCCCACGTGCCGATGATCGAGCTCATCGATCGGCGGACACCGAGTGCCACCACGGTCTCCGGACCGGCACCGAGTTCGATGAGCCGCCGGGCGAGGCGGTTGGTGAGCTGGTCGAGAGCCTGGTAGGTGAGCGTCTGGCCACGGTAGGACACCGCGACGCCCGCCGGGTTGGCCTCGACCCCTCGTGCGAGGAGGTCGGGCAGGGTCTGGGGTTCGACACCCTCGGGGCCACGAACGGAGGTCAGATCGGCGAGTTCGGTGTCACTCAACACGTCGACGTCACTGACGACCACGTCGGGGTCGACGGCGACAGCTTCGAGGATGCGCACGAACCGCTCGGCGAACGTGTTGATCGACGACTCGTCGAAAAGGTCTGTCGCATAGGTGAAGACGGCATTGATCGGCGCACCGGGCTCGTCGTTGTCACCGATCGACAACTGCAGGTCGAACTTGGCGACGTCGAAGTCGGCGCGGACCGGCGACACCTTCAGACCCGGCAGGGTGAGTTCTGGTGCCTCGTTGTTGTCGAACGACAGCGCGATCTGGAACAGCGGATGGTGCGCGGTGGAGCGATGGACGTCGAGCACCTCGACGAGGCGCTCGAACGGGATGTCCCCGTGGGCCATCGCGTCGATGTCGGCGGCTCGGACCTGCGCGAGCAGATCGACGAAACTCACCTCTGGATCAACCTCGGCCCGTAGCACCACGGTGTTGACGAACATGCCGACCAATGGATCGAGGGCTTCTTCGCCTCGACCGGCGATCGGGGTACCGATGGCGATGTCGGCCTCACCGGTCAACCGCTCGATGAGCACCGCCAGCGCGGCGTGCATCAGCATGAACATGCTGACGTCGTGAGACCGCGCGACACGCTGCAGCGACTCCCTGACCGACGGCGCGACGGTGAACGGCAGTGCGGCGCCGCGGAGCGACTGCATGGCCGGGCGCTGCCTGTCGGTGGGGAGCTCCACCGATTCCGGCAAGCCGGAGAGCGTCTTTCGCCAGTAGCCGATCTGTTCCGCGGCGACCGAGCCGGCGTCCTTCTCGTCTCCGAGGACTTCGCGCTGCCAGATCGAGAAGTCCGCGTACTGGACGGCCAACGGGGTGTAGTCCGGGGCCTTCCCTGCCCGGCGCGCCTCGTAGGCGAGCACCAGATCGCCGAAGAGCGGGGCCATCGACGCACCGTCTGCGGCGATGTGATGAGCGACGAGCATCAGGATGTGTTCGGTTTCGCTGATGTGCAACAACACGATTCGCATCGGGAGTTCGGTTGTCACATCGAACCCGGCGATCGCGTGGCGCCTCAGTTCATCGGCGATCGCCTCTGGATCGGACCGTACCTCCACCTCGTGGAAGATCCCGGCGACCGCCTCGTCCACTGGATGGATGAGCTGGTACGGACCATCGGCGGTGTCGGGGAACGTGGTGCGCAACGACTCGTGACGTTCGGCGACGTCGACGATCGCGGTGCGCAGCGCGTCGACATCGAGTTCGCCGGACAACCGCAGCGGGAGCGGCAGATTGTATGCGGGCGAGCTGGTGTCGAACTGGTTGATGAACCACATCCGCGACTGCGCGAGCGACAGCGGGATCCGTTCGGGCCGCGGCCTCGGGGCCAGTTCGGGCCGTGCCTGCGCTCCACCGGAACGCGAGGTGGTCAGCTCAGCCAACTCGGCGACAGTCGGGTGGTCGAAGATGTCTCGCACGCTGATCTCGATGCCGAGTGCTGCCTGCACCCGGGCGGCCACGCGGGTGGCGCCCAGCGAGGTTCCGCCGATGTCGAAGAACGAGTCCGTGGCACTGACCTGTGGCCGCTTGGCGATGTCGCCGAAGACCTTGGCAACGGCTTCCTCGGCCGCCGTACGCGGAGCAATGTACTCCGCTGCACTGTCCATGAATTCGGGCTCGGGCAGAGCCTTGCGGTCGAGCTTGCCGTTCGCGGTGAGCGGGAACGCGTCCAATTCCATGATGGCGCTGGGCACCATGTAGGCGGGCAGCCGGTCACGCAGTAGCCGCAGCAGGTCGGTGTTGTCGACGGATTGTCCGGGTTCGGCCACCACGTAGGCGACGAGGTGTTTGTCGTCGGCCACGTCCACCACCACCACAACGGCGTCGGCGATCGACTCGTCATCGGTCAGTGCGGCTTCGATCTCCGGCAGCTCGATCCGCAGGCCGCGCAGCTTCACCTGGAAGTCGGTACGGCCGATGTACTCGAGTTCACCGTCGGTACGCCTGCGGACGAGGTCGCCCGTCCGGTACATCCGCTCGCCGCGGGCCATCGGGTCCGCCACGAAACGGTCTGCGCTCAGATCTGGCCGCCCCACATAACCCCGGGCCAACTGGACACCGGTGAGGTACAGCTCGCCGGAGACGTTCGGTGGCACCGGCCGTAGACGGGCGTCGAGAACGTGAACGCCCGTGTTCGCCACCGGACGTCCGATGGGGACCACGTTCACGTCGTCGGCGGTGTACTGGTGATAGGTGACGTCGACTGCTGCCTCGGTCGGTCCGTAGAGGTTGTGCAGCCCGGCGTCGGTGAGCTTGGCGAACCGCGCCGCCGTGGCCGGCGGCAGCGCTTCACCGCTGGCGAAGACCCGCGTGAGACCCGCCAGCGAGGCGCTGTCGGCCTCGGCGAGGAACACCGAGAGCATCGACGGCACGAAATGCAGCGTGGTGACGCCACGTTCGGCGATCAGTCGGCGCAGGTAGTCGGGATCGCGGTGACCATCGGGTATGGCGATGACAAGTGTTGCGCCGACCTGCAAGGGCCAGAAGAACTCCCACACCGACACGTCGAACGTCGCAGGCGTCTTCTGCATCACCACGTCGTCGGCCGTCAGGGAGTACTCGGCCTGCATCCACAGCAGCCGGTTGACGATCGAGCGATGGCTGACCGCCACGCCCTTGGGACGTCCGGTGGATCCCGAGGTGTAGATGACGTAGGCGGTGTTGTCGCCTCGAAGCGGTGCGGTCCGTTCCTCATCGGTGATGGGTCCGGTGGCGTAGCCATCGAGTTCGAGGTCATCGATCACCAGGATGTCGGGATCGGCCGCTGTCCCCTCCGGGATCTCGAACCCGGTGCCGGAGGTGGTGAGCACCATCTTCGGGTTGCTGCTGTCGAGCACGTAGGCGATCCGGTCGACGGGGTTCGCCAGGTCGATCGGCACGTACGACGCGCCGGCCTCGATGACGGCGTACATCCCGATCAAGAGCTCGAACGAACGGGGCATCGCCAGGGCGACATGCACTTCCGGTCCCACCCCGGCCGCGATCAGATGGCGCGCAAGGGCACTGACCCGCCCGGAGAATTCCGCGTAGCTCAGCGTCGCGTCCTCGAACACCAGTGCTCGGGCGTCGGGGGTGCGCTCCACCTGCGCTTCGAACAACCGCGCCAGCGTGGGCTCGCCCTGATCGGCGGCAGAGCCCGACTCGGCGATCACCGAGGCGAGCATCCCCGCGAACTGCTCGGCGAAACCTTCTGCTGCCGCGCCTTCGAGCAGCCCCGGAAGCAGTGTGGACAAAGCGACCGTGACGGCAGCTTCGGGCCCAACGCCCACGGCCGCCAGCGTTGCGACCAGTTCGGTCGACTTCGCATGCAATGCGCCGTAGGTCACATCGGTTCCGTTGTGCGACAACGCGATGCCATCAGGGTTGATCCGTGCGGCGGTGGCGAGCAGCTCGGCGAGTGACTTGCCCTTCAGGTCGGACAGTGCCGAACCGAACCCTGCCGCCTCGTCTGCCGACGTCGATCCACCCATCGCCGAACGCTCGGCTTCGGTCAGGATCTCGATGTCGCCGACGGGGACCTCGGGGTCGTCGGTGATGGCGGTCAGCACAGCGAGGAAGCGCTCGGCCATCGTCTGCACGGTCGACTCGTCGAAGATGTCGACGGCGTAGTCGAGGATCGCGTCGATCCCGCGGCCTCGGCCGTCGGCGCCGAAGTTCTCCGACACCGTCAGGCCCAGATCGGATTTGACGTACCGGATCGGTGAGTCGAGCCCACTCACCTCGAGACCCGGCAGGGTCACCGTCGGCACCTCGATGTTCTGCATGGTGAGCATCGCCTGGACCAGCGGCGCGTACTTCCGCGAACGGGTGGGGGCCACGGCCTCGACAACCTGCTCGAACGGCAGGTCGGCGTTGTTGAACGCGGCGAGGTCGGCCGACTTCGCCGCGGCGAGGGTGGACACGAAAGACGAAGACATGTCGACGGTGTTGCGCAACACCAGCGTGTTGACGAACATGCCGACCAGTCCGTCGACCGCCGAGGCGTTCCGGCCGGCGGTGGGCGTGCCGACGGCGACGTCGTCCGAGCCGCTCAACCGGGCGAGCAGGATCGAGTACGCGGCGTGCACCACCATGAACATGGTGGTGTCGTTCTCGCGAGCCAGAGCCTGCAGCTGTGCCTGCAGTTCGGCGGGAATGGTGAACGTGACCTCGCCACCGGCAACCGACCGCTTGTCGGTACGCGGCCGGTCGGTCGGCAGGTCGAGCAGCTCGGGCATTCCCGCGAGGTGCTCACGCCAGAACGAGATCTGCCGTGACGCAAGCGAATCCGGGTCGTCCTCAGACCCCATCACGCCGCGTTGCCAGATCGCGTAGTCGGCGTACTGCACACTCAGCGGCCGGAAGGCAGGAGCCGCACCGGCAACCCGCGCGGTGTACGCGGTCATCAGGTCGGTGGCCAGCGGGACCAGGGACGACCCGTCTGCTGCGATGTGGTGGATGACCAGCAGCACCACATGGTCGTCGGGAGCGATCTCGAGCAGCATCGCCCGCAGCGGCGGCGCCGCGGTGACGTCGAATCCCTCGGTGGCGAGTTCGACGCACATCTGGAGCAATTCGTCCTCGGAACCCACCGTGCGGGTGATCAGCTGCGGCACAGCCTCCGAGACGGGAAGGATCTTCTGATACGGGCCCTGCACCGAGTCGGGGTAGACCGTACGCAGGATCTCCTGGCGCTCGATCACGTCCATCAGGGCGGCGGTCAGAGAGCTCTCGTCGAGAGAGCCCCGCAGCCGCAGACCGAGCGGGATGTTGTAGTCGGCTGCATCGGGGTTGAGCCGGTTGACGAACCACATCCGTTGCTGCGCAAGCGACAGCGGGATCCGGTCCGGCCGTTTCTGCGGGGTGAGCGGCCGGATCGGCATGCCGTCGAGATCGGGCGAGGCACCGATCGCTTCGGCGAGGTCCGCCACCACCGGCGAATCGAACAGGATCCGTACGCCCAGACGCACACCCAGGATCTCGTTGATCCTGGCGATGGCGCGGGTGGCGGCCAGCGAATTGCCGCCGAGTTCGAAGAAGGAGTCGTCGGCGCCGACGGTGTCGACTCCGAGGACGTCTGCGAACGCAGCCGCCACAGCGTGCTCCATCGGAGTCGAGGGTTCACGGTGTTCGCCCGTGGCGCCGCGGAACTCGGGGGCGGGAAGTGCACGTTTGTCCAGTTTCCCGACCGGAGTCAGCGGGACCTCGTCGAGGATCACGATCGACGACGGCACCATGAACTTCGGCAGGAATCCCCCGGCGTAGTCGGCCAGGTCGCGGGCATCGATGGTGCTGCCCGAGGTGGGTTTGACGTATGCCGCCAGAGCCGTGTCGCCACTCGGTCCGTCCACACCGATCGTCACCGCGAAGTCCACGGCCGGGTGTCCTGCCAGTACCGCGTCGATCTCGCCCAGTTCGATCCGGAAGCCGCGGACCTTGACCTGCTGATCGGATCGACCCATGTAGGCGATCTCGAAGACGGTCCGGCCGTCTGGCTTGGCCACCTCCACCCACCGCACCACGTCGCCGGTGCGGTACATGCGGACGCCTTCGCCGGCATAGGGATTGGCCACGAACCGATGTGAGGTGAGGTCGGGTCGACCACGGTAGGCACGCGAGACACCCGGTCCACTGATGTACAGCTCCCCCGGCACGCCGGCGGGGACAGGACGTAGGCGACCGTCGAGGACAAGCGCTTCGACACCGGCGACGGGGCCGCCGATGGTGACCGGTTCACCCGGCACCATCGGATCGCTGATGTTCGTCATGATCGTGGTCTCGGTCGGACCGTAACCGTTGTAGAGGCGACGGCCAGGAGCCCAACGGTCCACCAGGTCACTCGGGACGGCTTCGCCGCCTGCGACCACGTCGGAGAAGTGCGGCAGCTCGGTCGGGTCCACCGACGCCAGCGCGGACGGAGTGATGAAGGCGTGTGTCACGCGGTTGTCGGCGAGCAGTTCTCGCAGTTCCTCGCCGCCGTAGACACCAGCAGGCACGATCACCATCGTGGCGCCCGCCCCGGCCGCCAGCAGCAACTCGAGGATCGATGCGTCGAAGCTCGGCGAGGCGAAATGCAGTGTGCGCGAGTTGCTGTCGGTGTTGTAACGACGATGCTGCTCGGCGTTGAACGCAGCCAGCCCGCCGTGGGTCACCTCGACGCCCTTGGGCTTTCCGGTGGTACCCGAGGTGTAGATGATGTATGCGCAATTGGCCGTGAGGACCGGACCGCGGCGCTCGTCGGCGCCGATGCGGCCGGCAGGGTGACGGTGCAGGACCGGGTCGTCGATGTCGAGCCAGGCAATGGTCTGCGGCAATCTGACGGCATCAACCCGCCTGGTGAGACCGATCGTCGCACCCGAATCGGTCAGCATGTGCTCCACGCGATCGGCCGGGTAATTCGGGTCGACGGGAACGAAGGTGGCACCCGAACGAGCCACCGCCCAGACCGCGAGCACCGATTCGATGCTGCGGGTGATGCCCAGCGCAACCACGTCTTCGGGGCCGAGACCACGCGAGATCAACTCGCGTGCAAGACGATTGGAGCGATCGTCGAGGTCCCGGTAGGTCATGCTCTGCCCGCCGCACACGAGCGCGACACCGTTGGGGTTCATGTCCACGGCGGCATCGAGCAGCTCGCCGAGCGTGGCAGGCGGCACCGGATCGACGCCTCGGACCGGTACCAGATCGGCCATCGCCTGGTCATCGAGCAACGGGATCTCGCCCAGTACCGCACCGGGATCGGCGACCATTCCCTCCAGCACCCGGACGAGACGTTCTGTCAGCGACGCGGCCGTGGAACCGTCGAAGATGTCGGTGGCGTAGCCGAGGAAGCCCGCCATGCCGGCAGGTTTCCCGTCGTCATCCCACTGCTCGGTGAGCTCGAAGGCGAGGTCGAACTTGCTGAACTCGGTGTCCACCGCACCCGGGGTCACCGTGAGGCCTTCCACGTCGAGGATCGGACGGGCATTGTTGTTCAGCCCGAAGATGACCTGGATGAGCGGGGTGTGGGCCGTCGACCGGTGCGGTGTGAGCGCGTCGACGATCTGCTCGAAGGGCACATCGCTGTGGACGAACGCGTCGAGGTCCTGCGTGCGCACCTCGGTCAGGAAGTCGGCGACGGTCCGGTCCAGCGGTACCTGTGTACGCAACACGAGTGTGTTGACGAACATGCCGACCAGCGCGTCGAGCTCAGGGGCTCCGCGTCCGCCGATCGGGGTACCCAGGGCGACATCGTTGTCCGCTCCGGAACGGGCGAGCATCACCGCCAGGGCGGCGTGGATGACCATGAAGTTCGAGAGGCCGTGGGCACCGGCGAGCGCCACGACGCGGTTGTGGAGGCCCGGCGGCACGAAGAACAGGTGGCTGGCCCCGACACCGCTGCGCGTGTTGGCACGCGGGCGGTCGGTGGGCAGCCCGATGACCTCGGGCAGTCCGGCGAGGTTCTCCCGCCAGAAGTCGAGCTGGGTCGTCGCCAGGCTGTCCGGCGCGGCACCGCTGCCGAAGTTCTGCTGCTGCCAGATCGCGAAGTCGGCGTACTGGACCTCCAGCGGTTCCCAACCGGGCGCGCGGCCTTCACGGCGAGCCTGGTAGGCGGTCAGCAGGTCGGTGGCCAGAGGCCGCATCGACAGACCGTCCGAGGCGATGTGGTGCACGACGATCACCAGCAGGTGCTCTTCGGCTGCGCCCGGCTTCGGCGATTCCGGTTCGATCCGCCAGAGAGCCGCCCGGAACGGCACGGTCTTGGTGACGTCGAAACCGATACGGGCGAACGCCTGTAGTCGCTCCCACACCTCGCCCTGCGGAATCGAATCGAGACGCAACGGCGGCAGCGCGTCCATGATCGGGATGATGCGCTGTTCCGGCCCCTCGGGGCTCTCGGGGTAGATCGTCCGGATGACCTGCTGCCGTTCGACGAGGTCGACGAGGGCAGCGCCCATCGCCTCCACATCGAGATCTCCGGTGAGCAACAACGTCATCGGGATGTTGTAGGCGCCCGACTCCTGGTCGTAGCGGTTGATGAACCAGAGCCGTTGCTGCGCCAAGGACAACGGAATGCGTTCGGGCGTGGGGCCTTCGGGCTTCACGAATCGGGCCGGGGCTCGGCCCGTCGCGACCACACCGTCGGTGCGGCGCTGTTCGATCAACTCTGCGAGCTCGGCGGGACTCTGCTTCTCGAAGACGTCGCGCAGACCGACGGCTGTGCCGAGGGCATCGGAGAGTCGGGTGGCGAGCCGCGCTGCGCTCAGCGAGTTGCCGCCCTGCTCGAAGAAGGACGCCGTTGCGCTGATCCGTTCGGCGCCGACCGCGTCGGCGAACACGCCGGCGATGATCTCCTCCAGCGGCGTGCGCGGCGCGACGAACGACTCTTCGGGAGTTTGCCCGAATTCGGGTTCGGGCAGAGCCTTTCGGTCCACCTTGCCGTTCGGGTTCAGCGGCAGGGCATCGAGGATCACGATGGCCTCGGGGACCATGTAGTCGGGCAGCACCTTGCCGAGCGCGGCCCTGATCTCGCCGGCATCGAGGTCGGCAGAGCCTGCGACATGGGCCGCGAGCCGACGGTCGGATGACTCGCCGTGCGCGGAGACCACGGCCTGCCGGATTCCGGGGATCGCTGTCAGTGCGGACTCGATCTCCCCCAGTTCGATACGCAGTCCGCGCACCTTCACCTGGAAGTCGCTGCGGCCGATGAACTGCGCGTCACCGTTCGGTAGCCGGCGGACCAGGTCACCGGTGCGGTACATCCGTGCGCCGGGTTTGCCGTAGGGGTCGGCGACGAAACGCGCTGCGGTGGTGTCGAACATGCCGCCGTACCCGCGGGCGGGAGCGATCCCGCCGATGTACAACTCGCCGACCACTCCGACCGGAACCGGCCGCAGCCGTCCGTCGAGAACCTTGTGGGTCACGTTCGGGATGGACCGTCCCAATGTGATCGGGCCGATGTCGCGGGCCTCGTCGCCGACATTCGGTGGGTAGTCGGCCATCTCGACGGCCGTCGCCGAGCTGGTGGCTGCCGTCTCGGTCGGCCCGTACGTGGACAGCAGGTGCGTGTCGGTGCCCAGCAAGGTCCGGTAAGCCCGCGGCGGTAGGACCTCACCGCCGGCAGTGACGTTGGCGATGCTGGTGACGACCCGGTGCTCGTCGAGCTCCACCAGGAGCTCGAGCGCACTGGGGGCGACGTTGAACAGGTCGATCTTCTCGGACGCGATGATGCCGAGGATCTCCTCGGGATCGAATCCCTCTGTCGCCAAGCGGATGACACCACCGACCCGCAGTGCGAGCCAGATGTTCTTCTGCGTCATGTCGAATCGCGGCGATGACGCGATCAGGACGGTGTCACCGTCCCCGAACGTGACCTGGCCGCGATACCAGTTCCACATGTTGAGCAGTCCGGCCGCGGGTACGAGAGTCGGCTTGGGCCTGCCGGTCGATCCAGACGTGGTGATGACGTAACCCAGTCGACTGACGGCGCCGGGTTCTGTCCAGCGGTCCGGTAGCGATGTGGCATCCAGCCGCCGCAGCCGTTCCTCGGTCGCGCTGTCGCCCAGTTCGATCAGGAGCGCACCGGTCGCCGCGATCCGGGTGCGGAGTTCGTCCGTGATGGCGTTCTGACTGGCGACCACCACCGTGGCGCCGGTGTCCTCGATGACCGAGCCGGCCCGTTCGGCAGGTGCACCCGGGTCCAGAGGCAGGTATGCCGCGCCCGCCTTCCAGGCGGCGAGCATGCCCAGCACCCAGTTCGCCGACCGTGGGGTGAGCAGGCCCACCACGTCGTCGGGACCGATGCCTCGTGACATCAATTCGCGGGCAAGACGATTGGCGCTCTGGTCGAGTTCGAGACGGGTGTATGACGCCTCGGGG
Source organism: Williamsia sp. DF01-3 (assembly GCF_023051145.1). NCBI lineage: Bacteria > Bacillati > Actinomycetota > Actinomycetes > Mycobacteriales > Nocardiaceae > Williamsia > Williamsia sp. DF01-3. The sequence continues at coordinate 4,308,035 of NZ_JALKFS010000005.1, forward strand.
CTGCGCACGGCGAGTGCACCCGGATGTTCGCGAACACGCTCATCCCACTCGGTCAGCGGCGTGGCGACCCGACCCTGCTCCGACCCGGCTGTGCTGTCTGCCGCGGGCGCCGTTGTCGTGCGGTAACGCTCGAGCGAGCGGCCGCCCACCAAACGCGCAGCGTCGGCGATGACGGTGTCCAAGACAGTGGCAAAGCCCTCGGGCGCCAGCATGATCGTCGGAACCAGTCCACTGAGCACCACCGAGGCGATGGCGTCGGAATCCATACCCCGCTCGGTCAGCGGACCCGACAGCTGCGAGAAGCGTTCGTTGAACTCGCGGTAGGTGATCCGTGTGCCGTCGTGATCCACGGCGACCGCATCGGGGTCGATGTCGACAGCCGCGGCGAGGAGCGCTGCGAGGTCGCGCGCCGTGTACCTCGTCGGCTCGGGCTCCGACTCGAAAGCGGGTTCGGAGTCCAGCCGCTCCGCTTCGGTGAGGATGTCCACATCGCCGACCACGGCCGCGGAGTCCTCTGCAAGGGCGCGCGCGAGGATCACCAGGCGCTCGGCGATGGTCGCGACGGTGTCGTGATCGAAAACGTCACTCGCATAGGTGATCCGGCCCGTCAGGGTGCGTTCACCGGTGTCACCGACTGTCTTGTCGTCGAGGGTGAAGGTGAGGTCGAACTTCGCGCCGGTGGCCATGTCCGAGACGACACCGACGCTCAGTCCGGGCAGATCCACCCTCGCTGTCTCGTTGTTCTCGAATGAGAGCAGCACCTGGAACAACGGTGAATGCGAGCTCTGCCGCTTGGGCACGAGAGCACCGACAACGTTCTCGAACGGGATGTCGTCGTTGGCGAACGCTTCCAGATCAGCGGCGCGAACGCGCGACAAGAGGTCGTCGAAGCGGTCGCCGGCGTCAACCCGGGTGCGCAGGACAACAGTGTTGACGAACATCCCCACAAGCGGTTCGAGGTCGGCGTGGTCGCGGCCTCCGACAGGGGTACCGACCGTGATGTCGTCTGAATTGGACAGCCGGGCAAGCAGTGTAGCGACGAGTGAGTGCACCACCATGAACAGCGACGCCTGGTTGCGTTGGGCCAGTTCGTTGAGGGATCCCACGATGTCCGCCGGGATCTCCAGTGGCACAGCGCCACCCTGCATCTCCCGGCGCATCGGGCGCGGACGGTCCAGCGGCAGTTCGATGACCTCTGGAACACCGGCCAGCGTCGACCGCCAGAACTCGAGCTGCTTGCCTGCCGTTGTCGCCGGATCGTCAGGCGAACCGAGTACATCGCGTTGCCATGCGGCGAAGTCGGTGTACTGCAACGGCAGTGCCTCGAAGTGAGGTTCGGATCCAGAGCTGCGGGCTGCGTACGCGATGACCAGGTCACGGGCCAGTGGTGCCATCGACGCGCCGTCGGCGACGATGTGGTGGACGATCACGATGAGCAGGTGGTCGTCGCCGGACCGCAGCAACCGGGCGCGCACAGGCGGCTCGGCGGTGACGTCGAAGCCGTTGCCCGCGAACTCGGTTGCGGCAGCGAACATCGCATCGGTGTCGGCCACGTCGACGGGCTCGAGATCGACTGTTGCTTCTGACAGTGGCAGCACTCGCTGGTACGGACCGTCCGGCGTATCCGGGAAGATCGTCCGCAGCGACTGCTGGCGTTCGAGTACATCGCCCATCGCCGCACGCAGCGCGCCGATGTCCAGCGCGCCATTCAGCGTGAGGGGCAGCACGATGTTGTACGCGGGCGAGCCTGCATCCATGCGGTTGAGCAACCACATGGCCTGCTGCGACAACGACAGTGGCGGCCGTTCGCCGGCGATCCCCGGCACCAGCGCCGGCGTGGCGTCCTGGCCCGCAGTACCGGGGTCGGTCTGGTCGAGTCGTGCGGCCAGCGACTCGACGGTCGGGTTCTCGAAGATCTCGCGCACCGCAACACGCCGACCGACGAGGCTGCTGATGCGGGCGACCGCCTTGGTGGCGACGAGTGAGTTGCCACCGAGATCGAAGAAGGAGTCACCGACACCGATCGAGGGCAATCCGAGGACCTCGGCGAAGATGTCCACGAGAGCGCGCTCGGTGTCCGTGGACGGCTCGGCCCCGCCACCGATCAACGCCTCGAGGTCGGCTTCGGGCAGGGCGGCACGATCGAGCTTTCCCGAACGAGTCAACGGGATCTCGTCGAGGAACACGATTGCGCTCGGCACCATGTGCGACGGCAAACGCTGCCCGACGAACTCGCGAACCTCCCTGGCGTCCAGCGGTTGTGAGGCAAGCACATGTGAGACCAGCGCCGTCACACCGGAGGGCAGTTCGGCGCCCGAGGTTGCCGCGAAGTCGATCCCCGGATGTGCAGCGAGTGCCGCATCTATCTCACCCAGCTCGATGCGGAAGCCACGAACCTTCACCTGGAAATCGCTGCGGCCGATGTACTCGACCTCGAGTCGGTCATCACGCCGGACCCACCGGACGACGTCGCCGGTGCGGTACATCCGCGCACCCGGCTCGCCGTGGGGGTTGGCGATGAACCGGTCAGCGGTCAGCGACGGCCTGCGGTGATACCCACGCGCCATCGCCGGCCCACTGAGGTAGAGCTCGCCGTCGACTCCGACGGGTACCGGTTGCAAGCGGTTGTCGAGGATCAGCGACGTCAGGCCGCGGACCGGCGAACCGATGGTGATGCGTTCACCCGGCTGCATGGGTCCGGCTATGTCGGCGAAACATGTTGTCTCGGTGGGGCCGTAGCCGTTGAACATGCGGCGGCCTGGTGCCCATCGATCGACCAGCTCAGGCGGGCACGCCTCGCCGCCGACGACAACCGATTCGAATGCGTCGAGTCCGGCCGGATCCACCGAGGCCAGTGCTGCCGGGGTGATGAAGCCGTGGGTGACCCCGTACTGGGCCAGGAAGTCGTGCAGTTCGTCGCCGCCATATACCTCGGTCGGCGCGATCACCATGGTCGAGCCGTTGGCGAGCGCGAGCAGCACCTCCAGCACGGAGGCGTCGAAGCTCGGCGACGCGAAGTGCAGTGTGCGCGAGTGCTCGGTCAGGACAAAACGATCCGCTTGTTCGTTCAGCAGGTTCGAGAGACCACCGTGGGTGACGGTCACACCCTTGGGCACTCCCGTGGTTCCCGAGGTATAGATCATGTATGCCGTGTTGGCCACGCGGATCGGTGCGATGCGTTCGCCGTCGCTCAACACGGCAGTCGACTGTTCTGCGACCACCGCGATGGCCTCGTCCGAATCGAGCTCAAGCCACTCGACGGTGTCGGGACGTTCTGCACGCCACGCCGAGGTGGACAGGCCGTACACCGCCGCGGAGTCACGCAGCATGTGCTCGATGCGTTCGGCCGGGTAGCGCATGTCCACCGGCAGGTAACCCGCCCCGGTCTTGGCGACCGCCCACAGCCCCACCATGAAGTCGATGGAGCGGCCCATGCCCAGAGCGACGATCTGTTCCGGCCCGATCCCCCGGGAGATCAGAAGACGCGCAAGGGCATTCGATCGCTCGTCCAGCTCGCGGTAGGTGATCGACCCGGCCGGCGAGACCGCGGCATCGCGTTCACCCGCCGCTGCCACCGCTGCTTCGAGGAGTTCCGGCAACGTCGCGAGGCCGGTGGTTCCGACACCGCTCTGACCCAGTAGTTCGGCTCGCTGGTCGGCATCGAGGATGTCGACATCGCCCACACGCACACCGGTGTCGGCAGCAACCTGTCCGAGCACCCGGACCATCATGTCCAGGATCGCTTCGGCCTGCTCGCGCTCCACGATGCCCGGGAGGTACTTCGCCGACAGTCGCAGACCCGGATCGGACATGGCGATCAGGGTCAGCGGGTAGTGCGTGGCGTCGAGGACATCTGCGTGGTCGACCCGCATCCCGTCGATGTCCGCAGCTGCGGTCAGCGCAGTCCGGTCGAGTGGGTAGGACTCGTAGACCATCATGGTGTCGAACAACGAATCGACATCTGTCTCGCCCAGGATCTCGGCGAGGCCGACCGTGTGATGGTCGAGCAACTCAGCCTGTTCCTGCGCAACACGTTTGATCAGCCTGCCGAGGTCGGCGGCCGCTTCGAGCTGGATCCGCACTGGCAAGGTGTTGATGAACAGGCCGAGCATCGATTCGATGCCGGCCACCTGCGGAGGCCGTCCCGACACCGTGGTCCCGAAGACGATGTCGTCGCGGCCGGTCAGGCGGGCGAGCACCAGCGCCCAAGCGGTCTGGAGGACGTTGTTGACGGTCACCCCGGATTCACGGACGAACTCGGTCAACCTCGTCGACAACGTCTCGTCGAGCACGACATCCACCTGACGCGGCACCTGACCTGCGCCGTGGGTGTCGGCGCCCGGGAAGAGCAGGGTCGGTTCGTCGATACCGCCGAGAGCGCGCGACCATGCGGCCAGCGACTCCTGAGGTGACTGGGATTGCAGCCACGCCAGGTAATTCCGGTACGGGCGCGGCGAGATCAGGGTCTGCGCACTACCGCCGGCCTGATAGATGGCCAACAGATCGGTCATGAAGATCGGCATCGACCAGCCGTCGAGCAGGATGTGATGCAGCGTCACCACGAACCGGTGGACCGAATCGCTCTGCCGGATCAGCGTGAAGCGGATCAGCGGCGGCCGGTCCATCGCGAAAGGCATGATGCGCTCGGCGTGGGTGAGCTCGGCCAGCCGGGCCTCACGGTCGGCCGGGTCCAGTCCGGCCAGATCGTGGTCGGTCCAGGGCGTCGGCGCCTCCGACGGGATGACCGCCACCGCGGCACCCTCGGAGTCCGTCATGAATGCACTGCGCAGGTTCGGGTGTCGCGCGATCAGAGACTCGGCACTGCGCCGCATCCGCTCGGGATCCACCCCGGTCAGATCCAGGACCATCTGTGCCGCATAGACATCCACATCACCTGCGGCCAATTCGGCGTGGAACAGCAGCCCGTTCTGCAACGGGGTGAGTGGCCAGATGTCGGCGATGTCGTCGAAACGCCGCTCTATCTCGTCGATCTGACCCTGCCGCACGTCAACCAGCTCGAGGTCCGACGGCGTCAGACCACCCGCTCCCGGCGAGACCGAGTGCAGCGCAATGGATTCCAGAGCACGGTGCCACAACTCGATGAGGCGGTCCACCGACTCGTCGTCGAGAACCGAAGCGGGGTAGTCGATGGTCGCCGACAGCTGTGGTCCGGACGCCGACTCGGTCACCATGGCATTGACGTCGAGAGCCGTGCGCACCGGCACGGCCGCACCACGGGTGCCGCGAATCGCCTTCTCGCCGTCGGGGACCCAAGGACCAGATCCGTCGGTTCCTGCCAGGCGTCCGAGATAGTTGAAGGTGATAGCCGGGTCGGGAGCGTCCGAGAGAGCTTCTGCGCCTTGGTCATTGAGGTAGCGGAGCAGACCGTAGCCGACGCCGCGCCGCGGGACGCCGGCGAGCTGCTCCTTCACCGCCTTGACCAGATCGCCCGCGGATTGCCCACCCGCAAGCGCGTCGTCGACGTCGATTCCGTCGGTGGTCAGGAGCACCGGGTACAGGGTGGTGAACCAGCCGACCGTGCGCGACAGGTCGGCGCCGGGCAGTAGCTCTTCCTCTCGGCCGTGGCCCTCCAATGCGACGACGAGAGAGGTCGCCGACTCGCCGCGTCCCCGCAGCCAGTGGGTCGCGGCCAACGCGAATGCGGCCAGCAGTCCGTCGTTCACGCCACCGTGGAATGCCTGGGGCACGCGGGTCAGCAACGTGTCGGTCAACTTGGGCGAGAGCACGAGCTCCCGGTGCTTGAGGGTTCGGACCAGATCCCGATCGGGCTGAACCGTCAGACTGGGGTTGTCGGTTGCCGACGCCACGGACCGCCAGTGATCGAGTTCGTCGAGAAGTGCCGGATCGCCCGCCAGCTCCTTCAGACCATGAGCCCACCGGCGCATCGATGTGCCCACCGGATCGAGCCGAACCGGCTCTCCCGAGGAGATCTGAGCCCATGCCGTCGCGAGATCGGGTAGCAGGATGCGCCACGAGACGCCGTCGACGGCGAGGTGATGCAGAACGATCAGCAGTCGCCGCTCGGAGTCCGCGCCAGAGGGTGCCTCGACAACCGTGACGGACATGACGCGGCCGGATTCGGGATCGAGAGCATCGGTCGCGGCAATTGCCGCCGTCTCCATCGCATCGTCGAACGCCGACGAACCCCGCGACGCGGCAACGGCGATCTCGTCGACGGGCACCTCGGACGAGTCTTCCGCCGGTGCGATCACATGGCGTAGTCCGTTGTCGCCGAACGTCAGTCGCGACCGCAGCACATCATGGTGCCGCCGGACGCCGGCAAGGGCCTGACGGAGGACTTCGACGTCGAAGGGCTCAGGAGCGGAGACCACAACGGACTGGGAGTACGGACCGACGGCCGCCGGTTCCTGCGCCATCCAGCTCATGATCGGGGTCAGGGCGACCTCGCCCACCCCGCCGCCGTCGAGTTCCTCGGCGACCACGGTCGAGCTCTCTTCCCGGGCGACCTCGGCCAGTTCACCGATCGTCTTGTGCTCGAACACCTCTCGTGATGAGAAGTGCAGGCCGATCGCCCGCGCACGCGACACCAACTGGATCGACATGATGCTGTCGCCGCCGAGACCGAAGAACGAGTCGTCGAGTCCGACACGGGGCTGACCGAGCAGGTCTGCGACCAGGTCGGTGATCGCACGTTCCTTGTCGGTGGTCGGCGGACGGAACGTCACGGTCTGAGCACTGAAATCAGGTTCCGGCAGTGCTTTTCGGTCGATCTTTCCACTGGCACCGAGGGGCATCTGCGGGAGTTCGACGATCGCGTCGGGAACCATGTACTCGGGTACCCGGGCTCGCACGGTGTTCATCAACTGCGCGGTGTCGACACCGCTGCCCACCACGTACGCAACCAGACGCTGACCATGGGCACTGCGGTGCACCACGACCACGGTCTCGCGAACCGAATCGTCAGCCAGCACAGCGGATTCGATCTCGCCGAGCTCGATCCTGAGGCCACGGACCTTGACCTGGAAGTCGCTACGTCCCACATACTCCAGCGACCCGTCGGCCGACCAGCGCACGAGATCCCCGGTCCGGTACATGACCGAACCGTCCGGGCCGAACACGCAGGGAACAAAACGTTCGGCGGTCAGGTCCGGACGACCGAGGTACCCGCGGGCCACCTGCGCGCCGGACAGGTACAGCTCACCGACAGCACCGATCACACAGGGCCGCAACCTGCGGTCGAGCACCCACGCCCGGCAGTTCCACACCGCGCGGCCGATCGGCACGGTGTGCACCGACTCGGCGTCGACCGCCGAATACGTCGCGTGGACAGTGAATTCTGTTGGGCCGTACAAATTTTCGATCTGCACACCGGGCAGCGCCTGGTGTGACTGAGCCGCGAGCTTGGCCGGGAACGCTTCGCCGGCGACCAAGAGCAAACGCAGTGAGCCAGGCTCGATCCGGCCGATCTCACCGAGGAAGAGCTGAAGCATCGAAGGAACGAACGAGGTGGCCGTGACCCCCTCGGACGCGATCACACCGGCCAGGTACTCGGGATCGAGGTGGCCGTCCGGCTCGGCGATGACAAGTCTGGCGCCGACCGTGGGGGCGAACAGCTCCCACACCGACACATCGAAGGTGGTCGGCGTCTTCTGCAAGATGACGTCGTTCGACCCGATCTCGTAATGCCCTGCGAGCCAATCCAACTGGTTGGCGACACTGTGATGGGGTACGGCCACACCCTTGGGCTTGCCTGTCGAGCCCGAGGTGAACAGTACGTAGGCCAGTGAGGAAGGGCGCAGCGGCGCGATGCGCTCCGCGTCGTCGACCTGACCGTCGGGCAGCGCGTCCAGATCCAGATCATGCAGATCCACCGTGGCGGTCGCACCGAGGTCGACGACGGCACGATCGGATTCCGCGATGAAGACGCAGAGTGGCTCGGCGGTCCGCAGGACATCAGCGATGCGCGAGCTGGGATGATCGGGGTCGATCGGCACGTAGGCGCCGCCGGCCTTGAGGACGGCGTAGAGCGCGGCCAACATCTCGGCAGAGCGCCGAAGCGCAACGCCCACGCGAACCTCCGGGCCCACGCCGGCGCCGATCAGATGGCGGGCGAGCTTGTTCGTCCACGCATCGAACTCGGCAAATGTGAGGCGGCGATCGCCGTCGACCACCGCGATGGCGTCCGGCCGTGCTGCGAGTTGCCGGTTCCACATCTCGATGAGGTCGTGCGACGCCACCGGATGTTCGGTCGAGTTCCACTGGACCATCGTGGCGGCGATCTCGGCCGGTGAACCGAGATTGAGCGCCCCGACGGGTGTCTCCGGGGCGGCCCGCAACATCTGGGCGAGGAAGTCGGTGAACCTGCGGTGGTGCCGCTGCAGGTCCTCGTCGGCGTACGTCTGCGGGTTGGCTTCGAAGTCGACACGCAGATTCGATCCCTGGACCCCTGGATAGAGGTTCATGGACAGGTCTTCGACGGGCCCGGTGGTCAGGACGTGCAGATGACCGACGACGTCGCCGAGCTGCAGCACCGGGTGGAACATCATGAGATTCACCGACGGCCCGAACAGTCCGCGTTGCCCGGTGCCCTGGCCGATGTCACGACGCATGTCTTCGTGCCGGTACAACTGCCGCCGGAGGGCACCGGTCAGCTCGGTCTGGACGGTGCGGACCAGATCGGCGATGGTGGTCGACGGGGTGACGGTCAGACGCATCGGAACGATGTTGGACACCATTCCCCCGGCCCGCCGGAGCTTGGCGGTGTTGCGAGCGGAGACCGGCAGACTCAGGACCACGTCTTCGCTGTCGGTCATCCGCGCGAGGTACGCCGCAAACGCCGCGATGACCGCGGGAGCCGAACTACCCGACGCATCGCGGGCCGCCTCGTCGAGAAGCGCCGCGGTGTCGTCGGGAAGCGTGGACGAGGCGAGTCGCGAGAACTCTCCCGGGACCGCGCGTTGCTGCGACAACGAGAGCGCGGCAGGCAGATCCGCCGTTCGCTCCGCCCAGTATTCGCGATCCTTGGTGAATCGGTCCGATTCCCGGTAGCGCCGTTCATCGGCGATGATCTCGGGCAAGGCCGCACCCTTGGCGGGCGGGATCTCGTCGTCCGAGGCGAGGGCGGTGTACACCTCGGCGATGCGCGTCACCATCGCCATCGCGCCGAAACCGTCGAGCGCGATGTGATGGGTGCGGATGTACCAGTAGTAGTGGTCGGTGCTGATGCGCAGAAGGGCGCTGACGGTCAGCCGGTCCCGGAGGAGATCAATCGGGCGGCGGTACTCGTCGCGCATCCAGCGCTGCGCCGCGGTCTCGGCATCGGGGGAATCGACCAGGTCGACGAATTCGATGGTGTCATCGATGCTGCCGTCCACACGCTGCAAGGGCAGACCATCGGTTTCGACGAGGCCTAGGTATCCCGATCCCATTTCGCGGCCGACGAAGCGCGACGCCCGGGTGAGGGTATCGATGTCCACCGGGCCGACCAGCTCCACGTACTGGGCGATGTTGATCGCGACCTCGCCCAGACTCTGCTGGGCGAACCAGATCCCACGCTGCGCCGCCGACAGCTCAAAAGGGTCGCCGGGCGCATCTGCTGGTACGTCTGAACGGCCAGCACTCAAAGTTTGCCGCTCCAATCTCCAACGCTTGCTCGCCTCGGCCTCAATGACGATGAATACTTGTATCTGCGAATGTAATCGCGGTGTCTTCCTTGTTCACATTCAACCCGCAAGTGGTCGCTTAGACAGTAACCACGCAGGCGAGTCGCAGATATCTGCCACTCGAATGGCATGCCTTTCTGTGACCTATCGACCAGATTGTCATAGCCGTTACATCGTTGCTTCGGCGGCCCGGATCAGCTCGACATCGCGGTTCTGGCGAGTCGGTCGGGCGTCTCCGGCAGCGCAATCAAGTATAGACCAGGCCTTGCGCACCATCGCTGACGTTCGATCGGTGGCTGTCACCAGGAGCGACGAGTCCGGCCCCCTCGGGCGCGGTGTGCGTCCGAGGGGGCCGGTGTCGAATACCTGGAGGCCGACCGTTGGGGCCGGTGGTGGTGAACTACCCGCCGGCGAGCCTGCTGGCGATCACACGGAGGTCGATCTCACTCGTTCGCCCGGCGGTGACACGCTGCTGGGGCGGTGCCGTCGCGGTGTGCAATTCGTCGAAGTCGCCGCGGATCTGAGCAAGTGCATCGTCGACAATCGCAGCGACAACCGACCCGTCGGTTTCCGCCCCGAGAGCCGGGATGCCCGCGAAGATCGCGGCAACAACAGCGGATCGGTCGTCCATGTACTGGTTCCGGGTCACCGGCATCATCAGATTGATCGCACCGGTGAGGTCGCGGTACGTCAGCGCACGCGATCTGTACCGGACGACCACCCGGTCAGGGGTCACTCGAGTGATCTCGCCCACCGCGGCAGGCAGGTCCACCCTCTGAGATGAAGGCGCCATAGCCCGCTGTTGCGGCCGAATCGTTGAAATAGCCATCTGCTCACCAACCCTGTGCATCTGCCTCGACCCTCAATGGGTCGGCGTAGCTAATATTCACAGTACCTGGGCAGTAAGGGAAGGGAAGTATTCCAGCTGTTACAAGATCCGGGTGTGATCTATGACACACCTTGGGTGCAAGCCCTTTGACCTGGGCAAACGGAAGCCCGGCACACATCGAATATGAAACATTCGATGCGAATTCGTGTCATTGTCATCGCGTGTTTCGGCGAGACCCTCCGGCCTTCACGGTGGTGTGTCGTGCCGACCAGCGGTCGCGCACCTACTGCTGAGAATCGGCTTCCATGGCCTCGATCAGGCTCTTCGGGCGCAGGTCGGTCCAGTGTTCGTTCACGTAGTCGAGGCACTCGGTGCGCGATGCCTCACCGAAGACCTTGTTCCATCCGGCCGGGATGTCGGCGAATGTCGGCCACAGCGAATGCTGGTTCTCGTCGTTGACCAACACAAAGAATCGGCCGTCTTCGTCGTCGAATGGATTGCTCATGAGCGGACCCTTCTCCTGTTTCGATTACGCGTGAACCATGGTCGACACACACCACCGCCGGCGGCCCGTACCCCGCATCGGGTGCACAGACTGCCGGCGGACAGCAGATCAGACCAGTTCGGCTTCCGCGAGAACCATCATTGCCTGTATGCGTATCCCGGCAAGCGTATCGGCGAGGCCGCGCGGGCCCGACACCGCCAGCCCGGGTACGGAAGTCATGAGCGCGACGGTGAGGGCAGAATCATCCACCGCGTCGCTCGCCATCGCGATTGCGGCACCCTGTGCCCGTCCCTTGAGTTCGCCGAAGTTCACCGCGTAACCCTGACCGACCACCGCCGGCCGATCGCGGCCGATATCAGCAGCAGCCATCACGAGCTGCGTGAGTGTGCGATCCTCTCGGTTACGAGAGCCGCGTGCGTCGGATCGGGCCGACGACCCCTTGCCATAGCGGCGGAGCTGCAGTACCACAACGCCCTCCCTCTCAAAAACGTGCGCCGAATGCGTTCTTCTCGTGCAATTCGTCGGATCCCTGCAATAGCCCCGTCCAGGTCACCAAAGCATAGCCATTGTCAGGCCATTGAATACCAATTGCCCAACATTCCATTCATACGGACGATATCGCTGCGTCGAGCCGTAGCGTTACGGCCCGTTGGGTGCGATAGGTTCGTAACGAATCATCAGGTGTGATCGCGTCGCCATGGCGACCATGACGATGACGGGACGGACATGCAGGCGAGGCGGGGCCGAGTTACGCAGAACAGCGACGACCAGGACGGCGTACGAGCCTCCTCGGGCGCCCCGTCCACCTACCAGCAGCCGGTCGGCGGCGGCCGGCTACAGCACAGTGTGGTGGCGAACGACCTGGTCAAGACGTTCGGTGATTTCACCGCGGTCGACGGCATCAGTTTCCAGGTGCCGACCGGGACGGTGCTCGGGCTCTTGGGGCCGAACGGCGCCGGGAAGACAACAACCGTCAACATGCTGGCGACCCTGCTGACCCCCGACGGCGGCAGCGCCTCGATCGCCGGTTTCGACGTGGTCAAGGACCGCGCGGCGGTCCGCAAGTCGATCATGCTGACCGGGCAGTTCGCTGCCCTGGACGAATCTCTCACCGGACGCGAGAACCTCATCTTGTTCGGCAGGTTGATGGGTTTGCGCAAACGCGAGGCGAACGGCCGCGCCGATGAACTCCTCGAGGCGTTCAATCTTGTGGAGGCTGCGTCGAGGCGAGTGGGGAAGTTCTCCGGCGGAATGCGGCGGCGTATCGACATCGCCTGCGGTCTGGTGGTCCGGCCGGAGGTGGTCTTCCTCGACGAACCGACCACCGGCCTGGACCCACGAAGCCGTCAGGATGTGTGGAACATCGTGACGTCGCTGCGCGATCAGGGGATCACCACGCTGCTGACCACTCAGTATCTGGAAGAGGCCGACCTCCTCAGCGACCGGATCGTTGTCATCGACAAAGGGCGCGTGATCGCCGAGGGCACGGCTTCTGCGCTGAAGGAAGAGGTCGGCGGCACCTTCTGCGAGGTGATCCCGAGTTATCCCGATGACCTCAAGAAGCTCAAGCAACTCTTGGCCGACATGGTTCCACCGGACCAGATCCGCATCGACATGTCGCGAACCTCGTTGACGATGCCCGCGATCAATGCCACGCAGACACTTGTGGAGATCGTCCGCCGTACCGACGCCGCCCGTATCGAACTCACCGACGTCGGCCTCCGTCGTCCGTCGCTGGACGACGTGTTCCTGAAGCTGACCGAGTCACCGACCAGCAGCACCCCCACGACGTCTCCGGCCACCAGTTCCACGTCAGCCCGGGACCACCGATGACGACGCTGACGCCAGACCGGGTCGTCTCCTCCGGGAGCGATCGTTCGGTGCATGCCGGCCAGCAGTGGCTGGCCCTCACCAACCGGTCGCTGCGAGGGATGGCCCGCGAAGGACAGTTCCTTCTGTGCATCGTCTCCCCGGTACTGCTGACCGTCTGCTTCTATGTCCCGCTGCGGACGATCATGGATCTGTACCCCGGGATGGACTACGCCCAGTTCCTGATGCCGGTGATCTGCTTGCAGTCCGTGGGATTCGTGGCCACCTCCGCTGCCATGCGGGCCGCCACCGACGGCAGCCTGGGATTGAGCAATCGGCTGCGGAGCATGCCGGTGAACATCCTGGTACCACTCATGGCCAGGCTGGCCGCGAACGTCGTACTGCTCATCATCTCGTTGTGCTGGGCCATCATCTCCGGGCTCGTGATCGGGTGGAGACCGGAGTCGGGTCTGCTCAATTTCGCCGGCTTCCTGGGCGTCGCCCTTGTCGTCGGCATAATCCTGGCATTCGGTGCCGACACGATCGGCGCCCTGTCGCGAAACCCGCAGGCCACCAGCCAGGCCCTGGCCCTGCCGCAGTTGATCCTCGGAATGCTCTCCACCGGATTTGTCCCGGAAGAACGATTCCCCGAATGGATCAGACCATTCGCGCGCAACCAGCCGATCTCGCAATTCACCGAACTGATGCGGGGATTCGACGGCGGTGAGGTGACCTTGCGTCTCGCATTGCCCTCGATCCTGTGGGCCACGGGGGTTGTTGTCGTCGCCATGATCGGCGGTGCCTGGGTGATGATTCGGAGCAGCCGACGTTGAGCGAACACAAACGTCCGCCGCAGGAGGCCCCGGTACCGGTCGTGCCTCGTCGCCCCCGACACCGGGGTGACGGCGACGCCGCCGGATTACAGCACTGGTGGCGCACCGAACAGCCCCCGTCCGGACGACGCCGGAGCCGCCCCGACGATCTGCCGACCACGCGATTCGAACGTCTCGACCGCGGCGACGCAGACCAGACCGATTACGAAACCCCGGCCACAGCCGCCAATCGAACGTTCGTCGGCCCGTGGACGCTTCTCTCCCCTGGCGCTGCAGCTGCGGACTGGACCGCAGAACAAGCAGTCCTGCGCCCTTCGGGCCGTGCGGGAGCCACCGCATACCGCGGTCAGCAGCTCACGCAGTTCACCGATCCGGGCGCTCTGGACACCAGCCATGTATCGGCCGAACTCCAGCAGGCCCAGACCGTTCGTCTGGACGTGCGGAAGATCGCCGCCGCTGCTGCTGCCGTCGAGGCGGCCGAGCAGGAGTCGGCGGGCGACCACCGCAAGGACCTCGCCACCGCGTTCGCCGATCACCCCGAGGCCCGCGAACGGGGTCTCAAGGCGTTCTTGCGGCACGCCCGCATACTCACCGGCCGACAGTTGCTCGTCGTCACGCGGGACCGCCTCACCCTGATGCAGAGCATGCTGTTCCCACTGCTGAGCATGGTCATGTTCAAGGTTGTCCTCGGAGACGCCGTCGGACAGGCCACGGGGCAGAACAGTGCCTACGGCACCGTGCCCCTGGTTGTCCTGGTCGGAGCGATGTTCGGCTCGCTCGCCGTGGGCACCCGGCTGATCAGCGAACGGCGAACAGGACTGCTGACCCGCCTCTATGTACTACCGGTCCACCGGGCGGCCGATCTGACATCGCGTGTCAATGTCGAGCTGATCCGGATCCTGGTCAGTACAGCGATCCTGACAACCGCGGGCCTGGCCATCGGATGGCGCTTCAACCAAGGGATCCTGCCGGCAATCGGCATCTTCGGGGTCGCCCTCCTCTACGGTGCGGCCTACTCGACGATCGTTCTGACACTGGCGGTTTCGGCGTCGAACCTCCCCCTGGTCCCCATCATGTCGCTCATCACAAGCCTTTTGATGTTCTTCAATTCGGGGTTCTCGCCGATCGAGGCCTATCCGGAGATCCTGCAGCCTCTGGTCCGCAACCAGCCCATGACGTGTGCCATCGAGACCATGCGTGCGCTGGCCGTCGGTGGACCGGTGGCCGACAGTCTGATCAAGACGGTCGCCTGGGCGGTGGGCGCGATCGTGATCTTCGCCTACCCGGCACTGCGCGGGTACCGACGAGCCGCGGCCTCGCGGACCTGACCGGCTCCTTCACCCGGCCTGGTCGGTTCGAAAACCGCCGAGTTGGGGCGTTGTTGCCTAACATCAACATCCATGCCACGGAAACCGACGCGATGAAACAGATCGCGGGACGCGACGCCGCATACGTGTATCTCGGCGATCAGAATTCCTCGACCATAGTGTCGTGCTACCTGCTGCCCAACCCAGAGGGCCGGGCGCTGACCATCGGTCACATCGAAGCAGTGCAATGGTTGCGCGAGCGCCTCGAGGTGTCGGACCTGTTCACCAGCAAGTTGATGCGTCTACCCGGCGACATCGGGTTGCCCTACTGGGTGCCGGATCCGGCATTCGACCCCGCCGCGCATGTCCGGTTCCATGGCGTGGCGGATTGGTCCGCAGCCCGAGACCTGGTGGCGGACATCGCGGCCACACCACTGGACCCGTCCCGTCCGCTGTGGCTGATGCATGTCATCACCGACATCCCCGACGCACCGGACCAAGCCGGGCTGTCAACGCTGGTGGCACTGCACTACCACCACGCCGCCTTCGACGGGCTTTTGTTCAGTGCCCTGACCACCACCATGTTCAGCGATCTCGAGATAACCGACGAGGTCCGGGCCGCCGGCCGAATCGTGGGGCCGGCCGACGCATCGCGGGCGACTGTCGCCCTGCGGGAACTGATCCGACTGCCCGGTCACCTTCGGCGCTTCGCCACCGTGGGTGCCTCGGCGATTCGTCGGGCGCGGGCAGATCCGACGACGCCCGGCCCCAGAGCACCTCGCACGTGGCCGGTCATCCGGTTCAACGCACCGTTCGAAGGACCGCGGATCGCGGACAGTGTGATGATCGATCTTCAAGACGTGCACGACGTGCGGTCTCGTGTTCCAGGCGCGACCGTCAATGACCTGATGCTGTCCGTGATAGGCGAGGCCACCCGGCGCTACCTGACCCAGGTGGGGGAACGGCCCCGATCGTCGATGTCCGCATTGGTGCCGATGTCGACTCGGGCGATGCGGGAGTCCGCATCGGCCAATCAATTCGTGCCGATGATTGTCGATCTGCACACCGTCGAGGCCGACCTCACCGCACGTGTCCGGCTGATCTCCGACGAGACGAGCCGGGAGAAGAAGCGGATCATCGACGAGGTGAGTCGAGCGCCTGTTGCTGTCGTGGACGTCACGCCCGCACCGCTGCTCCGCATCCTCGGTGTCCTCACGAGACAGCAGCCCAAGGCGGCCCCAGCTTCGCCCGCGTTCAACATCGTGGTGACCAACGTCAGCAGCGCACAAACGAGACGAAAGATCTTCGGGCTGGACGTTCTGGGCGGCTTCGCGGTGCAAACCGTGGCCGGCGGGTCGACCCTGGCCCATGTGGTCACGAACCGCGCCGACAAGCTGGCGGTGTCGATCACCGCCGACCGGGCGATGCTTCCCGACATCACCGAGTACTGCCAGATCATCGAGCAGTCCTTCAAGACGCACCAGGCCGAGGTCGGTTGAGACCCCTGACCACTCATTCACCTGGCCAGCTGAACCACGCTCGTCGCAACCGAGGTCCTGCACGTCCCGGGACCGGGTCGACAGCTCGTCACACCACCGGAGATCGCTCATGAAACAGGTCACCGCGCGTGACGCCGCATACCTCTACCTCGGGGACGGGAACGCGACGGCCACGGTGGTCAGCTGCCAGATCCTCGTGAACCCCTCCGGCCGGCCGCTCGAACTCACTGAGGATGTCCTGCTGGAGTGGATAGGCCAACGAGTCTGCATCTCAGACCTGTTCAACAGCAAGTTGATCCGGCTACCGGCAGACATCGGTTACCCGTATTGGGTTCCTGATCCCGATTTCTCGGCGGCCGCCCACCTGCAGGTCCACCGCGGGGTTGGCACGTGGTCCTCGGCGCTGGCTCTCGTGGAGCAATTCGGGGACACAACAATGGACCTGTCCCACGCTCCCTGGCTCGTGCACCTCATCCCCGATGTCACCGGCGTGCCCGGCCAATGCGGCCTGTGCAGTCTTGTCGTGTTCCGGTTCCATCACATCGCGTTCGACGGAGTCACTTCGGCCACCCTGGGTGAGAAGGTCTTCGGCGGCGACGTCGTGAGCGATACAGCGCGCGCGGATGGCCGGGTCGTCGGAACGGACACCGCATCTCGCGCTGCTCTGACCCGTCGCGAACTCCGCCGCGGACCGGCGATCTGGGGACGGTTCGCGAAAGAGGGCGCGAAGCTTGTGCGGGCATCCAGACAGCAAGCCCGGGCGAGCGGCAGGCACCAGCATCGGGTGTGGCCGGTAACCCGTTTCAACCAGGTCTTCCGCGGACCACGGACAGCAGGTTACGTACGCTTCGACCGCGACGATGTGATCAGGATGAAGTCCCGACTGGAAGGCGCCACGGTCAACGACCTCATGCTGTCGATCGTCGGACAAGCCGTCGACGAATATCTCCGTCGCAACGACGAGACCCCGGAGTCGTCGCTCTCTGCTCTGGTTCCGGTGTCCACCAGGGGAATGCGGGAAGCGGATGCGGCAAACCAGTTCGTTCCGGTGGTCGTGGATCTGGTGACCACCGAAGCGGATCCCCGGGTGCGGATATCGCTGATCGCCGCGGAGACCGCGCGCAAGAAGATCAGAGTCAAACAGAAGGTGGCAGAACAGACGGCAGGGTTCATCGACATCGTGCCCGCACCAGTTCTCCGGATGCTCGGGTCTCGCTCTCCACACCGCGGCAAGGCTCCCGGGCGACCCCGCTTCAATGTGGTGATCACCAACTTGCCCGGCGTCGCCCGGTACGGGAGTGTATGCGGCATTGCGATCGTGGACAGTTTTACATTACAACCGCTCGGCACGGGAGGGACTCTGGCACACGCGATTTCCGACCGGGGTGACCACATCGCCATGTCGATCACGGTCGACTCGGCAGTGATGCCCGACATCGGCGAATACTGTCAGATCGTCCGCGAGTCGTTCGAGGCGCACCGAGCCACCATCATCTGAGGTCATCGACCAATGCCCCCTCCACGATCACAGCGCCGGGAACCGTCTTGTGTCTCCGTGATCATCCCGGTCAGAAACGGCATGCCCTACCTGATCGAGCAGATGAAAGCTCTTGCCGCCCAGGATTATCAAGGCGGCTGGGAGGTGGTGATCAGCGACAACGGTTCGACCGACGGATTACGCGAATTCATCGATGGCCCAGCGATCCCCGACGGTCTCCACGTCGTCTACGTCGACAGTTCTGCGGTGCCGGGGGCGTCGCATGCGCGTAATGCGGGCGCCGAGGCCGCCCGAGGTGATTTCCTCGCGTTCGTCGACAGTGATGACCGGGTACGCCCACACTGGCTCAGCAGCATGGCGGCCGCCGCTGAAGCCGCCGACCTCGTGTCGGGATCCCTCGACACCGAGGCGCTCAACTCCCCTGAGGTTCGGATGTGGCGGCCGATCCCTTTGCCCGAAGACGGTTGGCCGGTACCGGGCTGGTATCCGACCGCCATCGGCGCGAACATGGGCGTGTGGCGCGATGTCCACGACCGTATCGGCGGATTCGACGAGACCTTTGTCCACACGGCCGAGGACAACGACTACGTATGGCGCGCACAACTGGCTGGGTACGTGCTCGTACACAGCCCTGAAGCCCTACTCGACTACCGACTGCGCAACACTTACCGGTCTCTGTGGAAACAGATCTACATCTATGGCCGGGGGGCGGCGCAGATCCATTCCCGCTACCGGAAGATGGGTTTCACCCAATACAACCGGCCGCTGCTGTTCCCGCTGGTGGTGACGTCGCTCGCACTTCGCAATCCTCTTTTGCCGCAAGCAGTCACCCGCATGAACACCGGTCGGTGGATTTATCACGTCGCTCACGAGGCAGGCAAGATCCGCGGCGGGATCACCCACCGCATGCTGTGCTTGTGAGTCCGTCGGGGCTCGAGAGTTCGACGACGGTCAACGGTGGGCGCGGGGAGTGAGCCGAGTCTGTGGCGGCCGGATGAGGTTCCGGATCGTGAATCGCCGCGAGACGGGATCGTATGCCCGAAAGGGCACCCAGTTGATCAGATAGAAGGGCATGGCGACGACAAGCATCTGCACCACCGCCTTCGCTCGCTCCCTGGGCAGCCCATGCACTTTGAAGGTCCGCTGATCTCGCAGGCAGTACCTGAAGTATGCCGGGGGCGGGGTGAGGAAACGCCGGCCGGAGATTGTTGCGTCGGCACCGGGGATCAGACCGATTCGGACACCGCTCCGCTTGAGGCACAGGGTCAGATCGAGATCCTCGAACACGTCCGAGCGCATACAGCTGCACGAACGCGCCTGACCCCACGCCGTTTTTGTCATTGCCATGTTCGACCCGAACAACCGCTGAAGATCTGGCCCCTCGGACCCGGGCCGCTCCGACATCGCGGCCAGCTTCGCCCGGGCGTCGTCGGTGATACCGATGTGTGATCGCCGAAAGCGATCTTGGAACGGCAGATCATGAGAAGTGCACAACCCGGTGCCCGCTTCGTAAACGTCACCGTACTGGTCGAAGAACTCTTTGATCGACTGCGCCCACCCTGGACCGACGCGCGAATCGGCATCGATGCGAGCGAGCACATCCCCACGGGCATTGTCGAAACCGACTGTGCGGGCGTGAATCACGCCTTGTTCGGTGGCCACCACCGACCGGAACTTGCCGTACTTCGAAGCGAATTCCTCAACAAGCGAAGCGGTTTCATCAGTCGAGTTGTTGTCCACCACCACGATCTCGTACAGGTGGGTCAGTTGCGGTACCAAGCTGTCGAGGCAACCCCTGAGAGTCTCGGCCTCGTTGTAGGCCGGGATCACGACGGTCAACCGAGATTCGTCCATGGCCCCACCGTAGCCACCGGCGTTGACGGAGGACAACCGGACATTCAGGTGGGTAAATCAGTAGATCAGATCCATGATGCGAGTCGCGACCATCATGACGGTCGCGTGCGGCCCCGACGAGCCGGCCGTCGGCAGGATGGAGGCATCGATCACCCTCAGACCATCGACCCCGTTCACCGCACCGGCCCAGTCCGTGCCCACACCCATCGGCAGTGTGCCCCAGGCGTGCTGTGAGGTCCTCAGTACCGGATCGATCTGAGCACTCCCCTTCCCCGCGTACACGGAGAAGTGATCACTTTCGAGCATCCCCCGCAGTCGCTCGGCCCACACGCCCAGGGTGCGCGTGTCAGCGCCGTCGAGCTCACCGAGGTCGACCTGCAGGCCGTGCGTCGCATCCCACGAAAGGGATCCGGCACCGTGCGGACGCATCAGGGCTGCCCCGAAAGCCGGCACCGTCGCCGGCAGACCGTCGATGAAGTCGGCGAACTCCCCTCCGTAACAACGTAACTCGACACCGTCGGAGGTGTGCACCACGGACTGCAGCAACGCCGGGGGTTTCGCGACGGGCAGCGCCGCGGGGCTGAACCGCACGAGCACTTCGCGATGCTCCCACACATCCAGGCTGTGAATCTGCACGCCTGGTGACCGGATCAGCAGCTCTGCAGTCCCCAGGGTTCCGGCACAGACAATCACTTCGTCAGCAGCGAACACATCGTCACCGACGGCGACTCCCGTGACGCGCCCTCCCCGCACCACGAGCTCGGTGGCCGCGGCGCCGGTGAGCAGACGCAGACCCGACCGGCCGCCATCGTCAGTCATCCAGTGCGCTGCCGACCGACGTAAGGGGCCGTCCCGATTCGAACGCACCCGGTTGATCCCCACATCGGTCCACGGCGCGTCGACACGGGCAAGACCCTCTGATTCCCAATGACTCTCGAACGCCTCGGCATACCCACCGATCTCATCGTCGGCAAATGCCGAGACATGCATCGAGCCGCCGCCCTGCACGCCACCATCAAGACTGTCGTAGGTGTCGCCGATGACCGGCATCGGCCAGATCTCCTCGGACCAGCCGGTGAAATCCGAACGATGCCAACGCAGGAAGTATCCGCCGTTGACCACCGACGAGCCGCCCACACCGCGCCCTCGGGGTAGGTCGAACCCCTGCCTGCTGCGATACCGCGCCACCCGGTCCGAACCCGGTCCAATCGGAAGTCGGTCCAGGCGCAGCGCGGATGGCCCCGGTGAACCGGGCCCAGCCTCTAGCCACAGGACCCGCCGATCCGGATCTCGCGAAAGGCGCTCGGCGACAACACTCCCGCTGCTGCCAGCGCCGACAACGATGACGTCCGCGCCGACTTCGGCAGCTCCCCTCATCAGGTCATCGAGGGGCGACGCGGGGGCGCGCTTTGGTCGACACCGTATTACTGATCCGCGGATAGAGTGCGTCGATGCTGCGGCCGGCAAGCGCCCCCTGCCACAAACCTGCGCCGTAGGCCAGATCGTCGAGCCGTTTGAGCACCATGAACCGCCACCAGCCGACGCGTGCACCGGGCTCGGGGTTCACCAGCTCCAACCGGACCCACTCGTATGCTGCCTCCCCGACCGCAACGGTGAGCAGCAGCAGCCGAAAACGCTTGGACACCAAGGCGAGGAGAATCGACAGCGGCCAATAGTGGCGACACATCGCAGACGCCGACTGCAACACCCCGAATCCCACCGACTGCGCTGTCAGTTTGGCGGCCGTGCGGGCGGCATCGGGCATCGACGACACCCGGCGATGCAGCCGCCCGCCGATCACTCCGAAGACGGCGAGCGCGGCCATGACCCCCCAGGCCGTCCCCGTGACCAGCGCCGCCATCGCTGCCGCCATGGGAACGGTGAGGGCCAAGGGAGCACCCATGCCCGGATGACGGCCCGACAGCAGCGCCGCGCCGGTCCCGTAATACCGTTTGCGGTCGAGGCTTTTGGAGAGACGATGCCGGTGGTCGTGGGCGACGGTGGCGATGGGGTCGTATCGCAGCGACCACCCGTCCGCATGGAGCCGCCAGCACAGGTCCACGTCCTCGGCAACCTCCATCGACTCGTCGAATCCGCTGAAGCAGTTGCGGCGCACGATCATTGCCGCGCTGGGGACGTAGGGAATGCGCGACCGGGGCGCCACCGGACCTTCTCGGCGGCCCATGTCGAGGGAAGAACACAGCGCCTCGTACCGCGAGGTGGCGCCGCCGCCCGGCTCGAGCGCGACAATTCGTGGCGCTGCCAGGGCGACCTTCGGGTCCGAGAAGTGGCCGAGCAACTTGGTGAGCCAATCATGCTCTGGCACGACGTCGGAGTCGAGAAAGGCCAGCAACTCGGTGTCCGCGTGGGCGGCTCCCCTGTTCCGCGCCGCTGCGGGTCCACGACTGCGCTCGAGGCGGATCACCTGGGCGCCTGGCGCCTCGATCGGTACGGTCGACCCGTCGTCGACCACGATGACCTTGTGACCGGCCAGACCCGGTAACAGCCGGTCGATTCCGGACTGGTTGTCGCGCACCGGGACCACCACGGTGACGTCGGTGTCGGTCGGGCCGAACATCGGCCGTGGGTGACCGACGCCGGCATCGAGCAACTTCCTGGCCAGTTGCGACGTGGTGCGGTCGTGCACCGTGAGCCGTCCGTCGGCGTCGAGTAGGCCGCCGGCCAGCTCGGACAGGTTCAGGAGACGGGTCGGCGATCCCCCGATGATGTGGCGACGGTCGTCGGAGATCATGCAGCGCGGATCGAGCTGCACCTGAAATCCGGGGGCGGGACCGCGACGTCGGGATCGACCGGTACGTCGACCTGCGATCCGTCCGGGTCCCCACCTTCGTCTTCGCGCTCATCCTGCCGACTTCCGGCGATCACGTGAGCATCCCGTTCGAGTCAGGCTCCCACCGACCGACAGCGTCGGCCAGCCGCACGGCCATGTCGCTGAGCATTCGCCTCCCTTCGGCGGCCGAAGCCGCCATCGGATCGCCGAGTATCCCGTTGTCACTCACAGCTGCCACTCCCCCTGCGCGCATCGATGCCATCAATTCGGACACCGGAGTCACGTTGCCGCTGACCATCTCTTCGACGCGCACGGCCATCGGCGAGATGTGCAGCAACAGCGACGTTTCCGTGTAACCGGCATGTGCGTCGGCGCCCGGTGAGGCGCATCCGAACCATGCCACTTCCCGACCCTCGGTGCGCAGTTGCGACACCGCCGACAACAACGTTCTCCCGTTGCCACCATGGGCGTTCACGAACACCAACCGGGCCGCCCATCGGCAGGCACTGCGCCCGTACTCGACCAGCATCGAGTGCAGCACCTCGTGCCCGATCGAGATGGTTCCGGGGAATCCTTCGTGCTCCCCGGCTGCGCCGTAATTGAGTGGTGGCGCGACCATCAGGTCGATCTCATGCGCCCACGACTCCGGGCCCGATCCTGTTGCGGCATCGGCAACGGCAGTCGCTATCCGCACATCGGTGTCGAGTGGCAGGTGTGGCCCATGTTGTTCGATGGAACCCAACGGGACGAGGACCGTGGCCGACCGATCATCCAACTCGGTCCAGCTTCGGAAGCCGAGCCCGCCCGAAGGTGTCATTCGGACAATGGTAGACCGTTGCCGCTTCGCCCCGAAGGGCTTTGCCGCCCGAGCATTCGCTCGGGACCTGGTTTACTTGGCACCCGACAGTATTTGGATGTGACGCTCTGCGCCCGCCGGGTGGCGTGCGTGGTGGACCACTCGACGATGAGGTGCGATACATGGCAAAGAACGGACCGCTGAGCGGAATACGCGTGATCGAGTTCGCAGGCATCGGCCCCGGGCCGCACGCAGCGATGATGCTGGGAGATCTGGGCGCAGACGTCGTGCGGATCGAGCGCCCCGGCAAGCTTCCCAAAGAGGGACAAGTCGCCGACCAGCTCTTGCGCAACCGCACGGTGGTCGAGGCGAACTTGAAAGATCCCACGGACAAAGAGGCGATCATGAATTTGATCGCCAGGGCCGATGTCGTCATCGAAGGCTTCCGTCCCGGCGTCACCGAACGCCTCGGTTTCGGTCCCGATGATGTCGCGGCCGTCAATCCCCGTGTGGTTTACGGACGGATGACAGGGTGGGGCCAGGACGGCCCGCTGTCGCAGGTGGCCGGCCACGACATCAACTACATCTCGCTGACCGGCCTGCTGCATGCCGTCGGCCGGGCCGACGAGGTGCCCACCCCACCGCTCAACCTGTTCGGCGACTTCGGCGGCGGATCCATGTTCCTCGTGCAGGGAATCCTGGCGGCGCTCGTGGAGCGCGAGAAGTCGGGCAAGGGCCAAACCATCGACGCCGCAATGGTTGACGGCGCATCGGTGCTCGGCCAGATGATGTGGGCGTTCCGCGGTACGGGTCTGTGGGGCAATGAGCGCGGAGCCAACCTGCTAGACACCGGCGCCCCGTTCTACGACGTCTACGAGACCTCCGATGGAAAGTACTTCGCCGTGGGCGCCATCGAGCCGCAGTTCTATGCCCTCCTGCTCGACGGGATGGGACTCGCCGATGACGAGACACTCCCCGACCAGCTCGACATGCCTCAGTGGCCGGCCATGAAGATCCGCTTTGCCGAGGTGTTCAAGTCCAAGACCCGCGACGAGTGGACCGCGATCTTCGACGGAACGGACGCGTGCGCCACGCCGGTACTCGACTGGGAAGAGGCCCCGCAGAACAAGCATCTGGCCAGCCGCGGGTCCCTGGTGGAGATCGACGGTGTCATGCAAGCCTCTGTCGCACCGCGCTTTTCGCGGACAGTGCCCGACACACCCGCCGCACCGGCCCGCACCGCAACCGATCCCGCGACGCTCTGGCAGGACTGACCGACCAGACACACGAACAACGGCCCATCCCCGTGCGGGGTGGGCCGTTGTCGTATCCGTCGGCTGTGTGGCCGACTAGACCTTGGTGGCGCCCATGTCCACCTCGATGGCGGAGGCGGTGATGAACTTGGCGCGGGCGGAGCACAGGTACATCACCGCGTCGGTGATGTCGCCCGACTTGGCCATACCGGGCAGGATCGGCTCGAAGTGCGCCTTGTACTCGGGCATCTCGAACACCTTGAAGGCGTCGGCATCTTCGATGCACATCGGGGTCTCGACGCCGTAGGGGTGAACGGTGTTGACCCTGATCTTGCTGCGGCCCAGCTCTTTTGCGGTTGTGTGCGCCAGCCCGACCAGGGCATGTTTGGACGCCGAGTAGGACGCCTGCATCGGCATCGACTTGATCCCGGCAACGGAGCTGATGATCACGATCGAGCCTCCGTTGCCCGCCTCGAGCATCGCCGGGATGGTGGCCTTGAGCGTTTTCCAGGATCCGTTCACGTTGACATCGATGACGTCCATGAACTGGCTCTCGGTCATCTCGTGGACGCTGCCCCAGGTGAGCACACCGGCATTGACGATGACGTAGTCGAGCCGGCCGAATTGGGCGACGCCGTCAGCCACGAGCTGCTGCTGGCCCGCCAGGTCACGGGTATCGAGTTGGCGGGCAAGAATATTGCCCCCCGCGGCCTTGACCTGGCGCACGGTCTCTTCCATGTCTTCGGCGGTGGCCACCGGGTACCCGATCTTGGTGACCTCACCACATACGTCGAGTCCGATGACCGACGCGCCTTCTTCGGCGAATCGGATCGCGTGACTGCGGCCCTGCCCGCGGGCGATGCCCGTGATGTAGACGACCTTGCCGTCGAAATCTCCCATATCGGCCACTGCCTCCGTCGATCTGAACGTGGGTTGAGTACCACGTCACGTTACAGCAAACTGTAACGTGTTCTAGTCGAATCACCCTGCCGGAGGCGCCGGGCTCTACGAGGTGGTTTCGCCGAATCGCTTCTCGAAGCCTTCGGGGATGATGATGTCGTCGCGGGTGAGGTCGTGAATGCTTCGGCGGCCCAGTCCCATCAGTGCCGAGTCGATTCCGCCGCGCATGATGTCGAGGACGTTCTCGACACCGGTCTGGCCGTTGGCGGCCAGGCCCCAGAGGTAGGCGCGGCCGATCATCACGGCGTCGGCACCGAGGGCGAGAGCCTTGACGACGTCGCTGCCGCGCCGCACCCCGCCATCGAGGAGTACCTCGATGTCCTTGCCGACGGCGTCGGCGATCGGTCCGAGCATGCGGATGGTCGCCGGGGTGCCGTCGAGGTTGTTGCCACCGTGATTGGAGACCGAGATGGCTGTGGCCCCGATGTCCACTGCGCGTTTCGCGTCGTCGATGCGGGTGATGCCCTTGACCATGAACGGCCCGCCCCACTCCTCGCGCAGCCACTGCAGGTCTTCCCACCGCGGCGGCGCGGTCTGCATCCACTGCCCGTATGCGCCGAAGAAGGTCGGTGCCTGCTGCGCCTTGTCCACCACGTTCGGCGCGGTGAGGTCGGGGATGATGGGCTTGCCCTTGTTGAACCAGTCCCAGGCATAACGCGGTCGCATCGCGATCTCGGGAGCCAGCTTCATCAGGGCCTTGAGGTCGACCTTCTCCGGGATCTCGGGGCTCCCCCAGTCACGTCCCATCGAGAACGACCAGTCCGTGGTGACGATGAGACCTTTGGCGCCGGCCTCGCGGGCCCGTTCGGCGCGCTTGAGGATGTCCTCGCGTGAGTTGAGCCAGTAGGCCTGGAAGAAGATCTTGTCGTTGACAGCGGTGACTTCTTCGATCGGCTTGGAGGCGAAGCTCGACAGACCCATGGCGGTACCGCGGGCGGCTGCTGCCCGCGCCACGGCGACCTCGCCTTCCTTGTCGACAGCCTGGACACCGGTCGGTGAGATCATCACCGGCATCGAGATGTCCTGCCCCATAACGGTTGTCGACAGTTCCCGCTCGGCATGCGCGCCGACGACGTGGGGTGCGAACCCGAGTTCGGCAAACGCATCCACGTTGTCGTTGACCGTGATGCCCTTCTCGCTTCCGGCGATCAGTGACGAATACACCGACTTGGGAAGTCGCTTCTTCGCTCGCCGCTGGGCTTCGGCGACACTCTCGAACCAGGGATTGACCATGGGGTGTTGATTCCTTTTCTCACCGGCGTCGTTGCCGGGTTGTGGTGTGGGAGTTCGCCTTCGGCATCAAAGGCGACTCCGGGTGAAGCCGCGCCGTTCAGTGGCAGGCCGACGCGGCCGCCGGCGTGAAACCGGCCAGCGGGTTCTCGTCGCAGTCACGCGAAGGCGGACGGGTCATCAGGGTAAGCGGCACACCACGCGAGTGGTCCTTGTTCGCCGAGGGCACGCTGCGGTCGCCCGCCAGCAATTCTTCGCCATAACCCTGAACACATTCGGGGTCGGGTCCGGCCAGGGGCAGCCCGGTGAAGAACTTGGCGGCCATGCATCCTCCACGGCATGCATCAAAATGCTGGCATTTGGTGCAGGCGCCCGCGTTCTGGGGTTCGCGGAGTTCGAGGAACAGGTCGGACTGCTGCCAGATCGTCTTGAACCCACCGTCGGACAAGATGTTTCCGGCGAGAAAGTTCTCGTGGATGGCGAACGGGCAGGCGTACACATCACCGACGGGGTCGATCAGGCACACCACGCGGCCGGCGCCACAGAGGTTCAGGCCGGGCAGCGCACCCTGGCCCGACTCGGCGAACGCGGACAGATGGAAGAACGAGTCGCCGGTCAGCACCCCTTCGCCGTGTGCGACGAGCCAGTTGTACAGATCGCGCTGCTGTTCGGGCAGCGGGTGCAGGTCGTCCCAGACGTCGGCACCTCGACCGGACGGCCGCATCCTGGTGATACGCAAGGTTGCGCCGTAACGGTCCGCGAGCGCCTTGAACTCATCGAGCTGGGTGACGTTCTGCCGGGTCACCACCACGCTGATCTTGGCGTTGGCGAACCCCGCCTCGTGCAGGTTCTCGAGCGCCTTGATCGCCATCGCATACGACCCCGGGCCGCGCACTGCGTCGTTCACCTCGGCGGTCGCGCCATCGAGTGAGATCTGCACGTCGACGTAGTCGCTGGCCGCGAGACGCTGGGCGACCTTCTTGTCGATCTTGAGGCCGTTGGTGGAGAACTTCACTCCCACTTGGTGATCGGTGGCGTAGTCGACCAGTTCCCAGAAGTCGGGCCGCACCGTCGGCTCGCCGCCGCCGATGTTGACGTAGAACACCTGCATGCGCTGCAGCTCGTCGATGATGGCCTTGCACTGCGCGGTGTCGAGTTCACGTGGGTCACGCTTGCCCGAGGAGGACAGGCAGTGCACACACGACAGGTTGCACGCGTAGGTCAGCTCCCACGTCAGGCAGATCGGTGCATCGAGACCTTTTTCGAACTGGTCGACCAGGCGGCCGACGGGCTGGCGCGACGCCGAGGGGCGATCGAGAACAGAAGTCATGGGGGTTCCTCACAGAACACGTACCGACGGCAGGGATTTGCCGGACCGCACGCGCCGGGCTGCGACGCGTGCGGCCATGCCGGACTTAGGAGTTGGGGACGATCATTCCCGAAACAGCCAGTGCAGAGAGCGCACTGACATACAGGTGCCGGTCGGCATCGCCGATGCCGGCAGCGGCCAGCGCGTCGTCAGCACTGGCGTGATCACCGAGCGACTGCACGACCTCGACCACCGTCAGGTTCTTGAGGAACGACAGCTTACGAGTGCCGAAGTGGTACAACAGCGCTCCGAACGGCTCGGGGCGCAGTGCGACCGACGAGTTCAGCACCCACGCACGATCGGTATCGAATGCTGTTGCTCGACCCGACGGAGACGAAGGCGAAGCCGGAGCTCGACCCGTGACGGTGTCAGAGTCGGTGACAGTCACGTCAGTACACGCCGCACATGCCGTCGATCGACACTTCTTCGACCAGGGACTCGGTGACCAGCTCGGTCTCGGTGGTGGCGTCCGCCTGCGAAGGATTCTGAGCTGTCATGGGGATTACCTCCTGTTGTGGGTGTGACGACCACCATAATGGCACTCAGTGCACAAACGCCAGAGGTTGGCCGAATCAATCCGGGAATCCCGCATAAACCGTCCGAAAGGACAGGTACTACAGGCCCATGTCGCGGCCGATGATGTCTTTCATGATCTCGGTGGTGCCACCGAAGATCGTCTGGATCCGCGAGTCGACGTAGGCCTTGGCCACGGGGTATTCGTTCATATAGCCATATCCGCCGTGCAGCTGGACACAATGGTCGATCACACGCTTGGCGAGTTCTGTGGTCCACCACTTGGCCTTTGCCGCATCCACCGCAGTCAGCTCTCCCGCGACCACCGCAGCCAGGCACCGATCGATGTATTGCTCTGCGATGTCGAGCTCGGTGCTCATTTCCGCGAGGACGAACCGGTTGTGCTGGAACGTTCCGATCGGCTGCCCGAAGGCCTTGCGGTCCTTGGTGTATTGCAGCGTGTCGGTGAAGACCTGGCGCGCACCGGCGATGGCACCGATGGCTATCGACAGCCGCTCGGACGGCAGGTTGTGCATCAGGTGGTAGAAGCCCTTGTTCACCTCGCCCAGAACGTTCTCGACCGGCACCCGGACATCGGTGAAGTGCAGTTCCGCGGTGTCCTGCGCGTGCTGGCCCATCTTGTCCAGCTTGCGGCCGCGTTCGAATCCCGCCATTCCGCGTTCGACGACCAGCAGGGTGAACCCCTTGTGCCCGCCGTTCGGATCAGTCCTGGTGACAACGATGACCAGGTCGGAGTTGATGCCTGCCGAGATGAAGGTCTTGGAGCCGTTGAGCACCCAGTGGTCGCCGTCGAGCACTGCGGACGTCTTGATGCCGGCAAGGTCGCTGCCTGCACCGGGCTCGCTCATCGCGATGGCGCCGATCAGCTCGCCGGAGGCAAAGCCCGGAAGCCAGCGTTGCTTTTGTTCGTCGTTGGTCAGTTTGGCCATGTAGGGCCCGACCACATCGTTCTGCAGACTCAACGCAGGCGTTGCGGACCCGAACTTCGCCAGCTCTTCGACGATGACGGCGTTGAAGCGGAAATCCTCCATCCCGCCACCACCGAACTCCTCCGGCAGATTGAAACCGATCAGCCCGTACTTGCCGGCGGCGAGATACGCCGACCGGTCGACCTGGCCTTCCCGTTCCCACTGCTCGGCATGAGGTGCGATCTCCCGTTCAATGAACTGGCGGGTCGTCTCCCTCAACTGATCGTGTTCGGTCTCGAATACAGTTCTACGCATCGTGTTCCCTTTCAACGTCATTCACGTCTGATCACCGTCTGTCGGAGCGGCATCGATATGCCCCGGCCACGCCGTCGAGGTGAGGGAACGCTGGTTCACTTCATGCCCCGGCAAGTGGGGCAATCGTAGTTGATCTGCACCCGGCGACAGATCCTTTTGAGGCAATAGGGCGAGCCCTTCGAGGCAACAGGAACAGGCCGCTGTCCGACATCTACCATGGGCGATGTCGCACGCCGGCGACCGCGAGACGCACCGGAGGTGAAGCCGTGCCCAGTGGACGGCGATCGGCGTGACCGCTCAGATCGGGCGGCGGCCGAGCACCACCAAGGCAAAGATCACCGATGCCGCGATCGACCTGTTCACCGAGGTCGGCTTCGACGAGACCAGTGTCGACGACGTCGCCGCAGCCGCCGGGATCGCCCGGCGAACCCTGTTTCGCTATTACCCCTCCAAGAACGCGATCGCGTGGGGTGACTTCGACGAGCACCTGCAGGACATGCGCAGGCTGCTTGCCGACCTCCCCGCCGACATGCCCGTCGCCGACGCTCTGCGCACCGCACTGCTCGCCTTCAACGAGGTCCCGGACGAGTACCTCGAACATCACCGTCGGCGGATGCACCTGCTGCTGAGCGTTCCGGCCCTGCAGGCGCATTCGATGCTGATGTACACCGGATGGCGCGATGTGGTCGCCGAGTTCGTCGCGATGCGCACCGGCACAGACGCCTCCGATCACGGCCCCCAGACGGTCGCCTGGATGCTTCTCGCCGTGGCGCTCGCCGCGTACCAGCAGTGGCTGGACCGGCCCGACTCCGATCTGGGCGACCTGCTCACGCGCGGTAGCCATATCCTGAGCGTGGGCCTCACGAGCGAGTTGGGGCCGCTCGGACGCACTGGTAATCTCGACTAGAACGTGTTCCAGTTTTTCCGTGGCGTCCGCTATGCCGTCAGGCGAGGAGGTAGGCCGGTGACCGTGTCCCCGCACAGCACCCGCAGCATTGTGCTGACCGTGGCCGAGGTGATCGACGAGACCGGCGACGCCAAGTCCCTGGTCTTCGACGTACCGGAAGAGTCGGCCGAACGATTCCGCTACAAGCCGGGTCAGTTCCTCACGCTGCGCATACCGAGCGATCAGACGGGATCCGTGGCTCGCTGCTACTCGCTCGCCTCGAGCCCGTTCGCCTCGGAGAAGCCCAAGGTGACCGTCAAGCGCACCGCAGATGGCTACGGGTCGAACTGGGTCTGCGACAACGTGTCCGCCGGAGATCAGATCGAGGTGCTGCCACCCTCAGGTGTGTTCACCCCGGCCGATCTCGGCGCGCCGATCCTGCTCCT
Source organism: Williamsia sp. DF01-3 (assembly GCF_023051145.1). Lineage (NCBI taxonomy): Bacteria > Bacillati > Actinomycetota > Actinomycetes > Mycobacteriales > Nocardiaceae > Williamsia > Williamsia sp. DF01-3. Next base: position 4,339,301 of record NZ_JALKFS010000005.1, read on the forward strand.
CGCCGCAGGCAGCGGGATCACGCCCGTGATGTCGATCCTCAAGTCCGCTCTGCTCAAGGGCACCGGGCGCGTCTACCTCTGTTACGCCAACCGCAGCGAGAACGACGTGATCTTCGCCGCGGAACTTCGTGCGCTGCAGGAACAGTTCCCCGAACGCCTCACCGTGGTGCATTGGCTGGAGACGGTCCAGGGCCTCCCGACGATGCAGAAGCTGGCAACACTCTTGCGTCCACTGAAGGCCTACAACGCATACATGTGCGGCCCGGGACCGTTCATGGACGTGGTGCACAAGGCCCTTGCCGAGGTCGGGATGTCGCACCACCAGGTGCATGCCGAGGTGTTCTCGTCACTCTCCGGTGACCCGTTCGAGGACAGCGAGCCCGAAGAACTCACCGAGGAACAGATCGCCGACGCCGCATCGGTGGAGGTCGAACTCGACGGCGAGGTGCACGAGTTGTCGTGGCCCCGTAGCCGGACCCTGGTGGACATCATGTTGTCGGCCGGGCTGGACGTTCCGTACTCCTGCCGTGAAGGCGAATGCGGGTCGTGCGCGTGCACGGTCACGGAGGGCACCGTGGCGATGGAGAACGTCGGGGCTCTCGACGAAGAGGACATCGAAGACGGGTACATCCTCGGATGTCAGGCCCGGCCCACATCCGACACCCTCAAGATCGAGTTCTGACCCGCGTCTTCGGAACCCGTCACCGCAGTGATCGGTAGTGCGCACGCTCCTGTGCGGCGAGGTGTTCGGTGGCGTAACTCAGTGCGGTGCGGCCCATCTCGGCGGCATGCTGGTCGAGGAAGTCGGTCAGCAGACGGCGGTCGACGCGTTTTCCGGTCTCCCGCAACATCCAACCGACCGCCTTCTGGATGAGGTCGCGACGGTCATCGAGCAGTGAGGGGGCCAACTCCAGAAGGGTTGCGGCGTCGCCGGCTCTGATGAACGCGAAGGTGGCCAGCACGGCCACCCGCCGACGCCAGAGGTCGGTGTCGGCCGCGAGCCCGAGGAGCAGCGTGTGGTCCTGCTCGCCTCTCTCCCGGTCGCACTGCAGAAGCCATTGTCCCAGGATGTATTCCGCAGACGAGTCGACGAGATCCCAGTTGTTCACTCGGCCCCGGTCCACCGCTGACAGGTAGAGATCGACCCAAGCACGGCGGTCCTGGTCGCTCGGCGCCTTCTCGAAACCCGAGCGCAGTAGGAACAATCCGGTGAGCCTGTGTTCGTGAATGTCGCTGTCCAGCAGAACATTCACCTGACTGCGATCGAGGCCACGGAACCTCTTCGCGATCTTCCGTTGCTCCGGGACGCGAACGCCGGCAAAGCGGTCGCCCTCGCCGTAGTCACCCCGTCCCGTCCGGAAGAACTTCGCCGAACTCGCGGCCCGATCCGGATCCCCGGCCTCGTCGATGGCCGCCATCACCGCGGCGGCCGACAGGGTTTCGGCGGGGCGGGCCGCATCCATCACCTCAGAGTCCACTCACTCCAGGACGTCGGAGATCGGCGCGTGGGCGAGCAGTTTGTTACGCATCTTCATCACCGCTCCGGCCTTGCCGGCCCCGACCACGGCGGTGAGCAGCCCGTCCCGGCTGTAATAGACGACGAACTTGGTTCCGTCGTCGGAGATCACATGCACGTCGTCGCCCGGAGAGGGGTGGCCCAGTGCTTGGACCTTGATGTCGAACTGGTCGCTCCAGAAGTAGGGCACAAACGGCCGCGGGTTATCGGCTTCGGTGCCGAGGATCGTGTACGCCACCTTTGCCGCCTGCTCGATGACGTTGTTCCAGTGCTCGACCCGCGACGGCTTGCCCTGTGCGTCACGCCAATTGGCAACGTCGCCGATGGCGTACACGTCGGGAGCGCTGGTTCGTCCGGTCTCGTCACACGCGATGCCACCGCCGTCGCCGCCGTCGGCGAACGCGATACCCGAACCTTCGAGGTAGTCGATCACCGGCGTCGAACCGATGCCGAGAACGACGATGTCGGCGGGTAGTTCGGTGCCATCGGCGAGAGTGACGGCGGTGACCTTGTCATCGCCGACGATGTCGGAGACGCCGATCCCGGTCTTGATCTTCACACCGCGTTCGGCGTGGATCCTGCCGACCATTGCGCCCACCTGCTCACCCAGCGCAACCGCGAGGGGCGCGAGGGCCGGTTCCACCACGGTGACGTCGAGACCTCGGGTGTGCAGACTGGCGGCGACCTCGCAGCCGATGAAGCCGGCACCGACCACCACCGCGGTGCGCGCGCCGTCGATTTCCGAACGCAGCGCCAGCGCATCATCGACCGTGCGCAGCACGTGCACGCCGGCCTTCCCACGGGCGAACGGCAGAGTGCGCGGGTTCAGACCGGTCGCCAGCACGAGCGTGCCGTACGAGAGGGTCTCGGGCGCGCCGCCGCCGACCGGTTCGGTGGTGACCGTGTGCGACGCGGGATCGACTGCGATGACCCGGGTTCCGGTTCGCAGGTCCACCTTCTTGTCGTCATAGAACTCGGCCGGTTTGAGATCGACCCGGTCCTGATCGCCGATGAGCACCGACTTCGACAGCGGCGGACGGTCATAGGGCGGGTGCTCTTCCTGACCGATCAGTACGAGGTCCCCGTCGTATCCCTCATTACGGAGATCTTCGACCAGTCGGGCTCCCCCGAGCCCGGCTCCGACAATCACGATCGCGGCGCTCATCGCCACCTCACATCCTGGATACGGCCTGCACATTGATTCGACATCTTCAGCCCGGTCCCACCGGTTGCAGCCCGGCGAGCAGCCAATTGCCGTCGACCTTACGCATATCGGCCCACCGCGAGACAGCCACCACCTGCTGAGCGGGGTCGGCGGTCGGCACGGTGATGGCCTGGTTGACGAACACCAGTACCCGGGCGCTGTCGGAGTCCATCCGGTTCACCGCCGTCGCCACCACCTGGGCCGACATCTGGGCGCCGAGGTCCACGGCCGCCGGCAGTACCACCGCAGGCCCTCGACTGCGGAAATCGAGCAGCAGCCTGCCGGTGAGCCGCGGTCCCACCATCTGTTGCTGATCGGCGAGCGTTTGCGGAGTGAACGTCATCAACGCACTGACCGCGTCCGACGTGGCGGCTTGAACTTCGCGCCGCTGTCCCTCGCGTTCGTCACCTCGCGTCTGCGGGCCGATGAACCCCACCACGGCGATGGTGACGAGCACGAGGAGGGCGATGCCCAGAATCGCCACGACCGTTTTTCGTCGCCGCCCCAGGTGCTCGGGGCGAGACGCCGGCAGGGTGTCGCGGGACTCAGTCATGTCACGCTCGGTCGGGTCGTCCTCTGTCATTGCAGCTGTGTCCGATCGATCTTCCAGCGACCGTCGTCGGCCTTCATGGTGACCACCAGAGCCACCCGATTCTGTCTCGCACCGGCACCGAGCAGCGCCGGGTTCGTGCCCTCGGCAACCACATACACACGGGCGGTGTTGTCGTCGACGTCGCCGGTGATGCCGGCGGCGAGCACCTGGCCGGTACTGGGTACCTCGAGTTGACCGACGAGTTCGAGTACCTGGGGCCGTGCGTCCACGAGCCGCTGATGTTGTTCACCGGATGTCACGGCGAGCGCCTCATCGAGGAATCGCTGAGGCTCGGCGGGATCGATGGTCAGCAGGGTCGCAATCGCCGATCGGGTGTCGTCGAGGACGGCGGAGTCGCGGGCACGGTCCTGCTCGGCGGCGCGGTGCTGCACGGCGAGAACGATTGCTGCAATCAGCAATACGACAGCGACGGCCGCCGCGCACCCGCCGGCGAGAACGAGCCGGCCACGGCGTCGTCGGTCTCGCGAGGCGTATGCGGGCGCCGCTGCAGACCGAGCGCTGCGGGCGGCCGCCCGCGCCTCCGCGACACGCTCGCGCGCCAATCGAAGCCGAGTCGAGCCCCCGCCCGCCTCCTCCGCACTGCCCGCTGTGGTCCGCGCGCTCACAGCACCTCGTCCGCCCTGGCGAGCTTCCAGTCGCCGCCGACCTTCTCCAGCCGAACCTCGACTGCCTTGACGAACGTCGCCGGGTCGGTGCCCGTGCGTGTCTGGGCCACCTCGGCCGACACCACGAGCTCGGCATGATCGGTCCCGACGTCGGAGATCCCGGTCTCGATCGGTGTCCAGCTCACCGAGTGGTCGGGCACCGCCGCCGGATCGAGCGACGTCGCATATTGCTCGGCGAACTCATCGGTCACCAGTGAGCGCGCCCGTTCACGGTCCTGCGCGTAGGTGTCGGTTGCGAACGAGAACACCTGAGCCACCAACGGTCCGGCCTGTTGCTGCGCCTGGCTGCGATTGGCAGCGAGCAGGTCGTCGTCGGCGTCGACCTGCCACGCCCAGGTGAGAGCACCGGCGCACAGGACCATCACGAGCACCGCGGCCGCCAGCCCGGCCCAGACAACGGTGGGCGAACTGCGTTTCGTACCTACGCTCACGGGAAGAACTCCAGGTCCGAGATCTTCAAGGACCCGTCCTCGGGAACCACGTCCACCTGGATGCGGAACCGCCGATCGTCCGGTCCGTCGGCCGGATCGGTGTTGGCGGGATCGTCGGTGACCTCGGTACGGGTGGCGACCGCAGCCGTGACCAACAGAGTCGCCCGCTCGCCCGATCGCGACGAGATACCCACGCCGTCAACGGTTCCCGCCGCCTGTGCGCCGATCTGCTGTACAAACCTCGTATACGCATCGGCGGATTGGGCGAACTCGTCCCGGAACGTCCCCGTGGACCCGGCCAGAATCTTCCGGCTGCGTCCGGAGGCATCGTCGGCAGCCGGAGTCAGCAGCAGCTCGACGCGTTCACGCGCGGCCTGTTGGTAGTCGGCATCGCTGAACCCGCTGTCGGCGGTGACGTATCGATACCCGCCGGCGACAGCTGCCACGGCCGCGAGCGCGACCGCAGCGACGAGAATCCGGAACCACACCGGCGATCGAATCGGGTCACGCTCGCCGAGTTCCACCTCCAGCGCGGCCAGGGCCGACTCCGCCGCGCGTAGATCTGCCCGTGCAGCACGGTCCTTCGCGATGAGGGCACGCTCGTCCGCCGGAGTGGCGGACAGCAGTGCGCGGGCGTTGAGCACCGGTTCATCCTAGAGACCCGGCCGCCCTGCGGGTCCCGCTTCTGGCGGCCGGTCGCGTGTCGGTCGGCAAGAACGACCCGCCCGACATTCCGACAGGGTGCGCCGGGGTCGGTTACATTCCTTGCGGGGGTGAACGTGGAGATCATCGGAAGAGGCGGACGTATGAACCCAGCACGGCCCCTGCCGTGACCGTTGTCGTCGGATATCAGCCCGGCCGTGGAGGCGATGAGGCGATCGAGCTCGGGTCCGGCCTGGCCGATGCGCTCGGCACCAGCCTGGTATTGGTGATCGCCACCCCCAAGCCGTGGAGAACGCCATCGATGGCGCGGGTCGATGCCGAGTTCGCCGAGTACGCACAGCGTTACGGCGACGACGCCGAGGCCTCCGCCCGAGCCCACCTGCGGACCCGCGCACCGGCCATCACGGCGAGCTTTCGCCGCGTCAGTGAAGGCTCGGTGTCCAAGTCACTGCATGTGGCGCTCGACGAGCTGGACGCGGACGTCCTCGTGCTCGGGACCACCCACGGCGACGACGGCGGCCGAATGTCGCTCGGTGCCACCACCAGTCGCCTCATGCACTCCAGCTCCGTACCGCTTGCGCTCGCTCCGAGGGGCTACCGTTGCACCGCCATCACCGGTGTCACCTGCGCGTTCTCCGGCGACTCACGCGGGGAAGACGTGGTTGTCTCGGCACGTGATCTGGCCGGGCGACTGTCCGTCCCGCTACGCGTGGCGACGTTCGGGGTTCGGCCGGCGGACATGTTCCCGCCCGAGGTCGGATTCGATGCCGAACGCGGCGTCATGCAGGCCTGGCGCGAGCAGATGGCGGCGTCGATGCAAGAGCTGGTGCACCGCAACGTGATCGACGACAGCGTCCAGACGTTGGTGAGCACCGGCGACAACTGGGACGCGGCCTTCGACGGCATCGAATGGCCGCGAGGTGAGATCCTCACCATCGGCACGACCCCTCGCGACTCCGTCAAACGCGTATTCCTCGGTTCGACAGCAGCGAAGATCATCGCTGCCGCGACCGTTCCCACGATCATCTTCCCCGGCTGAGGTACCCACCATGGATGTCAACAAGAACCCGGCCGCCGCCGGCGAAGCACCACTGACCGTCTCCACCCTGTTCCGCCGAAAACCCGTTCCCAGGCCACCTCGTGGAAGCGGACACCGGCCTCAAACGCACCATCACCACCACACAGCTGGCGTGCTTCGGTATCGGATCCACCGTCGGCACCGGAATCTTCTTCGTGATGAGCGAAGCGGTGCCCGATGCCGGGCCGTCCGTGGTGATCTCATTCCTCATCGCCGGCATCGCCGCCGGTCTCGCGGTGATCTGCTACGCCGAGATGGCGTCGGCGGTGCCGGTGTCGGGGTCGACGTATTCCTACGCGTACGCCACGCTCGGCGAGGTTGTCGCGATGGCTGTCGCGGGCTGTCTGCTGCTCGAGTACGGGGTGGCGACCGCCGCGGTCGCCGTCGGTTGGAGTCAGTACCTCAACGCACTCCTCGGCTATATCCACCTACCAGCGATCCCACACGCGCTCAGCGCGGCACCATGGGACGAGAACCCCGGTGTGGTCAATCTGCCCGCGATCATCCTGGTGGCGCTCTGCGCGGTCCTGCTCATCCGGGGAGCCAGCGAGTCCGCCCGCGCCAACGCGATCATGGTGGCCATCAAGTTGTCGGTGCTGGCCCTGTTCGCAGCGGTCGCATTCTCCGCCTTCAACACCGACAACATGAGCCCGTTCTTCCTCAACGGCGCCAACGGCGTGACAGCCGCAGCAGGCGTCATCTTCTTCTCGTTCATCGGACTCGACGCCGTGTCCACGGCAGGCGAAGAGGTGAAGGACCCGCAGCGCACCATGCCCCGGGCACTGATGGCCGCGTTGATCACCGTCATCGTTGTGTACGTGTTGGTCGCGCTTGCCGCAGTCGGCGCCCAGCAGGCAGACAAGTTCAAGGGGCAGGAGGCCGGCCTGGCCCAGATCCTCGAGGATGTGACCGGGTCGACCTGGCCGTCCATCGTGTTGTCGGCGGGTGCCGTCATCTCCATCTTCTCGGTCACCCTGGTCACCCTGTACGGCCAGACCCGCATCCTGTTCGCGATGGGCCGCGACGGCATGCTGCCGACGTTCTTCACGCGGGTGAACGCCACGACGTTGACGCCGGTGAACAACACGGTTGTGGTGGCCGTGGTCGTAGCCCTGATGGCCGGCTTCATCCCCTTGGATTACCTGATCGACATGGTGTCGATCGGCACCCTCACCGCCTTCACCGTCGTCAGTCTCGGCGTGATCATCCTGCGCCGTCGCGAGCCGAATCTGGAAAGGCCGTTCAAGGTCCCGTTCTATCCCGTCACCCCTGTTCTGGCCATCGCGGCGTGCATGTACATCCTGTGGGGACTGCACTGGTACACCTTTGTCTTCTTCGGACTGTGGGTGTCGGTGGTGATCTGCTACTACCTCGTCTACGGCCGCAAACACTCCAGGCTGAACGTCACCTCTGACCCGCTGGGTGGATGACGGGGGTTCTGGTAGACGCGCGGTCTGCAGGGCGAGCAACGGCGAGGACACCGAGCGAAGTAGTTTCGCGGCTCACGAAACCCGCACACGCTCGCACTACAGACCGAGCAACAACCAGAACACCGAGCGAGACCTACCGACCTACGCCGTGTTGTGCTCCTGGGCCAGCGCGTCGAGTGTGGTTTTTGTGACCTTGCCTTGTGCGCCACGCGGCAGGTCGGGAACCACGATGACGTCACGAGGAACTCGCGACCGCGACAACTCGGTACCGATGTAGCTCTTTACGTCGGCGACCACCACGTCGGCACCATCACGGGGCACCACAAATGCCCGGAGTCGTTGGCCGAAGTCCTGATCGGAGACGGCAACAACAGCGGCGTCGACGATGTCGGGATGCTTGCCGAGCGCCAGTTCCACCTCTTCGGGGAAGACGTTTTCCCCGCCGGAGATGATCATCCCGTCACTGCGGCCCTCGACGAACAGCCTTCCCGCGGCATCGAGACGTCCGGTGTCGCCGGTGTTCAACATCCCGTTCAGCGTCTCTTTGCTCGTGCCGTTGGTGTACTTGCTGATCTGGCTGCCCGACCGCACGAAGATCTGTCCGGACTCCCCCGTCGGTACCCGAGCACCGTCTCTGATGATGGCCACCTCGACACCCAGCGGTGGGCGCCCGGCGGTGGTGGGTTCGGCCGCGAGGTCGGCAGGGGTCGCAATGGTGACGTACGAAGCCTCGGTCGCGCCGTAGAGATTGTGCAGTACCGGCCCGAACCGCTCGGCAACGGCAAGCACCAGAGATGCGTCGAGTTTGGCGCCGCCGGAGGCGATCATGCGGAGCCGGCCGTGGTCGATGCGACGGAGCTGTTCATCGTCGAGGTCCATGAACCGGCGCAGCATGGTGGGGACCACCATCATTGCGGTGCAACGGTGTTCGACCAAGAGACTCAGCGACTCCGGTGCCCGGAACCGCCGGTCCATAACCACGGTCGCGCCGGTCAGCAGGCACACCATCGTGGCAAGCAGGCCCCAGCCGTGGAAGGCCGGCGCCGACATCAGCACGGTGTCGGAGCCGCGGATCGGGATCTTGGAGACGAACCCGGCCGGCAACGACATCGACACCGCGCCGTCGCGCGGCGCACCCTTCGGCGCTCCGGTGCTGCCGCTCGTGAGGATCACCAGCGACGACTGGTGCTGCGGCGCCCGCGGCAGTTCGGTCGAACTCGAGGCGATCAGATCGTCGAGTGTGCCGGGTGCTGGCTCACCCGCAGCCTGGTCGGTCCAGGCAACGTACCGGCGGACCCTGTGGTCAACCAATTCGAGGACGCCGGCGAACTCCGCGTCGTGCAGGATCACGTCGACCTTCTCGCGAGCGGTCACCTCCGCCATCTGCTTGGCGCCGAGATCGGTGTTCAGCAGCACCACACGTGCCCCGAGTCCGATGCCCGAGAGCAGACCGATCACCGCAAAGCGGCTGTTGCGGCACATCACTCCCACGGTGTGCCGGTCCTGACCTGGCAGGACCTCACCCAGGCCGTTCATGACCGCGTTGCACATCGCGGCCAGTCCGCTGTACGTCACCGGTCCGTGCGGGTCGATCAGCGCAACCCGGCTGCCGTGGATGGCCGCATAAATCGCAGGGCCCGCTGCTTCACCTGCCGCACGCCGGAGCCTGGCGACCTGAGGCAGTTGCCGAACACCCGGCATCGCGCCGGCGCGCCGCAGTTCCCGTACCGCCGCCAACTCGGTACGCACATGGTTCAGCTTCGACACGCGACGCCTCACCACACCATCGTCGCGAGATAGCGCTGCGCGTAGTCGCGGACCGCTTCGGGCTCCGATCTGCTCTCATCCATCGCCGGGGTATCGAGGTACGAGATCACCAGCCGGACAAGGATTTCGGTGACGGCGTGCAGATCCTCATCGGGCATCTTCGCGCCGGCCGCCCGCAACGTCTTCATGATCCGTCCGGTCACGATTTCGATGAACAGACCGGTCACCGAGTTGGTGATGCCCTTGAGTGCGTCGCGTTCGTCGACCATCATGCGGCGGATCAACGGGTCGTTGTTCACCAGCTGCGCACCGGCGAGGAACGCCTCGACAACCGCTTCCTGCGGTCCGTGGCCGACGGTGGCCTGCTCGAGCAACATCATTCCGTCGAGGTAGATGCGTTCGGCCACACCGAGCAGCAGCGCCTCCTTGTTCGGGAACCGCCGGTACAGGGTGCTGCGACTGACCCCCGCACGCTTGGCGACATCGTCGACACCGGTACGACGAATGCCGTTGTCCTCGAACTCGCCTCGCGCGGCCTCGAGGATTGCGTCTTCTTGCTCGCGCGGCGATGCGGTGTTGCGCACCTTGCGCGACGATGATGCCCGTTCTTCGGTGGGACTCGACGACCGCGCCATCACACGCGCCGCATGGTGACGGGCAGCTTGTCCTTGGGCACCGGCAGCGAGCTGAAATCCATCGGCATCGTGTAGTCCTGCGGCACCGACCACTCGAATCCGCGTAACAACTGGTGCATGATCGTCCGGACCTCCATCTGCCCAAAATACAACCCGATGCACTTGTGCACGCCACCGCCGAAGGGCATCCATGCCATCCGGTGCTTCTTGTCCTCGGCGCGCTCCTTGGTGAACCGCTCGGGATCGAAGACGAATGGGTTGGACCAGTACTCGGCGTCGTAGTGGTTGGTCAGCCCTGGGACCGACACGATCGAACCCTTGGGTACGTAGTGCCCGAGTACCTCGGTGTCTTTGATCGCCATGCGCGGCTGCCCGGGAACCGGAGCGCACATGCGCAGCGACTCCTTCATGATCAGGTCGAGATCGGTCAGCTTGGCCAGGTCGTCGTAGCCGAGCTCGGCGCCGAGTTCCATGGACTGAGCGCGGGCGCGGTCCTGCCACTCCGGCGACTTGGCCATCCGGTACGCCATCTGGCTCATCGTCATCGTCGAGGTGTCGTGGGCCGCCATCATCACGAAGATCATGTGGTTGACCACGTCTTCGTCGGTGAACCGATGGCCCTCCTCACTCTCGGCGTGGCACAGCACCGAGAACAGGTCGGGCGACTCCCCCGCCCGCTTGGCGGCGATGTGGCTCATGAAGAACTCTTCGAGGACTTTGCGTGACCGCAGCCCCTTCCACCAGCGACCACCGGGAACCGGCCGGCGAACCAGCGCGACTCCTGCGCGGACCGTGTCGATGAAGGCCTTGTTGACGCGGTCGGCTTCCTCTTTGGGTAGTTCCAGACCCATGAAGACCTCGAGTGCCACGTCGAGGGTGAGTGCCTTGAACTCGCTGAACAGCTTGACCTCGCCGACGGGGAACTGCTTGATGCGCTCGACGATCATCGGCTGCATCTCTTGCATGTAGCCCTTCAGCACGGGCTGGGTGAAAGCCTGCTGGAGGATCAGCCGATGGTGGCGGTGCTCTTCGAAGTCGAGCAGCATCACACCGCGATTGAAGAACGGGCCGATGAAAAAGCTCCAGGCCGGACCGTTTGCGAACGCCTTGTCTTTGTTCATCAGGATCTGGTCGGCAGCTTCGGGCCCGCGGCAGGTGATCAGCTTCTGCCCGAAGGCGTTCATGAACGACACACGACCGAATGCCGCCTGCTGGGCGTCGCTGAAGGCGAACGGGTCCCGGCGCATCTTCAGGATCTGGATCGCCCCGTTGGTGTCCGAACCCTCGATCGACTTCAGACCGCTGCCCGATGGGGCCTCCGCCAGGATGACCGACATTGCTGAACCTCCGCTGTTGGAACGATTTCGCAAAATTGTATCTTCTGGCGACGTCCAGGCACAGCCGGTTGCGGTTTTCAGTTGTCGGCGAGTATCGCCAGGCAGCGGCGCAGACGCTCCAGCCACCAGTCCCGCCTGTCTTCGCCGGCGAGGGGCAGCACAGTGGGATCGATGTCGACCAGTCGGGGACCGAGCGAACCCATCTCCGGCACAAAGGGCTCGGCGACGTCGGTGACGAACAGTCCACCGGTGCCGAGCCCGCAGGCAGGGGGTTCGGCAGGCAACGCGACCGCGGTGGCCACGCCGGCGGAGATGCCGACCGCGGAGTCGAGGGCGCTGGAGATGACCACCGGTATCGGAATCCGGCCGGCGAGATCGAGCACCCGCCGCATGCCGCCGAGGGGCGCCACCTTCAGCACGGCGATGTCGGCGGCCTCGGCGGCGATGACCTTGAGGGGGTCACCGGCGCGCCGGATGCTCTCGTCGGCCGCGATCGGGGTGTCGACGGCGGCCCGGACCGCAGCGAGTTCGTCGATGGTGACGCAGGGCTGCTCCGCGTACTCCAGCTCACCGAGCGCGCGGATCGCCGTGATCGCTTGCTGCACAGTCCATTTACCGTTCGCATCCACCCGGACATGGTCGATGCGGGACCGGACGGCCTCCACGCGTGCGACGTCGTCGTCGAGCGTCTGGCCCTCCTGCGCCACCTTGACCTTCGCCGTGTGCGCGCCTGGATACCGGGCCAGCACCTCGTCCACCTGATCGGCCGGGATCGCCGGAACGGTGGCGTTGACCGCAACCGAGTCCCTCGTCGCGGGCGGCGGTCCGAGGTAGGCGGCTTCGATACCCGCCGCAAGCCAGGCGGCCGATTCGGCGTCGTCGTATTCGACGAAGGCACCGAACTCGCCCCATCCGGCCGGCCCCCGGAACAACATCACCTCACGCGTGGTGATGTCGCGAAACCGCATGCGCATGGGCAGCGCCACCACCACGGCCGATTCCGCGATCTCCTCGAAAGACGGGACCGGACACGCGGAGGGGATCGTCATGAACGATTCACCGATCTGCCGCCCCGGCCAGCCAGCCGAGTACCAGTTCGAGCCGCTGCTGCTCCAATTCTGGCTGCGGATTGACCGCCGCAGCAACGGCTTCCCCGTCGAAGAGATGGACGATGGTCAGCGCCACGAGTTCGACCTGCCCGTCGGGCAATCCCTGCACGGCGGGGACCGTCCGCGCGAACTGGGCTATCTGATCGTGGTACTCGGCAAGCAAGGGGGCGAGCCGATCCCGGAGCCCCGCGTCGGTCCGCGCGGCGATCAGCAGTTCGTACCAGGCACCGTTGATCGGCGCCCGGCACGCTTGCCGGACGAGCACGAGGCAGTCGGCCAATGTACCGGTTCCCAGCAGCGCCAGACTCTGCGAAAAGGCCTCGAACTGTCTGGCACGCACGGAATCGGCGGCCGCGATCACCAGGTCCAGCCGAGTCGGGAAATGGCGGAACAGCCCACCCTGGGACACTCCGCTACGCGCACAGATCTCACTGATGGTGCTGCGTTGATATCCCAGCTCGCACAGCGACTCCACGCACGCATCCACCAGCCGCGCCATCGTGGCTGTCCGGCGCTGCTCCTGGGTGCGGCGTGCCTCTCCCATCTACGCGGTCGACCTCTCGCGTACCGTCCCGCGCGCGGCCCCTGCACGCAGGAACTGGCCGGCCTGCACCGTGGTGCCGAAACCCGGAGCGAAGTTGCCGCGACCGTAGAGATACTGGCCGCCGACCACGGTCGCAGACACCGCGTCGTCATTACGATTGACCATGCGCTTGATCCCCCGAATTCGGTCATGGTTGCCTCAGCGTATTCCTTGGTCTGATCGGTCAGTCCCGCCGGGTCGACGACCACGAAATCGGCGCGGTCCCCCTCGCGCAGGAATCCGGCGTCAAGGCCGTAGAACTCCCCGAGTTCACCGGTGAGTTTGTGCACCGCTTCTTCGATGGTGAGAAACGGTGTGCGCGAGCCGTGTTCGGCTTCCTTCACACGTTGCAGCAAACGGATCCCGTAGTTGTAGAACGCCATGTTGCGCAGATGCGCACCGGCGTCGGAGAAACCGATGGTCACACCGTTCTGCTTGATCAACCAGTCGGCGATCTCCGGACGGTCATTGGTGATCACCGTGCGCCAGCGGAACTTCGTGCCGTAGTCCACCACGAGGTCGAGGAACATGTCGGTGCTGTGGACCCCGCGTTCGCGGGCCACCTCTTCCACCGTCTTACCGACCATGGATTCGTCGGGGCACTCGGTGATCTCGGCGTCGTCGAAGTCGCGATGCCAGATCCGTGAGCTGAACTTCTTCTCGAAGTCCTTGCGGAACCATCGCCGATACTCGGGATCGGCCAGCAGGTCGTTCCGGCCCATCTCCTCGCGCAGGTGCAGTGCCGCACGGCCCGAACCGAATTCCTCGAACACCACGAGATCGATGCCGTCGCTGTACACCTGGAAGGGCACCGGCAGATGTTGCCATCGCAGAGCGCCCCGACCCCAGTTGTTGGCCACTGTCGCGATCGGCCCGAAGATGCGCCGCACCCACCGGTCCGACTTCGCGTCGGCGGCCGCGAGGACCGAGGTCTTGAGGGGTTTGCGGCCGAGCCCGGTACTCCCGGCGAGGAAGAAGAGGATGTCGTATTTGGTGTTCAGGTTGGGGATGGTCTGCAATACCCGATCACGTTGCCGCAGCACCTTGTTGATCTTGCGGCGCTCGCTCCAGTGGGCATAGGTGGAGGGCAGTGACCGCGACCGGTAGCGGTCGCCGTCCAGTTTGTCCCAGGGGTTGGTCATCCCCGACACCCCGAGGAATCCCGCGTCGAGGGCGTCGTTGACCGCCTCGAGCATGGCGTCCATCTCGGTGCGACTCGGTGTGTGCGACCGATCGGTGGAGCGACCGAGCCCCATCACGGCCGTCCGAATGTCGGAATGACCAAGGAAGGCCGCGATGTTCGGACCCAGCGGCAAATCGTTGATCGCATCGACGTAGGACGCGGGATCGGTCCACGTCTTCCCGCCATCGAGCGCCTTGATCACGTGATCGCGCGGCAGAGCCTCGACCCGACTGAACAGGTCCGCGGCGTCGACAGGGGTTGCGTACACGGTGGACAGCGAACAGTTGCCGACGATCGCGGTGGTGATGCCGTGGCGCACCGACTCACCGAGACCCGGTGCCACCAGCACCTCGGCGTCGTAATGGGTGTGCACGTCGATGAACCCGGGCATCACCCACTGACCGGCTGCGTCGATCAGCTGCGTGTCGGGCCCGGCGGGCAGAGGTTTGGCGGAGACGGAGACGACCCTGCCGTTCCGGATCCCGAGGTCGCGGCGCAGACCTGGCTGACCGGTCCCGTCGAACCAGGTGCCCCCGCGGACGACCATGTCGTACGGGGCATCGCCGCCTCCCGTACGTCCGTTGCCGTCGACCGGTGCCGTGGTGTCCGCCTGCAGACTCATGTGTGACCTCCATCACTCTCTATCTCAACGATAACATAGAGAGTGGCCACTCGCGAACTAAAATGTTGGTTCGTCTTTCAACACGGCGCCTTGCCGGCATCCGAGCCGAACCAAGCGCTGCTTCTGCTCTGAGCAGATTCGCGGTGCACCGGCCCACCCTTCGATCTACGTTCGGTAGATGGGCCGCAGTCTCACCATCACCGACACCACGTCCGCCGATCTCCGTGCCCGTTCACGGCCTCGCGAACAACCGCAGGAACCCGAGCCGCTCTGGCGCGACGTCCTCGGGACGTACCTGCGTGATGTCCGCGGGGAGCAGGGCCGGATCCTCACCGGGGTTGCCGCCGAGGCGGGTGTCTCGCCCCAATATCTGTCCGAGATCGAGCGCGGACGCAAAGAGCCGTCGTCGGAGATCCTCTCGGCGGTCGCCGGCGCCCTCGGCCTCACACTGCTCGACATCACCAAAGGCGTCGCCGCGATCATCGAGCGGGCCGCACACGATGCAGCCGGCCAGGCCATCGCGGTAGGCGGACTCCCCCGGACCTCTTCCTCGGTGTCGCGGCCGGCCTCATCCTCGGGCCGCGCTCACCTGCGTCTGGCGTCCTGACATGGCCGACGGCCGAGTTCCAGAGGGTTACCGCATCGGCCGGTACTCCAGGACCTGGTCGGCCAACCCGTATTCGACGCTGGCCGCCGCGGGCAGGATGAGCTCCCGGTCGGTGTCGTGACGGAGGGCGTCGAGGTTCTTACCCGTGTGCCGCGCCAGCAGTTCCTCGAGTTCTGCACGTACGCGAACCACCTCGTCGGCGTGGATGATCAGGTCGGGAATCGACCCCTGACCCTGAATTGACGGCTGATGCAACACCACTCGGCCATGCCTGAGGATGGATCGTTGTCCGGCCGCACCTCCGGCGAGCAGAACCGCGGCGGGACCACCGGCCTGACCGACGCAGGTCGTCGCGACGTCGGGCCGGATGAACTGCATCGTGTCGTACACGGCGAGCATCGCGGCCGGCGACCCTCCGGGTGAGTTGATGTAGAGGTTGATCGGCATCTCCGAGCTGTCGGACTCCAGATGCAGCAACTGCGCGATCAGTACGTTGGCCACCCCGTCGTCGATCTCGGTGCCCAGGTAGACGATCCGCTCGGAGAGAAGTCGGCTGTAGACGTCCATCGAGCGCTCCCCCGCTGCGGTCTTCTCCACGACGTACGGCACCGTGTACGTGCTCATCGGACGCCTCCCAATGCAACCGGGCGGGCCGACGCCGGATAGATGTCCGCGACACCGTCGGCGATGCGATCCACGAATCCGTATTCGACCGCCTGCTCCGCCGTGTACCACCGGTCCCGTAACGAGTCGTTCCAGATCTTCTCGGCGGGCTGTCCGGTGTGCTCGGCGATCAGCGCCAGCACCGTGTCGCGGGTGTGCCGCAAATCGTCGGCCTGCAACTCGACGTCGACCGCGGTTCCACCGATGCCGGACGAACCCTGGTGCATCAAGATCCGGGAATGCGTCAGCGCATGACGTTTGCCCGGCGTCCCCGCCGACAACAGGAATTGGCCCGCGCTCGCGGCGATTCCGAGGGCAAGGGTGCTGACGTCGTTGGGGATGGCCCGCATGACGTCCATGATCGCGAGCATCGCCGGCACCGAGCCCCCAGGCGAGTTGATCCAGAAGCTGATGTCTTTACGTGAATCTTCGGCAGACAGCAGGAGCAACTGGCTGCACAGCCTGTTGCCGAGCTTCTGGTCGAGCTGGTCGCCGAGCACGATCACCCGTTGGTGGAAGAGCCGCGTCTGTAATTCGTCGTCGATGATGGCCGGAGGTGTGTAGTTGTCGCTCATGACCCCACTGTGAGCCCAGCCCGGGGCAAGCGAAAGCTGTTGCTGCCCAGGGCAGATCAGCCCTTAGCGGTTCTGCCGACGGCAGCACCCCAAACGTCAGAAGTCGTCGAGAATCCTGGTACGTACCGCGCGGTACTCCTCGAGGCTGATGGTGCCCGCCGCACGCATCGACTCGAGTTCGGCCAGCCGCTGGCCAGGTGTGCTTGGCGGACCGGGCGGCGCGGCCGGTGGGTGTGTGAACGAAGCCGCGCTCGGCTTGCTCATGTCCGGACGCTCCGGTGTAGGCCGGCCCGGCGGCCCCTGCTGGGCGAACCCGTCCGGACGTCCGTGACGCCGCGCGATGTCGATCACCTGCTCACGCACAACAGGATTCGACCGCAGATCCACCCTGCCTCCGAACGGGATGTTGTTGTCGGCGAAGACCCTCATGATCTGGATCAGGGCATCACTCTTGCCGGACAGATCGAACTCCTCGCCGGTGTCGGTGTCGGTGAACCGCGCGGGCGACGTCCCGGCCAGCAGTGCGGTGCGCTGCCAGTCGATGTCGAACTCACCCGAGTAGGTGTCGACGAGCACCGCAACCCTGTGCGACCGCAGAGCCGGCAAGAACATGAACGGCACCACCACGCGTTTGGTCGCCTCGAACGGGGCGATGCCGTCGCCGGAGATGGCCAGCGAGATCTTCATCATCGGCTGTCCGTTGATGCGCACGTTGGTCTGGTCCACCGAGCGCACCTCGCCGATGCCGAACCTGCCGTTCTGTTCCAGGTTATAGCGTTTACGTCGGCGACGGTAGAGCGACTGTGCGACAAAGTATCCGATGACCACGTCTGCGACCGTGATCCCCAGGCCTGCGTAGAACATCCAGCCGGTGAGCGGGTCGTCGATCAGAAAATACGCAACCAGGAAGATCGGACCGACGATTCCGCAAAGCAACGTGAACAGCAGGATCGGTACGAACGTCCGTAGGAAACTCGGTTCGCGGTTGCTATCACCCTGTCCGAAAAAGCTCATGCTGTGGCACCCTCACCCCGCCGGCCCGGGCGCGGTTCTCGGCCCCAACTGTCACCGGCTGTCGAGGTGAATAGATATCACAACCGACGCAGCGTGACCGGGAAACCGTCCTTGGGGATCGGCAACGACGCATAGTTCATCGGGATCTCATAGCTGTCGGGCACCGACCACTCGAAGTTGCGCAACAGCTGATGCATGATCGTCTTGACCTCCATCTGGCCGAAGTACAGCCCGATGCACTTGTGCACGCCGCCGCCGAACGGGCTCCACGCCATGCGATGGACCTTGTCCTCGGCCCGCTCCTTGCTGAAGCGCTCGGGGTCGAAGGTCCACGGGTCTTTCCAGTACTCGGGGTCGAGGTGGTTGATCATGCTGGGCACCGTCACCATGGTCCCCTTGGGTAAGTAGTAGCCCTGGATCTCGGTGTCCTGCACGGTCATCCGGGGATGCGCCGGGACCGGGGTGCACATCCGCAGCGACTCCTTCATGATCAGGTCGAGGTCGGTCAGCGCGGCGAGGTCGTCGTAGCCCAGTTCCGAACCCAGCTCGCGGGACTGCTCGCGGGCGCGCACCTGCCACTGCGGCGACTTGGCCATGCGGTAGCACATCTGGGTCATGGTGATGGTGGAGGTGTCATGGGCGGCCATCAGCACGAAGATCATGTGATTGACGACGTCCTCGTCGGTGAAGCTGTGTCCCTCATCGCTTTCGGCGTGACAGAGCACGGAGAAGAGGTCGGGTGTCTCAGTCGCTCGTTTGGCGGGGATGTGCTTGTAGAAGAACTCCTCGAGGATCTTGCGTGAGCGGAGACCTTTCCACCACCGGGTACCGGGGACCGGTTTGCGGATCACCGCCACGCCTGCCTGCACGGTCTCCAGGAAGGCCTTGTTGAGCCGGTCCGCCTCGGCTTTCGGCAGTTCCATACCCAGGAACACCTCGAGGGCGACGTCGAGGGTCAGTGCCTTGAACTCGTGGAACAACAGCACCTTTCCCGTGGGGAATTGAGCGACCCGGTCACGGATGATCGGCTGCATCGCGTCCATGTATCCGCGCAACACCTTGGCGTTGAACGCCTGCTGCAGGATGAGCCGGTGGTGACGGTGCTCGTCGAAGTCGAGCAGCATGACGCCCCGGTTGAAGAACGGCCCGATGAGGTAGGTCCACGCCGGCCCGTTCGCGAAGGCCTTCTTCTTGTTCATCAGGATCTCGTCGCAGGCGTCTGGGCCCGAAGCGATGACGATCTTCTGCCCGAAGGCGTTGATACCCGAGACCCGCCCGTACTTGGCGTGGCGTTCATCCGACTGCTTGAACGGGTCGTGGCGCATGGCCAGGACCTCCATGACGCCGTTACGCGTCGAGAATGGGACCTCTTTGAGGCCACTCCCGGAAGGGATCTGCGAGAACTTGGTGGGCATACGTCGACCTCCGAAGAAACGAATTTCTATAACCGTATCTTTGGCGGAGTTACTTGTAAACCACGTCACACATATCCATCGGACCCCTACACAAAAAACGCCCGACCCCAGATGGGGTCGGGCGCTTCCTGTTTGTTCTGTTATTGATACTTGTTGATCCTGACGCAGTCCGACGGAGTCGGAACCGTCACTTGTTGATCTTCGTGACGCGACCGGCACCGACGGTGCGGCCACCTTCACGGATCGCGAAGCGCAGGCCCTCATCCATGGCGACCGGCTGGATCAGCTTGACGGACATCTCGGTGTTGTCACCGGGCATGACCATCTCGGTGCCCTCGGGCAGGGTCACAACGCCCGTCACGTCAGTTGTACGGAAGTAGAACTGGGGACGGTAGTTGTTGAAGAACGGGGTGTGCCGTCCGCCCTCGTCCTTGGACAGGATGTAGGCCTGTCCTTCGAACTCGGTGTGCGGGGTGGTGGTGCCCGGCTTGATGACAACCTGTCCACGCTCGACGTCTTCGCGCTTCAGACCACGCAGCAGCAGACCGGCGTTGTCGCCTGCCTGTGCCGAGTCGAGGAGCTTGTGGAACATCTCGATACCGGTGACGGTGGTCTTGGTGCTCTTCTCGCGGATGCCGACGATGTCGACTTCCTCGTTCACCTTGACCTCGCCACGCTCCACACGACCGGTGACGACGGTGCCACGACCGGTGATCGTGAACACGTCCTCCACAGGCATGAGGAAGGGCTTCTCGGTCTCACGAACCGGCTCCGGGATGCTCTCGTCGACAGCGTCCATGAGCTCTTCGACGGTCTTGACCCACTCGGGGTCGCCTTCGAGCGCCTTCAGGGCCGAGACCTTGATGACCGGAGCGTCTTCGTCGAAGTCCTGTGCAGCGAGGAGCTCGCGCACCTCCATCTCGACCAGCTCGATGATCTCGTCGTCATCAACCATGTCGGCCTTGTTCAGCGCGACCAGGATGTAAGGCACGCCGACCTGACGCGCGAGCAGCACGTGCTCGCGGGTCTGCGGCATCGGGCCGTCGGTGGCGGCGACCACGAGGATGGCGCCGTCCATCTGGGCTGCACCGGTGATCATGTTCTTGATGTAGTCCGCGTGACCAGGAGCATCGACGTGGGCGTAGTGACGCTTCTCCGTCTGGTACTCAACATGCGAGATGTTGATCGTGATACCACGAGCCTTCTCTTCCGGAGCCTTGTCGATCTGATCGAACGCAAAGCTCGCGTTGAGATCCGGGAACTTGTCGTGCAACACCTTGGTGATGGCCGCCGTCAGCGTGGTCTTGCCGTGGTCGACGTGACCGATGGTGCCGATGTTCACGTGCGGCTTGGTCCGCTCGAACTTCGCCTTCGCCACTTGATTGTCCTCCTGGACTTGTTGTCGTGAACCGGAATCTTCCGGGTTTCACTGGGTGTTTAGTTCTTGCGCGGCAAGGGGCTCACGCCCCCCGCCGGCAAGCGATTCTTATCTGCTGTGCGCCGGTGGCGCTATCGCCGAGGCGACGGGAGAGTAATCACTCACCCGTTGCTTTGGCAATGATCTCCTTCGACACGTTCGCCGGTACTTCAGCGTACGAGTCGAACACCATGGAGTAGTTCGCCCGGCCCTGGGTCTTCGACCGGAGGTCTCCGATGTAGCCGAACATCTCCGACAGCGGAACCAGTGCCTTGACGACACGGGCGCCACTGCGCTCTTCCATGGCCTGGATTTGACCACGGCGTGAGTTGAGGTCGCCGATCACGTCACCCATGTAATCCTCGGGCGTCGTGACCTCTACGGCCATCAACGGTTCCAGGATCACCGGGCCGGCCATCCTGGCTGCTTCTTTCATCGCAGCCGATCCGGCGATCTTGAACGCCATCTCCGACGAGTCGACGTCATGGTAGGCGCCGTCGAGCAGAGTGAACTTCAAGTTGACCAGCGGGTAGCCCGCGAGCACGCCGTACTGCATCGCGTCCTGGGCGCCGGCATCCACTGAGGGGATGTACTCACGCGGGACGCGACCACCGGTCACGGCATTGACGAACTCGTAGGTGGCGCCGTCTTCGGCATCCACCAACGGCTCCAGCTTGACGATGACCTTTGCGAACTGGCCACTGCCACCGGTCTGCTTCTTGTGGGTGTAGTCGTGCTTCTCGACCGTCTTGCGGATGGTCTCTCGGTAGGCCACCTGGGGCTTACCGACGTTGGCCTCGACCTTGAACTCGCGCTTCATGCGGTCGACCAGGATGTCGAGGTGGAGCTCGCCCATGCCGCCGATGACGGTCTGGCCGGTCTCGTCGTCCAGCTTGACCGAGAACGTGGGGTCCTCTTCCGCCAGCTTCTGGATGGCGACACCCAGCTTTTCCTGGTCGGACTTGGTCTTCGGCTCGATCGAGACGTTGATGACCGGGTCCGGGAAGCTCATCGATTCCAGGACGATCGGTGCATTCGAGTCGCACAAGGTGTCACCGGTGGTGGTGTCCTTGAGGCCGATCATCGCGTAGATGTGGCCTGCCGTGGCATCCTCGACCGGCATTTCCTTGTTGGCGTGCATCTGGAACAGCTTGCCGATGCGCTCTTTCTTGCCCTTGGTGGCATTGAGCACGCCGGTGCCTGCCGTGATGTGTCCGGAGTACACACGCACGAACGTCAGCTTGCCGAAGAACGGGTGCGAGGCGATCTTGAATGCCAGCGCCGCGAACGGCTCGTCGGACGACGGCTTGCGCGACAGGATCTCTTCTTCGTTGCCGACCGCGTGACCTTCCACAGAGGGAACGTCGAGCGGGCTGGGCAGGTAGTCGATGACCGCGTCGAGCATGGGCTGCACGCCCTTGTTCTTGAACGCCGAGCCACACAGCACCGGGTACAGCTCACGGGTGACGGTGAGCTTGCGGATGGCCGCCTTGACCTCGGCGATGCTGAGCTCTTCGCCACCGAAGTACTTCTCGAGCAGAGCTTCGTCGGTCTCGGCGACCGTCTCCATCAGCTTCTCGCGGTACTCCTTGGCCTTCTCCAGCAGATCGGCCGGGATCTCCTCGATGGTCGGCTCGGCACCGGTCGGCACGACGCCGCGCCAGGTGATCGCCTTCATCTCGATGAGGTCCACGACACCGTCGAAGTCGTCCTCGGCACCGATCGGCAGCTGGAGAACCAGCGGCTTGGCACCGAGACGCTCTTCGATGGTGCGCACCGTGAAGTAGAAGTCGGCGCCCAGCTTGTCCATCTTGTTGACGAAGCAGATACGGGGGACTTCGTACTTCTCGGCCTGCCGCCAGACCTGCTCGGACTGCGGCTCCACGCCTTCTTTACCGTCAAACACCGCTACCGCACCGTCGAGCACACGCAGGCTTCGCTCCACCTCGACGGTGAAGTCGACGTGCCCGGGGGTGTCGATGATGTTGATCTGGTTCTTGTTCCAGAAACAGGTCACCGCAGCGGAGGTGATAGTGATACCCCGCTCCTTCTCCTGCTCCATCCAGTCGGTCGTCGAGGCGCCGTCGTGCGTCTCGCCGATCTTGTAGTTGACGCCGGTGTAGAAGAGGATTCGCTCGGTGGTGGTGGTCTTGCCGGCATCGATGTGAGCCATGATGCCGATGTTGCGAACCTTGTTGAGGTCGCTGAGCACTTCCTGTGCCACTTAATTCCTCACTCTGTATTGCCTGAAAGTTGTTGTAGCCGCCGGCCTGGAGGGCCGGCGGCCCCTTGTCACCAGCGGTAGTGCGCGAACGCCCGGTTGGCCTCGGCCATCTTGTGGGTGTCCTCGCGGCGCTTGACTGCCGCGCCGAGACCGTTGCTGGCGTCGAGCAGCTCGTTGGCGAGACGCTCGACCATCGTCTTCTCGCGACGCTGGCGACTGAAGGTCACCAGCCAACGCAGCGCGAGGGTGTTGGCACGGCCCGGCTTGACCTCGATGGGCACCTGGTAGGTGGCGCCACCGACGCGACGGCTCTTGACCTCGAGGGCCGGACGGACGTTGTCCAGCGCGCGCTTGAGGGTGACGACCGGATCGGTGCCGGTCTTCTCGCGAGCCTGTTCCAGGGCCTGGTACACGATCCGCTCGGCGGTCGACTTCTTGCCGTCCAGCAGGATCTTGTTGACCAGCTGGGTCACGACGGGGCTGCCGTAGACCGGGTCGTTGATCAGGGGGCGCTTGGGTGCGGGTCCTTTACGTGGCATCAGCCCTTCTCCTTCTTCGCGCCGTACTTGCTGCGACCCTGCTTGCGAGCCTTGACACCCTGGGTGTCGAGCGAGCCGCGGATGACCTTGTAACGCACACCCGGGAGGTCCTTCACACGACCACCGCGAACGAGCACCATCGAGTGCTCCTGCAGGTTGTGGCCTTCACCGGGGATGTATGCGGTCACCTCGACCGAGCTGGTGAGACGAACACGAGCCACCTTCCGGAGCGCCGAGTTGGGCTTCTTCGGGGTGGTTGTGTAGACGCGAGTGCACACGCCGCGTCGCTGCGGGCTGCCCTTCAGCGCTGCCGTCTTCTGCTTGGCAGGCTTGTCATGGCGGCCCTTGCGGACCAGCTGGTTGATAGTTGGCACTGAGAGTTCTTCCTTTGTTTGGCGTTCTTCGTCTCTGCTGCGGTTTCTGCTCCGGGCAAGTCCGATGTGATCGGTTCTTCCGCAGTACGCCCCACCGAGGCAAAAGCCCTGGTCAGGTGTGGCCTTCCCTACCCCTTGGTCGGGCGTGTCGAAATTGCCCGACGCGGCAGTTGAAGGCACGCAGATGGACCCGGCCGATCTAGAAATATGGCGGAGGCCGGGCACCAGCGGTCAACTCTACCGACCGTGCGACCGCAGGTCAAAATCGTCCAGGACCGCCGCCGAGCGGAGCGATCCCGCAGGTTGTCGGCTGTTCGTGCGCAACCGCTCAACGGCCCTCGCGACCCCTGAACGCGTCCACCGCCGCCTCGATCGTGGGATGGAAACGGTCGGGGCCGAATCTGTCTCCCAGACCGAAACGGATGAGCCTGTCTTTCATGGGCCCCTTCATCTCCGCGAAGACCAGACGGATGCCCTTGCTCGCCAGATAGGTGTCGAGGTCGATGAGTTCGTCGACCGCGGTGGTGTCGATGCCGGTCACCGGTTCGGCCGCCACGATCACCCAGTCGACCCGCTCGTGGGCCGCCGCGACCACCGACCGGACGTAGTCGTCGAAGATGCCGCCGTTCGCGAAGAACAGCGGTGCATCGAAGCGGACCAAGACAAGACCCGGGATGCGGCGACCGCCCGGGTGGCGCGCGATGTCGTGGAAGCCGGGGCGATCGGCGACCTGGACGAGCTCGGTGCGGTAGGGCTGCCAGGCCCGCGCGACCACGGCAACAAAGGACAGGCCGATCGCGACCAGGACACCCTCGAGCACCCCGACCAGCGCGACGCCCACGAAGGCCGCGACCGCGAGAGCGAACTCGATCCTGCTCATCCGGAACATCCGGACCATGCCGCTCACGTCGACCAGAGCGGTGGCGGCCACGATCACCACGGCGGCGAGCGTGGCGTCGGGGAGGTATGCGGTGACGCCCGGAGCCGCGAGCACGAAGCCCAGGACGGCGAGGGCCCCGACGACTCCGGCGAGTTGAGTCTTGGCCCCGGCCTGCTCGGCCACGGGGGTGCGTGACCCACTCGCCGAGATCGGGAAGCCGCTGAAGAGGCCGCCGGCGATATTGGCCACGCCGATTGCCTTCATCTCCGTGCTCCCGTTCACCTCTTCGCCGTGGCGGGCCGCGAACGTGCGAGAGAGGACACCGGTGTCGGCGAAAGCGATCAACGCGATGCCGGCCGCGGGCCCGACGAGTTCGACCACGTCCGACCAGTCGACTCCCCCGAACGACGGCAACGGCATGCCGTCGGGCAACGCGCCGACCATCCCGACGTCATCGGTGAGACCCAGGGCCGCTGAGACGATGATCGCTGCCACAACGGCCACGAGAACCCCTGGCACGCGGGGCATCCAGAGCCGGAAGGCGACGATGATCGCCAGTGAGCCGAAACCGATTGTGGCGGTGGCGAGGTCGATGCCGCCGCTGAGTGCGGCGTGCGCGGTCTCCCATCCCTGCTCGATCAGGTTGTCGGCATCGATGGAGAAGCCGAGCAGTTTCGGCAACTGGCCGACGACCACGATGAGCGCGATCGCGTTCAGATATCCGAGCCGGATCGGTTTCGACAGCAGGTCGGTGACAAACCCCAGCCTCAGGAACCCGGCGACGAGCAAGATGAGACCGACGAGGACAGCGAGAATTCCGGCGAGGGCGAGCGCGGTCTCCGGGTCGCCGGTCACCGCCAATGGCGCCACCGCCGCGGCGATCAGGGGCGCAAGCGACGAATCCGGCCCGAGGACAAGGATTTTCGACGGACCCACCACCGCATACGCCAGGAGCGGGACGATGGTGGCATACAGGCCGGCGTACGCGGGCAACCCTGCCGCCTCTGCGTAACCCATCCCGGCCGGGATGAGCAGCGCGGTCAAGACCAGGCCCGCGGTGATGTCGGGACGCAGCCACTCCCGGCGATACTGCCGCGCGGTGGCGACCCCGGGCAAGCGGGCGAATACATCCGTCAAGGCGGTTCCCACGACTCCATCTCGGGCCGGTGCTGCAGACCAGTTCTCGGTTCCGGCGAGTCTATTCGCCTGCGCCGGCCCCTGATCGGTCAACGCTGTTCGTCGCCCGCCTGCCGACGCCCGGCCTTACTGTTAGCAAATGTCACCATTTGAGCGGGCGCTGTCGCCGATGACGCGCACCGCACGACGCTGCTCCGGCCCGTTCCTCGTTGCTCTCACCGTCGGTGCGGGCTTGGTCGTCGCCCCGTCCGGCCCGGCGGCAGCGGCGCCCACACCGATCGTCTGCCCGGCTTCCGGTCCGTGGGTGGGGGCCTGGAGCGCGCCGGCAAGCGATGGGGCACTGTCCCCGGATGGGCCTCCGAGTCCCTACTTCCCGCCAGTCGACCCCAGTCTCGTGCCCAATCCCGAGGTCGACAATTCGACGGTCCGGTCTGTCATCGTGCCGACGCGCGCCGGCGAGGTTCTCCGCGTGGACCTGTCGAACGAGTACGGCGAGGCGCCGGTGACATTCACATCGGTGAGTGTGGGGAAACAGGCCACCGGCGCAGGCGTGTCCGATCCCGTGCCGCTCTTGTTCGGTGGACAGCCGACGGTGACGGTGCCTGCCGGAGGCGAGGTGGTCAGTGACCCCATGCCGTACGCGTTCCAGGCTTTCGAAGCACTGTCGATCAGTACCTTCACCCCTGACGACGTGGCGTCGGCAACCCGGCACTGGGTGGCGCGTCAGCGCTCGTACCTCACGGCCACCGGAGCCGGCGACAAGACACTCGACACCAGTGGCGCCGCGTTCGGCACCACCACGACGTCGCGGCTCTTCGTGACCGGGATGGACACACTGGCCCCCGGAACGGGAGCGGTTGTCACACTAGGGGATTCCCTGACCGATGGCTATCAGACGGGCGCACCCAACCCGACCGGCCCGTCTCCCGAACTGCCTGCCGGCCTCGACGAGAACGTCCGATGGCCCGACCGCCTGGCCCGCCGGATCAACGAGCAGGGACTTCCGCTGACGGTTGTCAACGCCGGGATATCGGGCAACAGGGTTGGTTTCGATGCGGCCGAGGGGCAGTCAGGACTCATCAACACCTCTCGTGGGGATTCGGCATTGACTCGACTGGACCGAGACGTGCTGTCGGTTCCCAACGTGCGCACCGTTGTCCTGTTCGAAGGCATCAACGATCTGGGCCAGGCTCCCGGTGTGACCGTCGATCAGCTGACGCAGAACTATCAGACGATCATCGACACGCTGCACCAGCGCGGAATCCGCGTCCTGCAGGGCACCATCACCCCTGCCGGGGGCCATACCGGGCAGGGCAATTACGGCACGAGTGCAACCAACGATCTGCGCAACCAGGTCAACGAGTGGATCCGCACCAGCAGTCCCGCGGACGGTGTCGTGGACTTCGACAACGCCGTCGCCGACCCGGCGAACCCTTCTGTTCTCCTTCCTGCCTACGACGACGGCGATCATCTCCACCTCAGCGCCCCCGGCTACCAGAAGTTGGCCGACACTGTCGCATTGGGTCAGCTGGCCGACAACTGTGGATCAGGATCGTCCGGTTCTTCTGATTCGGCCTGGGGTTCGGTGGCATGGTCCTGAGCTACCGGCGATCGATGCCACAGGGACATCGACCGTCGGGGCGCCCGATTCCGCAGTGCTCTCGCCTACCGCGGGGGTAGCGTCGCGGGTGCAGATGAACAGCCGATCGCACACCCAGCCGAATCGCCCCGACATCGCCCAGTCGTGGCAGCGATCGCTGCTGGGTGGGTTGAAGCCAGGCGATTCGCCGGACGTGCGGCCTGTGGACATCTCATCGACCGAGCACCCGTTGCTGCGCGCCGCCGGACCGGTCATCGACGCCATCGCACATCAATTGGCCGAGTCCAACACGGCTCTGCTGCTGGTGGATTCCGACGCCCGGCTCGTGTCCCGCACGTTCGGTGGGGTCCAGGTCGAGCAGGCACTGGAATCGGTGGGCGCGGTCTACGGCGCCGAGTTCAGCGAGGACACGATGGGCACCACCGCGCTCGGTACCCCGCTCGAGATCCGGGACGGCATCGTCATCAATGCCGCCGAACACTTCCTCGAGCAGTTCCGCACCATCAGTTGTTATGGGCGGCCCATCCTCCATCCCGTCTCTCGTCGGCTGGAGGGGATCGTCTGCATGAGCAACCTCGAACCGACCGTCAATCCGCTGTTCGCGCCATTCGTCGACCGGATCGCGGGCGATATCGAGCAGCGTCTCCTCGAGGGGTCGAGGGCGCGGCAGACGGCGGTGGTGGAGGCGTTTCAGCGTGTCGCGCCCCGGCGCGATGTTGCCGTCGTCGCGGTCGGTGACGATCTGTTGCTGACCAATGCCCTTGCCGCCGACATCCTCGCCTCCGCGGATTTCGGAACCCTTCGCGCACTGGCCGCCGATCTGGGTGCAGACGAGCGCCGAACGCAACTCGCACTGGTGTCGGGCAACGTCGTGGAGGTCGTCGGTCGGCGGGTGTCCGGCAGCGCCGGCGGCGCGCTTTTCCGGGTGCGGCCTCTCGATCTGCCCCACGTGCCGATTGCCCGCAAGCCGCGCTCGCAGACCGGCGCGGGCTTGCGGACAGACCGACCTCGCAGCGTGTGGGAGAACACTGCCATCACCGGGGAACCGGGTAGTGGACGGACCAGCACCGCGGCTGAACTGCTCGGCGATCGACCGGTCCGTGCCGTAGACGCCGCGGCCCTGGTGACCGGCTCGGGCGGTGGCGGACTGATCGGCCATCTCACCGGCACCGACGAGTCCACCCTGCTCATCGAGAACGTGCATCTGCTTGATCCGCTGAGCCTGTCCGCGCTCAGGACGGCGGTGCTCGAGGGGACCCCACCCGTTGTACTGACCGCTCCCCCGCTGCCCGAGTCACCTGGTCCGGTCGCCGCCCTCATCGCTCTGTGTCCGCGCCGGATAGATCTGGCGCCACTGCGCCATCGCACGATCGACCTGCCGGCTCTGGCGGGAAACGTGTTGTCGCGCATCGCCCCTCGCGCCGTGCTCGGTGCGGCAGCCGGAGAGGCGCTGCTCTCGTCCGACTGGCCGGGCAACCTGACCGAACTCACGATGGTTCTGCGAACCGCGGCCGACAACGCCGCCCGCCGCGCGGATCGGGTGATCACGGTTGCCGACCTGCCCGCGCACCATCAGACCACCACGCGCGCGCACCGGCTGTCCGGACGCGACCGGGCCGAACGTCAGGCGATCGTCGAGGCCATGCAGGCCAGCGAGGGCAACAAGGTCCACGCGGCCAAGATGCTCGGCATCAGCCGCAGCACTCTGTACACCCGGCTTCGCGCACTCGACATCGATCACTGAGGCTCGCTCGACCGACAGGACGAGTAACGCGCTCGAGTCCTTCCGCAGCGTCCGGCGGGGTGTACAGATTCCGGACAGTTGGGCACGACCTTTCGTTGGCACTATGACCGCAGTCACATAAACGACTGTGCATGCTGACGCTAGGAGAATGTATGACCGCCATTGCCGAGCCCCAATTGACGTCGCGGGTAAGGGGTTTCATTTCCGCCGACCGTTCGATGCTGATCGGGGGCGAGTGGACCGGTGCCGCATCGGGCAAGACCTTCACCACCTTCGACCCGGCCACCACGGCTCCCATCACCGACGTCGCCCACGGCGACGCCACCGACGTCGACCGAGCGGTACGGGCCGCCCGGCGCGCATTCGACGACGGACCATGGGCCCGGATGAAGCCGAACGAGCGCGAACGTCTGCTCTGGCGGGTCGGGGATCTGCTCACCGAACGCGCGGAGGAGTTCGGCCAGCTCGAAGCCCTCGACAACGGCAAGTCGGCGGGTATCGCCGCGGCTGTCGACACGGCGTGGTCGGCCGACATCTTCCGATACAACGCGGGGCTGTGCACCAAGATCTTCGGATCCACGGTCAACGTGTCGATGCCCTTTGTCCCGGGCGGCGAGTTCCACGCCTACACCCTGCGCGACCCTGTCGGGGTATGTGGCCTCATCGTTCCGTGGAACTTCCCACTCCTGATGGCGTCGTTCAAGTTGGCCCCCGCGCTGGCGGCCGGCAACACCGTGGTGCTCAAACCTGCCGAGCAAACCCCCTTGACCGCATTGCTTTTGGGCGAGATCTTCGAGGAGGCAGGATTTCCTCCCGGGGTCGTCAACATCGTCACCGGTTTCGGTGATGCGGGCGCCGCCCTGACGGCACATCCGGACGTGGACAAGATCGCGTTCACCGGGTCCACCGAGGTCGGCAAGAAGATCGTCGCGGCCGCGCAGGGCAATCTCAAGAAGGTCTCCCTCGAACTGGGTGGCAAGAGCCCGAACATCGTGTTCGCCGACGCCGACTTCGAGCAGGCCGTGGCCGGTTCGGTCGCCGCATGGATGTTCAACCACGGCCAGTGCTGCGTCGCGGGCACGCGGCTCTTCGTCGAGCGCCCGATCTTCGACGACTTCACCGCTGCCGTCGCAGAGGCCGCATCGAAGGCCAAGATCGGGCCTGGCCTCGATCCCACCACCGAACTCGGCCCGCTCATCTCGCAGGAGCAGTTCGACAAGGTCAGTGGCTATCTCGCTCAGGGCCTTGCCGACGGAGCACGGGCGCTGACCGGCGGAAAACGCTGGGGCACCGAAGGATACTTCATCGAACCCACCGTCTTCGTGGACGTCGAGCCGAGTTTCTCGATCGTCGAGGAAGAGATCTTCGGCCCCGTGGTGGCCGCGATGCCCTTCGACGGCGATGACGTGGTCGCTGCAGCGAACAACTCGATCTACGGACTCGCCGCCGGCATCTGGACCCGAGACCTGTCCAAGGCACACAAGACAGCCAGGCGCATCAAGGCCGGTTCGGTCTGGGTCAACCAGTACAACGGATTCGACACCGCGATGCCGTTCGGTGGCTACAAACAGTCCGGCTGGGGCCGCGAACTGGGCAACTCGGCGATCGATCTCTACACCGAGACCAAATCGGTGAACATCGCTCTCTGACAAGACTTCTCGATATCCCCCTTCACATCATCGAAAGGACCATCATGAAAACCAAAGCCGCAGTGCTACTCGAGGCCGGCAAACCGTTCGAGATCATGGAACTCGAACTCGACGGGCCGGGCCCCGGCGAGGTGCTCATCAAGTACACCGCCGCCGGACTCTGTCATTCCGACCTGCACCTGACCGACGGCGACCTACCGCCCCGCTATCCGATCGTCGGCGGACACGAAGGGTCAGGCATCATCGAGGAGGTGGGACCCGGCGTCACCAAGGTAAAGCCCGGCGACCACGTGGTGTGCAGCTTCATCCCCAACTGCGGTACCTGCCGCTACTGCTCGACCGGTCGGCAGAACCTCTGCGACATGGGCGCCACCATCCTGGAGGGCTCGATGCCCGACGGTTCCTTCCGATTCCACGGGGACGGAAAAGACTTCGGCGCCATGTGCATGCTCGGTACGTTCGCCGAACGCGCCACCATCTCACAGCACTCGGTTGTGAAGGTCGACGATTGGCTACCGCTGGAGACCGCCGTCCTGGTCGGCTGCGGTGTGCCGTCCGGCTGGGGAACGGCGGTCAATGCCGGCAACCTCCGCAACGGAGACACGGCGGTGATCTACGGCATCGGGGGGCTGGGCATCAACGCCGTACAGGGTGCGGTGGGCGCCGGCTGCAAGTACGTGG
The DNA here is from genome assembly GCF_023051145.1 of Williamsia sp. DF01-3. NCBI lineage: Bacteria > Bacillati > Actinomycetota > Actinomycetes > Mycobacteriales > Nocardiaceae > Williamsia > Williamsia sp. DF01-3. The sequence goes on from NZ_JALKFS010000005.1 coordinate 4,370,656, forward strand.
TGGTGGTCGACCCCGTGCCGCTCAAGCGCGAGACCGCGCTGAAGTTCGGTGCCACACACGCATTCGCCGATGCGGCCAGTGCCGCTGAGAAGGTCGATGAACTCACCTGGGGCCAAGGCGCGGACGCGGCCCTGATCCTGGTCGGCACCGTCGACCAGGACGTGGTGTCGGCCGCGACCGCAGTGATCGGCAAGGGCGGCACAGTGGTGATCACCGGCCTGGCCGACCCGACGAAGTTGACGGTGCAGGTGTCGGGCACCGACCTGACCCTGAACCAGAAGACGATCAAGGGGTCGCTCTTCGGATCGATGAATCCGCAGTACGACATCGTCAAACTCCTGCGGCTGTACGACGCCGGCCAGTTGAAACTGGATGAGCTGATCACGCAGACCTACTCACTCGAACAGGTCAATCAGGGCTACCAGGATCTTCGCGACGGGAAGAACATCCGCGGGGTCATCCACCACGCGGCGTAACGACTCCCGACGAAGGCCCGTACCCGTCTCGCCAGGGGTGCGGGCCTTTGCCGTATATCGTGCATCAGCGTCGGCGTGCCATTTCCTCGGTGCGTCTGCGGACGACCTCGATCTGCTCGGGTGAGCCGATCAGCTTCCGGATGGCGACCTGCTCGGCGTCGAATCCTGCGGCGAGGTCCACTCGCCCGGCCAGTTCCAGCAGAGCCTTGGCCTCGACCAGTGCGCCCCGGGAGTTGCCCGCGACCTCGATGGCCAGCGCCGTGGCCGCCGACAGCGGTTCGTCGTCGGTGCGGGTCACCAGACCCAGTGCGGCGGCATCGCTTCCACTGAATCTACGACCGGTGAACACCAGCTCCTTGGCGACGTCGCGGCCGACGAGCTCGGGCAGTATCTGCGTGCCGGTCATGTCCGGGATCAGCCCCCAGACGATCTCCATCACCGACAGTGTGGTGTCGGGCGCGGCGATCCGGACGTCTGCGCCGAGCGCCACCTGCAATCCCCCACCGAACGCGACGCCGTGGAGGGCGGCGATGACGGGTACGGGCACCAGCGACCACACGTGCACGGCTTGTTGACCCAGAGCCGTTGCCGCGCCCAGACGTTCGCGGTCGGCCACGACGTCGGCAGCCCCACCTTGCATCAGTTCGAACTGCCCCATGTCGAGACCGGCACAGAACGCCCGGCCTTCACCGGCCATCACCACCGCGGAGACATCGGTGCGATCGATGAGAGCTGACCCGACGTCGACGAGCGCCTCGAACATCGCCGGATCGAGGGCGTTCATCTTGTCCGGCCGATTGAGCCGCACCTGCGCGACCCCATCGGCGACCTCGCAGGTCACCCGCTGCCGTCCTGCTGCGTCCCCGCTCGTGTCAGTCATCACCGATTCATATCAGGTGGCCTGCCGGCAGCGGAAGAAGATGGACCTAGGTGTTCGGATCGGCCTCGGCACGCGTCTTGATGTCGGCGAGACGACGATCCCAGCCGGCGGCGATGCCATCCAGTTCGCGGCCGATCCGGCTGAGCCGGGCGCCCACCGCGGTGAACCTCACCTCGCGGCCGGACTTCGACGACGAGACCAGGCCGGTTTCCTCCAAGATCGCCAGATGCTTGGCGATGGCCTGTCGCGAGACCGGGAACTCCGCCGCGAGCGCCGACGCGGACGCCGGGGACCTGCCCAGCCTGACGAGCAGCCCCCAGCGGGTGTCGTCGGCGAGCGCGGCGAAGACTGCCGGCAGTTCGGTGTCAGCTCCGGACATCGACCTGAGCAAGTTCGAGATGCCGCTTGGCGATGCCCAGTTCCTGGGTCCATCCCTCGGTGTTGTCGTCGAACTTCTTGCGCCGTTCGGCGGCGTCCCCGGGCAGAGACGCGAACCCGCTCTCGGCAACCCTGAGGACCACTGACCCCGAGGACATCTCGTCGATCCAGAACTCGACCAACGTCGAGGCGCCTGCGGTGTCGTCCACATCGGCGATCCAGCGGAAAGCAGCGTACTTCGGCGGGTCCAGCGTGACGGTGCGAAGGGCAAAAGCGCCGTGCACCGGATCATGCACGATGTCGACATCACCGGACCGCTCGATCCGGTGGGGGGTGATCTCGGAATCGTTGATGTACCAACCGGGCTCACTGATCAGCGACCACACCCGATCCGCCGGTGCGTCGATGTCGATCTGCCGCTCGATGCGGTCGAAGTCTTCAGTCATGGTGTCCTCCGTGTCGGATTGATATGCAACCCAAGGATTGCACATCTCGGCTCCGATATGCAACCTCCCGGTTGCACAACATCAGCGGAGGGACACCCGGAGTTGCTCCGCCCACGCCCCGACGACCTGCCTGCGACGCGCGGAGTCGTCGGACAACGTATCGGCCAATCCGAGCCCACGCGCGAAGTCAAGGGTTGCCTGCACCAGCCGATGGACCTTGGGGTCCGAATCGTCGACCCCCAGCATGTGCACCGTCATCGAATGGGCCGCGGCTCCGAACCGACCCTCGAGTGGCAGAATCAACCGGCGCAGCGATTCGTCCGATGCTGCTGCGCACCACACCTGTAACGCCGCCTTGAACTCCTGACCGGTATAGAACTCGACGGCCGTGGCGACGGCGACCTCGATCCGTCCGGCTCCAGGTGGGAGTCGCTCGGCCTCGTCGGTGGCACGCATCGTCAGGTTCTCGAAGACATGCTCGAGAGCGGCGGTGATGAGGTCCTCGCGGGTCGGGAAATGATGTTGCGCCGCACCGCGGGACACCCCCGCACGGCCGGCAACCACACCCACGCTGCACGCCGCCCAGCCATCGACGGCAAGGACGTCGATGGTCGCGTCGAGCAGGCGCTGCCGCGTCGCCCGGCTGCGGTCCTGCTGGGGAGTTCGTACAGGGCCGCGCGTCATGGGTGCTCGGCCACCCACGGAGGCGGTTGCTTGTTCAGGAATGCGAGCATTCCCGCCCTCGCCTCATCGGAACCGAACAGGGCTGCCGATTCACTTGCCAATCGTGCTGCGTCGCGGTCGAATTCACGCAGAATCGCCGTCGTGGTCAGCCGCTTGCTCGCGGCGAGACCCTGCGGAGAACCCTTGCGCAGATCGGCGCACCATCTCGCCACGATGCCGGCCAGCGCCTCGGAGTCCGCCGCCGCGGTGGTGATCAGCCCGATCTCCTCGGCCACGTGAGCGTCGAACTTCTCGCCGGTGAGGAAGTACCGGCCGGCCGCCCGCGACGTGAGTCTGGGGAGCACCGTGAGCGAGATCATCGATGGCGCAACGCCGATTCTTGCTTCGGTCAACGCGAAGGTGCTCGCCGGGCCCGCCGCCACGAGATCGCAGGCCCCGACGAACCCGAACCCGCCTGCTCGTACGTGGCCATCGATCCGACCGATCACCGGCTTGGGCAACTCGATGATCGACCGCATGAGATCGATCATCACCTCTGGCCCGGTTCTACCCGCCTCACTGAGATCGGCTCCTGCACAGAAGGTCCCGCCGGTGTGTGTCAACACCACCGCTCGCACCGCCTGGTCGTCGCGGGCGGCGTCCAGTCGTGCGGTCAGCTGCTCGACCAGCGCGCCCGAAATCGCGTTGCGGTTTCCTGGCGAATCCAGTGTGATGGTCGCGATTCCCGCTTCGGCTGCGTATCCGACGATGACGTCCATATCGGTTCTCGGCTTCGCTCTCAGTACGACTTGGGCAGGCCGAGACTGTTCTGCGCCACGAAGTTCAGGATCATCTCGCGACTGACGGGTGCCACGCGGGCGATCCGGCACAGGTTGAGCAGCGGCGCGAGCCCGTACTCGGTGGACAGACCGTTGCCGCCGAGCGACTGTACGGCGGAGTCGACGATCTTGACGCATGCCTCGGCCGCCGCATACTTGGCCATGTTCGCCGGTTCGGCCGCACCCCAGTCGTCACCGGCGTCGTACAACGTTGCGGCCTTCTGCATCATCAGCTTGGCCAGCTCCATCTCGATCTTGCCGACCGCCAATGGATGTGCGATGGCCTGGTGGGCGCCGATGGGCGTCTTCCACACGGTCCGCTCGTTGACGTACTCCACTGCTCGGCCCAGAGCGAAGCGTCCCATCCCGACAGCTGACGCTGCTGCCATGATGCGCTCGGGGTTGAGACCGGCAAACAGTTGGCTCAGCGCCGCATCCTCGGAACCGACCAGCGCGGTCGACGGCAGGCGCACGTCGTCGAGGAACAGCAGGAACTGCTTCTCGGGATTGATCAGGTCCATCTCGATCTGATTGAACTCGAAACCCGGTGCGTCGGTGGGCAAGATGAACAGCGCGGGCTTGAGCCGGCCGGTCTTTGCGTCCTCGGTGCGGGCCACGATCAGCACGGCCTGGGCCTGGTCCACGCCGGACACATAGATCTTGCGACCCGAGAGCAACCAGTCGCCACCGTCGCGCCGCGCAGTGGTGGTGATGTTGTGCGAGTTGGACCCCGCATCGGGTTCGGTGATACCGAAAGCCATGGTGATCGACCCGTCGGCGAGCCCGGGCAGCCACTGCTTCTTCTGGTCGTCGGTGCCGAAGCGCGCGATGACGTTTCCGCAGATTGCCGGGGAGACCACCATCATCAGCAGTCCGCTACCGATTGCCGCGAGTTCTTCCATCACGATCGACAGCTCGTACATTCCCGCGCCACCGCCGCCGTACTCCTCGGGCAGGTTGACACCGATGAAGCCCAGCTTCCCTGCCTCAGACCACAATTCGTCCGTCTTGCGGCCGCTGCGGGCACAATCGAGGAAGTACTCGTGGCCGAAACGGCCGCCGAGACCGGCCACCGAACTGCGTAACGCCTTCTGCTCATCTGTTTCCACGAAGCTCATGCTGACTCTCCCTCGATCTCGTTCGGCCGATGTTCTGAGATGACGGCGAGCACTTCGCCCACGGCCACCTGTTGTCCTGCCCCGATGGGCAGCTTCTCCACGATTCCGTCTGCGGAGGCCGAAATGGTGTGCTCCATCTTCATCGCCTCGAGCCACAGCAGCGGCTCGCCCTTCGTGACGGTCTGACCTTCCACGACGGCGATCCTGATGATCGACCCCGGCATCGGGGCGAGCAGCGATCCGGGGGCACTCATCTCGGCGGGATCGACGAATCGCGGTGCCCTGCTCAGCGTCACCGACCCGCCTGCGAAATCGACCCACCGCGCGTCGTCGCGTCGACGTACCCGGAAGGTGCGGTCCACGCCGGCGACGGTGAGGGTCACGGCGTTGCTGTGCACCGTCTTCACAGACACCGCTGGGTCATCCGGGAGCACCACACCGTCACGTGTCACCCGGTATCGCACCGTCGTCTCGTCGGTGTTCTCACCGAACGTGTAGTTCTTCGTCTGGGTCGCCGACGGCAGGTTGCGCCAGCCCGACGGCAGCCCCGCATCCACGCCCGCGCGGCTCCGGTTGTCGGCGGCGTCGGCGAGCGCGGCGGCGATGATGGCCTCGCGTCGTCGCTCCTCACCGGCCAGAGGTGCCGAGAGGACGTCGAGACCGATCTCGTCGATGAACTTGGTGGTGGTGTCGCCATCACGGAACTCGTTGCGGCGCAGCATCGTCACGAGCATGTCGCGGTTGGTGCGTGGACCGTGGAGTTCCGCCGACTCGAGCGCCCCTGCAAGAATGTTGATCGCGGTGCGTCGGTCCGGCGCCCAGCTGATCACCTTTGCGAGCATCGGGTCGTAGAACACCGAGATCTCGCTCCCGTCCTCGATGCCCGAGTCCACTCGCACACCGGGTGCTCCCAGCCGGCGGAAGGCCTCATCGCCCGCGATGTGCACGTGATCGACCCTGCCGGACTGGGGTTGCCAGTCGGCGCCGGGATCCTCGGCATACAGGCGAACCTCGATCGAATGGCCCTGCGGTTCCGGGGCTTCGGGTGGCAGATGCGCGCCCTCGGCGATGTGCAGTTGCCACGCGACCAGGTCGAGCCCACTGGTCTCCTCTGTGACGGGATGTTCGACCTGCAGCCGGGTGTTCATCTCCAAGAAGAAGAACCGTCCGTTGTCGTCGGCGAGGAACTCGACGGTCCCGGCTCCGGTGTAACCGATGGCCGAGGCAGCGGCCACCGCGGCATCGAAGAGTTCGCGGCGCAATGTGGCGCCGATTCGCTCCACCAGCGGTGACGGCGCCTCCTCGATGATCTTCTGATGGCGCCGCTGGATCGAGCACTCCCGCTCGCCCACCGCCCACACGGTTCCGGCCGCATCGCCCAGCACCTGCACCTCGATGTGGTGGCCCCGCTCGATGTACGGCTCGCAGAACACCGTGGCGTCTCCGAAAGCCGATTGCGCCTCACGGGCAGCCGCCTCCACCTCCGCGGACAGGTCGGCGAGATCGCGAACTATGCGCATACCGCGGCCACCGCCACCGGCCGATGCCTTGATCAGAACCGGAAGATCGTCGGCCGCAATTGCATCCGGATCCAGGTTGCTCAACACCGGTACACCGGCGTCGGCCATGATCGCCTTGGCGTTCACCTTCGAACCCATCGCATCGATCGCCGATGGATCGGGGCCGATCCAGGTGAGCCCGGCATCGATCACCGCTCGGGCGAAGGCGGCGTTCTCGGACAGGAAGCCGTAGCCCGGGTGCACCGCATCGGCGCCGGCGGCACGCGCGGCAGCGATCACCGCATCGATCTTGAGGTAGGTGTCGGCAGAGGTGTTGCCCGGCAGCCGAACTGCCACATCTGCCTCACGGACGTGAGGAGCGTTGGCGTCGGGGTCCGAGTACACCGCGACGGTGCCGAATCCGAGACGGCGGCATGTGGCGAAGACCCGGCGCGCGATCTCGCCGCGGTTGGCCACCAGTACTGTTTGCATGTTTCCCATCACATCCGGAAGACGCCGAAGTTGCTGGTGCCTTGCACCGGCCCGTTGTCGATCGCCGAGAGGCAGAGCCCGAGAACCGTACGGCTGTCCCGGGGGTCGATGATGCCGTCGTCGTACAGCATTCCCGAGAGGAATGCCGGCATCGATTCTTTCTCGATCTGCGCTTCGATCATCGCCCGCATCCCGGCGTCGGCCTCTTCGTCGACCGTTCCGCCCCTTGCCTCGGTCGCGGCGCGCGACACCATCGAGATCACTCCGGCCAGTTGGGCCGCCCCCATCACCGCCGACTTCGCACTGGGCCAGCTGAACAGGAAGCGGGGGTTGTACGCCCGCCCGCACATGCCGTAGTGGCCTGCTCCGTAGCTCGCGCCGATCAGCAGCGAGATGTGCGGGACGGTGGAGTTCGATACCGCATTGATCATCATCGAGCCGTGTTTGATGATGCCGCCCCGCTCGTATTCTTGACCCACCATGTATCCGGTGGTGTTGTGCAAGAACAGCAAAGGGGTGTCCGAGCGGTTCGCGAGTTGGATGAACTGGGTTGCCTTCTGCGCCTCGGCGCTGAACAGCACGCCTTGAGCATTCGCCAGGATCCCGATCGGATAGCCGTGGATGCGCGCCCATCCCGTGCACAGCGACGATCCGTACTCGGGTTTGAACTCGTCGAACACGCTGTCGTCGACGATGCGGGTGATGACGTCGCGGGGATCGAACGGGATCCTCAGGTCTCCCGGCACGATCCCGAGCAGATCCGATCCGGGATGGCGCGGTTCGATACTCGCTGCCACCGGGCCCGGGCCGCGCTTACGCCAGTTGAGCCGGGCCACGATCCGGCGACCGATCCGGATGGCGTCGCGTTCGTCGGTGGCGTAGTAGTCGGCGAGCCCGGACGTACGCGCGTGCATCTGGGCGCCACCGAGGGACTCGTCGTCGCTGACCTCACCGGTGGCCATCTTCACCAGCGGCGGTCCGCCGAGGAACACCTTGGACTGGCCTTCGATCATCACGGTGTGGTCGGACATGCCCGGCAGGTAGGCGCCACCGGCGGTCGAGTTGCCGAAGACCAGTGACAGCGTGGGTATCCCGGCCGCAGACAGCCTGGTGAGGTCCCGGAACATCGCGCCGCCGGGGATGAACACCTCTTTCTGCGTGGGCAGGTCCGCTCCCCCGGATTCCACGAGGTTGATCAGTGGGAGACGATTCTCCAGCGCGATCTGATTGGCGCGCAGGCCCTTACGGAGGGTCCAGGGATTGGAGGTGCCGCCACGCACGGTCGGGTCGTTGGCCACGAGTACACATTCGACCCCTTCGATCACACCGATGCCGGTGACGATCGAGGCCCCCACAGGGAAGTCGGATCCGTACGCGGCGATGGGCGAGAGTTCCAGGAACGGACTGTCCTCATCCACCAGCAATTCGATGCGTTCGCGGGCAAGCAGCTTGCCGCGTTCGCGGTGGCGGGCCACCTTCTTCTCGCCGCCACCGGCCGCAGCCTGAGCGAACAGTTCCTCGATCTCGGCGATCTTGCCGAGCATCGAAGTGGTGGCGTCGTCGATCTCGGGCGCGCTCATGGGTGGTACCCCAATCGTTTTCCGGCCAGGCCGGTGAGGATTTCGGTTGTTCCGCCGCCGATGCCGATGATTCGCATGTCGCGATACTGGCGTTCGACCTCGGTGCCGGTCATGTACCCCGCCCCACCGAACAGCTGCACTGCCTTGTCGGCCACCCACTCCCCGGCCTCGACCGCGCTGTTCTTCGCGAAACAGACCTCGGCGATCAGATCGGTCTCGCCGGCGGCCGCGGCGTCCACGATGGCGTGGGTGTAGGTGCGGACCACATCGATCTTGCGGGCCATCTCGGTGACCGTCTCCTGCACCGACTGCCGGGCGATCAGCGGTTTGCCGAACGTGTGCCGCTCACGGATCCACTCCAGGGTGAGGTCGAGACACCGTTGGGCGCTGGCGTAGGCCTGAACGGCCAGGCCGACCCGTTCGGTCACAAAGGCTTGCGCGATCTGCACGAACCCGGAGTTCTCCGCACCGACGAGGTTGGTGACGGGCACGCGGACGTCCACGTACGACAGCTCAGCGGTATCCGATGCGCGCCAACCCATCTTGTCGAGCTTGCGGGTGACGGTGAAGCCGGGGGTGCCGCGCTCGACCACCAGCAGGGAGACGCCACCTGCGCCCGGCCCGCCGGTGCGTACCGCGGTGACGACGAAGTCCGCACGTACACCTGAGGTGATGTAGGTCTTGGCGCCGTTGACGATGTAGTGATCACCGTCGCGAACCGCAGCGGTGGTCAGGTGGCCGACATCGCTGCCACCTCCGGGTTCGGTGATGGCGAGACTGCCGATCTTCTCTCCGGCCAACGTGGGCCGGACCCACTTCTCGATTTGCTCGGCCTCTCGTGCCGCGATCAGATGCGGTAGCGCGATCCCGCAGGTGAGCAGCGACGAGAACACCCCTCCGGACACCCCCGCGTAGTGCAATTCCTCGCCCAGGATCGTGGCGTCGATCAGGTCTCCACCCGAGCCGCCGACTTCTTCGGGAAAGCCCAATCCGAGGAGTCCCACCTCCGCGGCCTGCTTGTGCAGGTCCAGCGGCAGCTCGCCGAGGCGCTCCCACTCGTCCTGGTGCGGCAGGATGTGTCGCTGCGCGAAAGCCTTGACGGTACTGCGCAATTGCGCCCGCTCGTCAGTTCTCCACGCCGGGGTCTCGAGTGTTCTCACGTCAGTTCTCCGAATTCGATGGGGATGTCGATGTGTCGTGATCTCAGCCATTCCCCCAGGCCTTTGGCCTGAGGGTCGAACCGGACGTTGTCCGCGACACCGCGACCGAGGATGCCCTCGATCACGAAGTTGATCGCCAGCAGGTTCGGGAAGACGTGGCGATGGACCGTCAGTTCGGCGGCTTCGGGGATCAAGGCTGTGAACCGATCGCTCGTGAGGGTTGCCACCAGCCACTCGAAGTGGTCCGGGTTGCGCACCCACACACCGACATTGGCGCTTCCACCCTTGTCCCCACTGCGCGCGCCGGCGATGTCACCCAGCGGCGCCCGTCGGGTGAGGCCCCAGCGGGCGGGATCGGCCGGCTCGTCCGGCGAGAAGGTGTCGGCAGCCGGAGCCGAGGTCGCCACCGGGCTGGCATCGATGTCGAGCGTCGTGCCGTCCGCGAGATGCACACGGTGAGGAACGCTGTGTGCCGGTACATATCCGGGCTCGAACACCGCAAACGGTGAGCCTGGCCCCGGCGGGGCGGTCATCGTGAAACCCGGGTAACTGGCCAGCGCCAATTCGACCGCAGCCGAGGAGAACTGGCGCCCGACGACCTTCGGGTCAGTGTCCTTGGCGACGCACTGGAGCACTGCACTCGCCTGTTGTTGCGTCGGTGCGTCGGTGTGATCGAGGCGGGTGAGGGTCCAGGTGAGGTCGGCCGGTGCGTGGTGGAGCTCGGACTCGAACTGCGTCCGCACCAGTTCGGCCTTCGCCTCGATGTCCAGACCCGTGAGGATCATGGTGATCTCGTTACGGAATCCGGCCAGGTGGTTCAGCGACACCTTCAGGGTGTCCGGTGGTGCCTCACCTCGCACACCGGTCACCCGCACGCGGTCGTCGCCGAGATCCTCGAGTTCGATGGTGTCGAGACGGGTGGTTGCATCGGGCCCGAGGTAGCGCGGCCCGCCTACCTCGTACAGCAACTGAGCTGTGACGGTTCCGACCGTGACGGCTCCGCCCGTTCCAGCATGTTTGGTGATCACCGACGACCCGTCGGCCTCGACCTCGGCGATCGGGAATCCCGGGTGACGCAGGTCTGCGATCTCGGTGAAGAACGCATAGTTGCCGCCGGTTGCCTGGGTGCCGCATTCGATGATGTGGCCGGCGACCATGGCACCGGCGATCTGATCGAGATGGTCCGGCTCCCAACCGAAGTGGGCGATGGCGGGACCCACGGCCAGTGACGCGTCGGTGACACGACCGGTCACCACGATGTCGGCGCCGGCTTGCAGGGCGGCGGCGATGCCGAAGCCACCGAGGTACGCGTTTGCTGTCAGTGGCGTTCCCAGCCCTAGATCGGCGGCACTCGCGGTGAGGTCGTCGCCGTCGACGTAGGCGATCGAGGGTGAGAGGCCGAGTTCGCCGGCCAGCCGGGTCAACGCCTCGGCCAGGCCTGCCGGGTTCACACCGCCTGCGTTGCTGACGATCTTGACACCGCGATCCATCGCCGTGCCGAGATTTGTCTCCATCTGTCGCAGAAAGGTTTTCGCGTAGCCGAGCGTGGAGTCCTTGAGTCGGTCACGTCCGAGGATGAGCATGGTCAGCTCGGCAAGGTAGTCGCCGGTCAGGTAGTCGAGTTCACCGCCGGTCAGCATCTCCTGCATCGCGGCGAAGCGGTCACCGTAGAAACCTGACGCGTTGCCGATGCGTACCGCGCTCATCGGCCGCCTCCAGGAGGACCCGCGAAGCACTGCGCGATGGTCACCCATCGGGCCGCATCGTCACCCTCGGTGCGGATGCCGACATCCGCCGGGTTCCGGCGTTGGGTCACCAAGAGGCAGAAGTCGAGAGCCGAACCGGACACCTTTTGCGCAGCCCCCTCTGGCCCCCACGTCCACACCGAACCGTCGGGAGCCGTGAGCTCATACCGGAATTCCTCGGCGGGAGGGATCATCTGGTTCACCTGATACGCAAAATCACGGGTTCTGACCCCCAAGTGTGCAATCGACTTCAGTCGAGCGGTCGGTTCATTGGAGATTCCCAGCGAGTCGGCGATGTCGAGGCCGTGAGCCCACACCTCCATGAGCCGGGCCGTGGCCATCGATGCCGCCGACATGGGCGGTCCGAACCACGGCAGCTTCTCGCCGGGCGGGTGGGACAAGAGCGCGTCCATCAGAGCACGTCGGCGCGCACGCCATTCGGCAAGGAGTTGCGCGGGCGGCTTTGCCGCTTCTTCACGAGCCCCGTCATCGACGAACGTGGTGGGGTTCTCCCATGCCGTCTTGAGGATCTCGTCGAACGCTGCGGCATCCGTGGCCGCGACGCGTGCCTGCTCGTCGGTCCACGACAGGTGCGCCACCTGGTCGATGACCCTCCACCCGACAGCGGGAGTGCTTGCCAACCAACCTGATTCGGGTAGATCTGCAACCATGCTGTCGACGACGTCGATCTCGGCGGACAGGTCTGCCACCAACTCGGCCACGATGCTCACCGGGCCAGCATCACACGACCCGGGAGCTAAAGCAAGCACTGCTGCTTGTTTTAGCTCGGTGGTACCGCCGCGGCATCGGCCGTGGCCTCGGCGAGGACAGTTCCGTCGGCGCCCACCATGGTGGCCAGCAGAGAGACGATCCGGCGGCCTGCCTTGATCAGCTGGACCGAGATGACCAGGTCACCCCCTTCTATCGCAGGCGATCGGAAGTAGCTGAGCGTGATGTCGACGATCCGGAAACGAACTCCCCCGGCGGCCGGCAACTCGGCGCCGAGCGAGCACGCCTCCGTCATCGCGGCCACCACCACGCCGCCGTGCATGGTGCCCATCCGATTGGCCATCCCGGGGGTCGGCGTGACGGCGACGGTGATGTTCTTGTCGCCCACCGCGGCCACCCGGATGCCGAACATCCGCTGCACGGGTCCGTGCCCGATGCTGCCCTCCGCCAGACCACGAAGTATGTCGACACCGGTGAGCGCGTGGTCGAGAGGTGGGGGCGCGGGCGCCTCATGAACACGGCGGGCGGACCCCGCGGCGTGGCCGGCCTCTCCCTCGGGCACCTCGCCGGTCGGTCTGCTGACGACGATTCCTCGCCCGATCGCCAAACAGACCACGTGGCCATCGTCGTCGACCAGTTCGGCCGACGTCACCCCGTGACCACCCGTCATCCCGACCACTCGACCGAACCCCTGCACGGAGGTGCCGACGGTCACGGGTACCGGCATCGACAGCGCGAGCCTGGCCTGTACCGTCGCCGATCCCGGGGGCTGCGAATGATAGAACTCGGAACCGCCCACGATCTCGGCGAGTGTGGCGACCGAGGTCAGTCCGGCATCACCCCGGTGATCCAGCAATCCGGTCCCCACGTACTGGCGAAAAGAACGAACCCCCGCGTCGGTTTTCGAGTACTCGATGGCGAGCGAGGTCAGCGGCCCAGACGATTCGGTCATGTCCACTGCCTATCACGACCGTTGCCCACGCAGATCAGTCGGGAACGAGTCGATGTAATTCCGGCAGTGTGTAGGGCGGTTCGTCCTGGTGTCCGCGATACGCCACGAAAGCGGGCTCGAACGCCGGGTATCGGCCGATGAATCCTCCTGCTGCACTGAATATCTGGCCGGTCACCTCGGACGCCAGATCACTCACCAGGTAGGCGTACAGCGGGGCCACGTAATCCGGCGGTGCCGGATCGAGCGCGGCGTCACGGGTGAACTCGTCGAGCAGTCCGCGCTCGAAGAGACCCCTGATGTGCGCTTCGTAGCCGGCACCGGTCGACAGTCGGGTTCTCCCACCGGGACAGATGACGTTGACCCGAACACCGTGCGGCTTCAGGTCCGCGGCCAGCGCCAGTGCCAAACCGTTGACGCCGCCCTTGGCCGCCGGATATCCGGTGCCACCGAAGTTGCCGGCCGCGGCCGCTGAGCCCGTGGCCACGATCGACCCGTGACCCTGCCGGGACAGGACCGGCGCGGCCACCCGAGCCAACTCGAACGTGCTCAGCAGGTGGGCGTCGAGCTGCGCGCGGAAGTCGGCAGTCGACATGGTGAGGATCGACGACTGTTCGGGTTCGGCGATCCCGGCGCAGTTGATCACCGCATCCAAGCGGCCGAACCCGTCGATCGATGCCGCGATCAGTGCTTCGGCGACGCCCTCGTCGGCCGCCGAACCGGCAACTGCCACAGCGACACCGCCGCGGTCCCTCATATCGCCGGCAGCGCGGGACGCCACGTCACCGTCGCGTCCGTTGATCACCACCGATGCACCCTCGGCGACAAGGCGGGCGGCCACGGCGCGACCGATTCCCCGGCTCGAACCGGCGATCACCACGCACTTGCCGGAGAGATGCTGTTCGGCCACGGAGGTCAGGCGCCCGTGTTGACCGGCGTGATCGACAGCGGGATACCTCGATCGGCGAACTCGAAGGTTGATCCGCCACTGAATCGCGCGATCGCGACCTCGCCGAGTTCCTTGATGGCTTCGGCATGTGCGATCTCGACCACCACGTCGCCACCGTCGCGGTAACCGGTCACCGCTGACCAGGTGAGATCGACACCGGTGGCCATCGCCAGGACCGGTTCGAGATGGTCTGGATCGATGTGTGCCAGCCAGCCGCCGTCGGCGACCGCACTGGAATCGGCGGGGATACGCAGCCGGACGATGGCGGACTCCCCCGTGCCGTGCACCGACACCTCGGTGTCCGCGTACTGATCAGGGCCGAGGATCGGATGTACCCGCAGTACCGCGGCCAGATCCTCGGCGCCCTGTCCGAGGCCCAGGCACTTACGCAACCGATCGGCCGTCAGACCGGATATCCCCGTCAACTGCTTGCGGAAGATCTCGGCTGCCTTGTCTTCGTCGGTCTTGCCCCGCACCGACATCAGAAAGCCCAACGCCAGCAGATGGTGTTGCAGTGCAACCTCTTCGGCGATACGTACCAGGGCCGAGTGGGACCAGTCCTCGAAACGCAGATCCTCCCAGACCGGCCCGACGTAGTCGCCGTGGCCCTCGCTTTCCGGGTCGATCGGCGACAGTTCGAGCGTCGCAGCCCGAGTTTTCGACATCTCGATGGATTCGGGAGGCAGCGGCAGCTCTTCGCGGTCCGGCTCGATGGTGACCGTCCACGCGCAGTGCGGGTGCTGATCCGCCGGACGGCGAGGTGGCCGGTGAATCGGGCGAATCCGTGCCCGCCGGTTGGTGGCGATCGCGGTGGCGTCGAAGGTGGGGTCTTCGATGTCGTGGCACATCGAGGTCACGTAGTCGTCGCCCATCGGTTCCACGTCCATCAACGCGCCGCAGTGGTTGAGGACGAACTCGCCGTGATATTTGTCGAAGATCGTGTACCGGAAGTCCATGAACTGAGGTGGTGCGCCGATGTCGAGCTGCAAGCATTTGAACATGTCCGCCACGCCGTCGCCGTCGATCTGCAGAGCGGTTCGCATCCGCCCGGTGTAGACCGGACTCGCGGCCATCCACTCCTCGATCGCGATCTGCGCCATGGTCTCGCGGCCGAAAGCGGCTATACAGTGCGCCATTCCGGACCGGTCGATCAATTGGCCGGACAGCAGTAGTTCTGGCACCAGCTTGGCCAGCTGGGCGCGACTCAGGTCCGCGTATGACATCTGCCGGTCACCACATCGGAACTGGAGTCTTGCCGAGGGGGTACCACCCTGGCAGCAACTCCTTGGCGTTGACGACCCGGTCGATGCGGCCCTGCATTCCCTTGCTCATCACACCGTCGGTCATCATCTCCATGAACAGTGCGGTGACGTTGCCGTAATCGAAGAAGTCCCGCTGCCAGCCCCACTTGAAATCGCCGGCGTACTTGAACCAGCTGCCCTGAATCCCTTCCAGCCCATAGTGCGAACCATCCGGGCGGGTGGCCTCGAAGATCTGCTTCCACAGTCCGAGCATGTCGCCGGTCTTCTCATCGATCACCCACGTCTGGTAGGGGTAGGTCCACCCGTCGAGACCGTCCATCTCGTAGCCGATCGCGTAGTCACGGATCTCATCTCGACCGACCGCCATGAAGTCGTGCTTGGCGCCATAGTTCCAGCCGTATGTGGCGTCTTCGGTGTAGAACTCCGCAAGGGGACGCCAGTCGCCGGCTTTCTCGCAGTCGACGTTCCCCTGCAGCCAGCGCTCGACCATCTCGTCGAGCTCAGCGCGATCAAATGCCATGGAAATAACCAACTTTCATTCTTCAATGATCTTGAGGGCCTGGGTGGGACAGTAACGCACAGCGCGCTTGACGTCCTCCAAATGACTATTATCCGGTTGCGGGTCAAGGAGATTCACCGATTCGCGCTCCGCTTCGAAGATCTCCGGGGCTTCCATCTCGCACATTGCGTGTCCCTGGCACAGATCCAGGTCGACTTCGATTCTCATCGGCTGCTCCTGTCTTCAGCGAGCGCGCTTGCGGTACTTCACCTTGCACGGCTGGGCCAGCTGCACAACCATTTTCGAGTGATCGTTCTTGTACGACTCCGACGGCTGGCTCATCTCGAACTCATAGTTCTGCAGCAGCACGGAGAAGATCGCCTTGAGCTGCATGATGGCGAACTGCGCGCCGACGCAACGGTGCCTGCCCGCACCGAAGGGAATCCACGTCCAACGGTTGGCGAGATCTTCCTGACGCGGCTCGAGGTAGCGGTCCGGGTCGAAGCTGTCCGGGTTCGGGAAGTCTTCCGGCAACCGGTTGGAGATGGCGGGCGACGCGGCGATGGTCTGGCCGGCGGTGATCTCGAAGTCCTCGACGATGAACTCGTTCTGGACCACGCGCATCAGCACGATCAGCGGAGGGTGCAACCGCAGGGCTTCTTTGAGCGCAGACTCCAGCTTGGGGATCTGACGCATCGCACCGAAGCTGTATTCGGCACCACCGGAGTAGATCTCGTCGAGCTCGTCGGTGACCTGCTTCATGTAGTCGGGGTGGCGCAGCAGTTCGATCAGCGTCCAGGCGGCGGTGCCGGATGTGGTGTGGTGTCCGGCGAACATCATCGAGATGAAGATCCCGGTGATGGTGTCCGCGGTGAAACGGAGGTTGCCCTCCTCGTCGCGGATCGAGACCAGGACGTCGAGCAGGTCCTTGTCGTCGCTCTCGTCCGGCTCGGCGATGCGGGTGTCCATGATCTCTTGGACCAGCGCGACCAGTCCCTCGCGGGCGGCGTCACGCTTGCGGAAACTCTCGATGTCGGCATGGGCGTCCACGTATGCGATCGGGTCGGTGCCCTTCTCCAGATCGTGGTAGAGATGCGCGAATCTGCCGTCGAGCTGTTCGCGGAACTTCTTGCCCACCAGGCAGGTCGACGACGTGTAGATGGTCAACTCGGCGAAGAACTCGAGCAGATCGATCTCACCCGAATCGCCCCAGTCGGCGATCATGCGCTCGACCTCGAGCGGGATGGTCACAGCGTGGTTCTTCATGTGAGCGCCCTTGAGCGCCTGGTTGTGGAGCATCTCCGAACGCCGCTCGGGGCTGGCGTCGAACACCACACCCTCACCGAAGATCGGCGTCATGAAGGGGTAGGCCGCCGCCTGGTCCAGGTCCTCTTCCGATGCACGGAAGAAGGCCTCGTTGGCCGCGGCGCCCGAGACCAGCGCGACCTCGCGGTCGGCGAGCTGGAAGATCCCGACGTCGCCGCATTCTTCACGGACCCTCTTGAACAGGCCGATGGGATCGGTGGACAACTCGTCGAGATGGCCGTGCTCGCCGTCGCCACCGGATACGCGCTTGGGCTTGGTCAGTGTCATTTGCTGTCTCCTTCAGTACGAGCGACCGGGGCTTCGGCCTCGACCTCGACCAGGCGCATGTGTGCACCCCGAGGCATTGAAACGATGGTTGTGACCGCGGTGGCCAGATGGACGGGCTTGAGGAAGTTGCCGTGCCGGGCCAGGCCCCACGGAATCCAGTCGTTGAGCACCGATTCGGCGACCTCGGGCGAGAAGTTCATCCCCATGCCGGTCATCACCTGGCCGGGACGGACGAGGCTGGCGCGCACACCGGTGCCCTCGAGCTCCATCCTGGCGACCTCGGCGAGCCCTTCGACACCGCACTTCGCGGCCACATAGGCACCCATCTGCGGACGCGGCGACACCACCACATCGGAGCTGATGAAGACAAAATCACCACGCCGGCGGCCGATCATCTCGGGAATCAGCCTGCGGTACAGACGTTGTGCGCCGAACAGGTGGATGTTCACCTGCGCAGCGAAGTCGTCGGTGGACACCTCGAACGAGCGTCCCGGTTCCAGGTCGCCGGCACCGGACACGGCCACCTCGATGGGACCGAGCTGGGCTTCGGCCTTGGTGACGAACTCGTCGATCGAGTCGGCATCGGTGATGTCGAGCGGCAGGGCGATCGCCTCGCCACCCGCTTCGTTGATCTGGTCGGCGAACTCCTGTGACTTCTGCACCCGCCGGGCGCCCAGTGCCACCGGATAACCGGCCGCACCGAGCATGACGGCCGTCGCTGCGCCGATGCCGGACGAGGCACCGGCGACGACCACCGGCCTGCGTTCTGGGTGTCCGGGGAACCGTGGCATCAGCGCACCTTCACTTTCATGGGCAGGGCTGCGAACCCGCGGACGTTGACCGAGTGCACCCGGGCGGCGTTCTCGATGTCGATGTCGATCTGGTCGATCGACTTGACGATCTGTCCCAGTGCGACATTGGCTTCCAGCCGCGCGAGGTGTGCGCCGAGGCAGAAGTGTGTGCCGAGGCCGAAGCTGGTCAGGGCCTGCGAGCTGTCCCTGGTGATGTCGTAGTTGTCGGGCTTCTCGAACACGTCCTCGTCGCGGTTCGCCGAGCCCAGGAGCAAGAGCACACGCTGACCGGCGGGGATGGTGTAGCCGCCGTACTCGACGTCCTCCATGACCCGGCGGACGACGATCTGGGTGGAGTTGTCGTACCGCAGGGTCTCTTCGGTCCACTGTGGCACGGCTTCGGGATCGGCCATCGGTATCGCGAGCTGATCGGGGAACCGCCATCCCCAATACACCGCATTGGCAAGCAATTTGGTGGTCGTCTCGTTGCCTGCGACGATCATCAGGATCATGAACCCGATGATCTCGTCCTCGGTGAGCCTGGTCTTCTCACCGGTCTCATCGTCGAGGACCTCGGCGTCGAGGAGGGCGGACACCAGGTCGGTACCCGGCTTCTTGCGGCGCTCGACGAGCAGCTCGGTGTAGTAGCGGGTCAGCTCGAAGTAGGCGAGCACCGCGGCCTCGGGAACATCGAAGACGCCCTCTTCGCGGTGGATCAGCAGGTCGGACTGGGTACGCAGATGGGCGCGGTCGGCCACCGGCACGTCGAGCAACTCCGACACCACATCCATCGGCAGCAGACCGGCGAACTCGGTGACGTAGTCGAACTCCCCCATCTCCAGGCAGCGACTCCAGTGTTGTTGGGTCAGTTCGGCGATCCGGTCACCCAGCTCCGCGACCCGCTTGGGCGTGAAGCCCTTGGAGACCAGTTTGCGGATACGCATGTGCTTCGGGTCGTCCAGGGCAAGGAACGACATCGACTTGTGCGCATCGGGGCCGTAGGCGGCCGGGTCCATCGACACACCCCAGCTGTTGGACAACCGGACCGCGTCGCGGAACCCGTTGCGTACGTCCTCATGCTTGGCGAACGCCCAGAAGTCCATGTCCGCGTTGTGGTAGACCGGCGCCTCGGCGCGCAGGCGGGCATACGTGGGATAGGGGTCTTCGTGGAAGTTGTAGTCGTAGGGGTCGAACGGGACCCGGGTCTGCATACCTGTGGTCATCGGTTCTCCAGCAGTAGTCGTGCCGCCGCGTCGAGCCGGTCGGCGATGGCGGAATAGGTTTCGTATCCCATGCCGGCACGCACGAGCGCGCCGGAGTACAGCATTTCGAGCGCCTCGAGCAACGCCTCGTTCTCAGGGGCCTCGGGGTCGCCGCCGAGGGCGGTGGCCAGTCGTTGCCGGATCAGCACGCCGATCCGCAACCGGAGGTGCTCGACATCCGGATCCGAGCCCAGAAGCGATGCGGTCACCGCTCGGGCCAGATGGGTGTCGTCCTCGACCGCCAGTGCCACCGAACGCAACTGGGTGACAACCCGTTCGGTTCTGGGCAACGAGGGGTCGGGGTCGGCGATCCCCTCGGCCAGCCGGCGCCAGAAGAGCTCGGCCACCACATGCCCCTTGGAACTGAAGTACGTGTAGGCCGTGGCCGGTGCGACGCCTGCGCGCTTCGCCACAGATCGCACGGTCAAAGCGTCGTATCCGACTTCCCGCAACACCTCCACCGCCGCGGCGGTCAACCGGTTGACGGTCTCCGCTTGAGCGGTCGTGAGCCGCCGGCGAGTGGATTCGAAAGAAACCGGACTGGACATGGACGCTGACATTACACTAGGTTCATACTCGAGTCCAGACACGTGTCCAGAAGGAGGCGACCAGCAATGGCGCTGAAGCCAGAAACCAGCTCTGAGCTGCTCATCGACGGGAAGCTCGTACCCGGTTCCGGTGGCACTTTCGACATCATCAACCCGGCCACCGAGGAGGTGATCGGGCAGGCCGCCGACGGCACCGTCGCCGACATGGAGGCCGCCATCGCCGCCGCGCGCACGGCATTCGACACCACCACCTGGCGCCACGACCACGCCTTCCGCGCGAAGTGCCTGCGCCAACTCCGCGACGCCTTGCAGGGCCACATCGAAGAGCTCCGCGAGATCACCATCGCCGAGGTGGGTGCCCCCCACTTCTTGACCTCAGGCCCGCAGCTCGAGGGCCCGATCAACGATCTGGGCTGGTTGGCCGACCTCGCCGAGAGCTACGAATGGGAAAGTGACCTCGGTCGGGCCAAACCGATGGGCATCAAGACACAGCGGCGCGTGCAGCGTGAGGCCGCCGGCGTGGTCGGCGCGATCACGCCGTGGAACTTCCCGCACCAGATCAACTTCGCGAAGATCGGCCCCGCGCTGGCCGCCGGTTGCACGGTGGTGCTCAAGCCTGCCCCCGACACCCCTTGGTGCGCGGCACTGGTCGGCAAGGTCATCGCCGAGGAAACCGACATCCCGGCCGGTGTGATCAACATCGTCACCTCGAGCGATCACTCTGTGGGAGCGGTACTCTCGAGCGATCCCCGCGTCGACATCGTCTCGTTCACCGGCTCCACCGCGACCGGCAAGAAGGTGATGGCGGCAGCTGCCGACAGCCTCAAGCGCGTCTTCCTCGAACTCGGCGGCAAGTCGGCGTTCATCGTGCTCGACGACGCCGACCTCGCATCGGCCTGCTCGATGGCCGGCTTCTCCGTGGTCACCCATGCGGGCCAGGGCTGCGCGTTGACCACCCGACTGCTGGTTCCCCGCGAGAAGTACGACGAAGCCATTGCGCTGACCCGTGATTCGATGGCGGGGCTACCTGCCGGAGATCCCACCGATGCCGGAACCATCTGCGGTCCGGTCATCTCCGCGACGCAGCGAGACCGCGTCGAGGGCTACTTGAAACTGGCGCGCGACGAGGGCGGCACCATCGAGCTCGGTGGCGGCAGGCCCGCGGACAAAGAGAAGGGCTACTACATCGAGCCCACCCTGATCTCGGGGGTGGAGAACTCCGCACGTGTTGCGCAAGAAGAGATCTTCGGCCCCGTGCTCGTGATCATCCCCCACGACGGCGACGACGACGCGATCAACATCGCCAACGATTCCCCCTACGGCCTGTCCGGTGCTGTGTGGGGCACCGACCCCGAGCGCATCCAGCACGTTGTCGACGGCGTCCGCACCGGGACGATGAGCATCAACGGTGGTATCTGGTACGGCGCCGACGTGCCGTTCGGCGGCTACAAGCAATCCGGCATCGGACGCGAGATGGGCGTTGCCGGATTCGAAGAATACCTGGAACTCAAAGCCATCGCGGCACCAGCATAAGGAGCATGTATGAGCAACAACCGATTTGAAGGCAAAACCGCCATCGTCACCGGCGCCGCCGGTGGTATCGGCGAGATCTATGCACGCCGTCTGGCCGCCGAGGGCGCCAACGTGGTGGTCGCCGACCTCAACGACGAGGCAGGCAAGCAGGTCGCCACCGACCTCGGTGGGCTCTACGTCAACACCGACGTCTCCGATCCCGAGTCGGCGCAGGCCCTGGCCACCGCCACCCTCGATGCCTACGGGCAGATCGACTATCTCGTGAACAACGCGGCGATCTACGGCGGGATGAAGCTCGACTTCCTCATCACCGTTCCCTGGGATTACTACAAGAAGTTCATGAGCGTGAACCTCGACGGCGCCCTCAACGTGACCCGTGCCGTCTACGGTCACATGAAGCCCGGTAGCGCGATCGTCAACCAGTCCTCCACCGCGGCATGGCTGTACAGCGGCTTCTACGGCTTGGCCAAGGTGGGAGTGAACGGTCTCACCCAGCAGCTCGCCACCGAACTCGGCGGTTCCGGCATCCGCGTCAACGCGATCGCACCGGGGCCCATTGACACCGAGGCGACCAAGTCGACGACGCCGGGCAGCATGGTCAAGGACATGGTCAGCAAGCTACCGCTGTCTCGCATGGGCACACCCGACGATCTGGTCGGCATGCTCCTGTTCCTGCTGTCGGACGAAGCCGGCTGGATCACCGGTCAGATCTTCAATGTCGATGGCGGACAGATAATCCGGTCATGACAGATCAGAAAGCAGTCGGCTTCATCGGCCTGGGCAACATGGGTGCCCCCATGGCCGAGCGCCTACTCGCCTGGCCCGGCGGCCTGGTTGTCTGCGACACCCGGCCCGAGGCGGCCGACAAGCTGGTCGAAGCCGGTGCCACGCTGGCCGATTCGCCCGCCGAGGTCGCCAAGACCGCAGGGGTCATCGGCATCACCGTCCTCAACGACGAGCAGGTCAAGTCGGTGGTCTCCGGCCCCGACGGCATCCTGACGACCGCGGCGCCCGGCACGGTCATCGCGATCCACTCCACGATCGGTCCGCAGACCGCGATCGATCTCGCCGCGGTGTGCGCGAAGTCGCGCGTGGAGCTGGTGGATGCACCGGTCTCCGGGGGCGCCCCCGGAGCGCAACAAGGCAAGCTCGCCATCATGGTCGGCGGTGAGCGGTCGGCTTATCTACAGCTGAAAGAGCCGTACGCCTCGGTCTCGGACATGATGGTGCACGCCGGACCGGTGGGTGCCGGGACCCGGATGAAGCTGGCCCGCAATCTACTTCACTTCATCGCTTTCACGGCGACCACCGAGGCGGCGCGGCTCGCCGAGGCGGCGGGCATCGACATCGCCAAGCTCGGCAAGGTGGTCCGGCACACCGATGCGATTACGGGTGGGCCGGGTGCGATCATGCTGCGGGACACCACGGCGCCCATCGATCCCGACGACTTCTGGTACGAAATCTTCACGCACGTGCGGGATCTCGGCGAGAAGGACCTCGCGCTCGCCTTGCAGCTCGGCGCCGAACTCGGGGTCGATCTGCCGCTCGGGCATATCTCTTTGGATCGTTTCGCTGACGGCTTGGGTGTGGGAAAGGCAAAACAATGACAACTGACGGCACGTCAGAGCGACGTCGACGGGGCCTGGACATGATGTCCAAGGTGTACGGGTGGGACATGCAGGACGGCCCTGGCGACTTCTTCGCGCACACCGCCGATCAGCTGTTCGCCGAGGTGTGGACCCGTGAGGGGCTCACCGTGCGGGATCGGAGACTGCTACTGCTGGGCGCGCTGGCCGCAACCGGGCAGACCGATGTCGCCGAGATCCAGGCCGGCGCCGCACTCGGGAACGGCGAACTCGATGGTGATCAGCTACTCGAAATCGCTTTGTTCCTCTGCTATTACATCGGTTGGCCGCAAGGTACCCGGCTCAACATGATGTTCGGCGAGGTCATCAAGAAGCACAAGAAGGCGACGCGGGCAGCGGACTGAGAGTGGTCCGGTGACATTCTTCGCGACTCGATTCGACTTCCGAGCTCCAGGCGCCACCCCCGCCGCCCGCGGCGAACTGTTCGCGCGGTCGGTGGAGCAGGCGGAGTACCTCGACACCCACGGCCAGGACGCCCTGATGTTGTCGGAGCACCACGGTTCGTCCGACGGCTACCTCCCGAGTCCGATGCTGGTGGCGTCGGCGTTCGCCGCGCAAACGTCTCGGATCGCGATCACAGTGTCGGCGCTTGTCGCGAATCTGTACGACCCGCTGCGACTGGCCGAGGACATCGCCGTCCTCGACCACCTCAGCGGGGGTCGGGTGTCGTACACGCTCGGGCTCGGGTACCTGCCCCACGAGTACACACAGCTCGGTCGGCCGTGGGGCAGTCGAGGCGCCGATATCGAACGACTGATCGGCGTTCTTCGGGTCGCGTGGAGTGGAGAACCGTTCGAGTTCGAAGGACGGACAGTGCAGGTGACTCCGGCGCCGTTGTCCAAGCCCCACCCGATGTTGTTCTACGGCGGCGGCTCCAGGGCTGCTGCTCTGCGCGCCGCCCGACTCGACCTCGGCTTCCAACCACAGGTCGCCGACACCGCGTTGCGCGACCTGTACGAGTCGGAATGCCGTGCGCACGGCCGCGAACCGGGTTTTGTGATGATGCCGCCGCCAGGGCCGTCGACGGTGTTCTGCTCCGAAGACCCGGACCGGTTCTGGCACCACTACGGCTCGTACCTTCTCGCCGACGCCCAGGCGTACGAGGCATGGCACGGCGATCACGCCTCGCATGTTCGAGACAGCTCCACCACCGTGGACGAACTTCGCAGCGGCACGGGCTATCTGGTCTGCACCCCGGACGACCTGGTCGAGAAATGCCGTAGTCGCGAAGTACGCCTGGTGACAAGTCACCCCCTGTGCGGCGGGATGCCTGAGCAACCATCCTGGGACAGCGTGCACCTCATCGGCGAGAAGGTGCTTCCCGCGCTGAGGAACTGACGCCCCGGGTAACGGGACTGGCCGGCCTCACACTGTGTAGTTGTCAAGGAGCTTGGTCGATCGGCACAAGGTCTGCAGTTCGAGATCTCGGTTCTAGGCGGCAGCCGGCAGGACGATCTGCGACCGTCGGTGGGCAGGTATCGGTTTTTGTCGTCGATCGACACTCTTCGGTGGCGTGAACCACGGATGCCCATCGCCGCCTATCGCGACTGCCCACCCATGGTGGTGGATCATTAGGTGATGGTGCCGACACAACAGGACGGTGTTGCTCAGGCTGGTCTTGCCGCCTTTGGACCAGTGCTCGATGTGATGGGCATCGGTCCATCCGGCAGGGCGACCACATCCCGGGAACGCGCACCCACAGTCCCGCGCCAGCAACGCTTTCCGTATCGCCGGGGTGACCGTGCGATGTTCCCGACCGACGTCGAGAGGCACACGTTCACCGTTGAGGACCATCGACGTCAACGTGGCATCGCAGGCCAGTAGTCGCGCAGCTTCACCACTGATCGGACCCATCCATTGCAAGTGAAAAGCACTTGTATAGCCCCGATCATCGAGGAACTGCGTGTACTCATCTGTCGACGCACCCGGCCCGGGCGGTGCGGCCCCCTCCTCGGCCAGCTCACGCGCATCAACGGTCATCGTCAGATGCGGGCGCACCCCACCCACCGTCGGCCGGTCTTCGGCCTGCAAGTAGGCGTCGATCAAGCGCTCGAGGCCTTCGGCCATTCGTTGCTCGGTCGAGCGTGGGTCGGGCGTGCCGTCGTCGGCCGGCATCGGCCTGGTCAGTGGATCCAGCCCGGTCAACAATTTCTCCCCGAGAATCGCGTCGACGTCGAACTTTCCGCGTACCCGCCCGTCACCACCGGGAGTCACCGTGAAGCCGTTCAGCGCAGCGTTTTCCGACATCGGCACCGCACCTGTTGTTATCGCAAGCGCGCACGCATCAGCACGAGCCCGTTCACCGATCTCAGTGGGTGTGGCACCCGACCACGCCTGCCCCAGCAGACGGTTCACACAGGCGTCTCGGGCTGCGTCCGCCAATTCGGGCACAGCTCGCTCGACATGCGCTATGCCCCGCACGATCGCGTCCACCTGCTCGCCGGAGAAGTCACCGTCGCGAGCATGATCCTCTACCCGCGGTAACAACGCCAAGGCACGACCTACCCGCACCGTGCGATGGGAACACCCTGGCGCAAGCCCCCCGGTCATCAACAGAGCGGCAGTGGACGCCGCTCCCAGCTTCTTTGCCACGCCACGCCGATCGAGCGCCCCCGCCCACACCGACAACACGTGATCAACAAGATGACGAACCTTGATCAACGCCACCACCTGCTCGGCCAAGACGGCATCAGCTTCAGGCGGTGACCCCTGCGCAACCACAGCCAACGCTGTGCGGATTCCCCCGATATCCATGCCTCAACGTTAGAGCAAGATCACCATTCGCACAAGTGTTCGAACGAACTTATTTCCTTGCGCTGCAACCTATTTCGAGGCGGCAACAGTACCGAGCCACCCAGTCTAACCGCGAGGTCTGACAGTTCTATCGACCAGAAGAGCCCAACTCAACCCGCAACACTCTCCGAGTCATCTTTGCGCGCACCCATGTACGCCCGCTCGACCAACGATGGATCGTCCGACAGCACAGACGAAGGCTGGTCGAGGACCACTTCACCATGCACCATGATCACGGCTCGGTCCGCGATCCCGAGGGCGAGGTGGACGTGCTGTTCCACCAGCACCACCGCTGTGTCGCCCCGGTCCGCGACTGCGCGGATGATCGGCAGGATCGACTCCACCACAACGGGTGCGAGCCCCATGCTCAGCTCGTCGATGAGCAGTACCTTCGGCCGCTGGATGAGTGCGCGGCCGATGGCGAGCATCTGCTGCTCACCCCCGGACAACTGGCCGGCGTCGACTTTGAGGCGAGCACCGAGTGCCGGGAAGTACTCGAGCACCTCATTCAGGGCCTGCTTGCCGCGGTCACGTCCGCGGGTCGCGAGCTGAAGGTTCTTGCGCACGCTCAACCCGCGGAAGAGCGCGCGGTCGTCGGGCACCAGCACGAGACCCGATCCCACTGCGGCGCGCGGACTTCCGCGACGAAGGGTCTGCCCACCGACCAAGACGTCTCCGCCGAAGCTCGGCAACAACCCGGCCAAGGTGAGCAACAAAGTGGTCTTGCCTGCACCATTCGGCCCCAGCAGCGACACCACCTCGCCCGCGCCGATGTCCAGGTCGACGTTGCGCACACACGGGCTGCGCTTGAAGTACCCGGCCTCCAGGCCCTTGCATTCCAGCACGCTCATGAGATCACCTTCTGTTCCGTGAGCCCGGTCGCCGATGTGGCCTCGCCGGTGTCTCGACCACCCGCAGGCACACCCAGATAGGCACGGATAACGTTCTCATCGGCCCGGATGGCATCTGGGGTCCCACTGGCGATGACCTTGCCGAGATCGAGGACGATGATCCGATCACAGACGGACAGAACGAGTTCCATGTCGTGGTCTACGAGGAGCATCGTCATACCGTTGTTGCGGACGGCGCGTAGCCGTTCACCGAGCCACCGACTCTCGTTGCTGTCGAGGCCGGCGGCGGGCTCGTCGAGCAGTGCCACCGAGGGGTTGCCGGCGAGCACCCGCGCCATCGACACCAATTGGCGCTGCCCTTGTGACAGTGAGGCAACGGTGACATCGGCGACCGAATGCAGATCGAGCAACCCGAGAACATCGTCGACGCTCTCGCCGCTCGTGGAAGCCTTACCGCCACGCGCGCCGACGGTGACGTTCTCCCGCACGGACAGGTCGTCGTACAGCTCGACATCCTGGAACGTGCGGCCCAGTCCACGTCGACTGCGTCGGTGCGGAGCCAGATCGGTCACGTCGGCTCCGTCGAGAGTGATGTGTCCCGACGCCGACGCGAAACCACTGATGGCGTCGATCAGAGTGGTCTTCCCGGCACCGTTCGGCCCGATCAGCCCGACGATCTCACCGTCGAACACCTCGAACGACACCTCACTCACAGCGGTGACTGCGCCGTACTGCACCGACACGGAGTCGACCTTCAGCAGCGTGCGGTCACGATCGATCACCGGCGTACCGGCGTTGAGCCGGCCGGATGTCGGCGCCGTCGAGGCATCAGGCTCCCCTGCCGGGCCTCGGGGTGTCACGGACCGCGAGAACCGTTGCAACAGAGGGGTGATGCGTCCGGCGATGCCGTCCGGGTTGATCATCACCGTCAGGATGAGGAGCACCCCACTGGCCAGCGCGTAGTAGTCACCGAAGTCGAAGGCCCGGTCGAGCACGATGTACAGCAGCGCGCCGGGAGCGAGAACACCTGCGAGCAGTGCGCCCGACACGGACGTGATCCCGGCGGTGTAGATGATGGCGAAGATCGCGATGCCGGCGAACACACTGAACGGATCAGCGGTTGCGAGAGTTTGTTGGTATGCGAGCAATGTGCCGCTGAGCCCGGCGAGGAACGAGCCGATTGCAAACGCGGCCAGCTTGGTTCGCGACACGTTGATACCCGCGGCGGCCGCGGACCTCTCGTTGGCACGGACGGCGAGCATGGCCGAGCCGAGCCGACTGCGCCGCAGCAGACCGACGCCGACCGCAGCGATCACCACGATGATCAGGCACAGGATCCCGAACGAGATCCTCGGGTAGTTCTCTCCGGCGCCGATACCCAGATCTATCCCGAAGATGCTCGGCGCGTCGAAGTTCGAGCCCTTGAGTCCGCCGTTGAACGACGGGTTGCGGAACCAGAAGGTCTCCAGGAACACCGCAAGCGCAAGCGTGACCACCATGAAGGGGAGCCCCCGGATCCGGAGGGCGGGCAATCCGACCACCACCCCGATGACCGTGGCCATCAGTGCAGCCAGGATCGGCGCGAACGGGAACGGTATCCCGAGTTCGGTGTTCACCACACTCAACCCGAAGGCACCGACACCCGCGAGGGTCAGCTGAGCGAGCGAGACCTGTCCGGCGAACCCGGTCACCACCACCTGCGAGAGTCCGAGGATGGCGAAGATGAACGTGGCGATGATCGCCCCGCGGTAGCTGCCCGACGTCGCGGACAGGGCGATGACGGCAATCACGGTGGCGACAACTGCCGGCGTCCAGATCTGCCTCGGTCGCGGGGCCCGGCCAAGGTTTTGGTGCACGATACCGCCGCGACTCGGCAGCGGCCGACCTTTGACCACCAGGAACACCAGAATCAAGAGCAGCGGGATCGCCTCGGATACACCAGATTTCGGAATCCAGGTGTAGAGACTCTGCAGGTGCGTTCCCTCTGCCTGCAGTATTCCGATGCCCAGCCCGGCCGCGACGGCCAAAGCCATGGACGAGAAGTTGCCCACCAGCGCCGCAGCCAGCGCGGGCACGATGAACATCGTGTACGCGATCGGGCTCAGGGGCACGATCGGGGCGATGAGGATACCGCCGAGTCCCGCGATCACCGACGACAGAGCCCAGTTGCTCACTGCGATGCGATCGGGCGAAAGCCCGGTGACAAACGCACCTTTCTCCGATTCCGCGGCGGCTTCGGTGGCCACGCCGAACCGCGTGAAGTGGTACACCAGCGCGACCACTGTCGCCAGGGCCACGATCACCACGGCGAGCCAGATGCGGTCCGTGGGCACCTGACTCTCGCCGATGGAGAGGACTCCCGGTTCGAAGATCGGCGCCACCGGAACCGCTGTGGTGCCGACCCGAAGCGCGAGGAGCGCCTGGATGGCCAGCATGAGACCGATCGACGCAACGGCTTTGGCGACCACCGGCGCCGACCGCATCGGGCGGAAGACCACCAGGTACAGCAGCGCTCCCAGCGCCGCCGCGATCACCAGCGAGATCGCGACGGCGGGAACGAGATCGAGTTCGCCACCCAATTCGATCGTCGACGGGAAGCCGGGTACCGGGATGAGGAGTTCTCCCTCACGCAGTAACCCATACGTGTACGTGGTGTACAGCGCGACAGCTCCCGTCGCGAAGTTCACCACCCCCGAACTCTTGAAGGTCATCACCAACGCGAGTCCGAGGGCGGCGTAGACCGCTCCGTTGCCCAGGCCAAGAAAGAGATAGGCAAAGTGCTCGGTCATCTACTGTTCCAACTTCTTTCGATGATTCAGGTGGGTCTTCTCGCGGTGGATCTAGCCGACGCTCGTCAGGTTCGAGGGCTTGCCCTCGCTGTCGACCGGACCGACGAGCAACGTCTTGCTGCAGATCGATGGCAACTGCGGGATCGCGGTGCCGTTGCAGGTGAACTTCAGTCCGGCCCCGATGGGGAGCGGGATGTCCTTGGCTGCCTTGAGCGCTCCGGTCACCGTTGCGGGCGAGATGTCGCCGGTCAAGTTCTCGATCACCCGGTACAGGCCGAGAACGCCCTGGTATCCGGTGTAGCCGTAGCCGCCGATGTCGGTCTCCGGCGCGTACTGCGCCATCACGGAGCGGTAGAGCACCGAGTCAGGATCGTCTGAGTAGATGTCGACGGTGGTGAAGTCCTTGATACCTTCCATGACCGGTCCGCCAACGGCTTTCACCACGTCAGGGGCGACGCACGTGGGCACGACCAGTCGGTCTTTGCCCGGGGCGACGGTCTGCATGGTCTTCAGCACCGAGATGCACATGTTGGCGTCGCCGACGATGGCGACGGCATCGGGGTTGTCGGACAGCCCTGCGGTGAGCTGCGGCGTGGGGTCGGGCACCGCGGTCGGAATGGGTACGACCTTGAGTTCGATACCTGCCGCCTGGAAGATCGGGTTACCGATCGCGGAGATCGCCGCGGGGGTGCCTCCACCGTCACCCGACATGAGGGCCAGCTTCTTGATGCCGTTCTGCGCCGAGTACTGAGCCATACCGGCGAGCACGCCGGGCAGTCCGGCGGTGAACATGAAGGAGTCCGGCGAGGTCAGCTCGACGGGGGTGACGCCGACCGGGCCGACGTACGGGATACCTGCGCCCGAGAGGATCGGCAACATCGCCGGGCCTTGGGCTCCACCGGGAACCACCACTGCGACAACACCTTGCTCGACCATCTGGTTGGCGCAGTTCGTGGCCGAAGCCGGCTCTTCCTGCTGCTTGCAGATGACGAGTTCGACGGGCCGTCCGTCCACCCCACCCGCGTTGGCGTTGATGTATTCGGCTGCCGCCTGAGCGGTTTCGCGGTTGGCCGGGAAAGAGGCGAACGAGCCGCCTTCGCTGTTGATGAAGCCCACCTTGATCGGGGCGCCTGTGGCCGCGTCCGCCGGCAGGGATGTTGTGGGCAGTGACGAATCCGGGGAGTCACTGTCGGAACCGTCGCTGCACGCGCTGACGCCGAGAACTGTCAACAACACCGAGGCACCGACACCGAAGATGACTTGGCCGCGGCTGCGACTTGTCCTGCGTGACTTCATATTTCATACCCTTCACGATCCATGGATGGGGCGATCGAGCGCCAGACGCCATCGCCCGGCCATCCACGACGGAGGACTGGTTTCTCAGTGGGCTCGCGAGGAGCGGGAGATGGGGCGGCTGGTGATGCAGATCACTTTGTTCGAAGCCAGTCAGACATTACGCACAGACATTCGTATCGTCAACCGTATAGACGGGTGTCCAGTTGTGTGATTGAGTGGAGATCTCGACAGCGGTCGCAGGCACCGGACCCAGCGCGCATTCAGCGCCAGGAACTGGCGAAAGCTATTAGACGACTTGACTATTGAAGGCGCGAGCGTTCAGGCCAGAATCTGGCGCGCGGCAGCCTCGAGCTGGTCCGCGACCTCGCCGTAGGACAGGTGACCCATACCCGCGCGAACCATCGCACCGGTGTAGACCAACTCCAGCAGTCCCACATCTCTGGAGCTCCCCTCAGACCCGACGGCTGCCACCAGGAGTCGATGGATCTCGCGGCTGATCTGGAAGCGGAGCTGTTCGACGTCGGAGTCATTGCTGAGCAATGCCTGCGTCACCGCCGCGGCGAACTCGGGCTCGTCGGCGACATTGAGGGCCAGGTACCGCAGCACGCTCACGACGCGCTCGATCATCTCCGGAGAGTCGTTGGCCGGAGGTGTGGCCGTGGTCAGCCGACGCCAGTACACCTCTGCGACGAGGTGTTCCTTCGAGGAGAAATAGATGTAGGCGGTCGCGCGGGCCAGGCCCGCCTTGGCCGCGACGAGAGGCACCGTCAGCTCCGAGTAGCCCACTTCGCCGAGTACCTCGACGGTGGCCGCACCCAGTTTCAACACCGTGTCGGCACGTTTGCCCGTCAGTCGTCGACGAGTGGCTTCAACCGGGGACTGATCAGGCACAGCTGGCAACGGTACCCCGACCGCCATGGGGGTCACCAACCTGCTCCGGCCGACCACTCGGCACAGGGCGCCTCAGGCGCGGGCCGTTCTAGGTCTGCGCCGAGGCGAAGTCTGTGATCGCCGCACGCACGGCCGACGACATCACCCCGCCGATGTGTCCACCCGGGTACCAGTGCACCGGCCCCGACCAATGGGCGTGCAAACGTTCCGCGGCGGCAACCGAGGTCACCCTGTCGTTCAGGGCGGCCACCACCAGACGGCGGTCCGCCTGCGCATGAGGTACCACCCTGAGGGGATCCACCACGCTCGTCACGTCCTGGACCGGATCCGACCGCAACAGGTCCGCGATCGCACGACCCCGGTCACCGCCGCGGAGCAGATGATGGGCCATGGTTGCGTGCAGGTCCAGCATCGGGACCACTGCGATCACCGATTGCACCTGCGGTTCGAGGCCGGCCACGATTGCGGCGACCGGACCACCCAGCGAGATGCCACCGACGGTGATGGG
Source organism: Williamsia sp. DF01-3 (assembly GCF_023051145.1). Lineage (NCBI taxonomy): Bacteria > Bacillati > Actinomycetota > Actinomycetes > Mycobacteriales > Nocardiaceae > Williamsia > Williamsia sp. DF01-3. The sequence continues at coordinate 4,402,821 of NZ_JALKFS010000005.1, forward strand.
GGTCGGATCCTGCGCATGCATCCACCGGACCAGGGCACGGACCTCCGCGATCCCGCGAGCGGTGAGCGCGACGTTGGCCAACGGATCGAAGCCGGGGAAGGTCACGCCTTTGCTGCGTCGCAACCCATGCCCGGGCAGGACCGGGAACACGACGTTGTAGCCCAGTTCCTCGTGCAGGAACGCTGCGCGCAACGACATCAGGTCGTCGATCCGGCCCTGACCGGCGCCATGGATCCAGAGCAGCCACGGGTGCCCCCGCTCGCGGTGTTCGAGGACACGCACGGTCGCCGCCGTCTTGGTCTTGTCGCCCGAGAGCAGCAAAGCGTGGGGGTCTGGACTCGCGTAGTCGAGCCGCTCGTACGCCACCGGACCCAATTTTCGGCGGATCGACCGCTGGATTCGGAGCTCGGGGGGCTCCGGGTTCGCCTCGGTCATCGGCAGCGCCCTGAGCCTGCTGCCCACCAGCGCACACCTGTCCACATTCGCTCTGATGTCGTCTTCATCGGGCACGGCGCGCAGCAGCGAAAAGCCGGCGATGAAGAACTCGTCGAGCGCCGTTTCACCCACCTGGCGGACGCCGAACGCCGACGGTGGGATGCCCGTGGCCGCGGCGCGATGGCTGGCGCTGCGCGAGCTCAGCACCGCCCGGGGCAAGACTTCGGCCAGCAGCGACATCCGTGTGAGCGACGAGTCGAATCTGTTCTGCCAGCGGCCACGATCCGGCCCGGGTGTGGCCGTCATCGATCCAGCACCTCAGCCGTGCGCAGTGCCGAGGTCAGTTCGTCCAGAGACGACTGGACCCGGCCAAGGAATGCTGCCGGGTCAGCCATGGACTCGGGTGTGGTGATCAGGCCCATCGACAGTTGCCCCGCGTAGCTGTACGCGGTCAGGTTGACATCTGCCGGGGCTATCGCCAGTGCAAAAGACGTCCATTGCTCCACTTTCACGTCGCCGATCCATCGATGTTCTTTCGGTCCTGGCATGTTCGCCGTGGTGATGTGGTTCATCACCAGAGGCGCGATGGGCGCTGCGATCGGACGCGCCCAGGGTCCCAGGCGACCGGTGTAGGTCGCGAGATGCTCGGTGAGGTCGAAACCCAGCTGCCTGCGAAGGGACACGGCCGCAGCGCAACTCGATGCGGTGGCGCGCACCCGCTCGACAGGGTCGACGATCTCGGTGTGGAGGTAGACGGTGGCCGTCGCCAGCTCGTTGCCCTGGCGGCGGGGCGAGGAGAGGTCGCGGCACACCCCGAACATCCCGACGGCGGGACGATCGGTGCGCTCTCGGCGGGCCAGACGCTCCGCGCGGATCGCGCCTGCCACGATCCCGTGAAACGCGCCGTTGACGGTTGTGCCCGTGGCAACCGCCACCCGCCGCACGTCGGCGAGCGGAATCGACGCACTGGCACAGCGCCGCCGATGTGAACTCGGGGTGTTGAAGCTCGTGCGGTCGGCTCCCATGAAGTGGGGTACGGCTCGGCGCTGTTCGAAACGTCGGGCCGCCACCCCGGTGCGATACACATCTGCCACCACATGCGGTAGGTCGCGCATCAGGCGAACCGATTCTCGCCGGACCATCGCACGCATCTCGGCGCGTTCAGGAGGTGTGGCGTCGTCGACCGACCAGGGATTCGGTTCAGCCGCAGTCGCTCCCGGGCTGTCGCTTGTCACCGTGCGGAAACAGTTCAGCGCCGCCAGACCGTCCACCACCGCGTGATGCACCCGGATGACCACCGCCTGACGATCGCCCCGCAGCCCGTGTACCAGCGTCATGGCCCAGAGCGGCCGATCGCGAGAGAGCCGTTTCGTGGCGAGCGCGGCCAGCAGTTCATCGAGCTGCGATTGATCGCCAGGGGCCGGAAGGGTGTGCTCATCGATGTGGTGGGCGATCCGAAAGCTCATGTCGGGCACCCAGAAAGGACGTCCGCGATGGCCACGCAGCGCTTCGATCCGCTGAGTCGCCCGGGGGAAGTGGCCGAGATAGAGGGGTACCAGCGCGCGCAGTTCGGCGAGGGTCACCGGTGTGCCACGGTTCGACGAGTCCAGAATCGCGACCTTCAGGGTGTGCATCGGAGTCGTCGAGGTCTCCATGTTGAGCATCAACGCGTCCGGTCCGGTCATGCGCTCCATCGGACTACTTCACCCCGCTCTCTGTCCGCCGGCCCGTCGTGGACCGTGGCCGTTGCGTCTCATCGCCCGATCCGCCCGACTGCTCGTCGGCAGCAAACGGATCATCAACGGCAGTGGGACCTTCGAGACCGCTTGCCGCCAGTAACTCGGCAAGCGCCTCATCGAGCGCATCGATGATCTCCCACGGATCGGGAACCAGGTTCGGGTCGACGTGCAGACCGAAATCCATCCGCTCCATGTTCGACAGCACCGTGAAGTTCAGGCCCATCCCCTCCAGGATCACCGAACTGGGGTAGATGCCGGTGACCTTGGCGCCGCCCATGTACAGCTGGAGCGGCGGACCGGGGACATTCGAGATGAGGGTGTTGATCCGCAGCGGCATCCGTGAGATCAGCTCGGTCGAATGGATCGCCCGGATCGCGGTACCGAGGATCAGCGGGGCGGCTACTTCACCCAGCGACTGGATCTGCTTGGCGCTCATTGCTTTCGACATCTCCTTGGCGCCCGCTGCCGTTTCACTGACCGTCTTGAGTCGTTGAATCGGGTCATCGAGATGCGTGGCCAACTCCACGAACACAGTCGTGATCTGGTTGTCCTGCGTGTCGTCGCCTTCGGCGCGGGTCGACACCGGCACGCCCGTCACCAGAGAGCGATCCGGCAGGGCGTCGTGCGCGAGCAGATAGGTGCGCAGCGCGGTGGCACACAACGCCAGCACCACGTCGTTGACCTTGACCCCGTGCGCCTCCTTGATGCGACGGATGTCGTCGAACGCGATGCCTGCGAACGCCAGCTGCCTGCGGACTCCGATCGACGCATTGAACGGAGTGCTCGGGCCTCTCGGGATGGCCGAGGCCAACGATCCACCGCTGCGTGCCCCATCCAGTACGGCGGCGGCCTTGGAGAGAACGTCGAATCCATAACGCGCATAGGTCGCGGGGCCCTTGACCCATCTGTTCGCGAGACCGCCGACGACGTCGAGCACACCCTGATCGCCGGCGGATGATTCCTCGCGCGACGGCTTGGCCACCAGCGGCGCTGTCGCGTCTGGTTCGACATCGAGCATGGCGGTGGCGAGACCGGCGCCGGCGACACCGTCGAGCAGACAGTGGTGGTACTTCATGAGCAATGCCACCCGTCCACCGGCGAGGCCTTCGATCAGCCAGACCTCCCAGAGCGGGCGGTTGCGGTCGAGTTGGGCACTGAGAAGCAGACCGGCCACCTCGCCGACCTCTCGAGCGCCGCCGGGTGAGGGAACACCGATGCGGTGCACATGATGCCGGACGTCGAAATCCGGATCATCCACCCACACCGGGCGATCGAGCCCGAACGGGGCCTGCTTGAGCTTCCAGCGGAACTTGGGGGCGTACTCCATCCGCTCGCGCGTGAGCCGAACGACGTCGTCGTATCCGAGTCCAGACTCCCCCGGTTCCAAGATCGTGAGACCACCGACGTGTTGATGCCACGACGGTGTCTCGGCCGCCAGGAACAGCGAGTCGGTTCCACTCAAGCGCCGCATGGTGTCCTCGTCGGAGTCGATTGCGAAAACGAAAGGTATTCGTTTCTGTCGAATGCCATTCGTACAACCGCGACACTACGTTGTCAATCGAATCGACGCTGGTCTTCGGCGACATCGGGGCGTGAGCAGGCACGGACCGCGACAGCCAGATATGTCACATCACCGCGGGCCGGCCCTCGTCAGCCGTCGGTGGCCTGCAGCGGGTTCAGCTATTGAGGACCGCAGCGGTGACTGCGCCCTGAAGGATCTGTTCGAACACGTCGTCGGCGTTGCCCACGACATCGAAGAACCCGGACAGCTGCAGTGAGACGAACCCGTTGATGGCCGCGAACAGCGCGAGCTGCGTCTGCAGCACCCGGCCTTCGGGCACACCGGCGGTCCGGATCATCACCGCGAGGGCCTCCCCGCCTCCGCGCTGGCGGCACGAAATGCAGGCAGGTCGATGGGAACTCGCAACAGCGACCGGCATCGATGGGGCCAGCGCTCGCCATAATCGACGAATACCCTGGCCAGAACCCGCAGACCGTCCACCCCGGTACGCCCCATGGCGGCCCTACGCGCGAGGTCACCGAGTTCACGCATCGCGTGGAGTTGCAGTTCGCTGCGCAGTTCTTCGAGGCTGTGGACGTGGTTGTAGAGCGAAGACACCCGCACCTGCAATCGGGAGGCCAGTGCCGTCATCGTCAACGCCTCGGTACCCAGCTCGTCGACGAGCGCCTGCGCCTCGGAGATCACGCTCTCGCGCGTCATCCGGCTGCGGCGCGCGGCCCGCACCTCGGACGCCGCGGCACGCGTGGGCGAAGGGTGGTCAATGGACACTGAGGACTCCTAGCGACTAAAGAGATTCGTTTACAGACGCTACTCCTTCGTACCGAGACGGGGGAAGTCGCCAACAGCCAAGAGCCCGCGAGTATTGACACCTCAGATGGCCCTGTGACTGAATGAAACCAGGAAATGTGACGTAGGTCTCACATGTTTGCACTATGACACCACCACTCCTGGTCACCATCCAACAGCCCATCCACGCGACCACCACGAGGTGGCCGACTGCAGGACGGAAGAGCACTCATGTCCGGACCCCCTGTCACGTCAGACACGGTGCCGACGCATCCAGGCCGCACGAAAGGTCCACTGCGACCGTCGAAGACGGCGCTGATCCTCGCCGCCGTCGGACTGTTCTTCGTCGCGATCCAGGCCTACGGCTATATTGCGTGGCTTCTCGCCGATCCGGCGAAACAGCCAGAAGGCAACGACCCGGTGCCGGCCTCGGTGATGGCGAATGTCGATCGCGCGGAGGCGATCCTGATCGTTTTGACTGTTGTCTGGATCGCGGTTTTGGTCTTTTCCTGTTGGCGTGCAAAGGGACTCACGTGGCCGCTGCTGCTGACCTTCGCGTGGTCCGCGGTCTACTGGCAGGAACCCCTCGTCAACGCTCTGGACCACAACTTCACCTACAACGCCCATCTTCGCGATCGGGGCGACTGGGTGCGTCACCTGCCGTTCTCCCCCGTCGACGGGCCCACCCTCTCGCAGCCACTGTTCGAGGCCCTGGTGTTCTTCGCCTTGCTCCCCATCTTCGGTCTGCTCAGCTACGCCATCCTGCGAGGACTTCACCGCATCGGTCTCCACCCACCACTTCTGCTGGTGCTGTCGGTATGGCTCATCTTCGTCGTCCTGGACGCCGCATTCGAGATGGCCGGGATCGCACAGGGCCTGCTCGTGTGGAACCGGGTGGCCGACAACCTCGCGATCAGCGCGGGTACCGCCGATCAGTGGCCGGTGTACGAGGGCATCATGCTCGGCTTCCTGTGGGCATTACCGGGCATGCTCATGTTCTTCCGCGGGGACCACCGCTTCAGTGTTCTCGATCCCGGAATCGACGTGCTGCCGGGCGCCCTGCCGGTCGTCGTGCGACTGCTCGCCCTCGCGGGTCTTCTCAACGTGGCGTTCCTCGCGTACAACATCGCTCTGATGGTGTTGTCAGGGTCGACGGTCGCACCCGCGCCGAGCTGGTTGTCGCCGTGACCGCGCCCGTGGACAAGACAACGTTCTGCCGTATCTGCGAACCGATGTGCGGCATGATCGCCACCGTTTCGGACGGCCGCCTGCTCCGTTTGAGACCTGATCCAGCACATCCGCTGAGTGAGGGATACGCCTGTCCGAAAGGCATCGCGTTCAGCGACATCGTCAACGACGACGATCGGGTTCTGCATCCGTTGCGCCGACGGCCCGACGGTGGTTTCGATCGGGTGTCATGGGACTCGGCGATGTCGGAGATCATCGCCCGACTGCGCAAGGTGTACACCGAGCACGGTGGCGAGTCGATCGGCGGCTACCTCGGCAATCCATCGGTCTTCAACACCGGACTGATGATCTGGAGCGGACTGTTCTTCCAGATGCTCGGCAGCCCACACATCTACAGCTCCAATTCCCAAGACGCCAACAACCGTTACGCTGCAAGCCATTTCCTCTACGGCAACGCCCTCGCCGTACCCATCCCGGACATCGAGAGGGTGGAGCTGCTCGTTGTGGTCGGGGCAAATCCGGTTGTGTCCCACGGCAGCTTGATGAGCACTCCGCGGATTCGGGACAAGTTGGTCGGCGTCCGCCGGCGAGGCGGACGGGTGCTGGTGATCGACCCGAGGCGCACCGAGACCGCCCGTGAGTTCGACTGGATGCCCATCCGCCCGGACACCGATGCCCTGCTGATGCTGTCGCTCGTCAACGTGATGTTCGCCGAGGGGCTCGTCGACCTCCGAGCAGTCGCCGCAAAGGCGACGGGCGTTGTCGCCATCGAGAAGCTCAGTGCTCCTTATTCACCCGAGGCAACCGAGGAGCGAACGGGGGTACCGGCGGCGACAGCGCGCACGCTCGCGCGCGATCTGGCCGGCACATCTCGCGCAGCCGTCTACGGACGCGTCGGCACGTGTCTGGGCCGGAACGGTACGTTGACCACCGCCTTGCTCGACATCGTCAATCTGCTTGCGGGCAATCTCGACTCGGTCGGCGGCTCCATGTTCGGCACGATGGGCTTTCCAGCCGAGCGCGCGATCGCACGTGCCATGCAGCGGTCGGGCGGATTCGGCTGGGGCGCACGTACCAGCCGCATCGGCGGATTCCCTCAGGTGGCCGGGCAGGCACCGGCGTCATTGATGGCCAAGGAGATCACCACAGCCGGGCCCGGACAGCTGCGGGCGTTGTTCCTCTGCGCGGGCAATCCCGTGCTGTCGGTACCCAATGGCGCCGAACTCGCCAATGCGCTCGGGCAGACGGATCTCTGCGTGTCCTTCGACCTCTACCGCAACGAGACCAATGCCCAAGCCGACTTCATCCTCCCGGCTCCGAGCATGTACGAACGTCCCGATCACGTGCTGATGTTCCAGTCGCTCTACACCACACCCTTCAAACAGGCCACGGACCCGGTCATCGCGCCCATGGGTGAGAGCCGCCCCGAGTGGCAGGTGTTCAACGAACTCGCCGGCGGCCTTGCGGACCTGTCGACCAAGATGCGGGCAATGGCGTTCGTGGACAGAGCCTCTCGAAGGCTTGCGCGTCCGGTGGACCCGGAAAGGGTGATCGACGGCCTCATCAGATTGGGTCAGGGCGGCGATCGCTTCGGCATTCGTCGGCGTGGCCTGAATCTGGCGCGGCTGCGAGCCGAGCCCAGTGGCGTCGTGGTCGCCGAACACCTCCGTCCCGGCCGGCTGCGCACCGTGGTCACCCATCGTGGTCGCAAGGTGAAACTGGATGCACCGGAGCTCATCGAGGAGTGTGGGCGCCTCGATCTCGACGAGCCCGCGGACCTGCCACTGCTTTTGATCGGGATGCGTGAGGTCCGCTCGGAGAACACCTGGCAGCACAATTCGCCAATGCTCCTGCGCGGCGGGCGAAGTCACACGGCGCGTATGCATCCTGACGACGCCGATGCCCGCGGGGTCGCGGACGGTGACATCGTGTCGGTGCGGTCGGCGCACGGCGAGATAGTCCTGCCGATCACTGTCACGGCGGACATCTCACCCGGCGTCGTCGCCATCCCGCATGGCTGGGGACACAACGGCTCCGGCGGCTGGACACGCGCAAACGACGCCGCCCGTGCCGATTCGGGCAGCGGGGGGCCAACGTCAATCAGCTGATCTCCAGCGACCCGGCTGATCTCGAGCGGCTCGCGGGGATGGCACGGATGAACGGGGTTCCCATCGAGGTGATCGCCCATGCCCGACCGAGCTGAACCGGGGAACCCGGACCTCTTGGCTGGTCCGGCCGACCATCCGGTGACATGCCCACTGTGCGAGGCGATGTGCGGTCTTCGTGTCCACACCGAGGGCAACACCGTCACATCGATCCGCGGCGACCGCGAGGACGTATGGTCGCGTGGACACCTGTGTCCCAAAGGGACCGTCCTCGGGCACCTGCACGATGACCCGGACCGTCTTCGCGAACCCATGGTCAAACGCGCGAACGGCGAACATGTTCCGGTGTCCTGGGACGACGCGTACGAGGAGGCGGAGCGGGTGTTGCGACCGGTCCTCGAACGTCACGGGGCGCGGGCGCTGACCGTCTACGTGGGAAACCCGGCGGCACACAATGTGTCGCTGAGCTCCTACATCGGCGGCCTGATCGGGATGGGTCAGGCGGCGGGGATGCAGACCTACTACTCCCCTGGCACGGTTGATCAGTGGCCACTCAATGTGGTCGGCGCACTGCTGTTCGGTGGCATGTGGAACGCACCGATCCCAGACCTGGACCGCACGGATCACCTGGTGGCGCTCGGCGCCAACCCCGCTGCGTCACAGGGTTCGATGCTCTCGGCGCCGGACGTGATGGGCAAGATCCGCGGAATCTCGCGCCGCGGCGGCCGGGTCGTGGTCATCGATCCCAGACGCACCCGCACCGCGCAGGGTGCCGACGAGTGGGTACCCATCCGTCCCGGCACCGACGCCCTGCTGTTGTTCGCGATCTTGCACACCCTCGCCTCGAACGGCTGGGTGAAGCGGCCGCAACACCTTCAGGGCCGGGTCACCGGACTCGACGATGCGATCGCCATGGCAGCGCCGTTCGCACCCGAACGCGTGGCACCGGTATGCGGCGTCTCCGCCGACTCTATCCGTCGACTCGCCGCCGGGCTCGCACATGCCGATAGCCCTGTCCTGTACAGCCGGATCGGTTCGTGCACGCAGGAATTCGGGTCGTTGGCCACGTGGCTGGTCTTTGTGCTGAACACCGCGCTCGGCGCCATCGACCGCCCTGGGGGCGCACTCTTTCCGAAACCCGCGGTCTGGTCACCGATGTTCATGAAGCCGCCCGATCAGGATGCACCCGGGTGGCAGTTCGGCCGGTATCACAGCCGAGTCCAAGGCATCCCCGAAGTGTTCGGCCAGTTCCCGGTCAGTGTCCTGGCCGAGGAGATCGACACGCCCGGTGACGGGCAGATCCGCGCCTTCATCAGTGTGGCAGGCAATCCGGTGATCTCGGCGCCGGGATCGGCTCGGCTCGACGCCGCTCTCGGCACCATCGACGCCATGGTCTCGGTGGACAATTGGCTGAACGAGACCACCCGCCACGCCCATGTCATCTTGCCCGGACTGTCTCCGCTGGAACGTTTCCACGCCGACGACCTGTACTGGAACTACGCAACCGCGTCGTGTGTGAAGTGGTCCGAGCCGGTGTTCGCCCCGGACTCGGGCCGGCCCGCCGAGTGGGAGATCCTGCTACGGCTGAGCGGCGCCGTGCTGGGCACCCCGGTCCCCGACGTGGACGTGGCCGCCATGGACGACCTCTATGTCGGCGGCCTGGTGGCAACCCTGTGTACCAGCTCCGACACGCCTTTGGCCGGCCGCGATGCCACCGCTTCGTTTGAAGCCCTCCGGGGTGTGGGACCCGAACGACTCGTCGATCTGGGAATCAGGCTGGGGCCGTGGGGAGATGATCTCGGTCGAAGACCCGGCGGCCTCACACTCGACGATGTACGGGACCACCCGAACGGACTCAGGCTCGGCGAACTCGAGGGCGACCGTCTCGACGAGGTTCTGAGCACACCCTCGGGCACCATCGAACTGGTGCATCCGCACCTGACCGCCGACATCAACCGACTCGAACGGCGGATCGACCGCGAAGCCGACGAGTTGGTGCTCATCAGCCGGCGGCATCTGCGATCCAACAACTCGTGGCTGCACAACGTCCCCGCACTCATGCGCGGCCGCGACCGCTGCACCGTGTTGGTGCACCCAGCCGATGCTGCACGGCTGGACCTCATCGACGGTGCGGCCGCCGAGATCACCACGTCTGCTGGTTCACTCACAGCACCGGTGGAGGTGAGTGACGAGATGATGCCGGGGGTGGTGTGCCTTCCGCACGGTTGGGGGCACGGCGTGGCCGGCACGAGGCTCGCCACCGCCAACACGCACCCCGGTTCGAACTCCAATCTGCTCAATCCGCCAGAGCTGTACGACGTGCCGAGCAACACACAGGTGGTCAACGGCGTACCGTGCCGGGTCACATCGGCTGTCTCACAGGACCTTTGATCATCAGGACACTGAGTCGGGCGATGGGTTGCCCCACCTGGAGGCGATCGCTCCCCACGGATCGGCGAACCGGCCCGGCGTGTGGCGATACGGCGACTGAGCGCGCAGGTATCTGCGCATCGCCGGGGCGATCACCCGCAGCGGGTAACGCCTGACACCCACCCGATCGCGGGTCTCGGCGATGAGGTCTGCAAGCGTGTGCCGCTGGAATCCCAGGGCCGCCTGCGCGGAGCTGGTGTCCATCCAATCCGTGGCGAACCAGTCGCGGTCGCTGCCCGGATTTCCTGCCCTGCCGATGGGGAGTCCACCGGTGAGACCCATCGCCTCCGAGACAGCCGGAGCGAGGAAACCCTGTGTGATGCGGTGCGACTCGTCACCGCCGATCAGATAGATCTCCTTGCTCATCTGGCCGGTGGCGGCTGCGGCGAACGCATGGGCGACATCGCGCACGTCCACGGTCTGGATGCGGCCGTCCGTGGGCAGCAAGCCTTCGAAATAGATGAGGTCCTTGTCGATGTCCCAACGAGGTTCGGCGGTCAGTACCCCGCCCAGCCGCAAGATCACCCAGTCGAGATGCGAACCGGCGACGATGCTTTCGGCTTCGGCCTTGTGCGCGCCGTACAGGTCCGCCGGTGCCGACGCCAAATCCGGGGTGAGGACATCGTCCACCCGGTGTGGGTTCCGCGGCCCGTACACGGCCACGCTTGATGCCTGGATGAACCGCGGCGGGGATGGTTGGGCAACAGCGGCATCGACCAGGGACTGCGTGGCCGTCACGTTGACCTTGCGGGCGAGGTCAGGGCGCGCGTAGCAAGCGGGCGGGATGACTGCGGCCAAGTGCACGATGGCCGTCGGACGAACCGCGGACACAAGCGCATTCAGTGCGGCGGGATCGGTCAGGTCGGCCCATCTGACGTCGAGCCCGTTCCTGCCGGCGAGCCCGTTGCTGCCTCTGAGCCGAGCGGCCTTCTTGTGATTGGGCTCGATGTCGAGGTCGGTGGCCACCACATCGTGGCCACCGGCCAGCAGGGTGCGGACCAACTCGGCACCCACCAGGCCGAAAGCTCCTGTGACGAGTATGCGATCAGTTGACATCGACACACCTTTATCGCGGACTCGCGGGGCAGTTCCCCGCCGGACTCCACCATTAAAACATACAGGTGTCTGGACATGAGTCCATCCAGCCGATGTCGACCACGGCAGCGCAATCGGTAGCGTGGGCGAGGTGTCCGAGCCTTCCCCCTCGTCCCCGGCAGAGGTGCACGCCGTTCGCAGCATCTGGAGCGACCTGGACCTCCCCGGACTGATCGACGTCCACACCCATTTCATGCCGAAGTCGGTGATGGACAAGGTCTGGGCCTATTTCGATGCCGCCGGCCCGCTCGTCGGAAGGCCGTGGCCGATCACCTACCGCACCGACGAACAACAGCGAGTACAGACATTGCGCGATTTCGGGGTCACGACATTCACGTCGATGATCTATCCGCACAAACCCGACATGGCCGCCTGGCTCAACAGCTGGGCCGCGGAGTTCGCGTCGCACACCCCCGACTGTCTACGAACTGCCACCTTCTACCCGGAGCCCTCTGCACCGGCGTACGTCGACGCCGCGATCGAATCGGGCACATCGGTGTTCAAGGCGCACATCCAGGTCGGCGACTACAGTCCGCTCGACCCACTGCTCGATCCGGTGTGGGGATCCGTCGCCGATGCGGGGACACCGGTTGTCATCCATTGCGGATCAGGCCCGGCGCCGGGGACCTTCACCGGCCCGGAGCCCATCGCCGAACTGCTGCAGCGGTTTCCGGAGCTGACGTTGATCATCGCGCACATGGGCATGCCGGAATACGCGGACTTTCTTGATATCGCAAGCCACCACGAACGGGTTCATCTCGACACGACGATGGCATTCACCGACTTCGCTGAAGAGATGGCACCGTTTCCCGGCGACCGCAGGGCACAGCTGGCCGATCTGGGTCACCGCGTCCTGTGGGGCAGCGACTTCCCCAACATCCCCTACGGCTACGCGACGGCACTTCGTGCGGTCACCCGACTCGACATGGGCGACGAGTGGTTACGCCGGGTGCTGCACCACAACGCGTCGGAGTTGTTCGGTCTCGACTAGGCTCCGCGCGCCGCTCGCGCCGCGATCCGCGCCTGCACCTCGGGACGACGCAGAGGCGGAACGGTTTTGGGGGGTTGTCGCCGGGGCGGCAACGACTGGAGCAACTCTTGCGTCGCAGCGGTCACCCGCAGGACCGCGAGTTCGAACGCCTGCTGGTTCGCCTCGGACGGCTTCTGCACGCCGCTGACCTTGCGAACGTACTGGCGGGCCGCGGCCTCGATCTCAACGTCGGTGGCCGGAGGTTCGAGTCCACGAAGCTCAGTGATGTTGCGACACATTGTTTTCCACTCCCATTATTCCGATATCTTGACTACCGCCTTGCCGAGGACCTTGCCTGCCGCCAGGTCGTCGAGAGCCTGGGGCAGATCGGCCAGTTCATAGGTCACGTTCACCGGTGGCCGCATGCCGTCGGCGATCATGGTGGTCAGCTCCTGGTGGATCTGCGCCGGAAGTCCGGGGTGGGTGCGGACGTACTCGCCCCAGGCAGCTCCGACCACCGAGATGTTCCGGAACAGCACCCGGTTCAACTTGACCGTGGGGATACCGCCTGCCGCGAACCCGATGACCACGAACCGGCCGTCCGGGGCCACCTGACGCAGCGCCTCGTCGAACACCTCGCCCCCCACCGGGTCGATCAGGACGTCGACACCGTTGCCGGTGAGTTCCTTGATCCGCGAGCCCCAGCCTTCCTCGAGCTGAACCACCTCGTCGGCGCCCATCTCCCGCAGCATCTCTTCGGCACCGGTGCGATGCACGATGGCGATCACCCTGGCGCCCATTGCCTTTGCCACGCGGATGGTTGCCACGCCCACACCCCCGGCGCTACCGAGAACGCCGACGGTCTCACCCGGTTCGAGATGGGCACGTGTCTTCAGCGCGAACAGCGCGGTCTGGAAGTTGATGCCCATGGCGGCACCCTCGTCGAATGTGAGGCCGTCCGGGATGGGCAGCAATTGCTCGGGCGCCGCAGCCACCTTTTCGGCAAAACCGCCCACCACCGACATGACAAGAACCCGGTCGCCCACCGACAGGTCGGATCCCTCGGGCACCCACGACACGACACCCGCCACCTCGGTGCCCGGGGTGAACGGAGTCGGCACCCTGAGCTGGTACTTGCCCTGGCTCATCAGGAGGTCGGGGAAGCAGACGCCGCAGGATTTGATGTCGACCAGCACCTGGGTGCCGGTGGGTTCCGGATCCGGGACCTCGTTCAGGGACAATCCGCTCGGGCCGGTTTCTTCGGTGAGTATCTGCGCCTTCATAACGCACAACCCTACGCGGAGGCGCCGATAGGATCACCGGTATGACATCTGTATCCGAAACCCGAAACGACCAGCCGAGCGAACGGCACCTGCAGGCCGCGGCCGAGGCTCCCGGCTTCATGCCGATCGACGAGGCCGTCGCGCTGTACCGGGTTGCGCAGCAATACCTGTCGGCTCCCGACGCGGTAGGCATCGGGGTGGAGATCGGAACCTATTGCGGCAAGTCGACCGTCTTCCTCGGAGCCGCCGCAGAACCGACCGGCGCCACCATCGTCACCATCGACCACCATCGTGGCTCCGAAGAGCATCAGCCCGGCTGGGAGTACCACGACACCTCGCTGGTCGACCCGCACACGGGAACACTGGACACCTCGGCCCGGTTTCGGCGGACCATGTGGGACGCCGGTCTCGAAGAGACGGTGATCGGACTGCTCGCCACCTCGACGGCGGCGGCAAAGGTCTGGGGCCGGGCCGCGGACTTCGTGTTCATCGACGGTGGCCACAGCAGCGAAGCAGCCCAGAACGATCTCGCGGGGTGGGCACCGTGGGTGCGGGTGGGCGGCGCCCTGCTCATCCATGACGTGTTCCCGAACCCCGAGGACGGTGGCCGGCCACCGTTCGAGATCTACGAGAAGGCCCTGCAGACAGGGCAGTTCACGGAGGTCGGCGCGCAGGGGTCGCTCCGGGTGCTGCGTCGCGACAGCGGAACACCGGGTCAGCCGCTACCGGCCTGACCCCTGATCGCTGACGCCCGGCCATGGGCCTGGCGTCAGCGGTTCACCTTCTCGATCCGATGCAGAACGACATCGCCGAGGTCGCCATCGGCCACGCGAGCAGTCATGTACGTGCAATACGGCTGCCTGCGCCGGTCGGTGGGCGAACCGGGATTGAGTAGACGCAGACCCGTGCCCGTGGTGGTGTCCCACGGGATGTGGCTGTGACCGAACACCAGGACATCGGTGTCGGGGTACGCGATCGACATCCGTTTGTCCCGACCCACTGACGCGCCGGTCTCATGCGTGACCGTGAAACGCAGCCCGCCGAGGGTCACATCGGCGCGCTCGGGCATGCGCGAGCGAAGATCAGGGCCGTCGTTGTTCCCCCAGCACGCGATCAGTCGTTTCGCCCGGCGCTCGAGTGCTTCGAAGCTTGCCAGGTCGACCCAGTCACCGGCGTGGATCACCACATCCGCCCGGTCGACCTCGTCCCACACGACCGAGGGAAGGTCTTTGGCGCGCTTGGGGATGTGGGTGTCGGCCAGCAGCAACAGTTTCACGACCACAGTTCTACCGCCCGCGGCCGCGGTCTCACTCGGCGATCGGTCGATCGGAACCTTCGATCTACGCCTTCATCGGCCTGCCGACCACCCGGCAGTGGCGCGGTGGGCATCGCCGAGGATCTCCGCGCGATCCTCGCCGAGGACAAAACCACGCGCGATCGCCTCGTCGGCGGCAGCCGTGTACTGCTCGAGATACGCCTCGGGTGTGCCGTACATCGTGGTGAGTTCAGACGGGGACAACGGGACGGTGGACCCGAACAGCTGGCAGATCCGAGACGCCGTGGCCGTGCTGAACCCGCTGAGGACCGACGTCGGGACCTCCACGCTCGGGGTGCGCACTCCCCCGACGACGTTGCCCACCGCATCGGTGACGAACCGCGGAGTGGGCCCGGTGTCGTCCACCGCCATCTGCTCGGCGGCAGGCGGCTCGCGCCCGTCGCTCACCCAGGCAGCGAGATGACGCAGGGCGGCCCGGACGACAAAGCGTTGTTGGCCGTCGTTGACCGCGGTGGGACATCCCAGGAACGTCTCGAAATCACCGATCTGGAATCGGTCGGCGTGCGCACTGCCTGCGACTTCCCACAGTCGCAGTCGGGCCGAATCGTCTTGTCGGGCAGGGTGGTACCAGAGATGCCCCAAGATGTCGGTCTCGGTTTGCACGAGGATCACCGGGACGTCGAGATCGTCGCGGATTCGCACGGCTGGTGCACCCAGAGCGGCGACGAGATCGATGGCCCGGCCAGGTTCCCCGAGCGGCATGGGGGCGCCTGCCCGGCTGTGGATGACAAACCCGTCGACGAGACGGTCATGCGGCTGGACGCCGTTCGCATACGTGGTCATGGCGAGCGCGGACTGGGACTCACCGACCGCCAGCACCCGCTGGATGTCGAGGTGGGCCAGCGGGGTCGCAGAGCCGTTTCGCAAGGTGTCGATGATCTTCGAGAAGATCGAATAGCTGTAGCCGTCGCCGGGGTGATGCAGGCCGCCGTACCGCTCCGGGTCGGCACCGACCAGGCCCTTCGGCGCGCCATCACCGACGGCCACCGTCGCCGAGCCACCCTGCACGCCGGAGAACTGCGCCGACACCCCCACCCAGGCGTATCCGCCCCGGACGATCTCCTCGCTCAGGTAGGTGTAGTCGGGGGCCGCGTCCTGTCCGCTGCTGACGTTCAGCCACTCCACCACCAGCGTGCCGTTGAAGCGCTCGGCGTCGGCGGGCGCTCGCGTGACCACGCGGGTGATGAACTCGGCGTCATCGACCGGCTCGATGTCGAAACGGCCATCGGCCGGCAGGTCGGCGGCGGTGTACCTCGTCGCCACCCCCGACACCGCGTATTCACCCTCGTCATACCCGGCGCCGGCCAGGTCGGGGCCGGGCACCGCCGACATCAGCGACAGGCCGGCACCTCCGCTGAGCACCGCGAACTCGACGCCCATCAGGCGACCTTTCTGTAGCGACCGGGAGTCATCCTCATCGGTGGTGTCATGTCCGCGCATCCCCTCGTGCCGTGGTGGCCGGCGACCGGCCGATGCGCGAGAGTATCGCGTCGGCGATGGCCTCCGGATGCTCGTCGGGCAGCCAGTGCGAGGCATCTGGGATCTCGATGAAGTGGTAGTCGCCGCGCACGAACTCGCCGCAACGCTCGGCTCCGGCCCTCGCGATCGCGATGTCGCCCGAACTCCACACGAACGTGGTCGGTACGTCGACGACGGGAACGTCTTCACTCGCCGGGGTCTGAGCGCGGTACCAGTTCAGAGCGGCGGTCATCGCCCCGGGCGCGCTGAGGACCCGCACATGCTGGTCGGCCACATCACTGGGAACCGCATCCCCGAAACCCATCCGCAGCGCAGCGGCATCGTCGGCCAGCAGATTGAACTCGGGCTCATCCGGTATCTGGAAGTACTCCATGTACCCCGAACGCTCCCGCTGCTCGGGGTCTTCGCTCTTGGCCCACGCGAAAGCTGCGGGATGCGGCACGGATACGGCGGTCAGCGACGAGATCCGTTCGGGATGCCGCGCGGCCACGGTCCAAGCGACGGCAGCTCCCCAGTCGTGTCCCACGAGATGCACGGTGTCCAGCCCGAGTGCGTCACAGATGGCGATGACGTCCGCGACGAGTTCGTCGAGCTGGTAGGCGTCGACCTCGACGGGGCGGGCGCCGGCCGAGTAACCGCGCTGATCAGGTGCGATCGTCGCGTAACCGGCGTCCCGCAGCAGGTCGGCAACAGCTCTCCAGGATGCTCGCGATTCGGGGAACCCGTGCAGCATCAGCACAGTCCCTGCCGGCGGTGACTCCGGCCGCGACACCGAGATGTCGAACGTCAGATCACCGACGGTCACCTGCTCCGGCGTGGTCCCGCCGCCGTTTGCCCCATTGGTCACCTGCGGCAGTCTACTGAGCACGCTCCGTCCCACCAATGATTTGCACAGTGCAAACACTCTGCGAAAGCGGTTGCGCCACTTGACACTCAGACGCGGGATTCTCGTTGACAGTACCGCGCTGCTGTGAACTAATGACGGAACAAATGTGACGTGGGTCGCATCGATGGCCGGTGCGTGCACCGGCCGTGATCGGGGAGCGAACATGCGGGCAGCTGTGGTCGACACCGGAACGTTCTCGGTGTGCGAGGTCGACGATCCCACACCCGGCCCCGACGATCTGATCCTCGAGGTGAGCGCGTGCGGCATCTGTGGATCAGACATCAAGACCGCCCCCTTTCTGCCCGCGGGAACGATCATGGGACACGAGTTCTCCGGCACCGTTGTCGCTGCCGGGCGCGATGTCGCCGCTCGGTGGCAGATCGGAACGCCGGCGACCGCGATGCCCGTGAGCGGTTGCGGCACATGCCTTTCCTGCGTGTGCGGGGACGTGGCCCGATGCACGCGGGTCGAGGCGTTCGGCCTGGGTGGACGCGCCGGCGGATTCGCGGAGTACATCCGGGTCAGCGCCCGCGAGACGGTTCGATTCGACGGCGCACCCACCGCGGTCGGCGCGGTCACCGAGCCTCTTGCCGTGGGGTTGCACGCCGTTGCCCGCGGAGCCATCAAGCCCGGCCATCGTGTGCTGATCGTCGGCGCGGGGCCGGTCGGTATCGCCATCCTGCTCTGGGCAGTCCGCCAAGGCGTCGACGAGATCGTGGTGTCCGATCCGGTCGCCTCCCGGCGTACCTCCGCGGTCCTCTATGGCGCATCCTCGGTTGTTGATCCCACCGCCGATCACCCAGGTGAGGGTTTCGACGTCGTCTTCGAATGTGTGGGGTCGCGCGGGATGATCGCCGCCTGCCTCGAATCCGTTGCACCCCGCGGCCGGATCGTGGTGGCCGGAGTGTGCCTCGAAGAGGACGGCTTCATGCCCGTCGCCGGCGTGGTGAAGGACATCGACATGAGCTTCGTCTCGTACTACACCAGACAGGAGTTCACCCTCGCCGCAAAACTGTTGCAGCACAGCAGGATCGACGTCTCCGACTTCATCACCGGCCGCGGCGGGCTCGACGACCTCGGCCGGCTGATCACCGAACTGGGGTCGCCGTCGAATCAGCAGAAAGTACTCATCGAACCGCAGCAGGTGCTGGTCGGCTGACCGGCACCAGTGAGAACACAGGAGCCATCATCAGTAACCACAGCAAGGTCTCGCTTGTCATCGGCGGCGCCTCCGGAATCGGACTCGCAACCTCTCGACTACTGGCCGCAGGCGGTGACACCGTTGTCCTGGCCGACGTCAACGCCGAGCAGGCCGCACAGCGGGCAACCGAGATCGGCCCATCGGTCACCGCCAAGCGGCTCGACGTGACGGACGAGGATTCCGTCGACCGCGCCTTCACCGAGATCGTGGCTGAACACGGCCAGCTCCACAGCGTCGTCAACTGCGCCGGCCTCACGATCCCCGGCGCCATCGCCGACCTGGCCCTGGCCGATTGGCAGACCACCATCGATGTCTGCCTCACCGGGGCGTTCCTGGTGACCAAACACTCGGCCAGACACCTCGCGGACGGCGGCAGCCTGATCACCATCGCATCGCTGAACGGCAGGCAGCCGGGAACGGGTATGGCAGCGTACTGCGCCGCGAAAGCCGGCGTGCTGATGCTGACCGAGGTCGCGGCCCTCGAGCTGGGCGAGCGGAAGATCCGGGTCAACGCGATCTCTCCCGGCCTGGTCGACACCCCTCTCGTTGCGGGTCTGGCCCTGGTCCCTGGTCTCACCGAGGACTATATCGAGAACACACCCCTCGGCCGCAGTGGACAACCGGAGGAAGTGGCGGAGATGGTCGCATTCCTTGCCTCAGACCGGGCGTCGTGGGTGAGCGGAGCTGCCTTCGATCTCAACGGCGGCGCACACACCCGCAGATATCCCGACATCCTCAAACACGTGGCAGCAATGGGTGTTTGATGGTCAGACGTTCACCCCAGACCGAACGATTGGTGGAGATCGTCGAGTACTTGGCCGACCGCCCCACCGACGGGCGCAGCCTGGCCGATATCTCTCGAACCCTGGGGGCCGACAAGGCGACATTGTTCCCGATGCTGACCGAGCTGACCCGGGTGGGCTGGGTGGTCAAACACCCGACCAAGAAGACCTACCGGCTCGGACCCCGGCTCGCCCCCGTGGGTGATTCGGCGAGGATCGCCGTCAACGCGATCGCGCCGGCCCGTAAACCCATGTCGCGGTTGGCCATCGAGTCGGGCAACGTGTGCTGCCTGATCGTGCCGTCCGGCGGCGACCTCGTGGTCGCCGAGGTGGCCCATCCCGAACCGGACGACCGCCCGCTCCTCGGTGTGCGAGCCGGGGACAAGATCACCCATCGGCCGCCGCTGGGTTCGGTCTTGGTGGCGTGGGCAGACGACTTCGCCATCACCGCGTGGCTGGACCGCAATCCCGTTGTCGCCGAGGACTCGAGCCGGTATCGGGCGGTGCTCGACCTCATCCGGAACCGGCGTTTCGCGGTGGAGCAGTACCCGCCGGAGCCCGCAGCCTTCCGCGACGTGGCGGTCTCGGCGACATCCATTGCCTACGGTTCCGAGCGCGCATCCCGGTTCACCCGAGGCCAGGAGGAACGACTCAACGTGGAGATGCTCGTCGGTGAGATAGACGACGCCCAGCTCTACCGGCCGCTCTCGGTCAATTCACCTGTCTTCGACCGCGAGAGAACGGTCGTCGGATCGCTGTGCCTGCTCGACGTGCCGGAAGCGATCACCGGTGGCGAACTCCGCGACATCGGACATCGGTTGCGGGACACCGCAGACGACATCACCGCCGAGCTGGGTGGAGTGGTACCGGGGTGAGCACTGCGCGCGATCCGCAGGCGCATCCATCGGTCGGGACTGCCGTCATCGGAGCCGGGTTCTCCGGCATCGCCGTGGCTCTGAAGCTGCAGGCTGCCGGTGAGGGCGACTTCGTGGTCTACGACAAGGCCGACGCCGTCGGGGGTACATGGCAGGCCAACACGTACCCGGGTGCCGCCTGCGACGCACCTTCTCATGTCTACAGCTTTTCGTTTGCCCAGCAGGTCGACTGGTCTCGGCGCTTCGCGCCCGGTCCGGAGATCCGCGATTATCTTCAGCGCTGCGTCGACGAGGCCGGGATCACCGAACGGTTCCGCCTGGGCGTGGGCGTCACGTCCGCGACGTGGCGCGACGACCGGTGGGAGCTCGAGCTGACCGACGGCTCCCGGGTGGACGCGCAGGTTGTGGTCTGTGCGACAGGCCAACTCGACATCCCGGTCGTTCCCGACATCGACGGTCTGGAGACGTTCTCCGGCCCGGCCTTTCACACTGCGCGATGGCGGCACGATGTCGATCTGGCCGGGAAGCGGGTCGCCGTCATCGGCACAGGGGCCAGCGCCGTACAGGTGATCCCGGCCATCGCAGAGGAGGTCGAACACCTCACCGTCTTCCAGCGCTCCGCTCCGTTTGTGTTCCCGAAACCGGACGGTTCGTACGGTCCCGGCATCCGCGCGGTGTACCGGCGCTATCCGCTGCTCAGGAGCGCCGCCCGACAACTGATGTGGCTCTACCTCGAGTTCTTCGGCATGTTCTTCTGGCGATGGCCCCGGATGCTCACCTCTCTGGCCCTGATCCACCGAATCATGTTGCGGCACACAGTGCGTGATCCAGTCTTGCGTACAGCGCTCACTCCGGACCACCGGATCGGATGCAAACGGATCCTGATCGCGGACGGCTACCACGAGAGCCTGCAGCGTCCGAATGTCACCGTGTCCACCGACACGATCATCGGTGTCCGGCCCGGTCGGGTCGAGACCGATGCCGGACCATGTCCGATCGACGTTCTGGTCTTCGCCACGGGCTTTGCCACGTCCGGTTTTGCCGGCAGCGTGTCGTTCACCGGACGTGACGGATTGACACTGCACGACAAGTGGGCCGGCGCGCCCGAGGCCTACCTGGGACTCTCGGTGCCCGACTTCCCCAACCTCTTTTTCATGTACGGCCCCAACACCAATCTCGGCTCGGGGTCGGTGATCTACCTGATGGAGGCCCAAGCCGACCACGTCGTCGCTGCGGTCAAGCGTCTGCGGCGCGGCGCCGTCAGCGTCCTCGAAGTGCGCCGAAAAGTGTTCACCGACTTCATGACCGCGGTGCGCACGGGGCAACCGGGCACGGTGTGGGCGTCGGGATGCGACAGCTGGTACAAGCAGGCGGACGGGCTCGACACCCACAATTGGCCCTGGTCCATGTCTCGATACCGGCGGATGACCCGCAGGGTGGGCCCGGAGGTGTACGGCGTCTAGTGCACCGCCGTGCTGGCGATGTCGTAGGAGGTGCCGCGCGCCTCACGGATCCACAGTTCACCGGTGCCTGGGGTCGGCCCTTCGGCCACCAGTGCACGCTTGAGCACCTTGTTCGTCGCGGTGGACGGCAGATCGTCTGCCACTCGCACGTAACGCGGCCACGCCTTGGGCGATAGGTCGGGCTGGGCAGCCAAGAACTCCTCGAACCGCTCCGGGGTGAGCGTGGCGTCGTCCTGCAGCACGATCGCGGCCATCACCTGGTCACCGACCGCGACGTCGGGAACCGCGTACACAGCAACCCGATTGAGCTCTGGTAGGCGCAGCAAGATCCGCTCGATGGGTGCGGCAGCCATGTTCTCTCCGTCGACCCGCATCCAGTCAGCGGTACGGCCGGCGAGGTAGATCCACCCATCGGCATCGCGGTAGGCCAGATCTCCGGACCAGAACATCCCGTGACGCATCCGATCCTCCGTGGCGCCGGGGTCGTTGTAGTAGCCCGAGAAGAATCCTGCCCCTTCGAGATTGACCAGTTCACCGACCGCCTCATCGGCATTGGCCAGCGCACCCGATTCGTCGAACTGCGCCACGGCACATTCTTCGATGGTGGTGGAGTTGTAGATCGCGACCCCCGGAAAGCCCTTACCGATCGACCCCAGGGGCGTGCCCTCTTCGCGGGTGATGATCACAGCACTCTCGGTGGAGCCGAAACCGTCCCAGACGGTGCAGCCGAAACGCCGGCCGAACTCGATGATGTCGCGGTCGGTTGCCTCGTTGCCAAAGGCCACCCGGAGCTGGTTGTCTGCATCGTCGGGTCGCTCTTCGGTGGCCAGCACGTACGCCAGCGGCTTGCCGACGTAGTTCATGTACGTTGCGCCGTACCGCCGGATGTCGTCGACGAAGCGTGATGCCGAGAACGTGGCCGGAGCCATGGCGGCCCCGGCGTTGACGGCCACACTCCAGCCGGCGAGCACCGCGTTGGAATGGAACAGCGGCATGGAGAGGTAACACGTGTCGGCCGGACCCAGTTCGTACTTCTCCGTGAGCATCTGACCCGCGAACAGCACCATCATGTGAGCCACCTGAACCGCTTTGGGATCACCGCTGGTTCCCGAGGTGAAGATCATCATGAAGGTGTCGGTGACCTGCGCCTCGTGGTGCGGGACAAGAGGTCCCGCGTCGCGCTTGAGCTGGGTCCACTCCGCCGAGTCCGTGGTGAAGACCCGCACGCCCGGCAATGACAGACCGTCCAGGAGTGGCAGGTGTTCGGCGTCGGTGATCAGGATCTGGCAGTCCGCACGCACGATGTCGGCAACCAGCCCCGGACCCCGCCGGGTGTTGTTGATGCCGCACAGGACGTAGCCGCCCAGACCTGCAGCCGCCATGGCGCTGAGCATGTCCGGGGTGTTGGCCAGCAGCACACCCACGTGCAGGGGGCGCTCCTTGTCGGCGACGCCGATCAGCGCCGATGCCTGCGCTTCGGCGTCGGCGATGTGTTCGCTCCAGGTCCACGTCTGGTCGCCGTACTTCACCGCCACATTCGTGTCGTCAGCGCGTTGACGGAGAAGTTGCTGAATCGTGTCGGCCATCGTTACCTCGATCTGTTCGGAACTGGACGTTTATCGGACTCGGCTGCGGCGTCAGCCGGCGGCCACGGGTTCGGCGGCAGCGGAGGACTTGTGCCGGGGTTCGTCGTTCGCCGGTGCCGCAAGGTGTCGGCGGAGAAACGAGATCTGATGGGCCACAGCCGATTCGAAGCAGTCCTGACCGGGCCACACACCGAAGTGGTCGCACGGATAGTGGCGCACCTCGGCCCGCGCCGTGAACGCCGCCTTGCCCGCGGCGTGCGGGGGTGCACTGCGGTCGAAGTCCGCCACCTGCACCAGCACGGGGCACCGCACATCCTTGGCCGACTTGTCGGCCCGGAGGCGACCCAGCTCGAGCCCGATGCTCGCGTCGATCTCGTTGCGCCAGCTGGGCCCCGCGATGGCCATGTAGTCCGCGTAAGAACCGTCCAGTGTCAGAGCTGCGACCTCGCCCGGGCTGCCCACGATCGGCATCATGACCCCGTCGCCGCCTCGAAACCCTGACAGTCGGCTGCGCACTCCTGCCGCAGTGGATTTCGCGATGGCCGAGACGGGGTGATGCGCGAAGGCGAGCCGGCCGGCGGCGGCGCCGTTCACCAGCGGTGTGAGCGAGACGACCGCGCAGACGTCGTCTCGGCCCGCGGCTGCGGTCAACACGTGTCCCCCGGAAAGCGAGACCCCCACAGCACAATCCGGTTCGGATCCACACCCGGCAGGGCGGCCGCGGTTGTCATCGCGGCGCGGTAGTCGTCGATCTGGCCGCTGATCGACACCGTCTGTCTCGGTGAGCCGTCGGAGTCACCGAACCCGCGGTAGTCGAACGCCAAGACGTCCATACCTGCCGCGGCAATCTTCTCGGCGAAAGGCGCGAGTCCGGAATCCTTGGTGCCGCCCAACCCGTGCGCCATCACCACCACCGGCCTGCCGGCCGGGCCATCGAGCGCATCAGTGGTCGCGGTGAAGTGCCAGGCAGCGCAACGGGTCCCGCCCGACTCGAAGCTGACGTCACTGAGAGTGTTCTCGGTTGAGCTCATCTCAGGACACCCCCGCCCATGCCGGTGCACCCAATTCTCGGGCACGGCGCAACCCCGTCGGCAATTCCTTCACCCTCATGTCGTGCTCGTAGATGAAGAAATCGACCTGCTGCGTGTGTCGCGGGCGATCGAGCATGTGGCCGGTGTACTTCTGCTGGTCGCTGATGATGACCTCTTCCATTTCGGCCACCGGCGGCAGCCGGTAGCGACCGGCCGCGTACGCCGCGACGAGGCGGGACTGGCACTCGACAAACGGGAACAACGTGGGTGTCGACTGGGCGAATCCGACAAACGCCAGGTCGTCTATACCCGGCTTGAACATCCGCTTGTACAGCGGGATGTGGTTGTCGGGAGCGCTCACGAAGTCCTCGTCGAAGAACGGGAAGGTGATGTTGTACCCCGTGGCGTAGACGATGATGTCGAAGTCGGACTGAGTGTTGTCGTCGAAATGCACTGTGGCCCCGTCGAGGCGACTGACATTGGGCTTGGGGATGACATCGCCCGAGCCGAGCCGCAACGGGAGTTCCACCGACTGCGTCGGATGCGCCTCGAAGAACTTGTGATTGGGAGTGGGCAACCCGAAGTTCTCCGGCCGCCCCGCACTGAGCGGCTGGCCGAGCTGCACCAGCTTTCGCTGCCATGACAGCGGGATGTGGGGACTGGTCTTGAAGTACTTGTCCGCAGGTCGGCCCGCGATGTACTTGGGGACGATCCAGGCACCGGACCGGGTGGACAGCGTCACATGGTTGCTCAATGCCTTCGACGACAGCTCCACCGCGATGTCGGCCGCGCTGTTGCCGATACCCACCACCAGGATCCGCTTGCCGGTGAACGAGAGCGGGGTCTGCGGATCGACGTAGTGGTGGGCGTGAATCGACTCACCGGTGAACTCGCCGGGAAAGTCCGCCATGCGCGGGTCCCAGTGGTGCCCATTGGCAACCACCAGGAAATCGAACAGCCTCGTCTGCCCGTCCTGCGTCTGCAGTTCCCAGCCCCCGGAGTCCAGACGCCGGGCATGCTTGACGCCGTTCTCGAACTCGATGTTGTCCTTGAGGTCGAACGCCTCGGCATAGTCCTCGAGATACGACTTGATCTGCGTGTGGTGCGGAAAGTCCGGGTAGTGCTCCGGCATCGGGAAGTCACGGAAAGACAGCCGGTGTTTCGAAGTGTCGATGTGCAGCGAGCGGTAAGCGCTACTGTGCCCGTTGGGGTTTCCGAACGCCCAATTGCCGCCGATCCGGTCGGACATCTCGAAGCACGTGTACGGCACGCCGTAGTCGGCCAGCATCTTGCCGGCGGTCAGACCGCTGATTCCGGCGCCGATGATGGCGGTGGTGGGTCCTGGCATAGCGGCTCCTAGCGAGCGAAGTAGACAGAAACTAGAATCTGTTCACACGGAGAGTACACAGAATCGAGAATCTGTCTACGCGTTTTGGTACGTTTGCCCCTGCCCGGCCGACAACAGCGAGGACCCATCGCCCGTGACCGACACCGCCGATACCCGCAGTGTGCACGACCGGCTTCTCGATGCCGCCGAACAGTGCCTGGCTGCCAAAGGCATTCGCGCGACCACCGTGCTCGAGGTCGCCGAGGTGGCCGGTGTGTCGCGGGCATGGCTCTATCGCCACTTCCCGGACAAATCGGCGTTGCTGGGCGGCGCAATCGTCCGATTGAACGAGACCTTCTGGGCGGATTCGCACTCCACGCTGGC
Organism: Williamsia sp. DF01-3; assembly: GCF_023051145.1. Classification (NCBI taxonomy): domain Bacteria; kingdom Bacillati; phylum Actinomycetota; class Actinomycetes; order Mycobacteriales; family Nocardiaceae; genus Williamsia; species Williamsia sp. DF01-3. The sequence continues at coordinate 4,428,724 of NZ_JALKFS010000005.1, forward strand.
CGAGGTGGAGGGATTCGACCAGCGGGTGGCCGCCGGCGTGCGCATCGGCCGCAGCGCATACGACGCTCCCGGAGCCTTGTTGATGAAGTTGCGGGTCAATGAGCCCGAGGAGTTCGCGGCCTGTGCGGGCGCGGGCGTGCAGGGCCTGGTTCCCGACCTCGCCGAGTTCTGGCGGCCCTACCTCGAGATCGCCCGGGAGAATCACGAACTCCATCCCGACATCGACATCGTCGAGGCCTCGGAATGGGTGGCGCGTTCGCTCATCAGCATCGCGACCGTTCCCGGCGACACACTCGACCCCGACGACGATGCGGCTGTGCTGAGTTACATCCGCCGATACGTGCTGCCCGGCTTACAGTCCGGCCCGACCTGAGACAATCCCGGCGCCTCCGTGGCGACCGGGCGAAACGAGGAGTTCTTCATGTCGAAATCTGTCCTGGTTGTCATCGGCGTGGGCGGCATGGGTGAGGCGATAGCGAGGCGCTTGGGCACCGGCCGTCCGGTTGTCCTGGCCGACTTCGACGTCGACAGACTCGAGTCGCTCGGAGAATCGTTGCAACACAATGGCTACGACGTCCACACGCAACAGGTCGATGTCAGCGACCGCGAGTCACTCAGCCGCCTCGCCGATTTCGCCCTCGGCCTCGGCTCGATCACCGGGCTTGTCCACACGGCCGGTCTCTCCCCCGCCCAGGCCCCGGCCGCGCGGATCATCGAAGTGGATCTCGTCGGAACGGCGCTGTCGCTGGATGTGTTCGGCGGTGTGATCGAGGAGGGTGGCGCCGGCGTCTACATCGCCAGCGTTGCCGGCCACATCCTCGGTGCCGCGGTCGACGAAGAGGCAGCAAAGATGATGGCAACAGCGCCCATCGACGAATTGTCCGCAGCCAAAATCCTTGACATCACGGGCCTGCCGGATGATCTGACCCGGGCCCTGACCTACGGCTATTGCAAACGCGGCAATCAGCTACGGGTCCAGTACGCAGCGCCGGTATGGGCTCGGCGCGGCGCCAGGGTGAACTGCATCAGCCCCGGCGTCATCGCCACCGCCATGGGCTGGACCGAGTTCAACGCCTCGTTTGCGCATCAGGCGTACGAGGCGATGGTGAATCAATCTGCTGCCGGCCGTTTCGGCACCGCCGAAGACGTGGCTGCCGCTGCCGAGTTCCTGCTCGACCCTGTGAAGGCCGGCTTCATCACCGGTACCGACCTCCTCGTCGACGGAGGCGTGGTCGCCGGGGTCAAGAGTGGCGAGTTGTTGTTGGGGTAGGAACTTCGGCCGAGAAATCTACGCCCGGCGGCCGTCGACTCAGTCTGTCCACCCGTGCGGCCGTGTGGTGAATGTTTGCCCGTATTGGGTTGTCCAGGTGATGGTTCGGTCCGAGTGCATTCGGGCGATCCAGTAGCCGAGTGTTTTGCGTTTGTGGTCGGGGCGGCAGATGGCGCCGAGGTTTTGTTCGATGGTCCAGCCGCCTGATCGGGGGTCGGCGTGGTTGAACGGGATCATGTGGTCGATTTCGCATTCGGATGCTGGTGTGGAGCATCCTGGGGTGCGGCAGGTGCCGTCGCGCGCGATGATCGCTTCGCGTAATGCTTGTGATGGTTGATAGGTGAGTGCGCCGGGTGGTGGTTCGGTGAAAGTGCCATGACCGTTCGGTGGTAGTAACCCTTGCGGCGGGGCGGTGATGCCGGGTTGCCGGTGTCGTCCTCGGGCAAATTGGCCGGCTTCCCGGAACAAGCCCTGCCACGTCGCGTCAGCGGCGAGCTCACGCGCCAACGCAGGGTCGATCACGCCGTAACCGTCTATGGTGGGGACGTGGCCGATCAGGCCGGCCAAGGTGGCTGCGTCGGTGTGTATCTTGACTGTCGGCTTGGGTGGGGCGGGTAGGGGTTCGCGGTGCTTTTCGGGGCATTGGTCGCGTTCGCAGGTGCAGTCGAGGTATGTGTGTCCGCGCATGACGGCGACGAAGGCGTCGGCGCGTTGTTGGTGGGGTTGGCGGTGGTCGCGGCTGCAGACGGTGCCGGTGACTGCGGTGATTCGTGCGTCGAGTTCGGCGGCTTCGGCTGCGGTGATGGTCGCGGAGATGTGGGCGAGGCCGTTGAGGTCGCGGGAGGAGCGGTAGTCGCTGTGCGGTTCCATCGCTTTGCGTCGTTCTGCTGCCCCGTCGGGGTCGGCAGCGATGACCATGCGGTCGAGTTCGTTGCGCAGGACTGAGCGTGAGAGTCCCTGCTGGGCAATCAGTATGGCTTCGGGTTCGACGCGGGCGAGTAACTCGTCGTCGAGGCCCTGGAGTGCGGTGACGATCTCGCGGACGTGGGTGAATCCGATGTCGCCTTCTTCGAACGCTGTCCTCGTCGCGTGGAATCGATCGCGTAGTTGTAGGCCATTGTCGATATAGACGCCGGCCATCGTGCGTGAAACATCTAGCAGCATGGACACTTCGACGACTGGGATGCGTGCGGCCTTGTCCAGGTCCCCGGAGATTGCGAGTTCTTCATTCACCCGCAGTGTCGCAAGCTCGACGACATCCGCGATCGTTTGCGCGAACCGACGATTCACCTCGCGTGGAACAGCTCTCAATCCCTCGGCCAACTGTGTGACTCGAGTTCCCCCTCGACCAACAACATACGACCATTTTAGCAACGGGGTCTGACACGTACCGCTGAGCGAATTGCGTTGTGGCACACAGGGTACCACTCGCTCACACAAGTGGCTTGAGTCAATCGGTTCCGGCGATCACGGCCAACTGGCCGCCCGCCGCAACTGCTCCCACAAGTTAGCTCAGGTCGCTCGTGCCACCGCATGACGGTTCCGGATCAGGGGCAGATCCGCGATGGTGACAAATCCCGGTGGTGCGGCGACCACTGCGGCCACCGAGTTGACAGCCTGGCTGGCCGTGGCGACGCTGGCCGCGTTCACGTGTTCTGCGAGGGAGACATCACGAACGAAACTGGCCAGTGTGACAAAGTGGGCCTGAGCCGATGGGGTGCCTTCGAGTGTGATCGTCCAACCATGTTGGGGCGCGGGCCAATCCGAAGGCGGACGCTCCCCTACCGTCCACACGGCCTCCACCTCGACGCGGATGTGTCCCGCTGAGCGACCGGTCCAGCGCCACCACTGACCTGCCACCGTGCCGGCCTTGAGCGTGCGACCGAAGACCTCGTGGTCGACGGACGCCGGGATCACCTGCAGGTCGGTCACCACCTCGTCCAGGTCGAGGCCCAGTGCGTCCCCCACGAGCCACACCTGTTCTCGGAACAGGTCACTGGTGAACTTCAGGCTCTTGCACTCCGGTGTCACCTCGCCGACCGGACTTCCGAACTTCATCTGGTCGAACGTTATGTCCAGACTTTCGTACACCGACCAGTCGGCCCGCTCCTGAACTTTCACGTTCGTGATGTCGCGCGTCAGCCCGGACAATGCCAAAGGCAACACCACACCGAGGTTGCCGGGGTTGAGGCCGGTGCCGTGCAATGACGTTCCGCCCACCTCACAGGCCTTGCGCAGGCGATCCTTGTCAGGACCGTCAGCACGCGCGGTGTGAAAGCCGAATGATGTTGTCACGACGTTCTTCCCGGACGCCAAAAGTGCGCACACGTCATCGATCGACGGACTGCGGGGTGTGTAGAGGACACAATCGGCATCCGACTGCAACACCTCGTCGAAGCTGGTGGTCGCGCTGACGCCCACCGTCGACCGGCCGGCCAACACACCGGCATCGACACCATGCTTGTCGCTCGAGTACACCCTGACGCCGGCCAGTTCGAGGTCGGGATGGTCGAGAATGCCGCGCAAGGCCTCGACACCCACTGCCCCGGTGGCCCATTGGATCACGCGCGTCTTGCCCTCAGCGGCGTCCGGCATCAGCCGACCGTCAGCTCGTCGGGGATTCGGCTGCCAACGCGATGGTGCCGAGATCTCGGATAGCCGCGCACGATCGAGCCACCATCGCCGCGAACATCCGGTCGCCACGATCGGTGCGACTTCCGTATGCGCATCCGAACACCGACACCAGCGGGCCCTGGACCATCGCGAACCGGTAGTCGTCCCAGCACGCGTCGAGGTCGTAGTCGGTCACACCCTGAGTCACAAGCGCTTTGTGGTAGTCCGCAACCAGTGCCGATTCGTGGGTGCGCCGCTGCTGTGGTGAGAGGCTGGTGCCCAGAAAGTATGCGAGATCGCGTGCCGGCAGCGCCAAACTCAATGTCTGCCAATCGATTGCCGACACTCCCGGCCCGCCGTCCGGAGGAAAGAGCAGATTGTCGAGCCGATAGTCGCCGTGTACCAGACCGAAGCGTTCGGCTCGCCCCAACGTCCAGGCCTCGCAGACGTCCACGCATTCCCACAACGTCCGGCGATCCTCCTCGGCGATCAGGTCACCGAGCGCCTCGACGAAGATCTCCGTCGCAGGACCGTAGAGCTCGGCCATCATTTTGGCATCGTCGGGGCCGTTGATGGACATCCCGTCGATGTCGAGCAGAGTCGGGTCGCACCACCGAGGGCCGTGGAGGCCGGCGAGATTGATCACGGCGTCGCGGGCCTGATCCACAGTGCAGCCTGCCAGCTGATCGCCCTGCTCGGCCGGACTCATGTCTTCGAGCAGCAGCGTGAAGTCCGCACCGGTCTCCGATGACGCCGAGTAGAAGCACCGCGGAACCCGGATCGCGACGGTGTCGGCGATCAGAGTGTAGAACCGGACCTCAGAACGGTAGACGCCCGCGAGCATCTCCCGGGTTGCCGGATCTGACGCAGGCAACTTCGCGAGAAGCCGTTCCGGCACATCGCTTCCGGTGAGGTTCAACCGGTAGCACGTACCGATCTGGCCCGTCCCGACCGCAGCGGCGTCTACCGAATCGACCTCTCGGCCCAGTGCTGCCGACACCCAGCCTGCGGTCAGATCTTCGGCGGAGGTCACGATCTCGGTGATCACGGCAAGGCCCTTCCGGGGTTGGCGGGCAGGCGGTCGAATCGATCACCTGGGCGGATGGAGCGCCAGGCATCGAGCACCGGCGCGAGCTCGGTCGGGGTGGCGCCGTGCAGGATCACACTGTCGGCGCCTGCGGTGAACTGGTCTGCGATTCGGTTGGCGCACTGGGCCGCATCGCCGGTGGCCGAGGCAGCAAGCCAATGCTCAGGAAGCAAGGCGCTGATCCTGGACAGGTCGTCGACAGTACCCACGGCATCAAACGCCCCCGAAAAGCCCTGCACAAACGGATCATTCCGGAATCGCTCGAGGTCGGCCAGGTCCCAGCCGTTCGAGCGGACCAGCACCTCACCGTAACCCTGCAGATAGGTCGCCAGCCGGCCGACGAGTTTGCGAAGTCGCAACTCCTCGGGGATCGATTCCTCGACGGTCGCAAGCACCGACCAGATTCGGATCGCCGCCGGATCCCGGCCGCTCTCGGCCGCCGACTCGCGGATGATGGCCACCGAACGATGGAGTGTCTCGTCGCTGAAGAACGTATGCAGCACAACGCCGTCCGCGATCCGCCCCGCCAGCTTGAGGGTCTGGTCACCGATCGCCATCAACATCAACGGGATGTCTTCGTCGAACGACGCATCCTGCATCAGGAACGGATACTTCCCCGCCGGGCCATCGTGTCCGACAACCGCCTCGCCCTTCCACAGGGTGCGGTAGATGCCGGCCGCGTCTTCCATCTGTGCGGAGGTGACCCGGGGAACGCCCATCACATCGAACAGGAGATTGAAACCCCGCCCGAGTCCGAGCGCATAACGACCGCCGGTGAGCCTGTGCATCGACGTTGCCATCGTCGCCGTCACCAGCGGATGCCTGGTGTTGTGATTTGTTGCCGCGGTGGCGATCCCGATGTTCCGGCTCACCGCACCCGCGGCGCCGGCCAGCACCGCAGCATCTTTGACGTTGAACCGTTCGGACAGGAAGACCGAGCCGAGACCCAGCTTTTCCGCCTGCTGAACCTCGTCGACAAGATCGTGCGGGCTCGCAGAATGTCCGGCCAGCCCGTAACAACCGAGTTCGGGAAACTCCGGGGCCTCGACGACCCGCTCGGTGGTCATACCGTCGCCGGGCTCAGTCCCAGTTTCCCGGCCAGTTTGGTCAAGTAGGCGCCGGCACGTTCTTCGCTGTCGTCGGGCACTCCGTACAGAACAGTCGTGACGCCCAGTTCGCGCCACTTGTCCAGCTTCTCGGCCACCGGCTTGAAGTCGAGCACCACGATCTGCGGATCACCCTCGCGACCGGCGTCGGCCCAGATCTGCTTGAGCAACACCACCGACGCCTCGATGTCCTGCTCGCCCGGCGTGGTGATCCAGCCACCCGCGCTCTTGGCGATCCACTTGAAGTTCTTCTCGTTGCCCGCGGCTCCGACGAGGACGGGCGGCGACGGCTGCTGGACGGTTTTCGGCCATGCCCAGCTGGGACCGAAATTCACGAACTCCCCGGCGAACTCGGCTTCGTCCTGCGACCACAACGCGGTCATGGCTTCGATGTACTCGCGCAGCATCGTGCGACGGCGCTTCGGCGGCACGTGGTGGTCGGAGAGTTCGTCGAGGTTCCAACCGAACCCGACACCGAGGGTGACCCGGCCACCCGACAGATGGTCCAGCGTCGCGATGATCTTGGCCAGGGTGATCGGGTCGGACTGGACGGGCAGCGCCACCGCGGTACCGAGCCGGATCCGGCTGGTCACCGCCGCCGCCCCACTGAGCGACACCCACGGGTCGAGGGTGCGCATGTAGCGGTCGTCGGGCAGCGACGAGTCGCCGGTCTGTGGGTGAGCGGCATCCCGCTTGGTGGGGATGTGACTGTGCTCCGGTACGAAGTACGCGTCGAAACCGGCGTTTTCCACCAAAGGTGCCAACGTGGCCGGAGCCAAGCCCCGGTCGCTGGTGAACTGGACGATCCCGAAGTCCATCGTGCCTCCTGCTGCAGCTCCAAACCGGTCATGGACCGGTGCCTGGACACCAGTCTAGGCAGACAGACAGTAACACGTTCTATATTTGGCCAACTTGTGCAGACCTGGGCCGTCCGCAAGCGGATCGGCGTCGCGGAAGATCCCGTTGGCAGGCGTCGTACGGCTCAGCGCGTCCACCGCCAGCACCACCGCCGCCGAGGTCCAGCAGCTTTTCTCCACCGGCCACCGCTTGCCGTCGGCGAACACCAGACCGGTCCAGTACGAGCCGTCCGGGTCTCGCAGATGCTGCATGTCCGAGAGCAGGGCGGTCGCGTCCTCGACGTCACCGAGTGCATCAAGAGCCAAGACCAGCTCACACGTCTCGGCGCCGGTCACCCACGGGCGATGATCGACACAACGGATGCCCAGGTCGGTGACAACGAAGTCGTCCCACCGCTGGGCGATCAGTTCCTGCCCGGCACGGCCGCGGACGGCACCGCCGAGCACCGGGTAGTACCAGTCCATCGAGTACTCGGACTTCGGGGCGAACAGTTCGGGGTGGCTCTGCAGCGCGTGGCCGAGCCTGGTTTGCGCAGCCTCCCACGCCTCGGCCGGCTGGCCCAGCTCCTCGGCGATCGATACCGCGCATCCGAGTGCCTGGTGGATGCTCGAGTTCCCCGTGATGAGAGCCTCGTGATAGATTCCCGGATACGTACCGGACGACTGATCGGGCAGTGGATATGTCGCGCCCCAGTAGATCTGGCCATCGGGCGCCTGGAACTTGATCACCAGGTCGATGGCCGAGCACACCATCGGCCACATCTTCTGCAGGAACCGGTCATCACCGGTGATCAGGTAGTGATGCCACACCCCGACCGCCACGTAGGCGCAAAAGTTGCTGTCGGTGTTGTGGTCGGTCACAGTGCCCAGCACGGTGCGGATCGCCCACGACCCGTCCCCGCGCTGGGTACGCCTTGACCATTCGTACGCCGCCTCTGCCTCGGCGATCAAGCCGGTGGCGCTGAGCGCCATCGCCGACTCGATGTGGTCCCAGGGGTCGGTCTGACCGCCTGGGAACCAGGGCATCGCGCCGGTGCTTTCCTGCATCGCCGCGATCGCCCGCCCGGTGGCCAGGCATTCTTCGGCGCTGATCAGGTCCGCGAGTTCAGGGATCGGCGTCATGCTCAGTCGGAGACGGGGCCGGAGCCGGACGCGGAGGTCGGAAGATCAGCCGGCTTGCGCAGGTAGATGATCACGCTCTTGCCGAAGACCGGGTTGAGCACCTGCTCGCCGACGCGGGTGAGCTTGGGCGCCGACATCATGTCCCACACCAGGAGTTTGTGGTAGGCCTTGACCAACGGATTGTTGTTGTTCTCCACTCCCACAGCACATTTGAGCCACCAGTAAGGCGCGTGCAGCGCGTGGGCGTGACCGGTGCCGGTCACCTCCAGACCCGCGGCACTGAGCTTTCCGGCCAGTTCCGACGCCTTGTAGATGCGCACGTGCCCACCCTCGTTGGCGTGGTACTCGTCAGAGAACGTCCAGCACACCTTTTCCGGCCAATACCGCGGAACGGTCACAGCGGCCAGACCGCCGGGCGCCAGGATCCGGGCCATCTCGGAGATGGCGTCGGTGTCGTCAGGGATGTGTTCGAGGATCTCCGACATGAGCACCACGTCGAACTCCCCGTCACCGTAGGGAAGCCGCAGTGCGTCACCGACCTCGGCGCGGGCCTTGGCCGAAGCCGGTACCTGCCCCTCGGCGATCATCGCGTCGAACATCTCGGCGACCTCGGACATGTCGCTCTCGGACTGATCGAATGCGATCACATCGGCGCCGCGCCGGAACATCTCGAACGAGTGCCGCCCCTGCCCCGCACCGATATCGATGGCCTTGGTGTTCGGTCCTACGCCCAGTCGATCAAAATCAACGGTTAGCAACGCTGCCTCCTCGAGCAAACTGATCGATCGCTTTTTGATAGTTCTCAGCCGTTTTCGCGGCGACCGCCGCCCAGCTGTAACGCTCTTCCACCCTTGCCCGGCCACCTTCGCCGAGGCGGGTGCGCAGCTCGGAGTCGTCGAGCAGTCTGCCCAGCGCCTCGGCCAGGGCACCTGAATCCATCGGTGGTACCAGCAGCGCCGCTTCTTCCTGCTCGCCGACCACTTCGGGGATCGCTCCGGCGCGGGTGGCGACCAGCGGCGTACCGCAGCTCATCGCTTCCACCGCCGGCAACGAGAAGCCTTCGTAAAGCGAAGGCACACAAGCCACTTCGGCCGATGCCAGGAGTTCGGCGAGCTCGTCGTCGTCCAGGCCGGACACCACCTGCACGCTGTCGCGGATGGCCAGCTGATCGATCCGGGTGTCCGACGGACCGCCCTCGACCAACTTGGACACCAGGACCAGTTCGACCTGCCGTTCCGCCCGCACCTTCGCGACCGCTTCGAGAAGATACGAGACCCCCTTGAGCGGGGCATCAGCACTGGCAACACAGACGATGCGCCCGGCGACCCGCTCCGGCGACGGCCGGAACTGTTCGGTGTTCACACCCAGCGGGATGGTGGTGAGCCGGCCCTCCGGAATGGCGAAAGCCTTGCGGATGTCGACCTCGCTGCTGCGAGACACCGTGAGCAGCCGGGGAATTCGCCGGGCGACGCGGCCCTGCATCCGCAGGAATGCGTGCCAGCGGCGGGCCGTCAGCTTGCGCCACCCCTTGGCCGCCTTCACGGCGAGTTCGCGATCACGGGTGATCGGGTGGTGGATGGTCGCGACCACGGGCAGACCACTGCGTTCGATCTGCAGCAGGCCGTACCCCAGGCACTGGTTGTCGTGCACCACGTCGAAATCGTCGGTGCGGCGACGCAGGAGACGAGCCGCACGAAGACTGAACGTCAGCGGCTCAGGGAACCCTGCCGTCCACATCGTCAGCACCTCGAGGGCATCGATCCAGCTCTTGATCTCCCACGGCCATGGCGTCCGGAACGGATTGACGTCGTTGTAGAGGTCGAGGCTCGGCACCTTGGTCAGGGTGACGCCGGCAGCGACCGCCTCATCGTCGAGATCGGGGTAGGGCTGCCCGGAGAAGACCTCGACCTGATGGCCCAGCAATGCGAGTTCCCGCGAAAGGTGGCGCACGTAGACGCCCTGTCCTCCGCAGTGTGGCTTACTCCGGTAAGACAGCAGTGCTATGCGCATTGGGACCTTTCATACCGGGCCATTCTTGGCCGTAACGTTAGCTGCCCGGTACCTGCCTCGCTCACCGGCGAAAAAGGGGGCACACCGATGACGTCGGTCCTCGGACCGCGCCGCATCACCACGACCACTAGGCCCTTGCCGCCGATTCCATCGCCTCGATGCTGACGAACTTGATCCGGCGCCTTCCGGCTTCCTTGCCCGCGGTCCGTTCGGCGAGGTCGATCTTCTTCCATCCCGACCCGTCCACCCGGCCCGCGCCACGTTCGGCGATGAGATCCGGGATCTGCTCGCGCGACTTGGCCGGTTCGGAAAGTCTGCCCTCGGTGAAGTCGGCGATCACTGCCAACGCCGTCTCCTGACCGCAGATCCGGTTCATTCCGATGCCACCGGTGGCGCCTCGCTTGATCCAGCCCGCGACGTACACGCCTTCCACGGGACTGCCCCCGCGGGCGTCGAGCACGCGGCCCGACTCGTTGGGGACCACACCCTGGGCACCGTCGAACGGCAGGCCGTCCAGCGGCAGCCCGGTGTAGCCGATGGCGCGCAACACCATGCCGGCCTTCAGGTCGAACTCTTCACCGGTCGGCGTGATCGCGACACGTCCCGATGCGGGCCTGGGCGATTGGCCGGCGTGATCAGCACTTTCGTCGGGCGCATTCACGAACTCGTTGCGCACACAGCGGACGGTTTCGACGCCGTCCGACCCTTCGATGGCCACCGGTGAGACGAGGTATCGGAACACCACGCGCTTGTTGCCGTCGGTCGGGGTGCGCTGCGCGAACTCCTCGGCGATGCGCACCTTGGTTGCGATGGTCGAATCGAGGGTGCCGGCGTCGCGGGCTTCCTGACTCGCGGCATCCAGGACCAGCTCGTCGGGGTCGATGATGACGTCGACCCCGGGCATGTCCCCCATCGCAAGGAACTCGGAGTTCGTGTACGCGCCCTGTGCGATACCGCGCCTGCCCAGCAGCACGACCTCTCGGACGTTGCTGGAGCGCAACTTGTCCAGCGCGTGATCGGCGATGTCGGTCTTGGCCAGCCGGTCGGGGTCGTCGAGGAGGATCCGGGCGACGTCGAGCGCCACGTTGCCGTTGCCGACGATCACCGCGCGCTCGGCCGACAGGTCGAAGTCGCGGTCCGCGTGATCGGGGTGACCGTTGTACCAGGCCACGAAGTCGGTGGCGGCGATGGAGCCGGGCAGGTCTTCACCGTCGATACCGAGGTGCTTGTCTGTGGAGGCACCATGGGCGTAGATGACCGCACCGTAGTGGTCCAGCAGCTCATCGTGGTCGAGGTGCTTACCCACCTCCACGTTGAGGTAATACTCGAACGTGCGCTTGGCGGCGGTGGCCGCGAACGTCTTCTCCACACCCTTGGTAGACGGATGGTCCGGTGCCACACCCGCACGCACGAGCCCGTACGGCGTCGGCAGACGATCGAACATGTCCACCTTGATGGCGGAGTGCTTCACGAGTTCTTCGGCGGCGTAGAACGCAGCGGGCCCAGCACCCACGATCGCCACGTGGAGTTCCTTGCCTGCGGGCAGTGGGGGCTTCTTGCGGGGTGCGACCAGACCACCCGACACGTCGTGGTCGGTGTAGTAGTCGGCATTGATCTGCAGGTAACGCTCTTGGCCCTCGTCGAGCGAGTCGTCGGGGAAGATCGCCTCCACCGGGCACTCATCGATGCAGGCACCGCAGTCGATGCAGGTGTCGGGATCGATGTACAACATTTCCGCGCTGGCGAACTCGGGTTCATCCGGTGTCGGATGAATACAGTTCACCGGGCAGACACTGATGCAACTGGCATCGTTGCAGCAAGGCTGCGTGATCACGTGCGCCATACGCCTTCAACCTCAGTACTCTCGGCGTTCCCCGAAAATGGAACGTGTTCCAATTTTTACTTGAATTTACCTCAGTCGCCAATACCCACCGAAGGCAAGCGTAGTTCTCTGCTCGCAGGCGGCAACAATTCAGACCGCCGACTGAGACACTTTAGGACGTCAGTCCCATTGGCGGTAGTGCCGACCCCGCTCCAGATGAAGCAACCTATGCTGCCCATTTGGGATCGAGTCCTGCCCGAGGCTCATCCCGCAGCGGACATCGTCCCAACCGAAGGAACCCGGTGAGCCCAGACAAATCGACCATCGATCCGACCGACGTCGCGATGATTCCGGCAGATCTACCGGAACGCAAGGAAGACGCGAGCTACTTCGAGTCGAACTACCGGGTGCGAACCGGTGATGTCGACCAGGAGATGCGGCTGCGCCTCGATGGCCTGAGCCGCTACCTGCAGGACATAGCGAACGACAACATCGAGGCCACAGCCTTTCACACCAGCGACCCCTACTGGATCGTGCGACGCACCGTCATCGACGTGATCCGCCCGGTGTCGTGGCCGGGCAACGTGACCCTGCAGCGGTGGTGCGGCGCCCTGTCGACCCGGTGGACGAACATGCGCGTGCGGGTGACATCGGTCCACGAGACCAACCGCTTCAACCCCGAGCCCCGCGAGGACGGCCTGATCGAGACCGAGGCGTTCTGGATCAACGTCAACGACCAGGGCATGCCGACACGGCTGACCGACGAGGCCTTCGAGATGCTCAGTCAGACCACCGACGAGCACCGCCTGCGGTGGAAGTCGATGAACACCGCCCCGGTGCCCGAGGCATCGGACAGCGACCGCGTACACGTCTTGCGCGCCACCGACTTCGACCCGTTCAAGCACCTGAACAACGCCGCCTACTGGGCTGCGGTCGAAGACGAGCTCCTCGACCACCCCGACCTGGTGGACGCCCCGCACCGGGCCGTCATCGAATATCTACGAGCGGTCACGCCGGCGGCCACGGTCACCATCCGGCGAGAGCGTGTCGGCGATCAGCTGCGCATGTGGCTGATCGTCGAGGATCAGGTTGCTGCGACGGTCTCCGTCACCAAGCGACCCTGACGTGCGTTCAGGGCCTACTGTCCGCCGCCGAGAAGCAGCTCCATGAGTTTGGTCGGCGCGGCGCACGGGTCTCCGATCGGTGTGGAACTGCGCGGCTCGACCCACCAGGTGTAGACGCCACGGTCGGGTGAACGGGCGGTGACGCCGCACGCAGCCGGACGGGCCGGATTGCGCTGCGTGAATGCGGTGACGCTGGCGACCTTGATGTTCTCGGTGGTGTAACCGAGCTCTTTGGCGGTCGACTTCTCGACTTCGATGTCGCCCCACTCGAACCAGTTGAAGGTGACGTCGGTGATGACCGGACCGACCACCACCCAACGGCAGATCGCGCCGAAGAATCCGGGCTCGGCGATGGACCCGCCGACGGCCTTGCCGATGGCCTCCGGTGTCAGCATCTCGCACTCGTACATCAGGCCGTCGAACCGATCGGTGTCGACGTTGCCGTCGGACGTACCGTCGCCGCCACCGATCGAGGTGGCATCACCGTCGACCGCGCGCGTGCACCCGGCCGACAACGCGACCACTGCGAGCAGAGCCAGGATCAGAGGAACAACCTTGCGCCGGGTCATGAGGCGTTCTCGATCGACTGGGCGGACAACGTCTTCGCGGCCGCGCAGATGTCGTCGTCGGACGGGGTGCTCTGACCGTCTTCGGGCAGACCGTAGGAGATCGACCATTCGAAGAAGTCCGCCCCGAAAGCGATGCCGATCTCGCAGATGCCGGTACTCGATCCCATGAAGCCACTGTGACCGTCGATCGTGATGTCCTCGACCGAATCGCGGGACAACTGGATGGTGGCGCGTTCCCGCCCGATGGGGCTGCCGCGGTACCAGTTGAAGGAGAACTGGGGTCCGAGTTGGTCTTGCGAGGTGACCCACTCGCACACCGACGGGTTGTTCACCGTGTTGGTGAGGCCGGCGACCTTGGTCACCCGCGCGACGTCGTCGGTGGTGACTCCCCCGCACTCACCGAAGAACGGCCCTTCGCCGGCCTTGCCGGGTGCGCTCTCGGTCTCCGTCGTGGGGCTGTCGTCGTTCGGGCCGCCGTCGGTGCAGCCGGTCAGCACCAGCATCACGGCCACGAGCAAGACCACCACGTAGCGCAGCGGAGCTCGCCCTCGTCTCAGACCGGTTCCCGTCGGCTTGCCACCCCTGGAGTCCACAGGTTGCAGTGTAGAGATGCCGCTGCCGATGTCGGGGTGTGTCTGCATGCCGCTTGTACCCATGCGACGTCAACGTCCGCGCAGTCGGTCGGTCTCTCGCCGTTCCCGCTTGGTCGGTCTACCGGCTCCGCGGTCACGTAGGGGCAGCGCCGACGACAGTTCCTTGGGTGGTGGCGGCGGGCTGCGGTCGATCAGACACTCGGCGGCCACCGACGGTCCGACCCGTTTGGACACCACCCTGGTGACCTCGACGATCCGCTCGCGTCCCGCTGCCCGAACCCGGACCTCGTCCCCGACGGCGACGTGTTGCGCGGGTTTGGCGGTGGTTCCGTTCACCCGGACGTGCCCCGCCCGGCACGCGGATGCTGCCGCCGATCGTGTCTTGGTCAGCCGGACCGACCAGATCCAGCTGTCGACGCGGGTACTGGGCTCAGCCATGACGCCCGCCTACTTGCGCAGCAGCGTCCAGGCCGCGCCGCCTCCCACGACAAGCCCCACGATGACTGCAAGCCAGAAGTTCGTCAGCAGCCACAGGACGCCGAACACCACGATCGCCGGACTGAGTGCGAACACCACCAGTCCGGGATGGGCGGCGACCGTCTGCCTCACTGCGTTGCGTCTGGCTGGGTCAATCTCTCTGCCCATGGTTCCTCCTCGACCTCACACCCCGGCTTGACGCCCGTGCGTCCGAGTCTGCGAGCCCACGCTGTGCTGCTCCGGCGAAGAGCGCAGGACCTCGATGTCGTCGAGTGCGTAGGGAGGCTGCCCGACGCCGACGATGCGCACAGAGCCCCATGGCGTGATCTCGGTGAGACGGGCCGGGACCCCGTCGCGTGTGTCGACGGCGACGAGGACGTCGCGGGCGCGGGCCTCCTTGAGCTCTCGGACTGATTCTCCGAATGCGATTCCGGCCCAGTGGTAGTGGCCGTCGAGAGGGTCGAAATAGCCGCCTACCCGGATGCGGCAGGCGACCGACTCGAGGTCGTGCTCGATGACGGCAGCGCCGTCGTAGATGTCCTCGTCGTCGTGCGCCGACCGGTAGTCGTAGTCCGCGGGGTCGAAGCGCTTCAGCTTTCGGATCAGCTTGCGTCCGCCGCCGTGGTTGGCCGCGGCGTATCCGGCCCACGACCGGGCGATGGGTGCCCGAACTCGCATCTCGTCGGCCCCCGCAACGATCATCTCCTCGATCGCCGAGACGATGTAGCCGGCCACCAGCCGCGCGGGTGCGGTTGCGTCCCCCGTGTAGAACACGTTGGGCTGCCGAGGATCTGCCACCCCCAGGAAGGTGCCTGCCGGGGCCGGCGTCGACGTCACCACCACGTCGGCAGGGTGATCACCGGCGGAGTCCGCGGCCACCTCGATCTCCAACGGCGACGCCCGCAACAGATCACGGACGGCGACGAGTACGGGTCCGGTGCCCTCGAACCCCACCGTCAGCGCACTCATTCGAGAAATCCGGCCCGGCGCCACAGCCTGCGCGAGAACCTCGTCATGAGCCCGTTCTCCTCGAGGAAAGCGGCCAGGCTCGAGAACCCGACGATCTGCATCTGCTGGAAGTTCGGATTGCTTCGGGCCGCGGCCGTCGCCTCCTGCCGGTCGAGGCCGGCTCGCGCGTACATCGCCGAGTTGGTGAACAGATACTTGAAGCGCAGTGCGGCGAGACCATGCAGGTTGGCCGCCACGAACGTCTCCCAGCGGCTTCGTACGGCGCGACGGCGGACCACCGCGTCACGGGCGAATCCGATGTGGCGGGATTCCTCGGTGACATGGATGCGCATCAGGCGTGACACCAGCGGCTGCAACTCGGGATCGTCGAGCATCTCGCGCTGCAAGGCGTCGAAGATCTCCTCTCCCACCAGCGCCGCGACCCACAACAGCGACCCCCGCATCGCGAAGGGCAGCATCGTCATGATCAACCGCTCCCACCACAGCAGTCCGTAGGGCCGGGCGCCGCTTCGTTCGATGGCGCGCCCGAACATCACCATGTGCCGGCATTCGTCACCCATCTCGGTGAGGGCGTAGTGGGTTTGCGCCGATGCAGGGTCCTCGGACAAAAGCCGTTGCAGCAGCGCCCGATTCAGGAGGTTCTCGAACCAGATCCCGACCGAGAGGATGTTGGCCATCTCCTGCCGCGAGACCTCGATCCACTGCTCTTCGGTCAGGCTGTTCCACAGTTCGGTGCCGTAGAGACTGCACACCCGCGGTGGGAGGAAGTACTTGTCCGGGTCGAGCGGGGCATCCCAATCCAGGTCGACGACCGGGGAATACGAGCGTTTGACCGAACCCGCCAGCAATCTGGTCGCGATGGCTTCTCGTGCTGGTGCTGACATCGAGCCTCCTAGCTCTCAGGTGTTCCCGACGCTAGGCCCCTGCCGTGAATGTGTCAATGATCACTGTGCCATGCACGGGCGGCAACGGCGCCACGGATACGGAGACGCGAAAACGCCCGCTCGTCTCCTGTTGAATGGGGGCATGTCCAGCGACGTCAGACCCGACCCGATCGCCGAGGCCCGGAAGAACTGGGAGAACGCCGGCTGGGGTGATGTGGCCGGCGGTATGCAGGCGGTGACCTCGGTGATGCGGGTGCACCAGATCTTGCTGGCGAGGGTGGAATCGGTACTCAAGCCCTGGGAATTGAGCTTCTCGCGGTTCGAGCTCCTCCGGCTGCTGGCCTTCAGCCGCCGCGGTGCACTGCCCATCACCAAGGCGAGCGACCGGCTTCAGGTACACGTCACCTCGGTGACGCATGCGATCCGTCGCCTCGAGGAATCCGGTCTCGTCAGGCGGGTGCCGCACCCCACCGACGGCCGCACCACTCTGGTCGAGATCACCGAATCAGGCCGCACGACAGTCGAAGAGGCAACCCTCGCCCTCAACCGAGAGGTCTTCGGCGACGTGGGGATGACCGAGGCGCAATCGGCGGCATTGGTCAAATCGATCAATGCCGTCCGAAAGCACTCGGGCGACATCTGAGCGCTAGATCATCGAGCGCATCATGCCCTGGGGCTCACCGCCGAGCTGAGTGAGCGCCGACGCGTGGAAGATCGAACCCGGCACGTGGATGGCGTGGGCGAGTCCGGCGTGCGCATCACGAAAGAACCTCTGCATGGGGAACTTCCGGTGCAGTGCGCCGCCGCCCGACCGCGCGAAGATCTCGTCGACCGCCCGCACCGCCCGCCAGGCAGCAGCGGTCTGGGTGCGCCGCCCGATGGCCCGCTCGTCGAACGAGATCTCTTTGCCCGCCTCGGTTTTGTCGTAGAAACGATCCACCGTCTCGAGCAGAGCGGCCCGCGACGCCGCGATCTCGGCGGCCGACTCGCCGATGGCATAGAGGACGTACGGATCCTCCTTGATCTTCTGGCCGGTGATGGCCACTCGGTCTCGTTGCGCCGCAATGTGACACGCCAGCGCACCCTCGGCGATACCGATCACCGCCGACGTGATGCCAAGGGGGAACATACAACTGAACGGCATCAGGTAGGTCGACTCGGTGCGACCGGCCGCCCGCGGCGCACTACCGTCCATCACGTCTGCCGAGTCGAGAGTCCGGTAGGTCGGGATGAAGGCGCCGTCGACCACCACATCCTTCGAGCCGGTACCACGCAGGCCCACCACATCCCACGAGTCATCGATGATGGTGTAGTCGGCACGGGGCAGGAAGACGTGCAGGATGGTCGGCGGCATGACCGGCTTGCCGTCTGCGTCGCCCACGATCGCCCCTAGGACGATCCAATCGCAGTGGTCGGTGCCGGACGAGAACGACCAACGGCCTTCGAGCACATACCCGCCGTCGACCGGCTTGGCCACACCCATCGGCGCATAGGGCGAGGCCACCCAGGTGTCGGGGTCGTCGCCCCAGATCTCTTCCTGCACCTTGGGGTCGGCGAACGCCAACTCCCACGGGTGCACTCCGACGATTCCGGACACCCAGCCCGCGGCCCCGTCCATGGCCGCGACGCCCATGACCGTCTCGGCGAACTCACGGGGGTGGACAGCCAGCCCGCCGTGCTCGACCGGCTGCAGGAGCCGGATCACTCCCGACTCCCGCAACCGCTGCGCGGAGGAATCCGGCAGGCGCATCAACTCGTCGCCTTCGACACCCGCAGCGCGGATCTCCTCGGCATGTTCTTCGATCCGGTCGAGCACCTGACCCATGACCACTCCATTCGCAAGAAAACTAGAACACGTTCTACTCTAGCGAACTCGAATGGCCGGACGAGGCAAAACGCTCTCCCGGGCTACGCGTTGTCCCCGAAGATCGACTTGACCTCCAAGAACTCCTCCATGCCGAACTTCCCGAACTCGCGGCCGTTACCCGACTGCTTGTAACCACCGAACGGTGAATCCATGGCCAGCGGGGCACCGTTGATGTGCACGGTTCCGGTGCGCATCTTGCGGGCGACCTTGCGCGCGCGATCGGTGTCCGCGGACGAGACCATGCCGCCGAGCCCGTAGCTCGAGTCGTTGGCGATGCGGACTGCGTCGTCTTCGTCCTGATATCCGATGAGCACCATCACCGGACCGAAGATCTCCTCGCGGGCGATGGTCATGTCGTTGGTGACGTTCGCGAACACCGTCGGCTTGACGAAGTACCCGACGTCGACGCCGTCCGGGCGGCCCGAACCACCGACGACCACGTCGGCTCCCTCGTCGACACCGGTTTCGATGAGCCGCTGGATCTTGTCGAACTGAGCCTGCGAGACCACCGGTCCGATCTGCGTGTTCTCGTCCGCGGGCGATCCGACCACGATCTTGGCCGCCGTCTCCTTGGCGATCTCAGCTGCCTCGGCCATCCGCCCGGCCGGAACGAGGATGCGTGATCCCGCGTTGCACGACTGGCCCGAGTTGACCACCATCGCCGCGACATCACGCGCCACGGAGTCGGCCAGCGCCTCGTCGTCGAGGATGATGTTGGCGGACTTGCCGCCGAGTTCCTGCGCCACACGCTTGACCGTGGGAGCCGCATTCCTGGCCACCTCGATGCCCGCGCGAGTGGACCCGGTGAACGAGACCATGTCGACCTCCGGATGCGAGGACAACGCCACACCCACGGTCGGGCCGTCGCCGTTGACCAGGTTGAACACGCCCGGCGGCACGCCCGCCTCATCGAGGATCTCGGCGAACACCAGTCCGCTGAGCGGGGCGATCTCGGACGGCTTGAGCACCACGGTGCAGCCGGCGGCCAGAGCCGGGGCCACCTTGGCGCCGATCTGGTTCAGCGGCCAGTTCCAGGGGGTGATCAGTGCGCAGACGCCGACCGGTTCGCGGACCACCGTGGTGGAGTTGACCTTCTCCTCGAACTCGAAGTTCTTCAGTGCTTCCAGGCCGAACATGAGATGCCCCAGGCCGGCCGGAGCCTGCGCTCCCTGCGCGAGACTCACCGGAGCACCCATCTCGATGCTGACCGCTTCGGCGAGGTCGCCGAGACGCCGCGAGTACACCTCGATGATCTTCTCCAACAACGAGATACGCTCTTCGCGGGTGGTCTCGGAGAACGTCTCGAACGCCTTGCGCGCCGCCGCGACAGCGTGTTCGACATCCTTCTCGTCGCCGAGGGCGATCGTCGCGACGACCTCTTCGGTTGCCGGGTTGATGACGTCGAGGGTCGAGGTGGACACCGGGTCCACCCACTGTCCGTCGATGTAGAACTTCTGCGTGTGGGTGGGTGCCATGGGGGTGCTCCTCGGGATCGTCGGCGGGCGTCCCTCCCATCATTCACGCATCGGCCGATTCAGCGGGCAAAACGGCCGTACTAGCGTTCGGTCGGTCGACCATCCCGCACCCGAAGGCGGCGTTTCAACGCAACGCTTTGCGTCTCAGCGCAGCGTTTCGATGATCGCGCTGAAGTCCTTACCGGCGTTGTCCTGCGCGAAGTCCGCGTACAGGGTGGCCGCGTGCTCTCCGAGCGGTGCGATCGCGCCGGTTGACTCCACCGCCGCCATCGCCAACCCCAGGTCTTTGTTCATCAGCGCGGTGGCGAACCCCGGCTTGAAGTCGTTGTTGGCCGGAGAGGTCGGCACCGGACCCGGAACCGGGCAGTTGGTGTGCACGGCCCAGCAGTTTCCGGTGGCGCCGGTGATCACGTCGTACAACGCCTGCGCCTCGAGACCCAGCTTCTCCGCGAGGACAAACGCCTCTCCGATCGCGATCTGCTGAACCGCTAGCACCATGTTGTTGCAGACCTTGGCGGCCTGGCCGCTCCCGGCGTCGCCGCAATGGATGACCTTTCCGGCCATCGGTTCCAAGATCGTCTGGGCCGCGACAAACGCTTCCTCGGTGCCTCCGACCATGAAGGCGAGCGTCCCGGCGTCGGCACCCTTCACACCACCGGAGACCGGGGCATCGATCTGCGCGAACCCGTGATCGTCGGCGTGCTGGTGGATCTTGCGGGCGTCGTCGACCGAGATGGTGGAGCTGTCGATCAGCAGCGCACCGGTCTTCGCACCGGGCAGGATCTGCTCGTAGCACTCGATGACGGCCTTGCCGTGCGGGAGCATGGTGATCACCACGTCGGCGTCGGCAACTGCCTCGATGCCTCCGGCGAACACCTCCACACCGTTTTCCTTGGCAGCCACTGCCGCCTCGGGCGACGGATCGTATCCGTGTACGGTGTGCCCGGCCTTGACCAGATTCTTTGCCATGGGTCCGCCCATGTGGCCCAGACCGAGGAACGCGATGGTGCTCATAGGTATTGCCCCTTTGTCGACTTGTCCGCCTCTGCGCGGCCGATCACAACCCGCATGATCTCGTTGGTTCCCTCCAGTATTCGGTTCACCCGGAGGTCTCGGACGATTTTCTCCAGACCGTACTCACGCAGGTATCCGTATCCGCCGTGCAACTGCAGCGCCTGATCGGCGACGTCGAAGCAGGTGTCGGTCACATACCGCTTGGCCATCGCGCAGAGCTCGACCTTGTCGGGATGACCGGCGTCGAGCGCATCGGCGGCCCGCCACAGGATGAGGCGGGCGGTCTCCAGCGACGTGGCCATGTCGGCAAGCGTGAACCGGATGGTCGGTTCGTCGATCAGCTTGCCGCCGAACGCTTCTCGGTCGGACACGTAGGTGATGGCCTTGTTGTAGGCCGCCTGGGCACCACCCAGCGAACATGCGGCGATGTTGATACGGCCACCGTTGAGTCCGTTCATCGCGATGCCGAAGCCCGTACCCTCCACCCCACCGAGGAGATTGGCCGCCGGTACCCGCGCGTCCTCCATGATGACCTGAGCGGTGGGCTGCGCGTTCCAGCCCATCTTCTGCTCGTTGGCGCCGAACGAGAGTCCCGGCGTGTTCGCAGGGACGATGAACGTCGAGATCCCCTTTGGACCCTCCGCACCCGTACGGGCCATCACGATGTACACGTCAGAGACGCCGCCGCCGGAGATGAACTGCTTGACCCCGTTCAGCAGGTAGTCGTCGCCGTCGCGAACTGCCTTGGTACGCAGTGCCGCAGCGTCACTTCCGGCAGCAGGTTCGGTCAGGCAGTAGCTGGCGACGGCCTCCATCGAGGCCATTTTGGCCGCCCATGTGGTGCGCTGATCGTCCGTGCCGTACGAGTCGACCATCCACGTGCACATGTTGTGGATCGACAGAAAGGCCGCCGTGGTGGGATCAGCCTTCGCCAGTTCCTCGAAGATCCGTACGCCGTCGATCCGCCGCAGACCGCTTCCGCCCACGTCTTCGCTCGTGTAGATGCCCGCCATGCCGAGTTCGGCGGCCTCGCGAAGCTCCTCGACCGGGAAGTGCTTGCGCTCATCCCAGTCGAGGGCGTGTGGCTCGAGCCTCTTGCGCGCGAACGCCGAGGCAGTGTCGACGATGACCTTGTCATCGTCATCCATGTCGAAAGACACCGGCCGGTCTCTCAGTCCATGGTCGGGATGACGAACTCGGCGCCATCCTTGATGCCGGACGGCCACCGAGTCGTGATGGTCTTGACCTTGGTGTAGAACTGGATCGCCGCCGGCCCGTGCTGGTTCAGATCGCCGAATCCGGAACGCTTCCAGCCACCGAAGGTGTGGTAGGCCACCGGCACCGGGATGGGCACGTTCACGCCCACCATGCCGCACTGGACGCGAGCGGTGAAGTCGCGGGCCGCGTCGCCGTCCTGGGTGAAGATCGCGACGCCGTTGCCGTACTCGTGCTCAGACGGAAGCGCAAGGGCCTCTTCGTAATCTGCGGCACGGACGATGCAGACGACCGGTCCGAAGATCTCGTCGGTGTAGATCGTCTGATCCTTCTTGACGTGATCGAAGAGGGTGGGCCCGATGAAGTAGCCCTCTTCCAGGCTCTGACCGTCGTAGGTCAGGTCGTCGGTCGTGCGCTCGCGGCCGTCGATGACCAGCTCGGCACCGGCGTCCACACCCTGCTGGATGTAGTCCTTGACGCGTTCGAGAGCAGCCTTGCTGACGAGGGGGCCGTAGTCGGCCTTGATGTCGAGGCTGTGGCCGACGCGCAGGGCGTTGACCTTGTCGACCAGCTTCTCGCGCAGACGATTTGCTGTGGCCTCACCCACGGGCACGGCCACCGAGATCGCCATGCAGCGCTCGCCGGCGCTGCCGTATCCGGCACCGATCAGTGCGTCGGCGACCTGATCGAGGTCGGCGTCAGGGAGGATGATCATGTGGTTCTTGGCGCCACCGAAGCACTGCGCGCGCTTGCCGTTCGCGGCCGCGTTGGAGTAGATGTACTGCGCGATGTCGGAGCTGCCGACGAAACCGTAGGCCTGGACGTCGTCGTTGTTGAGCAGTGCGTCGACGGCTTCCTTGTCGCCATGGATGACCTGGAACACGCCGGGCGGCAGTCCCGCCTCGAGGAACAACTCGGCCAGACGCACGGGCACCGACGGGTCACGCTCGGACGGCTTGAGGATGAACGCGTTTCCGGTCGCCAGCGCGGGGCCGGCCTTCCACAGCGGGATCATCGCCGGGAAGTTGAAGGGGGTGATGCCTGCGACCACACCGAGCGGCTGGCGTACCGAGTGCACGTCGATGCCGGTGCCGGCGCCTTCGGTGAACTCACCCTTGAGTAGATGCGGGATACCGATCGCGAACTCGATGACCTCGACGCCGCGCTGGATGTCGCCCTTCGCATCGGGAACGGTCTTGCCGTGCTCCTTGGAGAGCAGCTCGGCGAGTTCGTCCATGTTCTCGCCGACAAGTGCAACGAACTTCATCATCACGCGAGCGCGGCGCTGCGGGTTCCATGCAGCCCAGATCTTCTGCGCCTCGACTGCGCTGGCAACGGCGGCGTCGACCTCGGCCGTACTGGCGAGAGGAACGGTCGCCTGCACCTTGCCGGTGCTGGGGTCCATCACATCTGCGGTGCGCCCGCTGGTGCCGGCGAGCGGTGCGCCGTCCACAAAATGGTCGATTTGCCTGGTCATGGGGTCCTCACAAGTCATCTACTGCCGTGTTGTCCCCGTCACTATATACTAGGACTTCCTAGTAATGCGAGCCCCGGCAGCAGATGACCTGTTCGGAACTACCCGGTTTTGCGCCGGAACTGATGCGGGCCACCTTCAGGCCCGTGCTGACCGGACGCCTTGGATGCCGAATCCTTGTGATCGCCGGTGGGCAGATCGCGATTCTTCTTGCGTTCCAATGCTTCTCGGAACTTACGCTTGGTCTCTGAATCTTCGGCCATCGACTGCTCCTTTGCTTGAACATCGTCTCCCGGAGCGTATCGAGCCGAGCCGGCGATGTCAGGTGATTATCCCCGCACAGACGCGGTCCCCGCGCCGTACCGACACGTAGGCCACCAGACGACTCGATCCCCAGGCGGCGCGGACTGTGAAGTTGACCCGCCGATCGCTAAAATCGCTGATCGGGCACCCGACACCTACCGCAACATAGGGTACCCTCAGTTGCCGACGAGACCGGATGGAGAGAGAAGAAGATGTCTGTTGTGATCCTGTACGGCAGCGAGACCGGAACCGCCGAAGTGGTGTCCGATTCCATCTCCGACGTGCTGACCGAGAACCATGACGTGTCGATGTACGACATGTCCGAGTTCGCCGTCGAAGACCTCTCCGCCGAGGACTTCTATGTGGTGGTCTGCTCGACCTATGGCGAGGGCGAGCTGCCCACCGGAGCCGAGCCGTTCGCCGAGGCCCTCGACGACGAGAAACCCGCCCTCGACGGTCTCCGCTTTGCCATGTTCGGCCTCGGCGACAGCGTCTACGACGACACCTACAACCGCGGCGGCGAGATCATGGCCGAAAAGCTCACCGAACTCGGCGCCACCCAGGTGGGCGAGCACGGGCGCCACGATGCGTCGTCGAAGGTGAGCGCCAAGGTGCAGGCGGCCGAATGGGCACAGCAGATTTCTCCGCTCATCTCTCCCGCGCTGCGCTGACGCGCCCCGGGCGCCGGCACTGATCGGCGACTTCGAGGCACCTCCCGACAGCGACGATTACGCTGCGAACATGTCGACGAAGACGGTGTTGGACGACCTGGTGACGGCCCTGCCCGCGGGGACGGTGATCACCGATCCCGACATCGTCGTGGGCTACCGCCAGGACCGGGCATTCGACCCCGACGCGGGTACCGCGATGGCGGTGGTCCGCGCGACGAGCACCGAGGACGTCGTCGCGACCGTGAGGTGGTGCGCTGCCAACTCCATCCCGGTGATCCCCCGCGGAGCCGGCACCGGTCTGTCCGGCGGAGCCACGGCCATCGATGGCGGCATCGTCCTGACCACCGAGAAGATGCGCGACATCACCGTCGATCCGGTCACCCGTACGGCGATCTGCCAGCCCGGACTGCTCAACGCCGAGGTCAAGGCTGCGGTCAAGGAACACGGACTCTGGTATCCGCCGGATCCGTCGTCGTTCGAGATCTGCTCCATCGGCGGCAACGCGGCAACCAACGCGGGCGGCCTGTGTTGTGTGAAGTACGGCGTCACGAGCGACTACGTCCTCGGCCTCGAAGTGGTGCTCGCCGATGGGCGGGCAGTGCGCCTGGGCGGACCGCGGCTCAAGGACAGCGCCGGGCTGTCACTGACCAAACTGTTCGTCGGCAGTGAGGGCACTCTGGGCATCATCACCGAGGTGACCTTGCGGCTGCTGCCGCCACAGCCGCCGGCGTCGACCGTGGTGGGCACCTTCTCGTCGGTGCATGCCGCCTCCGAG
Organism: Williamsia sp. DF01-3; assembly: GCF_023051145.1. Lineage (NCBI taxonomy): Bacteria > Bacillati > Actinomycetota > Actinomycetes > Mycobacteriales > Nocardiaceae > Williamsia > Williamsia sp. DF01-3. Next base: position 4,454,021 of record NZ_JALKFS010000005.1, read on the forward strand.
GCGGTCCTCGCGATCACGTCGACAATCCGGCCCGCGATGCTCGAGTTCATGGACAAGGTCGCGATCAACGCCGTCGAGGACCAGCTGAAGATGGGCCTCGACCGCACCGCCGGGGCCCTGCTCGTCGCCCAGTCCGATGCGCCAGGTGCTGCCGGAGCCGCCGAGGTCGAGGTCATCGAGCAGGCATTCACCACCTGCGGCGCCGGCGAGGTGTTCGCCACCACCGATCCCGACGAGGGCGAGGCATTCACCGCTGCGCGGCGGTACGCCATCCCCGCCGTCGAGAAGATCGGTCCCCTGCTACTCGAGGATGTCGGGGTTCCGCTGCACAAATTGCCAGATCTCATCGATGGCATCGAGGCGATCGCCGCCGACCGACGGGTGCTGATCTCCGTCATCGCGCACGCCGGCGACGGCAACACGCACCCGCTGATCGTGCACGACCCCAACGATCCCGACGAGACCGAACGAGCCAATCTCGCGTTCGGGGAAATCATGGACCTGGCGATCAGACTCGGCGGCACGATCACCGGCGAGCACGGAGTCGGACGATTGAAGAAGGGCTGGCTGCCCGATCAGCTGGGCCCCGACGTCATCGAGCTGACGCAGCGGATCAAGAACGCGGTCGATCCCCTGGGCATCCTCAACCCCGGGACGATGCTGTAGACCTGGCTCGCGAAAATCTGCAGGCTCTGTGTCTGTCCGCAGGCGTTGCAGTACTGATCTCCGGACGAAAAGCCTGCGCCTGCCTCACATCCCGTGCGCAGGTGGTCCGGCCTACGACTCAGGCAAAGACTCCAGCAGGCGTAGCCACACTTCGCTGACCGTCGGGTACGACGGCACCGCGTGCCACAACGTGTCGACCGGAACGCGGCCCACGATGGCGATCGTCGCCGCATGGACGAGTTCGTCGACTTCGGGACCGACAAAGGTGGCGCCGACGATGACACCGGCAGCTTTGTCGATCACCAGCCTTGCCTTGCCGTGGGCATCGTCGCGGAGCAGCCCGAATCCGGCCACCGACTCGAAGGCGATCTCGGCAACCGTCACGTCGATCCCGTTGTCGATCGCTTCGCGCTCGGTGAAACCCACGCTCGCGACCTGCGGATCGGTGAAGATCACCTGCGGCACCGGAACCCCGTCGGGCACAACCGGGTCGGGGCGTCCATCCGCCCGGGCGGCGATCAGCCGACCCACGTTGCGGGCCTGATACTTGCCCCAATGGGTGAGTGCCGGGCCCTCGGACGCGTCGCCCACGAAGAAGAGCCACGACGCCTCGGCATCGACGTCATCCAGCCCGATGCCGCTGCGGGCAGGGCGGCGCCCGGTCGCAACCAGGACTTCATCCGCGGTGATCTCCTCACCACCGGCGACCACGGTCGCCGGGTCACCGTGGATGCGGCCGATGCCGGTGTCCGCGGAGACCGGTCGGCGCACCTCGGTGATGTCGACGTGTTGACGCACATCGATGCCCGCTGCGGTCAGCGCCTCGGCCACCATCTCACCGGCAAAGGGTTCGGTCTTACCCAGCAGCGATCCGCGCGAGAGCAAGGTGACCTTGCTGCCCAGCGCCGCCATCCATGTAGCGGCCTCGCAGGCCACCACACCGCCGCCGACCACGATCAACGAGCCCGGGATCTCCCTGACCCCGGTGGCATCCCGGGACGTCCACGGCTGCGCGTCGGCGAAGAGTTCGGGGATCACGGCGGTGCTGCCGGTGGCCACGATCACCGCCAGGCGCGCACGCACCGTCTGACATTGGCCCCCGTTGTCAACGGTCACGGTGCGCTCGCCGGAGATGACCCCGTGGCCCCGGAGGACGGCGATGTCGAGGCCGGTCGCCCACTTCTCCTGTCCCCCGTCCTCGTACTGGCTCACCCAGGTGTCACGCCGACGCAGCAGTTCCTCGGGGTTGAGTTTCTCGCCGACCTTGATTCCATCGAGGTTGGATGCCGCGGCATGTATTTCGATCGGACGGAGCAGTGCCTTGCTCGGCATACAGGCCCAGTAGGAGCACTCCCCGCCGAGCAGTTCGTGTTCGACGATCGCGGCGGTTCGGTCAGAACCGGCGGTCGCGTACTGCGCGGCGACCTCTCCTGCGGGTCCACCTCCGATGACGATGACGTCGTACTCGGTGATCGAACTGTCTGTCTCCGCGGTCGATTCAGTCATCACCCCACCCTGCCATCGCCGGCGGGCCGGTACCAGTCCTCACGTGCCCCGGATGGCGGAGTGCCGGGCCAGTTCGACCACCGCGACCACCATGACCACAAGCGCCAGCCCCACCACCCCGGCCTCCCATACGCTGACCGAGATCCGCTCGGAGAGAAGCGCCATGCCCAGCGCCATGGCCACCGCCGGCTCCATCACAGTCATCGCCGGGAACGACGTCTGGAGATCGCCCGAACCAAAGCCTCGCTGCTGGGCGTAGATGCCGGCGGCTATGACGATGAGCAGCAGGTAGATCTCGAGATGAAATCCGACCCGGGGAAGATCGTCGGTGGCCTGTCCGATGACGGCTTTGATGAGCAGTGCCGAGATCCCGAAAAGAGCTCCGGCGGTGAGGCCATAGAAGAGCGACCGCATGTGGTTGTTGCAACTCTCGGCCGCGATCACCAAACCGGCGAGGCATGCGAGGACGGCCACCACCGTGAGCACGAAAAACATGGGGTCGGGGCGGCTGTCGGAGGATCTCGGTGAGGCCAGGCAGAGGAACACGGCCACACAGCAGGTCAGCGCGCCGCCCCACGCCCATTCGGTGCGTGTGGGTCTGCGATGGTCGAACCACGCTTCGAGCGGCAGCGCGAACAACACGGCCAAGACGAGCAGCGGCTGGACCAGCAGGATGGAGCCGAGACCCAGGGCTGCTGCCTGCAAGGAGAATCCGCAGACCGCCAGACCGGCACCGAGCCACCATCCCGGTGTGATGGCGCCGCTGGCCGCCGATGCACGTTGCCGGAAGACCGTCCCGGTGGCGATGAGGCAGGCGGCGGCGACCGCCAGTACCGCCGACATGATGTTCTGCACAGGCGGCTAGTGGTCGGTCGGGCCCATTGCCGACCCTCCGGGAGCAGGGGCGGGCGCTTTGGGGAACGCCACTTCGAACTCGGTCTCCCGCTCGGCGGCATGCCTCGCGAGCACGAACACCGCACGCAGCATGATGACCAGCGAGAGCCCGGCGATGATGCCGTCGACGATGTTCACGTCGACGCTTTCACCGAGCAGCACCACGCCGAGCGCCATGGCCACGGCGGGCTCCATCACCGTCATCGCCGGGAACGACGTCTGCAGATCGTGGGCGGCGAACGCGAGCTGCTGGGTGATCACCGAGGCGGTGGCGACGAGCAGGATCAGGTAGATCTCCGGGTGGGTCAGCACCTCCACGACGCTTTCGCCGAGCTGGGTCACCACCGCTTTGAGGAGAAACGCCTGCACCCCGGTGAGCAGACCTGACGCCGATCCGAACAGCAGCGCCCGGTGATGGGGTGATACGAGCCGAGCCGCGACCACCAGACCGATGAGGACCGCGACCACCACGACGATGGTTCCCGCCAGGGTTCCGGCCGACACGTTGTGTCCCCCGGCCTCAGGCCGGGCGATCACCACGAATGCGGCGATGCAGACGGTGAGGATGATGCCCCACTTCCACTCGTGGAAGTTCAGACGGCGGTGGTCCAGATAGGCCTCCATCGGCAGCGCGAACAGCACCGACAGCACGATCAGCGGCTGCACCAGAAGCAACGATCCGAGGCCGAGCGCCACCGCCTGCAACGCGAATCCGGCGGCGGCGATCAGTACTCCGAGCCACCAGCGTTTGGTGATCCCGCCCGACGCCGTAGAGGAACGTTGACGCACAAGTGTCCCGGTCGCGACGAGGAGCGCCGACAGAGTCGCCAGCAGCGCCGGGAGGAACAAGTGCACTTTGCCGACAATACTTGGCGGACCTGGGGGCGAGCGTGCTCTCGCGGTGGGAGTGTGAGCGAGTCGATCCCGACGGACAACAAAACGTTGGTGACGGCGGAGCGAACTCTGGACGATTGGGTACCCGATCCATGGCGGGTCACCCGAACCCAGCCGATAATCGACATGCCCTATCCGCAAAACACCCAGAAGGTGCGCACATGACGTTGGCCGGATACACCGATTCCGAACTCGAACTCGATCTGCGGTGGTGGTCCGCGACCAACTACCTGACGGTGGCGCAGATTTATCTGCAGGACAACGTCTTGCTCCGCGAGCCGCTCAGCGTCGAGCACATCAAGCCCCGACTGCTCGGACACTGGGGCACCAGTCCGGGGCTCTCGATGATCTACACACTGCTCAACCGGCGCATCCGCGAGACCGACTCGAAATGGCTCTACATCACCGGGCCGGGGCACGGCGGCCCGGCGCTGGTGGCAGCGACCTACCTCGAGGGCACCTACAGCGAGATCTATCCGCACGTGTCCGCGGATGCGGATGGGGTCCGAGCACTGTGCAGGCAGTTCTCCACACCGGGTGGAATCCCCAGCCATGTGAGCGTGCAGACACCGGGTTCGATCCACGAGGGCGGTGAACTCGGCTATGCGCTCATCCACGCCGCGGGTGCCGCCTTCGACAGCCCCGATCTGGTGGTCGCGTGTGTGGTCGGCGACGGTGAGGCCGAGACCGGCCCCCTCGCCGGTTCCTGGAAGATCCCGGCATTCCTCAATCCGGCTCGCGATGGTGCGGTGCTGCCGATCCTGCACCTCAACGGGGCCAAGATCGCCGGCCCCACCGTCTTCGGCCGCAGCAGCGACGACGACATCACGGCGTTCCTGTCGGGCCAGGGCTGGGAGCCCATGTTCGTCGGCGGCGACGACCCTCATGAGGTGTTCCCGGCGATGGCGCAGGCAATCGCGAGCGCTCACGACAAGATCGTCGAGATCCAGACCCGCGCTCGCGAAGGCAACCCGTCCGGCGACAAATGGCCGGCCATCGTGATGCGCACCCCCAAGGGCTGGACGGGACCGCACGAGGTGGACGGCAAACTGATCGAGGGCACCCACTGGAGTCATCAGGTCCCGCTGTCGGGGGTGAAGGAAAATCCCGAGCACCTCGCCCTGCTCGAGGAATGGTTGCGGTCGTACAAGCCGGACGACCTGTTCGACAAGTCGGGTGCACTCATCGACGACCTCGCCGACCTGGCACCCAGGGGTGAGCTGCGGATGGGCGCGACGCCGTATGCCAACGGCGGCCGCGCACTGGTCCCCCTCAAGATCCCGCCGCTGGAGTCGTACGCCCTGGACATCGAGGCCCCCGGCGCACTCGCCTACGAGACCACCAAGGTGCTCGGCGAGCTGATGCGCGACATCTACCGCGACAACTCCGACGAGAACCACGGCGGATCGTTCCGGTTGTTCAGTCCGGATGAGACAGCGTCGAACCGGCTCCAGGCGGTGTTCGAGCAAACCGACCGTTGCTGGCAGTTGCCGACCAACGAGAACGACGACAACCTGTCGCCCGAGGGCCGCGTCATGGAGGTGCTCAGCGAGCACCTGTGCCAGGGCTGGCTCGAGGGATATCTGCTGACCGGACGCCATGGTCTGTTCGCCACCTACGAGGCGTTCGCGATGGTGAGCGTCTCCATGCTGGTGCAGCACACCAAGTGGTTGCAGCACGCGGCCGAGCTGCCGTGGCGCGAACCGGTGGCATCGCTCAACGTGCTGCTCACCAGTACCTGCTGGCGTAACGACCACAACGGTTTCAGCCATCAGGGACCCGGCTTGATCGATGCCGTCATCCCACTGGCCCCCGGCGTGGTGCGAGTCTGGCTGCCACCGGATTCCAACACTCTGCTCTCGGTGGCCGACCACTGCTTCCGCAGCCGCGACCACGTCAACGTCCTGGTGGTCGACAAGCAGAAGCACCCCCAGTACCTGACCCTCGAACAGGCACACAAACATGCCGAAGCCGGGGCATCGATCTGGGAGTGGGCCGGTACCGAGGGCGAGACCAACGACGCGGACCCCGAACAACCCGACATCGTGCTGGCCGCCGCGGGCGACGTTCCTACCGAGGAGATCCTGGCCGCTGCACATCTGCTGCGTGAGTGGGTTCCCTGGTTGCGCGTTCGCGTGGTCAATGTGGTCGACCTGATGGTGCTGCTGCCCCAGGACGAACATCCACATGGGCTGCCCGAATCGAAGTTCCTCGATCTGTTCACCGCAGACACCGATGTGGTGTTCGCTTTCCACGGCTATCCGAGGGCCATCCACCAGCAGCTGCACGGACGCACCCGCGCCGACCGTTTCCACGTTCGCGGGTTCATCGAACAGGGCACCACCACAACTGCTTTCGACATGGTGGTGCAGAACAAGATGAGCCGGTACCACTTGGTGCTCGAAGCCCTACGCCGAACCAGCCGCGTTCCCGAACGCAGCCGAGAACTTGCCGAGTTCTGCCGGTCGCAGCTGCAGCGCCACACCGAGTACGTCACCACCCACTTCGAGGACATGCCGGAGATCCGCGAGTGGAAGTGGTCCTAGATGATCGACGCCTCTGTCGGCGCGTCAACTAGTACTCACACGGCAGGTGGGGCACCCTGGGACAGGTGAGTGGTCTATCCCTATCGGCGCAGGCGGCCCTGCGTGATGACCTGGAGCGTCTGATGACGCTGCAGCGTGATCAGATCGATTGGGCCTGCTCGAACATCGACTCCATCAAAGAGCTTGTCGCCTTCGGGCTCGACGAGGTCGTCGAGCTGCGTGAATTGGCCGAGCTGGAGTGGGACCGGGGAAACGAAGAGATCGCCCAGCACCTCGAACAGGAAGCATCCGCCTGGAATCACACGGTGCGGCTCCTACGTACCGCGCTCTCCCGGTGCGGAGCGGATGAGTCGACCGGCCGGCATCGCAAGGTTTCCTGACAGGCGAACGCGGTGACGCTACGGTCGATCTCGTGGCACGAACACTGATCCTGATGCGGCACGGCAAGTCGGCCTATCCCAGCGGTACACCCGACCAGGAACGTCCGCTCGCCGAGCGCGGTCAGCGCGAAGCAGCACTGGCAGGCCGGTGGATGGCCGACGACGGGCTCGCGGTCGACGCCGTACTGTGCTCGACCGCGGTTCGCACGCGTCAGACGTTGCAGCACACCGGTATCGACGCACCGGCCACATTTGTCGAAGACATCTACGGCGGAGACGCAGACGACGTGTGCGAGGCGATCAGGCTCCACGCGCCCGCGGACGCTGCCACGATATTGGTGATCGGGCACGAGCCCGGGATGCCGGACACGGCGATGACGCTGGATCCGGCGGCACACATTCCGCGTTTTCCCACGTCCGCGTACGCGGTCGTCGAGACCGAGACCGCGTGGGACCAGCTGGGTCTGACGCCGGACTCGACGACGCACATGACCCGGCTGGCCATCCCGCGGGAATGAGTCTTCCTGCTCCTATTTGACCAGTGCCCGTTCGAGCACGGGCGCGAGATCGAGACCGGTGGGCAATGTGCCGTATGCGCCGGCCCAGTCGCCTGCGAGTCGGGTGGCCGCGAAGGCTTCCGCCACGGCCGGATGTCCGTGCCGCAGCATCAGCGAGCCCTGTAAGGCGATGCAGATCGACTCGGCGATCCTGCGTGCGGTCGGTTGGCCTGCCTCCCCCAGCTGGCTCTTCAAGGAGTTGAGGTAGTTGTCGTAGCGGGTGTCCATGCCGGTCGCCGACTCCAACTCGTCGAACAGCGCGTCCACCGACTTGGGCGCTGTGGCCATCGCACGCAGTGTGTCGAGGGCACTGACGTTCCCGCTGCCCTCCCAGATCCCGTAGAGAGGGGCTTCCCGGTAGAGCCGCGGCATCCCGGAGTCCTCGACGTAACCGTTGCCGCCCAGGCACTCCATCGACTCGGCGACGTGCGCTGTGGCCCGCTTGCACAACCAGTACTTGGTCGCGGGCAGCCCGATACGTCGCAGCAGGGCCTCGGTGTCGTCGCCGCGTTCGGCTGCGTCGGTGGCCCCCGCCATCCGCATCGACACCATGGTGGCCGCTTCAGCTTCGATCGCGAGATCCGCGAGGACGTTCCGCATCAACGGTTGATCGATCAGGTAGTCGCCGAACACCTTCCGGTGTTGGCTGTGGTGCATGGCCTGGGTGAGCCCGACGCGCATGTTGCCCGCACTGGCCAGCGCACAATCGAGCCTGGTGAGGTTCACCATCTCGATGATGGTGCGAACACCGCGTCCCTCCTCGCCCACCAACCATGCCGTCGCGCCGTCGTATTCCACTTCCGACGACGCGTTGGCGTGGTTGCCGAGCTTGTTCTTCAGCCGTTGCAACCGCATCCGGTTGCGGGTGCCGTCGGGCAGTACCCGGGGCAGGAAGAAGCACGACAGTCCACCGGGAGCTTGGGCGAGCACCAGGAACAAGTCGGACATCGGCGCGGACGTGAACCACTTGTGCCCGGTGAGCGTGTAGGAGCCGTCCGAATTGGGTTGAGCTGCGGTCTGGTTCGCGCGGACATCGGAGCCGCCCTGCTTCTCGGTCATCGACATCCCGGCGATCAGACCGGACTTGCCCGCCGGGACCGACAGGTACGGGTCGTAGGTTCGGGAGGTCAGCAACGGCTCGTAGGTGGCGGCCAGGTCGGGGTTGTGCCGCAGGGCCGGCACCACGGCGTAGGTCATCGAGATCGGGCAGACGTGACCCGCCTCGACCGTCCAGACCCCGAGTTTGGCGGCCCTCACCACGTGCGCGCCCGCCCGACCATCGGCCCAGGGTGCTCCGTGTAGACCGTGTGTCACAGCGACATCCATCAACCGGTGGTACGCCGGGTCGTATTCGACCTCGTCGACACGGTGACCGTACCGATCGTGCGTGCGCAATATCGGCAGGTTCCGGTCGGCGAGTTCACCCCATCGTTGAGCTTCCTCACCGGCAGCGATGGCGCCCAGTTCGAAGGTCTCGTCGGCGCCCCAGCCACCACCTTCGCGAACAAGAGACTCCGACAGCGCCGGGTTGGTCGCCGGGTTGTATCCACTCAGGAGCGGAACTTGATTGATCACCTCATGCGTATCGGCCATGGATACATGATGCGCCTCGATGAACCCCATGGTCGCAGGAATCCCCACCTGCGCCGATGCGCGCATCGGCGGCCCTGAGCGCCGTCAGAGCCGGGCCTCGGATGAGCGGCGGCCCCATGTTCTGGCCATACTGAACAAAACCCCACCACCGTCGGACATGAGTCCGGCGTGTACCAGGAGTATCCAGTGCAATTTTCAGCACAAGACGTCGCTGCCGCATCGACGGTCTGCATCGTCGCGACCCAGCTCCGCGACCGGTTGTGATGGCCGAGCCAGACCTCGTCGAGCCAGATCCCGGGGCGTCTCGGAACCGCGCTCTCTTCGTGGTGCACGATCACGACCGTGACCGCGGTATCGCCGACACGGGCACCCTGCGCGACCACGTCATCGACCGGGGCTACGACGTCGACATCGTGCACCCTTCCGGACATCTACCGGAGGTCGCGGGGTTCGATTTTGTTGTCGTGATGGGTTCTTCGGAGGCGGCATACAACGACTCGGTCCCCTGGCTGGCGGCCGAGATCAGCTACCTGCGGGCTGCGCTCGCCGCAAACGTACCGATTCTCGGGGTGTGCTTCGGTGGCCAGCTGCTCAGCCGCGTTCTCGGCGGAAAGGTCAAGCGGTCGGACCACCCCGAACACGGTTACGTCACCGTCGACACCGTCGCGCCCGAACTGGTCGCACGCGGACCATGGATGCAGATGCACTACGACCGATTCACCCTCCCGCCCGGTGCTCGCGAGATCGCCCGCAACGGAGCAGCGTTGCAGGCCTTCACCTTTGGCCGGAATCTCGGGGTTCAGTTCCATCCGGAGATCTCACCCGCGGTGTGGGCCACCTGGCAGGCGAGCTGGGCAGCCAACCGCCAGGGTCAACTGGTCGTCGAACGCGGTATCGACCTGGACAAGATCACGGCCGAGATCACCGCTCGCGCGGCTGAATCGAGAGAGAACTGCGCGACCTTGCTCGACGCCTTCCTGAAACTGGCTCACGCACCGGTGTAAGGCGGTACGGCCAGGCAGGGAACGGGTCGGGGATGCGCGGGATCGAGGGCGTTGAGCACAAACGCCGAACTGCGCTGGTTGGACACGATCGACAGATGATCTGAGCGGTCCTGCGAGCACGTGTCCTGCACAACGATGTTGGTGACCTCGATGCCGGGCGGCCCGGCCAGGATGCCGCTGGTGTACGGGGTCACGAGCTGGTCGTAGCGGGTGACGATGTTCGTGTAGTCGATGCCGGCGACGTATGGGCCGTCAGGGGCATCGATGGCCGCCGCGAAGTCACCGTCGCCGGGTGAAGCGGTGCAGTCAGGGCATTCGGTGTCGGGTACTGCAGCGGGCGGCAATCCCAATCGGTCGGCAAACATCTTCACCAGCTCCGACCGGCCCTCGCCGTCGCCGTCCGATCCCTGCCAGTACGGCGCGAGTGAGACATACTTGTCGATCTTTCCCGCGCCCCCGTAGTACTTCGCCCAGTAGGTCGGGATCTGTGTGCCCTGCGAATGACCCACGATGTCGACCTGTGCGGCGCCTGTCTTCGCCAGCACGTTGTCGACGAACACCTTGAGCTCCCAGGCGCTGACGTCCTTGGCGCCCAGCCCGCCGATCCGCGACAACGGCCACTGCTGCGACAACTCGCCATAGGTGAGCGCGAACACGCAGTAACCCTCGTTCTTGAGCACCGGCACCAGCGAAATCCAGTTGGTCTGCTGACTGCCCGCGGTGCCGTGGACCAGTACCACCGGATCAGGGTGCTGAGCAGACGGCTTGCATGCGTAATCGTTGGACCCGGGCAGCGAGCCATTCGGGTTGGCGAGTTCGGCGGGTATGCCGGCCAGAAAGTTGTACTGCACCGGCAGCGGAGCCGCCTGCGCGCTCTGCGCCAGCCCGACGGTTGTCAGACCGACCAGGACCGCTGTCACCAACGCCTGCCTGAACCACCGCATGTGATGCCCTCCCGCTCGCCGATCCCTGCCCGGAAGTTAGCACCGAAGCGGTGCGGCCACCTACGGGTCGGGCGGAATGTCTTCTGTGGGCATCACCAGATCAAGACGCACACCCAACAAGCGGATCGGGCGGTCGAGCTCGAACTTGTGGAGCACCTCGAGCATCGCCGCCTCGATCACGGTGGCGTCGGTGGTCGGGGCGGGCAGCTTCTTCGACTTCGTCCGGGTGTAGAACGTCATGGTTCGTACGGTCACGGCCACCCGAAAAGCCACCCGCCCCTCAGAGATGACCTGCGCCAACAGTTCCCGGGTCAGCTTCCGAATCGCCTCATCGATGTCGGCGCGGGCGGTGAGGTCGGTCGGGAAGGTCTCGACCTTGCTGTGCGATCGCGGAATGTACGGTTCGGCGTTCACCTCGATGTCGCCGCCACCACGCGAGAGCAGGTACAGCCAATTGCCGAGGTGGGGTCCGAACTCGGCCACCAGCCGCCCGACATCCTCTGCCGCAAGCTGGGCGACGGTATCGATCCCCAGCTTCTCCAGTTTTGCTGTCGTCTTGGGACCGACGCTCCAGAGGTCGCCGACACCGCGCTCCCCCATGATGGGCATCCAGTTCTGGTTGTCCAGGGTGAAGACGTGCTCGGTTGAGCGTTTGGCGAATCCGGTCGCCATCTTGGCGCGCTGCTTGTTGTCGCTGATGCCGACCGCCGACGACAGCCCGCGCTCATCGAGAATCCGCTGTCGAACGGACTGGGCCAGCTCGGTGATGTCAAGACCGGTCTCCGACGCCGGAACGCCCAGGAACGCCTCGTCCCAACCGATCACCTCGACGGGATACCCGAAGTCTCGAAGCGTCTGCATCACTTCGGCCGATGCCTTGTCGTACGACGTGTGGTCCAGGGGCAGATAGATCGCCTCGGGCATCTTGCGATATGCCGACCGCAACGGCATACCGGCCCGTACCCCCTGATCACGGGCCTCGTACGACGCGCACGTGACAACCTTGCGCGGTTCGGTCGGGTCACCGGTCCCGCCGACGATGACCGGTGTGCCGATCAGGTCCGGGTTCCGGCGACGCTCCACCGACACCTGGAACTGGTCCAGGTCGATGTGCAGGATCGCGCGGAAGCGCCGGATCGGTGGTGTGGTCATCGTGCCCGACGATATGCGACGACGCCGTCCGCCGCGACGAGTATGTCGCGGTTTGGCCATCTTGCCCGACGCCGCCAACGGAGCCTGCTGACGCCTTTAATCCGTCCCGATTTAATCGGGCCACTATTTCCGCATTGTGAAATAGGTTGTTGATGTCCAGGGGGAACCGCACCGACCAACGGGCCAAGTCCGGTTGGTTCTGCTGTGCAGCAATGTATTTCGTCGCACATACGAAATGGTGCCGGTCTTCGGCCCGAAACGGCGGCCCTTTTCCCGGGCCCGAGTCGATCGCGCCTCGACACCGAACAGATGAAAGGAAAAGCAGTGAGTCACAAACACCCATGGCGGGTCCGCATCGCGGCAGCGCTGGCGCTTCTCGTGGGGGTGACGACTGCCGCCTGCGGCTCCGCCGACGAGGCCACCGTCACCGCCGACGGCAAGACCGAGCTGCGGTACCTCAGCTTCCCCGCCACCGTTCAATTCCCCGAATTGGCAGCCGATCTCGGGTATTTCACCAAGGTCAGCATCAAGGCGGTCGGCGAGACCACCAGCGGCCCGCAGTCGATCCAGGCCGCCGCCACCGGCGACACCGACTTCGGGCACGCGTTCAACGGAGCCATCGTCAAGCTGGCGTCAGCGGGTTCACCGATCACCGCAGTCGTCGATTCCTACGGCGCCGACGAGAAGACATTCAACGGCTTCTATGTCCTGGAGGACTCCCCGATCCGCACCGCGCGGGACCTGATCGGCAAGAAGATCGGGATCAACACGTTGGGGGCGCACTCGGAGTTCGTCATTCGCGAATGGCTTGCCCGTGAGGGACTTTCAAAGGACGAGATCGCGTCGGTCCAGCTGCTGGTGGTGCCGCCGATCAACAACGAGTCCTCGCTGCGCCAAGGTCAGATCGATGTCGGCGCGTTCAACGGCATCTTCCAGCAGCGCGCGCTGGAGAACGGCGGTATTCGAGAGCTGTTCACCGACAGGATCTTCGGAGACTTCAGCTATGGCAGCTACGTGTTCCGTGATGACTTCATCAAGAAGAACCCGGAGGCCGTGAAGGACTTCGTCCAGGGCACCGCCCGTGCGATCCGCTGGACGCAGGTGACTCCACAGGCAGAGGTTGTCGCACGTTTCAAGGACATCATCACCAAGCGTGGTCGCGGCGAGGATCCCGCTCTGGCCGAGTACTGGAAGAGCTCGTCCATCCCCACGCCGGGCGGGGTTATCAAGCCCGAGGAGTTCCAGCTGTGGATCGATTGGCTCGTGCGCAACAACGAGCTCGACAAGGGCAAGCTGACACCGCAGGACATCTTCACCAACGACGACAACCCATACGCCGACGGAACGTACCAGCCGGACTCGGGGCCTGACGGCGCACCGGTGGTGGCAGCGAAATGACGATGCCCAAACTGGAATTGCGCGGGGTGCGCAAGTCGTTCACCGCGCCGGGCAAGGCCGAGTTCGTGGCCATCGACGACATCAGCATCTCTGCCGCCGAAGGAGAGTTCCTCGTTCTGGTCGGCCCCAGCGGCAGCGGGAAGTCCACCTTGCTCGACCTGGTCGGTGGCCTCACCAAGCCCACTGCGGGTGAGATCCTGCTGGACGGAAAGCCCATCACCGGACCGGGACTGGATCGGGGTGTGGTGTTCCAGCAGTACGCGCTGCTGCCATGGCGCACGGCCCGCGCGAACGTGGAGTTCGGCCTCGAAGCGAAGGGCATCTCGCGTCGCCGCCGCAAGGCCATCGCCGATGAGTACCTCGGGCTCGTCGGTCTCGGCAACTTCGGCGACCACTACCCCCACGAGTTGTCGGGTGGCATGAAACAGCGTGTGGCGATTGCGCGCAGCCTCTCGTACGACCCCGAAGTGCTGCTGATGGACGAGCCGTTCGCCGCACTCGATGCCCAGACCCGCGAGGGGTTGCAGGGTGAGCTCCTACGAATCTGGAAGGCCACGGGCAAGACCATCCTGTTCATCACCCACGGCATCGACGAGGCCATCTACCTCGGCAACCGGGTTGCCATCCTCACCGAACGCCCCGGTCGGATCAAGGAGATCCTGCCGATCGACATCGACCGGGATGCCGTCGACGACATCCGTTCATCTGAGCAGTTCCGCGACTACCGGCACCGGATCTGGCTGTCGCTGCGTCCCGAGGTGGCCGGTGCCGCCGCCGAAACGATCGGAGTGGGTAGCCATGTCTAGTGTCACGTTGGAAAAGGTCTCGAGCCCGGCGCCGGTGAAGGACGTCGCGTCCCCGGCTCCGACTCCTGTCGACCCACCCACCCGTCGGGTCGGAGGAAGACTGCGAAAGTCAGGCTCCTGGGTCTTCCGGAGTTCGATCGCCCTGGTGCTGCTGGTCGCATTCTGGGAGGTCGCGCCGCGAATCGGTCTGGTCGACCGAACATTCCTCCCTGAGTTCTCGGTGGTCGCGAAGGCTCTGGTGGACCTGGCCGAGAGTGGTCAACTCTGGGAGCACATCTCCGCGAGTCTGGGCCGAGCTCTGCGCGGCTTCGCCATCGCGGTGGTGTTCGCCGTGCCGTTGGGCATCCTGATCGGCTGGTACCGGCCTCTTGCGCAATATCTCAGCCCGGTTCTCGAATTGTTCCGCAACACCGCTGCGCTGGCCTTGCTCCCCGTCTTCGTGCTCATCCTCGGCATCGGCGAGACCTCCAAGGTCGCGCTCGTGACCTATGCCTGCATCTTCCCCATCCTGCTCAACACGATCTCGGGTGTGCGGACAGTTGACCCGTTGTTGATCAAATCTGCTCGCTCACTGGGTCTTCCCGCGTACCGGCTGTTCCAGAAAGTGATCCTGCCCGCAGCCCTGCCGACGATCTTCACCGGCATCCGGCTCTCGGCCGCATCGTCCATCCTGGTTCTCATCGCGGCCGAAATGGTCGGTGCGCGTACGGGACTCGGCTACCTCATCATGGCGAGCCAGCTCAACTTCCAGATCCCGCAGATGTATGCCGGCATCCTCACCATCGCGCTTGTCGGTCTCGTCTTCAACTACGTACTCGTTCTGCTCGAACGTCGATTCTCTCGCTGGCGAACACCTGCCGCCAACTGAATCACCCGACATCACACTAGGACTGATCACATGACACGCACCCTGCACCTGAACGCCTTCTTGATGGGCGTCGGCCATCACGAGGCCGCCTGGCGTCATCCACGCACCTCCGAACACGAAGTGCTCGACGTCGCCCACTTCGTGCGGCTGGGCCAGATCGCCGAACGCGGGAAACTCGACTCGGTGTTCTTCGCCGACGGCCTGGCCGTGGGACCCAACATCCGCCGCAACACCCAGGCCATCTTCGAGCCGATCACACTGCTGTCCGCCATCGCAGGCGGGACCAGCAAGGTCGGCCTGATCGCCACCGCCTCAACGGGTTACAACCACCCGTACACCTTGGCGCGTGCCTTCGCCTCCCTCGAACACATCAGCGGGGGCCGTGCCGGATGGAACATCGTCACGTCCGGTCAGGAACAAGAGGCGCTCAACTTCGGTTACGACTCCATCCCCGACCACGCCGGCCGGTACCGCCGCGCCCAGGAGTTCGTCGACGTCGTGAACCGGCTGTGGGACAGCTGGGAGGACGACGCCGTGGTGCTCGACGTCGACAACGCGATCTTCGCCGACCCCGAGCGGGTACATCCCATCAACCATGTGGGAGAGGCGTTCAGGGTCCGGGGCCCGCTCAACTCGCCCCGATCACCACAAGGTCGGCCGGTCCTGGTGCAAGCCGGATCATCTGAGGACGGCAAAGACCTCGCAGCCCGCTACGCGGAGGTGGTCTTCACCGCCCAGCGCACCATCGCGGAGGGCCAGGACTTCTATCGCGACCTCAAGCGCCGTCTCCCGCGTTACGGTCGCAGCGCCGAAGACCTGCAGATCCTCCCGGGCATCGTGCCGTTCATCGGCAGCACCGAGAAGGAAGCACGTGACCTCGAACGTGAGTTCACCGATCTGATCTCTCCCGACTATGCGCTGGGCCAGCTGTCGAACTTCTTCAACGTCGACCTCACCGGCCTCCCACTCGATTCCCGGCTGCCTCCCCTGCCTCCGGAATCGGAGATCCAGGGCCACAAGAGTCGATCGACTCTGGTACGGCAACTCGCCGCCTCCGAAGATCTCACGATCCGTGAGTTGATCGGCCGCCTCGGGGGCGGTCGCGGGCATCGCACCATCACCGGGACACCGGAGCAGATCGCCGACGACCTCATCGCCTGGGTGGACGCGGGTGCGGCCGACGGCTTCAACGTCATGCCTCCCTACCTGCCCGGCGGCCTCGAGGACTTCGTGGACCACGTCGTCCCGATCCTGCAGGCCCGCGGCCGCTTCCGCGACGATTACACCGCATCCACCCTCCGCGGCCACTACGGCATCGAACTGCCGTCCGGATCCGTCGAGAAGGAGCCGGCGGCAGCCAGCGCATGACATCGATCGACGATCCGGCGACAGCGGCCGGACGCGTCGAACGACCCCTGAGATCGCTCGCCGGCACCGTCTACCTGCCGGCGACGGCGTACGGGATCGGGCAGGGGGCGGCCGCGCCGGTGATGGTGCTGTCCGCCCTCGAGCTCGGCGCATCCGCAGCTCTGGCCGGCCTCACCGTGGCGATCGCCGGACTCGGCCAGGTCGCCGGTGACACATGTTCGGGGCAGATCGTCGCCAAGATCGGTGAGCGGCGCTCGATCATCGTGGCCAGTCTGCTTGCGGCGTCGGGTGCGCTGGCGTGCCTTCTCGCACCGGCGGTATGGACGTTGTGCCTGGGCATCTTTGCGGTCGGACTGGCCAATGCGGTGTGGGGCCTCGCGCGGCAGAATTACCTGTCACTGGCCGTTCCGTTCGCCTGGCGGGCCCGGGCGATGTCACTGTTCGGCGGCGCGATGCGGCTCGGCTTCTTTGTCGGACCGCTCCTCGGTGCCGGCGCCATCGTCATGTTCGGTACCCGCGGCGGATTCCTGGTGCAGCTGACAGCGATTGTGGTCGCCGGGTCGATGATGGCCCGGCTCCCCGACCCGCCGGGCGCCGGACCGATGGTGAAGTCACACAACATCTCCCAGGTCTTCGCAGAGCACGGTCGACTGTTGGCGACCCTCGGCGCGGGGTCGCTGTTGCTCGGCGTGGCACGCAGTGCTCGTGACGCGATCTTGCCGTTGTGGGCCAGCCACATCGGGTTGTCGCCGGCTGTGGCCAGCCTTCTCTTCGGTGTGGGTGCCGCTGCCGACGTGCTGTTCGCCTACCCCGCAGGCCATCTGATGGACCGTTTCGGGCGCACGTTGGTGGCGGTGCCGTCGATTGTGGTGCTGTCGGTGTCGTACCTGCTGTTGCCGTTCACCACAACGCTTTTCACGTTCACTGCGGTCGCGGTGGTGATGGGTGTCGGGAACGGCCTCGGCAACGGGGTCATCATGACCATCGGTGCAGACGTCGCACCGAGCACCGGCCGGGCCGAGTTCCTCGCCGCATGGCGTCTGACCCACGACAGTGGCTTTCTCGTCGGCCCGTTGCCGATCGCGTTGTCCGCGGCCGTGTTCCCGTTGTCGGCGGCAGTTTTCGCCGTGGCCGCACTGTCGGGCGGGGGCGCAGTGCTGTTGGGCAAGTATGTTCCCGAGTACACAAGCATGAGTTCGTCGACCACGAGGAGTACGTAGATGGATCTGGGTCTGACCGGAAAACGGGCACTGGTGACGGGCGGCAGCAAGGGCATCGGCCTGGCGATCGCTCAAACCCTGGCCGCAGAGGGCGCCGACGTCGTGATCGCCGCACGCGGGGTCGAGGCCCTGGAGTCCGCCGCCGCCGACATCGCCCAGCAGTCCGGCCGGCGAGCGATCGCGATTTCCGTCGACACCGGTGACGACGCGTCGGTGCAGAACCTCGTGACCCGCACGGTCGCGGAACTCGGCGGCATCGACATCTTGGTCAACTCGGCGGCCACACCGTGGAGCGCCGGCAAGCCGACCGACTTCGCGGCAACCACCGATGACGTCGTGCGACGAGAGATCGAGATCAAGGTGCTCGGGTACCTCCGCACCGCTCGAGCGGTGGCGCCGCACCTGATCGAGCAGGGCTGGGGCCGGATCATCAACATCAGCGGTCTCGGTGCGAGACAGGCGAACTCCATCGCCCAGACCATCCGCAACGTGAGCGTCGCGGCGCTGACCAAGAACCTCGCCGACGAGCTGGGTCCGCACGGCATCAATGTCACGGTTGTCCACCCTGGCCGTACCCGGACACAGCGGCTCACCGAGCAACTCGCGGAGCGGTCGGCGGAGTCCGGCGTGGCGGTCGCCGACCTGGAGAACGAACTGGCCACCAACTCGATCCGGCGGATCGTCGACGCGTCCGAGGTGGCCGACGTGGTCGCATTCTTGGCCTCACCGCGCAGTGTCGCGATCACCGGGGACGCCATCGCAGCAGGTGGCGGCGTTCCCGGACCGGTGTACTACTGAGACGTCAGAGCTGTGGGCCACACTATCGAGGTGATCATCACGTTCGACGCCGAGATCTGGACTGCTCCGGAGATGGGAGCGTGGCACTTCGTCTCGTTGCCCGCGGACTCTGCCGACGAGATTCGGGCAACCGTGGAACCGGGTCCCGGATTCGGATCGATCCGGGTCTCCGTCTCGATCGACGAGACCGAGTGGCAGACATCGATCTTTCCGGACTCCAAGCGCGGCACCTATGTTCTGCCCGTGAAGAAGGCAGTCCGGCGGTCAGTCGGAGCCGCCGAAGGCGACGTGGTCACGGTGACGGTGGAGATCATTCGCTGAAAGTTCACAATTAGGACCGGATGTGTCCGCGATTGCTGAGAACCTTGTTTCAGCAGCAACCGACAGCCACAACCGGAGGAGCACATCATGGACTGGACACTCGAACTCGTCATCCTGCCCGTCACCGACGTCGACCGCACCCGCGACTTCTACGAGAAGATCGGCTTCAACGTCGACCACGATCACGTCGTGTCGGACGACGTCCGGTTCGTCCAGATGACGCCTCCCGGGTCAGCGTGCTCCATCGCCTTCGGCAAGGGCCTCACCGAGGCCGAGCCAGGCTCTGTCAAAGGTCTGCAGGTCTGTGTCTCCGACATCAACGAGGCCCAGACCCACCTCCGGTCCGTCGGCGTCGAACCCGGCGAGGTCGACGTCCAGGCCTGGGGTCACTTCCTCTCCTTCGACGATCCCGACGGCAATCACTGGGCCGTCCAATACCTCCCGTACCGCTACGCCTGACCGGCCCGCCACCCCCGCTGGCCCCGTCGGCCCCCCACCCCCGAATTCGCGCCGCTTGCCTGCGCGTGCGCCGCCTGCAACAGGCGCACATGCCGGTAGGCGGCGCGAACTCACGTTCAGGCGGACGGCATCAGCCCGTGTGCGGTCAACGCGTCCACCAGGATGCGACGCAGACGCTCCGGGTTCTGGAGATCGCTCCAGTTCCAGCGCACCACAACGACTCCGAGGCGATGCAGCCGTTGCTCACGCCCCTTCTCGCGCTCGTAGGCCTGCTCGGTGGTTTCGCCCGGACGAAGGTAGCGGATGTACTTGGCTCGACACCGAAGAGGGACCGCTGTCCCGTTGCCGTCGCCACGAAGATCCTCCCCCTACGAGGTCACCGCTGACAATGTTCCCTCGAGCGTCACGCAGGGGGACGATCTCGGTGAAATTGTTGGTACTTCGGATCGGTATCAGGGGTTCTTAGCCAACGCGCCAAACGATGACCCGTCCGACCGGTATTTCGGCGTCCGGTTGATGCCAATCGCCTTGTAGACAACCCGAATTCGCTCCACCTGCCGTCGAACGCGCCGAGTGCACCTGGAGCAGACGCAAGCGGGTGGAGCGAATTCCGGCGGGGGCGGGGGCGGGGGCGGGGGCGGGGGCGGGGGCGGGGGCGGGGGCGGGGGCGGTGACAACAAAAGCGGGCGCCCTCCGAAGAGGACGCCCGCTTTGCGTTGCGCTGGTTACCGGTAGTCGCTGCTGAAGCCGTAATCGTCCAGCGGGACAGCCGCACCCGACGGGGCACCGAAGGTGCCGTCCGGGCTGTAGTAGGTGTCGTCGTACGACGGCACCGCGTACGCGGCCGCACGTGCTTCTTCGGTCGGCTGCACCTGGATGTTCCGGTACCGGTTGATACCGGTTCCGGCCGGGATGAGCTTACCGATGATCACGTTCTCCTTGAGACCGATGAGCTTGTCGCTACGGCTGTTGATGGCCGCATCGGTGAGCACACGAGTGGTCTCCTGGAACGACGCCGCCGACAACCACGACTCGGTCGCGAGCGATGCCTTGGTGATGCCCATGAGCACCGGACGTCCGGCAGCAGGTTCGCCGCCTTCGGCCACGACGCGACGGTTGGCCGCTTCGAACTCGGCGCGCTCGGTGAGCGAACCGGGCAGGAACTCGGTGGCACCGGAGTCGATGATCGTCACGCGACGCAGCATCTGACGAACGATCGTCTCGATGTGCTTGTCGTGGATCGACACACCCTGGCTCCGGTAGACCTCCTGGACCTCGTTGACCAGGTGCACCTGCACCTGACGGGGACCCATCACGCGCAGCACCTCGTGCGGATCGGCAGCACCTTCCATGAGCTGCTGTCCGACCTCCACGTGGTCACCATCGGCCAGCAAACGCTCGCTGCCGTCTTCGTGCTTGAAGACGCGCAGACGCTGACGCTTCGAGATCTTGTCGTAGACAACCTCTTCCGAACCGTCGTCAGGCGTGATCGTCATCTTGTAGAAGCGATCATCGTCTTCGAGACGGATCCGTCCGGAGACCTCTGCAATCGGGGCCTTGCCCTTGGGGACACGGGCCTCGAACAGCTCCTGCACACGCGGCAGACCACCGGTGATGTCGTCGCCGACGCCACCCTGGTGGAAGGTACGCATGGTCAGCTGGGTACCGGGCTCACCGATCGACTGGGCCGCGACGATACCGACGGCCTCACCGATGTCGACGAGCTTGCCGGTGGCCATCGACCGTCCGTAGCAGGTGGCGCAGACGCCGGTGCCGGTGCCACAGGTCAGGACCGAACGGACCTTGACCTGTGAGATGCCGGCCTCGAGCAGCGCCTCGATCGCGGGGTCACCGAGATCGAATCCACGCTCGATGATGACGTTGCCATTCGCGTCGACCGCGTCGGTGGCCAATGTCCTTGCGAACGTTGACGTCTCGACGTGGGCGTCACGGATGAGCGAACCGTCCGACTGCTTCTCGGCGATGATCGTGTTGATGCCACGCTCGGTGCCACAGTCGGTTTCGCGCACGATGACGTCCTGCGAAACATCCACCAGACGACGGGTCAGGTAACCCGAGTCGGCGGTGCGAAGCGCGGTGTCGGCCAGACCCTTACGAGCACCGTGGGTGTTGATGAAGTACTCGGCCACGGTCAGGCCCTCGCGGAACGAGGACTTGATCGGACGCGGGATGAACTCACCCTTCGGGTTGGTCACAAGACCCTTCATGCCCGCGAGCGAGCGAATCTGGGTCATGTTGCCCGCGGCACCGGACTTCACGATCATCGGGATCGGGTTGTCGTCGGGGTAGTGCGCCTCCATGGCGGCACCGACCTCTTCGGTCGCCTGCTTCCAGATCTCGACCAGGGCGTCGCGACGCTCGGCACCGGTGAGGGCACCACGCTGGAACTTGCGCTCCAGGCCGTCGGCCCGCTCCTCGTACTTGTCGAGGATCTGCTTCTTGTCCGGCGAGACGAGCACGTCCGACATGGCGATCGTGACACCCGAGCGAGTTGCCCAGTAGAAACCGGCG
This sequence comes from Williamsia sp. DF01-3, assembly GCF_023051145.1. Taxonomy (NCBI): domain Bacteria; kingdom Bacillati; phylum Actinomycetota; class Actinomycetes; order Mycobacteriales; family Nocardiaceae; genus Williamsia; species Williamsia sp. DF01-3. The sequence continues at coordinate 4,475,927 of NZ_JALKFS010000005.1, forward strand.
TCCTTGAGCTTGTCGACGGTCTGCGCGACAACGATCATCGGGTAACGCTCGGCCATGTCGTTGATGATCGTGGCCTGACGCTTCTTCGGCATCTGCTCGTTGACGAACGGGTAGTCGTTCGGCAGCAACTCGTTGAACAGCACGCGACCCAGGGTGGTGTCGATGGTCCACGGGGTGCCGAACTTCCAGCCCTCCGGGAACTGCGCACGCTCGATCTCACGCGTCGGACGCTGGTGCGTCAGACGGACCTTGATCGGGGCCTGCACACTGAGCAGCCCACGGTCGACAGCCATCTGCGCCTCGGCGGCGTGGAGTACACGCCGCGCTCGACGTCGCCGTCGGTCGAGGCGGTGTACGCGCCGATCGCCTGCTCCTTGAGCGTGGTCAGGTGGAACAGACCGGTCACCATGTCCAGACGCGGCATGGCAAGCGGACGACCCGACGCAGGCGACAGGATGTTGTTCGACGACAGCATCAGGATGCGTGCCTCGGCCTGAGCCTCGGCGCTCAGCGGCAGGTGGACTGCCATCTGGTCACCGTCGAAGTCGGCGTTGAACGCCTCACACACCAGCGGGTGCAGCTGGATGGCCTTGCCCTCCACGAGCTGCGGCTCGAACGCCTGGATACCCAGACGGTGCAGGGTGGGTGCACGGTTGAGCAGAACCGGGTGTTCGGCGATGACCTCTTCGAGCACGTCCCACACGGCGGGGCGCTGACGCTCCACCATCCGCTTGGCGGACTTGATGTTCTGTGCCTGGTTCAGGTCCACCAGACGCTTCATCACGAACGGCTTGAACAGCTCGAGTGCCATCAGCTTGGGCAGACCACACTGATGCAGCTTGAGCTGCGGGCCGACGACGATGACCGAACGGCCCGAGTAGTCGACGCGCTTGCCGAGCAGGTTCTGACGGAAACGACCCTGCTTGCCCTTGAGCAGATCGCTCAACGACTTCAGCGGGCGGTTACCCGGTCCGGTGACCGGACGGCCACGACGGCCGTTGTCGAACAATGCGTCGACGGACTCCTGCAGCATCCGCTTCTCGTTGTTGACGATGATCTCGGGGGCACCGAGGTCGATCAGTCGCTTGAGGCGGTTGTTGCGGTTGATCACGCGGCGGTACAGGTCGTTCAGGTCGGACGTCGCGAAACGGCCACCGTCGAGCTGGACCATCGGACGCAGCTCCGGCGGGATCACCGGCACGGCGTCGAGAACCATGCCCAGCGGGGAGTTGCCCGACTGGTGGAACGCTGCGACGACCTTGAGCCGCTTGAGTGCACGGAGCTTCTTCTGCCCCTTGCCATTACGGATCGTGTCACGCAGGATCTCGGCCTCGGCCGCGATGTCGAAGTCCTCGAGCAGACGCTTGATGGCCTCGGCACCCATGGCTCCGGTGAAGTACTCGCCGTAGCGGTCCTGGAGCTCGCGGTAGAGCTTCTCGTCGATGATCATCTGCTTGGGAGCGAGCTTGACGAACTTGTCCCAGATCTCTTCGAGATCGTCGAGAGCGCGCTGCGCGGTATCGCGGATACGGCGCATCTCGCGCTCGCCGGCATCCTTCACCTTGCGGCGGGCATCAGCCTTGGCGCCTTCGCGCTCCAGCTCTGCCAGGTCCTCTTCGAGCTTCTTGGCGCGCTCTTCGAGATCGGCGTCGCGCTGATCGGCAACGCCTTTCTTCTCGACCTCCATCTCGGCCTCGAGAGTGGACTTCTCGTTGTGGCGCAGTTCGTCGTCCACCGCGGTGATGACGTAGGCGGCGAAGTAGATGATCTTCTCGAGATCCTTCGGCGCCAGGTCGAGCAGGTAACCCAACCGGCTCGGCACACCCTTGAAGTACCAGATGTGGGTGACCGGGGCGGCCAGCTCGATGTGACCCATCCGCTCACGACGCACCTTGGCGCGAGTGACCTCGACGCCGCAGCGCTCACAGATGATGCCCTTGAAGCGGACGCGCTTGTACTTACCGCAGTAGCACTCCCAGTCCCGGGTGGGACCGAAGATCTTCTCGCAGAACAGGCCGTCCTTCTCTGGCTTGAGCGTGCGGTAGTTGATGGTCTCCGGCTTCTTCACCTCACCGAAGGACCAGTTGTGGATGTCGTCGGCGGTGGCCAGACCGATCTTGAGTTCATCGAAAAAGTTGACGTCGAGCACTATTTACCTTTCAGTTGCTCAGTCAGTAAATCTGGACGATCAGTTGGCGAGCCGCCTGACCGCTTGCGGGTCAGGTCAGTTCGCCAAGTCGTCGACAGTGGCGGACTCGTTGCGCGAGAGGTTGATCCCGAGGTTGGCCGCAGCCCGCTCGAGGTCCTCGTCGTCACCGTCACGCATCTCGATGGCAGCACCGTCGGAGCTGAGCACCTCGACGTTCAGGCACAGCGACTGAAGTTCCTTCAGCAGCACCTTGAACGATTCGGGGATACCCGGTTCCGGGATGTTCTCGCCCTTGACGATTGCCTCGTACACCTTCACGCGGCCGACGACGTCGTCCGACTTGATGGTGAGAAGCTCCTGCAGCGTGTATGCCGCACCGTAGGCCTGCATGGCCCAGCACTCCATCTCGCCGAAACGCTGACCACCGAACTGCGCTTTACCACCCAGCGGCTGCTGCGTGATCATCGAGTACGGACCGGTCGAACGCGCGTGGATCTTGTCGTCGACCAAGTGGTGCAGCTTGATGATGTACATGTAGCCGACCGAGACCGGGTACGGGAACGGCTCTCCGCTACGGCCATCGAACAGGGTCGCCTTGCCGTCCGCGTTCACCATGACCTCGCCGTCGCGGTTCGGCAGCGTCGAGGCCAGCAGACCTGTCAGCTCCTCCTCGCGAGCGCCGTCGAACACCGGGGTCGCGGTGTTGGTGTCGGGCTCCACCGAGAGCATGTCCTCGGGCAGCTTCGACGCCCACTCCGGCACGCCCTGGGCAACGTCGATGTTCCAGCCGGTCTTGGCGATCCACCCGAGGTGGGTCTCCAGGATCTGGCCGATGTTCATACGACGCGGCACACCGTGGGTGTTCAGGATGATGTCGACCGGGGTGCCGTCGGGCAGGAACGGCATGTCCTCTTGCGGGAGGATCTTGCCGATGACGCCCTTGTTGCCGTGGCGGCCGGCGAGCTTGTCGCCGTCCTGGATCTTGCGCTTCTGGGCCACGTACACCCGGACCAGCTCGTTGACACCGGGAGGCAGATCGTCGTCGTCATCACGCGAGAAGACGCGGATGCCGATGACCTTGCCGGTCTCGCCGTGCGGAACCTTCAGCGAGGTGTCTCGCACCTCGCGCGCCTTCTCACCGAAGATGGCGCGCAGCAGACGCTCTTCCGGGGTGAGCTCGGTCTCGCCCTTGGGCGTGACCTTGCCGACCAGGATGTCGCCGTCGCGGACCTCGGCACCGATGCGGATGATGCCGCGCTCGTCGAGATCGGCGAGCACCTCATCGGAGACGTTCGGGATGTCCCGGGTGATCTCCTCGGCACCGAGCTTGGTGTCGCGGGCGTCGATTTCGTGCTCTTCGATGTGAATCGAGGTGAGCACGTCCTCTTCGACCAGACGCTGGCTAAGGATGATCGCGTCCTCGTAGTTGTGGCCTTCCCACGGCATGATCGCCACGAGCAGGTTCTTCCCGAGGGCCATCTCACCCTGATCGGTGCAAGGACCGTCGGCCAGCACCTGACCGACCTCGACACGCTGTCCCTCGTCCACGATCGGACGCTGGTTGGCGCAGGTGCCCTGGTTGGAGCGGGCGAACTTGCGCATCCGGAAGGTGTCGCGAGTGCCGTCGTCGGCCATCACGGTGATGTAGTCGGCCGAAACCTCTTCCACCACACCGGCCTTCGACGAGATGATCACGTCACCGGCGTCGATGGCGGCACGCAGTTCCATGCCGGTACCGACCAGCGGCGACTCGCTGCGAACCAGCGGCACCGCCTGACGCTGCATGTTCGCGCCCATCAGGGCACGGTTGGCGTCGTCGTGCTCGAGGAACGGGATCATGGCCGTGGCGACCGACACCATCTGGCGCGGGCTGACGTCCATGTACTCGACCTGGCTGGTCGGGACGAACTCGACCTCCGAGCCCTTCTTGCGGACCAGCACGCGGTCGTCGGAGAGCCGGTTGTCGGCGTCGATGCCCGAGTTCGCCTGGGCGATCAGGTAACGGTCCTCTTCGTCAGCGGTGAGGTACTGCACCTCGTCGGTGACGTATCCGTCGACGACCTTGCGGTATGGCGTCTCGATGAACCCGAACGGGTTGACCCGCGCGTACACCGACAGCGAACCGATCAGACCGATGTTCGGGCCCTCAGGGGTCTCGATCGGGCACATGCGGCCGTAGTGCGACGGGTGCACGTCACGGACCTCGAGGCCGGCACGCTCACGGGACAGACCACCGGGGCCCAGCGCCGACAGGCGGCGCTTGTGGGTCAGGCCCGACAGCGGGTTGTTCTGGTCCATGAACTGCGACAGCTGCGAGGTTCCGAAGAACTCCTTGATCGCCGCGACGACCGGGCGGATGTTGATCAGGGTCTGCGGCGTGATCGCCTCGACGTCCTGGGTGGTCATCCGCTCACGGACCACGCGCTCCATGCGGGACAGGCCCACGCGGATCTGGTTCTGGATGAGCTCGCCGACGGTACGGAGGCGACGGTTGCCGAAGTGGTCGATGTCGTCGACCTCGACCGGCACCTCGACGCCACCGGGCACGGTCATCGTGCTGGTGACGTTGGGGTCGGCCTCGTGCAGACGCACCAGGTACTCGACGGTGGCGACGATGTCCTCTTCGGTCAGCACGGGTGCGCCGGCCATCGGGTTATCGACCAGCCCGAGCTTCTTGTTGACCTTGTAACGACCGACCTTGGCGAGGTCGTAGCGCTTCTCCTTGAAGAACAGGTTCTCCAGCAGGGTCTGCGCGGACTCCTTGGTGGGGGGCTCGCCCGGACGCAGCTTGCGGTACACCTCGAGCAGGGCCTCATCGGTGCCTGCGGTGTTGTCCTTCTCCAGCGTCGACATCATGATCTCGGAGAAACCGAAGCGCTCTTCGATCTGCTCCTTGGTCCAGCCGAGTGCCTTGAGCAGAACGGTGACCGACTGGCGACGCTTGCGGTCGATGCGGACGCCGACGGTGTCGCGCTTGTCGATGTCGAACTCGAGCCATGCGCCGCGGCCCGGGATGACCTTGACGCTGTGCAGGGTCTTCTCGGTGGCCTTGTCGATGGTCGCGTCGAAGTACACACCGGGGCTACGCACCAGCTGGCTCACCACGACACGCTCGGTGCCGTTGATGATGAAGCTGCCCTTGTCGGTCATGATCGGGAAGTCGCCCATGAAGACGGTCTGCGACTTGATCTCGCCGGTGTTGTTGTTGATGAACTCCGCGGTGACGAACAGTGGCGCCGCGTACGTCATGTCCTTGTCTTTGCACTCCTCGACCGAGGCCTTGACCTCATCGAAACGTGGGTCGGAGAAAGACAGCGACATGGAGCCGGAGAAGTCCTCGATCGGGGACAGTTCGGCGAGGATGTCCTCCAGGCCGCCGGTAGGGTTTCCGTCGCCGCGGGAAGCAGCGCGCTCACGCCATTCCGCTGAACCGACCAGCCACTCGAACGACTCGAGCTGCACATCAAGCAGTCCGGGTACTTCGAGGGGCTCGCTGATCTTTGCGAAAGAGGCGCGCCGAGGCGCACCTGGAATGGTTGAGGTGGACTGGCGGGAGACTGCCAAGATATGTCCTTCCAACACGAATAACTCGTAGTGCCTAAGTGGTGTTTTCGCTGCTGTACGACCTGGTCAACGGCGATCACCTGGGACGGCACACGGGTGTGGCGAGAAGGTGAAATCGAGAGATGGACAGGAGGCAGCCAGCGCAACGTCCTACTGTACCAGAAAATGGGCGCACGTAAACAACCCCTTTTGGTTACTGCGGACAGACTGCTACCAACGGGGCCCTGCGTCAAGAGGAACGCGCGGAAAGACGCTTAAAAGTCAGATATGCGGTTGATGCGCCACTGTCCGTCAACCTTCTGCATACCGAGTTCGGTACGCGCCTGGCCCGGACCGCTCAGGACTGCCACACCCTGCTGGGTGGTACTGATCAGCACCGTTGCGATCACGGTGGCATTCGAGCCGTCCATGTTGCTGACCGCGATCAGGTCCACCTTGCACTCGGCTCCCTGGCCGCTCTGGGCCGCCAGGTCCCTGCTGGTGCTCTGGTACTCGTTGAACTCGGTGAGGGCTTCGCCGGTCAGACCGGTCTTCGCCTTGTCGGCCCATTCATCGAACTTGGTGGGGTCGATCGACAGCACCGCGCAGATACGGTCGCCGGCCTGCGCCTTGAGGGCACTGGTCTCCGACGAGTTGATGAACGCCATGTTGGACTGCGTCGATGCACCGGGCTTGAACGCCGCGACCACGGCGAACACCGCGAACACGGCGGCCAGGAGCGCAACGATCGCAACCTTGCGCCAGGTCAGGAAGCCCGATGCCGCTTTCGCCGTGTTCGGTTCGGCGGCTTGTGCCCGCTTGTCGTCGGGTGAACGCTCGGTTGCGGGCTTCTTGAGCGAGGCACCCTTCACCTTCGGCTTGCTCTTCGCGGCCGACTTGCCGAGTGTCACCGGCTTGTCGGTGGCGTCGGTCTCGTCTGTCGAGGCGGTCTTGCTTGTCGAGGCGGTCTCGGCCGGTGCGGTGGCGTCGCCGGCCGACGACTGGTCGCTGGTTTCGGCGGTGGCGTCGGGCGTGGACTCCCCCGCCGCGGACACCGACTCGGTGGTGCCGGACTCAGTTGCGCCGGACCCGGTGGACTCGACCGTTTCAGGTGCTGTCTCGGGCGTCGTGCTGTCCGTGGTCGCCGATTCGTCGGCGTGTGCCGAAGGGTTGACCTTGCGGGCCGACGGGCTGCTGCCTGCGATGCGGATCTTGCCGCGGGGCCCGGCCGGACGGATCGGCTTACGCGGTGTGCCTGCCATCAGTTGCCCCCTGTGGTGGGAGCGGGTTCAGCCGGCGCGGGGGTGGCAGCCGGATCGCCTGCGGGTGCCTGGGTGCTACCTGCCGGGTCCTCCAGTCCGATCGCATCGATCGACTGGATGTCCGACGCCTTCCAGCCCCCGTCGACATCGACGACGTCGACCGCGAACCCCATGTTCGACGTGGCCGGCGGCGTGCCCTGGACCGTACTTGTGACATCGACGTATACGAGCACTTTTGCGGTCTTGTCTTCCTTGTTGAACTCGACGACGCCGCTGCGCTTGACCACCGACGACAACGTCGCGGTCCTGTCGCCGTTGGCGTCCACCTGCTTGGTGAGGTTCTCGAAGTCCTCCGCGGTGATCTGCGTCTTGGCCTTACCCGTGAGGGAAGCGTCGACCTGCTCGCGGAACGCGGTCAAATTCTTCGGGTCGATGTTGGTGACGTTGAGGACCACCTGTTCGGCACCGTCCTGCGCACTGTCACGGGTCTGCTGGGCGTTGTGCTCGGCGTAGGCGTCTTTCCACCCGATCGCGAAGAACGCCGCGCACACCACTGCGGCCACGAGGCCGGCCACCGCCAGGGCAGCGCCGATCCGCAACCACAGCGTCCGCGATCCGTGCTGCCGCTTGCCGCCGGGCTCTGAAGTCTCAGTCATCGCCCGCCAAAGGTACACGCCGGCCGGTAGTCGAGCTCCGGCTCCATCCCGGTCGACCGATCAGACAAAACTCTCGACATCACTTGTCCCGCACACCCAGAAGGGCCGCGATCTGTTCCGCGATCGGGTTCAGATTCAACGTGTCGGGCATCTTCTTGGGGTTGTCATCCCACGGCTGCGGGATGTTCGGGTTGGCGAACACAGCCCGGGCCGCACCACGAACGTCGGTCGGATTACCTTGCGCGACCGTACATTTCGCTTCGGTGTTGAACGGGAAGTCATCGTAGTTGATGTCGAAGTCCGGGTTGCGGGCTTCTTCGGCGGCGATGATGTCCTGGGTGCTCTCGTATCCGAGTGTGCACGCAGGCGGGTTGTTGACCTCCAGGACGATGCCGAAGTGGATCGTGCCGTCGCCGGGCGCCGGGCTGTAGCTGCCGCTGGAGAGCGCCGACAGAAGCGCCAGCGCCGGGCCCGCAGCGAAGAACGTCGGCGAGACGGTACGGACGTCCTCGGCGAGGTTGCGGACAACGGTGGTGATGTCGCCGCCGCTGTCCTGCAACAGCCTTGAGATCTGTGTGGCACTGGTGGTTCCGGTGGTCAGCAACCGCCGGATGGCCGGATCGGATGCCTGCAGGGTCTGCGTCACCAGTTCCAGATTGCGTGACCAGCTGAGGATCTCATCGGACTGCTCGGCCTGGGTGCTCAGCACAGTGTCGCTGTTCTGGATGAGCGAGATCGTCTCCGGCAGGTTGTCGAGACCGGCCTGAGACAAATTGGTCAACGAATCAACCAGCGACCGCAGGTTCTCGGCGTTGCCGTTGAACGCCTTACCCAGCTCGGTGACGACAGTCCGCAGATCGTCCACAGGTATCGAGCCCGTGAAGTCGACGGCCGACTTGAGCACGTCCTGCAGCGGCGGAGGCGTCTGGGTTTCGGTGATGACCGACCCGTTCTTCAGGTAAGGGCCGTCATTGCTTGTCGGCCGCAGGTCCACGTACTGCTCACCGATCGCTGATCGGTTCGCGACCACAGCCACTGCCGACTCGGGGATGTCGGCTCCGTCGGAGTCGAGGATCAACTCGACCTGGACGCCGTCCGGTTGCAGTGTCAGCGCACCTACGCGGCCGACAGGCACACCCTGATACGTCACCTCGGCGTTGGTGAAGATGCCACCCGACTCTTCGAACTCGGCTTTTACCGAGTACGACCCGATACCGACCATTCGGTCGAGCTTGGCGTAGGTGGCGCCGACGTACACGATGGCAACCACACCGATCACCACGAAGATGATCAGCTGCCATCGGACGATCTTGGTCATCATGATGCAGCTCCGACGTTAGCGTTGGCCAGCATGTTCATCGGGCCCTGCAGGAAGCTCTGCTGCCCGCGTTCTTCCGGCATCAGCGCGTACTGCCCGCCCGAAGGGGGCGTGTTCGGCCCCGGCCGCGCATTCGGCAGTGGAAGCAACGTGATCGTCGGCCAGCCGAGCCGTGGACCGTTGCCGTTGTAGTACGGGTTGGCCGGGTCGATGATCGGCTGCGGTCCGGTCCGCGGCGGACTGTACACCGGTTCTCCCTGCCCGACCCCGAGTGCTTCGAGCTGATTGAGCAGCCGGAGGTCGAGGTTGGCGAACAGGTTGGTCGAGTCACCCTTCACGCCCGGCAACAATGCATCCGGGAACGGGTAGGTGAACAGCAGCGGCGAGGCGGTGATCAGATCCGGTGCGGCTCCGGCCAGCGCCTGCAGTGTCGGCCGCAGGGCCTTGAGGTCGGTGATGATCTCCTCGCGGGCGGTGCCGAGGACCTGCACACCGACGACACCCAGGCGGTCGACCTGTTCGAGCATGGCCACCAACTGTGGACGTTGCTCTTCCAGAACCGCGACACCCCTGGGCAATTCGTCGAGAACCCGGTTGATCTGGTCCGTCTGCGAACGAGCGCGATTCGACAGCTTGTCGAGCCCGTCGAGTGCGGTCACGATGTTGTTCTTCTGTTCTTCGAGACCGCTGATCAGGGTCGCGGTCTCGTTGAGGAGCCCCTTCACCTGGGTTTCGCGGCCGTCGAGGGCGGTGTTCAACTCATCGACGATGGGCTTGAGCTGCGACACACCGCCACCGTTGAGCAGCAGTGACAACGCGCCGAGAACCTGTTCGATGTCGGTCGCGGTGCGGGTCCGGCATTCCGGAGATCCGACCTCGGGACATCCGATGACCTCGGCAGGGTTTTGCCGAGGCAGGTTCGCGTTCTCCGGCGGATCCTCGAGGGCCACGTACTTCTCACCGAGAAGGTTTGTCTGCTGGACTTCCGCGGTGGACGCGTCGGACAGGTCAACGGTGTTCTGCACCTCGATGACGACCTCGGCAGTCCACTGATCAGGCGACACCTTGATCGAATCCACGCGGCCGACCTCGATTCCGTTGAACTTGACCGTCGACTGTGGGACGAGGTCGAGTACATCGAGGAACTGGAGCTTGTAGGTACGAGGTGCATCACCGAGGTTGGCTCCACCGGGCAGCGGCACGGATTGCAGCCCTTGCGTACCGCACCCACCGACCGTGATCAGCGCGGCACCGGCCAGTACGGCAGCGCTCGCCTTCACCAGTCGCCTACGCCCGACGACTCCTGCGCGTATGGGCGATCTCATCAGTTCTCACCCTCCAGAGCTGGATCCGGGTTGCCCGGAACCGTTCCCGGCACCGGCCCGCGATTCTGCAGGTTGTCGTTGCTCAAGATCCCGAACGGGAGGTTGAGCGTCGGCGTCTTGATCCCCGCGGTGATCTGATCGGCGACGTTTGTACATTGGTCGATCAGCGGTCGGAGCGTCTTGCTGAACTGTTCGAACGCCGGGTCACCTGGCTTGAGCCTGCCGAGATCGAGCAACCCACACTGAGCACCGAGCAGGTCTTGCAGCTCGGGGATCGTCAGGTGCAGGTCGAGAGTGCCCGACTCTGCGTTGTAGGCATTGACCAAGTTGGAGAGCGCCAGCGGCAGAGCCGTCAGGATCTCTTTCTGGGAACTCTTGGTGTCCACGAGCATCTGTGTGGTCGGGATCAGTTCGGAGACACGGTCGCCCAACGCTTCTCGGTTGTCTTCGACGAATCCGGCGACGTCACCGAGAGCAACCGACAACCTGTCGAGTGCGGTGCCGAGTTGTTCGCGTTCACCGGCCAGGAAGTTGTTGAAATCCGCCATCTGGGTGTTGAACTGGCGCACCTGCTGGTCGTTGGCCGCGAGCATGCCTACGAAGCTGTCGAGGTTCTTGACCGTGTCGACGATGTTGCCACGCGACTCGTTGAGAGTATTCGCCGCCTTCGACAACTCGGTGATCGTGGAGTTCAACGCCTCACCGTTGCCGGCGAGGTTCTGCGCTCCGGTGGTCACCAACTCGGAGACCGCGCCATTCTTGTTGGCGCCGTCGGGTCCCAGAGCGGACGACAGCTTCTGCACCGATGAGTACAGCTCGTCGACTTCGACCGGCACCATCGTCTTCGACACCGGAAGGCTGATGTCCTTCGACGCTGTTGGGCCGCCGGTGTAAACCGGCGTGAGCTGCACATAACGATCGGCCACGACCGATGGTGTGATCTGCACGGCGCCAACGTCTTTCGGAAGCTCAACGCTGCCGTCGACCCGCATCTTCACGCGCACCTGGTCGCCTTCTGGCTTGACATCCTCCACGGTGCCCACGGCAACGCCGAGCACGCGCACATCGCTCCCGTCATAGATGCCGACACTGCTCTTGAAGTAGGCGGTGATCTGGGTGCTGTTGACACGTTTGAACACCCACCACAGCGATCCCGCCACCACCAACGCCAAGATCAACGCGATGACGATGAAGACGATGTGTTTGGGGGTGAACCAGCGGCCGGGACCGCGACTGTCCTGGGTGTTGCTCGCCGAGGTCATCATTGCCCGGCCACCGTTCCGCCGCCGTTGTTCAGTTGCTTTTGCTGCACGGGGAGCCTTGTCGTGTTCTGCTGCGGCAGGGCCGGCGGCAGGATGTTGGTGACCACCGAGTCGAACCAGCGACCGCTGCCCAGCACGTTGGCGTAGAGCCGGTAGAACGGCGCCATGTACGTGAGCGACTGACGCAGGTTTTCGTTCTGGTCGTTGAGGATCTCGATCACCTGGCGCAGGGTTTCCAGCGTCGGGCCGATCTGCTCCTGGTTGTCCTTGACGATTCCGCTGAGGGCATCGGAGAGCGTGATCGTGCTCGAGAGCAGCCGTGAGATCGACTGCTGACGGTTGTTCAGTTCCTCGAGCAACTGTCCCGCACCGTTGATCAACCGCTCGAACTCCTGGTTGCGGTCGGCGAGGATCTTGGAGGTGTCTTTGGTCGCCTCCAACAGTTCCTGGACCTTCTGATCGCGGCTGGCGATGGTCTCCGACAGACGGGTGAGCCCGTCGAGCGAGGCGCGGAGGTCGGCAGGGGTGCCCGAAAAGGCATCCGACAACGTGCGCATGCTGGTCGCGAGCTGGTTGGTGTCGACTTCTTCGATCTGATCGGCGGCATCGGAGAACGCCTCGATCACGTCATACGGCGAGGTGGTGCGGCTCAGCGGGATGACATCCTTCGGGTCCGCGAGTTCGCTGCCCTGGGGATCGAGTGCCACGTACTTCTGGCCCAACACGGTCTTGATCTGGATGGACGCGGTGGTCTGGTCGCCGATCCAGGCCTGGCTGACCTGCATGTCGACCCGGACCTTGTCGCCGTCCAGTTCAACTGCCCGCACGTTGCCGACCTTGACGCCGGCGACGCGCACCTCCGCGTCGGGCTTGAGCCCAGCGGCCTCAGAGAAGTTCGCCGAGTAGATGACGCCGGCGCCGATCAGCGGCAGCGAGTTGAGGAAAAAGGCAGTCGAGGACAGCATCAGTAGCACGAGGATGCCGATGAACCCCACTGTGACCGGACTGCGTCCCTGCCTGGATCGATCGCTCATTTGCTCACCTCCCCTTCTCGCATCCGCATGGTGGTCATCTCGTTCACGGTGGATCCTCGTTTGCCCAGCAGCGTGTCGCTGCGCTGGTGTACAGGACGTGGTTGATGTCTGGCAGCGGGATCAGCGGCTGCGTCAGCACTGCGCTGCTGCCATTTCCTGCAGTGACGTCCAGTCCACAGAGGTAGAACTGGAACCACGAACCGAATGTCGCTGCCCGCCCGATCTTCTGGAGCTTCACCGGCAGGTTGGTCAGGGTCTGCTTGATCTCGTCTTGGCGTTGCACGACGGTCTGACCCAAGTCGTTCAGTGCCGCGATCGAGCCCTGGATCGCCGGCCTGGTCGGTTGCAGAATCGACGCCGTCACCGCGGTCAGGTTGGACAGTGATGTGATCGCCGACCCGACCGAACCTCGTTGCGACGCAAGACCTGTGACGAACTTCTCGGTGTTCGTCAGCAGCGCGGTGAACTGGTCGTCGTGGTCGTTGAGGTTTTTGAGCACCACGGTGAGGTTGTCGATCAGTGTGCCGATCACCTGATCGCGATCGGCGATCGTGTTGGTGAGGCTGGCCGTGTCCCGGACCAGTTCCGAGACCGTGCCACTCTCGCCCTGGAACACCTGGATGATCTCTTCGGACAACTTGTTCACGTCGTCTGCGGTGAGCTGCTGGAACAATGGGCGGAACCCGTTGAACAGCTCGGTGAGGTTGATCGCCTCCGTGGTGTTCTGCAAGCCGATCGTGGCTCCGCCACTGATCGTGTCGCTGGGATCTCCGGGACCCTTCTCGAGCGAGAGGTACCGCTGGCCCGTGAGGTTACGCAGCTTGATCGTGACCCGGACGCCCGCAGGCAACTCCCCACGATCCACGGAGAAGCTGACCTGCGCTTCGTCTCGATTGACGATCTCCACGCCACTGACCTGGCCGACACGCACGCCGGCGATGCGGACGTCGTCGCCCTTGGCGACCTGGGTGGCGTCGGTGAAGATCGCCTTGAAGTCGGTGCCGCCACCGCCACCACCGTTGGCGACCGCAAACGCGAGTACCGAGGTGGCGAAAACCGTGACAACTGAGAAGACGATCAGCTTGACGAGGGGTCCGACAAGACTCTTCATCGAATGCTCACCTGCTGTCCCTGCATCATCGGTGCCGCTGCCATGGTGATCCATCCCGGGACCTCGGCAGGATCCTTGCCCGATGACGCCGCGACGATAGCGCGCATCTGGAGCTTGTTCCGCGGATCGCTGTAGTTGGTCGGCGGATCCTGCTGCTGCTCGGCCTCACCGATCGTCCCCGACGGGACACCGGAGAACTGCGGCTCGGGCAGGACGGGCAGGTTTCTGGGACCGGCGTTCCGCGACGGAACCTGGTACGAACCGTCATTGACCGAACCGTAGGGGTACTGCGGGAACGGCCGCCCGTTGCCGGGCTGCGGGTAGCAGATCGGTCCGCGCTGGTCGAACAACCGTGGTTCGTCCTGGTTCGGCAGGTACCGGCCGCGCGGGTTGACGAATTGCAAGTTCACCCGCACGCCTGGGTTCTCGGTGCCCTTACCGGTGATGACGTCGGCCTCGGGGACCAGTCCTGCGAAGTTCTCGAACGTACAACCGAAGGTCGGCGAATACCTCGCGAGCGCCGTCAGCAGCGGTTCAGACTGAATTGCCAGGTCCACGAGATCTTTCCGGTTTGTGGTCAAGAAGTTCGTTCCGTCGACAGCAACCTGCGTCACCGAAGCGATCAGCGTCCGCAGGTCACCCTGGCGTTCGTAGAGCGTGTTGGTCGTCGTACGCAGATTGTCGAGCGAGTCCACGAGATCGGGCAGCGCCTCGGAATAGGTCTCGGAGAAGCTCGCGAGTCCGCGCAAGGTGCCCTGCAGCTCAGGCATGTTCGCGTTGATGTCCTTGAAGATCGTATTGAGTTGCTCGAAGCTCGTGCCCAGCCGTTCACCATTGCCCGACAACGCCTTCGACAACGCCGAGAGGGTGATGTTGAGGTCGGCGGGTGGAATCGCCTCGAGCACCGGCAGCAATTGGTCGAACAGCTGCTGCAACTCCACGGCGTTGCCCGACTTGTCTTCCTCGATGAGGTCCCCACCGGTGAGATGATCGTCTGCGGTGCCCTCTTGGCCTTCGGGAATCTGCAGCGACACGAACCGCTCGCCGAAGAGCGTTTTCGGAAGGATGCGGGCGGTGGTGTCGGTAGGCAACAATTTTGCCTTGTCCGGCTGGAGTCCGAGCGTGACCACCACCGACCCGTCTTTGATGTCGGGTTCGACGCTGCGCACCTCTCCGACGATCAGCCCACGGGCCTTCACATCGGCGTTCGCGGGCAGCGCGTTTCCGGCAGAGGTGGTGGAGAGCTTGACGTTGACGAAGTTCGTGAACGACTTGTTGTACTGCATGATCGTCAACGTCAGGAACAAGATGACAACGACGAAGAACACCAGGCCCAGAGCCCGGCGGCGAAGAGCGTTCATCGGTTCAGCCCCCTACTCGCACGGAGGTGGTGGTCCCCCAGATTGCGAGGCCCAGGAAGAAGTCGAGCACCGCGATGATCACCAGGGCCGCACGGACCGCGTGACCCACCGCCACGCCGACGCCGGCAGGACCACCGGTGGCGTAGTAGCCGTAGTAGCAGTGCACCAGGATGATCACGAACGCGAAGATCATGACCTTGCCGAACGACCAGAGGACGTCCGCAGGTGGCAAGAAGAGATTGAAGTAGTGGTCGTAGGAGCCGGACGACTGCCCGGTGAACTGCGTGGCTATCAGCCGGGAGGCGAAGTAGGCCGACAACAAGCCCAGCACGTACAGCGGGATGACGGCGATGAAGCCGGCGAGCACGCGAGTGGTGACCAGGAACGGAATGGACGGGACCGCCATGGTCTCGAGTGCGTCGATCTCCTCGGAGATGCGCATGGCGCCGAGCTGAGCGGTGAAACCACAACCGACAGTTGCCGACAGGGCCAGTCCGGCGACGAGCGGGGCGACCTCGCGGGTGTTGGCGTAGGCCGCCAGGAAGCCCGTGAGCGCCTGGGACCCGAGCTGATCGAGGGCGTTGGCACCCTGCAGACCGACGACGACACCGGTGAACCCCGACATCAACACCATCACGCCGATGGTGCCGCCGATGACCGCAAGTCCACCGGATCCGAATGCCACCTCGGCGAGAAGCCGGAGCAGTTCTTTGGGGTAACGGCGAATGGTGCGCGGCGACCAGCCGATCGCGCGGCCATAGAACGACATCTGGTCGCCCGCGCCGTCGAGGACGCGCAGAGGAACACGTGCGACTTTGGCCGCCCGATATCCCAGGTCTCCCCGACCTTTGGCGATGGTCACTTCCGAAGTCCTCCTATGAACCCTTGGCGGGAACGATCTGCAAGTAGACCGCGGTGATGATCAAGTTCGCAAAGAACAACAACAAAAATGTGATGACGACACTCTGATTGACCGCATCACCAACGCCTTTCGGGCCACCCTTGGGGTGCAGGCCCTTGTAGGCAGCGACCACGCCGGCGATCACACCGAAGACGGCAGCCTTCACCTCGGCGACGTAGATGTCGGGCAACTGGGCCAGCGCACTGAACGAGGCCAGATACGCACCGGGCGTTCCGTCTTGGATGATCACGTTGAAGAAGTAACCGCCGCCGATACCGACCACGGAGACCAACCCGCACAGCAGCACGGCGACCAAGACCATGGCGAGCACTCGCGGAACCACAAGTCGCTGAACGGGATTGATGCCGAGCACTTCCATCGCGTCGATCTCTTCGCGAATGGTGCGGGCGCCGAGGTCCGCAGCCACGGCTGATCCTGCCGCGCCCGCGACCAACAGCGAGGTCACCAGCGGCGCACCCTGCTGGATGACCACCAGGACGCTGGCTGCACCGGTGAAGGACTCGGCACCGAGCTGGCGGATCAGCGACCCGGTCTGCAGCGAGACGATGGCGCCGAACGGGATGGCGACAAGCGCCGTCGGCAAAATCGTGACGCTGGCGATGAACCAGGCCTGCTGGATGAACTCGCGCCACTGAAAAGGGCGCACGAAAGTCTGGCGTGCGACGTCGATGAACAGTTGGACGATGTTGCCGGTCTGAGAAAGTGCCCCGGAGCCGGCTTTCGCCACCCTGTCGACGCCACGTGTGGTGGCACTTGTCATCTAGAGAGCCTTGTCACCGGCGCGGTATGCGGGGAACTGCTCTGTCTGAGCGTCCGAGCCCTGGTAACTGGAGTCGTCGTAGGAGGATGATGTGGAGGCGGAACCTGAACCGGCACCCACCTTTTGGGTCTTACGCGCAGCCTCGCGTCCGTTTTCCTGTGCCCGCTCCTCTTCGAGGAAGCTCTCCTCGATTGCCTTCTGAGCGGGTTCGGGCAAGGTGTGCAGGATCTCGCGGACACGGGCCTGCCGGCGTCCGACCGCCTTGCGTTCGGGCAGTCCGGGTGTGGCCTGCAGCTGCGGGACGATGCCCCGCACGTCCTCGGCGGTGCCACCGTCGGAATGGCCGGCATCGACCATCTCCTGCTCGCGGCGCTGCTGAGCGTCGTCCTTCTCCTCGGACATACCGATGGGTCCGATGCGGCGACCGTTGAGGAACTGATCCACCACCGGCTCGTCCGAGGTCAGCAGCACCTCACGCGGACCGAACATCACCAGCTCCTTACGGAACAGCATGCCGATGTTGTCCGGGACAGTCCGGGCGACCTGGATGTTGTGGGTCACGATGAGGATCGTGGCGTCGATCTGCGCGTTGATGTCGATCAACAGCTGCGACAGATACGCGGTACGGACCGGGTCCAGACCGGAGTCCGGCTCGTCGCACAGGATGATCTGCGGGTCCAGGACCAAGGCACGGGCCAGGCCGGCACGCTTGCGCATACCGCCGGAGATCTCGCCCGGAAGCTTGTTCTCCGCACCCGTCAAACCCACCAGCTCGATCTTGTCCATCACGATCTGGCGGATCTCGTCTTCCTTCTTCTTCGTGTGCTCACGAAGCGGGAAGGCGATGTTGTCGAACAGGCTCATCGACCCGAACAGGGCGCCGTCCTGAAAGAGGACACCAAACAACTTGCGGATCTCGTACAGCTCGCGGCTGGAGCACTTGGTGATGTCGGTGCCGTCGATGATGACCGAGCCCTGCTCGGGATGGAGCAGACCGATCAACGACTTCAGGAACACCGACTTACCGGTACCTGACGGGCCGAGCAACACGCTCACCTCACCCATCGGGAGAGTCAGCGACACATCACGCCAAATGTTCTGCGAGCCGAACGACTTCGTCAGATTCTCGACACTGACCTCAACGCCCACTGATTTAGTCCCTCCAAAACGAAGTCCGCCCCCGCGCGGAGCCTGTGGTTCGGCTCACTCTAACGCACACAGCGTGACGAATATACGAGCTGTCGATCTTTCTCAGATTCGTCGCACCGCCGTCGCTCCACCTGCCGGACGGCTCCTTCTGAATCGCCGCAGGTAGACCGAACGATCAGTTACTCGCGAGTAACTTGGATCACCGTAAAAACTTTTTGCTTCCGACGCAAATCCAGGTCGGAGCGGGTTCTACTCGTCAGTAGCCAGGGCCGTCGGCGCCCCGATATCGCCGCCAACACCCTCCCCGGGACACAACGATGGCCCGTAGCTGTCGCTACGGGCCATCGTTGTGTAGCGATCGACCCCTGCACCGGGATCAACAATCGCTGGTGACGTGCTTGTTTTACTTGACCGAGACCTTGGCGCCGGCTTCTTCGAGCTTGGTCTTGGCAGCCTCGGCGGCATCCTTGTCGATCTTCTCGAGGATCGCCTTGGGAGCCGACTCGACGAGATCCTTGGCTTCCTTCAGACCCAGTCCGGAGACGACCTCGCGGACGACCTTGATGACCTGGATCTTCTTGTCGCCGGCCGATTCGAGGACGACGTCGAACTCGTCCTGCTCGACAGCGGCTTCAGCGGCGGCGGGTGCACCGGCGGCAGCAACGGCGACCGGAGCAGCAGCGGTGACCTCGAAGACCTCTTCGAACTTCTTCACGAAGTCGCTGAGTTCCAGCAGGGTGAGTTCTTTGAACTGATCGATGAGCTCGTCAGCGGAGAGCTTTGCCATGGTGGCAATCCTTTCTGTCTTTCCTGCGGGCGCGCGATGATGCGACCGCAGGAGGGTTTTGGGGGTTTATTCGGCCGCTTCTGCGGGTGCGCCCGCGGCTTGCTTTTCTTGCAGTGCGGCCGCAAGACGTGCGACCTGCGAAGCGGGCTGACTGAACAGACCCGCGGCCTTTGCCAAGTTGCCCTTCATGGCACCGGCGAGCTTTGCAAGGAGAATCTCGCGTGTTTCAAGGTCGGCGATCTGATTGACCTCGTCCACGGACAGCGCACGGCCGTCCATGTACCCGCCCTTGATGATGAGAGCCTTGTTGTCCTTGGCGAAATTCTTGATCGCCTTGGCAGCCACCACGGGTTCGCCCTCGATGAAGGCAATTGCGGTGGGACCAGTGAACAGCTCGTCCAGACCGGCCACGCCCGCATCAGCAGCAGCGCGCTTGACCAGGGTGTTCTTGGCGACGGAGTAAACAGCGCCTTCGCCCAGTGAGCGACGCAGCTCGGAGATCTGCTTGACGGTCAGGCCACGGTATTCCGTGACGACTGCCGCAGTGGCTCCCTTGAACTGCTCGGTGATCTCCGCAACCGCGGTGACCTTTTCACTATTTGCCATACTTCGCCTCCTCTCATGACGTGTCGGTTGGCACCTCGTCCGACTCGTACGATCGGCCGCGGGCCCCACCAACGACAAACGCCCCGGCACAGGGCACGGGGCGCACACGAGCAAAGCGGCTTTGACGCCGCTTCGAAAGCGAATCCTCGTTCTCCCTGCGTGGGCCGCCGACGTGTGTCGGGCCTTCGGCCGGTCGCGCGATGCGTACCGGTGACCAACGGTCTCTGGTTGAACTGACGCTCGCAGGCCGATGACCTGCGAACACCAAGGTCCAACAGTACCGGCACGACGGACCGGATCACAAATCAGGCACATCGGGGTGAAGGACCGGCGGCTGTTCTGGCCCGAGAGTCGCGACCGATCACCCGCTCGGCTACATTGAATCAAACCATCCGGTGTGAGGTCGGTCACGAATACCTTCTGACCCACCCGGTACCGCAGCACGACGGAGTGTTGCCGCAGTTTTCGGGATGTGCCCTGTTCAGACGGGGTTTCACCGGAAGACGTGGCCTCGCTCGACGCAGAGAGGGGAACGCCGTGGTCTACCAGATCAACCCGTTCGAGAACACCGAGCCGCGGATGAGCGCGGTTCCACACTCTGCGCCAACCCTTCCGTTCGGCGACCCGACCGGCGGCGCCAATGCCCGTTGGTGGCGCGAACAGGTCGACGGCCGTCCCGCGTTCCCCAAGGTGACGATCGACCGTTCGCTGGATTTGACCATGTCCGACGGCGTCCGATTGCGAGCCACCCTCGTACGACCGGTGAAGATGTCGGGCGAACCCGTGCAGACACCGTTGCCGACGGTGGTGACCATCAACCCGTACAACCGTGCCCTGCTCGACGCGATCGACCAGGCCACCCATCGCCTTCCCCTCCCCCTCTGTCAGGTGGTGCCCTCGACGTCTTCGGCATCAACCGCAAGCTCGTGCAGAGCGGATACACCCAGCTTGTGGTCGACGTCCGGGGTACCGGCGCCTCGCACGGACGCTGGCAGATCCTCGGAGAACGCGAGCAACGCGACTCCATCGAGGTCATCGACTGGGCCGCTGCGCAGAGCTGGAGCAACGGCAACATCGGGATGGCCGGCTGGTCGTACTCCGCGATCAATTCGCTGCAGGCCGCCGGCAACGGCTCACCGCACCTCAAGGCGGTGTTCGCCATCGAGGGATGTGAGGACATCGTCCGCGACATCTACATCACCGGCGGTGCGCCGTCGGCGTTCATCCCGATCTGGCTCTCCGCAGTGAATCTGCTCAAGTGGCTGCCCAACCCGTCCACAGCAGTGGGTGATGCCCTCAGCACCAACGGCGTCCGATGGCTGAAGGACCGGGTCGGCTCCCCCGCCACCGAGATCGGCTCGCTGGCGTGGGGTTTCCTCACCGGCCGCGACCCGCGGATCTACGACGATCCCTATTTCGATGAGCGCGACCCCAAGATCGACGAGATCACCGCTCCGACATTCGTCTTCGGTGGGTGGCACGACCTGTTCGGCCGCAGCGCTACCCGCATCTACAACCAGCTCAACCTGCCGCCCGGGCAGAAGCAGCTGATCATGGCCGACGGCTACCACCTCGATGCCGGGCTCGGCTTCGGCGGCCGGGTCAGCCCGCCGCGCGTCGACGTGCTCGAACGCGCATGGTTCGACAAGTGGCTCAAGGGCCTCGACAACGGCGTGGACGAATACGGCCCGGTGACCCTGCAGCAACAGGGCGGTATGTGGACCTCGGGCCAGAGCTTCCCCCGCCCCGAGGCGCGGGTTCGGCGGCTGTACCTGTCGCCCGACGGCTCGGACACCGCCGGGCATTGTGTGCACGACGGCAGTCTGGGGGCCGAGGCGAACACCTCGCGCGCCGAACTGAAGGTGAAGCCGGGTGTGCGCGGCTTCATCTCCCGGGACATGACACAGGTGACCGCCGGCGCCACCATGGTCCTCGGCAAGGCGTTCACCACCGATGCCCGGTTCCAGGAACGGGGCGCGCTCTCGTTCACCACGGCGCCGGTCACCGAACAGGTACAGATCTCCGGCGCACTCAATCTGCACCTGCACGCAACCTGCGCCGGGAGCGACGCCCTGTGGGCGGTGACCCTCAATGATGTTGCGCCGGACGGCACCTCGACCGTGCTCACCAACGGCTCACTGACCGCGTCCAACCGGTCTCTGGACCCAGAGCTCAGCGATTACGCCGAGGACGGCTCGCTGCTCGTCGCCCACCACCCACTCAGCCGCAAACGCAAGCTGAAGGTGATCCCGAACGTACCCATCGACCTCGACATCGACCTGGTGTCCACAGATGCGCTACTGGACGTCGGGCATCGGCTGCGGGTCGACGTCTATGCGGCGAGCATGCCCCGTTTCCTTGCCGTGGTGCCCGATCTGGTGAAGTCCGGATTCCGTTCGCAGAGAATCGTTCTCGACCCGTTCCACCAGAGCCACCTCACGTTCCTGGCGGCGGGCGAGCCAGGCTGGTAGTCGGGCAAGACTCTCAACCGACCGCGATACCGCTGTCGCCGAAGGTCACCCGGTAGATCAGTGCGGCTTCAGGTCCGAGCACCAGACCGACGAGGTCGATGAGGGTGCCCGCGAATCGTGGGCCGTGCTTGTCCTGCGCAGACCCCGGGCTCAGGTGGTGGGCGATCTCGTGGAGCACCACCAGCTCGCGCATCGCCCAGCGCCCTTCGGCTGCATCGGGTACCGCGATCACGCCGTCGTCTTCGGCTGACCGGTACTCGTAGTGGGCTTCGCGCTGCCCCCGGCGGGATCGAACCCTTACCGGAACCGCGGCCCGCGGGAACCTGTCGGTCACGCTGTCCAGCGACAGCACCCGGTCCACGTAGTCGCGTACCGAGTCGACCGAGCCGAACCGAGCCTCCGGAGGCAGTGTCACCGAGGTGCCGGCGATCTCCAGAGTGGAGCCACCGCGTGCGGCACGCTCGAAAACGTTGTGCACCAGCGCTTCTGCGGAGTACAAGGCCGAACGCTGGCTGTCACGCTGCGTCAACGCGCCCACTCACGGTTCAGCACGCCCACTCACGCCTCCAGGGCCCCACGTGCAGCACCCAACTGGTTGTCCTGGCCGATACGTGCCCGGCGTCCGGCCCGGTCCCCTGCCCGCCGCGCGCCCTCGGAGTAGCCGGCCGACGCACTCTGAGACCGCCAGGTGCCCCGTGCGGTGGACGTCTCCTTGTGGAAATCCCGGACCTCTACCTCTTTGTTCCGCAGGACCAGCGCCGTTCCCGAGTCGGAACGGCCCCCGTCGGCGGCGACCGCAGCCGCACGCGCCTCGTCGCGGGCTTGCGTCAAGCGCTTGCCGATCCGTTCGGCGAACGCCGACTGGAAGTTCAGCCGGGCAGTGATCGGCGACAGCGGCTTCTCCTCGACCACCCTGCGCTGTACCCAGCCGCGGCGTTCGGTGACCACACGAGCAAAGGTCTCGCCTTTGTACGCACCCGACTTCAGATAGTTGTCGCTGGCGGCGACCATCTGGACCACCAGCGAGCTGTACAACGCCTCACAGGTGTCGATGTCGCCGGGAAATCCGTAGGCGTAGACAAACGTCGAGTTGCTCGCGACGTCACAGGTGATGTCGTTTGCGTGGGCGATGGCCACGAAGAGCTGGACGTATGTGCGCAGCCCTCTCTTACCGGCCGTTCCGATCGCGATGTTGCGTTGCACCGGGGACGTGCGCTGTTCGGGCTTCCCATGGGCCCGCGCCACGGCCAGATCGATGGACGCCGCGGTGGCCAACCGTTGCGCCGCCTGCATGAAGGCTTGCGCCTCGTGTTCGTTGTCGGTGCCTTCTGCCTGCCTGAGCAAACCGGAGATGCGGGTCAGGAGTTTGTCGTCTTGCACGCTCACAACCCTAAGGCGTCGGTGTGACTGCTCCCCCGCCCCGCGGCCACGTCATGTGCACAACGCAGCATCTGTGGACAGACCAACGCGTTGGCAGAATTAGGAAATAGTGATTTACTAACTGCGTGGCGCGTCCCCGAGTGAACTCCGATGATCACCTGCTCGATGCAGCCGACGCCGTTCTGTCGCGGACCGGCTCGGCACGGTTCACCCTCGAGATGGCAGCCCGGGAGGCCGGAGTCTCGGCGGCGACCTTCGTCAAGCGCTTCGGTTCCAAACGCGAATTGCTCATCGCGTCGTCGCAACGCTGGGTCGATGCAATAGATCTCGACGACGCCGGACGCCCGGGCGAACCGATCCTCGCGGCGCTTCGCCGATTGTCGGTCGAGTCCTACACCGACAGCGACGATCCCGACCAGGCCGGCAACCACGTCTCCTCCCTGGCGATGGATCTCGGCGATCCGGAACTGACCCGGCTGCTCGCTGTCGGCTGGGACAAGAAGCGCCGACAACTGCACGCCGTCATCGCCCGGGCGGTCGAAAGCGGTGAACTACCCGGCGCGCCTCTTCCACCGGCCGCAGCCCGAACGTTGTTCGCACTGCTGGAGGGCACGTTCCTCGGCTGGACCGTGCAACCGCACGGCTCCCTCATCGACACCCTCGGAGACGAGTTCGACCGACTCATCACCACCTGGACATGAAAGGACACCAATGACCACGTCCCCTTCCCCCGCACCGAGCCCTGTCACCGGGGCGGTGTTCATCGCCACCAGCGTCGACGGTTACATCGCCCGCACCGACGGCGGCATCGATTGGCTGTTGAGTCGCGACGAGAACCTCGGCGAAACCGGTTACGACGCCTTCATCGCGACCACGGACGCGATTGTCATGGGCCGCAACACATATGAGGTCGGGTGCAGTTTCGACACGTGGCCGTACGAGGGAATGCGCGTGTTCGTGCTCAGTACAACCCTCGAGCCAGGAGCCGACGACCGTATCTCCGTGCACCGCGGTCTGGACGAGTTCTTCGACGCTGCCCACAACGAGGGTGTCCGCCATGTCTATGCCGACGGCGGCCGTCTGATCACCAGCTTTCTCCAGCGGGGTCTGATCACCGAGATCACGATCACCACTGCCCCAGTGATCATCGGATCCGGCCTGCCCTTGTTCGGCACGATCGATCACGACATCCCGCTCGATCACGTGCGCACCACGACCCTCGGCAACGGGATGACCCAGAGCGTCTACCGGGTGGGAGCCGGATGAGCCGCGTCTGAGCGCAGGACACCAGCCGCACAACGCCGTCGTTCGGCTGGTGGAATGCTGGACAGGTGAACCGAGATCTCGACGAAACCCTGGCCGGTCGAACGCTCTTCGACCACTCCAACACCTCCACGCGTGACTTCTACAAGCTGATCACCGCCGCGATCGTCCCGCGGCCGATCGCCTGGGTGTCCTCGCGCAGCGCCGAGGGCGTGGACAACCTCGCACCGTTCAGCTTCTTCTCCGTCAGTTCCACCGATCCGTTGGTTGTGCAGTTCACGGCGGTCGGCGGCAAACACAGCGCGGACAATGCGGCGGCCACCGGTCAGTTTGTCGTCAACATCGCCACGGAGTCGATGATGGACCAGGTCAATGCCACATCGGCCGGCTTCGCCGAGGACGTCAACGAGTTCACCGCTGTGGGCGTCGCCTCGGCACCGGCCATGGTCGTCGACTGCCTGAGGGTCCGCGACAGCCCGGTGGCCATCGAATGCGAACTCCACCAGATCATCGAGGTTGGCAACTCTCAGGTGGTGATGGGGCGGGTGGTCGCGGTGACGGTTGATCCCGCTGTCGCGGCCGCCGATGGCCATCCGGACTTCACTCGGCTCGCTCCGGTCAGTCGCCTGGGCCGGACCGAATGGGGTCTGCCGGGCCGGGTGGTCGAACGCGAACGACCCTGACACCGCTCTGGCTGCGCAGACTAGGTAGGCCGGGCAGGTTTTGATCGGTTTCGGGAAGGTAGTGACGCGCTCAAGCGTTGTTGCACACGTACAACTATTTCGCGTGATGACTACTTTCCAGCAGTGAAGAAGGCCCGTCTATGTCCTTGACCCTGTCGATTCTCGATCTTGCACCGATTGCGCCCGGCGAGTCCGCTCGCGCGAGCTTCGAAGCGAGTGTTGCGCTGGCCCAGGCCGCAGAACGCAACGGCTACAAGCGAGTCTGGTACGCCGAGCACCACAACATGGAGTCGATCGCGTCATCGGCCACCAGCGTCCTGATCGCTCATATCGCCGCGCACACCGAGACCATCCGTCTGGGTGCCGGCGGCATCATGCTCCCCAATCACGCGCCGTTGACGATCGCCGAGCAGTTCGGAACCTTGGAGACGCTGCATCCCGGCCGCATCGATCTGGGTCTGGGTCGCGCACCCGGCAGCGACCAGGCAACGATGCGCGCGCTGCGCCGAGACCACAGCTCGGCCGAGAGCTTCCCGCAGGACGTCCTCGAATTGCAGGCCTACCTGCGCGGACAGTCTCGGATCCCCGGTGTTCAAGCCGTTCCCGGCGCGGGCACGGACGTACCGCTGTACATCTTGGGCTCGTCACTGTTCGGCGCTCAACTGGCCGCTGCGCTCGGGCTCCCCTACGCCTTTGCGTCGCACTTCTCGCCCGATGCGCTGGAGCAGGCGGTGACGCTCTATCGCCGCGAGTTCAAGCCCTCGGCTCAGCTGTCGGAGCCCTACGTGATCGCGGGCGCGAACGTTGTCGCCGCCGAGGACGCCGACGAGGCGGCGAGGGACTTCGAGGCGCTGCGTCGGATCCGGGTGCGGATGTTCATCACCCGCGGGCCGTCGACACCCGAATACACCGATGAGGAGATCGATGCGTTCCTCACCACGCGCGAGGGCCGCGGTATCGCCCACATGATGAAGTACACCGGCGTCGGCACGGGTGCGGACGTCCGCGGCTTCTTGGAGGATTTCGCCGACTTGGCTCAGGCCGATGAGGTCATCGTGGCCCACCAGTCGGTGACCAGTGCGGGACGTATCCGTTCTCTCGAGCTCACCGCCGAAGCGATGAAGACCGCAAAGGTCTGATCTCCGCCCCGAAAACTGTTTGATCCGAGGGGGCCGAGGGAGTATCTCCCTCGGTCCCCTGAGTTTTGTCAGATTTCAGGGGCACACCTCCCGAGCGAGCGCAGCAAAGCGACACCGCCCGGCGGATGGCCCGCGTCGTCTGGACTGAGGATGAGCGAGCGCAGCGATGCGAAGACGAGGGAAGACGACGCGAGGAAGGCCATCCGCCCGCGAGCGCCAGCGAGCCAAATGCACAGTGCCGGGACCCCGTTACGGAGTCCCGGCACTGTAATGCTCAGCCTGAAAGAGTAAGTCAGTCCTCTTCGAGGTAATTGCGGTTCACCGCAGGATCCACCGGGATGCCCGGTCCGGTGGTGGTCGAAACGGTGACCTTCTTCAGGTACCGGCCTTTGGCTGCTGACGGCTTCGAACGCAGGATCTCGTCGACGGCCGCGCCGTAGTTCTCGACCAGCTTCTTCTCGTCGAAGGAAGCCTTGCCGATGACGAAGTGCAGGTTGGCTGCCTTGTCGACGCGGAAGTTGATCTTTCCGCCCTTGATCTCGTTGACGGCTTTGGTCACGTCGGTGGTGACCGTGCCCGTCTTCGGGTTCGGCATCAGGCCACGCGGTCCGAGGACACGCGCGATCCGGCCGACCTTGGCCATCTGGTCAGGGGTGGCGATCGCGGCGTCGAAGTCGAGCCAGCCGCCCTGGATCCGCTCGATCAGATCCTCGGCGCCCACTTCGTCGGCTCCGGCGGCGACGGCCTCGTTGGCCTTGTCGCCGGCGGCGAACACGATGACGCGGGCGGTCTTGCCGGTGCCATGGGGCAGGTTGACGGTGCCGCGCACCATCTGGTCTGCCTTACGGGGATCGACGCCGAGACGGACGGCGACCTCGACGGTTGCGTCGGTCTTGGTGGAAGCGGTCTCCTTGGCAAGCTTTGCAGCCTCCAGCGGGCTGTAGAGCTTGGACTTGTCGACCTTTTCCGCAGCGGCTTTGTAGGCCTTACTGGTTTTACTCATGTTTGCTCTGTCTTTCTCCGCAACGTATGCGGGTTGGTGGTGCGGACCGAGCCGGCCCTCCCACGTGATGTCTGTTCGAGGAAGAGACTCAGGCCTCGACCGTGATGCCCATGGAGCGGGCGGTTCCGGCGATGATCTTGGCGGCCTGCTCAACGTCGTTGGCGTTGAGGTCTTCCTGCTTGGTCTTGGCGATCTCGCGGACCTGGTCCATCGTGACCTTGCCGACCTTGGTCTTGTGCGGCTCTCCGGAACCCTTCTGCAGACCGGCGGCCTTCAGCAGCAGTTTGGCAGCCGGCGGGGTCTTCAACTTGAAGTCGAAGGAGCGATCTTCGTAAACGTAGATCTCCACGGGCACGACATTGCCGCGCTGGCTTTCTGTCGCGGCGTTGTACGCCTTGCAGAACTCCATGATGTTCACGCCATGCTGGCCGAGTGCCGGACCCACGGGGGTGCGGGGTTGGCTGCGCCGGCCTGGATCTGAAGCTTGATGATCCCGGACAGCTTCTTTTTCTTCTTGGGGGCATCCTTTTCCCTGTTTCTGATTGATTGCGTTTGGGCTGACAACACTCCGTCAGCCCGGTTTCGCGCCCGCTGGAGACGCGAAAGTCTTAGATCTTCTCGACCTGGTTGAAGGCGAGTTCGACCGGGGTCTCGCGACCGAAGATCGAGACGAGCACCTTCACCTTGCGCTGCTCGGCGTTGACCTCGCTGATCGATGCGGGCAACGTCGCGAACGGGCCGTCCATGACGGTGACCGACTCGCCGACCGCGAAGTCGACCTCGACAACCGGTGCAGAGGCGGCAGCCAGGTCGGAACCGGCGTCGCTGCCGGACTTCGCCGACGACTTCTTCGGCTCGGCACGGGGCAGCAGGAACTTGAGCACGTCATCCATGGACAACGGCGAAGGACGCGACGTCAATCCCACGAAGCCCGTGACGCCCGGGGTGTTGCGCACCGCGCCCCACGATTCGTCGTTGAGGTCCATGCGCACGAGGATGTAACCCGGCAGCACCTTGCGGTTGACCTTCTTGGGCTGGCCGTTCTTGATCTCGGTGACTTCTTCGGTGGGCACCTCGACCTGGAAGATGTAGTCGCCCACGTCCAGGTTCTGCACGCGGGTCTCGAGGTTGGCTTTCACCTTGTTCTCGTAACCGGCGTAGGAGTGGATCACGTACCAGTCGCCTGCCGCACGCTTGAGGGACTTTTTGAGGGCCTCGACCGGGTCCTCTTCTTCCTCGGGTTCGACGACCTCGGGGGCCGCGTCCTCGCCGGAGGCGTCTTGGTCGGTCTCGTCCGCAACATCTTGGTCGCTGCTGTCGGAATCAGCCGGCGCTTCGGGGTCGGAGATGCCACTGTCAACAGCCTCCGAATCACCGACCGTCTGATCGGTGACGTCGGTTTCGGTCTCGCTGATCTCAGCGTCGTTCTCGGGGGTGCTCACTGCAGCCCACGCTCCCTTTCCTCGAAGCGGCCGTGCGGGTGATTACCCGAACAGCCACAAAACGGCCTTTGCGAAGCCCAGATCCAGCCCGGAGATGAACGCGACCATGATGATCACGAAGATCAGCACGACGATCGTGTACTGAATCAGCTGCTTGCGAGTAGGCCAGATGACCTTCTTCAGCTCGCTGACAACCTGCTTGAGGAAGATCCACAACCGGATGAAGGGATTGTGGCTGTCCTCGGGCCGGACTCGCTTGCGTTTGCCGTCTTTCTTTTTGTCTTTGGTCTTTTCCTTGGTGGCGACGGCCGATCCCGCTGAATCGTCGTCGTCGCTCTTCGTCAGATTCGTCCGTTTGCCACGCGGCGAACGCTTACCCGTCGGGCGAGCCGCCGTCTGAGTGTCCCCGTCGGAGACGTTCTCAGCATCGGACTCGTCCACCGAACCGGCTTCGCCGTCGACTGAGGTGTCGACCTCGACCTCGTCGTTCGACTCGGCCGCGCTCTTGGCGCGTTCGGCACGGTCGCGCTTGCTCAACTTGATCCTCTCGTGGCTGAAGTCGGATGTTCGGCGGCAGGCGATGTGCCTGGGCACCGAACAGCTGACATCGGGTGCCCTGAGGTGCCGACGTGCACACCGTCAAGGGCAGGGGCGACAGGACTTGAACCTGCAACCTGCGGTTTTGGAGACCGCTGCTCTGCCAGTTGAGCTACGCCCCTTTGGGACGGCGAGTTACTCGGTGACCACCTTGCGATGGTCTCGAGGCCACGTCGACCCGGTGTCTGCACTACACAAAACCAACGCGCCACCCTCAGGGCAGCGCGCGAGTGTGAGTAGAACTCAGACTATTGAAGTGTACGTCACCGGGCGGGTTGAACTCCAACTCGGTGTTGACCCGCGGAAACCGCAGGTCATCCGTACCGACGATCAATTGAACTGCACACTGACGAGTGCTCGTCCGAAAATCTTGCGGTCACCCTGCTTGGCAACGATCGAGATCTGGCCGCGGCGGGTGTCGGGATCAAGCGACTTCACCTTGCCGGTGAAGTCGACGGCCGCGAAGTCGTCGGCCGGCACGTACACCGGGCTGGTGAACCGCACGTTGTATTCGTAGATGGCCCCCGGGTCGCCGATGAACTCACCGATGAAACTGGCTCCGAGACCCATGGTCTGCATGCCGTGGGCCACCACGTCCTGCAGACCGGCCACCTTGGCGACCTCGTCGCTGTAGTGGATCGGGTTGGGATCGCCTGCCACACCGGCGTAGTTGATCAGGTTTCCGCGGGTGAGCTTGAATGTCCGCGCGGGGAGTTCTTGCCCGACCGTCAGCGTGTCGAAATCGATTGCGGCATAAGGCTTTGGATCAACAGCCGGGTCCGGGTCGGTGTAGCGGGCGAACGGGCCGTTGACGGTCTTGCCCGGGTCGATGCCGGGGGGCTCGCTCATCATCACGTGTTCGATCTTGTCGACCAGCGCGGGGTCGACCTCGATGGCGGCCCTCGCGGCAAGGCTCGTCCACGTGGTCATCACGGGCTCGTTGTGCTGATTCCAGACGACGTTCTTGGTCACCATCAGGTCGGTGCCCGACATCTGCCGGAACGAGTCGAGGGACACGTCGCAGATCAGGTGGTCGCCGACCTTGATGGGCCGGTGGAACACCAGCCGCTGATCGCTCTGCATGATCTGCCAGAGGTCGTAGCCGGTGATGACGTCTTCGAAGAGGCGCCGCTGGGCGATGATCCCGAGGACGGATACGAACGTGGGCGCGGCGACGAGAGTGTCGTGGCCCATCTCACGGGCCTTGGCCTCGTTCCAGTGGACGGGGTTGGTGTCCTGTACGGCGCGGGCATGCTCGCGCACCTTCTCGCGGCCGACCTCGTAGTAGTCGTCGACGGTGTACTTGTACCCCACCAGCGCCTGCGTGTGTTCGGCGATTTCTTCGGGGGTCAGCTTGACGCCGTCCCGGATCGCCTGGATGCGCTCGGCAGCTTGGGCTTCGCTCACGTTCGTCACTAAACCGACCTCTGACTTTCGACTTTTCGTCGACTCCGGCGGCTTGTCGATGTGGGCCGCGCCGCGGGTGCCGTGGCTACTCCCGGACAAACCGTCGGCGAGGAGGGCCGACTTCGTTTGGGGTGCCGCAGTGGCCCCCGCTGCGCAGGCGGCCTCGAACGGCCGCCCGGCGTGGGAGTTAGCGCGATTCCTTGTGATTCTGGTGCTTGCCGCAGTTCGGGCAGAACTTCTTGATCTCGAGGCGATCGGGATCGTTGCGGCGGTTCTTCTTGGTGATGTAGTTGCGGTGTTTGCAAACCTCGCAGGCCAAGGTGATCTTGGGGCGCACGTCTGTTGAGGAGGCCACGGGATTGCCTTTCAGGTGGATCGTGTGGTGTACCACCGTGAGGCGGTACTTGTGGCGCATCGTCGCAAGACGACACTTCGTAGCGGCGTCGTCGGAGACGACACTTCGTAGCGCGTCGTCGGAGACGACACTTCGTAGCGCGTCGTCGGAGACGACACTTCGTAGCGATGGCCGGACTCGAACCGGCGACCTAACGATTATGAGTCGTTCGCTCTAACCAACTGAGCTACACCGCCATGGCCCCGATTCCAGGTCCGACAGCGCGTCTGGCATCAGCTGCGCCGCTGCCCAGGATCTGAGTCCAGCGAGCCCCCTGACGGAATCGAACCGTCGACCTTTTCCTTACCATGGAAACGCTCTACCGACTGAGCTAAGGGGGCGTTCGCTTTCCATGTGCTGCCTACCTGGCAACGCACGAAGAGCCTTAACGAGATTACACAGCGGCGCTGGTGCACGCCAAATCGCCTGTGTAGTTGTCTCGCCGCACCAAACGACCTCGGGCCGGAGGACCCAGCTCGAGGCCGTCTTCTGGTGCTGTGGCAGGTATAGGATTCGAACCTATGTAGCTTGCGCGACGGATTTACAGTCCGCTCCCTTTGGCCGCTCGGGCAACCTGCCGGGCTACTTTCCGTAGTCTTTTGGACCGGCGGAAAGCAACGCCGCAAAGAATACAACGGGCATGGCCCCTGAGCACAAATGCCCTGCGTACGGCCGCCTGTTTCGGCCCCGGAGACCATCGGGCCCATCGTTGCCGAGGGTGGCGACTAGGCTTGTCGGTTATGGCAGATTCATCGTTCGACGTGGTCAGCAAGCTCGATCGGCAGGAAGTCGACAACGCCCTCAATCAGGCGGCGAAAGAGTTGTCGCAGCGGTACGACTTCCGGGGCACCAACACCAAGATCGAGTGGTCGGGTGAAGAGAACATCGTGATCACCTCCGACGCCGAGGAGCGCGCCCAGGCGGGCCTGGAGGTCTTCAAGGAGAAGCTCATCCGGCGCGACATCTCTTTGAAGGCTTTTGACGCCGGCGAGGTCGTCGCTTCGGGCAAGACCTACAAGATCACCGGAACCCTCGTGCAGGGCATCGACTCGGAGAAGGCCAAGAAGATCACCAAGGCGATCCGCGACGAGGGACCCAAAGGCGTCAAGGCGCAGATCCAGGGTGAAGAGCTGCGCGTCTCGAGCAAGAAGCGCGACGACTTGCAGGCGGTGATCTCGCTCCTGAAGAACAAGGATTTCGAGATCGCCCTGCAGTTCGTGAATTACCGCTAGTCCAACGCACCGACATCGTCCCGCTCGGAGGGCGTCGAGGGTACATACCCCTTGCGTTCCCACCAGCGGGACGATTGTGGTGGCTTCTCGACGTCGTCAGCGGTGCGGGCCGGCCATCTCCTCCAAACGCCTGATGCGGTCCTGCATCGGAGGGTGCGTGGAGAACAGCTTGCCCACCCGCTCGCCGGCCCGGAACGGATTGGCGATCATCAGGTGGGACTGAGCGGCGAGGTCGGGATTCGGCGGAAGCGGGGCGACCTGCACCCCACCGGAGATCTTGCGCAGCGCCGACGCCAGGGCCAGTGGGTCGCCGGTGAGCTCTGCACCCGAGGCGTCGGCCTGGTATTCGCGTGAGCGCGACACCGCGAGTTTGATCACCGTCGCAGCGATCGGGCCCAGAAATGTGATGAGCAACAACATGATCGGGTTGGCGCCGCCCTCACGGTTGCTGCCGAAGAAGAACGCGAAATTAGCGATGCCGCTGATCACCGCAGCCATCGCACCGGCCACCGACGAGATGAGGATGTCGCGGTTGTAGACGTGTGACAGTTCGTGGCCGAGGACGGCCCGGAGTTCGCGCTCGTCGAGGATCTGCAGGATTCCTGCGGTGCAGCAGACTGCGGCGTTCTTCGGATTACGTCCGGTGGCAAAGGCGTTCGGCGCCTCGGTGGGACTCACGTACAACGCGGGCATGGGCTGACGCGCCACCGTCGCCAGCTCGCGGACGATCCGGTACAACGCCGGCGCCTGCACCTCTGTGACGGGCTGTGCGTGCATGGCCTTGAGCGCCATTTTCGCGCTGTTGAAGTAGATGTAGGCGTTGAATCCGACCGCGGCCACCACGGCGACGAACAGGATGGCGGGACTGCGAAACGCTGCCCCGATCCCGACGATGATCGCCGACATGAACCCGAGCAGCAGGACGGTCTTCAGGCCGTTGGCATGACCACTCATCCATCACTCCCGTCTGTACACACGGCAGCACAACGATCGGGCCCGACCTCGCGGTTCCCGACCCAGGCCGGTCAGAGCCGGACGCGGAGCAGGTCAGCCGATCCGATCGATGGTGTAGCGCACCAGCGAGCTCATCGCATCGTGTGCGGGCCCCTCGGGGAGTTGGGCCAGTTCGGCATCGGCCGCGTCGGCATACCCCTGGAGAGTGGCTCGGGCCTTGGCCAGGCCCGCCGATTTGTTGAGAAGTTCGAGTGCTTCGGCGACCTCGGCGTCGTCGGTGAGCGGCCGGGGCGTGCCGTCGGCGGCGAGGACCAACTCGCGCAACCGGGTTTCGTCGGGGTCTGCGATGGCGTAGAGCACCGGCAGGGTGTGCACGCCTTCGCGCAGATCGGTTCCCGGGTTCTTACCCGAGTCGCCGGCCACCGAGCTGATGTCGATGATGTCGTCGCTGACCTGGAAAGCGGTCCCGATCGAGTCTCCGAGCCGGGACAGGCGTTCGATCTGCTCTTCGTCCGCACCGGAGGACATCGCCCCGAACCGGCCACTGGCCGCGATCAGCGAACCGGTCTTCTCCCAGACCACTTTCAAATAGTGGTCGACGGGGTCGAGCTTGCCCTGCGATCCCACGGTTTCACGCATCTGTCCGGTGACCAGCTCGGCGAAGGTGTCGGCGATGATGCGGACGGCGTGCGGCCCGAGGGTGGAGACCAGGCGCGAAGCCCGCGCGAACAAGAAGTCCCCGGACAGGATGGCAACACTGTTGCCCCACCGGCTGTTGGCGCTGACGGCACCCCGCCGCAGCTCGGCTTCGTCCATCACGTCGTCGTGGTACAGCGTCGCCAGGTGGATCATCTCCACGACGGTCGCCGAGATGATGACCTCGTGGGCGTGTGGGTTGGGGCCGAAATGGGCCGACAGGATCGAGAAGATCGGCCGGAACCGTTTGCCGCCGGCCTTGGCCAGATGCGTGGCCGCCTCGGTCAGGAAGTCCTCACCAGAGGACAACTCCTCGAGCAGCAGCTTCTCGACGCTCTCCAGCGACCTGCCCACATCTGCGGCGAAGTCTTCCGAACCCATATCCAGACCCGCGAACGTCGTCTTCACGTCTGACCAGCTCCTGTCATAGGACGAGCCTAATGGTGCGCGATACTTGCCGGGTGAGTGCACCCATCCCATGTCCGTCACGCACCCAGGTGCTTGTGGTCGGCGCAGGTCCCGGCGGCTCGGCCGCGGCGTATGCGGCAGCCCGGGCGGGATACGAGGTGACTCTGCTCGACTCGGCGGTGTTCCCGCGGGACAAGACGTGCGGCGACGGACTGACGCCCCGCGCCATCGCCGAACTCGACGCCCTCGGCCTCGGCGACGCGTTCTCGGGACCACGAATTCTCGGACTGGACATGCAGGGCTGGGGCGGACGTCAACTCGTTCGCTGGCCGTCGAAGTCGGACCATTTCCCCGATTACGGCAGCGCTGTCGCCCGCACGGAACTCGACGACCGGATCCGCGTTCATGCCGTGGAAGCGGGAGCGACGATGGTGTCGGGCACCAAAGCGGTCGGTGCCACCGTCGTCGACGGCAAAGTGACTGCCGTACAAGTCAATACAGATGACGGTCGCGCGGAGATCAAGGTCGACAAGCTCATCGTCGCCGATGGGGTGCGCTCGGCGTTGGGCAATGCGCTGGGACGGTCGTGGCACCGCACCACCGCTTACGGCGTGGCCGCGCGGGCCTACGTGCAGTCCGAACGCTGCAACGACCCCTGGATGGGGTCGCACCTGGAATTGCGCGGCACCGATTCCGAGCTGCTGCCCGGGTACGGCTGGGTCTTCCCACTGGGTTCGGAGACCGGGCTGGTCAACATCGGGGTGGGTGCTCTTGCGACGGACAAACGTCCGGCGAGCATGGCGCTGCGCCCGATCATCGAGCACTACACCAACTCTCAGCGTGAGGACTGGCGGCTCAGCGGCGAGCCGATGCGCATCGCGTCGGCGCTGTTGCCGATGGGCGGAGCGGTCAGCAACGTCGCAGGAGCCAACTGGGTGCTGATCGGCGACGCTGCCGCCTGCGTCAACCCACTCAACGGCGAGGGCATCGACTACGCGCTGGAGACCGCGCGACTGGCCGTCGAAGTACTTGACCAGCAGGATCTTTCGGATCTCTGGCCCGACCTGCTCCGGTCACGGTACGCGTTGGCATTCTCCGCGGCCCGACGACTCGCTGCCGTCCTGACCGTACCGCGGGTGGTGCCCGTCCTGGGCCGCCCGGGCATCCGCTCGGCGGCGCTGATGTCGATGGTGGTCCGGGTGATGGGCAATCTCATCACCGAGGACGACAGAGACCTGATCGCCCGGGCCTGGCGCGTCGCCGGGATGACCAGCAGCGCACTCGACTCCCGCCCGCCTTTCACCTGACCCTCGGGCCCGATCTTGGTGGGTTCGGGTGAGTGTTTGCCCAGGTGGGACTCACCCGAACCCACCAATTCCGGGCTAGCGGGGCTTGATGCCTCGGTGGAGCGCGGTGATGCCGAAGGTGAGGTTGCGCCAACGGACGTGCTCGAAACCTGCAGACTTCATCCGCTGCGCGAGAGCGGCCTGGTCGGGCCATTCGCGGATCGACTCCGCAAGGTACACATAGGCATCCGGATTGCTGGACACCTTCCTGGCGACCGAGGGCAGCGCCTTCATCAGGTATTCCATGTAGACCACGCGCATCGGCGCGAACACCGGTGTGGAGAACTCGCAGATCACCACTCGCCCACCGGGTTTGAGAACCCGGAACAGTTCTGCGAACGCCCGGTCGACGTCGTTCACGTTGCGCAGACCAAAGGAGATGGTCGCGGCATCGAAGGACTCGTCCCCGAACGGCAGATGCAGCGCGTCCGCCCCGACCTTCGGTACCGACCGCCGGGCGCCGGCCTTGAGCATGCCCATGGAGAAATCGGCAGCCACACAATCCGCGCCGGAGCGGGCGAGTTCTTCGGTGGACACCGCGGTGCCGGCGGCGAGATCGAGCACCACATCGCCGGGTCCGAGGGCAAGCGCCTTGCGGGTGGCGACCCGCCATCCCCTGTCCTGACCGAACGAGAGGACCGTGTTCGTCAAGTCGTAGCGGCCGGCCACTCCGTCGAACATGGCCGCGACGTCGGCGGGATCCTTGGCCAGCGATGCACGAGACATAACGGCCACCGTACCGGCTGGAGAAGAGTCCCCGTGAACCTCTATGCCGACCGCCGGCGCAACAGGTCGTCGCGGCCGAGGACGTCGTCGTAATGCCAGATCAGCTGGTCAGCAATGGCCGACCAGGTGCGTCCGCGCACGCTGCGCCGGGCTGCGGCGCCGAACTCGTCACGGGTCCTCTTGTCCTGCAGGGTCGCGATCGCGTCGACGAGCCGGGGCGAGAAGTCTTCGACGCCGAGCAGGTACCCGGTCCGACAGTGGGTGATCAGGTCACGCGGACCGCCGGCGTCGGGGCCGATCGCGGGAACCCCACTGGCCAGGGCTTCCTGCACCGCCTGACAGAACGTCTCGTGTTCGCCCGCGTGCACGAAGACGTCGAGGCTGGCATAGGCGCGAGCGAGGTCGAGACCGCCCAGTTCCCCGGTGAACACCGCGTCGGGCATCAGCTTGCCGAGCCGATCGCGCTCGGGTCCGCCGCCCACGATCACCAGCTGCACGTCCGAACGCCCCGACAGCACCGCGAGGCGCTCGACGTGCTTTTCGGGTGCCAATCTGCCGACGAAACCGACGATCAACTTGCCCTGCGGGCTCCACCGCGACCGCAATGATTCGTCACGTCGACCGGGATGGAACCGCTCGGCATCAACACCTCTGCCCCACTGGAACACCCGTGGGATCCCGTGATCTCGAAGGGCTTTCACCGACACGGTGGACGGCGCAAGAGTGCGGTCGCAGGCGGTGTGGAGTTTGCGGGTCCAAGCCCAGGCAGCGCGTGTGCCCAGTTTCATCCCGTAGCTCGCCGCAAAGCCCGCGACATCGGTCTGGAACACGGCCACCGACGGCACGTCGAGACGCCGTGCTGCGGCGGCCCCCGCGGCCCCGACCACAAACGGCGAGGCCAGGTGCACCACGTCCGGCTCGAAGTCGGCGAGTGCGCGGAACATCGACGGCGCGGGCACACCCACGGGCAGTGAACTGACCTTCGGGACCATCACCGAAGGGATGTAGTGGACAGGAGCGCCGGACACCTCGTCCGGCCCACGCGACTGCTCACTGCCCTTGCACGCCGACCGAGGAAGGGCCGGCGCGATGATCATGGCTTCGTGCCCGGTTCGCTCAAAATGCTCGGCCACCCGGAGCACGGAGTTCACCACGCCGTTCATGTTCGGGAGAAAGCTCTCCGCGACGATTGCGACTCGCACGGTGCCAGTGTGGGCACCGGACCTGTCAGGAGGTCTGCGACGCCGTGACCGGAGGCCGAACCGTAGGTGAACGTCCATTGGCGCGGCGGCGGTGTGTTTCGGCGAGCAGCACCATGATCGCCGCGATGGCGAGCCACGAATACACCAGTACCGACAGCGCGGGCAGGATGGACAGACTCGCGTCGCGTCCGGCCACCCGAACGAGCTCGGGGTTGGTCGAGGAGTATTCGATGCTGATCCGCTGCCCCTCGGTCAGTCGCCCGGGGTAGAACACCCCGAGCCTGGGACTGCGGAAGATGCCGTCCGGCGTCGAGAAGCTGACGGTGGCCTTGGTGGGGCTGGCGCTGACCACCTCGGCCACGGCGGTCGCCTTGTCGTCGTTGATCAGCGCATCGTCTCGGTATGACCCGGCGACCATCACGGCCATCATGATGGTCACCAGGACGCCGACCGTGAGCAGTCCGATCTGTACTCGGCGCAGCACGGTAGCGGACATGCAGGCCACAATAGCGACACCGGCCGCCTCCTCACCGAACCGTGTGACGGCCGACTCATCGGGACAACAATGTTGTTCATCCAACATTGAGACCGAGTTACCCGTAATATCCCGGGACCAGTGGCCGCTGCGCTGAAACCCTCGGGCGTTGCTTGCGGTCGCTCAGTCTCGTTGATTGGACCTTTCATGGCCGACCTCAAACCCTATTTCGACGACGTCCAGGCTCATTACGATCTGTCGGACGACTTCTTCGCGTTGTTCCTCGATCCGACGCGGACCTACAGCTGCGCCTACTTCGAGCAGGACGACTACACGCTGGAGCAAGCTCAGCGAGCGAAAGTCGATCTGGCACTGGGCAAATGCGATCTCCAGCCGGGCATGCGCCTGCTCGACATCGGTTGCGGATGGGGCGCCACGGTGATGCGGGCAGCGGAGGGGTACGGAGTCGACGCGGTGGGACTCACGTTGTCGCAGAATCAATTCGAGTACGTCGAAGGGCTCATCGACGACCGCGGTTGGCCCCCGGAACGGGCTTCGGTGCGCTTGCAGGGATGGGAAGAGTTCGACGAACCGGTGGACCGCATCGTCAGCATCGGCGCGTTCGAGCACTTTCGCAAGGAACGGTACGACGCGTTCTTCGAGAAGTCGTTCTCACTCCTGCCCTCGGGCGGTCGAATGTTGTTGCACACCATCGTCGGTCACAATCGGCACGACATCCGAGACAAGGGTCTGCCGATCGACCGCAAGCTCCTCGAGTTCACGCGGTTCATCACCCGGGAGATCTTCCCGGGCGGGCAACTGCCGGAACCGAAGTGGGTTGTCGAGGGCGCCGAGCGTGTCGGGTACACGGTCGACCGGGTGCACCCGCTCCAGCTGCACTACGCACGAACACTCGACCTCTGGTCGGCCGCATTGGAGCGCCGACATGACGAAGCGGTCGAGATCGCCTCGCAGGAAACGTTCGACACGTACATGAAGTACCTCACCGGGTGCGCGGAGCTGTTCCGGCAGGGCTACGTCGACGTCATGCAGTTCACCCTGCTCAAGCCCTGACCCACCTCCGGCGAACCGAGAGCCCCGATCGGTCTAGAGGCGCGCCTTGATGGCGGCGTGCACCGACCGCAGCGACGCGCGGTCGGTGCGTACCTCCACCACGTCGATGCCCTCGCCGGCAGCGCTCAGTGCCGCGGGTAGCTCGGCCGGTGTCACCAGCGAATGCCTTGTACCGAAGCCCGCGCACACCGACGCAAGGTCGGTGCGGTGCGGAGTTCCGAACACCCGCTCGTGTGCGCCGAGGTAGTCGGGCCCGTCGAAGCGGGGGTCGCCCTGCTCGAGCAAGCCGAAGATCCCGCCACCGTCGTCGTTGGCCACCACGATGGTCAGCCGGCCCGGTCGCGGCTCGGCCGGGCCGATCAACAGTCCTGTCGCGTCGTGCACAAACGTCAGATCACCCATCAACGCCACGGTGCGCACGTCACGGGCCAGCGCGGCCCCGATCGCGGTGGAGACGTTGCCGTCGATACCTGCCACACCCCGGTTGGACAGCACCCGGACGTCTGGCCCCACCCGGCCGGCCAGCGCGACGTCACGGATCGGGTTCGATGCCCCGACCACGAGCTGCTCACCCGGCGACATCGCGGCACTGACAACCCGGGCCACGTGTAACCCGGTGGGCAGGTCGGTGGCGTCGAGGACGGCGTCCACCGCTCCTACCGCTCGTTGATGTGCGGCGGCGCAGTCCTTGAGCCAGTCCTCGTCGGGCTCACCGGTGGTGATGGCCCGCGAACCCGTCGCCAGGACATTGCCGGAGACGTCGGGCCACCGCGGCCCGGTTGTCAGCGCATACACCCTGATCGACGGGTCGGCGAGGAGCGTCGACACCTGGCGGTGCAGGGTGGGCCGGCCGCAGATGATGGCCTGGGTGGGTCGTACCGCGGTGAGAGCCAGCGGATGCAGCGGGTTCTCGGGGGCAGGTGCGGTCGGTTCGGCGACCGTGGGCAACACTGCGAGTTCGGGACGGTGTCCGGCGCCGTGCCCGGAGACCACCACGGTCGGCTCGGTGAGGTCGATCTCCACCGGTACGTCCAGCTTCCCGACGGCTGTTGCGGTCCACGGCGCGTTGCCGGGTCGTCCGCTGTAGGTGCCGAGGTCGTCGTGCGGTCCGACGCCGGGTTCGGGCACAAGTGGTTCGCGCAACGGGATGTCGAATTGGACGGGACCCGCGTTGCCCGTGCGGGCTCCGCGCGCTGCGGCCAGTACGCGCCCGACCGCCGAGCGCCACTGACTGTTGGTGTCGAGGTTCTGTTCGGCGAGGCCCAGGCTGATGGCGGCACGCACCTGCGTGCCGAAGATCCCGAACTGTTCGATGGTCTGATTGGCACCCGAGCCGAGTAGTTCGTACGGCCTGTTGGCGCTGACCACCACCAGTGGCACCCGCGCATAGTTGGCCTCGAACACCGCCGGGCTCATGTTGGCCACAGCGGTTCCGCTGGTCATCACGATGGGCACCGGCTGCCCGGAGGCGACAGCCAGACCCAGCGCGAGATATCCGGCCGTGCGCTCGTCCACCCGCACGTGGAGCCGCAGTCGGCCCGCTGCGTCGGCGGCGTGCAGGGCGAAGGCGAACGGCGCATTACGCGAACCTGGGCACAGCACCGCCTCGCGTACGCCGCCGCGGATCATCTCGTCGACGATCACTCGGGCCTGCAGAGTCGAGGGATTCATTACTTCAGGCTAACCGCGGTCGGGGCGGGCGGTCCCGGCCCGATCGGATGCGCCACACGGCCGGTGCTGTCGGGAGAGCACGGGTAGCGTCGGAGCGGTGATTGGATTACCGAGCTCGGTCACCGCGCTGCTGTTCGATCTCGACGGGGTGCTCACCAGTACCGCAGTCATCCACAGCCAGGCGTGGAAGCAGGCATTCGACACCTTCCTCCAGACCTATCCCGCCGATGACGCCACTCAGAAGCGGCCGTTCGACCAGAACGACTACCTGCAGTACGTGGACGGCCGCTCGCGGGACGACGGCATCACCACCTTCTTACGGTCACGGAACATCACGTTGCCACCTGGTAGCCCAGACGACGGCACGCACGATGCCACCGTCGCCGGGATCGGCAACACCAAGAACGCACTGTTCCTCGACATACTCAAAACCAAAGGCGCACAGGCGTATCCCGATGCCGTCGCCTATCTGAACGCAGCTCAGGAGGCACAGTTGGCCATCGCCGTCGTGACGTCGTCGAAGAACGGCGCGGAGATCCTGCGTGCGACGGGACTCGACTCCTACGTTCAGGCCCGGGTGGACGGATTGGTTATCGCCGAACAGGGGCTGGCGGGTAAGCCGGCGCCGGACTCGTTTCTCGCCGGGGCGAAGGCGCTCGGCGTGGCCCCCGCTCAGGCGGCCGTCTTCGAGGACGCCGTCTCCGGCGTGCAGGCCGGCCATGCCGGCAAGTTCGGTCATGTGGTGGGCGTCGACCGCACCGAGGGCGACACGCACGGGCACGAACTGAAGCAGGCGGGTGCCGACGTGGTTGTGGAGGCCCTCACCGAATTGCTGGATCCCCGATGAGCCAGGGCGGTGGCCTGCAGGTCGCGCCGTGGCAGCTGATCTGGCGCGGAACGAAGGCCGACGAACTCGCGCACATCGAGTCGATCTTCGCGCTCTCCAACGGCCACATCGGTTTACGAGCCTGCCTCGAAGAGGCCGAGCCTGT
The DNA here is from genome assembly GCF_023051145.1 of Williamsia sp. DF01-3. Taxonomy (NCBI): domain Bacteria; kingdom Bacillati; phylum Actinomycetota; class Actinomycetes; order Mycobacteriales; family Nocardiaceae; genus Williamsia; species Williamsia sp. DF01-3. Next base: position 4,517,727 of record NZ_JALKFS010000005.1, read on the forward strand.
GTTCAATCCAGGCAGCTACCTCAACGGGTACTACGAACGGCGCGAATTACCCTATGCCGAGGCCGGTTACGGTTATCCCGAGGACGGTCAGACCGTGGTCAACGTGACCAACGGGAAGATCATCCGCCTGCTCGTCGAGGACGAGCCGATGGATCTGCGGTACGGCAGTACCCAGGAGCACGAGTGGACCCTCGACTTCCGCACCGGGACACTGCAACGAGTCACCGAATGGACCTCGCCCACCGGCCGACGGGTTCGGGTACGTACCGAACGACTCGTCTCGTTCACCGAGCGCGCGGTCGCAGCCATTCGCTACGAGGTCGAGCCCCTCGACCACGACATGGAGTTGGTGCTGCAGTCGGATCTGCTCGCCAATGAGTCGACGCCACAACAGGGTAAGGATCCCCGGGTGGCTGCGGCACTGGATCGTCCGCTGGTGGCCGACTTCGCCGAAGCACACGGGCACCGCGCGGTACTCGGGCACCACACCAGGGAGTCCGGGCTGCGTATGGCAGCCGCCATGGACCATGAACTCGATGCACCGAACTCGGTGAGCTGCGAGGTCCTCAGCGGCGACCTGGCTCGTCTGACCGTCACCGCGAAGGTCGAGGTCGGTCACAAGATCACACTGACCAAGTACCTGGCCTACGGCTGGTCCAGTCAACGGTCGCCGTCGGCGTTGCGGGCCCAGGTCGATGCGGCCCTGGCCACCGCCCTCGACAATGGCTGGGACGAACTGCTCGCCCGTCAGCGCCAGTATCTCGACGATTTCTGGGCCGCCGCCGACGTCACGATCGACGGCGACGCCGAGCTCCAGCAGGCGATCCGGTTTGCCCTCTTCCACGTTCTGCAGGCCGGGGCCCGCGGTGAGACCCGGGCGATCCCGGGTAAGGGACTCACCGGGCCGGGCTACGACGGTCATGCGTTCTGGGACACCGAGACGTACGTGCTGCCGGTCCTGACCTACACGATGCCCGCAGCAGCGGCCGACGCGCTGCGTTGGCGGCATTCCACGCTGGACAAGGCCAAGAGCCGCGCTCACGAACTCGGACAGGTCGGCGCGATGTTCCCGTGGCGCTCGATCAATGGCGAGGAGTGCTCGAGCTATTGGCCCGCAGGCAGTGCCGCAGTGCATGTCAACGCCGACATCGCCTACGCCGTGGCGCAATACGTCGCCGCGACGGGTGACGTGCAGTTCGAGGTCGACCACGGACTCGAACTACTGGTGGAGACCGCTCGTTCGTGGGTGTCGCTCGGACATCATGACCTGCACGGCCACTTCCGGATCGACGGAGTGACCGGGCCCGACGAGTACTCGGCAGTCGCCAACAACAATGTGTATACGAACCTGATGGCGCAGAAGAACTTTCGCGATGCCGCAGAGGCCTGCACGCGTCATCCCTCGGATGCGCGACGACTCGGGGTGAACGACGAGGAGACCGCGCACTGGAAGGACTGCGCTGCGCGGATGACCGTTCCATACGATTCGTCACTCGAGGTCCATCAGCAGAGTGAGTCCTTCACCAGGCAGGCGCTCTGGGACTTCGACAACACCCCGGCAGACAAGTATCCGCTGCTGCTGAACTACCCCTACCAGGATCTGTATCGCAAACAGGTTGTGAAACAGGCGGATCTGGTGCTCGCCATGTACCTGCGCGGGGATGCGTTCACCCCCGAACAGAAGAAGCGGAACTTCGACTACTACGAGTCGCTCACCGTGCGCGACTCATCACTGTCAGCCTGCGCACAATCGGTGATCGCGGCCGAGGTGGGCTATCTCGACCTGGCCTTCGACTACCTGGTCGAGGCAGCTCTCACCGATCTGCATGACCTGCACCAGAACTCGTCGAGCGGGCTTCACATCGCCTCACTCGCGGGCACCTGGCTCTGCTGCGTCGCCGGGTTCGGCGGCATGCGCGACCACCACGGGACAATCTCGTTCGCGCCGCGATTGCCCTCACGCCTGAACCGGATGGTGTTCCGGTTGGCGATGGGTACCGGGTGCATCGAAGTGGAGATCGATTCGGACGAGGTCACCTATCGGCTGGTGCACGGCGACAAACTCGAGCTGGTACATCACGGTGAGATCTTCGTCTTGAACGACGAGCCGGTGACGCTGGCCATTCCGCCGAATCGGGCCGGCGATCCCCCCGTTCAACCCGTGGGACGCGAACCGTATCGGCGGTCGTCGCCGGTCTGACGCGAGGGTCGCACGGCCGTCACTCTGCCGACATCGCGACCTTCTCGAGGACCGGCACACACAGCATCAGCAGCCCACGTTCGGTGTCGGACAAGTGGTTCACGGCCTCGGCCAGCCATTCGTCACGTTGCCGGCGGTCGGCTTGGAGCAGGGGCCCGGCGGCCTCGGTCAGTTCGACCAACTGCCTGCGGCGATCCACGGTGTCGGCCCGCCGGGTGATCAGCCCGAGGTCTTGGAGACGGTTCATGCTCAACGTCAGTGACTGCACCTTCACCTGCGCTCGTTCCGCCAGTTCGGCGACCGTGCTGACCCCGTTGCGGTCGAGGTCGCCGAGCAGGGCCACCTGCGTCATCGTGAGTCCGTGGGCGGGCCGGTGTCTGCGCGCCTGTCGGGTGACCGCCATCATCGCCTCCCGAAGACGGGTCGCATCCGCGGTATCCAACACCCCTGCCGCCTCGTCAGTTCTAGACATACCAAGATCATACTTGGTTTTCACGCTGAACTGCCCGGTCGGAGCGCCGAGAATTACAAGCGTAGGCTTGCAATCGTGATGCGGTGGATCGGATTGATGATGTTCACCGCCGTGGCGAGTGTCGGCCTGTCTACGGCCGGGGTCCCCTCGGCGGCGTTGTTCGCCGGCCTCGTGGTGGCAGCAATCCTGGCCATCGTCGGGTGGGCACCGAGCGCCCGTGGGGACGAACCTCCAATGCCTCGGCCGATCGGGCTGGCGGCCCAGGGCGTGCTCGGTGTGTACATCGGCACGTTGATCTCCACCGACACCCTCTCGGGCATCGGCTCGGATTGGCCCGCCGTGCTGTCCATGGCCCTCGCGACACTCGTGTTGTCGGTGGTCGGCGGGGCACTGCTCGGACTGCATCGCAATGTCGATTCGCTCACCGGGTCGCTTGCCCTGGTGGCAGGCGGGGCTTCCGGCCTGGTGGCCCTGGCCAGAGAATTGGGTGGGGACGAGCGCACCGTTGCCGTTGTCCAATATCTTCGCGTCGCGATCATCACGATGTCGATGCCCCTTGTGGCGATCTTCGTCTACGGGAAGTCGGTATCGGGTGGCGGAGGCGAGTTCTCGGGCAATCACGGCAACCCATGGTGGGGGCTACTCGTCCTCGCGGTCTGCATGGTCGTCGGTTATGGGGTCGGCCGAGTCATCCGACTGCCGGCGGCGGGGCTGCTCGGCCCCCTCATCTTGTCGGTCGCCGGAGAATTGCTCGGGATCACCACCGCCGCCGCGATTCCCGTTGTCCTGGTGCATGTCGCCTATGCGGTGATCGGTTGGCAGGCCGGGCTCGGTTTCACCAAGTCAGCCCTGGTGGCCATCGGCAGAATCCTACCGTTCGCCACCGTGCTCATCGTCGCGATCGCAGCGGCGTCTGCTGGGCTCGGCGCGTTGCTGAGTCTGTGGACGGGCGAGTCCATGTTCGACAGCTACCTCGCGACCACTCCCGGCGGCATCTACGCGGTGCTCGCGACGGCATCGGCCACCGGCGGAAACCTGGCCTTCATCGTCGCCGCTCAGATGCTCCGGGTACTCATCATGTTGTTCGTCGCTCCGTTCGCGGCGCGCGCGTATCAATGGTGGCTTCGGCGCCGTCATCCTGCCGCCGCCTCCGACGACGTGTCTGTGTGACCACATTCGCCGGTGCCTGTAGCCCAGGTCACGCGCAATTTGTTTAGCCGTTTGCAACAGGGGTATTCGATCTAACGCGTATCCCTGGCGCGCTATCGGCCACAACATCGGGAAACGTGAGTCCGGACGATCGTCGAAGAAATCGATGGGGCATGCCGGACTGGTACGGGGGCGTAAATGGAGCCGAAATGATCATTCTGGGACTGCTACTGCTGATTCTCGGTCTTGTGTTCAGCATCAACATTCTTTACATCGTCGGAGCCATCTTGATCGTGGTCGGAGCCGTGTTGTGGATCCTCGGCGCGACCGGTCGCAAGGTCGGTGGACGAGCGCACTACTACTGACGTCTGCAGCGGCTCAGCCGCCAGACACCACAAGCAACGAGACGCGGTTGGCGAGATTTTTCGCCGGCCGCGTCTCGCGTCAGTAAGGTCGGGGTCATGAGTGATCGGGAGTTCGACGTCATCGTTTTCGGGGCCACGGGATTTGTCGGCAAGCTGACCGCCGCCTACCTGGCCGAGCTCGCACCAGAGGGCACCAAGATCGCCCTTGCCGGCCGCAGTGAACACAAGTTGGCCCAGGTGCGCTTCGACCTGCCGGCACCGGCAGATACCTGGCCCCTCGTGGTCGCCGACATCAACTCCCCCGCCTCCCTCGATGCGATGGCCGCACGAACCCGCGTCATCTGCACCACGGTCGGCCCGTACCTCAAGTTCGGGGAGAGCGTGCTGGCCGCTGCCGCCAACGCGGGCACCGATTACGTCGACCTCACCGGTGAGGTGCCGTTCGTGCGCCTGTCGATCGACAAGTACGGCGAGCAGGCCGAGGCGAGCGGCGCACGTATCGTGCATTCCTGCGGGTTCGACTCCGTGCCATCGGATCTCGGCGTCTACCTTCTACACAAACGCATCACCGCGGACAAGGCGGGCTCGATGGGCGACACCACGATGGTCGTCCGCAGCTTCCGCGGCGGCGTCAGCGGCGGCACAGTGGACTCCATGCGGGTGATCGCCAAAGAAGCCGCGGACCCCGAGACCCGGCGAACGCTGCTCGACCCTCACGCTCTGTCGACGGCCCCCGGCGAGCGAGCAGGCATCAAGCGCAGCGCAGAACCCAGCGACATGGCGATGATCAGCGGCTCGAAGGTTGATCCATCGCTGAAGGGAACCCTCGCACCCTTTTTCATGGCCAGCTACAACACCCGCATCGTCCGTCGATCCAACGCTCTGCTCGATGGCGCCTACGGCGACGACTTCCACTACGGCGAAGCAATGTACGTGGGCGGCGTCCCCGGCGTCTCGACCGCTGTTGCCGGTGCCGTGAGCGCCGGGACGGTGGCCTTTCTCGGTGCCATGTCCGTGGGACCGGTGCGCAACGTACTCGACCGCCTGCTTCCCAAACCCGGCGAGGGGCCGAGTGAAAAGGTCCGCGAGACGGGCCATTTCACCACCGAGACATACACCACCACCAGCACCGGCAGGCGCTACCGATCGCGGATGCGAGCCAAAGGCGACCCCGGCTACAAGGCAACCGCGGTCATGCTCGCCGAGAGTGCACTCTCGCTTGCATTGCACCGCGACGTACTGCCGAATCGGACCGGCGTGCTCACCCCCGCGGCGGCGATCGGCGATGTTCTCATCGAGCGCCTCGAGTCGGCCGGTTTCGTCTTGGAGACCGAAGAACTCACCTGAGATCGCAGCGGGTGACGCCGGGTGGACTTCTCAGTCCTAGCGGGGGCTCGCTCGGCGGACGAGGTCGAGGATGCTGGTGCTGCGCTCATCCGTGATGTCGTGCTCCAGTTCGCCGGGAACGCCGGGCACCCATGCGATCTGGGGTACTTCGCAGGACATCACCCGGTCGCGACCACTGTCCTTGGCCGCGTAGACACATTTGTCTGCCGACCGGGTGAGACCGTCGATGACCTGCTCGATGTTCGGGTTGCCCTGTGCCGAACGCGCAACCGCGATCTGCCAGCCTCGTCCATCGGGTGACTTCACGACCGGGCCGCCTGCCGCGAGCATCTTCCCACGACCGAGGAAAGTCCACCCTGCCGGAAACACCGACGTCGGGAAGTCGCTTGCCGTGCCGTGGATCAGATTGATCGCGGTTCCCTCGGGGGCGTAGGTTCCATTGATTCGCAACATGGTTGGGCTGGATCCCGGGTCCACGTCGAAGATCACGTTCGCAAGATAAGGCTGACGACAGTGCTGGATGTCGACCACTGTCGACGAAGCGGCAATCTTGCAATTCACCAGCCCGAACTGGGACGGCCCGCCTACTCCGGCAACCCCCGCGACAATGCCCGCCGTGGCTCCCTCGAACCACACGTTCGTCAGCCACCAGTCGTTTGCTTGACCATCGATGAAGATGTGCCGATCTGTGGCCGCCTTCGTGGAGACGAACTCTGTGTTCGACAAGGACAGGCCGGCATTGAAATTGTTCCCTGTGCCTCGCACACCAATGTAGTTGGTCGCGAACTTCGAGTTCGAGATGTAGTTCTGGATACACGATGTGACGAGCCCAGTGCCCAGGTTGTTGATGTCACAGTTGACGAACGAGGTGCCGCCGGTGTTGTCGCGCAGCACAATGCCCTTCTGGTTGCGGAACGTCGCACCACTGCCGGCTGTGTGCTGGCCGCGAAAGACCACCGAGTCAAAAGAACACCTGAAACAACCCGACAGGTCGACGATGGTCCCCGACGCGCCCGTCACCCAGAAGCCGAGATTCTTGATCGACACCCGTTGCGCGTTGAGTTTCAGCAGCGTTCCGGTGCCCTCGTAAAGGATGGTCACCAGGTCGGCACCCGCGCCGATCACGTTCGTGTTGTTCGCAAAAGCCGGGAGCGACGTCACCTTGTAGGTGCCGGGCGGAAAGTACAGGGGCCGCTTGTTGTCTCGGGCTGAGGCGTACGCGGCTGCTATCGCTGCGGTGTCATTTGTACTGCCCGCACCACCGGCGTTGTAAGGGGCCGCTTTCACGTTCACCCAATTCAACGGCAGCGAAGCGTCGGCCACGGCCGCGAGAACCACTTCGTCGTTCTCGGGTGGCGAATTGACCAATCCGCCTATGGCGGCGGCGGTTCCGGCACCCAACGCGAGACTGCCCGCTATCAAACCTCGCCTGCCGACTCGGCCAGACCCGACATCAATCCGATTCACGGTGCCTCGATCCCTTGGTTGGACGCTGCCGCAATCAGAACACGAAAGATTCCGCTAGTACGCGAGGCTCACCGTCTGGAGTTTCAGAATCAGACCAGAAGCCATTGCGCGGTGGGAGATCCCGATCATCTCGTCTGTACCTTGAGCCGGACCCCGGCGGGCAACAGACGAGCCAAATGGCGTCGCGTCTTTTCGGCATCGATTCCGCGATCCACCTCGACCAGCAAGCGCGCCTTGCTCTGTGTGGGATCGACAGTCGCTGTCAGGACGCCCTCGTGAGCCCCCACCTCAGCCGCGAGCCTGCCCACGTCGACGGACTTTCCGTGCACGACACGAACATCTGCCAGGCGCCCGCGGAACAACATCGATGTGGAATCGACCGAGGCGAGCAAGCCGGTCTCGATCGGACCTGTACCGTCACCGGGCATCAGCCAAACCTGGCCCGGGCGGCCGAACGGTACCGGTGCGCCGACCCGGTCGAGCACAAGCGCACCGACGACGTCGCCGTCGATCCCAGCGTGCGCAGCCAGAGCGGCGGGGGTCGTCGGCTGATCCCACGCGACCGCGGCGTCCGGACCATCCGACCAGGACGAGTCGCCTCGAACTCGTTCATGCGCCCGCTCCTCATCGGCGGTCAAGAAGGGCACATCCCGGACCGGGCGATCTGGATCGTCGGACACGGCCTGGAGCCACGCGGCCAGCCTTTCCAAGTGCTCATCGGCTTCGGCAGGGGTGTAGAGACGGGGGTTCATGGTCAGTTCCACCCGCACATCGGTTCCGTTCTCCGGGGCAACCAGCAACGAAACGTCCTCCACGGGACCATGATTCGGTATCTCTACCGTGTACCTGGTGTCGCCACCCACCGATTCGACCTCAAACGGAACGATATTCGCGATCGGTCCGTGAAGTCGCCCGGAACGCCAGGCCGACGGCACTGCGTTCCGCAGCGTCTCCGGACGATGCAAAGTGCGCCTCGACAACTGCGCCATCGACCGACCGACCTCTCGCGCGACCACTCGGAGGGAGTCGGAGCGATCAAGCGGCACCCGCAGTGGCAGCACCGTCATCAACATCGCCGGTGTGCGGCGCTCGACATGGTTTCCACGATTGGAGACCGGTACCCCGACGATCGCTTCGTCCATGCCCGTGTGCCGGGCGGTGTACGCCGCGATGGCGCCGATCATCAGTCTGGTCCACATCTGACCGTGACGCCTGACGCCGGAGACCACAGTGCCGCGGGTGATCGCCGCCGGAGCCGGGGCGGCCACATCCCCACTGAACGAGAGAATCGATGGGCCATCTTTGAGGTAGTCGATCCAATAAGGCAGGTCATCCGGGCTCGGGACGCGCACAGCATCAGCCAGCTCCGGCAATGACGCAAACGGATTGGGTGGGACCGGTTCTCCGGCAGACAAAGCGGCGAAGACGCTCACCAAACGCCTCTGCACGAGCGCTGCACCGAAACCGTCGATCACCATGTGGTGAGCGATCGCCACGTAAGCCACCCGGTCGTCGACCACCGCAACGGTTTGCCGCAACAGCGGCGACCCGACCAGCGTGAACGGAACTGCCACGGTCTCCGACAGCCACGCGCGGAACGCTTGCTCGGGATCGTCCGCGGCGGAGAAATCCATCATGTCGATCGAGCCGGCCACGGCTGGGGCGACCTTCTGGGTCCAGGACCCCGATTCGTCCACACCGAGTACGACATTGGTGGCTTGGGCGTCCCGGCATGTGTGTTCGGCGGCCTGTCGTACCAGTTGCGGATGAGGTTGGCCGGCGAACCAGACGAGCATGGCGATCGAATATGCCGGATTCGATGGTTCAGTCAGCTGCCCGTCACGCATTCCGAGTTGCGAGACCATCAGCGGCAACCCAGCAACCATCTGATCGGGCTGGCCGCGGGTCGATTGTTCGGAGGTCATGTCGCGCTCAGCAGCCGCGTTGTGTGAGGGCGCGAATCCATCCGGCCGTCTGATAGATCCAGCCCGTCACGTGATCGACGAGGGACAGATGTTCCGGGTAGTCGGTCATCATGATGTCGCCCCCGAAGCATCGGCCGAGGATATAACGGGCACGGGATATGTGCGCTTTGGTGGTGACGACGATGATGCTCTTCCAGCCTCGCTGCTCAGCCAATGTGCGGATTTCCTGAGCCTCCCCGCGAGTGGTCCATGGGTCGGGTAAGAAACACGTCAGCTCAACCGACGTCGGGGTCGCGCAGATTCGGCGCAGCCGGGCATCGTCGGCACCCACCGAATTCGATATCACCACCTCGGGCGCCAGCCCACGCTCGGCGAGCTCGATCCCGTACTCGAACCGCTTGTACGGTGTGCCGCCGAGAACGACGACGGCGTCCGCTCGCGTAAGCGGCTCGGCGATCGCCGGATTCACGTACAGGGTGTTGATCACTGTGGACATCGCGAGCACAACGATGACGGCGAGTGCCACCAGCGTCGCCACCCGCAGGCGCATGCTTGCCCGCAGTCGGTGAAGAGGTCGATGAGGGGCAGTGCCGTTGCCGGTCAACGCGGCCGGGCTGTGCCGAGATCGGTGGTCGCCACGCGTCCCGCTGCATCGATGGTCAGTCGAACATAACGTCCGGCAGGCGACTTCAGGACGATCCCGGCTTCCGCATTCTCCGAGATCCAGGCGCCGCTCGCGTTCACTGCAGCGGTGACCTTGAACTCGTCACCCTGGAACTGAAGGATGTCGGCATTCTCGTCGGACTTGCGCATCACCACGGGACTGATGAAGGTACTTCCCGACTCGACGCCTCGCCCGATCACTTTCCAGTTCGGGGGGAAGAGTGTGGCCGGGAGATCAAACGCGCTCCCGGAGATCAGGTTGATGGCTGTTCCCTCGGCGCAATTGGCGGCGTTCACCCGGATCTCTTCTGGATCCGAATCGGCATCGGGGTCAAATGCGACGTTGGCGAGGTAAGGCTGCCTGCACGCCCGCAGGTCCAGACACACCTCGCGTGCGGCCAGTTTGGCGTTGATGAGTCCGAATTGCGATGGGCCACCGGTCGAATCGCCTACGACGATCGCGTTGGTGCACCCTTCGAACCACACGTTGGTCAGCCACCAGTCGTTGGCAGCACCGTCGACCCGAAGGTGGGTGTCGGTGGTACCGGGCGCATTGTCGCTCACGAACTCGACGTTGGTCAGAGACAGGCCCGCATTGTTGTCGTCGCCGGTACCGAGCACACCGGTGCGATTACTCGTGAACTTCGACGAGGTCACGTAGTTCTGGATGCACCTCGTGGTGAGTCCCACTCCGAAATTGTTGATGTCGCAGTTGATGAATGCTGTTCCGCCGCTGTTCTCGTCGAGGACCACACCTCGCTGCTTGTCGAATTGAGGGTAGTTGTCGCCTGAGTGGTTCCCGCGCAGGACCACCGAGTCGAACGAGCAACGAAACGACCCCGACACGGTGACTGCGGTAGCCGACTGCGCGGTCAGGAAGATCCCCAGTCGTTTGAACGACACGCGCTGCTTACCTGCCAAGGTGATCAAAGTCTGTGTGCCGCCGTACACGATCACCGACACATCCCCGCCGTCACCGACCACGGATGCGAAGCTGGGCAACTCGGGAAATCGCGTCACCTTGTACGTACCGGCCGGAACGTAGACGACGACCCTGTCGTCGACCGCTTCACACGCTTTGAAGAAGGCGTCGGTGTCGTCGGCCTGACCGTCCCCGACAGCGCCGAATGCCCTGACGTTACGGGCATTCGGCGACTCCGAGAGATCCGGGGAATCAGGTGGAGCCGCGGGCTGATCATCGTCACCGCACGCGGCAAGCAGTGGCACCGCCGCCGCAACCGCGACCGAACCCGCCAACAGGCGGCGCCGGTTCATCGGACCGCCGCCCTGCTCCGGTCCCAGATCTTCTGTGGCATCTCGGGATCGCGCCTGCTGTCTGCCGAACATGTTCATCTCATCGTTTCCGGTTCTGCCCGTTCGAGGATCGTGCTGCGGATGACCGATCGTACGGTTCGGTGATAAGCCGTGTGGTCGCCGATTCCGGTGGTCACTATCCGGGGCGGGGGTCCACTCCGTTTCAGCCGTGCCAATCCTTCGGGGCCGCGTTGTGACCCGAACCAGTCATGGTCGTGCGGTGACAGGATCACAGTGGTCGAGACGCCTTGCTGCACCAGTGGGCGCAACAGCACCTCGGGAACCTGGGTGATGCCCCGCACGCCCAGCAGACGCCACATCCAGTACGGAAGATGACGCTGCAGCATGGCTTTCACCCTGGCGCGCGGGGTCTTCTGCCATTCGGGGTCGCTTCGAGGTACCCCAAGGTCGTCTGGTTCGATCTCACCGGTCATCGCGCTCTTTCGGCGCCACGACCACGCGATCGAATTGATGAGGACGGCCGAGCCGGCGCCGATGGCACGGGCCACGTAGGCGGCGTACCACGAACCGGAGCACACTCCGGCGACCGTGAGAGTTCGTGGATCGGTAGCGGCCAGTCGGCCGATCTCCACCGACTCGTTGATCGCCTCCTCGGTGTAGATCCCGAGCAGGTCGGCCCCCGGCTTGCCGGATTCGCCGGCACCGGTCCGGTCCCATCTCAACGCCTGCCCGCCTGCGGCAGCGATAGCGCGGCCCAAGTCCACCCATTCCCGGTTGGGACCGATGTGTGTGTCGTTCGCCGTGGAGAAGAACACCACCGTCTTCTCGGGCAGGACGCCGGCGTCGCCGGGCCGCGATCGGATGGCGAACGCATCGTTCTCGCCCAGGAATTCGATCGTCTCGATGACGGGATGGCCACCCGACTCCGTCGGACCGAACGTGGCCGTTGTGCGGATGACGGGGTCTGCCACGCGGGAGTCGCTGCCGAAGACTCCGTCGATCCAGCTCGCTATGGTAGCGACCGTCTGTTCGGGCACACGGACGAGGAAACTCGACGGCTGGGTGAAGTCCGCCAAACCCTCGGCATGCAGGTGGGTCACGTTGTCCCGCGAGCCCATCGCCGCCACTCGCCGGTCGGCCTCGGGCCGCGAGACGACAAGCCAGCTGCCGACATGCCCGGAGTCCCCGCGGATGTCCAGGGCGCTGAACTCCTTCGCGGCGGCAGTCGACATACTCGCGCCGATCATCTCGACCACGTCTTGATCCGGACTGGTGTCATCACTGCCGACGGTGAGGCGGTACAGACTCTGTTGTTCACGGATGAAAGCGCGCCCCCGGCCCACCGGGTCCCAGTAGACGACATTATGGATCGAGTCGATTTCCCCGACAACGCTGTCGAGTATCAGGGTGCCGGCGCGCAAACCGACAGCGGTGATCTCCTCGACACCACAGCCGCGGATGTAATCGACTGCGGTCGAGATGCTCTGCTTCCATCGCGCGACCGTGTCGCCGCGGACCTGTGCGTCGGCCGAATCCCCTACGCCCAGATAGTCGAACCGCAGCGTCAGGATGCGCCGGGAGGCCAATTCGTCGGCCAGCAACCGCAAGCCCCTGATGGTGTCCATGTGTTCCTTGGCGACCGACCCGCAGATCACCACTGCGCCGCGGACACGATGGTCGGCGGGCATGTGCACGGCACCGAACATCGGGCTGTCATCGAGACCGAAATATGTCGGGAGCTCGACCGTCGTCACAGCTCCGTTCATCGCCGATGCCTCTCGCCGCCGCGATTCGCCATTCCGCCGGGGCGTTCGCCGTCTGGCGCCGAGATGATGGGATAGGCAGGTGCACTTGCGGTTGCGGTTCCACGCCCGCCGCGGGCTCCCGATGGTGTGTTGCGTGAGAATCTCCCACGCAACGAATCCGGTGTCCTCTGCCTTCGAACGGGAAGTGCGACGACCCCGTTCGCAGCTGCAATCAGGTCAGCGGTGTTTGCGACGACGGATCTCTCATCGGCTACCGCGAGCGGTATCGCTATCACCGCGACAACCGGATGCGCTGCGATGGTGACGATCTCTGGTGACTGCGCGAGGTCGCCTGCGTGGACGAAGACCAGAACGGCAGAGTTCTCGAGTTCGCCAAGCAGCGCGCCGAAAGCGTCAGAGGCCAGCAGATCGGCTGTGGTGCCGGACAGGTCGCCCCCCGGGAGTACGACGAGGCCACCGTCCTGCTCCTGCAGGCATTCTGCGACGCCCACCCTGCCCCAGAGGATGTCGGCCAGTCCGGGTCCACGAATTCGACTGCCGGCCACGGCCTCCGAACGGGCATCGACCACAACGACACGCTGCCCGGTGTTCATCAAAGCTGTTGCGAGCGCACCGGCGATGGACCCGGTGTCCACAGCGAGTCCGGTCAGAAGCACGGTTCGAGGGCCACCTTCGGCGCGAATCATGGTCAGCAGCTTGGTTCGCAACAACCGCACACCGTTGTTCGTGGGCCGCTCGGCATCGACCGGACCCGCCACGGGAACGTCGAGGGCGCGCATCAGATCTGCGGGTGTGTCGATGGTTCGCTTGGCGCGATCCCGGACGAGGGCGATGACGGTTCCGACCACCAGGCCGGCGATGAGCCCGAGGATGATCATGAGCAATGAACTGCGCCCACCGGCAGTGCCCTCGGACGGCGGATCGACCACGGACAGACTCGCGCCCGGGGTGCCTCCCCGGGCACCGACTCCAAACGGCGTACGACCGCCTGCAATTGGTCGTCCACGGCCCCGTTGAGTTCTCGGGCCTGCGCCGCGGAATCGCCGGTCGTCGTGATGTTCAGCAATACGGTGCCGGGCGGATACTGCACGGTGATGCGGCCGGCCACATCGCCTGTCGTCTCGTCCAGGTTGAGCTGATCGATGACGCCCTGGGTGACGGCCTGGCCGGTGGCCAACGACGCATACGACACGAGCCTCTGCTGGGCAGCCTGGCCGGCCTGCAGTGGGTCGCTCCCGTTCTGATCGGCGATGGCGACGAACAGCTGACTCGTCGAGGTGTACTGGACCTCTTCGGTGGCGGCGTACGCGCCGCCGAGAAGTGCACCTACCAGCGTCGCGATCACCACGATCGCCCATCGTCTCCGTACGACCTGCACGTAATCGTTCACACCCATGACAATTCCCTGCCCCTCATCGTCTGTCCCCCGACGTCCGAATCATCTGTCCCGAATCGCTTTCGCCATTCGACGACCACGGTGTACAGCACCCAGGCCACGACGGCGTATTGCAAGCTCTTGCCCAATGTCTCGCTGATCCCCAGGGCGCCACGCTCGAAGAGAGTGGGCACTGCCACGAGACTGATCCCGACCGTGATCAGCACGAGGTATCGCGATTGCAGCAGTCTCGCGACGCCGACTGCCACCGCCAGCACAAAGATGCTCTCCAGCAGGACCCCGGTATATCCGCCAAGTATCAAACCCTCGTTGATGTGTCCTTCGGCCAGGGACACACTCACGTTCCGCATGTCCACCGACGACCCCCGAACCTGCTGCGCCCATTGCGTGCCCGACTGAAACTTCTCTACCCCCAGCTGGGTCGGCACCAGGTTGGTGAACATGGTTCTGAGCGCGAACACCGGGTCGATCCAGCCACGACCGTTCATGTAGAAGACATCGGTCGAGGCTGCGAACAGATCGAATCTGCCGATGATGCTCAGGAGCGGGCGAACTGGCTCAGGATAATTCGATTCCACCATCGCCGATGCGATCTGATCGGCTGAACTCACCTTGAACGACTGCAACCATCCAAAAGCGACGCCGACGCCGACGGCGCCTGCGGCCACGGTGATCAACCGCCGTCTGGTGAAACCGTCGAGCGCGAACCGGAGCGCGACCGCCAGCGCGGCACCGAGCATGGGCGTCTTGGATTCGGCGAGAATGCCCCAGACCAGCTCGCCGGCCAGCAAGACACAGAGCACAACGGAGGTCAATCCGCGGCGCGTGGAACGGAAGTAGATGATCAGACCGAGCGCTCCGAGGCTGCCCATTCCGGCAACGACGTCGAGGTAGGGGTTCGAACTCGTGACGTCGCCGGCCTCACCCACCGAGCCGGTTGCAACCGAGGCCAGCCGGCCGAGAAGACCCAGGGCGTACGCGACCGCGAAGGTGGGGACGATGTGTGGGTTCGACCGCCAGTCCCGTGGATGTGCCGTCGGGAGGCGTCCCCGTCGTACCGTCCACAGCGCGTAGATCGCCACCACCAGAACGTAGATCCACAAACCGACGGCAACCGGATGCAACACGTGCGCAATCGCGTACGGGTAGCCCATCTGAGCGATCCGGGGATCGGCGATGCTGTCGGCGAACTGAGGGGCTGGTTGCACCTGCAGCAGGACGATGGGGCGCAGCAAGAACGACAGCGCCCAGTAGGCGGCCTGTGCCAGCAACAGGACTCGAACCAGGATGGGTACAAAACACGCAATCGCCGTCAGCGCCAGCAACGCGACGGTGATCGAAAGCAGCTGGCTGTAGGGCGAAAGTGGTTCAACAAACATCGGCCACGATCTCCCGGGCACGGTCGACGTAGCGGTGACCGCCGTTCACGATCCTGCGGTACCCCGCTGCGGCGATGGCCGCAGCCTCGTCCGGGTTGCTCCGGCATCGCGCGAGCTGCTCCTGCATCTCGTCCTCGTCGGAGAAGAGCAGAGCCTCTGTCCCGTCGTCGAGCAGTTCGGAGTGTTCTGGTGTGCGCTCGCCCACGAACAGTCCACCGGCAGCCGGGACCTCGAACGTCCGGCACGTATGTGTGTCACGGTTGTCGGAGTTGAGCAGGACGAGGTTTGCTGTGACTGGCGCGATCGCGATGGACAGATCCTGCCCGTACTGAGCCCCCGCGACATTGGCCGCCGACCCCAGAACCACGGGATCACGCTGCCACCCCGGTCCTGCCAGATACATCTCGTCGCGATACCGGCGGGCCAGCCGATGCAGCATCGGCGCGCGATCGGGCCGCCGCGACCCGATGAAACCAACCAGGTAGCGGCGGGTGGTCCGCGCCGCGCACGGTTGATGCCATGCCGGGTCGTAGGCGCTCAGGACGAACGTGACGTGCTTGGCGCCCCTGGCGACGATCTCGGGCACGTTGTGTCGTTTGGTGGTCACCACGGCGTCCCACCCGCCTTCGGCGGCTAGGTACTCCGGCGACGTGTTGTACGGGTTGGACACATCGTCGGCGCTGTAGTGGACCCGGATCGATGCAGGCACCTGCAGCAGTCGTTCCTGGTCCAGGTGAATGGTCTTGTAGCAGAACAACATGTCCGGCTTGATGGCCTCGACCGCCGCGTCGATCTGTTCGTGGACGGCGGTGGTCGTCCAGGGCGCTCGCCGGCCGCTGACCTTGGCGTAACCCCACGGCAGACTGAGCCGGGTGGGTAACGTGACCTTGCTCGAATCGATCACGTAGACCTCGTGCCCTGCCTGGCGGAACCCATCGGCCAGTGAGCGAGCGTTGCTGCCGAGCCAGTCGTCGCCGACAAAAAGTATTCTCATGCTCCACTGGCCCCCAGGTGCGCGACTTCGGTTGTCACCGGCGCCTCGTCGGTCTGCTTCAACGAAGGATGAACGCGCATGAGGTGACGAACCCGGAACAGATAGAACACGGCGACCACACTCTCCGCGACGAGCATCCCGGTGACCATCGCCCAGACGGAGTGATTGTTCAACGCCACCGCGAGAAACACCAGGATGCAGGCGGTACCGATCATCGACCCGAAGAGAACGCCCCGCGTGTCCCGGCAGATGGGCAGCACTGCGGTGGTGACGAACGATGCCACCGCCGTACCCGGGAGGATGAACGCCTGCAATTGCATGACGGCAACAGCCTTTTCGAACTCTTGGCCGAAGATGAGGGGGATGGCGATCGGTGCGATGAGCGCGGCTGCGATGGAGGCCACGACAGCGATCGCGAAGACCGTCACGATTCCCCGCCGGATCGAAGTCCAGAAGTCGCTGTCGTGCTTGCGGGCGGCGAGCCGAGGCAACAAACTGAAACCGATCGCGTCGAGCGTCGACGAAATCGCCTGGATCGGACGGTCACTGGCCGAGAAGATGCCCATCGAACGCGTGGACAGCGCCATCGAGAAGAGTGTCGCGACACCTTGCTCATAGGTGTTCTCGAGCAGGCGCGACGTCAGGACCGGAGCACCCAGCCGGAGCATCGGACCGATCCCCTTTGGCCTACGCGGCATCCCGAAAGCTCGAACCGTCACGATCCAGGTCCACGCGACCGGTATCGCGCTCGAGGCGACCAGACAGAGCATCGCGGCCTCGGGGGTGCGGACGTGCGGCAGTATCGACACCAACAGGGCCAGGTAGACGATGCGTCCCGACATCTCGATGATCACCAGACGCCCGAACTTGGCCTGCCCGAGGAGGATCCAGCCCTCTCCCATCGATGAGATGCCGCCGCACAGGAGACCGAGCATGATCATCTGCAGGTGGATGTGGTTGTCGAAGATGAATACCGCCGCGGCAGCGACGGCGATGACGCCGAGAATTCCTAGACGGATGGCGAGGTAGTTGCTTCGCATCGTCCGTACGTCTTCGTCCCGCAATTCCGCTGCGAGGAACGTGGTGATTCCGAGGTCGATCACCAGAGCGCCCAAGAAGTAGGCAGACATGCTGATGGCAAGTAGGCCGACGCCCTCGGTACCGAGGATCCGGGCGATCAGCGGCAGTGTCACAAGGGTGATCAGGTACTGCCCGTATTTGCCGAACGAGACCAGTCCGACGTCGCGGACCAGCATCACCTTGGCCATGATCGCCGATTTACGTCCGCCGGTTTCTCGGGTTCCACGATCACGTCCGGCCGAATGCTTACCCACGTCCGCGGCCTCCCACGCCGTCGCGGTCGGCTACACCGAGGAATTGCGCGACGATCGCAGCGGTCTCTTCGATGGTGAACCGCGTGGAAGTGGCTCGCGCGCGCTCGGCCATCTCGCTTCGGCGGTCTGAATCTTCGATGAGCGAATCGAGCGCGGCGGCAAAGCTTGTCGTGTCTGTGGGGTCCACCAGAAGTCCGTCCACACCGTCGGAGACGATCTCGAGCGGGCCACCGGAGTTCGCGGCGATCACCGCACAGCCGGCGGCCATCGCCTCGACGATCACCTGTCCGAACGGTTCGGTGGTCCGCGAACAGTGAACGGCGATATCGGCGTCGGCCAGAATCGAGGTCGGGTCGGACACATGGCCGGCGAAGGTCACCCGGTCCTGCAGGCCCAATTCACGAGCGAGCTCGGTGAGTTCGGTGCCGAAGTCCTCACCGAAATGCGCACCGCCGACGAAGGTCACGGACGGCCGGAATGCCGAGACGGCTAGCGCGCGCAGCAAAAGATCCTGACCTTTCCATCGCTCGAGGCGCCCGACCATCGCGATCTCGACCTCGGCAGGTGGGCGCGGCTCCCTGGACGGCACGACGACCGGCTCAATGCCCGGATAGGCCACCACTGCCCGCTTGCGCGAGGTGAGTAATGACTTCAGCGTAGACGTGCTGTTGGCGATGTATCCAGCGCTGACCACCCAGCCCAGTACCCGGATGATCGACGCGAGTGCTGTGCCGAAGTACTCCGAGGAGATCCGGTCGTGCACGTGCCAGATGAGGGGCAGGCGCGCTCGGCGAGCCGCTATGGTTCCCATGAGCAGCGCCTTTGTGGATTCGGCCACCAGGATCGTGCTCCCTGACTGCTTCGCGAAACCACCCAACGTCCATCCGGTGTGCACCATGTGCCACACGCCGATGGGCAGTGCGGTGACGGAACCGCCGATTCGGACCCGGGAGCTGTCGAACGGTCCGGAGACCACGTTCACCGGTATGGCCCTGCGGTGCAGTTCTTCCACCATCGGCCCTGTGTCCGTGAACAGCACAGACGTCGCCACGCCCTTGGCTTCGAGGGCCGTGGCCAATCGAACCGTCGCGAGTTCCGCTCCGGATGCGGCCGCAGTGTGAGAGATGAAGGTCACCAGGTCGTCGCCACGCACGGACCGTCTTCGCCGGATGGACTGCCTCATGGCGCGATCACCGAGTAGGCCAGCCGGTGACGTTCGACACACCGTTCCCACGTGAACTCCTCGGCGCGAGCCCGGCATTCACTCGGCGATGGGCGTTCACCCATCAGCGCCCGCACGATGCGGTCGCCGAGCGCGTCGGCGTCCTCGGGTGCCAAGATCAGACTGTCGTCGAAACCGCGGACGGAGTCGGGCAATCCGCCGACGTCGGTGACGATCGGCGCTCGTCCCGCCGCCATCGATTCCAGCGCGATCAGTCCGAATCCCTCCAGCGCCCGCGTGGGGACCACCGTGATCGACGCGCGCCGATACGCCTGTGCGAGTTCGGCATCGGACGCGTTGCCGACGAATGTGACGGACGCGGGGTGCCCACCGGCCTCGGCCTGCGCCCGCAGTGCCGCCTCCTCACTGCCGGTGCCGATGATCACCAACTCGGCGTCATCGATCTGGGTTCGCACCGAATCCCACGCTTGCAGAAGCACATCAATACCCATCCGACGCTCCAGCCGGCGTACGCACAGCACCACAGGCGGCCCGTCACGGGAACCCGGGACGCTCGCGGTCGATCCCGGATCAGCGAATCGGGCGAGGTCGACCCCCGGCGGGATCACGGCGATCCTGTCGAGATCAACCCGGTAGTCCTCGACGAGGACATCACGGAAATGGTCGGACAGCACGACAAAAAGGTCGCTGCGGCCGTACCGGCCGCGCTCGAATAAGTATTTTGCGCGTGCGGCACCGGCCGACTCCCCACTCATCGCGCTTTCGGCAGACCATGGGCCATGAAAGTGGGTGACCAGTCGGGTCCCGTTGCGCCGGCCGACCGCAGGGGGCCCATAGAGCGCGAAGTGCCGGTCGAGGATCGCACCGCGCTCCGGTAGTGGGGTCAGTGAGGCAC
Source organism: Williamsia sp. DF01-3 (assembly GCF_023051145.1). Classification (NCBI taxonomy): domain Bacteria; kingdom Bacillati; phylum Actinomycetota; class Actinomycetes; order Mycobacteriales; family Nocardiaceae; genus Williamsia; species Williamsia sp. DF01-3. Next base: position 4,537,537 of record NZ_JALKFS010000005.1, read on the forward strand.
GCACCCTGGCAGCGGTTCCTCCCACCGGGTCGCCCCAGCTGGATCCACCGGCCGGAGGATCACCGAATGCGTAGCCCGACACATCGATTCCGTCGGCCACCGTGAGCGCCTCGAACAGGTCTGTGAAATATCGGTTGAGGCCACCACGGGCCGTTCCGAACCATTCGGAACCGGTCATGTGGATCCGCATGGACGCCTATTCGCTCAGGTGCGCGCGAATAGGCGCAGGCCACCCCGAGATGTCGAGTCCGAATGTACGCAGCATCGCCAGCGCGATCCGTTCCATGCCGAAGCCGACGCACGCGCTGTGTGCGACCTCCCCTGTCGCTGTCATGATGCCGAACGTCTCACCGAAATGGTCCTGGTGGCAGTTGCATGAAACAACTGCGGTTCCGCCGTCGAGGTCGCCGTAAAGCCGCACCACCAGTTCGGTTTTCAGGTTCTCTTCGCGCTGATTGGCGGCGAGCATCTTGCCGACGCGTCCGAAGAACGGGTCGTTGGCTGCCTCGGCGTGCGCCGTCAGACCCAGGTCGGCGAGAACTTGGAGCCCGCGGTCGATCCATAGGTCCCGATGATCGCGTGCACTTTGTGCTGAACCGACGCGGACGAACTCGTGCATACGGAAAGCCTGCATCCGCGCTGGGTCTATGGCGGGTTCGTGCCGAAAGCAGTAGCCATACACGTCGAGGAGAACCTCGTCGGCGGGCAGGGTTCCGGTGAGCGTGGCATAGCTGGGGTGACATGCGGCCGACACCAGCATCGTTCCCGCCGATGCAAGGTGGTGGTCCCAGTCGATTCCGGCCTCGCGGTCGGCAAGCAGTGCCCGATGGGCTTTGTTGTCGCCGTCGAATGTGGAAATCGCGCCGGTGAGGTTGGGAAATGACGCAATGTAGTCGGTCTTTTCGAATGCTGTTCTCGGAAAGACCGGTGGAAAACGCATTTTCACGGGGCGGTTGCCGTGCGCGGCGGCTCCTGCTTTGAGTACCAGTCGATCGACAGCGTCGATGATCTGCTCGAAATCGGCGCCCCGGCCATAGAGCCCGTCGATGCCGGTCGGTATGAGCAGGCCGGCCGATACGAGCGCGTCCCGAAATGCTGCGCGCTCACGGTCGAGGTCTGACCCCTCGCCCACCGAATCTGCCGTCAGGGACTGCGGCGACGCGCTCATCTCAGATACCTCTCTGAGCCAGCACCAGGTGCGCATTGTTGGCCCGTATTCGATCGTTGGAGACCATCAGCTGCGGACCGAACGAGTCTCTGAGCAGCCGGCCCATCGACGCCGGGTGATCTTCGCGGTAGCCGCTGATCCCGCATAGCGCCAGTGCACCTGCGACCACGTCGACCACGGCAACGGACGAATCGAGCTTCAGGTTGTTCAGCGCGAATGTGAATCCGACAGTTGGCTCGGGCTCCCCTGTTGCCAGGAAGGTCTCGTACCGGGCCACTTCTTGTGTGACAGACGATGCGAACCTCTGATGAATGACCATGAGGTCGGCAAGTTTGGCGGCCTGAGGCGGCGTGGAATTGCCTGCCTTGCGGGCAGCGGCACGAACTTGTTTGCGAGCCTTTGCAATGGCTGCGTCGGCGATACCGAGCCACACCGAAGCCCACAGGGTATGGGAGGTGGGCAACATGGTGTGCGCGGAGATCGTCGCGTATTCAGCAGGAACCACGTTGGTGGCCGCGGTGCGGGTACGCAACAGAAACCCAGGACTACAGGTGCCCCGAAACCCGAGGACATCCCAGGTCCCGACTTTCTCGAGCTCGGTATCCGATTGGGGGCACACCACCAGCACCTGGTCGGTGGGCGCACTGTCCGGTGAACGTCGCGCAGTCGTGCAGATGTAGTCCGCGTACTGGCCGTAGGAGATGACCGGTGCATTCTTTTCGAGAATGATGTGGTCACCGTCGGCGACCACCGCGCAACTAGACGTCCGGACATCACCGCCGGTCGAGATCTCGGTGGTGGCAGAAGCCAACAAGGATTCTTCATTCGCAATTTTGCGTGTCAAATCGCCGAGGTCTCCGCCGGACCCGTGCCAGCGCAGACTGAGCGCTTGGGTGTGATGCATCGCGAAAACCATTCCGGCTGAACTACATGCCGATCCCAGAGCACGGGCGATGGCTGCCAGCTCGGTGATCGAGGCGGACTTGCCGCCGAGATTGTCCGGAAGTGAGCAGGACAGCAGCCCGGCCGAACGCATCGCATCCACGGCTTCGGAAGGAAACCGGGAGTTCCGGTCGACGTCGTCAGCGGCGGCTGCAGCGGCGGCAACTGCGGCCGATGCATCAGGGCGCGCACTATCGGAAACGATTGGGGCGGAGGTGGTCGTCACGGATTCGTCCTAAGTCGGCTTGCGCAAGTGTTCGTTAGCCGGGGTTCCCGTGGCACACTACACTAACGTGAAACTGTTGAGCGGGGTCGCATGGATTCACCCGAAAGAGTAACCCTGACCACAGGCCGCTCGCTTGTCATCACACATGACAGTCGCCAGACTCCATCCGCCAGACGTAAGGACGCTCTCGTATGCAATCCCGGATCCGCGAAATACTTGCTTCCCACGGCAAAATGGCAACGGATCCGACTTCCGTCGAATCCTCAGCCGACCTCTATGAGCTCGGCCTGACGTCCCACGCGAGTGTGAACGTGATGCTCGCACTCGAGGACGAGTTCGACATCGAGTTTCCCGACGAGGATTTGAAGAAGGCGACGTTTTCGTCCGTGGACAACATCGAGGCCGTTGTTTCCCGACTGTCCGGTGAATCAGTGTGAGTTCCATCCCGAACGCTGATCTGCACTCGATATCCGCGCTCGACCCGCGTTCCTATCAACCGCATTTCAGCCATTCGACGGAAACCCGGATCTGGCGTGAGACCAATTGCTACGTCGATTTGTGGATCGAGACGTTGCACGCCCTGGGCCACGACCCGGTTGCTTCTTTCGCCTCAGCACTTTCCGCTGATCACGATGGCGAGCAGTGGACGTTTCTGAAGATGGAACAGTCCGACCTACGCGTTCTGTACGGGCTCGAGGTCACCGAGGACACTGTATGGCGACCGATTCTCGACACCGTCGAGAGTGGCCCCGCACGAAACCTCTTGCACACAGTCGAAGTGGACAGCTGGTGGCTCCCGGACACCGCGGGCACCGACTACCGCAGCAGTCACGTCAAGACCACCATCGTTCCTGCTCGCGTAGATCGTGATGCGCAGTCGATGGTCTATTTCCACAACGCCGGCCTGTTCGAGCTCGACGGGGACGACTTCGTCGGAATCTTCGGCTTGGGTGACCAGCCCGAAGCTCTGCTGCCGCCCTACGTCGAGCAGATCCGCTACTTTCCCGGCAGGGTGCAGCCCGATGCGCTCCTGACCGTCGTCCGCGAGCATCTCTCGCGTCGCGCCTCCGGCGATCCCATGGCGCGGCTTGCCGATTCGATCCGTGATGCGGTCACGTGGCTCCCCGAACGCGGACTCGAGACGTTTCACCAGTGGGCATTCGCGACGTTGCGGCAATGCGGGGCATCCGCCGAACTCGCGGCCGATCTCGCGACACTCCTCGGCTCGGGACCGGCGCCCGCAGCGGCAGTGGCAGCTGAGCCCTTTCTCCAGGTTGCCCAGGGCGCCAAAGCTGTTCAGTTCAAACTGGCGAGGGCGGCTCGCGGCAGGAAGGTCGACGTCGACGCCGCGATGGCCGAGATGTCGGAGTCGTGGGCGAAGGCACTGGACCTCGTTTCGGACGCGGTGGAGTAAGGGTGCTCACCGACTGTCGGATGGTCGCAACAGCAGCGGACGAGTTCGATGACCCTGCAGCGATTCCGCAATCGAGGCATGGGACATCCATACCCAACGGCACGCTCGGAGTGGTCGCTCGGCAGGCCGGATGGGATGCCCTCCTGGCACCCCACGGCACGGACATCGACGATGCCGATTGGTGGATGTTCGCGTCTGTCAACGCGACTCGACCGCTTCGAATCCATTTTGCGGGGCTGACGTTCCCGGCGACCATTTTCGTCGATGGCCAACCCGTTGCCGAAGTGGAATCCATGTTCCTACCCGTCGATCTACCCGTGCCGGGGGTGAACACGAGATCGCCATCCGCTTCGGTTCACTGGCACGATGGCTCAAGAAGCGGCGGCCCCGCGGCCGCTGGCGCTCGAATCTCGTTGCCCAGCAAGGTATGCGCTGGGCACGAACCACACTGATGGGTCGCTCTTCGGCGTATTCGGGCGCACCGGCACCGGTCGGGGTCTGGCGCCCTGTGCACGTAGTTGGTGAGATTGCGGTCGAAACTCTCGACATCCATTGCGACGCGGCCGATGGCCGGGTACAGATCTCGGGGCGGTGCATCGGAGTCGACGGCGATCCGGCGGGCGGAGTCACCGTGGAAGTCCGCATCGACCGGGACGGCGCGGTTTTCGACTCCGACGAGTTCATGGTTGCCGCCGATGGAACCTTCGAGGGACACCTGACCGTAGATGAACCCGATCTGTGGTGGCCACGTGGCTACGGTGACCAACCCCTGTACGACGTCACCGTGATGGTGGGCACGGAGACCACCACGCGACGGGTCGGCTTTGGTTCGGTTCGGTCCTCATCGTCGTTCGGTGACGGTTTCACCCTGTCTTACAACGGAATCGAGATCTTCTGCCGCGGCGCTATATGGACACCGCCTGAGCCCGTGGCATTCCAAGCCGAAGCGTCCTCGATCCGCAACGTGCTGGCGGAACTCGCATCTGCGGGGGCAAACATGGTGCGCATCCCCGGCGGAACGGTGTACGAACAGGAAGAGTTCTTCGCGGCGTGCGCCGAATTCGGCATCCTGGTGTGGCAGGACGCGATGCTGGCGACGTTCGACCCTCCTGAGGAGCTGACGTCGATCATCGTCCGGGAGCTCGCGTCGACACTGGGAGCGGTAAGCGGCAATCCCGCGCTCGCGGTGGTCAGCGGCGGTAGCGAAACCGTGCAGCAACCAGAGATGCTCGGCTTGCCGGCGGATTCCCGGCACTTGGATCTGATCGACACCCATCTCGCGGCGATCGCAGGGTCGCGTCAGGTTCCCTACGTACCATCGAGCCCTGCAGCACCCCCAGGGTCCGGCCAATTGGCGATTCGACCGGATACTGGTGTGGCGCATTGGTTCGGTGTCGGCGGATACATGCGGCCGGTGGACGACGTCCGCACCGCCGGAGTCCAATTCGCGGCGGAGACACTGGCTTTCTCGATCCCTCCGTCGGCAGGTGCCATAGAACGCCACTTCGGGTCGTCAGCCGTCGCGGGGCATCATCCGAGCTGGAAGTCGGGAGTTCCCCGCGACAAAAACGCGTCCTGGGACTTCGAGGATGTTCGAGATCACTACGTCCGCGAGATCTTTTGCGTCGACCCGCTGCAGCTCCGACGTGTCGATCCCGACCGGTACCTGCAAATGGGGCGCGTCGCTGTCGCGGCCGCGATGACCGAGTGCTTCAGATACTGGAGACGCCGGGATTCGGGTTGTGGTGGAGGCCTGGTACTCGCTGCGAAAGACCTTGCCGCGGGCGCAGGTTGGGGTCTGATCGACGTGGACGGGGATGCCAAACTTCCCCTACTCGCTCTCGCCAGGTCATGGCAGCCGATCGCGGTGATGGTGTCCGATGCCGGACTGAGCGGTCTGCGCATCGACGTCGCCAACGACGCCCCCTCCCCCATCACCGGGCGTGCGTCGCTGACAGCGACCAATGCGGCCGGCCAGATCGTCGCCGAAGGCGCTGTCACGATCGAGGTGCCCGCCCACTCAGGCTCGACGCTCGGCGACCCCGACCTCACCGGTGTGTTCCGAGACCTCACACATGCCTACAAGTTCGGCCCAGCGATGGCCCAGGCCGTGCAGGTGGAGATCACCGACGGCGCCGACCTACATCGACGGGATGTTCTTGTGCTCCAACCCCATCAGGCGCCGGTGCGATGCACCCTGCGCGCCACTGCATCACAGGGACCTGACGGCAGGTGGGGACTCGACGTGACATCGGACGCCGCGCTGAGGTGGGTCGAGATCGACACACCGGGATGGCGTCCGGCCGACAACTACTTCCACCTCGCTGCCGGCCTGCCCTATCGGGTCGCAATCGAGGGCACCGGAAGTGACGTCCCTGCGGGCCGGGTGTCGTCCATCGACGCCACAACCACCACCACGATCACGGTGTCGCATGCGTGACGAACCGCGTATTGCACTGGTGCACGAGAGGCTGACCGAGGTCGCCGGCTCCGAACATGTCGTGGAGCAATTGGCCACCGAGTGGCCGGACGCGACGCTGCACGTACCCTTTGCGGATCCGGCGGCGGTGGCCCCGATCCTGCAGGGCAGGGTGCGTACCAGTCCACTGGACGGGGTCTACAGGGCTGCAGGCCGCAGGAGCTACGCCCCGTTGTTACCGTTCGTGCCCACCGTGCTGCGGCACACAGACTTCGGTGATGCCCAGGCCCTCATCATCTCGCACCACGCAATGGCGTTGTCTGCCGTCCACAGTGCTGGAGGGATTCCGAGCATCGCGTACGTGCACTCCCCGGCGCGGTGGGCATGGGACCCGGCAATGCGTGCCGGTGAGGCCTCGGGCATTGCCGGCAAATCCGCCTTGTCGGTACTCGCCGCCGTCGCCCGCAGGTCTGAATCCAGCGCGGCGCCGCAGATCACCACGGTGGTCGCGAACAGCACCGAGGTCTCTGCACGCATCAAGCGGTGGTGGAATCGCGATTCTGTGGTCGTGCATCCCCCCGTCGACACCGTTCGCTACTCGATGGACAGCTCCGTCGAGCGAGAGAACTTCTTTCTGTTGGCAGGCAGGCTGGTTCCCTACAAGCGGCCGGAGATCGCGATCCTCGCAGCGAAAGCCGCGGGAGTGAAGCTCGTCGTCGCCGGAACCGGTCGACTCGCCGAAGAATGCCGGCGGATTGCTGGGCCTGAGACCACCTTCCTCGGGCGCGTCAGCGATGAGACGATGCTGCGGTTGCAACGAAGTGCCCGGGCGCTGATCATGCCCGGCGTCGAGGACTTCGGAATCGTTCCCGTGGAGGCCATGGGCTGCGGAACACCTGTCATCGCGGTCGACGAAGGTGGCGCGCTGGACACGGTCATTCCCGGCCTCAGCGGCCAATTGGTCCGCAATGCAGACGATCACGAGCTCGTCGCCGGATTAGCCGCGACCCTCGCGTCCTTCAATCCCTCCGGGTACGACCATCGCGCGATTTCCACGCACGCACAAACGTTCTCCCGGGCCGCTTTTCGCCGGTCCATGCGTGAACTGGTCGACAAAGTGATCTGATGGACCCCAGTGCTCTGATGGACCTCCCCTCGAACTGCCGCACCGGATGCGATCTGGTCAGCCTCCACGACATCGACGAATCCGTGGCGTCGTTCGGCGACCGGTTTCTCGCCAGGGTGTTCACGGATCGGGAACTCGCCTACTGCGCCGGTACGCAGCAGCGACAACGACTTGCCGCACGCTTTGCCGCCAAGGAGGCGATCGTCAAGGCCCTGGCGCTGCCGGACATCGCGACGCCTCTGCGTGAAATCGAGGTCGTCAACGACCCGGCCGGCCCTCCTCGTGTAGTCCTGCACGGTTCTATCGCCACCGAGGCTCGGGCCCAGCACTGGTCATCGGTCTCGGTATCCCTGTCGCATACCGATTGTCACGCAATGGCGGTGGTGGTCGCGATGGTCACGGACAACGATGCATTCGAGCAGCAGCACGGGTAAAGAGATGTTAATCTCAGCGCGCACAGTACCGTGCCCGCCGCTAGGAGAAGCGCTTGAAAACCGTTCGCTGCCCTTCAGTCGATGAGTTCGAGCTGGCTCTTTCGCCGGTCGATCCCGATTGGATTCTCGACGGGGCGCCCATTGCGAAATCGCGGGAATGGGCAACGAGTTCGGACGGCACCGTCACCATGGCCATGTGGAGTTGCACCGCCGGGACCTTTCGCTGGAACTTCACGTGCGACGAGCTGGTGCACATACTCGAGGGCGAAGTCGTTGTCACCAATGCCGACGGCTCCGTGTTCACCTTGCGTCCCGGCGACGCGGTCCTGTTCCCCGCGGGTTCGTGGACCACGTGGCACGTGCCCGAGTTCGTACGAAAATACGCCGTTCTGAGGTCCCCGGTTCCCAGGCCCGTTCGGATGTTCTGGCGAGGGCTCTCGCGTGCCAAAGCGATGACGCGTGGCCGCTCAGCGGGAAACGGCCAGGCGGCCGCCCTGCACAGCCCCACTCTGTAACGCGGAGGGCATCGATTCCGAAAAGCTCACGTGGGCTCAGCAGTGGATGACACCAACGGATACGCTGGCTTCCATTACTCCCGGGGCGACAACAGGTCGCGACTGGGTCTGAGCACACCGAGGCTAAGAGACGCACGATGCTGCCTTTGATTTCGTCACGCTTGGACGCGTCCAAGAGTCAGACAGGTAAGCCGGCGCCATCTCGCCGCAAGTACTTCTTCAGTCGCCGCCGTACCGACGTACTCTTGTTGGTTCTCGACTTCATCACCGTCGCAGCCGGTCTCATCGCGTTTTCCGAATCGGTCGCTGCGGCTCTTGCCGGAGCCGCTCTCATCGCGGTGATGATCGAGATCTCGGGGAACTATCGTTCCCAGATCACCCTGTCTGCACTCAATGTCATGCCACGGTTGGCAGCCATCAGCATCATCGCGGCCTTCGTGGTGACCGTCGCGTTCGAGTTCGATGCCCAGATACAGCGCGCACTGCTGCTGTCGGTCTACGTGTTCGCGATCCTTTTTGTCGTTCGCCTTGTCTACTACGCGATCCGGCGGAGACGACGCAGACGATCTCCACACTCACGAAGCCGAACAGCCATCGTCGGAGGCGGGGTGGTCGCCGCAGAACTGGTGGAGAGCATCGCGGAGTTCCCCGAATTGGGCCTGGAACCCATCGTCGTCGTCGACACCGATCCCATGTTCGGTACCGACCACCTCCAGGTTCCGGTCATCTCGGGCCGACCTTTGCGACACATCGTCGAAACCGAGCAGATCGACACCGTCATCGTGGCCTTCCGCAACGTTCCGGATTCCACGTTGGTGTCGCCGCTTCGCGAATGCGACGGCCTCGATTGCGAGATCTTCATCGTTCCGCGGCTTTTCGAGTTTGTTCACCTGACCTCCGACATGGACAGAATCCACACCGTTCCTCTCATCAGGGTTCGCCGGCACATCTATCGCACCTGGTATTGGCACTGCAAGCGTCTGTTCGACTTCGCCAGTGCCGCCGGCGCGCTGCTCGTGTTGTCACCACTGCTGGCCGTAACAGCGCTTGCGGTGAAGCTGTCCGATGTCAGTTCGCCAATCATCTTCAGCCAGGTGCGAGTCGGCAGGAACGGTGAGGAGTTCACTCTCTACAAGTTCCGCTCGATGCGTCCGATCGCGTCATCGGAATCAGACAAGGACTGGAACCCGAACAAAGTCAGCCGGGTCAATCTGGTCGGCAAACTGATCCGTAAGACCTCGATCGATGAACTGCCGCAGCTGTGGAATGTGGTTCGTGGCGACATGTCGTTGGTGGGACCGCGGCCCGAAAGACCGCATTTCGTAGACCAATTCAAGGATTCTGTTCCGTCGTACCGCGACCGCCATCGCGTGAACGTCGGCCTCACCGGATGGGCGGCGATTCACGGGCTGCGCGGCGACACCAGCATCGATGACCGCGCGATCTACGACAACTTCTACATCGAGAACTGGTCGGTATGGCTCGACATCAAGATCATCATCCTGACCCTGCGCGCCGTTGTCGGCGGTACTGGGTCTTGATCGAGACCTGAAAGCGGCGCGAGTCAGCGCGCTCGTGTCAACCGGCGGGGCGCAGGGTTGCTGCCGAAGACGACGCTGTGTCCGCCACCCGCAGACTTCGCCTGATACATCGCGGTATCGGCTGCACCGATGATCTCCTCAGCCGTGCGTTGATCGCCCGGATTCACTTCGACGATGCCTACGCTGGCCCGGATGCGGAGCAGACGGCCCTGAATGATCACAGGCTCGACCAACGCGTCGTGAACCCGGTCGGACAACGCAGCGACCTTGTCGTCACCCGAGACACCCGACAGCACTGCGACGAACTCGTCACCACCAAATCGTCCGACGATGCCGTATTCGTTCAGGATGCCGCGCAGGCGGTTTGCCGCAGTCACCAGAGCAACGTCGCCGCCACCGTGACCCAGCGAATCGTTCACCTGTTTGAGGCTGTCGAGATCGATGAACATCACGACCGTCGACTCGGCTGGTTCGCACCGCTGGGAGTTCGCGACCACGTCGTTCAGTCGGCGCATCACGCAGGCACGGTTCGGCAGCTCGGTCATCATGTCGTGGTCGGCGGCGTACTGGAGCATCGCACGGCCCACGTGCTGTGCGGTGACATCAGTGAACGAGGCAGCGATTGCCGAGTTGGCCGGGTCCGCCGGGTTCACCAGGCCCACGTTGCACGTGACCCACACCCGCTGACCATCGGTGCGGTCGAAGCCGACGACCATGCCGGCTACTGCACGCCCCGTGCGCGCAACGATTTTGTCCGGGTGATCTTCGGGCGCGAGCTCGCGGCCATCGGCGTCGACGAGGGGGAAATGATCGTTTGCGTTTCCAGGGCTTCCGTCGCTGCGGATATCGAGTTCGAATATCCGCCTCGCGCTTGCATTCGCAGCTTGCAATTCGCCATTTGCGGAAATGACCAGGACGCCGGTGCCCAGCGAGTCCACAACCGAGGTGAAATCAACGGCGGTTGACTCGCCGTCATTTCTCTTGGCCTCGAACATCCCGCCTCCACGCTGTAGTGAGCGCCTGCTATGCAACAGGAACGAGCATGCGGTTCATTCGGTGGCTACGCAAGGCGGCGACCTGGGACATTACGAATAGCAAAGATGATCTTAACGTTCAGATCGGATCGGGAAGTGCCCGGTTTGGGCTCGATCCCTACCCCGCAGTAACCTGCTTCACTCATTTTCCGACCCGGTCGGGGAATACCTCACCGGCCAGACGGCGTCCGTGTGATTAAAATCACACCTAGTGCGGGGGTAATCCACGATAGCAAAGGCCGTCGTCCCACATATCGGGAAGCTGGAGCCCTCTGAAACGATCGAACTTTCTTTGACACCTGCCCAAAGTTGCTGTCACAGCATTGGTCTCGTCAAATCTGCCGGAACCGCGGACCGGCGGAATTTGCGGGCGCAAGCCAGAGGGTCATCGCGGCGCCCGATGTGCCGACAGCACGCCCGAAACGACCTGCCGTCAGGACGCCCAGGGGTGCGAGTAGGTGCTGTGTGATCGGGAAGCGTGGACATCCGCTCGCTGTTCACGGAGTCGGACGGCGCCGCCGAATATGAACGCAAGCACCACTGCGACGATCATCCACGCCAGCACGGCGAGGGTTATCCAGAATGCGATCATTCAATCAGTGTGAAGACAAAGGCTGAGAAAACGCGTAAATAATGGTCAACCTTGCGGCTCAGACACGTCTCAATACGGTAGCGGCGAGTGGGACGGCGATCAGCAAGATCACCGCGGAAGCGAGGATCGAATACCACTGCGGATTCTCGGACGCCCAGGTCACCGGCTCGGGCAACAGCGGATTGACCGACACCGGATTGCCGAAGCACTCGCGCAGACTTCCCGCCACCGACGTCACAGGATTCCAGTTGGCGATCATCCGCAAAGGCCCGGGCAGTGTGGTCGATGGGATGAACGCCGACGAGATGAACGTCAGCGGGAACAGGATGGTGAGCAGCAGACTCTGCGCGGCTTCTGCCGACCCGGCGACCAAACCGCCCACCGCCCCCATCCAGGACATGGCGAATCCGAACAGCAGCGCGATCGCGTAGCCGGCGAGGGCATCGAGAAAACCGGTGTCGATTCGCCATCCGATGGCCAGTCCTGCCAGCGACATGACGATGAGCCCGACGATGTTGACCGTGAGGTCGGAGACCGTGCGGCCGACCACAATGGCCACGCGTGACATCGGCAATGCCCGGAATCGGTCGATCATCCCGGTCTTGATGTCGGTGGCCAGTCCGAGCGCGGTGAAGCCGGCATTGAAAGCAACCGTCTGCGTCATGATCCCGCCGATGAGGAACTCGCGATAACGGTCACCGCCGAGGGCCTCACCGAACACGTACGAGAACAGCAGGACAAACATCAGCGGCTGCAGGACAACACCCAGCAGCATCTGCCAGTTGCGCGAGATGGTGCGCAGGTTGCGGATTGCGAGTACCTCGCAATCCACCAAGAATGTGGCGATGGTGCGACCGCGAGGTGCGGTGACGGGACGGCTCACTTCGAGCTCCGCGCCAGAGCGAGGAAGACATCGTCGAGGGTCGGTGCGCTTGTTGTCGCGTCGACGATCTCGACGCCGGCCTGAGCGAGGTCCGCCACCGCACGTGCCAGGTGCCTGCTGGGTTCCACCGTGGAGAACGTCACGGCGGGCCCATCGGCACCGACCTCGGACATACCCGGGAGCTGGGCGACGATGCCGACCGCCCGGACGGCATCAGCGGGATCGGCCAACTGCAGTCGGACCTGCGCCGTTCCCACGGTTGCCTTGAGTTCTCCGGGGGTGCCGCGGGCGACCACTTCCCCACCGACGATCACGGTGACCGCGTCGGCGAGTTGGTCGGCCTCCTCGAGGTACTGGGTGGTCAGGAGCACCGTTGTCCCCTCACTGACCAGAGTCCGCACCTCCGACCACAATTCGGCACGGCTGATCGGATCCAGGCTCGCTGTCGGCTCGTCCAGCAACAACACAGGCGGTCGGATGATGATGGCGCCTGCCAGGTCGATTCGTCGACGCATCCCACCGGAATACGTTCCCACTCGACGTTTTCCGGCCTCGGCGATTCCGAACTGCTCGAGCAACTCGTGGGTTCTGGCCTTCGATGCCCGTCGGCCCAGCCCGGACAGGCGGGCCACCATCGTCAGATTCTCGATGCCCGTGAGGTTGTCGTCGACTGCGGCGAACTGTCCCGAGAGCCCGATCAGACTCCGTACCTCGTGTGGATTCGTCAGCGCGTCGATCCCGTTGATGCGCACGCTGCCTGCCGTCGGACGCAGCAGTGTTCCGATGATGCGGACGGTGGTTGTCTTACCGGCACCGTTGGGTCCGAGAACACCCATCACGGTCCCTGCGGGAACGTCGAGGTCGATCGACTTCAGCGCATGCACACCCCGGTAACGCATCTGCAGATCGCGGATCTCGATCGCGTTGTCGCCGTGCGGACCTGATCGATCGGGCGAAGCGGCGAGGTTGTTGTCTTTCACTCCTTGCACGCCGGTACGTCGACCGTGATCTGGGGCTCGTCGACGAGCGGCTGTACCGGTACCTGCGGTGTACCCGACGAGGCAGGCTCGTCGAGCTCGTACTTGAGGACCACCGTATTGCCGGCGGGGATCTTCACCTGGCCCGTGACAAAGGGGTGGCCCCGCTCGGTTCCCGACGAGTACAGCATCGGATCTCCGTCCACCGTCACAGATTCGAGGTTCGCGCCGGACGTGGCATAAAGGGTGACCGACGCGAAGTTCGTTCCGTTGGGCAGCTGCAGCTGTGGGTTGCCGAGACTGCCGATCACGTAGGGAGGCAGACTCATGTCCTCGACGGTGTTGGTCAGTTCGACCTCCACCACTGCTTTGCGCCGATCCCCGTCACACTTGTCCGCGCGATAGGTGATCGACCGCTTCAGGAAGTAGTCGATCTTGTTGCCCGCGAGGTTGCCGACCACCACTTCGGCATAGGGCGCATCGGTTTCAGCGACTTCATGCGTCAACCCTGCTGCGGCCAGGAGCTTCTGTTCGCCTTCATCGGCGCTGTACACCATGATCCGTCGTTCGTGCACCCCACGACCCAGCGCCTCGAGCACCTTTCCGGTGTTACCGCGCAGCGCTGTCAGCGATGACACGGCCTTGCGGGCAATCTCTTGCAGGTAGGCCTTGCGCGCAGGGTTGTCGCCACCGAATTGCTTGTACGACGTGGACAACGTGATCTCGGTGACGTTGTCGCCGGTGATGGTTTCACCGCTGGCCAGCTTGACCGGACCGGTGGCCTTGAGCAGGTAGCTCAACGCAACCGGATCCATTGCGACCGCCCCGTCGAGTCGGGTCCCGGACTGCTGCTCCCACATCGACATCCAGATCTGAGCCGCATACGGGAAATGCGCACTGATGTTGCTGTTGCGGACGTCAGTGTAGGGGCGGTTGTAGCCGTAGTTGAAGTCGAACTCCTCGCCGAGATCGACGGGGTCTGCCGGCGGCCGAATGGTGTTGTTGGCGCCCAGATTGTCCACGTTCACCCGGCCGTTCTCGGCGCTCACCACTCCGTACGCACCGAGAAGTCCGCCCGTCGCCCGCGACTCCGCCGGTGTCTGGAAACCGAAGAAGTAGTTGCGTTCGCCGCCCGCGCCGAGCATGGGTGGCAACAGCTGTGCCGCGGTGTCGGTGCCGCGAATGAAGCGAGCCGATTCGGTGAGCTGATCGTGGAGTTCGGCTTGCGCATCGGAGACGACGCCGAGCCAGCTGCCGTCGGTTGCGGCGACGTCCGCCTCGAGTTCCTCGGCCCGCGTAGCGATTTTGCCGAGTTCGGGCTGTGCCTGGGCGAGGGCGACGGTGTTGATGGTGTTGTCTTCGGTGCGCAGACTGTTCGGGTTGATGACATCGGCCAGTTCGGCCGTGGGCACCAGAACGTCCGTGGACAGGCCCTCGACGGACTCGGTCAGGTCTCGTACCGACTGCAACGGATCACCCAGCCACGGCAGCACCGCGACCGCAGACCAGACCGGGTTGTGGGTGTCCCCGTTGGCGGCCTCGGCCTGGACCACTGCGGCATTGGCCTCGCGAACCGCCTTGTCGGTGTCACCGGCGAGGAACGCCCGCTGCGCCGACGACGCGTGACCACGAGCTGATTCGAGCGAGCCCTTGGCACTGAACGCCAGGTACGCGAGATACAGGCCCACCACGACGAGCACCACCAGCACGCCCAGCACCGCCAGGATCCACCACCGCAGCCGGCGCGGCCGGCGTCTCGGTTCGGGCTGGTCGGTCACCGCGTGGGTCAAGGTGTGCTCCTGATGTTCTCGTGGTTGTCGTCGAGGTCGCTGATTGCTGCGTTCGTCAGTTGTGCGACGACGGACATGGCGTCTTCGGTGCCCATTGCGTGGTGGGCGACCGCGATGTTCTCCACGGTCACCCGCCCGTCGATCAACGACCGCCAGTGATCGGGATGCGGATTGTCCTGCGCTGCAACGATGATCGTCGACCGCGGCGCCGCGACATCCGGTTCGTAGGCGGCCGCTGCGGCAATCGCCTCCTCGCACCGGATCCGGTACTGCTCGAATCGGGCTGCGTCGATGGCCCGCAACGACCGCTCCAGGGTCTCGTCCATTCCCGCCGCGGGCTGCATATCGGGCTCCATGCGCGGATCGAGCAGTACTAGTAGATCCACCGAATCACCTGCCGCGGTGAGTTGTTTGGTCATCTCGTGTGCGAGAACGGCTCCGAGTGACCAGCCGAGGAGTCGGTAGGGTCCGTTGGGCTGCCTACGTTTGAGGGTGTCCACATGAGCAGCCGCGATCGCTTCGATGGTGGTGAGATGCGGCGCGGAGACGTCGTCCAAACCGGGCATCTGCAGTCCGAACACAGGAGTGGCCAGGTCACGACCGAGTGGACGGTAGTCGTTCACCAGCCCGCTGACAGGATGGATACACCACAGCGGGGTGCCCGCCCGGTGTGCGGGAGACAACTGCACCACCGACCCGAGTTCTGCGGCGAGATCCTCGTATTTGTCGAGGGCGCCGGCGAGTGCCACCGGCGTGGTGTGTGCAAACAGAACTGCGACAGGGACGGGACGCTCGAGTCGTCGGGTCAGTGCGGCGGCAGCGGCGGTGAGCAGCAGCGAGTTGCCTCCCACCGTGAAGAAGTCGTCGTATATCCCGATGTCGTTGTTGCCCAGTACTTCGCGGAACACCTCGACCACCGCGGTTTCGGTGAGCGTACGCGGCGCACCACCCGACACCGTCCAGGTCGGCTCCGGCAACGCGGCGGTGTCCAGCTTCCCGACAGGGGTGCGGGGCAATTCGGCGACGGGAACGATGGCGGCTGGGACCAGATGGTGTGGCAGACGCTCCACCAGGAGATCGAGGAGGCCGGATGTCGACGACGCATCCTCCGGGCTGCCCACCACGTACGACACCAGCACCGGACCTGTCGGGCCGTTCCGCAGTAACGTCATCGCCGTACGCACTCCGGCCGCGGTCAATGCTGCATCCACTTCGGCCGGCTCGATCCGCTGACCACGTATCTTGACCTGTCGGTCAGCACGGCCCAGATACTCAAGGTCACCACTCTGATGGCGGCGGACGAGGTCGCCGGTGCGGTACATCCGCCCACCGTCGGCTGTTGCCACGAAACGGCATGCCGTCAAGGGCGTGTTGCCCTGGTAGCCCATTGCCAGGGCCGGGCCGGTGAAGTACAGCTCGCCGACTGCCCCGTCGGGTGTCGGTCGCAGGTGACCGTCAAGCACCTTGGCCTGCAACCCCGGTACCGCGGCACCGATGGTGGCCGCACTTTCCGGACGCATCGGTGAATGTGACGTACCCAAAACCGTTGTCTCGGTGGGACCGTAGAGGTTCACCATCATCCGGCCGCGACTCCAGCGGCGGACGAGTTCGGGCGGGCACGTCTCCCCGCCCACGAACACCGTGCGCAGATCAGGCAACGCGGACTCGTCGACGGTCGAGAGAACCGATGGGGTGAGGAAGGTTTGGGTCACTGCGAGCGTCCGGAGGTGGTCGGTGAGTGTCCGGCCGGTGACGTCGTCAGCGGGTACAACTGCCAGTGTGTTTCCCGATCCGAACGCCCACACCATTTCCAGAATGGACGCGTCGAAGCTCGGGCTGGCGACGTGCGCCACGCGCGCACCGGGCTGGGAGACGAAGACCCTGGGTTCCAACAGGTTCCGCAGGCCCAGGTGTGAGACGACAACTCCGTTGGGAAGCCCTGTGGTGCCCGACGTGAACAGTAGATAGGCAGCAGCCTCGGGCGCCGCGTGAATCCACCCCCGTGTCGGCCGGCCGAGTTCTGGTTCAGTGGTCGGTGGCTCGGGTACCGACAGCTGCACAGGACAGTGGCGTCGCGCCGACGGCTGGGCAACGGCGACCTGCGCCCCACTTGTCGCGATCATCCGATCGATCCGTTCGGCCGGGTACCGGGGGTCGATGGGTACGTACACGGCGGCGATACGGGCGATGGCCCAGAACACGGCGACCGATTCCAGACTGCGGGGCAACATCATTGCCACCCGATCACCCGGTCGGACTCCTGCCGAGACGAGTTCGGATGCCAGCACCGACGACCATTGATCCAATTGTGTGTACGTCAGCGCGGTTTCGCCGTCGTCCACGGCGACCGCAACCGGGCGTTCCCGAACCGACCGCTCGAGCATCTGCGTGAGGGTCATCGGCGCCCCGACCGAGGTGAGCGATGACCTCTCCGATCGCTCTTCCTCGGTGCGCAGGTCGGCCGTCTCCAGCGAGACCGAGTGCTCGGAAACCACGAGCCTCAAGGCGAGCTGCCAACGCAAGGCGAGGGTTTCGATGGCGCGCTTGTCGTACAGCGAGTTGGCGTGGGTGAACAGCGCTGTTCCCCGCCCGACCGTGAGCTGCAGGTCGAACTCCGAGTCGGGGCTCAGTTCGTCGGCCACGTGCCCGCCCGGCTCGTCGTTCACCGAGAGGGTCACCTGCACGACGGGGTGCCGGCCCATCTCACGGATCGGATCCTGTTGGGCCACCACCTCATCGAACGGGAGCAGCGCGTTGTCCATGGCGGCCAGGTCGGTGTCGCGGACCAGATGGATGAGGTCATCGGTGGTCAGCCCCGGCCGCAGCACGGTTCGCAAGGCGACGGTGGACACAAACATTCCCACCATGTCGGTCGTCTCGGCGTGGCGCCGGAGCGACACCGGGGTGCCCACGGCGACATCGTCGGTGCCGCACGCGATCGACAACGTCAGCGCGAGAGCAGCGTGATACACGTGGAAGTCACTGACACCGAGTCGTTGTGCCGTGCGGCTCACCGCATCCACGGTGCTCGTCGGCACCGGGACTGCCACGGTCGACGTACTCAGCGATCGCTGCGCGTCGCGCGGTCCGCAGTCGGGGAGTTCGAGGACTCCCGGGTACCCGCGCAGCGCTTGGGCCCAGAAGTCGAGCATCTCGCTGCGCATGAGGTTGTTCGCCACGTGCTGCCAGCGCGCCACCTGGGGGTATGACACCGGTAGCGGCGGCAATTCGCTACCGGCCAGCGCACTTTCGAGATCGCGGCGCAGCACGGGTACCGACTGCCCGTCCATCGCGATGTGGTGGGCAACCACCACCGCGAACCGGTGCCCGTTGGTTCCTACGACTGCGCTACGAACCGGGACGGCCCGTTCGAGGTCAAAGGGCTCGGCGAGAAGGTCCCCGATGACTTCCGCGAGGTCGCGCTCCCCCAGATCGACGACATCGGCCGGTTGATCAATAACACGCTGTTCGGGGGCGCCGCCGTTGTCGGGATAGATCGTTCGCAGGGGCGCATGCCGACCGACAACCTGCTGCCAGGCGTCGACCACATCGTCGTGGGTCGCTCCTGCGGGGACCGCGACGACAACGGGGACGGCATACAGCGGCCGCTCGGGAATCATGCGCTGTACCAGCCACAGTCGCTGCTGCGTCGGCGACAACGGCACCGGCCCGAGATCTGGCGGTGCACCCGGTCCCGTCAATGGAGGCAGTGCTGCGGCGGCACGTTCGCCGGAGCTACTGAGCAGCGCGGCCAGCGCGGCCACCGACGGGGCGGTGAACAGGTGCCGCACCGGAACCGCCGTCCCGGTCTCGTCGGCGATGGTGGCCACCACCTGAGTGGCCGACAGTGAACTGCCGCCGAGGTCGAAGAAGCTGTTGTCGCGGCCCACTTCGTGGATGCCGAGGCCCAGGACTTCGGAAAAGGCTGCAGCCACGACGGGTTCGAGCTCCGACGGTTGTTCGATGAAGGTGGGCGGAAGTAGCGTCGGCTCGGAGGTCAACGCTGCCATACCTGCCGCAGCGGGTTCGAAGCGGCGACTCAGTGACGGGAACGGGCGGTCCGGAGCCGAGACCATGGCGTGCAACAGTTCCAAATAGTCCTCAAGCAGTGCCTCAGCGACGCGTTCGGGAACGGCGGCACCGTGCACCAACGTCAGCGCGAGCCCGCCGTCGGGTGCCGACGCGAGCACCATCTCGAGGTCGAACTTCGCCGCGACGTATTCGGATGCGTCCGAGACGATCTCGATGTCGACGCCCGGCAGGTCGACGTGGTCGGACGACACCTCACCGAGAGCCTCCTGGTGCACGAGGAGTACCGAGATGAGTGGATCCCTGCCGGCGTCCCGACTGCCGGCGTCGCGCACCGAAGTCACCGCCCGAACCACGGCGTCGTACGGCACATCGGCATTCGATTGGGCGGCCAGGTCTGCGTCGCGCACGGTTCGCAACTCGGCCCGGATCGGGCGGCTCACGTCGACCGGCGTGCGAAGCGCGATGGTGTTCACGAACATTCCCACCACCCGCTCCCAGGCCGGGTCGTCTCGGCCCAGTACAGGTGTGCCGATGACGAGGTCGCGGGTGAATCCGTGCTGCGCCAGTACAGCGGTCAAGGCGACGTGCGCGAGGTGGAAGAGCGTGGCGGACTCGGCATGCCCGAGGTCGTTCAGCGCTTCGAGCGCATCAGGCCCGAGCGTGGCGTGGACGGCGCCGCCGATGGCCGACGCGTTGTCGACGAGACCTGGAACGCGGTAAGGCGCATCGACACCCGCGAGGGTTTGCCGCCAGAAAGCGAGCTGCTGGGCGTATCGGCTGCCGGGGTCAGACGGGTCTCCTAGGCGCTGGGCCTGCCACTGGGTGAAGTCGGAGTACGTCAGTTCTGCTGCCGGAGCGCGGCTTCCGGCATAGGCACCGACCAGATCGGCGAGGATGGTCCGCATCGACCACCCATCGGTGGCCACGTGATGCATCGCCAGCACCAGCCAGGTGTCGGATCCGGTGACCACCACCGCGCTGCGGAAGCCGGGTTCGGAGCTCAGATCAAACGGGGCGGTGAGCAGTTCAGCGATCGGGCTGCTGACGTCGTTGTGATCCACCCGGGTGACGGCGGGGGCCTTCGCCGAGTCGAGTCCACCGATCTGTTGCCGTGGTCCACGCGGCGTCTGCGGGTACACCGTGCGGAGGGTGGCGTGTCGGCGTTGCACCTCGACGATGGCATCTGACAGTCGATCGACGTCGACTTCTCCACCCAGTCTCAATACCAAGGGCACCAGATACGCCGTCGACAGCGGATCGATCCGGTTGAGAACCCACAACCGCTGCTGCGGATACGCCAACTCCAGCTCGGCCGGTACCGGCAAGGATCGCGGCGCCACGTCACCCAGCACGGAGGAAGGCAGTCCATCGATGACGGCCGCGAGGGCGGCCAACGTGCGTGCGTCGAGTATGTGGCGGACGGTGACGTCGCGATGGGTCTGGTGCCGTAACCGGCCGACAATTCGGCTGGCGGACAGGGACGTGCCTCCGCTGTCGAAGAACTCGCTGTGTCGACCGACTCTTTCCAGAGGCAGTCCGAGGACGGTTGCCCAGCCCTCCGCCACCGCGATCTCGGTGTCGGTGCGTGGAGCTTCGGTCTGGTGGTGTGTCGGCGCCGGCGCGGGAAGTGACCGCCGGTCCAGTTTCCCACTCGGAGTCACCGGGAAATGGTCGACAACGGTGATGTGGGTGGGTATGTGGGTCGGCGGCAGAATGCTCCGCAGCTGATCTCGAACTCGGTCCGGATCGCATGGCTGATCGGGGTCGGCGATGATCCAGGACGCCAGAACAGGTTCTGGCCCTTGGTGGTACACACCGGTCGCAGCCCGCTCGACACCCCGCAGCGACGTCAGTGCCGCGTCGATCTCGGCCGGTTCGAGCCGGATGCCACGCACCTTGATTTGCTCATCGGCGCGACCGTGGACCACCAGATCACCGGATGCCGTGCGGTGCACCAGGTCACCGGTACGATACATGCGCGTACCGGGGTCTCCGAACGGGTCTGCCACGAAGCGTCCCGCGGTCATTCCGGCGGCTCGGGTGTAACCGCGGGCCAACCCGGTTCCGGCCAGGTACAACTCGCCGATCACGCCCTGCGGCACCGGACGAAGTCTGCGGTCGAGTACGTAGGTGGCTGCCGGCCCCGTGGCTCTGCCGATGGGAATCGGTCCCCGCGGTTCCACTGCCGGATTCGCCGTCGCCACGATGGTGGCCTCGGTGGGACCGTAGAAGTTGACAACTCTGCGCCCTGACACCCACTGCTGCGCAATTGCATTCGGCAGCGATTCCCCGCCGGTGGCAACCACCTGCACCGTGTCGACCATCGCAGGTTCGACCGTTGCCATCACGGCGGGTGTGGAGAAGAAGTGGGTGATCGCGGCGTCGTTGAGCAACGCCGTCAGTTCCCGTCCGCCGATCACGGTCGGTGGGCACACGACCACCGTGGCGCCCACTGTGAACGCAGGCAGCAACTCGACGAGGTGGGCATCAAACGACGTGGAGTAGTTGTGCAGCACTCGGCCGGTCGCGGTCAGACCCACGTGCTCGATCACTGCGTTCACCAGCGGAGCGATCCCCTGCTGGGTGACGCTGACGCCCTTGGGTTCGCCGGTTGATCCCGACGTGAAGATCACGTACGCAACATCATCCGGGCGGATGGGTCGAGTCCGCTCATCGGCGGCAAAGCCAGATGTGAAGCGGGCATGATCGGCAGGCGTGCCCGCGATGATGTCGGCGAGTGACAGCCAGTCGACCCCGGGGACGTCGGGACCATCGCCGGGTGCGTAGAGACCTGCCACTGCTCCGGATTGGTCCACCATGCGACGCCGACGGGTATCCGGGTCATCGACACCGAGGGTGACAAACGCGGCGCCGGTCTTGGCTGTTGCCCACGTCGCGATGATCGACCACGCGGATCTGTGCGCGCAGATCGCCACCACGTCTCCCGGACCGATGCCTCTGCCGATCAGCGTTCGTGCGACCTGGGTGCTCACCACGTCGAGATCGCGGTAGGTCAGCATCCACGGGCCGTCCTCGACCGCCACCGCCGCCGGGCTCGAGACCGTCCCTCGGCGTAGCAGATCCGGCAATGGTTCCCACACGTCGAAGGCGGGTACAACATCGAGATCGCCGGGCGCTGCGCCTAGGTGGTCTGCAGGCGGTCGCGCCGGGTCGGTGACCACGTCTTGCAGCAAGGCGATCAGTCGGGTGAGGAACAATTTGGCGTCGGGCTGGTCGATGCGCGCTGAGTCGAAGGCGAGCCGCACGACGAGGGCACCGCCACGTTCCTCCATCATCAGGTCGAGGCCGAACCGCGACGGCAGTTGCAGGGCGCGGTCTCCGCCGGGGTCTCGGTGGGGCCCGTCCGTGAGTGCCCCGTCGGTGACCGCGCTACCCAGGTCGGCGAGGAAGACGTCGACCACCGGTCGCGAGCCCCGTCGATGATCTGGATCGGCGAGCCCGGCGACCAGATCGGCGGGGTATGCAGAGTGCGCGAAGCTGTCCAGATCTGTCCGTGTGACCTCGCGCAGGGTCGCCGAGAACGGCCTGTTGATGTCGATGTTGTTGCGCAGCAGCACGGTTCGAGCCAGCATCCCGACGGTATCCGCGAACTCTGTCGCGTCCCGTCCGGAGACAACGGTTCCGATGATCACATCGGGGTCATCGCCCAGGCGTGCCAGCAGGACGGCCAATGCAGCATGCACGGTCATGAACGTCGAAGTGTTGTGTGCCGCCGCCTGCTCACGAAGCCGCTGGTGCTGCTCAGGGTCGAGCTGGACTTCGATCGTCGGGCCCGGTCGAGATTCGTGGGCCGGCGGGCGCAGGCCGGGTAGTGCTGGTCGGGCCACTGGTTCGGCGAACACGCGCTCCCAGAACCGTTGCAGTATCTCGCCGTTGTGGCTCAGAACGTCGGAGGACCAAGCCGTGTAGTCCCCGTAGTCGAGCGCACCATCGGGTAGGGACTCGCCGCCTGTCAACGCTGCGAGCTCCTTGTGCAGGACTCGGACCGACTCCCCGTCCACCGCGATGTGGTGGACAACCACCGCGAGTTGCCTACCGTGCGTCGGCGATTCGAACAACGCTACTCGCCACGGGAGTTCGCTGGTCAGATCGAACGGGCCGTTGAGCATCTCGAGCGCAGATTCGGGATCGGCGACCACATGACCGGTCACGTCGATATCGACCGTGCCGCTGTCCCGGAGTTCTTGATACGGGCCGCCGGCATCGGCGGGGAAGCTCGTGCGCAAGCTCTCGTGGCGGTCAACGAGTGTTTCCATGAGCGAGGACAACTCATTGACGGGCATGTCTCCGCCGGGGATGAGCGCGCTCAGGTTGTAATCGGTACGTGCCGGGTCCACCTGCCAGTGGAGCCACAGTGCCTGCTGCTGCGGCGTGAGCTCCAGTCGTGATGGACGTGGATGCGCGGCCGGCGCGGTCATCGGGAGTCGGTTGCGGCCGGAAACGTCGACGCCGCTGTCGATGTACTCCGCGAGCAATCCGACGGTGGGGCAATCGAACACCGATCGCACGGCCAGGTCAGCGCCTGTGAGCGCTGCGACGTGCGAGGCGAGTCGCGCCGCCGACAGCGAATTGCCGCCCTGTTCGAAGAAGTTGGTGTCGGGGCCCAGTTCGTCGGCTGACAACCCGAGCACATCGGCGACTGCCGCGGCGACCACAACCTCGGATCCCTCGAGTGCCCGTGATGCGACCGGCGCGGAGATTGCCGGGAGTCTTGCGGCGTCGAGTTTCCCGGTGGATGTGAGCGGCCAGTCGGCGACGACCTGGACTTGGGCGGGAACCAGATGCGCCGGCAAGGCGGCGGCGCAGGCCGACCGCAGCGACGTGGGGTCCGGACTCGGCATCGCCTCGTCAGCGATGACGTATCCGATCAACATCTCGTCGCCCTGGCGATCGGTCTCGCGCAGCAGCACTTTGGCGTCGCTGACTCCGGGCTGGGCCCGCAGCACTGCCGCGATCTCGCCCGGTTCGATGCGGTGCCCGCGAATCTTCAGTTGCTGATCGCCGCGACCGAGGTATTCGAGTCGACCGCCGTCGACCCACCGGGCCAGATCGCCGGTTCGGTACATCCGGCTTCCGGGCGGCCCGCACGGTGAGGGAACAAATCGGGTGGCGGTGAGGTCTGGCCGGCCGAGGTAGCCGGCGGTGATCTGGGGCCCGGTGGCATACAGCTCTCCGGTGGCACCGATCGGCTGCGGTCGGAGGTATCGGTCGAGTACCACGAGGCCCGCGCTCGGCAGCGCCACTCCGATGAGACTGCGCGAATCGGAGGTGTCGACGTCCGTGACGGACAGGTGCACCGTGGTCTCGGTGATGCCGTACATGTTGACCAAGCGCACCTCGGGATGCCGAGAATGCCAGTGCGACAACGCCTTGGGGTCAAGCGCTTCGCCACCGAACAACACCAGGCGCAATGACTCAGGCAGGTCGTCGCCCGGTAGCTGCACGAGTCGCGAGAAGGCCGTCGGTGTCTGATTCAGGATGGTGACTTCGTGGCGTGCCAGCAGACCCACCAGGTGATGGGGATCCCGAGCGGTGTCGTGATCCACCACCACCAGTCTGCCGCCAGAAGTCAACGCACCGAAGATCTCCCATACAGAGAAGTCGAAGGCGCCCGAGTGGAACCAGGTCCACACGTCGTCGGCACTCGCCCCGATCTCTGATTGGGCGGTGCTCAGGAGTGTGGCCATGTTCGACCGGGTGACCATCACGCCTTTGGGCTTCCCAGTGGATCCAGATGTGTAGATCACGTACGCGGTATCACCGGGTGTGGCTGTGACGCGGTCTATCTCATCAAAGCTTCGACGTGCCGCCCAGTCCAGCGTTGCGAGGTCGAGAACGGCCGGCATCTCCGCGTCGACCTGATCCAGTACCCCGCCGGCACCGATGATTGCTGTCGGCCTGGCATCGGCGATGATGGTCCTGACCCGCTCGGCCGGGTACGTCGGATCGACGGGTACGTAGCCCCCGCCGACAATCAGGATGCCGAGCATGGCTGACACCGTGTCGGCCCGCCGGTCGGCGATCACGGCGACGAGGTCGCCGCGCTGCACACCACGCGACCTCAGTTCATGCGCTATGGCAGCCGCCTGGGTGATGAGACCGGAATAGGTGAGGTTGCCTGTGACATCGACCAGCGCAATCGATTCGGGCGCCTGGCGGGCTTGATCGATGATGCGTTCCACCACATCGGCGTACTGGTGTGCACCATCGACCAATGGCCGCGGTGATGCTACGGGCATGTGATGGTCGGTGGGGCGGGTCAGCGTATGCATCGTGGTGACGCCCGGCTCCACCGTCTCGGAAAGGGCCTGCACTGTCTGGAGAAAAGTGTCAGCGAACTGCGCTGCCATCGCGGGCCGCACATGCCACAGGCCGTAACTCAGCGTGAGATGCATCGGGTTGCCATCACCGTGGTCGGTGATGGTGAACTCGAGTGGAACTCGCGCCTGGCCGACGCGTATCGGCGTCAACGAGATGTCGCTGTCGGAGACCGGCGCCGGCTGGTAGGCGACCATGACGTCGAGATAGGCGTCCGAATCGAGGGTTCGCGGTGGCGCCAGGCGTTCTTTGACCTCTTCGAACGAGACCTCCGAGTGCGCGAGAGCTTGTGTGACCACTTCGCGACTCTGTGAAATGGACTCGCGGACAGTCATTCCCGGGTCCACTCGGCTACGTAGCACCACGGTCTGGACGAACATGCCGACCGCGGTCATCATCTCCCGGGTACGCCCGGCCGTGGGGGTCCCGATCACGATGTCGTCGGTCCCGGTGAACAGACCAATCGTCGCGGCCAGGGCGGCGTGCAACACGTGGAAGACGCTTGCACTCTCCGCGGCAGCAATGCGCTGCAACGCGTCCCGAATCTCCGCCGGCACCGGGACGTCCAGGTAGTCGGCGGGTTCTGGACCGGGAGGCACGGTTGCGGTCTTCGACTCGAACGGTAGTTGCAGATGGATCGGGGCACCGTCGAGCACGTGCGACCAATGCTCGAGATGCCGACTCCGATGGTCGGTGGAGCGTGGGGGCGTACCCAGCTCCTTGGCCATGCGCCAGGCGTGATCACGGTACTGGGCCGCCGGCGCCGGCCATTCCGGCGCAGCCCCTGCCAGGCGAGCCCGCAAAGCGGTCGCGAAGTCCTCGGCGAGTACGGTCATCGACCATCCGTCGACGGCCACGTGGTGCGCGACCAGCAACAGCCGAAGACTTCCGCCACCGCCTGCCGCGAACAGTTCCGCGCGCCATGGCAATTCGGTTGCGAGGTCGAACGGCCGTAGCGCCTCGGCATGAACGTTGGCAGCCGCGTGCGATTCTGGCAGTGGGCGGGGGTGAGCCAGGGCAGCAAGTCGAGTGCGAACCTGATCGAGCGGCACCAGACCTGGCTGCGGGAACCCATCGTTGTCGGCCAGCACCGTGCGCAGGACTTCGTGTCGCGCAACCACATCGGTCAACGCGTCGATGACGGTGCGCGGCGATGCCTCGGATGGCAGATCGAGGACGGCGGGCAGGTGGTAGACGGCGCTACCTTCATCGATCCGGCTCAGTGCCCACAGCGCCCGCTGCTGAGCGGTGGCGGGCGGTGCGGCAGACCCGTGCGACTCCTCGGCGGCGGGTGTAGCGCGCGGACGTGCTGCGTCGACGGACACTTGCAGGTCTGCGATGGACGGCGCCTCGGCCACCATCCGCACACTGACATCGCGGCCAGTGCGTTCGGTCAGCAAGAGCGCGATATGCATGGCCGACAACGAGTTCGCACCGACGTCGAAGAGGCCGGCCTCCGGGCTCAGACTGGTCGGCGGCACTCCCAGGACCTCGGCGATCACCTCTGCCACAGGCAGCACCGCATTGCCCTCGGCGGCGACCGCACCTCGCGTATCGGGGGTTGGCAGCGCGCGGAGATCCCTCTTCCCCGAGGCGTTCAGCGGCCAGGTGTCCACCACGACAATCCGCGATGGGACGAGGTATCCCGGTAGGACGGTGAGCGCCGCGTCACGCAGTTCACTCTCGCTCGGCGCCTGGCCGGCGAGGTCAGTTCGAAGACGAACATAGCCGACGATGTCGCTGCCGACCGCGGTATCACTGTTGCGGATGACCACTTCCGCTTCGGCCACGGCGGGCAAGGTCTGGAGCGCGTTGACGACATCGCCTGGCTCGACGCGGAATCCACGCACCTGCACCTGACGATCCGACCGACCCCGGTATTCGAGCTTGCCGTCCACGGTGCGTCGCACGATGTCACCGCTGCGGTACATCCTTCCGCCACCCGACTGTGCCGAGCAGGCGACGAACCGTTCGGCAGTCAAACCGGGCCGCCCCACGTAACCGCGAGTGATCTGGGGTCCGCACGCGTACAACTCGCCCCATACTCCGACCGGAACCGGCTGCAGCCAGCGGTCGAGAATCAGAAGTGTGGTGCCACGAAGCGGGTCGCCAATCAATGATCGATGGTCTGTGGGGTCGGTCTCTCCGATTGTCAGGTGCACCGTGGTCTCGGTGATGCCGTACATGTTGGACAGCAGCACGTCGCGGCCGAATGCGCTGTGCCAGCTCATCAGGCGGGACGGGTGCAACGCCTCACCGGCGAAGACGACAGCTCGAAGGGCACCTGGGTCGGTGTCTCGAACTGCCACTGCAGCAAGCGGATAGAACGCCGAGGGCGTCTGCGACAGGATGGTCACCCCGTGTGTGCGCAGGAAGGGCCACAGCGCTTGGGGGTCGCGCACGGTTTCCTGGTCGGCCAGAACAACGCGGGCTCCGGTTGTCCATGCGGCGAAGATCTCGAATACAGAGACGTCGAACGCAGTGGAGTGCGTACAGCTGAACACGTCGCCGGGGCCGAAGTCGTAGCTGGTTCGGGCGGCGTCGAGCAAGGCAGCCACGTTCGCGTGGGTGACGGCCACACCTTTGGGACGGCCGGTGGATCCTGAGGTGAAGATGACGTAGGCGAGGTCGTCGCCGGCGACATCCACTATGGGAGCAACGACGTTGTGGTCAACGGCTGCCCGGTCTTGGTCTACGTCGAAAATGTTCGCGTCGGCGGGAACACTGCACCGGGTTCGCGAATCAACCAGCACTGTCGCCGGTTTGGCGTCCTCGATGATCGCCGCGATGCGCTGCTGCGGATACTCCGGATCGATCGGCACATAGGCAGCGCCGGCGAACATGGCAGCCAGCTGGGCGACGAGCGCATCTGGGTGACGCGGTAGCGCGATGCCGACCAGGTCGCCGCGACGGACCCCGGCCGTTCGGAGCCCGGCTGCCAGCTGCTCGGCACGCCTGATCAACTCGTCGTAGTTCACGACCTGATCGCCGAAAACCAATGCCGGAGCGAGCGGATCTCGATCCGCTGCGGCGCGTACCTGCTGGACGAGCGACGCGTGGCTACGAGGAATTGGCGCTTCGAGCGAGTGATGCTCCCCGGAACCAGTTCCCCGCTGGTCGACTGGGGACGTGCGAGTGATTGGGCAAGCGCGGTGACGTACGAGTGGCACATCGCCGCCGCGATGGCGCCACTGAAAAGATCACTGCGGTAGGTCAACTCCACCCGGAGGCCATCCGCGGTGTCGTCCACGATCCACTGCAGCGGAATACGGGCGTGCCGGGGGTCCTTAGGATGGAACTCGATCTGGAGGCCGTCGACGTCCCATCGGCCGACCGGCTGGTTTTGATACGTGAGCAACACGTCGGACAGCGGCGCCGTGGTGATGTCGCGCTGCGGTTCGACCGCGGCGGCCACATCGGCGAACGGGACGTCGGCGTTACCGAGCGCGAACGCCAAACCGTCGGCGGACTGCTCCAGAACCTGCTCGAACGATGTCGTGGGGCCGAGGGTGGAACGTATCGCCACGGGGTTCACGTACATCCCGACGGCGGTGTCGAGTTCCGGTCGACTCCGACCTGCCTGCGGTACCACCACCACCAAGTCGTTGGAGCCGGTGAACCGCGCCAACGTCACCGCAAGCGTGGCGTGGAGCCAGGCGAAGGTGCTGATCCCCCGCTCGGTGGCAGCATCGCGCAGCGCTGCGGTGATCTGCGTGCCGAGCGTTCGTCTCTCCACCGCAGCAGGTGCCGGAACATGCCGATCCCGCACGGCCGGCCGGTCGATCGGCAACTCAGGACGAGTCGGTAGGTCACCCAGCCGGCGTTTCCACCGTTCCAATTGCTCTGCCGCGCTCCTGGTTTCGTCACCGCTGGCCGCGGCAGTGGCATCGATGTACTGCGTGACCGGTGCCCACGACGGAGCGTGGCCGTCGACACGCGATTGATAAGCCGTTGCCAGATCATCGACGAGGACACCCAGTGACCACCCGTCCACCGCAGCGTGGTGGGAGCGGACAGTCAAACGGTGGTGGTCAGCGCTGATGCGAGAGAGCTCCAGCAGCAGCGGCGGCCGTGACGTGGTGTCGATCAGTTGCTCAGAGACGCTCACATCGCTCGTGGCGTCGTCAGTCTTGAAACCGTTGTCGGCGAGAGCTTCTCGAACGGTGACGACGTCCTGCCAGGCAGTGCCGTCGGGCTCGAGGCGGATGATGGTGCGCAGCGCTTCGTGACGGTCTATGACGTCTGCGATGGCAGCCATCAGCGCATCGCGATGCAGCGCCCCTTTCAACTCGACATCGGCTTCGAGGTGGTTCGCGGTGGAACCCGGGTCGAGGCGGTCAGCCAGGACCATCGAAATCTGTCCCGACGATGCGGGTGGCCGTGGCGGACGTGGTCGATGTGCGTCAGCGGGCGAAACCGACTTCGTGAATTGCTCCACCAACAGCGCCAATTCGGCAAGGTCGCCGGCCTCGAGAACTTCGCGAACGCCGATCGCGTTTCCTGTCGACGCACCGATGCGCGCCGAGATCCGGGTGGCGTCGAGCGACGAGCCGCCCAGTGCGAGCAGGTCGTCGTACATGGACGGTTCGTCTATGCCGACAGTTTGCGAAACCACTTGTGCAACGAGTTGCTCGGCCGGGGTCTGTGCAGCCCGGTGGGGACGCTGGTTGGCAGTCGAAGGGTGGGGCAACGCTTCTCGGTCGAGTTTGCCGGAGGGCGTCACCGGCAGCGCTCTCATCACGACAACGTGGGCCGGCCACATCGACGTCGGCAGACGCCTACTCAGGTGCTTGCGGATGCGGGTGGCGAGACGGCGATCGTCTAGGTGCGAGGAGACGTATAACGCCAGCGCCTCGGTGTCACCCGAACCGACGACCACGGCTACCGCCTGGTGCACGTCGGGATGCGTCTCGGCAGCCATCGCGATTTCACCCGGTTCGATCCTGACGCCCCGGATCTGCACCTGGTCGTCGCTGCGTCCCGCGTAGTGCAGCCGGCCTGAGGTCGAGTCCCGTCGGACGCGGTCGCCGGTGCGGTACATCCGCTGCCCGGCAACTCCCCAGGGGTTGGCGACGAAAGCGGTTGCGGTGACATCAGATTGGCCCGCGTACCCCGATGCGAGACCCGGGCCTGCGAGGTAGAGATCGCCGATCACGTCGGACGGGACGGGCCTCAGCTGGTTGTCGAGGACGTAGCAGGTCGCGTCGGTGATCGCGGTCCCGATTGCCGGCGGTTCGTCGAGGGGACGCAATGGTGCGCTCGCCGTCGCCATGATGGTTGCTTCTGCGGGACCGTAGAGGTTCAGGACCGTCCGGTCGCTCCACCACCGTCGGACGAGGTCTGGTGGGCACGCCTCTCCGGCGAGCATGAGGGTGGAGCAGACGTCGGCGGGGAGCCCCACTGGGTCGACCGTGGCAAGAACGCTCGGCGTGATCACCGAATGTGTGATCGATGCGGCGGTGAGGAACTCGGCCAGTTCCTGGCCACCGACCACGTTCGACGGTGCCGGACAGAGTGCGGCGCCACCCGATGCGGCCAGCAGCATCTCGAAGATCGACGCGTCGAATGCCGGAGAAGCGAGTCCGGACACCCGCGCGTTCTCGTCAATTCCGAGCGCTCGCTGATGCGCCATCAGAGCAGCGAGCCCCCGGTGGGTGACCTCGACGCCCTTCGGTGCGCCGGTGGAGCCAGATGTGTAGACGACGTAGGCGATGTCGTCGAGCGTCAATGGGCGCTCGAGCTCGATCGGAGTGTCTGGGGTGTCTGTGAGGTCGACGTCGCTCAGGTCCCACCACTGGGCTGTGTCGCCCGGTGTGGCTCCCCCGCGCGACGTCAGGATTCTCACCGGGTTCGATTGAGCCAGTTGCCTGTCGATACGGGAGGCCGGGTGCGCCGGGTCGATCTGCAGCACAGTGGCACCGGTGCGGGCCACCGCCCAGAAGGCCAGCACCTGGTCGAGTCCACGGCCGGTTGCGATCGCGACGGTTGTACCCGGGATGGCGCCAGCATCTTTCAGACGGTTTGCGAGCCTGCGTGATCGTTCGGCCAGCACCCGGTAGGTCCAGTGCGCCCAACCCGCGTGGAGCGCGGGGCGATCGCCGTACCGAGCCGCTGCAGCATCGAGCAGTTCAGGTAGTTTCTGGCCGACAACCGCCGGCGTCGAAGTGATTGTCAGGCGCGATAAATCGTCATCTGACTCCAGCGCGATGTCCGCGAAAGATCTTGCGGGGTCGTCGATGGCGGTAGTCGCAACCTCGCGGATGAATCGGAGCAGCCGACGGTGGTGGCCTTCCAATTCTTCTGAGGAGTAGCGATTCGGGTTGGCCTCCAAGTCGAACCGCAGTTCGCTGGGCGCTGAGGGATTTCCGGTGCGGTAGAGGTTGACGGCGAGGTCATCGACCGCGCTGGTGGACAACACGTGTAGGGATCCGGCCACGTCGCCGAAATTGATCTTGTCGACGGTGAGCATGAGGTTCAGTAGCGGCCCGGTGAACTGCCGGTTGGGCAGCACTGCGGAGTCGCGTGGCATGGCCTGGGCCATGTCCTCGAACCGGAAGCGTTGGTGCCGCAACGCACCCATCATCGCTGCCTGGGTGGAGGTGATCGCCGCACGTATGGTGGTGCGGCTTCCGATACCCGTGCGAACGGGGACGACGTTGGACACCGTGCTGAAGGTCTTGCGCAGCAACGCAGTTGTGCGCGCGGCAACGGGCAGGCTGAGACTTACGTCGTCCTGCCCGGAGATCCCAGCGAGATAGCCAGACACCGCCACGGCGATGAGGACCGGCATCGTTGTGCGGAGTTCCGTCTCAGCCTGGGCGAGCAATGCCGCGGTGTCGGGTGGAAGCAGTGCGGAGTGACGACGTGGTGATGGATCGGGTTGTCCGGTGCGGTGCGCAAGACTGATCGGCGGTCCGATGCCGTCCAGTTGCTCGGCCCAGTACGCCCGGTCTTTCTCGAACCGCGGCGATTCGCGATAGTCGACATCGGTTTGCGCCAACCCGGACAGGTCCGATTCCGGTGGGAGGTTGAGGGAACCGTCCTCCGAGCGTTCGTTGTAGGCGGCGACGATGAGTTGCAGCGAACGGAATGCGCCTGCCCCGTCGAACGTCAGGTGGTGGCCGCGCATGTAGTACAGCCACCGGTCGTCTGCCACGCGCAGTATTGCCGACGCCATCAGTCTGTCGTGGAAGACGTCGAGTGGGCGCGTGTAGTCGTCGCGCATCCACTGGTGGCCGGCCGCGTCCGGATCGGGTTCGGTACGCAGGTCTTTCATCGTGATGTGGTCGCTGAGGCCACGGTCGATGACCTGCTCGATGCCACGCTCGGTCTGTTCGAAGTGGGTGAACGCTATCCCGGTTTGCCGTGCCACTCCGAGCGTGACCGCCCGCAGCAGCTCGGCGTCCAGGTTGCCTGTGATTTCGATACACAGCGCAATGTTGATGGGACACAGAGGAGTTGCCTGCTGCGCAGCCCACAGGGCGCGCTGTGCGCGCGTCAGTGGCTGCCGCAGCACCTGCCCCACAGAAGGCCCCTCCTCACGGTCATCGAGGCGTCGAATCACCTATGTGAAGGCGCTGACTCGAGAACCGCCTCGATGTCTTGATGCTTCGGAGCCTTCTTGCCGAATCGACTGAAGAATCCGGGCTTCTTCATCACGTCGGTGGAGCTGTAGTAGTAGCCGTACTTGTACGCGCCACCGCGAGTCGGGACATCGGTGAGAACGACACCGATCAGCTTGGCTTGCACGGCTTCGAGCTGTTCGATGCAAGCCGCGACGTCGGGGATACGGGATTGGTTCGCCCGTGCAACCAGGACAACGCCGTCTGCCCACTGAGCCAACACTGCTGCGTCGGTAACGGGAAGAAGCGGTGGCGAGTCGATGATGACGTAGTCGAACATTGCCGACAGGTTCTCAATGCCCTGGCCGGCCTTTTTCGAACCGAGTAGCTCGGCTGGATTCGGAGGCTGAGGACCACTCGCGAGGATCTGCAGTCCGCTAACCTCACTCGGCTGCAGCAAGTCGGCCATGGAACCGTCGCCCTTGAGGTAGTTCGTCAGGCCGATATCGCCCATGCCGCCTGTGCGGTGGTACACCTGCGGACGCCGAAGATCTGCGTCGACCAGAACCACACGCTTACCGGTCTCGGCGAGGGCAGCGGCCAAGTTCATCGCAGTGGTTGTCTTCCCTTCCGCTGCCAGCGCGCTCGTGACGACAATGCGCCTCGACGGATTGTCGACACTGGTGAACGACAGATTGGTCCGAAGCTTGCGATAGGCCTCAGCAGCAAGCGTGGCACCTGAGCCGAAGTTGATCAGACCTTGCTTCTTCAGCAATTCATCTGAGGGCACAGCAGCGAGAACTGGCGCGTCCGTCACTTCTGCAAGCTCTTCCTCGTTACGCACTTTGTTGTTGTAACGATCTCGCCCGAACACAACCGCAAGGCCGGCGAGCAACCCGATGACGAGCCCTAGAGCGGTGTTCCGTTCTGTTTTCGGCGAGATCGGGCTATCGCTCTCGGAGGCGGGGGTGATCACCGTCAGCTTTGCGAGCGGGACCCGCCCGCCGGCGGGTGTTTCGAGCCGCTCAACATAGGTGGTCATCGACTCAGCCACCGCATTCGCGAGGTCGGCCGCAGTCGATTTGTCAGTGTTCTGGGCAGAAATGTTGAGAAGGACTGTCTCAGGCGTCGTAGATGCGCTGAGAGCTGCCCTCGCTTCGCCAAGTGACAGCGGCACTCCGCCGGTCCCGATAACAGGGGCCACAACGCCGTCGGAGTCAACGAGTTTCACATAGGACATCACGCGCTGCTGAGACGCCAACGAGCCTTGGTAGGCGGTCTGGGCACTCGCCTCATTGCCGGAAGTGACATACAGCGTCGCCGTCGACTTGTAAACGGGCTTCTGCAACATGCTGTAGACCAGCGCCACCGCGCCACAGAGCAAGGCAAGCGTCAAGATTACTATCCACCCGCGTTTAACCACACCCACAGCTGAACGCAGCGAGTCCCTTCCCAGTTCCGGCAGGTGTTGAGGTGTCTCTTTCATAGACTAGGTCTCCTAGAATTCCGCGCGCTGACATGATTTGTCGATTGCTGCCAGGGCGTCAGTCCAGACAGTGCTATTAGCGCCGACACACACCCCGCTACCTGACACGCACGCTCGAGCAGAGTTCTACGCATGCGATTGCTCGTGTCGAAGTTGCTTTCGTTTTAAATTATGCACTAGACGCTCATATCTTGCCGATTGAACTTGTTGTTTTTTGCTACTAGGTGCGCAGCGAGTCGAGGTTGCTTCGGTACCACGCGACCGTGTCGGACAGTCCGTCACGGAGTGAAATTTGGGGCGCCCACCCGCTGCTGAGTAGCGTGCTGATATCGATCAGTTTGCGGGGCGTACCGTCCGGCTTCTCTGTGTCCCAGCGCGTTTCACCCTCATAACCAACGACTTCCGCCACAGTTGACGCGATCTCGCTAATGGTCTGATCTTCTCCGGTGCCGACGTTGACTTGCTGCGGACCGTCGTATCGCTCAAGAAGGTGCAAACACGCTGAAGCCATGTCATCGACGTGAAGGAACTCTCGTCGAGGAGTGCCCGAGCCCCAGTTCGTGACAAAAGGGTCACCGCGTCTTTTCGCGTCGTCGTATCTCCGAATCATCGCCGGCAACACGTGGGAACCCGTTGTTGAGAAGTTGTCACCTGGTCCGTAGAGATTTGTGGGCATCGCGGATATCCACGGCAGACCATATTGCCGGCGAACTGCCTGCACCTGTAAGATGCCGGCAATCTTTGCAATCGCATAAGCATCATTGGTCGGTTCGAGAAGACCCGTGAGCAGTGCTTCCTCTTTGATCGGCTGAGGTGCGAACTTCGGATAGATACAGGTTGAACCCAAGAACAATAACCGGTTTACCCGACGCATCACAGCAGCATCGAGCACGTTCACCTGAATCTGCAGGTTCTCACTGATGAAGTCCACCGGATACGTACTGTTCGCGTAGATCCCACCCACCTTTGCGGCGGCAAGCAACACAACGTCCGGGCTCTCCTGCTCGAAGAAGTCTGTGACCGCACTGCGGTCTTTGAGATCTAATTCAGCGCTGGTGCGACCAATCAGGTTGACGAACCCCTTATTGGTGAAATGACGCCACAGAGCAGAACCCACAAGACCTCGATGGCCGGCGATGTAGATTTTCGAGTTGCGATCGAGTGGCGCAGGCCTGAAGCTACCGCTCATTGTCAATACCCTTCCAAGATGGCACCGACGGGGTATCGATCCATGGCCGCCCTTCACATTCGAACGCACGAATGTCTGCGTCAACCATGATGCGAGCCAACTCAGGGGTGTGCACGGTAGCCTTCCAACCCAGTTCCGCCTCGGCCTTACTGGCGTCGCCGATCAGAGCATCAACTTCAGTTGGTCGAAGGTATCGCTCATCGAATCGGACGTGCTCTTGCCAGTCCAGGCCCGCGTGCTCGAACGCCGTCTGCAAGAAGTCGCGAACGGTGTAGTTGCCACCAGTGGCCAAAACATAGTCGTCAGGCTCATCCGCCTGAAGCATCCGCCACATACCCTCGACGTATTCGGGGGCGTAACCCCAGTCGCGGACTGCATCCAGATTCCCCATGTAGATGAACCGTTCCTTACCGGCCTTGATTCGGGCGACTGCCCGAGTGATCTTTCTGGTTACGAAAGTCTCACCGCGTCTGGGAGATTCGTGATTGAAGAGGATTCCGTTCACGGCGAAGATCCCGTACGCCTCGCGATAATTGCGTGTCACCCAGTACGAGTAGACCTTCGCAGCACCGTACGGCGACCTCGGATAGAAGAGCGTATTTTCATCCTGGGGCGGTGGCGATGCCCCAAACATCTCCGAACTCGATGCTTGGTAGAACCGGCACTGTAGCCCGGCTAGACGAACGGCTTCTAGCAACCGGATGGAACCAATCCCCGTGGTGTCGCCCGTGTGCTCCGGTTCATCGAAGCTGACTCGAACATGAGATTGTGCGGCTAGATTGTAAACTTCGTCTGGCTCGATTTGCGCCAACAGAGTCACCAGCCTGGCGCCGTCGCTCAGATCACCGTAGTGCAAGAACAGCCTCGCAGAAGGCTCATGCGGGTCAACGTACAGGTGGTCGATGCGCGAGGTATTGAACGAAGACGACCTGCGAATTAAACCGTGTACCTCGTAGCCCTTCGTAAGTAGGAGTTCAGCCAAGTATGACCCGTCCTGACCAGTGACCCCCGTGATGAGTGCTCTTTTACCACTAGCCATCAGAACGGATCCCTTCATTGCAGCATCCTTCAAAAGTCTTCATTACGAAGCTCCTATCGTTTCGCGTAGTAACGCGTCCAGTAACTGGTGTTGGCGCGACGCCTCAGTCGCGCGCGTAGCGACGTGCATCGACTCGGTCGCGTCAATCCGCAACTTGCTTACGTCTTCTGGGGTCTGAATGTGTTGTACATCAAACAAGTGCGCGAGAGCGTCCGATAGCTTCGTAAAGCCCGGCCGGTATTGAATGACTGGCACAGCTCCAGCCCGTACAGCGAACAGGAGAGCGTGTAGTCGATCGCTGACAACAACCGTGGCTTCTGAGTACAGCTCGAGGACTTTCGCTTCCTGATCGGAATGCGGTCTACGTTCCGGCCAGTCAACGAAGTCGACCGAAAGCGACTTCGCGAGCCGTCGGTTAGCCGCTGAGTCCTCACGTACCTGAGCAGTGAAAACTATCCTGTAGCCACACTGGGCGGCACGCGTTTTCAAAGCGGTCAGCACACTAATGTCATCGTCCAAAATCCTATCGTGCCTTAACGACACCACCATGAGCGACCGTTGACCGAAGCTCGTTGCAGCAGAATCCGGGAATCGACTGTATTGCCTCAGAGCATAGTCAGGGAAGACAAGGGTTCGTGCTCCAAGAATCGCCCGCGTACGTGAGTCGCGGGCTACGTACAAATTGGATGCCGCCGCCAACAGGCGCTCGATTGGTAGCGCAAAGGAGCGCTTTACATCGACCGACCGGCCGACAATCACCACCTTTCCTCCCATTACGCGGACCAATAGCAGCAGGACAAAAAGGAACATATGTTTCAGGGCAGATTGAAGAGATACCCCGACTTGAACGGGACCGGGCGCCATCACCACTACAGGTCTGCGGACCGACGCGATTTCAGTGAGTAATTTGCGGATGAACACCGGACCTGAACGAGTTACTATCTCTCCAGGAAGAAAGTCAAATGCGTCGACGTAGTCGCGGCCCATACTGCCGCTGTATATCACCGGCCTAAGTCCAATTTGCCTCATTTGATCAATGACCTCTCGGCGGATCGCGATATCTCCCAAGTTGCCTTCCGCCGCGGAAATACTCATGAAAGCCGACCGCATCAGGAGCCCCTCCTAATTGATCGCCACGTAAAGAGAACCAGAACAACGGATTGCAATACATAGCTGGCGGTGAGACCCCACCCTCCACCTGCCGCACCAAAGGGCGGAACCAGCACAGCAACAAGCACCAAACAGGTGACGGTTGTGGACAAAGAGATGTTCGATACCAACCGGACGTGGCCGAAGGCTTGTAAAACCGCATTCAATTGCGACGCGATCGCCGCAAAGACCAGGCCGAGGCAAACAATCTGCACCACACCCACAGCGCCCTCGTAGTCGCCCCCCAACAGACGGGGAAGGACATAGGGCACGGCCAAACCGACGCACAGAAATCCGAGAGAACTAACGGCGCATACCGCAACAGTTGCGCGGACGGCACTCTTGTATTGCCCGGAACGCAGTGCACGAACGGCTGCGGGCATCAACACGGCCGCGAAAGACGTCGGGACTATACGGAGCGGACTGGTCAGCCTGCTCGCCGCAGCGAAGTATCCGACGGTCGCACCGCCTGTGGCAACTAGTGAGACAACGACTACGTCCAGGTTGCGAGCCTGTGTTACCACCGAGTTCGTCCAGAAGTACTTCGCCTCCGCGGCGATTGATCGGACACCCATGGCCGACGCAGCCGTCTGCGGTCCTCGCTTGAGCGAACGCGCTACCAACAGTAGCGACGCCAGCGACCCAAGCAGAAGGCCAACGCCATAAAATGCAGATGGGTCGAGCCCGAGGCTCACCCCCGATATCAAGACCGCGAACAGGATTGCCCGCCGAAAGATCAATGAAGACGCGTTCTCCCAAGCTCGTCCGTCTGCCAGGGGGATTGCTAGGTAAGTTTCGACGAGATTGTCGACAACAACCCATCCCGCAAGCAAGACCACGTACGCGGGCAGACCCGCAGCAGCGACCAACGTGAGACAAGCCAACAATCCAACTAGGCCGGCTAGGACACTGCCACGTCTGCAGAACCGTAGTATCGCCGCGACATCTGGTTCGCGATCGCCTGCGGCCCTCATCCGCACGAGCAGCGGAGTCAGCCCAAAGTTCAATACCGCTTGTAGCACCACTGCAGCGCCGTACCATACGGCGAACTCACCGAATTCTGGCGGACCGATCTGACGCGCAAGCACAGCCAGGCTCGCGGCCTGCAGCAAAGCGCCGCAAAGACGGCCACCCGCAACGAAACCCGCTTGGCCCAACACATTCACGTTGTTGTCTTGCGCCCGGTGCTTCGCACCTTCGAATCGCCTGCGGCGACGGAGCACCCGTCGCCGACGACCCACCTCGTCTACCGGTGTGCCGTGCGCCGGCCTTTCCTGTGTCGTCATTTCGGTAGCCGCGTGTCGCTGAGCGTGCCAACAGGCGTTTTTCGGCCACGAACGTGATGCACACCCGCGGCATCGGGTTTAGCGAGTATCCGAAGAATTATCAATGACATCGCTGTCAGCACGAAAATATTGAACGCAATCCACATCTGTGACGGGTAGTTGCCACGGATCGCGGTCGCCGGGAACGAACCAGCAATGAGTAGCGCCAACAGCGCCACGCCGCCACTGCGATGAAAAGAGTTCTCGAAAGCGCGAAAGAGAACGCCGCAAATGATACTTAGTAGCGCCACGCCAACAAACCCAAAATCGAAAAACGCGGTGCCCGCATAACTCGGCACTGGACATACACCGGCAGCACACGTCTGGCCGAAAGTATCAATCAAAATCTGGTTGGACCAGGCAGGTGTGTCAACAGCTTGCGCGGGCAACGCAGAGACCGCTACATCCACGAAGGTACCGCGGCCCCACCCATACGGAATGGTGGAACCAAGTCCCGGTGATACCAGGGCGATGTAGTCGAACATCTCGGTGTCGTAGGAACGGAAGAAGTTAGTAAACACTCCCGTAAATCCTTCAGCCTGAACATATGACACCAGTGCGTCAATCAGGTTGTCACCTGATTGCCTCGAGCCAGCACTGCGTACGTACGGAATTGAAGCCAGGATTGTGACGACCGCAAGGGACGCAAATACTTTGAGTGGAGTTATACGGGCGTTCCATCGCTTGGCCGGGAAGTTCGCAGCAATGACTGCCGCTATGACACAAGGCAGGATAAATCTACGATTGCCGAGCAAAGCAGGAGGACCAAGTGACAGCAGTACTATCCCCCAGAATACAAGTTTACTGGAACGATCGAGCGAACCAATACTCCGCTCGACTACTATTCTCCAGAACGCTGCAGTATAAGCCGCTGCAGCTGGTAGCGAGTACACTATGATCGGCAGATTCTCAATTGCCAGTGATGATTCACCAGATCGGCCGCCTGCCATCGTTGATAGAACGCCAGTTCCTCCTCCGCCAAGCGCCACCATCAGCAGAGTCCAAGCTAGAACCAAACCGATACACACGGTCGCCAAAGCGCCAATGCTCACGCGGCTAACGGCAGACATCATTCCGTGACCACTCGATAACTTCGCCCCGCCTAGATAGGCAGGAGGGTGTTCTTGAAAACTGTCGTTGGAGCTGCGGCGTGACGGCCACAACCAGTAGCCAACGCCCAACGCCGAGATCGCCAGCGCTCCCACAACGACCGACGTCCAATACCCTTCGGAGACATCGCGCCCGTAGAACAAATGATTTGGTTCGCCGACGACCAGCAGCGGCCTGATTCCGAAGATGGCGACAAGAATCAGCGTAGATACGGAGAATGGCGAGATGAGATAGCCGACACGGCCGCGTGTCGAAATAGCAACCAGCAGCAGCCCTAGAAGGCAATTGAATAGCGCGATTGTTTGTATCAAGTGGTCCGCATTTCCGATGAAGCTGACGCGCGTACTACGAGTCCATCAGAGATGTCGCGCGATACGAGAGCACAAGCCCCCACCACCGCATGGCGCCCTACTGTGACTCCCCGCAGCACGGTCGCACGCGCTGCCACCCACGCACCATCTTCTATGGTGATCGGAGCATTGTCGAACTCGAACGAAGGAGAGTTTCGATCGTGGCTGCCGGTGCACAAGAATACACTTTGCGAGATACAGCAATTCCTGCCGATGACCACTGGCTCCAGATTCAAGATCCAAGCACCTTCGCCAATCCACGAGTTGTCACCGATTGCCAGCTTCCACGGCCAATGAATCGTAACGTCGTGCCTGATCAAAACTCCGGTGCCGATCTCGGCACCGAATGCCCTGAGTATGCGCACACGAAGAGTCGCCGGCATCCACCATTTCTGGAAGATGCTTCTGACTGCTAGCCAAAGCACCTGCCACAGCCGACCTCTACCTTTTTCGTATCCGGCTCCGGTGAAGGCCTCAAGAGATAGTTGCGGATTGGTCATGAGCTGACTCTCGATCGATGGCCGGCGGGGCTTGCATTCTGTTGATGTGCGACACACAAGTCAAAGAACTTGCCGATAGCGGCTGACTCGGTAAGTGCGCTTTCCACGTATCTAACGCCCTTTTGACCGAACATCTGGGCGCGATCTGCGTCCATGCGCAACTGCGAAACGGCGTCAAGCAATTCTTCCGGACGCTCGGGGTCGACTCGTATACCGGCCCCCGCGGCGGCGAGCTCATGAGCCGATCCGCTTTCTGGGTGCGCGGAAGCAACTACCGGTCTACCGGCGGCAAAATATGACGTCAATTTTGACGGAACCGCCATACCTTTGACACTTCCGGATTCATTTACGAGCAGAACATCTGCTGACATTATTGCGTTCGAGAATTCTTTGTCACCCAACGGATCGACGAATTTTACGTTCCGCATTCCCTCTGCTCGGCGTTCCAAGAGAGGACGTTGATTCCCGTCACCTAAAAGTACAAATAATATGTCTTTGGTGGACTCACGCTGTGCAGCCAGTTCGGCCGTGTCCAGGACGTTCTCAAGGCCCTGTTTGCGACCCATGTTTCCGGCATGCAGGACAACGAAGGGCCAATCGCCGAAGGTGCCCGTGGCGTCCGCACTCGGTGAACCTTCAGTCGAGACGTCGATATGCGTCCAGTTCTTGATAATCGTGACGCTGTCGTCTGGCAGGCCGAAATGCGTCACGATGTGACTCTTGAAGGAACTATGAATTGCGACGACCGCGTCAGCGTTTCGGAGCGTCCATCCTTCGAGTACCTCCACAAGCCTTACGAGAGAAGACCCACCGGCCTGGCCCGTTTCGGCTGCTCCGAGCCCATAGAAGTCTTGGACCCACACGATGACTGCCCCGTTGCGACGAGTTATTTTCTTCCTCAGAACCGCCGCGAATGCGCTTATGAGCGTCGGACTAGTACAGATGACAGTTGCATCTTTCCCAGCTGTATGCCGGTGCCCCAAAGCCCGAATTGCAAACGTCGCCTCCATCAGAAGCCTTTTTGGCGTATTGGGATTCTTCGGAATGTAATGCCGTACACGGTGATCGTCAGAATCGTCTTCCACGGCGCATGATGAAAATCCAGAAAACTCTGGGTCACGTCGCCACGCGGGGTAATGAGGGTATCCTGTTGTAACTTGAACGGTCAGTCCACGGGCCCTGAGACCCGCGGCCAAGCCGGTAACATACGGGGCGATTCCCGTGGGCTCCGGTTGATAGTTGATCGATATCAACGAAACATCAACCATGCTGGGATCCGTTCGGGTTGCTTTTGGCTCGATCCGTCTCTTTACGACGAGACACAAGATCGAGATGTTGCTCTCTTTCGCTATCTGTCTCGAATCGTTGCCCGACCACCCGCGCAGGCACTCCCACTACGATCGAAAAGCTGGGTACGTCTTTGGTTACGACGGCCCCGGCGCCGATGACTGCGCCGTCTCCGATTTTCACACCGCTGAGCACCAGAGCTGAAGCGCCAATCCAGACGTCGACACCTATTGTGACCGCGTCCGACGGCAGCGGTTCGCGATCACCCGCCCAGGTTGAGAAGAGCATAGGTGTACCGACCTCGTCGATTGCGTGGTCTTCTCTACCCACGACATGAACATCCATGCCGATCATCGCATAGTCGCCAATAGTCCCGTCGACCTGAATTACCGAACGGGGACCCACACTCACAGAATCGCCGAAGGTCAGTTTATGGGGGGCACTGATTATCGCGCCCCGGCCCGCTCGGAAACCCTCTCCCACTTCCACATTATTCCCACCTATCGCCAGGCGGTTTAGCACACCTGCGAGAGAATTGCGCAATCCCAAAGGCAACCTCGACCTAGACTTACTACTCATTTTGCAGCCCCTTCTGGCCATCCGCCAGCGGAATAGTGAATCGGCACGTCAGTCAGGGAAGAGATAATTCCATCGGCCATAATTTCGGCCGAGTAGAACCTCCTGGTCGAACGAGCAATCTCCTCGTGATCAACATCGGGTCCGCCATATTCGGAGTAGGCGGTGCGCATCGCAGTTGCCAGGGCAGAGGCGGAGGACGGGCTGTAGCCGCGCATATGTCCCAACCTGCGAAGTTCGATCTCAGGTGCGTGTGGCGCAATTTCCGCGTAGATCATCGGCACCCCAAATCCCAAACTTTGAGTGGCGCTGAGACCGACGTACCCAGGCGACAGGGAGCAAATGGCCTTCGAGTACAGCGTCCGGAGCTCTTCTTGACTGTTGATCTGGCCATGGAGTTTGACGTGGGGAGTCAATCCGAGTTCCTCTACCTGATCCTCGATCGTCCCTCGCTCGCTGCCACTGCCGATTATGTCGAGTGTAATTCCGTGCTTCCACAGTTCTGACTCGTGAAAGGCCGGTACGAGCTGCCCAACCTCTTTGGCCGCCTCGAGTCGCCCGACGTAAACGAACGAACGACCACTTAGAGCATTTCGAGCGACCGTCATATCCCCAGCTCGATATATCGCGTTGGCGGCGACCCAAACTGGTTGCTTCGGAACCTCTGCTAAAGCATCCGGCACGCTGTCGTACCCATATAGCACGGACCCGTGCGCCATCCTGCGCATTGCGCGCCGAACTGT
Source organism: Williamsia sp. DF01-3 (assembly GCF_023051145.1). Lineage (NCBI taxonomy): Bacteria > Bacillati > Actinomycetota > Actinomycetes > Mycobacteriales > Nocardiaceae > Williamsia > Williamsia sp. DF01-3. The sequence goes on from NZ_JALKFS010000005.1 coordinate 4,581,285, forward strand.
CGCTGTTTTGGAGTCTTTACCTTCACGAGGATGGAGGTGCCCCCACACTAGAACTCTTTTGCCCACGATCCGCCTTGCCAGCAAGACGACCCAAGCTGACATGCTTCGTGGGTTCAGATCAACAATGCAAGCGTCTGCCCGAATTGCCTCGATTGGGATTGCTTGTATGAGTACCCGGTCGCGGAGCACTCCGTACCGACGCACTTTGCGATAGCTCTCGCTATGAATACCTGTGCGTACGGTTCCGTCTAACCCATACGCTGACCCGTATATAGATAGGTCGGTTCCGAGCCGGTCTTTCAGTAGGTCAACACATTCCTGCCTGTACCACGGTATTACCGCCAGAAAAAGAACGAACCGGCCATCTCGACTCGCAGTTGGAGCGCATCCCAACCGCTGGTCTCGCGGCCGCAACCTGTTTCTCATACTCAGCCCGAGCGTCATCATCTTTGCTCTCGTTACTTGACGGATTCGCTGCGAATCCCTAGGCCCCGGTAGGTCCACCCTTCGGCAAGCCATAGGTTCTTATCCAGGCAGTTCCGGCCATCTATCAACCTCTTTTTCCTAACGTGAGCCTGTAAGTCCCGGGGCCTCATGGCCCTGAATTGCTCCCACTCGGTCAGTACGAGAACCACGTCTGCCCCGTTGCACGCTTCCTCGACGGACTCTGCGTAGGTCAACGTGGGGAAAAGCCGTTGCGAGTTTTCCATCGCCTTGGGATCGAAGACACTCACTGCAGCGCCTTGAAGGTGGATCTGGCCAGCTACGTTGAGTGCGGGAGAATCCCGCACGTCGTCTGACTCCGGCTTGAACGCGGCGCCCAAGACCGCGACTCGTGCTCCTAATAGCACTCCTCCGCAAACCTCTTTGGTCAACTCGACCATGCGGGTTCGTCGACGCATATTGATGTTGTCAACTTCGCGCAAGAATGTCAGTGCCTGGTCAGCGCCTAGCTCTCCTGCGCGCGCCATGAATGCCCTTATGTCTTTTGGTAGGCACCCTCCACCGAAACCTATTCCCGCGTTGAGGAATTTTCGCCCGATCCGCTCGTCGTAACCGATGGCGTCAGCCAATTCCGTAACATCTGCGCCGGCTGCTTCACACACTTCTGAAATTGCATTGATGAACGATATTTTTGTTGCCAGAAATGCGTTCGCAGACACTTTTACTAGTTCCGCTGTCGCGAGGTCGGTGATCACCAGCGGCGTGCCGTTCGCCAGCGCATCTGCATAGATTTCTCGTGCGAGGGCTTCTGCCCGGCTCGTATCACTGCCGATGCCGACTACCAGCCGGTCTGGCCGTAGCGTGTCCTCAACTGCGTGGCCCTCGCGCAGGAATTCGGGATTCCAAGCTACTTCGATGCTGACGTCGCCGGTACAAGCAGAATTGGCCAGGTCTGCAAGGCGCTCGGCGGTTCCCACGGGCACTGTCGACTTACCGAAAATAGTCGCATCTGATCGGATCAGAGGGGCCAAACGCTCTACTACGCCGTCGACGTAGCTCACATCAGCTGCGAACTCACCTTTTCGCTGAGGCGTACCGACAGCCAGAAAGTGGACGTCAGCGAACTCTGCCGCCTCCTCGTATGAATCCGTGAAAGCCAGGCGACCTGCCTTGAGGTTGCGTTTGAGTACGTCCTCGAGGCCCGGTTCATAGAAGGGGACCTCACCTGCCTGAAGTTTCGCAATTTTCGACGGGTCGACATCCACTCCGAGGACGTGATGGCCCAAGTCGGCCATGCACGCGGCGTGTGTTGCGCCGAGATAGCCCGTTCCTAAAACAGTTATCCTCATTGCCGCTCCTCCGTGCCCGACATAATCGACGGCTCTGCTTGACGTCGAGTAATCCACTCGATGACGCCGTACATGGATTGCTGGATGAGTTCTCCTACCTGGTCGAACACAGCGCCAGGCTTGCCCATCGGGTCTTCGATGTCGAGTGTCGAGTCCGTTGGTCCGGCTATCCGGCGCTCGTGTGTCACCTTGCCGACGCGGCCATCGGTGCCGATATCCGCGATCTCGCGTAGGGCGTACATACGTTTCCATCTTGCGGGTGCGAGTTGCCGAGCGACTGCGCGGTGTTCGCGCGTCATTCCGAGGACGACGTCCGATTGAGCTGCAAGCTCAGGCGTCAGCATTCGCGAACGAAAGCCGTGATAGTCGAGGCCCTTCGAACGAAGCACCCGCACGCTTTCCGGGTGCATCTCCAGCCCGTTTATAGCTCGCGTGCCAGCGCTCGACACATCCAAATCGACCCCCTCTGCCTCGCCGAGGTGTCGTAGGACCCGCTCCGCGATTGGCGAGCGACAGATGTTTCCGGTGCAAACAAAGAGAACCTTCATCCTCAATACGCGCCGTCGCTTCGTACCACTGCACGCACGGTCCGCCACAAGATCATCGCGTCCTGCATGATCGACCAGTTCTCGACGTACGAAAGGTCGAGTCGCACAGACTCTTCCCACGACAGGTCAGATCGGCCTGAGACTTGCCACAACCCTGTGATCCCCGGTCGAACCAGCATTCGCCGGGTCACCAAGCCGCTGTATTGCTCGACCTCATCGCGCAGCGGCGGCCGCGGCCCCACGAGGCTCATCGAGCCGCCCACCACGTTGAACAGCTGGGGAAGCTCATCGAGGCTGTAGCGGCGCAGCTTCTTCCCGACTGTTGTCACACGGGGGTCATCGCGGAGTTTGAAGAGTACGCCGGCACCCTCGTTCTTCTGAGCGAGCGCAGCCTTCTGCTTGTCCGCCCCGTCGACCATGGTGCGGAACTTCCACATGTCGAAGGGCACATTGCCCACGCCGATACGTTCAGCGCGGTAGAAGATTGGCCCGCTGGAATTGATCTTCACTGCTATGGCGCAAGCGACCAGCACTGGAGCAAGCACCAACAGAAGGACTACGGCACCCAGGCGGTCGAACGCTGCCTTGAGGAACCGGTTGGCGCCGTCATACCGCGGCTTGTCGATGTGCAGAAGCGGCAAGCCAGCCACCGGCCGCACCATCATGCGGGGTCCGGCTACGTCGGTCACCCCAGGAGACACCAACATGTCGACATTCATGCCCTCGAGATCCCACGACAGTTCGCGCATCGCAGAATGTCCTAAGGCCTCCGCAGACGTCACCGCCACGGTGGTTGCCCCGCACAGCGCGACCGCGTCACGCGCTTCGCTGAAAGATCCATATATCTGTACGTCGTGGCCGTTAACTGTGACCGGACGATGCTCACTACCTGGCGGAACGCAAAGCCCGACAACCTCGAAGCCCAGGCCGGGGTTCTTGTCCAGGTGCTCGATCAGCGGAACGGCTGAGCTGGGGCCACCGACGACCAGCACTTGACTCAGATTTCGCCGGCGGAGACGGCTGCGGTGCAGGGATTTGCGCCACGCCCATCGCGACACGAGAAGGCCCAAGGTACCCAATGGCAGCGCGATCGCGATAAAGCCGCGGGCAAGATTTAGCCGAAACGCGAGGTCCACAATCGCCAACAGACCGAAGACAATGAAGCATGCGTTCAAGACGCGGCTGTATTCATTCGGCCCATCACCAACGATGCGACGATCGCTACTTTGGGTTGCTCGAAGAGTCAATACCCAGGCAACTATTAGACACGGTGTCACAATAAACGTGGTCATCGAAGCCGCCCGCGATATATCTTCGGGAACTCCGAACCGAATCTGCTGTGCAAGAAGGACTGCCACCGTCACGATCAGCGCGTCTGTCCACCTGACCCGGGTGACATAACGACTTGCCCAGCTGTCAGTACGGGGTTTGACCTGGGGCGATCGAGGTAGATCGCGCGCGTCGCCAGGCCAGACGACGGCCGAGACTGACCCCTGACGTCTGGACACTATCCCTCCCTATGCATCGCCAAAAACACCGCTGATCTCAGCAGTGAGTTGTTAACGGCTTCTAAATCACGGACGACGCCGCAGTGTTTTCGCGTCAATTACATCCGTCGCGCCTGCATTGCGTAGTACGGACGTTACTGCACATAGTCGTTGCTCGCCCGGTGATGACAGTGTCAGGACCACGTGGCTGAGCTCAGTTTTCTTCCTCCCAGAAACGAAGAATGATCTATCGTTCGAAAATTGCGATAAACGGACCCGCCGTCTATATCCGCCGGTCCAGTCGGCCGGGCCCCCCTGGCGATCCGTCGAGATTCACGAAACACGATGTCGGCCACCACATAACAGCCACTTCCAATGGACCGGCCGGAACCGCGCCCTGTCACCGGATGTCATACGTCGGGCCCGAGCGTCTTAGGGGCCGCAAATCGGCGGCACAGCTTTGTGACAGCGGTCTCAGACAATTCCGGGTGATCGTCAAGGTCAAGAATTAACATGCCCGTAACATTCGGTAACTGCAGACGGGCGCTAGTTATGCCAGAACGGCTACCTAGACCCCGCAGCCCGGCGAAGTTAGTGTTGGCTCGCGCGAAGGTGGCGGCCGAGTGTAAACCGAGCGCAACCTGGGCGGTTTCTCGTGCGTCCACGTGCGTCCGTCGATCCCCGGCGGCGGGCGACGAGCCCTGAAATGGTCTGACTAGGCGCTTCGGTCTGCGATGCACAGGCGCCGACCGGCTCTGACTATCTGACAGCGCTCCAGACGAAGGAACATGACCTACGCAGATGCCGCCGAGGTCCTACTTGTTCGTGAACCGCGCCTCACGCTTCTCCACGAACGCAGCCATGCCCTCTGATTGATCTTCGGTCGCAAATGTGGAGTGGAAGACACGCCGTTCGAACAGAACGCCTTCGGTCAGGCCCACTTCCTGCGACCGGTTCACTGCCTGCTTAGCCAATATGGTGATCGGCAGCGACAACTCTGCGATGGTGTTCGCCACCTCGATCGCATCCTCCAGGTACGACTCGGTGGGCACCACCCTCGAGACGAGGCCGGCACGCTCGGCTTCGTCGACCTTCATGCGCCGGCCGGTCAACACCATGTCCATGGCCTTGGCCTTGCCAATTGCGCGCGTAAGTCGTTGTGAACCACCGATTCCCGGGATCACGCCCAAGTTGATCTCAGGCTGACCGAATACGGCGTTCTCTGCGGCGATGATGATGTCGCACATCATGGCCAGCTCACATCCGCCACCGAGGGCAAATCCGGCCACCGCCGCAACCACTGGAGTGCGGACCTCGGTGAGGTGTCCCCATGCGCTGAAGAAGTCTTCGGAGAGCATGTCGACGTACGACTTGTCGGCCATCTCTTTGATGTCAGCGCCCGCAGCAAAGGCACGTTCGGAGCCTGCGATCACGATGGCACCCACAGACGCGTCGGCGTCATACGCCTGCGCGGCTCCAACCACCTCGGTCATCAGCTGAGAGTTCAACGCGTTGAGCGCTTTTGGCCGGTTGAGCGTGATGATGCCGACTCGGCCCCGCTGCTCGGTGGTGATGGTCTCAAAGCTACTCATCAGAACGCTCCATTCGTCAGTACAAGATCGTTGGGCACTGGGGCGAAGAAGTCGGCAACCACCGCGGGATCCACCTCGGTCAGTCCCCGCGGCGACCACTTCGGCGAGCGGTCCTTGTCGATCACCTGGGCCCGAATACCCTCCGCGAGGTCGGGATGGGTCAGGAAGTGGATTGACACCCGGAATTCGCTCTCCAGAGCTTCTTCGAGCGTCGTATCGGCCGATATCTGTCGTAACGACCGCATGGTCACCTCCACCGACGTGGGCGATTTGGCTCCCACCACGTTCGCAGTGTCGTGAGCATCGGTTTCGTCGTGTCCGCGCAGGCGTTCGACGATGCCGACGCCGGTGTCGGCCGCAAAGGCATCGTCGATCCAGTGACGCTTGGTGAGCAGATCGGATTCGGGAGGAGCAACACAGAATCCGGCGATCGCGTCATCAACAGGCTTCGACGTGAGAGCGGACACGAACTTCTCGATGCTCTCTGACGGCAGGAAATGGTCCGCAAATCCGATGGCGATGGCATCGGCGCCCCCGATCTGTGCCGCAGTCAGGGCCAGGTAGGTGCCCAGCTCGCCCGGCGCACGCGCAAGGAGGTAGGTGCCACCCACGTCCGGGGAGAATCCGATCCCCACCTCGGGCATCGCCATCCTCGTCCGGTCGGTGACAATGCGGGTGTTTGCGTGGGCAGACACCCCTACTCCCCCGCCCATCACGATCCCGTCCATCAGGGCTACGTACGGCTTTGGACAGTGGGAGATGTACGCGTTGAGGATGTACTCGTCTCGCCAGAAGTGCCCAGAGGGGGTGTTGACTGCATCGTCCAAAGTGGTTGCAGCCGAAGCATCTCGGTGGATGGCGACAATATCTCCGCCGGCACACAGTCCACGTTCGCCGGCGCCATCGAGCAACACGGCCTCGACCGCGTCGTCATCGGCCCACGCTTGCAGCGCCGCGTGGATGGCGGTCACCATCTCGTGCGTCAGCGCATTGATCGCCTTCGGCCGGTTCAGGGTGATGCGGCCGATCCGACCCTCGGTACGAACAAGGACGCTGCTCTCGTCTGACATGACTCTCCATTGATCGACTGTCGGGCGTCTCACATAGTTGCATATCCTAGTATTGGCAGTCCAGGGCACCAGCGCACATCGCGTTGCTGGCCGCCGCACACCCGACAGGCGCGGCGAGCGATCAGGGTTGGCCCGGTTTGAGCTTGATGAACAGCCCATCGGCTTCGGCGCACAGCACGTCCCCGTTGTGCAGAGTGGCCTTGATGAACACCTTGCGTCCTTCAATCCGGTCTACCCACGACCGGATCGCGAGCTCGGTGTTGAGCGGGGTGATCGCGCGGTAGTTGACAGTCAGATATGCGGTCCTGGTGACACCACCCGAACCGAGTGCACCGGCCATACCCATCAAGTCGTCGAACGCCACCGCCACCTGACCACCGTGGGCAGCGTTGTTGCCGCCGAGATGGTAGCGGCGGAATGTCATACGTGCGCTGACGTTTTCGGCACTCGCCTCGTCCAGTTCATACGGAGGCAGTGTGATGTTGCCTCGCGCCGGCAGATCGATCCGCCCGCCGGACGGTGCACGCCACTCATCAATCGCGACCTCATCGAGCTTCTTGTTCAAAACCTGCAGTGCGTCGATCACCTCGGTAGTGAGTTCTTCGCTGGGGCAGGCCGCCTTCACCCGGTCCATGAAGGTGCGGACCTCTTCGATGAACTCGCCGTACCGCGGACCGCCGCGTGTGAGGTCGATGTCGAATGTCGGCCGGAATCCACCCTCGTGGTGCACTTCATCCGCCTGGGCGCTTTCGAACTTCGCGGCAGATCGTTCGAGCGGGCTGTCCTGAGTCATGGCTTCGACACTATAGCCACGGGTGGAGCAAGTTTTCGTCACCTTACGACGATGACCGGGTCGCTCGGGCGCAACGCTCCACCGCGCATATATTGCCGGCACATGGATCGCGAACGCGGGAATCGAATCGCGCCATCAGAACACGGCCACCCAGGTCACGCACCTCCGAGAACGCTCCCCATGTCCGTTACTAAGGTGATTTAATCAAGATGTAACAAGTTTGAGTGCGCGGAAGATATGGGTAGCAACTGTCAATCAACAAACCGAAACGAAACGAGTCCGAGTGAAAAAGCAAACCAAAGCTGCAGCGGCCGCCGGCGCAGGCGCAATCCTCCTACTTGGCGGTGCGGGCAGTCTGGCCTACTGGAACGACAGTGGCTCAGCCCCCGGCGGAACAATCCGATCGGGCCAGCTTTCACTCAGCGATTGCGCTGGCGGCGGCACCTGGACTGACGAGAACAACAACGAGATCATCAACATCACGAACTTTCGCGTAGTACCGGGCGATTCCGTTTCGTACAACTGCGCCACCAACATCAACGCAACCGGCGACAACCTGACGGCCACCCTCACAGCCAACGTCGGCGAGGTTACGGGCGACACCGCTCTGCGCGATGCGCTGGACCCAGTAGTGACTGCGACGGTGAACGGCGAGGCGCTGCCGTCGGTCGGCGGCGCTGTGCAGATCGCTCCCACCACCACCACCACACAGTCCATCGTTGTCACCGTGACCATGACGTTCGATCCTGCGACCCAGGATCTGATCGCGCAGAATCAGTCAGTCAACCTGGCCGCCACCACTCTCACCCTGGAGCAGAACGACAATCCAGCCGTCACTCCCTGATACGTGAGAAAGCGTTGGTTGTGGGCAGCTGCCGCTGCGGCGATCACCGCGCTGGTGCTGTTGTCGACACAACAAACCAGGGCGTCCTGGCGTGATCAGGCTCAGGGTGGCAATGCAACTCTGACCTCGGGGCAGCTGAGGATTCTGGCGGGTCAGTCAAAGGACTACTCGTGGACGGATTTCGGCGGCATCAACCTCAGCCCGGGTTCGGTGGTGCAGCGTCCACTCACCATCTCAGTCGTCGGCGACACCCGAGTCGCCTACCGGCTGCAGTCGGTGATCACGTCATCCGCGGACGTTCCCCTGACTTTCTCGGCATCGATCGTGAGTTCCGTCAGTGGCTGCCCGACAACCGGCAATCCATCGGGGGTCGTGGCGGGGCCGTGGAACGCTTTCCCCGCCCCGTCCACCGCCCGAACGATCCTGGCCAATTCGTCGGAGGTCTGGTGCCTGCGCGCTACCGTAGGCAATGGTGCACCGCAGAACAAGACCACAACCGTTGCACTCACTTTCCGGGCGGATCAACAACCATGACGGACACACCCTCGACTGACGAGCACACCGGGCCCGTTTGGTTCATACGCACCGCGTTGAGCTGGGCTTTGCTCTTGGCCGTGCTTGCGGTTGGGACGGTGGTGATTCTGGTACCGGCAGTCGCTGGTGCCGAGCGGTTCACCGTCCTGACAGGATCGATGGAACCCACCTACCCGCCGGGCACGCTCATCGTTGTCAAACCCGCAGAGGAAGACCAACTGCGGGTTGGCGACGCAATCACGTACCAGCTGAAAACTGGCGAGACAACGGTGGTGACACACCGAATCGTCGCGGCCTCACAGAACGCGATGGGTGAGCGCAGCTACACCACGCAAGGTGACGCAAACGATGCGCCTGACGCCAAACCTGTTATCGCGGAACAGGTTCGCGGCAAGGTGTGGTATAGCATCCCCTACCTCGGATACGTGAACAATTGGCTTACCGGGCAGCACCGCGCCTGGGTGATCGGCGCCGTGGTCGCCGGACTCTTTTCTTACGCGCTTGTGATGGCTGTCGGTGGATTTCGTGACAGCCGCCGCGCTCGGCGCGAGCAGGAAGAACTCAGAGGGGCCCCGAGCCATGCTTCGCCGTATTGATCGAACGCGGATACAAAAGTCGCTAACAGGGTCGCTGGGTGTGCGAATCCGCGCGATCCTCGCACTCGGAATAGTGCTGGGTTTGGGCACAGTCGGGACAATGGCTCTGTGGAGCGATTCGGCGGTCGCAACATCGGGCGATTTCAAGACCGGTGTTGTGGACCTCCGCGTCAATGGCGTCGAGGACTACACATTCACCGGGACCACCTTTTCGATGGCTGGAATGCGCCCAGGCGAAAGCAGAGCGGCAACACTGCAAGTGCAAAACTCTCTGTCGACGCTGCCTGTCACCTATACCGCAGCTGCCAGCACCGCGACAGGAAGTCCCACACTCGCAAACTATCTCCGGATGACTGTTCACCCCGGCGCCACCCCGACGAACGGCACGTCCAACGGTTTGGCCACCGGCTCTTGCCCAGGGACCCAGCTCGGCAGCGCCGTATTGCGCACCGGCATCTCTGTTCCCATTGTCACGACACCGCAACCTCTGGGGGCGGCAGGTGGTACTCCCGACAAGCCCAGCAGCCAATCGTTGTGCGTCATCGTGGCGCTTGTCTCTGAAGCTCCCCTCAGCGTGCAAAATCAGACCCAACCCGCCATCACCATGACCTTCAGCGCGACGTCGACATGAGCCACGCAAGTGGCGACGTCGCTGCAACACAAACGAAGTCGCACCGTCTGCGCGAGGTCGCGCTGACGGCAGCGGCAATCGCAGGCCTGACGTGCATCTTGATGGCGACTGCAGCAATGTTGTTCGGAATCAAGCCGTTGATCATTCGGTCCGGTTCGATGGAACCTGCCATCCCCACCGGCGCGCTGGCCATAGCGAAACACGTTCCCGCAGGGAACATCAAGGCCGACGACGTCATCAGCGTGATCAACGAGCAAGGCATCCGGGTGACCCACCGGGTGGTCTCTGTGGATTCGACGGCCTCGGACGCCGCGGCGTTGACCCTGAAGGGTGACGCCAACCGCGTGCCAGACAGTCAGCCCTACGTCATCTCGTCCGCTGAGCGAGTCGTGTTCCATGTCGATGGTCTCGGCTACGCAGCCGCCTGGCTGGACACGCCTGCCGCCAAGATCCTGGGCGGGCTGACGGTTGCAGGACTCCTGTGGATCACAGTATTTCCACACGGACGCAAGCGGTCTGGAAGTCAGAGCGAGACCTCTTCTGCCCACAGGGGCAGACACGCCGCCGCACTGGCGCCACCGATTCTTGCTATTGGACTAACAGCAGTACTGTTGGCGTCCTTCGGCAACATCGCGAACACGGCTGCGGCGTACACCGACCCGGCCACAGCGCGGACCGGTTCTTTTGCATCCAGCAGCTCGTTTGTTCCTCGAATCGACAGCCAGGTGACAGTCCTGAGCTACGTCACCTGCTCCACCAGCGGCCCGGGTTCGGCGCGGGTGGTCACCCTCAACTGGAAACACATCGGTCCCCCGTACCAGTACCGCATTCTTCTTCGCGACCTCGAGGGAAACATCTGGCGCACCATCGACGTCAGCCCCACATCCACCACCGCAGCCGGCGCAACAGTGTCGACCACATTCGGGGCGACCGGATTTCCCGTTCGCGCTGTTCCCTGGGAATACAATGCGGAGATCCACACGATGCTCCCCGGAGGCGCGGTCTCGCCGGATTGGCGCGGCCATCGCGTTTATCAAGATTCGACGACGCTGCTGCACAACAACCTCACGTGCAGCGGAATCGGTGAAGTGTCAGGAAACTCCACCGCCTATATCCCCCCGCCCGCCTCAGTCACCTGCGCCACGAATACAACTCAGAAGACAGCGTCCGTCTCGTGGCCCCACCTCTCCGGCTACAACTACCGGTTGATTGTCCGAGACCCGACCACGCGCAACATTGCGTACACAGTTGATGTCGACCCGGCGTTGACTACCCCCGCAGGGCAAGCAATTACGAGTGCAATCTCCTTCTCGAATCTCACACCAGGAATTCTGACCGGCACTGCAGCCAACGTCGAGATTCGAACGAAAACCAGGGAATTCGCGCCCACACAGTCGACGGAGTTCGTCACGCAGCAAATCACTGCGAGTTCCGCGAACGGCGTGGCTTGCGTGGCCCCCGCGCCTGCCGCCCGGCTCAGCGCACCCACATCGACAGCAGTCTCGAGCACCTCGAGCGCCGCAGCCTCCACCACACCAACCAGCACCGCGCCAAGCGCGTCACCCACTCAAGGCATGACCACCGCGCCAGACCAGCCTCCGGCGTCGACGACCACGCAACCGACGAGTGCAGCGGATCAACCGATCTCACCGGCGACAACATCCCCCTCTGGTAACTACTCCGCTACGTTGACACAGACCGCCTCAGGTCCGGTGGTGGTCGTCATCCGCGATGCAGGTGGCACCGAGGCATACCGCACCACCGCGACGGCAAGCGACAGCCTTCAATGGCTGGCCGGTGCGGACGATCTGCGTGTTACCGGACCGACCGGCACTTGGACCATCAGCAGAGAATCCGGCGCCTGGGTCAAGACACCTTATGTAGAGCCGGCTGTACCAGTCGCCACGACGCAGCCGGCATCACCGACGACAACGGAAGCCCCGCGCTGAAAGCGCTGACCGCAAACTGCACGCAATCTGCATTTCGAAATGTGCAGTTCTTATATCCCCCGCGAGCCCTTCGATCGCGTCTAGATAATCGTGAATTAAGGGAAATGCATTCCTAAACAGAAACACTCAGTCTTTTCTGTGACCGTCTACGCTATCGCGATGGGATCTCGGGGAATCTATAAACGCCGACAGCGGATTCAACTAGCCGTCGGCATCATTCTGGTCATACTTATCGCGGCGGTTCTTCTCATAGCGACCATGTATCAGCCTGGGTAGTCGCGCCGAGCGAGTCATGCGGCGGGCACCTCCCCGTCCATCGATCGCGCACATCTCAGGACGTAGGCTCGATCACCATGAGCACACCATCTGATCAGCCTTTCGATCCAACGCAGTGGCGCGTCGTCGACGGTTTCGACGATCTGACCGACATCACCTATCACCGGCATGCCGGTGAAGGCCGGGTCCACGGCATTGTCCGGATCGCGTTTGATCGTCCTGAGGTGCGCAACGCTTTTCGCCCACACACGGTGGACGAGCTCTACCGTGCCCTCGATCACGCCCGGCGCAGCCCAGATGTGGGAGTCATCCTGCTGACGGGCAACGGCCCCAGCGAAAAAGACGGCGGCTGGGCCTTCTGCAGCGGCGGCGATCAGCGAATCCGCGGACGGTCCGGCTACCAGTACGCCGGTGGGGACACCGCTGACACTGTCGATTCCGCCCGGGTCAAGGCTGAGGGCGGTCGCCTGCACATCCTGGAAGTGCAGCGACTGATCCGCACCATGCCCAAGGTGGTGATCGCCGTTGTCAACGGGTGGGCGGCCGGCGGCGGTCACTCGCTGCATGTGGTGTGCGACCTCACCCTGGCGTCGCGCGAACACGCCCGCTTCAAACAGACCGACGCCGACGTGGGTTCGTTTGACGCCGGGTACGGCAGCGCATACCTTGCGAAACAGGTCGGACAGAAAAACGCTCGAGAGATCTTCTTCCTGGGTCGCGCCTACGACGCAGAAGCCATGCAGCGCATGGGGGCGGTCAACGAAGTCGCCGATCACGCTGAGTTGGAAAGCACCGCGATCGAATGGGCCAAGACCATCAACGGGAAATCGCCTACGGCTCAACGGATGCTCAAATTCGCGTTCAATCTGACGGACGATGGTCTGATGGGCCAACAGGTGTTCGCCGGCGAAGCAACCCGATTGGCCTATATGACCGACGAAGCCGTCGAGGGCCGGGATGCGTTCTTGGAGAAACGTTCACCGGAGTGGGAAGAGTTCCCGTTCTACTACTGAAACGGGCGTGGTGATTGTCACCCGCTCTGGGGCGAACCCGAGCGCGGTGACAACCACATACTGGTCTGATGATTCCACCAGCTCTGTTCTACGGCCTGGTGCTGCTGAACCTCCTTTTTGTCACCGGCGCGTGGTGCTCGGCTCGCCCCAGCCGTGCGGCCGCTGTGGTCTTGATCTTCGTCTCGGTCCTGTGGGTGTTGTTCAACGGACCAATTGAAGGTCATGTGTTGCTGTCGTACACATACCAAAACGGGCTGACCGAGTCGGACCTGTTGTCGTTGGCAGGCCTCATCATCGCGCTCCGAGCGCTGTGGATACGTCGGCGTTGGTGACAAATCAGTCCTTTTAATATTCGGCGATTTGTGCCGATCCGGCCCCCAGTTTGGTGACCTCCAAACAGATGACTTTTGTATCGATCCGCCAATTCGACACACAAAGCTGACTCGACAATGCAACTGTTGAAACCAGGTTGACGAGAATAAAGCTTCGAGTAACGAAGTGGCCTCAGGGCATCGGTCAGCTCCGCCGCATCAACGAAAGGGATCTACATGACCTCCACAATGGACATCGACTTCTTGGAAATCATCGCCTTCTTCATCGGCTTGATGGGCTAGACACACCGTCATAAAAAACACGCCCCCAGCAATGCTGGGGGCGTGTTTTTGTGGTTATATAGCCCGCTCAGGCGCCGATCGCGCCGCCGAGCTGCGGCCACGAACGATGCAGCTGGTCCTGCCAGTAACCCCACGAATGGGTGCCCACCGGCGGAACATCAAATGTCGCGGGAATCCGGAGCGTATTGAGGCGGTCGGCTAGCAACGCCGTGCAGATCCCGGTTGCGGCTTCGATTCCGCCACCGATGACCACCTGATCGGCGAGCTTTGTCGGGTCGTTCACATATGCCAGGCTTTCGTACGGTCCCGGAATACCCGTCGCATTCGAGATGTAGAGCGAATGCCCACGCAGACCCTCAGCGTTGAGGATCGGGTCGTTGGCACGCCACCCTGGGCCGTCGTACGGGCCCCACATGTTCACCGGGTCACCGCCGCCGCGGGCCTCCACAGTGATGCGGATGTACAGCTGGCCCAGTCGGCTCGCCGTGGTGGCACAGCCGCTGTAGGAACCGACGGCCTGATAGAGCTCCGGATGTTCGATGGCGAGGTTCAGCACCGAAGTGCCGGACGACGAAATGCCCGCGATCGCGTTACGGCCCGAAGTATTCAGCGCCGTGTCGATGATGGGCGGCAGTTCCTTGCCGAGGAACGTCGACCACTTGTTGCGGCCGAGCTCCGGATCATCTTGCTGCCAGTCGGTGTAGTAGCTGAACGCGCCGGCGTTGGGGATGACCACGTTCGCGTTCTTGTTGGCGAAGAAATCGACGACGTCGGTCCTGGCGAGCCACGTAGCGGCATCCTCGCCGCCACCGGCACCGTTCAGCAGGTACAACGTGGGCCGCGGCGCCGATTGATCCTTGGGCAGAATCACGGACAACGGGATGTCCCGGTTCATGGAGGCGGAGTACACCACCAGATCAAGCCGCTTCGGTCCGACCTTGTTCACCGCTTTGAGGGTCGAGCCGCCCGGGGATGAGATTCCCGGCGTCGGGATCATCTCGGCAGAGGCGGGGGCCGCAGTCAGCATCGATGCGCATGCCGCCGTGACCACGGCTGCAGACAGCAGGCCACGCCAGGATCGGGCAGGAAAGTTCAGTCGTCGCACAGTTCGCGTCACGGGGGAACAATATCCTGGTCAGCACTCGAGTGTGCGCCCAGTAGCCGATTCGATATCCACCTGTCCAAAACACCAGGTCAGGAGCTCGAGCCACAAGCTGCCCTTACGGCCAACCGCCTGCCCGACAGATCGAAATGCCATTCGTGCCCGACCGATTCCGGTCCACGGGAGTTCACCGGAAGTTTCAGGAATGTGCACCCTAGACGCCCATTCAATAACATAATTCGCGAGTTGAAAGACTCAATCCGCGCTGGTCAAACGTACTTTGGCGCCCCACTCCGTCTTCATTTCCCATTCTTTTTCTGCGAATGGGGTGACAAAGAGAATCGAAGATGCCATGGTGGATATCGGCTCGGTTAGTCGGGGGATTCAAAACACGAGCATGCGCCTCGGCAAACTCCGGCCTGTTCATGTATTCAACACAAAGGAGATTACAATGGGTTCGCTGGAAGAAATTGATTTCGTTGGTGTGCTGGAACTGCTGCTCGGCCTCCTGGCCGGTGGCGGCGATGGTGGCACCACCACCACCTAGAGCATCGTTCGTCCCCGGGATGACCTGTCATCCCGGGGACGTTTTTTCATCTGCTCGACAAAAAGACAAGTCGTCACTTGAACAGGTCAGGCGACCCGTTGTGTCGCAGTACTTTTGACCTGACCTGCACGATCGCTTCCTTGGCGAACTATTCACGTCGAAGATGCTGACAAGTCGCCGTGAAGATGACATTGTGAGACCGGTTCGCCGCGCACACCGGCGGACAGCTCAGCGTCGACGACCTGGGCCGCACTTGAGAAGTACGTCGAAAGGGATTGAAAATGACTTCATCAGAAACAGGCTTGCTCGCCTTCCTCCAGCTGCTCGGCGGACTCCTCGCCGGCCTCGCCTCGGGAAGCGCGAACTAGTAGCCCTGAGTCCTAGTTCTCTATTGATTACACGTCCCCGACGCGCGCTTCTGCGCCTCGGGGACGTGTGATGCATATGGCCACCAATATCAAGCGACCACTCCGAGCTGTACTGCTGCCGCACCTACGGCCATTCCGCTGGACCCTGCTCCTGCTCTTTCTTCTCCAACTCACGGCGGCTGCCACCACCCTGTTGCTGCCGAACCTGAACGGCCGCCTCGTCGACGACGGAATTGCCCGCGCCGACATGGACGCGATCGTCACCATCGGCGCGATCATGCTCGCGCTCGCCCTCACCAACCTGTGCGCCTCTGTGTTGGCCACCGTGATCGGTTCTCATATCTCGACCAGCGCCGGCCGGTCCATCCGTAACGCCACATACTCCCGAGTGCAGTCGTTCTCCGACACCGACCTGCAGAGGTTCGGCATCCCCACTCTGATCACACGCAGCGCCAGCGACATCAACCAGCTTCAGCTGGCTGTGTTCGTCGTGATGACCGTGCTCGCGTCCGCCCCGGTCCTTGTCATCGGCGGAGCGGTGATGGCCTTGAGCGAGAACTACAAATTGGCGCCTCTGGTGGTTCTGGTCGCCGCCGCACTCACCGCCGTCGTCATTGTCATCGTCCGCAAACTCATTCCCTCGTACGAAAAGCTTCAGACGCGCATCGATCGCGTCGGACGAGTTCTCCGAGAACAACTCACCGGCATTCGTGTCATCCGGTCGTTCGGCCGCGAGGAACTCGAGATGTCGCGCTTCGACGCGGCGAATACAGACCTCACCGCAACGGCGCGGCGTATCGGAGCCCTGCAGGCTGTGCTGCTGCCGAGCATCATCTTCATCGCGAATCTCGGGGCCGCCGCGGTGATCGGCGTCGGGGCCGTTCTCGTCGACAATCAGACGATGGAGGTCGGCGACATCATCGCGTTTGTCGGATACCTGACCCAGATCCTGATCGGACTGTCCATCGGCGCCGCGATGATCGCACTCATCCCACGCGCACAGGTGAGCGCCCGTCGCATCAAGGAAGTGCTC
Organism: Williamsia sp. DF01-3; assembly: GCF_023051145.1. NCBI lineage: Bacteria > Bacillati > Actinomycetota > Actinomycetes > Mycobacteriales > Nocardiaceae > Williamsia > Williamsia sp. DF01-3. Next base: position 4,598,075 of record NZ_JALKFS010000005.1, read on the forward strand.
GACACGGAACCGTCGGTGCAGGATCCCCCGAACGACCGGACACCGTCGTCGCGGACGGGTTCGCTGCAGCTCGACGGCGTCGGCTTCCGCTATCCCGGCGCGCAGCACGCGGTACTCATCGACATCGACCTGGTGTGCCGCCCTGGAACAGTCACCGCCGTGCTGGGCGGAACCGGCGACGGCAAGAGCACACTGCTCAAACTGATACCCCGATTCAGTGACGTCACATCGGGGCGGGTGCTGATCGACGGAGTGGACGTGCGGGAGCGGCGACGAGATGTGTTGCACGAGGACATCTCATACGTCTCGCAGGCACCGTCGTTGATGTCGGGGACGCTCGAATCCAATCTGCGGCTCGGATGCCCCGAAGCCACCGACGAAGACCTCCGCGCCGCCCTCACCACGGCGTGCGCAGCCGACTTCGTCTTCTCCCACGAGATGGGACTTGCACAGCCGGTGCGACACGGCGGCAGAAACTTCTCCGGCGGCCAGCGCCAGCGCCTTGCACTGGCACAGGCCATCGCCGCCAAACCACGCCTGCTGCTGCTCGACGACCCGTTCTCGGCGCTCGATGCCGAGATCGAGAGTGTCATCAAACACCGACTACGGCAGTCTCTTCCGGAGGCCGTCATCCTTCTGACTGCCCAGCGGGTGTCGTCGGCTCGCGGAGCAGACAGCATAGTGATCCTGACCGACGGCCGCATCAATGCCCGAGGCTCGCACGACCAACTGTTGGACTCCAGTGCCACATACCGCGAGATCCTCGATTCCCAGGCTGCCCTCGCATGAATCTGAAGTGGCTGCTGGCCAGGCTGACTCATGAACGCCGCAAACTCTTCACCGTCGGGGTTCTGGCATCGATCAACGTCGCGGCACTGATCGCCGGACCGCTGATCTTGGCCGAAATCATCAACGCTCTCTTCACCGGTGCCATCGGAATGACACTCCCCCAGGGGTTGTCCGCCGCCGAGGCGGAGGCCCAGCTGCGCGCCGAGGGCCGCGGCAGTTACGCAGATGTGGTTGCCGGCGCCGATGCGGTGCCCGGAGTCGGCATCGACTTCAGCACGGTAGGCACGCTCCTCGCCGTGCTGGTCGTCGTGTATGCCATTGGAGCGCTGGGTACGTGGACGCAAGCCGCGGCGGTCAACAACCTCACCCAACGTGCGATGAACCGTTTGCGGGCCGATATCGAGTCGCACATTCACCGTCTTCCTGTTGCCTACTTCGACACCGCGGCGCGGGGCCAGATGCTCACCAAGGTGACCGCCGACATCGACAACGTGTCATCGGTGTTCTCACCACTATTCGTGAAACTTCCCGGTGCCGTGCTGACCGTTGTCGCGCTACTTGTCGTGATGCCGATCATCTCCTGGAAGCTGACTCTTGTTGTGCTCGCTTCCATTCCGCTGATCATTGTCGCGGGAGTGTTGATCGCCAAACGATCACGACCCCATTTCCAAGATCAGATGGCGGCAACCGCGAAACTCACCTCCCAGATCGACGAGAGCTACGCCCAACTCCACACCCTGCGGGTGTACGGGGCGCAGAACCGGGCCCGTGACGAGTTCGAGGCCACCACCGAACGGCTCGCGCGGTCATCACGCACCGCGCAGTCGTACGCGGGCTCGGTTTCGCCCGTCCTGCAGGCGATCACCGCATTCGGATATCTGACAGTCGCTATCGTCGGCGCAATCCAGGTGGTCGGCGGATCGCTGACCGTCGGCCAGGTCCAGGCCTTCGTGTCGTTCTCCAGGATGTTCAGTCAGCCCGTCAACGAACTCACCTCCATGATGGCCCAGCTCCAGGCCGGGCTCGTATCACTCGGCCGCATCAAGTCTTTGCTGACCGAGCCCATCGAAGACGCACCGGCGATCGAGGACTCGGCAAAGCAGGCCATCGGACGTCACAGTGCACCACCGGCCATCGCATTCGACAAGGTGCGATTTGGATATCGCCGGTCCACCGAGGACGACACCAAGACCATCGACGTCATCAAGGACCTCTCGTTGGAGGTCGAGGCGGGATCAACGGTAGCGGTGGTCGGGCCCACGGGCGCCGGTAAGACCACACTCACCAATCTGCTTCTGCGGCTCTACGATCCGTCGTCGGGGTCGATCCTCGTGGACGGCGAGCCGATCAACACCGCACCCCGGTCGTACGTACGTGGCCAGGCGGCGATGGTCACCCAGGATCGCTGGCTGTTCACCGGCACCATCGCGGAGAACATCGCGTTCGGCAACCCCTCTGCCACCCGCGCCGACATCGAAAAAGCAGCTCGCGAGAGTCATGCGCTGCAGATTGTCGAGGCCCTGCCCGAGGGTTTCGACACCATCATCGGCGACGGCGGGACCACACTGAGCGAGGGGCAGATGCAGCTCCTCACCATCGCCCGGGCCATGATCGCCCGGCCCCGCATACTCGTGCTCGACGAGGCGACCAGTGCCGTTGACTCACGCACCGAACTGCTCATCGCCCGAGCGCTCGAGGCACTCACCACTCGCACAACCACCATCGTTGTGGCACATCGACTTTCTACCATCCGCGAGGCCGACAGCATCGCGGTCATCGAAGACGGCGTGGTGGCCGAGCAAGGAACCCACGACGAGCTCTTGGCCCGGCAGGGACGTTACTCGGTGATGTACAAGTCCCAGTTCGAGTGATCGGATCAGACCAGCGGTCGGCCCAGTCGGCTGCGCATCCGCGCATCCCAGAGCAGTAGACGAAAACCCAACTGCGAGAGCCACAGCGGGGTCCGACGCTCCTTCTCGGCCAGCTTCTCAACGTAGTCGTCGAACCATTCCTGGTCGGCCTGGGTCCACGGGACACGCAAAGCCTCCCGAAAGGGTTGCGGCAGATACCCGATGGTGCGGCGATATTTCACCGGACCGTACCGCTTCTTGATGGCGGGGTGCGCGTAGTCGAAGTTCGCGATCCCGAGGAGAAACTCGCGGACCTCGTCGCTGATCGAGATCGTCGCGGTCTGCTCATCCCAATACTCGCTGAACGCGTCCCGGTTGGCGGGCCAGGCCTCGGCCGGCATCTGCAAGGTGGTTCCGCACACTTTGCCCTGCTGATAGAACTGCTCGCGTAGTTCACCGGTCAGTGGACCGTGCACCCGCTCATAGATGTCTTCCCAGCCGAAGTACAGACAAGCGGCGACCCACAACTGCAGGTCGATGTTCATGGCGTTGTACGGCACCGGACTGTCGTCGTCTGACCTGACCTGTACATGCTGCCGATTGACGGCCTGTCGAAACCGGCTGCGGTCCTCGGCGTTGCCGAACACCGCCACCGCCAAATATGCCCCCGTGGTGCGCGCCCGCTTGATCGGATGCCGATCGAGACGCCCGTTCTCCACCTTGCTCCTGGCCACGCCATAACCCACCGCCGGATTGGCGAGCTGCATGATGACGTTCGACGTACTCATCGTGCGGCCCATCGACAACAACGACCTGGCGAACACACTGCTGTCGAGGCTGTCCATCTCCTCCCGGGACATCCTCTGACCGTTCTGGCTCATCCATCCACCCTTCTATCTGATAACAGGTGTTTCCAGATTAGCGGGTGGTGTGGGGCAATGGCGGTGGGTGGTGTTGGTCTTTGGTCGTTCGTGGGGACCGGGCGGGGCTTGGCTCACCCAACCCGCGAACGCGCGGTCTGCAGACCGAGCGAATCCTGGCAGCGCGAGCGCACCAGAACCCCCGCGCACCAAACTCGCAAATGCTCGCCCTACAGACCGAGCAAACCCCAGAACCCCGAGCGCACCAGAACCCCAGCCCACCAAACCCGCAAACGCGCGCCCCGCAGACTGCGCAGATCCTGGCACCCCGAGCGCACCGGCGTCGCCAACCCACCAGCAGCTCATCGATTCACTACGCCTATCCACAGTTCCGTGGTTGTCCCCATCAGCACCGCCTGACGGGGGTGGCGGGTCCATCAGGTCACTGACAATCGCTTCATGGGGGAATTCATGGAAGACGGCGACGGTTTGATCTGGCGCCGCGACGTCATCGCATTGGGGTATTCCGACGACGACATCAAGCGCGCCATTCGCGGCGGGATGCTCAGTCGAATCTGGCACGGGGCGTACGTGAGGACATCACGCGATTTGTCGGACGACGCGCTGGCCCGGCTCCGTGTGATCGCGGCCGCGCGAAGTTGCAACCACCCGCTGGTGGTCAGTCACACATCCGCAGCTTTGTTGCATGAGCTCCCGCTCCTCAAGCCCTCCCACGCACGGGTGCATCTGCTGAACGGGCGCATCGGCGGCGGACGCATCGAGACCCGGCGGCACTTGCACGCCGGAAAGGCTGCTCCGGGTGAGGTCATCGAGGTCGATGGGATTGCGTTGACCAGCCTCGAGCGCACGGCGGTCGACACCGCACTCGCAGGGTCATTCGATCAGGCGCTGGTGACTTTCGACAGCGCGCTGAGAGCGGGCGCCGACCGAGACGTGATGTCTGCGATGGTCGAATCCTGCGGGCCCAAGCGCGGCGTCGGACCAGTTCGCACAGCGTTGGCGGCCGCCGACCAATTGGCTGAGACCGTCGGAGAGTCATGGAGTCGGGCGCAGATGCTGGCCAGCCGCGACATCCCGCGTCCGCGGCTCCAGCGCGAATTCTACACTCCGACAGGGGTTTCGTGGCCCGAGTGGATTTCGAGTGGGATGGTCGCCTGGTCGGCGAGTTCGACGGTTTGGTGAAATACGGGCAGGGCCTGATGGCGCCAGGGCAGACGCCGAACGACGTTGTGGTTGCCGAGAAGATCCGCGAGGACCGGCTCAGACAACTCGGCCTCGAAGTCGTCCGGTGGACGTGGGCCGACCTCGAAGCCGGCCGTCTACCGGAGATCCTCCGCCAGGCCATGGTTCGCGCCGGACTTCGCTGATGGCGCCGAAGGGACTGGATTCCGAGCAAAGGCGAGAACCGCGAGCACACCAGAGGCCTCGCACACCAAACCCGAGCAAGCGCGCGCGGCAGACCGAGCGAACACAAGACTCCCGAGCAGCTCAGCCAGCCAGCTCGCCAAACTCGCGAACGCTCGCCCCCTAGACCGAGCAAACACAAGAACCGCGAGCAGCTCAGCGAGCCCGCGCACCAAACCCGCGTTTGCTCGCTTGGCAGACCGAGCAAACGCGAGAACCCCGAGCGCACCGGCCGGCCTCGCTCAGCAAACGCGAGAAACGCTAACGCACCGGCGGACTCGCTCAGCAAACCCGAGGTAGCTCGCCCCGCAGACCGAGCAACGACGAGAACCCCGAGCGGGCCAGCCGAGCAGCTCAACAAACCCGCACAAGCTCGACCCACAGACCGAGCAAGCGCGTAAACCGTCAGATCAACTGACGAACTCTTTCAGCAAACGAATTTGCTCGACCTGATCGGCATGGCCGGGTGTGGCGGGGGCGACGAGGAGCGTGGTGATCCCGGCGCTTTCGAAGGCGGCGAGGCGTTCTTTGACGAAGCTCGCCGGGCCGATGAGGGACATGCCGGAGGCGAGGTCGTCGGGGACGGCTGCCGCGGCTTGCTGCTTCTTGCCGTCGAGGTAGAGGTCCTGGATCTCCTTGGCGGCGTCGGCGTATCCGTAGCGGACGGCGAGGTCGTTGTAGAAGTTCTTGCCACGGGCGCCCATGCCGCCGATGTACAGCGCGGCGTGGTGCTTGACCAAGGCGAGAGCGTTCTGGCGCTGCTCTTCGTCGTCGGTGATCAGCGCCGTGGTGTTCACCGAGATGCCCAGCTTGCCGAGTTCGGGCGCGCGCTTGGCGTTGCCCTTGTCCAGGGCGTCGCCGAACGCCACCGACAGGTGCTCGGGATGGAAGAGAATCGGCTGCCACTCCTCGAAGAGTTCGGCCGCCAGCTCCACGTTCTTGGGGCCGATGGCTGCCAGCAACATCGGGATTCGCTCGCGCACAGGGTGGTTGATGATCTTGAGCGGCTTGCCGAGGCCGGTGCCGCCGTCTTCCTTGGTGAACGGCAATTTGTAGTATTTTCCGTTGTACTCGGTGCGCTCGCGCCGCCACACCATTCGGCAGATCTCTGCGTTCTCGCGGGCGCGGCCAACCGGGGCGTCGTACTTGACGCCGTGGAAGCCCTCGATGACCTGCGGACCGGACGCGCCGATGCCGAGCACGAAGCGTCCACCGGAGATGTAATCGAGCCCGGCCGCGGTCATCGCCAAGTTGGTGGGAGTACGTGAATACATCGGCAGGATGCCGGTCGCGAGTTCCATCGTCGAAGTCCGCGCGGCGATGTATCCGAGCTGGCTGACAGCGTCGAAACTGTAGGCTTCGGGCACCGTGATCCGGTCGAGGCCGACCTTCTCGAAATCGATCAGGTTATCGATGGTCTCGGCAAAATCTCCCGAGTAGTTGATGGCCATGCCGATCTTCATGTGTCCTCCCACGGACCGCGACGTTGCGAGACATTTCCTCAGAAGTGTTTCATATGCGCGCGAAGGCGATCCAGGGGTGTGGCGACTCGGCGTACGCCACATGAACATTGGGTGAACACGCCCGGTTTACTGAATGAAACCCCAGTTCAGTGGTGTTCTTCATAGCATGTCCGTTTCGACAGAATCCTCAGCTCAGCCTCAGAATCAGTACTCATGAGCGCAGAAATGTTGATTCTTGTGCTGCTGGTCATCACAGCACTGGGACTCGACTTCACAAATGGCTTCCACGACACCGGAAATGCAATGGCGACGTCGATCGCCACCGGCGCGCTGAAGCCCAAAACCGCGGTGAGCATCGCCGCGATACTGAACTTGGTCGGCGCGTTCCTCTCGGTGGAGGTCGCCGCGACCATCACCAAGGACGTGCTCAAGATCCAGCAGACGAGCGGTGAGGACAAGGGCGATCTCATCGCCGGTCTGAATGCCGAGACTGCGATAATCATCATCTTCGCCGGCCTCATCGGCGGCATCCTCTGGAACCTCTTCACCTGGCTGTTCGGTCTGCCTTCCAGCTCATCGCACGCCCTGTTCGGCGGACTGATCGGCTCGGGCATGGCAGCGATCGGCACCTCCGGCGTCAACTGGGACGGCATCACGTCGAAGATCCTGATCCCCGCTCTGATGGCCCCGATCATCGCCTGCGTGGTGGCTGCCGTTGGCACCTGGGTGATCTACGCACTCACCAAGAAGGTTGCGGAAAACAAGAAGGCACAAGGCTTTCGGGCCGGCCAGATCGCCTCGGCCTCCTTGGTCTCTCTCGCCCACGGCACCGGAGATGCCCAGAAGACGATGGGCGTCATCGCGATGGCGTTGATCGCCAGCGGCCACCTCGACGCATCGAGCGTGGAGCACGGCCTCCCGTTCTGGATCGTCTTCAGCTGTGCAGCGGCCATCGCCATCGGCACCTACCTGGGTGGCTGGCGCATCATCCGCACCCTGGGCAAGGGCCTGGTCGAGATCGAGTCGCCCCAGGGCATGGCCGCTGAAGCCTCTTCTGCGGCAATCATTCTCACCTCCAGCGCCGCAGGTATGGCGTTGTCGACCACCCAGGTCGCCACCGGATCGATCCTCGGTTCGGGCGTCGGCAAGAAGGGCGCCACAGTCCGCTGGTCGGTGGCCGGCCGGATGGCAGTGGCCTGGATCGTCACCCTGCCGTCGGCGGGTCTTGTGGGCGCCTTGAGCTACTACGTGGCCGACATCATCGGCGGCGCAGCCGGAGCAGTGGTCATCTTCCTCGTCCTGGTCGCACTCGCCGGGTACATGTACTGGCGTGCACAGCAACAGAAAGTGGACGCCAACAACGTCAACGACGAGTGGGACGAGAAGACCGGCAGCATCGTCCCGCCCGAGACTGCCGCCGCCCGCGCTGAAACCGAGAAGGTGTGATCGATGGAAACCGTTGAGGCAATCTTCAAGGTCCTGGTGGTCGGGCTCATCCTCGGTGCCGGACTGCCTGCGATCTTCGCGGTCGGGTTGCGTCTGCACTCTGCGGGTGCGGGCGACAACCACGCCGACGGCACAGCATCCTCGGGCAACCCGGCTCTGAAATACGTTGCGTACCTGCTGTTCGCCTTCATCGCGGCCGTCATCGTCACCGGAATCCTGTGGATCACCCGCGAGACGATCGACTACTACTTCGGCATCACCCTCTTCCCCTTCGCCGAGTGAGAGACGCGTCCCGATGACAACGAGCACGCAGCACGAGAACCCTTTCGAGGCGGTCTTGAACTGGCTGCGCAGCGGTTACCCCGATGGGATCCCGCCCCGCGACTACCACCCCGTGCTGGCTCTGCTCCGTCGATCACTGACCGATGAGCAGCTCGACAAAGTGGTTGACAACCTGCACGACCAGATCTCGGGTCCGGCACCCACCACAGCGGAGATCCGTGCCGCCGTGGCCGAGGTGACCCGTGTCGAACCCGACAGCGAAGAGGTGCAACGTGTTTCGGCCCGCCTCGCCGCTGCCGGATGGCCATTGGCCAACCCCTGACCGTTTCGGACCGATCGACCCGGACGCGACCTGCAGGTGGTCGCAGTAGAATCTGGTCGGCTGGTCCGTCGCTGTTCGTCGATGGTTTTGATGCCCGGAAGGAGGCGTAGTGGATCGCCCGCAGTTCTTGATGAGAGTCGTCAACTGGCTACGCGCCGGGTACCCGAACGGTGTGCCGTCCGGCGACTACGTCCCGCTGGTGGCGTTGTTGCGCCGACAGTTGTCCGAGGACGAGGTGAAGGCAGTCTCACGAGAGTTGATTCACCAGGGCCAGGTGACCAACGAGGGGCCTGAACCCATCAAGGCAGTGGACGCCGGGGTGCTCATCACCAAGATCACCGACGAACTGCCGTTCGAAGCCGACGTCGCCCGGATCCGCGCGCATCTGGAGGAGCAGGGGTGGCCGTTCGACCCCGCCCCGACCCCCGAGCAGCCGGGTGATGATCGACCCCGTGGCTGACCGACGTCCGCTCGAACCACTGCCACTGTCGGCCGCATCTACGAATACTGATGCGCTGCAACGACTTCTGGATGGCGAAGGCTCCTACCTACCGGTGCCCACCCACGACGAGGCCGAAACCCGGCGGCTCACTGCGGCTCTCGGCGCGGGCGAACCGATCGACGACGATGTGGCGCTGGTGGTCGCGACGTCGGGCACCACGGGCACCCCGAAAGGCGCCATGCATTCCGCTGCTTCGGTGAAGGCCTCGATCGATGCCACACACGAGTACCTCGGCGGGCCGGGGGCGTGGTTGCTGGCCTTGCCTCCTCATCACATCGCGGGGCTGCAGGTGTTGCTGCGGAGCATGCGGGCCGGATTCGATCCGGTGACGCTCGATGTTGCCGATGGATTCGACCCGGTCGACCTCATCGCCGGGGTGGACAAGTTGCCAGGCCCGCGTCGATACACCTCGCTGGTGCCCACCCAGCTCATCAAGGTGCTCGCCGACCCGTCGGCTGTGGCCGCCCTGCGCGGCGTGGACGCCGTCCTGGTGGGCGGGGCCGCCACCCCGGCGCCGCTACGCGAACGAGCGATCGACGCCGGCATCCCGATCGTGCGCACCTACGGGATGAGCGAGACCTGCGGCGGTTGCGTCTACGACGGCCGGCCTCTGCCCGGGGTCCGGATTCGTATCGACGGCTCACCGTCGGGCCGGGTGCAGCTGGGCGGACCGATGGTCGCCTCCGGCTATCGAGGCCGTCCAGATCATCCTGCATTCGCCGAACCCGGATGGTTCCGCACCGACGATCTCGGCACCCTGAACGCCGACGGGTCGCTGTCGATACTGGGCCGCGCCGACGAAGCGATCAGCTCCGGGGGCCTCACCATCGTTCCGCAGGTGGTCGAGGCCGCCCTGCTCACCGATCCTGCGGTCAGCGAATGCGCGGTTCTCGGTTTACCCGACGAAAGGCTCGGGGAGCAGGTCGTCGCAGCGATTGTTCTTTCTCCCGGCGCATTGGCCACCACCGAAGATTTGCAGGAAGTCGTCGCGAAACAGCTGGACAAGACCGCCGTCCCCCGTCGAGTGTTCCTTGTCGATGACCTGCCCAGACGGGGCCCAGGCAAGGTGGATCGTGCGGCACTTCGCAGCCAACTGAGCGGGCGCGGCCGGTAATTCAGCGGTGGTTCGGAGGCCCGCGCCACGTCAAGAACCGACTGACTGGCGCCGCTTTCCGACCCCATTACGATTCGTGTTCTTTGTCACCCGTTCCCGACTGGTTGGGTGAAACTAACTATATGAATCGGGGGAACCGGCTAAAACAGCAGTGCGATGAATGAGCAGAGTTGTGACCGTGAACGGAAGATCGGTGTGGTGGAGGACTTCGAGTCCCAGCTCACCGGACTGGCTGCCATCATCAATGGTTCCGACGGTATGACGTTTGCCGCGGGGGCGAGCACCGTGGAAGGTTTGCTCAACATCACCACCGACCTCGATCTGGTGATCTTGGACCTGCGCCTCGAAGACGGTTCCACGCCAAAATCCAACGTCGAGCAATTGCACGCGGCCGGCATCAAGGTGCTGGTCTTCACCACGGCGGACTACCCCGACCTCGTTCGCGCCGCCACCGCTGCCGGCGTTCTCGGCGTGGTGCGCAAATCGGTACGCAACACCGAACTGGTGGAGGCCATCCGATCTGCAGCCGACGGGAACACCGTCGCGACGATGGACTGGGCTTCGGCCATCGACGCCGACCCGGCGCTGTCCGAGGTGAATCTCAGCCCGCGTCAGCGGCAGGTACTGGAGCTCTATGCGTCCGGTGAGCCTGCCAATCGCGTTGCATCGCTCACCGGTCTGTCCACCGAGACCGTCAACGTGTACTTGTCCCGGATCCGCCGCAAGTATGCCGATGCCGGTCGTCCGGCACCGACCAAGACCGATCTCTACAAACGCGCATTGGAGGACGGTTGGCTTCCGATACCGCGACTCTTCCGGCGCTGAACAGCACTCCGGCGACCGGTTTTGATCCGGAAGGCGGCGTATCAGCCGCCGACAAGATCTTCCGTCAGTTCTGCCGCTATCTCGGAATCGGCTACTGCCTCAGCTTCGTCGGGCTGAGCAGTGTCATCACGAGATCGCTCGACGTGGTCCCGATGTGGTGGACGGTGGCCACGCTGCTCTCCGTATACGGGTCGGCGATCGTGATGATCATTGCCTCGTTCCGACCGGATATTCGTGCCGTACGGGCCGCATCGAGTGCGGTGGTTATCGGCTACGCACTGACCATCGTCACGTGGCCACTGGTGTGGAATGGTGTGCAACTCGATGTGGCGCAGGGAATGTGGTTCACCCAGTTCAACGGGGTGGTCGCCTTCAGCGCTGCGCTGACCTGGCGCGTCCGGTGGTCGCTGCCCTACTGGCTCTTCGTCCTGGTCTCGGTGCAGTTCGTCAATGATGTGGTCCGCGTGTCGGACCACAGCAATCCGGTCGCTGTCGAGATCGCCTGGAGCTTCTGCCTCACGGCGATGCCTTACGCGATGGGAGTAGCCGCGATTCGCTCGGGACGCATCCTCGACACCACTCGGCACCAATCTGCCACTGCTGCTGCCGAAGCCGCTGCGGACGTTGCTCGCGCACATGAACGTTCGAGGTTCGATGCACTCACCCACGACGGCGTGATGGCCACGTTGCTGGCTGCCGCCCGCCACGACATGTCACCGGCACTGGTCGAACAGGCCACCGACACGCTCACCAAACTCGAGGTCCTTGAATCCGGGGTCCGGCAACAAGCCGAGTTCGACGTCGACGCTGCCATCAGTCAGTTACGCAGTGCCACCGGCGAAGTCGACGACTCGATCCGGTTGATCAGCTTCAACGGAACCGCCGATCCGGCCACCCGTTACCCGGGTACCGTCGTTCGGACGATGTCCGCAGCACTGGCCGAGGCCCTCCGCAACAGTGTTCAACACGCCGGGCCGGGTGCCCGCCGGTCGGTGCAGGTGAGGGCCGGCGACAATCTTCTCCGGGTGACGGTCGGCGACAACGGCCTCGGGTTCGATTCTGCGGCCGTTCCCGGCCACCGGCTCGGCCTCGCCGTCAGCGTCCGAGGACGAATGAAGCAATTGCCTGGTGGCTCAGCCGAAATCGCGTCACGGCCGGGCGAGGGCACTCGCATCGATTTGACATGGCGACGACCGCAATGAATCTCGCAACACCGACAGGTCCCACCGACGTCCGCGAGGTGCTGGGCTTGCACACCCGCCTGGCGCGGGGGTTGACGGGCGCGGTGGTGCTGGCGATGGCCTTCTGCGCGCTACAGAACACCGCCGGAGTGTCACCGATGTGGCCCGAGGTGGTCGCCGTTCTCATCATGGCCGCCGCGACCGTGGCCGTGGTCATGTTGCCGCACGACCCGCTACTTCATTCTGCGGCACTCGTCTTGGCGTTGTCGCCGCCCGTGGCCGCGGCGTTCCTGCTGTCGGTGGTGCCGGTGCCATTGGAGACATCGAATCAGATCTGGGTGTCCGGCTATTCGTCGATCATCTATGTGTTCATGTGTCTGCGCGGGCGCGCGCGATACGCGTGGTCGAGTATCGCCGTCACGGTTGGGGTCTACGGCGCCTGGGCGGCGCTCACCGAGCAGGGCTGGTGGACCGGAGCCACCACACCGATCTACAACTCGGGCGTGGTCGCGGTCGTAACCGTGCTCGCATTGGCCGTCCGCCCGACGATCCGTTCGATCTTCACTCTCCGACAGCAGTCGATGACGCGCGCGGCGGAGGCATCTGCCGTTGCGGCGGCCCAATCCGAGCGCAACGTCCGGCTACGCGAACTCGATCAACTCGCTCGCCCTCTGCTCGAACGGATCGCCGCGGGCACGCCTCTGTCGGATCATGAGCGGCAATCGTGCGAACTGCTCGAAGCTCATCTGCGCGATCAGCTTCGAGCACAAGCACTGGTGACCCCCTCGACGGCTGCGGCCGCACGCGCGGCTCGCGGTCGGGGCGTCGAGGTGTTGATGATCGACGACGGGGGCCTCGACGACGCGGACGCGACGGTCCGCGACCGCGCCAGCACCGTGGTCACCGATGCACTGGCCGAGGCGGGGGACGGGGACGTGCGCATTCGCGTGCTGCCACCCGGCCGGTCGACGGTCCTGTCCATTTATCGCAGTGGAGTTTCCGGAACCCGCCGCATAGACCTTGACAGATCAGGCAAGATGTCAAAAGGCAATCACATCGTGAAGTTTTCGAACTCCGATATTGAAGACGAATAGTTTGCAAGGCTCACGATGACCCCTATTCGTGTGACACCAAAAGATATATCTGTTGGGTTGTTGCCACTCGCGATAAGTTCTCCTGATGGGTCGGGGGACCCAAGTTCCGGCCTGTGGCCTGCCCGAGGAGTAGCTCTGCATTGGTGTTGCCGTTGACCGGTTCAAAACCCCTACCAGCCCCACCACTGACCGCCCGCGAAATAGAAATTCTGCGCGAATGGGTCATGCGCGAGTCAAAAGCGGAAGTGGCCAAAGCGCTGTTCATCACCCCCGCCACGGTGAGCACGCACGTGAATCGGATCAGACTGAAATACGCGTCGGTGGGTCGTCCGGCGAACACAAAGGCGGCATTGCTCGCCCGCGCTCTACAAGACGGTCACATCGATCTCGACGAGTTGTAAACGGTCTCGGTGTAATACCTGACTGTCTTGCTGCCGGGTGGTGAACTCACGACAGCACCTGGCAGCCCACGACAGCCGGTGTAAGGGCCACGACAGCGCGTCGGCGCAGAGTCTGTTCCATGAACACACCACTGCACACCGATGCGCCGGCCATCGAGGCCCGCGGATTGGTCAAACACTTCGGTTCCACCAAGGCCGTCGATGGCGTCGATCTGGTGGTTCCCACCGGATCGGTCTACGGAGTCCTTGGCCCCAACGGAGCAGGCAAGACCACCACCGTGCGTATGCTCGCCACCCTCCTCAAGCCCGACGAGGGCCAGGCGAAGATATTCGGGTACGACGTGACCGCCGACTCGGTCGCCGTACGCTCTCTGGTCGGCGTCACCGGCCAGTACGCGTCGGTCGACGAAGACCTTTCCGCCACCGAGAACCTCATCGTCTTCGGTCGCCTGCTCGGCAACAGTCGCCGGGCGTCGCGGCAACGGGCCCACGACCTGCTCGAGGAGTTCGGACTCACCGACGCCGCCAAACGACCACTCAAACAGTTCTCGGGCGGGATGCGTCGGCGACTCGACCTCGCTGCAAGCCTGATAGCCACTCCCCCACTGCTCTTCCTCGATGAACCGACCACCGGTCTCGACCCGCGTACCCGCGCACAGATGTGGGACACCATCCGGCGTCTCGTCGCCGGTGGGAGCACAGTGCTGCTCACCACCCAATACCTCGACGAGGCCGACCAACTCGCCGACCGCATCGCGGTGATCGACCACGGGCGGGTGATCGCCGATGGCACGGCGGACGAGCTGAAGAGCTCGGTCGGGTCGTCCACCCTGCAACTGACACCCGCCGACAAGTCGATGGCCCCGGCCGCAGCCGCGCTCATCGAGAGAATCCTGTCCGAACCGGCCACGCTCAGCGCGGAAGCCGGACGGATCACCGCCCCCATGGACCGCCCGGATCTTCTGCCCGACGTCCTCATCGCGTTGCGCGAGGAGGGCATCGCGATCGAAGGGCTGAACGTCCAGAAGCCAAGTCTCGACGAGGTCTTCCTCACCATCACCGGCAAACCCGCCGACCCCACTTCCGAGGAGCAAGCCGCATGACCACACTCATCGACAAACCCATCACCACCGCACCCACCAACACCACCGTCCCCGTCCGATCGGTCAGCGTCGCCGACGCCGTCAGGCAGTCGTTCACGATGGGCTACCGCGGTCTGCTCAAGATCCGCCACAACCCCGAGCAACTGTTCGACGTTGTGCTGCAACCGATCATCTTCACCCTGATGTTCACCTACATCTTCGGCGGCGCCCTCGCCGGCAGCGTGCACGACTACCTGCCGATCATCATTCCCGGCATCCTGGTGCAGACGGTGATCGTCACCAGCATCGTCACCGGCACCCAGCTACGTGAAGACATGGACAAAGGTGTCTTCGACCGCTTCCGGTCGCTCCCGATCGCTCGGATAAGCCCTTTGGCGGGTGCACTTCTCGCCGACGTCGTCCGCTACCTGATCGCCACCGTGATCACGTTTGTGGTGGGCATCGCGATGGGCTGGCGACCAGACGCCCTGGGCGTGCTCGGTGCGACCCTGCTCGTCATCACCTGCAGCTTCGCGGTGTCGTGGATCTTCGCGTTCATGGGCACCATCATGAAGAAAGCCTCTGCCGTACAGGGTATCTCCATGCTCATCCTGTTCCCGCTGACCTTCATGTCGAACGCCTTCGTCCAGCCGGAGACCATGCCCGGCTGGATGCAGTCCTTCGTCAACGTCAACCCCATCTCGCACCTGGTCAGCGCGGTCCGCGAACTGACCAACAACGGACATGTCGGCATGCACGTCGTCTGGTCACTCGTGGGTGCCGCCATCATCATCGTGATCATGGCTCCACTCACGGTGAAGTCGTACATGCGCAACGCCTAGACGTTGAGCCTCTTGATGATTGCCACGATGTCCCGCACGGCTTGCCTGCGGGACATCGTGGCAACCGCCGCCTCACCCGATCGCCACTCGTCGTCGCAGACACCGGACATCTCGAATCGACGGTCCATCGCTGACGCGAGTGTGGGGAAATCGCGGCGTCCACCCAGCCGTACGGCCAGGTGCAACAGCCTCACCCCGTCCGGTGAACCGGGCCTGCGCAGGCATGTCAACACCCCGCATCCCAGTGCAACCGAACCCATTTGCGGTAGGTCACCCATTCCACTGGGCCCAACCATGTGGTCGACGATCTTCGCGAGATCAACGAGGTACGGAGTGGCGCGGTCGACGGCGCCGTTGACCGCCATACCGCACACCGCCGTACTGATGATCATGGCAACAAACGGATCTTGCGCCGGCATGGGATGTTCGCTCAGCAACAGCCGAACTGCGCGCTCGTACAGGTTCGCCGCCGAGGTGGTCCTGTGGTCGTAGACCTCGAGCTCAGCCGCCGCGATGAGGATGCCGGCAGAGACCTCCGGATGCAGTTGCGGGTCGGGGTCACTGGGCTGCCAGCCGTCGGAGAGATCGGCGAACTCCGCCCGGGCTTCGTCGATCCGGCCAGATCCGATCAGAGCGGCCACCACGTACCCTCGCGCCTGCATACTGTCCTGCTCGGACCCGATCTCGTTCAGCAGATGAATTGCCTTGAAATAACTGTCGAGCGCCGCGTCGAAGTCACCGACCTGACCGTAGAGACTTCCGATCTCCATCCTGGACGCCGCGGCCATCCACAAGTCGTTTCGCTCCTCGGTGAGGGCCAGGTTCTCGACGGCGTCGCGCATGGCACCCTCGCGGTCGCCCACGTTCTCTCGGACGTTCACCCGCAACACCGCCGCCAGTATCTGAACGCGTGGGTTGGGACTGTCCCTGCCGATGACCAACATCCGCAGCGCGGACAACGGGTGGTGGGCGGTTGCAATCGCCGACGCGAAGTCCATCGGACGACGATTCGACAACTCGGGATCAAGAAGTCGCCGAAGCCGGGTTCGTGCGACAGCAAGCGACCGCAGATGTCGGGACATCAACAGATGTGCTGCCGCGAGAATGTAGGTGGCCTGGCGGTTCTCGCGCTCGAAGTCGGACATCGCCGCGATCTCCGCAGGCGTCTCTGCGGGCAGGGCCGCGACCACACGCGGACCCCACATCATCACCTCGGCGTGCAGACCACGGATGGCCCAATAGCCGGCGAGCACGGGAAAGCAGGTCACCACAGTCAATTCCGCGGCATCGGGGCGGTCATGCGGCTCGGGCTCCATGCAGCGACGCAGCACCCACACCAGATTGTCGGCCTCAGCAGCGATCGCCTTCAACGCCACCGGTTGCCGCCCGTTCTCGAACGGCTCCCGGACGTCTTCGGAAAACTTTCGGGCCCACCGAGCGATCGCCGAATTGACCTGGGCCTCTTCGCCGGCCGCAGCGATCTGTTCTTCGCCGAACTCCCGGACGGTCTCGAGCATGCGATAGCGAACGCCACCGTTCTCCACCACGTGCAGCAGGGACTGGTCGACAAGCGCATCGAGAACATCGTCGAGCTCGAAACCGCCTGCTCCCACCAGTTCCGAGGCCGCTTCACGCGAGAAACCACCGGGGAACCGGCACAGTCGACGCAGGGCAACCTGCGCCGCGTGGTCGAGTAGCTCCCAGCTCCACTCGATCACCGCGTGCAAGGTGCGATGACGCAGTGGCGACGAGCGACTACCCGCACTCAGCAGCGCAAAACGATCGGTCAATCTCTGGGAGACTTCGCCGACGGTCATCGTTCTCACCCTGGCGGCGGCCAGTTCGATCGCGAGCGGCAGACCGTCCAGCGCACGGCAGAGTGCCGCGACCTCACTGAGGTCGATCGCCACATCCGGGCGGATCGCATGTGCACGGGCGACGAACAGATCCGTTGCGGCCGAGCCCTTCTCGCCGACATCGAGGGTCGGGAGCTGATGGACGACCTCACTGCTGACCCGCAACGGCGATCTGCTGGTCGCCAGGATCCGTACCCCGTCTGCCGCCGCGATCAACTCGCTCGCGATGCGCGCGGCGGCGTCGACGACGTGCTCACAGTTGTCGAGGATGACCAGGGTGTCCGCGGTCAGGGCGTCGGCGAGCCGCGCACGCAGATCTGAGTACGCCACCCTCGGCCGTCCACCTGGACCAACGTCGGATTCGCCGACACCGAGAGTGCCCGCGACCGCGGCCAGCACGTCGTCGTCGCCGCGGACAGACGCCAATTCGACGAAGAAGACACGGGCGCCGTCGCCGGCGACGATGTGCCCGATCTTGTTCGCAATACGCGTCTTTCCCGCGCCTCCTGGCCCCTGCACGGTGACCATGCGTGAGGTCTCGAACAGCCGGCAGATCCTCGCGACATCGGCAGCGCGGCCGAACAACTCATTCGGTTCGGCCGACAATCCCACCGCCCTCACGGGGGCGGCACGACGTGCGGGCGACGGAGCAGTTCCCTGTCGGCTCACCAGATGCTGATGCAACGCAGCGAGTTCCGGCCCGGGGTCAGCGCCCAATTCGGCGGACAGTGAGCGCCGGATGCGGGCGAACACGGCGAGTGCCTCGGCGTCGCGGCCCAGTGCCGCCAGCGCCCGGATCACGGTGGTGTGGGCGGACTCATCGAGTGGATCAGCGTCGCATCGTTGCTGGGCGAGCGAGCGAGCCAGCTCGAAGTCGCCGTCTTCCAGAGCTTTACGTGATCGATAGGCGGCGATGTCGTCGTGGATCCGGTCAGCGGTCTGGCGGAGGGCGCGGGCCAGGTCATCGTCACCGAGGTCTTCGCCCGGATCCCCGCGCCACAGTGCCGCCGCGGTGTCGAGCGCCTCGGTCGACCCCTCGGCGACGAGAGATCTGGCGGCGAACACATCGATTGCATCGGCGGGGAGCGTGAGGCGGTAACCCCTCGGCCCGACCTCGATGGCGCCGTCGGGAAGTTGTGGTCGGAGCCTGGAGATCTGTGTGTGGAGTGCCGATTGCGGCGACCGAGGCAAGTCGTCGCCCCACACCCCGTCGATCAGTGCTGACTGCGATCGGTGGGTTCCGGGCATCAGCGCGAGCACCGTCAACAATCGCCGAGCGCGGATGCCCTGCACCGGTCGCATTTGTCCGTTTTGATCCGCAACAGCCACCGGTCCCAGCAGTCCGATGATCGGCGCTACTGTCACTGACGGCACATTTCCTCGCTGGTGATGAACAGATCGACGGCAAACCTGCAGGTCGGGGTCGCTTCTTACACACTAGTGGGTCCGGCGGACACCGGGGTCGAGCCCGTGCGCAAGGATGCTCTCATGGCTACCGCAGCGCAATGGTTCGAAGGAGCCAGACCCCGCACCTTCCCGAACGCGATCGCACCGGTGATCGCCGGCACCGGAGCCGCCGGCTGGCTCGACCAGATCATCTGGTGGAAGGCCGCGCTCGCACTGGTGGTGTCGGTGGCGTTGATCATCGGTGTGAACTTCGCCAACGACTATTCCGACGGCATTCGCGGCACCGACGACGACCGCGTGGGCCCGATGCGGCTCGTGGGGTCGAAAGCGGCGAGCCCGAAGTCGGTGAAGACCGCGGCGATCGCGGCGTTTGCGCTCGCGGGCGTCGCCGGTCTGGCACTGGCCCTCGCCAGTGCGTGGTGGCTCGTCCTGATCGGACTCGCCTGCATCGCAGCGGCCTGGTATTACACCGGCGGCCGTAATCCGTACGGCTACAGCGGCTTCGGTGAGGTCGCGGTGTTCGTCTTCTTCGGTCTGGTCGCAGTGCTCGGTACACAGTTCGTGCAGGCCGAGTCGGTCGACTGGGTGGGTCTTCTCTGCGCGATTGCGGTCGGGTGTTACTCGAGCGGCGTTCTCGTCGCCAACAATCTCCGCGACATCCCCACCGACACGGTGTCGGGCAAGAACACCCTCGCGGTTCGTCTCGGCGACAAACGCACGCGGGTGTTCCATACCGTCCTCGTTGTCATTCCGTCGGCGATCTCGCTGGTGCTCATCGCCGCGACCCCGTGGGCGTTGCTCGGACTGGTCGCCGCTCCGCTGGCCGTCAAGGCCAACGCACCCGTCCGGGCCGGCGCCGGAGGTCCGGCACTGATACCCGCCCTCGCCCTGACCGGGTTGGCGATGCTCCTGTGGTCCATCGGCACCGCGGCCGGCCTGCTGATCGGCTGACCCCGGCCCCCGGTTTTGGTGGGTTCGGGCGAGTAAACCCGCAGGTCACCCCCACCCGAACCCACCAAGATCGACTACTTGGCGGAGGCCGGCTGCAGTGCTGACCGCAAGGCCTCGACCGTGGTTGTCGACTCGATCAACGCCGTGGATGCGGCGTCGCCGGTCGCGAGGATGCCCAGCAGGACGTCCTCGGCCGTGATGTCGCGGTTCGCCTCTCGGGCGATGACGCCCGCATGGGTGATCGCCGACTTGGCGTCTTTCGAGAACTGTGGTCGGCGAGTGCGGCCACGCGGTCCGCGCCGGCCGCGGCCGCCCTCTCCTGGTCCTTCATATCCCGGTCCGTCATGACCCGGGCCGCCGTGTCCGGGTCCGCCCCGCCACGGTCCGCGCTCCCCGATGAAGGGACCTTCCCCGTCCGGTCGCACCCAAGGGCCGTCGACGTCGGGGCGCACCCACGGACCGCCCTCACCGCGTCGGCCCCGGGGCCCACCGTGTCGACGACCGTGCGGGCCGCGCTCTGACCGCTCGGCACGTTCGGGTCCACCCGGTCGTCCTCGGCCTCCGCGGCGTTTACCCCAGTTGTCAGTGATGTCGTCTCCGAAGGCGCCTTTGACCGCTTCGCGAACCTTGTCGAGGTCGATGCCGATGGCAGCAAGGGCATCGCGATCTTCGTCGATCCGGTCCTTGGCGGGATCGGAATCGGCGGCGTTGACCTCATGATGGGCCCGGACCACCTCGCGCGCCTGCGGCAAGGTCAAGCCCTGCTCACCAAGGATGCTGAAGGCGGAAAGCCTTGCATTGCAGAGCATTCCGAGGATGAGGTGGTCGTTGCCGAGTGTGGTGTGCCCGAGGTCGGCGGCCTCCTGATACGCAAAAGCCAGGGTTGTCCTGTTGTCACGTGTGAATTGGTGAAGCATGTTGTCTCGCTCTCTGATGCAGCGGCTGACTCTTACTCGCCGCGAAAGTGTTTTTGGTGTACAGCCTGGCGGCTCACCTGGAGTACGTCGGCAATCGCTTGCCAGCTCCACCCTTGTTGTCGGGCGTTGGCGACCTGGACGTCTTCGAGCCGGTCGGCCAACGTGCGCAGCGCCCGCACCGCCGCCAGCCCTTTGGCCGGATCGCGATCTGCAACTGCTGTGGTGATGTCGTCTTGGTTCTCCTGCACGACTGTCAAGTTATCCTGACAACGCAACGTTGTCAACATTTCTTGACGCAAGAATCGCCCCAGGTCCCCGGTTTTGGTGGGTTTGGGTGAGAGAAAGCCCAGGTCGTCATCACCATTTCCCACCACTTTCGGCTACGGCCAGCCGCGGGAGGCGAGTGCAGCCCGAAGCTGAATGACAAACTCATCGCGACCGGCCGTGATGTTGCGGGCTGTGACCGCGATGACCACCCACCCCGCTGCCCGTAGCCGATTCCATCGCTCCAGGTCTCGTGCGTGCTGTTCGCTCTCACGGTGATGAGCTCCGTCGTATTCGACGGCGACCTTGAGGCCAGGCCAGGCGATGTCGAGGCGATACCTGCCGCCCATCACCTCATGCTGCAGAACGAACCCCTCCAGACACTCGTCACACAGGATCAGCCGCAGGCGGGTCTCCCACGGTGATTCCGCGAGCGGGTTCACAAGTCGCAGTGCGGTGATGGCCTTGCCGATTCCCCAGTGGTTCTCCCACCGCTTGAGTTCGACTCTTATCTCGTCGAGCATTGTCGGCCTCAGACGAACCATGCCATCCAAAGCCGATACGGCATCCTCCCGCGAGTTGAATCGCCCGAGGTCAATCCCTGTGCGGGCAAGCGAGGTGAGCCGGACGCCGTCGATGTCGACGATGTCATCGTGGTCGATCTGCACTCTGCGGACACAGATTCCGTCATACCGCCGGTTGCCCTCGATCGGCGCCGTGATCTCGGGCTGTGCGCCGTCCGGGCGGAAGGGATTGCCCCAGAAGTCGGCTGCTGACCAACCGCACAACACGGCGTCCTCGTGGACCATGCCGGCCGCGATCGAGTGCGTTCGAAACGTCAACGGCTGGTCGTTTCGGAGCCACACGCCCCGCGCGACACTGCGATACTCGAGGCGAAGTTCATGCCGCGACATCACGGTCAGCAGGTCCGTCGCGCGCGCCGGTCCGGTCGGTAATTCCCCCATGCGGAAAGTCTGCACAGACTGACGCACGAGAACCTCGGGCCAGCAAGGGTTATCCACAGCCCCGACACCCAGAAGTGGTGGGAACGGGTGAGGCTGACCTGGGGAAACGCTCTCCCGAACCCACCAAAATTGGGGAAGGGCTACTCGGTGAGGATGGCTTCGCTGATATTCATGCGACCGGCACGGGCGGCGGGGAAGAAGGCTCCGGCGAAACACAACACAAACGCGACCACAACGTAGATGCCGATCACGATCTGCGGCGAATACTGCACCTGGACCGAGGTGGTCTCGGTGAGGATCTTGTTACCCACCACGTGCAGAGCGGTGCCCATCACCACACCCAGCAGCGACCCCACGGCCGCGACCGCAGCCGCCTCGGCCAACACCATGCGGCGGACGAAACGCCGCGAGGCACCCATTGCGCGCAGCACCCCGAGCTCACGTTTGCGCTCGATCACCGACAACAGCAGGGTGTTCAGCAAGGCGACCGCGGCGACCACCGCGACGATCCACTGGATCGCGATCGCGAACGCTCCGGACTGTTCGACGGACGCCTTGGTGGCGTCGAGACCTTCCTGGCCGGTGTAGACGTTCATGGGCATCGACGTCGCCCCGTCGGCCGCCGCCTCGATCAGCGGACGCACCTGTTCCCGATCCACCCCGGGCTCCAGATCGACCTGCAAGAACGTCGCGCCCGGACGATTGAACCACTGCGACAACAGGTCCGACGAGATCGCCGCGGTCCCGGAGTTGATGCTCACGTAGTCGACGAGCTGCAGCACCGGCAGTTGGTGGAAACCCGTCGGCGAAGCTATCTCCACCGTGTCCCCGGCGTCGACATCCAGGTTCCGGGCCAACGTGTGCGACATGACCATCCCACGTCCGGCCAGCACCTCGGCGATGACCTCCGGGCGAGCCTTGCGGACGAATGGTGCACTAGTTTCGGGTTCCAACCCTTGCAACAACACTCGCGACTCACCGACATTGACCGCGGCCCACTGACCTCGGACCACCCGCTCGACGCCGGGCACCGCAGCCACCGCCTCGGCGACCGCTGGATCGATCACCGGGCCATCGGGAATGGACGACTTCTCCTGCGACGACACGTAGAAGTCCGGGTCGGCGAGACCGCTGAGCGACCCGGTGATCGACGACACCAGGTTGTTCATCACGCCAGAGGTGCACAGCCCCACGGTGATCGCCACCGCAACCGTCATCAACGTGGCCCAGGCGCGACGCGGCGCGCGTTCGGTGTTGACCGCACTGAGCTTGCCCGGCCCACCGAACCGCCCGGCCAGCCA
Organism: Williamsia sp. DF01-3; assembly: GCF_023051145.1. Classification (NCBI taxonomy): domain Bacteria; kingdom Bacillati; phylum Actinomycetota; class Actinomycetes; order Mycobacteriales; family Nocardiaceae; genus Williamsia; species Williamsia sp. DF01-3. The sequence goes on from NZ_JALKFS010000005.1 coordinate 4,621,214, forward strand.
GGTCACGGCCGCCACCAGCGGCGGTGTGAGTGCGTAACAGACCAATAGCATTCCGATACAGAAGACGATCCCGGCCGTGACCACTGCCCTGCCCTGGATCTCGTCGGACATCAGCCAGCCGGCGACGATGAGCACCACACCCAGTACCGCACAGATCTTCGCCGCAATACCGCGGCCCGACTGCTGGTCGGCCGCGACACTGCTCGACATCGCCTCGATCGGCGACACCGTGAACACCGACCGCGCCGCCAGAACACTTGCCGCACAACAGGCGAGCACACAGGCTATGACAGCTGCGGGCGCCGCGTACCCGGGCAGCGAGAACTCGACGGTCGCTCCGTACGACGACAGCACGTCGGGCAATTGGCCGATGGCCCACCGGCCCGCCAGGATCCCGATCGGTACACCGATCAGGCCTCCGACCAACCCGAACAGCGCGGCTTCTCCGATGAGGTCGGCGACAAGTGGTCCACGCCGCCCGCCCAGCGCGCGGATCATCGCAATGGACGAACGACGCGATGCCACAGCCATGTTCATCGTGTTGAACACCAGGAAGCCGGCGATGACCAAGGAGATCAGCGAGACCAGCAGGGTGGAATCGCGCGTTACCGAGGCCGCGGTCTCTGCCTGTTTCGCCCGGAAGTCGGGATCGACCACCACCGCGCGCCCGTCGACGACTCCCTTGAGCTGATCACGTAACTCGTCGGTGGTGGCGCCCGGCTCCTTGGTCACGAGGATCGAGTCGACTCGGCCCTCGTGGTCGGTGATCTGTTGCGCCAGGCCGAGATACGCGAAGATGAAGCGTCCGCCGTTGATGGTCTGGGCCTCGGGCGCGTCGATCACCATGGTGACGGTGGTGTCCACCCCGTTGATCGTGACCTCCTGCCCCTTCTGCAGTCCGGTGCCCTTGCCGACACTGATACCCGACATCAAGGTGGTGAGGTCAGTGCCCTCGCTGGTCGCGGCGCCCTGCACGGCGTCGCGCAGATCGCCGCTGAGCGCGGTGATGTTGTTGTCGCTGCCCAGCACAGTGGTTCGCTTGCCGTCGACGAAGACCGAGCTGTTGACCAGTGGGACAACACTTCTGGCCGCCGGGGCGTCGCGGCGGATTTCCCCGCCAGTTGGTCGTCGACACCGGAGTCGACGATGCCCGCGACCTCGAGGTCGGCGGTACCGGAGATGGTGGCGCTGAGCTTCTGCACCGACGAGGTCAACGAACCGTAGGTTCCGAGCACCGCGACCATCAGTGTGGCGGCCACGACGATCACCATCAGCGAGGTGATCACCCGCAGCCGGTGCCCCAGCAGCTCACGAAGATTGACGACCCGGACACGAGTGGCCCCGGCGAGCAGCGAACCCACCAGCGGGAGACGGCTCACTCCTCGATCTTTCCGTCGCGAACCGTGATCGTCTGGTCGGCGTGTGCCGCGGCCTTGTTGTCGTGGGTCACCATCACCACCAGGCGCCCGTCACCTTCGTGGGCCACCTCGGTCAGCAGTTGGAGGATCGATTCGCCCGTGTGGGAGTCGAGGTTGCCGGTCGGTTCGTCGGCCAGCACGATGCGCGGGCTCATGATCAGCGACCGCGCGATGGCGACGCGTTGCATCTGCCCGCCCGACAGCTCCGACGGACGATGCTTGGCCCTGTCGCCCAGACCGACCCGGTCCAGCAGCGCGATCGATTCGGCCTTCGCCGATCGCAGCGACCGCCCATCGAGAAGCCTTGGCAGCGCGACGTTCTCCCACGCCGACATGGTGGGGATCAGGTTGAAGAACTGGAAGATGAAGCCCACCCGATGCCGCCGGAACTCGGACTGCTCGACCTCGGACAGGGCGGCGAGATCAAGACCGTCCACCACGATCTTTCCGGAGTCGGGTACGTCCAGCGCCCCCAATACGTGGAGCAGTGTGCTCTTGCCTGCACCGGAGGGTCCGACGATCGAGACGAAACGACGGCCTTCGAGGGTGAGGTTCAGCCCATCGAGGGCGCGCACCTTCTGCTCGCCCATCTGATACTCGCGCACCAGGTCGGTCGCCTCGACCATCAGCCTCGGCGGTTCGGCAACCGCGCCGTGTCCCCCACTTCGGTCGGGGTGTGGACCCTGCTCACTCACTCCACTGTCCGGAGGCGAAGAACTCATCCAAAATCCCCTCTGCCCGGCCCAGGTCCAGTCCGTTACCTGCAAGCCATTCGTCGTTGTAGTAGGTCCCCGAGTACCGATCACCGCCATCACACAACAGCGTCACCACGCTGCCCGCCTGCTTGTTCGCCCGCATCTCGGCGACCAGTCGCAGGGCGCCCCACAGGTTGGTGCCGGTGGATCCGCCGACTCTCCACCCGAGCACGTCGCTGGCCCGGCGCGCGGCCGCGATACTTCCCGCGTCCGGTACCGACACCATGCGGTCGATCACCTGCGAGATGAACGACGGTTCCACCCGTGGACGGCCGATCCCTTCGATACGTGACGACCGTGCACCACCCGCCGGCGGTTCCGCGCCATCTCGGTAGGCCGGATAGAAGGCCGAGTTCTCGGGGTCCACCACACACAACCAGGTGCGGTGCCTGCGGTAGCGGATGAATCGTCCGATCGTTGCGGAGGTGCCGCCGGTGCCCGCCCCGACCACCACCCAGGCCGGGATGGGATGTTCTTCCTGCGACAGCTGACTGAAGATCGACTCGGCGATGTTGTTGTTCCCCCGCCAGTCGGTGGCCCGTTCGGCCATCGTGAACTGGTCGATGAAGTGCCCGTTCGTCTCGTCGGCCAGTCGCTGCGCCTCGGAGTAGACCTCGTCGGACCGATCCACGAAATGGCAACGGCCGCCCTGCCGTTCGATCAGCGCGATCTTCGCCGGCGACGTGGTCCTGGGCATCACCGCGATGAACGGCACCCCGATCAGCTGGGCGAAGTATGCCTCCGACACGGCGGTGGACCCGGACGACGCCTCGATCACCGTGGTGCCCTCGGTGATCCAGCCGTTGCACAGCGCGTACAGGAAGAGCGACCGTGCGAGGCGGTGCTTGAGAGAGCCTGTGATGTGGGTGCTCTCGTCCTTCAGATACAGCGAGATCCCTGCCGTACCCGCGCCGTCCTCCCACCGCGACCACCCGGGGAGCGGGAACCGCAGCAGGTGGGTGTCGGCGCTGCGGGTGGCGTCGGCATCGATCAGCCGCACGGCATTGTCGACCCATCCGCGGTCGGACCTGCGGTCGATGTCGTGCGTGCGTGCTGCACCATCGGCAGAGGTCATGTCATTCCCGTCTCGTCACACACTCGACGAACCGGAGCCGTCATCGGACTCCGGCCGTCCCTCACCGCGCAACCTGGCGTTGAGGTTCTCGCGCTGAGCCTTGCGGCCGGCATCGACGGTCGCGATGCCGACATTGACGCGGTCACGCAGTCCGCGGAACAGGACCATTCCCAGGGGCAGCGCGATGATCACCGCGAAGAACGCCGCAACGAGGATGGGGACGTCCACACCCACCGCGCGGCCGAGGAGGTAGATACCTCCTGCCAATGCGATGACCAGGGCGATCCGCGCGACGGTGAAGGCAAGCAGATCGAACGCGAGACGGCGGCCCGCTCCCGGGCTCGGTTCGACGGCCGGAGCCGTTTTCTTCGCCGACGGCGCGCGCCGGCCGCCCGGCTTGTCGCTCTTGGATCCGCCTGCGCCGTCAGGTCCGGTTCCGCCGCCGGCTGCTTGTTCGCTCACGAACTAGACCTTACTTCTCTCCGCACCGACCCGAAACGGGCGCCTTTGCGATCCCTTTACCAACAGCTGACCGTTCGAATACCTGGGGTTTCGGGTGTAACCATGAGGTCGCGGTGACTCGCGGATCGTCGCGGCCACCGACACCCGCAGGATTCTTCGCGACCCGCCGAAACCTCCGTCAGGAGTCACGGCGCGGCCGATGTGAGGCCGGACTCGATAGGAGCACAAATGACGTTTGCAAGCCCCCACGGTGCAAACATGCCGAACTCGGGTATCAACGGATCTGCGGCAGGTATCGCCCCGCCGACGCTGAGTCCGCAGGCAGCGAGCCAGCACACCCTCACCCCCGGCCAGGTCGCCGCGATGTTCAACGTCAATCCGAAGACTGTGGCGCGTTGGGCCAGTTCAGGCCTCCTGGGGGCCATCCGCACCCCGGGCGGTCACCGCCGTTTCCGGGAGTCCGACGTGGTCGCCCTGCTCAATCGGCGAACCCCCGCAACCGGCAGCTGACAACTAACTCAGGCCAGACCGCAGGATCGCGCCGAACCTTGCGGCCCACACTCGCCACGCCCGGCATCTCACGAGCCCGCCTCCCGTAGCCTGGAAGACACGGCTTTGATTTCGGAGGTGCCGACATGATCTACCTACTCGCCATCATCGGCTTGCTGGCACTCACATACCTGGCGTGGCGTGCGTTCGGCCCTGACGCCCCGGCGATGCCGGGGCAATCGAGTGATCGCACCCCGGGTCGGCAGATTCGTCGCGGCCCGGTCGGCCCGGACGACGATCCCGAGTTCCTCAACGACCTCGACCGCAAGGCCCGAAATAAAGATCCCAAATTCCAAGCCGATGGTGACGACAAACCCAGCGCCACCGACCAATAATTTCCGGTTGGGCTACTGACCTGCACAACTGTCCAAAGTTTGTTGAACCAACGTCCAGGTTCGGTCGGCCGAGACCAGCGGTTTCAGGCGTAGATGTGTGAATAAACTTAAGTAAGTCAACCCTTGGTTCGGTGTGCTTTTCTGGGTACCCATTTTGCGAACTTTAAAGGTAGAGTCTCGGTCTAGTTCGATCCTGCAATACCGCCGGGGTCAAATTAGAGGTCTGGGAGATAGAGAAGTGGCAGCTGTACAAGATGGAAAGAGCTTTGCCGAGCACCTGAATGAGCTGTTCAGCACCGTGCGCGACGAAAACGGGATTCCTTACACCGGCAAGAAGATCGCGCTGAAGGCGAATCAGCTGGGATACACGCTCAGCGATGCGTATATCTCGCAGCTTCGTACGGGCAAGGCCAAAACCCCGTCGTTCCGCACCGTCGAAGCGATCTCGCGAGCATTTGAGATCAGCGTCACTTATTTCCTGACTGATCCCGACGAAGACCTCAAGCGGGTAGAGCAGCAGCGTGAGTACGTCCAGATGGCCGCCGAGACCGGCGCGCACCTGGCCGCGTTCCGCCAAGAGGCCATCTCCACCGACACCCTCGACGTGGTCATCGAGCTACTCAAGGTCGTCAAGAAACAGCAGGCCGACCGCGACGAGTGAGCATGGTCCGGCGGACCCTCGGGTCCGGCGGTCCACCTCGGGCCAGGTCAGAGTCCGGCGTACGAATGTAGGCCGGACACAACCAGATTGATGATGAAGAGGTTGAACAACATCGCCACGAAACCGGCGATGTTGATCCACGCGGCGGCGGTGTTGCGCCACCCTGCGGTCGCGCGGGCGTGTAGGTAGGCGGCATAGATCACCCAGGCGATGAACGACACCGTCTCCTTGGGATCCCACCCCCAGAATCGGCCCCATGCCGCTTCGGCCCAGATGGCCCCGCAGATCACGCCGAGCCCGAAGAGGGGGAAGGCGAAGACCACGGTCTTGTAGGCCAGTCGATCCAGGGTCTGCGCTGCCGGCACGCGTTGCAGGATGCGTCCCCAGAACCGGTCGCTCGGGTTGGGGTACTTGAGCTTCAGCAGGTACAGGATGCTCGCGACACCGGATACCAGGAACACCCCTGAACCCGTCGCGACGATCGAGACGTGGATGGCAAGCCAGTACGACTTGAGGGCCGGCACCACCGGGGCAGCGTTGGTGTACAGGTAGGTGCCTGCGATGAACAGCAGGATGACGACCGGCAGCAGGACGAACCCGAGCAGCGGCCGGTACTCGCGCTTACGGAGCACGAACAGGGCGGCGACCATGCCCGCCGCGCACGAGATCGAGACGAACTCGTACATGTTGCCCCACGGAGCGCGACCGGTCGCGAAACCACGAAGGACGATCGACCCGATCTGCAGCGCGGTCGCGAGCAACACCACGCCGAACGCCATCTTGGCCAGCCGATCACCGAGCGGCGCCTTGGCCGCCGTCTCGAGCTTGCCCGGGGTACGGACATCCGACGCGGGCACCACGGTGGGGCCGGCGCCTGCTGCGACGAGTTCAGCCGACTTCTCGACGACCTGTCGCTTGCTGGCCAGCGCGGCCAGGAACATGACCATCGCCAGTACGTAGACCGTCAGCGCGGTCCCGAAGCACAGATCCGAATATCGGGACAGCGTCTCGTTGACGTCCATCGCTCACCTTCCGCAGCCGATCGCTACTTACGCTTGTTGCCCTGTGTGGCTTGGTTGCCGGACGCAGGCGGGGTGATCCCCAGCAGGTCGGCGACCATGTCGGGGAAGCCTTCTCCCCATCCGGCCTGGTCGGTCCGGGCCAGCCCGGCCATCTCTACTACACAGCGTCGCACACCCAGAGTAGAGGTCTCGGGCCGATTGTGAGAATCGGGTCCGCGGGCGGAATCGCCAGCCTGATCTGCGGCGTCTGCGGGCGCCCGCGCACCGGCATCGTCAAGGCTCGTACCTGCGGCCAGTGGTGTGATCCGGGCCCAGACACGGCGGCGTTTGATCAACAGCGAGACCAGCAGTCCGGCCAGCATCGCGATCGACGAACCGAGGACCCAGTTCTGGGCAGGGTCGTGGGACACCTGCATCGACACCCAACGTTGATAGCCGTCGAAGGAAACGGTGGTGCCGTTCTCCAGGGTCGCCTTCTCACCCTGCTGGAGGTTGACCCTTTCCTTCTTGAGCAGCCTGCCCTGGTTGATCAGGTTGACGTCCAGGCTGAACACATTCTGCGGCCGGCCGGTGTCGAGGCCGGTGTCGCCCTGGTAGATGTCGACGGCGACGGCGGGGTTCTCCGGCAGCGGGAACGACGACGTCATCAGACCGCCGTGGAACACGGCCGTCGGCGCGAACAGCCCCTCGATCGCGATCTGGTTCTTCCGCCGCTCGTCCTCGTTCGGATACAGCCCGGCGGGGGTGTCGAACCGGGCCGCACCGCTCGACATCATCGTCTGCAGCTCGTTGGGCTGGAACGGGACGGTCTGCGAACGGGTCTCGCCGTTCGGGAAGGTGACGGTGAAGGTGGGGGCGAAGCCGTTGCCCAGCAGGTAGATCCGGTCGCCTGCGATCCGTAGCGGATGGTTGACCTTGACCTCTGCGTCTTTCCAGGTGTCGCCGTCGATGTCGTCGCCGACCTGGTACCGCACCTTTGAGCTGTAGTCCTCGGGCTGGCCGGTGGGAAGGAACTTGGCCTCGAACGAGTCGACCTGCATGCAGAACTCGTTGAGGTTGGTGCCGTCGACCAGGTTGCCGGCCCGGAACGAGTCGTAGACCGCCGTGGAGGTGTTGCACAGTCCCTCGTCGCCGTTGGCCACCAGGATGCGGGTGCCCTCGTAGCCGTACAACTTGCCTGCCGCGATCGAGACGAGCAGCGCCAGGAGAGCGAAGTGGAAGACCAGGTTTCCGAACTCGCGCAGGTAGCCCTTCTCCGCTGAGATCTCGGTGACGGTGACCACCGACCCGTCGGCTTCGGTGCGCTGCGTGGTCCGGGTGGTCTTACGCCATCCGCGGAGTCCGCTGTTGATCCGCTCCGCGATGGCCTCGGGGCTGCCGTCCACCTCGTGGCTCTCGTGCCGCGGCAGCCGTCCGAGGTTGCGCGGGGCGGCCACCGGACGCGCCCGGAGCGACTTGGCGTGCTCCACCATGCGCGGGGTGAGGCACCCGACCAGGGAGATGAACAGCAGCGCGTAGATCGCGGTGAACCAGACACTGCCGAAGACGTCGTACATCTGCAGTTTGTCGAACAGCTCACCGAAGAAGCCGTGGTCGGCGATGTACTGCTCGGTCTTCTGCTCGTTGAGGTCGCGTTGTGGCAGCAGCGCGCCCGGTACTGCGGCCAAGGCGAGGAGGAACAACAGGGCCAGCGCGGTGCGCATCGACGTCAGCGAGCGCCAGAGATTACGCGCGGGCCACAGGAGGTAGCGCTTGATCGGGCTGGGCGGCGGCACCTTGCCCGGCTGCGGTGCCCTGGTGGCGGTGGCGGTCATATCGGCAGCACCGTGTCGGTGACGAACATGTCGCGGACCCAGACGATGAACTGATCCCACAGTCCGGTCACCAATGCCACGCCCACGACAACCAGTAGTACACCTCCGAAGATCTGGATGGCCCGGGCGTGACGGCGCATCCAGCCCACCGCACGCAGAGCCCACGCGGAGCCGAAGGCCAGCAAGACGAACGGCAACCCCAGGCCGAGGCAGTAGAAGACGATGAGGGTGACCCCACGCGCAGCCGTTGCACCCTCGGTGCCGCTCGCGGTGGTGATGACGGCAGCAAGCGTGGGACCGAGGCACGGTGTCCAGCCGAGTGCAAACACCGCGCCGAGCAAGGGTGCGCCGACGAGATTGGACACCAGTCGCGGATGAAACCTCGCGTCGCGCTGCAACATCGGGATCAGCCCGATGAACACCAGCCCCATGATGATGGTGACCACGCCGCCGATGCGTTGCAGCAGTTCACGATTGACGATGAACGTGCTCGTGATCCCGAAGACCGATGCGGTGGCGAGGACAAACACCACCGTGAAGCCGAGGACAAACAAGAGAGCCGCACCGGTGACCCGAAGTCGCCCGGCCTTTCTCGACTCCTTGGGCGACATCGCCGGTGCCTCCGCTCCGACGAGACCGGCAAGGTAGGAGAGGTAACCAGGCACCAGCGGCACCACGCACGGCGAGGCAAAGGAGACGAGACCGGCCAGCACACACGCACCGAGGGCCAGCAACAGTGGGCCCGTCGAGACGGTGTCGGAGAAGCTGTCCCCCACACCGGCGAGGGTTGCCGTGCTCTGGGCTCCGGCGCTCAGCATCACCGACGTCATTGCTGCGGCGCACTCTCGGCGGCGACCCGCTCGACGACGGGCTGCAACTCTTCGGCGGTGATTGCCTTGAGGAACACGGCGGCCGCGCGGTGTTCGCGGTCGAGGACGAGGGTGGTCGGAACCACAGATGTGGGGGTGGTGAGCTTGGCCAATGTGCGGCCCGGGAAGTCGAAGATCGACGGGTAGGTGACGCCGCGGTCCTTCACGAAGTCACGTGCCGTGCTCTTCTCGTCGCGCAGGTCGATGCCGAGGAAACTCACGCCCTGGGCCTTGGTGGCTTCGTACACCTGCTCCAGGGCCGCGGCCTCGCCGCGGCACGGGCCACACCACGAACCCCACACGTTGATCACCACGACCTGGCCGGCGAAGTCGGACAGGTTGATGGTCTTGGTGTCGTCGAGCAGGTCCTCACCGGAGATCGCGGCCACCTTGCCGCGGTCGGCGGGAGGGTCGTAGAAGATGACCGTCTTGCCGCCGGGCGAGACGAACTCGAAGGTGTCGCCCTGGGCGACCGCGTCATCGCCGGTGCTGCACGCCGTCATCACGAGCAGGGTCACCAGGCCGAGGACGGCCAGTAGACCCAGTCGCCATCCCAACGGGGCCAATACGCGCGCAACACTGCGCCCGCGGCCGAGTTGGCCCCCATTGTCGTTCGCCGTCAAGATGTTCCGTTTTCCCTCAAGCTCCTGTGGCGAGCGGATCAGACGATCCGGCCGGCTCGGAGTACACGATGTCGACGAGCGCATCGCCGTCGTACAGAAGGCTGGTCAGCGACGCCAGCGAGCACTGCCGCTTACGCGGGTCGTGCCAGAGGCGCTGGCCCTCGAGGAAACGGCGCAGCGTGTAGACGGGCAGCTGATGGCTGACGCACACGGCCTCATGGCCACGAGCTTCCTCGCGCGCCTTGTTGGCGACGGCGAGCATGCGGTGCGCGAGCTGGATGTAGGGCTCACCCCAGCTGGGGGTGAACGGGTCGCGCAGTTTGGGCCAGTGCCGCGGCCGACGCAGAGCTCCGTCGCCCGCCGAGACGCGCAGGCCCTCGAAGGTGTTCTCGGCTTCGATCAAACCCTCGTCGGTGATGATGTCCAGGCCGTGCGAGGCGGCGATGGGAGTGGCCGTCTCCTGCGCACGCTGCAGCGGCGACGCGAACACATGGGTGATGTCGTGGTCGGCCAGGGAGTCGGCGACCTTCTGCGCCTGGGACGCGCCCAGCTCGGAGAGATGGAAGCCCGACAGGCGTCCGTAAAGAATGCCGTCCGGGTTGTGTACCTCGCCGTGCCGCATCATGTGCACGATGGTGCGCTGCTGCATCAGTTCTCCTTCCGAGCACGTGCAGCCGCGGCCGCAGCTGCCGGTAGTGCGTCGGCAATGACACCGAAAGCATCCACGTCCAGCGCCGCGGATACAAACCAGGCTTCGAAGGCGCTGGGCGGCGGGTATACCCCGGCGTCGAGCAATGCGTGGAAGAACGGCGCAAAACGCCAGGTCTCGGTGTTCTTCACGGCCGCGTAGTCGTTGATGGCGGCATCGGGCTGCGTGGTGAAGAAGACACTGACCAGGTTGCCTGCGAACTGGACGCGGTGGCCGACTCCCTCCGCGGTGAGCGCCTCGCCGATCAGGGAACCGAGCTGTCTGGAATTGGCGTCGAGTGCCGCGTAGACGGAGTCGTCGGCGTGGCGCAGGGTGGCGAGACCGGCCGCCACCGCGACGGGGTTACCGGACAGGGTGCCGGCCTGGTAGACCGGGCCGGCCGGCGCGAGGTAGGCCATGATGTCAGCGCGGCCACCGAAGGCAGCGGCAGGCAGGCCACCGCTCATCACCTTTCCGAAGGTGTAGAGGTCACCTGCGACACCCTCGAGGCCGAACCAGCCGGCTTTGCTGACGCGGAATCCCGTCATCACCTCGTCGATGATCAACAGGGCGCCATCTGCCGACGTGATGTCTTTGAGGCCCTGGTTGAAGCCGTCGATCGGGGCCACCGCGCCCATGTTGCCTGCCGCCGCCTCGGTGATGATGGCGGCGATCTGACCGGGGTACGCGGCGAAGGTCTCGCGGACCGCGGTGAGGTCGTTGTACGGGAGCACGATGGTGTCTTGCGCCTGCGCGCCGGTGACGCCGGGCGACGTCGGCAGCCCGAGGGTCGCGACGCCCGAACCAGCGTCGGCCAGCAGCGCGTCGACGTGACCGTGGTAGCAGCCGGAGAACTTGATGATCTTGCTGCGACCGGTGAACCCGCGTGCCAGCCGGACCGCCGACATGGTTGCCTCGGTGCCCGAGTTCACCAGCCGGACCTGCTGCACCGGGTCCACCCGCGCGATGATCTCTTCGGCCAGGTCGATCTCGGCCTCGGTGGGTGCACCGAACGACAAACCTGTGGTCGCGGCTGTCTGCACCGCCTCGACCACGGCGGGATGGGCGTGACCGAGGATCATCGGCCCCCAGCTGGAGACGAGGTCGACGTAGCTGTTGCCGTCGGCATCGTTCAGCCGGTACCCGGAGGCACTGGAGATGAATCGGGGTGTACCCCCAACCGAGTTGAAGGCACGAACCGGCGAGTTGACCCCGCCGGGTATGGAGCGCGAAGCGCGCTCGAACAGCTGGGCGGAACGGTCGGTGGTGTGCGGCACGATCTCCAGTGTGGCAAATGTCCTGATGTGACCCCGGCCATGGATGGTTGTGATCCCTGAAATCCAGCGGTGGGAATGGTGGGCCCGGGGAACGCGACCGGGGAGAAACGTTCTACCCGGACCCACCAAGTTCTGCCTCAGCCGTTCTTGTCAGCCGGCGGTCTTGTGCTCGTAGTCGTCGATGGCGGCGACCTTTCCGGCCGAGGCACTTTCGGGGTCGAAGGTGTAGTCGAGCCACTCACGGGCCAGCCGGCGGGCCAATTCCAGCCCGACCACCCGCTGCCCGAAACACAGCACCTGGGCGTTGTTGCTGAGCACCGACCGCTCGACGGAGAAGCTGTCGTGCGCGGTCACCGCCCGCACACCCGGCACCTTGTTGGCACTGATGGCCACACCGAGCCCGGTGCCGCAGACCAGCAGCGCGCGGTCGGCCTTGCCCTCGGCGACCATTCGCGCGGCTGTCACCGCGACGTGCGGGTACGCGGTCTGGTCGTCGGCACCGACGCCGACGTCGACGACGCTGTCGACCCTTCCGTCGGACTGCAGGTCAGCCTTCAGGGTTTCCTTGTACTCGTAGCCCGCGTCGTCGGATCCGATGACGATGCGTAGTGCGCCGGAGTTCTGTGAATCGGTCATGAGTGAGATGTCCTCTCATCGCGTGAGTGCCCTGCGCCCACGAGGGCGCTGGTTCGGTCGGCGATTGCCTGCACCGACAGGGCCAGTGAGATCGCGCCGGCATCGGGTGTCCCGACGCTGCGTTCGGCGAGGGGCCGGGCACGGCCGACCTTCGGCCGTAGTCGAGCTGTGGCCTGTGCGGACTCGTCGGCCACCACTGCGGCGGCCGACCAGGCCTCGTGCCAGCCGACGCCGTCGGCGGCCTGTCGTTCGATCTCTTCGACGAAGGGCCCCAGCGCGTCGAGCATCGTCTTGTCGCCGGGCGCAGCACCGCCGAGATCGACCAGTGCCTGATACCCGTCGCGCAACCCGGCACCGAGCAGTGCGGTGTCGGGTGAACCGGTGTCGCCGAGCCGGGCGCCGAGTGCACCGAGCAGTGCACCCCACAACACACCCGATGTGCCGCCTGCCTTTGCGGCCCAGGCCTTTCCGGCGGCGGCGAGTACCGATCCGGCACCCGCCTGAGCTGCTATGGCCTCATCGGCCGCGGCGACAGCGGCCGAACTGCCCTTGACCATTCCGCGACCGTGGTCACCGTCGCCGGCCACGGCATCGATGCGGCCGAGTTCCGTCTCGGCGCCCGCCACCGCATCGGCAAGGGCCTGCAATGCCTCTCCGACCACCTGTCCGGTGCGGCGGCCCGCCTCGTCCGAGAGGGATGCCAACGCAGGGGCCGCGGCCACCGCGACTTCATCTGTCTCCGAACGTAATTGCGCGTCACCCATCGACGGGCCCACGTGGTCGGCGGTCATCTTCCGGTAGGCAGGGGTGTCGGCGGGGGCCGTCCAGTAATGCTCGAGATCGTCGTCGAGCCACATCACGGTGAGCGAACAACCGGCCATGTCGAGGCTGGTCACCAGCTCCCCCACCTCGGGATCGATCAGGGTGTACCCCGCCTCGCGAAGCAGCGCCGACGCCGTGGACCACACCACGAACAGTTCCTCGTATTTGGTGCGGCCGAGCCCGTTGAGAATCACGGCGATCCGCTTCGAGTCGGTGGTGGGAGCTGCGGCCAGCACGCCGTCGACCAGTGTGCGAGCCAGTTCCCCGGCCGTCGGCATCGGCTCGTCGGCGATGCCCGGTTCACCATGGATGCCGAGGCCCACACCCATCTTCCCGGCCGGGACGGTGAACAGCGGGGCATCTGCCCCGGGCATCGTGCATCCGTCGAAAGCGACACCGAGTGTGCGCGTTGCGTCGTTGGCCCGCCGGGCGATGTCGAGGACGCCGGCCATGTCCCGGCCGGCATCGGCCGCGGCACCGGCACACCGGAACACCGTGAAATCGCCTGCGATGCCTCGCCGCCGGGACTCCTCACCGGCCGGTGCACTGGCGACGTCGTCGGTGACCGCGAGGTAGTGCGCGTCGATCCCCTCGGCCCGCAGCTGCTGCACGGCGAGCCCGAAGTTCATCACGTCGCCCGCGTAGTTCCCGGTGGTCAACAACACGCCGGCACCGCCGTCGGCAGCGCGGGCCACCGAGGTGGCCTCATCGGTGGACGGCGAGGTGAAGATGTTGCCCACCACGGCCCCGTCGGCGAACCCGGGGCCCACGACGCCGCAGAACGCGGGGTAGTGACCAGAGCCGCCGCCGACCACCACCGCGACCTTGCCCGGTGGCGTCCTGTGCGCACGCACCACTCCCCCGGGTACGGCCGCGACGTACCGGGAATTGGCATCGCAGAAGCCCGCGAGCATGTCCTCGGAGAACCGCGACGGGTCGTTGAACAACCGGGTCATCGCAACCGCTCCCCGCCATCGGCGTCGAAGAGGTACACGCGCTCGGGTGGGGCGCCGATCTCGATCTTCTGGTCCGTGGTGAAGTGGTCCTCGGCGGGCGTCTGTACAACGATCCCTTCCTCGATGCCACTGACCGTGCACGTGGCCAGCCCGAACTCCAGGAGATGCTCGAAGTACGCCACCGACGCCGACACGGTCGGATCACCGGCGGTCCGGACAACCGAGCAATCCTGCGGTCGCAACCCCACCGACACCCGGGTGCCATCGGCGATCGGGCCACGCACGGTGGTCGCCAATCGTCCTGCACCACGCCCGATCTCGACGAAAACCGTCTGGTCGATGGTGCGGGTGACACCGCGCAGCACGTTGATCTGCGGTTCGCCCACGAACTCGGCGACAAAGAGATTCGCCGGGTCGTCGAAGACCTCGTCCGGCGTGCCGAACTGCTGGATCACGCCGTGGTTCATCACGGCGAGACGGTCGGCAAGCGAGAGTGCCTCGACCTGGTCGTGCGTGACCACGATGGTGGTGTATCCGAATTCGCGCTGCAGCACCTTGAGTTCGCGGCGCACCCGTTGCCGGGCTGATGCGTCGAGGTGGCTCAGCGGCTCGTCCAGCAGCAGTACCGGTGGGTTGCGGACGAGCGCTCGCGCCAGCGCCACCCGCTGCTTCTGACCACTCGACAGGCTCGCCGGCCGAAGCGACAGAAGGTCTTCCATCTCCAAACGACTGGCGATGGTCTCCACCAGCTGGTCGGCACCGGAAACCTTGCGGGCCTTGAGTCCGTACGCGAGATTGTCGCGGATCGACATGGGCGGGTACAGAGCGTAGCTCTCGAAGCCCACACCGATGCCTCGCTTGGCTGCGGGCAGCTGCGAGATCTCTTTGTCTCCGACTTTGATCGAACCGGATGTGACGGTTTCGAGACCGGCGATCATGCGCAGGGTTGTCGTCTTGCCACAGCCCGAAGGACCGAGCAATGCGACGAGTTCCCCTGGGGCGATGGTCAGATCGATGCCCTTGACCGCCTGGAAACTCTCGCGGCCGCGGGCCGAGTACGTCTTCACCAGCTTGTCGAGGGTCAGGCTCTTGGCGACGTCAGACGACACCTGACTCGGGGCGGGGATGGTCGTCGAGCTCACCGGGTTGCCTCCATTTCCGATTGCACGTTCGATATCAGCCGCACGCTGTCAGCGCCGGCCTGCTCGTCGTCGAACACGTGGACATCGCGGGTGGCGACGGTGAGGCTCACCTCGGCGCCTTCCGCGAAATGTTCACGCCCGCTGGACAATGCGATGATCTGCCGTCCACACGAGTCGATGGTGAGCTCCACGTTCCGACCGAGTCGCTCGGCCAGCATCACCCGACCGTGCAACTGCATCGCATCGTCGGGGATCCGGTCGCCGCGACCCAGCACCTTCAGATCACAGGGCCGCAGTCCGACGCGCACACGGTCGCCCGACGACGCCATCACGCCGTCCGGCACCCGCACCCTTCCCGATCCGTCGCCCAGCCGAGCGGTCGAGCCATCGATCACAGCGTCGACGACGTTGATCTCGGGCTGTCCCAACGACTTCGCCACGAAGGTGTCGGCCGGGCTGCGCCAGATCTGCTCGGGCGTGCCGACCTGGACCAGTTCTCCGTCGCGCAGCACCCCGATGCGATCACCGAGCGCGAGCGCCTCCTGGTAGTCGTGCGTGACGTAAATGGTGGTGGTACTCGACATCTGGCCGAGTTGCTTCAGCTCGGCACGCATCGCTGCGCGGAGCTTGGCGTCGAGGTGACTGAGCGGTTCGTCGAGCAGGTAGACATCCGCCGGTCGCACCAGCACCCGGCCGAGCGCAACACGCTGTCGCTGTCCGTTGGACAGCTCACGGGGGAAGCGCTCGAGCAGATGGTTGATGCCCAGTGTGGTGGTGACCTGATCGATGCGCTGCTTGCGTTCGGCGTCGGTGTACTTGCCCGTCCGTCCCGACTTCAGCGGCGATTCGAGGTTCTGCGACACCGTTTTCTGCGGATACAGCGCGTAGCTCTCGAACGCCATCGCCACGTTCCGGCGGTAGGGCTCCACCAGTGTCATGTCGACGCCGCCGATGTGCACCGAACCTGCATCGACGTCGACCAGACCGGCAATCGACTTGAGGGTGGTGGTCTTTCCCGCACCACTGGGTCCGAGGATGACGAAGAACTCGCCGTCCGCGATGTCGAGGGACAGGTCTTTGATGCCGACCGTGTTGCCGTAGTTCTTGCTGAGGTTGTCGAGCCTGAGAGTGCTCATGCTTTCACCGCTCCAAACGAGAGACCGCGGACGAGGTAACGCTGAATGGTCAGCGCGAGGATCAGCGGGGGCAGCGCCGCGATGACCGCCGCTGCCGCGGTGAGGTTGTAGTAGGCCTGACCGCCACCGCCGAGGAACTTGGTGATAGCCACCGTCACACCGGCATTGCTGTCGGCGAGGATCAACGGGAACACGTAGTTGTTCCAGGCGAAGATGAACGCCAGCAGTCCGGCGGCCGCGATGCCCGGACGGACCAGCGGCAGCGCCACCATCACGAACGCCCGGGACCGGGTGTAGCCGTCCAGCAGGGCCGCCTGCTCGAGGTCTTCGGGCAGATCCTGGAAGTAGGAACGCAGGATCCACACCACCAGCGGCATGGTGACCAGCTGCAGCACCCAGATCATTCCGACGTTGGTGTCGAAGAGTCCGATCTGGTTGTAGATCACGAACAGCGGGACGATCACCATGAGCTCGGGGGCGAACCGGAACGAGAGCATCTGGAACATCAGATCCTCACTGCCGCGGTACTTCCAACGGCCGGCCGCGTAAGCCGCCGGGATTCCGATGACCAGCGACACGATGACCGCACCACCACAGTTGATCAGGCTGGTCAGCAGCGACGCCTTGAAGTCGACGCTGGTCAGCTCGGTTCCCTTGTTGGACAGCACCGTCGAGAAGTTCTCCAGCGTGGGGCTGAAGGAGAAGTAGGTGCTGGTCTGCTGCTCGGTGTTCTTCAGCGAGAGGATCACCATCCAGATGATCGGGAACAGCGAGAAGATGAACCACGCGATCAGGGTGAGGTCGGCCGCAACCGACCCGACGGTGAAACGCTTTTGACCGGGCAAGAGTTCACGCGCCATGTCAGGACTCCGCTCCCGCAGCTCGTCGCTGCGCCTTTCCGAGCACGCTGACGAGAACGCGTGCGGTGATGAACACGATGATCCAGAGCAGCAACATGTAGGTCGCTCCACGGGAGTAGTCGAGGTTGATGATCGCGTCCTCGAACGCGCCGATCTGCAGGGTGCGGGTCGAGACGCCGGGGCCGCCCGCGGTGAGCACGTAGATCGCGTCGAACACCTTGAGGTTGTCCATGAACCGGAAGATGACGGCCACCAGGATGTAGGGCCACAGCATGGGGAGCATCAGTTTGCGGAACATGAAGAACCAGTTGGCACCGTCGACCTCGGAGGCCTCGAACGGCTCCTTCGGCAGCGAGCGGATGCCCGCGAGCACGAGGATCGCGACAAAGGGCGTGAAGATCCAGACGTCGACCAGGATCACCGACCAGAGCGCATTGGTGCTGGACAACCAGTCGAAGGTGTTCCCCAGTCCCAGAACGTGATTGAGGATTCCGAACTGCGGGTTGAACATCAGCTTCCAGATCACGCCCGCGATGACGGGTGCGATCATCAGCGGCAGGATCAGGACCTTCTCGAAGATCTTGCCGATGATGCTGGAGCGGTTGAGCAACAGCGCGAGGCCCACGCCGAGGACGGTCTCGACCGCCGTGGCAACAACCGCGAACACTCCGGTGACCTGCACGCTCTGCCAGAAGATCTGGTCGCCGAGCACCGATGCGAAGTTGCGGAAACCGACGAACACGGGATCGGGGTTGACCGCCGCGTAGTTGAGCACCGAGTAGTAGGCACCGACGAAGAACGGGTACAGGATGCCGATGACGATGATGAGTGCGGGAAGCGAGAGCAGGTAGGGGCGCAGCCGTCGGCGCCAGGTCGGCACCTCGACCGGTTTGTCCGCACGGACAGGCGGCTGGCCCGAAACACCGTCCGTCGTCGCCTTTGACGCTTGAGTGGTCATTGGTTCTTCTCTCTCCGTTAGAGATTCACTTTGGAGGTGTTTGTCTTGGCCAGACTGTCCAGCCGGGACTGGGCGTCGTCGCCGCCGTAGATGTCCTGCAACGCCACCGCCCAGTCCTTGGTGGTGTCGAAGAACTTCTTCTGCGGGGTGAACTGGATCTTCGAGGAACCGATGACCGTCTCGAAGGTCTCGAGGTAGCCCGGCTGATCGGCCGCGATTCGCTTGAACGTGCTGTCGAACACCGACTTACGGACCGGGTCCGCGTAGATGCCGCCTTCGACGGCCTTGTTCATCGCTTCTTTGCCGGTGGCCCACTGCATGAACAGCCAGGCGGCGAGCTTGTTCTTGGACAGCGAGTTCATCGCCCACGTCCAGGTCCAGAGGTTGGTGTTGTAGTTGCCGTCCGGTCCCGCGGGTCCGGGGTACCACCCGAGGTTGCCTGCCTGCGCGCTGGCGCCGGGCTTGTTCTTGGGGTACGTGGCGCTGTCGGCGTCGTACACCATCATCGCCTTGCCGTCACCGAGGTCACCGGTGGCGTTGGGGTAGTCGTACGTGGTCCACGACGTGGGTCCGGCCTTGTGCTGCATCTCGATCCACTTGCGCGTGAAGTCGACCGCCTTCGCGGAGTTCATCCGGGCCACCAATTCGTCTCCGTCGAGCGTGTAGTCGACGGCGCCTTCACGGGCGTACTGACTCATGAAGCCGGGATGGATGGTCGCCCACGACTTCGACCCGCGGGTCGCGATGCCGTAGCGGTTCTCCGAGCGATCGGTGAGATCGATTGCGAGCTGGATGAAGTCGTCGAAGTTGTCCGGTAGCGCGATCTTCCGGCTGTCGAAGTAGGCCTTGTTGTACGCCACCACATTGTTCTCGAATCCCCAGGGGATCGCCCACTGACCGCCGGTGCCGAGAGGGCTGCCCAGCTCGAAGTTCCAGCGGGTCGAGGTGCGCAGGCCTTCGAAGATGTCGTCGAAGTCGTACTCCTGGCTGGTGGCCGCGCTGTTGCCCAGCCACGGGCCCAGGTCCTCGATCCATCCGGGCGGGCCGTATTGCCAGATGAAGTAGGCACCCAGCATGAAGACGTCGTGCTTGCCGGTGCCGCCGGCGAGTTCGGTGTTCAACTTGGTGAAGTAGTCGGCCTCGGGCACGAGATCGACATTCACCTTGATGCCGGTGAGAGCGCTGAACTCGGACAGCAGCGGCTGGAATGACTGCTGGTAGGGGTGCGGTGTCTGCAGGATGTTGAGCGTGGTGCCTTCGGCTTTACGCCAGTCGAACGAGCCCGAGACCGCAGCGGCACCGTTCTCCGCATCGACTCGACCACCCACGCCACAGGCGCCCAGGATCGGTGCAGCGGCAGCGGCCACACCCACCACGCCGAACGCCCGCAGCAGGTTTCGACGGGACATCGGAGTGTTGACCGAAAAATTCTCATTCATGGATACGTCTTTCGCTCAGGCCGGGATCAAGGACACCTTGACCGACTCTTTACCGCTGGCCACCAGGTCCAATCCGCGCTGGAACTCGCTCAGCGGCAACTGGTGGGTGCAGATCTCGTCCATCGGGAGAACCCCCGACTCGATCATGCGGATGGCTGCGGGCCAGCAGTACGGACCGAGGTGCGCACCGAGGACGTCGAGCTCTTTGTCGTCGCTGATGATGCTCCAGTCGACGGACACGTCGCTCCCGAAGACGCCGTACTCCACGTACCGGCCCAGCTTGCGCAGCAGGTTCAATCCCTGCGGGACCGCCGAGGGGTGCCCCGTGGCTTCCAGGTACACATCGGCACCGTAGCCGTCCGTCAGATCCTTGATCATCGCCACCGCATCCTCGGTCGCGATGTTGATGGTGAGGTCGGCGCCGCACCGCTTCGCGAGTTCGAGCTTCTCCTCGGCCATGTCGAGGGCGATCACGCGAGCGGGATTCTTCGACTTGGCACCCGCGATCATGCCCAGGCCGATCGGTCCGCAGCCGGCGACGACGACGGTGTCCTCGAAGGTGATCTGTGCGCGCTCGACGGCGTGGAGTGAGCACGACAGAGGCTCGGCGAATGCAGCGTGGTGCGCCGGGATGTCCTTGGAGACCTTGTGCACCAGCGCTTCTCCGGGATACACCATGTACTCGGCCATCGCCCCGGGTGTACGGCGCTTGAATCCGTAGAGGTCGTGCGGCGCGCACATGTGGTACCAGCCGCGCTTGCAGTACATGCACTCCCAGCAGGGAACGATCTGCTCGGACACCACCCGGTCGCCCACCGCGATCCCCCACCGCTCGGCGGCGGCGGCGTCGAGTGAGACCACCGTGCCGACGAACTCGTGACCTGGGATGACCTCCGTCTCGGCCCATGCGGGACGATTCTCGTCCCCCCAGAACTTCGCCGCACCGTGGTAGCACTTGAGATCACTCGCGCAGATACCCACTGCTTCGACCTTGATCAACGCCTCACCGGGGCCGGCGACCGGTACCGCGACCTGCTCCAGGCGGTAGTCCTCGGGTCCATGACAGACAACTGCCTGCATCTTCTCGGGTAGTTGCTCACCCATTAGCCAACTCCTCACCGGCCGAGGCCGCGTTCATTTTGCTGTGTTCCGGGTCACGTTAGCGCTTCCTGATACATATGTACAGAACAGATGTTCACGAGTTTTCACCGCATGAACAAATGTGCAGTGCCATAATCGGCGGGATCGCAGTCACCGACGGAGGGGTGTGCCTCATGGCCAACCAGACACGCAGGTCGGCGGCCTCCCCGCCGGCCGATGCGGCGAACGGGTCGGATTCCGGCCACTTCTCCGCCTCGCTGGTCTATGCCGCTGCGCGCCTGTACTACACCGAGGAAGCCACCCAGCTGGATGTCGCATCACAGCTCGGCGTCAGCCGCGCAACCGTCAGCCGGCTGCTCGCCGAAGCCCGTCGCCGGGGCATCGTCCGCATCGAAGTGATTGCGCCACAAGACTTCTTCGACGCCGACCTGGAGACCAGCCTGTCGGCAGCACTGCACCTCGACAGGGTGTATCTCAGCAGCCCGCTGCCCCCGCCCACGCCAGCGCGCCCGACCGTGGAGGTCATGGGATCGGTTCTCGCTCCTGCGGTGGCACGCAGCCTCCGTGACGCGAACCTACTGCCGGGCGATGTGCTCCTGGTGTCCTCGGGCCGCACCGTCTACGAGGTGGCCCAGTACGAGATGGCCGAACTGCCCGGCGTACTGGTGGTACCAACCGTCGGCGGCAACGACCAGCCCGAGCCGTGGTACCAGACCAACGAGATCACCCGCCTCGTCGCAGGAAGGATCGGCGGCCGACCGAACTACCTCTTCGCACCCGCCCTGCCCGGGCCGGACCTGCACGCCTCGCTCACCGCCGACCCCAGCATCCAGCCGGTTCTACGGCTGTGGTCGCAGGCCCGCTGTGCGCTGATGGGCATCGGTGCACCGCCTCTGTTACGTTCTGACATACCGCAATTCGTCCCGACCGGCTCGGCGTCGCTGCGCTCGGCCGTGGGGGACGTGTGCTCGCGCTTCTACGACCGCGACGGCCGGGCCGTCGATTTCCCCGGACGCGAGCGGCTCATCGCCATCGAACTGGACCTGCTCAAGCAGGTGCCGATCGGCATCGGTGTGGCGGTCGGCAAAGACAAGGTCGACCCGATCGTCGCCGGGGCAGCCGCGGGCTTCTTCAACCAACTCGTCACCGATCCCGCAACCGCCACAGCAATCATGGAGAGCTTATGACCACCCCGACTGTCGATCCGACCACTCTGCGCCTCGACGGCAAACGCGCGCTGATCACCGGCGCCACCAAAGGAATCGGCGCCGATATCGCGGTCACGCTCGCACGCGCGGGTGCCGACCTCATCCTGAGCGGACGCAACAAGGTCGAGTTGGACGAGGCCGCTGCCACCCTCCGCCGTGAACACGGCACGCGGGTTGCCACAGTGGTCGCCGACCTGGCCGACACGGATGGCCCCGACGCACTCGCGCGTGCCGCCGCAGATGCGTTCGGCGGCCTGGACATCCTGATCAACAACGCCGGGATCTCCTATCCCCATTCGGTTCTCGACCTCGACACCGAGCAGTACGACGCCGTGCTGAACGTCAACCTCCGAGCTCCCGCCCTGCTGGCCGCACGGGTTGGCTCGATCATGGTCGAGCAGGGCACCGGGGGTTCCATCGTCACGGTCGCCTCGGCTGCCGCCCTGGCACCGCTGCGCGAGCACTACTCGTACTGCGCCTCCAAGGCCGGATTGGTGATGGCCACCAAGGTACTGGCGCTCGAACTGGGCCAATACGGGATCCGCGCCAATTCGGTGTGTCCCACCGTCGTGCTCACCGAGATGGGTCAACGCGTGTGGGGTGAGGAGACCAAAGCTGCGCCGATGCTGGCCCGGATCCCCCTGGGCCGCTTCGCGATTCCCCAGGAAGTGTCGAACACCGTGCTGTGGCTGGCCTCAGACGCGGCATCGATGATCTCCGGCGTGGACCTCCCGGTCGACGGCGGCTACACGATGGGCTGAGCGTTAACAGCAGGCGCGACCGACCAAGCCGCGGTGGACCCGACCACCAGGTCTCAGCGGTCGTCGGTCATCCGCGCCAGATGATGTACCTGATCTGCCGTTGCCGGATACAGTTCGCGCCACGTCTGATAGAGGTCGTCATAGAGTGACGCGACCTTCGGATCGGGAGTGATCTCCCGAGCGAGCTTGGTCCAGTCGGTCTCCGGCGCAACGAGATCAACCGCGATCGCCGCGAGGAGGGCATCGCCGTAGCTCGCGCCGATCGTCTGTTCGGGGACCAGCTGGGCACGGCCGGTGATATCACTGAGCGCTTGAGCCCACACCGGGCTGCGCAGCCCGCCGCCTACCGCGACAGTGCGTTTGGCGGTGTGCGCGTCATCGAACATCTCGAGGATCTGCCGGATACCGAACGAGATCCCCTCGTAGGCCGACCGGAACAGATGTCCGCGGTTGTGGCGCAACGTGAGCCCGGCGAACACGCCACGCGCATCGGGATCGAACACCGGAGTACGTTCTCCCGCGAGATACGGCAGCAAGACCAATCCCTCGCTACCCGGCGGCACCGCCATCGCCTCGGACGTCAATTCGTCGAACGATGCGTTCCCGGTGACCGATTGGAGCCACGAGATCAGCCGACCGGCGGTAGACGTCCCGGCAGCGAGTGCGAGGGTGCGCTCCTGAACGCCGGCAGTGGTCCACAGCGCAGGGTCGCTGTGGAACTCGTCGATGATCTGGATCAGGAACATCGTCGAGCCGTACATCAGCATCTGGTCACCCGGCTGACGCACACCCACCGAGAACGCCTCGGCGAAAGCGTCGACCGTGCCCGCGACCACCGGGATCCCCTCCGGCAGTCCGGTTTCCTCCGCGCCGCGACGGTGAACGGTGCCCACCACCTCGCCCGGCCAGCACAACCGCGGCATCGGTATGTCTGCGCAGATCTGCTCCGCCCACCGGCGGTGCCACTCGAAATCCTTTATCGCATAGAGCGGGTCGCACTGGCTGGCCGTGTGGTGATCCATGACGTACTCGCCGGTGAGTTTGGCGGCGATGTACGAGTTGGACCCGTACCAGCGCGCTGAGCGCGCCCACACCTCAGGTTCGTGATTGCGCACCCACAGCATCTTGGGCCCGACCGCCTGACTGGACAGCAACGTCCCGGCATCGGCGAGGATCCGCTCGGCGCCCAGCTGTTCGGTCAACTCGGCGATCTCCGCGCTGGCGCGGGTGTCCACGCCGTACAGGATGGCCGGGCGGGTGGGCCGGAGATCGGCGTCGCAGAGAACCAGGCACGGGCCGACCCCGCTGACGCAGATCGCGACCACATCACCGTTCGCGGGTTTGGCGGCCATCAACGCGGAGCTGATCGTGCAGATCTCCTGCCACCACACCCGTTCCGGGTCGACCTCCACCCATCCCGGCCGCGGCATCGACGTCTCGTGGGGAACCGTCTCGGTGGCGAGCACCGTTCCCCCGGCGTCGGCGAGAACCCCTTTACTGCTTCCGGTGCCCATGTCGATTCCGATGACGAGTTCCACCTGAGTCAGCCTATCGGCCGGACATCATCGTCGTCACCGGGTTGGCGCCGTCGCGAGCGGCGACATGGGGTCCGCGGAAATGACCGGGTCAGCGTGGGTCCGACAGGAGGATCAGCAGCAGTTCGGCGCGGGTTCGTGCGTCGGTGAGGTCGACGCGCAGGAGCTGCTCGATGCGGTCCACCCGGTGACGAAGGGTGTGCCGGTGCACACCCACCGAAGTGGCGGCGGCTTCCCATTGTCCATTCGCCAGGAGGTAGCCACGCAGCGTCTCAACCAGGGCGCTGTCGTTGCGTCGATCGTGTTCGAGCAACGGGCCCAGTACCGATTCGTGTGCCCCGCTGAACGCCTGGCGCACCGGCTCGAGCGCCAGCACCGATCCCTGTGCGGCCAGGTCGACCACCTCGCCTTCACCGGCCACCGCACATCCGAGCCGAGCCTGACGGACTGAGTCGCTGATGTCGTCGACCGAGACCACCGTGCCCAATCCGGCACGGGCCCCTTGCCTGCCCACCATCGCGAGCACCGATTCGGCGAACGAACGCTGGTCCTCCCCGCGAAGGAGCACCACCACCTCCGGACCACTCTGGTCGACGAACACCGGTCGCCAGTGGTTCTGCAATTCCACCGCCACCGCCGCGGCAGCCTGCTGTGCACCTCCCACCCCCGAGTACTGCGCGACGGCGATCCGCACACGCCCGTCCCGGTCGGCTGCGCGCAACACGATGTTGCGCGCTGCCGCGGGCGGCGGGCCCGACATGGCCAGCGTCAACGCGTCGGAGTTCAGCGCCTGCTGGTCGCGCATCACCTGACCGGGTTTGGCGTGTTCGAGACTGAGCAGCGATGTCGCGTGACCCACCAGTACCCGCTCCAAATCACCCAGCGGGGTTCGGCCGATGACCGCAAGGTGCCCGAATACGTTGCCTGCCACACTGATCCGCTGCACCGTGATCACCCGGTCGCCGGTCAGTGTGACGCCGCTGGCCGCCCCGGGGTCACGTCCCACCTGCGACCGCACCGACTCCAGATCTTCGGCGGACACCGGTTGTGGCCGTGCGCTCACCAGCTGCTGATCGCGGTCGAGCAGCACCACCGTCTGCTCGATGGCGTCGGCGAGTTCGCGCACGACCGCCGGCATGCCGCCGGCGATGATCGCGCGGGTGATGCGCGGCTGCGTGTGCGACGCGCGGACGAATTGGTCGAAGCGCTCTGCGGCGATGTGGTCGAGCACCGTGCGCGCGATGGCAGAGAACGGCACGGGCAAGGGGACCTCGAGAAGCGGCAGGCCCACCTGATCGGCGGCCTCCACCAGATCAGCCGGCACGTCGTCGAAGCCGAGGCCGACACCGAATCCGACACCTGCGACGCCCACCCGATCCAGCAACCGGACGTATTCGAGGCGCCCGGCAGCCGTGGGCGGCAGCCGCAGACCGGTGGTGAGAAGCAGCTCCCCGCCGGCGAGCCACTCGTGCGGGGCAGGAAGTTCCGAACTCAGTGCGCAGTCGATGTCGCGGTCCTGACCAGCGGCTCCCCCGATCAACCGCAGATCGAGGTCACGTTGACCCAGCAGCCAGCGGACAGTGGTGGTCAACGGCTCCACCTTCCTTCTCGGGCCCAGCTTCGGGCCGCAGAACAGCAAAAACTGCCCGATCGTTGGACAAAGTGTACCGACGGCGAGGCGACCATGGACAGTTTGTCAGGTCCGCAACCACATCGATGCGGCGAACACTGGTAACCATCACCTGTCCCCCATCGATTCCCGAGCCACATCGACCCCCGAGCCGCACGACCCGAGTCCAATCCGACCCGAGTCCAACCGACAGAGAGTGATCGCGCGTCATGCCCGAGATCCTGAAGAACTACATCAACGGCGAGTTCGTCGCGTCGTCGTCCACCGAGACGATCGACCTGATCAACCCAACCGATGAATCGGTCGTCGGTACGTCGCCGGTCTCGACCACCGCCGACATCGACGCGGCCATGGCCGCTGCGGCCACCGCCTTCGAGACCTGGGGCAAGACCACCCCGAAGACCAGGCAGACCGCATTGCTGAAGCTGGCGGATGCCATCGAGGCGAACTCCGATGCGCTCGTGGCCGCCCAGGCACGGAACACCGGGCAGCCGGCCGATCAGATCGCCGACGAAGAGGTGCCCGTCGGCGCCGACCAGATCCGGTTCTTCGCCGGTGCGGCCCGCCTCCTCGAGGGGAAATCGGCAGGCGAGTACATGGAGGGGTTCACCTCGTACGTGCGGCGTGAACCGATCGGCGTGATCGGTCAGGTGACCCCCTGGAATTACCCTCTGATGATGGCGTTGTGGAAGATCGGGCCTGCGATCGCCGCCGGGAACACGGTGGTGCTCAAGCCTTCTGACACCACTCCCGAGTCGACGCTTGTGCTGGCTTCGCTGTCCAAGGGCATCCTGCCCGACGGAGTCCTCAACGTGGTCCTCGGCGACGGTGGGACGGGTGCGTCCATCGTCGGGCACAAGACCCCGGGCATGGTGTCGATCACCGGGTCAGTTCGTGCCGGCATCGCCGTGGCGGTATCCGCCGCACAGCAACTCAAGCGCGCGCACCTCGAACTGGGCGGCAAGGCCCCTGCCGTGGTGTTCGCCGATGCAGACCTCGACAAGGCCGTCGACGGCATCGGCGAGGCGTCGTTCTTCAATGCCGGCCAGGACTGCACGGCGGTGACCCGCATCCTCGTGCATTCCTCCATCCACGACAAGTTCGTGGCCGCGCTCGCTGAAAAAGCCGACGCGACAACGGTTCCCCCGCTGAACAACATCAACCACTTCACGAAGGTGACGTCGATACTCGACTCGATCCCCTCGCACGCCACCGTGGTCACCGGCGGAAAGCGCCGCGGTGACAAGGGATTCTTCATCGAGCCCACCGTCATCACCGGAGTCCGCCAGACCGACGCGCTGGTGCAGGAAGAGACGTTCGGCCCCGTGGTGACCGTGCAGACCTTCGAGGACGAAGCCGAGGCCATCGCGCTGTCCAACGACGTGAGCTACGGCCTGGCCTCGAGCGTGTGGACCACCGATCACGGCACCGCCAACCGGATGACCGCAGGCATGGACTTCGGCTGTGTGTGGGTCAACTGCCACATCCCGCTGGTTGCCGAGATGCCACACGGCGGGTTCAAGAACTCCGGCTACGGCAAGGACCTGTCGTCCTACGGGGTCGAGGACTACACCCGCATCAAGCACGTGATGAGTTCGGTGGAATGACCATGACGACATCAGCAGCGGTCTCCTACCGGCTCCCCCAGCAACGCAACCTCGTCACGCCCATCCCCGGACCGAAATCCCATGAACTGCAAGGTCGCCGCACGATGGCCGTCGCCGGCGGCGTGGGCTCGACCGTGCCGGTGTACGCCGCCGACGCCGACGGTGGCGTGATCGTCGACATCGACGGCAACTCGTTCATCGACTTCGGGTCGGGGATCGCCGTGACGAGCGTGGGCGCCAGCAACGCGGCGGTCGCCGAAGCGGTTGCCGAGCAGGCACGGCATTTCACCCACACGTGCTTCATGGTGACGCCCTACGAGGGATACGTCGCGGTGGCCGAACGGCTCAACCACCTGACACCAGGTGACCATCAGAAGCGCACCGTGCTGTTCAACTCCGGCGCCGAGGCGGTGGAGAACGCGATCAAGGTGGCTCGGTTGGCCACCGGACGCGACGCGGTCGTGGCGTTCGACCACGCCTACCACGGCCGAACCAACCTGACGATGGCGCTGACGGCCAAGACCATGCCCTACAAGTATGGTTTCGGACCCTTTGCGCCGGAGGTCTACCGAGTACCCGGGTCCTACCCCTTCCATGACGGACTCGACGGTCCGGAAGCGGCGGCCCGCGCGATCTCGATGATGGACAAGCAGATCGGGGCAGATCAGCTGGCCGCGATCATCATCGAACCCGTGATGGGCGAAGGCGGCTTCATCGTGCCCGCCCCCGGATTCCTTCCCGCACTGGCCGACTGGGCCGCCTCGAACGGCATCGTGTTCATCGCCGATGAGGTGCAGAGCGGATTCGCCCGCACCGGTGCGTGGTTCGCCAGCGAACACGAGAACGTGGTGCCCGATCTGGTGACGATGGCCAAGGGCATCGCCGGCGGTATGCCGCTGTCCGCGGTCACCGGGCGCGCCGATCTGCTCGACGCAGTGCATGCCGGTGGTCTCGGAGGAACGTACGGCGGTAACCCGGTGGCCTGCGCAGCTGCACTTGCCACCCTCGACGTGATGGCCGAACTCGATCTACCCAGACGGGCAAGGGAGATCGAGGAGATCGCCGTCGGACGACTGCGGGCGATGGCCTCGGTCACCGACGAGATCGGCGACGTCCGGGGACGAGGAGCGATGCTGGCCATCGAACTCGTGCAACCGGGCACGAACAAGCCCAATCCGGAGCTGACCAAGGCCCTGGTGGCAGCCTGTCTTGCACAAGGTGTGGTGTTGCTCTCCTGCGGTACGTACGGCAACGTCATCCGGCTCCTACCCCCGCTGGTCATCGGTGACGAACTGCTCGGCGACGGGCTCGACGTACTCGAGAACTGCCTGCGCGACCTGACCGGGTCGACAGGAGCAGCGCGTGTCCACTGATCCGACAGTCGGCCGAGCCGAGGCCACCAGCCATCCTCTCGACCCTTTCAGCGCCGACGAATTCCGTTCGACGGCAGCACTACTCGCACGAGACCACGGCGTTGCCGAGGGCTGGCGGTTCCATTCGATCGAGCTGCTCGAGCCCAGCAAACAAGCTCTGGCGGACCACGCGACGGGAGGCCCGCGGCCTCCTCGCAAGGGCATCGTCACCTGCTCGGACACGACGCGCAACGCCACCTACAAGGCGGTCGTCTCGCTGACCGAGGACGCGGTCGAATCCTTCACCCACATCCCCGGCGTACAGGCGAACTTCACCGTCGACGAGTTCGAAGAATGTGACCAGGTGCTGCGGGGCCACCCAGATGTCATCGCTGCCCTGAAGAAGCGCGGGATCACCGACCTCGACCTGGTGTTCATGGACACCTGGACCTATGGAGACGCCGTCGCCCCGGACAAGTACCGGGACCGACGGCTCGGATGGTCGGACACCTGGCTCAGGTCCGAACCGGGGGCCAACCCCTACGCCCACCCGGTCAGCGGGCTGCACTGTGTCATCGACCTCAACACGATGGAACTGCTCGAGATCGAGGACAACGGCGGTGTGGAACCGCCGAATGTCATGGGCGAGTACGTGCCCGGCCGGATCCCAGAGCGCATCCGCGCCGAATCCCGCCGCCAACCACTCAAGCCCCTGGAGATCACCCAGCCGGACGGCCCCTCGTTCACCCTCGAGGGCAACAAGCTGACCTGGCAGAACTGGTCGTTGCGCGTGGGTTTCAACCATCGCGAGGGGATGACCCTGCACGCCGTCACCTACAGCGACGGTGGTCGCGAGCGCTCGGTGGCCCACCGGCTGTCGTTTGCCGAGATGATGGTGCCGTACCGAGATCATTGCGAAGACCATTACCGCCGAACAGCATTCGACATCGGCGAGTGGGGCCTCGGTTTCATGACGACCTCCCTGGAACTCGGCTGCGACTGCCTCGGCGAGATCCGTTACCTCGATGCCGTGCTGCACAACAGCAAGGGCGAGCCGTACACGATCACCAATGCGATCTGCATCCACGAAGAGGACAATGCGGTTCTCTGGAAGCATGTCGATCACGACGCGGGCGCCGAGGTTCGCCGTATGCGCCGGCTCACGGTGTCGTTCCATGTCACCGTGGCCAACTACGAGTACCTCGTCTACTGGCGCTTCTACCAGGACGGCAACATCGAGTGCGAGGTGCGCGCCACCGGCATCATGGTGACCACGCCGATCGCACCCGGGGCCACGCACCCGCACGGCACCCTGGTGGACGAACGCACCTACGCACCGTTCCATCAGCATTTCCTTGTCGCCCGCCTCGACCTCGACGTGGACGGAACCCAGAACACCGTCTACGCCAGCGAAACCGAGATCGAGCCGATGGGTCCGGCCAATCCGTACGGCCTGTCCCTGGTGCAGCGCAACACCCCCTGCGCACCGAAGAAGAGGGCAAGCAGGACATGAACTGGTCCACCCAGCGAGCGTGGAAGGTGGTGAACACCAACACCACCAACGGACTGGGCACCCATCCTGCCTACAAACTGGTCCCCGGCGACGCCATCCCTGCCATGTTCGATCCGGCCTCACCGGTGTTCGCGCGCGCCGAGGTCATCGGCCACACCGTGTGGGTCACCCCGAACAGTCCCGATGAACGTTGGCCGGCAGGCGAATTCGTGAACCAGTCGGCCACCGACAAGGGGCTGGGCGAATGGACGAAGGCCAACCGCAGCATCGACAACACCGACGTGGTGCTCTGGTACACCTTCGGCATCCACCACATCACCCGGCCCGAGGACTGGCCGATCATGCCCGCCGACACGGTCTCGTTCTGGCTCAAGCCATTCGGCTTCTTTGACCGCAACCCATCCCTCGATGTCGCACCGAGCCCGAGCGCGCATTGTCATCCCGCATCATCCACAACTCCCGAATCACCTGGAGGACACTGTCATGACTGATCCTGTTGCTGACTTCCGCGAGCTCCTCGAGCAGGTTCCCGCCGGCCTGTGGATCGGTGGGACCTCGGTGGACGCATCCGACGGCTCCACGTTCTCGGTGGACGACCCGGCCACCGGCACGTCCCTGCTCCGCGTGGCCGATGCCACGCCCGACGACGCGAACACCGCCCTCGAGAGCGCGCTCGCGGTGGCGGACGAGTGGGCTGCCACCGCGCCGCGCAAGCGATCGGAGATCCTGCGCGCCACCTACGATTTGGTCCAGGACCACGCCGACGACATGGCCACGATCATGACCCTCGAGATGGGCAAGGCACTGCCCGATTCGAAGTCCGAGATCACCTACGGCGGCGAATTCCTGCGGTGGTTCGCCGAAGAGGCCGTTCGGGTTTCGGGCCGGTTCACCCCGTCGCCAGGGGGCACCGGACGGATCATGGTGACCCACGCCCCCGTCGGGGTGGCGCTGGCGATCACGCCGTGGAACTTCCCACTCGCGATGGGCACCAGGAAGATCGGCCCGGCGCTGGCCGCGGGATGCACGATGATCGTCAAGCCCGCCCAGGAGACCCCGCTGACCATGCTGTACCTCGCCAAGCTGCTCGGCGAGGCAGGACTGCCCGGCGGCGTGCTCTCCATTCTCCCGACCAGCAAGGCGGCCGACGTCACCGAGCCGCTGATCGCCGATCCCCGCGTACGCAAGATCAGCTTCACCGGGTCGACCCCGGTCGGCCGGAGCCTGCTCGGACAGGCAGCCGAGAACGTTCAGCGGACGTCCATGGAGCTCGGCGGAAACGCACCCTTCCTCGTGTTCGACGACGCCGATCTCGACAAGGCGGTGGAAGGTGCGTTCGCAGCGAAGACCCGCAACGGGGGCGAAGCGTGCACGGCAGCCAATCGCTTTCTCGTCCAGGAAGGTATCGCCGAACAGTTCACCGCGGCGCTGACGGCGAAGATGAAGTCCATGGTTCTGGGGCCCGGCTACGATCCGAAGACCACACTGGGCCCGATGGTCAACACCAAGCAGCAGACGTCCATCGCGAAGGCTGTGGCTGCCGCAGTAGCCGATGGGGCCCGGGTGCGGCTGGGCGCCGATCCGGAGAACCTGCCGAACTCTGTCACGTCGACCGATGACGCGGGGTGCTACTACCCCGCAACGGTTCTCGACCAGGTGCCGGCAGACGCGGACATCGTGCGAAACGAGATCTTCGGTCCCGTTGCCGTCATCAGTACGTTCACCGCCGAGGACGAAGCCATCGAGGCCGCGAACTCCACCGAATACGGCTTGGCGGCTTACCTTTACACCCAGGACCTGGACCGGGCGCTGAGGGTGGCCGACAAGATCGAGTCGGGGATGGTCGGGATCAACCGAGGCGTGATCTCCGATGTCGCGGCACCGTTCGGCGGCGTGAAGCAATCCGGGATCGGGCGCGAAGGTGGCTCCGAAGGCATCTACGAATACCTGACCACCAAATACATCGCACTGACGTAGTCCGGCAAACACGCAGGGACACACACCGGATCGGCGACGCCGTCCGGGAAAGGACATCATGCAGCTCATCACTGCCCTGACGGCGCCGCCATCACTGTGCCGGGACACCGACTCAGGACGTGCACCGATACGGGTGGGTCTCGTGCAGCATCGCTGGCAGCCCGACACCGATGCCCTCCTGGCCGATCTCGCCGAGGGCGTCGAGATGGCCGCCGGGGCCGGGGCGGGCCTGGTGTGTCTGCCCGAGATCACCCTGCTGCGGTATCCGGCGTTCGTTCGAGGTGGCGCCAACCCGGGCGAGTCCGCCGAGGACCTCGACACCGGGCCCACATTCGCCTTCGCCTCGGCAATGGCGAAGCAGCACAACATCTTCCTGCACGCGTCGCTGTACGAGAAGAACTCGGCGGAGAACGGCACCACCTACGACGACGGCCTCGGGTTCAACACCGCCATCATGGTCTCACCGACCGGTGAGCTGGTGGCCAAGACACGCAAGATCCACATCCCCATCACGGCCGGCTATTACGAGGACACGTACTTCCGGGCAGGACCCGCCGAACCCGACCCGTACCCCGTGCACTCACCGGCCGGACTCGACGCCACCCTGGGGATGCCGACATGCTGGGACGAATGGTTCCCCGAAGCCGCACGCGCGTACTCGCTGGCCGGGGCCGAGATCATCGTCTACCCCACCGCCATCGGATCCGAGCCCGACTTCCCCGACTTCGACACCCAACCCCTGTGGCAGCAGGTGATCGTCGGAAACGGGATCGCCAACGGCACCTTCATGGTGGTACCCAACCGCACCGGGAACGAAGGCGAGATCACCTTCTACGGTTCGTCTTTCATCTCCGACCCGTACGGCCGCATCCTTGTCCAGGCGCCGCGCGACGAACCTGCCGTGCTGGTCGCCGAACTCGACCTCGCCCAGCGTCGTGACTGGCTCACACTGTTCCCGTTCCTGAAGACCCGGCGGCCTGACACCTATGGTCGTCTTGTCGATCCGGTTGCGACACACGGCCACTTCGGCGCCGGAGACGTCTGATGTCGCAGTGGCGGATGCCCGCCGAAACAGCTCCGCAAGAAAAGGTGTGGATGGCTTTCCCGGCACCAGGCTATTCACTCGGCGACACCGACGCCGCACGTGATGAAGCCCGCCGGACATGGGCGGCGGTGGCACACAGCATCTGTGAGTTCGAACCGGTCACGATGCTCGTCGACCCGGATGAGTTGCCCGCGGCCCGCAAATACCTCTCCCGCGACGTCGAGATCCTCGCGGCTCCGCTCAACGACGCCTGGGCGCGCGACGTCGGGCCGACATTCGTGCTCGACGAGGACGGCACCCTCGGAGCCGTCGACTGGGTGTTCAACGGATGGGGGGCTGCCTCGTGGGCGCGATGGGACAGAGACCAGCACATCGGCACGCTGATCGCCGAGATGTCGGGGGCCCAGCGCATCGACTCGCCGATGATCAACGAGGGCGGTGGCATCGCGGTCGACGGCGACGGCACGGTGCTGCTGACCGAATCGGTCCAGTTGGGCGAGGGCCGCAATGCCACGTGGTCTCGTGAAGACGTCGAGGACGAGCTGCGGCGGACGATCGGCGCCGAGACGGCGATCTGGTTGCCGTACGGCCTCACCCGCGACAACCAGAAGTTCGGCACCCGTGGGCACGTCGACATCGTCGCGGCCATCCCGTCGCCGGGTGTGGTGCTGGTGCACGACCAGCAAGACCCCGACCACCCCGATCACGCGGTGAGCGCTCGGATCAGAGAGGTGATCGCCGCGGCGGAACCCGGGTGGCAGATCATCGACGTCCCGGCCCCCACGGTGCTGACCGACGACGAGGGACCCGTGGACTACAGCTACATCAACCACCTCGTCATCAACAACGCCGTGATCGCCTGCAGCTTCGACGATCCGAATGACGCACGGGCTGCGGCAATCCTGTCCGAGGTGTACCCGGGGCGTGAGATCCGCACGGTCGACGCGCGGCCGTTGTTCGAGCGAGGCGGGGGCATCCACTGCATCACGCAGCATCAACCGGCCGGCCGTCGGATATGAACCACCGGTCGATGAGCCCCGTCTATCGGCCCGACAAATCGCCCGCCCCCGACACCACGCCAGCGGACGTTCTGTAGGTTGCCGCGGCACCCGCGGGTAGGGGACCGTGACGCAATGACATCGACCACTCCCCGAACAGAGCCCGTCGCCGACGCGGCGCCCAGCTCGTATGGCAGCAAAGTGCTTGCGGTCGAACCAGGCGGCAACGAGTTCATCCCGCTCGAGGCCCGGCACGGCAAACCGCGCAGCATGTTCTGGACGTGGACCGCGCCCAATCTCGAGTTCGCGACGATCTTCGTCGGGGTCCTGTCGGTCCTGTACTTCGGTCTCAGCTTCTGGCAGGCCCTCGCCGCGGTGGCGTTGGGCAACCTCCTCGGTGCCCTCGCTCATTACGCCCTCTCCGCTCGCGGCCCGCTGCACGGGGTACCGCAGATGGTTCTGGGCCGCCTCGGCTTCGGCTACCGCGGCAACATCGTGCCCGCCGCGTTCATGACCGTCATGTGCGGCATCGGCTGGTTCGCGACCAACAGCGTCAGCGGAGCGCTGGCCCTCAACACGCTGTTCGGTCTTCCTTCGGTGTTGGCGCTCTTGATCGTCGTATTGGCGCAGACAGCATTTGCGTTCTTCGGACACAACCTCGTCCAAGGGTTCGAGCGCATTGCCGCGCCCCTGCTCGCCATCGTGTTCGTGATCGCCGGCGTCATCATCTTCAGCAAGGCCGATCTCGGCGCGCCCGGAACCGACGGTGGTGCCGGACTCGGCGGATTCCTCCTGACCGTGGGTACGGCGTTCGGTTACACCGCCGGCTGGACCCCCTACGCGGCCGACTTCACCCGCTACCTTCCCGCGACCGTGTCCCGGTTCAAGACCGGGTTCTTCGCCTCGTCAGGGCTGTTCGTGTCCACCACGGCACTGATGGCCGTCGGCGCCGCGTCGGTGACCATCGGCTCGGATGCGGAGAGTCCCACCGACGCATTCACCGGGCATCTGCCGTCGGCCGTGGCGGATCTGACGTTGCTGGCCATCGCGGTCGGGGCAGTCGCCGCCAACGCGATCAACCTCTACTCCGGCGGAATGGCCTTCGTCACCATGGGATTCAAGATGTCGCTCGGTATTCAGCGGGCGCTCGTCACCGTGGTGTTCGGAGTCGTGGGATTCCTGGTTGCCTGGTGGGCACTGGCCGACGCGGCCGAGTCGTATGAGACCTTCCTGCTGATCGTCGCCTACTGGATCGGCCCGTGGCTCGGCATCGTGTTCGCCGACCAGATCCTTCGCCGGAACCGTCCCGTGGCCGCGATGCTGTACAACCCGAAGTACACGAACTGGGGCGGACTGTCGGCCTTCCTGATCGCGCTCGTCGCCTCGGTGTTGCTCTTCAGCAACCAGGAACGATATGTCGGTTTCGTCGCCGAGGCCGTCCCCGAATTGGGAGACATCACGTTCTTCGCCGGATTTGTCATCGCGTTCGCCGGATACTTCGTGCTGTCGCGCAACAAGATTCGTCGCGACTATCAGTCCGCCTGACCGGAAGCCGATCGCACCGCGCTGCGGTGCGCGCAGAGGGCCAGCAAAACAGACGGGTATGTCTCGGGCGCCGCGAAGTCGAATCCCAGCAGCTCCCGGATCCGTTCGAGACGTTGATACAGACTCTGTCTGCCCAGATGCAGGGCAACCGCGGATCGTGTTGCGCTGCAACCATGTCGAAGATGCACCTCGAGGGTGTGGGTGAGCTCTGACCCGTGGGTCCGATCCCATTCGACCAGCGGCCCGACAGAGGTCACCAGGTCGTCGCGGACCGCTGCGCCGAGAGTCTCCACCGCGAGTTCCGCCGCGAGCGCGCGAACCGAGGAAACCGCATCGGTGTGACGGGCCATCGCCCGCCGGGATCCGGAGGCGATCGCCAGAGCTCGCCGTGCGGTCAGCAAGGCATCGGACAGGTCACGGGCATCAACACGCGCAGCATCCCCGACCACAATCGTTGCCTCCCCGGCGATTCCGGCGAACGCTGCACAGACCTGGGTGATCTGGTCGCGGGCTTGATCGGTCATGGCGAACAGCGCGTAGGAGGTCGCATGTACGTCGGCGTGCAGCGACTGCACGGACAGCTTTTTCGTCACGGTCGCCGTCAGCTGCGCAGCCATCCGGGGCGCCGGGGCAGAGATCGCCACCGGAACGATGCACACAGCGCGGGCCGGGTCGAAACCTGCTGCCCGAGAACGCATCATGAGGTCGGGGCGGCGATCGACCCGCCGATTGAGCAGATCAGACATCAGAGTGGCCGCGGCCCGATGGCGCAGCCCTCCTAGCTCGCGTGACATCGACAGCGCCACACCCAGAGGTCCGGCACCGAGGTCGAGAAGCGACATCATGGTGTCCGCATCGAGCGACGACGGACCGGCGACCAAGGTCGCGATGACCTGGCCACGCGACTGCACCGGCACCGACGCGGATTGCGCGTCCACCACCTGCCACGCCGAATGGTCGTCGTCCACACCCTCGGCGGCCATCAGCGCATTGTTCTTGCCCAACACCACCAGTGGGCAACCGATGGCAGCCGCGATGGCCTTCACGATCGCAGGCGCACCGGCACCGGCCGCCATCAGCGCGTGCAGCGCCGCGTCGAGTTCACCTCGTCGGCGGAGCACCCCGACTTCGCGCGAGACGATGTCGGTGTTGGCGGCGCGGCACAGGTCGATGAACGGGACCACGGTGTGTAGCGCGATCAGCGGGAGTTGCACCGACGAGGCCTCGCGGATCATCTCGTCAGGAACCTCGTCGAAGGTTCTGCCCAATTCCACTGCCACACCGGCGACGTCGCGAGTGGCGAGCTCGCGGATGTAGTGACGGCGCGTACCGGCGTCGGTGCCCGCCAGTCCGAGTCCTGTGGTGAGCAGGAGTTCACCACCTGACAGCAGCGGACCGATCTCGAAGATCTCACTGGAATGCACCCAGCGGACCTCGTTGCCGAGCCGTCCGTGACCACTGAGCACTTGCGGATCGGTTGCCGCCAGGTGTCGGTCGAGGACCTCGTGTAACGCCAGAACCATTGTCGCCAACCTCTCGTCACCGACGAATTGCACGTCCATAGCCCCCGGTGCCGCGACACTATGTCAGTTGCCCCAGCCGCGCACGACGGGCAGCGTTGGTTTCCATGAGCACCTCCACCGACGTCTCGCCCGCAACGCTGCTCGAGACCGCATACGCCGAAGCCCAGCAGAGTCTGATCGAGGGCGGGATCCCGATCGGGGCCGCACTGTTCGCCGCCGACGGAACACTGCTCGGACGTGGTCACAACATGCGCGTACAGAACGATGACCCGTCGGTACACGGCGAAACCGCGGCCTTCCGCAACGCCGGGCGGCAACGCGACTACCGATCGACCATCATGGTGACCACGCTGGCGCCGTGCTGGTACTGCAGCGGCCTCATCCGTCAGTTCGACATCGGCTCGGTGGTCATCGGTGAGACCCGGAACTTCCAGGGCGGTGAAGACTGGCTTGCCGACCTGGGTGTGTCGGTCACCGTCGTCGACGACCCACGGTGCGTGGCCATGATGGCCGACTTCATCGACGGCAACCCCGGGCTGTGGAACGAAGACATCGGCGTCGCCGAGGAGACCGGCCGATGAGCAGCCCGATTCTCACCGTCGACATCTCACAGTGGCGCCGGGGCGGCGACGCAGCCGAGGCTCTGTGCCGGGCAGTCGACGAGAGCCTGCAGACGGCAGGTTTCCTGCTGGTCACCGGCCACGGCATCGACCCGGCACTTCCCGCCGATCTCCGAGCGGCCGCGCGCCGGTTCTTCGCCCTTCCGACCGACGTCAAGAGCCGCTACGCGGTGGCCGTCGGTGGTCGCGGATGGATCGGACCGGGCATGGAGGCCAACGGTTCTGCCGACGGGAGCGAGACGCCGCCCGATCTCAAGGAGACCTACAACTGCGGCGCGCAGACGCCGACCGGTGACCCGGTGGTGGACGCCGCATGGTTCCCGCCGAACGTCTGGCCGGCGGAGGTGCCCGAACTCGAGGAGTTGTTCACCGAGTACTGCCGTCAGATGAAGCTGCTGTCCGACGACCTGCTCGCGCTGATGAGTACATCGCTCGGGCTCGATGCCGGACACGACTTCCTCGGCCGGGCCGAACGAGCCACGTGGACGTCCAACATCAACCACTACCCCGCGCTGACCGAGGTGGGTCGTCCCGAGGAAGGACAGTTCCGGATCGGGGCGCACACCGACTTCGGCACCGTCACCGTTCTCGACCGCGAACCGGGGTCCGGCGGTCTCCAGGTCTATACCGAGGACGGCGGCTGGGCGGACGCCCCCTACGACCCCGAGGCCCTGACGATCAACATCGGAGACCTCCTCGAATACTGGACGGGCGGACGATGGCCGGCAGGCCGCCACCGTGTGTTGCCTCCGCAGGCCGACGCTCCCGACGAAGACCTGATGTCGCTCATCTTCTTCTA
The DNA here is from genome assembly GCF_023051145.1 of Williamsia sp. DF01-3. NCBI lineage: Bacteria > Bacillati > Actinomycetota > Actinomycetes > Mycobacteriales > Nocardiaceae > Williamsia > Williamsia sp. DF01-3. The sequence continues at coordinate 4,659,925 of NZ_JALKFS010000005.1, forward strand.
TGAACTCGATCACGATGCGGTGGTGACCCCACTGGGCCCACCGGTCGGTGCGGCACACGGCCAACCCCCGGTTGTCGCAGGTGAGTTCATCATGGAGCGGCTCGAAGCGATCACCGTCACAGCGTCCTGATGCCCGCCCTCACGGGTGCCCCCGAGGGTTTGCTGAAGTGCCGGTTCAAAGTCCTTACTCGTGGGTAACATCGGATTCATGACGGCGAACGAAGCGGACACCTTCACGGCAACGGACATCGATCCCGAGGTCCGAACCGCAGATCTACCCGAGAAGCACACCCCCGAGGAAGACACCGAGCTGCTGGCCGACAACCTGCGCATCGCACTCGACGGACGCTGGCGGTCCACCCGTGAAGCGGTGCGAGAGCAGCTGAACCGTTCCGAGTTGCTACCCGACCCGTCGCTCCCGTTGGACCAGGCCCGCGCTCGCATCCTCGAGATCATGCGTGAACTGGCCGGTCACGGGTTCCCCCGCGCCGGATTCCTGGAGAAGCACGGAGGCACCGGCGACATCGGTGCTTCGATCAGCGCGATCGAACTCCTCGGCTACGCCGATCTGTCGCTGATGGTGAAAGCGGGAGTCCAGTGGGGCCTGTTCGGCGGCGCGGTAGAGAACCTCGGCACCGATGTCCACCACCAGAAGTACGTACCCGGCCTGATCAATCTCGATGTGCTCGGCTGCTTCGCCATGACCGAGACCGGACACGGCTCCAATGTGCAGGCCATCCAGACCACGGCCACCTATGACACCGCCACCGGCGAGTTCGTCGTCAACTCAGACACCAAACTGGCACGTAAGGACTACATCGGCGGCGCGGCAGAGCATGCCAAGGTCGCGGCGGTCTTCGCCCAGCTGGTGACCGGTGGTCCCGACGAAGAACCGACCGGCCGAGGCGTGCACTGTTTTGTGGTCCCGCTCCGTGACGACGACGGCAACGATCTCCCGGGGATCACCACCAGCGACTGCGGATACAAGGGCGGCCTGGCGGGAGTCGACAACGGCCGCATCGTCTTCGACCGCGTACGCATCCCCCGCGAGAACCTGCTCAACCGCTACGCCGACGTCGCCGAGGACGGCACTTACAGTTCGCCCATCGAGAACGAGAACCGTCGGTTCTTCACAATGCTCGGCACCCTCATCCGGGGCCGGGTCAGTGTGGCGGCCACGGCCGGTGCCGCGGGCCGCAAAGCGCTGACCATCGCGACCCGGTATGCATTGGTGCGCAGGCAGTTCGAACAGCCGGACTCCGACGACGAGATCGTCATCATGGACTACCTGGCACATCAGCGAAAGCTGTTGCCCCTCATCGCGAAGTCGTACGCGCTGGCGTTCGCACAGAACGAGATCATCGAGGAACTGCACGAATTGCAGTCCGCCGAAGACCTGGACGAGGACCGTCAGCGTCAACTCGAAGGCGCTGCCGCCGGCCTGAAGGCGATGACCACCTGGCATGCCTCGCACACCATCAACGTCTGTCGTGAAGCCACCGGTGGCGCGGGCTACCTCGACGAGAACCAGCTGTCGATCATGCGCGGCGACATCGACGTGTTCACGACCTTCGAAGGCGACAACACAGTCCTCACGCAGCTCGTCGCCAAAGAACTGCTGTCGGCGTACGCGCAAGACGTTCGCGGACTCAACACCGTCGGCTGGGCGCGGTTCATCGCGGGGATGGCCCGCGACGTGTTCCTGGAGAAGTCCGCTGCGCGCCAGGTGGTCCAGACCCTGATGGACACCTCGGGCGAAGATCCCGAAGAGTCCGAGCTGACCAACCGCGGCACCCAGATCCGGCTGTTCCGCAACCGCGAAGACCATCTCCTGCGGACCTGCGCCAACCGGTTGCGTCGGGCGACCGACGACGACGCCGATCCGTTCGAGGTGTTCAACGGGGCCCAGGACCATCTGCTCAAAGTGGGTACGGCGCACATCGAACGGGTGGTACTCGAGTCGTTCATCGAGGCCATCGACAAGTGCGACAGCAAGGCCGGAACCGAACTGCTCGGCAAGGTCTGCGACCTGTACGTCTACTCGGCTCTCGAGGCAGACCTCGAATGGTTCCTGATGCACCGGCACATCTCGGTCGAACGCGCAAAGGCGATCCGACGCGGCGTCAACGACTTGTGTGCGGCACTGCGTCCGCATGCGCGCACGCTCGTCGACGGGTTCGCTGTGCCAGAAGAACTGCTCAAGACAGCGATGGTCGAAGACCAGCTCAGCTAGAGCTGTACCTACGAAGAGTCCTCGTCACCATGTACCGGTGGCGGGGACTTCTTCGGTTTCGGCTTCGGCTTGTGGAGCGAGTTGGACTTCTTCGGACCCAGTCCGAGGGCGATCGCCTGGTGCGCCTGGGTCAGTTCCGACCGGAAATGGTCGACGTCACGGGCCCACGCCTGCGCCAGTCTGCCGCTGCGCAACCGGATGCCCACACCCTTGCGTCGCCGCGGCACGGCAGTCAGTTCACCCAGGGCAGGAGCGCTCTCCCACTTCTGATGCTCGGGGCTGTTGTTCTGCGGAAAGATCTCGTCGATCTCGTCGAGCGCGATGGTTTGAGCGCCCTGACGCAGGGTGGTCTCGGTGAGCCGGACCGTGACGTGTGAACGAGCCGCGTACACCTGGATGAGCGAGAACCCGCCGATCACGGCGGCAAAGATCAGGAGTGCGAGCCAGTGCACCTTGCCTTCACCGAAGATCTCGACGATGAGCAGCGCAAGACACAGAAGCGGGCCGATGGTGACCACCCACCAGCTGCCGCCGGGTTCGTAGAACAAGACCTCGCCTTCGGCCCCCGGCGTCTCGGGCTCGTGGTCTGTCTCGTCAATCATGGGCGCAGTCCCTCACCGGCGAGCGAACCAGGGCTCGGACGTGGGGCGGTTGGCGGTCAGCGAACCGGACAGTCCGATCAACGCGAAGAGCAGCGCGGGCACCATCGGCAGCGAGTAGAGCATCGAGGCGAAGATCCCGATGGCGACGAGCATCAACGTCAGGACCGACACCGCCGACCGCCAGCGCGGGTCGCCGGCGTACGCCTGCCGGCCCGCCCACACCAGGGCAGCCCCGACAAGAATGAAGAACACTCCGAAGACCACGCTGGTCCCGGTTCGCACCAGGGCGATCTGGAACAGACCCCACAGCGCGAGCAGGACGCCGGACGCAAGCCACAACCGATACGCCCACACAACGGTGTTCGGGGGCACGCCCGGGTTCACGGACTCGGTGCTCACTTGCGTTCTCCTGTATCTGATCCGGCGTCGTCAGAACGTCTCGGATCGGTGTTGCCGGGCTCCGAGGGCGTGCTGTTGTCCGGACCCGCGGGGTGCTGGTATCCACCCTGCTGGTACCCCGGCGCCCCGTAATACTGCTGCTGATATGGCTGCTGCGGGTACTGCTGGTAGGGGTTCGGGTAAGTGGGGTTGGGTGGATACCCACTCGGCGGGCCCTGCGGCCACGGCGCCTGCCCGCCCTTGTGCGACTGACTCTTTCGCCACGCCGCCATGTCTTTGCAGTACTTGTCCGAGTCCCGATGCATCAGCAAGACGCCCGCGCCGAGTGCCGCGACTCCGCCGATGACGGTCGGGATCATCGTCCAATGATCGGCCTCCTCGATGAAGAACGCCGACACGGTCTGCACAACAAGATAGAAACTGACGAAACCGAGAACCAGGCGGGCCCAATTGCGCCCGGAGCGGGCGAGCCACGCGAGCACCCCGAACACTGCGGCGAGGGTCAGCCCCACGATGACGTACACCACCCAGATGGCGCCATCAGGGAGTTCACCCTCAGGCATGTCCCGGGACACCTCGTCGGCGGCGTCGAAGGCCACTTGGTACTGACCACCGAAAACCACGCACTGCGCCAAGATGATCAGCGCCCACAGTTCGGTGGCGATGGCCATCGGGCTGGCCAGAGCCGGCTTGTTCGGTGACTCGGGCGAGGAGCCGCCGTACGGGCCCTGGCTGTAGGACGGTGGAGTCACGGACATGGGCACCAGCCTAGAGGTCGGGCGGGCGGCTGCGCGCGGGCGTCGGACGGGTGTGCGGATGTGGCCGCCCGCGACGACAAGAGGGGCCCGCACGACGGCGACAAGGGCCGGCGCGAGGCGGGCAGACGCACGGTCACCGGAGTTTGTCGGCGACCTCGTGCGCCCAGTACGTCAGCACGATGTCGGCACCGGCGCGCCGGATGGAGGTGAGTGACTCGACGATGGCGGCATCGCGGTCGATCCAGCCGCGCTCGGCCGCCGCGGTGATCATCGCGTACTCCCCCGAGATCTGGTACGCCGCGACCGGGACATCGGCCACGTCGGCCACCCGTCGCAACACGTCCAGGTACGACATGGCCGGTTTCACCATCACGATGTCGGCGCCCTCGGACAGGTCGAGTTCGAGTTCGCGCATCGCCTCGCGGAGGTTGGCGGGATCCTGCTGGTAGGACTTGCGGTCGCCACGCAGCGACGAGCCGACGGCCTCCCGGAACGGGCCGTAAAAGGCCGACGAGTACTTGGCGGTGTAGGCGAGGATCCCGGTGTCGGTGTATCCCGCGTCATCGAGTGCCGAACGGATCACGGCCACCTGACCGTCCATCATCCCGCTCGGCCCCACCAGGTGGGCGCCCGACTGCGCCTGCACCACAGCCATCTCGGCGTAGCGCAACAGGGTGGCGTCGTTGTCGACTGTGCCGTCATCGGCGAGCACACCGCAGTGCCCGTGGTCGGTGAACTCGTCGAGGCAGGTGTCGGCCATCAGGACAGTCGAATCGCCGAGCTCGGACGTCAGGAGTCGCAGAGCCGCATTGAGCACGCCGTCCGGATCGGTCCCGACGCTCCCGACGGCATCCTTGTCGCCCTCGGCAGGAACACCGAAGAGCATCAGACCACCCACACCGGATTCCACTGCCGCGACCGCGGCCTCACGAAGCGAATCCGGCGTGTGCTGGACGACCCCGGGCATGCTGCTGATGGGCCGCGGCTCGTCGATCCCGTCGGCCACGAACATCGGCAACACCAGATGCCTTGGCTCCAAGGAGGTTTCGGCGACCATCCGGCGCATGGCCGGAGTGGTACGAAGACGCCTGGGACGATCGATCGGTGAGGTCATGTCCTCCAGCCTACGAGCGTGAGCGGCGGGCCTTCTTGCGCGGCGGAGGCAGCGCACCTTCGGCACGCAGGCGAGCGGCGTGCTCGGCGAGCGCGTCCACCAACTCGTGCACCGATGCGTTCTCCGGCCGCACGTCGACCCGCAGGCCGAACTCGGTGGCGGTCTCGGCCGTCTTCGGACCGATGCACGCAACGATGGTGCGGGCGTGCGGTTTACCCGCGATACCCACCAGGTTGCGCACCGTGGAACTCGAGGTGAAGCAGACCGCGTCGAACCCACCGGTCTTGATCATCTCGCGGGTCTCGGCGGGCGGCGGCGCGGCGCGGACCGTGCGGTACGCGGTGACGTCGTCGATCTCCCAGCCACGGCCACGCAGCCCCTCCGAGAGCGTCTCGGTGGCGATGTCGGCACGGGGCAGCAGGATCCGGTTCACCGGATCGAAGACGTCGTCGTACGGCGGGAAGTCCTCGAGCAGGCCCAGCGAGGACTGCTCGCCCGAGGGCAGCAGCTCGGGGTTGATGCCGAAGCCGCGCACCTTCTCCGCAGTCGCCTCGCCCACACAGGCGATCTTCACACCACTGAAAGCTCGTGCGTCCAAACCGAACTCGGCAAACTTGTCCCAGACTGCGCGGACAGCGTTCGTGGAGGTGAACACCACCCACTGGTAGCGGCCGTCCACCAAGCCCTTGACAGCACGTTCCATCTGGGCGGGACTACGCGGCGGTTCCACCGCGATCGTCGGGACCTCCATCGGGATGGCGCCGTGCGTGACCAGCCGATCGGACATGTCGCCGGCCTGGTCCTTGGTACGCGGCACCAGTACGGTCCAGCCGTACAGCGCGCGCGATTCCCACCAGCTCAACTTGCCGCGCTGGGTGACCACCTTGCCGATGGTGACGATCAGCGGTCCGGTGAGGGCGCTTCCGCTCTCGTTGAGCGTGGCCAGCGTCGCCTCGATGGTGCGCTGCTGGCAGGTGGTGCCGTTGACGGTGATGGCGGCCGGGGTTTGTGCGGCCAGGCCGTGCTCGGTGAGTGCACTGGCGGTCTCGGCGAGATGACCCGAGGTGGCATGGAGCACAAGAGGTCCGGGAGCGGCAGCGAGTGCCGCCCAATCGACCTCTCCGCGGACATCGGCCTCGGTATGCCCTGAACCCAGCGGCATACCCGCGTAGCTCGGCACAGCGGCCGTCGCGGGCAGTCCCGGGATGACCTCGAACTGCACCTGGGTACGGGCGACGGCGTTCACCTCGGCCAGCACGGCATCGGTGGTCAGAGGGTCGCCGGCCACCAGCCGGACGACGTCGTGGCCGTCCTTGGCGGTGGCGACGAGGGTCTTGGCGACCTCGGCGGGATCACCCAGCGCGGGACGCACATTGCCCATCGAGTCGTCTGCCGAATCGGCACCGGACCCGGATGCGACAGTGCCGTCGGCGTCCTGGGGATCACCCCCTGCGAATCGCGTTGCTCGCCGCCGCTAATGTCTTGTTTGCCCGAGCGGGTCGCACCGGTCGACGAACTCTTCGATGAGGCCTGGTCACCCCAGCCGACACCGATCTGTTCGACGACCGCGGACGGTACGTCGGGATCGATGAACACCGTGACGGCGTTCTCGATCGCGGTCCGGGCGCGGACGGTCAGCAGTCCGGGGTCGCCCGGCCCTGCCCCGACAAAGAGAATGCGACCGGGGGTGGTGGCCTTTTTGTTACGGCTCATGCTCAGCACTCCTGCCCCGTGGGGCTGTAGCTCGGCCCACTGTTTCTAGAGAAGCTGTCTTGCTCCCTGATCCAGCAGTTCTGCGGCGAGTTCTCGGCCCAGTTCGGCTGCCCGTTCCACCGGACCCACCACCGAGGCCTTGACCGCGTCCGATCCGTCTTCGGCCACGACCGTCGCCCTCAGCGACAGCTCGGTGAAAATGCGTCCGTCCTCGTCAATCGACTCGACCACCTCGGCCATCGCACCGACCGGGGCGGTGCATCCGGCCTCGAGGGCCCCCAGCACCGCACGTTCGGCGTCAATCGCCGCACGGGTGGACGGATCGTCCAACTCGGCGAGAATGCTCACCAGTCGGGCATCGTCTGCGCGGCACTCCACGGCCAAGGCGCCCTGTGCGGGCGCCGGCAGCATCTGAACCGGATCCAGCGCTTCGGTGACCTCGTCGGCCCGTCCGATGCGTACCAGTCCTGCTCGAGCCACTACCACCGCGTCGAGTTCGCCGCTCGCGACTTTGCCCAACCGAGAATCAAGGTTGCCTCGTAGGGGGCGGATTTCCAAACCGAGACCCAATGCTCTAAGCTGCGCCGCCCGGCGCGGCGCGGAGGTGCCGACAGTGGCTCCCGGCAGTAGCTCGCCGAGCACCTTGCCACCCGCTGCGACCAGCGCATCTCGCGGATCTTCGCGGGGTGGGATGGCAGCGATGTGCAGCCCGGGTTCAGGGGCCGTCGGGAGATCCTTGTAGGAGTGCACGGCGACGTCTACTTCGCCCGCGGTCAACGCCAGCCGGATCGCCGTGGTGAACACCCCGACGCCGATCTGCTGGACGGGTGCGGCCGACAGGTCGCCTGCGGTCTTGATGATCACCAGTTCGGCAGGATGGCCGGCCTTGATCAGTGCGTCGCGGATGTCGCCGGCCTGGGTGGTGGCCAGCAGCGAACCACGGGTGCCGATACGGATCGGACTCGTCTCGTCGGTGCTCAAGTCCTACCGGGCCTTTCCGTCTGTGTCGCCGAGTCCGGCAGTGTCCCCGAGCCCGACCTCCGGTGCCGACACCGATTCGGCCGCACCGGGCTTGAGTTCGAAGAGTTCGCGGAGAGCTTCGGCGTAGGTATCGCCCTGCGGCGTGCTCGCGAGTTGTTTGACCCGCACCGTCGGCGCGTGCAGCAACTTGTCGACCACTCGCCGGACGGTCTTGGCGACCTCGTCGCGCTGCGGGTCGTCCAGACCCGGCAACCGGCTCTCGAGTCGGAGGATCTCCGCCTGGACCACCTCGGCGGCGCGCTGCCGCAGCGCGGTGACCGTGGGGGTGACCTCGGCCTGACGCTGATGCATCAGGTAGTCGGCCAGCTCACCCAGGACGATCTCGCGGGCGGCGAACTCGTCGGCATCGGCGGCCTTGGTGGCCTCATCGCCACGCAGACCCTCGATATCGATGATGTGGACACCGGGTAGCCGACCGGCCGCAGGATCGACGTTACGAGGCAATCCCAGGTCGCAGATCACCAACGGTTTGTTGTTCTCGCGACGGGCGAGCGCCGAATGCACCTCACCGACACCGACGACCGCGCCGATGGTTCCGGTACAGGTCACCAGCACGTCGGCGCCGATCAGCGCGTCGGTCATGTCGTCGAAACGCACCGCCCGCGCGGGGATGCCGTGGTTCTTGGTGACGTTGGCTGCCAGATGCTGTGCCTTCTCGAACGTGCGGTTGACGACCACCAGCTCCGACACCCCCGACCGGGCCAGGTGGGCGGCGGCCAGGCCGCCCATCGCGCCGGCTCCGAGGACAACGGCAGAGGTGATGTCGCCGTCGAGAATGCTGCGCGCGCGCTCGAGCGACACCGACACAACCGATGCACCGGCGCGGTCGAGCCCGGTCTCGCTGTGGACGCGTTTGCCCACCCGCAACGCCTGCTGCGCCAGCTCGTGTAGCACTCGCCCGGCCGAGCGGTTCGCGTCGGCGCTGGCGTAGGACGACCGGATCTGGCCGAGGATCTGCTGCTCGCCCACCACCATCGAGTCCAGGCCCGCGGCGACCGAGAACAGGTGCTCGACAACGGCTTCGGAGTACCGCACGTAGGCGTACTTGGTCATCTCGTTGACCGTCATGCCCGAGTGTTTGCCCATCACCTCACCCACGGCCTCGAGGGCCGGGTGGAAGGCGTCGACCACGGCGTAGACCTCGACGCGGTTGCACGTCGAGACGATCATCGCCTCACTGATCTGCGGGCTGGCCAGCAGATCGTCGATGATCTTCGGACGGTCGTCGTCGGTGACGGCGAGTCGCTCGAGGATCGGTACCGGCGCGCTGCGATGCGATACGCCGAACAGGAAAATACTCACACGCCCACCGATCTCTGATCTGATCGTGCTCTCGTCTTCGCCCCACTCCTCGGGGCACGTCCACTACCGCGCTGTTCACGTGGCACCACCGCGGAGTCCGCGTTGTTCCGTCGGGCAGCGTTGAAGGCCATCACCTGCAGCTCGAGCGCGAAGTCCACCGGCCGCACGTACACGTGCTCGGGGACGCGCGGCGCGAGCGCGGTGAAGTTCAGGATCTGGTGCACCCCGGCCTCGACGAATGCGTCGCAGGTGGCCTGGGCGTCGGCGTCGGGGGTCGCGAGGACCGCGATCTCCACCCCGTGCTCTTGGCAGATGTCCCCGATCTCGTCGAGCGCCCGCACGGCCAACTCGCCCTCGGCCGCGGTGATCGTCGTCCCGACCAGCTCGGGATCGGCATCGAACATGGCCACGATCTTGATCCCGCGTCGGTCGAACCCCACCCGGCCCAGCAGCGCCTTGCCGAGGTGGCCGGCGCCGGCCAGCACCACGTTGTGGTTGTGCTCGACTCCGAGGGCCAAGGCGATCCGGGCGATCAGCCGGCCGACGTCGTAACCGACGCCGCGGACTCCGCCCGACCCGACATGGGACAGATCTTTGCGCAGGATCGCCGGATTGACCCCGGCTGCGGTGGCCAGCTGACCGGACGACACCACCATCGCGCCGCTCTCGCTCAGCGAACGCAGAACGTGGAGGTAGGTGGCCAGCCGGGCGACCGAGGCGCTGGGGATCTCGGACTGGGCGTTGAACCCCGCCGAACTCTTGGCCATGCGTCCGTCTTTCTTCTGGGCTGCATCGTCCGCGGCTTTGCGGACTTCGCTGCGCTTCACCTGCTCACGGCAGGTTCAACACCAACTCGAGGCACTACGGTACCGCTTGTGAATCGATTCACAAACTCGGCTCGGGTTCTTCTGGCCATGCGTCTGGACTAGTGTCCGGCGGCGCCCCGCAAATCGGCCCTCAACCTGGGAATATCGACATCCCAGTAGCTATGCTCACGATCGTCGAGCAAGATCACCGGCAACCGGTCTCCGAACTCGGCGCGCAGGGATGGATCGGTGGTCGCGACGGCATCGACGTCGACCTCGTCGAACTCCACCTCGAACTCGTCGACAACCGGCCGTAGATCGGCCCTGGCACGGGCACAGGCGGCACAACCCGCCCGGGACAGCAACGTGATCCTCACCCTGCCAGTGTTGCAGGCATCGGCGACTAGGCTTGGCACCGACCGACAGGAGGCGATGGAGTGAGCACAACTCCGGGTAGCGGGGACGCCGACGGCGAGGACGATGCCACCACCGGTTCTCGCGCCGAGCAGGGCGACGACCACGGGCCTGATGACCGACGGCGCGAGCTGCCCGGGGACGGTCCGGACGACGACTCCTATGACTACGCCCGCGACGAGGAGGACTCCCCCGAAGACGATTTCAGGGACGACGACCTCGATGACGATTCCGCGGACGACGACCTCGACGACCGGCCGGCCGGCGACCACGGGCAGCGACTGCGTCCCACCTCCACGGCCGGCCCGCTCTCCCCGTTGACGAGCCGGGTCGGGCGTTTCCGTCAGTCGGCAGCCGAATTGCGCCAGTCGCTCGCCGGCGAGGCCAGTGCGCGGGCGGCGTCGTCGAAGTTGCGGGAACGCGGACTCGACGAGAGCGAACCTTCCACCTTCCTGGAATCCGACGAGCCCGGCACGCCGACCGACGTCCCGCCGGACCTCACCGCTGCGGCGTTCTTCGACGTCGACAACACGCTCGTCCAAGGCGCGTCGATCGTGCATTTCGCCCGCGGCCTCGCCGCACGCGACTACTTCAGCTACCGCGACGTGATGGAATTCGTTTGGGCGCAGGCGAAATTCCGGATGACCGGCCGGGAGAACTCCGAGGACGTCGCGCAGGGGCGGGAGAAGGCGCTGTCCTTCATCGCCGGGCGCGAGACCGACGAACTCGTGCAGCTCGGCGAGGAGATCTTCGACGAGTTCATCGCCGACAAGATCTGGCCCGGCACCCGCACCCTTGCGCAGATGCACCTCGACGCCGGACAGCAGGTGTGGCTGGTCACCGCGACACCGGTGGAGCTGGCCCAGACCATCGCCGACCGGCTCGGACTGACCGGGGCACTGGGCACGGTGGCCGAGAGCGTCGACGGGGTGTTCACCGGACGGCTGGTCGGCGACATCCTGCACGGGCTCGGCAAGGCGCATGCCGTCCGCACGCTCGCGATCCGCGAGGGTCTGAACCTCAAGCGGTGCACGGCGTACTCCGATTCGCACAACGACGTCCCCATGCTGTCGCTGGTCGGCACCGCCGTGGCCATCAACCCCGATGCCGACCTGCGTGAGGTCGCCCGGGTGCGTGGCTGGGAGATCCGCGACTACCGCACGGCCCGAAAGGCCGCGAAGATCGGCGTGCCGACGGCGGTGCTGCTCGGTGCGGCCGGTGGTGGCGCTGCTGCCGCGGTCCGCCACCTACGCCGCTGACTCCCCCCCCCGTTTTGGTGGGTTTCGGTGAGCCTGAACTGGGCAAATGCTCGCCCTAACCCACCAAAATCGGGGGTTGGGGTGGGGGTCAGCCGAAGTAGATGCTCGATCGACGGCTGAGCATGCGGAAGAGCGTCTGCTGGATGTCTTCACGGACGTTGTCGGTGAGGTCGAACACCACCATCGGATCGTCGGCGGCCTGATCGTCGAAATGGCCGGTCTCGATCGGGGTGCCGAAGTGGATCTGCCACTTGGACGGCAACGGCACCAGACCGAGCGGACCGAGCAGGGGGAACGTCGGCGTGATCGGGATGTAGGGCAGACCGAGCAGGCGGGCGATCGGCTTCAGGTCGTTGAGCATCGGATAGATCTCTTCGGACCCGACGATCGACACCGGGATGATCGGGACCTTGGCACGCAGCGCCGTTGTGACGAAGCCGCCACGACCGAAGCGCTGCAACTTGTAGCGGTCCTTGTAGAGCTTGCCGATGCCCTTGAAGCCTTCCGGCCACACCGCGGTCAGCTCGCCGCCGCGCAGCAACTTCTGTGCGTCGGCGGTGCAGGCGAGGGTGGACCCCGTGCGGCGCGCCAGGTCACCGATGACCGGGGTGTCGAAGGCGAGGTCCGCGGCGAGCACGCGCAGGTGCCGATTCCTCGGGTGGTAGTCGTGCACAGCGACCGACGTCATCAAGGCATCGATGGGGATGGTGCCGGCGTGATTGGCCACCAGCAGTCCCCCACCGTCGAGTGGCAGATTCTCGATACCGCTCACGTCGACCCGGAACCACTTGTCGAACAGAACCCGCAAGGCGGGGAGCCACACCGACTCGGTGAAGTGGGCGTCGAAGCCGAAGTCGTCCACCTCGTAGTCACCGGTCACGCGCTGCCGCACGTACCCGGCGGCGCCGGTAATTGTGTCGGCGATCGTCTGCCGGACACCGTCGAGATTCAGGAAGTTCGACGACATCTCGGCGGCCTGCTCGAACCGTCCGGCCTCGAGCTGTGCGCGCACGTCCTCGCTGATCGGGGTGACCGGCGCCTGCACGAACTCATCGGTGTTCGGATGTCCGCGGTGGTTCGGGTGTTGTTGTGGTGCAGCAGGTTTGGCTGGGTGCCCGTTGGTCTGCGACGGATGCCGACGACGCGGCTGTCCACCGGGGCCCGGCGAACTGGAGTACAGCTGGATCACCTTGGCCGTTCGCGCGTCGGACGTACGATTCCGGTTCTGCACGATCACCCACCTCCCTCAAGCATGATGCCCGCCGCCCCTACGTGGTCGTGTCGAACATTTTTCGATTGTCCCCGCCATGGTCGCCCCCGCGCCAGGCATCGGATGAACTTACCTTCTCCAGGCGCCCGGCTCACGTCAGCTGCTTCGCGGCCTGGGCTATCCACTGCTCCAAGCGCCGCCAGGCCGCCGGTGAGATCACCGGCTCCAACGGTTTTCGGGACAAGAAGTCGTCGAACGTCTCCAAGCTGGTGTGCTTCGGCTCGAAACCGAGTTCGGTGCGCATCCGGGTGGTGTCGAGCACCCGGCCGAACGTCAGGTAGTCGGCCTGATCGCCATGGAACGGGGCGACGCGCATGCCGCGATAGACCCCGGCGACCGTTCCCAACATCCGGCCGGGGACCGGCAAAGCCACGCGCCCCGCCCGTCGCACCGCCTGATTGAGGGTCACCACCCCGTCGGCGGCGATGTTGAACGTGCCGGCGCGACCGGCGAGAGTCGCGTGCTCAAGCGCCGACAGGGCGTCTTCTTCATGGAGGAATTGCAGTCGCGGTTCGTGCCCGATCACCACCGGGATCACCGTGGCCGAGAAGTACTTGCTCATGCGGGTGGAGATCTGCGGTCCGAGCATCGCCGACAACCGCAGGATGGTGACGGACATGTCGGGTCGTCGGCGGCCGAGGCCACGGGCATAACCCTCGACGTCGAGCAGGTCACGGGCATAACCGTGTGTCGGCTCACGCCGGGCATGGGTGTCTTCGGAGAAATGCGCGGGGTCGGCCGAACTGGCGCCGTAGATCATGCCGGACGAGCGGACGACAAAACGCTTGACCGTCGGGCTGCGCTGGCAGGCGGCGCACAGCTGCATCGTGCCGATGACGTTGAACTCTTTGATGGCCGGCGAATGACCGACGGTGTCCATCACCGAGGTCGCGGCGTGCACCACGGTGTCCACCCCGGCCTTGTCGATCACCTTCGCGATCGCCGAACGCCGGATGTCCACCCGGACGAACTCGGCGCGACCGAAACGTCGCAACATGTCCTTGGAAGGGGCCCGCGAGTCGACGGCGATCACCCTGTCGATGTCGGGATTCTGCGCCAGACGAGTGGTCAGATATCCGCCGAGAAAAGTCGATGCGCCGGTCACCAACACGACGCGCGGCGTCGTATCCGCCACATCCCCACCCTCGACCATGTGCCCAGCGTACGGAACTTTGCCCGTCTTCATCCAGTCAGTGGCTCAGTAATTTTCCGGCGGGCACATCAGGCGAGAACGCCTCTATCAGGGCAAAACAAAACCCGCCGATATGTCGGCGGGTTCTGAACGAAAAAGAAAACTCACTTACCGAGTTTTCTGCGCTGCACCCGGGTGCGACGCAGCAACTTGCGGTGCTTCTTCTTCGACATGCGCTTGCGGCGCTTCTTGATCACTGAACCCATGTGGGAACTTCCTCACGATCTGACCGATGGTCCTTCAAGGTTTTGCCGTCCAACGAGGCTGGCTCACATAACGTCGTACGCCAGAACACAGGCGAACGGGTCGACTACCGACCTTACCGCGCCACCGTACTCGTCACGAAATCCACCGCGGCGGTCTTCGATCCAATGGCCGACGCGGACCGGGCCACCATGGCGGCCCAGCCCGTCGGGAATGCCTCGTGAGGCCTAACCGGCGTCGAAATACGACGTTTCAAGGTAATCGTGGACTGCCTTGGCGTGCACTCGGAAGGAGCGGCCCACGCGAACCGCGGGCAACTCTCCGTTGTGCACCAGGCGGTACACGGTCATCTTCGAGACGCGCATCAGTGATGCGACCTCCGCGACGGTCAGGAACTGAGTTCCACCACCGGCGTTGTCACCTGACTTGCTTGCAGATGCCATGAAATTTTCATACCTCCGGGGCACGCGTCGCGGCCGCTCGGCTTCCCCTCCGGCGGACTCCAGACACGCACGTGCTCCCCGAAGCTTAGCGTGGCGGGTGGGGTCAATGCGACGTGAGTAGGTAACTGGGTCGATTTTGTCGCATGAGATCGTCCCGGCGCGGTGCCTGACGCAGAGTCAGGACGTCTCGATGTTCGCCAGCACAGCGCGGCCGGTCGCCTCACTCTTGGCCGCATTCGCCCGCATCGCCTCGGACACCGCATGACGCATGCCGTAGCGCTCGAGTTCACGCAGGGCCTCGGCGGTGGTGCCCGCCGGTGAGGTCACGGCCGCGCGCAGATCCACCGGCGAGACCCCTGAGTCGGTCAGCAGTACGCCGGCACCGCGCACGGTCTGCGCGGCGAGCTCGGTGGCCATCGACCGCGTCAGCCCCATCGACACACCGGCGTCGATCATGGCCTCGGCAAGCAGGAAGACGTAGGCCGGCCCGGATCCGGACAGCGCGGTGATGGCATCCATCTGCCGCTCCGGCACTACCACCACCTTGCCGACGGTCTCGAGCAGCGTCACCACGGTGGCCACGTGCTCGTCGGTGGCGTACCGACCCGCCGCGATCCCGCACATGGCCTCACCGACCAGCATCGGGGTGTTGGGCATCACCCGCACCACTGGCGCGCCGGCAGGCAGAGCGTTCTCGTACTTCAGCATCGGCAATCCGCCGACGAGAGTGACGGTGAGCCGCTCGGCCTCACCGACATCCTCGACGTCGGCGATGATCGACAGGACGGCGTCGACATCACCCGGCTTGACCGCGAGGACAACGATGTTGGCGCCCTCGACAGCGTCGGGGATGTCGGTGACGCGCACCCCGTAGTCCTCGGTGATCTCTTTGGCCCGGCGCGTCGACTTCTCCGCCACGACCAGATCCTTGGTCGGCTTGCCGGTCTTGATCAAGCCGGCCAGCAGCGCCTCACCGATCTTGCCGCCGCCGATGATTGCGATTCGCTGAGTCATGCTGCTCACTTTCTCACGCTGATGTGGATGTGTTCTGGCGAGTCCATCAGGGCTGATTGTTTCGCCGCAGGTCGCCTGGGGTCGTCGGGGTGTGGACGACCCGCCGGCCGATGGACCGGATCGCTGCCGGGTGGTCGTCAGTCCGCGGCCGGGATCATCGCGAGCTGCCGCGATTGGACAACAACCTGGCCCGCGGAGTCGAGGACCACGTGGTCCTCTTCGAACCAGCCATGCCCGACCTCGGTGCTCGAGGCCTGGATACGCAGCCATCCGGGCGCGGGCCGACGTCGCAGATACGTCGTCAACTGCATGGTGGGTGCCCAGCCGAACAGATTCAGGTTCATCACCACCGGCGCACTCAGGTCGCCGCAGAGGATCGCGAACAGGGCATCGGGGTCGGCTTCCTTGGGCCGGGCCCACATCCGGAACACCGGATCGGCCTTCTCCCCGCGGGTGAATGCAAGGGATCGCTCCTCGATGGCGATGTCGAGCACCGCGGACAGGTGCATGACCTCGCCGACCGGGCTCTTCTCGACCCAGATGACGTCTTCGGTGGGCGAGGCCGGAATCGCGGAGAGCGGGGTGGAGGCCGAGTAGTGGTTGTCCACATCGGGTGTTCCGACCGTCACGGTCGAGTGGACCAGATTGCGGCCGTTCTGATGGATCTCGACGTCGACCAGCGACACCCGGCGGCCGCGCTTGCGCACCCAGACGTGCAACGTGATCTCGGCCGGGTCGGGTGCGCCGAGGTAGTTGGTGGAGATGGCCATCGCGGCGAGATCGTCGGATGCGGGCTTGTCGGCCGGTGCCGTGGCCCGGAAGCCGGCGAGGGCCGCATTGGCGCTGAGCATCTGCAGTGTGCCGCCGTGCACCTTGGGCCCGATGGTGAAGACGGGGTCGATCTGAGCCGAGTACACGACTCGGTCGCCGCTGGCAGCGGTGATCTCTTGCAGGATGTTCAGGCGGGCAAGGCTGGGCTCGGACACAGTGCTGGGTACTCCTTCAACGGTTCTACATTCATCCCGGCCACGGCCATCGGAAGATCCGGTGGCGGCCCGGATGGGTCGGCTACGGCCTCTCGAGATGCGTTCTCGCGAAATCCAGTGAGCGCGAGAGGATCTCACGACGCTCGGCCTTGGTGTTCACCGAACTCGTGGTGACCTCCAGAATGGCCGATCCGGAGAAGTCCCCGGCGGCCAGACTTTTACACACTTGCACACAGGGTTGCGAACCGTCGCCGGGGACCAGGTGTTCGTCCACCGCCGCCCCCGAACCATCGGTGAGGTGCAGGTGACGTAGGCCACCGCCCATCCGGTTGAGCATCTCGATCGCATCCGCGCCCGCGGTCGCGGCATGGGAGAGGTCGAGTGTGTAGTTCGCGAAACCGTCGTCGGTGGGGTCGATCGACGTCGCGAAGGCAGAGACCGCCGCGCCCGGTCCCCCACCGCGCCTTCGCATCCGCCCGGCGGCCTCTTCGTACTTGCCGAAGAACCTGTCGGTGCGGACGGGGAACATGTTCTCCACCGCGATGGCGATCCCCGAGTCGTCCTCGAGTGCGTCGATCAGATCGCGAAAACCACCCGCGTACTTTCGCTGCCACCGAAACGGTGGATGCACCACCACGGTCTCGGCGCCGAGATCCTCCGCCGCTGCCACCGATCGCGCCAGCTTGGCGGCGGGGTCGCGACCCCAGACCCGTTGCGAGATCAGCAGACACGGTGCGTGTACAGAAAGCACCGGCAGGTGGTAGCGGTCGGACAGGAACGCGACCCTGTCGATGTCCTGGCTGACCGGTTCTGCCCACACCATCAGCTCGATGCCGTCGTACCCCAGATCGTTTGCGTACTGGAAAGCGGCTTCGGTGTTCTGGGGATACACGGACGCGGTCGACAGCCCGATCGCGATGTCTTCTCTCATCGACTCGTTCGGAGAACCCTGCGCGGACACGGCGATCTCCTCGGGCACTCTCAGTCTCCGGCGACGAGCAAGAGAACCAACGGGCCGATGGTCACCAGGAGACCGACCCCCAACGCCAAGAGTGTACTGATCAGGTCCTGGCTGCGACGGACCACATGGACCAGGGTGACCATGCCGAAGATGACCGCTACCGCCAGGACGAGCGCGAAATACACGTTCCAGCGCCACAGTTCGGTGAAGCCCCAGAAGAGGGCGACGCCGACTGCCAATCCGGCGAGGACCTGACCGATCAGGATCAGCCACTGCGCGGTCGGCGAGTGTCGCGAATCACCGTCGGCGGTCTGAGCGCTGCCGCCGTCGCCGGTAGCTTGAGCGTCCGTCCCGCCGGCCTGTGTGTCGGCAGAGGATCCGGTGAGCCGCGCCTTGACGGCTTCGGTCTCTTCGGCACTCGGGTGCACCTGCGGATGGATCAGCGGTCCGTGTTCCTCCGTGGCCCCGACCTCACGCAGGCCCGCCGGCATGCCGGACGCCACCGGGTCGGTGCCCGTGAGGTCGACCTCTCGCGGATCAGGTTGCCGCACATCGCGTTTGGTCAGATCTGGACCTGACCCCTGCGTCTGCTCGTCGTCATCGACATCAAACCGGAGGTAACGACCCGCGGCCGCGCCCGACGTTGCCGTGGCGGAGGCCTGCGAGGTGGCGGCCTCCGTGGCAG
Source organism: Williamsia sp. DF01-3 (assembly GCF_023051145.1). NCBI lineage: Bacteria > Bacillati > Actinomycetota > Actinomycetes > Mycobacteriales > Nocardiaceae > Williamsia > Williamsia sp. DF01-3. The sequence continues at coordinate 4,678,321 of NZ_JALKFS010000005.1, forward strand.
GTTGCGGGGCGGTCTGTTCCGGCTCAGCCTGCTTCGGTCCGTCCACTGTGGGCGTCGATCGAGTGGACGCGTCTGGCTGGGCCGGCGGGTGGCCGGAGTCATCGACGGCCGGGATGAGCTGGGTGACCTGGTGGTCGGTGTTGCCACCGGCGTGGTCGTCGGACCGCTCAGGCGCCGACGGCGCAGGTGCCGATTCGTCCGCCTTACGTCCGAAGCCGAACAGACCGCGTTTGCGTTTGGCCGGCTTCGGGGCGGCAGAGGAGTCGTCGACGTCCTCGAAGTTGCGGTACCGCTGGAAGTCGGCCTCGCGCTCGGCGGCGGTGCGGAAGTCGTGCTGACCGTCTTCTCTGTTGCGGTCGGGGTCGTTGTCGTCGACCTGCGAATACGCCTGGACCGATGCGATGACGCCGGTGGTCTCCTCGTCGGGGTGCCCGTCGGACTGCTTGGCCTCTCCCGACGCGGTCTGCGACTCCTCGCGCTCGCCACGTTCGGCCGCCGGCATGGCTGCGGTCTCGTCGCCGCTTTTCGGCGACTCGGTGTTCGACCTCTCCGGTGATTCATCGGCCTGCTGCTCATCCGCCGGCGTCTCGACATCACGGGGGCGCGACAGAACAGGACGCTCGGGCTCGCCCGGCGTCGGTGCGGCGGCATCGTCGGTGTCCCGCGCACGTTTGGACACCTCTGCTGAGTTGAAGTCCCGGGTGGGCGGCGGGGCAGAATCGTTCACCCGAGGGATCTCTCCCGTGAGTTCGGCAACCGACACCGCGCCCTTGCCTCCACGGTGGCGACGGCCGGTCGGCGGGTTGGCTGCAGGTTGAGACCCGGTTGCCGCGTTCTCCGCGTCCTGCTCCTTGGCCCGCGCCAACAACTCGGCAACCGAGATGGGGCGTGACTCGGGATCGGATCCTCTAGCCATGAGTTAGTTCACCATCCTTAGCGTTCACCAGCCGGCAACTCGGTATCGCTGGACTCGAGGTCCAGTCTGCGCAGAATGACACCTTCGCGCAGGGCCCACGGGCATATCTCCAAAGTATCGATCGACAGTGCTCGCATGCTCGCCTCGGCCACCAGTGCGCCTGCCACGAGCTGTCCCGCGCGGTTCACACTCACTCCCTCCAGCTCGGCCCGGTCCGCGGTGGTCATCCTGGAGATGAAGGCGATCAACTGCCGCAGACCATTGCTGGTCAGTGTCCTCCTCACCCGGGGTCCAGCGCTGGAAGGCGCCGCTCCGGTGAGTCGCGCCAGCGAGCGGAACGTCTTGGAACTGCCGACGGCGAGGTCGGGGGTGCCCGCAGCGAGGAGCTCTTTGGCCGCCGGCGCCAGTTCGGCGTCGAGCCAGTCACGCAGCACCGCGACCTTGCGGCGGCCGGGCGGATCGTCCGACAACCACTCGCGGGTCAGCCGGCCGGCGCCCAGCGGTAACGACAACGCGACGTCGGGTTCCTCGTCGACGCCGTTCGACAACTCGAGTGACCCGCCGCCGATGTCGAGGGCGACGATTCGGCCTGAGCCCCATCCGTACCAGCGGCGCACCGCGAGCGACGTCAGTCGCGCTTCGTCGACGCCGGAGAGCACAACCACCCGCACGCCGGTCTCGTCGGCGACCCGGTTGAGCACGTCATCACAGTTGGTGGCATCACGGACGGCCGAGGTGGCAAACGCCATCACCTGTTTGCAGCCCGAGGTGTAGGCGATCTTGGTGAACTCGTCGACTGCCTCCACCAGGCTGTCTGCACCGGGATCGGACAGCCGCCCATCGGTGTCGATCTGCTCGGCGAGCCGCAAAGTGGACTTGGTCGAGCTCATCGGGGTCGGGTGACCGCCACGGTGAGCATCGACCACCAACAGGTGGACAGTGTTGCTGCCGACATCGAGGACTCCTAAACGCACGGCTTACAACCTAGTGCGTCTACCGTTGATACTTGTGCAGCCAGCCTCCAAAATGGTGCCCACCCCCGAGGTCCCGTTGGACTTTCCGAGGGAATGGTACGAATTCGCAGACCCAGCCGACCCCGAGCGCATCATCAACGCCGACCTCACCTGGTTGTTGTCGCATTGGACATGCGTCTTCGGTACCCCGGCGTGCCAGGGCATCATCGAGGGCCGCGAGAGCGATGGGTGTTGCAGCCACGGCGCCTATCTGTCTGACAAGGGCGACCGCAAGAACCTTGCCAAGGCCGCGGCCATGTTGACGCCGGACGACTGGCAGTTCTACGAAAAGGGTTCAGGCAAAGACCCCTTGGGCAAGCGGGGGTACCTCGAAGAGGATGAGCTGGACGACGAGCCCGCCATCAAGACGCGCAAGTACAAGGGCGCCTGCATATTCCTGAACCGGCCGGGGTTCGCCGGTGGGCAGGGTTGCGCCCTGCACTCGATGGCACTGCGCAAGGGCATCGAGCCGCTCGAGGTCAAACCGGAGGTCTGCTGGCAACTTCCGGTGCGCCGGGAGGAGCAGTGGGTGGAACGCCCCGACGGTGAACAGGTGCTCAAGACCACGATCACCGAGTTCGACCGCAGGGGCTGGGGTTCAGGTGGCGCCGACCTCAAGTGGTACTGCTCGGGGTCGCCGGACGCGCACATCGGCGAGAAGCAGGTGTGGCAGTCGTATGGACCCGAGCTGATCGCGCTGATCGGCAAACCGGCCTACGACGAATTGGCCACCGTCTGCCGTCGCCGCAGCGCGCTGGGCCTCGTCGCGGTGCACCCGGCCACGGCACAGGCCACCCAGCGTCAAGAGGGCGACCGCAAGTACGCCCAGCATCCCGAGGCCGAAGACATCGCCGACCCCGGTCTGCCGGACGTCACCTGAGAACTCAGGGCTCGAACTTGTAGCCCAGACCGCGCACCGTCACGAGGTGTTTCGGGTTGCCGGGGTCGGATTCGATCTTCGACCGCAGCCGCTTGACGTGGACGTCGAGGGTCTTGGTGTCGCCCACGTAGTCGGCGCCCCAGACCCGGTCGATGAGCTGGCCGCGGGTGAGTACCCGTCCGGCATTGCGGAGCAGATACTCGAGCAGGTCGAACTCCTTGAGCGGCAACGTCACCGACTGGCCACTGGCCGAGACCGTATGGCGTTCGACGTCCATCGAGACCGGGCCGGCCTCGATGAGTCCGCCGTCGAGGTCGTCGGTCTCGGCCGAATCACCGCCGCGGCGCAGGACCGCCCTGATCCGCGCGATCAGCTCGCGGGCCGAATAGGGTTTGGTCACATAGTCATCGGCGCCCAACTCGAGCCCGACAACCTTGTCGATCTCGCTGTCGCGGGCGGTCACCATGATCACCGGCACCGACGACTTGGCGCGGATCGCCTTGCACACCTCGGTACCCGAGGCACCCGGCAGCATGAGGTCCAGGAGGACGATGTCGGGACCGACGCGTTCGAAGACGGGCAACGCGGAGTTGCCGTCGGTGACGATGGTGGCCTCGAATCCCTCCTTACGAAGCAGGAACGCAAGCGGGTCGGCCAAGGACTCCTCGTCCTCGACGATCAGCACATGTGTCAACGGCTCAGTTCTCTCTCTTCGGTGACCACGGTCTGCGTGGTCGGTTCTGCGCTTGTGGCAGTGGACAACTCGGGGGCTCGCGACGTGGTGCGTGTCGCCAGCGGGATGGTGAGGGTGAAGGTGGATCCGGTGCCGGGTTTGCTCCACAGGTCGATGGATCCGCCGTGGTTCACCGCAACGTGTTTGACGATGGCCAGTCCCAGACCGGTACCTCCGGTGGCCCGCGACCTCGCCTTGTCGACCCGGAAGAAGCGTTCGAACACCCGCTGCTGGTGTTGCGGGGCGATCCCGATGCCGCGGTCGGTGACGGCGATGGCCACCATCTGGCGGTTGTCGATGGTCACCACACGCCTGCTCACCGACACCGCGGTACCGCTGGGCGAGTAGGCGATTGCGTTGGCCACGAGGTTGTTCAGGGCGGTGAGCAACAGGGTGTGGTCGCCGTCGACATGCAGATCGGAATCCTCGTCGGTGGTGAGTTTGATGCCCGCGGCCTCGGCGTTGATCTGGGCGCGGTCGATGACCTCGTCGATGAGTACGTCCACCTCGACGTCCTCGAGGTCGGGCAGCTTCTCGGCGCCCTGCAACCGCGACAGCGCGATCAACTCGGAGACCATGTTGCCCATGCGCAGGGCCTCGATGCGCACCCGCTCTCCGAAGTGCTCCACCGAGTACGGGTCGTCGGCCGATTCCATCAGCGCTTCGGCCAGCAGTCCGATGGCGGCGACGGGCGTCTTGAGTTCGTGCGAGACGTTGGCCACGAAATCGCGGCGGGTCTGCTCGACCCGCATGTGTTCGGAGTCGTCCTGGCCGTAGATGACGGTGTAGCGCTCGTCTCCGTCCGAGATCCGTTCGGTGACACACGAGACCGACTGGATCTTGCGGCCCGGCCCTCGGCCGGTGGACACGAAGGCACCGATGCCCTGCGGCGGCACGAAGGTGAACCTGCTGGTGTCGCCGCTCTCGAGGGTGTACCTGGCGTAGTCCCACACGTCATCGTCGAGGAGATGGTCGCGAACCATGCCGAGGGCGTTGGCGCGATCGTTGAAGAACACGACGTCGCGGACGTCGTCGACGACAGCAACACCGGTCTCGCCACCGTCGATGATCAGGTCGAGCAGGGTGGCCCGGGTCATCCGGGGAACCCGGGCGGACGACGAGTGCAGAAGCGGTGCGGCGTCGGACTCGACCGGCGTTGCCGATCGGGTGAGGTCGTAAGACGCGGAGGCGGCGCGCCTGCGGCCCAGATACCATCCGGCCGCCACGCCGATAAGAAGTGCCAGCACGCCCACTGCCGCGATGAAAATTGCGGTCACAAGCAAATCTTACGGGCAGGGCAACAGGACACCACAGCAGAATGCTGGGCAGTGACGGTCGGTAACAAGTCAGCGCGCAAGTGTTCGGACGCTGTTCATCCGATGGTCGCCGAAAGAGCCCCGCACGCGCGATCGGAAGGGATCGGGCTCATCGAATCGAGGTGACGATCAGCGGGTGACCTCGGTGGCCATCGGCGCATATTGCGGATGTTGTTCGATGAAGTAGCCGACGTACGAGCACAGAGGTACGACTTTCTTACCGGAGCGCTCGATATCGTCGAGGACGTATTTCACCAGGTGTCCGGCATAACCTTTGCCACTGAATTGATCGAGCACCACGGTGTGGGTCAGCACCACCTGCTCGGGCTCACTGACGTAGTCGAGATATCCGACATATTGCTCGCCGTCGAAGATCTCGTACCGTTCCTGGGCCTGAGAATGTGTCACTCGGATATTTGCCATGCAAGCTCCCCCGCCTCAGCTGGATTCGCCGGTCAGATGCGCAGACGCCATCATGCGACCAGGGTAGTCCTGATCACGGCTTACGAGAGCGGGATGCGGCAATCACTTGATCGCGAATCTCCGATCGGAAAGAAAGAGCGATTGCTCGCTATTTACTGCCCTGCGCCGCCACCGCCGCAGCTCCCGCAGCGGCCGCCTCAGGGTCCAGATATGCGCCGCCTTTGATGACCGGCTCGAGATTGTCGTCGAGGTCATAGCGCAGCGGATTGCCCGTCGGAATGTTCAGCCCCGCGATGTCGTCGTCCGAAATCCCGTCGAGATGTTTCACCAGAGCTCGCAGGGAATTGCCGTGCGCAGCCACCAGCACCGTCTTGCCCGCCTTGAGGTCGGCGACGATGGTCTCGTTGTAGTACGGGATCAATCGGTCGACAACATCCTTGAGGCACTCGGTCTGTGGAACTGCCGGCAGGTCCGCATACCGGGGATCTGCATCCTGGCTGTATTCGGCGCCCTTCTCCAGGACCGGCGGCGGGGTGTCGTAGCTACGGCGCCACAACATGAACTGGTCGTTGCCGAACTTCTCTTTGGTCTCGGCCTTGTTCAGACCCTGCAGAGCGCCGTAGTGCCGCTCGTTCAGTCGCCAGTCACGCACCACCGGGATCCAATGACGGTCGGCCCTGTCCAGGGCGATCTGAGCGGTCGAGATCGCGCGCCGGAGCAGCGAGGTGTACAGAACGTCGGGGAGCAGATCGTGCTCGACGAGCAACTCTCCGGCGCGTACCGCTTCGGCCTCGCCCTTCTCGGTGAGGGCAACGTCGACCCAACCGGTGAACTGGTTGGACGCATTCCACACGCTTTCACCGTGACGCATCAAGATCAGGGTTCCGTTGCTCATAGAGCAGTAGTTTTCCACAGGCCCACCACGGAAGCATTTGTCACCTGCCGGTCGCGGCATTCGACACCTATCGGTCGATCGAGGCCACACAACCACAACACACCGCGCGGATCGACCCCCTACACTGACGCCATGCTCTCAGGCGCGTGGAATTTCCGTGACGTATCCGGCCTCAAGACCACCGAAGGACGTTGCGTCGCTTCGGGTTTGCTGTTCCGCAGTTCGGAACTGAGCAACCTCGACGACACCGGCGGGCAAGATCTCATCAACCTCGGCGTCACCGATGTCTTCGATCTGCGCGACTACGCGGAGATCGAGAAGAGCGGGTCGGACCGCGTTCCGGACTCGATCGAGGTGCACGTCGTTCCCTTCGATCTCCGGCCGGACGGCAAAGCTCCACATGAGATGTCGGGCGACGACTACATCGCCAACCGCACCCGCTACATGTACGACGTCTACGCACAGATGCCCGCGCTCCCCGGCGCGATGAGCACGGTGGACCAGGTGATCAAGTTGCTCGGCGACCCCGATCGGCGGGTACTGGTGCACTGCGCAGCAGGCAAGGACCGCACCGGCTGGGTGGTGGCTGCCGTACTCACCGCGCTCGCGGTGGACCCCGACGAGATCATGGCCGACTACCTGGAGAGCAACGGCGACATCGACGCCCTTCGCGCGCACCTCCAGCGCATCTACGGCCCCCCGGAGGGCGGCGAACCGATCGAGATCTCCGATGACCTCCTCGGGGTGAAGGCCGACTACCTGCAAAGCGCGCGCGAGGCCGCGCTGGCGAAATCCGGGACCTTCGACGAGTACCTGGCGGCCTGCCGGGTGACCGCAGGTGACCTGGATCGCTTGCGCGCCCGCATGCTGACGTAGTCACAAACAGGCCCTATCCGGGCTCCGAGTGCAGGTCAGCGCTCGTGTCCGATTTGTTTGGCGAACTCATTTGCATGCATGATGCAAGTAATGAAACGTGAGTCGAACACCAATCCCAACCCGAACCTGCTGATCGCGGTGTTGTGCTTCGGGGGTTGCTGGCATCGTTCATGCAGACGCTGGTCGTGCCCATCGTCGGCAAGCTGCCCGGCTACCTGAACACCAGCTCCGACAACGCCTCCTGGGTCATCACCGCCACCTTGCTGACGGCCGCGATCGCGATGCCGATCTCGGGCCGCCTCGCCGACATGTTCGGCAAACGAGTGGTGATCCTGTCGTGCATCGCCGCGATGATCCTCGGATCGATCATCTGTGCGCTCACCTCGATGGTGCTGCCGATGATCATCGGACGTGGCATCCAGGGACTGGCGATGGGCCTCATCCCGTGTGGCATCAGCCTGTTGCGCGACAAGCTCGAACCGGCCCGAGTCCCCGGTGCCATCGCGACGATGTCGGCGACCCTCGGCGTCGGTGGCGCTATCGGACTGCCGGTCGCCGCCTACATCACGCAGACCTTCGACTGGCACGTCCTGTTCTGGACGTCGGGCGCACTCGCCACTTTCACCTTCTTCTTGGTGCTGATCCTGGTCAGCGAATCACCGGTCCGCTCCCCCGGCACCTTCGACGTCGTCGGGGCCATCGGGATCACTGCTGCCCTCGTCGCGCTGCTGCTCGCCGTGTCGAAGGGCAACACCTGGGGATGGACCAGTGCGTTGACGCTCGGCCTGGCCGGAGCCGGCCTGGTGGTCCTTGTCCTCTGGGGCTGGTTCGAGCTGCGTATCAAGACACCCCTGGTGGACCTGCGCACGTCGGCGCAGCCGATCATCGTGCTGACGAACGCGGCGTCGGTGCTGATCGGATTCGCCCTCATGGCGATGAGCCTGGCGGCGCCGCAGCTGCTGCAGATCCCACACATCCCGGGCGTCGTGGAGTACGGGATGGGACAGACCATCCTCGCCACCGGCCTGCTGTTGGCCCCCGGAGGACTGATGATGATGTTCCTCTCGCCGGTCTCGGCCCGGCTCAACATCCACATCGGTCCGAGGTTCACGCTGCTCATCGGGTCGGTGATCATCGCACTGGGTTACCTGTTCTCGATCTTCCTGATGGCCGAACCGTGGCAGATCTGCGTGGCCATGGTGATCGCAAGCGCAGGCGTGGGAATCGGCTACTCGGCCATGCCGGCGTTGATCATGTCGGCCGCACCACTGCATCAGATGGCCGCCGCCAACAGCCTGAACTCGCTGATGCGATCCATCGGCACGGCAATCGCGTCGGCGCTGATGGCCACCATCCTCGCCAGCTCCGTCATCGACCTCAGCCCGACCGCCTCTGTGCCCGCCGAGTCCAGCTTCCAGCTGGTGTTCATCGTCGGTGGCCTCGCTGCTCTCGCTGCCGCGCTGCTGGCGCTTGTCATCCCCAGCAAGCACGTCCGGCACGCCGGCGCCGGCGCGGTGGAGGCGAACCGTTCGAGCGAGAAGGTCGCGGCCACAACCGATTAACGCCGGATATCCACCGGATTCACAAAAGACGCTCCACCGGCCGGTCGAGCGTCTTTTGTCTTGGTGGAGCGGTCTGGAGACGCTGTGAGACGCCGGGACCAGACGGATCAGGCGGGCTTGCGCAGATCCTTGCGGAGAATCTTGCCTGCGGCGCTCTTCGGGATGGCGTCGATGAACTCGACCTCACGGACCTTCTTGTGCGGCGCGACCTGACCGGCGACGAAGTCGATCACCTGCTGCTCGGTGAGCTCGGAGCCTTCACGCTTGACCACAAACGCCTTCGGGATCTCCTCGCCGGTGTCGGCCTCGATCACGCCGATGACCGCGACGTCCGCGACATCGTCGTGGGTGAGCAGCAACGCCTCGAGTTCGGCGGGCGGCACCTGGTAGCCCTTGTACTTGATGAGCTCTTTGAGCCGGTCGACGATGTAGACGCAGCCGTTCGCATCGACCCGCGCCATGTCACCGGTGTGCAGAAACCCGTCGTCGTCGATGGTCTCCTTGGTGGCCTTGTCGTTGTTCAGGTAGCCCGCCATGACGTTCGGGCCCGCCACCCACAGCTCACCCGGCTCGCTGAGTCCTTCGGCCGGGATGTCGATCTCGTCGCCGGTGGCCGGATCGACGATCTTGTTGACCGTGTTCGGGATGGGCCAACCGCACGACGACAGCGGCGCCTCCGGGCCGTCGCCGGGTTTGCTGGGCATGGCGTGGCTGACCGGGCTCAGCTCGCTCATGCCGTAGCCCTGGATGACCCGGGTGTTCAGCCGCTTGGCCACAGCATTGCCCAGCACCTCGTCCAGCGGCGCGGCACCCGACATGATGGTGTTGACCGACGACAGGTCGTAGTCGTCGATCAGCGGGTGCTTGGCCAACGCAACCGCCACGGGCGGAGCGATGAACACGTAGCTGCACTTGTAGTTCTGGATGGATTCGAGGAACTGCACCAGATCGAAACGCGGCATCACCACGAGCCTCGCCCGGTTGTACAGCGCAAGGTTCAGCAGCACCGTCATCCCGTAGATGTGGAAGAACGGCAGCACCGCGAGGACCGAGTCGTCATGAGACATGTTCAGCAGCGGCTGGCTCTGCGCCACGTTGGCGACCAGGTTGCGATGGGTCAACATCACGCCCTTGGGGTTGCCGGTGGTGCCCGAGCTGTACGGCAGGACGGCAAGATGGGTGGCCGGGTCGAAGCTGACGTCCGGAGCCGCAAGGCCGGCACCCAACAGATCGAGCGCGTTCGGGTGAGGGCTCTCGGCCTCTCCGGGCCCGTTCAGCAAGATCACCGCGCTCTCGGGCAGACCAACCTGCGCCGCTGCCGCCTTGGCCTGGTCACCGAGCTGGGTGATCGTGATGAGCATCTTGGCACCCGAGTCGGTGAGCTGCTTGGCGATCTCGGGCGCGGTGAACAGCGCGTTGACGGTGGTCGCAGTGGCGCCCGCACGCAGGATGCCGTGGAACACGAACGCGAACGCCGAGGTGTTCGGCGACAGCAGCGCAACCTTGTCGCCCACCTCGATGCCGCGCGCCGCCAGGGCCCCGGCGAAGGCGTTGATCCGGCCGATCAGCTCGCGGTAGGTGGTGCCCTCGGTGGCGCCGGCGTCGATCAGCGCGGTCCGATCCAGGTCCTCCTCGCTGATCGACCCGAACAACGTCTCGTAGATCGAATCCTCGGAGATCTCCACAGGGGGAAAGGGACTCTTGAAACTCATGATTCTTCGGCCTCCGGCGTTGTTGTTGACGATCAGTCAACAACAGTAGCAATGCCGGTTGTCAGGGTCTGCCGAATCGGACAGTTAGTCGTCCAGACCGACGTCCGACGACGGGGTTGCCGCGTCGAATGCCTGCGGCCGACCGTTGTCGCCCTCTTCGCGACCCTTCTCCACGCCGCCGATCGGCGCACCATCAGCAGAGGGCGTCCCATCGCCCCCGGAAAGGTGCGCTCCGCCTTCACCGCGGGCGCGCTCGCCGTGCGACCGGGGCGCGCCGCCGTTGCCGTTGTGCGACGGCACCGATCGACCAGGCTCCCCGTCTGACCCGTCACCGTCGATGAGGTGCTCGAACGCCTTGAGGTTGTTCAGCGACTCACCGCGCGAGACCCGCCATGCCCATTCGCGCCGGATCGAGGTGATGAACCCGATCTCCAGGAGCACGTTGAAGTCGCCGTCGGCCGCTTCGAGGACCTGCCCGAGCAGCCGGTCCAGTTCGGCGTCGGTGATCGACTCCGCCGAATGCCTGCCGACCAGGTAGATGTCGCCCGAGTTGTCGAGCGTGTAGGCCACGCCATAGAGCCGTCGGTTGCGTTTGAGCATCCAGCGGTAGACGCCCTCGTGGTTCTCGTCGGGTTTGCGGCAGACAAACGCCTCGATCCGCAATCCGTGTGGGGCCGCGGTCAGCAGCACCGTGGTCTTGAGCTTCTTCTCGCCCGGTAGATCCACCACGAAGTAGTCGGCATCCTTGCCGCCGGAATCCTTACGGCTGAAGGCCATCTCGCGCTGGGTGAGAAATTGGTCGATCGTCGAACCGAGCTCTGAGGTGATCTGTGATGTCATGTTCGTGCCCCATTTCTACGTCCGGCGAACCGGCGTGCCATCCGGGCCAGAGGTCGGGCTTCGGGTTCGGCCACGACTCCGTGCGGAGTGCTTTCTTCTGAGAGGTTGCCCAGCGACTGGGTTGTACCCGGATCGGGCGCATTCGATACCTGTGCGCGATTTCGCCGGAAGCTGTCGATGGCCCTGCCGTAACTGGCCAGCAGCTGATCCGCGGTGTGATCCCACGAGAAGTTCTGGGCGTGCTGGTGCGCAGCCTCTCCCATTGCCGCGAGGGCGGTTTCGTCCCCCAGCAAACGGTCGAGTTCCCCGGTCCAGCGGTCGATCCCGTGCCCGTCCACCAGGACACCACTGACGCCGTTGTCGACGGCCACCCCCAGCCCGCCCACATCCGCCGCGAGCACGGGTATGCCGGCCGCCTGCGCTTCGATCGCAACCAATCCGAAGCTCTCCGAATAGCTGGGAACCGCAACCACATTCGATGCGCGATACACCTTGGACAGCGACTCGGGCGATTGCGGCGGGATGAACGTGACGGACGACTCGATGCCGAGGTCACGGCTGAGCTCGATCAGCGACGTGGGGCGTTCCAACCCGGAGCCGGACGGTCCACCGGCCACCAGTACCCGGAGTTTTCGTCCGTTCGATAGTCCGCGACGGATCAGCGGCGCCGCGGCCCGGAGCAACACGTCCGGAGCCTTGAGTGGCTGGATCCGGCCGACGAACGTCACCACCACCTCGTCAGGGTCCAGTCCGAGGTCGAGCCTGGCGTCGATCCGAGGCCCCGGCGTGTAACACTCGAGATCAGCGCCGGGGGTGACCACGTCGATCCGCGACGGGTCCGCGTGATGGATCGAGATCAGTTGCTGCGCTTCGGTTTCGGTGTTGACGATCAGACGGTCGGCCTCATCGACGACCTGCTGCTCACCCACCTGCCGCATCGGCGGTTCGGGGGTGTCGCCTTCGGCGAGCGAGGCGTTCTTCACCGCGGCGAGAGTATGCGCGGTGTGCACGAGAGGCACGGCCCATCGGTCGCGGGCCAGCCAGCCGACCTGCCCGGACAGCCAGTAGTGCGAGTGGACGAGGTCGTAGTAGCCCACCGGCCGACCCGCCTCGGCCCGCAGGACACCCGCCGTGAACGCACACAACTGTGTGGGCAGGTCCCGCTTGTCCAGCCCCTCGAACGGACCTGCCACCACGTTCCGCACGGTCACCCCCGGGGCCGCCTCCACCACGGGCTCATCGGCCGATGATGTTGCGCGCGTGAAGATCTCGACCTCCACACCACGCTGCGCCAGGCGTTTGGCGGTCTGCCACACGTAGACGTTCATCCCGCCCGCATCTCCGACCCCGGGTTGGGCCAGCGGCGACGTGTGCACCGAGATCAGCGCCACCCGCCGCGGAACCGCGGGACCGCCTGCCGAACTCACGACCTGACTCCCCTGCCCTGCTCGGACCGGACGGACTCGGCCACGAAGGCCCTCACCTGGCTCGCGAATGTGTCGGGATCGTCGACAAACGGTGCGTGACCGCCACCGTCCCAGAACTCCGCGGTGGCTGCCGGGATGAGCGACGTGGCGTGTTCGGCGCACGAGATGTCGGCCACCGCGTCGGCAGTGCCGTGGATGACCAGTGCGGGCACATCGAGAGCCGCGAGGACATCGTCGTGGTCGGCGCCGCGGCCGAACAGTGCGCTGCGCACCGCGGGCGCCGTGGCCAGCGAGGTGCCGAGGAACCGCTGGATGGTGGAACCGTCGCCGAGCGGTGTCACGGCGGCGACGAAGTCGGACAGCGCCGCCACCGCGACCTTCGGGTCGTCGGACAGCGCATCCGGCAGCGCGGCCCGCATTGCCGGCCCGATCCGGCCACCTGGCTTACCCCGCCCCATCGAGGTGGTCGCTCCCACCAGGACGAGACCTGCGACGGCATCCGACGCTCGCCCCACGGTCGCGAGATAGTCGCACACGACAAGCCCGCCGTACGACCAGCCGAGCAAGAACACCGGCTGCGCGGGTCCGACCTCGGCGGCGAGCACCGCCGCGACATCACCCGCAAAATCGGCCGGTCCGAAGTTCTCGGCGGTCGTCGCGCCCGGGGGTACGCCGGACTCGCCGTGCCCGCGCAGATCCATCGCGATGACCCGGTGCTCGTGCCCCAGGAGGTCGAGAAGGTGATCACCCCAACAGGCGGATGACTGTGCCCAACCGTGGATGAGCAGCAGTGCCGGGCTGTCGGCGTCGGCGGCCCGCCCGGTGACCCGATAGCTGATGCGCGTGCCGTCGAGTGCCTCGACCTGGCCCATGGTGGTGCCCATGAGTCCACACTAATGGTGCGGCTCAGGGCGCACGGACCGGCGACCGTGGTCGCGGAATGAATCGGACCACGGTCCGGTTACACTGGCTGTACGAATCACCTCCATCGAAGGAGCACGTCATGCCCGCCGTCACAGCCGATACCTTGACCCTGCCCCGCATCGCCGGCCCCGTCGCCACGGACACCGAGCGACCCGTCAGGTCGGTGACCACCGGACCGCGTGGGTATGAGGGTGAGGGTTTCCCTGTCGTCCGAGCCTTCGCAGGCGTCTCCAAGACCGATCTCGACCCCTTTGTCCACATGGACCAGATGGGCGAGGTCGAATACGAGCCCGGCGAACCGCGTGGGACCAGCTGGCACCCCCACCGCGGATTCGAAACCGTGACCTACATGATCGACGGCCGGTTCGCCCACCAGGATTCTCACGGCGGTGGCGGCCTGATCGAAGACGGCGCCACCCAATGGATGACGGCCGGGTCGGGCATCCTGCACATCGAGACACCGCCCGCAGAGCTGGTCGAGAGTGGTGGACTGTTCCACGGGGTCCAGCTGTGGGTGAACCTGCCGAAGAAGGCGAAGTTCGCCACCCCGGCCTACCAGTCCATCGAGGGCAGTCAGGCCACCCTGCTGAGTTCGCCCGACGGAGGTTCGCTGGTACGGATCATCGCAGGCGGCATCGACGGTCACACCGGCCCGGGGTCGACCCACACACCGATCACGTTGGCTCACGCCACCATCGAGCCGGGCGCGGCCTTGAACCTGCCGTGGAACCGCGACTTCAACGCACTTGTCTACGTCCTGTCCGGGCGCGGCACCGTGGGACCCGTGGGAAATCCCATTCAGCAGGGCCAGCTCGCAGTCCTCGGACCCGGTGACCGGATCTCCATCTCGGCTGCGCAGCAACAGGACTCGAACCGTCCCGCGCTAGAGGTGCTGCTGCTCGGCGGTCGCCCGATCCGTGAGCCGGTGTTCCAGTACGGGCCGTTCGTGATGAACTCCCGCGCCGAACTCATCGAGGCGATGGACGACTTCAACGCCGGCAAGTTCGGCCACATCCCGCCGGGCGCGCTCATGCCGCACACCTCGGGAGCCTGACACCACAAAGGGTTGACACATTGGTCCAAGTGTCTCACTGTTGAGACATGCGGGCCAATGTGTCATATCCAGCCGAGTTCACCCTGCGCTCTGGGCAGACATGGCGCGAACCCTGGGCGATGTACACGGCGCTGCGTGACCGCGACCCGGTCCACCGCGTCCGTACCGACCGCCGCGACCGCGACTTCTGGGTGCTCACCCGACACGCCGACGTCAGCCGCGCCGCCGACGACTGGCGCACCTTCACCTCCACCGCAGGCCTCACCGTCACCTATGGCGAACTCGAGAGCCTCGGCCTCGTCGACAATCCGCCCATGGTGATGCAGGATCCGCCTGCGCACACCGAGTTCCGCAAACTGGTGTCCCGCGGATTCACCCCGAAACAGGTCACCGATGTCGAGCCGGCGGTGCGTCAATTCGTCACCGAGCGCCTCGATGATCTGATCGACGCAGACGGCGGTGACATCGTCACAGACCTCTTCAAGCCGCTGCCGTCCATGGTCGTCGCGCATTATCTGGGCGTTCCGGACTCCGACCGCCGGGCATTCGACGGCTGGACCGAGGCGATCGTCGGCGCCGACACCTCCGATCTGGCGAAGGCAGGCGAGGCCGCATCGGCGGCAGTCGTGGAGCTGATGGGGTATTTCAGCACGCTGATCGCCTATCGGCGAGAACATCCCGGCGACGACACCGTGTCGCATCTGGTGAGGGCGGGAGTCGGCGAGGACGGCAACACTGAGGGGTTGCTGTCGATCCTCGCCTTCGCCTTCACCATGGTCACCGGGGGTAACGACACCACCACCGGAGTGTTGGGCGGCGCCACCGCGCTACTCGGCGAACACCAGGGACCACGGCGCGAACTGGCAGACGATCCTGGGCTCATCACCGGGGCGATCGAAGAGTTCCTCCGTCTCACCTCACCGGTCCAGGGCTTGGCCCGGACCACCACCGTCGACACCGAGTTCGAGACGGATGCCGGGCCGGTGACCATTCCGGCGGGCCGCAAGGTCTTGCTCTGTTACGGCGCGGCCAATCGCGATCCGCGGGTCTACGGTGACGACGCGGACCAACTCGACATCCATCGACGCCCCCGTCAGATACTCACGTTCAGCAGAGGCGGTCACCACTGCCTCGGAGCGGCGGCTGCGCGGATGCAGGTCCGGGTGACGCTGGAAGAGCTGCTGAGGCGCTGCCCCGACTTCGAGGTCGACGCCGATTCGATCACCTACGCCAAGGGCAACTACGTACGACGTCCGACCAGACTGGTTGTGCGGACCAACCGATGACGGCCGCCTCCTGGCTGGGCGAGAGCCGATCGGCCATCGCTGCCGGCCGCATACTCGACGTAGCGGCCGAACTGTTCGCCGAGCACGGGGTGGATGCGGTCAACATGAACCAGATCTCGGCGGCCGCCGGATGCTCGCGGGCCACGCTCTACCGCTACTTCCCGTCCCGCGCCGAACTGCAGATGGCCTTCGTCGAACGCGAGGCCCGTGCGCTCTCCCGGCGGATCGCCGCGCGTGTGAGCGACGTCGCCGAGCCGGCACAGCGGACCACCGACGCGATCGTCGCCGCGGTCGAGGCAGTGCGCGCCGACCCGGTGTTGCACTCCTGGTTTCGCCCCGGCTCGGCAAGCGTGGCGGCCGAACTCGGATCGTCGTCCGAGCTGATCAAGAAGATCGTCACGGCGTTTTTCTCCGACGACTCCGCACGCGGCTCGGCAAACGACTCCGCAGGCCCGAGCGCCGACGAAGCGCTGCGAGCGCAGTTCATCGTACGAATGATCCTGTCGCTGTTGACAACTCCCGGCACCGACGCAGCCGAGGAGCGCGCGGTCATCGAACGGTTCGTGACGCCGGCCGTGGTGGCGCCAGGCTGATTTCGCTTCGCTGTCGGTAACGGTTATCATTAGCGTCTACCCGATGGAGCCCCCGCCTTGATGAGGCGGCCATCGTCTCGACGTGAAAGGTCACCTCCCGATGCGCACCTGGTCCCGACCCCTGGCGGTTGCCGCCGCCGTCTCCCTCACCGCCGCCCTGGCGGCCGGATGCTCCTCGGATGACGGGGGCACCACCGCCGACGGCAAGGTGTCCATCGTGGCTTCCACCGACGTCTGGGGTTCGGTCGCCGCTGCGGTCGCCGGCGACAAGGCCGAGGTGACGTCGTTGTACAACTCCCCCACCGGAGACCCTCACGAGTTCGAACCGAACGCACAGGACACGGCCAAGGTCTCCGAAGCGGGTGTGGTGGTCCTCAACGGCGGGCACTACGACACCTACATGGAGGACGCGCCCAAGAGTTCCGGTGCGGTCGTGATCAACGCCTTCGAACTCGCCGAGAGTGGGCACGAAGAACCGGGCCACGAGGAAGCCGGCCATGAAGAAGCGGGCCACGAAGACGCGGGCCACGAAGACAGCGGCACCGAGGAGTCCGGCCACGATCACGGAGCGGGTGGGGCCAACGAGCACGTCTTCTATGACCTCGCGGTCGCGGGACTCGTCGCCGACGAGGTCGCCGAGGCCCTGTCAGAGAAAGACAGCGCCAACGCGCAGACGTACCGCGACAACGTCACCGAGTTCAACAAGCGGCTCGACGAACTGACCGCCCAGGTTGCCGCCATCAAGACTGCGAACCCCGATGCCCCGGTGGCCCAGACCGAACCGCTTGCCTACTACCTGTTGCTCGACGCCGGACTCAAAGATGTCACCCCCGCCGGTCTGCAGGACGCGGTCGAGGCCGGGCAGTCGCCGTCGGCCCGCGACATCGCGGCCACCCAGGATCTGCTGCGGGGACGCCAGGTGCGCGCCCTCATCTACAACACACAGGCAGTCGACGAGGGCACCAAGGCACTTCTCGACATCGCGAACAGCTCGGGCGTGCCCGTGGTCGACTTCACCGAGACCCTGCCCGCCGGGACCACCGACTACATCGAATGGCAGAAGGCTAATGTTGAGGCTCTGACGTCCGCCCTGGCGTCCGATACGACGACTCCCTGATCGACCTCGTGATCGACCAGACCGACACCAAGCAGTTAGCGCAGTTCATGACCCAGCCCGAACCGGCATCACTCCTGGACAACAGCGGTGCCGCCGTCACGATCAGCGGCGCGCGCCTGAAGTTCGGGCAGCGGGTGCTGTGGGACGAGTTCGACCTGACCGTGGCCCCCGGTGAGTTCATCGCGATCCTCGGGCCCAACGGGTCGGGCAAGACCTCTCTGCTCAAGACACTACTGGGCCAGTACCAGCTGAACGCGGGAACGGTTGCGGTGCAAGGCCGCAGCCTGCGCGCCGGCGACAGCACCATCGGTTACATCCCGCAGCAGCAGACCCACGACGAAGGTGTGCCACTGCGCGGAAGGGACCTCGTCGGCCTCGGTGTGGACGGCCAGGCGTGGGGCATCGGGTGGCGAAACCGCAAGCGCCGCAACGCTCTTGTCGACGATGCGATCGCCCAGGTCGACGCACGTGAGTTCGCGGACGCCCCTTTGGGGCTGCTCAGCGGTGGCGAGCAGCAGCGGCTTCGGGTGGCGCAGGCACTGTCGGGCGATCCTTCGGTGTTGCTCTGCGACGAGCCGCTACTCAGTCTCGACCCAGCCAACCAGAGCCGGGTGGCCGCACTGATCGACCGCCGTCGCCGCGACCACGGAACCGCTGTCCTGTTCGTCACCCACGAGATCAACCCGATCCTCCCGTACGTCGATAGGGTCGTCTACCTCGTCGACGGCCGATTCCGCATAGGGACACCGGCGCAGGTGATGACGTCAGACACCCTCAGCGAGCTGTACCAGACGCGTGTCGACGTCCTGGAGGTGCAGGGCCGACTGATCGTCGTCGGCGCCGACGAATCCGCCTGCCACGGTGACCATGTGTCCGCCGACCTCGACCACCTGTCCACCCGCGATGTCGAGGTCAAGGAATGAAGGCCCAGTGGTCGGACTTCTTCGACTTCGACGCCACGATGAACCTGCTCTCCTACGACTTCGTCCAGCAGGCGCTGGTGGCGACCGCACTTCTCGGCATCCTCGGCGGCGTCCTGGGCCCGATGGTCGTGAGCCGTCAGATGTCGTTTGCCGTCCACGGCACCAGTGAGTTGTCGTTCACCGGAGCCGCTGCTGCTCTGCTGTTCGGCTTCAGCGTCAACCTCGGTGGTGTGATCGGGGCGATCGTCGCGGCCGTCATCTTCGGCTTACTGGGTAACCGTGTGCGCGAACGTGATTCGGTGATCGGCGTCGTGATGGCATTCGGCCTCGGACTGGCGGTGCTGTTCATCGCGCTCAACCCGGGCCGCATCGGAACCGGATTCAACCTGCTCGCCGGGCAGGCCATCAATGCGGGCACCCAGGGCGCCGAGGCCGTGGTCATCACCACTGTCGTCGTGATCGCGGCGATGGCTGTCATCTATCGGCCGCTGCTGTTCGCAAGCACCGACCCCCGCGTGGCCGAGGCCCGTGGAGTGCCGATGCGGCTGCTCTCGGTGGTGTTCGCGGTGCTGCTGGGCGCGGCTGTGGCCCAGAGTGTGCAGATCATCGGCGCCCTTCTGGTGATGTCGCTGCTGATCACCCCGGCCGCAGCCGCCATGCGCGTGTCGTCGAACCCCACGGTCGTGCTGGGGCTGTCCATCTTGTTCGCCGAGATCGCCGCGGTCGGCGGTATCGTCTTGTCGCTGGCGCCGGGGCTGCCGGTCTCCGCCTTCGTCACCACCATCTCGTTTGTCATCTACCTGGTGTGCCGTGTGGTCGGCTCCAAACGGTCCGCCGGCTCTGGGCGCCGACGGGTTCCCACCTCCAGCAAACCGCTGCTCGGCACCAGTTTCTGAGACTTTTTGTCCCGCTGGATCGAACCTGCTCGGCAAGGGCACGCCAGATCGACCGATCGCCTAAGCTCTCATTTCGGGTGACGCTGTAGCGCGCGGCCCGGACCGGAAGGCAGGCGATGCGGTATCAGTTGCTCGGACCGCTGTCTGTGGTCCGTCGCGCCGACCACTCGCAGGTCGTGGAGCTCGGGTCACCCAAGCAGCGGATGGTGCTGGCGCTGTTGCTTCTCAATCGCGGCACCGTCGTCTCCATCGACCGGCTGTCCGACGCGATCTGGGGAGAAGACGCACCCCCGAGCGCCACCTCCAGCCTGCAGGCCTACATCTCGAATCTGCGCCGGGCGCTGCGTAACGACGCGGTCGGCACCTCACCCATCCGGCGGCAGTCGAACGGGTACATCTTCGAGATCTACGATTCCGAACTCGACATCGACGAGTTCCTGGACCTCGCCAATTCGGCCCGCCAGGCCTCCGACCGCGAGGACTGGGCGCCGGCCCTCGAGACGTCCGATCGTGCTCTGGGCATGTGGCGCGGACGGCTGCTCGACGGTTTCGGTGACGAGAGCTGGGTGCAGACCGAGGCGGCCGGACTCGAAGAACTCCGCAGTGGGTGCCGGGAGAACCGGATCACCGCGCTCCTGGCGCTGGGGCGCGTTCCCCAGGCCCTCGCCGATGTGGTGGCACTGCAGACCGAGCAGCCCTATCGCGATCGCAGTTGCTGGCTGCACATGATGGCGCTGCACCGGGCGGGCCGCTCGGCCGAAGCCCTCGATGTGTTCACCGAACACGCGCGCAGACTCGACGACGATCTCGGACTCGAACCGAGCTCCGAACTGCGCGAGTTGCAAGGCGCGATCCTGCGCCACGACCCGGAGTTGGCCGCGTGGCCCCGTAAACCCAGCTGGTCCGGGGCCAGCGAGATCCGTTCACCCGAACCCGAGGCTGTCCCGGATCAGCCGGCCCAGGCCTCGACTGCCGCATCGAACGGCAAACTCGTGGGCCGCGCGCGCGAGATCGACCACATCGGCCGGCTGCTCGGTGAGGTGGTCGCGGGGAACACGCGCTGGCTCATCCTGATCGGCCCGCCGGGCATTGGAAAGACACGCCTCGCCCACGAGGCCGCCCAGCGGATGCAGGCCCTGGGTGGTCGCGCCGTGTGGGCCCGCAATCCCGAGGAGGGCGCCCCCGCCTGGTGGCCCGCCCGTCAGCTCGTCGAGGCGCTGGGCTGCGACCCCGCCGAGATCCTCACCACACAGGACGGCGTGGACGCTGACACCGCCCGCTTCACCACGTACGACCGGGTACAGCGCGTCATCGAACAGAGTTCGGCGACAACACCTCTGGCGGTCGTGATTGACGATGCCCAATGGGCCGACGCGATGTCGGTGGGCGCGCTCGCCTCCATGGCGACCGCTGTGCACGGGCACCCGGTGGGCTTCATCATCACTCTGCGCGAGGGCGAGCACGGGACCGCGCTCGGCGGCTCCTCAGCGCGGTCGCCCGCGGAGGTGGCAATCGTCAGATCGTCGTGTCGGCACTGGCCGATGACGATGCCGCAACATTGGCCAATGAGATCGCCGACGAAGCCCTGTCCGACACGGAGGTCTCCCGCCTGATCAGGCGCACGGGGGGTAATCCGCTGTTCGTCTCCGAATACGCACGCCTGTCCAAGGACGAACGTGACGCCGGTGAACTGCCGCAGGCAGTCCGGTCCGTCCTCGGCCTGAGGTTGGCCGGCCTCGATCCTGCTGTGTTGCAGGTGCTCCGGATGGCCGCCGTCATCGGGGACGCGATCGACGTGGCGCTGCTCTCTGCCACCACCCGCCTCGACATCGACTCGCTTGCCGACCATCTCGACGAGGCTGCCGATGCCCGCATCATCGCCGCGGCCCCGGGCACCGACGGTTATGCGTTCGCCCACGGATTGCTTCGCGAGGAAGTGCTGGCCCAGATGCCGACGCTGCGTCGTAAACGCGCGCACGCCAAAGTCGGTGAGGTACTCGACGGCGCATCGGGCTCGGACGTGTTGGGCAGGCGTGCCCAACATCTCATGGCCGCGCTGCCTCTGGTGGAGGCCCGCGACGCGGTTGCGGCATGCATCGCGGCCGCCACCGCTGCCGCCGAGCGATGGAACTCCGAGTCCGCGGCCAACTGGTGGCATCAGGCACTGGTGGCCTACGACCTGTTGCCCGCAGCCGATCAGGACGACGCAGAGCGGGACGGCCTCACCGTGTCCTATCTCGAGGCGCTGTCACGCTCGGGCCGTGGACAGACCGTCCTCGACACGGTCGAAACGGAACTCGCCATGGCCATCCGCACCGAGAAGACCGCGACCATCGGAAAACTGGCCGGTTCGCTGCTGCGTTCGGGCGGCGGGTGGCCGTGGGTCACCCCGGGCAAGGACCCCGCGCCGTTGCTGGCCCTGCTGTTTCGCGCCGAACAGATCGTCGCAGACGAATCTGCCGCGCGTGCACAGGTTCTCGGAGCTCTGTGTGTCGGACACAGCTATCATCCCGACCCCACGCTGGCGCCCGAATTGATCGTTCGCGCAGAACATTTCGCGGCCATCGCAGACGATCCCGAGATCACGGCCGAGGTGATGATGGCCCGGTTGATCACTTTCTCCGGCGTCGCCACCCATGCCGCCGAAGCCATCGCCACGATCGGTGACCTGCTGACCTTCGCGCACAGTCAGGCTCGATTCGACACCGTGATCGCACACTCGATCGCGACCATGGCCGCGTTCACCCTTGGCGACGTGCACGCGGTCCGAGGCCATCTGCTCGAGGCGATCAACGGCAGCGAGGAGCTGAACCTGCCGATCTTGCGTGCACAGCTCCGCTGGATGGAGGTGGTGGTGGCGGTCTGGGACGGCGACTTCGAACGGGCCACTCGTCACCGGGCAATCGCCAAACGTGTCCACGAGCAGACCGAGCTGTACGTGACCGGACAGTCCAACATGTCGTTGATGGGGTTGCGCCGCGAGCAAGGCCATCTGTCCGACGACGAGGCGTCGATGGCCCGCGACCTGATCGAGGGTGTGGCGGCCAGCGCCGAGGACACCGACATGATCGGCGTCATCGCGGCCGGATTGGCCACTGTCCCCGGTGCTCCGGTCGACCGGAACCTGGCCGAGAAGCTCATCCGGCAGCGGCAGGACACCCGCGGCGCACACGTGTGGCACACGCTCGGTCACGCGACGGCTCTCGCCCACCTGGTGGCGCAGTTCGAGTTGACCGACTTCGCCGCAGACCTCATCGCCGAACTCGAACCCTTCACCGGGTGTATCGGCGTGATCGGTCAACTCGGTTCCGTCGGCCCGGTGGACCTCGCGCTCGCCAGGCTTCACATGCTGCTGGGCGACACCGCCGCCGCAACCGAGGCAGTGGCGGTCGCGGCCGAGGTCGCCGAGCGCAACGGCGGGCAACCGACCGTCCTCCGCTGCCTGCTTCTGCAGTGGCAGCTGCGTCCACCGGCCGAACGACATCTCGACGAACTCGATGACATCGGTGCCCGGGCGGCCGAGTTCGGGATGGCAGGTCTCCTCGAGGACGTGCGCACTGTGCGTGAGCAGGCCTGACGCCGACCTGTGCCGAGATCCCCGAACGGTTCCGGTCCACTTCTTGACGTTTCCTTGGACTCGTCACCAAGCAGATGCCAAGTGATGTGACGCAACCTGTTGCCATCGACTTCCCCGATGACGAGAGGCGTCCGCACACGATGACCACGACCACCGAGAGCACCCACGCCGACCCGGCCACCGAACTGCGCGCCGCCGTGTCCGGTGTGGTCGCCGGGCCTGCTGATCCCGACTACACGCGCGCGACGCCCTGGAACGTCTCGGTGCCGTCAGAGCCGTGCGCAGTTGTGTTCGCGACCTCGGCCGCCGATGTCGCGGCCACGTTGCGCGTGGCCGAGCGTCGCCGGCTGACCGTTGCCGTACAGGCAACCGGGCACGGCGCTCTGCCGATCGATTCGGGCACGATCCTGGTGCATACCGCCGAGTTGAACGGCTGCGTGGTGGATCCGCAGACACGTACGGCCAGGGTCGGCGCCGGCGTGCGGTGGCAGCAGGTCATCGATGCGGCCGCAGCGCACGGCCTCGCGGCCCTGGCCGGCTCAGCGCCCCACGTGGGTGTGATCGGTTTCCTGACCGGCGGCGGCATCGGCCCACTGGTGCGCAGCGTGGGTCTGTCGTCCGATCATGTCCGTTCTTTCGAACTGGTCACCGGGCGCGGCGAGGTCCTGCAGGTCACCCCCGACAACCATGCCGAGCTGTTCTGGGGCCTGCGCGGCGGGAAAGGCACACTGGGGATCGTCACCTCGGTCGAGATCGAGCTGCTGCCCATATCGGAAATCTACGGTGGCGCCGTGTACTTCGATGGTTCCGACGCTGCCGACGTGCTGCGGGTCTGGCGCGACTGGAGTGCGGCTCTTCCCGAGGACACGAACACCTCGATCGCCCTACTGCAGTTGCCGCCGTTGCCAGGCGTTCCGCCGCAGCTGGCCGGCAGGTTGACGCTCGCGGTCCGCTACGCATCACTCGCAGAGCCGACCGCTGCCGAAGCCCTGTTCGCGCCGATCCGCACCGCCGCGACACCACTGATCGACGCGGTGGCGCCCATGCCGTACGCGGCGATGGGGGCGATCCACGCCGATCCCGTCGACCCCATGCCGACGCATGAGCGCAGCACACTGCTCGGCGAGCTGAGCGACGATGCGATCGACGCCCTCATCGCTCTCACCGGCCCCGAATCGGGTTCGCCGCAGGTGGTCGTCGAACTCCGGTTGCTCGGGGGTGCGATGTCGCGGCCGGCAGCCCAACGCAGCGCTTTCTGCCATCGCAGCGCGTCATTCAACCTGATGGTGGTCGGTGCGCTCGTTCCACCGATTGCCGAACACGTGCCCGCCCACGCGAGCGCCGTACTGGACGCCGTGGCGCCGTGGTCGGTGGGTGAGCTGCCCAACTTCGCTCCGGGTACCGGACCGGCCCGATTGGCGCGATGCTACGACGAAGACACCCTGGTGTGGCTCGGAGCCCTTGCAGAGCAACATGATCCCCACGGACTGCTGCGTGTCGGTCAGGTGGTCCGGTCGGTGACGACGTCAGGGAATTGATTCCTCGGCGCCGCCGGGATTGCAGCGGGTCGAGATCATCTCCGACTCGGTGACCACGGGGCGCCACGGTTCCAGGTTCCAGCTCGTCTTGTCGGGGTCGACTATCCGGGCGAACCGCCAGTGGCAGGCGTACTGGTCGCGCATCCCCGGGGTGTCGGCCGTGGGGTCGAGCGCGACCACCTCGGCCCAGCTGGCGTCCAGATCGCTGGTGCCCTGCGTGTTGCGTCCCGACTCGGTGGGAAACACCTGCAGACTCGGGCCCTGCTCGGTCTGCGTCCAGGCGACGTGGTCGATGAACGGCGGCAGATACACGGGGGTGGACGGTGTGGCCGCGGCCGTAGTCGCTGTGTTCGTCTGCGCTGAGGTTGTCGGGGCCGTTGTTGTCGTCGACCCATCGGTAACCGGTTCGGTGGTCACCGCCGGGTCGGGATCAGACCCGCCGCATCCGGCGACCACGATCATCGCCGCGGCGAGTGTTCCCAACCATGCTGCACGCCTCAAAACACAACCCGGACAACCATCTCCGCGACCACCGCAGGTTTGGCTGTGCCCTCCACGGCAAGCGTGTGACCGAACACGATCTGGATCGCACCGTCGCCGAGGTCGGTCGCCTCGGCGAGGGTGGTGGTGAGCCGAACCTTCGACCCGACCAGGACCGGGGACGGGAAACGCACCTTGTTGCTGCCGTAGTTCAGGGCCATCTTCACACCCTCGAACCCGTAGATCTGCGCGCCCAGCATCGGAAGGAGAGACAGGCTCAGGAACCCGTGGGCGATGGTGCCGCCGTAGGGGCTCTCTGCTTTTGCGCGTTCGACATCCACGTGAATCCACTGGTGATCACCGGTCGCCTCAGCGAATTGGTCAACCCGCTCCTGGGTCACCGTGATCCATTCGCTGCTGCCCAACTCGCTACCGACAGCAGTCAAAACCTCGGTCGCGGAGCCAAATACACGCATTCGCATCTCCCCAGCTTCAGATATTCACCGACGTGCGGCCGTCACACGTTCTCAAGGGTTTCCTCGGCGGCTTCGGCGCCGGGGATCTTCGCAGCGTAGTCGCCGAACCCGTCCCATGCCTCGCGCCGTGCCCGCATCGGGTCCACCTCCACATAGGAGTGCTTGTCGAAGATTCTGGTGGCGCGCACCTTCGGTGTGTAACGGGGCCAACTGGACAGGGGCTCGCCGGTTTTGGCGAACGCCAGCCACTGATCCTGCACCTCACCGGTGACGCGGAGGGCATCTCGCCGATCACCGAGCTGGGTCAGCAACCGACCGGCCTTACCGCGGTAGATGCCGAACACCGCAAGCAGTTCGGACGCGTGGGTGGCCCCGAGCCCCATCCACCTCATGACCTTGGGCGAGTAGTCGTATCGGTAGGCGTAGGTGGGCGCGTGCTCGGAATGCGCTTGTGTCACAGCAACACTGCCCACCCAGAAGATGTAATCGCCACCGAACTGCACCATCGATCGAGGACTGGGGTAACCGTTGTAGGCAGCCGTGATGCGGTCCTGCGCGTCGGGTTCGGTGTTGGCGAACATCTCCGTGATGACCTCTTCGGTGGACAGCATGCCCTGCGGCAGGCGCTTGAAGAGTGTTCCCTCGTTCTTGTTGGTGCCGATGATCATCGGCACCTGGTGGGCCGAACCGTCGGCGAAGGCCTCCACGGGCGCCACGGGCAGGTAGTCCCCGTCTACGACGGGCCCGAACGGCAGCAGCCCAGGGGTGTCCCGGGTGACCCACCTGGCCAAGCGGTGCCCGGCGCGGCCGATCTCGGCCAGCGACGCCGAGGCCAGGGCCTCGGCCACGTCCGAGATGCCGGTGTCGGCGATCAGCAGTTCGCCCATCTTGTCGGCGAATCGCTGTGCGTAGTGCTGGTGCAGGGTCAGCATCGGCGCAGAACTCTCGGCGATGGCGCGGTGGAACAGCCCGCCGGCTGCCGGTGTGGCCATCAGCGTGGTGACGGCGTTACCACCGGCGCTCTCCCCGAAGATCGTGACGTTGTCGGGGTCGCCTCCGAAGTCGGCGATGTTGTCCTTCACCCACTGCAGCGCGGCCACCTGATCACGCAATCCGAGATTGGTCTCGAATGGGCGTTCCGGGGTCGAGTACCTCGTGAAGTCCCCGTAGCCCAGCGGACCGAGCCGGTAGTTCATCGATACGAAGATCACGTCGCCGCGCCGGACGAGGTCGTGGCCGTAGTAGAGCGGCGTGGCGGTGGATCCGAGGATGTACGCGCCGCCGTGGATGAACACCATCACCGCCCGCGGCTTGTTCGACGTGCGTGCCGGTGCCACGACGTTGACCGTCAGGCAGTCTTCGCTGACAGGTTGCTTGCGTCCGCGCTCGACCAGCGCATACTTCGGATTCTGCGGCGCAGCGTTCCGGAAGCTGTCGGCCTTGAGCACACCTTCCCATCCGATCGCCGGCTGAGGTGCCCGCAGTCGCAGGTCACCAACTGGGGGTGCAGCAAACGGAATGCCGCGCCAGCGGACGATGTCGCCGTCGCGAACACCCTCGACGACCCCGTCGGACAGGGTCACCCTCGTACTAGTACTCACCATGATTTCGACCCTATCGGTCCAATAGCGGTCACTCGCCCGCTATCGCGCTCATTCGCAACACGACACGGCCGGTGATCTGGAAAACTCGAGCGCATGACCACCGAGTACACCGGATACGTCAAAATAAACCACCCGTCTGCCGACACGCCGGTGTGGCATCAGGTGGCCGGCGAAGGCGACGCAGTGGTCCTGCTGCACGGAGCGTTCTCCTCGGCCGCGGACTGGGGCGGACAGTTCCAGCCCTTGGTCGACGCCGGGTACACGGTCTACGCGCCCGAGCGTCATGGTCACGGACACAGCGCCGACGTCACCGAGGAGTTCCACTACGAGGACATGGCCGAAGAGACCATCGCATATCTCGACGAGATCGTCGGCGGGCCGGCGCACCTGGTCGGCTGGAGCGACGGTGCCGTCATCGCATTTCTTGTGGCCCTCAAACGTCCCGATCTGGTGAACCGGATGATTGTCCTGGGGCAATACCTGAACTCGTCCGGACGAACCAGCGGCGGTTTGCTCGACTCCCTCGACGACATCGATTCGGAGATAGTGCAGTTCTTGCGGTCGGACTACGCGGAGACCTCGCCCGACGGCGATGAGCATTTCCCGGTCATATTCGAGAAGACCACCACGATGATCGCGAACGAACCCGAGATGGACCTGACGTCCCTGTCAGCGGTGAACGCGCCAACGCTGGTGTTGCAAGGCGACCACGACGAGGTGACCGTGCAGCACAGCCTGGACATGGTGGCGAACCTGAAGAATGCGCGGCTGGCCGTTCTCCCCGGAACCCACCTCGTCCCGATCGAAACCCCGAATGTGGTCAACCCGGTGATACTCAATTTCCTGAAGGCCGATCCCGCCTGAAGCGCTTTCACTGTCGCACAATCAATTCAGCGCTACGATCACGTCGAAATACTCATCGACGCCAGATTGGGCCCACCGTGACCGATAGTCCGCACGATCGAGACACTGCAGCACACCCGGTGATCGAGCAACCGAAATCCCGACGGATACTCTCCGCATTTCTCGATTCACCATTCGCGGGGATGTCGCCGTGGATCTTGATGGCGCTGATCACCGGGCCCGGGCGTTTCGAGGAAGCCGCGGCCGCTGCGTTCGGGCTGTCATTGTTGCTGGTGCTCGGCGGCCATCGCCGCGGCACCTCCATCAAGTTCCTGGAGGCCTTCGACGTCACCTACTTCGCGGCTCTTGTTCTGCTCGCCCAGTTCGGCTCCGACGGAGTCATCAAATGGCTCGAGCATTGGGGCGGCGAGATGACAAATATCGCCCTGGTTTCGTTTGCTCTCGGTTCGATCCTCATCCGCCAACCGTTCACATTGCAGTACGCAAAAGAGAGCACGCCAGAGGAATTGTGGAAGAACCCCCTGTTTCTCCACATCAACTACATGATCACGTGGTCATGGGTGTTCGGATTCGGGCTGGCGGCTGTGGCCGGTTTCTACGGCGACGCCGTACTCGACGACTCCGGGAATTTCTGGACGGGATGGATCATCCAACTCGCCGGCACGATCTTTGCGCTGTCGTTCACCGAGTTCTATCCGGACTACGCAACCGACCGCGAAGCCCAGAAACGCGGCGAAGACGTCAGCCCGAAGTCGCTGGCGCGTCTGTGGGACTGGGTACCGATCTTCGTGATCGTCACCGGTGTCGCCGGTCTGGTCACCGATTCGCTCAGCACCACAGTCGGCATCGTCATCATCGTGGTCGGTGTGGCGATGAAGATCGCGATGGGCAGGCTTCTACCGGCGAACTAACCCCGCCCAACCCCGAACTCGGTGGGTTCCGCAAAATCAGCGGATCAGGAACGGCGCTGACGCGCGAACTCCGCGAGCACCACCCCGGCGGCGACCGACGCGTTGAGGCTTTCGACGTCGCCGGCCATCGGGATGGACAGAATCGAGTCACACGACTCGCGAACCAGCCGCGACAGCCCCTTGCCCTCGGAACCGACCACGATCACGGTGGGACCCGAACCGTCGTAGTCGTCGAGGGTGACGTCGCCGTCGGCGTCGAGACCGACCAGCTGCACACCCGACTGAGCCCATTCCTTGAGTGTTCTGGTGAGGTTGGTGGCCTGCGCGACGGGCAGCCGTGCGGCAGCACCCGCACTGGTGCGCCATGCGACAGCGGTGACCGAGGCGCTGCGGCGAGCCGGGATCACCACACCGTGTCCGCCGAATGCGGCAACCGAACGGATCACGGCGCCGAGGTTGCGCGGGTCGGTGATGTTGTCGAGGGCCACCAGCAAGGGAGGCTGACCGCTGTCGATGGCCTGCTGCATCAGGTCGGTGGGATGGGCGTAGCGGTACGGCGGTACCTGCAGGGCGATGCCCTGGTGCATGCCGTTCGAGCTCATCCGGTCGAGTTCGGGCCGTTGCACCTCGAGGATCGCAATGCCTTTGTCGCCGGCGATCTGGACGGCTTCGGTGACCCGCTCGTCGGCGTCGGTGCCCAGCACCACGTACAGCGCGGTGGCGGGAACACCCGCCCGCAGGCATTCGACCACCGGATTGCGCCCGAGGACGTATTCAGGTCCTTCGACGGCAGCCTTGCGCTGCGGACGACCGGCACCGGCAGACGAGGTCTTCGCCGCGGCCTTGGCTCGCTTGTGTGCCGAATGGTAAGGCCGGTCAACGGCTTTCGGGGTCGCCCCCCTGCCTTCGAGACCGCGCCGACGCTGACCGCCGGATCCGACGGTCTGCCCCTTCTTGGTGCCACCCTTGCGGATGGCGCCCTTGCGTTTGGAATTGCCGGCCATCAGTTACCAGCCCCTTCGGTAGGTCGGGCCGATTGACCCGTGGTTCTGGCCGTTGCCTCGTGGTTCACCGGTCGGACTCCATGTTCTGTGTCGTTTCACTTGTCCGTCAACGACCACTGCGGTCCATCCGGTGTATCTGTCACGTCGATCCCGGCCTTGGCCAGCCGGTCGCGCACCTCGTCAGCCACAGCCCAGTTCTTCTCCGCCCGAGCGGCGGTGCGGCGGTCGAGTTCTGCCCGGACGAGAACGTCGAGCGCAGCGGTGAGCGAAGTGTCATCGCGGCTGTCCGCCCAGTTCTCTGCCAATGGGTCTACGCCGAGCACGTCGAGCATGGCTCGCACCGCCGATGCCGACTCCAGTGCGGTCTTGTGGTCACCGCTCTCGAGGGCAGTGTTGCCCGCCTTGACCGTTCCGTGAACCTGCGCGAGTGCCGCAGGCACTCCGAGGTCGTCGTTCAAAGCGGCTGCGAACTCGGCGGTCACCTCACCGACGGGAACATCGCCGACGCGCGAAACCGTCCGGTGCACAAAGGATTCGAGCCTCTTGTACGCCTCGGCGGCGTCTTCGAGAGCACGTGGTGAGTATTCGAGCATCGACCGGTAGTGCGCGCTGCCGAGGTAGTAACGCAATTCCACAGCCCGGACCTGCTGGAGCATCGCCGGGATGGCGACCACGTTGCCGAGAGACTTCGACATCTTCTCACCACCCATGGTGACCCAGCCATTGTGCAACCAGTAGCGGGCGAACGGATCTCCCGCCCCATGGCTCTGGGCCACTTCGTTCTCGTGGTGCGGGAACACCAGATCCATCCCCCGCAATGGATGTCGAACTCCGGACCGAGAAGGGTTGTGGCCATCGCCGAGCATTCGAGGTGCCATCCCGGGCGCCCGCGGCCCCACGGCGTCGGCCATGAGGGTTCGCCTGGCTTCACGCTCTTCCACAGGGTGAAGTCGCGTGGATCGCGTTTCCCGGTCCCGGCGCTCTCGCCCTGATGGACGTCGTCGAGGCGATGACCGGACAGCGAGCCGTACTCGGGAAGACTCTGGACGTCGAAGTAGACGTTGCCGTCGGAGGCGTAGGCGTGACCGCGGTCGATGAGGCGTTCCATGTACTCGACCATCTGGGTGATGAACCCCGTCGCCCGCGGCTCGGCAGACGGTGGCAGCACACCCAGCTGGTCGTAGGCCCAGCTGAACTCGCGCTCGTGAGTGGCCGCCCATTCCCACCACGGCCTGCCCGCATCGGCGGCCTTGGTCAGGATCTTGTCCTCGATGTCGGTCACGTTGCGCACAAACGCGACGTCGTAGCCTTCGTGGGTGAGCCAGCGGCGCAGGACGTCGAACGCGATGCCGCTGCGCACGTGACCGATGTGAGGAATGCCCTGCACAGTGGCGCCACACAGATAAACCGACGCATGGCCAGGACGCAGTGGCGTGAAGTCACGTACATCTCGGGCGGCGGTGTCGTAGAGGCGCAGGGTCACGATCGGCAATCCTACTGGTCAAGCAGCAGCGCTGTGGCCACGGCGGCGATGCCCTCACCGCGACCGGTCAGTCCGAGGCCATCTGTGGTGGTGGCAGACACCGACACCGGACCGCCGAGGAGTTCGGTGAGCACCTGCTGTGCCTCTGCGCGGCGGGGCCCGATCTTCGGCCTGTTGCCGATCACCTGCACCGCCGCGTTCCCGACGCGCAAACCCTCTGATTCGATGAGTTCGCGGACGTGGCCGAGCATGCGGGCGCCGCTGACGCCATCCCACTCCGGACGTCCGGTTCCGAACACCGACCCCAGATCGCCGAGTCCAGCGGCCGAGAGGAGGGCATCGCACAGGGCGTGCGCCGCGACATCCCCGTCGGAGTGACCGGCGCAGCCATCCGCTTCAGCAAAGAGCAGCCCGGCCATCCAGCACGGCCGGCCCTGCTCGACGGGGTGGACGTCGGTACCGATGCCCACCCTCACGTTCGTGCCTCATCGGCCAGCAACCAGGAGGCCAAGCGGAGGTCCCACGGGGTGGTGATCTTGAAAGCCAATGGATCTCCCGCGATGGTGTGAACGGCGACGCCATGGGATTCGACGAGCCCGGCGTCGTCGGTGAAGTCGGCGTCAGCGTTGGCGTATGCCGAGGTCAAGACATCAAAATCGAAGCCTTGAGGAGTTTGGACCGCACGCAGACTCGTGCGGTCGACGGTTCCGGTGACCACACCGGCAGAATCAACGGACTTGATGGTGTCCGTGACGGGAGTCCCCGGGACCACGGCGTGGGCCCCGGCGAGCACGGTCTCGACGACGGATATGAACAACGTCGGCGGGGTGAGGCAGCGGGCCGCATCGTGGACCAAGACCACGTCTGCGGCGGGGGCGGCGGCAAGAGCCGCTCGCACCGAGTCGCCTCGTTGAGCGCCGCCTGCCACCACGGTCACTTCGGGGAAGTCCGCCCGGACCTGGTCTACGAGACCGGCCGGGACGGACAGCACGACATGCTCGACGACCCCGCTGGCCTGCACACCACGCACAGCGCGATGCAGCATGGAGTGGCCTGCGAGGTCGACGAATGCCTTGGGCAATCCGGCACCGAGCCGCTCTCCGCGACCGGCAGCCGGGATCAGCGCGACAGTAGATGCCAAGACGACCAGATGCCCGGTCTACGAAGCGGCGGCGAGAACCTCGTCGAGAATGATGGAGGCCTTCTCGTCGTTGGTGTTCTGCGCGAGCGAGAGTTCATCGACGAGGACGCGGCGCGCACGGGTGAGCATTCGCTTCTCACCAGCGGACAGACCACGGTCCTGCTCACGACGCCAGAGGTCGCGCACGATCTCGGCAACCTTGATGATGTCGCCCGAGATCAGCTTTTCCTGGTTTGCCTTGAAGCGGCGAGCCCAGTTGGTCGGCTCCTCGGTGTGCGGTGCGCGAAGCACATCGAACACCTTTCCGAGGCCTTCTTCTCCGACCACATCGCGTACACCCACATATTCGAGCTTTGTGGAAGGAATCTGAACCGTCATGTCGCCGTCCGCAACCTTGAGGACGAGGTATTCGACAGCCTCACCCTTGATGGTCCGGATCACGATGTCTTCGACCAAGGCAGCACCGTGATGGGGGTAGACAACGGTGTCACCAACTTTGAAATTCAATGTTTCATGCCCCTTTCCATTCCCCGAGTCTACCACGGTGCCTTCCGCGTCATCGGACAACGATGCAGGTCAGCGACGTAGGCATGGTCCGCCAAGCCTTGACGATGCCTGAAAAGTGTGCTGGGACACTGCCCGAACTCCCTCATCGACGGCTCGCGGGGTACCTCGATCTCGAACGCTCTCCACGGCGATTTCGGCACCCCATCGCGATTTCTCGCGACCGGCCCACTACGCTCCGTAGTGCACGCACTGCGCAGTCGACCTGAGCGGGTTCTCGGGCCACCTGAGCCGACTGACGAGCGGGCGCAGCATCAGGACCTACCTCGGAGGAAAACCGGTGTCAGTGGAGAGAGTTTCGGTGGAACGAGAGTTTGGGCCGGCCCGTAATGTCCGGCGACGCCGGGTGGCTTCGGCCATCGCCGTCGGGGCGATCGCGACCGGTCTGGCACTCGGCACCACCGCGTGCGGTGCGGGCCAGACCTCGCAGACCGCCAACCAGGCCTCCGCCGTCAACGGCAACTCGGCCACCGTCGGCCCGCTCGCCCTGCGCGACGTCGCGATTGTCTTCCCGAAGTCCGGAGATGTGGCCTTCGCCAACGGCGGGCCGCTCGAGATGTCGTTCCTGATCTCCAACACCAGCCCGGACGTCGCCGACAAGCTCGAGAGCATCGAGTTCGCGAACGGCGACGGCAAGGTCACCATCGACGGTCCCACCGAGATCCCGGCCACCAAATCGCTGCGGGCCGGCACCCCGGGACTGCTGCTCACCACCAGCGCAGAACCGGAAGACCCCAGCGAGAAGCGCATCACCGTCACCATCACCGGCGCCGCGAAGACCATCACCCCGGGCCTCACGGTCCCGCTGACCTTCGATTTCCAGCAGGCCGGTGAGACCACCCTCAACGTCCCGGTCGACGCCGGGCCACTGCTGCCCCGTCAGGACAAGGCCCGCGGCGTGGTCGAAGAAGACCACGGCGGAGGCCACTAGTCCGCTCCGGCGGTTCGGTGTCGGTCACCGTGGCTAGAGTTGCGCGGTGGCCAAACCCAAATCGACATATCGATGTAGCGCCTGCGGATACCAGGTCGCGAAATGGGTGGGCCGCTGCCCGGAATGCGGTGAATGGGGTTCTGTCGACGCGGTCGCCATGGCCACCGGCGGTGGAGCGGGCATAGGCGGCGGCAAGTCCGCCACGGTCGCGACCATCCCGAGCGCACCCGCCCGGCCGATGAGTCAGATCGACGTCAGCCACACCGCAGCATTTCCCACCGGCATCGGAGAACTCGACCGCGTCCTCGGCACCGGCGTGGTCCCCGGTTCGGTCATGCTGCTCGCCGGCGAACCCGGCGTGGGCAAATCCACCCTCCTGCTCGAAACCGTCAAACGTTGGGCGCTGCAAGGCAAACGCGCGCTGTACGTGACCGGCGAGGAGTCCGCGGGCCAGGTGCGTCTGCGCGCCGAACGCACGGGGGCGGTACACGACGAGATCTTCCTCGCCGCGGAGTCCGACCTCGGCGCGGTGCTCGGTCACGCGGAGGCGGTCATGCCATCGCTGATGATCGTCGACTCGGTGCAGACGATGGTGGCCCAGAACGTCGACGGGGTGAACGGTGGTGTCACCCAGATCCGTGCGGTGACAACGGCTTTGACCTCACTGGCGAAGAATTCGGGCATCGCGGTGATCCTGGTCGGGCACGTCACCAAGGACGGCACGGTCGCCGGCCCCCGCTCGCTCGAGCACCTCGTGGACGTGGTCCTCTCGTTCGAGGGCGACAAGCATTCGACCCTGCGGATGGTCCGCGGCATCAAGAACCGGTTCGGCGCGGCCGATGAGGTCGGCTGCTTCGAACAGCGTGAAGACGGCATCCACGAGGTCACCGACCCGTCGGGACTGTTCCTGCATCACCGAGACATCGGCGTCGCCGGAACCGCGATCACCGTTGCCATGGACGGCAAACGGCCGCTGGTCGGCGAAGTGCAGGCACTGGTCTCGAAATCGAGTCTGGCCAACCCGCGGCGTGCGGTTGTCGGACTCGATTCGGCAAGGGTCGCAATGATTTTGGCGGTCTGCTCGGCTCGCGCCCATCTGCCCACCCACGACCAGGACGTCTACGTGGCCACCGTCGGCGGGATGAAGCTCAGCGAACCTGCGGCCGACCTCTCGGTCGCGTTGGCGCTCAGCTCCATCCTGGCCGACCGGTCGTTGCCCGGGTCCATGGTCGCCATCGGCGAGATCGGCCTCGCGGGCGAGGTGCGCCGCGTGGCCGGCGTCGGCAAACGGGTGGCCGAGGCCAAGCGACTCGGCTTCAAACACGCCATCGTCCCCGCCGGTTCGATGGATTTGCCGTCGGGCATGAAGATCACCCAGGTGGCCGATCTGCAGACCGCCATGCGAACGGCACTGAAAGGTCCCGCCAGCCCCTACCGGTTCTAGACGCTGCTGCTTCCCCGGTCGCGGCGGGCGATGCGCTCACCGTAGAACTCGGCCGCACCACTCGCCTCGAAGCTGTCCTTGAAGTGCTCCAGGGGCTTGATCTGCACGAAGATCGCGTGTGCGGCGCCCACGGGCTCGGTGTCGTCGCCCAGGTAGGCCACGGCACGCGAATACAGCTTGCGCCGAACGGTGCCGACCGTCTCGGCCTCGAGCCGTAGTTCACTGCCCACCGGGATGGGCTTGGCGAAGTCGATCTCGAGGTGCGCGGTCACCGCGATCGCGCCCACCATCCAGTGCGTCAGACCCATCACCTCGTCGAACGCGGTAGAGAGGATGCCCCCGTGGATGACGCCGGGGCCGCCCTCGAATCGGGGCTCCACCTGCATCCGGGCGGTGACGTCGGTGCCCTCCCCCGCGATCGCCTTCATGTGCAGACCGGCCTCCGAGCGATCACCGCAGCCGAAGCACATCGGGTTGTGCGCCCGCACCACTTCACCGGGCGCCGGGGCCTTGGCCGAACGGCTTGCCGGGACCAGCTCATCGGGCAGCACGAAAGTTGTTTTCACAGACAGCTAATCTAGTCTCCATCTCATGGACAACAGAAAGGCGCCTCATGGCTGAGGTTCCGGCCTCGGACCTGCTCCGCACCACAATCGCCCGGCTGGCGCCCGGCACTCCGCTGCGAGATGGCCTCGAACGCATCCTGCGTGGCCGCACAGGCGCTTTGATCGTCATCGGGCACGATCCCGAGGTCGAACGGATCTGTGCCGGTGGCTTCCATCTGGATGTCGCGTTCGCTCCGACCCGATTGCGCGAGCTGTCGAAGATGGACGGAGCGGTGGTGTTGTCCACCGACGGCGCCAGAATCGTGCGTGCCAATGTGCAATTGGTGCCCGACCCGTCCATCCCGACCGAAGAATCGGGCACCCGGCATCGTTCTGCCGAACGCACCGCCATCCAGACCGGCTACCCGGTGATCTCGGTCAGCGCCTCGATGTCCATCGTCAGTGCCTACGTTGCCGGAATCCGATATGTCGTCGAGGGATCGGACGCGATCCTCTCGCGCGCCAACCTCGCTGTGGCCACTCTCGAGCGATACAAGACTCGACTCGATGAGGTCAGTACCGCGCTTTCACGATCAGAGATCGAAGATTACGTAACGCTGCGCGATGCGATGACGGTTGTGCAGCGCCTCGAGATGGTGCGCCGGGTGTCCGAGGAGATCGAGCACTACGTTCTCGAACTCGGCGTCAACGGCCGGCAGCTGCGGCTGCAGCTTGAAGAGCTGGTGGGCGACAACGACTCTCAACGCGAGCTGGTGGTGCGCGACTACTTCGCCAGCCCCGAGCCCGCCAGCACGATGGAGGTCGAGCAGGCCCTCACCGCCATCGAAAACCTCACGGACACCGATCTTTTGGACCTCACCGCACTGGCCCGGGCTTTCGGCTACCCGAACACGATCGATGCCCAGGACACCGCGATGAGCCCGCGGGGTTACCGATTGCTGGCCCGGATCCCGCGTCTGCAGTTCGCTCACATCGACCGGCTCGTCCGCAGCTACGGCACGCTGCAAGCGCTACTGGCAGCCACCGCCGCGGACCTGCAGGCGGTCGAGGGTATCGGCAGCATCTGGGCCAGGCACATCCGCGAGGGACTGTCCCGGCTGGCCGAGTCCAGCATCGAACGGTTCGATTAGTAACTGCCCGGCCCGCCACGGTTTTCCCGGAGGTGTGGCCCGGTTGTTCTGGACTGCCGACGAACGAGCGCAGCGATGTGAGGAGAAGGGAAGAACAACCGACCGAGGCCACACCGACAAAGCGAGCGGAGCGAGCAAATGTTACTGAGGTGTGGCCCGCGTGCTCTGGACGGAGGAGCGAGGGAGCGCAGCGACTGAGTCGACGCAGGAAGAGCTCGCGCGTGGCGGCCACACCGACAAAGCGAGCGGAGCGAGCAGAAGTTACTGCGCGTTCGGTCGATTCACGTTGAACGTGATCGGGGCACTCGGCTTCTCACCGATCTTCGCGACGGCCTGGTAGGCGCCCGGAGCAACGGGTTGGCGCGGCGTCTCGCAACCGGGACTGCTGGTGGTACCCGACCAGTCGATGGTGTCCTTGACCTGCTGGCCCGGCTTGAGTAGCTGGTTGTTGACGCCCTCGACCGGCGCGCAGTCGCCGGACGACCAGATGCGGCGGTCTCCTGCGAGGTTCAGCACGGTCACGTTCTGCATGCCCTTGCCGACGTCGCGGGTGCAATCGGAGAGCCCCGCGTTGGTGATGGCGATGGTGAAGATCGGCTGCTCGCCCTCGACGTATGCCGGCTTGTCGGTGTAGAGCACCACGGAGATGTTCTGATCGGGGCACAGACCGCTGGCGGGGACAGGTTGCGGCGTCTCCCCGACCGGGGTGCCGCCCGGGATACCGGGAGCACCTGAGGCACCGGGCTGGTCGGGGTTCGCACCGGCGACGTTTCCTCCGCCGGTACCACCCGAACCGCCACCGGGAACCGCGGATTGCGATGCCGACGGATCTTTGTAGGCCGACGGCAGCGCGTAGCTCGACGAGGCATTCAGCTCGGTGCTGTTGGCCGTGTTCTTCCCGTTGTCGTCACCGGTCACCCAGAAGACGAGTCCGATGATCACGGCAAGCACCACCACCAGGACGCCGACCGCGAGTGCGCGTCGGCGCCAGTAACTTCCGGCGGCAGGGGGCCCTGAGGATCTAGCACACCCCGACGCTAGTGGCACCGCGGTGGCCACCGGCTCACCTCGCGCGGCGTGTCGCATTTAACCTCTGTGCGAGACATCTCAAAGGCGGTGGCTCACGACGCCAGGCTCGGCATCTCCGGATCCTCACCGATCTCGCCGAGCGTCCCGTTCAGGCGAACCACACCTTCGGCGAGTTCATACGTGAGTCCGACGATTCCCAGTTCGCCACTGGCGATCTTGTCGGAGATGATCCGGCTGCGCTGAACCATCAGGCGGCCGGTTTCCTTGACGTGCCTGGCTTCGAACTCGTCGACGCGGGTGAGACCTTCGCTGCGTCCGGCCAGGATGCTCGGAGTGACGCGTTCGACGACGTCGCGGATGAATCCTCCGGGTATCTGCAGGTCGTCGAGTGCGTCCAGTGTCGCCCGGACGGCACCACAGCTGTCATGCCCGAGGACGGCGATCAGCGGTACGTCGAGAACCTCCACGGCGTACTCGATCGAGCCCAGCACGGCCGAGTCGATGACGTGCCCGGCCGTCCGGATCACGAACATCTCGCCGAGCCCTTGATCGAAGATGATCTCCGCTGCCACTCGCGAGTCGGCGCACCCGAAGAGCACCGCCCGCGGATGCTGCCCGGCAGCGAGCCGGGCGCGGTCCTCGATACCCTGACTGGGATGAAGCGACTTGCCTGCCACGAAGCGTTCATTGCCTTCACGCAGCGATTTCCATGCCTGAGCGGGGGTTGTTTGAGCCATGGCTGACATTCTGCACTCCCCCTCTCCGGTCCCGCCCACCAACTTGCTCAGTTGGTTCGATCAGGCCGAACGCGACCTACCCTGGCGCCGTCGCGGTGTCACGGCCTGGCACATCCTGATCAGCGAGATCATGCTCCAGCAGACGCCGGTGTCACGGGTGGCGCCGATCTGGGAACAGTGGATAGAACGTTGGCCGGTGCCGTCTGCGATGGCCGCGAGCCCGGTGGGTGAAGTGGTGCGGGCCTGGGGCAAGCTCGGCTATCCCCGCCGCGCGATGCGGTTGCACGCGTGTTCGGCCGTACTCGCCGCCGAGCACGGCGACGTGGTCCCCAGTGATGTCGACGTCTTGCTCACTCTGCCCGGAATCGGCGATTACACGGCCCGCGCCATTGCGTGCTTTGCCTACGGTCAGTCGGTGCCCGTGGTCGACACGAATGTCCGGCGGGTCGTCGCCCGGGCTGTCCACGGCCGCGCCGAACCCGGCAATCCCGCACGCGCCGACCTCGTTGATGTCGCGGGCCTCTTACCCGCCGACTCACGCGCGCCCCGCTTCTCCGCAGCCCTGATGGAGTTGGGTGCGCTGGTCTGCGTCGCCAAGAACCCTCGCTGCCAGCTCTGCCCTCTCACCGGGTGCCGGTGGGTCGCGGCCGGACGACCCGCACACGATGGTCCTGTTCGCAAGGTGCAGAAGTTCGCCGGAACCGACCGTCAGGTGCGCGGACTGTTGTTGGATGTGTTGCGGGGCAGCGACATCCCCGTCGAGCGGGCGCGACTCGATCTGGTGTGGACCACCGATACGGCGCAGCGCGATCGCGCGCTCGACTCGCTGCTCGTCGACGGATTGGCGGAGATCACCGACGATGGGCGGTTCGCACTGGCCGGCGAAGGATGATCGCCGGACCGATCAGGCCAGTCCGGACAGGAATGCCTCTACCGCGCCGCGGTACTCGTCGGGCGCAGAGTCGTGGATCAGATGGTCGGATCCTTTGACCCGCAACAGGATTGCGTTCTCGTGTGCTTGCGACATCGTGTGCATCTGACCTGGCGGGGTGACACTGTTCGCGGCCTCGAGCAGCAGGCTCGGTACCGCCACCGCATCCCACTGCTGCCAGAAGTCCCGACGACCCCACTCTTCGGCGATCTGCGCCCACACGTCGAGACGACCGTGTAGCGCGCCGTCGTCAAATGCCTCGTAGAAGTAGCGGCCGGCAACCTCTCCGAACATCTGCTGCGCGTGCGCAAGTGTCTCGAACCGGTCCGGCCACGACTCGAACCATGGGCGCCACCCCGCGGTGGTGCGACCACGAAAGTCCGGTGCCATGTCCTCGATCACCAGAGCGGACACCAACTCGGGGTAGTCCGCAGCGGCACACCAAGCGTGCAGGCCGCCCATGGAATGCCCCACCAGAACAGCCGGACCCATGTCGATCCACGTCAGCACTTCGGCCAGGTCACCGACAAACCGCTCGGTGCAGAGATTTTCGGGCGACGGCTCTTCGATGCTCTTCGCTCCGCGATGCCACGCCGCGTCGTAGGCGAACACGCGTCCGTACCGGCGGAGCCAGGGGATCTGGCGCTGCCAGGTCCGGCCTCGACCCATCAACCCGTGCAACAGCACGATCGGCGGGCGCCCAGGCGCCCCGCCGTAGTCGATGAAACCCACGTCCTTACTCACGGGGTAGAACCTTATCGGCTGCGATCAGCGCAGGATTCCGGCCAGAGGCACAACCGGTATGGATGGCAGCTGCACAGAGGGGGTGGGGGTGACACTGCGCCGGTAGTGTGACCGGCATGGCTGTTGTGAAGATCAATGCGATTTCCGTTCCCGAAGGCTCCGGACCCGAACTGGAGAAGCGCTTTGCCCATCGCGCCCACAGCGTCGATGGCTCGAAAGGTTTCCTCGGTTTCCAGTTGCTGCGACCGGTCAAGGGCGACGACCGCTACTTTGTGGTGACCCAGTGGGAGTCCGAGGAGGACTTCCAGGCCTGGGCAGCGGGGCCCGCACGGGAAGCGCATGCCGGCGAGCGCGCCAAGCCCGTTGCCTCGGGTGCAGACCTGCTCGAGTTCGAGGTTGTCCTGGACGTCACCCCGTCATGACCCCTGCCACCACGGTGGCACCGCATTCAGCGTCGGAATGGACGGACGGTGAGAGCCCGGCCTGAGTGAATACTGCTCGGGCCGAATCGACTTGCGCTGCACTGACTTCCATCACCAGTCGACCGCGTGGCGCCATCCACGCCGGCGCCTGCGCGACGACCTCGCGCATCAGGTCGAGGCCGTCGGGGCCGCCGTCGAGAGTCGCGGCCGGCTCGAAGTCCCGGGCTTCGGATGGCATGGTCGAGATGGCGGCCGTGGGAACGTACGGCACGTTGCACATCAGCACATTCACGTGTCCCCGGAAATGCTCAGGGAGCGGATCGAAGAGGTCGCCGCAGAAAACCTCGCCACGACCCGCCAGATTGATCCGCGCGCATTCGGTCGCCACGGGGTCGATGTCGGCAGCCACAATCTCCGCGTAAGGATGTCGCGCCGCGTACAGAGCGGCCAACGCCCCCGAGCCACAGCACAGATCCACGACCACGCTGTCGGGCGGCGCTCCGTTTGCCGCGACTTCGACCAGCAACAAAGACCGTTGGCGCGGAACGAACACACCCGGCAGCACTGTCACCATCAGTCCACCGAACTCGGCCGCTCCGACGATGTACTCCAGCGGCTCACCGCCCACCCGACGTCGCACCAGCTTTTCGAGCGTGCCGGTATCGAGGGCCTCGCCGACCAGGATCCGGGCTTCATCTTCTGCGAAGACGCAACCCGCCGGCCGCAACCGCGCTGCCACCTGGGCCAGCAGTGCGTCGGATTCCTCCACCCGTGTGACGGTAGTGGAGTGGGCACGGCGCTGCCCCGACAAAACCCGGCCACGCTCGGTCTGCGGACCGAGCAACCCCCGATACCCCGAGCCAACCCACCCCCCTCATCCGGCACAAAGTGAAAGATCAGACCCGTATCGCAAAACTGGAACGTGTTCTAACATTGGGCTGAAGTGATAACCAACTGGAGGACCAATGACGGACACCGTTGACGCGGCACCCACCACCTCGCGTGACTACGCAGAGCTCTACATCGGCGGCAAGTGGACCAGCGCCCACTCCACCGATGTCCTCGAGGTCTACTCGCCGGCCACCGGCCAACGTGTCGGTAGCACTCCCCTTGCCGACGAGACCGATGTCGACACCGCAGTTCGGACGGCCCGAGCGGCTTTCGATTCAGGCGTCTGGCGCAACAAGACCCCGGAAGAGCGGGCCGCTGTGGTCGCCAAAGTGGCCGACCTCATCGACGAACGCGGCGGCGAGATCGCCGAACTGGTGTCGTCGGAGATGGGGGCGCCCCCGTCAGCCGTCGCCACCTTGCAGCAGCTCCCGGCGACCGGCGTGCTCCGCGAATACGCCAAGGCCGCAGTCAATTACACCTGGCACGAGTACCGCGACGGCCTGTTCGGGAAGACGCAGATCACCCGTGAGCCCGTCGGCGTCGTCGGCGCGATCACCGCATGGAATGTGCCACTGTTCCTGATCTGCAACAAACTCGGACCCGCATTGTCGGCCGGTTGTTCTGTGGTTCTCAAGCCCGCCCCGGAAACACCGTTGTCGGCCAACGTGATCGCCGAACTGTTCACCGAGGCCGGCCTACCCGAAGGCGTGCTCTCCGTCGTTCCCGGCGGACCCGACACGGGCAAAGCGCTTGTCGCACACCCCGACGTCGACAAGATCACCTTCACCGGCTCCACCGCCGCAGGTAAGGCAATCGGTGCAGCATGCGGCGAGCAGCTCAAGCGCTGTTCGCTGGAACTGGGCGGCAAGTCAGCGGCCATCGTGCTCGCCGATGCCGACCCGGCCGAGATCGCCGGCATGCTCACCTTCACCGGTCTGATGAACACGGGGCAGGCGTGTGTTGCGCAGACCCGCGTCCTGGTTCCGAGCGCCAAGCGGGACGAGATCGTCGACGCCATGGTCGAAGCGGCGAAGCTGCTCAAGCCGGGCCTCCCCGACGATCCGGAGGCCCAGCTCGGACCACTGATCACCGAGAAGCAGCGCGGTAAGGTCGAGGACTACATCCGTCAGGGCAAAGAGGCTGGTGCCACAGCTGTTCTCGACAGCACCCGCCCCGAGGGCCTCGAGTCCGGCTACTACCTGAGCCCGACCATCTTCACCGGTGTCACCAACGACATGACGATCGCCCGCGAGGAGATCTTCGGTCCGGTGATCTCTGTGATCGATTACGACACCGAAGAAGAAGCCGTCGCAATCGCCAACGATTCGGACTACGGCCTCGCCGGCACGGTGTGGACCGCCGATGTCGAGCACGGCTTGGAAATCGCCGCACAGATCCGCACCGGCACGTACGGCGTCAACTGGTACGCCATCGA
Source organism: Williamsia sp. DF01-3 (assembly GCF_023051145.1). Lineage (NCBI taxonomy): Bacteria > Bacillati > Actinomycetota > Actinomycetes > Mycobacteriales > Nocardiaceae > Williamsia > Williamsia sp. DF01-3. Next base: position 4,721,609 of record NZ_JALKFS010000005.1, read on the forward strand.
CCCGGGATCACCGTTTGGTGGTTACAAGAACTCAGGCATCGGGCGCGAAAACGGTCCGGAAGGGCTCGAGTCGTACCTCGAGCACAAGTCGGTCATCCTCCCGATGGGTTACGATCCGACCGCTTAGTTCGCACTTCCTCCGACTGCAGTCAGACCCTCCGGTTGCAGTCGGAGGAAGTAACCGAAACCGGAGGAAATGCCAGAACCTCGAACATCAGTCAGGCCCCCGATCCACGATCGGGGGGCCTGACTGATGAGTAGGGCTAGTACCGCTCAGGGAGTGGGCGCCGACGTCTCGACAGGTGCCGGGCTCTGGGCAGGCGCAGGTTCCGATGGCGCCGGAACCGGCACCGACGACGCACCGGGCTTGTCGCCCTCTTCCGCCAGTCGGGCCTTCACCGAATCGTCGGTGAGGATGTCGATGTTGGTCACCAGCCATTTGTCGCCGGACCGTTCCATCGAGTACTGCAGCCGACTGGCGTTGACCGACACCAAATCCTTACCGCCTTTGGTGACCGACTGGTTCATGAAGATCAGCAGCAACGCCTTGTCGCGGCTCGACGTGACAACACCGGCGTCCTGAATGGACACCTCGGATTTGACCTGTTGCTTTTGCACTTCCGCAACAAGGTTCGCCTCTTTGATGATCTCGTCGTACTGCTGCTCAGCCGGGCCCGACAACGACTTCCGCGTATCGGCCACATGCTGCTCGACATTGTCGGGTTGGTAGCCGAACATCAATGTCGCTGTCTGTTTGCCTGCCTCCAGCGCCTCGCCGCGGGCGTCCTCGGCGAGTTTGGTGTCTCGGTAGTCCAGACCCACGATCGTCGTGATGATGGCACCGGCCACCAGCAGACAGACGGTCAGCACTGACACCGTCCACAACAAGAATCGACGCGACATCTAGGTCACCCACTCGACGTTGGTGAGTTTGAGTTCACCGTTGATACGCGTGATCTCCAACTTCCATCTGAACACCTGCAACACCGTTTGCTGATCAGTGACGTTGGGCTGGTTCATCTCCCAGCTGAAGACCATGATCACCGACGCGGTACTGCTGTCACTCGCAGTGACGGCCTCGGAGATCACCGCGCCCTTGGTCGACACGTTCTCGGACTTGATCATGTTGACGGTCTGCTGGACGGATTGGCCGACCTGCTCCATCGCCTTGCCACTCGTGTCGTCCTGAAAAGACTTGATCGCGCCATCGATGTTCTGCGGATTCAAGGTTGTCAGGTTGGTGACCATCTGCCGCGCGAAAGCCGAGTACTCAGCCCGCAATTCATTGCGGTCATCGATCTTCTTGGTGCCCAACACGAACAGGGTGGACGCCACAGCCATTGCGGCGATCAGACCGACGGCGGTGATCGCAGCCAGGACCACACCCATTCCGCGCAGGCCCACACGCTTCTTCGCAGCCGTGGAAGGCCGATCCGCTTTGCCGACCCGCCCCTTGGTCTTCCGTGGCCGGCCGGAGTCCCCGCGAGCCGCCGATCGACGTTCGCGGTAGGAAACCCCCGTCGACACGACGGCGTCGTCGTCCGTGGACGATCCCGTAGACCCGCCGACCTCGTCAGACGCGGCCGCGGCTTTGGACGCCGGCGGAGTGGGCGCTGACTTACGCTTGCGTCCCACCGGCGCGGACTTGACCGGCTTTCCGGTCGGCTTCACCTTGCCCGGTTTGTCTGCGGAAGAAGGCGCATCGCCCGGGGCCTGCCCGTCCGCTACACCTGGATTCGTCGCCGGCTCAGTCTTCCCGACATCCTGCGGAGGCCCTGCAGCTCGGCTCGCTCTCCGACGCTTCCGCTTTGCCTCGTCGCCGGGACTGTTGGTCGAGCTCCGCTCCGCTCCGTCTCCGGACCCGCTGGTCGAGCTCCGCTCCGCTTCGTCTCCGGGATTATCGGTCGAGCTCCGCTCCGCTTCGTCTCCGGAACTATCGGTCGAGCTCCGCTCCGCTTCGTCTCCGGGTCCCGTCACCTCACGGTTCCCGTGATCAGGCTCTGCCATTGGCTGTTGTCTTCCTGCGGTTGCGCCCCGGTACCCGTTGTACCGGTTCCACCACTCGTACCAGAATCGCCCTGGGTCGTCGCAGACCCGGTTCCGGCATTGTAGGTTTTTCCGTCGGGACCGATGTAGTCGCCGCTGACCGGATCGTAGGTCGTGGCGTACACCGACGGGCTACCGTCGTCGGCGCCCGGTCCGGCACTGGTCAGGAACCCTTGCGGCACATCAATTCCCGGCAAACCGCGCGGCAGGGGAACGTTCTCACCGATGGGAACGTAGCCGGTCCGGCACTCCGCCGGCGTCGACGCCCGGCGGCCGGGGATCTCCACGCACGGGAAGTTACGGGTACCGCGCACACCGAGATTGGAATCCTGCGGCACCCGGCACAACATTCCGGGTGGCAGTTCACGGGGGGTCTGAGCCGAAGCGTTGCGGTCCGGGGTCATCGGCAGGTAGCCCACCGTGCAGGTACCCGGATCCTGGAATCCCAGCGCGAAGTCGACGTTGGCGCCGTTACGTGCGTCTTCGGTGTTCAGTGCGGTGATGAGCGAGGCGATCAACCGAGGGTAGATCACCACGATCTGCCGGAGGTTCGGGTGGTAGATCGCAAGGGTGCGAGCAGTGGTGTTCAGGTTCGAGAACATCAGGGGCAGCGTCTGGTTCATCGACGCAAACAGTTCCTGGGTCTGCTTTGCGACCCCAGGGCCCTTCTGCAGGATGTCCCTCAGTTGAGGGTCGTTGGCCCGCAGCTGATCTGTCACCTTGGCAAGATTCGAAGTCCAGGCGCGGATGTCGTCCACCGTCGCCGTCTGCGTCTCCAACAACGGCGCCGCCTGCTCGATGAGCTTGACGATGGCATCCGAGTTCTTGTTCGCGTCACCCACGAGCAGGGCCATCGAGTCCAGCAGTCGCTGCAGGTCCTCACCCGTGCCGTTGAATGCGTTGAAGGCCTCGTCCATCACCCGGCGCAGCTGTGTGTCCTGGACCCGTTCGAGCAGCCCGTTGGCCTGGTCGAGCAGCGTGCCGACCTCGACGGGGACCGTACCGCCCTCGATCACGGCACCGTCCTGCAGATTGCCGGTCGACTCGACGCCCGGCTTCGGCATGAACTCGAGGTACTGCTCGCCGACCGCCGAGACACTGTGCACCGATGCGGTGGAGTTGTCGGGGATCTTGGTGTCCGAGTTGATCGAGAGTTTTGCTGTCACACCCTCTTCGGTCAAGGTCACCGACTGCACCTTGCCCACGTCGACCCCGCGGTAGCTGACGTTGCCGTTCTGGTAGAGACCGCCGGTACTGGGCAACTCCACCTCGACGTTGTATTCGCCGACGCCGACCATGCTGGGCACCCGGATGTAGAACACGGCGACGGCGATGATGGCCAAAGTCGTCACGATCGAGAAGATGATCAGCTGCATGCGGACAAACGGTGTGATCCTCATGGGCCCTCCTCCCCGGTAGGTGACCGATCGGCGGCAGGTGTCTCCGGTTGGGGCGCAACCGGAAGTGTCGGACTCGTCTCAGGCGGGGCATCGGCGAGAGGTCCGGTGAAGGGATCGTCACCTCTGCCCGCGGCGCCGGCCGGCTTACCGAACATCCCTTCGGGACCGTAGAACTGGCTCGCGACACCAACACTCGCGAGCGCACCACGCTGCAACCTGCCGAATGTGAGGTCGAGGTTGATCACGGCGTTGAGATAGTCGCCGCGGACCACCTGCGGAATCGCCGACTCGGCAAACGGGAAGGTGAGCAGGATTCCCAACGATTGAGTCAACGAGGGACCGGTGGACTGCAGTTGATCGAGCACCGGGACGAGGTTGCTGACAACCACCTGGATGTCCTCGGAGTTCGCCTTCAAGATGTCGTCCGTGGTGCGGCTCATCCGACTCAGGGCGCCCAGCGCATCGGTGAAGTTCACCCGTTGGTCGACGAGCAGCTTCAGGATCCGTGGACCGTCGGCCAGCGCCCGTTCGACCACCGGGGTCTGCTCGTTGATCTGGCCGGTGAGTCGATCCAGGCCTTCCATCGCCCGGATGATGTTCTCGCGCTGCACGTTCAGTTCGCCGACCAGCGTGTTCAGACGCGGCACCAGATCACGCAGCACGTCCTGCCGCCCGGCCATGGCGGTGTTGAGCTCATGGACGATGTCACCGACCTGCGCAAGTCCGCCGCCGTTCAGGACCACCGACAGTGAGCTGAGAACCTGCTCGGTGGTCGGATACGTACACGCGGACACCTGCTGCGCCGAGTTGATGTCGGGGATGGGCTCGGCGTTGGTCGGCTGGGCGATGTTGGACTGCTCAGGGCAGTCCGCCGCCGGGATCTGGCCGCCGGGCGCGATCGTCCCCTTGTCCGCGTCCTCGGGCTGCACGATCTGCAGGTTCAGCGAGCCGAGCACGCTGGTGAGGCCGACCATGACGTAGGAGCCGACCGGGACCTGCGTCCCCTTGTTCAGCCGAAGCGTCAACTCGGCCTGCCAGTTCTTCACCTCGATCTTGCCGACACTGCCGACGGTCGCGTCGTTGATGAGCACCGGTGCGTTCTGAACCAGATTGGCCGCGTTCGGGATCAGCGCGGTCAGTTCGTACGAACCCGCGCCTGTTCCCTCGGCACCGGGCACAGGCAACGAGTTCAGCCCGTCGAACGAGCACCCCGAGGCCACCAGGGCCGAACTGACCACCACGGCCCCGAAAACGGTGCGAAGGGCCGACTTTCGCGACGAACCGGTGCGCATCAGCCCTCACCGCCGAACGGGACGAGGAGTTGTGCGAGGCCGGGGTTGTTGTACTTCTTGCGGGTCTCGGCATCCTGATCGCGGATACTCTGCTGCGCCCGGGCTTTGACACTGGCGTTCTGGTACTGGATCTGGTCGGGTCGGGCGTCGATGCCGGTCACCGGGTTGATCAGTGCTGGCGGGTAATTGATGGAGATCGACGCCAGAACCGGGGCCAGCACGTCGACGCACTTCTCGACGTCGCCCTCCTGTCCGGGGCGGTCGTTCGCCTGGATCGTGCCGCACAGCAGATTGATCAGGTTGCCGCCCATGCCGAGACCGAAGATGCCCGACAGAGACCCTTGCAGGGGGTTGTAGATGTTGTAGAAGTTCGACAGCTGGGTCGGACCCGAGTGCAGCAGCCCCCTGATCTCTTCGTCCTTCTGCGCGAGCACGTTGGTGGCGTCACCGAGCCGAGCGACCGAATCACTGAGGGTGGCGCCGTTGGTGTCGATGAAGCTCTTGACGTCACTGAGTGCTGTGTCGAGGTTGGTCAGCGCACCGTTCAGACTCTCGGAGTTGTCGGCCAGCACCTGACTGACCGATGCGATTCGCCCGTTGAACTGCACCAGTTGTTCGTGACTCTGCGACAGCGCCTCGGTCAGCGCCTGCAGATTTCGAATCGTGTTGAACAAGTCGTCGCGACCGTCGGCCAGCGTGCTGGTCACATCCGAAAGTTGTTGCAATGACTGGCGAAGGGCGGTGCCGTTGCCTTCGAGGTTCGCATCCGCGACATCGACTGCCCTGGCCACCGAGCCCGGATCGGCTCCGTCTGGGCCCACGGCCTCGGTCAGTTTGGTCAATTCGGACTTGATGTCGTCCCACTCGACGGGAACGGCCGTGCGTTCCATCGGGATCGCTCCCCCGTCCTTCAACGCCGGACCACCCTCGTACACCGGGGTCAGCTGGACAAAACGGCCAGACACCAGTGACTGCGCGACCACCAGCGCCTCGGCGTCGGCCGGGATCGTCTGGTCGCGGTCGACTTTCAACTCCACCTTCACGTCGCCGTCGCGAGGGGTGATCTTGCTGACCGACCCGACGGTGACGCCGAGGATCTTCACGGCGTCGCCCTCATACATCGAGTTCACGCTCGCGAAATAGGCGGTGTAGGTCTTGTACGCCACCTTCTGGAAGCCCACATAGACCACCACCAGCACGATCACCACGGCCACGACGATGGCGATCGCCTGCCAGAACCGCTTGCTCAACCGTCCCATGCCCATCACCCGTTCGGTCCTGGGTAGCGGGGCGGCGGAGCCGGCGCGATCGTCGAGTTCGGGTCATTGGCCGCATCCGGTCGGGTGGAGATGACCGGCGGGATCGGGAACGCGTACTGGAAGGCGCGGTAGGCCTCAGGGTACTTCTGCTGCATGATGTTCAAGAACACCTCGGTGTAGTCGCCGAAGGTCGGGATGCCGACGAGCGATGAGAAATACGGGCCGCTCGCCACCGCTTCGCCGAGTGTGTTGGCGTAGGGGCCGAGTTCGTCGAGGGTCTGCGCCAGCGTCTCCTGGTTGTCCTGCAGGATCGCCAGAACACCGTTCAGCTTCTCGAGTACCGGCTTGAGCTGGGCATTGTTGTCGTTGATGAATCCACTGATCTGGGCGGTCACGTTCTCGGTGCCGGAGATCAGTTGTCCGAGCGCATACCGTCGGGCCTGCAACTCGCCGAGCAACGCGTTGGCATCGGTCAAGAGCGTGTTGATCTGACCACTGCGTTTGGCGATGACGTCGGTGACAGACGATGCGCGACTGAGCAATTGGTCCAGCGACTCGTCGCGGTCGGCGATCGCCTTGGACAGACGCGCCACACCATCGACGGCGGAACGGACCGATTCCGGGGTGTCGGAGAACGTGTCGGTCAACGTGTTCAACGCGTCATTGAGTTGTTCGGTATCGGTCTCGGCGATCGTGTCGGTAGCACCCTCGAGCGCGTCGGTCAGGGAGTAGGGCGCCACCGTGTTGCGACTGCTGATCTCGTCGCCCGGCTTGAGCTGCCCGGTGCCGTGCGGGATCAACGTGAGATTGCGCCTGCCCAAGACGGTTTCGGTCTTGATGGCAGCCTGGCTGTCGGCGCCCACCCGGACCGTGTCCCTCATGTTGAAGGTGACCTTGGCCTTCTTGCCGTCATCGGTGTCCGCCAGCGCTATGCCCTGGACGGCGCCCACGTCGACACCGGAGACCACCACGATGTCGCCGCTGGCGAGGCCGCCTGCGTCGTCGAAGTACGCCGTGTACACGCTGCCGTTTGCCAGGAACGGCAACTTGTCCATCTGCAGCGCGACGATCACGACGAGAGCGGCGATGAGCACACCGATGAATCCGACACGAGCGCGGTCAGGTTCGCCACGCTTCTTGCGGCGGGCCTCATCCGCTTCGTCCGCGGTGGTCCGCTGACCTTTGAACAGTGCTGCCATCATCGAGGATCACACCTCCCACCCGGGTTCTGTTTCACACCGGTGGTGTCGATGTTGTTCCACACGATTTCCTGACCGCCGGGAGCGGTGAAGATCAAGTTGACCTGACACAGCCAGATCTGCAGCCACGCACCGTAACTGCCCAGATTCGACAGTGCCTTGAAGTCTCCTGGCAGTCGGCTGATCAGCCCGCGGACGTAGGGCTCACCCTTGAGCACCTCGTCCGAGACCTCGCCGGTGGCCGTGATCATGGACTTGAGGTCGGCACGATTGGTGGCCAGCACGTCGTTGAGGTCGTTGGTGACTTCGGAGGCGTTTGTCACCGCCTCGCCGATCACGTTGCGTTGTGAGTCCAGCCCGGAGATCAGCAACTGGAGTTGGTCGAGCGAACTGTCGAAGCCGGCGTTGTCGGCGTCGATCGTGCCCAGCGTCGTGTTCAAGTTGTCGATCACCTGCCCGATCAGTTGATCGCGATCGGCCAGCGAGTCGGTGAATGTTGCTGTGTTGCGCAGCAACTCACTCAACGCGGGTCCCTGGCCCTGGAACACCTGGATGAGCGACGCGGAGAGTTCGTTGACCTCTTCTGGATTCAGTGTGCGGAAGAGGGGCTTGAACCCGCCGAGCAGTTTGTCGAGGTCGAGAGCCGGCTCGGTCTGACCGATCGGGATGGATCCGCCGTCACCGATCAGAGCCGAGGGGTCCCCGGTACCTTCCTGGATCTCCAGGAAACGGTCGCCGGTGAGGTTCTCGTAACGGATCAGCGCCCGAGCCGACTTCGGTAGGCGGTACTTCTCGTTCACATCGAACTCGACGACGGCTTCGTTGTCCGGGTTGAGGCCGACAGAGCCCACCTTGCCCACCTCGACACCCGCGATGCGGACCTTGCTTCCTGACTTGAGCTGCGAGGCACTGGTGAAGGTGGCCTTGTACCCGAAACTGGACCCACCCCGGTACTGGCTGAACACCACGACGAGCACCACGAAGATGAGCACCATCACCACGGCAAAGCTGCCCAGCTTGATGACGGTGGCGCGAAACGCGCGCTCTCTCGAGACCGCCACCTCACACCTTCCTGTTCTGCTGGGTCATCGACGGGACCTCATATGCCTCAACCACGGGGCACCGGTCCGAACATGACCTGAAAGAGCTTGGTGGGATCAGCTTTTGCGGTCGTACGTGGCTGATACGGGAACGCTGCGTTGTCGCCGACGTAGAAGTCGGTGTGCGCCGCGGAATCCGGGTCGCTCAAACCGTCCTGGCAAGTCGGCGGGCCGTCCACGTTCACGCGGGGCAGGTCTTCGGGGTACCGGTACGGTTCCTTGCCCGGCAACAGTCCGGCGTTCAAGGCCACGTAGCCGGTTTCGATACCGAACACCGGGAGGGCCTTTTGCCCTGCCGCCGCGGTGGAGGTGATGAAGCAGGCCAGCCGGGGGCCTGGTAGCCGAGCAGAGCGGCGGTGGGGTTCAGGTTGGACAGGGTGGAGATGATCGTCGCCTTCGACGGTGCGATCACCCCGTTGATCGTGTCTGCCATTCCGGTGACGTTCATCAGGAGTGCGTCGAGGTCGGACGACTTGTCCAGCAACGTGTTTCCGGTGAACGTGAAGTTCTCGACAACCTTGAGCAGATCAGGCATCGCATCGGCATAGACATTGGTGAACTCGGCGCCGGCCTCGATGTCGCGGCTGAGGGCATCGAGGTGCGGGTTGGTCTTGCGGAGCAGATCGGACAGGTCGGCGAATCCTTGGCCGATTTCCTCACCCCGGCCGGACAGGGCGGTGTCGATGGCCCCGATGGTCGCGTTCAGTTTCTCCGGCTGCACCTCGGCGAGCACGTCGACCAGACGCTGGTAGATGGTGTTCAGTTCCACCACGACGTGGTCGGTTTCGATCGTCGAACCGCGCGAGAGCCGCGCCTTGGACGGGTCCTCGGGAATCTCGAGGTTGACCGATTTGGCACCGAAAACCGTGTTGGACTTGATGTCCGCGCGGACGTTCGCCGGGATGTACTTCAGCTGGTCGGGGTTCATGTTCAGCTTCAGCGTCACGCCGTCGGCTGATTCACTGATGTCACCGACCCGGCCGACCACCACGCCACGAAGTCGCACCTTGGCGTCGGGGTTCATCACCAGACCGGCACGATCAGCGGTCAACGTCACCGGCACCGTCGAGGAGAAGCTGCCCAGGAACTGCAGACCGGCCAGCGCGCAGACGGCGATCAACGCCACCACCATGCAGGTGGCCGCGAGCTTCTTGGCCCATTGGGGTCGTTCGATTCTCTGTGACATGGCTACCCCGAAAGGTTGAACTTTCCGTCGATGCCGTAGATCGCCAGTGATGTCAGCAACGTGATGACCACGACGACGACGAGTGAGGCGCGCACCGCGTTACCGACCGCGATGCCGACCCCGACAGGTCCGCCGGAGGCGTTGAAGCCGTAGTAGGTGTGAATCATCATGACGGCCACGGCCATACAGATCGCCTGCACAAACGACCAGAGGATGTCGGTGGATATGAGGAATGTCGAGAAGTAGTGGTCATAGACGCCCGAGGACTGCCCGTACAAGAAGACCGTTGCGAATCGGCTTGCCAGGAACGAGGCCACCGACGCCAGTGAGTACAGCGGGATGATCGCGATCAGTCCGGCGACGATGCGCGTGCTGACCAGGTACGGGATGGATGCGATGGACATCGCCTCGAGGGCATCGATCTCTTCGCTGACCCGCATGGCGCCGAGCTGCGCCGTGGCACCGGCCCCGATCGTGGCGGCCAGACCGATGCCGGCGATGACCGGGACGGCGATACGGACGTTGATGAACGCCGAGAAGAATCCGGTCAGGGCTTCGACACCGATGTTCGACAGCGAGCTGTAGCCCTGCACCGCGATGGTTCCGCCGGTGAACAGGGTGAGGAACCCGACGACGACAACGGTGCCGCCGATCATCGCGAGAGCACCTGAACCCATGCTGATCTCGGCGATCAGCCGGAGCGTCTCCTTCTTGTAGCCGCGGACGGCACGGGGGATGCTGATCAGACTGTCCCAGTAGAAGAACGCCTGGTCGCCGATCCGGTCCCAACCACCGCTGGCTCGTTTGAACGCCACGCGAGTTGAGCGTAGTCGGACGGTTTCCGGAAGAATCATCGCTGCTACCCTGCCGTCGCTTTGAGGCCCACGGCGGTGACGACCACGTTCACCACGAACAACGCCATGAACGAATAGACCACGGTTTCGTTGACTGCGTCGCCCACACCCTTGGCGCCGCCGCAACGTGCAGACCGCGGTAACAGCCGACGAGTCCGGCCGCCAGTCCGAAGAGCGCCGCCTTCACCATCGAGATCATCAGTTCCGGAAAACCGGTGAGCAGAGTGAGGTTCGCGATGAACGCACCCGGGTTCACGTCCTGGAGGTACACCGAGAAGACGAATCCACCGCCGATGCCGATGGTGCACACCAGGCTGTTGAGCAGGATGGCCACCATCGTGGAGGCGATCACGCGGGGAACGACGAGGCGGTGGATCGGGTCGATGCCCAGAACCTGGAGCGCGTCGATCTCCTCGCGGATCGTGCGGGCTCCGAGGTCGGCGCAGATGGCTGTGGCGCCGGCGCCTGCCACGATCAGCACGGTGACGATCGGGCCGATCTGGGTGATGGTGCCCAGTGCCGCGCCTGCGCCGGAGAGGTCCTGTGCGCCGAGCTCGCGAAGCAAGATGTTGAGGGTGAAACTCACCAGAACGGTGAACGGGATCGCCACGAGGACGGTGGGGACCATCGACACCCGGGCGATCGCCCACGACTGTTCGATTGTCTCGCGCCACTGGAACGGCGGGCGGAAGAGTTCACGGGCCGCGCTGACGCTCATCGCCACGAAATCGCCCACGCTCTCGAACGGGACAGCCAGTCTACGGTTCACCAACTCTCCTTTAACTGCGGCAAAGACCCGGATCGAACGAGGCTGCTCGATCATAACGTGTTCTAGTTCCGATGTGGACGAATCGTCAGACTGTCAATTAGGAAGTTTTCCCCTTCGAAGCCATCCCCGACGTCTTCGTTTTATAACACGTTCCACCGGTCCGATCCGTGACGGATTTCTGCAGTTCCAGGTGGTTCGTCGCGAACTTATCACATGTCCAGTTGCTCAAATCGGCTTATGCGAAGCGTTCACAGGGAGTGTCGAAACCCCCGGTCAAGAAGGTTTGCGGCGCTAACCGAACAGCGCTTTGCCGGCCGAGAACGTGGCGTCCGGATCGCGTCCGACGAAGTATTCGGACATCGTCTTGGAGAGATCCGATCGGTCCCAGGCGTCGCCGCCCGCCTCGAACGTCTGCTCCACCGTGGGCGCCGCCATCAGGGTGACCTTTGGACCGTAGACGACGAACACCTGACCGTTGACCCCATCGGAGTCCGGGCCGGCAAGGTACTGCACGAGGGTGACCACGTGGTCGGTGGACAGAGGATCGACGGTGCCGTCGGGCGCCTCACCGAAAGTGCCCTCGGTCATGGCCGTGCGGGCACGGGGGCAGATGGCGTTGGAACGCACACCATAAGCGGACAGCCCGCGCGCGGCCGTCAAGGTCAGCGAGGTGATACCGGCTTTTGCCGCACCGTAATTGGCCTGTCCGACAGGACCGGTCAGTCCGGCTTCGCTCGAGGTGTTGATCAGCCGGCCGAACACCGGCTCGCCGGCCTTCTTGGACTGACCTCGCCAGTACGCGCCTGCGTTGCGGCTCATCAGGAAGTGACCACGCAGGTGCACGCGGATCACCAGATCCCAGTCGTCGTCGGTCATGTTGAACAACATCTTGTCCCGTACGAGACCGGCGTTGTTCATCACGACGTGCAGGCCACCGTGTTCTTCGGTGGCGACCCGCATGATCTCGGTGGTCGTCGCAGAATCCGAGATGTCGCCGGCGACAGGCACTCCCACCCCGCCGGCGGCCTTGATCTCGTCGAGCACGTCGCTCTTGTCCAGGGCGCCGGCGAGGTCGTTCACGATCACCGTGGCGCCGAGTGCACCGAGGCCGATCGCCTCGGCGCGACCCAGGCCCGCACCAGCTCCGGTCACAACGGCTACGCGACCATCCAGATCACTCACGAACGTCCTCCATCTCGGCGTTGCTGCGCGGGACCGCACTCACAGGCCTCGGTTCCCGGCTACGTCTGCTCGCAAATGTAGAACGTGTTCTCACTCTGTGCCAAATGTTTGAAGATATTCACAGGTTGCGAGCGATCCGACACACGCCCGCAACCGCCGGTCATTCCTCGATCGACAGGGCCGACTTGGGGCAGCTGCCGACCACCTGGCGCATCTCCTCGCGACGCTCTTCGGGAACGTCCTCCTGAAGAATCACCAGGTAGTCGTCGTCGTCGAGATCAAAAACGTCCGGCGCCATCCCCACGCACACACCGTTGGACTCGCAGAGATCGAAATCGGCTTTGATCTTCATGAGATGAGTTTCCTTCCATCGCCTGGCCACGGTGGCCACTTGTTGACGGGCAGCCAACTTACAGGTTAGAACGTGTTATAGAAGAGTGCGACCGGATTGGTCCGGTCGGCTCCCACGCGCACCCGAAACCTTGGAGCACCGATGCGTATTGCCTACACCGACCAGCAACAGGAACTTCGGCGCGAACTCCGGGCGTACTTCTCCAAGTTGATCACGCCGGAGCGGCGAGCGGCACTCTCATCCACATCTGGCGAGTTCGGCGAGGGCAACGTCTACCGCGAGGTCGTCAGCGAGATGGGGCGCGACGGCTGGCTGGCGCTGGGCTGGCCCAAAGAGTACGGCGGCCAGGATCGTTCGATGATGGATCAGCTGATCTTCACCGACGAGGCGGCGATCGCCGGAGCACCGGTGCCGTTCCTGACCATCAACTCCGTGGCGCCGACGATCATGCACTTCGGCACCGAAGAGCAAAAGGCAAAGTACCTGCCGCCGATCGCGTCCGGCGACGTGCACTTCTCCATCGGCTACTCCGAACCAGGCGCAGGCACCGACCTCGCGTCGCTGCGCACCACCGCCGTCCGCGACGGCGATGACTTCGTCATCAACGGCCAGAAGATGTGGACCAGCCTCATCCAGTACGCCGACTACATCTGGCTGGCCTGCCGTACCGACCCGGAGGCGAAGAAACACAAGGGCATCTCGATGCTCATCGTCCCGACCGACGTCGAGGGCTTCTCCTACACACCTGTGCACACCATGTCCGGTGTGGACACCAGCGCCACCTACTACGAGAACGTCCGGGTACCCGCCGACGCCCTGGTGGGTGAACTCAACGGCGGTTGGCCGCTGGTCACCAACCAGCTGAACAACGAACGGGTGTCACTCTGTAGCGCCGCACCGATTCAGACCGCCTTGCGCGAGACGATCGAATGGGCGCAGAACACCAAAGATGCTCGTGGCCAGCGGGTCATCGACAACGAGTGGGTGCAGATGAATCTCGCCAAGGTGCACGCCAAGGTGGAGTTCCTCAAGCTGATCAACTGGAACATCGCCTCCGAGGCCACCGGGGGCGGATCACCTTCGCCCGCGGACGCCTCGGCCACCAAGGTCTTCGGCACCGAGTTCGCCACCGAGGCCTACCGTTTGCTGATGGAGGTCCTGGGGCCTTCGGCGACACTGCGTCAGGGCAGCGCAGGCACACATCTGCGTGGTCGACTCGAACGTTTCCACCGCTCATCGCTGATCCTGACCTTCGGCGGCGGCACCAACGAGATCCAGCGCGACATCATCGCGATGCTCGCCCTCGGCCAGCCCCCCGCCCGCCGCTGACCGGTCCGGATCGCCACCGAACCGACCCTGGCAGGCACCATTTCCGGCGGCGCCACCGTCTCACCGAGGAATCAGGAAGCACACCATGGATTTTCATCGCAGTGAACAGACCACCGATCTCGCCGGGCTCACCCGCGACATCGCCAAGAAGCTGGTGACCACGGACCGCCTCGTCCAACTGCAGGGTGACACCTCGGCTGGGGCCACCACGGTCGCCTTCGACCGAGAGTTGTGGTCGCAGCTGGCGTCCTCCGGGCTACTCGGAGTCGAACTCGCCGAAGAGGTCGGTGGCGCGGGGCTCACCATCGTCGACAACGTGGCGGTGGCCGAAGAACTCGGCCGAGTTCTGGCCCCGGTTCCCTTCGGACCGGTTGCCATTGCCGCGATCCCCGCCATCGCCGAGTTCGGGACCGACGCCCTCAAGCAGCAGTGGCTCACGGATCTGGTGTCGGGTCAGAAGCTGATCACGGTGGCGCTCGATGAGGATCTCGCCGACGACCCACTCGAGCCGGCCGCCACGGCCACCGCCGAGGGAGACGACTGGGTTCTTCGAGGCCTCAAAGTGAATGTGCCATACGCCGAAATCGCCGATGCCGTGGTGGTCAACGCGCAGGGCCCCGAGGGAGTTTTGCTGTTCGTGGTGGATGCCACGACCCCGGGTGTCACCATCACACCCACCCCGTCCACCGGGTTGACACCCAGCGACGCAGTGGAACTCGACGGGGTCCGGGTCGATCGCTCCCGCGTGCTCGGATCCGCCGGCACTGCTGCGGTCGCCTTTCTCCGCGACCGGATGACGCTGGCCCTGTGTGCCGAACAAACCGGGGTGCTCGAACGGGCTCTGGAACTCACGGCAGACTACGGTCGCGAGCGTGAACAGTTCGGCCGGGCGATCGGGTCGTTCCAGGCTGTCGCGCAGCGGCTCGCCGACGCCTACATCGACGTCCGCGGACTCAAGCTGACCACCCTGCAAGCCGCCTGGATGGTGTCCGAACATCTCGAAGCGGGCAAAGAGCTTGCCACGGCCAAGTTCTGGGCCGCCGATGCCGGCCACCGGGTGGCACACACCGCTGTCCACGTGCACGGTGGCGTCGGTATCGATGTCGACCATCCGCTGCACCGCTACTTCCTGCACGCCAAGCAGAACGAGTTCGCGCTCGGATCGGCGCCTGTCCAATTGCGGCGCATCGGCGCGGCTCTCGCCGCCGAACCCGCCTGACGATGGCAGATGGTCCCGGCACGGTAGGGGAAATGCTGGCGCCGCTCGCGAACGTCGACGATGCGGGGCTGTACTTCGAGAACGAATTCATCAGTTGGCGTGACCATCTGCGCCTGTCTGCGGCAAGGGCGGCCGCGCTCGACGGGTTGCTCGAACCGGGTAAGCCACGGCATGTTGCGCTTCTGCTCGAGAACATCCCGGAGTTCAGCTACCTGCTCGCGGCCGCTGTGATGGGCGAGATCGTGATCGTGGGCCTCAATCCAACTCGGCGCGGCGCCGCACTGGCCGGGGACATCGCCACCGCGGACTGTCAGGTGGTCATCGTCGAGGACGCGACCGCGGGCCTGCTGGCCGATGTCGATCTGGACGGAGTTCACGTTCTGGACGTCGACTCCCCGCAATGGTCCCGGCTGCACGAGCCCCACGTGGATGCACCCGTGACGTTCAGGGACTGCGACCCCGACACATTGCTCATGCTCATCTTCACCTCGGGGACCAGCGGGGACCCCAAAGCGGTGCAGTGCAGCCACCGCAAGTTCGCCGTCGGCGGCTCCATGTTGTCCGCCAGGTTCGGATTGGGACCGAAAGACGTTGCCTATCTGTCCATGCCGATGTTCCACTCGAACGCGATCATCGCCGGGTGGATGGTCGCGGTGGCGGGCGGATCGTCGGTCGCCCTGCGCCGACGGTTTTCGGCCAGTGCGTTCCTGGATGACATCCGCCGCTTCGGCGCGACCTACGCGAACTATGTGGGCAAACCACTGTCGTACGTCCTGGCGACCGAACCGCGTCCGGACGACAAAGAGAACCCGCTCCGAATCCTGTACGGCAACGAGGCGTCGCCTGCTGACATCACTGCGGTGACAGAGCGTTTCGACGTCACGGTGATCGATGGGTTCGGTTCCACCGAGGGTGGCGTCTCGATCACCCGCACCCCTGACACTCCGCCCGAGGCGCTCGGTCCCCTGGTCCCGCCCACCGAGGTTCGGCACCCGGACACGGGCACGGTCTGCGAGACAGCCCGA
This sequence comes from Williamsia sp. DF01-3, assembly GCF_023051145.1. Taxonomy (NCBI): domain Bacteria; kingdom Bacillati; phylum Actinomycetota; class Actinomycetes; order Mycobacteriales; family Nocardiaceae; genus Williamsia; species Williamsia sp. DF01-3. Next base: position 4,737,821 of record NZ_JALKFS010000005.1, read on the forward strand.
TTCGGTGTGCACGGTGAGCTGTTGAACCCGGACGAAGCAGTCGGAGAGATCGTCAACAGCGCGGGTGGCGGACTGTTCACCGGCTACTACCGTAATCCCGACGCCGACGCCGAACGCATGCGCGGCGGCATCTATCACACCGGCGATCTCGGTTATGTCGATGACCGGGGATACGTGTACTTCGCAGGGCGACTGGGTGATTGGGTCCGCGTGGACGGCGAGAACATGGGTACCGGCCCGATCGAACGGGTGCTGCTACGCCACGATTCGATCGCCATGGCCGCCGTGTACGGCGTCAGGGCCGACGTCGGCGACGAACTCGCGGCGGCGCTGGTGGCGCCGGGACTCACGGCCGACCAGTTGACCGATTTTCTGGCCACACAGTCAGACCTCGGTCCCAAGCAGTGGCCCACCCGCGTTCGGTTGGTCGACGACCTTCCCCGCACCGACACCTTCAAGATCCTCAAACGCACGTTGGCCTCCGACGATGCACCGCCCACCTGGGTGCGCGAAGGCCGTGATCTCAAGTACGTCGCCGCCAACCCCCGATAGTGGTGGGTTCGGGTGAGCATTCGCCCAGGTGGGCCTCACCCGAAGCCACCATCATCGGCTAGCTGCGGGTGACCCGCTCGAGGTACTTGGATCGCTTGTCCTGGTCGTAGGCCATGAACATGGAGTCGAAACCGAAGCGTCGGCCGTAGACGTTCTTGAGGAACCGCGGGGTCACCATCCACCCCAGGGTGGCCATGCTCTGCCTCGGGATCACCACGCGGTCGCGATTGGTCTCGATGCTCTGAACGATCTGGCGCGCAACGTCATCGGGCTCGATGGGAGGCATCAGAGCGGTGGTCTGCAACCCGTCGATGAGGCCGGTCTTGGTGAAGTTCGGCATCACCGTGAGCACCCGGACGCCCTGCATGCTCAATTCCCCGTCGAGGGCCTCGGAGAACGCGATGACGCCGGCTTTGGCGGCGCTGTAGATGCTGAGTCCGGGCAGCGGCACCAGTCCGGCAACCGACGCCACGTTGACGATCTGGCCGCCTCCGCGCTCGACCATCCGGCGCGCCGCGAGTCGGCTACCGCGGACCACGGCGAGTAGATCGATCTCGAAGTTGCGCTTGATCAGGGAGTCGGAGAACTCCAGAAACGGACCGGTGGGCATGATGCCGGCGTTGTTGATCAGCACGTCGAACCGGCCGAACTCCTTGTCGACCCGGTCGAGGAATGCGGCAAACGACTCGTCGCTGGTGACGTCGAGCGGGTAACCCTCGCAGCCGAGGTTTGCCGCCGCCTTGCCGACGACTTCCTCGTCGATGTCACCCAGGACGACCTTGGCCCCGCGTTCCTGCAGCAGTTCTGCCGTGGCGAGACCGATTCCCCGGCCACCGCCCGTGATCACGACAACCTTGTCGCGCAACGTGATCGCGCGACCGGTACGACCGCGTTTCACCGACACCATTCGCTGGATGGGACTGCCCATGATCTCCTCAATTCATCTGCTGACGGCCACGACTCATCACCTGGTCGCGTGCCGCGGCCACCTGGGCCGGGTCGAAACTTGCCATCCATGCCGCCGAGTTGCGTTCCTCGGTGATCAGCTGCGCGTCGAGTTCGTGTTGCTGCGTTTCGCGATACGACGAGAGAAGCGCCGAGACCGCGCGCTGGTTGTTGTTGCCGATGTCGGCCGCGAGGGACAACGCGGACGACAACAGGTCTTCGTGCGGGACCACCTCGGTCACCAGACCGACCCGCAGAGCCGTCGGTGCGTCGACGAAGTTGCCGCTCAGGCTCATTCGGCGGGCGAAGCCCCAGCCCACCGCAGCGGGCAGCCGAGCAGTCAGGCCCCAGGCGGGCATCATCCCGACTCGGGCATGCGTGTCGGCGAACCTGGCACGCTCGGAGGCGACGAGGATGTCGCACGCAAGTGCGAGTTCGAGTCCGCCGGTGACGGTGGCGCCGTTGATCGCGCCGATGACGGGTTTGTGTAGCGGTATCCACGGAAATCCCAGTGGCACGCCAGGAACGTTGACCTCGTCCCAGCCGCCCTCGGTACCGAGCATCCGGAGATCGACACCGGCACAGAATGCCGGGTCGGCACCGGTGAGCACAACGGCTTGCACGGAATCGTCGGCGTCTGCGTCGGCAAGTGCTTCACGGAGTGCGACGATCAACGTCCCGGTCAGCGCATTACGCGCGTCAGGCCGGTTGAGTGTGATCAGCGACGTGGCGCCGGACTCGGTCTCGACGCGCTCGGAGAGCACCAGCGGTGGATCCTGTGCAGCCATGGTTGTGCCTCCTGCGCCGACGACTCCCGGAACTCGGTGAGCCGATGGCTGGAACCATATCTGATCACACCCGTCCCCAGAAAAGGGTCGGCGCCCTCACCCCGATCTCGGGTCGCAGGTCGGCACAAAGGCGCAGGTCAGTGATGACCACGAAAGAACCGCGAAGGTCATGCTCAGCCGAGCAGCTCGAGTGTGCGGGTATCGGGTTCTCCGCCGAAGTACTTGTGCAGGACGGCTGTGAATACGTCGTTGGTACCGCTCGCCTGAGCGAACAGGGTCATGGACGAACGCAGTTTCAGGTTGTCCGGGTGGCCGAAGATCTCCTCGGCAGACCGCCCGTCGATGTCGGCAACCAACTGGGTGCACTCGTACAGACGCGGCCCGAGCACCTCGTCCGCGAGATATGCCCGCGCCTCGCGCAGATCGGCGATGGCGTAATGCTTTGCCGTGGAGCTCTGCGCGAGCCCGTCGATCTGCGGGAAGACGAACCACATCCAGTGCGTGCGTTTACGCCCCGACCGCAGTTCCTCGACCACCTGGTCGTAGACGGGCTCCTGGGCCTCGATGAAACGGCTCAGATCGGCGTCACGTGTCATGGACTCACCTCTCGTCGGATGTCGAAGGGGCGACTCTCGCTCCATGAGATGGATGCGCGAATCGCCCCTGCGGCAAACGTCTGTGGTTCGGTCAGTGGCGGGCCTTCTCCAGACGATCGACGGCGGCGTCGTACTCGTCGACAAGGCCCTTGATCAGTTCTTCGGTCGGGGTGATGGCATTCATCCGGCCGACGATCTGACCCGCGGGCATGGCGACGACACCGGGGTCGTCGGCACCCGAGATCCGGGCATGTGCCTCGGCCACCAAGATGTTCTGCAGCGGCATGGGTAACGGCTCGGGCGCGTTCTCGGCATCCCAGGCGTCGGTCCACTTCGTCTTGAGCAGTCGAGCGGGCTTACCCGAGTAGATGCGGCGGCGCACGGTGTCGCGTGACGTCGCGTTCAGGATCGCCTGCTGGATCACCGACGGCCCGGCGCCCCGCACGCCGAGCTGGTACTCCGCGGCGGTCAACCAGTAGGTGCCCATCCACACCCCGGTGGCGCCCATGGCCAGCGCGGCAGCGATCTGACGACCGCTGCCGACCCCTCCGGCTGCCAACACGTGCGCCGCATCCCCTACGGCGTCAACGATCTCTGGCCACAACACCATGGACGTCACCTCACCGGTGTGACCGCCCGCCTCGTGCCCTTGCGCGATCACCAGGTCGACCCCGGCCGAGACATGGCGCAGGGCATGCTCTTTGGCGCCGGCGAGCGCGGCGACTTTCACCCCGTGGGAGTGCACATTCGAGATGACATCCTCGGGCGGTGAGCCCAGGGCATTGGCGATGAGCTTGATCTGCCCGTGCTTGTCGGCATGCGTCATCGCGACATCGACGTGCGAACGCGCCACCGAATGCAGCCAGCCCAGAACGCCTGCACTCACCCGGTCACCGTCCGGCAACGGGGGCACTCCCAGATCGTCGAGAGTGCGCTCGACGAACGCACGATGCTCCGGCGGGATCATGGAATCGAGGTCGACTTGCGACCCCTCGGTGGGGATCTTCGCCGGCATCACCACATCTACGCCGAACGGTTTGCCGTCGGTGTTCTCGCGCATCCAGTCCAGGGTGGCGTCGAGTTCTTCCGCCTCGTTGAACCGGACGCAACCGAGCACGCCCATTCCGCCGGCCCGGCTGATTGCAGCGGCGACGTGCTCCGACGGTGTGAAACCGAAGATCGGGTATTCGATCCCGAACTCGTCTGACAGGGAGGTACGCACCGGTTAGGCCTTTCGTGAAGAAGTGGAGAGGGTTTCGTCGGCAGGTCGCGACTCGGTGATCTCGGTACCCCACCGGTAGTTCGGCTTTCCGGCGGGCGACCGCTTGATCTCGTCGACGAACCACACCGAGCGCGGGCATTTGTACCCGGCGATGTCCTGGCGGGCGATCTTGTTGATGTCTTCGAGCGACGGTCGGACACCGTCGCGGGTGGCCACCACCGCGGCGACCCGCTGCCCGTACCGTTCGTCGGGCACACCCACCACAACGGTGTCGAAGACGTCGGGGTGGGCCTTGAGGGCCGATTCGACCTCTTCTGGGTGGATCTTCTCGCCACCGGAGTTGATGCACACCGACCCGCGACCGAGCATCGTCACGGTGCCGTCGTCCTCCACACGGGCCTGGTCACCCGGAATGGAGTACCGGACACCGTTGTAGACCTTGAACGTCTTGTCCGACTTCACCGGATCGTTGTAGTACCGCAGCGGGATGTGCCCGGTTCGGGCCAGGATGCCGATCTCACCACTGCCGGGTTCGATGATCGAACCGTCCTCGCGCAGAACAACTGTCGACAGGTCGGCCTTGACACGCGGACCGCCGCCGCTGTGTGAGGTCTCCTTGGAGATGATCCCCATTCCCGAGAACCCGGTCTCCGAGGATCCGATCGCGTCGATGATGATCGCATTCGGGAACTTGTCGATGAACTGATCCTTCACCGATGCCGAGAACAGCGCGGCCGACGATGCCACCGACACCACCGAGCTGAGGTCGTAGTCCTTCTCGCCGAGAGCGTCGATCATGGGGCGTCCCATGGCATCTCCGGTGATGAAGATGACGTTGACCTTGTGGCGTTCGACGATCTCCCAGGTCTGGTGCGCCCCGAACTCCGGATAGACGATTGCCTTGCCGCCACCGAACAGCGCCTGGAACACGGCCCATTGGGAACCACCGTGGATGAAGGGCGGGATCGGGAATCGGACGAGCTGCCCACCTTCGGCACCCGTCTTCGCGAAGTGCCACTCGTCGTTGATGGGTTCACCGGTGTACCAGTCGATCCCACCACCGAGTACCCGGAACACATCCTCCTGGCGCCAGACGACGCCCTTGGGGTTGCCGGTGGTTCCGCCGGTGTAGAGCATGTAGATGTCGTCGTCCGACCGCGCCTCGAAGTCGCGCTCGGTTCCGCCGTCGGCAACCGCCTTCTCATAGGGCAGCCCGTCGACGGCGGAGATGTCGAGATCTGACCCGTCTTCGATGACGATGACGGCCCGCAGCTTCGGCGCTTTCGACAACACGTTCGCAACCTTGTCGACGTACTGGCGCTCGACGATGAGCACCTTGGTGTCGGAGTCGGTGAGGATGTGTTCGAGCTCGCTCTCGACGTACCGGAAGTTGACGTTGACCATCACGGCCCTCGCCTTGAAGATCGCGACCATCGACTCGACGGCCTCGATACCGTTTCTGCTGTACAGGCCCACCGACTCGCCGGGCGCCACCCCGAGCGCCCGAAGGGTGTGCGCCAGCCCGTTGGCCCGCTGTTCCAGTTCTGTGTAGGTCTCGCTGCGGCCGTCGGTCTCGAGAGCCACGCGGTCGCCCATCAGGTCGACGGCATGCTCGATCAGGTCGGCGATGTTGTAAGCCATACCCCCAAAACTAGAACGTGTTACCGTTCGGTGGCAAGGCCGGGGCGAGATCCGCATCACACGGCCTTCGTCACGTCGTCATGCCATCGTTCAGGAGCCCAGATGTCTGATTCCGCCCCCCACTGTCTCGTCGAGAAGCGCGATCACACGTTGATCGTCACGATGAACAGGCCCGAAGTCCGCAACGCCCTGTCGGGCGACATGTTGGCCATCATGGGAGAGGCCTGGGACCAGGCCGATGAGGACAACGAGATCCGCACCGTGATCCTGACCGGCGCGGGCGGCTACTTCTGTGCCGGTGCCGACCTGAAGAACATGAACAAGTCCGCTCCCGGCGATTCCTTCAAGAGCGGCGGCTTCAATCCGAACATGCTCGACTCCCTCCTCAAGGGCCGCAGGGTGACCAAGCCCGTCATCGCGGCCGTCGAGGGTCCCGCGATCGCCGGTGGCACCGAGATCCTGCAGGGCACCGACATCCGGGTCGCCGGCGAGAGCGCGAAATTCGGTGTGTCCGAGGCCAAATGGGGCCTGTACCCCCTCGGCGGAAGTGCAGTTCGCCTGGTCCGGCAGATCCCGTACACCGTTGCCGCCGAGATACTGCTCACCGGCCGGCACATCACCGCCCAGGAAGCGCTCGACTATGGGTTGATCGGCCACGTGGTGCCCGATGGCACCGCACTCGACAAAGCCCTCGACATCGCCGCGCAGATCGCCGCGAACGGGCCGCTCGCCGTGCAGGCGATCCTCAAGGCCATTCGCGACACCGAGGGCATGCACGAGAAGGACGCGTTCAAGATCGACGCCGAACTCGGCGTCAAGGTGTTCATGAGCAAGGACGCCAAGATCGGACCGAAAGCGTTCGCGGAGAAGCGAACCCCCGAGTTCACCGGCCAGTAGCGATACCTGCCGCGGTGGTCGCGTCCAGTCCGTTCAGCCCGTAACAGACGAACTCGACCACCGTCTCGGCGGTGGCATCGATGTCGACCACCGCACTGTTGTCCAAGATGATCGGCAGAACCGCGCCCATCAGGCACGACAGCACCGCTTCGCCTGCGATGTCGATGTCGAGTCCGTCCCGGAGATAGCCGTCCTCGATGCCGTGGCGGATGTACTGCCCACACAGATGGCCCAGTTGGGCGTAGCTGCCTGCCAACGTCTCCATCGCGGCCGCGTCGATGCCCGGGGCCTCCATGGCGAGGAACGTCAAGACATGCGGGCGCTCGAGCGCGTATTCGAGCAGGCGTCCGACCAGCTCACCGAGGCCGGTGACGAACTCTTCGCGCGTACGCGGACGCGGACGGTGCAACTCGGCCACCGCGACCATCTCGGCGAGTTCGCGTGACAGCAATGCATCGAGAGCGTCGCGCTTGTTGTCGAAGTAGTTGTAGAAAGTGCCGTGGCTGCAGCCGATCCGGGCAACTATCTCGGCGACCCCGACATCGCTGTATCCCCGCTCGACGAACGTCTCCAGTGCCGCGTCCAGCAGTTGGATCCGACGCTTCCGGGTGCGTCGGGTATCCGACCGCACCGTAGGCTGCACCACTGTTTCATCAGCCTTTCTATCGTTTCAGTATCCCGTGCAGCGCGATTTCGGCTGCGCCGTCGACGTACCGGCCGCGTTTTTTCACATCGGTGCCGCGCCGCAGCGACATCACGACGCCGGGAAGCGACATCATCATCAAGATCCTGGCGACCACCGGCTTCTGAGCCGTGGACAACACCAGCCATCCGTGCTCGATCGCCTGGGTGAGCGATTGCAGTACAACGGCATTCAGCATTCCCTCGAGGCCGACGACCCTGGCCTTGAGTTCCTTGTCGATGGCGCTGGCCTGCACTCCGATCAGTCTCAGCATCGCGGGATCTTCGTCGATGAGGTCGTACAGCCGATCGGCGATGATCTGGAACCGTCGGAGCAGCTCGGTCGGAGAGGTCGGCTCGTCCTGGAGCATCGAGTACGGATCCACCGAGTGGAACAACCGCTCGACCGCCCAATCGAACACGTGGTCCAGCAGTTCACGTTTGCTGCTCACGTACCGATAGACGGTGCCCTGACCGATACCCGCTTCCTGCGCGATCTCGGCGATACTCGTGCCCTCGTAGCCGCGCTCGGTCAGCACCCGGAAAGCAGCTTCGATGATCTGGGTACGCCGCTGATCGGCCAGACCTGCGACCTTGGGGCGCCCTCTGGATCTACGTACTGGAGCGTCAGCGTTCATGGACGTGGTTCAGGCCCGCACGGCTCGACTGCCGAGGAATCCGACATATGCGGCCAACCCGACCAAACCGTAAACGCGGGACCGGCTGTCGGAGATGGCGAGGCCGATCAGCGTCTCGCTTGCACCATTCGCGTAAATCCATTCACGCGTGTTCTCGGGAAATACAGGCTTTGTGATCGATTCGAAAGCCTGCGGAACAACAAAGTGCGCCAACCCGGTACCGGCGATTCCGAAACCGATCAACTTCGGCAACACCGACGTCGTCGTTTTTCCGGTCTTGTAGGCGGTTTTCGCCGTCACCACCGCCGGGCTCTTAGACGCAACGGCCGCAACCACATGCGCCGCCTTCGACTTCTTGCTCCGCTGATTTTCAACAATTTTCAATTGCCGCACCTTTCGTCGCGATCACAGTATCTAAGCCTCTCTATCGCTCACCGGAGACGTGGCGCTACACACATGTACTTTTGTCTCTCAAATATGTCGCCGTCGATCGGCAACCTGGCATCGGACCGCAAAATGCCCGGTCAGAAAAATACGCGATGTCGCAGCGTCACTCGGATTTCGGTGGGCCGGCATTGCGCGCTGTCAAAATCAGCGCGGGACCGCCTGGCTCACGCCCCGTTGATGTCGAGCAACTGTGCCATCGCGCCGGCGCGAGCATGGTCGGGCAGACCGGCCAGGGCACCGAGGAGGGCGTGCTCGGCCATCTGCCGGACGTCGCTTGCGGAGATGTCCTCACTCGCCAGCCATGCGTGACACGCGGCCCTCAGCATCACCAGCCAGCTGTGCACGGCGATTCGCAGGAGCTCCGGGTGGTCCCGTCCGGGATCGATCACGGCCAGTATTCGATCCTCCTGTCCCCTGGTTGCTTTCTCGATCAGCGCGATCACCACGGGATCCGAACTCGCCGCCCCCGAATAGATGGCCTGGGAGCCATGCCGATTGGCTCGGCAACTCGCCAGATAGGCGTCGATTCCGTGGCGGAGTTGCTCCAGGAGTGGCAGCTGCGGATCGGGTGCAGTGTCGGCAAGCATCCGCTCGGTGGCGCGTCGAACCAGCTCGGCAAAGAAGGCCCGCTTGGTCGGGAAGTAGTGGTAGAGCAACCCGCGGGAGACACCCGCCAGCTCCGCGACCCGTTCGATGTGGACGTCGTCGTAGTGCTGCTCGGCAAACAACTCGGCGCCGAGGTCGAGTAGTTGGGCACGCCGCTGCTGCGGCGTCATCCGCGTTCTCACACCCATGCAGCCGAATACTACTTGACACGGGTTCAATAGCGGACCACCATGGCTATTGGATTTCGATTCAATAGGGGGCGGACATGGTGACCAGCACCGATCTCGGCGCGCTGAACGATTTGGTGGGGCCCAACACATGGGCAGATCAATTTCCGCATCCCCCGGGCCGGCTGCCCGTGGTCGGCGATCTTCGTTCGGTCGACCCCGAGGGTCCCGTCGTCAGCATGCTCGACTGGCCCGCCGATGTGTGGCCGATCGCGCAGTTCCGGATCTTCCGCCACCGCTTCGTCATGATCGGGTCCGCCGAACTCACCAGGGAACTGTGCGACGAATCCCGGTTCGAGAAGGTACTCACGCCGGCAATCGCAGCGCTTCGAGATTTCGCCGGCGACGGATTGTTCACGGCGGCAACCGATGAGCCCAGCTGGCGTCTGGCACACGACCTCCTGATGCCCGCATTCAGCAAGACCGCCATGCAGAATTACCACCCGCTGATGGTGTCGGCCATCGACGAACTCTTCGACTTCTGGGAAGGTCGGGGCGACATCATCGACGTCGCCCCGGACATGACCCGCCTGACGCTCGAAACCATCAGCCGCGCCGCTTTCGGCAAAGACCTCGGCTCATTCGAACGCGAAACGCCTCACGACTTCGTGTTGGCCATGGTCGCCGGCCTCAAGACCGGCAGGCGCACGGGCGGGTTGTCGGGGCTACCGGGATCCAAACCGATTGTCTCGCTGCTCCATCGGGCGAACGCACGGCACAAACGTTATGTCGACGCCATGCTCGACGACCTGATCGCCGAACGCCGCCGCCGTGCCGACGAAGGCGAGGTGGATCTTCTGGCGATCATGTTGCGTGCCAACCGCGATCGAGGCGAGACCGCACTCGACGACGAGAACATCCGCCACCAGATCGTCACATTCTTGGTGGCGGGCCACGAAACCACCTCAGGAACATTGTCTTTCGCGCTGCACTACCTGGCCCGAAATCGCGAGCTCCTCGAGCGCGCACAGGCCGAGGTCGACGAGATCCTCGGCGACAGTGAAGCCGTGCCCCAGTTCCAGCAGGTCGCCAAGTTCCGTTTCGTCCGGCGGGTGGTCGACGAAGCCTTGCGATTGTGGCCGACGGCTCCGGGGTTCACCCGTGGGCCGATCGAGCCGACGGTTGTCGGCGGCCGGTACGAGATGTCGCCCGGGGACTGGGCCGTGGTCCACCTGCCCAAGGTGCATCGCGACCCCGAGGTCTGGACCGACCCGCTGCGTTTCGACCCCGACAGGTTCGCGGCCTCCGAGGTCAAGAAGCGTCCCGCCCACTCCTACAAGCCGTTCGGCACCGGCGAACGTGCCTGCATCGGAAGACAATTCGCCCTCCACGAGTCGGTTCTGATGCTCGCGCGATTCATCGCACGATACGACTTCGAACCCGCCGACCCCGACTACGAGTTGTCGATCACCGAACGCCTCACCCTCATGCCCGACGGTCTGCGCCTGCGCATCCGTCGTCGCTGACGCCCCCGCAGTGCGCGACGCCCATGTCGAAACATGGGCGTCACGCACCAGAGCGGGCGTGGACTTGTCCCCAGTTCAGCAGCCATCCACAACAAGCCCCCTCGACGGGGGTCAGGACGGTTGCGGGTGGACCACCATCTACCCATGGACATCGAGAGCCGGCGGGATGCATTCCTGCGCGCAGACCTGATCGCACACGGATATACCCCTTCGGAGATCCGAACTGCCCTTCACACCAGCAAGATCAGAGCCCTCGCGCCAGGAATCTACGCAGGTCCCGCACTGTGGCATGAGCCGATGGAGAAGCGGCACAGCGAGCTGGGCAAGGCGACCGTTCGCAAGCTCGGAGGAAACTACCTGCTCGGTGGGCCGTCCGCAGCCGCTCTGCACGGACTCCCACTGTTCGGGGTGGACCCACGCGTCGTCCACCTCGTCAAACCGACCGCCGACTCGGGAACCGGATCACGCAACTCGAAACTGCTCCGGATCCATCGCGACGCCCGACCGATGTCGGTCATGATGCTCGATGGTGTGCCGGTGACTTCTCCGGCGCGGGCAGTCGTCGACCTCGCCCGCCGCTCGTCCCTGCCATCGGCGTTGGTCACCGGCGACGCTGCACTCCACCGCGGGTTGTGCACGGTCGCGGACTTGCACAAGGAGTTGAAACTCATCGAGGGATTCCCGGGATATCCGCAGGCCAAGCGAGCCGTTGCGATCATGGATGCCCGCAGCGAGTCAGCGCTCGAAAGCCGGAGCCGCGCTTCGATGCACACCGCGGGTATTGCGGCCCCGACCTTGCAGCACGAGATCGTCGACAAATCGGGACGATTCATCGCCCGGGTCGACTTCGCGTGGATCGCCCAGCGGGTTGTCGGAGAGGCGGACGGCCTCGTCAAGTACAACGGCGACAACCTTCACCAGGTACTCGGTCGCGAAAAACACCGGGGTGACCGGATCACCGAGCAAGGCTGGCGAGTGGTCCGTTGGTCATCGGCAGACCTCGACGTACCGGATCGGGTCCCGAATCGAATCCGTCACGCGCTCTCGAATGCCCGGAACGCATAGACCACGCCCGCGAAAGTGCGCGACGCCCGTGTTCGAACACGGGCGTGGCGCACGTGCCCGGGCGCGGCGAAATCTAGAACATGTTCACTCAAACGAGGGTGCCCAATCGGGTGATCTGGTCGACGTCGCGGGTGGTGACCATCAGCATGCTGACGCCGGCTTGTTCCCACCGTTTGATCTGCGACCGCACCTCATCTTCGTCACCGACGATCAGCGTCTCGAGGACCATCTCGTCGGGAACCGCGGCGATGGCCTCTTCCTTGGCTCCGGACAGGAACTTCTCCCCGATGTCGCGGACCACGTCTTCGTAACCCATTCGCTTGTAGACCTCGGCGTGGAAGTTCTGTTCCTTGGCGCCCATACCGCCGACGTACAGCGCCGTTGACGGCCGGTAGGCGTCGATCACCGCGGCCGGGTTGTCGGTGATCTCGACCTGCACGGTGGCCGCGACCTCGAAGGTGTCGCGGGTGCGCCGCGCTCCCGCCCGTGCGAAGCCCTCGGCCAGCCACTGTTCGTACATGTCCGACAGCCGCGGGGTGTAGTAGATGGCCAGCCATCCGTCGGCTATCTCCGCCGACAACGCCACGTTCTTGGGGCCCTCTGCCCCGAGCCAGATGGGCAGGTCACTGCGCAGAGGATGGGTGATCGGCTTGAGCGATTTCCCGAGTCCTGTTGAGCCCGGCGCATCGGACGGGTAGGGCAGCGGATAGTGCGGTCCTGGGTTGGTCACGCGGTCTTCACGAGCGAGCACGTCGCGGATCACCTGCACGTACTCGCGGGTGCGCGCGAGTGGTTTGGCGAACGGTTCGCCGTACCACCCCTCGACCACCTGCGGACCCGACACACCCAGTCCGAGGATGTGCCTGCCGCCCGAGAGATGGTCGAGCGTCAGCGCGTGCATGGCGGCCGATGTCGGTGGCCGCGCTGACAGCTGCGCGATGCCGGTACCGAGCTTGATGGTGGACGTCTGCGACCCCCACCACGCCAGCGGCGTGTAGGCATCCGAACCCCACGACTCGGCGGTGAACACCGCCTCGTATCCGGCGGCCTCCGCCGCTGCGATGAGAGCCGGCGCGTCCGGGATCGGCGCGGCCCCCCAGTACCCCAATTGCAGACCGAGCTTCATGGCCGCGACCTCCTGTTCGGTCAACTCCTTGCGAGAATAACTAGAACCTGTTCTACTCGATTCCGTGAGCGTGAACCAGATATCTGCCGGATTCGCAGCCCTAGTCGCCCCGATCGAAGATCCAGACGATCCAGTTCTGTCCGCACCGTTGAGCAACTCCTTTGATTACACCCGGTCCCTCGGGCCGGTACTCGGGCGGTTCGCCCAGGGGTTGCTCGACGGCAAGGTCATCGGCGGTCGAGCCGCCGACGGAACCGTCTACGTACCCCCGGTCGAGTTCGACCCCGGTACGCACAAACGGATCGAAGACTTCGTCGAGGTGTCGCCGACCGGAACCGTGAAGTCATGGACCTGGATGGCCGAACCGTTTGAGGGACAACCTCTTTCCAAGCCCTTCGGATGGGCTCTGATCCAGCTCGACGGGGCGGACACCAGCCTGCTCCATGCAGTCGCCGTCGACTCCCCCGACGAACTGAGCACCGGGATGCGGGTGCACGCCGTCTGGAACACCGAGCGCACGGGCCGCATCGACGACATCGCGCACTTCGCCCCCGGCGACGAGGTGGCATCGGTACCGGACAACACCGCCGAGGTGCCGCATCCCGGCGTGATGATCACCACGCCGATCGCCCTGACCATGAACCACACCGCCTCGATCGAAGAGACCTGGTATCTGCAGGGACTCAAAGAGGGCAAGCTGTACGGCGGCCGCACCGGTCCCGACGCGCCGGTCTACTTCCCGCCCCGCGGCGCAGACCCCACCGACGGCAACCCGACCGGCGAGGTCGTCGAGGTGTCGGACAAGGGCACCGTCACCACGTTCTGCATCGTCAACGTGCCGTTCCTAGGCCAGCAGATCAAGCCACCGTACGTTGCCGCCTACGTACTCCTCGACGGTTCGGACATCCCGTTCCTGCACCTGATCCTCGACATCGAGGCCAGCGAGGTGCACATGGGTCTTCGTGTGGAAGCCGTGTGGCGACCACGCGAGGAATGGGACTACACGTTGCGAAACATCAGCCACTTCCGGCCGACGGGCGAACCCGACGCCGACTACGACTCGTACAAGGACCACCTGTGAGCAGCACATACCGCGACATGCCGCCGATCGCAGTGATCGGATTCGCGCACAGTCCGCACGTCGACGAGACATTCGGCACCACCAACGGCGTCGAGATGCTGGTGCCCTGTTTTCAAAAGCTCTACGCCGAACTGGGTATTACCCGCACCGACATCGACTTCTGGTGCTCGGGGTCCTCGGATTACCTTGCCGGGCGCGCTTTCTCGTTCATCTCCGCGATCGACTCGATCGGGGCCGTTCCGCCGATCAACGAATCACACGTGGAGATGGACGCCGCGTGGGCTCTGTACGAGGCGTGGGTGAAGATCGCCACCGGCGAGGTGGATGTGGCACTGGCCTACGGATTCGGCAAGCCTTCGGCATCGCACACCGATCAGGTGCTGGCGTTGCAGACCGACCCGCACACCGTCGCCCCGCTGTGGCCGGACGCTCGTTCGCTCGCAGCCCTGCAGGCCCGCGCGGGCCTCGACTCGGGAGCATGGACCGAAGCGGACATGGCTGCCGTTGCCGCACGTGGCACCGACCGCTCGGTGGAGGATCTGCTGGCGTCCGACTACGTCTCCGATCCCCTTCGGGCACATGATGTCTGCCGCTACACCGACGGCGCCGCTGCGATCATCCTCGCCAGCGAACACCGCGCCAAGCAGCTCGTGGCCCGTCCCGCATGGATTTCCGGCTGGGACCACCGGATCGACACACCGAACTTCGGTGCACGGGATCTCACCAAGTCACTGTCGACCAAGCTCGCCGGAGATGCCGTCCTCGGCGACAACCGCAAGGTCGACGTCGCCGAGCTCCACGCGTCCTACACGCATCAGGAACTGATCCTCAAAAACGAGCTGGGACTCGACGATTCGACGATCATCAACCCGTCGGGCGGCGCACTGGCAGCCAACCCGCTGTTCTCCGCGGGCCTCGAGCGCATCGGCTTCGCCGCGAGCACGATTCTCGCCGGCAACGCCGACACCGCACTGGCCCACGCGAGCAGCGGACCGCTGCTGCAGCAGAACATGGTCGTCAAGATGGAAGGCAAGAACTGATGGGCCGCTATCGGGCCGCGGTGCAGGGCACCGGGCAGACCAAGTACGTGGCAAAGCGCCATGACGTGTCGATGGCCGGGATGTGCCGCGAAGCAATCGACAAGGCGTTGGCCGATGCGCAGGTGACGATGGACGACATCGACGCCGTTGTCGTCGGTAAGGCCCCCGACCTCTTCGAGGGCACGATGATGCCCGAACTCGCCATGGCCCAAGCGCTCGGCGCCGAGGGCAAACGGCTGATCCGCGTGCACACCGCCGGATCGGTCGGCGGTTCGACGGCAAACGTGGCAGCCAGCCTGGTCACCTCGGGTGTTCACCGGCGGGTGCTCGCGATCGCATGGGAGAAGCAGTCCGAGTCGAATGCCATGTGGGCGTTGTCGATCCCGGTTCCCTTCACCATGCCTGTCGGCGCAGGCGCAGGCGGGTTCTTCGCCCCGCACGTGCGCTCCTACATCCGCCGCTCCGGTGCACCCGAGCACATCGGCGCGATCGTCGCCGCCAAGGACCGCCAGAACGGCGCCCTCAATCCACTGGCCCACCTGCATCAGCCCGACCTCACCGTGGAGAAGGTGATGAGCTCGCAGATGCTGTGGGATCCCATCCGCTACGACGAGACGTGTCCGTCGTCGGACGGTGCCTGTGCCGTGGTGATCGGCGACGAGGAGACCTCCGACGCCAAGGCGGCCGACGGTATCCCCGTTGCGTGGATTCACGCGTCGGCGATGCGCACCGAACCGCTGTCCTACTCGCACCGCGACACCGTCAGTCCACAGGCAGGCCGCGACGCCGCCGCCGCATTGTGGAAGGCCGGCGGCATCTCCAATCCCCTCGAGGAGATCGACGCCGCGGAGATCTACGTGCCATTCTCCTGGTTCGAGCCGATGTGGCTCGAGAACCTCGGGTTCATGCCCGAGAACGAGGGCTGGAAGCTCACCGAGGCAGGCGAGACCGCGATCGGCGGCAAACTGCCGGTCAATCCGTCCGGCGGAGTGCTCTCGTCCAACCCGATCGGCGCCTCGGGCATGATCCGCTTCGCCGAGGCGGCCATCCAGGTGCAGGGCAAGGGCGGCGACCATCAGGTGGTGGGCGCGCGTAAGGCACTCGGCCACGCGTACGGCGGTGGCTCGCAGTACTTCTCGATGTGGCTGGTGGGCGCGGACAAGCCCACCCACTGACCGACCGCCTGCTGGACCAACCTACGGAGATCTCGTGACCAAAGCAGAACCGGCGTACCTCAACATCGATCGGGAGAACAACCCCGCGGTTGTCGCCGGACGGCGCTCCCGCGAATACGTCGCCTCGCGGGACAAGGACGCCTGGGTGAAGCTCTTTGCGCCCGACGGCATCGTGCAAGACCCGGTGGGTCCCTCGATGTTCGACGAAGAGGGCATCGGCTTCACCGGCCACGAACGGATCAGTCACTTCTGGGATCTGTCGATCGGCACCACCGAGAGCATCGAGTTCGTCTTCGACGAAGAGATCATCTGTGGCAACGAGGTTGCCTACATCGGCAAGATCGTCACCCACATCCACGGCCACACCTCCGAGGCCCGTGGCGTGTTCACCTACCGCGCCAACCCGGACGGCTCGCTGGCCGCTCTGCGCGCGTTCTGGGAAGTGGAGAAGACGATCAATTCGGTGCGCAAGGCCTGAGGTCCGCGCCCCGGAAACGCCCGAAGGTCCAGTGGTGCCGGCCTGCGCGTGATGGCTGGCACCATGGGCTCATGTTCGAACGTGTGCGGCGTGGTGCCAGACAAAAACTCCAGCGTGCTGTGTCCGAGGTGGTCGACGACTCGAGCCGGGAGACTAATACCCTCGTCGAACAGTTTCACAGGCAGACAATGGACTTGCTCTCGGAGACCCGAGAGGAAGTCGTTGCTCTGCATCGCCGGGTGAATCACCTCGAACAGCAGGTCCGCCGCGACCTCACCCATGTGATGGACACAGACGCCGCTCGCCAGTCAGGCGACTTCGTCCTCGCGCACATGCCCAAAGCTCAGCAGTTCTGGCATCCTCACGACACACTGCGGTACGCGCTCTCGCAGGTTCACATTCCTGGTATGGCACTGGAATTCGGGGTCGCGACCGGTACCACCCTCAACATCATTGCCGCAGAACTGAAGACAGAGCACCGCATCTTTGGATTCGACGTCTTCTCAGGACTGCCGGACACGTGGCGGAGCGGCTTCGCTGCCGGCGAGTTCGCGCAGGACACGTTGCCGGACGTTCCCGGGGCGGAGTTGGTACCGGGATTGTTCGAGGACACGCTGCCCGAGTTCCTCACCGCCCATCGCGAGCCGGTGTCGTTCCTGCACCTCGACGCAGACCTGTATTCATCCACCGCAACGGTGCTCGGTCTCGTCGGACAGCGGCTGGTTGCAGGCACGATCATCGTGTTCGACGAGTTCTTCAACTACCCGGGCTGGCAGCAGCACGAGTATCGGGCATGGCAGGAGTTCGTGAGTCGCACCGGCATCGAGTTCGAATACCTCGGCTACACAGCCAGTCACGAACAGGTCATCGCGCGGGTCACGTCGCCGGGGGTTCGTCCGTAAATATCGTTCTGCCAGAACACAAGAAGCCCCGGACGTGTCGTCCGGGGCCTCTCGTAGATGTCGTGCGACTCAGGCAGTGCCGTATTTGACCGACAATTCCTTCACACCGTTGATCCAGCCGTGGCGCAGACGGCGCGGCTCGGCGAGCTTGGTGATGTCGGGCATGTGGTCGGCGATTGCGTTGAAGATCAAGTTGATCTCCATGCGGGCCAGGTTCGCGCCCACGCAGTAGTGCGCGCCGTGGCCACCGAATCCGACGTGCGGGTTCGGGTCACGCAGGATGTTGAACTCGAAGGGGTTCTCGAACACATCCTCGTCGTAGTTGGCCGAGCCGTAGAACATGCCGACTCGCTGACCCTTCTTGATGGTCACACCACCGAGTTCGACGTCGTGGCGGGCGGTGCGCTGGAAGGCGTTGACCGGTGTGGCCCAACGGACGATCTCGTCTGCGGCGGTCGCGGGGCGATCACGCTTGAAGATCTCCCACTGCTCCGGGTTGTCGAGGAACGCGTTCATGCCATGGCTGATGGCATTACGGGTGGTCTCGTTACCGGCGACGGTCAGCAGGATGACGAAGTAGCCGAACTCGATCTCGTCGAGTGACTGGCCGTCGATGTCGGCGTTGACGAGTGCGGTGACGATGTCATCGGCCGGACACTTCTTGCGATCTTCGGCCATCGTGTACGCGTAGCCGAGGATCTCGGCCGAAGAGAGCTGAGCCGGGGTGAGCCCTGACTCAGGGTCCACCTCGTTGAACTCCGGGTCGTCGGCGTTCATCATGTTGTTCGACCAGTGGAAGAGCTTCTCGCGGTCGTCCTCGGGGACGCCGAGGAGATCTGCGATGGCCATCAGCGGCAGGTTGACCGCGACGTCGTCGACGAAATCGCCGGTTCCCTTGGCAGCGGCGTCTTTGACGATCTTCTGCGACGCATCCTCGAGCTTCTCTTCGAGCGCGTGCACCGCCTTCGGGGTGAACATCTTCGCCACCAACTTGCGCAGGCGGGTGTGCTCGGGCGGATCGTGGTTGATCAGCAGCGCCTTGGTGACGTCGAGCTGCTCCTGCGTCATCGAGTCCTCGAAACGCATGATCACGCCGTTCTCGGCGGTAGACCAGTTCTCGTTGTTCTTCGAGATCGCGCGCACGTCTTCGTGCTTGCTGACGACCCAGTACCCACCGTCGTGGAAACCGCCGCCCTTTCCTTCTTCCTGGGCGTTCCACCACACCGGCGCTGTCTTACGCAGCTCCGCGAATTCCTTGACCGGGATGCCTTGTTCCAACAGGTCTGGGCTGGTGAAGTCGAACCCTTCCGCGAAAGGGCAAACCTTCTCGGCCTGCGTCATTGCAACCACCTAAATGCTAGACATGAACGTGTTCTAGTCGATGGTAGAGCAAGATGCGTCACAGTGGCTACTACCTGGTGAAATAGGACTTGTGTCCAGTTGGCAACTTGTTCTAGTTTTGGAACCAGACATCTGCATTCGAAGGGATTTGACATGGGAAAACCGGTGATTGTCGAGGCTACTCGCAGCCCGATCGGGAAGAGGGCCGGTTGGCTGTCCGGATTGCATCCGGCCGAACTCCTGGGGCTCACCCAACGGGCCGTCATCGAACGAGCCGGAATCGACCCGTCGGAGATCGAGCAGGTCATCGGCGGATGTGTGATGCAGGTGGGCGCGCAGTCCAACAACGTCACCCGCACGGCCTGGCTGCATGCCGGGCTGCCGTGGCAGGTGGGCGCGACCACCGTCGACTGCCAGTGCGGATCGGCTCAGCAGGCCAATCACCTGATCGCCGGCCTGATCGCCACCGACACCATCGACGTCGGCATCGCGTGCGGTGTCGAATCGATGACCACGGTGCCGCTGGGCGCAAACGTCATGCTCGAAGGCGCAGGCGAACGACGCCCGGAGTCCTGGGGCATCGACATGCCCAACCAATTCGAGGCGGCCGAACGCATCGCGACCCGGCGGGGCATCACCCGCGCCGACGTTGACGCACTCGGTGAACGCAGCCAGCGGCTCGCCAAGCAGGCATGGGACGAGGGCCGGTTCGACCGCGAGGTGTTCGGCGTCAAAGCTCCCGAACGGACCAAGGAGGGCGAGTTCACCGGCAACATCCTGGACGTGAACCGCGATCAGGGCATGCGCGACACCACGCTCGAGTCGCTCGGCAAGCTCCGCCCGGTCATCGAAGGCGGAATCCACACCGCAGGCACGTCCTCCCAGGTCTCCGACGGCGCCGCCGCGGTCCTGATCATGGACGAGGACAAGGCGAAGGCACTCGGCCTCAAGCCGCGCGCACGTTTTGTCGCCCAGGCCCTGGTGGGCGCCGAGCCGTACTACCACCTCGACGGGCCCGTGCAGTCCACCGAGAAGGTGCTGGCGAAGGCCGGGATGAGCATCAATGACATCGACCGCTTCGAGGTCAACGAGGCGTTCGCATCTGTCCTGCTCTCGTGGGCTGCGGTCCACGGACCCGACATGGACAAGGTCAACGTCAACGGCGGTGCGATCGCGCTGGGCCATCCCGTCGGATCCACCGGGTCGCGACTGATCACCACTGCACTGCACGAGCTCGAGCGGTCCGACACCTCGACGGCTCTGATTACGATGTGCGCGGGTGGGGCGCTCTCCACCGGAACCATCATCGAGCGGATCTGAGGTCGCGTGCCACAACAAGAAGCCCCAAAAGCGCTCAACAGCAAGGCCGTCAGCACCATCGTCAAACTCGGGTCGCGGGCGAACACCAAGATCTACAAGTTGACCGGTGGACGTATCGGGTCGAAGTGGCGGGTGGGCGCCGGGTTCAAGGAACCTGCGCCGGTCATCTTGCTGACCGCGATGGGCCGCAAATCGGGCAAACCGCGCACGGTGCCGCTTCTCTATCTGCGCGACGGCGCCAACGTGGTGGTCGTGGCCTCGCAAGGTGGGATGGCGTCGAACCCGGCCTGGTACCACAACGTCAAGGCCAATCCCGACGTCAGCGTTCAGGAGGGTCGCAAGACGGTCGCCATGCGAGCGCGTGAGGCAGACGACCAGGAACGGGCGCGTCTGTGGCCCAAACTCGTCGAGGTGTACGCCGACTTCGACAACTATGCGGCCTGGACCGAACGCAAGATCCCGGTGATCATCTGCGAACCACGGTGAGCCCTGTGTCGCGCGGCGGCGCGGCACAACGGACAAGAATTCATCCCCTGGGCGCCTGAAATTCTCGACGAAGCGCGATGGTCGGTGGAACTGGTGTGTCAGGATTCGAGGCGACATGTCTGCGATTCCAGAGTCTTCACGCGCCAGTGCCCCCGCCTCATCGGCTGACCACCTGATCTCAGGTCCACCCGTCAGCGGCCCCTCCCGACGAACATTCCTGGGCGGAGCCGCGATCGGCGCGGTCGGCGTCCTGGGCACGGTCTATGCGGGCAGTGCAGCAGCCGACGGAACGAAGGCCCCGAGCGGCAACGTCTTTCGTCACGGTGTGGCGTCCGGCGATCCACTGCCCGACCGGGTGATCCTCTGGACCCGCGTCACCCCGACACCTGACGCCGTACCCGGATCGGGCAAGGGGGCTTCCACCACCGTTCGCTGGGAGGTCGCGACCTCACCCGACTTCGGATCCGTGGTCTCGTCCGGCGTCACCACCACCGGCCCCGAGCAAGACCTCACCGTGAAGGTCGATGCCGGCGGTCTGACACCGAACACCAACTACCACTTCCGGTTCCACGTCACCAGTGGGCCGGCCGCCGGTTCGACGTCGCCGGTGGGTCAGACGAAGACCGCTCCCGCCACCGCCGCGGACGTGGCAAAGGTTCGCTTCGGCGTGGTGTCGTGCTCCAACTGGGAAGCCGGTTACTTCAGTGCCTACCGGCACCTCGCGGCTCAGCCAGGGCTCGACGCCATCGTGCACCTGGGCGACTACATCTACGAGTACGGCACCGCAGAATTCGGTGGGGGTACCGGCGTCGTGCGCCCCCACGACCCTCTGCACGAGATCGTGTCGCTGGCCGACTACCGGACCCGGCACGGCCAGTACAAGTCCGATCCTGATCTGCAGGCCGCGCATCTCAACCTGCCGTGGATCTGCACCTGGGACGACCATGAGTCGGCCAACGACGCCTACGCCGGAGGCGCCGAGAACCACGACGCCAGTGAAGGCGACTGGCCCGCGCGCAAGGCCGCCTCCGAGCAGGCCTACTTCGAGTGGATGCCGGTGCGTCCGGAGGTCGACGCCGGTGGTCGCCATCTGTACCGGCGCCTGCGGTACGGCAATCTGCTCGAGATCTCGATGCTGGATCTGCGCACCTACCGCACCGAACAGCAGTCCATGCTGTCCAACAAGGTCGACAGCACCTCGGCGAGCATCACCGGTTCGGCACAGATGTCGTGGCTCACCAACGGCGTGGTGTCCTCCCCCACGCGGTGGAAGATCGTCGGCAACCCGGTGATGATCAGTCCGATCCTGATCCCCCCGCTGGAGCCGGCCACCACGGCAGCGCTGACAGACCTACTCGGCGTGCCGAAGGGTGGCATCCCACTGAACTCCGACGCGTGGGACGGCTACACCGCCGACCGCGATCGTCTGCACAAAGCGTTGCGCGACAACAACGTCGAGAACACCGTGTTCATCACGGGCGACATTCACATGTCGTTTGCCTGCGACGTGCCCGTGGACGCCGCGAACTACCCCGGGGCGGGCACGGTCGGCACCGAACTCGTGGTGACCTCGGTGACGTCGAACAACATCGACGACATCGTCGGCGCACCCGAGTACACGGTGGGAGCGGCCGCAGCCGTGGCGATGACCAACATCAACCGGCACATCCGCTGGGTCGACACCGACGCGCACGGCTACGCAGTCCTGACGGTGACTCCGGCTGCCACACAAATGGATTGGTTCTTCGTGAACAACCGCGCCGACCCGCGGTCCGGGCAGCGCTACGGCCAGTCGTGGCGGGTGCCGAGCGGCACTCAGCGAGTGCAGCCCTCCGGTTCACCAGCCCAGTAGTACCGGCCCGACCTAGGATTCCCTGATGACCAACACCCCGTCCTCGCCGAACAACGGCATCCGCCGGCGTACATTTCTCGCCGGATCGGCCGCCGCCGCAGGCGCAGGCCTGGTCCTGTCCGGACCTGCGCGAGCTGGTGGCCTCCCGTCGGGTCGGCCGGGTTTTCCCCAGACCGGTTCGTCGGTGCGGGTGCTGATCACCGGCGATGCCGGTACCGGCGAAGCCCCGCAGTACGCGGTCACCAAGGCCGCTCGCGCGCTGCACGCGCAGAATCCGTTCGGACTGGCAATCGGACTGGGCGACAACATCTACGAGTCGGGCCCCAACGGTCCCGACGACAAACAGTTCGAGGAGAAGTTCGAGAAGCCGAACACCGGCCTCGACTTCCCATGGGTGATGGCGTTGGGCAACCACGACACCACCGCGGTCTTCCCTGGTGACGGTGGCTGGCTGCTGCGCGGTGATGCGGAGGTCGCGTACCACTCGCGGTCGAGCCGCTGGTACATGCCGCGACGCTACTACTCGGTGGCCGTTCCCGAGCAGGCGCCGGTCGTCGAGTTCTTTGTTCTCGACCTCAATCCGATCGCCGCCTACATCCCACCGTTCTTGGCGCCCTACTGGGAACCGAACGGCACCTACATGACGGCGCAACGCAAGTGGCTCCGCGAGGCTGTCGCGGCATCGACGGCCACGTGGAAGATCGCGTGCACCCACCACCCGTACATCAACAACGGGCCGCACGGCAGTGCCGGTGGATACGACGGGATCCCCATACCTCCCATCAACGGCGTGCTGGTCAAGGAGTTCTTCGAGCAGGAGATCGCCGGGCGCTTCCACTTCTTCATGTCCGGTCACGACCATTCGTTGCAGGTCTTCGACCCCACCATCGCCTCCAAGGGAACACGTCAGCTGGTGTCGGGTGCGGCGGCCAAGACGGTCGAAGACCGCTCGTCCAAAGAGCATCCGGCGCTGTACGAGAACTTCCGTGACCGCGGATTCATGACGATGGACATCACGGCCTCGGGTGTGGATCTGCGGGTGTTCACGGTGGACCTGGCCACGAGAACTCCCACTCAGGTGTTCACGAAGTCGTACTCCGGCTGACCCCACCGGCCGATCCCTAATAGGATCGGGGCATGACTGATCCAGACCGTGCCGCCACCCGCCGTGACATCACCGCTGCCCTCGAGGCCGCCTTCGAACGCCGCCACGAAGTGCTCGATGCCATCGTGGAGGCCGAAGACCGGTCCGCGGCCGTCTCCGCCATCGCAAACCTCCTCTCCGTGCCCACCATCGGTGCCGAAGCAGTGCTGGGGATGTCGTTCGACCGCCTGACCGTGTCGGCACGGCGGGCCAACGCTGCCGAGCTCGAAGATCTGAACAGCAAGCTCACGTTCACGCAGACCGAACGGCCCGCGGCCACCGCAGAAACGTTGACGCTGCGGCCTTTTGATGACAGCGATGCTGACCTCTTCGCCGCACGCACCTCCGATGTCGGGGCGGCGGGCGACGGAAGCGGCACTCCCGCATCGGGCATCGACGACGAGATCGCCGCCGCCCGCAGTCGCATGAAGGCAGAAGAGGCCGTGTGGCTCGTGGCCGTCGAAGGCGACGACAAGGTGGGCATCGTGTTCGGTGAGCTGTCGGGCGGCGAGGTGGATGTCCGGATCTGGATCGCACCCGAGCACCGCAAGCGCGGATTCGGCACGGCAGCCCTGCGTCGTTCACGCTCCGAGCTGGCCGCGTACTTCCCCGGCGTCCCCATGGTCGTCCGGGCTCCCAGCTCCTAGCTTTACCCGTCAGACCGCAAAGACGCTCCCCCAAGCTCTAGGTGGAGCGTCTTTGTCATGTCAGGCGCTGCTCAGCGGTGCGGGACGCCGAACTTGGCAACTATCTTCTTGATCTGTCCGGACTCGTCGAACTCGAAGCTCTCGATGACCTTGGAGCGCAGGCCGAGCGGTTTGGGCTGGACGTTCACGTAGAACGTGACGTGCACGGTCCGGCCTTCCACCCGAGCCTGGAACTCGCTGATCGCGTGGATGACCTTGTACTGCGGTCCTCGACTCAGGCTGCGGCGCAGATGATCACCGCTGCGCCCCGTTTTCACACCCATCTCGATACGAACGCAGTCGGGGTGAAACGGTACGGCGGACGGGTCATGGCTTGCCAGTGCGTCCACATAGGCTTTCGCTCCGGCGATCAGGTCGGCGTCGGAGCTCATCGTTTCTGCCCCAGGATCATCGGGCACCGTAGACCGGCATCGGGGTCGGTGCCTCGGCCAGGATGTCGGAGACAACCGGTCCGAGCTCAGCCGGATCCCATCGAGCGCCCTTGTCCCGCTTGATACTGCGCTGCCAGCCGTCGGTGACGGAGACCGTCCCACCCTCGACTTCGAACACCCGACCGCTGACACTGCCGGCCTCCTCGGAGCCGAGCCACACCACCAGTGGTGACACGTTGGCCGGGTCCATCGTGTCGAAGGAGCCGTCCTCGGGCGGCGCCATCTGCGCGGCCATCGCGTCACCTGCGCTGGTGGTCATGCGGGTGCGGGCCGACGGTGCGATGGCGTTCACCGTCACGCCGTATGCCTTCATCTCCGCGGCGGCCTGGATCGTCAGTTCGGCGATGGCAGCCTTTGCGGCCGCGTAATTCCCCTGTCCCACAGATCCGTACAGACCGGCGCCCGACGACGTGTTGATCACACGAGCGGCCCGCGGATTGCCGGCTTTCGACTCGGCGCGCCAGTACGCGGCGGCATGACGCAACATCGCGAAGTGACCTTTGAGGTGCACCCGGATGACGTTGTCCCAGTCTTCTTCGCTCATGGAGACCAGCATCTTGTCGCGCAGGAATCCGGCGTTGTTGACCAGGATGTCCAGTGCCCCGAAGGTTTCGATGGCCGTGTTCACCAGGTTCTGCGCGCCGGCCCAGTCGGCCACGTCGTCACCGTTGACAACTGCCTCGCCACCCGACGACTTGATCTCTGCGACAACCTGTTCGGCCGGGCTCTCGCCGGTGGTCGACCCGTCGAGCCCCGCGCCGATGTCGTTCACCACGACCTTCGCGCCTTCGCGCGCATAGGCGAGCGCGTGTTCGCGACCGATCCCCCGTCCGGCACCGGTCACGATGACCACTCGGCCGGCCACGATTCCACTCATCAATTCGCTCCTCGAAGTTCTTGTTGTGTCGGTAAATATGTCAGGACGTTGGCGCGTGAACAGAGTTGTCCGCGGTCGCGGCGTCCAGGAAAGCCAGTCTTTCGCCGCCACCGTGCACGGCCACCGTCGACCCGGTCACGTACTCGGCCAGCGGGGAGATGAGGAATGCCACCGCGTTACCCACATCGGCGGGTAACGCCATGCGTCCCATGGGAATTGTGCGTCCCACCGCGGCGATACCTTCCTCGTCTCCGTAATGCAGCTCCGCCAGTTCGGTCTGGACAGCGCCCACCACAACCGAGTTCACCCGTACCCGCGGCGCCCATTCCACGGCGAGCGAACCGGTCAGCGAATCGAGTCCGGCCTTGGCCGCGCCGTACGCCGCGGTGCCCGGTGACGGGCGGTGTCCACTGAGACTCGAGACGTTGACGATCGACCCGCCGCGTTCCTGACCGAGCATGATCCGGTGAGCCGCCTGCGCGACAACAAGTGGCGCGAGCAGATTCAGCTCGACGATCTTCGAGTGGAAACGCGGGGATGCGTCGGCCGCAAGGGCGAAGGGTGACCCGCCGGCGTTGTTGACCACGGCATCGAGTGCGCCGTGCCGGGAGACGATGTCGTCGAGCATCGCGGCCACCGCCTCGGCGTCCCGGATGTCGCAGCTCACGAACTCGGTAGACGGGGTGGAATCGGGGTCGTCGGCAGGTCGCCTCGCGCACGCGATCACCGTGGCACCCAGCCCGGTGAGGACCGAGCTGATGCCTGCACCCACTCCCCGGACACCACCGGTGACCAGCACAACCCGCCCGGACAGCTCCAGGTCCATTCAGTCTCCCGCTTCGCTCGGTTCGTTCGGTGTTAAAGTACCAAGCAATTGCTTGGTTGGTCTACAGCCCGACGGTACGCGAGGAGCATCGATGCCCATCAACACCACCACGGTCGAACCGGGGATAGTCACGGTCACAGTCGACTTTCCCCCGGTCAACGCCTTGCCATCGGCGGCCTGGTTTGAACTCGGCGAGGCCATCACGGCCGCGGGCCGAGACCGCGCCACCCATGTGGTGATCCTGCGGGCCGAGGGTCGCGGCTTCAACGCCGGAGTCGACATCAAGGAGATGCAGGCCACCGAGGGATACGACGCCCTCATCGCCGCCAACCGGGGATGTGCGGTCGCCTTCGCCGCGGTCTACGACTGCGAGGTGCCGGTCATCGTCGCGGTCAACGGCTTCTGCGTCGGCGGCGGCATCGGCCTGGTCGGCAATGCCGACGTGATCGTCGCCTCGGATGACGCCGTGTTCGGACTTCCCGAGGTCGACCGCGGTGCGCTCGGCGCAGCCACCCATCTCGCGCGCCTCGTCCCGCAGCACACCATGCGAACCCTGTACTTCACGGCGCAGAACGTCACCGCTCAACAACTCGAGCACTTCGGCTCGGTGCAGCGGGTGGTGCCGCGTGCCGAGCTCGACGAAGCCGCACTGGAGATCGCCCGCAAGATCGCCGCGAAGGACACCCGCGTGATCCGCGCGGCGAAGGAAGCGATCAACGGCATCGACCCGGTCGATGTGAAGACGAGTTACCGCCTGGAACAGGGATTCACGTTCGAGCTGAACCTCGCCGGTGTCGCCGACGAGCACCGCGATGCCTTCGTGGAGACCGGAAAGCCCAAAAGCGCAACGAGTAAAGGGGCCTGAACACAGTGGCAACCGACAAGACCAGCAGTCTCGACGACATCGTCGGCGAGATCGAGAGCGGCATGACCATCGGGATCGGTGGCTGGGGTTCGCGCCGCAAGCCGATGGCACTCGTGCGGGCCCTGGCCCGATCGAACGTCAAGGACCTCACCGTGGTCACCTACGGCGGCCCCGACCTCGGGTTGCTCTGCGCCGCAGGCAAAGTGACCAAGGCATACTACGGCTTCGTCTCGCTCGACTCGCCGCCGTTCTACGACCCCTGGTTCGCCCACGCCCGTACCACCGGCGCCATCACCGTGCGTGAGATGGATGAGGGCATGGTGAAGTGCGGACTCGAAGCCGCCGCATCGCGCCTTCCGTTCCTGCCCATCCGCGCCGGACTCGGGTCGGACGTGCTGAAGTTCTGGGAAGGTGAACTCGAAACGGTCACCTCGCCGTACCCCGACGCCGACGGACGCAGCGAGACCCTTGTCGCGATGCCGGCCCTGAAACTGGATGCGGCGTTTGTGCATCTCGACATCGCCGACAAGCACGGCAATGCCGCCTACACCGGCGTCGACCCCTACTTCGACGACCTGTACTGCGGTGCCGCCAAGCGCCGCTACCTCGAGACCGACAAGCTGGTGAGCACCGAGGAGCTGGTGGCTGCCGTTCCCGTGCAACGACTTCTGCTCAACCGGCTGAATGTCGACCGCGTGGTGCACACCCCTAACGGCGCGCACTTCACCTTCGCCGGCGACTACAAACGCGACGAGGCGTTCCAGCGTTTCTACGCCGAGTCCGCCAAAGACCCTGCCAGTTGGCAAGAGTTCTCCGACCGATTCCTCGCCGTCGACGAAGAGCAGTACCAAAAAGAGGTCGAGGCATGGAACGCCGAACGAAAGGCCGCACAGTGACATCACCCGCGAGTTCCACCGAATCGACCGTCACCCGGGCCGAGATCTGCGTGATCGCCTGTGCCGAGATCTTTTCCGGCGCCGGCGAGACCATGGCCTCCCCCATGGCCACCACCCCGCTCATCGGCGCCCGCCTCGCCCGTCTGACGAGCGAACCCGACCTGCTCATCACCGACGGCGAGGCGCTGATCTTTGCCGACACCCCCGCTGTGGGTGCCAGCGGCCCGATCGAGGGCTGGATGCCGTTCCGCAAGGTCTTCGACGTGGTCGCGTCAGGTCGCCGCCATGTTGTGATGGGCGCCAACCAGATCGACCGCTACGGCAATCAGAACTTGTCGGCGTTCGGTCCACTGCAGCAGCCCACCCGTCAGATGTTCGGTGTACGCGGGGCGCCCGGGAACACCATCAACCATCCGACGAGCTACTGGGTCGCCAAGCATTCGGCCAGAGTGTTCGGCGGAGTTGTCGACGTGGTGTCGGGTGTCGGGTACGACAAGGTCGACCCGGCCAACCCGGCATACCGATTCCTCGACATCCATCGCGTGGTCACCAACCTCGGGGTCTTCGACTTCAACGGTCCCGACCACACGATGCGTGCGTTGAGCCTGCATCCCGGGGTGAGTGCCGATGAGGTGGCCGAGAACACCGGCTTCGAGATCGCGGGTCTCGCCGAGGCCGGCGTCACCCGCACCCCGTCCGACGAGGAATTGCGTCTGATCCGCGAGGTCCTCGACCCGAAGGGGCTGCGGGAGAAGGAAGTCAAGCCTGTGGAGGCAGGAGACGCAGCGAAGCGGAGCTCGACCGGATCGGCCGCGAAGTGAACGCGCCTGCGCCCGGGCTTGCCACGAGGTTCACCGAACTGGTCGGGATCAAGTACCCGATCGTGCAGACCGGGATGGGCTGGGTGTCGGGGCCGTCGTTGACGTCGGCGACCTCAAACGCCGGCGGTTTGGGCATCCTGGCATCGGCGACGATGACGTACGAGGAACTCGAAACCGCTGTCGCGAAGACCAAATCGTTGACCGACAAGCCTTTTGGCGTCAACATCCGCGCCGACGCCACCGACGCGCCGGAGCGGATCGACCTGCTGATCCGCGAGAAGGTGAAGGTTGCGTCGTTCGCGTTGGCGCCCAAGCCTGATCTCATCGCCAAGCTCAAAGACAACGGTGTTGTGGTCATCCCGTCCATCGGTGCGGCCAAGCATGCGGTGAAGGTGGCGTCCTGGGGTGCCGATGCGGTCATCGTGCAAGGTGGTGAAGGTGGCGGACACACCGGACCCGTGGCCACGACCCTTCTGCTCCCCAGCGTGCTCGATGCTCTGGGCCCGAATGGTATTCCGGTGGTCGCAGCGGGTGGTTTCTTCGACGGTCGCGGACTTGTCGCCGCCCTGTCGTATGGCGCCGAGGGTGTCGCCATGGGCACCCGCTTCCTCCTGACCTCCGATTCCGCTGTGCCGGATGCGGTGAAGAAGGAGTACCTGGCCCGCGGGCTCAGCGACACCGTGGTGTCGAAAAAGGTCGACGGGATGCCGCACCGGGTTCTGCGGACCGAGTTGGTCGACAAGCTCGAATCGGGCAGCGCTCCCACCGCCCTCGCGGCCGCAGCCAAAAACGCCAACAAGTTCAAGCAGATGACCGGCATGAAGTGGTCGGTGATGCTCAAAGACGGGCGCACCATGCGTAAGTCGGGCGAACGCACCTGGCAGCAGATCATCATGGCCGGCAACACCCCGATGTTGTTGCGGGCCGGACTCGTCGAGGGCAACACCGAAGCCGGTGTGCTGGCGTCGGGTCAGGTGGTCGGAATGATCGATGACCTCCCCAGCTGCGACGAGTTGGTTCAGTCGATCATGTTGTCGGCGTGGACCAATCTCGAACGTCTGGGGAAGTTCACTCCGGGAGTCTGAGCAAGGCACTACCACCCTGAAAACTGTCGGGTAGCGGGCCGCCGAGGGACATGTTCCCTCGGCGGCTTTGTATTTGGCGGTTTTCAGGGTCGCCAGAAACGCCTCAGGTGATGTCAGACCCCGTCGCTAAAATGGTCGTATGTTGTTGGTCGAGGGGGAACTCGAGTCACACAGTTGGCCGAGGGATTGAGAGCTGTTCCACGCGAGGAGAACCGCCGGTTCGCGCAAACGATCGCCGATGTCGTCGAGCTGGCGACACTGCGGGTGAATGAAGAACTCGCCGTATCAGGCGACCTGGACAAGGCCGCACGCATACCGGTTGTCGAAGTGTCGATGCTGCTGGATGTTTCACGCACGATGGCCGGCGTTTATATCGACAATGGCCTACAACTACGCGATCGATTCCACGCGACGAGGACAGCGTTCGAAGAAGGCGACATCGGATTCACCCATGTACGCGAGATCGTCACCGCACTCCAGGGTCTCGACGACGAGTTACTCGACCGCGTCGAAGCAGAGGCCATATTGATTGCCCAGCAGGGACTCTCACGCTCCGTCCTGCGCAACGAACTCGACCGGATGGTCATCGCTGCCGACCCCGACGGGGCAGCAGAACGACGCACAGCGATGGAACCGCACCGCGACTACCGATCCTCCCGCGACCTCAACTGCCTCGCCCACATCTCCGCGACCATCACCGCAGCCGAAGCCGCCGAACTCGACGCACGAATCACCGCAGTCACCGGCACCGTATGCACCCGCGATGGCCGCAAACCCCACCAACAACGCGCCGACGCGCAGGCTAGTGGAGGCCTTTGCACACACCACAAACCTGCCTGCAGCAGCAGCAGACAGCGCACCCGCGGCCAGCAGATTGACCGGAACGGTATGCGGCCCCGTGTCGTCTGGACTGAGGAGCGAGGGAGCGCAGCGACTGAGTCGACGAGGGAAGACGACGCGCTGAGGGCCGCATACCCGCGAGCGCCAGCGAGCAGACAACACTGCCGCCACCGACGACCCGGCATCACCGCCCCACCACCAGGGCTGCTGCCACCCGATGGACACGGCGGACTCCTCGAACCACCACCCGGCGCACTGACCTATCAACCATCACAAGCATTACGCGAAGCGATCATCGCGCGCGACGGCACCTGCCGCACCCCAGGATGCTCCACCCCGGCATCCGAATGCGAAATCGACCACCTCATCCCGTTCAACCACGCCGACCCCCGATCAGGCGGCTGGACCATCGAACAAAACCTCGGCGCCATCTGCCGCCCCGACCACAAACGCAAAACACTCGGCTACTGGATAGCGCGTATGCACACCCACGGAACCATCACCTGGACAACCCAATACGGGCAAACATTCACCACACGGCCGCACGGATTCGACGCCGCGAGGACGGTCACATCTCCGGCGGTCGAGGCTGCCTGAGTGACCGGTTCTTCAACACCCTCGCGCGGTAGGCAGACAACCTCTGCCAACTCGCCTGCTGCAACGCCAAGGTGAGCCAACCCGCAACGGCCATCCCAGCCAAGTTGATCAGCAACTGCGCCAGACTGCCCACCACGGTGCCGCCGAGACCAAAGGTGATACCCAACGCCATGTTGCCGGCGGCCGGAATCGTGGTGACCGAGATGAACACCCCCGACAAGCCACCGAGCCTTGCCGACGTCAGCGACAGCACACCAGCGGCACCCGCCAGCATCGCCACGATGAACGACCATTTGTCAGGCGAGTAGATGAACTCGGTGTCCGGCCGCGCCTCCACCACGTCGATCACCGTGATCCACCCCAGTGCGCGGGCGATCAACGCGAAGATCGTGGTGGCCGCGATGGCAAGAACAAAGCCGCCGCTCAACGTGGCCACCGTGCGCCGCAGCAGCCCGAACCGCCGGCGCACCAGCGCAACTCCCAGAGCAGCAACGGCACCGAACTCGGGGCCGAGCACCATCGCACCGATCAGTAGAATCGTCGAGTTCAGCACAATCGCAATCGCGCACAGCAGCGTCGCGAGAAACATGAACATGGAGAACGTCCAGTTGAACTCGGAATCCTCGTACGCCTGCTGGGTGACCTCAGTCCAGACCACCGCGTCCGCACTCGCTCCAGGAGTGACGCGTTCCGCGTCGAAAGCCTTCTGCGACATCCAAGTCGGCACTCGAGCGATCTGCACCGACCCGAAGCGGTGCACACCCAGATCCCGCAGTTCGTTGATGATCTCGTTCACGCCCTCGCGGGCTACTTCGACCTCGAGCACATCGCCCGCCGGTTTGACCGACGAACCGGCGAACACGGCGACGTTGCTGACCGCCGAGTCATGGATCAGCATCTCCACGATCTGGTCGGTGAGCTCGGTCGGCGTGACCACCCGCATGTGCAGCATCGCAACAAGAGTGCCACGTCAGCGGGGAATGATCCCATCGAGCACCACACTGAGGTACTGCTCTGCCACCTGGTGCGCGGTCAGCTCACCACCGGGCCGATACCAGCGCACCGCAACCCACACGGTGTCACGCATGAACCGGTAAACGAGCTCGACGTCGAGGTCGCGACGGAAACTACCGTCGGCGACACCACGATTCAGCACGTCCTTCCACAGGGTGCGGAACTCGACATTGCGGTCACGGATGTAGGCGAAGCGGTCCTGCGTGGACAATCGCTTGGCTTCGTCTTGATAGATGGCGACGGCGTAATGGTCGCGGTCGATGCTCTCGAACGAGGCAACAACCAACGCGCGCAGCGTCTCTCGCGCGGGCATGCCCGCCGCGACAACCTCGTGGTAGGTGTCGAAGAGCGAGTCCAGGAAGCTGCGCAAGATCTCGTCGACCATCGATTCCTTGGAATCGAAGTGGTGGTACAGACTGCCGGAGAGGATGCCTGCGCTGTCGGCGATGTCGCGCACGGTGGTTGTGCGCAGCCCGCGCTCGGCGAACAACGAACTCGCCACCGTCAGCAACTCGTCGCGCCGCGACGTCCTGGCACGGCTGTCCGCCAGGCCTGACTCTGATTCGATCCGCTTTCGGGTCGCAGCCACCCGCCTCACCTCCAAGAGCTCAAGCCTAGCAAGCGCTTGGTTGTTCAGGCGTCCCACCTGCACGAAGCGGGTGGCATGCGATCCGTCGGTAGAGCTAGTGTCCCAGCTTCTTACGAGCCCGCGCGTTGAAGAACTTCCACAACTTCAACTGCGCGTTGGCGTTCTTGGTGTCCTTGGCCGTGAACGGCGCCGACATCATCTCGGACACCGCGATCTTCAACGTCGAGAACGCAACAGCCCGGGTATGGGAGAACGTGTCGAAACCATACTTGCCGTGGTAGCTGCCCATGCCGCTCTGGCCTGAGCCGCCGAACGGCAGGTCTGGCCCGAACATGTTGATGGCGAAGTCGTTCCCGTTGATCGAACCCGACCGGGTGGCGTCGGCGATCTTGGCGAATCGCTCGTTGCGGTCACCGTGCCAGTACATCGTCAACGGATTCGGATGACTTATGACGTGGGCGATCACCTCGCCGAGATCGCGGTAGGGGTAGACGGTGAGCACGGGGCCGAAGACCTCGTCCTCTTCGATCTTCATCCCGGCCTTCACTCCGGTGAGCAGGGTTGGCGGGATCTTCCGAGCTTCGGCGTCCGGAAGACTTTCGCCTGCCGGGATCACCTGGTGCTTGGTGGCACCGAGTGACACTGCATCGTCGATGAGGTCGACGATGCGGTTGAAGTTCTTCTCGTTGATGGTCGACGTGTACTGCGGGTTGTCCTTGATCGACGGAAGGTTGCTGCGCCAGCGAGCCAACACCTTGTCGGTGAACTCCCCCAGTTTCGCTTCGGGCACCCACACGTAGTCAGGGCACAGGCACACCTGACCGCCGTTGACCAGCCGCGCATCGGCGATGCGGGTGGCCGCCTGCTCGATGTCGGCGTCGATGTCGACGATCACAGGGTTCTTGCCACCGAGCTCGAGCGTGACGGGCACAAGGTTCTTGCCGGCTTCCGCGGCCACCGATCGACCCACATCCGGTGAGCCGGTGAAGAACATGTGGTCGACCTCGAGCTTGGCAAAATCTGAACCGCCGCCGTGAGCGCTGGTCAGCACAGCGAACTCCTCGAGACTGAAGTACCTCGGGGCGTGCTTGGCGAGAACTGCAGTGGTTTTGGCGGTGACCGAAGACGGACGCACCAGAACGCGGTTACCCGCAGCGAATGCCGAACCCGCCGGCACGATGGTCAGGTTGAGGGGGAAGTTCCAGGGCCCCATGATGCCGACAACACCCTTGGGGTCGTGGCGGACCTCCTGGCGGAATCCCGCGCGGGCCATCAGCTTGCCCGGAGTGGACGTCTCCATCCACTTGGTGACATGCCGCTTCTGGTGCGAGAGGTCGATCATGCATCCGGCGATGTCGGCGGCCATCGACAACTCGCGTGGTCGGGTCCCGAAGTCGGCATTCAATGCCTCGGCGAGCTCTTCGGCGTTGTCGAGCAACAGGGCCTGGAGGCGGACGATCCGGTCGATGCGAGTTTGCGCGTCGGGGATTCCGTCACGCAGGAACGCCGCCCGCTGCAGCTCGAGCAACTCCTGCAGCGACAGCGTGTCGGCTGATTTTTGCTCTGTGACCTGCTTTTTAGCTACGTCTGCCGGTTTGGTCATAACGCGGACCTCCAAATTGCCCTTGGTTACACACGAAACGTTGGAACGATTTTCCAAGTATGTCGCAAACCAGTATGCGCCAACTCACACCAGAGGCGCCAGTGGCCCGGAGGCAAAGCGGAGGTACGCGACCTCGACTACAGCCGCTCGATGATCGTGACGTTGGCGGTGCCGCCACCCTCACACCGTGGCTCACCGCCGAACATGACCTACAGCCGCTCGATGATCGTGACGTTGGCGGTGCCGCCACCCTCACACATCGTTTGCAGGCCGTAGCGGCCTCCGGTGCGCTCGAGTTCGTGCAGCAACGTCGCGAACAGCTTGGCGCCGGTGGCGCCGAGGGGATGTCCGAGGGCGATGCCGCCACCGTTCGGGTTGACCCGGGCCGGGTCGGCGCCGGTCTCCTTGAGCCACGCGAGCACCACCGGGGCGAAAGCTTCGTTGATCTCGATGACGTCGATGTCATCGATGCTCAGGCCGCTCTTCTCCAGTGCGTACTTGGTGGCGGGAATGGGCGCAGACAGCATCATCACGGGGTCGTCGCCGCGCACCGAGATGTGGTGGATGCGCGCGCGGGGCGTGAGGTTGTACTGCTTGAGCGCCTCCTCGGACACCACGAGTGCAGCCGATGCGCCATCGCAGATCTGGGAGGCGACAGCAGCCGTCAACGACGAGCCCTCGGCCAATACCGGAAGCCCGGCCATCTTCTCCAGCGATGTCTCGCGAGGGCATTCGTCGACGACACAGTCGCCGAGCGCCACGGTCTCCGCGGCGAAGTGGCCCTCATCGATGGCGCGGCGCGCACGCTGGTGCGACTGCAACGCCCACTGCTCCATGTCTTCGCGGCTGATGTCCCACTTCTTGGCCATCATGTCGGCGCCGGCGAACTGGGAGATCTCGGCATCGCCGAACCGCTCGTCCCAGCCGACCGATCCCTTGAACGGCCCTTCGAAGCCGTACTGAACGCCGGCCAGCATGGCGGCCGAGATGGGGATGGCGCTCATGTTCTGGACGCCGCCGGCGAGCACCACGTCCTGCGTGCCACTCATCACGGCCTGCGCGGCGAAATGGATGGCCTGCTGCGACGACCCGCACTGGCGGTCGATGGTGGTGCCGGGGATGTCAAGGGGCAAACCGGCTGTGAGCCAAGCGGTTCGGGCAATGTTGCCGGCCTGAGGACCGATGGTGTCCACGCACCCGAAGATGACGTCGTCGACGACCATCGGGTCGATGCCGGTGCGCTCGAGCGTCGCCTTGATGACGTGCGCGCCGAGATCGGCAGGATGCACCTTGGCCAGTGAGCCGTTCCGCTTGCCGACCGGCGTGCGTACGGCATCGACGATGTACGCCTGAGGTTTGGACATTGTGTACTCCTTCGATCAAAAAACGTGGCGGTTCGATCTGGTGGGTCAGGCCCGCTGACTGGAGATGGAGACCACTTCACCGGTGAGGTAGGTGGTGTAGTCGCTGGCGAGCATCGCGATGGTCGCCGCGATCTCCCAGACCTCGGCGGCGCGTCCGTAGGCCTCGCGCGAGGCTAGGTCGGCGAGCAGCTCTTCGCTGGTGACCTTGGCGAGGAAGGGATGGCGGGCGATGGAAGGAGCCACCGCGTTGATTCGCACGCCGTACTCGGCGGCTTCGATCGCCGCACACCGGGTCAGGGCCATCACCCCGGCTTTTGCTGCGGCGTAATGGGATTGGCTGTGCTGTGCACGCCAGCCCAGAACCGATGCGTTGTTCACGATCACGCCGCCATGGGGTACGTCGCGAAAGTAACGCAACGCCGCGCGGGTCGCGCGGAAGGTGCCGTTCAGCGTGATGTCGATGACGCGGTCCCACTCATCGTCGTCCATGTCGACGACCGGGGTCTCACCACCGAGTCCGGCATTGTTGATCAGCACGTCGATACGGCCGAGTTCGGAGGCCGCGGACTCGATCAGGGCATTGACTTCGGAGGTCTTCTGCACGTTGCACACCACGGACGCCACGGTCTGGTCGGCGAACTCGCCCTTGAGTTTGTCCACGGTCTCGCCGAGCCTGCGCTCGTGCCAATCGCTGACCAGCACATCTGCACCCTCTGCCAAAGCCCTGCGCGCGGAGGCAAACCCGATCCCGGTGCCCGCGGCGGCCGTCACCATGACCTTGCGGCCGGCGAGCAGGCCGTGACCTGGGATCTCTTCCGGCGGCGTCGCCAGCGGACTGGAACCTTGCTCAACTGTCACGGTCGTGCCTCTCGAGGTAATCCGAGCACCCGCTCGGCAATGATGTTGCGCTGCACTTCATTCGAGCCGCCGTAGATCGTGTCGGCGCGGGTGAACAGGAACAAGCGCTGCCACTGATCGAGTTCCACCTGGTCCGGCTCGAAGATGTTGTTGGGCTCACCCTCGCTGGTGCGATCGGGTGCGATGAGCGACGGGGCCCCCTGGACCGCCATTGCGAGCTCGCCGAGGTCACGATGCCAGTTGGCCCACAACAACTTCGACACCGAGGCCGCCCCCCGGCGCCGCCGGTGTCGACCACGGCCAGTGTGCGTTGTGCGTGGGCCCGCATCACCCGGAGCTCGAGCCATGCCCGGGCGATCCGCTCCCGGATCACCGGGCTGTTCGCCGAGCCGTTGGCCTTCGCCATCTCCACGATGTGTTCGAGTTCGCGCGAGAAACCCACCTGCTGACCGAGCGTGGACACACCCCGCTCGAACTCGAGCAGACCCATCGCCACTTTCCAGCCCTCACCGGGTTCGCCGACGACAAGGCCGCCCTCGGTGGTGGCGTCGTCGAAGAACACCTCGTTGAACTCGGAGGTGCCGGTGAGTTGCTGGATCGGCCGGACCGTGACGCCGGGTTGATCGAGCGGCACGAGGAGAAAACTCAGACCCTTGTGACGCGAGGACCCCGGCTCGGTGCGGCACAGCACAAATGCCCACTGGGCGACGTGTGCCAGCGACGTCCAGATCTTCTGCCCGTTGATGACCCACTTGTCGCCGTCGAGTGTGGCGGTGGTGGAGATGTTCGCCAGGTCCGACCCCGCGCCCGGTTCGGAGTAACCCTGCGCCCACAATTCGTCGACCGTGGTGATGCCCGGCAGGAAACGCTTCTTCTGTTCCTCGGTCCCGAAGGCGATCAGCGTCGGTCCGAGCAGTTCCTCGCCCACGTGGCTGACCCGGGCCGGCGCGCCCGCCCGGGCGTACTCCTGATGAAAGATGATGCGCTGCTCGATGGACGCGTTGCGGCCGCCGTGTTCCACGGGCCAGCCGAGGCACGTCCATCCCGAGGCGGCCAGCAGCCGGTCCCACGCGAGCCGCGGCCCGTAGAACTCGTGTTCGCTGCCCGGGCCGCCGCGTGACTTCAGGTTCGCGAACTCGCCGGTCAAATTGTCGTCGAGCCACTGTCGTACGGCAGCCGCGAAATCGGCCGCCGAACCATCCCATTCACCCAGGTCCACGCCTCGGTCAGCGAGGTTGATCGCCGTCATGAGAACCAGCGTAACCGACCAAGCACTTGCTCGGTTAGCGCACCCAAGCAAGTGCTAGGTTTTGGCTTCGGAACCTGCGCTGTACCAGGTGGTACTAGCCTTTTACGCAGGTGTGAGCTCCGGGAGGAATCGTGTCCATTTCAGCAGATCAGCCCACCCCAGACCGGCTCGACGTCGACGCCGTCATCACCACACCGCAAGCCTTGCGCCGAGCCGCGGAATTGTGGCCGGACGGTCTGGCGATCATCGACGACCAGTGGGGCGAGACGGTCGAACTGACCTGGTCCGACCTCCTCGGCGCCGTGCGCACCTTCGCGGCCGGACTGATCGCGGAGGGCATCGAGGCCGGCGACCGGGTCGCCGTCTGGGCACCGAACAGCTTCCACTGGCCCATTGCCGCGCTCGGCGCCCAGTTTGCCGGCGCCACCCTCGTCCCGCTCAACACCCGTTACACCGCCGCGGAGGCGCTGGAGATCATTCAGCGCACCAAGGCGCGGGCGATCGTCGTGGTCGGCCGATTCCTGGGTGCCGACCGGGTCGAACAACTGTGCGCCGAGGCGGGCGGTGACCTCGCCGCTGCATCGGACCTGGCCGTGGCCATCCGCGTCCGACTCGAGGCCGATGACCATCGGGGTGCGGTCGCCGTCGACTGGAACGACTTTCTCTGTGCAGCAACCGACGAGGGCAGGGCAGAAGCCGACGCACGTGCATCCGCAGTCGCTCCCACCGACATCTCCGACGTGCTGTTCACCTCGGGGACCACCGGCAGGTCCAAGGGAGCCCTCGCCGAACATCAACAGACGATCGCCGGCGCTCGCGCATGGGCCACCAACGGGAAACTGGGAACCGACGACCGCTACCTGATGGTGAATCCCTACTTCCACACCTTCGGCTACAAGGCCGGAATCCTCGTGTGCACCCTGATGGGCACCACGATGATTCCACTGGCGGTGTACTCAACAGATGCCGCGATGCGGCTGATCGAGCAACGCAAGGCCACCGTGTTCCCCGGCGCCCCGACCATCTTCCAGACGATCCTCGACGCCCCGCAGCGCCCCGAGTTCGACCTCTCGTCACTACGGCTGGCAGTCACCGGCGCCGCGATCGTGCCCGTGGTGCTCGTCGAGCGGATGCAACGCGACCTCGGTATCGAGACCGTCATCACCGCCTACGGCCTGACCGAGGCGAGCGGCTTCGTCACCACCTGCACACCCGACGACGACGATCAGACAGTGGCCAACACGTGCGGCCGCCCGTTCACGGGCATGGAGATCAAGCTCTCGGAGAACGGCGAGGTGCTGGCCCGCGGCAAGATGGTCATGCGCGGCTACCTTGACGACCCCGAGGCCACCGCAGAGGCGATCGACGCCGACGGCTGGCTGCACACCGGCGACATCGGAACAATCGACGAGCACGGAAATCTCTCCATCACCGACCGGCTGAAAGACATGTACATCAGCGGCGGATTCAATGTGTACCCCGCAGAAGTCGAGCAGGTTCTCGCCAGAATCGACGGGGTGGCCGAGGCTGCCGTCGTCGGGGTGCCTGATGAGCGCTTGGGAGAAGTGGGGCGCGCTTACCTCACATTGTCACCGGGCGCGTCCGTTGATGAAAAGTCGGTCATCGAGCACTGCCGTCAGAAACTCGCGAACTTCAAGACTCCGCGTTCGGTCATCATC
Source organism: Williamsia sp. DF01-3 (assembly GCF_023051145.1). Classification (NCBI taxonomy): domain Bacteria; kingdom Bacillati; phylum Actinomycetota; class Actinomycetes; order Mycobacteriales; family Nocardiaceae; genus Williamsia; species Williamsia sp. DF01-3. Next base: position 4,777,838 of record NZ_JALKFS010000005.1, read on the forward strand.
ATCGATGAGTTCCCGCGCAATGCCGGCGGCAAGATCCTCAAGCGCGAACTGCACTGAACCCGGCCATGGCCGTCTTCGCGAGCTTTGTTCCGCTGCTGAACAGTTTGTCTCACTTCGACTATCCGTAACCCGAAAGGGACAACGGATTGTCACACAAGTTCACAAATGATCGCGACGGTCATAAATGTTTTCGATTCTTTTCTGAATGCGCACTAATACAATTCGAAGACAACCGCCGGAGAAACAAATGACGGGCGGCCCGATTCCTCGGGCCGCCCGTCATTTTGACTACAGTTGTGGTCAGTTCAATGCGTCAGTGCGCTTCGTTGTAAGCCTCGACGACATCTGCGGCAATACGCCCACGAGACGACACCTGATGGCCATTACGCCGGGCCCAGTCACGGATTGCCGCTGTCTGTTCGCGATCCACAGATGCCTTGGTGGCGATCCCTTTCGCGCGCTTACGGCCACTCACACGTCGGGCATGCTCAGCCCATTTCGCCACGTCGTCACGCAGCTTGTCAGCGTTCTTGCTGGACAGGTCGATCTCGTAGGTGACGCCATCGACGCCGAACTCCACGGTCTCGTCCGCTGTCTTGCTGTCATCAACATCATCTACGAGTGTGACGGTTACCTTCTTAGCCATAATGCTCCATTCTGATGGCTCCCGGATCCAACTTTGACAGTTCCGGCACACAACGCAAACGAACAATATTCATGGTGGCCGCCTATCGGCCGCCAGCATAGCGCGAATGAACCGTCAACGCTAATAAGAGGAAGTGTTTTCCAGTAACGTCATTGCTGCGGCTTGACGAGTGGAAAGAGGATGGTTTCGCGAATGCCGAGACCCGTCAGAGCCATCAGAAGTCGGTCAATGCCCATTCCGGTACCGGTCGTCGGCGGCATGCCCTGCTCCATGGCCGCGAGAAACTCTTCATCGAGCACCATTGCCTCATCATCACCGGCACGAGCCAAACGGGCCTGGTCGACGAACCGCTCCCGCTGAATCACCGGATCAACCAATTCGGAATAACCGGTTGCCAATTCGAACCCGCGGACATAGAGATCCCACTTTTCACTCACACCCGGCTTGCCGCGGTGCTCACGCACCAGGGGGATGTCTCGACCGGGAAATCGCGGACGAATACCGGCCCCGACAACGCGTCGCCCACCTGGTGTTCCCAGAGTTCCTCGACGAGCTTGCCGTGGCCGTAGCCCTTGCCTGCCGGGATCTCGAGCCCCACATCGGCGCTGATGGAGAGCAGTTTTTCGACCGTCGTGGCCGGGGTGATCTCGATCCCGAGCGACTCGGAAAGCGAGGGATACATCTCCACCGACTTCCATTGCCCGCTCAGATCGTTGATCGATCCGTCGGCCATCTCCGGGGTCAGGGTGCCGAGGGCGGCCATCGCCACTTCCTGGATCACCTCACGTGTCATCGTCGCCGAGTCGTCGTAGGTGCCGTACGCCTGGTACGTCTCCAGCATCGCGAACTCGGGCGAATGGGTGCTGTCGGCGCCCTCGTTGCGGAAGTTGCGGTTGATCTCGAAGACCCGCTCGATACCGCCGACCACAGCCCGCTTGAGGAACAACTCTGGAGCGATACGCAGGTAGAGGTCGATGTCGAGCGCGTTGGAATGGGTGACGAACGGCCTGGCGGCCGCACCACCGTGCAGCGTCTGCAGCATCGGTGTCTCGATCTCCAGGAATCCCCGGCGTTCCAGCGCCGCGCGCAGCTCACGCAGGACCGCGACGCGTGTTCGCGCCATCTCGCGGGCCTGGGGCCGAACGATGAGGTCGACGTATCGCTGGCGGACACGCGTTTCCTCGTTCATCTCCTTGTGCGCCACCGGAAGTGGGCGCAGCGCCTTACTCGCCATCTGCCACGTGTCGGCGAGCACGCTCAGTTCCCCGCGACGCGAGCTGATCACCTCGCCGTGTACGAAGACGAAGTCACCGAGGTCCACGTCGGACTTCCAGGCGGCCAGCGACTCCTCACCCACGCCGTTCAGGCTGATCATGGCCTGCAGCTGCGTGCCATCGCCTTCTTGCAGTGTTGCGAAGCACAGCTTCCCGGTGTTGCGGATGAAGATCACTCGGCCGGCGATGCCGACAACCTCTCCTGTCTGGGTGTCGGGCTCGAGGTCTGGGTACTTCGCGCGGAGCTCGGCCAGTGAATGGGTGCGCGGAACCGACACGGGATAGGCCTGACCGCCCTCGGCGAGGATGCGATCGCGCTTCTCGCGCCGAACTCGCAACTGCTCCGGGGTCTGGTCCTCGGTGTTGTCGACTGCTGCATTTTTCCGGCCTTGGCCACGGGCTTCATTCACGCCAACGACCCTAGCGGCCGAACCTGGGTTGGCCATATTCGACGGGTCGCCAGGTCGGCGCGTGATCAGTGCGCGGAGAACATGCTCCACTCGCGCTCGGTGTGACCGGCGACCGGCCGCCGGTCGGCCGAACGCGCGAGCGCCATCTGGCCACCGGCAACAAACCGGGCGCCGGGCACTCCCGCGGCCTGCAGGTGCCAGGTGAGCATCTCGGCGTCGTGACCATCCACCCCGATGAGAAGCCAACGGCTGGAGGCGTCAGCGCAACGAAGTGTCTCCCTCGAGCCCGGGATCAGGCGGTCGAGAATCTGATCGGCGGGAATTGCCAACGCGCCGAAAACGATTCCGTCCCGATCACGTTCCTGCTGGCTACGGATGTCGATGGCCACAGCACCGCTGTGGAGCAGGGAACCGACGTCGTGCGCCGCGACGGACAGCGGCGCAACGGGGTATGCCGACGTGGGCCGGGTGGACAGAAAAGGTGCGGGTGCGATGAGCACAGACATGGCTGGAGCTTTCGTGAATGATCGGCAGCAGATCGGCCGAAGAACGGGCGTAGGGGTCATCAAGAGGCGTTTCAGCCCCGACAACACTCCTGACAGCTCCGCGTGATCACGGTGCAGATTGTGCCACAGCGATCACGATCGCACCACCGTCACCCGACCGCGGCAACACCTCAGTCCTGACGCGAGCCTGCCGAACGTCCCTTTGCCCGGGCATCGCGCTGCCGCTCGTACACCAGCCGTAACCCGTCGAGCGTCAGAGTGGGCTCGTGGTGCTGCAACGTCACACACTCATCGAAGACAAGCGGGGCTAGATAGCCGGTGGCGATCACCGCAATGTCGTCGCCGTCGAAACCCGGCACTTCACGCCGCACCCGGGACACGAGCCCGTCCACCTGACCTGCGAATCCGTAGAGGATGCCCGACTGCAGTGCTTCGACGGTGTTCTTACCCACCACCGATCGCGGCGGCAACAGCTCGACCTTGCGTAGCGTCACCGTCCGGACGGCGAGGGCCTCGACCGCCAGATCGATGCCCGGGGCGATCGCCCCACCGAGGAACTCCCTTTTGCCGACACCACGTCGACGAGGGTCGTGGTTCCGAAATCGACCACGATGCAGCCGCGACCGTAGGCCGTGTAGGCGGCGAGTGCATTGGCGACGCGGTCGGTCCCGACCTCTTTGGGGTTGTCGACCAACAGCGGAACCCCGGTTCGCACACCGGGTTCGAGCAGCACGTGCGGTCCGGCCCCGAAATACTTCCCGACCATCACCCGCATCTCGCGCAGCAGAGACGGCACCGTCGACAGCCCGACAACGGCCGTGACCTGGTCCACGTCCGGCCCCAGCAGGCCACGAATGGTCAGCGCCAGCTCGTCGGCGGTCATGCGTGACTCGGTCCTCATCCGCCAGTCGCGCACCAGCCGCGAATTGATCCCGATGCCGGCATAGACACCCAGGTGGATGTTCGTGTTGCCGACGTCCAGCGCGAGCAACATGTCAGGCGGGGGTGCTCGACAGCACCGGATGGCGGGGGTCGAGCAGATCCGAGCCTTCCGGTGCGTGTGCCGGGTCGGCGCCCTGTTCGACGATGCGGTTCGATTCGTCGACGAACACCACCTTGGGCTGATACTCAAGGATCTCGCGCTCATCCAGTCCGCCGTAGGCGATCAGGATGACGAGGTCGCCCGGGTGCACCAGATGTGCTGCGGCGCCGTTGATACCGATGATCCCGGACCCGCGGGGACCCGAGATCGTGTAGGTGACCAACCGGGCGCCGTTGTTGATGTCGACGATGGTCACCTGCTCACCCTCGAGCAGACCGGCCGCGTCGAGCAGGTCCTGGTCGACCGTGACCGATCCGACGTAGTGCAGATCGGCCTGAGTGACCGTGGCGCGATGGATCTTTGACGTCATCATGGTGCGGATCATGCTGGGTTCTCTCCTCTTTCGACGAAACCGGTGCCGATCGCGACACCCACGTTGTCAATGAGCCGGGTGGAGCCGATTCGCGCGGCGACGAGCAGCCTGCCGTCGCCTCGGGCCGGCGGTTCCTCGAGGTTCGGGCCGCGCAGCTCGAGGTAGTCGACCGAGATGTCTGGGTGCAGGTCGAACACGCCGCGGGCCGTGTCGAGGATGGCCTGCTCTCCCCCGGCGGCCGCATAGGCGCCCGCGATCAGCGCTGCCGACAGGGTCGTCGCCAGCTCACGCTGAGCGGGATCGAGGTACCGATTGCGCGACGACATGGCCAATCCGTCTGCTTCGCGCACGGTGGGAACGCCGACGATCTGTACGTCGAGGTTCAGGTCGGTGACCATCTGCCGGATCAACACCAACTGCTGGTAGTCCTTCTCCCCGAAGTAGGCCTCCATCGGCGCGGCAATGTTCAGCAATTTGAGCACCACGGTCAGCATGCCGGCGAAATGCGTTGGCCGAGAAGCACCTTCGAGCTCACCACCGAGTGGTCCCGGGTGCACGGTGGTGCGCGGTCCCGTCGGGTACATGTCGGAGACCTTCGGGGCGAAGACCAATTCGACGCCGGCCGCCCGCAGCAGATCGCAGTCCTCGTCGAATGTCCGGGGGTAGGCGTCGAGGTCTTCGCCTGCGGCGAACTGCAACGGGTTGACGAAGATGGAGGCGATCACCACCGCGTCGCCCTTGCGTTTGGCGGCACGGACCAGTTCGAGATGCCCCGCGTGCAGCGCGCCCATGGTGGGAACCAGCACCACCCGTTTACCCGTCGAACGCAGGGCACGACTGACCTTGTTCAGCAGCGCAGGATCACGATGGACCGTCAATTGCCCAGCGGTGAAAGGTTTCTGGCCCGTGAGGTCACCAGTGGTCATCGATGTTCGTCCCGTCTGTCATCATTCCCGAAGTCGTTGTCCCCCGGATTGTCGTCCCCGAGTAGTTCGACCAGGTCCGGTGGTGGATCGGTGTACGTGGCGGCGCGGCGGGCAAGCGCACGATATCCCTCCGCGATGCCCGGATCAGCGGCCGTCAGTGCCTGCAGATGTCGGGCCACCGCCGCCGCGTCGCCGCGAGCCACCGGGCCGGTCAACGCCTTCGGGCCGATCTGCAGACTGTTGTCGAGCGCCGCGGTGAGCAGGGGCCCCAGGATCCGTTCGGGCCGCACGTCTTGGCCGTCGACCACCTTGCGCAGCGCTGCCGCCGCGTCACACACAAGCGCGACAAGATGATTCGCGCCATGGGCCAGTGCAGCGTGATAAAGGGTGCGGTCTTTCTCGTCTATACGGACCGGTTCGGCGCCCATCTCCAGTACCAGCGATTGTCCGATGGCCAGCCCCACCTCGTCCGCAGCAGTGACACCGAAGCAGCAGTTGCGGATCCGGTCCGTGTCCTCTTCCGTCCCGATGAATGTCATGGCCGGGTGCAACGCCAGCGGGAGCGCTCCGATGTCGTTGAGCGGATCGAGCACGCGTACACCGTGTGCGCCCGCAGTGTGGGCGACGATGGTTCCCGGCCGGACCGATCCTGACTCCGCCAGATCGGAGATGACCGACGCCAATCGATCGTCCGGAACTGCGATGACAAGGAGCTCGCACTGTGAGGCGACGTCGGCCACCGCACGGATCTCGGACTCGGGGAGGCGCTGTGCCGCGCGAGCGCGTGACGCCGGAGACGACGCAGCGACGGCGCCGACCACGTGTTCGGCACGTTCGAGGGCCTGACCGATGGTGGTTCCCACTCGACCCGCCGACACGACACCCACCGTCAGGCGGGCAGGCGCGGGCCAGTTGGTAATCCCCGTCGAGGTCACCGTCGTCCTCCATTCGTTCCAGTCCCTCTGACTTCTCCCCGGCCGATGAGTCGAACTCGGCTGGGGAAGTGTCAGGCACGGGTACCAGACGTCTCGCAGCGAGAATAGAACCAGGCGGACACATATTGCCAATGCCTGTGATCGGGCTCACCCGATCGGACGTGGGCGATCAGCTACGACGGCGGCGGCGTCCACCGGCAGGTGCCGATGATTCGAATCGGGTGAGCAACTCCGAGACCGAGCGTCCGGACGCATGTGCGCCCGGATGGTCCGCAGCTTGCTCGTCGTCATCGGCCAGCAACGCGTTGGGGATGCCACCCTCCGCGGGTACAGCCACCTCCCACTCGTCGGTGGGGGTTTCGTCCACGAACGGCCCGGGAGCCGACGACTCGGCCTGCGCCTCGGACGTTCCGTCCGCCTCCTCGGCACGCTTTTCGTGCGCGCCGGCCACCTGCGGCTCAGCGGTACGGGCCACGTCCTCGGCCGGGACGACCTCCGGTGCTACGTCATCGGCGCGACGCCGGCTACCCGCATGGCGGCCGGACGGTGTCTGCGCATTGGTGGCGTCGCCGGGGTGGTCCGATGTCACCGCATCCTGCTCACCGGCGTCGGACGACTCAACGGTGTCGGTCACGTCTGCCGGCGTTTCGGCAGGCTCCACGGGCACCGGATCCTCGTCGGACACCACCGGGATCACCTGGGTGCTCTCGTTCGGGTTGTCGTCGCGCCGGCGATCAGCCGGGGGTGCCGTGGAAGCGAAATCGCGTTCGGCCACGGTTCCGTCGTCCGGGACCAGTGGCGCCGGCGGGAAATGCTGACCGGCGAAGCCGGCCGGGGCGTACGGATTGCCCGGCCCCTCATGGCGGTTCGCGCGGTTCTCCAGTTCCGGCAGACGTTCACGGACCAGGGCGACCCGCTCGTCCGGGAGTTCTCCGAGCAGCTGTTCCAGGCTCGACCGCAAGGACTGCAGCTCCGCTTTGAGCGCGGACAGCTCCTCACCCGACTGTTCGCCGATCTCCTTGCGAACCTGCGTCTCGACGCCCAGTTCGTACTGACGGCGAGCGGAGATCTCACGCTCGAGCTGCAATTCGTAGACCAGTCGGAGGTCGCGGGCCTTGGCGTCCGCGGAATCGGCCTGCCGGCGATACTTCGTCACCAGGATGGCGCCGATGACAGCGGCCCACAACGCGGTGATGACGGCCAGCGAGGCGGCGATGCTCATCTCCGAGGTGAAGATCATGAAGATGCTGGAGCCCAGCGCAAACAACAGCAGCACACCGAGCAACCACTGACCAGGACCACGGCGGGCTCTTCTGGCATCAGCCGATCGGCCGGCAGGGGTGGTCATGGTGGCAAACTTACCTGCCCGACTGTGTCGCGTTTGCCATCTGGTGCGGCAAGTCCAGTTATCGATGGTGTTTGTCGAGAGATCCGCACATCTCGCGTGAGATGCCGCGGCTCTCAGGTGGCCAGGTCGTCCGAGGGATCGTCCGGCGTGCGGCAGCAGTATTCGAGCCACAGTGCCGCACCGACAAGCAGCACGCCACCGATCAGGCCGACGATCGTGCCCGGGCGATCATGATCGGCCGCCGCGAGATCGTCTTGCCGGGTGAGCAGATACGCCAGCGTTCCGGTCCACACGCCGATGGCGAGAGCACCGAGGATGGCCGACGCCTTGGCCAGCGCGAGCACGCGCGCCGCCGTGATCGGATGCAATTGGCCGCTGTGCGAGCCGATTTCCCGGTCGTTCACCCGGGCACGCACCACAAACGCGATCACAACTTCAAGTGCGGCAAGCACATACAGCACGATGCCGGCCAACAGGGGCAGCGGCGGCAGCGATCCGTAGCTGACCCGGACCACCAGGAACACCACAACCGCCACCACAACCGCGAGCATGGCGAGATCCCGGATACGGGTCGGGCCCATTGCGTTGTCGCTGCCGGGATCGGACTTGCGGCTCGTCACGTTTGTTTCCCTGCGTCGGTACCGGCGGTGGTCAGCGTGTGTTCGGTGAGTCGAACCCCGTCGCGGTCGGCCGGCGTCAATGCAGCCAGCAGATCCGCCACCGGAACGTCGGAACCGCGATGACGGAGCACCGCTCCGGGATCGGCGTCCAGCCAGGGAATCAGGACAAATGCCCGCTCAGCGGCACGCGGGTGGGGCAAGGTCAGCACCGGATCCGTCGACTCGACAACTGCCCCGTCGTCCCACACCGAGATCACGTCGACGTCGAGAGTTCGTGGCCCCCACCTCTGGTCGCGAACCCGCCTCGCCTCGTTCTCCAGATGCTGACCCACGTCCAGCCAATCGCGTGGGGTCCGGGCGTCGTCTTCGACCAGTAGGGTCGCGTTCAGGAAATCCTGCTGCTCCACCCCACCCCACGGTTCGGTGGCGTAGACCCGCGAGGCCGCCACCACCCGGTCACCGAGACCGTCGCAGACCGACTGCAGATGGGCCAGCCGGTCCCCGATGTTGGATCCTATCGAGAGCACCGCACCGCTCACTGCATCCCCTTGCGGGATCGGCGTGCGACGACGGCCACGTCGTCGAACGTGAGATCGATTGGCGCAGAGGGCTTGTGCACTGTCACCTCACATGCCAGGACGGCGTCGAGATCGAGCAAGATCTTGTCGGCTATCTCGGCCGACACCGTCTCGATGAGGTTGCGCGGTGTACCGGCGATGATGTCGTGGGCGGTGTGCGCCAGCCCCCGTAGTCGATGGTGTCGGCGAGGTCGTCCGTCGCCGCGGCCACCCGCAGGTCGGCCCACAGGATGATGTCGACGATGAAGTCCTGGCCGTCCTGCCGCTCGTGGTCGAACACCCCGTGATTGCCCCGAACCTTCAGTCCGCGCAACTCGATTCGATCAGCCATCGTGCCCTTTCGCTACAGCGCCTCCAGCGGAGAACGTGGTCGGACCGGTGTCGGCGCCGCGCGGCCCGCCCGCCTGCCAGGCGTCGGCGACCAGCACCGCATCGCGGCTGGCGCGCACATCGTGTACCCGAACACCCCACGCACCTCCCGCGGCGGCGAGTGCGGTCAGTGCGGCGGTGGCGATCTCGCGGCCATCCGGCGGTCGTGGGTTTCCGTCCCGATCGGCGAGCAGGGTACCGAGGAAACGCTTGCGTGACGCCCCGATCAGTACGGGAAACCCGAGCCCCACCAAGGTCGGCAGTGCGTGCAGCAGGGCCCAATTGTGCTCGGCTGTCTTCGCGAATCCGAGACCAGGATCGAGGATCAACGCACTGGGATCAACACCGGCAGACGTGGCTGCATCGACCTGCGCCAGCAGTTCACCGCTGACCTCGGCCACCACGTCGCGGTACACCCCGGGTTCGCCGGTCCGATGAACAAACGACGGGTCGGAAGGGCGCCAGTGCATCAGGATCCACGGAACACCTGCCTCGGCGACAACTCCCGCCATGTCCGGATCGGCGCGTCCCCCGGACACATCGTTGACCACCGTTGCGCCCGCAGCGATCGCCTTGTCGGCGACTGCGGCGCGCATCGTGTCCACGGAAGTCCGAACACCTTGCGCCGCCAAGCCTTTGATGACGGGTGTGACCCTGGCGATCTCGAGACCGGTGTCGACGCGGTGCGCACCGGGTCTGGTGGACTCCCCGCCCACGTCGATGATGTCGGCCCCCTGCGCAGCCAGCGACAACCCATGGGCGATGGCGGCATCGGTATCGAGGTACCGGCCACCGTCGGAGAAGGAATCGGCCGTCACGTTGACGACGCCCATGATGATGGTGCTCACGCCGTCCACCCCATCACGACGTCCACCACGTCAGGTCGCCGGGGCTTTCGGTGATGCCGGCCCCTCACGATGCTCCTGGTGTGGTCGCGCAGGTCAGCGAGAGATGAGGTCGAGGGCTTCGCCCCGCGAGACCGCGCTGGTCTTGAACTGACCGCGAACCGCAGAGGTGGTGGTGGTGGCGCCCGGCTTGCGGATTCCACGCATCGCCATGCACAGATGCTCGGCTTCGATCACCACGATGACGCCTCGCGGGTCGAGTTTGCGAACTATCGCATCCGCGATCTGGGTGGTCAACCGTTCCTGGACCTGCGGTCGTTTCGCGTAGAGGTCGACCAGACGCGCCAACTTGGACAAGCCGGTCACCTGACCGGTGGGACCGGGGATGTAACCGACGTGCGCGACACCGTGGAACGACACCAGGTGGTGTTCGCAGGTCGAATACATCGGGATGTCTTTGACCAGCACGAGCTCGTCGTGTCCGACGTCGAAGGTGGTGGCCAGCACGTCGTCGGGGTCAACGTGCAGGCCCCCGAACATCTCGACGTAAGCGCGTGCCACCCGGGCCGGCGTCTCCTTCAGACCGTCGCGGTCCGGGTCCTCGCCGACGGCGATGAGCAGTTCACGTACGGCACGTTCGGCACGCTCGGCGTCAAAGGGGGCAATCGCACCGTTCTTGGCGGGTGTCCCACTGGTCTCTTGTGTCATTGTCCATTCTGTCCATTCGGGGAATGGCCATTCTGGCCGTGACCGTCGTTCCCGCCGTCACCCTGGTTGTTCCCGTTGTGCCCGCCATGGCCGTTATGACTATTCGGTGGCCGGCCATACGAACCGGGCTGGCCGTAGGGGTTACCCGGCTGGCCGTACGAATTGCCTGGTTGCCCGTATGGGTTGCCTGCCGGATAGGAGCCGTTGTGGCCCGGTGCACCGCTCTGGCCCGTGCCACCGTTCTGGCCCTGTCCGCCGTTCGGCCCACCGTTGGGGGGCCAGCCCGGAGCCGACCAACCTGCGGGGGCACCGTAGTCGGGACGGGTGCCTCCTGGAACAGCACCTGCCTGCCCACCTTGCTGCGGGTACGGGTTGCCTGGGGACTGCGGCGGATACTGCTGCTGCGGGAGCTCACCCGGACCGGGCTGCATGTGCGACGGTCCGACCTTCGCCAGTTCCGGCGACTTCGGGGGTTCGGGCGGCCAAGGCTCGCCGCGCTCCTTGGCGAGTTCACCCGGCGTCTTCACCGGCGGCTTGTCGCTCGGGGTGCGTTCGCCGAAGTCGTTGAAGGTGGTGATGCGCGGGCGCTTGACCACCTTGTCAAAGATCTTCTCGAGGTCTTTGCGGGTCAGGGTCTCGCGTTCGAGGAGTTGCGTGGCGAGCTCGTCGAGGGTGTCGCGGTACTCGGTGAGGATGGCCCACGCCTCGGTGTGAGCGGCCTCGATGAGGCGTCGCACCTCGTCGTCGATCTCACTGGCGACCTCGGGTGAGTAGTCGGCGTGCGAACCCATCGAGCGGCCGAGGAACGGGTCACCCTGCTCCTGCCCGTAACGCACGGCTCCGAGCCTGGCGCTCATGCCGTACTCCGTGACCATGGCGCGAGCGATCTTGGTGGCCTGGTCGATGTCGGAGGACGCGCCGGTGGTCGGCTCGTGGAACACCAGCTCTTCGGCAGCACGACCACCCATTGCCATCACCAGACGGGCGATCATCTCCGAACGGGTCATCAGGTCTTTGTCCTGCTCGGGCACGGCAAGGGCGTGGCCGCCCGTGCGTCCGCGGGCCAGGATGGTGACCTTGTAGATCGGGTCGAGATCGGGCATCGCCCACGCGGCCAGTGTGTGCCCGCCCTCGTGGTAGGCCACGATCTTCTTCTCGTGCTCACTGATGATGCGGCTCTTGCGGCGCGGACCACCCACCACACGGTCGACGGACTCTTCGAGCAGTTCGGCAGTGATGGTGATGCGGTTCTCGCGGGCGGCCAGCAGTGCGGCCTCGTTGATGACGTTCGCCAGATCGGCACCCGACATACCCGGGGTGCGCTTGGCCAGACCGTCGAGGTCCGCGTCGGCGTCGATCGGCTTGCCCTGTGCGTGGACGTTGAGGATCGCCTTGCGGCCCGCCATGTCGGGGTTACCGACGGGGATCTGCCGGTCGAAGCGTCCTGGACGCAGAAGTGCCGGGTCGAGGATGTCGGGGCGGTTGGTGGCCGCGATCAGGATGACGCCGGAACGCTCACCGAATCCGTCCATCTCGACGAGCAACTGGTTGAGGGTCTGCTCGCGCTCGTCGTGTCCACCGCCCAGGCCGGCACCGCGCTGGCGTCCGACGGCGTCGATCTCATCGACGAAGATGATGCAGGGGCTGTTGTTCTTGGCCTGCTCGAACATGTCGCGCACACGTGAGGCACCGACACCAACAAACATTTCGACGAAGTCCGAGCCGGAGATGGTGAAGAACGGCACACCGGCCTCACCTGCGACCGCGCGGGCGAGAAGCGTCTTACCGGTTCCGGGAGGACCGAAGAGCAACACGCCCTTGGGGATCTTGGCTCCCAGAGCCTGGTAGCGGGCCGGGTTCTGCAGGAAGTCCTTGATTTCGAAGAGCTCTTCGACCGCCTCGTCCGCACCTGCCACATCGGCGAACGTGGTGGTCGGCATGTCTTTGTTCAGCTGTTTGGCCTTGGACTTGCCGAAGCCCATCACGCCGCCCTTGCCGCCACCCTGCATCCGGTTCATCACAAAGAAGAACAGGCCGAACAGAAGGACGAGCGGAAGGATGAAGATCAGCATCTGCATCAGGAACGACTCTTGGTTGACGTTCGTCTGATACTTCGCACCCGAGGCGTCGACGCGGTCGAAGACCTCTTCGGTGGTGCGGGCGGGGTACTTGGCGGAGATCTTCTTGTCGCCGCCGGCCTGCGCCGGGTCCTTGAGCGTCATCCGTAGCGTCTGCTCGCGGTCGTCCATCTGCACCTCGGACACGTTCTTCGTGTTGAGCTGCGTCATCGCCACAGAGGTATCGACACTCTTGTAGTCACGATTGTTGTCGCGGAGCACGGTCCAGCCCCAGATGGCCAGCACGATGATGGCCACGATCGCCAGGTTGCGAAAGACAGTCTTGCGGTTCATTGAGGTGTGTCAGCCGACCCCGACGGCCACTATCGGCCCTCTGTGATTTCGGCGCGTCCTTCCAGTCGGGATGTCTGAATCATCAGGCTACCCGTCAACGATTCATCGTGGTCGCGCGTTCCCCGTCGGCGAAAACGGACGCGGGTCTGCCGAGGGTGGGGGCGGAGGCGCGGGCGCGGGCCGGTTATGGCGCTCGCAAAACCTGGCGACGCTCGGTCTGCGGGCATCGCACACGCGAGTTTTGCGCGCTGGGCTTCGGCGCCGCTCACAAAACTTGGGGAAGCGCGGTCTACAGACCGCGCAAACGCGAGTTTTGCGCGCTGAACGGGGGCCACGCTCGCGACACTTGGAAAAGCTCGGACTACAGACAGCGCAACGACGAGTTTCCCGCACTAGACGTCAGCGACGCTCACAAAACTTGGGGAAGCTCGGCCTGCGAAGCTCGCGAAGGCGGCTTTTGCGCGCTGGACGTCGGCTGCGCGCAAAACCCGGCCACGCTCGGGACTACAGACCGAAAGTGGGCGGAGGTGCGGGCGCGGGCCGGTTATGCGCTCGCAAAACTTGGGGAAGCGCGGTCTGCCGGGCTCGCAAAGGCGAGTTTCGCGCGCTCGCTGGTCGCGACGCTCGCAAAACCTGGCGACGCTCGGTCTGCGGGCATCGCAAACGCGGGTTTCGCGCGCTCGCTGGTCGCGACGCTCGTGAAACTTGGGGAAGCGCGGTCTGCGGAGCTCGCGAAGGCCGGTTTTGCGCGCTGGGCTTCGGCGCCGCTCACGAAACTTGGGGAAGCTCGGACTACGGACAGCGCAACGACGAGTTTCGTGCGCTGGACGTCGGTGACGCTCGCAAAGTGTCTAGCCGGTCAATATCCGGGAGCTACTCGTTGCCAGGGGCGGGCGGCCTCGATCTGGGCGGCTAGCTTGAGCAGCGTTGCCTCGGATCCCGGGCGGCCGGCGAAATGGACGGCCACCGGGGTCTTGGACACCGGGTGCACCCCGAACGGCACCGACATCGCGGGCCATCCGAGGAGATTGAACAGTCCCTGGAACGGCGCGTAGTTGATGTTCGCCCACATGTTGGCCGCCCAGCTCTTGCTGCTCCACGCCTTCGCCTCGAGGGGTGGGGCTGCGAGGGCGGGGGTCATCAAGACATCGGCCTGGTTGCGGTCGAGGTAAGCGAGCACCTTCTGCTCGATGGTGCTGGCCTGGACGTCGTGTACCAGATCAAAGCGTTGCACCGCCCTGCCGAGCGACGTGTGAATCTTGCTGCGCGACTGCAACTTCGACAGATCGCCGCCCGCCTTGGCGAAGTCGTCCGCGTCGGCGGCAGCCCCTGCCAGCCATCGCAGCAGCAGAGGAGCCGGATTGTTCGGGTACGGGAGCTTGGACTGCGGCACCTTGTGGCCGTGATCGGCGAGCAATCCGCTGCAACTGGACACCGCCTGCGCAAAATGTTTGTCCGTCCGACCCACGGCCAGCGGAAAGTTCTGCGCCACAACGATTCTGAGCTTCCCAGGGTCGGTGCCCGTCCCGGCGGCGGCAAGGGCCATGTCGTCGGCCATCACGCCCAGCATCAGTGCGCCGTCGGCAACCGTGGTGGCAAGCGGCCCGTTCTCGCTCATCTTGAACCAGCCGTTGCCGCCGAACTCGCTGGGAACCACTCCGAGGCCGGGCTTGAAACCGAACAATCCGCAATCGGCGGCAGGGATGCGGATCGAGCCGAGGCCGTCGTTCCCGTGCGCCAACTCGACCTGCCCACTGGCCACCGCCGCAGCCGCTCCACCGGACGAGCCGCCTGGGGTTCGCGCCGGGTTCCACGGGTTGCGTGTCACGGTCTGCTCGTTGTCGGTGGTCCCCCACAGGCACAGCTCGGGTACGGCGGTGAGGCCGATGACCACTGCGCCCGCGGCTCGAAGCCTGCGGACCACGGTGTGGTCACTGAGCGCAGGTGCTCGACTTGTTGCGGCCGACCCCACGGTCATCGGCTCGCCTGCGACGGACACGTTGTCCTTGATGGCTACCGGCACGCCGGCCAAGGGCAGCTTGGCCAGATCCGGATGGGCCGTGAGCAGTTCCGCCTCGGCGACGGCCTTGCCGGCACGGACCTTGACGAATGCGCCGATGGAACCGTCGCGATCAGCTATCCGTGACAGCGCATCCCGGGTCACCTCCACCGGATCGAGGCGACCGGTCCGGACACCTTCTGCAGTCTGTACCGCACTCACCGAAACGGACCTCTAATCGGAGTAGACGTTCGGGTTCAGCCGACCCACGTACGGCAGATCCCGGTACCTCTCGGCGTAATCGAGCCCGTACCCGACCACGAACTCGTTCGGGATGTCGAAGCCGACATCCTCGACGTGCACGTCCACCCGCACGGCGTCGGGTTTACGCAGCAGTGTGCAGACCTCCAACGACCTGGGGTGGCGGGTACGCAAGTTCTTCACCAGCCACGAGAGCGTCAGCCCGGAGTCGATGATGTCTTCGACAATGACGACGTCGCGGTCGTGGATGTCGCGGTCGAGGTCCTTGAGGATGCGCACCACACCCGACGACGACGTCGAGGACCCATAGGAACTCACCGCCATGAACTCGAGCTGCGACGGGATCGGCAGCGCCCGCGCGAAGTCGGTCATGAACATCACCGCGCCTTTGAGCACGCCAATGAGGACCAGATCATCAGGAGTGTCCCGGTACCGGTTCGCCACCGTCTCGGCGAGCTCGGCGATGCGCCGTTGGATCTGCTCCTCGGTGACCACAACTGCTTCGATGTCGTCGCCATATGGATCGCGCTGTTCGCTCACGGACATCATCATGCCTCAACGGCCGCAGGCCGGGGCGCGCAGCCGTCGGCTCAATCGCGGGTAGCCCCAATGGATGACAACAATGCGCCGTTTTCGCGCGCTATTCGTCGGGGGTTCAGATGACTTTTTGCGAATTGTCCCAATTTGGGTCAAACTCCAGTTTGACAGCCGTTAGCATTGCGATGCTTGATCTACATCAGGCCGTTACAGAGCGTCACATTCCCCTCTGCCCGGGGGCCAGGAAAACGTCGTCTCTGCTTGTTTCGACGTGGGGATCGAGGCGGGCAGGCGAACAAACAGAAACGAACGAGGGGTTCATTCTCAATGAGGTTCCGACAGACAGTGGTTTCGGCCATGGTCGTATTGGCCACGGCCGCCAGCGTGGTCACCGCAACTCAGGCCAATGCCGCACCGCCGGCGAAGAACATCGGTTATTCGGCACAGATCGTCGGTGATCACGTTGTGCTCAAGACCGATATCGGTTCACTGCGCACATCGGACGGTCAATTCCAGATCGTCGACAACACCGGCAAGGTCGCTGCGAGCATTCCGCTGGCGTACAACCTCAATGACAAGCAGTTCCCCATCAACGCCGACATCAACGGCCGCACCGCAACTCTGACACCGGTCCGCAATGCTGCCGCCGCTGAACCCGTCAAGGTCAGCGATGCCGTGCGCAAGCAGGTCGCAGCCCCGGCCACCCGAGAGCAACGCGACATCCAGGCGATGCAGACCCTCAGCCAGAGCATCAACACCGCGTCAGCGGTCGGCGGCCTCATCGGGACCATCGTCGGCGGCGTCATCGGATGTGTGGTTGGCCTGCCCGCTTTTGTTGCCGGGTGCCTGCCCGGCCTCGTGACGGGAGCCGGCATCGGAGGCGTCGTCGGAACCATCGTCGTGGGTGGTCCGGTCCTCATCGGTGCCGCCATCCAGTTCTTCAACACCATCAACTCCCCGTTCGTCCCGCCGGCCAAGTAAGGCTGCCGGAACACAGCTCAACGCACGCGGCGTTCGACCACGAGTCGGGCGCCGCGTCGCGCTATCTCCAGCCTGTGCTCGGGGTTCCCTCCGACCGCGACCGGCCCTTGCCCACGCCACCGCACCAACAGGCCGTCCACTGCGTTCACCACTGAGCCGGTCGGTTCCGTCGCCCCCTGCGCGACGAGCCAGCGCCGCAGCAGTCGCCGCCGGATCGCTGCCGGTATGGGTGTCATCTCCGCGCACACCACCTCGTCTCCGGCGATGACCTCGGCAGCGGCGTCGGCCATGTCCTCGAGTACGTCGATGTCGTCCTGCAACTGCGATGCCGTGCGACCCAACGATTCGACGACCCCGCCCTGCAACACCTGCTCCAGCAGAGGCAGCACCTCGGTGCGCAACCGAACCCGCGTGAACCGAGGGTCGGTGTTGTGCGGGTCGTGATGCGGCGACAACCCCAGGTCGGTGCACGCGGCCACCGTGCTCGCACGCCGCAGACCGAGCAACGGGCGACCGAACGGCGGAATCCATGCACGCATCCCGGCGATGGACCGCGGCCCAGACCCTCTGGCGAGGCCGAGGAGAACGGTCTCCGCCTGATCGTCGAGGGTGTGCGCGAGTAAGACGGGCCTGCCCGCGCGCGCCTCGTCGAGCGCGGCGTAGCGCGCACGGCGTGCTGCCGCCTCTAGACCACCACGACCCACCACGTCCACGGGGAGCACCGTGGCCTGCGCACCCATCGCCCGGGCCGACTGCGCCGCCTCGTCGGCGACCGCGGCCGAGCCTTCCTGGAGTCGGTGGTCGACCACCAGGGCGTGCACCTGCAGGCCGGCGCGGACGGCAGCGGCGGTGAGTGCCAGTGAATCTGCCCCGCCCGACAACCCCACGCACACAGCGGTCCCGTCGAGATGATCGTGGGCGAACGACGCCACGACGCCGGTGACCTCGGCGATGGCGCCCGAGTTCACCCCGGGGTTCACAACACCCGGTCGATCCACAATCGTGGCTTTTCGATCTCGGCGGGCAGCGGCATGGTCTCCGGCCCCGTCCAGATCGCATTGAAGCGGGTCATGCCCACGGTCCCGACGACTTCATCGACAAACGCTTTGCCGCGAATGTACTGAGCGAGTTTGGCGTCCATTCCGAGGAGCACACGCAGCAACCGTTGCACGGGATTCTGTGGCCGGCCCCGACGTTTGTCGAATGCCGCGCGAATCGTGTCGACGGTCGGGACGTGCTGCGGTCCGACGGCATCCATGACGTGATCGGCGTGGCCCTCGAGAAGTGTTCCCAGCATCATCATCCGGGTGAATGCCTCGTATTGCTCAGGGCTCTGCAACAACTGCATCGCACCGACGATGCCTTTTTCCCGAGGCTGGTCGCTGCGCATCGCCGCACTGATCCGCGTCACCAATTCACCCGCGGATTCCGCGGTCTCGGCTGTCAGGGCTTCGACATTGGACGACATGTAGTCGCGCAACCACGGGTTCGCGGAGAACTGCACCCGGTGCGTCACCTCGTGCAGACACACCCACAACCGAAAGTCCGAAGGGACAACCCGCAACGACCGTTCGACGGCGATGATGTTGGGCGTCACCAGCATCAAGACCCCGTCCGAGCCGGTATCCGGGTTGGCGGTGAACGGATCGTATTGCCCGAGGATCGCGCCGGAGAGCAGCGCCAACAGTCCGCCGGCCTGGACCCCGGCGACGCGTCCGGATATCCCCGGTTTTCCGTCGGGCTCAGGCCCCTCGAGCATCGCCGACATCGACAGCGCAGCGGCCTCGATCCAGCCACTGCGGTCGAGGATCTGGGCCGCGGGTACGGCCAGACCGTCGGCCAATCCGGTGACCTCACGAACGGGACCTTCGGCAGCGGCCGACGACCGCGCGAGTTCCTGTTGCGCCGCGGTGATCGTGTAGTCGGTGGTGACAGGCCCCGGACGGGCGACCTTCTTGCCCACCGTCGCGGCGAGTTGCCAGTCGATACTCATCGGCATCCACATTCCCGCAGTGCCACTGCGATTGCATCGAGCGCCGGGCGGGCCGCATCTGGCGAACTCCCGTTGGACATCAGCGCGAAACTCAGGACGCGGCCTTCTCTCGTCTGCACCACACCCACCAACGCGCTCGCCCCGGTCAGTGTTCCCGTCTTGGCCCTCACCCAGCCGGCACCCGACTTGTTCTGGGTGTCGAAACGCTCGGCGAGGGTGCCGGTGGCGCCTGCGACGGGGAGCATGTCGAGCAGGGGCCGCAGCTTGGGCTGTGCGTCTCCGGCACCGGCGTTGACCACCTGATCGAGCAGGGCCGCCGAGACCCGATTGTCCTCGGACAGCCCACTGACATCGGCGAACACGGTTCCGTTCATGTTGAAGCCGTAGTCGCTCAGCGTCTTACGCACGGCCTCGATGCCACCGGCCATCGTCGGGCGACCACCGGTGGCCTTCGCGATCTCGATGGAGACGGTCTCGGCCAGTACGTTGTCGCTGGCTCGCATCATGTCCCCGAGGCGCGTCACGAGAGGCGCCGACTGCACCTGGGCGATCACTCGGGCATTCGCGGGTGCGGTCGCCTCGGTGGGCGCCGCGTCCACTCCGAGCGCGTCGGCGAGAGCGGCGCCGGCGGTCAGGGCCGGAGTCGAGGTGCGCGGCGAATCGATGAAAAGCGGGTCGTTGCGGCCCGAGTCGGCGATCAGCGATTCGATCGGGGTGATGTTCCCCGCCGCGATGTCGGCCGGATCCCAGCTCGGCGCCAGCGTCGGACCACTGAACGCGTTGGTGTCCACGGCCACCGAGGTGACGTCGATGCCGGCCTTCTTGATCTGGTCGGCCAGCGCGCTGATCCGCGGAGCATCGGTGAAGAAGGTGTCCTGCCCGTCCGGTTGCACCGACAGCGTCGGGTCGCCCGCGCCCACGAGAATCACCTGTCCGCCCGCGCCCGCGACCACCGTGGTGGTCACCCTCTGCTCGTGCGGCAGTGCCAACAGGGCAGCCGATGCGGTGAGGACCTTGATCGTCGATGCCGGGATCAGCGCGCGATTCGGATTCGTCGACCACAATTCGGCGCCGGTCAGGGCGTCGGAGATCTCGCCACTCAACTCACCGAGATCCGGGTTGGCCAACGCCTGCGTGAGTTCGGTTCGTACCCCTGCGGGTGTCGGCGCAGGCGCGTCCGCTCGCACCGGATTGATCCGCGGTGTCAGCGACGCCGGCGAGGGCTGGGGCGAAGCACCCGCGGGGAGGGCGTCGGAGCCGTCGTCCACGCGGAAGGCGATGACCAGCGCAATAGCTGCCACAGCGATGAGAGCCACCACGGGAACGAGCGTCCACCACAGTCCTTTGCGGCCCAGCGAAGTGCCTGCCACCGATACCTCCGGTCAATTGTGCCGCCGAGCGCGGCGGATCGTTGTGTCCACAGTATCGTTGAGTCGATTTTCGGACCGGATTCGCTGAATGCATCAGGAGGAAGCGTGGACTTCGACGTCACGATCGAGATCCCCAAAGGACAACGCAACAAATACGAGGTCGATCACGAGTCCGGGAAGGTTTATCTCGACCGTTATCTGTACACGTCGATGGGCTATCCGGCGGACTACGGATTCATCGACAACACCCTCGGCGAAGACGGCGACCCACTGGACGCCATGGTCCTGCTGCCCGAGTCGGTCTTCCCGGGCGTCATCGTCCGGGCCCGGGTCGTCGGCATGTTCCGGATGACCGACGAGGCAGGCGGCGACGACAAGTTGCTGGCCGTTCCGGCGAAGGACGTGCGCTGGGACCACATTCAGGACATCGACGATGTGCCCGAGTTCGAGCTCAAGGCAATTGCGCACTTCTTCGAGCACTACAAGGATCTCGAGCCGGGTAAAGAGGTCACGGCGGGCGGCTGGACCGGGAAGGCCGACGCCGAGAAGGTGGCGCAGGAAGCCATCGATCGGCTCAAAGCTCACCCGCACGAGGCGAACGAACCCTCCCGCGGCTGATCTGCACTCACACCCGCAGCACAGCAGGGCCCGACTCCACGGAGTCGGGCCCTGCTCGCGTTCGTCCTCAGGATTCGGCCTCAGGATTCGGCGGCGGCCTCGTCGTCTTTGGCTGCTTGCATCCCCGACTTGGTACGCAGCGGAACCTCTTTCCAGAAGAACACCAGCACAAGCGAGATCAGCGAGACGATCGACACGGTCAGGAACACCGTGTCCATCGCGTCGGCGAACCCGACGCGAATCGGTCGCGAGATCGGTTCGGGGAGTTTGGGGATCACCGAGGTGTCGTCCATGACACTGCCGGTCTGGGCATCCGGGTCGGCGGCTGCAGCGATCAGGCCCTTCCCGAATGCGGCGACCTGGGCGTCCGGACTCTGCGCGGCCGCAGCGACGGCCTGCCTGAACTGCGGGGTGTCCGCACTGTCCTTGAGCCCGTCGGTGACGTTGGGCCCCATCAGCGAGAACAGGATCGAGAAGAACACCGCGACGCCGAGCGTTCCACCTATCTGACGGAAGAAGGTGGCCGAGGCGGTGGAGACGCCCATGTCCTTGGGCGGCAACACATTCTGCAAGGCCAGCGTCATCGGCTGAAGTAGGTTGCCCAGTCCGAAGCCGAGGAAGAACGCCAGGGTCATCACCAGTGCGACCGGGGTGTCCACGCTCAGCAGGTGCAGCAGGAACGTCGAGACGGTGATGAGGATCGATCCGATGATCGGGTAGATCCGGTAGTGGCCGGTGCGGGAGATGAGCTGTCCGGATGCCACCGAAGCGATCATCAAACCGAGGACCATGGGCAACATCTGCAGACCGGCGACGGTGGGGCTCGACCCTCGCAGCACCTGGAAATATTGCGGCAGCATCGAGATCGAGCCGAACATCACCATGCCGACCACCACGGAAATGACGATGCCCTGCGCGAAGATCCGGTTGCGGAAGATACGCAACGGGATGATGGCGGCTTCGCCCATCCGATGCTCGACGTAGACAAACCCTGCGGTGCCCACCACACCGGCCGTGTAACAGGCGATGGCCCACCCACTGCCCAGCCCCATTCGCGACCTTGTTCGGCGACGATCAGCAACGGGACCACGCCCAGCGCCAGGAGGCCGGCTCCCGACCAGTCCACCCGCCGGCGGGCGCCTCTGATCTGGTCGTAGTCCAGCACGCGGTAGACAACCACCAGGGCGATGAGACCGATCGGCACGTTGACGAGGAACACCCAACGCCAGCCGGACACGAACAAAATCGACTCCTGACCGGCGAGCAGGCCACCGAGCACGGGGCCCACCACGCTCGAGGTGCCGAAGACAGCGAGGAAATATCCCTGGTACTTCGCCCGCTCGCGCGGGGGCACGATGTCACCGACGATGGTGAGCGCCAACGACATCAGGCCGCCGGCACCGAGCCCCTGCAACGCGCGGTATCCCGAGAGCTGATACATCGAGGTCGCGGTGGTGCACAGCAGCGAACCGATGATGAAGATCGTGATGGCCGTCATGAACAGCTTCTTGCGGCCGTACATGTCCGACAACTTGCCGTAGAGCGGGGTCACGATGGTGGCCGTGACGAGATACGCGGTGGTCACCCACGCCTGCAGCGAATAGCCTTGCAGGTCATCGGCAATGGTGCGGATGGCAGTGGAGACGATGGTCTGGTCGAGTGCGGCCAGGAACATCCCCAGCATCAGTCCGCCGAGGATCGTCAGGATCTTCTTGTGCGACAGCTCAGCGCTCCCAGCCGGAGCGGAAGCGGGGGTGTCGGTCAATTCGGTTGCCTCTCAGCTGGAGCACAGGTCAATGCATCTTCGGCACTGTCGACGAACCGGCCCATCAACCGGATCAGGGTGTCTATGTCGTCGTCGGGCCAATCCGACATCAACGACTTGAGCTCCTCACCGCGTCGCTGACGCAGCGCAGCCACCCGCTCGCGGCCCGAATCGGTGGCCACCAGGATCGTGGCACGACCGTCCTGCGGGTCGGCCTCGCGACGTACATAGCCGAGGCGTACCAGGTGAGCGACGTGACGGCTGATGGTGGATGGATCGGCGAAGAGGGCCTCGGCCAGTTCGCCCGACCGCGACGGCTTGTCGGTCAGCCGGAAAAGGCACTGGTAGGCGGCCGTTTCGACGATGCCGTCCGGGGTGCGCAGGCGGGTGGTCGCCAGTCGTTCTCGGATGCGTGCGTATCGGGCGAGTACCTCGATGAAATCCTCAACCTGGTCCGAACGGGACATCTTCTGCAACGAGCCTTCCCACGAAATGCATCAATCTAGCCGGCAGCACGAGTTTCACACAGCAACTACTTGTGCGTTGCAAGTATGCTCTGGCGCGGTTGCCATCTGCAACCATCGGCGCCGCCCGGTTCGCCCCGCAGACCCCGGCACACTAACCTCAGATGTCGTGACACCCTCTCCGCCCGCCTCCCGCCCGCACTTCACCTCCATGCCGGATCTGGCGTTGCGTGCCCTCGGCGGAGCGGTGATCTGGGCCAACGACGATCTGTTCGCCGAAGCCCAGAACCTGATCAAGACCCCAGCGGCCGAGTACCAGCCCGCAACATTTGGTCACAAAGGTCAGGTCTACGACGGTTGGGAAACCCGGCGGCGTCGCGAAGACGGCGTCGACCAGGCCATCGTCCGGCTCGGAGTTCCCGGCGTGATCTACGGCGTCGTCGTGGACACATCGTGGTTCGTGGGAAATTACCCGCCTTACATCTCTGTGGAAGCTGCTGCGGTGGAAGGCATTCCGACCGCACTGGAGCTGGTCGAAGAGACCGAGTGGACAACGATCGTCGACCGCGTCGAGGTCAACGGCGACACCCGCAACCCGTTCCGCGTGGACGCCAAGGAACGGTTCACCCACGTGCGGCTCTCTATCTATCCCGACGGAGGAGTTGCCCGTTTCCGCGTACACGGACGCGGTATCCCCGATCCGAAGTTCCTGTCGTACGGGCACTTCGACCTCGCGGCGCTGGAGAACGGCGGCATGATCACCTCGTGCTCCAACATGTTCTACGGATCGCCGAACAACCTGCTGATGCCGGGTCGTGCCCGCACCATGGGTGAAGGATGGGAGACCTCACGTCGCCGCGATTCCGGAAACGACTGGGTGCAGGTGAAATTGGCGGGTGAGGCCACCGTCGGTCTGACCGAACTCGACACCAGCTACTTCCTCGGCAACGCCCCGGGGTCGGCGATGATCCGTGGTCGCTACGGCGAGAACGGCGAGTGGTTCGACCTCGTTCCGCGGACTCCACTGCAACCCGACACCCGGCACCGCTTCCTCGTCGACGTGGACCGACCGCTCACCGAAGCACGCATGGACATCTACCCCGACGGCGGGATGGCCAGGCTCCGACTCTTCGGTCAACTGACGGACAGTGCGCGAGAACAGATCGTCCACCGCTGGGAACACGGCGAAAGCTGACGCACCCGTACGGCTTTCGCGGGAGCGTACGACCGGTCAGGCCGCGACGGACCTCTTGGTCAGTTGCGGCAACACCTGGTCGGCGATCAATGTAGCGCTGCTCCGGCCGGCGTCCACCGAGTCGTCGGCCGATCCTGCGGCGGAATCGATGGGCCGGAGGATCACCGCATCGGCGACCTCGGCGGTGTAGATGTCGAGGATCAGCGTCAACAGACCATTGGCCGTTCCGACGTAGCGCACGGTGTCCCCGAACCTCGACTCACCGAGTCGCAACAGTTTTGCTCGTGCGGTCGCGGCATCGTCGGCGATCAGCACATCGACCTCGAGAGCGACAACAAGATCGGCGGGCTCATTGCCCAGGCTGGTCCACGCCGCTCGCATCTGCGTTCTTTCCCGGATCCCACCACGCAGTTCTTGCTGGCGGATCCGGCGGATCACCCCTGCATGCGCGTCGCGCGGACGAGGACCACTCCAGGCGATGGGATTGTCGTCGCCGTCGATGGCGACGAGTAGTTCTGGCCGGTTGCGTGGTGCACCGACAGCTTCAAATGTCATGACTTCTCCTGCTCGAACACCACATCTGCCAGTGAATCCAATTGCTGCGCAACGTCGTACCGACCGGTCTCGAAACCCCAGCGAAGTGCGAACGGCGCCTCGCGTCCTGCCACCGCGATCGAGGCGATGCCCACACGATCGGCAACGTCGGCCCACAGTCGGAGCCGCCGGGTGCCGGGCAACCGTTGCAGCGCCTCGTCGAGAGTGTCCGACAACGCCTGTTCGTGCAGCCCGATCCACTCGAAACCCAGGCCCGCGACCTCGTCGCAACCCTGCGCGAACTCGCTCAGCGCAGACGGCTCCGCGTCGACACCGATGACATCGCGCAGCCAATCCGGCCGACCGACGACGGCGGCGGGCCCGTGGCCTGCCAGTTGCCGTCCGGTGAACACGACGTAGTCGATGCCGTGGCTGGTCATGTTGATCACCCGTCGGGCCGCGAGTTCGCTTGCGTCCACGAGGAGCCGGGCCCCATGGCGATGGGCCACCGCAGCGAGCTTCGACAGCGGCAGTACCTCACCGGTGGACGGGGCGACGCCCGGAACGATCAGCAGAGCCGCAGGCCGGACGGAGAGCTCGCGGTCCAGGGCGGCAAGGGTGGTGGTGAGATCCACCTGCGCGGCAACGACCCTGTCGCCGGCGTCGCCCCCGGTCCGACGGTGTCCGAGACCGGCCGTCAGGTCGAGCACCACGGACTGTCCTGGTGCCGTGTCGACCATCTTCCGCACCGCGTCATCCGCATCGGAGGCGAGCACGAGGGTGTCACCGGAACGGGCGTGGACGAACTCGGCCAGAACCGTGTGCGGGTCGCGCGTGGAGGCCATGGCCGGGCACGTTTCCTTTCCGAGCGAGAGGTGAGAACTGGTGGGCGAAGCGGGTCGGCCCTCCATGTCAACAACGATGTCGCCGGAATAATTGCCGTGTCAAATAAAACCCCGGGTGAATGTTATTCGGCGCTGGTGGAGCCTATTTCGGAGTTGTCGCGCTGACGCCACCAGCGGAATGCGAAGTACCCGAGAACCACCACAGCCGCCGCGAACCCCAGGTACAGCAGCAAGGTGGCCCCGATGGTCTCGCCGACGGCGTATCCGGTCACCCCGACAACCACCACCCACACGACACCGCCCAGGACGTTCGCGAAAAGGTACTGCTTGGTGGGCATCTGACTCATCCCGGCCACAAACGGCGTCACCGTGCGGACGTAACCGATCCAGCGTGCCCCGATCACCGCCACCACACCCCCGTTGCGGATCAGCTCCTCGGCGCGGTTCCAGCGCTCCTCACCGATCCACGAGCCCAGTCTGGAGTGGGTTATCCGTTCCCCTGATCGTCGACCCAGCATGTACCCGGTCCAGTCGCCGAGCACCGCGGCGAGGCAGGCACCGGTGATCAGCCAGCCGATGTTCGTCGGACCGATGGCGGCAGCGACGGCACCCGCCAGCAGAACGGTCTCACCTGGGAGGATCAGGCCGATCAGCGCGGCGGCCTCTCCGTAGATGACCCCCCACACAACGAGATACACGGCCCAGGGCGGAGTGGACTCGACAACCGAGATGACCCAGTCGACCAATGAGGAAAGGATGTCTCCACCCTCCGATCCGAAGAAGGCACCGGGGCCGGCGCCGTGCAATGACGCCGCTAGAGCGCCTGGTCCATGTCGTGCAGCAGGTCGTCGACACCTTCGAGTCCCACCGACAGTCTGACCACGGAGTCCGACAGTCCGATCGCGGCGCGCCCTTCGGGGCCCATCGCCCGGTGAGTCGTGGTGGCGGGATGGGTGATCAGCGACTTCGAGTCGCCGAGGTTGTTGGAGATGTCGATGATCTTCAGCCCGTCGAGCACCTCGAACGCCCTTGCCTTACCCGACGCCGACCCGCGGTCGGCCAACTCGAAGGTGAGGACCGTACCGCCGCCAGACATCTGACGGGTGGCCAGGTCGTACTGCGGATGCGACTGCAGGAACGGGTATTTGACCCACGCGACGCGCGGATCCTCCTGCAGGAACTCGGCGATCCGGAGCGCAGAGGCCACCGAGTGGTCCACCCTCAGCCGCATCGTCTCGAGTCCTTTGAGAAGAGTCCATGCATTGAACGGGCTGAGCGCGGGCCCGGTGTGCCGCATCAGGGTCTGCACCGGACCGTCGATGTACTCGGCGTCACCGAGGACGGCTCCGCCCATCACCCGGCCCTGACCGTCGATGTGCTTGGTGCCCGAATAGACGATCACGTCGGCGCCGAGATCGAGCCCCTTCTGCAGCAGCGGTGTGGCGAAGACGTTGTCCAGCACCACCTTTGCGCCAGCCGCATGGGCGAGCTCGCACACCTTCTCGACATCGACGAGCGTCTGCATCGGATTCGACGGGGTCTCGAAGAACACGGCGGTCGTCGGTGTCGAGAGCGCTTGTTCCCACTGTTCGAGGTCTTCGCCGTCGACGAAGACGGTCTCCACACCCCAGCGCGGCAAGATCTCGTTGCAGACCACGAAGCAGGATCCGAACAGACTCCGTGCTGCCACCAGCCTGTCACCGGCCTTGAGCAGCGCACCGAGAGCGACGAACACAGCGGCCATTCCACTGGCGGTGGCAAAGCATGCTTCGGCACCTTCGAGCAGTCGGAGGCGTTCCTGGAACATCGCGACGGTCGGATTCCCGTAGCGCGAGTACACAAACCGTTTATCCTCGCCGGTGAAGGCGCGCTCAGCGGCAGCAGCCGACGAGTAGACGTAGCCCGAGGTGAGGTACATCGCCTCGGACGTCTCCTCGAACCCCGAGCGGTCGAGACCACCGCGAACCGCGAGCGTATCCGGCGACACCCCGTCGGGCAGTTCGCTGATCACATGTTCCTCCATGGCAGATGAGCACCCCGGCCGGTGAGCCGGTTCCTCAGGATTGGCGCCAGGGCAGCCCCAGCGCCTTCCAACCTACGGCCCCGCGATGACCGGCCGAATCGAGGCCGCCTTCGAATCCGTCGGACACGTTGTACGCCTCTGAGACCCCATCAGCAGTGGCGGCCTCTGCGGCACCGATCGACCGCTGACCGGAACGGCAGAGGAACACCACCGGCTGGTCGTCGGCGACGCCGGCCTCGCGCAGCTGGCCGACGAAATCCGGATTGCGTTGTCCGTCAGGAAATGTGACCCACTCGATCAGCACGGTCTGCTTGCCCAGCTCGGTGAGGTCGGGAATGCCGACGTAACTCCATTCGGCCTTGGTCCGCACGTCCACCAGCACAGCGTCGGGGTTTTCCGACAGAATCGTCCACGCCTGCTCCGGCGTGATGTCTCCTGCGTAGCTCACGAGCACACCTTCCAGTCGCCTTCTTCGTTCACCAGCACCACCCCGGTGATCTGGGTCTCGGCCCTCTCCTTGCGAGACCAGTGCACATTCGCGGTTGCGCGGTTGCCGTTGACAACCGTCTCGGAGATGTCATCGATCTCGATGGCCCCGTCTGCGTCGCGGGCGTCGGAGTTCTCGATGGTGAACTCGTCCTCGGTCGGGAAGTCGACCGACGAAAGGTCCGCAGTACAGGTGGCGGCGCGGAAGTTCGCATAGTTGACGGCGTTCTTCGCGGTGTAGTGGTCGTTGATGGAGCGGGCCACCTTGGCCTCTTCGGTGAGCCGTTCGTCCGCCGGGCGCACCACGTAGGTGACGGCGATGGTGCCGAGCGTCAGTACGACGATCACCACCGCGATGAGAAACGGCCACATGGTCCGGCGTTCGTCATCGCTCGGCGGCCCCGACTTACCACCTTCACCGGACGTCCCGGCGTTCCTTGATGCCATGGTCGCGAGCTTATAACCCGCATTTGCCGGATGCCGCGCCGCCGTGAGACGCTGATCCGGATATTGGTGAGCCAATCCTAACTTGATCGACGCCGTCGGGGGCGAACTCGACCTCTGGATTGCCGGACGTAAGGACAAGAAAAGTGCGTATCAAGACAGCCCGGTTGTCGCGCGGATTCACCCGCACGGCCGTCGCCACGGTGGCAGTTGCCGCCCTGGTGGGAACAGCGGCATGCTCGGCTCCCGATGAAGACAGTGACAGCTCAGGTGCTTCGGTCTCCGCAGAAGCCGGCGCCCTGCCAGTCACCATCACCCACAACCTCGGCGAGACCACCATCGAGACCGAGCCCAAGCGCATCGCGACGCTCGGCCCCGGCGATTCAGACATCCTGCTGGCCCTCGGCATCATGCCGACCACCATCGTGCCGTTCGGCGATTCGACCGGTAAGAACGCGGTCGCGCCGTGGAATGAGAAGTACATCGCCGAGAACACCCCCGAGATCCTCGGACTGGCCGCACAGGACCTGAACGGTGAGATCCCCAAGGCACTGGCCACCAACCCCGACATGATCGTCGCGGTGAACAACGCGGTCACCCAAGAGCAGTACGACAACCTCAAGAAGGTCGCACCCACCCTCGTACGCGAAGCGCAGTACCAGGACTGGCTGATCCCCTGGGCCGCATCCACCGCCGAGATCGGCAAGGCAGTCGGCATGCCCGAGAAGACCCAGGAACTGATCGACCAGACCAACCAGAAGTTCGAGGACGCCAAGGCGCAGTACCCGAACATGGTCGGCAAGAAGTCGGCCGTGATCATCGCCGGCACCGACGGCTCCATCTCCATCTACGGCCCCGGTGACGGTCGCGGCCAGATGCTGACCAACCTCGGACAGGTGTTCCCCAAGGAACTCGAGCAGCTCGTGACCAGCGGCTTCTACGGAACCATCTCGAACGAGAACCTCAACCTGCTCAACAACCTCGACCAGGTCGTGGCCATCGACTGGGAGGGCTCCAACGAGCGGATGAAGACGAACCCGGTCTTCAACAACCTCGACATCGTCAAGCGCGGGGGCGTCATCTACCTCGACCAGCAGACCGGAACCGCGATGTCGGTGCCGACCGTGCTGACCATCCCCTGGGCTGTCGACCAGATCGCCCCGCAGCTCGGCAAATAGGCGCTGCTGGACTCGGCACGACCCGAGGTCACAGCTCCGCTGGACCCAGCACAACCCGAGGTCACAGCTCCGCTGGACCTGGTCTGGGATGAGGTTTTTGTTCCGGCCAGGTCCAGCGCCTACCGTGGTGGGCAGACTGTCCACAACGCCAGCACCAGGCAGGTCGCCCGGCTTTCGGCAGCGACCCCAACAGAACGAGAAAGACACTCCGACTCATGAGCGATCAGAACCGTCCGCTTCGCGTGGCCATCGTCGGTGCCGGTCCGGCCGGCATCTATGCCGCTGATGCCCTGATGAAGTCGGAGAAGGCCAAAGACCGTGGTGTCTCGATCGATCTGTTCGAGCGGATGCCGGCACCGTTCGGCCTGATCCGCTACGGCGTGGCACCGGATCATCCGCGCATCAAGGGCATCATCACCGCGCTGCACAAGGTGCTGGACAAGCCGCAGATCCGGTTGATCGGCAACGTCAACTACGGCAGCGACATCGCCCTCGAAGACTTGCAGCAGATGTACGACGCTGTCATCTTCTCCACCGGTGCCACCGACGACCGGGCGATGAACCTGCCCGGCATCGACCTCGACGGCTCCTACGGCGCCGCTCAATTCGTGGCCTGGTACGACGGACATCCCGACTTCCCACGCACCTGGCCTCTCGAGGCCGAGAAGGTCGCGGTGATCGGTGTCGGCAACGTCGCCCTGGACGTGGCGCGCGTGCTGGCCAAGACCGGCGACGAACTGCTGCCCACCGAGATCCCCGCCAACGTCTACGAGGGCCTCAAGAACAACAAGGCCACCGAGGTCCACGTGTTCGGACGCCGCGGACCGGCTCAGGCCAAGTTCACCCCGCTCGAGCTCAAAGAGCTCGACCACTCGCCCACCATCGACGTGATCGTCAATCCCGAGGACATCGACTACGACGAGGGTTCCACCGTCGCCCGTCGGTCGTCGAAGATCACCGATCAGGTCGCGACGATCATCGAGCAGTACGCGATCCGCGACCCCAAGGGCCGCCCGCACAAGCTGTTCCTGCATTTCTTCGAGTCGCCCGTGGAAATCCTGGGCGACGACGGCAAGGTCGTCGGTCTGCGCACCGAACGGACCGAGCTCGACGGCACCGGCAACGTCAAGGGCACCGGCAACTTCACCGACTGGGAACTGGGTGCGGTCTACCGGGCCGTGGGCTACCTCTCGGACAACCTGCCGCAGATCCCGTTCGACGACCAGGCCGGCGTCATCCCCAACGAAGCGGGCCGCATCTTCAACGACGGCGCCCACATGACCGGCATGTACACCACCGGCTGGATCAAGCGCGGACCCGTCGGCCTCATCGGCCACACCAAGGGCGACGCCAACGAGACCGTCGACTGCCTGCTCGACGACATGCACGAGGGCAAGCTCCTCGAACCGGCCGAGCCCGGCGAGGACGCGATCATCAAGTACCTCGAGGACAAGAGCGTCGCCTTCACCACCTGGGACGGCTGGTACCGGCTCGACGAGCACGAACGCGCACTCGGAGCCGCCGAGGGCCGCGAACGCGTGAAGGTCGTCGAACGCGAAGACATGCTCGCAGCCTCTGAGCCCGACAAGGTCAACAGGGCCTGACGCTGGGTTGGGTCGCGGAAGCTCGGTCTGTAGACAGAGCTTCTGCCGGTTCGGTGAGCGGCCGAAACTGGCCGCTCGCGAAACTCGCCAACGCTCGGCCTACGAACCGCGCATCCGCCGGTTATCCGAGCGACCGGGATGGCCAGCGCACCAACCTCGCAGAGCCAACCCCTCAATCGACAGCAAACACCAACGCATCCCGCACGAACTCGGCGTATCGGCGATGGTCAACACCGGTGGGTGCGTAGTTCTTGCCGAACCGCTCGTCGTCGACGTACATCTGGCCGAGGCCACGCACGTAGTCGGCCGACACTGTCGCACCGCTCAGCGCGAGCCAGTCCAGATGACGGGTTGCAAGGTGGCGGGCTCGCTCCCCTGACGGGCCCTCCCCCGCATCGACGAGCTCGATCCACTGTGCAGCGATGTCCCGATGTTCTGCGGCGAAGTCTGCACGCTGCTCATCGCTGAGTGAGCGATACCAGCGATCGGATGTCGCGTAGGTGTCAGCGCCCCAACGACTTTCGACCTCCTCGCGATGAACGGTGTGGTCGAATCCGGCGAACGCGTCGGTGGGCATGATGTCGAGTCCCTTCTCCAGGTGGGTGATGGTGTGTTCGACCGACGACACCTGGGCATCGATGGCGTCGCGTCGAGACCGCAGTGTCGTGAGGAGTTCCCCGAGCGCTGTTCGTGGATCTTGTTGTCCGGCAAGCACGTCAGCGATTCGTGGCAGCGACAGACCCAACTCGCGCAAGATCAGGATGCGCTGCAGACGGACCACTGCTGCCGAGTCGTAGTACCGGATGCCGCCGGCGCCCGTCCGTGACGGCAACAGCAGCCCGATCTGTTCGTAGTGCCGCAAAGTGCGCGACGTGACGCCCGAACTACGGGCGATCTCCCCGATCGGATGATCCATCTCGGCCTCCTCAGGCGGTCGAGAACCACTGTGCCCGTTGACGCTGCGTCAACCGCAAGACCTTTGGCAGCACCCGCACCTGGAGACGCAACGATCCCTCCCCCAGACAGATCGTGTCCGGGAGAGGGATCGTGTTTGGTGCCGTTCACCCGCCGTGGTGGGTGCTGGGTGCGAGCGTCAGTTCGGGATGCTCTGAACGCTGAACCAGTAGCCGATGTTGTTCTGCAGCGGGTCGATCTCGCTGGAGATCGTGTAGCCGGAGATGGACGTCGGGAAGCAGCCGAACCACTTGGTCTCGATGGTCAGGGACTGACCCTTCTTGAGGACCGGGGCGAACTTCTGCGCGCCGTTGAACTCCTGGAGCGTGACGTTGGGCCAGTCGCGGCCGTAAGCGGTGACCTTCATCCAGCGCTTGGTGTGCCAGGCGTTGACCCAGGGATCACCGGGCTTGCCCCATTCGCAGCTGACGCCGCCGGTGAGGTCGAGGTCGAACGGGCCCACGGGGGCGGCCTGTGCGGGCGCGGCGGCAACAACGCTGCCTGCGGCAATACCCACAGTCGCGGCTACGGCTGCGGCGGCGCGAATCAACTTCTGTTTCATTCTTCACTCCTCCAGGT
The DNA here is from genome assembly GCF_023051145.1 of Williamsia sp. DF01-3. Taxonomy (NCBI): domain Bacteria; kingdom Bacillati; phylum Actinomycetota; class Actinomycetes; order Mycobacteriales; family Nocardiaceae; genus Williamsia; species Williamsia sp. DF01-3. Next base: position 4,810,659 of record NZ_JALKFS010000005.1, read on the forward strand.
CTGGCCACGGATGTGACTCATGGGGTTATCGCCTGATGACAGCCTGAGTGTTAGCCAAGAAACAGATAAGAAACACGGTGTCTGCGATTCGTTACCGTTCCGTGATCCAAAGCCGTGGACCGCGGGAAGATTTCGCAGTAGCGGAGAAGGTTAGGGTAACCTGCCTACCGTCGACGTTGTCATCCCGACACGACCACCCGCACAACTACCGCATACACATGCATTGAACTACACAAGACAGGTCCCGTAGATCTTGGTCAACAAATCGCGACGCATACCCGGGGTGGTACTGCTACTGATCCTCCTGGCCATCGTCTGCGCGGCCTCGATCGCGATCGGGTCCCGCGTCATCCCCTTGCCCGAGGTCTGGGACGCCCTGTGGGCGGACAACGCCCCGGGAGCACCCGACGCTGTCGGAATCGTGCATGACCTACGCATCCCGCGCACCGTATTGGGCCTGGTGGTCGGTCTTGCGGTCGGCGCCGCAGGTGCACTCACGCAGGGTCACACGCGTAACCCGCTGGCCGACCCGGGCATCCTCGGCGTCAACGCGGGAGCTGCTTTTGCAGTGGTCACGGGCGTTTACGTCCTCGGTATCACCACACCCATCCAGTACATGGGTTTCGGGTTGCTCGGCGCGATGGCAGCCTCCACGCTGGTGTTCTTCCTCGCGTCGGTGGGCAAGGGCGCCAGCCCGCTGACGCTGATCCTCGCAGGCACCGGACTCTCGGCGATGCTGGTGGCACTGACGTCCGCGATCGTCCTGATCGACACCGCATCCCTGGAAGCCTGGCGCTTCTGGCAGGTGGGGTCGGTGGCCGGACGCGGCTTCGACGTCATCCTCGCCACGCTGCCGTTCATCATCCCCGGGCTCATCCTGGCCATCGCCAGCGGCTTCTTCCTCAACATCCTGTCCCTGGGCGACGAGATGACTAAAGCTCTGGGTTCGCGGATCGTCCAGGTGCGGATCGTCGGGATTCTCGCGATCACCCTGCTCGTCGGATCGGCGACCGCTGCGTGCGGGCCAATCGTGTTCCTCGGCCTGGTGGCGCCGCACGTGGCCCGGTTCTTCACCGGCCCCGACTATCGCTGGGTGGTTCCCTACTCGGCGCTCATCGGTGCCGTCGCCCTCGTCGGTTGCGACGTGCTCGGCCGGATGATCGCCCGCCCCGGCGAGATCCAGGCCGGCATCGTCCTGGCTGCCGTCGGCGCCCCGTTCTTCATCGCCTTGGTACGCGCAAAGAAGTTGGTGGCGGTATGACCGTGATGTCGGTGGCGGCATGACCGCACTGGCCGATCCTCCCGAGCACAAACCGGCACCGCTGCCGGCCCGGCACCTGCGCCGCACCACGGTGCGGGTGGCCGGCGGCTCGTTCATCGTGCGGCCGTGGGCAACGGGCGTCGGGCTGGTGCTGGCCGCGCTGGCCGTCGTCCTGTTCGCGGTCAGCATCGGAACCAGCGACTTCCCGATGTCCCCCATCGACGTCGGGCGGATCCTGCTCGGTGGCGGAACCCGCGCGGAGAACGTGGTCGTCTTCGACACCCAGCTGCCGATCGGCCTGGTGAGTCTGCTGGTCGGGATGGGTCTGGGCATGTCCGGCGCACTCACCCAGGTGATCGCCCGCAACCCTTTGGCCACGCCCGACATGCTCGGCATCACCTCCGGGGCGAGTGCGGCCGCGGTGGCCGTGATCGCCTTCGGATCCACGTGGGCCTCGTGGCTGGCCGACCTCGGGCTCGCCGTGGCGGCCATGCTCGGCGGACTTCTCACCGCCACCGCGATGTACGTCCTCACCTGGCGCAAGGGCATCGACCCCATCCGTCTTGTGCTGGTCGGCGTCGCACTGACGTGGGGTCTGCAGGCCGTGATCGCCTATCTGCTCACCCGCGCCAATGTGGACCAGGTGCAGCGGGCACAGCTGTGGATCGTCGGATCTGTGTCAGGTGCGGGCTGGAAAGCGGTGTGGCCCCCGTTGATCGTGCTGATCCCGGCCATCCTGATCGTTCTCGCCCAGTCACGAAATCTCTCGATCCTCAGTCTGGGCGAGGACGTGTGCCGCGGGCTGGGTATCCGCGCCAACCCGGTGTCGGCGCTCATCCTCATCGTCGCGGTCATCGTGGCGGCTGTCAGCGTCTCCTCCGCCGGCCCGATCGCGTTTGTCGCCTTGCTCGCACCTCAGATCGCGATGCGGCTCACCCGAGCGGAAGTCCCGGGACCGATCACCGCCGGGCTGACGGGTGCGTGTCTCGTGTTGGGTGGAGACCTGTTGTGCCGCACGGTGTTGCCGGCCGGACTCCCCGTCGGTGTCGTCACCGCAGGCATCGGCGGCCCCGCCCTCATCTACCTCATGGTCCAGATCAACCGAAAGGCCTCGGTATGAGTGCCCTCTACTCGGAACAGTCCGCGGGACGCATCGCGGCCACCGGCCTCCAGGTCGGCTACGGCGACCGACCCATCATCGACGATCTCGACATCTCGATCCCCGACGGCAAGGTCACCACCATCGTCGGCCCCAACGGGTGCGGTAAATCCACACTGCTGCGCTCGCTGGTACGTCTGCTCAAGCCGACCGCGGGGCAGGTGCTGCTCGACGGCCGCGACATCGCGACGCTGCGCACCAAAGAGGTGGCCAAGATCCTCGGGCTGCTGCCCCAGAACCCCGTTGCGCCAGAGGGTTTGACGGTTGTCGACCTGGTCTCGCGAGGTCGCCACCCCCACCAGTCCTGGTACAAGCAGTGGTCCCCGGAAGACGAGGTCGCTGTTGCGCAGGCGCTCGAACTGACCGACTGCACCGACCTTGCCGAACGGACCATCGACGCACTGTCCGGTGGTCAGCGACAACGGGTCTGGATCGCGTTGACGCTGGCACAGCAGACCGATGTGGTGATGCTGGACGAGCCGACCACCTACCTCGACCTGTCACATTCGATCGATGTGCTCGACCTCGTCGACGACCTGTGCCGCGTGCACGGCAAGACCGTGGTGATGGTGCTCCACGACCTCAATCTGGCTGTGCGCTACAGCGATTGGCTGGTGGTGATGAGGGAGGGAGAGATCATCCGAGAGGGAACGCCCTCCGACGTCATCACAACCGATCTGTTGCAAGAGGCCTTCGGGTTGTCGTCGCAGGTGCTCACCGACCCGGTGTCGGGTGGGCCGATGATCGTTCCCATCGGGCGCAAGCGCTGACCGACCGCCGGCCCACTAGAAAGCGAACGTCGCTCCGAACCACAGCGACGCGGCAAGGAGGGCGCCGGCCAGTTCGATCACGATGGCCAGTCCCGCGGCCTTCGTCGCGGCGATGGCTCCACGCCAGCCCGCTTCGATGCTCTTGAGCCGCGCCCACTCTGCGAGGAACGCGCCGAGCACGAACCCGATCGGAAGGCCCACCACCGGGATCACGAAGAACCCGACGATCCCGAGCAGACCGCCCAGGACCACCGTTCGTCCGGGCACCCCCGAGTCCTTCATCGACTTGTTCGCGAAGACGTACTTGACGATGGCCGAGACGCCGAGCAACGCGGCAGCGCCGGCGAACACCAGCCAACCCGCGCCACCGACGACAAACGCCCACACCCCGATGGCAACGAAGATGAGACTCAGTCCGGGGAGCACCGGCACGACTACACCGCACAACCCCAGAAAGATCACCAGGGCGACGATGACCTCGCCGACAAAAGGCACGTGTTCTCCCCGCTACCGGTTCTCGTCGCCCGAGCCGGCGGGTTTGTTCAGCCGGGGACCGGCCGGCGGTCCGGCCTGTGCCGGGGCAGGAGTCTTGGGCGGCGGGGACTGCGCTCCCGGCGGACGTCGGGTGACCCGGGTCATCCCCGGATCGGGAGGGGTCGACTCGCGCGGTGGTTCATCGCGGATTGCGGGCACCGCACGGGTGTCGGCCTGCGGTGACGTGCTGATCGGCCGCACCAGGCGGGCCGCTTCTCCGGCGCGGGCGCGGGCCGTCTGGATGTCGTCGGCGGTCGCGATCACCACGCCCATCCGGCGACGCGCAAAGCTTTCGGGTTTGCCGAACAACCGGATGTCCGTTTCCGGGACAGCCAGGGCGGCAGCGACGTTCTCGAAGGCGATCGCCGGTTCGTCCAGGCCGCCGTAGATCACCGCGGATGCGCCCGGCGAGGCCAGCGTGACGTCCACCGGCAACCCGAGGATCGCGCGCGCATGCATGTCGAACTCGGAGAGCCGCTGGGTTCCGAGGGTCACCAGGCCGGTGTCGTGCGGTCGGGGGCTGACCTCGGAGAAGTACACGTCGTCGTCTTTGACGAACATCTCGACACCGAAGATGCCGCGGCCACCGAGCCGGCCGTCGCCGAGCGCCGCGGCAATGCGCGCGGCCACCGACGTGGCGCCGCCCAGCGCGGTCTCGCTCATCGGCTGAGGCTGCCACGACTCGACGTAGTCACCCTGCTGCTGACGGTGTCCGATCGGTGCGCAGAAATACGTGCCGAGACGGCCGGTGTTCGGATCGACGGCGCGCACGGTCAGCAGGGTGATCTCGTAGTCGAAGTCGATGAAACCTTCGACGATGACCCGTCCACCCTGGACGCGACCGCCGGCGACGGCGTGGTCCCAGGCCCGGTCGACCTCGTCCGGCCCGCGCACCACACTCTGACCCTTGCCCGACGACGACATCACCGGTTTGACCACACACGGGAACCCGACCCGGTTGGTCGCGGCGCGGACCTCGTCGGCCGAATCAGCGAACGCGTACGGCGACGTCGGAAGACCCAGCCTCTCGTCGGCCAGCCGACGGATACCCTCGCGGTTCATCGTCAGGGCCGTGGCACGCGCGGTGGGGATGACCTCCGTCAGACCGTCTTCGTGGACTTCGACGAGGACCTCGGTGGCAATGGCCTCGATCTCGGGGACCACGAAGTCGGGTTGCTCGGCCTCGATCACGGCACGCAGTGCGCGCGGGTCGGTCATGTTCACCACGTGTGAGCGATGGGCGACCTGGTGGCCCGGAGCGTTCGGATAGCGATCGACCGCAACCACTTCGACGCCGAGCCGCTGGAAGGCGATGATCACTTCTTTGCCGAGTTCCCCGGCGCCGAGCAACATCACCTTGGTGGCGCCCGGGGTCAGTGGAGTGCCGATACGGTCGGGCACGGCAGAGATGACAACGCCGCTTCCCGAGGTATTGGTAGTCACAGAGCTAAGGCTAGCGCCTTCGGTCGGCCGTTTTACACCTGACGATGACCGGGCGCGAACTGCCGGGGCCGGGTCAGCCCATCTGGGCATGCCGATAGCACCAGCGCCACGTCTCGCCGGGCTCGGCCGAACGCATCACCGGGTGCCCGGTGGACTTGAAATGTGCGGTGGCGTGCTTACGGGGGCTCGAATCACAGCAGGCGACGTGTCCGCAGGTCAGGCATTTACGAAGGTGCGCCCAGTGATCGACGCCCTCGGCAACGCAGTCCTGGCATGCACCTTGCGAGTCGACGGGTGGGTCCGCCGACGGATCCTCGCTGGTCTGGACGAGTTCGGGGCACAATTCGTCCGCCACGTCGGCGAGCAACGTGGACGGTTTGATGTTGCGGTGCATGACCGACCGGATGGGGTTGCGCATCAGGTCCTTCCTCATGTGGATCGCGAGCGGGCTCAGGCGGCCGGCCTCGGCGGCGGGAGACGTCTGCGGCGAGAACAATTCCATTCTCCCGTATCTTTGGCTGGTTCGGTCGGGTGTGCGCTGAGGGAGGAATTCGGGCGGTGGACGAAGGACTGTTGATCGTCGCGGTGGTCGCGGTGATCCTGGCCGCGATCTGTCGCCGATTCGGTCTCTCTGCCCCGTTGGTGCTGGTCGTGGTGGGGCTGGGGCTCGGCTGGATCCCAGGTCTTCCCGAGTTCACCCTGGAACCCGAGCTGGTCCTGTTCGCGGTGTTGCCGCCGCTGCTCTACTCGGCGGCCCTGGACAGTTCCTATGTGGCTCTGCGCAAAAACGTCCGCGCGGTCGGACTGCTGGCCGTCGGGCTGCCGCTCGCGACCACCGCGGGGGTCGGAGTGGTGGCGTACTACGCCGTCCCCGACCTCCCCTGGGCCGCCGCCTTCGTTCTGGGTGCGGTGATCGCCCCGCCCGACGCGGTGTCTGCGCAAGCCGTCGGTCGTCGTCTGGGTCTGCCCCGGCGCGTGATGACGCTGCTGGGCGGCGAGAGCCTGCTCAACGACGCCACCGCCCTGACGGCCTACCGCTTGGCGCTGGCCGCGGCGGTCGGCGCGACCACCACCGTCTGGGACGGCATTCTGGCCTTCCTGATCGCTGCCGTCGGCGGCCTGATCGTTGGACTTGCTGCCGGACTCGCGGTCGCCTTCATGCGCCACTTTCTCACCGATCCCCCGATGGAGACGGCCCTGGGAATCATCGCGCCGTTTGCGATCTACTTCGTCGCAGAGGAGATCCACGCATCGGGTGTGATCGCGGTTGTCGCGGCGGGCCTCTATCTGGGTCAGCGGTCGGTGCGCGAGGGATACGCCACCCGCCTGCAGGACACTGCCGTCTGGCGTTCGATCGACGCCATCCTCGAGTCGTTTGTGTTCCTGCTCATCGGACTTCAGCTCCCGCAGGTCATCGAAGGGCTGGGAGACCGGTCGACTGCCGCGATCTGCTGGGCAGGGGCGGCGGTGTTCGCCGCGACCATCGCGATCCGCATCGTCTGGGTGTTCGGCGCGACATACGGCGCCCGGCTGTTCCCACGAATACGTGAGCGTGAACCGTCTCCACAGCCCGGCGCGGTGTTCGTGGTGTCGTGGGCGGGCATGCGCGGGGTGGTCAGTCTTGCTGCGGCCTTTGCCATTCCACTCACCGTCGACGACGGTTCCCGGTTCCCGGCCCGCGACGCGATCTTGTTCCTCACCTTCGTGGTGGTGGTCGGGACCTTGTTGTTGCAGGGGACCACGCTGCCGCTGCTCATCAGGTGGCTCGGTGTGCAGGGTGATGAGAGGCAGGCCGATCTGGTGGGCCTGGCCCGCGCCCAGGACCGCGCCGGTCGGACCGCGTTCGCGCGGCTCGAGCAGATCAAGGCCGAGATACCCGAGGGTGACGCCCGCCTGGAGCAGGTGAAGATCTTGGAGCACTGGATCCGGGCCCGCAAGAACCTTGCGTGGGAAGGACTGGGCCGGGACTCCGACGAGATCGGCGAGAGTCCGACGGAGGCGTACAACCGGATCCGCAACGAGCTCATCCAGATTCAGCGCGAGGTGTTCATCGACGAACGCGACCGCGGGCGGATCGACGACGAGGTGCTTCGGAGCGCGTTGCGGCAGCTCGATCTCGCCGAAGGTCTCGGCGACAGCCGAAAGCAGTTGTGACAGCCGACAGCCGAAAGCAGTTGTGACAGCCGACAGCCGAAGCGGTTGTGGCAGCCGACAGCCGAAAGCAGTTGTGACGGGCGGTCTGTCAGTCGGCAGAGGTCTGGGTCGCGTACACCTCGGTGGCCTCGGAGCGGCCGCGTAACACCGTCGAGTCCTGGTGGTGCCATTGTGACGCTTCGGATTTCGATGCCGCCTCCACCGCGCGGCCCGATGAGAGAGGTCGGCCCGGGTCTTTTTCGCGAGTTCACTGAGCCGGGCGGCCTCGTTCACGGCGTCGCCGATGACGGTGTACTCGAAACGCTGGATGGCGCCCACGTTGCCCGCGACCACCGGACCGTAGGCGACCCCGATGCCCGCCTGCAGTTGCGGCACCTTGATGGCCAGTTCCTCGCTGATCTCACGCGCGGCGACGAGGGCCGATGCGGCGGAATCGGACAGGCCGATCGGGGCCCCGAACACGGCGAGCACCGCGTCGCCCTGGAACTTGTTGACCAGCCCGTCGTGCTTCTCGACGGTCGACACCACCACGGCGAAGAACTGGTTCAGGATGTTCACCACATCGGCGGGCGGCCGGGTGGCGGCCAAGGTGGTGGAGCCGATGACGTCGATGAACAGCACAGCGACAGTCTGTTCGCTGCCGCCGAGTTCGGGGTCCTGCGCCAAGGCGGCCTCGGCGACCTCCTTGCCGACGTGGCGACCGAACAGGTCGCGCAGGCGTTCGCGTTCGCCGAGCCCGGCGACCATCGAGTTGAAGCCCGCCTGCAGGTCGCCGAGTTCGGTGCCGTCGAAGACCACCACCCGTACGTCGTTGTCTCCGCTGCGAACCCGGCTCATCCCCTGCCGGACGGTGCGGATGGGCGCGACGATGCTGTCCATGCTGAGGAAGTTGAGGATCGAGCCGGTGAACAGTGCGGTGGCGCTCAGGACCGTGACGGCGATGAAGATGTCGACCTTGGTGGTGTCGTCGCGGAACAGCCCGAAGATGACCACGAGCATCACCCCGACGATGGGGATGCCTGATCCCACCGACCAGGTCAGCATTCCGCGGGTGCGCAGGCTGCCGCGGCGGGCGGCGCGAACGTGTCCGGCTTCGAGTGCCTGAGCCGCCACCGGCCGGAGGGAGAACTCGGTCAGCAGATACGCGATGGCGCAGACCACGGCTGCCGAGAGCCCGACCACGAATGCGATCTTGGGGATGAGGGCAGCGTCGTAGACCCCGTACGCGGTGGTGAACAGGATGCCTGCCACCACCCACAGCGCGGCCTGCAGCCTGGTGAGCAGTGCGGGCGCCTTCAGTGCTGCGCGCGCCTGGGCCGCCGTCGGCGGTTCGTCGCGCAACGCCCACCGGAGTCGTCGTAGTACCCGCGTGGTGCCCACCCACAGTCCGATCAGGAACGCCAGCGACACATAGACCGGCACCACGATGAAGTTGACCCACCACAGACCGGACTGCAGCACGCTCGGCTCCGGGATGCCGATGGTCACCAGCAGGATCACCATGCCGGCACCGATGGCGTTGGCGGTGAGCACACCGACGGAGATCAGGAGTTGGATCCGGATCCGCTTCTTGTGGATGGAGTCCTGCGTTGACCCCAGGAGGATGGATCCGTAGTCCGATTCGCGCCGCCAGAGCCTCATCGGCGCTCCGGTGTGGTGCGAGTGGGTTTCACGCCGGTCAATCTACTGCGGATCGGCGCTCACCAGGCAAGCGGTACTCCTGTTTGGGCCTGCCGGTGGCGCCGTAGCGCAGGCGCATCGCCAGCTTTCCCGACGCCACCATGTGGGCGAGATGCCGCCGGGCGGTGGGTGGAGAGATGCCGACCGCCGCGGACACCTCGTCGGCGAACATCACCTGGCCCGACTGCGCGAACGCTTCCAAAATCAGTTGCTCTGTGTGCGAGCCACTCTCGGAGCTCTCTCGCATGACGCGGCCGAATCGCAATGCGCTGACCGCGGCGTCGACAGAGCTCTGGTCGATCGCCGGTGCAGCCAGGATGCGCCGGTATTGCGCGTATGCGGACAGTCGACGTGCGAGTTCGGTGTTCTCGAACGGTTTGATCAGGTACGTCAGCGCCCCACCGCGGAATGCGCGCCGGATGGCAGCGCTGTCGGTCTCGGCGCTCACGACAAACGTGTCGCAGCCGATCTGGGCCGCGAGTTCGAGTCCGGAACCGTCGGGCAGGTGGACGTCGATGAGGGCGAGGTCGACGTCGGGTTGAGCGGCGAGGACCGAGAGGGCCTGCTCGCGATTGCCTGCTGTGCCTGCCACCGAGAACCCACCGACGGCCTCGACGATGGACGCGTGCAAACCGGCGACCCGGAAGTCGTCGTCCACGATGAGCACCTTGAACTCCCGGGCTGTCATCGCACCGGCTCCTCGTCCAGCGGTTCGACTGGTTCGTGCGGGCTCAGCATCCTGGGCAGCCGCGCGACGAAGACGGCGCCACCGAGGACGTTGTCGGGTTGCCTGGCGTCGCCGCCCGCGTCCACGAGCGTCAGGTCCCCGCCGCGGGTTCGCGCCAGCTGTCGCGACAGCGCCAGACCCATCCCCCGCCCGCCGGGCACGGAGTTGTCCTTGTGGGTGGTGACGCCCTCGGTGAAGACCTGCTGCGGATCGGCGAGCCTCACACCGGGCCCGGAGTCCGACACGACCACCAGCAAGGTGTCGTCTGCGACGATCAGTTCCACCTCGACCTGGGCGGGTGCCCCGCGGGAGGCGGCCTCTAGCGCCCCGCCGGAGGCGGCCTCGATTGCATTGTCGATCAGGTTGCCCACGATGGTCGTTGCGGCCACCGGGTCCTGCAATGTCCCGGAGACCAACGTCTGTGGACCCAGCGTGAGCAGTACGCCGTGCTCGCGGGCCGAGGCGGCCTTGGCGTCGAGGAATGCCCGCAGGTGGGGCTCGTTGATGTTCTCGCTGCCGGGCAGGTCGATGCCGTAAGGACCCGTGCCCATCACCTCGTCCAGATAGTCGAGTGCAGCGCCGGCATCGCCTTGCCGCAGCAAACCGGCGGTGACGTGCATCCGATTGGCCGATTCGTGTCGCTGGGCGCGCAGCGCATCCGTCATCGACTTGATCGAATCGAGTTGTCGGGTAAGGGCTTCCACGTCGGTGCGGTCCACCACCGACAGCACGATGCCGAGATCTGTGCCGTCGCGCCGCACCCGGTGGGAACTGACCAGCACCACACGGTCACCCACTGCGGCCGACCGCGGCGTCTGCACGGGCGTGGTCGCGACCTCGAGTACCCGTGCGGTCAGACCCGCCTCGGTGACCGGGGTGCCGATGTCGGCGGTCACGCCCAACAGGGTGCGCGCCTTGTCGTTGATCACCCGGACCACACCGGACGGGTCGATGGCAACCACACCTTCACCGATCGAGTGCAGCACCGCCCCTTGTTCACGCACCAGCTCGGCCAGTTGATCCGGTTCCAGGCCGAGGGTGAGGCGACGCCACCGCCGCGCGAGCAGCGCCGAGCCGATGACACCGGTGACCAGCGCCGCAAGTGCGATGAGGACAAGGGCGATCACGTCACCGCGGAGGTCGTCGCTGATCTTCTCCGTGGAGATCCCGACGCTCACAAGCCCGACGACCTCGGTGGAGTCCGGGGCGAGGACCGGCACCTTGGCGCGGACCGATTCGCCCAGCGTTCCACGGTCGGTGGCCAGGTCCTCACGACCGCCGAGTGCACGGCCCGGATCGGTACTGAGGGGGCGGGTCAGTTCGGTCGTGTCGGGGTGCGCAAGCCTCAGTCCGCGATTGTTGGCGATGACCACGAAGAGGGCGCCGGTGCGGTCGGCAACGGCGACTGCCTGGGCTTGGAGCGGTCCGTCGGCCAGGGCGTTCTGGTCGAGCGAGTCACCGCTGCCCGCGGCCACCTCGGCGCGCACCTGATCGTCGGTCGCCACCGATCTGGCGATGGCGAGTGCGCGCTGGCCGTACTCCTCGCGCAGTTTGTCGTCGCTGCCGGAGATCACGATGCCGAAGCCGACACCGAGACTGACCAGGATCACCACCACCTGCAGCAGCAGGACCTGGTTTCGCAACCGCATGAACACAGCGTAGGCACCCGCCATCCGACGGGTGCCCACGTTGCCTGCCAACAGTTCGGCGATCGAGTTGTCGATCAGATGGGGATGGCTCCCACAAGGGTGCCGACCACGAGCATCGCGACCGAGACCGCCGCGGCCCGCCACAGCACCTTCTTGTGGTGGTCGGCCAGCGAGACCCCGGCGAGCGACACCAGCAACAAGATCGCGGGAACCAGCGGGCTCTGCATGTGCACGGTCTGGCCCGTGATGGAGGCCCGTGCCATCTCGGCGGGGGTGATCCCGTAGGTGGCGGCGGTTTCCGAGAGCACCGGCAGCACACCGAAATAGAAGGCGTCGTTGCTCATCAGGAACGTGAACGGCATCGACAGGAGGCCGGTGATGACGGCCAGGTGCGGTCCCATCGAATCAGGGAGCACGGAGGTCAGCCACTGTGCGATCGCCTCGACCATGCCGGTGCCTGCGAAGACCCCGGTGAGGACTGCCGCCGCGAGGACCATGGCCACCACGGAGACGATGCTCGACGAGTGCCTGGTGATCGCCTGCTGCTGGTCCTTGATGTGCGGGAAGTTGATCACCAGCGCGATGCCGGCGGCCACCATGAACAGCACCGGGATGGCGACGACGTCCATTCCGAGCACCGCGAGCAGGACGACGGTCAGCGCCGCGTTGATCCAGAAGAGCTTGGGCCGCAACGTGGAGCGATCAGGGTCCAGCGCGCCTGCGACGATGCCGGCGTCTGCGGCGGCACCCGAATCGGTGTTTCGGACGTCCTCGCCGGAGCCTGCACCGAATGCGCCTGTGCCCGAACCACCGGCGCCTCGACGCGGTCCGCGACCACGGCCGTTGCCGGTGCCGGTGCCGGTGCCGCCGCCACTGCCGACCAGGACGTCGGCGGACTCACGGGACAGTACCGATTCCTTGATGGTGATCGAACCGATCCTGCGACGTTCCATCAGGCCGAGGTGGTAGGAGAACAGGAGCACGATGACAAGACCGACAACCAGCGACGGGATCATCGGGATGAACACCTCGGACGGTGAGATGCCCAGTGCCGCAGCGGCACGCGCGGTCGGCCCACCCCACGGGAGGATGTTCAGAGTGCCGTTGGCCAGACCCGCGGTGACCGTCAAGACCACCGGACTGACACCCAGCTTGAGGTAGAGGGGCAGCAGTGCCGAGGTGACGATGATGAATGTGGTGGAGCCGTCACCGTCGAGGGAGACCACCATCGCCAGCAACGCCGTTCCCACCACCAGCCGCGCCGGATCGGCCTTCACCGCCCGAACGACTCCGCGCACGATCGGGTCGAACAGGCCGACGTCGATCATGATGCCGAAGTAGATGATGGCGAAGAAGAGCATCGCCGCTGTCGGGGCCAGGTCCTCGATGCCGTCGGTGATCATGTCGCTGATCCCCAGGCCCGCGCCGGCAAACAGACCGAAGGCAATCGGGACCAGGATGAGGCCCACCACCGGAGTGGCCCTCTTGGTCATGATCAGGAACATGAAGGTGGCCACCATCAGGAGGCCCAAGGCTACTAACATGACAACGCTGCTCTCGGTTGGCGACTGTGGACTGGAGGAGTGATCTCCGCTACATCCGAAGTCTTGAGGTAGCGCACGTCACAGTCACGCTTGAGCGCGTAAGTCGCGTTTTGAGCGTTTTGCTCACTGGCTCGCACCTAAAATCGTTCCCCACGACTGGAGCCGAGGGACTATTTCCCTCAGCCCCTGCCGAGGGGGACGATTATTGCGCCGAAAGCAGTACGGTCCGAGCGCTAGAGAATGTCGCGCCGCACGATGGTCTGCTCCCGGCCGGGGCCCACGCCGATGCACGAGATGTGCGCGCCGGACAGCTCTTCGAGTCGGAGCACGTAGTCCTGGGCATTCTTCGGCAGGTCGTCGAAGGTGCGGCACTGTGAGATGTCCTCCCACCAGCCGGGCATCTCCTCGTAGATCGGCTTGGCGTGGTGGAATCCGGTCTGCGTCATCGGCATCTCGTCCACCCGCTCCCCGTCCACCTCGTAGGCGACGCAGATCGGCACGGTGTCGAGGCTGGAGAGCACATCGAGCTTGGTCAGGAAGTAGTCGGTGATTCCGTTGACCCGGGTGGCGTACCGAGCGATCACGGCATCGAACCAGCCGCAGCGACGCGCGCGGCCGGTGGTGACGCCCACCTCGCCGCCGGTCTTGGCCAGGTAGGCACCCCACTCGTCGAACAGCTCGGTGGGGAATGGCCCCGACCCCACCCGCGTGGTGTAGGCCTTGAGGATTCCGAGCACGGTGGTGATCCGGGTTGGGCCGATGCCCGAGCCGACCGCCGCGCCACCCGACGTCGGGTTGGACGACGTCACAAAGGGATAGGTGCCGTGGTCGACGTCCAGCAGGGTGCCCTGCGAGCCTTCGAGCAGCACCGTCTCGCCGGCCTCGAGCGCTTGGTTGAGCAGCAGCCTGGTGTCGGCGATGCGGTGTTTGAAACCGTCTGCCTGACCCAGCACCTCCTCGACGACGCGCGCCGGTTCGAGAGCACGGCGGTTGTAGATCTTGGTGAGGATCTGGTTCTTGATCTCGAGCGCAGCCTCGACCTTCTGGGTCAGGATGCTCTCGTCGAGCACATCGGCGACCCGCACGCCGACCCGGGCGATCTTGTCCTGGTAGCAGGGTCCGATGCCGCGGCCGGTGGTGCCGATCTTCTTGTTCCCGAGGAATCTCTCGGTGACCTTGTCGATGGCGACGTGGTACGGCATCAGCAGATGCGCGTCGGCCGAGATCATCAGACCCGTGGTGTCGACGTCACGATCCTCGAGGCCACTGAGCTCGGTGAGCAGCACCCCCGGGTCGACGACCACACCGTTGCCGATGACGTTGTTGACTCCCGGAGTCAAGATGCCTGACGGGATCAGATGCAGAGCGAAGGTCTCCCCGTTGGGCAGAACCACCGTGTGACCGGCATTGTTGCCGCCCTGGTATCGCACCACCCATTGCAGTCGACCACCGAGTAGATCTGTGGCTTTGCCCTTACCTTCATCGCCCCATTGGGCGCCGATCAGCACGATCGCAGGCATTTATGCGCTCCTTCCGGTTCGAGCGTGACGTAGACACACCGAACCGTGGGACAACCCTACTTGTTCGGACCGACGATTACCCGATCCCGGTGGCCCGAGCCCCTCACGGCGCCGCGCCGAGCCCATCCGCGGTGCCCGCCAGTACGATCACGGACGGGCGTCACGAGGATGATCGCCGCAGGTGAAGAGACGAGTGAGGTGACCGGTGGCGCCACAGGGTCTACGCGTGATCGCCGAGCAAGACGCGGCCGACGATCTCATCCCGCCGGGCGTCGCCACGGTCCGGGCGGTGCGCGAACGCGCGTCGATCATCGGTGCCGTCACCGCCACACTGGCCGATCCGGACATGCGACGGGTCGTCGTGGTCGCCGGGCCCGAGTTGCCCGACGCCTTCTGCGCGGCCGTGGTGGCACGACTCATGCTCGTCGAACGGCTCGACGTCGAGGTCGCCCTCGTCCTGCCCGCCCCCACTCTCGCCACCAAGATCTACGAGCTGCCGTTCGGGGCGCCGGCCGTCGAACTGGCCCAGACCGGCACCGCCGTCGAACTACCACTGGTCCGAGACGATGCGGCCATCGTGTTGCTCGGCCGCGCCCACCAGCGCGGCGTCGACGGCGACCTCGGCGGCGAGAGTTACGTCGACAACGACCTGCTCTACCGCGGGCGGACCAAGGGAGTTGTCATCGAACCGCTGATGACGATGC
This sequence comes from Williamsia sp. DF01-3, assembly GCF_023051145.1. Classification (NCBI taxonomy): domain Bacteria; kingdom Bacillati; phylum Actinomycetota; class Actinomycetes; order Mycobacteriales; family Nocardiaceae; genus Williamsia; species Williamsia sp. DF01-3. The sequence goes on from NZ_JALKFS010000005.1 coordinate 4,825,804, forward strand.
CCGGGGTCAGGGCCAAGCTCGACCGCCGCTGGCGTTCGTCCTGGCTCACCGGCAGGGCCGTCCAGACCGGCGCACCACAATTGGTCGTCGACCGCGACGGGGTCCCCGGTCCCCGGCCGGTCAAGAGGTCGACCTTCTACCGCCATCACGTCAACTGGAAGTTGGTCCGCCCTTGAGCACCACCACCACCGAGATCATCCGCTCGGTGCGTCCTGGGCCGGTGTTCCTCGCCGTGGTCGCGGCCACCGCGCTGGGCGGTGCACTGCTCTGGACATCGGGCCGGAACAACGACCCCGTGGCGGTGGTCGGGGCGCTCCTGCTCGTCGTGGGCGGCTGGGTGATCTCGCTGTCGCTGCACGAGTTCGGGCACGCCGTCACCGCGTTCAAGTTCGGCGACCGCGGCGCCGAGCTCCGCGGCTACCTCACACTCAACCCTCTCAAGTACGCCCATCCCGGCCTGTCGATCGGGCTGCCCCTGGTCATCATCCTGTTGGGCGGCATCGGTTTTCCCGGTGGCGCCGTCTACGTGAACAAGTCGGGATTCACGCGGGCCCAGCGCAGCCTGGTCTCCGCTGCGGGCCCGTTGGCCAACATCCTCATCGCCATCGTCCTGCTCGTGGTCATCTCCGGCCGCGACAACGCGGCGCTGATCGGTGAACTGAACTTCTGGTCGTCGCTGGCGATGCTGGCACTGCTGCAGATCACCGCCGCGGTGCTCAACCTCCTGCCGATACCCGGACTCGACGGCTACGGGATCATCGAGCCGTACCTGTCCGACGACACGCGGCGATCGGTGGCGCCGGTCGCACCGTTCGGAATCCTGCTTGTCTTCGTCATCCTGCTGGTGCCCCAGCTCAACCGCGCGTTCTTCGACCTCGTGTACTGGCTGTTCGAATTGTCCGGGGTCAGCAGCTTTCTGGCTTCGTGGGGCTGGGACTTGTTTGTCTTCTGGAAGTAGGGGGTAGTCGGCCCCCAAGCACGGCGCCGGAACCTGTCGTAGTGTGAAAAATCCGTGTGCTGATGCGAGGAGGACCAGTTGCAGATCCGTCCAGGTGCGGCGTACCCGCTTGGAGCAAATTACAGCGGAGCCGGGACGAATTTCGCGGTGTTCAGTGAAGTTGCCGAACGTGTGCAGCTGTGTCTGATCGGCGACGACGGCGAGGAAACGCAGATCGATCTGCTGGAGCAGGACGGCTTCATCTGGCACGGCTTCTTGCCGGACGTGGAGCCCGGGCAACGTTATGGCTACCGCATCCACGGGCCCAGCGACCCCGCGCAGGGTCTGCGATGCAACCCGGCCAAACTCCTCCTCGACCCCTACGCCAAGGCGATCGACGGCAAATTCGACTGGGCGCAACCAGTTTTCAGCTACATGTTCGACGACCCGTCGACGCCCAACAACGAGGACTCCGGTCCTTACATGCCTGCATCTGTGGTGATCAACCCCTTCTTCGACTGGGGTGTCGACCGTCCGCCCCACCACGCATACGCCGACACCGTCATCTACGAGGCCCATGTGAAGGGTCTCACCCAGACACACCCCGCGATCCCCGAGGAGCTGCGCGGTACCTACGCCGCCATCGCCCACCCGGCGATCCTCGATCATCTGACAAACCTGGGCGTGACCACTCTCGAACTGATGCCGGTCCACCACTTCGCGGACGACTCAGTACTGCAGGACCGCGGCCTCTCGAATTACTGGGGCTACAACACCATCGGGTTCTTCGCCCCCGATTCCAAGTACTCGCGGGGCGACTCGCGGGTTGCGCCCGTCCAAGAGTTCAAGTCGATGGTCAAGGCCGTGCACGAGGCGGGCATCGAGATCATCCTCGACGTGGTCTACAACCACACGGCCGAGGGCAACCACATGGGTCCGACCCTGTCGTTCCGCGGGATCGACAACGCCGCGTATTACCGTCTGGTCGAAGATGATCCGCAGTACTACATGGACTACACGGGCACCGGGAACACCCTGAACGTCCGGCATCCCCATGCCCTGCAGCTCATGATGGATTCGCTCCGCTACTGGGTCACCGAGATGCACGTCGACGGCTTCCGCTTCGACCTTGCGTCCGCACTGGCCCGCGAGTTCTACGACGTCGACCGGCTTTCCAGCTTCTTCGACCTCGTCCAGCAGGATCCGGTGGTCAGTCAGGTGAAGCTGATCGCCGAGCCGTGGGACGTGGGGCCCGGCGGATATCAGGTGGGCAACTTCCCCCGCAGTGGACCGAATGGAACGGCAAGTACCGCGACACCGTGCGCGACTTCTGGCGCGGCGAGCCGGGAACGCTGGGCGAATTCGCCGCTCGCATAACAGGTTCGGCGGACCTCTACGAGCACACCGGACGGCGGCCTGCCGCGTCCATCAACTTCATCACCGCGCACGACGGCTTCACACTGCGAGACCTCGTCTCCTACAACGAGAAGCACAACGAGGCCAACGGTGAGGACAACAACGACGGCGAGAGCCACAACCGCTCGTGGAACTGCGGCGTCGAAGGCGAAACCGACGATCCCGAGATCCTCGCGCTCCGTGCCCAGCAGAGTCGCAACATGATCGCCACCCTGCTGCTGTCGCAGGGTGTGCCGATGATCAGTCACGGTGATGAACTGGGACGGACGCAGGGCGGCAACAACAACGCCTACTGCCAGGACAGTGAGCTCGCCTGGATCGATTGGGAGAACGTCGACGACGACCTGATCAACTTCACCCGTCGCGTCACGGAGCTGAGGGCGAACCACCCGGTGTTTCGTCGCCGACGCTTCTTCGAGGGTCGGCCGATGCAAAGATCAGCCGACAAGCTGCCCGACATCGCCTGGCTACGGCCCGACGGCAGCGAGATGACCGAGGATGACTGGAACGCCGATTTCGGTCGTGCGGTCGGACTGTTTCTCAACGGCAGCGCCATCCCCGAGGTCGACGATTTCGGCGACCGCATCGTCGACGCCTCGTTCATGGTGTTCTTGAGCGCTCACTACGAACCCATCGAGTTCCCGCTGGACACCAAATACGGCGAGCAGTGGGAGGTGGTGCTCGACACCACCGTCGCGGGCGACGAGGCCGAGAAGCCGCTGACGGCACCGACAACGGTCACCGTCGGTGCGCGGGCGTTCCTGGTGCTTCGCCGCATCGAACCCGAAGACGACTGACCCCGCCGGCCGCGCTCGCTCGGCGGAGTCGGGCCGCTGCTACCAGGTGATCTTCTTGTGGCAGTCGCCTTGGGTTCCAGCCGGATCCACCTGGATGGTGGCGTGGTCGAGGCCGTGGCGTTCCAGGACATCCCTGGCGGCGGCGAGCACATCGGCGTTGTCGGCCGTGGCTGTTACGTGCACCGTGGCCACGTCCATGCCGGTGGTCAGCGTCCAGACGTGGAGGTCGTGCACTTCGGTCACACCGGCCAGTTCGCTGAGTTCGCGCTGGATCTTGTCCACATCAACGTGGACCGGGGCCTGCTGCGCAAGGATCCGAAGTGCGTCGAGGGCAAGGCGGATGGCGCGCGGGGCGACCCACAGCGCAATCAGTACTGCCACCACCAGGTCGGCATACGGCCAGCTGGTTGTCATCGTCACCACGCCTGCCACCAGCACACCGATCGACCCGACGGCGTCGGCGAGCACTTCCATATACGCACCGCGCATCGCGATGCTTCCCTTGGCGTCCGAGCGTAGCAGCAGCATCACCACCAGGTTGGCCGCGAGGCCGATGAGCGCCACCACCACCAGGGTCCCGCCCGGTACGTGAGGATCGGTACCGATGCGCTCGATGGCTTCGTAGAGGACAAACACGGCCACGCCGATGAGCAGCACAGCGTTGGCCACGGCGGTGAACACCTCGGCGCGGTGCCAGCCGAAGGTCTTGACCCCGCTCGAACTCCCGTGCCGGGCGAGCAGCAAAGCGCCCAGTCCCATCACCATGGCCACCACATCGGTGAGCATGTGGCCCGCATCGGCGATCAGGGCCAGCGAGTTGACGGCGATGCCGACGGTCAGTTCGACCGCGAAGAACACGGAGATGATGACTGCCCCGGCCACCATCGGCCAAAGTCGCCGCTGGGTTCCGTCGTCAGCGGCGCCGTGCCCGGCGTGACCGTGGCTGTGCGTGTGGCCCATCGTGTCCCTTCGCGGTGAGTGGACCCCAAATATATGCATGACTACGCATGCGTCGCAACTGTCAGCGCAGCGTGGCGATCGCCGAGACGCGGGAGAGTCCGCACACCATCAGCAGATCAACGATTGTGGAACGGATCTGCGCCAAGATCACCGTCTCCGACAGCGCGCTGCCCTCGACCAGTTCTGGCTTCGAGCGACGGGCGATGCTGCGCAGCACCCTGGCCGCAGACGCCGGGTCGGGTTGCTGGCCGGGGTCGGCCAGGATCATGTCGTTGACCACCTCGAATGCGTGCGCGAGGCTGATGATGAGTTCGACGATCTCGGGCTTGATCGGCTCGTTCTTGTCCATCGCGCTCGCCGCCCGTCGTGCCAGCACCCGAACGTTTCGCACGGCATTGTCGATCGGATCGGCGACGGCGGTGATGCGTTCGAGCCGCGATCGACTGTTCCAGTACAGCGGGGAGATGACACTGATCTCGCGCCCACCAGAGATGTCCGACCGCATCGCGTCGATCTCCGGCTGGGTTCCGCGCGCCTCTTCGAGCGCCTCGAGCAGCAGGTCGCGGTCCATTCGACGCAACCCCTCGGCCACATCTGCAAGCACATCGGACACCGTGGCGAGCACCCCGGCGGCGTCGCGACGAGCCCTCAGCACCGGATGTGTGGGAACCACCGCAACCACCGCGATCGCCACCACACCGCCGATGAAGGCGTCGATGACACGGTGGAACCCGTCGACTCCTCCTGGCGGCAACAGCGTTGCCACCAACACCGCCGAACTCGCGGCCTGGATCGGCACCAGCGGACCCCGGTCGAGCACGATGGCCACCACCATCGCGATGGCGACGACCACCATGATCTGCCAGGTGCCCGATCCGATTGCCGCGATGATCAGGTCGCCGACAGCCACGCCGACGGTCACGCCGATCGCCACCTCGAGGGCGCGGCGCCACCGCTGCCCGAGTGACAGACCCAACGAGATGACCGCGGCGATGGGAGCGAAGAACGGTCGCTCGTGGGCGAACACCTCGGTGGCGAGGTACCAGGCGAGGCCGGCCGCCAAGGAACACTGGAGGATCGGCAGGATCGCCACGCGCAGCCGATGCAGAGGGGCGCGGACGCGGGCCGGCAACCGTTCGCGGGCGAACACCGCGCGAACGGTCAGCAGACGGCCGCCCGAGCCGCCGGTGTCAGGCGAGTCCGAGCTCGCCGGCGGCTGCCGGGTCACTTTCGTTCAGCAGATCGAGGCAGCGCCTGTATTCGTCTTCCTCACCGATGGTCTGCGCCGCCCGCGCGAGCACGGCGACGCAACGCAGGAACCCGCGGTTGGGCTCGTGGCTCCACGGCACGGGGCCGAACCCTTTCCAGCCGTGCCTGCGGAGCTGGTCGAGCCCGCGGTGGTAACCGGTACGGGCGTAGGCGTAGGCGGTGATGGTCGCGCCTTCGTTCATGGCGGCTTCGGCCAGGTAGGCCCAGGCGATCGAGGCGGTCGGGTGCTGGGCGGCGACCGCAGCCGGGTCGGAACCGTTCAACAGGTCCGATTCGGCTTCGTCGTCTCCGGTCAAGAGGGTGGGCTGAGGGCCGAGAAGATCTCCGAACGACGTCATCGGACCATTGTCGCAGCTCTCGATCGGGTGCGGGCGACCCCTCCGGCCGCCAGTTCATTCGATAGGGTGGGCGCGACGCTGCGCGGGGGTGACTGTCCGAAGGTCGGCCAGGTTCCTGCGCACTGTGAACAGTGTCGGTCGAGGAACAGGGCTGGGTGGATGTCACATCCTGACGATGAAGGCAATTCTGTTGCGCGGAGGGCCTTTTCGGCAGTTCGTAAGCTTCGCGAACGAAAATCGGGTAGCGGGGCCGAAGCAGCACGACGCCCCGGTGCATCCACGACATCTCCTGCGGGGCAGGAAAAACAGGGGGGTCTGTTGCCGCAGGGAAAGTCCGATGGCGAATCGCCACAGGGGGCCGTGAACGATTCGGCCGACAGTCCGGTGACCGAACCGACGAGCCCGACCCCGGAGTCGGCACAGGACACCGGCGCCGCTCCCGCCGAGAGCCCGACGTCCCCTGCCGAATCCACTGTCGAGCCGGGCGCTGATACCGCGGTGGACAACCGTGCCGACGCCGCCGATGAAGATTCCCCTGCCACCCCAGGCACCGCCGAGACAGCAAGCCAGGATCCGGTGGTCGACGCCGTGGTCAACGAAGCCCCGGCTGCCGAAGGCGCCGATAGCTCCGACCCGGCCGTCGAATCGGCAGAGGTCGAGGACGACGTCGCAGTCCCGGCCTCCGCGGACAATGAGGCTGCCGCGTCGGACGAGCCCACCGATACCTCCGGTGACGACGAGCAGCCTGCCGATGCGAAGGACAACAGCGCACCGGCGGCCGATCCGCCCTCCGATGAGCCGGTTGCCGATGAGCCGGTTGCCGATCAGTCAGCCGACAGTCAGACGGTTGAATCTTCCGTTGAACCGGAGGCGGCGCAGGATGCCCCCGACGAGGCGCCTGCACAGAGGACGCCTGATCGCGCCGAAGCCGAAGCCGAACCCGAAGTCGAAACCGCGGCCGTTCCGGCAGACGAGCAACCCGTTGCAGACGAGAAGACGGTGGGACCCGAGCAAACGGTGGCAGCCGAGAAGACCGGCGCGACCAACAAGACCGTGCCGGACGAGAAGGCCGCGGCGGACGAGAAGTCACCGCGTCAGGACACCGCCGGGGAACAGCCCGGCGGCGATCCCGCCCCGGCGCCCAGCGAGGCCGTGACCGCCCAATTTGCCGCGGTCCCGGCGGTTTCCACGTCGAAATCCTCGGCATCACAATCCGACTCGACGTCGAAGGACGAGCCCGTCGGATCACCCGCCGACGAGAACGAGACGGAGGTGCTGGCTACCGCTGCGGCCCCTGCCGACGTCACCGACCAACCGACGGAGCGGATCAGCACCACGAAGGCGGCGCCAACAACGACGTCGGCGGCGGCGGCGACCGCCTCGAACACCAGGTCACAGTCGCACCCAGGATCGCCGTCGAACATGGGGTCGCCGTCCGCGCAGGTGCCCGATTGGAAAGCGGAACCGGCTGCGCCGCAGTACATCCCGCCTGCAGGTGGCGGCCAGCAGAATCGAACCGCCGGCGGACCCAAGAAGTCGCGGAAAGGTCTGTGGTTCGCGCTCGCCGCGCTGGTCCTGATCGCAGCGGTGGTCGCGGCGGTCATCGCCGTTGTCGCCTCCGGAGACGAAACCAGCGAGGTCCCCGCCGACGTCGCGGCCGCGCGGGCGCTCGAGTACACGACCGCGCTACGCGACGGCGACATCATCACTCTCCGACAGATCACGTGCGGTGAAGCGCAGCAACGCTTTACGAGCATGTCTGACCAGGAGTTCGCCGAGGATCACCGGATCCAAGAAGAGAACAACGAACTGGTCGGCGTCGACGGTGTCAAGGCGTCGAAGATCGTCAACGACGGCAACGGAGCCGTCGTTGAGGTGATCGCCTACAAGATGCTCACCCCTGACGAGAAGCTCGACGTGGCACTCACACTGAGCAAGATCGACGGGGAGTGGAAGGTCTGCAAAGCCTGATCGGACTGTGACAACCGCGCCTTCGCGGTCGTTCGGGCGTTAGGCTTGGTCGGTGCCCTCACCGCAGGACCGGCCATCACCACCTCCCCATCACCGTGTGATCGACGCGGCGACCATCCCATTGCGTTCGCAGCGACCCCAGGGCCCCGTTCGACGTAGCGGGTTCGAGGCGCCGCCTCGACCGAGCGACACCGCTACCCGACCACCGCAGCCGCCTGGCCGTCCGTGGCAGCCGCCGGCGCCGTATGGCGTCCACGCGCCGGCGGACGTTCCTTTCAGGGACCGTCCTCAGATGCCGGTCGAGCAACAACAAGCCGCTCCGAGGCCCGTGATCGTCGCCCCGGCCCGGATGACAACAACGCAGCGACCGCACCGCCGGGTGGATACCTCGGTCTTGTGTGCGGCCGCTGCGTTGATGCTGCTCGGACTGGCGGTCCTGGTGGGTATCGCGCTCTGACCCGCCGGGACCGCTTACCCGGTCTTCGTCTCGACTGTCAGGCGCTGATGGACTTACCGACCGACTTGAGGTCGGTGCAGGCCTCCACCACACGCTCGCTCATGGACGTCTCTGCCTTCTTCATGTAGCTGCGCGGGTCGTAGACCTTCTTGTTGCCCACGTCGCCGTCGACCTTGAGGACGCCGTCGTAGTTCGAGAACATGTGGCCGACGATCGGACGGGTGAAGGCGTACTGGGTGTCGGTGTCGACGTTCATCTTGATCACGCCGTAGCTCAGGGCTTCCTCGATCTCGCTCTTGAGCGAGCCCGAGCCGCCGTGGAAGACGAAGTCGAACGGCTTGGATCCGTCGGCCAGACCCAGCTTCTTGACGGCCACTTCCTGGCCGGTCTTGAGCACCTCGGGGCGCAGCTTGACGTTGCCCGGCTTGTAGACGCCGTGCACGTTTCCGAAGGTCGCGGCCAGCAGGTAGCGACTTCCGGAGTCGCCCGCACCGAGCGCCTCGATGGTGGCCTCGAAGTCTTCGGCGGTGGTGAAGAGCTTGTCGTTGATCTCGTTCTCCACGCCGTCTTCCTCGCCGCCGACAACACCGATCTCGACCTCGAGGATGATCTTCGCGGACGCGGCCTTGGCCAGCAGATCCTTGGCGATCTCCAGGTTCTCGTCCAGCGGCACCGCGCTGCCGTCCCACATGTGCGACTGGAACAGCGGGTTCTGGCCTGCGTCCACACGCTCCTGGGAGATGGCGATCAGCGGACGCACGTAGGTGTCCAGCTTGTCCTTGGGGCAGTGGTCGGTGTGCAGTGCCACGGTGATGCCGTACTTGGCGGCCACCACGTGCGCGAACTCGGCCAGCGCCACCGCACCGGTGACCATGTCCTTCACTCCGAGACCCGAACCGAACTCGGCGCCACCGGTGGAGAACTGGATGATTCCGTCGCTGCCCGCCTCCGCGAATCCTTTGAGGGCTGCGTTGATGGTCTCCGACGAGGTGCAGTTGATCGCGGGGAAGGCGAAACCGCCCTCTTTCGCCGCGTTGAGCATCTGTGCGTATTGTTCGGGCGTTGCGATGGGCATGTGGCCTCCAGCCGAGGTTCGGTGATCTTCGCTGACCAGTATTGCAAGGACCGTCTACGCCGGTGAGCACCCTCCCGCCGTACGGCACAGCGCCGCCTGGCGGGACCGGCCGGCAACAACCGGTACCCTTGGGTCCCGTGATGGAGACTGTCCTTGCCCAAACGACCGACGTGGCGTTGATGCCTGGGTTCTTGGACCCGATCAATCTCCTCAATTCCTTCGGGACCTGGATGCTCGGTGGGCTGCTGCTCATCGTGTTCATCGAGTCGGGTCTGCTGTTCCCGCTGCTGCCCGGCGACTCCCTGTTGTTCACGGCCGGATTGATCGTGGCCGCCAAGTCGAGCGAGATCGAACCGTTCGCGCCGCTGTGGGTGTTGCTGCTCACCATCCCGATTGCCGCTTTCCTCGGCGATCAGGTCGGTTATTTCCTCGGCAACCGGTTCGGATATTCGCTGTTCAAGCCCGATGCGCGAGTGTTGAAGAAGAAGTACATCGATGAGGCACACGAGTTCTTCGAGAAGCACGGGCCCATCACCATCTTCTTGGCGCGATTCGTTCCCATCGTCCGTACCTATGCGCCGCTCGTCGCGGGTGCAGCCCGGATGAAGTACTCGACGTTCCTCGCCTACAACATCGTCGGAGCCATCGCCTGGGGTGCGGGCGTCACCCTGCTCGGCTACTTCCTCGGCCAGATCGAGTTCATCCAGAAGAACATCGACATCATCTTCCTGATCATCGTGTTCGTCTCGGTCCTCCCGATCATCACCGAGCTGTACAAGCGCTGGCGCGGCCGCGATTCTCAGAACTCGGGCGATGCTGTGGCGGATCCCACCACCGCCCCTTCCGACACCCCGAGCTGACCCCGCCCCGCCGCTCGAACACCCAAACGCAGGCTTTGTGTCTCCTTGCAGGCACTACAGGGCCTGCATCTGGTGACAAACCCAGCCTGTGCTGGACTAGATGATCCCGCCCGTTCGAAGGCCGTCGCGGAGTAGGGCCCGGAACCGTCTGCGGTCCTGAAGGATCTTCCAGTCCCAGCGAACGACGACAAAGCCATGACGGAGCAGACGATTGTGGCGTTCGCGTTCGGCGTGCCAGGACGCGTCGGCTTCCTGGCCGTCAGCTGTGTACTTGCCTCTCCCGTCGAACTCGCCGATGACCTTCCCGTCCCAGTCGAAGTCGCTGCGGGCAAGGAAGATCCCGCCCGGCGAGTGGAACTCGTGCTGGAGCCGCGGTAGGGGGATGTCACCCATCTCGATCATTCGCGCCCGGCTCAAGGACTCTCCGGCGGTCTCGGCTTTCTCGTCGGCATGGCCGAGCGCACTACGGAAGTTGGCGATGCCTCTGCTCCCGGCGAGACGAGCCGCCAGACCTTCCAGCTGGGCTCGCGGTACCCCGCGGCGGAGTCCGCAATCCACCACCGTCAGTGCACCGGCAAAGTCGGAAGCGCAGGCCACGTCCGCGACGGTTCGCGCCATCGACGTCACCCGGAACGAACCCATCTCCACGATGTCCTCGTCGAGCAGCTGTCCGCGGTGCAGGTAGACAGATTTTCCGCGTTCAGCACCCCGGTCCACGATGAAGTGGACCTGGCCGTAGTCGCGGCCGAGCGTGTCCACCTCGTGCAGGACGGCGGCAGATTGATGACTCAGCACTCTCTGACCTCTTGTCCGCCCGGCCACCGCGACGACCTGCCGCAGGTAGCTTTGCTCAGGCGTGAGGTCCGACTGGGGTTCGCAGTAAGCGCCTCGGACCACACGCTTGAGTTCGCCGCGGCTCGTCGCCCGTCGCAGCGTGTGATCTGTGCTCGCCCCTGTACCAATCTGCACGGACCGCAGGATCAGGTTCACGTCATCGATGCCCTCCACATCGCAATCGTCGGACGTCGTTCGGTACCTTCTGAGCCCGTCACGTGCCCACGGACTGATGCTGGGGATGACTGTTCCGCTGTTGAGAACTCGACCTGTCCACGCGCACGCAGGGTTTTCGGCAGAACGCAGGCACTGCAACACCGGCACACGAACACAAAGCCTGCAGATTGAAGAAGCCGGGGCTACCAGGCCTGATCAAGGTCGGCATGCTGCCGGATCCAAGCGTGCATGGCGATACCGGCAGCGACACCGGCGTTGATCGAACGGGTGGAACCGAATTGGGCGATCGAGACGGTGAGGTCGGCGTGGGCCTGGGCGTCGGCGCTCACCCCGGGTCCCTCTTGACCGAACAGCAGCACACATTCTCGCGGGAGGTCCGCGGTCTCGAGCGGCACCGACCCCGGGGTGTTGTCCACGGCCACCACGGCAAGCGACCGCAATCGAGCCCATTCCATCAGGGCGCTCACCGAATCATGATGCAGCACATGTTGATAGCGGTCGGTGACCATTGCGCCGCGCCGGTTCCAGCGTTTGCGTCCGACGATGTGGACCGCGGCCGCTGTGAACGCATTGGCGGTGCGCACCACGGTGCCGATGTTGCCGTCGTGCCCGAAGTTCTCGATGGCCACGTGGAACGGGTGGCGGCGCGTGTCGAGGTCGGCGATGATGGCCTCGCGCGTCCAATACCGGTACGCATCAACAACATTGCGCCGGTCACCCTCGGCGAGAAGGGTCGGGTCGTACCGTGGATCGGTCGGCGGCTCGGTGCCGTATTCCTCGGACCAGGGGCCCTTGCCGACCACCGGTTCGCCCCACTCGGTGGGCCCAGGCTCGGCGGTGGACTCGTCCTGGCTCACTCAGGCCAGGCCGATGTCGCTCAACCCGAGCAGCGACCGGTATTCCACACCTTCGGCCGCGATGATCGCGTCGGCTCCGGTGGCGCGGTCCACCACTGTCGCCACCCCGACAACGGTGGCGCCGGCGTCACGGAGGGCACGCACCGCCGTGAGCGGTGAATTGCCGGTGGTGGTGGTGTCCTCGACCACGAGGACGCGCTTGCCCACGATGTCGGGCCCTTCGATCTGCCGTTGCATCCCATGGGCTTTCGCGGCTTTGCGCACCACAAATGAGTTGATCGGCCGGCCGGGGGCGTGCATGATCGCGGTGGCCACCGGGTCGGCGCCGAGGGTGAGTCCGCCGGCCGCTTCGAAGTCCCAGTCGGCGGTCAGTTCCCGCAACAGCATCCCGATCAACGCTGAGGCCTCGTGGTGCAAGGTCGCTCGCCGGAGGTCGACGTAGTAGTCGGCCTCCGCGCCCGACGACAACGTGACCTTGCCGTGGACCACGGCGATTTCCTTGACGAGTTCGGCCAATCGCTCACGTGCCACCGGCGTCGCGTCGGCGCCATCACGATCGGTCACGGTCACTGTGGTCCTCCGGGTCGGGGGTTCCCCGGCGGACCGGGCTGGCGCGGTATCGGTCCTGACGTGCGTACTGGCGGAACAGGTCCGCGGGTGACAGGCCCGGCGCTTCGGGTCATCGGACCTGATCCCTCATTGCGACGGATCGGGCCGGCCTCGCGGGCGTGGGCACCCGATTCGGTCCGCGGCCCCGGATTGCGCTGCGGTCGTGGCAGATCCTCGCGGCGGATGTTCTCGGTACGGGGGTCGGCCAGGCCGCGACGCGCGCGCCCGGTGGGACTCGACGGGTCCCGCGGGTCCGGCGCGCTCTGCGGATCGACGACGGGCGGCAGCACCCGCAACAGGTCGGTGAAGCGGCGAACGGTCTCCAGAGCGACGTCGAGACGTTCGGGGTCGTTGGTGATCGGCATCGACCCCAGCGACCACGCCCCCTCGTTCCAGAGGATCTGAATGTAGTCGGGAGCGTTGGTGGCCAAGGCGACCATGCGGCGATCGCACACGCGGCGGGCGACATCGAGGTGACTGGAGAACATCACCCTCTTACCCATCGCGCCGAGCAGTTCGACATCGTCCTCGGCCGGCGCGAGAGTCTTCTCGTGCCTCAGATCGATCGTCACGTTCGATTCGGTGGTTCGGCGGATGGCCACGATGGTGGCGGTCTCGGCGAGGTCGAAGACGACGGTCTCTTCGCCGTAGTAGCTGCCGTAGGCCAGATCCTGGACCTCGATGTGGTCGGGCACATCCATCGCCGCCCGCCCGAACTCCGATTTCAGGGCCGGATCGGAGTCGCGGTATTTGAACCCGTGCTGATCGCCCCACACTGCTCGTTCACGGCGCACCCCGGTCGTCCGCTTGCGGTCGAGCCACAGCAGAGCCAGGGCGCCGGCCAGCGCGAGGGCGGCGATCAGGAAGTAGACGGCAGTCATCACCGGTCAGCTTACCGTGGGGCGTCCGATTCGATATGCAGGCGAGGTAGCCGAGACCCGCACTCGCCCAGCGGGCCCCGTGACGGCGTCAGTTCTCGGGGATCGAACCGGAGACCCGGCCGTCCACGATGAGGTCGGCGATCATCGTGCCGTCGACCTTCACCACCCGGACGACAACCAGGTCACCGACGTCGAGGACGCTGAGCGAGCTGCCCTCGGTGGACTGCACGTGGGTGTCCGGACTGAGGATGAAGTGTTGTTTGCGGCCGTCGGCGGTGTGGACGTCGAGGGAGTCGGAGCTGATCTTGTCGATGGTGCAGAGCACCACCTTCGACCGTTCGGTGCTGAGGGCCTCGGGAATCTCTTCGGTAGTGGTCTCGCCCGCAAGCACTCCGGCCTGATTCGGCGGTTCGCTTGGAGTGACGTACTTGATCTGTGTCGACGCCTGGCCCTGATCGCTGCGCTCGGCTCCGAGATGGATGCAGTAACCGAGGGCCACGCCCGCAACCGCCAGGCCGGCGATGCACAACAGCGTCACGACCCTTGTCGAACGCGGCGTGGAATCAGTCACGTGTCCGAACATAGAAGCCGAGTCTGAGATCCGTCTGTGAATAGCGACAGCGGGGCCTGACTTGTTACCCCTGACTTGTTACCTCTGTCAGGAGTTTTCGCGTGCCCTGACGTAGCCGGCCTGCTTGTCGACCACGTTCATCAGCGGTTCGCCTGCCATGTAGTGCTGCAGGTTCTGCAGGAACTGACCGGCCAGGTCATCGCCCCACCCGACCACATCCCCGCTCATGTGCGCGGAGATGTGCACGTTCTCCATCTCCCACAGCGGGTTCTCGGCGGGCAGCGGCTCGGTCTCGAACACGTCGAGCGAGGCGGCTCCTATCGATCCCGTGCGCAACGCGTCGATGAGCGCCGTCTCGTCGACCAGCTCCCCTCTGCCCACGTTGACCAGGTGCGCGGTCGGTTTCATCGACGCCAGTACCGCGGCGTCGATCATGCGGGCGGTCAGAGCAGTGAGCGGTGCGATGGCGACGACCACGTCGAAGTTGCCGACGTAGGAAGTCAGGTCTGCGGTGGCCCGCACCACACCGAAGTCGGGGTCGTGCGCACGTTCGGTGCGACCCGCACCGCTTACCTGCAGGCCGGCTGCCCGCAGAAGGCGGGCGGTGGCGCGTCCGATCCCGCCGGTCCCGATGACAAGCACCGAACGTCCGGCAGTCCGGGTGGTGTCGCGGCGGATCCACCGCTTCTCCCGCTGGAGGGTTTTCGACAGATGCAGCTGCTTGTCCTCGGCGAGGATCGAGCCGAGGACGAACTCGGCGATGGGCCCGTCGAAGACCCCGTGGGCGTTGGTGACGGTCACGTCCGACCGGCGCACGTCGTCGAACAGCATGGCGTCGACGCCTGCTGCACAGACATGCACCCACCGGAGGTCATCTGCGGCCGACCAGTTGTCCCGTAAGGCCGCGGAGAAGAAGTCCCACAACAGCAGAACGTCGGCACCGTCGAGCGCCTCACCCAGATCTGCGGTGGTGCATTCACGCACGGTCGCGATGTTGCGGATCTGCTCCAGGTTGCTGGGCGGGGCGAGTCCTTCGCGACCCAGGAGTGCGACCACCGGCGTTGTGTTCGGCGTTGCCATGGGCCCAGATTAGGGCAGCCCGCCGAGCGTTCGTCGGCGACTGTCCAATTGTTGACAATCCATCAATCTGCCGTCACCGTGTACCCATGAGCCGCGCCACCCTCAGCCCTGCCCTGAAACAAGCCACGCCGGTTGTCGTCGATCACGCGAAGGGGTCGTGGATCCGCGGCACGGACGGTCTCGACTACCTGGACTTCACCACCGGCATCGGCGTCACCAGCACCGGGCACTGCCATCCGAAAGTGGTTGCCGCAGCCCAGGAACAATGCGGCAAGATCATTCACGCGCAGTACACCACCGTGATGCACAAGCCGCTGCTCGAATTGACCGACAAGCTCGGTGATCATCTGCCCACCGGGCTCGACTCGGTGTTTTACGCCAACTCCGGATCCGAGGCCGTAGAGGCCGCGGTCCGGCTGGCGCGGATGGCCACAGCGCGACCGAACATCGTTGTCTTCCAGGGCGGTTTCCATGGCCGCACCGTCGCTGCCGCGACACTGACCACCGCCGGAACCCGCTTCTCCGCAGGCTTCTCCCCCTTGATGGGCGGCGTGCACATGGCGCCCTTTCCGTACGCCTACCGGTACGGATGGGACGAGCAGACAGCAGTCGACTTCGCTCTCCGGGAACTCGACTATCTGTTCGCCTCACGCGTCGCCCCCGATGACACCGCAGCGTTTCTCATCGAACCGGTGCTGGGTGACGGCGGATACCTGCCCACCCCGCCGGCATTCCTCGAGGGCCTCCGCGAGCGCGCCGATCGATACGGCATCGTCCTCATCCTCGACGAGGTCCAGGCAGGCGTCGGGCGCACCGGTAAGTTCTGGGGGCATCAGCACACCGACGGCCTGATTCCCGACATCCTCATCACAGCCAAGGGCATCGCCTCCGGGTTCCCGATCTCGGCCATCGCCGCAGCCCGCGACCTGATGGCGAAGGCGTGGCCGGGTTCCCAGGGCGGCACCTATGGCGGCAATGCGGTCGCCGCGGCCGCAGGCGTCGCGACGCTGGAGGTGATCGCCGAGGAGAACCTCGTCGACAACGCGCGCATCCGGGGCGACCAGATGCTCCGCGGACTGGCCGAGCTGGCTCCGAAGTTCCCGCAGATCGGCAACGTCCGCGGGATCGGTCTCATGGCCGGCATCGAGTTCGTCGACGATGCGGGCGCGCCCGACAGTGTTTCGGCAGCCGCCGTGCAGCAAGCGTGCATACCCGAGAAGCTGCTGACGCTGACGTGTGGACCGATGGGCAACGTTGTTCGCCTCATCCCCGCACTGGTGATCTCAGAAGACGAAATGGCCACGGGTCTGAACAGATTCGAGGCCGCCTTGACCGCGGCACTGGGATAGCGGGGGTGATGGACCCCGAACTGTCCGGCTCCCGTGTCGCCGCTGATCTACAAGCGCTCGGGCTGAGCGCCGACGCCTCGTCTCGCCGTCTCACCGAATACTCCTACGACGCCTCGAACTACCGACTCAAGCCCCTCACGGTGGTCTTCCCTCGGGACGATCGCGAGGTGGCTGCGGTGGCCGCCTACTGCCACCGGCATCACCTGACGCTCACCGCCCGCGGTGGCGGAACGGGCATGGGCGGCAACGCGATCGGGACCGGCGTGGTGCTGGACTTCTCCCGGCACATGAACAGACTCATCTCCGTCGATCCGCACGGCAGGACGGCGGTGGCGCAGGCCGGCATGGTGCTCACCACCCTGCAGCACCAGGTCGCGGCCCAGACAGACGGTGAACTGACCTTTGCACCGGACCCCTCGAGCCAGTCCCGGGCAACCCTCGGCGGGGCCATCGGCAACGACGCATGCGGCAACCACTCGGTGCGCCACGGGCGCACCACCGACCACGTCGAGGCACTGAACCTGGTCACGGCCGATGGACTGCGCCTCACCGCATTCCGAGACGGGTTGAGCGCAACCGACCCCTCCGACACCGAAGCGGTGGCCCGGGCAGCCCAACTGAGTGCGGCGATGCGCGAGCTCACGGCGGCGAACATGGCCATCCTGCGAACCGAGATGGACCGGATCCCACGCCAGGTGTCCGGCTACCACCTCGGTAAGTTGCTGCCCGAAAACGGTTTTGATGTGGCCCGCGCCCTGGTCGGCACCGAAGGCACCTGCGCGATCGTGGTCTCGGCCACCGTTCGTCTCGTGCCCGCGCCCACCAGCGCGCTTCTCCTCTGTCTCGGCTACCGCAACGTGGTGGACGCCGCCCGCGACGTACCGACCCTGCTCGAGTTCAAGCCCTCGGCCATCGAAGGTATCGACGAGCGCATCGTCGAGACGATGCAAGCGCGTCGAGGCGATGACTCGGTGGTGGGTCTGCCACAGGGAAATGCCTGGCTGTACGTGGATCTCGACGAAGAGAGCAGCTCGAACGTGCCTCAGGCGGCGCAGGACCTTCTCGACAAGCTCTACACAAACGGTCGACTGGTGGACGGCCGGACCGTGCCCGACCGGCAGCAACGGGTCTCGCTGTGGCGTATCCGCGAGGACGGTGCCGGATTGTCGTCACGGCTGGTGGCACCGCAGCAGGTGAACCCCGAAGACGGTGGCGACGGCGGCAGCTACGAATCCTGGCCCGGCTGGGAGGATTCGGCCGTTGCCCCCGAAAGGCTGGCCGACTATCTGGAAGGGTTCACCGCACTGCTCGATCACCACGGACTGACCGGTGTCATGTACGGACACTTCGGCGCCGGGTGCATGCATGTCCGGATCACCTTCGACCTCCGCAGTACGCATGGCCGAGCGGTGATGAGGAAGTTCTGTCGTGACGCCGCCGAACTCGTTGTGCGTCATGGTGGCTCGCTGTCGGGCGAACACGGCGATGGCCGGGCCCGCTCGGAGCTGTTGCCCCTGATGTACTCGCCCCAGATGATCGAGGCCTTCGGTGCCTTCAAGCGCATCTGGGATCCGGCAGGCATCCTCAACCCCGGCAGCATCGTCGATCCGGACCCCATCGATGCGAATCTTGTGCTCGCCGGTGTGCCCAGTCGCGTATGGCGAACCAGTTTTGATCTCGGCACGCCCGGGACGCGGGACGATGGGCAGCCGGGCCTCGACCCCTTTGTGCACGCCGTCCAGGGGTGTATCGGTGTCGGTCGCTGCCGATCGGATTCGGGTGGCGTGATGTGCCCCAGCTATCGCGCCACCCGCGACGAGAAGGACTCCACGCGCGGCCGGGCCCGCGTCCTGCAAGAGATGGTGCGCACGGCACCCGACATCGAATCAGGCTGGCGCGACGAGGATTCTCGCGAAGCCCTCGACCTGTGCTTGTCATGCAAGGCGTGTTCGACCGATTGCCCGGTGGGCGTCGACATGGCCACGTACAAGTCCGAGTTCTTCTCCAACTACTACCGGCGGCGCCTGCGACCACTGTCGCATTATTCGCTCGGATGGATGCCTGCCTGGCTCGGCGCCGCCACGGCTCTGGCCCCCGTCATCAACAGGATGCTGGCGGGCCGCCTCGCCGGTCCCGCATCCCGGGCCGGCGGGCTTGATCCGCGACGCACCATGCCCGCCTTCGCCACCCGCACACAGGTGCACACCGCGATGGCCGGTCTACGCACCGACCCGGCGTCCGACGTGGTGCTGTTCGTCGACTCGTTCACCAAGGCGTTCCGGCCACACGTCGCCGGTGCCGCGGCGCGGGTCCTGGAATCGGGAGGCCAGACCGTGAGCTGTTCGGCCGACCAATGTTGCGCGCTCACGTGGATCTCCACCGGGCAACTCGATCACGCGCGAAAGGTGCTGATCCGTACCGCCGCTGCTCTCGACGACGGCACCGACCGGCCGATTGTGGTGCCCGAACCGAGCTGCGCCGCAGCACTGCGCAAGGACCTCCCGGAGTTGGTGCACAGCGAGGTCGCCCGCCGGGTGGCTTCACGGGTTCGGAGTTTCGCCGACGAGGTGGGCCATCTACTCGACGACGGGTGGGAACCACCCGTGCCGTTGCCCGCGGACGTCGTCGTGCAGACCCACTGCCACGAGTACTCGGCGTTCGGGCCCACCGTGCAGCAATCGGTTCTGCGCAGACTCGGGGCGACCAAGGTCGAGCAGGCCGACGGATGCTGCGGTGTGGCAGGCAATTTCGGCTTCGAAAAAGGTCACTACGACGTCAGCATGGGCGTGGCCGAACAGGCGCTCGCCCCAGCGCTGCGTGCCCGGGACCAATCCACACCGGTCCTCACCGACGGATTCAGCTGTGCGATGGCCGTTTCGCACCTCTCTGCCACCGACGACACCGTGCCTGCCGTCGAATCGGTCCACCTGGCCGAATTACTCGACCCGGCGCAATCATCCGAGACCACCAAGGAGGTTCGACCATGACGACATCCACCGAAACACCACCCGCCGCTCAGAACACCGAACGGCGTACCAGGGCAGCCGAGCTGATCGCTTCACTGCCCAGCGGCCTGTACATCGGCGGCGAATGGGGCCAAGCAGCAGACGGCGCCACCTTCGCGGTCGAGAACCCCGCCACCGGTGAGGTCGTCGCCCACGTCGCCAAGGGTGCACAGGCCGATGCCGCTGCGGCCATCGAGTCGGCCGCGGCCACCCAGAAGAGCTGGGCAGCAACACCGCCGCGCGCACGCAGCGACATCCTCCGCCGGGCATACGAATTGATCCTCGAACGACAGGAGGATCTGGCGCTGATCATGACCACCGAGATGGGCAAGCCTCTGGCCGAGGCGCGAGGTGAAGTGGCCTATGGCGCAGAGTTCTTCCGGTGGTTCTCCGAAGAGGCGGTCCGCATCGACGGTGGTCACACCACCACCGGCGACGGTGCAAACCGCATCCTGGTGACGAAGGAACCGGTGGGACCATGCATCCTCATCACCCCGTGGAACTTCCCACTGGCGATGGGCACCCGCAAGATCGGGCCTGCGATCGCAGCCGGCTGCACCATGGTGTTCAAGCCTGCCGAACTCACCCCGCTCACAACGCTTGCCCTCACCGAGATCCTCACACTCGCCGGCTTGCCTGCCGGTGTGCTGAACGTGGTCACCACCGACGACCCCGGTTCCGTGGTGGAGACCTGGATGGACAGCGGCCTGGCCCGCAAGGTCAGCTTCACCGGTTCCACCCAGGTCGGAAAGTTGCTGCTGGAGCAGGCATCTCGGACCGTGATGCGCACATCGATGGAACTGGGCGGCAACGCACCGTTCATCGTCTGCCCCGATGCCGACCTCGACAAGGCCGTCGGCGGCGCAATCGTCGCCAAGATGCGCAACATGGGTGAGGCCTGCACGGCGGCCAACCGGATGTTCGTGCATCGCAGCGTGGCCGACGAGTTCGCCACGAAGCTGGCCGAACGGATGGGCGCGTTGAACGTCGGTGACGGCGTGGACGAGGGCACCCATGTGGGGCCGCTCGTCGAGCGCAAGGCCGTCGACAAGGTCCGCACCCTGGTCTCGGACGCCGTCGAACGAGGGGCCACCGTGGTGGTGGGCGGTCAAGAGGGCGCTGATGCCGGCTACTTCTATCAGCCGACGGTGCTTTCGGGCGTTGACCCGCAGTCCGAGCTGATGGGCACCGAGATCTTCGGGCCGGTGGCACCGGTCATCCCCTACGACACCGAAGAGGAGGTGATCGAGATGGCCAACAACACTCCCTGGGGTTTGGTCGGCTATCTGTTCACCCAAGACGTCGATCGTGGACTGCGGATGTCGTCGGCACTCGAAGTCGGAATGGTGGGCCTCAACACAGGTTTGGTCTCCAACCCTGCAGCACCCTTCGGTGGGGTGAAACAATCCGGATTGGGCCGCGAAGGCGGCCGGGTCGGGATCGAGGAGTTCCTCGAGATCAAGTATCTCGCCATACCGAGGACCTGATCAGACCGGCAACATCGCGAACATTCACCGAAAGGTGTGAGGACACAGTATGTATCTCGGATCGCAGCTGTTCACCGACGCCGAATACGAGCAGCGGCTGGCGGCTGTCCGCAAGGTGATGGACCGGCAGGGGCTGTCGGCGATCATCGTCACGGACCCGGCCAACATCTTCTATCTCATCGGGTACAACGCGTGGTCCTTCTACACCCCACAGATGTTGTTCGTTCCGATGGACGGCGACATGGTCTTCTTCGCGCGCGACATGGACGCTCGGGGTGCGCATCGCACCACCTGGCTGCCCGACGAGCAGATCGTCGGCTATCCCGAGAGCTACATCCACAGGCCCCACGTGCATCCGTTCGATTGGGTGGCATTCGCTTTGCGGCAACGCCATCTGATCGCGCCGGCGTCGCGAGGTGGCTCCGTCGGCTTGGAGATGGACTCGCACTTCTTCTCCCCCAAGGCGTATCGGGCGCTGTTCAACGCGATCCCGGAGTGGAAGCTGGTGGACTGCTTCGAGCTCGTGAACTGGGTGAGGTCCGTCAAGTCGGACGCCGAGGTTCAGCTGATGCGGCAGGCGGGCATGGTGTGCTCGGAGGCGATGCGCGCGGCCATCGACACCATCGACATCGGGGTGCGGCAGTGTGATGCCGCAGCGGCGATCTCGCAGGCGCAGATCACCGGTACCGATCAATTCGGCGGCGACTACCCGGCCATTGTGCCGATGATGCCGACGGGCGAAGCAGCCGACACTCCCCATCTCACTTGGCATCAGGGCACTTTCGTCGGCGGTGAGGCAGTGGTGGTCGAGCTGACGGGCGCCCACAACCGCTACCACTGCCCTCTCGCCCGCACCGTGTCACTCGGACCGGTGAACAAGGATGTCGACTACGTTGCCGGAGCCACCGCAGAGGGCCTCAACAACGTTCTCGACGCCATCGCACCGGGGGTACCGACGCGGGAGCTCGCTTCCACGTGGAACTGGACCCTGGCCAAGTACGGACTCGAAAAGCCATCCCGGCTCGGCTATTCGATCGGTATCGGCTACCCACCCGACTGGGGTGAGCGCACCATCAGCATCCGGACCGAGGACGAGACGATCCTCGAGGAGAACATGACATTTCACATCGTGTGTGGAATGTGGATGGACGGCTACGGATTCGAGTTGTCCGAGTCGGTGCGGGTGAGCGCGACCGGGGTCGAGACGTTCACCAGCTTTCCGCGAGACCTGATCCGCAAGTGACCTGATGAGAAGTGAGAGGTGACCGCATGACCGCAACCGATCTGTCCCACTCCAGCCGCACCTTCCCGCTGGCCGGCCGGGCCAAAGATCTGGTCGGGTCGATGATCGACTCGTCGACGTCGCTGCTCGCCACGCAGAAGCACGACATCGTCCGCTTCGCGATGGGTTCGCCCGCCGACGAAGCGGTACCCGCCGACGAGTTCCGCGAGATAGCCGGCAGCATCCTCGACCACACGTCGTTCACCTACGGCGCTTCCGAGGGCGAGCCGCGCCTGCTCGATCTACTGGTCAAATACCTTGCCGGCACACCTGATCCGGCCTCCGAGGATCGGCTCGTCATCACCACCGGCGGTATGCAGGGACTCGATCTGGCCTGCAAGTTGTTCGTCGACCCCGGCGATCTGGTGATCGTCGAGTCGCCCACGTACACCAACGGAAGCGCCACCGCCCTGTCGTACGGGGCTCAGCTACTCGAGGTGCCGGTGGACGACGAGGGACTCATGGTGGACCAGCTTCCGGATCTGGTCGCGCGAACTCATCGAACCCCCAAGGCCATCTACACCATCCCCAACTTCCAGAACCCGAGTGGCGTCACCTTGTCGCTGGAACGGCGAATCGCGTTGCTGGAGTTGGCCCACAAGTGGGGCGCGGTCATCATCGACGACGATCCGTACGCACTGCTGCGGTTCTCCGGCGAGGACATCCCCACGTTCCGGACCCTGAGTCCCGATGACCCACTGCTCTTTTCGGTGCGCACGTTCTCGAAGATCCTGGCGCCGGGATGGCGCGTCGGATGGGTGGACGCCGACCCCGCTCTGCGGCAACTGCTGATCAACGGCAAGCAGGCGATGGACACATGTACCAACGTGCCCAACCAGCACATCGTGGCCGAGTACATCTCGCGTGGCGGGTTGGAGGACCATCTGGTGATGCTCCGCGACCTGTACCGCATTCGTCGGGACGCGATGATCGCCTCTCTGCAGACACATCTGGGCGATGAGGTGGCCACCACACATCCCGAGGGTGGCTTCTTCCTCTGGGTGACATTGCAAGGGAAGTATGCCGGTATCGACACCCGCGAGCTGTTCGAGATCGCCCTGGCCGAAGGTGTTGCGTTCATTCCGGGGCCGGCGCTGTCGCCCGGTGGCCACTACCGCAACGCGCTGCGGCTGTGCTTTGCATCCAGCACACCCGACCGCATCGACGAGGGTGTGAAGCGGCTGCGAACCGCACTGGATCTGGCACTGGCGGCATGACCGAACGGTCTGTTCTCGAGCTGATCGACGAGCCTGAGTTGGTGGCACTGACCTGCTCGCTCATCGACGCGGGCGGCGAGAATCCCGGCGGTACCGAGCAACAGACGGTCCAGATACTCCACAAGGCCTGTCACGAACTCGGTTTCATCGTCGACAGCTGGGGGGTGGCCCCCGGCAGACCGAACTTCACTGCGACACTCCCCGGCACCGGCAACGCACCCGGCCTCATGGTCCTCGGCCATTCGGACGTGGTACCTGCCGGTGACGGGTGGACACGCGATCCGTTCGAATCCACGGTCGACGCGGGGCGGATCTTCGGTCGCGGCGCCACCGACATGAAGGGTGGCCTCGCGGCGGCAATCATCGCGATGGCGGCCTTGTCGCGGTCGGGGGTGGCACTACCCGGGCCCGTCCAATTGGTCTGCACCGTCGACGAGGAAGACCTCGGCATCGGCATCCGCGATTTTGTGACCCGGAGCGATGGATCGTATCGATTCGCCGGTTGTGTGGTCGCCGAACCGACTGACCTCGAAACCGTGATCGCTTGTCGCGGAGCCTCTTACCTCGAGGTTCGGGTGACCGGGCGGGCCGCACATTCGGGTCGCCCGGCAGATGGCCGCAACGCCATCGACGCTGCCGCCGCGATCATCGACCTCGTCCGCGCCGACGCCCGCCGACTTGCGCGCTCACCGGACCCGCTTCTGGGCTCGGGAACCTGGAACACCGGGCTGATCGAAGGCGGGCAGGGCATCTCGGTGGTCGCACCGCATGCGACCGTCAGCTTCGACCGCCGGCTGATGCCCGGGGAAGACGCCTACGCTGTGGCGTCCTGGTTACGCGGCGCGATCACCGAAGCGGGCATCGACAGCGACGGCATCACAGTGGACGTCGAGGTGACGATGTCGATGCCGGGATTCCAGACCACCATCGACCACCCATTGGTCACCGAGGCCGCTCGTGCCGTCGGCGACGCCGGTGGCCATACCGAGATCACAGGCTGGACCGCCGCGTGCGACGGCGGCTTCATCAGCCGGGACCTCGGGATCCCCGCCATCGTCCTGGGCCCGGGTGGTCTCAACGATCAGGCACACCGCCCGGATGAATCGGTCTCGATACACGAATTGGTCACCGCTGCAAAGGCTTACGCACTGCTGGCGCTGCGCCTGCTCTGACCGGCAAGCGGTCACGATCGTCCCCGTGGACGCCGTCCGAGGGCGAATAGCCGTCGACGGCGTCCCACGGGCCCGATCGTGGTGCGTCAGCTGTTGTGCACCAACTTCTTCTCGGCGTCGGTTTCCTCACCGGGGATGTCGGTGCCCCGAATCGAGAAGCCTGCCG
This sequence comes from Williamsia sp. DF01-3, assembly GCF_023051145.1. Taxonomy (NCBI): domain Bacteria; kingdom Bacillati; phylum Actinomycetota; class Actinomycetes; order Mycobacteriales; family Nocardiaceae; genus Williamsia; species Williamsia sp. DF01-3. The sequence goes on from NZ_JALKFS010000005.1 coordinate 4,850,571, forward strand.
TCTCGCGCAGGAAGGGCAGCGCGATCATGCCGATCACGCAGGCGAGCATCATGTAGCCGGCCGGGAACAACTCCCAACCCTCGTTCTCGGTGACCGCGTCGTTGATCAGCGGCGCCGTGCCTCCGAACGCCGCCGTGGCCACGTTGTAGGAGATGGCGAACCCGGCGTACCGCACCTGCGTGGGGAACATGGCCGGGAACGTTGCCGAGATGGTCGACAGCTGCGGGATGTACAGCAGCCCCAGCACCAGGAATCCGACGATGGCCCAGCCGAAGCCCTGCCCCATCAGCCAGTACATCGGCAACGCGAACACGAACAGACCGATCAGCGAACCCCACCACATCGGTTTGCGGCCGATCTTGTCCGACCAGGCACCGAAGAACGGGATACACGCCATCATTGCCAGCTCGCCGATGAGGATGACAACCGTGCCGGTGGTCTCGCTCATTCCGATGGTGGTCTTGAGGTACGTCGGCTGATATGCCAGCAACGTGTAGTTGGCCACGTTGAGGGCGATCACCAGGCCGAACATCACCAGGATGGGCTGCCAGTAGTTGGTGAGCAAATCCTTGAACCGCGTCCACGCGGTGCCCTCGATCTCATCCTTCTGCTCGAGTTCCTTGAAAACCGGTGTGTCTTCCATCTGATTTCGCAGGTACAGACCCACCAGACCCAATGGCAACGCGAGCAGGAACGGGATGCGCCAGCCCCAGGTCTCCATCTGTTGGTCGCTGAGCGCCAGTTCGAGCAGCAGCACGATGGCGGTGCCCATCACGAACCCGGCGAGTGTGCCGAACTCGAGGAAGCTTCCATACCGGCCGCGCTTCTTGTCCGGCGCGTATTCGGCCATGAACGTTGCCGCTCCGCCGTATTCGCCTCCGGTGGAGAATCCCTGGACCACCCGCAGTGCGATCAACAGGATCGGCGCCCATACACCGGCGACCGCATGCGTGGGCAGCAGTCCGATGAGGGCGGTGGCGCCCGAGATGAGCAAAATGGTCATGGCCAGCACGGCTTTTCGGCCGATCCGGTCTCCGATCGGACCCCAGATCATGCCGCCGAGCGGTCGGAGCACAAAGGAGATCGCAAATCCCAGCATCGTGCCGATGGTCCCGAGGTCGCCGGGAAAGAAAGCTTGCGTGAGATAAGTCGTGGTGGCGGCGTAGACGCCGTAGTCGTACCACTCGGTCGCGTTGCCGATGGCGGATGCGCCGATGGCCTTGCGTAAGAGCTTCTTGCCTTCCGGTGAATCCGGATCCGGAAATCCTGGTGCAATGTCTGAATTCGATTTCGCGATGTTCGGGCTCATTGATACCCCCTTCAACTGAAGACGTCGGGCTCTGGTGTCTTCGAGGCCCACAGATTCCTGCTACTTCCGCGTTTTGAAAGCAGGTGACTAGGCGTTTGTCGGTGCAGGCCTCCTCGAGGATGGTGGCCGCGGCAGGTTGCCGAAGCCCGTTCTATCTTCCCGATGCCGGTCGGTCGACGGGCACGTTCGGACTCGACGTTATCGCTGCGCCACCGAATTGAGATACGGCACCCGGTTCGGCGATGATTCGACGCAACCCGTCCCGCATGTGGTCGACCATCAGTTCGTCGGCCGATTTTGTGTCCCGCTGGGCAATTGCCGCGACGATGCGGCGGTGTTCGGAGATCCGCTCTTCGGCGGATACGTAGGTGCCTCGCATGGCCCCCAGACACATCCGTGTCTCGACGAGAATGGTCTCGTGAAGTCGCGAGAGCCGGGGGCTACCGGCGAGTTCTACGAGTTCGTGGTGAAATGCCATGTCCGCGTCCGCAATCTGCGGACCGTTGGGGTCGTCCGCGTGCCGCTCCATCTCCTCGACTGCGGCGGTGAGGACGTCGACGGCGTCGTCGGGGCGGCGCAGGATCACCTGTTCGAGTGCTGCGCGCTCAACCGCGGCTCGGGCGACGTACATGTCCCTGATGTCGTCGTCGTCCATGGTGATCACGAACAGACCGCGGTTCCGGTAGCTGACCAGCAGCCCTTCCTGCGTCAACCTCTGCATGGCCTCACGCAGTGGTCCGCGGCTGACGCCCAGATCGGCCGCCAGGCCCGATTCGGTCAGTTGCGAACCGGGAGGAAAGTCGCCTTTGGCGATGGCTGCACGCAGTTGGCGGGCGATGATGGCCGGAGTCGACTCCTGGACCAGGGGTTCGAGCACCCGAGATCTGGCCACGCGCCCGCGGGCACCGCCTGACTTCTTGATCTCATCGGACATGAGTCACCGCACCCAAACCCCTCGCGTTCCGTCTTCGTAGATTGTTGACAATCTACCGCACAAGCGGACTCATACAACCTGCCTGCCGGCTTTTGCCTGCGACGGGAACACCCGGGTCGGGTCATTCAGCTGTCAGCGGTGATCGCCAACCCCACGGTGCCCTTCTTGCCTCTGCGCAGCAGGCTGCCCTTCACCGTGACCCATCCGAGGAGCCCGTACTTCTTCTGCACCACGTCCCTGGCGTGATCACTGCCCGGGGTATCGAGGATCTGGGCTGTTCCGGACACGGGATCTCCGTACGTCTGCTTGCCCCGCACGTCGCACGCCTGGACCACCACGGCCGGGTTACAACGCAGCCGCTTCACCTTCCATGAATCGGTCACCGTCCACATCAACAATTTGTCGCCGTCGAGCGCCGCCCACAGCGGCGAGGACACCGGTGTCCCGTCTTTACGGAACGTGGTCAGCTGCACATATTTTGCGGTTCCTGCCTGCCCAAACGGTGTTGTCATCACATGCCCTTCGTCGCCAGCCCTTGTCCGCAGATGCTACGCACACCGATGACAAACGCCCGTCGACGCGGTCCACATCAGAAGAGGCTCGGTTACGAGAGGAGACGAGATGACCAAGATCTGCGTGGACATCACCATGTCACTGGACGGATACGTCACGGGGCCTTCTCCAGGGCTCGAGCAAGGGCTCGGGGTCGGGGGCGAGGCCCTGCACCACTGGGCGATGGCCCACAAGACCGACGCCGACGAGCAGATCCTGGCGAGCGGATACGAGGCCACCGGCGTGGTGATCATGGGAAGACGCACCTTCGACATCATCGACGCACCCGACGGCTGGAACGACGACGTCGGGTATGGCGCTGCTCGCGATCAATCCACCCGACCTCCGAATATTGTTCTGACGCACAATGTTCCCGATAATCCACGACTACGACATGGCTTCACATTCGTCACCGGCGGACCCAGGGCCGCACTGGATGCCGCCCTGGAGTTGGCCGGCACGAAGGACATCGTCATCATGGGTGGCGCTGACGTCGCCGGCCAATTCCTGCGCGCAGCCTTGGTAGACGAGCTGCGCCTGCACATCGCGCCCGTGATACTAGGCGCGGGCACCCCGTTGTGGAAGGACTTGCCACACGTCGAACTCGCGCAAACCGACGTGGTGTCGACTCCATATGGCATCCATACGACCTACTCGATGAAGAGCTGAACCGCGGGCATGCCCTCAAAGCATTGGGCTGGAATGCAATTCGACAAACCGGCCTGACTCTCGAGCCCCGGCGAGAACACCAATCTTGGTTTCGAACACATGTTCGACAAACGTCTGAAATCGAGGTAGACTGACACCAGTTGATCGAGGCCCGGGGGGGACCAACCGATGACCGACACCACTTCTCTTGATCCACCGGCGCCGCCGGTGTTGATGGGCCTGTATCGAGACCTGAGTTCTGTCCTGGACCAAATAGCGGGTGCGTCTTCGTCAGATCTTGATGACGCGGCGGTGTGCGAGCTGGTACGAATGAACGAGAAAGCTGTTCGCGCTCTTGGTTTTCAAGGTTTACAACGGCTACTCGAAGTGTCAGAGCGGGGCGCATTCCGCAAGGCCGGGCACCCGACATTGCACCGCTTCGTGATGAGTGAGTTGCGGGTGACGCGCGGCGATGCGTCATCGCGGTTGAAGGCATTGGATGCCGTCGCCCGGCTTCACTCCCTGCAGGGCGAGGTGCTGCCGCCGAAGTGCCCTGCAGCAGCAAAGGCGATGGCAGACGGAGCAATTGGGTTAGCACACATGGATGTCATGCTTGATGTGCGCAAACACATCCCCAACAAGGCCGCACCCGAGGTACTCGACGTTGTCGATGCATGGATGGTCGACAACGCGCGCACGATGAATCCGACTGACCTGATCCAGTGTGGACGCGAGGTGCTGGCGCGGGTCGACCCCGACGGCGCACTGACCGATGAGCAGGACCGCAAACGCAATCGCGGGTTGAGTGTTGGCGACCAGGGCACTGACCTGATGGCCAAGATCACCGGCACCCTCGATCCCCAGACGCTGGCACTGTTCAAGACCGTCCTCGATGTGTGGGCTGCCCCAGGCATGAACAACCCTGATGACCCCGATTCCCCGGCCGGAGCCGCCGACGATCCGGGCCACCACAAAGCACTGATCGAGTCGGCCGCCCACCGCGACACCCGCACCACCGCCCAGCGCCAACACGACGCGTTCAAAGCGATTCTGCGCACCGTCCTGGAATACAAACTTCTGGGCACGTCCCACCGCGGGTTGCCGGCCCAGGTGATCATCACGATGACAAAGCAGCAACTCGACGACGTGGCAGGCATCGCAACCACCGCGTCGGGGGTGGATCTCCCAGTCAAAGACGCTCTCGAACTCGCCGCTCGCTCAGACAAGTCGTTGGCTGTGTTCGCACATCACTCAGCCGAGGTCCTGTACTTCGCCCGGGCGAAACGCGTTGCCCAGCAGGGTCAGCGGTTGGCGTTGTTCGCCGCCTACCGTGGCTGTTCGCACCCGGGCTGTCGCCAACCGGCCACCTGGGCCGAGATCCATCACGTGAACGCGTGGATTCTGGGCGGCCTCACCAATGTCGATGAGCTGGTGCCGGCCTGCCCCGCCCATCACGCGATGATCGGCGACGATCCTGACCAGTGGCAGACCGTCATGATCACCGAAGGCGCCGACGCGGGCCGGGTTGCCTGGATCCCGCCGGCATGTGTCGATCCCGATCAAGTCCCGCGGGTCAACCGGGCCAACCACGTGGGCGAAACCGTTGATGCCGAGTGGACCGAGGTCATCGCCACACGCGACGAAGCGCTCAGAGAACACGAACATCGGTCGATGCGGCAGAGCCATTCGCAGCCGCCAGACCTCCCTTCAGAAGACCCGGCCGCCGCAGACGACGGGGGCTGACGAGTCACAACAGGTGGGCAGGGTGTCGGCGGTTTGCGCCAGACACAAAGGGGTAGTCTCCGCAACGAGTTTCTCGCAGCGCAACGAGAGGGCAGACCATCATGCCGACAGCAACCCCACTGCCTGTGTCGACACTCGCCGTCATCCTGCGGCACCAAAACGTCTGCACGGACGCTCAGTCGTGAGCACCACCGAGAAGAACACCGGCGGATCGGCCACGTCGGCGACGTTGGGCACCAGCCTCAAACCCAGACACATCACGATGATCTCGATCGCGGGCGTCATCGGCGCCGGGTTGTTCGTCGGGTCAGCGAATGCGATCGAGAAGGCCGGGCCGGCAGTCATCATCTCGTACGCGCTTGCCGGGACACTTGTGGTGCTGGTGATGCGCATGCTCGGCGAGATGGCCACCGCCAACCCCAACACGGGTTCCTTCTCGGTCTATTCGCACCGGGCATTGGGGCGATGGGCGGGCTTCTCCGTCGGATGGCTCTACTGGTGGTTCTGGGTGCTGGTGATCCCTGTGGAGGCCACCGCGGCTGCGGAGATCTTCAGCAAACTGATCGGCGGCGACCAATGGATCTGGGCCCTCGCCGTCACCCTGTTGCTCACCGCCACCAACCTCATCAGTGTCGGGAACTACGGCGAGTTCGAGTTCTGGTTCGCCTTGATCAAAGTTGTTGCCATCATTGCGTTCATCGCGATCGGCGTGGTGGCGATCCTCGGCTTGTTCCCGGGTTCGGAGACCAGCGGGGTCAGCCATCTCTGGGAGCCCGACGGCTTCCTTCCGAACGGATACACCGCGATCATCTCGGCCATGCTGGTGACGATGTTCTCTTTCATGGGCACCGAGATCGTCACCATCGCCGCGGCCGAATCACCCGACCCGGAAAAGGGCATCACACGCGCGGTGAACTCGGTGATCTGGCGCATCAGCATCTTCTACATCGGCTCGATCTTTGTCGTGGTGGCCCTCGTTCCGTACAACCAGCTCGACGACGGTTCATATCAGACCGTGCTGGAAACGATAGGCATCCCCGCGTCGGCACAGATCATGGACATCGTGGTGCTCACCGCGGTGGCATCGTGCCTGAACTCCGCCCTGTACACCGCATCGCGCATGCTGTATTCGCTCGGCGAACGGCACGAGGCTCCGGCTGCGGTCAAGAAACTGACGGCCAACGGCGTCCCGTGGGTCTCGGTCCTGGCGTCCATGGTTCTCGGATTCCTTGCCGTCGTAGGCAACTACGTACTACCCGACAAGATCTTCGGCTACCTGCTGGCAACCAGCGGCGCAGTCGCATTGTTCGTGTACCTGTCAATCGCGGTGAGCCAGCTGGTTCTCGGGAAGTCGATGCGCACCCGCCAAGAGACCCCTGCCGTGAGGATGTGGCTGTTCCCTTACCTGACCGGCCTTGTCATCGTCTTCATCGTGGCCGTTCTCGTCCTGATGGCTTTCGACTCGGCCCAGCGCGAGGCCATCACGTTGTCGACCATCTCAGCGGTCATCATCGTGGCCATCGGCGTCTGGATGCAGAAGCGGCACGGCGATCGCGGGTACGACGCCCCGGATGCAGCAAAGGCCGCCGCCCCTGGTGCCCCCGGACCCAAGAAGTAGTTGCCCTTCGACCCTACACATGGTTAGGCTCTCCTAACTCAAGTTGGATTTGGTGAAGGGTGAAGCATGCGCCGGGCGTTCGATCACGGAAAAATCATCGGCAGCGTGCTGGTTGCCTTGTCGCTACTGGCGGCAGGTTGTAGCTCCCCAGACGACGAATCCTCCGACAACGGGGCTTACGAACCGGTGGTTGTCGAGCACCAGTTCGGTTCCACCACAATCGATTCTGACCCGATGACTGTGGTCACGTTGACGGGCAGCTGGACCGATTCCCTCCTCGCGCTCGACGAACCGATCAAAGCCCGGTACGTGACCGAGGGATACGCCGGTGAGAACAACCGATTCGAGTGGACGCCGGAGAACGACGCCGAGGTCATCACCTTTTTCGGCACGGAATCCATCAGCGTCCCTCAACTCGCTGCCCTCGCGCCAGATCTCATCCTCGCCGGCTATCTCGGCAGCGAGGACGAATACAAGCGGATCAGCCAGGTGGCCCCGACCATTCCGGTGATGGCCAAGGACGCGGTCATGGACTCCTGGCAAGACGTGACACTGACGGCGGGCCGGATCTTCGGCAAAGAAGACAAGGCCCAGTCACTGGTGGACGATGTGGAATCCCAGGTCGCCGACTTCAAGACGGATCATCCTGCAGCACAGGGCAAGACATTCTCGTTCGGACAGCTGACCCAGGAAGGTCAGGTCGGTGTGGTCGCCGATGACACCGATCCGGTCAGCAAGTTGATGTCGTCGATGGGCATGGTTCTCGACCCCAAGGTCAAAGAGGTCGCCGAAGGCCAGACACGCGTACTGATCTCGCGTGAACGCACCGATCTGCTGAACTCCGACTTGCTCATACTCTGGCCACTAGGCGGCGATCCGGCGGCGTTCGAATCGCTACCGGGCTGGTCGAATCGGACAGCCGTCAAGAGCGGTGCGGTGGTGTACGTGAACAACAACAACGCGGCGGCACTGAGTGAGCCGACGATCTACTCCGTTCCCTACGCCTTGAACCTCATCGGGGCGGCGGCGGACAAGATCCCCGCCTGATCACATCCCGCGCGCCGCGAGCTCCTTCGACGTCGCCCAGGCCGCGATGTCGCCGCGACCGATGGCCACCGCAAGGAGTTCTGGGAACGCGTCGGGTGTGCATGCAAAAGCGGGTATCCCCATGGCGGACAGAGCCGTTGCGATGTCCCGATCAAATGCCGGCGCACCCTCATCGGACAGCGCCAGCAGCACGATGACCTGCACCCCGGCCGCTGTCATGGCAGCGACCCGGGCCAGCATCTTCTCTCGGAGGCCACCCTCGTAGAGATCGGAGATGAGGACGAAGATCGACTCGGCAGGCCGGGTGATAAGGCCCTGGCAGTACGCGATCGCTTGGTTGATGTCGGTACCACCGCCGAGGGTTGCGCCGAACAAGACGTCCACCGGATCTTCCAGTTCGTCTGTGAGATCCACGATTTCGGTGTCGAACAGCACCAGGGAGGTCTTCACCGAGCGCATCGACGCCAGCACCGAACCGAAGATCGACGCGTACACAATCGACGACGCCATCGATGCCGACTGGTCGATGGCGACGATGACGTCGCGACCCAGATGTTGGGCCCGCCGACCATGCCCCACCAGGTGCTCGGGGACCACCGTTCGGTAGTCCGGTTGATAGTGCTTGAGGTTCCTGGCGATCGTGCGATTCCAGTCGATGTCACCCGGCCGCGGGCGATGCGTGGTTGCCGCCCGGTTCAGCGCACCGGTGACGGCCGCACGCGTCTGGTCGGCCACTCGGCGCTCGACGTCGTCCACCACCTTGCGGACCAGAGCACGCGCCGATGCCCTCGACGTCTCCGGGATGGCCTTGCCGAGCCCGATCAGTGTGCTCACCATCTCGATGTTCGCCTCGACGGTATCCATCAACTCCGGCTCGGCGAGCAGCTTGGTGATACCCAGACGTTCGACGGCGTCTCGCTGCATCACTTGAACCACGTTCGAGGGGAAGTACTTTCGGATGTCACCCAGCCAGCGGGCCACCGACGGCGCTGACCCGCCCAAGCCGCCTCTGCGCGAACGGTCCGACTCATAGAGGGCGGCCAGCGATCGATCCATCCCCTGCATGTGTCCGGGATCGGGCGTCCCGAGCGGCTCATCCGCCGCAGTGCCCACCACCATTCGCCACCGTCGGAGCCTGGTGTCTTCCACTGGGTCTGATTCATCAGGAGACATCAGTGCCCTCCTTCGCCGCCGGCGGCGTGGACTGTGGAGCAGACAGCCCGAGCAGCGCCGCGACAACTGCGACAGCGGGCGCCGCACGCTCTGCGTCGACCGACGACGGAGCCGCCACCTGCACCACACCTCCGCCGATGCCCTTCACCGACTCGGCGATGTTGCGACGGATTCCGGCCTCGAACACACTGAACGTGCGCCGCAGCAACGGGACCAGCTCGGTGAACTGCTCGTCGGGCAGTCCGGCCAGCCAATGGTCGATGACGGCCAGCAGCGACCGATCGTGCACCAGCAGCAGACCTCCCCCACCGATGAAGCCGTCGATCCAGGCAGCCTTGTCCGCGGGCACGGCACCCACCGAGAGCGCACGATGCAACCGCGTTGCCGCCTCATCGCCGTCGATCTCTCTGGAGTCGAGCAGGATTCGGACAATGCGACCGACCAGAGAACCGTGCAGATCCCGACGATCGGCAAGTCCGCGGAGCACGCCACGCCAGTTCGCTGCTTCTTCTCTGGCGACCCCGCCCTGTTCGAGCAGGGCAGTCACCTCGTGCACCTGATCGATCAACGTGCGGAACTCGGCGGCAGCGTCCGCGCCGAGACCGGTGATCGCAGCGGGCAGTCCCGCAGAGACCCGGACCAGCAACGATGTTGTGACGTCGGCAAGGGCGCTGGTGTCGGTGCCTCGCACATCGCCGTAGCGCAAGGCCCGCGACAGGGCAGGCAGAGCACTCATCAGATGCTCCACATCGCGGTCGAGCGCAGCGCGGTCTCGTAAAGCGTTCAGCACCTGGCTCACCGCGGCGGGGAGGTCGGCAAGAAGCGCCTGCTCGAGCACAGCGGTGACCCCGGACAACCGCGACGCCTTGACCGCGCGCTCGATCAGCCTGTTGGTCGCGGCGGCCTCCACCGTGGTCCCCCACGCCGATGCGACCACGATGTCGACCGCGAAATCGGGCTTCCACGCCACGAGCCAGCCCTCCTTGAAGGTGCCCGAACCGCTCACGTCTTCCGGAACGCCCCAGTCGATCGACAAGGCCGCAAGTCGATGCAGCAGAACCGACTTCGCCAGATCAGGAGGTCTGCGCAAGTCCAACACGAGCTCGCGCACCATGGGTTCGATCTTGAGCCGGGCCGAACGGGCAACAGCCCGCAGATCCGCCTCCAGAGGTACCGTCGGGGCGTCCTTGGGCGTGGACCCCAACTGCTCCCCGATCACCAGCTCGTCGGTGATCAGTCGCATCACCGTGTCGTCGCCGTCGCACATCACCGCCTCGGTCGCCTCGCTCACCTCCGCGAGCCCCGGGAGTGGTCGCCGCCGGAGCGTCGACAGACTCTCGGCGAGCCGGGCGGCCTCGATGATGTGCGCCGACGAGATCGCGATGTCTTTGGCGCGCAACAGGTGTGCGACCTTGATCAGCCACCGGGTGATCACGTCCTGATGCTGCGTGAACAGGTGGTGGTACCAACCGGGCGACACCACCCCCGCGCCGTAGCCCGAGGTGAACGCCAGTCGCGAGTGTGTCCACGGCACCCACGCCAGTTTCACCCGGACCTTGGGAGTGCCGCGCAGCACTTTCGCATCCGCTGTTGCGGACGGCAACTTTCCCATCAACGCCGGGGCGTGCCACGCTCCGCAGATCACCGCAACCTTCTGCACGCCTGGCTCTTTGAGCGCTTTGCGCAGAACCTGACGCATATGCGCCTCGCGGCGTTCCTCGTGCAGTCGTTCATCGAGATCGCCCACCGCCGGAAGTTCATCACGCAACGCGGTCATCGCCTCGGCAATGGCATCAAAACCTCCACCATCCGAGCGCGTTTCGATGACGTCATCCCACCATCGTTCCGGGTCGTCGTACCCGGCCGCGTCGGCGAGCACTCCGATGGGATCGGTCCGTACGGGGGCACCCGCGTCGAGACCACCCGGTTCGGCCAGGTCGAGCGTGAGTTCATCGTCCGCCGGCTCGGTCCCGCTCCGGTCACCATCACCGCTGTGGGCCAACACCATCGAAGCAGGGAGGTCGCAGAACCGGACCGGCCGGGCATTGTCGACGGCCCAGCACATGGCCTGCCACTCAGGAGAGAACGCGGCGAAGGGCCAGAATGCCGCGACTGCAGGTTTGGTCACCGCATACGCGAGGATGGCGACAGGCGGCGACATCTCGTCCGACCCGACGAAGCCCACAAGTGGGTCGGCATCCGCCGGTCCTTCGATCAGCACGATGTCCGGGTCGATGCGCCTCAACTCGGCCAGTACCCCACGGGCCGAACCCGGCCCGTGGTGCCGTATCCCGAGCACGTAGGTGCCCGGACCAACATCTTCGGGACGCACGGTGTCGAACGCCTGCGATGTGGTGTCGATTTTCTGCTCGGACACCGCCGTCAAGATCCGACCTCTCGGCACGCCCGGTAGAAGTCGGCCCAATCCTTGCGTTCGCGCACAACGGCTTCCAGGTACTCTGTCCACACCACCGCATCGGCGACCGGGTCTTTGACCACGGCGCCCAGGATGCCTGCGGCAGTGTCGGAAGGCCGGAGCACCCCGTCGCCGAAGTGGGCCGACATCACCGCACCGTGCGTGATCACCGAGATCGCCTCGGCCGTCGACAAGGTGCCGGACGGCTGCTTCACCCGGGTCCGGCCGTCAGCCGTGAGTCCCGACCGCAGTTCGCGGAACACCGTGACCACCCGGCGGATCTCGTCGGACGCACTCGGGATCTCCGGCAGTTCCAGCGTCTGCCCGAGGGCTTGGACGCGCTGCGTCACGATCGCGACCTCCTCGTCGGCGGTCGCGGGCAGCGGCAGGACCACCGTGTTGAAACGACGACGAAGAGCCGACGACAGATCGTTCACACCGCGGTCCCGGTTGTTCGCGGTGGCGATCACCGAGAACCCCTTGGCCGCTTGCACTTCGGTGTCGAGTTCGGGTATCGGGAGCGACTTCTCCGACAACACCGTGATGAGCGCATCCTGTACATCGGAGGGGATGCGGGTGAGCTCCTCGATGCGTGCGATCTTCCCTTCACGCATCGCGGTCATGATCGGTGATGGAACCAGTGCCTGCTCACTCGGGCCCTCGGCCAGCAGTCGGGCATAGTTCCATCCGTAGCGAATCGCTTCCTCCGGAGTACCGGCAGTGCCCTGGATCAACAGGGTGGAGCGGCCACTGATGGCGGCTGTGAGGTGCTCGGACATCCACGTCTTGGCTGTACCGGGTACCCCGAGCAGCAGCAGCGCCCGGTCGGTCGCAAGTGTCGCGACCGCCACCTCGACCAGGCGCCGGGGCCCGATGTACTTGGGAGAGATCGTCGTCCCGTCGTCCAGCGTGCCGCCCAACATATAGGTCACCACCGCTGCTGGGGACAGATTCCAGTGTGGCGGCCGGGGCCGGTCGTCGGTGTCGGCGAGCGCCGCCAGCTCGTGCGCATACAGTTGCTCTGCATGTGGTCGCAGGATGTCTGTGTTCACCGTGGACGCATCGGGGTCTGTCACTTCATCTCCTCGGTGATCGCGGCGCGCAAGATCAGCGCCCACTTGAGTGGTTCGAGCAGCTGGGGCCAGCCGCCCTTCATCCGGTCGGTAACCGCGTCGATCTGCTCGATCCACCGGTGACCTGGTCCGACGGGGAGGCCGGTACGCAGGTGGTCGACCAGCCCACGCCAATGCCAGAGTTGTGTTCCAGAACCCGCGATCGCTTCCCGCAGAACGAGGTTGAGGGCCGTCGCGGCGACCTCGTCCGGCCACGGCACCGGTAGGTGTGGCAGCACTGCTCCGGGCGGGCGCCGGTTGCGTAACCACCACACAGCCGCCTCACCCCTCTCTGCCTCGTCGAGCACTCCGACAAGGCCGGGTTCGGCGCCTTTCCATCGGTACAGAGCCCGGGCCCACGTCGCGCTGTGTTGCGCGACGGCGGCAGCACTCCATGCGCCGAGGACGATGTCGGCGTCGTCATCGGCGACCGCCTCGACCAAGGAGCCAGGATCTTTGCCGAAGATGCCCTCCCACAACGACAGTGGTGTTCTCTCGAGAACCTGACGGGCAAGCCATGCGCCCGCCCCGGTTCCCCGTGGCGGTGTGGGATCGATGCCGTCACGGCGAGCGGACTGGTCGGCACCCTCCGGTAGTACCAGTGCGATACGCCACCGGCGGCCACCACCGGAACCCACCAGGACAGCGCGGGCTCGATCGATCATCCGTTTCTGCAACCCGGAGTCGGGAATCTTGGTGAGCAGACCTGCGGCACCGGCCCGCACCGATCCCTTGCGGTCGTCCAGCGCCATCACGAGAAATTCCTCGTCGATGGGCGACAGCCCGACCGCGAGCGCGCCGAGCAACGCCGCCCTGACGTCGCCGGGCTCCGATGCCCAGGTCTCCTGAAGCCGGCGCAGGGCTTCGGCCGAATCCGCTGTACGCCAACGACGCAACACCTCCACCCGCGCCGGCGTGTCCCCGAGAGACCACACCTCCTCGACATCGACATCGGGCTCGGCGGCGAGATCACGGGCCGGAAGAGTGCCGGGGATGTCACTGACATCGCTGAGCCACCGCCCCCGTTCACCGACCAGGACCGCGACTGCAGGTCTGATGCGGACCTGTCTGGCGGTGCGTTGCAGCAGTGCCGGGATCATCGCCGGTGGCACTCGCAGGTCGCGGGCCGCCATGGATTCGATGGCCCAGGTGGCCAGCTCGTCACCGGAATCGAGTGCCTGACCGAGCAGTCCGGCAAGCCGGTCGTTCATCAGCGGACGGTCCTCGTCCGGTGCGGGCGCCATCGCGTCAACCTGAGGTCCGGCCGGCATCCCGGCCCGGACGGCCACCGTCTCGAGTGCCGCGATCGAGTAGACCGCTGCGACGGCGTCTCTGCGGTCGACCCGGCCCACCGGTTCGGCGATGGCCGGGTCGAAGTCGGTCATCTCGAGCGCTTTGCCACCCACCCCCACCGTGGCCGCGGACACCAATTCGTCCCAGGCGTTCACGCCGCACCTATCTGCTGTACCGAAAGTGGTTCGGTTGCAATCGGATCAAGCCCTTCTGGTCCCAGTTCGCCGAACACCTGTACGGCACGGCCGCCGGAGATGGCCAGCAGGGTGTACCAGCGGTCGTCGGAGGTGTCGAGGCTCACCGACGCGCCGTCATCGTCGACGAGCAACCTGACGCCGTCAGCGACGGCGGGGCGCCCGACAATCGCCACCGGAAACGTCTGCAGCCAGGGATCTTTCGCTATTGCGTCGGCCCGATCGGCGAGTGCGGCCGAGACGGTGTCCCCGAAGAGGGTTGACTCTGAACCGGCCAGATCCGGCGGCCTCATCCCGAGGTCGCCGTCGGCAACCAGCGCGCGCAGCGGGGCGACCCCGGGTAGAAGTACAGCGGGCCGTCGAACACCATGCCTGCGAGGAACCGACCGTCGAGCCCGGCCGTGGTGGGCGCGAACGACAACACCACCGCGCGTCGTCCGGTACCGCTGCCCCACAACCAGATCCGGCGGGTGACCAGCTGCTCATCATCCCGGTCACGGACGGCCACGATCTTCCAGGTGTCGCTCACTGGTGCGCTCGCCAACACGTCGGCCCGGGCAACCGGGTAACCGACATGCCTGCGTACGTTGGCGGCCATCGCCGGCTCGAGGTCACGCAAAGATCGATGCGCCTGCACCAACAACCGAAGCATCGCCAGTTCTCGGAGCAGCCGCTCGGGCCAGCGGGTACCCGTCACCATCGCAGGCAGCTCGCGCACCCGGCGGGCCAGACCAGGCGCCTGCGCATCCACGAGTCGCGCCGCCACCGGATCGAAACGCCGGTAAGGATCCGCCTCCGCACCGGCCAAGCCGCTGCGCACCTGGTCATCGAGCCACATCTCGAACTCGTCCAGACCGCCGGCGACGCGGAGTTCTCGCTGCTGTGCAGTGCGGGCCGCACGTTCGGGATCTTTCGGTTCCGCTCGGACCGGACGGGACGGCGCCGCGGCGGCTTTCGCTATGCGCTCGTCTATCCACGGTCTGGCAAAGTCTGCGACCTGCGGTTCTTCGGGCACACCGCCCGCAGTCCAGAGCAACATCAGCCCGAGCGCATGTTTGCAGGGGAACTTCCGCGAAGGACAGGAGCACTTGTAGGCAGGACCGCTCAGATCGACGATCGTCTGGTACGGATTTCTGCCGCTGCCTCGGCAGAGCCCCCACACCACCTGGTCGGCGCAGCCCTGCGAGGACCACGGCGCCGATACGGAGAGTTTCCGACCCGCGGCCTGCGAACCCGGATCAGGGGCGAGCGCCAGTACCTGCTCGGCCCGCCATCGCTGTGTGCCCACACTTCCAACCAACCACAGAGCCCGGACAACCGCATCGACCGGGAGTTCAGAGGTTCTTGGCGACCTCACGGAACGTCTGGTACGTGGCCTTCAGCGTGTCCGCCGCCACCGTCGAATCGGCCATCGAGCCGACCTGTCCGCAGCGCCAGGTGTCGAGCGAGATGTGCATGAGCGACATGAACACCGACACGATCACCCGCACTCGCGCGTCGTCGGCCGGCACTTCCATCCGCTCGGCGACCTTGTCGCTGATGCTGCGGAACTTTCTGTCGCTGAGCTCCATTCCGCGCGCATTCACCGCCGGCGCGTTCTGGATGATCCGGTTCATCGTCTCGAACCGGGAAAGGTCCACCGAGCCGACGGGGCAACGTCCACCGAGGATCTGCACCTGCGCGTTGATCAGCGCTTCGATCTCGTTACCGGTGCGCGGTTGCGCGTCGAGGGAATCGGCCATGGCCACGATCATGTCCTCGGCCGGCGCGAGCACAACATCCTCTTTGGTCGCGAAGTAGCGGTTGAAGGTACGGGGCGAGATGTCCGCGGCGTCCGAGATCTGGTCGACCGTGGTGGCCTCGAAGCCTTGTTCGTCACACAACTTCAGGGCAGCCGCGATCAGCCGATCACGGGTCTGCACCTTCTTGCGTTCCCGAAGACCGGCCCTGACCTGGCCAGTTGCGGCTTGTACGAGTGTCACGTCCACATGATAACCCGACAGCTCAGAAATTGCTGCGGAGCGCGCCAATTGGCGATGTCCGTATTTTGTCCCTTGACGACTTCTGTCTGACTCTGCCACTATTGCCCAGGACCCAATCACCCCTCTTCAGATATGAGGATCTCGTGGCTTCACCCGACACCGTCATCTCACAGGATTCACCTGACAGCGGCCTCGCGAAAGACAGCGCGGCCGCACCGAAGTCGACCGGCGACTCGCGCCGATGGTGGGCGCTGGGAATCATCGCCCTCGCCCAGCTGATGGTGGTACTCGACGCCAGCATCATCACGATCGCCTTGCCCTATGCGCAGGTCGACCTGGACATCTCCGATGCCAACAGACAGTGGGCGCTCACCGCCTACACCCTGATGTTCGGCGGTCTACTACTACTGGGTGGCCGGATGGCCGACTACCTGGGCCGCCGCCGGATGTTCCTGATCGGCCTGGCCGGTTTCGCCGCATCGTCGGCGATGGCCGGATTCGCCTGGGACGCAATGTCCTTCTTCGCCGGACGCGCACTGCAGGGCGTGTTCGCAGCCATTCTCGCCCCCGCAGCCCTGTCCCTGATCACCGTCACATTCACCGAACACCGTGAACGTGCACGCGCTTTTGCCGTCTACGCGGCAGTGTCCGGCGGTGGCGCCGCGATCGGCCTCATCGCAGGAGGCGCGCTCACCGAGTACCTGTCGTGGCGCTGGACCATGCTGGTCAACACCCCGATCGCGATCATCGCGGCCATCGGCGGACTGTGGCTGGTGATCCGGGACATTCCCACCAAACGAACCGGTGGTTACGACCTTCCCGGCGCGATCACGGTGACCCTCGGCCTGATCAGCATCGTCTACGCGTTCACCAAGGCAGCTGAATCCGGCTGGGGCGCATCATCGACCATTTTCTTCTTCGTCGCCGGCGCAGTGTTGCTCGCCGTGTTCGTGGCAATCGAGATGCGCACGTCGAATCCGCTGCTGCCGCTCCGTATTCCTGGCGAACTCAACCGCGGTGGCGCCTACCTGGTCGCCTTCATCATCCCGACGGCGATGTTCGCGATGTTCCTCTTCCTCAGCTACTACTTCCAGAACACGCTCGGGGAGACACCGCTGCGGGCCGGAGTCCTGTTCCTTCCGTTCCCGATCGCTTTGATCGTGTCAGCGGGGGCCGCCAGCTCCCTGCTGCCACGGTTCGGCCCGCGTCCGTTGATGATCGCCGGCACCATCTCCGGTGTCCTGGGCTATCTCTACCTCGCCCAGCTCGACTCGGACTCGTCATGGGTGGCGCATGTCCTGCCCAGCGAGCTCCTGATCGCCCTCGGCATGGGCCTGGTGTTCGTGTCCATGCAGGCGGTGGCGCTGCATCGCATCGACGTCAAAGACTCCGGCGTGGCCAGCGCCCTGGTGAACACCGCGCAGCAGGTCGGCGGTTCGGTGGGCGTCGCGCTCCTGAGTACGATTGTGGCGCAGGTCTTCTCGAACGATTCCGGCAGCGCAACGAGGATCGGTGAAGACGGGAACCCGGTTCCCGTCGATCCAGAGGCGTTCATCTCGGCCAGCATCCACAGCTATGACGTGGCGTTCTACTGGGGAGCCGGGTTCATGGCGCTGGCTCTTGCGGTCACCGTCTTCATGATCCGCATGAATCGGCACGCCCTGGGCGACGAAACCCAGAATGCCGCGGCGGTCGCCGCCTGATCTTCATCGGCCGGAGAACCGGGTCGTGCCCTCGCGGGCGCGGCCCGGTTTTTGCTGTCGGCGAACCCGGCGAGCCGACAAGCTGTTGTGCGTCACCCTTGACCCTGACACCGTGTCAGCCTGCAACGTGGGGACCGCCATGAAAACCATCGGAGAATTCGCCAAACTCGGCCGGGTGTCGGTGCGGATGCTGCGGCATTACGACTCGATCGGTCTGCTCACACCGCAGGTCATCGACCCCCACAGTGGATACCGGTTCTATGAGGTGTCCCAGCTGGAACGGCTCAACCGAATCGTCGCGCTCAAGGACCTCGGTCTACGACTCGAGCAGGTCCGCCGCATTCTCGACGGCGAGCTGACCGGCGCGGATCTACGCGCCATGCTGCGGTTGCGTCAGGTCGAACTCGAGTCGCAGATCCGCCAGGATCAGCACCGGCTCGCCCGGGTGGAGGCGAGGCTTCGACTCATCGAATCGGAGGACAGCATGTCAGAACCCAACATCACCACCAAGACGGTTGAACCGGCCACCACAATCGGTCTGCGGGCCCTGGCCGACAGTGTCACCAGCGAGGACATCGGTCCAGTGATCCAGCCGCTGTACCCGCGGATCATCGAAGCCCTGGGCGCCGCCGGGCAGACGCCCGTCGGACCGAGCATCGCGTACTACGCTCCGGCACCGGAACACTCGCCCGACGCGGTGTGGGTGCACGCCACCTTCCCGGTGGCCGCCGACGCCGTTGCCGGGCTGGAGACGTTCGACATCCCCGGCGGCGAGGTGGCCTCGATGATCCACCTCGGGTCGATGGATCAGATCGACAGCACCTACCAGACACTCAACCGGTGGGTCGGCGAGCAGGGTTACAGACTGACCGGTCAAGGTCGAGAGATCTACCTCGAGATGTCAGATGACCAGAGCCAGTGGGTCACCGAGGTGCAGGTCGACTTCGTTCGCTGACTTTGATCCCTGCGCGTACGTGCGCAGGTGTTTCGTCCAGCTGCAGGTGTTGCAACATCTGCGGACAGCAAGAACCCCTGCACCTGTGGGGTGCAGGGGTTCTTGTGTCATCTGGCGGACCAGATCAGCCCAGGACCAACGTCTCGCCGTCGGCGCTGGTGTTCACGGGCACCACATCGCCGTCGGTGATGTCGCCGGAGAGCAGCGCCCTCGCGAGCTGGTCGCCGATGGCCTGCTGAACCAGCCGGCGCAGTGGCCGGGCCCCGTACAGGGGATCGAAACCGCGTGTGCCGAGCCACTTCTTGGCGTTGTCCGAGACCTCGAGGTGCAGTCGACGCTGTGCGAGCCGCTTCTGCAACTGGCCCAGCTGGATGTCGACGATGGACACCAGTTGCTCCTCGGTGAGCGAGTCGAACACCACCACGTCATCGAGCCGGTTGATGAACTCGGGCTTGAACGCCGAGCGCACGGCCGCCATGACCTGGTCCTTGTTCCCGCCTGCACCGAGGTTCGACGTGAGGACCAAGATGGTGTTCCGGAAGTCGACCGTACGGCCTTGACCGTCCGTCAACCGTCCTTCGTCTAGCACCTGCAGCAACACGTCGAACACGTCGGGGTGGGCCTTCTCGACCTCGTCGAACAGCACCACTGTGTACGGGCGACGCCGAACCGCTTCGGTCAACTGGCCGCCGGACTCGTAGCCGACATATCCCGGAGGCGCACCCACGAGCCGTGCGACACTGTGCTTTTCGCCGTATTCACTCATGTCGATGCGGACCATCGCGCGTTCGTCGTCGAACAAGAACTCTGCCAGTGCCTTGGCGAGCTCGGTCTTGCCGACACCCGTGGGGCCGAGGAACAGGAACGATCCGAGCGGACGGTTCGGGTCTGCCACACCGGCCCGAGCGCGACGAACCGCGTCCGACACCGCCTCGATGGCCTGCTTCTGGCCGACGACCCGCGAGCCCAGTTCGTCTTCCATCCGCAGCAACTTGGCGGTCTCGCCTTCGAGCATGCGACCGGCCGGAATACCGGTCCACGCTGAGACGACCTGCGCCACATCGTCGGGACCGACCTCTTCCTGCAACATCACGTCGCCGTTGACCGCACCCGACTTGGCGGCAGCCGCGTCGAGTTCCTTTTCCAGGACAGGGATCTGGCCGTATCGCAGTTCTGCCGCACGTCCCAGATCTCCGTCTCGTTCGGCGCGCTCGGATTCACCACGGAGGTGCTCCAAACGTTCCTTGAGATCTCGCACCGCGTCGATGGCCTGCTTCTCGCCCTGCCAACGTGCGGAGAGCTCGTTCAGCTTTTCGCGGTGGTCGGCGAGTTCCTGACGCAGTTTGTCCAGGCGCACCTTGGAAGCCTCATCGGTTTCCTTGGCGAGCGCGACCTCCTCGACCTCGAGCCGTCGCACCACCCGCTCGACTTCGTCGATCTCGACCGGACGGGAGTCGATCTCCATGCGCAGACGCGATGCCGCTTCGTCCACGAGGTCGATTGCCTTGTCGGGCAGGAACCTTGCGGTGATGTAGCGGTCACTCAGGGTGGCGGCGGCAACCAGTGCGGAGTCCGTGATCCGGACACCGTGGTGCACCTCGTAGCGCTCCTTGAGCCCACGCAAGATACCGATGGCGTCCTCCACCGAGGGTTCTCCCACGTACACCTGCTGGAACCGGCGTTCGAGAGCGGCGTCCTTCTCGATGTACTGGCGATACTCGCTCAGCGTGGTGGCACCCACGAGCCGCAGTTCACCGCGTGCCAGCATCGGCTTGATCATGTTGCCGGCGTCCATGGCGCCCTCACCGGTGGCACCGGCGCCGACGATGGTGTGCAGCTCATCGATGAACGTGATGACCTGGCCCGCAGAACCTTTGATCTCCTCCAGAACGGCCTTCAGCCGCTCTTCGAACTCGCCGCGATACTTCGCACCGGCGACCATCGACCCCATGTCCAGGGACACAACGGTTTTGCCGCGGAGACTCTCGGGGACGTCGCCGGCGATGATGCGCTGGGCGAGCCCCTCGACGATGGCGGTCTTGCCCACGCCGGGCTCACCGATCAGAACAGGGTTGTTCTTGGTGCGGCGGCTGAGGACCTGCACCACACGTCGGATCTCGGTGTCGCGGCCGATGACCGGATCGAGCTTGCCTTCGCGTGCGGCGGCGGTCAGGTCGGTGGAGTACTTCTCCAGCGCCTGGTACGTGCCTTCCGGATCGGCGGTGGTGACGCGGGCGTTGCCGCGCACGGCCACAAACGCATCGCGCAGCGATTGCGGAGTGGCGCCCAGGTTGGCGAGCAACTTCGCGACGTCGGAGTCGCCGGTCGCCAGCCCGACGACCAGATGTTCGGTGGAGACGTACTCATCGCTCAATTCGCCGGCGAGCTGCTGGGCCGCCGAGACAGCCGCGATCGATTCGCGACTGAGTTGCGGGGTTGAGCTGGCGCCGGATGCCTTCGGCAGTCGGTCGACCAGCTGTTGGGCGGCAGTGCGCGCCTGAGCGGGATCAACGCCGACCGCCTTGAGCAGCGGCGCGGCGATCCCGTCGGACTGATCGAGCAGCGCGACGAGCACGTGTGCCGGTCGGACATCGGGGTTGCCT
The DNA here is from genome assembly GCF_023051145.1 of Williamsia sp. DF01-3. NCBI lineage: Bacteria > Bacillati > Actinomycetota > Actinomycetes > Mycobacteriales > Nocardiaceae > Williamsia > Williamsia sp. DF01-3. The sequence continues at coordinate 4,871,853 of NZ_JALKFS010000005.1, forward strand.
GCGGCGGCTGCCGCCTGCACCGCGGCCGACAATGCGGCCTGCGTCTTGGTGGTGGGGTTGAAACTGTCCACTCGTGCACCTTCCTTCGGTATTAACAAGCAGGTACGGGCTCCTAGTGTGCCCGTTCAGAAGGTGTAACGCACCGAGAGTTGAGTCTGTTCCGCTCAACTAGAAAATTTGCACCGGCTCTTCGCCGGCACCGACTTACGCGGTCGTCGCGAGTTTCTCCACGCCCGGCCCCACCAACGCGCCTGGTGGAACCGGACGACCCGACACCGCCAGGAGTAGATCGATCGCCCGCCCACGCACCTCAACGGCGCCAGCACCCCCGAGCACAACATCCGAGTCGGTGACGGTCAGACGCAGCCCGACCACCCGTTCCCGTCCCCCGCCGAACCCCACCGCGGTTTTCACCTGATAACTCAGCGCCTCGACCACCGGATCCACCGGATAGCCCACATCGTTGCCCAACGGCCGCCGAATGTCTTCACCGTGGACGAACATCTCGACGAGCCGCGTCTTCGAGTTGGCCGGCGGCGTCCTCGTCGACGTGATCACCTCGCCCAACGCTTCTAGCGTCTGTCGGGGATCAGCACGCTTTTGCTGGGCTATCCCGGCCGAGTTGTCGCGATCGAAGTCGAACCGATTGGCCATCATCCGACGCGCGAAACCGAGACGGGTGGTCATCGCCCCATCGATCAGGTGGGCCAGAACGTCGTGCACATCCCAACCCGGACACAGTGATGGCTTCGCCCAAGCATCTGCAGGTAGGTCGCTCAGATCTCTCACCAAACGCTCGCGCTCGGCGTGGACAACCGGCCAGACCGCAGAAAAATTGCTTCCCATGCTGAGACAGACCTGGCCGGGCGATGGAAGTCATCGTGCGAAAGTTGTCCACCCCGCGATGCATAACCCAACCCCTTGTGATTGCCGACACACTCGTGATATTCATGAAACAGAGATATTAATCTCGTTTCATTGCATCACAGGGCAACGAACAAATCCGGGTCGGGAAAGGACCATAATGCTGTCTGCAATTTTTTACTTCATCGAATCCATCGACAACGCACTGTGGGATTTCGCGGAGGTCATCGTCACCGGTAGCGACGCTTAGGCCGATTTCCGCGTCTGACCATCGGGCGCTGACCAACTGATCACTGGCCGTGTGCAGCAATCGCTGGACGCGGCCAGTGTGTTCAGTGAGACAACAGCCATAGCGACGACCAATCCCGCTACCAGACAGTTCATCTACGAAATGAAATCCACGCCCGCTGCGTTGTCGCTTGCACCCAGCACCCGAATTGCTGGCGATACGATTTCGTCACTCCCCCACAGGAACCTTGTTCCCAATCGCGGGCATACGAGGCGACGCCGTCAATGAACCCAGCCGCATTGTCAATTCTCGCGATGGCGCAATTCTCGAGATCCGCCCGCCGATTCAACCTTGTTTGCAACCTCTGCCGCCCAAACCGATGTTGCCGCAGCCTGCTCGAACGACCTCGATTCTGCCGGCGGCAATCCCGCATCTTCGCGCGCCTCCGTCGACCATGGCATTGTCGACGTGGCCATCGACAGCACCGTCACATGATTCCGCGTAGGTAAGCAGCCAACGCTCCGACCGCTTCTCGTCGAGCCGCGGGAGACGGGGTCGCGATCTGGGTGAAGACAAGGGAGTCGATGAGCCGCACGAGTTCGCTTGTACGTTCCCCGGGGTCGCTCACACCGAAGCGGGTCAGGACCAGTTCGGCGGCGGCGCCCGCGCCCGCCTGCACAGCGGAGAATGACGAAAGTGCTTGATGCAGAGCGTCGTCGGCGGGTAACTCGATCAGCAGCGCATAGCGGGCGCGCATGTCCACCGGCCGACCGACGAGTGAGTCCATCAGCGCGACGGCGGCGGCGGTGAGCGAACCGATCCGTTCACCGGCGTCGTCAGGCACGGACGTCCCGAGGTCGAGCAGAATGTTGTCGGCATTGTCCGCACTGCGTTGCGCGAGCCGCCTCGCGGCGAGGCCGAGAAGCGCCTGCCGCGTCGGCGCGTAGTACGACGTGGAGCCCTGAGGAATTCCTGCAGTCGAGTCCACAGCGCGATGGGTCAGCCCGCGCAATCCCTGCCCCGCGATCAAGCCGATGGCCGTATCGGCGATGACGTCAGCCCGCGATTGACCGGTCGTTCTGGATGTCATTCGACAACTCTACAGGTGTTGCATCTCTTCTCTACGCCTGTAAAGTCGAACAGGCAGTGGCACTACAGGTGTAGTAGGAGGGCAGCATGAAGGTCGCAGTGGTGGGGGCTGGTATCGGCGGATTGTGCGTGGCCGTCGGACTACAGCGCAACGGTGCCGACGTCACCGTGTTCGAACGCTCGGACCGGGTTCGTGCAGGCGGGTCGGGACTGTCGATCTTCGGCAACGGACTTCGAGCACTTGAATCTCTTGGGCTCAGGGAACAGTTCGAGGCGATCACATCGCCGGAGGCTGCGACCTATCGCAGCGGACAACGGCGGCCCGACGGCCGATGGTTGGCCACGATCCCGCCTGATGCAGTCTCCGACTTACGCATTGTGCATCGCACCGATCTGCACCACATGCTGCTTGCCCAATTGCAGCCTGGAACCCTCCGATGTTCGATGGAGGTGATCGGTGCTCATTCCGACGGAATCGTACGCATTCGCCACACGCCCGGTTCGGCGAGCGAGCAAGACTTCGACCTCGTCGTCGCAGCCGACGGCCTTCACAGCGGCTTCCGCGCTCGATGGGGCCGAGACCCCGGCGTTCGGTACGCCGGATACAGCGCTTGGCGCGGTATCACCTCCACGCCGGTCGACCTACAGGGCGAGGCAGGCGAAACCTGGGGTGAGCAAATGCGATTCGGTGTCGCGCCGTTGGCCGACGGTCGTGTCTACTGGTTCGGTGTGGCCACCATGCCAAGGCGCCGACCTCTGTCTGCGCCGTACGAATACGCCGAACTGAATCGGATGTTCGGCACCTGGCACTCCCCCATTCCCGAGTTGATCCGCACCACGGAGCCCGAAGCGGTCTCATTTCTTCCCATCGATGAACTCGCCGGCGACCTTCCGTCGTACCGACATGGCCGCTGCGTCCTACTAGGCGATGCTGCGCATGCCATGACACCCAATCTCGGCCAGGGAGGCGGTCAGGCGATGGAAGACGCCGCAACGCTCGCCGCACTCCTGTCCCCCATTGCCGCGGGCGTCAATCCTGATGAGCGCACCATCGATTCGATTCTCAACAGCTATGACAAAGCGCGCCGACCACGGACCCAGGCTCTCGCCAGACGATCCCGACGGCTCGGGACACTCGCACACGTCCGCGGACGTAGCCGCACGGCCGTTCGGGACCTGCTACTACAGACCACGCCACCGTCGGCGCTTCGGTCACAACTCAAACGAACGCAGGACTGGCACCCACCCGAGGTCGCGGCGGTTCCTCGCCGCATGTCATCGCCGTCTGGTCGGTGCGAACCGGCCCTGTTGCACAGACACAAAAGCAGATTGGGAGGATAGATCCCGGCGCGTCGGCACCCGCTGGGCGTTTCTCATACCGGCGTCAGGGAGCGCGAGATGCAGGTGCATTGGTGATTGGTGTGCCGGTAGGCCTGCGACAGGTTGCTGCTCTGCCGGCTCCCGTGCGTTTGATGTTGGCATCGATGACCTTGTTCAACATCGGCTTTTATCTCGTGGTGCCCTTTCTCGCCGTCCACCTTTCTGAGGGTCTCGGCTTTGCGGCGTGGGTGGTCGGCCTGGTTCTCGGTCTGCGCATGGCTTCCCAGCAGGGGATGTTCTTCGTCGGTGGCAGCCTTGCCGACCGGTTCGGTGTCAGGCGGATCGTCCTCATCGGAATCGCCGCGCGAATCGTCGGGTTCATCGCCGTCGGTTTCGCCGAATCCCTTGTCGGAGTTGTTGGCGGCGTGCTGCTCATCGGGTTGGCGGCCGCCCTGTTCGCACCTGCGGTCGAAGCGGCAAATGCCAGCTATGGTGCGCTGCTCGAGCGACAGAACATCATGCGCCGCACCGAATTGTTCGGCCTCGAACAGATGTGCAGCCGCACCGGAACCGTTCTTGGCCCGCTCCTGGGCGCAGCTTTGCTCGGCGTTCCATTCGCGTGGACCACCTGCTCGGCCGCGGTGCTCTTCGCCGGGTTGTGGATTGCGTTCTTTCGGTGGTTCCCCGCGACCGTGACAACGTCGGCAATGCAGCCGGGATCGGTCGCCCCAGCCGACCGCCGGATCTGGGCGGTGTGGCGGTCAGTGTTGTCGCACAAGGTGTTTCTTGCCTACGCCGCACTGTGCGCGGCGCAGCTGTCGGCGTACAGCCTGTTGTATCTGATGCTGCCCGCTGAACTCGAGTGCATCGCCGGGAACCAGAGCGCATTGGGATGGTTCTATGCGGCGCTGCGTTGATGGTCATCCTGTGGCAACGACCGGTGGTTCGGCTTGTCCATCGCATCGGCCATCGCGAGGCGGTGATCGGTGGACTCTCGGTGATGGCCGTGTCGTTCCTCGTGCCTGCCGCCGCAGACGGGCTCACCCACAAGACCGCATGGCAATACGCCGCGGTCGCCGGATGGGTCGCACTGCTCCACATCGGCCAGATGCTGATGGTGCCCCCGATGCGCGACACCGTCGCAGCCCTTGCGGGCGAACACAATCTGGGCGCGCACTTCGGAATGCTCAACAGTATCGCCGGACTCGGGTGCCTGATCGCCTCCGTCGGAGTCGGAGGCCTGTACGACCTGACATCAGAGGCCGACCTCGCGACGGCGCTGGTGTGGTGCGCCGTGACGGCGGCGGTGGCCGGCGCTGTCGGCGGCCTCATGCTGTGGTACCGGCGTCACCCTGACGCCGGACCGGTAGCGATTGCCGTCTAGCTCCAGATCGGCGCCTCGTTGATCTGGTCGACGAAGGCGTCGAGAACAAACGGGATTGTCAGCGGGTTCGGCATCGACACTGCATCGGAGACAATCGGATCCAGCTTGACGAGCCCACCCGAGCGCACCACATCCAGTCCCATGAACAGCGGCGATGCCTCCATCTGAACCCTTGCCCGTTCCCAGTTGTCGAACAACAGCAGGTCACACTCGAGCAACGAGACGTTCTCCGCGGAGATGTCGACATAGAGATTGTCACCGAACTTGTCGGCGATCCCGACGGGTGGCACAAACCCCAATCCCGTCAGCAATTGGGCACGCGCGGACGAAGGGCTGTACGCACGAAGGTTGCCATCGGCCCACCGAGCGACCACGGTGGCGGTGCGGCCGACGAACTGCGGATTCTGTTCGCGCCGTTCGACGATGAGGTTCTCGGTGTCCTCGACAGCCTGCGCGGCAGCCCCGGGCAGCCCGACGGCGGCGCCGATCCGGTTGGTGACGTCTTGCCACGGCAACACCCAGTCGGTCTGATCGGCCGCATGCAACACCGTCGGAGCTATACCGGACAACTGCCCGTAGGTCGATGCGTCGATCGCATTGTTCACTGCCACAATGAGATCGGGTTGCGCAGCTGCCACTGCGGAGATACTGAAATCAGAGGTCGCGTTCTCCAACGCTTCGGGATCTGCGCCGGCCACGCGAGGCTCGGCCCACCGCCCGATTCCGTCATCGGTGGATCCGGTCCACACCGGGACCAACACAGGAATGACACCCAGCGACAAGAGCACGTCCGCGTCGCCGATTCCGACCACCGCGATGCGTTTGGGTGCTTGTTCGATGGTCGTCGAGCCGTGAACGTGGTCGATCGTCACCGGGAATGCGCCGGGCTCGGCGGACACGGCGACGTCCGAATCGGTTGAACCGCTGCTCGACGAACATCCGGCAGCCACAACGCCTGCTGCCGCGGTCAAGGTCAACGTCAACATCTGCCGACGATTCATCACATACATCACAAAGCCACCTTCTCCAGCCAGATAAGTATGGTCACCCTAACTTATCGACCGACTATCCGGTCAACGTCTCTATGACCGCAGGTGGGCCAGCACCGCGAGCACTCGGCGATGTCCGGTGTCAGAGGTGGTCAGTCCGAGCTTGGCAAAGATGTTGCCGATGTGTTTGCTCACGGCGGTGTCGCTGACCACCAGCTTGCGAGCGATGTCGGCGTTTCCGAGGCCTTCGGCCATCAACCGCAACACCTCCGATTCGCGAGGTGTGAGCGATCGGATCGGGTCGTCGGCTCGGCGACGGCTCATCAACTGCGACACCACTTCCGGGTCCATCACCGTTCCGCCCGCGACCACGCGTTCGAGCGCGTCGACGAACTCTTCGACTTTGCCAACCCGTTCCTTGAGCAGGTAGCCCACCCCCGATGCACTGCCCGCCAGCAGTTCGCCGGCGTATCTGTCCTCGACGTAGGCGGACAGGACCAGCACGGGGAAGTTGGGGACCCGGCGGCGTGCCTCGATGGCCGCCTTTAATCCCTCATTGGTGAACGTCGGCGGCATGCGGACGTCGAGCACTGCGCCGTCGGGCGGGTCCGCGTCGAACGACTCGAGGAACTGCTCGGCATCTGCGACCGCGGCGGTCACCTCGATACCGACGCTACGCAGCAGCAGCGCGAGCCCCTCCCGCAGCAGGGAGTCGTCCTCGGCGATCAAAATCCGCATGGGAGCTCCACTTCGAGTTCTGTCGGCCCGCCTGCAGGGCTGTTCAACGTCATCGTTCCCTCGAATGCTGCCACCCGGCGGCGGATTCCCGACAGCCCACTGCCCGCGGTCTCCTCGGCCCCGCCGCGGCCGTCATCGACAACAGTGATGACCATCGTGTTCCCGTTGTCGTCGCCGCGAGTGCTGATGGTCAGGTGCACGGTCTCGGCGCCGCTGTGCTTGGCCACGTTGGTCAGCGCTTCGGCCACCACGAAGTAGGCGGCAGCTTCCACAGCGGCTGGTGCACGCAGCAGGTTCCGCACATCCAGGACGCAGGTGATGGAGGAGCGCCCGGCAAGAGCTGCGACTGCTCCTTCGAGGCCTAGCTCGTCGAGGATCGGCGGATAGATGTCGTGCACCAGGGTCCGCAGTTCCGACAGGGCATCGGATGCGGCGTCTTGCGCCCGAAGAAGCTGCGGCAGAGCTTGTTCGGGGTCGACACGCAGTGAACGTTCGGCCAGACCGAGCATCATCACCACCGCGACCAAGCGATTCTGGGCACCGTCGTGCAGATCGCGTTCGATGCGCCGCAATTCGGCGGCGTGTGCATCGAGCGCTGCGGCCCGACTTTCGGTCAGCGCCGTAACCCGTTGCGTCAGTTCGGTTTCACGCCTGGGTGCAAGGAGTTTGGTGGCCATGCCCGCGATTGCACGTGCCAGCGCAGGGATCAGCCACCACGCGATCACCGCGTAGGCGAGCGCGATGAACGGCATGGTTGCGGCCAAGGGCCACGACGTGACCAGATAGATGTTCCCCACCGGCTCGTCGGCGGGCATCGCCCACCAGTACGCCGGTATCAACATCGAGTTGATGGCCGCCAGCGGCAGCACCACGGCAACGAACCCCGCGACGAGCGCAGCAAACGCATGGCCGGTGACCCACGCCACGTCGCGGCGAAACGGCGATGACCACAACATGGTTCGTAGGTCGCTGAATCCGAGGCGATCCTCCATCGGAGGGTATCGCTCCGGAATCACGACGCCGGTGTAACGCCCGGTGCGACGACGCGCCTCGCCGGCCCAGAATCGCAGCACCCGCACGTAACCGGGCACCAGCAGCCATCCGACGAAGAGGATCAGCAACGGTGCGATGATCAGTGCGCCGAACACGAACACGAACGACACCAGTGCCGCGGCGCCTTCGACCATCAAGAAGCGACATGCCCGCCACCACTTCGCGGCCTGTTCGCTTCGACTCATCGCTCCAGGATGCCGTAATCATCGCGCGAAAACGGTATAGCGGGCTACACCATTGGTTGGGTGGCCAGCGGGATGGTCCGGTGGCTCGCCGATTCATAGCGTTGCTGACATGACTTCAACAGCACCCGTTCAACCCCTGAGATCCTTGTCGCCGACACCCGCGCTGCGCCTGGACAACGTCACCAAATCCTATTCGTCAGGCCGTGGCCAGATCACCGCACTGGACTCCGTCAGTCTCGCGTTGCCGCCGCAGGGATTCACCGCGATCATGGGCCCCTCCGGCTCGGGCAAGAGCACGTTCCTGCACTGTGCTGCCGGACTCGACCAACCCACCAGCGGCTCGATCTGGCTGGGAGACAACGAGATCAGCGCCCTCAAGCAAAAGGCACGCACCACATTCCGACGCGACCACATCGGCTTCGTGTTCCAGGCCTACAACCTGCTGTCGTCGCTGACCGTGGAGCAGAACGTCACATTGCCGCTCCTGCTGGCGGCCGAACCGCCGATCACGCGCGCGTGGAGCACGCGCTGGCGTCGGTGGGGCTCGCGAAGATGAGCCGACGTCGTCCCGCCGAACTCTCCGGCGGGCAGCAACAGCGGGTCGCCATCGCGCGTGCGCTCATCACCCGGCCGCGCGTCATCTTCGCCGACGAACCCACCGGAGCGCTCGACAGCCGGACCGGTCATCAAATCCTCGGGCTCTTGCGCGGTGCGTCGACCGAACTTGGACAGACGGTGGTGATGGTCACCCACGATCCGATCGCGGCGGCGCAAGCCGACCGCGTCTTGTTCCTCGCCGACGGCCGCCTGGCCGGCCACCTCGAAGGACCGACCGCCGAGACCATCGCTCGGTCACTCACCGACCTCGGGCAGTGGTGATGATGCAACGTTCACGCATCGGCAGCATCGCTGCCGCGAACCTGAGAGAACATCGCAACAGCTTCACGGCCGTATTCGTCACGGTCTTCTCCGCCGCCCTCTTGGTGTGCGCACTCGGAGTGCTGTTCGAGTCCGGGATTCGCGGAGGCGTCACACCACACCGCCTTTCCGGCGCCGACGTGGTGGTCGGGGCTCCGCAATCGCTCGATATCACCGAGGACGTCGACCAGCCCTACATCGAACGCGCGCGGCTTCCCGAGTCGACGGTCGCCGAACTCTCGGCGCTACCCGACGTCCGGTCGGCGGTCGGCGACATCAGCGCTCCCCTGACCGACGACAGCGGGCGCGCGTTCGATGCGCACGGATGGTCGTCGGCGGTTCTCGCGCCGTACAGCATCACAGCCGGCCACCCACCGGCCGGGCCGGACGAGGTGGTGATGACGGGTACAGCTGACCTGGGCCAGAAGGTGACGCTGCGTCACGGCGGAGTCGCCCACGCGTACACCGTTGTCGGTGTGGCCGGCACATCCAAGTCCGAACCCGGTGGCCGCCCGGCGACGGTGTTCCTGGACGACGTTCGGATGCAACAACTCTGGCCGCATACCGGCACGGTGGCGGCGATCGGTCTGATCGCACAGGACGGGGTGGACGCCGAGACGCTCGCCTCCCGAGTTCGTGATCACCTGCCCGGAGTGGAGGTGGACACCTACACCGGTCCGGCACGTGCGGACGCCGAGTACGTCGACATCGGCGCGGCGCGCGGCGAGCTGGTGGCGCTCAGCTCGGCACTTGCCGGGGTGGCCTTGATGATCGCTGTGTTCGTCGTGTCGAGCACGCTGTCGTTGTCGGTCCAGCAGCGCCGCCACGACTTCGCGCTGCTACGGGCGACCGGCGCCACACCGCGTCAGATACACAAACTGATCGGCGCCGAGACGTGGGCCATCGCCTGTGTGGCGGCACTTCTGGGAGTGGCACCCGGTTATCTGCTGGCCGGTGTCCTGCGGGGCCGATTCGCCGACGCCGGCATCGTGCCGCCGGACTTCGCACTTGCCTACGGACCGGTCCCGGCTCTTGTCGCAGTCGCCGCCGCGGTCGCGACCGCCCGGCTCGCAGCGGCTGTCTCCGCTCGACGACCGGCTCGCCTCGATCCCATCGATGCGCTGCGCGAGTCAGCGGTCGAGCCGGAGAAGCTGAGCCGGACCCGGTTGATCCTCGGACTGTCGGTCGGGGTGAGCGGGCTGGTGACGGCAACCCTGCCCGCCTTCATCCCTGGACCTGCGGCGATGGCCGGTGCCGGGGGGTCTGCGGTGCTCCTCGTCATCGCTCTCGCCCTTCTGGGTCCGGCCCTCGTCTCGGGCGCCATGCGCGTGGTCTCCGGCCCGATGCTTCGCACCGGTTCGGCCGGGCCGGTGTTGGCGGCCGCCAACCTCAACGCCCATGGACGCCGCCTTGCCGCGGCGATCACACCGCTGGCGTTGGCGATCGCGATCGGGGCGGTGCAACTGTTCAGCCAGAGCACGGTGACCGCAGCAGCCGAACACCAATCCGAGAGTGGCACCAGCGCCGATCTCGTCGTGACCGGCCCCGGCGGCATCAGCCCCCAACTCGCCGCGACGATCGCGTCGATGGATGCGGTGGCCGCGGTCAATCCGATCACCCGCACCAAGGCCCTGTTCACCACGGACAGTTCCGAGGCCCCGACCACCGAGGCGTATCCCGTGCAAGGCATCGACGCCGCGGGCGCCACTGCCACGATGGATCTCGATGTCCGGGAAGGCGACCTTCAGCAGCTCGCCGACGGCTCGGTGGCGCTGAGCCGCGACGCGTCGTCGGCGATGAGCGCCGATGTCGGGGACACCGTCACGCTGCGGATGGGCGATGGCGCTGTGATCACCCCACGGGTTGTCGCCACCTACAACCGTGGTCTCGGCTTCGGCGATGTGACCCTCCCGGCAGCGCAGGTACGAGAGCACACGACAACCGGACTGGTCGACCAGGTGTTGGTGTCGGCGGCACCGGGACGGGTCGACGAGGCGCAGCGGGCCATCGAAGCCGCTGGGGGCATGGCGGTGATGAGGAGCGACGGATTCGCCGAGGCCATCCGGCAGGATCAGCGGGCGCAGGACTCGGTGAACGTCGTGGCGCTCGCGGTGTTGCTGGGATTCCTCGGCATCGCGGTGGTCAACACCCTGGTGCTGATGACCTCGGCTCGGCGCCGCGAGTTCGCATTGCTGCAACTGCTCGGTGCGGGTCCGCGGCAGGTGCGCGGCATGATCCGTCTGGAGTCCCTGATCGCGGTGGCGGTCGCGGCAATCGCGGGCACGGTGATCGCCTACCCACCTCTGGCCGGCATCGCGATCGCAGTGTCGGGCGTGCCGTTCCCCGTCTTCTCGCCATCGGCCTTCGGGGTCGTCGTCGGCGCCACGACCGTGCTGGGCTTCGCCGCCATCACTCTGACGGCCCGCCGGGCGATACGTCTCGAACGCCAGGTCAGAGGCCTTTAGCTCGTGTCACGATCGATAACAATGGGTTAAAACAATGTGCACAACAGGTGACACGGGGGCCGCCGACAAGGGACAAACTGGCGACGTTCGCATTACCACGAACTTCGGACGGCGCGACTTATGTTGCGGGAGAATGTTATTAGATTCTCATGCTCATTCGAGAGCGTTGACGGCCAACGGCTGCCCTCGTCGTGCGGTGGCTCGTAGAAGCTGCCACAATGTCATCCGGGTTCACACTCTAGAACTGCAGCGGTGTAATCCGACCGTGGTCAACCCGTCCACGGTCCAACTGAACACGAAAGGAAAGTCATGACCTCGACTTTCGAACTTGCATTGCTTGACGTCTTCCAGTTCCTCATCGACAACGCTGATTTCCTCGGCGGCCTCGCAGGCTGATTCGGTTCTCGTAACCGACGCTTGCTCCGATCCGCGTCCGCGGGTTCCACCCGTCAGGGCCGGATCGAACGGTTTGCATCATGCCCCGCTCTGCACAGAGCGGGGCATGATTGCCTCTGGGGGTCAAGACCTTGTCGATTCTGAACTGACCGCCCCGCGGCATCCGCGGTCGCCGAGCTCAGATGGTCGTGGGCACGAGAATCTGACGATGCCATCGGTCCATGGGGTGGTGAACGTGGTTTCACCACCGCAGTCAGGTCGTGGACCGACGACCCCCATCGCACCGTCTGGGTTGCGCACACACCGAACCAGGCCGTCGGGATGGTGTGCCTGACTGGCTTTTCCTTCACGCCGGTGGTAATGCCGCGAACCGGACAGTCGCATCCGTCGCCTAATCTGACCCGGTGACCCGTCCTCCATCCGGCCTTCGGCGTTGTCCGTGTACCAGTGGACTGATCTGGGACGACTGCTGCGGACCTCTGGTGTCCCGGGACCGTAAGCCGCCGACCGCCGAGGCGCTGATGCGTTCTCGGTTCAGTGCGTTCGCCGTGGGTGACGCGGACTTCCTGTTGTACAGCTGGCATCCCCGTACCCGGCCCGACGTGGTGAACCTCGACGCCGCGATGCGGTGGTACCGACTCGACATCGAGTCCACATTGCACGGGTCGCTGTTCGATTCCGTTGGCGAGGTGGAGTTCACCGCGTTCTACCGGATCAAGGGTTCAAGCTCGGGGACGTTGCACGAACGCAGCCGGTTCGAGAAACACGAAGGTCGCTGGGTGTACGTCGACGGTGTGGTCGCGCCCGACTGACCACCTGATCGCGTCAGTGGGTCTGTTCGGCGTCGTGGTCGGGGGAGACGTGTCGTCCGGCCAGGTCGTGCAGTGCGACGAACACGCGCTTGGATGCCTCGGCCCACGGCATGAGGATCGGGAACACGTGGAACATGCCGCGCTCTTCCATCGCGTGCACCTTGACCCCGGCTTTGTCCAAGCCGCCGGCGAACTTCCTGATCCCGTCGCGAAACATCTCGTCGCCGCCCCAGCACACGAAGGTCGGTGGAAACCACTCCGGATCTGCCATGGCGTACACCGCAGACACACGCTCGTCGTTCGGCTGGACGCCCTGCAGGTACGGGGTCACCGGAATGTTCCAGGGCAGGATGTCGTACTGGGCGTTGTCGGTGATCGACGGGTGATCGAGCTCGAGATCGATCTCCGGGGAGAACAGGGCCAACGCGGCCGGGACGGGCAGTGATTGGGCATGGAGATACGAGATGAGGGATGTCGCGAGGCCGCCACCACCGGAGTCACCGGCGACCACGAGATGCTCCGGGTCGACTCCGCGGTCGAGGAGACCTTGGAAGACGTCTGCCGCGTCGTGCACACCGGCGGGGAACGGGAACTCCGGTGCCATCCGGTAGTCGGCGATGAACACCTCATAACCAGTGGTCTTCACCAGTGATGCGGCGAATGCGGCGTACATGATCGGGGACGTGCCGATGTATCCACCGCCGTGCAGGTAGAGGATCGTGGCGCCGATCGTCTGCTTGTCGTCGGAATTGTCCACGTAGGCATCCGAACTGGCCTTTGCACGACACCAGATGCCGTCGACTCCGCCGATCGTGTCGTTTGTGATCTCGACGCTGTCGGTGAGTTCGATGAACGGCGGCATGACGACGCGGCAGATGTCGTCGAGGATCTTCTCCATCGACCTGAACTCCTCGATGGGCAGCCCCATCGAGTAACCCATGAACGATCGGACGACCTGCCGGGTGACCGACTGCCCCAGGTTGTCCAGCAGTCCGCCGGGTCCCTGCCACGGACGTCGAAAGGGCACTCTGGCAAGGCCGTTCAGCAAGCTCTCCGCCAGCCCGACGACAGTCAGGGCAGTAACCGGCATGGACGCCGTCTGGACCTCGGGCCGGTCAGCCATCACCATGACGCCCATCCTAAGGCCGGCCGGGGATCGGGGCCGAAGTCGGCCGAGACCTCAGTTCATCGAGCATGCGGACAACCTCCTCATTCTCGACGGGTCGGATGGCGTATTGATCGATGTCATCACCCCCATTCCGCCCGCCGACGATTTCGTGGACGAGTTCGCCGCGGCCGAGGCGGAGTGACCCATCACCCGTCCACCGCGATCAAGGCCGGCCGCAGTACTGAATATGCCCACGACTCCAGCGTGGTCGGGGTGGTGCTGATGACGTCGCGAGAGTTCTCGGGCGAGAAGTTGCCACGGAAGCCGCGCAACATGCCGACAACCCCGTCCACCTGGGCGGCCGTCATCCCGAAACCCGCGAGTTGCTGTGCCACAACATCATCCGATACCCGCTGGGCGACGATCTCGCGGCCCGACGCGGCGGAGAGAATGTCTGCAACCTCGCTGAACGACAAGTCGGCCGGACCCAGGACGCCTTGCGTGTGGCGCCCCGCCCAATCAACCGACAGGAGTCGAGCGACAGCCACCTCGCCGACATCTCGGGGGTCGACAAACGAAATCCGTTCGTCGAGAGGCAGCGTGGTGACGAGAAACCCACTCCGGAGGCTCTCCAGATCCATCAACAGGTTCGTGAAGAAGTACCCACATCGCAAGTGAGTGACAGCAGCGCCGGTGCTGTCGAGGCGGTCCTCGGTCTTCCCCAGCCCGTCGATCTCACCGAAACCATGCCTTGCCTCTGCCCCGACGCTGCTCTGGAACACCACGCGCTCGATGCCGCATTCCACGACGGCGCGGGCGGCGCTGGCACCCATGCGGTCATATCCCGCAACCGGGTCATCGTCGTCGGTCGGTGGATCGATCCAGTAGAGAGCCCGCGCCCCTGAGCAGGCCCGCGCGACCGCGGGGGCGTCGCCGAGGTCCACCTCGACGATGTCCGCCTTTGTACGTACCGTGGCCGGGACTTTCGCGGCCTCCCGCACCAGCAATCTCGGACGCACCCCAGCCTGGATGAGCAGTTGCGTCACCCGCGACCCGACCCGACCGGTTGCGGTCGTCACCACGATCGTCATGACGTCACCTTCCTTCTACACTCGCGTGTCGACATGATGCAACACAGCACCGACAAAACAGGTTCTCCAGCAAATAGGTAGCAGGCTGGGCGTTGACAGACGGTTCGAATGTTTGCTTCTGCCAATGTCTTCCGACGAAGCGTTTGGCCGGTGTGGGCCGCACGGGCACGATTTGAGAGGGCCACCGGACAATCGATCCGCCCGACCGATGAGCGCGGAGGCGTCCGCAGCGGCTTTCCGGCCACAAGTGGCGAGGCCCCCTCGACGCCTTGATGCCGCACGGTCAGGCACCGCTGGCCCGGCATGATGTCAGACCCGGTCGTTAAACTGAATGGTTCGGTGAAGTCCATTCCCTCAAAGACGTTGAGCTGCAACAGAATAAATTCATTCGAACACTTGTGCGAAAGGTTTGTTTGTTCTATCGTTGCGTCATGGATATCGGGGGAATCCGCACAGCGCTGGCTGTGGTCGCGCAGGGGTCACCACCTGAGGCCGATGATGAGTTGGCTGAACACGTGGTGGCGTTGATCAAGACTCGCCATCTCGTCGATCACGTCTTGTCGGTCTGGGTAGGCGCACTGGACCGGCGGGGCGTGGCCAAGAGATCCGGCGAGTCGTCTACCGCTTCGTTGCTGATGGCCGGCGGGCTGGCGCCGGGGTGCGCGCACCGGATGGTGCGGGTCGGCCGGGCGTTGGTGTCGTTGCCCCGGGTGGCCGATCACGCTGCGGACGGTGATTTCTCAGGCGAACAGGTCGATGCGATCGTGCGGGGTATCGCACATGTTGAACGTGCTGTGGCGCAGTTGCCTGGCCCTGCGCGTGAAGCCTGCGTGGGTCGTCTGTTGGGGCAGGCGTGGTCGGGTGCCACGCCTGCCGAGATCGGGGAACGAGCCCGGGGAGACGCGTTCGCCCTGGCTGTTGATTCCGGTGGCGTGCCGGTGGCGGAGAACACCGAGCTGAACACTCTGTCGCTAGGCAAGAGTCCCGATGGTCGGATGCGCGGCAGGTTCGATGTCGATGCGATCCTCGGCGAGAAGCTCATGACGGGCCTCGACCCCCTGGCTCGGCCGATTCCGGGCGAGGATGGCACACCTGACCATCGATCGACGGCGCAACGGATGGCGGAGGGGCTCGAGCGGTTGATCGATGCGTACCTGCAGACCGAAAATCGGCCCACGGTGGGTGGGGTGCGTCCTCATCTGACGATGACCGTCGATGCCCGAGAGTTGGCTGGGGAAGGTGCAGCGCCACCTGATCCGGCCGCGCCGACCGACGAGTACACCCGGTTCCTCGACGACAAGGGGTTTCGGTCCGCGTTCCGGTTGCAGTGGATGGGTCCGGTCAGTGGCCAAGCGGCGCGGATGCTGGCCTGCGATGCGACGTTGACGTCGATGATCTTGAACGGTGAGCGGGTACCGCTTGATGTCGGCCGAGAGCATCGTACGGTCACCCCGGCAATCCGTAAGGCGTTGCTGGCGCGCGACTGCGGGTGCGCGTTCCCCGGCTGCGGTCGGCCCGCCGGATGGACCGACGCCCACCACATCGAGCACTGGTCAGCCGGTGGGAGCACCAGCCTCAGCAACACCGTCCTACTGTGCCGCCACCATCACCGGATGATCCACCACCACGGATGGTCCGTCGCCATAGGCAACGACGGACATCCCTGGTTCACGCCGCCCAAAAGCGTTGACCGCGAGCAAAATCCGATTCCTGCACATCACCGGACCTCCAACACGCCGGCAGCAGCCTAGAACGCTCTCCTACACCGTCACCAAGTGACCTGGATCTGCTCTTTGACAACTCCATAGTGTGAAGGCGAGTTGGGTGCTCAGGTTTGCAAGGGCAGCAGTTCGTCGACCATCTGGTCGAGGAACTCGCCGATCGACTCGACGGGCACCACCGGGCGCACCACGAACTTGGTGATACCGGCGTCGACGAAACGGCCGAGTTCGGAACGGGCCTCGTCCCAGCCCCGGCACACCAGCCGCTGCGGGTCTGCGAGGTCCTTTCGCCGACGTGCAACAACGGAGATCACGGTGTCGACGGCGGTGTCGTCGGAACCCTGCGGTGCGACGATGAGATTCGTGCCGTAGTGATCGGGCTCCACCTCCCGGCCGGCTTCTGAGGCAGCGGCTTCGATCTGCCGTCGGCAGTCGGCGGCCTCATCGGGAGTGACGAAGCTGCCCAGCCACCCGTCGGCCAGTCGCCCGATCCGGTTCATGCTGACCGGGAGGCGCCCGCCGAGCCACAAGTCGAGTGGTTTTGCTGGGCGCGGCCCCACAGTTGCCTCGTCAAGGTGAAAGAAGCTGCCTTCGAAGGTTACTGACGGTTCGGTGAGCAACGCTCTCACCACGGAGAGCGCCTCCTCGAAGACCGCGCCGCGTTGACCGGCAGGTACGGGGTACATCGTCCGGTCGGACACCGTCGCCGGTTGAACGCCGAACGCCGGGAGAACCCGGCCCGGAGCGGTCGCTGCGAGGCCGGCCAACTGCGCGGCGACCAGCGCAGGGTTGCGGCCGGGCAGGACCAGCACCCCGGTGCCGAGTTTCAACTTCTCGGTCCGGCCCGCGGCGTAGGCCAATCCGATCAGCGGATCGACGTGGTGTGCAGATGAGGCTTGATCCGACAGCCACAGCGAGTCGATGCCACGTCGTTCGGACTCGTCGATGAGCTCCGCCAGGGCGGGACCTGCTGCGAGCGACCGATCCGTGGACGAGACAACTCCGACTCCGATGCGAACCTTCATCCGTCAACGGTCGCACACTGCCGCGGGCACAAGGCAACGGTCAGGGCGTGGTGGCGAGTGTTGCCCCGTCGGTTACCGGCCGGCTGCCGTTCGTGTCGGGACGGGTCCGGTCGATGATCGCGGCGGCGACATGCGCCGCATCTCGGTCGATCCCGTGGAATCGACCCGAACCCCACGTGTACATCCAGGGCAATCCGATGAACGAGAGCCCGGGAACGGCGGTGATCCCCCGCGTCTGCATCGGGCGACCGGCACCGTCGAACACGCTGGCCTCGATCCACCGGTAGTCGGGCCGGTAGCCGATCGCCCAGATGATGCTGGTGACACCCGCCTCGGTCAGATCGAGCGAGGTGGGCTCGGAGTCCGGTTCCCAGACCGGTTCGTACCGAGTGGCCGGCGGTGCGTCGATGCCCTCGCGTTCGATGTGCCGATCGATGTCCTGGCAGATCGAGTTGTATACGGCGTCAGCCGAATCGAGCGATGCACGAAGGGTCGGCGCGAACTCGAGCCTTGCGTCTTTGCCGTTCTCCAGCAGCCCGTACAACTTCATCCCCTGCGACGCGAACTCGCGCAGGTCGATGTCGCGGCCACCATCGCGCCCGGTGACGTAGTGATTGGTCTTCTCGCGCGCCGCCTGGCCGCCGGGATACTCCTGCACACCGATGTCGTAGACGCCCATCTCGGCGAGCCATGTCATGCAATCCCGGCCTCGGTAGAAGCGCGCAACGCGGGGCGCTTTGCCCATCGCCAGGTGCACCCGACGCCCGGCCAGGTGCAGGTCTTCCGCGATCTGCGCACCGGATTGGCCGGTGCCGACAACCAGTACGGCGCCGCCGGGAAGTTGCTCCGGATTGCGGTATTGCTCCGAATGGAGCTGCACCACAGCGGGGTCCAGAGAAGGGGCATACGGCGGCACCACCGGCACGGGGTAGCCGCCGGTTGCGACCACCACGTCGTCACACGTCACCGTCTCCGTCTCCGATCCGGCCTCCGACAACAGGGTCAGCTCGAAACCGCCGCTGTGGGCCTGACGAAGCCGGGTCACGCGGGTGTTGGTGCGCAGCGGAGGAGCGAAGGTGTCGAGCCAGCCGTTCAGCCACTCGACCACCTCGTCACGCTTCATGAAGCCATCGGGATCCGTACCCGCATATGGGTAACCCGGAAGTCGGCAGTGCCAGTTGGGTGTCACAAGCGTGAAGTTGTCCCAGCGGGTGTCGGACCACGCATGCACGGGGGTCTCGGCCTCGACGACGAGGTGCTCGATGGCCTGGCGCCCCAGATACCAGCTGACCGACAGACCGGCCTGCCCGCCGCCGACGATCACCACCGGAATGTGTCTTGCCGCCTCAGGCATGTGCCAACTCCCGCCAGGTCGCGGTGCGGGCTTCGTCGAGTTCGGTCACCCGGGAGTACACGTCTGGTCGGCGATCACGGAGATGGAACATACCGCCCCGCATCTGCTCGAACGCGGCCGTGATGTCCACTTCGGCCACCGCCATACCGCTGCCGAGCAGAGTGGTCGCCAGGATGTTCCCGCCGGGGTCGACAACCTTGGCGTTACCCACGTAATCAAGCGACCCGAACGTGCCCGACTGGTTGGACGCCACCCAGAACACCTGGTTGTCCAGGGCTCGAGCGATGTCGAATTGGTTGAACCGGTAGGTCCACCGGTCCTCCTGCAGGTTGTCGGCGCGGGCGGTACGGGCGGCCGGCCAGGCAGACAGACTAGCGATGATCTCGGCACCGTCGAGCGCCATCACGCGTGCGGCTTCAGGAAATGCCTTGTCGTAACAGATCTGCAGCCCGATGCGGCCTACGGGCGTCTCGAAAACGGGATACACGTCTCCGGCGGAGTACGACATGTTCTCGCCGAGTGGCTGATGCACCTTGCGGTAGGTGCCGTAGATCTGACCACCGTCGAGCAGCGCCGCGGCGTTGTACCTCGTTTCCCCGTCGTCTGCCAGCTCGCAGAAGCCGATCGCCACCACGAGGTCGCCGACGATGCTCTGCACCTTCTGCAGTTCGGGCCCATTCACCGAGATGGCCGGCGGCAGTGACCGATTGGTGTTCTTGACGGTGTCGCCGTGATTGCCCAACGACGACAGGTAGCCACCGAGCGCCGCCTCGGGCAGGGCCAAGAAATCGACGCCTTGCTGCCTCGCCTCGTCGGCAAGCGTGGCGATCAGGGCGTAGTTCTGGTCCAGATCACGGGTGAAGTTTGCGGAAACGCCTGCGAGGATGGTCATTTCGACGTCCTCAGACCATGTACGTGGAGTTGATGATGGCACCCTTACGGGCGTAATGAATCAACGCATCCTGCACATCAAGCGGATGAGCCGGAATCACACCCTCGATCAAATCCTCCTCACGACCACCATGCAACGCCAACCCGAACCGACAGCAATACACCGTCCCACCCTCACCGATGAACGTCCCCAACGAATCATTGATGTTCTGCTCCCCCGGAAAACCCGAATCACCCGTCGTCGGAAAACCACGCGTGGCCAGGCAATTGATCGCACCCGGACCATAAAAATACAACGCCGACTCAAACCCCTTACGCAACGCCCGCGTCGCCTGCAACACCGCCACAAAACTCACCGACGACTCATGAGCAATCCCATGAACCAACGTGAAATACGACTCCCCACCCTCAGCCTGATAATCCGGAAACAACTTCGTCCCCCCATAAATGTTGCTGCCCTTCGGCAACGACGGATGCGGGATCTCAGCCAACGACTTCTTGATATTCTCGGCAATCAACTGATCGATATCGGACATGATGTCTCCTGACATGGTGCGATCAAAGGCAGTGCGGGACTTGGGTTTCACAAGGCGCGCGGCACGTCGATGTGCTGCGTTCGGCCTTGGACCAAGTACAGGCCCGATCCGTTTCGGGATGGTCACGCCGGGACTAACAGGTTGTTTCGTGGTGCTCTCAGCCCGGCCGGGCATGAATCTGACCACAGGCGTTTCCGGTTCTGACGGATTCGCGGCACTCACCTTGATTCATCAGTAAGGTGGCATAGGTCACAGTAAGTGCATGGTCAGGGACTGGGTCACAGTGCCAGGCCGCGAGCAGAGAGTCACCGCGATGAAAACGAAGGCCGCAATCCTGACCGAGTTGAACACCGACTGGAAGATCGATGAGATCGATCTCGGTGACCCGGTCGCCGGAGAGGTCCAGGTACGCCTGGCCGCATCCGGGCTCTGCCACTCCGACGCCCACGTCGTCGACGGGTCCAGTCCGATCCCGATCCTTCCGGTCCTCGGCGGCCACGAGGGCGCCGGCGTCATCACCAAGGTCGGGCCGGGTGTGTCCGGCCTCGAAGAGGGTGACCACGTCGTGCTCGCGTTCATCCCCGCCTGCGGCACGTGTCCGTCGTGCGCCAAGGGTCTGCAGAACATCTGCGACCTCGGTGCCGGACTGCTCACCGGCCAGGCGATCTCCGACGGCACGTTCCGTGTCACCAAGGACGGCGCTCCTGTGGTCCAGATGTGCCTGCTCGGCACCTTTGCCCCCTACGTCACGGTTCATCAGGCGTCGGTCGTGAAGATCGAGAAGGACATCCCCCTCGACAAGGCAGCATTGCTCGGTTGTGGTGTCTCCACGGGCTGGGGATCAGCAGTCGACATCGGCAACACCCGGCCCGGTGACACCGTGGTGGTCGCCGGTATCGGCGGCGTGGGTATCAACTCGGTCCAGGGTGCCGCCCACGCGGGCGCGCGGTTCGTCGTGGCGATCGACCCGGTGGAGGACAAACGGAAGACCGCGCTGGACTTCGGCGCCACCCACACCTACGCGTCGATGGAAGAAGCCGCCGCCGACATCGCCGACCTCACCTGGGGCGCCATGGCCAACACGGTCATCCTCACGATGGGTGTGGTCAAGGGCGAGTACGTCCAGCAGGGTCTGTCCCTCACCGGCAAGGGCGGCCAGGTCATCGTCACCGCGATGGGACCGTACGACCAGGTCGCCACCGACCTCAACCTGTTCGAACTCACCCTGTTGCAGAAGCGGGTGCAGGGCGCGATCTTCGGTGGTGTCGGTCCTCGCACGCAGATCCCGAAGCTGCTCAACCTCTACCGCAGCGGTGCCCTCAAGCTCGACGAGCTGGTGACCAGAACTTACAAGCTCGAGGACATCAACCAGGGCTACCGCGACATGGCCGAGGGCAAGAACCTCCGCGGCGTCATCATCTACGGCGACGACGACTACTGACCGGCAGGAACCTTCGCCGACACATCGTCGAGTCGGGCCAGTTCGTCGGTGGTCAGCGTCAGGTCGACAGACCCGAGCAGAGCTTCGAGCTGCTCGGGTGACCTGGCGCTGACGATCGGGGCGACCACTGTCGGCTGCTGGCGGGTCCATGCCAGCGCAACGGTCGCGATCTGCACGCCGCGAGATCGGGCGATGCGATCGAGCTCATCGACCACCGCCAACCCTTCGGGATTGAAATACCGTTCCACGATCTTGCTGCGTGCGACACCTGCGACATCTCCCGCGGTGCGGTATTTGCCGGTGAGGAACCCGCTCGCCAATGCCCAGTACGGGAATACTCCGAGGTCGAACTTCTCGGCAAGTGGACGCAGTTCGTCCTCGAAAGGCTGGCGCGCCACCAGGCTGTAATGAGGCTGCAGGGCAACCGGTTTGGCGAACCGGTTGGCCTCGGCGACGTCGATCCACTCCTGGATCCGCACGGCTGAATAGTTCGAGATACCGACGTGGCGCACCTTTCCCGCCTTCACCAAAGCGTCGAAAGCACCCAGGGTGTCGGCCAGCGGCACATCCGGGTCGTCGTAGTGCGCGTAGTACAGATCGATGTGGTCGGTCTTCAGGCGCCGCAGAGATGCCTCGGCCGCACGCGCGATGTTGTCGGGTGCCAGGCCCAGGAACTCGGGGTGACGGCTCACCTTGGTGGCCAGGACGATGTCGTCGCGCCGGCCACGTTTGGTGAACCATTCGCCGAGAATCGTCTCCGACTCTCCACCGACGTTTCCAGGCGCCGACGCCATGTAGCTGTCGGAGGTGTCGATGAAGTTGCCGCCGGCGGACACGAACGCGTCGAGCACCGCGAACGACTCGGCCGCGTCACTGGTCCAGCCGAAGGTGTTGCCACCGAGGTTGAGCGGGTAGACATCCAGGTCAGAACTTCCGATACGTGACATGCGATGTTCAACCGTCAGTCGCCGAGGACGATTCCCTCACGTCGGGGATCCGCGCCTCCCGACCATCCCGTCTCCGTCCGCAGGAGTGCACTCAGGCCGCTGGACTGATCGGCGAGTTCGACGGTGTGACCCAGGTTCTGTAACCCCGTCACCAGGGGGTCGTCGGGCCCCGAGATGTTCGGGTGCTCCCCACCCACATTGGTCTTCGGGGAGTTCGCGGCTCCGAAGTCGACCATCGAGACCGCCTGCTGGGGATCCATCCCCCAATCGATGAGTCCCACCAGGGTTTTCACGACGAACTGGATGATCACCGAGCCGCCGGGGGAACCGACCACCATCTTCAGCTGCCCGAGACCGTTGTCGGCGGCCTCGAAGACCAGCGTCGGGGCCATGGAACTGCGTGGTCGTTTGCCTGGCTCGACCCGGTTGGCCAGTGGCGCGCCCTGAGGGTCGGTGGGTACGGCAGAGAAGTCGGTCATCTGGTTGTTCAGCAGAAAGCCATCGACCATGTGGAACGACCCGAACGACGACTCGACGGTTGTTGTCATCGACGCCGCGTCGCCCTCGGAGTCGACGACAGAGATGTGGCTGGTGCCGTGTTCCACTCCGGCGAACCAGCCCATCGGGCCGGTGTCGAACGTCCCGGCTGTTGCCGTACCCATCGAGCGGTCGGGATTGATCAGTGCGGCCCGGCCTTTGAGATAGGTGGGGTCGAGCAACGCCTCGGAGCTGCCACCGGGCAACGGCACGAAGTCGGAGTCGGCGACGTACTTGTCCCGGTCTGCGTAGGCAAGCCGCTCCGCCTCGGAGATCAGGTGCACACCGTTGACCGAAGGCTTTCCGCCATTGAGATCAAGAGCGGTCGGCGGATACTGATCCATCGGGAAGTTCGACAAGACGCCGAGCGTCGAGGCCACCGCGATCCCACCGGACGACGGGGTGGGCATGCCGCAGACCTGGTTGTCCCGATACGGCACGCAGATCGGCTCGCGCACCTTTGCCTCGTAGTTCGCCAGGTCGGTGACCGTCATCTGCGACGGCGTCATCCCGTTCGCCGTCGACCCCGCTTCGGCGACGATCGCTTGCGCGATGTCGCCACTGTAGAACGCCTCCGCACCGTCGGATGCGATGGCACCCAACGTTTTCGAGTACGCCGGGTTCGTGAGCCTCTCCCCCGCAGGCTTGGGCGAACCATCTGGCTGCAGGAAGTAGCTTCTGGCCTCTGGATCTGCACCGAGATCCGGGGCCGAATCGTCGATCGCCGCTGCCAGTCGCGGGCTGATGGAGAACCCGGCGTCGGCAAGGGCGACAGCCGGTTCGAACAGTTTGCGCCACTCGGCATTTCCGTGCTCGGACTGCATCGTCTCGAGCATGCGCAGGACGCCGGGCACACCGATGGACCGGCCACTCGCGCGCGCGTCGGGTACGGGCTCGGTCCGATTGACGTCATCGATCCAGCGCAGGTAGTTCTCGGTTGCCGCGGCCGGGGCCACCTCGCGGCCGTCGAACGCCTGCACCGACCGGTCGTCTACGTCGTAGTACAACGCGAACGCACCTCCGCCGATCCCGGAGCTCTGCGGTTCGACCAGGCCCAACACCATTTGCGCGGCGACCAGGGCATCGGCGGCGTCGCCACCGTCTGCCAGTACCTCACAAGCAGCCTGGGTCGCCAGCGGATTGGCGGTGGCCGCCGCGAACGAAGTGGTCTGCACGGCAGTCATGTCCGAGCGATATCCCGTCGCGACCTCAGGATTCGTCGACAAGTTCTCGGTGGTGTCGGGGGTTGCCGCCGTCGCAACAGGTGCGGCCGAGCCACCGTTCGGGCCCGACGGGAGCGCGCACACGTCTGATGCCGCCTCGTCGTTCGAGCACGACACCACCATCGACATCCCGATGATCGCGGCCGCACCGACACACATCAGGCGCAGGCGGGTGCGCCGAACCCGTTCAGCCACCGAGCTTCTCCAGTTCGGTCAGCGCGTTCTCGAGATGGACCAGCAGTCTCTGTAGGTGGGGAATGGAACTGCGAGCTCCGATCAGTCCGAAGTTCACCTTCCCTGCCGTCATGGTGACGGTGATGTTCAGGGCCTGCCCGTCCAACGCGATCGATACCGGATACACCCCGTCCAGACGGGCCCCGTTCCAGTACAACCGCCGCGACGACCCCGGCACGTTGGAGATGACGATGTTGAACGGCGGTGGTGTGTAACGGACGAAGCCGGGAACGGTGGAGAACAACAGCGGCGCCATGGTCACACCACCAAACCCCAGCGCCTGCATCGGCGTCAGGTCCTTGATCATCCGTTTGCCCTGACGCGTCGATCCCGTCACCACGGCCAGCCGACGTGCCGGATCGGCCTCGTTGGTGCCGAGGTTGCAGAGCATCGTGGTGACGGCGTTGCCTTCCGAGTAGTCCGCACCGGCCTCGCGCATCGACACCGGAACCATCGCGATCAGGGGCGCGCTCGGCAGCGCGTTCCGGTCGAGGAGGTACGACCGCAAGGCGCCCGCACACATCGCGATGATGACGTCGTTGGTGGAGATCTCGAGAATCTTTGCCACCGAACGTATCCGGGTCTTCGGCCACTGCTGGGCAGCAAATCGTCGGGCCCCTCCGATCGGCACGTTCAGCATCGTCTTGGGTGCACCGGTCGGCAACACCAGGTTCGGATCGCGCAGACCGTGCATGCCGATCCGCAGACCCGCCGGGGCCAGACTCGCGATGTCACCGGCGAGCTTCACGCCGTCGGACACCAGATGCAGTGGGTTCAGCCCGCCGCGGGATCCGCCGTCCTTCTTCGGCCGACGGAACAGGGCCGGGTCCCACGGCACTTTGCAGTCACGGGCCTCGGGATCAGGACTCAGTGCTCGTTCAAGTAGGCGTAGTGCCGAAACCCCGTCGACGAGAGAGTGATGCACCTTGGTGTAGAGGGCGAGCCGACCATCGGCGAGCCCTTCGATGACGTGGACCTCCCACATCGGCCGATGGCGGTCCATCAGCCCGCCGTGTTGTGCAGACACATATTTGAGCAGTTCACGGATACGGCCGGGACGCGGCAGCACCGCACGTCTCA
Organism: Williamsia sp. DF01-3; assembly: GCF_023051145.1. Taxonomy (NCBI): domain Bacteria; kingdom Bacillati; phylum Actinomycetota; class Actinomycetes; order Mycobacteriales; family Nocardiaceae; genus Williamsia; species Williamsia sp. DF01-3. The sequence goes on from NZ_JALKFS010000005.1 coordinate 4,897,483, forward strand.
CGTGGTAGTCGAAGTCGAGCTCTTTGTCATGAGTCCACCGCAGGGTGCCCATCACGTTCACGGGCGAAGCGGGTCGTTTGCGGAACAGCCGCGCCACATCGGTCTGCTTGCAGAAGGTTTCGTAGACGAACTCGCCGAAATCCTCGGCCTCTCCGTCTGGCGGTACAAACAGCTGCAGTCCGCCGACATGCATCGGATGCTCACGCGTTTCGGCCAGCAGGAACATCGATTCGGTGATCGGCATCAAAGGCATCAGCAGCCCCCTTCTCGCGCACAGCGCTAGCGGCGGTGGCCCCCTTCTCGAGACACGTCAGAAGTATGCCGCGTCTCGCGTTCTTGCATCGCCAAACGAACTTACCCATATCCGATGTCACATAGCCGATGGATCCGTTACGGTTTTCTCATGGCAGTTAGCGGAAGCAAGAGCATTGACATCGACGCGACACCGGCACAAATTCTGGATGCGATCGCCGACGTGGAATCGATGCCGTCCTGGTCATCGATCCACAAGAGCGTGGAGGTCATCGACCGGCATCCCGACGGGCGGCCCAAGCGGGTCAAGATGAAGGCGTCGCTCCTCGGCATCTCCGACGACCAGGTCCTCGACTACACCTGGTCGGACACAGGAGTCACGTGGGATCTCGTCGAGAGTTCGCAGCAGAAGGCACAGCACGCCGAATACCGGCTGACCGAGACCGACAAGGGCACCCACGTCGAGTTCGAGATGATGCTCGACCCGAAGGCGCCGGTCCCCGGCTTCATCATCAAGCGTGGTCAGAAGACAATTCTCGAAATGGCCACCAAGGGATTGCGCGACCAGGTCAAGAGCTGAGGGACATCGGTCAAAGGCGGCGGGAGAGAAGCGCTTTCGCCGCCGCCCTACCGACGCCGAGGAATCCGGACAGCGACGCTATCCGGAAAGCAGTCGACCACACCGTACTGCGGGCCGACTCCGGAAGTGGCGCGTTGTCGAACCGATCCGACAACCAGTCGAGCACCACGGGTGCTGACAGCACCATCAACGAAAGGTGTTCACTGAGGCGGTCGCGCACGTAGGTGACGTGCGCTCCGCCCTTTTCGTACCGCTCAACCTGGCCGTCGATGTCCTCCACGGCGATGATCTGGTCGTGCACGGGATGCAATACCAGCAGCGGACAGTCCGGGATGCGGTCACCGAGTCTGATGTCGTCGAACAGTTCGAGGAGTTCGGGTTTGCCTAGCACATCGGCGAGCGGAATCTTGGTGTAGTTGTCGAAATCGTCCTTGGCAAAACGGATCACGGCTTCCACCGTCGACATCGACTCGATCATGTCCAGCCGGTTGCGGCCCTCGTCGTCGACGTGGGCCTCGATCACCTGCTCCAGGCCCGGGTAGACGTGTCGCAGACCGGCGACCACAAGAGCGGGCAGACCTGCGTACAAGGTGCTGTTGAGACGGATGTACGTCTCACCGGGATCTCCGACGGGCGCACCGAGTGCTGCACCGACGATGTTGATCTCCGGCGCGTACTCCGGCGCCATCTCCGCGACCCACGATGACGCCATGCCGCCGCCCGAATATCCCCACACCCCAACAGGTGTCGACGCGTCCAGACCCAGCGGAGCAAACGTCATCGCGGCACGAACGCCGTCGAGTACGCGATAACCGGGTTCCCGAGGGGCGCCGAAGTAGCCGTTCATCCCCTCGTGATCGGCGATGCTCACGGCCCAACCACGTTGCAGCGCATTGGCGATGATGAACATCTCGAAGGGCGGAACACTCCCTGGCGACCACGCGCCCTGCTGGAAGACATAAGACGGAAAACACTTCGCCGACACCGCATCGATGGCGCACTGGTACGCAAGCAACGGCCGGGGTTCGGCCGGGTCCGCCTCGGCCGGCAACAGCACCGTCGTCACCGCGACCTCGGCGTTCCGGTGCAGATCGCTGCTCCGGTAGAGCAACTGCCATGCCTTGGCTTTCTGCGGGATGATCCCGAGCAACGCCAACCGGATCTCCCGACTTCGAAGCAGCGTGCCTTCGGGGAGGGCATCGAGCCGGCCGGTGGCACATAGAACGGGTCGTCCCCGGGTAGGGATGGCCTGCTCCACCGTGACGGTATCGGCGCTGTCGCCTCGGGGGTCCAATCGTCGTCGATCAGGAGTTGTGTCATCGGGATCCTTGGTGAGAAAACAAACCGGCGCGGACCGTGTGGCCCGCGCCGGGTAGAAGTGTGCCCTCTAACGGCGTTTGGTGACTGCCTTGACGATCGCGAGCAGGATAACTGCTCCGAGCAGTGCCGTCAGGAAGGTGAAGAACCAACCACCGCTGGCCGTGTCGAAGGCGAAGCTGAGCAGGAAGCCACCGAGGAACGCGCCGAGCACGCCAACCACGATGTTGAGCAAAATGCCCATCTGCTTGTCGGTGCCCATGAACTTGCTGGCAATCCAACCGGCGAGGCCGCCGATGATGATGTAGCCGATGATGCCCACCGATGTGGTGGTGGTGGAGCGTTCCGCCAGGATTTCAACAGCCGCAGCAGTAGTACTCACAGTAATTTCCTATCGTCGGTTGTCTTTGCCGACCGCAGCAGAGCGGCCAGACGCTCAGTAAAGGTTCCCAATGTGGAACTTTGCAAACGTACAGATTTTGATGCTTCAGCGTTTCAACCCTCCCCCACCGGGCTATCCCCCGTCCATGAGTTCAGCAAAAGATGACCCCACCTTGGACAACGTCATGATTCCGACCGAGACGGTCAATCCGGATCACCACGAGCACGCGAAGACGCCGGCACATCTCGACGACGACGAGCTGGCCAAGCGGGCCGAGCACGAGCAAGCCCTCGTCGACGACGCCAAGAACGGCGACAACTGATCATGAGCAAGCAGCGCGAGGATGTACGGGACGACCCGGAGTCACCCGATCCGGAGGACCCGCGGAAGCCCGAATCCCCGACTCAGCTGACCAAGCACTCCTTCATGTTCGTGCTCCGGAAGACGCTGCGGGAGTTCTCTCGCGATCAGTGCACCGACATCGCGGCAGCACTCACGTACTACTCGGTGCTGTCGCTGTTTCCCGCGCTGCTTGCCCTGGTGTCGCTGCTCGGCGTCTTCGGGCAAGGCCAGAAGACCACTGACGCGGTATTGAAGATGGTCGATGACCTCGGCCCCTCGTCCGCGGTCGACACCCTGCGTGGACCTGTCGAGCAACTCGTTGCCGCACCCAGCGCCGGGTTCGCCCTGGTGCTCGGTCTTGTTGGCGCCCTGTGGTCGGCGTCCGGTTACGTCGGGGCCTTCGGCCGGGCGATGAATCGGATGTACGAGATCGACGAAGGGCGTCCGATCTGGAAGTTGCGTCCGATCATGCTGCTCGTCACTCTGATCGCGCTCATCATGGCCGCAGCGGTTGCCTTCATGCTTGCTGTGAGCGGTCCGGTTGCGAAGTCCATCGGTGACGCCATCGGCCTGGGCGACTCGGCTCTGACCATCTGGAACATCGCACGGTGGCCCGTGGTCTTGATCTTCGTGATCTTGGTTGTCGCGATCCTCTACTGGGCTACCCCGAACGTGAAACAGCCGAAGTTCCGCTGGGTGAGCGCCGGTGCCATCCTCGCCATCGTCACCTGGATCGTCGCCTCGGCTCTGTTCGCTCTGTACGTCGCGAACTTCAGCAACTACAACAAGACCTATGGTGCCCTCGCCGGTGTCATCGTGTTCTTGCTGTGGCTCTGGCTCACCAACCTCGCATTGTTGTTCGGTGCCGAGTTCGACTCCGAGCTCGAGCGCGGTCGCCAGCTCCAGGCAGGGCTGCCGGCCGAAGAGCGCCTGCAACTCCCGCCGCGTGACACCAAGGCGTCGGACAAGAACGAAGCAACCGATCAGAAGTTCGTCGAGAGAGGTCGGGCCCTACGCGAATCCCAGGGCCAGACGATGACGCCTGACAAGTAGGCAAGTTTTACCGAAGCCCCCGTACTGGTTTGCCCGGTGCGGGGGTTTTGTTGTGGGAGCGTGCAAACGCTCGCGCCGCAGGGCGAGCGGCGCCGGGGTCGCGGGGCGCTCGAAAAACCCGCACACGCTCGGACTACAGACCGAGCAACAACCAGGAAAGCTAGCGCGGGTTCGAGTCGGCTCGAGAAACCCGCAAACGCTCGCGCTGCAGGGCGAGCAACGACTAGGTAAGCGAGCGCGGGTTCGGGTCGGCTCGAGAAACCCGCAAACGCTCGCGCCGCAGGGCGAGCGGGTGACTAGACGAGCGAGCGCGGGTTCCGGGGCGGCTCGGGAAACCCGCAAACGCTCGAGCTACAGACCGAGCAACGACTAGGTAAGCGAGCGCGGGTTCGAGTCGGCTCGAGAAACCCGCAAACGCTCGCGCTGCAGGGCGAGCAACGACTAGGTAAGCGAGCGTGGTCGCGGGTCAGCTCGGGACACCGGCAAACGCTCGGGCTACAGACCGAGCGTCGGCCGGTTAAGCGAGCGGAGGTTCAGTCCAGCTCGGAAAACCGGCGCACGCTCCTACTACAGAGCGAGCAACCCCTTACCGACGATCAGCGCAGAGCGACCAGATTCTCAACGGAGTTGCGGACGTCGGAGTCGATGACCTTCGCGACGATGTTACCGACAGGGCCGTTCAAGACGCTGCCACTGAGGGTGGCATCGAGGTCGAAGATCGAGCCGTTTCCTTCCGGCGTGACCTTCAGCGCGATCTCGATCCGCACACCGCCGCGACCTTTGCCCGACAACTCGAGCAGGCGGGGCTCGTCGTAGCGCGTCACGGTCCAGTGGATCGTGTTGCGGAAACCCTTCACCTTGATCAGCGACGACACCTCGGTGCCCTCTTCGATCTGCGCGGGCAACGGACTCTTCCATCCCGCGAAGATCGTCATCCACTCGTCGAAGCGACTCAGATCCGACGCCATGTTCCAGGCCGCAGCAGGTTCGAGCTCCGACGTGACGGACACATTCACACCAGCCATTTGGATATCTACTTTCGTTGTTTTGTGCGGCCTTCGCGCCGAGCGGCTCGGGTCAGAACAGCGGAGGCAGAGCGAAGACCATGATGATCGTCCACGAGATGTGCGTACCCATCGATGCGACGATGCCGCCCGTGGCACGACGTTCGAGCGCGCTCACCGCTCCGAGCAGAATGGCCGCGAAGCCAAGCATCGGGTTGCCGCTGGCAAGGGTGGCGACGATGTAGATGAGCGTGGAGAAGATGACGGGCGCATGGCCTTTGAGAGCCGAGTACACCGCGCCTCGGAAGAACATCTCCTCTGCCACCCCGTTGACGAGGGCGGTGGCGAGAATCAGGGAGAAAGTGCCTTGGTCGGCGTGGTCGAGCACATCGGAGACGAAATCGGCGATGGGTGGAATCTCCCGGACCACCAACGCCCCGACAACAAACACCGCACCCAGCGCCAGCCCCACAGCGACACCGATCGCGCCGGCACGCACGGGTCCGCCGCGCGGCGGCGGAAATGCTCCGAGGTGTAGCGGCCCGGACAGCACCGCGCCGATGGCCCAGACCGCCGCAAGGGCGAAGGTCATCGGGTAGAACGACGAGTCACCGGGATCGATCGACAACGAGATGCTCAGCAGCACGCTGCCCACGAGCAACGTGACCACCACGACGATCCTGCGGCGCAACATCTGGGCGCGTGTCTCGGGCGGGTCGTTGGAGTCGTCCTCCATCGTGCCGATGAGGAACTGGACCTTCTCGGGCAGTGTGATCATTTGGGCCGCCCTGTCACCGCGCCGACGACCCCGGTCAGGAGGTTCCACGCCGGACCGAGGCGGTCTCGTACCCCGATCTTCACCCGCATCAGGTCGCCGCCGGCCCAGTCGGGGTCAGTATCGGCCAGATGATGGATGTCGCGAAGTTTGTCGACCGGCTTCGGAAGTGGACTCTCGGCGGATCTGCGAACTGCATCCCGGATGGTCAACAATCCTCCCGGCGGATCGGGGACGTGGTCTCGGATCGAATGTTCTGACGCCTTCATCGGGTAGTCAAGTGATCTCACCAGATCGGACGCGAGCCCGCTGGGCACCGGGACGATGAAACCGCTGACAAAACCGGCCAGTCGCACGTCGATGCTCGGGAGCAGCACACCGACCCTGGGCTGACCGATCTCCCGTAGGTAGGCGAACAGCAGCGAGTTGTACGACGACCGCTCCGGCCCGCTGATGTCGTAGTCACCCGGAGGCACCGAGTCGGTGGCGGCCGCAGCAAGATAGTGCACGGCGTCGCGCACCGAAATCGGATCCATCGGATTGTCCATCCACGCCGGCAGCGGGATCACGGCCAGGCGGTCGGCCATGTAGCGCACCATCTCGAACGATGTGGATCCGGCGCCGATCACCACGGCGGCGCGTAACCACACCAGGTCCGCTCCTCCGTCGACCGACAGTGCGGTTCCGACCTCGGCCCGGCTCTCGAGATGTTCGGAGAGTTCGGCGTCGTCGGGGACAAAGCCTCCGAGGTAGACGATGCGTCCGACGTCCGCGTCGCGCGCTGCGGCGGCCACGTTGTCCGCGGCCCGACGGTCGTCGTCGCGGAAATTGGGTTGTCCGATGCCGTGGACGAGGTAGTAGATGACGTCGATGTCGCCGCCCGAGCTGATGCCGTTGCGGACCGACTCCGCGTCGAGGGCGTCGAACTCGATGGTCTTCACCCGGTCGAACCACCCGAAGCGCTCGAGACTGCTGCGGTTACGCGATGCGGCAACAACCTCGTGTCCCTTCGACAACAGAGCTGGGACCAATCGAGACCCGATGTAACCGGTCGCTCCCAGAACAAGAACCCGCATGTGATCACCGTTCGTCAAGACCGTGAATGCCACGATCGATGTGGTCGGCCTGCGTCTGTAGTCATTCCCCGGAACCCGCGACACCGGCAGCACGTGCTCTGCGGCGGCTCACCCCGGTGTTGGAGCGTCTGAATCGCCGGTTCCCTACATCCTTAACACGCAAGTACCCCAGATGCGGTCGGCGGCAATCGTGACATCACTCGCATTTGCGACGGGGATGTAATGGTTTTTGACAGCCTATCCATTTCATCGGCACGATCTGAGACATGGATGACACGCTGCAGCGGAAGTGGCCATGGCTCGGGGATCACCTGGCCCTCGACGTGGCCAACACCGTCCGCGTCGAGGACGGCCGGCGAGTCGAGCTGCTCACGACGCCGGCCGACCTTGCCGGGTGGCTCGACGTGGAGCCCGCACCGATGCCCCGACCCGACGTCGTCGACGAACACTGCCTGGAACGGTTCCGTTCTGTTCGCGACGCCGCCCTGCTCATCCTGCACAGCGCCGCGTCCGGTGAGTCCCTGCCGGCCGATGCCGTGGACGACATCAACAACGCGGTGCAGGCAGCATCCGTTCACCGATTGCTCACCGCAAACGCACGCGAAGCAGAACATGTTGTGGCGCAAACCGATTCGACGATCGCGCTGACGGGCCACGCGGCCGCCGCCGTGGTCGACCTCATCGCGCGCGACGACCTCGCCAACCTCGCGGTCTGTCATGCGCCCGCCTGCGGTCAGTTCTTTCACCGGGCGCGGCCCAACCAACGCTGGTGCAGTCCCGGATGCGGCAATCGGGCGCGGGTCGATCGGCACCGTCATCGCCGCAACAACCCACGGTGACGATCGACTGGCTGGGTTATTTCGCGGTACTGACTGTCGCCTACGTGGTGCCAGGGCCCGACTTCCTACTGATCCTGCGGTGGTCCACAGAGAACCGCCGCGACGGACTGCTCGCACTCGCCGGAGCTCAGACGGGTCTATCCGTACACATCGTCCTCGCGGTGACCGGGGTCAGCTTTCTTGTCGCGCGTGCACCCGCGGCACTCACCATCATCCAGATACTCGGTGCCATCTACCTGTGCTATCTCGGAGTCGGTCTGATCGTTCGCCGCAACTCGCGCGACCACGAGTCGGCGGCACCGGCGACGGCGTTTCGCAATGCCCTTGGGACCAATTTGCTCAATCCGAAAGCGATCGTCTTCGTCACCGGTGTGCTGCCCCAATTCGCCACCGGGACGGCATCACTGCCACTTGAACTCGCCATTCTGGGGCTGGTCGACGTCGTCTTCGGAATCGTCGTCTATGTGGGGGTCGTGATGGCCGGAAGGCGTCTGTCGGGGCCCTTGCGGCGCGACGTGGTCCGGCGGCGTTGGAATTGCGCGAACGGCGCGCTCCTGATCATGCTCGGTATAGGACTCGGTGTCGCCAACCCCTGACGACACCGAACCCTACGTCGGCCCCGGGATTACGAACTGAGCGCTTTGGTCTTCAGCTGCTCGAACTCGTTCTGGTCGATGGTGCCATCAGCCAGAAGCGCCTTGGCCTGGGCGATCTGATCTGCCGGTGACGTACCCGCCGCCTGCCTGATGTAGTCGTCCGCCTGCTTCCTGGCAGCTTCATGCGACGCTGCTGCGCGTTCTGCCATTCCCCGACCACGAGCGATCAAGTAGACGAACACGGTGATGTACGGCAGCAGGATCAAGAAGATGATCCAGACGGCTTTGACCAATCCAGATGTTTTGTGATCACGGAACAAATCCGCGAGAACGTTGAAGAGAATCATCAGATACGCGATGAACGCGAAAATCACCACGGTGTACCAGATGAAGTCCCAGAATGAATCCCACATGACCAACCACTCCTTGCTTGATGGTGTCTCGCCGAAATCGGCGACCTCTTCGGAATCATGGCATGTGCAAGCACATTCCGGGTGCGGTTGACGTTCAGCTCCTGGCCACTCGAGCAATAGGCCGCCTGCGTTTGTCAGGCAGGTGCGACAGCTCCGAAACGCAGAGAGTCGTCCACCGTGGAGTTGACGCCACCCACCCGGAAGCTCGCACCTCGGTGATGGTCCGGAAGCAGATCTCCCTTGCCGAACAGCTTGTGCCGCAACGTGCCCGGCACGTACTCGCGGTCGTAGGCCCCACGTGCCTCCAGTGCAGGGACCACGTGCTCGATGACGTCGGTGAACGTTCCGGGGGTGACCGCATAGGCCAGATTGAATCCGTCGACATCGGTGTAGTTTGCCCACTCGAGCAACTGATCGGCGATGCTCTCGCCCGACCCGACCAGCAGCGGGCCCATCCCGCCGATGCCGCCCCACGCCGCGATGTCGCGGATGGTCCACTCCTTGCCGGTGTCGGACGCCTGGCTGAACGCGGCCACCGCCGACTGGATGGCGTTGCTGTGCACGTTCCCGATCGGCTCGTCGAGGTCGTACTGCGACAGGTCGATGCCCATCCAGCCCGACATGAACACCAAGGCGCCCTCGTCGCTGGCGTAGCGCCGGTACTCCGCGGCCTTGGCCTGGGCTGCTTCCTCGGTCTCGTCGGTGATGATCGTCAGGAGTGTGTAGATCCTGGCGTCGTAGGCATCGCGACCTGCCGCCACCAGCTGTCCGCGGATGTTCTCCACGAGGGTCCGCAAGATGTCCTTGGTGGGCGCCCCGACGAAGATGGCCTCGGCGTTCTCTGCTGCGAACTTGACCCCGCGGGGAGATGCGCCTGCCTGATAAATGACCGGTGAACCCTGCGGCGACGGCTCGTGGAGGTGGATACCGGGAACGTTGAAATGCGTTCCACGGTGGCCGATGTGGTGGACCTTCGCCGGGTCGGCGAACACACCGTGCTCCTTGTCGCGGCGCACCGCGTCCCGCTCCCACGAGCCTTCCCACAGTTTGTAGAGCACGGTGAGGTATTCGTCGGCGTGGTCGTAGCGGGCGTCGTGTTCGAGTTGGTCGACCTCCCCCATGTTGCGAGCCGCGGCGGGCAGGTACCCGGTGACGACATTCCACCCGATCCGGCCACGCGTCAGATGATCGAGCGTCGACAGCCGACGGGCGAACGGGTACGGATGCTCGAACCCGGTGCCCGCCGTGATCCCGAACCCGAGATGTTCGGTGGCGTGGGCCATCGCCGAGACGAGCAACAGCGGATCGGCCACCGGGATCTGGGCGCCCTGGCGAATCGCCGCCTCGTCGGTGCCGGCGTACACGTCGTAGGTGCCCAGGACGTCGGCGATGAACAGCCCGTCGAAACCGCCACCCTCGAGCGCCTTCGCCAGATCAACCCAGTAGTCGAGGGTGTTGTAGTCCCACGACCGGTCGTCGGGATGACGCCACATACCTGGCGATTGATGGGCTACGCAGTTCATGTCGAACGCGTTGAACCGGATCTTGCGGGTCATTCGGTACACCTTCCACGGGCAGTTGCAGGCCAATTCTTGGCAGCGCACGGCCCGCGGGAAACACTTGGAATCACGCTGGACCGAATGACCAACTAAATTGACCGGTGAGCGTATTTGCATCTGAAGAAGAACTGGGTCCAGAAGAGTTGGGCACGGATGAGTTGGGACCGGGCGAACGACTGACCCCCGCCATCGTGCTGGTGGTCACCGAAGACAACCGCAACACCATCGTCGACGAGATCCGCAGCCGCTATGGCCGCGACTACTCCGTCGTCTTCACCGAAACAGCCGCCGCTGCCATCGACACCGTCAAGACGCTGCTCGCGCAAGAGGTTCCGGTGGCACTCATCGTCTCCGAACTGTCCGCCTTCGAAGAGGACTGGGACGGGTCCCGGCTGCTGCACAAGATGCGGTACCTGGTGCCCACCGCGCGGCGCATCGCCCTGATCCCGGCCAGCAAGTTCGGCACCTCCTTCGACGACCTGCGCGGCGAGATCTCCGCCGGCAAGTACGACACGTACCTCGCCATCCCGCAGGGACAGCGCGACGAGGAGTTCCACACCGCGATCGTCGAATACCTGTCCGACTGGGGCTGGTCGGTGGCCGCACCCGAGGTCGCCTTCATCCAGATCGTCACCGACGGACCATCATCCGAACTCTCCGCGATCCGCGACTTCCTGGACCGGATGGGTATGCCCGTGCAGATCCACAGCCCCGAATCGCTTGCGGGACGGGCCCTGCTCGCTTCGGTCGAAGGCAAGGCCGAGTTTCCCATCCTCTCCCGCGCCGGGCGCCCACCACTGTCGCGGCCGACTCTCGCGCAGGTGGCCGAATCGGTCTACGGCTCGGCGGACAGCATTCCCGAGGGAACCGTCTCAGACGTCGTGGTGCTGGGTGCAGGGCCGGCCGGGCTTGCCGCTGCCGTGTACGGCGCATCCGAAGGTCTGTCCACCACAGTGCTCGAATCCGGCGCGATCGGTGGTCAGGCCGGAACCAGCTCGATGATCAAGAACTATCTCGGCTTCCCCGGGGCATCTCCGGTATGCGACTGGCCCAGCGTGCCCGCATCCAGGCGAGCCGGTTCGGGGCCCAGTTCTTCAGCGGTCGCGGCGCCACCAGCATCGAGGTGGGTACCGACCATCACCACGTCCGGGTGGATGACGCCAAGATCTGCGCCCGCACCATCGTGATCGCTACGGGTGTGGCCTATCGCCGATTCGGCGTGCGTGGCATCGAAGATCTTGTCGGCGCCGGCGTCTACTACGGCGCGGCCACCAGCGCAGCCCGCGAGATGACCGGCAAGCACGTCGTGGTGGTCGGTGGCGGCAACTCGGCGGGGCAGGCGGCCATGCACCTGTCACGGTTCGCCGATGCGGTCACCATAGCGGTGCGGCGCGACGGTCTCGCAGAAACCATGTCGGACTACCTGATCCGTGAGATCCAGGCCAACCCGCGCATCACCGTCCGCGGATACACCGAGGTGATCGACGGCGGTGGCGACGGTCATCTGGAATGGCTCACGCTGTGCGACAACAGAACCCGCACACCCGAACGTGTCGAGGCGGCCGGCCTGTTCCTGCTGCTCGGCGCCGCCCCCACCTGCGACTGGATCCCCGCGCAGGTCGCCCGCGACGACCACGGCTTCCTGCTGACCGGACGGTCCGTGCCGAAAGAGCTCTGGGTGGACGGCGTGCCCCCGGCATTCCTCGAAACCAGTGTGCCCGGCATCTTCGCGGTCGGTGACGTTCGCAGCGGATCCATGAAACGCGTGGCCTCGGCCAGCGGCGAAGGGGCGTCGTCGGTGCCGTTGGTGCACGACAGGTTGTCGCAGCTACGGCTGGCCGACCTGCCGCCCAGTCACTGATCAGTCGATCGAGTACACCCGGCGGGCATTGTCGCGGAACACCTTGCGCAGCAAGTCTTCCCCGTAGGGGGCGAGCACGTCGAGTTGGGTGCCGACGATGGTCGCCATCGATGCGTTGGGTTTGTCGGCCGGGAAGTTGGACCCGAACATGAGGCGATCCGGGCCGAACACCGACACCGCATGTTCGAGGAGCGGTCCGGTCATGTTCGTCAGTGTCTGCTGGGTGCCGATGTTGCCCGACCGCTGGTGTCCGTAACCGAGCAACGGGAAAGCGATGCCCGACAGCTTGGCGATAACGTTGCGGCACTGGGCAACCGCGCTGATGTCCTCACGCCACGCACGCATCAGCTCGTGACGCTGGGCGGCCGTGTGGCCGGTGCTCTGGCCCATCGGCCCGAACAGGCCCACCGGGGTGCCCAGATGGTTCAGCACGATGGTGGTGTCCGGGTACTCGCGCGCCAGAGTCCGCACGTCGCGTAGTTGATGGGAGTACACCCACGCCTCGAAGACCAGGTTACGGTCGGCGAGGGCGCCGAACCCTTCGAGGAAGTCTGCCGACGCGAACAGCCCGTCGGTGTCGGCCCAGCTGCGCACCTTGGGGTCGGGATGCCACGCTGCCATGCACCGGATGCCGCGAACCAGCCCACTGATCTCCAGATGCATGTCCAGCAGCTGGGAGAAGTCGGGGCCACGAGGATCACCTCTGGCGATCACCGCACCAAGCTCTGGAGCACCTTCCTGACCGAACGGCAGGCTGGTGACCCAGCGGGTCTCGGCAGCGGCCGCCATCGGATCGTCCGTGCGCCAGTCGGCCTGCATGTGCACCACGGACTCCACCGGAACACCGGTCAGCGGCACCACCTTGGCAGCATCGGCGTAGTAGTGCTTGGGCAGATACGGCCGGGTGACGAACTTGGGGTCGAGCACGAGTTCGCGGTCGCGCTGGGCAACGGCGTACCGGAAGATGGCCTTGCCCAATATCGGCGCTGCCCGGTAGATGCGGGTGCGCTTCGCTGCCTCACGCGGGGTCCGAAGGGGATCCCACTGGTGGATGTGCGTGTCGATGACGCCGGGGACGATCCCCAGCAGTGCCCCACCGGACAAACGCGTATCCCCTTCGGATCGCGCAGAGTCCTCTGCCCGTCCTTTTGCCATGGAATGACTGTACCCAGCGTTGTACGCACTCTGATCGCAAGTTCGCGACCGATTGCGACAGTCCATTCCGGCGCGGAACGCGGGACAATAAAATACGGTCTGTCGCGGAAGTATCTATGCTGACAGGCGTTGTTCGCAGCGCGATGAGGGAAGGCCGACGCGGCGTGGGTACCCATACACGGCATGTGCTGTTGCAGGTGCGCGATGTGCTGGGACGAGATGCCGACCGGTTCACCGCGAACTTCTATCTGCGCCTTTTCGCGATGAACCCCGAACTACGCGACCTCTTCCCGGCGAACATGGCCCATCAGCGAGCGACCCTGTTCCGGGTCATCGACTACGTGCTCGAAACGGTCCCCGACACCAGCAGCCATCCCCATCTGCTGGACTTCCTCGGGCAGCTCGGCCGCGACCACCGCAAGTTCGGGGTCACCGAGGAGCACTACCAGCAGTTCCTCGTGGCGCTGACCCGTGAGATCGCTGCGACGATGGGCCCCCAATGGGATGAGGAGTCCGCCAATGTGGTGTCACAGGCGCTGTTGCTCACCACGGGGGTGATGCGGGGCGCCGCACATTCGGCGAAAGGTCCTGCCACATGGCAGGCGACGGTCGCCGAGAAGTACCGGTTGTCCCGCGACCTGGCCGTCGTGCGGCTGCTCAGCCGTACACCGCTGACCTACTCGGCCGGCCAGTACCTCGAGGTGCAGATACCCCAATGGCCGCGGATATGGCGCCATCTCTCGCCATCCATTCCCGCCAACCCCGCCGGTGAGCTGGAGTTCCACGTCCGAGCGGTTCCGGGCGGCTCGGTGAGCAACTCGATCGTCACCGAAACCCAGGTCGGCGACGTGTGGACGTTCGCGCAGAACCACGGGACCTTGCACCTGCTGCCCGATCGCGACGTGTTGATGATCGCGGGCGGAACCGGGCTCGCACCCCTGCGGGCCATGATCATCGAACTCGCACGGCGGGTCGACGCGCCGAATGTGCACCTGTTCTACGGTGCGCGATACCCGGCCGATCTCTACGATCTGTTCTTCTTGTGGCAGATCGCCGCGACCAACCCGTGGCTCACCATCACCACCGTGGTGGAGGACGAAACCGATCCCTGGTGGAGCACCCCGAGCGAGCACGACCAGACCATCGAACTGGAACGGGTGCAGGGCCAACTCGCCGACGCAGTACTCGGCTATGACCGCGATTGGACCGATCATCAAGTGCTGCTCGCGGGTTCACCGGAGATGCTGGCCACCACGCGCAGACGGCTGCTCATCGCGGGCATCCGAGCGAGTTTGATGCAGCACGACCCGGTTTAGGGCTACGGCGGCCCGTCACCTGGAATGTTCGCGTCCGATGGTGAGCTTGGAACGCTCACCGAACCAGACGGGTCTGTCGGAGGATCCGGATCCGGCTCTTCGCTGCTCTCCTCTGGCGGCTCAGACGTCGTGGTGGTGGTTGTCACCGGCGGCGGTGGCTGGGTGACTGTGATCGACGGCGGCGCCTGGCTGATCGTGGACGGCGGCGCCGGTGGCGGAGCCGGGATCGTCTGAGTGCTGCTTGCGGGCACCGAGATCGTCGGAGACGAGATGCGCGACAACCCCTTCGACGTGGTCGGAGGGGCGGTGGTGCTGGTGCTCGAGAACTTGGCGGTGACGGAGTTGTCGTCGCTCACGGTCTCGGGGTTGTCGCTGCCACCGGTCATCACAACCGCGATGATCACCCCGACGGCCAGCAGCAGCGCGGCACCCGCGCTCGCCGAGAGCAGCACCCATCGGTTGTTGTCGCGACTGTGTCCGACCGCCGCGGCGGCGACCATGGCCGCGCCACTGGCGGCCGCGTATTGAGGGTCGTCCACCAGTTGCACGGGCAGCTGCAGGGCGTATTCGAGCGACGGTGCGACGCCGGGAACCTGAGCGCCCGGGCCCACCACCACAACTCCGTGGACGGCGTTGCTGGGGTTGGGGATGACCGCGATCGCGTCGGCGAGGGTCTGCGCACCCTCGGGCTCGGTGACCGGGAGCCGTTCGCCGAATCCGGACACCGCACTGGCCCCCACGACGGTGCGGGCCGAGGTGTCGATGAGGGCGACGGACTGGCCGGTGAACAGGGCCCCGGTGGTGTCGAGGTCGGCAACCACCACAACACCGCGTGAACCGAACTGAGTGGTCGCGAGCTCGGCGAACGCGAGTGGGGTCCCGACGACGGTCGTGCGCGCGAACCATGCGGGTTTGATGGGCGCGACCGAGGAATCGGCTGCCGGGTTCGGCGGCAGGATGAAGTCGGGTACAACTTTCGCGGCGAGGATGTCGTCGATCGCCAACTGCATTCCGCTGTCGGAGCAGGCGATGGTGATCGCCGATGGCGTGATGGGTGCGGACTCGACCAACTGATAGATCGCGTCGAAGGCGATCTCAGGAGAAGGGCCCGTCAACTCAACGAAGTTGCGGGCCAATACCTCACCGGTGCCGGAATCGACGACCACCGAGGCGATCTCCAGGTCGGTGATCGAAATCCCGAGTACCTGGCTCATACCTGAGTATCGCTCTCATCCAAGGCGCTGTTACCGAAACTCACGAAATGCGAGGCGGAATCGACTCCTGCCGATACCGTGCTCATCTGTCGCCGCGCTCGCGGCGCGGCTTCCACACGACCAACGCGCTGGTTCGCGGCATCGGGACGAGCTCGCCGCGACTGCTCGCGCGATGGGCGGCGACCTCTGCCTCCAGCTCACGGATCCGGCTCTGCAGCGCGTCGACCTGGTTGGTCAACTCGATCACGCGCTTGATGCCGGCCAGGTTCACACCCTCGTCCTGCGACAGTCGCTGCACCTCGCGGAGCAGTTCGACGTCGCGACTGGAGTACCGCCGCCCGCCACCCGCCGCGCGCTGGGGGGTGACGAGCCCGAGGCGGTCGTAGGTGCGCAGTGTCTGCGCATGCATGCCGGCCAGTTCGGCGGCCACCGAGATCACGAACATCCGCGCCGATTGTTCTGCGGATTCACGTTCTTCACGGCGGGAGCTCATCACTTACCCCAATTCGCACGCGGGTCGAAACCGCTGGCCTTTTCTGCCGCGGCGTACTTGCCAAGAGCTTCGATGGCCGCGTCGTCGAGCTTCGGCGGCACTGCAACCTTCACGGTCACCAACAGATCGCCGGCGCCGCCTGCCCGTTTGGCGACACCGCGGCCGCGAACCCGCAGGGTGCGTCCGTCGACGGTGTTCGGCGGGATCTTCAACCCGACGCTGCCGTCGAGTGTCGGTACCGACACCGTGGTGCCGAGGACCAGTTCGGCGAAGGTCACCGGGAGGGTCACCTTCACGTCGTCGCCGCTGCGGGTGAAGGTGCGGTCGGGCGAGACGTGGACGCTGACGTACAGGTCGCCCGACGGTGCGCCGCGCAGGCCCGCTTCGCCCTGCCCGGCCAGCCGGATCCGGCCACCGTCGGACACACCGGGCGGGATGCGCACGGTGATCGGGCGGGTACGGACCGTGGCGCCGTCGCCCTCACACACCGGGCACGGATCGTCGATCTTGGATCCGGTGCCGCGGCAGTCCGAACACGGTTCGCTGAATCCGAATGCGCCCTGATTGCGGCTGACGACGCCGGCGCCGTTGCAGGTGGGGCACACCCGAGGACTGGTGCCGGGCTTCGCGCCACTGCCATGACAGTTCGTGCACGGCGCCGAGCTGGTGATGGTGATGGTCTTCGAGGTACCCAGCGCCGCCTCTTTGAAGGTCAGCGTGGTCTCGGTTTCCAGGTCGTTGCCGCGACGACTGCGGGTCTGGGTGCCACGGGGGTGGCGGTGCGGTTGAACAGGCCACCGAACAGGTCGCTGAATCCACCTGCGCCGCCGGCCGGTCCGCCCGCCGCGTCGCCGAACAGATCGTTGAGGTTGAACTCCTGACCACCGGCCGTGGTGCCGTAGCCGCCGGGGAATCCGGCAGCACCACCGCGACCGCGCGCGCCGGCGAACATGCGCCGGGTGTCGTCGTACTCCTTGCGCTTGGCGGGGTCGGACAGCACGCTGTGCGCCTCGGAAACCAGCTTGAAGCGTTCTTCGGCAGCCGGGTCGTTCGGGTTCGCATCTGGATGCAGTTCGCGCGCCAGCTTGCGGTAGGCCCGCTTGATGTCGTCGGCGGACGCATCGGATGCAACGCCCAGCGCTTTGTAGAAGTCCTGTTCGAGCCACTCACGTTGAGGAGCCACCAGGCGTCACCTCCTTCTCTTTCTCAAATCTCGTTCTCTGCAAAAGTCTTGGTAGCGATCCCGGCCCAGGCGCGGTGCGCCTGGGCCGGAATGCTCATTCTTCGTCGGTCTGACCCGTAGGGGTCTGTACTGCCGGTTCCGGACCGTCGACCACCACGACCATGGCGGTGCGCAGTACCCGGTCGCCGAGACGGAAACCTTGCCGGTACACCGTTCCGATCACCGGATTCGATCCCTGACCTTCATGTTGCACCGCTTCGTGCAACGCCGGGTCGAACTCGTCGCCCTCGGCCCCGAACGAGGCGAGACCGGCCGCGGTGAGTGTCTCGGTGATCTTATCGGCCACCGCACGTAGCGGGCCCGCTTCGAGGTCACCGTGCGCACGGGCGCGGTCCAGGTCGTCGAGAACGGGCAGCAGCGACTTGATGAGATCACCCTTGCCGTACTGCTGCGCGCTGACCTTCTCGCGCTCGGCGCGACGCCGGTAGTTGGCGTACTCCGCGTGCACACGCTGCAGGTCGGCGAGCAACTCGGACTCTTTGTCCGAGCCCGTGACATCGGCGACTGCGTCGTCGATCGCCGCATCCACCGTGTCATCCGATTCCGGAGCGGGTGCTGCGTCTGCGCCGTCTACGGGCGCGTCCGCGGCATCCGTGGCCGGAGGAGCTTCCTCCGTGGCGGTCGCCGGATCGGTTTCCGGACCCGTCACTTGGTCTCTCCGGCGGCGTTGTCAGCACCTTCGTCCACAACCTCGGCATCGACGACATCGTCGGCGCCGCCGGCTGCGGCTGCTCCTTCGCCTTCGGCGGCAGCGTTGGCGTAGATGGCCTGACCCAGTTCCTGCGACTCGGTGGTCAACTTCTCGACCGCCGACTTCACGGCACCGAGATCACTGCCCTTGAGAGCCTCGCGCACGCCCTCGATCGAGCCTTCGACCTTGGTCTTGAGCTCGGCCGGGACCTTGTCGTCCGACTCCTTGAGGAACTTCTCGGTCTGGTTGACCAGCGACTCCGCCTGATTGCGGGTCTCGGCCTCTTCGCGACGCTTCCGGTCTTCGTCAGCGTGCGCTTCGGCGTCCTTGATCATCCGATCGATCTCGTCCTTGGACAGGCCCGAGCCGTCCTGGATCCGGATGGTGTTCTCCTTGCCGGTTCCCTTGTCCTTGGCGGTGACGTGCACGATGCCGTTGGCGTCGATGTCGAAGGTCACCTCGATCTGCGGGACACCCTGCGGTGCAGGAGCGATACCGGCCAGTTCGAACGAACCGAGCAGCTTGTTGTGCGAGGCGATCTCACGCTCACCCTGATACACCTGGATCTGCACCGACGGCTGGTTGTCCTCTGCCGTGGTGTAGGTCTCCGACCGCTTGGTCGGGATGGTGGTGTTGCGTTCGATCAGCTTGTGCATCACGCCGCCCTTGGTCTCGATACCGAGCGAGAGCGGGGTGACGTCGAGGAGCAGGACGTCCTTGACCTCACCGCGGAGCACACCGGCCTGCAGTGCGGCACCGACGGCCACGACCTCATCAGGGTTGACACCCTTGTTGGGCTCACGGCCACCGGTCAGTTCGCGAACCAGGTCGCTGACGGCGGGCATACGAGTGGAGCCACCGACCAGCACGACGTGGTCGATGTCGCCGACTGCGATGCCGGCGTCCTTGACCACGGCCTGGAACGGCGCACGGGTGCGCTCGAGCAAGTCGTTCGTGATCTTCTGGAACTCGCTGCGGGTGAGCTGCTCATCGAGGAACAGCGGGTTCTTGTCCGCATCGACCGTGATGTAGGGCAGGTTGATCGAAGTGCTCTGTCCCGAGGACAGTTCGATCTTCGCCTTCTCTGCGGCCTCACGCAGACGCTGCAGGGCCATCTTGTCCTTGGTCAGGTCGATGCCGTTCTGCGCCTTGAACTTGTCGACGAGCCAGTCGACGACACGCTGATCCCAGTCGTCACCACCGAGGTGGTTGTCGCCGGAGGTCGCCCGGACCTCGACGACACCGTCGCCGATTTCCAGCAACGAGACGTCGAAGGTGCCGCCACCGAGGTCGAACACCAGGATGGTCTGTTCCTTCTCGCCCTTGTCCAGGCCGTACGCCAATGCGGCGGCGGTGGGCTCGTTGACGATGCGGAGCACGTTGAGGCCGGCGATCTGGCCGGCTTCCTTGGTGGCCTGACGCTGGGCGTCGTTGAAGTACGCCGGGACGGTGATGACCGCGTCGACGACCTCGTCGCCCAGGTAGCTCTCGGCGTCGCGCTTGAGCTTCATCAGCGTGCGAGCGCTGATCTCCTGTGGCGTGTAGTTTTTGTCGTCGATGGACGTGGTCCAGTCCTCGCCCATGTGGCGCTTGACCGAACGGATGGTGCGGTCGACGTTGGTGACTGCCTGGTTCTTGGCCGGCTGTCCGACCAGAACCTCGCCGTTGCGGGCGAATGCAACCACCGACGGGGTGGTGCGGGCGCCCTCGGCGTTGGCGATAACGGTGGGTTCGCCACCCTCGAGCACAGAGACCACCGAGTTGGTGGTACCCAGGTCGATTCCAACAGCACGAGCCATTTGTTGCCTCCTATAAGCAGTGCGGCGCAACCGTGCGCGCACAATCTGTTCACGTTTGTGGTTCTCGGTCTGAAACCTCAGCGCGATCGACTCAACTGTTACCGGTCGATGCCATTCACGTCAAACCGGGTTGAGTCTTCGCGGCTCAGGTCTCTCGAGAGGTGTAACGGACCAAGTGCGCAAACTGTTCCCGATTATCTCAAATAGTTGAGTCGAACCGACTCAAGGTCGGCCATTGCCTCCGGAAGTCCACGGTGGGGGCGGCAGGCTCGTTACGCTCAGACCGTGACACCGCCCGATCCGATTCCTCCGCGCCCCCGTCCGGCCCGTCCCGAGATCCGGATCGAACCCCTGCACGACCCGATCCCTGACGAGCGGCCCCGGGTTCTCGACATCGCGGCGGTGATCTGGCTGCTCACCCTGGTGGCCCTGGTGATGACGGCCGCGATGGTGGGCTTCGACCACGCCGACGTGCGCGCCGAACTGACCCGCTCACTCGCCGAGGACAATCTGTCGGCAACCCCGGAGGAACTCGCCGACAGCGTGAAGATCGCGATGATCGCCAGTGGTGTGGTGGCGTTTCTCGTGTTGGCGTGCGGCCTGTTCGGGATTCTCCGGCTGCGTGACCGTGTGCCGTCGAGCCGGAGCCTCCTCGCGACCATCGGTGTGGTCGCGGTGATCGGGGCGGTCGCGTTCTGGACGGTCATCGACCCGGCCCGCGACGTCCTCGGCGCTGCGGCCGGATGGCTGCCGCTCGCAATTGCGGCAGGAGCAGCCGTCGCCACCGCACTGCTGTTCGCCCCGGCAATCAGCCGATGGCTGGGGTCCGCGCCGATCCGTCGCTGAAACCGGGGTCGCTGCAGACCGGGGGCGCTGACGACCGGCGCTAGCGCTCGTCGATCGTGGTGGTGATCAGTGTCATCGCAGGCTTCTTCGGGGTGGAACCGAAGCCGAAACGAACCGGTGGGTCGACGTCGGTCAATCCGCCGAGGTCGTTGCCCTGCCACCCCGCCACCACCGACTCGATGCGCCGTTGACCCCGCGCGCCGTAGTACTCGCGGCGACCTCCGCCTGCTGAGCCACGGGTTCGCACACCGCGCAGGAACACCCGGGCGATCGGGTCGCTGACGGCACAGAACCACGGCGCGGTGACCACGGCACGCGGCATCACTGACAGAAGCCGCCCGAGCAGGGTCGGCGCGCCGACGACAAACGACAACTCCAGGTCGCCCGCCCGCACCGACACCTGCGAGCCGACCGATTCGTAGGTCACGTCGGCGATCACGCTGCGGTCGAAATGGTAGGTGGCGGTGACGAAGTCGCGCACCTCATCACTCGGTGCGATGAGCAGCCGGTCGCCGTCGGCGAACTCGACCATCACGTCGGCGAAGTCGCCCAGATGTGATGTCGGCCAGTGCCCCACCACGATACGGACGCCCGCAGTGGTGCCCATCCCGGAGATGTCGCCGTCGAAACGCAGGCGCGTCACGGCGTCGTCACTGCGAATCGAGCTCGGCGAGAATGCCTTCGGCACTGCGGGCGGCGACCGTGCACGCCACTGCCGTCGGCCGGTCGAACAGCGGATGGGCGGCACGGGTACGCCAGCGCCGCACCGCTTCCATAGCGGCCTTGCGATGCAGATCGACGCTGTCGTCGGGTGCGATACCGAGGCGAGCCCAGGGTTCAATGCCGGAGCCACCGATGATGCGTTGCAGGTCGTCGCGGTCCTGGGGCGGCAACTGAATGCCCCCGGTGCGCAGTTTGCCGAGCAACCGCAGCTCGGCGAAGCCGTGAACATCGGCCAGCATGCGCGCCGTCGCCTTGCGCAGCTCTTCGGTCTCGGCCGAATCATAGTTCGCAAGAATGCGTTCCAGGGCGATCAGGGCGGTGTGGGTCTTGAGTTGATCAGCGCGCTGCCCGAACTGCACATCGATGATCTGCCGGAGTTCGGTGAGGCCGCTACGGTCGACCAGTTCGGTTGCCAGAGTGGGTGAGTCGGGCGTTCCGAGCCGAATCAGGGTGACAGCCATCCGGATGCCGTACATACCGAAGCGGTCGAGCAACTCCGCACGCAGACCAGGCTCGACGGGCAGCGGGGTATCTTGCCGGATGAATCGGTCGGTCGAGAGCATCGCCAGCGAGAGTTCTTCGGGCGCAACGGCAGCCAACGCGACGAACGCCGAGTACTCGACCTGTCGCAGGGTGCGCGCGCCGAGAGCCAGCAAGCCCGCGACCGGCACCACCGCCTGACAGAGGCCGGTGCGTTCGAGCTCGGTGGCGAACCGCGCCGCAACCTGTTTGGCCGACATCATCGCGTCCACCCGGCCCGCGCCGACCTCGTCTGCCCGCGACACCACACCGACCACGCCGAGTGGCCCGGACTCGCCGCCGATGGACTCCCCGATCCTGCCAAGGAAGGCGGTGTCGGTACTGGTGAGCGTGCGCAGCAGGTAGACCACTGCGTCTGCTCCTGATTCACCGTCTTCGGGGGTGAGCATGTCGACGGTCAGTGCGGACACGTCCCGCGACAGCGACGCCGTACCCGGGGTGTCGATGATGGTCATCGACCGCAGCGCCCTCGCCGGCCACTCGACATCGAGGCGGTCGACGCGTTCGGCGGTCAGATCGCCGAAGTCGAAGGTGAGGTGGCCATTTCGGCGCAACACGGGGATCCCGGCCGATCGCTCGCCGTCGTACCGGGCGGTGACCTTGGGATTGACTCCGCGCCGGTACCAGGTGACCACCCGGGTGCACTCGGTGGCGTCGGTCGGTGCGATGTCCTGGCCGACCATCGCGTTGAGCAGGGTCGACTTGCCCGCCTTCAACGAACCCGCGATGGCGATACGCAGGGGTTCGTCGAGTCGGTCGGAACAGTCGGCCAGCCGGGCGGCCGCCCAGCGATCACCTCCGCACACCTTCTCGGCGGCGTCGAGCAGATCGCGGGCGCGGTCGAGGGTACTCACTCCACGGCCCGATCCGCCGGTGCCGATTTGACCGCCGGGGTTGCCGCAGCGCCCCCCGTGGCCTCGATGGCCGGGTCCAGCTGCAACGCCACCTTTCGCAGCGCCGCAACAGCTTTGAGCTCCTGCTCGAGTTCGGCGGTCCGGGTTCGCTGTTCGGAGCTGGCCATCGCCGCGGCCTCTTGGGCCGCCTGCAGCGAGTCACCTATCGACCGTGCCGACTGCTCGGCGACCTGGGTGAAATGGTCACGCAACGTCCGCTGGATGTGGCGAAGCCGATCCTTGGATTCCTTGCCGACCTGGAAGCTGACGTCGTCGGTGAACTTGCGGATGGAGGCCTTGGCCTTGTTCCGCCGTTCGTTGGTGCGCGCCTCTTTGTCGTCCTTGTATGCCTTAGTGCCCAGCAGGAGTCCGGCCCCGACCGAGATCGGGTTAATCAACGCGAGCCCGGCGAAGGTGCCGATGAGGCCGAACATCAGCACTCCGCCATAGGAGCCCTTCATACCGATCAGCACTTTCTGAGTGATGCCGACCTTCCCGGACTCGAGGTCGGAGAGTTCGGTGACCGGATCGAAGATGCCGTCGATGTCGGTGATGTCGAGGCGCGGCAAGTTGGCTTCGGCGGTCTCGGCGAAGTGCTCGGCCACCCGTTCGGCGAGCCACACCGCCCGCTCGTGCGCCCACACGAAGTTGTCGCCGACAGCCACCGCGATCTGGTCCTCGAGCCATTCGGTGAGCTGCGGCCAGTCCTTGCCCGGATCACCTTCGTCGACAGCCTGTTCGGCCTCGCGGGTGATGGCGCGCAACCGGTCTCGCAGGTCATGGTCGATGTCGGCGGCGAGGTCCGTGATGCCGTCGGTGAGGGTCTGCTGCCACAGCGACGACCGCTTCTGCATGTCCTCGGCGGCAGTTTTGGCTCGGGTGAGTTCAGCGACCGCCGCGGCGGCCGTCTCGGGACTGCGCATCGCCGCGAGTTCACTGCCCAGGGTGAGGGCCAGATGCTCGGACACCGAACGCAGGTCCAGGGCCACTGATTCGCGAGTCGAGTGGTCGGCCCGGGCGACCACCCGCTCCCGGAGGAATCGGTACACCTCCACGAACCCGGCCTCGACATTGAGCGAGTCGTCGCCGAGACGCAGTGCGTGCGAACGCAGCATCGACGACACCGGCAGCAGCTGGACGTCGAGTCCCTCGCGCTCGAGGTGTGCCCGGTCGGCGTCGACGATCTGACGCCAGTGGGGATACAGGTCGGTTTTGGTGATCAGGCAGGCGACGGTCGGGCACAGCGTCATCACCTGGCGAAGGAAAGAGATCTCGGGCTCGGTGAACTCCTGGCTTGCGTCGGACACCACAAAAACCGCGTCTGCGGATGGGATCAGCCCGAGAGTGCTTGCGGCGTGCGGGTTCCCGTGTCCACCGACGCCAGGGGTGTCGACAAGCACCAGGCCGTCGGCCAGCAGCGGGCTGGGGACGTTGACCTCGAGCCGGGTGATGTCGCGTCCCTCGGCCAGCGGGTGGTCGGGGGTCACGGAGGTGAGCTGGTCCATCGGCAACGGGGTGCGCACGGGGTCACTGCCCGGTTGCGCGAGAACCAGTTCGGCGGACGGCTGCTGCCCGTTCTGCACGAGAGTGGGCACGGCGGTGGTCTCGTCGTCCCCGACCGAACACACCTCGACGTTCAGCAGAGAATTGACGAACTGGCTCTTGCCCTGCTTGAGCGGCCCCACCACCACGATCCGTACGCGCGGATCGGTGACCCGGGTGCGGGCGCCCTCGAGCCGGTCCACCAGGTCCTGCCGTCCGGACTTGGCAGCGATCTGACCCATCCGGCCCAACAGCTCGCCCAGCCGGCCCGGCTGAGCGCCTTCGGGTGCACCGTCGGCGGGCGGGGCCGACGATCCGGCGATGCTCTTCATGCTGAGGCGCTTTTCATCGGTCATCCGGTCTGCTGGTCGTCGAAATGATGAAGGGTCTACCGAGAACACAACCACATCGGTCCCGCACACGTAACCGTGTGCGGGACCGATGGTGTTACAGGGTCAGCGACAACACCCCTCGTCCATGTTGTCGAGTTCGGGTCTTGTCCGTCAGTCGTCGAGGGCGCCGCCCGCGTCGACCTGTCCGCTTCCGTCGGTGGTGGTGTCGGCGTCGGCTCCGCCGAGCAGTCCGCCCGTCAGTCCGCTGTCACCGGTGAGCGCCCCGGTGAGTCCGGTGTCACCGGTGCCGAATGCGTTGTCGGCGTCGATGTCCGACCAGCCGCCTGCGTTTCCTCCGACCACTCCGGTGGTGGTGTCGGCCACTCCGCCGGTCACATCTCCGGTCACCTCGGCCGGTCCGGTACCCGCGTCCGCCGTCAGATCCAGCGGTGCAGGAGCACCAACACCGCCGCCGAGCCCGGCCACGCCGTCGAGAGCATTCTCGAGCTCACCGGTAGCCCCACCCGTCAGCACGGACTCGACGCCGCCGCCCAGTCCCAGACCGCCTGCGGCGTCACCGCCGACCACGCCGCCGATGGCACCACCTGCGTCGAGGTCACCGCCAGCAGCACCGCCGACCGCGCCGACAAGACCTGCATCGATGTCGGTGGCCGCACCCAGCAGCGCGTTCGCCGAGGTGTCGGCATCGGCGATCAATCCGCCGCCTGCGGCGACAACACCACCCACTGCGGTCTCCACACCGCCGCCTGCGATGGCGCCCGCGCCGAGTCCTCCGGCGATGCCCGCATCACCGGCCGCTTCGAGGCCGCCGACCAGGGCAGCAGCGGCGGCGAGTCCACCGGCCGCACCGGCATCGAGGGCTCCGTCGATTCCGCCGACCAGCGCGCCGCCTGCACCCAGCGCAGTGCCGATCCCGGCACCGACTTCCGTCTCCACGAGTCCACCGAGGTCGGCTGCGACCAGGCCGGCCGCGCCGAGCGCGGTACCGAGGACTGCGCCGAACTCGCCGGCAAGACCGCCGTCGATGTCGAGTGCGCCGTCCAGGACCACACCCAGTGCGCCACCGAGGTCGAGGCCGCCTTCGAGCAGTCCGGCGAGTTCACCGGCCAGCGCGCCTTCGAGCGCTCCGCCGATCGTTGCTCCCAGCGTCGCTCCGACGGTGGCGGCCAGTGCGCCACCGGCAGCGAGCGCAGCCGCCACCTCGGCACCGAGATCGGTGTCGAGGACGGCGTCGAGGCCCAGAGCGCCGGTCAGTCCGGCGACGAGTTCGGCTCCCAGACCGGCGTCGAGGTCGCCGACCGCGCCGATCACAGCGCCGAGAACGCCTCCGAACTCGGCACCGAATGCGCCACCGGCAGCCAGCACTCCGGCGAATGCCGCAGCGAGCTCGGTGGCCAGGCCACCTGCCAGCAGTGCGGTGAGGTCGGCCCCGATCACGCCGCCGGCGGCGAGTGCGGCTTCGAGCACGCCACCGAAGACGCCGGCGATCTCCGCGGCTCCGTCCAGTCCGAGCGCGCCACCCACAATTGCGCCGAGCGCGAGCCCGAGGTCGAGGCCGCCGGCCAGCAGCCCGGCGAGCTGTGCGCCGAAGTCGGCGTCGAGCAATCCACCGATCGCACCACCGAGGGCAAGACCCAGCCCGGCGGCGACTTCGCCTCCGGCAGCCAGCACACCCGACAACACGGTGCCGAGGGCCAGACCGAGGTCGGCTCCGCCTGCGAGCAATGCGGCGAGGTCGAGGTCGCCGAACGCGCCGAGGGCGGCTTCGAACGCTCCGGTCAGGCCGGCGGCGAGACCGCCACCGAGTCCGAACACCCCGGCCAGTGCCGCGGCCAGTGCGCCGTCGACATCCAGGAGCGCTTCGAGATCTGCGGCGCCGGCCAGTTCGAGCGCGGCACCGAGGACACCACCGAGCGCGAGACCGAACTCGCCTGCCAGGTCACCACCGGCCGCCAACACGGCAACAAGCGCGCCCTGCAGGGTCGCGGTGAGTCCGCCGGCCAGCAGTGCGGTCAGGTCGGCGGCCAGCAGGCTGCCGGCTCCGAAGGCCGCGGCCAGCGCAGCTCCGAAACCTGCCGCGATGTCGGCGACAGCGCCCAGTCCGAGAGCTCCTTCGAGGATCGCGCCGAGTGCGAGTCCCAGGTCCAGGCCACCGGCCAGCAGACCGGCCAGCTGGGCGCCGAAGTCTGCTTCGAGAAGTCCGCCGAGCACACCACCGAGGGCAAGGCCCAGTCCGGCAGCGATCTCCCCGCCGACTGCGAGCACACCGGCGAGAGCGGTTCCGAGCGCCAGGCCCAGTTCGGCACCGCCGGCGAGCAGCGCAGCGAGGTCGACCGCGCCGAATGCGCCGAGGGCGGCATCAAGAGCCCCAGCCAGTACGACGGTCAGACCGCCGCCGAGTCCGAGGACACCGGCCAGCGCAGCAGCCAGGGCACCATCGACGGCAAGAAGGGCCTCGAGATCAAGGGCACCGGCCAGTTCGACTGCGGCACCGAGCAGCGCTCCGAGGGCCAATCCGAACTCTCCGGCGAGGTCACCCCCGACGGCCAGGGCCGCGGCCAGCGCACCCTGCAGGGTCGCCGTCAGGCCGCCGGCGAGGGCCAGCAGCAGGTTCGCATCGAGTAGTCCGGCGAGTGCACCGGTGAGCGCGCCGGTGACGTCGAGGACACCGGCGAGGACCGCACCGAACTGGGCGGCCAGACCGGCACCGAGGCCGAGGACGCCGGTGAGCGCTGCGCCCAGGGCCAGTCCGGCATCGAGACCGGCCGCGAGTGCGGCGGCCAGGTTCGCCGCGAGGGCACCACCGAGTCCGATCGCGCCGCCGATCACCGCACCGAAGGCCGCACCGATGCCGGCGGCAAGGGCGCCACCGAGTTCGAGCGCCGCGGTGAGCGCACCGCCGATGACGGTGGCGAAGCCGAGTGCTGCGTCGAGGTCGAGGCCTCCGACCACGGCCAGAGCGGCGTTGATCGCTGCGGCCAGGCCTGCGGTCAGTTCACCGGTGACGCCGAGTCCGGCGCCGAGGACAGCTGCCACGGTTGCACCGATGTCCAGTACGCCGTCGAGGTCGAAGATCGCCCCGAGGCCACCGCTGAGGTCCAGGATGCCGCCGACGATGGCGCCGATGGCTACGCCGAGACCGGCAGCGATCTCACCGCCGACCGCCACACCACCTGCGAGTGCCGCCGCCAGCACCACCGCGAGCTGCCCGGCGAAGTCCAGGTCACCGAAGTTGATCCCGCCGAGGTCGAGACCTCCGAGATCGATGAGCCCGAGGTCGATGTTGCCCAGATCGATTGCACCGAAGTCGAAGTTGCCGAAGTTCCCGAAGTTGATGCTCCCGAAGTCGATGTTCCCGAACTCGAAGCCACCGAGGTCGATGTCACCGAAGTTCACGTCGCCGAAGTCGATGTTCCCGAGCTGCAGCCCGCCGACGGCGAGGCCGCCACCGATCGCGCCGACGTTGATCGCTCCGATGCCCCCACCGCCGTTGCCGGCATTGATGATGTTGGTCAACCGCGACCCACCCGCGAACAGTCCGGATTCGGCAACCATCGGTGCCGCGGCGACGATGTCGGCGTGGCAGAGCTCGGGCAGGCCGGCCGCGTTCAGCGCGCCCTGCGGGTTCAGGCAGTAGGCGTTGGCGGCTTTCTCGTCGCGGAGGAGGCCGAGGATGAATCTGAGTACTGCGTTGCTGGGCATGGCGTTCTCCTGTTGCCGGGCGGATCCAGGTGGGTCCGCTGAGATTGTCTCCACGCTATGAGTTCTGCGGACCCGGCCCAACGGGCCAACGCCCCCTTCGTCGCTGATGGGGGCGTTAGGGGAAGCCCCCGGTGCATTAGGGGGTCTAGGGGATCGACCCCGCACATCCGCGACCACCCGCCGAACCGGTAACACCATCCCTACCTGCGGCGACATCATGGGAGATGGGCATCACAGGGTGAGTCGATGCCGTAGGCGCACCAGAGGAGTCGGCAGACCATGACCACATCGCTCGGTTTGAAGATCGGCAGCACCACATGTGTTGCAGTGCCCGGTACCGACGATGGCCTCGGTACTGCGCTCGTGCGCGGCCCGATTCTGGAGTTGGCGCCCGACGCCTCTCCCGAACTCGTCGACCGGCCGGGGCCGTACCGGGTCGGCGGTTTCACCGAGCGGGTGGGTGATCCCGTTGCCCTGGTGACCGACGACGGTCGCCAGTACACCGGTGAGGATCTCTACGCCGCTGCGATGGCCGCTCTCGCCGCCGACGCCGGCGCCTGGGATGCCGACGCGATCGTGCTCGCCTGCCCGAACGAATGGCAGGACTACACCGTCGAGGCCCTGCGCGCGGCCGCCGCCCGGCAGGACATGCCCGAGGTGACCGTGGTTCCCGAGGCGATCGCCGCGGTTGCCGCGCTCGCCGAACACAAGGGTCAGCTCGACGGCGTCACCGTCGTGTACGACCTCGGTGGTTCATCACTCGACGTGGCGGTGGTGCGCACCGGCGCCGACCCGATGATCGTCGGCCGCCCGCTGAGGTCCGAAGAGATCAGCGGCGCCCAGTTCGACCATCTCGTTCTCGGTCATGTGCTCGAATCAGTGGGTGCCACCGATGCCATCGACCCGTTCGATGCGGCGACGATGGAGGGCCTGGCCGAACTCCGGGTTCGCTGTGCGGCGGCCCGCGAGGCGCTGTCCTCCGACACCGAAACCGTTGTCTCCATCGATCTTCCGGGGATTCGCACCGAGGCCAGGCTCGTCCGGTCCGAGCTCGAAGACCTATTGCGGGCACCCCTGGCGAGCTCGATGGCCCTGGTGATCGAGGCCCTGCAACTCGCCGACATCGAGCTGGGCGCGGTCTCCACGATCCTGCTCACCGGCGGCGGTTCGGCCACTCCTCTTGTCAGTGAGCTGGCGTCGTCGATGCTGCGTATCCCGGTCGCTGTCAACAACGACCCGGCGACCACCACCGCCACCGGCGCCGCGCTCATCGCCCACACCGCGGCGAAGGCGGCCGCGGCCGCGTCGGTCGTGGTCGTGCCGGCGCATGCATCGGCTTCCGATGAGCTCGTTCCCGCCGGCGCGCACGCACTCACCCCGGCTCCCCGCACCGTCAAGGTCGAGCCCGCCTCGATGTCGCGGGGCAAGCGCACCGCCATCGTGGTCGGAGTCGCCGCAGCGATCGCTCTGCTCACAGCCGGTGGACTCTCGGTGGGCACTGCTCTGACCGACGACGAAGGGCCCAAGCCCGCCGCGGCAGAGTCGTCCGTGACGAGTTCACCGACCGCTTCCTCGACTGCCCCCGACGGCTCGCCCGCCGGGTCCTCGTCCGACACGAGTGGCGGAACCGGCAGCAGGACCCCGGGCACGGTCACCACCGGCGCAGACGGACGCCCCACAACCGTGGCACCCAGAGGCGGTACGGCTGCCCCCGGCCCCGCCGCGCCGGGTGCCCCGACCGCTCCGCAGAACGGTGCGCCGGCTCCCGCACCGGCCCCCGGTGGAGGAGCTCCGGCTCCCGCACCTGCCCCCGCGCCGGCTCCTGCCCCCGCACCGGCTCCTGCTCCTGCCCCCGCGCCGGCTCCCGCACCGGCCCCGGAGCCTGCGCCCGCACCGGCCCCCAACCCCGGTGGCGGACTGCTCGGTGTGCCGGGCCAGGTCCTCGGCGGCACGGGCGCGGCAGTTGGTGGACTCCTCGGTGGAATCGGCGGGTGATGTCGCGGTCGGCCGCAGTCCGGTGAACCGCCTCCCCGGAGCCACCGCGTTCACCGGAATGCCTGCCGCACAAGCGTTGCTGTCCGCCGTACACGCCGGCGGTCCGGTACTCGCGTTTGTCACCGGCGTCGCCGGGAGCGGTAAATCAGACCTGTTGCAGCAATGCCGTCGTCTGCTGAACCGTTCCGGCACACAGGTTTTCACGACACTCCCGGAGGATGAGGCCACCCCGCCCGGCTGCGCCGTCATCGTCGACGACGTGCACCACTGGGAAACCGGCACCCTGAGCCGCCTCACCGACCTCGCCGACCGTGGCGACCTCACGGTGATCGCCGCCGCCGAACCGCGCCTGTCCGACAACAACATCCGGCAGGTGCAGCGAACGTTCTCCGCCCTCGGCACCGACATCAAGCTGGGCCCACTGCCCACGCCCGCGATCATCGCCCGTTCAGGCGGGACCGTGTCCGCACCCGTGGCCGACGTCATCCGCCGTACCGCCGGGGGGAACCGCGCAGCCATCGACACCGCCCTCGACGTCCTGCGAGCCGACCCCGCCGGCGACGAACGGGTTGCCCGGGAGGCGATCGCGAAGTGGCAGCACGAACGGCTGCGCGCGCTTGATCCCACCACGCACGACGTACTGACCGTAGCGGCTCTGCAACCGTCGCCCGATCCACACACCATCGCCGACACCCTGGGTCTCGACCCCACCGCAGCCATCGAAGCCCTTGATCGGGCACGTGGTTCTGGCTTCCTCACCGGCACCGACGAGTTCCTTCCCGCCGCTCTGCCGGTTCTACGAGCGGTGCGGGGCGAGCACCAGATCGCGTCCACCCATCGCTCGCTGGTGGACGCTCTGCTCGACCGCGGGGCCCTGACCGTCGACGGAGCCCTCTCCGCCGCCCGCTCGGGCGTCGTCGACGGCCGTCTCGCGGATCTCCTCCTGTCGGCGGCCCGCACCGCTCCCCCGGCCCAGGCGGCCGACCTCTGGCACGCAGCGCTCACAGCCGGTGCCGACCCCGGTGTCGTCCGGGTTCCGTTGGCCGATGCCGCAACCCTGGCCGGCGACCTCGACACCGCCACCCGGTTGGCCGACACCATCCTCGCCGCGGATTCACCGTCCGATCGCCGTGACGCCGTCCGGATCGGCGCGGCGGTCGCGGCACGGCGTGGAACGTATTCACGATCGGCCGACCTCTACCGGTGGCTGGGGCCAGAGGCCGCCGGACCGGACGCCACGATCGGCGTGCTGACCCTGCTCGCGATCGGGGATCGTCCAGGAGCCGAGGAGTTCTCGGCAACCGCGGACGCCGCGCCTCCGACCACCGACCACGCCCGCGGAACCCTGCTCAGCTCCGGCCTGCTTGCGTCGTTGACGTCGTCGCCCGCCGCGGCCCTCGGACCGATCCTGCGGGCAGTGTCCCTCTCCGCTCAGCACCGGCGGGCCGAACCCGAGTCCGCCGCTGCCGTCGCGGCGCTGCTCTGTCTGCACAGTGGCGACCTGGCCGGCGCGAAGGCCGCGCTGTCGCGCGATTGCGATCAAACTCCACGCGAACAACTGCTCCTCGGATGGACGGCGATGGTCGGCGGCGACCTGACCACCGCCGCGGACATCCTCGGAGAGGTCACGCCCCAGAATCTTCGGGACGAGCTGGTAGCCCATGCCCTTGCCGTGGCGATCGCCCGGCGTCGCGGCGACATGGGTGCCCTCGTCGCCGCGTGGCGCGACGCCGTGCCCGCGGTGGCCGAGATGGAGGTGGACCTGTTCGCATTGCACCCCCTCGGCGAGTTGTGGCTCGCGGCGGTCCGATTGCAGGACACAGCGCGACTCGCCCACCTGGTGACGGCCGCCGACCGTTTGCTCGCGGCTCTGGGTTCACCGCCGGCGTGGTCGATGTCATGGAGTTGGTACGGCGTGCAGGCCGCCATCCTCGCGGACGACCCCTCGGCCCTGGTCCCCTATGCGCGCCAGCTCGGTCAGGCCGCGGCAGGCGAACCGTTCGGTGCGGCCCTTGCCGACGCGGGCCGGGCGTGGCTGCGGGTGCTGCAAGGACAACCCGATGTGGCCGAGGTGAAGAAGGCCGCGTCGGCGCTCGAGCAGGCCGGATTGCCCTGGGACGCGGCTCGACTCGCCGGCGAGGCCGCACTCCGGGTGGACGACACCCAGGCGGCCACCTCTCTGCTGCAGGTCGCCCGGCTCGTCGGCGCACCAGCGGTCGCGGCCACCGCAACGCATGTCGATGCCGCACACCCGGCCGCCGGTCCGTTGACCGAACGCGAGGCCGAGGTGGCCCGGAACCTGCTGCTGGGTCTGACCTATCGCGAAATCGGTGCCCGCCTGTTCATCTCGGGTAAGACCGTCGAACACCACGTCGCGAGGATCCGGCGTCGTCTCGGCGCCGGTTCCCGGTCGGAGATGTTGTCGATGCTGAGAGCCGCGGGATACGGCCCGGCAACAAATCAAGGGGGCGGCCAGAGCGCCACCTCATCGTGAGGGTGAACATCTGGAACAATTCCCCCGGTGAGCGCCACCATGACCGACCCACCAGTCGTGTCCGGTGCGCCATCGAAGAAGTCCACCGAGTACCGCCACGACCTCGACGGACTGCGTGGCATCGCCATCACCCTGGTGGCCGTCTTCCACATCTGGTTCGGCCGCGTGTCCGGTGGAGTCGACGTCTTCCTGACCCTGTCCGGCTACTTCTTCGTGGCGTCGCTCCTCAAACATGTGCTGGCCACCAGTTCTCCCGCTGCTCGGTGGACGACGGCGATCAATCCGGGGCCACGCCTCTGGCGGCTCGCGCGACGACTCCTCCCCGCGCTTCTCACGGTGCTGCTGTTCATCGTGGTGCTGTCGCTGTGGCTGATGCCTCGAACCCGATGGTCGCCGCTGGGTGACGAGGCCATCGCCTCGGCGCTCTACTACCAGAATTGGCACCTCGCCCTGGCATCGCAGGACTACCAGGCCGCCGATTCGGCGAACAGTCCGATGCAACATCTGTGGTCGATGTCGGTGCAGGGACAGTTCTTTGTTGTCACGTTGCTGGCCGCATTGGCGCTCGGCGGCGTCCTGAGAGGGCTCGCACTCAGATTCGATGTCTTCCGCCAACCGCAGGTCATCCGCGGGATCGTGTTCGCCGCCCTGCTCGCTGTCGCGGCGATCTCTTTGCGTGGGCCCACCACCGGCACGGGATCAACCAGCCGTTCAACTACTACG
The DNA here is from genome assembly GCF_023051145.1 of Williamsia sp. DF01-3. Classification (NCBI taxonomy): domain Bacteria; kingdom Bacillati; phylum Actinomycetota; class Actinomycetes; order Mycobacteriales; family Nocardiaceae; genus Williamsia; species Williamsia sp. DF01-3. Next base: position 4,931,254 of record NZ_JALKFS010000005.1, read on the forward strand.
ACACCATCGCCCGTTGCTGGGAACCGATAGCCGGCGGTCTCCTTGCCGTGTGGATGCCTCGGCTCAAGATGGCACAGTGGATACGAAACCTGTTGGGCCTGATCGCTTTGGCGCTCATCATCAGCTGCGGGTGGTGGATCGTCGGGGTGCAGCAGTATCCGTCGACGCTCGCATTGGTGCCCGTCGGCGCGACCCTGTTGCTGATCTGGAGTGGCTCGCGCCAGACCGCGCCCGGTGACAGCACCGATCCCGGCGCGGTCAGTTCGTGGCTCGCCCACCCGTCCATCGTCTGGCTCGGCTCCATCGCCTACGCCCTGTATCTGTGGCACTGGCCGCTGCTGATCTTCTACCTGACCTGGCGATACAAAGACAGCGCGAACATCGTCGAGGGCGCCGGGATCATCGCGGTCTCGCTGCTCTTGGCTTGGGCCACCGCGAGATTCGTCGAGTCCCCGATCCGGGCCGGAAAGACGCCGTGGCGACGGTCGGCGACGGTGCTGACGGCAGTCCTGCTGGTACTCACCGTGGTCGCCGGGGCGGGCATCGTCAGTTGGAACCGGCACGTGCAGAACATGACGGTGGACACCCAGAATCTCGATCCGCGCCTGTATCCCGGCGCACGCGCGTTCCTCGACGGTGTGCCGGTGCCACGGGTGGAGCCCGAACCGAGTCCGCAGGTGGTCGAAAAGGATTGGCCCATCACGTCGTACGACTCGGTGATCTCCGGCTGGAAGGACGGATCGATCAGGGTCGGCGTGTACGGCGACGTGAACGCCACCCGCACTGTGGCTCTGGTGGGCGGCTCCCACGCGGAGTACTGGATCACCGCTCTTGATGCGATCGGCAGGCAGCACGGGTTCAAGGTGACCACCTATCTCAAGGTGGGCTGCCCGCTGACCACGGACTACGTGTTCACCTGGTTCGGCCAGAAGTACTACCAATGCAACGAGTGGTCGCGTGACGTGATGGCACGCCTGGCCGTGGACAGACCAGACGTGGTGTTCACCAACAGCACTCGCCCGGTGGAAGGTCAGGTCACCGGCGACTTCGTCCCCAAGGACTACCTCGACATCTTCACCGAGTTCCGCGACCGCGGGCAGAAGGTGATCGCCGTACGCGACAACCCCTGGGCCGTCGGCCAGGAGAGTCCGCCGGAATGCCTTGCGCTGGGCAAGAAGCCGTCCGTGTGCGGGGTCGAAAGGTCACTGGTGATGTCACCGACCGACCCCGCACTGGACATCGCGCCCCAGTTCCCGAACATGAGTTTCCTCGACTACACCGACGCGATGTGCAGCGACACATACTGCCCCGCCGTGGTCGGGAACATCCTGCTATGGCACGACTTTCACCATCTGAGTGCGACGTTTGTCCGCAGCCTCGTCCCCGCACTCACCGCCGACATGCAGAGGGCTCTACCCGGTTGGTGGTGAGACCGTCTACGCGTCACTCTTCCAGCGGGCGATGTCGTCGTCGGAGATCTCCACCGGGCCCGTGGCCAGTTGGGTGATCCGGATGTGGTTGCCGAAGGGATCCCTCAGCGCACAGTCGATTCCGTAGGGCTGCTCCGTCGGTTCCTCGGTGAACTCGACACCGAGTGCGGACAGTTCTTCGTAGGTCTTTCGGCAGTCGTCCGTGGTCAGCATGGCGGCGGCCCCCAGCGCACCCTTGGTGACGAGGTCCCGGACCGTCGCGGCCACCTCATCGCTGTGGGCGGGTGGGCCCGGGACCTCGAGGAGGATCTGGCGATCCGGGTCGCCGGGGAGGGCGATGGTGAGCCACCGCATGAAGCCCATGTCGACGTCGTCTTTTTCTCGAATCCCAGTTTGCCGACGTAGAAGTCGAGTGCTTCGTCCTGATCGAGAACCATGACCGTGTGAATGCTGATGTTTTTGAACATGTCTCAACGGTAGGGGCAGGGGTTGCCGCGCTGCTTATCCAAAACTGCTCGGTCTCGACCAGGTTCTGACAAAACATCCCGGCACCTTCACCGGCGTGGCAGTGGCCCGGAATCCGCTGGGCGAATCCCCGACGACGGTTCGAAACGTCCGGCTGAAGGTCCCGAGGCTCTCGAACCCCACCATCGCCGCGATGTCGGTGACGGGCAGCAGTGGATCGCGCAGCAAATTCATCGCTCGCTCGATGCGACGGCGCTGCAGATACCGGTGCGGCGTCTCCCCGAATGTGGCCCGGAAGGTTCGGGTGAAGTGGGCAGCGGACATGTGTGCCACGGCCGCCAACCGGGGCACGTCGAGTGGCTGAGCATAGTCGCGGTCCATCGCGTCGCGGGCGCGCAGCAACCGTCGGTTTTGATCCTCACCGGGACTCATTGCCACGGTCAGAGCCTAGTGAACTACGCGAACTGATCCCAGCCGAGCTTGGCAGACATCACCACGACCACCACGAGCAGTGCGGCCCGGATCACCCCCGACCCTCGATTGAGCACCGTCCTCGATCCCAGCAGCGATCCCGCGACGTTGGCCACCGCGAGTAGCAGCCCGAGCTGCCACCACACGTGCCCCTGGATCGCGAACACCACGAGGGCACCGAGGTTCGTCGCGGTGTTGGCGATCTTGGCCAGCGCCGCACTCTCGATGAAGCTCCGGGAGAGCACCACGGTGAGCGCGATGATGAGGAACATCCCGGTACCGGGGCCGAAGATGCCGTCGTAGAAACCGATCACCGCAAACGCGACACATCCGGCGATCATCTGCCGGCGGCTCAGCGGGCCGCCCGACCCGGCGCTCCGGCCGAACGAGGGCCTGCACGCCACGAAGATCCCGACCGCCAGCATCAGCACGATCACCAGCGGCCTGATCACATCCGCCGACACCAGCGACGCCGCGGTGGCACCGGCCGCCGCACACACCCCGGCGATCGGTACGGAGATGAGGGCGAGGCGTCGCGGGACGGCGGTCACCCGGGAGAACGCGATGGCGGCCGCGCCGGTGCCCCAGATCGCCGCGAGCTTGTTGGTACCCAGCGCGGTGGCGGGTGCCACGGTGGGGAACGCGATGAGCATCGCCGGGATCAGCACCAGGCCGCCACCACCGATCACCGCGTCGATCCAGCCCGCCGCAAGGGCCGCGACCAGCAACAACGTCAACACATCCCAGTCGGGGATCATCTCGCACAGCCTTTCCACACCAGAGGGACAGTAGGTGGACGTGACAAATCCCTCAGACACCGAGGAGGGTAATCACAGGTGGATGCGGCATGCTGTACGACGATGACCGCCACCACCCCCGCCGATTCCGCAGGCGCTGGGACTGTCACCAGCACGTCCCGGCCGACCGCGAAGCGGGCGTATCTGCACCACGTCGACCTGATCCGGGCAACCACCTTCTCACTGGTCATCTTTGTGCACTGCCTGACCGCGACAACCGACGAATGGGACAGCGTTCCGGTCAACTCGACCACCCTGCTGCTCCACTTCACCCGCAACATGTTCTTTGCGCTCAGCGGCTTCGTGCTGATGTACCAGAACTTCGAGCGGGTCGACTTCCGGTCGGTGGATTTCTGGCGCCGGCGGATGAAACTGGTCATCTTCCCGTTTGTGATCTGGTCTTTTGTGTATTGGGCCGTCGAGGACATGTGGGCCCACGGGCGCACCGGTGACATCCCCGGCAGCCTCGGGGAGTTCTGGGATCTGCTCAAGTGGGGCCTGTCCGGGTTCCACATGTACTTCTTGTTCGTGATGCTGCAGGTGTACCTGCTGTTCCCGCTGGTGCTGTGGCTGGTGCGCCGCACGCGCGGGCGCCACCTGGCGCTGCTCGCCGTCAGCGCCGCAGTGCAGTGGGCATGTTTTGCGGTCATCACGCACTGGCAACCACCTGCGAGCATCGCCGGGGTGTGGTGGCACTACTACGCGACCTTCGTGCCGTATCAGTTCTTCGTGTTCGCGGGAGCGGTGACGGCGGTCCATCTCGACGACATCCGGCTGTGGCTACAGGGCAAGGGCTGGTGGTTGTTCAGCGCACTGGCGGTGACCGGGTTGTTCGCCCTCGGCAACTTCTGGTGGCGGGTGTGGGGTGATGATCAGCGGGCGATCGATGCGAGCGCCGCTTTTCAGCCCACATTGTTCCCGTTCCTCGTCGCCGCGGTGGCGTGCCTGTACGCGATCGGCCAGCACTGGGCCGACCATCACCGGCGCAGCACCCCCGTTTCGACCGCATGGTGAAGTACGCCTCGAATCGCTCGTTCAGCGTCTTCCTGGTCCATGCGTTGCTGATCTTCTTCATCCTCTACCCGCAACGCAACAACGTCGCGTGGGTGGTGGACGTGTTGGGCGCGCCGTGGGCGACCATCGTCGTCTATCTCGGCACCCTTGCCGGCTCCCTGCTCGTGGTGGAGGCTCTGCGCCGGATGCCCGGGTCGGCGTATCTGACCGGCCGGCCCCGGTTGCCGATGCCAGGCAAGTTCGACGTCGCTCAGCTCATCAGCACCGTCAACAACGCCCGCGGTCGGGCCAGCACCGTCTCACGTAGGTGATTGCGCGCGATTGTCCATGTCGGACAATCACATTCGGCGAGTACACCGTGGGCTTCGATACCTGCGTCGCGGCACAGCGCCACCGCGCGACCGAGATGGAAGCCCTGGGTGACCACCAGCGCCGACCGCACCCCGAACAGGTCGTGGGCGCGACGGCATGATGCCGCGGTGTCGTATCCCTCGGGGTCGTCGATGATGTCCGACGAGGGCACCCCGTTCTGTTGGAGATAAGCGCGCATCACCGCCGGTTCGTTCCCCGCCACCGCGCGGCCGTTCCCGGAGTTGAGGACCTGCTTTACCCGGCCGTCGCGGTAGAGCGCGAGTGCCGTATCGAGCCGGCCGCGTACGTACGAATCGGGTTCACCGTCGATCACCTTTGCCCCCAGCACGAGTGCCACGGATGCCGAGGGGGCTTCAGAAGCCTCGGACGTCCGGCCATGGGCCTGCACGTACACCCAGGTGCTGGCGATGGTCACGACAAGCTCGACGCCTGCCAGCCCGGCGCCGATCAGCAGTAGAATTCGGTAACGACTCATGGCGCACATCACAAATACCTTACCGATCAGTAACTTAGGACAACCTGCGCAAAACCTTGGCGCAGCCAAGCCTTAACGTACCTAGTGGAGAACACTGCGTGCGCTGGAGCGATTCATCGCAACGCCGTGGCCGCCACACAGCTTGCGATAGGGCCAGGCCCCATCTGGGGCCATCAGGCCGACCGGGTGAACGATTCGACCGCTACGCGTAAGAGACGTGTATCGGACGGGCAGTTCGAGAGAGAAAGGCCGTGACGCCGTGAATACCGCGACGATCACCATCGGCACCATTGCTGCTCTGGCAAGCCTGGTGTGCTGGGCACTGTTTTTCCGCGGAGTGTGGACGATGCTCCGCACCATCGCCAAGGGGCAGAAGGACAACACCCGGTTCACGCCGGTGCTCCCTCGCTTCAAGCAGATGATGATCGAGTTCATCGCTCACACGCGGATGGCGAAGTTTCGAACCGTCGGCTGGGCCCACTGGCTGGTGATGATCGGGTTCCTGCTCGGTTCACTACTGTGGTTCGAGGCCTATGGCCAGACGTTCGACGCCAAGTTCCACTGGCCGTACTTCGGCGACACCTTCGCCTGGCATCTACTCGATGAGCTCCTGGGCATCGGCACCGTGGTCGGCATCGTCACCCTGATCATCATCCGTCAGCTCAACCACCCGCGGGTTCCCGAGCGGCTCTCCCGGTTCTCCGGCTCGCGCTTCGGCGCCGCGTACTTCGTCGAGGTGGTCGTGCTGCTCGAGGGCCTGGGCATGATCATGGTGAAGGCCGGCAAGATCGCCACCTACGGCCACGCACATGCCGGCTCGGACTTCTTCACCATGCAGGTCGCCAAGCTGCTCCCGGCCAGCCCGACCATGGTCTCGGTCTTCGCGCTCATCAAACTGATGTCGGGCATGATCTGGCTTGCCGTCATCGGCCGCAACATCACGTGGGGCGTGGCGTGGCACCGCTTCTCGGCCTTCTTCAACATCTACTTCAAGCGTGAGGACGACGGCGGGGTCGCGCTCGGCGCAGCCAGGCCGATGACATCGGGCGGCAAGGTGCTCGACATGGAGACCGCCGACCCCGACGTCGACGCGTTCGGCGCGGGCAAGATCGAGGACTTCACCTGGAAGGGCTGGCTCGACTTCACCACCTGCACCGAGTGTGGTCGCTGCCAGAGCCAGTGCCCGGCATGGAACACGGGCAAGCCGCTCTCCCCCAAGCTCCTCATCACCTCACTGCGCGACCACGGTTACGCCAAGGCGCCCTACCTCCTCGCCGGCGGCAAGAAAGACATCAGCGGCGACGAGATCGGTCTGGTCGACGCCGACGGAAACGTCTTGCAGGACAAGCTCGATGCGATCCCCGAGGCCGCCCGCAACGAGGCCGACCGCAAGCTGGTCGGCGAGAGCGAAGGCACCACGGGCGCGGTCATCGACACCGAGACCCTGTGGAGCTGCACCAACTGCGGTGCCTGCGTCGAACAGTGCCCGGTCGACATCGAGCACGTCGACCACATCATCGACATGCGCCGGTACCAGGTGCTCATCGAGTCGGACTTCCCGTCCGAGCTCGCGGGCCTGTTCAAGAACCTGGAGAACAAAGGCAATCCGTGGGGCCAGAACTCCAAGGACCGCACCAAGTGGATCGACGAGATGGACATCGAGATCCCGGTGTACGGCCAGGATGTCGAGAGCTTCGAAGGCTTTGAGTACCTGTTCTGGGTCGGTTGCGCCGGTGCCTACGAGGACCGTGCGAAGAAGACCACCAAGGCCGTTGCCGAACTGCTCGACATCGCCGCCGTGGACTTCCTCGTCCTGGGCGAAGGCGAAACCTGTAACGGTGACTCCGCACGTCGAGCAGGCAACGAGTTCCTGTTCCAGATGCTGGCGCAGCAGAACATCGAGACCCTCGACGAGATGTTCGGCACCGCTCCCGCGCAGGCCAAGAAGATCGTCGTGACCTGCCCGCACTGCTTCAACACCCTGGGTAACGAGTACCCGCAGGTCGGCGGCAAGTACGAGGTGGTCCACCACACCCAGCTGCTCAACCGGCTGGTCCGCGACAAGCGGCTGATCCCGGTGGCCCCGGTCAACAAGGACATCACCTACCACGACCCCTGCTTCCTGGGCCGGCACAACAAGGTCTACGACGCCCCGCGTGAGCTGATGGACGCTTCCGGAGCCAACCTGACCGAGATGCCGCGTCACGGCGAGCGGTCGATGTGCTGTGGCGCCGGCGGTGCCCGCATGTGGATGGAAGAGACCATCGGCAAGCGCATCAACCTCGACCGGGTCGACGAGGCACTCGGCACATCACCGGAGAAGGTGGCCACCGGCTGCCCGTTCTGCCGCGTGATGCTGACCGACGGCGTGACCGCGAAGACCTCGGGCACCGAGCTCGAGAACAAGGTCGAGGTGCTCGACGTCGCGCAGCTGATCCTCGAGTCCGTCAGGCGCGGTGCCCCCGAGATCAAGCGCGGCGGCCGTTTCCTCGGCGCAGCGTCGCTGGGATTGTCGGCGCCCGTCGCCGAACCAGAGGCCAAGCCGGTCGAGAAGAAGGAACCGGCAGCCGAGCCCGCCAAGGCGGCAGCGGCCACAGCCACCGACACGAAGGAAAAGCCGAAGGTCGGCGGCGGACTGGGCATCGGCGGCGGCGCCAAGAAGCCGGGCGGCGGCGCACCCAAGCCCGGTGGCGCGGCCAAGAAGCCGGGCGGCGGCGCACCCAAGCCAGGCGGCGCAGCAAAGCCGACGTCCGACGAGAAGGCGACCGCGCCCGCAGCCGAAGGCGCCAAGGGCCTCTCCATCGGCGGCGGCGCCAAGCGTCCGGGAGCTCCGAAACCCGGTGGCGCAGCCAAGAAGCCGGGTTCGGCGAAGCCTGCAGCCGAGGCCCCTGAGGCCGCGGAGGCGACGACCGAATCAGCTGAAACCACCGAGACCACGGCCGCACCCGTCAAGGGGCTGTCGATCGGCGGTGGCGCCAAGAGGCCGGGAGCACCCAAACCCGGCGGCGCAGCCAAGAAGCCAGGTGCAGCAAAGCAGGCCGCTGCGGCCCAGCCCGCTGCGGAGGCGACGACCGAGACCGAGTCCGAGGCGACATCGGTCACCGAAGAGCCGGCAACCACCGGCCAGGCCGGCGAGAAGCCGCCGGCCGCTCAGGTCAAGGGCCTGGCCATCGGCGGCGGTGCTAAAAGGCCGGGCTCGCCCGGGGCGAAGCGTCCCGGGGCCCCGAAGCCGGGAGCAGGCAAGCCCGACGAGGATGCCGCACCCGCACCGGTGGCCGACGAGCCGTCGAAGGTGGACGAGCCGGAGGTCAGCGAACCGGCCGCGGAGGGCACTGCGGAGGGTGGGGCATCAGAACCTTCGCCCTCGGTCCCCGTCAAGGGTCTGGCCATCGGCGGCAAGGCAAAGCGGCCAGGCGCCAAAAAGCCGGGCGCCACGAAGCCGGGTGCGGCCAAGGCTGCTCCAGCCCCTGAGCCCGAGTCAGCCCCTGAGCCCGAACCGACCCCTGAGCCCGAGACCCAGCCCGAGACCCAGCCCGAGCCGGCTGAGGCAACGGAGACCGCTGAAGCGACCGAGACTGCCGAGGTGGCGGAAGCCGCCCCGGCAGCCACCGAGAGCGACAACGGCGCAGCCGCCACCAACGGCGACGCACCGGCCGACAGCCGGACGCTGGCCGAATCAGGGCCCTCCAAGGCCAAGGGATTCGGCATCGCAGCAGGCAAGAAGCGTCCTGGTAAACGCTGAACCCGAAAACGATTTGCGAAAGGCTGGCACCATAAGCAGGTGAGCAGACCACACGTGTCGACGGTGTACCGCGACCTCAAACCACTCGAGCAATCGGCGAAGCTCCGCAACGTCGCCTATGAGATCCGCGGACCGGTGACGGCCCACGCCGCTCGCCTGGAGGCGGAGGGGCATCGGATCCTGAAGCTGAACATCGGCAATCCTGCCCAGTTCGGTTTCGAGGCGCCGGACGTGATCATGCGCGACATGATCCACGCGTTGCCGTACTCGCAGGGGTACAGCGAATCCCTGGGGGTACTGCCGGCTCGTCGCGCGGTGGTCACCCGCTACGAACTGATTCCGGACTTCCCGTACTTCGACGTCGACGACGTGATCTTGGGCAACGGTGTATCCGAGTTGATCACCATGACCATGCAGGCGTTGCTCGACGACGGCGACGAGGTGCTGATCCCCTCCCCCGACTACCCGCTGTGGACCGCGATGACGGCGCTGTCCGGGGGCAAGGCGGTTCACTACCTCTGCGACGAGAAGAACGACTGGAACCCCGACATCGCGGATATCGAGTCGAAGATCACCCCGCGCACCAAGGCGCTGCTGGTGATCAACCCAAACAACCCGACCGGGGCGGTCTACAAACGTGAAGTGCTCACGCAGCTGGTCGAATTGGCCCGCAAGCACTCGCTGCTGCTCCTGGCCGACGAGATCTACGACAAGATCCTCTACGACGACGCAGAGCACATCAATCTCGCGTCGCTGGCGCCGGACCTGCTGTGCCTCACCTTCAACGGCCTGTCCAAGGCCTATCGCGTCTGCGGTTACCGGGCCGGATGGGTGGCCATCACCGGGCCGAAGGACCACGCAAAGGGCTTCATCGACGGCATGAAGATGCTGGCGTCGACCCGCCTGTGTTCCAACGTTCCGGGTCAGCACGCCATCCAGGTCGCGCTCGGCGGGTACCAGAGCATCGAGGATCTTGTCCTGCCCGGCGGGCGGCTCCTGGAACAACGCGACATCACGTGGGAGAAGCTCAACGAGATCCCCGGCGTGAGCTGTGTGAAGCCGATGGGCGCGCTCTACGCTTTCCCACGCCTGGACCCCGAGGTGCACGAGATCCACGACGACGAGAAGTTCGTCCTCGACCTCCTGGTCCGCGAGAAGATCCTCGTTGTGCACGGCACCGGTTTCAACTGGCCCAACCCCGACCATTTCCGCATCGTCACACTGCCGTGGTCGCGCGATCTCGGTGACGCGGTGCAGCGAATGGGCAACTTCTTGGCCAGTTACAAGCAGTAGAAGTACATAACCGCAGCTCAGGACCTCTTGATTTAAGTGTGACGACTGGTAACGTCTAACTCACTCAATCACTCAAGGGGGAGTTGATGACTGCTATCGACAGCAACCAGAGGGCCGCCGAGCCCGCCTGGCGGTCACGCACCGTGATCCGCGACGGCGTGGAGCTGGCCGTGTTCGAGCTGGGCGAGCGGTCATCCGACCATCCGACCGTGGTGCTCGTGCACGGATGGCCCGACACCCACCACCTGTGGCAGTCGGTGGCGCCGATCCTCGCCGAGCGCTATCACGTGGTGGCCTACGACACCCGCGGCTACGGCGAGAGCGCCAAGCCGGACGGCGATGCCGCCTACCGGCTCCCCGAGTTGGCAGCCGATCTCTTCGCGGTGATCGACGAGGTCAGCCCCGGCGTGGCCGTTCACGTCCTCGCGCACGACTGGGGTTCGGTACAGACCTGGGAAGCCGTGTGCACACCCGGCGCCGACGACCGGATCGCCTCGTTCATCTCGGTGTCCGGACCCAATCTGGACCACCTCGGCGAATGGACCCGCGAGCGACTGCGTCGACCCACCCCGAAGTCCGTGGGACAGGCGGTCTCTCAGCTCGTGTCGTCGAGCTACACGGCGGTGTTCCAGCTCCCGGTGGTACCCAAAGCCCTGTTCGGCGCGGCCATGCACCCCGCGACGTGGCAACGGCTGCTCACCGCCGTCGAAGGCACCGACCCGGCGAACCTCACCTTCGCACCGACGTTCCGTGCCGATGCGGTGTCGGGATTGCGGTACTACCGTGCCAACATCCGTCCGCGACTGGCGAATCCGGATCCACGCAGCACCACCGTTCCGGTGTTCGAGGTGGTGAACACGCGCGACATCGCTCTGCGAAAGGCGATCTTCGCCAACACGCCGCGTTACACGGACAAGCTGTGGCGCCGCGACACCGAGACCGGCCACTGGCTGCCCTACACGAACCCCGGTTATCTCGCGGAGATCGCGGGCGACTTCATCGAGACGATCCGCGGGGGTGAGGTGTCGCCGGTCATCGAGCGTGCCCGCCGGCAAGGTGAGAACACCTCTGTGTCCGGCAAACTCGCGGTGATCACCGGCGCGGGCAGCGGAATCGGCAAAGAGACGGCAATTCTGCTCGCCCGCAACGGTGCCGAGGTCATCGTGGCGGACATCAACCTCGATGCAGCCGAGACCACTGCTGCCGCAATCACTTCCAGCGGCGGACTGGCCACTGCCTACCGGCTCGACGTGGCCGACCAGGACGCATTCGCCACATTCGCCGACGACGTGTCCAAGCGCCACGGAGTTGCCGACATCGTGATCAACAATGCCGGCATCGGTTTCGCCGGGCACGCCCTCGACGCCAGCGACGAACAGATCCGGCGACTGATCGACATCAATCTCCTCGGGGTCATCACCGGCAGCCAGGTCTTCGGCCGGGCGATGGTGGAACGCGGGCTCGGCGGCCAGATCGTCAACCTGGCCTCGGCAGCTGCGTTCACACCACAGCAAGGCCTCGGCAGCTACGCGGCCACCAAGGCCGGGGTGCTGATGTTCAGCGAATCCCTCCGGGCCCAGCTGGCCGAGCATCACATCGGGGTCTCGGCCATCTGTCCCGGCATCGTCGACACCAACATCGTCGCGGCCACCGAGTTCGCCGGGTCCACCGCGGACACGCAACAACAGTTGCGCGACAGGATGAGTGGGATGTACCGCCGCCGCGGCTACACGCCGGACAAGGTGGCGTCCGCGATCCTCGGGGCGATCGAGAACAACAAGGCGGTGGTACCGGTGACTCCAGAGGCGCACGCCTGGTATCGCATCTACCGCTTCACACCCGGGCTCTCGCGTCTCATGGCCCGCGCAAAGTTGTTCTGAACAGGAGACCGCGATGACCCACGCTTTTGACCCGGGACCAGTTGAGCTGCACGCCCGCAACGTCGAGTTCGAGTGGAAGAACACCCCGCTGCACTGGATTCCGAACCACCCGGTGTCGTCCAATGTGATCAGCATGCTCAATCTGCTGCTGCCAGAGGGCGAACGCTGGTTTGTGCAGACGTACAACGAGGCGCTGCCCCTGGTGAAGGACGAGGTACTCGCGGCGGCGATGCGCGGTTTCATCGGGCAGGAGGCGATGCACGCCGAAGCCCACGACCGCGTTCTGTGGGAGTTCCTCGACGAGAACGGTCTCGACCCGCGGCCGTTCCAGCGCCAGATGGAGTGGATCTTCCGAAAGATCCTCGGCCCCTCCGAGAAGGGCACTGCGAAGGCCCGGTACAAACACCTCGTCGAGCGGCTCTGGCTGATCGCCGCCATCGAGCACTACACCGCCGTACTCGGTGACTTCGCCCTGAACAACAAGTGGGACGAGCACGGCGCCGACCCCATGATGGCCGACCTCTTCCGGTGGCACGGCGCCGAAGAGGTGGAACATCGTTGTGTGGCACACGATGTGGCCACCTACTTCGGCGACAGCTACCTCAAACGCGGCCGGGCCATGCTGGTTGCTCTGCCGGCGTTGCTCTTTGTCATCCACCGCGGCATCCGCTTCATCGCCCACGGAGACCCGGCAGGCAAGGTGAGCTACCCCCGGTTGTGGCTGGGATGGTTCTCCGGCGCCCGAAACGGGCTGCTGCCCACCCTTCGGTCCATCGTTTTCGCCACGTTCAGCTACTTCCGGCGCGACTTCTCACCGATGGAGGTGGGGTCGACGGCCCAGGCCGTCGCCTACCTTGCGACCTCACCTGCGGCCCGGACCGCACACCCATGAATCAGCGCCACCACCCGCACACGACGTCGATGACGGCGCCGCCGCCGCATCTGTACAACCGGTATCAGCACGACCCGGCCATGCGGATCGCGACATTGCTCGGCAAGGTGTGGTTCCCGCTGTGGAGCACGCTCACCAAAACGCCTGTGCCGAAAGAGGTCCACCGCGTCACCACGGTGCGCATCATCGGCCGCGAAGTGGTGGCCGAGGACGAGAACGTGGTGGCCCTGACCCTCGCCGACCCCGACGGCGGCGAACTCACACCGTGGTACGCCGGCGCTCACCTCGACCTGCTGCTGCCGTCCGGCCGCATGCGTGAGTACTCGCTGTGCGGTGACCCCGCCGATCGTGACCATTACCGGATCGCCGTGCGGCGGATACCAGACGGTGGTGGCGGATCGGTAGAGGTCCATGACCAGCTCCGGGTCGGTGACCTGCTGCGGATCAAGGGTCCGCGCAACGCCTTTCCCCTTGCACTGCCCGGTCATGGGTCGCCGGCACGCCGGCTGCGATTCATTGCAGGCGGCATCGGCATCACCCCGATCCTGCCGATGCTGCAGGCCGCCGAGCGGTTGGGCCTGGACTGGTCGATGGTGTACACCGGCCGCAGCGTCGACTCCCTGCCCTTCGTCGAAGAACTGGCCCGCTACGGTGACCGGATCACGGTGCGCACCGACGACACCGACGGCATCCCCACCGCACATGATCTTCTCGGTGGGGACGACGCCGACTCACCGGGGCTTCCCGGAACGTCCGTGTACTGCTGCGGCCCCGTCCCCATGCTGAACTCCATTCGTGCCGCGCTGGCGGGCAGAGCCGACATCGAACTGCACTTCGAGAGGTTCTCTCCACCACCGGTTCTCGACGGTCGGCCATTCCGGGTGACCCTGGACAGCACCGACGGTGACGTTGCGGTCGGTGCCACCGAATCGACGCTGGCGGCGGTCCGCCGGGTTCTGCCGTCGGTGCCGTACTCGTGCCAGCAGGGCTTCTGCGGCACCTGCAAGGTCCGGGTGCTCGAAGGCAAGGTCGAACACCGCGACAACATCCTCACCGAACCAGAACGCGACGCCGGTGTGATGCTCACCTGCGTCTCGCGGGCCGAGGGTGACCACCTTCGTCTCGACCTCTGAACCCGAACAGCAACGGAGAACATCATCGTGCCCGAACCTCAATTCACCGTCGCCATCGTGGGTGCCGGATTCGGCGGGCTCGCTGCCGGGATCAAGTTGCAGGAACGCGGAATCGACGACTACGTGATCTTCGACCGCAACGACGACGTCGGCGGCACCTGGCTGGCCAATCAGTATCCCGGTGTCGAGGTGGACATCCCCTCGGTCACCTACTCCTACAAGTTCGCGCTCAACCCGGATTGGTCTGCGGTGTTCGCGCCGGGATCGGAACTGCTGCAGTACGCCCGCGACATCGCCGAGCGGTTCGGGATCCGTGAGCACATCCGGTTCGGCACCGCGGTGACCGCGGCCGATTTCGACGAGACCACCGATCTGTGGACCGTCACCACCGCAACCGGCGAGACCGTCACCGCCCGGTTCCTGATCAGTTGCCACGGCGCGCTGTCCACCCCGGCCACGCCCGCGCTGCCCGGCCTGGAGAACTTCTCGGGGAAGGTTCTGCGATCGGCATCCTGGGACCACGATTACGACCTGACGGGCAAGCGGGTCGCCATCATCGGCACCGGAGCCACCGGCATCCAGATCATCCCCACCATCGCACCCGACGTCGAGCACCTGACCGTGGTGCAGCGCACGGCCATCTGGGTGTTGCCCAAACCGAACGCGCCGATCCCGGACCGCCTGCGCGGTGTGTACCGGTTCGCGCCGAAACTGCAGTTGCTGCCGCGTTTTCTGATCGACTCGACGTTCGAGATCGCCGAGACACTCGGCGTGGTCTACAACAAGCAGTTGCCCGCCATCACTCGGGGAATGGAGAAGCTCTGCCTGCGTCATCTGCGGGGTCAGGTCAAAGACCCCGAGCTGCGCACCAAGCTCACCCCGCACTACGGCTACGCCTGCAAACGTCCGTCGTTCTCCAACGACTACTTCCCGACGTTCAACCGCGACAACGTCGACCTGGAGACGTCGCCCATCACCGAGATCACCGGTAGCGGAATCGTGTTCGCCGATGGCCGAAGTCTTGAGATCGATGCGCTCATCCTCGCAACCGGCTTCAAGATCTTCGATCTGCCGTACACGATCCGCGGAGTCGGCGGCCAGGATCTCGGCGACACCTGGGATTCGGAACGTATGCATGCCTACGAGGGCATCACCGTCCCGGACTTCCCCAACCTTTTCCTGGCGCCGGGACCCTACGGCGTGATCGGGTTCTCGTGGTTCGACACCATCGAACTCTGCGTCACCCACGCGGTGCGGGTTGTCGCCAAAGCCGTCGAGTCCGGCGCGGGCCGGGTGAGCGCAACCGATGAGCAGACCGAAGAGTTCGTCGAGAAGATGCGCAAGAAGGTGCGCAGCACGGTCTTTGCTAGTCCGCGCTGCGCCGGGTCGAACACCTACTACATCAACGCTCAAGGCGATTCGCCCTACCTCCGACCGACCAGCCGGGTGGAGTCGATCCTGTCTCTGCGCAAAGCCCTCAAGGACGGCTACGAGTACTCCGCCTGACGCGCATCGTCCTCCACCACGACGGCGGCACCGAGTTGTCTGGTCCGCAGGGTGATCCACGCGATCGGCGCAGCGAAGCCCGCAGCAACGGCGGCCACCACCACCGAACCGTGCAGCCCGTCGACAAACGCGTCGCGGATGACCCCGAGCATCTGCTGACCGCCGGGACCCGGGATGGCCGAGGCGACCTGCACACCGGCCATCACCGATTCCTTGGATGCAGCAAGGGCTTCCGGGGGCAGACCGCTGCCATCGAGCTTGTCGCCGATCCCCGATGTGTAGACCGATGACAGCACCGAGCCGAGCACGGCAACCCCGAGGGTGCCGCCGATCTCACGCGTCACGTCGTTGACCGCCGAGCCCGCGCCTGCCTGCTCCGGTGCAAGGGAATTGGTGATGATGTTGGTGGCCGGCCCCTGCACCAGGGCAAGGCCCGCTGCCATCAGGCTCATCGACCAGATGATCAGCCCCCAGTAAGAGGCGTCTTTGCCTGCAAGGAGAACCAACGCGAATCCTGCGGCCATCGTCAGTGATCCAAGGGCCGCAACCCGCCCGGGTCCCAGCTTGCGGGCGAACACCATCGCGAGCGGCGAGAATGCGGCCATCACGATCGCGAACGGCAGGGTGCGCAGTCCGGCCTCCAGCGGGCCGTAGCCCTTCACGGCCTGGAAGTACTGGGTGATCAGGAAGATGAACCCGAACAGGCTGAAGAATGCGACCGCGATCAGCCCCGAGGCCACGGCGAACGGCCGGTTGTTGAACAGGCGCACGTCCAGGATGGGATGGCGCGAGCACAGTTCGACGTACACGAAACCGATCAAAGCGCTGCCGCGCCGATGAAACCACCAATGGTCTGCAGCGATCCCCACCCGTGATTCGGCCCCTCGATCAGGGTGTAGACCAGCAGGGTCACGCCCGCGATAGACGTTACCGCGCCGGTGAGGTCGAACGGACCCGGCTGGGCCTTGCCGCCACTGGGCACCGCCAGGTAGACACCGACGAGCACTGCTGCGGCGATCGGCAGATTGACCCAGAACACCGACGACCACGAGTAGTGCTCGAGCAGCCAACCTCCGAGCACGGGACCGATGGCCACGGCGATACCGGTGGTGCCGGCCCAGATGCCGACTGCGATGGCACGCTCCTTGAGATCGGGAAAGATGCCGATCAGGATGGCCAGAGTGGCCGGAAAGACCAGTGCGGCAAACAATCCGAGCCCCGCACGCGCGGCGATGAGCTGGCCGAGCGAGCTCGATTCGGCAGCGAGCACCGACACCGCCGCGAACCCGACGACGCCGATGACCAGTACCTTGCGGCGGCCGAACCGGTCAGCGAAATGGCCTGCGGTGAGCAGTAAGCCGGCAAATGTGAGGGTGTAGGCGTCCACCACCCACTGCAGTCCCGAGTTGCTCGCGCCGAGGTCCCGACTGATGGTCGGCAGCGCAACGTTGACGATGGTGTTGTCGATCATCACCAAGAGCACGGCGCCACAGAGGGCGACCAGACCCCACCAGCGATTGCGCGACCGGGCAGCGGTCTTGTGTTCGACCAGCTCTGTCTTTCTCATCGACTCTCTCCTGAAATAGGATGCTGTTCTAGTGTTGTAGTACGTTGTTCTTTACAAGAAGAACAGCGTGCTACTGCAATGTCAAGAGGGATCGTGCAAGTGGTGTGAAAGGATCGACTGCGTGGCATCGAAATCGCCAAGGACGGCATCACGGACCCCTGCCGGAGATGTCCGGGGGTTGCTCCTCAATGCCGCCCTGCGCGTACTGGACACTCATGGCGTGCGCGGCCTGACGGTGCGCGCGGTGGCGTCAGAAGCCAAGGTCGCGCCGATGGGTGTCTACAACCACTTCGACGGCAAGGATGGTTTGATCAATGCCCTTGTCACGGAAGGGTTTTCGCAGCTGCGAAAGATGATCAGCAGCGTTGTCGACTCCGACGCCGACGTCAGGTTGAACCGCGCCGGTCACACCTACCGCGCCTTCGCGCACAAGTCACCGACGCTCTACCGGCTCATGTTCTCGGGCCAGTGCGCGCCCGAAGGCGAAGTCGGAGAAGCAGCCCTCGGTGCGCTCACCGAAATCGTTCGTTACGGACAGGCCGCGGGCACCATCCGGGCCGGGGAGCCGATGGACCTCACGCTGCAGATCTGGTCCTGTGTGCACGGCGCCGTGAGTCTGGAGCTCGATGGAGCCGGGCCTCCCGACACCACCAACCACTGGGAGTTCATCTACGCCCAGACCCTCGATCTGATCAGCCGAGGCGTCGCACCCTGACTCAGGGCAGCAGAATCGGAGGCAACCCCGGGATGGGGTTGGGGATCGTGTTCGGCGCAGGCCGTGCCGGGCGACGTGTTGTCGTCGGCGGAGGAGGCGGCGGGGGTGCTGTGTAGCGCATCACCGGGGCGAGCGCGGCTTCGGTGTTGATCGGCGGCAGGGGCGGCGGGGTTGTGGTCGGGGCCGATGACGGGGTGCTCGGCGACTGCGCGGGGGCAGGCGTTGCCGACACCGCCGTGCTTGTCTCCGGGGAGCGCAGATACCGCTGAGACTGCGGTTGACCGGTGTCTTCGCTCCACGGCGCGGCCACCAGGGTGGCGCCGCCGACGACGATCAGGCCGGCGATCAGCGCCGCACCGATCAGCACAAGTCGGTTCTGGCGCCGGTTGTCCACGGGCGGTGGTGCCGGTTCGGCTTCTTGCACGAGCTGGGGTTCCGGTTCGACGACCGGCGCCGGACGCGCATGCCGTCCCGGTACCGCCAGCGGGACGTCCGCGTGCATCGCCAGGACGGGCAGGTCATGCAGTCCGGTGGTCAGTGCCGCTTGCAGACCGGGCCAGATCACGTGGTCTGGCATCAGGACCACGGCCGTGACCGGGGCAGGTGAGCCGGCGGCAATCGATCGTGCCACGCTGACCGCACGCGCCACCGCGGGAGCCAGGGCATCGTCGAGGTCGGTCCGGGTCACCCGCAGCATGCCGACGTACTCGTGGCCCATCACGAACGTCCCGTCCGAACGGCTGAGCGCCGAGCGGGCCTTGGTCATGAGGTCGAGCAGTTCACGTGCCCACTCGGCGTTCTCGGGCATCGGGGCCTTGCCGGTGCGAACCAGGTAGTCGGCCACCGAGCGGTCGAAAGCCCTGCCCTGCAGGTCATGGTCGTCGAGCTGCATCAGACATTGTCCGGTGGCGGAGTCGACCGCGGCACCTCGCAGACCGCCATCGTCGAGATCGATCAGGGCAAACGCCGGTCCGACCTGGCCGGATGCCGAGTGTAGGAGGTCACGAACCGTGCGCAGAAGAGATGGGTCGAGCCAGATCACTGCTCCCGACCTCCTCGTCGTCATTCACCAGTAGCAACCATTCGATGGCCATTCTGCACGGGACCGTCCTGTATGTCTTGTTCAGCCGCCCCCGCGGTGTAGTCCTCGGTGAGATACCAGCACCCGGTCAGTCGTCGATGCCGACCCGAACCACAGGTCGGTCGGTGCTGTCGGCTGGCACCGTGCGCCGCTGTGTCACCGGCGTCTTGGTGATGAATGTGGCCGCATCGCGCAGTGCCAGTCGCGCTTCGGGGACGAGGCGGGCAAAGGCCTGGAACACGTGGAGCTGCCCCGGCCAGATCTGCAGATGGCAGTCGGCGCCGGCAACCCGCAGCATTCGTGCCATCTCCTCGGCGTCGCCGCGCAGCATCTCGAACCCTCCTGCCTGGATCATGAACGGCGGCAGATGTTTTGATTCGTCGAGCTCCAGGCGCAGCCGTGGTAGATCGTCCGGTTGCTCCGCGGTGTAGAGGCTCACCAATCTCTTCGCCGCGGCCGCGGAGATGATCGGGTCCGGACGGGTCCGTTCCTGGCGTGCGGCCAGATCGAGTGTCAGGTCGAGCAGCGGGGAGAACAAGACCACCGCGCGCGGTTGTGGTCGACCCGCCCGCTCGTTCTCGGCCACCAGGTCGAGAGCCAGATGTCCGCCGGCGGAGTCCCCCGCTATCACGATGTCGTTTGCGTCGTAACCCTGCCGCATGAGCCACTCGTAGGCGGCGGCCACGTCATCGGCAGCGGCCGGATAGACGTGTTCCGGGGCGAGGCGGTACTCGACCGAGAACGCAGGCAGCCGGGAGTAGCGGGCCAGCCGGGACACCAGCGCGCGGTGTGTGCGGGTGGAACAGATGGCGTACCCACTGCCGTGCAGGTAGAGGATCACCTGCTGTCCGCGGATCTGGCGCGGTCGAATCCACTCACCGACTACGCCGCCGTTGTGCACACGCGCGACCTTGACTCCCTGTGGTGAGTCGCCCGCCATCATGGACGCCGCAACCACCGCCCTGGTGAACGCGACGCCGGCGCGGTTGTCGGGAATGACTTCGGCAAGAGGCCGAAGGACCGTGGACGCAGCCCTCACCAGCGCCTGCGACCTCCGAGACGGTTGCAGCACCGGCCCCAATAGCGACGTGTTCTGTTGCACTTGCTGAGTGTCACCGTCAATTGTGCCATTTGTCAATGTCACGTTTAGAACTGGCAATTACAGCGCCGGTTTAGAATCTCGGGGTGACCGAGTACCGGATCGACGACCTCGCACGCGCCGCGGGAACCACCACGCGCAATGTGCGTGGGTATCAGGACCGCGGGCTGCTGCCCCGCCCCACGCGTCGCGGACGGATCGCGATCTACACCGACACCCATCTCGCCCGGCTCAAGGTGATCAACGACCTGCTGCACCGCGGCTTCACGATCCGGCACATCGCCGACTTCCTCCTGGGTGTGCAACGCGGCGACGACCTCGTCGACGTCCTGGGGATCCGGGAGGTGGTCACCGAACCGTGGTCGAAGGCGCGATCGGAGACCATCTCGGCCGAGGCCCTCAAGTCATTGCTGAACTCTCGCAACCCGTCTCACTACAAGAGGCTCGAAGAATTCGGGCTGATCGAAGCCGCCGGTGACGACTACGTGTTGCGCGACCGCGAGACGGTCTACGCCTTCGGACGGCTCACCAAACTGGGTTTGACGCTGTCGAAGATCCTCGACGTCCACGGCAAGGTCGAGAAGGAGATGGCCGCTGTCGCCTCCACCCTCATCTCGGCCGGCCGCGACGTGGTCGAATCCGAACGTGGTGAGGGCTGGGTTCCCTCGGAGGGTTCCGAAAGCGACTGGGCCGCAGAGTTGATCGGAGAGATGCGCCGCACCGCGACCATCTCGGCCCACAGCGCACTCGACCGTGCCCTCGACCGCGATCTCGCCCATCAGCTCGACGACTACCTCCGCAACGCTACGGACTGACCAGTTCTGCCACCTCGGTGTTGGTGTTGCCGCCGAGCGCGTGGTACTGCCATCCGGCCGCGATCCACTGGCCGGCGTTCAGGCATCGCCTGCCGTCGACGATGTTGGTCTTGCGCACCACAGGTGCGAGCTCATCGGGCTCCATGTGCACGAACTCGGCCCATTCGGTGAGAACGAGGACGGCGTCGGCGTGCTCACAGGCCTCGCGCGCGGACGCGGCGTAGGTGAGCGTCGGGAACACCTTGCGTGAGTTGTCGATTGCCTTGGGGTCGAAGACATTCACGGTGGCACCCTGCAACTGCAGTTGACCCGCGACGTTCAGTGCAGGCGAGTCGCGGACGTCGTCGCTCTCCGGTTTGAATGCCGCGCCGAGAACGGCGATGTTGGCCCCCAACAGACTGCCGCCACACACCTTTGTTGTCAGTTCCACCATGGCTGTGCGGCGACGCATGTTGATCGAATCGACCTCGCGTAGGAAGGTCAACGCCTGGTCGGCGCCGAGTTCGCCGGCCCGGGCCATGAACGCCCGGATGTCTTTCGGGAGACAGCCGCCCCCGAAACCCAGTCCGGCGTTCAGGAATCGGCGGCCTATGCGATTGTCGTACCCGATGGCGTCGGCCAGCATCGACACGTCGGCCCCGCTCGCCTCACACACCTCACTGATGGCGTTGATGAACGAGATCTTGGTTGCGAGAAAGGCGTTCGCCGAGACCTTGACCAATTCGGCGGTCGCCAGGTCGGTGTGCAGGAAAGGGATCTCCTCGGCGAGCAGGTCTGCGTAGAGTTCGCGCACCAGCTTCTCGGCGTGGCTGTCAGCATTGGAGCGATCTGTGCCCAGCACGATGCGGTCGGGGTGCAGGGTGTCCTGGATCGCGAAACCCTCGCGTAGGAACTCGGGGTTCCAGGCGACCTCGATCGTTGTCGATTCGTGCGCTCCCGCGGTGGCGCGGCGTTGCAGATCGGCGGCGGTTCCCACCGGCACCGTGGATTTCCCGATGATGAGGTGCTCGCCCCGGAGGCGCGGCGCGAGCTCGTCGACCATGCTGTAGACGTGTTGGAGGTCAGCGGCGTACTCCCCCTTCTTCTGGGGCGTTCCGACCCCGAGGAAGTGAATGGCTGCGAAGTCCGCCGCTTCGTCGTAGTCGGTGGTGAAGCGCAGACGTCCGTTGTCGATGTTGCGGCGCAAGACCTCGACCAGTCCGGGTTCGTAGAAGGGCAGTTCGCCGGCGACGAGCGTCGCGATTTTCGCTTCGTCCACGTCCACACCGAGGACTTCGTGTCCGAGTTCGGCCATACATGCTGCGTGAGTGGCGCCGAGATAGCCACAACCGAAAACTGTCACCTTCATACCCGTGGTCATACCCATCTGCGTACGGAGTATGTCTGTCGCGCCGGGGTGGTTCAGGTGACGTGTAAGGGTCAGTCGTGCGAAAAGTTCAGGTAGGCCTTCGACGGGGTCGGTCCGCGCTGCCCCTGGTACTTGGAGCCGACCGAAGCACTGCCGTAGGGGAACTCTGCCGGGCTGGACAGCTTGATGAGGCACAGCTGACCGATTTTCATGCCCGGCCAGAGGGTGATCGGCAGGTTGGCGACGTTCGACAGCTCCAACGTGATGTGTCCGGTGAAGCCCGGGTCGATGAACCCGGCGGTCGAGTGGGTCAGCAGTCCGAGGCGGCCGAGCGACGACTTGCCCTCGAGTCGGCCCGCGAGGTCGTCGGGCAGGGTGCAGACCTCGAGCGTTGACCCGAGGACGAACTCGCCGGGGTGTAGGACAAACGGTTCCCCTTCTTCACGCTCGACCAGCGTCGTCAGATCGTCCTGGCGCTGGGCGGGGTCGATGTGGGTGTACCGGGTGTTGTTGAACACCCGGAACAGGCCATCGAGCCGGACGTCGATGCTGGAGGGTTGCACCAGCACGGGGTCGAAGGGCTCGATGGCCAGGCGGCCATCAGCGATCTGGGCGCGGATGTCGCGGTCGGAGAGCAGCACACGAAGAGGTTAGCTGCCAGGGTGTGCTCACCAGGTGGTGCCTGCTGGTTCCTGGATCGTCACGTTGATGCGGTTGAAGAAGTTCGTGGTGGCGATCAGCAAGATGATCGCCGACAGTTCCTTCTCGTCGAAGTTGTCGGCGGCTTCGTCCCAGACGGGGTCGGGTACGGCGTGGCCACGGGAGTCGGCCAGGCGGGTGGCGTACTCGGCGAGGTTGAGCGCGGCGCGTTCGGGTTCGGTGAAGAAGGGCGATTCGCGCCAGACGGCCACGGTGGTGATGCGGTCGTCGCTTTCCTCTTCCGCCATCAGGTTCTTGGCGTGGGCGTGAACGCATGCGGCGCAGCCGTTGATCTGGCTGACCCGCAGTGCGAGGATTTCGCGGAGTGAGGCCGACAGACCGCCTTGGTCCATCGCGCCGAACAGGTGCGGGATGGCTTTTGTCGCCTGCGGCAGGACGGTGGCGGGGTTGGTCATACGCGCGGTCATTGCGGACTCCTTCATCGGGGCGGCGATGTTTTGTCACATCGGCCGTGTCGGGCGGTTCATAGCTCTGACACGACGGAGAAGGGGAATGTGACCGATGGAGACGAACGATTTTCTGCTCACCGAGTTCGAGGCGAATCGCGGGCATTTGCGAGCGGTGGCCTATCGCATGCTGGGTTCGCTCAGCGAGGCCGAGGATGCTGTCCAGGAGACCTGGCTGAAGGTGGCCGGCGCCGACACCGATGAGATCTCGAACATCGGGGGCTGGTTCACCACGATCACGTCGCGGGTGTGTTTGAACATGTTGCGGTCGAGGCGGACTCGTCAGGAGGAGCCACTGGAGATCGCCCATGTGCCCGACCCGATCCTGGCTCCGCTGGATGCGGCCGACGATCCGGAGGGCCAGGCGGTGCTGGCCGATTCGGTGAGTGTTGCGTTGTTGGTGGTGTTGGAGACGCTGAGCCCTGGTGAGCGTTTGGCGTTTGTCCTGCATGATCTGTTCGCGATGCCATTCGATGAAGTGGCGCCGATTGTGGGCAAGACGCCGGCGGCGGCCCGGAAGTTGGCGAGTCGTGCACGTTCTCGGGTGCAGGGGGCGACGCCGCGGTCGCAGGGGCTGGCTGAACAGCGGCGGGTGGTGGAGGCCTTCACGGCTGCGGCTCGGGGTGGCGATCTGGAGGCGCTGATGGCTGTGCTGGATCCGAACATCGTCATCCGTACCGACGTGGCCGCGGACCGCGCACCTGTTGAGGTGTTGGGCGCCGAGGCTGCTGCCCGGGGCGCGATCACATTTCAGCGGTTCACCGAGCGGACGCAGATGGTGCGCATGAACGGCGGCATCGGTGTGCTGGCCTTCACCGGTGACACTGTGTCGTCGGTTGCCGCGTTCACGGTGTCCGATGGCCGTGTGGTGGCGATGAACATCGTGGCCGATCCAGAGCGGTTGGCGCAGCTCGATTTCTCGGGCGTCATCTAGCGGACCGCAGCTTTGGTCGCGACTTTTTGGCCGGCGCGGGTGCTGAACCAGATCGTCCGGTTGCCGCGCAGGACCACCCGGATGATCCCGCGGGTCTTCATGTCGTGGTGCTCCTTGCACAGGCATTCGAGGTTCGCTTCGGTGGTCCATCCACCGGCCGACGGGTTGGCATGGTTGAACGGGACGATGTGGTCGAGTTCGCATTTGTCTGCGGGCACGGCGCAGCCCGTCGGGCGCCATCTCCTCCAGCTGCGCCTTGGCCCGGATTGCTTCCTCCGCAGAACATGCTGCGATCAGGCTTGCCATCCCACCTGCGCGCCGACGCACCACCACCCGCCGCGTCGGATCCACGAGGTCACCATCGTCGGCTGCATCCGGCTCGAACGGCATCAGATGCCGGTCCAGTTCCTCGGCGAAGGAGTTGTCACCCAACAGCATTGCGTCTTCGGCGAGCACACCGTCCAGATCCATCAGGGCGTCCCGATAACCGCGGGAAGCGCGGTGATACAGCGCCTTGAGCTTCTCGATGCTCAGCTCGCCACAGGCAAACGCGTCCGCCAGCGACGGCAGATGGTCGAGCAATCGCCGGCACCGCAGCAGATGGTCGGCCTGCCCGGTGGTACATCGCCAGGCGACCGCGATCTCGCACGCAGCCGCCCGAGTGCCGCTCTCGTCGTCGTTGCTCGAAACGTACCGGTAGTACTCGAGACCGTCATGCAGCCGCTGAGCCCACGCCCGATTCACCTCGCGAACCCCAGATTGCCCTCGCGACAACAACTCTGACGCCACAGCGTCCATCGTGGTGGCCCCCGCCCAACTCACGATTCGATCATAGGTTCGAAGTCTGACAATCCGTCAGACCGAGCGCCGACCACCACCGCCGGGCACGCCTGTTAACATCGCTCTCGCGGCCAACGCCGCACGCCGATGTAGTTCAATGGCAGAACGGCAGCTTCCCAAGCTGCATACGCGGGTTCGATTCCCGTCATCGGCTCCACCAAGGGCCACTCGCCCCGCTCGCCCTACTTCGCAGATGCCCTATCCCGCCCCAGACTCGTCAGGATCACCGGCCCATCGTCAGTCACGGCAATCGTGTGTTCACTGTGAGCAGTACGCGACCCATCGGCTGAACGAATGGTCCAACCGTCTTTGTCGTAGACGATCTTGTCGGTGCCCTGCGCCAGCCAGGGTTCGAGTGCGAGCGTCAACCCGGGCTTCAGTTTGAGACCCCGTCCTGCCCGTCCCACATTCGATACATGCGGGTCTTCATGCATGGTGCGTCCGAGTCCGTGCCCACCGAACTCGGTGTTCACGAGATAGCCAAAATCTGTTGCCACGCCGCCGATTGCTGCCGAGATGTCCCCCAGGCGATTGCCGGTGACTGCAGCGGCGATCCCTGCGGCGAGAGCCGTTTCGGTGGCTTCGATGAGCCGCTCGTCCTCAGGACGCGGGGTACCGACGATCAGGCTCCGCGCCGAATCGGCAACCCACCCGTCGATCGACACCGCGATGTCCATGCTCAGCAGATCGCCATCGCGCAGCACGTAGTCATGCGGCAGTCCGTGCAGCACAGCATCATTGACCGACAGACAGATGACGTTACGGAACGGCCCGCGACCGAACGACGGCGAGTAGTCCCAGTAGCACGACGTGGCGCCGCGCTCGTCGATCAGGCGACGGGCACGATGTTCGAGATCGAGGAGGTTCACCCCTGGGGCAGCGCGCCCGGCGAGGTCATCGAGCAGTTCGGCGATGAACAACCCGGTGACACGCATCGCCTCGATCTCCCGTGGCGTCTTCAGTTCCAGCACAGATATCCCTCTCGCAAACACAACTTCGGTATTTAAATACCAGCCTAACCGTCTGGTCGGTATTTTCATACCGACCCAGGTAGACTCGCCGCATGGTCCGCCTCCCCTTGACTCCAGCCCAAGTCGCCACCGGCCAGCGCCTGGGTGCATATCTGCGTCAGGCCAGAGGCGACCGAACCCTCATCGAAGTCGCGCAAGAAGCGGCCATATCGCCGGAAACACTCCGCAAGATCGAGACCGGCCGAATGCCGACACCGGCGTTCACCACCATCGCCGCACTGGCCCGGGTACTGGCCTTACCCCTCGACGATCTGGCGAACATCTGTCTCGTACGTGAGGACCTTCAGAAGAGCGGCTGAGCATCAATTTCATCCCCGACAGCGTCAACCAAGGGGAATATGCCCTCGAGGCACCCTCACGGGGACGATGTTGGTGGATTCTTCACGACTACCCCTGCTCACCGGCAAGGTGGAGCGCCGCCAAGAATCCGAAGACCAACGCAGGTCCGATGGTCGCCCCAGGACCGGCATAGGTGTGCCCCATCACCGCGGCCGAGGTGTTCCCCACCGCGTAGAGCCCCAAGATCGGCTGCCCATCTGAGCGCAATGCACGAGCATTGGCATCGGTGACAATTCCACCCTTGGTCCCGAGATCCGCGGGCACCATACGGGCGGCATAGAAGGGCGGCGTGTTGATCTCGCCGAGGCTCGGGTTGGGTTTGTTGGTGATGTCGCCGTAGTAGTGGTCATAGGCCGAGACTCCACGACCGAAGTCGTTGTCCACGCCCACCCGAGCGGCGGTGTTGAAACGTTCGATGGTCGCGGCGAGGTTCGCCGATGAGATCCCCACTTCGGTGGCGGGTTGCTCGATTGTGTCGGCACTCGACAACGCGCCGTTCGCGAACCACGACCGCGGAAGCGGAGATCGCGCAGGCCTACCGGCGAACATGTAGCGATTCCGATACGTCTGATCGAAGATCAGCCAGGCAGGCAAGTTCTCGGCCGGCCCGCTTCCTACTCCGTGGGTTCCACCGAACATCCGATGAGTCGCCTCGACGTAGGGCAGAGATTCGTTCATGAAGCGTCGGCCACGCTCGTTGACCATGATGCTGCGTGGCAGCGAGCGTTCTGATAGCGCAAACCAAGGGCCTTTGGGGAGCGGGATGGACGGAGCCCACCAGGCGTCGTCCATGAGATCGGTTGCCGCGCCGACTTGTTGCGCGGCAACGATTCCGTCACCGGTGTTCGTCGCCGCACCGATCGACAACGCCGGCCCCGCCGGGGCTCGATGATGTATATCCCGCAGAGCCTGGTTGTGATCGAACCCGCCGCACGCCAGCACAACACCACGTCGGGCTGAGATCGCGGATCCGTCACCCAGCTCGACTCCAGTCACCGCACTACCGCTCGAGATCAGTTCCGTCACTGCGGTTCCCAACAGGACTGGTACTTCGGCCTGCCGAACTCCCACCATCAACGACCCCGCCAGAGCCCCACCCAACCCGACAAGTTTTTGCCCGCGGATTCGCGCCCATGCGGTTCGCCCGGCGACTCGGACCATCCGCGCCGGGCCGCGCCAATGGCGTAGGCCTGTGCTGAGCCATCGGTAGTCAGATTGCTGCACAACAACATTCATCGGGGTTCGGGTGTAAAACGGCTGCAACGTGGCGAGGTCTGGACCAAGCGCGCGTGCGTCGAAGGGCCGCGGTTCACATGACCTTCCAGCCGCACGGCCCCCAGGCTGCTCGGGATGGTAGTCGCAGTAGCCCCGAACCCATTGCAGATCAAGTCCGGAATGTGCGGTCAAGAAGCGGAGCGCTTCGGCACCTCGATCGACAAACGCGTCGATACGGTCGTCACTCACCCGCCCACCGATGATGGTGTGCAGGTACGTGCGCGCCGACTCGACATCGTCGGCGGGTGCCTGCCGCCTGAGGACGTCATCGCCCGGGATCCAGATACCGCCTCCCGATCGAGCAGTCGAGCCGCCCCAGAACTGCGACTTCTCGACGATCACCACGCTCAGACCTCGGGCCGCCGCTGTGATCGCCGCAGCCATCCCCGCCGCACCAGAACCGACAACCACCACATCGAACTCGTCCATACCCCACCCCTCTGACGGTAACTATCTATATGACAGTTACTATCAGATTGATCGAACATCGCACAAGGTGTGACAATGAGGTGGTGGGTACCACTTTGCGGGCAAAGCAGCGTGCCCGAGTGCGTCGAGACATCGACGCCGCAGCCTTGCGCCTGTTCAGCGAACGCGGTTTCACTCGCGTCAGCACCGACGAGATCGCGGCTGCCGCAGGCGTCTCCCCGAGCACGTACTACCGGCACGTACCGAACAAGGAAGACCTGCTCCTGAGGCCGCTTCGCGCAAGCAGCGCAGCAATCGTCGACGGATTCGAAGGGCAACCGGACGACGAGCCGGTCACGCGGGCCCTCGTCGACGCGATACGAACCCAGACCGCTGACACCGACCAGTCGGAATTGCAGCAATGGCGATCGGTGATCTCATCGGTGCCCGGGATCCTCGACCGCGTCGCGCTGATCACTGAAGAGGACCGCGCTCGGCTCATCGGCATCGCCGCGCTGCGCATGGAATCGGACCCGGCCGTGGACTACCGACCAGGTGTCGCTGTCTGCCGGGTCCTCGCAGCCGTGGAGTACGGCTTCCGTCGGTGGATGCACACCCAGGACACGACCACGGACCTCATGCAGTGCATCGACCGCGCAATAGCCGTCACCGAGTAGCGGACAGGACTACAGTTCGATTCATATCGCGCAAGTGGCTCGGTGGTGACGGATGGAGCTCTAGCAATGAGCACCGCAAACAATGATGCGTACAGGAAGATCGCAGAACTCGCGCGCGAGATGAACGAGCATCTGCCAAGCGATTCCGCGACAGCGCTCCGCGAACTCATCAACAACGCAGTCGACCACATCCCGGGCGCGACCTACGCCGGGATCACCGTGGTTTCCACGCACAACCGGGACGTCGCCACGCCGGCAGCCACTCACGAGTACCCCCGCACGCTCGATTCGCTCCAGCAGAAGCATCGCGAGGGGCCCTGTTACGACGCTGCGGTCGAACACGACAGCTACTACATCAGCCACCTGCGTGAAGAGACCAGATGGCCATCGTTCCGGAGCGACGCGCTCGATCAGACTCCAATTCAGTCCATTGCGGCATTTCAGCTGTTCACCACCCGTGACACCGTCGGTGCACTCAACCTGTATTCCGACGTCTCGGACGCGTTCGATCAGGAATCACGCGACCTCGGCTATATCTTCTCGGCACACGCCGCGACCGTCTGGAGTGCGCTGCAACGAGGCGAACAGTTCCGTAGCGCACTGGCCAGCCGCGACACCATCGGGCAGGCCAAGGGCATGATCATGGAGCGCTACAGCGTCAACGCCATCCAGGCATTCGAGTTGCTGCGCAGGCTGTCTCAGGAATCCAACGTCCGCCTGCACGAGATCGCGCGTCAATTGGTCGAGAACGACCATCCGTCTGGCGCACGCTAGTTCGGACCGACGCGTCGACATGAGGCGGCGCCCCTGCCATATGTTGTGATACCGGGGGCGCCTGATCAACGACGCCTCCGCGGTGACACCGTTGCCTAGCGTCCGACTACCCAGCCCCGTCGATCGACAATCTATTCGGCGATCCGCTCGAACCAGTGCACGCTCTGTGGAACCATCGTGAACATGACTTTGCATCCGGAAATCACAGCTCTCATCGAAGAGGCGGAACGGACGCGGCAGCGTGCGCTCGACCACGGGAGTACCGAACTCGCCGATCAGACACAACG
Organism: Williamsia sp. DF01-3; assembly: GCF_023051145.1. NCBI lineage: Bacteria > Bacillati > Actinomycetota > Actinomycetes > Mycobacteriales > Nocardiaceae > Williamsia > Williamsia sp. DF01-3. The sequence continues at coordinate 4,961,080 of NZ_JALKFS010000005.1, forward strand.
CTTCATCGATGACCTCCGCGAAAAGGGCAACGCCCTGTCCGAGCCCGACGCCGAGGCGAATCAGGTACTCGAGGAAGCCAAGAGCAACCTCGCCCGACTGTCGGACGAGGGAAAGTAGAGCGGGCAACGCGCAGTGAGACTCGATGAGTTCCGGCGCATCGTCCAGGCCTCCGACCCCGACGACTGGTACGTGATCAAACACCAGGGCCCGAGCTATCACGATTGGCTCGCCGGGACCGTCTCGAAAGACGGTTACCGCCTCGAAGTCAACACCCACTACGCCACGGCGTCGTACAAGCCCGACATCAGCCTCACGGTGGGCTGGGGCATGAGCCTGGACTTCGAACACCACGGCGAACGCGCGCACGACCGCACATACGAATGGTCGAAGGTGCTGTCGGACAGCCGGGTTCGTCTCGCGTTTGCCGACTTCTTCTGGTGCGGCGCTCTCGTCGACCGGTTCACCTACGTGGTGGCCGATGGTGGCCGGGCCGTACTGCCATGGGCGGTGGAGATCCAAGGACTCAAGACGACACAGTGGGAACACGACACCGCGAAGCTTTTGCATCACCTCGGTGACCACATCGAGGGTTTCGAAGAGTACTTTCGCAAGGTGGGTTTCCAGATCGATGGCACGTAGATGCGCGGTGGGGTGAGCAACCCCCGCGTCGTGGTGATCGGTGCGGGCATGTCCGGACTCGCGATGGGAGTCAAGCTCAAGGCAGCCGGTTTCGACGACTTCACCATCCTGGAGAAGGGCAGTGACGTTGGCGGGGTGTGGTTTTGGAACCGCTACCCCGGGCTGGCGTGCGACGTGCCGTCGCTGCTGTATCGGTATTCGTTCCAGAACAAGACCGACTGGCCGAAGGTCTTCTCGGCGCGAGACGACATCCACCGCTACCACCGCGACGTCGCCGACACCCACGACCTCTGGCCGCACATTCGGCTCGACACCGAGGTCACCGACGCCTCCTTCCGCGACGGTCGATGGCATGTCGACACCGCTGCCGGCGACCGGCTCACCGCCGACTTCCTCGTCGCCGCCACCGGTGTTCTCCATCATCCGAACACACCCGACATCCCCGGTCTCGACGACTTCACCGGCAAAGTGGTGCACACCGCACGGTGGGACCCCGACCTCGAGACCGACGGCAAGCGGGTCGCCGTCATCGGCGGCGGATCCACCGGTGTGCAGATCACCGGCGCCTTGGCCCCGACGGTCCGATCGCTTGCGGTCTTTCAGCGCACACCTCAGTGGGTGTTGTGGGCGCCCACCACAGTGCGGCAGCCGAAGTTCTTGACGGCTTTGTTCAACCGGTTTCCGTCCGCCGCGCAGGCCTCGTATCGGGCTTCCGTGCGTGCCAGTGCACTGTTCACCGACCTCACCATCCATCCGGGATTCAAACGCACCGCCGTCCAGACCTACGCGCGGCTCTGCCTGTACCTGATCCGCGACAGGGAACTCCGCGAACGCCTCCGGCCCGACTATCAGCCGTTGTGCAAGCGGCAGGTGTTGTCGGGCAACTACTTTCGCGCCATCTCACGCCCCAACGTAGAGGTGATCACCGATCGGATCGATCATGTCGACCGCACCGGCATCGTCACCGTCGACGGGCGGCATCACGATCTCGACGTGATCGTTCTGGCCACCGGATTCCGAGCCCACAACTACATGCGGCCGATGTCGGTAACCGGCCGCGACGGCATCACCATCGATCAAGCCTGGGATTCGGGCCCGCATGCGTTCGCGATGACAAGCATTCCTGGCTTTCCGAACTTCTTCACCATCCTCGGACCCAACAGTCCGGTGGGCAGTATTCACCTGCAGACGGCCGCGGAATTGACGTGCGACCACATCGTGGCGTGGGTCGAAAAGCATGCCCGCGGTGAGATGGCCACCGTCGAGGTGACCACCTCTGCCACGGATCGGTTCAACGCCGAGGTGCGCAAGGCGCTGGAACCGACGGTGTGGAACACCGGGTGCCAGAGCTGGTACTTCAAGGAGGACGGCAGTGTCGATCTGTGGCCGTTCGATCTGGCCACCCTCAAGAGTCATCTCGGTGCCCCGGACCTGGCGGACTACTCGCTGACCCGTCCCCGCGCCCGATCGCTTACAGAGAGCGACTGAACGCGAGCACGTCGATCGTCTGATCCGCGGCCTCCCGGGTCCCTCGGATGAACCGCGCGTTGGTCTCATCCGGCCCGAGCGCCCACCGCCTCGCCTGCTCCGGGGTCTTCCCGAAACGGATGTGCCGCTTGATGAGTCGTTCCAACCGGACATCCGCGGGTGTGTCGAGATACCAGAGCTCGTCGACGAGTTCGCGGAGACCGCTCCACGGTTCGTCCCTCGCCAGCAGGTAGTTGCCCTCGGTGATGATCACCGGCATATCGCTGGGGATGGCAATGGCCCCGGCGATGGCTTCCTCGATGTCGCGGACGTAGTCGGGCGCGTAGACCACGGACTCGGCCCGCGCCCGCAGGCGCTGCACGAGGTTGACGTATCCGTGTGCGTCGAAGGTGTCGATCGCGCCTTTCCGGTCGGCGCGTCCGAGACGCTGCAGTTCGTTGTTCGCCAGATGGAAGCCGTCCATCGGCACGATGACCGCCGCGGCATCCAGCCGGTCGATCAGCGCCTTGGAAACGGTGCTCTTACCGCTGCCCGGCTCCCCGACCACCCCGATGATGATCCGTTCACGCCCTTCACGCAGACGTGCCACATGAGCGAGCAGGTCTGCGATGTCGGCGATCACGACGTGTTCCTTCCGGACGGTCTGGGTGGCCGCCGAGCTGGTCTTCGGCTTCTTGGTCTGCAACAACGGGCGTGCGGCGTTCACCAGTCCGCCGAGTGAGCGGTTCTCCAGCGACGGCAACGGAGCGTTGAGCAGCACGCTCACCGGGAGGCGCTTGGGGTCCAGCGCCCACAGAGCCCTGCCGTCCGCGGTCGGGAACAACAACGGGTGCACGGTCTCCCCGTCGACGAACTGCTTGCCCCACCAGCGGCTGGCGACGAGCATGCCGTCCATCGGGTGACCGGTCTGCAGTTCCGCGCCGCGCCAGGTTCCGATCATGAACTCTGTCTCGACGGGCTCGGCCGCGTCGAACACCGCGAGGGCCTCCTCGGTTGTTGCGCGCTCGTCCCTGACCATCTGCTCCGCTACCGACATGGACCTCAAGGTAGCGAATCGGAGAGTAATTCGTGCCGGCAGTGGGAACAACTGACATCAGTAGCCTGGAAGTACTGCAGATGGTTCGTGACGATCGAGAGGCCCCCGATGGAATTGATCCTGTTGATCGCGGTGATCGTTGTGGTGATCGGCATCGTCGCACTCGCCCGCAACCACGGCTCGACTCGTCGCCGCGCCGACGAAGCCATTCTTGCCGACGCGAAAGCCGATGCGAGACAAGCGATCGAGCGGCTCGGCGGCCAGGTCTTCAACCTCGTAGGCTCGAATGAACCGGCCAAGTCCGCACTTGCCGACGCGTCCGAACGTTTCAACGCTGCCGGGTCCCAGATCGAGCAGGCGGCCACCCCCAGACAAGCTGAGCTCGCCAAACAGACTGCGCTGGAAGGCCTTTACTACGTACGAGCCGCCCGGATCGCGATGGACATGGACCCGGGACCCGAGATCGGCACGCTGGTGGGCCAGAAGAGTTCGGGTGAGGTCAGCGAGAAGCGGGAGATCGAGTACGAAGGTCGCCGGGTTGCGGCGTCACCCCAGCCGTCGGACCAGACACCGAACTACTTCCCGGGCGGCCGCGTCGCCGGCCGACCCGTCCCCGCCGGCTGGTATTCCGAGCCGTGGTGGAAGCCGGCCCTGGTCGCCGGCGCTTGGGGCCTGGGATCGGTGCTGCTGTTCAATGCCATGTTCAGCGGCATGGCCGGTGTCGGATACGACGCCCAGGCCTTCGAGAGCGGTTCTGGCGACGGGTACCAGGACGGTCTCGACGCAGGTGACGGCGATACCGACCCCGGCGACCCTGGCGACCCAGGCGACTCCGGCGATGCGGGTACCGATTACAGCGCGTCCGGGGACGACTTCGGCGGTGACAACTTCGGAGGCGGCGACTTCGGGGGCGGGGACTTCGGCGGCTTCTGACCGTCCACGGTTCGACAAGTCCGTCCGATCGTATGGCGAGGATCACAAACTTCGATTTGCTAACGGCTTACCTGCGACGACCCGGGTTCACGCACCGGTGTCGCGGCCAATTGGTCACGGATCGATAACGGTTAACGCCGTGTTTCGGGTACCGTCGGCGCGGTCGTAAAAGGCCTAGACAAAGGCCATACCAGGAGGTCCCCGATTGGGTAAGCATTCAGCGCCGAAGAGAAAGTCGCGTTCACCTTTCGCTCTGGCAGCTCTCGTACCCATCGGATTGGTCACCGCAGCAGCAACCGCAGAGGCCGATCACCAGCTGACCGACTCCACCAAGCAGGTGGCCGACACTCGTCAGGCCCCGCAGTCGTCGACGCCGGCTCCCGCTCCCGCTCCGGTGGTCGAGCCGGTCGCCCAAGTTGCCGCGCCTGCGCCCGCGCCGGCCCCCGAGGTCGTGCCCGCAAGCGTCACCAGTGGTCAGATCCCCCGGGTCAACTACGAGGCTTACTTCGCAGCCGGGTCGAAGCTGGCGCAGGAACTGCCGGGTTGCGGTATCTCCTGGCAGCTGATCGCCGGAATCGGACGGGTCGAGTCGACCCACGCGAACAACGGCAAGGTCGGCGACAACGGCGAGCTCCTCGCGCCCATCCTCGGCCCGGTACTCGACGGCAGCCTTGCCGGGAACAACGTCATCCACGACACCGATGGCGGTCAACTCGACGGCGACCCCAACTACGACCGCGCGGTCGGGCCGATGCAGTTCCTTCCCGAGACCTGGAAGAGGTACGCAGCGGACGGCAACGGCGACGGCGCGATCGATCCCCAGAACCTGTTCGATGCTGCCCTGACCACCGGCCGTTACCTGTGCGACGGCGGACTTGATCTCCGTGATCCCGAGCAGCAGGTCGCCGCAGTGCTCCGGTACAACAACTCGATGGAATACGTGTCCGACGTCCGAGGCTGGGCAGCGGGCTACTGAGCCTGGCTCGGGGTCTGGGCCGCTCGCGGCAGTGTCAGCAGCGTCACCACGCTGACCACGACAAGCAGGATCGCACCCACGATGAGGAACGTGGCGATCGCCGCGCCCGGCAGGAACAGCACGATGATGCCGGCGATCACCGAGAACACACCCGACCCGATCAGGAACCACTTCGGCGCGTAGTGCGCACCCGCCAGACCGGCCGCAATTTCCTGCGCTCCCTGGAAGATCCAGCCCACGCCGATCACGATGGCCAGCAGCACCAGCGACTCACCGGGGTTGAACAGGCAGATGATGCCCGCGATCAGGACGATCGCACCCATGATGCCAAAGAACACCCTCATCGATGTCGGCAGCAGCTTCGCCGAAAAGGCCACGGTCAGCCGGTACACGCCGGTGAAGATGAGCGTGATCCCGAACAGCAGGGCGACAACCAGCAACGTCGGTTCCGGCCACACCAGGGCCACGATCCCGACGATGATGCCGATGATGGCGCTCGCAATCAGCCCCGCCCGCACGGCATTGCGGAGTTGATCGGGAAAAGACTGAGGGACAAAGGCGTTGGTGCGGGGCGACGTGGGGCCCGTGGCGTTGGTCATGGGGAGAACTTACAACTCCGGCGCGTCCCGGCGCAGGTGTCCGCATCCACATGCGAAACAACGCAGACTTTCTCCGCCGATTCAGCCCATCGACCGGGCGAACGCGTCGATCTGTTCTTTGGCCTCCGAGAGACTGACCCCGGTCCGCTGATGCCAGAGCTTCAGAGCGAGTGGCATCTTCCCCGCCCGGATTGCGTCGGCGATCTCAGGTGGAATGGTCTCGGCGGTCGGAGCCGCCGGTGCCGGTGGCCCGTCCAGGCCCAGCCTGCGGTATAGGTCGTCGATCAGTTCGCCCTGTCGCTGCACCTGCCGCCTGAGGTCGGCAATGTCTTGCGCGTCACTGCTCATGACAGCGGACGCTAACAGTGGCCCAAGTCGGTGTCCACGGAAAACCATGGGCACGCGCAGTAAGTGAAGATGATTAAATGACGGCCAATCGATCGGCGCGTATACCCGGCGTCGACATCGCGCGGGCCCTGGCGGTACTGGGCATGTTCGCAGCGCACATCCTCGACCTCGGCGATCTGCGGTGGACGCAACCGGAGACGTGGGGTTCGGTGGTCAACGGCCACTCGGCCGTCACCTTCGCGGTGTTGGCCGGGGTCTCGATCGCCCTGGTGACCGGCGGCACCGCCCCTCTCGGCGCCGAACAGCTTGTTGTCGCGCGCCATCAGCTCCTGGTTCGGGCGTGTTGCATCTTCTTGCTGGGCGGATTGCTCCAGATGCTGGGCACCCCCGTCCTGATCATCCTGGTGATGTACAGCTTCCTGTTTGTCGTCTCGCTGCCGCTGCTGCGGGTTTCGCCGCCCACCCTGTTCGCTGCGGCCGGTGTGGTGGCGGTGGTCATGCCGTTTCTGGTCCCGCTCATCCACGCCGCACTCGGGGCGTGGGGATCTCCGTTCAACGCGTTGACCGACATCCTCATCAGCGGCGGATACCCAGGGCTGATCTGGGCGGCCTATCTGCTTCTGGGACTGGGCATCGGACGGCTCGATCTCCGGTCGCCGATGGTCGCCCGGCGACTTGCCGGCTTCGGTGCCGGCATCGCCATGGCCTCCTACCTGCTCTCCGCGGCGTTGTCGGGTTTCGACGACGGAACGCACCAAACGCCGTCCCAGTTCTACGCACCCTCGGAGAACCCGGGTGAAGGCTTCCTGTGGGAATGGGCCGACCTGCAGGCGATGCTGGGCGCCGAACCACATTCGGGCACCCCGTTCGACGTGTTCGGTTCGGCGGGGATCAGCATGCTGGTCATCGGGCTGTGCCTGTTGCTCTGCCGACGGCCCGGACGATTCAGTCTCCCTCTGCGCGCCACCGGGACGATGGTGCTCACCGTGTACAGCACGCACATCGTGGCCATCTTCGTCCTGTGCCAGTTCTCCGAGCGCGGTCGCGACGGCGTGTACCCGTGGCAGGGGCTGCTCACCTGGATCGTCTTCGTACTGGTCGCGGTCGCATTCTCGACCGTGTGGATTGCCCGGTACGGTCGCGGTCCGGTGGAAGGTCTCATCTCGTCAATCGCCCGGCGGAGCTCGGGTAGTCGCCGAGTACCAGCGCGATCCGGGGTCTGATCGGTACAGTCGAGTCATTGCACTTCCGCGTCCCATCCCCGCCTCCCGCAAGGACCACCGATGCCAGTTCGGCAAGACAATCTCATTCAGATCGACGGTGGCACATACGCTTTCATGCATCTCCCCGGCGGCTGGGGCCAGACCAACACAGGCCTGGTGGTGGGTGACGATGCGTCGATGGTGATCGACACGGTCTGGGACACCTCACGCGCGGAGTCGATCGCGCAGGCCTGGCCGGATCTGGTCGGATCGGCGGCCATCACAGAGGCAGTCAACACCCATTCCGACGGTGACCATTGGTGGGGAAACGACACGTTGCCGGCGTCGGCGCGCATCACCACCTCGGAGTCGGCTCTACACGCAATGAAGGAAGACACCCCACCCGCGGCGGTGGCGCGATTCTCGAAACTCGGTTCGGTGGCGTCGGCACTGCCCGGGCCGGCCGGAGCAATGGGCTCCTACATGAGCCGGGTCACCGGAGGAGCATCGCTTCCCACCCGGGGCCCCCGGCTCCCGGATCACACATTCGCCGGCACCGACACCATCACCGTCGGGGGACGCACCGTGTTGCTGCGGGATCTGGGCCCCGCCCACACGCCCGGTGACGTCATCGCACATGTACCCGACTCAGGGGTGGTGTTCACGGGCGACCTGCTGTTCATCGGGGCCACACCGGTGATATGGCATGGCCCACTGAGCAATTGGCAAGATGCTCTCGACCATCTGCTCGGTCTGGACGCGGCGACGTACGTTCCCGGCCACGGCCCCATCTGCGGGCCTACCGAGATCGAGCTGCTCCGCGACTACTGGTCGTGGCTCGATCGAGAGGGGCGTGCTCAGTTCCACGCGGGCCGGTCTCCCATCCAGGCCGCGCGAACACTTCTGACCAGCAACGACTTTCGGCCGTATGCGCACTGGGACTCCCCGGAGCGGATCGTCTTGAACCTGAGCACCCTCTACCGGCTGTGGAAGGGCGAGGCACCAGCTCCACCCACCTTCGGGCGCCGCGCCCGCGCCTTCGCGGATGCCGGGAAATTGTTACGCGAACGCAGCCGATGAAGATCCGCCGTCTCACCGACCCCGCGTCGCTTGCCATCCTGCATGAGCCCACCGAGACGTGGATCAGCCTGCGGGCCGCCCTCGATTCGCGCGGCCGACTCGACGAGCTGTCCCACCTGCCTGCAAATCTGCTCGCCCTGCTCGCTACCGGCGAACGGTCTCGGGCCACCGTCATCGACATCGTGGACCGTGCTGCACGCAAGGGGGTCGGCGTGGCCGTCGACCCAGCCCCGTCGATCCCGTATTACCCGAGTTCGCTGCGGTGCTTCCTCGGCTGGGAGGAACACTGGACCAAGGCCGCCCACGGTCTGGTGCAACGCAACCTGCCCGCAACCCGCCCGCTGATCCGCGGCTATGAACGGTTGACACACAGGGTGTTTCCGCCGCTGCGACTCAAATCCGCTTTCTACGACCATCCGGTCTACTACACCGGCAATCACCTCACGGTGATCGGCGACGGTGAACCGATGCCGTGGCCGGCATACAGCAGCGAGCTCGACTTCGAGCTGGAGTTCGGCATGATCATCGCCCACCCGGTGCGCGACGCCACCCCAGAGAAGGCTGCGGGGGCCATCGGAGGATTCGTCGTGTTCAACGACTTCAGTGCGCGTGACGTGCAGTGGGACGAGCAACGTCGCGGCGTCTTCGGACCCGTGGTGAAAACCAAGACATTCGGTAGTTCCATCGGGTCCGTGGTGGTCACGGCCGATGAGGTGCTGTCCGAGATCGACCAGCTCGAGGCGACCGTTTCGGTGAACGGCGAGGTGTGGTCGTCCACCAGTACCCACGGATTGCGTTACAGCCCAGGCGAAGTGGTCGCCTACGCAAGTCAGTCAGAGAATCTGCACTCGGGTGAGCTGATCACATCGGGCACCCTGCCGATGGGGTGCGGCCTGGAATTGGACCGCTGGATCGCGCCGGGCGACGAGGTCACCCTCACCATCGACCGCATCGGTTCGGTGACCAACACGGTGTCAGAACCTGCCTGAGCTCACTCCGGTAGCCAGTGCCTGCCGTGCGCCGGTGGCTGTTCGGCCGGCCGTTCGATCGGCTGCGCAACCGTCTCCTTCTCCTGACGCGCCCCCGGTGTCGAGAGCAGCACGGCAACCGCCGTGGTCAGCGGAACAGACAACGCGATTGCGATCCCGCCGACGAACGAGCGCGCCAGTTCCACGGCCACCATGTCGGTGGTGATGAGTGTCGAGAACGACTGCCCCGACACCGAGAACAACAACAGCAGCGGCAAAGTGCTACCCGCATAGGCGAATACGATGGTGTACACCGTGCTGGCGATGTGGTCGCGGCCCACCCGCATCGCGGCCTTGAACGTGTGCAGGGGTCCGGTCTGGTCCACTGCCGAGAGCTCGAACACCGCGGAAGCCTGGGTGATCGTGACGTCGTTGAGCACGCCGAGCGCACCGATGATGAATCCTGCGAGTAGCAGCCCGTTCAGCGAGATGGCGTTGTTGTAGATCTGCAGATTGGTGGTCTGTTCCTGAGACAGGCCGGAGATGTGCATGGTCTCGATGGACAACCAGGACAAGAACGCCGCCACCATGAGCGACGCGAGGGTGCCCAGCAATGCCGCACTGGTGCGCAGACTCACCCCGTGCGCCAAATAGATCACCACGAAGAGGATGGCCGCCGACGAGACGATGGCCACCGCCACCGGCGATTCCCCGTCCAGCATGGCCGGCAGGGTGAACCCGAACAGCACCACGAATGCGAACACCAGGCCGATGACCGACCGAAAGCCGCGCCATGCCGCCACCGCGACGATGGCCAGGACGAACACCGCCGCCCACACCCATATCGACGTAGACCGGGCGAAGTCGAAGAACGAGTAGTTCTCCGAACCGTCCACACTGGCCGCTCGAGACAGCTTGATCGAGTCGCCGACGGCTAGGTGTTCTTCCCGGGGACGTTGTGCACAGTGATGCGGTCGATGGGTGATTTGCCGTCGATGCCTGTGTGTGGTCTGTGGTGATTGTATTCATGGACCCAGTGTTGGTAGGTCGCGGCGCGGGCTTCGTCGGAGAGGTAGGTGTGGGCGTAGGCCCATTCTTGGTTGAGTGTTCGGTTGAATCGTTCAACCTTACCGTTGGTTTGCGGCCGGTATGGGCGGGTCCGTTTGTGCTTGATGGTCTCGCCGAGTGCTTGAGCGAATAGCGTTGAGCGGTAACAGGATCCGTTGTCGGTGAGTACTCGTTTGACGGTGATGTTGTGAAGGTTGAAGTAGGCGTTGGCGCGGATCCAAAACGCTGAGGCGGTCTCCTTCTTTTCGTCGCCGAGGATCTCTGAGTAGGCCAGCCGGGAGTGGTCGTCGACGGCGTGGTGGATGAATGCGTAGCCCAGGCCCTGTCGTTTGTTGTTGCGCTTGCCTTCTTGGCGTCCGAGTTTGCGGTGTCCGCCGCCGTGGGGAATCTTGCCCAGCTTTTTGATGTCGACGTGGATCAGGTCGCCCGGGGCGTCGTGCTCGTATCGGCGCGGTGTCGGTCGGCGGACCGCCAGGCCGGTGTTCTGGTCCAGATTCCGCAACAAGGGCATCGTGAAGCGTCGTAGGACCGCGCCGACGGTGCTGCGGGGCAGGTGCAGGTGGTAGGCGATGCGGTGCGGTCCCCAGCGGCGTGTGAAGCGCAGGTTGATGATTCGCCGTTCAGTCTTGCTCGGGGTACGTCCAGGGCTGTGGTGCGGGCGGCTGGAGCGGTCGACCATCGCCTTCTCGCCACCGACCCGGTACCGATCGGCCCACTTCTTGGCGGTGGTGGGCGAGCACTGAAACCGTTCGGCAGCTCGCCGGATCGTCCAACCGTCTACGACGATAGTTGTTGCGAGTTTCAATCTGCCCTTCGGAGCGAGCAAGGCATTAGCGTGGGACATGAGGACCTCTTGGTAGTCGCTGTAGTTGTGGTAACCACACCGATACCGGAGGTCCTCACCTATTTACTGGTGCCACACCGTTCACAACGTCCCTGGTCATTACAGCTAGGTCGGGTTGGCCGGGTTGGGGCTTGCCCAGCTGGGCGTCACTGAGGTCGTCGCTCCCGGAGTCCTGTTGCAGTCCGGCCTGCACCCTGTTGGTCGGGACCTCGATCAGCGTGTTGGCGCCTTTGTTGGGCCCGGACGTCAGTTCCACCGTGTTCTGGATGCACGGGCCGTCTTTGACCGTCGACACCGTCGCGGCACCCGCAAAAACCTGACCCGCCTGTGAGTTCAGGCAATCAGCCATCGTCTGCGAGACCACCTGCCCGGTCTCGATCTCCACCGAGCCACCGCCCGACGACTGGAATTGCACCGGTATGTCGTGATCACGGTCGCTCGGCCAGAGCATCACCAGACCCGCGACGACCGCGATCGCACACGCCGTCAGCAACCCCACCACGAGTTTGGCGACCGCCGGATGCAGGTCGACGGCTGCGAGACCGTGGTGATGATGCCGATGGGAATCGCCTTGGTCTTGTGGCTGCGTCACCCGGTCACCTTAGGCAGAAACCAGCGCTGTGCCCTACGTGGTGCGGTTTGCCCGATCCCCGTTTCGGCCGTCTTGCCCGTTTCGGCCCAGCACAGCGGGTCCGGACGGCAAACTGATTGGGTGCTCGACGAGATGCAGCGTGAGGCCACCGAATTGTTCCAGGCAGGTGAGTACACCCATGCGCTCGCGGAGTTCTCGGTACTGCGTGAGATCCGCGCGCGGCGCGAAGGTCCCTACTCGCTGATGTGCCTGTCCAACCTGCACGACGTCATCCGCTGTCTTGTGCATCTGGGCAAGTGGGAGGCGTGCGAACCGCTGTGCCGGGACCTACTGGCCAAATACATGTTCACCCACGGCCCCACCGACCCCGACACCGTCGACGTTGTCGGGCACATGGCCACCACCTTGTCCGGCCTCGGTCGGCACACCGAGGCCGCAGAGCTGTACGTCCGCACCGCGGACGCCCTCGCAGCGGCAGGTCAGCACCGGAAAGCTCTCGGTATGCGTGACGCAGCCGCAGCCGCCTTGACAGGCGCCCCCACCGCCCGGCCCTGATCGCCCGGCTGACCAAGATCACACATCGCGTCTCTGGTCTGACCGTACGGCAGCTGCTTAGATACAAGTTGTGTCCATGAACCTGTCGGCCGCCGAGCGCGCCTACCGCGACGTCAAGGGCCGGATCCTTTCCGGTTCGCTGGCCGGTGGCGAACTCATCAGCGAGGGCGAGGTCGCCGCAGCACTGGGCATCTCGCGGACACCGGTTCGAGAGGCCTTCCTGCGGCTCGAGACCCAGGGTTGGATGCGGCTCTACCCCAAACGAGGGGCATTGATCGTGCCGGTCCCTACAGACGAGGCAGAACACGTCATCGGGGCCCGCCACGCAGTCGAGACCGCCGCGGTCCGCGCGTTGGCCCACACCGATCGGAGCGCAATCGTCGAGTCGCTCCGCCAGAGCATCGCCCGGCTCGAGAGTCTCGCCGAGGCAGCCGAGGTGGACCAGTTCACCATCGAGGACGCCGGTTTCCACCGCTTGTTCGTGCAGGCCGCGAACAATCCGCTGCTGTCCGGCTTTTACGACACCCTGCACGATCGTCAACTCCGGATGACCAGCACGTCGGTGTTGCGCGACAAGGCCCAGATGGAGCGAATCATCAAGCATCACAACGAATTGACCGACCTGATCGAGGCGGGTGACACCGACGGGTTCGCCGCCTCACTCGCAGCACACCTGGCGGCAGTGCACGATCTGCGCAGGCCTCCGGCATGAGGAACTGGCGCGGCGTGAGCGCCGCTATGTTCGCCATCGCCTGGGGCGGCAACGAGTTCACTCCCCTGCTCGTGTTCTACAAGAGCGAGTACGAGCTGTCCGGTCCCACCGTCGATGTGTTGCTCTTCGCCTACGTCCTCGGGATGATCCCGGCGCTCCTGATCGGCGGGCCACTGTCAGATCGGTTCGGGCGCCGGCCGATCATGCGCCCCGCCGCGCTCATCGCCGCAGCCGGATCGCTGGTGCTGGCAGCCGCAGCCGACCAGGTCACCCTCCTCGCCGTGGGCCGCATTCTGTGTGGCATCGCGATCGGCCTGGCGATGGCGGTAGGGACGAGCTGGATCAAGGAACTGTCCGTCGACAACGGCGCCAAGCGGGCCGCGATGAGCTTGACCGCGGGGTTCGGCGTCGGCGCCGGGTTGGCCGGAGTGCTGGCGGAGTGGGGGCCCTGGCCTCACGTGCTGTCCTATGTCCTGAACGCCGGCGTGTGCCTGCTCGGCGCGGTGTGGGTGTGGAATGTTCCCGAAACCCGTGAGCGAGCCACCTCACCGGCCCGCCTGCGAGATGATCTGAAGATTCCTTCGCTGGGCCATCGCCGGTTCCTGTACGTCGTTGTCCCGCTGGCGCCGTGGGTCTTCGGCGCAGCCATCGGATGCCAGGCCATCCTGCCGACCCTGATGGCACCGAAGGTCGGCGGCGCTCCCATGGCGTTCGCAGCCCTGATCTCCGTCGTGACGCTCAGCTGCGGGTTCGGCATCCAGGCCCTCGCCCGCCGCATCGACCGTCCCGACTCGGCGCGGGCCAGTCAGGTGGCTTTGCTCCTGCTCGTGGCAGGCATGGCGTTGGCAGCGCTCGCTTCCTCGATCCTGACCATCTGGGCGGTGCTGGTCGCCGCTGTGGTGCTCGGCGCCGGTTACGGAATCGCCCTCGTCGCCGGACTGTCCGAGGTGCAGCGGATCGCGCAGCCGGGCGATCTCGCCGGCCTGACAGCGGTGTACTACGCCCTCACCTATCTCGGGTTCGCGGTCCCGGCCACACTGGCATATCTGCACGACTACATCCCCGGGGTCACCTATCCCTGGATGTTCGGGTTCGGTGCCGTCGCTGCCGCAGCCACACTCGCGATGATCAGTCGTCGGTCACGCCGCGACCTCCCGTTCGCGTCGCCCGCACCCGCCCCGCTCACATCGGCCCAGCTCTGACACTATCGATCTCGTGCCCGAACCTCGCAGTTTTTTCATTCCCGGTGACGACGACAGCACGCTGATCCCCACCAAGTGGTCCCGAAGCGCTTGGGATCCGGCTCAGCTGAACGGCCCGGCAGTCTGTGCTGTCGCGGCCCGCGCCATCGAGCGCGACTTCGCCGATCCGGACTTCGTGCCCGCCCGGATCACAATCGACCTGTTCAAGGCTGCACGCAGCCTGCCCACGGTTGTCACCACGGCGCTGGTCCGCTCAGGTAGACGCATCATCGTCGCCGACGCCGAGGTCCGGCAGGACGACGTCACGGTTGCCCGTGCCACGGCGGTGTTTCTGCGCCGTTCCGCGCCGCCTCCCGGCACCGAGTGGCAGCCGTCGGCCACCTTCAGCCCGCCGTCCGACGAGGAGGACAACACGTTACGACACCCGTGGTTGCAGTCCGACGACACCGACTGGACGCGGGATATCGGCGGCCACCAGAACGCCTCGCGCAAACGAGCATGGAGCACCGCGATGCCCGTGCTGCCGAACGAACCCGCCTCACCGTTTGTCCACGCGGTGCAGTCCGCGGAGTCGACGAGTCTCGTCACCAACCTGGGCACCGACGGAATCGGCTACATCAACTGCGACCTCACCATGGCGTTGTCTCGTGTGCCGGAGGGCGACCAGCTCGGCATCGAGGCGGACAGCCACATCACCGCCGACGGGATCTCGGTGGGAACTGCCACCCTGTACGACCGGAAGGGTCCGTATGGGACCGGTATGGTCACCGCGGTCAGCAACCCGGCCGCGCAGATCGACTTCGCGAGCAGATCCCGCTTGGTATAAACCTTGTCCTGGATTGCGATGGGAGAGGACCGGTCATGGACGCGATAACGCTGGCGAACGGGACCGTGCTGGGCGTCACCAAGGTCGGAGAAGGACCGGTTGTGCTGCTCAACGGCGGTTTAGGGATGCCGTCGATGGTGTGGGACATCTGCGGCCTCGCCCCGGCCCTCGCGGACGCCGGATTCACCGTGATCAGCTACAACGCGCGCGGACTGGCTCCGTCCTCGGCGCCGCCTTCGCCCTACTCGGTGGCCGACCTCGCCGACGACGCCGCGGCACTCCTCGACCATTTCGGCGTTAACGACGCACTCGTCGTCGGATACTCGATGGGCTGCTACACAACTCAGGCCATGCTGCGCAGCCGTCCCGAATTGGTCACGGCTGCAGTCCTTTTCGCCGGGCTACAGCCCAGCCCGATCGGTGCACTCGTCGGCGAGATGGAGCTGAGCCTCATCGAACAGATCGGCGAAATACCCCGAGCTGTACTGGTTTTCGAGCAACTGATGACCACGTTGCACACCACGTTGCTCCAGGACCCGGCCACGGTGTCCGGCTGGCGAGACATGCTCAGCGGTTCCGACGGAGGCTGGGCGAGCCCGGACGGCTTCACCGGCCAGCTGACGGCGTCCTACGAGTGGATCAAGTCCGGCGAGCCGCTGCCCGAACACCTGGCGGCCATCGATGTGCCGACCCTGGTGCTGGCGTTCGAACACGACCTGTTCTTCCCTCCCGAGCTGTCCCGAGCCACTGCGGCCCGCATCCCCGGGTCGGCGTTCGTCCAGATCGACGGCGCGGGCCACGGCGGGTTGTTCACCGGTCCCGGTGACAGCGTCGAGCGGATCGTCGAGTTCTGCCGTCAGCACACAGCCTGACGGCCCGATCAGATCTGCTCGCCGTCCCATTCATGGTCGTGCATGAAACCTTCCGCCAAACCCACGCGATACTTGAGTGAGTTCGTGAGGATATTGCTCAAGGCGAAGGGGATGCCCAGAAATGGACCGATGTCGTCGCGTCGGGTGATGATCTCGTCCGTATGCCGGAAATCCCGCGCGAACCCGCGCAGCGTGTTGCCCTCGAGTGCGGATTTGCGCCACCCGTAGAGGAGCATTCCGGGCCCCACCATTTTGCGAACGTCGGGGTCGGGGGTGATCACGTCGTCATTCTCGCCAAAGAATGCGCGGTCGACCCTGTTATGGGGTTCGAACATCAAAATGCCACTTGTAGAACGCGGGTTGCATTCAATGGTGAACAACCCCCGCTCCGGGTGTTCGATGAAGTCGAATCCGATTTGACCGGTGAAATTGATTTCTTTCACCCGTTCGGTCACCCAGTCGGTGATTCCCGGATGTTCGACCGGCTCGTAACTGAGGCACGATTGACCGTTGATTGCATATCGCACAGGGTAGATTGCATGTGCGTAGACTCGGCCCTCGTGGCACACCGAATAGGTGCAGTACTTGTCACCTTTCAGCCACTCCTGCGCCAGCCACGGATTAAGCGGATCAAATGTGAGACCGTCGGGTATTTCTCCCGGATTCACTTTATAAACCTGCTGTGAACCTCGCGAGTAAACCTGCTTCAGCGCAAATGGACTTTCAAAATCCAGCGCGGCCAATTCGGCCTCATCGCGAACCTGTGCGTACTTCAGGGTGGGCACGCCCAAGGTCTCCAGCAGCACTTGGTACTCGTATTTGTTGTGCAGCCGGTTTTCGGTCAGGAAATCCGAGAGCAGCAGTCGGCACTCGGGCGGGAACTGGTCCTGCGCCATCGCAAGGATGTCGGTTTCTTCGTGGATCGGTATGACGAGGTCGATCGATTCAGCCCGGACGATGCGAGCAATTTCGTCCACATATTCGCGTGGCTCGAACTTGGGCCGCGGCACGCGGAACACTTTCTGTACGGAATTCGAGAATCGTGTGATGGGAAATGGAATCGAATCGGCGATGAATACATTGTGCCCGCCGGCATTCATCAATCTGGCGAGATCGAGGGTGAGGAATGAACGCCCGAAAGTGATGAGAACATTTTTTCCGCTGCGAGTGGTCATAGCGCCTCGCTGCCGAACCGAAGAATGGCTTTCACCAGCGACATGGTAGCTTATATTCGCCGTCGGACAGGCGCCGGGTGGGCCTCGAATATTCCGGGCGGCGACGGAGGGTGTCGGGGTGTTCCTGATCGGTGTCTTGTTCGCCAGTGCGGCGGCCGTGGCCTACGGTCTGTCGACCGTGCTGCGCGCCCTCGGGGCCCGCAAGGCGGCAGTTGCGGCTCGCGAGCACGATCGAGAACACCAGCTGACCACCGAAGGTGGCCCGTCGGTCTCTTCGACGGTCGACACATTCAAGACCCGCGAGTTCATCCTCGGCACGTCGCTGGTGGTGATCGGCTTCGGCGCCGGCGCGGTGGCCGCCCGGTTCCTTCCTCTCTTCTTGTCGCAGACGATCGTCTCGGCCAACCTCATCGTCACCGCCCTCGTCGGCACCGCTGTGCTGGGCATCCGGCTGCACGGTCGCGACTGGGTCGCGATGTGCGTGGTGGTGGCGTCACTGTGTGCGCTCGGGTTGTCGTCGTCGCATGAAGGCGGCGGCGGCGAACAGCGCAGCTTCCACTACGGCCTGCTCTTCGCCACCTGCGTTCTGGCCGGACTGGCGCTACTCGCGGTCTACAAGCTCGGCAAGCGTGGCGCGATTGTCGGCGGTGCTGCCGCCGGCCTGCTGTTCGGTGTCATCGCGATCTCGGTCCGCATCCTCCGCGGTATCGATCCGTTCGACATCGTCACCCTGCTCACCGACCCTGCGGCGTGGACCATCGCCATCGCCGGTGCAGTCGGCTTCTACGTGCACACCGTCGCCTTGCAGCTCGGGCAGGTCAACGGCGTCACCGCAGTGCTTGTGGTCGGCGAGACGGCCGGCCCCGGCATCATCGGCGTGGTCTTCCTCAACGACAGCGCAAAGCCCGGCCTGGGCTGGCTTGCCGTCATCGGGTTCATCGGCGCCGTGGTGGGTGCAGTCCTGGTTGCGTTGTACAGCTCCGTGGACGCCGACCACTTCGGCGAATCCGACACCGACAACGGCGGCTGGCGGCTGCGCAAACGTGGCAACGCGAACAGCCTCAGCACCGGGGACAACTTGGGCAAGGGCGACTCCCACACCTCGCCGACGACCGCTCCAACGGACAGACCAGATCAACGCAACCCGCCGGATCAGCCAAATCGGCCAGAGCCGACAGATCGGTCGCACAGTCAACGCAGCCGACGGACGACCTGACCCCCTCCCGATCGGTCCGCTCTGAACACGGCCGCCCTTCCCATAGCCCGACGTCTCCACGGCAGACCATCTCCACGGCCAGATCTTCTCCACGGCTCGACCAGGAGTTCGGCCCGGCCCCTTCACACGACGGTCGGTCACACTATGGAGTTGTCAGGGTGCGTCCGCGGTCCCGTCGATGTGGCGGGTGCGGTGTTGTGCTGGTTTGCGTGAGTCACGCAACCTGAGTCAGGCTGCGAGAGTACGGGTTCGGCGGTTGTAGGCCGGTCGTGGTTGTCGGGTGGGGTCGATGTCGGCGGGTGGGATCAGCCAAGGGTGTCCGTCGGTGCCCATGGTGATGTCCCAGTCGGCGTGGTGCACGGCCCGATGACACGTCCGGCACAGCAAGCACCCATTGCCCAGGGTGGTCGGCCCTCCGTCAGCCCAGTGCACGATGTGATGACAGTCCGACCAGGTCGCCGGCGCCCCGCACTTGATGCAGCAGGTATCGCGAACCAGGATCGCTTTGCGCACAGCTCCGGTGAACAAACGCTTGGGTGGACTCAAATCGATCGGCACCTGCTGCCCGTCGAGAGTGATCGAGGTGATCACCGCATCACACGCCGCAGCTGCCGCGGTCGCTTCGGTGACCGGACCCATCCACCGCAACACAGCCCGATCAGGATGATCAGCCGGAACCGTCACCATGACCTCGGTTCTCGGCGCCGATATCAGCGACTGCCCACCGCCACCACAATCAAGCAGTTGTTGCAGGGCATCAGCGCGTCGTTGGGTCGGTGTGCGGGTATCGGCGCTCCCGTCCGGTTCGGGACGCGGCCTGGACCACGCGTCCAGTGCGGACATCATCTTTTCTCCGGTCACCGCATCAACATCAAAGCGGCCTGCCAGTCGACCGTCTGGGGTGACCGCATAGTCCAGCGTGTTCATCGAAGTGTCTTCGGCGGCCGGCACCCCACCCTGCTCTCCGGCGACCTCATTACCCACCGTCCGGGCGATCCGGCCGATCTCTGCGGGTGGTGCACCAGAGAACGCATGAGCCAGGAGTCTTCCCTCGACCTCACACCGGAAGTCGTCACTCACCTCACCGGGGATGCGGCTGCGAACATGGCCGACACCCCGGACTATTGCGTCGACGTGCTCGGCGGACAGGAATCCGTCCCGAAAGTATCCGGCCGTACGATCCAACCCCGCCAGGCCGGTGCCGATGCGTAGCCACCGTGCCGCCGCGCCCGGTGCGGCACCGTTGGCCTGCACCACCTTCGAGGGTGTCGATCCCAGACGTTTGGCGACACCGAGGCGGTCGATGATCGCTGCGCCGGCCGCCAACCGAGACTCCACAGCATTACGCACGGTGATCAGATCTTTCACCACCGCCAGCACCCCGGCCGGATCATCCGGAAACTCCACCCCGATGACCTCATCAACCAGATCAACAACAGCCATCACCACACCCCTCCAAGACAACAACACTGGGACAACAGAATTGGGACAGCCGATCACAATGGTGGCGTAGTCACACGTATCTCAGAATCAGGTCATGCGGACGATCAGCTGCCACCAACTTACCGAATCGAACACATGTTCGTATGTAGATCGTTTGGGTGAATCCTTTCGACACCCGACCGCGTCCAACCTTCATGTGGGTGAAAGTCAATCTCCAGGGCCGTTCGGGCGTGCTGACCAGCCGCTCCGGGCGGGCATCACAACGGCTGGTCGGTCGCCATCAGACAGGCAATGATGGCGGAGCACAATCGTTCTCGATCGTCGGCAGTGTTGACGGTCGCGATCAGCTGATGCACTTGCCCGTCGATGGAGGCCGCAAGCAGGCGGGCTTGCAGAGGGGCGTCCGCAGATGGCGTGCCGGTACGGATGAGGTGCGGCACGAGTCGCGCGGTCATATCAGCGGTGAGGGCGGTGAACGCCTCGACCAACTCGGGAGTTCGCGGTGCGTGTTCACGCAGGACCGCAAAGGTGCGGGGATGACTGCCGTTGAGCCGCACCACCATCTCCACCATTGTGGTCACCATCTCGACGCGATTCGGCGCCGTCGTGTCGAAGCGGTCGCACAGCTTCGACAGGGCTGCCTGCGACTCCTCGAGATGCCTCCGCGCCAGCGCGGCCATGATCGCGTGCTTGTTCGGGAAGTACTGGTACAGCGATCCGATCGACACTCCGGCCACATCGGCGATGCGGTTGGTCGTCCCGACTGCACCTTCGTTGTCGAAAACGCGAGTAGCTGCCTCCAGGATCACGTCGACCATGAAGCGAGATCGGTCCTGAACAGGCGTTTTCCGGGCACGGCTCATGACACCTCAATGCGAGTTGCCATGCCCTCGACCTCCGTTGATGCTCAAAAGGTGAACGAAGTCGAATATAGCGACGTCTCCGAATACGCCCGATTCCTTCCGCAGCGCTATCGAACGGCGATGCAGACACCGGTCGCCACCTGGTGGCCGTGGCGTCGTCACCGCGTTCACGTGGCAAGGGCCGAGAATCCGTCTGCGCCGGCGCGAGTGCTGATCATCCACGGAGCCGGCGGCCATTCGGGTGCGCTGTGGCCATTCACCGCAGTAGCGACCCCCGGCGACGCAGACGTACTGGCACTTGATCTACCGCTGTACGGACGCACCGTGACCGTCGACCCGGCGAAGGTCCGCTACCGCGACTGGGTTGATCTGCTGTGCGACTTCGTGACGGAGGAGACCCGGGCCGATCCGAGACCCCTGGTTTTGTTCGGCGCAAGCATGGGCGGCATGCTGGCCTACGAAACGGCCAGTCGCACAGGCACTGCCGCAGCTGTGGTTGCAACCTGTCTGCTCGACCCGACGGACCGCTCCGCTCGAGGAGCCGCATCCCGCTGGGCGCCTCTCGGCATGAGCGCTCCACACACTCTCCCTCTGTTGTCACGATGGGCGGGTGACGTGATGGTGCCGATTCGATGGCCGGCCCGGATGAGCGCCATGAGCAACAACCGTGAACTGACCCGGCTGTGCGCGGCAGACCCCCGAGGAGGTGGTGGTCGCGTACCGCTCGGATTCCTTTCGGACTGGTTCACCTACCGACACACTGCACCGGCGCAGTACCGCGGCCCCGCGATCACCCTGGTACACCCGGGAGCCGACCGCTGGACCCCGGTGGAGCTCAGCGAACGGTTCTTGGAGAAAGTGCCGGGCCCGAACACCGTTGTCCGGCTGGCCAATTGCGGGCACTATCCCATCGAGGAACCCGGATTGACCCAACTCGAAGAGGCCGTGCGCGCGGTGATCGATTCAGCGTCCACATGAGGCCGCCGCCCCGAGCTGTCGAACAGCCAAGCCAGTCACACCGACTGCGGGACCGGCGATCGATTCCTTCGGGCGATCAACCGCTTGTCCGCAACATCGACGCCCACCACCACAACAGCGGCGAGCCCCCATCCGAGGAGGATGTCGAGCACATAGTGTTCGGCCGTGTAGACCAACGTGAAGGCCATCGCAACGGCGTAGCCGAGGAACAGTGTTCGCCCGAGTGCACGCACGCGGGGCCACATGAACAGCGCCAGGAACATCGTCAACCCCGCATGCAACGACGGGATCGCGGCAACAAGATTGGCTTTCGCCTGACCCAACTGGAGCAGGTTGGACGCGGCGTGGATGTCGAGCACTTCCCACCCGCGCGCGGAGATGCGTTCAACGTAGGGCTGGGCGCCCGCATTCTGCGGCTCCAGCTCCCCCAGCAGCCCGCCATCGTCGGCGTAGAGCTGATTCATGCATTCGGGTGCCCGCGGATAGTCCGCGACCTGTTCCGAGGTGCACCGGGCGGCGGCCCACGGCGGCGCAGCGGGCAGCAGGGTGTACCCCACCAAGGCCACAAACGTCATGATCAGGAAGCCGGCTGCGTACCGTCGCCACGCGTGGCGATTGCGCAGCCACAAGACTGCGGCAGCCGCATAAGGGATGATGAAGTACGACATGTAGACGACGCTGGTGAAGACCTCCCACCAAGGCGTGTCGGGTTGCTTCAGACGTTCTTGCAACCACACCGTCGGATTCACCCCGAACAACATGTGGTCGAAGTCTGCGGCGAGCGCCCAGTGCGTCGGCATCCCCATCCACTGGGCGATGTTCCGGGTGAAGTCGTAGAGCAGGAGTATCCCGGCGAACGGCAGCCAATCGATGATCACCGTGGTGACCCGTCGCCGTCCGATACTCGCTGCGGCCAGGCCCAGGCACATCAGCAAGATCAAGCGGGTCCGGTCGAACGCGAGGCCGAGGAAGATCAGATGCGCCACGACGACGCCCAACCACAGGATTGTCGCAACCCAGCGCCACACCCGCAGATTGCGCCACCAAGGCATCGGCGACCGGTCCACGGTCCGCTCGGACGCCACGTCGGACCGCTCGACCTCCTGTGTGCTCATCGTCGAGGCCCCCGCATACGCATTCGATACCCGCTGTTCGCCCAGAATTCGCAGAATGTTCCCACCAACAACCTAGGCGAAGTCTGCCGGATCTTGCCGGATGAAACCGGTGAACGCATTTCGTGGTCTGAGTCACACTGAACGTGGACGGAACAGATCAAGCCGGTGGAGGTTACCCGCGTGCCCAACAAGTATCTGCGATACGGCGACCAGCGCTACATCATCAACAACGAGGCCGAGGCGCGACTCAATCGCACGCTCGAGGCGGTCTATGCCGACGGCAGCCGTGGGCACCAGTGGCTGAACCTCTACCGCGACTCCGAGGCCCCCTGCCGACTGCTCATCGCCACGGGCGTACCCATCAGCATCGAAACCGAACTCTGCCTCGACGACTGACACGCCGGCAAACCCAAACACCAAGACACCGCCACATCGAGACACTCCCGGAGCCCCCACAGGTGAGCGATAGGCTTCGAGCTGTGTCCGTGGCCCCTTCTGCAGATGACGAGGTCATCTACCGGACCACCCAGCTGATCACCTACCTCGGCAACAAACGTCAGCTGCTCGGCATGGTCGATGACGCCCTGGCGTCCGTACAACAACGGCTCGGCCGACCGTTGGTGACACTCGACGCGTTCTCGGGTAGCGGCGTGGTGTCCCGGCTCGCGAAAGCCCGGTCGAACGTCGTGATCAGCAACGACCTCGAGAGCTACGCGCGCGTCATCAGCGAATGTTATTTGACCAACACGAGCGAGGTCGACAACGGGGCGGTCCGTTCCGCCGTCGCCGAGATCAACGCCGAGGTCGAATCAGGTTTTCGCACAGATGGTTTCATCGCCCGTCACTATGCACCCGCCGACGACAGCCGAATTGCGCAGGGTGAGCGGGTCTTCTACACCACGGACAACGCCCGTCGACTCGACGCGTACGTCGCGCTGATCCATACCCGGCCGCAGCCGATGCGGTCGCTGCTCCTCGGACCGCTGCTCTCGGCTGCGTCGGTGCACGCCAACACTTCCGGGGTGTTCAAGGGCTTCTACAAAGACCGCGGAACGGGCATCGGGAGGTTCGGCGGCACCGCTGCCGACGCTTTGGGTCGAATCACCCGACAGATCGTCCTGACCCCGCCGGTCTTGAGTGCTCACCAGGCCGAACGCCAGATCCTGCAGGCCGACGCCGCCGATCTGCCCGACCTCATCGGGCCGGTGGACGTGGCCTATCTCGATCCCCCGTACAACCAGCACCCATACGGTTCCAACTACTTCATGCTCAACCTGATCGCCGAGAACCGGGAGCCCGCGCAGATGAGCCGCGTATCGGGCATCCCCCGCGACTGGAATCGCTCGGGGTACAACGTCCGGTCCACCGCCGGCCCGTTGCTGGCGCGTCTCGTCGACGACCTCGACACCAAGTTCGTCCTGATCTCCTACAACGACGAGGGATACATCTCGCCGGAACAGATGCGTGAGATCCTCGCAGACGTCGGTCCCGTCACCGAGATCACGCAGCGCTACAACACTTTCCGTGGTAGCCGAAACCTCGGCGGACGGAACACTCACGTCACCGAGCACCTGTATCTGGTCGAGAAGACCTGACCAGCCGACTGATGCGATCGATTTCCCGTAACGTCGGTGCGGTGCGAAATGTGCTGCAGTCGGTCCGCAATCAGGTCCTGTCGCGCGTCGACAGGATGATCGAGCCGTACCCCGTGCAGGACCTCCCGCACGGCCACATGATTCACCTACCGGGGCGTGGCTCCACCTTTGTCACCGACTCCGGCCCGAGGGATGCGCCGACCATCTTCCTGCTGCACTCGGTGCTCACCACCGGCTTGCTGTGCTGGTATCCGCTGATCCCACAGCTCAATCGGGAGTTCCGGGTTGTCACCCTCGATCAGCGCGGACACGGTCGCGGTATTCGTAACAAGCCATTTGACCTCGACGACTGCGCCGACGACGTGGCCGCCCTCGCCGATGTGCTCGGGATCGACACGTTTGCCGTCGCCGGGTTCTCGATGGGCGGCGGTATCGCCCAACTCGTCTGGCGCCGCCACCCGGGCCGGGTCACCGCGATGATCCTGTGTTCCACAGGCCCCTATTTCGGTAGCCGGGATCCGCAGCGGCAGACGAACATGAAGCACATCGGCAAGCTGATGAAGCTCATCCATCCGCCACACGTCCAGCCCCAGGCGGCCAAACTGGACGACCGGTCGGTCCCTGACAGTCTCTGGGCTTTCCGCCAATTTCTCTCGACCCCGGTGTCGCGGCTGGGCACTCTCGGGGACGGCATGAGCTTCTTCGACTCCCAGCCGTGGCTGGCCGAGATCGATGTGCCGACCGCGGTTCTGGTGTCGCTCAAGGACCGGGTGATCCCCGTGGAACGGCAGCGCCTGCTGACCGACAACATCCCCGGCGTCCTCACCGTCGAGGTGAACGGCGGGCACGCGTGCTGTGTCCTGGAAGCCGAGGAGTTCATTCCCAAGTTCATTGACGCGGCACGACAGATGACCGCACGCGCCCAGGACGTCGCCCCGGTTTAGGGATCGCAGGCTTCGAGCAGCGCCTTCACCTCGTGTTCGAATGCGCGCATGAGCGGCCAGGGGTCGGGCACGTGCTCTTTGCAGGCGATGGCTCCGATGTTGAGGTGCCCGTTCTGCGAAAAGACGGTGATGTTGACGCCCGACCCGTGGAACACCGGTCCGAGCGGGTACATCGCGTCGATCTTGGCACCGAGGTAGTACAGCGGGAAGTCGGGCCCGGGAACGTTGGAGATGACCAGGTTGAAGACCGGCGGATGATGTTCGGCCAATTCGTTCGACGAGTACAGCTTCATCGCCAGACCCATCGTGGCAGGAGGGATGAACTGGGCCCAGCCACGCAGCAGGTTGGAGTCCATCGAGCCGTGATGGTCCTTGGCCTTGCGCACCTGCTCACCGATCGTCGTGATGCGCTCCACCGGATCGGCCACGTCGGTGGCCAACTTGGTGAACATGCCGGTCACCTTGTTGGTTCCCTGCGTGACCAGGTCATCGTCGTTGTCGCCGTGCACCGACACCGGGACCATCGCCACCAGCGGCTGCTCTGGCAGTTCACCTCGGTCATCGAGATAGTTGCGCAGCGCACCGGCGCACACGCTGAGCACCACGTCGTTGAGTTTGACCCCGAAGTGATCCTTGATGCGTTTGAGGTCGGTGAGCGACACCTGCGTGTAGGCGATGCTCCGGTGCGGGGTGATCGACTTGTTGAACGGTGTTCGTGGAGCCCGGAATGGGGCGGGCATTGCCTCACCGCGCAACGCTCGCGACACCCACTCGAAAGGCACCTGCGCGGTCTTGGGCAACAGTCGCGCGAAACTGAGTGGCCGTCTGGCGATCTGGAGAGCGCCGTCGGCGGCAAGGCCGATCAGCGACGAGTCGCCTGCGGTGTGGGACAGGGAGACTTCGTCGAGTTCCGGTGGTTCCGGTGTGAGAGTGCACAATTGAGCCAGCAGGTCCGAGGCGGTGACGCCGTCGACACCGGCGTGGTGCATCCGGAGCAACACCGCGATTTTGCCGTCGGCCAGTCCTTCGATGACCCACATCTCCCACAACGGCTTGCTGCGGTCGAGCGGAACCCCGGCGATATGCGCGCAGAAATCGGCGAGCTCCTGCTGACCACCGGGCGCAGGCACTGCCACCCGGTGCACATGCCGCTCGATGTCGAAGTTGCGGTCCTCGACCCACACCGGGTGGTCGAGATTGAGGATCGAGTCCCGGACCTTTCGACGGAACGTCGGCAACGCCCCGATCCGTCGTTCCAGCTCGTCACGCATCTTCGCGAACGAATAACCCCCTTGCACCGTCTCGGGATCCAGCTCGATCAACCCGATGATGTGCATCAACTGCGACCGCGTCTCCAGATACAGGAAGGACGCATCAAGACCACTCAACCGTTCCACGTCTAACACCTTTCGAAGAAAAGTTGCTCCACCCCATTGACCAGTCCCACTCTGCTCGCCCCGGCAGAGAAATACCTGTGGTTCAGCGATAAGGGCTGACGCCATAAGGTGGACGCATGCGCATTGGTGCCCACGTACGACAAGACAGCGATCCCATCGGCAGAGCCGAAGAACTCGGCGCCGAGGTGTTGCAGATGTTCGTCACCGATCCACAAGAGTGGGGTAAGCCGCAGCCGCACCCCCTGGCCCAGCAGATCCGGGACTCCCCGATCGACGTCGTGGTGCACAGTTCGTACCGCATCAACGTCGCCAGCCTCAACAACAGGCTGCGGATGCCGTCGCGGCAGGCGGTCATCAATCAGGCCCAGGCGGCGGCCGACCTCGGCGCCTTCGGGCTGGTCGTGCACGGTGGGCACCTCCGCGACGACGAAGACGCGGCAACCGGATACGAGAACTGGCGCAAGCTCTTTGAGCGGGCCGCCGACAAAGGCGGCTTCCCCGTACCCATCCTGATCGAGAACACCGCGGGCGGCGACCACGCGATGGCCCGCACTCTCGAGAACATCGAGCGCCTGTGGGAGGCGGTCGGCGATTTCGACAACGCCGGCTTCTGCCTCGACACCTGCCACGCATGGGCCGGGGGCGAAGACCTCGTCGACATCGTCGAACGGGTCAGGGCGATCACCGGCCGCATCGACCTGCTCCATCTGAACAATTCCCGCGACGAGTTCGACTCGGCCCGCGACCGGCACGCCAACCTCACGTCCGGTCACATCGACCCCGACGTTCTGGTGGCCGTCGCCAGGGCCGCTGATGCACCGGTGATCTTGGAAACCCCGGAGGAAGGTCTCGCCGACGACGTGCAATACCTGCGCGAAGCCCTCAACTGAGGACCTACCGCTCACCCGTCACACCGTGGATCTCGTTGCGGATGGCCTGCATCCGCTGATCGAGCACGTTGGCGGTACCGGCCGCGACGGTCAGTTCGTCGAGCAGATGAGCCGGCACGGTGCGGTCGTACTTGTAGTAGATCTTGTGCTCGAGGCTCGCCCAGAAATCCATGGCGATGGTCCGCACCTGTAGTTCCACCTTCACCGGCAGCTGGCCGGTGCTGAGGTTCACCGGCGTCTCGACGATGGTGTGCAGGCCGCGGTAACCATTCGGCTTGGGCTCTGCGATGTAGTCCTTGGTCTGTAGCGTCCGCACGTCGGGCTGCGCGCAGAGCAGCTCGGTGAGCCGGTACGCATCGGAGATGAAGCTGCAGGTCACACGCACGCCGGCGATGTCGTCGAGACGGTTTGCCAGCGATTCGGGGTCTACCGGGATGTCGCGACGTCGGGCCTTGGCCAACAGGCTCTCGGGGGTCTTGACCCGCGAGCTGATGTGCTCGATCGGGTTGTAGTCGTTGAGGTAGGCGAACTCATCACGCAGGATCTCGATCTTCGTGACGATCTCGTTGATCGCAAACTGGAACGGCAGCATGAACTTTCGCAGACCGTGACCGATCTCGATGAGATCAGCCGGCGCCAGATCGCGCTCGACGCCTTCGGCGGTGAGCCATCGGACCAGCGGCGTGTTCGCGTGGCCTGGCTCATCTCGTCCGGGCAGATCAGTGCGGTCGGTCAGGTCGGTCATGTGTCCATCGTGCCTGAGCCGTGCGGCATACTGACCCACATGCGGCTCGGGGAGGATCCGGCATCATGACCGTCACACCGCGATCTCCGGAATTACGTCGCGAACTCGGACTCGGCGACGCGGTTGCCACAGGACTCGGCGCGATGCTCGGCGCGGGTGTCTTCGTCACCCTCGCCCCAACCGCGGGTGCTGCCGGATCCGGCCTGCTGATTGCGCTGGCCATCGCCGCCGTTGTCGCCTACTGCAATGCGAACTCGTCGGCGCGACTGGCTGCCAAGTACCCGTCGGCAGGCGGGACCTACGTGTACGGCCGTGAGCGCCTCGGCATGTTCTGGGGCTACCTCGCGGGCTGGGGTTTTGTCGTCGGTAAGACCGCCTCGTGCGCGGCGATGGCACTGACCGCCGGTTTCTATCTGTGGCCCGAGCACGCACACGCCGTTGCGGTCGCGGTGACGCTGGCACTGACCGCGGTCAACTACGTCGGAATCCAGAAGTCGGCGTGGGTGATCCGGCTACTCGTTGCGGTTGTGCTGATTGTGCTCGTGTCCGTGGTGGTCGCAGTCGCGGCCTCACCCGATGTCGACGCCGCACGCCTCGATCCCGTGTCCGGCTTGTCTGCGACCGGGCTCCTCGAGGCCGCGGGATTGTGGTTCTTCGCGTTCGCCGGTTACGCCCGCATCGCCACCCTTGGCGAGGAGGTGCGCAATCCGGTCCGCACCATCTCGAGGGCGATCACGATCGCGCTGGCGGTGATCGTGGTGATCTATGCGCTCGTGGCGGTGGGGGCGCTGGCCGTCATGGGCGCCGATGGGCTCAGCGACTCGAACGCCCCGCTTGTGGACGTGGTGCGCGCTGCGGGTGCGCCGGCCCTGGTCCCGGTGGTCACCATCGGCGCGGCCCTGGCTGCGCTCGGCGCGTTGCTAACCTTGATCCTCGGGGTCTCGCGGACCACGCTCGCGATGGCTCGCGACGGCCATCTGCCCCGTGCCCTCGCCGCGGTCCATCCCCGCTTTCACGTCCCTCATCGCGCCGAGGTGGTCGTCGGGATCGTCGTCGCGCTGCTGGCCGCAACGTTCGACGTACGCGACGCCATCGGATTCTCCGCGTTCGCCGTCCTCATCTACTACGCCATCGCAAATCTGAGCGCTCTCACTCTCGGGGAGCCACGGGAGTGGTGGCGTAAAGCTGTTCCGGTGGTCGGGCTGATCGGCTGCCTCGTGCTCGGATTCAGCCTGCCACTCACCTCGGTGATCGCGGGGGTGGGCGTTCTCGCCATCGGCGCTGCGCTCTATGGGCTGCGGTTGCTCCGCCGCCGGTCAACCGCAGATCACTGATCGCCCGCGTAGTGGCGCAAATCATCTTTTTCTCTTCGACACAGCGTTTGTGTGTCGTGGTATGCGGATGTATATTTGAGTTGTTACTGGTGAGTAACTTAGCGTGCAACGAGCCCATGGGCGCTCACTCGCCACTCTCAACGGCAGTTTTACGATTGCAAAGGATTCTGCAATGGGGCATTACAAGAGCAATCTCCGCGACCTCCAGTTCAATCTCTTCGAGATGTTGAAACTCGATGAGGTCCTCGCGAGTGGCGAGTTCGGCGATCTCGATCGCGAGACCGCCATCGACATGCTGCGGGAGGTGAACAACCTCGCACAAGGTCCGCTGGCCGACTCGTTCACCGAGTCCGACCGCAACCCGCCGGTCTTCGATCCCGAGACCCACTCGGTCACCGTTCCAGAGGCCTTCAAGAAGTCGTACAAGGCCCTGACCGACGGCGGCTGGGACAAGCTCGGCATCGACGAAGAACTCGGCGGACTGCCGACCCCACGGTCGCTGTACTGGGCCATCGGCGAACTGATCCTCGGCGCCAACCCGGCCACGTTCATGTACGCCGCCGGCGCCGGCTTCTCCAACATCTTCTACAACAACGGCACCGAAGAGCAGAAGAAGTGGGCTGCCATCAGCTCCGAGCGCGGCTGGGGCGCCACCATGGTGCTGACCGAGCCCGACGCCGGTTCCGATGTCGGCGCTGCTCGCACCAAGGCCGTCAAGCAGGACGACGGCACCTGGCACATCGACGGCGTGAAGCGCTTCATCACCTCCGCCGACCAGGACATGACCGAGAACATCATCCACCTGGTGCTGGCCCGCCCCGAAGGCGCACGGCCCGGCACCAAGGGACTCTCACTGTTCTTCGTGCCCAAGTTCCACTTCGACCACGAGACCGGCGAACTGGGCGAACGCAACGGCGTCTACGTCACCAACGTCGAGCACAAGATGGGCCTCAAGGTATCGGCCACCTGTGAACTCACCTTCGGTCAGCACGGCGTCCCCGCCAAGGGCTGGCTCGTCGGCGAGGTGCACGACGGCATCGCGCAGATGTTCGACGTCATCGAGCACGCACGAATGATGGTTGGCACCAAGGCAATCGCGACCCTGTCCACCGGTTACCTGAACGCACTCGAATACGCCAAGGAGCGTATCCAGGGCGCCGACATGACCCAGATGACCGACAAGGCAGCACCACGCGTAGCCATCACGCACCACCCGGATGTCCGCCGGTCGCTGATGCTGCAGAAGGCCTACTCCGAAGGCCTGCGCGCGGTGTACCTCTACACCGCATCGCACCAGGATGTGGTTGCCGCACAGCTCGTCTCAGGTGCCGACAAAGAGATGGCATTCCGCGTCAACGACCTCCTGCTGCCGATCGTCAAGGGCGTCGGCTCCGAGAAGGCATCCGAGCAGCTCATCGGATCGCTGCAGACCCTCGGTGGCTCCGGCTTCCTGCAGGACTACCCGATCGAGCAGTACATCCGCGACGCCAAGATCGACTCGCTCTACGAAGGCACCACCGCCATCCAGGCGCAGGACTTCTTCTTCCGCAAGATCATCCGCGACAAAGGCCAGGCACTGGCCCACGTCGCCGGACAGATCAGCTCGTTCATCGAGTCCGAAGCGGGTAACGGCCGGCTCAAGGCCGAGCGCGCTCTGCTCAAGACCGCACTCGACGACGTCCAGAGCATGGCCGCCACCCTCACCGGCTTCCTCATGGGAGCCCAGGAGCAGCCGACCGAGCTGTACAAGGTCGGACTGGGCAGCGTTCGCTTCCTCATGGCCGTCGGTGACCTCATGATCGGCTGGCTGCTGCTGCGCCAGGCCGAGGTCGCCCTCGCCGCACTCGACAACGGTGCATCCGAAGCAGACACCGCGTTCTACAACGGCAAGATCGGCGTCGCCAGCTTCTTCGCCAAGAACGTCCTGCCCGAACTGACCGCCGCACGCGGCATCATCGAGAACATCGACAACGACGTGATGGAGCTCGACGAAGCCTCCTTCTAGTCCGAAGCGTTGAAAAGAGTGGGCCGCACCGTCAGGGGGCGGCCCACTCTTTTGATTGTTCGCGGGTGAACGTAATGAACTCAAAGGGCGCCCGCTTCTGCGGCTGGCCGCACACTAGGGGCATGCCCTCTACGATCGCCCGATCCGTCACTCCCGAACTGTCCCGCTCGTGGATGTTGGTCAACGCCGCCCAGGGCGACTTCGACGCCGCCGCCAGATCGGACGCCGACCAGGTGGTCCTCGATCTCGAAGACGCCGTCGACCCGCGAGGGAAGGGCGCAGCGCGCGAACGGGTGTGTACCTGGCTCGATGCCGCGACGGCCTGGGTACGGATCAACGACCGGACCACCCGGTTCTGGTCCGACGACATCGACCGGCTACGCGGGGCACCCGGTCTGGCCGGTGTGATGCTGGCAAAGGCCGAGACTGCCGCGCAGGTGAGCGAGACATTCGACCGCCTCGGCGGCCACACCCCCGTCATTGCACTCATCGAGTCGGCGGTCGGGGTGGAGAACGCCGTCGAGATCGCCCGCGCCCGCGGCGTCCTGCGCCTCGCGTTCGGCAGCGGCGATTACCGCCACGACACCGGCACCGCTGCAGACGACGCCGTGATGGCGTACCCGCGGTCGCGACTGGTGGTGGCCAGCCGGGTCGCCGACTTGCCAGGCCCCATCGACGGTCCGGCGGTCACCGACGACGTCGCCGTCCTGGAGGCGAAGACGGCAACTTCGGTCGCGTTCGGACTCACCGGAAAGCTGTGTCTCAACGCCTCGCAGCCGGCGGTCATCAACCGCGTCGCCAGCCCCAGCTCGGAAGACACCGCTTGGGCCACCGACTTCCTGTCGGAGTTCGAGGCCCGCGGCCGCGTGGTTCGCGATGGCAGCGATCCGCCCCGCCTCAAGCGGGCCGAGAAGATCGCGCGACTCGCCGCCGAATACACCAGCTGACAGACAGAAATCGTCCCCCTGACAACCTCTCGAGGGGGTAATTCCCTCGATGGCCGTCCAGGGGGACGAAGTTGACCGCTTCTGTCGGACGGGTTACTTCGGTGGCATCCGGATGCCACCGTCGACGCGGATGACCTCTCCGTTCATGTAGGAGTTGGTGATCAGTTCGATCACCATCGACGCCAGTTCGTCCGGGGTACCGAGCCGCTTGGGGAACAGGACGTTCTCTCCCAGCTTGGCCTTGAATGCCTCCGATTCGGGACCCGTTCCGTAGATCGGGGTCTCGATGAGGCCGGGGGCAACGGTGTTGTTCCGGATGCCGGCAGCGGCGAGGTCACGTGCCACGGTGAGGGTCAGGCTAACGATGCCGCCCTTGGATGCCGAGTATGCGGCCTGGCCGATCTGGCCGTCGAACGCCGCAACGCTGGCCATCGACACGATCGCGCCCTTGTCACCGGTTTCGGTGGCCTCATTGCGACTCATCGCGGTCGCGGCCAGGCGGGTCGCGTCGAAACTGCCGATCAGATTGATGTTGATGACCTTTCGGAATGCGTCCAGGTCGTGGGCCGACGAGAACTCGCCGTCACGCCCGATGGTGCGCTGCGCCGAGCCGATGCCCGCCGAGTTCACCAGTGCCCGAAGCGGTCCCAGCTCGGTCGCCTTGTTCACGGCGGCCTCGATCTGCTCGGTCTTGGTGACGTCGACACTGACGAACACCCCGTCGATCTCCTTGGCGAGGGCCTCACCCTTGTCCGCCTGAAGGTCGGCGATGACAACCTTGGCTCCCAGTCCGGCGAGCTGGCGCGCGACTGCGGCGCCGATCCCCGATGCGCCACCGGTAACTACTGCACTTGCTCCATTGATATCCACGGACGCAGCCTACGACCGAGCGCTTGATCGGTTCAAGTGTTTGCCGAAGGCCGCGCCGGACGGTCTCTTCCCCAGGCGCTCGGCCCCTTGCTGAGCCTCGCTAAGCGTAGGCTAGCCTCATCTCATGTTTCGCCGTGTCCTAGCTGTGTTCAGCATTCTCGCCCTTCTGTTCGTGGCCGCCTGTTCCGATGACAGCGATCAGGAGCAATCCCCGACATCCGGTACGTCAACCGGCGCGTACCCGGTCACCGTGGCCACCAAGTTCGGACCGGTGACGATCGAGAAGCCGCCGACCCGGGTGGTCGCTCTCGGATGGGGCGACGCCGAGACCGCGCTTGCCCTCGGGGTGCAGCCGGTGGGAGCAAGCGACTGGCTCGACTTCGGCGGCGAGGGTGTGGGCCCATGGGCCGACGGACTCTACGACAACCCGCCCGAGATCATCGGAACCCGGGAGCCGTCCTTCGAGCAGATCCTTGCTCTCGAACCGGATCTGATCCTCGACACCAAGAGCTCGGGAGACCAGAAGCGGTACGACACGTTGGCCGAGATCGCCCCGACCATCGCGTTGCCCGCCGGCGCCGACAACTACAAGACCACCCTCGAACAACAGGTGACGATGGTGTCGCAAGCCCTGGGCGTCCCGGAGAAGGGGACCGAACTGGTCGAGCAGCTGAACGGCCGGTTCACCGAAGTTGCCGGGCAGAACCCCGAGTTCCGCGGCAAGACGGTCACGGTGGCAGCGCGTTCCGGGACGGGATGGGGCGCGTACTCCCCCGATACCGAACGGGTCGAATTCCTTGTCAAACTGGGCTTCTCACCCAATCCCGCCATCGATCCTGCTGACGCCAAGGGATTCTCGGTCCCCATTGCAGACGAGAACCTGCGGTTACTCGATGCCGACATGGTGGTGGTCTTCCCGATCCAGCGCACGGCCGCCGAGGTGGAAGGCGACCCGTTGTTCAAGTCGGTGCCCGCCGTCGCCGCCGGCCGCTACCTCGTCTTCGACGACCTCACGATCTCGCGGGCCTACTCGACGAACTCGGTGCTGTCGATCCAGTACGCGCTCGACACGGTCGTGCCCCTGATCGCCGAGCGCGTGCAGTGACGCACCGCTCGGCCGTCCTTTCCTGCGACAGCTAGCGTCTGACGAGCGGGATCACAAGGGGTGTATGCGATTCCGGGTCGTCGATGATCCGGCATGGGAGGCCGAACACGTCACGGACAAGATCGGCCGTGATGATGTCGGCCGGTCGGCCCTCCGCCACGATGGCACCGGCCTTCATGGCGATGATGTGGTCGGCGTAGCGGCACGCATGGTTGAGGTCGTGCAACACCGCGACAAGCGTGCGACCGCCCGTCTTGTTGAGCTCGGCACACAACTCGAGCAGGTCGATCTGGTAGGCGATGTCCAGGAAAGTGGTCGGCTCGTCGAGCAGCATCAGCGGAGTCTGCTGCGCCAACACCATTGCCACCCATACTCTTTGACGCTGTCCGCCGGAGAGTTCATCGACCAATCGCCCCGACAGCTCGGTCACGCCGGTCGCCGTCATCGCCTCGATCACGGCAGATTCGTCGTCGGCCGACCACTGCCGGATCAACTTCTGGTGGGGATAACGTCCACGGGCGACGAGGTCGGCGACCCTGATGCCGTCGGGAGCGATGGATGACTGCGGCAGGAGACCGAGTCTGCGCGCCACCTCTTTGGCCGGATAAGAACTGATCGCCTTACCGTCCAGCAGCACCGAGCCCTTGGTGGGAGCCAGAAGTCGCGAAAGTGCGCGCAGCAGAGTCGACTTGCCGCAGGCGTTGGGTCCGACGATCACGGTGAAGGCACCGTCTGGGATGTCGACGCTCAACGATTCGCTGATCACCCGCTTGTCGTAGCCGATGGTAACGTCCTGAGCCTGTAACCGGGTGTGCACCCCGTCGCCGCCATGCGACGCGGACAGTACTTCTTGGTCCGCAAATTTGCTCATGTCCACTGTTCGCACCTCGTCATCGGACGTCTCGAGATTGTTGGGTCATTGGCGACGTGCCTCTCGGGCGAGCAGCCACACCAGGTAGAGGCCGCCCACCGACACCGTGACAACTCCCACCGGAAGCTGAGTGGGTGTGAAGGCGCGCTGGGCGATGAGGTCGCTGGCCACCAACAGCAACGCGCCCATGGCGGCCGCCGGGAGCATGGCCACGCCCGGCGTGCGGGTCAGCCTCCGGGCCAATTGTGGTGCGGCCAGAGACACGAAGGCGATGGGACCCGCAGCTGCGGTCGCAACGGCGGTGAGTGCGACACCGAGGACGATCAGCATCAATCGCGTCGGTTCTGCGCGGATGCCCAACGCCTTGGCGGCGTCATCGCCCAGATCGAGCATCGGCATCCGGTAGGACGCCAGAACCAGCAGCGGGGTGAGGACCGCCAACAGGATGAGGGCAGGGCGGGCCTGCGTCCAACCCAGTCCGTTGAGCGAACCGGCGCCCCACACCGCTGCGGACATCGCATCCTCCAGGTCGGCTCGCAGGATCAGCCAGGCGTTCACCGACGACAGGACCGCGCTGACGGCGATTCCCACGATGATGAGCCGAAATCCCTGAACACCACGCTTGAAAGCCAGCAGGTACACCAGGAGCGCGGTGATCATGCCTCCGACCAGTGCGCCCACCGCGGTGTCGTAATAACC
Source organism: Williamsia sp. DF01-3 (assembly GCF_023051145.1). Classification (NCBI taxonomy): domain Bacteria; kingdom Bacillati; phylum Actinomycetota; class Actinomycetes; order Mycobacteriales; family Nocardiaceae; genus Williamsia; species Williamsia sp. DF01-3. The sequence goes on from NZ_JALKFS010000005.1 coordinate 4,997,213, forward strand.
GCCGCCACCGATGATCAGCAAGACCACCAGTGCGCCCGTATAGGCGCCCGTGTTGAAGCCGATGATGTCGGGGCTGCCCAGCGGATTTCGGGTGATCGACTGGAACACCGCGCCGCTGACGCCGAGCGCAGCCCCGAGGATCAGGGCCAGCAGCACCCTCGGCATCCGCCATTCCATGACCACGAGTTCTTCGATCCGGGACCCATTGCCGAAGATCGCCTGAACCACCCGGTCGGGGGACACCGGGTAGTCCCCGGTGCCGAGCGCAAAGACCGCAACCACCAGCGCAGCGGCCACCAGCATGACGATCACGGCCACGGCGCGAACGTCGATCCGCCCCGACAGCGTGCCGCCCTGCACGCGCAGCACCGCGACCTTACGTCCGAAGTCGATATCCCCAGGAAGCGCCGGCTTGTCCTGCTTCTGCGCGTCGACGCTCACAGGCCGCTCGCCTTGCCTCGTCGAACCAGGAAGATCAGGACGGGTGCACCGACAAACGCGGTGACGATCCCGACCTGCATCTCACCCGGCCGGATGACCACACGCCCGATCACGTCGGACAGCAGGAGCACGATAGGCCCACCCACCAGCGTGTACGCCAGGATCCAGCGTTGATCGGGCCCGACGATCCAACGGGCCACATGCGGAACCATCAGTCCCAGAAAGCTGATCGGGCCGGCGGCCGCGGTGGCGGCGCCGCAGAGCAACGTCACCGCGATGACTCCGATGACACGGGTACGGGCCACGTTCGCCCCGAGTGACCGCGCGAGGTCGTCACCCATGGCGACAGCGTTGAGCGGACGGGCGATGACAAACGCGAGCACCAGCCCGACCACAACAAACGGCGCGACCGCACCCGACACCTCGAGTCCGCGTCCGGCGATCGACCCCGCATTCCAGAAACGCATCTGATCGAAGGCTTCCGGGTCGAGCAGGATGAGTCCCGACGTGATGCCGGTGAGTACGGCACCGATGGCAACACCGGCCAACGTGAGACGGATCGGGGTGGCGCCCCCTCTGCCGATCGATCCCAGCGCGTACACGAAGACCATCACCACCACCGCACCGGCGAATGCGAACCAGATGTACGACCAGATACTCGCCATTCCGAACACCCCGACGGCGAGCGCGACGGCGAATGCGGCGCCGGCGTTGACGCCGAGAATTCCGGGATCAGCCAACGGGTTTCGGGTGACCGCCTGGATGAGCGCTCCACCGATCCCCAACGCGACCCCGACGATCAGGCCGAGGATGGTGCGCGGGATACGCAGGTCGCGAACGATGATGTGGTCGCCGGAGTTGTCGTACGACCACAGCGCATCCCACACCGTCGAGAACGGCACGTCCTTGGCGCCGATGGCGATGCTGAGCATGCAGACCGCAGCGAGGATGACGACCCCGACAATCCAGCCGAGCATCCGCCTGGTGTTGGTCTGCGCCAATCCCTGAGCACTACGGCGCGCCGCCGAACCATCTGCGCTCTTTGTCAGGTCCACCCGGAGGCCGGGGTCGGCACCGACAGTCACGTCCGAGCCCGGCACGCGTTGTCCTGCATCTCAGCCCCATCTATCAGTAGGTAACCCTCACCTTAGTGCCAACAGCGGGGTCCCATACCGCAGCCCGCCCGTTGTCGGCATAGTCGCAGTTCGGGCGGCTTTTGACGCGTCGCGCCGGAGCCTCCCGTTCGGCAACTTTGCGGCAACTAACCAGGTTTACAGATAGGCTAATCTTCCGTTACCGCCCATCTCGACCGGCCACTTCGTGCCGTGACCGCAGCCCACGAAAGGCCCACTGCTGATGCCCGACTCGAACACGGCGCGGCCGTTCTCGAAGACGGCTTGGCCCATGCTCCTGCCGTGGCTCGAGGAGTACCGGTCTGGGCCATCGATCCTCGCCAGCGACGAGCTGATCCCCAACGCCTGGCTGGACGGGAGCCCAGCAGAGGCACTGAACGCCAACAACTTCCGTCGCTTCTGCGAACTCGTTGCGCAGCGGCATGTGACCGACCGCGCGGACATCACGCTTGCCGACGACTTCCCGACTGTTTCCGGAAGCACGCCCGTGACCGCGCTCGAGTTGGAGCCTCACGCCGTCACAGCGTTGCACGACAACAGCATTCGAGACGTTTCGAATGTCCTTACACACTCGGCCGACCGGCTGTTGCACTTGCCTGGGGTCGGCCGTGCCACCGTCATCGACGTCGTCGCAGCCCTGGTGGCCGAGGCGACCCGGGCACCGCACGGCGAGGACGACCGGAGCGGCGGCCGGGTACTGGCGGATCCCCACCTGCTCACGTTCATCGAGTCTGTCGATGAACGCGACCGGGTGATCCTCCACGAGCGCATATTCGCGGCCAAGCCCCGCACACAGGCCGACCTGGCCAAGGAACTCGGGTTGTCGCGCGAGCGGGTGAACCAGCTCGACCGGACTCTGCGGGTGCAGCTGTCGGACACCGTGGAGAGTTCGGTGGACCTGCGCCGGCTTCTCGCCGAAACGGTGGCACTGGCCGATCCGGTGGCGGACTCTGCCCGGGTGGCCGAGACCCTGCCACTCTTCGCCACTGCGATACCGGCGCTCGGGGTCTCCGTGGGACAGCTGCTCATCGCCGGATCGAACGACCTTGCCGGCGTAGACGGATGGATCATCAGCCGCACCCCCGCGCAGATCGCCGACCTCGTCGAAGACGTCCTCGATGCGCACGCGGGTGAGGAGGCGCTGGTGCCGGTCGGCATCGTGGCCGCGAAACTGAACCTGTCGGAGTCCGAGGCGATGAGATGGTTGAACAGCAGCGGATTCACCGTGCTCGACGACCATGTGATCAAAGGCTCGACGTCCACTGCGGATCTGGTGTGCGCGGTCTTGTCGATCGCCGGAGCGCCCCGCACATTCGAGGAGATCGTGACCGGGCTCGCCGGAAAGCCACGCTCCCGATCGAGCGTCCGCAATGCGTTGGTCACCGACGATCGGATCGTCAAGACCGATCGCACCACCTATGGGCTGCGGCGTTGGGGAGGTGATCAATACCAGCCGGTCCATCGGCAGATCGGTCACATCCTCGACGCTGCGGGCGGCAGTATCGGCATCGAGGATCTGGTGTCACAGATCAGCGAGAAGTACGACGTCACCGAATCGAGCATCCGCGCGTACGCGGGGGCCGGAGAGTTCGTGACGCGAGATGATGTGGTGACCCGGCGCAGCGAACGCTACGTCCACAGGAAGTCGCCCGCAAAGACCCGGTGTCTCTATTGCGAGGGTGACGTCATCCGTTGGGCCACAACGGTGTCCGGTGCGCACCTCAAAGGGTCGGCGTTCAACATCCCGTCAGCTCTCGCGGGTCTGGTCGGTGTAGGCCCGGGGAATCCGTTGAAGCTGCCGTCGCGACTGGGACCACAGTCGCTGATGTGGGTGTCCGTGCAGGCTCGAGTGGGGACCATCAAACGCTTCGTCAGCGACCTGGGCCTGGCCCTGGGCGACGAGATCTTCCTCGAGTTCTCACCGGATGGGTTCGACGTCGCACGTCGCTCGGTAAGCAAGTCGGCTGAGCCGATCGATCAGATCTTTGCGCTGCTGGGCCACCGGAACCCTGCGCCGGCTGATCGCGACGACCTCATCGCGGCAATTGCCACGTCGCTCTTCCTGCCCGACGACTCGGATGTGGCAACCGTCGTCTCCACACTGGAGCACCGCAAAGAGGTCGAACTGGCCGCACTCGTCACCGCAGCTATCAGCTGACGATTCCGCGGGGTCGACGATTCGGGCGGGGTTGAGGTTCGGCGGGGTCTTCAGGAGACCGGACGCAATTCGGCTGATCTCCGGCCGTAGTCGGCATGAGCCGCAGGATGGCGGTCGGCAAGACCAAACCGGTAGACCGGCGGGTCATCGCAGGTCTGGCGGGTCAGACCCCGGCGACGCAGCAGCACATCTGGAAGCACCTCACCGTCGGGCAGGACCATCCGCGGGCGCCCCGGACCCCAGGTCCAGGGGTCTGCTGCACGCATCAGGTCGTGCATGACCAGCGGCGGGGCGAAGACCACCGAAACGTCACCCTCACCCAGCGCATCGTGCACCGTCACGGAGTCATGCACGTGGTCGACAACATGCACGCAGGAACCCGATGCTGCGCAGGCGAGCACCAGCATCACAGCGGAGGGGCAACTCCACGGGCCACAGATCACGGCACGAGCGTCCGCATCCAGGTCGAGATCCGTTTGCAGGCCCCCGATACGTTCAGCCACTTCTCCGTTATCCCAGAATCGGAACCCCAGGTTGTTGAGGATCAGACCGCCTTCGGCCTGCAGCGGCGACCGCGGCGAAATTGCGATCAAACGGAACTCTTCTGCCACATCAAATGTCGGGGGTATTCGGTCCCCGCACATGAGCCCGACATTCTCCTCGTGAAGAAAGTCCTCGGCGCAATGCGTGAGAACAAAATGCAGGTCCAGTCCGGCAGCAGCGGTCACCGCCGTTTCGTCATAGGGATCGATCGGCACCACCACGGCGTTCAATCGCACCAATGCGTGGAATGCGAGCAGGAACTCCCATCCGCCGCCTACACAGACACCAACCCTTTGACGTGCGCCGATACCCCGCGACGCCAGGTCTTCGCCGAGCCACTGCACTGATTCATCAAAACGCTCGAAGTCGGTTTCCTGTTCACCGCACGCCACGGCCGGGCGGCCGAAATGGCGATCAACGGTGTTGTCGAGAAATGTGTTCAGCTGCGCCGCACCCATTGGATACACCCCTCTTCCAAGTAGCTTCGCAAAGCTCAATTCGAAGCCGAGGCAGAAATGGCCTGCATTCACCCGGCTTCCGTAGGCCTCCACCCACCAATTGAGGTAAGGCTAGCCTTGGGAGAGTTCAAAAGTCTAGACGGGTTATCCATTCGCTCGGTATTCGACGACGTACGCGCCCCACCCCAGTGGCCCGACGTGCAGTGCGCCGACGCCGACCGAGTTGATGAGGGCGCGCATTTCGGCCTCCGTGCGAGAGCCCGACCCGAACACACACATCCGGAGAAGATCTTCTTCCGTCTCGTAGTCGTTTGTCGTCTCCGGGTCCATCAGCCGAGTCGGGATCACCACCCGGCCGGCAGACTCCGCGTACGCCGTCAGTGCAACCGCCGCGTCACCGTCGGGCAGTGTCTCCACGACGCCTGCCGCCACGAGGAGGTCGACCTTCGTCTGCAGCGGCGCGACGTGACTGCCCGCAACGCGCCCGACCAGGGGTCGCCTCTCGGCGGTCACATCCCCGAGCATGCGCTCGGTGAGCGACGGCATGCCCACAACACTGATCTCGAGCGACGGATACGCGCGCAGCATCGCGTCCACGTAGGGTCCACCGCCTTCGCCGACGACTGCGACAGTGCGCACACCGTCGAGCGAGATGGCCTCGGTCAACGCCGGCGCGAGATACGTCGGCCATTCGACCATCTCACCGTGAAAGCCATCGGCCCGGTCGGCGTCATCCGTCCAATCCTCGACCGACAAACCCCCGATTCCGACCGGGTCACCGGTTCGCACCACGTCGAGGAGTCGGAGGAACGACAGCTGCATCTGCGTCTCGGCGGAGTCCATCCGCAATCCCTCGACCCACGGGGTGTCGGGGTCGGCCAGCACCGCGCCCACCTCGCTGAGTGAGTAGATGTTTCCCTCCCGGACCAGCAGACCCATCACCACGAGGTGACGCACCAGCTTGTGCAGCGGGCCGGGGCGTGCCCCGCATGCAGCGGCAATCTCCTGCACAGTGGCCGCACCCGCGTCGATTTCTGCGAACACCCCCAGCGTCACCGCTGCGCGTAACGCACACGCGGGCAACAGCTCCGAATACTCGTGGACGCGTTCGAAGGGGTCGGGCGCCTGCGTGGCGACGTCGATGACCTCGGGATCGCCCGCGACGGTGGCGACCGCGCGCTCACGCCAGTAGCCGGCGATGTCGGTGAACTCCTTCGGTATCCCCTTCTCTCGCTTGGCCCATCTGCGGAGCGGCTTGACCACCATGGCTTCCCCCGCGACCCACAGGTATGGCTGACCGTCACGCCACGGGACCGACTGGAGCGTCTCGGCCAACCGCGACCTGCCCTCGGCCTCACTGCGATACAGCCAGGTGATGTGAACCTCTGCGGCGCTGGGCAATTCCTGGTGATGTGAAGGGTCGGCCACTTCGATCACCACCGTCGCCGGTAGCGATGGCGGCAGCATCTCGAGGCAGTGCCCGATCGCCGGCAACGCCGTCTCGTCCCCTCCGATCAGCATCCAACCGGCTGCTGTCGGCAGTCCGGCCGAGTGCTTGGGGCCGGCCACCAGGATCTTCTCCCCCGGCATCACACGACGGGCCCACGTCGAGGCGAGTCCCGTCTCGTGGAGGGCGAAGTCGATGGTCAACTCGCCTGCACCGGCGTCGAAGGCACGCACCGTGTAGGTACGGGTGTACTCGAAACTGCCCGGCGTCCAGTCGATCAGGCCCGCACCGGTGTTACGGGGCACCTCGAAGGGAAACCCTCCGGTGACCGGATCGGGAGGCATGATCTTCACGTCGTCGTCGAATCCGCTGGTCTGCACCGGGGGCAGGACAACGCCGTCACGTGTGTGCTCGCCGATGGCCGGACCTCCGAGAACCACACGTCGCATCCCCGGCGTCACGTCCCACACACGCAGGACATCGAACTCGCGCAAACAGATCGGGCTCACTGTCAGATCGCGCACCGAACCGGCCACGGCTCCTCCTTCGTCGGTCGTGCCACACTCACGGGTTCAGGGCGGCGGCCCAACGGTCCGCCATGGCGGCGGCGTCCAGGCCCAGAACATGTAATTCCACGCGATCCCCGTGGATCGCATACCGGCCGACCACCCCGTAGAGCGTCTCGAAACCCTCCCGGCGAGCGGGATCGGCGAGCGGACCGAAGACTCGGGTCAGCAGCACTCCTGCAGTGGGTGCCCGCCGCAACTTCTTGCGGCCGACGCTGTGCTGGAAGCGCCACAAGTCGTACCAGGGCGCATACGGTGGCCGTTCGAACCCGTTGACCCCCGGCCGCACCGGGTACACGGCGGTGAACGCACCCGGTACGCCGTCGTGCGCTCCGGGATGAACGTCGTTCACGCACAATTGGTTTCGCATGTTCCACTCGAGGTCAACCGTGCGTACGGCCGACGATCCATGCGCGATGGCCGCGACGAAGGCGGCCTCCACTGCTTCGGCAGACCTGTCCATGTGATCGGACAGCTTCTCGACACGTACGACGAGTCCGGCGTCGCCGTCCTCGAGTCCGTCCGCCTCGTCGGCCGAGGGCATGGTGAGCAGCAGATCGATGGAATCAGCCAGTGCGGCATCGGCATCGGCCGACTGCGCACGTTCGGCCAACGCGGCCGTTGCGTCCGCGGTGGACCCCACGGTCGGCGCACCGGAGTCGGATCCGTCCAGCAGTGCGGTCAAGCGCTTCGTCACCTGGTGGACGGTGTACCGGTCTGCGACCACCCCGTGTACGGCCACGATGAGGTGGATGCCCTGCGAGGACCGGAGGAGGGCGACATGCAGTGGCCGTCCTGCCGTGATGTCCACCCGTTCGACCACCTGGTCACGCGCTGTTCTGACAGCGCTTTCGGCATCCGTATCGGACTGATCCACTGTTACATAGCTTTCCGATGCCAGACGGTCTGCGTACGGGAGTACGTCGGTGTTCCACAGCAATCGGTGACGTGGGTTCACCCGCCACCGCAGGCACTCGAACTCGCGGAGCACCGTATCGACCGCCGACGCCAACTGCGCGGGCTCCACAGGGTGCGGCAGATCGACGACCTCGGTGAAAACATGCTGCTCGATGTCGAGACCGGACTGACGGAGCCGATGTTGCTCAACCGGGGGAATTACCGGCACGGGCTCTGGTCCCGCGGACGACTCGGTCGAATCGTCGGGCGCCACGGTTCGACCCTCTGCCAATCGCGCCGGCGCACGCAGCGCGAACACGTCCTGGATGGTGAGGTCCAGACCGTGCTGCCCAGCCCGCCGAACCACCGCGATCGAGGAGATGCTGTCGCCTCCCAGGTCGAAGAAGTCGTCGTCGACACCGACCGCGGGCAGCCCCAGCGCCTCTGCGAATGCCGACACCAAGATTTCCTCGGCGGCGCCACGGGGCTCGCGCGATGCTGTGGTCAGTGAACTGAAATCGGGTTTTGGCAGCGCCTTTCGGTCGACCTTCCCGGTAGGCGTGAGAGGTAGGGCGTCGACGACGAGCACGATCGGTACAACGTGCACGGGCAGAACAGCGGTCACCGCGTCGCGAACCGTCCGGCCGTCCAGGTGCGCGCCCTCTGACGCCGTCACATACCCCACCAGCCGACTGGACCCGCCAGATCGGTGAACCGTGGCAGCGGCCGCGGCCACACCGGGTACGGCGGCGAGCGCGGCCTCGACCTCCTCGAGTTCGACGCGGACGCCGTTCACCTTCACCTGGAAGTCCCGGCGGCCCAGATACTGCAGCGAGCCGTCTGTGGTCCAGCGGGCCAGATCGCCGGTTCGGTACAGACGGGTGCCTGCCGGGCCGAAAGGGTCTGCCACGAAAGTGGCAGCAGTCAGGGCCCGCCGATCGGCATAGCCTCGGGCCACCTGCGCCCCGCCGACGTACAACTCCCCGGCGACTCCAGGTGACACCGGACGTAGCCAGGGGTCGAGCAGATAGATCTGGCTTCCAGGCACAGGTGCGCCGATGGTGATGGGTTCGGCGACCGCAGCGGATCGCGAGGAGAACGCGACGTCACCGGCCACCTCGGAGGAACCGTAGGAGTTGATCACCGTTGCACCCGGTGATGCCCGGTTTATCTCGTCGACGACAGCCGAGGACAGCGGCTCGCCACTACAGATCCATTGCCGGACAACACCGACCCGTTCCGCTCCCACTTCGGCGACGGCGCGGAGCAGGGTCGGCACCCCGGTGAGTTGGGTGATGCCGTGACTCTGCACCAGGTCCGCCAGACGATCCGCGTCGTTCAACTCGGATTCGTCGGCGATCACCAATCGACATCCGGCCAACAGTGCACCCAAGATCTCCGTGGACCCGTCGATGAAGCCGATTGAACTCTTGGCGAGCCGGACACCACCGAGGGGACTGTTGCCGTCGGCCCAACTCGCAGTGGACCATTCGAGGCGATTGACCAGCCCGGTGTGAGATCCCACCACTGCCTTGGCGTTACCGGTCGACCCCGAGGTGTAGATGACGTAGGCGGCGTGATCCCCGCGCAGCTCGGTCTGCCTCTCGGCGGCGCCGACTGGCCCTGCCGGCAATGCTGACATCCGGCCGTTGACCGCGGCATCGTCCAGACAGATCAGCTCGCCCGGGACGTCGACGCCGGCCCTCCGGAGCGTTACCGCAATTGCCTCGGTGGCCAGGACCACGGTCGGGGACGAGTCGGACAGGTGGTGGCTGATCCGCTCGGTCGGATGACGTGGATCGATCGGGACATACGCGCCACCGGCAACGATCACGGCGAGCAGTGCGGTGACCAGATCGGGCGAGCGCGGGAGGAGCAACGCCACCCGGGCCTCCGGGCCGACGCCCGACTCGATCAGCAAGCGGGCCAATCGATTGACCCGCTCTCCCAGTTGACCGTAGGTCACGGTGACGTCACCCTGAACCAGGGCCGCCAGCTCTGTCGATTCGGCGATCCGACGTTCGATGAGCTCAGCCACCGAGTCGGGCAGTTCCGCAGTCTTCGACGGCGGGTTCCAGGTGTCCACCACGGTGCGATGGTCAACCGGGGACGTCACGGTGATCGCGCGAAAGGCGTTGGTACCCCGATCGGATCCGGTGACGATCAGCTCCACGACGCCGAGGTAGAGATCCGCGAGCCGGTCTGCCACCGCGTCGTCGATTGCCGCCCGGTCGTTGGTCAACGCCACCGACACCGACTCGTGCAGTGTGACCAGCGCAGTCAGCCGGTAGTGAGGGGCCTGGATGTATTCGATGGCCCCGAGTCGCAGATCGCCGACATCTTCGGGACGTTCGAGGTTCTCGATCGAGAAGAGGGTGTCGAACAACTCGCGAACACCCAACGCCGAATGGAGATCCAGGAGCGGAACATGTTGGTGGTCGAGCACTTCGGTCTCCGCGCGGACGAAGTTCTGGACCACGTCGTCCATGGTGTCGCGCTGGGTCCAGCTCACCCTGGTGGGCACGGTGTTCAGCAGCATCCCGACGATCCGGTCGATGCCGTCCACATCCTCGCCACGACCCGCTGTGGTGGAACCGAACACCACATCGGTCCGACCCATGACGCAGCCCAGCAGAACACCCCATGCCGCGGTCATCACGGCACCCTCGCTGACCGATCGCGATCGGGCGTACGCCGTCAGGGCCTGCCGGTGATCGGTCCCCAGCGTACGACGGCGCCGACCGATGCCATTGCCCGCACTGCGCGGCAGGTGGTCGGAGATCAGTGTCGGATCCCCGATGTCGGCGAGGTGGTTCTTCCACGCTTCCACCTCGCTCTGTGGCGTTCGCCCCTGCGTCCACCACCTCAGGAAGTCGCTGAATTGCGGTGCGCTGGAGTCGAACAGATCGCCGCGATACGCAGCCATGATGTCGTTCCAGATCAGCGCCACCGACCAACCGTCGGCGATCAGATGGTGCACCGTCTGGATGAGCCGGTACCGCTCCTCCCCGATGGTGATCAGGGTGTAGCGCATCAGCGGCGGCCGAGTGAGATCGAACGTGCGGCTGCGTTCCTCAGACGCAACTCTGTTCACGAATTGCGCTGCCTCCAGCGTCGATTCATCAACAAAACTCAACGTCCGGAACTCTGGTGCGGGCGTCGACCCGACGGTCGAGACGACCCGGCCCGACCGCGTGGTGCGAAAACCCGCCGCCAGTGCCGTATGTCGGCGGATCACCACGTCTGCGGCCTCGGCGAGCCTGTCGACATCGAGTGGCCCGGACAACTCGACGATCTGCTGAACCATGTAGGGGTCGTGGTCATCCACCGCGATCGAATGGAAATAGATGCCGGATTGGACGGCTGTCAGTGGCAGCACCTCACGCAAACCATCAACCTGGGAACGTATCTCGTCCGACTCGTCGTCCTCGAGTTCGACAAGAGGCGCGTCGGTTGTCGGGGCTGTCGTCGCCGGACCCGACGCTGCGAGTGCCGTGGCCAGATGTTCGGGCGTGCGGTGAGAGACGATGTCCTGTGAGCGGAGCCTGAATCCCTCCGGCCGCAGCGCCAGGGCAACCTTGACCGCCACGATGCTGTCTCCGCCCAGAGCGAAGAAGTCGTCGTCGACGCTGACCTTCTCCACCCCGAGAATCGTCGCGAAGATGTCGCACAGAAGCTGTTCGTGCGGTGTACGCGGCGCGATGAACGCGCCTTGCCGGGTGGGGGTCATCGCAGGCAGCCCGCGGCGGTCCACCTTGCCGTTGGCGGTGATGGGGAAAGCGTCCAGGACCATCAGGTTCGACGGCACCATGTAGTCGGGAAGATTGTCGACGCACCAGGACTGTAGGTTCTCCACATCCACCGTGGCGCCCGGGTTCTCGGTCACATAGGCCGACAGACTGTCGGCGCCGGCGGTATTGCCCGTCAGTGTCACCACCGCTTGTCGCACCTGCGGGTGGCCGGAGATGATCACCTCGATCTCTTCGAGTTCGACCCGCCTCCCGCGGATCTTCACCTGGTTGTCCGCCCGGCCGAGGAACTCCAGCGAACCGTTGTCGCACCAGCGGGCGAGGTCGCCCGTGCGGTACATCCGTGAGCCGTCGGGGTCGAACGGATTGGATACGAACTTCGACGCAGTCATCGCGGCGTTGCCGACATATCCACGGCCGAGCAGGAATCCGGCAGCATAGAGCTCACCGCCCACGCCCACCGGAACCGGCTCGAGCTGCTCGTCCAGCACGTACAACTGGGTGTGCGGATTGGGACGACCGATCGACGTGGCGATTCTCTCGGCCTCGTCGCGGTAGATGACGTGCGATACGCCGATCGTCGCTTCAGCCGGTCCGTAGCCGTGATAGAGCGTGGTGGACAACTGCTGCCGGAATCGCATGAAGAGATCAGGTGTCAGAACCTCTCCGCCACACCAGATGTGCCGGACCGACGCCAGCGCAGACCCCGACCTGGCCGACCGATCGCGATCCAGTGCCAGCAGGGTGTCGAGCATCGAGGACACCAGATACAGGTAGGTGACCCGTTCCGAGGCAATCAGATCCAGTAGGTAGTCAGGATCCTTCTCACTTCCGGGAGCCGCCACCACCACGTACCCACCCGAGACGAGGGGCAACAGTATCTCGTTGATCGAGATGTCGAACGCCAGAGGCGCTTTGAACAGTGAGGCATCGTCTCGTCCGAACATCAGTATCTGATCACGTTGCCACACAAGTCGTTCGCAGATCGCCTCGTGCCGGATCATCGCCCCCTTGGGAGTCCCGGTGGACCCGGAGGTGAAGATCACGTAGGCCAACTGGTTCCCCTGCACGCGCAGCGGGGACGCGTCCGGCACACAATCACCGAACCGCCAGTCGGCGAGGCTCACCGAGATCGTCTCGGTGCCCCAGTCAGTGCGGTCGTCCGCAGCTGTCAGTGCGATGTGCACCGATGCGTCGGCGCTCACCTGTCGCCGACGGGTCTCGGGCCAGTGCGGGTCGACAGGAACGAACGCGCCGCCGGCTGCCATCGTGGCCAGTACGGAAACGACCATCTCGGCCGAGCGAGACATACCGATGGCGACCACACCTTCGGCGGGTAGCCCCGACTGACGTAGACGTTGCGCCAATTCGCCCACCTTGACCGACAATTCGCGGTACGTGAGTCGGGTAGGCCCATCGACGAGAGCAAGGGCATCGGGCGTCGATCGGGCTGCAGCAGCGAACAACTCCGGAACGGTTGCCGTGGTCGTTGGTGTCGTCCGGTCATTCCATCGCTCGTGCAGCTCCGAAATGTCCACCTGGATCGTGGCCGAGTCCCCGGGGTGCCCGAAAGTCGTCATGAAGTTTAGGCTACCCTAGGTTCGACTCGGTTCGAAGACCGCGGGCGAAGGGAAGTTCTCGTGATTCTGGTCGGCTCGGGAGCTCTGCTGTGGCGTGCCGCAGGCCATGCCGCCTCGGTGGGCACACCGGTCGACGTTGTCATCCACCCTGAAGGCGAAGCGGTCCCCACGTGGGCGTCCGATCTCGAATGCGCCGGCACCGGCGACGTCAACGAGTTGGCTGACGGCATCGACGAGTTCTGTACGGACGGACTGGTGTGTTCGACCGGTAATCCCTTCATCTTTCGTGAGCCGATCCTGGAACTCGGCGTGACCATCGTGAACATTCACGGCGGGCCGCTGCCGCAGTATCGGGGCCTGCCCATTGCCGCCGCAGTATTCGCAATCCTGAACGGTGAGAACGAATTCGGTGTCACCCTCCATCGTGTAGACGCGGGGATCGACACCGGCGACGTCATCGACAGACGGGCTATCGCACTCGCCGAGTCCGTGACGCTGGAGGAACTGTCGATGGAGGTGACGCAGGCTTGTCACGACATCTTCGTCGACAACATCGACTCCCTCGATCGAAGTCCGGTGCCGACCTCTGTGAATCACTCCTGCGCTCCCGCAGGCTATTACGGGATGAAGCAACTCGCCGACATCGGCAAGTACCGGGACCATCCGAACTTCGTCCGGGCCACGGAACTCGGCGTACTGGAAGACCACTACCCGGCGTACCGGGATCTGTTCGCGTCCTACCGGGCCTGACCGTCTCCCGCACCGCTGTTTCCGACGATGGCAAGGCCCGCTACGCAATGATGGCGCCGGCAAACGCCGGCGCCATCATCGATCTGAGTCAGGTACTCACTTCTGCGGGAGCTTTTCCAACTGCGCTTCCAGGCTGTCCAGGCTGGCCATTCCGGATGCGTAGGTGAACGGATCCGTGTATGCCACAGCCAGAACCCGTCCGGCCTGTACTGCGGGCAGACTCTTGAAGAGCTCGGAGTCGAGCATCGCCTGCACCTCAGGTGTGGTGGTTCCGTCTGCGCGTGTCGGGTAGACGATCACGTCGTAGTCGGCGAGCATTCCCAGCTGCTCATACGAACGTTCCTGTCCCTCGCCCGTGGGGAAGGTCAGACCCGCCGCCTCGAGCTTGTGTGGCACATACGTTCCGGCGTTCTGATCCCAGAAAGTGCCCGGTGACCACGACGCAACCGCGACGAACTTGGTGCCGTCGATCTTGTCGGCGTACTTCTGGTGGATCTCGTCGGCGCGTGCGTGGAACTGCTGCTTCTGCTCCTCGGCCTCGGTCTTCATGCCCGCGATGTCGGCCGCCTCGTCGAAGGTCTCGTACCAGTCGGTGACCAGCAATGACCCGCCCTCGAGGTTCACGACCGGCGCGATGGCCTTCAGCTTCTCCTTGTCGATTGCTTCCCAATGCTTTTCGAGAACATTGCCGACGATGAGGTCGGGCTCGAGCGCAAGAATCGCCTCATAGTCCGGTTGCGCGATGGTGCCGACCTTGGGCAGGCTCTGGTACTTCTCCCAAGCGGCCGTGTCGTTGCCGAAGTAGTCGGCCGTGTAGAGATCCGGTACGCCGACGACCTTGTCGCTACCGAGGCTGAGCAGCGCTTCTGCCGAGCCACGCAACGCCACGATGCGCTGAGGGTCGGTCGGGATCTCGACAGGACCGTCGACGGATTCCACCGTGCGGGTCTCGCCCGAGGCCGAATCTTTGTCGGAATCGTCCGAGCATCCGGTCAGCAGCACCACAAAAAGCAGTGGCAGCGCGGCCAACAACGACCACAGCCGCAGTCTTCGAGATTTCTTCATTGTCAGTTCTCCAATCTTGCTCCGGAGATGTTCCGGAGTGTTCATCAAAAGGTCTTTCAGCTTCGGGTATCAGAGATGAACCGGCGCAACCGATCTCCCCAATCCGCAACGACGTCGTCGTCAAGCATCTCGCGATGCCCCTTTATGGTCGATGAATATTCCACCTTTCCAACGATGTGATGACGCCAGTTAAAGGTGTCTAGATTGCCGTCCACCCCTGCCTGCAACAGCAAAGCATCCGCGTGTACCTGTCCTTGCGTCGGCCTCGCCAGATGCTCGGTGGCGGTCGCGCCCGACTTCAACATGCCTCGTACGTCGGACTTTTGGATCCCCGGCCACAGTGGCGCCACCTCGACGGCGTGATCGACGAGCTCTTCCACCGTCGAGAAACCCCCAGGGTGGTCGATGCTGAATGCGTAGCAGAAGTCATCGATGGACTCCTGGAGCGACATCGCTCCCGTGATGTAACCCGGTTCCGGGGTCGGGCCCGAGTCGAGCAGCGTCAGGCTGATCAGTCTCGAGTCGCTCTGCTTCTCGATCAGTTTGGCGAGCGCAAACGCCAAGTGCGCGCCGTACGACCAGCCGAGCAGATGGATGTCGCCACCATCTGCCACACGGTCGATGAGGTCGAAGTACCAGCGCGCCGTCGCATCGAGATCGCCCATGTCCATCTCGGGATCGAACAGCGAGACGTTCTGCAGCCCATACACGGCCACGCCGTCCGGTACGTGGGCCACCAAGCGGTCGTACATCACGGCTGACCCCGACGCGGGATAGGCACAGAACAGGTGCTCGGTGTACGCGGCCTCGGCCGTCGGAGAAAGCCTCAGCAGCACAGAGTCCCGCAGATGATCGGTATCCGAGTGATCGGTGGACCGGTCGATCAGGTTCGCTATCGTCGAGACCACCGGGCTCTCGAAGATGTTGCGAACACCCACCTTCACACCGAACTCCGCAGCTATTCGGGATGCCAGCCGCACGGCGGTGAACGAATGCCCGCCGAGATCGAAGAAGTTGTCGTCGGCCGACAGTTCGACGTCGCCGAGCCCCAGCACCTGCGCCACCAGTTCGCCGACGGCCCTTTCGGTTCCGGGTGACAGAGCTCGCCCGTCACGGCCGTGTCCGCTCACCTCCACCGCGGGAAGAGCCGACCGGTCGAGCTTTCCGTTGGCCGTCACCGGCAACACGTCGAGCACGGTGAACGCCGTGGGCACCATGTGAGCCGGCAGTCGAGAACCGCACCAGTCGCGCAGATCATCGTCGAACGCAGCCGGGTCGTCAGTGACCTCGCCCGTTGTGTAGTACGCGGCCAGAGTCTTTCCCGACGATGGGTGGTCGACTGCGATCACCGCGGCCGACGACACCCGAGGGTGGCCGTCCAGGACTGCAGCGACCTCGCCGGGTTCGACACGCTGGCCTCGGATCTTCACCTGGTCGTCCACGCGTCCGACATACTCCAGCACACCATTGCCGTCGGCTCGCACCAGATCCCCTGTGCGATAGAGGCGTCCACCGCTTCCTGCCGGATCTGCGATGAACCGCGATGCAGTCAGCCCGAAACGATCGTGGTAACCACGGGCCAACTGCGCGCCTGACAAGTACAGTTCGCCCACCACACCTGCCGGGACCCGTCGTAGCCACGGATCGAGGACCAGCACACCGCAATTGGCCACCGGCCGTCCGATCGGGACAAATCCTTCACGTTGTTCACCGGGTACCGCTCCACAGTCGAAGTACATCACCTCGCCCGATTCCGTCGGCCCGTAGATGTTGAGGACGTTGGCGCCCAGCGACGACTCGACCGAGTCGGCCAGGCTCCAGCGAAGTGCCTCACCGGCGAGCAGTACCTCGGCCACCTGGGCCCCGGAGTCCGCGTTGACGTTCTCCACGAGGGTGTCGGCCATCGACGGCACGAAGTTCACGCGTTCGATGTCGTGGCGGGTCACCGCGTCGACAATCTTCCACGGATCGCGATGATCGCCTGCCGCGAGAACCACCACGGCGTGACCCTCCACCAACGGCGAGAGCAGTTCGGGCAGCGACACATCGAACCCGATCGGTGTCTTGACAAGAATCGGCCCGGTCAACGGGTACCGCCGGCGACCCCATTGCAACCGGTTGGCCAGCGCCCTGTGCGAGACCACAACGCCTTTGGGCTGCCCGGTTGTCCCCGAGGTGTAGATCAGATAGGCGGCGTCATCGGCGAAAAGAGCTCGGCTCCGGTCGTCGTCCGTGATCGGCGCATCCGATTCCCCGGCACCGCTGCCGATTGCCAGGACGTCGATCACCGGGATGTCGCCGGTACCGGCCGAACCGTTCCCGTCCGGCAAGTTGGTCACCACCACAGTCGGCGAAGAGTCCTCGAGCAGATAGGTGATCCGCTCTTCGGGATAGGAGGGATCGATAGGCAGGTAGACGCCGCCTGCGCGCAACACCGCAGCCATCATCACCGGCAGCCACTCGTCCCGTTGCGCGACCACGGCGACGTGGTCACCGACGTGTACGCCCGCTCCGATCAGATGGCGGGCCAACCGGTTCACCCGGCCGTCGACCTCTGCGAACGACCACTCGATCGCGCCATGTACAACTGCGACGCTCGACGCGAAGTCAGCAGCAGCGCTTCGCAACAACCCGTCGACCGTGATCTCCTCGTGCACGGTCGTTGCCCCAGGGGCCTGAACGGATCGGGTGATGTCGACGTACTCGACAGGAACCAACTGCGCAGCAGCGAGCGAGGTGTCGAGATCCTCGGCCACCACTTCGAGTACCTGCACCAGTGTCTCGATGAAACGCCTGATCGTCGATTCCTCATAGAGGTCGACCGCGTACGCCAGGTTCGCATCGATCCGCTCGCCGTCGTCGACGAAGAAGACGTCGAGGTCGGCCTTGACCACTCCGAGACTGCCACCCAGCGGATCGAGCAGGCCCAGGCCGGCTTTCGCAAGAAGGTCACGCTCGTGCGATCCGCTGGACTGGGCGACATAGCTCACCAGCACCTGCACCAATGGGTTCGCGCCGGCGACGTGAGCGCCGTTCCCCGCGGCGACGATCTGGTCGAACGGTACCCGTTGATGCTCGAACGCGGTCAGCACATTATTCCGGGTGCGCTGCAACACGGTTCGGAAGCTGTCCTGCGGAAGCAGGCGATGCCGTATCGGCACCGTGTTGACGAGATAGCCGACCGTATCGGCGACGGTCTCCTCTGATCGGCCGCCCGTCGGCGATCCCAGCACGAGGTCGGTGCCCGAACCCAGCCGGTTCATCGCCACGGCGACCGCCGCGTGCAGGGTCATGAACATCGAGACGTCCAGCCTGGCCGCCGTCTCGCGGACGCGCGACACCAGTCCGTCGTCCAGCGAGATCTCGAGATCGATCCCCTTAAAGCTCTGTCTGCTCGGCCGGCTGCGATCCGGAGGCAGGGTGGACAGTTCCGGTGCACCGGCCAACTGGTCGTTCCAGTAGCGCACCGACTCGTCGAATCGACCCTGGTCGAACAGCGATCGCTGCCACACCGCATAGTCGGCGAATTGCACTGCGAGAGGCTCGAAGACGGGTGCCTCACCGCTTCGACGTGCGCAGTAGGCATTCCAGAGATCCCCGGACACCGAGCCGATGGATCCCTCGTCGACAAAAGCATGATGCAACGCCATGCCCACAACGAACTGGTCGTCGCTGCGGCGCATGACCACACCTCGCAAGGTCGAGTCCGCAGCAACGGACAGTGGCCTGCTGCCCCATTGCTCGATGAGCGAGACAGTCTCGTCGTCGCTGCATCCGACCGCGTCGACGTGGTCGATCTGCAACCACCGCTCGACCGAATCCGGAGGCGTGATGACCTGCACGATCGAGCCGTCGTCGGCCTCTGACAGTCGGGTCCGCAGCGGCTCGTGGCGGACGACGAGGTCACGCAGGGCGGCGGTCCACGCGATGGGTTCGAGGCGGCCGGAGACGTGCCACAGGATTGTCACCGTGTAGGTCGACCCCGCACCTGCCATCTCGTCGATCACCCACAGTGCCTGCTGCCCATAGGAAGCCGGGATCTGGTCTGGCCGCTCGATCTCGCCGATCCGTGGAAGTCCGGGTGCCTTCTTGACGTCGCCAGGACTGTCGTCGCCGTCGATGGCGGCCGCCATCTCCGCCACTGTCGGGTGATCGAAGATCGCACGCACGGAGATCGGTTGACCCAGTGTGTTGCTCAATCGTCCGGCCAGACGCATCGCGAGCAACGAATGACCACCCATGTTGAAGAAGTCCGCATCAATCGACACCTGAGAGATTCCGAGGGTGTCTGCGACGGCGGCGGCGATCGTCTTCTCCAACTCGCTCCGGGGCTCCCGCGCAACCTCTTCTGCCAGTTCGATCTCGGGTAGAGCGCGTACGTCGACCTTGCCGTTCACCGTCAGCGGGATGTTCTCGACCACCCCGATCGCCGAGGGAACCATGTAGTCGGGCAGCCGGGCCGCGAGATGATCACGCAGGTCGGAGACCTCGATCGTCGCCTCCCCCGCAGCAACGACGTAGGCGTGCAACGCCTTACCGGACGAACTCTTACGGACCACAACCGTGGCGCGCGACACGTCCTCACGATCGACGAGGGCACTGGCGATCTCCGCCGGTTCGATGCGGAACCCGCGGATCTTGATCTGATCGTCCGAGCGCCCCAGGTACTCCAGCGACCCATCGGGCTGACGCCTCATCAGGTCGCCGGTGCGGTACATCCGTTCGCCCGACCGCCACGGGTGGGCGATGAACGACGCGGCCGTCAGATCAGGCCTTCCCTGGTAGCCCCGGCCCATTCCGGCACCGCTGAGATACAACTCGCCCGCCACGCCGTCCAGCACCGGGGTGAGCGACCGGTCGAGCAACAGTGCCATCGTGTTGAAGATCGGCTCGCCGACATTCGGGCGGTCACTGTCGGCGAGATTCGCGCCGAGAGCATTGATCGTGTATTCCGTTGGGCCGTAGAGGTTGTACGACCACAGACCGGGTCGCTCACGCAGCGTCGCCCACAACGTCTCCGGGACCGCCTCTCCTCCGAGCGAGAAGAACGAGATGCCGTCGTAACCGGGTTCGGTATGGGTGAACAGGCCGGATTCGACCAGCAGTTCACCGTAGGAGGGCGTGACGTCGAATCCGTCGATGCGGTTCTGCGCGTAGTAGGACAGCAGCGACGCAGGATCTTTGCGCATGCTCTCACCGATGATGTACACCGAATGTCCGTCCAGCAGCCAGAACAACTGCTCCCACGAGGCATCGAACGAGAACGACGTGGTGTGCGCGATCTTCATCGGCGCGCCGCCCCGGCCTTCGGTGGCCGGACGGAAGATGCGCTCGACGTGGTTGTAGAACATGTTGATCAATCCGCCGTACGGGACCGCAACACCTTTCGGCGTACCGGTGGAACCCGACGTGTAGATGATGTACGCCAGGCCGGCTGGATCGACAGCGCGCTTCACCGTCTCAGGCACCGGTGTATCGGCCACGGACAAGGTCTCACCCACGAGCAGCAGTTCGGGCGCGGTCTCGGGAAGGGATGACGCCAGCATCGCCGAGGTGCACACGATCGAGGACTCCGAGTCATCGAGGATGTATCCCACCCGGGCAGGAGGCAATTCGGGGTCGATCGGCACGTAGGCAGCGCCGATCTCGAAGACGGCGAACATCGCGATGGCCATGTTGTGGTCGCGCTCGAGGTACAGGGCCACCCGGTCCTCCAAACCGATACCCCGTCGGACCAATTCGGCCGCCAACGTGCGGACGTGCGCCGACATCTCCTCGAACGTGAGGCGTGTCCGGCCCGACACCAGCGCAGTCCGGTCGGGATGTGCCTGCACCTGACGGGCCAGCAGCGACGCTATGGACTCCGTCGGGATGTCCCGACGCACCAGGCCGGCGGTGACACCGGCAAGAGACTCGTCCTCGGACAGAACCGAGATCCTGGCCATCGGCGCATCCACATCGTCGACGAATCCGCGCACCACTCGCACGAACCGCGCCATCAGGGTGACGACCTCGTCTGGGGTGAGAAGGTCACTGCGATAAGCACATCGGAGATGGATGGTTCGGCCGGGGTGACAAGCGATCGACACCGGGTAGTGCGTCGCGTCCTGCAGCGACACATCGTCCACCGAGACCGAACCGTCCGGACCGATCTGCGACCACTGCGCGTCGGTGTCGATCCACTGGTGGTTCTGCATCACGAACAGCGTGTCGAACAGCTGGTCCACCCCCACCGTGCTGTGCAGTTGCGACAGCTGCACATAGGGGTGTTCGATCGTCTCGAGCTGGCTGTGCTGCTGAGCGCGTAGGTGTTCACGGACCGTGTTTCCCGGCCGCACCGTGGTGCGCACCGGAACAGTGTTGAACAGCAGACCGATGATCTGGTCGGAGTCCTGCAGATCCGGGCTGCGGCCTGAGGCCACCGTGCCGAACACCACGTCGTTCTGGCCCACGAGCTTGCTCAGCAGCACACCCCACGCTGTATAGAGCAGTGTCGCAACGGTGACGCCCGCATCAGCTGCCACGGCGCGTATCGAAGCCGACAGCGTCTCGTCGAGATCCATCTCGTGGTCCCGCGCATGCGAGGCGCGGGCGGGCTCGGTGATCCCTGGACGGATCAAGGTCGGCGATTCGATGCCGCCCAGTTCGCGGGCCCACACTGCGTAACCTGTTGAAGTGTCACGGGTCTGGAGCCATTGCAGATAGTCCCGGAACGACGGCTCTGCGGGGGTGATCCTGTCGGGCACCACATCGACGGCGACGTCGATCTCGTTGTACAGCCTGAACAACGCCTCCAACATCAGGCCGCTCGACCAGCCGTCCATGAGCAGATGCTCGAAGACGACGGACAACGTCCACTTCTCGGAGTCGTTCTGCAACAGGGCGAACCGCATCAGAGGCGGAGCGTCCGCGGCAAACGGCCGACGACGTTCTTGCTGCAGGATCGAGTCGCGCCCGAGCCGGGCGGTATCTGCCTGCCGATACCACGTCCAGGGCACCTCCACCTTGGCCTGGACGACCTGGAAGGTGGATTCACCGTGCACATGGAATCCGGCCCGCAGGTTCGGGTAGCGGTACAGCAATGCCGTGACCGCGGCATGGAACCGGTCCGGATCGACTGCGCCGGCGAAGTCGATGACGAACTGTGACGAATAGACGTCCGTCGAGTCGGCAGCCTCCGCCGTCAGCAGGTGGAAGAGCAGACCCTCCTGGAGTGGACTGACCGGAAGGATCTCGGCGACCTGGCCGAACGTGGCCGACAGTTCTCCGGCGAGGTTCGCGCCGACCTCCACCAGTTGTGGGGCCGCGATCTGTTCGTACACAACACCGTCGACCCACGGATCGGGTGAGGTCAGAAGGCCGGCCGCCGATCCGGTTGCGGCCAGGGCGGCGGCAACTCGTTCTGCCAGGCCCACCGCATCGACCGCCAACGTTGTCACGACGTCCACGGCCACGGCCACCCCGGAACTCTCCGTACCGGCCACGACCACATCGAGCACCAGCGGGTGGTCGCCCGGTGACGCGGTGATGTCCGGCGCCACAGGAGAACCCGCGTGATGGAGCCGTATTGCGATCTGCGCCTCGGGAAGGTCATCGAAGACGCCGGCGGTCGCAGGGCTGTGGTCGCGCAGAATCACGTAGCCCTCGGCCTCGGCGGCGGTCATCGCCAGGGCGTCGCGGGTCTCGTCGGCGAGGCCACCTGTTTCCGAAGCCCACCTGACCAACACGGGGAACGTCCGCCGCGCTCGCCCGATGATGTACTGCCGCATGTCTTCGCGCGACGGTTCTTCGATGTCGATGATGACACCATCGGAGACGAGGTCCGCAGGGGTCAGTACATCGATGGCGGTCAGGGCGCGCACCGTCGACGACACCACCGACGCACGCAGGTCTGCCAGGGCAACCGGTCCGGTTGCGGCATCAGCATTCACGACACTGCGTCCGATGCGCCGATCTCGGCCCGCCACGGCCAGGGTGATCGGATCGGCGATGTCGACATCATCTGCGAAGGCCAGCCATCGGTCACTGTGGTCGTCGACGCGGTCGCCCGCGGCGTCACGCTCGGCTCCGATCAGGTCGGCCGCTGGCAGAGCGATCTGCAACCGATCCGCATCAGGGGCTTGCAGTACCGCAAACAGAAGGGTCTTGATCACGCCGACCGATTCGAGGTCGAAGCGGCCGTCACCGGGCACGCGGATCTCGAAATCGTCGACGTGCACGCCGTCGGAGGTCGAACACACGATCAGCGGCGTTGTCGCTGTCGGTAGCGATCCGTCCCGATCCATGGCGAGCGGCATCTGCACCACGCCGGTCCCGGTCAGGCCCCACCCGAGGACCCGTAACGCGGCCTCGCGTACGTCGGTAATGCTGAACCGGGAGGCGGGCAGGCGGACACTCTCAGAGAGAACAGCTTCCGCTGCTCGGTCACCGGTTGGCATCCCGCCGGATCGCGACCGCTCGGGTGCGATGTACTCCGAGCACAGTTGCTGCACTGTCGCCGTCGGCGACTGACTGCCGGCGATCAGCAGGAATGCGGTGGTCGCCATCAGGTTCTCGATGGTTGCGGGCTCGAACAGGGCCGATGCGTAGCTGAACCACAGAGTCCAGGCGCCGTCGTTGTCGATGATGGCAACGGTGAGATCGAACTTCGCAACCGACTCGGAGCGCCCGGCATCGAGGACATCGATCGCGCGACTGAGATATCGGTGGGACTCATCAGGCGCCGCTGCGCGGTACGCGGTCAACACCTGAAAGACCGGCGATGTGCTCTCGGCACTCACGCGCAGACTGGGTGACGATGCCACGAACTCGAACGGCACGTCTCGGGCGTCGAGGGATTCGAGCAGGAGTCGACGCGATTCGGCGACGTTGTCGGAAAAGCTCGCGGATGGTTCGGTCGACACCGGCACCGGAACGGTGTTGAGGTAGTACCCGATCGACTGGTCGGCATCAGGCCCCTGGCGCAGGGTCGCCGGCGTGCCGAAGACGGACCTGTTCGCGGCGCCGTGCGATGCCAACGCCGCAGACAGTGCGGCGTTGAGGAGCATCAGCGGCGTGACACGACTCCGGGCGGCGAATTGTTGTACCTGTTCGACGAGTTTTTTCGGCACAACACATTCGGCTTCCGCCGCCGCCGATGCCGCAGGCCGGCCAGGGCCCGCGTGGTCGTAGGGCAGGTACGGGTACACCACGTGGTCCGCAAGCCGCGTCGTTATCCGTTCGAGGAGGGCGGAGCGCCCGCCCGGTGCCGAGTCGAGCACGGACCGTTCCTGGATCGCCCAGTCGGCGAACTGCCGCAGACGTCCCTGACCGTCGGCAAGCTGTTGTCGCGCAGGGCCATCGCCACTCTCAGCCCGCAGAGCGAGGTCGAGATCGGCCAGGAAGACGTCGAACGACGTCTCGTCGAACACGATGTGGTGCCCCGCCACCAGCAGCCACTGACGACCGGCACTGCGCAGGTGCACGAACTCGACAAGCCACTCCTCCGAGCCGTCACGTGGCCGCCCGAGGCGCTCACCGGCCGTGCGCGCAACGTCAGCCTCCGCTACGTCGACGACGTCGTACGGAACACCGTCGGCGTCGCGTGCGTCACGAATGACCTGGACCAGATCTCCCGCACGCCAGTCGAAGTGAGTTCTCAGCGCTTCGTGGCGCCGCACAACCGACACCACCGCCCGTCGCAGGGTCTCTGCATCAAGACCCGGGTCGACCTGTAACGCATCACCGATGACGTACTGGCTGCTCGGCCCGGTTGCCTGGCCGATCGCCCAGAGCGCCTGCTGGCCATATGAAGCCGGGATATTCGACGGCCGTTCGATCTTGCCTGGCTGCGGATGCACGGCCGGTGCGGCGGTCTTCATCGCTGCGTCCACGGCGGCGCTGAGCTCGGCAATGGTCGGGTGATCGAACACCGACCGCAACGTCAGATCAGATCCACACCGGTCGTTGAGCAGCGCGACCAAGCGTGTTGCCGTCAGCGAGTGCCCACCGAGGGCGAAGAAGTCGTCGCCGGCGGCCATCACGACGTCGTCGTCCACCCCGAGAACCCCGGCGACCGTTGTCGCGACCACACGTTCTGTATCGGTTTCCAGCTCGCGTCCCCGGCCGCTCGAGACACCCACGTCCACGGCAGGAAGGGACCTGCGGTCCACCTTGCCGTTGGCAGTCGTCGGTAGCACGTCCAGACGCATGAAGACCGACGGGACCATGTGTGCCGGTAACTTGGCGCCGACCCACTCGCGTAGTTGTTCCGCGAACAGGTCGTCGGACAGATGTGCACCATCGCCGAGTGCGGTCACGTACCCCGCCAAAGTCACTCCGGCGACCGGATGTTCGACCGGCACCACTGCGGCGGATCCGACCCAGTGGTGGCCGCCCACCACCGCGGCAACCTCACCGGGTTCCACCCGCTGGCCCCGAATCTTCACCTGATCGTCGACGCGTCCCAGATACTCCAGAAGGCCATCGGCATTCCATCGGGCCAGATCGCCCGTCCGGTACATGCGACCACCAGACCCCCGTGGGTCGGCGACAAAGCTCCCGGCCGTCAACCCGGGGCGGCGGTGGTAACCGCGCGCCAATTGCACGCCCGACACGTACAGTTCGCCGACGACACCTGCCGGTACTCTCCGCAACCACGAATCCAGCACCACGGCAGTGGTGTTGGTGAGCGGACGCCCGATCGGAAGGGTCCCGTCCGAGTAGTCGGCGCCGGGGTCGAACTGGCCGAGTACGACCTCGATCGTCGCTTCGGCCGGTCCGTAGATGTTCCATGCCCGCACACCGAATCTCGTGTGGAGGTCACGGGCAAGCGACACCGGCACCGCTTCGCCACCCAGCGACAGAACATTGGGCGCCAGCTCCGTCAGGGTGCCCTGCCGCAGCACCTCCTCCATGAGCGACGGGGTGAAGTCGATCCAGGCGAAGTGATTG
This sequence comes from Williamsia sp. DF01-3, assembly GCF_023051145.1. Classification (NCBI taxonomy): domain Bacteria; kingdom Bacillati; phylum Actinomycetota; class Actinomycetes; order Mycobacteriales; family Nocardiaceae; genus Williamsia; species Williamsia sp. DF01-3. The sequence goes on from NZ_JALKFS010000005.1 coordinate 5,022,932, forward strand.
TTGTTCAACAGCTCAGCGATGTACGCCGGGGCGGCGAACTGGGTGTCATCCAGATAGTGCACAACACCACCGAAGGCCAGCGGCCAGAACAACTCTGCCGCCGCCGGATCGAAACCGATTGCGGTTCTCGCCATCACGACATCACCGGGAGCCAGTTCGCAGAGTTCCTGGCGACGACGGATCAGCTCACCAAACGCCCGGTGCGTGATGTCGACCCCTTTGGGTCGCCCGGTGGTGCCCGAGGTGTACACCACATAGACCGAGTCGTCGGCATGCAATCGACGCGAGCGTTCGTCATCGCCGACGGGCGACGGATCCATGATGTCGATCCGCGACGCCACCGCTGGATCAGCCAGATCAAATGTGTTGGTGTGGCCGTACATCGAGCCACCGTCGTCGGGACCAGCGGTGATCAACACCGCAGCGCCACTGTCTTCGATCAGGAACCGGATTCGTTCGAGTGGGTAGGCGGGGTCGATGGGAACAAACGCGGCGCCGGCACGCACCACCGCGGCCAGTGCAAGGGGCAGCGCCGGGCGCCGGTGGATCAGGACCGCAACACGGTCCCCGACCTCGACCCCGGATCGGATCAGGTGGCGGGCCAGCCGGTTGACACGCTGATCGAACTGCACCGAGGTGTAGGTCTGTCCTCCGAAGACCAGCGCAGGTTCCGACGGACGCTCACTGGCGGCGGCCTGGAGCATGGCGTCCACGGTCGGGTGCTCGGCAGCCATCAGGACCTCGCTGCGTCCGGCATCCTGCAGCGGCACGGGGCCGAACTCGACAGCGCTCAGCGGCTTGTCCGGAGCGTGGACCATCACGTCGAGGACGGCGGTGAACACGTCCACGAAACGGTCGATGGAGGCCGGTGTGTACAGCTCGGCGGCGTACGAGACACCAGTCGTCAGAACACCGTTCACCACTTGGAACTCGAGTTCGAGGTCGGCCTTGACGGTCTTCAGGACACCGCCGACCCTCTCGAAATGCGACAGGCCGGCGGGCTGGAGGGTGTCGTCTCTGATCTGTTCGTGCTCGGTCACGAAGTTCAGCAGCACCTGACACAGCGGGTTCGCTCCCGGAACCCGGCCGACGCGTGATGCCGCCACAACCCTGTCGAAGGGGATCAACTGGTGGTCGACAGCTCCGAGCACTGTTTCCCGGGTGGCGCTCAAGAACTCTCGCGGCGTCCACATCGGTTGCAGGCGGTGCCGGACGGCCACGGTGTTGATGAGGTAGCCGACCGTGGACATGACTGCCGCGTCCGGACGTCCCGCGGTCGGCGAGCTGAGCACCATGTCCGAATCGGCCCCCAGCCTGTGCAAGGTCAGAGCGACCGCGGCGTGGACGACCACGAACATCGAGGCACCGGTGTCGGCAGAGAGTTGTTGCAGGGCAGCGGTTGTCGCCTCGTCGATGACAAGTCCGGTGTGGCCGCCTTGGAAGGTGGGTGTTGCCGGTCGCGGCCGATCGGGTGGAAGGGTGGACAACTCGGGCGCCCCAGCCAGGGTATCGGCCCAGTACTGAGTGCCTCGCTCGAAGGCAACGGTGTCGACGAGCTGCTGCTGCCACACTGCGAAGTCCGCATACTGCAACACAACCGGCGGCAGAGCCGGTTCCCGATTCTCTCTCAGGGCGCCGTACGCTGCCCAGAGCTCGCTCGCGACCGTGGACATCGACCACTCGTCGACAAACGCATGATGTATCGCAACCGCGAGGATGTAGCCGCCATTGTCACGCGGTGCGACGAGCGAGCGGATCGGCATGTCCGTATCGAGGGCGATCGGACTCTGCACCCAGTTCTCCACCGTGTCCCAGTCGGCACTGTCATCGGACCCGTCCAGGTGCAGATGGTCGGTGGTCAACCACCGGCCCACGGAGTCTGCGGGTTCCACGATCTGGACAAGACCGTGTTCCCCGGCCTCCACCAACCGGGTCCTCAGCGCCTCGTGGCGGCGGACGACCACTTCGAGGGCTCGTTCCCAGGTCGCCTGGTCGAAATGCCCCTCCACGTACCACTTCACCGGCACGACGTACCGGCCGCTCGCTTCCGAGAGGCCTTCGATGGCCCAGAGCGCCTGCTGGCCCGAGGAAGCCGGTATGTGCGCCGGACGGTTCACGGCCACGAGCCGAGGCAATGCCGAAGCATCACCGGGGCCACCCGCCGCATCCACCGCCCCGGCCAGGCCGGCGACGGTGGGGTGATCGAACACCGAGCGCAACGTCAATCCCCGGTCGCATCGCGCGTTGAGCAACGCGATCAGTCGGGTCGCCAGCAGCGAGTGCCCGCCCAGGACGAAGAAGTCGTCCTCGGCCGACAACTGGACTTCCCCGAGCCCGAGGACGTCGGCCACCAGCCTGGCAACGGTGTGTTCGGTTTCCGTCGACAGTGGACGGCCACGTCCACCGCCTGCCCCCAGATCGATTGCCGGCAGCGCACTTCGATCAAGCTTCCCGTTCACGGTCACCGGCAGCTCATCGAGCCGGACAAACGCCGAGGGCACCATGTGGGCGGGCAGTCGCGACGCTGTCCACTCGCGCAGTTCGTCGTCGAACCCGTCGGTCACCGACGCGGCAGCGTGGTCGTCGGACGTCCCGGTGCCGGCTTCTGTGTAGTAGGCGGCGAGTACCGTCCCCGACACCGGGTGTTCGACCGCCACCACGGCCGCGGACGAGATGCGTGGGTGCGAGCCGAGTACCGCAGCGACCTCACCGGGTTCCACACGCTGGCCCCGGATCTTCACCTGGTCGTCGGCACGGCCCGAGTACTCCAGGACACCGGTGGCGGTCCACCGGACGAGATCGCCTGTCCGATAGATCCTCTCGCCCGAGCCGGCGGGGTCGGCGACAAACCGGGATGCCGTCAGACCGGATTGCCCACGATAGCCGCGAGCCACCTGGACACCCGACACGTACAATTCACCGACGACACCGATGGATGTCGGTCGCAACATCGGATCAAGCACCAGCACAGACGAATTGGCCACGGGAAGGCCGATGGGCACCGAACCTTGCCCGTTCGGCGACAACAAATGAGTGGTCACGTCACCGGCGACCTCGGTGGAGCCGTAGAAGTTCGTCACCGCCGCATCCGGCCACGCGGACGTGAGCTGCTCGACTGTCGGGACATCGAGTCGCTCCCCCGACACCGTCACTCGGCGCAAGCTGTCCGGTGACGCGCCGGACGCCGCCATGTTGCGCGCCAGGGACGGAACCATCAAGACATCGGTGACACCCGCCCGTGCGCACAGCTTCGACAGTTGTGCGGGGTCTTTCGCCTCGTCTGCGGTCGCGACGATCAGCCGGCCTCCGACCACAACGATGTGCAGCATCTCGGTGAGTGCGTCGATGAACCCGAGACCGGATTTGGCAACGCCGACCACGTCGTCGCTGTCGCCGATGAGGTGGGCGCCCCAGGACAGGCGGTTCACCAGGGAGCGGTGCGACACCTCCACGCCCTTGGGTGCACCCGTGGTACCCGAGGTGTAGATCACGTACACCAGGTCACCGGCCAGCAACGGCCGGTTACGTTCCGACTCCCTGATCGGTTCGCTGGACACCGCAGCGATCGTGTTGAGGGTCAACTCATCCCGGAGGTTCACGAGTCGCCCGTCGCCGAACAGATCGTCCTCGACACCCGGGAAGTCGGGGCCCAGGGAGCCGGGTCCCGCCGTGCTCAGGATGGCGGTGGGTGTGCACTCGGCCAGGATGTGGTCCCGGCGTCGCTGGGGATGCTCGGGATCCACCGGGACGTAGACCGCACCCGCGCGGATGATGGCCGCAACGCAGATGGGTAGCCATTCATCGCGACCACCGATCAGGGCCACTCGGTCACCGACCTGGACACCGGAGACGAGCATGTACCGGGCCAACCGGTTCACCTGCGCGTCGAACTGCGCGTAGGTCATCTCCAGAGCCCGGTGGACCACCGCGGTCCGATCGGGATGGGACTGTGCAGACGCGGCCAGCAGCGAATCGACCGTCGTGTCCGGCAGTACCTGCAACGCGGGTCCTGCCGAGACCTGCTTGATCACCGAAGCTTCCGAGGCACCCACGGTGTTCAGTCGCGCGATCTGTGTGTCTGTCCCCGCTCCGAATGCCTCGAGAACGCGGGTGAAGCTGCCCAGGATTCTGCGGGCAGAATCTGCGTCCACGCCGGCCGGGTGGTAGGACAACTCGACCGCCAATTCGGCGGCGGGAACGACGCGCAGCGTGAGCGGATAGTTCGTCGAATCGCGCCACTGCCGTAGCTCAAGAGAGAGTCCGGTTGCGCGTTGCAGGTCACCCAGCACGGTGTCGTCGCTGACGTAGTTCTCCATCACCACGAGCGTGTCGAACAATGCCGGCATCGCGCTGAGACGGTGGATGTCGGTGAGCGAGACCTGATGACCCTCGAGCACCGCCACGTTGAAGGCATGCACGGCGTCGAGCACTGCATGGATTGTCATGTCGGGTGACACGGTCACGACCGTGGGAACGGTGTTGACGAACATTCCGATGGCGGTGTCGATGCCGTCGACGTCCACGGACCGCCCGGAGACCACAGACCCGAAGACCGTTGTCGCCAAGCGGGTATGGATCTGTAGCGTCAGCGCCCACGCAGCCTGGACGACGGTGTTCAGTGTGATCGATCTGCGCTTGGCAAGGTTCGCGAGTTCGGCGGTCACGGGCGCGGAGAGAACCGTCTCGGCAGTGTCGGGGAAAGACGTCTCGTCCGGTTGCCAGCCACCGGCCACCAGGGTCGGCTCGGTGACCGCGGACAGCGGACCCTGCCAGACGTCGATGGCGTGCTGCGCGTCCGACTCCGCCATCCGGTGCACGAAACGGAAGAACGTGTCGTCCATCTGCGAGGCAACGGCTTCGGGCGCTTTATAGGCCCGCAGCAGCTCCTGGACGAGCAGCGGAGTTGACCAGCCGTCGAGTACCGCGTGGTGCGATGTGAGGACCAGAACACCCGCTGCGTCGACGGTGAGCAGCAGCGTCAGACGAATGGGTGAGCCATGCTCAACATCGAAGCCCCGTGCCCGGTCGTCCTCGATGAACGTGGCGGCATCGTGTTCCGGATCCACACTCGCCCGCAGATCGATCACCGTCAACGGTTCATCCACAGCCACCGGGATGACGGCGACGGGGGTGCCGTCGTGCGCGGTCCGCACAGCCATCGCCAGCTGCGGATACTTCGTCAACACCGCTCGCCATGCGGCGTGGAGCCTGTCCGGCTGTACCGCGCCGGCAACGTCGCGAACGTGTTGCGCCGTATACAGATCGACGCCGCCGGACGCATTGAGGGCTGAGTGGAAGAGGACACCGCGCTGGGCCGGCGTCAGTGGGTGCACCCCGAGAAGTTCCCCGTGATCGCGCTCCCACGTCGCGATGTCGTCCGTCGACACGTCGACCAGGGGAAAGTCGCTGGGCGAGTGTGCCACAACCGCTTGCGGTGAGGTGGCGTACTCCGCGAGAGCCGCCAGCGCCGCCGTCCATCGGTCGGCAAGTGCACGCACTGCGGCTTCGTCGATGACCGACTCGACGTAGGCGAAATCTGCGTGCAGCTCGACTCCGGAATCGGAGACGACTGCCCTGGCGGTGATGTCGACGACCGCCGGGGCCGGCATCTCGTCGGCCGCATTCAGACCCAATCCCGCTGTCTCCGGGGCGGATTGCCATGGCAATTCGCTGTTGACGCCACCAACACCGGCACCTCGGAACTGGCCGAGGTAGTTGAACGCGATCTGCGGGTGGTCCAGGGCGATGAGACCAGTCGCCGGTCCTGTGGCGAGGTGGCGAAGAACTCCGTAACCGATGCCCTTGTCGGGTATCGAGGAAAGCGTCTCTTTCACGGTCAGGACTGCATCCAGCGCGCGCTTCCCGTGCAACCCATCGGCTTCGGATCGCCCGAACTCGCTGCGAGGCAGCGGAAGCCGCACCGGGTACCACGATGTGAACCAGCCGACTGTCGTCGACAGATCCGCGCCGTCGACGACTCCCTCTTCGCGGCCGTGACCTTCCAGCCCGATGACCATCCCGTCGTGCGACAACTCATCACGATCGGAGAACACCTGGGACAGCGCCGCGGACAGCGCGCCGAGCAAGACGTCGTCGACGGTTCCCGCAGCGATCCGCGGGACGTCGGTCAGAACAGCGGACGCGGTGAGCGCGGGAATCATCACACTCACGCGCCGCACATGCGCACAGGTGTCACGTTGCGGATCAAGACGCCGGTGCCCGAGAACGCCCTCGGTCTGCCCCGCCATCGCCAGCCACAGCGGTCTCTGATGATCGGAGCGCCTGCGGCGGCCCGGCTTGTCAGCGCTTGAGCCCACGCCACCAGCCCGGTGCCTGCGGTGGGCAGGCCGACATCAGGCGAGCGCACATCGGAGGACGACGCGGCAGCCAGGTCGTCGGCGAGAATCCGCCAGGAGACCCCGTCCACGACGAGGTGATGGATCACCATGACGAGGCGCCCTGTGGCGCTCGCCGAATCGGTGATCCACCGCGCTCGCCACACGACGCCTGCCGCCGGATCCAGCGCGCCCGCGAGGTCGGTCGCGACTTCTCTCAGGTGCTGCTGCCACTTCTCGGTGCTCCACCGATTGAACTGTCCATCAATGCGCTCGTCACGATCGAGCCTGTCTACCGCATTCGCGCCGACGGCGCCGACCTCGAGTTGGCGTGCTTCTCCCGATCCGACGACCCGCGCGCGCAATGCCCCGTGTCGTCCGACCACTCGGTCGAGCGCGTCGCGGAGCCGCTCCCACGTCAGATCTTCGGGAGTCACGAACACAAATGTCTGTGCGAAAGAATCGAATCCGGGCGCATCGATCAGTCGATGGGCGATCGGCATCAACGGAGCGAGGCCGCCGTGGCCGCCTCTCGCCGCCTGGTCCCGTCCGAAGATCTCACGGCCATCAACCGCAGGAACAGCCGAGGCCGCGATCGCCGCAACCGTGCGTTGCTCGAACACCATCTTGGCTGTGGTCACCAGTCCTGCGCGCCTGGCCCGCGACACCACCCGGATGGAGACGATGCTGTCGCCACCGAGGGCAAAGAAGTCATCGTCGGCCGACAGCTGGGCCGCCGGATCAAGGCCGAGTACGTCGAGGAAGACCGCCGCGATGATGTGCTCTGCGGCAGTGCTGAGTTCGCGCCCCTGGCCGCTGCGCGCGCCGAGATCTATTGCGGGAAGCGCTCGGCAATCGAGTTTGCCGTTCGCGGTCATCGGCAATGCGTCCACCCGGACGAACACCGACGGCACCATGTGGGCGGGCAGCGTGCTCTCGGCCCAGACGCGCAGTGCGGCATCAAGTGGCTGTCCTTCGGAGTCGGACTCGACCGCCGCGCAATAGTAGGCAGCAAGAACTGTTCCTGCTGCGGCATGTGGGTTCGCGGCGCCACTCGATTCGGCACCCCGATCGACGGCGACGACAGCAGCTGCCGTCACATCCGGATGCGATTGCACGGCGGCGGCGACCTCACCCGGTTCGATACGGAATCCGCGGATCTCGACCTGTTCGTCGATGCGGCCCAGATACTCCAGCTCGCCCGCGACGTTCCACCTCGCAAGATCACCGGTGCGGTACATACGGGTTCCGGACCCGTTCGGGTCGGCGACGAATCTTGTTGCGGTCAGCGACGGACGACCGCGGTATCCGAGACCGACCTGCGGTCCGGCCACATACAGTTCTCCGACGACGCCGATCGGTGTCGTCTGCAGATGAGGGGTGAGGACATCGGTACGGAGGCCGGGCAGCGCCCGCCCGATGACCGACGCTCCTGCGACATCGCCGTGCGACGACACCACGGTGTGCGTGACGTGCACCGTGGTCTCGGTGATCCCGTACATGTTGATCAACGTCGGCGTGGTCGGGTGACGATCCAGCCACGGCGCGAGCCTGGCCGCATTCAATGCCTCGCCGCCGAACACGACCGTTCGCAGTGCGAGGTCTGAGCCGTCCGTCCGGTGCTGTTCGGTGTCGATCAACGCATAGAACGCTGACGGTGTCTGATTGAGGACGGTGACCCGATGCCTCCGGATCGCATCTCCGATGAGGACCGGATCGCGCAGGACATCCTGGCCGACCACAACAAGCGCAGCCCCGGTGGTCAGGGGCACCCACTGTTCCCAGACGGAGAAGTCGAAGGCGTACGAGTGCAGCAAGATCCATACGTCGTCGGCGCGGAAGTCGAAGTGTGTGGTGGCGTCGAACAATGCGATGACATTGGCGTGAGTGACCATGACGCCCTTCGGACGACCGGTCGTGCCCGAGGTGTAGATCAGATACGCCGCATCTCCGGGGAGCAGTCTGCGTGTGCGGTCGGCGTCGCCGACCGGTTCCGGCGACACGGTGTCGAGGTCCCGCACCACCGAAGGGTCTGCGACGTCGATGATCGGCGTCCCCACGACTCCGGCGAACCGCCCGATGTCGAGAGCATCTCCACAGTTGGTCAGCACTGCACTCGGTGCGGCGTCCTGCAGCAGGAATTCGATCCGGTCGTCTGGATAATCCGGGTCCACCGGAACGTACACAGCGCCCGCGCGCATGACTGCCGCGAGCATGACAGGCAGCCACTCGTCACGCGCGGCCATCACCGCGATGCGGTCGCCGGTGCGCACACCCGATGAAAGAAGGTGCCGGGCAATGCGGTTCACCCGTGAATCGAACTGTGCATACGTGAGGTGCCGATCGTCGACGGCCACCGCGACCCGTCCCGGATGCTCCCTGGCTGCAGTCTGCAACAGCTCGTCGATCGTCACCTCGCGACTGACCTCGGGTTGCCCCGACACCCACTCCGACAACAGGTCGGTGTCGACCGGGTCGGCAGGAGCCAGCGCGCGCAGACGATCGTCGGCCGACAGCGACGACAGCCTGCGGACTGCGCTCTCGATCCGTCGCAGATGCACCCGCAGTTCTGATTCGTCGTATCGGGTGGGGTCGGCCTTGAGTTCGAGCGCGAACCCCTTCACCTTGTCGTTGTAGACGAACAGATTGAGGTCGTCGGCCGGTCCGGTGCCGAGTTCCTCGGTGACCGCGACCGTTCCCGCGAAATCGGCGTGGTAGTCGAACACATGTAGATTGATCTGCGAGAGAGCAGGTTTGACGCCGTCGGACACCTGGGCGAGGCGCTCACCCCGGTAACGCTGATGGCGGCGCACGCCGCCGAGTGCGGCCGCCGCACGGGTGATCCACTCGCCCACGTTGCCGTGTGGATCGATCTCCAGCGACACGGGCAGAACATTCACCTGCATCATCGGGGTACGCAGGCCCACCCCGCGCCGAGCCATCATCGGGATTCCGATGGTCGCCTTGGTACCGCCCGACCGATGCGAGTCGTACCAGGCCCAGAGGGCGATCATCGCCTCACCCCAGGTGGCGCCGACCGATCGAGCCAGTTGGTCGACCCTGTCGATGACCTCCCGGTCGATCGACACGGACACACCGATGGGCATGTTCTCGCTCGGCGACGCCGGCACCAGCGACGCTGCGGAGTCTGCCAGCGCTTCGGCGAAGGCACTCCAGTACTCACCATCACGCTCGGCGACATCGCTGCGCCCGTATTCGTCCTCGGCCGTGATCATCTCGGCCACGGTGCCGAACGTCGACTCCGGTACGGCCGCGCCCCGCGACAGCGCGGTGTACACCTGTGCCACCCGACGGGTCATCAACGACAGCCCATACGCGTCGAGCAATATGTGGTGCGCCTTGAACTCCCAGACGATCTGCCCATCGTCGAGCGACCACACTGTGGCGGCGAACAAGGGACCTTCAGCGAGGGGTAGCGCCTCGGCCATCCGCGTGCGCGCTTGTGCCCGAAGTGAATCGGCGGTGCCCACGTGGTTGCGCACCTCGATCGACGGCGGGGTAGCCGGCACCTGGATCGACTGCAGCGGCCCCTGCGGCCCGGTGTCGAAACGGCACCACAGGACGTCGGCGTCGTGAACGGCGATGCCCACTGCGCGAGCCAGGACTTCGCTATCGCACCCCGCGGGCAGCCACAGGAGCTGCCCGATCGAGAACACCGGCGACCGAGGCGCCAATTCCTGAGCGAACCACACGCCCCATTGCGCACCCGAGAGCCTCATGCCACGTCCCATCGCCAAACCACATTCCCTTGCGCTCGCCGATGCGAGACGGTCGTCGATCGTGTCTAACGGCTCGACAGCTGATCGGTCGCGCCCGGAACCGGTTGCGCCGGATCATTTCCCAGCGCCACGATCGCGTTGTCCGAGTCGACGTGGACGACCTTGGGTTCGTGCACGATGACCTCGGCCTCGTCGAGTTGCAGGAACGACATGATGATCACCAGGTCACCCGGGTTCACCAGATGAGCCGCTGCCCCGTTGATGCAGATGACCCCTGAACCGGCGGCGCCGGTGATCACGTAGGTCTCCAGTCTCGCGCCGTTCGTGACGTCGACGACCTGAACCTTTTCGCCTTCCACGAGATCGGCGGCCTTCATCAACGTCTCGTCGACCGTGATGGAGCCGACGTAATGCAGGTCGGCCTGAGTGACTGTGGCGCGGTGGATCTTACCGTTCACCAGAGTGCGGAGCATGTTTCTGTCCTCGGTTCGTCAGATGCTGTGAGTTGTTCAGGGAGAAACGCTGTGGCGTGCCCGCGAATCCGTGGCATCCGAATTCGTGGCGTCCGCGTCCATGGCGTCACGCAGGCTCTTCGGCCGTATGTCCGTCCAATGCTCGTCGACGTAGTCGAGGCACTCCTGCCGGCCGGCGTGACCGTTCGCTCCGTGGACGATCCGCCAGCCCTGCGGTACCTCCGCGAACGTCGGCCACAGGGAGTACTGTTCTTCATCGTTCACGAGCACATAGAACGTGCCCTCGTCATCATCAAAGGGGTTGGTAGACAAAGTCGCCTTCTCTCTGCTCGCTCGATTCAGAAGTGATGTGGACGGTGGCCTCCGCCTCGGTTCGCCTGACCGAGGCGACGATCGAGTCCACCAGCTCCCCCGAACGCACTGCCAGGTTCGACAGCAGGGTCGACGTGAGGCCGTGGGTGTGCTCGGTGTTGCCTTGCAGGTAGATCCCGCCCTTGATGCGCCCGCTGGTGGTCACCCGGTATTGACGGTCGACGACGGGGCGACCCTTGTCGTCCACATCGCAGGCCGCTGCCAGCGGGCCGAGCAGCTCGGCGAGACTGACCGGTTCGAAACCCGTCGCGAAGATGACTGCGTCGCAGCTGAACTCGTCGACGCCCTGCGACGGTCGATGGCGGATCTGCACGGCGACTCCGTCATCCGTCTCGACCAGCGAGCTGACCTCCGACGCACCACGTACGAACAACCTCCGGCGCCCCGACACCCGCTCCCCGTACTCGCGGCGGTACAGCTCCTCGATCAACGGTGGATCCACTGCCGAATAGTTGGTTCCACGGTGATAGCTGAGCAGTTGCGCGCGGAGTTCGTCGGACGACTGATGGAAGTCGACAACAGCGTCCGGATCGAAGATCCGGTTGGCGTAGGGACTGTCGTCGGCAGGTGTGTACCCGTATTTGCCGAAGACCGCGTGGATCTCGGATTCCGGATACGTCTCGTGGAGATAGGCGGCCACCTCTGCAGCACTCTGTCCGGCACCCACCACGATCAGTCTCTGGTGGCGCATGCGCGGCAGTTCCCGGAGGTGCTCGAGCAAGCGGTGGTTGTGGAACACACGCGCGCTCTGCGTGACACCCGCGGGCACCTTGGAACGCAGGCCGCCGGCGAGAACCACGTTGTGCCCGCGCACCGGAACCGAACCCGGCACCTGGACCTCGAACACGTCGCCGGTCCAGTTCACCGAGCTGACCTCCGTCCCGTAGGCGATGGGCAGCGACACCTTGGCGGCCGCCCACTCGAGGTAGTCGTGGAACTCGAGCCGGGTGGGAAAGAAGCTCTGCTGGTTGATGAAGTCCGTCAGCCTGCCACGCTCGGACAGGTACTTCAGGAATGAGTAGGGACTACAGACATCCCGTTGGGTGGCAAGGTCTTTGAGGAACGAGATCTGCATCGTGGTACCGGGGATCAACATGCCCCGGTGCCAGCCGAACCGCTGCTGTTTCTCCACGAACTTCGCCGTCAGGCAATCTGCCGGACGGGCCCGGTCGTTGTACTCCTCGATCGCGATCGCCAGCGCGAGGTTCGCCGGCCCGAAGCCGACGCCCACCACATCGAACGGAGCACTCTCATCGGTGGTCATGAAGCGACTCCTCCTGCCGGGCTCCCAGCGGAACCGACAACTCGAACGATCATTGGGAACACGACCTCACATCTCACTTCGGTAAGTATAGGCTAACTTAAGTAGAAGGTGAAGTCAGCGTGCGCGTTGGTGGCGTTTGCTGACCTTGCCCACCGCGGTTCGTTCGAACTCGTCGACCAGTTCCACGACGTCCGGGATCTTGTACGCGGCAAGACCTTTGTCGGTGAGGAATCTCCTGATGGCCGGGAGCGACAGCGTCGACCTGTCACTTCCCTCCCGGGGGATGACAAACGCTTTGGTGCGCTCCCCCAGCAGCTCGTCGGGCACTCCGACCACCGACACATCGTGAACAGATTCCGATGTCAGGAGGACGTTTTCGACCTCCTCGGGTGCGATCTTCTCTCCGCCCCGGTTGATCTGGTCCTTGGACCGCCCCACCACCGTGAGGTAGCCGCGCTCGTCCGCGCGGACTATGTCGCCCGTTCGATAGAACCCGTCGGCGGTGAAGTTGGCGGCGTTGTGCTCGGGCGCGCGGTAGTAACCGCGGATGGTCGACGGTCCGCGCGTCAGCAGATGGCCGGAGGTGCCCAGGGGCACCTCATGTCCCTCATCGTCCACCACCAGCACCTCATCGGCCTCCAGCGTCGGGCGGCCTTGCCGGGTGGTGATCGTCTCTTCGTCCTCATCGAGCCCGGTGAATGTGGTGAGCCCTTCGGCCATCCCGAAGCTCTGCTGCACGGTCGCACCGAGCTCCGAACGCACCCGGCGTGCGGCCTCCGCACTGAACTTGGCCCCACCCACCCGTAGGACCTTCAGAGTGCGCAGGTCATACCGGTGTTTGAGCGACGAATTGAGCCACACGAGCGCGAGCGGTGGGACCACCGACACGTCGGTCACCCCGTGTTGCTCGATCAGAGGGAACGTGACGTCGGGACTTCCGTTCGGGGCGGGCACCACGGTGCCGCCCTTGTAGAGCACTCCGAGAAACCCCGGCGAACGCATCGCAAAGCTGTGGCACATCGGCAGGACCACCAGTTGGACGGTGCCATCGGTGATCCCGCCGATGTCTGCACTGGCCCGGACGGAAGCCAGGTAGTCCTCGTGGGTATGGGGAATCACCTTGGGCTGACCGGTGGTACCGCCCGACAACTGCAAGAAGGCGACGTCCGACGGCAGGGATCTGCGTCGGTGTGTCGACAGGCCGCGTGAGAGCAATTGATCCGCATCGTCACCCGCGCCATCCTCTGACAAGACAACGGTGTGGAGCCGGCCCGCCGACGACTGTCTCAGCTCCCTCGCCAGTGACCCGAAATCGTTGCCGGCGTGGGAGTCGACGGTGACATAGGCGACCGCCTCGGTGAACCCCACGAAGTACTCGATCTCATGCCTGCGCAGCGCGGCAAGCGCAAGGACGGGAACCGCCCCCAGCTCGAACAGCGAGAACAGGATCGGCAGGTAGTCGGGCACGTTCGGCAGGTGCACCACCACACGGTCGCCACGACCGACACCGAGAGCTTCGAAACCCGCCGCGAACGCCAGCGTCCGCTCCCCGAGCGCGCGATAGGTCATCCGGGTGTCTCCGGCGATGATCGCGATCTGATCGGGCGACCGTTCGATCGTCTCGAACAACATCTCGGACAGCGTCTGGTCGGTCCAGTAACCCTCGTCGCGGTACCGGGCGGCAAAGTCGGCAGGATATGGGACAACCCCGTCTAGTTCCAACGGTCGCAGCCCGCTCACAGCGAACCCACCTGCGCCGAAAGGCGTTGCACGCCAGCGTCTGTCCACGTGGAGGACGGGGTGTTCGCCTTTGTCCCCAGCTCATCGATGAACTCGCCGAGCGCCTTCGCGCCGGCCCTGGCCAGCTCGTGCGTATCGCGTTCGCGATAGCCAGGATTGAAGATCTCGAGCGAGACAGGCCCGTCATACCCCGATGACAGGACGGTGCCGATCGGGGCGAGGAGATCCATCTGCCCCTCGCCGGGAAAACAGCGATGTCCACGGCTCCAATGCATGAGGTCCATGGAAAGCAGAGGCGCATCGGCCAGTTGGAGAAATCCCACCGAGCCGGCTGGGAGTTCGGACAAGATGGTGATGTCCTCGCCCCGAGCGATCAGGTGAAACGTGTCGACCACCAGGGTCAGGTTCGGATGGTCGGCGCGCTGCAGCACTTCCCACGCATCTGCGACCCGGCTGATGTGGGTACCCCACGCCAGAGCTTCGAACATCACCGTCACGCCGTGCTCGGCGGCCACGTCGCCCAGCGCCGACAGCTGCGCCACCGACAGGTCACGACTGCTGTCGGCGTCATCATCGGTGTTGGAGACCACGAGTATGGAGTCGGCACCGATCTCCCGCATCACCTCCAGCTCGCGTCGAAAACGAGCTTGCACAGCACCGAATTCGTCGTGCGACACGCCTTCGGCTCGCCGGAACGGCTGATACAGGTCGATGGTCAATCCGAGGTCCGCACAGCGGCGAGCACATTCGCCCGGGGACATCGTCGACTCTCGAAGGTCGGCATCCAGCAGCTCGATACCGTCGAACCCGGCGGCGGCAATCGCATCGATCTTCTCCTCCAGGCCGCCACCGAGAGACACCGTTGCCATGCACATCTTCATGAGACACCGCCCTGGCCGGCGTCGTCAGCACTCGTCTCGGCTTCCGCCGGCACGAGATCCGACAGCAGGACCTCGATCCACGTGCCGACCACCGGATCGGAGGCGAGCACGGGAAAGTCGACGTGGGCCGAGCCCGCGCTGCGCCACTTCTCCACCAACGACATCAGCCGAATCGAATCAAGGCCGGCGTCAAGGAGATCCAGGTCGTGCGTGACCTCGGCGGGAGCCATGCCGAGAGCTCCCGCGATGTCGGCAACGATCTGCTCCTCCGACAAACTCGTGGACACATCTTGCTGACTCAACTGCAGCTCCTCACTCGCGATGTCGGGGCGAAACGCCACCGGGACAACGGCATTGCCGCCATGTCAGGCGCGAGAAGTCGCAATCGACTCCGACGATGGGGCGACACATCGTACCGCCGCGCTTACAACTAAGCCTATACTTATCTGGCGAGTTATGGAAGCGTGCGAAGTGTGAGGCGGGCCGAGCTCAGCTCTGCGCGCGGCCCCGAGACCAAGCCCTCCAGAGGTTGCCGTAACGGCCTCCGAGCGAGACGAGTTCGGCGTGTGTACCCACTTCGACGATCCGTCCGCGTTCCATGAAGACGATGCGGTCGGCGCGAGCCGCCTGGCTCAGGCGATGCGCCACAATGAGTGCCGAGCGTCCACGCAGGGCCGCTTCCGCCGAGGCCTCGAGGACACCCGCACCTGCGCTGCCGGCGTCGGCGGTCGCCTCGTCGAGTATCGCCATCTCGGGGTCGAGCAGAACGATCCGGGCCAGGGCGAGTTGTTGCGACTGCATCGGTGTGAGGTGGTGCCCTTGCTCGCCGACAACCGTCTCGATGCCATCGGGCAGCGCACGTACCCACGGACCTGCATCGACGAGATCCAGCGCGGCCCAGAGCTGATCATCGTCGGCCTCCGGCGCGGCGATTCGAAGGTCCGAGGCCAGCGTTCCGCTGAAGACGTGCACCTCCTGGGTGACCAGCGCTGTCGAACGCGCCAGTTCGGTGCGGTCGATGGACGTGATGTCCCTGCCACCCAACAGCACACGTCCCTCGGACGGCATGTGGATACCGGCGACGATGGTGGCCAGTGTTGTCTTCCCGGCGCCCGATGATCCCACCACGGCGATGTGTTCTCCCGCCGCGATCGACAGCGAGATGTCGTGCAGCACCTCGTGCTCCGGCGAATACGAATAGCTGACGTTGCGGATCTCGACCAGTGGCGCCCCCGGCGCAGGCCGGGCCGGCTTGGTGTCGACGGCCGTCGTGGTGGTCGCCGCGCGGTCCGCCTCCTCGATCACGCCCACGATGCGACCGAGAGCGGCTGCGCCGGACTGCAGGTCGTTCACCAGCAACATGACCCGTCCGATCGGGTCGAACAACAACAGGAAATAGAGCATGGCTGCGGTCACTGCGCCGACGGTGAGCGAGTCCGACCCGACCAGCACGAACCCGATGATCAAAATGGTTGTCATGCCGACGAACTCGCCCAGGTTGATGCGGGCGCCGAGTCGGTTCTGCAGCACGATCGCACGCATGAACCAGCGGACCACCGACCAGGAATGACGCTCGATCCGGCCGTTCAGCGACTGCGACAACTCGAATGCGTGCACGGTGTCCAACCCGCGGATCGAGCCGAGTACGTGATGGGCCCGCTCGGCGGTGGCAGCCCGTTCCGCGGCAAACATCGCGGGTGCCTTCTTCAGGAACATCCGCACACCGTTCACATAGACCGGCATGACCACCACGAGAACCAACAGGAAACGCCAATCCAGCAGCGCCAAGCCGACAAACGTCACGGCGATGGTGAAAGTGGCTGCGAGAAGGGCGGGTACCACCGATCCGATGGCCTGGCTCACGGTGCTGACATCGTCGGTGGCCCTCGACACCAGGTCACCACTGCCGGCGGCCTCCACGCGCGCAAGCGGCAGCCGCAGCGAGGCGGCCAGCATGGTCTCTCGCAGATGCGCCAGAATCGTCTCGAAGATCTTCGCGGACAATCGGACTCCGAGTCCGGCGAGCACCGCGGCACCCACCGCCGAAGCGGCCATGACCCCGGCCAGGCGCCATATCTCGCCGGTGGCGCCACCTTCGTCGGCGATGTCGACGATCTCCCCGAGGGCTCTCGGCGTGACGAGCCCCAGTGCTGCTGCAGCCGTCATGATTCCGGCGAGCAGCACGAGGGGCCAGATCTGTTTACGCACCTCGACGCCCAGGTAGCCCATCGTGGTGCGAAAGTTCGCAATCGCGAGTTTCTCCGTCGAGACCTCTGGTGTGGCATCCCCGGTCTTGGCGCTCATCGGCCGGCCCCGGTCGATCCGGCGGGCAGCAGGCCCGCGCCGGCCAGATCGCCCTGGTAGACCAGTGACCCGCCGGAGATGATCACCACGTGTTCGGCCGCTTCGAGGAACGCCGGTGAGTTGGTGAACACCACCGTGCTCAGACCCTCACGGGTGAGGTGGAGCCGCCGCGCGACGGTGGCCTCGGTGACCGAATCCACTGCTGTGGTGGGGTCGTTGAGGATCAGTACCTTCGACTCTGCAGCCAGCGCGCGGGCAAGACCAACACGTTGGCGCTGCCCGCCCGAGAGCATGCGGCCGGCCTCGCCCACCGGTGTGTCGAGGCCCGCGGGCAACACCTCGACGACGTCGTCGCAGGCGGCCGCGAAGATCGCGCGGGTGACGCGGGAATCACGGTCAGCGGCATCGTCGTCCACACCGGCCTCGATGTTGTCGAGCACCGAACCCTCGAAGAGATCCGCAGAGTGCGGCACTGCTCGCACCAGCTGATGTACGACGTCGTGGCCGAGGTCGAACAGGTCCACATCACCGAGCCTCACGACGCCGGACTCGGGTGCCTTCTTGCGCGCGAGAACGGCGACGAGCGCTTCGGTTTCCTCGGGGGCGCAGACAATCGCGACCAATCCCGCCGGGGGCAGTTCGAGGGTCAATCCGGCGACCGGCCCGGCCGTCATGTCGTCGAAGGACAACGGACCTTCGGCGTTCCGGACGGACCCGGACTCGATCGCCGATTCGGCCTGCAACACCGACAGCACACGTTTGGCACAGGGAACCGCACTGTTCCAGAGAGCGCCGAAGTTGGTACCCAGTGCGTTCAGTGGCCCCATCACGAATTGGGTGAGTCCGACGACCGTGATCAATTCGCCGAAGCTGATCTGCCCTTCGACTGCCATCAGACCCGCCGCGATTCCCACTCCCACAACAAACAACGCGGAGACCATCTGCATCACGCCGATGTAGGTGCCCTGCGATCCGGCAGCGCGGATTGCACCGACGCGCGCCCGACTGCTGGCCATCCGGTATCGCCGGCCGGCCTCGGGTTCGGCACCCAGTCCCTTGACGATCCGCAATCCGGCGACCAGATCTGCGGCCGTGCCCGCTGCGTCGCCGGCGAGTTCTTGTTCGTGCTCGGTCCGCGCCCGCAGTGGTCCACCCGCCAGGTCGAGAATCCACAGGAGCGTCGGCGCCCCGAGAAGGATCGCCAGCCCGAGCGGCCACGAGATGAACAGCAGGACGGCGCCCGCCACGATGACCGCGGCGAGTTCCCCGACGGGGAAGACGGCGATGAACACGGCGCTCGACAGTCGCATCACGTCGGAGGTGGCGATGTTGAGGGAGACGCCCGGCAGTCGTGCCGGGCCGGCCATCCCCCGAGGGTCGAGAAGACGATCGGTGACCCGCATCCGGAACTGGTGCTCCACCAGACCGTGCGCGTACATCGTCAGACGCTCACCGAACCGCCAGGTGTGCGACAGCAGGAGGAAGACAGCGGCCAGTGCGACAACCCAGGCGATGAGCGACCCGACATCGCCGGTGGACACCGCGCGGTCGATCGCCATTCCCATGACCACCGGTACCAGCGCTTCCCCGACGAAGTGCCCGACCATCAGGATCATGCCCGGCAGCGTGTACTTTCCGGCTCCGAAGATGGTGCGGATGACCAAGGATTTCGGTGTGGTGTAGGCATCGACCCGGATCTGCTTGCTGCGCACCGGCTCTGCGGGCGGCACGAAGAACACCGGGAGCCGCGAGCCGGTGTCGATCGTGAGCCGATCGGACCGCCCAGAGTTCAACACATGATTAGGCTATCCTACCTTCGGGCGCCCGAGCGACTCCCCTGTCGAGAATGTTAGGTCGCCCTAAGTAGCCGCGAGCACCCTAGGAACGCCCCATCGTCGGCGGCCGTGCCACGTCCACCAGGTTGGCGACCAGCGCAGAGAACTCCTCGATCTGATCGATCACATCCGACCGCAGTTCCGCCATGTCTTCTTCGGACATCGCCGACGCACCGGGCTTGCTCGCGGCGATCAGCAACTCGAGGTTTGTCCGCAACGAGGTGAGCGGGGTCCGGAGCTCGTGGCCGGCGTCGGCGATCAGCTGCGACTGCCGATCACGCGAATCCGACAACGCGGCCAGCATCGTGTTGAACGTGGAGGCGAGCCCGGCCAGCTCATCGTTTCCGGCCACCTGGATCGGGCGGAGATCATCGGTTCGGGCGACCCGTTCAGATGCTCGTATCAATCGGTCGACCGGCCGAAGGCCTGCCTGTGCGACCGTTGTGCCCGCCACCCCGGCCAGGATGGCGCCGCACCCGCCGATGATGCCGAACACCCAGGCGAGCCGGGTCAGCACTGCATGCGTGGAGGTCAGGTCTTTGGAGAGGACCAGCGTGACCCCATCGGTGAGCCTCTGGGCAAGAACGCGATGACCGTCGACATTCGACAGCGACGATTCCCGCTTGCCCTCGATCACATCGCGTTGACCGGGCCCGATCGGAATGGGACCGGTGCGAACGGTCAGCCCGTTCTGCAGCACGAGTCCGAAGTAGATGCCGCTGTCGCCGTAGCGGATCGTCTGCGCGACCATCTCCAGTGATGCCTGGTCCTCGACCTCGATCCCCTGGTTCACCCAGGTCGTCACCGACAGAGCCCGCGACTTCAGGTTGTCGTCGACACGTTCGTTCAGCCCGTCGCTGACCACCAGGTAAGCGGCCAGGGCCATCACCGCGGCGGCCACCGCCACAACCGCCCCTGCCAGCACGGTTATCTGCCATCGCAACGAACGTCGCGGCGCACGCCCGGCGCCGCGACGACGCACGGCGGTTCGACGCGCGAGGCGACGCAACGGACTGACGATCACGATCCCAGTGTGGTCCACGAAGGTAAGAGGGGACTGAACCTTTCTCACACGAGGGTCCATCACTGCTTCGGCGGAATAAAACACATCACCCCTGGCTTTGGATTACCAAAGCCAGATCCCGACAGCAGAAAAGAGTACAAACATGTCCG
This sequence comes from Williamsia sp. DF01-3, assembly GCF_023051145.1. NCBI lineage: Bacteria > Bacillati > Actinomycetota > Actinomycetes > Mycobacteriales > Nocardiaceae > Williamsia > Williamsia sp. DF01-3. The sequence continues at coordinate 5,043,049 of NZ_JALKFS010000005.1, forward strand.
TCGACTTCGAAGGTGCAGTGGTCCTGGTGACCGGAGCCAACGGCGGCCTGGGCCGCGAGTTCGTGGAGCAGGCACTCGACCGCGGAGCCGCGAAGGTCTATGCCTCTGCCCGCAGTCCGCGTGACTGGCCCGACAACCGCATCGTCCCCATCACACTCGACGTCACCGACGACCGCTCCATCCGAGCTGCCGCCGAACTCGCGAGCGACACCACGATCGTGATCAACAACGCCGGAATCCTGGGTGGCGACAACCTGAGCACCACATCGATCGAGACCATCCGCGCGACCTTTGAGGTCAACTTCTTCGGCGCCATCCAGGTGGTGCGAACATTCGCGCCGGTTCTGGCCGCGAACGGCGGAGGAGCATTCCTCGACGTGCACTCGGTACTGAGCTGGATCGGGCTCGCCGCGGACTACAGCGCGTCCAAGGCCGCGTTCTGGTCGGCGACCAACTCGTTCCGGATCGAACTCGCGGCGCAGGGAACGCACGTGATGGGGCTGCACCTCGGTTACACCGACACCCCGATGACCGCCGCGGTGGACGCGGAGAAGAACGATCCCGCCGACATCGTCCGGCTCGCCTACGACGGGCTCGCGGCCGGCGATTACGAGGTGATCGCCGACGAGATCAGCGCGAACGTCAAGGCCGGCCTGTCGGCCGGCATCGAGACGCTTTATCCGCAGCTCGCCAACTAGTGAGCAGCACGCGCGCGGCGTGCGAGTTCCACCGTGGCCGAACGTAATTCGTCGACCGAGTTGATCGGCGATGCGTACCCCGCGCGGGTGTAGGCCACGCCTCGCGGCGTGGTGACGCGTAGATCGAGTCCGTAGCGGTCGGCGCCGGTGCAGGTCACCTCGGTGGTGTCGGGGAAACCACCGAGTGTCTGGGCCATGGCGAGCAGGGAGTCGCGGTGGTCGTTGTTGAGGTGGTCGATCGCGCCGGCCGCGTGGGGGATCACCGGGTCGGGTGACGCTGCGGCATAGGCCTCGGCGGATGCCGAGTCCATACGGCCGTACCCGCCTACCCACCGCACGCGCTCGACGCGCAACACCCAGAGGGAGAAATCGCTGTAGTCGACGTAGTACTTCGCAGCGGGCACCCCGTCCAGGTGCGCCTGGCGGGCTGCCGCGTACTCGGCCTCGCTCGGCTTCTCCACATGACCGGCCAGCGTGATGCGGGCGCTGGCCAACGGGTCTGCCTCGGCGTTGGGCGTCACCACCGCGATGCTGGCCCGGGGATTGCCCGCGAGATTGCGTCCGTGTTCGGCCATGTGCGAGACACATAGAACCGGCGACCCGTCGAGCAGACCGTAGGTGATGAACGACGCCCACGGGTCGCCGTCTGCGGTGAGGCTGGCGAGTGTGCCGATGTTCGTCGACGCCACGAGCGTTCGTGCTTCCTCTGCCGCGGACGGCCGCGTGGTGTCGGCGATGTCCGCCAGCGGAGGTGGCACAGAGGGAGCGTCGCCGGGGTCACCGTGATCGAGAGCCATACGCCGAACGCTACTCGACCGAACCCTGACCGGGTCAACCCTTGATGACCTGCAGCGCTACGCGTTCATTTCCAGACCTCGACTCCGCTGGGTGGGTGGTGCCGTCCCTCGCCTCACGGCAGACTCGAACGGTATGACAGACGCACCGCTTCCGATGCTTGCCACCCTCGGCACACCACCCGCTGGTTCCGGCTGGGCATACGAGATGAAGTGGGACGGGCAGAGGGCAATCGCGGTTGTCGACTCGGCCTCGGTGAGCCTCGTCAGCCGCAATGGCAACAACGTCTCCGGCAGTTTTCCCGAACTCGTCGACGCACTGCCCGAAGCCCTGGCCGGCCACCCGGTTGTGCTCGACGGCGAGATCGTTGCGTTGGATGACACAGGCCGGCCTTCGTTCGCGCGCCTTCAGCAACGTATGCACGTACTCAAACCGAGCACACAGCTCCGCAAGGACGTGCCCACGACCTTCTACGTGTTCGACGTCCTCGAGCTCGACGGCGACGATGTAACACGCCTGCCCTACCTCACGCGGCGCCGACTACTTGACGACCTCGGGCTGGAATCGAAACGGGTTCGCGTTCCACCCATCTGGACCGAGGTCGACGGCGAGACGATGCTCGACATCGCCCGGCAGAACGGACTGGAGGGCGTGGTGGCCAAGAAGACCGATTCGGTGTACAGACCAGGCCGCAGGTCACCCGCCTGGATCAAGACCCCGCTGCGCAGCAACACCGAAGTGGTTGTCGGCGGGTGGGTTCCAGGGTCTGGCGCCGCTTCGGGTGGAATCGGCTCGCTGCTCCTGGGCGCTCACAACGCGGACGGCGAACTCGTCTACATCGGCCACGTGGGTACAGGATTCTCTTCTGCGATGCGCCGGGAACTACTCGAAATGCTCACCGAGATCGAGACATCGACTCCGCCGTTCGCTCAGACTCCCCCTCGGGCCATCGCAAAAGACGCTCACTGGGTGACGCCGAAGTACGTCGGAGATGTCGAGTACCGCGAATTCACCGGCAAACTCCGACATCCCAGCTGGAAAGGACTGCGCGACGACAAGTCGCCCGCCGACGTCGACTGGCCTGGCGACCACTGAACCCCCTACGTCGGCTACCCCTGCCGGGCCTTGAACCGCGGGTTCCCCTTGTTGATCACATAGATCTTGCCGCGGCGGCGCACGACCTGCGAGCCGGGCTGGTTCTTCAACGACTTGAGTGATGCACGAACCTTCACGATGCTCCAATGTCCAAGCGCGGCAGAGTGTCCTGCTGCGTGCCTTCATACGCGACCGGCTTTCGGCGCATTCAGGACACTACCGGCTCGACGAGCTAATGACAATCATTATCATTAGGTGAAGGGCCGTCGCGGATCAGCGTTTCCGCACCGGGCCAGGCTGATCGAGCTGGTAGCGGATCAGCCGCGAACTGTTGCCGACAACCGCCACCGAGGACGCGTTGTGCAGCACCGCTGCCAGCACCGGGGACAACGCGCCACCGGCACCCACGATCAGCCCGATTGCGTTGACAGCGATGGACATTGCGTAGTTCTGCCTGATCACGTCCAACGCGTGCCCGCCGAGGTCACGCAGGTCGAGGAGGCGGCCCAGTTCGTCGCCGGACAACGCGACGTCCGCGGTCTCGACGGCGACATCGGTTCCCGCCATACCCATCGCGATACCGATGTCGGCAGCCGCCAGCGCCGGCGCATCATTTGTGCCGTCCCCGACCATCGCAACGGTGTAACCCTGCTCCTGCAACGAACGGACAGCGGTCATCTTGTCCTCAGGCAGTACCTGGGCACGCCATTCGTCGATACCCAGCTCACTCGCGACGGCGGCCGCAGTCTGAGGATGGTCACCGGTGAGCATCACGATTCGCCGGACTCCCGAGTCGCGGAGTCGCGCAACCACTTCGACAGCTTCCGGCCGCACCTCGTCACGCAGGCTGACCAAACCGACCAGCACCCCGTCCACGGCGAGAAGCAGAGGTGTCTCGGCTTGCCGCTGGAGTCGGTCGATCCAGGCGAGCGCGTCGTCAGATAAGTCCACGTTCTCCGTTTCCAGCAATGGCTGGTTACCGAGCAACAGGGTGCGATCTCCCGCGAACGTACGCATGCCCATTCCCACGACCACCTCGCACTGCTCATGGGCGGGAATCTCGATGTGGCGTTCCTCGGTACTGCGGATCAGCGCCTCGGCAAGCGGGTGCCTGGAGTGGATCTCCGAGCTGGCCGCAAACGCCAGAACCTGCTCCGGCATCCAATCATCCTGGAAAGAAACGACATTGGTGACCACAGGCCGTCCGACCGTGAGCGTGCCGGTCTTGTCGAAGACGATGGCGTCCACCCGGCCTGCCTCTTCCAGGTGGGATCCGCCCTTGATGAGCATCCCGCGCCGAGCGCCGTTGCCGATCGCAGCGCTGATGGCGGTCGGGGTGGACAGACCGACCGCACACGGACAGGCGACCAGCAACATCGTCATGGCCCTGCGGACATCGCGTGTCAGAAGAAGTGTGACGCCGGCCAGGGCGAAGGAGGCGGGCACGAACCTACGTGAGAAGTTCTCGCCGACGGTCTGGATCTGGCCCCGATCCTCTTGAGCCTGTTCAACTCTCGCGATGATTCGGCCCAAGGCGGTCTCGTGGCCGACCGCAGCGGCGCGAACCACGACCCGCCCCCGCATCACCACCGACCCGGCGTAGACCCGATCTCCTGCGCTCAGGTTCACCGGAAGATTCTCGCCGGTGATGGCAGACTGGTCGATCACCGCTTCGCCGTCGCAGATGGTGCCGTCGACAGGAATCGCAACCTGTTCGTGGACCACCACTTCGTCGCCGATCTGCAGCGAGCCGATGTCCACCGAGACCTCGGTACCGTCGGAGATCCGAACCCAGGCGGTGTCCTGGCTACCGGCCAGCAGGGCCGAGATCGCCCTGCGGGTACGGCGGAGCGTGAGGTCTTGGAGGTACTCGCCGATGTTCAGGAGCCACAACACGGTCAGCGCGACAACGTTCTCACGCAACAACAGGCTGGCGACGGTGGCAGCGGATACCAACGCGTCGGTGCCCGCGGCCTTGCGCCCGCTGAGAGATCGCAGCGCGCCTTTCAGGAAGGGATACCCGGTGAAGATGGTGACACCGCCGGCCACCAGACGACTGGTGGGACCCAACATCGGCGGTCGCCGGAAGCCATATCGCCGGACACCCAGGAGAACCAGTGCTGCGCCGCCGACAGTCATCCGCAGGATGTCGCCGTTGTTCACCTCCGCCGAATGAGGGGTGCGTTCCACCGCGGCGGTCGCCGGCACCTGCGACCCCGACTCCAGCGCCTCGAACACGCCGGCGCGCGGGACCCGACCGGGTGCGTACCAGACCACAACACTCCCGGTGCGGGGGTAGGCATGCACCGCGCGAACTCCGGCAAGTGCACCGATCGCATCCTCGACGGCCACGGCTCTCGCCGCACTGCCCACGAGCCAGGGCACCGTCAGACGGATGCGGCCGGCGGCGTCGGAACGCACCACCACCCGGTCGGAGTGATCGGCCAAGGAGACAGGACTCAGTGTCGCGGCCGGATACCCGATGTCCGCGGTGTCAACAGCTGCGGTCATCAGTGGTCGTGGTCGTGCACCGGAGTGTGGACCGGCGGAGTCACCTGCTCGCCGATCTTCTCCTTCGCTTCTGCGATCACGTCCGCAGCCGCCAGACGTGCCGATTCGGCCTGCTCCTCGGCCTTACGTGCCCCTCGCAACGACCACGCCGTGGCGGTGACGGCTGCTTCCCGGAGCGGAGCGCGCTTCACCAGTTCCCTGGCCCCGTTGTACGCCGCGACACCAACCGCACCGGTCACCACCGTCGACGCCGCCTTCGCGAGCACTGCCCCTAGCACCATCTACTTCTCCTCTGTTCGCCGCGAGCGCGACCGTCGCCCCACACATGCATGTCCGACTATATGTGATCGGTGTGCCGATCACGCACCCTTCGGACGTCAAAGCCCGAGCATCACCGCGCGTATCGACAATGATTGTCATTAGAATACATGTCATGGATGGTCTGGTGGGTACGAGAGTCGAGCGCGCACGCGCAGTCCACAACGTCCTCACCGAGTCAGGCCCGCCGGTGTCGCCGATCCGGCTGTCTGACGACAACGGGGTGATCACGCTGAGCGAACCGTCCGACGCGCCATCGACTCCCATCGACCACGTCTTTCGCGACCGACGCTCGCGGTACAGCTACGGCCCGCTCGGCCAGCCAGACCTGTCGGCGTTGCTGCGGTGGGCGCTCGGTCCACAGCGCACCGTTCGGACCGGCGACGGCGAAGAGCGCGCCTTGACTTTCCACCCCAGCGCAGGGGGCCTGCCGTCGACCACCGCCTATGTGATTGTGCTGCAAGCGTTCGACGAGATCCCCGTGGGTGTGTACCAGTTCGACCGCGGCCACCACCGGTTGCTCCGGCGCAGGACAGGCGACGTCCGCGGCGCACTCGCAGAGGGTCTCGTGCAACCGCAGTTCGCCCGACGCGCTCCGGTTGTCGTCATTCTCGTCGGCGAACTCGAACTGACGATGGCGAAATACTCTGAGCGCCACTATCGGACCGTGCATGTCGATGCCGGCCTGGCTGCAGCACACCTGTACCTCATCGCCACCGCACTCGACCTCGCCTGCTGTGCGATCTCCGGGTTCTATGACAACCGGATCAGCGAGATGCTCTCGTTGCAGCGCAGCCAGGTCCCACTACTCGCCTTTGCCGTGGGCAGTCGCTGTGAGGTCGGCGAGCAGCGGCAGCCGGGCGACCCCCATCCGCCAGCCCACGAAGGCTGAACAGAGCAGCGCCACCGCGCCGGCGGACACCGCCACACCGACACCACAGACCTGCGCCACCGCCCCACCCGTGGCAGCGCCGAACGGTGTACCGCCCATGGCGATCATCCGCGCCGTCGTGTTCACCCGCGACTGCAACTCGTCGGGCGTGATCGATTGCCGCACAACGATTCCGTTGACGATGATCATCGTGTTGGCCGCCTGGTACACAACCAGGATCACCAGCGAGACGACAAACCAGGGCGTCTGAGCCCACAGCAGCATCGCCCCGGCGGACACGGCGATCCCGGCGAGGGTGATCTTCCCGGTGTCCACGACGCGCTGGATCTTTGCGCTGACGAGGCTGATGAGGAACGCCCCGAGCGCGGTGGCCGCATACAGCGCACCCAGCCGGGCATCACCGTCGCCCAAGCCCAGTCGCCGGACACCCACCACCACCATCAGTCCGACCACCACCCCGTTGGCGAGGCTCACACCGATTCCCACCAGAGTCAGTGCGCGCACCACCGGCTGCTGCCAGATGTATCGCAACCCCTCACCTATCTGGTCCGAGATACGCCGGCCCGGAACGGCCTCGACGGCGTTCGGGGGAATCGCGATGGTGGCGGTGAGTGCCGCCGCCAATAGATAGCAGCACGCATCGATCGCGATCGCAGCGGCGGGGCTGAGCGCAGTGGCCGCCACACCACCCAGCAACGGTCCGGCAATCCCGATGACGGTACCTACGGACACCAATGTTCCTGTGGCGTCGGCTATCCGGTCCCGCCCGACCAGAGCGGGCACCACCCCGAACGACGCCGCATCGTAGAACACGAACACCGTCGACACGAGGAAGGCAACGGTGAGGGCGTGCACGATGAGGACGTCCCCAGCAACGTTCGCCAGCGGAATCGACGCCAGCGCAACCGCACTCAGCATCTGGGCGACAACCAGGATGGACTTGCGGTCGAATCGGTCCGCCACCGCCCCGGCGAAGAGCCCGAACAGCAGATAGGGCAGCGACTCGACGGCAAACGTCACACCGGACAGCAGTGCCGAGCCGCTCTGCTGGTAGACGAGAAGCGGCAGTGCCACCAGCGTGACGGCGTTGCCCGCCCAGCAGATCGCGCGCGCGACCACGAATGTGCGAAACGGGTTCATAAGCTCGGAGGGGCCACCAGCAGCAACGAGTTCGGGTCGTCCGGGTCGCAGCCCGTCGCCTCTGCGCGCGCCACCTCCCGCCACCGCGGCAGACCGAAGTAGGGGAACCCCGCCGGGGCGTTCGGGATCAGACCGACGGCGCACACCCGCGCCACCCGCAGCGGCGTCAGTGCGATGTCGGGTGTGGTGATGTCGCAGACAACGATCTGGTGGCCGGCCGCTCGCAGTCGGTGCTCGAGATCCGAGAGGTCGCCGGTGGGCAGTTCGTCGATACCCACAGTGGTGGCCGGTTCGGTGAAGCGCGGCAGCAACGCTTCCTGCGTCAGTGGATCCAGCCACACCTGTGCCTCCGCCCCGAGGTCGCGGACATGCTCACTCCGCACACCGGCGGCGTCGAGGTAACTGCGATCCGCCCGATGGTCCAGATACAACCCGCGGGACAGCACCCCGGCCTCCATCGAGCCGAACACCCACCCGTCGGGCTCGAGCAGGCCCCGCGTGAACACCCAGCTGTGAATGGCCTCGAGTACCGCCTTCCGGGCGGTCTCGGCCGGGTCGAGCTTGGCGGAGAAACCCCCGGCCACGATGCCCAGCTCCGGGTCGTGGATCACCGCAGCGACCACCGGGACACCGAAGTATGCGGGCAATTCGAGCAGGTGACAACGTAATCGGGTGTCACCGAGGTCGTCGGCCAGGCCTGGCACACTACCGATGTCGATACCGCGGGCGGGCAGGTTCAGATGCCACCACAACGACAGTGAGTCCCGTTCGACGAGTTCGAGCAACCCTCGGGCGGCGGCATCGTCCAGGCCCGCTCCGGTGGCGATGCCCGCGTAGTTCAGATGGTGCAGCCACGGGTCGCGCTTACGGGTACCGGTTCGCCAGTTGAGATAGACATACGACGCGGGTACCAGCGTCGGTTCTCCGTCATCACCGCGGCCCTCACACCAGGCGATCACGGTGTCATGGGTGAAGAGCTCGAACGGGAACCGCGGCGTCTCGAGTTGCCACTCAGCGAAGAAATTCAGTTCATCGGGCCCGAGATGGCGCACGCCCGCGCTGCGTAACTCCCGAGATGTCGTCCGAAGCAGGTCTTTCGGCACGTAGTTGCCGCAGTACCGCTCGACGGCCTCGCCGATCGCCGCGATACGGGCACCCGCCTCGTCGGCGAAGGTGGTTCCGAGGGAGACCAGGTCACTCGGCCAGTTCCCATGCGTTCTGGTGTCGGCGATCTCAGCGGTCAGTCCCACATACCGCTCGGGCATCGCGTCGAGCCGATCCACGGGGTGCAGGGCCCGGATGACGCCGGCGTACGGATCGATCAGGTCCTCGGCCGACAGGACGGTCGATGTGTTCGGTTCTGCCGCAGTCGGGTTCATGCCGGCATGTCCAACGTCACGGACTCCACCTCGCGTAGGACTGCACGCGTTTCGGTACCGGCGAGGTGGTCGCTGCGCGACTGGAGATCCCGCGCGTGGCGAGGGAAGGAATGCGCCGAGAGGATGAGGACCATCGATTCTCCTGTGTCGAGGTGGGCAGCCACCGGGGTGAGGTGGATCGTCGTGTGCGTGGACATACCGTGCGCCGTCTGTTCGAGTCGACCGTCGCGGCGCCGGGTGGCGAGCAGAGCGCCCCAGTGACCGGCACCGTGAGTCGAATGCACTCGCACAGTGGGTGTTCCGATGAGTGCGGCAGAGCGGCTAGGCAGGTCGAGAACAAGGCAATCCGGCCGCGCGGCCGCCTCGCTGACGTCTGCCCCGTGAGCCATCGAAGGGAAGGGATCGGTGGGGTCGGCGGGAAATCGCCCGCCTGGCAGAACAGTGGACTCCTCGGTGCTCGGCCACCGGGCCAGGTCCACCGTTCCTCCAGGTAGGCCGAGCACCTGCGCGCCGGTTGTGGGGGTGCCGGCACACACGTCATCAATCCACGACTCCATGCGGCGGGCTCGGTCGGAACCACGCAGGCTGTGGTCCCAGGGGCCCATGACCAGCGCCGCAGGGCCACCCCAGGACGTCCAGAGGTCGGCAGTGTCCTGCGCAAACCAATCCGCCATGCCACCGACGGCAAGCAACGGACAGCGCAGCCGCGAAACCTCGGCACCGCGTTCACGATCTCGACGCTCGGCTCGGATCACTCTCTCCCACGCCGAGATCGGCGGTGTGGCGCGGCGACCGATGTCGGCCACCGGCAGCGTGTCGAGCAGGTCGTCAGGGATTGCGGCGCCGGGCGATTCGGGTCCTTCTCCGTGTTCGAGCCACCAGCCCACCCGCGACTGCAGATAGAAGCAACCGTCGATGTTGCGTGCCGTCTCACCGAGACCGAGCGCGGGAACGGCCACCGACACCCCGCCGACGTCGACCCCCGCCTCTGCTGCGGCGATCGCCGTCTCCACCGCGCAGTGCGCGGAGTACGACGTGCCGTACAGGATCACCGGTGCGCCGGCCCAGGATCGGCTGGCAACCCACTGCAGGGTCGCGAGCCCATCGGCCCCCTCGTTCTCGAACGGCCGGAAGCGGCCGCGGGACCGGTGACGTCCCCGGACATCCTGGGTGACCACTGCGATTCCCCGACGGGCCCACGCGTGCGCTTCTGCCCGATGGGCTGCGGCATCGTAGGGCGTGCGGATGATGAGGACGGACCTCGGCGCGGTCTCCGGCAGGAAGACATTTGTGTGAAGTCCGTCGACCTGGGTATCGGTCAGCGAACAAGTCATTGCGGCACAGCGGGAATGGGCAACACAGGTCGCCGGACAATCCGCAGGGTGCGTAGGTCGACAGTGGTCAGCAGATGCTGTGAACGGCTCGTCGGCGACTCGGTGATCGACCGACCCTGTCGCTCGTCGATCTCGGTGACGATGAGGTCTGCGATCACATCAGCTGCCCGATCAGACACCGGATGCAGGGTCGACTCCAGCCGCAGCCCGCCGTCAACCGGTCGGTGATGCGACTGCATCCGGTCACGATGGATGGCGCAGGCACGACGCCGGCCGACCACGTCCGCGACAACGACCGCCTGCGGCGTGATCACCTGGATGATCCCGTCGCGATAGCTGGCCAGGTCCACGGCGCCGATCTCGGCCGGATCAACGGGATCGTCGCTGACGTGACAGACGACGCCAGCGCTCACGCTTTCACCGGACACGCGCGCTCCCAGCCTCTTCGAGGTCGCAGCCGCGATCTTGCCCTGCCCACGCACTGCCACGGTCGGCCCCGCGACCGTGGTGACCACGTGACCTGCGTCGACCAACGCACTCAGGGCGGCACGGACCCTGCCCGAGGCATGTGACGCATCGCCGGACAGCACCGACAGGAGCTCGTGCACCTCGTCACCATCCAGAGTGAGTTCGAAGTGCTCGTCGTCGGCGGTGCGCAGGACAAAGCCCTGATGTGCTTGGTATATGGCGGTATTCGGGGACAGCTGCACGGGTCTCGCTTCTCATCCGGTCCCGCGTGCCACCCGGGACGTCACTCGAATGGCACGCGGGCTCTTGACACATCAGGTGATGCGGGGACCTATCAGTCCTCGGAATCCTGTGCGTCGTCGAACGGGTTCTCGACGAGCGCATTGCTGTGGCCCGCGGAATGGGTCGCCAGGCTCACCGGCGCCTGGATGGAACGGAAGAACTCATTGTCGTTCATGAATCTCCTTCGCTTGTAGTGAATTCGGCTGCATCGCAACCGAATCGGTCGCCTATCGAACGACCAGGACTCACGCTAGGCTATTTGACAATCATTTTCAATAGCGTGGTCACCATCCGTCAGGACTTTGCCAATTCGTCCGTCACCTCATCGAGAACAATGCCCAACGACACGGTCCCGCGGCCGGTGGCCCACAGGCTCGCCTCGACCTCGACCACGCGGTTGTTCTGCGCTGCCGCGATCGAGGGCCAGATCGGATTCGTCGCCAGTCTCGCCGACAGCGGTTCCGCGTCATCGCCGGACGAAAATGCCTGCGCGAAGATGACATCGGGGTTGACGCCGGCGATCTGCTCAACCGACACGGTTGCGAAGGCGTCGGTACCCGCCGGCCAGGGGTACTCACTGACCTCGGCAAGAAGCGAGCCGACCGGCGTTTCGACGGAGTCGACACCGAGACTGCCCGGCTCCCCGTACATCGACAACGTGGTGAGGTCACTGCGGTTCTGGCGCGCGGTTTCGACGCGCTCGACAAACGATTGCGCCGCAGCGTCAGCCTCTGCCTGCTTGCCCGTCAATTGGCCTACGGTGCGCAAGAACTCGACCGAGTCCTGCCACGAGGACGGATCGACCAGATACAACGGCGCGGACTCCTCGACAGCTGCTCGCAGCCCGTCTTGTACCCCACCGAGCCCGATGACCAGGTCGGGCTCGGACATGGCGATGTCTTCTACGTTCTCCTCACCGAAGCCGCCGGTGATCTTTCGCATGTCCGCGTCGGGTCCGAAGAACCGCTCATCGAGGGCCAGATCCTCCCGGTAGGCAACGGGGGTGATCCCCACTTCCTTGAGAGCGTCGACGCAGATCATTGTCAGACAGGCGATTCGGTCGGCCGGGCCCCCCAGAGTGACCGTGGTGCCGGTTGCGTCGGTCACGACGATCGACTCGGCGGCCGACTCGTCACTGTCGGTGCCGCAGGCTGCCACCCCCAGTAACGCCAATGCCGAGGCGGCCGCGACGAGGCCGCGAGTGGTGGACAGAGCGATGGACTTGCGCATTCGATCTCCCTTGCAGATGATGTTGAGCGAAATGATAACCATTGTCAATACGACTGCCCAGAGGCGGCCCAACCGTCGGCTCATCGGCTCGTTGCTGCTGGGTACGGCCGCAATCGCAGTCGTGGTGGTGGCCGCCCTGTGCGCAGGGGACCCGGTGGTGCTTCCATTCGAGGCTTTCGCCGCACTCACCGACGCTTCCGATCCCCTTCACCCTTACGTGGCGGATTCCCGCTTGCCACGAGCACTGCTCGGCGTGATGTGCGGGGCCGCCCTCGGCCTGGCGGGCATCTTGATGCAGGACGCGATGCAGAACCGCATCGCCGGTCCCGAACTCCTGGGCGTGTCCTCGGGCGCTGCCGTGGTGTTGACCGCGGTGACCGTGCTCGCGCTGCCGGTGGGACTGCACCAGTTGCCGTACGTCGCACTGCTCGGGGCCGCAGTGGCCGGCTCGACGGTGCTCGTAGCAGTGGGAAAAACCCACGACCCCACCTCGATGCTGCTGATCGGCTCGGCGGTCACCGCGTTGGCGTCCGGACTCGTGATCGCGCTCGTGAGCCTGGGCACCGAGGGCAACCTGCCATTGCTGTTCCGCTACCTGCTGGGAAGCCTCAGCGATCGCGGCTGGCCACACGTCGCAGTGGTCGCTCCCTGGCTCGCCGTCGCCGTGCCGGCAGCCCTGTTCCTGCGGCACCGCGTGGCAGCTCTGTCCCTCGGCGACGATGTTGCGGCGGGCCTGGGCATCAATGTGTTTCGTGCACGGTTGTCGGCGCTCGGGTGCGCCGGTGTGCTGGCCGCGGTTGTCGCCTGCGTGTGCGGCCCGGTGGCGTATGTGGCCCTCCTGGCGCCGCACCTGTGCAGGTGGGCGCTGCGCACGACCAGCGCCCGCCGGGTCTTCTGGCTGACACCGGTCGCGGGCGCAGTATTGCTCACCGCAGCTGATCTCTTGTCCCGAATTGCGCTGTATCCCATAGAGATCCCGGTGGGTATCACCACCACCCTGATCGGCGTCCCGACGCTGCTCATCGCACTACGCCGCCAGGACTCGGCGGCATGAGGGAACCGAACCTGCTGCGTCCCCTTCCCCTCCTGGCCGGCGGCGCAGTGGTGCTCGTCGCACTCGTGATGGCGCATCTGATGATCGGGCGTTCCGACCTCGGCGCCGCCGACACCTTTCGGGTTCTGACGGGCACGTCGGAGATCCGCGCACACGAGGTCATCGTCCTCAAGTACCGCCTCCCCCGGGTACTCGTCGGTATGGGCGCCGGTGTCCTGCTTGCTCTCTCGGGCGCACTTCTACAAGCCGTGATCGGCAATCCACTCGCCGAACCGGGGACCACCGGAGTCGGGGCGGGCGCGGCACTCGGTGTCGTCGTGGCCATACTCGCGTTCCCACAACAGGACATGGCAGCCATCGCGTCGTTGGTCGGCGCAGTCGCCGCCGGCGTCTTGCTGTACCTGGTCGGACGACGATCGCTCGCGGTGGCGGGAATCCTGTTGGGCGCCATCCTCGGCGCAGTCACCTCGTTGTTGCTCGTCGTCGACGCGCAGCCGATGGGTGTGGTGCTCCGATGGCTCATCGGGTCACTCAATGCGCGTACGCAGTCCGATTGGAATGCTCTGTGGCCCTGGGTGCTCGCACTCGGAGCGTCTGCTCTGCTCGTATCCTCACGGGTCAATGTCCTCTCACTCGGCGACATCACCGCCACGGGTCTGGGATTGCGCACGGCGCGAACCCGTTTCGTGCTGCTTATGGTCGCGGTGCTCGCGGCCGCAGCAGCCGTCACGGCAGCCGGTGCGGTGGCGTTCATCGGTTTGATGGCACCACATCTGGCGCGCATCCTGGTCGGCGGCGACTATCGGGATCTGATACCCGTCAGCATGGTGCTCGGGGCAATCGGTCTGTCGGCCGCCGATCTCCTGGCCTTCAGCATCACACTCGACCTGCCCGGGAGTGGCCCGGCGGTCACCGGCCTCCCGGTCGGCGCCGTCACCGCGTCACTGGGTGCGCCGTACCTGATCTGGCTCGTCCGAAGGGAACGCAGATGAATCAAAGTCCGCCGCTGCTCGAGGGATTCGACCTCGAACTCGGCTATCGCGGACGTGCCGTCGTCGACGGCCTGAACCTGCGAATCGAGTCCGGTACCGCAACAGCCCTGGTGGGTCCCAACGGCTCGGGCAAGTCCACGCTGCTGATGGCTCTGGCCCGCGTACTCACCCCCGCCATGGCGAGGTTCGACTGGACGGTGAACCCATCGCCTCGCGCAAGACGGTCGACGTTGCACGCAGGCTCGCGATCCTTCCGCAGACCTCCACGATCCCGGCAGGGTTGCGAGTTCGTGAGCTGGTGGAACAGGGCCGGTACCCGCGTCTGGGTCCCCTTGCCATGCTCAGTCGCCGCGACGACGAGGTGATGGCCAGGGCGATGTCGATGGCGGGGGTGACGTCGATGGCCGAACGGCGCCTCGATTCGTTGTCGGGCGGTGAACGTCAACGGGCCTGGATCGCGATGGCACTCGCCCAGGACACGGGCGTGCTGCTACTCGACGAGCCGACCACGTATCTCGACATCCGGCATCAGATCGATCTGATGGAACTGATCGTCGAACTCGTTCGCGCACATGGCAAAACGGTTGTGATGGTGCTCCACGACGTCAACCAGGCCGCGCGGTACTGCGATCGGATCGTCGCGATGCGCGACGGCACGGTCATCGCCGACGGTCATCCGGACGACGTGCTGACCGCCGACCTGCTGCACACGGTGTTCGACGTACGCGCCCGGATCAGCCGCGACCCGGTGTCCGGGCGGCCTATGTTCACCGCGGAATGAAGCGCGACGAGGTCAGAGCCCAGCGCGTTCGAGTGCGTCATCGAAGATCTCCGACGCCATCTTTTCGCTCTTGCCCTCGGCGAGCGCTGCCGCGTACACCGCGTACAGCTCGCCACCGACCTGCTCGAACCTCTTGGCCCAGGCTTCCCCGTCGAATCGCCAGTAGCCGATGATGTCGCACTGATCGGCTTTCCAGCCGAACTGCTTGCGGAAGTGCTTGCGAACAGCCCGCGATGCCTTCGCCTCAGCGGCGAACCAGCAGTACCCGCGGCCCTCGGGGTGACCGAACCGCTCGACTGCCTCGCAGAGTCGGCTGTCGCCGTAACCGTTTCCGCTGCCGACCAGACTGATCAGGTCCACGTTGTCGCGCCGGGGCAGATAGTCCAGGTCGGACTCGTCGACAACCTCGACGATGGCGGTGACCCGGGCCTGCGCAGACAGTCCTTCGATGATCCGGGCGAGCGCGGGCAGACCCGCGAGGTCGGCGACCAGCAGTTGCCACTCGGTGGTCACCTCAGGGCGGTACCAGCCTCGAGCGTGCGACATACCCACCTCGTCTCCGACCCGGGCACCCTGTGCCCACAGGGTCGCGACGCCGTGGTCGTGGACCACGAAGTCGACCACCATCGTGTTGGCAGTCCGATCGACAGAGCGAACCGTGTAATTGCGGCCCTCCGGCGGGGTCTCCTGGTCGTAGTAGCCCCAGACACCGTCCCGGTTCTCCATCGCCGGGAGCCGGCCGCCACCAGCAGTCGGAAAGTAGATGCCGACCACTTCGTCCGCCAGGTCAGGCAGTTCGAGGACGGCCAGATCAGGTACAGCGAAAACGATCCGGCGCAACCGCGGATTCAGCTCGGTGTTCTCGACCACCCGCGCAAACGAAAATCCCATGCGGGGAAGGTTACCCTAACCAACTGTAGTTGGGCAGTCGCGATCTTCATCCAAGACGTTGAGCTGGATCGCTGCGGAGGCCGTGGCGCATGACGGACACAGCGTGTGGTGGTCGCTCACCGACCAGCCGTTCATGGTCGCCACGGCAGCAGCGGCAGCCCGACCAGCAAATCTTGATGCCGCGAGCTCGAAGCCGCACCACAGGCACAGGATCGATGTCGAATCCCCACGCATCAGACAGTCCACCTCGATAAGTCACCCCGGCGCGCCCGCGGGAATGCGGGCACACAGCGCGTCGCGCTCGGCGATGTATGCCCACAACGGGACCACTTCAAACCCCGCCGATCGGGTTTGAGCCCATCACCAGTGGGAGTTCGGCCACCACGTCGCACGCAGGCCCAGACCAACGGTCAGCGCTGGTGGAAAGCGGTACGGCCGAGCCCGCCGGCACCCGCGACGGGCCAGACCGTAATGCGAACCTCAGCTCGGGGTGGCGCCGATCAACATCAACGCCAGCAGTCCGAGCACTGCCGCGACCACCAGATAACCCGACCAGCCCGGCCCGGGTTCGTCGCCGATCGGACGAGTGTGGGCACGGAACGTCGGTGACGTCCATGTCGCCGGCGGCGAGTAGGAACTCATGATCCACCTCCTGATATCTGCCGCCCGACAGGGGCGGCTGACTCACACAGCGAGATTCCAAACGTCAAGAGACAGCTGTTTATTGCGTCCAGCGGACGGATGTAGTCGACACCACATCGGGAGGCCGCGAGCCTCGCTTCGAGAGCGGTACGGGCCGGGTCGACGAGCGACCAGAGGAACCGGCGGAGTGTCACACCGGGGAAAATAGGGCTCCGGTTGAGCTACAGGGTCGGGGGTCGTGCAGCTCAACCGGAGTTATCAAGTACTTCGCCGTAGGGGCGCCGGGCGTTACACACCTTCAAAAGTTTTTTCAGATGTGCAATACCCGGCGTCCGATCACGCCTCGACGATCGCGGTGACGCCCTGTCCGCCGGCAGCGCAGATGGAGATCAGCGCACGTCCGCCGCCGTTCTCCTTGATCTGCTTGGCCGTCTGGGCGACGATCCGGCCGCCGGTGGCAGCAAACGGGTGGCCGGCCGCCAGTGAGGACCCGTTCACGTTGAGCTTGCTGCGGTCGATGCTGCCCAGTGCCGAATCGAGGCCCAACCGCTCCTTGCAGTACGCATCGGACTCGAACGCCGCCAGCGTGCACAGGACAACCGAGGCGAAGGCCTCGTGGATCTCGTAGTAGTCGAAGTCCTGCAACGTCAGGCCATTGCGCTCGAGTAGACGCGGAATCGCGTAGGTGGGGGCCATGAGCAGGCCGTCGGGCCCGTTGACGTAATCGACCGCGGCGGTCTCGACATCCACGAGGTGTGCGAGCACCGGCAGCTTCTTCTCCGCAGCCCACTCGTCGGTGCTCAGCAACACAGCGGAAGCGCCGTCGGTCAGCGGAGTCGAGTTGCCCGCAGTCATGGTGGCGTCGCCGAGGGACGCCCCGAAGACCGGCTTGAGGGTCGACAACTTCTCGACAGTGCTTCCCGGCCGCAGGTTCTGGTCGCGGGTGAGCCCGAGGAACGGGGTGATCAGGTCGTCGAAGAAGCCGCGGTCGTAGGCGGCCGCCATGTTCTTGTGGCTGGCTGCGGCGAGTTCGTCCTGATCGGACCGCTTGATACCGAACTCTTTGGCGGTGATCGCGGCGTGCTCACCCATGGACATACCGGTGCGGGGCTCCCCGTTGCGTGGGATCTCGATGCCCAGCGACGTCGGGAGTTTGGCGATGGCCTTGAGGCGGTCGACAGTGCTACGGGCCCGGTTCACCGCCAGCAGCGACTGCCGCAGGTCCTCGGACACCGCGATCGGGGCATCGGAGGTGGTGTCGACGCCGCCGCCGATGCCTGCGTCGAACTTGCCCGTCGCGATGCCGTCGGCCACAGCCGAGATCGCCTGGAGACCTGTGCCGCAGGCCTGCTGGAGGTCGAAGGCGGGGGTGTAGGGCGACAACGCCGAGCCGAGGACCGACTCGCGGATGAGGTTGAAGTCACGCGCGTGCTTGAGCACGGCGCCACCGGCCACCATCCCCAGCCGCTCGCCCTGAAGGCTGAACCTGCTGATCAGGCCGTCAAGGGTGGCGGTGAACATGTCCTGGTTGCTGGCCTTGGCGTAGGCCCCGTCTTGCTTGGCGAACGGGATCCGGTTGCCGCCGACGATCGCGACAGGTCGCACGGTACGGGTCTGGTTATTCGATACCACTGTGGATCTCCCAAGTTGTGGATGGCTCTTATGGCGTATTCTTACTCCCGAGTAAGTTCGTTGTCGAGCCGCCCCCGGGATATGCCCGACTCGGGTGGTGCACACAACACACATGCCGTACGCGAGGCGTTCAAAAGCAAAGAAAAGGGAGTGCACGTGTCTGCCACAGGAACCACCGACCTTTACTCGACCATCGTCAGCTCAGGACCGGGCGCGTTCATCGCGAGCAAGGTCGGCTTGCCGCAGCCGCCCACGCTGCGCCGCTACAAGGCCGGCGAGCCCCCGTTGGCAGGCCCCGTCCTGATCGGCGGCAACGGTCGGCTGATCGAACCCCTTCGCGAGGTCCTCGGAGAGGACTATGAGCTGATCGTGAACAACACGAGTGGTCGTGGGGCAGACAAGCTGGGCGCCGCGGTGCTCGATGCCACCGGCATCACCAAGTCGTCCGAGCTGTCGCAGCTGTTCGAGTTCTTCGCCCCCACCATCCGGTCGGCAGGCAACAGTGCGCGGTTCGTGGTCATCGGCACCACGCCGGAGCTGATCAAGAACCCGAGCGAGCATGTCGCACAGCGCGCGCTCGAGGGCTTCACCCGCTCGCTGGGCAAGGAACTGCGCAACGGCGCAACCGCCCAGCTCGTCTACGTCTCCCCCGATGCCAAGACCGGTTTGAGCGGACTGGAGTCGACCCTGCGATTCCTGCTGTCGGCTAAGTCGGCGTTCGTGGACGCCCAGGTCATCCGCGTCGACGAGAAAGATGCGGTCGCCCCTGCCAGCTGGGACAAGCCACTGACCGGCAAGGTTGCCGTGGTCACCGGTGCCGCCCGCGGTATCGGCGCCACCATTGCCGAGGTACTCGCGCGCGACGGCGCCCACGTCATCGCCGCTGACATCCCAGCGGCCGGTGAAGCGCTGTCGGCCACCGCCAACAAGGTCGGCGGCACCGCGTTGCCGATCGACGTCACCGCTCCCGATGCCGGCGCCAAGCTCGCCGAGCACGCACTCGAGCGCCACGGTGGCATCGACATCATCGTCAACAACGCCGGCATCACCCGCGACAAGCTGCTCGCCAACATGGACGACGCCCGCTGGAACGCGGTCATCGGCGTGAACCTGATCGCCCCGCAACAGCTGGTCGACGACCTGCTCGAGGCCGGCGCACTGCGCGAAGGTGGCGCCGTGATCGACGTGTCGTCCATCGCCGGTATCGCGGGCAACCGCGGCCAGACCAACTACGGGACGTCGAAGGCCGGCGTGATCGGGCTCGTCGACGCCTACGCGCCGGTTCTGGCCGAGAAGAAGATCACCATCAACGCTGTTGCGCCCGGCTTCATCGAGACCGCGATGACGGCGGCCATCCCACTGGCCACCCGCGAGGTCGGCCGTCGGATCAGCTCACTGCAGCAGGGCGGCCAGACCGTCGATGTCGCCGAAACCGTTGCATACTTTGCGAATCCGGCCTCGAGCTCGGTGACCGGCAACGTGGTGCGCGTGTGCGGTCAGAGCATGCTGGGAGCGTGACGTGCCAAAAACCATTGAGCTGAAAGGGTTTCCGGCCACCTCCGACATCTATCGTCGCGCGGTGGTCGGAATGTTGCCCGGTATCGGCAAGTCCGGTCCCATCAAGGCCGACGCGCACCTCCCAGACACCGAACTCGCCCTGTCCGACGTCAAGGTCGACCTCGACCAGCTACGCGCGTACTGCGCCAGCACCGGTCAGCGGTTCGGCGACACCCTGCCGCTGACCTTCCCGTTCGTGATGCAGTTCCCGCTCGTGATGGAACTGCTTGTCGCCCGCGACTTCCCGTTCTCGGCGGTGGGTTCGGTGCACGTGGAGAACACCATCGAACGTATCCGCCCGGTCGCGGTGACCGAGCCGCTGAGCATCCGTACACACACGGAGAATCTGCGCGAACACCGCAAGGGGATGCTCGTCGATGCGATCTCTGAGTTCTCGGTGGGCAACGAGCTGGTCACCCGTCAGACCGCGACGTTCCTCAGTCAGCAGCGCACCAGTTTGTCCGGTGGTGAACGCGGCGAAGCCCCCAAGGACCGTCGCCCCGCGCCCCCGGACGCAACGCTGGTCGCCAACCTCGGACTGATTCGTAAGTACGCATCCGCGAGCGGCGACCGCAACCCGATCCACATGAGTGATCTGGGCGCCAAGGCATTCGGGTTCCCGCGGGCGATCGCCCACGGGATGTGGACCGCTGCGCGCGTGGTGGCGAATGTCGAAGGACAGCTGGACGACAAGGTCACCTACAACGTGCGGTTCGGCAAGCCGATCGTGTTGCCCGCCAAGGTGAATCTCTACACCACCCGCACCGGCGACGGATTCGACCTCTCGGCGCTGCATCCCAAGAAGGGATACCCGCACCTCACGGCGACCATCCGCTGACCCCGAATTGGTGGGTTCGGGCGAGCATTTCCCCTGGTGGGGCTCGCCCGAACCCACCATCTTTGGTCAGGGGCAGTCGGTTCAGGGGCGGTCGCCCGCCAGGCCTTTCCAACCCATCGAGACCATGAGGTCGGCGGCGACGTCGAGGTCGATGTCGCCCTCCGAGATCCGGTCGGCCACAGCCTCTCCGGCCCCGACGAGCGCTACGGCCATCAATTCGAAGTCGGTGTCGCTGGGATGCGGAACGGTGGTGCCCCGACGCAGCAGATCGGCGACCATCTCGATCAGCCGGGCACGGCTCGCGGCCACCAGGCCGGCGAACTTGGCCTGACCGCTGGCGAGGCGGTAGAGCACTCGCCATGATTCGCGGTTGTCGTGCACATAACGCAGAAAGCTGAAGATCACCGTGCGGGCCTGGTCGTGCTGGCGCAGATTGGGGTCGAATCCTGCGCTCATCGCCTCGATGAACCGAGCGCCTTCACGGCTGATGCACGCGCCGAAGAGTTCGTCCTTGGAGCCGTAATAGAGGTAGAGCATCGGCTTGCTGATACTGGCCTGCGCAGCGATCGCGTCCATCGACGTCTCCCGAAAACCGTTGGCGGCGAACACTTGCACAGCGGCGTCGAGCATCTGCTGCTCTCGTACGGCGCGTGGCAAACGCTTCGTTCCTCCGGCCACGACGACCACACCCCCTTTGAATTCAGACGAATGTCACCTTACCAGCCGGTAAGTTCGCCGCGGCCCGTCAAGTGGCTACGGCGCCTGATCAGCAGTCGAGTTCTGGTCAGCAGTCGAGCTCACCCTTGGCACGCAGCACCCGGACCACAGATTCATCGACCTGCTGGGCCGGCAGAGTGCCGGAACCCATCGCCGCAGTCAGTGCGTCGAGCACCGCGGGCACCTTGTCGGTCGAGAGCCACAGGGCGATGTCGGCGCCGGCGCTGATCGCCAGGGTGGCCGCCTTCTCGATGCCGTACTTGGCACTGATGGCTGCCATGCCTGACAGATCGTCGGTGAAGATCGGACCATCGAAGGGCTTGCCGCCATATCCCGTGCCGTCGCGCAGCAGGGACATCGCGGGTTCGCTGATGCTGGCGGGGGTGTCCGGACCGGTCAGGCCCGGCACGATCAGATGCCCGACCATCACCGCCACCCCGGGCTGGATCAACGTCCGGTAAGGAACCAGGTCACTGTTCTGCAGTTCGTCGAGATCCGGGGTGGCCACGGTTCCCGTGTGGGAGTCACCGGACCCGTGTCCGTGACCGGGGAAGTGCTTGAACACCGGCATGATCCCCGCGTCCTGCAGACCGTGCGCGTAGGCGTTGGCGTAACGGGTCACCACGGCGGGGTCGTCGCTGAACGAACGGTCCCCGATCACCTCGTCGTCGGATTCGTCGCTCACATCGGCAACGGGCGCGTAGTCGACGGTGATGCCGAGCTCTTTCATCTGCAGGCCCTGCTCTTTGGCCAGGGCACGCACCTGCTCCACCGTCATCGTCGCGGCCAGTTCGCGCGCCGACGGACTGTCGATACCGAGGCCGGACAACCGCGATACGCGGCCACCTTCCTGATCGACCGTCACCATGACCGGCGTCTCGGCCACCTTCTGCACAGAAGCCACCCCGCCGTCGGACAGCATCCCGAGATCGGTCCAACTGCCGATGAAGACGCCACCGATCTGTTCCCGGCGCACGATGTCCACTGCATCCTCGGTGCCGGTCACCCCGACGACCAGCAGCTGGGCCAGCTTGCGCCGAGGCGACATCTCCGCCAATTCCTGTGCACCGCACGCTGCCGGCTCCACACGCGGCGCGGCGGACGCCGACGACGAAGGAGCCACCGTGGACGAGGACGGGGCGTACGCCGTCGTGGAACTGAGGCCGCTGCCCCCGTCGCTGCCACTGCATGCGGCGAGCATCGACACGCTGACCGCAAGTACCGCGAGAGTGCGGCCGGGGCGATGCCGTCCGCGGCGCGTCGACGCAGGTCGATCGGCTATTTCAAGCCTTGCGCGAGGTCGGGTCGGGCTGGGCCGGGGGCGAGCGAACATGGCACGAGTGTTGCACGCCGCCATGGTGTGACGTGGGTTACATTGAGCGCTATTCTGAGGCTTACAAGCCCGTACGGGAGGAAAACGCCATGTCCAATCAGTCCGGCACCGGCAAGCAAGACACCATCATGATCGCCTACGACGGCACCGAGAACGCCGACCGCGCCATCGACTACGCCGGACGTTTCCTCGCCGCCCACCGAGCGTTTGTGGTCACCGCATGGGAATCGGGTGTGCACCAGAGCGCACGCCTGTCCGCACTCTCCGGAGGCATGCAGCCCGTGCTGCACTCGGTGGTGGACCAGGACATCGACGATGCCCTCCACGAGGATGCCCGCACCCGCAACGCCCGGGGAGTCGAACGCGCGATCGCCGCCGGCCTGCGCGCCGAAGGACGACTCGCCGAGGTCGATTCCACCGTCTGGGGTGCGCTGGTGGACGCCGCGGACACCCTCGACGTCGACATACTGGTGACAGGCACCCGCGGGTCGTCCGGCCTGCGTGCGCTGCTCCACAGCAGCGTGTCCGAGCACGTCCTCAAGCACTGCCACCGACCCGTGCTGGTGGTGCCGGCGGGGTGCGCCAAGCGCCGCGTGGATACCCGCGCCGACCTGCGCACCAGAGCACGGGTGGTAACTTCGCTGCCATGATGAACAACCGCCTGATCGCCGGCGCCGTTGCTGGACTCCTGGGCGTGGTCGTGGCCATCGCGGCGGTATTTCTGGGTGGAGTACTGACGTCCGATGACAAGCCCGCCACCGACGTCAACAGCTTCAACGCCGACAGCGGATTCGTGAAGGGCTCGGTGGACTACGGCACCAGGGACAACGCCGGAGTCACAAACTGACCAAACGGGGACTGCTTTTTGCAGCTCTGTGGGCGCTGCTGGCGTCATTCGTTCAATCTCCCGGCCTGATCGCTGCCGACACCAAGCTCGACCTGACCGGCGACCCCCTCGCCTTTCTCGCGCGCGCGGCCCACCTGTGGTCGTCGATCGCCCCGCTCGGCCAGGTGCAGAACCAGGCGTACGGGTACTTCTTCCCGCACGGTGCATTCTTCGCGCTGGGCGATCTCCTCGCGATACCGCCCTGGGTGATCCAGCGCCTCTGGTGGGCGCTGCTCTTGTGGGTCGGGTTCGTCGGCTTCATGCGTCTCGCCGACGCCCTCGGGGTGGGATCGCGGTGGTCGCGCATCTGCGCGGCCCTGGTGTTCGTCCTGAGCCCACGGGTGATGACCACCATCGGATCCATCTCGTCGGAGACACTGCCGGTGATGTTGGCACCCTGGGTGCTCGCGCCGGTGGTCATCGCATTGAACCGAGCACAGCCGACGAACTCCTTGCGGCGCCTCGCCTTTCAATCGGCATGCGCACTGGCATTGATGGGTGCGGTGAACGCCGTCGCCACGCTGGCCGCGGCATCCGTCGCCGTGTTGTGGTGGCTACTGCACGCACCCCTGCGTGGTCCGGCTGCCCGTTGGCTCCGGTTCGGCGGCTGGTGGCTGCTGGGTTCCGTCCTTGCCTGCCTGTGGTGGCTGGTGCCACTGCTGATCCTGTCGCGCGTCAGCCCCCCGTTCCTCGACTTCATCGAATCATCAAGGGTGACAACCGAATGGGTGTCGCTCACCGAAGTCCTCCGGGGCACCAGCGCATGGACACCATTTGTCTCGCCGGAGCGGGTCGCGGGCGCCGGCCTGGCGACGCAGCCGTACGCGGTCCTCGCCACCGGCCTGCTCGCCGCCGCCGGATTGGCCGGGCTCGCGATGCGGTCGATGCCGGGTCGCGGTCGGTTGATCACCATCGCATTCGTCGGCCTGCTCGCCATCTGCCTCGGCTATCCCGGACAGCTCGGTTCACCGATCTCCGAGTCGGTGAGGGTGTTCCTCGACGGTGCCGGCGCGCCACTGCGCAACGTGCACAAGTGGGACCCGCTGATCCGTATCCCGCTGGCCCTGGGTATCGCCCATCTGCTGGCCCGGGTGCCGACGCCGGACGTCGTCGGCTGGCGCGAGACCGGTCGGGTGTTCGCCCACCCGGAACGGTCGCGACCGGTGGCGGCCGCAGTGGTCGTGGCGGTTGCCTTGCTGGCCGCGGGATCGATGGTGTGGACCGCTGGGCTGGCGGCGCCCGCGAGCTATCGCGCGATCCCGTCGTACTGGAAAGATGCGGCGACGTGGCTCGATGACCACGGCGCCGATGAGGATCGGCGCGCACTGGTGGTTCCGGGGTCGCCGTTTGCGAATCAGACCTGGGGCCTGACGCGTGACGAACCTCTACAGGTACTCACTGAACAACCGTGGGCCGTTCGTGATGCCATCCCGCTCACCCCTCCCGGCGCCATCCGCGCCCTGGACTCGGTGCAGCGGGCCATCGCCGACGGCAGGCCGTCGCCCGGACTGGCCGCGACCCTTGCCGGGCAGGGCATCGCCTACGTGGTGGTGCGGGCCGACCTCGATCCGTCCACCTCCCGTTCGGCACGGCCGCTGCTCGCACAACACGCTGTCGCGGCATCGCCGGGAATGGTGCCGGTTGCCCGGTTCGGGCCGGACGTCGGACCGAACACCATCGAGGATGTGGTCGCAGACGACGGTCTGCGTCCGAAAATGCCTGCGGTGCAGATCTTTGCGGTCGAATCGACGGTGTCTTTTCCGGGAACCCGACCCGCGACGGTTCCACTGTCGTCGATGCCTCGGGTGGCCGGCGGTCCCGAAGCCCTTGCAACACTGCAGGACAACGCCGCGCTCGCCGGGCAACCGCCTCTCGGTCCGGCCCTGCTCGAATCCGATGCCCGCCGAGCGGGGCTCGCCGAAGGACCCGTGGTGGTCACCGACACCCCCACCGATCGCGAAGTCGACTTCGGGCGCGTGGACAACCACAGCTCGGCTATCCGGACCCCACAGGACCGGCGTCTGACCCAGAACGCCGTCCCCGATTACCCGGTCCCCGGCCAACCCTTGGTGCAGGGCGAGTGGCTACTCGACGGGCAGCCTGGCGAACTCAACGTCAGCGCGTCCGGATCAGCTTCGGATGCAACGCAACTGGGACAGAGCGCTCCGGGCAGCTCTCCTGCCGCGGCATTCGACGGCGACACCAACACCGCCTGGGTCAGCCGTGGTCTCGACTCAGCGGTGGGGCAGTATCTGCAGCTCGACTTCACCCGCCCCCGCGAGCGCCTGGCCCTCGACATCACCGTCGGCAAGGCACTCGGCCCCGAGGTGGACACCCTGCTCATCACCACCGAGGCCGGCAGTACGGTCGCCACCGGGGTCAAGGCCGGCACACCTGCCACGGTGGTGCCGCCGAGCGGACCCACCCGGTGGGTTCAGATCCGGGCCATCGCGACCCAGGACAACACCGGCGGCAATCAGTTCGCGATCTCCGAGGTGACGCTGCGCGACGCGGCTGCTGCCCGCGATCTCCCCATCCGGCACCGGGTTGTGTTGCCGCAGTTGGTCGCCGGACAACAGGTCTCGGGCTGGGTTCTCGGACCGGAATTGCCCGCTCGCGCGGCCTGTGTTCCCGGACCCGACGCCACCCGCTGCTCGGCGGGGATGGGTCTGGCCGCCGAGGAACCAGGGGTGTTCGGCCGGGTGCTCTCGGTACCGACCACGACGTCGGTGGACACCTCGGTCACGGTCACCGCCAATCCGTCGGACGCACTCAACGCCTTGCTGTCCGGGCTCGGCTCGATCGGCGCCTCCGCGGAATCGGCCGTGACCGATCCGCGGGGCAACGCCACGGCCGCGGTCGACGGTGACCCGACGACCACCTGGATCGCCAGGGACAACGGCCCGACGGCCGAGCGCCCCACCCTGCGACTCACCCTCCCGACCCCACGCGAGGTCGATGGGTTGCGGATCACTGTGCCACCGGGCCAGTTCCCGGCACGCCCGCAACGACTGGCCATCGACCTGGGCAACGGCAGGCAGGTCCGTGACATCCCCGCCGATGGCACCATTGAACTCGATCCCCATGTCACCTCCACGATCACGATCACCGTGCTGGAGAAGGACGAGGTGCTCGACGTGAACAGTCTCGGGTTCGCCGAGGTGTCGCCCACCGGCATCTCGGAGATCGGCGTCCTCGGGGATGCGCCACCGGTGGCCGACCCGGACCGACGGATCGACGTGAGTTGTGACCAGGGTCCGGGCCTCACGATCGCCGGTGTGGCGCAGCGCTTCTCGCTGTCGGCAACGGTTCAGCAGCTGCGTTCCGGCGAGCCCATTCGGGCCACCCCGTGCGGCTCTGACCGGATCGCGCTACCTGCGGGCGAGCAGGAACTGATGGTCAACCCCGGCGATGCGTTCAGAGTCACCGGTGTGAGCCTCACCGCCGGTCCCACACCACGCGCGATCCCGACACCGGTTTCCGTCGAGGAGTGGGAGGCGATCGATCGCAGCGTCACCGTCGAATCGTCAGCCGAGGAACGGGTGCTCATCGTGCCCGAGAGTGAGAACGTCGGCAGGCAGGCACATGCGGACGGACGCGAACTGACGCCCGTCGTCGTGGGTGGTTGGCAGCAGGGCTGGATCATCCCCGCCGGGTACGCCGGCACGATCGACCTCACCTTTCCTCTCGATCGTCCGTACCGGTGGTCGATCGGTGTCGGACTCGGCCTGGTCGTGCTGTTGTTCGCGATGACGTTCTGGCCCCGCCGAACCACAACACCTCTCTCGCTTCCGGTTTCACGCCCCTTGCGGGCAACTCTGGCTGGCCCGTTGTTCTTGGGCGCCGCTGTGTTCCTGCTGACCGGGCCGATCGGGTTCGTGATCGCCGCCGCGGTCGCGACCGCACAGACCGCGGTGCTCATCACCCGCCCACGGCTGCGCATACGGTGGAGTGCACCGGCATGGGTGGCCGCGCTGATGATGGCCGCGACGTTCGGCCTCGCCGCAGGACCTTGGCGGTCGTCGCTGGGGTACAACGGCTGGGACTGGTGGGTTCAGCTACCGGCTTTGCTGGCCTTGGTGATCCTGGCGTGGAACGCCATCGCCGTGCCGCGGTGGCTGATTCGGCTCCGAGTGCGCCGCCGCCGTCCTACCTGATCTGGCTTCCCACCGACGCAGCCACCGCCGCGCGGGATCTTCGACCCACGCGTAGCTGGCGGCCGAGATGCCGATCGTGAGGAGGACGGTCAGGGCCCACACGGCAGGCATCGATCCGGAGAACGGGAGGACACCTGCCAGAGGGAACACCGCCGACAGCACCACCAGATGCCAGATGAAGATCGAGTAGGACCACCGTCCGAGGGCCTGCATCGGCCCGGAATCGAGGATGCGGTGCGGTCGCGGCTCACCGAGCACCAACGGGCCGAGCAGCGCGAACCCCAGCACCGCGCCGAGGACGATCTTGACGGCGAACTGCCACGGGGCAAGGGGGGCCAGACCGGTGGGCCCGGCGAGCTCGGTGCACGAGAGCGCAAAGGCCCCGGCTGCGACCACGGCCATGACGACCGGGCGCGACCCGACCCGGCTCAGCACCCCGCCTGCCGGTGCGACCACCAGTTCGGCGAGCACCAGTCCGGCGATGAACCACGGCATGTGACCCGGAAGCCAGTTCTTGGCCTCGACGCCCTGTGCCAGCGGGAGCTGTTCGGCCACCCACGCCCAGGCCAGACAGATCACCGCGACCGACAGCAGGACGGGTACCCGCCACCGTGCCCGCGGACCACGCAACCACACCAGAAGCCACGCGAACAACGGCAGCAGCAGATAGAAACTGACCTCGACCGACAGACTCCACATCTGCGTCAATCCGGCCGTCAGCGTCAGCGGGACGTAGACCTGGGTGAGGGTGAGATTGGCCAGCCACACCGTCGCGCTTGCGGGGCGCGCGTCCGGCAGCAGGCTGAGCACCACCACCACGACCACCACGTATGCAGGCCAGATCCGGAGAACCCGGTGACGCAGGTACCGCGCCAGGCCGGGCACCCTGGCGGTCGGATCATGGGCTGCCGCGGCATGCGGCCGCCACAGCAGGAAGCCGGAGAGCGCGAAGAACAGGGCCACCGCCATGTCGAAGCGACCCCAGACCGAGCCGAGTACGTCGTCGCCCACCGAACCCGTCTGGAAGGCGACGTGAGTGGTCAGCACACCGATGGCCGCCAGCGCCCGCATTCCCTCGAGCGCGGGGACGAAGCCCTTGGCCTGCTGATCCGGACGCATGATCAGCCAATGTACCGGTGGCCGATCGCGTTGCGCCTGTCCTGACGTGCCCGTTCCAGCCGACCTCGGCTGTTAGTCTCGCAAGAAACCTCCAGCTGCACCGATCGAAGACCTGAAGGAGAACCGACGTATGGCTACAGGGCCTCGGATGTCTGCCAGAGACCTTGCCGGACCAGTCGCGATCTTCCTGGGGGCTCTGCTGCTGGTGGCCGCCATCGCGCTACCCCTTTACTACGTGGGTACGTTGAAGAAGACGCCGATGGACCTCGACATCACCAGCGTGTCGGACAGTCAAGCGCAACAGGGTGTCTCGAACAGCGATGCGCTGCCGGCGAAGATCTTCAACCGCTGCTCATTGGAAGGCCCCCGCGCCGAGGTGTCCGACGCACACCTGACCGACCAGCAACGCGTGCTCGTGGTGGACCCGGCCGATGCCGACAAGGTCACCTTCCAAGCAGGTAACTCCGTCCGCATCGACTCGTACACCGATGGCGACGAGACCGTCACCCCGCCCGCCGACGGGGCCGACTCCGGTTGCATGAGCTCGCTGCTCACCGCCACCCGTGACCGCATCACCACCAACCGCAAGACTGCCGAACCGCAGATCAGTGGGGGCGGACAGAGCGAGGTGCAGGTCGACGCCGGTGAGAACAGCGTCAGCCTCCCCGACCGCAAGGGCCTGCAGTACCGGTTCCCGTTCGGCGTCGAGAAGAACGACAGCTACCTCTATTTCGATCTGCCGACTCGCACCACCAACCCGTTGACCTTTGTCGACGAGCAGGAAATCCAGGGCGTGAAGACCTATCACTTCACCCAAGAGGTCCCCGAGATGGATCTGAGCACCCTGACCGATGCCAACGATCAGCAGCTCGCCGGAACCTCGATCGACCAGCCTGCCGGCTGGTACGGCGGATTCCCGGGATCCCGGAACAACGACCGGCTGCCTGCCTCGCTGATCCAGAAGACCACTCGCGACCTGTACGTCGATCCGGTCAGCGGAACGATCATCAACGAACGTGAGCACGTCCAGCAGTACTTCAAGCTGAACGTCAGCGAGGACTCCCCGCAGGAGATGCTCGATTACAAATTGACCGCACTGGACGTCGTCTTCTCGTACAACCAGAGCACCCAGGAGCAATTGGCCAGTGACGCCAAGAGTCTCGACGATCCGATCAAGCTCTGGGGTCGCTGGATCCCCATCGTGATCGGAATCCTCGGCCTCCTGCTGCTGGCTGCGGGCGTGTGGTTGCTCCTGCGCGGAGGACCGAAAACCCCTGCACCGGCTTCGGATTCGCCGTACGACCCGAACGAGCAGCAGCGCACCGATCTGATCGGGCAGTATCGGGGCGACGACCGTGGCAACGTCTATCCCGCCGGCGCACCGATGGGTTCGCACGAGCAACAGCCCTACGATCCCGATCAGACCCGTCAGATCCCCGCTGTGCGCGACGACCGCGGGGACGGTTTCGCCGAGGTCGGCGACCACTATCCGTACATGGATCAGCAACGGATCGGTGATGGCGGTTCGGCGCAGCAACCGCAGACAGGCGACCCGGGCTGGGTCACGCCGCAGCAATCCGACGTGCCCCAGTCCGATGTGCCCCAGTCCGATGTGCCCCAGTCCGATGTGCCCCAGTCCCAGGATGATCCGCTGCGCCGCAATCGCGACGAGCCCTGGCGCCGGCCCGGCGAATAGTCCGGCGGGCCGGCCTCACCGCCTAGGCGAACAACGGGGACAACGCTTTTCCGGCGAGTTCCACCATCCCGGGGACGTGACCGTTCGTGACCATGTTGATGGTGACGCCGTCCACTCCGGCATCGATCACGCGTTCTTTGATCTGTGCCGCGACCTCGTCGGGCGCACCGACGAAGAACCTGCTGTTTGCCTGCGCCCATTCCTCGTCCGTCGCGGTGGCGCGGTCGATTCCCCTGGCCTTCAGCAGATCTGCCGCCTGAGCGCGGGCCTTGTCGCCATCGGGGTCGAGGATGACAAACGCCAGGAAACTGGTCTGGATCGTCGAGCGGTCGCGGCCGGCTTCCTCGCATCGCTTCGCGAGTGCCTCGAGCTTGCGAGGCAACTCGTCGACTCCCGCGATGATGTTGAGGTGCTGGGCGTACCGGGCGGCGAGGCCGAACGTCTTCTTCTCGCCGCCTCCGCCGAGCATGATCGGGATGTCGGTGCGCAACAGCGGTGAGGTGCGGGTGCCGTGCGCCTGGTACCACTTGCCATCCAGCTCGGGTTTGCCTCCGCGCAGCATCGGTTCGATGATCTGCAACGCTTCCTCGAGTCGTTCGAAGCGTTCGGTGAATGTGCCGAACTCGTAACCCATCTCGTGGTGTTCGAGTTCGAACCATCCGGCACCGAGTCCGAGGATCGCCCGGCCCCCGCTGACCACATCGAGCGTGGTGATGGTCTTGGCCAGCATCGCGGGATTGCGGTAGGTGTTGCCGGTGACCAGCGTCGACAGGTTGATCGTCGAGGTGGCCGTGGCGAGGGCACCCAGAGCGGTGTAGGCCTCGAGCATCGGCTCGTCGGGGGCTCCGATGCCGGGCAGTTGATAGAAGTGATCCATCACCAAAACGGTGTCGAAACCGGATCTTTCGGCTTCTTGCGCTTGCGCGATGACTGTGGGGAACAGCTCTGCGGTGGTGCCGGGGTAGGAGAAATTGGGGATCTGATAGCCGAGGCGGATGCTCATGCATCCACAGTACGACCGCGGTCTTGCGTCCGGGTGGCGCTCAGCGCAACCAGCGTCGACACCGTTCCGACCACCGCGCAGCTCGCAGCGATCACGGCGAGCGTGACGATGCTGTGTGCGACGGTGACCACCAGCACCACCTCGATGGCGAGCACCGTCCAGCTCAGCAGGCCGATCCAGGTGCGGTCGCGCGCGATGGCCGCCAGAAGGCCCACCTGCAGCACCGACAGCGCGCTCCCGGTGAGAGCGAACAACCAGAGGATCGGGGCGACAGGCCGGTAGTCCTCACCGGCGATCACCGGAACCAGTGGCCCACAGATCGCCGCACCGACCACCACGGTCGCGGCGATGGCCGTGAGCCACCCGACCGCGGTACGCAGGGCGCCGGCCGTCTTCGCGACGTCTGCGAGTTGTGGGTACAGCACCACGCCGATCGCCTGCGGCAACCAGAACGCCGCCTTGGTGGCGATGGTCCCGAGTGCGTACACCCCCGCGTCGTATTCGCCGAGGATCGGCCGGGCGGCGAGCAGATCCACTGACGACAGTGCGATCAACACAAGCTGGACCTGCGAGGCGTGCAGCACGAGCCGCAGCGCCAAACCGTCGGACATCGCGCTGTCGGCAGGCTTGTCCGCCAACACGATCAGCCAGATGACGGCAGCGGCGATGGCTGCGCCGACCGCGGTTGCGGTGAGGGCACCGGCCGCGCCCGCGCCGACCGCCAACGCGACCACACCGGGCACGGTGCGGGCCACACCCACACCCGCCAGCACCCACGACAGCACCGAAAACCGTTGTCCGCCCTGCAATATGCCCTGACCGGCAGCGATCAGAACCAGCAGGGGTGCGGTTGAGAAAGCTGCGATCGTGGCCGCCAGGCCGGTATCGGCCACCGCCATCACCACCGGTACGGCGACGGCCGCGGCCACCAGCACCGCCGCAGTGGTCCGCAGGGTGATCGAGATCAGGTCGGCAACAGCACGCCTTCGCACCACCTCCCGGGCGATCACGACCTGCAGAGCCAGCGCCGGGACACCCAGCACCAGCATCGCCTGCAGCAGCACTGCGAACTCGCCGTACTCTGCGGGCGACAACCACCGGGTGGCCGGTAGGTGGATGAGGTAGGCGCAGATGTTGGCGACCATCGTGCCGGCGGCCACGCCACCCACTCCCGCCATCGCACCCATCGCCATGGGTTCAGTCTCGCAGGAGCGATCAGCGGCGCAGGGAGACAGGCTCGTTCGCAACAGATGCGGCGGGCGCCGGCACAGGTGGGGCGGTGCGTGCGGCTTCGCGGAACCGCGCACGCTGCGCGATCCACACGAGCAGGCCCAGCACCACACCCACCGGGTAGATCCACCGGTCGAGGTGTTCGCCCAGCAGCAGCGCCGACCACGCGATGGTGAGCAGCGGCTGCACCTGCTGGATCTGCCCCACGCGGGCGATACCACCGCGTGCCAGCCCTCCGTACCAGGCGAAGAACCCGAGGAACTGGGAGATGACGGTGATGTAGAACATCCCGATCACCACCGGGCCGGTCAGCGAGAACGAGCCCGTCGCGGCGGTGAGCGCGCACAACGGAACCGATATCGGCAGCAGCAGCACCAGCGACCACGAGATGCTCTGCGCTCCGCCGATCCGTTTTGCCTGGGTTCCGCCGACCGCGTATCCGAACCCGGCACTGACCGTCGCGAGCACCATCCACAGGTGACCCCAGCTCAGCGCGAACCCGGACAGCGCATCAGGACTCGTCGAGACCAGGAACGCACAGAGGACGAGCACGCCGGCGCCGGTCGCGACCCAGAAGAGCCATGGCAGTCGCTCTCCGCCCAGCAACGCCGCGAATGTGGCGGTCATGGCCGGCAGCAGTCCCAGGATCACCGCACCGGTCGCCGAGTCGATCCTCTCCAGCGCCAGCGAGGAGAACAGCGGGAAACCGACGACCACACCCAGACCGGAACACAGCAAGGCGGCGAGGTCGTGCGGGGCCGGACGCTGCGCCCCGACGATCCGCACATACGCCAGCGCGAGCAGCCCGGCCAGCGCCGCCCGCCAGACCGTGACCCCCACCGCATCGATTCCGGCGACGGCGAGTTTGTTGGCGGGCAGCGAGAAACTGAAAGCCAGAACACCGAGACCACCCAGCAGCACGCCGGCATGAGCGGACGACTTTCGACGTCCGTTATCTGCTATCGCCGAAAACCGCGAACTGTTATCGTTGATCTTCATGTACAACGATAGCGGAGTATCGGTCCTGACCGAAAGTCTGCGTGCCCTGATCACTCAGAGCACGCCGGGTACCCGGCTCCCGTCGGTACGGTCGCTGCAGGAGCAGCATC
Source organism: Williamsia sp. DF01-3 (assembly GCF_023051145.1). Lineage (NCBI taxonomy): Bacteria > Bacillati > Actinomycetota > Actinomycetes > Mycobacteriales > Nocardiaceae > Williamsia > Williamsia sp. DF01-3. Next base: position 5,076,828 of record NZ_JALKFS010000005.1, read on the forward strand.
GCGTCTCGCCCAACTCCGTGCAGCGGGTTCTGCGCGATCTCGCCACCGAAGGTCTCGTCGACGTCAGACCGGGTGCCGGATCCTTTGTCGCAGCCGCGGCGCCACCGCGCTCGCCGGCCGACACCTCGTGGCAGGAATCGGTACTGGGCGCCCGGATGCCGCCCGAGCTCTCCCGCACGCTCGACCTGTGGCGTGTCCCCGGGTCCGAGGTCGTCCGGCTCAAAGGCGGGTATCTCGACGACGAACTGCTGCCTCACGCCGCACTCGACGCCGCCATGACCCGGGCGATCAAACGTTCCCGGAGCTGGGGCCGCTACCCCATCGAGGGCAGTCCGGAACTGCGCCGCTGGTTCGCATCCGAGATCGACGCCATCCACGCGTCGGAGGTGATCGTGACCGCCGGCGGACAGACCGCGCTGTCGGTGGCGGTCCGCGCGCTGATCCGGCCAGGAGAGTCCGTGATCGTCGAGAGCCCCACGTACACGGGGCTCATCGCGATCGTCCGCAGTCATGGCGCCGAGGTCATTCCCGTGCCCATGGACTCCGAAGGTATCCGGACCGACCTGCTGGCCGACGCGATCGCCCGCACCGGCAGCCGGCTGCTCGTGGTGCAGCCGGCGTTCGCCAATCCGAGCGGGGTGACGCTGGCCGGACATCGCCGCAGGCAGATCATCGAACTGGCCGAACAGCATTCACTGTTCGTGATCGAAGACGATTACGCGCGGTACCTCGGCATCGACGGTGACCCACCCCCGCCGTTGACGGCACAGGATCCCAATGGCCATGTGGTGCACATCCGTTCGCTCACCAAGCCCGTCGGGCCCGGGATGCGGGTCGCCGCCCTGTGCGCTCGGGGACCCGCACTGGCGCGGCTGCGGGCGGCCAAGATGCTCGACGACTTCTACGTGGCCGGCCCCGTCCAGGAGGCCGCCGTCGAGTTCCTCAACTCCCCCGCGTGGCCCCGGCACAACCGGCAGGTGCGCCGGGCACTCGGAGAGCGCAGGGATGCCCTCCTGGGATCCCTGGGGCGGTTGATCCCACAGATCGAGGTCGCCGCGGTGCCCCGTGGCGGCATGCATCTGTGGGTGCGACTCCCGGACGGGCTCGACGATCGGGACGTGGCGGCGGCCGCTCACGCCGAAGGCGTCATGGTCGGCGAGGGAACGCCGTGGTTTCCCGCCGAATCCGACCACTCTCACCTGCGCCTGACGTTCGGGGAGACGCCGGTGCCCGTCATCGGTGAGGCCGTCTCCCGACTGGCGAAGGTGTTCCGTTAGCGCTTGTTAGGGTCCATGCATGACCCGCAGGCATTGGCTCAGCCTGTGGCTGACCAGCATCGCCCTGTCGATGGCGATCCTCGGGCCCGTCTTCGGTCCGGGATACCTGCTGATCCGTGACATGGTCAGTACTCCCCGCTCGTTCGTCACCGACTCGGCACTCGGCTTGTCCGATTCTGCGCCGCGGGCCGTGCCGCAGGACTGGCTGATCGCCGTCGCCTCCGGCGTGATCGACGGTGGAATCGTGGTCAAGGCACTGACTTTCGCGGCCATCGTGCTGGCCGGCGTCGGGTACGGCCGATTGGCTCGGCGCGTCCTGCCCGCGGCGGGGACACCCGGCATGCTGGCGGCCACGGTCACCGCCGTCTGGAATCCCTATGTGGCCGAACGCCTTCTGCAGGGCCAGTGGAGTCTTCTCGTCGGCTACGCAGCGCTCGGATGGATCCTGGTCGCCGCGGTCGACGTCCGCCGCGGTGGCGGCTGGGCTCGCTGGTCGGTGCTGACGGGCTGGCTCGCCGTCGCCGGGATCACGCCGACCGGTTCGCTACTCGCCGGACTTGTGCTGCTCGCCGGTCTGGTCATCCCGGCGCTTGCCCGGCGCGACTGGCGGATGGCGCTGACCGCGTCCGTGCTCTGGGCGGCGGCGTCCCTCCCGTGGCTGACCGCATCGTTCCTGGGTGCGGGCACCGGCACGGCTGATCCAGGATCCGTCGCGCTGTTCGCGGCCCGCGCGGAGCCGTGGCTCGGAACGGCCGGTTCGCTGCTGGGCCTCGGTGGCGTGTGGAACGCCGACGCCGTACCCGAGAGCCGGACCTCGCCGTGGGCGCTGGTGGCCACCGCCGCCCTCCTGGTTGTTGTCCTCGCCGGGCTCCCGGGACTGTGGCACCGCCGTCGCAACCCGGTGATCAGGGCAGCGGGCGGCCTTGCGGCCGGTTCGGTTGTCCTGGTCGCCCTCGCGGCCACGCCGTTCGGCATGGCGATCCTGGAATGGCTGGTCGATACGGTGCCCGGCACCGGCCTGCTGCGCGACACCCAGAAATGGATCGCCCTCGCGGTTCCGGCATACGCGCTGGCTGCCGCGTCAGCCGTCCAATCGGCCGGCCGACACGTGCCCAAGGGGTTTGCCGCCGTCGTCGCCTCCGCCCTGATCGTCGCCCCACTGCCCGACCTCGCGTGGGGTGTGGGCAACTCGCTCACCCCGATCCGCTACCCCGGCGACTGGCACGCAGTTGCCGACACCATCACGTCCGGGCATGGCGATGTGCTGGTGCTCCCGGTGGGGACCAACCGCCAGTACGCCTTCGCCGATTCGGTGTCCCTGGATCCTGCCCCGAGACTCCTGCGCGCCGACGTCCTGCAATCGGGTGAGCTGATCGTCGATGGCCTCAGTGTCGACCGACCCGATTCACGGGCCACCCGAGCCGAGGAAGCACTCCTCGCCGGATCGTCACCGCAGGCGCTCGCAGCACTGGGCGTCGGATGGGTTCTCGTCGAGGGCGATTCCGCCATCGACGCGGCCCCGCGCACCCTGGCCCAGCTCGACCTCGTCTTCGACGGTGCCGATCTGCGCGTCTATCGGGTGGACGTCGATCGTTTGCACAGTGCAATCGGCGAGCCCTCAACAGTCGAGCGGGGCTCGCTGTGGGTTGCCCATCTGGTGTGGATTGTGCTGATCGCCAATGGATTACTCGCAGCTGTGCTGAAATGGCCCCACCGAACGGCGCACCGAAAGAGGCTCTAGGCAGTGGACGAGCTCGAAACATTCACACAGATCGAAGCGATCAAACAGCTCAAATACCGATATCTCCGTGCCTTGGACACCAAGGCGTGGGAGGAGTTCGAGACCACCCTGGCCGAAGACGTCACCGGCGACTACGGCGACAGCCTGTCGTTCACCACCCGCGCCCAGCTCGTCGACTTCATGAAGTCGTCGCTCGGGGCCGCGGTGTTGACCGAGCATCGAGTCGACCACCCAGAGATCACCGTCGACGGCAACGAGGCCACGGGCCGGTGGTACCTGCAGGACCGGGTCATCGTCGCGGACTTCAACTTCATGCTCTTCGGGGCGGCGTTCTACAACGACCGCTACATCCGGACGGCAGACGGATGGAAGATCAGCGCGACCGGCTACGACCGCACCTACGAGGCCACGGTGTCACTCGAAGACATGCCGAGCTTCAAGGTGAAACCCGGTGCGGCACTCGATCTCTGACGAGCCCCGACACACGTCGCCCTGAGACCGTTTCGGCCAGAACATATTTCACCCGGGCGGCCGCCGCCGACCACGAATAGTCCCCGGCCCGTTCACGCGCCTTGTCGCCGAGTTCCCGGCACCGCGCCGGCTCATCAAGCAATTCCGCTGTGGCCGAGACCAACTCGTCGAGGTCGTCGACGAGCAGTCCGGTCACGCCGTCGACCACGGAGTCGGTGAGACCTCGAGAAGATCGATACCCGATGGTCGGCACACCATGGCCCGCGGCCTCGACAACGGCAAGTCCCCACCCCTCGGTCTGCGACGGCATCAGATGTAGCGCCGACCCGGCAAGGATGCGGTGCTTGTCGGACTCGCTGACATGCCCGTGAAAACTCACGCGCCGGTCGACACCGAGTTCGGTCGCGCGTTCACGAAGACGGGTCGACCACCAGCCGTCGCCCACCACGTCCAACGTCACGTCCGGATGGGTGGTCGCGAGCTGGGCCATCACCTCGAGCGCGTGTTCGATCTGTTTGTGCGGCACCAGCCGCGAGAGCACCACCAGCCGGCGAGGATCCGGTTCGACATCGACGTGAGGTGACGGGTCGGTGCCTGCGCGCACCACCGACACCCGCCCGGCGTCCACACCGAGCGAGACGAGATCTTCGGCCGACGGCAACGACACGGTCAGATACTGCGAATCTCGATGCACCCACGGTGACAGGCGGGATTCGATGAACCATCCGATCCGGCCCATCGCGGCGCCTGCGACCGGCCATTGGCGGCGATGGCAGTGATGCACCAGAACCACCACCGGCGCGCGCATCACCCAGCGGGCAAAGAAGGGAATGCCGTTCTGGGTGTCGATCACCACGTCGGGATCAAGCCCGGCCATCGGTCCACGGCCGAGCCGGCCGGCAACGATCGCCGCAAGCGCCCGCGGGTACACGCTGAGCCGGCCACCGCCGCGCGAGACCCGGATGCCATCACGGATCTCCGTGCGCGCCGCCCCCGGGTAGCCGGCCGTCCGCAGGGTCACGCGCACCCCGTCGCGGACGAGTTCGGCCCCGATGCGCTCGAGGTAGCGTTCGCTGCCGCCACCCTGCGGGTGGTCGGAGTCGCGCCAGCACAGCAACAGCACCTCGCGGACGGGCGCGGTGGACTCACCGTGGGCGACGTTGTCAGGTTGTTCGTTTTTCACTGCTGGCCAGGGTAGCGGCCGGATCACCACCGACGTCCGACCCGTATCGTTTCGCTGGTGAAAGACACCACCCGCCGTGCCCGTCAGCGCGCCACGGTGGTCCGTTCGGCCACCTTGCTGAACCACTTCCGGTACGAGCAGTCCGACCCCGACCGCTTCTACGGCGCCCTTGCCGATGACTCGGTGGAGTTGATCGAGGCGCTGCACCGCGGCGTCACTGGCCTCGACCCCGGCGGCCCGGCCGGCCTCGACCGCAAGGTTGTCCTTGATGTGGGAGGCGGTCCCGGCTACTTCGCCGAGGTGTTCCGGCGTCGCGGAGCCCACTACGTGTCGGTCGAACCTGACCCCGACGAGATGCATGCCGCCGGTCTCCCCCAGCAGGCCGGTGTCCGCGGGTCGGGGACTGCACTGCCGATCGCCGACGCCGTGGTGGACATCTGCTACTCGTCCAACGTCGCCGAACACGTCGCCGAGCCCTGGTCCATGGCCCGCGAGATGCTGCGGGTCACTCGCCCCGGCGGCCTCGTCCTGCTCAGCTACACCCTCTGGTACGGACCGTTCGGCGGCCACGAGATGGGTCTGACCCATTACTTCGGCGGTGCCCGGGCGGCCCGCTGGTACACCAGAAAGCACGGCCACCGGCCCAAGAACCTCTACGGCACATCGTTGTTCAAGGTCACCGCCGCCGACGGGCTGCGGTGGGCACGTTCGGTGCCGCCGAGCGAGGCGACACTGGTGGCCGCCTTTCCGCGATATCTCCCGGGGCGGCTGTGGTGGGTGATGAAGGTGCCACTGATCCGGGAAGTACTGGGCACCAACTTGGTGCTCCTGCTCCGTAAGGCCGACCCGACCAATCCGCTATAGGACAAGCCCGTCGAGGTCGGTGTCCGGGGCCTCGATCGGCGGGACCCGGAGGGCGGTCACCGTCGCCCACCCGTCCGCGATGAGGGCGGCATCTGAACCCGGCGGGCTGTCGTCCTGCTCCTGGGCACGGATCTCATCGAAGGTCACCGCCACCGACTCCTCATCTCGTTCCCCGATCCGGGCCTGCACGGCCCCGAACGGTGCAAGCGATGCCCGCCGCAGCCCCTTCAGATCCGCTCTGGCCAGATCGGGGATGTTGACGTTGAGCACCGAACCGGGCTGGGCCTTGTCGACCACCCACGCTGCTGCGACACGCGCGACCTCGGCCGCGCAGTCCCAATCGCGGGGCTCGGTGGCGTCCACCGACACCGCCAACGTCGCAGCGCCGTGGGCGGCAGCGGTGAACGCCGCACCGACCGTCCCCGAGTGCAAGATCGCGTGTCCGGTGTTGGGCCCGTGATTGATCCCGGAGAACACCAGATCCGGAGGTGACCCGAAAGCTCCATCGCACGCGACAAAAGCGATGAGGGCAGGCGACGCGTCCACGGCGTAAGCCGTCACGTCGGGCAACTCGGTCAGGTCGGTGGCTCGCATCCGCAAGCGACCGCCGTCTTCGATGGCACTGAGCGACGCGCTCGCGCCGCTGCGTTCCCGGTCGGGCGCGGCGACCACCACGTCGAGACCCAGGTCAGTCGCAACCCGCGCGAGCACGTGAATCCCGGCGCGGTCGATACCGTCGTCGTTGGTGATCAGCACCTTCACGAGGTGCCCTTTCCGGGGCGGTCCACCTTGCGGACCTCGGCTCGTTCGGCCAACTTCCGGACCACCTCGCCGTGGCCCGTCGCCAGCCCTCGCCGGGTCACCGTTGCCGCACCCGCCGCGACCGCCAGCCGCAGTCCCGACTCGAGGGACTCACCCTGCGCGGTCGACACGGCCAGCGCAGCGGTCATCGAGTCGCCGGCACCCCGATGATCGACCGATTGGGCGGGCGGCGCGATGGCCTCCCAGAACTGGCCGTCCTCCCAGGCCAACGTGGATTCCTCACCTCGGGAGATCACCACCACCCTGGCGCCCTTTTCTCCGAGTTCCTCCATCGCGGTGGCGAGATCCGCAGGCTTCTCCGACTTCGCGAACCCGTCCTCGACGAGATCTTCGTGACTCACCTTGAGGATGTCGAGGCCACCTTCGAGCGCGCTCTGCAAGGTCGGGCCGGACAGGTCGGCCACCACCGGGATCCCGTTGGCCGTCAGATCTGCAGCCAGGCGTCCGTAGGTCTCGTCCGGGATCACTCCGTCCTCATGGGGGCCGCCGAGTGCCGCGACGCCCGAGGTGAGACCCTCGGCAAGGCAGTTGCTGAAGAGGTCGTCCACCTCGTGCCGGGTGAGCACTTGCGGACGCACACTCACCACTTCGAGGCGGTTGCCGCTGCGCCGGTCGTGGACGTACGAGCCGTTCTCGCCGCCCATCGCGACGCCTCGCACCGCGACGCCCTCACCTTCGATGAGCGGGCGCAGTATCTTTCCGGCCTCGCCGCCGAACACCCCACACAGCGTGGTGTTCAGGCCGAGCGTCTCCATCATCCGGGCGATCCAGAAGCCCTGCCCTCCGGCGTGGACGTGCAGCTCCGCAGCGTCGCTGGCGTCGGCCTCGATGGTGACCGTCAGCAAAGGTGTCGGGGCGAAAACCAGACCATGTGTACTCATGATGTCCTCCTCGCGCCCCGCTTACCCGCTCGCGCCGACCGGAAAACGGACAAAACCCCCGCGCCGTGATCGGCGCGGGGGTTTTGCGTATGCGGTGTCGCGGACTAGTTGTCGATCGCATCCAGCGGTTTGGTCTTCGCCGCCCGTGAGGCCGGCCATAGGGCCGCCAGCACTCCGACAACGGCCGCACCGACCAGCGTGACGACGATCAGACTCCACGGCAACACCGGAGCACCCAGACCCCAGTACTTCAGGGTGCGTACCAAAGCCCAGCCGAATGCCACGCCCAGCACCACACCGAGCAGCGCACCGAAGATCGCGATCAACAGCGACTCGACGTAGATTGTCCGCCGTAGTTGAGCGCGGGCCATCCCGATCGCCCGCAACATCCCGATCTCACGTTTACGTTCGATCACCGACAGGGCGAGCGTGTTGACGATGCCCAGGACTGCGATCACCAACGCCAGTCCGAGCATTCCGTAGAGGACGCTCAGCATCTGGTCGATTTGCGATGACTGCTCGCCCTTGAACTCGGCAGGCGTGCGGATCTTCACCGTCAGGTAGTCGGCGGTGACATCTTCGACCCGGTCGCTCACCTCGTCGACGTTGGCGCCCGGCACCGTCTTGATGGCGGCGAAGACCTCTTGCCGCAGCGGTGACGGGATCAGCTTCTCGTAGGCATCCGAGCCCATCGCCCACGGATCGATCAGCGGGTTGTCCTTGAAGATGCCGGTCACCCTCACCGGGACCACCGTGCCGTCGTAGTTCGTGAACTCGATCGTCTCGCCGACGTCCCAGCCCTTCTCCTTCGACGTGCGTTCGCCGACGATCATGCCGTCCGGTTCGATCGTTCGCGGTCCTTCGACCATCTCGTACGGGGTGACCGAGTACATGTCACCGTCGGGCGAGTACCCGAAGACACCCTGACCATCGACCTCGGCCTGGATGCCCCCGAAGCCGACAACCGATTCGACACCGTCGATCTCGGCGATGGCCTCCACCACCAGGGGCGAGAACCCGCTGCCCTGATCGCCGGACACCAGCAGATTCGCCGTCAGTCCGGTGTCGATCGCATCGTCGATCGTGCCCTTGAATGTCGAACCGAGAGTGCCGATCACCGCAACCAGCATCAAACCGAGTGTCAACGCGAAAGCTGTTGCGGCAGTACGCCTCGGATTGCGGACAGCGTTGGTACGCGCAAGCTGACCGATCTTGCCGAAGGGCCTAGCCAGCACCGCGCCGAGCGCGGTGACCGCCGGACGCGACAACGCAGGCGCGGCGAACACCACCGCGAAGATCATCACCAGGGCACCGAGTCCGACGATGCTCGCAGCTCCGGACCCCTCACCGGAGGTACCGATCGCCAGCAGCGCCAATGCGATGACCGCCAGCACGATGCCTGCGATGGTGCGCACCTTGAGTGACGCCTGACCATCGGTGAGGCTCTCGCGCATCGCCTCCACGGGCGACACCTTCGACGCCCGCCTGGCGGCGCATACGCACTGACCATCGTCACCACGATGCCCACCAACAGACAGGCGATGATCGCCGACGGACCGACCTGGAGCGACGCGGTGGGCAGTCCCGTCGAGGACGTCACGGCGCGTAGCACCGCCGCGATCCCGATGCCGGTGACCAGTCCGACCAGCGCGCCGATCAGGCCGACGACAAACGCCTCGAGGAGCACCGAACGGGTGACCTGTTTGCGACTGGCCCCGATCGCCCTGAGCAGGGCCAACTCTCGCACCCGCTGGGCCACGATCATCGAGAAGGTGTTGTAGATGATGAACGTGCCGACGATGAGCCCGATCGCGGCGAACGCCAGCAGGATGTAGTTGAAGACGTCGAGGAACTGGTTGATCGAGTCCTTCTCGTCCTGACGCACCTGGTCGCCGGTGCGCAGCTTGTAGTCGTCGCCGATCAGACCTGCGACACGTTCCTTCAACTGCTCGGGACTGACACCCGGCACCGCCTGCAGGTCGATCGCCTGCGAATGCGAGCCGTCGGTGAACAGGTCTTTGGCAGTCTCCTCCTGGAACTGGATACTGGTGAATCCGCTGGTGGCGCCCGGCACGTCGAGGATGCCGACCACCGTCACCTCCATCGGCGCCCCGCTGCCACGGCCCACCGCCACCTTGGTGGTCGACCCGAGCTTCAGGTCGGCCTCGTCGGCGGACGAATCGTTGAGAGCGATCTCGTTGGGGGCAGCCGGAGCACGGCCGTCGATGAGATTGCTCTCGGTGTCGGACAGCCGTTGGTCCGGCGACTGGAAGGCACTGCCCACACTGGGCGCGCCGCCCGTCTGCAACGCCTTGCCGTCGGCCTTGGCGATGGTGGCCGGACCGCTGTACTGCGGCAACACCTTCGCCACTCCGAGCTCGGCCTTGTTGTCCTCGATCTGGGTGAGGACCGAATCGGGCACACCCGACGAATTGGAGTCCTCCGGTGAGATCTGGGTGTCCACACCGAGTGCGACCTTGTCGAAGATCCCGTCGAAGGCGCTGGACACGGTCGCGGTGAAGATCATCGAACCGGCGACAAAAGCGGTACCCAACACGACCGACAGAACAGTCAGGACAAGGCGAAGCTTATGCGCGCCAAGGTTTCTCAGTGAGACCCTGCGCATCGCATTCGACGCCATCACAGTTCCTTGGGAGCGCGCGAGAAGCCTCCGGTCGACGGGGTCTCGTCGAGGTTCTTCATGTACTCGAAGATCTCGTCTGCATCGGGATTGCGGAGTTCCTGCACGATCTGACCGTCGGCGAGGAAGACCACCCGGTCGGCATAGCTCGCCGCACGGGGGTCGTGGGTGACGATCACAACGGTCTGGCCGAACTCGTCGACCGCGGCGCGAAGAATGCTGAGCACCTCGCCCGAAGACCGGGAGTCGAGGTTGCCGGTCGGCTCGTCACCGAAGATGATCTCGGGTTGCCCGACCAGCGCCCGCGCACACGCCACTCGCTGCTGCTGGCCACCGGACAGCTCGCTGGGACGATGGCCCAGGCGATCGGCGATACCGAGACGCCCGATCACGGTGTCGAACCATTGCTGATCGGGTTTGCGGCCGGCGATGTCGAGCGGCAGCGTGATGTTCTCCCGAGCCGTCAGGGTCGGCACCAGGTTGAAGGACTGGAACACGAAGCCGATCCGGTCACGGCGCAGGAGCGTCATCTGCTTGTCGGAGAGATCGGTCAGATTGGTGTCGCCGATGCTCACCGTTCCGCTGGTCGCGGTGTCGAGTCCGGCGAGGCAGTGCATCAACGTGGACTTGCCGGACCCGGACGGGCCCATGATGGCCGTGAACTCACCTCGGACGAACTCCGCGGTGACACCCGCCAATGCATGCACCTGGGTGTCTCCGGATCCGTAGATCTTCTTCAGATCGGTCGCGCGGGCCGCAACTGCGGTGGGTGGGGCGGTCATGTCTGGCCTTTCTCATTCTCGGTCAGTTAATGCACGATGCCTGGCTACCGGCAGTACAAATACTGACTGCCATGCCATCGCCGAATCATCGGGGACCACCCTGATCTTTCCCCTACATCCCGCCGACGAATCGGCCGTGAGGATGATTTGGCCCCCTCGCAGTAGTACCGCAGAGTGAGGTCGCGGTCCAGCGAATACAGGTCAGCGAGGGAATTGCACGGCCATCACGTGCAGCTTGTTGGGTACGGCAGGCGAGTTGAAGCCGTTGTCGGACACGGCGAGAAGAGCGCGCCGATTGTTCGACAGTCTCGGCCCCCACGCCAGACCTTCGACGTTGCCCGGCCTCAGATTCGTCAAGCTGCTCAGGTTGTAGACCAAGTGCTTCGGCATTGCCTTCTCGCTCCCCGCCAGGGCGGCTTTACCCGTGACCCGGTCGGCGCCGTTGGTGGTCGTCCAGAAGATCTTGATGTCGTAGGAGTTGCGAGCGGGATCGTAACCGCGTTCGAGCACCAGGAAGTCGGTCTTGTTGACGGCCAACACCTCCGAGACACCCTTGAACGCCCGGCCCGACGAACCCGGGGCAAGCGGGTCGGTGCGATAGACGAACTCGCCGCTCACACTGCCGTTGCCACGTAGTTGCAGCAGCCGCGAGCTGGTGCCTGCGGACAGGCTGGGCCGTGGGCCGTCCTGGGCGAGTGAGTTCTCGGTGATGGTGCTGATGAGGCCGCCCTCGCTCACCGCCAGGGATTCCAGACCCAGGTGCCCCCGCAGCCCACTGCCCTTCTTGGGGACATACGCGGCGGGGAGCGCGAAGTCCCGCTGATGGAGCCCTGGGGCCGAGACCATCCGGATGAACGGCTCGGGCCCATCACTGGCGACGATCAACGAGTCGCCGTAGTGCCTGATGGCCTCGAACTCGTAGCCGGAGCCGGGCAGCATCGGGATGTTGTTCGGCCCCAGCACCACACCACCGCCGACCAGCGCGGGGGCGCCGACCGACATGCCGTCGCGGTTGAGTGGAACGCTGACGTCGTAGTAACGGGTGGGTCCATTGGCGCCGGTGTCGTCGGTGATCACCGAGTAGTTGCCACGACCGTCACCGTCGATGCCGGAGATGCCCCCGAAGCGGGCGGGCGCCGGGATCCAGTCGAACGGCAGGTTTGTCGTCGACAGGAACTTCGCGGACACCACAGGTGCTGCCGCAGCGTTCACGGGTGCAATCAGACCCGCTGCCAGCGTGGCCGCGACAACTCCTGTGGCCGTTGCCAATACACCGCGCAGCTTCGCTCGCCTCATGAGCGGGACGCTACCGGTGCGGCCTCGCCTGCGCGCGTTCAGAAGTGACTTGAAGGATCAAGAATCGGCGCCGAGCCGGTGCTTGAGCGCCTCGAACTCGTCCCGGATGCCCGACGGCAGCTTCTCGCCGACGAAGTCGAACCATTCCTCGATGGACGGGATTTCACCGCGCCACTCATCGGGGTTCACCGCGAGCGCTTCGGCGACGTCGGCTTCGGAGACGTCCAAGCCGTCGAGGTCCAGCGCTTCGGGCGTCGCCACGATTCCGATGGGGGTCTCGACACCGCTGGTCTTGCCCTCGATGCGTTCGACGATCCACTTCAGCACGCGGCTGTTCTCACCGAATCCTGGCCACAGGAAGCGCTTGTCGTCGCCGCGACGGAACCAGTTGACGTAGAACACCTTCGGCAACTTGGACTCGTCGGCGTTCTTGCCGAGGTCGATCCAGTGGTTGAGGTAGTCGCCGACGTTGTAGCCGAGGAACGGCAGCATCGCCATGGGGTCGCGGCGGATGGCACCGACGGTGCCCTCGGCTGCTGCGGTCTGCTCCGAGCCGACGGTGGCGCCCATGAACACGCCGTGCTGCCAGCTGCGGGCCTCGGTCACCAACGGGATGGTGGTCTTGCGCCGGCCGCCGAACAGGATCGCCGAGATCGGCACACCCTGCGGGTCATCCCACTCGGGCGCCATGATCGGGCACTGGCTCATCGGGGTGCAGTACCGCGAGTTCGGGTGCGCTGCCTGTGTATCCGAGTCCGGGGTCCAGTCGTTCCCGCGCCAGTCGATGAGGTGCTGGGGGTCGCCTTCGAGGCCCTCCCACCAGACATCCTTGTCGTCGGTGAGCGCGACGTTGGTGTAGATGGTGTTACCCGCCTCCATGGTCTTCATGGCGTTGGGGTTGGAGCTGTAGTTGGTACCGGGCGCGACACCGAAGAAGCCGAACTCCGGGTTGACCGCGTACAGACGGCCGTCTTCGCCGAACCGCATCCAGGCGATGTCGTCACCGAGGGTCTCGGCACGCCACCCGGGGATGGTGGGCTGGATCATCGCGAGGTTGGTCTTGCCACAGGCGCTCGGGAACGCCGCGGCGATGTAGTACGCCTTGTCCTCCGGGCTGATCAGCTTGAGGATGAGCATGTGCTCTGCGAGCCAGCCCTCGTCGTGGGCCATGGCCGACGCGATGCGCAGCGAGTAGCACTTCTTGCCCAGGAGCGCGTTACCGCCGTAACCCGAACCGTACGACCAGATCTCGCGGTCTTCCGGGAAGTGGGTAATGTACTTGGTCTCGTTGCACGGCCACGGCACGTCTTCCTGGCCGGCCTCGAGTGGGGCGCCCAGTGAGTGCAACGCCTTGACGAAGAAGCGGTCCTCGCCCAGCGCCGCGACGACCTCGGGGCCGACCCGGGTCATCACACGCATCGACAGCACGACGTATTCGGAGTCGGTGATCTCGACGCCCAGCTTGGGGTCGTCGGAGCCGATCGGTCCCATGCAGAACGGGATGACATACATGGTGCGGCCGCGCATGCTGCCGCGGTAGAGCTCGGTCATCGTCGCGCGCATCTCGGTCGGATCGACCCAGTTGTTCGTGGGACCGGCGTCGATCTCGTTCTTCGAGCAGATGTAGGTGCGTGATTCCACGCGTGCGACATCAGCGGGGTCGGAGTTGGCCAGGAACGAGTTGGGCTTCCTCTTCTCGTCCAGCTTGGTCATGGTCCCGGCGGCGACGAGCTGGGTGGTGAGGCGATCCCACTCGTCGTCAGAGCCGTCAGACCAGACAACCCGCTCCGGTTCGGTGAGTTCTGCGACTTCTCGCACCCAGGCCAACAGTTCGGCGTGCGACGTCGGCGCGCTGTCGGGATCCAAACCGGGAATGGTTGCTGAAGTCATGTGTCATCTCTCCTACCGGTGACCGACGGGCGCAGGAACCGCATGGGCTCATCGTCTGCGCCGGTCAGCCCCTCCGTGGCGGCCTTTTATTCAGATTACTTCGGGCGTACCCGCTGGCATCAATCGGGGCGTGTATCAGGGCACATCTCACCGTGTGAGTGACGAACATTGTAGTCGGCCCCACAACGCGCTGACCAGCCGAACTATCTGAGACGACCGACGTCGGTGGCCGTCCATTCCCCCGTCGCGGGGTCCAGCCGATGCGAGCTGTAACCGCCGTCGCCACGCACCTCTGTGATCAGATCCACCTGACCGTCACGATCACTATCGGTGTACACGGTCAAACCAGCTGGTCCTGGCCTCGTGAGCGAATCCGCGATCCCGTCGGCGTCGGTGTCGATGTCGGCGGGCCCGAGATCCCAGACCCTGTCGTTCTCGACGATCCAGAGGTTGTCGTAGATACCGTCGATGGGCGGCGCCGAGGCCGGATGAACAAACACCGGCTCATTCTGGTCGTCGCCGCATCCGGCAAGGAAGTCGTTGTCCATACCGTGCACCCACCCGCCCGTCGAAGAAGAAGTGTCCCGGTGGGTTGGACGCGGAACACGTCGGCACGGTTCCCGCCCACCGAGGGTCGAGCGAGAGGTCGAGTCAGATCAGTGTCCGATCGCCTCGAGGAGGGGGTCGAGTCGGTCCCGGGCGTCGGCCGCAGCTGCAAGTTTCGCGAGGTCGCCGTTGCGACGGCCGACCGCCGCCTGCCGCACCCGCCTGATCTCGCGGTCAACTTCGGCGATCCGGGAGACCGCTGCCTGCGACCGCCTCTCGTAGTGGCGGGTGAGTCTGCCGCCGATGACCGACTCGGCACTCGAGACCTGCCGCATGATCTCCTGCTCGATCTGTGACCGCACATCACCCACCGCGTCGTGCGCCCATGTCGCCATCGCCGCCCGTCGGGTCGACAGCCGGCGTATGCGGACCATCCCCACCGCGATCACGACCCCGAGGACAAGCGTCAGCGGCATCGAGATCCACTGCAAGGTGTCGACCGACGCCATCGGGGTGACCACCAGACGGCCGAGACCCAGACCTGCCGAGGCCCCGAACACCACGAGCAACGCCTCTTCGGCTCCCCGGCGCGGCACCGGCAGGGCGGGAACGGTCACCGTCTCGTAGGAACGGGCCGGCGCGGCGGGGGCCGCGTCCTCCAGCCCGAGCATCGTGCGCGCCTGCAAGCCGTCGATCTCGTCGTCGAGCCGGTGGAGGATGCCGGTGCGGACCTCTGTCAGCTCTGCCTCGAGCCACTGCACGAACGACGTTTCCCCGGAACGGTTGAGGCGCGCGGCAGCTGCTGTCGCCCCCGCGTCGACGGCTCGCGTCGTCGAATTGAGTGCGCTCGTCACGTCACCGCGGATCTGGCCGGCACCGGCGCGCAAAGCAGCCAACCGGTCCATCCGGCCGCGGTCGCGGGTCCCGGCGAGCACTGCCCGTTCGTCCAACAATGCGGCGGCCGGGTCCGAGCCATGGTCGACAGTGGCCAGGTCGTCGACAAACGCTTCGAGAGTGCGATCAGCGGCCACAGTCGCCAACCGTTCGCGGCGATCAGTGGGGTGAAGTTGCTCGTGCAGCCAGCCCGTCAGCGCCTCGAACCCTGAGCCGGTGTGATGACCGGCCACCGCGGCCGCGGCCGACACGGCGAAGATCGGCAGTCGTCCGTGCGGGTCGAGTAGCTGTCGATTGGCCTTGAGCAACGTGGGCCAATCCCAGAAGGCATCGATCTTGTTGCAGACCAGCGCGACGATCGGTGCGGTGGCGGTCAGGGCTCGCAGCAGCTTGACCTCCGGTTCCCCCACCCCTGAAGAGGGATCCACGATCAGCAGGGCGATGGCCGCGCCGCCTTTTCTGTGGACATCACCGTCCAGCCGATCCACCTGATCCGGCCCGGACCACTCGGAGGCCTTGATGCCTGCGGCATCCAACGCCGCGGCGATCGAGGTGACCCCGACGCGGCCGAGCCCTGCGACCATCACCACATCGGAATCGACCTGGCCGATAGACGAACGGTCAGCTCCGAGACACCGGCCACCACGGCCCGCATCTCACGCAAGTCCGCGGTCGTGGTCATGTGAGCGCTCCGGACAGCATGGACCCGGACAGGATGTGTTCGATCTCGTCCCGCAGGATTCCCTGGGCCGCGATGATCTCGAGTTCATCGACCACCCGTCCGACACGTCTTTGCTCGGCAAGGGACGCGAACTCCGTCAACGGATCGGCCAGGGCGTCGAGTCCACTGCGCTGGTGGAGCCGGGCGGCGAGTTCCTCTGCGGTCAGGGGCCCGCCTCTCAGCAGGGCCAGCGCACTGGCGATGCCGTACGCATCGAGCCTGCGCAGCAACGACAGCCGTTGCAGGCGCTGGTGCGGCCCGCCCGCGTCGAGGAACTCGGCCTGCATCGGCGGCACCTGCTCACCTGCCGCGGCCATGGCGGCCATGAAGTCGATGTCGTCCATCCGCAGATCCGGTACCGCCAGCAACGGCATCACCGGCACCACCGCCCGGCCCAACGATGCAGTGCATTGCGCTGCGCGGTCACGAGCCGCCGGCCACGACCCCAGCGAGTCCGCTTTTCCGAGAACCACCAGGCTTCGACGGGGATCGAGGTCGGCGATCGCGGCGACGTCGTCCGGCCGGGGCCAGCCCGAGAGCACGTGAAGCCATGCGTCGGCATCGTCCGCGTCGTCGCCGGGTCCGATCGGGCTGACATCGTAGGACTGCCTCAGCGCACGGGCCACGGTGTCGCGGCCGGTACCGAATCGGCCCACCACGGCCACCCGCAGCGGACCCTGGAGATCGTCGACCGCGCGGCGCAACGCGACAGCCCCCGGCAAGTGGTCGCATAGAGCGTGCAGCCGGTCCATCAATTCGCCGATCCGAGATTCCGCGACCCCATCTTCGTGCCGATACATGCGATTCCTCCCCCGAAGAGCCTTGCCACCTGGTCGGACGCGCATTCGCCGTGCCCGGTTCCGCCTCGGCGCGACACGGCTTGATCGCGGTTTGGTAAACCCCTGCTGTCACATCGGTGAGTAATGCGGGACTATGGCCGGGTGACTAGCCCAAACCCGAAGGCCCAACGCAGTGTGTTGCCGGCGCCGGACGAGCGGTCGGCTCCGGACGACAAGGCCGAGATCGACGCGGCCCGCCGTGAACGCGCGCGTCTCTACCCTCGGGTGACCAGCTTCCGGTCGCGCCGCGGCAGTCTCACGCCCGCTCAGCAGGACAACTGGGAGCGGCTGTGGCCTTCGGTGGGTCGAGAGGTCAGCGAGAACGACCGAATCGATGCCGAGGCCTGGTTCGGGCGTAAAGCACCCCTGATCCTCGAGATCGGCTGCGGAACGGGCACCTCGACCGCCGCGATGGCGGCCGAAGAGCCCGACATCAACGTGATCGCCGTCGACGTTTACCGGCCAGGGATCGCACAACTCCTCGGGATGATCGGCCGGGAGAACCTCACCAACATCCGGGTCATCCGAGGTGACGCCGTGATCGTGCTGGGGCACATGATCGCGCCCGCCTCGCTGACCGGCGTCCGGGTGTTCTTCCCCGATCCGTGGCCCAAAGCGCGGCATCACAAGCGGCGTCTGCTGCAGCCGGGCACCATCGAGCTGATCGCCGAGGTGCTGCGTGACAACGGTGCGCTGCACATCGCCACCGACCATGCCGACTACGCCCACTCGATCGCGGAGGTACTCGGCAGTCAGTCCCTGCTGGTGCCGGCCGAGACCGCCGTGCCCTTCTCCACGGCCCGGCCGGTCACGAAGTTCGAGGGCCGCGCCGAACGCGAAGGCCGCCCGGTCACTGAGTTCGTTCTCACAAGGATCCCACGATGAGTCCTGCATCCTATTCGGACGAGCCCGCCGGCACACCCGACAACTCGGTCGCCCACACCATTTCGGGGGCCAGCCAGGAAGCCCGGGTGCTGCTGATCTGGGACGCGCCGAACCTCGACATGGGTCTCGGGTCGATCCTCGGTGGCAGGCCCACCGCAGCTCACCGGCCCAGGTTCGACGCCCTGGGACGCTGGCTGCTGGGTCGTACAGCCGACATCTCCGCGTCCACCACGCCGTCGGCCGACGGCGCCGCAGGTGGCCGCAGGAGCTTCGCCGCGGTCCCCGAGGCAACCGTCTTCACCAACATCGCCCCTGGTACGGCCGAAGTCGTGCGCCCCTGGGTCGAGGCGTTGCGTAATGTTGGTTTCGCTGTTTTCGCCAAGCCCAAAGTGGACGAAGACAGTGACGTGGATTCGGACATGCTCGACCACATCGAGATGCGCAGGCACACTGTGGGGCTGGCGGGTCTGATCGTCGCCTCGGCGGACGGGCAGGCCTTCCGCGAGCTTCTCGAGGACGTCGCCGCCGATGGGGTTCCGGTGCAGGTGCTCGGATTCCGCGAGCACGCAGCGTGGGCACTGACGTCGGAGAGTTTGGAGTTTGTAGATCTAGAAGACATTCCAGGTGTGTTCCGGGAGCCTCTGCCCCGGATCAGTCTGGACTCGTTGCCCGAAGAAGGCGCGTGGCTGGCTCCGTTCCGGCCGTTGTCGGCACTGCTGTCCGGCCGCCCCACCTGAGAGTGACGAGCGAGCTGTGACATCGACGCACGGTCGGCGACGTCACGGACGTCCCCCGCGCGACCACTCTCAACCAGCGAGTGACGAACTAGCAAGTACGGAAAGGAACCTGCGGTGTTTGGTGCCATAGGCAACTTCGTGTACCGGCTGCGCTTTGTGGTCATCGCGGTCATGGTTGCCCTGATGGCCGGGCTCGGCCTCTACGGGCTCGACCTCAACAAGCATCTGAGTCAGTCCGGATGGTTCGACCCGGGCTCCCCCTCGGTCGAGGGCTCGCAGCTGCGCGACGAGGTACTCGGCCGCGACCACAAGTCGGACGTCATCATGCTGGTGACGCCGCCGGCGGGCACCAAGGTCGACGACCCCGCGTTCGCCACCAAGGTCGAGCGAATCGTCGAAGACCTGATCGCACAGCACGGTGACGTCGTGGACCGCACCGACCCCGGCATCGTGGACCCGTTCAAACCGGCCGCGAACGACTTCGACAAGGCCACCCAGGCGCAGGTGCAGGCACGACTCTTCGATGCCTCCCGCGAACACGGGTTCGTTAGCATCGGTGTCCGAGGTGACGACGACACCACCATCTTGAACAACTACAAGAAGATCGAGTCCTTCTTCGACGACCTCCCCGAGAAGTACGACCTACCCGGCACCACCATCGAGATGGCCGGGCTGCAGCCCGTGGCCGGCGCGATGTCGGCGGGGATGGACGAAGACATCAAGCGCGCCGAGATCATCGCGCTGCCGCTGGTCGCCGTCATGTTGTTCTTCATCTTCGGCGGTGTCATCGCCGCCTGTCTGCCCGTGGTGATCGGTGGCCTGACCATCGCAGGCTCGCTGGGCATCATGAAGCTGCTCACCCACGTCACCGAACTCAACATCTTCGCCCAATCGGTGGTGACACTCATCGGGCTGGGTATCGCCATCGACTACGGATTGTTCATCGTCAGCCGGTTCCGCGAGGAGCTGGCCGAGGGATACACCACCAAGGACGCGGTGCGCCGGACCGTCATGACGGCCGGTCAGACCGTGGTGTTCTCCGCGACCATCATCGTCGCCGCGCTTGCGTGCCTGCTGCTGTTCCCGCAGGGCTTCCTCAAATCGGTGGCTTACGGCGCGATCGCGTCGGTCAGTCTCGCGGCCATCTGCTCGATCACCGTGCTCGCGGCGATCCTGGCCATCCTCGGCCCACGCATCGACATGTGGGGCTTCTCGTTCCTGCGCCGCACCAAGACCAAGAAAGAGGTCGAGGACAGTTTCTGGGGCCGCCTTGCCGGATGGGTGATGCGCCACCCGCTCAAGACAGCGATCCCGGTCGTGCTCTTGCTTCTCGCGTTGGTCATCCCGTTCGCCAACATCCAGTTCGGTGGCATCACCGAGAAGTACCTGCCGCCGAACAACGACAACCGCATCGCGCAGCAGAACTTCGACAAGTTCTTCCCGACCGAGCGCACCGAAGAGATCAAGCTCGTCATCGAGTACAACCCGGAGAGCAGCGACGACGCGGCCAAGCTGCAGACCATCGCCGACGAGGCCAACAAGATCCCCGGTTTCACCAAGGAATTCACCCTCGACGGCGCACAGGCCGAGGGCAACGTCGTCGAGTTGGCTGCCGGTCTCATCGACCAGAACACCGCAGGTGAAGCGGTCAAGGAATTGCGTGACATAGACACGCAGGGCCTCAACATGTACGTCGCGGGAACCCCTGCCCTGACGCAGGATTCGATCAACGCGCTCCTCG
Source organism: Williamsia sp. DF01-3 (assembly GCF_023051145.1). Classification (NCBI taxonomy): domain Bacteria; kingdom Bacillati; phylum Actinomycetota; class Actinomycetes; order Mycobacteriales; family Nocardiaceae; genus Williamsia; species Williamsia sp. DF01-3. Next base: position 5,097,039 of record NZ_JALKFS010000005.1, read on the forward strand.
ACGACCTACCCCTGATGGTCGCGCTGCTGATCCTGGTGACGAGCCTGCTCATGTTCCTGGCGTTCGGCTCTGTGGTGTTGCCCATCAAGGCGGCACTCGTCTCGGCGCTGGGACTCGGGTCGACCCTGGGCATCTTGACCTGGATCTTCATCGACGGTCACGGGTCGTCGATCGCCAACTTCACGCCGGGCCCGCTGATGTCTGCGGTCCTGGTCCTGATCATCGCCATCATCTACGGCCTGTCCACCGACTACGAGGTGTTCCTTCTCTCCCGGATGGTCGAGGAACGGCAGAAGGGCGCGAGCACCACCGACGCAATCCGTCGCGGCACCGCGCACACCGGCCGGATCATCACCGCGGCCGCGGCCATCCTGGTGGTGGTCACCGGCGCGTTCGGGCTGTCCGAGATCGTGATGATGAAGTACATCGCGTACGGCATGATCGCCGCGCTGATCCTCGACGCCACCATCATCCGCATGCTGCTGGTGCCGGCCATCATGAAGCTGCTCGGCGACGACTGCTGGTGGGCCCCGCAGTGGATGAAGGCGATCCAGGAGAAGATCGGTCTGGGCGAGACCATCCTCGACGACGAGAACGACCCGGGTCGTGCGGCGCGAGCTGTACGCGGGGCCCGCAGCGCCGGCACCGTGGTCGCCGAGGCACCCACGTCGGCGATGCGGATGCAACCTGCCACGGACGGTCGTCGACCGGTTCCGGCTGGTGCCCCCGCAGCGCGTCCCTCCGGTCCGATCGGACGGCCCCCGGCTCCGAGGCCTTCCGGCCCCATCTCCCGTCCGACGCCGAATCGGGCTGTGCCACAGCAGAATTCCGAACCGCAGCCACGCGCCACACCGGTTCCCGCGATGGGTGGCGTCCGCAAGCCGTCGTCGTGGACCGACAGCACGTCCGATGCCGGTTCCCGGCCGGCCGACACCAACGGACGGATCGGCCAGGTCCGCAGGCCCGACCCGACCCGACCAGGGCAGTCCCAACAGGCCGGTCGACCCAGCGAACCTCCGGTGGGCGGCGTCGTCCGCCGGGCACCGAGCAGGCCCGCCCCTGATTCGGACCCGGTTGCGCCGCGCACACCCAATCGCGAGAACGCCCGCCGCAACCGTCCGGACACCGGCGGTTGGAGTCTCGGCGCCGGCGGGATCCGCCTGGGTGACCCCGTTCCGGCGAACGGCACCCCCGGGCCGTCCGAGAACGGCTCTGAGCAGCATCGCCAACCCGGCCGACCACCGCGTCCTCAGCCGATCCGTTCCGATCGCATCGGACCGCAGCAGGACCCTCGCCCGGCCGAACCGCGGCCCAGTGGTCCACCGGTGTCGAGTCCGCGCGGCGTGCCCGCGGGCCGGCAGGACGGCGCGGGCCGATCCGACGGCGACCCGAGCAGCCCACTGCGCCGACGGCCCGACCTGGGTCCGGCAACCCCGGCAGGCCAGCCGTTGATCGCCTCGCTCAACCCAGAGCAGTCGCCGCAGCGCCCGCAGAATTCCGGGCCGGCACCGACACCTCCGTCGCCACGGCCGACGCCACCGGCACCGGAACCGGCGCCGGCGCCGGATGAGGACGACTCGTCGAGCGGGCGCCGACGCGTCCGCGGTGCCGGCGACGGCCAGATCAGCGTGCGAGATCTGTTGCGCCGCCGCACCGATGGCCCCGGGTCCGAGTCCGACAACTGACCTGCCCGTACGAAGGTGACCGCCACCGATTCGGTGGCGGTCACCTTTTGTGCGCGTTGCTGCGCCCGGCTTCTGATCAGTGCCGGGCGGGCGCGGGTTCGCCGTTGGGGCGGCCGGGTTCAGCGGCTCCCTGCCCCAGCGCCCGGGCATAGCCGGCACCCACTGCGAGCAGGATCAATCCGACCACGATGAACACGGTCACCCGGAAGATCCCGTCCAGGGTTGCCAGATCGAACAGGAACAGCTTCGCCACGGCGGCGGCGGTCAAGCCGAGCCCCGCGCCGACGGCCATGTTCCGGCTGAGTCCACCGAAACTCTTGTGTCCCCGGGCAATCGAGATCGAGACGATCAACAAGGTGGCCGCAACCACCATCCAGCAGATCGTCGCGGCGACGTGGCCACCGAGGAACCCGCCGTCGGGTCCGCCGAGCGCGACGCCTGCGGTGACGGTCAGCGCAGTGAGCGCATACAGGGAGATGAGCGCCGACAGAATGCCGAAGGCCTGAACGTTGTCCGCAGACGGGCGGGCACTGCTCGACCGGTACCAGGCCCAGAAGTTGGTCCACACGGCGGCGATCAGGAGCACGCTGCCCACGATCACCGAGATGGCCTGTCCACCATCAATTGTCGGCGCCTCCACCACATCGGCCGGTGAGCAGATCACGAGGAAGGCCATACCGCCGATCAACCCGATCACCACAGCGATCAACCGCGCCACGGGGTCTCGGCGTGCGCCGACGGCAACGACCGTCGACATCGCCAGCAGCACAGGGGCAACCACCGCCCCCTCGAACGCGACCACGACGGCGATGACCGCTGCGGCAGCCGACGTGCTTGCGTAGATGTGCCGCGACACCGCAGGCAACGAACGGTCGAGCGCCGCCAGGGCCAGCAGCGCCAACGACGCCCCGGCGATGAGACCCGCAGAAAGGGGCCTGCTCAAGGCAACCGGGGACAGCAGCACGGGGATCACCGTGACGCAGCCCAGGAGAGCACCCAGATGGGGAAGGGCAGCGGTGCGCAACAACACTGCTGATGACGCGACGCCGAACACCGCGTTCACGGCGATCGCCACGGCGGTGAGGGCCAGATGACTTCCACCATCCCAGGCGATCGTGCAGATCCAAAGGGTGAGAACCGATGTGCTCGCGACAACCCGTACCGCGTGCAGCAACGGCCAGTCCTTGCCGAGCTGGATGGGGAAGGCAGCGATCGACATGGCGAGCATGAAACCGATGAGCAGAAGTGATGCGCCATCGGTGAGCACCGGGGCGAGGATGAACACCGGGATGAGCACCAGCAGTCCCAGATGTTGCGAATCCCAGCGCCGGGCCAGCAGCAGCCCACCGAATGTGACCGCGGCGGCCAGCAACAGTCCCCCGTAGTCCGGGAGCCAGTCGTAGAAACGTGTCACCGCCACCACGTTGAGGTAGGCCGCCGCGATACCTGTTGCCGACAACGCGATGGCACCGACACGGCCGCCGGGCCGGGAAGACATCCTCATCGCGATGACCACCAGAGCGACAGCGAGCCCGGCACCGGCACCCACCCGGATCTCCGGACGCAGGATTCCCGCCTGAGCGGCGAGCACCAGCATCATCACCACACCGATCAACGTGACCGCGACACCGGCAACGGCAAGGATCTTCCCGATCAGCCCCCCGCCCGGGTCAGCGGTCATGCGTTGCCAGAGCGACGGCGTCGCCGGCGGAGGCGGACCGGCGGGGCTCTGTAGCGCGCTTCGATAGTGCGCGGCCGTCGCAGCCGCGAGGTTCTGGCCTCCGGGATGCTGGGCTGCGGGACCTTGGGCTGCGGGACCTTGGGGCGCCGGACCTTGCGCTGCCGGGCGAGGTCCTCCGGGATTCTGGAACTGCGCGGTGGGCTGCACCAGGGTTGTCGGGGGTTGCGGCATCATCCAAGACGGATACTGCGGCGGAACCTGCTGTGGCGGAACCTGCTGTGCCCGGCCGGGTACGTATGAGCCGGCCGGCATGCCCGGCCGTGGGTACTGGGGTGGTCGAGGCGCCTGGGCGCCAAGGGGTGGTTGCGGGTTGGGTGAGGGCTGGGGTTGCGACTGGGCAGCTGCCTCAGGTGCAGCAGCCTCCGAGGCAACGGCCTCAGGTGCAGCAGCGGCCTCTGCGGCTGGACGGTGAGTGGACTCGGCCTGCGACGAACGGGCCAGAACGGTGCCCAGCTCGAGTAATTCGCTTGATACCTTCGCGAATTGACTCGACAACGAGTTGAAGTCAGCGGAGAGCCGGCTGATGACGGCCTGATTCGGTTCGGTCATGTACCGATGGTCGCGAACGCGCCGCCGCGGCGGATGAGTAACTCTACTCATTACTCATAGGGACTTACCACGACCGGCGACCCACCCCGACCCAGAAGTCGCGGCCCGAGAAGGTACCGGCCTGCGAGGGTGTCGCGGTACCTTGCCGATGAGTTCTGTCGCCCACACGAGTCTGACTTCACGTCAGCCCACTGAACCAGAAGGACACTCATGCCGCGCACCAACCTCTCCATGTCCATGTCGGCGGACGGCTATGTCGCCGGCCCGGATCAGAGCGAAGAACATCCGTTGGGTGTCGGCGGTCAGCTGCTGCACGGCTGGCACATCGGGCCCGCCAGCGACCATCCCGTGAACAAGCAGGTGGTTTCCGAGATGATGGACGGGATGGGCGCCACCATCATGGGACGCAACATGTTTGGGCCGGTTCGAGGCGACTGGGGCGGCTCGGACTGGACCGGATGGTGGGGCGATGAGCCGCCCTACCACTGCCCGGTCTTCGTCCTCACCCACCATGCCCATGAGCCGATCGCCCTCGAGGGCACAACGTTCCACTTTGTCACCGACGGCATCGAGTCCGCGTACGAGCAGGCGGTGGCGGTCGCCGATGGACGCCCCATCAGCATCGCGGGCGGTGCTTCGTGCGCCCGGCAGGCGATTCAGGCGGGCCTCGTCGACGAGATCGACCTACAGGTGAGCCCCGTCATCCTGGGTTCGGGTGAGCGGCTGTTCGACGGTTTCGACGCCGGGACCCCACAGCTCGAACTCGAGCGGGTCCTGGAGGCTCCCGGAGTGGCCCACCTGCGCTACCGGGTCAAACGGTGACAGCTCGGACACATCAACACTGAGGTCAGCCGGGTTCTGTGTCCAGACCGTTCTCGATGGCGTAGCGCGTGAGCTCGACCCGGTTGCCCAACTGCAGTTTGCGTAGCGTCGCCTGCACATGGTTCTCCACCGTGCGGTGGCTGAGCGACAGTTTCGACGCAATCTGCTTGGCGCTGAGACCCTTCGCGACGTATCGGAGCACCTCTGTCTCACGGTCGGTGAGAGCAGGTGCGTCAACGCCGCGGTCTGGGTCTCGTGCAATTCGCCGGTACTCGCCCAGGACCAGGCCGGCCAGCCCAGGGGTGAAGACTGCCTGGCCGGCAGCTGTCGCCCGAACGGCCGACAACAGCTCTTCTTTCGACGCGCTCTTGACCAGATATCCGCTGGCCCCGGCCTTGACCGCTTCGAGAACATCGTCGCGTTCATCGGACGCCGACAGCACAAGAACCCGCGTGGCAGGTGACGCCTCGAGGAGACGCACCGTCGCCTGAGCGCCGTTGCCGTCGGGCAGCTGCATGTCCATCAGCACCACATCCGGGCGAACGGCCTCCCCGCGCCGGGCAGCCGAATCCACGCTGTCCGCGGTGGCGACCACCTCGAACCCCGCGTCGGAGAGGTCACGCGCCACCCCGTCTCGCCACATCGGGTGGTCGTCGACCACCATCACCCGCAACACATCAGGCATGAGCAGAACCCCTCCGTTGATCGTCTGCGGACCGGCTCGCGTTCCCGCCTGCCATCCGTTTGGACACCTCGAGCTCCCATTCGGTTCCCTCCCCCGGTGCTGTGTCGAGCCGGGCCGTGCCCCCGAGCGCCTCGATCCGCGCCACGATCGACTCCGACACACCCATCCGCCCCTCCGCCACAGCCTGTGACAGCCGGCCCTCGGCGATGCCTCGTCCGTCGTCGCGGATACTCACCACCACCTGTTCACCGAGATCTTCGATGAGCACGTAGGCGCGCACACCGGGGCCTGCGTGCAGGCGAACATTCTCGAGGGCGTTGACCACGGCGGCCTCCAACTCCACGGCAAGCCGGTGATCCACCGGTACCGGCTCACCCGGCTCGCTGATGGTGACGAGGTCGCCCGCGTGGGGCCGGAGCAGCATACGTAGATCGATCTCCGCAGGCTCACCGGGAACCAAGGCCGGTTCGATGTCGGCGATCAGGCGGCGCAGCGATCGCTCCTGCTGGCCGGCGAGCTCAGCCAATTGAGCTGTCTCGCCGCCGATCTCGGACCCGCGCCGACTGATCAGCGCGAGCACCTGGAGTACGCCGTCGTGTACCTGGCGGCTCAGCCTGGCGCGCTCGTCGGCGGCGGCTGCCACGCGCATGGCCTGTTCGATCCGGACGTGATTGCGGCGAGCGGTCACCGAGGCCAGACCCACCCCCACTCCCACGGCCAGCAAGACGACCACGGTCGCGTCCCGCCCGACGTTGAGGTCGTAGCCCCCTTTGGCCACCGCGCTGGCGACCCGCACCGCCAGCCCGAAAGCTGCACCGATCAACGGGCCGCCGAGGATGGCCGCGGACACCACCGCGTTGGTCGCCCACAGCGTGGTCGGAAACGACTGGTTCGACGCAGCCCAGTCGGGAGAGGCGATGAACCTGGTGGCGACGATCAGCGCACACACCACCACCAGCTCGATCCCCACCCAGAGCCATCGGCGGCCGGTGCCCTTGAGATAGAGGATGGTGCTCACACCGGTCCAGAAGGTCAGGATCGCGAAGAGGAACCAGCTCCAGGCAACGCGGTCGTAGTCGCCGAAAACGGCGAGCTGGAAACCCAAGGCGTAGATGTAGCTCAGGAGGCGAAAGACCTGCGCCGCCCGCCACATCGGCGCCACCGGGTCGGCGTCGTCGGTGGTGGCGTCACGCCGGGTGAGGGACCCGAGCCGCCCAGGACGGTACGTCATCACCGAACTCAGCTCGAATCGGCGGTACTGCCCGCTGTCCCACCGGTTTCGGGCTCGCCACGAGCACCGGACGTGCCGGGCACCGGCGACTCGTCGACCACATCGCCGCGGACACCGGGAGCATCCTTCTGGTCCCACAGTGGGCCATCGGGCTCGGCCTCGTACATGCGCTCGGCATCGCCGTGTTTTCGCAAGGCGGCCTCCCGCGCCGCAGCAACACCATGCGCCTCTGCCGTCCGCTCCTGCAACGTCCGTACCGCCGTGTTGAGGAAGGCGATGATCGGCACGGCGAGGAGCCCGCCGATGATCCCTGCCGTCACCAGCCCGGCCGCGATACCGAGCACCACGGCGACGGGGTGCAGGCGAACCGATCGTCCGAGCAGGAACGGTTGCAGCACATGACTTTCCACCTGCATGACCGCAACGACGATCGCGAGCGAGATCGCAGCGGCGACCCAGCCCTGGGTGACCAGCGCGACCAGCACCGCCAGACTGCCGGTCACGAGCGCGCCGACGATGGGAATGAACGCACCGATGAAGACCAACGACGCCAGCGGTAATGCCAAGGGGACCTGCAGGATAGCCAGACCGACGCCGATCCCGATCGCGTCGACCGCCGCCACCACCACGGTCGCCCGCACATAACCGACCAGTGAGCCGAACCCGCGTTGCCCTGCCTCCCAGACCTTTTCCCGTGATGCCTGCGGAATGGCGAGGGTGAGAAACCGCCATATCTGGCCGCCGCCGTAGAGGAAGAAGATGATCAGGAACAGCATCAGCAATGCGCCGGTGACGATCTCGCTCACCGTGGTGGCGGTGGCCAGCGCGCCTGAGGTGACCTTGTCCTCGTTGTCCTGCAGCACCTTGATCGCGTCGTCGCCGAGGTGGTCGATCTGGTCCTGACTGAGGTTCAGTGGCCCGTCGACGAGCCAACCCCGGCTGTCGTCAATCGTTTTGGTGACCTCGTCGGTCAATTGGGGCACACCGTCGATGAACTGCTGCACGACAAAGGTCAGAATCCCGGCGATGGCGCCGATCCCGACGATGAGAGTTCCCACCACCGCCAGGGACCGCGGTATCCCCCGCCGGTTGAGCCAGTCCACCACCGGAACAAGCAGCGCGGTACCCAGGACCGCGAGCCCGATCGGGACGACGACCTCTTCGAAAGACTGGATCACCCGCATCAAGGCGTAGAGGGCGGCACCGATGACCAACAGGCGCCATGCCCATTCCGCGGCAGCCCGCACGACCGGATGTACCTGAAGTCGATCGACTACACCGCTGTCCTGGGTCTTTCCATCGCTCACCCGGGCAACACTAGACCCGAAACACCGTCTACGCGGGCAACTGAAGTCGTCGGCAGTACACCGTCTGGCCGACCATTTCCGAACCGTGGCGCACCCGCCCGATAAGGTGCTGGACATGACGGCGACGCGCGGGGCCCGCCGCCGGTTCTGGTGGGTGCGTTGGGTGGTTCTCGCCCTCGTCCTGGTGGTACTGGCCGTTGAGGCCTACCTGGTGTGGCCGAAACTGAAGGAAACCTGGGTCCACATCGATGACATCGAGTGGGAATGGGTGGTGCTCTGCATCCTTGCCTCCATGTTGTCGATGGACAGCTTCGCGCAGGTCCAACGTGCACTCCTGCGGTCCGCAGGCCTCAAGATCAAGCAGTGGCAATCGCTTTCAGTGATCCTTGCCGCCAACTCGTTGAGTCAGACCATGCCCGGCGGCCAGGTGATGGCGCCGGCCTTCACGTACCGCCAGACCCGCAAGTGGGGCGCCACGCCTGTCGTGGCCTCCTGGCAGGTTGTGATGTCGGGACTGCTCATGGGGGTCGGCCTGGCGGTTCTCGGGCTGGGCGGCGCCCTGCTTGCCGGCGCCAAGACGAGCCCGTTCTCCATCATCTTCTCGATCAGCGGTTTCATCGCGTTCGCTCTCGTGGCCCAGTACATCGCCCGGCATCCGGAGTCGATCGAGGGAATCGGTGTCTCGATCCTGCGGTGGATCAATCATCTGCGCGACAAAGCCGCAGACCACGGAGTGGTCCGGTGGCGCGAAATCCTGGTGCAGCTGCGCGCGGTGCAACTCAAACCCAGGGACACGTCCATCGCCTTCGGCTGGTCGCTGTTCAACTGGGTCGCCGACGTCGCGTGTCTGGCATTCGCCTGTTACGCCGTCGGCGGACAGCCGAGCATCGCCGGTCTGATGGTCGCCTACGCGGCGAGCAAGGCGGTCGGGACCGCCATCCCCCTTCTCCCGGGTGGGCTCGGGGTGGTGGACGGCGTGCTGGTTCCGGCGCTGACCTCCGCCGGCATGGGCGCCGCTGAGTCGGTGACCGCCGTGCTGGTCTACCGGATGGTCAGCTACCTGCTGGTCGCACTGATCGGCTGGGTGGTGATCTTCGTTATGTTCCGGGGCACCTATCGCGACGAAGAGAACGTCGACTTCATGGAGAAAGAGGTCGACGCCCAGCTCCAGGACAGCACGTCAACGGACCACAACCTGGGCACTTCTGACCCCGACCCGCCTGTCGTCCATCCGTCCGACGACAAGCCCGATTCCCCCGATTCGGTTCGCTGAGCCGCTCGGCAAAACGCTACGGTGGCCTCTATGCGCCGATTGTTCACCGCCTCAGCAGACTTCTTCGCGGTGCTGGTCTTCGCTTTCATCGGCCGGATGAACCATGCCGAAGGCCTGTCGCTTCACGGACTGTTCAGCACCACCTGGCCCTTTGCCCTGGGCGCAGCGATCGGATGGTCGCTCGCCTACCTGTACGCGCACATGCGCGCCGATCACGGCTTCGATTACCCGTTCCACCCCGAGCGCGTGTTCCCTGACGGAGTCCTGGTGTGGATCGGCGCCGTGGCCATCGGCATGATCCTGCGCCAGCAATTTCATCAGGGTGTGGCGCTCAGCTTCATCATCGTGGCAACCATCGTGCTCGGTGTCTTCCTGCTCGGCTGGCGCGCGGCACGCATGGTGCTCTCCCGACGTCGCCAGACGGTCACCACCTGACGGCCTCGTCAGGGGATATCGACGACGACAACGCAGCGACCGCGTGCAGCTTGTCGGGGTTCCTGACGAACAGCAGCGTGTTGATCCCGTCGGCCCCGATGTCGAACGACAACACGGTGTCGGGCCGCCATCCCGAATGGTGATCACAGCCGGTGATCCGTTGACCTCCACCAGCGTCGAATAGGCGCCGGCGGCGAACTTCTCGAGTGTCCCGAGAACGAACCTCGCCACCTTGGCGCGACCGATGATGGGCACCCGCGCGGCGCTGACCACACCGCCGCCGTCGCTGACCGCCGTCACCTGCGCGGTGAGCACCGACTCGAGTGCGGCCAGATCCCCCGACTGCGCGGCGGTGAGGAACGCGCCCAGGATCTGCGCCTGCTGGTCCGGGTCCGCCGGTATCGCCCTCTCGACAGCGATGTGGTCCCGGGCCCGGCGCACGAGTTGTCGGGCGTTGGCCTCGCTGGTGACCAGCAGCTCGGCGATGTCGCGGTACGGGTAGTCGAAGGCTTCACGCAGGACGTACGCCGCGCGCTCCTTGGGAGCCAGACGTTCGAGTAACCGCACCACGGCCAACTCGAGCGCCTCCGCTCGTTCGGCGCCCAGTGCCGGATCGTCGGTGGTCGATACGGGTTCGGGCAACCACGGTCCGATGTAGGTCTCCCGGGTCGCCCTCGCGGACGTCAGCGCGTTGATGGCCAATCGGGTCGCTGTGGTCGTCAGGAATGCCCCCGGATCGCGAACGGCCGATCGATCGGTTCGAGACCACCGCAGCCATGTGTCTTGCACCACATCATCGGCGTCCGATGCTGTACCCATCATCCGGTAGGCGATCCCGAACAAACGAGGTCTGACCTGCTCGAACTCGGCCAGTCCCGCTTCCTGCGCCATATGACGTCACCCTTTCGTGCCAGGCCGTTCCTCGGCTGGTGAACGCTCGAGGTACATCTGCCCGCTTGAGCTTGTCACATTCGCCCGTGGCTGCCGGTCTTTGACTGCGAGAGGATCACCACGACGAAGGGCTTGAGCATGACGACTTATCTGGTCACCGGAGCAACCGGCCGGATCGGTGTCCCCACCACCAACCGCCTGCGGCAAGCGGGGCACGACGTGAAAGCGCTCAGCAGGCGCGCGGGCGACGGCATGGTCACCGGAGATCTCAGGACCGGCGTCGGCATCGCCGAGGCCATGGGCGGGGTCGACACCGTCATCCACCTGGCCACCACCAACGGGGCCGGCGACATCGAGGTCGCGCGGAATCTCGTGAGTGCGGCGGCCGAGGCCCACGTCGAACACATCGTCCTGCTGTCGATCGTCGGCATCGACAAGATCCCCTTCGGCTTCTACCGTCAGCGACTCGAGATCGAGGCGATCGCCGCCGCCGGTCCGGTCCCACTGACAATCCAGCGGGCCACCCAGTTCCATCCGTTCGTCGAGCAGATGTTCCTGGCCCAGCGTTTCTCGCCGGTTCTACTGTCCCCGTCGATCAGTTTTCAGCCCATCGCAACCGATGAGGTCGCCGCCCGGCTGGTCGACCTGGCGGCCGGCGATCCGATGGGACGCGTCGACGACATCGGCGGGCCGGAGCAGCGGGCGGTGCGCGACCTGCTGGCCGAGTGGAAACAAGTGACGGGTCGCCGCCGCCCCGACCTCCCGGTGCGGCTTCCGGGCAAGACCTTCACGGCATTTCGGAATGGCGAGAACCTGGTTCCCGGAACACCTTTCGGGCTCGAAACGTTCTCCCAGTACCTGACGGCCAAGTACAGCTGAACCAGGCGGCCTTCAGTTCTCGGTGGGCGGGCGGTAGGCCACCGCATCGCGGGCCACCGCTTGGTACCGCTTGATGACCTGCTCCTCGCTTGCCGGCCCCGTGGGCCGGAACCACATCGCGACCGCCGTGCAGGCGGTGACGACAAACCGGGACGCCTCGATCGGGTTGGTGGTGAGGAAGACTCCGCGCTTCACGCCGTCCGCCACCACTCTGTCGAAAATCCGTTGCTGCGCATCGCGATTGGCGATGACACGCTCCAGTGCCACGGCGTCGAGGCTGCGCAGCTCGGAATTTCCGATGTAACTCTCGAGTGGATTCTCGGCATGCACGCCCACATGCGTGCGGACGATCGCATCGAGCCGGTCCGCCGGATTCGCGGGGGCATCGAGCAGTGCCTTCTCGGTGCTCTCCACCAGCGCCTCACCACCGCGGACCAAAATGGTGACCAGCAGATCGTGTTTCGATCCGAAATGGTTGTAGATGCTCCCTGCGCTGAGACCGGCGAATCCTGCGATGTCCCGGACCGACGTCCCGTGGTAGCCGCGCGCAGCGATCATCTGCACCGCGGCGCTGAGGATCGCCTGCGCAGTGGGATCATCACCCTGCCGGACCGCAGCAGTGGTGAATTGCGGGTCGGTTCCCCTCGGACGCTCGGTCATCAGGCTCCCTTCACAGGCGATCTCTCGTACACCGCCCCGGGCCGGGCACCGATGACAACACGGCCGCCGGTGAACGGTCAGTCAGTGCCCAGTTGGCGGCGACAACAACCCGGCAAACGCAAGACTAGCAACCATCACGTGCGAAAAAGCCCTCGAAGCAGCAGATCAGCGCCAGACCGGCAAAGCGCTGCGCGCCCGTCCCGACATCGGCTACGGTGCCGCTGAACACTTGTTCACCAGCTTGACGTCGAGGAGCAGCATGAGCACTTTCGAGACCACGACGGTGGCGGCGGCACCCGGACGGCGTATGTCCCACGGAGATCAGCTCGCTCGCAACGCAAGGAAAGTTCCCGACCGCGTAGCCTTCGAGTACAACGGCCATTCTCTGAGCTACCGCGAACTCGATGCCCGCACCAACCGGCTGGCCCGGGGATTGCAGTCCCTCGGAGTCGAACGCGGCGACCGGGTCGCCGTGCTGATGCTCAACCGGCTCGAGCTGATCGAGACCTACTTCGCCGTACTGAAGCTCGGTGCGATCGTCGTGCCGGTCAATTTCAGGCTGTCGGTGGCCGAGATCGTCTATGTTCTCGACGATTCGGACGCCACGGTGTTGTTCGCCGACCATCTGCTGGCGCCCAGGGCCGCGCAGGCAACAGGATCGCGCACCCTTGTCGTCAGCGGCGGTGACCACGAGGATGTCGAGCAGGCAATCGATTACGACACCCTCCTGGAGACCGATGACGGCTCGCTCGACATCGACGTCGACGAGAACGAGCCCGCTTTCATCATGTACACCTCGGGAACAACCGGGAAGCCCAAGGGCGCGGTACTCACCCACATGAACCTGCTGATGAACACCATCAACGTCTGCCTCGAGCAGGGGGTGAGCGGTGACGGCGAAGTCGGGTTGTCCGGCTTGCCGTTGTTCCACATCGGCGGATTGTCGGGGATGCTCGCCTACGTCTTCGTCGGTGGCACATCGATTCTCATCGATGTCCTGAACTTCGACCCCGTCAAGGCGCTCGAGACCATGTCGGAGCGAGGGGTGGTCGCCGGGTACTTCGTCCCCACACAGTGGAAAGCCATCTGCGAGGCCGCACTGGCCAGAAAGCTCGACTACTCGCTCGAACGCATCGCCTGGGGTGCCTCGGCCGCTCCTCCGTCGGTGTTGAAGGCCATGTCCGACGCGTTCGGCGACGTGCCGGTCTTCAACGTCTTCGGCCAGACCGAGATGAGTTCTGCCACTTGTATTCTGCGCGGAGAGGATGCACTCCGGAAGAACGGCTCGGTGGGTAAGCCCCTGATGAATGTCGAAGTACGTCTGGTGGACCCCGATATGAACGACGTGCCGGTCGGCCAGGTCGGTGAGATCGTCTACCGCGGCCCCACCGTCATGAAGGAATACTGGCGTAACCCCGATGCCACCGCAGATGCCATGCGGGGCGGCTGGTTTCATTCCGGTGACCTGTGCGTGATGGATGACGAGGGCTACATCAAGGTGGTCGACCGGACCAAGGACATGGTCAATTCCGGCGGGGAGAACATCTACTGCGCCGAGGTCGAGGACGCCATCGACTCGCACAGCAAGGTCTCCGAGGTCGCTGTGGTGGCCAAACCTCACCCCCGATGGGTCGAGACCCCTGTGGCAGTCATCGTTCCCTCGGACCCCGCAGACCCGCCCACCCTGGAAGAGATCTCCGAGCACTGCAAGTCGCTGATCGCGTCGTACAAGAAGCCGACGGAGATCCTGGTGGTCGATGCCCTGCCCCGCAACGCCGTGGGCAAGGTGCAGAAGTTCAAACTGCGCGATCAGCTGGCGCAACCCTAGACATTTCACGACCCGACAGGAGAACCATGGGACGCACACAAGACGGCGGCAACTGGTCACTGGCCTGGACCCCGCCGGACTACACCGTCGACGAGAAGGGCAAGCGCGTTGGTTACGTCAACACCTCACAGCCCAACAACTGGGGCCGCTGGGGCGAGGACGATCAGCGCGGAACCGCCAACTTCATCACCCCGGACATGGTCAAAGCCGCTGCGGCGCTGGTTCGTACGGGACAGACGGTCAGTTGCGCGATTCCGCTGGACGCTTCCGGCCCGGTCCACCCGAGTCGGCCTGGGGTGGTGCACCTGTTCGGCTACACCGGCGCCGACTTCACGGTCGGCTCACAGCTCCAGCTGATCGCGCCCCGCATCCAGGGTGCCGACGACTACATCTTCATGCCACTGCAGGGCAGCACGCAGTGGGACAGCCTGGCGCACATCTGTTCTGACGACGTCATGTACAACGGCTACTGGATCGGGAACACCGAGTCCGGCGGCGGTGCGGGCCGCAACTCCATCCATCAGCTGAAGACCTCCCTCGCCGGCCGCGGTGTCCTGCTCGACCTCGCCCGGTGGCAGGGCGCCGACCGGCTGGAACCCGGGGTCGCGATCACCCCCCGCGACCTCGACGCCTGTGCCGCCGAGCAAGGGGTCACGGTGGGCACCGGCGACATCTTGCTGCTACGCACCGGGCATGTTCCCTGGTTCTATTCGCTTGCAGACAAATCCGAGTTCTGGACGGCCGGATCGCCCGGGCTCGGACGCGACTGCGTGGAGTGGATCCACCGCAAGGAGATCGCCGCCGTGGCACTGGACAACATCGCCACCGAGGTCGAGCCCGCCGAGGACCCGAGCGACCGACTGTATCCACTGCACATCCGGTTGATCCGCGACCTCGGACTCACCTTGGGTGAGGTGTGGTGGCTCGACGACCTCGCCGAGGTATGTGCAGCCGAGGGCCGCTACGAGTTCTTCTTGTCCGCCCCGCCGCTGAACGTCACCAATGCCGTCGGCTCGCCGTTGAACCCCATCGCGATCCTGTAACCGCCCACTCACCGATCAGCAAGGACAATTCAGTGGATTTCGACCTGCCCGAATCGATCACGCAGACACTCAGGGAGATCGACGAGTTCATCGAGGCGGAGCTCAAGCCTCTGCAAGAGGCCGAAGACAACATGAGGTTCTTCGACCATCGGCGCGAGTACGCACGCACGGATTTCGAGGGCGGTGGGGTGCCGCGCCGGGAGTGGGAAGAGCTCCTCGGCCAGATGCATCGGCTCGCCGATGACGCCGGCTGGCTGCGGTATGCGCTGCCCGCCGAGGTCGGTGGTCGTGACGGCTCGAACTTCGACATGGCCGTCATCCGGGAACATCTGGCACACAAGGGTTTGGGTCTGCACAACGACCTGCAGAACGAGTCGTCCATCGTCGGGAACTTCCCGTTCGCCCACATGTTGATGCAGTTCGGCACCCCTGAGCAGCGTGAGGAGTTCCTCGAACCCATGATCCGCGGGGAGGCCCGCATCGGCTTCGGTCTCACCGAACCCGACCACGGGAGCGACGCCACGTGGATGGAGACCACCGCCCGGCGCGATGGTGACGACTGGGTAATCAACGGCGGCAAGCGATTCAACTCCGGCATGCACAACGCCACCCACGATGTGGTGTTCGCGCGCACCTCGGGCAAGGACGGGGATGCCCGCGGCATCACGGCATTCTTCGTTCCCACCGACCTGCCCGGCTTCTCCGTCGATTTCCAGTGGTGGACGTTCAACATGCCCACAGACCACGCCGAGGTCACCATCAGTGATGTGCGGGTGCCGAATTCGGCGATCTTCGGTGCCGAAGGCGAAGGCCTTGCGGTCGCGCAGACGTTTGTCCACGAGAATCGGATCCGGCAGGCCGCCTCCGGAGTCGGTGCGGCTCAGTACTGCATCGACCGCAGCGTAGAGTACGCGCGCAAGCGGATCACGTTCGGCGCTCCGCTGTCGAGCAGGCAGGCCATCCAGTTCCCACTCGTCGAACTGCACACCGAGGCCGAGATGGTTCGCGGCCTCGTCCGCAAGACTGCCTGGGAGTTGGACCGATTGCCGCACATGCAGATCAGCGACAAGGTGTCGATGTGCAATTACCGGGCCAACAGGCTGGTCTGCGACGCCGCCGATCGCGCCATCCAGGTGCACGGCGGAATGGGATACACCCGCCACATGCCGTTCGAACACATCTATCGGCACCACCGTCGGTACCGGATCACCGAAGGCTCCGAAGAGGTTCAGATCCGCAAGGTGGCCGGCTACCTGTTCGGATTCGCCGGACCCGACAAGATCAAGACCGACAAGCAGGCGTGAATCCGATGGAACCCGGCACCGACGACATCGGGTTACGCCTCACCGAACGACTGACAACTGTTCTCGGCCAACCGGTCCGGATCGAGCAGCTGCAGCGGCTGACAGCCGGGGCGAACAGTGAGACGTGGTCGTTCGAGGCACACCGCGGCGCGGATGTGGAGCGAATGGTGCTGCGTCGTCAACCCGGTGGTGGCCACGGCCCGATGGGTATGACGAGGGAGGCCGAGGCCATCGCAGCCGCGCACGCTGCCGGCGTCCCGGTACCTCGGGTGGTGGACTACGCCGATGACGGTGAAGCACTGGGCGCACCGTACCTGATCGCCGACCACATCGACGGCGAGACCATTCCGCGGAAGATCCTGCGCGACAACCGCTATGCCGACGCCCGCACCTCGATGGCATCGGAGCTCGGTCGGACGCTGGCCGGGATCCATTCCATCCCGCTTGGCTCGGTGCCGGCCTTGCGCAGTGCCCCGACTGCGGATCTCGACCATCTGCGCACCCTCTACCTCGACCTGGACACACCGTCGGCCGTCACCGAGATCGCGTTGGCGTGGCTGGCCGCTCACCAACCCGAACCGGTCGGGGAAGCGGTGGTGCACGGCGACTTCCGCAACGGCAACCTGATCGTCGACGAAGGAGGGCTGGCCGCCGTCCTGGACTGGGAACTCACCCACATCGGCGATCCCAGGGAAGACCTGGGCTGGCTTCTGGTCAAGTGCTGGCGCTTCGGTACCGAACCCGAGGTCGGTGGTTTCGGTTCGATCGACGAGCTGCTGGACGGTTATGCCGAGATCAGCGGGTCGCGGCCCGACACCGACGCGGTTCGCTGGTGGCAGATCTACCGCACGGCATGGTGGGGAATCGGTTGCGCCCAGATGGCGCAGCGACACCTGTCGGGCGAGGTCCGGTCGGTGGAACTCGCTGCCATCGGTCGGCGGGTCTGCGAGCAGGAGCACGACCTGTTGCTCGCCCTCGGTCACCCGGCCGACCCCGCTCCGACCGAGTTGACCGAACTGCCGTGGACCGAGTTACACGGCAGACCGACCACCCCGGAACTCCTCGGTGCGGTCACCGAGTTCCTCCGCGCGTCCGTGATGACCGCCTCCGACCCGGCTCTCGCATTCCAGGCCCGCGTCGCCGCCAATGTGCTCGACATCGTCGAGCGTGAATTGACCTACGGGGGCGTCCAGCAGCAACGCCGGCGAAGTCGCCTCTCCGACCTCGGCTTCGACACCGAGGCCGAGTTGGCCCTGGCGATCCGCTCCGGGTCCATTGGTGCCGACGACCCGGCCGTGGTCGCCGCCACACGCGCCGCTGTGACGGATCGTCTGATGGTGGCCAACCCGCGATATCTGAACACGTAGGACCGGCGCGAGCGCGTTCGGCAATGGCTCTCGCTCGTCGTGCGGTCTGCAGTTTGCGGTGGTGGCAGGGTCACAACACCACCGGCACCGACCCGATTCGGCGCCCGTCACGGTCGAGCACGGAGCCGAGTCTCTTCGAGGTCTCGAGCGTGACAGACCGGTCCACCACTGTCAGCCCCGGCACCCGTCGCTCCAGTTCGTGTTCGAACTGCGACAGCTCACTGATGTGGTGCAGCCACACGGTCATGATCACGTTTGCGGTCCCGGTCACCTCGCAGCAGACGCGTACCTGAGGAAAGGCGTCGAGCGACTCGACCAGGGTGTCGAGGGCGCGTGAGTTCCCGCGGGCCCAGACGTTGGCGGTCACCGGCCACGCGCTGTAGGCATGCGCCACCTCGCAGCGGATCGACAGGATTCTTTCTGCCATCAGCCGGGTCAACCGCCTCCGTACGGTCGGGGCACTGAGTCCGGTCAGGTTGGCGAGGTCGACGGCGGATCGGCGGCCGTCGGTGGCCAGGGCAGCCATCAGTTCCAGGTCCGCCTCGTCCGGCTCGTGTGTCATCGGCACGGGCGCGGGTCGGTACTGGGCCAGCGCCGTCTCTTGTGTGTCGGACAGCGCGTGCACCCGCCAGCGCTCGCTCTCGCCGTGCACACGCATGACCACGCGGGTGCGGGTCCGGGCCGAACCATCGGTATCTGCCAGCCGCTGAACCCAGTCGCCGAGGAAACCGAGGTCGGGCACCATCACCGTCAACAGCAGGTCGCTGTCACCGGCAGTGCGTTGGATGGTCGCCACGTGGCGATCCCGGATCAATTCGTCGAGTAGGCCTTTCGGGCGCGCCGCGGTGTGTACTTCCACAAATGCGCTGCAGCACTTGTCGAGGTACGCACCCCCGGGTACGTCACGATCCATGCGAGCCCGTTCTCCACCAGGCGGTCCCACCGCCGCGAGGCGGTTGCCGCACTGATTCCGAGTACGTCCCCGACGGCTCCCCACGGTGCGCGCGGCGCAACCTGCAGCGCATGCACGATCTGATCATCGATGTCGTCGGTCACAGCACAATCGTGCAACATGAGAGCAAAATTTTTCAGTCGACGCCGGAGCCGAGACGCCGGCGGGTCGCGATTGTAGTTTTCTCGCATCGTAATTGGAGCCGCGCAAGCGGCACGATGAGAGACGAGGAACGGGTATGAAGGTTTGTGTCATCGGTGGTGGCCACGGCGCCTATGCCGCGGCTGCAGAACTGACCGAGAACGATCACCATGTGACGTGGTGGCGCCGGGAGCAGAGTGCTTTCGACGCCCTCACGTCGGTGGGTCACCTCGATATCAAAGACCATCGCGGAGAACGCCGGATCCCGGTCGACGGTGGCGGCATATCGGTGACTGCCGATCTCCGTGATGCAGTCGCCGCGGCTGATGTGATCGTCATCCCGATACCCGCTTTCGCACATGATGATCTCGCCACCGCCCTTGCCCCACATCTGCAGGACGGGCAGGTCGTGTACCTGCCGCCAGGTAGCTTCGGTTCGCTCATTTTTGCTCGCGCACTGCATGATTCGGGGAATGCGGCCGATGTTGCCTTCGCGGAGACCGGTACGCTCCCCTACCTTGCCCGCAAGTACGGCGAGTCCAGGGTGGTCGTGAGCGGGTATGCCACCCGTCTACCCACCGGGGTGTTCCCGGCACGCCACACCGACCGGGCACTTGCCACCTTGGCCGAGGTCTACCCTTCGGTGGAACGAGTCGAGGACGCACTCAGCGGAGCGCTCATGAATGCCGGGCCGATCATCCACCCCCCGCTGATCCTCATGAATGCTGGCCCATTGGAACATTTCCCGGCCTGGGACATCCACAACGAGGGCACTCAGGATTCGATCCGCAGGGTCACATCCGCACTGGATGCAGAGCGCATCGCCGTACGACGGGCCCTGGGTTACGCGGCCCCACATTTCCCTCTCGCGGACCACTACTCGGCCGACGGCGACGAGTGGATGTACGGGAATGCGGCACACGAAAAGCTCACGGACAGTGGCGATTGGCGCGAGAAGATCGATTTGCACACGCACCGCTACATGACCGAAGACGTGGAGATCGGGCTGGCGCTGCTGTCGTCGGTCGGCCACTGGGCATCGGTGCCCACACCGGTCGCCGACGGCCTGCTCGCCCTCGCGGGTGCGATCACCGGACGCGCCACCGGTACCGGTGGCCGCACACTCGACGCGCTCGGCCTGTCCGACCTCGATCGCGACTCGATGTCGGACTTCCTGCGGAACGGATTCTCTCGGTGACCATTTCGAATGTCGCGATAGTGGGCGCCGGGCGCATGGGCCAGGGAATCGCGGCGGCACTCGCGTTCGGGCACGTCGCGGTGTCCGTCGTGGACCTCCGCGACCGCGGCGACGGCACAGGGTCGTACCTGCAGGCGGTGGAGGCGTCGATCCGCTCCATGCTGGAGCGAAAGGTCATCCTCGGGCTCTTGCACCCCACAGACCTGGAAGAAGTGCTCGATCGGGTCACGGTCGTGTCGGCACCGGACGCCCTGACCGCGATGTCTTCTGCCCAGCTGGTGTTCGAGGCCGTCCCGGAGATCATGGAGGTCAAACGCGTTGCCCTGTCGTGGATCGAGAACACCGTCGAAGACGATGTACCGATCGCCTCCACGACGTCGAGCTTCCTCGTGACCGACCTCTACGAGTTCGTCTCCCACCCAGAGCGGTTCCTGAACGCACACTGGCTCAATCCCGCCGACCTCATCCCCCTGGTGGAGATCAGCGCCGGCGTCCACACGAGCGAGCTGGCGGTCGAGGCCACGCGGGAACTGTTGATCGCCATCGGCAAGACCCCGGTGACCTGCTCGCCTTCGCCTGGCTACATCGTGCCGCGCCTGCAGGCGCTGGTGATGAACGAGGCGGCCAGGATGGTGGCCGAAGGTGTTGCCAGTGCCGAAGACATCGACCGTGCGGTCCGAATCGGTTTCGGCGCCCGCTTCTCGGTTCTGGGGCTACTCGAGTTCATCGACTGGGGTGGGTGCGACATCTTGTACCACGCGTCGAACTATTTGAGAGGTGAACTGGGCGAACGATTTTCGCCTGCCGAACTCGTCGAGTCGAACATGGCATCCGGTCGTCGAGGTATCTCCGACGGGCAGGGATTCTATACTTTTGACCCGCTCACCGTCGACGAGTACCAGGCCCGCCGGACCGCCGAGTTCGCCCGCATCCTCGACGCTTTGGGTGAACTCCCGCGCTACGGGGACCTCGTTCCCGCGACTTAGTCGAGCGCACAGCAACTCTCAGGACAGCGTCTGCCCGGCGTTGCGCTCGACGCTGTCCTGATGGCCCGACGCCGCGATGACCAACCCTGCAGCCAAGGTGGCTGCGCAGTAAGGCTTTTCCCTATTCGCAGCGCGCCGCGATGCGCGCATCATCGATCCATCCGCCAGACCCGGACCCTGGCACGTTCGCCAGACCCGGCATTTTTCATCAGTCACGAGGAGCATAGACATGGTGGCCACAAATCATCCAGTCGCACAAGCCGGCGAAGACCGCCGCGAAGGAGCCACTCGCATCGGGGTGGCCTCCGGCGCCGGAACCATCCTGGAGTTCTACGACTTCGCCATCTACGGCACCGCCACCGCACTGGTGTTCAACAAGGTGTATTTCAACGTCGACGACCCGTGGTTCGGCACGTTCCTCGGCTTCGCCACGTTCGCGGTCGGGTTCATCATGGCCCCGATCGGCGCGGTGATCTTCGGGTACTACGGTGACAGATTCGGCCGGCGAACCGCACTGACCACTGCATTTCTCCTGATGGGAGGGGCAACTCTGGTGATGGGCATCCTGCCCGACAGCAACGCCATCGGTGTGGCCGCACCCATCATCCTGATATTCCTGCGCATGGTGCACGGCATCTCACGAGGCGGCGAGATCGGCGGGGCAACCCTGCTCGCCGCCGAACACGCACCCCGCGAGCGCCGAGGACTCTATGGCGCCTTTGTCACGCTGGGCTCGCCGGTCGGCGGAATCCTGGCCAACCTGTCGTTCGCGCTCGTCCTGCTGCTCCCCATGGAAGATGTGATCGCGTGGGGCTGGCGGATCCCGTTCCTGGCCGGCGGCCTGGTGCTCGCGATCGGGATCTGGACCCGGGTGAAGATCAGCGAGACACCCGATTTCGTGGCGACCACCTCCGAAGAAGACGTCGACGCCCCCAAGGCGCTCGCGGTTGTCAAGGAGAACTGGAAGCGCGTGGGACTCGCGGCGGGTATGAACATCGGCCAGAACTGCTACGCGTTTCTGCTGTTCACGTTCATGCTCTCGTTCCTGACCGAGTCATCCCCCGGCCGTGGCTTCGTCCGCTCAGAGGTTGTCCTCGGAATCACCGTCGCCCTTGCGTGCCACGCCGCAACCGTCGTACTGGGCAGCTATCTGTCCGACCGGATCGGACGCAAACCCGTGATCGGGTTCGGCATGGTCACCGCACTGTTGTTCGCGCCGTACCTCTTCTGGGTCACCGAGAACGGGTCGTTCACCGCATGCATCACGGTCATCTCGATCGGGTTCGCGTTGACCGGATTCGTCTATGGACCAATCCTCACCACGTTTGCCGAGCTCTTCCCGGTGAGCCAGCGCTACAGCGGGATCGGCATCGGCTTCCAGGTCGGGGCGGTGCTGGGCGGCGGTTTCGCTCCGATGATCGCCAACCGACTGGTGAGCGCATCGGGCAGCGTGATCCCGGTCGGCTTCTACGCCGCAGCCTTGATGGCGGTGAGTCTGGTGTGCCTGCTGTCGATCAAGGAGAGCGCTCCGGTGATCAAGGACCGCCGCGAGGCGCGCCGCCAGGCGGACGCCCTGGCCAGGACCCGCTGAGCGGTCCGGGACTACTGCGGATGAACCCGGGGTGTCAGGAAGCGTTGCGCCACAGCAAGTGCCGCGGTACCCGACCGCTCGCCCTCGCAGTAGACGACAAAGACCTTGCTGCCCGAGATGCCGACAAACCAGCCCGGACCCTGCGGGCCGTTGGTGCCCACGAGCGCTCGCATCCCGGAGGCATTCGTCAGGTCGCTGGCATCACCCGTGGTGGCGGTGTCGCGCATGGCCTTGCCGACCGTGCCGAGCACCGCAGGATCCACGGTCCCGAGCTCTCCCCCGGAGACCCGACCCGGTTGTCCCACGATGATGGACGGGGCGATCGAACTGCCGCGGGCTATCGCCACCCCGAGCGTCGCCATGTTCAGCGCGGACACGGTGAGGTCCTCGGAACGGAACGTCACCGGTTTTGCGTCGATGCCCTGACCTCCGCCCTCGGGCCGGACACCGGGAATGGTGAAGTCCACGTCGAGGCCGAGTTGGGCCAGCAATGCGGCCGCCTTCGAATCATCGGATCCGGCAACCTCGTTGATGACCTTGGCGGCCGGGCCCAACGTTGTGCCTGCCGGATACTGCCTGCCGATGGTGATGCCGTGTTCGGTGGCAAGGTCGTTGCGCGTGGACGCACGGATCGCTCCGGTCTTGGCGTCGAGCACCAGGATGCTTGCCGGTTGCGCGACCTCGACGACGGCGTCTAGGGCGTCCAACTGGGTGATCGGGTCGATGGTGGTGGGCACGTTCGGACCGGCTGGCCCCTGCTCACCGGCGAGCTGCAACGGCTTCTGGCCGGGCGCCAGCATCTGGACCGCCCACCCGGATGTGGCGTCGCGGATGGCCTGCCAGTAGTCGTGGACGCCGTCGAGTACCGGCGAATCGAGTCGCCGGTCGATCAGGACCAGCTGCGGCACCTTCCGGATCGACACTCCGGGCACCGACTTCGGGTCGCCGGCCAGCGCCACCATGTCCGACTCGCGTACGGATACGACGGTGACGGGCTGATTACCCGAATCGCGGAGCTGCTGGGTCATCACGGCCGGGGTGACCAGTGGCGCGAGCGGGGCAATGATCCCGGCAAGCGCCGTGGTTGCTGCCCCCAGATCGCGGGTGGCGCCGGGGTCGATAACGATCTCGTTGATCGTCTGCAGGTTCAGCATCGGCTTGCCGGAGCGGTCGAGTACCACCGGCGAGGGCCGTGCGTCGGTGCGGATGTTCCGGAGACTTCCCCCTGCGGGCATGTCGTCGGCGAGTAATTCGGGTTGCCAGTTCACCCTCCAGCCGAGGGACAGCTTGCGCGCCGAGCCGGCCGTCTTCGTGGTGAACTCGCGCTCGTTGCCGAGTTGCCAGGTGGTCTCGAGGTCGAAGGTCGCCGTGCCGTCGGTGTACTCCTGGGCATGCCCCACCTTCACATCGACCTTCTGTGCCGACATCCCCGTGAGGGTGGCCTGCAGCGCGGTGCCGGCCGGCCCCGGCGCCGATGTGAACCCGGCCGCAGCCGTCGAATCCTGGTCTTCCATCGCGGCGGCGAACTGGTTCAGCATCGCCGCGGCGCCGGTGTCGAGTTCCTTGCCGAAGGCGCCACACGACGTGGCGGCAAGCGCGCAGACGAGCGCAAGAACTGCAATGGCCGCGGAACGGCCGGGGGAACGACGCATAGTCACAATTTTCACTCCTGTAACAGGGTAAATGGCACCAATGTAGTTTCCGACTTGCTTACGAGACCGTCACAATCGAGTAACTACCCTTAAATCAGCTGCTTTTCGGCCCTATTCGTCCATTTTTGCGACGACGACCGAGCAGGCGGAAGATGGATGGGGTGAGTCTCCATCAACTGGTCCGCGCTGACGACCGACCCACCACCCGCATCGACTGGCTCGATTCGAGGCACAGCTTTTCCTTCGGCGACAACTACGACCCGGCCAACACACATCACGGTGTGCTGTTGGTCAGCAACGACGACCGCGTCGCCCCGCAGCAGGGCTTCGACACCCATCCTCATCGGGACATGGAAATCGTCACGTGGGTGCTGTCGGGGTCGCTGGTGCATCAGGACTCGATGGGCCATTCCGGCGTCATCTATCCGGGGCTCGCCCAGCGGATGAGTGCGGGCACCGGTATCCGGCATTCCGAACGCAACGACACCTGGCAACTGCACCAGGGAACCGGAGTCGACCCCGTGCACTTCGTGCAGATGTGGGTGCTACCCGACGAGGCCGGCATCGAGCCCGGCTACGACCAACTCGACATCGGCGATCAGTTGCAGTCGGGCGGGCTCGTCACCGTGGCGTCGGGTATGCCGAAGTACGACTCGGCGATCCGGATCGCGAACCGCTCGGCTGCCCTGCACGTGGCCCGGCTCTCGGCCGGCCAATCGATCACCTTGCCGGACCTGCCGTGGGGCCACGTCTTCGTGGCGTCGGGGTCTGTGGATCTCGAATCCACCGGCCAGGCGCACGCCGGCGACGCAGTCCGGATCACCGATGGGGGCGGCGAGAGACTCACCGCCACCACCGACGCCGAGGTCCTGATCTGGGAGATGCACACCGCCTTGGGTCGGTGACCTGGAGGTTCGCACCGCCCGCGGGCGGAGCGCAACCGGTTCGACAGGGCGAGCATCCCTGAAAACCCACCACAAACGCCCCCGTCAACGTGCACGAACGGGAATATGCCCTCGATGCAAGGCCTCGGGGACGATCTTGGTGGAGAACAGCAACAACAGCCCGAATGTTTCTTCCCCCACCTACTCCCGCACCTGTTTGTGCCTCCCGCCCGTGTTTGAACACGGGCGTGAGGCACAAAGCCGTGCGTCGGCGAGCGACGATCCCTCAAGGACGCACACCGCCCTCACCCCGCCCGGCGGACGGCCCGCGTGCTCTGGACAGAGGAGCGAGGGAGCGCAGCAACCGAGTCGACGAAGGAAGAGCACGCGACCCAGGCCGTCCGCCCGCGAGCGAAGCGAGCCAACAAGCAGAGCGGACGGGAATACGCCCTCGACGCAAGGTCTCGGGGTCGATTTTGGTGGAGGACAGCAAACAATGGCCTGAATGTCTCTCCCCCACCTACTCCCGCACCTGTTTGTGCCTCACGCCCGTGTTTGAACACGGGCGCGAGGCACAAAGCCGTGCGCCAGCAAAACAACTTCCTAGAGAATGCACACCGCCTCAGCCCGCCCGGCGGACGGCCCGCGTGCTCTGGACCGAGGAGCGAGGGAGCATAGCGACCGAGTCGACGAAGGAAGAGCACGCGACACAGGCCGTCCGCCCGCGAGCGAAGCGAGCCAATCTACACAGCAGCCGCAGCCTTCACCGCGTGACTGACTTCCGACCTCAATGCGTTGTATTCGGACGAACTCCTGAGTGCTTCGGCATCGACGTCGCGTCGCGGTAGATCGACCTCGATGTCGAGTGCTATCCGGCCCGGACGCCTGGTCAAGACCACGATCCGGGATCCAAGGAACACTGCTTCCTCGGCACTGTGGGTGACGAACACCGAGGTTCGGCCGGTTTCGGTGCTCACCGCACGCACGTCTTCTTGCAATCGCTCCCGCGTGAGAGCGTCGAGCGCGGCGAACGGCTCATCGAGAAGGAACAGCGGGTTCTCGGCGGCCAGCGCGCGGGCGATGGCCACCCGCTGTTGTTGTCCGCCCGAGATCTCCCAGATCCGCCGATCGGCGGTGCCTTCCAGACCGACTCGTTCAAGTAGTTGGTCCCGTCGGCCGGGCCGGTCCGATTTGGCGACACCGGCGTATCTCAGCGCCAGGTCGATGTTGCCGCCGACGGTCCGCCAGGGAAAGAGGCGCGGTTGCTGGAACACGACTCCCGCCGAGTCACCCGGGGTGGGTGCGCGGCCGAGCACGTCGACGCGACCGTCGGTGGGCCTCTCGAATCCCGCGATCAGCCGCAGAAGCGTGCTTTTGCCACACCCCGAGGCCCCGACCAGGACGAGGAACTCCCCGGCCGGGACATCGAGGGAGACCGGACCGACCGCGGTGACGGTGTCCGAACCCTTGCCGTAGCGGTGCGAGACGTTGTCGAGCCGGATCGCACCCGACGTCGAGGCGTTACTGTGCGAAGGCACCGGGCAAACCTTCGACGTAGATCGCCTGCTGCAGTTGCTCGAGGGTGGGCGCCTTGTCGATCTGCTTCTGCTCCACCAGGAACTCTGCGGCACTGAGCAGGTTGTTGGCGAGGTTGCCGACAGACCCCGGGGTGCCGAGCCACTGCGGTGACGCGATCGATTCCGGGGTCAGGTACACACCCTGCTTCAGCTGGCCGAGTGCCTCATCTGCGCTTATCCCCAGTTCGGGTGCGATGAACCCGGCCGCTGCGGCGGGATCGGACTTGATGAGCTCGAGAGCGCGGGCCTGCACCTTGCGCCATGCGTTGACCGCTTCCGGGTCGCTCTCGATCAGTTTGTTCGACACCACGCCGAGATCCAGTGTGGGATTGCCTGATTCACCGATGGCCCGGCTGGTGACGAGATCTTTGCCGGTCTTGCGCAGCTCGTCGAGCGTCGGCAGCCAGGTGTAGGCGGCGTCGATGTCGCCGCGTTCCCATGCCGCCAGGATCGCCTGGGGCTGCAGGTCGACGATCTTGACGTCGCTCGCTTTGAGACCGGCCTGCTCGAGTGCGACCAGCAGACTGTAGTGAGCTGTGGACGCGAGCGCAGTTCCGATGGTCTTACCACGCAGATCGGCGACGCTGTTGATGTTCGTGCCGTTGCGGGCGACGAGCGCCTCGTTGTCACCGGCGACATCCAGGACGAACGCAACCTTGTAGCCGATCGGTGAGGCGCCGGATAGTCCGCGGGCCACCGGGCTCGACCCGATTGCGCCGATGTCGATCGAGTTGCCGATGAACGCCTGGTTGATGGTGGCTCCGGACTCGAACTTCGTCCACTTGATGGTGTGGTCGGGCAGCGCTTGCTCGAGCCACTTCTGGTTCTTCACGATGAGGTCGCCGCTGGGGAAGGCCTGATATCCGATGGTGATGGCCTTGCCGCTGTCGCTGTCGTCGGAGCAGGCGGCGAGGCCGAGCGTCAGGGTCAGAGCCGCGAGCGCGGCGACCACGGTTGTCCATCGTCGACGCAGGCGTCCGGGCAGGGCTGTATCACTCATGTTCGTTCGGGTTCTTTCTCTCTGTGGGACTTGCTGTATGGAGTTCAGGCGGCGTTGGTCAGGCGCGACCACGCCAGGGCACGGTCTTGCGCTCGATGAGTTGCAGCAGACCGTCGATGATGAGCCCCGAGGTACCGATGGCGACGATGCCCACCAGCACCACCGGAGTGTTGTTGTAATTGGCGGCATCTCGCACCATCCCGCCGATGCCCGGCAGACCGTTGACCAACTCGGCCGCGACCAACGATGAGTAGGCGACACCGACAGCGAGGCGGATCCCGGTGAAGGTCTCCGGCAGTGCCGACGGCACCACCACATCCTTGATCACGTCGAACTTGCTGCCGCCCAGCGCTTTTGCTGCTTCGGTGAGACTTTGTGGTGCTGCCAGCACCGCGGATGTGGTGGCGACGGCCACGGGAGGGAACGCAGCGATGGCCAGCAAGGTGATCTTGGGTTCTTCGTTGATGCCCAGCCAGATGATGAGCAGGGAGAAGTAGGCCAACGGTGGCAGGGTGCGCAGGAACGTGATCCACGGTTCGAAGACCGCGCGGACCTTGCCGAACGTACCCATCAGCAAGCCGAAGGCGATACCGACGGCGATGCCGATCACGGTGCCGTATGCGATTCGTTCGAGGCTGATCAGGAGGTGCTCGTACAGGTATTTGCCGGCGTAGCCCCGCACCCCGTCGTTGGTCGTCGAGGTCTGGACGAAGGCATCCCACACCGCGCTCGGGGCCGGAACGAGGGTCTCGTTCCAGATCTTCAGGCTCACCACGAGCTGCCACAACCCGACGAAGATGATCAGCGACAGGACCGGCAAGCTGATGCGCGACAACACCTTCGAGCTGCGCCGCCCACGGGGTGACGATGCCGGAGTGATGGCCCGGTCGCCGTCCTGATCGGTCGGTTCGGAGATGGCTGGCACTACTGACACTGCAAAACCCCTGGTGACATGGAGGCTCGTATCGAGCGGAAGACGATCGGTCCCCGAGACGGCCGGGGGCCGCGCCGGGAGAATCGATCAAGAGGGACGGGAGAACGCGCTCCGGCGACGGCCGACCAGCCGCAACCGCGCTCGAACCTGGCTACCGACAACAGCTCTGGGCGCTGACGCGGCACAGATCCACCGCAAGCCGTCGCACCAGGGTCGTCGTGAACACTGCGTCACAGTAGCCCCGCCGACATCGGGCAGGACGAGATACAGTTAGCCCGCTCGCAACTCTTTACCCCCTGGCGGGCATGTAGTAGGCCCGACATCGGCCGACTGGCTCTCAACTGGTCCACACACGGACATCACAGGCGGTGAGCGGGCGTGCGTCCGCCGTTGCGACTCGTCCGCGGGGCGTGTGGCGATGGATCGCATCTTCATGCTAAAAATCTTTAGCTCCAGATAGTGGGCCTCAGCTAGCCGCCAACCTGCACCACAGCGCGACGGTTCTACAACTCTGTCCGCACGTTGGCCGAGGAGGTTCTACATGGAAAACAATCCCACCGATGGCCAGTCCATCGAGCACGTCCTGGGTGGCACCCCACACACAGTGGGAAGTTTCCGCTTCTACGCGAGGGAACGGCGTTGGGAGTGGTCCGATGAGGTCGCCGCGATTCACGGGTACCGTCCCGGCGAGGTGAATCCGACCACGCAATTCCTGCTCGACCACAAACATCCCGACGACCGCGAGCGGGTTGCCCAGGCCATCGACGGCCTGGTCCGGGACGGACGGCCCTTTAGCAGCCGTCACCGGATCATCGACCGCGACGGACGGGTTCGGCACGTGCTGGTCATCGGAGACCAGATGCTGGACGAGTCGGGCGCCGTGACCGGCACCGAGGGCTTCTACGTCGACCTCTCCGACGGCCACGACAGCGAGCTCAAAGAGACGATGGACGCGGCGGTCAAGAACTTCGCAGCATCGCGGGCCGTGATCGAGCAGGCGAAGGGCATGTTGATGCTGGTCTACGGCATCCCGGCCGACCGGGCTTTCGACGTCCTGACCTGGCGCTCACAGCAGACGAACACAAAACTGCGAACCCTGGCCCAGAACATCGTCGCCGCTGCCTCCGGCGAGGTCACCATCGACGACACAGCGCGCCAGAGATTCGATCACCTGCTGCTCAACGCCCATCAGGATGCCGCACCGGCCGTCGGCTGACGAAAACCGGCTCTAGTGCCAGGATGGTCTGGTGACTTCTTCCACCGATACCCCCTCCATCACCGCCGACGCGTCGGACCCCAGGTCCGGGATCGACCTCAGCTGGGTCGATGAATCGGTGCGTCCGCAGGATGACCTGTTCGAGCACGTCAACGGGGCATGGTTGCGCGAGCACGTCATCCCCGACGACCGTCCCGTCGACGGCGCGTTCCATGTGCTCCGCGACCGCGCCGAAGAGAACGTCCGCGACCTGATCACCGAATGCGCGGAGAACGATCCAGCGCCGGGGAGTGACGCCCAGAAGATCGGCGACCTGTTCGCCAGTTTCATGGACGAGTCCCGCATCAACGAAGTGGGCATCTCGCCGATTCGCGGCGACCTCGACGATCTGGCCGCTGCCGCGGACCGTACCGAGCTGGCCCGACTCGTCGGTGCGCAGCAACGCCGTGGCATCGGCGGGCTCTTCGGGTATTACGTCGACACCGACGCCAAGCAGTCCGATCGGTACTTGATCCACATCACGCAGTCCGGGATCGGTCTGCCCGACGAGTCCTACTACCGCGAAGACAACCACGCCGAGACCGTGGCCGCCTATCGCGCACACGTGGAGAAGATGTTTGCACTCGCCGGCTTCGACGACGCGGCAGCGCGTGCGGCAACGGTTGTGGATCTGGAGACGGCCATTGCCGCGCAGCACTGGGACGTGGTTCGTCGCCGCGACGCCGACCTGTCCTACAACCTGCGCTCCTTTGCCGAATTGACCGACCAGGCAGCAGGCTTCGACGTCGAATCCTGGATCTCGGGGCTGCACACCGAACCTGCGACCACATTCGGCGAAGTAGTGGTCGGGCAGCCGACCTTCGTCGAAGGTGTGGCGGCGTTGTGGGCAGACCGCGACCTCGACGAGTGGAAGACCTGGGCGCAGTGGCGTCTTTTGCATTCGGCATCGCCGTACCTGTCCGACGAGTTCGTCGCCGAGAACTTCGCCTTCTTCGGCAAGACCCTGACCGGTTCGGAGGTGATCCGCGACCGCTGGAAGCGCGGGGTCGGGCTGGTGGAGCAGTGCCTGGGCTTCGCCGTCGGGAAACTGTATGTGGCCAAGCACTTCCCGCCCGAGGCCAAGGCCCGGATGGACGTCTTGATCGACAACCTCGTCAAGGCGTATCGCCGTAACATCAGCGACCTCGACTGGATGAGCCCGCAGACCCGCGAGAAGGCACTGGTCAAGCTCGAGAAGTTCACCCCGAAGATCGGTTATCCGGCGACCTGGCGCGACTACTCATCGCTACGCATCGAACGCGACGACCTGTTCGGCAACATCGCTCGCGCAAGCGCTACGAAGAAGACCGGGAGTTCGCGAAGATCGGCGCCCCGGTGGACCACGACGAGTGGTTCATGACCCCGCAGACGGTCAACGCCTACTACAACCCCGGCATGAACGAGATCGTCTTCCCCGCGGCAATCTTGCAACCGCCGTTCTTCGATCCCGAGGCCGACGATGCGGCGAATTACGGCGGCATCGGCGCAGTCATCGGTCACGAGATCGGGCACGGGTTCGACGATCAAGGTGCCAAGTACGACGGCGACGGCAACCTGGTCGACTGGTGGACCGACGACGATCGTGCCGAGTTCGGTACCCGCACACGCAAACTCATCGACCAGTACGGCACCTTCACCCCCAAGGGCCTCGACGAGAAGTACAAGGTCAACGGCGAGTTCACCATCGGCGAGAACATCGGTGACCTCGGCGGGCTGTCGATCTCGTTGGTGGCGTATCAGATCGCGTTGGACGGCAAGCCGGCCCCGGTGATCGACGGACTGACCGGTCTGCAGCGGGTGTTCTACGGGTGGGCTCAGGTCTGGCGCACCAAAACCCGTGAGGCCGAGGCGATCCGCCGGTTGTCGATCGACCCGCATTCACCGCCGGAGTTCCGCTGCAACGGGGTGATCAGCAACATCGACGCCTTCTACGACGCCTTCGATGTCAGCCCCGACGACGCCCTGTATCTCGACGACGGGGACCGCGTCCGCATCTGGTGACCCCAGCACCCCGATTTTGGTGGGTTCCGGTGAGCGCGACCTGCGGGTTCACTCGCCCGAACCCACCAAGATCGGGTGTCTACGGCGTGGTGAAGTCGGTGAGGCCGTCGGTGGCGTCGACGGTTCCGCCGATGGTGTTCTGCACGATGACGGGTGCGCCCTTGGGCGCGTTCTCGAAGAACCAGCGGCCGTCCTCGGTGCTCACGTTGAGGCAGCCGTGCGAGACGTTGGTGTTGCCTTGCTGTCCCACCGACCAGGGCGCAGCATGCACGAAGATGCCGCTGTTGGAGATGCGCGTCGCATATTCGACGTAGGTGCGGTAGCCGTCGGGCGAATCGACCGGCACACCGTAGGTCGAGGAGTCCATGTACATGTCGGCGAATCGTTCGCCCACGGTGTAGACCCCGTTGGGGGTCGGGTTGTCGTTCGACCCCATCGACATCGGCATCGTGCGCACCACGTCACCGTCGACGGCCACGGTGATGGTGTGGGTGTTGTCGTCGGCAGTGGCCACCCATGACTCGCCGATCGTGAATTTCGATGTGGCACTACCGGCTTCGACAGTCACGTCGGTGCCGGCGGGCCAGAATCCCTCGGGCTTCCACCGAACCTCTTTGTGGTCCACCCAGTAGAGGTACCCCTCCACTTCCGGACTGGTGGTGACTCGGATGGCCTTCTCGGCGGTCTTCTTGTCGTCGATGGCGTCTTGGAACCTGATCACCACGGGCTGCGCCACGCCGACGGTCTCACCGTCAGCGGGATCGAGCGACGGCGTGGAGAAGTTCGCGCGGCCGAGTGGGCGGTCTTCGCTGGGCGAGGTGCTCGGGGTGGTGCTGGGGGCCGAGGGCGTGGAAACGCCCGGGACCTCGGGGCCACCGGGCCACAGGGGATCCGCCCCTGTGGGGGACGCAGAGATGCCCACACACAGCGCCGCCCCCGCCAAGGCGACCGTCAGTCGGCCGAGGCCGCGACGGCTGGTTGTGTTGATCTGCATGCAATTCCTTCGGTTGATCCCCCCGCGCGCCAGAACGCCAACATACTCGACAGCGTGTCCTTTGTTCAACGGCCGGGCCGGTTGTGAGAGTCGCCGTTCACATCGTCATCTCGGCAAGTATTCCCACGTCGCAGCTATTTACGGGGCAGTATGATCACGTCAGTCGAGACGCGGCAATTTGACATCGGAAAGTAAGCTTTCCCTGTCGTCGGGAAACGGCATTGCGAGGATGAGGTCACATGGAGTCACAGCAGATCTACCCACCGTCCACCGCCCTGTCGGCCCAGATGGCCGACGTGGCGCGGCTTTTGCGGTCGGAGAGTAAAGACACCGAGTCCATTTTGCATGCTATCTCAAAGTCGGCCGTTGAGTCGGTTCCCGGCGCGGAATACGCCAGTGTCACACTCGTGACGGGCAAAGGCCATGTCCAGACACCCGTGATGATCGGTGACCTGGCAGGCAAGTCGGACGAATTGCAGCAGGAACTCGGAGAAGGTCCCTGCATCCGCTCGGCACTCAGCGAAGAAACCGTGCGTATCGACGACATGGCAACCGACTCCCGCTGGCCTGCGTTCGCCGCCGGCGCCAACGAGCTCGGCATCAAATCGATGATCTGCTTCTGTCTCTACATCGAGAACGAGAACTTCGGCGCCCTCAATCTGCACAGTTCGACGCCGAATGCGTTCGACGACGAGTCGGTGTCGATCGGTTCACTGTTCGCCGCGCACGCCGCGATCGCGTTCTCGGCCGTCCGCGAACGTGACCAGATCCGTGCCGCCCTCACCAACCGCGACATCATCGGTCAGGCCAAGGGCATGATCATGGAACGGTACGGACTCGACCCCGACGAGGCCTTCCGCCTGCTGGCACGACTGTCGCAGGATGCCAACGTCAAGCTCGCGGAGATCGCCCTTCAGGTGGTCACCGCCGGACCCGACGCCCACTGACCCAACAGCGGGGACCGGTTTCCGACGACTCGGCTCACCGACCCAGGAAGTCGAGTACCGCTCCCTCGAAGGCCTTCTTGGCCTCGATCATCACCCAGTGGCCGCAGTTGGGAAAAATGTGCAGTTCGGCGTTCGGGATCAGCCGCATGGGCACCATCGACATGTCCGGCGGACTCACCCGATCGTCGCGACCCCAGGTGAGCAGGGTCGGGCAGGACACCTTGTGCATCATCGACCAGTAGGGCGGCGTGTCCGATGCGGCCATGAACTGTTGCTGCATGGCGAAAGCTGCTGAGCCGTACATCATCTGCGCGGTCTCCTGTGCGTCCGGGTTGATCGCCGCTTCCCAGCGCTCCTCGATGAGTTCGTCGGTGATGAGCGCGGGGTCGTAGACCATACCGGTCAGCCACCGCACCAGCTTGTCCCGGTCGGGCCCGTCGGTGAACTCCTGCAACAACCGCAGTCCTTCGCTGGGACTGGAGCTGAAGACGTTCGGGCCGACGCCCCCGATCGTCACGAGCTTGCTGACCCGCTCGGGCTTCTTGATGGCGAGGTTGACCCCGACCACACCACCCATGGAATTGCCGATAACCGGCGCTGATTCGATGCCGAGAGCATCCATGAACCGGATGACCGACGATCCTGCGGTGAGCACGGGGTGCCCTTTGACCGCGTCGCTGACCCCGAAGCCCGGGAACTCGAGCACGTAGCAATGATGGGTCTCGGCGAAGACGCCGATGTTGCCACGGTAGTTGCGCCAGCCGGTGACACCTGGTCCCGAACCGTGTAGCAGGATCAGCGGCGGACCCGATCCCGCTTCGTGGTACCGCAGCACCCCTTGGTCGGTCTGCAGTTCCCTTTTGCTCTCTTCATATGTCACGTCCACCGCTTTAGATTAGAACGTGTTCCTGTTTCGCGGGTGGGCACGGTCGGTTCTCGTCGCGACGAGTCATCGCGTTGCGAGTGACTCGTCGATCGCATGGAGTTGCCGGACCTCCACCGAACGCAGTACCGCGAGTGACGCCGTCACCGCCAGGTCGCATGCCGCGTCGATTCCCGCGCCGGACACGATCACCGCGCGGTACGCCACGTCCAGGCTCATCCCGAGGAGCAGCGAGGCCAGGGTGTCGGCGCTGGCCTGCACCTCCACCCCTCGTTCGGCGTAGTTGGCGCGGAGTCGTTGAGCAATCCGCGGTTCCAGGGCTGCGAACAGCCTGCGCCCGGGGACGTTGTCGTCGGCGCGGTTGGTGAGCAGTACCCGAAATCCCTCGGGCTGTTTCCGCGCGTACTCGAACAGCGACTCGACCGAATACTTCGCCCGGTCACCGTAGGCCATGGTTTCACCCTTGTCGTACGCGGCGAACATCCATGCGGTCAGCGCGTTCAGCTCCCGGTCGATGACTGCGTCCACGAGCCCGTCACGAGAACCGAAGTGCGCGTACAGGGTCACCCGCGAGGTGCCACCCCGGTCGGCGATCATGTCCATCGTTGCGCGTTCGGCGCCGACGTCCGCAATCACCGACAGCGCGGCGTCTAGCAACTCGGAGTCGGTGGGACGGTTCCGAGTGCTGCGGGCAGCGGCTTTCGCTGCGTTCGGCTCGGCAGGAGATCCACCACGCTTCTGGCTGCTCGCCTTCGGCACTGCCCCTCCTCCACGCGAATCTGACGCAGCATCCACCGAATCGGTGTCTAGTGCGTGGCCGCGACGTCGCCGTCGACCCGGCCGAAGTATGCCGCCTCCACCTTGTCTCGTTGTCCGCGGAGGTCACTTGCGGGTCCGGACAGTGCAACCCGGCCATGGTGCAGCACTATCGCTGAGTCGGCGATCGCGAGAGCGAGGTCGATGTGTTGCTCCACCAGGACCACCGCCATGTCCTGCTCGTCGGCGATGGTGCGCAGACGTGGCAGCAGATCTTTCACCGCGATCGGCGACAGTCCCAGGCTGAGTTCGTCGATGAGCAACACCTTCGGTCTGGCCAGGAGCGCCTTGGCCAGGGCCAGCATCTGCTGCTCCCCACCCGAGAGATTGCCGCAGCGACGACCTTTGAGGGTTTTGAGCTTCGGGAAGTACTCGAAGACGTCACTCAGCTCGGCACCGTTCTTGCGTTTTGACAAACGAAGGTTGTCCGAGACCGTGAGCTTGTGGAACACACCACGGTTGTCCGGCACCATCGTCACCCCGCGGCGGGCGTTGCGCTCGACCCGTTTGTCCAGCGGCTGTCCGAGTGCGGTGACCTTGCCCGACAACACGGGTAGCGCGCCGATCGTCGCGAGCAGGGTGGTGGTCTTTCCGGCGCCGTTGGGCCCGAGCAGCGCCAGTATCTCCCCGCGCGCAGGCTGGCGTTGAAATCGCGGACGGCCGGCACACCGCCGTATCCGACGTTGAGGCCCTCGATGGTCAGAACCGGATCGCCGGATCCGGTTGTGGGGGCGCGCTTGTCGGATCCCGCTGCATGCGCCCCGGCAGGACGTGTCGCGGGAGTGCCGGGCAACGACGGGTCGTTGCCTGAGGGAGTTGTCCCAGATTGATTTGTCCCAGATGAATTCGTCACTGTGCCGTACCTTTCTGCAGTACAGGCGAAGCCGCGGACTGTCCGTTTTCGTCGATCTCTACTTCGGCCTCCACCTCGGCACTGCCCAGGTATGCCGACACGACCTTGGGGTCGTCGCGAATCTCTTGAGGAGGACCCGCAGCGATGACCTTGCCGAAGTCGAGCACGTACAGGCGATGGCACACGTCGAGGACGAGTGACATGTCGTGATCGATGAGCAGGACACCGATTCCGCTGGCGGCGATCCGGCGCAGCTCGTCGCCGAAGTCACGACTCTCATGAGTGTCCAGACCTGCGGCCGGCTCGTCGAGGAGCACCATGCTGGTGCCTCCGACGAGCGCCCGGGCCACACCGACCAATTTCTGCTGGCCCAAAGCCAGTTCACTCGGACGCTTGTCGGCGGCCTCGGTCAGACCCACCATCGCGAGCGCGTCGCCGATCGTGTCGGCCGGCGGCCTGGAGCCGGTGAGTACGTCGGTGACGAGCGCCTTGAGTCCCGGTTTCTGCACCGCGACCGCAAGGTTCTCGGCCACGGTCAGATCGGCGAACAGCTCACCCGCCTGCCAGGTTCGGGCCATTCCCGTCCCCCGCCGCCGGTGTGGAGGGCGTCCGTCGATCCGGACGCCCGCCATCGACACCTCGCCGGTCGACTTGGTGAAACCGGTGACGGCGTCGACGAAGGTGGTCTTGCCTGCGCCGTTCGGACCGATCAGTCCGACGATCTCGCCGGCGCCTACCTCGAGGGTGATGTTGTCATTGGCGACGACGCCGCCGTACCGCACCGACAGATTGCGGGCCTGCAGCAGTGCGCCTTGTGCTTCAGCCGACATGGGAGCTCGCTTTCGGTTCGGATGTTGCGACCGACGACGTGTCCGGTCCGGATGTGTTGTTGTTCCGGTTCTTTCCGGTCCTCGCCCTGATGTGGTCGACGGTCTCCCTGACGGCTCCGACGACGCCGACGGGGTTCAGCACAGCCATCAGCAGCAGGCTACCGGCAGCGATAATCTGGTAGTACTGACCGAAATCGATTGTCTGGGTGAGGAACACGTATCCCACGCCCAAGGGGCCGATGATGCCGGCGATGAAGGCACCCGACACCGACGTGATCCCGCCGACGTAGGTCATCGCCAACAGGGTCAGCCCGATGATCACCGTGAACGACGCCGCCGACAGCTGTCCGCGGCTGTATCCGATGAGGCATCCACCCACCCCGGCCAGGAATGCCGAGAGGGCGAAGCCGAGCAATTTTGTTGCGGCGACGTTGATTCCGACCGAGGCGGCGGCCCGCTCATTCGAACGCACGGCCAGGAAGGCGCGTCCGGTGGCGCCTGCCATGAAACGCATCACGATGAGGGTCAGCACGGTCACCACCACGAGGACCATCATCGAGAACTCAATGGTCGTGAGTTCCGAACCTTGGCGCACCGACAGGTCCCAGCCGAACAACTTCGGATCTGAGATCAGGTTGCCTTCGAACGGGGTGATCGACGGGTTGTTGAACACGAAACTCTGGATCGCCAGCGCCGCGGCCAGCGTCACCACTGCGAGCTGGGCACCGCGAATGCGCAGGGCGGGAACGCCGACGACTACTCCGAGCGCGGTGGCGATCAGCGCCGAGAGCAGGATGCTCAGCGGGAACGGAACGCCCCAGTTCGTCGTCACCTTCGACAGGGCAAACCCTGCCGAACCCGCGAACGCCATGCTCGCCAGTGAGATCTGACCGAGATAGCCGGTCAGCAACACCAGCGACAGCGCAATCAGCGACAGGATCATCGACGTCACGATTCCGAAACGCCAACTGCCGGAGGTCAACAGCACCGCCGCCACCACGGCACCGATCGTCAGCACAACAGGGATCGGACG
Source organism: Williamsia sp. DF01-3 (assembly GCF_023051145.1). NCBI lineage: Bacteria > Bacillati > Actinomycetota > Actinomycetes > Mycobacteriales > Nocardiaceae > Williamsia > Williamsia sp. DF01-3. The sequence goes on from NZ_JALKFS010000005.1 coordinate 5,135,266, forward strand.
GATCTTCGGAATGAAGACCGCGGGCATCTTGGCTTCACCGAGCGAGCCACGAGACGGGATCTTGCCGCCCAGCAGGAACAGCGCGATCACCACGACGATGAACGGCACGGCGTCGCCGACACCGGTCTGCGCCCATGTCGGCCACCACTCCAGGGTGCCGGCCCACAGGATGACGGCCTGGAACGCACCGAGCACAAGGCCTGCGACACAGGCGACCCCGAACGACGTCAGCCTTCCGACGAGTGCGACGGCCAGTGCCGGGATGATGTAGAACGTGTAGCTCGTCGCATCCAAGCCGATGGTGTACGCACCGAGCACCACGATGAGACCTGAGGCCGCACCGGTGATGACCCACACGATGGCGGCGAGCCGGTCGGGCGAGTACCCCGCGAGTCGTGCCGCGAGTTCGTCTTCGGAGCCGGCGCGGGTGGCCACCCCGAAGGTGGTCAGACTGAAGTAGGCCCAGAAGAGCAGCGCGATGATTATCGCCACGACTGCGAGCAGAAGGTCACTGAGGTTGATGACGGCTCCGGCCAGCTCGAAGGTGGTCTGCGGCAGGATCGGCAGTGCCATCAGCGATTCGGTGTCGAATCGCAGGTCCACGAGCGCCTGGAGGAACAGCATGAGGCCGACCGATGCGACGACCTGCGCCAGCACCGGGGCCCGGCGCAAAGGCCGGAAGATGAGGTAGTGCGCGATCAGCGCCCACAGCGCAGCAGAGGCCACACCGATCACGATGGCGAGGACCATCGGCGTCGGACTGTCTTCACTGCCGAGGCTGATGCTCCCGATCGGGAGGACAAACGTTCCGTCGGTGCGCAGTGCGGCAACCACGTACACCGCCCACAGGGCGATGGAACCCTGCGCGAAGTTGATGACACCCGTGGCTGCATAGATGCCCACCAGCGATGTGGCGAACACGGAGTAGACCGACCCGACCGCCAGGCCGAGGACGACGAATTGAAGGAATTGACTCATGGGTCGTTGCCCACCTCACTGTGTGGATCTGCGTGACAAGGCGAATGTGCGCGTGATCAAGCCATCAAGGCCAGGGGGTGGATCACTCGAGAGTCTCGAGTGATCCACCCCCCCAGTGGCTTGTGCTGTGGTGGAGCGGGTTCGACTAGCTGGCGCCCGGGATGGCCTGCAGTGCAGCCGGGTTGGGCTGAGTCAGTCCGCCGCCGACGGGCTCGGTCTTCTTGTCACCGACCACCTCGAACACGAACATCTCGGTGGTGCAGTTCGGCGAGGTCGCCTTGCCACAGCTGAGCTTCGGGCCCAACCAGCTCTGGTAGTCGGTCACGCCCTTGAGTGCGGCGAGGATCGACGGTCCGGTGTATTCGGCCGGCTTGGCGGTGTTCAGCGTCCGGGCGAAGTCGACGAACGTCGAGAAGGTGCCGTAGGCATAGAAACCACCGGAGTCGCCCGCCTCGTCCACGTACTTCTTGGTGATGTCCAGGTTCTCCTGCATCTCGGCCGGGGCCGAGTCCTTTGCCGGCTCGAGCCAGATCGGCGAATAGGTCTGGGCACCGACAGCCTGTGCACCCATCGTCTCGATGAACTCGGTGCAGGCAGCGAGGAACATGGTGTTCTTGAAGCCGACGGACTTCAGCGACTGCGCGAGCTTGGTGCAGTTGGCGTCGGTCTGCGACGTCATCAGACCACCGGCATCGGGGTTACCGGAGTTGATCGTGGATGCCAGTGCGGTGTAGTTCGGGTTGGTCGGCGAGTAGTAGACGCTCTTCACGTCCAGGCCGAGCTGCTGGCCCAGCGGCATCAGGATGCGCTCGAATGTCTGCCGTGCGGCCGCGACGTCCACATTGGCCAACGTCAGGGAGTTCTTTCCCTGCGCCTTGAGCGACTGCATCACGCCCACCAGGGAAGGACGCCTGCGGCGGACCGAAGTAGACGCGGTTGTCCGCCGACGAACCGGTCACCGAATCGAACGGGATCTGGCCGACGAGTGGGATGTTCGCCGACTTGAGGATGGGAAGTGCAGCACTGGACGCGGCGTCGTAGCCGTCGATGACCGCGGAGACACCCGCTTGCACAAGCTGATTGGCGCAACCGATGGTCGACTCGGGCGCGGACACGTCGACCGCGCAACTGGTGACCTCGATCGGATGGCCGTCGACACCGCCGAGCGACTCGTTGATGTACTTGACCGCGGCCTTCTGGCCGACCTCTACTCCTGGCTGGGTGATCGGACCGTTCGACGGATTGAGGAATCCGACCTTGATCGGAGTGCCGGTCGCCTTGGTACCGCTCTCCGACGGGGCGGCCGCAGTGGTGCCGCCTTCGTCGGACCCGCTGTCGTCGCTACAGGAGACGACGGAAAAGACACACGCCGCCGCGACAAATGCTGCCGCCATCCGGCTCGTTCTCTTGCGCATTTCAATGCCTTTCCCGGCGGCATGTGGCCACGGCTGACAAGCCCGGGCCAGGCCCTCCGAGTTACACGGGATGTGCGCCGGATGCGAATGCATTCGGCGTGCCCAGTCCGGGGTGTGATCTGGGCCACTCGAAAAGTAGCCCTTGCCTTACAAAGGTGTCAAGGTGAATTCGGGAGCAATTCGGTAGCAGAAATAGGCCTGTTGATAAACCTCGAACCCGCCCGAAATGCCCGACTCTGAGCTATAACCGTGCAGCTTGACGCGGTGCGCGCGGAGCGGCGCACTGGAAAGAGTGGGGTCGCCACATAAAATGTCACGCTGAGTTATTCACGTTTTGCGGCGATCGGCGACAGCCAGACCGAAGGAATGTGCGACGGCGACGATGTCACCGGATACCGCGGATGGGCCGACCGGCGTGCCGAACGCCTGTCCCAGGACAACCCCGATTTCCGTTATGCCTATCGCGCGGCGGATCGAGTCACGACTTCTGGCAGTCAATCAGATGATGCGCGAGTTCGCCGACAGCTACGACTTCGTTCTCGTCGACCTCGTCGACGCCCCAGTGCTTCTCGACCCGAGGTCCTGGTCACCCGACCGGTTGCACGCGTCTGCCTTCGGTCATGATCGGTTTGCGGCCGGAGCCGCGTATGCACTGAATCTTGCTGATGGCGAACCTGATTGGGGCGCCCCCTTGCCCCCACGTCCCGAGCTGACCGCAGCCCAGGTCATCGCCCGCGAAGCACTATGGGCCCGAACGTTTTTCATTCCCTGGATCATCCGGCGCATGCGGGGCAGGTCACTCGGCGACGGGTTGACGCCCAAACGGCCCGATTTGACCCCCGTCCGGCCACCCCCCGACGGGTACGACAACGGCCCGGCCCCCTTGCGGGAACCGGGCCGTGACGAGCTGAGTCGCTGACCTGTCGGTCAGCCCTCGATCACTTGGAGCGTCAGTACTTCTCGCCCTTGGCTGCCTTGTCGACGAGCGACTGCGGCGGCTCGAAATGCTTGCCGTACTTCGACGCCAGATCACGTGCGCGGTCGACGAAGCCCTGCAGGCCACCCTCGTACTGGTTGATGTACTGGATCACGCCGCCTGTCCAGGCGGGGAATCCGATACCGAAGATCGAGCCGATGTTCGCATCGGCCACGGTCTCCAGCACACCCTCGTCGAAGCACTTCACGGTCTCGAGGGCCTCGGCGAAGAGCATCCGCTCCTTCATGTCCTCGAAGGGGATCTCCTTGGTGCCCGAGTTGAACGCCTCACGCAGACCCGGCCAGATGCGGACGCGCTTGCCGTTCTCGTCGTACTCGTAGAAGCCCTTGCCGCCGGAGCGTCCGGGACGACCGAGGTCGTCGACCATCTTGTCCACCACGGCATTGGAACCGTGCTGGGGAACCGGCTTGCCCTCGTTGGCGAGTGCCTTCTCGGTCTCCTTGCGGATCTTCTGCGGCAGGGTCAGCGTGAGCTCGTCCATGAGCTGCAGCGGCGGAGCCGGGTAACCGGCCTGTGCGCCCGCCTGCTCGATGAACGTGGGCTCCACGCCTTCGCCGACAGCCGCGATGGCCTCGTTGATGAAGGTGCCGATGACCCGCGAGGTGAAGAATCCACGACTGTCGTTGACGACGATCGGGGTCTTGCGGATCTGCAGGGTGTAGTCGATGACCTTTGCCAGCACGGCGTCAGAGGTCTTGGCGCCCTTGATGATTTCCACCAGAGGCATCTTGTCGACCGGCGAGAAGAAGTGGATTCCGATGAAGTCCTCGGACCGCTTCACACCTTCGGCAAGACTGGTGATGGGCAGCGTGGAGGTGTTGGATCCGAGGACCGCGTCGGGCTCGACGATGTCTTCGATCTCCTGGAACACCTGGTGCTTGACCTCGACCGACTCGAAGGCCGCCTCGATCACCAGGTCGACACCCTTGAAGTCGGCCGCATCGGTGGTCGGGGTGATGCGGGCGAGCAGCGCGTCGGACTTCTCCTGGGTGGTCTTTCCACGCGAGAGAGCCTTCTCCTCCAGCTTGACCGAGTAGTTCTTGCCCTTCTCGGCGGCCTCGATGTTGATGTCCTTGAGGACGACCTCGATGCCGGCCTTGGCCGAGACATACGCGATGGCCGCACCCATCATGCCGGCGCCGATGACACCGACCTTCTTGGCGGTGTACTTCTCGAAGCCCTCGGGACGGGATGCGCCACCGTTGATGGCCTGCAGGTCGAAGAAGAACGCCTTGATCATGTTCTGTGCGACCTGGCCGGTCACCAGCGACACGAAGTAGCGCGTCTCCACGATGTCCGCCGTGTCGACGTCGACGTATGCGCCCTCGATGGCGGCAGCCATGATGGCACGCGGCGCCGGCATCGGGGCACCCTTGAGCTGCTTGCGCAGGAGGGCGGGCATGGCCGGGAGCATCTGGGCCAGCGACGGGCTGGTCGGTGAGCCGCCCGGCATCTTGTAGCCCTTTGTGTCCCACGGCTGTGCCGCTTCGGGATTCGCCGAGATCCACGCCTTCGCAGCGGGGATCAGTTCGTCGACCGAACCGACGACCTCATCCACGAGACCGGTTTCCTTCGCCTTGGTGGCGTTGAAACTCGGGCCCTGCAGCAGCACATTCATCAACGCGTTCTGGAGGCCGAGGAGACGAACCGTACGGACCACGCCGCCGCCGCCGGGCAGCAGACCCAGGGTGACCTCGGGCAGACCGATCTTGATTCCCTTGACGTCGGCAGCGATGCGGTAGTGGGTGTGCAGCGCGATCTCGAGGCCGCCACCGAGTGCGGCACCGTTGATGGCCGCGACGACGGGCTTGCCGAGGGTCTCGAGCCGGCGCAGCACCGCCTTCATCCCGTTGGTGTGGTTGGTGATCTGGGTGGCCAGCTCAGCCTTGTCCGTGCCTTTACGGTCGGACGTCATGTCCTTGAGGTCGCCGCCGGCGAAGAAGGTCTTCTTCGCCGAGGTCAGCACAACACCGGTGATGCTGTCTTTTTCGGCCTCGAGCCGGTCGACGGTCGCGGCCATCGACGAGGTGTAGAGGTCGTTCATCGTGTTGGCGCCCTGGTTCGGGTCGTCCATGGTGAGCACAACGACGCCGTCGCCGTCCTGCTCCCAGCCGATCATGTTGTCAGTCATAGGTATTCAAAGCTCTTTCTGGCGAAGGGGGAAGAAGTCCGGGAGGTCAGACACGCTCGATGATGGTGGCAACACCCATGCCGCCACCGATGCACAAGGTGATCAGGCCGTAGCGGCCGCCGGTGCGCTCGAGCTCGTCGAGCACGGTGCCCACCAGCATTGCGCCGGTTGCGCCGAGCGGGTGGCCCATCGCGATGGCACCGCCGTTGACGTTGGTCTTCTCGTGCGGGATCTTCAGATCCTTGAGCCACTTCATGACAACCGAGGCGAACGCCTCGTTCAGCTCGAACACGTCGATGTCCTCGACGGTGAGTCCGGCCTTCTTGAGCACCAGCTCGGTGGCCGGGGTGGGTCCGGTGAGCATGATCGTGGGGTCGCTGCCGGTCTGTGCGGTGGCCACGACGCGGGCGCGCGGGGTGAGGCCGGCGCGCTTGCCCGCTTCTTCGCTGCCGACCAGCACCAGAGCTGACCCGTCGACGATGCCGGACGAGTTGCCGCCGGTGTGAACGTGATTGATCTTCTCCACGTTGACGTACTTCTGCAGCGCCACGTCATCGAAGCCGGTCATCGCGGCCAGGCCCTCGAAGGCCGACTTCAGCTTGCCCAGGCTCTCGACAGTGCTGCCGGGACGACGGTGCTCGTCGTGGTCGAGCAGCGTGACGCCGTTGATGTCCTTGACCGGCACAACCGACTTGGCGAAGTATCCGCCCGACCATGCGGCCTCGGCGCGCGCCTGCGACTCGGCGGCGTACGCGTCGACGTCTTCACGGGAGAAGCCTTCGATGGTGGCGATCAGGTCTGCGCCGATGCCCTGCGGGGCGATGTAGAGGTCGTACGCCGTGGCGGGGTCGGTGAACATCGCGCCGCCGTCGCTGCCCATGGGCACGCGCGACATGGACTCGACGCCGCCGGCGATGACCAGGTTGTCCCAGCCCGACGCGACCTTCTGGGCCGCGAGGTTGGTGGCTTCGAGACCGGAGGCGCAGAAGCGGTTGATCTGGGTGCCCGGCACGGTGTCCGGCAGTCCTGCCACGAGGGCGGCGGTACGCGGGATGACCGCACCCTGCTCGCCGACGGGGGAAACCACACCGAGGACCACGTCGTCGATGTCGGCGGGATCCATGTCCGGGAAGCGGACCTTGAGTTCGTTGATGAGGCCGACGATGAGGTCGACGGGCTTCACGCTGTGCAGCGAGCCCTTACGCTGCTTGCCACGAGGCGTACGAATGGCCTCGTAGATGTATGCATCAGTCACGCTGAGGTTTCCTTTCAAATGAACTGCGATGTTCGCGGGCGCTCGCCTCGCTGATATTCCTCCAGCTACATGAGGCTAACGCGCTGTAACTTATTTGACCATACCCCGAGTACAGAGCAGCATTCAATAGCGCCTCCATGAGCTAGGGTGGATTCACAATGTCCACCAACCCCGACGTCACACCCGTCTCGCGCCCCCAGCGCCAGAGTCGGCCCGCCGATCGCAAGCGCCAGCTGGTCGACCGCGCGGCCGAACTGTTCCTGGCGCGCGGGTACGACCACGTCTCGGTGGCGGACATCGCCAAAGCCGCGGGCGTCACGGGCCCCTCCATCTACCGTCACTTCGCCGACAAACAGGCGATCCTGTTCGCCGCGGTGATGTCGGGCGTCGAGGACATCGAGCAATGCACCGACGCGGCCCTCTCCCCCGCGGCGGACGGCCGGATCCCGATCGGCAAGTCCATCGAGAAGCTGTGTGCGCTCGGGGTCACCAATCCGAACTCGGCAGCGCTCTGGCGTTGGTCCACCGCCCACCTGTCCCCAGAGCAGAACGACGAGGTCGCCCGGCGCACCCGCACCGTGCTGCACCGGTGGTCGGGGGCGGTCTTCGGTCACCGCACCGACCTGTCCCCACGTGATGTCGACCAACTGGCGTGGACCATCCTCAGCGTCAACGGCAGTGTGTCCGTACACCGCACCCGCATCTCGAACTCACGCGCCATCGCACGTCTGGTGACGCTGGTCGGCCGGGTGGTGGAGATGACCCCCGATCACGCGGCCGCCATCGCACCTCCGCCTGCGGGTCTCGCCGAGCCCGCCGGCCGACGCGACGAGATCCTCGACGCGGCCGCCGAACTGTTCCGGCGGCGCGGATTCGCCACCGTGGGTGTCGACGAGATCGGCGAGGCCGTGGGGATCACCGGCCCCAGTGTCTACAAGCACTTTCCGAGCAAACAAGCGATCCTGATCGCGATCAGCCAGCGCAGCGCCAACCGCCTCGAGGCCAGCGCGATCGCCGCGTACTCGGTGGCCGACAACCCCGCAGCCCTGCTGTCCCTGCTCGTCGACTCCTACATCCAGGTCCTCACGTCCACTCCGGACCTGTCGGTCTCGTTCAACAGCCGCAGCGTCCTCGAAGGTTTCGACAATGGCGAACTCATCCTCTACCAACGCCGGTACGTGGCACGATGGGTGAACCTGGTCGAGCAGATCGAGACCGACCTTCCAGGCCCGGAGGCCGCACTGACCGTGCACGCAGCACTGACCATCGCCAATGACGCCATGCGCTTGCGTCGCAACTGGACTCGGCCCGAGATGCCTGCGTTGCTCGCGTACCTGATGAAAGGCGTACTGGGCCTGCCCGTGGTTTCGGCAACCGACCCCTCTCGGACGCCGATGTCATGACCGACGAGTCGGATGTCTCCGCTGAAGCGATCGAATCGCTGCTGCTCGGCGGTAAGCGACTGTTCACCCGTGAAGACGTCACCGCCGCACTCAACATCCCGACCGAGTTCGCCGACCGGGTGTGGACCGCTTTCGGGTTCGCCATGGACAAGACCGACGAACCCCTCTTCACCGCCGACGACGTCCAGGCCTTGCAACTCGTCCATGGCCTCGACGAGGCACAGCCCGAGGAGTTCGAGATCGGGATGGCACGTGCTCTCGGCCAGACGATGTCCCGGCTGGCCGAATGGCAGGCACACCACATCGCCGAACGGATGCGCGCCGCCGACAGTCCGGACCTCGCCCAGATGCTCCAGGCTGTCCAGCGGGTGCAGATCCTGATCTGGCGCCGCCACCTGTCTGCCGCGCTGCAGAATGCGCTCTCGATGAGTGAGGGCGAAAATCGCACCATGGCAATCGGTTTCGTCGACATCGTCGGCTACACCAGTCTCTCACGCAAGATCGGGATGGAAGAACTCGACGATCTCCTCGAGACGTTCGAGACGAACGCGTTCGAGGTCATCAACTCGCGCGGTGGTCACGTGGTCAAGACGCTCGGCGATGCGGTGATGTTCTCCACCGAGGATCCGGTGGCGGGCGCCGAGATCGCCATTGCGTTGCAACACCTCTCGGCCGAACACGGCTTGCCACCGCTGCGGGTGGGGGTTGCCCTCGGAACCGTGTTGACACGACTCGGCGACGTCTTCGGCGAGCCCGTGAACATCGCCGCTCGCCTCACCAGCTCGGCGCGGCCGGGCACAGTACTCACCGACACGACGTTCGCGAACGCGGTCGAGGACGAGCGGTTCTTCTTCAAGTCCGTCGGCCCGCTCAATGTGCGGGGCTACAAGCGGTTACGTGCGCGCAGCCTGGAACCGAACCGGAAACCGGCGAACATCACCGAGTCCTGACCGTTCGATCGTCCACGACGTCGCGGCCTTCACTTGGACAGGACTGCCTTGAGAAACGTCTTGGTCCGTTCCTGCTGGGGGTTGGTGAAGATGTCGACCGGGTCGCCTTCTTCCACGATCTTGCCCGCGTCGAACACCAGGACGCGGTCGGCCACGTCGCGGGCGAAACCCATCTCATGAGTCACGATCAACATCGTGATCTCCGTCGTCTCGGCGATCGTGCGCAACACCCCGAGCACATCGGCCACGAGTTCGGGATCGAGCGCCGAAGTCACCTCGTCGAGCAGCAAGACGTCGGGGTCCATGGCCAATGCCCGCGCGATCGCCACGCGCTGCTGCTGACCGCCGGAAAGCTTTGTCGGATGTGCGTTCTCCTTGTCCGACAGTCCTACGGTCTCGAGCAGTTCGCGCGCCCTGCTGGTCGCTTCCGATTTGCTCAGGCCCAGCACATGGATCGGGGCCTCGGTGATGTTCTGCAGCACAGTCATGTTGGGGAACAGATTGAAATGCTGGAACACCATGCCGATCTTGGCACGCACCACACGCAGGTGCTTCTCGGACGCACGAACCAGTTTGTCCCCCTTGTATTGGTGGGTCAGCGGTGCGCCGTCGACCCAGATCACTCCGCCGTCCAGCGTCTCCAGGGTCATCAGCAACCTGAGGATGGTCGTCTTGCCGGAGCCGCTGGGACCGATCAGGGCCACCCGTTCGCCCCGGGTGACCCGGAAGTCCAGATGGTCGAGCACCACATGGTCGCCGTATTTCTTGACGACCTTGTCGAACAGGATCATCGGTGTGTTGTTGTCGCGCGCCGAGCCCGACGTGCCCTCAGTAGGCAAGGTGCTTCTCCAGTCTTCTGATCAGGACGGATGTGGGGTAACTGGCGATGAGGAAGATGACCCCGGCCATGGTGATCGGTTCGAGGTACTGAAAGGTCTTGGCGCCGTACTGCTGCGCTGCGGTGACCATTTCGACCACGGTGATGGCGAAGAGGAACGGGGTGTCCTTGAACATCGAGATCGCGTAGTTCCCCAGCGCGGGTGTGGTCTTGCGGATTGCCTGTGGCAACACCACAGCCCGCCACTTGCGCACCGTCGGGAGCGACAGTGCGTGCGCTGCCTCCCACTGGCCCGGTGGTACCGCGTCGATGCCGGCGCGATAGACCTCGGCCATGTAGGTGGAGTAGTGGATACCGAGTACAGCGATGCCGATCTGCAACGCGGAGAACTGCGGCAGCAGGTAGTACGCGAACAGCAGTTGCACCACGAGTGGGGTGAGCCGGATGAACTCGGTGACCATGCGCAACGGAACCGTCACCGCTTTGGGAGCACTGTGCCGCACCACCGCAATGGCCAATCCCAGCACCGCCGCGATCAGGAAGCCCAGCACGGTGGCCAGCAACGTGATCCGGAACCCTTCGAGCAGCACCGGCAGCGAATCGAACGCCCGATCCCAGCTCCACTGCGCATTCATCGGCCCACCCCGATGCTCTCGCCGGGCCGCTCAGGGCGCAGCCGCAGGACCTCGCGCATCGATGGGCCCGCCCCGAGACGCGACTTCGCGCGGACCTCGAGCAGGTTCATCACCAGCGTCAGCACGTAGGCGATGCAGAAGTACAGAACCAGACCGATCCCGAACGCGAACACCGTGTCGCCGGTCCCTCGTCGGAGCTGTTCGATCTGATACGTGAGATCCTGCAGCAGAACGAAACTGGCCAGCGCGCTGCCCTTCAGCAACTGGATCAGCAGGTTGTTCAGCGGCGGCAACATCTGAACCCAGGCCTGCGGGAAGATGATGCGGTGCAACCGCTGCCACGGCGAGAAGTTGAGCGCCACAGCGCCTTCCCACTGGGTGGCAGGTACCGCCGCAATGGATCCACGGACCACTTCGGCGCCGTATGCGCCGTAGTTCAGGCCCAAGGCGAGAATCCCACAGAACATCGCTTCGAGCTGAAATCCGAGCAGGGGCAACACGTAGAAGAGCCAGAACAACTGCACCAGCAGGGAGGTGCCTCGAAAGAACTCCACTATGGTGCGGGAGACACCCCTGACCAGCACGTACTTGTTCCCCGCGGCGAGACCGAGCAGGAGGGCGAGCACAAAGGCAAGCGCAGCGCCGCCGAGCGTCAGGTAGATCGTCGTGAGGATGCCTTCCTGGATGCGAGGCCATGCATCCAGGAAGGTGTCGAAGTTCTCACCCACGGAGGGATACCGCTCCGGTCGGGATCAAACGCCCTCACACAGTTGGGCAGTGGTCAGGTTGGGATCGGGCAGTTCTTCTTCTGTGAAGCCGAACTCGCCGACCAGATCCAAGTACTTCTGCGGATCCGACGTGATCTTCGCCAGTTCGGCGTTGTACGCCTCGAGCAACTCTTTGTCATCGGTGCGGAACACCGTGGCACCGGCACCCACCTGCGGCTTTCCGTCGATGTTCGCCACGAAGGACTCGGTGACGTCAACCGGCGCGCCCGGGTTGTTGGTCTTCATCCAATTGAGTGAGATGGCGGTCAGCGCAAAGACGTCCGCACGACCCGACGTGACGGCATCCATTCCGTCCTGCGGCGTGGCCACCTGCGTGCTCTCGATCCCCAGGGACTCGGCGTAGTCCGACTCGACCGCACCGGTCATGGTGGCCAATCGGGCGCCGCTGTCTTTCACCGACTGCATGTCTTTGAGCCCCTTGGGATTGCCCTGCGTGACCATCAGTGCGGTGGTGTAGTTGAACTCGGGATCGCCGAAAGCGGCCTGCTCGCAGCGTTGCGGCAAGATCGACATGCCGGCGCTCACGACATCGAACCGATTGGCCTGCAATCCGGGTATGAGAGAACCGAAATCGGCGTTCACACCCTCGACGGTCTCGATTCCCAGGTTCCCGAAGATCTCTCGGTGCAGTGCCACCGTGGCACCGGTCAGATTGCCGTCCTGCTCGAACGAGTAAGGCGCCTCACCCGCGAACCCCACGGTGACAACACCCTTGTCCTTGAGTTCCTGCAGGTGGTTCGAGTCGTCACCGGAATCGGTCGACGTGCACGCCGCCATGGTTCCCGCAGTGAGGGTGACCACGGCGAATGTGATTGCACACCTGCTGGTTACACGCTTGCTCAACACGTTCAATGCCATCTGTCTGGCCTTCCGCTCACTGTCGGGTGCGCAGACAGGCAACCGCCGACACGCAGGTACCCTCCCCGCCGACGAACGCCATGCCACCCACCCGACTACTGCAGTCTCATCGTTCTCTCCGGTTGGGTGAACGTAACACCTTTCGATGCATCACCGATGAGTGTCGGAATATTCTGATGCCCGAGAATCGGTGTGGGCGCGTCCCAGCCATCGGCAGGCGACCACCGAAAAGTCACCCGGCACGGACCCGATTCATTACCAACGCGAAAGAGCGTGGGTATCAGTGCCGACTCTCGTACACGGTCACTTCACTCGCCTTGATCACCAGGAACACCTCATCGTCGGCAACGAGTCCCAGCTCGGTGACAGCCGACCACGTCACGGTCGCGGTGAGGATCGTCCCGTCAGCAACCCGGGCGTCGATCCGTGCGAGATCGCCCTGCGGAACGAGTTGCACAACAACGGCCTTCACGGCGTTACGCGGGCTGCCGCTGGGCCGATCGCGATAGACGGCGACAGCGCGCGGCGAAAAGGCCGCCATCACAGCAGTTCCCGGTGCTATCGGCGTATCGAGCAATCCGGAGACCGCAAAGCCGGCAGCTTCCAGGACGTCACCGTTCCAGACTCCGCTCACCAGATTGAGTCCGGCGAGTTGCGCCGAGAACTGGTTGATCGGGCTGGCCAGCAAGTCACGGACCGGGCCACGCGCCACGATCCGGCCCTCGGCCAAGATGATCGCCGAGTCAGCGAGCGTCACGGCGTCAGCGACATCGTGGGTCACCAGCACCGTGATCCGCGCGCGGTCCGCGAGAATCTGTCGGAGCATCGACCGGATGCGGTGGACCACATCCACATCGAGTGCACTGAACGGCTCGTCGAGCAGCAGCACCGACGGCTCGGTGGCAAGCGCGCGCGCCAGCGACACCCTCTGTGACTGACCTCCGGACAGTTGCGCCGGCTTGCGATCCGCGAGTTCGGTGGCGCCGACGGCGTCGAGCCACTTGTCGGTGCGAGCCCTGATCTGAGCTCTTGGCAGGCGCCTCGCCGACGGTCCGAACGCCACGTTCTGCCTCACGGTGAGGTGCGGGAACAACAGTCCCTGCTGCGTCAGCATCGACACGTCGCGTCGGTGTGGAGGCATGAAAGTGTTGCTGCCGAACAATTCTCGCGATCCCAGGGCTATTCGTCCGGCACCCGGCCTCGACAATCCGGCCAGCAGATTCATCAGTGTGCTCTTGCCGGCACCGTTGGGGCCCATGACGGCGACGGTATGCCCCTGCGGAACAGTCAGTTCGACGTCGATGGCCGGCAGCTCATTGCGCAGCGACGCGATCAGATCGCCTGTCACAGCACAGCCGTCCGCCGCGAATCGCGCACGTGCACGGCCACCACGACGAGCAACGCGACCACGACGAGGACCACGGAGAGCGGAAGCGCCTGCTCCGGTTGACTGATCGACTCCACGTAGATCGCCAACGGCGCAGTCTGGGTGACACCCTGGAGATTGCCCGCGAACGTGATCGTCGCGCCGAACTCGCCGAGCGCACGGGCGAACGCCAGCACCATTCCGGAGAGCAGCGCCGGAAACACCAGTGGCATGGTCACTTTCCACAGGGTGCGGGTGGGCGACGCCCCGAGCGTGGCCGCCACCTGTTCGTATCGCGCCCCGACGGTGCGCAGCGCTCCCTCCAGACTGATGACGAGAAAGGGAAGTGCCACGAAGGTCTGCGCCAGCACCACTGCCGAGGTGGTGAATGCGATGTCGATTCCGAGGGCCGAAAGACGTTCGCCCACCAGGCCGAATTTCCCGAAGGCGTAGAGGAGACCGATTCCCCCGACCACCGGCGGCAGGACCAGCGGTAGCAGCACCACCGAACGCACCACGCGCACGGTGCTGCCACCGCGCCGCGCGAACACGATCGACATCGGAACGCCCAGAAGGATGCACAGGACGGTACTGATCGCGGCCGTCTGCACACTCAACGCCAGTGCGTCCACGGACGATTCGGAGGTGACGTTGTCCCAGAAGTCGTCCCAGGGAGTGTTCACCGCCAATGCGATGGGCGGCAGCATCACCAGTGCGATACCGAGGGCGGCCGGCACATACAACCATGCCGGAACGGCCTTGAGACCGGATTGCGAAGCCTTCACGTCGCCGGCCCGAAGCCCATTCGTTCGAGTACCGCCGCCCCCTGCGCACCCGTGACCATGTCGACGAATTGCTTTGCCAGAGGCGCGTTCTCCGACTCGGCTACTGCCCCGATGGGATATGCGTTGACCACCGCGGCAAGGGCGGGGTCGGCGACGGTGGTGACCGAGTCACCCGCGCCGACTGCGTCGGTGACGTACACCAGTCCCGCGTCGGCCTGCCCCGTCTGGACCTTGCTGAGCACCCCGGTCACCGCCGTTTCCTCGCTCACCGGCTTGATGTCGATGCCGGTGTTCTCCTCGACCAGGGCCGCGGCACTGCCACAGGGCACACTCACCGAGCAGATGACAGTCGTGACACCGTCTTTCGTCACGTCGGCCAGGGTACGGATGTTCTTCGGATTCCCCGGGGCGGTGACGATGGTGAGCACATTGGTGGCGAAGATCTGCGGATCAGCCACCTTCTCGCCCAGTTTCGCCATACTCTTCTCGTCGGCCGTGGCCACGACGTCCGCATCGGCGCCCTGTTCGATCTGCGTGACAAGCGCCTGGGAGCCGTCGAAGTTCAGGGAGACGTCGACGCCGCCGTGCGTCTCGGAGAACTCGTCGGCCAATGCCGTGAAGCTGTTCTTCAACGAGGCCGCGGCGAACACGGTGAGGCCGGCTTCGTCGACTTGTCCGCCTTCTGTGCCGCTGGTCGAGCACCCTGCGAGCACCACGGCGGCAGCGAACACCAAGCTGAGCGACTCGGAGAGTCGAGCCGATGTGGTGGATCTCCGCCTGCCCATCACCTGCTCCTGGTCTCGACGATGACCGTGGTGGCCTTGACCACCGCTGTCGCGACCTCCCCGGGCCGTAGCCCGAGTTCGTTCACGGCGTCGGTGCTCATCAGCGAAGTCACCTCGAACGGGCCACACTGCAAGGTCACCTGGCTCATCACCGGGTCGGAGCGAACGTCAGTGACCAGGCCCACGAATCGGTTACGGGCCGAACGCGCCACCGGTGCATCGGTCGACACGACGCCGGGTGCCCGGTCTCGCGCGACCTTGGCCAGGTCGGCGCCGTCGACCACCTGACGGCCGCTGCCGTCGACATGGGCGGGTAGCTGTCCCCCGCTGATCATCCGGCGCACCGTGTCGTCGCTGAGGCCGAGGAGTTCTGCCGCCTGTCGAATCTTGAGATCGCCCACCTGACGATGGTCCGCCGCATGTGCGGCGCTGTCAATCAAATCCAGCCGCATCCGCGGATCCAGAGTCCATTCGGCGCCGGCGCGATGAGTTCTGGCGGCGCCGGGTGTCTACCTTCCCGAGATCCCTTTCCACACTTCCGAGGAGCCAAAAATGCCAGTTCCCACCCACTCCGACGGCGTTGCGGTCTGGTTCGACCTGTCGAGTACCGACCCCGCCGCTGCCGCGGACTTCTACGGCCGACTGTTCGGCTGGGACCACACCGAGATGGACGAGCGCTTCGGCGGGTATTCGCAGTTCACCCACAAGGGCAAGCTGATCGCCGGCCTCGGTCCGAAACCTGATCCGGGTATGCCGGACTTCTGGTGCACCTACTTTCAGACCTCTGACATCGAGGCCACCGTCAAAACCGTCGCCGCTTCGGGAGGCAGCGTGTTCCAAGACCCGATGGAGATACCGGAGCAGGGCACCATGGCGATCGTGATGGATCCGGGCGGCGACCCCGAGACAGGCGCAAACCCGCACGGCGCGGTGTTCGGACTGTGGCAACCAGGACAGCACACCGGATTCGAGCTGCACATGGAGACCGGTGCCGCAACGTATTTCGAGCTCCAGACCACCGGCTACACACGAGCCGTCGAGTTCTACGGCGAGGTGCTCGGCAATCCCGTCGTCAGCCTCGGGGACACGGACGAGTTCCGCTACAGCCAGCTGAGTCTTCCCGACAGGGCGCCGGGCGAAGGCTATGCCGGGATCATGGACGCATCCGGCTACCTGCCGTCCGAGGTCCCATCGCACTGGGCTATCTACATCGGCACCGACAACGTCGACGCAACCGTCGACAAGGCCGTCGAACTCGGCGGGGCCGTCGTTGCCGCGCCCGAGGACACCCCGTACGGGCGACTCGCCACGATCGGCGACCCGTTCGGGGCGATGATCAAACTGCAGCAGGTCGCCTGAGACAACGGCCGGGTGCGGGCCTCGGCGACGAAGTCCGACACGGGGCGACGGAACTTCGCCGTCGCAGACGAATACAAGATGAACGAACCACCGGGGGACGAGCCCTTGACTTCAAGCGCACTTGAACATGAACCATCAGATCACCTGATCAGGACAGAAGACCATCGGAAGCCGGATTTGTCTGATTCGGTATCCATCCACCAGAGGAGTGTTCCGTGACCCAGCTCGGCGATAAAAGCGCTGGCCCGATGTCAGAGTCGGTGGATACGGTTACCCGCATGACAACTGCCACGGGGGCCACCGACCTAGCGATCGAAGCCATCGACCTGGTCAAAGAATTCGACGGTGTTCGCGCCGTCGACGGAGTTAGTTTTTCAGTTCCACCGGGGTCCGTCCTGGGACTGCTCGGGCCCAACGGCGCGGGCAAGACCACCACGGTCCGCATGATGACAACACTGAGTCAGCCGACGTCGGGCACTGCTCGCATCGCCGGATATGACGTACGGGAGAACCCGGATCTCGTCCGCAGCAACATGGGCCTCACCGGTCAGGCTGCGACGGTCGACGAATTGCTCACCGGCCGCGAGAACCTGTGGATGATTGGCAGCCTCTACGGTCTTCCCCGCAAGGACGTACGCCGGTCCGGCGACCAACTGCTCGAGCAGTTCTCCCTGACCGACGCTGCGGACCGCGTGGTCAAGACCTACTCGGGAGGTATGCGCCGCCGGCTCGACCTCGCGGTCAGCCTCCTGGCCTCGCCGCCGGTGCTCTTCCTGGACGAGCCCACCACCGGCCTCGACCCGCGCAGCCGCCAGGAACTCTGGGACGTGCTGCGATCGCTGGTGAACGACGGAACCACACTGCTGCTCACCACGCAGTATCTCGAAGAGGCCGACCAGCTCGCCGACGACATCGTTGTCATCGACAGGGGCAAGATCATTGCCGCCGGCACGCCACTACAACTCAAGGAACAGGCCGGGCAGGCCAGTCTGGTCATCACGGTCTCGCATGCCGACGATCTCGAAGAAGCCACCCGGTTGCTGCGCGAGAACAGCGGCGAGGTGTTCGTCGAGGAGTCCGCACGGCAGCTCACCGCGAGCGCCGATGGACTCGCCGACCTGACCCGGATCGCCGGGATCTTCGAACGCAGCGAGATCGCAGTCGACGACATCGGACTCACCCGCCCGAGCCTGGACGACGTCTTCCTCTCCCTCACCGGACACCGCGCCGAGGACGCCGACAACGAGGAGAACAAGTCATGACCACCACCACCTCACCCGCCGACACCGGCCGCTCCACCCCGAAATCCGCTGCAGGCCGGCCTGATCTGGTCCGAGAATCCCTGGTCATGGTGCGGCGCAACCTGTTACACACCAAGCGCCAGCCAGAGATGCTGTCCGACGTCACGGTGCAGCCGATCATGTTCGTGCTGTTGTTCGCGTACGTGTTCGGTGCGTCGATCAGTCCTGGCTCCGGATTCGACTACAAAGAGTGGCTGTTGCCCGGCATCATGGGCCAGACCATTGCCTTCTCTGCGTTCATCGTCGCGCTCGGCCTCACCAACGATCTGGAGAAAGGCATCATCGACCGCTTCCGGTCGTTGCCGATGGCACGCTCGTCCGTTCTGGTCGGACGTTCGGTTGCCGCGCTGATCCACTCCTCGATCGGCATCGTGGTCATGGCCATCACGGGTCTGCTCATCGGATGGCGAATCCACGAAGGCATCGCCAAGGCCGCGTTGGCTTTTGCTCTGGTGCTCGTGTTCGGGTTCGCCATGATCTGGTTCGGCATCCTGATCGGTTCGGTGATGCGGTCGCCAGAAGCGGTCAACGGCGTGATGTTCACCTTGCTGTTCCCGATCACGTTCTTGTCCAACGCTTTTGTGCCCACAGAGCCCATGCCCACCTGGTTGCGCACCATCGCGGAGTGGAACCCGATCTCGTCGCTCGTCCAGGCGATGCGCGAATTGTGGGGCAATGGGCCGGCAGCGCCGGCCGGTGCTCCGTGGCCGCTTCAGAACCCGGAGCTCTCCACGGTGCTCTGGTCGGTGGCACTCACGCTGATCTTCGCGCCGTTCGCGTTGCGTGCTTACCGCAAGCGCACCACGGACTAGCAACACCCTGTGAGCACATCGAGCGGGCCGGTGATCCGGCCCGCTTGATTGCGTTTCACAGACTCCGGGACAGAGCCTCGATCGGGTCGCTGTAGATCGCATCAAGCGAAACCGCGCCGGCGGCCTGCTGCTGCACGGTGGCACCCGACCGTGACACGCGCACGTCGCGCCGTTCGGACACGGAGGTCTCGCGAACAGCTCTGGCCACCACGGGCAGAGTCGAAGGCGCATCCGTGAACGCCTGCCCGCCCAGGACAACGTGGTCGGGGTTGAAGATGTCAGAGATGAGGCCGACCGCACGGCCGAGTACTTCGGCCCGCTCGGTCAGGATGGCGCGGGCCACGTCGTTGCCTGCGGCAGCGAGCTGGTGCACGTCTTCGACGGTCTCGATGGTCAACCCCGCAGCGATCGCGGCGTCGACCACACCGGTGTCGCTCACGGTCGGTTCGAGGCGACCGGTGCGGTGGGGGTCGAGGAGTTCGGTGCGGCCCGCGGGGAAATGTCCGATCTCCGGCGGCCCGGCGGTGGGTGTGTACACGCTTCCACCGACTGTGAAGGCGATACCAACCGTTTCCCGGGCGTAGAAGTAGACGAAGCTGCCGCCTTCTTGACCTGGATCGACCAGCAGTTCCGCTTGGGGGTTGAGCAGGAGTTCCGCGGCAGCCATCGCCTCGACGTGCGACGCCACCGAGATGGGCAGACCGATCACCGACGCCAGTACTTCACCGACGGGTGCGGACTGCCAGTTCAACCGGGAATGGCTCACACGTCCGCCGTTGTCGACCCTGCCGGCCAGCGCCACCCCGGCCCAGAGCACACGCTTGTTCTGCCAGCGGGAGAGGAAACGTTTCGCGCTCAATCCGATCGACGTCAAGGTCTGCTCGGGGGTGTCGGCAGCCGGGGTCGGGATCTGGATGGCGCCCACCACGCGGTGAAACAGGTCGTGGGTGGTGATCGAGGTGACCTTGAGACCGATGTGAATGCCCACCGTCAGGTATTCGGCGGTGTTCAGCTCGAACGGGAGGCGGGGACGACCGATTGCGCCCGCAGGTGCGAGGTCGGCGCGCTCGCGCAGTAGCCCGGCCTTCAGCAGGGCGCTGACCTGACGGTTCACCGTCGAGATACTCAACCCCGATGCGGCCGATGCCGCGTCGCGGAACACCGGGCCGTGCAGCCGGGCCGCTCGCAGGACAACTGCCGCCGGTTTGGTCGACAGATGAAGCTGAGGTGTCGCGACGTGGATCCCGGCGCGGGTTCCGCCGAACTTCGCGGGCGCCTTCTGGCCGAGCGCAGGCTGCGGATGAGCGGGCCGAGCAGGCGAAGCAACCCGCGAACCAGCTAGCGCATTGGGTCGAGCGGACGGGCGAACAGGTGTTGCTATGCGGTGGTCAAGTGTTGCAGTCATCGAAGGTCCTCATCGAGTTGTCGCCTCCAGGACCAACGATGGCCGGGGCGGGGAGATGTCTGAGAGAAATGCCGCGAGCGCGGCGGTTCGGGTCAGGACATTCGACAACAGAGGACACGAGCGAAAGGCAGACGACATCCCAGCGCGGTGGTCACATAGGTGACCTCCGGGATGTGGTGGCCGTTGCTCGTCATGAAGGTCAAAGTAGCAGCGGCGCCGACACCTGTCCAACGGACCGGGGTCGTGGACGTGACGATCTGAGCGCAGGTGGACACCGCGCTCACCGGCGAGAATAGCCCCGCGGCAGCGTGATCGCCGACTTGGAATCACACCGATCCGAACCCTGGGACCTCCGCGTCGACGCCGCCCACACTGTGTTCGAAACTCCGGGCTTTGGCGTCGTCGACCACGGGTCGATCCAGACGAACCGCCAGACAAACAGAAAGGCGTCCTCCGTGTCCCTGCATTTCCACTGGTTCCTGCCGACGTATGGCGACTCACGGAATCTGATGGCGGGTGGTCACGGTTCTGACATGTCCGGAGATCGGCCCGCCGATCTGCGTTATCTCAATCAGCTCGCCGGCGCCGCCGAGGTCAACGGATTCGAAGCCGTCCTGACGCCCACCGGCTTGTGGTGCGAGGATGCGTGGTTGTCCACCGCGATGCTGTTGGAGACAACCGACACCCTCAAGTTCCTCGTCGCCCTGCGACCGGGGCTGACCAGCCCCACCCTGTCGGCACAGATGTCGGCGACCTATCAGTGGCAGTCGAAGGGACGGCTCCTGCTCAACGTGGTCACCGGAGGTGAATCGTCGGAACAGCGCGCTTTCGGCGACTTCCTGTCCAAGGAGGCCCGGTACGAGCGTTGCGGCGAGTACCTCGACATCATCCGGCAGTTGTGGACCTCCGACGGCCCGGTGGACTTCACGGGCAAGCATCTGCGGGTCGAGGGCGCGAATCTGGCCCGCAAGCCCGACCCGCTTCCGCCGGTGTTCTTCGGGGGTTCCTCCCCGGCGGCGGGAACCGTCGCTTCCAAGTACGCCGACACCTATCTGACCTGGGGTGAAAAACCGGACGCCGTCGCCGAGAAGCTCAACTGGATCCGCGGGCTCGCCGCGGACGAAGGTCGCGAACTGTCCTACGGCATCCGGCTGCACGTGATCTCGCGGGACACCGCAGAACAGGCCTGGGCCGAAGCCGACCGGCTCCTCGGTGCACTCGACCCTCAGGTGGTCGCCGGAGCCCAGCAAAACCTCGCCCGTTCCGAATCAGAAGGACAGCGGCGGATGCTCGAACTGCATGGTGGAGGCGCCGCGTTCAGCAGCGGTACCGATGCCCGCTCGCTGGAGATCTACCCGAACCTCTGGACGGGCGTCGGTCTCGTCCGAGGCGGAGCCGGCACGGCGCTGGTCGGCTCGCACGATGAGGTCGCAGACCGTATCGCGGAGTATGCGGCTCTGGGGCTCGATCACTTCATCCTGTCCGGCTATCCCCACGTGGAAGAGGCCTACCACTTCGGAGAGGGCGTGCGCCCGAGGCTCATCCGGCGCGGCCTGCTCAGTGCCGATGACCGGGCGTCCGAGCCTGTCCGGGGAGCCTTCCTGCCGTCGTTGTCGCCGGCCGGCGCCTCCTGAGCCGCTGCGCCTTCACCCAAGCCGCCCTCACCCAAGCCGATTGTCCCCTCCCGCAGAACCATTGGAGCAAACCGTGAGCACCGAACACATCGCCGATCAGATCAAGTTCGCCTACTGGGTCCCCAACGTCAGTGGCGGCCTGGTGACCAGCGACATCGAACAGCGAACGAGCTGGGACTTCGAGTACAACAAGAAGCTCGCACAGACCGCAGAGAACAACGGCTTCGAGTACGCCCTGTCTCAGGTGCGGTACATGGCGTCCTACGGTGCCGAGTTCCAGCACGAATCAACAGCTTTCAGCCTCGCACTGTTGGGGGCGACCGAAAAGCTCAAGGTCATCGCCGCCATCCACCCCGGCCTGTGGCATCCGGCGGTGCTGGCCAAGTTCGGGGCCACCGCCGACCACCTGTCGGGCGGGCGGTTCGCCATCAACGTCGTGTCGGGATGGTTCGCCGGAGAGTTCAAGGCGCTGGGTGAGCCCTGGCTCGAGCACGACGAGCGTTACCGGAGAAGTGCCGAGTTCCTCGAGGTCATCCGCAAGATCTGGACCGAGGACAATGTCGACTACGGTGGCGACTTCTACCGGATCCGTGACTTCACCCTCAAGCCCAAGCCGCTCAACACACCCGAGCGCCCCAATCCCGAACTGTTCCAGGGAGGTAACTCCACCGCGGCCCGCAGCAACGGCGGACGTTTCGCCGACTGGTACTTCTCCAACGGCAAGGACTTCGATGGTGTCACCGAACAAGTCGACGACCTGCGTGCGGTCGCCAGGGCCCACGACCGCGAGGTGAAGTTCGGGCTGAACGGGTTCATCATCGCCCGCGACACCGAGGCCGAGGCCCGGGACACCCTCCGGGAGATCATCGAGAAGGCCAATCGTCCTGCAGTGGAGGGGTTCCGGGATTCGGTGCGACAGGCCGGCGCGTCCACCTCGGACGGCAAGGGCATGTGGGCCGAGTCGAGCTTCGAGGACCTCGTGCAGTACAACGACGGGTTCAAGACCAAGCTGATCGGCACGCCGGAACAGGTCGCCGAGCGAATCGTCGCCTACAAGCGACTCGGCGTCGATCTGGTCCTCGGCGGGTTCCTGCACTTCCAGGAAGAGATCGAATACTTCGGTGCGAGGGTGCTGCCGCTGGTTCGTGAACTCGAAGCGGCTGACGCGGAAGCCGGCGTCGGCGCATCGTGAGCACCGCGATCGCCTCTCGCATCGACACTGCCGAGCAGGCACTGTCGGTGGCCCACGACCTGGCAGCACATTTCGCCACCGGAGCGGTGGCGCGCGATCGCGACCGCAAACTGCCCTATCGCGAGATCGATCAGCTCTCGGCCAGCGGACTGCTGGCGATCACGGTGCCGAGCCGTTTCGGTGGTGCAGATCTGCCGCCTAGCATCGTGGCCGAGGTGGTCCGCATCCTTGCGACAGCCGATCCCAACATCGCGCAGATCCCGCACAGCCACTTCGTGTATCTGAATCTGCTTCGTCTGGCCGCTGATCCACCGCAACAGCGTGATCTCTTCGAGGCGGTGCTCGGCGGAAGCCGGATCGCGAACGCGCAGTCCGAGCGGGGCGGCAAGACCGTCGCCGACATCACCACCACGGTCAGAGCGGACCGCGGCGTGCTCCGTCTGGATGGCTCGAAGTACTACTGCACCGGATCGCTGTACGCCCATACGCTCGCCGTGCTGGCACGGCTCGACGACCCCGACCACAAGACGGGGCTCGAGCACGGCGAGTACGTGGCGTTCATCCCCGTCGACGCCGCCGGTGTCCGCATCGTCGATGACTGGAACGGACTCGGCCAACGCACCACGGGCAGCGGCACCATCACGTTCGAAGGAGTGTCCCTACGCCGCGACCAGTTGGTCGCCCGGGCTCGCGCGGTGGGCGCCCCCGCCGGGTACGGCGCGTTTGCCCAGCTGCTGCACGTGGCCATCGACGCCGGCATCGCTCGAGGAGCGCTGTCTGCCGCAACTGATTTCGTCCGAAACCGCCGTCGCCCCTGGTTCGAGGCAGGTGTCGATCGCGCCATCGACGACCCGTTGGTGATTCAACGCGTCGGCGAGTTGGCCGTGGAGGTGATCTCCGCCGAGGCAACCCTGAAGAGCGCCGGCGAGGCGGTGGACGCCACGTTCGTCGCCGAGGCCGACGCGTCAGCAGAGCGAGCCGCCGCCGCTTCGATTGCGGTGGCGACAGCGAAGATCGTTGCCGACCGGGCCTCCAACGAGGTGTCGAGCGCACTCTTCGAGGTGTCAGGAACGCGAAGCGCCGCAGCAGATCTCGGCCTGGATCACTTCTGGCGCAACGCGCGCACGCACACCTTGCACGACCCGGTGCGGTGGAAGTATCAGCACATCGGTCGTTCGTTGCTGCACGACACACCACCGCCGCTGCACGGGGTCATCTGAAGGACACACGCCGAACGGGTCTCAGGTGTCGTCGTTCTTGCGGAACGTGACATCGACGTGTTCGAAACCCTTGGCTCGCTGAGCCTTTGCTTGACGTGTGTAAGTCTTGCGGTCACCGTGGGTGAGGTCCACGGCATCGGTGAACGGGGTCAGCAACGCCCTCGGGTAGAGGTGATGCACTCTCACCACGTTGATCTCCGCGGTGAACACCACGGCGATGGAGGTGAGATAGAAGAACGCGAGAAGGCCCAGAACCACGGCGAACACACTGTTGGTGGTGCTCGCGTTCTTCACCACCTGGGTGACGTACACCGTTCCGAATGTCTGCAACAGCTGCCAGACGATCGCCATCGCGACCGCGCCCGGCAACACATCGCGATAGCTCACGTCGTTGCTGGTACTCAGGCGGTAGGCGATGGTGAACACCGCCGAGTTGATGACCACTGCCAGAAGACCGATGGTCACCCCCTCCAAGGCCCCCAGGGGCCCGGGTAGTCCCGCGAAGGTCGACAACACCGCAGTACCCACCAGGGTCATCGCCAGCACGGTCAGCAAGAGCAGGCTGCGGAACCGGGAGAAGATCGGGTTGGGCCGGTCGTTACGCGGCACCTGCCACACGGTGTTCATCGCGTTTTGGGCCGCCTGGCCGACACCCGAGGCGCCGTACAGGGCGCCGAGGATGCCGATCACGATTCCTGCTGTGCCACCGCTGAGTTCCTGCGGTTCGCCGAGCTGCGGGCCGATCACCGGGAACTGGCCGAGCGCCGAATCGAGTACCTTCGCCTGCCACTCGGGATTGTCGTCGAGCACTATGCCGACGCCTGTGGTCAAGAGCAGCAACAAGGGGAACAACGCCAGGAACGCGTAGTACGTCATGAGAACGGCGAGATATCCACCCTGATCGTCAGCGTATTTGTAGATCACGGCGATGCCGAAACCCAACACGGGGTGCCGCCTCTGCAGCTTGTCCAAACGCTCGATCATCATGCACCCCAGTCGTTGCCTGGCGCGCCATCGCTTGTTGAGCGCAGCGACAACGCTACCCGAGCCAGGTCACAGCAAGCGGTCGAGCAGCCCTTTCGCGTCGTATGGCGCCCTGACCTTTGCGTCGTTGTCGAAGTAGACGAACACATCGCGGTCCACCGCCCGCGCCCGGAACCGCTCGGCCCACGAATCGAGCGCCTCGTCGGTGTAGCCGCTGGTGTAGAGCTCGGTGTCGCCGTGCAGACGGGCGTAGACGAAGTCGGATGTCATCTCGTCGATCACGGGGAACTTGCCCGCCGAGTCGGCGAGCACCAGCGCCATGTCGAGCTCGCGCAACAGGTCGGGCAGCTCGGGTGTCATGAAACTCGGATGCCGGACCTCGAGGGCATGACGGATCGGCCGCTCCGCGTCGGTTGTGGTCCAGGCCCGGTCGGCGATCCGGTCACTGTGTCCGGTGGAGAGCTCGGCTGCTGCGGTGGTGGTGCGCGGCAGCAGACGTGCAAACGCGGCCAGTGTGTCTGCGTCGAACGGGAGATTGGGTGGCAGTTGCCAGAGGATCGGCCCCAACTTGGGTCCGAGTGCCAGCACGCCCGACGCGAAGAAGGTGGCCAGCGGCTGGTCCACGTCGACGAGCCGCTTCATATGGGTGACAAAGCGCGGGCCCTTGACGGAGAAGAGGAAGTCGTCAGGCGTCTGCTCCGTCCACTTCAGGTAGCTGGTCGGCCGCTGCAGAGAATAGAAGGACCCGTTGAGTTCGACCGAGTTCAGAACCCGGGAGATGTACTCGAGTTCGCGGCGCTGGACCAGGCCCTCCGGATAGAAGGTTTTTCGCCAGGGTGGATACACCCACCCCGAGGTGCCGACTCGAATCATTCCCCAACCTCTACACGAGCGGCGGCCATCGCTCGACCGGACACCCGAAAACCGCCCAACCTGGCGCAATCGATGGCTGGAGAACCCTGGTTGTTGTCAGACCGCTCCCGTAACCTTTTCTCCATGACTATCGAGGCCGCGGTAGATTCTGACTTCCTGGAAGTCACCGAACCGTACCGACGTGAACTGCTTGCACATTGCTATCGGATGATGGGTTCACATCACGACGCAGAGGACCTTCTCCAGGAAACTTTCATCCGCGCCTGGCGTGGTTACGACCGGTTCGACGGTCGCGCTTCGGTACGTACGTGGCTCTACAAGATCGCCACCAACACCTGCCTCACCGCTCTCGGGTCCAAGCAGCGCCGGCCGCTGCCCTCGGGACTCGGCGGCGAGTCGTCCGATCCTCAGGGCGCTCTCCTCGAGGACCACGAGGTGCCATGGCTCGAGCCGTTCGCCGGGTCGGACGAGACGTTGTCGGAGACCGCGGACCCCGCCACCGTCGTGGGTTCTCGTGAATCCATCCGTTTGGCGTTCATCGCTGCGCTCCAGCATCTCCCCGAGCGCCAGCGCGCGATCCTGATCCTCCGTGATGTACTCCAGTGGCGCGCTGCCGAGGTCGCCGAGACGCTGGGATTGACCACCGCAACGGTGAACAGCTTGCTCCAGCGCGCCCGCGCCCAGCTCAAAGAGGTTGCACCGGAACGCGATTCGGTGGTCGAACCCGGAGACGCCGCTCAACGAGAACTCTTGCAGAAGTGGGTCGACGCCTTCGAGGCGTACGACATCGACGCC
Organism: Williamsia sp. DF01-3; assembly: GCF_023051145.1. Classification (NCBI taxonomy): domain Bacteria; kingdom Bacillati; phylum Actinomycetota; class Actinomycetes; order Mycobacteriales; family Nocardiaceae; genus Williamsia; species Williamsia sp. DF01-3. Next base: position 5,162,025 of record NZ_JALKFS010000005.1, read on the forward strand.
ATCGTCGCGTTGTTCACCGACAAGGCCATCTGGGAGATGCCACCGTTCATCGGTTGGTACCAGGGCCCGGAGGTCATCGGTACGCTCATCGGTTCCAACTGCCCGGCAACCGCAGCGGGCGACATGGTTCTGCTACCGGCGGTGGCCAACGGACAGCCCGCGTTCGGGCTGTACATGCTCGACGCCGACGGTGTGCACAGGCCCTTCCAATTGCAGGTCCTGGACATCACCGCCGACGGCGTCGGTCATGTGGTGGCTTTCTTCTCCGACACCATGGAGGCCGACTTCGCCCGGTTCGGACTGCCGGCCGTGCCTCCCGGCCCGTCGGAGTCGGACAAATAACCGGTTCAGCCCGAGATGCCGAGCTAGCCCGAAATGCTGTCCTAACCCGATATGGCGGACTGATCCATCCAGGTGACCTCCCACACGTGGCCGTCGAGGTCGAGGAAGCTACGCCCGTACATGAACCCGTGATCCTGCGCGTCCATCCACTTGGAGCCACCGATCTCCAGTGCCTTGTCGACGAGTGTGTCCACGGCCTCACGGGATTCGGCGGAGATGGCGATCAGCACCTCACGCTCTTTGCTGGTGTCGGCGATGCCTCCGGTGATGAAGTCCTGGAACCGGGCGGGCGTCATCAGCATGGCGACGGTGAGTTCGTTGATCACCAGGCACAGGGTGTTCTCGTCGCTGAAGGTCTCGTTGAACTCGAATCCGAGCTCGCCGAAGAACTTGCGTGTCGCGGGGATGTCGGTGGCGGTTGTGTTGAGGAACAGCATGCGGGACATGATGATGACTCCGATCCAGGGTCGTTTTGTGCATCAAGCGGACACCACAACAGACATCGCCCGCAACAAAAACTCATCGCCCGCCGAAGTTCCGCCTTTCGCCTGATGCCCCGGGGCCGCCTCGACGCGCATGATCGGGCGATGCGAACCGGTGGGCTGCTGTGACAGATGGATGGGATGATCTGACGGCTCGGGGCGCGTGGATGCCCGGGGCCGTGCGGGCCGAACTGGAGACCGATCCCCACCCCTTGATCGGCCGGCGGAGCAAACGCGACATCGCGATCGACGTACTGATGATCCTGCTGGCCGCCGCGATCGGTGCTGTCGCCATCAGCCCACGCCTGGACGACATCTCCGGCATGATCGTCGCCGATCTTGCGGTCGGGGTCGCGGGTTGCGTGGCCATGGTGTGGCGGCGCCGATGGCCGCTGGCTCTGGCAATTGTCACAACGGTCGCCTCCGGATTCACCTCTGCCATCGGCGGGGTGGCTTTGCTGGCGGTCTTCTCGCTCGCCGTCCACAAGCCGATGCGTTACGCGGTCTCGGTGGCCCTGGCCAGCTTTGTCACGGCGTTGACGAACCGCTGGCTGTACCCGGAAGGTCAGGAGTCGCTGCTCGCTGTACTCGTGTTCTGGTCACTGATGGCTGCGGTGGCGGTCGGGTGGGGAACCATGGTCCGCAACCGCCGGCAGCTGTTGATCTCACTGGCCGAGCGTGCGCGAACCGTCGAGGCCGAGCAGCGCGAGCGGATCGCCAATGCGCGGGCCACCGAACGCGAACGGCTCGCACGGGAGATGCATGACGTGCTCGCCCACCGGATGAGCCTGCTGTCCGTGCATGCCGGCGCGCTCGAGTTCAGGCCCGACGCACCACCGGAAGACATCCGCCGGGCGGCCGGGGTGATCCGCGCCGGCGTCCATCAGATGCTGGTCGACCTTCGTGACGTGATCGCCATGCTGCGTGAGGACTCCGAGGATTTTGCTCAGCCCACCCGATCGCTGAGCACCTTGCCCACCCTGTTCGGCGAAGCCGAGGAGGCGGGCAGTCAGATCCGCGCGACCATCGACATCTGCGACCTCGACGACGTCCCGGGTGTGGTCAGCCGGGCCGCCTATCGAATTGTTCAGGAGGGCTTGACCAATGCGCGTAAACACGCGGGTGCTGTTCCGGTGACCGTGCACATCAGCGGCGGACCCGGAGATGGGCTGAGTGTGAGAATTCACCAACCACTGTCGATGGCTGCCAATTCGGCCATCGAACCGATCCCGGGGGCCAAGTCGGGTCTTGTCGGCATCAACGAGCGGGTCACTCTCGCCGGCGGCGAGTTGTCGTATGGCGTCGTGGAGCGCAACTTCGTGCTGACCGCTCGCCTGCCATGGGAAGCGGGCAGCCTGTGAGCACCGAGGCCCCATCCACCATTCGCCTGCTGCTCGTGGACGACGAGTGGCTGGTGCGTGCGGGTCTGCGGACGATGCTGTCGGGGCAGCCGGACATCGACATCGTCGGCGAAGCCGCAGACGGGTCCACGGTCGCGGCGCTCGCACAGCAGTCCGGCGCCAACGTGGTGCTGATGGACATCCGGATGCCGAAGGTCAACGGGCTCGAGGCCACCATCGCTTTACGTTCGATGGCCGAGCCGCCACAGGTGATCATGTTGACCACCTTCGATACCGACGACTTGGTGTTGCGTTCGTTGCAAGCCGGCGCCAGCGGCTTCCTCCTCAAGGACACCCCGCCCGCCGACCTCATCGCATCTCTGCGCAAAGTTGTTGCGGGCGAGCCGATCCTGTCGCCGTCGATCACCCGCAAATTGATCGTGCGCTTCACCGACCCCGGTGATCGCCGCACGAAGGCAACAGAACAGTTCGATCTGCTGACCGCCGGCGAGCAGCGCGTGGCCATCGCGGTCGCGCGAGGGATGTCGAACGCTGCGATCGCCGAAGAGTTGTTCGTGTCCATCGCCACGGTCAAGAGTCACATCTCGCACATCCTGGAGAAGCTGGCGTTCAACAACAGGGTGCAGATAGCACTCCTGGTTCACGACGCATTGCCCGGTGAGGTGCTCTGAACTCGACGTCGCGCGTTCGACCGTCCACGGACACAGGCTTTCCGTCTCGGGGCAGGCGTTGCAACTCCTGCGCCTGGACACAAAACCTGCGAATTCGTCGCTGCGGCAACTACTTCAAGACCAGTGCGATCGTATCGACCAAGAGGTCGACCATCTCGTGCAGAGAGTCGGCGCCGAGCGCGCCGGCCATCTCATCGGAACGCATGCTGATCACCGACTCGACGAGCCGGAACGGCAGGTGTCGACGCGGATCGTCGGGGTCACCGAGCACCTCGCCTGCCAGCGCGGCGTAGATCCGCGCCAGATCTGTTCTCGCCTGGCGGAATTCGGCGAAGCGCTCGGTGCGCAGTTCAGGCAAGAGATACAGGGCGCCGAGGTTCCACCTCGAACCCGCGAGTTGGGCGGCGTCGAATCTGGCAAGCGACTGCAGCCGTTCGAGCGCCGGCTCGCCGACGGCCTCTCGCAGCTGCTGCGCCGTGGCCAGCGCCCGCGCCACGGTGTTCTGTAGCAACGCCTCGAGGATGTCGTCCTTGGTCTTGAAGTGATGATAGAGAGAGGCCTGCCGAATACCGACGGCCTCCGCGATCATCCGGGTGGAGGTACCGGAGTATCCGCGTGTGGTGAAGAGTTCTCCGGCGGCGTCGAGGATCTCGTCCCGCGCGGTGTCCCCACGGCGACGCTGCTCCACCAACCTCGGGCGACCTGGCCCTGCCGAAACCGAACTCACACAGAGCACCTTACTGTCATCCGCCGCAGCCGATCCGTCGTCGCAGCGCGGCTCGGATGACAAATGGACCTGACCTGGCCAGTGCGCATTCGGAAACACAGTTGTTGCACTCGTTTGCCTCGGGGTAACAAACCTGTCACTCGACAGAAATAGCGAACGGTTTATCTATCACCTGACAGATAAACCGGGCTCATGGGCCCACTACCAGGAAGATCTCCCATGACCGCAACTGCGCAACCACCTTCGGCACCAGTGAGCGGCGGCGTCACCGAGAACGGCGACTCCGACGATCTCTCCGCGTTCGGTTACACCCAGCAGCTCCATCGTTCGCTGGGAACATTCGCGTCCTTTGCGGCGGGATTTTCCTTTGTCTCCATCCTGACAACCATCTTCCAGCTCTTCGGACTCGGCTTCTCGTTCGGCGGTCCGGCATTCTTCTGGACATGGCCCGCGGTCTACGTCGGTCAACTCCTGGTGGCTCTGTGCTTCGCCGAGATCGCCGCTCGTTTCCCCATCTCGGGGGCCATCTACCAATGGTCGCGCCGGATGGGCGGCGAGGTGATCGGCTGGTTCGGCGGCTGGTTCATGATCCTCGCGCAGATCGTCACCGCCTCGGCGGCAGCAATTGCGCTGCAGGTGGTGATGCCGTCCATCTGGACCGGCTTCCAGCTCATCGGCTCCGATCCTGCCCTCACCAGCACCAGCGGCGCGTCCAACGCCGTGCTGCTCGGCTCGATCCTGCTGGTGATCACCACCATCATCAACTGCATCGGCGTCAACTGGATGAGCCGAGTCAACAGCATCGGTGTCACCTGCGAGATCGTCGGCGTCATCGCCGTGATCCTGGCTCTGTTCACCCATGCCGAGCGCGGCCCCGACGTCGTGTTCGACACCGGCATTCCCGGCGAACAGCCAGGGTACGTCTGGGCTTTCATCGTCTCCGGCTTGATGGCCGCCTACGTCATGGTCGGCTTCGGCTCCGCAGGCGAGCTCGCCGAGGAGACCAAGAACCCGCGGCGCGTCGCACCGCGGACCATCCGCTTGGCGTTGACCGTATCGGCCATCGGCGGTGGGCTCATGCTGCTCGGCGCCCTGATGGCAGCACCGAGCCTCGGTGAAGAACTGGCCGTCGGCGGGCTGCCATACGTCCTCGACTCCGTGCTCGGATCGTTCTGGGGCAAGGTCCTGCTGTGCGACGTCGTGGTGGCGATCTTCATCTGCACCTTGGCAATTCAGACCGCATGCTCCCGGCTGATGTTCTCGATGGCCCGCGACGACCGGCTTCCCGGATCCCGGATTCTCTCGCACGTCAACCCCAGAACCGGCACCCCGATCGCCCCGTCGATCCTGATCGGTGTTCTCTGCATCGGTGTCCTGGTGGTCAACGTGGGCAACTCGGCGATCTTCGCGACCCTTGCCAGTGTCTGCATCATCCTGATCTACCTCGCCTACCTCTCCGTCACGGGTCCGATGCTGTGGCGACGCCTCAAGGGCTGGCCTCACGGCACCCCCACCGTCGACGCCGAGGGCAAGAAGCTGTTCAGCCTGGGCCGCTTCGGGATTCCCATCAACCTTCTCGCAGTCATCTACGGGCTCGCCATGGTCGTGAACCTGGCATGGCCGCGATCGGAGATCTTCGACCCGGCCGGCGAGATGCCCATCCTGAAATGGGCGGGCCCGATCTGTATCGCCGTGGCCATCCTGCTCGGAGTCGCCTGCTTCCCACACGGCAAGAAGCATCCGATGCCCGTGAAGGTCGCCGCGCCCGCCGAGCCCATCTGATCCGCCCGGCGCAGCCGGCCTGATCGAGCAGCTCTCACAGAAAAGGAACTCTCGTCATGACAACGTCCACCGGGACAACAACCGGTTCGACCGGCACCACCGCCGGTGCCCGCGAGCATGCGCGGGCACAGGCCGCCACCATCACCGACTCCATGCCGGTGGTGCCGGCATCGACGTGGACACCGTTGCCCGACAACGTCGCCGCGCACGACATGACGTGGGCGGAGACGGTTCCCGGTGGGCGTTACACGGTGAAGGTTCTTGCCCGCGGAACACGCCTGCGACTGCGTGATGTGGCCGGCACCGGATGTGCGCACATCCTCCTGTGGCGCGCTGATGCACCGTGGGAGCGGCTCAATGTCGCCGACACGGTCAAGGTGCCGTGGCAGGCGTACCTCGGATCCGGTCACCCGCTCCTCAGCGATCAGGGTCGTGCACTCGCGACCATCGTCACCGACACCTCCGGCCATCACGACGCCCTGTGCGGTACCAGCACCCTCGCCGGGAACGTCGCGAAATATGGTGCCGGGGCTGTTCATTCGACGTCGCCGGCCGGCCGCGAGATGTTCACGCTGGCGGCGGCGAAGCACGGACTGACCCCCACCGACGTGGTTCCGTCCCTGTCGTTCTTCCACAGCATCGTGGTGGAGGCCGACGGAACACTGACGTCGAAGGGCTCCGCCGGCCGCGACAAGTATGTAGATCTGCTCTTGCATCTCCCCTGCACCGTCGCGATCGTCAACACGGCGCACCCTCTCGACCCGTCTCCCGGTTTCGATGTGGGGCCACTGGAGATCTTGGCGTGGAAGGCACCGGGCGATCTCGACTCCGCGTTGGCATCGCTACCCGATACAGACCCGGAATATCAGCGAGCGGTGCTCAACTCCGAGGACGTGTGGGGCGCGGCCCACTTCTAGAGTCCGACCTCCCGCACCCAGTGAACCCCTTCCGCAATTTTTCCGAAAGGACACCGTGATGACCTCTGCCACAACGGCATCGGCACGCGACCTCGCTCTCGTCGACGGACAGGTGATCCTCGACCACGAGATCGGCGAACGCGCACCGTGGTCGGGCATCGTCGAAGCCGGCGATGTGCTGACCATCGTCGATCTGCACGGGAACCAGGCCGTGGACACCCTGTTCTTCGGCGGTGCCGATCACACCATCCGCTACTCCGCCCAGACCACCATCGCCGCCCAGGGCAACATCTTCCTCACCACCGGAACCGTGATCCGCGACCATGATTCGGCGCCGATGATGACCATCGTCGCCGATGAGGTGGGCAACCACGACACCGTCGGCGGCGCGTGCTCGCAGGAGTCGAACACTCTTCGCTACGGCCACCACACCAAACACCAGCACGCATGTGTGGAGAACTTCTTGATCGGTGGGGCGCGACACGGGCTGGGTAAGTCGGATCTGGTCGGCAACGTTAACTTCTTCATGAATGTGCCGGTGGATCCCGACGGCTCGCTCGGCATCGTCGACGGATTGTCCGCGCCAGGACGGCGGGTCGCATTGCGCGCCGAAACCGACACCCTGGTGCTGATCTCGAACTGCCCCCAGATCAACAACCCCTGCAACGGATTCGACCCCACCTCGGTGCGGGTCATCGTGACACGACCAGAGGCATAACAGATGTCGAGCATCTCGGTACTGCGGGCGGGCCCGCAGAGCACCATTCAGGATTGGCCGGGCCGTATCCGGTATTGGCAGGTGGGTGTTCCACCGTCCGGACCCATGGACGATCTGTCGTTCCGGCTTGCGAACATCGCGGTGGGCAACGCAGAAGGAGCGCCTGGCCTCGAATGCACCCTGCTCGGGCCGCAATTGAGGTTCGACGAAGACACGGTCGTCGCGGTCACCGGCGCACCTGTGCCGGTGACGGTGGCCGGTGAGGTGGTACCGCAGTGGTCACCGATCGAGGTCAAAGCGGGACAGATCCTCGATGTCGGCGCAGCAGGCAAAGTCGGGATGCGGATGTACATCGCCGTTACGGGCGGGATCGACGCCGAGCTGTACCTGGAAAGCCGAGCCACGTTCACCCTCGGGCGATTCGGCGGAAAGGACGGACGTTCTCTGACCGACGGGGACACGCTGGCTCGGGCACAGACGTCGGCCGCTGGGTCTCCTCGCCGGATCCTGATCGACGAGAAGCCGGCGCTGACCAACAATTGGCAACTCGCCGTCACCGTCGGACCACACAGTGCTCCTGAGTTCTTCACCCCCGAGGACATCGAGGATCTGTACAACACCGCCTACGAGGTGCATTTCAACTCCGACCGCACAGGTGTCCGCCTGCTCGGACCGCAGCCACGCTGGGCACGCACCGACGGCGGTGAGGCAGGACTTCACCCGTCCAACATCCACGACACCGCCTATTCCGTGGGCGCGCTCGACTTCACCGGTGACACCCCGATCCTGCTCGGTCCCGATGGACCGAGTCTGGGCGGCTTCGTCTGCCCGGTCACCGTCACCACGGCGGACCGCTGGAAGATGGGTCAGCTCAAACCGGGCGACACCGTCCGGTTCGTACCGGTGCGGGTTGCCGAGGTGGCGAGTTCGGCCGCTCTGGGAACGGCTCGGCGTGCGAACATGGTCACCGTTCTGTCCTCTGGTACCGATCTCGACGACGGAGTGCTCGGATCCACCAGGACCGCCGACGGCACCACCGAGGTGACCTATCGCCGCAGCGGCGACGACAACGTTCTCGTCGAATACGGTGACATGACACTTGATCTCGCGCTCCGAGCACGGGTCCATGCCCTTGCACAACGGATCGAGGCCGACCGGCCCGCGGGACTCGTCTCGCTCACACCCGGCATCCGGTCACTTCAGGTCAAGGTCGACGCAACCGTGATGCGGCAATCACTCCTGCTGGACTGGCTCATCGAGTGCGAAGCTCAACTGCCCTCGGCGTCCGAGCTGGTGGTGCCGAGCCGCACGGTCCACATGCCCCTCTCGTGGGACGATCCGGCGACCCGCGAGGCGATCGAACGGTACATGCTGGGCGTGCGCTCCGACGCGCCCTGGTGCCCGTGGAACATCGAGTTCATCCGGCGGATGAACGGGCTGAAATCCGTCGACGACGTGTACCGCATCGTCTACGACGCCGAGTACCTCGTGCTTGGCCTGGGCGACGTGTATCTCGGCGCTCCCGTTGCCGTTCCACTCGATCCGCGACACCGTCTGATCACCACCAAGTACAACCCGGCTCGCACCTGGACCCCGGAAAACGCGGTCGGCATCGGCGGCGCCTACATGTGCATCTACGGCATGGAGGGTCCCGGTGGTTACCAGTTCGTCGGTCGCACCACCCAGGTGTGGAACCATCGGCATCCACTCGAGGCAGCAGGGTTCGAACCCGAGCACCCATGGCTGTTGCGGTTCTTCGACAAGATCAGCTGGTACCCGGTCAGTGCCGACGAGTTACTCGACCTGCGGGCCGACATGGCCGCCGGCCGAGGACATGTGGAGATCACCGACGGTACGTTCTCACTGGCCGAGCATCAGCAGTTCCTCACCGACAACGCCGACGACATCAAGGTCGAACGGACAGCGATGGAGACGGCGCGCGCCGAGGAGCGCAAACGCTGGTCCGACGGCGGCGAGTTCGCCACGAAGACAGGAAAAGTCGCGTGACACGCATAGCCGACATCTACGCCCAGATCGCCGCGGCCGATCGGCCGGAGGTGTTCATCACCCTGCGCGATCAGGCGGACGTCGAAAGAGACCACGCTGCCTCCATCGCTGCCGGTGGCGCATTGGCCGGGGTGGTGCTGGCGGTCAAAGACAATGTCGACGTCGCTGGGCTGCCGACGACCGCCGCCTGCCCGGGCTATGAGTACCGGCCCGAACACGATGCCGCATCGGTCGCCGCCCTTCGCGCGGCCGGAGCGGTGGTCATCGGCAAGACGAACCTCGACCAGTTCGCGACCGGTTTGGTCGGCACGCGCAGTCCCTATGGAGCCGTGCGTGATTCACGCCGACCCGACCATATATCCGGGGGCTCGAGCTCCGGCTCGGCTGTGGCCGTTGCACTGGGGTTCGCCGACATCGCCATCGGCACCGACACCGCCGGATCGGGACGGGTGCCCGCCGGCCTGCAGGGCATCGTCGGCATCAAGCCCACCATCGGAGTGGTCAGCACCGCGGGCGTGCTGCCGGCCTGTGCCAGCTATGACTGTGTGACCATCCTCGCCGCGGATCTGGACCTCGCCAATCGTGCGATGGGGGTGATGGCCGGAGGTGCTGCGTGGCCGGCGTCAACGCATTTCGCTGCCCCCGACAGTCCGGTGGTCGCCGTGCCGGCCACGCTGCCTGCTCTCGATACACGGTGGCAGGAGGCCTTCCACAACGCGGTGGAACACGCCGAGAACGCGGGTGTGCGGATCAAGCGAATCGATCTGTCGGACTTCCTGGCTGCGGCCAAGCTCCTGTACGAGGGTGCCCTGGTCGCCGAACGGTATGACGCGGTGGGCGAATTCATCTCAGCGGCATCCCCTTCCGACCTCGTGGACCCGACGGTCGCCGCGATCATCGGCCCGGCCGACCGGTTCAGCGCCACCGACCTGTTGTCGGATCGCCGACGCGTGCAGGCGCTGGGCGAGCGCGCCATGTCGGTGCTCGGCGACGCGACCGCACTGCTGATCCCGACTGCCCCGATGCATCCGACGCTCGCTGACGTGGAGGCCGACCCCGTCGGCGTCAACGCAACGATGGGGACCTACACCAACTTCTGCAACCTGTTCAACCTCTGCGCGGTGTCCGTCCCGGCGGGCGAGGTGGTCGAAAGCGACGGCTCAGCAGCACAATTCGGCGTCACGGTGGTGGGCCGGGCCTACGACGACGCAGTGGTGCTCGACATCGCCTGCCGGATCGGTACCGGATCGCCTGCATCCGGCCGGTCCTGGCCCGAACGGGCGGGCGCCAAGGCCACCGAGGTGTTCGTGGTGGGTGCGCATCTGCGCGGCCAACCACTGATGGGTCAGCTCACCGACAAAGGTGCGCGATGGGCCGGAGACGCAGCGACAGCGGAGGCGTACCGGCTCGTCGCCCTCGACACCCAGCCAGCGAAGCCGGGGCTCGTCCGCGATGAGCTGTCGGGCACATCCATTCGCGGCGAGCTGTGGGCTCTCTCGCCGGCGGCACTCGGAGAGTTCCTCGGCGAACTCCCGTCACCGATGATGCTGGGGCCGGTCCAGCTCTCCGACGGTCGCTGGACCGTGGGCTTCGGTTGCGACCACCAGTCGGTGGGCGATGCCGTGCCACTGACCGCCACCCATTGGCTCGAACGCTAGAGGTTCGCTTCCGCCGGACCTTGGCGCAGTTCTGAGATCACCCTGCCGAACGCGTCCAGATCTGCCGCCGCCGGCTCGATCGGCGTCAGGTAGGTGATCCCGAACTGCTCTCGCAGTTGCCGGATGCGGGCGACCACCTCGTCGTGAGATCCGTGGAGCGCATTGGGTTGGCGTAACAGTTCGTCATCTGTGGCATCGCGGTTGTGATGACGCAACGTGTCGAGGTCTGGCTCTCGGTCGATGGCGAGGTCGAAGATGATCAGATTCAGTTCGAGGTCGTCGAACCTCGACCCTGCTTGCCGCCGAATGTATTCCACGCGCTCGGCGAGAGCCTCGTCGTCGGCGAGACCCGCCAGGGCAACGATGTCCGCATGGCGGGCCGCGATCGTCAGCACCCGATTTCCCGTGCCGGCGACCATGATCGGGGGTGGTGTCTGCACCGAGGGTGGCGTGCAAGCCGGGTCACCGAGGAGTCGTCTCAGCTCGATCACCATGTCGCGCATGTGGTCTACACGTTGTCCGGGCGACCCGAACGGGATTCCCGCTGCTTCGAACTCCGCCTCGACATACCCCGCGCCGAGTCCGATCTCCACGCGTCCACCCGTCAACTGGTCGACCCCGGCGATGTCGCGGGCGAGCAGAGCCGGCCGGTAGAAGCCTGCGTTGAGGACGATGTTGCCGACCCGCACCGTCGGTGCGGCAGCTGCGGCCGCGACCAACATGGGGAACGGCGCACCCAGTTCGAGATGGTCAGGCAGCAGCACCACGTCCACACCGCACTGTTCGGCGTGCCGCACCTGGGCCAGGAACTCATCGGCCGTCCCTCGGGCCAGGAAGTTCACCCCGAACCGGAAGTCTCGAGAACCGCTCATGACTCACCATTAGAGACGATCACCGCACCTCGGCGCGACCGATGCCGGGCGACAGGCCACCGCACGGCAAGATGATGCCCATGGGTGTCATCTACTTGGTGCGTCACGGTCAGGCCGGTCATGACGAGAACGGTTACGGCAGTCTGACCGATCTCGGGCGCGAGCAGGCACGGAACGTCGGCAAGCATCTTGCGCGGCGCGTGGGCCGGCTCGATTTCGCGGCGTCGGGAAATCTGGCGCGGCAGTTGGAGACCGTGCAGGAGATCGTCGCGCAGTTCAAGGAGGGGACTGCTCCCGAGCCCGTCGTGAACGCGGGCTGGAACGAGTACGACCTGACACACCTGACCAGCCGGGACATGCCACCGGTGGGCACATCGGCCGAGGCCGCCGACGCTCAGCGCGACTTCCAGCGCGATCTCGACAAGGCACTGCTGGCCTGGGCTGCCGACGGCCACAGCACGGGGGCCGGTTCCTATGCCGAATACCGCGAGTCGATCCGCGAGGCACTCAAGGAGATCGCGACGTTCGCGGGCCCCGGCCAGGTCGCGCTCGCGGCGTCCTCGGCAGGCACCATCGCGGCCGTCGTCGCGGAGTTGTGGGGTGTGGACTCGCAGACCTGGCCCGTCATCGCCCGCACCATGGTCAACGCATCGATCACCAAGCTCATCGTGGGCAGCACCGGCATCAACGTGATGTCGGTGAATGATCACGCGCACGCCGATATCACTGATGATCAGGGAAAACGGCCGCTCCTCACCATGCGGTAGACCATCTCCGCGTTTGAGATGTCTCGACCTGGGCATTCCGTCGTCAGTAACTCTTGAACCGAGACGATCGTGGTCTCGGGACGAACCGAATCCCAACCATCGGAGCGCTCATGCAGCCCGCCACCAGTTCGACACCCAGCGCTCTGGTCACCGGCGCCACCGGTTACATCGGCGGCCGCCTTGCACCACGCCTGATCGAACGTGGCCACGATGTGCGGGTACTGGCACGGACTCCGGACAAGCTGAAGGGCGCGCCCTGGGTCGGCAGCGCGAAGGTGATCAAGGGCGACCTCAGCGACAAGGCGTCGCTGGAGAATGCGTTCACCGACGTCGACGTGGTCTACCACCTCGTTCATTCGATGGGTGGCGCCAAAGACTTCGTCGCCGAAGAACGCCGATCGGCAGAGAACGTGGTGGAGGCCGCGCGTAAGGCGGGTGTGTCCCGGATCGTCTACCTTTCCGGACTGCATCCCTCTGGCGTGCAACTGTCCGAGCACCTGAGTTCACGCACCGAGGTCGGCGAAGTCCTGATGGATTCGGGCATCGAGACCATCGTGTTGCAGGCCGGTGTCGTGATCGGTTCCGGCTCGGCGTCCTTCGAGATGATCCGGCACCTCACCGAGCGTCTACCGGTGATGACCACCCCGAAGTGGGTGCACAACAAGATTCAACCGATCGCCGTTCAGGACGTCATGCACTACCTGATGGAAGCCGCGACCGCGAAGGTTCCCGAGTCCCGCACGTGGGACATCGGCGGCCCCGACGTCCTCGAGTACGGCGACATGATGCAGATCTACGCCGAGGTTGCCGGGCTGCGCAAGCGCAAGATGATCGTGATCCCGTTCTTGACACCGTCGCTGGCGAGCAACTGGGTCGGTACCGTCACCCCAATTCCTGGTGGACTTGCCCGTCCCCTGGTCGAGTCACTCGAGCACGACGCCATCGCCTCGGAGCACGACATCGACGACGTGATCCCGCCGCCGGAAGAGGGATTGACCACCTATCGCACGTCCGTCGAGTTGGCGCTCGCCCGGGTGGGACGCGGTGAGGTCGAGATCTCCTGGTCGAATGCATCGCCCACCGCGGCCCCCTCCGAGCCGATTCCCTCCGACCCGGAATGGGCCGGTGAAGAGGCGTACGTTGATGCCCACACCAGCCACACCGTCGCGACCGCGGCGGCTGTGTGGAAGGCGATCGAAGGACTCGGCGCCGAAAAGGGCTGGTACGGAACGGCCCCGGCCTGGAAGTTGCGCGCACGAATCGACCGCGCGGTCGGCGGGCCCGGATCGTTCGGGGGCCCGAGCAAGCAAGGCACGCCGACTCCCGGCGACGACCTCGAATGGTGGCGCGTGGAGACAGTGGAGCCCGAACACACGTTGCGGTTACGGTCACAGATGCGGTCGCCGGGCACGTCGTGGCTCGAATTCCGCATCACGGCAACAGAATCCGGTAGCGAGCTCGAACTGCGCACGGTGTTCTATCCGCGCGGCATTGTGGGACGTGTCTACTGGTATGCCCATTTGCCGGCTCATCGCGCGGTGTACCGCACGATGACACGGAACATCCTGCGCGAGGCAGAGAGATCAGTCTGATCTGGCTTTGACCGTTTGAACGAGTGCTCTCTTCCACTCGACCTCCCGTCGACGGCGACGGGGTGACGCCGGTGGTGATCCGGTCGAAAACCTCGTGGTCGCGGTCAGAGATCCACCTGTAGACCTGCCGCCGATCTATCGACGGTGATGTCGGATTCTCGCCAGCACCGGGTCGGCTCGGCTCAAAGCTCGTCGACGAACTGTTCCCTCGCGAGCGCCACGCCCACGGCGAACTTCTGTCAAACCTCGGACTTGACCGCGACCGAATCGTCGAATCGCTCGCCACCCTGACAGCAGCCGCGCACAACGCATACGGTGGTTAAATCGACCCCTACCAACGGGTTGACAAGCTGACATGACACAACCATGGTTGACGCCTCATACAGTTGCGGCGCAATATTTTTCGTCATCAGTGATGAAACGCAACAGCCGAGAGGTTCACCGTTAGGGCCACCGAAAGACGGCAGCATCGACACGCGGCTTGATGTGCCGTCTGGTTGGTTCCGGCCAAGCAACGCTGGCGCTCCAACTCGCGTCTACTCACAAAGGTGATGTCAAGCTGCAAACTGCGGTCGCCTGGCTCGAATAATCGATTATTACTGTACAGTCGATTATATGGAGCCAACCGAAACGCCGGGACCACCTTCGTCGAAAACGTACGAGTGGTTGCGTGCGGCCGTTTTGCACGGCGATGTGCCTCCTGGCGGCGCACTGAAACCGCAGGAGCTCGCCGCAGCGAGGGGCGTGAGCCTGTCGGTGATCCGAGAGTGCCTGTTGCGCCTGGTGGGGGAAGGCCTGGCGGAGCGACTGCCGAACCGCGGATTTGTGGTTCCCCAGGCAGGTGATGACCGGTGGCAGGTTGTCGCGGAGGCGCGGTCGGTCGTTGAGCCGACCATGCTGCGAATGTCAATAGAGCGTGGTGATCTTGAATGGGAAGCACGGGTGAGCGCTGCACACCACCGCCTGGCAAATACACCCGGATACGAACATGAGGACGACGTCCACTACTCGGACGCATGGGCGAGTGCCCACTACCGCTTCCATCGGACGCTGCTCGATGCGTGCGGCAACGACGTCCTGCTGGACACTTTCGATCGGCTGTGGACTGCGAGTGAACTCTCTCGCCGCTGGTCAGCGTCCAGCAACCGTGATCGCGACGCGCTCACCGAACATCGACAACTCAAAGAACTCGCTATGAACAGGGCCGGCGAAGCGGCCGCCGCTGCCCTAGCAGCCCACATCATCGGAACCACCAATGGCCTCGATAACCCAAGGAGCACAACATGATGCATGCCACCGAGACGTTTGAACCCACATCGCAGCTGGACCTCGGCGCTGTCCGCGATGCGGCTGCAGCTGTCACTGCGGCCCACCTGTTCGTATACCTCGCCCCCGAGTCCGCCGACGAGGCGGCCAAGCTGGGTGTAACCGAAAGAGGGCCCCGCTATTTCGCATTTCGATCTGCCGCTCTCGGTGCGGTTCCATGGCAGGTCACCGCGGCAGCGTTTTATAACTTCAGTCCGCGAGCGGTCCAGGCCATGACGGGTGTCTGGGATTATGCGTCGCCCCAGCAATGGCAGGCCGCCCGCTTTCGAGCGGTCGACCGAGCCATGCGGCGGGCCGGTGTGACCCTGTCTGCCCGCCACATCGCCGAGGCCCGATCCCTGCTTGACCTTGTCATCGAAGCCGCCGACTACGCCGGCAAACCTCTGGCGGCCGCGAACGCGGCGGTTCCGTTGCCGTCCGATCCGCTGCTCGCGTTGTGGCAGCAAATCACCGTAGTCCGCGAATGGCGCGGGGATGCGCACCTCGTAGTGCTCGCCGATAACAACCTCGGACCCTGCGAATGCACCGTGATGCAGGGCGCGACCGGCCGCGTCCCAACCGCGCTCTTGCGAGCAACCCGACTGTGGAACGACCACGAATGGGCAGCCGCGGCAGCGTCTCTCACCGCAAGAGGGTGGCTCAACATCGACGGCACAGTCACCGAGACGGGCACCGCGGCCCGCGAACAAATCGAGATCGAAACCGACCAGCATTCCGCGGCCCTGTGGGCACCGATCGGAAGTACCGGTACCCGACGACTGGCCGAACTACTTACCCCGATAGGCAAAGCGTTCGCCGCTGACGCACCGTTCTGAGCATCCACCGGGCGGGTGGGCATGGAGAGCGGTACCAGCACGGAGGCGTCTTCGGTCTCCGCAACCTGACGTACCGATCCGGAGCAGGCCGCGATCTGGCGGTGACTTACGCGTGCGGACAATGTCTGTATCCACATGATCATCGTTTCCGGATACCTCACCGTGGACCCGACCGACCGACCGCACTATCTCGACGGCTGCGCCGAGGTGGTCCGGTCGGCTCGCGCCGCCCCCGGGTGCATCGACTTCGCACTCGGGGCGGACCTCGTCGAACCAGCTCGAATCAACGTGTACGAACGCTGGGCGACCGAGCAACAGTTGCATGATTTTCGTGGATCCGGCCCGGACTCCGAGCAGGCCACCGCGATCATCGACGCCGACGTTCGCGAGTTCACGGTGCTGGACGCATAGCTCCGCCCAGCCGTCGGTCGCGAGGGTCTGACGTATCACGAATCTGTTGGTCGCTTAAAGATTTGGGTCTGAGGCTGAGTGCGCGTTTCACAGTTGTTGGAGTCGAGCTCGCAGTAGGCAGAACTCGTTGCCCTCAGGGTCGGCGAGCACACGCCATGATTCTTGCCCGGTCTGACCAACGTCGACCGGGCGAGCACCGACGTGTAACAGCCGCTCGAGTTCAGCATCATGATCGCGATCGGTCGCGTTGACATCGATGTGCAGACGGGATTCTGACTTCCTGGGCTCATCGGTGCGGGACAGGATCATCGTCGGCTGCACACCGCCGAACCCGGCCCGCGGACCGATCTCGACTGAGCCATCAGCTTCGTAGCCCAGCACAACAAATTCCAAGACTTCGCACCAAAACCGAGCCAGCACCTCAGGGTCGTGACACTCGAGCACCAGCTCGCTGATCCGACAGGCCATCAGGCGCCACCTACTTTCCCATCGGAACTACGATCACAACAGCCACAGGACTAGCAAACTCCCAGCATCCGAATTGTTTGGATCGTATCGAGCGGGACAGCGCGGTGTCGAGCAATGTTTGCTCCTACCAGCGGGTTGTCATGTTTACATGACGTAACATAAGTTACCGGCGTAAAACTCTCGGGAGTAGTGGTAGGTGCGGTTACTGCCGTCTACCTGGGATGATGGGGTTTGCGCTGGTGGGCGGCGGGGTTGGCTGGCGTGGTGTCGGCGCCGCGGATGTGATGCTTGTGCGTCGGTCCAGCGCCCTGTAGGTTTCTTGCATTAGATGCAGGTTTCCACGGGTCGGAGGTCGGCGTGGACGGTGTCCCGGGATTCGTTCCGCGGTTGTTGCGCGACGGTGAGGTCGGCCTGTTCCGTGCCGAGGACCGCGTGTTTGAAGCAATGGTCGAGGGTTGGCGGGCGCAGATGCTGGCGCGTGGGCTGACGAGAGCAACGATCGACGGGCGCTGCGGGGTGCTGCGCCGGTTCCAGGAGTTCGCCGGGACGTTCCCGTGGTCGTGGAGGCCGGTCGATCTGGATGACTACATGGCTGGGCGGCGCTCGGGTGAGAAGCCGGTGAGCTGGACGACGCTGCGTTCGGACAGCAATGCCATCGCGATGTTCTGTGCCTACGTCTCGAGCTCGAGTTACGGGTGGGGTGCGCTGTGCCAACGGGTCTTCGACGATGTTCCGGCGCAGATCGCGTTCGAGTGGAACACCCCGCGGCACACCTGCGAGGATGCTGTTCCGGCTGGCCGCCGGGCCTTCACGGCCACGGAGCTGCAGAGACTCTTTGATGACGTGGACGACCGGGTCGATCGTGAGTTCGCTGCTGGGAGTAAGCGCTGGCTTCCCCTGTTGCGGGACTCGATCGCGTTCAAGGTCTGCTACGCCTTTGGGCTTCGGCGTCGCGAGGTGGCGATGCTGGACGTGCAGGATTTCGGCCCCAACCCGCATGTGCCTGCGTACGGCGACTTCGGCGCGGTGACCGTCCGATGGGCCAAAGGCACCACCGGGTCGGGGCCGCGACGACGCACCGTGTTGACGGTCCCGGAGTTCGACTGGGTGGTTGACCTGCTCCGATTCTGGATCACCGAGCGTGGCCGGCGGCACTTCGCCACCGCTGACCGATCGGCGGCGCTATGGCCGAGCGAGCGCGCCGAGCGGATAAGAGTGGGTAGCTTGAGTGATGCCTTCGCTGCCGCCCGCGAGGGCGCCGACTTGCCGAAAGAGCTCGGACTGCACTGCCTGCGACACTCCTACGTCACGCACTTGATCGAGGCCGGCTACGACCCGGCGTTCGTGCAGACTCAAGTCGGTCATGCCTATGCGTCGGTCACCGGGCTGTACACCTCGGTCGGCAACGATTTCAAACAGAAAACCATCCAGCACATGATCGCTTCGCGGCTGGACGGCCACGGCAGGAAGCAGGACGGAGACGCTGATGGCTGAGCAACGACGCATCGGGTATCGCTGGAATCTGCGGACGCAGATGGCGCAGCGCAACCTGTGGAAGAGCACCGAACTGGTGCCGTTGTTGAGGGCTCGGGGCATCAACCTGTCCGAGAGTCAAGTCTACCGGCTGGTGACCGGCACACCAGAGCGGATCCCGGCACGCACGTTCGCCGCGCTCTGCGACATCCTCGACTGCGAACCCGGCGAGTTGTTCGAGCCGTTCGTGGAGATGCGGGCAGCGGCCACCGCCCAGGCGCCGAAGCGGCCGGAAGACCTGGGGGTGGCACCCGGCCAGCCGATCGCCCCCGGGTGAGACTCGTCCGGGACGACAACGAGGACTGACCGATACCGATGGCCAGGCCCCGCAAACCCGACGACCCGGACCTACGTCGCGTGTGTCCGTGTGATCGCTGCGGCTTGGGCTACCCGCTGGTGGTCACCTGGGGCCCGGAGGATCAGATCTGCGGCTACTGCTACCAGCAGGCCAAACGCACCCGCGGCACCTGCGACTGCGGCCACATCGGCGTCTTACCGGGCCGAGTAGATGGGCGCCCGGCCTGCCGGGCGTGCGCCCAGATCACCCTCAACATCGATTGCGTGCGCTGCGGCGCCGAGGACGAGATCTACCGCGCCGGCCTGTGCTGGCCATGCGCACTGAGCGAGACCGTCGACGGACTGCTGACCAACCCGGACACCGGCACCATCGCCGAGAGGCTTATCCCCCTGGCTGAGGCGTTGAAATCGATGAAACGCGCCAACAGTGGACTGACCTGGATCCGCCAGCGGCACGTGACCGACTTCCTGAAACAGTTGGCCACCCTCCCGGAGCTCACGCACGAGGCGATCGATGCACTTCCACGCTCGCGCACCCGCGACTACGTGCGCGGGCTCCTAGTCGAGCACGGTGGCCTGCCCCGACGTGATGAGCTGCTTGTCCGCTACCAAGCCTGGGCGGACACAGCACTGGAGAGGCTGACCGAGGACACCAACCGGGCCGTCATTGACCGCTATATCCGCTGGCACCATCTACGGCGCATGAACAAGATGGACCCCGTCCCCCACGGCACCTTCCTGCGCAGCAAGCAGACCGTCACCGTCGCGATCAACTTCCTCAACTGGCTCGGCGAGCGCGACATCGCGCTCGCCGACGTCGGCCAGGGCGAGGTTGACGCCTGGATCGCCGGCGGGCCGACCACGCGACTGCTCGTCGATCGGTTCCTCGGCTGGGCCATGGACACCAAGAACGCCCCACAAGGGCTCACCGTGCCCCGCCATCGCCGCGGTAACAGCACCACACTCAGCGCCACCGACCAGGCCGCCGCCCTGGACCGAATAGTGGACGGCGACACCCTGACCGCACGAGACAAGGCCGCGGCGATTCTAGTCCTTGTCTTCGGCCAACAGATCCAAGATATTGCCGCGCTGAACTGGGACGACATCACCGTGACCGAGGACCTGGCGACCATTACGCTCGGCAGCGGCCCGATCGTGTTGCCCGCCCCGCTCGACGGGCCGTGGCGTGAACTCCTGGCTAACCCTGGCCACGATCAGACCGCCGCTCACCCGAGAAGCAACTGGGTCTTCAGAGGGCATTCCCCCGGCATGCACATCGATCCGATGCACCTACGCCTCCGGCTACGAGACCACCTCGTCAGCGCCCGCGCCGCCCGACTCGGCACACTGCATGAACTCAGCAAGACCGCCCCGGCCGCCATCATCGCCGATGTCCTGGGCTATCACCCATCGACCATTGAGCGCCACGCTGTTGACGCGGCAGGTACGTACGCCGAATACATCGCCGCCGTACGCGAGTACGGCCAGAGGTGATTCTGCGGCGAATTACCGAGCCATCGGTAACAGGGGAAATAGGTAACAGGGAACAAGTACTGTTACCGGCGTGGAGAGGGCCACAGAGTAATTCGCCGCTCGAGACACCGCGATCAGATCGCCTACTCCCGACTTACGAACACCCGCTCCTGCCAGCATCAATTGGGCGGCAACGTAATTAGTCACCGGTGACGAAATGTAGTCCGTTTCGCGGCGCTCGTATGGCAGCATGCACAGGAATGGTTGATGTACTGATCGCGGAGCCCGGCGAGCTCCCTCGTCTGCGACTGGCGCCCCACGGATCTCTGGTAGGCAGCCACCGGCGCAGTCCGAAATAGCCAATCTCCTGCCACGTAGATCTATTATCTACTGCGGCAAAACGTATTCCGTCACCAAAGACGGAACGCAACCCTAGTCTCGGTGGTGTCGTACGTCTACAGAGATCGTCCCGACGGTGTATTCCAATATTCCTTGCTGCCGCCCCCTCGCCGTAGGATCTGGCGATGATCGACAAAGAGCTTGCCACTGTCCTCGACGCGAACCGTACGGCCCTGATCGGCTCGGTGGCCCGCTTGACGGACGCTCAAAGCCGTTCTCGCTTGGTGCCTTCACTGACCACTCCGATTTCACTTGTCAAACATTGCGCCGCGGCGGAAAGGGTCTGGTTTCAACGCACCGTCGCGGGTCTTGCGGAGGCCGAGTGCGACGGCTACGCGGCGGGCGACGACCGCGGATGGCTGGTGGATCCCGAGCAAACGCTCGCAGAGGTGATCGCAGAATACGAAGCTGCTGCTGACCTTTCCCGACGCATCGCGCAAGGACCTGAGCCGGCCGACCGATTCGTTCACTACCGCCGCGGCGAGGTGACCTTCCACTGGATAGGGCTTCACATGATCGAAGAGCTGGCACGGCACGCGGGCCACGCCGACATCCTCGTCGAACAGATACTCGCCGCCCCGCAGTAGCCACCCGCGAGGCCTCCCTCTGCCCGGATTCAACCCGAGGTAACCGATCTGTCGACGTAATAGGCTTCGCTGCCGTAGGTTTCGTCACCACTGACGGAACAGAACCTCACTGCAGCGGATCTGCGTCACCCATGTGGCAAGGTTTAGTGATGACGACACTGCGCCAGCGAGTCGGGGCACGCCGCTGGCGCTTTATCATTCCTGGGGCGATTCTGGTGGCGCTGGTTTCTGCCGGCATCATCGTCATCGGCAACGAGACGTCGGACCCTGCGGGCCCATCGCTTGCCGCTGCTCTCGAAATTGTTTGGTCGCCCGGAACGCGCAGCGCGGACACTGGTCCGTTGACTGGCACCGTGGCGGGCGGCAACTGTAGGAGCAAAGTCGATCCAGGGGTTCCGTTGTATTACGGCGAGTATCTGGCGCCCTCAACGCTGCGAGACTCCGTGGGAAGTCGCCCAGGCGTGTTCGCGACGGCCCACCTACCCAACGACACCTACGCCGCGATAGCTTGCGAGCACGGCGACCGTAGTTTGCTCAAGTCACTTGCCGATCACGGATGGGCGCTCGGCTACGCCATCGAATAGTCGCATGCAACGATTTGAACTCAGATTCAGGTTCAGGTGAAGCGACGGCCCATGGCTGCAGTGACGGCAGCAGCACGGGCCCGGGGCGTCTTGATACGGGCTTTCTCCTACAGCTTCCAGCCCAAAGTGTGTGCCAGGTCGATAATCTCGCGGTCGATGACGGGACGGTCATCCGGTTCGGACTGCCACCGTCCTGTCATATCACCGACAGCGTAGATCGCGTCGATGAGCGGTCCTCCGCCACCAACGTCATCGCCGCCGTAACTCCCTGCGTTGCTGTTCCAGATATGTCCGCCAACCACGGGGTGGACAAAGCCGTCTCCGATACGTGCCGACCACATGCGGCTACAGAGACGGCGCCCCGCGGCCGCCAGCCCATCCCCAAGGTCGCCGCCAAGGTTCAGATACAGCTCCGCGCGAAGCCGAGCCTCTTCGTCGGGTAGATCTATAGCCCCGGCGACCTGCCGACCAAGCTGCCATCGAGAAACGATGCGGCCGACGTGTTCGGTGACCGCCGGCGGAACAAGAGGCACCGGGCTGCCGAGGGCGGTCTCATCTGACCGGTACGCCGCCTTGAATCGGCTGCAGGCATACGAGAACGAGTTCGCAGCGCCTTCGTCCATCGCCCAAAGGGTGGCTTCAAAAACAAAATTGTCGAACTGGTCCCTGCGTTTCGGCACGCACCTACGCAGTGTTCCGACGTCGGCGAGACCGCCAGACCGCCGGAACCATTCGAGAACCTTCCCTTCAACCTCCCCGATATACATCCCGGCTAGCGTAACGGCCGGCACAAAGAACTCCTACACACTCGCACAAGGTGCGAGTGCCCCACCAAGCCCATCGATCAAGCGTCGGGCCTTCGTCCGACACCCGCGACCCTCATTCAAGCTGGGCAATGTTGCACGGCACCGGAATTGTGTGACATCTCCGCTGACCAATGAAATCCCGCGCCCAGCATCATGATGTCCGCGGATGGAACGACCGCACTGACAACTCCAGTGTCGGTACGGAGTGGCTCGCCAGTCAGGTCTATTCTCCGGTCTTCGCTGTTGAGCACATACAGCTCGATCCGTTGACCGTTTGCCACCAAGTAACGGAGCTGGATCGCCTCCGTCTCGTCAGCGCTTAAGCCCGTGAACACAAACATCGTGCCACCAAACGGTGGGATCGGACTCGACAAATTCCACGTCACCCTGGTCGCGACGCCGTCTCCCCCTTCGCCGACCTCAATGTCTGCTCGCTTCAGGTGAAAGTCGTCGACGCCGACGGTGGGGCCTGCACACGACGATTTCGCTCCCCGCACAACGACATTGCCCGCCACATCCGGCCGCTTCACGTTCGATAGCCATTACCACTAGCTCTCTGTTCGGCACCGGTGATTACGGGGCTGCCTACCTGTGCACCACGGTGACGATCCGTAACGACGGCAGCATGCGCAGGACCGTCAACGTGTCCGACTGGATGCTGCAAGATCCCAACGGCGCCAAACTCAGCCCGTCGTTCGGCGGGTGGTGTCAGGCACGACCCAAGTTGGTGCCGGGCCGGGTGAGGACGATGCCGGGAAGCACCGCGTACCGCGACAACTCGGTGACCGCGAACGCCATGGTGGCCACGTCGTCGGCGGTGATCATCTCCGCAGCCGGGATCGCGGTCCACGAGGACATGTCGGTGTTGACGTAGCCGGGCGAGATGGTGGTCGCCGAGACGCCCTTCTCGGATTCCTCGAGGTTGAACGTTTCGCATAGAGAGATCAGCGCCGCCTTCGTGGCACCGTATGCGGACAGCTCAGGCTCAGGGTGTACGCCTGTGATCGATGCAATGGCAACCACTTTCGCGGCCCCAGCAGTCTCGGCGGTACTGCGCAGAGTCGGCAACAACGACTGGAGCAACACGTACGCCGAGCGGACGTTGACCTGGTACAGCTTGTCGAATCGGCGAACCGGCAGTTCACCGATCGGCCCCTTCTGCCCCATCCCCGCGTTGAGGACCAACGCGTCGACCCTGTCGAATTGGTCGAGATGGCCCGTGGCCAGTGTCTGCAACTGCTCCTCGTCGGACATGTCGGCGGTGACCACCTCCACACGCACCCCGTGTTCGCCGGAAAGGCGGCCGGCCAAGTCCTGCAACGGTTCCAGGCTGCGGGCACTGATCGTCAGATCCCAGCCTGCCGCGGCGAATCGGGTCGCGATCGCCGCGCCGATACCGCGCGAGGCACCGGTCACCAATGCCACCTTGCGTTCTGCGCCATGTGTCACGTGTGTGCCCCTCTAGTTCTTTCCCTTGATGGCGCGCAGTCCCGCCGCCATGAACTCGCCGGTCGCAGCCGCTGCGTTCTCGGCTCCCCGTCCCGACGACGATCCACTGAGCGCGCGGTGTGTGATGCCCTCGCCGATCACTCCGAGTTTGAAGTTGGCGAGCGCGAGATAGAAGTTCCAGTCGGACAATTCACGACCGGATGCCACCGCGTACCGCTGGGCGATGTCGTCCGGTGACGGATACCGATCACTTGTCCATGCCGCCTTCATCCCCAGGACGGCGTCGAATATCGGCTCCCGGTATGTGCACATCAGTGCGACATCGGTCAGCGGGTCACCCAGGGTCGACATCTCCCAGTCGACAACGGCTTTGACGGTACCCGGATCAGCAGCGTCGAGAATGGTGTTGTCGACGCGGAAGTCGCCGTGCACGATTGAGTTGCTGGTCTGCGCAGGGATCGACTCCGTGAGTGCTGCATGCAATGTCGCGACATCGTCGAGTTCGCGGGTCTTCACGTGTTCCCACTGCCGGGCCCACAGCTTCACCTGTCGCTCGACGAAACCGTCGGGACGGCCAATCGCCCAGCCCGACCGACCGATAGTCCACGGCGTGCAGGTCTGCGAGCGCCTTGACCAGTCCGGTGACGTTGCGTTCAACGGCATCGTCGTCGAGTGCGTCGAGTTCATCGGCGCTGCGCACCACGAGACCGTCAACGAACTCGACCACGGTGAGCGGCGCACCGAGGGCAGTCCCCTCTTTGTCGAAAGCGACGGTGCGCGCCACCGGCACCGGCGTGTCCTGCAGTGCGCGGGTGACGGTCCACTCGCGGTTCATGTCGTGCGCAGAAGGTGTCAGTCCGCCCGTCGGGGGACGGCGCACCACCCAATGCGAATTGTCATCGCGCGCAGTGAATGTGAGGTTCGAGCGGCCACCGCTGATGAGCTCGACCACCAGCTCGCCGGATACCGGCACACCGCTGTCGACCAGGAAGGCGCGTAGGGCTGGGACGTCCATGCCCGGAAGTTCGGTCACGACGGCGTTCCGTTCGCGGCGGCAGCGGCTGCCGCCTTCTTCGCCTTGCCCACGGCCCGTTTGGCCAGCGCCCAGCGATGGACCTCGGACGGGCCGTCGTAGATCTGGAACGGCCGCAGCTCACGCTGCAGACGGGCCAATGGCAGCTCGTCGGACACTCCTTGGCCACCGCACATCTGGATCGCGCGGTCGACGACCCTCGAAAATGCCTCGGCTGCAAATGTTTTCGCGATCGACGTCTCGTCGCCCGCATGCTGACCCTGGTCGAGCGCGTAGCAGGCCTTGACCAGCAACGCCCGCGCAGCAGCCAGATCGATCTCGTTGTCGGCCACCATCTGCTGGATCATGCCCAGATCGCCGAGCTTGCCGCCGAAGGCTTCCCGGCGGGCAACGTAGTCGAGCGCGACGTCTTGGGCGCGGTTGGCGCTGCCCATCCACCGCATGACGTGGGTCATACGTGCTGGGCCCAGCCGCACCTGTGCGTAGCGGTAACCCTCGTCGACCTCTCCGAGCACGTCTTCGTCCGGAACGAACACGTCGCGGAATGCCACCTCGCAGTGGCCGCCGATCATCGCGCGGTCGATGGTGTTGATGTGGCGTCCCACCGTGATGCCGGGAGTGTCGGCCGGCGCGAGGAACATCGTCGCGCCGCCGCGGTCACCGGGGGAACCCGCAGTCCGCGCCATGATGATGAAGAAGCCGGCACCGTCGGCGCCAGTGATGAACCATTTGTCGCCGTTGATCTTCCAGCCACCGTCGACCTTGGTGGCCGCAGTGCGCAGTGCTGCCGGGTCGGCACCGGCTCCCGGTGCGGGCTCGGTCATCGCGAAGGCCGACCGCACGTCACCGCGGGCCAGTGGAGCCAGGTACTTCTCTTTCTGGTCCGCGCCGGCGATGTGCGCGAGCATGTGCACGTTGCCCTCGTCGGGTGCTCCGATGTGCAGCGCGATCGGACCGAACACCGAGTAACCGGCAGCCTCGAAGACCGGGGCGCGATCGGACATGTTGAGGCCGAGGCCGCCGTATTCGACCGGCGCGTGCGGCGCGAGCACACCGGCGTCGCGCGCCTGGTCACGCAGTTCTAGTCGACGCGTGTCGCCGCCGGCGGCGGTGATGTCACCGGCGAACTCGTCCTCGATCGGCATCACGTGGTCGCGGACGAAATCACGGACTTTCGTGACCACGTCCTCGACGGCTGGATCGTAGGAAAGGCTGATCGCCATGTGCACCTCCTTGTGCTGCGCCGGCGAACCCGTGCTTGCGATCCCGACCGAGCGCTCGTTCGGTATTGGGCCCAGAATGTCACGCCCGGACTCGACGGTCAAGCCGGTCGACGTCACCCTCAAGACTGATCCGGAAAGTACCCCACCATCCGTCTGGCGATCAGCAGATAACGGGCAACGAGTTCGTCGGGACCGAGACGCCCCTGCGGCCGGTACCAGGTGGACACCCCCACACACATGGTGGTGACCGCCCGGCCGGCGTCCTCTGGATTGGGGCAGCGGAAGTCACCCGACTCGACGCCGTCCATCACCAGCCTGTCGACCATCCGCTGCTGCCTGTCGCGCAGTTGGATGTAATCGGTGCGGAACGACGGATCCAGGCTGCGGATCTCGGTGGAGCCCACAAACGCCTGGGCCCGCCGATACATGTGGAACCGCAGCAAAGACTCCACCACGGCGTCGTAGCGTTCGAGCGGCGTCGGACCGGCTTCAGCAAGCGCCGCCTCAGAACGGCCGAGCAGATCACTCATCGTGAGCTCGAGCAAACCCTTGAGGAGGGACTGCTTCGACGGATAGTGGTGATAGAGCCCCGGCACACTCAGGCCTGCGCGTGCGGCGATGTCGCGTACCGAGGTGCCGTGATAGCCGTGTTCGGCAAAGGCCGAGAGCGCTGCCGCGAGCGGCGCAGGCAGATCTTCCTGGCCGTATTCGCGCCAACCGTCGCCGCCGTGGTCTCGCGGCGTCGGCTCGGGCACGGAGTTCATGTCATCAACCTACTGTGCCGCTCCATCACGCTCACGCGAATACGGGTCGGTCGATGGGCGTTTCGTCCCGGAAAGCCTCCCGATGCCGCCGCGCCGACGCCTGACCGAGGTCACCGCCGGGCTCTGATTGCGCTTCACCACGACGTATCCGGCAAGCTGAAGACCATGCAGGCGACGCCGAACCCACCCACCGATCCGTCGTCGGCGATGTCCGCCTCACCCGGTGACCGGCAGGGGATCAGCAGGTCCCTTGTGGTGTTGTTCGCCGTCACGTGCGGCGTCTCGGTGTCGTCGCTCTACGTCCTGCAACCGGTACTCGAGGAGATCCGCCAGGACTTCGATGTCTCCACGTCGACTGCTGCACTGGTGGTGACCGCCGCCCAACTCGGGTATGCGGCCGGGCTGCTGTTCTTGGTCCCGCTGGGCGATCTGCTGAACCGGAAGTTGTTGGCGCCCAGCATGATGGTCGCATCAGCCGTCGCCCTGTTGCTCTCGGGACTGGCTCCCGGTTTCGGGACCCTCTTCGTCGCATCGATCCTGGCCGGCGTGTGTGCGGCCACCGCCCAGATCGTGTTGCCGTGGTCCTCGTCCCTTGCGGTGCCGTCAGATCGCGGGCGCGTGGTCGGCATGGTGATGAGCGGGCTGCTGCTGGGCATCCTGCTGGCCCGTGTCGTCAGCGGGCTCATCGCCGAGTTCGGGGGCTGGCGCTCGGTGTTGTTCACGGGGTCGGCCCTGATGATCGTGCTGGCCGTGGTGGTCTACGTCTCGGTGCCACCCGACGCGCCCCGTCCCCGGCAACCCTATGGCCAACTGCTGATCTCGGTGGCCCGGATCGTCCGTGCCGAGACCATGCTCCGGCAACGGATGCTGCTCGGATTTTTGACCATGTTCGGGTTCAGTGCCATGTGGACCTCGATCGCATTCCTGCTCTCGGGCAGTCGGGGCGAGCACTTCTCCTACTCGGAGGCTGCCATCGGGCTGTTCGGTCTTGCCGGGGTCGCCGGCGCCGCGGCGGCACCGTTGTTCGGAAAGCTCGCCGACCGTGGGCATCTGCGGATGGCGACCACGGCCGCGTGGGTTGTCACCATCATCGGATGGTTGTCGCTCGCGTGGCCCGGAACACCGTTGGCAGCAATGGTGATCGGCCTCGTGGTGTTCGACTTCGGGGTTCAGGCTTCGCAGTTGGCGAATCAGTCCGCGATCTATTCGCTGGCGTCGGAGGAGCGCAGCCGCGTGACCACGGCGTACATGGTCACGTACTTCGCAGGCGCGGTGGCGGGTTCGGTCTCATCGGGCTACGCATACGGCGCCGGTGGCTGGATTGCCGTGTGCCTGAGCGGTATCGGTGTAGCTGTGGCCGGTCTGCTCGCGTGGCTGGTCTTCGACCGCTGGAACCAACGCCGCGCCGGTCAATCGGTGCGCTGAGCGTTCTCGGGCAACAGTTCGTAGATCGCACCGAACATCATCGTCACGCACAGTTCGATCAATTCGTCGGTAGGGCAATCGATTCGGCCGTCGATCCACGCGTTGAGCACCTGCCCGAGCCCGCCGACGTAGAAGTGGGCTGCTCCTTGGGTGGTCGCGTCGTCGAATTGGGATCCCGAGGTCTGGATGGTCAGCGCCGCGAACATCATGGCGGCGTCCATCCGTTTGGTGGCCAGGGTTCCGCTGAGCAGTGTCTGCGAGAACAGCACCCGGCCCTTGCGCCGATCGGTGTCGATGAGCCGAACGATGGCGCCCACCGCGGAACGGATCTGCTCGCGCGGAGACTGACCGCCGGATGTCACCGCGGTCTGGGCGGCCTCGGCTATGTCGAAGACGACGGCGTCGTACGTGGTGCCCACCAACTGGTCCACGTCTTCGAAGCTCTCGTAGAAGTATCTCGCGGTCAGTCCGGCCTGCCGGCACACCCCGCGCACACTGATCGCCACCCCGTCGGCCGAGCCGAGGATCTCGAGCGCAGCTTCGATCAGCGCTGCCCGGCGACGTTTGACCCGGTCAGCTCCATTCTCGCCGCCATATGGGCGCAAAGGATCTGCCATGGGCCTCATCTTTCCACCTTCGGTTAACGACGATTGACTTTCGGTCCGATCGCAGCTTCAATACGAAAGAGATAACGGTTGTTATCAGAAGCAACCTTGGAGGCCGACAATGACGTCTGGAACCGTTGACGGAACGGCTGCCCTGTCCATCGACATGCCGCAGCCCATCCGCACCCGAAATCGCGCAGAGACCGACAGCGCACCGGGCGACCTGCTGGACATGCCGGGCATCTCGGCTCTCGCCGGGGCCGCCAACGTGATCATGCAACTTGGACTCCCTGCGGTCGGATACGGCGTCGCGGAGAGCAAGGTCGACAGCGGCAACCTGTTCAAGCACCCCATCAAGCGGGGCCGCACCACGCTGTCGTACCTCGCGGTCGCGGTGAACGGCACCCCGGAAGACCGCAAAGCGTACCGCAAAGCCGTCGGCCATTCACACGCGCAGGTGCGTTCCACCGAGTCGAGCCCGGTCGAATACAACGCTTTTGATCCCCGCCTGCAGTTGTGGGTTGCCGCCTGCCTGTACAAGGGCTGGGAAGACATGCAGATTCTCTACGGCGACCCCTCGGCGATCACCGAAGAGGCATACCAGCAGGGCGCTCTCATGGGCACCACTCTGCAGATGCCGCGCGAGATGTGGCCGGCCACACGCGCCGACTTCCAGGAGTACTGGGATGGGACGGTCGCGCAGCTCGAGATCGACGACACCATCCGGGAACTGCTGATCAGCATCGCCAAGTTCGAGTTCTTGCCCAAGCCGGTGTCCATGCTGATCGGCGACTTCGGCCTGTTCCTCACCACCGGGTTCCTGCCACCCGAGTTCCGCGAGAAGATGGGCCTCGAGTGGACACCGCGGCAACAACAACTCTTCGACCTGCACAATCGCATCGTCCGGTTTGTTGTGACGCGACTGCCCGAACCGATGCGCGCATTCCCGTTCAACGCCTACCTGTGGGACGTCCGCCGTCGGATCCGGACCGGCCGAAAACTCATCTAGTCGAGTCGCACCTTCTTCAACACCGCCGGCGACAAGTCGGCGGTGTTGGTGTTCCCGGACAGTCCCAGCGTCAGGTCGAGCTCGGCGATGATGTTGGCGACCACGTCTCGCGCACCTGCCGATCCGGCCAGCGCGAGTCCGTACATGTGCGGACGTCCGATACACACCGCGTCCGCACCCAGAGCCAGCGCTTTGAAGACGTCGGCGCCGCCGCGGATGCCCGAATCCAGCAGCACCTTCGCCTTGCCGTCAACTGCGGCCACCACGTCGGTGAGCGATTCGACCGAGCCGATGGATCCGTCGATCTGCCGGCCGCCATGGTTGGAGACCAGGATGCCGTCCACCCCGGCGTCGACGGCCTGCCGTGCGTCGTCGGGGTGCAGGATCCCTTTCAAGACGATCGGCAGCGACGTCCGCTCGCGCAGCCCGGCAATGTCCGTCCAGTTGAGCGAGGGACGCGAGTAGGTCTCCAGGAAGGTCTGCACAGACTCCCTGGGCACAGGTGAGCGAAGGTTGGCCAGCACGCTGCCGGGGGTGTTCTTCGCCATCGACACCAGGGACTTGATCGCGCCGACCGTCACCTGGGGCTTGGGGCCGGGTACGGCCGCAGCGATACGAGCTCGCACCATGTCGATGAAGCGGGGATCAGAGGTGTACTGGTCGATGCCCATCCCTTGCGCGAACGGCAGCGAGCCCAGGTTCAGGTCCTGCGGCCGCCAGCCCAGCATGGTGGTGTCGAGCGTGACCACGATGGCCGCCGCACCGCACTTCTCGGCGCGCTGCAGGAAGCTGTCCACCAGTTGCTCGTCACTTGACCAGTAGAGCTGGTACCAGCGGGGCGCCCCGGGCGACACCTCGTCCATCGCCGCGGCAGTGCTCTCCATCGGTGCGCTGGCCTGGCTGGAGAAGATGTACGGGACGCCGAGTTCGGCGGCGGCCCGGCCGATGTGGACGTCGGCCTGCGGAAAGACCAGGCCGCCCGCACCCACCGGGGAGAACAGGATCGGTGCCGGCAACTGCTGTCCGAACAGCTCGGTGGACAGACTCCGTACCGAGACGTCGCGCAGCATCCTGGGAACGATCGCCCAGCTGTCGAGGGCGCGGCGGTTGGCCCGCATGGTGCTGCCTTCACCCGCTCCACCGGCGACATAAGCCCACGCCTTGGCGGACATCTTGCGCTTGGCAGCGCGCTCCAGATCGTCGAAATTGGTGGGTACCTTGGGCTTTCGCCCAAAGACGCCGTCGGTGTAGATCTGGTTCTGTCGAGCCCGGCCGGAAAGATCGGACGCCGGTCGCCTGTTGCTGCTCATCGGCCCACCGTAGCGGGCCAGATGAGCGACGATGGTGACTTGAGTTGCCTCACATCCGGCAGCAGACGGAACAGCACGGTCGCCCTCGGCTGTTGACGAGGGAGACCGCAACGATTCTCGACGAGGAGATACATGACCAACGGCACCCGCATCGTCCTGGCAGCACGCCCACACGGCGAACCCAAGGATTCCGATTTCCGATTCGAAGACTTCGATCTCGCCGAACCGGGGCCGGGCGAGGTGGCGCTGGAAACCCTGTATCTGTCGCTGGACCCCTACATGCGTGGCCGGATGAGTGCGGCCAAGTCGTA
Organism: Williamsia sp. DF01-3; assembly: GCF_023051145.1. Lineage (NCBI taxonomy): Bacteria > Bacillati > Actinomycetota > Actinomycetes > Mycobacteriales > Nocardiaceae > Williamsia > Williamsia sp. DF01-3. Next base: position 5,193,749 of record NZ_JALKFS010000005.1, read on the forward strand.
CGCCGCACCGGTCGAGATCGGCGACACCATGGTGGGCGCCACGGTCTCACGCGTCCTCACCTCGACCGTCGACGACTTCGCGCCGGGCGACGTGGTGCTCGGGTACGCCGGCTGGCGCACCCACTCAATTGAGCAGGCGAAATACCTCCGCAAGCTCGATCCGGAGGCCATCTCGCCGTCCACCGCACTCGGCGTTCTCGGCATGCCCGGCTTCACTGCATACGCGGGGCTGCTGACCATCGGAAAGCCGCAGCCGGGCGAGACAGTGGTGGTGGCCGCAGCTGCCGGCCCGGTCGGGTCAGCGGTCGGGCAGATCGCCAAGCTCAAGGGCGCCCGTGCGGTCGGGATCGCCGGCGGACCAGACAAGGTGGCTTACCTCAAGGACGAGCTCGGCTTCGACGCGGCCATCGACCACCGTGCCGACGACTTCAAAGAACAGCTCGCGGCCGCGACCCCGATGGCATCGACGTGTACTTCGAGAACGTGGGCGGCGCGGTCTTCAACGCGGTGCTGCCCCGGATGAACCTGTACGGACGCATTCCCGTGTGTGGCCTGGTTGCCAACTACAACCTGACGTCGGCCCCGGAAGGCCCGGACCGGTCCGGTGCGTTGATGGGCGCAGTGCTCACCCAGAGCCTGACCATCCGCGGGTTCATCCAGACCGAGTTCGCAGCCGAGCAGATGCCTCGCTTCCTCGAGGAGGCCACACAGTGGGTGGCCGATGGGTCGCTGAAGTACCGCGAAGACATCACCGACGGCTTGGACAACGTGCCCGAGGCATTCCGCGGCCTGCTCAGTGGCCGCAACTTCGGCAAGGCGCTGGTGCGAGTAGCCGAGTGAGAGTCGGACCCGAACAGCCCTATCGGCGGTGACCCTGGTTTAGGGTCGGTCATGACCAGACTGCAGATCGTCGTGCTGCTCTTCCCGAACGTCACGCAGCTGGACATGACCGGCCCCGCCCAGGTCTTCTCACACTTCCCCGACACAGACGTCCACTTGGCGTGGCACAACCTCGAACCGGTGACCACCGATTGTGGTTGGAGCATCGTTCCGACCGTCACCCTTGACCAGGCGCCACAGGCCGACCTGCTGTTCGTCCCCGGTGGGCGAGGAGCGTTCGAGTTGTTCGAAGATGCTGTTGCGCTTGACTTCCTACGCACACAGGCGGCCGGCGCTCGATGGGTGACCTCGGTGTGCACCGGCTCGTTCACCCTTGCGGCAGCCGGTCTACTCGCGGGAAAGAGGGCGACAAGCCATTGGGCGTCGATGTCGATGCTCAGCGAGTTCGGATGCGAACCCGTCGGTGAGCGAGTTGTCCAAGACGGCAACGTGATCACCGGAGCCGGCGTGACCTCCGGAATGGACTTCGCCTTGACGGTCGCCGCAACCATCTTCGGCGAGGATGTGGCACGCCGCATCCAGCTGATGATCGAGTACGACCCGGCACCGCCTTTCGACGCGGGGTCGCCGACTACTGCTGACCCGGCTTTTGTCGACGACATGAAACAGAAGATGCGAACCGAACTTCTGCCGTTGATCGCGAAGGTGCTTGGGCGCGAATAGGTTTGGCTTACCCGAATGCCGAGCCTGCAGGTCATCCAAACAGATGACTATCGAATATGTGTTCGATTTGGTAGGTTGGTGGCAGCTGATCGTCCGCAAGACCTGATTCTGAGATACGTGTGACTACGCCACCATTGTGATCGGCTGTCCCAATGTTGTCTCAGTGTTGTTGTCTTGGAGGGGGTGTGGTGATGGCTGTTGTTGATCTGGTTGATGAGGTCGTCGGGGTGGAGTTTCCGGATGATCCGGCCGGGGTGGTGGCGGTGGTGAAAGATCTGATCACTGTGCGTAATGCTGTGGAGGCGCGGTTGGCGGCCGGTGCGGTGATCATCGACCGCCTGGGTGTGGCCAAACGTCTGGGGTCGACCACGTTGAAGGTGTTGCAGGCCAACGGTGCCGCACCGGGCGCGGCGGCACGGTGGCTACGCATCGGCACCGGCCTGGAGGGGTTGGACCGTACAGTCGGATACTTTCGGGACGGATTCCTGTCCGCCGAGCACGTCGACGCAATAGTCCGGGGTGTCGGCCACGTTCGTGGCCGCGTGGTGGGTGTGATGAGTGACGACTTCCGGTGTGAGGTCGAGGGAAAACTTTTGGCTCATGCGTTCTCTGGTGCACCGCCCGCGGAGATCGGCCGGATCGCCCGGACGGTGGGTAATGAGGTCGCCGGAGAACAGGGTGGGGTGCCGGCCGCCGAAGACGCCTCGTTGAACACTGTGGACTACGTGATCACTGACGATGGCCGATTGTCGGGCAGGTTTGATGTTGATGCGGTGACCGGGGAAAAGATGATGTCCGCGCTCGACGTGTGGTCCAGGCCCCGACCCGAACCCGACGGGAGCGCAGATACCCGCACACCGACGCAACGACGCGCTGATGCCCTGCACCAACTGCTTGATTGTGGCGGCGGTGGGCAGGGTTTCGTGTCGACACCGAGAACCGAAGTGATGGTGACTGTTCCCGCTGATCATCCCGACCGAGCGGTGTTGCGGTGGATGGGCCCGGTCACCGAAGCGACCGCAGCAGCAGCCGCGTGTGATGCGGCGATCACCTCGATCACCCTGGACGGGCAGCAGGTGCCGATCGATTTGAGTCCACCCAAGCGTTTGTTCACCGGACTTGTGCGGAAAGCGATATTGCTTCGCGATACCTGCTGCATCAAATGCGGGGCGCCGGCCACCTGGTCGGACTGTCATCACATCGTGCACTGGGCTGACGGCGGCCCCACCACCCTGAGCAACGGATGCCTACTGTGCCGCACCTGCCACCGGGCCGTGCACCACACCGACTGGGACATCACCATGGGCACCGACGGGCACCCTTGGCTGATCCCACCCGCCGACATCGACCCCACCCGACAACCACGACCGGCCTACAACCGCCGAACCCTCACCCTCGCAGCCTGACTCACGGTCCACTGCAGCGTGCACCTTCGTTCACCTGCAACACGAATGACGACTTACAGACCGCTCCACCTGGCCTCACTCGGCACAGCCGAGAACGCGCAGGCACATTGACAACTCCATAGTGTGAGGGGCTACGCCCTCAGGAACGTAGGGAGCTCGCGGTGTCACTCGCTTCTGTCGCGCAGTTCGTCGGTGACCCAGCCGACGTAGCGGTCGGCCGAAAATTGAACAATCGCAGGACCGTTCGACTCGATCACCTGTCCGTCGAATCCTCCGTAGATCCGGTCGAACGGCAACGCCATAACCGTCGCCTCGATTTTCCGGACCAGGCGCGGGGGCAGCGGGATCAGATTTGGGTAGCTGCGCATGAACGAGACGCTGCGTCTGTCCGCGCCGACCATGAGGGTGTCACCGACGAAGATCGCTCCACTGCCGTTGCCGCCATCCGGCCACAGCAGCACAGAGCTGCCAGGGAAGTGACCGCCGCATTGCACCAGTTCGATGCCGCCGAACACGGGTTGACGTTGGGTCCAGAACCGTATGACGTCGTCGGAGCGGGTCAATGAGGTCGCGTCGGCCTGGTTGAAATAGACAGGCACCGAATCGAACTCGTGGCTCAGTGAGACACTGGCTCCCACGAGGTGAGGGTGACTGGACGCGATCGCCGAAATGCCTCCGTGGGACCTGATGAGCCGGACCAACGACTCATCGATGTACCCAGGCGGTTCCCACAGCAGGTTTCCAGCCGGTGTTCGGATCAGGAAGGTTCGTTGCCCGATACCCACTTGCGGATCCAGAGTGATGGCAAGCAGATCGGGCTCCACCTCGCTGCAGTCGATGGTTCGCTCGTCGAGTTCGGCCGGCCGAGCCCACTGCTGACCGCCCGGCGGGACAAACTCACGTTCATCAGTACAGATCAGGCACTCCGCAGGCGGATCGTCAGCGGGCGCATACTCGTTGGCGCAGTTGACACAGAACCAGGGGTCTCCGGATGTGGTGCGCGCGGACAAATCAGGAATCTCCGGGCTTGTCGAACTGGGCGCGCTTGTAGTCGCCGAACGGTTCGTCGCGCTCGCGTACCGCCTCGCGGAATCCGACTGTTGCCGAACGCATCTGGAATGCGTAGCCCTCGCGAGTGTGTCGCGAGATGCCGTCGAAGACAGTGCTGACCATCGTCGAATTGGCAACACCCTGCGAGAGCAGCGAACTGTTCATCGCCAACTTGGCCATGATGAGCTGGTTGATCGGCATCCGCGAGATCCGTTCCAGCAGGTCCTCCGTGCGCTCGTCAAGGCGGTCCGCCTCCGGCGCCTCGATGGCCAGTCCCCACTCCGCGGCCTGTTTTCCGCTGAGGCAGTCACCGGTGAACAAAAGCCGTTTGGCCCGTTGGTCTCCGAGGCGGTGCGCCCACATGCCCGCCGCGGGAATTCCCCAGACTCGGGTCGGCGGGTAGCCGATCTTGGTGTCGTCGGCGCAGATGATCTGGTCGGCGTACAGCGCTATGTCGGTTCCGCCGGCAACCGCAAATCCATGGAGTTTTGCCACCGTCGGTTTGTTGGCGTGCAGGAGACTGGCGAAACCCCGGTTGAATCGACTCATCATTGCGTAGTCGACCATCGGGTCCCATGTGCCATGAGGATTGTGGTTGCGCGCCTGCACAATCGGGTCAAGTACGGTACCTGCAGCCGCGTCCGGACCGTCTGACGGATTCCCGCCGTTCTCCGCGAAGATCGACAGGTCGTAACCACCACAGAAACCCTTGCCACGTCCGGACACCACCATCACGTGCACTCGTGGGTCGAGATCCGCGCGCTCGACGGCAGCCGCCAATTCCACCGGAGTGTCGGCCGTGATGGCGTTACCCCGCTCGGGCCGGTTGAAGGTGATCCGCGCGATCCGGTCGGTGACCTCGTAGGTGAGGGTTCGATACTCGGCGTCCGGTTCGGCCCGTTCCCGTCCGGCGAACAGGGAATCCGCGCCCTCTGCAAGGCCTTCACGCCACGCGGCCGGCCGAATCCCGGAGTGGTCATCATCAGCCATCAGCCTTCGCCTCCCTCATGCGCACAGCCCACGTGCGTGGGACCACGGCCAGTATGGGCGATGCCAACTCACTGACGGCGCTCTTTTGCACACGGCGGCGCGGTGGCCGGTCGGCCACAGACGCTTCGAAACCATGAACTAGGCCTTGTCTGATGCGTCAGCAGTTGCTAACGTTAGCCAAAGACGACAAACGGACATACAAGGAGTCACCATGGGAGCACCGGTCGCGTTCTTCGAGATCACATCGCACGACCCCACCCGCCTCGCCGCGTTCTACCGCGAACTGTTCGACTGGACCATCGACGAGAGCCAGGGTCCCGGATACTCACTGGTCGACACCGGCGCAGGCGAAGAGGCGGTCGGCGGCGGCATTGGCGCCGTCACCGACCAGGCCGAGCCAGGCGGCGTGAGCGTGTACATGCGGGTCGACGACCTGCAGGCATCGCTCGACCGGGCCGAAGCCCTCGGCGGCAAAGCCCTCGTACCTCCCACCGACCTACCGGACGGGTACGGCCGCTTCGCGATGTTCGCCGACCCCGACGGCAACACCATCGGGCTCTGGACATGACCGCAGAACAGCCCGGCGTCGACGAAGCCCTTCGTGCGATGGCCGAGCCCCGCCGGCGCGCCATCCTGGAACTCGTTTCCGGTGAAGAGCTCGCGGCCGGCGAGATCGCGGCGCGCTTCGAGGTCAGCCGTACCGCGATCTCTCAGCACCTCACGGTGCTGAAGGACGCGGGACTGCTCACCGAGCGGCGTGAAGGAACCCGGCGCATGTACCGCACCCGTCCCGAAGGCATCGACCAACTCCGAGACATGCTCGACGGCATGTGGGCGTCATCTCTCGACGTCGCGCGGCAACTGGTGGAGGCCGAGCGCGGACTGACCGATGGCGACGAGGTGAACCGTGCCGGCTGAACGCGAGACCAACCAGTCCACCCGGCCGGGCAGCGATTCGGCGCTCCCCCTGCGGCGTCCCCCGATCCGCCAATCGACCACCGTGCGCAGCGATCTCGACCACGTCTTCACCACTTTCGTCCGAACCATCGGGGTGTGGTGGCCCCTGCAGCCCATGTCGATCGGCGGCGACCGCGCCCGCAGCGTCACCATCGAGGAGCACACCGGCGGTCGCGTCTACGAGACTTGGGACGACGGCACCACCGCCGACTGGGGTCAGCTCGAAGTGTGGGAACCGCCGAGCCGGTTTGTCATGACGTGGCTCAACACCCCCGAGCCCACCGAAGTCGAGCTGGCGTTCAGTGCCCTCGGCCCTGCACTCATCAGGGTCTCAGTGGAACACCGCGGCTGGGAACGGCTCAGCGAGGAGCAACTCCGCGAAGACTGCGCTGCGCCAGGCGGTTACAGCTCGGGCGCATACTCCGGTGGCTGGGCCACCGCCCTTGCGGCCTCGGTCGCCGTCATCGAATCATCACTCACCTGAAACCGGGAGGGGCATCCTCATGACCCACTTCGTGTACAAACTCATTCCACCTCGACCTGGTTTCGGCCCCGGCGACATGTCCGACGACGAGGTCGCCATCATGAGCCGGCACGGCGCCTACTGGTCGGAGCTGATGTCCGACGGCACCGCGGTCATCTTCGGGCCCGTCGTCGACCCGGCAGGCAACTGGGGTCTGGGGGTGGTGCGCGCCGACTCCGAGGCCGAGGTGCGGGCGATCAGCGCCGCCGATCCCGCGATCACCTCAGGTCTTGCGCGCGTCGAGATACTGCCGATGCCCGTCGGTATCGGCCGCGATGACACGGCGGGCTGACCGGCGCCTGGATCACACCGTCAGGACCGGCTTCACAACGGAACCCGACCTCGCTGCCTGCCACGCGCTGTCAAAGTCACTGAAAGCGTAAGGCGTGATCAGCTTTTCGAGCGGTAGGTCTCCGCGTGAGTACAGATCGACCAGTTCGGGGATGAAGGTCTGCGGCACGCTGTCGCCCTCGACGATGCCCCGGATCGACAGCCCTCTTCCCATCACGAGTCCGACGGGGAGCTCAGCCGTCGGAGCACCCAGGCCGACGATGCCCAACTGGCCTCGCGTACGCAGCGCCGCCACGGCGTCGGCGAGGACGGCGGGGATGGCGGTGGTGTCGAGGGCGTGGCCGACGCCGCCGGCGGAGTGTTCCACCAGCGCCTCCACCACGGCGGATTCGGTGGGGTCGATGACATGTGTGGCACCTAGATCCATTGCCAGTGAACGTCTCTCGGCAATCGGATCCACTGCGATGATCGTGCGGCAACCGGCAATCCTTGCCCCCATCACCGCAGACAGACCGACGGCACCTGCCCCGAACACCGCGATCGAGTCGCCGATGCCCGGTCGCAGGGCATTGAGCACCGCACCGACTCCGGTTTGCACACTGCATCCCAGCGGAGCTGCTGTGGCGGCATCGATCTGCTCGCCGATCGGGACCGTGTTCCGTTGTGTCGCGATCGCATACGTCGAGAAGCTCGATTGGCCGAAGAAGCCACCGACAACTGGGCCATTGGATCCACCCGAGGCCCCCGACCAGCTCAAGGCGCCGGACCCGTCCGCACGGTCACCACGCATGTTCAAGGTGGTCGATCGGTCGCAGTAAGCAGGACGACCGGCCGCACATTGTGGACAGACTCCACAACTGTTGAACGTCAACACAACCCGCTGCCCGACTGGGACTGCGGCACCCGGCCCCACCGCTTCGACCACGCCGCAACCTTCGTGCCCGAACACGATCGGCATCCGCTTCGCCGGCCATCGGGCAGCCAGGGATATGTCGGTATGGCAGATGCCGACAGCACCGATCTTGATCAGCACCTCGTCGCCAACCGGCTCACGGACCTCGATGTCGGCGAGCACCGGGGCACCGCCTGCCTCAGTGAGTACCGCAGCTCGACTCGCGACCATGTCCGCCCTCCACTCAACCGATGAAACCTGATGGCACAACACCCCACCGGAACCGCCATCTGACACTGACTGTAGTCACTTCCATCTGCGACCACCCGATCATTCGCGGGTGTCGTGGTGGCCGAACTCCTCTGGCACGCCACCCCTCGATGCGGCGGGATCGTCGATGCCCGATTCGGCGGAACCGGACTCGGCCACGCGTGCGTTGTCGGACTCGTCCTGATCGAGCGCGTCAAGCGCGGCCCGCAGCGCATCGCTTGTGGCACCCGCCGCCAATGCAAAGGGTTCGAGAACTACATCGGCACCGGCCGACCGCAATTGTTCGGCGTCGTGGCGGGTGTGCGCGGTGACCACCGTACGGCCGGCGTATTTCGCCTGCCGAAGGTTGTGCAGCAGAGTCCTACTCGTGTCGATCACCGGGATGGTGCTGATGACGTACCGCGTCTGCGCGAGCGGCAATGACTCGAGGAAGTGGACGTCCTCGGCACTGCCGAAGACTGCCGGCTGTCCGCGGTTGTTGTGGTGCGCGACGCGCTGGGGATCGAAGTCGACCACCAGCACCTTGTGTCCCGACTCGCTCAGGTGCTCGGCGACGTGGGTACCGAACCGGCCCAGTCCGTAGACGATCGTGTCGATTTCGGGCGTGATGTCGGCCGCCTCGGGACGCAGCTTCTCGGTCCGTTCGAACACAGCAACCCAGCGCTCCAGACGGTCGAAGATCGCACTCCAGTACAGGATCAGGTAAGTGGAACAGCCGATGGTGATGAGTCCGACGACCGTAATGAGACTGACTGTGGCGCCATCGATGTGGCCGAGACCGAACCCCAGAGCAGCGAGTATCAGCGAGAACTCGGAGATCTGCGCGAGGGTGGCACCGGTGGCGAATCCCACGCGCACCGGGTAACGCATCACCGCCATGATCAACATGACGATGATCGGCTTGCCGATCAGGACGAATGCCGAGAACACCAGCGCTTCGACCACTTGCCCACCGGCATCGCCGAACTCGAGTCGTGCTCCGAGATCGAGAAAGAAGAACAGCAGCAGGAAGTCCCGCAGGCTCACCAGCCGTGCACCCATCGCATCGCGATACGGCGTTGCCGCCAGCGAGATGCCGGCGATGAAGGCACCGACCTCGGAACTGAAACCGAGCCACTCGGTCAGCGCTGCGACACCCACGGCGTAGGCAACTCCGAACAGCACCAGCAGTTCTTGGGATCGCGCGATGTGACCGAGTAACCACGGCAACACGTACCGCATCATCAGGCCGACGCCCACCAGCAGGGCAATCCCCTTCGCCACGACCAGCACCACGCTCAGCGCGATGTTGGTGTCGCCGCTCCCGTGACCGACGGCGGTGAGCACGATCATCACCAACACCACGACGATGTCCTGCACGATCAGAACACCGAGAGCGATCCGGCCGTGGAGCTGCTCGATCTCGTGTTTGTCCGAGAGCAGCTTCACCACGATGATCGTGGACGAGAACGTCAGCGCCACAGCCACATACAGCGCGGCGGTGGCGTCCATCCCGAACGCGACAGCACCGCCGTATCCGATGAGCGCGGTCAAGGTCACCTGGCCCAACCCGGTGATCAGCGCAATCGGCCCGGTGTTGCGGATCAGGTGCAGGTCGAGCCGCAAGCCGACCAGGAACAGCAGGACCGCGATGCCCAGCCGAGCCAGCAGCTCGATGGTTCCATCGGCGACAACCCATCCCGTGCCGACCGGGCCGACGAGCACGCCGACGCCGATGAAGGCCACGATCATCGGCTGGCGCAAGCGGGTGGCGACAAGCCCCACGATCGCGGCCATGAGCAACACCAGCGCGATCATCGAGAAGGGCTCGAGGCCGCTGTCGGCACCGAGATCAGCAGAGGTCGCCACCAGGCTACTCACCAGCGCGCCGCCCGTACGCCAGGCGCCCGCGCGTGGCCGTCACGTGCGTTGACGCAAACTGGCACGGTGCGGGGCATATCGGAATTGTCGCTGTCGGCGCGAGGTCCCACAAGGCCACAGCCCACGTGTCGGATCCTTCGGGCCGGCTCAGCTCTTCCGGTTGATTACCCAGCCGTCATTCGCGCTCGAGGTAGAAGTAGAAGTGGCGGTCACGGACCAGTGACGTCTTGCCGTTCATGATGCCCATGACGTGGGTCTCGTCGACCTTCTTGAAGTGGTCGATGACGGGCTGGCCGTCGTAGACCATCGACGCGGTGGTCTCACCGCGGAACTGCACATCCCACAGGCTGGCCTCACCCTTGCCGAGTTCCTGATTCGAGTACAGGTTGCCGTCGTCGTCGCGGCACACCAGCGGTTTGACGTCGTAGATCGAGTTGAATGTCTTGCCGTGCCATCGCGCGAGCTCGAGCTGACCGTCCATCTTGTGTCCGCTGGGAAGCTCGCCCCCGGACCAGGCACCGATCATGAAGTCGCGCCCGATCGGTTCCAACGCGGCCCACAGTTCGTCCAGATGGGCGGGTTCGCTCACCGCCTGGCTTTCCTTGAGCTCGAAGAACGTGGCCACAGCCTTGTCGTTGTCCATCCAGACCTCACTGCTCGGGGGATTCTGCACACAAGAGTAGTCAGAAAGGGTCGGCCGACCAACCCGCTCGGTGGATCTGCTTCACAGAGCGCTCACGATGAGACCCACCGCGAGTGACCCCATGACGACGGCCACCAGCACGTCGAGCAGTCGCCACGCCCGGGGTTTGGCGAACAGTGGCGCCAGCTTTCCCGAGCCGAACCCCAGCGCGGTGAACCACAGGAGAGACGCCGCGCAGGCACCGGCGGCGAACACCCATTTCGATTGCGGGCCATGCGTGTTGGCGATTGCGCCGAGGGTGATCACCGTATCGAGGTAGACATGGGGATTGAGCCAGGTCAGCGCGACCGCTGTGCCGACGGCCGCCCATCGGCTCGTCACGGCAACCGCGTTGCCTGCGTCGATCGCCGCCGGCCGCATCGCCCGGCGGGCGGCCAGTGCCGCCAGCACCAGGAGGTAGCCGGCACCGGCGAAGGTGGCCAGGTCGACCACCTCCGGGTGCGCGGTGACCACTGCGCCCAGACCGATGACGCCGGCGAGGATGAGGACGATGTCGGACGCGGTGCACACGGCGACGACCGGCAGGACGTGCTCGCGACGAATACCTTGCCGCAGGACGAACACGTTCTGTGCACCGATGGCGATGATCAGACCCGCCCCGGTCAGGAGGCCGGCAACCGCCGGGAAGAAGTAGGACACCAGGCCACGCTAAGTCGGTCCGTCCGTTCAATCCAGCGAATGATTTTCATGGAGCATTAGACTGACTTAAGTGGACATCACCAGCGAAGGGCTGCGCACGCTCACAGCTGTGGTCCGAGGGGGCACGTTCGACGCTGCGGCCGACGCTCTACACGTCACACCGTCCGCGGTGAGCCAGCGGATGAAAGCCCTGGAGGCGTCGGTCGGGCGGGTCCTGGTGCAACGCACCAAACCGGCACGCGCCACCCCGGACGGTGAGGTTCTGCTTCGACTCGCGGCGCAATGGGACCTTCTCCGGCGCGAAGCCGAATCCGCGCTGCTCGGCCATCCCGAAGCACTCGCGGCCGATCCGCGGGATGTCCCACGCATGCATCTGCCGGTTGCCGCGAACGCGGACTCGATCTCGATCTGGCTGCTGCCGGTGGTTGCCGAGATACAGCGGCGCCACCCCGTTGCGGTGGAGGTGCTCAGGGACGACGAGAGTCACTCCACCGGATTCCTGCGGTCGGGACAAGCGGTGGGGGCGGTGACCTCCGACCCCGTCCCAGTGCGCGGTTGCGCCGCGATTGCTCTCGGCGCCATGCGTTATCTCCCGGTGGCGAGCACCGACTTCATCGACACATGGCTTCCAGACGGGCTGCGCGCGGCAGACCTGGCGCGTGCGCCGATGGTGGCGTTCGACCGCAAGGACACCATTCAGACGGACCTGCTCAACCGATTGACCCGACGTCACGTCGATCCCCCGGTCACCTATGTCCCCGCATCGGTGGAATACCACCGAGCCGTCGAACTCGGGGCCGGATGGGGAGCGGTCCCCGCGGCGCAGATCACCCCGGCGCTGACGGCGGGAACGGTTCGCACACTGGGCAATCACCACGTCGACATCCAGTTGTACTGGCAGTACTGGAAACTGGAGTCACCGATCGTCAACGACCTCACCGAACTCGTCGTGGCCGGCGCGAAGCAGTTCCTGATCTGACACGCCTGCCTTCACCTCCACGGCGGGGAGCGCTTCGGCCGTGGTGACCACCTCGACAGTGACCGGCCCGTCGCGCAGGGGATGCGCGATCTCGTCGTGTTGCAGGCGGGCGACGAAGAACGCGACGGCGGCCACGGGAACGGGAGCAATGCCCGCGATGACAAAAGTGGTTGTCAGACCGATCCATTCACTCACCGGTGCCGCGATCGCCATCGACACGGGCATCAGCGCGATGGACACGAAGAAGTCGAGACTCGACACCCGTCCCAGCATGTGCGGCGGGACCCGGCGCTGTAGCAGTGTGCCCCAGATGACCATGGGTCCGTCGAACGCGAGACCGAGCACCAGGCCCGCAAGAACGAACACCCACACCTCGGTGGCCATGCCCATCACGACCAACGGCAACGACGACAGACCCCAGACCACGAACATCACCGTCAGATACCGGCGCGGCATCGGCATGGACGCCATCACCAGGGAGCCGATCGCTCCCCCGATTCCGAAGGCCGCCAACACCATCGCGTGTGAGCCCGCATCGCCGCCGGCGCGTTCCTTGACCGCGAACGGCACCAGCACCTCCAACGGCCCCATCACCATCAACACCATCAGCAAGGCGAACAGCAGCGTCGCCAAAAGCCAAGGGGTACGCCACATGTACACAAATCCCTCGGCGATGTCGGTGACCGTTCCGCGGACCAGTTCTGCTCGCGGCCTGGGCTCTTGCCTGGCCGGCGTCGGCCGCATCAGGAGGTAGAACACCGCCGACAATGCCGAGGCGACCGCCGACGCGGTGATCGCGAGGGCCGGCGACGACAACGCGATCAGCCCTCCGGCAACTGCCGGGCCTGCTGCCTGAAAGATCGTGGGACGCAACGTACCCTCGATGCCGTTGGCCGCCATGAGCTCCTCGCGCGGCACCAGAGACGGCAGCAGTGCCGAATAGGTCGGGTAGTAGATGCCCGTCGTGATCCCGCCGATGAGCGAGACCAGCGGCAACTGCCACATCTGCAGCGTGCCGGTGAAGCCGAGCACGCCCACGAGGCCGATCACGATCAGTTTCGCGAACTCGAGGGCGATCAGGATGGTGCGCTGCGACATCCGGTCGGCCAGCACTCCCCGAGCAACGTCGAGGCCACCATGCCGACCGCAGCGACGGCGGTGACCAACGACAGCTGCCCTGGGCCGCCGCCGAGGTCGATGACCTGCCACACCACTCCGACAGTCCAGATGCCGTCGGCGAACATCGCCAGCACCAGGCCCATACACAGCAACCGGTACTGCTGATGCCGAAACGGCTTCAGCGCACGGGGCAGCGACGTCGGTGTGGACACCGGTCAACTGTGCCCGATCCGGCGGCGCACATGCCAGCCGATTTCCCGCCGGCAGGCTGCGGGGGCCATGGGCACAAAAGAACCCGCCACCACCGGGTCACGGTGGTGGCGGGCTTGTTCTCGGCGAGAACGTGAGGTCAGGTCACTTCACGCCGACGACTTCTTGCGCGATGGCCGCGATACGGGTCTGTCCTGCCGAGACCACTCCGTGGCGGTTCTTGTGCGCTTCCTCGTACGCGACCACCAGACGGACGTCCGACGGCTTCTCGAGCTCCTTGATCGCCGCGACAACCGAGCTCACGTTGAGCGACTCGTAGTCATCGATCGGGAGATCGGCGGGGTCGATGGTGCCGGTGCCTTCGCGGGCCGCGTGCAGCCGGTCCGCGGCGTCGTTCGCGCCGTTGGCCCGAGCAGTCTGCTCTGCGGCTTCCAGAGCCGCGTCCCGGCTCGCGCTGGCGGTCTTGCGTGCCGTGTCTCCGGCGCGCGAGGTGCGGGCGAGTGCGTCCTGCCCGGCCTTGGCGGCCCGGCCCAGCGCGGCTTCGCCGGCCTCTTCGGTTCGGTCGAACAACGCGCTGACCTGACCCGGAGCGTTACGGATCGCGTCAACCGCGCGGTCGACGCCGCGTGCGGTGAGCGTCGCCGGGATGCTGGCGGCGCGGAGTGCAGCTCCGCTGGCGGCCTGCAACGGTCCGCGACGCAGTGCAACGGGTCCGCCGATGGCTTCCTCGGCGAGCAGGGTGGTGAGCCAGACGACTGTCGACTCGTGCGCGTTGATCAGCTGCTCGGACAGGGTGACCACGGTGGTCTCGTTCTCCGCTGTGGCGAGTGCCTTCACGTAGCGTGACCGGTCGAGCAACTGGTGCTCGAGCGCAAGGTCGCCCAGCAGCGCCTCGTCGAGCGGCTGCGCCTGCTCGGCCAGGGCCTTCACGGACGCGGCCAGACGGCCGGCGATGGGCCGAATGACGTCGGGCAGACCACCCAGGTCGCGGATCGCTTCTTCGATGGCCTGTGCCCGGAGTCGGCCGTTCTCGGCGTTTTCGGTGAGTTCGCGACGAACTGCCTCGGTCCGCGCCTGCGCGGTACGCGTCTCGGCGATCTGGATCTCGGTGTTGGTCAGGATCAAGAGCGTGCGCAACTGCTGGCGCAGTGTTGTCGATGTGGTGCTCATATCTCTCCTTCGGTTGGACTCTCTGGTCGATAGAGCTGTCGAGGAAAGGCGTACCCGTGAGGGTTGCAGGTAAACGATGCAGAGATTCAGATCACAATTCGATAACCTTACGGCGCCTAACTACCGTTTTGACCTGCTCGCATTCGGGACCCGCCTGATCGATAATTATGGTACCAATGGTACCGAATTGATCCGATGGGGAGGGAAATCATGGACCGAATAGCAGGCAAGGTGGCTCTGATCAGCGGCGGCGCCCGCGGCATGGGCGCATCCCACGCCAAAGCGTTGGTGGCCGAGGGCGCCCGCGTGGTGATCGGCGACATCCTCGACGAGCCCGGCCGGCAACTCGCCGACGAACTCGGCGACCACGCTGTGTACGTTCACCTCGACGTCACCCAGGAAGACAGCTGGCACGAGGCCGTGGCGACCACCCTCGACACCTTCGGCAGCTTGTCCGTGCTCATCAACAACGCCGGGATGGTGAACGGCAACCTGATCGCCGACTTCTCGCTGGCCGACTGGCAGGCCATCCTCGACGTCAACCTGACCGGCACCTTCCTCGGTATCAAGGCGGCAGCGAACGCCTTGGCCGACTCGGCACCCGCATCGATCATCAACGTGTCGTCGGTGGAGGGTTTCCGCGGTAGTCCAGGGCTGCACGGCTACACCGCGACCAAGTTCGCGGTCCGCGGTCTGACCAAGTCCGTGGCGCTGGAGCTCGCGCCCAAGAACGTGCGCGTCAACTCGATCCATCCCGGATTCATCCGGACGCCGATGACCGAGGCGATCCCCGAGGACTTCCTCACCATCCCGCTCGGACGTGGCGGCGACCCCGAAGAGGTCTCGGCAATGGTGCTGTTCCTCGCCAGTGACGAATCGTCGTACACCACCGGTGGCGAGTTCGTCGTCGAAGGCGGACTGCTCGCCGGCGTCCCCCACAAGACCTTTTGACCCGGGTCGGCATGCGGGTAGCGATCACCGGCGGCACCGGGTACGTCGGTGCACACATCCTCCACGGTCTCGACCTGGCGGGTTTCGACCTCCGGGTACTGGTGGCACCGCACGAGGATCCGTCCCTCGTCGCCCGGTTGGCACCGTCGGGACGTGCCCGCGTTCTGACGGGTGACGTGCGGGATGCATCGGTTGTCAAAAGCCTGCTCGACGGCTGCGACGCCTTGATCCATGCAGCCGGCGTCGTCGGCACCGACGACCGGCAGGCCGACCTGATGTGGCAGATCAACGCTCACGCAACCGAGGCGATCTTGCGGACGGCGGTAGACACCGGCCTCGATCCGGTGGTCCTGGTGAGCAGTTATGCCGCACTGTTTCCCTCCCCTGACCCAGTGATCGGACCGGACAGTCCCACCGCCACCGCCCGCAGCGCCTACGGGCAGACCAAGGCATATGCCGATCGGGTGGCTCGGGAGCTTCAGCAATCGGGCGCGCCTGTGGTGGTCACGTACCCAGCGAGCGTCGTCGGGCCGGCACTGCAGACGGCCGCGGGTGTGACCGAGCGCGGTTGGGCGCCCATCGTCCGTTCGAGGATCGCGCCGGTGGTCGACGGGGGTATGCAGATGATCGACGTTCGCGATGTGGCCGACGCACACGTGGCGATGATGACGTCTGGACGCGGTCCGCGTCGGTACATCCTGGGCGGTCAGATGCTGACGTTCGAGCGCATGATCGATCTGCTCGAACACGGAACCGGGCGGCGGTTCGTTCGAATACCGTTGCCGGGCAGTGTCTTCCGTACGCTGGGCCGGATCGCCGACACCGTGGCCGGGGTCGTTCCGATCGGCGGACTGAGTTACGAGGCGGCACAGTTGCTGACAGCAGCCACCCCGACGGATGACTCGCTGACCCGCACCGAACTCGCCCTGACCTGGCGCTCGGCGGAGACCGCGATCCTCGAAACCTTCACCACCGCTTCATCGAAGTGATCTGACCGGGCGAAGGAGCATGCATCACAATGCGGCCGTGAGGATTTCGACGATCCTGCGCCGCAGGACATCGGAGTCGTCATCGGTGGCCACCGCGCTGAGGAACAGCGCCGACCCCGCGGCAAGGGCCAAGATGGCGCGGGCATCTATATCCGGATCGGCAGACTTGGTCGACTCCGGGTCAGCGGCGAACAGCGATGCGGGCGGCCCACTGAAATCCGACCACAGCCGCCGGCGTAGGTCATCGTTCTCCCGCAGCGCCTGAAGCAATCCGGGGACCGCGGCCCGTACCTCCGGGGTGGCGAACAATTCGTGACTTCCGTTGACCGTCTCGGTGATCCACTGCACCCGGTCGGATCCGTCGAACCGCGACATGTCGGGCTCGGGCCCGAGGATCGCATGCAACACCAGTTCGGCCTTGGTACGCCACCGGCGACGCAGACTCGCCCGCCCGACGCCGGCTTTTGCCGCGACAGCACGCAGGCTCAGCCCCTCCCACCCGACATCGAGGAGCATTTCACGGGTCACCGCGACTATCCGGTCGTCGATCGAACCGTCGCGAGGCCGGCCCGGAGGCCTCGGCTCGTCAGCTGTCGCTTCTGTGTCCGATGTGCTCACCGCACCGATTCAATCACCGCACGGACGACTCGGGGACGGTCGGTGCGGTGGCGGGAGTGGTGGCCCGGCCGAAGATCATCGATTCGCCGATGCGATCGAACCGGTGGTCGAGGGAATCGAGGAGGAAGTTCTGTCGCACGTTCCACGGACGTTTGGTGCCCGACTTCGGCAGCGCATGCGGCGACCGCAGGACGTAACCCGCCTTGATGTCCCACGCGAACTTCTCGGTGAGCACCTCGTCGCCGAGATGCGGGTAAGCGTGGGTGTAGCCGTGAGAGGTCATGTGCAACAGCAACTTTGCCACCGATTGCGCTGTCATGTCGGCGCGCAGCGTCCATGATGCGTTGGTATAGCCCACACACCAGGACATGTTCGGCACGTCTTCGAGCATGTGGCCCTTGTAGACGAATCGATCGCTCGGTTTGACGTCCTCACCATCGACGCTGACGGCGATCCCGCCCAGCGCTTGCAGTTGCAGTCCGGTGGCCGTGACGATGATGTCGGCGTCGAGGTGCTCCCCTGACCGGAGCCGGATCCCATCGGAGTCGAACGTCTCGATGTGGTCGGTGACCACGGAGGCTTTGCCCTCCGCGATGGCCTTGTACAGATCAGCACCGGGCGCCAGACACATCCGCTGATCCCACGGCTGATAGGAGGGTTTGAAATGGGTGTCGACGTCGTAACCCTCGGGGAGGTTACGGACGGCGATGTTGCGCAGGAACCGCTTCGCGACGCCGGGCGACTTGCGTGCAACGAGATAGATGAAGGAATTCAGGAGAACGTTGCGCCACCGCACCACGTTGTGGGCGATCTTGCGTGGCAGCACCTTTCGGATCGCATTGGCCAGCGGCTCCACCTTCGGCATCGAGATGATGTACGTGGGGGTCCGCTGGAGCATCGTCACCGAGTCCGCTGCCTCGGCAAGGGCCGGGATCAGCGTGATCGCCGTCGCCCCGCTGCCGATCACCACCACCTTCTTGCCGGTGACGTCGAGATCCCCGGGCCAGAACTGAGGATGGATCACCTGGCCGGCGAAGTTCTCCAGGCCCTCGAACTCCGGTGTGTAGCCCTCGTCGTAGTTGTAGTAGCCGGTGCCGAAGAACAGGAACCGGCACCGGAACGTGGTCTCGGTGCCGCCCTGCTCGGCATGCACGGTCCAGGTGTCGGTGGACGAATCCCAATCGGCCGACCGGACTCTGGTGTCGAATCGGATGTGCCGGTCGATGCCGTACTTGTGTGCGGTGGCGGTGATGTAGTCGCGGATGTGGTCGCCGTCGGCCACCGACTCCTCACGCGTCCAGGGCTCGTACGGAAAGCTGAGGGTGAAGATGTCGCTGTCCGAGCGGATTCCGGGGTACCGGAACAGGTCCCAGGTGCCGCCGATCCTGGAACGGCGCTCGAGCAGCATGTAGGTGAGAGATGGGTTCTTCTCGGCGATCCGGTATGCCGCGCCGATCCCGGACAGCCCCGCACCGATGATGACGACGTCGGTGAAGGGAATGTTGGTGTCAGAGACGTCGGGCACTTCCGGGCGCTCTTGCCCGCCGATGTGCTCTTGCCGTTGATCGTCGATCACTGCGCAGACCTCCACTTGTCGCGGCACCGGCCGTCTGCCCGCGCGCGGCCGTGGCCGCGGGGGCTCATCCCAGCGCGACGACCGCGCCTACCGACCCGAGGACCACGATAAGCACGAGGAGGTCCATAAATCTCGGACTCCGGTCAGATCGGGACACCGATCCCACGCCACCTCGGGCTTCAATCGCTGCCGCGAGCTCGCGTCCGTTCTGGCAGGCAAGTGAACAGACGATCGGCAGACAGGCCGCCCACCCGTTGATCCTCTCCCGCGCCGTCTGCTCTTTGTCGGATCTGCGCTGGGCGATGGTCTGCAGCAGGGTGCGGAAGTCACTGATCAAGAACGGACACAACCGCAGCGCAAGGGCCACCGACACCGCGGCCGACTGCGCGGGGATACCCAGCCGCGCTGCCCACCCGACCAGCCGCTGAGCAAACGCGGGTATCTCGACCATCGGGGTGGTCCAGCAGAACAGCAACGCGCTGTACAGCGAGATGACCGTCATGCAGATGAGGATTCCCCAGTACGCGGCACCGCCCAGCCCGAACTCCACCCCGCCGACGGTGACGTAGGGCTCGTCGCCGCCGAGGGCGGTGATGAACCCGCCGAAGAGTGTGATCCCGACGAGCCAGAGTGGCAGTCGGGGAACGGCAGCGCGCGGCACCCTGCCCAGCACGGTCCAACCTGCGGCGATCGTGGCGCCGACGGCAACACTGAGCCAGGTGGGCTCGAGCGCGAACATCAGCGCGATCGCTGCCAACACCACGAGTTTTGTCCCCACCCACCATCTGCGCGCGGGTGATGCGTGGGGCAGCGTGCGCACCACGCTGGCCAGGTTCGCGGTGGATTTCAGACTCGACGGCGGTGGGGCCGGCGTGACCGGCTGCCCGTCGACGGTGCCCTCGTCGACAACAATCGTCCTGTCGACCAGTTCGTCGAGCTCACCGACATCATGCGAGATCACCACGAGTGTGGTGCCCGACGCCTTCACCCGCTGCAGCGCGGCGACCATCGCGGCGCGGGACGGGGCGTCCAGACCGGCGAGCGGCTCGTCGAGAACCAGTAGTCGCGGTTTGCAGGCGAGTAGCCCGGCCAGGGCAACCCGGCGTTGCTGACCCACCGACAGCTCGTCCACCAACGCGTCACCGATGACCGCGGAGTTGAGGCCGAGCTCGAGCAGCGCCGCGTTGGCCGCGGTGTCGTCGACACCCGCGGCATCTTTGACGTCTGCGCGGGCCCGGGACCGAACGATCTGCAGACGCGAATACTGGAACCCGAGCAACGCGTGTTGCCGACCGTTCTGCACCGGCATCCCGTCGACCAGCACCCGGCCCGAGGTGGGCTGCTGCAGCCCGGTCATCACCCTCGCGAGGGTGGATTTGCCGGCTCCGTTGGGGCCGGTGAGCAGCACGGCCGAGCCCGGCTCGAAGTGCAGGTTCAACCCGCTGAAGATCTGGTTGTGCCAGGGCGTCCCGGCGTCGTGGGCGTACCCGACGTCGATCAGGCTGACCTGGGCGCCGCGGATGGCGCGGCCGGCGCCAGTGGTGGTCCGCAGCTTGGTGGACACCGACGAATACCGGGAGTCCAGTGCGATCTCACGGTCGGCGACGGCCGATTCGTCGGTGTCGTGGGTGATCTGGAGGACGGCGGTCTCACCGCGGTCGGCGAGCGACCGGAAGATCCCGTTGACCGCCGCGCGACCCTCCTGGTCGATCATCGCCGTGGATTCGTCACTGATGAGCACGGCAGGATGTCGGGACAGCGCCGCCGCTATCGCAAGACGTTGCAGCTGACCACCCGACAGCGTCCCGGTCTCGCGGTACAGCATGCCGCCCAGTCCGACCTGATCGAGCAGTGCCTCCATCTGGGTTTCGGTGAGTCCGGGATTGCCCCACGCCAGGTCATCGGCCACCACCATGCCCAACACCTGGGTCTCGGGCCGCTGACTGATCACCGCGGTGCCACCCGGACGACCCAGTCCGACCGCCCCCGGCCGGCTGACGGTGCCTGCGGTGGGATCACGTCCGGCGACCACTTTCGCGAGAGTCGACTTGCCGACTCCGTTGGGCCCCGTCACTGCCACCAGTTCCCCGGCCGCGAGGGTCATCGACACATCGGCGATGACCGGCTCTGTTGCACCCGGGTAGGTGACGGCGACGTTGTCCAGACGCACGGGCAAGGGGCCGACGGGGCCGGCGTCGGGACGTCGTTCATCGGTGTGCGGTGTGCCCAGTCGGGCGATCATCGGCGGGACCGGCCGGCGATGAAGGAGGAACACGGTCAGTGCGGAGAACGTGACCCCCGCAATTCCGGACGCGGGTATCGCGATCCACCAGTAGTCGAGACACCAGTTGACCGCCGGGTCGATCACGGACGTGAACTGATCGAAGCCCGCGTTGTCCATCAATCGCTTGGTGCCCCGCCACCCGTTGTCGATCTGTTTGATCATGAACTCGCGGTAATCGGTGAACAGAGCCAGGAGACCGGTCGCGACAGCCGCCGACGGCACCGCGATCGCGAACAGTGCGGTGAGGGCGACCCGCGGAGCGTTCCAGCCACGACGCAACGCGATCCCCGAGAGCGTGCCGAAGATCGCCGCGCTTCCGACCAGATTCGCGGCGGAGAACCCGCCGAACAAGAACGCCACGATGTACCCGGTGAGCGCGCCGAGCAGGCTCACCCGCAGCCGCCGACGCCCGGCAAGGATCGCGAACGGGACGGATGCGACCAATGAGGCCGCGCCCCCGATGGGCAGGAACCGGCTCAAGACACAGATCGCGGCCGCGACGTCTGCGAGGGCCGCTGCCTCGGCGATCTCGATGGCGGTGACGCGCCGGCGGGCTCTGGCGCTCATCGGTTCGCTCACTGCGCCACCGGCTTCTTGTTTCTGTTGCTGTTCGATCTGTCCAGATTGCCAGAGGACCGAGCGACGGCCATCGGCCTCACGGATGATATTCGGTATGCCCGCAGGTCAACCGCAGCTTCGGGTCAGCCGGCCTTACGTTTTGCCGGGGCCTTCTTGGCAGCGGTTGATTTTGCCGCAGCTTTCTTGGCCGGAGCCTTCTTGGCAGGTGCCTTCTTCGCGGCCGTCTTCTTCGCGGGCGTCTTGCCCGAATCGGAGTCCTCGCTGTCGTCGGAGCCGTCGGCCGAGCCGGTGCGGTTCTTCACCGATGCGCGCAGCGCAGCGAGCAGGTCGGCCACCTCGGAGTCGTCGTCTTCGTCGTCCGCCTTCTCGGGTGCGGTGAAGGCTTCGGTGCCCTCCGCCTTGGCCTCGATCAGCTTGCTCAACTCGTTCTGATAGGTGTCCTCGTACTGGCTCGGGTCGAAATCCGCCGACATCGACTCGATGAGCGAGGCCGCCATCTTGAGTTCCTGCGGCTTGAGGTCGGGCGACTCGTCGAGTGACGGGAATGCCGCCTCACGGACTTCGTCCGGCCAGAGCAACGTCTGGAGGGTCAGCACATTTCCGACCACTCGTAGTGCTGCCAACCGGGTGCGGTTACGGAGGGTGAAGGTGGCGATGGCCAGCCGGTCCGTGTCTTTGAGAGCCTCGCGCATCAGCGCGTACGCTTTCGGCGACTTGCTGGCCGGCTCCAGGTAATACGGCTTGTCGAAGTAGATCGGGTCGACCTGATCAACGGGGACGAAGTCGGTGATCGAGATCTCCGGACTGCGCTGGACGGGCAGCTCGGCCAGATCGTCTTTGGTCAGCACCACGGTCTGACCGGTGTCGCTCTCGTACGCGTTCGCGATCTGCGAGAACTCGACTTCTTCGTCGGTGCCCTCCCGGACCTTTCGATAGCGGATGCGGGTGCCGTCGTTCGAGTCGACCTGGTGGGATTTGCGATCGTGACTCTCGGTCGCTGAATAGACCTTGACCGGTACGTTGACCAAGCCAAAGCTGAGATCGCCTTTCCAGATCGAGCGCATATCGTCATTGTGCAGGTATCTCGCACAAGACGCAGCCCCCTCCACCAGGAAAGTCCGAACCATGGCCAGCCGCAACACACTCGAGGTCGACGGTCACAAGATCGCCGTGACCCACCTCGACAAGGTGATCTACCCGGCAACCGGGACCGTCAAGGCGCAGGTCATCGAGTACTACAGCGACATCAGCTCGATGATGTTGCCGCACATCCGTGACCGGCCGGTGACCCGCAAGAGGTGGCCTGACGGTGTGAACTCGACCCCGTTCTTCGAGAAGAACCTGCCCGACCACGCTCCGGAATGGCTCGGCCGGGTTCGTCTGGACCACAGCGACCGCAAGGTGGTCTACCCGGTGCTGACCTCGCGCGCCGAGTTGGTCTGGCTCGCACAGCAAGCCGCGTTGGAGCTGCACGTGCCGCAGTGGACGTTGCCGCCGGGCCAGGCCGACGTCCCGTACAAAGTCGATCGCATGACCGATCGAGTGGTCCTCGATCTCGACCCCGGGCCGGACGTCACGTTGTTCCAGTGCGCGAAGGTGGCGCTGCGCATCAAAGAGATGCTCGACGGCATCGGGCTGCCGTGCTTCCCGGTGACCAGCGGCTCCAAGGGAATCCACATCTATTTCCGGCTCGACAAGGCCATCTCATCGGATTCCGCACGCAAGGTCGCCAGGCAGATCGGCACCCAGTTGCAGAACGAGACCCCCGATCTGGTGACTGCCCAGATGACTAAATCGGTGCGCGGCGGCAAGGTGTTCGTGGACTGGAGCCAGAACAGCGCGTCCAAGACCACGCTGGCGCCCTACTCGATGCGTGGCCGCGAGGAACCCTGGGTCGCCGCCCCCGGCACTGGGATGAGCTGGCCGACAAGGACATCCGGCACATTCCGTTCGACGAGATGCCGGACAGGCTCGAACAGTTCGGCGACCTGCTGATCGGACTCGAGGCGGAATCCGGCGACGGCGAGGCCACAGCAGACCCAGACAAGTCCCCGAAGCCCGCGCCCGGCCGTGCCGCGGCATCTCCGCCGGTGGTCGACCTCGGCGAGTACCGGCGCAAGCGCGACGAGCGAAAGACGCCGGAGCCGTTCGGCGACAGCCGATCCGAAGATGAGCAAGCCGCCGGGCCCATCTTCGTGATCCAGGAGCACCACGCCCGCCGCCTGCACTACGACTTCCGGCTCGAACGGGGCGGTGTGCTCGTGTCGTGGGCGGTGCCCAAGAACTTGCCTCTCGACGGTGATCAGAATCGGCTCGCCGTGCAGACCGAGGACCACCCGATCGACTACGCCGACTTCGCAGGCGACATCCCCGCCGGAGAATACGGCGGCGGGCATGTCGAGATCTGGGACCGCGGCACGTACGAGACCGAGAAGTGGCGCGACAAAGAGATCATCGTCCGATTACACGGCGAACGGATTCAAGGCCGGTATGCGCTGATCAAGACCGGCGACAAGAACTGGTTGGCGCACCTGATGTCCGACGAGCCCCGGCCGATCGTGCCCGACAGCCTCGCCGACCCACGACCGATGCTCGCCACCGACGAGCTCATCGAAGAACTGACCGACGACAAGTGGGCATTCGAGGGCAAGTGGGACGGTTACCGGATCCTGTTGCGCTACATCGAGGGAAAGCTCCAGCTCACGTCGCGTTCGGGCATCGACATGACCAAGGACTTCCCCCAGCTCCACCCCATCGCCGACGACCTCGGACTGCTCGACGTGGTGCTCGACGGCGAAGTGGTGGCGTTCGACGAGAAGGGCCGGACCAACTTCACCCGACTCGCCGGACGCAGCACTGCCACCGAGGACCTCGACATCAAGTTCTTGCTCTTCGACATCCTCTACCTCAATGGTTCGTCACTGCTCAAGCTCAAGTGGGAGGACCGGCGAAAGCTGCTCGAGGAAGTCGCGCAGGCGTTTTCGTCGGATTCGCGGGTGCAGCTGCCGCCGCTCCTCGAGGGGCCCGGCTCCAATGCCGTTGCCTTCAGCCGTGAACGGGGCTGGGAAGGGGTGGTGGCCAAGCGCCGCGATTCCATCTATCAGCAGGGCCGGCGCACGAAGACGTGGCGGAAACAGAAGAACTGGACCGACATCGAGGTGGTGATCGGCGGCTGGCGTCCCGGCAAAGGAGGCCGCAGTCAACGCATCGGGTCACTGTTGATGGGGCTACCGGAGGCAACCGGTCTCCGTTATGTGGGTCGGGTCGGCACCGGTTTCACCGACAGCCAGCTCGAGTCCCTGATGGAGGAGCTCGAGCCCCTGCGCCGCAAGACATCGCCGTTCATCGGCAGCCTCGATCGGCCTGTCGAATCCGACGCCGTGTGGGTGTTGCCGAAGCTGGTGGCCGATGTGAGATTCATGGACTGGACGAGCACCGGTCATCTGCGTCACCCGTCTTGGCGCGGGATCCGCCGCGACAAGCTGCCCGGGGACCTGTGACGGCGGGCCGGCGAGCACATCCGGCCGACAATCGGCCGATGCTGAACGCGTCGGGTTGTTCGCGGCGCGTTACGGTCTAGCCTGGCGCTCGTCGTGACCCCCCTCGCTCGTTCGCCCCGAATTGGGTACCCCGAGTATTGGCTGCCCGAATCGGTCGCCCCAGATCGGTCGTCACAGCCGCACAGAAGGAGGCCACGTGCTCGTCGTCGCGCACATGAGTGATCTGCATTTCAACGGGACCCTCCGTGCCCGCCGGCGCATCACCGCTGTGCTCGACTACATCAACGCACGTGCCGAGGGCATCGACGCGCTGGTGATCACCGGCGACATCACCGACACCGGGAAGCAGTCGCAGTACGAGGAAGCGGCTGCCACCTTGCGCAGCGATTTGCCGATCCTCATCTGTCCCGGCAACCACGACGACCGCGGCGAGTTCAGTCACGGCCTCCTCGGCACCCACATCACCGACCGGCCCCTCAATCACTCCCGGACCATCGCGGGCGGCCTGTTCCTGGTGTGCGACAGCTCGATTCCCGGACGCAACGAGGGATATCTCGACGATGCGACCATCGCGTGGATGGATGCCGAGATCTCCTCTGCCGGTCCACACGTCCCGGTGTTCATCGCCTTCCACCACCCGCCGGTCATGCTGCAGATGCCGTTCATGGACACCATTCGTCAGACCGGCGAAGAGCGACTGATCGCCCTGGTCGACAAACATCCCAACATCGTCAACTTCATGTGCGGCCACGCACACACCGGTGCGGTCACCGCTTTTGCGGGACGTCCGCTGTGCCTCGCGCCGGGGGTGGCGTCCACGCTGAATCTGCCCTTCGAAGGCGCCGAGGTGATCAACGAGGGCCAGCCTCCCGGGCTCGCCTTCCACGTGTACGCCGAGGGCCGTGTGATCAGCCATTTCCGCTCGGTGCCGGTGGACTGACACCGGGGGCCGCACTATCGGCTGAGGCGGTCGATCAGCGAGGCAGGTGCGACACCGTCCCCGAGGCGCCGGCATCCGTCGAGCTCCACCGACACACTCGATCCACCCGAGCCATCCGGTCGACGCAACACCACCGAAGCCATCTGTGTGGCGGCAACGCCACATGCAGGTGCGACAGGTGCGTCGAGGTACGACCGAATCATCTGCGCACTTTCGTGCGCCGATAGCCAGATCTGCCACCCGCCGGGTACCGGCTCGTCCACTCCGTGACGACACACCTGCAGCGGTCCCACGTCATCGATCGGCAGAGGCAGGTCGGACAGGACTGGATCGGCGCCCGCCGCCATCTCGCGCCGGACGGCTTTCAGGGCGGCATCGTCGACGTGGAGTCCCCCGCTTGATCGCTCGGTGCAATTGCGGGGCAACGTGATCGGGACCCCGGTGTCGAACGACTCCCGTCCGACTTCGTGCAGCGCTCTGAGCGCATCAAGGGGCTCCTCCCGAAAACTGCACGGGACCGACGGCCAGGCCGGCCGGAATGCGCGACCTCCGGAGTCGACCAGCCACAGCCCGACTGCCGGATCCACACTGATGGCGCAGCTGATCGATACGTTGTCGGGGTAGCGCCTCGATTCGATCGAGAACGCCTCCACCACCGCGGCGATATCCCCGGCCAGCGACACGGCGTCGACTGTTGTGTTCCCCGCCGGGTTCTGCGCGAGTTCACACCGCACCACGGACACCGGATCGAAGTCGTCAGGTGGGTAACCGAGCTCAGGGGCCGGCGCGATGTCCGCCGAAGGCCACGGCCCCAGGCCGGTCAATCCCGTGTAGATGTCCGGGGTCAGACAGTCGGCGCGGTCGACGATCGGGGCGGCCTTCGGGGTGAACAACACGAAGTCGGGACCGAAGATCATCCCGGGGGCACAGGCTGTCGCCAGCACCCCGACGATCGCGACAAGGATCAGCCGCGCCGTCGGTCTGCGCTCGGCTCTCAGCCCCTTGTGTCGGGAAGGCCGAGCACGCGAGAGGCGTCGAGGTAGATGTCCCACTGGTCCACCTTCGCAGGCACGGCCACATGAGCAAACAGATCGGTGACTGTTGTTGTCGCACGGGCCACCTTGACGCCGGCGACCTGGAAGTCGACGGCCGCGCGGCGCACCTGGTCGGGCGAGGTCACCAACACCACGTCGCGAAGTCGCAGCTCCGCGACCTTCTCGGCACCGAATAGTGCGCTCTGCACCAGGGTGGTTGCGCGTGGTTCCACGTGAATCATCGACGAAGCGATGGCCTTTGCCGTCAGCCATTCTCGGATGCCCGGCGTGTTGCCGACAACGATGATGGGCGACCGTGGGGCTGCCACGGCCTGGAGCCAGGCCGCCACCAACCGGGCGGTCATCTCGCCATCGAAACCACCGGCCGCCGGTGGGCCGGCACCGATGAGAACGATGCCGGTGGACGGCGACAGCAGGCGCGGTACCGGATCGGGACCGACCAGCACTCCCGTGCCGACAGCGGTCAGTGCCCGCGAGATCACCGCTGCGCGAGCGGGATCGACACTCCGCAATGCGTTCACCGCCGCCTCGGTGGTGGCCCTGTCGGCGTTGTAGTCCGACCACAGCGCCTGGAGCGCCAGTGCATCAGCGTCGCGCGGGTTCGCCGTGAGCAACCTGCGCAATGCGTTCAGACCGGTCCCGATGTCGCCGGTGCGGAACCCCAGCTGGGCGGCGTTGTACATGCCGGTCACGTCGCCTGCTGACGCCGCCGGCATCACGGTGATGGTCGGGCTGATCACAGTCGGAACCATGGCCACCGCCCCGGTGGACATGCCGATTGCCGCCGCGGCAACCACAAATGTCCGGTTTATGCGCGTCACACGCGCAACATGAGTCACTACAGCCACAGTAGGGCACCCGAGCTACGGCCTCGCACCCACGCGGTCTCAGGTCAGTAACAAGCGCGCGAGCGCCGGCCGGCGCCGAGCCGCCACTCTCGGTGCACCCTCACCAGGGCGTATCGACCTGCCGTTCGTGGACGGGCGCCGCGGTCTTCCAGCTCTCGACGCCGTGGTCGGGAGTACCGATGATCGTCTCGCCTGCGGTCACCTCGGCCCAGTGGGCATGGTTGATCTGATGTAGCGAGAAGCAGGCGTTCAGCGCGTTGTAGAAGCCCATGTTGTCGACGGACTGGTTCACCGATTCCTTGATCAGCAGGGAGGCAACCGCCGGACGCTGAGCGATCCGGCGAGCCAGATCCAGGGTCTTGTCGGCGAGTTCGTCGGGGGCGAAGATCTTGCTCACCATCCCGATCTGATGCGCCTCCTGCGCGCTGATCGAATCCCCGGTCAGCAGTAGCTCTTTGGCCCGTCTCGGCCCGAACTCCCACGGATGACCGAAATACTCGACACCGCACATGCCCAGGCGCGACCCGACCACGTCGGCGAACATCGTGTCGGTGTCCGCGGTGATGAGGTCGCAGGCCCACGCCAGCATCAGACCCGCGGCGTACACCGTGCCATGCGTCTGGGCGATGGTGATCTTGCGCAGGTTGCGCCACCGCCGCGTGTTGTCGAAGAAGAAATGCCACTCCTGCAGCATCCGGGCTTCGGTGCCCGCTTTGGTCCCGCCATAGGTGGACATGGTCGGATGCTGGTCCGGGCCGGGTGCTCGCTCGGCCCGGTCGTCCGACGACCCGAGGTCGTGGCCGGAGGTGAACATGGGTCCGGTGCCGCCGAGGATGATCACCCGCACCTGGTCGTCTGCCTCCGCGGCCTTGAATGCCTCGTCGAGTTCGACCAGGAGGCCCCGGTTCTGAGCGTTGCGCGTCTTCGGCCGGTCCAGCATGATCCGGGCGATGGCGCCGTCGTCGATGAGCTCGTAGGTCAGGTATCGGGGCATGGAGTTCTCCCGTCGAAGGCGGACAAGTTAATCCACATTCGCACGTCCGGACACCGGATCGCTCCTACGGCGTTTCGCTCGGCGTGGCCGGGCCCGCCGGGGCAAGGTATGCGACCACCGCACGCTCGGACGGTGGTTGTATGGAAGTCGAACAGCCTCACCGTGCTCGGACGCTAGGAGATCCACATGGCCGCCCCACTTTCCCGACGCGATCTCGACTTCATGCTCTACGAATGGCTTGATGCCACCGCGTTGATCGAGCGCGAACGCTACTCCGAGCATTCCCGAGAGACGTTCGACAGCATCCTCGACCTCAGCGAAGACATCGCCGTCAAGCGGTTTGCCCCACACAACAAGAAGGCCGACCAGAACGAGCCCACAATGGGTGCCGACGGCAAGGTCGAGATGATCGACGAGGTCGGCGCCGCGCTCGACGAGTTCAGCAAGGCCGGTTTCATCGCGGCCCAATTCGACGAAGAGGTCGGGGGCATGCAACTGCCCACGGTGGTGACCCGTGCCGCCATGGCGTGGTTCCAATCCGCCAACGCATCCACGTCGTCATACCCCTTCCTGACGATGGCGAACGCCAACCTGTTGGTGGAGTACGGCACCGACGAGCAGATCGACACCTGGGTGCGGCCGATGCTCGAGGGCCGTTTCTTCGGCACCATGTGCCTGTCCGAACCGCAGGCCGGCTCATCGCTGGCCGACATCACCACCAAGGCGGTGCCCGTCGACGACGGCAGCTATCGCATCACCGGCACCAAGATGTGGATCTCCGGCGGCGATCACGAATTGTCCGAGAATATCGTGCATCTCGTACTGGCCAAAGCACCCGATGGCGGCCCGGGCGTCAAAGGCATCTCGCTGTTCGTGGTGCCGAAGTTCCTTGCCGACGGAACCCGCAACGACGTTGTGCTCGTGGGCCTCAACCACAAGATGGGTAACCGCGGCACCACCAACACCCTGCTGAACTTCGGGGAGGGCAAGTATCAGCCGGCGCCGGAAACCGGTGCGGTCGGCTATCTCGTGGGCGACGTTCATCGCGGTCTGTCGTACATGTTCCGGATGATGAACGAGGCACGGATCGGTGTCGGGTTCCTGGCCACCTCACTCGGCTACGCCGGATACCAGCAGTCGCTCGAGTACGCCAAGACCCGCACGCAGGGCCGCGTGCCCACCAGCAAGGACCCGGCCTCCGCGCCGGTGCCCATCATCGAGCACGCCGATGTCAAACGAATGCTGTTGGCGCAGAAGTCATACGTGGAGGGAGCCCTGGCCCTGGGCCTCTACTGCTCCAAGTTGGTCGACGAACAGCAGACTGCCCCCTCGCCGGAAGAAGCCGCCCGGATCGAGTTCCTGCTCGACGTCCTCACCCCGATTGCCAAGAGCTGGCCATCGCAGTGGTGTCTGGAAGCCAACAGCCTGGCCATCCAGGTGCTCGGAGGGTACGGCTACACCAAAGAGTTCGATGTCGAGCAGCTCTACCGGGACAACCGCCTCAACCCCATTCACGAAGGCACGCACGGCATTCAGGGTCTGGATCTACTCGGCCGCAAGGTGGTGATGAAAGGCGGCGCAGGGTTGCAGCTGCTCGTCGACGCCATCTCCACCACCATCGACCGGGCCGCGAGCGTGGACGCAGACAAGGCAGACGCCTTGCGGGCGGCCGTCGATCGGCTGGTCGAGGTCACCGGGCAGCTGTGGTCCGCCGGAGACCCGGCGGTCAGTCTGGCGAACTCATCGATCTACCTCGAGGCCGCCGGACACGTGGTGATCGCCTGGATGTGGCTCGAGCAACTCATCGCGGCCGACGGTGGACAGGGCGACTTCTACGACGGCAAACGTGCTGCGGCCCAGTACTTCTATCGATACGAACTGCCCCGCACCGGCCCGCAATTCGATCTGCTGGCCGACCTGGACCGCACAACCCTGGACGCCGACCCGAACTGGTTCTGACCTGAGGGCGCTCGAACCCACACACCCTCCGGCTCCGGCCACGACCTCCGGTTGCAACCGGAGGAGCTCACCGAAGCCGGAGGGGTTGAGTTGGCCCCAATCCGGCTTCGGTGACAGCTCTAGAGCGCTTTGAGTTCTTCGATGACCAGGCCGACGGACTTCTTGGCGTCGCCGAAGAGCATCGAGGTGCCCGGGGCGGTGAACAACGGGTTGTCGATTCCGGCGTAACCCGATGCCATGCCTCGTTTGAGGACGATGACCGAGCGGGACTGGTCGACGTTCAGGATCGGCATCCCGTGGATCGGGGACGACGGGTCGTTGCGGGCGGCGGGGTTGGTGACGTCGTTGGCGCCGATGACCAGGGTGACGTCGGTGCGCGAGAACTCACCGTTGATGTCGTCCATTTCCTTCATCGCGTCGTACTCGACATCAGCCTCTGCCAGAAGCACATTCATGTGCCCGGGCATACGTCCGGCGACCGGGTGGATGGCGTACTTGACCTCCACACCCTTGTCTTCGAGGATGCTCGCCATGTCCTTGACCGCATGCTGTGCCTGGGCCACCGCGAGCCCGTAACCGGGAACCACGATCACCTGCGAGGCATAGGCCATCTGGATCGCCGCATCAGCAGCGCTGGTGGCCTTGACGGTGCCCTGCTCACCGGCCGGACCGCCCACCGCCGCGTCACCGCCCCCACCGAAGGACCCGAACACGATCGCCGGGATGGACCGGTTCATCGCCGTGGCCATCAGGTTGGTCAAGATCGAACCCGACGCGCCGACGATCATGCCGGCCACGATCATCGCGGTGTTGTTCAACGCCAAACCAGCTGCCGCTGCCGACAATCCGGTCATCGCGTTGAGCAGTGAGATCACCACGGGCATGTCGGCACCGCCGATCGGCAGCACCACGAACAACCCCATGATGCCGGCGGCGATCAGCACCAGCACGATCCACCATTGCGACGAGCCCTCACCCGGGGTGGCGTTGACACCGATGAACACACACGCCGCCACCGCGACGATCAACAGGGCGATGTTGGCGAGCTGGAAGGTCTTGGCGTTCTTGACGAATGCCTTCTCGACCTTCTTGTTCATCAACTCCTGCAGCTTGAGGAAAGCAATCAGCGAGCCCCAGAACGACACCGAACCGATGATCGCCGCGAACAGCGACCCGATCACGATGTGGATAGTCGGGGACTCACCATGCTTGAACTCGGAAAACCCTGCCGTCTCGATGAACTCGGCCCACGCGATCAACGCGACCGTGCCACCACCGACACCGTTGAACAACGCCACCAACTGCGGCATGGCCGTCATCTTGGTGCGTTTGGCCGGCGGCACACCCAAGATCACACCGATCAACAGACCCGCTGCGATCAGGATCCAGTTGATGGCATAGGTGTCACGGATGTCGATGAGCGTCGCGACCACGGCCAAACCCATACCGGCCGCGGCAATCCAGTTGCCACGGACCGCGGTCTTGGGACCTGTCAGCCCGGACAGACCGAAGATGAACAGTGAGAACGCAACGATGTACAGGATCTGGACGAGGTTGTTCATTTGTCAGCTCCCTCGGCCGGCGCGACCGGCGCCTTCTTGCTCTTGAACATGCCCAGCATCCGGTCGGTCACCAAGAAC
Organism: Williamsia sp. DF01-3; assembly: GCF_023051145.1. Taxonomy (NCBI): domain Bacteria; kingdom Bacillati; phylum Actinomycetota; class Actinomycetes; order Mycobacteriales; family Nocardiaceae; genus Williamsia; species Williamsia sp. DF01-3. The sequence goes on from NZ_JALKFS010000005.1 coordinate 5,226,304, forward strand.
CCACCGACCACGTTGAGGGTTCCGAAGATCAACGCGACGAACGCGATGATCCGCACACCCCACGGGGCGTCATCAGGCAAGCGGCCCAACACGATCAACGCACCGAGCACCACGATCCCGTGAATGGCGTTGGTACCCGACATCAACGGCGTGTGCAAAGTGTTGGGGACCTTCGAGATGACGGCGAAACCCACAAAACCCGCCAACACCAAAATCGCGATATTCGCCAATAGACCCGTATACATCTCAGGCACCTGCCTTTCCGGCTGCAGCCGAACTCGTTGTCGCGGCCTCACGTGTCACGCACGCCGCGGCCAGCACTTCGTCGTCGAAGTCCGGGGCGAGGTTGCCCTCGTCGTCGAGCATCAACTCCAGCAGCGCAAGAATGTTCTTGGCGTACAGCTCCGAGGCGTGTTCGGGCATCCCCGCAGGCAAGTTCAGCGGCGAGCAGATCATCACGTCGTGCTTGATTACGTCTTGGCCCGGTTCGGTCAGCTCGCAGTTGCCGCCGGTCTCACCCGCCAGATCCACCACCACCGAGCCCGGCTTCATGCCTTCCACCGCAGCGGCGGTCACCAGACGCGGCGCCGGGCGACCGGGCACCAGGGCGGTGGTGATCACCACGTCGAATCCCTTGATCGCGTCTTCGAGGGCCTGCTGCTGCTTGGCCCGCTCGTCGTCGGTGAGTTCGCGGGCATAACCACCCTCACCGGCAGCGTCGATACCCAGGTCCAGCCACTGACCGCCCACCGACTTGACCTGCTCGGCCACCTCCGGGCGCACGTCATACCCCGTGGTGCGTGCACCCAGACGCTTGGCCGTCGCCAACGCCTGCAACCCGGCCACACCCACGCCGAGCACCAGCACCGTCGCCGGCTTCACCGTGCCCGCGGCCGTGGTCAACATCGGAAAAAAGCGAGTGGAACGCTCGGCGGCCAAGATCACGGCCTTGTAGCCGGCCACGTTGCCCTGCGAGGACAACGCGTCCATCGACTGCGCACGCGAAATCCGGGGGATCGCCTCGACCGCAAACCCCTGCACCCCCGCAGACTTCAACGCCCCGATCTGATTCTCGGCATTGCGCGGCGCGAGGAACCCGATCAACGACGACCCCGACTTCAGCTTGCCGATCTCCTCGTCGGTGGGTGCATCAACCTTCACCACCACATCCGCCGACCACGCATCACCGATCGACGCACCAGCAGCCACATACAACTCATCGGGAATGAGCGCACCCAAACCCGCGCCGGACTCCACGATCACCGACACACCCTTGTTCACCAAAGACGCCGCAACCTTCGGAACCAACGCGACCCGACGCTCCCCCGCAGCCGTCTCGCGCACAACGCCGACACTCATACACGCTCCCTCGTCATGGGTGCGGGCAAGTCACACGGTGCGGCCCGGTTTCCGCCGCCCAGAATTTTTTGCCCACCAATGCCTGATGTGGCGCACGACACGCGCACGCCACATCACTTTGATGGAACATAGCATGATCAAATGGCCTGCCCGGTGTGGCATAGCGCACTGCGATGAGTGACACAGATCTCGACTCATGCCTCTTTGATCAGCGCGTTTGAGCCAAGCAAATGAACAACGGACGTTGTCAGAACGGCACGTTGGTGACGACCTCACCTGTCGGTTGCGGTGAGCCGCCCTCGGGTTCGATGGTCACCGCAATCCGGTCAGAACCGGTGAGATCCGTGATCGGAACGGCCTGCCGGACGGGCTCGGCGCCCATCGTCCCCACCGAAGTCGGATCGTGGCCCTCGCCGAGCAACCACATCTGGTACGTCTGTCCGGGCGGAGTCGGCGGTAGGCCCTCAGCGATCACAACAGCCTGGTTGACCTCTCGTGACGTCGCGACGATGACACTTCCGCCATCGCTGAGTGAGTCCCGCTGCAGCTGCATGTCCGCCGATCCGAGAATGGCCATGGTCTGTTGTTCGAGCGCACTCACCGGCGCCTTTTCTTCGGGGGCGGTGACGCGTCCGACCATGACACCCCCGATTACGAGGATCAGCGCCGCTGCCACTGCACCGACCGCGATGCTGAACCGTCGACGACGTTCGGCCAGGCTGATCACCTTTGCCGACTCGGCGTCGGCCTGGGGCACCGCGGTCGGAAGCGCCGCGAGCAGCGCCTCACGCAACTGGGGTGGCGGGGGGTCGCATCAACTGCGGTCATCTCTACGAGCGCTTCGCGGGTGCGCCCGATTTCCCGCAGATACCGAGATCGGACGGGTTCGGCCTCCTGGGCGAGTTCGCGTTCTAGGCGCTCAACCTCGTCGTCGTCCAGGGCGTTGATCGCATAGAGCTCGACGTGCTCGTCGAGCCAGCTGTGGTCAGCCATGTGAGGTCGCCTCCAAGCATTCCTTGAGGCGTCGCAGTCCGTCTCGGATGCGGGATTTGATGGTCGGGAGTGCGGCGTCTAGCCGCTCGGCGACCTGCCGGTAGGTCATACCGCCGTAGTACGACAGCTCGATGCTCTGCCGCTGGGTGGCGGTGAGGCTGCCGAGACACACCATCACGTCGGATCGTTCTTCGGCCGCCACGACCGAGTCGGCGACGGTGTCGGTGGGTGTCTCCACATTGGAGACCGAGTAGTCGTGGCCGCGCTTGCCTGCGGCTTCTTCACTTCGGACCCGATCGACGGCGCGGCGATGGGCGATGGTGAGCAGCCAGCTCAGAGCCGACCCCGATGCGGGATCGAAGCTGTCCGCCTTCTGCCAGACCTGCAGATACACCTCCTGCACTGTCTCCTCTGCGTAGCCACGATCGCGCAGAACTCGAAGGATCAGCCCGAAAACACGGGAACCCGTCGCGTCGTACAGCTCGGCGAAAGCCTGTCGATCATGGCCGGCCGTCCTGATCAACAGATCAGCTAGATCTACCCGAGCTCCGGGAATTCGGTCGGTCACATCCATGACACTAGCGATAGTCATCAAAACACCTACTCGATCCGGAACACCCGGTTGTGCCAACCGGTCGCTCCGTCGGGGATGGGGGCGACCCTCTCTTCGGGCTGCACTGCCCCCGTTTCGTCAGTTGCGCGGCAATAGACCGTGTGTTGGCCGGGGGTGGCCTGCCAGGTCCAGAACCACTGTCGCCAGGTGTCATTGGAGTACTCGGTGGCCAAGGTCGCGGTGTTCCACGGACCGTTGTCGACCCTCACCTCGACCTTCGCGATACCGCGGTGCTGCGCCCAGGCGGTGCCGGCGATCACCACATCTCCCACGGGCAACTTCGACAATCCTGCGGGCCTGTCGATCCGCGATGCGGTCTTGATCGGCGCCTTGACGCCCCAATCCCTCTTGGTCCAATAGGCCTCGGCCTTGTCGAAGCGGGTGATCTCCCAGTCGACGACCCATTTGGTGGCCGAGACGAAGCCGTACAGACCGGGCACGAGCTGGCGAACGGGATAACCGTGCTCCAGGGGCAGGGGTTCACCGTTCATCCCGATGACAAGCATCGCGTCGCGTCCGTCGGTCAGGGCGTCGATGGGCGTACCGGAGGTCCAGCCGTCGACGCTGGTGGAGAACAACATGTCGGCGTCGTCTTGCACGCCTGCGCGCTCGAGGATGTCCTTGATCGGGTAGCCGGTCCAGCGAGCCGTGCCCGCCAGGTTGCCTCCGACCTCGTTGGAGACACAGGTGAGCGTGATGATCCGCTCCTGCGCCTGCATGTCCATCAGGTCGTCCCAGGTCAGCGTGACCTCGTTGTCCACCATGCCGTGGATCTTCAGGCTCCACTCACCGGTGGTGAGCTTGGGGACCTGGAGCGCGGTGTCGATGCGGTAGAAATCTGCGTTGTTTGTCATGAACGGCGTTGCGCCGTCGATCCCGACATCGGTGCCTGCGGGTATCGGCGCCGCACCGCTGGCGGGACGGGGAAGCCGGACCCTACGCCGGTCGGCGATCACATCGCCCATCGTCGACACCTGCCGGCCGATGAACGCGGCTGCCACCGAGGCCGCCGCCACCACGCCAGCCGAGATGCCGAACTGTCGCCTCGACAGTCCCCGCGAACCGGAGTCGGACGAGCTCGTTGCGGCGTGGGACCCGGTGTCGAGAGGAGCGGAGACCTCTTTGGTGCCACCACCGTCGCGTTCAACGCGCCGGCCTTTGAAGAGGAAACCCCGCAAACCCCTCAGCACCAATATGCCGACCACGATGGCCACCAAAGACGGTGCCGCGTACCACATGTCGGATGTCGGCCGATGGAGCGCCGCGAGCACACCAAAGGCTCCGAACGCGACGATGAGTGCTGAACCGATTGGAACTGTGCGCCGTTCGGCTATCCCGGCGACGACCGCGAGCACGACGACCGCACCGGCGATGCCCCACAACAGAACCGGCTTGTCATTGGTTCCGAAGGTGTCGATCGCGAACTCGCGGACCGGAGCCGGGGCTCGGTCGACGAGGAACGAGCCGACTGCATAGAAAGGAGATGCGTAAGAAGAGACGGCGGCTGCCGCCAGTTCACCGGCCGCCAGGCCGGCGCCAACCGCGATCAGACCGGCAAGTCCGTCGCGTGCCATCGCTGCGATTCGCAATTGCTCAGCCTTTCAAGAGAAGTCATCGGGTCGGTATCGATGAGGGATTCGGCGCCGAGAACGTTACGGATGGTCATGACCTCTTTGAAAAAGTTTTTCGATCTCACCCATCCGATTCCGGAACAGCTTCGAACCTGCAGTGATCGACCAAGTAATCGACACACTCCGCCACAAGGTGGTGGACGAAGTCGTTTGCGCCTCCGTACAAGACAGCAATGGATAGGACAGCGAACATGGCTCTCAAACGAATTCAGCGACTTGCAGTGACCGTGGCGGGCGTCGGCCTGGCAGTAGGACTCGTGGCGGGGTGTTCGGACGACAGTTCCGACTCGTCCTCGAGCACCGCGGCATCGGCACCGATGACCTCCTCCGAAATGACCTCGGGCTCAAGCGCTTCCGCCGAGCCGGCCTCGCTGGTCGGACCGGGCTGCGCGGCATACGCCGAGGCCAACCCCACCGGCGCGGGCTCCGTGAACGGCATGGCGATGGATCCGGTGGCCACCGCCGCATCCAACAACCCGATGCTCAAGACCCTGACCCAGGCCGTCTCGGGACAGCTGAACCCGCAGGTCAACCTCGTTGACACCCTGAACGGTGGCGAGTTCACCGTCTTCGCGCCCACCGATGATGCCTTCGCCAAGATCGATCCGGCCACCATCGAGACTCTGAAGACCGACAGCGCGCTGCTGACCAAGATCCTGACCTACCACGTCGTGCCGGGCCAGCTGACCCCCGAGCAGGTCGCGGGCGAGCAGACCACAGTTGAGGGCCAGGCCGTCAACGTGACCGGCTCGGGCGACTCGCTCAAGGCCAACGATTCGGCAGTGGTCTGTGGTGGTGTGAAAACCGCCAACGCAACCGTCTACCTCATCGACACCGTGATGATGCCCCCGGCCATGTGATCCATGCCCGACGCGTCATCTCACAGCTGAGGTAGATCAAGATTCGGGCCGGGACGGTTCACCCCCCGACCGGCCGTCCCGGCCCGAGTCGCATGCCGATAACACAATTTTCCAGGGTCTCCCATATCGTGGGGGTGTGACGGTAGGCCCGGTCCCTGGTGATCAGATCGAAACCGCTCCGGCGGAGTCCGATCCGGCCGAGCGGCGAACCATAGTCGACTTCATGCGCAGACCTGTTTCAATTCAGGTTCTGCGCTTTTGTGCTGTCGGGATCGCGTGCACCACTGCGTATGCGCTGATGTACCTGAGCCTTCATCCGCTGATCGGCGCGCAAGCAGCGAACTTCGTCTCGATGCTGATCGCGGCAGTTCTCAACACCGGCGCCAACCGCGCCTTCACATTCCGGCTTCGGGGACAGCGGATGATCCTGCTCCATCACGTGCAGGGCATCGCGGTGTTTGCGTTCGGCTGGTCGCTGAGCGCCTTCTCCCTGTTCGTCCTGCACCAGATCTCAGAGCACCCCTCGAGCAAGCTTGAACTGGCCCTGCTCATGCTGGTCAATCTGATCGCGACAGCGGTGCGGTTCTTCACCTTCCGGCACGTCTTCTCACGGGCTCTGGCCCGCCAGCTCGAGGCCGGCGGCCAGAGAACCCGTTAGAGCGACGCTGCGTGCCGGCCGGCTCGACGACCGAAGAAGGACCCCTCACCCAGCTGCGTTCCGCTGGCGTAGCCCTTACCGTCCTGGGCGATGTTCGCCGCGCCTGCGCCTGCGGCATAGAGCCCTGTGATGACCGAACCGTCGTCGGTGAGCACCTGACCTTCGGCGGAGGTGGCAAGACCGCCCATCGTGAAGCCGGCGTACATCGCCTTGCCGAGCGACATGTCGAATGCCGCCCATGGTCCCTTGTCCTGGGGTGCGAGCCACTCCGCACGCTTGCCGAAGTCTGGGTCTTCACCGCGGGCGGCGTTCTCGTTGTACCGGTCCAGCGTCTTCTGCAGATGCCCTGACGGGATACCGAGCCCGTCCTCCATCTCGGCCACGGTCTCCCAGCCGTCGATGAACGGGACGAGAGGGAACTCCGGCCGTTCCATATGCGCTTCGTCCACGATGAGGTAGGCGATCGCGTCCGGCTGCTCCATCACGAATGCCGATGTGCGCGAGTGGTAGGAATCCTCGTTGACGAAACGCCGGCCGTCTTTGTTGACCGCAAGGCCGGTCAGGAGGATCGACGGCGGGTACAGCGGCGCGGTGACAAACGACTGATCCATGTGCTTGAGCCCGCCACCCACCGACGCGCCCAACCGGATCCCCAGCCCGTCGTCGTAGGTGCTGCCGAGGGTGTACGGCTTCTCTGCCAGTTCCGGCGTGAACTCGGCGACCATCGATTCGTTCATCACGAACCCGCCGGCCGCGATGATCACCGCTTTTGCGCGAATGAAACCGGTCTCCTGCAATCGCTTCCACTTCAGCCCGACAACAGCGCCGGATTCGTCGACCACCAGGTTGCGGGCGCCGGTCTCGTACCGGATCTCGTTACCCGTCTCGGCAAGCCGCTTCACCAGGAGCTCGGTCACCATGCCCGCACCACCGGTATCGCCTTTGACGGGCACCTTGTGACCACGCGGCGCCGGCTTGGCCTTGTCACAGAACGGCCAGACCTTCTCGTTGCCGGTGAACATCAGGCCCTGGGTGCCGGGCTGGATGACGGCCTTCTCCGGGTAGTACGACCGCTCGAACTCGAATCCGAGACTCTCGAGCCAGTTGAAGTGCTCGACACTGCCCTGGCAATAGGCGTGGATCTTGTCCGGTTCGGGATCGCGGGAGACGGCAAGGAGGTACTTCTCCATCTCCTCGGGCGAATCCTCGTGCCCGGTCGCCTGCTGCACCGGTGTGCCGCCGCCGAGGTAGAAGTGGCCACCGGCCATCGCCGATGTCCCGCCTGCAGCCGCCGCTCGCTCGAGGACCAGCACACGGGCACCGGCCGACGCGGCCTCCACCGCCGCGCTGCCGCCCGAGATGCCGCACCCGACCACCACGACGTCCACCTCATCGGACCATTCCGACACCTCGGAAACGGGCACTACCTCGGGCAACTCCGCCTGCATCGCGACTTCCTCACTTGTTTGACCGTCAGACGACCGCCATATCGGACAAATCGTCAAACTAGAACTCGTTCTAATTTAGGTCATTTCGGTGATGAGTGCCATGGCCTTGCACTGTTCGGTGAGCGTCATGGTCGATTGGTTCAGCTCCCAGTGCACCTCGCTCGCGCCGAGTTCACTCGCCTGCGCCAGATCGGCGGGCAGGGTCTCGGCGAACCGGTCGAGTGCACCGGACAGGGAGTCGCGGATCGGATTGAGCCGTAGCGCAACCGGGCCGCGGCCCCCGGCCTCCCGGTACAGGCCGATCGCTTCGGTGGCCGAGGTCCAGGTGGTGACCGGATACATGAAGCCGTCTGCAATGGCCGCCGCCTGCGCGATGCCCTGCGGTGTCATCGCCGCGACGTACACGGGCAGTGTCGGCTGGGCAGGCTTCGGCTCCACCCAACTCGGTCGCAGCCGGTAGTGCTCGCCTTCGAACGAAACCCGGCCGGGGCGCCAGCATCGGCGCATCAATTCCAGATGTTCGGCGAGTGCGTCCACCCGGGAGGTCATCGACACCCCCGCCGACTCGTGTTCATGCGGCGTCCAGCCCTGGCCGATCCCGACGTCGAGTCGTCCGCCGCTGAGCCGATCGAGGGTCGCCAGCCGCCGGGCCAGCACCACCGGCGGCTGAAACAGCGCATGCACCACCGTGGTCGCGAGCCGGACCCTGGTGGTGTGCGCGGCGGCCCAGGTCAGCATCTCGATGCAATCCCACACCGGCCGGGGCGTCTGGCAGGCTTGGCCGAGGGGTCCGGCGTCGGCCGGTAGCAACAGACGGTCGGCCGAGGACACACTGTGAAAGCCGAGGTCATCGGCGGTGCGGGCGATCTGCGCGACCGAATCGGGTCCGGCCAGCGGGCCAAAGGTGGGCAAGCTGATACCGCGGCGGATTGCCGCCATCGCCGCACCTCCTTCGGTCCCGGTGTTGTTTGTTCTCACCCGTATGGACCGGTGCTGCGGCGTTATTTCATCGACACCTGTCACACGTGTTCGGTGATGAGCACCGCCGTGCAGTCCGGTTCGAGGGCTTTGAACGTGTGCGGCAGATCGCCCGGGTAGCTGATGTAGTCGCCCGGGCCCAGCTCGATGGGGTCATCGATGAGTCCGACAAGCGCTCGACCACTGCCCATCACCAGGTGCTCGACCACTCCGGCCATGTGGGGGTCGGACACCCGCGGTTCGCCCGGTTGCGCCGTGATCAGGTAGATGTCGCGGCGGGCGTGTGGCGGACAGGCGGCCAGCACAGTCGCCATGTAGTCGGACTGCTCCGACGCCACTGCAGGACCTTCACCGGATCGGATCACCTGTACGCGTGGGGTCGGCGGCTGGACGAGGTGGGCGAAGGGCACATCGAGGGCGGTGCTGAGCGCCCACAGCGTCTCCACGCTCGGGTTACCGTTGCCGGCCTCGAGTTGGGACAGCGTCGATTTGGCGACTCCCGCGCGGCGAGCCACTTCGGCGAGCGAGAGCCCCGTTCGTTTCCGTTCGCGTTGCAGTGCTGCGGCAATTGCCTGCAGTGGCGCTCCAGCCATGTCCGACCTCCGGTCTCGCCGACAACTCCCCGTGCCGTTCGGCTCAGACTACCTTCGTTCGGCTTGACGAACACCACGGACATCGTTCACCATGTTGATCATGCGTTCGATATGGCGAACACCGCGGCTCGGCATCTCGCTTGATGCCGCCACCGCTCGCGACGTCGCACTCGTCTGTGTCGCCGTGGGCGTTGTCGGACTGTCCTTCGGCGCGATCGCCGTCAGCAGCGGTTTCCCCCTCTGGATGCCCCTGTTGATGTCGGTGGTCGTGTTCGCCGGAGCATCTCAGTTCACATTTGTCGCGATCCTCGCCGCCGGCGGTGGGATCTTCGCCGCGGTCGCCGCCGGGTTGCTGGCCAATGCCAGGCACATCCTGTTCGGCTTCTCGATCGGCGACGTGCTCGGAAGGTCCCTCGGATGGCGGTTGCTCGGATCGCACCTGATGATCGACGAATCGGTTGCCTTCACGCTTGCGCAGGACGCACCGAAGATGCGCCGAGCGATCTATTGAGCCTGCGGCGCAGGACTTTTCGTCGCCTGGAACGTCGGGGTCCTCGCCGGTTCGGCGGGCGGCACACTCATCACCGACACCGACGCCTTCGGATTGGACGCCGCGTTCCCGGCGGTCCTCCTCGCCCTCATCTTGCCCGCGATGCGCGAGCGAGCCACCCGCAATGCCGCGCTCGCCGGTGCCGTCATCGCCGTCGGCACCTCATTCTTCACCCCGGTGGGCGTACCGGTACTACTCGCTTTGGCTGCGCTGGTGCTCGTCGTTCCGATCCCCCGCCGTCGACGTGCGGCCATCGAATGAACACCTCGACGCCCGTCCTGCTCGTCGGCATCGCGGTATTGGCGTTGGGCACGTACGCTTTTCGCTTCGTCGGGCCGGTGCTCGCAGCTCGGGTGACGATACCTCCGAACGTCCACCGGCTCACCACCGTCGGCAGCGTTGTCCTGCTGGCCGCGCTCGTGGCGACCTCCACACTCATCGACGATCAGCACTTCGCGGAGCCGTCACGCATCGTCGGCGTCGCCGTCGGCGGCGTCCTCGCCTGGCGCCGGGCGCCTTTCGTGGTTGTCGTGGCCGCCGCAGCCGCGTGCGCAGCGCTACTGCGCCTGGCCGGGCTCCCCTGACACCGGCATTCGGGCGCCGAGCCGGACTGTCAGGCGCCCAGCCAGGTCAAGATGTCTTTGGTGACCGGGTCCGTGATGTCGGCGTAAGCGGGATGCTTTTTCAGGAAGGCCGAGACCAGCGGGCACACCGCAACAATCCGCTTGCCTTGTGCGCGAACATCATCGAGCGCCTCTGAGACGAGGATCGTGGCCAGGCCGCGTCCTCCGAACGCCTCCTGTACCTCGGTGTGGTAGAAAACCCGACTCTGTTCGCGGTCTGCGTAGGCTGCGAACCCGACGACCTCGCCGTCCACGGAGACCGTGTACCGGCGCTTGTCCGGATCGGGTGCAACGGTCACAGGCGCGCCGGTCTTGTCGGTGATGGTGGAGCTGTTTTGAGTCATGCCACGACAACCTTTCCGAGGTATCCGCTATTCCACCGACATCAGGACTCAGCGGCCAGACGTGGTTTGATCCTGGCATTCGGCAATGTCGGTGCAGGCAGGCGCTCTACGCCACCCACGTAGCCCTCGACGTGTCCGAACCGGTCGGCTTGCGCCTGCCACTGCGTCCGGTACTCCACGATCTCCTCGTGGCTGCGTCCGACGAAGTTCCACCACATCACCAGATCCTCGCCGAATGGTGTGCCGCCCAACAGGATCATCCTGCACGGGCGTTCGTCGGAACTCTGCAATGTGATGTGGTGGTGCCCGGGAGCCAGGTAGGCCAACTCCGTCTGCCCCACCTCGGCTCCTTCCACACTGACCGAGCCCTGGTCCACCAGCACACCGTGCTCGAACGTGGGATGCACGGGGATGGTGACGGACGCACCCATGTCGAGATCGATCTGAGCGCCCAGCAGCGGGCTGAACGTGGTGACCGGCGACGACTTTCCGAGCAGATCGCCGATGAAGACACACACCCGGCCGCCGTCGAGTGCGATCGGTTCGGGAACGAAGTGCTCGAAGTTCCGCGCCGTATCGCGCGATTCGTCAGGAAGGGCCACCCACAGTTGGACGCCGTGCAACGTGGTGGTGTCGGGCGTCGAGACCTCCGAGTGGGCGATCCCATGACCCGCAGTCATCAGGTTCACCTCGCCCGGGCGGACGAAAGCGTGCACACCCAAACTGTCGCGGTGCTCGATCTCGCCGGTGAAAAGCCAGCTCACCGTCTGCAACCCGGTGTGCGGGTGTGGTGGCACGTCCATTCCACCCGTGGTCCCGACATCCGCCGGGCCGTAGTGGTCGGCGAAGCACCAGGCCCCGATCAGGGACCGGGCATGCTGAGGCAATGTGCGGTGGACGGTCATGGCACGCGGACCGCCCAACGGAACGTCGCGCGACGTCAGGATCTGCACGTGATGCCGATCTCCGGGGGCCGGTGAGCAATCGATTTCCGGACCGTTGACCACGTTGCTCATACTGGGCCTCATTCTTCACCTTGTCGGCGGGCATTTTCATTTTGTGACATTTCAATCCGCAATCCTGGGCTCACGAATTGGGTGACGGTGGTAATACTTTCGATGAGCAACCAGCCGATTCACGGAAAGATCGTCAGGTGACCGCGTCGTTCCATCCGAGTCTAAATCGTGTGCCACAGCTAGACCACTAGTGGAGGTAATCCGAAAATGTCTGCTCCGACGACAGTTCAAAAGTTAGCTGCCGAAGCACTGGGAACGTTCTGGCTCGTTCTCGGAGGTTGCGGCAGCGCCGTTTTCGCAGCGAAGGTGATCGCGGACGACGACGGGACCCAGCTCGGTATCGGGTTCCTCGGCGTATCCATCGCTTTCGGCCTCACCGTTCTGACCGGCGTATACGCGCTCGGCCACATCTCGGGTGGACATTTCAACCCGGCCGTCACGGTGGGCGCCGCTCTGGCCAGACGTTTTCAATGGAAAGACGTACCGGGCTACGTCGTCGTGCAGGTGATCGGTGGCCTCATCGGCGGCGCGATCATCCTTCTCATCGCCAATGGCAAAGAAGGGTTCGAGGCCGAGGGTTCGATGGCCGCCAACGGCTACGGCGACCACTCGCCGGGCGGATACACCTTGTGGGCCGCACTCGTGGCCGAGATCGTGCTGACCGCCATCTTTGTCATCGTCATCCTGGGTGCCACCGACACCCGAGCGCCGCAAGGCATCGCGGGCATCGCAATCGGTCTGGCCCTCACCCTCATTCACCTCATCAGCATCCCGATCACCAACACCTCGGTGAACCCGGCGCGATCGACGGCGGTGGCGTTCTTCAACGGCAATGGCGCGCCCGGTCAGCTCTGGTTGTTCTGGGTCGCGCCGCTTGTAGGCGCACTGTTGGCCGGCATTCTCTATCCGCTCGTCTTCGACAAGGGTGCAAACGAACCCGAACTCGATCAGATCCCCAATCCAGCGGTGTCTGCCTGAACCTGCCCTGTCGACAGCCGGCCGTCACGCAACCCGGGTGGCGAGCATCGTCTCTTCGAGAGTCCAGGTGTTCTCGCCGTCGTCGGAGAACTCCCCTGTCCATGTGAAGGTGTTGTCGGTGATGTCGGCAAAGCGCCACCGAAGCACTGGTTCGTCATCTGTGCTGGTCAAAGTGATATTTCCGTCGCCTATCTCGCCGACGAACTTCCGAACACGTGCATTGATCGGCTCCACCCACGTTGACCTCCAGGCTGCGATCGACGGGTCGTAGAACCGGATGGTTGATCCGTGGAACGCTCGAAACCCCCGTTCCGGCGGCGCAAGACCAGCCCCGGGCACCATCCACACATCCTGGATCGCACGACCACCCAGGACCCACCCGAAGTGGAGCTCTCCGTCGAGTTCGGGAGAGTCCGTTGCCGCCGCCGGTATCCAGCGAATGTGCCACGACCCCACGAATCTGCCGAAAGCCCACAAATGCTCAGCTCCGCCCCGAGCCGGCCCAGGGGAATGCAAGTGGGCGGCCAAGGCGTTGCCGCCTCCGAAATCCGTCAGCATGCTGACATATTGTCAGATTGCTGACGCGTATGCCAGGCTGGGTAGGTGAACAAAGCGGAGGCTTACCGATTGCTCATCGCCGACGTCTACGAACTCGCCGGCGCATCGCGCCGGACGAGTGAGGACGTGGCTCGACGGACCGGACAGACCGTTGCCCGCTGGCACGTGCTCAGCGTCCTCTCGGAACCGTCGACGGTGGCCGGAGCTGCACGACGCCTTGGCCTGTCCCGCCAGAGCGTGCATCGCGTCTGCGGCGACCTCGTACGTGAAGGGCTTCTGGAGAGCCAGGACAATCCCGACCATCAGACCTCACCCCTACTCCGACTCACCAGCGCCGGCGGCGCGATCCCGGCCGAACTGGTGCGGGAATCGGACGTCGAGAGGTCCCGGTTGCTCACCCGCACACACATCACGATGGACGAACTCGAGAGCACGCGCACCATCGTCCGCACCCTGATCACCGCCCTCGACAACCAGTAGGCCGGTGTCCCACCGTCAGCGAAAGCTCCTCAGCCGCAAACTGTTTCCGACGACAAATACCGATGACAACGCCATCGCCCCGCCGGCGATCATGGGGCTAAGCAATCCCAGTGCAGCCAGTGGCAGTGCGGCCACGTTGTATCCGAACGCCCAGAACAGATTTCCTTTGATGGTGCGAAGTGTTGCGCGAGACAGGCGAATCGCATCGCCTGCGGCCCGCAGGTCACCCCGGACCAGGGTGATGTCCCCGGCCTCGATCGCGGCGTCGGTACCCGTGCCCATCGCCAGTCCCAGGTCGGCCTGAGCCAGAGCGGCGGCGTCGTTGACACCGTCGCCGACCATCGCCACGGTTTTTCCCTGTGCCTGCAAGTCCTTGATCGTATCGACCTTCGCAGACGGCAATACCCCCGCGATCACTGTGGTGATTCCCACCTGTGCGGCAACCGCTTTGGCGACACTCTCGTGATCACCGGTGAGCAACACCGGCTCGAGACCGAGGTCCACCAACTCCGCAACGGCCTGCCGCGACGTCGCCTTCACCACGTCGGAGACCACGAGCACGCCGCGGGCGCGTCCGCCCCAGGCGACCGCGACAGCAGTCTGGCCTTCCGAACCCGCCCGCTCGAATGCGGCGACCAGCTCACCGGGTATCTCGTTGCCTCGGTCGGTCAGCAGTTGTGGTCGACCCAGAAGCACCTCCACGTCGTCGACGACACCCTGGACCCCGAGGCCCGCGGAATTGACGAAGTCCCGAACTGCAGGCAGCGGCCCGGTGCGCTCGCGTGCGCCGTCGGCGATGGCACGCGCGATCGGATGTTCGGACGCGTTCTCGACCGCTCCGGCCACGCGCACAACATGATCGGTCTCTTCACCGTCGGCGACGGCAACTTCCGTCAAGGTCATCTGACCGGTTGTCACGGTGCCGGTCTTGTCGAGCACCACGGTGTCGACCTGCCGGGTGGACTCGAGCACCTCGGGTCCCTTGATCAGTATTCCCATCGTGGCCCCGCGGCCGGTCCCGACCATCAACGCGGTCGGCGTCGCCAGCCCTAGTGCGCAGGGGCACGCGATGATCAACACGGCGACCGCCGCGGTGAAGGCATCGGCAGCGTCATATCCGAGCAGCAGCCACACCGCCAGGGTGCCCAGCGCGAGCGCGATGACCACGGGAACGAAGACACCGGAGATCCGGTCGGCCAAACGCTGCACCTGGGCCTTGCCGTTCTGCGCCTGTTCCACAAGCCTCGCCATCTGCGCGAGCTGTGTGTCGTTACCGATCTTGGTCGCGCGTACGGTGATCCGCCCTCCGGCGTTCACCGTTGCGCCGACGACCGCATCGCCTTCGTTCACCTCGACCGGCACCGATTCACCGGTCAACATCGACGCATCCACTGCCGACGAGCCACTTTCCACCACACCGTCGGTTGCGATCCGCTCGCCCGGCCGCACCACGAACAGGTCACCGACGGCCAGGTCTCCGATGGGCACCAGCGATTCGGTGTCACCCCTGAGCACGGTCACGTCTTTGGCGCCGAGACCGAGGAGCGTTCGCAAGGCCGCTCCCGCACGGCGTTTGGATCGCATCTCGAAGAACCGGCCGGCCAAGATGAAGGTGGTGACTCCCGCCGCCGCCTCCAGGTAGATGTTGGCCGACCCGTCCGAGGAGCTCATCTCCATCCCGCCGTGTGCGGTCTGGGGATCACCTGCGGCTCCGAAGAACAGTGCGTACAGCGACCAGCCCAGCGCGGCAATGGTTCCCACCGACACGAGTGTGTCCATCGTCGCAGCGCCGTGACGCAGGTTGATCGCTGCCGCCCGGTGGAACTGCCAGCCTCCCCACACGACCACAGGCGCTGCGAGTGTCAACGAGAGCCACTGCCAGTTGTCGAACTGCAGAAGCGGAATCATCGCCATGGCGATCACGGGAACGGAGAGGGCGACGCTGACCAGCGTGCGATGACGCAGGCGGTTCAGTTCCTGATCATGGCCGTCGTCATCGTGGTCGTCGACGGCGGAATCGGGATGCTCCTCGATCGCTTTCGCCCGGTAGCCGGCCGCCTCGACAGCAGCGATCAAGTCGCCGGTGGCGACCGGATCGGAATACGCGACGTTTGCCTTTTCGGTCGCGTAGTTCACCGTCGCCTGCACGCCGTCGAGCTTGTTGAGCTTGCGTTCGATGCGGTTGGCACACGAGGCACACGTCATCCCAGCGATCTCGAGGTCGACATGTGCTTGTGGGAGAGCCGCTTTCGCGTCTCCGGTAGAACTCGTCGGCGTAGTCGAACTCATTGCTCAGCCCAGCCGGTATCCGGCCTCGTGCACCGCGGCCTCGATCTCGTCCCGGCCCACCGGCTGCTCACTGTGGACGGTGAGCCCGCCGCTGTCCAGGTCCACGTCCACCTTGTCCACACCGGGCACCTCGGACACTTCCTCGGTGACCGATGCGACGCAGTGCTGGCATGTCATCCCCACCACCGTGTAGGTCTGCGCGCTCATGTTCACCCTCCTTCTACGACCGGACCAGCCGGGCGATCGCCTCGGTGGCCTCTTTGACTTTTTCCTGACCCTGCTCTTCGCTCTGGCGGGCTGCGTCGACGACGCAATGCGACATGTGCTCCTCGAGCAGTCCCAGGCTCACCGCTTGTAGTGCCTTGGTCATCGCCGCCACCTGGGTGAGGATGTCGATGCAGTACTTCTCGTCTTCGACCATCCGCTGCAACCCACGGGCCTGCCCTTCGATACGGCGCAGCCGCTCGAGGTAGTCGTCCTTGCGGTTGATGTAGCCGTGGTGTTGGTGCTCGTCGGCCATGTGCCCTCTTTCGCCCGTTGTTCTCACCGGTTTACCATACCCCCTACCGTACCCAAGTCGAGGAGTGGAGCGGTCGGAACTGCCCAGGTGCGGGGATCGAGTCAATCGGCCCGTCAGGCGCGGGGACGGGAGGCTGGGCTGATAGGTCGCGGCGTGATCATCGAATCCGGCGGAGCCGAACCGGCAGTCCGTCAGCGGGCATCGGACCGGTTCCCCAGGTCATCAGAGGTACATAGTCGCGGGGCACCGTCCAAGAGAAGTCGAGGAGAAGGCGATGCAGCACCGCTTTGACGGTCATGGCCGCAAAGTGCATCCCGATGCACTTGTGGGCGCCGCACCGAAGGGCGACCACGCGTAGCGATGCATCTCCTTCAGAACTGCAGGGTCATCGAAGCGACCGGGATCGAAGACGTCTGGCCGCGACCACCACGTGTCCAATCGCATCGACAGATGTACGTTCAGTGCGATCTCGGTGCCCGCAGGTATGTGATGGCCCAGGATGCTGGTGTCGGACATGGCCTGACGGAACAGCGTCCCCGCAGGCGCATACATCCGCAGTGACTCTTTGAAGGCGCAGTCCAGCAGGTGCGCGGAGTTGAGCTCGTCCATCGATGCATCGGCAGGAAGGGCGGCGACCTCCTCTCGCAGGTTCTGCTGCAACTCAGGGTCTTTGCCGAGGTGATAGAGCAGCATGGACAGCGCGATGGTGCTGGTGTCGTGCGCCGCCATCAGCAGGAAGATCATGTGATTGGTGACGTCCTCATCGGTGAAGACGTTGCCCTCGTCGGTGCGCGACTGACACAACACGGTGAACAAGTCGTCGCCGGTGTGACCACGGCGTCTCGGTACGGCCGTCCGGAAGTACTGCTCCAGAGTCCGCCTGCCCCGTAGACCGCGAGCCCACAGCCCACCGGGAACCGGCTGACGGACAACCGCTTGCGCTCCCCGGACCGCGTCGTCGAACGCGCGCGACAGATCAGTCGCAGTCGAGCTGTCGGGGGGCTCGCCGACGAACACCTGACTCGCCATCGCGAGCAGCAACTCCTTGGTGTGGTCGAACACAGGGACTTGCTCGCCAGGGGCCCATGTGGCGAGGATCCCGGACACGAGTGGCCGCGACAACGCCAAGTAGCCGTCGAGACGGGGACGCGTGAACGCCTGCTGCATGATTCGTCGATGGAACATGTGCTCGTCGAAATCGAGCAGCATGAGGCCCCGATGGAAAAAGGGGCCGATCACGGGGTGCCATCCCCTCTCGCTCGAGAACACCTTGTTCTTGTCGAGCCAGACCTCCTGCAGCGCTTCCGGGCCCGTCACGGTGACAACTCGGAAGCCGACGGCCCCGGTCCACGACACCGGCCCGAACCGGCGGTATCGCTCACGCCCGAAGTCGAGAGGATGGGCGATGCTCTCCAATACGTGTCCCAGACCGGGAATGCCGTAGCTGCCCATGACAGGTTCGAGTCCACGGCCTTCGGGGGGTGCGGCGAGCGGTTCCGCCGGAGACGGGTACAGCGAGGCCAGGCGGGCCGAACCCCGCTGCAGAGTGTCGGTGACCCCTGCCCGCGTAGGCCTCATCGGATCTGGGTCCTGTCGAGGTATGCCCGGCGACCGCCCGGATCGAACGCACCCGGTTCCTTGCCACCCACGAGTCGCTTGGCCTGCAGCAGAAGCCGTTCCGGCACACCCTGTTCGACCACGCCCATCGGCGCCAGCCAACGAGGGACCGTGACCTCTGATCTACCGTGACCGGCGCTGGCGACAATCGCCGCCGCGACGTCGTCGGCCTCCAGTGTCGGTTGCAGGCGCAAAGTCACTCCCGAGGTCAGGTCGGTCCGGGTGGCAGCGGGCATCACCGTCGTCACGCTCACCCCGGTGCCGACGATCTCGGCGCGGATGGCACGTGAGAGTGCGACCACTCCGAACTTGGAAGCGCAGTAGGTCGCCATGCCTGGTGTCGAGACCTTGCCGGCCATCGATGAGACGTTGACGATGTGACCCCGGCCGCGGGCGATCATGTGGGGCAGCACCAGGTGGGTTCCCGTCACCACCGCGCCGAGATTGATGGCGAGTTCGCGGTGCAGCGCCTGGAGTTCGGAATCGACGAAGCGACCCATCAGTTGGATGCCGGCATTGTTCACGAGCATGTCGATGTCGTGGCCGTCCGCGGCGGCCAGCAAGAACTCTCGAAAGCTCTTTTCATCCGTGACATCGAGAGCTTCTGCCCGGACTCCCAGCTCATCGGCCGTAGCCGAAGCAGCATCGATATCGATGTCGCCGATCGTCACGATGGCACCCTTCTCGGCCAAGGCGGCTGCTGTGGCGCGACCGATCCCGCGAGCACCGCCCGTGACACAGACGCGGGCACCATCGAGGTCGATCACAGGGGGCTGCCGATCGGCTCACGCAGCGCGAAGTAGGCGATGAGGCGGATCTCACCACCAGGCATGGTCAGCAGGGCACGCCCCAGATAGACCCCGGGAACCAGCTCGACGATCTCGTCGCGCGTCCTCTTGATCGGGAAGGTGCGGACACCGGGATTTTTGTACTTCGGCACACCGTAGTCGAGGGCGCGCACCATGACTCGGGGCTCGATCAAGCCTTTGTCGATCGCGTGCTCGAAGTCGAAACCCTCCACCTCGCCCCGTCCGCGCCGCAGCCCGCGGTACCCGAATGCGACAACCGGCATCGCCAGCCGAGCGATCAGCGCCAATCTGTTGAATCCCGTTCCGGCGCCCAGGTCGAAGGTCTTTCCCCGCCATGTCGGGTTGATGCGCATCAAAGGGTTGGCCAGGTGGGCCTCGGGTATGCCGAACAGCTTGCCGACGATCAACCCCTCCATCTTGCCGTCCGGACCGTCGGGGGCCACACCTTCACCGAACAACTCCGCCAACGCTTCTCTGTCGTTTCGGGCACCGAGTTCTTTGATGTATTGCCACGCCGCTCCCCGGGCGACGGTCGGACGTGCGACTGCCAACTCCCGCAACTCCGAGGCCATGGAACACACGGCGGAAGCCGATTCCCCATCCCCCGTCGACGAGCCGACCTCTTGCTCTTGCACCGACATACGTGGCCTCCCAATTTTGGTACAATTCTGTTCCAATTTGTATCTGGAACGGGACGGTACCAGATGGACGTGGGCAATCAAGACCTTTGGCGGACGAAGATGCAAAACTGTGGGCGTGACTACCGGCAGCACGCGGAACTACGGGGGCGCTTCCGCATCTGCACGTGTCGAGAAGCGCCGGTCCGGTCTCATCGATGCGGCATTGACAGAGATGGCCGAGAATCGCTGGCGGTCTGCCACCGTCGCCAGCCTGTGTGTTCAGGCCCGACTGAACAAGCGGTACTTCTACGAGAGTTTCGACGACCTCGACCGGCTCGCCGACGCCGTCATCGACAGCGTCGCCGCCGACGTCGGCGGTGCGGCCGTTGCGGCGTATCTCGCGACACTCGACTCGCCTCTTGAGGTGCAGGCCAAGAACACTGTGGGCGCATTGGTCGACGTCCTGGGCACCGATCGGCGCAAGGCGCTTGTCCTACTCGGCGGCGTACCGACGTCCGCAGGTCAGGAGGACACCCGACGGGCTGCCATCGGGGGTTTGACGGCCATCCTCGTCGACCATGCACGACGCATCCACGACGTCGAACTGGAACAGGACTCTCTGGCCTTCACGGCCCCGGCGTTTGTCATCGGCGGTACCGCACAGACGATCTTGTCGTGGGTCAACGGCGACCTTTCCGTCGAGCGCAATCAGTTGATCGACGACATCGCCGCAATCTGGTTGTCGCTCGGCGAAAGCGCGTCGGATATGGCGCGGTCGAGGCTCGATGCCCGGCCGGGTGCGTAACCGTCCCGAGTTTCACCGTTGCGGTTCAGCAGGGCGATGACGCAACGCACGCGCCAGATCGGTCAGGGCATCCGCGACCGCGAGTAGCGCTTCGTCGACCGTGGGCGTACGCGAGTGGCCGGCCGCCCGGTCCGACTCCGGTTGATCACCGGCCGGACTCACTCCGCTCGACGCGGGGTCCCGGGGTGACTCCGCCGTCTCCTCTTGCTCCGGGTCGGGTTCGCGGTGTCGACGAGGTGGGGCCTCTGGTGCCATTTCGCGAGACGCGACATCACCGACGGTGACGAGGGTGCCGTTGCGAGAACCGTTCCGGCTGATTTGCGGCTCCGACCGGTACGGTGCCCCGAAGCCACGCATCTTCGAGGGCGGGGCGAATCGGTGGGGTCCACCATGGTCGGCGAACAGAACGCAACTGCCTCCGTGAACTCCGTCGGATGCCACACAGCTCTCGAGCTCCGCCAGACGCTGGCCGGGCTGGCCGTCGAGCCACAGCACCCAGGTCCGCCGCGCATCGGGCGGCTCGGCTCCCCCGTCACTACCGTGCGTCCCGTCGTGACCGAGCCCCAGGCGGCATCGTTGAACCCAGCCGTTCTCCGGCGCGTGCACAAACGCTTCATACGTGTCGGAGGCAGCGATTACCGTGGACCAACACAGGTCGAATTCGGTCGCCACCGCTACATCTTGGCCTCATCGCGATGCTGTGGCGAGTCCGACACACGAGTTGGGAGTTTTGATGATCGGTTTCGTTAATGCCATTGCCCTCGACGGACCGGATCCGGTCGGGCTCGCGCGGTTCTACCAGCATGTTCTCGGTGGCGAGCTGGATACAAGCGATCCCGAATGGGTCACGCTCGATTGTGGTTTGGGTAAAGCGAAACTGACATTTCAACCATCAACCAGCTATGTACCCCCGCAGTTCCCCGACCCCAACGGCAGTCAGCAGTTCCATCTCGACATCCAGGTCGACGACTTCGAGTCGGCCGAACCACAGATACTCGACCTCGGAGCGCGCAAGGTCGAGGGTCAGGAACATCCCGGTTTCCGGGTGTACCTCGACCCGGTGGGCCACCCGTTCTGCCTTGTCTTGGAGTAGCCGAAGCTTCCTTCTGACTGCTGTCAGACGAAGTCAGGCCGCGTATAGTTGCTGCCATGGTTGCAGTTCTCGACGAGAAGTTGGCCGACCTCGATCGGTGGACGCCGGGCGACCGGTGCTCGATAGTCCGCGCCCTCGAGGTGGTCGGGACCAGGACTGCATTGCTGATCATGCGTGAGGCCATGTACGGCACGACTCGTTTCGACGGATTCGCGCGGCGGGTCGGTGTCAGCGACGCAGTCGCATCCGCGCGACTCAAAGCACTTGTCGAAGCAGGTCTCCTGGAGAAGTCGCCGTATCAGGAACCTGGTCAACGCACGCGATACGAGTACCGGCTCACCGAGATGGGCACCGACCTGGTTCCCGTGCTGTTCGGACTCATGCAGTGGGGAGACAAGTATTTCCAGCCCAAGGGCAAGCCGCTGCAGCTGCAATCCAACGTGACGGGTGAGCCCGTGCACGTGGGACTGACCACGCCTGACGGCACCGAAGTCCCCCTCGACGACTTGCGGATATCGCTGGTCAAACGCTGACGGATAGACTCCTCAGCCATGGTTGCCGACGCTGCGCTGCGTGCTGATCTCGTAGTGGTCGGTGCGGGTGTCGCAGGCCTCACCGCGGCCGTTCGAGCCGCCGAATCCGGGCTCGCGGTGATCGTTCTCAACAAGGGCAGCGGCTGGCGTCCCGACGATCCGGCACCGAACACCGCCACCTACTTCGCGCAGGGTGGCATCGCCGTGGTGGAGCCCACCAACGCGGAGGACTCGGTCGCACTGCACACCCGCGACACCGTGGTCGCGGGTGCCGGTCTCACCGACCCTGTAGCCACCGAGTCCATCCTCTCGGAGGGCCACGCCGCGGTCTCGGCCTTGGTCAGCTGGGGCGCGCACTTCGACATCGGGGACGACGGGCGCTTCCTGCGGACGCGAGAAGGTGGACACAGCGTTCGTCGCATCATTCACGCCGGCGGCGACGCCACTGGTGCGCAGGTGCAACGGTCCTTGGCGGTGCGCGCGCTCGCCCAACCCAGCATCACCGTGCTCGACGAATCGTATGCCCAGCAGATTCTGCAGGACCAGCACGGCGCAGCGGTCGGGGTGCGCGTCGGACGCTCCGGCGGCTCATTCCGAGACATCTTGGCGCCCACGCTGATTCTCGCGACCGGCGGGGTCGGGCACCTCTATGCGGCCACCACCAACCCACTCGGTTCGACGGGTGACGGCATCGCCCTGGCGCACAGGGCTGGTGCGGCGGTCTCGGACATGGAGTTCATCCAATTCCATCCCACGATGCTGTACCGCCCCGGGCAACGCGGCAGGCGCACACTCATCACCGAGGCACTACGCGGCGAGGGCGCAAGACTCGTTGACAGCGAAGGTAATTCGGTCACCGAAGGCGTACACCCCCTCGGTGATCTCGCTCCGCGCGACGTGGTCGCCAACGCGGTCGGTGCCGCCATGGCGCGCACCGGCCACCGCTGCGTCTACCTCGACGCCCGCCACATCGCGAACTTCGGCCGCCGCTTCCCCACAGTCACCGCCGGTGTCGCAGCAATTGGCATCGACCCCACCACCGACCTCATCCCGGTGGTGCCCGGCGCTCACTATGTCTGTGGAGGTGTTGTCACCGATACCGAGGGCGCCACCACCGTTCCTGGATTGTTTGCCGCAGGCGAAGTCGCCCGGACAGGCCTTCATGGTGCAAATCGGTTGGCGTCCAACAGTTTGCTCGAAGGACTGGTGATGGGACTGCGGGTCGCGCAGGCAGCCGCCGGCCGAGCCGGACGCCCAGGCGCCTTGCGACCGGACGTCGCGACCGAGCTCGACGCACCTGTCGCCCCACGTCGAGACCTCCAGGACCGAATGTCCGCGAGCGCGGCCCTATCTCGCGACCATTCAGGGCTGATGGCTCTCGCCGACCACCTCGACGCGGTGCCGCGTCGGCCACTGCTGGATGGTGCCGACCACGAAGATGCTGCCCTGACCGCCACCGCACGATTGGTGGTCGCCGGCGCTTTGGCCCGAAAAGAGTCGCGGGGTTGCCACCATCGGGTGGACTACCCCGAGGCCCCTGCGCCCATCGCGGGTTGACGCACGCGGCCCGCTGATTTCCAGGTGGGTGTATAGCGCCTTGGCTCACCAGTCTGCTCATAACGGCTCTCCTGCTTCAGTTTTCGTGGATGCCGATCGTCCTCCCGCCTTTGACGTTCCCGCTTGTCCGCGGGTTCCGGGCCGGGTTCATCCAAATAGATGACTATCGAATGTGTGTTCGAACCGCGTAGACTGATACCACGCTGATCGTCCGCTAGAC